>DASQAF010000001.1:0-4808 GCA_035635855.1 Pyrinomonadaceae bacterium
TAGCTCACAACTTACTTCATCAATGGTAGTTCCGTGTTTTGAAATATGATAGAGACAACCAAACAAACAATATCGGTCGCGCACTCGCCTGACTCCGACGACGCGTTCATGTTCTACGCCCTGGCGACGCACAAACTCGAAACCGGCGACCTCGAATTCGAGCATGTGCTGAAAGACATTCAGACCCTGAACGAAGAAGCCGGCAAGGGCACTTATGACGTTACGGCGATTAGCTTTCATGCTTATGCCTATGTGGCCGACAAGTACGCCCTACTGCCACATGGGGCTTCGATTGGAGATAACTACGGCCCGATAGTCGTCGCCAATCAGGAGCTTGACCCTGCGGACTTATCCAAAGTGAAGATAGCCGTGCCCGGCAAGCTTACCAGCGCGTTTCTGGCGCTCAGCATTTTCAATCCGGATTTCAGGTATGAAGTCGTGCCTTTCGATCAGATTATCGAGGCCGTCACCTCCGGACGCTGCGACGCCGGGCTGTTGATTCACGAGGGGCAGCTCTTCTATCAAACCCTGGGTTTGCACAAGGTCCTCGACCTTGGCGAGTGGTGGCACCAACACACTGAAGGCCTGCCGCTACCCATGGGCGGCAACGCGATTAAGAAAGAGCTCGGGGCCGAAACGATCGGTCAGGTGTCAGCTTTGCTTAAAGAGAGCATTCAGTACTCGCTCGACAATCGCGAGGACGCCCTGCAATACGCGATGCAATTCGCGCGCGACATGGATCCGGCGCTGGCGGATCGGTTCGTGGCGATGTGGGTGAACGAACTGACACTCGACTATGGCGAACGCGGTCGCGAAGCCGTGCGCCGGTTGCTAACCGAAGGCCACGCGCGCGGCATCATTCCGCATAAAGTTGACTTAGAGTTCGTCGAGTGATGTTGGCCCTAGCCCATCCGTGGTAAACTCTGTTCGTAGAACGGGCAGAGAACCTTATGATTGACGAAGAAGCAATAGACGAAAATGAATTGGCCTTCCTGGGCCAATTGGAAGAGCACGAAAACGAGTGGGTCGCCTTCATCCAAGAAGACGGCGCAGAGATTGTTGTGGGCAGCGGCAAGGACGCCGTTGAAGCGATCCAGGAAGCTGAAAAGCGCGGCTTTCCAGATGCTGTTCTGATGAAGGTGCCACCGTTCGATAGGGGACTGATTCCATCCAACTTCTCTTAGACTCAGAACCGACTGCTAGCCTCAATTCTCCACCGATAGCGTTCGAAACAGATCTTGAAGTTTTCGAAGAATCCTGCTTGACCCAGAATTGCATGAACGCCATCAGATTCTGTAAAGCCAGCGTCGATCATTACCCGTTCCGGAACATCCTGAACCTGAAGCTCGATTGGGTGTACGTACGCTTCGATACTGCCGGCGATCCCGTCAAACTTTTTGTACCTACCGCTCTGCAGATCGAGCCCTAAACTTCTTCCAACCGAGGCGTGGAAAAGGCATTCGTCGGCGCCTGAATCGACCAGGCAAACAATCTGATGACGCTTCGTTCCATTCACGAGAGTCACCTGAAGCATTGGCCTCTTGATCCAGCGTTTTCGCGGAACTGCACGATTAGGAACTTTTCTGTAGTCGAAGCTTTTCGATTTCATTCATCCTCCAGGAGCGGCGTAAGTTACCACGGCTCTCCGGAGCAACCAATGAAACGTTTGATTGCAGTCACGTCTTAGTTCAACGCGTTCATTGAATTGAATCTTGGTTGACACATCGTGAAGTCTGTTTGACAATAATCCCCACCATGAAAACTCCTCGATTTCTTTTACGTGGATTTCGCCGGCCGAGCGAAGTAGCCTCGCTGGCGCTCGGCAAGCTCGAGCGGCAGGTGCTGGAAGAAACATGGCGCCGCGGCGAAGTCAGCGTGCGCGACATCTATCTCGTCTTCGACGAACGCATTGCCTATACGACGCTGATGACGACGCTCGATCGTCTGTTCCGAAAGCAGATTCTCGACCGGCGCAAAGATGGACGGGCGTTCTTTTATTCACCCGCCGTTTCCCGTGAAGAATTCGAGCACGGCATCCGCGAAGACGTGATCGATGGCTTGCTGGGTCACGGCGCAGAAGGAGTTCAACCTGTGCTGGCCTGCATCGTGGATACCGTCAGCGAGCGTGATCGCGAATTGCTCGACGAGTTGGATCGTTTGATAAAAGAGAAGAGGCGCGAGCTGCGCCGGAAAGCTGTCTAGTCGTGTACGAGTTGCTGGGAATCTGTCTGGTAGCGGCATCGTTGCTGGCGATCAATGCCATGGCGTCCGCAGCCATTGCGGCCTGCTCGCCGCTCCTGCGACGACTTTTGCAGAACCGCTCAGCTCGGACGCGCGCCGAAATTCTTTTCGCCCTGCGCATCGGCCCAATGGCGCTGGCGTTCATCTCGGTAACTTTATTTCTGGTGCCTTCCTATCTGGGCTACGAGCCTTACGTCACGTCCGAAATCGTCAGCAAGAAACTCGCGGCCCTGGCAATTCTCTCCGCGATAGGGGTCGCGCTCGCGTTATCGCGAGCTCTACGTTCATGGTTCGCGACGCGGAGTCTGCTGCGGGAGTGGCTCTCCAGTGCGGTTCAGATAAGACTCAACGGGACGAGTATTCCCACGTTTCGCATTGCTAATTCGTTTCCGATCATCGCCGTGGTGGGCACATTCAGACCGCGCCTGTTTATTGCCGAACACGTTTTGGAAACTCTTAGCCCGGAAGAATTGACGGCAGCCATCGCGCATGAAGGTGGACACCTTTACGCTCGTGACAACCTAAAGCGTTCGTTGCTGCGTGCCTGCGCTGACCTGTTACTGGTTGTGCCCTGCGGCCGTTCGCTGGATCGAGCCTGGGCGGAGGCGGCGGAATGCGCCGCCGATGAGCAGGCAGTCGAACAGAGCGCGGAGACAGCTCTCAATCTGGCGTCAGCGCTGGTGAAGATCGCGAAAATGGTTCCAGTCGGAGCGCGGGCAGCAATCCCCCTGGCGGCCTTCCTGGTGGGCGTAGAAGAAACGCGCGGCGTCAAAGCTCGCGTGCGCCGCTTGCTGGAAATCGCTTCGAATGGTTATCTGCTCAACGTCCCCAATTCCACGATGACGCGAATCCTTCCGGCCGGGTCAATCTGTGTCCTGCTCTTACTCGCTCTGGCGGTAGCAAACAACCCGAGCGTCCTGCTCACCGTGCATAACGTGATCGAACACGCCGTCAGACTTCTTTCCTGACCCTCGTGAGGTCAGTACCGAGAGCGGTAGCGACCGGGTCTGAGTCTCGCGATCGAGGTTGCGTGGAGTGTTGAGACCCGGTCGCTACCGCTCTCGGTACTGACCTCACTGCGCAGGTGGGTCTAACCCTTGATCGCCTCCAGCGGCCGGCGCAACCAAACAAACAAAACCGCCGCGGCCAGTTGCGCCACGATGCCGAAAACCACCAGAGCGATCAAAGAATAGTCGTACAACACACCCATAGTGACACTCCCAGCAAACCAGAGCACTCCATACGCTGCATTGAAAGCGCCAAAGGCCGTCCCTCGCTTGTTCATTGACACTGCCTGCGAAATGCCGGAACGCAGCGTCGCGTCTTGCGCGCCCAAACCGGTGGCCCAGAATGCGACGCTCAAATAGACACCCGTAGGTCCGCCCAAAAAACCAAACGGCAAGGCCAGCAATGAAACTAAAATCCCCAACACAATTATTTGAATGCCATAGCGATCGAACAGTCTGCCGAACAAGAGCGCGGTCAAACCGTTCACGCCCATCGCGCCTGCGTACAGCAACGGGATGGTCTCAGGCTTGGTGAGCGAATTACTTTGAAAGTGATAAGCAAGCAGCGGGAAATCAACGAAGCCAAGTGCCAACAAGCCGGCGGCGGCGACATAAACCCAGAAGACTTTGGGTAGGGCTGTTTCTTTTGGCGCAGGCGGCGGAGTGCCTTTGTCAGGCCGCGCCGCGCGCGCAAACAGTAGCGCGATGAAAGCCCCGCCTGCCGGTACCGCTAACCATAGGAACGCGGGGCCAAAATGGTGCGTTCGCGCCACTGAACCAGCCACGAGCAACGGACCCAATACGGCGCCGATCTGATCCATGGCGGCGTGCAGTCCGAATCCCTTTCCGTGGCCGACGACTTCGGTGGCTTCGGAAAGCAAAACGTCGCGCGCCGGCCCGCGCAAGCTCTTTCCCGTGCGCTCCGCGATAATCAGGAGCGCCGCTGCTTGCCAGTTCCCGGCGAACGCCAGGCCGGGTACGACGACCAGATTCAAAAAGTATCCGAGCGTGGTGATGGTCCAGTAAGCGCGTGTCTTGTCTGCCAGGCGGCCGGAGAAGTAACGAAGACTGGCGGCGATCATCTCGCCCAACCCCGCGATGATTCCCACCTGGGTGGCGCTGGCGCCGAGATCTTTGAGTAGCGGACCAATGACGCTGTGCGCGCCTTCGTAGGTCATATCTGCGAACAGACTGACAAAGCCGAGCGCGACGATAAAGCGAAAAGCGTTTTTCCGATCCTGCTTTGAAACGTTCAAGATGTTGACTCGAATCCTAACTTGGCCGGTTTGCTTTGGATCACTAATCACGAGACACGGCGAAACGGAGTCAGTACCGCGAGCGGTAGCGACCGGGTCTCAACACGCCACCCGATCCGATGTTGCGATACCAGACCCGGTCGCTACCGAGGCTGTGTGAAAACTCTGTCGAGTAAAGGAAGACGATGATTTGATAGCAGGTGACGCGGCCACTCGATACAGAACCGCGAGCGGTAGCGACCGGATGCAAGACTCAACCGATGCAAAAGACACGTCAGAGCGTAGGTTGAGTGCCCGCATCCGG
>DASQAF010000002.1:0-15298 GCA_035635855.1 Pyrinomonadaceae bacterium
ACTCCGGTCGATGTGTACCGGTTGCCGGCATAGGCTTCAAACATCGGCCGCTGGCCTTCGTACGCCATTAATTGTGACTTGGCTGCGAAATCCCGGACATCTTTCGCCGCGCCGTAACGGCCATTCAAAGCGGTAGTAAACACATTTATGTTTTTGAACTGACCGCCGCCGGCGTGATAGTTCCAGAACTCATCGATGGGCCAGAGATGATCCTTCGGTATCATCCGCTGAAGGCTCTCGAGCGGCGGCACGGCTGGGCCGGGACTGATCTCGGTTGCGAATCCATGAGCGCCACCGGCCTCTTTATCCAGCATCCAGTACGAAGCGGGCACCCATTCGTATGGTCCTTCCATTTTGACTCCGGTGGCGCCGCTGAACTCCGCCTTCTTCGCCGTCGCCGACGAAATGAATGGATTGGGCCACTGATATTTCTTGAGGATGTCTGCGTACATCTTTTCGACATCGGCAGGCGGCGGATTGTCGCTGCCATTCAACCAGACCAACACGCTTGGATGGTTTCTTAAGCGTCTGATCTGATCTGCCTGCGACTTGGCGGCGATGTCGTAATCCTCCTTATCCCAAACCGGTCCTTCCTGGTAATCGTCCCGATGCTGCCAGTGCTCCCAATGCGAACAACAGCACCAACCGGCCATAATTAGAATTCCATATTCGTCGGCGAGATCAAAAAAGTAATCCGGCTGAAGTTGGCCTTCCAAACGGATCGTATTCAAGTTCATGTCTTTGACATACTGAAACTCTGTTCTCAGACGTTCAGGCATGAAACGAAGGAACATGTCTGAGGCCCAGCCGCCTCCGCGGATAAGTACATTCCGGCCATTGACTTTGAAGACCCGGTGATTCTGATTGTCCAATTCGGAGGTGATCTCTCGAATGCCAAAGCGCGTGCTTTGGCGATCGGAGACTTTGCCGTCCGCGGTGAAGTCCATCTCCAAGTTGTAGAGCGGCTGCGCCCCCTGATGCACCGGCCACCAGACGCGCGGATGAAGGAGATTGAGTTGGGGAAACTGCTCAGGCGTGAAGGAAACCGACCTGGTCTCCTGCGCTGCAAGTTTGACTCGCTGTGAGAAGCGAATCCCTTCGATGCGCCCGCTCAACACGCCTTCCACTTCATGATCATTGGCGTTGTGCGCCTCGGCATTGACGGTCAGATGCGCGGTCTCGAGAGAGGGCAGGTCGAAGTGCGTGACCGCCTGTGGATAACGGAGTGTGAGCGGCCCGCTGCTGGTGAGATAGACGTCACGGAAGATGCCCATGTTCTTATCCGGCGGCATCGGATTCCAATCGACCCAGGTCCAACCAAGATCATCGGGCAAAGCCGGGAATATCTCGACTGCCAGGGTATTGAGTTCGCCGGCCCGCGCTGTATCGCGGATGTTCAACTCATGCAGGCGAAACGTACCAGCGATTTGATCCGAGGTCGCAATCTGTTTTCCGTTGAGCCAAATGTTGGCGCGAAAATTGACGCCATCGAAATGCAGCCAAATGTTCCGTCCGCGATAACTGGCAGGCACCTGAAATTCAGTTCGATACCACCAGGAAACGCGGAAGGGACTGTCTTCGGGCATCGGCCGCAACGAGAAGTTTGCGCCGATTGGATAACTGCAACCCGGCATCATTCTTAGATTCATGCCGACGAAAGGATCGGGGTACACCTTGTTATCGACCAGAGTGCCGGCAACCGTTGAAGGAACCCTGGCGGGATACCAGTCCCGCGGCTGAAAGCCCCTTTGGGAGAGCGCGTCGCCTTTTTCTTTGACCTGAGCAGAAGACTGAATAGTCCAGCGTTCGCGCAGAAATATCTTTGCCGGTGGAGGCTGCCGGCGTTGGCTCTGAGCCATCGCCGACGCGCTAAGGCCTAAGAATAGAAGGATAGAACCGAAGGTCAATTGTCTGAACATTGTATTCTCTCTCAATCATCCATCAACCGTGGTTGGGACAGCAGGAGCGAAGGGCCAACGCTCGGTATACCAGGACCAGATCAGGAAAAAGACCACGCCGAGGACAAGCGTGCCCAGACCAAGTACCACCACGGGCCACGGTGTGGTCGCAAAGATAAACACCCAGCCGATCAGCGCAATAATGCTGGGCAGCGGGTACAACCACATCTTATATGGCCGCGACATGTCCGGTGCACGCCGTCTTAGCAATATGAGGGCGAAGATCTGACCAATGAATTGGACCAGGATGCGGGTTGAAATAAGCGCATCAATGACGGCATCAAGCGAGAAGAAGCTGCACACGATGGAAATAACTCCCAGGACGATTAGCGCGACATAAGGAAATCTCTTGGTGGGATGGAGCCTGCCGAACACTTTGAAAAAGTAACCATCGAGCGCGGCGGCGTAAGGAATGCGCGAGTACCCGAGCAACAATGCGAAGACCGAACCGAACGCCGTCCAGAGCACCATCGCCGTAAAGGCCGTCGCGATCTTTGGTCCATAAATCTTTTCCATCATTAGCGAAACCACGAAACCCGATTCAGGGTGCGCCTGATAGGGCACAAACTCTCGCCAGGGCACAACTCCGATAACTGACAGATTGATTGCAAAGTAAATAATCGCTACCGCGATTACGCTAATGATGATTGAACGTGGAATTGTCCGGCCCGGGTTTTTGACCTCGTCACCGATGTAACAGATGTCGTAATAACCCAGGTAGTCATAAGCGCCAACGCGCGAGGCAGCACCCAATCCGAAGAGAAAACCGAGCGAGAACGTAAAGGCACCCGGTGGAAACTCAAAAGCGCGCGCAGCGCTAAAATGAATTGCTCCGGTGACCACAACTGCCAAAGTAGTAAGCAAGGTGCCAATCCACAGGCTGATGGTAATCTTGCCAATGGAAGTGATGCGGCGATAGAGCAGCACGATATTAACGATGCCCACCGCCGCGGCTACCATTAGTGTCTGAGGCCCACTAATTCCCTGCCAGATATATCCGGTGTATCGGGCGAAGCCGATGTAACCCGAGGCTATCTCCAGCGGTCCGCTGAGAATGAACTGCCAGATAAAAAGAAACGCCATCAGCCTGCCGAAGGTCTCGCGACCGTAACCCTCTCGCAGGTACAGGTACGAACCTCCCGATCCAGGCATGGCCGCGCCGAGTTCACTCCACACCATCCCGTCAGGAATCGCGATCAGCACAGCGACAATCCAACCCAACATCGCCTGGGGACCGCCGAGCGCCGACATCAAGAGTGGGATCGTGATGAAAGGGCCCACGCCGATCATGTTCGACATGTTCAGGGCAGTCGCCTGCACCAGCCCAAAGCGTCTCAGCAGAGGCGCGCCTTCTTTTTCAAGGTTCCGGGATTCGGATGCCATGGAGATGTTTGACGTCTTTTTGAAGTTCACATCATATCCGAATATGAGATTTTGGAGACAGTTTTATTTGCGTATTGCTAACCTACGAAGACGTTCTTAGAGAAATTGTGTTTGACATTTCGGTCAACGAAACGTACCTTTCGCGCGAATCAACTGGCGTCGCAAACTTCCCTTCCCCTCCTTCGGAGAGAGGTTTCGGTCCAGGTTCCGCAGACTAATGTTGCTTCTACAGTAGGTGAGAAAAATGAGACGAAAACTTTTTGTCGCCACAATGACGTTGGTGCTGGCTGCTTCGTCAACCCCGGCTCTTCATAGAAGAGAACGGTCGCGGCCACAGTCCGCGACGAAGACTTTAGCGGAACGGCTTGGCTATCCTCGCGACGCGAAACTTCTGATCGTGCATGCCGACGATCTGGGGGCGGCACACTCTATTAACAGCGCTTCGATCAAAGCGCTCGAGAGCGGACTGGTCAGTTCTGCCAGCATCATGGTTCCGTGTCCGTGGCTCCCGGAGATAGCAGCCTATGCGCGCGCTCATCCGGAGGCCGATTTGGGTCTGCACCTGACGCTCACCAGCGAGTGGAGTCTCTATCGCTGGGGACCCGTCCTGGGGAAAGAGCGCGTCCCGTCGCTCCTGGACGGTAGCGGCTATTTATATCCTTTGGAAGACGAGGCGGCCGCACACATGGATATCAAGGAAGTGGAAGCGGAGATTCGGGCCCAGATCGCGCGGGCTCGGGCGCTTGGCATTCAACCTACGCATCTCGATTCACACATGGGCACGCTTTACCAGAGCAAGGCCCTGTTCGAGACGCTGTTGCGAGTGGCGCGCGAAAACAAACTGCCGTTTAGAGTTTCGCAGGAGTGGTTTGCCAGGGCGCCATTCATGCCTTCCTTGCTCGGCCCCGATGATGTCGTGCTCGACAGAACGATAAGCATTGAGCCAACCGTTACCCCCGAGGACTGGTCCACGTTTTACACAAACGAAATAAAGAGTCTGCGACCTGGCGTCACGGACATGATCGTGCATCTGGCATTTGCCGACGAAGAGATGAAGGGGGTGACCTTTGGCCATCCAAATTGGGGCGCTGAATGGCGGCAGCGCGATTTCACTTTCGTGACCAGCGATGCTTTTCGCAAGTTGCTCAAGGAGAATAACGTCAAGCTCATTACCTGGCGCGAACTCGGCAAGTTGATCGGGAAGACACAGCCCTGAGCGAGTGGGACGAACGGCCATAGTGTGCCAGGTGTGAGTTTTTTCTCCGTGCTCTCGGTGCCTCCGTGGTGAATTCCTGCCCACAATTAGTCTCACCACGGAGACACGGAGGCCACGGAGCACAACCCGCAGATTTGCCGCAAAAGCGGCGACGGCGCCAGGAACAGAGTGTTTGAGAAAACTTTTATCATTTACCTGTATTTCTATCCCCGTTACCGCTTGAATATCCCCTGCCAATAGAAGAGAATAGCGCCGTAGTTTCTTTTGATCCCTTCCTAAAAAAGGAAACAATAATCCGATGAGAATAGTGGCCCTCGTGCTTGCGATTACTGCGCTTTCACCCTGGCTCGGACTGCCGGCACATAAGGCAGAAAACATGAGCGCGTTGCCAGCTCAATCAGGCGAAAGAGGACCGGTGACCGCGGACATCGACGACAGCGATCTGTTCTTTCAAAACACCATTCGCGCGGCAGGGCCTCAGCGTGACAACTCGGAAAGGATCGATGCTCTGCTCAAGCGAATGACGCTTGAAGAAAAAGTCGGACAAATGACCCAGCTGGCCATCGGCATGATTGCGAAGGGCAGGGATCAGGAGATCCAGATTGATCCGGCAAAGCTGGACAAAGCAATCGTGCAGTATGGTGTCGGTTCAATTCTTAACGTCGCGGAGCAAGCGCTGACGCCCGACAAGTGGCATGAGATCATCGGGCAGATTCAACAGACCGCAACAAAGAAGACCCGGCTCGGAATTCCGGTCATCTACGGGATCGATTCGATTCACGGCGCCAACTACGTCCAGGGTGCGACTCTTTTTCCCCAGGAGGTCGGCATGGCCGCAACCTGGAATCCTGAGTTGATGAAACGGGGTTCGGAAATCGCCGCCATGGAAACGCGCGCCGCCGGCATCCCCTGGAGCTTTTCACCGGTGCTTGACATTGGCCGCCAGCCGCTCTGGCCACGTTTCTACGAGACCTTCGGTGAAGATCCTTACCTTGCAAGAGTAATGGGCGTGGCTTTCGTGCGTGGCATGGAAGGTTCAGATGTCAGCTCGCAGGACCATGTGGCCACCAGCTTGAAACATTACATGGGCTACAGTTTTCCGCTCACCGGTCGCGACCGGACTCCAGCCTGGATCCCGGAAAATTACTTGCGCGAATATTTCCTGCCGACATTCGACGCCGCCGTCAAAGCCGGCGCCCACACCATAATGGTCAACTCCGCGGAGATCAATGGGGTTCCCGGCCACATCAATCATCACATCCTAACTGAAATTCTTCGTGATGAACTCGGCTTCAAAGGATTTGTAGTTTCTGATTGGGAAGACATCAAGAAATTGGTAACCATTTGGCATTTGGCGGACAACGAGAAGGAAGCAACCCGAATGGCCGTGATGGCCGGCATCGACATGAGCATGGTGCCGTTGGATTACAGCTTCGCCGATTATCTGATTGCGCTGGTTAAGGAAGGCGCCGTGCCACAGTCGCGAATTGATGAGGCCGTACGGCGAATCTTGAGAGTGAAGTTTGAGCTGGGCCTCTTCGAAAACCCAATGCCTAATCCTGCGCTGAAGTCAAAGATTGGACTGGCAGAATCGCGACAGGCCAGCCTGCAAGCAGCCCGTGAATCGATGACGCTGCTGAAGAATACAAACAACCTGTTGCCGCTGGCGAAAAATCGAAAAGTGCTGGTTACTGGTCCGACGGCAGACTCGCTGATCTCCCTCAACAACGGCTGGACCTATGTTTGGCAAGGTTCGGAGGAGGCACTCTATCCAAAGGATCGTCCGACTATTCGGCGCGCGATCGAAGCGAAGGCCGGCGCGGCAAACGTAACTTACGTTCCGGGCACAAAGCTCACGCGTCCGGCTGGATCTACGTCTAATAACACGCCCACCGACGTCGAAGCGGAGGTCGATATTCCTGCCGCAGTGCGAGCCGCCGGCGCTGCTGATGTGGTCGTGCTCTGTCTTGGCGAAGGGTCTTACACTGAGACTCCGGGCAACATTACCGATCTAACTCTGGGTGAATTACAGCTGAGACTTGCGGAAGCCATTGAGGCCACAGGCAAACCGGTGGTGCTGGTGTTGGTCGAGGGGCGCCCCAGAATCATTAACCGCATTGTGGATAAAGCCGGCGCTGTGTTGATGGCTTACAACCCGGGGAATGAGGGCGGTCAGGCGGTCGCCGATGTCTTATTCGGCGACGTTAATCCGTCGGGCAAACTTCCCTTCACCTATCCGCGCACGCCGAATGGTTTGATTACCTACGATCATAAGCCCTTCGAAACAGAGGACACGGCCTTTGGCAACATGGCCTTCAGGCCTCAGTTCGAATTTGGCGAGGGGCTGAGCTACACCACTTTTGCCTACAGCGATCTTCGACTCAATAAAAAGACGATCACGGGCAACGGTGACCTTTCAGTCAGCGTCACTGTAACCAATAGTGGTCGGCGAGCGGGCAAGGAAATTGTCCAACTTTATGTCAGCGATCTCGTTGCTTCTTTGTCGCCCGCCGGAAAGAGGCTCAAACGTTTTGCGAAGATCTATCTTGAGCCAGGACAAAGTCGGACTCTGACCTTCAAGCTGCGCCCGGATGATCTTTCTTTCATTGGCGCTAATAACAAACCATTGGTCGAGCCAGGCGAGTTCGAGGTAAAAATTGCCGGACTGAAGGACAAATTCGAATTGAAATGAGCAGGCATTTCTTAGTCCCGAAAGGGTCGACATCCTTTAGTGTTGCTTCGTGTGATTTCGTGGATCCTCCGCCTGGCTGAGAAATGAAGAACGATCCACGAAATCACACGAACGGACCCGAAAGAATTGCGGCCCTTCGGACCTAAGAAGTTGGCTGCCGATAGAACCGAGATATGATGCATCAGCACAATTCTTTTCTGAAGCAGCGCTGGACAGGTGCGTGTCTCAGCTTGTTCGTAACGTCTGCCGTCTTTCTCGCCGCCATCCCGGTTCAATCACAAGACAAGAAACAAACGAAGAGCGCTGACGACGATGTAATCAAAGTTACGTCAAACCTCGTGAGCCTTGACGTGATCGTCAAAGACAAGAAGGGCAAGGCCGTCACCGATCTCAACCGCGAAGACTTTACGGTTACTGAGAACGGCGTGCCGCAGAAAATTGAATTCTTCGACTCAACACTAACCACCAACAACAACAACGAAGCAACTCAGACCGCAACCTCAACAGTCCCGACTGAAACCAGGCCACGCATCCCAACCGGCTTTCCGCGAAACATTATTGCCCTGGTTCTGGACGGCCAAAGCACTGAAGCAGCAAACCTGAAACATGTGCGCGAAGGCATGATGAAGTATATTCGCGAGCGCATTACCAATAATGATTCGGTTGCCCTATTTTCGATTTCCGCTGGATTGCAATTATTGCAGCCATTCACCCAGGACAAAGCAAAACTCATCGCGGCAGTCGAGAAGGCATATGACAGCTCGACTGTTTCAAAGACTTCCGAGGCCCGCGGACTTTCGGAGGACATACGCGCAATGCGGGATTCAATAGCGAGCGGACCCGAGCTGACGGGGGGAACTGCGCCTAGCCAAGGGTTCAATGGATCAGCCGCGGCTCAAGCCTTAATCTCGCGGCATGTGCTGGAGCAATATATTGCATTGCGCTCGACGCTAAGCGCGCAACAGACCCGGCCCGTTCTGGCAGCGCTGGCGGCGATCTCGGAGGGTCTGCGATCGATACCGGGTAAGAAGACTCTGGTAATGTTCTCGCAGGGGTTTATCGCGTCGGAAACGCTCGATTGGCAGGTACAAAGCACGATCGATATCGCCAATCGCGCCAATGTGGCCATCTACATAATCGACTCGGGTGGCCTGACCGGCGGCGCACCCACGTCAGGGGCGCTGGTATCTGGTTCTCCGCTGGGAGGAATTTCGGGGGGACTCGAGATGGAACAGCGACGAAGGGCCGGGGCCGGCGAAAGCGTCTTTGATATCACCCGACAGGAGGGGTTGAATCGGCAACAGGACCTCTTATATCGAATCTCAGAAGACACTGGCGGGCACTTCATAAAAAATACCAATGATATCGCCGGAGGTCTGGAGCGGATAGATGCAGAAATCCGTTCGCGCTACACTCTGGCGTACCGCAGCACGAATCCTAACTTTGACGGCAGTTTTCGCAAAGTAAAGATCGAGGTCCGCAGACCCGACACAAACGTCTTGACTCGACCCGGCTACTATGCGATTCCGCCAAGTCAGATTGTGCCTTTCTCACCTGACGACCGAAAACTGCTGGCAAACTTTGCCAATATGCAGGCCCATCCGACTTTGCCTTTATCATTACAGTTGAATTCATTCCGAGCGCGGGAGGGCTTCTACATCGTGCCGTTGTCGTTCGAGATTCCTCCGGCTGCGGTGCAGTTCGATCGGAAAGGCGATAAGCAGCGTTTGCAACTCGAAGTTCTCGGCGTGATCCGAGCTGAAGGTGAAGACAAGATTCTTTCGCGCCTGGGCGGAGACTTTGACGTCGCGCTCTCGGCCCAGCAATATGAATCAATTTTAAATGACAAGATCTTTTATAGACAGGACATGCAGTTGTACGCGGGCAACTACACGGTTGATCTGATCGTCAGAGATCGGCTGTCAGGAAAGGTGGCCGCCAAACAGGAGAAGCTGGTCCTGCCACTTGACCGTTCGGATTTTTGGGTCACGGAAGCAGTGTTGAGCCGCCACGCCGAGCCGGTAAAACAAACGGCGAGGAACGGTGATGTGTTCACCGAAGGCAACGTACAGATTCGCCCATCGCCAAGTCGCGAATTTCATTCGACTGATAACCTGATCATTTTCTTCAAACTCTATAACGCAGCCGTTGCCCGCGAAACGGGAAAACCATTAGTCCGAGTCACTGTTACGCTGATGAAGGACGGCAGGCAGGCAGTGAGGCCCCTGGATTACCAACTGACAGAACCGGCAGCTGAACCTGTGCTTCATCTGACGTTCGCCAAATACATCAAGCTTACCGGTTTGCCGCCGGGTAAGTACTCGGCTCTAATTGAAAGTCGCGATATCGTGCAACAGAAGGTCGTAAAGCAAGAGGCCGGGTTCGTAATCGTACCGTGAGCGTTGAGTGAACGAGCAGATCGCGCGACCGGCCATCTTCTATTGAGACGTTCTTAGGCTCTCGGACTTCTTTTGGAGACTACCGCTGAGCTTGATGATCGCCAGCAGGTCTCGATCGGCGTTAGCTTTATTTTCTTTGGCTTTGGCAATGTCCTTAGAGTCAACCGTAGCCGCGTTCTTCAGAGCAGGGTTTTCGGTGAAACTATCGATCAGTTTGCAAAGCCTGACCAGAGCACCAATCATCTCTTCGCTTTTAAGTTCAGATAACTTGTTTTCCTTCTCGTCCTCCGGAATGTGCGCACGCATATAAACATTCAATCGGCTGGCGCGCTTATTTATTTCAGCAGTCTGTTCCGAGACCAGTTTGTAGTCGAGGGGTTTGCGCGCTATCAGATTTCGGGCTATGTCATTGCGCAGAACCTGAATGCGGCTAAAGTCCTCCTTCATGTTTGCGATTGCGGCCTGCAGGAGTTTTTGATTTCGTTCCTCCGTGCCGGCGTCCACTTCAGCGCTTCGCAATTTGCTTTCGTCCACCTGCCGGAAACGGTCCTGGAGATTGGGATTATTGTTGGGCGGCGGTCCGGCGCCGGGCGGTGGTCCGGTCGGGTTCCCCTGGGCGAAGCTTGAACTTGCAAGGCAGAGCAGGAAAATTCCGGCAATTAGAAGGCCCACAAGTTCCTTCACTTTGACAACTCTGTAATCCATAAGAGACCCTCCCGTTCGCAAAGTGCGATCGCCGCTGAGATTAAGGCGAAATGGAAACCAAAACCTGATTGCTCGATTGATTGTGTGCAGTGACGCTGATAAGCGCCTGATTAGCGCCTAACAATTCATCCGGCAATTTGGCAATTACCACGGTGATCCAATCAAAGCCCGGCAGCCTGCCTATCCATTCCACTGCGAGCGGGTACGTATGACCTTTCCCATCATCGGCCTGGGCCGCCACGAGCGATGGGTCATCTCCGGGCTGCAGGTCCAGGTTAGCGGATAGCAGCATCACCCTGGTGGTGTGATCCGAACTGAAGTTGTAAAAGTTCCTCACTGAGAAGGGATCGCGATTGAACGTCACTGAGTCCAGAGCCAGTGCCCGGTTCGCGCCTTCGTCAGTAAAGAGCACTGGCACGTTTGACGGCGAAGAGCGTTGATAGACGCGGACATAGTCAACCAGCATCTGTTGCGGAAAAACTGTGGTGGCATCTGGATTCCCCGGCCATCCACCGCCGACCGCCACGTTCAGAATAATAAAGAAGGGATGATCAAAAACCCATGATGTGCCGGCGGGCAGGTCCGCCGGTGTGCGCGTTTTGTACAGGAGCCCATCGACGTAAAACCGCATGACGTTCGGTTCCCACTCGACAGCGAACGTGTGGAAATCGTCAGAAAACTTCTGGCCACCTGATAATGTGTAGGCCGCACTCACGCCGTTCCCACCCGAGTAACCAGGTCCATGAAAAGTGCCATGAACGATCGACGGTTCCTTACCGATGTTTTCCATGATGTCGATCTCGCCGCAAGTGGGCCAGCCGGCGGTACCGATGTTGTCACCCAACGTCCAGAATGCCGGCCAGAGGCCCTGGCCATAGGGAATCTTAATTCGCGCTTCAAACCGTCCGTAAGCCTGGGTGAACTTATTCCTAGTCAGCAGTCTTGCCGAAGTGTAGTTGCGAGTTATGTTATCAGGGCCGGTGAAAGTTTCTTTTAGCGCTTTGATGACCAGCAACCCACTTTCAAGGTGTGCGTTCGCAGTGCGACTCGTGTAGGTCTCGAGTTCGTTGTTGCCCCAACCGTTGCCGCCCACATCAAACGACCACTTGGTGGAATCAACCGCCGAGCCATTGGGTCCATCGAACTCGTCACTCCAGGTCAGACTCCATACTGTAGGATCACTAGCGTACGCTATTGGGAACGTGGGTAGAGCCAGGCCCAGAATAACGGTAAATAAGCAGGTCAACAGGGCAACGACGGTCATTCTCGCGGCAAACATTTCCCTCCGGGAACGAGAATCGCGGACGTTCTTCATCATCTGAGAAATTCCTCTATTGGCCACTTTCGATCGCCAATATCAACTGTAAATCAGCTACAATGCCCGGCAATAAACGCGCTTGGGTTATGGTACGATTTCGGATCAAATAGTGCCAGTAAAAAACCGTTGGCAGCGGGATGATTTTGGCGTGCTTGAGCACCGTTTCACCGGAGGAAGATTCCATGAAAGCATATCTGATAACTACCGGCGCAGTCTTTGCGCTGCTGACTTTGGCCCATCTCTTGCGGATCATCATGGAATGGCCGCATCTTGCCAGGGAGCCGTTTTTCCTTCTCATCACCGTCGTAGCGGCAGGTTTATCTCTTTGGGCCTGGCGCCTGCTTAGGCTCTCGAAAGGTCGTAACACGTAGGAGCGCGGCGGCCTAACACCTGAGCACTACACGATTGGCGCGGCACTGAAAACACTGGTGGTGCGTGCTTAGAGTCTCTCTCTGCGAGACAAACCATTCTCCCGGAACGAAGGTGAAAACTTTGCTACTTATGAAGATTGCCAGATACAGCGAGCTAATGTTGATCGCAACCTGTGCTTTGAGCCTGGCCTCCGCTATTTACGGACAGAACATCACACTCAACGAGATCGCGTCGGGCCAACTGAATCTCATGCCGGTGCCGGCCTCAGTGCAAAGGCAGCCCGGCCGTTTGCCCGTCAACGGCGGTTTTAAAGTGGCAGTCAAGAACTATACAGACGATCGGTTGCGCGCCGGTATCGCTCGCATGCTCACGCGACTTGCGGGACGAACAGTTCTGACTCTGCCGGCTGACCCCGCGGCCGATGAAAGCACTGCTACACTTGTGATCGAATGCGACCGGGCAGGCGACATCGTTCCCTCTCTCGGTGAAAACGAAAGCTACAGCCTGGAAGTAACCGACAAGCAGGCAAGGCTGGTCGCGCCGACAGTCGTGGGCGCGTTGCGCGGACTGGAGACGTTTCTGCAACTGCTTCAGGGAGATCGCGAAGGATACTATCTGCCCGGTATCAAGATTCAAGATCAACCGCGCTTCCCCTGGCGAGGTTTACTAATCGACGTCGGCCGTCACTACGAGCCGCTGGAAGTTCTCAAACGGAATCTCGATGCGATGGCGGCAGTAAAGTTGAACGTCTTCCACTGGCACCTGTCAGAGGACCAGGGCTTTCGCGTCGAGAGCAAGAAGTTGCCCAAGCTCCACACGCTCGGGTCCGATGGTCGTTTCTACACCCAGGACCAGGTGCGCGAGATCATTGCCTACGCTCGTGATCGCGGCATTCGGGTAATGCCCGAGTTTGATATTCCCGGGCACAGCACGAGTTGGCTGGTCGGTTATCCGGAGATAGGCAGCGCTCCCGGCCCTTACAAAATTGAGCGTGGCGCGGGAATCTTTGAGCCGGCGCTCGATCCGACCCGCGAGCAGACCTACAAGTTTCTTGACACTTTCCTGGGAGAGATGGCAGCTCTTTTTCCTGACGCCTACATGCACATCGGTGGTGACGAGAACGAAGGCAAGCAGTGGGATCGCAATCCGCAAATCCAGGCCTTCATGAAAGCGAAAGGCATCAAAGACAATCACACCTTGCAGGCTTACTTTAATCAACGCCTCTTAAAAATCCTTCAGAAGCACGGCAAGAAAATGATTGGCTGGGAAGAAATACTGCATCCGGATCTGCCCAAAGACGCAATTATTCACTCGTGGCGCGGGCCGGCATCGCTCGCAGACGCCGCCAAGAAAGGTTATAACGGGATTTTGTCAGCGGGCTATTACATCGATCTGATTTTCCCGGCGTCGCAACACTATCTGGCGGATCCAATTCCCCAGAACACAACTCTTACCGCGGAGGAAACGAAACATGTTCTCGGCGGCGAAGCCACCATGTGGGGCGAATGGGTGAGCCCGGAGACAATTGACTCGCGCATCTGGCCGCGCACGGCGGCCATCGCCGAGCGGCTTTGGTCGCCGCGAAATGTGACTGACATTGACGACATGTACCGGCGCTTGTCGGTGATCAGTCGTCAACTGGAAGAGTTGGGACTGACTCACGAAAAGAATTACGGCATGTTGCTCCGCCGCCTGGCGGCGAGTGAGGACACGGGACCACTACGCACACTGGCTTCAATAATCGAACCCGTAAAGGAATACCACCGCTATCAAATGCGGCCGCAGACGATGCTGAGTCCGCTAACAGGGCTGGTCGATGCTGCTCGGCCGGATAGCGAAGCGGCCCGTCAGTTCGCTGCGAACGTCGACGCCTTCCTATCCGATGCGCCGCGCTTTGCGCTCTATCGGCCGAACCTCGAACACGCACTGGCTGAATGGCAAACTGCAAGTCGCGCGCTGGAGCCGATGATCGATCGCTCACCTGCTCTGCAAGAGGCAAGACCGTTGGCAAATACTTTATCGGATATCGCGGAAGCTGGATTGGAAGCGATGTCTTATTTATCGTCGGGTGATGCGCCTCCAACTGAGTGGCGTAGCGCACAGTTGGCCAGGCTCGACGAAGCAGCAAAACCAAAAGCGGCGCTTGAGTTTGTCGTTATTACAAGCGTGCGCAAGCTGGTGATCGCCGCCGCTGAGTTACCCCGACTTCGATCGACCACGCCGGCGGAATGGAAGAAACGCGTCACAATGCTGGCCACGACTGCGGCTAAGTAATCTGATGTTATTCTTTCTTTGCGTCTTTGCGCCTTTGCGAGAAACTGCCTTTCCTATGACTTACCAGTCGGCGTCCACAACAAGCAAAATCTTGCGCAAAGGCGCAAAGACGAAAAGAGTCTGCTCCTCTTTATTGACCCTGTGCTGCCTCGTGTTATTGATGGCTTCGCTCGGCTCGGAACAAATCGCGGTAACGACCGGCAAAGCAGCAACGCCAATCCAGTTTGTCGATGTCACGGCTGCGGCAGGGATTAAGTGGAGCATTAAAACGCTGGTCCCCGGACCAAAATATCTAATTGAGACGATGGGCGGCGGCGGCGGCTTCATCGACTATAACGGTGATGGCTTACTGGACATCTATCTCGTTTGCTACTCGCAAAATCCGCAGCCCGCCGGAAGCAGCGCGTTAAGAGACGTTTTGTACCGCAATAACGGCGACGGCACCTTCACGGACGTCACTGAGAGTGCGGGTATCTCAAATAGCATGCGAGGTATGGGTTTGACTGTGGGAGACTATAACAACGATGGTTGGCCCGACATTTACATAACCGGCTTCGGCGCAAGCAAACTGTATCGCAATAACGGAAATGGGACATTCACCGATGTGACTGAACAAGCAGGGGTCAACAATTCCCTCTGGGGAACCAGCGCGGCTTTCTTTGACTATGACAACGACGGTTACCTGGATCTGTATGTTTGCAACTACCTCACTTACGACGAAAAGAACCTTCCCTGCACCCTCTATGACGGCAAGCCCTACTGCTCAATCGCAAATTTCAAAGGTTCATCAGCCAGGCTTTTTCACAACAATCGAGACGGAACTTTTACCGATGTAAGCGAAAAGGCGAAAATCGCCAACCCGAAGGGCAAAGGTTTAGGCGTCGTTGCGCTGGATTATGATAACGACGGACGGATGGATATTTTTCAAGCTAATGATGCCGCGGCAAACTTCCTCTATCACAACGATGGCAACGGAACCTT
>DASQAF010000003.1:0-138449 GCA_035635855.1 Pyrinomonadaceae bacterium
GACACCAATTTGGGTCTTGTTCAGTGCCGGATTGGACTCTCCTGGCAACCCGAAACAGTGCGTTGGCACTGTCCCCGAGGTATCGTTTTGCTCCCAGTTGTTGATATGGATGTCCGGCTCCCATTTAACCTAATTTGGAAAAAGGACAATTCGTCGCCATTGCTGCAGAGATTCGTGGCTCAGGTAGAAGCGTTAGGACGGAAAGAATCAATGCGAGCTGACGGCATCAAGGGAACAGGCAAACACGGTGACAGCCGGAGAGCCCGCGCTCCGACGCCCGCTTAGCAGCGTGACTCATTGCTGTCCGACGCTCGGGAACACAAACTTATGGTGTTAGACTAGCGGAAAACCAGCGGTCGCTTCGCGGCGCGGCGTCGTAATGACGCGGACGAGTCACCAAGAAGCGTGATTAATCGAAAGAGGCGCAGATTGGGGTTTTGAAAGACGTTTCCCTCAATAATCAAACTGGAGCCTCGGCGGTGCGTCTTGCTAAGTCGGGCCCGCTGATGTTTGGCTCATCATTGGCCAATGTGTTTAGTGCGCCGGCCTACGATTGCAGAGCTTTAGGTCACGACCAAAAGCCTGAGTTCGCGGTGACGCGTCTCCGCTCAGGCCCGCGAGAGATGGAGAAGGCCCCGCAGTACCCCGCTGATAACGCCATCCTCATCTGTGTCTCGCTTACGCCGTCAGCGGTCGGGCAATGGAGAGCACGATACGACGGGCGCGAGGTTGGAGTCACACGAGCGATCCCATTCGCGACGACATATATCGATCTGAATTGTCCGATGGAGATGTGGGTTCGTGGCCCATTCGATTATTTGCACTATTACTTTTCCAAGGAATTGCTCATTCGGATTGCGCTGGACAACGGCGTATCACCCGCGTTTCAACTTCAAGAAGTATTCTTCATCGAGGACCTGGTCGTGGCTCAAATGACAAAGAGCATTCTCACCCCTGTCAGGCACAGAGAGCCTCTCGATCGGTTGGCACTAGACCATATCGCGATGGTGCTCGGCGCCCACACTTTGCAGCACCATTGCGGTACGCCGAAGTTCGCGAGCAGTCCACGACAAGGTCTCGAGGCGTGGCAAAAGCTCCGTACCGAGGAGATGCTGCGGGCAAGTCTCGAGGGAAATATCTCTGTCGACGAATTAGCAATTGCGTGCTCGCTTTCGGCAAGTCACTTCGCCCGCCGTTTCCGTCATAGTTTTGGGACGTCCGTTCATCAGTACTTGATCCGGCTTCGGATCGATCATGCAAAACACCTGCTTGCCGATAGCGATAAGCCTCTCGTAGAGATCGCATTGCGATCTGGTTTTTATGACCAGGCATCCTTTACCAGGACCTTTAACCGGATCGAGCGCACGACTCCTTCACGTTGGCGGCGGTTCAATCAGAATGGGGCAGGCGCCCACGACGAATAATCTCACCTCCGAATACTGATGGCCAGCGGGTGAACAGCCGGTCGAAGTATCTCGCCGCTCGCACGATACGACACCGCAATTTCTTGGTTTCATCCGATTGGAAATTACAAAACGGGCCGGATTCTACAAGAGCCCGTCAGTCCCTCTATCTACCATGTTGAAAAAGTGAGGAGTCTAAACGGGTTCCGACATTACTGATCGGACGATAGCAACACACAAGTTAGATAAAGGACGACTCATTTTTAGGCAATTAAACAAACCAGCAAGATTCTGTAAGAGGGCAGCCAGCCTTGATCATACGATGAGTGGGACGAACATTATGACCTCGCAGAACGGAGATGCTTTCGTCGAGCTGTAAAAAGGTTGCCGCAGGAGAGGCACAAAAGGACAGAGGAGGAGTTATGACGGCCGGTTCAACGCAGCGCCCTGAACGTCTGACAAGCAATAACACCCTGCTACTCCTGGTGGATCACCAGGTCGGTTTGTACACAGGCATTCGTGACATCGACGTCCTTCAACTCAAGCACAACATCGTTGGTCTGACACGAGCAATGCTCGTGCTCAAAGTGCCCGTGATTGTGACCACGACCACTGAGAAAATGTGGGGACCGCTTATCCCCGAACTCGCCGAGGTTTTACCCGGCGTGCCGGTCATTGAACGCACTACGGTCAACGCCTGGGACGAGAAGCGTGTCGTGGATGCAGTCAAGGCGACTGGGCGCAAGAACCTCATCGTCACGGGCATTTCCACTGATGTGTGTCTCGCGTTCCCGGCCATGGCTGCCCTTGCCGACGGCTTCCAGAGTTATGCAGTCATCGATGCATCGGGTGGCTTCAGTCAGACTCAGGTTGATATGGGAATCCTGCGCATGCAGCGCGCCGGTGTCATTCCCGTGTGCTATTCCAACGTCGCGGTTGAGATTTTGGCCGATAATGCGGCGCCGGAGGCTGAGGCCGTCTACGGCGCGCTCGGCATGCCGTTCAGCGGCTTAGTTTTTGGCCTCAGGCAGTATTTTTCGCGAGCGTAGATCGAGATTGAAGCAGTTTTGGAGTGGTGTGTATCCGTTGGAAGTTGTGAGCTGATGAGAAAACCAACAATTTTGCGCCAGGATCGCAACAGCGAATTGTTTTGATCGAAAAATGTCCGTGTAGAAGTGACATGAGAAAAACAAAGCGTTCCAAGTCAGGAGAACCCGATGAACGCCGATGTTCTGACGACAAAAGTGGCCGACGGAATTGCGGTCATTACATTGGGCAGCCCCAAGCGCATCTATTTCGATGCTGAGATGGGCGACGTGCTCACCGAAGCGCTGGAGGGATTCGCGGGCGACGCTAACGTTTGTGTAGTCGTCGTAACCGGAGGCGCGCCCGGTTATTTCAATCGTCATTTTAATATTCCTGCGCTTATCGAGATCGCCGAGTCCCTGCGCGCTTCCGGCCGCCAGTGGCCCGAGAACGCGACCTACAATGGGGGATTCTTCGATAAGGCCATGGCGCTGTGCGAGAGCATGCCAAAACCAGTAATCGCGGCTATTTCCGGCACGGCCCTGGCCGGCGCTTTCGAGTTTGCGTTAGCTTGCGATCTTCGTATCGCTGAGGACGGCGAATACCTGATCGGATTGCCGGAGGCAGAGCTTGGTCTCCTTCCCGGCGCCGGCGGCACTCAAAGGCTGCCGCGCACCATCGGAATGCCAGCCGCGCTCATGCACATTCTCATGGGTAAGGCACTCAGTCCGCGTGAAGCCGAAAGGAAGGGCTTGGTGCACGAAACCGTCAGCGGTAAGGCCCTCGATCGCGCGATGGAGATCGCACGGCGCCTGTGTTCGCATACGCCGGAATCGCTTGCGTACATCAAGCGCCTCGTCCGCAACGCCACCGAGACGCCGCTGGCGCAGGGATTGGCGCTCGAACGAAACCTTTTTCTGAAATTGTGTATCTCCGAAGCTGGGCTTGCGCGGATGCGTTCCTATGAAGAGAAGAAGATCACCTCGCCGGCCCGCTCATTCGAGATCTAAGGAGCGAAACCATGACTGAGACTAAATCGACGGCACCCGTGCAGGTCATTGAGGAAACGTCTGCGTACTGGAGGGTCGTGTTCGACTATCCGCCTTTCAACGTTGTAGACGCCACCATCTTCGAAGGTCTCCAGGATTTGCTGACACGTATGGACGCCAGCCCGAGCCTGCGCGTCGTAGTATTCGAGAGCGCGAATCCTGAGTTCTACCTTGCCCACTTTGATTTGACCGGCAAGATCGGAAACATCATGACAGCTGTCGGGCCTTCCGGCCTCCCGATCCTTTTGGATACATTCGTCCGTCTCACCAAGTCACCCGTGGTCAGCATCGCGAAGATCCGAGGCTGCGTCCGGGGCGTGAGCAGCGAGTTCGTCCTCGCCTGCGACATGCGCTTCGTGTCGCGCGAGAACACGCGATTGGGCCAGCCCGAAGTCGGCGTGGGACTGCATCCAGGCGGCGGCGGCGCGGAACGCCTCCCACACCTGGTCGGCCGCGGGCGCGCGCTTGAAATCGTTCTCGGCGCGAACGACTTCGATGGGGATACCGCGGAACGATACGGATACGTCAACCGAGCACTTCCGGACGCGGAGCTGGACAGCTTCGTCGACGCGCTCGCGCGCCGGATTGCATCTTTTGACCGGAATGCGATTGCGGCGGCGAAGAATCTTATTAATCAAGTCTCGTTGCCATCCGCCGATCGACTCCTCGACGCCCTTACCTCCTTTACGACCGCGCTGACGTGGCCTGAAGCACAGCAGCGAATCCAAACTCTGTTGGATCGCGGGCTCCAACGGGAAGTCGACTTCGAGACTCGGTGGCCCGCGGCGCTCGATACACTGCTTGAGGCAACGGATATTTAGTCCGTTGCCCAGCCCACTCTGTGGCGAGTTCAGACGAGAATCTCAGTTGACCAGCCCAGACTATTTTGGGCTGCACCAAATCATCTCGGACGCAGCACCCGAGGGCCGCTAATAAAACCGGGTATGTTGTTACCGTAGACCGCGTGCAGGGCGTCGAGTTTCTGCTGATCCTTTGCTTTCTTCTGAGTATCGGGCACTGATCTCACCCTTGGCCTTCGAGCACGCAGTGCCAGTGATCGCGTTGGCAGAGCTGCTACCTGTCTCGGAGCAGCGAAGCTCAGGGGCACTTTATTATGCGAGATAGACTTCTGCGGAATTCTGGCATCGAAAGTCTGGCGCTGGGCCGGGGTCATTCCTTTGACCAACTGAGCGAAGCCGACCTCAGGCTCCTCTCCTTCCGCCTGCGGGCCGATGGTGGTGGTGCCAATAACACGAGGCGGCCTGGTGGTGCGAGTCGTGGCAGTGCTTAAAGTGCCATGTGGCTGAAACACTCTTCCGGAAATTGTCCATTTCAGATGCAACTCACCATTGACCATCTCGCCCTCACCCGACTGAGGCACTGGCATGGTAAATGAAACGAGCACTCCCTGATTTTGCGCTACTGACATGCCAGCGGTAGCTTGACCGAGTTCTGATTCGAAAACGGTAGCGGGAGAAACGCCCACTGACGATGCACCCGGTCTCCAGGGTAATCGAAAACTGTATGTATTGCCCTGCAAATCGTCCAGGTAATGTTGCTCGTCACTACAGAAACCTTCGTCGCCAAACCTGCGCACGAAAATCGCCCAGGTCTCATCAGATGGATCGTCCTTCACTCGTATGGCCATGGCCCAAACCGGGTGTAGCTCGCTGGCGCAACTATGCGGGCAATCAAGACTGATCAATCCCGTTACAATGGCGAACGCTCCGGGGTTTCCGGATGCGTTCGTTATCATGCCGTTCGCGGAGCTAAAGCCATCTCTGTCGACTGCCTCGTGGAATGAGTTCCACCAGGGAGTCTCAAAATGATCTATGGTTTCATCCGAAGAGAACTCCAGCTTCATGCTTTTTCTCATCGCTTCGGCCTTAACCTTATTTTGCGTGGTCATGCCCGCGTCGTCTTGTCTTACTAACCTGAAGTTGTAATCGTCGTCGCAGACATCGCAGGACTTGTCATTCCAAAAGATGGTTCCCTCATAGGTGCCTGCCGCCCAATTGTGATGTCCATCATTGCCATGCAGGGAGCATAGAGTCCCGTTGTCTTCCGAGGTCGGCTGCGTGGTGCATGGAGACGAATAAGGGTTCCCTCCTCCACATTGGCTGGCATCCGGCAGCTCGCCTCGATTAGTTATTTGCCTTCCCCACATCGGGTTGAACAGAATCAAATTGTCGTCAACCTGAGGGTTATTCGGGGTGACGGTGTTCACTGAGATATCAAACGGAGCAACGTTGCCCGTTGGTAGCGTTCCCCCGTGGGTGATGGTTATGACGACAAACGCGTGTTCAACCCATCCATTCCCAATCCGGCACTGACCTTGTGTGCCTTCGTCCTGTCCCCAATAGCCGTTATCGCCATAGCCATCGTCTTCATAGCCCAGCCACAAGTGTTGCTTTCTCGGCTCCGTGATCGCCTTAACAGTGAAGGTGTGGCCTTTTTCGATCAAGATGCGCGCGAACCTTGAGAGATCATTAGCCGGCAATTGCCCGATGGCCCCGGGGATTAAGATCATGCCGTGATAAAGTTGGTCAGATTCAGGTAGGGGGTCCAGGTACCGTTTCCAAGTCTTCCCATGCCCGCCGGTTTGCACGCAACCGCCGGCCGTGACCCTCACCTGGTCACCCGGTTGGAAACGGATTTGTTGAAATTCAATTATTGGTTTCTTCACGTTTGGCTCGTCTATGCGCCAGGTTTCTGTGTTCCCGCTGACGGTGTGTGTAACCTTACCGTCAGGTTCTTGCGGTGGAGAGGCAAATGTTCCGTACGGTTGATATGAAAGCGCAACTGCGAAAAGAAGCGAAGCTGCGAGCAGCGCCAATACAGCTGGCGCTCGAACGAATGCAGACGGATGGGTGGTCTTTCTCATATTCTTACTCCTCTCTGGCAGATTGCCGAAAAAAGCTATTAAGCTTCGGAGACAAAAACGATCAGAAAAGAATCGGACGCTAGCGCTCGGGCACGACATCTCCGACGGACACCGGTAATGCCGGCCTGCTCAGACATAGTCTGAGAAGTTGTTGCGCCTTGCTTATTTGCTGAAGCAAATCGCGCTCTGTGGCTCGAGCGTCCTTAAGGTCCAGTTGAATTGCCTGTTTCTCTTGAGCAGGAGCTCTGCTGTAAGCGGATTCCAGGCGACGAATTTCCGCTTGATTCTCTTTCAGGGATCTCTGTAGGTTTGCTAAATTCGCCTTTTCCCCTTTGCATCTCTCCGGAACTTCGACAGCGCGATCATACAGCTTTTCCCATCTTTGAGCGCCAAAACCACCGGTAAAATTGATCTTATTAAGGGTGGTCGGCGAGTCCGTGCGGCGGCTATGATCGCTGCGGAGACTGAGGGTGCCATTACCTCGGAGAGTTCCCAGAGGGATGTCCGCCCAGTCGCCTGTAATGCTGGTTTCGCCGGCAGTAGTTCCTGGCTGAATCGTACCCTGAAAGATATTGGCAAAAGTTAGTCCGCGATCCCGACTAAGTCCCAACCACCAAACTGTATTGCCTACTTGATGAACGTAATAGGTTCCTACATCAGTTGCTGCCCAGACGCCGGTTAGGTCGGCGTTGGGACGACGTGGGGCAAAATCCTGAAGGACATCAATAGAGTAAACCGGATGGATCTCCAGGTTATTTGGGTCTCCATCGTCGTCGGCGCAGTCATGCGTGATTCCATGACCGCAGTCCAGCACCAGGACTCCACTGATTCTCACGCGTGCAGCTACAGGAAGGGAGCCGACAAACCCGTTCATGGGAAATCCGTTCCACAGAACGCTGTTGGCGCCATTCTCATTCCACCCTGGCAATAGGGCCCGGCGACCGCCGTCAGTCCTGCCATACATCATTGCTTCAGAGTGTACGCTGTTTTGGGAGCCATTCAATTTGGCAATGACGCCGTTGACAGGCCAGTAGAGCCAGCCGTCACTCCTGTTCCAAAAGTTGGGCTGTTGCGCATCGAGCTTGACGCGGTCTATCCGTACATTGAAGTCGATGTCCCCGTCATAATTGCCGTCACCGCCATTCCAGGTTTTGATGAAGTCCGAATAGTTACGGCCGGCATTGGCAGGATAAGCCAGAGTCAAGGGCGTGCTAACGGTTCCAAAGACTACGACATTGTCTTTCTGGGGCTTCAAGTTGTCGTACAAAGTGCTGTCATCGTTCTTTTTCACCCGATTGAATTTGCAACGGATATCATTCGACGCGGCGGTTATGCTGTCACAGGAGGGAGGATTTCTCGGAACCACAATCGTCAATCGTTTTCCGTTAAAGCCACCCGTCTGGGTTTGCGTCTCGAGGACGTTGCCCAAAGGGAATCCGATCGGAATGATCCGCAAAGTCAGAGTACCGCTCGGTAAGGATTTCCCTCGAGGAACACCTGCCCACGTTCCGACAATTGTATTGTCTTGAATCGTTCCCCGAAAGACATTTGTAAAACGCAAGCCTTGCTGAAAGTCAGTGACACCTTGTGGCGCATCGTTGCTCAAACCAGCCCACCAAATTGTGCTTCCAAGCTGCCGCAGATAATAGATTCCCCCATCGTCGGCAGTCCAGGTTCCGGTTAAATCGAACGGCGGTGGCGGCGGCGCTAATGGCGGAGATACCACTGGAACTGTATTTACAGGATTTCCCCTCGCCCTGACACGTTCCCAATGACCTGCTATAAATTGCCCGTTTTGTATGTTGTTACGCGCCCAGAAAAAACCTTGACGGTTAGTGCTGAAGACCGAGATATAAGATACCTTGTCGCTAAAATTATATTTTGATAAATCGGGACAGTCTTCCAGCAAATCTACCGATATCCCGTAACCGCCTTTGTCGCCGGCGTGTTCGTATATTATGGCTCCCAGCCCTTTCGGTACTCTTATTGAGGAAGCGATATCGTTGAAGTCAGAGCCTAATCTATGATCACCGACGCTGATTGTCTGGCTGCGTCCTCCAAAGTTTGGATTTTCATAGATCACAACGCTTTGGCTGTAAGCGATTGGACAGATCAAAAAACCCAGCAGAATAGAAAATAGAAACGCCATTTTTCGTTGTTCCATGTCCCGGATTTTGCCGGCATTGTAATTCATGCCGTCTCCTTTCACAAAAATTTTTCGAGTGCCAGCCAGAACCCTTGACTTAAGATGACGAGACGATGATACACGCACAGTTTTACGACCGGATGAATTCGCCGATTGAGATTATTCTATCTGTCCGGCATTACGTTTCTGTCGATGTGGAAAAAATAGTGCCGAGTTTGTAGGCTTGCGGCTTTGAATGAAAGAAGATCGCCACAGATACATAGAGTCACAGAGATCGGAATCAAGCAGAAATGCCAACAACCCTTACTCTCTTTGTGCTCGTCTTTCTCCGTGTCTCTGTGGCTCCGTGTCTCTGTGGCTAATTTTATTTCTTCATCAGCCTGCCACGTGATCGGTATTGACATAACGTTGAGCGAGAGCAAGACGCTTCTCATAAGCCTCGCGAGCGATCTGCACATCTTCCAGAAACCGCGGCAGCTCTTCCAACAGCAGGGCTTGCGGGCCATCGACCAGCGCCTGATGCGGTGCGGGATGGAAATCCGCCAGGACCATGTTGGCTCCGGCGATGACGCCCTGTGCGGCCACATGCATGACGTCCAGAATGCCTTCCGGTCCGGCCCGCCGCGATCCAACTGCGTGCGAGGGGTCGACACAGACCGGCATGCGCGTCAAGGCCTTCACTACCGGCACGTGAGCAAAATCGATAAAGTTGCGATGTGGGTCGGCGAGGTTAGACTTAACGCCGCGGAGTCCGAACACCACATTCCGATTTCCTTCGGTGGCCAAATACTCAGCGGCGTTCAGAGACTCACTCAGAGTGATTCCGAAGCCGCGCTTGAGTAGTACTGGGTAATCCTTCTGCCGCCCGACTATCTTAAGCAACTCGAAGTTCTGTGTATTGCGGGTGCCAATCTGGAGCATCACGCCGGTCGACCCACCCGTTTCCCGCAGGGCGTCGTTGATCTCATCGATGTGCGATTCGTGCGTGACCTCCATCGCGATCACCTTGATCCCGTACTTTCCCGCCAACTCAAAAACGTAAGGCAGACACTGCTTGCCGTGCCCCTGAAACGAGTACGGACTCGTGCGTGGTTTGTAAGCCCCCATCCGCGTGCAAACCTGGCCGTTGTCGCGCAACGCGCGCATCATTCCTTGGACGTTCTCGGGCGTGTCGACCGTGCACAACCCGGCAAAGACGTGCAGTGTGTCCTGGCCAAACCGCAAGCCCTGATAATCGAAATGAGCCGATCGCCCATCATTTTTGTGCCGGCCAAGCACGCGATATTCTTCCGAAACCCGCACTACCCGCTCGACGCCTGGCAACTCTTTCATCTCCTCGAGGGATATTGAGGACGTGTTACCGATTAGATAGATCTCAGTCAGCGAGTGCTCTGCTCCCTGCTCGCGATGAACGCGCAACTGGATGTTGGGAAGCCGAGAGATCTGGGCCATCAGTTGCCGATAGCTATCGCTTTCCGGCTGGATATCAGGAGTAAGGATTAGGATCATCGACTTTAGGTTTCACATAGCTCATTGCTGGAAGCGCGGACGGCTCGTCACACTGAGTGTGAAGCGCGAGCAGCGTTGGACGATTTGGCTTCAAGAAAAGAATGCGCATGCTGTGCGGACGGGACGTCTGCGCTCCCGGCCTTAAGTTGCCTCTCATCCAGAACGATAAGCACTGGCATGGTTCACAATCTGCTTTAGTCATATTAGTTCGGTCTAACCTGCCGGCACGACCGCCGATCGGTAGGCCCCAAGGATTCTAGTCTCCATACGACGATCACGTAACTCGCTCAACGCGGACGTAACTTCGCTGTCATTCGGAGAGCCTCGCAGATCGACATAGAAGCAATATTCCCAGGGCCGGCCCTTAACCGGGCGACCCTCGATCTTTAGCAAGTCGATCCCCCGCCGTGCGAAGGGCTCAAGCGCGCTGTGCAGCGCGCCCGGTTGATGCGGCAGATCGATCACCAATGAAATCTTATTGGGGTCGCCGGAAGATTTCTCCGTTGGGGTCAGTAAAAGAAAGCGCGTGTAATTCTCGCTGCTGTCTTCCAGATGCTCACGAAGAATCACTCCGCCGTATTGCTCTGCTGCTCGTTTGCCGGCGATGGCCGCGCGGGTGGTGTCAGCCTGCGCAACTACTCGCGCGACGCTCCCGGCGGTGTCTTCCGCGGCGATGCGGCGAATCTGTGGATTGGCCGCCAGAAAGCGACGACATTGATCGAGCGCCACCGGATGCGACTCAACTGTAGCGATCCGATCGAACGACGCGCCCGGACAACCAATTAAGTAGTGATGGATTGGAATGATGACTTCGCCGGAAATATACAGTTTGCTATCCAACAGCAGGTCATAGCAGGCATGAACGAACCCAGCCAAACTGTTTTCGATGGGCGCCAGAAGGCAGTCTGCGGCTCGATCGTCAATCGCCGCGAACAGCGACTCGAAGGTTGCTCGCGGCACAAGCGTGATGTTTTCACCAAGGAGTTTGACCGCAGCCTCTTCACTAAATGCGCCTCGGGCGCCTTGAAAAGCGACGCGCAGTGCTTCCTGGCCCTCCATGGAAAGAGCAGGCGCAGCTGGTTCATGACTCGGTTGGGTGGCGAGATTTTGAATGCGGCGGGATTCGTGAATGATGGCCCGATAGAGTTCTACGATTGCCCGATCGTCCAGGGGGCCATCATTCGTTTCGCACATACGCTCGATCACTTCGCGCTCCCGCGTATGATCGCAAAGCGACGCGCCCGCTTCCTTCTTCGATTCGCCGACCTTCAGGGCGAGGCGAGCGCGTTCGTTGAGCAAACGCAGGAGATCGCCGTCAAGCTCGTCAATCCGCGAACGCCAATCATTGATGCCCATCTCAATTTCCCTCTCTTCGCGGAACACAGCTTACCAAACTCGACTCAGGTTCCCGTCATCATCCGCGACGGCGCCGCGGCTGCTGGAGAAATGACCTACAAGAATCCGACCGCGTACGTCGCAACCAAAATAATCTGACTACGAATCCCACGCGTTATCGTCTCCGCGCAGAAGTTTCGCTATTTCCGCGTGGGCCATCACTGCGGCGGGCGCACGCTGTAAAGCAGCTTGATACTTTTCTCTAAATGTTTTGTCCGCCGACGAAGTGAATAGCAGGCGAGCCTGGTCGAGCAGGTTGTCCACGTCGCTCTTTGTCGCCGGCTCTTCCGCGCCAAGCATTTCATCCATTTGCACGACCAGCGCCGAGATCTGACGCAGCCATGCAAACTGCGCATGATTGATAACGAGCTGCAATAACTCGCCACTCGTGAGGCGTCCGGAGATCCGTTCGAAATCCGCGCGCTCCATGTCCAACAGAGTCTTGTGAAGATGCAAAAGGTTGCGCCGCAGCTCCTGCAAATGTTTAAGCGCTGCCGCGGGCAGCACAACGACATGTTCAGACGGATTGTCGTTCATAAGAAGTTCTGAAGTCCTCCGATACTGTAACCCGGCATCCAAATCAGGCGGTCGGCTGAACTTCGCGCAGACGCCGCTCGAGGAATCGTCGCTCGCTCTCATTAGTCACCAAAGCAAGCGCGCGCTCATAGCTCTGCGCTGCTTCCTCTTTAGATCCAATGCGCCGCAGCAGATCGGCGCGCGCGGCATGCAACAGGTGATAGTCCGCAAGTTCAGCCGCGAGCGCGTCGATTAACGCCAGCGCCGGTTGCGGCCCTTCCGCCATCGCGATTGCCACCGCGCGGTTCAGTGACACGATCGGAGAAGGCTGCACGAACTCCAGGAGATCGTAGAGTCTAACTATGCGGTGCCAGTCTGTATCTTCGGCGCGCGGCGCCCTGCAATGCTCGGCGGCTATCGCGGCCTGCAGGGAAAACGGGCCAAGTTCATCCCCTGAACCAGGGCGCAGCGCCTCGGCGACCAGTGGCAGAGCCTCAGTGATCTGCTCTTGATCCCAACGGCCTCGATCCTGCTCTTCAAGTACGACGAGATCCCCGGCCTCATTTAGACGAGCATCGCGCCGCGAATCATGTAGCAACATGAGGGCGACCAGACCGGTTACCTCTGCGGGCGGCGGCGGCGCCATCAACAGTCTGACAAGGCGTCCCAGCCGGATGGCTTCATTGCAGAGATCGGTCCTTACCAGCGGCTCGCCTCGAGTGGCAACGTAGCCTTCGTTGAAGACGAGATAGATCACGGTGAGCACCGCATCCAGGCGCGCAGGCAGTTCGTTTGTGTCAGGCACCTTATAAGGAATCCCGGCATTGCGAATCTTCCGCTTGGCGCGCACAAGCCGCTGCGCCATTGTCGCCGCTGGAACCAGAAACGCGCGCGCGATTTCGTCGGTCTCCAGACCGCCCAGCGTGCGCAGCGTCAGCGCTACCTGCGCTTCGGGCGCCAGCGCTGGGTGGCAACAGGTGAAGATTAAGCGCAAGCGATCATCGGGAATTTCTTCGGTGTCATACTCAGGCTCTTCAACCGACGGAGTTAACTCGGCGTAAGATTCAAGTTTTTCCTGGAAACGGTTCTGCCGACGGATGCGGTCGATGGCTTTGTGTTTTGCCGTCTGAATGATCCAGGCCCGCGGGATTTCCGGGACGCCATCAACTCGCCACTGATCGACGGCGGCGGCAAAGGCTTCCTGCGCTGACTCTTCAGCCACATCGAAATCGCCAAATTGCCGAATCAAGGTGGCAACAATTCGCCCCCAGTCGGACTGATACACTGCGTCGGCGGCCATATTGGCGCTGGAAAGCATGTTTTGTCAGTACCGCCTGCATACGCGGGGCGGGTTTTAGTCTTTGATAATAAAAATATTCGGGCGAAGTGTCGATCCGTGCGCTCGCCGTTCGATCTAATAGCAGAAGTAGTTTGGAAAGTGGCACGGGGCGTCCCGTCCGTGAAATCACGCGCAAGATGCGCGTGCCACAACCGATGGAGGCACAGATATGAAATACATGTTATTGATTTACCATGATGAGCAAACATGGAATCAGCTCACTGAGGCCGAGCGTCAGCAGATTTACCTTGAGTACCGCGAGTTGAGGCAACAGCTTCAGTCCAGCGGGCAATATCTGATGGGCAACCAGTTGCAGCCGACGACCGCGGCCAGCACCGTCCGCGTTCGCGACCGTAAACAACTGGTGACCGACGGTCCGTTTGCCGAGACGCGCGAGCAGCTCGGCGGCTTCTTTATGATCGAGGCGACGGACCCGGACGAGGCAACGAGGATCGCCGCTCAAATTCCGTCGGCGCGCATGGGCTCTATAGAAATCCGGCCGGTGGTGGAAACAGCGGAATCAGCATCGGCCTAAGACGTAGGACTTACTAATGGAGTTTGGAAGTGGCACGGGCGTCTCGCCCGTGAAATCACGCGCAAGATGTGCGTGCCACGATCAATGGAGGCACATAATATGAAGTACATGTTACTGGTTTATCTCGACGAGCAGGCCATGACTGACGAAGAGCGAGAGCACTGTTATGTTGAGTCCGCCCAGCTCGCACAGGATCTCAACTCAAGCGGTCAGTATCTGGACGCCAGCCCCCTGCATCCCGTAGCTACGGCGACCAGCGTCCGAGTGCGTGAAGGTAAGAAAGTGGTTACCGATGGCCCTTTCGCAGAGACGCGCGAACAACTCGGCGGTTATTACGTGATCGAAGCCGGCGATCTCGACGAGGCTATCAGCATCGCCGAACGAATTCCGCCGGCACGATTCGGGACGGTCGAGATCCGGCCAGTCATGGAAATTGGCGGGCTACCGGCGAACTAAGATTTGTTTTTGTTCAGGATGTCGATCGAGCCGGTGGCTGTTCGACTAACCACCAGAGACGATAAAAAAGGAAGGTAGGATGAAATGGCAAATCCATTTGTGCACGTAGAACTGAACACGACAGACGTCGACAAGGCGAAGGAATTCTATAGCAAGTTGTTTGACTGGGAACTCGAAGATATGGCGATGGGTCCCAGCGATACCTACACGATCATCAAGGTCGGGGATGGCACCGGCGGCGGATTACTCAAGAATCCAATGCCCGGCGTTCCTTCGTTTTGGCTGGCTTATGTGCTGGTAGACGATATCGGGGCGGCGACGAAGAAAGCAGAATCTCTGGGCGCGAAGATTGTGAAGAACTCGATCGAAGTGCCGGATATGGGCTGGCTCAGCATAATCGCCGATCCGACCGGAGCTGCGTTGGGTCTGTGGCAAACAAAGAAAACTAAGTGACCCCTGCTCGAACGATCGAGGTGTCGATCTCGGGGCACATCAATCGACTAAGAGCTCTAAGACAGAAAATCAAGAAGGAGAAAAGACAGATGCGATTCATGGTAATTGTAAAAGCCAATAAAGATTCGGAAGCCGGAGTGATGCCCACAAAGGAATTGCTTACTCAGATGGGAAAGTTCAATGAAGAGCTGGTGAAAGCCGGCGTGATGCTTGCGGGCGAGGGGCTTCATCCAAGTTCGAAGGGCGCGCGCGTCAAATTCTCTGGCGGAAAGACGACTGTGATCGACGGACCCTTCGCCGAAACGAAAGAGTTGGTTGCCGGTTATTGGATCTGGCAAGTAAAGTCGAAGCAAGAGGCGATCGATTGGCTTAAGCGCGCTCCGTTCGAGGACACTGAGGTCGAGATTCGACAGGTCTTCGATGCCGAAGATTTTGGGGACGAGTTCACTCCCGAACTGAGGGAGCAGGAAGAGCGCCTGCGCGCGCAGGTGGCCGCGACGAAGAGTTAGGCGTTGACGAAAGATTAACCATAGCCACAGAGACACGGAGACAAAGAGAGAGATGAGAACAACTCGGATTGAGGGCTATAGTTTCTGATTGATTCGATCGTGTTCTCTCTGTGACTCCGTGACTCTGTGGCAAGTTTGATTTCTTCAGCAAGACCTTCGAACAGGAGCAGAACGCAATGAAGCTGATCGATTCGTTGACTACGGAGTTTGACCACGAGGCGCAGACGACCCGTAAGCACTTGGAACGGCTGCCCGAAGACAAGCTGGACTGGCGTCCGCATCAGAAGTCGTTTACGGCGGTTGCTTTGGCATCGCACATAACCGAAATGGTCAGTTGGGCCGATGCGATACTCAATCAGGACGAAATCGACTTCAATCCTGCCACCTACAAGCCGTACGTTGCCACGTCATTGGCAGACCTTCTTAAGACTTTCGATGACAACGTCGCCAAAGGCAAACAAGCTTTGGCCGGCGCTACTGACGATACGCTGGAGCAGCCGTGGAGGCTCAAGATCATGGGCCGAGTGCAGGTCGAAAAGCCCCGGGCAGCCGCGCTCCGCGACTTCGCGTTGAGTCACATGATTCATCACCGAGGGCAGTTTTCGGTTTACCTGCGCCTGCTTGATATCCCCGTGCCCGGTTCATACGGCCCGAGCGCGGACGAGCAAGCCTGAGTGTTTATGTACGTCAGAAGAGTCGGTAACGGTAAACCTGGAGAGTAACGACGCGCACGGAGATTACTCATGCCGACCAGGAAAGGGAGAACTCCCGCCACGGCGACCAAAAGTCCGTTATCCGGCGGCTCGCAGCGCGCCGTGTGTCAGAAGCCCGACCGTCAGGTAGGGCATCGTAATGAGACAGGCCCTCCCTGACGGTCGGGCTTCTGACACTTTTCCGCGCCAGGAATAGATATGTTTGTTCTCGTCCGCACGATCACTTACGCTGCGCTCTTCATCGGCCTGCTGCTCATTTACTTACCGGCCCGCCTCTTATCATGGTCGGGCATTGTGCGCCCGGCGGCGATTCAATTGCCGCAGGTTGCCGGCATGGTGATCGGGGCGGCGGGCGGGGCCATCGCGTTGTGGTGCATATTCACTTTCGCCCTGATCGGTAGAGGCACGCCGGCGCCCTTCGATCCGCCGCGCCGGCTGGTGATTCGTGGTCCCTACCGTTTCGTGCGGAATCCCATGTACATTGGCGCTGGACTCGCGCTCGCCGGTGCTGCCCTCTTTTACGAATCCTGGCCGTTGCTCGTCTATGCGGGCCTCCTTCGTTGTTGTGACTAACCTCTTCGTCGTGCTTTACGAAGAGCCCATTCTGCGGAGTACTTTCGAGCAAGAGTACGAAGCATACTGCCGCCAGGTCAGGCGCTGGTGGCCGAAGGTATGAACTACAAATCATCTGAAGAAGAAGGTAACCAATCATGGCTATCACGCCGTATCTCTTGTATGAAGATGTCAACGGAGCTCTGAAGTTTTTAGCGAAGGCGTTCGGATTCCGAAAGTACGGCGCCCAGATGCGGGGCACCGACGGCAAGATCAATCACGCCGCGATGAAGCTCGGCGATGACCTAATCATGATGGGCTGCCCTGGGGCCGGTTATCGGAACCCGAAGCGGCTCGGCCAGGCCACGCAGAGTCTCTACATCAATGTTGATGATGTGGACAAACATCTGGCGCGCGCGCGGAAAGCCGGTGCCACAGTCATCGAGGAACCCGCGGATACTGGTTACGGTCATCGCCGTTATGGTGCAGAAGATCCCGAAGGGCATCAGTGGTACTTTGCACAGGATGTTCCCCGACTGAAACGGAAACGGAAAACCAGTTGAATTAGCTGAGCGGCTGCGGCGAGCTTTAGCAATGCTCGTCAATCTCTGGATAGTATTGCCAAACGTTCCTGAACCTGTCGATTTCGCTTCCCCTTGTTCGACTTATAAGTAGAGAGACAATAATGTAGAGGGCCAGGCCGAAGCCGGTCGAGATTTTAACTAATTCTCCCAGGGGAGACGGGAGAACCGGCCGGAGCTTGGAAGCAAAACCTAAAGGAGACTGACATGCAGAAAATTACCCCGTTCTTGTGGTACGACGACAAAGCCGAAGAGGCTGCGAATTTTTATTGTTCTATTTTTAAGAATTCAAAGGTGGGAAGCGTCACCCGATATGAAGGAGAAGGGGCCAAGGCTTCCGGTAGACCGGCGGGTACGGCAATGACCGTGGAATTTGAACTCGAAGGGCAAAAATTCGTGGGATTGAACGGCGGCCCGCACTTCAAATTTACTGAGGCCGTATCCTTTGTAGTGAACTGCGAAACGCAGGAAGAAATAGATTATTTTTGGGACAAGCTCACTGCTGACGGCGGGGCGGAGAGTCAGTGCGGCTGGCTGAAGGACAAGTATGGTTTGTCATGGCAGGTCGTTCCCACCATTTTGTCCAAGCTGTTTCAGAACAAAGATCCGGAGAAAACGCAGAGGGTCATGAAAGCGATGCTGCAAATGAAAAAGATTGATATCGCGAAATTGAAGGAAGCGGCAGAGGGACAATAGACGTTTTACCTGGAATCCTCTGCGCTTTTCTCGGCGTCCTCTGCGGTGAGTGTATTTCAAGTTTATTTCACCGCAGAGTCGCAGAGAACGCGGAGTTCACGCAGAGAAAGCCAGACCTATCCGGACTTCGCGATCATCAACTAGCCAAGGAGAACATCATGCACATCAATCCCTATGTTAATTTCAACGGCCAATGCGAGGCCGCATTTAAATTGTATGAGCAAGTACTGGGCGGCAAAATCACCTTCCAGATGACCTGGGGTGAAATGCCCGGCGCTGAGCAATTCCCGGCTGAAACGCACAAACTAATTATGCACGCGGCACTCAATGTGGGCGACCAGGTACTGATGGGCGCCGACGCTCCGCCGGGGCGTTATCAACAGCCCAAAGGGACGAATGTGTCGGTCCATGTGAAGGACCTCGCCGAAGGTGAGCGGATCTTTAAAGCTCTGGCTGAAAACGGAACCGTGACAATGCCGTTTGAGAAGACCTTCTGGTCTCCGGGCTTCGGCATGTGCGTCGATCAGTTTGGAATTCCGTGGATGGTTAATACCGAACAGGCCGCCTAACACAGAGACTTGACCGCAGATGAACACGGATAGATGCGGACTAGGAACGAGCGAAATCTCGATTGAATTCTGATCTGCGTGCATCCGGTTTAATCTGCGGCTGATCAAACTTGCAGGAGTGAGATCATGGAAAATAAGCACCCTACTCTTAAGAACGGCAAAGTTTGCTACGTCGAAATTCCGGCGCTCGACATCAAGCGGTCCGTATCTTTTTACAAGGATGTGTTTGGCTGGGAGATTCGAGAGCGTGGCGACGGCAGCATCGCCTTTGACGACGCAGTCGGAGAGGTGAGCGGCGCCTGGGTGCTCGGCCGGCCACCCTCGCCGGCGCCCGGTATCTTGATCTACATCATGTGTGACAGCGTTGCCGCGACCGTCGAGGCAGTGATTGCTCGTGGGGGGCAGATCGTCCAGCCGATCGGTATGGATGCGCCAGAGATAACCGCGCGCTTCAGCGATCCGGCCGGGAATGTGTTCGGGCTCTATCAGGAACCATCACGCGCGGTCTGAGAACAAAGAGGAAGGGGTTTGTACCCCCAGCTGAGCTGACGGACAAAACCTGATCCGCTCAGTAATAAAACCAGGAGAAGAAAATGAGAAAGACCGATGCGAAGAGCGCTCCAGCAAAGGACGTCGACGAGTATCTTGCGGGCGTGCCGAAAGAAGCGCGCGCCACGCTCGAGAAACTGCGCAAGACAATCAAAGCCGCAGCGCCGATGGCTTCTGAAGTAATCAGTTACCAGATGCCCATGTACAAACACCACGGCATGGTGGTTGGCTTTGCCGCGTTCAAGGACCACTGCAGTATTTTCCCCGGCTCCGCCGTTATAGACGCGTACAAGAAGGAACTCAAGCATTACGACACGTCCAAGGGCACCATCCGTTTCCCGGCAAACAAGCCGCTTCCCGCGGCGCTCGTGAAGAAGCTCGTCAAGGCGCGAATCGCCGAGAATGAGGCACGCGCTAACAGGAAGAAGTAGCGTGTTCGAGGTCATGGCCAAACTCGTGGATTGCGGATATCCGAATAGGTCTGCCGAATAGTGGTGCAGTTTGAGCTAGCTTCGCTTCTGATTAGCACCGCGGCTTTAGCCCGGTGACCATTGACCGAGAACGAGAATGGAAACCGTTTAAACGCTCTCCGGCTTCATACGATCTCTTTCCACCGGGCTAAAGTCCCGGTGCTAATAAGAGCACGAGGGAAACTGCACTAGTACGGTTTGCCGAACAGGCTGGCGAGACCCGTGTCACCTGTCGTATGCTCTTCGAAACGGTCGCCGAAATGTGAGAAGGTAAAAACCTATGCGGTCGAAGCCAATCAGCAAAACCTCGACCGCCTTCAATCGCGCCTGGCTAAAATGTGAGTAGCTCTAACATCCCCATCGAAGGAAACTAAGGAGAAGAACCCCTGTGATTAAAAAGATTCTGATTGGTCTCGCCGTCGTTGTGGTCGTGCTGGTCGTCATCGTTGCGCTCCAGCCGTCTCACTATCGGGTCGAGCGCTCAGCCACGATGAACGCCCCCGCGGCCGTCGTATTTGCGCAGGTAAATGATTTTCACAAGTGGAATGCCTGGTCGCCCTGGGCGAAAATCGATCCAGCGATGAAGCAGACGTTCGAAGGCGCACCGGCGGGAACCGGCGCCGTCTACGCCTGGACCGGCAACAAAGATGTCGGCGAAGGACGCATGACGATTACCGACAGCCACGCGAGCGATTTGATCAAGATCAAGCTTGAATTCATTAGGCCTTTCGCCGCCACCAACGCCACCGACTTCACCTTTAAGCCCCAGGGCAATCAGACCGCTGTTACCTGGACCATGTCCGGCGACAACAACTTCATAGGAAAGGCGTTCAGCCTCTTTATGAACATGGACAAGATGATCGGCAGCGATTTTGAGAAGGGCCTGGCGCAAATGAAATTGGTGGCCGAAGCAGCACCAAAGCAGTAGCATAGGAATTTTTAGTCGTTCCGGAATCGGGAGGCGCGGTACTGTCTCCATCCGAAATTCTCTGCGCCCAGTCTGCGCACTCGGCGTCTCTACCGTGAGTGTATTTGAGGTCGGTTCATCGCTGAGACGCAAAGGTTGCGGAGCTTACGCGAAGAAGAAACAAGTCACAGGCTACGAAGGAGACTGATAATGAGCATCGTTTTGTGGATCATTCAGGTATTACTGGCGCTACTCTTTCTGTTCGCCGGTGGAATGAAGCTGATCCTGCCGATCGACGTACTGACCTCAATGGGCCCGCCGAATCAGGTGCAACTGCCAGGTTTGTTTATAAAGTTCATCGGCGTGTGCGAAGTGCTCGGCGCACTCGGTCTAATCCTGCCTGGACTCTTCCGGGTTAAGACCTGGCTGACACCTCTGGCGGCCACCCTGCTGGTGATCATCATGATCGGCGCCGTGGCAGTTTCATTGAGGCTCGGCGTGGGAGCAGCGCTGCTCCCATTCGTGGTGGGACTCCTTCTGGCGTTCGTCGCTTACGGCCGCTGGCGGCCGGCGCCGCTAAGCCACAGGTGAACAGATTCACGCGGCTTAGACAGAGCAAACGACGTTCACCCAAATTAACTGATCCGTGTCCATCTGTGGCTGGTTTGTGAATCTGCGCTTAGCCGCGGCTGATGCTAATGATCGTCCACCTCATCGACGGCACCTACGAACTGTTTCGTCACTTCTACGGCATCCGGCGCTTTAAGAAAACCGATCCGCCGTTCGGCGCCGTGTCCGGCGTCCTGCACATGGTCGCAAAGATGATCGAGGACAGCGCGACCCATCTCGGCGTTGCCACCGATCACGTCATAGAATCCTTCCGCAACGGTCTCTGGCCCGGCTACAAAACCGGCGCCGGCATCGAACGGGTTCTGCGCGCGCAGTTCACCCCTTTGGAAGAAGCGCTGGCCGCGATGGGCGTAGTCGTGTGGCCGATGATTGAGTTGGAGGCTGACGATGCGCTGGCCTCTGCGGCTCATCTTGCGGCGAACGACAAGCGTGTGCAGAAAGTTTGCATTTGGACGCCGGACAAAGACCTCGCGCAATGCGTCGTCGGTGAGCGCGTGGTGCAAATCGATCGGAGAAGGGACGTGATTCGTGATGCGGAGGGTGTGCGTGCCAAGTTCGGGGTGGCGCCTGAGTTCATCGCTGACTACCTCGCGCTGGTCGGTGACGCTGCCGATGGCTATCCCGGGATTCCGGGCCTGGGCGCAAAGACGGCCGCGACTCTCATCAACCGCCACGGCCACATCGAACACTTCCCTGCCGGGGTTCTCAAAAAAGAAAACGTCGCGCCCGCGTTGCTCTTCAAGCAGCTCGCAACCCTGCGGATTGACGCCCCGCTCTTCAAGAATGTGGATAAGTTGCGCTGGCGGGGCCCGACCCCGGCGTTTGCAGCGTTCGCTAAAAAGATCGGCGACGAGCGATTGGCAACCCGAGTAAAGAAATTGCAGCACCGGGAGCGTTCGTGACCGCGTGTTGAACTAAACGTTGAAGACCGCCGTAGTCTGCGACAACGAACGGCGGAGCGCGCCAGAATTTAGCACCGCAATCAGCTCCCCTAACGTTGCTCTTCTGACCACGCCGCACCGTTTCTCGTTCGGTGCGATTCGTCCATCCTCGTTAATCCGCTGGCCGATTGTCGGTTCGTGGCAGACTGTCTGACGAACTTCCGGCCGCTCGCTTCTGAACCGGCGATTTGATACGTAACGATCGCTTCTTTGCAACACAACTCAAGAGAGATTGGGAAAGAATCGCTGGTTTCGCTTCCCTGTAAATGATACCGGGTCGCTCTTCCCCAAAACCGACCGAGAAAAACCCGGAATGCCTTGTTGCATTCCTATCGAATACTGAAGGAGATGATATGAGCAATAGTGTGATCAATAGATTTCGACCATTTACTCTGATGTGCGGCTTGGGCCTGGTGATGGCAATAGCGCCGCTGGTTTCTGCCCAGGTCTCAACCAACCAAACGCCCAATAGTCAGAATGTAAGTCTCCGGTCCGTTCCGAGTGGATCAAAGATGAAATTCCAGGGTGTCGTCATTTCACGCGACGCCGATACTTTCACCATCCGCGACCGGAGCCGTGCGGATTATCAGGTCTTGATATCCGACAACACCAGCGTCAAGACTTATGGAGGCTTTCTTCGCAGCGGCAAGAAATACCCCGTCACCGATATTCTCCGAGGCCTGATTGTCGAGGTCGAGGGACGCGGCAATTCGCAGGGGCAGCTCGTGGCAGACAAGATTCGGTTCAACGAGTCAGACATGAGGGCCGCGATCACGTCTGACACGCGCGTCGGCCCCGTCGAGGAAAACCAACAGCGCATTGCCGGTCAGATGGATGAACTCTACGCCATCGCCGCCGAGGCCCGGCAGCAGGTCGCCGCGGTGAACAACCGTGTGGACGCTCTCGACGATTACGACGTGAAGGAAAACGTCGCCGTAACTTTCAGAGTAAACAGCGCGGTGCTTTCACCTGAAGCCAAAAGACAACTTGATGAGTTCGCTGCAAAAGTCACAAATGCGAAGGCGTATACGATCGAAGTTTCCGGACACACGGATTCAACCGGCAGTGAAGCAAAGAATTTCCGGCTGAGTCGTGCGCGTGCGGAGGCAGTGGTGCAATACCTGGCGGTAAATCATAAAATTCCGCTCAGACGTTTTGTGACCCCGATGGGTTACGGCAAGACCGAAGCTGTCGCCGATAACGGCACCGCAAGCGGACGGGCACAGAACCGACGCGTCGAAGTGAAGATGCTTCTCAATCGCGGCCTGAACCCGACGACCTCCCGGACCCAGCCATAGCTGCGGTCCGTATGGCCCGGTGAGAACACTTCTCTGTAGTTCTCTGTGCAACCTCTGTGTCTCTTCGGTGAATGTTTTCCCGGTAATCTCATCGCAGAGGCACAGAGCACCACAGAGTTTCACAGAGAGATTTCTTTTTCTGACAAACGCCTTTAGCGGGCGACAGGATTTAAAGAACCAGCCTGGGCATTTCTGATCCGCGCTCATCCGCGGCTGATTGTGGCTTCCCTCCTTCGGTTTTCCCGGGCGACAACGAGCATCACCGTCCGTTGCGCTAAAATCAAAATAGTTTTCAGCATTGAATCACGGCGTCTGCGCCGATAGAATCCATTTCATGCCCAGTCGCAGACAGTTTCTGGCAGGCGCCGCAAGTCTTTCTATTTCGGCTCTGCTCCCCCATTCCGCGATTAGTCAGGAAAAGAAACCCACACGCGTAATACTGCTCGGCACAAAGGGCGGTCCGCGCGTAGGCGAGTCGGGCCGGAGCAATCCCTCGACGCTGATTCTAATCAACGATGTTCCCTACGTTGTCGATTGCGGCTATGGGACTACGCGGCAGTTGCTGACCGCCGGGATTCCGCTTAACAAATTGCGCTACATCTTCATTACGCATCATCATTCGGATCACAATATTGAGTACGGCCCCTTGTTCTATAACGCGTGGATTACCGGCTTGCCCGTCCACGTCGACGCTTATGGACCCACGGGCCTTAGAAAGATGACCCGGGATTTTTTCAGTTACCAAAAGTTTGATATTGAAACGCGCATCCCGGACGAGGGCCGGGAGGACCCACGCAAATTGATCTTCGTTCACGAGTTCAATCGCCCGGGCGTCGTAATGCAAAATGATGACGTGAAGGTCAGCAGTTTCCTCGTGCGCCATCCGCCGATCAGACAATCCTATGCGTACCGGTTCGACGCCAAGGATCGCTCGGTCGTAATCTCCGGCGACACCGCCTATATGCCTGAGCTGGCCGAGTTCGCCAAAGGCGCGGACGTGCTGGTGCACGAAGTGATGTACCTGCCGGGTGTCGAAGCGCTGCTCAAGCGTCTGCCAAATGCCAAAAGGCTGCGCGAGCATTTGATGGCCGCGCACACGCTGCCCGAGGATGTTGGCAGGATCGCCGAACGCGCGGGAGTAAAGACTCTGGTGCTTTCTCACTTCGTTCCCGGTGACGATCCATCTATTACTGATGAACAGTGGTCCGAAGGCGTGCGTAAATACTTCAAAGGGCGCATCATCGTGGGAAAAGATCTGATGGAGATCTGATCTCGATTTGTCATTCGTGACTGACTTATCCGTGCTAGTCGGCGTAAATCTGTGGCGATTATTGTTTCCAAATTCTTTGCGTTTACTCCCTCAGTCTGTGTAATCTGCGTAATCTGTGGAAACGCCGAGCATAAGTCAAATCAATCGCCGCGGATTTCTGCGCGGCGCGCTTGCGACCAGCGCCCTGCTAACCGTCGCGCGCTCGCGCGGTCTCGCCGCCGCATTAGATCCTGATCGCCACTTCGCGCCGGTTAAAGTCTCTCGCGATCGGATCATTCGTGAAGTTGTCGGTCTCAGACCATATCGCCCCGAAGGTTTTAAAGTCGAGGCCGAGCGAATAGGCGACAAACTTCTTGTCCATAACTATGGGCATGGTGGAGCCGGCATAACGCTTTCCTGGGGCACGGCGTCCCTGGCGGTTGATTTGGCGCGCGATTTTCTGGGAGCGCGGACGTCTCTTCCGCAACGCCGCGCGCGGTCGGCCACTCACCGCCATTTTGCCGTACTCGGTTGCGGCGTCAACGGTCTTTCAACTGCGCGCCTGTTGCAACGGCGTTTCCAGGACGGTCCCGGCACGGTAACCATCTACGCCAAAGACTTGCCACCGGAAACGACTTCCAACATCGCCGGAGGTTTCTGGTCTCCCACGTCGGTGTTTGATCCTGAACACGCGACCGCGAAGTTTACCGAACAGTTTCGACTTGCCTGCCGGATCTCGAATCGAGCTTTTCAGAATCTCGTCGGCCCCGAATACGGCGTGCGCTGGATGGAGACTCTTGAGCTGTCCCGCAACGAAGCGTCACTCACACGCGAACTGACCGGCGGCAACGATCTCTATCCGCAAATAGAGATTCACCGCGATCCGGATAATTACTTCGGCTTTCCTTACGTGAAACAATACAACACGATGCTGATCGAGCCGCCCGTATATCTCAACGCGCTGCTGCGCGACTTCTACATCGCCGGAGGTAAGTTGGTGGTAAAGGAATTTCACAGCCGTGAAGAGATCAAGCGGCTGCCCGAGCCAGTCATCTTCAACTGCACCGGCCTGGGCGCCCGCGCGCTCTTCGGCGATCAGCAACTGGAACCGGTGCGCGGCCAACTGGAAGTGCTTTTGCCGCAACCGGAGATTGACTACTGCTATCTCAGCAGCGGCTACATGTTCCCACGCCGCGACGGGATAATTCTGGGCGGCACCTGGGACCACGGCGACTGGTCACTCGCACCCAAGCCTGAACAGACCGACGGAATTCTTGCGGCACATGCAGAGATCATGAAGGGACTGAAACAGTGAGCCGCGTCTGCAGCGCAAGCGCGACACTCTGTTTTCACCCCGTTAGGGGCAATACAATTTTATAGCTCCGTTCGGAGGAGCGGAATCAGTTTGGGTGTAACCTCTCACTGTTGATTCCCGCTCCTCCGAACGGAGTAGTTGAGAAGGTTCTTATCTGTTCTATAGACATTTCACTCCTCAGGAGTGAGGTTCCCGTTGGAAAATGCTTTCGGTCCTCTTGCCGTTTGCTTTTAGCTCTCTTCTTCTCGCCACAGCCACCCATTCCGAAGGATTCGGCATCTCAAGCGCAACACTGACCGCGAAAGGAAATCCCAATTGCTGCGACTTATCTTCCGCGCGAGCTGTATTGCCTTCCTTCTAATCTTTGGCCTTCCGTCATGTCGGGCCCAGACACCTCCGCCTACACTTTCGAATTGCCGTCCCACACCGCCCATGCCGCCGAACGTTAAGCCCGGCGTTGGTAACTTGAGTCTCAGTCGTGACGGCAAGACCCTCGTCGTTGCCGGCGGCGATGCCAAGATCAGATTTCTGGATATGGCCACCGGAGAAGTTCAGAGGACTCTGACCGGTCACACGAACATGGTCTACCGGGCAATCTTCAACCCGGACGAAAAACTGCTCGCCTCTTCCAGCCGCGACCGCACGGCCAGGATTTGGGACATCGCCACGGGCCGGGAGCTACAGAAACTCGACGGCTTCCGTTGCTCAGTCAAGGCGGTCGCGTTCAGTCCGGACGGCCGGATGGTCGCGGCCTCAGGTAACGACGGAATGCTCAAGCTCTGGGACGTGAAGACGGGAGCGGAGCTGAAATCACTCGTGCACATAAATTCTGCCGACATCGACATGGCAACCTACTCGCTTGTGTTCAGCCGTGATGGAAAGAAAGTTTATGGCGGCAACGGCGACGGCACTATCAGCGAATGGGAGGTTGGCTCGGGAAAGGAAGTCAGGTTTTGGAAGGCGCACGACTACTCCGCGTTTAGGTTGCTGTTCAGTCCCGATTACCGTCTGTTGGCATCATTCGGAGATTCGGTGGTAAAGCTCTGGGACACCTCCACCTGGCGCGAGGTGCGGAGTATGTCGATGATCCGGACGCCGGGCGTCTCTCATATGTCGAGTACGATCGCCTTCAGTAATGATGGGAAATTGATCGCGGCCAGTGACGCTGGACTCGATGCAAAGCAGACCACTTATCTCTACGTCCAGGCCATTGTGTGGAATGTGAAGAGTGGCGAAAAACTTTTTACGCTCGAAGGTCACAAGTTTGACATCGACGGACTGGTCTTCACACGCGACGACCACTTCTTACTGACCGGGAGCGTCGACACCACGATCAAGTTCTGGGACATGAAGACCGGCCACGAAGCGCGCGTGATTAACTTGCAGTCGAGCGGCAAGCAATGATTAAGATGGTGTTCGGTGCAGAAGCCCGCGTGAATGAGGGCGCTCCTATCGAGTTCTCCGTTCTGACTCGTTAGCGCAAATCCATTTGTCTGACGCCCCAGTTTGCAAAAATCAATCGTGTCCGCGAAAGTGATTGGTCAGGAGTTTCTTGTCAATGAAGGATCTAACAATCGCTCTGGAAAACCGACCGGGTGCGCTGGCCGAAATGGGCGAAGCGGTGGGACGCGCGGGCGTAAGCATCGAGGGCGGCGGCGCCTTTGTCGTCAACGGCGATGGCGCCGCTCACTTCCTCTTCAAAGACGGAGCAGCCGCCCGCGCGGCGCTGGAGGCCGCAGGCATCCGCGTTCTCGGAGAGCGAGAGGTGCTGGTTCAGCGCTTGAACCAGGGAGAGCCAGGCCAGCTCGGAAAGATCACTCGACTGATGGCCGAAGCCGGCGTCAACATCGAAGTCCTTTACAGCGATCACGACAATCAACTGATCCTGGTCGTCGATGATCTCGAAAAGGGAAAAGCAGTTTCTGAAGCCTGGACGCGCAAATAAAACAATTAGCCGCAGATTAACGCGGATGAGACCAAACGAGAGATGGGTTGGTTGATACAGAACCGGGAGCAGTAGCGACCGGATGCGATGCTCAACATTGAGTGGTCGCATCCCCTCGCTACCGCTCGGGGTTCTGTATCTGTCGCCCGCGTTCGCGGGCTTGCCCCTGCTAAAGAGACTCCTTACCCACAGCGTGCGCTGTGGGCTACCCATATACCGTCGGCTGCGCCGACTGGGGTCCGACGCTCCGCTTTTGTAACCAAACCATTTGGCAGACCACATCTAAACCAGTATTCTTCGAGCGGAGGACATCCATGACAGAGAAAATCATGCCGGCTCTCGCACCGGGACGGACACTTCATCTGCATCGCCACCTCTTCTTCACTCTTGCTTTCGTTTTCGCGCTAGCGTTGGCGTCATCAGCCAAGCTTGAAGTTAGCTCCGCTAAGAACGAGAACTCAAATAAGAACGAGAAGAGCCAAACAGCGGAGTCCCGCTGGACGACGCTCGACGGCGCGCGCATACATTATGTGAGCTATGGCAAGGGCAGCGAAGCATTGGTTTTAATCCACGGGTGGACGTGCAACCTGGATAACTGGCGCGACCAGTTTCCCGACTTTGCGAAGCGAAATCGGGTGATCGCAATCGATCTTCCGGGTCACGGCCAGAGTGATAAACCACAAATTACTTACAGCATGGATCTTTTCGCGCGGGCGGTTGACGCTGTGATGCGCGATGCGAAGGTGAAGCGTGCAGTGTTAGTGGGCCACAGCATGGGCACACCGGTAGCCCGACAGTTCTATCGTAAGTATCCGCAGAAGACGCTGGCGATTGTCATTGTTGACGGCGCGCTGCGGCCGTTTGGCGACAAGGCAATGATGAATCGTCTGATCGACGGTTTTCGCGGCGCTAACTACAAACAGGCGGTAAGCCAAATGCTTACCGCTATAAGTGGGCCGAATCTGTCGACGGAAGCCCGTGAGCGAATCAAGGCTTCGTCATTGAGTACGCCGCAGCACGTTATCGTGAGCGCGATGGAAGGAATGGCTGACGCTTCGATTTGGGGAGAGGACAAGATCAACGTCCCGGTGCTGGCAATCATGGCTAAGAATCCGTTCTACCCGCCGAATATGGAAGCGTCTTATCGCGGCATTGCCCCCAATCTGGAGTTCCAGATGTGGGAAGGCGTGGGCCACTTCATCATGATGGAGAAGCCGAAGGAATTTAACGCGGTGGTGCTTCAGTTTCTGGACAAGAACAAGTTGCTGAAGAAGTAGGCACGGAATAAGCCGGGGGAAATCCTGTATCCACAGATTACACAGATTACGCCGAACAGAAAGGAGTAAGCGGGATGCGCCTGCTTACTCCTTTGTTTTTGATCTGTGGAATCTGCGGATGCAATCCTCTTACTGAAAACTACTATCGTCCGCTGATGGTCCGTAAATGGCCGGGACTTTTGCGCCCATCAGACGCAGATAGACGGTCATTTGTCCACGATGATGCGCCCAGTGATTAATGGTGTCCTGGATCATCTCGTAACGTGGCGCCTCCATCACCACCTGTCCCCGAGCCAGTAACTTCCAGTTCTTTTTCAGGTGCTCGTCGGTGGTCTGCTCGAATCCTGAACGTGCGCCGGCGGTGGCTTTGTCGAGGGCCTCGATCCACTCCGCACTCGTCTCCATGCGTTTCTGTTCCATCTTTGATTCACCTGGCGCCGGAGCTACGTCCAGTTCGTCCTGATTGATCTCCATGGTGATCCACAGGGGAATCGTCGCCACCATGTTCGCCAGGTATCCGAAGATCATCGACTTCTCGTGCGGCTTCCAGTCGTATTTGCCCTCAGGCGCCTGCTCCAGGGCGCGGCGCGAGCGCTCGACTTCACGATCCAATTCTGCCAGTAGGAACTCGGTCAGTTTCATACTCGTCTCCTTGTCATACCCATAGATTACACAGATTACGCAGACAAGTTATAACGGCAAAGAGCAGGGAGCAAAGGGCGAAGAGCGTCGCAGAAGGCAGAGTCCCAAATGGGACGCAGATTAACGCGGATTGGCGCGGATACGATCAAACCAGGAACGGGGAACGTTATGGCGGCTCGTTGGCGGAGACTACGCGCCACGCACGCCGGCCGGGAGGGTGAATTTGAAGGTAGTGCCCGGTCCGATATTCGGCTCTGCCCAAAGCCGCCCGCCGTGTGCTTCGATGATCGAGCGGCAGATAGACAGCCCCATGCCCAAACTTGCGCTCTTGGTTGTGTGGAAGGCTTTGAAGACTCGATCCAGCTCGTGTGGTTTGATTCCCGTACCCCGGTCGGTTACGGCCACCACGACTTCCCCGTTCTGCACGCGATCGATTTTCAAGGTCAGTTCCAGGCTTCGCTCTTCGATTCCGGTCATTGCTTCCATGCCGTTCATTACCAGGTTGAGCAGCACTTGTTGCACCTGCACTCGGTCGCCCAGGACTGAAGGCAGATCATCGGCCAGCTCGGCTTGCAGGGCAATGTCTTTTCGCTGGGCTTCGTGGCCGACCAGAGAGAACACCTCACCGACGAGCTCGTTCAGATTAAGCTTTACTTTCTGTGGCGCACTAATCTTTGCGAGAGCGCGAATGCGAGCGACGATCTCAACAGTGCGCCGCCCATCGTTGGAGATGTTGGTGAGCGCTTCGCGTAGCTGTCCCAGGTCCGGCTTGTTTTCATTGAGGGCCTCCAGACAATGATCGGCGTTATCAACAATAGCGGCGAGTGTGAGATTAACTTCCTGTCCGATCGAGCGTGCCAGCTCGCGCATGCTGGTGACCTGGGCCGCGTGCGCCAATTCCGCTTGCGTGCGCCGCAGAATTTCCTGGGCCGCCTGATGCTCAATTGCCAGGGCGGCAATGTGCGTGGCCACGTCCGTGAGCCGCGCCTCATCACCAGTCGGTGTTTGCGGCTGGCGATAATACATGGCAAAAGAACCCAGAACCTTGCCGCGCCCCGACATGATCGGCGTTGACCAGCAAGCTCGCAGTCCGCTCGCAGCCGCCTGATCGCGATAATCCTCCCAGAGCGGGTCCGTCAGAATGTCGCTGACAATGACCGGCTTCCCTCTGAACATAGCCGTTCCGCATGAGCCGTTCTTCGGTCCGATCGGCTCGCCATCGATGGCCTGGACGTACTCATCGGGCAGACTTGGCGCCGCTCCGTGGCGGATGTGATTGCCATCGCTGCTGAGTAGCAGAACAGAGCAGAGCATCTCTGGCGACTGTGCCTCGATCAGCAGTACCAGGCTGTTGAGGATGTCGCTCAAAGGCGCGTTGGCGGCAATCATCTCGAGGATCCGGCTTTGTCCCGCGCGGAAGCTCGCTTCATTCTTATTAGCGGTGATGTCACGACAAACGATGACGCCACCGAACGCGTCTCCGGCGGCATCTTTCAAAGGTCGACCGCTCACGCTGGCCCACAGCCCGTTGGGAGCCTTTGCGTGCTTCACAAACATCTCGACATCGTCGACCGTCTCGCCGCGAAGGGCGCGCGCCAGCGGCAATTGAGCGGCGGGAAAAGGTGTCACCTGGTCGGATGAATAGAGGCCGTACTGCTCAGACCATTTGTCGGCTCGCGCCGTGGTAGCTCCCGCGCCAAACAAGCGTTCAGCGGCGGGATTGAAAACCAGGAGGTTCTCATTTTGATCGGCGACGATGACCGCCTCACCCATATCTAAAATGGAAGCGAGGATTTTTGCCTGCTCTGTCTGCGGGATAACGTCCAGAAGTGAAGCGCGTGGCTGCTCTGCTGTCCTCAGAGCAGAGGTTTTCAGTTCCTGAGTTAGCCGTTCGGATTGATTCACATCGGGCATCTGAATTCTCCCATTTGTGTCGGTGGCTGATATCTTACGCCTGGGTTGCCCAACCGCGAAGGTGGCGACAGCTTAGCGGCGCCTTTCAGCCTCTATTGAAACCTGGGCATCCTCTGACCGTATAGGTTATCAAGCGACCAGTGAGCACTTTTTCCACAGACTGCTCCGCAGGCTTAACTCCGCTCTGGTGTATTATGTCCTTCTAATCGTGACATGCCTCGATGCGAAGACCGCAAGTTGAGATGCTTCTAATCCAGCAGAACATTGCCCAGTCGTTTCAGTCGCCAATCGTGCGCATCTTGCTCGCCGGGATCGCTTTAGCCCTGCTCTATGTCTTCTATAAGGAAGTGCGGAAGATTCCGGCGAGGCTCTTCACCTTAATGATCACGGCGTTCGTCGACATGGTGGGGCTGCTGATGATCATTCCGCTCCTGCCGTTTTATGTGAAGACACTGGGCGGCGCAGGAGTCGACGTCCTGGGAATGCACTTTGGCATCGGGATCATCTCTGGATTCATCGTCGCTGCCTTTACCGTCGCCCAACTGCTGAGCGCGCCGATGTGGGGCCGTTTTTCCGATCGCGTGGGGCGGCGTCCCACTCTGCTCATCGCTTTAGGCGCGGCGGCGATCGCCTATCTGATTTTCGGCTTCGCTCACTCGCTGCTCGTCCTCTTTCTCTCTCGCATCGTGCAGGGCGCCGGCGGCGGAACGGTGGGAGTGATCCAGGCGTACGTGGCCGACTCAACCGATCCGAAGGATCGCGCCCGCGCTCTGGGATGGCTTTCGGCGACAACCAATCTTGGCGTGGCACTCGGGCCGGTGCTCGGATCATTCGCTATCGCCCTGGGCAAGCGCGATCTGATGCCGGGACCGGCGACGTTACAGATGGGTCGCGCGGGGCCGGGAATCATGGCGGCGGCACTTTGTGTGCTGAACATGATCTTCGTTGCGCGCTTTCTGAAGGAATCGCGGGATCTCAGCGAGCAGCCGCAGGCGGGAGAGGTGCGCCGTACTTCGTCGCAGGCCATCTGGCGCGTCATCTCGCACGCGAGCGAGCCTTCGTCGCGATTGATCTGGATCTATGCGATCGCCATCGGCGCGTTTCAGGGAAGCTTTTCGGTGTTGGCGCTGTTTTTGAACGCGCGCTTTCAGGTGACCGAACAGACGATTGGCTATTTCTTCATGTACGTCGGCTCGATTTCTGTCTTTGCTCGCGTGCTGCTGCTCGGACGTATGGTCGACTGGCTGGGCGAGGCGAACCTCTCGCGTCTCGGTCTTGTGCTGCTTGCTGGCGGCGTTATCGGAATGCCACTGTCGCACAACCTTGTGATGTTGGCGATCGCCGTGGCGCTAATTCCGCTGGGCACGGCCTTCACGTTTCCCTGCGTAACCGCACTGCTGTCGCGTGTGATCAATCCTGGAGAGCGTGGTCTCTATATGGGAATGCAACAGACGTATGGCGGTGTAGCGCGGATCATCGCGCCGCTCTTTTTTGGCTGGGCCTTCGATTCGCTGGGCGTGTCGTCGCCGTACTTCTTCTCGTCCGCGTTCATCATCGCCACCATCTTTCTCGGATTCGGACTGGACCGGTATGCGAGGCCGGAGCGCGCTCTGGCGCGCGAAGCGGCCGGTGAAAAGCAGGAAGCTTAGCGACTTCGTACGACGATGCGGAGCCGCCACAGATTTCCCAGATTAGACAGATTCAGAGACTCTACTCCATAAGACAATTCAGGCACGCCTCAGTCTCAGTAATTGCAGAGATCTTAGTTGTAATAGTCTGCGGGTCCAACTCTGCGCAATCTGCGGATATCTTTCGGTTCTTCACTGAATCGCCTTTGCCGCTTCCAGGATCTGTTCCGGCCGCGCGCGCACCCAGTAATTCTCAGTGAGATTCACCCAGCGCACCGTGCCGGAGGAATCCAAAAGGAACTCAGCGGGCCGGGCAATGTCCTGGCCGTTAATTCCCTGCCCCGCATGGACAAGGTCGTAACGGCGAATCGCTTCCGCTTTCGGATCGGAAAGAAAGGTGAAGGTGTAACCGGCTTTCTGACAAAGATCCCGCGACGCTTCCGGAGGGTCTACGCTAATCGCAACCGGGCGAATGCCGACCTCATGAAATCTATCCAGACTCTGTTGAATGCTCCGCAACTCGGAGTTGCATGAAGGTCACCAGTAACCTCGATAGAAGATCAGCAGTACGCCCTTGGCCGCCCTGCCGTTAATTGGTTCGGAGAACAGACTCGTCAGCGACACCTGCTTGTTATTCGTATCGGCGAGGGTGAAGTCCGGCGCCTTCTGGCCAACCTTGGGAGCGCCGTGGGCGGCAGGCAGCCAACGCGATGCGATGAAGAAGGAGAAGATAAAAAACCCCAGAACCAGGACACCGAAAGTCGCAAGGACTGAGGCGGCGATCTTCGATATCCGCCGGCGATCAGGTGAAAACGCACGCCTAACTCCGACGAACAAAAGCACTGCGGCAATGCCGAACAGCAGCAGATTGGCCCAGGGAAAGTCGCGGGTGACGGGCCAGTTAACAAAAACAAAAGGGTAGCTTAATAGCGCAATCAAGCTAAGCAGGAAACCTGTCCAGATTGGCCAATTGATTCCTTGAGTCTTCATCAGAATATTTTTACCACAGAGGATTCAAAGGGACACAAGAGGGCTCACAAGTGACGTCCCAATGGGCAGCCCAGTCAGTCGGCATTACTTAACTCACAAACGCATGCCGCTGCTTAGCGACCTTCGCGTAGTCGGGATGAAGATAAACAATACGGCCACCGACGACCGTAGCGACCGCGCCACCACGAAATGCGTAGCTATCAAACGGCGTGTTGCGGCTTTTTGATTTTGATCGCGACGCATCGAATGTCCAGGTCAGTTCCGAATCAATGATCGTTAAGTCAGCCCGCGCGCCGGCGCGTAACGTGCCGCGATCTTCCAGGCGAAGAACCCGGGCAGGATTCGTCGAGCAAAGCTCGACCAGACGTTCGAGCGAGATCACGCCTTCGTTAACCAGACGATCCATTGCCAGACCAACTGACGTCTCCAGGCCCACTATGCCAAACGGAGCTTGATCGTATTCGAGCGCTTTTTCGTCTGCATGATGCGGCGCATGATCGCTGGCAATCGCGTCGATGGTTCCGTCGCGCAGGCCGGCGATAATCGCGTCCACATGATTCTGGCTGCGCAAAGGCGGACTCACCTTAGTATTAGTGTCATAGTCCTGCACAGCTTCATCAGTCAGTGTCCAGTGATGCGGCGCGACTTCGCAGGTCACCGGCAAGCCTTTCTCTTTCGCGCGCCGCACGACTTCGATAGCGCCGTCCGTGGACAAATGTGCCAGATGTAATCGAGCGCCGGTTAATTCCGCCAGCAGGCAATTTCTCTGAGCATCGATCTCTTCAGCAGCGGCCGGCATTCCCCGCATCCCCAGCACCAAAGACCAGTGTCCCTCGTGCATCACGCCGCCACGGGCGAGCGATTTGTCTTCACAGTGATCGATGACCGGCAAATCGAACCCACGCGCATATTCCATGGCGCGGCGCATCATGCCCGCGCTGGGCACTGGACGGCCATCGTCTGAAACAGCGATGATGCCGGCGTCTTTCATCTCGCCCATTTCGGCCAGTTCAGTGCCATCTGAATTTTTTGTGATCGCGCCGATGGGAAAGACGTTAGCGAGGCCCGCGCGCTCAGCCTGCTCAATCACAAATCTGGTTACGGCCGCGTGGTCGTTGACCGGATTCGTGTTCGGCATCGCACAGACCGTGGTGAATCCTCCGGCCACTGCAGCCGCCGCGCCGCTGGCAATCGTTTCCCTGTATTCATGGCCCGGCTCGCGCAGGTGGACGTGCATATCTATGAAACCGGGCGCGACTACCAGCCCGGTGGCGTCAAAGACTTCGCATCCTTCGGGCAGGCCGTCGCCATGACTGGAAAGTCCTACTACGCGACCGTCTTCAATCAGAAGATTCTTGCCGGTGTTCGTTCCCTGTGAGGGGTCGATGATGTAGCCGTTTTGAATTAGTAATCGCATTGCTGTTTTTCTCAGTGTTTCTCACAGAGAACTACTTTTTGCTTCGTTCTCTCTTTTCTTTGTTCACTGAGCCCTCTCTCGCGGTCGCGCTACTGCCCCGCACTACGTTCTTGCCGTTTTGGCCTCGCTTCGCTCCGTTTTCACTTTTTCCGGCTCCTGCCAGCAGATATAGCACCGCCATGCGGACTGCGACTCCGTTCGTCACCTGATCGAGGATCAATGAACGCCCGCCGTCAGCGATTTCGGAAGAAATCTCAATTCCGCGATTCATCGGGCCGGGATGCATCACGATTGCATCGCTCGCGGCCTGGCTCAGGTGACTCAAGTGCAAACCATAATGCACTGCATACTCGCGCATTGAAGGAAAAAATGCTTCGGTCTGGCGCTCGCGCTGCATGCGGAGAATCATCACTACGTCGGCATCAGCAATTGAGTCCTGAATGTCTCGCTCGACCCGCACGCCTTGTTCGATCAACTCGGCAAACTCGGGCGGCACCAGAGTCCCCGGGCCGGCGACGCTAATCGTCGCTCCCAACTTTGAGAGCAGATAAATGTTCGAGCGCGCCACCCTTGAATGCAGGATGTCACCGATGATTGCAACCTTCAATCCGGCGATATGTCCTTTGTGTTCGCGAATCGTGAGCGCATCGAGCAGCGCCTGCGTGGGATGTTCGTGCGCGCCGTCACCGGCGTTCACAATCGCCGCGTTGCAGAAGCGCGCGAGGTGTTGCGGCGCGCCGGCCGAAGAGTGTCGTATGACGATGCAGTCGGGCGCCATCGCTTCCAGGTTGCGCGCGGTATCGAGCAGCGTCTCGCCTTTTGAGACGCTTGAGGTGGCCACACTGATGTTAATCGCATCAGCCGAGAGACGCTTCGCGGCAATTTCGAAAGACGTTCGGGTGCGGGTAGAAGCTTCGAAGAATAGATTAATGACCGTGCGCCCGCGCAGCGCCGGAACCTTCTTGATCTCGCGCTTTGAAACATCGCGGAAGGTGTCAGCCGTATCGAGCAGATGCGTGATCTGATCGACCGACAACTCGCGAATGCCCAATAAATGTTTTAACTTGAATCCGTTATCCAATGTTGTCCTCAAAATGATCTTTGGTCTTTGGACTTTGAGCTTGGTTCGCTATTCAACGGTAGTCACAAGCGTCAAATCTCAGATTAGGCAAAAGCAAAGCCCAAAGATCAAAGTTCAAAGATCGGTTTTGATAATAAAAAAAGCGGCCTTTCGGGCCGCTTCACGCTGCAGCTTCTGCTGCCGGTCGCTCAACAATTACGACGCCTTCGTCTTCGTCAAAATCAGTCAGCATCACCTTGATAATTTCGCTCTTCTTCGTCGGCACCAGTTTGCCGATGAAATCCGCTTGAATCGGCAGTTCGCGGTGTTCGTTCCCGCGATCAATCAGCACCGCAAGCTGCACCCGTCGCGGCCGTCCAAAATCGATGAGTTGATCGAGCGCGGCGCGCACAGTGCGACCCGTATAAAGCACATCGTCGATCAGAACGATCGTGCGCCCTTCGATGTCGCCAGGCAGTTCGGTGCCGCTGACAATCGGCTTGGCGCCGACAGTCGAAAGATCGTCGCGATACAAAGTGATGTCGAGGATGCCTACGGGAGGCCGGGTGCCTTCCAGGTCAGCGATTTTGTCGGCGATGCGGTTGGCCAGAGGGACGCCGCGACGGCGTATGCCAACCAGAACCAGATCGGTCAAGCCGTGGTTTTCTTCAACGATTTCTGAAGCCAGCCGCGCCAACGCGCGATTGATACGCGCGTCGTCCATGATCCGAGCCTTTTCAGTGAATTCCACCGGCGCAAAATATTACCAAGAACATTGAGGTGTGACAAGCGTCAGACGACAAGCTAAACTGTGATTCCGTCTCGTTCACTTTCTAACTTGTCACTCTATCGCTCAATTGTGCGTCCGATTCTGTTTCGCCTGCCGGCAGAGTCAGTGCACGAGTTTGCGCTGCGCTCCCTTTCCCTGGCTCTGGGAAGTACCACCATCCGAAGACTCGTCGCGCGACGTTTGCATAGCGAGCCGTTTGGCAAACTGCGGCGCTTCGGACTCGAGTTTCGCAATCCCATCGGGCTTGCAGCCGGGTTCGACAAGAATGGAACGGCCGCGCCGGCGCTCGCCGCGCTCGGCTTCGGATTTATTGAAGTTGGTTCGGTAACGAGCGAACGACACCCCGGCAATCCCCGCCCCCGCCTGTTTCGCCTACCACGCGATCGGGCGTTGATCAATAGCGCCGGCTTTAATAATTGTGGCGCGGCTCAACTAGCGGAAAATATCAGAAAGCACCGGCCTGATTGCATCGTCGGCGTGAACCTCGGCAAATCGCGACAGGTCGCGATCGAAGACGCCATACCTGATTACCTGACGAGTTTTGACGCGGTGTACGACGTCGCTGACTATATCGCCGTGAACGTCAGCTCGCCGAACACGCCAAAACTGCGGGAACTGCAACGACCGGACATGCTCGCCGATTTATTAAAGAACTTGCAGCAACGCAACGATGAGCTCGCCCGCCGCGGTTCACTTGAGAGACCGAAACCGTTGCTGATAAAGATTGCGCCGGACTTGACCGAAACCGAGATCGAATCGATCGTCGAGGTCGCAACCAACCAAAACATCGCCGGCATCATCGCGACGAATACGACGATTCGCCGCGACGGGTTGCAAACATCACCGGCAGAAGTTGCAGCTTGCGGCGAAGGCGGCCTGAGTGGAGCGCCCTTGCGCGGCCGAGCGAACGAAGTGATTGCGCTCATCTATCGACTGACGCAAGGTCAGCTTCCGATCATCGGGGTCGGCGGAGTGTTTACGGCCGCTGATGCCTGGGAAAAGATTTGCGCGGGAGCCAGCCTGATTCAGCTTTATACTGGCTTCATCTATGAAGGGCCGAGCGTGGCCCGGCAAATCAACCAGGGGCTGGCCGAGATTCTGGAGCGAGAAGGATTTCGTTCGCTTGATGAAGCGGTTGGCTCCAGGGTGAAATAATAGTCAGTGAATCAGGGATTAACTGCAGAGATCGCAGAAGCGTGCGCAGAGGACATGAAGAAAGCCTCTGCGCTCCTCCGCGAATACCTCGGCGTCCTCTGCGTTTTAGAAAACGCTTCATAATCAGGTATTGTCGGTTCTGATGCGCGCCGCCAAAGACAAATTAATCGTCGCCCTCGATGTTGACTCAATGAGTCGCGCACTCGACCTATTCGCCGAGCTGCGGGACATCGCGGGCATGTTCAAGATCGGCTCTCAGCTTTTCACGGCAGCCGGGCCGGACATCGTGCGACAAATCATTTCCCGGGGCGGACGCATCTTTCTCGACCTGAAATTTCACGACATTCCCAACACGGTCGCAGCGGCAGGCGTGGAAGCAACTCGCCTCGGTGTTTCGATCTTCAACGTGCACGCTTCGGGCGGCGCGGAAATGTTGAAGCGCACGACAGCCGCAGTTAATGAAGTATCCGTGAAGGAAAGCCTGGCGAAACCGAAAGTCATCGCCGTCACGTTGTTAACCAGCATCGATCAGAACACGCTGGCACTAGTCGGCATCCTTGATGACCCGCGTTCCGTGGTCAGCAGTTGGGCGCAACTGGCGGCTGATTGCGGACTTGACGGAGTCGTAGCTTCGCCACAGGAGATCGAAATCATTCGCGCCGCGGTGGACAAACCGGACTTTGTAATCGTCACCCCCGGTATTCGTCCGGCCGCCGACGCGGCCGACGATCAGCGTCGCGTGCGCACTGCCGCCGAAGCGATTCGCGCCGGCGCCGACTATCTGGTCGTGGGACGACCGATCCTAAACGCCGCGGATCCAGCCGCAGCGGCAAATAGAATTGTCAGCCAAATCGACGCGGCTCTGCCGTGAAGCCGAGTCGCTGCAACTCGGCGGAACAAAAGTAGGTCCAAAGCGTTCAGTTGGAATGAGTTGTTGCGCCACGCAGCAACTTGCCATTATGATTCGAAGGTGCAAGGAAAGCTGAACTTCTCACTCAAGATCGCGCAATTGTTCGCCCTGCTGGTTTCGCTAACCTGCACCGCCCCCGCTCAGCAAACAACCGATGTGGCCCAGTCTCCATTCAATCCGGCCGCTTATCGTGTCGGCGAACGCCTGACCTATGACGTCGGCTTTGCCAATCTCATCAGCGCCGGGCATGTCGAGCTGTTTGTCGCCGGGCGCGGAACTTTCTTTAATCGCGACGCCATTCAATTGCGTGCACATGCTGAGACCTCGGGAATAACTAACGTTGCGCTGCTGGCTCTGAACAACGATTACACAACCTATGTCGATGCTCGGACCGGCTTGCCGTTTCGCGCACAGCAGGTCGTGCGCGAGGCCGGCCGTACATCGGAAGCGTCCAACGATTACAACCAACCCGCGGGTGCAACGGCGATTCCGCCAAAGTACCGGGCCGGCGAGTTTCCCGGCACTTACGATCTTCTGTCCGCGCTTTATCGGATCCGCGCGATGCCGCTGTCGGACAACTCTTCGTATCCGATCACGGTGCTTCATGAAGGCGAAGTGTATCAGGCGGAAGTGAAAGTCGTCGGACGGCAACTGATCAAGACCAATGTCGGCTCGTTCAATACGATCGTGACGCGGATTAATCTCAAGAACCGGCGCGACTACGACCTGCGCGTCTATTTCACCGATGACGAGCGGCATGTTCCGGTGCTGATGACGGCAAAGCATCCGTCGGGTCAGATTCGCGCTGAACTGGCCGGGTCGCAAGTTGTGGGGCCGGCGACCACGGGCGACGGTCTCCAGACTCCTGTAGTTCTGCCAACGAATACGATTCCGCAAAATCCGCAGACCGTCATCAAGACCTCGTCTCAGTCGTCGCCGCCGACTTCAACACCGACGACACGTGACGCGCCGCTCTTGGATCTTCCGTTCAAGATCGGCGAACAGCTTAATTACCAAATCTATCTTGCCGGCACCACGCAATCCGTCGGTTCAATCACCCTGGCAGTGCGCGCGCGCGGACGTTATTTCAATCGCGACGGCTTGCTGTTTTCCGCTGCCGCGCAGACAACTCCGCCGGGGGCGCGCGTGTTTCCGGTCAGCGATCAAATCAACTCGTACGTTGATCCAAGCACTTTGCTTCCCTTCCGAACAGAGATAGCTCTGTCGGAAGGTAAGTACCACCACAGCCTCAACTATAATATTGATCAGAATCGCGGCGCTGCTACTCCGGAAAAGGGCGAACGGATTGACATTCCGATCGGCACACACGATTTGATCTCGCTGGTCTACGCGATTCGCACATTTGATCTGACGCCGCTAAAACGAAACGCAATTTCAATCATGGCGGTCGATCGGCCACGGACCCTGTTCGTCTCTTCGCTGCGACGGGAAACGATCGAACTTAATGGTCAGAAGATATCCGCGATCTTATTGTCGCTAACGACGGACGATCCCCAACCCGATCGAATGCAATTGCGCATCTGGGTCGGCGAGGACGCCCGTCACTTACCATTGCGCATCGCGGCGGTGACGGAACTCGGCGCAGTGCGCGCCGACCTGGCAATTAATCCAGTTGTGGTGCAGTAAATAATACGTATTGAAATGAAAAGAGGCTTCCTCAATCCGCGCATCGTTACGAAGATTTCCTTCTGGACGACGAGTGCCTGCATCCTGGTCGCGGTGGTTGCCTGCCTGCTGGCGATTTGGAACTTTGCCGGCACTGACGTGCTCTGGCGGACGGTTGCGACCTGCGCAGTGATCGGCGGCGGGATGATCGCGTTTTACGTAATCAACGCCATCTTCGATCGACCTTCCGAATAAACCAAGTGTCAGAAACCCGACCGTTAGGGAGGGCTACATTGATTTGTCACTGATCGGGCCCTCCCTGACGGTCGGGCTTCTGACACACCCGTCCTCGAAATTGACAATCATTTTCAATTTGAGGCATACTGCGAAGGGTGGCCGGTTTGCGCCTCGCCGAATTTTTGGAAAGCTCAGAATCAAGTTTCATGCTTCAGTCTTTCATCATCATTCTTCGCGAGGGCTTTGAGTCCTTTCTATTGGTCGCCGTCATTCTCGCTTACCTGCGCAAGTCACAAAAGCGGCAACTGGCGCCGGCGGTCTATTGGGCAATTATGTTCGCGCTGCTGCTTAGCGGCGGCCTCGGTTACCTGCTCCATCAAATGCAAACCGGCAACGATCTGGTTGAGCGGCATTTCGGTGCGACGGTCGCCGGTTTTCTCGGCAACGAATCGTTGCGCGAGGGCGTTCTGGGCGTGCTGGCCATTGTCATGGTGGCCTCGCTGGTCATTTATATGTGGCGCAGCGGAACACACTTGAAGGCCAAAATGGAAGAGCGTCTCGGCGAAGTCTCTGCAAAGCGTTCCGGTTGGACTGCCTACGCCGGGATTTTTCTTTTTACTGCTTTGATGATTAGCCGTGAAGGCATGGAAACGGCTTTGATGCTTTTGCAGGTGCGCAGTCCCCGTCTGATCTGGGGGGCATTGCTGGGCCTGGCCGCCGCGGTCGGCATGGCCTGGGCGTGGGCGCAGTTTGGCCACTTGATCAATGTGCGTCGTTTCTTTCAGGTCACCGGAATTTTCCTTCTGCTGTTCATGGTGCAGGTGGGCATTTATTCCTTCCACGAGTTTTCCGAAGCCGGACTGTTTCCTAACAGCGAAGCAATCCACGCGGCCACCGAGAAGTTCTCGCCCCAGGGTTTGTACGGCCAGTGGTTTTCCCTCGTAATGGTTGGTGTGTGCGCTGCGTGGCTGGTCGGGGCGTGGCTGATTGACCGCGTGCGGATCAATCACTCAGTTGGGCCTACCGCCATAGCAAATCTGAATCGAACTCACTGATCCGTAACTCCGCGCGATCCAGCGCGCGTTAGGTTGGAAGTGTTTGAATAGACTTTCGCCAATTCGCGCTTGAGAAGTTTCCCAGTTGGACCCTTGGGAATATCCTTGACGATGCGAACCGACTTGGGAGATTTATAGTCGGCAAGCCTTGCGGTGCAATAGCTGATCAGTTCCTCTTCACTTACTTTCAATCCGTCCTTAAGCACAACAAAAGCAGCGACCTCTTCGCCGTACAAAGGATCGGGGATGCCAATCGTTGCGGCGGTGGCAACCGCCGGATGTTGATAGAGGACTTCGTCAATCTCTCGTGGATAAATATTTTCGCCGCCACGAATGATCATGTCACTCTTGCGATCGACGATATAGAAAAAGCCATCCTGGTCGCGGTAGCCAATGTCGCCAGTATGAAACCAGCCATTGCGAAATGCTTCCGCCGTCGCCTCCGGATTTTTGTAATAGCCTTTCAAAATATTATCGCCGCGCAAAACAATCTCACCCAGCGCGCCGTCGGCAACTTCGTTGTCGGCATCGTCAAAAACCTTCACTTCGTTTCCGATGGGCAAACCGCAAGAGCCGGGGCGGCGGCGCTCGTCCGGCGGATTGAAAGTCGAGCGGCAGGTCGATTCTGAAAGTCCGTAGCCCTCGACTACCGGGCAGTTGAAAGTCTCTTCAAACGTTTTCATTACCTCCGCCGGCACCGGGGCTGAACCACACATCGCAAAACGAAGTTGCTCAGTCTTCAGTCCGTCGGGTACGCCTTGAGGATAAGTATCAAGGAGTATCGAAAGCATCGTCGCCACTGAACCGAACGAAGTGATTTCATAGTCCGAGATGATGTTCCAAAATTTCGAAGCAGAAAACCTGGGACTGATCACCGTCGATCCACCGGCAAATAGCGCCGACATCGTGGTCACGGAAACAGCGTTCATGTGAAAGAGCGGCATGATGGTGAGCAGTCGATCGTCCGGTGTAAAGCTTAGCCATTCGCTTATCTGTCGTGCATTAGCTATTACGTTGCCATGGGTTAACAAACACCCTTTTGGTCTCCCCGTGGTTCCTGAGGTGTAAATGATGATGCCGTCGTCGTTCTTGTCGATGCCGGGAGCGCGCCAGTTAGCGCTGGGAGCGCGGACGTCCCTTCCGCTTTTTTCCTTCTCCCTGGATTCAGTGGTTGCTTCCGACTCGTCATCAAACGTTATGACCGCGCGTAGATGCGGAAGTTCGCCGCGAATACTCTCCACGCGTTCTCGAAATTCAGAATTGACCAGAATCGCTTTGGCTTCCGAGTTGTTCACCACGAAAGCAGTTTCATGCTCTTTCAAAAGCGAATTCACCGGCCCGGCCAACGCGCCCAGTTTCCAACAGGCAAAGTAAGCGATGATGTATTCGGCGCAGTTCGGCATTAACAAACTGACCACGTCGCCTTTTACGATTCCCTGTGATGAAAGCAGGCGAGCCGTTGCGTCTACCGCGTTGTCAAACTCGGCGTACGTAAACTGCCGGCTGTCAGCTTCGGAAAACAGGAACGTCTTATCCGGACTCTCCTTTGCACGCCGTTCGAGAAGTTCCCCGATGTTCCCGGGTTCGTATGTTCTTCTTCTTAAAGCGTCGCTGTCCCTCATGGCAGGTCCGATGATATATTAGGCGCGTTCCAGTCACTAATTCCGATTCCCTTTATCAACTTCTTATGGATACCTATCGCAATTTCATCGGCGGCAAATGGATCGAATCCAGTTCGTCGCGGACCGTGGATAATGTCAATCCGGCCGACACGACGGATGTAATTGGCAACATACGTCAGGCAACCCGTGAAGAAGCGCGCGCGGCCGTCGCAGCCGCGGCCGACGCCTTTCACGCGTGGAGAAAGACCCCCGCGCCGGCTCGCGGAAAGATCGTCGCGAAGGCCGCGCGCCTGATGGAAGAAGCCAAGGAAGAGTTGGCTACTATCCTCACCCGCGAAGAAGGCAAGACGCTTTCTGAATCACGTGGTGAGTTGCAGCGATCAATTAATGTCGCTGAGTTTTGCGCCGGCGAGTCTCGCCGCATGAACGGCGAAACGATTCTCTCGGAACTGCCGGCAAACTTTGCCTACACGATCAAACAGCCGCTGGGCGTGGTGGCTTGCGTGACGCCGTGGAATTTCCCGGTCGCCATCCCAGTGTGGAAAATTGCGCCGGCCCTGGTCGCCGGGAACGCGGTGGTTTTCAAACCTGCCACGCTGACGCCGGCGACTGCTGTGCGCATCGTTGAGATATTCGAGGAGGCGGGCATCCCCCCAGGCGTTTTGAACTTAATTCTGGGATCGGGCTCGGATGCCGGCGACGAAATCATCAGCCATCCAGCGGTGAAAGCAGTTTCTTTTACCGGCTCGAACCCGGTAGGCATTCGTCTCTACGAACAAGTGTCGCGGCGCGGCGCAAAGTGCCAGTGCGAAATGGGCGGCAAGAATCCGGTGGTCATTCTCGAAGATGCCGACATGGATCTGACGGTTGAATCAACCGCCCAGGGCGCGTTCGGATCTTCCGGACAACGCTGTACGGCGACCAGTCGCGCTGTAGTCATAGATAAAGTTGCCGATGAATTCGTCGAGCGAATTGCCAAACGGGCGCAGTCGATGCGCATCGGCAACGGAATGGATCCGCAAACCGAAATGGGACCGAGTGTGGATGAGAGCCAGTTCAAGACGGTGCTGGATTATCTAAATATTGGCCGCGAGGATGGCGCGACGCTTGTTTGTGGCGGCGAGCGCGCCACCGGCAACGGCCTCGATAAAGGTTACTTCGTTCGTCCGACTGTGTTTGATCACGTCACTCCGGATATGCGAATCGCGCGCGAGGAAATTTTTGGCCCGGTGCTTTCGGTGCTGCGCGTAAAGGATTTCGACGAAGCGATGCAGGTGGCGAACGACACCGAATACGGTCTATCTTCTTCGATTTTTACTAATGACGCCGCGCGCATCTTCCGCTTCGTGGATGAGATCGAAACCGGCATGACCCACATAAACTCGCCCACCACCGGCGGCGAAGCGCACATTCCCTTTGGCGGGATCAAAGGCACCGGCATCGGCGACCGCGAACAGGGATCGACGGCTCTGGACTTCTACACCGAACTGAAAGTAGTTTACGTGGACTACACGGGGCGCAAACGCGAGGGAAATTTGTACTAAAAGATCAGGTAGCATGGACAACCTGCAAAAATTCTATGACCTTCTCTGGGGTCTGCTCGAGCAGTTGCCCTCGCTCATCACGATTCTTGCTTGTCTGATCTTCGTAGCAACCCGTTGGAAGCGATATCCGGCGGTGGCGCCGCTGCTACTGTGCAGTCTGGTGCTGCTTCTCTTGCACGGACCAATCTTCGCCGCGGTTTATAACTGGGTGCCCGACTTACTCATTGACCGCACCAGCAGCACGAACCGGATCTCGAACCCAATACTGCTCGGTCTTAGTCTGATCTACCATACCGCGCTGGCGATTCCCCTCACGCTGTTACTCGTGTGCGTCTTCATGCGACGGAACCCGGCGCCGGGAGAGACTTCGTCGTAACTGACTTCCATGGGACTGACTTCCTATTTCTTTTACATGTTCGCGCGGCGCACTCCGATGCTGCTTGTCTCTGTGGGCGGCATTGTCTTTGCCATCGCTCGCTGGAAACGACATCCGAGAGCATCATTGATGACCGTGCTGGCTCTCGCTCTCTATTGGGTCGAAGCATTCGTTTACATATGCATCCGTTACTGGCTACCCAGGTTTGTGGAGGCAATGAGACTTTCGGGCAAGGCAATCAATGTTCTCTTTATCGTCATTTCAGTGTTGGATGACTTTGCCTTCGCAGTGGTCATAATCCTGCTGGTGGGCGCGGCGTTTACGGGACGCAAGCCCGGCAGCACCACCCAGCAACTAAAAGGACTGATTAATGAGTTCACCTGAGCCACAAACCACACCGTCCGAAACCGTTCGCAAGCATAAGGAATTTCTTTTTCCGGCCGTTGCGACCTATTACCAGGAGCCGCTCGCTCTGGTAAGAGGTGAAGGCTTTCACGTCTGGGATGATCAGGGCGATAAATACCTCGACTGCTTTGGCGGTGTGTTAACGGTCTGCGTCGGCCACGCGCATCCGAAGGTCAACGAAGCAATCATCAATCAGGTAAAGACGATTTCGCACACGTCGACACTTTACTGCAACCAACCGCAGTCTGATTTGGCTGAAAAGCTTGCTCAGATCACCCCGGGCCGTTTGAAGAAATCATTCTTTACCAATAGCGGCACCGAAGCCGACGATACCGCCGTCCACGCGGCCAAGCTCGCCACTGGACGCCACGAGATTGTCGTGCTGCGTCACGCGTACAGCGGGCGCTCTGCTACTTCACTATCGGCTATGGGACACTCCACCTGGCGGCCGTTACCTCCTCAGGTTTCAGGATTTGTTCATGCTCGTGCGCCCTATTGCTATCGCTGCCCGTTCAAGCTCACTTATCCCGAATGCGGTCTGGCCTGTGCCAACGATATCGAAGAATTGATCATGACCACGACGACGGGCGAGATCGCCGCGTTCATGGCTGAGCCGATCTTAGGCGTCGGGGGATTTATCGTTCCGCCGCCGGGATATTTTGAACGCGCGGTTGAGATTACCCGCAAGCACGGCGGCCTCTTCATCGCGGACGAAGTTCAAACCGCGTGGGGCCGTACCGGCGATAAATGGTTTGGCATCGAAAACTGGAACGTCGAGCCGGACATCATCACTTCGGCAAAGGGCCTCGGCAACGGAGTGCCGATCGGGATCACGGTCGCCACCCCGGAAGTCGCCGACAAGTTTCCCGGTCTGACCTTTTCGACTTTTGGCGGCAATCCGGTTTCGTGCGCGGCGGCCCTCGCGGTCCTGAAAGTGATCGAGGACGAAGGCTTGAAAAAGAATTCCGCTGAGGTCGGCGCCTACTTTCGCCAACGCCTTGAAGAGCTGAAGGACAAGTATCAGGTCATAGGCGACGTGCGCGGGATGGGTTTAATGCAAGCCGTCGAACTGGTGAAGGATCGCGAAACCAAAGAGCCCGATCCACAGTCAGTTCTGAGGGTGTTTGAAGAAACCAAAAAGCGTCGAGTGCTGGTTGGTAAGGGCGGACTCTACGGCAACGTGATCCGCACGGGCATGATGTTGAATTCAACCAGAGATCATGCGGACGAGTTGATCGACGCGTTGGACGCCAGTTTTGCGGCGGTGAACTAGTCGCTTTTGACGCCGGTCCGGAAACATTTCGCTGCTGACAGAGCCAAGCAACGCAGTATTTCTTCCGCACATCGAAAAGGTTACCGTTGAGCGCTGATTTCCCGGCGAAACTTGTCGTTCCTCGCGAGCGTATTATCACCCTTGGTTAGTTAGCCTAAGATAAATTCATTCAAGAATGAGAGAGGTTCTATGAAATCCACCGGTTTTTCGCACCTTCATTCAAAGCTTTATGTGTACATCGTCGCCGCCTCATGTGTGACACTGGCTCTGGTCCTAGGTCCTATTCAGGCCCACGCACAGCCAAAGGGCTTGCCGCCCATAATCGATCGCGAATTATTTTTTGGCGACCCGGAAATTTCCGGGGCCCAGATTTCTCCCGACGGCAAGTTCATCGCTTTCGTCAAGCCCTACAAAGGCACGCGCAACGTTTGGGTCAAACGCACCCCCGACCCCTTCGACACCGCGAAACCGATCACAGCGGACACGACACGCCCGATTCCCGCATACTTTTGGAGCCGCGACGGCAAGTACATTCTGTTTGTGCAGGACAAAGCCGGCGATGAGAACTATCTGGTCTACGCGGTCAATCCGGCGGACGCCCCGGCGGCCGGGCAGGATGTACCTGCGGCGCGCAACCTGACGGATGTGAAAGGGGTGCGCGCAGAGATCTTCGCCGTTCCCCGCAGCGAGCCCGACGCGATCTATGTCGGTCTCAACGACCGCGACAAGGCCTGGCACGATCTCTACAAGGTTAAGATCTCTACCGGCGAGCGCACCCTGGTGCGCCAGAACACCGAGCGCATCGTGAGCTGGACTTTCGATCTTAAGGATCAACTGCGAATGGCTTCGCGCGTCACCGACGCCGGTGAAACGGAAATCCTGCGGGTGGACGACAAGGGATTCACCAAAGTTTATTCATGCAACGTTTTTGAACAGTGCGGGCCGGTTCAATACAATAAGGACGGGCAGAGAGTTTACTTTATCACCAATAAGGGCGCGGGAATCGACCTCACCCGACTCGAGCTTTTTGATCCGGTAACCGGAAAAGAGGAAGTGGTGGAGTCCGATCCGCTGAATCGGGTTGATTTCGGTGGTGCTGAATTCTCTGAAGTTACGGACGAGTTGGTGTTTACAACTTACGAAGACGAGCGCCAGCGATACTACTGGAAAGACAAGTCGTACGAGGCTGACTACAAGCTGCTGCAAAAGCAATTGCCCGGAAAGGAAATCGGCCTTGGATCGGCGACGAAGGATGAGCAGACTTGGTTAATCAGTGCCAGCAGCGACACTGAACCCGGAGAGCGATATCTGTTCGATCGGCGCACCAAGAAACTGACCCTTCAGTATCGCATTCACGAAAAGCTGAACCGCGACTTCCTCGCCTCAATGCAGGCAGTCAAATACAAGTCATCAGACGGTTTGGAAATACCGGCTTTTCTGACTTTGCCGAAAGGCGTCGCGGCCAAGAACCTTCCTGTCGTCATCTTCCCGCACGGTGGCCCTTGGGCTCGCGATTCGTGGGGCTACGATCCTTTCGCGCAGTTCTGGGCGAACAGGGGTTACGCCGTGCTGCAACCGAATTTCCGTGGCTCAACCGGCTATGGCAAGAAGTTCATCGACGCCGGCAACAAACAGTGGGGCGATAAGATGCAAGACGACATTACCTGGGGCGTCAAGTATCTGGTCGGGCAGGGCATCGCCGATCCCAAACGCATCGGCATCATGGGTGGCTCGTACGGCGGTTATGCGACCCTCGCCGGCGTGACCTTTACCCCGGACGTTTATGCCGCAGCGGTTGATTACGTTGGGCCATCGAATCTGATTACCCTGCTCGAGACGATTCCGCCTTACTGGGAAGCTGGTCGCCAGATTTTCTATCAGCGCATGGGTGATCCGACTACGCCCGAAGGCAAGGCCCAGCTCGAGCGGCAATCACCACTGAACTCTGCGACCAAGATCAAGACTCCTCTCCTGGTCGTCCAGGGCGCTAACGATCCCCGCGTCAATAAGCGCGAAGCGGATCAGATAGTGATCGCTTTGCGGGACCGAGGCTTTCCGGTGGAATACATCGTGGCCCCGGATGAAGGTCACGGATTCGCGCGACCTGTAAACAACATGGCGATGTTTGCCACTGCCGAAAAGTTTTTCGCTAAGTTTCTCAACGGTCGTTATCAAGAGGGGATGACTCCCGAAGCCGCGGCCAGGCAGAAGGAGATTACGGTTGATGTGAAGACGGTGACCCTGCCAAAGAAAGTGGAAGCCACGAGCAGTGCGCCGAAACCAACCAGCGACTTGCAACCGGGAACTTTCAATTACAAAGCGGCCATTGATTTTGGCGGTCAAATAATTCCGCTCACCGTGACGACCGTGATCAAGGAAGACGGTGCTTCGTGGGTGGTAACTGAGACGGCCGACACACCGCAAGGCAAGATTGTGGATGTCTCTACGATCGAGAAAGGCACTCTGGCGCTGAAACATCGTTCGATCAATCAAGGCCCGTTGGTAGTTGAACTCGATTTCAAAGACAACAAGGCCACCGGCACGATGACGATGAACGGGCAACCCAAGCCGGTGCTGGTCGACGTCGGCGGCGTCATCTTTGCGGATGGCGCGGGCGCCTTTAATGTAATCGCGCGTCTGCCGTTGGCCGCAAACTACAGCACCACCTTCCGCAACTTTGATGTGCAAAAGCAGAAGGTTCAGCTCAAGCAGTTAAAGTTCGTGGGCACGGAATCGGTAACGGTTGCGGCCGGGACCTTTGACACTTACAAAGTCGAGCTGACTTCCGCGGACAATGATGGCGACAAGCAAACGGTTTGGATCGCGAAAGACTCGCACAAAGTCGTGAAGATCACCGCGACCCTGCCGAGTCTGGGCGGCGCATTGCTGACTTCAGAGTTGCAATAGGACCGAAGCAAGCGTGCAAGAGTCGAACAGCCATGATCCGGAAGGTCATGGCTGTTTTCGGTTTCATTGGTTGATGGTGCCGCATTCCAGATAAAACGATCCACGAAATACACGAAGCGGAGTGTTCGTATGATTTCGTGGATCGCTCTTGTCTAAGCGGGGAAAAACCACGAAACTAAACTAAGACACTATTCATTGGTTGATTTATTTGCGGCTCGGTTCTATAAACATTTCGCTCCTAACGGACCGATAGCAGCCAAAACACAAGAAAACATTCTATGAAAACTCTAATCAAAAACGGCCGCATCATCACGGCCAGCGACGATTACAAAGCCGACATTTTGATCGAGGGTGAAATCGTCACCACGATCGGCGCCAGGCTCGACATGGAAGCGGACGTGACGATCGACGCCAAAGATAAACTGGTAATTCCCGGCGGCATCGATCCGCACACGCACATGGAACTGCCGTTTGGCGGCACCACGGCGTCGGACGATTTTCGCACCGGCACGATCGCTGCGGCCCACGGTGGCACGACGACGATCATCGACTTTGCCGTGCAATACAAAGGCGAATCACTGCTCCAGGGCGTCGATAATTGGCACAAGAAAGCTGAAGGCAAGTGCGCGATTGATTATGGCTTTCACTTGATCACAACCGAGCTTGAGGATCGCCAGATCGAAGAGATGTATACCGTCATGGACGAAGGCGTGACCAGCTTCAAGATGTTTATGGCGTATCCGGGCGTCTTTTTAGTTGACGATGCGACCATTTTTCGCGCCATGTCGGCGGCCGGCGCGCGCGGCGGTTTGATTTGCATGCACGCGGAAAACGGCATCGTCATCAACGAGATCATTAAGCACGCTTTGGCCAAAGGTCACACTGCGCCAAAGTATCACGCGCTGACGCGCCCGACCATCGCCGAGGCCGAAGGCGTGCACCGCGCGATTGCGATTGCCGAGATGGCTGAGTCGCCGGTCTATATCGTCCACCTCAGTTGCGCGGACGCGCTCAATCAGGTTCGTGAAGCGCGCGATCGAGGCATTCCCGCCTTTGCTGAAACTTGTCCGCAGTATTTGTTTCTTTCCATCGATGACTATGGCGAAGACTTTAATGGCGCCAAGTACGTGATGACGCCGCCGCTGCGCGAAAAGGCCAACCAGGCGGAACTTTGGAAGGGGTTGAAAATGGACGATCTGCAAGTCATCTCGACCGACCATTGCCCGTTCTGCATGAAAGAGCAGAAAGAACTTGGCAAAGATGACTTCACTAAGATTCCCAACGGCGCGCCCGGTGTCGAGCATCGCGTGTCGCTGATCTACAACGGCGTAGTTGAGAATCGTATTTCGCTCAATCGCTTTGTCGAGCTTACTTCAACGGCGGCCGCAAAGATGTTTGGATTGTTTCCGAAGAAAGGAACGATCGCGGTGGGCTCGGATGCGGACATCGTGATCTTTGATCAGAATAAAGACCAGACACTCAGCGTGAAGACACACCACATGAACGTTGACTACAGCGCCTATGAAGGCAAGACGATCAAGGGCGTCGTGGAGACTGTGCTATCCCGCGGCAAGGTTGTTGTTAATCATGGCGAATTCAAAGGCAAGTCCGGCAACGGACAATTTCTGAAGCGCGGCGAATGCGCGGCAATATAGACTCCCGGCTTGTTAGCTCGCGAATATTCTTCTCCGGCCCCGACAGTTTGATCACGATGAGCCAGGAATCTATTCAAGCTCCTCATCAGTCACGAAGAAAATGCACGAACTGCGGTCTGGTGAACGCGAGTTCAGACGAACTGTGTAGACGTTGCGGCACGCCGCTCGCGGACGAGCAAGATGAGCAGCACGTCGAAGACAGCGAACCTATAGCCGGCGCGAGTCCAAAGCAGAGAAGCCTGCTAAAAAGAATAACGTGGGTCGTTGCGACTACCTTAATCATTTTGGGAATTTGGTATGTCTCCCTTCTGATGAGTTCGGATGGCCTGCAGCCCGATCAGCGCGAAAAGGTTCAGCAGGCAATCGCGCTCCTGCAACAGCAGGGCTTCAATCGCGAGGCTTTCATTCTCAAACACCTCGTGGTTTTTCGCGGCACTGATAACTGGTGGAACCGGTACGTCGGCCATCGCGATGCGTACGCCGCCACGAATTTTCCTTTCGAAGTTGTAACACTCTATCCGGATTTTTTTGAGCTCCCGGTCGACGATCGAGAGCGCGCCGCCGTGCTGCTTCACGAAGCTTGTCACTTGATGGGCGACGGCGAGGACGCAGCGCTTCAGTCAACCTGGCGCAACAAGCGGCGCCTGGGGTGGACGACTGACAAGTACAAACAGACCAGAGTCTGGGACGCAACCGAGAAACTGACCAAAGCGAGATTTCCATACATGTTTCAATGCGGATCAGACGGACTGTCCGATTGCTTTTGAGGGTGATGAAGTCAGTACCCTATGCTTCAGGGCTTTTCTTCGACATTCTTCTCAGGTATTTTTGGCGGCGATGATAATTGCTGAAGGTGAAACCTATGAAGAGAAAATTTCTTTTGATCGCGCTCATCGCCGCGTCACATTTATCAACTTCTGCGCAAGCGCAGGTGCCTACTCCGCCAAAACCGCCGCAGAAGCAGATCGTCACGTCCGCGCAGGCGAACGGTGTCTATCGTTATTACAAGAGTGAGTTCCGCATACTTGCCCTCGGTCATAACAAATTGAAGGTTCAGTTCGATGGGGTTTACACGACACTGGCGAAAAGTATCAACATGGGTTATGCGATGGGTGAAGCGATCATCGACGGCAACATTGCGACGTTCAAACCACCGGATACCGAGCGGTGCGAGATTACGCTGGTATTCCTGCCCAACAAGTTGAAAGTTACGCAGGATGGTTCTGACGCGGATTGCGGTTTTGGCCACAACGTGAATGCCACCGGGACCTACCGTAAGATTCGCGGCGGCAAACCCCAGTTTGAATCGCCACCGTAATAATGCAGACTCTTATTTTTGAAAGATTGCCGCTCTCCAGGCAAGACGATCCACGAAATACACGAAGCGGAGTGGCTTGTTCGGGCCGTTTGGTGTGACTTCGTGGATCGTTCCCTCGCGCTTTGCCCTCATTGCGGGCGAGGGCGCCCGCGCTCCCAGTAAATGGGAACGCGTTTAGGTCCACAAGCTCGCGGCTTGCGCTAGAAAATACTTGTCGCCTTACTTCGGTTTGTCTTACTATGACGGCCTTGCTGTTGCCTTCGAAACCAGCCCTGCGGAAAGGTTAACCACCGATGTTTGCTGTGATTGCTATTTTCTTTGCCCTGCTGTCTTTCGGACAAGGAGAAGATCAGGGCCGCCGCCAACAACCGCCGGGCCAACAGCCCACGCCGACTCCGCAAGTGAGCGCATCGCCATCGTCTTCCAGTGCTCAAACGGCACAGCAACGCGGTCCACAGGAACGTCCGGCGCAGCCTGCAGAAGAACCGCCGATTGTTAGTAGGCACGAGATTAAGGCAGCCGGCCGAATTCTGCGTTACACCGCGACCGTCGGGATGATGCCCATCAAGAACCGCGACGGCGAGACCGAAGCTCGAATTTTCTTCATGGCTTATACGCTGGACGACGCGGGAGGGCGCGGCCGCCGTCCTTTGACGTTCTCGTTCAACGGCGGACCCGGGTCGGCATCGGTGTGGCTGCACCTCGGGGCGATTGGTCCCAAGCGCGTTCGGATGAACTCGGACGGGACCATGCCCGCGCCGCCGTATGAGTTGGTGGACAACGATCAAACCTGGCTGAATCAAACTGATCTGGTTTTCATCGATCCGGTGGGCACCGGTTACAGTCGCGCCGTGCGCCCCGATCTGGCGTCACAGTTTTTTGGTTTGAATGGCGATATTGAATCGGTCGGCGAGTTCATCCGCATGTATCTAACGCGTTACGAACGCTGGACGTCGCCGCTGTTTCTGGCCGGAGAAAGTTACGGCACCACGCGCGCCTCCGCGTTATCCGGATACCTGGTTGATCGCGGTATTGCCTTAAATGGAATTGTGCTCATCTCGACAATCATGAACTTCGCCACGACCAACTTCGCTGCCGGCAACGATTTGCCGTACGAGTTATTCTTGCCGTCTTACGCCGCGACCGCCTGGTACCACAAATTGCCGCCGGATCTTCAGGCGCGTTCAGTACAGGACGTCGTGGCGGAAGTTGAGCGCTGGGCGGCAAGTGACTACACGCTGGCGCTGGAAAAAGGCGATCGGCTGACACCGCAGGAGCGACAGGACGTTGTGGCCAAGCTGTCGCGCTACACCGGGCTCGATTCACGTTTCATCGACAACGCGAACCTGCGCGTCTCGCTCAATCTCTTCCGAAAGGAATTACTGCGATCAGAGCGACGAACGATCGGAAGGCTGGACGCGCGCTTCAAGGGCTTCGATTCAAATTTCGCCACCGACAGTCCCGATTTCGACGCCAGCGAAGCAGCGATTCGCCCGCCATACACCTCGACCTTTAATAACTATGTGCGCACCGAACTCGGTTACAAGACGGATCTGGAATACTACATTCTCGGCGGCGGCATCACCTCACCATGGAATTGGGGCACCAACAATAACTACGTCGACACCAGCGTCGCCTTGCGCACTGCGCTGGCCAAAAATCCCTATCTGAAGATTTTTGTGGCGATGGGCTATTACGACATGGCCACGCCGTATTTCGCCGCGGAGTATACGCTACATCACATCAGTCTGGATCCCTTGCTGCTCAAGAATTTTTCAACCGGTTACTACGAAGCCGGGCACATGATGTACATTGACGAGAAGTCGCTCGGGCAAATGCGCGCCGACGTCGGCAAGTTCATTCAAAGTTCGATAAACAGATAAAGAGAAACCAAACGTGAAGATCCTGTTCTCGCTGCTTTTCACTCTCGTTCTTTGCGGTTCTGCACTTCCGCAAGGAACCAGGATCGTCACCGCTGCGGAAGCAAATGGGACTTATCGTGCCGGTCGCAACGAGATTAAGATTCTCGCGCTGGGCCATAACAAGCTGCGGATCCAGATGCATCTTACTTATGAATTCAAATCTCAAGCCGGGCCCATGGCCAATGTCGGAGAGGCCTTTGGCGAGGCGACAATCGAAAATGACACGGCTATCTTTCAACCGCCGGATACCCAGAACTGCACCATTACGATCAAGTTTCTTCCCGGCAGCAAGCTCAAAGTCAGCGAGGACCATACCATCAATTGCGGCTTTGGTTTGAACGTAAGTTCAGAAGGCACCTACAAAAAAATCAAGGGCGGCAAGCCCAAGTTTGACTCTGATAATTGATCAGCCCGGCCGTCTGTATGGAGCAAAACGCTTGAGCACTCCGAGTAGCGAAACCACCCAATATCCCGACGGCCGCGTCGAACTGCGCGATGACGCGTTCGCAGAGATAAGCCGCAGCCCGCTCTTCAATCGCGATCTCGCTCCCGTCAAAGTTTCGGACCGCAACTGGACTACCTACAACTATGCCGCGCTCTGGATCAGCATGGCGCACTGCATCCCGACCTACATGCTCTCTTCGGGATTGATCAGGCTCGGGATGAACTGGTGGCAGGCGCTGATCACGATCCTGCTGGGCAACACGATCGTGCTGGTTCCGATTCTGCTCAACTCGCATCCCGGAACAAAGTACGGAATTCCCTTCCCGGTTTTCGCGCGTGCCGCTTACGGAACTTACGGATCGAATCTGCCCGCCCTGATGCGCGCGATCGTCGCCTGCGGCTGGTTTGGGATTCAGGCGTGGATTGGCGGCGAAGCGCTCCACACGCTGTTCACCGCCATCGTGCCGCGGTGGCCGACGCTTTTGGGTGGACCGATTGGCGGCTATCCGCCAACTGAATGGATTTCGTTTCTGCTGTTTTGGGGCCTGAACATCTTCATCATCTATCGCGGCATGGACCTGCTCAGAAAAGTCGAGAACTGGGCGGCGCCATTCGTGCTGATCATGACATCGCTCTTGCTGGCCTGGGCGATCTGGAAAGCGCACGGGCTTGGTTATCTCCTGACCCAGCAGAGTAAATTTCATACCATTGCAGAGTTTTGGCCGATCTTCATTCCATCTTTGACGGGCATGATCGGATTCTGGGCGACGCTGTCGCTTAACATGCCCGACTTCACGCGCTTTGGTCACAGCCAAAAGGAGCAGGCGATCGGTCAGGTGGTCGCGCTGCCGACTACGATGACGGTGTTCGCGGCCATGGGCGTGATGATCACTTCTGCGGCGGTAATCATCTATCCGCACATGAAAGCCGAAGAGCTTTGGGACCCGATGAAGTTGGTGGGTCAGTTTCATCAGGTGGTCGTGATTGCCATTTCGATGTTTACCGTGGTGGTGGCCACTTTGGCGGTAAACATTGCCGCAAACGTCGTTTCACCCGCGAACGACTTTGCCAATGCTTTTCCAAAACTGATCTCGTTTCGCACCGGCGGCCTGATCACTGGGATCGTCGGCATTCTGATGCAGCCGTGGCGATTGCTTGCCGATCCATCGGGCTACATCTTTACCTGGCTCGTCGGTTATTCGGGCGGACTAGGATCAATCGCTGGAGTACTAATCGTCGACTACTGGCTGGTGCGACACAAAAGATTTGTTTTGGGAGATCTTTATCGCACTGAAGGAACCTATAGCTACAATCACGAGAGAAGCTGGTTCGTTAAGGTAGTCGTCAGTTTGGTCTTCGCGGGGTTCGGATGGTATTTCGTTCGCCAGTTTGTCAGCGGCTATACGGCCCGTTTCCCTGGCTTCCTGAGTCTAATATTGAAGACATCCATGATCGTCGCCTTTGGTTTTCTCGGCTCGCTGCTTACTAAGGATCGCGGTTGGAATTGGCGCGCCGTAGCCGCGACCTTGATTGGGTGCTTCTTTGCCTGGATTGGAGTTTTCGTTCCGGCGCTCAGAACGCTGTATGATTACGCCTGGTTTGTTGGTTTTGGCACGGCGGCGATCGGTTACCTTGCGCTGATGAAGCTCGCACCGCCGCGAGCAGCAAATGGTATTGAAGCCGAAGCTGCCTGAAACATTGAACCAGAAGACTGAAACTCCAGGAGACTATATGGCACGAACAGTTAAATGCGGATTGATTCAAGCCAAGAACGCGGCGCCGACTGATGCCCCGATTGAAGAGATCAAGCGCGCTAACATTGAAAAGCATCTGGCGATGATTGAAGACGCCGCGAAAAAAGGCGTGCAGATCCTTTGCATGCAGGAAGTCTTCACTACTCCTTACTTCTGCGCCGAGCAAGAGACCCGCTGGTACGAAGCGGTCGAGAAAATTCCCGACGGCCCAACCACTAAACTGATGCAGGAGTTGGCGAAGAAGCACAACATGGTGATCATTGTCCCGATCTATGAAGAAGAGATCGCCGGCATCTATTACAACACCGCCGCGGTGATCGATGCCGACGGTAAGTATCTGGGGAAGTATCGGAAGCACCACATCCCACACGTGAATCCCGGGTTCTGGGAAAAGTTTTATTTTCGCCCCGGCAACATGGGTTATCCTGCTTTCGACACAGCCTACGCTCGGATCGGCGTCTACATTTGTTATGACCGGCACTTCCCCGAAGGCGCGCGCGTGCTGGGCTTGAACGGCGCCGAGATTGTTTTCAACCCCTCGGCGACAGTCGCCGGCTTATCCGAATATTTGTGGAAGCTGGAGCAACCCGCGCACGCCGTTGCCAACGGATACTTCGTGGGCGCGATTAATCGCGTCGGCCACGAACAGCCCTGGGACATCGGCGAGTTCTATGGCCAGAGTTACTTCTGCGATCCGCGCGGACAGATCGTCGCGGAAGCGCCGCGAGATCAGGATGCGCTGGTGGTCGCCGATCTGAATCTGGATATGATCCGCGAAGTGCGCAACACCTGGCAGTTCTACCGCGACCGCCGGCCTGACAGCTACGGACAGCTCGTAGCCGATTAATCGTGACCGCAATTTAGGAGTTAGAAGATGGATCTCTCAATCACAGTCAACGGCATCAAATTCCCCAACCCCTTCTTACTTGGTTCCGGCCCTCCGGGAACCAACGCGCGCGTAATCGCCAAGTCATACGAGGCCGGCTGGGGCGGCGCGGTCGCCAAGACCGTCAGCCTCGAATCGAGCAAAGTCGTCAACGTCGTGCCACGCTATGGCAAGCTGCGCTCGCGTGACAATGGCGAAGTGATCGGCTTTGAAAATATCGAATTGATCTCCGATCGTCCCATCGAAGTCTGGCTCGAAGAGTTTCGCCAGATTAAGAAAGACTATCCCGACCACGTTCTGATTGCTTCCATTATGGAAGAATACGACAAGGGCCGCTGGCAAGAGCTCACTTGTCTGGTACAGGACACCGGCGTCGACGCTTTCGAGCTGAACTTTTCGTGTCCGCATGGAATGACAGAGCGCAAGATGGGTTCAGAGATGGGCGAGCATCCCGATTTGACCGAAGAAGTGACCGCGTGGGTGACTGAAGTAGCGAAGATTCCAGTCTGGGCAAAGATGACGCCCAATATTACCAACATTAAAGAACCGGCGATGGCCGCAGTGCGCGGCGGGGCCAATGGTATTTCTGCGATTAACACCATACTTTCTGTCATCGGCGTGAACCTGGATACGCTGCGGCCGATGCCCACCGTCGAAGGCTATACGGTGCCGGGCGGCTATTCTTCACAGGCGGTGAAGCCAATAGCCTTGCGCATGGTGAGCCAGCTGGCTTTGTCCCTGCCCAAAGGAACTTCGGTAAGCGGGATCGGCGGCATTGAAACTGCGCACGATGCGATCGAGTTCATGCTGTTGGGCGCAGCCACTGTGCAGATTTGTACCGGCGTAATGCTTAAGGGCGTCAAGATGGTTGATGAACTGAAAGAGGGTTTGGCAAAGTTCATGACCGACAAAGGCTTCAACTCAGTGCAGGAGATCGTCGGCCAGAGCTTGCCTTACTTTTCAACTCACATGGATCTGGTCAGTCGCATGAAGGAGGCGAAACGGCACAAGGCCGGTGAAGCCGCGCGCGACAACGAGTGGGCCCAGAAGGACATTACCGAGAAGACCGCGGAGCTGACATCAAACTAAAAGCCTTGACCTTCAGCGGTTCTAAAAGTATCTTTGCTGAGACAAACGATCCGTTCGCACTCTCTCGCCCACTTAACTACAGCCATTTCAATCAAGGAGGCCCCCATGGGTAAACACCTTGTGCAAACCAGTAGACGCAAATTCATAGGACGTGTGGGAGCGGCCACTGTCGCGGCGGGAGTTATCGGCTTCGAACCGTTACTTGGGAATCCGCATTCTGAGGTTCACGCCGCGTCGCCCGCCCAGGGATCCAATCAGCGAGCCAACGAGTGCGCGAAACTTCGCCGCGATTCGGCCCAGGTTGGATTGCAAAGCACGCCGCAAAATCTGCAGCATCCTGCCAACGGCGACGAAGATCTCTATCCGAATAAGATAGCCAGCTATTCGAAGGGGCTGCCTCACAACGCCGATGGCACGGTCGTTCTTAGTGCTTACGCTGCGATGCTCAAGGCCTTGAACAGTGGTAGCAACGCCGACTTCAGTGCGATTCCCCTGGGTGGTGATCGCAAGTTAACCAATCCGCAAGCGGGCCTCGCGTTTGACATGGAAGGCGCCGACACGCATGCGATGCTGCAACCGCCCGCGCCGGCGTTTTCGAGCCGCGAACAGGCAGCCGAAATCTCTGAGAATTACTGGATGGCTTTGCTGCGCGATGTTCCTTATGCCGAGTATTCATCAAGTACGCTGGCCAATGCAGCGGCCGCTGATCTGACGCTTTATGGTTCAGATTTCAAAGGTGCGAAGAGCGGAGGCGTGGTCACGCCGGAAACACTGTTTCGCGGTCTCACACCCGGCGATCAGAAGGGGCCATACCTATCGCAGTTCTTCTATCAACCATGCAACTTCGGCGCGAACAAAATCGAGCAGAAGACCACAACCGCGGCGTTCGGGATCGACTACATGACTGATTTCAGCACGTGGCTCGCGGTTCAGCGAGGAGTCAACCAGGGGCCACAGGCACTGGATCCCGTAATGCGCTATATGCGTGCCGGCCGCGACATCGGTCAGTGGGTGCATATCGACGTGCTATTCCAGGCGTACTTTCAGGCTTTCCTGGTGCTTGCCGGCGCGGGTGCTCCCTTCGATAGTGGAAATCCATACGTCAACAATCCTACTCAGGATGGCTTCGGCACGTTTGGCGGGCCACATATTGCTACCTTGTTGTGCGAGGTGTCGACGCGCGCGCTGAAGGCAGTTTGGTTTCAGAAGTGGTTCGTTCATCGACGGCTGCGGCCCGAAGTTCACGCTGCGCGCGTGGACCGCACGCTTTATCATGGCGGTGGTTATCCGGTACATGCGGATATTCTCAATTCACTCTCCACGGTTTCGCGGCTGGGTGGGTACATGCCTTCCGGAAACGCGCTCTTACCGATGGCTTTCCCTGAAGGTTCGCCGACGCACCCCGCCTATGGCGCGGGCCACGCAACCGTGGCAGGAGCCTGCGTGACGATCCTGAAGGCCTGGTTCAAAGAGTCGATCAAGTTGGTCGACATTGGTTTGATTCCGACGCAACCTTCAAATGATGGCACTACCCTGGTGTCTTACACAGGTGGCGATGCAGGCGATCTCACCGTCGGCGGCGAACTGAACAAGATTGCGTCGAATGTTGCTCTTGGTCGCAACACGGCCGGTGTTCACTGGCGTTCTGATGGAACTGAATCGCTGAAGTTGGGCGAGCAAGTGGCCATTGGAATCCTGAAGGATCAAAAGGCCTGCTACAACGAAACCTTCAGCGGCTTTTCGGTGACGAAGTTCGACGGCACGCAAGTAACGGTTTAAGGCCAATGAAGGGCGCGACGTGAGTGGGCGCAAAAAAAACATTCCCTGAGAAGACCCCGGACCTGACGTCTAATTGAAGAGCCAGGTAAGATAATCGTGATGGAGGCTTAGAAGATATGGGCCTACCTTTGATGTTCGTAGCCTTTGCTAGCTTCGTTTGTTTCGTTCTGGTTCTGGTCAAACAGTTTCAGAACGCCGGTGCACTGCACGGAATCATTGGAATAGTTACCTGCGGCATTTGGACGTTCATCTGGGGCTGGATCAACGCTGGAAGATCCAGCTTCCGGCCGCTGATGTTGGTGTGGACGACCTTAATCATCGTTCAGTTTGTAATTATGAACATCGGCAGATGCTATAGCCCATGGACGCCATTCTTCATGTGTTGATTCAGGCGGGAGCTCTGGATGGTACTTCAATCAAACTCTGCGACGACCGGCGCATGATCGGAAGGTCGCTCCCAGCCACGCGGCTCTTTATCGATCCAGGTATTTTTGCTGCGAGCCGCCAGCGGCGCCGAAACCCAGACGTGATCGATGCGCAGGCCGAGGTTGCGGCGAAATCCTCCCGCGCGATAATCCCACCAGGAATAGTGGCCCCCTTCTTCAGTATGTAAACGAAAGGTGTCGGTGAATCCCCAGTCCTTGATCTGCTGTAACGCCGCGCGCTCCGGTTCGCTAAAGAGGATTCGATTTTGCCAGAGGCGTGGGTCGTGCACGTCGCGCTCTTCCGGAGCGACATTAAAGTCGCCACAAAGCAGCACCGGCGTCGCCGGGTCATAGTTCTGATCGAGAAACTCGCGCAGCCGCTTCATCCATCCCAGCTTGAACTGATATTTTTCTGAACCGACCATCTGTCCGTTGGGAATATAAACATTGACGACGCGGACGCCGGCAATATCTGCTGCGACCAGACGAGCATGGCTCGAGGCATCGTCCTCTGGATACCCACGAACCACATTGCCGCAGCTCCCGCGAGAGAGAATCGCGACGCCGTTGTAACTCTGCTGGCCAAAGATGACGCACTCATAGCCGACGGCCTTAAGTTCAAGCAGCGGGAATTTTTCGTCGGCACACTTACTTTCCTGGATGCAGAGCACGTCGGGCTGCGCCGTTTCAAGCCAGCGAGTGACATGCGGCAAGCGGGCGGCGATCGAGTTGACGTTCCAGGTAGCGATTTTCATATCCCAACAATTTGCCACGGAGGCACAGAGACACAGAGATTAGAACAAAAAGCGTATCTCAGGTTTGTTGAGTCTTATCTCGGTGTCTCGGCGCCTCTGTGGCAGTGTTTCACAACGTCGCAATCAGCCCCGACAATACGGCGCCCTGCCGCGCAATGTTATCGATAACAATGTGTTCATGCGCCGCATGCGCCCCATCGCCTTCAATGCCTAATCCGTCGAGCACGGGCACGCCCAACGAGCCCACAAAATTTCCGTCGGAAGCTCCGCCGACGCTCGCTTCACCCAGGTCGAAATCAAGCAACGACGCAAGTTCGCGAGCGCGTTTATAAAGCGAGGCAACGAGGGCAGTGCGTTCCAGCGGTGGGCGATTGATGCCGCCGCCAATGGTAAGCTGCGCACGCTCGTCAAAGGGCTTTAGATTTACAATGGCACTCTCAATTCTGCCCGCTTCAACGGCTGAGCTGAAACGCACGTCGATCTCAGCCTCGGCTTCGTCCGGAACTACATTTGAATGGGTGCCACCGTGCGCGACCGTTACCATCACCGTGGTTCCGGTCGCCGGATCGTTCAGATTGTGCAGCCGTATTGTCTGACGCGCGAGTTCCAGCACGGCGCTGACGCCTTTCTCCGGTTCGAGACCAGCATGGGCCGCGCGGCCGTGGACTTTGATCGTGAACATGCCAGTTCCCTTCCTCGCGGTTTTGACCCGGCCGCCGCTCGCCGGTGGTTCCAACACGAGAACTGCTCGGGCATTCTTTGCTTCTTCTTCGACCAACGGACGGCCGCTGGGACTGCCGCTCTCTTCGTCACAAGTCAAAAGGATTGTCACGGGTGATTGCGGGCACGCTTCAGTTGCCTCGCAGGCGCGCAAAGCTTCCAGCGCCAGCGCCAGGTTGGCTTTCATATCAAAAATTCCCGGACCATAAATTCGATTCCCCTCGGCGCGCCACGGCCGCTCTTTGACCGCGCCGCGTGGATGAACGGTATCGGTGTGACCGAGAATTACAATCGGCGCCGCCTCATTCTCTCCAGCGAAGGCGCGAATCCGCACGTGTTCGCCAAAATCCTCACTCGTGATTCGCTCAACCGAATTGACGGCGCCAATACTGCCGGCGGCGCTGGCCAGCAGAGACACGACGGCACTACTGCCGTCCTTATCGCCCGAGGGCGATTCGGTTTCAACCAGAGCACAAGTCAGTGCCAGCAACTCGTGCTGGCGCGCGACGAAGTGTTCGCGCAACGCAACCAGTGTTTCTTTTGTCATTTGGTTCGGCATGTTCAGGTTAACCTTCGACTCGCTCTCGTCTTACGGTCAAACGATCAATTCGCTCGCGATTGACCTCAAATCCAATTCCAGGTTTGTCGGGCGCCGCAATAGTGCCGCGCGCACTGACGGTCACCGCGGGCGCGATGATGTCTTCTTCCCAATATCGCGCGCTGGCGGAAACATCGCCGGGCAGGGTGAACCCGGGTAACGTGGCCATGGCTATGTTATGAGCGCGTCCGATGCCGGATTCCAACATGCCACCGCACCAGACGGGTATACCGCCCTCTCGACATATTTGTTCGAGGCGTTTGGCCTGGCTGTGACCACCAACCCGTCCGAGTTTGACGTTAATGATCCGGCATGCGCCGAGCTCGATCGCGTGCTTTGCGTCCTCAGCGGTGCGCACTGACTCGTCCAGGCACACAGCCGTTTTGATCTGTTTCTGCAATTCGGCGTGATCAAAGATATCATCGTGCGCTAAGGGCTGCTCGATCATCATCAGTCTGAATTCGTCGAGTCCTTTGAAAAGCCGTACATCAGACAGCGTGTAAGCCGAATTAGCATCTCCCATCAAGAGAATTTCAGGAAAGCGTTCACGCACTCGCCGCACGATATCGAGGTCCCAGCCGGGTTTGATCTTGATCTTGATACGTTGGTACCCGTCAGATAACTCCTTTTCGATCTTCTCAAGCAGCGCCGCTGGAGAATCCTGAATGCCAATCGATACACCGCAGGGAATCTCTTTATTGACACCGCCAAGATGTTTCCACAGCGGCAAGCCTTCCCGTTTCGCTTCCAGGTCCCAACACGCATTTTCAATCGCCGCCCTGGCCATGCGGTGGCCACGCACATTTTTCATCAGATCGTAAACGCCTGCAGCATTGTCGACTTCGCGACCAACAACCATCGGGGCTAGAAACTCCCGTAGCGTGGCCCAGGCCGTTTCCGTCCATTCTTCGGAATAAAAAGGCCCTTCGCCCGCCGTGCATTCGCCCCACCCCTCGGCGTCGTGGTCATCAATAACGCGGGCGAGGATAACGCGGCGTTCGGTAGTGCGGCCGAAGCTGGTTTCAAAAAAATGGATGAGCGGCAAGTGGATCTCTAGCAGTTCAATCGAAGAAATGATCACGAAATGGTCGCTCCTGGAATCCGGTGAAACTCATTATGCCTTTTGCTGTGAGGGTTTGTCAGCCGAGCCCATACCAGGGTTTCGACTTCACTACCCGCACCCGCGTGACCGTCGGAGGGCGCGTATCCGACCTTCAAAAGTATTTCACCGTCAAACCCGCCAACCGTCACCGCCCGAGCCCTGCAAAAAAATGGCTAAGTTAACTTCGTTTTCATTTGACCTGCGCAATTTTTTTCACTAGACTCGCCATCTTCCTTTGGGAGACCTGTTTGGCAAGTTTGCAAGAATCTTGCTTCGGAGCTAATTTCACCTTTGCCCGGTCGAATTGCTCTCCACGAAACAACCGAACGCCCTAAGTCAGCACCACGAGAGGAACTCTAATGTCTAAATCCACCCCCCGGTCCGCCTCAAAGTCCCTTTTCATTCCGTTAATAGGCGCCGCACTTTCAGCCATTTTTGCGATGGCGCTAGCAGTATATCCTGTGGGTTCGGTGCGGGCAGTCTCCACTGGCAATGTTAGACAGGTCCATGACAGCGCGGGTAATTCTGGCACAATCGTTAAGAACAATTTCATCGAGCCGCTTAATCTCTTCAACCCGCCGGTGCCCGACGTGCTTGCCGCGTGGAGTTTTGAGGGCGTAACGACATCGACTACGGCCGGTACGACGCCAGTGATTACTGTCGGTTCTGCTGCTGCTGATTCAGGAGTTCTAACCGCCGGTTCTTCTTTCACCGGATTACACGCGAGTTCATCAACTGTTTGGAGTACTCCTGCCGGGAATGGTTCTGTAAAATCAGTTTCTTCTAACAATTGGGCGGTCGGGGATTATTATCAATTTTCGTTCAGTACGTCAGGGTATAGCGGACTCAGCTTTACCTGGGATCAAACGGGTAGTGCGACCGGCCCCAGGGATTTTAAGGTTCAATACAGTACGAACGGCACCACTTTTACTAATGCTTCAGGTACAAATAGTACGTATGCTGTTACGGCCCAAACTTGGTCCTCTAGCGGCAGCCCCCAGGCCGCATCAAGAAGAACACTTGATCTCAGTAGTGTTTCGGCTTTAGAGAACCAAACCACTGTCTACATCAGGCTCGTTGATACCTCCACCACGTCCATTGGTTCAGGAACTGTTGCGACGGCAGGTACTGGCAGGGTCGATAACCTTACTGTAAACGGTACATCTACGGCAGGAACACCAACACCGACCCCATCGCCATCTCCATCGCCGTCACCTTCGCCTTCTCCATCGCCATCACCAACAGCGACACCCGGAACCCCGGGAAGCGTCGTTATCAGTCAGGTCTATGGCGGCGCCGGATGCGGAACTCCGGGTTGTTCGACTTATAAAAACGATTACATTGAGATCTTCAATCGGAGCTCTTCACCAGTGTCTTTGAATGGCTGGTCCGTGCAGTACGCCTCGGCCACCGGAACAGGATCGTGGACGGTTACAAACCTGACCGGCGTCTCGCTTCAGCCTGGCCAATACTATCTGGTTCAGGAGGGCGGTAATGCGAACGGAGTTAATAACCTTCCCGCCGCTGACGTCTCAGACAACACGGCCATGGCCGCCGGCGCAGGCAAGGTCCTCGTTGCGAGCACCACCACCGCATTCAGCGGCCAGTGCCCATCGGGCGCGAACCTTATTGATCTAGTCGGCTATGGCTCAACGGCCAATTGTTCGGAAACCAGTCCCGCGCCGGCGCCCAGCACCACTACAGCCGATCTGCGCGCTGGTGACGGTTGCACCGATACAGACAACAACTCGGCCGACTTTACTGCCGGCGTCCCAAATCCGCGCAATACCGCGTCGCCTAGAAATAAATGTTTTGGACCAGTCATTCCTACATGCCCCGGCTCCCTGAGCACAATTCAGGGCAACGCCACATCTACGAGTGTAAGTGCCACTGACGGTGACGGCACGGTAATCAGCGCCGTTATTACGAGTTCCGCGGTGCCGGGAATTACGCTCGACAGCTTCACGCCTGCGGCTGGCGTAGGTGGGACAGCAACGGCAACTCTCAATGTTGCGAACACCACCGCTGTCGGAACTTATAGTGTCACGATTCAATATTCGAATAACGACTCGCCCACGCCGCAGACTGCTTCATGCACGGTGGTCGTCAATGTCTATCCACAACCAGCGCCGTTCTCTAGTGCGATCAAGATTAGCCAGGTCTATGGTGGCGGTGGTAACTCAGGTTCGACTTACAAGAACGACTTCATTGAACTCTACAACACGAGCACGATGCCCGTGGATATCTCGGGCTGGTCGGTCCAATTTACGGGTCCGACCGCTGCGTTTGCGGCCCAGACCACAACAACATCGCCAACGCCTTTGACGACGGTTATTCCCGCTGGATCGATCATCCAGCCGGGTCACTATTTCCTGATCCAGGAGTCGCAAGGCGCGGGTGGCACAACCACTAATCCACCAGCGGATCTAACGGGCGGCATTTTAGTCGGTTCAACCGCAGGCAAGATTGCGCTGGTCGCCAGCTCAAACGTACTCAGTGGCGGAACTGCGGGCAATTGTCCGACCGATCCCCTAATCGTCGATTTTATCGGCTACGGCATCAGCCCTACCACCGCCACCTGCTCTGAGACTTCGCCGACAGTCACGCTTACCAATACAACCGCGGCGATTAGAAAGAACAATGGCTGCACGGATACGAACAACAACTCAAACGACTTTTTGATCGACGGGCCGATTCCGCGCAACAGCTCGATTGCTAATCAGTGTGGCGGCGATCCAAACCAACCTTCAGGGATAGGCATCGCCACACCGGATTACCTGCTTCCATCCAGTAACACTCTACTAACGGTTAAGGTAACTCCGGCGACGACGCCACCAAGCACCGGCATTTCTGTCAACGCTGATCTAAGCAGCATCGGTGGAGCGGCGTCACAGCAGTTCTATGACGACGCAACCCATGGCGACCAGGTGGCCGGCGACCACGTCTATTCCTTCCTGCAGACGATAGGACCGTTCATCTCAACCGGGGTTAAGAACATCGTAGCGAACATTGCCGACGCTGAGACGCGTTCGGCCATGGCTTCGATCACGATCACGGTGCAGAGTCCTACCTGTGGCGTGGAGCGTTGGTCAGTCAAAACGGGCGGTGATCCTGATGCCGTTAGCGTGGATCTGAACAACGTCGTACACACCACGATCGCTAATCTACGGACTCTTACGCCTCCTTCGACGCCTCCTGACAATGCTCGGTTTGGGCCGGCTGAATACACGGTCTATGAAGTCACGGCGACGATGACCTTGTACAAACTCGAGGGTGACGTTGACTACCATATCGTGCTCCAGGACGAAAACGGGGCAACTCTGATAAGCGAAATCCCCTGTCCGTGCTGCGTCGCATTATCAAGTCCCTTCACGGCAGCAATAACCAGCGCTCGACACAAGTTCGATGCGCGCTTTACCGCCACAACATCCTTCCCCCTCCCCCCGGTGAGCGTCCCGGTTCGGGTTACTGGGGTTGGCTTCTTTGACTTTATTCATGGACAGACAGGTGTGGCGCCAAACGGCATCGAACTGCATCCAGTGCTTGATATCGTCTTCCTTGAAAGCACCACGACAAGCCTCGCTTCGAGTGCTAATCCATCGCAGTTCGGACAATCCGTGCAGATCACGGCAACCGTAACCAGTGCGGGACCCGTCCCAACCGGGAACGTCACGTTCAGCGATGGCGCAACTGTAATCTCCAGCAGCGCCCTCAACGGGAGCGGACAAGCATCGTTTACGACCAACTCGTTCTCGGTTGGCTCGCATTCGATCACCGCCTCCTATCCAGGTGACGGCTATTCGCAGCCCAGTACCTCGACGGTGCTAACGCAAGTGGTAAACAAGGCGGACCAGTTCATCACGTTTGGCGCTCTGCCTGACAAGACATATGGGGATCCTCCTTTCACTGTGCGCGCCACGGGAGGCGGATCAGGCAATCCGGTTACCTTCGGCGCCAGTGGAAACTGCACCTCGAGCGGCACAAACGGCAGCACGATTACGATCACAGGAGCCGGTTCCTGCACCGTGACGGCATCGCAAGCAGGCGACGGCAACTACAACCCTGCGCCCGACGTCGGTCAATCATTCGCAATTGCGAAAGCCGATCAGACGATCTCTTTCGCAGCCTTACCCGATAAGACGTACGGCGATCCTCCGTTCACGGTTAGCGCCACGGGCGGTGGCTCGGGCAATCCGGTCACCTTCGGCGCCAGTGGAAACTGCACGTCGAGTGGCACGAACGGCAGCACGATCACGATCACTGGAGGCGGCGCCTGCACGGTGACGGCCTCGCAGGCTGGCAATGGGAATTACAACGCCGCACCGGATGTTCCTCGGGGCTTTACGATTAATGCGGCGGCAGCCAACATCACGGTCAACGGCTACTCTGGCGTCTATGACGGGAACGCTCATGGCGCCAGTGGCTCAGCGACTGGTATCCATGGTGAAGACCTGTCCAGTCTGCTTAACCTCGGCGCGTCATTCACCGACGTTCCCGGCGGTACTGCACATTGGACGTTTACCGGCAACTCTAATTACGCGCCGGCAAGTGGCGATACGACGATCGCGATCGGTAAAGCATCAACAACGACCATGGTGAGCTGCCCCGCGAGTGAAACCTACACGGGCGCGCCGATCACTCCTTGCTCGGTAACGGTCACGGGCGTGAACCTGAGCCTGACGCCGGCTGCAAGCTACGCGAACAACACCAACGCGGGCACGGCCACCGCGAGCTATACATATGCCGGTGACCCAAACCACGACGGCAGCAGTGACTCGAAGAATTTCGAGATCGCCAAAGCCAACGCGACCATCAACGTCACGCCCTACAACGTGCCATACGATGGCAACCAGCACACGGCGACGGGCACGGCGACGGGTGTCAATGGCCAGAGCCTGAGCGGTCTGGACTTGAGCGGGACGACGCACACGAATGCCGGCACTTACAACGGTGACGGCTGGACCTTCACCGATGTCGCCGGCAATTACAACAACACAAGTGGCACGGTGAACGACAGCATTTCCCAGGCCAGCGCCAACATCACGGTCAGCGGCTACTCGGGTGTCTATGACGGAAACGCCCATGGCGCGACTGGCTCGGCTACAGGCGTAACCGGTGAAGACCTGACAAGTCTGCTTAACCTCGGGGCGTCATTCACGAACGTCCCGGGCGGCACTGCGCACTGGACCTTCGCCGGCAACACCAACTACGCGCCGGCCAGCGGTGATGCGACGATCACGATCACCAAGGCGACGCCGACAATCACCTGGAACAATCCGGCGGACATCGTTTACGGTACGTTGTTGAGTTCCACTCAACTCAACGCGACCGCAAACGTGCCGGGGACGTTCGGCTACACACCTCCCGCGGGCACATTGCTCAACGCTGGGCCGGCTCAGCCACTTCTCGCTAGTTTCACGCCCACCGACACCACGAACTACAACCCGACGAGCAAGAATGTGCAGATTAATGTGTTGAAGGCGACGCCCGCGTTCAGCAATCTGAGTTCTCCGTTCATAACTTACGGTACGGCCTCGACGAGCCTGTCGGGCAAGATCAGCTTCGGCGCTTTGATTCCCACCAGCAACGTAGCGATAACCCTTAATGGCGTAACTCAGAATGCTGCGATTCAAGCTGGCGGTAACTTCTCTTCCGCATTCGCTACCGGTTCTCTGGCACCCGCGGCATACAGCATTGCTTACAGCTATGCGGGTGATGGTAATTTCAACTCTGCGAATGGTTCCGGAACGCTCACAGTCGGATACGGTATCGTGGCGTTGTACGACCAAACGAAAGTACGTCAGAGCGGAAGCACGATTCCGATCAAGTTGGAAATCGTCGGCGCCAATGGCAATAACCTGTCTTCAGCCGGCACAGTTGTAACCGCGGTCGGTATTTCGTTGGTGTCGACGACTGTTTACGGACCGGTTGAGGACTCAGGCAATTCGAATCCTGACAATAACTTTAGGTTCACTGGGGACAGTTACACCTACAACCTGAAAACCACCGGCATGGCAACCGGGGTTTATAATCTGTACTTCACAGTCGGCACTGATCCCACGCTGCACACCGTGCAGTTTCAGATAAAGTGATTCTTAGGTTTGCCGAACTGACGAAGAAGAGCAGCGAACCTTGAACTCTCCTAAAAAAAAGGCGGAGGCTGCATGCCCCCGCCTTTTTGCTTCGCCAGGAACTGACGCGGAATCTAATGGCCGCATCTGGATTTAGTGCTCCCGATTGGTTCGCTCACATAGCTTATCTTCGTTACCATGTCCTTATTACCCACAGCGATTGCGATCCCGCGCGCCCTATACTCCACGCTAACCAGTTGGCCGGTCGGCGATTCATAAATTGGTTCAGACTCTTCTTCATCCAGGCAGGAGTCAAAGGCATATCTTGTGACGATGTACCCGGCGCCAAAGTGTGCGATGGTTTGTTCTTTCGTTAGCCGGTCCGGATAAAAATTGATTCTGCTGATGACGCCCGTGCGACTATCCGAGACCACAGTTGTCGGGCCGGGGAACTCGCCGACGCGTTCATAGTTTGTCCAGGTGACCTGTCGTTCTTCCTCGCCGGCCTGCGGCTTCGAGGTACGAGACCACTTAGGCTGGCCCCACTTTCGCACCATATCAGCGAGTTTTGATTTGCCTACCGTTATGCCGCGAAGGGTTGCCGGACGCCACTTAGGAGCGGGTTGAGGAGCGGAGAATGCCGCACTCGATAACAACAAAGAGAGTATCAAGAGGGATTTCATTTCAATTGGTAATGTTTGCAGGTCCGGAATCGGTTAGCGCCATTTCCATGGATAGAAGCGGTCAGACGGAACCTATTCTGTCGAAACTTTTTCGTGATTGTTCAGCGCCGCATGCATTGTATGCCACGAGAGGGTGGCGCATTTCACGCGCACCGGAAACTCGCGCACGCCAGCAAAGATCGTCAGCTTGCCCAGTTGATTCGGCTCGTTCTCTTCATCAAGCTCTCCGGTCACCAGCCGATGAAACTCGTTGAATAAAGCCTCAGCTTCCTGCTTGCTCTTTCCCTTCACTGCCTGGGTCATCATGCTTGCCGAAGCTTTAAAGATCGCACAGCCGGCCCCTTCAAAGCTTAGGTCTTTCACGGCGTCGGCCTCAAGCTGCAAATAGATTGTCAGTTGATCGCCGCACAGGGGGTTATAGCCTTCGGCGGTGTGATTCGCCGCTTCCAGCTTATGAAAATTCCGAGGCTTCTTGTTGTGATCGAGGATGACCGCCTGGTAAAGTTCGCTGAGTTCTGACATGACGTATCGCTGTTAATAATAGTCTTCGACGCAGTGCTAACCGAAGATTTCTATAACCTTCTCGACAGTGCGCGCCAGAGCGTCTACCTCTTCCCGAGTATTGTAGAAGGCAAACGATGCGCGCGCGGTCGCCGGAATATTCAAACGCCGCATTACGGGTTGAGCGCAGTGATGGCCGGCGCGCACGGCAATGCCTTCCTGATCCAAAATCGTGCCGATGTCATGCGGGTGAATATCGTCGATCACAAACGACAGCACGCCCAGTTTCTCGCGCGCGGTACCAATAATGCGCACACCTTCGATAGCCGACAGACGCTCAGTCGCATAGCGTAGCAACTCGTGCTCGTAGGCCGCCGCTTTCTCGCGCCCGATGATGTTCAGATAATCAATCGCGGCGCCCAGACCAATCTGCGAGGAAATGGCCGGAGTGCCCGCTTCAAACTTATTCGGCAGATCGGCATAGGTCGTCTTCTCGAAGGTGACGCTTTTGATCATGTCGCCGCCGCCCTGAAACGGATTCATCTTCCCGAGCAGCGCGGCCTTGCCATAGATTACACCGCTGCCGGTGGGCGCAAACATCTTGTGACCAGAGAAGGCATAGAAATCACAATCAAGATCCTGAACATCGATGGGCATGTGTGGCGCCCACTGCGCGCCATCAATCAAGACCGGCACGCCGTATTTGTGTGCGCGTTCGATCATCTCCTTGATCGGATTTACTGTTCCCAGCGCATTTGAAACATGCGCGACGGCTACCAGCTTGGTTTTCTCGTTCAAGAGCGCGTCGTATTCATCAAGCAACAGCTCGCCGGCGTCGTTCATCGGAATCACGCGCAGCTTTGCGTTCTTCTCTTCACAGAGCATCTGCCACGGGATGATATTCGCGTGATGCTCCATTGCCGAAATGATGACTTCGTCGCCAGCGCCGATGAACTTTCGGCCGTAACCGTGCATCACCAGGTTGATGCCTTCGGTAGCGCCGCGCACAAAGATGCATTCCTTGACGTCGCTGGCATTGATGAATCGCTTAACCTTTTCGCGGGCGCCTTCATAGGCGTTGGTGGCCTTCATGCTAAGGTAATGCACGCCCCGGTGAATGTTCGAATGTTCGTGTTTGAGATATTGACTGCCGCGCTCGATCACCATCTGCGGCACTTGCGAGGACGCAGCATTGTCGAGATAGACAAGGCGATTTCCGTGCACCATCTGACTTAGCACCGGAAAGTCTTTGCGAATGCGCTCGACGTCCCAGACGTCCGGCGCTTTGGGCTTGATTGGTACCAGTTGCTCTATCGTCGTCGCCATCTCTTGAATCCTGCCGTCTCGCCGGCTGCTCAGCCAACTTCCAAGTCAACGTGGAGTCTATTCAGTACCGCGGCATCCAGTTCCTGCCGAACCGAAGTAATCTTGATCTTCTCGATCACCTCTTCGGCGAAGCCATACGTAAGCAGGTTACGGGCGAGTTCGGGCCTGATGCCGCGGCTTTCAAGGTAGAACACCTCGTCTTCTTCGAGCTGGCCAATCGCGGCGCCATGCGTGCACTTCACATCGTCGGCAAAGATTTCCAGTTGCGGCTTAGTATCGACGCGCGCCTCTTTCGATAACAGCAGGTTCTTGTTCGTCTGACGCGCATCCGTCTGTTGCGCGCCGTGCCGCACGAACACCTTGCCGTTAAAGACCGCGCGCGATTTGCCGTCAAGGATTCCTTTGTAGAGCTGTTGGCTCCGGCAACGAGGTTGACGATGATCAATGATCGAATGCGTATCAGTATGTTGAGCGCCATCGACCATGTAGAGACCATCGACTGTGCATTCGGCGCCTTCGTGATCCATGCGCACATCAATGTCGTGGCGCGAAAGCGCCGCGCCAAAGTTGATTGTCGTCGCATCGTAGGTTGCGTTCGGACCCAGGTCCGCACTGGTGGTCGCCACATGAAATGCGTTCGGACTTTCGCGTTGCACTTTGTAATGTTCAAGGCGCGCGCCCGAACCCAACCTCACCTCGACGATTGCATTGGTCAGATAGACGTCGTCGTCGGGACTCGCATAGCTCTCAATCATCGTCGCGCTGCTGTTCTCTTCTCCCACGATCAGCACTCGCGGGAAAGCCGCCGGTAGCGCGTCTTGGTGGCCGGCCTGGCCAACGAACAACAGATGAATTGGTCTTTCGATTCGCTGGCCACGCGGGATTTTCAGGAACAACCCGCTGGAAAATAAAGCCGTGTTCAGACTGGTAAATCCATTTTCGGCGAGCTGGACTCCGCTCTCTAACTGTTTCCGAACCGACTCTCCGTGCTGTCCGCTGAGCAAAGCCGCGCCCAACTCGATCGCCACGACATCTTCCGGCAACGCCGTCAGCGAAGACAGATCCGGTTGAAAGATTCCGTTCAAAAAGACGGCGGTGCTGTTGCGAGTCTCTTCGTAAGCAAATGAAGCCAGCCAATCGTTGTCTGGCCGGGTTCCGTTGCGTGACAATACCGGCGCGAAATTGGTTTTGGCTATAGCGGCAACGTTCGTGTACTTCCATTCTTCCTGTTGGACTACAGGAAATCCCGTCTGCTCAAACTTTTCGAAAGAATTTTCGCGCAGGCGACTCAGCCAGGATGGTTCGATCATTTCGCGCTGATGCATAGCCGCACGAAATGCCGTCGAATAAACGTTCTGGTCTTTGATTAATTGCGTTGCCATTCTTTAACTCGCTGCCGGCGCGACGATCGCGCTCTTTTCGTTTCCGTTCTTCAGCCAGTCATAGCCTTTCTCTTCCAATTCCAGCGCCAACTCTTTGCCGCCTTCTTTGGCCATGCGCCCGTTGTAAAGCACGTGCACAAAATCCGGCACGATATAGTTCAACAAACGCTGATAGTGCGTCACCAGCACTACGGCCTTCTCAGGATCATGGAGCTTGTTTACGCCACCGGCGACGATTCGCAGGGCATCGATGTCCAGGCCCGAGTCGGTTTCGTCCAGCACGGAAAGTTTCGGATCCAGCACGGCCATCTGCAGAATCTCGTTGCGCTTTTTCTCGCCGCCGGAAAAACCTTCGTTCACTGAACGCGTCATAAAGCTCGCATCCATCTCGACGAGTTTTGCTTTTTCTTTCAGCAGATCCTTGAACTCCAACGGATCCAGTTCCTCTGCGCCGATGTGCTTTTGCTTTTCGTTATAGGCCATGCGCAGAAACTGCGCGTTTGAGACGCCAGGCACCTCAACGGGATATTGAAACGCCATAAAGACGCCTTCGCGAGCTCGTTCGTCCGGCGGCATCGAAAGCAGGTTCTTGCCTTCGAACAGCACCTCGCCGGCAGTCACTTCGTACTGCGGATGGCCGGCAAGTACTTTAGCCAGGGTGGATTTGCCCGAACCATTCGGGCCCATGATAGCGTGCACTTCGCCCTTATTAACAATGAGGTTGATGCCTTTGAGAATCTCGTTGCCATCAACCGATGCATGAAGATTGCGAATCTCTAACACGTATATTTCCTCATTTCAGATTTCAAATCTCAGATCTCAAGTTTAAGGACAGGGGTCGGGGGTCAGGGGTCCGCGAAAACAACGCCACCGGCCCCTGGCCCCCGAAACCCGACTCCCGTTCGTTATCCCACCGCACCCTCGAGCTTCATACCCAGCAGGCGCGTTGCTTCAACTGCAAATTCCATCGGAAGCTGCACAAACACGTCCTTGCAAAAACCATTAATGATGAGCGACACGGCATCCTCCTGCGAGATGCCGCGCTGCATCACATAGAACAACTGCTCCTCGCTGATGCGTGAGGTCGACGCTTCGTGCTCGACCTGCGAGCTGTTGTTCATCACTTCAATGTAGGGGAAGGTATTCGCGCCGGCATTCGAACCGATCAGCATCGAATCACACTGGGTATAATTTCGAGCGTTCTCGGCCTTCGGCATAATCTTTACCAGGCCTCGGTAGCTATTATTGGCGTGACCGGCTGAAATGCCTTTCGAAATAATTGTCGAGCGCGTGTTCTTGCCCAGATGAATCATCTTGGTGCCCGTATCGGCCTGCTGCGCATGGTTCGTCAAAGCCACGGAATAGAATTCGCCGATGGAATTATCGCCCTGCAAAATACAAGACGGATACTTCCAGGTAATTGCCGAGCCGGTTTCCACCTGGGTCCAGGAAATCTTTGAATTGCGGCCGGCACACTTGCCGCGCTTGGTCACAAAGTTATAAATGCCGCCAACCCCGTCTTCGTCACCCGCATACCAGTTCTGGACGGTGGAGTACTTGATCTCAGCGTCGTCGAGCGCGATCAACTCAACCACCGCCGCATGCAGTTGGTTCTTATCAAACTTCGGCGCCGTGCACCCTTCTAGGTAAGAAACGTAGGCGCCTTCTTCGGCGACAATCAGCGTGCGTTCAAATTGCCCTGACTCGGAATTGTTTATGCGGAAATAAGTTGAAAGTTCCATCGGGCAGCGCACGCCCTTCGGAATGAAACAGAAACTTCCGTCTGAGAAGACGGCGCTGTTCAGGGCAGCGTAGAAGTTGTCGTTGGTCGGCACGACCGAGCCGAGATACTTGCGCACAATTTCAGGGTGTTCACGCACGGCTTCGCTGAACGAGCAGAAGATCACTCCGTGTTTTCTCAGCTTTTCCTTGTAGGTGGTCGCGACCGAAACAGAATCGAACACGGCATCAACAGCGACGCCCGCAAGTTGTTTTTGTTCCGAAAGAGGAATGCCCAGCTTTTCGAAAGTCTTCAGCAACTCCGGATCAACTTCATCCAGACTGGCCACAGTCGCTTTCTGTTTGGGAGCGCTGTAATAAATCATGTCCTGATAGTCGACTTTGGGAAAGGTTATGTTGGGCCACTTGCGCGGTTCTTTCATCGTCAGCCAGTGACGATAGGCCTTCAAACGGAACTCGAGCATCCACTCCGGCTCGCTCTTCTTCGCAGAGATTAAACGGACCGTATCTTCGCTGAGGCCACGCGGAATCGTTTCCGCTTCAATATCTGTAACCCAGCCGTATTTGTATTCCCTGTTCGCCAGTATCTCAGCAGTGCTCATTTGGTTCCTCTTTAACTTCCGTTTCCGTAGACAGGATTAACAAGATTTACACGATGGCAAACGAACTGGTTTTCTGTTTCTCATCTAAATTCTGTTAATCGTGCCCATTTATCCGCATCAGTTTGCAGTTCGCATCGGCCCCAGTTGATTTTGCAATTTCTCGATTTGGTGCAGTCGCGCGTCGACGCTCGCTTCGGTCCCGACCAACTGCGCGAGCGTGATCTCAGACAAAGCGTTTTGGACAATCTCATGCAGGCCCACGATCACCGGACGAATGCCGCAGTCGCTCGTGTGAATGCAGACATCCAGCACCCCGGCGTGCGTCTTACAGAAATGGTCAACCGTGTCTTCATCCAAAATGCGGATCACTTCACTCAGTCGAATATCTCCGGCCGGGCGCGCCAACGAATATCCGCCTTTGGTTCCGCGTTGCGCCGTCACCAATCCTGCCTTGCTCAAAATCCACATCAACTTGCCGGCATTCGCGACCGACAACCCTTCGCGCTCAGCAAGTTGGGCCAGGGTTAAAGACTCGCCGTCCACCTCGGCGCGAGCGAGCTGAACCAGACAGCGCAAACCATATTCTTCGTGGGCTGATATCTTCACTCTGGTCTCGATTTCCTTAGAATTCGGCCTGATTATAGCATTCTTTACTTTTTCGTCAAGTATCGGCGAGGTGTGACGGGACGGCTCAATTCCTGGCAAGATTGTTTCGCGCCCTGCGGTCAACGGCACGACGCCGAAGACAATGGAAAAAGCTATAGGTCGGATCGGGTAGATTCGACCTATACTTCAAAATCATGGAAAGCTTAACCGGCGACGTCAGGCGCGCCTATGACAACCTCGCCAACGATCCAAAGTACCGGCACTTTGTTCGCATTCCCGAACGCATTCTTCGTTGTTTGGATTATTTCGGCGTCGCCTGCAAGCGCGAGGAAACCAGCGACCTTTTGCTTTCCTATTATCTCTTCATCGGTGTAGTGGACAGCGCGATCGACTCGGGACATGTCGAGGCGGGCGAAAGAATTCTCACCCAGTTGTCCAGCCGATCGCATTTCCCTGATGCGGAGATTGACAGCGTGAAACTAGCAACCTCAGTTTTGAAAAGTCAGATCAGCGATGACTCTTACCTATTAATGATGTCCGGCTTTCAAGAACTTTATCGGGAAGTTGTTAGAGAGCGACAGTCGAAGTCAATCGATGCGTACATCGTAAGCCGAAAAGCCGTCGGGCGCTTGACCGCTGAATTATCCTATCTTTTGATCCGTCCTTCACTCGCGATCGATTACGAGTGTCTTTGTCAATTCATGAAGCAAGTCGGTGAAGTTGGTTGTCTGGTCGATAGCCTGATCGACCTGAATGCGGATCGCCGCCTGGGCCTGCTGATGTTTAAGGCTTCAAGGACGGATCGTTTGAAGCTGGTCGCTGCCACCGTTCAAAGGGGACTAAGCGTTCTGCTCAAGCATCCTGGTCTTTCTGGCCTGTTTCTCCAGGCGGTTTGCGATAACCTCCGTGATCGATTCAGCCCGAGCTGTCGTCCGGACGCGCATTACACTGCTTCCGACAGAAAGGGCGCAGCCGCCGGTGTGGCCTAGATTCTTTGCCAGAGGAGGCTTCGGTTACGGCGCCGCGATATTCGGCATCGCGGCGGCGACCGGCACGCTAAAACTTTTAGGCCCGCACATCAACCCGACTACTGCGGCGCTCGCATTTCTTTTGGTCGTGCTCTTCGTCGCCACCGTCTGGGGATCGCGTCCGGCGGTTTTTGCATCCCTGTTGGGCGTGGGCTGCTTTAATTTCTTTTTTCTGCCACCGTTCGGCACCTTCACGATTCGGAACCCGGACAATTGGGTGGCCTTCTTTGCTTTTCTGATCACTGCTTTGACTGCCGGGCAGCTTTCGGCGCGGGCAAAGCGGCGAGCCGAAGAGGCCGAAGAAGCCAAACGCGAAGTCGAGCGTTTGTATTATGAGCTCCAGGATTCGTTCGAGCGTTCGAGCCAGGCAAAAGCACTGAAACAGAGCGAGCGCCTAAAGTCTGCTTTGCTCGATGCAGTCACCCATGATTTGCGCACCCCGCTTACATCGATCAAAGCATCCGCCACAACCTTGCTCAAAGAGCTATATGCAAAGGAGCGCAAAGAAGCGGGCGCGCAGCTTGGCGATGAAGGCCGTAAGGAGATGCTGGAAATAATCGACGAGGAAGCCGACCGGCTCGACCGTTTCATTGAAGGTTTGACTAAATTGGCGCGCATCGACGCCGGCGAGATGCATCTGCGCCGGCAATGGTGCGCGATTGACGAAATCATTACCATTGCGCTCAAACGCGCCGAGCCGCGTCTGCGTGGCCGGCAACTCGAGGTTTGGATCGAAGACGAACTGCCCTCTATCAAAGTCGACGAACCAGCAATCGCCGAGGTGATTTACACGCTGGTTGATAACGCAGCAAAGTATTCACCGCCAGGGTCGACGATCCGAGTCAGCGCCAAACCTGATGACGGCGCGATTCGGCTCAACGTTGAAGATAACGGGCCCGGAATTCGGGCAGATATGCGCGAACGCGTTTTCGAAAAGTTCTTTCGCGCCATGCGTGACGGTGACCTGGGTGATCGCAAGTCGTCGGGCACCGGAATGGGATTGGCGATTGCCCGTGGGATCGTGCAGGCGCACGGCGGTCGAATCTGGATCGAGGACGCCGACGGTCATCCAGGAGCCAGGTTTGCCGTACTGCTGCCAACCGCGGATGAGGACCTAAGTGCCGCGTCAACACCGACGAACGACAAGAAATAAAGATTGAGCCATCATGGAAGAAAAGCAACGCATACTTGTCGTTGATGATGAACCACAGCTCACCCGCGTCCTGCGCCGCAGCTTGACGACCCATGGGTATGAGGTCCGCGTAGCGGGCGATGGCGAGTTCGCGTTGCAGACTTTTCGTGACTGGCCCGCCGCGTTGGTAATCACCGATCTGGCGATGCCGAACATGAGCGGACTCGAGTTGTGTCGCCAGCTTCGCAAGTTCTCAGAGGTTCCTATCATTGTGCTTTCCGTCCGGGGCGAAGAAAGCACCAAAGTCGAAGCGCTCGACGCCGGCGCCGACGATTACATCACCAAGCCGTTTGGCATGGACGAGTTGTTGGCACGCATTCGCGCTACGCTGCGACGGGCGCCCGCGACAGATGCCGGCTCGCAGATTCTGGAAGTTGGCGATTTTCGCGTTGACCTGGAAGCTCACAGTGCCACCCAAAAAGATCAGGAGTTGCGTTTGACGCCAAAGGAATTCGATCTAATGGTTCACTTCCTGCGCAACTCCGGCAAGGTCCTCACTCATCGCAATCTGCTGGGCGCGGTTTGGGGCGGCGACTACACCGAACAGACTGAATATCTACGCGTCTTCATCGGTCAACTGCGAAAGAAAATCGAACCTGACCTTTCGACCCCGCGCTACATTCTTACTGAACCGTGGATTGGCTATCGCTTCAACGCCGGGGATTAGCATCGTGTCAGAAGCCCGACCGTCAGGGAGGGCTACTCCAAGGGTATAGCCCTTCAGCCGGTTTTCCCTCCATGACAATTGCGCTGGACCTTTGCCCTCCCTGACGGTCGGGCTTCTGACACGAGCACCGTCTTTACGAACTTTTTATAAACCTCTTACTCCATCCTTACGAGTTCCCTTCTAGGCTCATCATGCAGCCAGGATTGGCTGATGCGTCGTGAATACAACAAAGGGAGAGGTTCAGCCTGGCCACAATGAACAGCGTGCGCGAGAAGTTATTCAGGAACAGATGGGCGGGCTATGGCGGTTCTCTGTTAGGCACTGCCGCTGTTACCACTTTCCTGATTCCATTTCGTGGCCACATCAATTCCACGACAGTCGCCCTGGCGTTTTTGCTGGTGGTCCTCTTCGCCGCGATCCTCTGGGGAAGCAGACCCGCGCTTTTGGCCTCGCTGCTAGGCGTAGTTTGTTTCAACTTCTTCTTTATTCCGCCGGTCCACACATTCACTATTTCAGATCCACAGAACTGGGTGGCGCTCGCAGTTTTCTTCATTACAGCTCTTACTGTTGGGCAACTCTCTGCGCGGGCGAGGCGGCGCGCCCGAGAAGCGGAGGCCCAGAGAACCGAAATCAAACGTCTCTACGAGGATCTGCAAGAAGCCTTTGACCGCGCAAGTGAAGCCGAAGCGTTAAAGCGCAGTGAGCGTCTGAAGTCGGCACTGCTGGACGCTGTCACGCACGATATTCGAACGCCGCTAACTTCAATTAAGGCCTCGGCGACTTTGTTACTGGAAGATCGTGTGGCAAATGACCAGACGGAGAAATTAAGTTCCGAAGAGCAAAACACAATGTTAAGAGTCATCACGCATGGAGCGGACAGGCTTGACCGATTTGTCGAAGGCATCGTTGACCTGGCCCGAATCGAAACGGGTGACATGTCGTTGTACCGCAACTGGGGCGCGGTGGACGACATTATTGATGCGGCGTTGGCGCAAGCCGAGCCTCTTACCCGACAACATCAAATTCGGGTCTCGGTGGAAGACGAACTACCGGTGGTCCGTGTCGATGCACGAGCAGTCGCGGAAGTGATCTATACACTGATAGACAACGCCAGCAAATACGCGCCGCCTGACACATTGATCGTCGTTAAGGCGACTCGTGTGGCCGATGACATGATAGAGATAGCAGTGGAAGATCAAGGGCCAGGTATTCCCGCACCCTTGCGCGAGCGCGTCTTCGAAAAGTTCTATCGCGCCACCAGCAATGGACCAGCGGGCGGTCATACCGGTGGAATTGGCATGGGGCTGGCGATTGCCAAAGGAATTGTCGAAGCCCACAGTGGGCACATCTGGATAGAGGATGGAACCGCAAATCGCGGAGCGCGCATCGTCTTTACAGTCCCGGTTGGGGATGATGAGCCTCGCGGTGCCAATGGAAGCGCGCAACCCGCAGAAATATTTGACCAGAACGAAACCGAAAGACTGACTCCCAATGGAGAGTAAGAAACGCATACTCGTCGTTGACGACGAACAGGAAATTACTTTGGTTCTGCGCAGCGGCCTGGCGAAGCATGGCTATGACGTGAGAGTCGCCGGCGAGGGCGAAGCCGCTTTGGACCTCTTTCAAGCATGGACGCCGGACCTGGTCGTCACCGATCTTTCCATGCCCAATATGAATGGCCTGAAACTTTGTCAGCGGCTGCGAGAGATCTCAAGCGTTCCCATAATCGTGCTATCAGTCAAAGGCGACGAAGCTACCAAAGTAGAAGCGCTTGACGCCGGCGCCGACGATTATGTGACGAAACCTTTTGGCATGGGCGAGTTGGTCGCCAGAGTCAGAGCGGCTTTGCGCCGTTCGCCTGAAGCCGGCGAAGAGGCGACGTTGATCGAAGAGGGAGATTTCCGAGTAGATCTTGAGACGCGCAAGGTTCTCGTTGCGGGGAGAGAAATACGGCTTTCGCCAAAAGAGTTCGACCTGCTCGTCTACCTCGTTCGTCATTCTGGTAAGGTCTTAACTCATCGAACATTGCTCGCAAACATTTGGGGCGGAAACTACACCGACCAAACGGAGTATCTTCGCGTCTTCATCCGACACTTGCGTAAGAAGATTGAACCGGACCCGGCAAAGCCTCGCTACATCTTGACTGATCCCTGGGTCGGCTATCGGTTTGTTTCAGGCGCCTAAGTCCTCAGCCTCGAATCCAGCCGGCCAGGCAAGGTGCGGAACGACAAAAGACACCCAACGAGATCGCCCTCAACATTCTGCTCGCAGGACTAACGATTATCGTTTTGCTGGCAGTTGTCACGCTACAGCCGTTCGCCATCTATTCCAGCGCACCGCAAACAATTTTTGTGCTGGTCTCACTGCTGGTCTGCCTGATCCCGACAACCATTGGTGGTCTGCTTTCAGCGATCGGCATTGCCGGTATGGATCGGCTGATTCAACACAACGTCCTGGCAATGTCCGGCCGCGCCGTCGAGGCGGCGGGCGACGTGAACACTCTGCTGCTGGATAAGACCGGAACCATCACGCTGGGCAACAGACAGGCGACTGAGTTCATTCCACTGACAGGAGTGGACGAGAACGTCCTGGCTGATGCCGCACAACTTTCCTCGCTCGCGGATGAAACACCGGAAGGCCGTTCGATCGTTGTGCTGGCGAAAGAGAAGTACGGACTGCGAGGGCGCGAGCTCGGCATTCATGAAGCGGCGTTCATTCCTTTTACCGCACAAACCAGAATGTCAGGCGTGGATATCAATGGGACTGAGATCCGCAAAGGCGCCGTCGATGCGATTGCGAAATACACGGCGAACAGTGATCAAAGCCTGTCAGCCCAACTAAGCAGTATCGTTGAAAGAATTTCGACGGCAGGCGGCACACCGCTCGTTGTTGCCTATGGCAAGCGCGCTCTGGGAGCAATTTACTTGAAAGACATTGTGAAAGGCGGGATGAAGGAGCGATTTGCGCAGCTAAGACAGATGGGAATCAAGACCATCATGATCACGGGCGACAATCCGCTTACAGCGGCGACGATTGCTCGTGAAGCCGGAGTGGATGACTTTCTGGCACAAGCAACGCCGGAAGATAAGATGAAATTGATTAAAGATGAGCAGGCAGGAGGCAAGTTGGTAGCAATGACAGGCGACGGAACTAATGACGCTCCGGCACTGGCTCAGGCTGATGTCGGCGTCGCCATGAACACCGGGACCCAGGCGGCGAAGGAAGCCGGGAACATGGTTGACCTTGATTCCAATCCGACGAAGTTGATTGAAGTTGTTGAGATTGGCAAACAACTCCTGATGACGCGTGGCGCGCTGACAACTTTTTCGATTGCCAATGACGTGGCCAAGTACTTCGCAATCATTCCCGCGATGTTCGCAGCGGCATTCCCGGTCTTGAATGCATTGAATATCATGGGCCTGCGCACGTCTCACTCGGCGATTCTATCGGCGGTGATCTTCAATGCGCTGATTATCATCGCGTTGATTCCGCTGGCCCTGAGAGGCGTCAAATACAGACCGATGAGCGCAGCCGCGCTGCTGCGACGCAATCTGTTTATCTACGGCTTCGGCGGTCTGGTCGCGCCGTTTGTTGGCATCAAGATCATCGATGTGATCATTCACGCGATCGGTTTGGCGTGAGTGTCAGAGGATGACTTATGAAGAATCTACTAACAGCAATCTTAATGACGATCGTAACCACGGTGCTCTTCGGTTTGATTTACCCACTTGCGGTTACGGGGATTGCGCAGCTCGTCTTCCCCGACAAAGCCAACGGCCAACTGATCAAGCGTCCCGACGGAACAATCATCGGTTCAGAGATCATTGGCCAATCGTTCTCCGGCCCTGGTTACTTTCATTCACGACCGAGCGCGGCTGGCACTGGTTATGACGCCGGCACATCTTCGGGATCAAACCTGGGTCCCACCAATCAGAAGTTGATCGACCGCGTTAAAGCGGACGTGGCGAAGTTGCAAGCCGAAAACCCGGGCCAGCCCGTTCCTATCGATCTCGTCACGACTTCTGCATCCGGACTCGATCCACACATTTCGCCGGCAGGGGCTGACTTTCAGGTACCGCGCGTGGCGCGTGAGCGTGGCATGAGTGAAAATGAAGTCACTCTGTTAGTTGCAAAACACACTGAAGGAAGGACGCTCGGGATATTGGGTGAACCGCGCGTAAATGTTCTCTTGCTGAATCTGGAACTTGACGAGCGCAAACCAATGACTAAGAAATAATCCTTCTTAAGAACTATGCAAGAAGTTGTTCGCAGACGATCCCCTGAGTCCCTGCTGGCTAAGCTCCAGGAGGAGGGCAAAGCGCGGCTGCATGTTTATATTGGAGCCGCCGCCGGCGTCGGGAAGACTTATCGCATGCTGGAACAGGCCCATGAGCTCAACCGGGAGGGCGTTGACGTTGTGCTGGCCTTAATCGAGGCTCATGGCCGCATCGACACCGAAATCCTGATCGACGTCCTCGAGCGTGTGCCTTTGAAGCGAATCGAGTATCGCGGCGCGACTTTCGAAGAACTTGACGTGGAGGCGGTGATTGCGCGCCGTCCCGCGGTGGCAATTGTGGACGAGTTGGCCCACACCAATGTGCCCGGCTCGAAACACCAAAAGCGCTACGAAGATGTGCTTGAAATCGTGGATGCAGGCATCTCTGTTATTACCGCCGTCAACATTCAGCATATCGAGTCTCTCAACGACGCAGTCGCGCGTATTACCGGCGTCAAAGTAAGAGAGACCATACCCGATACCTTTCTTAAGCGCGCGGACGAAGTTATTGACATCGATGTTTCGGTCGAGACGCTGCGGACTCGCCTGCGTCAGGGCAAGATCTACGGAGTTGAAAAAATCCAGCAGGCGCTGAACAACTTTTTCCGCAAGGGCAATCTCACAGCTCTACGCGAACTGGCACTCAGACAAGTCGCCGACGATCAGGCAGCAAAGGCGCACAACTATCGCGAACAGGAAGGATTAGAACAGGCGGCGATACCGGAAAAGGTAATGGTAGCGATGGCTTCGCGCGGCAGCGCGAAGCGCATCTTGCGAGCCGGCTCGCGCATTGCCGGTCGTCTGGCTTCAGACTGGTTTGCGGTGTACGTCGAAACCCCAAGCGAAGAACCGGGCCGAATCGATCCTCACGATCACGCCGTGCTTCAAGAAAATATTCGATTTGGTCGGGAGCTGGGAGCCAAGGTCGTGAAGCTGAAGGGCCGACGTGTTGCAGACGCGCTGATCGAGTTCGCGCGGCACGAGGGAATCACCCACGTTGTCTTCGGACAATCGGCACGGTCCCGATGGGATGTACTGCTCCACGGTTCCGTAATTAACCGATTTCTCCGCGATGTGCGGGACGCCAGCGTCCACGTGGTGCCTTTGGAACCAAAGACGTCAAACGGAAGATCGAAGAACGGTTCGGAACGGAAAGCTTAGTGGCACAGACTTTAGTCTGTGTCAGATCGGAATCACACACTGAAGGAACCTCTGAACAAGTTAGTGAAGAGTGTTGAATTTAGCCCGCGAAGCGCGGCGATAGCATAAAGCCTGGGGTGAAGCGGAGCGGAACCCCAGGATCGCTTAGAAGTACAAACGACCAGCCCGCGAAGTGGGCGACAGCCATTGAGCATGAGTAATTGCAGTGTTTGGGCTATCGCACGCTTCGCGCGCTCGGCTTTCTCACTGGTCGGGGTTTCGCTTCGCTTCACCCCAGGCTTTATGCTTCCACCCGCTACGCGGGTTTTGAAAGCGTAGGCCCGCAGAATTTGTTCAGACCTTCCTTAAGTCTGTGCCATCAGGACCAGCCAAACTCCACCTCACCCGATACATCTTTACGAATTCCTTATAAACCTCTTACTCCATCCTTACGAGTTCCCTCCTAAGCTCATCCTGGCCGCCATGATTGGCCCGGGAAATCGTGCGTAATCAAAGTGAAAATCTGATGCCTGAGAGCTCTCCGGCGGACACGCGTCCGATCGAGTTGGTGACAGAGAACGGATTCTCGATTGTGCGCCTGTGGGAAATAAATAGAGAGGCGCTGACCTCGGCCGGAAGGTACACCTTCATGGTTCACAATCCGCAGAGCCTGGAGCGCGAGATCACTGTTGAGATTGCCGACAAGCTCGCCCTGGAGATCGAGCTAAAGACCACGGGACGCGTCCTGCCAGGAAGCACCTACTGGATCTGCTGCGCTGAGCGACACCTGGCGACTTACCTTTGGGAAAGCAACGACTATCCGCCTGGCGACAGGCTTTGCGTCGACCGATTAGATCCCGACGACGTGATGTCGGCTATCCGCTGGGGGAAGAGTTGAAGAATTGAAAAGAATTGTAAGAACGATCGAAGAAGAGTGGCGCGGGCGTCCTGCCCGTGAATCGCGCGCAAGATGCGCGTGCCACTACCAATTTTTCCTGGGAGGGAAGCAGATTGGCCACAACGCTTAAGCGCCTGCTCGTAGGCCGAGCCAAGAGGACCGAACAAGCTATCCACGAGCGGTTAACAAAGAAGACCGGGTTGGCAGTCTTCGCCTCCGACGCGCTCTCTTCGACGGCTTACGCTTCTGAAGAAATCCTACTGGTGCTCGCGGTCGCGTACGCCGCCGGCCAGACGAATGCCTTCAATTATGTGGTGCCGATCACTCTGGTCATCGCGGTCGTGCTGACGATCGTAGCGATCAGCTACCGGCAGACTATCCATGCATACCCTTCGGGCGGCGGCGCCTATATTGTGGCGAAGGAAAACCTGGGAACAACGGCAGGTCTGGTAGCCGCAGCGGCGCTTCTGGTTGACTATATCCTCACGGTTTCTGTTTCGATCTCGGCGGGCGTAGCCGCGATTACTTCGGCAGCACAGGGAACCAGTCTGGCGTGGCTTGACCAGCACAAGGTTCTTTTGTGTCTCGTTCTTATAGCCTTCATTGCCGTCGCCAACCTCCGCGGAGTGCGCGAGTCGGGCACCCTCTTTGCGGCACCAACCTACGCCTTCGTCGTCAGCTTTCTGTTCATGATCGGTTACGGCATCCTTCATTACCTTCTCTATCCCCACAGCGTCCCGCCGGCCGCCGCCGCAGAGAGCGTAAAAATGGCGGAGGGTTATCAACTGCAACCGCTAACTCTGTTTCTCCTGCTCGGCGCGTTTTCGAATGGGTGCGTGGCCCTCACCGGCATTGAGGCGATCTCGAACGGCATTCCTGCGTTCAAGCAACCGGAATCGCGCAACGCCGCGACGACGCTGACCTGGATGGCTGTGTTGTTGACGACGATGTTTATCGGGACGAGCCTGATGGCCTATTTCTATCACGTCCACCCGCACGAGAATGAAACGGTCATTTCACAGTTCGCGCGCATCATCTTCACCGGGCCAATGGGTTGGTTTTATTACGTGATCCAGGGTACGACAGCTTTGATTTTGATCCTGGCCGCGAATACTTCGTTCGCCGACTTTCCGCGCCTTTCTAGCCTGCTGGCGCGCGACCGGTTCATGCCGAGGCAGTTTGCCACGCGCGGCGATAAACTGGTTTTTTCCAATGGCATCATTATCCTGGCCGTTTTCTCCGGCATACTTGTGACCGCATTCGGCGGTGACACCAGCCGGTTGATACCGCTTTATGCCGTCGGCGTGTTCCTCTCGTTCACGCTTTCGCAGGCCGGCATGGTGCGCCACTGGCTCAAAGCGGGCCGGGCCTTACGTTCCGCGCGTGAAACTTCGCGGGAAGGTGTAGGGGCAGGTTCCGGCGCAAGCCAGCACAGCGACATCGCTCTGCGAGAGAACAACCGCATCTCAAATCAAACCGATCGGGCAAACGAACTAAAGCAGGCCGCGCACTGGAAAAAATCAATCGTCGTCAACGCCCTCGGCGCCATCGCTACTTTCATCGTCCTGTTCGTTTTAGTCATAACGAAATTCCGCCATGGCGCCTGGATCGTGGTCGTGCTCATCCCGTTTCTGGTGGCGTTGTTCCGCGCGGTACACCGTCACTATGTGGATGTGGCAAACCAACTGACGACTCAGGGACTTGAAAGATTGCGGCCGATCAGACATGAGGTAATTGTGCCGATTTCCGGTATTCATCGGGGCGTCCTGAAAGCGCTTGAATACGCCAAGGCAATCGCGCCCGAGCACGTTACTGCCGTTTACATCAACCTCGATTACGAAGCGACGCAGAAACTGCGCGCGAAGTGGAGCGAATGGGGCGAAGGAGTAGAATTAGTAGTAATCGCATCGCCATACCGCTCTCTTGTAGGTCCACTGATCCGCTACGTCGATCGGAGAATGACGCTGCACCCAGACCAGATGGTCACGGTGGTGTTGCCAGAGTTCATACCCGCGCGGTGGTGGCAGCATCTGTTGCACAACCAGAGCTCTCTTATGCTGAAAGGCGCACTGCTCTTTAAACCGAACGTCATCGTCACCAGCGTGCCCTACCACCTGAAGAGCAGAAAGAGGAACGGCGAAGCCGAGAATCAGGGCTAGTGTCGTGTCTCTCAATAGCCTCCATAGTCGGTCGTGCCGTTTCGTGTAATTTCGTGGATCGTCCTGGTGGAGAGAATAGGATCCACCAAATCACACGAAAGAAACATCCAACTTAAGAGGCTCTTTCCAACCCACGAAACCCTGGAGTCTCTTCGCGTCTTGAGAAACTCCGAGAAGATTGAAGCATCACGCTTTTCGGCGCGCTCATCGACCTGAACTTGTCGGAGATTTCTGCCTGGCCGCGCATCGAAAGCAACAGTTTAGTCTTCCGGCACTGTTTTCGCGCCCAGGCTCTGGATGATGCGCTCGCGATAGCGGCGGGCGTCAGCTTTAATGGTTTCTTCGTTCAGAGTGAGCAAGCGGCGATCGCGCATCACGATGCGGCCTTCGATGATCACGGTGCGCACGTCACCGGCCTTGGCGGCGTAAACCAGATCGGAATAGATGTTGTAGTAAGGCGTCTGATTCAGGTCGTCGAGGTCGACGATCACCAGGTCGGCGCGCTTCCCTTTTTCGATCGAACCAATCTCTTTTTCGAGATGCAGCGCGCGGGCGCCGCGAATCGTAGCCATCTCGAAAGCTTCTGCGGCAGTCAGTACCTTGGGATCTCGGCTGATCAACTTATGCAGTTTCGCGGCCGTGTCCATCTCTTCCCACAGGTTCAGATCGTTGTTCGAAGCCGCCCCGTCTGTGCCGAGACCCACCGGCAAATCTTGTTTCAGCATTTCCGGCACCGGCGCGACGCCGGAAGCCAACTTCATATTGGACTGCGGATTGTGAACGATACCGACGCCGAGTTTCTTCAGCAAGGTTAGTTCTTCTTCGGTAGGCCAGACGACGTGCGCAGCGATGACGCGATTGTTGAGAAAGCCAATCCGATTAAGATAGTCGATCGGGCTGGCGCCCTTCGCTTTGATGCTGTCGTCGACTTCGCGTTTAGTCTCAGAGATGTGTGTGACAATCGGCGCTCCGGTGCGATCTGAAAAAGCGCGGATGGCTTTCAGATGATCTTCGGAAACCGTGTAGGGTGCGTGCGGAGCTATTGCAGGCACGATCAAAGCGTTGCCTTGCCACTTCTTAACGAAACGCTCGACATAAGCCATCGCCTCTGCGTTTGTCTTGTTGTCGGCGACCGGAAAGTCGATCACTGTTTCGCCCAGGACACCGCGCATGCCGGCTTTGAAAGTCTCGTCGGCGATGGCATCTTCGAAGTAGTACATATCGCAGTAGGTCGTCGTGCCGCTGCGAATCATCTCTGCCAGTCCCAGACGCGCGCCGACACGAACGAAATCTTCGGTCACGTTTTTGGCTTCAGCGGGGAAGATGTACTTCGTCAGCCACTCTTGCAGATCGAGGTCGTCCGCCAGGCCCCGAAACAAAGTCATGGGTACGTGCGTGTGACCATTAATCAGACCGGGAATGACCACTTTGCCGCCGGCGTTGACGACTTCGCGCGCGGCGTACTGCCGATCAATTTCCGCCAGGGAGCCAACTGCAACAACGCGTCCCCCCTGTACCGCAACGGCGCCGTTTTCGATCACGCGACGCTCGCGGTCCATCGTTACGACTGTTCCGCCACGGATGATTAGGTCCACGGTAGCCTTCCTTCTCTGCGCCATCGTTGTTGTGCAAAGGGCGCTGAAAATAAGTAATAAGGTGAGAAAGGATTTTCGAAGTTCAAGAGGTTGCATCAAAATTGGCCCCGCAGATCGGAAATCTGTGGCGGCTCTGCCGCAGCACAGTGCGGTAAGGCTCTGCCTTACCGTCGGAATCCGTTAGTTTGGAGTTCCGCCTTTAGGCGGGCCTGATTGGCAAATCACTTGGACCGCCTAAAGGCGGAACTCCAAACACTTCAAGCGCCCGGAAAGGCAAAGCCTCTCCGCCATGTGCGGCGGCAAAAGCCGCGAGTCTCATGTTACTTGTGCTGTGTCGATTCTTTCAAAAATCTGGCATCAAACGCCCGCGGCAGAAGGTCCTTGATCGATACTTCTTCGCGCTGTCCGCGCAGATTCGCCAGGACGATCTTGGCATGCTTAGCGAACTCCCAGATGATCTGCCGGCAGGTACCGCAGGGCGGCGTCAGTGCTTCGGTGTCGGCAACGACGACCAGGTCGGTAAACTCGCGCTCGCCCTCGGAAAGTGCTTTCCAGATCGCCACGCGCTCAGCGCAAACGGTCAACCCATAGCTGGCGCTTTCAATATTGCAGCCGGTGTAGACCTTGCCCGCTTTGGTTTGCAGCGCCGCGCCGACCAGGAACTTCGAAAACGGGGCTAACGATTGCAAGCGTGCGGCCGCCGCGGTTTCAATTAACTGATTGTTCGGATCGCTCAAGTCTGGTCCCCCATTGAAGTCAAAGCATTGGCCAGCCTTTCGCGAATCTTTCCACTGATCAAATCAATGCTCACAAGATTATAACCACCCTCAGGAATAATTACGTCGGCATAACGCTTTGACGGTTCGATGAACTGAATATGCATGGGCCGCACCGTGGCCATGTACTGCTCAATAACTGAATCAAGGGTGCGGCCACGTTCGGCAATGTCGCGCCGCAGGCGGCGAATGAAACGGATGTCGTCCGGCGTGTCGACAAAGACCTTAATGTCTAACTGTTCCCGCAAACGCGCCTCGGCAAAAATCAGGATTCCCTCGAGGATGACGATTGGCTTTGACTCTATGCGAGTGGTGGCCGGCAGCCGGTTGTGCGTGCGAAAATCGTAAATAGGCAGCTCGACCGGCTCGCCCGCTCTGAGCTTCTTCAAATGATTAATGAGGAGATCGTTGTCGAGCGCGTCCGGATGATCGAAGTTGGCCGCATTCCGATAATCCAGCGGCATATCTTTTAAGTTGCGATAGTAGAGGTCCTGCTGAATGAAGACGACCTCAGCGGCACTGACTGTTTCCAGAATGCGATTCGCTACCGTCGTTTTGCCTGAACCGGTGCCGCCAGAGATACCAATGATCATAGTCAGTTGTCAGTCGTTGGTCGTTAGTCGTTAGTCGTTAATAGCAGAGTCTACCAGCTTGTTTTTGCAAATGACTACCGACCACTCGCTACTAACTACCAACCTTTATCCGAGTCTCGGCAGGACTCGCTTCAAAAGTTCGCTGAATTCCGCTCGGACGCGTTCCCCCGTTGCCATCACCTGACTGTGATCGACGGGCACGTCGGAAACGCCGGCCGCCAGATTGGTGATGCAGGAAATGCCCACCACACGCATGTCCATGTGCCGGGCCACGATTGCTTCGGGCACGGTGCTCATACCGACTGCGTCCGCTCCCAGACTACGCAGCATGTGAATTTCCGCGGGCGTTTCGTAACTCGGCCCCGCCAGGCCAGCATAGATTCCGCGCCGCACGTTGAGCCCCATCACCCGGGCTTCATCAATCACCACGCTCTGTAATTCCGGAGCATAGACTGAAGTCATATCCGGAAAGCGAGGGCCAAAGCGCGGATCGTTTTCCCCGCGCAGTGGGTTGTCCCCGAGCAGGTTCAGATGATCGCTGATCAGCATCAAAGAACCAGGTGTGAATTCAATGTTCAGCGTCCCGGCCGCATTGGTCAGCAACAACGTGCGCACACCCAGAAGCTTCAGCACCCGCGTCGGAAACGTTACCTGCTCGAGCGAGTAGCCTTCATAGAAATGAAACCGACCCTGCATCGCCGCGATCGCGACTTCCCCGATTTTGCCAATAACAAGCCGTCCGGCGTGGCCTTCAACCGTCGAGCGAGCGAAGCCGGGAATTTCCTGATAAGGGATCGCCACCGCGTCCGTCAGGTCTTCGGCAAAACCGCCGAGACCACTACCCAGGACGATGGCCACCGAGCAATCGGCGCCGGCGCGCGAGCGAATCATACGCGCAGCTTCCGTCGCCCGATCGAATAGTGACGTAGGACTTTGTTCAGCTGACATCAAGAATTCTCGTTTCGAACATTACAACAGCATTCCGGTACAGAGTTCAAGTTTCAGCTTGGTGAGAAACGACAACCTGAAAGTTGAACTCTGAACTCGTTCCTATTTTTCCTTTTGATATGGAATTCCGATGGCCTTGGGCGCGCGCGATTGGCCAATGAAGCCGGCCAGCACGATGATCGTTACCAGATAGGGGATCATTTGGATGAACTGAACCGGAATGTCTTCGCCCGAGGGCAGCTTGGCGACCCCCTGCATTTGAATCGTCAGAGCGTCGGCAAAACCAAACAGCAAACACGCCAGCATTGTTTGCACCGGCCGCCACTTTCCAAAGATGAGCGCGGCCAGCGCAATGAAACCGCGACCCGCAGTCATATTGCGCGTGAACAGAGACGATTGGCCGATGGAAAGATAAGCGCCGCCGATTCCCGCCAGCGCGCCGGAAAGGATCACGGCGAGGTAGCGGATGCGGTTGACGCCGACTCCTGCTGCATCGGCGGCTTCGGGGTTTTCGCCGACTGCGCGCAGGCGTAAGCCAAACGGCGTGCGATACAGAATGTAACGCGTTACCAGGACCAGAATCACCGCCAGCAGTGAAATCGTCGAAATCTCAGTTATGATTCGCCACTGTGGCAGAAAGCTGGGAAGCAGATGATTGAGAGTCGGCAGGGTATTCTCTTTAGGAATCTGCGGCGTTGAGCCAGACGAAAGAAACAACGCGCCGCTCAAAACGGCCGGCAGGCCGATGAAAAGGATGTTAATGCCGGTGCCGGTCACTACCTGATTCGCTTTGCACCGAATGCAGGCAAATGCAATAAGGGAACCGACCAGTGCGCCGGCTAGAATCGCAGCGCCGAGTCCAATCCACGGGCTATATTGAGTGGCCCCGGCGGGCAACCAGTGATTTGGTGCGCTTCCCGCGTAGTAAGTAACCGATGCCGCCGTGAATGCACCGGAGAGCATCAGGCCTTCGAGCGCGATGTTAATGACTCCGGATCTTTCCGAATAGAGCCCCCCCAGCGCCGCCAACACCAGCGGCGTCGCCAGTCGAATGGTCGAGAACAAAAGAGAAATGGTAAAGATTTGGCGCATACTACTTTGTGCTTTGTACTTTGTGCTTAGTTTTCTCTCAGACGTACCCGGTCAACTGAATTAAGATCCAACTACCAAGTACTAAGCTCAAAGCACTAAGCACTTTCTTTTCAGACTTTCGCTCTTCTCATTAGCCCAAACTTCTTGAGCGGGCCGCGAAAGACAGCTTCGGCCGCCACAAACACAATCACGATGCCCTGCAGCATGTCCACAATGTCTTTCGAAACGTGGACGGTGTAGGCGTCGACAAAGATTCCGCCGCGCAAAAGAATCGCGAACAGGATCGCCGCCAGAAATACTCCGACCGGATGATTCCGGCCCAGCAGCGCTACGGCAATGCCGATAAAACCATAGTTTGCTGAAAACCCGTCATAGTAACGATAGCGATAGCCGAGCACTTCGTTAATGCCAACCATGCCGGCCAGGCTGCCGGAAATCGCCATCGCCAGGATAATCTGCTTCCGAATGGAAATGCCGCCGTATTCAGCCGCCGAAGGGTTCGCGCCCGTTGCCCGAATCTCGTAACCCCATTTTGTCTTCCAGAGGAGCACATACACCAACACACAACAGATAAGCGCCAGACCAAAAGCGAGGTTCAATGGAATCCGTTCCGGCAACCCTGGAATAAATCGCCCCAGACGGGCAATGTGCGCGGTGGGCCCAATCGTGGTCGTCTGCATAATTGGATCGCCGGGAACCTTGTAGTGATATTGTGTGAAGTAACTGACCAGGGCGACGGCAATGAAGTTCAACATGATGGTGTTGATGACTTCATGCGATCCGAAACGCGCTTTCAACAGACCGGGGATTCCACCCCAGAAGGCCCCGCCCAGGATCGCCGCCAGACAACACATGGGCAATAGCACCCAAGCTGACGCACCGGCAAACTTGATTCCCACCCAGGCGGCCGCAAAGGCCCCGATGTAGAGCTGACCTTCGGCGCCGATGTTCAGCAAACCACAGCGAAAAGCCACCATGACCGCAAGTCCGGTAAAAATTAGCGGCGTAGCATAAAACAGAACATAACCAATTCCGTCCGGCCAGGAAAAGGCGCTGCCAATCAGCAGACGGTACGTCTGAATCGGATCATCGCCAATCAACCACACTACGATCCCGCCCACGACAAAAGCGGCCAGCACGGCAATCAAGGGAAACAGGATTTCGCGTAGAAGTTTCATTCTTTTAGAAGTACTTAGGTCTTTGGTCTTAGGTCTTAGAGCTCGGGTTGTCTTTCGCTTAGAGGCTAAAGGATGATTCTTAAGTTAAAAACCTAAAACCCAAGTCCTAAAACCTAAAACCTTCCTCCCGTCATCATCAATCCGATCTCTTGATTGGTCGCGACTTTGGGATCGACTTCGCCGGCGATCTTTCCCTTATGAATTACCAGCAGCCGATCCGACAACCCAGTCACCTCTTCCAACTCTGCCGACACCAGTAACACCGCACACCCGGCATCGCGCATCGCGACGATTTTTCGGTGAATAAATTCGATGGCGCCGATGTCCACCCCACGCGTAGGCTGCGACACCAAGAGCAGCTTTGGCGGCAACTCGAATTCCCTGCCAATGATCAGTTTTTGCTGATTGCCTCCGGACAAGGCGCGCGCCGGCAAGGCGGGATTCGGCGGACGCACATCAAAGTCGCGGATTACCTGTGCCGTGTGTTGCTGAATACCTTTTTGATTCAGCATAAAGTTACCGGCTCCGACTGCGGGCTTGCGATAGTGAACTCCCAGGATCGTATTCTCGGCCAGACTAAAATCCAGCAACAGCCCGCGTCGATGGCGGTCTTCAGGAACGTGGGCGATGCCCAACTCTTTCCGCGCTCGCGCATTGAGGCGCGTGATATCACGACCCTGAAAGCTAATCGATCCCGATACGCTCGAGCCGGGAATCAGCCCGGCCAGGACCTCGATCAGCTCGGTTTGCCCGTTGCCTTCGACGCCGGCAATGCCGACAATCTCGCCGGCCCGCACTTCAAAAGAAATACCATCCAGGCGTTTTGATCCGTCACGGCCCAGGACAGAAAGATCTCGCAGGTGCAAGACGGGTGCGCCGGATTTCGCGTCCGGCTTTTCCACCCGCAACAGGACTTCACGGCCCACCATCATCCGCGCCAGCTCAGCCGCATTGGTTTCACTGGTCTTCACATTCCCGACGACCTGACCGTCGCGCATCACGGTAACTTCGTCCGAGATTGCGAGTACTTCCGAAAGCTTGTGCGTAATGATCACAATCGTCTTTCCCTGCGCCCGCATGCCTCGCAGAATGGCAAAAAACTCTTCCACTTCCTGGGGTGTCAGGACGGCGGTCGGCTCGTCCAGAATCAGGAGTTGCGCGTGTCGATAAAGCGCCTTCAACAATTCGACCCGTTGTTGCTGCCCGACTGAGAGAGTTTCGATTAACGCGTTCGGATCGACCGAGAGCTTGAACTCGTCCGATACTTTGCGAATTTCTTCCGCGGCTTTGCGCAGATCGAGGGACACTGCATTTCCGGGCTCGGCCCCGAGCACGATGTTCTCAGCCACGGTCATCGGCTCAACCAGCATGAAGTGCTGATGCACCATGCCGATCCCCAGGGCTATTGCGTCATGCGGAGTGCGAATTTGATGGACCTGGCCATTGATCAGAATCTCGCCGCTGTCGGCAGTGTAAAACCCGTACGCGATGCGCATCGCGGTTGATTTACCGGCCCCGTTTTCACCGACGATGGCGTGGATAGTGCCCGGCGTAACGCTGAAGCTGACTCGATCGTTGGCCAGCACCTCGCCGAAGCGTTTGGTAATGTTACGAAGTTCTAACATCTATCGTTATTGTCAGTCGTCAGTTGTCAATAGTTAGTTGTTGGCTTGGGGTTCGCGTCCGATCGATTTCAAGTAGGCATTTAGCTTTGGTGCGAGTTCTTCAATGATTGGCTTAACGTTATTAATCTGCTTTGCGCTGAGCAGACGCCTCTTAAACGCTCTTTGCAACCAATGTTTCGTTTCGTTTAATGAACCTCTGGCGATTCTTACGAATCGCCGATTGTCGACATAAGTTCCACGACCAGTTCCCTCTGCGATGTTTGCTCCCACACTATCGGCGGCTTCCACCAGCTGCTTGCCCACCGTATCTCGAGCAAGTGCATTCCATTCAAGCACGATTTCCCAGATCAAGTCCGCAAGTTGCTCTGAGAGTTGGTACACCCTCAGACTCTCGAAATTCGTTCTGGGCATAAGCGTCTCCTCCCGGGAATTGAGAAAACAACTGACTACTGACCACTGACCACTGACCGTCTTACTTGAGCATCGCATCCGTCACTTTAATCTGCCCCGCGATGATCTTCTTTTTCGCCACCTCGACTTCCTGTCTGATTTCCTCCGAGATCAGATCCTTGTTGCAATCGTTCGGACCATACGCAAAGCCGACGCCTTCACTCTCCAGGCCAAAAACATGAAAGCCTCCCTGGAACTTATGATCGACCACACTTTTGACGATGTCATAGACCGCAACGTCTACGCGCTTAACCATACTTGTAAGAACAAACCCGGGTTTGACGCAGTTTTGATTTGAGTCGACTCCGATCACGAAGTGCGTTGCCCGGCCATCGGGCCCTTTGCCGTACTGCTCGACGGCGTCGAACGCGCCGAGCCCTGAATTGCCCGCGGCCGTAAAGATCACATCAGCTCCTTTGCTGATTTGCGCCAGGGCGATCTCTTTGCCTTTGCCGGGATTGTTCCAGGCGGCATCGGTAACACCGACGTAGTTCTGAATTATCTCGATATTTGGATTGATGGACTTTGCGCCTTCTTCATAACCCTTCTCAAACCGGTGAATCAAGCCAATGTCCATGCCGCCCACAAATCCGAGCTTGTTTGTCCTGGTAGTTTTAGCCGCGATAATGCCCACGAGGTATGAGCCTTCGTGCTCTCTAAAAACCAGAGAGGCTACATTTGCCTTCGGAGTCTTGCCATCGTCTTCAAAGATGACCCCGTCGATAATGGCAAAGTGAATGTTTGGATAATCACGCGCGACCATCTGCATGATCGGCCCTTGCGCGAAGCCAACTCCGATCACCAGGTCATAGTTGCGTTCAGCAAAGGCGCGCATTGCTGGTTCGATTGAAGTGGGATTTCCGGGTTCAACGTCGCGAAGCACAATATCCAATGCCGGTTTATCGTTGCCCTTTTCGTCTTTACACGGCGCACCATTAGGTCCGTGACCGGTTTCCGCGCATTTGACACCGACCCAGGCGGCCGCATTGAATGAACGATCATCCTTGCCGCCGATGTCGAACACTATGCCTACGTGAATTTTCTTCGGGTCGTCAGCGCCATAGCCGGCGCGATTACAGGCCTGGCCCAAAGACACCAGCGACGACAGCAGCATTAGGATCAGCAGCACTCTCAATTTCATTTGTCGATTACTTCCTTAATCAGCAGAGGGAGTTCCGCCGGTGGCTGGTCAGCTAGTTCGTAAGCCGCCCGGATTCGCTGAGACGCTTGTTCACCGAAGTTGGCATCGTCACAGAACAGTTTGCCGATTAAGCCGCCGGCGCGAAGCTGATCACCGATTTTGACGTCGCCCACGAAGCCGACCTTGAGATCGATTCGATCTTCGATACGCACCCGGCCGCCGCCGGCCTCGGCTAACGCGTGGCCAATCTCCTGTGTGTCAACCTTTACGACAAATCCTGAGCGCGGCGATTCTACCTTAATCGCCTTTTCTGTCAACGGTAGAATCTTCGTTGGATCGTCGCAGACGCGCGGGTCGCCTCCCTGGGCTTCGACGTTCCGGCGAAAGCATTCCAGCGCCGCGCCGGATTCATGTACCCGCCGAATCCGCATGCGCGCCCCGTCAACCGATTTTTCCAGCCCGGCCAGCACCACCATTCGGGCGGCCAATTCGATCGACAACTCCAGCACGGGTTCCGCCCCGGGGCGGACTTCGTTTCGTAACAACTCGATGCACTCGAGCACTTCGACAGAATTACCGACCGCGCATCCCAGCGGTTGATTCATGTCGGTAATCAGGGCCTGCGACTTTACTCCGAGCGAGTTGCCGGTAGTAACCAGCGCTCTGGCCAGGGCCCGTGCGCGGTCCTGTTCGCGCATGAAAGCGCCCGATCCCGTTTTCACGTCGATGACCATCGCATCCAAACCAGCGGCGCCTTTTTTGGAAATGATCGAAGCGACGATCAAGGGTATCGCTTCAACCGTTGCCGTTGCGTCACGCAGTGCGTACAGCTTCTTATCAGCGGGCGCAATCTCTGCCGTCTGTCCGTTCATGGCAAAACCAGCGCGGTCGAGAACGGCGCGAAATTCTTTCAGCGACAGATCAACGCGATAACCGGGAATGGATTCGAGCTTGTCGAGCGTGCCGCCCGTATGACCCAGTCCGCGACCGGAGATCATCGGCACGCAAATCCCTGCCGCAGCGGCAAAAGGCGCGATCAGCAATGAAGTCTTGTCGCCGACGCCTCCGGTCGAATGCTTGTCGGCTTTTGGTTTGCGAATATCGGAAAAGTCCAGAATCTCGCCCGAGTGCAGCATCGCTTCGGTCAGCGCAGCCTGCTCGGCATCACTCATCCCTTTAAGAAATATGGCCATCAGGAGCGCCGTGCTCTGATAATCGGCGATTTCTCCTTTGGTCACACCCTGAATAAAGAACGAGATCTCAGCGGACGAGAGTTCCGCGCCGTCGCGTTTTTTGCGGATGATGTCCTGTGGTCGCATCAGAAACTCTATTCGCCTCAGTCGCGTTGTGGGCGGATGCTCAGGCGAAAGCCGCGTAGCGGCTGAATGCTTATAGCTCTCGAGCTCAAATTCAACGAGCTCCTATAGGAGCGACATGTTTCTCGACCGCGGTTCGGCGCGGCTTCGCCGCCTGATGCGCGGAAGGTCTTCGACCTTCCGAGTTCGGTTTCAAGATGGGGGGCTATGCCCCTAATAAAGTTCTCAGGGCATAGCCCTGAAAATATATCTCGCTTACCGAAAGGCCATAGGCCTTCCCGCGCATCGGGCGGCAAAGCCGTTCAACGGACCTTCCGCACATCAGGCGGCGATGATGTCGCGCTTCTGAATCTATTCTTTTGCCAACAGAACAATCGCATGCGCGGTAACGGCTTCGCCCCGGCCAACAGCATCCAGGCCTTCTCCCGTCTTCGCTTTCACACTGATGCTGGCGGTGCTCACTTTCAAAACGCTGGCCAGAGCATTGCGCATCGCCTCAATGTGCTCACGCAGTTTCGGTCGTTCCAGCGATATGGTCGAGTCAGCATTCACTACTTTATAGCCCCGCGCGCGCATCACTTCGCTTACCCACGCCAACAGCTCAAGACTATCGGCATTCTTCCACCGCGGATCGTTATCCGGAAAGTGAACGCCCAGGTCGCCCTGAGCTAAGGCGCCCAGAATCGCATCGGCCAGTGCATGACAAAGAGCATCTCCGTCTGAGTGCGCATCGGGCCCGCGCTCAGAGTCGATACGTACGCCGCCGAGAACCAGCGGCCGCCCCTCGACCAGTCGATGCGTGTCATGGCCAATGCCGATACGAAACATAAGAAAGTGTCTTTAGAGCTTAGTTCTTAGAGCTTCGTTGTTTACCTAATCTAAGCTCTAAGTTCTAAGCTCAAAACTAATCAGAACATCTTGAGCAGTGCTTCAGCTAACGCAAGGTCTTCTTCCCTGGTAATCTTAATGTTCCTGGCGGTGCCTTCGACTGCTACGATCTCGACGCCGAGACGTTCGACCAGAAAACTTTCGTCGCTAACTTCGACGCCCGCGGCTTCCGTCTGGTCAAGCGCTTCGTAGGCGCGCTTCAGGATCTCGAGACGAAAGCATTGTGGCGTCAGCGCTCGCCGCAGGCTATTACGCATTACGGTGCGCACGATTCGATTGCCTTCAACTTCTTTGATCGTGTCGGCTACGGGCGCTACTAAAACCGCGGCGCCGCTAGCCTTCGCGGCCTGCACCACTCGCGCAATCTCTTCCGGAGTAACGAACGGGCGCACGCCGTCGTGCACTGCCACGATCTCCGCTTCGCTTATGGCCGCCAGGCCATGCCGAACTGATTGAGCCCGCGTTTCGCCGCCAGCGACCACCCGGGAAAGTTTTCCCAGCCCGAACGCTTTCGCTTGAGACGAAAATCCCGCCGTCGCTTCGGCGGGTAAGACCGTAACTATTTCATTGATGTCGTGGCAGCGCTCGAATTGTCTGAGCGCGTAAATGATAATTGGAATTCCGCCCAGCTCGAGGAACTGCTTGGGGCGGTTGCCGCCTAACCGAGTTCCGCTCCCGGCGGCGACAACAATCGCGACGTTCATTCGCTTATGATTCAGTATCGTTAATGCGTGTCAGGCCCGGAGCCGATCGCACTTCACGCAGCGGCCGGCGCGAACGCTCGCCATTACCGGAGCCGTCGCTGTCTTCGTTAATCCGTCCGAAGATCATCTTGCCTGCGGTTGTTTGCAACACGCTGGTGACTGAGATGTCCGCATTCTTTCCAATCAAACGTCGCGCGTTATCCACCACCACCATGGTGCCGTCATCCAGATAGGCCACGCCCTGGTTATATTCTTTGCCTTCTTTCAAGATAAAAACGCGCATCGCTTCACCGGGCAGCACTACAGGTTTCAAAGCATTCGCCAGCTCGTTGATGTTCAGGACGTTGACCCCGCGCAGTTGCGCGACTTTATTTAAGTTGAAATCGTTAGTGACAATCACTGCGTCGGACTGCTTTCCCAGTTCGATCAATTTCAGGTCGACTTCCCGCACAGCCGGAAAATCAGTCTCGACAATCTGAATGTCGAGTGAATTGTTATTCTGCAGACGATTGAGCATATCCAGACCGCGGCGCCCGCGCTGCCGCTTTGACGAGTCGGGAGAGTCGGCAACCTGTTGCAGCTCGCGCAGAATAAACTGAGGGATAATCAGCGTGCCGGTGAGAAACCCCGTTTCGGCCACGTCGGCAATGCGACCGTCGATAATCACCGAAGTGTCAAGAATTTTCAGATCGCGCCGGGCAGTCTTGTCGCTAAAGATGCCGCCCAACGCCGACAATTCCAGGTGGTCGCCCTTGGCGGCGCCCACCATTAAGCCGACATAGGCCATGAAAAAGGTCAGGGAAAGAGTAAGGAACGTCTTCGTCTCAGGCGCGACAGCCATAGACTCCTGATTACTGATCAGTGAACCGATCAGGTAGGCGCCGATTATTCCGAGGATCGATCCGACTGCTGCTCCGATTAAGGTCTTGAGCGACGAACGCCGGATGCGCATCTCGAAAAAAATTATGGCAACCCCGATCAGGCCGGCAACCGCGGTTGAGAAAAGGCGATGGCCGGGAACAGGGTGAAGTACATAGCCTGCCACCACCAAAATAACAGTAAAAATAAGCCTTATAAGAACGATATCAAAGCGCATGATCGGCGGCATTCTAGCATGCTGGGAGCCGTCCGTCACCATAAGTTTCGTGCTATCCGACGGTTATCTGAATGCCGTAAAGAACGCCGGTACCGCAACATTGTGCCCTTTATTTCCCTTTACGGTACTGTCTGCGCTTCATCGCTTCAGCACTAATAAGACAGAAAGCGAGCCACGTCAAACCTTCTGCGATCGCCCCCAGCACGTCGCTCAGATAGTGAGCCCCCAGATAGATGCGACTGAAGCCGACCAACGCGACCATGACCAGTGCAATCGGGATCGCTAATAACTTCCAGGGCTGGCTCGCTGGTCGCGACAGTACGAAGCAGCACAACGTTCCATAGAACACCGTAGCCATCATCGTGTGGCCGCTGGGAAAGCTATAGGTTGTCAGCGTCACGATGGGATGATCGAATTGGGGACGCGGGCGCACAAAAAGATACTTTAGAAGAAGGTTTAGCAGCATGCCGCCGAATACAGCCATCATCAAGGTAAATACCCAGTCGCGAAGCCCGCGCACCCACCAGTAAGCACAAATTGCCAGCGTCACAATAGCCACGACCCACAGAGAATGTAGTTCCGTGACCACTCGCATTAGAGCAGTCACTGCGGCTGAAGAGTGAGCGTGCAACCATAGGCTGAATCGAACGTCAACGATCGTGATTGGATCACCGGTCGCAACATCTTCGGCAATTGCGCCAAAGAGCCAGATGGCGGCGATCAGGGCAAGCAGGCACAAAGTCAGGTAGAGCCCGGGAGTCCCTTGCGGAGAAAGACGAGCCTGGACGAACCGTTTGAGTTTCTCAGATCGAATATGCAAGCGCGGTTACCTCTGCAGTGATCGACGAGATTACGGCACGGGCTTCAGTCTGGAATACCCGCCCGGAATTACCGACTGAAGCTGTCTCACTGACTCAAACGAATCCATCCATCCGGGGTATGACGAAACTCTTCTTTGGTTGTGACTGCGAATGATACGCTCGCGGGTTGCCACATCATGCGCTCCACCGTGATGTGCGGGTGATCAATGCGAATTACATTGAATGAATTTGCTTCGCCGCGGCCGCGCGTCGAAGACGCAGTACCGGCCTGGACGACCAGCGCGGAGTGTCCGCGAATTTTGTAACGCTGCGCCGTATGACCGGTATGACTCATGTGTAGATGCCCGGCGAGAAACAGATCCGCGCCACAGTCAGCCAAGCCGGCCATCGCCATTTCAGCCCGACCGACCAATTCGCGTTCCTTGTACCCTTCGGGAAGTTCAAACGGGTGGTGTGTTACTACCGCCTTTACTATCTCGTCGGCTGCGCCATACAACTCTTCCCGAATGCGTGCGACTTGATATTGATTGATCCGTCCACCCTTTATCGTCAAAGAACGCGCCGTATTGACGCCTATGACGACGATTTCCTCGTCGGCATACGTCGGCTGAAGATCACCGGTGATATGGCGGCGGTACTTATCGAGCGGCTTTAGAAAACGTGCGAAGACATTATGCAGCGGCACATCGTGGTTCCCGGGAACGACGATCTGTGGCTGTGGCAACTGATCGAGAAAGGAGCGCGCCTCGCGAAATTGCCAGGAGCGTGCTCGCTGCGTCAGATCGCCGGAAACAGCCACCAGATCCGGCCGTATCTCGCTTACTGCCTTGATTAACGGATCGATGATCTGCGCGTCAACGTGGCCAAAATGTAAGTCAGAAAGGTGTACCAGGGTGCGCATCTCTCATGCATCTTCCTTGTTGGGCACAATCACCCGCAAGGCGCCGGGCCGCACGCGATAATGAAGCGGGGTCTCCAAAACATCCACCTCTCCGTCGAATGCCACGCGCAAACGCTTGTGCCTCGTTTGGACCCTTATCTCTTTTGTGCACAGGGCGAGAAAATCTTTCTCTTCACGAAGCCGGCCGAACAGGGCCCGCAAAGCCAATCGGATCAACCCCCATCTGCCGGTGCGGTGAGTTATGTAAAGGCTCAATTGTCCCCGATCCAGACGTTCGCGCAGGCCAATATTAAGTCTCTCCATCGCATATTCGTTATTGCCGACAAAAACGAATGGCGTTCGGCGACGAAATTCCCTTCCGTCCACACTCAAGCGAACATCGAGAAAAGGATATCTGCGAAACACTGTCACTGCGGCCCAAACGAATGCCGGCCATTTGCCCGCACCCAGGCGCTGCTCCTTCTCACGTTCAAGAACCATCGTTGGGTACAAGCCCAGGCTCGAATTGTTGAGAAAGATTCTTCCGTTGACTTCGCCCACATCAACGCTGATGATGCGGCCCGATGCTATCGCGCGCGCAGCGAGATCCAGATCGTTCGGAATCTTCAAATCTCTCGCGAAATGATTGAGCGTGCCGAGCGGCAGAACACCCAGAATCTTATCGCTCCCGACGACTGCCGAGGCTACTGCATTGATGGTGCCATCGCCGCCACCGGCTACGATGACTGTCCAGTCGCCGCGGGCAGCTTCGCGCGCAAGTTCGGCGACCTTAACGCCCGATTCAGCTAAAGTGATCTGGGCAGTGACCCCACTGCCATCGAAGACTTCGGCCAAGCGCCGGCGCACTTCCTCTTTGTTGCTCATTCCTGAGCGAGTATTAATGATCACCTTCGCTGAGCTTATTCCCGGCACGGTTGGTTTAAGCTTACAGGAGTTGTGCGGCAAGTGAATAACTGTGGGGTTAAGCTCCGCCGCAAACCGACGTCCACTGGATTTTCCCGAGTCTTTGACGTAAACAAGTATCAAATGACACAAAAGCATTTGGGTTCGGACTCATTGAATCTAGTTGCTATCGCCCATCAGGCGATGCTTGGCGCCGGATTCGTACCGGACACGCCGCCCTCGGTTTTGGATGAATTGCAGTCGTTGCCGGCCGAGTCCCAGCCCGTCGCTTCGGATTCTTCGGTGCGAGATCTGCGTTCGTTACTGTGGTCATCAATAGACGATCGCAAGTCCCGCGATCTCGATCAGGTCGAGTATGCCGAAGAGTTAGCCAACGGTGACATTCGCGTGATGGTCGGCATCGCGGATGTCGACGGACTCGTGCCAAAAGGATCAGCCATCGATGCTCATGCGGCTGAGAATGGCACGTCGGTTTATGCCGGTTTCAAGATTTTTCCAATGCTGCCTGAGCAACTATCGACGGACAGAACTTCGTTGGTAGGCGGTGCAGATCGTCTTTCAATTGTTACTGAATTGATAGTCGCAACTGATGGCACGGTGAAATCGAGCGACGTATTCCCAGCGCTGCTGCACAACTACGCCAAGCTTTCGTATGAAGCGGTTGGCGCCTGGCTCGATGACAAAGGTCCGACACCTCCTGAGGTTGCGCAGGTGCCGGGAATGGACGCTCAGATACGTCTGCAGTTCGAGGCTGCGCAACATCTGCGCCAGATGCGAAGAGAGCAAGGCGCGTTGGAGTTGGAAACAATTCAGGCTTCTCCGGTGATGAACAGCGACGGCAAAGTCACCGACCTGGTGATAATTGAACACGACAGTGCGCGCGACCTGATCGAAAATTTTATGATTGCTGCCAATGTCGCGATGGCCCAGTTTCTGGAGGCGAAAGGTGTCTTCTCCATCCGCCGGGTCGTCCGCACCCCGGAACACTGGTCGCGCATTGTGGAGATTGCCGAATCGCTCCACGACAATCTGCCGGCCGCACCCGACTCTCGAGCCCTGGCGGATTTCATGGCGCGTCGCAAAGCCGCCGACCCGGCACACTTCCCTGATCTTTCACTATCAATCGTAAAGCTGCTCGGTCCTGGTGAATACACAGTGCAAAAGCCGGGCGCCTCGGCTGAAGGACACTTCGGCCTGGCAGTTCACGACTACACGCACTCGACTGCGCCCAATCGGCGCTTTGCCGATCTGGTGACGCAGCGTTTGGTCAAAGCGGCGCTCCGCAAAGCCCCGCCGCCTTACACGGAAACAGAGTTGACGGCAATCGCCGCGCATTGCACCGAGCGCGAGGATGCCGCACGCAAAGTTGAACGCAAGATGCGCAAAGTTGCCGCCGCGGTGCTGATGCAAAAGCGGATAGGTGAAGTCTTCGACGCCATCGTGACGGGCGTGACGCCGAAAGGAATTTTCGCGCGCGTCCTAAGACCACCAGTGGACGGGCTCGTTGTGCGGGGAGAACAGGGGCTTCGCGTGGGAGAGAAGATCCGCGTCAAGTTGCTCTCGGCTGATCCGCAGCGCGGCTTCATCGACTTCGGGCGTGTCGGTGGGTAACCGTTTTCGCGAGCCCACCGGAAGATATTAACGCCAAGGACGCTAAGGAAGGCACCAAACGGTCGCAAAGAAGTTTTCCCTGGCAACCTTTGCGTGAACCTTTGCGCCCTTTGCGTTTAGATCAACCTAAGTTCATTTCCAACAAGATCAAGGCCGGGGCGCCTCACCTAACGGTTTCACAACTACCGCCGGAATGCTCTGATCGCGCACCAGTTGATTGAACGCCGGTACGTCGGTCTTTATGATCTGCGCCAGCCTTTGAAGTTGGGCATCGATCTGGGCGGCCAACTCTTCATAAACTGCGTATGACTGATCGTTCGGAGGTGTTTCCGATCGCGCGGCAACTCCGCCCAGCGCGGCCAGCTTGTTGTTTAGCCTGATCGGAAAGTTCAGCGGGTCCTGGCTGCTTTGGTTCTTGGTTTGATAGAGCGCTTCTTCCACCTCAGTCAGCTTCTTATTCAAGGCCGCGCCGGCATCAGCAATCGGCTTCGATTGTCCGCCCACACGCTTCACCAGATCCTCAACCTGCTTTTTCACGTCGCGAATCTGAATGATCGCGTTGTGCGTCTCGTTTAGCTTGTCCCGAATCTTCAAAGAGAGATCCAGTTGCTTTGCGTAGTCGGCCGCGGTCGTCGTCAGGCGCGGATCCGGTTTGACTTCGAAGCGCTCGGTCATCGTCGCGCCGTCGACCGTCAGCTTCACCTGGTAATTCCCGGGCACGACGCGCGGCCCACGCGTTTCACCCGCCCACAGAATCATCCCCGGAAAACGCACTGCTTCCGCATAACGCAAGTCCCAGACAAAACGATTCAAACCGGCATCAGTCGTCACACGTGCTGGTCCGCCACCGCCGAAGCCTTCGTCCTCTCCCGGCGGTGCTTGCGGTTGTTCTCCCGGTGAAGGGGCAGCATTAGGTCTCGGCAATCTGCCGGTAAACTTCCGAATTGACTTGCCGTTTGAATCAAAGAACTCAAGCACGACATCCGAGGTGGGCTTGGCCTTCAGCGAGTAGTACACAACCACTCCGTTAGCGGGATTCTTGCCCACCGTCGCTGTCGCCGGCAGATTGAAGCCGCCGCCTCCGGGCATGCGATAGGCATCTTTGGGTTTGAAGAGTCTAGTGTCGCTGGTTGCTTTGAAGCCACCGGCCTCCATCGCCTGATGAATCAGCGGCAGATCGTCAAAGATCCAGAACGCACGGCCCTGTGTCGCGGCCACCAGTTCCTGCTCGCGTTTATGAATTGCCAGATCGGTGATGGGAACGATGGGAAGATTGAACTGCATCGTTTGCCAGTTAGCCCCATCATCAAATGAAACATAGAGGCCCGTCTCAGTTCCCGCGTAGAGTAGACCGCGCTTGTTTGGGTCCTCGCGAATTACCCGGGTAAAGGCGCCATCGGGAATGCCGCTGGTGATTTTCTTCCAGCTCTTGCCATAGTCGCTGGTCTTGTAGAGATACGGTTTGTAGTCGTCATACTTGTACATCGTCGCGGCGACGTATGCGGTCGCCGGATCGAACGGCGAAGCATCGAGCGAATTAATTTGAATCCATTCCGGCATGATGTCTTTCGCCGGTGTGACATTCGTCCAGTTCTTTCCGCCGTCGCGTGTCACATAGACGAGGCCATCATCGGAGCCGCACCAGATCGTGCCCGCCTGCGCCGGCGATTCCATCACCGTGAAGATCGTGTCGTAGTATTCAATGCTCGTATTGTCTTTGGTAATCGGCCCGCCGGACGAGCCCTGCTTTGATTTATCGTTGCGGGTCAGATCCGGACTAATTACTTCCCAGCTTTGTCCTTCATTGGTCGATTTGAAGAGCACGTTCGCGCCCGCGTACAGCGTGTTCCCATCGTGAGGAGAAAAAACGATCGGAAAATTCCATTGGAAGCGGTACTTAATGTCGCCCGCGCCCCAGCCCATCGGATTGTTCGGGTAGGGATTCACGTCACGAAGTTGTCCGGTGTGATGATCGTAGCGCGTGATCAAGCCGTCGTATGAACCGGCGAAAATTATCAAAGAATCCTTTGGCGAAGGCGCAATCCATCCGGACTCGCCGCCGCCAACGTCGAACCAGGCGCTGGTCGTAATCCCAAAGTCGGTCGTGCGGCTGGCGATGCGCACAGTCGAGTTGTCCTGCTGCGCGCCATAGACGTGATAGGGGAAATCATTATCGAGCGCCACGCGATAAAACTGCGCCGTCGGCTGATCCTGCTCGCTCCAACTCTTGCCGCCATTAAAGGAAACATTAGCCCCGCCGTCGTTGCTTTCGATCATGCGGTTCGGATCGTCGGGCGCGATCCAGAGATCGTGATTGTCGCCGTGCGGCACGCCGATGCCATTGAAGGTACGGCCGCCGTCGTTCGATCTGTAGAAGCCAGTGTTCAGCACATAGACCGTGTCGGCGCTTTTCGGATCGGCGTAGATGCGCGAGTAGTACCAGGCGCGTTGGCGCAGGTTGCGTTGCTCGTTCGTCTTCGTCCACGTCTTCCCGCCATTGTCTGAGCGGAAGACACCGCCGTCTTCGGCTTCGACAATCGCCCACAAGCGATCAGAATTCGCCGCCGAGACAGTTATCCCTACGATTCCGATTGTTCCCTTCGGCAAGCCCGGGTTACGCGTGATTTCAGTCCAGGTATCGCCGCCATCTGTCGATTTAAAGATGCCGCTGCCCGCGCCGCCGCTCTCCAACGTCCACGGCTTGCGATAGACCTCCCAGAATCCGGCGTACAGAATACTTGGATTCGTGGGATCGATAATCAGATCGCACGCGCCGGCCTTATCGCTCCGAAACAGAACCTTCTCCCAGGTCTTGCCGCCGTCCTTCGAGCGAAACACGCCGCGCTGCTGGTTCGGTGCCCAGACGTGTCCTTGCGCCGCCACGTAGACGATGTCCGGATTTTTCGGATTCACTCGGATGCGTGAAATCTGTCGGGTGTCTTCCAGGCCGGTGTGCTTCCAGGTTTTGCCGCCGTCGGTCGATTTGTAAACGCCATCGCCGTGCGAGACGTTGCCGCGGATCGGAGACTCGCCCATGCCCACATAGATCGTATTTGGATCGGAATCAGACAAACCGATCGCGCCGACTGAGCCGGTGCCGAAAACCGAACCATCGCTAATTGGTTCCCAATTGATCCCGCCGTCACTTGTTTTCCAGACCCCGCCGCCCGTGCCGCCGAAGTAGAAAACCATCGGCTGTGATGCCACGCCGGCTACCGCAGTTGAGCGCCCGCCCCGAAACGGACCGATCGAGCGCCACTGGAGAACTTTCAGCGAATCGGTTTGAGTTTGCGTCGATGTTGGCGAGGTGGAGGGTTGTCGACGTTGGGCACTGATTGGAATTGCCAGAGAAAGGACGAGGAGAAGAATAACGAGAGGAAGACAAAGAAAACTCGAAGATCTCTTCGACATGCCAGTGGACTCCTTCAGGTATGTACTTTTTCTCAACCCTGACCAAGAAAAGAAGTTGAAAGCGAACGATACAACGAGCCTGCGAAGCAGGCGGAAGAATTTAGCCCAGGGTGAGCGAGCGCAGCGAGCGGAACCCTGGGTACGCAAACACAAAGTTATTTCCAGCCCGCTTTAGCGGGCGAAAGAATTCAGAAACCTGCCGCCCGCTAAAGCGGGCTCGATGTTCGTTCTAACGGTACCCAGGGCGGCGCTTCGCTCCACTACGTTCCGCTCCGCTTGCCCTGGGCAAAACTCTGCCGCCAGCTGCGCTGGCTCATTGCCTGTTTACGTCTGCGTAGTACTTACTAGAAGAGTTCAGCCAGAGCTTCATCTACTGTTCGCACGCCCACCACGCGTAACCCCAAAAGCTTTTCCAACCCGGCGGTATTCGATGATGGCATCACGATCTTTTTGAATCCCAGGGCCTGAGCTTCGCGGGCGCGCACCGCGGCCTGCATTGCGCCACGCACTTCGCCGGTCAAACCGACTTCGCCGAAGACCGCCGTGTGGGCGTCGAGTGGTTGATTGCGAAAACTGGATGCAATCGCCGTCACCAGGCCAAGGTCGACGGCCGGCTCGTCCACTTCCAGTCCGCCGGCGATATTCACAAACACATCGTCACCGAGAAGCTGCATGCCGACTCGCTTTTCCAACATCGCGATCAAAAGCGAGACTCGATTCTGATCGACACCCTGCGTCATGCGGCGTCCAGTACCGTATTTTGAACTGGAAACCAGCGCCTGAATCTCTACCAGCATCGGCCGCGTGCCTTCCATGCAGGCAGTGACGACTGATCCGGCAGCATCCGCAGGGCGCTCGGCCAGAAACATCTGCGAAGGATTCGCGACTGGCGCCAAACCCGTATTGGTCATCTCGAAAACGCCAACTTCGTTGGCGGCGCCAAAACGGTTCTTGGTCGCGCGCACGATGCGATGATTGTGATGGCGCTCGCCTTCGAAATACAGCACCGTGTCGACGATATGTTCCAGCGCCCGCGGCCCGGCAATAGATCCTTCCTTGGTCACATGGCCGATGAGAAAGACCGGAATAGCGCGGGTCTTGGCCAACAAAAGAAACTGGGCCGCTACTTCGCGGATCTGCGAGATCGATCCGGGCGCGGATTCGATCTCGGAAGAGAAGGTAGTTTGAATGGAATCGACGATGACAGCTCCGGGCTGCAATCGTTCGATCTCACGGAAGATATTCTCCAGATTAGTTTCGGGCAAAAGTAGAAGGTTCGGGGCCTGAATGCCGAGCCTTTCACCGCGCAGCTTGATCTGGCGTTCGGACTCTTCGCCCGAAACGTAAAGCACGGTTGCGCCGGTGGCGCTTAACTTGTCGGCGACCTGTAAAAGCAGCGTGCTCTTCCCGATTCCCGGATCGCCGCCGATCAAAACGAGCGTGCCCGGCACGATGCCGCCACCCAGGACACGATCGAACTCGTTCACGCCGGAAGACAAGCGCACGTCATCCTGTGATTCGATCTCGTCATATTCGACGGCCTTCGCTTCGCGCAAACGAAAGCCGTTGCGACCAGCGCCTTTCTTCGTCGTAACCACGCGTTCTTCGACCAGCGAATTCCACTCGCCGCACTCGGGACATTTGCCCAGCCATTTGCGCGATTGATAGCCGCAGGTCTGACAGATGAAAGTTGTGTTCGATTGTTTTGGCAAAGTTTTCTCTGTGACACTCCGTGCCTCCGCGTGTCCTCTGTGTTGCAATAATCCGAACGATAAACTCACCACGGAGGACACAGAGAGCACAGAGAAATCACAACAGCGCTTTCACGTTCTCAGTCGGTCGACCCAATACCGCGCGATCGCCGCGCTCGACGATCGGCCGCTGAATCAGGTCTGGATGCTTTACCATCAGCGAAATGAGTTCGGCGTCGCTCAATCCCTTCTTACCTAAACCAAGCTCACGGTAGATCGCTTCACTTGTGCGCAAGAGTTCGCGCGGCTTGATTCCCATCTTCCTTACCAGCTCGCGCAACTTCTTTTCGCTCAGCGGCATGTTGTAGTAGCTAATCTTTTCAAACGCGAAGCCGCTCTCACGGAGCAGCTTGTCGGTCTCGCGACACTTGGTTCAAGTAGGCTTTTCGTAGACGGTGATTTTGTCTGTCATGAAAGTCTTGTACTTTGTGCTTCGTGCTTTGCTCGCTTTTCGACCTTGAAAACTTCACGTTTGGTAGCCAAAGCTCAACCACCAAGTTCAAAGCTCCAAGTACTAAGTTCGCCCTACGGAAATATTCCTCGCACCCTTGTCGCTTCAGCTACGCGATCGATTGCCAGGATGTAGGCCCCGGTGCGCATGTCTGTGCTATAGCGCTGGGCGGTCTGATGCACCTTGTGAAAGGCGTCGCCCATCGTGTCTTCCAGAGTTTGATTGATACGCTTCTCGCTCCAGAAGAATGAATACTGGTCCTGCACCCATTCGTAATAGCTGACGGTCACTCCGCCGGCGTTGCAGAGAATATCGGGAATCAGCAACACGTCGTTCTTCTCAAACACGCGGTCCGCGGCCGGTGTAGTCGGACCGTTAGCCAATTCAGCAATAATCTTCGCCTTTACGTTGCCGACGTTGGCCATGGTGATGCTGTTTTCAAGCGCCGAGGGACAGAGGATGTCGCAGTCAACTTCAAGCACAGCGTCAGGCGCAATCTCTTTCACTCCCGGCAAACCGCGCAGCGAGCCGGTGGCTTCCTTATGTTTAAGCGCGGCTTGAATGTCCAAACCGTTCTCAGCATAAAGCCCGCTCTTTGAGTCGCACACGGCGACAACTCGAGCGCCGTCTTCGGCAGCCAGCCGCGCGATGATCGAGCCGGCGTTGCCAAAACCCTGCACCGCCACGCGCGAATCTCTTAATCTCATTCCGCGTACGTTGCATGCCTGGCGTAAAGCATAAAGAGCGCCGCGAGCCGTGGCTTCGTGACGTCCCTGTGAACCGCCAAGCGACAAAGGCTTGCCGGTGACGACGCCCAACTCAGTGTGTCCGCGCACCATGGAAATGGTGTCCATGATCCAGGCCATGGTCTGCGAGTCGGTGTAGACATCAGGCGCGGGAATATCTCGATCAGGTCCGATGATCGGCGCGATCTCAAACGCGTATCTACGCGTCAGACGCTCCAGTTCGTTAATTGAAAGACTCTTTGGATCGCAAACCACGCCCCCTTTGCCACCACCATACGGAATGTTAACCGTGGCGCATTTCCAGGTCATCCACGATGCCAACGCTTTCACTTCATCGAGCGTCACGTTCGGGTGATAGCGTATGCCGCCTTTGGCCGGCCCGCGCGCGATGTTGTGTTGCACACGGTAACCCTCAAAAACCTTGGTCTCGCCGCCGTCCATCTTCACGGGAATCGAAACGATAAGTTGACGCTTGGCGCTGCGCAGTACGTTGCGCAACGACTGCTCCAGCTCGAGGTAATCGGCGGCCCGATCGAATTGCTGTTTGGCTATCTCAAAAGGATTTAATTCTTCCTGGGGCGCTTGCGCTGTCACCATTGCTCGTTCTCCTGAGAATAGGGTCGTAGGGCGGCGCTATCGTAATGGAAACAGGCCAAAGTCTCAACGCCCGAAATGAGGGGAATCATTTCTCATTTGTCATTCGTGGTCTGCTCCGGGCTTGGTTCGTGTGACTTCGTGGATCGTTATTCACCGGCGTATGACGAACTGTCCACGAAATCACACGAAGCAACACGAACAAAGACCGACAAATAGCCAATGAGAAATGTCAAATGACGAATGGAAAATGATTCTTATCTGCAAACTCAGGAACAACTGTCCCGCTTCGTTGTTTAACCTCTCAGCTTCCTCGACCCAAAGGCACCGGCAGCAGGAGGAGCTAAGAGATGTTTACCAATCTGATCGAGTCTGAGTCACACCGCAAGGAGTTCAAGCGTCGCAGTTCATTCTTTCTCGCCACGGTAGCCGCTTACGCGTTGATTCTGTTTGCCGCCGGTGTCGCCAGTATCTATGCGTATGACGCGCGGCTGGAAGCGCAGAGCAATAGTTTGGAAATCTTGAACTGGGTGCCGCCGGTTCCCCCAACTCCGGTACGCCCAACTAATGCCCCGCCTCCTCGGCTTGTTCGCCGAACAGCGCCGTCAAATGCGCCGGTTGATAGGACAGCGACGGTTCAGGAAAGGACCACCGCCGTCGCTCCAACCAACGATCCAACCAAAGCGCCGGAACAGATCGGTGTCACCAGATCGCCCGCACCGCCTGTTACCGGCGTTTTCCGTTTGAGCAATAGAAACGTCGATCCGCCCAGCGTCGGGCCCAATAATTCTGGTGATTGCGTAACCTGCAATAGCACTGCCCCGGTAGTGAGAGTTGAAGAAACGGCTCCCGTACCAATCCCGGTGAAGCCAAAGCCGCAGACGCTCACCTCAATCATGCTGGTCTCGAAAGCGATTAGCTTGCCGAAGCCGGCGTATCCGCCGATGGCCAAGGCTATTGGGGCTGAAGGGTCAGTTGCGGTTCAGATTTTGGTTGATGAGCAAGGTAGAGTGATTTCCGCGCAAGCCGTTTCGGGTCATCCGACATTACTTCACGCCGCGAAAGAGGCAGCTCTTCAGGCTCGTTTCACGCCGACAGTACTCAACGGGCAACCGGTGAAAATTCAGGGTGTGATCACTTACAACTTTGTCTTGCATTGATTACGGAAATAAGTTTTTGCGCTCTCCTTTCGGAGTTCTCGCCCTTTCCCTTTGGTAGAGGTTTGGGTGAGGGCCTGATGGCGCAACGCGCTTAGATCCTTCTCATGTCCCGGAAGGGAGGAAGAACTGGATCGAGAGACTGACTCATCGGCAGACGAAGATATGTGCGACAGAGCCATCACGCTTAGTGACCTGGCCGCGCACAACTCGTCCCTTAAATATTTACATCGAGGGCTTGCGCGGTCACCGCCGCCACTTCGCCGTCCACCACCAGCCCTTTGCGTTGCTGAAAAGCCGCAACCGCCGCCATCGTTTTCGGTCCGTAGATTCCATCAACCGGACCCGCGTCGATACCGGCGGAGTTGAGCGCGCGTTGAATATCGCGGACGACTGAGCGATCTACGTTTGGAGCGTTAATGTGATAGACCGACGGCGGCTTTATCACATCGATGGGCGTCACGTCCTCGTCATATTGAATGCCGGGAACCAGCACGCCCGTATTCCAACGCCGCATGTGGACCGTACCCACCGCAACGCCTAACTCGAAGCCCCTCGCCTCGACCGTTCCACCCGCGCCGTCGCAAATCACGATGTGACCCATGCGGCCCGGCCGCGGCGGATAACGTAGAAGGATTCCGCCGACGATTGCTGCTGCTCGCTGGTAAGGAACACGCCGTCCCAGACTATTGGAATCGTCTCGCCAGGCGCCGGTGTAAGCGTCGGCACTGTCCGGCCTGGCATTGTCGTCGAGACAGCCATAAAGAAAACCGCCCACCTGAAACACCAGCCAGGACATGAACTCTGCGCAGTCCCAGGGTCCCGTCCAGTTCGCATTGTTTTTGGGGACTAGAACGTTGTCATACGGCTCGCCGATGTGCTGACGAGCGAGTTCAAACATTTCACGTCCAGTAGGCATGAGAGTCATTCAGCACTCGTTACGTCCCTACATTCTTGATTTCCTTCTTTGCGCCTTAGTCCATATTTGCGACTTTGCGTGAAAATGCTTCTTGCTAAGTACTAATTTCACGCAAAGGCGCAGAGATAAGTACTAAAGACGCAAAGAAGACCAGAATACTTCTGATTTAGGTTTCAGCCTTTGACCTGATCGAGCAAACACTGCGCTGGTTTCTTGTCCGGTCGCCAGCGCAGAAACTTTGTCCCGTGGCGAAAGCGGCCGCCGGTGAAATGATCGTATTGGACTTCGATGACGAGTTTAGTTGCCAAAGGTTTCCATTCCGCCGATCGCTCAGTGGCCCAACGGCTGGGGCCGCCCGGTGCATTTCCCGTGAACCCGGGCGGTTTTATTAACTTCTCTAGCTTCTTTGTCAGCGCCGGTTTTTCGCTTGCTTTGAAACTGGAAGTGAAACCAACGTGATGCAGCAATCCTTTGTCGTCATACAACCCAAGCAACATCGAGCCGACCAGTTTTCCTTCCGAAGCGTAACGGAATCCGCCGACAACGCAATCGGCCGTCCGCAGACGCTTCACCTTGACCATGCCGTGACGATTGCCACTCTCATAAGGCAAGTCGAGCCGCTTGGCGATTACTCCATCGACATCGCCGCCGGCGCCCGCCAGCCAGCTCTTCGCTATCTTTAAATCTTTGGTCTCAGGCGACAGCTCGATCGACTTGTGCTTTGAATCCCGGGGAAAATACTTCTTCGCAAAGGCGTCCAATTTCTTGCGTCTGTCTGAAAGCGTTGATTCAACGATCACCTTGCCGCGGTCGTCTACCAATAAATCGAACACAATCAATTGTGACGGATGTTCTTTTGCCAGCTTTTGTACGCGGCTGGCCGCCGGATGAATCCGCATCAGCAAATCGTCAAAAGACAACTTCCCTTTGACGGGAACAACGATCTCGCCGTCGAGCACGAACTGTTTTGGTTTCAGCTTCAGCAAAGCGTCAACAAGTTCGGGAAAGTACCGACCGAGTGGCTGGCCGCTTTTTGACTGGAGGTCGACCTGGTCGCCATCGCGGAAAGCAAGGCAGCGAAATCCGTCCCACTTCGGCTCGTACTGCCAATCATCGTCTGCCGGAAGTTGAGTCACGGACTTCGCTTCCATCGGTGGATAGGATTGTTTTAGAGGCAGAGTCATGATTGCGTTCCATTAGAATGCGGGCGGTTCTCAACGCCGGGAGCGCGGATGTCTCGTCCGCACAGCATGCGCAGCATGCTCACCGACTCGGTCATCCTCAGGCACTTCCGCTTACGCTATTGGTCGTTGAAACATAGCGCTGACTAAAGCCGTCTTCGCGCTCCGCGCTCAGAGCGGACGGGACGTCCGCGCTCCCAGCCTTCACTTCAAATACGGCTTCAAATCAAACCTTCTTTTTGCCAGTAGCGGCTTCCACAAATCACCCAGCTTCGCAATTCGCTTGCGCACATTGTCCAGCCGAAAGTCTTCAATCTTGACTCCCTGCTCGACCTCTTGCCAGGTTACGGGCGTCGAGACCGACGCCTTCGGTGTCGGCCGGACGGAATAGATCGATGCCAGCGTGCGGCCCCAGGCGTTCTGATTGTAATCGACCAGGACCCGCCCTTTAGGTCGATTAGCAACTTTGTAAACGGCAGTGATCAGCTTTGGATTTGCCGCGGCGAGCACGTGCGCAATCTCTTTGGCAATCGTCCAAACCTGCTTCTGCGTCGGCCCACGCACGATCGGAACGTAGATGTGGATTCCTTTTGAACCGGTCGTCTTTGCATAGCAAGGCATCTTCAAAGATTCCAAAGCCTCGCGCACCACCAAAGCTGTCTCCCTCACCTGCTCAAACTTTGCGCCCGGAACCGGATCCAAATCGAAATGAAGATAGTCAGGCCGATCTACGTCATCGCAGCGCGCGTACCATTGGTTCAGATCGATGCAACCGAGATTGATCACCCACAGCAGCGCGGGCAGGTCCTGGACGATTGGAAAGTCAATCACATTGCCCGAGCCATGTTCGATCGAACACAACTCGATCCACGGGGGCCTTGGCGAAGGCGCGCGCTTCATAAAAAAGAATTCGCCCGCGGCACCGTTAGGGTAACGCTTCATCACCATCGCGCGGTCCTTAAGGTGCGGCAACAGTACGGACGAAACATCGGCGTAGTATTGCAGCAGGTCGCGTTTCGTAATCTTCAGTTCAGGCCAGAAGAGCTTGTTGAGATTAGTCAGCTTCACTTGGCGATCGCCGAAGCTCAATTCAACCTGCTCGACCCTGGGTGGTATTTTTACGCGACTGCGCGATGCGCCGGTGTACGGCTTACTTGCCGGCGTGTATTTCGACGGATGATAGTCGCGATCTGCTTCGGGCATTCTTTGAAGACAAGACTTTATCACGAAGGTGGATGTCGTCACTCAGGGCCAGGAGTATGAGTGGGGCAGTAGCCGGACCGTGAGGGACGGCGTTGAGCTGTGCGTTAGAACGTCCTTCCTTACGGTCGGGCCACTTGAAAGGCTCACGCAAACCGGATACGCTAGCACTTGTCTCCACCCTTAACACAGCGTTTCATTCGTGGTACACTGGCGGCCCTTTATGAAGCAGCTCGAATATTTCCATCCGGCCGTTCGGGAATGGTTCCGGAAACACTTCCCTGCTCCGACTGAACCGCAGGCCCGCGCCTGGCCGGCCATCAAACAGCGTCAGCATACTCTGATTGCCGCGCCCACCGGTTCCGGCAAGACTCTGGCTGCCTTTCTTTCAGCGATTGACGATCTGGTTTGGAAAGCCGTCGACGGGACACTCGTCGATGAAACCCAGGTGGTTTACGTCTCTCCGCTGAAGGCGCTAAGTAATGACATTCAGATCAACTTGCAGGAGCCTTTGCGCGGTATTCAGCAAAACCTCGAGGCGTCAGGGATTGGCGGAGTGGAGATTCGCACGCTGGTGCGCACCGGCGATACGCCGGCGAAAGACCGCACGGCGATGACCAAAAAGCCGCCGCACATTATCGTCACGACACCTGAATCGCTTTACATCCTGCTGACCAGCGAAGGCGGCCGGCGGATGCTCTCGACGACCCGCACGCTCATTGTCGACGAAATTCACGCCATGGTAGACGACAAGCGGGGCTCGCATCTGTCGCTGTCCATCGAAAGACTCCAAGCGCTGGTCAAAGAGCCCCTGGTACGCATTGGACTTTCAGCAACACAGAAACCGATTGCGGAAGTCGCACGCTTTCTGGTTGGCTCAGCAAATCTTGAGAGCGACAGCACTCCGCGTTGCACGATCATCGATACCGGCCATACGCGCAGACTCGACCTGGGGATCGAAATTCCCAGCTCGCCTTTGGAAGCGGTGATGTCCAATGAAGTGTGGGAAGAAATTTACAACCGGGTGGAAACCTTAATTCGCGAGCATCGCACGACGCTGGTCTTCGTCAACACGCGACGGATGGCTGAGCGGGTGGCCCGGCATCTGGGCGAGCGTCTGGGCGATGAAAACGTAACTGCGCATCACGGCAGTCTGGCTCGCGAGCTGAGATTGTCGGCCGAGCAACGTTTGAAATCGGGCGAGCTGAGCGCTCTGGTCGCAACGGCTTCATTGGAGTTAGGCATCGACATTGGCGCGGTCGACCTGGTGATCCAAATCGGATCGACGCGCGCAATCTCAACTTTGCTGCAACGCATTGGCCGATCGAATCATACGGTCAGCGGCTTTCCGAAGGGCCGCGTGTTCCCACTTTCGCGCGATGAACTCGTGGAGTGCGCGGCTTTGCTCGATGCAGTCCGGCGCGGCGAACTCGATCATCTGACGATTCCGGAGCAGCCTTTGGATATTCTGGCGCAGCAAATCGTGGCCACAATCGCCGCTGAAGAATGGACGGAAGACGATCTCTTCGAAATGGTGCGGCGCGCTTATCCTTTCCGGAATCTCTCGCGCGAAAACTTCGACGCGGTCGTGCGCATGCTTTCTGAAGGCTTCACCACGCGACGGGGCCGGCGCGGCACCTACCTGCATCACGATGCTGTGAACAAACGTTTGCGCGCTCGGCGCGGAGCGCGCCTGGCTGCGATCACCAACGGCGGCGCAATTCCCGACACGTCCGACTATCGCGTAATTCTCGAGCCGTCGGAAACCTTTGTCGGCACCTTGAATGAAGACTTTGCGATCGAGAGTCTCGCCGGCGACATCTTCCAACTCGGCAACACGTCTTATCGCATCAAGCGAGTGGAACCAGGCTCAGTGCGGGTGGAAGACGCCGCCGGCCAGCCGCCTTCGATTCCCTTCTGGTTGGGCGAAGCTCCGGGGCGTTCGGAGGAGCTTTCGCAGGCGGTCTCGCGACTGAGAAGTAAGATTTCGGACAAACTTGAAGCCGACACAAACGATGCGGAGGAGGACGTCCGCGGTCCCAGCCTGAAGTGGCTCGTTGACGACGTCGGGATTAGTCATGGAGCGGCCGAACAAGTTGTCGACTATCTTGGCACCACAAAGTTGGCGCTGGGTGTTATGCCTACGCAGCAGCAAATAGTCGTGGAACGTTTTTTCGATGAAAACGGTAGCACGCATGTCGTGATTCATGCGCCGTTCGGCAGTCGCTTGAATCGCGCCTGGGGCCTGGCTTTACGTAAACGTTTCTGCCGCACTTTCAATTTCGAGTTGCAAGCCGCGGCCACCGAAGACTCGATCGTTCTCTCGCTGGGGCCGACGCACAGCTTTCCGCTGGAAACGATTTTTCAATATCTCAATTCCAAAACTGTCTGTGACGTCCTGACCCAGGCGCTGTTGGACGCGCCCATGTTCAATATTCGCTGGCGTTGGAACGCGACGCGCGCGCTGGCGATTCCGCGCTGGCGCAGCGGCGGCAAGGTCGCGCCACAACTGCAGCGCATGGCGGCGGAAGATCTCCTGGCGCTGGTTTTTCCGGATCAGGTTGCCTGCGCGGAGAACCTGACCGGCCCGATTGAAATCCCCGTCCATCCTTTGGTGACCCAGACAATTCGCGACTGTCTGGAAGAAGCGATGGACCTACGCGGACTGGAAGAGTTGCTGCGGTCCGTTGAGCGTGGCGAGCGACAACTCATCTCCCGCGAAATGAACGAACCATCGCCGCTGGCCCAGGAAATTCTGACCGCAAAACCTTACGCGTTTCTCGACGACGCTCCGGCTGAAGAGCGCCGCACGCTCGCGGTGATGAACCGGCGTTTTCTCGACGCTGAAACTGCTGCGGACCTGGGACGCCTGGATGCGGCGGCAATTGAGCGCGTCCGAACAGAGGCGTGGCCACAGGCTGAGAATTCCGACGAATTGCATGATGCGCTGATGCAACTTGGCTTCATTACTGTAGAAGAAGGGCTGCGAAATAATTGGCAAATACTGTTTGATGAGTTGGTGAGCGCGCGGCGGGCGTGTGTTCTGCGACCGTCGCAGGTTAACAACTTGGGCCACACTGACCTCTGGGTTGCTGCTGAGCGGCTGCCGCAGCTTCTCGCAATTCATCCCGCTGCGTTACTTACTCCCACCATAGCTCCGCCGGCCAGCTACGCCAGTGAATCGTGGTCAATGGAAGATGCGCTGATTGATATTCTGCGCGGCCGGCTTGAGGGCCTCGGGCCGGTGACAGTTGCTGACCTTGCGGCTTCGTTTTCAGTTTCACGCGGACGCACTGATGCTGGTTTGGCGCGGCTTGAGGGTGAAGGCTTTGCGATGCAAGGAAGTTTCACACCTGACCGTGAAGAGACGGAGTGGTGTTCGCGCCGTTTGCTCGCGCGCATCCACAGTTACACGCTCAATCGCCTGCGCAAGGAAATCGAGCCGGTTTCCGCGGCCGACTTCATGCGGTTCCTTTTCGTTTGGCAGAAGGCGGCGTCCGAGCATCAGGTGCAGGGGCCGGATAGTGTCGCATCGATCCTGGATCAGCTTGAAGGCTTTGACGCGCCGGCGGGTTCGTGGGAATCGGAAATCTTGCCGGCTCGCGTGTCTGATTACGATCCGGCGTGGCTGGACGCACTCTGTCTTTCCGGCAGGCTAACCTGGTTGCGTCTGTCGCCGCCGCGCCTGTCGCCGGACAAAGTCAGCAGCTCTTCTCCTGTGCGCAGCACGCCAGTGGTGCTGCTCAATCGAAAGAACGTCCGGACGTGGAGCAAAGCCTTCCCCGCTCCCGCGGAATCAAATGGAGCGCAACTGACAACCAACACCGCCGCGGTTCACGATTATCTCAAGGAGCACGGCGCCTCTTTCTTTGTCGATATCGTCGCCGGCACGAATCTGCTGCCGAGCATGGTCGAAGAAGCGTTGGGTGAATTGGTCTTTCGGGGAATGGTGAGCGCGGACAGTTTCACCGGGTTACGAGCGCTGCTGACGCCGCTCAGTAAGACAACACATCGCGAAGTCGAGAAACGCCGCCGAAAGCGCAAAGCATTTTACAGCATGGATGACGCCGGGCGTTGGGTGCGCCTGCGAAGAGAAGAGCAGGGGCAAGCTCCCCTCCAGACGGCTCCTAACGGCGACAATCGGAATCAACCGATCGATCGCGACATCATCGAAGCCGTCGCCCGGAAACTGCTCCAGCGCTATGGCGTTGTCTTTCGCAAACTTTTGGATCGTGAATCGATCAGCGTGCCGTGGAGAGATTTGCTGCGTGTCTATCGCCGCCTGGAAGCGCGTGGCGAGATTCGCGGCGGACGCTTTGTGGGCGGATTTTCAGGCGAACAGTTTGCTACCAGCGAAGCCGTACAACTGCTTAGATCCATTCGTCGCGCGCCATCAGAGAGTTCGCTGGTATCCATCAACGCTGCTGATCCACTTAACCTGATAGGTGTAATTACACCCGGCTCGCGCCTGGCGCCGGCGGCCTCGAACCGTATCCTTTATCGCGACGGTGTTCCGATTGCCGTGCTGGAAGCGAAAGAGATTCGCTTTTTGGCAGACATGAGTCCTGCCGACCAGTGGCAAGCGCGTAATGCTCTGCTCCGTCGTCATGTGCCGCCGAAGGTCCGCACCTATCTAAACCAATCCGGGAGCGCTGTTTCCCCGCCACAGTCAGCTTCATCTCCCATCCATTGACTTGCAGCGTACTTCAGTTATGCCGCCTGCGAAATTTCTTCGAGCATCTCAGCCGTCTGTCGCGGCTCGTGCAAACGTGTCGCTACGTCTGCCTGCGAGATGATTCCCACGACGCGGCCATCGTCATCGATAATCGGAACGCGTCGGATTTGGTGTTCCTCCATAGCTTTGATAGCGCTGGAAAGATCCTCGCGCTCGCGGCATACGACGATCGTCGAGGTCATTACGTCCTGAACCAATGTGTGATTTGGGTCGCGCGACTCGGCAACGACCCTTATGGCCAAATCGCGGTCAGTCACAATACCGATCAACTGTTTCTTCTGTTCGTCGTTGATAACCGGTACCGCACCCACGTCTTCGCGGCGCATAACTCGCGCAGAGGCGCTCACCAAATCGTTCGGTAAACAACACACGGGGTTTTCAGTCATCACTTCCCGGCAAATCATGACCATTCCTCCTGTTCGGAACGAGATTGCGCGCCTAGATAGAGGAAACTTATGCTAATTGTTTGGCGGAAGTAACACTTCACTGTGCCGTCAGGCAACGGGAATGTGCGACTGGAGGATTTCGTCGAGCCGCTCGAAACTTATTGGTTTTAAGAGAAAGTCGCTGCAGCCGGCGTCCAAAGCGGCCTGCCGATATTTGCGTGGATCGTGCCCGGAAATGACCACGATGGGGACTTTGAGAAACTTTTGATGACTGAGGAGATCCCTCGCGACGCTTAGACCGTCCAACAAGGGTAATTCGAGATCCAGGAGAATCAGGTTCGGAGATTTCGCCAGGGCAACTTCAACAGCTTCTCGGCCATTTTCTGCCACGACCACTTCGTAGCCCTTAAGCCCCAGCAAAACCTGCATCATGTCACGATTGTCGGCGTTGTCATCAGCGACCATAATCGTCGGTTTGACGCAGGCGGGGGTGATTTCCACGGCAGGGGCAACTGCCAAACCCAAACGATCTAAGCTGTTCATGTTCGGCTCCTTTGGAGGAACTTTCGATTTCTCTTCGGCCCGACCTGATACAAAGCGAGCCTGTGACGCAAAGGGAAATTCCTGGCTAAACGGGAAGAGGCGACTAGGCTCGCTTACTAAAATCGTCGGGGTCAGTTTGTCGCATGAGGATCTAGTCTGAAAAATCCAATTGTGTCTGTCCGAAAGCGTACACAGAGGAGACATAAGTGAATCAGATTGCACGAGCGAAGTGGGTTGTTCCTGTCACATGCTTCCAGGCCAAGTGAAATACCGAGATCTAGAAACAAGACGCAAGAGACCGCTTTCTATACAACCTCCGTCGCATCTTCGGCCGTGGGTCCTTACAAATCATGTAAATGACGGTGCGCTTGTGACGTTCGCATCAATTCCGCGACTGGTATGCGATTCGCGTTTCACGGGGAGGGTCACTGAACTAGAAAGGAGATTAGTCATGCCAAGAGGGGATAAAGACAAATACACGGACAAACAAAAACGCCAAGCTCAACACATTGAAGAGGGTTACGAAGAGCGCGGTGTATCAGAAGAAGAGGCCGAGCGTCGAGCGTGGGCAACCGTGAATGCGATGCATCACGGCGGCGAAAAGCCGGGCGGCGGCGGCTATGGCAAGCCTGAGGATCACGAACCGGCGAGGAAGGGTGGCCGGAAAGGCGGCCGGCGATAACAAAAGCTAAAGCAATGGCGTCTTACTCTCTCTCGCTCAGGGCAAAAAGCACGAGCAAGATTCCTGTACTAGTCTCAATCGGCGTATCCCTGTGGGTGATTTTGTAACCAAGTCCACGCGGATCCTACAATCTTGCGCAAATCCTGAAAGACGGGCGACCAGCCAAGTTCGCTTTTAATCTTTTCAGAACTGGCAACCAGAACCGCCGGGTCGCCCGCCCGCCGCGGCCCGACCTTCGTCTTAATTTCCCGGCCGGTAACTTCCCGGGCGATGTCGATCACTTCCTTTACACTGTAACCATCACCGCCGCAACCGAGGTTATAAATAGCACTTCGCTGGCCGAGAATCCCTAGCGCCAGCACGTGCGCTTTTGCCAAATCAATCACGTGGATGTAATCCCTGACGCAGGTGCGGTCGCGGGTTGAATAGTCATCGCCATAGACCTGCACCTCTGCGCGAATGCCCGCCGCAACTTTAAGCACGATGGGAACAAGATGAGTCTCCGGATCATGCCATTCGCCGCAGCGGCCGGTGGCGCCCGCCGCGTTGAAGTAGCGAAGAGAGGCATAGCGCAAGCCATAAGCGCCTTCGAACCAGGCGAGCGCGTTTTCCAAAGCCAGCTTGGTCGCGCCATAAGGGTTCGTAGGATTGGTCGCATCGTCTTCTGAGATGGGCTGCCGGGCAGGTTCACCATAAACCGCGGCCGTGGAAGAAAAAACCAAACTTTGCACTTTCGCCTCGCGCATCGACTCAAGCAGAGACAGTCCGCCCACCACGTTGTTGCGATAATACTTCGCCGGCTGCACGACCGACTCGCTGACCAGAGAGTCCGCCGCCATGTGAATCACCGCGTCGACGTGTCCATTTTTCAGAGTGTCGGTGAGAAGCTTTTGATTCAGCAGATCGCCCGCAATGAATTCGGCCTTCGGCGCCACGCTGGCCCGATGTCCCTTCGAGAGATTGTCAAAGACAATCACTTCGTGGCCATCACTTAATAATTCTTCGACGACGACACTGCCGATATATCCAGCTCCGCCGGTCACCAGTACTCGCATTCGTTATCCTCTACGTTTTGACTGAACCTCAGCCCTGTGCGGGGTTCGTCGGTTGTGAACGTAATAGTTTCCATCGACTATGTCCAGATACTTTTTTGGCGCGGCCTCGCGCAAGAGCGTGTGTCAAAACTTTGGTCATGAGCCTGATGAAGCAATTTTCTTAAACGCAAAGGACGCTGAGGCACTCGCAGAGGTAAGCAGAGGACAATTCTTCTCTGCGTCCTTTTGCGAAAACCTCTACGTCCTCTGCGGTAAAATGAACCTGATAATCCACGCCCCACAACCGCAGGGCGAGTCTCAAGTAGTTTAGGCACCCAGCCCGAAGTTCTCGGACGGACGCCCCTCCAACCCACTTTCTCGGCGATGGACGGGTTCCTATGAGGTGGGACTTTAAGCGGCGGTCTTGCGTTTGCGAGCCAGACTCTTCTTCAGGACTTCCATCAGGTCGACAACTTTGCCTTCGTCGCGCTCGGGCTCTTCGACTTCGACCACGTCTTTATGTTGCTTTCGCTTCTTCTCAACCAGCTTGAGAAGCTGCGCGGTCTTTTCGTCCTTCAAATCCTTAAGCGACAGATGCCTGTCAGAGTTTTTGGCGATTATCTTTTCGAATTTCTTAACCGCCGCCGCGGGCAGCTTTTTCTTTTCCGGCAGATCGATGTCTTTGGGCGAGCGCAACTCGTCGGCAAAGCGCATCGTCTCAGCGCGCAAAATTCCATTCTCGGGAAAGATCGCGACAAGATATTCCTTGCCCCGCATGACGAAAGTTGCGATCCCGGCCAGGCCGCTCTTTTCCATCGTCTCTGACAACAATTTGTAGGCCTTTTCTGATCCTTCCGCGGGCACGAGAAAGTAGGAACGATCAAAGTAGAGAGGCGGAATCGATTCCAAATCAACAAACCGTCTCAGATCAATGTCGCGGCTTTGCTCCGGAGCCAGACGCTCCAACTCTTCATCGGTGACAATGACGTATTTCTTTTTGTCGATCTCGTAACCGCGAACCATCTCTTCCTGGTCGAGATCATGGCCGGACTTTTGTGAATAGTAGCGTCGCGCCAGCGGCTCGCCCTCCGGACCCAGCATTCTGAGCGGAGCCCGGTTCGTGCGATTCCCCGGATAGAGATCCACCGGGACACTGACCAATCCAAAGGTTATTGTGCCGGACCAGAACGGACGCGCGCGCCGTTGCGCGTCCTCTGATGACTTTCGTTTTTTTCGTTTGCGCGTAGCCACTGTGTTAATCCTTCTCGTGTTGTTACCCAACCGCGTGCCGGTGGTAACTAGCGACACTAAGCCCTCGCTCGCGGTCGGGCTACTGCCCCGAATTCCAACCGCCTCACGCCGCGCGTTTCTCTTTTTTCAACGACTCGATACTCTTTGACAGGATCTTTTCCAGCGACGCTCCTTGACGTTTTGTCTTGACCAGGCGCAGTTTGGGCGCGTGGCCCTTGGCCTTCTTCGCGACAAATTCCCTTACCCGCGCGCGATATTCATCCTGGTAATCCTTCGGATTGAATTTACCCTTCAACAATTCCACCAGTTGTTTGGCCATACTCAATTCTTTTTTGTCGGGCGCCCGCCCCGCCGGCCGCGGCAGATCTTTGGCCGACAGCACTTCCTCGGCATTGCGCAACGTAAACAGCACCAGATGGTCGCCCTCGGCGCGCAACGCTCCGACGTAAGGCTGTTTGCGCATCACCCAGCGGGCCACGCCCTCTTTCTCCTTACTGCGCAGAGCCTCAGCCAGCGCGAAATACGCTGTCTGATCACCATCAGGTCCAAGGTAATACGGCCGATCGTAAAACTCAGGCGCGATTTCGTTCGGTGGAACGAACCGGGTTATTTCAATCTCTCGCGAAGCTTCCGGATCCAGGCTTTCCAGTTCTTCTTTATCAAGAATGACGAAGGTTCCGGGTTCGACTTCGAACCCTTTCCGAATCTCTTCACTGGAAACTTCTTTGCCGGAATCAGGATCGACCATGTGTTGCTTCACGCGGGTTTTCGATCTTTCATCGAGAATGTGAAAACGAACTGTTTGATCCTGCAAGGCCGAATACAACTTCACCGGCACCCTGGTCGAATCCAGTTTCAAATCACCTTTCCAGATTGCCCGCACGGTCATGGGCTCACACCTCACTCTCCGTTGCCGACGTAATGCAGCCCGGACAGAACACCTCGACTGCTAACGTGCGTTCAACGCACATTTCGCAAAGCGGCCCGTCACATGCGACGCAGCGATACTCCGTCTGAATTACATACGCGTGACTGCATGCCGGACAGATTTCACTGCCCGCCTCAAGCCACCAGGGCTGATTCCGCTTAGTGTTACGCACAGCTTTGGTACTCAAACGATTATAAGAGCATTTTCAGTTCCACAAAATCCTGAGGAGTATCAGAAGCCCAACCGTTAGGGAGGCCAGTTGCCGCGGTTGCCCTCCCTAACGGTCGGGCTTCTGACACGCAGTGATTGAACCGCAGGCTTGCACTTAAAGGTTTGTTGACGATGGATCAGAAGAAGACCTTCGACAGGGGTTGATAAAAGGTCTATGATTGAGGCAGTTAGGCAAGACGTTCTTTTCAAACTCAACTCTCGACATCGGGTCACTCTTTTCCCAAGAGCCAATTCCTTGTGCCGTCAGCTGTGTTTTTCACAAGCGACCGGAGCGAGGGAGGCCCCATTCCAAATAACCATAAGCCAGCCATTTCTTCAGGTAATGGTTTGCTCTCGAATCAAATTCTTGGCGCGCTGCCGCCTGGAGAATTCGAGCAATTTGCGGCGAAGCTCCGGCCCGTTCATCTTGAGCTGGGCGAAACTCTCTACATGCCCGAGCAGAAAATTGACTATGTCTATTTCATAAACAGTGGAGTTGTTTCCATACTCGCCGCGCTGGAAAACGGAGCAACAGTTGAAGCCGGAGTCATCGGCCCCGAAGGAATGGCCGGTATTCCGGTAGTTCTCGGAGCTGACTCGACACCCAATCAGGCCCTAATCCAAAGCGAAGGCGAGGCCCTGCGAATGTCGAGCCGCGACGTGAAGATCGAGTTTCGCAAAGGCGGCAAGTTGCGCGATCTCCTTCTAAATTATACGCACACACTTTTTACTCAAGTCGCTCAGACTGCGGCTTGCAATCGCCTGCATAGCATTGAACAGCGTCTGGCCCGTTGGCTGTTACTGACCCAGGATCGTGTTGGCCGCAACGAATTTGTCTTAACCCAGGACTTTCTCTCTCGCATGCTCGGCGTCCGTCGGGCCGGCGTCAGCGTCGCCGCGAGTACCCTGAAACAGGCCGGTCTAATTGACTACAAACGGGGGATCATCTTTGTATTGGATCGCCAGGGCCTCGAGAACTACTCCTGCGAATGTTATCGGATTGTCAAAGAAGAATACGATCGCTATTTGGCTATGTGACTCTGGCCCAGGTTCTCCACTAAGGTCCGCAGGATTTCAACAAATAGTTACAGGTTCCGCTACCGTACAGACAATCCTAGTCTTAGGGCCCATTCTGTAGCTTTTTAGAAGGCCTGACCTCGTGTGTTTCTATTCTTTGAATTTCGATGAAGGGATAAGCTGGAGATGCCTGGCGGACAAATGAGCAAGACGATTCTGGTGGTTGAAGATGTCGATGAAATCAGTTCACAGATGTGCGCCATCTTGCGCGAGAAGGGTCACGACACCTTGAGCGCCACCAACGCCGGAGAGGCGATTCAAATCGCCGAGAATAACCCTCTTGCGATGATCCTAACCGACCTCGATCTACCAACCTTTGACTCTTTGGTGGAGCAAGTTAGATTGCACAAAGACCTCAACACCATCCCAATAGCGATCATCGACATTAACCATCCCAACGTAAATGTGGAACACCGCCTCAACGTATTTTCGGACTTCAGTCAGCTCGACGCCTTGCTTGCTTCCCCTTCGCCACGCAATCAAGCGTAGTTTGAAAGGCTTTTCCTCCGCGGCGGCCCTCCGTTGAACTCTGTTCCCTCTGTCTGACACCGTACAGACGGTCGTAGTAAGCTGATCAGCGTAGGTGGAAACTCAGGGAGTTCACCGCTCGCCCGACTTGCTCGCCCGACTTCGTGGTGACGGTCCGGGTTTCCACCTGCCCCACGTTCTCATTACGCAACAGAGAGAAGTGTTCCCATGCTTATCCAGCCCAGGATAGGAAATGGCGACTAGTTACCAATCATCCATCGCCGTCCGACTTCTTCCGCGGATGCTTATCATAGAAGAGTATGCTCCCTGCCAAGATCAATCCGGCAATTGCCGCCAGCATAAAGAAGATCATCGGCAAACCCGGGTAACCCAGAATCTGAAACGATGTTTCGACGCGCATCATTAATGCGGCGCCGACAATAAGCGCGGCGAGGATCAGTCCCAGGGCAATGCGGTTCGCGACTTTCTGTAATCCATCCAGGACAATCCGTTCATCGATCGCGTCTACGCCAATCTTTAACTCGTTATTTCCTATCGCGTCGAGAATCTTGTTAACACGGGTTGGCAGCCGCTCGACGAATTCCTTCACTTCGATCATGCGCGTCAGCACACTGCCCGGTTCGATGCTCTTCACGATCCTGCGCGTAAGCAGACTCGTGGCTTCGTCTCTGATGATCGCATTGGGATCGAAATCAGGGTCGAGCACATAGACGACGCGATCCAGATTGAGCAGCGCCTTGGCAATCATGGTGAACTCTTGCGGCAGTCGAAACCAACAATCGGCCGAGATACGGGTGATTTCCAGCACCACCTGACCGGCGTCGATATTTTCCATGGTCGCGTCAGAGTGTTGGGCCACCAGATTGGCGACCCGATGTTCGTAATCTTGCTTGTCAAAGTTCGGCTTGGGTTCGCCCATTTTCATGGCCACTTCGGCGGCCTCGTCACCGCGGCCTTCGCTGATCGCCAGTAAGAGACGCAGCAGGTTTTCCTGAAAGTTGCCGCTGATATGACCCACCATGCCGAGGTCGAGCAGGGCCAGGCGATTGTCTTCGGTGATGAAGACATTTCCGGGATGTGGGTCCGCGTGAAAGAAACCATCGACCAGAATCTGCTTGAGATAAGCGCGAAACAGTTCTTCGGACAAGGCCGCGCCGTCCAACTCCAACAATCGCAATGGACTCAGACTGGTGATTTTCTTGCCCGGAATGAAATCCATAGTTAGGACGCGGGAGGTAGTAAAGTCCTCGATCGGTTCGGGAATGACCAATCGCTCAAACTCGCGCAGGCTGGTGCGCAACCGAACCAGATTGTTTGCTTCGCGTTTGAAATCAAGTTCGCGCAACAGGCTGGTGCGGAGCTCAGTGAGCATGTTACTGAACTCATAACGTTTTCCAATCTCCGTGTGCGCGTCGATAAACTCGGCTATCTCTTCCAGCGCCTCCAGGTCTTCAACGATGATTTCCCGCACTCCCGGCCGCTGCACTTTGACCACCACGGCCCGGCCGTCTCGCATCCGCGCGCGATGCACTTGCGCCAGTGACGCGGCCGCGGTCGGGTCACGCTCGAACTCCGCAAACAGTTTCGAAATGCGCCCGCCCAGCTCTGACGAAATGATCTGTTCGACTTCAGCGGGTGAAAACGGTTCAACGTTGTCCTGCAGTCGCGCCAGGGCTTCGAGATAGGGCTCGGGCAAGAGATCGCCACGCGTCGACAGCAGCTGGCCCAGCTTGATAAAGGTAGGACCCAGCTTTTCAAGATCGGCCGCAAGTTCTTCGGCCTTCGGCTCAGCCGTCGAGGCGAGTGCCCGCTCATGTTCGATAAGCCCGGTGTCCAAATCAGTCTGTTGGACCAGGTCTGAGCGGCCATACTTGATGAGCAACGCCACAACGTCTTTGTAGCGCTTGATGCGTTCGGGTTTTAGTGACAGTGCCATCAGGTTCAATCAATCCTTCCACTTTGGAAACGGCGGCCGAGATAAACTCTACGGCGCCCTTTGTCTCTGCAATAGCAACATAACTGCGGTGATCACAATCACTACCGCCGCAAGAAAACCGAGCCAGAACCAACCAGTCAGCTGCGCGGAGATCAGATTCGACTCATCCTGGACTCGCAATCGCTCGCGATTCATCAGGTAGACGGTGACGGCGCCGCTGATGGCGCTCACGATCGCCAATCCCCTTGGTTTTTCTTTCCGCGCGTGTAGCAGGCCCAGCACCAGCACGGCGAGCATCAGCAGCGGAATCAACCACAGCAACCCGTGATTGTCTCGCGCCAGGTTGAGCCCAGTCAGCGTCTCCCTGGCCCCGGCGCAACTGACCTGGACCCACGGCAGGAAGAAACAAACCAAAACGATTAACGCTGCGCTGAGATTGATGCGTCGCAACTTTCACCTCCCTGCCATATCATCGGGTTTCCAGACATGACCACAGGCTTTCATCGATGGCTGTTGGTCTAAGCCGATCGATTAGTCCCGATTAACGTCGGCGTTCCCACCCGATTATGCCGCTTGCGAAATCTCCTTAACCACTTCAGCCGTCTTTCCCGGCTCTTGCATTCGAGTAGCTACGTCCGCTTGCGAAACGATTCCCGCGAGTTGACCATTGTCGTTTACGATCGGAATTCTTCGTACCTGATGCTCTTCCATCAAGCGTACCGCTTTATGGGCATCGTCATTGACCCGACAGGTCACGACGTCTCTGGTCATAACTTCGCTGACCCGCGTGGTATTTGGATCGCGATCCTCGGCCACAACTTTTAAGACGATGTCACGGTCGGTAATGATTCCTTCCAGACGCCTGTTCTCCAGGTCGTCAAGGATCGGAATTGGGCCTACGTCTTCGCTTTTCATCAATTGTGCGGCCCGGTGGACGGTGTCCGTAACCAGACAACAACTTGGATTGACGGTCATAACTTCACTGCATTTCATAATTATTCTCCCCCTTTCGTTATCCTGATTCTTGTAAGTACCAAACCCTGCGATCCACGCACGAAGACGGCGGCATCGTTCAGACACCGTCGTGCCTTAAAAAACTCCTGGTCGTCCTGGCGGCTAAGCGGCCTTCGCTCTCGACTTCGGTTGTGTCTCGCCGCTGATCTCCAGCTTGCGGGCTGTCTTCGCCTCAGCCTTCGGCGCCGGCATGGTTACCTCCAGCACCCCATCACGGAATGACGCCCTCGCGTCCTCCGTATTTACGCCCTGGGGCAGCGGCAGTCGCCGATAGAACTTTCCGTAGCTTCGCTCAGAACTGTAGAAACCTTCGCGCTTCTCTTTGCGCTCGTCGCGCCGCTCACCTTCTATCGTGAGCGCGTTGTCAGCCAGCTCAACTTTTACATCGTCTTTTGAAAGACCCGGCAGATCGACTCGCAGAACCAACTCTCCATCACGTTCGAGCATTTCGACCTGCGGCGACCAGGCGCCACCGGGAAGTCCGCGTTCCAACGACGAAAACAATCCGCGTCCGACACCGAAGTCTTCGGCCAACCGGTCAACTTCATCCATGAACCGGCGCACGAGCGAACCCGGAGTTATCGATTCCGGCGACTCACCGGCCGGTGCTTTCCGCAGGGCCCCGCTGTGCTGCTTCGTTGCCTCTTCGTGCTTATGCCTGCGTTTTCCCTTCGGCATAATTTCTCCTTTCTGTTCCTGTATTGTGTAGACTTGTAAGGCACGTGCTGTGCTGCGAATAAAACCGTTGGATTAGAGAGAGCCGCGCCGGCTGAGGTGAGCCCAATGCGTACACAATCGCGACAGCCCTGTATGGAAGCCCACTCGCAGGGAATCAGCGTTTTCTGATAGCATCAGCGAAAATCTTGACTGAATTCTAAAGAAACAGTATCCATGAGCTTCGCAACTCAATCCATGACATCAACGATCTCTACTGAAGAAATTCGCCGGCAGTTCCCTGCCCTTGAACGTCTCCACAACGGTTTTCCCATCGCATACTTTGATGGCGCCGGGGGCACTCAAACACCGAGCACCGTGGTTAACGCCGTCGCGGATTATCTTTTGAATCACAATGCCAACACGCACTGGGAATACCTCACGAGTCACGAGACCGATGCGATTATCGAATCAGCGCGTCACACGTTTGCGGACTTTCTGAACGCCGCTGCCGACGAAATTGTTTTCGGCCCGAACACGACGACGATGATCTATCACCTGTCGCGGGCCCTTGGTCGTTCGCTGGGGCCGGGTGATGAAATCGTGATCACCGAACTCGAGCATCATGCAAACGTCGCGCCCTGGCAGGCGCTCGAGATCGAACGCGGGGTTCGGCTGAATATTTGCCAGATGGACCCGGAAACGGGCCAGCTTGATTGGACTGACTTCGAGCGGCTAATCACAAAGCGGACGAAGGTCGTCTCGTTTGGCGCCGGATGCAACGCGCTCGGCACGGTCAACGATTATCATCGCGCCGTAGAAATGGCCCATTCAGCCGGCGCGCTGGCATTGGTTGACGCGGTCCATTACGCGCCCTACTTTCCCTGCGATGTGAAGGCAACGGATTGCGACTTCTTGACCTGCTCGGCTTACAAATTCTATGGCCCGCACGTGAGCGTCTTTTACGGAAAAAGAGATTTGCTCGAATCGATTGATTTTCCCAAGCTGGAGCCGGCTCCGAACAACGCGCCTGAGCGAGTTGAGATGGGAACGCAAAATCACGAAGGAATTGCCGGCGCCGCGGCGGCCGTTGAATTCTACGCGTCTCTGGCCGGCGACACGAGCATCTCGTCCGTGGATCTCGCGCAGGATACGCGAGCCACTCGTCGCCAGCGTTTGACGTCAGCCTTTAATGGCCTGCGCGGGCACAGCGCTCCGCAAGTGAAACGACTTTGGGAAGAGCTATTGAGAATCAATGGGGTCCGCTTGTACGGCCCGCCGCCGGATGTCGAGCGCACTCCAACCATCTCGTTCGTCGTTAAGGACGTGACGTCAACAGACGTCGCGCGACGTTTAGCCGAACGCGGTTTGTTCGCTTCGCACGGCGACTTTTATGCGCAGACCGTGATCGAACGACTGGGACTCGCACCCGAGGGTCTGGTGCGCGTCGGCTGTGCGTGTTACACGAGTGATGAAGAGATTGAGCGATTGATCGAAGCGGTGCGAGAGATTGCGAGATGAATCTCCGTGACCTCCGTGTCTCCGTGGTAATCATTTCTATCGTCGGACAAATTCAGCACGGCGACACGGAGAGCACAGAGAGGAACTAAAGCATGAAACAATACCACGACCTTCTTAGATCAATTCTCGCTCACGGCACCGAGCACCGCGACCGGACAGGAGTGGGCACGATCGCGCACTTCGGTTATCAAACTCGATTTGATCTCCGCGAAGGCTTTCCAATTGTCACGACCAAGAAGATCCCCTTCCGTTGGGTGGCTGAAGAGCTTTTCTGGTTTCTCTCCGGCGACACGAACGAGGCCAACCTGCACGCCAAGGGCGTGGACATCTGGAAAGAATGGGCTGATGAGGAACACACGCGGCGCTTTGGACGTGAACCCGGCGACCTCGGGCCGATTTACGGTTATCTTTGGCGGTCGTTTGGTGGTGAATACCCGAAACGCGATGGCGTCGATCAGATCGCCAGGCTAATTAACGAAATCGAAACCAATCCCAACTCGCGACGCCTGATCGTCAGTGGGTGGGACCCGGGCGTCTGCGACAGTGTCGACCTGCCGCCGTGTCATACACTGTTTCAATTCAAAGTTGAACAAAACGGAGCCCTCCCTCATCGTCGGGCTAGTGCCCCGCTGCTGCATTGTCAGCTCTATCAGCGTTCGGCCGACGCTTTTCTGGGCGTGCCGTTCAATATCAGCTCTTACGCCCTGCTGACGCATCTGGTCGCGCATGTCTGCGGACTGGAGGTAGGCGAGTTCATCTACACGCTCGGCGATTATCACATTTACCAAAATCACAAGGAACAGGTTCAGGAGTTACTATCGCGTGAGCCAAAGCCTCTGCCGCGACTGGAAATAAGGGACGAGGCGAATCGACTGCGCGGTCTTCAGGGACTTCTGGACATGCGCTACGAAGACATTGCGCTGGTAGGTTACGAGTCGCATGCAAAAATCGCGGCCCCGGTGGCAGTCTAAGACGATTGGTGGGAAACCGCTCGCGGTAGCGAGCGGGGCAGTAGCCCGACCGTAAGGGAGGGCGTTAATGAAAGATAAAAAGCGTCGACAAGTCGCCGCACTCCAAAATGATCATCGGCATCGTCGCAGTAGATCGAAATCTGGCCATCGGCAAAGGCGGCAAGTTGCCCTGGCATTACTCTGCCGACATGAAGTTCTTTAAAGAGACGACCATTAGCAACGCGGTTGTGATGGGACGTCGCACCTGGCTGACTCTGAAAAAGCCCCTGAAGGACCGCCTGAACATCGTTCTCAGCAACCAACTTAATCAACCATCACCAGACTCGGTGGTTGTCCTATCCGACGTGGAATCAGTACTCTCGCTGGCACGTTCGCTCACCCGCCACACGTTCGTAATCGGTGGGGCAAAGGTTTACCAATCCTTTCTGCCCTATATTGATAGATGGATTGTCACTGAGATTCCGCTGGCAGTCGCAGGCGCCGATACCTTCATGCCGGCAAATTTTCTCGAAGGATTCGAGATGTATGAGTTGCGCCAGTTGGACGAAGGTCTGCGAGTAAAGTTCTATGAACGCGAAGGTTCGTTTGGAGTACCGCCTTCAGGCGGAATGTCGAAGTAAGGCAAGCCTTCCGCCTGAAGGCGGAACTCCAAACTGACACGCTCCCTAGTTCCCGTCGTTCGACGATGTATCCAAAACATCATGCCGGGTAATGATGCCGGTTATCCTCCCGTATTCTTCGATCAGCACCGCGGGACTGGTACGCAGCTTCCGAGACACCACGTTGATATCGGCATCTACATCGACGGTCGGGAAACCCTTATCCATGACCTTGCTCACCGGGGCTTCGAGCAGGTCGCGCTCATTGAAAACCTTGGACAGCAGATGGTTCTCTCTGAGAGATCCTACGGACTCTCCGTCCTGTAGCACCGGAATTTGTGTGAGGCCAAGTTCGTTCATCTTTGCCAGCGCATCCGCGACGCGATCGTCCGGCGCGACCACGACCAGCGCTTTAGGCGAGCGCGCGCCTTTGGTCTCGCAGATCAATCCGGCGGTGATTTTCTGCGGTTCCAGCAGCCGTTTTTCTTTCATCCACTCGTCTGAATGGAATTTGCTCAGATAGTGCTCACCAGTATCGCAAACGATGAAAACGATCACGGCGTTTTCATCCAGATCGCGGGCAATGCGCAGGGCTGCCGCACAGTTCGTACCTGTCGAGCCTCCGCAAAAAATTCCTTCTACTCGACCGAGTTGGCGCGCCGTATCAAATGATTCACGATCGGTCACGTTCAGAACCTCGTCCACGTATTGCATGTGAGCGTTGCCCGGCAATACTTCCTGTCCGATGCCTTCCACCAGGTACGGCGTCGTCTCTGGGATTTTTCCCGTCTCTTTGTAGGTCTTGTAAATCGATCCAAATGGGTCGGCGCCGATGACTTTAATGTTGGGATTTTTCTCTTTCAGAAAGCGACCGGCGCCCGAAATAGTTCCACCGGTGCCGATGCCGGAAACAAAGTGTGTGATCCTGCCCTCAGTCTGTTCCCAAAGTTCCGGGCCCGTCGTGCGATAGTGCGCTTCGGGATTGGCCGGATGAGAATACTGATCGGGATAAAACGAGTTTGGAGTTTCCGCGGCGATCCGCCGCGCGGTGGAAACGTAGTGATCGGGCGTGCCCGGTTTAGCCGACACGGGAGTAATCACCACGTCGGCGCCCAGCGCTTTCAGATAGCGCGACTTTTCCACCGACGCTTTGTCGGTCATCACAAAAATGCACTTATAGCCTCGGACCGACGCCGCGATCGCCAGGCCAATACCGGTATTTCCCGAAGTGGCTTCGACGATTGTGCCGCCCGGTTTCAGGATCCCCTCGCGCTCGGCGGCTTCGATCATCGAGATGCCGATACGATCCTTCACTGAGAACCCGGGATTCAGGTTCTCCATCTTAGCCAGGACCAAAGGTTTGAGTCCCTTGTTCAGGCGATTGAGTCTAATTAAGGGCGTGTGGCCAATTAACCCGAGCACGTTTTCGTAGTAGTTCATATGCTTCTCGTTGCCAGAACGGGTGCGCCAAAGATTACTACAACCGACCCGCGCGCAAGAACAGACATTGTCCGCGAAATTTGTTTCTTTGCCAAATCAGTTAGAGCGAACGCTCATTAGGCACCTCACTTCAGTGAGGTGGTTACGCGAGGGTTGTTTCGCAGTTAACCGTTTCAACGGTTTCCTCGAAAAGCCGTTGAAACGGCTGATAGTTCATCGCCCCACTTTTGTCACCTCACTAAAGTGAGGTGCTAATGAGATCCAAGTTGAGATAGTGCTTGTTTTTCTGATTGCTTGCTTGACTCCACTCTGCGCCTACGTATAATTTTCAGTTCGCTGTGGGCCGATAGCTCAGTTGGTAGAGCAGCTGACTCTTAATCAGCGGGTCGCAGGTTCGAGCCCTGCTCGGCTCACCATTATTTTCAACAAGTTACACTCTCTCTCAAATCACCAAATATGGGCATGGTGGGCCAACTTTTTACCTTCCACAAAAGAAACTGAAAACTAAGTAACCACAGCAAAGTAGACAATTCACCAATCGCTCGACATAGAAACCATCAAATACCAGCCCGACGCTCTTACAAAATCGCTCACGTCTCAGAACACATCTCTAACCCTGATTCCACCGCCGGCGCCGCCCTCCGTTGGACGTTGCGGGGCAAACTAACATCGCGGCTGCCGCACACCGCGATGTACAACGATGGACCTGCGCGACGGGCATCTGTCAGCGTATTTGCAAAGCGCACGTCG
>DASQAF010000004.1:0-1552 GCA_035635855.1 Pyrinomonadaceae bacterium
AACAAATATGTCAGCCCGATCCCCTACGATATGTGGGTGAGGATCCGTCGCCGCCTGGACTGGATCTGCGAGAATTGGCAGCGTCCTGACACAGGCATCTGGGAGATGCGCAACCGGGAAGCCCATTTTGTCTATTCGAAAGTCATGAATTGGGTCGCGTTGGATCGCGGCCAACGGCTGGCCGACAAACGCGCTTTGCCGACCGATCGCCAGAAGTGGATCCACGAGCGCGATCGGATTTACGAAGAGGTGATGGCTCGCGGTTGGAACGAAAAGCGTCAGGCTTTCACGCAATCGTATGGAAGCGACGATCTGGACGCCTCGCTTCTGATCATGCCTCTCGTATTTTTCATGGCTCCGAATGATCCGCGCATGGTAAGCACCATCTCTGCTATCTACGAAAGCCCGGGCCATAACGGTCTTCTCAGCGATAGCCTGGTGTACCGTTACCCACCACAACTGCGCGTTGATGGATTGCCTGGCGAGGAAGGCACGTTCAACATGTGTTCGTTCTGGCTCGTAGAAGCGCTGACACGCGCGGGTCAGACAAATCCTGAAAAACTTGGCGAGGCCAGACTCTTGTTCGAACGCATGCTAGGTTATGCCAATCATCTTGGACTCTACGCAGAGCAGACCGGGCCACAAGGCGAAGCGCTGGGCAATTTCCCCCAGGCTTTCACACATCTTTCATTGATCAGCGCCGCCTTCAATCTGGACCGCGCATTGGGGACCCGAAGTTGAACCTGCCGCCTTTGGACTCAACTCTTCCCGAGCACGAGAATCAGGAATTCCAGTGGCAGATAGACAATCGTGGCTTTCAACAGTTGGCGCGCGGCGAGTCTCGAGCCCAAAAGCATCTGCCGGGTAGCGTAGTAGAGAAGGCCTGATCCCGATGTGACCGTTGCGGAGTATTGCAGGATTCCCCCGGCGTTTGCAGACACAGCAGCAAGGCTGACGACTAAAAGGGCGAAAGACGGCGCCCATGTCAGCCACGCCACGAAGCTGCCTTCGCTCTTCTTCGGAAATATCAAATAACCGGCCCGATTGTAGTCCTCGCGATACATCCATGCGATCGCCATGAAATGGGGAAACTGCCAGAGAAACAGCACGGCGTATAAGATCCAGGCTTTTTCACTGCTGATGGAACCCGATGCCGCGGCCCAGCCAATCAAGGGCGGCATGGCGCCTGGAATGGCGCCAATGACGGTACAAAGCGGAGTTTTTCGTTTCAGCGGAGTATAAAGAAAAAGATAGCTTGTCAACGTGACGACAGCGAGCACACTCGCGACTGCATTGATAGCAATGAGGAGATAAACAACACCAATGGTTGAAAGCAAGATTCCGAACGACGCACCCGTCGCGGGGCGGAGCCTTCCGGCGGCAATCGGGCGCCGGCACGTCCGTCGCATCAGCGCATCGAATGGGTATTCGAGGTACTGGTTCAGGGTAGCTGTGCCGCTCGCGACTAGGAGCGTGCCGCACAAGGAGTGAAACAATCGGGCGAAGGGAAACGGGTGCAGATTACCTGGACAAGCCAGATAGAACCCGGTGA
>DASQAF010000005.1:0-2995 GCA_035635855.1 Pyrinomonadaceae bacterium
GACAGTCAACGATTGATCGAGGGCGCCAATCGCCCGGTCCGCGACGGATTGCAATTCCTCAAGGGTCTTGGCGTTGGCACGACCGCGTTCAAGGCCGATTCTCACGCGAGTGAGCGGTGTGCGCAGATCGTGCGCTATCTCGTTGCCGACCCCTGCCATCTCGGTGACGAGGACCTCGATTTCGTCCAGCATGCTGTTTGCGATTGCGGCAAGTTTGTCGAACGGATGATCGAGCCCCGAGACCGGAATACGCTCGCTCAAGTTGCCCGACATGATGCGCCGAACGAGAGCATTCAGGTCTGTGACGCGTCTGTTCACTGGTGTATTGGCTGCCGCGATCGGAGTGGTGCAGCAGCGCGTCAGGTTTCAGTGCAAATACTTTCCCGCACGAACGTCCGCACCGAAGTGTTTTTCTAAAACAGTATTTAATGGCTGAACTGAAGCCGCCTTCCCATGTAGTCTTTGCACCATCTAACTAGGAGACCAAGATGAAATTCGCATTGATTGGCGCCACCGCTGTTGTCGCGGCAGCTTTCGCAACTCCTGCTATGGCGCAGGCTGTTATCGAAGACCCCGGCTATTGCGCGCAATTCTACCCAAACGCAAATTGTCAAAACCTGGGACCGGGTAATCCGTACACCAATGGCGGTTATTATCGCGACGATCCGGCGATGGAGACGCAGACGGCCGAGCCCAATGCGTACCGTTATCATGGCGGGCCGAAATCGAACGATTGACCTTGATGTTTTTCGACATGGGCTCTCGCCACCTCGTTCAGGGGCATCAGGACCGGAGCGGCCGTCCTCTCTTACGACGACCTCGGCGCCCCCACCTCTCTTCGTCCGGATGCACTCGGACGTGAGGCGCGATCTCGCGGATCTCGGTCAGCTTGATTAAGTGCGCCGATGCTGAGGGCGGGTTAGCGGATTCTGGTCCATTGCGCGATATCGTCCTGTGTTTCGAAGACGTAGATCACGGCACCGTTGTCCATCACAATTTGGGTCTTGGGATAACCGCAAAAAGCCCAACTCAAATTCCTCGTTCAAGAGCAAGAAACCGAATGCGCAGGTATCCCTAGCGTCCCATGCAGTGGCGCTAACAGCTTGCCGTTCGTCCGTAGGAGATTTTGATGACGTCCTTTTAACTTTCACGCTTTCGCCGCGACGCGTGGCGACGGGTTGCGTCCTGAACTCCGCGCGCTTTTCGAGCGCGTCGCGGCGGCTCCGCGTTCTGAGCTTACCTTAGGAAATAACGGCATGATCCAGTCGGGTCCGGATCCAATATCAGCGGCGGTTGCGAAGGAGCAAGGAAACGTGTCGCTGCTTTCAGCAAGCTTCAAGTCGCCAAACAGACGAGGCAAGCCAGAACCTGGAACGCCGGCGCGATCTCTTAAACACGTGACATAAGGCGCTTGGTATGTCTCGTCATTTCTTTGACGGCTGCGCTGTCGCGCTGACTATTCGTCCGTCAGTGTGTTTTTTGCGGGCGACGTTACCTTAGCGGAGATCGCATCATGAGATACGTTGCAGTGCTTTTGTTGGGAATGACATCAAGCAATGCCGGAACGACAACGAAAAAGTCCGGCTGGCGAAAACCCAAACTTTTGCGGAATGAATCTCAAATTGTAACTCGAATAACTTTTCCTGCGTGCAGAACTGCGGAGTATCAGGATCCTGCGTTGCGCAACGTAACACCGTTTCTGCGTCGTGCAAAAGCGGATGCAACGGACCTAACTAGCTCCTCTCTACTGAGACTGTTCAGTCCACCCGATTTGCAAGGGGTCCGGTCTGCGACGTCTGTGCATGGCATTGAGTCCGTTATGCCCACCAATTCGTATGCTGGAACATCTCGCTCGAATGTGAAGGACTAGGGGGATGGCCAGCGGACCCTCTGAAAAAGATCGTACGATCCGGCTTTCGACCGAACTGTTCCTGCGCATCGAACTCGTCGTCTATGTGGCACTCGGCATACTGTTGTCTGTGACCGCATTGCTAACTCTCGGGAGTGCAGCGCTCCTTCTGTGGGAGGGAATGCGTGACTGGAGCGGCACCAGCGCGATATTCCTTGTCGTCGATCGGTTGATGTTCGTACTTATGCTGATTGAGATCCTGCATACCGTCCGAGGTTCGGTCCGTTCGGGTGCGTTGACTCCCGAACCATTCTTGATCATAGGGCTCATTGCTTCGATCCGAAACGTTCTCGTCATCACCCTGAAGTCATCTGGAGTGACCTCGGAGGGCCACGGTTCAATCGAAGGCGAGATGTTGTTCCGTTCCTCGATCGCAGAGCTGGCAGTCTTGGGAGTGCTAATTTTGATCTTTGTCGTCGCAATTTATCTGCTTCGGCAGGGCCGCGCGCAGACAGCAGCCGATGCACCTCAAGCTGACCAGGACCGCTCAGCACGGGCGGGAAATGAGCTTTCCGACAGACGGCAGACCGGCACGGGTCTCGCGAGGAACTCTCAGACCTGAGACTCATCTAAAGGACGAGGTCGAAAAGTTGCTGGATGGTGTTCGCACTGCGTGACGGCGGCAAAGCCAGCTTTCCGCTGATGTGCCATGGGTTGCCCCATTTGGATCGTATGTGGCTATGTACGAACCGATCGCGGAAGACAAAGGTATCGCTCTGCTCATCCACTCACCGCATGAATTAAGCGTGCATGGTGACCGCGATTTGCTGATCGAGGCGGTCGCCAACCTCGTCGACAACGCGGTAAAATTTACGCCGGAGATTGATCGGATCCTGCGCGAAACCATCACCGATCCAGTTGGTCCGGAATTCATGGCCCCGCCGTCACTCAGCATCGCAGCGTGACGCAACACAGGTTGCCCTGATGAAATTTCGTGCCGAGAACAGAAGAACAATTGCTGCTCAATGATTCTCTTGATCCGCTTGTCGTAAACGCTGGATCGCAACGACCGTTCCGGTTCGACTTTAGAAACTAACCGCGAATTTAATAGCCCTCCCTTGTCCCGTTACTACCTTCAGGTAGCTG
>DASQAF010000006.1:0-309085 GCA_035635855.1 Pyrinomonadaceae bacterium
GTATCTGACGGCCGTCGCGCGGACAATTTGGTCGGCGTTAAACAGCTCACCCAACCTGAAAGGGTACATGCGAGAGCAGGCCCTGCCGGTAGAGACTGGGAATGAGACTAGGGCGATCAAAATCGCGAGACGAAGGACTAATTGGTTTTTCATTTGATACCTTCCTGAGACTGGAAGCAATCCAACGTCTGAGTTGACGCGGCGGCGCGAATTCAATCAAGCATCGCCGGACGAATCAAGTTGAGAAACACGCTCCCGCCGCTCGCGTCCAACGATTTGTTCGGCGCCGCCGCGCTATTTCTTTTGCAAAGAACGTCCGGCTACCCAGGGAATCATGAACAGCATGAAATAACCCAGCCAGACTGTTAAAGAGTTAAAGTAGCTGAAACCAGCTTTCAACAGAAGCACCAATACCAACAAGTCCAGCGCGACGTTCACGACCGAAAACATGATGCCCAGCCTCAGCCCTTCGGCAGCTTTATCGCCCGCCGCCTTCAGATAACTCTTTGCCAGAAGATAAGTGACAATGAGCCAAATGAACAGAATTGGGAAACTGATTGCAGGATTGCTGGAGACGTAGGGAATTCCCGCGACCGTCTTCAATGCTGGGGTCATAAAGACGATGCTGCCCCAGACGAAGCCGATCGCCCAGAGCAAAACAGCATAGATGACAGCTTTCCCAATCTTGAACGGCATGTCAGTATCCTTTCTCTCAAGTGTGAGACGCAATCAATTCATTCTCGGCAATTTGTTCATCGCCTTTCGGATATTACGAATTCGCGCTTTCACTGAGGCCGCTTTGTCTGTCTCTCCGCGTTCTATCTGTCCGCTCGCATAATCAATGTATTCGTTGTGTTGCCTGGCTAGCTCATAAAATCCATTGTACGACCATGCCCTCAAGAATTTGTTCTCATCATACAGATTTCGTTCCAGAAACCAGATGAGGCTGCTTTCACTTTCCTTCGGTATCATTAAGTACGGCAACATCTGACAAACGTGAAGCTTTGATAGCCAATGCGTCAGCTCTGAGAGTGATCCAAAGAGCGCGATCAGGTGTGCTTGTTTGAACTGGACATGATTCTCAGCCAATCTCTTGAGCAACCATGTCACCCCAGTCTGAATGTTCGGTTCTTGATCGACAACCAGAAGCACCAGACCTTCGATTAACAAATTCGTTGGGTGATGTCTCGACAACATTCGCTCGAGGACATCTGTGTGCTTTCCATCGAACGATTCTAGCTCCTCTCTTATCGACATCTTTCACGACTTGTCTTCAGAATGACGCTTTGCGGTTATCGTACGCCGAACGGTTGAGTTGACCGGGCGCGGCGACTACATTCAACCTTCGCCGGACCAAACAAGTTGAGAAAGAGGCTACCCGCGCTCCGGTCCAACGATTTGTTCGACATTGTGCATAAGCATTCAAGGGACGGTCACGGGAATTGTTTTATAACTTTCGAGACAGGTCACCACAAACTTGTAGCGATACGCGCCCATGTGCCCGTACCCTCCGCCGCCCTCCAATTTACCGACAACCACGACATCAGCTTTATTATCGAACCCTTGCGTCATTTTTTTAAGATTAGGTTTCGACGCGGAACAGAGTTCGTCGTCTGCAACGAATTCAACCCACGCTTTGGGTTGGTCGAGGCACTCTCGATCAGAGAGATAACTCCATTCGAAACCATGAGTCCAAGTGGCCCGAACGCGAACCGGTTGGCCAGCCGGATACTGATCAGTTTTTCGGAAGAGGTCGCAATATGAAACCGGTTCGGCGGGTTTCTGTTGACTGCGATCGCTCTGCGAGCATGGTGAAATCAGCGTCAATAGAATTAAGAGTATGCTTGGTTTCATCATTCAATCACGATGTCGAACGGTTGAGTTGACGCGGCGGCGCGAATCAAAGCACCCTCCGCCGCACCAAGCTAGTTAAGAAACACGCCCCCGCCGCTCGCGTCCAACGATTTGTTGGGCGCAGCCTCAGGTACCGGGGCGCCGTCGGTTCCGAATAACGTGAACAAGCGACCATACCCCGAAAATGACCATTGCGTAATAGGGAATATTTAAGAAGAACCCAACCGCCCAACAGTACAGACCTTCATCGGATTTGGGAAGGGACGGCGGCAGACTCGCGAACCGGCAATAAATCACGCCCGGCAGGTTCATGATGCCAATAAGAACGAGAAGGAAAAAGGACGGTTGGCTGCCAACATTCTTGGAATAAGACAAAACACCAGCCAGGGTGGCGGGCAGAACAAACGTCAGGATTGCGCCCGAGGCGAGAGAGACCCCGACTCGGACCCAAATCTGTTTGGCGCGGGATGTTTTCTCCCGATTGTATTCCTCGAACATGTGCTGAAAAAAGAATGGCAGCCGAGGAGGAAACTCACGGTATCCAGATGCTTCGATAAGCTGGAGTTCATCTGGGCCCACTGGTCTGTATAGCGTAACGGTATTCATGACGCCGAACGGTTGAGTTCAGGTGGCGCGGGCGGTGACACACAACCCGCGCCGGACCAAACTAGTTGAGAAGCACGCTATCCCGCGCTCACCTGCAACGATTTGTTGGGCGGCGACAATCACGCACGCGCGAACCAAGTTTTGCTTCCGCCGTAATCAAGAATCAAGTTACCGTCGGCGTCAAATAAGAACAACGTGGTCTCTTCCTGTGGAAGAGAGGCCTGATTGGTGACTAAATGATTCCCCGCAACTTTGTAAGCCAGATTCATGATTTGATCAGAGTCTTCTTGGTGGATGACGTAAACAAGCTTTCCGTCATCGGTAAATGTCATCGTTACGCCGTTGCCCACATCCATTTCGCCCTCAGACTTGAGTAAGTGCCAAGTGCCCCAGAATTGTTTGGCCGAGTCGTTGGCGTTGTTTCGTTTTAGGAAGTCGAGGAATCCCATGTTTAATACCGATCGAGGTTCAAGCCGCCCAACGGTTGAGTTGACGCGGCGGCGCGATTCAAAGCAGCCTTCGCCGCATCAAATTAGTTACGAAACACGCTCCCGCCGCTCGCGTCCAACGATTTGTTATGTGGCGGCCAGTGAGCGAACACCCTTTCGTACATAAAGAACAAACAACGCAAATGTCGGCGCAGACGCAAGAAAGATCACGCCGTGCGTCAGTGAGCTGAACTCTTCGTTGGCATCGCCTAGATAAGATGATTCCGGGTCAGCAGAGTCATACACAATTGGGACTGTTTCGCCCGTAGCCACGATTTCACTCTTGCGATTAATACTGCTTGCGGTGCCCACACCAGAGTACCATTGCTGGTTTACTTCGTAAGTGTAATAAACAGCGTTGTGATTATTTGGTTCGGTGGCAGTGACGCGCGCGTTAGCGTGAACGCCACGTCTGGTTAGGTGGTAGAACTTTGCCAAATTCAAGATTCTCGCACCGGCAATTGCGAATGCGGCTGTACTGACGAGCCAAAGCGCCAGCAATAGAGATTTGTTCTTCAGCAGGAAGAGCCACATAACGGTTGAGTTGACGCGGCGGCGCGAATCAAAGCACCCTGCGCCGCACCAAGTTAGTTACGAAACACGCTTTCGCCGCTCGCGTCCAACGATTTGTTGTGCGCGTCCCGCATCAGCGACAAGCCCGGCATTTTATCCGGCATTTGCGTTCCAATGTAACCTGACTGGGTTTCAAATTGAATTCCTGAAACACTGAGGGCCGAGACAACTTGGGTGGCCAGACCCATACCTCTGTGGTGAACGTGTCCTGATAGCCGCCATCGATCCAAATGACTTGGTGCGGATTCACGTGTCGCCTCCGAACCAGATAGTTTTTAGCGCGGATGCCGCGTGCTCGAGCTTCGCCAACGCAAGCAATCTTACCGGCATAGATCACAAGATAAATAATGTACCCTCGGTCCTGGCGTAATTGGAGAGCCGCGTTGTCGAGACGAGCCTTCTCGTCGCTGAAGGGGATGTCGTGCCATTCGTCAAATTTCCGCGCAATGTCAGCACGACCAATGGAAGAGACGATACAGACAAAACAGATAATGAGAGCCGCTTTCATCGGAGTTAGAAATAGCGCACAACGGTTGAGTTGACGCGGCGGCGCGAATCAAAGCACCCTCCGCCGCACCGAATTAGTTACGAAACACGCTCCCGCCGCTCGCGTCCAACGATTTGTTATCCGGCGTCGGTTACAGTGGCACCGCAGCGACGGGGATTTTGTCGAAGTGATCCCACGCATTTTCGAATTCAGCGAGTCGCTTCGGGTGGATTCCAGGCAACGTCGGATGCGCGAAGTCCTTGCCGAAGCGATCCGCTTCGTTAACGAGCACCGAACCAGGAACGATAAAGTATCGAACAGGTTCACCCGGTTTGTTAAGCAATACGAAGACGTAAATATGTGCCGGATGGATTCGATTGCGATTGATTAGAAAATAGTTTGTCTTGCGAAGCGTTTTCACCTGCACAGGAAAAGTGTGATCGATCTTCGGGTTGTGTGCGAGTAAGTCAATAGCCTTTGCATTACCGAAGGTGACGGATGTTTGAAGGTCGCGTTTCAGTAGTTCAGCGGCGACAAAGAACTCGCCGGCGAGTCCGGAGATTTGTCCATCAGCCCGAACCTTTGGGTTTGTCGTCGCCATAGTTTAGGTCAGCCGGATAACGGTTGAGTTGACGCGGCGGCGCGAATCAAAGCAACCTCCGCCGCATCAAGCAAGCTAAGAAACACGCTCCCGCCGCTCGCGTCCAACGATTTGTTATACCTCGCACTCGATTACTAAGAGTTTCTTTTCATCGATACGATCAACCGTTGGTACAGTTGGCGTGATAACCTCGACATTGTTGTCTGCGCCAAAAATTGCGTAGTGGTAAAACGGACCCAAATGACCACCAGCAACGAAGTGTACCCCGTTTTCATAGGCCTTCAACCAATCCGATTCAAGGTATTGATAGGCTGATAGCCCCGGTTCGTCAAACACCTTGGCGTCAGGATGCAGCTCGGGGTGAAACGCTTCCTCCATGCATGTGAAAGCAATTACATCACCGAAGTTCACAAGATATTTTGGATAGGTATCGAGACCGTCAGGTGCGACTACAGCCGTTAGCGAATCAGTTCGATTGGGCCGAGGAGAGACAAGCAAACCGACAGATGGATACCGCTTGTCGGTGAAGGGCGTTTCCCAGCGAATTAGTTTGGACATAGAACAAGAGGTATAACGGTCGAGTTGACGCGGCGGCCGACAACGACGTTAAGAACAAGTTGTCGATAACAAGCCCGCTGACTCCGCTCGCGTCCAACGATTTGTTATGCATCAGCCGTTCGCGTTTGCCCCAAGAGTTTGCAAAGGACCGCACCCACAGATCCAAACACAAAGGCCAACGTTATGACGATGAAAACTGTGAGTAGCAGCAACACAGACCCAAATGATTGAACAGGATTCTGGAGAAATGGTCCGATCATTCGAGAAACAAACCAACCAATTGTGGAATCGGAAAAGCCAGCAAGAGTCGCGAGAAGCATCCCGTACACAAAGCCACGCCGATGCGCGCCCCAGTATCCAACGACCACATAAATGAGAAAAGACACCCACATCAATCTTGTGTATTCGAACTGCAGCATCCGGGAGAGAAAAGAGGCGACCGCATCAAACGCTGCGACACCGAAGACAGTGACTATGATCTTGGTTTTGAATGACATTCAATTTAGTTCTGATGCATAACGGTTGAGTTGACGCGGCGGGAGACAACGGCGTTACGGGCAAGTTGTCGCTAAGAGACGATCTAATTCCGCTCGCGTCCAACGATTTGTTATGTTTCGCCGTGGCACTCAATCAACCTTTGTTGACCGAGTCCATCCGACGGTCGAGCTTCTCCGCTGTGTATGCACCTTCATTCTTCCACCACTCAACAAGAGCAGCGAACGGAGCAACGACCAACACAAAAATAAACGTAAGAAGCATGTAAAGAAAACTGATATTAAGCAAGAAGTACATCAGTGGCAGGCCGACCGCCAAAGGAAGTGCCCATTGTATGGTCATGTCGGCGATAAAGCGCAGTTTGCCCTTCGCTCTTATTCGCTCCCACGATTGCAGGCGTTGTTGTCGATGCGAAAGAAACATAACGGTTGAGTTGACGCGGCGGCGCGAACCGAAGCACCCTTCGCCGCACCAAGCTAGTTGAGAAACACGCTCCCGCCGCTCGCGTCCAACGATTTGTTCGGCGGCATCTATGATGAAGCGGAATAAGTCTCGACGACTTCATAGGTGCCGGGTTCGAACTTCGCAATGGTGAGCGCCTCCTGTAAGTACGGCAGAGGCGCTGGATTCTGACGCATAGCTTCATAATCCTCGATACTGCGCCATTGAGCGTACATTACGACTTTGGTGCCATCGAGGCCGCGATGTAAGTTCGCGGAAATGAAGCCCGGCGCGTGGCGCACAGCCGTGTCGGTCGCGCGAGCGAGCAAGTCAAGAAGTTGTTGTTGATTCGCGGGCTCAACTGTAAAAATATTAATGAACGTTACCAGCTTATTGCTCTTAGAAATTATGGTCATAAAAATCCGGTATGACGCCGAACGATTGAGTTGACGCGGCGGGAGACAACCAGGTCACGGACAACTTGTCAATGACAGACTACGTGATACCGCTCGCGTCCAACGATTTGTTCGGGGCCGTTCAACCGGGAGACAACGCGCAGCGCATTCAAGCCGCACATCATTCAAGCACCCATCACAACCTCATGAGCGGCGCGGCCACACGCTCGCAACAGATTCAAGTCTGCGGCTTAACGCGCCGGCCTGATTGCCACATCATCCCACCTCAAAAGCCACGCAGAGCGATTCAACCCACCGAGCAATCAACGCTCGCTTCCATCACAGGGAACTAATACACCCAACCCTCACCAGCGACAACTGTTTTTCCATGAGAAGCAGGAGTCATTCAGTCGAGTGAATTTCTTTTGCATTCAAGGCCCCGAACGGTTGAGTTGACGCGGCGGCGCGAATTCAATCAAGCATCGCCGGATGAATCAAGTTGAGAAACACGCTCCCGCCGCTCGCGTCCAACGATTTGTTGGGGCGCGTCGGTAAATGGACCCGCCTACACCAGTATCATTTCACCTGTGTTAGAACGTAGCACACGCCGCCCGCAAATGATTTCTTTTCCGCGCGAAATACCGCCGTCTCGGGCGTATACGGCCCATGCGAGTTGGACGAGCCGTCCGTATTAGCTTCTGTGAAAGTGACCTCACCATTAACTAGCCGTTCAATATCTGTCGGCTCATCCTCCCGACGGACGATCTTGCCACCCTTTAAGAAGATGATCCGACGTGTGAACTCCACGTAAGTCGGAAAGTCCGTGCCCAAAGACTTTTCGATTTCGTCGCGAGTCGCGCCGTAATCAAAGACTTGCAATTGGTCCCACTGGAAATCCGTAACGTCCGTGATTTTGACAATACACGGAGCGGTCGCGTTGCAACTATTTACTCGGTCGCCAATTCTTTGCTCGATTGGGCCTGACCTGGAACAGCCCTGAAGCAGAAGAACTATGAACGTGAGAGAGCACAACCTTTTCATATTCAAGCAAGCGCCCCAACGGTTGAGTTGACGCGGCGGCGCGAATCAAAACACCCTCCGCCGCACCAAGTTAGTTACGAAACACGCTCCCGCCGCTCGCGTCCAACGATTTGTTGGGCGGCCAAGAAACTACCGCACTTGTGCCCAGCGTAAGTATTGTCGCACATCCTTTCGATGAATAGCTTCTTGTTCAGGATTTGGCAATCTCACGTAACGCTCAAGACCAATTTCCAGCGCGCCGGGATATTCCGCTTGGCCGATAACACTCACATAATCTTGTCGCGCAGCCGCGACGTAAGTGCGCAATGAGCTTAGATCACGGTTGCTCAATTTGAGAATCGCTAGCTGCAAACGTTCCGGCCCCCACACTCCAGGGAGATCGTCCAACAGACGAAGAATATCTTCAGGGTTTTCGTTTGGAAACAGCGATTTGATTTTCGCTTCGACGAATTCCGCGCGAAAGAATGGCTTTAGTTTCGACAATGCGCGGTCGTCGCGCTGCGGACCGGATTGGTTCGCGAAGCTTTGCCGACGCCTCCACGCCAGAACGAACCAGATGACTGCGGCGATTATGACAACTGCGATGACGAGTGGAAGCAACATCAAAGTAAAAAGTAAGGCCGCCCAACGGTTGAGTTGACGCGGCGGCGCGAATCAAACCATCCTCCGCCGGACCAAGTTAGTTGCGAAATACGCTCCCGCCGCTCGCGTCCAACGATTTGTTGGGCGGCGCGATGGGTTATAAGTTTTTCCTTTCAAGAAAGCCAATCGACCGAGCATCTTCATCCAACCATTCCGTTATCGCAAGGACGTATTGAGTTGGCAGTCGAACTCTCCATACCTTGCCACTGTCATCACTCTTTAGAACTGTTAGGTGGACAAAGGGCGAGTGAACAGCAACCTCGGAACAAGCAACATAAGGGGATCCTTCCGGAATGTCGTCGCGGAGATAGCCAGCCAGCAGTGTCAGAACTTCTTTAGGAATCGCGCGCGGCAATAAGACGGCGAATAAAAGTCGGGCTGTTTCATCTGAATCTCCTATGCAGGGCGAAGCCGCCCAACGGTTGAGTTGACCGGGCGCGGCGATTTCATTCAACCTTCGATTCAATCAATCAAGTTACGAAACACGCCCCCCGCGCTCCGGTCCAACGATTTGTTGTGCGGCATCATCGAGACTGATCCAAGCTGATGTTCCACACGGCCGCACCTTTTTCGTGGCGCTCGACGCCACGGAAGAACGCTTCGCCGAGCGCTTCCCACGACGGTTCGAGGCCTTCGAAGCCGAGAAACTTAGGTCGGTACACGGCGAATCCCGCAGGGTTGCCAGCGTGCCGATAGGGAACAGCCATCGTAAAGCCGGCGAGTGGCGGGCCATAATCGATTCCATCCACGATGAGCGCATCGGTTTTCCCGTCGGCTAACGTAACAAAGCCGTCATAGATAAAAACGGCGCGCGAAGCAGATTCCGGATTCGCCCCCAGACGATCTTTGCCGTGACGGACTGCGTCTTGAAGTTCTGCCGCTTCGATGCGTTCCATTTGTCGAGAACCATCCGATGATTCGTAAGCGAAGATTGGCACGAGCGTTTCTGCGTCGGAAACGCACCACACTGCGTGTGCTGCAAAAAAGCCAGCCAGTTCGCCAGTTGCGTTCATAAGAGTTGCCGCACAACGGTTGAGTTGACGCGGCGGGAGACAACTGCGTTACACGCAAGTTGTCGATAACAAGCCCGCTGGTTCCGCTCGCGTCCAACGATTTGTTGGGCATCACGTCATCGAGCAAGCTTCGTAACCTTCACGGTCGTGCTGACGGCAGCGCCAAGGCCGAAGGTTGTCGGGTTTGTGATGACCAATTGGCCGGCGCGAGACATGTCGCACGTCATAGTAATTTCGCGCATGGGTTGCGTTTTCGGACAACCGCCTCCAACCCATTCCGCGGTGACGCCGTCACTATTGGCGGTTAGTTCCAACCGATAAGTGCCGGGCTCAAGTTTCCACGAGACGGCAGCGCCATCTTTCAACCAGTCGGACCATTCTACGACAACCTGGTCGACAGGGAATATGTTCGTGCCGCTACGCGAACCACCGCCTGGGGCCTGACAACCTACGAAGAAGAGCAGCAGAAAAAGAAGAAGCTGCACAACGGGTTGACGTTTAGTGAGCAGCGACATGTGGGATGTTCCTTTCTTCGCGCGATCATGCCCGCCTTGTTGCAGAGAAGTGATGCCCAACGGTTGAGTTGACGCGGCGGCGCGAATTCATTCAAGCCTCGCCGCACCAGTCATGATGCGAAACACGCTCCCGCCGCTCGCGTCCAACGATTTGTTCGGCACGCGTCATTGTTCAGAGATCCCACCGGCAGCGACAATGTAGCACGGCACAGTGTAATCGACAGGTTGCAATCGGTTCGCCCAGCGAGTCAGTTGCATGTATTCAAAAGTTTGTCCGTTAACAGTGTAGTGAAGAAGGTTCTCAAGTTTGCTGGCGCACGAGGCGTCTCGTGTCGCCACAAATGCCCAATGTCGTTTCTCCGTGAATAGATTAGTCGGCCGTGCTGGTTTCGTGCCGGTGTCGTCGCTGTATTTTAGCCTGATGAGTTGTCCTTTTTTCAGCGGGGGCAATTCGCGGTCAAGCCTGATAAGAAAATCCTCATGAAAGGGTTTTATGTCGGAAGGTGGAGGCGATCCGACAATGATTACCAATCGCGCAAACGGTGAGTAACCTACGACAGTCCCTGGCAACGTAGTTGCTGGTTGCGAAATGCCCCGAGACTCCCAGGGCATCAGCAGCGTCAGTAAAAGAAGTAGTACCATGGAAAGTGCCGAACGTTTGAGTTGACCGGGCGGCGCGTATTCATTCAAGCAGCGCCGGACCTATGATGACGCAAAACACGCAACCGCCGCTCCGGTCCAACGATTTGTTCGATGCCGTTCATGTGAAGAGCGAGACCGTTTAGTCATGAACGTCAGAGTCGATGCGTCGGCGCCGTCGATTAGCACGGTCGAAGCCGAAGAGTGCGCCACCTATTCCGCCGAATGCAAAGCCGATGAAAGATCCAAGAGCCCCAGCTGCATCGGATCGAATAACGGCCTCGCCAATCAGCCCTAAGAACACACACAACAAGAGAGCGCCAAACGTAGCGAACAATGAAACAAAGCCCACGTAAGGAGCAAGGCGTGCGTTTTTGGGGTCACCGACCGCAACGAGAGTCGCTAGGCCACCTACGACAAGCAATGTCGCTATGAGTCCAAACATTGGCAGGATCATAGGATCACATTTCTCCACGAGGCATCGAACGGTTGAGTTGACGCGGCGGCGCGATTTCATTCAAGCATCGCCGGACCATTCAAGTTACGAAACACGCTCCCGCCGCTCGCGTCCAACGATTTGTTATGCCGCGTTGCATAGATAAGACGCTGTTGCGTGTTCAATCGTGATGTGATATATACATCTGGCGGAGGTGTCAAAATGAATATTAAAATCCATTCAGTTGTCGGTAAAGGCGATTTGGACAAAGAGCTCACGTGGTTACAGGTTCTTGCGGACGTGAGCGATCTCTCGTTCTATATGGTTTGCGATACGACATATAAAGACAACAACAGTATTTCAAACGAGCTTCGTCATATTTATTGGCTTCCGAAGCAATCTGTCAAACAAGGCGATTGGATTGCGGTGCATACGAAGGACGGAAAGAACACAACAGTCAAAAATGAGCAGGGCACGACAACGCATCATTTTTATTGGAATCTAGGCCGCACCATCTGGAACAAAGACGGTGATTGCGCCGTTCTCTTCAATTTGAACTCGTGGACCACCCATCCAGCTCGATCGGTTGCGCAAAGATCAGCGGCATAACGGTTGAGTTGACGCGGCGGGAGACAACCACGTCACGAACAAGTTGTCGATGACAAGCCCCGTGATTCCGCTCGCGTCCAACGATTTGTTCGATGCCGTTCACGTGAAGAGCGAGACCGTTTAGTCATTCACGTCAGATTCGATTCGACGCCGACGTCTAGTGGCGCGGTTGAATCCGAAGATTGCGCCGCCTAACCCGCCCAACACGTACCCAGCGAAAGCGCCAAGAGCAGCGGCTGCGTCGGACCGAATAAGCACCTGCGCAATCAAGCCCAACAGCGCGCACAAGCAAAGAGCGCCGATCGCGGCAAACAATGCGACAAAGCCGATGTATGGAGCAAGGCGTGCATTCTTTGGGTCGCCAACCGCAACGAGAATCCCTAGGCCGCCTACGACAAGCAACGCTGCTATGAATCCGAACATTGGCAGGATCATAGGATCATAGTCCTCAAAAGGCATCGAACGGTTGAGTTGACGCGGCGGCGCGAATCAAAGCACCCTTCGCCGCACCGAGTTAGTTGAGAAACGCGCTCCCGCCGCTCGCGTCCAACGATTTGTTCGCACGCCGATCGATTGCAAGAGCGTAACGCTACCCAACCGAATCGTCTGGCGGGACATGAGCGGCTGCTCTTCGTTTCGGCAGCGCGATGATCAATCCAATGAGCACGGCCAACGCTAAGACTAGCCAGGGCAGACGAAAAAGCGAAAACATTAAAAGTTGAAACTGCCAGTTCCTTGCGTAGGCATCATACTCCTCAGGTAACGCCAAGATAGTAACAACGTAGTAATAAGCGTACCCAGTTGATGCGATTAGCCATATCAATACGACCAATGAGATCAGCTTTGGTTTAGTCAAGGACTACGCACTTTAGTAAGCGATGCGTGCGAACGGTTGAGTTGACGCGGCGGCGCGAATTCATTCAAGCATCGCCGGACCAATTATGATGCGAAACACGCTCCCGCCGCTCGCGTCCAACGATTTGTTGGGCGGAAAACTTTAGGAGCGACGCGCGTTCATTCCGGATTCTTTTTTGGCGGCGGCTTCAACCGCTCAAGAAGTTTCTTGTCGTACTCACGCTGCATGTCACCATATTTCTGGTTATATTCAGCGTAGGCTTGTTCTCGCACTGCGTCCAAGATTCCCTTTCCCCACTTGGACTCCATCGCAGCGATTGAGACGTCGTCGTACCCAACGATGTAATCGCGGGCTTTGTCGTCAACAACACAGCCGCCGATTAGTTTGATTGTGATGTTGTATTGTTCTTTGAGAATAGATTGGTAGATGTCCTCTCCAGAAGGCCAAGGATAATCGTTAAAGAACGGAAGGCCGTAACCCTTCACGATGTAAATGTTGCGTTTGATATCTTGGGTCGCGTCGGTTTTCCCCTTCCGGTAGTCACTACTTCGGCGGTGAATCGTTTGAGCAGAAGAGTTCGAGACACAAAGGAAGGTCAATAACATGAGGACGATTGCAAAGGTGGTTCTTCGACTCATACTGTTTTCCGCCCAACGGTTGAGTTGACGCGGCGGCGCGGATCAAAGCACCCTCCGCCGCACCAAGCAAGTTGCGAGAGGCGCTCCCGCCGCTCGCGTCCAACGATTTGTTCGGTTGCCGAATCCTTGACTATTACGTTCCCCGTTCTTGTGCCGCACCGTCATTTTTCGAGAGAGCCGCGACCAGAAGTCCCAACAGCATTGCGGCAATGATCTCCCAACCGAGTACCTTGGCAACGAACAAGCCGGGCCGCGGTTCGATCAGATAATTGGTCAGGTACAGTGGCGCTGACGCAAGCGCCCACACCGCCACGCCAAAACGAAGACCTTGTCCAAACCACGGCTTGTCACTAGTTCTCCCCTGCGAATAGATCCAGACAAATGCCGCGGCAAAGCATAAAGAGCTAAGCAAGGCCAATGGCATGTGTGCCTGCATGTCAGGCGTGTTACGCATGATCGGCACGATGGAAACATAATCGTGACCGAGCAATAGTTGATGCCCGATGAAGCTTAACGCAAACATCACTATTGCCACGACGATTGTGCGCACGACAAGTTTTGCTAGCCTCATCCAATTTCCTCCCTTTCGTGGCGTCAATTACCCTATAGCAACCGAACGGTTGAGTTGACGCGGCGGCGCGATTTCATTTCAAGCATCGCCGGACGAGTCATGATGCGAAACACGCTCCCGCCGCTCGCGTCCAACGATTTGTTGGGCGACGCGACATAAGCGTCAAGTTTGGAGCGAAACGTAAGCCCCAGGATCGTCAAACTGCGAAGGAGATCCCTTTGGCCATTGATAAAGCTTGCTGAGATCAGCGACGACGTTTCCGCGTTCGTCAACTTCGATATGTGCGCGATCGAGTGGACGCGGAGCGGGTCCTTCGCAATTGATGCCATTCCCAGCAAAGGCGCTTCCCATGCAGAAGCGGCTTTCATGGCAAGGGCATTTGAATTTGGCATCTGACGCAATCCAGTCTGGCGTGCATCCCTTGTGCGGACACCGCGCATAGATAACGTACAAACGCGACGCATTCCGCACAACACAGACCCGATGCGATTGAAGAAACCGCGTGTCAACTCCAACCGCGAAATCCGCAGGCGGCCCGATCCGGAACACGCTTGCAGGTTCTTCGATCGCTTGAGGCAAGCGGCGTCGAAGAAAGAAAAGAATCCCAGTCGGAAGAGCGATCAGCGAAGCGAAGGCCGCCGTGACGACACCGACTGTGCCTACGATAAGCCAGATGATTGTACGTCGAGTCATTTCAAGCGTCGCCCAACGGTTGAGTTGACGCGGCGGCGCGCATCAAAGCACCCTCCGCCGCACCAAGTTAGTTACGAAACACGCACCCGCCGCTCGCGTCCAACGATTTGTTCGCGCGCCCGCGATTATAGCGCGCAACCGCTAGCGAACAGACACGTCGGTCGGCACGTGACCCGTCGCTTTTCGTTTCGGCAAAGCAATGATTACTCCAAGAACAATGGCCAACGCCAAGACCAGCCACGGGAGTCGGAACAGAGAAAACATTAACAGTTGAAATTTCCAGTTTCGCGCGTATGCATCGTAGTCCTCGGGTAAGGCGAGAATTGTGACGACGTAGTAATAGGCGTAGATACATGATGCGAGCAGCCACAGAAGAATCGTCCACAATATGAGTTCGAGTTTACGCACAGTTGAAGCCGGTTACATTTGATACGCGCCGTGTCAGAACCCGGAGCGGTAGCGATGGGATCATCCACACAAGTTGAGCCTTGATCGGGTCGCTACCGCTCGCCGTTCTGACACAGCGATGCGCGCGAACTAAATATTATGCCGACGCTGTCGGCATAAGCCTCTTATTCCGCGTCTTATGCCGCCGGCCGAGCGTCTTGTCATGATCACAAATCCAGGGGGCTCTGGACGCCTCGGCCGCCGCGGTTCAGGACATGAGTATAGATCATTGTCGTGCGAACGTCCTTATGTCCCAACAACTCCTGTACGGTGCGAATATCATATCCGTTCTCCAGAAGATGAGTGGCGAAGCTATGCCGAAACGTGTGACAACTGCCATTCTTTGGGATGCGCGCGGCCCTGATTGCTTTCTTTACGGCTTTTTGAATCACATCATCGGAAAGGTGATGCCGGCGTTGCTTTTCGCTGCGCGGATCGATTGAACGACTCGCCGCCGGAAAAACATATTGCCAGCCCCACTCCTTTGGCGCTTGCGGATACTTGCGCGCCAGTGCATACGGCAAGAACACCTCACCGTGTCCAGCCTTGAGATCGTCTTTGTGCAGCAGTTTCACTTTTTGAAGATGATGCTCAAGCAGCTCTCTGACACTGTTCGGCAGCATGGTAACGCGATCCTTCTCACCCTTACCGTCTCGAACTGTTAATTGCCCATAGGTAAAATCGACGTCTTTGACGCGCAGCCGCAGGCTCTCCATTAATCGCAGGCCAGCGCCATACAGCAAGCTGACCACAAGCCAGTGCGCGCCTTCCAGATTCATCAGAATGCGTTTGGTTTCGTTACGCGTGAAAACGAGTGGCAGCCGTTTCGGCTTTCGCGCCCGCTCGATATTGGAAACGTAGGGAAGTTCTTTCTTCAGGACATCGCGATAGAGAAACAGCAATGCGCTCAGAGCAACGGTCTGCGTTGACGCGGAAATCTCGCTCTCGACCGCGAGGTGAGAGATGAAGGTGCGAATCTCGGCTTCGCCCATATTCCGCGGGTGCCTCTTCTTATGAAACAGAATGAACCGGCGAATCCAGTTCACATAAGCTTGCTCCGTGCGAATGCTGAAATGGCGCATGCGAGCGACCGTACGAACCTCTGCAAACAGACGCGGCTTGCTGGTGGACTGAAGTACGAGCATAGGAAGAAAGTGTGCGAACTGTACCCCACTCGGAGCTCGATGAAAACAGAGATCTCTTGCAAGAATTTTGCTAAGCAACACAAATCAAGGGTAGCGCTTACGCTTTGCCTGGGCTATTTTAGGTCACGCATTAAGTATTAAGACGCAGACAAGCGTGTCTGCACCTCTTCTATGAGATCCATTATCGTCGGCACGGCCGGACACATCGATCACGGGAAGACTGCGCTGGTGCGCGCGTTGACCGGCATCGATGCCGATCGTCTGCCGGAAGAAAAGCGTCGCGGAATAACGATCGATATAGGCTTTGCCGATCTTGATCTGGGTGAGGTGCGGGTCGGCTTTGTCGATGTGCCGGGGCATGAAAAGTTCGTGAAGAATATGCTGGCCGGCGCGCATGGGATCGATGTCGTGGCCCTGGTCATTGCCGCCGACGAGAGTGTGATGCCGCAGACGCGAGAGCACTTTGATATCTGCCGGCTGCTGGGGATTAGTTGTGGCCTCGTCGTCATTACGAAAAAGGACCTGGTCGATGAAGAACTGCTGCAGCTCGTTTCTGCCGAAGCCGCGGAATTGACGTCGGGTTCATTTTTGGAAGATGCGCCGGTGGTAGCGGTCAGCTCACGCACGGGCGAGGGAATTGAAGAGTTAAAGCAGACTCTACGCGAAATTGGATCGTTGGCGCCCGCGCGGTCCGCGGATTTCGTTACGCGCTTGCCGATAGATCGTTCGTTTACGATGCGCGGTTTTGGCGCCGTCGTTACCGGAACTCTGATTGCCGGACAAATCAACGAAGGCGACGAGCTGGAGCTGCTGCCGGCAGGGACGCGCGTACGCGTGCGTGGCTTGCAGGTCCACGGATCTCAGGTCAAACAAGCATTCGCGGGCCAGCGCACGGCTGTCAATCTGGGTGGAATAGATGCGACAGCGATTGAACGCGGAATGACACTGGCGCCGGTCGCGCGTTTACGCCCGACGCAAGTCATTGACGCGCGCGTTCAGCTACTTGCTGGTGCGCCCCGCCCTTTGCGCTCGCGCCAGCGCGTGCGCATGCACATTGGCGCGGCGGAGGTTTTGGCGCGCGTGCGGGTGCTTGAAGATGCTGATGAGATCAAACCGGGTCAGCATGGGTTCGTTCAGTTTCGTACTGAGTCGCCGGTCGTTGCCGTGTGCGGAGATCGCTTTATCATTCGCGCCTACTCGCCGCAGCAAACAATCGGAGGCGGAGAAGTGCTGGACGCTTTTTCTTTCAGGCATCGCGCTCGCGACCTGGCCGACGCTCGCGAGCTCTTGCAAGCTCTTTCAAACATTGAAGGCGCAACGCGATTAGCGTTGTTCGCCGGCCGCGCCGGACAGGTGGGATTGCCGCGCGCGGAACTAGCGGCGCAAACCGGCTGGACCGATGAAGTGATCGAGGCGGCCGCGAAACAGGCGCTGGCCCACGGCGCCGTCCTGGACGTGGAAGGCACCCTCATCAGTCGCGAGAGTTTCGCCGAACTCAAGCGAATGGTGAGCGCGGAGGTTGCGGCACATCATGAGCGCGAGCCTTTGTCTCGCGGGCTGACCAGAGAAGTTTTGCGAGAGCGCTGCTTTGCTCACTCGCCGCCGGAACTGTTTCGCGCGGTAATTTCAGAGTTGGAAAAAGAAGGATCGTTGCTGGCTGAAAAAGATATTGTGCGCCGGCGCGAACACACGCGCACGCTTTCGGACGAAGACGCGCGGCTGCGAGATGGTTTGGAAAAGGTCTATCGTGGCGCGGCCCTGGCAGCGCCGAGTCTGAACGAAGCTCTGGAACGGGCGGGCGCGGGAGCGTCTGCACCACATGGCCGGAAGGTGCTGCAATTGCTTATCGATTCCGGCGTGCTGGTGAAGGTGCACGGCGAGATGTTTTTTCATCGCGCTGCGCTGGATGAGCTGACGAAGAAGCTGCGGACATATGCAGAGCAGCATGCGGATCGAGCGATTGACGTGGCGGCATTCAAGGATCTGGCCGGCATCTCGCGCAAGTACGCGATCCCACTGCTCGAGTATCTCGATCGCCAGCGGGTGACGCGGCGCGAGGGTGACCGGCGAATTGTGCTGTGACTGGGCGCGTAAATTCTCGCTCACTTTTGCTTCACCTGCCTGCCCAGGTTCGCGGCTCTGCCGCCTCACAGTGCGGAAAGGCTGTGCCTTTCCGAAGCGAACTCTACCTAGCTCTCCAGCCTGAGGCTTAGCCTCAGGCCGAAAGGAAAAGGAATAATCGCTGACGGTAAGCCACAGGCTTACCGCACTGTGCTGCGGCGAAGCCGCGCGATGATGCGCGAGACAGCCTGTCGTAACAGTTCTCTTACCCTGGGCACTTTGCATCTACGCCGCAAAGTTGTAAATTATTTCCAGCCTAATAAGGACAGGAGTACTAATATGCGGATTGCTGTTTTGACATCATTAATATTCATCGTGGCGATCGGGATACTGGCGGGATGCACCTCAAGGGATGCGATCGTTTCGCAAACTCAAAGGCCTTCCGGTCAAAGCTCCCAGTCGCCATCACCCCCGGCAGATAATGCACGTCGAATCACGGCGGCTGAGGCCTATAAGTTGTACGAGAAGGGAAACGTGCTGATCATTGATACGCGCACCGAAGCAGCATTTAAGGAGAGCCACATCAAAGGCGCAATCCTGGTGCCCGTTAATGAGGTGGCCGCCAAGGCGAACGGACTGCCTCATGACAAGATGATCGTGGCCTACTGTACTTGACCGGCCGAACACACGTCCGCCGGTGCGGTGGTCACATTAAAAGCAAAGGGATTCGATAACGCAGCAGCTTTGTTGGGTGGTCTGGCGGCCTGGAAGGGCGCCGGCTATCCGGTCGAAGGAACCAGCGAAAAGCAGTAAGGCAAAGTAAAAAGGTAAGAGGCAAGAGTAAGGCGGGAGAGGTTATGTATCCCCGCTTTATTTTTGCCTTTTTACTTTTGGGGTTGTCTTCCTGGATTTGCTCCCTCTCCTTTTGGGAGAGAGCTGGGGAAAGGGCGCAGTACGCCGCCGTAACCCCTCACCCTAACCCTCTCCCAGAGGGAGAGGGAACTTGCTTCACGTTTGCGGTACTGGCTCGGATCTGGCAAACGCCGGCAATGGCGTGACGACCCTTCCGGAAGGCACGCAGAGCACGGGACAAGGTGCATTGCGCACGACGCGCTCAATCTCTGAACCGAGGGCCGGTGCCCCGCCGAACAGAGAAGCGTGGACACTGGTGCCGATGACGATCAGGTCCGCATCAGTCTCGGCTGCCAGACGAACGATTTCAGCATAGGGCCGGCCTTCCGCAACGTGGGTGATCACACGGCCGTCGTCTTCTCCGGCAAACGATTCCATGCGATCCCTCACTTCACCCCGCATACGCGAAAGGGCTGACCGCCCGCCCTCGGGAAACATCACCGAAATCTGTTCAAAGTAATCGCCGATCACGTAAGCGGCGTGCATCTCTGCGCCGGTGGCAGTAGCCAGTTCGCGCGCCAGGTGGGTCGCGGCGATCGATGAGGGACGAAAGTTAGTCGCGAGCAGAATCCGGTTCAAGCGAATTTCCGTCTGGGCGCCGCGATGTTCCACAAAATCATGTTGCGGCGGGCGGATAGTAAGCACGGGACAAGGGGCTTCGGCGATAATCTCTTCCGCGGTCGAGCCCCACAAGGCACGAGCCAGGCCGCGACGGCCGTGGGTTACGACGGTCACCAGATCGATGTCATAGTCGCGCACCGCTTTGGCTATCTCGTGCGCGGGTTCGCCCTCGACAATTACCGGTTCGACCTCGAGGCCCTCTAATAGCGGGTCGGTAAGCAGGCCCTTCACCTCGCCGCGCAGTTGCAGCAGCCAGTTTGTTTCCTGCTCTTGCAGCACGCGTTCAGGTAGAGTCATCAGGTTTGGCGGAACGGCGCCGGTCTGGACGCTGAACAGAATGACTCGGCCGCGCCCTTGGCGAGCAAAGGCGGCGGCATACTTAAGCGCCGAACGCGCATGCGGGGTAAAGTCAGTCGGAAAAAGAATGTTTCTGAAAGACATGGTGTTTGGAACTTGGTGCTTAGAGCTTAGATCTTAGAGCTTAGTCCATAGTACTCCGTGACGTCGGTCGCCAGTGACGACGAGGATTCAACTATTAAGATCTAAGCACTAAGACCTAAGCTCATTTCTTAAATCACTTTTGTTCCGGCGATGCGATCGAACTGTGCTTGAAAGCCCGATCTCGTCAAAAGCTCTTTGCGCTTGCGCGCCAGCAGAGCCAGTTCCAGCGCCACTCGTTCACGAACGCGTCGGGCCCGATCGCCCGTCGCCACTTTCTCGACCACGCGACGCAACGCCTCGCTCAGTCCGGCGACATAAGTGTGCGGCGGCAATTCATGAATTACGGTCGCCTGTGAGTTGGCATACTCGAAGCCACTCGACGTTGGATCGAGAAAAGCGTAATCGTCCGCCAGCTCTAAACGCGTGGCCCGGAAAAGCGCTAGAAAGTCGGCGCCGGTGCCGATCAAGGCCCGCTCGACGACGCCGATCAATTCGCCGCTGGCCTTTACCACTTCGCTCCAGTCAATGGTCCCTTCGGCATCGTCCTGCTGGGCTGCGGGCTCGGCTAAGGATGTCGCGGTGACCGCTAATTCAGACTCGTCATCTGAATCAGCCAGCGCCGGTTCACTTTTCGCCGGCTGGCCGACAATCTGCGGCGGTGCTTCGCTTGAAGGATCTGGCGGCGGCTCCTCAGTCGGAACAGAGGCAGCAGGTTCGATAATGTCCTCAGGCACAGCCGCGCTCCGTACGACAACTGCCTCGTCTGCGCCTTCAAAAACGCTGATTGAGCCGGACGACTCTCGCGCTCGCAAAACCAGACGGTGCAGGGCCGCTTGTTCCAACGTCTCGGTCCCCGCCGCGCGATCGATTTCGTGCACCAGCGGCGCGTTCGATCCCGTCATGTAGACGTCAGCCGTGTAGTCAGTAAGCTCCACGTGCACGCGGCCGATGAATCCGCGCTGCGAAAGACTGCGCAAAAGCGACCAGAGATTGACGAAGCTGGTATCCAGATTCTCGTGGAGCACGCGCGACTTGGATTCTGCAGTCATGGGGCAACAATATTTCGATCGCAGCGGAGCATAACAAAGGGAAAGCGCAAAGGGCAAAGCGGAAAGGGGGAAGAGTGCCAAGAGGAAACCAGCGGCGCATGCATCTTTGTATGGCGTGCGCTGGAGTCCGCGCGCAAAGATGCGTGCGATCCGATAAAGCTTGAAACTTCCTATCCGAAACCTTAAACTCCGCGGCAACAATTGCGCGTGCGGAATCGAATCCATTTCAGGGAGACGAAAAATCTTGCTTCGCGGAATCTTTCGAACCAAAAAACTTGACGACATTCTGGCGGCCGCGCAAGAGGAAGGCCACAAACTCAAACGCACACTCGGCCCGATCAATATAACGCTGCTGGGTATCGGCGCGATTATCGGCGCCGGCATCTTTGCCACCGTCGGAACCGCAGCGGCTGGTGACGCCTCGCGCCCGGGCGCGGGCCCATCGTTGATGGTTTCGTTCGGCATCACCGCGATAGTTTGCGCCTTTACCGCGCTCTGTTACGCGGAAATGGCGGCGATGGTGCCGATATCGGGCTCGGCTTATACCTACTCGTATGCGACGTTGGGGGAACTAGTCGCGTGGATCATTGGCTGGGACTTGATCCTCGAATACGCAATTGGCAACGTCGCAGTCGCAATTAGCTGGGCGAATTACTTTCGCTCCTTTATTCACGATGCTCTCGGCGTCGATATTCCGCAATGGCTTTCGACTGACTTTCGCACTGCCAGAAAAATACCAGGACTGATTGAGAGTGCGCCCCACATCTTTGGCGTGCCGATAGTTTTCAATCTGCTGGCCCTGGGCATCGTGATGCTGATCACGATAGTGCTGGTGTGGGGAATCAAAGAGTCAGCCGAATTTAACGCCGTGATGGTCGGCATCAAGATCCTGGTGCTGCTGTTTTTCATCGGCGCCGCGTTCTATTTCGTGTCGCCGGCGAAGATGGAAGCGAACTGGCATCCTTTTCTACCAAATGGATGGGGCGGGACTTTGGCCGGAGCCGCAGTCGTCTTCTTTGCCTACATCGGATTTGACGCAGTCTCGACAGTCGCGGAAGAAACAAAAAACCCAGCCAGAGATCTGCCTATCGGTATCATAGCCAGCCTGGTTATCTGCACGATTTTCTACGTCGTGGTCGCAGCGGTGTTCACCGGACTGATCCCGTACCCGGAACTGAAGACGCGATTGTCGACTGAAGTAGCCGAGCCGTTGACCATGGCCCTGAACCATGTGGCGCCGAATGCGCGCTGGGTAAGTGCGGTCGTGGCCTTCGGATCTGTCGTGGCGCACACGGCGGTGTTGCTGGTGTTTCAGTTAGGCCAGCCGCGCATCTTCTTCTCGATGGCCCGCGACGGGCTGTTGCCGCCGGTGTTCGCCAGAGTTCATCCGAAGTTCAAGACACCGCACGTTACGACGATCCTGACCGGCGTGATCGTGGGCGGCTTCGCGGCGGTGATGAGCATCGACGAGATGGTGGATCTGACGAACATCGGAACGTTGTTCGCGTTCGTGCTGGTGTGCGTCGGAATCACAATCCTGCGTTACAAAGACCCAAACCGGCATCGGCCATTCAGAGTTCCGTTCGGACCCTGGATCCTGCCGATGTGTGGCGCGGTATCTTGTATCTTCCTGATGTACTACCTGCCGCCGACGTCCTGGTGGCGGTTTGTCGCGTGGTTGATGATCGGGCTTTCGGTCTACCTGTCATACAGCTACACGCGCAGTGCGATCGGTGCGGGTCTTGGGCGGCCCAAAGTTACTCCCTTATGGCTGGCACTCGTCGGGCTCGGATCTTTTCTAATTGCAGTGGGGCTTCTGGCCATTCCGCATGACGCCACACTTGCAGAATCATTTCAGAAAGCTGCGAGCGGCTTTGCTGAAGGGAAGCGCACCATTATTGCATTCGGTTGCCTCGGAATCGGTTTCGCGTTAGCAGCGATCGGTTCGATCATTGGGTTCGGGCGACGCAAGAGCGCGGGGTAACTAGCGCTTCAAATCCTTGATTATCTCTCGACTGGCATTCAGTCCCGGCGCGCCGGTAACGCCGCCGCCCGGATGCGTGCCGGCTCCGCACAAATACAAACCTCTAATCGGCGTCCGGTAACGCGCCCAGCCGATCAGCGGACGAAACGCGAAGAGTTGATCCAGAGACATCTCGCCATGATGAATGTGGCCGCCGCTGAGCCCGTAAGTCTGTTCGAGATCAAGCGGCGTAATCACCTGCCGTCCGACGATCAGTTCTTTCAGGTTGGGTGCGTAATCCGAAAGCACGTTGACTACTAAGTCGCCGAGTTCTTCCTTCCGCGAATTCCAATCCGCGTTCTTCAACTGATAAGGAGCGAATTGCGCATGGATCGACATAACATGCGCGCCATTCGGAGCCATTGAACTGTCAGAGAGGGAAGGGATGGTGATGTCCATGTGTGGGGCGGGCGAGAAATCACCGTACTTCGCGGCGTCAAAGGCGCGTTCGAGATAATCAATGTCGGGACCGATATGAATGCGGCCGGAGAGTTTCTCAGCAGCTTCGCCATCACTGAGCCCGGAGAACTTCGGTAAAGCTGAAAGCGCCAGGTTAACTTTCGCCACCGTCCCGTGCGCCCGATAGTTACGAATCTTCGTGAGAAAGCTGGGATCGAGTTCAGAGGGATCTACGAGCTTCAGAAACGTCGCGCGTGGATCGGCATTCGAGATAACTGCCCGAGCGGGAATCTCTTCACCGCTGGCGAGCACTACCCCAATTACCTGACTGTCCTTGATTTGAAGACCGGCGACGTGCGCGCTGGTGCGAATTTCAGCGCCGGCGCCGGTCGCGGCTTTCGCCAGCGCTTCGCTCAATGCGCTCATGCCACCTTTGACAAACGTCGAGGGCGCGATTGCATGGCCGTCGGTAGCTGCCTGCAGCAACAACGCCGCGCTGGTGCCCGCCGACCACGGCCCGGCGAACGCGCCAAAGATTCCGCGCGCGGCTACCGTCGCCCGCAATGCTTCGGTTTCAAACCACTCCGCCGCGAGATCCGCCACCGCCATTGGTCCGTAACGCAGCAGACGATACTCATCTTTCTTTCCCAGACCGCGAATCGCCCAGCCAAGTTTGCCGAGACTCCAAAGTTCACTCTTCGCCGGCTTATCAATGTCCGGCGGAGTCATCGTCAGCAGCGGTGAGATCGCGCGGCCGATGCGCGCAAAGGTCGAGATGAACTCTGGATAACTGTGCGCGTCTTTCGCGGATACGCGCTTCAGTTCGTCAACCGTGCGTTTCGTGTCTTCGTAGATGCCGACGGAAGGACCATTAGTATTCAATGAGAAAACGCGAACCGCAGGCTGGATTAGCTCAAGTCCGTGCCGTTTGAGTTCGAGGTCCTTTACGATGCGAGGAAATAGCGGGCCTACGTTTTGGGCGAGGGTCGAACAGCGAAAGCCGGGATGAATCTCTTCGGTGACGCACGCGCCGCCGACAACTGCGCGACGCTCCAGCACCAGCGGTTTGAATCCCGCTTTCGCCAGATAGCACGCAGTGACCAGACCGTTATGGCCGGCGCCGATGATGATAATGTCGTGCGTCGGCATAAGAATTAGCCGCAGATGGACGCGGATAAGCGCGGATTAGAACAAAATAAGTCGGCGCAATTGAAGAAATGCTTTTTCATATCTGTCGTTATCCGCGCTAATCCGCGGCTATTCTTACTTCCGATCTTTCAAGATCTCCATCGCCGCGTTCCGGCCGCTCGCCCCCATGATGCCGCCGCCCGGATGCGTCGCCGATCCGCACATATAAAGATTCCGAATCGGTGAGCGGTACTGGGCCCAACCTGGGGCAGGCCGCAGAAAGAAAAGTTGTTCCAGCGTCAGCTCGCCTTGAAAAATATTTCCCTCAGACAGTCCAAACTCGCGTTCCAAATCAAGCGGCGTCAGGACCTGACGATGGAGAATGATGTCTTTAATATTCGGTGCATGCTCAGCTATCGTGTCGATCACCGTGTCGCCAAACTCCTCGCGCTGGCCGTCCCAGTTTCCTTCCTTCAGGTTGTACGGCGCGTACTGCACAAAGCAGGACATGACGTGTTTCCCCGGCGGAGCAATTGACGGATCAGTGAGCGTCGGAATAACCATGTCGATATATGGGCGCCGCGAGTAACGTCCGTACTTCGCATCGTCGTAGGCGCGTTCCATGTATTCGATGCTCGGCGAAATCGAGACGGCCCCTCGCAGATGTGGCCCCGGCCCCGGCATGCATTTGAAATCCGGCAGCGCATCGAGCGCCAGATTTACTTTTCCCGATGAACCACGGAACTTATATCGATTGATGTCGTCGACAAAATCTTCCGGCAAGTGCTCGGCGCCGACCATTTTGATAAAAGTAAGACGCGGATCGACGCTGGATGAAATGATGTCGGCATAGATCTCGTCGCCGTTTTCCAGCACCACGCCCTTCGCCTGCCCATTCTTCAGAATGATTTTTGCAATCGGAGCTTCAGTCCGAATCTCAGCGCCGGCTTCGCGGGCCGCTTCGGCGATCGCATTTGAGATCGCGCCGGTGCCTCCGCGCGAAAGCCCCCAGGATCTGAACGCGCCGTCGATTTCGCCCATGTAGTGATGCAGAAGCACGTAAGCCGTGCCCGGCGAGCGCACGCCTAAGAACGTGCCGATAATTCCTGAGGCTGACATCGTCGCCTTGAGCACGTCGGTCTCGAACCATTGATCGAGAAAATCGACCGCGCTCATCGTCATCAACTGCACCTGGTTGTATTTGTCTTCGGCCGCGAGCTTTTGGAAGCGCCGGCCCATCGTCAGCAGTTCCATCAAGCCCCTCGGATTGAGCGAGGCCGGATCAGGCGGCGTCATGTTCATGATCGGTTTGACGAAGTGAGCCATCTCGATCATGGCCTTGCCGTATTCGTCATAGGCTTCGGCGTCGAGCCTTGAATGCCGCGCAATTTCGCGCCGCGTCTTCGCATGATCGTTGACGCGCCAGAGGTAGTCGCCATCAGGCATTGGCGTGAAGGTGCCATCGAGCGGAAGAATCTCCAGCCCATGGCGTGGCAGATCGAGTTCGCGAATGATTTCGGGGCGGAGCAGGGAAACGACGTACGAGCAAACTGAAAATTTGAAGCCGGGAAAAACTTCTTCGGTGACCGCGGCGCCGCCCAGCACATACCGGCGCTCGAGCACCAGCACGCGCTTACCGGCCCGCGCGAGATAAGCCGCGTTAACCAACCCGTTGTGGCCGCCGCCAATTACGATGACGTTGTATTTCTGATTCATTGACGTAGCGCAAGCTGTTAGCTTGCGGTCGCAAACCAACAGTTTGCGTTACCAAAATCAGCTTGATGAAGATTGGCTAGCATACTTATAATCACTCGCCCTGACAATTCGTTGCTGTTACCGATAGTGGCCTATTTTGAAAAGTTTTCTGTTCTCCGTGTGCTCCGTGTCTCCGTGGTGAGTCTAATTGTGGGCAGGAATTCACCACGGAGTCACAGAGAACACGGAGAAGAACTCAAACTAGGACACTACATTGTCATCCACGCTGCATAGTTAACGGAGGTAGTCATGCCGATCAGTAAGATGATTCTGCCGGAGTTCGATCACGAGATGGCGAACACGCGCAAGACGCTCGAGAGAGTTCCCGCTGATCAGTTCGCGTGGAAGCCACACGAGAAGTCGATGTCGCTCGGCGGTCTGTCCACGCACCTGGCCAACATTCCGAGCTGGACTGCGCAGACTTTTGATCGGGACGAATTAGATATTGCCCCGCCGGGTGAGTCGCCTTACCGGCTGGAAGAAGCAAAGTCGCGCGATGCTTTGCTGGAAGCATTTGATAAGAACGTCACATCCGCGCGCGCGGCCTTGGAGTCCGCGAGCGATGAAAACTGGCAGGGCAAGTGGTCGCTACTTATGGGCGGAAAAGCAATCTTCACTCTGCCCCGCACAGCCGTCATGCGCGGCTTTGTGATGAACCATTTGATCCATCATCGCGCTCAGCTCGGTGTTTATCTGCGTCTCCTCGATGTGCCCGTGCCGTCGATCTATGGGCCGTCAGCGGATGAAGGAAGCTTCTAGCCTCGGTCAGAAGCCCGACCGTGAGGAGGGCCTGGTTCCGCAAGCTCTCATAATAAATAGCCGGTGCTCTTAACTCTGGAAGATGACCGAGCGGAGGGTAACCCTTGCTTACGCGCGGGCTTCCGACACGGGCAGGCTCAACCTCTTGATGGCGTCAGCCACTTTGATCGCTTCCACCGCTGCCTTCACATCATGAACCCGCACGATGTGCGCGCCGTTCAAAACTGAAGCAACGGTGCTCGCGATAGTTCCGTAAAGCCTTTGATCGGCAGGCGCGCCGTCAAGCAGTTTCCCAATGAAGGATTTTCGCGACGTGCCAATCATGATTGGGAAGTCAGCAAACTCGCGCGCCAGTTGATCCAGTTTAGCAATCAGCTCAACATTCTGTTCCGCGGTCTTGCCAAAGCCGATGCCCGGGTCGATGGCGACGTTGTCCGGAGCCACGCCATGTTTCTGGGCGACGGCGATGCTCTCGCGGAGACTCTCGACCACTTCGCTCATGATGTCTGCGGCCGGCGCCAACTGCTGCATTGTCTTTGGAGTTCCCCGCGAATGCATCAGCACCAGTCCGGCGTTGGCTTTCGCGACTTCATCAGCGAGGGAGGGTTCGAATCGCACGGCCGAAATGTCGTTCACGATTTCGGCGCCGGCCAGTAGGGCCGCGTGCGCGACCCGGGCTTTAGTGGTATCGATCGAGATTGGCACAGATCGATTGGCGGTCAGTTGCTCGATGATGGGAATCACGCGTCGCAATTCTTCTTCAGTTGAGACAAACTCAGATCCAGGCCTGGTTGATTCGCCCCCGACGTCGATGATGTCGGCGCCCTCATCGATCATTTGTTCGGCATGGGCGATGGCTTGATCGAACGAGAGGAACTGCCCGCCGTCGCTGAAGCTGTCGGGCGTAACGTTGAGCACGCCCATCACCAGAGTCCGTTCGCCATAAGGCAAGGAACGGCGCGCGAGTCTCCATTGGCGGATCGGCATCAAGGCAAAAGTAAAAAGGAAAAAGGAAAAAGTAAAGACAGGCGGGAATTGAGCCTGCAAATAGCAGCCTATCCGTTAGCAGCGAGGTGGAGGGGGGAAGACCTGGGCGACGACGTGCGACGTTTGGTAATAGTCGCCGCCGGCGACTGGGTGGCGGATTGATTGATATGTGTGTTGGCGCACAGACCGGAGCCTTCTCAAGTGCTATAACCTCACTTAGCTCTGCTTTAGAGATTACCTTTCAACACATTCAGGCGAGAGTGTGAGCTAATGGATTTCAGGTTATCTGGAGAATTCCGTCCACCGTACCCAATCAATAAAACCCGGCTACTCTGGTGCAAATCATACTGGCGACGTGTGCTTTGGAAACGAGATCGCCATGCCTTTACGATAATTTCACAAGCTTCTTCCGGCAAGCTAAGTAGGTAGCGTCCTGACAACAGGGTTTGTCTGCTCGCAAAAAGAGCGGAAAGCTGAAATGATCTAAATCATGGAGGAAGAAAGATGAGAATAACAAAGTTAATGTTAGCGGCGGCCCTGGTCGCAGTTGTGGCCATCTCCGGCCCGTGGGTGAGCAAGTCAACCGCTCGCACAACAAGCGACGATGACACCTCGAAGCGGCTCAACGCCGCGGCTGATGTGTTGAGCGAAGTCCTGGGTGCGCCCGACAAGGGTATTCCACAGGATCTGCTCGACAAAGCAGCCTGCGCCGTGATCGTGCCGAACGTGAAGAAAGGCGCCTTCATCGTGGGGGCGAAATACGGTCGGGGCTTCATCGTCTGCAGAAAAAAGAGTGGGCGCGGCTGGTCGGCGCCCGGCGGAGTAAAAGTCGAAGGCGGCAGTGTGGGGTTTCAGATTGGTGGCTCTGAAACCGATGTCATAATGCTGGTAATGAACGAGCGGGCCATCGACAAACTCCTCTCAAGCAAATTCACCATCGGCGCTGATGCTTCGGTCGCGGCGGGCCCAGTGGGCCGTACGTCGTCGGCTGCGACGGATGCTCAGCTTCATGCCGAAATTCTCACGTACTCGCGCTCGCGCGGACTGTTCGCCGGGGTCTCGCTTGAGGGCGCGACGCTGCGGCCTGATGATGATGCAAATAAGGACATGTACGGCAAGCCGATGTCGAACAAAGATATAGTGCTCGGGAACGTGACGGCACCAGCGACCGCGGCCAGATTGATCGCGGAGTTGAATAGACACTCCAGCCGCAGGGCCAGGGGATAATAAATTCCAGCCTGCTGGTGCGCCTAAGTTAACTCGCGCGCAGAAAAGGGCGAGGTTCGAAATCAGCAGAGCAACCGCAGCGCCTGGAAGAACTAGTGGCCGGGTTTTCGGATGTGTGCATCGCCCGGGGTTTCTATTTCAACGTCGTTCGTTCGGGGGGAGTCAACGGATTTCACCCCGTTAGGCGTGACATACTTATAGATCAAGGCACAATAACCCCTCCGGCTCCGTTCGTGAGGTGCGGAATGATTCTGGAGTAGTGAAGCTCTAGTTGAATTCCGAATGGAGTTGGCTCTGGCGTTTTAATTTCGGCCTATGAACATCTCACTCCTAACGGAGTGAAACGCAGTCGAACTAAGTCTTCTCTACTTCAACGTGTAGAATACCTCTTCGAACCCGCTCCTAAATTGCATCGCTTGCGGTGAAGCCGAGACAACACTCCTTTTCTGACAAAAAGCTCGAGACGCTCCAGCGTCTTACTTTTGACTATTTCCTGAAAGAAACGAATCCGGAAAATGGCCTGGTGCCGGACAGCACGCGCCAGGGAGCGCCGTGCAGCATCACTCCCACCGGATTCGCACTCGCCGCCTATCCCGTCGGCGTCGAGCGGGGATTCATCACGCGACGCGACGCTATCAAACGAACGCTCACGACACTGCGCTTCTTCTGGAATAGCCCGCAGGGTCCAAAACCAGACGCCACCGGATACAAGGGTTTCTACTATCACTTCCTCGACATGAAGACCGGGCGTCGAACCTGGGATTGCGAACTGTCAACCATCGATTCGACGTTTTTGATCGCGGGAGCACTAACGGCCGCGGAGTATTTCGATCGCGACACGGAAGACGAACGCGAGATTCGCACACTTGCCGACGCCATCTACGCCCGGGCCGATTGGCAATGGGCGCAGAACCGGGGAGTCACTGTCACTCATGGCTGGAGACCTGAAAGCGGATTCATCAAGTATCGTTGGCAGGGCTACAACGAAGCGCTGATTCTTTACGTCCTCGGTCTTGCCTCGCCGACGCACCCTTTGCCTGCCAGGAGCTACCGGGCCTGGACCAGGAGTTACAAGTGGAAGAAGCTTTACGGCCGAGAGTTTCTCTACGCCGGGCCGCTCTTCATACATCAGCTCTCGCACTTGTGGATCGATTTTCGCGGCATTCAGGACGAGTACATGCGTGGCAAAGCGATCGATTATTTCGAGAACAGCCGCCGCGCCACATACATTCAGCAGCAGTACGCGATTCGCAATCCGCGAGGCTTCAAAGGCTATGGTGAATACATTTGGGGTCTCACCGCGAGCGACGGTCCCGGTCCGGCAAGCAAAAAGATCGGCGGCAAGTTGCGCCGATTCTACGACTACAACGCGCGCGGGGTTCCCAACGGGCCGGACGACGGGACGCTGGCGCCGTGGGCGGTGGTCGCTTCACTGCCGTTCGCGCCCGAGATGGTCCTGCCGTCGATCCAATATTTTGAAGAAACGTTTCCTGAGATGACCAGCAAGTATGGATTCAAGTGCAGTTTCAATCCCACGTTTTCTACGGCGTCGAGCAAGGAATGGATCTCAAAGGGCTATTACGGGCTGGATCAGGGTCCGATCGTTATGATGATTGAGAACTACCGGTCAGAATTTCTTTGGCGGCTAATGCGCGGGTGTCCCTACATCATCGACGGGCTCCGCCGCGCGGGCTTTGCCGGTGGGTGGTTGTAAGGAAGTAAGCGCTGCCGTTCTTTTCTTCAGGTCATCGCTCTTAACTTTGAGTTGTCTAATCTAACAAACAGCTACTGTAAGATCGAATTTTCGATAGAGACAGGCCTGCCAACAACCGGCAGTTCTGCTGTTACAGTCCCCTTAGTCAGGTCAGAGAGCCTCATTGGCGCCGGCAACGCCTGCCAACAAGGCTTGCATATGTTGCCCGGCCTTCCACGCGCCCGTACGACCCGCGGCCTCAATGCCATCTCTCCAAGCCTGTTGTGCCCCGGCAAGGTCATCCATTTTAGCCAGGACCGTACCCAGCATCTGATAGGCGGCCGTATAATCCGGGTTGAGACTCACGACCTGGCGCAAAGACTTCGCTGCCTCAGCCCAGTTCTCCAGTTTGTATTGTTCACTGGCCAGGCCGTACCAGATCATGGCGTTTTCTGGCTGCTCGGCGAGCATTGCGGTGAAGATTTCGATTTTCGACTGGACCATCGGTTTGTACTCAATCGCTGGACTCCACTGATCCGCTCAAACTCTTTTCGGCATATTGACCAGCTCATTTTAACACTCGGCTCCTTGCATCGTAACTAGCGGACTGTTCCCCAAAACTCGCGACGTGCTCGTTACCGTGACGCGTCTCTGAGCTCGAATACGCTCATCACTCATCACTCATCGCGCATCACGATCCACGCATCGCCGTACAATTTCATTTACGATTCACACTTCACGATTTACGGCATTCAGGTCACTCATCACTATTTTAATGCGCAATCCGAAATCCGAAATCTGTCTCATCACTCATCAGTTTTTATCCATTCGCGATTTACGATTCACTTGTGGCCGCCTTGACCTAAGCAGGATTCTTCGCGATAATTCCGGCAGTCTCGGCGGCGTACGGTGCGCTGAGGATCGAGTATACGAGGTTTCACATGGCGGATTTCAAAGAAAAGTACTCAACTTTTGTTGCCGATGGCGGTCTATGCGCGTTATTCGTGGATGATGACTTGCCAGGGGACCGCGGAACCCTAGAAGCATTTCTGGACAGCGATGTTCCCGGCGTGGTTATTCCTACCACCGGCTTCTCGTCAGCCAGACTAGTCTGTGGCGGCCAGGGACTGGAAGGTAACCGTCAGATTCGGGGCTTTCTCCAAGAAGTCAAGAACTCTTGAGCCTGCGAACGCCATATGAGAATAATTGTCGTCAATGCCCCTTCCGGAGTGGCACTGACGGCGACGACTGACAAGATAAAAGCGTTTCTAGCCAACCCACCCGCCGACTACCAATCCGCATTCAGGGCGACTGTTGCCGTCGAAGATGTCGAATCGGAACTGCTCGATTTATTCAGGGCGCATTACCCCAATGAAAAACTCTCCGCTGCTGGGCCAATGCAAGATGTCTTGTCCGGTCTCCCACGCGACGCCATCACTCAGCACTACTGGCCCCAAGCAGCAAACAGTGCTTTTAAGAAGTTGCTCACGGGGCAGTCTGATGTCCGCATATTGCGATGCCACCTAACCTATTATCGCGAGGCCACCAGGGAGTTCTATGCAGCGGGCGACGTGCACCGTGCGCTTGCTGAAGCCATCGCTGAGCTCAAGTCGGCGTCTCCGGAAGATACTAGTCTGGCGGAGCGCTTGGCCGAAGCTAGGGTCGCGCTGGTACTCACTCTCATTGATGACGTATTCGATATGTTTCATCGTCTGTCCGGCGAGGAACAGGTTTTCCCGCTGCTGTCGTACATTAAGGAGGAGTATGTTCGGCGCAAAAACGAGGGTGGCGACATACCATCAGCGCCCTCCAATCAGTACGTACTCGCATTCGAGCATGTGATCACGATACTGCATCGGCTGCTTGAGTGGCGCAGTCGCGAGATGACGTCAGGCGACATGCTGGCGCGCCGATTCGACGCTGAACATTTTGTCCTTGCAATCAAGCATGCTACTGAGACTGCAGTCAGTCTGGTTCGACTTGGCTATGGGGAGGAGTCACTAGTGCCGGTTTACTTGTCGCACCCGATCTCCGAGCCGCGAAGGCTACAGAAAAAACATCCTGCGAAAGAGTGGGACAAGTTCGTAACCGAGTTTCAGACTTTCGTTGAGGCGGCCGCGGAGGTTAAAGTTGATGGCAAGCGGGCCATCTTCTTCATGCCAACCGCGATTGATGAACTGAGGTTTGCTGACCTCGCGACGACGCCGAACTTTCCCACTCTCGAACGAAGATGGCCGTTGATTCAGCATAAGCACGGTTTGCTTTACGACACACCTCCAGGTCAGGATTATGAGGCTTTCGAATCCGCGGTACTCTTGAACGAGATCTTCAATCCTCTGGGAGGCACATACAAAATAACCGAGGGCTTTATCGACGAAGACGAACCCGGCACGCTCGCTGACACCTATAAAGAAGTTCGGTTGCCTGAAGCCGCCAAGAACGCGGTTCATGCTTTAGCGGGCGGATTGCTGCAGCAGATGAAAATCCAGTTGGCTATCCGCGATCATGCGCTAGTGCGACAATCTGGGCGGCTTTTGCTCTATCGGCCGTTCTTTGCGAAAGGTAGCCTAAGTGGAGGGGTTGACGCCGAACTCAAGAATTGGTCAGTCTTGTTGCAAACTGCTTCTGAGTTCAAGAAGAGGGCGATACACTTCGCATGGCGACTTGGACCAGCTATCGTCATCCACGACGCAAAGGATCTTGGGAAGCTCGATGAACTCCTGATGAAGCGCATGAAAACCAACCTCATCAAGCGGCTCACACTCAAGTTGCAGCCTGAGGAGCTTGGTCTTTTGGACTTCGATCTGATGTCTGGTTCAGCGGAATCCTGGTTTGATCAAGCACTGAAACCTGAGGACCAGCTACTCGGCAGCGGGCGAACTCTTACCCGGACCAAGAAGCGAGCATTGAAAGTTGTATTTCAGGACGAACTCGAGGCGGTGGAGCGCGACTCACGTCGGATGGCGTACCTCGGTACCCCTAGCGAGCCTCCTCGCGGATTAGACTACCTTCGCTACGATAGGCTTGCTGAGCAGACACACCTCGGCTTTCAAAAGCTAGCAAGCGAAGAGATACTTCCGAAGTTATTTGCCGAAATATGAGGTGTTGCTGAAAGAGCACGCTGCCCAAGAGATCGCGCAGCCGCCGCAGCACTCGAGTGGTGGTGAGGAGGCGCGCCCGTGCGACCTTAGACCATCTTGCCGGCCTCTAGAGAGCAACCTGAGCGGAGTCAAACTGAGGTAGTTCCAAGGTTTTTACTGGCGGAAGCGATGTGCCAATGATGCCTTGCAGATCACCATACATGCCGGCAGTCATTTGAACGACCCGCTCAATCTGCTTCTCCCGCTTGGCCCATTGTCTCTCAATAGCTCGTTTCTCAGCGTCCAGGTCGTTCTTCATAGCGCTGAAAGACTCTACAATCGCCTCTACTCGCTGACAGAATTGTGGCCCAGCCAGGTAGCTGTACAACAATTCCATCTTTTCATTCTTCCCAGCCCCGGCGATTCTCGCTTGAGTTACCTGAAGGATCGTTTCCCGCAAGGCAATGGCTAAAGCGGCTGCCGACGCGAAGTCTGTTACCCACACTCCATCAACCTGTCCGAATGTGTTGATGTTTGCCGGTAGCGCTTCGGAAACAATTACTGCGATGTCCGCTTTACAGTTTCTCTGGTCTTCCTTGAGCTTGGATATCCAGTCACCACCCCAGTTCTTCGTGCGCTTCGCTTCCCACAGAATTCTTCCCGCACGACAGCCGGTGCGAGAGTAGACATTCTGCAATACGTCACCGCCCCTCTTGCCTTTGGCAATGGGTTCAATCTCGTCAAGCGGGAAACTAGATTGCAGCAAATCCTCAAGCTCGAGTTCCAAAACCTCTCCTTGGCGTTGTTGTGAGCCCTCTTCGGCTTTACGCTTCAGTTCGTCAATCTGCTTACGCATTTGATCTAATTGAAGGTCTTTCTCGCGAAGTTTCAACTGGTTTTCTTCAGCACTCTTCGCAACGGCTTCGGACCAGATCTCTTCTCGCGTCACGTCCAACGCGCGCGCCATTTCCAGTTCGCGGTTTCGTTCGTGGTCTTCCAATTCTCTTTGGCGCTTTCGTAGCTCAAGCTCCTGCCCCTTCGCTGACTCAAGCTGTTGCGACTGCTCAGCCAGTCGCTCCCTCATGTCGGCGAATTCGAGACTTAGTTTGTCATCTGCCCGCTTTCGCGCCTCACGCTCGATTTTTTCCCGCTCCTGGGTAAAGTCTTCGCGTAACTCTCGCTCCTTCACTGCCAAGGCTTGCTCGAATTCTTTTTCCTTTAGCCTCGCGTCCGCTTCAAGCTTCTGACGAAGCTTGTCTTCGACTTGCCGAGTTATCGCTTCCGTTAGTGGGATCTTATTTCCACATTTGGCGCAAGTTACGAATTGATCATTCATGGCGAAACTCCTGGTCCAAAATAAACATCGCAGGCCCAACCCTGCTCAGGTTCTAGGTGTCGTCAACTCATTCGATGTACCGCAGCTTGCATGGGGTCGGATCAATCGACACAAGCAGAGGCCGAGCCATGCTTGTCAAGGACACGATTGCTTGACCTGGCGCTAATCCCGGTAGCATGTTCCATTGGCTCTTGTCGATTCCACTGATCGATCTCTTTAGTCGGTCCACGACTCCACTGTCGGAAATCTTGTGGAGGACGAAATTGTTGATTAGGCCAAGAACCTCATCGGGCAAGTGCTGCGGCAACTGCGTAACGAATACCAAACCCAGCCAACGCTTACGTCCGCGCTTCGCGATCTTGGCTACCTGTTCGAAAAGCACAGGCATCTGTTTGAGTCGGCGTGCTGACAGGAATTCGTGAGCCTCTTCGATGATCACTATTACCGGCGTGGGCCTCGAACCGGCTGCGGCGGCTTGGCTGACCTGCTCCTCCTGCGCGTTTTGAACACCACGCAAAATGTCCGCGATAACAAGGTTTCGCACTTGAGGTGAATCTGTATCCGACAGATCAATGAGCGAAACGTGGCCAGCCCTGACAAGGTCAGAATATTTGATCGGGAGAGCCTTTTGGTTGTCGAAGATTTTTAGACGATTGATACGACCCAACCGGCCCATTAGAGCCAGCCAGCTCAGTTCATGACTCGTTTTGATTTGAGCGGTGCGCTGCTGAACTTTCTTAAGATTGGCCCGGAACACTGGGTTGAACGGCTGTGGGTCTCCCATATCCTTGCCTACCTCGTGTCGAATGATTCCGGCTATGTCAAGCAAATACGAAAGTGTTAACTCTGGATATCCGGTTTCGAGTTCATCCAGTTCGAGCAACAGATTCTCATCGTCTTTGTTTGCAGGAAAAATCTTCAAGTCCCGCATGATTGCACGCGTTGCGTCGTACGCCTTGTAGAAGCGTTCTTGCTGCGCCTCGTTTAGGTCCAAAATCTCCATAACAGCATACGGCGAGAGCTCAGAAAACTTGAGGCAGAACGGAGTGATGGTCGCCCCGGAAGCTTCGCGGCTCGTCTCGCGTCCTACCAAGTGGAAGATGTTAAGATTTGCTGTGCCCTCGGGACTCAAACTACGGCGCTTAAGAGCCGCCAGCATTTGCGCGTCTTCCGTGGGCTGGTCAATCTCCGTGTATTCGCCCTCAACGTCGAGAAGAATGGTGGCCGCGCCGGCCCGTTGGAGCTGGTGGACGAACTCGGCGACGGTCGTAGATTTCCCGCCACCCGTAGTCCCCATTATGCCAGTGTGACGCGGTAGCACCGATTTCCTGTCGGTGGGGATTGCCACCGCAATTTCTTCCTGACCAACAACAAGACCAAGACGAGCATCACCGTCTACCCTGAGAACCTTCGCGGTTTCGTCAGCGCCGAGGGCGAATACCGGACTATTTGGCCGCGGTCGATAGCGAGGCGGAATCACTTGGCCCTCAGCTTCCTCACCGAGAATCTCGATAAGCGCTCGACCGTGGTAGCGCGGTAGAAAGATCTTTCCCTGAACTGTGGTCGTCACAACGATGGGCGAGTCGGCGCGTAGGCCATCCGGTTCTGCAAAGGGACCTGCGGTGATAACGGCGAGGTAAGATCGATCAATGCTGCCATCGTCTTTGAGGCTCTTTATACGAACCAAGGCCTGGGACGGCAACTTGTCCATATTCTCCTTGGTTAGGAGGATGGTGACTGCGTTGTCTTCGCTGGATGGTGAGTCGAAGTGCGTAAACGCCACCGCACCTTCGGCTTCGGGCTGCGGCGTGTAAGCTCCGCCGACCTCTTCCGCGATTTCTTCAATTCCCTGAAGAGCCTCTTGCGAAACGGGCCGTGGTTCGAACGTGGTGGAAGGTTCCGATTGCTGCAAATTCATAGCCTCTGCTGTCGCTGTGTCACTCATTTACTTTCCCTTCTATGATATATTCCCCGCCCAAGCTAAAGTTCGACACCTGTTCCTAGCGTCGCGTCTCGCGCTCACCCAAGTAGCTAAGCGGATTACCCATATGTGCGTATGCAGACTGAACCGTTGAATTGAACGCATCGGTCCCAAAGGTGCTTCCGCATACTGTGTTTGCGAGATCGATGAGCATCGGAAACCCCCGATGCGACTGAAGTACACTGTCAGCCATAGCCACTAATGCGGCTTCGTGAACATAGTCGGCGTGTGCGTAGAAAATCTGAGCCGGTACAGCCCCCGACGTGCGATAGACACCGACCAGGATCTTTTGTGCTGTCTCGTCACAGAACTCCTTCGCCCTCGCAAGATGTCTACCTCGCAAATGCCCCTGATTGATGATCGGCCACATTCGCCGCTCAGAATGCTCAACAACTGCGAATTCCAAAGGCCGAAGCGCGTTTCCAATAGTAAGCAACACTCGTTCGCCAGGGGCGCTAGGTACAAAGACAAACCTTCTATGCCGCAATATCAAATCGGCAAGAATGTCTAGTCCTGCGTGGAGGAGTTCCATGCTTCCTGAACCGGTGAGTAGCTCGTAGGGAGCTGGGTTTCCATGGCCTATGCGCCAAGGTGCATTTGATTTGAGCAGCAGCACGGCTCGCTCTGCGTAGGTCATGATGCCGCGTCGGCCAAGCTCGGTCAGCCGGTCGCGCTTGTCCGGCTGATCGACGCCTGAGCGCGCCTCGCGTCTTTCGAGAAGAGCAAGCGCTTCTGCAACCGGGTCCGAACCGCGAAGGCGCAAGTCCCGTCGGTATAGACGTTGAATCCAGGCACCCTGCTCGCCAGCATATGACACCAAGCACACACCAATCTGCGCAATTGAAAGGGGCAACGTGTCGTGGACTGCGCAGGTTCCGTCGCATGCTTCAGCCGCTCCATTGAAAAGCACGTTGATCTGAGTGGCTTTCATTTGGTCGGTTGTGGCTTGAAAGACACCCGCCTGCTTGGGAGCGTTAGGGCGGTCGACGATCTGCGGGAACACAAGCTCGCGCACTTTTTTCCGGATAAGGTCTTCCTGCTCGATCGCCTCGGACACTTCGCGGTCCAAGCGTGCTAAGTTCTTCACCAAGTCCTCGCCACGATCCCAAGTATTAAGATCAAGCGTTTTTGCGAGAGGCTCGCCATATGCCGAGACAAACTCTGTCTTACTCACCTCGTCGGGATCGGGCAATAGACTCGGCCTTTCGGCATCTGGACGCCGGCTGTCCAGCACTTCTGGATTGGTTTTGTCTTTAATGGCTTGCATACTGTTTTAGTCTAGTTGCGACCCGTCAAAGCTGGCCGGATGTCCTCGACGAAAGAAACAATTCGTCGCCGCTCGTGCGACTGGCTAACGAACTGCTGAAAAACTTGCAATGGCAGGCCAAAGAACTTGCTCAGCAAGCCGCAGATGTCTTCATTCTTTTCATGCGCTTGGCCAGAAACGATGGCTAGGATGTGCTCGCGCGGTGCCACCAGTTCAAGGCCCAAGCCATCAGCGCGCTCTTCAGCTGCAGATACCTTCGGATCACAGTCTTCTGCTTCCCCTTCCTTTGGGAGAAGGTGAACATGCGGACCAAGCCGTACGTGGGCTAAAACGGCATTGGCGCGCTCAGCAGGCGTAGACTCACGTCTTCCATCTAAAACATCCAACAGTTCATCTCCCAAAGCAGCCAAGACCTGCTGCCGGGGCAATAGATAGTCCCGTAGGAAATGACCTGTCTCATGCGCAACGGTAAGCCGCTGTTCCTCTGGTGCGTCGGCTCCACAAACAAAAACTATTCCGAATCCACGGTAAGCCACCAAGCAGCCCATTAGTTCGCGTCCATCATTTGGGACGCGCGCACACAGCCGCCGCGCTTCAAGCCAGCGACGCACCGCGGGAACCGTAAGACGGGGTAGTTTCACTATCGCTAGAGGGAGCTTCAGTGCAATCGCCTTTTCGATCTCACGGGGGAAAATATCCCCCAGTTCAGTTCCTTCCCAGAACTTTAGGGCGATTACTTCGTTACGTTGAGCGAGGATCATCTTTCTTCCTCCGGCCAGATGCTTTAGGCTTTTTCCTCCGAGCACGGGCTGCCATCATCAGCCCAAGCTGGTCGATTGATTCTTCGTGACTCTCGTCTCTCATGCCCTCAATGACCTCGACGTGGCGTATGACGCCCGCGAGGTCGACAGCGTTCACGCCGAATTTGCGCGCTATCTGCGAAAGATCTGTAGCGAACGATGCATTGCGAGGCCGCAGGCACAGTGCAATGCGATTAAGATCGTAGACCGAGATCGACAGCAGATCGGCTAGCTCTTGGTCTGTTTTTCTCTCAACTTCCATAAATCGCGCAAGAACCCAGCCCAGATACTCCGCCCGCGTTCGGGCTCGGCGCGCCGCGAATTCAAAGAGGGATGACTTCTTTATAGGACTCATGCGTCTCCTTTTCGGCGCTCCAGTAGCTTTCTAATTCGGTCTTTTGCCCGCTTAACGGCACGCCTCTGATCAGCGACTGGCAAACCAGAGATGCCCATAACTTTTGCGAAGGCTTCGGTTTTACGTTCCCCTTTCAACTCCAACTCAAAGACCTTCTTGTCAACTGGGTCGCTAAGCACCTGCATGAGTTCAGTTCTTCGTCGCGCTTTAATCGCTTCCTTCCGTAAAGTATTCCCCGTCGATGGGTAAAGTTCGACAACTTTAGAACTTGAAACTCGCGTAAACCTTTCCTCCCGAGCCTTGCGCCGCATTTCACCCCGAATAAGATTCAGTATGTTGCGGCGACCGGCCATGAGCAGGAATGTGTTCAGCGGCACGCCGCGCGACGGATCAAAGATCTGAGGCCTTGCGCAGTAATCCAGTATTGCATCCGTAACGCCGTCAGAGACCACTTGTACATCAGTGCGGGAAAACTTGCGATTGAGCCTTCTTACTAGGGGCATCAGCAATAGTTCTGCTAAGTCCTCTGATGCCACCCTGTCTCCATCTAGAAGACGCACGTGTAGCTCAAGCAGCGTTCGGGCTTCAGCGCTTTCTGCCATGCGTTCTCCTCTTGACCGCGCTCCCTTTCGAGGGCGGCTTTCTCAGCACCAGAATGAACTCATGCGTCATCGGACCATCGAATCCGAATGGCCCAACTGGATATCGACGTCGCAGAGTCGCAATCTTCCGCTGACTGGCTTCCAGCTTTTGGAAGTCGATTGCTTGGGCCAGTTGAACCATCGCGCTATGGGAAGCGACGCGCTGACCCTTGATGACATTGTCTCCAATAACTATAACTGCATGACCTCCCGGTCGAAGCACTTTCCGAATCTCGCGAAGCACTTTCTCCAAATCTGCGAAGAATCCTGAGAGTCTCCGCCCAAGCGACTCATTGGTCAGGATGTCTCGCGCGATCAGCCTGCGGATTTCTGGGCGCGCAGAGAGCCATTCATCTGAGTCGAAGCCACTAGCACCATGAAGCCCGATATAGTCGTGTCTGCTGGTTAAATCAGTCGGGGCGTAACCGTTCATCCAGCAAACTGACATTCGATGAGCCCGCGGGTAGTCAACTGCATTAAAGTAAGGTGGTGAAGTTACGACCAATGCCTGGCTACCTTCCTGTACATTCGGCAGAGGTTCACGCGCATCATGCGGGCAGGCGATCCGCGCCAAGCTAGGCAATTTCTCGGCTACACCGCACGTGTCATAGATCTTGTAGAGGTTACCTAGACAACCAATGGTCCGATCAAGCCGCGCCAGATAGGCTCTAAGCACACCATTTAGGCGGAACTGTTGAACTTGTCGATGTGGTCGCGTGTGGTCGATGTCCATGGCATAGCTCAATGTGTTCGGCCATTTTGCGACAATGGAGGCAGATAGGCTTACAAGCGCGACTTTCTCGTAATGTGGCTCGCGGCACTCATGTGCGGCTTCTGCGATGCCAGCGAGCGCAACAGTCAGTTGAGGCGGGAACCAGTAATTCAGTTCTTCAAACCCAGGTAACCCCAGCGCCCGCGAGCCGAATGAAAGCGTCGCACCTGGACGTGGAGACAGTGAACGCGACCACTCATTCTCGATGTCAGTGAAGATGCCTTCGAGCTTTGCGCCGAACCTCGATCGCCAACGTTTGTAATCAGACGGAGAGCGGACGAAGCACTTAACCTCTGAAAGCATGCCTGCCAAAACGTCGATATCCGCACCGATCACCTTTCGTCCGTGGGTCAAGCCAGCAACCAGAGTCGTTCCACTCCCGCAGAACGGGTCTAGCACGCTGTCACCGGGATTCGAGTAATTAGCTATCGCTGCTTCAGCGAGTTCCGAAGGGAAGCGCGCGCAATATGAATGAAAGCGATGAAGGGACTCCAGGCCTTCTCTTTGTGAGTCGAAGACCTTCCGGGACGTTTTAACAGCGCGTTTCATAAGCCTTAACATTATACCGTGACCTGGAGGACAGTGGTCATTACGGCTGCGGTCTAGGACGAGTGATTTCCTGGTTGCCAGTGGGCCAAACGTAAACTACTTTGACAGAAAAAACCGAGCGCACCGCAACAGTAGAAAAATGAAACCTGTGTCAAAGCCGTGGAGTAATGCCTAGAGAACAACAAATGGAGGTGCTGGAGCGCTTCGCATTAGGCGATCCCGAAGCTTTCGAAATCCTGTTTCGAGAGTTCCAGGGTGAGGTTTACCGGTGTACTTACCGAATCGTGCGAGATGCTGCCACCGCTGAGGATCTCACCGTGGAAGCCTTTTGGCGTATCTATCGCGCGCGTGCACGATTCGATCCGTCACGGAGTTTCGGAAGCTGGGCGCGGCGCATTGCCACCAACCTGGCACTGGATCATTTGAAGTCTTTCCGGCCGCACACCAGCCTTCCGGAAAATCTTGCCCAACCTTGGCCCAAGGATCCTGCCCTCGCGAGAGAGGTGGCTTCACCGCCCAGGAAATTATAATTACGTGTGCGCTGCTCGCTTTTCTAAATGCTCATTCGCTGGAAGATCTGAAAATTTAATTTTCGCGAATTCGTACAGCCCACTAGTTAATCCCTTTGGTCATTTGTCTCCAAACGGGTCCCTGGCCGACCCTGCCGCTCTCTATCCGTTCAATGGCCTGCCGGATTTGCATCGCCACTTCAAACTCGCGATCATCCTGGGCCTCTCTGAGAGCGGGCAGTGCGCTTTCGTCCCCTAACTCATAAAGAAATCGACTGGCACGCCAACGAACAAGTTTGTTCGGGTCTTTTAATGTCTCAACCATCGGGCCAATCGCCTGTCTATCTCCTAAGTCCGTTAGTGCATCGCCTGCCGATCGGCGCACTCCAACTGCTTCGTCTTTCAGAGCCTCACAAAGTGGAGCTAAGACTTCAGGAGTCTTTATCAACCCAAGAAAGACCACCGCTAAACGGCGAATCGACATCTTTGGATCTTTGGTAGCTCTGATAATTAGTGACAGAGCTTGAGAATCTATCTGAGCTGTTGCATTTCTGCCCAATTCCTTTAGCGCAGCGAACCGTTCTTCCCAACGGGGCGATTCAAAGGCGCGTATTAGTTCGGCGAGCTCGCCAAGTTCTTCCCGACTCGCTTTAACTTTTTCATGTAAGTCAGGATGATAGGCCCTCTCAACCAATTCTTTTAACTTCTTTTCATCATAGACGGCTGAAATCTCGCGCACCACCGCCTCGCCGACCTCGCGCAGCTCCCCGTAGCGCAGACCTTCGTCTCTCCACTTTCGCTCCATCAGCATGTTTTCCGATGCGCCCATTGCTCGCTCAATAGCCTGACCGAATCTCTCGGGTAGCGGCAAGCGAGTCGTTTCACTACCAGAGGACACTTTGACTAACATTGGGAGATCTCGAAAATACTGCACCGATACCGTTACCTCGAGCCATTCCTTATCGGACGTTCTTGCGGGTTCCGGCTTCGTGTTGTTCAAACTGGCGTATTCGAGTACGACGCGGGCCTGGGACAAAATATCCTCCCATCCAGCAGTTGGCTTTCGCTGGATAGCCATAAAGTCTGCGAGACGAAAGACACTGCTGACCCCTGGGATGGCTAGGATCTTTTCGATGTAGGTTGGACAATCTCCTATATTTTCGTGTGTATACGTAATCGCGACCCCTTTGGCCACCGTCTCGTCCAAATTCAATTTCATACTGTTTGGATTAGGTGTGGTTTCAATGGATAGTAACTTCACTTTTGTTCTCCCAGCGCTCTACCTGCGCACACTGGCTCGTTTGTGAAATTTGTCCCCATTTTACCACTCGGCTCCTTGCATCGTAACTAGAGAGTCGCACCCTCGCGATGAAGGCAACGTAACAGGGCCATCACTTTTTCACCGGACTAACATGCGCCGCCACGAGCTGCCATCGCCCCCTCGCGACCATCGATCAGATGCCGGGAGCCCTGGGACTAGATTTGAGCAGCCGGCTTTACGAAGTGCTCTTTTCCAGGCGGAAAGCTGAAATCCGCAGACGATTACTACTTTGAGCAGATTATGGACACCCCACCGCGAAGGAAAGACCTGCCAAGAGCTGATTTGTGTGTGAATGCAGAGACTACTCGGAACCCCGGGCGGCCGGCGATTAGAGCTGATAACGGCAAGACCGTTGCAGGGATTACCCCGAAGCCGATTTCGTCTTCTCGAACCCGGCATCTCGACGTGGACGAAGTTTTGGCGCGCTCGCTGCCAAAGGCGGTAAGCGAATAGTTTCAACCCTTCTTTCGGACGACTTCATAAGCGGTATTAATTTTCGAGAAAAGCTGAGGGTCCTGTGAGGTCTTATGCCCCAAAGACTTTACGACAAGTAAGCTCATAGCCGCGGCTGACGGCACGGGATCGAAGATGTGGTTCGCGCAAGAAACGCCCGCGCCCGGCAAAGATGCCGGCGCACTGCACGCAGGATGCGTGCGCTTCTATGCTCGCCTTGACCATGCTCGCAGCCTTTGTTATAAAAACCGTTCGTGCTGAGCGCTGAATTGAGCGCTATAGCAACTGCCAATTATTCCGCAGTAGCTCAATGGCAGAGCATTCGGCTGTTAACCGAAGGGTTGTAGGTTCGAGTCCTACCTGCGGAGCCATTTCCTTGTAAGCTATACTTTTTAAAAGAACTTTGTGGCTCCAGCCTCACGCGGTCTTACCCACCACAAAAAGCACTGAGCCCGTCAATAAGTAATTAGAAATCCTGACTGGTCATAGTCTTGACCCTCAGTTAGCGCGCTCACAAACCCGTCCTTCGCTCCAGCTCTTCAGGATAACGTGCTCCTTGCACATCGATTTGTGACGCTGCGCGATCAATCTCGCGCAGATCGTCGGCGGTGAGTTCAATTTCAACTGCGCCGCTGTTCTCCTCCAGGCGATGCAGCTTCGTTGTGCCAGGGATGGGAAGAATCCATGGCTTCTGGGCTAGCAGCCATGCAAGCGCAATTTGAGCCGGTGTCGCGTTCTTGCGGTCTGCGATTTGGCGAAGCAGATCAACCAGGGCCTGGTTGGCCTTGCGAGCCTCGGGCGTAAAGCGAGGAACGATGTTGCGGAAATCGGACTTGTCGAAAGTCGTGTTCTCGTCGATCTTTCCCGTAAGGAAGCCCTTCCCCAGAGGACTAAATGGCACGAAGCCGATGCCCAGTTCCTCACACGTTGGCAAGACTTCCTGTTCAGGCTTTCTCCACCAAAGCGAATATTCGCTTTGCAGTGCAGTGACCGGCTGGACTGCATGGGCGCGACGTAGAGTCTGCACTCCTGCTTCAGAGAGTCCGAAGTGCCTGACCTTACCTTCCTGAATCAAATCCTTGACCGCCCCAGCGACATCTTCGATAGCCACGTCCGGGTCAACCCGATGTTGATAGAAGAGATCGATGTGATCGGTCTTCAGTCTCTTGAGCGACGCATCAGCGACTTCCTTGATGTGCTCGGGCCGGCTATCCGTGCCCGACTGTTCTCCCTTAGGACCAAATTTGAAACCAAACTTCGTTGCGATCACCACTTGTCCACGGAAGGGAGCAAGCGCTTCGCCGACAAGTTCTTCGTTTGTAAATGGGCCGTAGGCTTCGGCGGTATCAAAGAGTGTGATACCGCGTTCGACGGCAGTTCGAATCAGTGAAATCGCCTGCTGCTTATCTGCGGCCGGACCGTAGCCATAGCTCATTCCCATGCAGCCCAGCCCCAGAGCCGAAACTTCCAGATTACTGTTTCCAAGTTTGCGCTTCTGCATTGTGTCTCCTTCTCTTTCCATCTGTCGCATAGCGATCTAGCTCCCTTTGCCAGCGCCGGCGACCTCATCGAACGCTAGCGAAGTCGACAGGTCGCGGAATGCGTCGATCTGCTGCTGAAGCACCGTGACCACCTGCTCTGCGGTGCCAATGGCATCTGCGCCTGCAATGAAGCGGCGGGGCGGCTTTTCCTGATTTGAGATCGTAATCAGCGCGTGGGCGAGCTTGGCTGGGTCGCCGGACTGCTGACCGTTCTGGCTTTTCCAAAATTGCATTTGCTGCGCTCTGCGCTCGTTGTAGTCCTCGATGGGCCGCTCTGCGTAATTTGTCGACTCCTCAGTGAGAAGCTCAGTGCGGAAGAAGCCCGGGTTGACAATGATGGTGTCGATGCCAAACGGTTCGACCTCAGCCTGCAGCGACTGCATCCAGCCCTCGAGGCCGAACTTGGACGCGGCGTACGCGGTACCGAACTCAAAGCCGACGAGTCCCGCACTGGACGAGATCGAGATAATCTGCCCCGAACGCTGCTTGCGCATCACCGGCAGGACTGCACGGGTTACGTTCATCGGGCCGATGAGGCTTGTCGACAGCTGCAACTCCATTTGCTCCGGGGTCAGCTCCTCAAAGTAGCCTGCATAAAAGCTCGCGGCATTGTTCACGAGCACATCTATGCTGCCGAACCGGTCAACAGCAGCCTTTACGGCAGCTTCGGCATCTACCGGCTTTGTAACGTCCAGCTTTACAACCAACAGGTCCTGAGCCTCACCAAGCGCCCGGGTCACCTTGTCGGTGTTCCGGCCGGTCGCGACCACCGCGTGGCCGACTGTTAGCGCAGCCTTAGCGATGTCCGTGCCCATGCCGCGCCCTGCGCCTGTGATAAACCAAACTTTAGTCATAACTATCCTCCTTTATTCGTTCCCTAATGACGCTTGGTATTGTTCGTCGCTGACCTTTTCCATCCAGTCGACGGTCTTGCCGTTAAGATGTTCCAGGATGGCGATGTGCGTCATCGCCGTGGTTGAAGTGGCGCCGTGCCAATGCTTCTCACCCGGAGGGCACCAGACCACATCGCCCGGCCGAATTTCCTGTTTCGGGCCACCCTCGCTTTGCACCCACCCACGTCCGGATGTGACGATCAGGGTCTGCCCCAGCGGATGCGTGTGCCATGCTGTCCGAGCGCCGGGCTCGAACGTAACACTGAGGCCCAGAACGCGCGCCGGATCGGGTGCCTGGAACAGTGGGTCAATGCGTACCCTGCCGGTAAAATACTCGTCCGGTCCTTTGCCCGAGGGCTGTGAGCCACTTCTTTTGAGTTCCATTTTTCCAAACTCCTTTTAGTGATAGTAACAGTGGTTTGTATCCAGCCTATCTTAGAATTACTGAGAATCTATTTCAGGGATGAATTTTGCGCTTTCGCTTAGGATTGATAGTGTAAGACTGTTGATAAGCAAGTCCCCTCGTAGACTGTTTGGAGATCGGCTAACATTTCTGCCATTGGCCGCAGAAACAAGTTGCGAAGAGTGTCACTGCGGACCCAAAATTATTAGAAAAAAGGCCACTCTCGCGGTGGCCTTCTCGCTTGTGATGCGGTTTCTGACGAGTCTCATGACTCGCATTTGATTATCGTGGCATTCAAATGACCAAGTCTAAGCCTTCTTGTGATAGTTGCCGGATTATCGTTTCCTAACCCCGATCGCAAAGGCCTATTTCGGTTTGATGACGATTACCGAATCCATATGGCCGTTCCCGTCACCTTCGGTGGCGGAGTTGGCCGGATCGTTCAGACCTACACCATCAACCAGGAACCTGTAAGTGTACTTGCCCGGCGCCAAATCAAGGCGACAGACCCATCCGCCAGCCTGTTTCAAACAGTAGTTCTTCGTCTGAATCCAATCGTTGAACGATCCATAAATGGCCACCGCCTCGGCGTCAGTGTGGCCAGCTAAAGTAAAAGTTGTATTGCCGGTGAGCCTGGGCACGGCCGGCGGCATCCTTTTCACCAGCACGTCTCCCTGCCCACTGTTGAGGGTGAGACCAGTGACGTTGCCTTTTTCGTCTTTGATGAAGGCGAGATGCAGATCTGGAATTTCGCTGTCACGGAACCCGGAGTTGGACTCGGCGATGACTGGGCGCTGTCTCAGGTAAGAAGGCTTGACCCACAAAGAATCATCTTTGACGCTTACATAGATGACAAAATCATGCGCGAACTTCGGATCTAATTCGTATCTGCCAATGTATTGTCGCATCAGAGCGGGAGCCACCTTGACTTGAGATATCGCGATCGCTTTCTTCGGAATCAAGGATCGCGCTGCGAGCGTTCTGTCCCGCTCAGAAATCTTCGGTTCGGGTTTGATACCGACAAGCGCTATCAGGTGACTCGCCAGCGTCCCGCGCCAATTGAGGAGACCATGATTGCCGTTAAATTCAGTGTAGTGGACCGAATATCCTTTGCTCTGGAGCGTGTCTCTAAAATTACGGTTAGCCGCGAGCAATGTAGGGTCTATCACGGGCGGTCCATTGGGTGACGCGGGAACAAGGGAACGCCACCACCAGGTCCCTTCCAACAGTCCGGCTTCGAACGAGAAGCGCAAAGGCAGACGCGGGCTGGCGGCGAACTGGCGGTTCAGCCACTCGTAGTCCTTTTCGCCATCGGGCTTCCACGAGAAAGCACCCGATTGGGAAAGCACGTTGCCGAAAATCTCCGGGTGCTTAAGCCCTACGAAAGCCGCCTGCAATCCGCCCAAGCTCGTGCCACCGATGATTGTCTGCTCAGGACGGTCGGTCGCGTGGTAGTTAGCGCGCGCCCAGGGAACAATCTCCTGAGCCAAAAAATCGGCGTAAACTGAATTGCAGGACAACTCGCGCCAGCGATCAGGGTTCTCTACCATTACGGCGACGAGCGGCGGTATCACACCCGCTGCGATCAAGTTATCGAGAGTGGTTGCCACGCGCGCCGTGTTCACGTACAGACCGCCGTCTGTAAGTACCAGCAAACCATAAGGCTTCTTGTCAGCACTGTAGCCGTGCGGAGTGTAAATCCAAATTGGGCGTTCGTTGCCGAGGAGTTTGCTGGTGAATTTGTCGCGCTGCACTCGTCCGGTAGGAACTTTAGGCTGGACGACGTTCCACACCTGCGGCTCGGCCGAAGGCAGTTCGATCGCAGAATAGAAAGTCACTTCATACGGGTTGAACTCATTAGAGCGCTCGGCAAACTGGAGCGGGTTGAACGGGTCGTTCCGGAGGTCACGCGCAAAGCGGGTGATACCGCGCCACTCTTTTGGGTCGGGGAGGTTCGTGGCGAGTTGATAGATGAAGCGCGCGCCCTTCTGAAGCTGGAATGTTTTGTACCACAAGTCAGTGTCGAGCAGCCGCGCCATCGGCTTATTAACGTCGCCGAGGCGAAAGACGAAAACGTTTTTCGTCTCTTCCTTAGCTCGCCAAAGCATCGTTACGAACAGGTCGCGATCGTTCCCTGGCACTCTTTCAATAATTGGTGCGCCGCGTTCCGTGATTTCTTTCCAAAAACTATCAAGCGCACCCCGGTGACCCGATTTGAGCCGAACCTGAAGAGCCGTCAGGCGCGGACTCAAGGGCAGGTCGTCAGCTGTTTGCGCGCTCAACACACTACCCAAACTCGCATACAATACCAGCACAAAAAGAGCATTTATGATTTTAGTTCTCATTCAGACTTGAACATTCGTTCAACTGGTGTGCGTCCCTGATCATCATGCGCAGCGATGTTTATGTGGCGCGCCTCGCGCGCATCGCTGACGAAGAATTCATTGTTCCGAGGTCTCTCACGCTCCGCCATAAAAATGTCACTCGAATGGTCGCCCGCGAGTCGCTGCCTCGATCTTGCCCGTCGAACGAAGACGAACAAGCACGTCAAAATAGTGATCGCAACTAACTGCCGGAAGGGGCCGACGAAGCTGTGGTGCGGCACGTTGACCGCCCACAGTGCCAGTGCGCCCGCGAAAGCGGCGAGGGCGATGTGCAATCCCATTTTTAAGGGCATTGGATCGAAAGAAAGGCTCCGGCTGATTTCACAACATTCGGTTTTGAATCGGTGGAAGTCTCCGAAGCTTTGTCGGGCGGCAAGTTGTGCTTCGTTTGGCCTCATTCCACTCTCGATGTTGGCGGCTGTTCGCATTTCAATATGGAACCGCAATTCCCCCTCAACTTCGCGCGCGATCTGATCGGGATGTCGCCGGGCATAAAGAAATCGGATTGTGGCTTTGATCCTGGACATAGTGTTCGATCCCCTTTAGCTCGCGCGCAGGGCCTTCATGGTCGCGCCCGCCAGGCGCTCCCAATTCTGCTCCTCGAGGATTAATTGTTTCCGGCCCGTGCGGGTCAGTTTGTAGAACTTCGCGCGCTGATTGTTGTCAGAGACGTCCCACTCCGATTCGATCCATCCGCGCCGCTCAAGCCGGTAAAGTCCCGGATACAGCGAACCCTCCTCAATCTTGAGCGCGTCGTCTGAGATTTGCGCAATACGTTGACCGATTCCGTAACCATGCAAAGCACCAAGCGAGAGGGCTTTCAGAATCAACATGTCCAGCGTCCCCTGAAGTAAGCCAGCTTTCGATTTACCCACCGCGGATACCTCCTAGATGATCTAGGGCCAGCATAGCATTGGACTACCCAGACTGTCTAGGGGCAACTGGATTGGAGGACGCTTCGCCACGCCCGATAAGAAGACGCTACGGGTTTGGAGCGTCAGCTTAGCCAATTGAAACGTTCCTCAGAAAGTCACAGGTAGGACAGATTATGAAGAGGTGTCACGGTGCGGAGCCAAATTTCTTTAGCACAAATGCAAAGCGAGCGGTTATCATGGCCGCTCGCTTTATCTATTTCCGAGCAAGTGGATTTCACAAAGCTGCAATTCACGCATTCTTAATCGCTTAAGCCTATGCCCCCAATATCCGCCACTCGCAAAACTTCATTTATTTCGTCTCTGCTGCGCCACCGTTACTGGGCCCTGGCTATCTTGCTTACGCTCGCCGTGTGGGCAGGCATTTCGCTGGCGATGCGGCCGATGAAGGACGCCGACGGTTCGTACGCCTCACATCCTTATGGATTGACTACTGGGCTGGAGAATCACGCGCTCGATCTCTTTTTCCAACTGCGCGATGCGCGCCATCCGGTCCTGCGACAACGCGGCCTGTCCGAACCGATTACCATCATTGAGATTGACGAAGCGTCAATCAAGGCGTCCAACGTGCGGCTGCAAAAATGGCCGCGTGATTGGTACGCGCGCCTGATTGATCGTGCCAGCGTCGGCGGCGCCGGCGTGATCGGGCTGGACACTTTTCTAAGCGAAGAAGGTGGAGTCTCTGCCGAGGACAAAGCCGCGGATCAGAAATTAGCGAAGTCAATCCACGACGCCGGCAATGTGGTAATTGCGATGAAGACCGCCGCCGGTGGCTTTGAAGAGATCAAGCCGCTGCCGGTGTTTGCCGAAGCGGCGTACGCGGTTGGCTTTGTCGATCTTCCGCTGGATCCGGATGGTTTCGTTCGTGGTTCGCAACTGTTTCAATCACGGCCGGGCCAGGACACCAAGTTCAGTTTCTCGACGAGGCTCGCGGAAGGTTATCTGGCCGCCGGCGCGGTCGAAGGCGCGGAGCCGCAGTATCTGAAGCCGGATGCGGATGGCGCAGTGCGCTTGGGCGATCGGGTAATCCGTTTGCGGAATGATCTCAATTTGCAAATGGATTTCCGCGCGCGATCACCGGCTTTTCGGCGCGTCTCAGCCGCCGACATCCTCTTCAACAAGCAAGCGCAGGTATCTGATGATCTCTTTCGCAACCGCATAGTTTTGATCGGCGCTTCGAATATCGATGCTCCCGATCTATTCCCGACGCCTTTCTATGAGCCGTCGGCGCTGGCGCGTCTGTTCGATAGAAGTTTGCCGACCGTCCCCAAACGAACGCCGGGTGGCGAGCTGCACGCGAACGCGGCCGCCACCCTTTTGTTCGGCAGAACCTTTACCCGCCCGCGCTACATTTGGCAGGCGCTTGCCGTGTTGCTGTCACTGACACTGGTGGCGCTCAGCGTCTTTAGTCTGCGCGCGCTGTGGGGATTACTCGCGGTCGTACTAGTCGCGGTTCTGGCGCTGGTAGTTTCCTCCTGGGCCTTCAATGCGCACGGATTGATCCTGCCGTTGGCAAGCGCGTGGCTGGGAATGGCGATCCTGACGCCGGCCGGACTGGGCCTGCGTTATGCGCGCGAGCGTCTGCTGCGCAGCGAAACTGAAGCCGAGCGCGCGCAGATGATGGACATCTTCTCGCGCTTCGTCTCTTCGGATGTCGCCAACGAGATGTGGGAGCGGCGCGGCCAGGCGGCGCTGGCCGGAGAGAATCGCACGGTCACGATCATCTTCACGGACATTCGGAACTTTACCACGCTTTCCGAATCCGAATCTTCCGACGTCGTAGTCGAATGGCTCAACGACTATTTCGGGCGGATGAATGTCATCGTGGAGTCTTTCGGCGGTCACATCAATAAGTACATCGGCGACGGCTTAATGATCGTCTTTGGCGCTCCCGTAGATCGGGGTGACAAAGAAGAAGCGCGCGCGGCTGTCGATTGTGGTCTGGCGATGCTCGACGAAGTCGAGCGCATGAACAAAGATTGGGAAGGCACCGGCCGTCCCGTGGTCAAGATTGGTTGCGGCATTCACACAGGTCTGGCGACGTGTGGAGTCGTTGGAGCGGTGCGCCGTCTGGAATACACGGTCATCGGCGACACGGTCAATCTGTCGGCGCGGCTTGAATCAACGACCAAAGAATTCGGCGTGCCGATCCTGATCAGCGAAGCGACCGCGCAATTGCTCGGTGATGCATACGAGATGAAGCCGCTGGGCGAAGCAAAAGTCAAAGGCAAGACCAAGAGCACGACGGTGTTGACGATCGCCAGGAAGAAGCCGAAATCCGAATCGAGCGCTTCCACTGCGGAAGCAAAGTGAATCGACTTGAGCGAGGCTGACAACCGAGCGATGAAGATAGAACAACCGGTCAACTTAACGATTTGCCCTGTCCTGATTCTGGAGCAAATCCAGTGGCTAAGATGTAATCGCGAGTTTGAACCGCCGCGCTATCATTTTGTAGTAGCTGAACGAACTGCTGTAGCTCGGCGAGATTGAGATCTGAAATGGCCCAGTAGTTCATGCCTGCATTGGTCCAGCTAATCAGGTTGTAGCCCTGGCGAACAAGAGCTTTCCCCGAAACGTCCGATGCTGCGGTGGACGGCCAGACAAAAACGTTAATGTAATGCTGCCGATGCTGATAGACCAGGGCGGCGACGGGCCGATTGCCGACATAATCAAGCCGCCCGCCTACCAAGCTGAATCCGGCCGAAGCTAAATCTTTTACCGGGGGTGAAAAATCGAGCCGGCCGTCGAACCATGGCTTGACGGTGTGCTGGTCCGAAGATGGCACATCGGTCAGGTGCTTCTCCATCAGCGAGCGCACATGGCTGGAAACGATCTCCTGCGCCATGAGATCGCTTGTTGACGGACGACTTAGGAGCACAATCAACCCCCAAGCGATGATCACCAGCACGGCAAACCATACCGCCGGAATCATCCAACGCCAGGAAAGACGCGACGATCGATTCGTCACTTCGCTTTCGTTACGTATGGCTGAGCGTACGCGATCTCGCAAAGCCGCAGGCGGCTCAAAACGCAGAGCGGTGGCGCCGACTGCGGAATGCAAACTGCGAAGTTCACTGTAAGCCTGCGCGCACGTCTGGCAGTCATGCAGGTGCGCTTCGATCTCCAGATTTCTGACGAGGTCCAACTCGCCGTCGAGATACGGATGAATCAACCTGTGCGCCTCCTGACAAATCAATTCAAGTCTCCTTGCTCACGCGACTCACCAAGAGCTCGCGCAGCCGTTTGCGACCGCGAGCCAGACGCGACATGACCGTGCCAATGGGCAGATCGGCGATGCTGGAAATCTCCTTGTAGGAGAGGTCTTCCATCTCGCGCATAATCAAAACTTCGCGAAACTCAATCGGCAGTTCTTCCAGCGCCAGTCTCACCAATTTTGAATCGACGGTTTGTAATAAGATGGTCTCGGGATTTTCAGTGCTGATTCCAACCTCATCCAGCTTATCGTCAATCGGTTCGCTCAATTCCCGTGAGCGGTTTTGTTGCAGCCACGTGTAGCAGGTATTTCTCACGATGGTTAGCAGCCACGACCGGCTATCACCTCCGCGATAGCCGCCAAAGAACTTGAACGCACGCATGTAAGCTTCCTGCACCACATCTTCAGCGTCGTGATCGTCTCGCACCAGCCACCGGGCCAGGTTGTACGCAGCGCCGAAGTGCGGCAGTGCAATTGTCTCGAACTGAGCAGTTTTGCTTTCCTCCGGCAACGAACATCCTCGCTGATCAACCGAACGACGCCTTCTAAGCAAAGACTGATGATCGGTCACATTTATTCCCGCACCACTGAGGGAATGTCTGGCGGGAATATTCACACACCTGAAATGGTCTGTACAGGCAAAGGCAATTAGCGAAAAGGGGGACTGACTGACAATGAACAAACTCACTAACTGGATATTTGATCCGCCGATTGACGGCCCGGCCACAACCTTCTTGCTGCGACTGATGGTTGGAGGTGTATTTCTCTGGGAGGGCATCCTTAAATTCGTTTACCCGAATCAGGGTGTGGGACGTTTCACCAAGTTGGGATTTCCCGCGCCGCATTTCACAGCCACCGCGGATGGTTGGTTCGAGATCATCGGCGGCATCCTGTTGCTCTCGGGTTTCCTGACGCGCCTGATCGCCGTGCCATTCATTATCGAGATGCTGGTGGCGATGGCATCGACGAAGATTCCGCTGTTCCTGGGAACCTCGCCGCTCCCGTTGCCGCCTGTGCCACCACAAGTGGGTTTCTGGGCGGTGCTGCACGAGATACGCTCGGAGTACGCGCAACTTATGACCTGTGCATTTCTGTTATTGGCCGGACCGGGACGGTGGTCCATCGATGCCCTCCTCGCGAAAAGACGCGAAGCCTCGCAACATTAGTTGGTCACAGATTTGACCGAACAGGCTTGGAAGCTTTATGCGGCCCGAGGCCAATTCATATATTTCGCGAGAGATGGAACTGGAGCCTAAGGACCCAAGCAAGAGCAGCGTTCAGCGCCGGCGCCTCTTCTAGCGCCGAGAGTTGGACACTAATCCCTTTGTTGTGGCCGTTGTCGGGGCCACTGCTCCTCAATGAAGACTTCAATCTCTCGCGCTGTTAAATGATTGACCTTACTTCCTTAAGCAAAAACCCACTCTAATCGCGTCCACATTAGTAGCCAGGTCGATCGGAGCGGTCTCTTTTTGGCGATAGGAGTGGGGACAACGCCGGATGGATACTGCGAGCGGTTGAACTGGCCGTGGTCGGCATCATGCAGCATTCCATCCAAATACTGGGGGATTATTACCGTCTCAGACCGGGCCGCGTATCTTCGCAGTTGCTCGCGCACGCTCTTTGCCAATATGATAGTCGCGCTTTGATCGACCGCCCCAAACGACACACCACGCCTTCGTCTGAAGCGGAGCATTTGAAGAATCTGTCTGCTTGCGCGTCCGACGTGGATTCAATTTATTCCCGCTGTGCCGAAACTTTTCCAACGTACGGCCTGACGGCGGAGGATTTTCGCGCGGCTATTACCGGCGCCATAGATAAGTACCTCGTTAGATTCGCAAAAGGCGGCGTCGCGCCAACCGTCAAAGAGATTCGTGAATTCATCAACGAGCTTCAGAATGCGGATCTCTATCTCGCGCTCGCTTGCGAACGCGGAAACGAACACGCCTGGCAACACTTTGATCTGGAGTATCGGCCTTTCATTGAGCGTTTGGCGCGTCATCTTGCCAGTACCGGGACAGACGCCGATGAAGTGATCGATTCCGTCTACGCCGAGCTGTTCGGCACCAAATTAGTTGCCGGAGTGCGTCAGTCGAAGTTCCGCAGCTACACCGGTCGCGGCACGTTGCGGGGCTGGCTGCGGGCCGTGGTGTCGAATGCGGTGGTGGATTTGTATCGGGGCCGGCAGGACGAAGTGCCTCTGGAGAACTGGTCAGGCAGCAGCGAAGAAACCCGTGAAAAGCAAAGCGACAGCGCGCGGGCGCGGGGCGCCGAAGACGCGATGCTCGCTAACGTGACGCGCAAGCGTTACCGTTCAGTGACAGTCGCGGCGTTGGATCAAGCCCTGGCGACCCTCGACGATCACGAAACCTTGCTGCTGCTTTACTATCACGTTGACGGTCTCAAGCTGCGCGAAATCGCCCGCATCGTGGAAGAGCCAAAGTCACCGATTCGACGCTGGTTTCAGCGCCGATCCAAGCGCGGGGACCAGCCGCGATCGAAACGGGTGCATGAATCGACGGTGATGCGCTGGCTCGAGAAGGCTTACCGGAAGGTTTTGGATCGGTTTCACGCAGAGCTTGGTGACAAGCACGGACTGAGCCCGGCGGAGATCGAAATTTGTCGCGGAATTGCGACCGAAGATCTGGGACAGGGAGTAAATCTCGACGCACGTCGCGCAGAGCGCGGGAGTCTTACGAAGGGAGAGCCAAAGTCTCAGATTGAGCAGGCCTCGTAACTTAATCAGTGACACGAGCGGAAACAGATAAAGAGATGGAAGCCATTGGTCAACTGATCCACGAACGTCTCAACTGCCCTCCAGACGTGGCAACGGCGATTTACTCAGCGGCGCATCTTGATGAAGATGCGCTCGGTGCGTTTGTCGAAGGCCGGCTCAGCGAAGACGAGTCCGCGACGATAGTCTCTCATCTGCTGGCTTGTGAATCGTGTCGCAGCGCGTCGGCGCGTTTGATCCGTCTTGAGTCATTCCCCTCCAGCGATGATGAAGTCACGATCCCCGAGGATTCGCCGAGCCGTCTGCGTCAATGGTTAGACTCTCTGGCCTCACAGGTGGTACCTTCGTCCGGCGAAGACGCAGTCTTCGCTTATCAGAATCCCGACACCGATCAAGAAGCGGATGATCTCAGCAAACCAAAGCAGAACGATTCCGCGACTGAGCCCGAAAAATAGAAACACATCAATAGCAAAAGGACCCTGACCGTGTTGAGAATCTTGACCCTCGCTTCCCGGTTCCTGGTAATCTTTGTCTGTGCAATCTCCGTAGGCATCAGCAGTTTCAATTTCACGTTGCCGGCCCAGGACACCAAGCCGCGCCGACCTTTGCCAAAACCTCCGTCCGGTTCGCGCGGATTTGAACAAACCGGACGCGATGCATCGTCGCGACTCATCGCCGCCGGCGCCACCCGTGGCCCGCTGAAACCGATCGCGCCCTATGAAGGTCTCGCCTATAATCCCCGACCATTTTTTGCGTGGGCCCCACAACCAGGGGCTGTTTCGTATCATTTGACGATGCGTGAAGGCGCCGAGTCGTCGGCCCCGATTGTTTTCGAAACCGATGTGAAGACCGCACAGTTCGCCTATCCGGCGGATGCGCCGGCATTGACTCCCGGCAAACTTTATTCCTGGCGGGTCTCAACCGCGGGCGTGATGGAAAGAAAACAGGGCGCGGTGGCGACATTCTTTGTCCTGGCGGGCGAAGACGCCGCGCAGATCAAAGCAGCTTTGGAGAAAGCGAAGCTCGCCTCGCCAAAGAGCGCAGCCGAACGCCTGGCGCAGGCCCGCATCTTTGAAGAATACGGCGTTTGGTACGACGCTTTGGGCATTGCCAGCGAACTTCTCAGCGAAAATCCAAACGATGCCGAAGCAAAAGCATACTACGATTCGCTGATCCAAAAGCTTAGACAGGAAACAACCAAAGCGGCCGGGCAATCCTCCTCTTTGGCCTTTCCTTTATGGCAGCAGCTTCGACCGTTGGTTGCCGCTCAAAAGGAAGCTTCGGCGCGTTCGGCAATCAATGGCAATCGCGTGGCAGCGCGTTTTCTTTATCGCGAGCTATTGTTCGCGGCCGTAACCGCGCGGCTCTACGACAGTCCGCCGCTGCAATTCGCCGAGCAGACGCGCAAGCTCCTGGCCGAGAGTGATGACGAGAATGCGGCTCTCGAAGCAAAGCTCGATGAATGGTCGAAAGAGCAAAAGCCGGGTGTCGGTTTTACAAACGCGGGCCAGGGTATCGAGCAGATTCTGTACCTGGTCCAGGTTGCTCATCTTCGTGACGCCGAGAAGGACGCGGGTAAGGACGCCCCGCCCGGGTCGCCGCGTGAATTGACCGAACGCACCCTCGAATTGTCCGCCGCAGAAGGAATTGAGCTGGCCGTTGCCGGCTTCTCGGGCTCACTATCTTTCTTTGCGCTGCGTGAGAAGCGCATGGACGACGTGGGCCCACCGTTGGATCACGCTGAGGCGATTTGGAAAAAATGGAATGATCCGGTTGGGCTTTATCAGGCCGCTCTCGTCCGAGCTTACGCCGCCTACGCTTTGGAGAACTGGAAAGACGCGGCGACGTTCTTCTCCAGCGCGGCCGAGCGGGCCAGACTCCTGCCCGAACTTCGCAAGGGCAGAATCAATGCGCTCTCGATGCTGGCTACAGTCCTGCGGAATGCCGGGGACAAGGAGGGCGTGCACGCCGCGTTGCTTTCGGCCCTCGAAGAACAGCAGCGGGTTTTGCAGGAAACGATTGGCGAAGAGCCACGTCTGAAAGAATCAAAAACGCTGGCCAGTCTGGAAATACAATTTGGCGGTGCGCTAGCGGCCTTAGGGCGCCACGTTGAAGGTGGCGAGTGGTACGCACGCGCAGAGGTTTTGCAAAGCGAGAACTATCGGGTCGAGAAGGCACTAATCGAAAAGAAAATTTCGGATACAAGCAAGACCCTGCAGGCAAAGATTGATGCAAGCACCTCGGCTGATTATCGTCGAGCCGCAGCCGGGGTGATCGAAAGTTTCACCAACTCAATGCTCGCCTATCTCGACAGCCTCGCGTCGGCGCGCAACGATCTGGTTGAAATAGCGAGAATCGCGGATGCGAGACTTGCCCTGGCGCGACGCGGAGGCGATCCGGAAAAGGTCGCACACGGCCTGGACCAGACAGCTAACGCTTATCGTAAAGCCGGAGATTATGCCAAGGCCCGATCGGCGGCTGAAGAAGCTCTTACCCTGCGCACCAACGATCCGCGTCATCGTGGGCTTTATGAAACCCTCTATCTGCTCGCTCAAATCGCCGACGATGCCGATGATTGGAACGGAGCACTGGTTCGTTATCATCAGGTAATCGAGCAGACCAGACCCGGAGTGCTTCCGGCCATTTACGATCTCAGCGCCGAGTCCCGCGAGGATCTCCGCTCGAGCGAGGCGCAGATGAATAACATTGATATCCTCGCTCGCGCCGGCAAGGCGCTCGATGCCAGATTGGCGATTGGCAGAATCCTCGCGAGGCAAGGCAACTATCGCGAAGCAGATCGAGAGTACCAGGGCGTACTCAACGATGCGCCACAGCTCTACGCGTTTGGCGCGCCCGACGAAGCCGAGTTGCTGAGCTGGCTGCGTGCGAGCGGCCGCAATGATGTCAAAAGCGTCGACGTGGCAGCGCATCGCCGTCAAAGCGGATTCACGCCGCCCAGGGACGAGGATGAGCGTTTTAACTTAGCCGCGCTGATGGTCAATGCCCAGCGCTCGACGGTGATTAGTTATCGCGCCATGCTGTATGAGGACGAGAACGATCTTGATAACGCCGTCAAAGCCTATGAGCAAGCGAATGCGTTGAGTGCGAGCCTGGTCGGCGGGAGTTTTTTCTTATCCGGTACTTATGTGGCGCTGGCGAGAATCGAACGCGAGCGCGGTAATTATCAGGCTGCTGAGGCTCCTATCGAAGCGGCGCTGGCCGAATTCGTCCGCAAGAACGAAGCCTGGGGCATCGCCAGTATGCTTGTGTTCAAGAGCGCGTTGAGGCGCGACCAGGGCCGTCTGGCGGAATCGAAACAGTTGGGTGAGGACGCCCTTAAGATTGCGCGGCCTCTGGGATCGCGTCCGCAAACGGCCTCGATCCTGCGCACGCTGGGACGAACTGAAAGCGAGCAAGGTGGCGAATCTCTCAAGGCTTCTGAACAACACTTGCGCGAAGCCCTGGGCATCTGGCGCGACCTGGGTTTGCGCGCCCATGCAGCGTATACGTTGGACAGTTTGGGATTAACGCTCGAGCGGCTCGGTCGTGACGAAGAGGCTTTGGCTGCTTACATTGAGGCAGTCGGAATCGTTGAGACTTTGGCCGGCTCTCTCTCGACGAATGTGAGCTCGGAAACCTTCAATGCCAGCCGCGGAAATCGCGAACTCTACGATCATCTAATCAAGCTGCTGATCAAGAAAGGACGTTCGGCCGAAGCGCTGGTGTATCTCGAGCGGGCCAAATCAAAGGCGCTCGTTGATGCCCTCGCAGGCGCGAACGTAAAAGCCAAAGACCCGCAAATGAGCGCTTTGCTTGATCGTCTGCGTGAGCAAACTGACGCCTTGCGAGTCGCTGAACGAGAACTAGCTACCGAACTGGCAAAGCCGGAAGCTAATCGAGACCAGACGAAGATCACTGCTGCGCGCGCGAAGCTGGCGGAAGCCACGAATCGATACGTTGATGCAGTGGAAAAGATGAAGCGCGCCAATCCTTCCTATGCCAGCCTGGTGGCCGTCAACCCAACCGACCTGGTCGAAATACGCAAGCGTCTGCCGGAAAAAACTCTTTTGCTCGAGTATTTTCCGACCGACAACGAACTGTACATCTTTGTCGTCACGCGTGATGCGGGTCCGGCAATCCGCACGGTTGCAATCAAGCGTACTGACTTAGCTAAGCTCGTTATGCAATATCGCGAAGCGCTCGATGGCGCAACCGAGCCCGGCGTGCTGGAGCGTTCGGCGCGCGGAGTCCTTTGGAAGGATGACGGCAAGCAGGATTTCAAAAACGACATTGCGCCGATCAAGGATGCTACGGTGCGTCTTTACCAGGCACTGATTGCGCCGGTGCAAACGGAAGTCGACGCGGCAGACACTCTTTTGATTGTACCCGCGGGCGAACTCTATTACTTACCGATTCATGCTCTCGGTCGAGCGAACCCGGACGGCTCACTCAGTTTTCTGATCGAACAGAAGCGTTTCGCTTACCTGGCTTCGGCTGATTTGCTGAATGCTGTGGCCTCAGTCACGACGGTGGACAACAGCGAGGGTTCCACGCGCCCTTTGCTGGCGATGGGAAATCCGGACGGCAGCCTGCCGGCGGCGACTGAAGAAGTTTCCTCTCTGGGGAAGATATTCATCCACGCCAATATTATTACCGGCAAAGACGCCACGGTTTTGCGCATGACGCAATCAACCGCGGGCATCTCTTACGTACACTTTGCGACGCATGGCTTCATCAACAGCCTCGAACCGAAAGAGAGCTATCTGCTGCTGGCCGGCGACCCCGGCCGCCTTTCAGTCAAAGACCTCGTCGAAGATAACTACAAGCTTTCGTTTAGCGGGGCGCGCTTGGTGACCCTGTCAGCCTGCGAGACAAACATCGGCGGTTACGACCCCAGCGCGGTTTACAGCAGTCTCTCTCGCGCTTTCACCAAGGCGGGCGCGCCGACGGTAGTAGCGTCGCTGTGGAGCGTCAACGACACTTCGACAAAAGACACGATGATGTTCTTCTATAAAGAACTCGCGGCCGGACAATCAAAAGCCGAAAGTATGCGCCGCGCACAACTTGCCGTTATGCACGATCCGCGCTTTGCCCATCCTTACTACTGGGCGCCGTTTATTGTGTTGGGTGATTGGAAGTAGGGAATTCAGCGAGATTGGCTGGCCTCCGTGCGATCTCTGTGATTCTCCGTGTTAAAGCTATCCCACTAAAAATTCACCACAGAGGACACGGAGAAGTCAGTGAGAAATTCCAAGTCTTGCTCGACATCTATTTTGTCTTAGCCAGAACCACTTCTCTTTTCTTGCGCGTGAAATCAAACAGCGAAGGTTGTTGGTTCGCGCCTTTCTTCAGAGAGCTGTTGCTGCCGTCTCGGGAGAATCTGTTCAATCTCACCATACAACTTCGGCACTCGATCGGCAGCATGTGTTTACTTTAGGGCATCAATAACGCCGGTGACGAGTGTCTCCACCGGGTGGCCTTCGATGTTGCCTGGGACGCGCTTCCTGGCACCTTCATCTCGCAAATAAACCAGGATCGCGTCACCACCAATCGGGTTCTTCCCAATTCCAACTCCTTCCACCCCATCGATCGACATTAACTCCTGCTCGTGTGCTTGTTTCACACGCTCAATGTCTGATGAGGAGGCGGTCGTTGTGTGTTCCTCTGGATAGTAAGCCATGGCTGCATCTTCGTGTGGAAAATCACTCATTTCTAATACCTCAGATTTGGACGTTCGTTCGAAACGCCTTCAGGCATGAAGGCCCCTTTGATACAAACAGTCATGTCAAGGTTGGTGCAATTCTAATAGATGAGGACCAAAAACGCGATTTGAGCCGTGTGATAGTGCAGAAGTCATCACGAGGGATTATCGAATTAGAAGACAGTTCATCAAGAGTTTTGAATGATTCGGCTCACACTGTGATTTTTTGTCGAATTCCTAATACGCTGCTTTTTAAGGGATAGACGAGGCAATGCCTTCTGATGCTACCCAGGCTCATGAAATCGGTCTAAAGCCTCGTTGGCAGCCATTGAGGTTCAAAACCATTTGAAGATAAATCAGTCGGCAATGCTCTCGTCTATCAAAGAACCGCTTGGAACCACTTGTCGCGCCCAGCTACCATTCCGACTCCTGCTATTTTCTTAACACCGCTTGCTCATCTTAAGCGGACTACTTCTTAAGCTGAAGCGCCGAAGGTCCCGTTTCGGATTATTGTTAGGTGTACAGATTGATGTCGAGCGCTGCGACAACCCTGGTCATCTTATTGCCGAAAGTTATGCCTCCGCCACCGGCAAATAACAGCCCCATAGGTCGCAGACTGCTGTCCCATACCCAGATAGACGAACCCGAGTCTCCACCGGCACTGAAATTGGTGCCGCCCGCTCCACGGATCGATATCTGATCAGCGAAAAGCGCGACCCGACCGCCGCCATAGTTCACACGAATGGTGGCGCTGGTATCAATCACTGTGCCGCGGGTAAGTTGCGTAGTGCGTCCCGTCTTGCCTACCGGGCAATTAATGACCGGGTTTATGGGCTGGCTGCCGATTCTGAAGAACCGTCGCTGACCGTTCACCAGGTAGATTAATTCTCTGCGAACCCTGTCCGGCCAGCACCAGGCAGTGGCGCAATCAACATAGTTGACACCGCCGGTGAAGTTGATGGGAACAAACCGCTCAAGAATCGCGACTTGATCTGCTGGACATCTACCGCCGTCGTATGGACCGGGCTGCGTAACGCAGTCGCCGAATGCCCCGCCGTTCGAGTTAGCGAGGACGTGATTGTTGCTCAGGATCATCAGCCGCGAATTCCTGGGAGCAGTTCGACCGACGCAGAGGCAACCGATAGTTCCGGCTGTAATGCGGAAATGTCCTACTGAAACGCCTCCGGGAGCGGGTCTGATTCTGAAGGTATGTGGCCGCGCCTCGATTAGCCCGGTCACGATGACATTCATTGGAACGTCATCGCCACTGGCCGCAGAGACACCCATCGAATCCACAACCACGGATTTGACTTCGTCTAGGGAAGTTCGATCGACCACGTACACGTTTAGCGCCGGCTTTCCGGGTTCACCACCCGAGCTAATTACTTCACCGCCCGGGCCGACAGTCGGTGTCATGCTGGTGCCCAAACCTACACCGACGATGTTGCCGGCACCTTGAAAAGCATCTTCGGCATGAGTAGAAGCTTTCTGCTGACTTACGCCTTGCAGGAGTTGGTTCTCAATCTCTCTCTTAATCTGAAGAAGATTCTCGTCTACGCCGAGGAAGGCTGTTTGCGACTCCGGCGCTTCCGCCTCTTCTCTAAACCCTTGCTCTGTGCTTGGCTCACTGAAACTGTGCACACCAGCCTCCTCGCTGTATTGGTCATCGGTTTGTTGGGATTGCTGAGTCGGCGGCTCCTGAAAACTCTGAGCGCCCTGCTTGCCCTGTTTTGCGTCCTTTTTAGAGGGTTCTTTGCTAGTCATGATGTTTTTCTCCTATTTGAAATGCGAGGTTGTAAAGTGAAGACAGTTGTCTGCCTTCACGCCAGAAGAGAGGTGAGCAAAAAGAAGACTTGTTCACCAACGAGCGGGTTGAAAGTTCTTACAAGTGTGGGGCTTTCAAAAGGTGTATCAATTTAGCGAGGCTAATGGGAGACACTCCTTTGTGAGTAATTCCTTTATTTGGGACTGCCGGGAGCCTGGCAGGTCAGCGTGGAATTACAGATGAGGAATAGTGTCCGACCGTGGTGCAACACGCGCGCCAATCACTGGCCAAATGCCGTTATGTTGATTTACCTGTAAACCGCCGTCTTACCAAAAGCAGGATGACAAGGTTAGACAAAAGTAGACAGGTGCTCCGCGCATAGCCGCATTTGTGGACACCCTCAAGCCTAAACCGCTCTAATACTCTTCATAAGTATATGAGCGAATCCTTGATTCTGTTTCAGAGAGCCCGTAAAAAAGTCGATTGAGGCAGATCAAGGCAATGATCACACCGGCAGTAAAGAGTTGCGAGGTTTGAGTGATTAGTCTCTTCAAGTCGATCATGGATTGATCAGGAAGAAAACTCGTTAAGACAATTCACCGCCGGAACGGTGCAGCCAGCGGGTTAGCTTCGAATGCCTGACAAAGCGCGTGGGAGCTGATTATCGCGGCAACAATCCACAACCTGCAAACGAGCGGGCGCCGGACAGGTCCACGTCCCTACGCCGGCATAGCGCCCGCCATCATCGGCGGGGCCCCCTCGGGTTCGCTGGGGCGTGTACGCAGCAGCGCCGGATCGACGTTCTTCAGCTCATAGAGTGTTTTATACAAGCCTTCGCGCGCTACCAGTTCATCGTGGGTTCCCGTGTCTACAAGCTTGCCCTGGTCCAGGACGATGATCCGATCCGCCACGCTGGCGACAAAACCCAACTGGTGGCTGATGACAAAGCAAGTGCGCGGATTCGCACCCTTGGCATAATCCCGAATTACCGTAACCAGCCGGTTAATATCCTCGGCACCGAGGCTCTCGGTCGGCTCATCCAGCAGCAGCACTTCCGGCTGGCGAATCAGACAGCGCGCGAGCGCGATTAGGCGCTTCTGGCCGCCCGAAGGGAATGAGTCCGTAACGGTCATCTCGTAGCTTTTGGGGCCGTCAGGGTTCGGTGACCTGAATTTTAGGATTACATCATGTATCTGTGCGAGCTTACACGCCTCCTCAACCTCGGCGTCGGTTGCATCCGGTTTGCCCAGCCGTACATTCTCTCTGATCGTGTCCTTAAGGAAGAAAGGAAACTGCGAAAGCTTTGACACCTGCGTGCGCAGTGAATCGAGCGTCACCTCAGTCGTGTCGATGCCGTCAACAAAAACCCGGCCCGAGTCGGGATCCAGAAAACGCAGGATGAGGTTCATGATGGTCGACTTGCCGCAGCCTATCGATCCGACAAGGGCAATTGTCTCGCCTTCCTTGATGTCAAACGAAACCCCATCGAGGACTGGTTGACCGAGGGTGTAACTGAAGACGACGTTATCGAATTTCACGTTGCCGTGAACCTCCGGCAGTTTGCGCGCGTTGGGTTTTTCAACCACCGATGATCTGGTGTCCAGAAGTTCATAGGTAGCAATGATGCCCGGAAGCATCGATTGATAAGCCGTGTACGAAGAAATGATTCCCTGGATTGGCGTGAAGGTGTTGGGCACGAGTCCCCAAAACGCGACCACGCCGGCCAGTCCCAATCCCAGCCTGGGGCCGAAAGCGATGCCGATTCCCAGCACCAGGGCGGACGTAAGCGCGATGTAAATCTCAGAGTTGGTATTGGTGATTTGCATCCAGATAAAAACTTTCGCGGTTGCTCGCGTCGCCGTTCTGACGGCCACGCTGAATCTCTTACTCCGTGCCGGCTGCGCGTTAAAGACCTGGATGTCCGCCATGCCGCTAAGGGACTCGTTAAGTTCTCCGCTCAAGTCGCGGGTCGTGGTCATGGACTCGTTCGCGGCGCGCTCTAGCTTCTTGAGCGCATAACGAAACAGAAAGAAGGCGAGCGGCGCGATGGCGAACGAGATCAAGGTCATTTGCCAGCTCAATCCGATCATGTAGAGCAGAGCAATTGCGAGCGCGATTGCCTGCACTAACGGCGGCAGCAGCACCTGCGTCAGGACGCGCTGAACGTTCTGTGTTTCGTGGAGAATTCGCTGCATCAGGGCGCCGGTCTTCCCGCCGGTGAAGAAATCAAGGGAAAGGTTTTGCAGATGATTGTAGACACGCTCCTGGACTTCTGCGTGCAGGTTTTGCTCGAAGATTGCCATCATCCAGGTGTTTACTAAACGCAGCAATACCACGCCGACAGTCGCGCCGGCCCAGATCACGAAGATTGTGGTGAAGCTCAAGGGCGTCGCCAGCCATCCTTCGAAGCCGGTCGTGCTGGGGTTCGCCTTGCTGTAGAGCGAGCCCGTTATCCCCCAAACATTTCCCATTCTGTTTCCCTGAGCGGCCTCGCCGAGGATTTGTACCAGAGGTCCGAATGCGGCGGCGATTACGAATGGCGCGAGATTCGATGCCAGCGTCAACAGCATAGTCGCTGTTACGATCCCTTTGTGATTGCTGAGAAGCTTGAGTGAGCGCCGCACGTAGGGCCAACCCTTAACCTTTGGGGCTTCGATCTGCATCATGCCGCCGGGATAAGGCCGCGCTGACTCGGCGCCTTCGGGCGCCGGTCCGCCGCCGGGAAAGTTTGGCGGCGCGGCGCCATCTTCAATTGGAACCATTCCGGGCTGCGGGGAATCGGACATTATTGCCTCCTCTGGACTTCAAGAAATGATTTGCTGCTGAAGACTAAAAAGCTTCCGCAAAGAAACTGAGTGAGCTGCGCACCAAGTCGTCGAGGTTTCGGTGTGTTTAGAACTTTCCCGAAGAGCTTGGCGAAAGCGGCCCGTTGGAGCGACCCATAATACTTATTGTCGAGCGGAATGTAAAAAACTTTTTCGCGGTCGATGCGCACCGTCGTGCGAGTGTCCAGGAGTTTGACGGCCCATCAATCGCTGAGGGGAGTTGAGTGTCCCGGCGGGTCATCAACACCTTGGCTGTCAGTGGGAAGGAAGCGCGGGAAAAACACAAACACCTGCCGCCGCGTTTCGGCGATCAGCAGGTGTTTGTGATTACTGTGAAGCTGTCAGCGCGCCAAATCGTGGAACCCGCGCCGATGCAGTCAGCGATGTGTTTAGTAAAGCGGCGGGCACGGCCAGCTGCACGGCTGATCCTTGTACCACCACTCTCCGGCCATACGGAAGTAGCATCGACACCAGCCGCCGTAGGCTTGAACATCGCCTTCCGGACTCGCCGCTTCGAGTTCCTTCGCGTTCTCCGTACCCGCGACCGCCTCTCCCGATTGGGCCAACTTCGATTCCTCTACCTGAACCTGTTTGTACTTCTGCAGGTCACCGTCGGGAATGTCAAAAATCCTCGATGATTGGCCTTTTTCGGCCATTGTTGAAACTAACGCCATGGTTGTCTCTATCTCCTTTCGAACAGTTAAGGGTTATACCGGTCTTTGAAGAACGCGGTTTTGGTAGTTTTGTTTTCTACCTCGATTCACTTGCTTGGCAAACGTCCGATGATATAGACGCAACGCCTGACTTTTTTTGCACTAAGTGGCTAAGAAATTCCGTACGGGAGTTACGGTAGAACCCTAAGACAAAAAACCGCCGACAGGCCCCAGTAACCGCCATAAAAGCAAACCATACGGGATGGGTTTGAATCGAGCGCGGGCACTCTATCATCGATCAATCTGGTTGACAAGTCAGATTTTAGCGATTAGGAAACAGCGGCCAAACAATCTTCCAGAACCTGTTGAAGGCGCTGTTCGTCGCCGTCGTAGAAATGCCGCACGATGCCCGCGCGATCGATAATGGCCATCGTAGGCACGCCGGCGGCGCCGTAAAGATCCTGGGTTTGCTCGTCCTCTGACGCTCCGACGCGGAAAGTCAATCCGTGATCATTGACCATCTTGCGCATCAGCGCGAGTTCCTCAGCTTGAGCCTCAGGCGTTCCGCGATAGGCGAGATAATGCCGCGTGAGCGCGATAACGTTCAATCCTCGCTGGCCGTACTCTTCGTCGAGATGCTTAAGCTTGGGAAACATTTGCTCGCAGGGTTTGCACCAGGTGGCCCAGAACTCGAGCAGTACCACCTGTCCGCGCAGATCCGCCAGAGTCGCCGGCTCGCCGACGATCCATTTCTTAACAGAGATCTCAGGGGCGGGTTGGCCCAGCAACTTCAGACGGCTTTGATAATCCCTCAGCTCGACGAATACGCGATTGGCATACTGCTTCTGTTCGGTCGTCCCGGTGGCCTTAATCGCCTTGAGCCGTTCGCGCGCGAAAGCGACCTCAGTTTCCAAAATCTCCAACGCCTGCGCGACGGTTCCATTGGTCAGATGGTACTGCGGCAGCATCATGGCGAGGACGAAACGCGTCTTATAGCCCAGGTCTTCGTTCTGACGAGCCTCGTCAAGCGCCGATTGCAACGTCGCCACCGCGCGATCCATATCGCCCTTCTGCTGAAACTGAAAGGCCTGCTCGAGGACCGATTGGAGCTGAGGCGGTAGTTGTCCTGGTGTTGAAGGTTCTGAAGAAGCAGGCGTGGCTGAATTCATAAATGATCCCGTGGTTCGATGTTTTTCGGATTTTAGAGAACGCACATGCTACTCTGCCTCGACACTGACAGTCAAAAGCGACGGCGCAAATTTTTTCCTAAGCTCGCCGGACTCGATCAAATCGTTCGTTGCACAAATTCCCGCCAAATGTATAATGCGTCTTCTCAGGTCCGGTCTTGATTGTTAGCCGCTCGAAAGGCCAAGCTGAGTTGGTACTTGAGGCCTAACGCCGCCAGTATCTTCGCGGGAAGTAAGATTGCATGTCCGACAATAATAATCCGACAGAAACAAATCGTGGGAACGGCGGGGAAGCGACGCACGCGGAACAAGTGAGCGAGAAAGTTGCGGCTATAGACATCTCGAATTCCTTGTCCGCGCCGCTCAAACAAGCCATCGACGATATTCTCAAGGTTGCTGCCGATTCCGTGGGTTCGGCGGACGCGTCGGTGCTGGTCCGGGATGGTAACGAGGGCGGGTTGAGATTTCTGCTTGCCGTCAGCGAGTTAGAGGACCAGTTACTGAAGATTCGCATACCGCCGGGAAAGGGAATTGCCGGACTGGTTTTTTCCACCGGACAGCCGATGGCCGTCAATGATGTAAGTTCGGAAGGATCTTTCTGGTCTGGAGCGGATAAGGCGGTGGGCTTTAAGACGATCACGCTCCTGGCCACTCCGCTGCGATCCGGAAACGAAACCATCGGGGTACTGGAATTCGTCAATCGGCCGGGTGAGCCTCCGTATCCGCCTTTTACGCCTGAAGAAATGGACCGGGCCGCGCAGTTCGCCGACACCATAGCGCACCTGCTCAACTCCTATGAGTTGGCTGTGCTGGTTGAATCTCTTTTCGATCGGATTATCAAAACCTCTGCGGAGTCCGGAGAATCAGGCCAAGCCGACAACGAGCTGCGCGAGTGGCTCAAAAGCAGCGACGCGGCGCCCGAACATCGCGACCTTTTGTTGCTGGCAGTGTCTCTGCGTGAGATTGTCGGCCGCGGTCAGGCCGAGCGCGAAATGTGTCGCGACTTGCTCGAGACGCTCGCGCGTTTTACCGCGAAGAACTCGGCATCCAGTTCCAGTTACTTCAATTTCTAACCGTCACACTTGCTTTGGAACAAGGAGAGATGACAGATGGCGCAGTCTGATTCTGCCGTTGGCACAACGAACGCTCTCAGCGACTTGTGGGCGGGAATCCGACCGGAAGACCTGTGGCAGGGCCGCACCGGTCGCGGTGTGCGCGTCGCCGTGGTGGATAGCGGAATCGACACCGAACATCCCGCGCTCAAGGGCAAGATCAAGGGCTCGGTGGAAGCTGTTCCTGAGGGTGGCCAGATTACCTTCAAGCCTTCGACCTCGGGCGACCAGGCGGGTCACGGAACGGCATGCGCCGGCATTATTACCAGCATTGCGCCGGACGTAGAGCTCTATAGCGTCAAGGTTCTGGGTCCTAACGCTTCCGGTTCAGGCGAGATGTTCCTGATGGGTGTTGACTATGCCATCAAACAAAAAATGCAAGTGGTCAATTTGTCTTTGGGAACGACGAAGCGGGATTTCTGGGGACCTCTGCACGAATTGCTCGATCGGGCCTATCGCGATCGCGTAATCCTGGTGGCGGCGGCAAACAATCTGCCGCAGGCGAGTTCGCCTTCGATCTTCTCTTCATCACTGGTCTCGGTAACAAAGAGGGCCGGCGGTGAGCCTTTCAATTTCGGATACCAGTATGGAGATGTGATTGAGTTGGTTGCGCCGGGCGTGCAAATCGAAACGACCTGGCCGGGAGGCGGCTATCGTCAGTTAACCGGAAACAGCTTTGCTTGTCCGTACATCACCGGCATTGTCGCGCTGATGCTGGAAGCGCGGCCCGACCTGACTCCCTTTCAAATCAAAACCATTCTTTATGCGATTGCACAAAGGAATAGGGAGAACGCCGACAAGCAGCAATCGACCGCCCTAGCTGAAACCTCTCCGGCCTAGCTTCAGCCGGTGGAAGGAAATGATCCGAGGTTCGCGCAAACGACCGCCCGGACACAACTCCAGTATTCCTCCGGCTGGAAGCGACAAAGCAAAAACCAGGTCTTTCGATTTCCTGAGAGCTTAAATGTTGAGCGCGGACCGGTACTACGGGCAGTGCTGCCAACAGTATTGGTAGCGATACCACCATCGGCCACCCCAGACAAAATAGCAGATGCAGACATGGCCGTAGGCCTGGACATCCGCCTTGTCCAGATCGATGCCACCCGCGAGTTCCGTACCTTGAGACACCTTGTCTTTGGCCTCGTCATAGGGGGCCTGCTTGCCCTCAACAGTTTGGAATTTTGAAAGTTCGGCATCAGGGATGTCGTATACCTTAGCTTCTTGCCCTTTGGCGGGCATTGTGCTCACTAGAGCCATAACTCCACCTCTCCTTTTCAGCAGTTTGTTACAAGTTGAGAAAACAAGGACCCACGATAGATAAATTCTCCGGCGGTCCTTCAAACAGCGTAGCCGCACGCGACGCTAACAGGATTTATCATTTTGCATTTCTGGTCTCACCGGCAATTCATGCCCGATTCGAATCGTGGTTCTTTTCGTTACGACGCAAAGGTTCCGTGCCCACGCATTAGCTTGAAGAGAGAAACCCGCGACGACTAGAAGTCAGATGCTGCCACGATTCTCGTAAGGTAGACGAGTGATTGGAAACGTTTTGCGGAAACGATCCAAGCCTCGCTTCGATAGAGCCACTTCCGATGGGAAGACTCCCGATGTCCTTAATGCAAGATGGAAACAGTTTTGGGCTGCGGCATGCTAACAGCGAGGTGCTGGATTTGCAACCTTTTTAACAGCGTCGATTTTTCGGACGCGTCATGGCTGGCGGGCTTGAAAACAGGCAGGGGCTGCGGATTTCTGTGAGATTCCTAGCCCGGCTCGTCTAGGCATTCGTTCAGCGTCGACTTGAATCTCTCGTCCTCCGTAGAGACGGTAATTAGTCGCACGATGCCGCGGCGATCGATCAGCGCAATCATCGGCAAGCCCGTTGCGCCGAAAGTAGTTTGAGTCTCCTCGTCTTCTGAGACTCCTACCCTGAACTCTACCCCATGATTTTCAACGAAGGTGCGAATGAGCGCTAACTCGTCGGGTTGCGCCTGCTCCTGGCCGTAAGCGAGGAAAAACCTGGTAAGCGCGAGGATGACGAGGCCCTGGGCGCCATAGCTCTGATGAAGTTCATTTAGTTTAGGGAACATCTGCTCGCAAGGCTTGCACCACGTCGCCCAAAACTCCAGAATCGTGACCTTGCCTTTCTGATCCGCGAGAGTCGTGGGGGGGCCGATAATCCACTCCTTAACCGCGAACTCAGGAGCCGGCCTGCCGATCAAAGCTATCTGCCTGTGAAAATCTCGCAGTTGCACGAGCCCGCGAAAGGCCATTCTTTTCTCGTCCTCAGTGCCGGCGGCTTTGATATTTTGAAACGCCGCTTTAGCAGAAACAGCCTCCGTAGCCAAAGTCGTTAACGCCTTTCCCCGATCCCCCGCGGCAACGCAAAACTCGGCAATTGCGACGGCCAGAGAGACGCGCCCCTTGAATTGCAGCAGGTCGGACGCCTGTGGCGATTCTTCCAGCTCGGCCTCGAGCTGCTCTATTGCCAGAGTCGTCGATCCTTCACGGTGAGACTTTTGAGCGCGCTCGAGCGCATCTGCGATAGCCCGCGAGACGTCCTGGGATTCTGTGACGTTCATAGGATGCATAAGAGTGCTGCTACTTTTTGTGGCGGATGTTGGTCGCGAGTCGACTGCAACGCTCGATTCTGCCTTTAGCGTATCGAATCATATCACGCTGGTACCATCGCCGGTTCACTGTTGGATTGGTGGCGTCAGCAGTATCCGGCGCATCACCAACAGCGCTCCCAGGTGATAAGCGTTGTGATCGGCGATGAGCAGCGCTTCGCGCAGGATGGTCTGTCCTTTGCCGTGCGGGATCTTCGCAAAGAGATCGATTGACTGGTCAGCAACGAGTTCTTCCATCTGTTTCAAATCTTCGCGAAACCTCTCGACGGTATCTTTCCAAAGCTCCGAATTGGCGGGTTCGTCCGGGTCAGGCCAATAGCCCTTGGGAAACTTTGGCGAGACATGAGCAGCGTCGCGACTGAATTCCAAAATGTCCCACTGCGCGATGCGCATGTGCTCCAAAACCTGCCAGGCCGTGTAGGGCAACCCTTCAATCTTTTGACCGCAAGCTTCAACGGGAAAGTCCGCGATGAAATCTTCAAAACCAATATGCGCGTTGCGGCCGCTCAAGAGAGAAAGTACGTGTTTGCGGAGGGCCTTGTCGTTGTGATCGACTCGATCCATGTTTTCCATAGGTCAGATAGGTCCTATAGGTCGTATAGGTTCGAAGAAAGTTCAAGTCCGCTTGCGACTAATTCGATACGTATCGTACCGGCATACCGGCGCGTAATCACAGAACTTGCAGGTCGCTTTCCCCTGGGACGGCCGGACGCGAAAGTCGCCGGCGCGCATGCCGTCGATGAACTCCCAGACTCTTTTCTGCACTTCACTGCGGATGCGCTGCCACTCAATCTCGTCCAGCTTCGTCCTGGTGCTGGTAACGCTGGTGCAATCGGCGAACTGTGTCCGGTACATTCCCTGATTAAGACGCGCTCCAGATCCGCGCAGACGGTAATACCCGCCGCCGGCCAAATCAAATTCCGGCAGGAACAATTGCTCGAGCGCTGCTAGGTAGATGGGAATCTGCACCTGGCGTCCCGCTTCGATGTCCTCGAGCTTCGCGCCCTGCGAAAGCTTGTAGTCGTAAGCAACGGCGACCTTTTCCTGCTCGTTTACATCTACGCGATCGATTTGGCCCTGGACCAGCGCGATCTCATTCGCGTCTGCGCTCGCGCGGTTCAATTTCAAATATTCCGTTGACGACCCTGGATCGCTGGCTTGCGATGCCCGCCCAAAAGCCAATTCAAAATAGGCCGGCCGGATACCGCGCTCGTTGGTTCGCTCTTGCAGACGCAGTTCGTAGAGCAGGACCTGATCGAGAATCAATTTGCGAATCTCGCGATCGATCTCCCAGATGCGCCGGTTAAGTGGTGGCACCAGCCGTTCGTGCTCATCAAATACCTGATCCGCGACCCTGGCCAGATCGGCACGCAGGGCCTCTCGATCCTGGGAAGGTAAATACTGACTGCGATGCCCCTCAAAGAATCTTCTCAGGATATCGTGCAGCAGCTTGCCGGCATCGATCGCCTGCAGGTCAAGCGCGGCCTCAGTTCGCGGTTCGAGCCTGAGCACGCGGCTGGCAAAAAATCGAAACGAACAGTTGCCATACATGCTCAGGCCGCTGGCGCTGTAGACGTGCTCAGTGCCGAAGTGCCGGGCCAACATGGCGCGCAAATCAGCATTCGAGATTTCACCGTCGAAAGGGCCAAACCAGAATGCGTTTCGCTCGCTTTCAATCTCCACCCGGCGCAAGGCAGATTCAGAAATGTAGCCGCGCGATTGGGCGCGCGCAAGCAAATCGTTAAACTCGGTGGTTTGTGAACTTTTCGCGGCGGCAGAATCCTCTCCGCGACGTTCGGCCCTGCGCACCAGAAACGTCGACAGCTCAAATGCCGTCGAGGCCCGGCTCAAATCCTGTGTATCAAGGTCACCACGAATCTGTTCAGTCTCAAGCTGGGCCGGAGCGATCGCGCGTTTCAATTCTTCGATGTAATACGAGGCGACCGTCTCGTTGCCATCAGCGCCCGCCAAAGGTCTTGTCAGGTACAAACGGTCCGTCGCGCGACAGGCAACCTGATAAAAATAGTGCTCTTCTTTGAGCAGCGTATCGCTGGAGATGTCCTCCAGCACGACCCCATATTTCTTCAGTCGTTCACGCTCCTCATGCGGATAGAGCCAATCGCGAGCCGCGCGCAGCGGAAAGCCGCCTTCAATCATTCCGGCAATGAAGACCGCGCGAAAGCGCAAGCCGCGCACGTCGGTCGCTTCCAACACATTGAGTCCATCACGATCGGCAGCGCCAATCTCGAGCACCTGCGCCCTAAGAGATCTCTCAACCTCGTCAACGAAAGACGACAAGGCGACAGGGAGCGACTTGCCGGGCCGGGGCACCAGCCCGACCGTCAGGGAGGGCTCCGAGGGTGTAGCCCTTGCTGACGCGCGGGCTTCTGACACTGCCTGCGCAGCATAACTAAAACTCCTCACCGCAGCGGCGAAAGCGCGACGCAAACTTTCCAGGCCGCGAACGTCGAGCGTTGCCTGTGGAACATCCGCAGCGCTCTCGGCTCTTCGCAGCGGCCCGCTCACTTGATGTGAGAACTCCATCCGATCGAGCAACAGCATCAGAGAGCTTCGCAATTCTTCGGGCGAACCTTCATCCGGCAAACTTGCCACACCCTGGCGCAAGTGATTCATGACCAACATCGTCCAGGCGATCGCCGCGGGATGGATGGGCGCGGGCTTTTTGCGCCGATCTTTTGGCGCCGCGTCTTCCCCCGCTTCGTCTTGTGCCAGCGCCGCTGCGTCCTCGTTGTCGTCGCCGGCGATCAGCGACCGGGCCGCTTCGGGGGAAGGGAAGACGTCGATTAAGCGCTCGGCGCGCTCCAGCCACGCATTGACGCGCAGCTCGCTGCCGACATAGGCAATCACGTTTTCCAAAACGTCAGGCGCCCAACGCGCGATGCCCAGTTCGGCGCGCAGGCGTTCGACGCGTCGCGATTTCCGCTCACTCTGATCCTCGTTTTTGTTAGTAAGCTTTGCCGGCCGCGCTTCCTCTTTCTGCAACAGCGTTGCGTATTTCGCCTCGAATGCCGCGGCAAGCTCGGGTAAGTCGTCAGGCGCGATACGAAAATACCCGGTCTTCAAAAGGTGAGCGAGATCGCTGGCCTTCGGATTCTTCAGATCCTCACGCGAGGGTTCACGCAGGAGCTGAAAGAGTTTTCCGCAGGCGCGCAGCGCGGGCACGTGCATCGCCTCGACTCGGCGTTCGAGGTTGCAGGGAATCGATTCCTCGGCGCAGACACGCGCAATCGCGTCGGCATAGGCGGCGCGTTCGCGCACGACCAGGGCGACCTCTGAAAGCTTATAGTGCTGTTCCAGAATCAGCCGCTTGACCTCTTTAGCGATGGATCGCACCTCAGTCTCGCGATCGCCGCATTCAAGCAGCGTAAGGTAGCGCAAGTTGTTAACTTGCGATGGTTCCATTTCGTCGCGCAAGTTAGCAACTTGCGCCATATTGAACAGTCTTTCACGAAGTGGCGCCAGCCCTTCGCTTACGACTACAACTTCTGCGTTTATGTCTGTCTTGAACTCAGTGATCGACTGCAAGTGTTCGATGGTCGACTGAAACGGACGAAAGATTTCTTCGTTGCTCGTTTCGCTATTCAGGTTGACGATCACGTTTGGTACCGAGGGAATCAAACGACGCAACATCTCTCCCTGCACCGGCGTGAAATCAAAGAAGCCGTCCAGCACCAGCAACTCGATCTGATCAAGCCACGGCAGCGCCACCGCGCAACCGTCAACTTCGCCGCGCAGAATTTGGAGCGCCCGAAGCTGATCGGCGTCCGCATCCGTCAGGCCGTTTTGATCCAGCGCCCTGGCATAGGCTGAGTAGATGTGCGCGATCTCACGGTCGAAATCGAGCTGGGAGCGAAGCGGCGTCACGGTCCGATCCTGGAGTCTTGCGTTTGCTGTTGCTCTGTGACTCTGTGTCTCTGTGGCGTTTTCAGTCTCGCGCTCCTCTACAACTTTGAGAAACTCCTCAGGCGTCTTGCCCGCGCGCTGCAGTTCGCCAATCAGCGACGCTACCGTATTCACGCATCCGTCGCGATTTGCCAGCGGCCTGATCGCCTTGAGCTTCCCGGCTGCGGCCATCTGTTTGATAATTTGCGAGATCAGACTGCGGCGCAGCGGCAACTCTTCTCGATCGATCGCGATGCGAGGAGGGAGTTGACTACCCGCGCGCTCATCGACCGTGTGTGTCAGAAGCCCGCTTGTAAGCAAGGGCTCGGTGGCGACACTTGCCCTCCCTGACGGTCGGGCTTCTGAAACGATCGCGCTTGACAGAACTCGCCGAACAAAACCACGGAACAGATAGACTGGAAACTCGCCCCACACACCGCGCGCGTTCTTGCCATCCAAGAGTTTTTCAGTAACGAGGTCGAGGAGTGGATGTGAGGCGGCGATGTAAAGCAGACGATCGGCCTGGCCCTTTTTGATGTACTCAGCGCAGCGCCGCAGCAGACGCTCGCGATTAGTTCCCAGTACCGGCCCTAACCAAATTTGTTTTGACAATCTTTTGTCCACAGATTACGTCGATTACACAGAATCAATCCAGAACGAAGGTTGAACCCTCTCTAAGGTTCGATTCCATTGCGACGTAATTATTCAACGAGCCATCGAAGATGGCGGCAGAGTGTAGCCCCGGGCGTAAGCCCGGGGTAAGAACGTAATAAAGATCAATTGAGCCCTCGAAGAGCGCGACAGAACTCTAATGGAAAGAATGAAATTTCTGTCGCCCCTTACGGGGCTCTGACGCTTTAGGTGCGACGGAACCCCCGGGGCTTACGCCCGGGGCTATACTCTGCCGCCCGCATTCGCGGGCTCGTCGAATCATCCGTTCCCGGCCACGCTCTTAGACGAAAACAAGGGCGGCGCATCATCTTCGGGAGCTTCTGCTGCGGGAGCCACCAATTCCGGAAAGAGTCCACCCTCATCGCGGCTGAGAGTGCGGGTTAGTTTATCGATTGGTTTCAACTCTTCGATCTCTTCACCTGAAATTGCCCCACGTTCTTTAAACTTTCTGGCCGTCACCATCACCCGTTGCTCAAACGACCCAACACCCCTGTTATATGCTTCAACGGCGCGGTCAAGCCCCCGGCCAACGTCGTCGAAATGTTCGGTAAACTTACGGAGACGATCGTAGAGGTCTTTGCCCAAACGTCCGACCTCTTCGGCATTGGCGGCCATTTGTTCCTGCCGCCAGCCATACGAGACGGCCTTCAATAAAGCGATCAGGGTTGTGGGGGTGGCGATGATCACGCCCTGGTTCACGCCGTCTTCGATCAGCTTTGGATCGTGTTCCAGAGCCGCACTGTAGAAATTCTCGCCCGGCAGAAACAGCAGCACGAATTCGGGAGTGGGTTGCACCGTCTCCCAATAAGATTTCTTGCTCAACGCGCCAATGTGCGCGCGGACCAGCCGGGCATGATCTTTCAATCTTTCCAGCCGCACCGCATCATCCGTCGTGGAGATCGATTCATAGAAAGCCTCGAACGGAACCTTCGCATCGACGACGATAGTCCGATTGCCCGGCAGGCGCACGATCACATCGGGACGGATGCGTCCGTCTTCGCCGGTGACTGTTTCCTGTTCGGTAAAGTCGCAGTACTGCAGCATCCCGGCCAATTCCACCACGCGCCGCAGTTGAATCTCTCCCCAGCGTCCGCGAATGTGAGGCGTGCGCAAGGCTTTGACCAGATTTCCGGTTTCGGCCTGAAGCTGTAGTTGGGAAGTCGCCAGCGCTCTGACCTGCTCACGCAATTCAGAGTATGCGCCGGCCCGCGCCCTTTCCATCTCGCCGATCTTGCCGTCAACTTTTTGTAGCGACTCGGTCAGCGGCCTAACCAGTTGATCGATGGCCTTCTGTCTGAGTTCCAGATCGCCTTTAGCAGTTTCTTGAAACTTCTCCAGCGTGGCGCGTGCTAAATCGAGAAACGATTGGTTGTTGTCTTTCAGCGCATCACGCGAAAGCGCCTTGAATTTTTCCGCTAGTTCTTCGGTGACACGCTTGAACGATTCGCTGCGTTCCTGTGCGGCGCGGCGTTCACCCTCGAGGTCGGCCATCAAGACCGCGTTCTCTTTCTTCACGCGCGCGAGTTCGGCGACTTCCTTATCGAATGCTTCCTGGAGCCTTTGCAGCTCGCGATCCTTGGCCGCGAGGCGTTCGTGCAGAGTCGCGATCTCGGTTGCGCGGTCAGCCTGGCCGTCGGCATAGCTACGGCTCGCCCTCGCGCGCAAAATCAGCCAGGCGACAGTCGCGCCAAAAGCAGCTCCGACGAACAGGATGACGATTGATCCGAAATTACTTTCCATGGAATTTAGAGTTTACCAGAGTCTGTTTCGGAAATGAAACAGCGTCGCAGAGACGGAAACCATGACCGATCCGCAGATTACGCAGATTTCTCAGACTCAAACAAAAACGTTAGCGGCCCAATTCTGATCGTAAACAGCGTCTTTAATCTGTGAAATCTGTGTAATCTGCGGATCAAACCCTATCGCCCAAAACACGCAATCAGCCGTTCATAAACCTTGCGCGTCACGCGCACGTCGTTGAGGTTGTATTCGCGAATCTCGGCCAGCTTGCCGGCTTGATACAGGTCGAAGACCTTGCTACCTTCGACTTCGCCGGTCTTGCTGGATTGGATCCCCAGCGCCCACGCGATGTCGTCGAGGCTGACCCGGCTGCGCCGATCGCCCAGCCACCAGGCGCGCATAGTGTCGTACACCCCGCGCACATTGTATTCGCCGAGATTGACGAATGGCCGCGCGACGATGCCATTGACCAGACAGCGCTGAAAGATAAACGGCAGATCGAATCCGACGATGTTGTGGCCCACGATCTCGTCACAGTCTGAATCAAAGTCCGCCATCAGCGCGAGAAAATCGCGGAGCGCCTGGGCTTCGTCCTGCTCTTGACCTTCGGCATCGATTCCGAATGCATGCTCGCTCTGATTTCCGGTCAGCCCTTCAATTTCAATTCCGGGAATCGGTCCGATGTGCACGGCGATCGAAATTACTCGTCCCGACGTCGCATTCAAAGAACCGAGTTGATAGACACGCTCTTCCTCGGCCGCAATGTCTTCGAGATAACGTTGCTGCTGCTCAAGACGCATATAGCCGAGCCGCAGTTCGCGCTCCAGTTTTGGTCCGACGCGATCGCGAAAGCCGGGCAGCGCGAGCGTTTCGATGTCCATCGTGAATGCCCGTGGCAGCAAAGGATCACAGCCGATATATTCACGATACTGCTCGATGGTGATGGGTTTGTATTCAGTAACGATGAACTGCGTTTGATTTTGAAAGGTGTCGAGTTTTCCCGTCACACCCCACAATCCGGGCGTTAGATTTTCCCGCCCCTCCAGCACGTCGGCCCAGATCTTCAGCGCCAGCGTACCGGTCGCATTGCGCGCGCTGGCTTCGCGAAACGGCTTGCCCTGTTGCGTGCGTCGCTCGCGAACGGAAGTCACCGCGACCATCAGCCACACTTCTTCGGCAAGTGGGAGTTCCGGGATGGGGATGTTGCCTTTCATGAGTTGCAAAAAAAGGAATTAGCCACAGAGACACTGAGACTCGGAGAAATTCTGAGAAGATAAGAGATGGCCGTAAACCTTCTCAAACAAACCTAATGGATTTCCTTCCGCAAGCAGTTTCATTTCACTTCTCTGTGGCTCTGTGGCAATCGTTCAACTCACGAACTCAGATTGCGTCTCGTCAAATCCGGGTCTCATAAAATCTCTCGCCTTCGGAAACGTCGCTTCGGTTGCGTTCCTTATGCGGTCGAGCGTCACAAGCATTGGCACAATCGAATCCGTTTTGTCCGGTAGAGATCGCTGCAATATGTGCCAGGCATTCAACGAGCGGTCAATGGCAATGAGCGCTATTTTCGCCGAGCCATCCGCATGATTTCCCGAAATCTCAACAAACATTTCGTCGGCCACCGGCCCGGCAGCTTCGCCCGGCTCGTCCGGAACCGGGGCGCCGGTTGACGAGTGGTGTTCAAAGCTCATCAAGGCCCTGAAGATCTTTGATGGAATAAAGAACTGATACCAGCGAATCACTTCGATCGCATCGCTGACGTCTATGTCTTCTTCGGCGCTGTGAGCCGCGCCGGTAGTGTCGTCGTGCACGCTGCGTTCAATCGCAAGTTCCTGCTCAAACCATCCCTGAACCAATTTGGCATAGCGGCGCGCTGCCAGTGAAAGTTGATGCTCTTTGGCATCTTGTCTTTGTTGTTCGCGGTCAGCTAACAGGACCTCACCTTCCAGGGTTTCCAGATCGATTCCTTCTTCTTCAGCCCAGTCCACAATCATCCGGCGTACTTGTTTGAAAGTCGATTCGAGCTTCTGCCAAAACCTCGCGTTGTTAATGTCATCGATTTCGGAATCGTCAAACGCTCCATCCGCCTTCTCAGTGGCGAACACCAGACAGCGCTTGGTGAAAGGACAGCGCTCGCACCAGCGATCACAATAGTTGTAAATCCCGGAGATCAGATCGCGGTTGGCCGCTAGTTGGATTAATTCGTTTTTATCCACGCCTGCATTCCTGTCTTTTCGAGTTAGCTCAAACACTATCTGTCAAGAAAAACTGTCGGATGCCACGTTAAGTCCTAATCCGCGGGGCTCATTGTAATGTATTATTGCGAACGTCACCATGAGCAACCCTGACTGTCAAAAGCTGAAGCTGGACGAGGCCCTCAAACGTCTGCCCGGTCCGCAGGGCGAGCGCTCGGTGGCCCTGTTCGAACACGGTTCGCTGGTCGTAAAACTCTACGCGCCGCGCGGAAGCGATCCCCAAACACCACACTCGCGCGATGAAATCTATGTCGTAGCACAGGGCCGGGGCGACTTCATCTGCGACGGCGCCCGCCAGAGCTGCGAACCTAACGATGTCCTTTTCGTCGCTGCCAATGTCGAACACCGCTTCGAGGACTTTAGTGAAGACTTTGCGGTTTGGGTTTTCTTTTACGGCCCGGAAGGCGGCGAGGCTGACGCCGGCTGAACTGCGAAAAGACATTATCCAGCGCCGCTTTTGTGGTAAAGTTACCCTTCCCCCAGCAAAATCTTGCCCAGAGTGCATCACTCTAACCGGCTCATCCGTTTGGCCGGTGCCCCAGTATGGTTCTTATGGATCTGGCCCGACAACCAAACACTAGTCCAGGCAGTCCAGGGGTATTTGGACCTTCTCTTGGGCCGCGCTCGTGGCCTGTAGTCAACTTAAGCGGCGGTAGGTATCTCTTAACGATCCTGGTTATTGCCGGCATTTATTTTGCGGCCGCCAAACTCGGTCTCTCCCTCGCTTCAGTCCACACAAATGTCTCACCCGTCTGGCCACCGACGGGGATAGCGATCGCGGCGGTTTTGTTGCTCGGTTATCGCGTCTGGCCCGGCATTCTGTTGGGAGCCTTTTTCGCGAATTTCCTGACCCCAGTTCCGGTGGCCGTCTCGGTCGCGATCGCTATTGGAAATACCCTCGAAGCTTTGTCTGCTGGGTTCCTGCTTAGGTCTTTAGATTTTCGCAACTCACTCGATCGCGCGCGCGATGTCTTCAAGTTTGTCATCGCAGTACTGCTATGCACGATGGTCAGCGCTACCATCGGCACCTTTAGCTTATGTCTGAGCCATGCCGCCAAGTGGGCCGACTTTGCCTCGCTTTGGATGACCTGGTGGCTCGGAGACTCAGTCGGAGGACTGGTGCTGGCGCCGTTACTGCTGGCCTGGCGCACAAAAACCCGCGGATGGTTGCCAAAACGGCGCGATGTTGAAGCTGTGGTCTTGCTGGTATTGCTGTCTTTGTCCGCAATCGCGACCTTTGGCGGAGCATCGCCAATTTCTGTTCACTACTATCCCCTCGCGCGTCTGACAGTGCCGCTCTTTCTCTGGGCTGCATTCAGACTGGGACAATCAGGTGTAACGCTCGCGAGTGTCGTGTTATCTATCTTCGCGATTTGGGGCACAGCCAATGGTTTGGGGCCCTTTGTTAGCGTTAGCGGCACGCCTAACGAGTCGCTTCTGCTGCTGCAACTCTTCCTCGGTTCCAATGCCGTGACTTTCTTGTTCCTGGTGGCAGTCGTGGAGGAGCGCCGTCGGATACAAGAGACACTACGCGAAAACGAACGCCGCGTGGCTGCTCACCTTGCCGTGACCCGAATCCTCGCGGAATCGCCGGCTCTGAGCGATGCCACGCCGCAAATCCTCCAGAGGATCGGCGAGACGCTCGGCTGGGAAGTCGGAGCCATGTGGACGCCGGACCCGGAAGAGGAAGTCCTGCGTTGCCTGACGGTCTGGCATGCTCCCGCGGTAAAGAGTGATCGGTTCGAGTTGGTATGCCGCGAACAAACTTTCCCAGCAGGCATCGGATTACCGGGACGCGTCTGGACCAATCGGCAACCCGCCTGGATTCCCGATGTAACCAGGGACAAGAATTTCCCGCGGGCGCCGATTGCGACGGCCGAAGGTTTCCACGGCGCATTCGCGTTTCCGGTTCTATTCGCCGAGAAATTTCTCGGAGTAATGGAGTTCTTCAGTCACGAAATCCGCGAGCCTGATGAAGCTCTGCTGGCCATGTTCGGCAGCATCGGCAATCAAATCGGCCAGTTCATGGAACGCAAGAGCGCCGAAGAGGCTCTGCTCGAAAACCGAGAATGGCTGCGCTTGACGATGGCCGGCAGCCGCATGGGAACATGGACGCGCGATCTCGATGGGACTGATCGCGTCATGTGGTCACCGGAACTCGAGCGCATCTTTGGACTAGAGCGGGGGGAGTTTCCGCAAACCGAAGAGGCGTTTTTCGACTTTGTTCATCCCGACGACCGCGCTGCCGTAGCCGAGGCCGTGCGCCGCGGCATTGAGACTCGTTCAGACTATGACATCGAGTTTCGTTACACGCGAAAAGACGGCGCCAGAGGGTGGATGTTGGGTCGCGGTCGGGCCTTCTACGATCAAGCAGGAAAGCCGTACCGCCTTGCGGGATTAGGTTGGGACATCACTGAACGAAAAAAAACCGAAGAGGCTCTGCGACAAAGTGAAGGGGAACTGACTGAATTCTTCGAAAACGCAACGGAAGCAATTCACTGGATCGGGCCGGATGGAAGGATTCTGCGCGCAAATCAGGCTGAATTACGCATGCTCGGTTATAGCCCGCACGAATACATCGGGCGAAACATCGCCGAATTTCACGTCCACGAAAAAGTGATCGAGGACATTCTGGCACGATTGGCGCAGGGTGAAAGCCTGGAAAGATATCCGGCGAAGATGCGGTGTAAAGACGGTTCGATTCGCGACGTTTTGATTAACTCCAGCATCTATTTTGAAAAGGGAAAATTTATCAACGCGCGCTGCTTTACCCGAGATGTGACGGAACAGCTGCGGGTAGACAAAGCGCTGCGGCGCCTGGCCGCCATCGTAGAATCTAACGACGACGCAATCATCGCAAAAGATCTCAACGGAGTCATCACCAATTGGAACCCTGGTGCTGAGGAATTGTTCGGCTATAAAGCTGAAGAAATGATCGGCAAATCGGTGTCGATGCTCATCCCACCCGACCGGCCCGACGAAGAGCCGGCAATTCTTGCGAAGCTGCGTCGGGGCGAGCGCATCGACCATTATGAAACGATCCGGGTGGCAAAAGACGGAAGCCGAATCAACGTATCCTTGACGGTCTCTCCGATCAGGAACGCGGCCGGCAAGGTAATTGGGGCTTCCAAAATCGCGCGCGATATCAGCGAGCAAAAGCGCGCCGAGCAGGAGCGTGAACAGATGCTGACCCGTGAACGGTTAGCGCGTGAAGACGCCGAAATCGCCAACCGCGCCAAAGACGAGTTTTTGGCGGTGCTTTCGCACGAGCTGCGCACACCGCTAACAGCGATGCTGGGTTGGCTGGCAATCCTGCGCGGTCATCGGCTGGACAAGAAAACCACCGAACACGCGATCCAAACCATCGAGCGCAACGCCCAGGCGCAAGCCCAGCTGATCGAAGACCTGGTCGACGTTTCACGTATTGTTGGTGGAAAACTCAATTTGGAAGTGCGACCAATCGACCTTTTGCCGGCAATCAATGCCGCTATCGAGGTTGTCCGTCCCGCGGCCGAGGCGAAGAATATCAACATCGAGATTAATAGCGATTCGTCTGTCGGACCTGTTTCCGGCGACCCGGCCCGATTGCAACAGGTGATCTGGAACCTGCTGTCGAATGCGATTAAGTTCACGCCCAAAGAGGGATCAGTTCACGTTAATTTCCAACAAGCGGAATCATCAGCCGAGATTGTAATTCGAGATACCGGAATCGGAATCTCAGCGGATTTCCTGCCTCATGTATTCGAAAGATTTCGCCAGGCGGAATCCGCCGTCACTCGATCGCACCGAGGCATGGGGTTGGGGTTGGCGATCGTTCGACATCTGGTCGAACTGCACGGCGGAACCGTTACGGCTGCGAGCGAAGGCGAGAATCAAGGGGCGACGTTCACAATTCGTTTGCCGCTGGCAGCCGTCACCCAACACACCCTGTCCTCCCCCGTGGACTTTAAGAAAGCGGACGACGGAATGCTGAACGGCATCCGGATACTGCTGGTCGAAGATGAGCCCGATGCGCGCGAGTTGATCGCGCTGGCATTAAGAAGTTCAGGTGCTGACGTTGAGGCCGTCGATTCCGCGGGCAATGCGCTGCGTCGTCTGCATTCATTTGCGCCCGATGTGCTGCTTAGTGATATCGGATTGCCTATACAAAGCGGCTATGATCTTATTCGCACTGTTCGGGCGCTGTCTTCAGAAATGAACAAGGTACCGGCTATCGCACTAACGGCCTTCGCCACGGAAACTGATCGGCAAATGTCGTTGTCTGCAGGGTTCCACGCGCATTTGGCAAAGCCGGTTGAGCCAGGCCATCTGATAGAAACCATCAAAGGCCTGATTAACGACCACAGCTAGTCTTCTCGTGAATAAGAACACTCAGATCCGGCGCTGTCAGTGGGCAAAGACCGAGCTCTCGATCGCCTATCACGACCAGGAATGGGGTGTCCCCGTGCACGACGATCGAAAGCTGTTTGAGTTTCTGATTCTGGAAGGCGCGCAGGCGGGCCTTAGTTGGGAGACGATCTTGCGGAAGCGTGAAAACTTTCGCGCCGCCTTTGACAACTTCGATCCGCGTAAAGTCGCAAAGTACGATCAGCGCAAGATCAAGAAGCTGCTGAGCGACGCCGGCATTGTCAGAAATCGTCTGAAGGTCAACTCGGCAATTCAGAATGCCAGGGCCTTTCTGGAGATTCAAAAAGAGTTCGGCAGCTTTGACGCGTATGTGTGGCGGTTCGTAAAGGGCCGGCCCATCAAGCGCAAACGCGGCGCCGCGGTGCTGGCTCGAACTCCCGAATCGGATGCGCTTAGCGGCGACCTTTCGCGGCGTGGTTTGAAGTTCGTGGGCTCGACCATCTGTTATGCGTTTATGCAAGCCGTCGGGATAGTCAACGATCACGATTTAGCGTGTTTCAGATATCATGAGGTTTATCGATAAGCTGCGGCGCTGATGGTAGATTCACCTTCTTCAAGCTGCCTTTTCTGCCAGATCGTCCGTGGCGAGGTGGCCGCGCTCAAGGTTTTTGAGGACGAAATCTCGCTGGCTTTCCTCGACCACCGCCCAGTATTTCCCGGCCATTGCCTGCTGATTCCCAAAGAACACTTCGAGACGCTGGCCGATTTGCCCACGAATCTGATCGGGCCGCTCTTTCAGAACGCGCAGCTTCTGGCGCGCGCGGTGGAAAACGCGATGGAGGCGCACGGAACCTTTGTGGCGATGAATAACCGGGTCAGCCAAAGCGTGCCTCATTTTCACGTCCACGTCGTTCCGCGACGCCGCAAAGACGGCCTGCGCGGGTTTTTCTGGCCGCGCTATCCTTACAAAAGCGCCGAAGAAGCTGATTTGGTGCGGTCCGCTGTTCGGAACGCGGTTGAAGCTCTGATCCGCTAGATGTTTTCCGATGTTTTTTTGTTTTTTATTCAATTCCGTGAAAAGGCTTAGTGTTTCTGACGAGCAAAGAAAAGAAGATCACTCTTCAAAAAATAAAACACACGAAAAATTGACGGCGGAGAACCTTTTCGATATAACTCTGCCCGTCACGAAGGTTACGGTCTTTGAGACCAGCGAGGGGATCGGCGAACGGAGTCGTGAGACTCTGGGAGAGAACAACGGCAGAGCGGTTTGCAGTTGTTATGACGCCCCGCGCTGAGGCCGAAAGGTCTGCTAGGGAAGACGGCAACGTATTCCTGAGCGCCCGGATAAAAACGGGTAGCACCCATAAGAGAGGACCCGCTTTTGGGAAGCCATGTCGCTCGACGAAAGTTGAGCCTCGTTGCCGGGAACGTAACCGGCGGTGGAGGACAGCCACCAAAAAAACAACCTAACGGCACCACGATCCGCAAGGAACGTGAGATTTGTAGAAACCGATTTTGCGTCCCGCAAGGGATGTGAGATTAACTGAAACGAATCGTGTGCCGACCGGGAAGCGTCGACCGCCGATTGCTTGTCGGGATACAAATTGGCGGCTTGTGCTTGGCCAAGCCAGGCTGCCATCTTACAAATCGCTTCGGTGATTTATAAGACTTGAGGTTGCGCTGCTTTTGACTTCGGTTGAGAGCAGCGCAATTTCGCTTTTACGGGCGCTGGAGCGCCGACATCCTTGTCGGCGGTTCACACGCATCCTGCGTGCGCCCTCCCCAACTGGCTTTTCTCTTCACTCGCTGATAAAGTCTCAGCCCCTGGACCGCCATCAATCAATGCAACTTCAAAAGTAAGGGAGACTACCGAAATGAGCGAAGCGGCAACCCAAACACAGTTGGAACACGCGCCCGGCAGTTTTTGCTGGGCAGAGCTGGCTACGACTGACGGCGCCGGCGCCAAAAAGTTTTACTCAGAGCTTTTCGGCTGGACTACACATGACAGCCCGGTCGGGCCGGGCATGGTCTACACCATGCTGAAACTGGACGGCAAGGATGTCGGCGCGCTTTATGAAAAAGGCGAGATGATGAAAGACGTGCCTACTGTTTGGGCGTCCTACATCAGCATCGCCAATGCCGATGAAATCGCCGCCAAAGCAAAATCACTGGGCGGCACTGTCATGAAAGAACCCTTCGATGTCATGGACGTGGGCCGCATGGCGGTGATTACCGATCCGACCGGCGCGACCTTCTGTATCTGGCAACCGGGCACGCACACGGGTTATGGGGTGAAGGGCGAAGCGAATTCAGTCTGCTGGAACGAGCTGTTGACGACCGACACCGCGCGGGCCATTGATTTTTACACGAAGTTATTCGGTTGGACGGCGGACACGCATGGCGGTCCGATGCCTTACACTGAGTGGAAAAATGGTGATGAGCACGCTGGTGGAATGATGCAAATCGGTCCGCAGATGGGACCGATGCCGCCGCACTGGGGCATCTATTTTGCCGTCGACGATTGCGACGCGACCTTTGCGAAAGCGACGTCGTTGGGTGCAACGGCATTTGTTCCGCCCATGGATATTGAGAAGGTGGGCAGGTTTTCGACCCTGAGTGATCCACAGGGTGCGGTGTTTGCGATTATTAAATTGACGCCGCAGCACGAAGAGAAGAAGTAGTATCGATCGTTGCTTTCGCTTTCTGTCTTTGCGCCTTGGCGTGAGTATGTTTTCACGCAAAGGCGCAAGGCGCAAAGTCAGGCGAACGCCCATGCTGTCTGCAATCGGGCGGTTTGACCATTCCATTCCGCCTCACGTACAAATGCATAAATGAAAGCGCGCATTGTCTGGCTGATCCTCTGCGGCATCTGGGGATCTACCTGGCTCTTCATTAAGCTAGGCCTCGCTGACCTGCCACCTTTTACGTTCGCCGGAATTCGTTTCGTACTCGCCTCGCTGATCCTGGCGCTGCTCGTAATTGCTCGTCGCGCCTCCTGGCCGCGAACCCGTCGTGAATGGGGATTAATCGCGGTCGTCGGGCTGCTGCAATTCGCGCTTAATTATGGCCTCGTGTTCTGGGGCGAGCAGCATATTTCGTCCGGTCTGGCGGCTGTGCTGCAATCAACTTTTCCGGTCTTTGGTCTGGTGATCGCACACTTCTACCTGCCTCAGGAGCGCATGACCGGAGCGAAAGTGTTTGGCGTGCTGTTGGGCGTCTTTGGCGTGGCGGTAATCTTTTCGGACCAGCTAACGTTAGCCGGAAGTATGGCACTCTTCGGCAGCGTGGCTCTGGTGGCCAGCGCTTTCTTTGGTTCCTACAGTAATGTTTTGGTGAAAGCTTACGGCACTAAAATCGATCCACAGGTATTCGCCGCAGCGCAGATGGTATTTGGCTTCGTCCCGTTGCTGGCGATCGGAATTCCGCTGGAAGGCAATCCTTTGCACTTTCACTGGACGGCCAGAGCCGTCATCGCCCTGCTCTATCTGGTGGTCGTGGGTTCGGTCCTGGCATTCGCGCTTTACTATTGGCTGGTTCGCAAAATGGATGTGACGAACACGATGTTGATTGCTCTGGTCACGCCGGTGGTCGCTGTCATCCTCGGCATGATTGTGCTGCATGAGAAGCTTAACTGGCGGCTGTTGGCCGGCGGAGCCTGCATCATCTCCGGCATCGCCCTAATTGTATTGCGGAAGCGGCACAAGAGTGTGTCAACTCACGCAGAAGAACCGGAACTGATGCCGAAACCATGACGTGAGTCGCTATAATTTCCCTATGGCCATCGCATCGATAAATCCTGCCACCGGCGAGACGCTCGAGACTTTCGACGCGCTCAGCGAACAACAACTCGAAGACAAGCTCCAGCGAGCTGCTGAAACCTTTCGGATTCACCGGCGCACGACTTTCGCGGAGCGAACTCCGATGATGCTGCGCGCGGCAGAGATTCTGGAAAATGAAAAGAAAGAGTTCGCCCGGCTGATGACCATCGAGATGGGAAAGCCTATCCAGGCCGCGGTCCAGGAAACAGAGAAGTGCGCCTGGGTTTGCCGCTATTACGCCGAGCATGCCGAGAGACATCTGGCGGATGAAATCATTGAGACAAACGCCACGATGAGCTTCGTTCGCTTTCAACCACTCGGCGTCGTGCTGGCGATCATGCCCTGGAACTTTCCTTTCTGGCAGGTCTTTCGTTTTGCCGCGCCGGCGTTGATGGCCGGCAACGTGGGCTTGTTAAAGCATGCGTCGAATGTGCCGCAATGCGCGCTCGCGATTGAAGACATCTTTCGCCGTGCAGGGTTTCTGGACGGCGCTTTTCAAACTCTGCTGATTGGATCAGAAGAGGTGCAGCGCGTCCTTGAAGATCCGCGCGTCACCGCGGCCACTCTTACCGGCAGCGAGCCGGCCGGCCGCAGCGTCGCGAGTATCGCCGGCAAACAGATCAAAAAAACGGTCCTGGAACTCGGCGGCAGCGATCCCTTTATCGTGATGCCTTCTGCTGATTTGGAAGCGGCGACCGCGACCGCCGTCAAAGCACGCACGATAAACAACGGGCAGTCATGTATCGCCGCCAAGCGGTTCATTGTTCATGCGCAAATTTATGATGAGTTCGAAAAGCGTTTTGTTGAATCGATGAAGGCACTCCGCATCGGCGATCCGATGGATGAGGCGACCAACATCGGTCCGCTGGCGACAGCGCAGATTCTGAAGGACTTGGAAGAACAGGTGCAGGTAAGCGTCGCAGCCGGCGCAAAGATTCTCACTGGCGGGCAGAAGTTTAAGGCTGACGGCGACCTGGCGGGGGGGAATTTCTACGAGCCGACGGTGCTGGCGGACATTCCCAAAGATTCTCCGGCCTGTCGCGATGAGCTTTTCGGGCCAGTGGCCTCGCTGTTTCGCGTAGCCAACATCGACGAAGCGATTGAACTCGCCAATGACACTCCATTCGGCCTCGGCTCAGCAGCCTGGACGAATGACGAGAGCGACCTCAAGCGGTTCGTTGAAGAACTGGAGGCCGGCTCAGTTTTCATCAACGGCATGGTCGCCTCTGATCCGCGTCTGCCGTTCGGCGGCGTGAAACACTCCGGTTATGGAAGGGAACTCGGCGAGTTTGGAATTCGCGAGTTTGTGAATATCAAGACGGTCTGGATTAATTCTGAGCGCCCCTGATTAACACGGGGCGGTGTTCAGAGTACCGACTTCAGTCAGGCCTTCACAGCTAACAAAAGACGCAACTAAAGTTGGTACTCTGAAAACCGCTGGGACAAGTTGAAGGGCAACGTAACCAGAAATAGATCATCCGGCGGCGGCCTTCCTGGACTGCCGCTCACGTTCCAACAAGGTTCTCTTTCGTTCTAGTCCCCAACGATAGCCACCCAGATTCTTGTCTTCGCGAATGACCCGATGGCAGGGAATGACCAGCGCCACCTGATTGCCGGCGCAAGCACTGGCGACCGCGCGCACTGCTTTCGGTTTGCCGATCGCTTTGGCTATGTCCTGATAAGATCGCGTGTCACCCGGAGGAATGCGGCGCAACTCTTCCCACACGCTCCATTGAAACGCCGTCGCCTGAATGTCGAGTGGCAGATCGATGCGCGAGCTCTTGCCGTTGACCTGTTCCAGGACTTCGCTCAACCACAGATTCAGCGAGGGACTGATCGCGGTATCCTGGGAATCAATCGAAGCATTCGGGTATTCGGCAAAAAGCGCCGTCACCAGCTCAGAATCTGCATCTCCCAGCGCCACTGAGCACACGCCGCGCTCAGTGGCCGCCACCAGGACGCGACCGAGCGCACAATCAGCAATCGTGTAGATGATGCGCATGCCGCGACCGCCGCGGCCGTAAGTCGCCGGCGTCATACCCAGACGTGCGGAAGATGTTTCGTATAGACTGCGACTTGATCCGTAGCCCGCATCATACATCGCATCAGTGACATTCGCGCCGGCTTTTACTTTCGCTTTGAAGTTAGCCAGCCGGCGGTTCTCTTTGTATTGTCGCGGCGTGATGCCCATGACGTCTTTGAAGGTGCGTTGCAGATGATGGGCACTGACGCCGGTTGCGGTGCTGAGAGCTTTCATCGTCAATGGTTCTTCGTCATGTTCGTCAATCGCATGACAAATCTGTCGCACCACTTCGATTTGCGGATCGGCAGTTTTCGCCCGGCGGGGATGGCAACGACGGCAGGCCCGAAAGCCGGCCTGCTCGGCGGCTTCGGGCAGTTGAAAAAAGCGCACCTGTTCGCGGCGTGGCCGGCGCGCCGGGCAAGATGGCCGGCAATAAATTCCGGTCGAGCGGACGGCAAACACAAAGCTGCCATCGCGCGAAGCATCGCGCGACAAGACCGCGTTCCAGAGCTCAGGATTGTTCATTACGGCCGGCATGTTCGTTTGAAACTCTAACATTTTACTTCACCTCATGGAGATTTAATGAGGCCAATAATAGGACGGAGACGCCAACCAATCTATCCGAAGTTTGCGGTCAAACTTGATCTTCTGATAAAAGGCACAGAACTGCTCGCAATAGCCATTCACAGCTGGCGGAGTAGGGTCGTAATTTGAAACTCTCTGCGCCACCTCGCCGAGGTCACGCAGAGAAAAACTTAGATCAGGACCGGCAGGGATGTCGGCGCTCCTAGGAGGCACCATGAAGATAGCCCTCAAGTACGGAATCGCAGTCACGCTGGTCATCGCCGCCTGGGTAGCACTGAAACACTTTGTCCTGCATCTGGAAGGAACACCCGCGCAAGTCGCCGACTTCGTAATCTTCAACCTGGCGGCGACGATAGGACTAACGCTTGGGATCAAGGAGAAGCGCACAGCGAATGGCGGGATGCTGACCTTTGGCGATGGACTGCTGACCGGGATTAAGATAGCCGTGACTTACGCGATTCTGACCAGCGTTTACTTTGCGATTCTGCTCGCCACCGTTGGCCCGAAGCTGATGCAGCAGCAGGAAGGTGAGACCAGTGTGGTTAGAGCCTTTTTGGGAGTGTCGATTGGCTTTACGCTTTTCGGGATCGTGTTCTCGGCGATTATTGCACTGATTATGAAGAAAAAGATGGCTATGAATATTGGCGGATGCTGATCGTTTTGCGACTCGACAATCTTTTCCTGACGGGGCTTTTCACAAAAAGTCACCGTGTGCTTCTAAGCTACATGAAAGAACACGAAATAAGAGTTTTTGTGCAAAGACGCCTGACAGTAGTTCGCGCTTCGGGCGAAATGCGGACGAGGACGTTCGCGCTTTCAGCGTTTTACTCGATCTTTAACGCCTCTTTAACCAAACGTTCCTGCTCCTGCACGTGGATCGCGTAATTGCCGGTGGCCGGACTCGCCGACGGCGTGCGGCCAACGTAGCGCGGTCGCTCGCATTGTGGCAAAAGATTTTCCAGACGCGATTCCATGAAGGTCCAGCCACCCATGCTCTTGGGCTCTTCCTGGCACCAAACGAGTTGTTTCGCGTTCGGATAACGGGCCATCGCTTCCTTCAAAGCTCTCTCAGGAAACGGATAGAATTGTTCGAAACGAATGAGCGCGACGCGGTTATCCTCAGACTTCTTTCGCGCTTCGCTCAAATCGTAAAAGACCTTGCCGCTGCAGAGCACAATTCGCTCAACACGTTGAGGCTCTCTCACGTCAGCGTCATCGACCACGGGGATGAATCCGCCGCTGGTTAGATCATCCAGAGACGATCCAGCCGCCGGCAAACGCAAAAGACTCTTCGGCGTCATTACCACCAGAGGGCGCTCAAAGCCCGGACGAATCTGTCTTCGCAGCAGATGAAAATACTGCGCCGGCGTTGTCGGATAACAGACTTGTAGATCATTTTCTGCGCATAATTGTAGGTAACGCTCAAGCCGCGCGCTCGAGTGTTCTGGTCCCTGGCCTTCGTAACCGTGCGGCAGCAGCAGCGTCAAACGCGCTGTCTGTTGCCATTTATCTTCGCCGGCGGCGACGTACTGATCGATGATCGACTGGGCGACGTTATTGAAATCGCCGAATTGCGCTTCCCACATCACCAGCGCGTCCGCCGCGACCACCGAATAACCATATTCGAAGCCGAGCACACCGGCTTCGGAAAGTGAGCTGTCGAACACTTCGAAGCGCCCGCGCGGATCTTGTTCCGAGCGCAATTCAGCCAGCGGCGCCCAGGACTTGCCGGTCTGTGTGTCATACAAAACCGCGTGGCGTTGGCTGAAAGTGCCACGTCCGGAATCCTGACCACTCAAACGGACGCGCGTGCCTTCGAGGGCGAGCGAACCAAAGGCAATTGCTTCGGCAAACGCCCAGTCGATTGGCTGAGCTCCTTCACCCATCTTTGCGCGGCGCGCCAACTGGCTGACCATCTTTGGATTCAGATGAAAGCCTTCGGGAACTACTGAGATTTGCCGGGTGATGCGCTTAATGACTTCTGCCTCGACGCTGGTGTCGATTACATCCGAGCCGTCGAGTTCTACTGTTACCCGCCCCGTAGCCTCCGCCGATTTGCCCTTTGACGCGATTTCCTTGGCCCGCGCCAGAGCGTCTTCGTAGCGACGGATGCGCTCTTCGATCAACTCCTTCACTCCGGCTTCGTCAATCACGCCTTCGCGCACCAGTTGCTTCGCATATTTCGCCCGCACGCCGGGATGTTCTTTGACCCGCTGGTACATCAGCGGCTGCGTGTAACTCGGCTCGTCAGTTTCGTTGTGGCCCAGCCGGCGAAAGCCAACTACGTCAAGGACCACGTCCTTTTTATACTTCTGTCGATAATCGAGCGCGATGAGCAGCGTCCGATACGCCGCTTCCGGATCGTCGCCATTGATATGGAAGATGGGCGATTGCGTCATACGCGCCACGTCTGTCGAATAGATTGAAGAGCGTCCTTCTTCCGGCGAAGTGGTAAAGCCGATCTGATTGTTGATGATGATATGAATGGTGCCGCCGGTGCGATAACCGCGAAGCTGCGCGAGTTGCAGCGTCTCCATCACGATGCCTTGTCCGGCAAAGGCGGCGTCGCCGTGCAGCAAAACGGGCAGCGCGCGGTTCATCGCCTGCTCGCGATCGATATCGGTGCGATCGATCATCGCGTCCTGAGTCGCGCGCGTCATTCCTTCGACCACCGGATCCACGGCTTCCAGGTGACTGGGATTCGGCGAGAGCGTCAGGCGAACCTTCTTGCCGCTGGCGGTCTCGCGTTCGCCCACCGCGCCCTGGTGATATTTTACGTCGCCTTCATCCGCCGGAAACGATGGATGCACCGACCCTTCGAACGAAGTAAAGATCCGTTCGCAGAAATGACCGATGACATTCGCCAGCACATTCAAGCGGCCACGATGCGCCATGCCCATCGTAATTTCTTCGACACCTAAATCGCCGGCGCGCTCGATCAATTGATCGAGTAAAGGAATGATCGTTTCGCAGCCTTCAATGGAAAAACGTTTCTGGCCGAGGTACTTGGTGTTCAAAAAGCGCTCGAACTGCTCGGCCGAGATTAGCTTCCAGAGGATTCGTTTCTTGATCTCAACATCGATTGGTTCAGGTTGGACGAACTCGCGGCGAATCTCTTCGCGCAGCCAAAGCTTTTCTTCCTTGCTCTGAATATGACGGTACTCGGTGCCCACCTTACCGCAGTATGCGCGTTGCAGAATATCCAGGATCTCGCGCAACGTCGCGCTCTCGGTGCCGGCCAAACCGCCGGTGATAAATAAACGATCGAGGTCCCAGATCGTCAGGTTGTAGGTTTCGATGTCCAACTCAGGGTGATAAAGCAGCGGCATCGCATGCAGCGGGTCGATGTCGGCAATCAAGTGGCCACGCACGCGATAGGCATTGATCAGCTCCATCACGTGCGCCTGACGGATCGACTGCTCATGCATCTGATCGGCGCCGAGAAAGAAGGGATTGCGATCGAGATTCCAGCGCAGAGGCGCATAGGGAATGCCGAGGTCGGCAAAAATCTCGTCATAAAATTTGTATTTGCCCAGCAGTAATTCATGCACGCGCGCGAGAAAGGCCCCGGACTCGGCGCCCTGGATGATCCGATGATCGTAGGTGCTGCTGATGGTGATCGCTTTGCTGATTCCGAGCTGTGGCATAACCGCCGGGGCCATCGCCTGATATTCAGCCGGATACTCAATCGCGCCGGTGGCGACAATCAGCGACTGCCCCGGCATCAAACGCGGCGTCGATGCGACGGTGCCGATCGTTCCCGGGTTGGTGAGCGAAAGCGTGGTGCCCTGAAAATCAGCGACTTGCAGCTTGCCCTCGCGCGCGCGCTTGATTACGTCGTCATAGCTTGCCAGAAACTGCGGAAAGGTAAGCTGACCGGCGTTCTTGATATTCGGAACCAGCAGCGTGCGCGTTCCGTCCTTCTTCTCTAAATCGATCGCAATCCCCAGGTTGACGGATTCACGTTTCACGCGCACCGGCTGCTCATCGATCACTTCGAAGCCGTCGTTGAGCTGAGGAAAGTCCTCCAGCGCGCGCAGGATCGCCCAGGCGATCAGATGTGTATAAGAAGCCTTGCCGCGATCGTTGTCCTGCAGGTGCCGGTTGATGAGTCTTCGATTTTCGTCCAGCAGCTTTACGGGAATGCGTCTCTGCGAAGTTGCAGTGGGCACGCCCAGGCTGGCTTCCATGTTCTCGACAATCTTGAGTGCGGCGCCGCGGATGGGTGTGATTTGCGCGCCGGCTTGAGATTCCGCAGCAGCTTTCGGCTGCGATTTGGCTGGGCTGAATTGTGGGGCGGCGGCCGGAGCCACTCCGGCGCCGTCTTTATGGCCATCACTTTTTGCCGCTGGGGCGCCGCTGCCATCGGCCTGTGGCAGCGTTACCGCGCGACCGTTGTCCGGAGTTTTGGCGCCCGTAGATTCGCCGAGCAGTTCTTCAAAGTAGGTACGCCAGGACTCGTCAACCAGTGCAGGATCAGTGCGCCAGCGACCCAGCAGAGTTTCGACATAGGTGGCGTTGGCGCCAAAGTTTTCGGCAATAAATTCCGAGAGATCGGTTTTAAGCTCGCTCAAATTTTCGTCCTCTTTTGAAATTATAGACTACCACCTTCCGCGGCGTGTTGCACCCGCAGCGTTGCGGAAGAATTCGCTCGAATTCGCGGGCGAGCAATGGTATTGTAGGCGGCCATTCAAGACCGACTAATCCAGGCGAGCGGAGTTTCCCGATGACTGACGAAGTTCCAGAACGGCGGCCCGGCTTAAAGACCGCGTTGGTGTTCCTAATGCTTTTCGCCGTGCTGGGCGCAGTGGTGGTTTTCGCGGTGCTTTCGACCTTCTCGCGTTCGGTTACCACCGTCATCCTGATTCGCCATGCCGAGAAAATTATCGACCCTAACAACGCCGATCCCGATCTCAGTCCGGCTGGCCAGGCCCGTGCGCAGGAACTCGTTCGCATGTTCGGCGACGCTGGCATCAACGCCATCTATGCGACGCAATACAAACGCACGCAACAGACAGTGAAACCGCTCGCGGACAAATTGGGTTTGCCGGTCGTCCAGATCAACTCCAAGAGCACTGCCGAGCTGGTGACCCAGATCCGCTCCCAACACACCGGGCAAATAGTGTTCATTGCCGGCCACAACAGTACTGTCCCGGAAATCGTCGCCGCTTTGGGCGGCCCGCAGTATCCGGTGATTCCGGAGAGTGAGTATGACAACCTCTATATCGTGACTGTGTATCGCACGGGTAAAGCGAAGGTCGTGAAGATCAGATATGGCCCTCCGATGCCGACTCCTAGTCCAACTCCGAGTTCAGCTCCGAATCCGTAAGTGGTTGAATTGTTGTAGCTCGTAGCGATGTTTATAGCTACCAGCAATTCAATCAAGTAAAGCTCCGTAGGAGCGGAATATTCGAGAAGTGAGGCGAACGACATTTCGCTCCTAAGGAGCTCTAACCTTGAATGCAGGTGGGTCTATAAACATTCTGTCCCTACGGCACTGCTGTGCGCGGGACACTCAGTTACTTGATATCAAGAGGATTCTATGAAGAAACCAGAACGCCCAAAGAAACCAGGTTTAAATCGCCGCACGTTCGTCCAGCTTCTTCCAGCCGCGGGTGCCGCCGGACTGTCAATTTCCAGCTTGCCTTTCCTTGCCGCCGCACAGACGCCGACCCCCACACCTTCGCCGCGGCCTTCGCCGACACCTCCGCTGCGCGTCACTAAAGACATGATGCACAACGCCGAAAAGCTGATCGGTATTGAGCTGAACGATAAGCAGGAAGAGATGGCCCTGCCCGGCGTTAACCGCAACCTGGACAATTACGAGGCGGTCAGAAAAATCGATGTGCCTTTGGATACCGAACCGGCGATCGCCTTTCATCCGGCGCAACCCGGCTTTCACATCAAGCGCGCAAGTTCAAAGACCAAATTCAGATTTGGTCGAAACGATTCGGTGCAGTTCAAGTCAGTCGCAGACCTTGCGTTTGCGACCGTACCGCAGCTGGCCGAACTAATTCGAACGAAAAAGGTTTCCTCCGTCGAACTTACCAAAATGTATTTGGGAAGGTTGAAGCGTTATGGGCCAAAGCTGCTCTGCATCGTCACGCTTACCGAGGATCTGGCGATGAAGCAGGCGCAGGATGCGGATAACGATCTCAAGCGAGGTAAGTATCGGGGCCCGCTACACGGAATTCCCTGGGGGGCGAAAGATTTGTTCGCAACCAAAGGAATCAAGACGACCTGGGGCGCTGAGCCTTATCGCGATCAAATGATTGATTATGACGCTACGGTGGTCGAGCGCCTGCGCGAAGCCGGTGCGGTCCTGGTAGCGAAACTCTCCATGGGCGCGCTGGCGCAGGGGCCGAAGTGGTTCGGGGGAGTCACGCGTAATCCCTGGGTGCCTGATGAAGACAGGCAGGGCTCCAGCGGTTCATCGGCGGGCCCCGCGTCAGCGACAGCCGCCGGATTGGTTGGCTTTTCAATCGGCACTGAGACGTTGGGTTCGATTGTGTCGCCATCGTCGCGTTGCGGTGTGACAGGTTTGCGTCCGACCTATGGGCGGGTGAGCCGCTATGGCGCGATGGGTTTGAGTTGGACAATGGACAAGATCGGGCCGATTTGCCGGGGCGTCGAAGACTGCGCCGCGGCGCTCGATGCGATCTACGGTCCGGACAATCGCGACACGACGGTCGGCGACGCGCCTTTCAACTGGTTGGCTGATGTTCCGCTCAGCAAACTGCGAGTTGGTTATCTGAAGACTGAATTCGAAGGCGCCGGCTTTCAACCGCAGAACGAACAGCAACGTCAGCAGCAAGAGCAGCGCAAGGCGATGTACAAAGAAGCCCTGGACGCGCTCGAAAAGGCCGGCGTGAAGATGACGCCGATTGAGCTACCAAAGTTTTCCAGCCAGAACATTCGATTCATTCTGACGGCGGAAGCCGCCACCGCGTTCGACGACATCACTCGTGATGGGCGAGTCAATCAACTTTCCGGACAGGATGCAGGCGACTGGCCGAATTCGTTTCGCACTTCACGGTTCGTTCCTGCGGTTGAATATTTGCGGGCGCAACGCGCGCGGACACTGCTCATGCGTGAGATGGATAAGCTGATGATGCAGTGGGACGTCTTCGTTTCACCGGCGCCTGGCAGCGCCAGCCTTCTGGTAACAAATCTGACTGGCCATCCGGCCGTCTGCGTTCCCTGCGGTTTTCTTGACGTCCCCGCAGCCAACAACGGTCCCGTGCAACATCTGCCGCAGGCGATCATGTTCACCGGCGGTCTGTACGACGAAGCCTCACCGTTGCGCGTCGCCTTAGCGTTCGAACAAGCGACGAAGTGGCACACAATGCATCCGAAGGTGGATTGGGCTTGAGCGCTCAGGTTCTGCCATCGACTGAGTGTCGGAACACATCGCATCGCCGAAGGCGCCAAGCTTGGATCCTCTCTTCAAAGTTTAGCCGCACAGAGTCATTGGAGGTGACCGTGGGATTATTCGATTTCTTAAGAACAAATAAACCGTTAGAGCCGGTAACGCTGCCGGTCATCTTCAGCAATGTTGCCTATATGGTGTTCGGCGAGAGAAGTTATGCTGGAGAGCTAATCGTTGCTCCTGATGCGATTTTCTATTTTCCCCACACGAACCTGTCTCCGCAGGATAGGCAAAAGGAAAAGATAATTTGGACGGGCGTTCGTGATCTGATACGGGAGTTTTGGCGCTCGGAACTCGATCCCGGGCAGGCAAGCATTTCCGGAGGCACAAGCGGAGGTGTCACGCCTTCCGTAGAAGAGAAGATTGAGTTGCTAATGAAATATGTTAAAGAGAATCGGCAGGATACGCTGCTGGCTGATTCTACGCCGGCACCTGTGAAGTTTTCCCGCGATGGAATCCAGAAGTTGCGAGTCGGGTGGGGAAGCTTAAAATTTGACGCTAACTTTGACGATCATGAGTTTCAAGGCCTCAATGGCGGACTGTTGCAGCGTGCTCTGAAGAGCGGCGGTTATGTGACTTGATTGAAACGATTTGTTATTGGATGCTATTCAACCGTCGGCTATCCCGACAGGTCGATCAAGGTCAGGCTGGTTGGATTAACTATATGGCAGTGGACTCGACGCAGGTTTTCTTCACAGATATCTCGAAGGTATACGGGCTAAGGAAGTGAGTAGGCAGGACGGCGTTCTCAGCTGCTAGTTGCTTCTCAGCGGATTCCGTATCGTCACATTCAATTCAACCGGGATGCAGCGTTTGAAACTGAACCAGCTCTTTTTGAACTTTCCACAGGCATAAACGCGACCGGTCACGGGCCACCTCTCCTGCGAATTACTCCATTCGTCGACTGCGGCCAGCAAGGCGCCGGGCAGGTAGATATAAAAGTGCAACGGCTCGCGCAGCGTGAGCGGTTGTTTGTTGGGCAGATCGAACGCGCGGTGATATTCGTCAATCTCAACCGAGCGGCCGTTCACCACCATGTCTTCAAATAAGAGAAAGTCGATATGGCCGCTTTGCTTCACCGGCGCCACCACAATTGGAACTTCAAACGTAACTCCCAGTGGCGTCACGCGCGCCAGTTGGGGTTTCCCCAGCGTGATCAGGGCGTCAGGATCTGAATCAGAAGTTGATGCGTCATCAGTTTGGGGCGAGTTGTTCGAGGAATTCTGAGTCGCGCCTTGATTTTGATCGCTTCCCGAATTCCCGGTTTTCGTTTGCGTCTTTCTGCTTCCAACCGGTTTTTTGATTTCGACGACGGCGCGCTCGACCTTGTAGCCGCGAATCTCTTTGGGATAGGTGTGGGTCTGGGCTAGACTCGTGGCAGCTAGAGCCAATAAGAGCGTTGCCGCTACGCGGCGCCAAGCGGGTTTCATCCGAATGCGCCGTCCTTTTGAGAATCCCTTCACAGGCTAAGTTCAACCCTCGCTCTGCGTCTTAATCAACTCCTCGACATCCAGGATCAGCGCGACGTTCCCGTCCGACAATTGGGCCGCGCCCGCCACTCCGTGCCAGCGGGCAGCGTGCCGGCCCAGACTGCGTACCAGCGTCTCATGTTCCGCTTCGATGCTGTCGACGACCAGCGCCACACGATCCGGCACGCCGGCCCGCGCCGGTCGATGATGATCTGCTTGCCAGACGAGCAGACTATTTTTAGCGGACGTGATCGCCTCAGAAGATTCAGATATAAGATCGGGCAAAAGAAATACCGCCAGGTTTTCTCCTTCCCAATCAACGATTCTTGAACTTAGGATTTCCGCCAATTCACTGGCCTCCAGCAAGCGACCGCCAATCACGCGCCCGGATCCAATGCCGTAATAACGTTGGCCACAACGAACGGTCTGGCATCGAACCAGCGCCAGCCCCGCCGGCAGAATCATCACAAAAGTCGTTCCTGCGCCCGGCTCAGTAGCCACCCGCGCTTCGCCGCCGGCTTGCTCCATCGCGCGGTCGACCACATCCAGGCCGATGCCCCGGCCAGACAATTCCGACACTTCCGCAGTTGTAGAAAAGCCAGGTCGAAAGATCAGCCGCAGACACTGATCCATCGTGAGACTGGCGCCGTTGGCTATTCCTTGTTCGCGGGCCGCCTCAGCGATTCGATCGAGATCGATTCCGCGACCGTCGTCACTGACCGTAATGTGAATGCGGCTGGCTTCACTGAAAGCTGCCAACTTCACTCTGCCAGTGGTGGGTTTTCCAGCGGCCGTTCGCTCCTCCGGGCTTTCAATTCCGTGGCTGACCGCATTACGCACCAGGTGCAAGAGTGGCTCAGCTAACATATCGGCGAGGGCAGAGTCGATGCCTACTTCGCTGCCGGCGATCTCGAACTCAACTTGTTTACCGAGCTGGCGCGCCGCGATGCGGCCGGCTCGCGTGGCTGCGCGCTCGAGAATTTCAGCGCACGGTACCAGCCGCAGTTTGATCATTCGCTCTTCCAGTTCGACAAACTGCCGGCGCAAGCGCGCGCCCGTCGCTTCGACGCCCTTACCCTGGAGGGGCGCGTCCACACTCGATAGGGCCCGGTTGGTTTCGCGAAACAGCTCGCTGGCATCCGAAATGAGTTCATTGAGCCGGCCCAATTCGATCCTTACCGACGCAGTCGCACCCTCTCCGGTCGATCGCAGAAGGCCAAGCGAGGGCGCGGCGGATTGCCTGGCGGGGACAATAGAAGGTTCAATCCTTAGCTCGCTTGTCTCGATGCGGCCCAGCGTGGCGGCTTGGCGCATCGTCTCGTTTGCCACGAGTTCGGCGGCGTACAAGAGCCGAAACGTGATCTCGTCCGGCGCCGCTGATTCGCCGGGAACCGTGGCAATTATCTCGCCGCTTTGGCCCAGTAGATGGCTTAGTTCGCGGAATCTTTCATCGAAAGTCTCGATGGCGAAGCCCGCCGAGACGATGAACAGCTTTGCTCCTTCGCGAATCGCTTCCCGGGCATGCTGAAGGTCGTATTCGCTCAACGAGCGCGCAATCTCAGGGGGCAACGCGGAACGCAAGCTGGTCGCGATCGAGCCTTGATGCCGACTCTTTGCCGCCATAGCGTTGAGGTTCTGAGTGACGGCCGTGGTGCCGGGCTGAGGTGCTCCGGACAATGCTAACTCCAGTGCGCGCGCAATCGCGTCGACAGCATCCTCAAAAGCATCGATCACTTCGTCGGTTATTTCCAGCCGACCCAGTCGCACTCCGTCGAGCACGCCCTCGAATTCGTGCGCAATCTTGCTGACGGATTTCAGTCCCAGCGTACCCGCGGAGCCTTTGAGTGTATGCACCCGGCGAAAGATCCGCGCCGCCAGTTCGCGCCGGTGCGGCCCGTGCAAACGCGCCGAACGCAACCGTTCGAGATCGTGATAAAGCTTTTCGACAAGCTCCTGCGCGTCAGCTACAAACTGAGTTTGAATCTCATCCATGCCGTGACGCAGTTTATCTCACTTTGGTTTGAGTAGCGCAGGTTTTGTGACCATTAAACGGTGGGTGGAGCAGCCTTAATAACATTCTTTCGCGGGACTCCGAGAGATTTATGAGAGGTTAGAGCTCTGGTTTGATTTCGGTGAGAATTTCAGCCTCTTCTTCTTCATCTGCAGCTATTTCAGTCTGTGGCGATAGTTGATCGAGGTCGCGCTTGATGGCATCGAGAATACCGTTGATGAATTGAGTTGCTTCGTAAGTGGAAAAGCGGCGGGCAATCTCGAGCGCTTCGTTGATCGTAACGGTGCGCGGAGTCGGCTCATGCAGGAATTCGTATACTGCCAGCCGCAACACGTTGCGATCCACCAGCGCCATCCGCGCGATCCGCCAGTGCTCCGCGCGCGACCGAATCCGTTCATCAACCTCTGCTAAATTTGTGAGGGTGCCGAGAGCGAGTTTGGTGGCAAACTCGCGCGCTTGTGGATCCAGCTCGCCGTCAGCCAACTCAGACCAGAACGTGCGCGCGAGATCATCCCCGCGCGTTCCGGCAACATCAGCCGCAAAGAGCATTTGCAAGGCGCATTCGCGCGCCTTACGACGAGAACCCATAAATAGCACAAACGAGCTTAGTGCTTTGGACTTTGATCTTCGAAACAAACACCAAGCACAAAGTACTAAGCACAAAGTTCAAAATCAAACTCAGCGCTAATCGCGAAAACTCGATCGGTATAAATTCGCCAGTTCCACCGCCGCTGTGGCGGCCTCAAAACCCTTATTGCCGAGCTTAACACCGGCGCGGTCGACGGCTTGATCGACATTCTCCGCCGTAATGACGCCAAACAGCAAAGGCACGCCCGTCTTCAAACCGGCCTCGCCGATGCCGCGCGTGGTTTCGCCGGCGATGTAATCAAAGTGCGGTGTCTGTCCGCGAATTATCACCCCAAGACAAATCACGGCGTCAAACTTTCCGGACTCGGCTGCTTTCAAAGCACACAAAGAAATTTCAAACGAACCCGGCACGCGAAAAACTTCGATGTCCTTTTCCTGAGCTCCAAGTTCTCCGAGCGCGTCGAGCGCGCCGGCAATCAAACGCGACACCAGCGAATCGTTCCAGCGACTGGCGACTATCGCGAAGCGAAAGCCCTCGGCGTTAAGAGTTCCCTGATGCGTGGTTGGTTGCAAAGCGATCGATAGAAGTTTTGAAGTCAGGTGGCGTAAACAAACTGAGTATAGTGATGGTAGCGCAAGTTGCCAACTTGCGAACGCGCTTCAGCAACCGTGCACGTTGCGTAGTATGATATGCCCGCTCGGATCCGAACCCAAACTGATAAGGAGCATTCGAAGGTGAAAACGGAACGCCGCTTGTTTGTAAATCGCCGGAAAGTATTTTTATTGACACTGCTGTTGGCTTCCCTGGCCGTAGCCGTTTCCGCGCCGCGGGGAGGGAATTCGGCCAATTTCGAAACCCCGCAGAAGCGCTCCACAGCCGTGGTGGTCTTTGTCATTGCAGGCGAAACGGACGAGTACCACATGGATGCTGTGGCCATCGTCGATGGCAAGCGTCTGCTTCCACCCTTTTCAGATGAACAGAAGGACAGGCAGAAGACGTTTGCCGAAAAGTACTTCGCGACTGGGCGAAGTTATCGCCTGATGTTTGGCGGTGGCGAAGCGGGATCGTTGACGGTGAAGAAGTGGAGCGAAGGCTGCAACACCGTCCACGCTGAAGTTACCTTGTCGTCTTCGGCACGGCTGGGCGGCAATGTCAGGGCCCTGGCCACGAATTCCGATTCGATTGGCAAGCGACCGAGCGCGCGGCGCGCGCCCACCGACGCGGAGCGCTCTGCGGTGATGCTTCTGATGAAGAGCATCTATACGGAACACCGGACGCCCGTCAGTTTGCTTCCTTCAATCAAAGTCACAAATCTGACGGCAACCGATCTGGACGGCGATGGCAAATACGAAATGATTGGCAGCTTCGCGCTGGCCGCGACGAATAAGTTCGAACGCGACCTTTTCTTAATCGCCAAGTCACCGGGCACGGCCATGCGCGCTGACTTTGTTAAGTTTCAGGCCTACCAACCTCCGCCTGAAACTTTTCTTTCGAGCGTCGACTTTGTGGATCAATTGGATCTGGATGGCAACGGCATCGGCGAGGTCTTTGCGGTGCAGGAAGGCTTTGACGCCTACGCCTATGTGATCTTCCGCAAAGTCGGTGGCCGCTGGCGCCAGGTTTACGACGTGATCGGGGATGCGTGCTGAGGAGAACCGAATACCGTCAGTAACACCGCGTGAGCGGGTGGACCTATGCGTCAACCCTCGAGAGTTGAGTTACTGGTCCACCACCTCACGCGGGTGGTAGTAACTTAACTACGAATCAGGCTTCCGCCTCAATCGCAGAACCTCCCGTGACTTGAGATCCAGTTTTCTTCCTCAGAATCAACGCAGAGATTAGCGTGATGATTAACCCAACCGGAAACGGCTCAATAAAGGTCATGGCCGCATTGATGAAGGGGTTGTCTAAATACTTCAACTGATTGAGCTGCGTTTGGATCGCTTCCGGGCTGGCGCCTGAACTCTTTATGTGCGCGATGCACATGGTCATGAACTTCTCACCAAAGCTGGGCACGCCGAAATACATGATCTCCCAAGTGACTACGTACAAAACGGATGAGATGAGGGTGATTAGAATGCCGACGGCAAAGGCGCGCCCGAACGTGATGGTCCCACCGCCAATGTTTTCGCGATAGGAGCGGATGCCGAAGAACACCAGCATGAACGACAAGACCATCGTCGTATAGCCGATGAACATGCTATGCGATTGCAGCCAAGCCGAATCCGTGAAAGGGAGGGTGCCGAACATCAGGGCCGCCATGATGACGCCCGAGATGAGCCCGAAAGTTAACACAGTCTTTTTCATCGTTTGATTCTCCTGATAAGTTTTCAAATTCCGGGCGTAAACATAGCCGGGGCGGCTCGGCTTGTCGTCATACTTTCGGGTGAATTAGCGCTGGAGGAGTCGAAATCATACTTTCAGCTCCCAAAGCAGATAGGCCACTGAGTCACAGAGACACTCAGAATCACAGCGAACTTCATATCTCTGCAAGCATTCTGGTTTTCTCAGCGACTCTGTGTCTCTGTGGCGAAACCAGCTATGGAATCAATCCAAATTCTTTCCCCAGTTGCACGGCCTGCGTTCTACGTTTCGCGCTCAGCTTGTCGAACAGCCGGCTGGAGTGGGTCTTCACGGTGTTCTCGCTGACAAAGAGCTTTTCGGCAATCTCGCGATTGCTCAAACCCGCCGCTATTAATTCAAGGATTTCGAGCTCGCGGGGAGTAATACCGAGTTCGCGTAATTTCCCCTCGTTCAAAGTGAAAGAGTCTGGAGCCGGAAGCAGAACTTCCTTAACGATAACGGTTTCTTTGGGCTTGGTGAGTTTGAGCCCCAGCCAGATCCCCGTGGACGCGAACAGGAGCGCGACGAGCCCGCCATAGATTTCGATTGAATGTTCGACGACGAGGAAACGATATTCAAACAGCTTGAGCAGAACGATCAGCGCTCCGCCGCAGAGACCGTAAATGAGGATGTGCTTCTTCATCCTGAGATCTCGTGGGAGCTACCTGAGCACCAGAGCTACCACTCGGCTTTGGCGATGTATTTCAGAACGTGTTTGATGGATGTAACGCTGTACGAGCCGTCGGCTTTTCGCAGCGGGATGTGACGATAGCGACCCATCGACATTTTGTTTAGGGCGGCAGCCACGGAATCGGTTTCCTGGAGGGTCTCCGGATTTGCGCTCATCAACTCCTTCACCGCGGCGTCGCGAGGACTGGCCTTTTTTCCGGTCAACTTGTTCAGTAGATCGCGCTCGGTAAAAATCCCAACCAGCTTTCCCTTATCCAACACCAGCGCGCATCCCACCCGCGCCTCTTTCATTTTGTCGATCACTTCGGTAACGGTTGTGTCGGGAGAGACGCCTAGGAATTCCTGATCGAGGTGGCTCAGATTGTCTTCCATCACGGAGCGCGCGAGTCCCGCGGTGTTGGCTCGTGGAGTGTCGAGATTGAAGAGCGGCGTCAGGCACTCTTCGCACCGGTCGACGCCTCCGATATTGTCATGACCACAGGAAGGACAAATCATTCGTCGCTTCGCTCCTCATGAAAAGAAAAAGTAAAAAGGTAAAAGGAAAAAGGAACAACCCTAGCCAATGAAGCTGCGAGGCAATAGCTGGTTCTCGACCAGTCTTTACTTTGGCCTTTTTGCTTTTACCTTTTTCCGTTCCAACTATTCCACCGTCCACATATCGCCGCTGTAGATTAGCTTTTCCAGACTGCCCGGCCCGGATTTGGCGATCGCGGATTCAATTTGATCGGTCAGCATCTTTTCATAACTCGGCCGTTCAACGGCGCGAAAGACGCCAACCGGTTGCGGAAAGTCCGGCTGTTCCATCCGCGCCAGCATGAAGGCGACCGACGGATCCTGGAGATTGATATCGTGCACCAGAATATCCGTTTCGCTAATTCCATCCTCGCCTATCGTCACGACTTCCGGATGGGCGCCGTTCATGCGGATGCCACGGTTTCGATCCTTGCCGAAAATCATTGGCTTGCCATCTTCCAGATAGAGAACGTTGTCCTGTCGCACACTGCGCTCGGCAAAATAATCAAACGCGCCGTCGTTGAAGATATTGCAATTTTGATAGACCTCAAGGAAAGATACGCCCTTGTGTTTGGCGGCGGCTTCGACCATCGCGCCAAGATGCTTCACGTCGATATCGATCGAGCGCGCGACGAAGGTGGCCTCGCTGGCGATGGCGAGCGACAAGGGATTCACCGGATAGTCGATCACGCCCATCGGCGTCGACTTAGTTCGTTGGCCAAAGACCGAAGTCGGACTGTACTGGCCCTTGGTCAAACCGTAGATGCGGTTATTGAAAAGAATGTAGTTAATGTCCAGATTGCGCCGCAGCACGTGCATAAAGTGATTGCCGCCGATCGAAAGGGCGTCGCCGTCGCCGGTGATTACCCAGACACTGAGTTCGGGATTCGCGGATTTGATTCCCGTCGCAATTGCCGGCGCGCGGCCGTGAATGCTGTGAAAGCCATAGGTGTTCATGTAATAAGGAAATCGCGAGGAACAACCGATGCCGGATACGAAGACTATCTTTTCGCGCGGGATGCCGAGTTCGGGCATGACCTTTTGCACGTTATTAAGAATGGCGTAGTCGCCACAGCCGGGACACCAGCGCACTTCCTGATTGGAAACGAAATCCTTCTTCGTTAATTGCTCGGGTGGTGGAGCCGCCGCAAAGATCGACGCGCCGCTTTCGCTTTCGGCCGATACCGAAGCATCTACGTGCGTCTTGTGTCCACTGCCGTTTGAACCGTTACCTTGTGTGCTCATAATTGCTCCTCGGTATGATTGCTCCTGCCGCGTTCGACAGCTTCGAGTAACTCCAGATACTTTTCACGAACATAGGGATCAAGTTTCTCTGCAAAGTCGCTTGAGAGCCCGCGTGTTTTGATCAGTTCCTGCACGTCCGCGAGATCTTTCAGGCGATCCGGGGCCGTCATGCCTGACGCCAGCTTCAGTTCCACCAGCTTCTCTAGCGTTGGAAACTTAACTCCATCAATCTCAAACGACGTTTCTGATGGATTAGGAAAACTAACCGGTTTTGGCTTTCCGTCGCCGGGATAGTCTCCCGATGCGATGACCTCAATAGGAGTCTCGTCCCTTGTTGCGCGCAGTCTTTTTTTCGCCCCTGTAAAGGCCGGCGAGTAACCAAGCCCCACGAGTTCCCGATGAAACTTATCGAGTCCTTCGGGAGTCAAAATCAGATCGATATCTTCAGTGAAACGCGGATAACCGTAAGCTAACAGAGCCAATGCACCGATTACCATGTAGTCGATGTCATGCTCTTTTAAATCCGCCACAAGCTGCGTCAGTGCACTATTGAGTCTTCCTTCACCCATGAAATAACGCTGACCTTCGGCGTAGATCTCCGTAACTGATCGTGAATCTAAGCTCACAGGTACTCTTCGACCTTTCCTACGATCTCGCGAATCTGGAAAGGCCGGCCTTTCACCTTGGAGAAGGGAACTGCGTCGATCAGATACTTCGCGCGAATCATCGTGCACAATTGGCCGAGATTCATCTCTGGAATAATCACAGTTTCAAATCCGGCTAATATTTCGCCCAGATTCTTCGGGAACGGATTTAGGTGTCTCAGGTGGGCGCTGGAAACTGACTTTCCTTCCCGCTGCATTTTTTCCACGGCCGAAGTGATCGAGCCGTAGGTTGATCCCCAACCGAGGACCAGGACTTTTCCGCTCCGCTCGCCAAAAACTTCGACCAGCGGAATATCGTTAGCCGCGCGGTCGACCTTCTCCTGGCGCAGCTTCACCATCAGGTGATGGTTTTCGGGATCATAGTTGACGTTGCCGGTGATGTGCTGCTTCTCGATACCGCCGATGCGATGTTCCAATCCTGGAGTTCCCGGCAAAGCATAAGGCCGTGCCAGAGTCGCCTCGTCGCGCGCGTAAGGCATGAAGTTCGTAGGATCGGTGGCAAACTTAACCGGGATTTGCGGTAGCTCATCAATCGCCGGGACCGCCCAGGGTTCGGCGCCGTTGGCAAGATACCCGTCTGAGAGATAAAAAACCGGCACCATGTATTTGAACGCCAGCCGGACTGATTCGATTGCCATGTCGAAACAGTCAGCGGGTGTCGATGGCGCTACCACGATCGCCGGGCACTCGCCGTTGCGTCCCCAGACGGCCTGGAAAAGATCAGCCTGCTCAGTTTTCGTCGGCAAACCAGTCGATGGCCCGCCGCGCTGGACATTGATGATGACCAAAGGTAACTCGGTCATCACCGCCAGACCGATCGCTTCCTGTTTCAGGGCCACCCCCGGACCTGAGGTTCCCGTCAATCCGACATGACCGGCAAAACTGGCGCCGATAGCGGCGCAGACAGCGGCGATTTCGTCTTCAGCTTGAAATGTCTTGACGCCGTAATTCTTATGCCGCGCCAGCTCGTGCAGGATGTCTGAAGCCGGCGTAATCGGATACGAGCCATAGAACAACGGCCGCCCGGCCAACTGCGCGGCCACCACGAATCCAATTGCAGTCGCCTCGTTCCCGGTGATCTTGCGGTAACGCCCGGGAGCGATGACGGCTTTCTTCACCGTGTAGTGAGTCGTGAAAACTTCAGTCGTCTCGGCAAAGTTGTAACCCGTCTTCAACGCGACTTCGTTGGCTTTCACCAATTCCGGATGCTTACCAAACTTCGCACTGATCCATTTCAAAGTCGGATCCAGCGGACGGTCGTAGAGCCAGTACAAAACGCCGAGAGCAAAAAAGTTTTTGCTGCGGTCGATCTCTTTACGCGATAGCTGCACGGCGCCTTTCAAGGCGTTGCGATTGAGCGTTGAGATCGGCAACTGATGCAGGCGATAGCCGGCCAGGGAACCATCTTCGAGCGGATTGGATTTATAGGCTGCATGCTCGAGATTGTCTTTGGTGAACTCGTCGGTGTTGATGATCAGCGTGCCGCCTTCTTCCAGGTCCGGCAGGTTAACTTTCAATGCCGCCGGGTTCATCGCCACCAAAACATTCGGCTGATCGCCGGGCGTGCGAATGTCGTGATTGGAAAAATTCAACTGGAAACCGCTGACACCGGGCAAGCTGCCCGCCGGGGCGCGAATCTCGGCCGGAAAATCCGGCAGGGTTGAGATGTCGTTGCCCATGATGGCCGACGTGTTGGTGAACTGGGTACCGGTCAACTGCATGCCGTCGCCGGAATCTCCGGCGAAGCGAATCGTGACGGTGTCCAGCTCTTCAAGATGTTTGTCGAAGGTTTCGACAGGAGGTTCTATGACTGCGCTCATAATTATTCGCTCAAACCTTTTTCGCTACTTAATTGCCAATTGCCCATTTCCAATTGCCGATTGAAACGACCACCCTGCTCAAATCGGCAATTGGAAATCGAAAATCCGCAACGACCTCATCCTCCGTCTACCGTGTCCATCACTTGCCCCGACGGCGGTAGATTCATGGTTTCTTTGGGGTAACTCTCAGCCAGATACGTGATGATATCGAACACGGAAATCGAGCCAACCAATTCGCCCTTCTTGACCAGAGGTATGTTGCGAAAACTTCTCTCGTTCATCAGGCGCACGGCATCGCCCACGGTGGCGTCTGGTGAAAGTGTCTCAACCGCCGGCTGCATCCACTGGCTGATCGGAGACTCCATGTCAATATTCTGACCGATCACTCTGGTAAGCAGATCGCGCTCAGTAAAAATGCCTGCGACTCGTCCGTCGTCCGAGACGATCACGCAACCTCCTTCGTCGTTCTTCATGGCCTCGATTGCCTGAGAAAGAGGAGTGTAGGGCGAGACGGCAACATAATCGTCAGTGGGCAGGACCCGAACGCGCTGCTCGCAGGCTCGACGCGATGGGCTGAGGTTACCGGCCCGCTGGCGCAAGTCGAACTCTTCAGTCTTGTAATCGTCGGACATGGCAGGCTTATTGTAACTCAAGCGATGCGCGGCAAGCATGCATTCTACCACAAGGAGTTTTTGCATGCCTGTGTCGACCAAGTGAGAAACAGTTGCTCAGCGAGGCCAGAAGATTACTTCAGTGGCCAACCATTTCAATGGCCATCAGGGTGAGATCGTCCGACACCGGCCGTCCGGAAGAAAACTTTCGCATGTCATCCAGCACTCGTTGAATCAAAGCAGTGGCAGGCAATTGGCGCGATTCGCTCAGCAGCGATTGTAAGCGGGCCTCGCCGTACTCAGCGTCAAGCGAATTTCGAGCTTCTGACAAACCATCTGTGTAAAGCACAAGCCGATCGCCGTTTCCGACTTTCACCAGCGTCGAGGTATAGCCTTCCTGGCAAAACATTCCCACCGGTAAGCCGGTCGCCGTAATCGACTTGACTCCGCCGCTGTAAATCAGCAGAGGAGCCGGATGGCCGGCGTTACAAATCTCGACTACGCCGCTCGGTGCTGCTTTTCCGCACACCAGAGTCGCGTAATACGGGCTCATAGTCTTGTCGGCAAACAGATGATTCGCGCGCTCGACCAATTCACTCACCCCCATGCCGACCTCGATCAAGCTGCGAAAGATGGCGTGGAGTCGGCTCATCAACAACGAGGCAGCGACGCCCTTGCCGGAAACATCGCCAATCAGGAAATATAGATCTCCGGTGTTGGTGCTGACCAAATCGCAGTAGTCGCCACTGACGCGGCCTGCCGGCTCGTAGTGATAAGAAACCTCCCAGCCGTTGAACTTCAGATTCTGCTTTGGCAACAACTCGCCCTGGATCAGCCAGGCGCGCTCGAGGTCATCGTCCAACTCCGACAGTTGCTCCGGTGTGAGACACGACAGGCAGGTTCGCGCCAGCGGATCCGCCCTCATTGCGGCCGCGCCTATTTCGTCATGACAAACCTGGCAGATTCCGTACGAATCCTTCTGGTTTAGCCGTTCGATCGCGGCCGCGACCTCACGTAAAAGATTGTTCCATTCAACGCTGTTCGCAGATTCCCTGGCGGTAGATTCAAGACGTTCCCGCCAGTCAATCAGTTCAGAACGAAGATCGGGAAGTTTGGTTTGAATAGCAGCACTCATCGTTTTCACTCCTGGTTGGTCGGACACGTCTTCCGGCGAAGAAATCCAATTAAATGGCTCAAGTACAGCTTATTAATCATACGATCCGGCAGCACCGTCGGTTCTAAAAAGATTCGACTATTTTACCTCTGAAACGCTCGGTAATCTATCCGGTTTTGGAGACTAAATCAGGCCCAAAACAGCCGCCGGGAGACGATAGTAAAGAGTTGCCGGCTTGTCGAAGCGAAATCGTCAGGATTTCCCCAGATGGTTAAGAATTTTGGCAAGAACTTTGAGCGTATGGTCGACATCTTCTTCAGTGTTGTAGCGCCCAAGCGAAAAGCGAATCGCGCCGCGCGCGACTTCGTAAGGGACTTTCATGGCACGTAACACACCCGACGTCTCCCGCGATTCGGCATTGCAAGCCGATCCGGTTGAGACGCAAACGCCGGCCTGATCCAACTTTGCCAAAATCGTAGGGCCGTCCAAACCTTCGAAAGAGATATTGGTGGTATTAGGCAGGCGTTTTGTTCGATCGGCGGCGCCATTGAGATGGACCCTGGCAAAGCCGGTGAGGATTTGGTCTTCCAGACGATCTCTTAAGGCGCGAATCTGCTCGTGGCCGCAGAACTCTTTGGCGAGTTGGCAGGCGCGACCAAGCGCGACAATATTCGGGACGGCTTCAGTTCCCGAGCGCCGGCCATTTTCCTGGCCACCGCCGATGATGAATGGCGGAAGTTTCAGGCCGCTACGGATGTACAGGGCGCCGATTCCTTTGGGCGCATGAAACTTATGTCCTGACAACGAAAACAGATCGACCGGCCATTCGCGCAGGTTGATCGGAATCTTGCCTACTGCCTGCACCCCATCAACGTGAAAGACTGCGCCTGAGTTTTCACGCACAAGGCGGCCAATCTCTTCAATGGGAAACAGCACTCCGGTTTCGTTGTTCGCCAGCATCACTGAGACAATTCCGGTCTCGCGCCGCAAAGCCTTCCGTAAATCGTCCAGATCCAACTCGCCGTTACGATCGACTTCCAGCCAGGTTACTTCGCAATCAATCTCGGCCAGATGTTCGCAAAGATTCCGCACTGCCTCATGCTCGACGCGCGTCGTGATGATATGACGCCGCGTTGGGTTCTGCTCGAGAAAACCGCCAATCGCCCAGTTGTCGGATTCTGAGCCACCGGAAGTGAAAACTAGCTCGCTGGAGTCGCCGACTCCCAACAGTTCAGCAACTTGTGCCCGTGCGTGATCAACCGCGGCGCGCATGCGGCGGCCAAACTCATGAGCTGATGACGGGTTGCCGTAAAGCTCTGTTAGGAAGGGACGCATCGCGTCGAAAACTTCCGGAGCAACCTGAGTGGTGGCGTTGTTGTCGAGATAAATCATCAGGGTTGGTAAGGGAGCGGGTCAAATGATCGGTAGAGTATGTACTCGCCACTTCGCCTGATCACCTGGCAGTTACCGCAGTTTGCTTCAGAACCAATTACCAGAGTGCCCATCGGCGGCCGAATCCCTTCCTCCATATGGATAAGGTCCGCGCGGTTTCGGCCTTCAACTGTCGCGTACCAGTAAGCGTGTACGTACCCGGGGGAAGTTCCATCGACCAGGTAGATTGGCCGGTCCGGCAAGGCCATCGCCGCGTCAAAGACTTCTTTGTAAGCGGCGTCAAAGACATAACCTCGCTGCGATCCCTCGCGACGGAAGACCGACTGAAAATACATTGCTTGCATAACCGTTGCGAGCAGCAGCATGGAAAGAATGGCCCCGCGAGCGAACCCGGACATCGCCTTCGGCGCAGGGTGAACGTCTGTGACCTCGGCAAAAGTTTGCGGCTTGGTTGGTCGCGCGATCAGAAATTGCAGGGCCGGTACCGTGAGTAGCAACAAAAAAATCGGGTAAGCTATCAGGCGCAGAGAATGAAACTGATCCTGAGTGAGCGCGCCGGGCACCACCGAGACCAGTGTGCCAAACAGAACGAAGCGCCACCATGGATCGCGCCAATGCCGCGCGAGCACTATTACCACTCCGATGATTGCCAGGACGAAGACGCCAGCCAGAAAACTCCCGAGCGATCCGGGCATGTGATGGCGCGGATTGCCGTCGCCGTCAATCAGCAGATTGATCAGACTAAAGTCTTCCAAATAGCGCCGGATGAACTTGGGCACAATCTCGCGCCACGGTGATTCGGGTTTGATGTACGAGATTAGATAGAACCGCTGCGTCAATGCCTCCGGATGACGTAGTTTGAAAACCAGTATTGGGATCAGCGTGATGCCAAACAAGAGCCAGGTTTTGGCGAGGCCGATCAGGCGTTCCCTGCTCGTCGCGAACAGCACCAGACCAAATGCCAACAGCGGGCCCAGCAAACGTCCGATGGTGTACGTGTAAGTCAGCAGCATCAAGGTCGCCGCCAGCGTTCCGATTGTCAGCCAACTCCAGCTTTGTTTCCGCTGCGCGTAGTGAACCGCAACCAGGAAAAGTACGAGGGCCATCGGATAGAAGTATGTCTCGAACACTAAACGGCTCACTTCAAAAAGCCACGGCGTCAGCAGCGCCAACAGCGTTACGATTGCGCCGATCCTGCGCCGGCCGGAAATCTGTCTGGCCAGAAAACCGAGCAGCAAACATGCCGCAAACATCCAACTCGCGCTGTAGACTCTGGCTAACCAGATACTCGGCTTGAAGATGAGGAAGGGAATTGCCAGCAGGTAAATCTGGGTCGGATTCGCCCATTGGGTCCAGCCGCTCGTGTAGAACTGAAAAAAAAGTGGAAAACGCCCGCCGAACTCGCCGGCGCCGGTATGCGAAAGCAAATAGGCGTTGTAAGCGATGCCGGATTCGTCAACATAAAAGCCCGGTGGATTAGTTGACAAGCCGTCGACGTATAGAAAGAACAATAAGATGACCACCACGGGCACGAACACAATCCGGTACCGGCGAAGAAAGTTAGCTACGCCCCCTGAAGCAGGGCGATGGTCGATGTGTTCAGGTTCGTTCGGTAGATTCATTCAACCGGAGCCCAGCCAACGATTGCTCCGCGCGAGAGTATATTTGACTTCAAGTCTGAGTCAACGGCGGTTTAGCGGTGTCGGAAGCCCGACCGTAAGGGAGGGCAAGATTCGGGAATACTCATTATGAAGAGAACAGTTTCGGGTTACGACGATAGCTGACGACGCGAGAGTTGCCCTTGCTGACCCGCGGCCTTCTGTCAGTAGTTCGACAAACATCTTATGCTTTCGGCATAATTCAAACATGTCTCAGTTAAGTGAAGGCGTGGTGCTTGACGCACTGCGCCAGATAAAAGATCCCGATCTCCATAAAGATATCGTTACGCTCGGCTTTATCAAAGATCTGAAAATTGATGGCGGCGACGTTTCGTTCCGCATCGTGTTAACCACGCCTGCGTGTCCGGTGCGAGAAGAAATGGAGAGCGCGGCCCGTGAACTGGTCAGTGCCATCCCTGGGGTGGGTTCGGTTTCGGTGACTATGGACGCTGAAGTACCCAAAGGCCGCGGCATCGGCGACAAGGTTTCAGTTCCCGGCGTCAAAAATATTATCGCGGTTTCGTCAGGCAAAGGCGGCGTCGGCAAATCAACCGTCGCGGTCAACCTCGCGGTGGCGCTGGCGCTTGATGGCGCGCGAGTTGGCTTGATGGATGCTGACGTGTACGGACCGAACGTGCCGATTATGATGGGCGCCGGCCAGACCCGGCCAGAGATCGAAGGCAATAAACTAATTCCGGTTGAAGCTTACGGCGTCAAACTAATTTCGATGGCGGTGCTGCAACCGGGTGACAAACCGCTGATTGTGCGCGGCCCGATTTTGCATGGACTGGTGAAGCAGTTTCTTTCAGACGTGAAATGGGGCGAACTCGATTACCTGATCGTGGACATGCCGCCGGGAACGGGCGACGTGCAGCTAAGCTTAGCTCAGCTTGTGCCCGTGCAGGGGGCGGTGCTGGTGACCACACCTCAGGAAGTTGCGCTCATCGACGTCCGCCGCGCGCTGCGCATGTTCGAAACGGTCGCGGTGCCCGTGCTCGGCGTGATTGAAAACATGAGCTATTTCATCGCGCCCGACACCGGTAATCGCTACAACATTTTTGGTGAGGGCGGTGGAGAACAGCTCGCCGGCGAGTATGGTGTACCCTTTCTCGGCTCGGTGCCGATGGGCATCGAAGTACGCGAAGGAGGCGATACAGGCGTGCCCGTCGTAGTGGGCCGGCCAGAGTCGCCGCAGGCCCAAGCCTTTCGAAAAGTGGCTGAAGAAGTCGCTCGGCAAGTCTCGATCGAGGCGATGAAACCAGAGCTTGTCGTTTTACGGAAATCTCAGTAAGATGACTGCGGGAACATTAATCCAGTAACCGCAATTTTTGAAGATTGAAAACAGGAGTTAACTAAATATGTCAGCGAATCCAGCAACTACCACCCCTACCGCAACCGGGGCCCCCGCGGCACCGGCCGTCGCCTTGAACGTGACTGAGCCTGCGGCAGCCGAAATCAAAAAGTTTATGACGAGTGAAGAGGGCCTGCCCGAAACCGCGGGTCTGCGCGTGCGCGTGGTCCCGGGCGGCTGTTCGGGATTTCAATACAGCCTGAACATCGAAGAGGAATCGCGCCAGGGCGATTTTGTCCTCGACGAAAAAGGCGTGCGCCTGTTCGTGGACATGTTCAGCGCGCAGTATCTGAACGGCGTCCAAATCGATTACGTCACGAACGTGATGGGTTCGGGTTTCACGTTCACGAATCCGAACGCGACCGGAAGCTGCGGCTGTGGCTCGTCGTTCACAGCCTAGAGAACGTTTTTAGAAAAGAACGCGCATGGCGCGCTTAAGCAACAAGGCTCGGCCGATTTTCAGTCTTGACTGAAGGCCGAGCCAGCTTTTTTGCTTACCGGTTGTGTCGGAAGCCCGACCGTCAGGGAGGGCAAGATTGCCTGCCACACACTTTGAGCAGGGTTGGTTGCCCTCCCTGACGGTCGGGCTTCCGACACGTAACTGCGAGATGAACCTGATCCAAACTGATACGTCAGACCATATTGAACAGGCCCGGGAACTCTTCAACGAATACGCTGCGTCGCTGGGAATCGATCTCTGCTTTCAAAGCTTCGATAAAGAATTGGCAAACCTTCCCGGTGATTACGCGCCGCCCTACGGACGACTGCTTTTGGCCATGGAAGACGATCGGTTAGCGGGTTGTATCGCCTTGCGAAAAATAGGCGACGGCATCGGCGAGATGAAACGACTGTTTGTGCGATCAGAGTTTCGCTGCCAAGGCCTGGGCCGAAAACTTGTGGAGGCGATTATTTCTGAAGCAAGAAAAATTGGTTATGAACGGATGCGCCTGGATACTCTACCCGGGAAGATGGACGAGGCAATCGCCCTCTATCGCTCGCTCGGCTTCACTGAGGTCGAACCTTACTATCAAAACCCCGTGCCGGGCGCGAAATTCATGGAATTGGCGTTGGTGTCAGAAGCCCGACCGTAAGGAAGGGCAACAATAACGTCCATTCATCGAGGGCAGAGGTGATTACATCAATTCTCAAGGCGACTTATGAGAGAGTTGCCCTCCCTCACGGTCGGGCTTCTGACACTGAGCGCGCTCCCATCCACCCGTAGCCTATCCAATCCCGCCGGCTTATTTACGTTCTTAATGATCATCGATTATTATCTGCGCCACACTTTTCCAATCCAAAGGAGAATCCAAATGCGACGCGGAACCATCGTTCAGATTCTAATCCTTCTCTGCCTTGCAGTGACGAGCCCCCAGATCTTCGCCCAACGCGATCGTCTCTCAATCGAACAGTTCCTCGATTGGGAGCATGTCGCTTCGCCGCAGATTTCGCCGGACGGCAAACAGATTGTCTATACCAAGCACTGGCCGGACAAGGTCAACGACAAATACGAAGACGAGATCTGGATCATGGACGCGGATGGTGGGCACAATCGTTTTTTGGTGAAAGGATCACAGGGCCGTTGGGCGCCCGACAGCAAGCGGCTCGCATACGTGGCGCAGGGCCAGCCTACCGGCGCGCAGATCTTTTTGAAGTGGATCGACCTGCCGGGAGAGACACAACTGACGCGGTTGGAACGAGGCCCTGCGAATCTTTCATGGTCGCCGGACGGTAAGCACATCGCCTTTACCATGAACGTTCCCGATACATCGGGATTTACGGTAAAGATGCCGGCGCGTCCGCAGGGCGCTAAATGGATCGATCCGCCGCGCGTAGTCGACCGCTTGAACTATCGGAACGATGGTTCGGGATGGCGACCTGAGGGATTCACTCATATCTTCGTGATCTCAGACCAGGGCGGAACCCCGCGGCAGCTCACGAACGGAGACTATCAACACGGCGCGCCCGAGTGGTTGCCGGATTCGCGCACGATTGTCTTTAGCGGTGTGCGCAAAGACAACGCCGAATATCTTCGCTTCGGCTCAGAGATTTATTCCATGTCGCTTCTCGGAGGCGCCATTCGCGCGCTCACCGATCGGGAAGGTCCCGATAACAATCCGGAAGTCTCGCCGGATGGGCGCCTGATCGCTTACACCGGATTTGACGGGAACGACAATACTTACAACGTGACTAAGCTCTATCTGATGAACGCGGATGGCGGCGGCAAGAGAGTCTTAACCACCGACTTTGACCGCTCGCCCGGCGGAATGTTTTGGGCGGAAGATAACAGCGGTGTCTATTTTACCACCGAAGATAAAGGCAGTAATAACCTTTGGTTTGAATCAGTCAGAGGCGGAGCGCCGAGGCAAGTCACTAGCGGCACGCAGATCCTCAACACTTCTACGGCTAGTAACAACGGAATTGCGGTGGGGATACGTTCGACGCCGAAAGAGCCCGGCGATGTAGTCAGTTTTGATTTGAAGAAACCGAAGGACATTCGCCGGCTTACTTCCGTGAACGCCAGCCTGCTTGAAGGCCGCAAGCTCGGTGACGTGGAAGAAATCTGGTACGACTCAGTCGGAGGCATGAAAGTTCAGGGCTGGATCGTCAAACCGCCGGACTTTGATGCGCAGAAAAAGTATCCGCTGATCCTCTACATTCATGGCGGGCCGCACACGATGTACGGCGTGGGATTCAACTTTGAATTTCAAAACCACGCGGCCAACGGTTATGTCGTGCTGTACACGAATCCGCGCGGCTCGACCGGCTATGGCCAGACGTTCGGCAACGCCATCAACAATAATTACCCCGGCGAAGACTATGATGACCTGATGCGTGGAGTCGACGAAGTAATCAAGCGCGGCTACATCGACGAACGTAACTTGTTCGTCACTGGCGGTTCAGGCGGCGGTGTCCTGTCATCGTGGATTATCGGCCACACCGATCGCTTTGCGGCCGCGGTAGTGATGAAACCCGTGACGAACTGGTATTCATTCGTGGGTACGACCGACGGCGCCGACTGGTACTACAACTTTAAGAAGCTGCCCTGGGAAGATCCTTCCGAGCACCTGCGGCGCTCGCCGATTACATATGTCGGGAACGTTAAGACACCGACGATGCTGATCGATGGCGAGCTGGATCTCCGCACGCCGATTGAAGAGACCGAGCAGTATTATCGCGCGCTCAAGTTCCGAAAGGTCGACACCGCCATGGTGCGGCTGGCCGACGAGTACCACGGGTTCAATGCCGACTTTACCCTTCGGCATCCATCGAATCGCCTGTCGCAGATATTGTACCTGCGCGGCTGGTTTGAGAAATATAAAAGGAAATGAGTGTCAGAAGCCCGACCGTCAGGGGGGCAAGATTCGTGAGCGGCAACTATCGTGTCGGGACCTCCGGAGGCAAGGTTCAACGTAATATATCTGTAGGTTGAGTGGGGATGCCCGTTGCCCTCCCTGACGGTCGGGCTTCTGACACGCCGGGATTTAACGGCGCAGGAGCTTCCACCCTGACGGCAACACGGCCGCGGCGAGGAGGATCTTAACGATGTCGCCGGGAATAAACGGCGCGACCGTCACTTTGAGCGCATTGATTATGCCGGTTTGGCCCACCACGCTGAACCAGATACAGCCACACACGATGATGATGATCGACCCAATCGCCATCGCTGCGGCGGCACTGAAAAAGCGACGATCCCAACCATGTTCAGCGAAAGCGCCAGTGATGAAGGCCGCCGCGGGGAAGGCAACCAGATAGCCGCCAGTGGGTCCCATCAAATGAACCAAACCGAAATGGCCGCCGGCAAAAAATGGTAACCCGCTGGCTCCCTCGATCAGATAGGCGATCATCGCCATCGCGCCCAGACGCGGTCCCAACAGTGCGCCTGTCAACAGTACGGCGAATGTCTGACCCGTAATGGGCACCGGGCCAATCGGAATCACCACTTGTGCAGCCAGGGCGGTGAGCAAGCTAAACCCAATCACCAAACCGACCTGACGCACCAGATCAAGGGGCGCCAGGGCTACCTCCAGGAGTGTCTCATTCTTTGCGAATGTCGCGTTCATTTAGACCTCTGATTACTGATCTCTGACTTCTTGAGATTATGGCCGGACGCACAGTACCGGGCAGGGCGCGTTGCGAATGATGAACTCAGCCGTGTCGGTCAATTTCGTATCACCACCAGAGCCGAGTCCGGTCGTAATAGCCACCAGATCGGCCTTGTGCCGCCCGGCGTATTCGACTACGGCTTCGGCCATCCCGCCGTGCAGCCGTCTAATTCTGCCCAGCGAATCGGACGCATCGGCTTCCGCGAAAAACTTTTCCAGCGTGGCCTGGCCACCGTCGGCCGGCTCTTCGTCGCCTTCATTGAAGACACAGAGCGCTTCCAGTTTCGCTTTCGTCCGGCGCGTGATCGACGAGACCACCGGCAGGATGTGCTTTGAGTGCTCTGCCAGATCCGTCACATACAAAACGGTCTTGAAACGATCGATAGGGCGCGTGGTGCGGCGTGGACCATATAAACGCGCGATGACTGTCGGGATTCTTGAGTCGCGCGCGACCTGTTCTGCCACGCTGCGGCCCAGGAAAAACTGCGCGACATCCGAACGTCCGTGCGAGGCCATGACGATCAAGTCACAGCCGCGCTCACCGGCGTGACGCATGATTACCTGCGCCGGGTCGTCGTCGCCTTTGGGAATGATTGTCTCGATCACTCGCACGGTCGAGGATCCCGTTGCCACGGCGGGGAACTCATATCGCGACGTTTCGGTTATGTGCGGATCGCCGCCGTGAGCGATGTGAACCGAATGCACGATTGCATCGAACTGTGCCGCGAGGGCCACCGCCAGCGGAAACGCGCTGTTGGCGACGGCCGAAAAATCTGTCGGAAACAGTATCGAACGAATCATGGCTCAGTATAGGGCGAATCGATATGGGTCGTATAGGGCGAATAGTCCTATAGTCCTTTTCTTAGTTATCCACACCGATGCGCATCTTGTGAAACGACCGCCAGACAAAAACCAGCGAAATCAGAAAGAAAGCGCCGGCCAGAATATGGCTCACCAGTGGGCCGCTCTTTCCGAACTGACCGTTTTCGCTGCCGACACTAACTGCCAACTCAACCGCCAGCAAACCAAACAGCGTCGTGAACTTGATCACCGGGTTCATCGCTACCGATGAAGTGTCCTTGAACGGATCTCCGACCGTGTCGCCGACGACGGTAGCATCGTGCAGCGGCGTGCCTTTCTGTTTCAGTTCGACTTCCACGACCTTCTTGGCGTTGTCCCAGGCGCCGCCGGCATTGGCCATAAAAATCGCCTGATAGAGACCGAACACGGCGATTGAGATCAAGTAGCCGATAAAGAAGAACGGCTCGACGAACGCGAAAGCAAGCGTGGAGAAAAAGACGCCCAGGAAGATATTGAACATACCTTTCTGTGCGTATTGGGTGCAGATTTGCACCACCTTCTTGCTGTCCTCCACGGACGCCTTTTCGACGCCTTCAAGTTTGATGTTGGCTTTGATGAACTCGACCGCCCGATAGGCGCCAGTGGTGACCGCTTGAATCGAGGCTCCAGTGAACCAATAAATTATCGCGCCGCCCGTAATCAAACCCAGGACAAAGGGCGCGTGCAAGAGCGAAAGGCTCTCAGTGTTTTTGGTGAGCCCTTCCGTCAAGGTCATGATGATCGAAAAGATCATCGTGGTGGCGCCGACTACGGCCGTGCCGATGAGCACAGGTTTAGCTGTCGCTTTGAAGGTATTGCCGGCCCCGTCGTTTTCTTCCAACAGATGCTTGGCCCGTTCGAACGTGACCGTCATGTTGTAATCTTTCTTGATCTCTTCGGCGATGTTAGGGAGATGTTCGATCAAGGAGAGTTCATAAACCGATTGCGCATTGTCGGTCACCGGACCGTACGAGTCGACGGCGATGGTCACCGGGCCCATGCCCAGAAAACCAAACGCGACCAATCCGAAGGCGAACACCGCCGGGGCCGCCATCAGAATGGCCAATCCCATCGTGCTGAAGATAAAGGCTACGGACATCAGAATCACGATGCTGATGCCCAGCCAGTAAGCCGAATAATTGCCGGCCACCAGACCAGAAAGGATGTTAAGCGAAGCGCCACCTTCCCTGGTCGACTTTACGACTTCCTGCACGTGTCGCGATCCGGTGGAAGTGAACACCTTGACCAGTTCGGGAATGACCGCGCCGGCCAGTGTGCCGCACGAAATGATCGTCGCGAGTTTCCACCAGAGCGTGCCGTCGCCGCCCAGCACCGGAACGATCAAATACGAGACGATATAGGTGAGCACGATCGATACGATCGACGTGAGCCACACCAGTGAAGTTAACGGCGCTTCAAAGTTCATGTCGCCGGCGTTGCCATAGCGGGCCTTGGCGATCGCTGCGTTAATAAAATATGACGCGGCGCTGGAAACCAGCATCATGATGCGCATCACAAATATCCAAACCAGCAACTGAATCTGAATCCGCGTATTCGGGACAGCCAGCAGGATAAAGGTGATCAGCGCCACACCGGTGACGCCGTAAGTCTCAAAGCCGTCCGCGCTGGGCCCGACCGAGTCTCCAGCGTTATCGCCGGTACAGTCGGCAATCACGCCGGGGTTGCGCGCATCGTCTTCCTTGATCTTAAAAACGATCTTCATCAGGTCGGAACCGATATCCGCAATCTTGGTGAAGATGCCACCGGCGATTCGCAGCGCCGCCGCGCCCAGCGATTCTCCAATCGCAAACCCAATAAAGCAGGGGCCGGCATACTCGCCGGGAATGAACAACAGAATGAAGAGCATGATCAGCAACTCGACGCTGATTAAGAGCATGCCGATGCTCATGCCGGCTTTCAGCGGTATCGCAGATATCGGATAGGGCTTGCCCTCCAGACTGGCGAACGCCGTGCGCGAATTCGCGAACGTATTGACGCGAATTCCGAACCAGGCCACGCCATAGCTGCCCGCGATGCCGACTAAACTGAACAGCAGAATCATTGGCAGCGTCACCAATATCGAATGTCCCGGCACTGGTCGCAGGACACCGAAGTACGCCACCACGATCGCTGCAATGAACACCCAGAGGACCATGATAAATTTGCCCTGGGTGATCAAATAGGTTTTGCAGGTTTCGTAGATAAGCTCCGAGATTTCCCGCATTGCTTTGTGGACGGGCAGGTTCTTTAACTGGATGTAAATCGCCAGCCCGAACATCAGGCCGAGAAAACAAAAGAGCAAACCCACGAGCAGCAGACGGTGGCCATCGACACCGAGGAAGGTAACTTCAGAAAGATCAGGTAGTTTAAGAGCAGCCTCGCCGCCCTCGCGGGGAGACGCCAGAATGGCCGGCGTGCCCATCGTGATAGCAAAGATTGCGAATAAAAAAGTAATTAGCCGGCGGCCGAGCGCTCTGGCAAAGTTCGACGTTGGATACACTAGTAAGAGAATCCTTTCATTTATGCTTAAGCGATGGGGATAAAATGCCCGGTTGAAAAGCCGAGTATTATTGCCGATCTATGAGGGAACTGTCCAACGGCGGCCGCGCACGTAGTGTCTTGCGCCTTTGGATCCCACTCCGCGGCTTTGCGTGAAATTATCCTGAGCCCGAGCTTTAGATTCCTCAAAGAGGCAAAGAAAAAGTGGCGGCGCTAAGAAAACCAAATCAAAACACTAGCGACGAGCAAATGACTCTTGATTAATTGTTTTAGGCCTCTGCCAGTGCTGATTCCGCAGGAATCTCAGGTTGCTGGCGACCGCCAATCCATCTGCGCACCGAATCGATCAGGACGATCACGGCTGCCGTCATGATCAGGGCAGTCAGCGACGTGTTGATGTATCCCTGGGTCGCAGTTAGAGGATTCTGGGCCTGTGGCCAGAAGATATCGCGGATCGATTGATAGCCCGCCACCAGCGTTGTCGTGCCGACGAATGATAGCGGCACAAGCGTCACCCAACTGTAGCGGGCCTTGCCCATGTTGATGATGGTGCTCGTCGCCACGCACAGGGCTACCGAGGCCAGCAGTTGGTTGGCGATGCCGAACATGGGCCAGATCGTCGAGATCGATCCGCTCCAGATGAAGGCGGTCCAGGCAGCCACAATAGCGGCGCTGGTCAAAATCGATCCCGGTAGCCAGTTCGGTTCTTCCAGCTTGCGATAGAAACGCCCGCCGAACTCTCCCAGCAAAAACCGGGCGACCCGCGTGCCGGTGTCGATAGTGGTGAGGATGAATAAGGCTTCGAACATGATGGCGAAGTGATACCAGTACTTCATCAGACCACTCAGACCAGGAATGCCGTCAAAGATCTTGGCAATGCCGAGCGCCAGGGTTACAGCGCCGCCGGTTCGTTCGCGGACTTTTTCGCCCGTCTGAGCTTCCAATCGATCGAGTTCCTTTGGTCGCAAATCAAATCCTTTTGCGCTTTGTTCTTCGACCATGTGTGAGTAGCGCGCGCTTTCCACCTGACGTACCTCTACGGGCTTATCCGGATTCAGTCCCTGAAGTGTGTTCGCCGCAAAATAGTCGCCGGGAAAGAGTGAAGTCGCGGCAATCAAAGCTACTACGCCCACGACCCCTTCCATCAACATGCTGCCATAACCGATCATGCGCGCGTCGAATTCTTTGGCAATCATTTTTGGCGTTGTGCCTGACGCCACCAGAGCGTGAAACCCGCTAATGGCGCCGCACGCGATGGTGATGAAGACGAAGGGATAGACCTTGCCAGCAACCACCGGACCGCCGCCGGAAACGAACGGCGTAAGGGCCGGCATGTTCAGGTTAGGATGAACCAGAATCACGCCAATGATCAGAAACGCAATCGTGCCAATCTTCAGATACGATGAAAGGTAGTCCCTGGGACACAGCAGCATCCAGACCGGCAAGACCGAGGCGATGAATCCATATGCGGCCATCAGCAGCGTGACCTTATGCGCCGACAGCGTCAGTGCCGGCGCCATTGACGAGTCGGCAAAACGGCCACCGAGGTAAACCGCCAACAGCAACCCCACAACACCGATGACGCTCGCTTCGACCGTCTTTCCTTTGCGAAAACGATACATGTAGAGTCCGATGAAGAGAGCCAGCGGAATTGTCAGTCCTACCGTAAACGTTCCCCAGGGCGAGTGAGCCAGCGCATTCACTACCGCCAGACCAAGCCCGGCGAGCGCAATGACGACGATAAACAGAATCGCAATCCCGGCGACGAGGCCCGAGAGCGGACTGATTTCGGTGCGCGCGATTTCGGCCAGAGACTTTCCTTTGCGCCTGATGCTGGCGACGAGAATCATGAAGTCATGCACCGCGCCGCCTAAACAAACTCCAATCACCAGCCAGAGAAGCCCCGGCAGAAAACCAAATTGCGCGGCCAGCACCGGACCGATCAAAGGACCGGCGCCGGAAATCGCCGCGAAGTGGTGCCCGAACAGGACCCATTTGTTGGTCGGATAATAGTTGTGGCCGTCGTACATCGTCTGGGACGGGACGGGCCGCGAGTCGTCAAGGGCCAACACCTTGGCCGCTATGAAAGCCGAGTAATAGCGATAGGCGATGGCAATGACACACAGCGCGCCGACGATGATAGGTAAAGCGTTCATCTGTTCTTTCAGCGGCGATATGATAGCCGCGTCTGCCGGAATTGCGAAAGGAAAGTTTGCACTCGCGGGTCAGAAGCCCGACCGTCAGGGAGGGCCAGACACGCCTGCACTCTTCGTCAAGGGAAATCGAAGACCGCGCTAGCCCTTGCTCACGCGCGAGCTTGCGGAGACGGCGATGGCTGATTGAGGTCCCGGCTACCTTCTTACAAAACTCAACCCAGTTCTCTTTGACTTATCGTTCACTCCTGCACTAGAGTTACCGGCGCTCTATAGTTCAATTCTGTAGACGACCACGATAAATCGAGTTAACTTCTTGCCGATCCTACTGCACGAATTAACTCCATCGCGGATAATCTCAAATACATTTTTCGTTCAGGAGGATCGATGAAAAAATTTCTATTGCTTGCGAGCGTTCTGGCTTTGATCGCGGCCGCCTGCGCCCAGAAACCGGCCGCCAATACCGCAAACACTTCGCCCGCAACCAGCGGATCGCCCAAAGCGTCCGCACCAAAGGCAAATGAAAAGAAGCCACCCGCCACCAATCCGGTTCCCTCGGACTGGGTCAGGATGTTCAACGACACTAAGGGATATGAGTTCTACGTACCGGCGGGAACGAAGGATGAGAGTCAGAACATAGACGGCGTTGATGTTTACCTGGCCAACGTTCCGGCGCCTTACGATATCGGCATCATCGTAGTCGCATTCAAAGACAAGTCCCTAACCAAAGAGGACTTGCTAAAACGGACTGAAAATATTCTTACCAGCATGGGAGAGAAAGATATCAAGATCACCGATACCAAATCGCTGAGTGATGATTACAGCCTCGCTAATATCTCTTCCGTGGATAAGGACGGCAAGACGACCAAAGGCAAGGTCCTGGTGGGAACCGACGTAACCGACAATTACATCATGCTGGTCGGAACCGACGCCGCCAAGTTCGCTGCCAATGAGAAGACGATCGACGAGATCTGGGGCAGCTTCGGAATGTACAGCGGCGGCGCCAGCGGTAACAGCTAGGCTATTTTTTCTGATGACGTGAACGAGGCTGCCGAGTAAATCAGGTGGCCTCGTTTGCTTTTCCAGTGTGCGCGTTTTGGCACACGATTCCTGAGAGGGGTTTTCCGATGAAGTCGGCGAAGCTAATAATATTAATTGCGCTTCTGGCTTTTGGCGCCAGCAGTTCTCTGGAAGTTCGCGGGCAATCGCGCACAGCCAATCGTACTTCTCCCGATGCCCTGGTAAAGGATCTCTATTGGCAGCACAACCACAAACACAGCCCGTTCTTTCAAAGGCGCAGCCGCGCTTTGCTCTACAAGTATTTTGAGAAGAGTCTCGCCGACCTGATTTGGAAAGATGCCGTTGGATCCAAGGGTGAAGTGGGCGCCATCGACGGTGATCCACTCTATGATGCGCAGGACATGGAGATCAGGAAATTCGCCATCGGCAAACCAAAGTACGAAGACATGAAAGCCAGGGTCGAAGTCTCGTTCGAAAACTTTGGCAAGAAAAAGACAATCGTCTTTGTTCTGGTTGAGGGAAAAACGGGTTGGAGAATAAGCGACATCGATTATGGCGAGAGTGGAACGCTCCGTGGATGGCTAAAGTCCTCAGCTTTACCCACCATCCGAACTTCGGCAGTAGCCTGGTCTGAGCTTACCGTTTGCGCCTTCGTGAGTCAGTGAAAGACGATCCACGAAATAAAACGAATTCCTCCAAAAGAGACCCGGTGTTGTTTAGTGTGATTTAGTGGATCGAGTGCTGTCTCGTAAATTAGCCTACCTCTCAACTTTCGGTAGTGGTACACTTTTTGAAAATGTACCACTACCCAACTTTCTCAAATCTTTACTTTGACTGGTCTCAAAGCCTATAGTACGGCCGGAATTTCGTAGCTGGCTGGGCCGCTCTCGCGCCCAGACGTCTTCCCGACGGCAGCACCAAAAGAGGTCAACCGATGAACAGTTTTTGCAAACGGCAGATTATCGTCGCTACGCTCTGTTTATGTCTGCTGCTCTCTGTGTGCGGCCGGCCGGCAATGGCCTCACGAACGATTCGCTTGAAGCAGCAGGAGGCGCCCCAGAATCCTCAGGTCCCGCAGCCAACGGAAGAGTTCAAATTCACCAAAGTCGACTTGGAGCTGCTTGATCAGGTGAATCTACTCGACCGCCGATTCGAGCGAGAGGGTCTGATACTTGAAGATGAAGCGACCAATGCGTATCTGAAACGTGTGGGCGAAGTGCTCCTGCCGCGTGGTTTGAAGCTCGAGCATGTCTTATGGAAGTTTCGCGCGTTGCGAGATCCCGTGCCAAACGCTTTTGCGCTGCCGAATGGGTCGATTTATGTCACCACTGGGTTGCTCGCTTTGATGGACAACGAATCCCAGGTCGCTGCCGTAATCGCTCATGAAATGACTCACGTTCTCCGACGGCACACATACCTGCAAAATCGCAGTAACCGCAAAAAGTTTCTCACGATGAATATCATGGCCGCCGTCGGCGCATATGCTCCCGGAGGAGTCGCGGGTGCGGTCATCACGATTGTCACCGCGGTTGCGCCTTTTATCGTTTTGGCCACGATGTTTGGTTATAGCCGTGATCTGGAACGCGAGGCGGATCTGAAAGGCATCGACATGATGATTGCTGCTGAGTATCCGCCTGAAGAGATGGTGAAAACGATGAAGGTCCTCAACCAGGACATCGAAGGGGAGGAGATCAGATATTTTTATAACGACCACCCTGCGCTACAGGAGCGAATCAACTATTTAAGCTCTTATCTCGGCGCGCGCGCCGACAAAGTGACGCCACAGATGGAGTTGAACCGTGAAAGAGCGGCTTACTTCACGAAAACTGAATCCATCATGCGCCACGACATTCAGTTGGCGATGAACGCCGCGCGCTTTCGCTCGGCGGTTTACCTGGCGCAACGCCTGGTCGAATTCCGCCCGAATTCCTCGGAGAATGTGTTCCTACTGGCCGAAGCTTATCGCAACCTCGGCCCTCGTTCGCCGCAATTGACTGAAAAGGAGCTGACCAACAGCGCAAAGAAAAACGCACTGAAGAAACGAGAGAAGCGGACTGCGGAAGAGGAGGAGCGCGAATTGCTGGCAACGCTCGAGGGGCAGCAAAACTGGAAGACGCATCAGCAAAAAGCCGAAGAGCTCTACCAGCGCGCGGCAAATTTGGAAAATCCGTTTCCGGCAATCCATCGCGGGCTGGGCATGCTTTACGAAAAGCTGGGCCGGCCAAACGACGCGATCAGCGAGTACGAAAAATACGTCGAACTCGCTCCGGCTGCCGTCGATCGTGAAAGAATCAAAAGACGCATTGAAGCTCTAAGGAGAACCCAGACATGACTTCTACTTCTATACTTGCTAAAGGGTGCAGAGTTCGAACTGCCACCGTGGTTGGGTTAGTCGCGCTGGCAGCGGCGATGGCGCCATTGGTTGTTCGCGCTCAGTTTCTGCACCCGAAGATCAGTTCCAAGGAGTCCACGATCCGTAACGTGGTCATCCTGCCGGCCAAAGTGACCGTCGTGAGGGACAGCATGAAAGGGCCCGAAGGTATGGCGGCTGAGTCAGAAGATCTCAGTGCGCGCGTTGAGAAGACAGTGGCCGAAGTTCTGGCCAACAAGAAACACGTCACGACTTTAAGTGGTCCTGCATCTTCGTCGGGCGAGGGCGGCGCTCAGGCCAGGTACACCGTGGCTGACATACAGGCGAAGTTCGATGACTTGTTGCCGAAGGTGATGAAGAAGCGGAAAGACGTGAAGAATGGACGCTTCACGATGGGCGATGAAGTGTTGAATCTTAATCTCGACAAAAGCGCGGACGCGATCATTTTCATCCGCGGTCAGGGACAGAAACTCACTTCTGGCAAAAAGGCATTTACCGTTCTGGTAGGTGGAATCCCGGCATTCTTAAAACTGCAGATTGGAATCGTCGACGCTCGCAACGGTGCGGTGCTGCTTTACACCGATACGATTTTGGCAGGCGACCCCACCACAGCCGTCGATCGCCTGCGCAAGGCGCTCGAAAAAGGCTTCAAGAAACTTCCCACCGCCCCTTAAGGATAGTTCGCGGACTCAACTCCTGCCCTCAAGTCCGCGTACAACAGGCGATGAAAAAGATGTTCGCCGGCTTCGCGACGCACCGATAAGCGCCCGGCCGTATAAGCTCGCGATCGCAACCCTCTCTGCACTGACTCGCAGATGTCCAGGTCTTCCTGTTGAATGCGGTCACCTACCTCGATGCTGGCCAGGTTTCGTTCCCGCGCTGCATCTGAAACATCAGCGAAATAAAAATCGAAAATTACTTCCGTGCGATCGATCGCGAGTGGCCGCACCAGGTTTGTATCCAGGACGCCTTCGTACCAATTGATCATAAAGTTGGGATAGAGCCAGTAGTACAGCGCGCGCTGGCCGCTACGGACAGCGCCGACTTGAATGTCATCGTCGCCGCTGACCATGGGGCTGGATTGCAGACAGAAGTGTGCGCCGTTTTCGATCGTGTAGTTGCTGTAATCCAGCACGCTGTCCAGGCCCTTATGCAGATGCGGTACGTGATAGCCGCCATCGAGATAATTATCGACGAAGACCTTCCAATTACAATTCAGGATATATCGGCGGCGTTCCATCCATTGAAGGCCGGTAAGACCGAGAGTCTGGATTTGACCGACGAATTCAAGGCCCAAAAACTCTGCGAGTGAAGCGTTTGGGTTGGCTAGAGGCGGTTGTTGCTCGCTGGCTAATCGAGCGAATAGCCAGCTCTCCCACTCGGCAATCTCGACTGGGACCAAGCCGTTCCGGGAGCGATCGAAATTGCACACGTCAGTGAAATCCGGCGTGCCTTTCAGTTCACCTTCCAACGAATAGGTCCATCCGTGATAAGGACAGCGCATCTGATTGGCGTGCCCCTCAGGTTCGGTCATCACGGCCGCAGCGTGATGACGACACACGTTGAAAAAACCGCGCACCACTTTGTCGTTACCGCGAACGACGACAATTGGCTCTCCGGCCATCTCGGTCGTGACATAGTTTCCGGGCGCGCGAAGTTGGTCAACGCGCGCGACTACGTGCCAGGAGCGACTGAACACAGTTTGTTTTTCAAGGTCGAAGATCCGTTGATCTGTGTACCATGCTGAGGGAATGGTCGAGGCTTCGGCGAGCGGTGCCTCGGGATTGTAATTATCAATGAGGTCTTTGAGGGAAGCTTTCATCTGCAATTTGGTCAGGTTACCGGCGTCGCTGTCTTCTGCTTCGGACTATAGAAAGGCGTCTTTACTACCTTCGCGCCGACTCGGTGTCTGACCGCTTCGACCGTAATCTCAATTTCGATACGTGTGCCGGGCTTGGCAAAGTTGCTGGTCACTGTCGCCAGGGCAATCATCTTTTTCAAAACCGGTGACCAGGTCGTGGAAGTGGCTTTGCCTATATGCTGACTATTGCTGTAGACAGGAACGGCGACCCGCGAAGCGATCGGCGAAACCGCTGGCGGCAGGCCCACGGCTTCGTAGTAACGCTCGACTTCGGTCCAGTCGATTTCCAGACCTACGATCGACTTCGCGGGCCCGCGCTTCTTCTCTTCGACTAGTGCCTGCTGACCGATGAACCGATTCTTTTCCAGATGCACCAGCCGCCCAAGGCCCATCTCGAAAGGAGAATACTTCTGCGCCGTTACCAATGCCTTCTTGCTGCTATTAAAATCAATATCGATCAGCAGCAACCCGGCTTCGATCCGCGCCACGTCGAGTGCCAGCATGCCTGCCGGCTTGAGGTCAAAGATCCGGCCGGCTTCGACCAATGCATCCCAAACTCTAAGAGCCTGCGCAGCCTGGACCCAGATTTCATAACCGAGATCGCCGGTGTAACCGGTGCGTGAAATTTCCACCGGCACACCCGCGACCATCCCTTTGGTGACCCGAAAATATTTCAGGTTCTCGAGGTCGGCATTTTCAGCCAGCGCTTTCAACAATCGTCCGGAGGTTGGACCCTGCAACGCCAGAGCAGCCACGGTCTCTGAGATGTCTTCGATGTTTACGTCAAGGCCCATCGCATTTTGAGTGAACCAGCGCAGACTTGGATCGGCGGCCGTCCAGCGATAGACATTTTCGTCCAGTCTGGACACCGTGCCGTCGTCGATCACTTTGCCCTGCTCGTCACACCACGGCGTATAGATGACCTGACCAACCGAAACTTTATTCATGTCACGCGTGATCACGCGATCGACCAGGCGGGTGGCGTCTCTTCCCGTGACGCGGTACTTGAATAGCGGCGAGATGTCGATCAATGCGGCAGCATTACGAATGGCGTTGTACTCGTGTTCGTGATGCGTCTCGTATGCGCTGACGGTGTAATAACCCGACCACTCGCGATAATTCAAACTCTCGCACAGCGGAAAAGTTCTTTCGTGAAATGGCGTTCCTATAGGCATCGTCTTAATTGTTTAAAGTTCAAACTTTGGTTTGCGTTCTGGAACGGCAACCTGAAGGTTGAACTTGAACTAAAAATATTTCCGCGCGCGTTGTCAGGGCGAGCGATTATAAGTATGCTGGCAAGTAGCGAGCAAGGAAAAACATTTGGCCCCCGAGTCATCGCTTAGAGAATAAGGGGAGATTTATGCGGAAAGCCATAAAACTAATTAGCGCGTTTGCGCTCTTGGAGGTTTTAGCGGTTCTGATCGCGGGGACCGCCAGCGTAGTGCTAAGCCAATCCAGGGACGCCAAGAAGCTTGCCAGCGCGACGAAGGAAGCGCAGAAGGCTGCGGACGTTTTCACCGAAATCATGAATGTGCCGGACGAGGCAATACCACAGAAATTGCTTGATAAGGCTGAGGCTGTCGCCATCTTTCCCGGCGTGATTAAGGCCGGGTTTATCGTCGGCGGTCGGGCCGGCGATGGTGTGATCAGCCGGCGGGTGAAGGGCGGTTGGAGTGCGCCGGCATTTTTCAATCTCGCCGGCGGCAGTTTCGGTTTGCAAATCGGCGCGTCGAAGACCGACTTTGTCCTCCTGTTCATGAATGAAGACGCGCTAAACGGTTTGTTGAAGGACAAGTTCGAGATTGGCGGGGAGGGAAGTGTCGCCGCCGGTCCGGTTGGCCGCAGCGCCAGCGCTTCGACCGATGCTTTGCTGAAGGCGGGAATCATTTCATATTCGCGCAGCAAAGGCGCGTTCGCCGGATTGGAGATCAAAGGCGTCGTAATCAGTCCGGACAACGAGGACAACCTGGCGGTTTACGGGAAGAAGAGCAACGAGATTCTTTCGCCGGCCAAGCCCTGGACGATGGCCCAGATACCGGCGGGCGTGCGCATTGTGCCACGGACGCTGGCGCGATATTCAGCGCGACGTAAGTGATGATCGGGGTAGGGATATGCCTGTGGTTCACCGGCATTTGCGGTTGTTTTGTTCTGTTTGGGAAACGATAGCTGAAGGGGAATCATGAAAAGACTATTCGAACGAACGTTCTTCTTTTCGCTTAGCATGGCTGTGCTCTTTTCTGTTTGCGCCAGCACTGGCGCGCAGACCAGTCGCGAACGCAGCACCAAAAAAGCGCGCGCTGCCGCCGATCAATCAGCCAAGGCCGCACGCGTCTTTGAACAGATTATGGGCACACGCGAGAAATCGATTCCGGGTGATTTGCTTGACCGGGCTGAGGCGGTAGCGGTGTTTCCCGGCGTTATTAAGGCCGGGTTTATTGTCGGCGGTCGTGGTGGCAGCGGCGTGATCAGCAGGCGGGTGGCTGGCGGCTGGGGTGCGCCGGCGTTTTTTGATCTAGCGGGGGGAAGTGTAGGTTTGCAGATTGGCGCCTCGTCCACGGATTTTATTCTACTCTTCATGAACGAGCACGCAGTTGAAAGCTTGCTGGGCGATAAGTTTGAGATCGGAGCGGAAGGCAGTGCGGCCGCCGGACCCGTGGGCCGCTCGGCGAGCGCTTCGACGGACGCGAGACTTAACGCGCAGATTCTTTCTTATTCGCGGAGCAAGGGCGCGTTCGCGGGCCTGGAATTGAAGGGTGTGGTGATCAAGCCGGACAACGAAGACAACTTGCAGGTTTACGGTATGACGGCGCGCGACATTCTCACCGGCGCTAACAAAATCGCGATGGACAAAATGCCTGAGGGTGTGCGCGTTTTTCCACAAACGTTGGCGAGGTATTCGAGGCGCAGGTGAAGAAGGCAACCATCAACGGGTAACTTTCGTGAGTAGTTTCGCCGGCCAGAAGGTAAAAGTAAATGCAATGATAAGGATGCCGATACCTAGTGAGACAATAGCCACGGGAAAGGTCCAATAGTACCTGGGCCGGAAAAGGTTTAAGAGCACGCCACACAGGCCGGCAAGAGCGGCAACAAAAAGGAAGACCGCCGGAATCACGAAAAAGTCGCGCCGTGCAACCAGGAGTGTTCCCACCAGCAAAGCAAAGATAAAGAGCAAACCCCACTTGGCGAGCGAAGGATAGCGGATGCTGTTGGCCAGTGAATCGCTCGCTTCGCCGGCGATTGCTATGAGCATGCCACGATCTTCAACGAGATCCAGAATCGCTGCCAAAGCGGCGCAGGCGGCGGCGAGCCATCCCACGTATCTCATCCAGCCGGAGTTCATTTGTGAAAGCAATAGACTCAAAGCGATAAACAATAGCGCGTAAACAAAAATGAACCCGAAGTCTTTGTAAGTGCTCCGCTTTAAAAAATTGACAACCTTGCCGGATTCCGCTTGGACGATCTTTTCGATGTCCGCCTTATCTTTAACCAACTCAAGCGCCAAAACCGGATTGGAATAGCCAGCCGGTAAACCCTGCGCCGTCATCTTGCCCATCCACGCTGAGTAAAGAATGAAAAGAAAGGCGAGCCCTCCGACGATCCTTATGCCCTGCACCGTTACCAGATAATCCATAATCTGCGGTTCCTTTGTAGCGGCGAATTCGACCCCCTGGGGGCGAGACAAATCGTTTTTCTCCCTAGCTTAGTGCTCGCATGAACACCTTAAAGTTTTGAAGTCTCTCTGGAACGGCATGCGGAGGACTGCCATTCACTGCGGTAGAAACTTGAGTGACCGTAGCGTCATTTGCACCCCGATCACAGATGCCCCATATATGATTGGCGCTGAAGTAGAATGCGGCCGAGGCCAGAGGGTACTTGGTAGCTACCAAATCAGGGTCAGCGACGCAGTCTTCGCCGACAAATTCAGAAAACTTCGCGTAGTTGTTCTTACCGGTCAGTTGGATATAGCCTCTGCCACGGAATTTGAATCCGTCACCTGAAGTTTCGTCACCATTACCCATCCTGTCAGCATAGGCCCTGTTAGCGATCTTGGTTGGATTGTTGGCATACGCCGCCGGGTCTACATTGCGAAAGTACTTTGGGAATACTTGCATAAGACGCGCGGCTCTGTAGTTTAGATTTTCTACGGTAGCTGTAAATCCAGTTGACTCAAGAGCGCACTGGGCCAGGAAATGAGCCAGCCTCAAATTCGTGGTGATGCCAAACTCAGCAGCGGTTTCGGGAATCTGTGCAATGACCAGGGCCGGAAGGTGGCCGGTAAGACCGGCCAGATTCAGAGCCCCGCCGGTGGTGCTGGTTGCAGGGCTTTGAGGCCCAGCATTACCACCATCATCGCCTGGCGCAGTAGTGACGGCTCCGACTGTTGAATCGGTAGTCACTCCCCCGCCCGCGCCATCGTTCGTATCGGCGCCGGATCCCTCAACCTGCGACGCGGCTAGCGTTGCCGGGCCTGCGATGCCGTCAGCCTGCAAACCTTTGCTTTGCTGAAAAGCGATTACAGCATCCCTGGTGCCTGCCCCAAAATGTCCGTCGACTCCGTTTGGATCGAATCCCAGGTATTTCAGTTTCTGTTGCAGACTGGTAACATCCGGACCGGATGAACCTTGTTTCAAGACTGGCATGGTACCTCCTGTGATCTAGCTTGCTCTGTAAATCTGCTCAACGTTGCTGGAGAAGTTTTGTTAGGGCCATGAGTTTATCAAGGTCGAAACTCAAACCGAAGGCGCCACGAGTATGGTTCTTTTTCTGTTGCTCCGTACCGTTGGCATAAGTTACTGAGAACGGAAGACTCACACCCGCCACAATTGGTATCTCGAGCTTGAATTGAGCCGCCGCGAGATTGACTTGTTTGCCGGTCACACCCTTATTCTCAGGCATCCTCTCATAGCTACCGGTAAATGCGTACGTGACCTTGCTCAGATCAGATTCACTCTTGAGGAATGGGCTGTTGCTTTTTCCCTCAAGAGAAAGAGATGCGGAAAAGTCGCGAAACTTCTGCTGTTTTAGTGTCGGGTTTGGTTTGTTGTAGAGACTGAAACCAACATTGCCCACGAGCTTTAACGCGCGAAAGATGGTTTGGTCCTGTTCATATAGAAATTTGAACTCGGAATAATCCGAACCGGTTGGTACGCGATGATTGGTATAAGCGAAAGTCGCGAGCGGGCTCTTCGAAAGATCGTCCAGCTTTTCATTGAGCCGCTTACGCGCTTGTTCCAAACCAACGAGTGCCGTGCCCAGATCTCGAATGAAATTGGTGCCCAGCTGAGTGCGAATCTCGGGCGACAACTTTACCGTACCGTTTCGTATTGGTTCAAATACGGACTGTCGCATGAAACATAGAATCGCATTGCTCAGAATGCTCTTTTGTTTCGCCGCGTCCTTGGCGCTGACCGCATTCTTATAGTCGGACTGCGCCATTCGGTTTAGCAAAAAGGTCTCGAGCATTTTCACCTTGGCATCCTCAAGACCCTTTAGTTCAGCAGTGTTACCGATCGTCCCGATATTTTTACTGATGACGACGAGACGGGCCTTAATCTGAGGTTCGATCTGCTCGTCCCAAAATCGCGCGAACGACTTTGACCGGGTCGACCGATCGCCGTAGAGTCGGACCCGTGCTGACCATTCTGACAACTGGCTTCTTCGGGCGTTTGCCAGAACTGCACTGTTCGAATCGCCGATATTAAAGGTCGCCGAAACTCCCACCCGATTCAGGAAGCCGGCTCGCTCATAATTCTGCTGTGAATCACCGCCTTCATTGAAGGTGTAGAGTGCATAAGGAGATGTGCTCAAAGTCAGGCTTGAGCCGCTCACGTTTTGCAGGATGGCGCCTCTTTCGACGGCCATTCCCAAGATTCTCGCGAATCCGGGTTTCTCGATTGCGCTTGTAGAACCGGTTGCCTTCGCCGACGCTCCTATTTGTTTGTCGGTGCGTGCTGTCTCCGCGAGGTACCGATAAGCCTTTAACTGCTTTATAGAGCGGTCTGTATTCTCCGCTTCCGGGATAACAGCATCAGCAACTGTGTAAAGGAAAGTTTGAGCGTAATTCTGTGAAAAGAATCTGACGTCGTTACGCTCGACAATATTAGCTGCCATCTCATTGACGGCTTGGGTAACCAGTTCAGGAGCGTCGGGATAGCCATTTGAATCGGTACAAATAGGCGGCGGACCGGCGGGCCCCGCCGAACCAGCTTGTGGTCCCGTTGCCGGCGTCGATGAGATCGTCCGAGGTGAAGCAACAGAAGTCGAGGGGGATCCTCCTCCTTCATCTCCAGCCGAGCCATCGCGTCCGTCACTTGATGTTGCCGGGTTGCCTGTCTCGACCTTTGCCGGCGCAGCCGCAGTATCCGTCTGAAGTGTCTTGAGCTTTTCCGCATTTGCACCCTGCTCTTTGACTAGCGTCTGGATTTGATTGCCAATGTCGTCTTTTGAATTGCCATCTGCGCCCGATATCGACTGAATCTTTTTTAGATCGTTAATATCCTGCGTCAGGGCCTGGTCAAATTCGCTGTATAAACGTATGAGCGTACGTCGATACGCATCTCTGACGATTGCGGAACGGCTGGCCGGATCAGTCTTCTCCAGTTGCTCAATCCTGCTTCTCAGCAGATCGGTATCCAGCGATGGTTTATTCTGGGCCTCACAGAGCGTCGATCCCCCTACAGCCATCAAGCTGACCATCAAAAGCTTCATTATTACGTTCTTCATTTTAAGCCTCCTGCGCGACATCGTTTGAAACTGAGACCGCGGGCGTTGGTCACCTGACGGTGAACCTAAACGCAGCCTCTTTCAGCGTGTTCGAATTCTTGATGGAAAACGAAAATGGGCTTCCGCCAGCACTACCCGTAACCGTTATGTCATAGCGAGCGTCGGCATCCGTAATTCCCGGAAATTCACATTCCAGGACTATGTTGTGTTCGCGGCCGCTGGGCCCGTCCGCTGTTAGCAAGTAGCTGAACGCTCTTGCTCGCGGAACACCATCTATGACTACCGAGGCAAAGTTGCCCACGCCTATAGGCGTGATCGCGAGTGTTACTGTCTCTCCCGCACTTACCGAATAAGAAAACAGGTCACCATTAACTTGTTCCATGTCCTTCTCCCTTCAGAATGCGATATCACCTTCCTTTACGCGTGAGATCCAGGATCCCAGAAACCATTGATGTGAGACGGGGTCACGTACCCAACCTCTGCTGAACGAAAACCGCGGCTTCGGCTATCACAAACCTAAGCTTGTTAGCCGGCGCTCTCCCCGCTCAGTCTTTCGACTTCTCCTCCGGGCTCTCTTTTTTCGGCTTCACGGCGGAACGCACCACAATGAACTTGTTCAGCAGATCGAACCAACGGCGCGCGAATCAGCTCTGCTTCTCGGGAATCTTGAAACCCAGATACGTACCCGCGCTGATTCCCATCAGGGCTAAAAGAGTTGCGCTGAACTCCGGCATCGCAAGTTCCTGGTAAACGCCGTACACAAACAAGCTACCGAGAACGATGGTCCAAATTACCATCTGAAACCGATGAAAATTGACGCCGTCGGCGTCGGTTAACAGGTCGCGAGGGAACCCGTCTGAAACCGGCTTACTCAAACCCGATTTCGCGTCTTCCATCTGTGCTGTCGTGTCTTGGAGTTTCGCCTCGGTGGCTTTCAGTTGCACACTCGCGTCGTCGAGAGCTTTTTTTTCTTCGGCTGTTGCCGCGCCTTTGAGCGAATCCACTTTGGCTTGGAGTTGTTTTGCCTCTTCTTCGAGTTCGGCCCTTTTGGGTTCCTGAGTACTTATCGTCGCATTTGCGGAACTGCGTTTCGTACTGTCAATCATCGCCGCGCCCAGCGCCGTGCCCGTGCCAATGCCCATGAGCACGAGTGCCTGTTGAGTAATCGTACTGTTGTAGTCACCCGTTACGAGCGCGATAAATAAAAACGATCCGAAGACGAGAAAGAACCAGAAGGCTGCTTGAGCCAACGCCAAACTGTACGGCTTCCTTGCTCCCTCCGGCGGCTGAGGCGGATTCGAATCGCGGATGATGTTTGTGGTTCGCGCCAGGTAGAGAAAAACCAGCACCGCCGCAATCACGAACAGTGACATTCCGATCAACCAGCCTCGGTAGTACGACCTTAGCTCGATCTGCGGTTTGTTGTTGGGGTCCGTGTACGCGAATGGCTGCGCGTCCGCGGGCCCGACACTAACGGTAACTGGCCGGTGCGATTTCGTCAGACTGGGACTGCCCAGTAGCGCCGTCCACGCGGCGCGCGAGTCCTCGGTTCGATTAAGTTGGAATTCCACCAGGTATAAATCGGGGCTGGGCACCGGTATGAGTTCACCGCCTTTGACTGGAACTCCAGCGTTTTCCTTTCCCTTGATCGGTTGACCGTCCAGAAACAGTACCAAGTCCTTCGGGGGGTACTTGGCGGTATCCATGTTCGTGATTTGGACGACTATCTTGTTACCGATTCCAGCCTCGCACTTGGGGCTACACAGTTTTTCCTTTGCATAGGTCGAGACGCCCGTTACAGTCGGAGGAGTAGGAGTAGGTCTTGCTTTTTCCTGAGTCTTTTGCTCCTGGCCTGCTTGTTGGTTCTGAGAAGCTTGTTCGTTCTGAGCGAAAGCCAGTGACGAGATAGACAAGACAAATAACGACAGCAGAAGGGGGCGTACACTCATGGTGATTCTCCGTAGGCAAAGGCGGCGTCGCGTCCAGTGAATAAGGAGGCAGCGATGTCGCGGTGGTTGAGGGAGAACACGCTCCGCAACGTGTTGGATAAAGACCCTTGAGATAGGCGCGTTATACTCTGCCTCTGCGCGGCTGTCAAGGGTTATTCTTGGAGTTAAGTGTTTTGATTATTGAGAAAAGGTGTTCTTGCACCTTTTCAAGCAAAAGCACATTTAGATCCAAGACTGACTCGCGTGAGAGCCAGGGATACTCGTAATGGAAAACCAGCCAAAGCTCTGGACTATCGGCCACTCAACGCATGCGATTGAGGGGTTCATCGCAGCGCTAAGTTCCTTCGATATCGGGACGGTCGTTGACGTGCGCAGTTATCCGGGCTCACGACGCTACCCGCAATTCAATAAAGAAAATCTCAGAGCCGCGCTGGCGGGAGCCACCGTCGAGTATCTGCATTTGTCCGAGCTGGGCGGCCGCCGCCGCGCAAAACCGGATTCACTTAATATGGCGTGGCGCAACGAAATGTTTCGCGGCTATGCCGACTATATGGAAACGAATGACTTTCGTGTCGGTGTCGCGCGACTGATGAAAATCGCGGATGCCCAGCGCACGGCAATCATGTGCGCCGAAGCCGTGTGGTGGCGTTGTCATCGCAGTTTGATTTCCGACTATTTGAAGGCGAAGGGCATCGAGGTGACCCACATCATGGGCATAGGAAAATCCGAATCGCATCCATTTACGCCCGCGGCGCGGATTGTGGATGGTCAACTTTCTTATCGCGGGGTCCTGGACACCTAGCCTGCTGTCCTGGGATTGCAACTGGATGTCTCTCCGTTTTGCGTCTTTGCGCCTTGGCGTGAAATCTTTTCTGGCCAAGGCGATCCTTCACGCAAAGGCGCAAAGGCGCAAAGCGGTAAGACGCAAAGCGGAAAGACTCGCAGAGTCGGTCACCGCTGTCGCAACTGGAGAATGAGTTCGTAAAAGGTAATAATGAAGGTCAGCTAATACCATGACACCCGGGGAGCACGGCAAGATTTATCGTTGCGAACAATGCGACCGAGAGACTGCGCACGTCGTAGAGTCGATCGCTCAAGACAATCGTTTGCACTACGTCTGTTGGGATTGCGTCGGGCGCCACGAAAAACGCTTCAATCAAAAACCTGGATGGCGCCGCGCTCACCGCACCCGGCGATATCAAACGCTTCCGTCCTGACTCCGCTGCTTTGTCCTGGTTTTGTCCGCCACGTTTTGAGTCTTTTCCCACTCTCGTTCATCACACTTCAGTAGCTCGTCAGCTTCTGCCGGTCCCCACGATCCAGCTTTGTAGTTCGGGAACGAACTGGGCGGCACCTCGCTCCAAATTTTCTGAATCGGTGCGACCACGGCCCACGCAGCTTCGACCTGGTCGGCGCGTTGAAATAAGGTGGCATCGCCCAACATACAGTCGTAAAGCAGCCGCTCGTAACCTGTGCTGGGCGTATTGCCAAAATAATCTTCGTAGTCAAAATCCATATCGACCGCGCCGATGCTCAATACAGGGCCGGGAACTTTCGCGCCAAAGCGCAGGGACACTCCTTCGTCGGGTTGAATATGCAGCACCAGTCGATTGGTGGTCAGCCGATCGATCGGTGTCTTCCGAAAAAGGCTAAAGGGCGCGTGCTTAAAGCGGATGGCGATTTCCGTATCGCGGTCCGCCAGCCGTTTGCCCGTGCGTAGATAGAAAGGGACATCGGCCCAGCGCCAATTGTCGATCAAGAGTTTCAGGGCGACGAATGTTTCAACTTTTGAATCAGGCGCCACGTTCGGTTCGCTGCGATAAGCAGGCACCTTTTCGCCGTCGATCTCGCCGGCATCATACTGCCCGCGCACCGCGCGTTTCGCCGCCTCTTCCGGTGAGGGATGCTGAATCGCGTGCAGGATCTTCGTCTGCTCGTCCCGCACCGCATCGGCGTCAAAAGAAATTGGTGGCTCCATCGCGGTCAGGGTGACCAACTGGAGCAAGTGGTTCGGCACCATGTCTCGCAACGCGCCCGCGTGCTCGTAGTATCCCCCGCGCTGCTCGACTCCCACTTTCTCTGCCGCCGTAATTTGCACACAATCGATATAGCGCCGGTTCCAGATCGGCTCAAAGATCCCGTTGCCAAAGCGAAAGACCATGATGTTCTGCACGGTCTCTTTGCCAAGGTAGTGATCGATGCGATAAATCTGGTGCTCGTCCAGAACCTCTTTGATGTCCGCATTCAACTTCTTTGCCGATTCGAGATCTGAGCCGAAGGGTTTTTCGATTACCACGTGTCGCCAGCTCTTGTCTTCCTCCTCGCGAGTTAAACCGGCGGTCCCGAGGCGCTGCACAATGGGAGCAAAGTAATCAGGCGCCGTCGCCAGATAAAAAAGATAGTTGCCCTGGGTGTGGCGCTCGTTGTCAGTCTTGCTCAGCAGTTCTTTCAAACGAGAATAGGTTTGCTCGTCGCTGAAGTCACCCGAAAGGTAAAAAAGTCTTTCTTCCAACCAGTGCCAAATTTGCGGGTCAACATCATCGGTAGCAAATTCGCGAATTTCATCGCTAAGCCGGCGGCGAAATTCCTCGTCGTTCATTTCAGCGCGAGCCACGCCAATCACCGCAAAGTTTTCAGGCAGGAGTTTGCCCTCCTTGAGATTGTAAAGAGCGGGAATCAACTTTCGTTTGGTGAGGTCTCCGGCCGCGCCGAAGATCGCCATGACGCTTGGCGGCGCAGTCTGCGGTGTTGTTTCGCTGGCCGATGTCATCTTTAATCGCTTTCTGTTTTTCTCCGTGCCCTCCGTGTCTCCGTGGTTAAGTGTGTTCTGAAAGAATTACCAACTACGGAGGCACGGAGCACACGGAGAAGACTACGACCGAGGTTCAAGATGTCCACCAAACTTCTGTCGCATGGCGGACAAAATCTTTTCGGCGAAGGTGTGTTCCTGCCGCGAGCGAAACCGCGTATACAGCGCCGCGCTTAACACCTCAGCAGGTACAGCTTCCTCAATCGCTGCCTGAATCGTCCAGCGCCCTTCGCCGGAGTCCTGAACAAATCCGCTGTAGTTCGCGAGATCTCGGTCTTCAAGCAGGGCCATCGCGGTCAAATCGAGCAACCAGGAAGAGATCACGCTGCCGCGACGCCAGACTTCGGCAATGTCGGCGACGTTCAGATCATAGCGAAGCTCTTCCGGCAGGTCCTTTGAGTTGGCGTTGTGAAAGATGTCAAAACCCTCGGCGTAAGCCTGCATCAAGCCATACTCGATTCCGTTGTGAACCATTTTCACGAAATGACCCGCACCCGATGGTCCGCAGTAGAGATAGCCGTCCTCAACCGTGCTCGAGATCTTTTCTCTTCCCGGTGTGCGGACAATATTCCCGCGGCCGGGAGCCAGAGTTTTGAAAATCGGATCAAGATGGTGGACGGTTTCTTCCGGTCCGCCGATCATCATGCAGTAGCCGCGCTCTAGTCCCCACACTCCGCCGCTCGTGCCCACGTCAACATAATTTATTCCCTTTTCGTGCAAGGCACGCGAACGGCGCGCATCATCTTTGAAGTAGGAGTTGCCGCCATCGATGATGATGTCTTTGGCCGCCATGCGAGCAGCCAGATCGTTCACAGTTTTCTCAGTTGGATTGCCGGCGGGTACCATGATCCAGACGGCTCGCGGCTGACTTAGTTTGCTAACGAAATCGTCGAGTGACTGAGCCCCCGTCGCGCCTTCGTCGGCGAGCTGCTTCACGTTGTCGGGATTGACATCCCAAACGACGCATTCGTGGCCACCCCGCATTAGGCGCCGCACCATGTTCGCGCCCATTCGCCCCAGACCGATCATTCCCAGTTGCATCTCGATTTCCTTCTATGTCGAACTCTCTGTGACTCACAGAGCAGAACTCTAACTCAATGCAGCCGTCATCGCTGATTCCAGTTTAGCTAGTCCGGCATTAACATCCGCGCCCAGATGCACACGCAACGCACGCCGCCCGCGTTCGGCCAGCACTGCAAAATCTCCGCGTGCCTGCGCGGCTTTGACGACGCCGAACGTGTATTTCTGTCCCGGCACCGGCAAATCGTTTGCGTCATCGCAGGTGACTTGCAGAAACACACCCGTGTTTGGCCCGCCTTTGTAAGCCTGTCCGGTAGAATGCAAAAAGCGTGGACCGAAGCCGAGGCATGTCGCTGTCCGCTTACGATCGCGAACATCGTGCCGCATTGCTTGCAAAAGCTGTTCGTGCGCGTCATTCATCTCGACATAGGCGAGCGTGGCAAAGTAGTCATTCGCTTGCAAGCGCTCCAGATGTGCTTTTAAATAGCCCGTCAACGAACGATCGCGTACGGCTTCGTTAAGCGCGCTGGCATTTCGCTCGTCAGCGAATAGCTTGATTCCTTCGGCTTCAAACATCGGCGTTTCATCCGGCAGCGAACCGGTCCGCTCGTATTCTTCAGTGAGTTTTCGGGTGGCGATCTTGCTGGCTTCGACATCGGGCTGATCGAAGGGGTTAATGCCGATGATCGAGCCGGCCACCGCCGTGGCGATCTCCCAACGAAAACATTCCTGGCCGAGATCGTAGACATCGCTGACTGAAATACGCACCAGAGGTTGGCCCGCTCTTTCGATAGACTTAAGTGCCGCGTCCTGCGGGTCGTTCGAATCATTCAGCGAATCAGAATTCAGTTTTAAGTAAACAAAAAGCCGGTCGTCACCATAACTCTCCGGAGGGCCGGGCGATTCGCGGTCTACCGGAATTAAGCCTTTGCCGTTCTTTCCGGTTGATTCGGCTAGCAATTGTTCCAACCAGGCCCCGAGATCGTAGATTCCCGGCGAGGCCACAATCGTTATTTTGTCCCGGCCGTGATTGTGTGCGATGCCCAGAACTGCGCCGAGTATGACACCAGGATTGTCATGAGGCGGCGCGTCAGGACCGCAAGCCGAAACCATCTCATCAGTCCGATCCAAAAACTTTTCAATGTCGACACCCATCGCGGCTGCCGGGGCCAGGCCAAAGTCAGAGAGCGCCGAATAGCGGCCACCGATGCTGGGGACGCCCAGGAAGATTTTGCGAAAGCGATCACGTTCCGCTTCCTGCCGAAGCCTGGAACCCGGATCTGTAATCGCGATGAAGCGATTGCCGGCCTCGTCGTTGCCGACTACCTGTCTGGCGCGCTCGAAAAAATATTGCTTGAAGATATTCGGCTCGAGGGTGGTGCCGGACTTGCTCGAAACAAAAAACAGTGTGTTCGCGAGATCGATCCGGTCTTCGAATGACTTGATTTGCGCGGGGTCGGTGGAATCCAGGACGTGAAGTTCCGGAAAACCTTGCCGCTTGCCGAACGACTTACGCATCACTTCGGGACAGAGACTCGATCCTCCCATGCCTAAGAGCAACACGTGCGAGAACCGGGCGTCCTTTACCTCTTCGGCAAAGTTTGTAAAGCGTCGAATGCTTCGCTTTTGCTCACCGACAATGTTCAGCCAGCCAAGCCACTTGCTTTCATCGCCGCCGGTCCAAAGCGAAGCATCGCGCGCCCAGAGCCGCTTAACTTTTTCTTCGACTTTCCAATTATCAAGCGTGGCGGTGACAGCCTCGGACAAGTTGCGCGGAAGAGAAAAGGTTTGCGGGTTGACGTCGTGTGTCATAGCGCATTGCGACGGTTCTAGGGCGCGCTTGCCGAACGCGTCGTAGCCAGAGTGCGGAGGGTTTCGGTGTACGGAGCCCGAGCGACGCCGCGATCGGTGATGATCGCGGCGATCAATTCATTGGGCGTGACATCGAACGCGAAGTTGTGAACCTGGACTCCGTCGGGGGCGAGTTGCTGTTCGCGCAGGTGGGTTACTTCCTTGGCCGCGCGCTCTTCGATGGGAATGTCCTCGCCGGTGGCCGTCGAAAGATCGATGGTTGAGATGGGTGCGGCTACATAGAAAGGAATGTTGTGCTGCTTTGCCAACACCGCGACCATATAAGTTCCAATCTTGTTGGCGGCGTCGCCGTTAGCCGCAATGCGATCGGCGCCGACGACGACGCAATCGACTTTGCCCTGCTTCATAACATGCCCGGCCATGTTATCGGTGATCACGGTGACCGGAATATTGTCTTTGGCCAGTTCCCATGCGGTTAAGCGCGAGCCTTGTAGGAACGGACGCGTCTCGTCCGCGATCACCGCCACGCGTTTGCCGGCATCGATTGCCCCGCGAATTACGCCCAGCGCGGTACCGTAGTCACCGGCAGTAGCGAGTGCGCCGGCGTTGCAGTGAGTCAGCACCGTCGACCCGTCGGCGATCAACTCGCCGCCAAATTTTCCCAGCGCACGATTCGATTCGATGTCCTCCTGAAAAATCTTCAAAGCTTCCTCAGTCAGTCGATTGCGAATCTCTTCCACATCTTTGGTCTCAGTCCTGGCCCGGGCCAGCACCGCGCGCATTCGTTCGACGGCCCAAAACAAGTTGACGGCGGTCGGGCGCGTCGCCTCCATGACTTTACACATGAACTTAAAATCGTATGCAAGGTCGGCCACGGAAGTTCCCACCGATTGATTCGCGCCCAGAGCCAGGCCCATCGCCGCCGACACGCCGATGGCCGGCGCGCCCCGCACGACCATGTTCTTGATCGCGTCGGCCACTTCTTCATACGAACGCAGCAGCAGGTACTTTTCTTCCGTCGGCAGCAGACGCTGATCCAGCATGCGCACACCTTCAGAAGTCCATTCGACGGTTTTGATCATGGAGCCTTTGTCTTCGAGTTGAAAGTTCAGCGGAAATCTTACTTTAGGCGTTCGCTCGTGGCAATGGAAGACATTAGGCCGGGGTCGCGCCCGCGGTCGTGGCTGCATCCGCGCGCAACTGATCCGCAATCTCATGTACCTGCGCTGTGTGCCGCACCTCGTGGCTGCCCACAAACAGCATCCATTGATAGAGATTGATCGGACCAAGCACCGGATGCGGCTGAATGACCTGGCTCAGCGCGCGCCCGTCGCCCTCGAGAAAGGCAGCACGCAGCGCCTCTCGCGATTGCTCGAGAGCGTTCCAGGCCGACTCTGCATCGATATCGCCTGGTGGGCGAACTTCATCCGGGGCATTCCTTCGTTTGCTACGATCGGCGATTAGTTGAAGTGGAAGGCTGTTCATCACCGAAGCCGTCTCAATCTCCGTTCCAACTCCGCCGGTGTTGGCATCAGTTACCCATTTGGTCATGCCCAGCCCAATTCGCTTCTCTATCAGGTGCAGGTGTTGTAATACCTGAGCAACAGACCAGCGATCGGCGCCGGGCTGTTTATCGCGAAGCTCGGGCGGCACGCTCTCGACCGCTTCGCGCAGCGCGGTTCGTTCGGTGTCGAGATAATTAATCACTTCTTCTATTCGGGGATGCATCCTCAGTTCTCCTTTAAGGTTTTCAACATCACATTCAAGACACACTAGCGGTGTTTAGAGTACCAACTTTAGTTGGGTTCCTTCCGGATAACAACCCGACTGAAGTCGGTACTCTCAACACCTGTCCGCCAACGGGCGTCCATAGTCGCAAAGTTTTGACTTCCGCCAGCCCGCGTGATAACTTGCGCCCGCAATTAAGAGGAACGTCCACGTTCCTTGGTTCTTTCAAATGCGTTTGGGTGTCCCGCTCGGAGCGGGAAGAATAGGGAAGCGGGTGAGAATCCCGCGCGGTCGCGCCACTGTGAAGATCGTCGCTAGCGAAGCGGCGATGCAAAAGCCAGGAGACCTGCCCGGACGCTGTTGCAGCTTTTGAATGCCCGCGAAAAGGTGTTCAGGCCGCAGGGATTTCTCTTTTCCGGAAAAGATCCCGTCGCCAGCCTGTCGCCTTCGCGTGGCAGAGAGGGTGACGGGTTTTGTATCTTGAGTTTCAAGTTTGGAGTGCGCCGGCAGAGCGTAGCGGCGACGGCGCTTTGGGTTTCATCTCGAGCTGTATGAATCCAAAGCGGTGTCGCGCTGCGCTTGCCACCGCACTCCAAATTCTTGTCGTTGCCCTCGCCATCCTGTCCACGACTTCATGCTCTCGCGCGCCGAATCAAAGCGCAGGTTCGACAGCAGAGACGCGTGAAGTTACTGACGAAGCCGGCCGTCGCGTACACCTGCCGCTAAAAATCGAGCGCATTGTTTCCCTCGCGCCTAATCTTACCGAGATTGTTTATGCCGTCGGCGCCGGCGACCGCCTGGTGGGCCGCACCAGATACTGTGACTACCCGCCTGAGGTGAAGAATGTAGCTGAGATCGGCGACACGATGACGCCGAGTATTGAGCGCGTCATTGCTTTGAAGCCGCAGGTTGTGCTGGTCTCGACCGCTTCGCAACTCGAAGCGTTTACGAAACAACTCGACCAACAGAAGATCACCGTCTATGTCACGAACCCACGCAGTCTCGACGAAGTTTTTCGATCGATCACGACACTCGGTGACTTGTTCAACACGCGCGATCGGGCGGAAAAACTGGTCGCTGACCTGCGCCGGCGTGCGGACGCCGTCACCGCAGCCGTGGGCGCGACCAAACCCATCACGGTCTTCTATCAAGTTTCCGATGAACCGCTTTATACCATCGGACGTGAATCTTACTTGACTGACCTGGTACAACGCGCGGGCGGCGTGTCGGTGACTGCTGACGTGGCTACCGCATTTCCGCGATTCAGCGACGAAGCGGCGCTGGCTGCCCGGCCCGAAGCGATTATTCTGCCGACGGGAGGATCAATGGGCACAGCGAATTCGACCGTGGCCGCCTCGCTCAAAAACTCCCCGGCAGCGCTGAATAATCGAGTTTACAAGATCAACGAAGATCACCTGCAGCGGCCGGGCCCACGCCTGGTCGACGGGTTGGAGGAAATGGCGCGCGCTCTGCATCCGGAGGCGTTCAAGTGACAGCCCAAAGAGCAGATAGAAAGTAAAGAAACACCGGCGGCGGGGTCTTGCCCTCGCTGCTTTGTGAATGGGAGCATCGAGTGCCGATTAAGTCCGAGCGATCGATTGAGTCAGGCCGCGCGACGTTGGGTCGAACGCTTTTGATCTGCGGTGTTCTTCTGCTCCTGCTCGCTATTATTTTTCTAATCGCAGCGCTTCTGGGCAGCCAGCGTCTGCCGCTCACAGCTTCGCTATGCGCCTTAACCGGCAAAGCCAACTGCGGACTTTCTTCGGAACAGCAGGCGATTCTTTTTGATCTTCGCTTGCCGCGCATTCTGTTGGCCGGTGCGGTGGGCATGAGCCTGGCGGCGGCGGGCGCGGGATATCAGGCTCTGTTGCGCAATCCGCTGGCGGAACCTTACCTGCTGGGTGTTTCGAATGGCGCCGCGGTGGGAACGATGACCGCGCTGGTATTTTTTGGTGCGCATGAGTGGAGCCGGCCGGTGATGGCGTTCGCGGGGGCACTGCTCGCAACACTGGTCGTATACCGCTTGGCGCGGGGCCGCGCGGGCGCCAGCCCGGAGCGTTTGATCCTTGCCGGCGTGATCGTGACCACGTTTTTGTCGTCCGCGATAGTTTTCATTACCACGCTGATGGATGCGACGCGCATTCGCTCTTTCACATTCTGGTTACTGGGAGATCTTTCCGGCACTACCAGCAGCCTGCTGACAATTGGTTTGGCCGCGGCGGGAATCGGCGTCGGAATCCTGGCGCTGAATGCGCGCTCTTTGAACTTGATGATGCTGGGAGAGCGCGATGCGTTTGACCTGGGTGTTGAAGTCGGGCGGGTGCGGCTGACTGTGTTCATTGCCGCGAGTCTGCTGGTCGGCGCGTCAGTCGCCTCCAGCGGATCGGTCGGATACGTTGGCCTGGTGGTGCCGCACCTGGTTCGGCTTTCTTTTGGCAGTGACAACCGCGTGGTGATTTTGGCGTCAGCGCTGGCCGGCGCCGCGTTTGTGATCGTCGCTGACACCGTAGCCCGCACGATCATCGCGCCGCGCGAACTGCCGGTCGGAGCAATCACGGCGTTGATTGGAGCGCCGTTGTTTATTTATCTGCTGAAGCGGGGGTGAGTTGTTCGACTCCCTCTCCCAATGGGAGAGGGAACAGAACGATGCTCGAAGCGAAGAACATTACGGTGAACTACGGGCCGCGCGAAGCGGTCGCGGATGTTTCTCTGCGCGCCGAACCCGGTGAGATTATTGCCATCATAGGTCCGAATGGCGCCGGCAAATCGACTTTGCTGCGCACGCTTAACGCAAGCCTGAGAGCGACTCGCGGCGAGGTACTGCTGGATGGGATGCCACTGCAATCTCTGGCCCGGCGCGCGATCGCCCGCCGGATTGCGGTCGTGGCTCAAGAGGCGGAACTGCGCTTTCCGGTGACGGTGATGCAGTTCGTGCTCGGCGGTCGGTACGCCTGGTCGAGCGCGTGGGGCTGGGAGACTGACCGGGATGTCGAAATCGCGCGTGGCATTCTGGGCGAAACCGAACTCGAGAGTTTCGCAACTCGCCTGATGAGCGAATTGTCGGGTGGCGAACGTCAGCGCGCCGTCCTGGCTCGCGCATTGGCGACTGAGGCGAAAGTCCTGTTGTTGGACGAGCCAACGGCGAATCTCGATCTGGCACATCAGGCCACGATGTTAAGACTCGTGCGCGGGCGCTGCGACAAACGCGAAAGCGCCGCAGTGGTAGTAACTCATGATGTGAACCTCGCCGCCGAATTTAGCGATCGGGTTCTCCTTTTGAAGAACGGACAAGAGATCGCTGCCGGGACACCACGTCAGGTGCTAAATGCGCAGTTGTTGCGCACAGTGTTTGGATTGGAAGTGATCGTGGACGCGCATCCGATTACGGGCGCGCCGCGAATTACGCCGGTGCATGTGATGCCCGGCAAACTTTAGTTCAAACTCGAATTGAAACTAAGTAAGGCGACAAACTGAAGTTTGTCGAACAACACCAACCGTTGAGAGGCGAAACAGGGAAGGCGGTGTAAAGCCGCCACTGCCCTCGCAACTGTAAGCGGTGACGACCCTTCGCAAGTCTTAGCCACTGCGCGAAAGCGTGGGAAGGCGCGGAGGATTGGCGATTAGGAAACCGTAGACCACAAGTCTGGTCCACTTAATCACAGCCGCGAGTCAGGAAATCTGTTCGCCGATCACTTTAGGCTCGTACTGCGACGGGCAGGAGAAGCTAAAAATGAAAAGAAGGCACGATCACGATCAGCTAAGGCCGAGGTTCAATACCAGTTTGATGACAACCGCGAAGCGGTTGAGTCTTAAAGCCCAGGGTTGGAGCGTGGCGACAACCCTGGGATCAGTTGAAAAGAATGATCGCAACCCCAACGGGGTTGCGGAAGATAGGGCCCGTACCCAGGGTAGCCGCGGGGCGGCAACCCTGGGCTTTGTTACAGAACCACTTCGCGGTTCCGCTTGTCTCTGCGTACCTTTGCGAAATCCTCTGCGTTTCAAAAACGATCTCGGAAATCACACCACGTCGCTAGCCAGGCTGTTTGTTCTGGCGATCGCGTTGCTCTTTTGCTCACCAGTGGCCTTCTCGCAATCGCATGGGTCAATCAGTGGGAAAGTAACCGATCCGCAGGGCGCCAGTGTAGCCGGAGCCGAAGTACATTTGCGTTCGCGCAGCGGCCCGCAATTACTTGCCCTTACCGACGACAACGGCGCGTACTCGTTTCGAAACGTCGCGCCTGGCGACTATGTCTTGGAGATCAACAAGGGTGGTTTTGCCGGTTTCACCTCAAACCAGTTGACCGTCACCCGTGGTCAATCGCTCACAAACGACGCAAAGCTTTCTGTCGAAGCTGTCAGTGAAAGCGTAGTCGTAACCGCCACCGGAACTGCTCAGCGCACCGACGAAGTTTCGAAGGCCGTTACCGTGCTTGAGAATCAGGAGATTGAAGCCAGGCAGGAAGTATCACTAGCGGAAGCGCTTCGAGGAACGCCTGGATTGCGGGTGCAGCAGCAGGGCTCCCCGGGCACGATTACCTCGCTACGACTTCGCGGTCAGCGGAACTTCGACACCGCGATTCTCCTTGATGGATTACGCGTTCGAGACTCAGCGGACATCAACGGTTCTGCGCTTCCATTCATCACTGACTTCACACCAAATGATGTCGATCGGGTCGAGATACTGCGAGGCTCCGGGTCGGCTATTTACGGGACAAATGCAATCGGCGGGGTCATTAACCTTGTGCCGAAGACCGGCGCAGGCGATCCACACTTTGAAGCGGGCTTCGAAGGGGGAAGTCTCGCCTTATTTCGCGAACGCTTGCAAGGCTCCGGCGGCATCGGTCGGGGCGCGGGGTTCAGTTTCGGGTTGACACGCCTTGATGTGCGTCGCGGCGTCGATGGAAACGATCAATACGGCAACACGGCTGGCGCCGGCCGATTTCAATTCGCGGTGACGCCTGCAATCGAAATCGCCGCGAACTTTTACGGAACAACATCGAACGCTATAACGAACAACAGTCCGCAACCACTTGCGGCCGCGACGACGTCACTGGAAAAGTTTCCGCGCGCAATTGAAGGTGTGACCTTCCGTCCGGACTTTAATAACCCGGATCAAGGGCGTCGCAATGCGATCTGGGTTGGCTCGGTCAGGTTCACGCAGCGGGTTAACGAAACCCTTTCCTACACAGTTGCCTACCAGAAAGTGTCGACGCGACGCCGAAACTACAACGGACCAAGATTGGATCCGCGCTTCGCCTTTCTCTCGCCGTTCGGTGACTTTGCATTCAACAGCGTAAACAATGGCGGAACCGACACGCTGGACGCGCGCGCGAATCTGCGCCTCGGCAAGTCAAATCTGGCTACGGCCGGATTCGAGTTTGAGAGCGAATTACTTTTTCAACAGTCAATCCCGTCGTTCAGTACGTTCAACAATACAACGAACAGGCAGCGCACGTTCGCGTTCTTTGCGCAGGACCAGATTATTCTGCTTGACGGTCGGTTGCAGATTTCGGTGGGCGCGCGCGCCCAGTGGTTTAGAATTCGCTCGGAGGACCGTCCCGGAGTCCTTAGTAACATCAACGCAGAAAATTCTCTGACAGGTGACGGCGCAATAGCGTATTTCATTCGTTCGACTGGAACGAAGTTACGAGCCCATGTCGGCAACGGCTTTCGTGCGCCGTCCCTGTTCGAACGTTTCGGGAACGGCGTCTTCCAAAATGTCCCGACAAGACTCGGTGACCCAACCCTGCGTGCGGAACAATCGATCAGCGTTGATGGTGGTATCGATCAACGAGCGGCGAATGACAAACTGCTCCTCGGGATGACGTACTTCTATACTCGTTTGCAGCGCGTTATCGACTTCAAGAGTTTTCGCAGCATTTTCAACCCGACGGGCGACCCTGATCCATTGGGCTTCAACAGGTCTGGCGGCTTTTTGAATTTTCCGGGCGGGATGTCGCGTGGACTCGAGGCTTTTGTCGAAGCGGCTCCGTATCGGGGGACCTCGCTTCGCGCGTCTTACACCTACACCAACGCAGATCGATTCGTTCCTCCAGCAGGGCTGCAACCGCAGTTCGTGACGCCAAAACACTTGTTCGGCTTATCGGTCACTCAACGCTATCGGGCGGTGCTCGCGAGCTTTGCTCTTAATCACACGGGCAAGTACATCGCGCCGGTCTTCCCCGCAAATCTCACGTTCGATGGCTACACGAAAGCGGACCTATTCGTGAGCTACGAGCGATTGTTGACGGAGCGTGTCGGAATGACTTTATTCGGCGGTGCCGACAATGTCTTCAATAGAAAGTACTTTGAAAATGGATTTCTAGCGCCCCGCGCCGTCGCCAGAGGCGGGATAAACTTTCGATTTTGACGAGTATGCCGGATCGTAAACATGAATCGAGCAATGGCAGCAGCGTCGCTGACACTCCGGTCTTGGTGTCGTGGAGCGGCGGCAAGGATAGTTGCGTTGCGCTCTACGAGATTCAAAGAGCGCGAAAGTATCGCGTGGCGGCGCTGCTGACCACAGTCACGCGCGATTACGATCGGATCAGTATGCATGGTGTCCGGCGCGTTTTACTGGAAAAGCAAGCGGACAGCTTAGGCCTGCGTTTACATCAGGTTCTAATCTCAAAAGACGCGACCAACGAAGAGTACGAGATGAAGATGGGCGAAGCATTTTCTGTCTATGGCGAGCAGGGAATAGATTCAATAGTCTTCGGTGATCTTTTTCTGGAGGACATTAGAATCTATCGTGAGCAGTTTCTCGCCCGGCACAATATGCGCGGCTTGTTTCCCGTCTGGCATCGCGACACGACCCGTTTCATCAAAGAGTTTATCGAATTGGGATTCAAGGCGGTTGTCATCTGCGTCGATTCAAGAATACTCGACCAGTCGTTTGCCGGGAGGATGATTGATGAAGCTTTTCTTTCATCGCTTCCACCGCATGTTGACCCGTGCGGTGAGAACGGAGAGTTTCATTCTTTTGTCTTTGATGGACCGATCTTCAGCGAGGCAGTAGAGTGTTCCATCGGCGAAACTGTTTTGAGAGAGTCATTCTGGTTTTGTGATCTGTTACCGGAATGACATTGTAAGAAGGTGGCGCTGACAATCTTTTCAACGCGAAGTATTTCGAAAACGGATTCCGGTCACCGGGAATAGTCGGCCGAGGTGGGATGACTCTTCGGTTCCGATAGACGTTGGAGAATTATGATCGGCATCACGCTCTAATACAATCGTTATGACAGCACTGCCACGGATTGTCTCGTTCCTACCATCCGCCACTGAGATGGTGTGCGCTTTGGGTTTAGCTGACCAACTGGTGGGGATCACACATGAATGCGATTATCCGGCCGAGACTAAGGGAAAGCCGATCGTAGTTCGTAATGTGCTCCCCATCGAAGAGATGAGTCAAAGCGAGATAGATGTGGCAGTGGCGCAACGGATTGGACAGGGCAATAGTCTTTATCAGGTGGACGAAAAACTCCTGAAAGAACTGGCCCCGGACTTGATCCTAACGCAGGACCTCTGTCAGGTGTGCGCGCCTTCGGGCAATGAAGTAGCGCAGGTGCTAAATCTGCTGCCGAATAAGCCGCAAGTCCTTTGGTTAACGCCAAGCACGTTGGAGCAAATCGCGGGTAATCTCCGCGATTTAGGTGAGGCGACGGGGCGCGCCGAAAGGGCGGCAGAGTTGATCGCCGAAGGCCGCGCCAGAGTGGAAGAAATAGCGAGAGTCACGCGAACGTTATCAAACCGGCCTCGAGTATTCTGCATGGAATGGTTGAATCCGATTTATTGTAGCGGCCATTGGGTGCCGGAGATGGTAAAGCTGGCCGGAGGCGTGGATGCGCTCTCGTGCGAGGGTGAAGATTCCGCGCGCATCTCGTGGAATCAGGTCGTCGAATGGGCGCCTGAGGTTCTGGTTGTTACGCCCTGTGGCTTCAATCTCGAGAAGGTAATGGAAGAGTCTCGACAGCTCGTTGACTATCCGGGCTGGTCTGAGCTTCCGGCTGTCCGTGAAGGACGAGTATACGCGGTCGACGCGAACTCTTATTTTGCTCGGCCCGGACCGAGGGTCGTAGAGGGAACTGAGCTTCTGGCTCATTTGATTCATCCCAAATTATTTTCGTGGGACGGGCCGGCAAGTGCATACAAGCGCCTGGAACTCTGAGCGAACTATGCCCTTAAAGTCATGAAGCAACTTGAAGTAAAAAGTTGTTCGCGTTGCAGCGAGACGTTTAGTTGTGGCGCTTTGAGCGGCGAAGAGAAATGTTGGTGCGATCAATTGCCGCCAATTTCATTAAGCGCCAACGATGCGAGTGACTGCTTCTGTCCGCGCTGCTTGCGCGAGGTAATCCAGAATCAGGATCGCGCGAATAACTCACGAAGAGTCGCGCCTACTAATGCGACTAAGGCTGGTGTGAATTCGGCTAATACGCTGGTTGCAGGAGAGGATTATTATTTGGAAGGTGACGCAATAGTCTTTACCGCCCGATATCATCTGCGTCGCGGTTACTGTTGCGAGAGTGGATGCCGCCATTGTCCGTACGGAGCCGGCGGTAAATAAGGTTAAGCCCGTTCGCGGCCGCAGGACACTGATCGATTAATTGCGAGCCGCGGCGCCGCGGCCAATCGGCCGGCGCAGGCTAGCACCACGAGAAGACTCCAAAAAACTGGCTTCAGCTATCTCTTCCGCCCAGCACTCCTCCTGCCAGAAAGATAACTCCGAGGAGGATGTGGATGATGTGATCCATTTTGCCGAGCATTAATAGCGTGCTGACGTTGAACATGTGCTCGGGACCGACGCCGAGGAACCAGCCGCATACGCCCAGGAGCAAGTACACCAAACCAAAGAGGATGCAAAAACCTCGCGCGGCGCCCGCCGATCCGGCAAAGCCAAAATAGAGAGCAATCGCGCCTGAGACAAGGTGGACCGCGTTATGGGCGGGGTTGAGGTGTGCACCCAGCAGTGTGGGGGCCACGAATCCGGCCACACCCACGAGGATAAAAACGATGCCCAGAAGTTTACAAACAGTCTTCGCCATGGCTTTTTCTTTTCCTCCTGTGAAACTGTCAAAGCTCATGCGGTCGCAGCCTTCTACAAAAGACGCTGCCGCAATCGAGTTGCGAGGTTTGCTTTCGGGACGGCGCGGATTGTACACCCAACTCGCAAGTTAGTCACAAAGTTTTTTCGGTCTAAGGTTTTCAGATTCATACCCGTCGGTAGTAGGTCATTTTCAATGTTGAACAAATCGCGGTGGATCGGGCGGTAGGTGAACGCGGAGAGCTTTTCGCCTCTTTATTGAGAATCTCCGCAAGAGAAAATAAATCGGGATCGAGTAGAGAACTGCGTTGCAGATAATGAATAAAAGAAAAAGAAATATTTGGGTTCCGAGGCTTAAAGAGGATGGGTCAGAAGGCATAAACCATGTCGGCAAGTCCACGGGATAGGACAAGCGGCGAACCAGCGCGGCGTTCCTAGTCCAATACCAGAGTAGGAAGAGCGCGCTGATATAGAGGATCGTAATAGCAAAGCCACCAAGTAAGGACAATGCCAGCCGCTTCATGTTCTGATTATAAGCTAATCCAGAAGCTTCACACCGTCCTCAATCTTCCAAAGATGCTTCGTGACGCGAGCGGCCATCGCGATACCCGTCGGCCTGCTTGATGTTTGAAGCTTTGGGAGTATAATGCGCTCCCAATCTAGAAAATATTGTCAGGGGGTTACGACCATGAAGTTTTGTGTCGTCTTCTTACTTGTCCTGACCACCTTCAATTCGGGAGCAGTTACTCAGGGCCAAACTCCGCGTCGAAGAGTGCAGCAGAACGCGGTTAGCAAGCCGCGAAGCGAGACTGTAAGAATATGCCAGGGCGTTCCCATCCCGGAAGGGTACGTCGTCATTGCATACATGACCTCGTCCGCCTGCTCACACGGCGCCTACGTACTCAAAAAACAGGATGACTATGAGAGTTCCCTGGCAGTGAACGGCAGCGCGCGACCGCCACTGGAGAAATCAGCAGAGCCACCGAAGACGACTCCAGCGAAGACGTCAAGATCGACTGCACGGCCAGGAGCGCAGCCCACGCAAGCATCAAGACAGTCGGCGCGAAACTCTACAGCACCAAAAACATTGCCGGCACAGCCGGGAAGAGATCCTGCATCGTCGGCGGGAGCGTCAGCATCCGCTACGCGGCCGCGACGAGTGGGCGACCCATCGCAGACCACGACCCAATCGCAGGAACCTCCTGCTTTGATCGGCAGTGAACCGGCACCTGTACTGGCCCCTCCAACATTGGCCAACCCGGGGACCAATCCTGTCGCTTCACCGACGAGTGCGTCTTCTACTGACGTTTCCGCAGCGGGACCGGAAGAAGTAGGCGAAGGGGATGTGGTGCGCGTAAACACATCGCTGGTAACGGTTCCTGTCAGTGTCCTGGATCGTCAGGGACGTTTCATTGCCAATCTACAACGCGAGGATTTTCAGGTCTTTGAGAACGGTGTCGAGCAGTCAATCGCATATTTCGAGCCGGCAGAAAAACCTTTTACTGTAGCGCTGCTCCTGGACACGTCGCCTTCGACGCATTTTCACCTCAATGAGATTAAAGAGGCCGCGATCGCTTTCGCTAAACAACTTCGGCCGCAGGATCGCGTGCTGATCGTAAGCTTCAATGATGAAGTGCTGCTCTTGACCGAGGTGACCAATGACCTGCATCTCATCGAAACCGTTATCGAAGAGAACGTGAATACCGGCAACTCAACGCGTCTCTACGATGCCGTGGATCTCACGATTACGGAGCGGCTCAACAAGATCAAAGGGCGCAAAGCGATCGTCCTTTTCACCGATGGCGTTGACACCTCGAGCCAACAGGCAACCTATCAGAGCACCCTGCGCGAGGTGGAAGAACTCGATGCGCTCATCTATCCCATTCAGTACGACACCACCGACTACCTGCGCGCGATGCAAGGCGCAGGCAGCGGCAGCGTGACCGTCGTCACCACGAGACGCGGCCTCTTTGGCACGACCACCACGCAACAGACTTATAACGTTCCTTTGAATAATGGCATTCCCTTGCCGGGGTCGACTAAGGCCGATTACGACCGCGCAGATCAATACCTGCATTCACTGGCCGACAAAACCGGGGGCCGGCTCTACCAGGCGAATGACAATGCGCAACTGGCCCAGGCATTCACGAGAATTGCCGAAGAGTTGCGCCGCCAATACAGTCTTGGCTACTACCCCAAGACGGATAACGTTCAAGGCGACGGCCGGCGCCAGATCAGGGTCCGCGTGCGGCAACCGAACCTGGCCGTGAAAGCGCGCGATGGCTATGTGAAATCTCTTCCTGCGGGTCCGAAGCAGTAGAGATGCGAGTTTTAAGAATTCCGAGGAACTTAAACCCTTGGCCGAGTGCGGCCGGCCAATTTCTAACCAAAACCAAGTGATGAGAAAAAGGAGGTCTATGATGTTTAATCTTTCGCCCCAAAACGGGTCTCGCCCGCGAAGCGCATGGCCCCGGTTAGTAATGGCCGTGGTGCTCGTGCTTACGTTCTCGATCGCGGCGAGCGCCTATACACTGGTCTTTCGCAATGGTCAACGAATGGAAATACCGGCGGAGTTTACGCTGACTAGAACGACGTTGACTTACGAAATTTCACCTGGCTTCAACAAGACAATGCTACTGACGTTGATTGATGTGGCCGCCACCGAGCGCGCCAACCATGAAGCGGCCGGAAGCTTTTTCCAACACACGGACGAGCCTCCCGTGGTCACTCAATCTGCTGCGCCTCGGGCCAGTAAGACTTTGACTAATCGTGACCTTCTAGCCATCCGTCAGCGGCGTATCGAGAGCGAGGAAGCTTATGAGAGGCGCCGGAAAGAATTACAGCTGCCCACGGTCGAAGAAACACGGAGACGCCAGGATCAGGAGGCGGCAATTTTGCATGCTGAACTCCGCGAAAAATCTTTAGCCAGGGAGCAGGAAGAAACCTACTGGCGAGAGCGCGCCCGCGAGTTGCGCACGGAGATCACGACGGTTGACACTCAAATCAATTATTTGCGCGGGCGGCTCGGCGATCTGAGTGAATCTTCGTTACGCACGCGCAGTTGGGTAACCGGCACCTATCCTCTATGGCCCGACAATCGCCAGTGGTCAGGGAACGGGCAATGGGGGTCTAACCCAAACCAGCGGCGGGGCGGATACAGACCGGCGCGGCCGATCATAGGCCTGGGATTTCCAAATGGATATCCAACGGGGCAGTATCCATCTGGATATCCATCGGGACAGTATCCTTACGGATATCCAACGGGACAGTATCCCTACGGATATCCGACGGGTCAGTATCCCTACGGATACCCAACGGGACAGTATCCTTACGGATATCCGACAGGGCCGTTTGATAATTTTAACAACTCGGCCGAACAGGGTGATCTAACCATGCGACTTGACGATTTGCTGGTAAGACGCGCGGGTTTGTCGGCGCAGTGGCGAGCGTTGGAGGATGAAGCGCGCGACGCGAGGGTACCGCAAGTTTGGCTGGAACCTTAACGGTCAGTTGTCAGTAGGTTTTCAGTTGTAAGAACGTTCTCAGGAGACTACCTGCAACAGACCGCGAACAACTGACAACTGACGACTAACAACTGACCAATGTCTAACAATTGGGAAACCATTATCGGCCTCGAAGTGCACGCGCAACTGAGCACTGAGTCCAAGATCTTCTGCGGCTGCTCGACGCGTTTTGGCGACCGGCCTAACTCAAACACATGTCCCGTATGTCTCGGCCTGCCGGGCGCACTGCCTGTTTTGAATTGGCGGGCAGTGGAACTTGGGGCTCGCGCGGCGCTGGCGCTCGGGCTTCACATTAACCAGCGTTCGATCTTCGCCCGTAAGAATTATTTCTACCCCGACCTGCCCAAGGGTTACCAGATCTCGCAATACGATCAGCCCTTCTCAGCCAACGGCGTGCTCGAGATTATGACTGCCGATCGCGATGAGGCCGGCCACGCTCATGACTGGAAGCCGATGACCGTGAACGTCACGCGTCTGCATTTGGAAGAGGACGCCGGTAAGAACGTTCATGAAGGCTTGCCTGATGTCGATCGCTTTTCTTATGTCGATCTGAACCGCGCGGGTACGCCGCTGGCTGAGATCGTTACGGAACCCGATTTTCGTTCTTCCTGGCAGGCGTATGATTACGTCAACCACGTGCGTCGCGCGCTGCGATGGGTGGGCGCGTCAGAAGCCGACATGGAAAAAGGAAATCTGCGTTGTGAAGCGAACGTGTCTGTTCGTCGCCAGGGCGATACGAAGTTGGGAACCAAGGTTGAGCTGAAGAACCTGAACTCTGTTCGCTTCATGCAGCGGGCGATTGAATTCGAAGTCGAGCGACATATCAAGACACTGGAATCCGGCGGCCATCTGGTGCAGGAAACATTACTGTGGGATGAAAAACTGGCTGAAACGCGGCCGATGCGTTCGAAAGAAGAAGCGCACGACTACCGGTACTTTCCGGAGCCCGACTTGCCGCCGCTGGTGGTAACGAACGAGTTTATTAACAAGGTACAGGCCAGTCTGCCTGAATTAGCCGGGCCTCGGGCGAAGCGCTTCAGCGAACAATATGGACTGTCGTTCGCTGATGCTTCCCAACTAACTTCTGAGCGTTCGTTGGCTGACTATTATGAAAGCGCGGCGGAAGCGAGTGGAAATGCGCGCGCGACGGCAAACTGGATCCGTTCAGAACTTTTGCGCGAGCTTGAAAACGCCGGCCTCACCGCAGAAAAGAGTCCGGTGCCGGCGACGGAGCTCGGCGCGCTGGTGCGCCTGATAGATGAAGGCAATATCAGCGGCAAGCAAGCGAAAGACGTGCTGGTAGAAATGTTTGCTTCGGGCAAAACCGCTGCGGTGGTGATTGAAGAACGCGGCCTGGTGCAGGTTAGCGACACGGGCGAAATAGATCGAGTGATTGATGAAGTTATCGCCGCGAGCCCGAACCAACTCGAGCAATATCGCTCAGGCAAAGAAGCGCTGTTCGGATTCTTTGTGGGCCAGGTGATGAAGGCCTCAAAGGGGAAAGCGAATCCGAAAGTTGTGAACGAGCGGCTGCGAGAAAAACTGAAGTGAGTGTCTACACCTTTTCTCCGTGGTCCTCTGTGAGCCACTGAGATGCACGGAGACGAAATGAATCTCAAAGACAAAAGCGCAATCGTCACCGGCGCCACGAAAGGAATCGGTCGCGCGATTGCCGAAGCCCTGGTCGGCGAAGGCGTCTCGGTCTGTATCTCCGCGCGAAACCAGGGCGAGATTGATGCAACAGTCCGGGAACTGAATCAAGGCGGGTCAGGGAACGCGATTGGTTTTGTTTGTGACGTGCGCGACTACGATCAAGTCAAAACCCTGATTAATCATGCGGCGAAAGAACTCGGCGGCGTAGACATCCTCGTCAATAACGCGGGCATTGGAATGTTCGAGACGGTGGCCGAAACTTCTCCGCAAGATTTTCGCGCCGTGCTGGAGACGAATCTGTTCGGTGTCTTTTATTGTTGCCATGAAGCCATTCCGGAAATGAAACGACGCGGCGGCGGCTATATCATCAATATCTCTTCGCTGGCCGGCGCCAACCCACATCCGCGGATGGCCGCCTACAATGCTTCCAAGTTTGGCCTCAACGGTTTCAGCGAAGCTTTGATGCAGGAAGTCCGTCACGACAATATAAAGGTCAGTTACATCATGCCTGGTTCGGTGAACACAGAATTCGGCGGCGACTCGCCGGGCGATGAAAAGAGCTGGCAGCTAACGCCTGACGACATCGCTCGCGTTGTAGTTGATCTGTTGCATCATGACGATCGCGCGTTGCCGAGCCGCGTTGAGATTCGACCCAGCAAGCCGCCGAAGAAATAATGCGAGCCGTAGTCCAGCGCGTGACGCGCGCGAAGGTAACAGTCGATGGCGAAACAGTCGGCGAGATCGGAAATGGTCTCGTCGTTCTTCTGGGTATTGCGCGCGATGATACTAAGCTTGACGCAGCTTATCTGGCTGAGAAGATCGCGGCGCTGCGCATCTTTGATGACGAAGCAGGAAAGATGAACATCTCCGTCAAAGACATTAATGGTGGGTTGCTGATCGTTTCGCAGTTTACTCTTTACGGCGATGTGCGGCGCGGGTTGCGGCCTTCATGGATCGATGCAGCAGCGCCGGAAGTTGCTGAGCCGCTATATGAATTCTTTGTGAGACAAGCGCGCGCGTTCGTTAGCAACGTCACCACCGGGAGCTTTCGTGCGATGATGCAGGTCGAATTGGCTAACGATGGGCCGGTGACCATTCTGCTGGATAGCAAAAAGCTGTTCTGACTTTGCGCCTTTGCGTCTTAGCGTGAGACAGTCTCCTCTCGGCGATAGGCCCGATGGGCGACCGGAGATAAATTTCACGCAAAGGCGCGAAGTCGCTAAGAGAAGCACGTCCGAAAACCGAAGGAGGATATCGTTAGTGAAAAAGTCAGCTACCGCATTCCTGGCCGCGCTGATGTTCCTGTTTCCTTTCTTCAGCGCTTGCAATGAGAAGACCACGGACACCACCAACAAAGAGTCCAACGCCAACGCCGCCGCGGCGCCCGACGTTAAGTCCGCCGTGAAGCCGCAACCGGACGCACAAGTCGCGGTGATCGAAACGACCGACTATGGGCGCATCGTGCTCGAGTTATATCCGAACGTCGCGCCCAAAATGGTCGAGCGGTTCAAGAAGTTGATCGGCGAAAAGTTTTATGACGGCACGGCGATTCATCGCGTCGACCCGAGTCTGGGAATTATTCAGGGCGGTGATCCTCTGACGAAAGGAAATAACACAGCGGTCTACGGCACGGGCAATTCGCCTTATCCAAACGTGCCGGGTGAGTTCAGCGACATACCTTACGAACGCGGTACCTTGGGCGCCGCGCGCACCAGCGATGTCAACGGCGCCAACTGTCAGTGGTTCATCACGCTCAAGAAGCAGCCGGCCTTTGATAAGAAGTACACAGTGTTCGGCCGCGTGATTGACGGCATCAAGAACGCCGAGGTCATCATGGGTGCGCCAACTGAGGCTGGAGGTTCGCGGCCTTCGGACAAGGTTGTGATCAAGAGCGTGACGTTGCAGCCACGGGCGAACTTCGGTTCCTAATTCTTTGTGAGCCTCCGTGTCCTCGGTGATTAGATCAATTTCACCACAGAGGACACGGAGAAGCACAGAGTTTCACCTAGATCGAATCCTCGTTGGCTTTTGATTGTTCTTCCAGCTCAAATCGGTTTTGATCGCGACGCTCGAGCTTACCAAGAAAATCCAACTCTTCATTGTCTTCTAAACTTACGCCCATCGCTTTCGCATTCTCTTCCACCATGGATTGATCAGGTGTCGGACTATCGCCCGCGAAGGTTTCTGAGCCGCTCTCGTTCACGTCTTCCCAAGCCGCGTCCAGATCGCCGCCGGCATCCGATGGCGAGGCTGCGGTGTTATTGTGCAGACGCTGGGCCAGTAATTCAGGGTCTTTCGGCGCATGCGCAATTTCCTCCTCCATGAATTCTTCAATCTCAGGATCGGGCACGAATTCGGGATCGTTGCTCAAGTAGTTGAATGATTCTGGTATTTTCTTTGGCATTTGCGATCTTCCTCGACCGATTCGAGCGATCGGATCGCAGCGAATCGATCATTAGAACCTAAGCTGGCGGGGGTGCTAAGCGGTCCGACTATATCAAATCAGTTTGGCTGCGACAATCACGTAACTGATGGTTGTGTTCGTAGTTTGAGATTCTCTGCGCCTCCTCTGCGTGTTCGGCGTCTCTGCGGTGAGTGCATTTCAACCTATCATTCAACGCAGAGGCGCGGAGGTTGCAGAGATTACGCAGAGAAAAAAATATGATGAGTTGGACCGCCCGGCCACTCAATTCACTAAAAGCTCACTCTCAGTGCTAGTTGGATGTTGCGCGATCCGCCACCACCCAAAAACGGATTCCCCGTGCCCACGTCGGGTGTCGTCGTGATCGGCAGAAAGCCTACTCCTCGCCCAGTGGCGTCGATTCCGTTAGCGAGAAAATCCACGCCGAAGTTCGGCCACAGCGGATTGGCAAAATTCGGATGATTGAACAGATTGAAGATGTCCATGCGAATCTGCAGCTTCACCCGCTCACTCAGGCTATTGTTCTTCACCACGCTGAAATCGAAGTTTCGATAATGAGGTCCAACCAAAGCATTGCGACCTAAATTGCCAAAGTGCTGGGTGCCCGCAATGCAATCGCCGGCAACGTCCAGCGTGCACGGAACCTTGAAGGCTGCGAGGTTCAGAAAGCTGTCCGGTGTATGAGTCCCGGCGAAAGGATTTCCCACCAGGTCGGGCCGGCCAAAGAATTCGCCGCTGCCATTGAAGTCGCCTTCAAACAAATAATTGACATTGAAAGGTTGGCCGGAAGCGATGGCCAGCACGCCATTGACCGCCCATCCTGAACTAAGGCCCCGGACATTGCCTAACTTCGGCAGTTCGTAGTTGAAGGTCCACGTCAGATGGTGACGCATATCAAAGTTGGAATTCGCGCGCTCGCGCTGGGGGGCGAAGCTGTTGTCCGGTTGCGTCGCGTTGGGCACATAGTCCTGCCCGTCGCTCGCATTGTCCCTTGAGTGCGACCAGGTGTAGTTCAGTGTCGAGGTCAGTCGATGCCAGTTACGAAACTGCAAGGAAGCCTGCACAGACTTATAGTCGCTGCTGGCCGTAGATTCGAATTGGTTTATGTAAACGAACGCCGGAAACGCGACCGTGCCGGTGGCCGGGTTTACTTGATTGATATCGCGATAACGAAACAGCTTGCGGCCCGCCGACCCGACGTACGCAACTTCGACCGCGACATTTCTTGCCAGTTCCTGCTGAAAATTCACGTTGTAGACATGAATGTAAGGCGTGCGGATCTTCTGATCGACGGTAAAAACATCCGTGGCCGAGAATGTGGAGGCGTCAAATACCCGGACGCCGGGTGCGATGACCGCCGGCGGTGAAAAACTGAAAGTAACCGCATCCGCTCCGATGCCGTTATAGGCCGGGCCGGGATTGAAAGTATTGAACGGCAGTTGCCCGACAAAGAAGTCCTGTGAAAACGAGTCGTAATACAAACCCCAACCGGCGCGCACGACAGTTCTGGCATTGCCGTGAACGTCCCAGGCCACGCTGGCTCGGGGCGCAAAGTTGTTGAAGTCTTTTGGATAGAGTTGATTGACCTGATTAAGAACGCCGGCGGGACTCAGGAGACTGAAACGATTCTGCTTCTCGCCAATCACTCCGAAATATTCCCAACGCACTCCATAGTTCAAAGTTACGTGCGGTGCGATGTGAAAACTGTCCTGAAGATAGAGCGAGTGATTGTTTTGAAAAGTCTGGCGCGATGAATTCCCCTGAGCTTGCCGGCCGCCGGTTGGAGTGCCGGCAATAAAATCATCCAGAGTGCTAAAGGTGAGCTTGCCGCGATAGCCGCTGTCAAAAAATCCGTCTACGAACGTGCGGCGAAACTCGTAACCGAATTTCCAGTTGTGTCGCCCGGCCGTATAGCTCACGTTGCCAAACAATTGGGTGTTCGTGTCCACGCGTCCGCGCGGCACAGAGGTGTTGGCGCCCAGAGTTGCAAATCCATTGACGCCGATTAGCGGCAGCCCAAAATCCTGCGCTGAGGTTCCCATGTTCAATCCGATCGAAGAAGGATTGAAGGATCTATCCTCAGGGAAGAAGGTTTCCTTAAAACGGTTGTAGCCGCCGCGGAGCTCTATCAGCAGGCGCGGACTAAAGACGTGCGTGTACGAGACCGAAAAAATATTGACGTCGGTTGGGGTGACGGTATTGAAGCCGGGAAGAATTCCACCACCGACGAGCGCCAGCGGAAAACTTTGGTTGCTCTTGCCGAAGTAATAACGGGCGGTCAGGAGATCGTCCTTGCCGATGTGCTGATCGACCTTGCCGATAAAACTGTTCACGCGATTGAACGCATTGTTTGCGATCTGGAGGTTGTTTCCATTGGCGTCCGGGGTCTGATTCGGCGCCGGCCAGGGATTGCGGGCCAGCAGGTTCGCAATCACCGGATTCACCACGCCGCCATTGTTGGCTTTAGCCGTCGCGATCTCGGCGGTCGTGGGCACGCGCGCCACGGTGGGAATGCCGACGGTTTCGCGCTGGCCTTCATACGAGACAAACCAGAACGTCTTATTCTTCTTGATCGGCCCACCCAGTGAGAAACCGAATTGGTTATTGTGAAAGGTGTCCTGCGGCAGGGGTTTGGTATTGAAAAAGTTTCGAGCATCGAGCCTGCTGTTACGGTAATACTCGTACGCCGTGCCATGAACGGAATTCGTTCCAGACCTGGTTACGATGTTGACGGTCGCTCCTGAACTCCGCCCGTACTCAGCTTCCGTGCTGTTGATGATCGACATTTCCTGAATGGCGTCCATCGGGAGGATCGTGGCCGGTGTGCCGAACACTCCACCCTGATTGATCGCAGGGAGATTGCGATAACCGTCGTTCATGTCGGTGCCGTCGATCAGATAATTGTTCGAGCGTCCGCGATTGCCGTTGATGCTGAACAGCCCGAATGAACCCGGTGAATCAGCCACGCCCGAAGGATCGCCGCCCGATCCCGGAACCAGCACCAGCATCTTGGTAAAGTCGCGGCCGCTTACCGGAAGTTCCTGTAACTGCTTTGCTTGGATGGAACCTCCAAGATTGTTTTGTGCGGCGTTTACTATTGGTTCCTGATCCGCCACAACTACCCAATCGACAGTAGCGGCCGCCACTGCGAGCTGAACGTCGGCGCGCGTGGTTGTGGCGACCTCCACTCTGGCACTTACCGGCGGGCTCTGAAACCCGCTTTTCTTTACGATTATTCGATAGCTTCCAATTGGTAGTTCGGAAACGGAATAGGTTCCACTGTCGTCGGTAACGATCGTTCGCGTTAGCCCCGTGTCCGGACTGGTAATAGTTACTTCGGCGCCCGGAACGACTGCGCCGTTGGGATCAGTGACAGTGCCCTGGATGCCACCGCGAAACGTTTGCGCTGAACACACGACGGAAAAGCAAAGAATTAAAGCAGGAAGGATAAAGGTCTTCATGTTGGTTCTCCTTTGGCAAGGCGTGTTGCATCAGTCGAATTCTAAACACTCTGGGTGACTCAGTATACGCCGCCATCGGTTTCGGCAACAGAAAAAGTTTTGAAGGGTTTCGGTTTTAGAGTTTCAGGCTTCGCTTGCGCCTCTGATTCTTTATCTCTGCGCGATCTTTGCGGTGGCGCAGAGATTTAAGATTGGGACACTTCTAAGAATTGCCTTGCTTGACGATTACTCGCGTCAAACCTAAACTGGAACTTGATAAGCCGGCAAAATTAAATTTTCAGAGAAGCTCTCAGCTTCGCGTTGTCCTTCTGCGCGCCGAATGCGCGCGAACGGGTGACACGGTGCGGGCGCTCAACGACTATGCCACATAATCTCTTCAATTCACTTCAGACGTTTACGCCCTCCATCGGAAAGACCGGCGAATTGTATTCGCTGCCCCAACTTGAAAAAGAAGGAGTCGGAAAGATTTCTCGTTTGCCTATCAGTATTCGCGTCGTGCTCGAATCGGTGCTGCGCAATTTTGACGGCCAGAAAATCACCGAAGACGATGTTCGCAGCGTCGCGAATTGGCAACCGAACGCCGAGCGCACCGAGGAAGTTCCATTCGTGGTGGCGCGCGTGCTGCTGCAGGACTTCACCGGGGTGCCGCTGCTGGTTGATTTAGCAGCGATGCGATCGGCCGTGGTGCGTTTGAATAAAAATCCCGGCGTCATTGAACCTCTGGTGCCGGTCGATCTCGTCATAGATCATTCAGTGCAGGTTGATTTTTCTGCCACCGGCGACGCTTTTCGCAAGAACATGGAGATGGAGTTTCGCCGTAATAACTCTCGCTACCAATTTCTTAAGTGGGGGATGCAGGCGTTCGATGGTTTCCGCGTGATTCCACCGGGCATCGGCATTTGTCATCAGGTCAATCTGGAATACCTCGGCAAGTGCGTCTGGGAAAAGCATGGTCTGTATTATCCCGACAGCCTGGTCGGGACCGATTCGCACACGACGATGATCAATGGACTCGGCATCGTGGGCTGGGGCGTCGGCGGCATCGAAGCCGAAGCCGCAATGCTGGGTCAACCCGTGTACTTTCTCACTCCAGATGTTGTGGGTGTGCACATGAAAGGCCGTCTGCGCGAAGGCGTAACGGCGACTGACCTGGTGCTGGCCGTCACTGAGATGTTGCGTAAAGCGAAAGTTGTCGGCAAGTTCGTCGAGTTTCATGGAGAAGGCGCGGCGTCGCTTTCGGTGACCGATCGCGCGACCATCGCGAACATGTCGCCCGAATACGGCGCGACGATGGGTTACTTTCCACCGGATGAAGAGACCTGCGTATACCTTAAGGCGACCGGGCGATCTGATGAGCACATCGAGGCGGTGCGAAATTATTTCAAGGAGCAGGGCATGTTCGGCATCCCGCGTAGCGGAGAGTGCGACTACAGCACTCTGCTGGAACTCAATCTGGAAACCATCGTGTCCAGCGTCGCCGGTCCCAAGCGGCCGCAGGATCGAATCGCTTTGCCTGATCTAAAAACAAAATTCCTGGAGCTTCTGCAGCAAGATGCGAAAAGCGGCGGCTATGGAAAGTCCAGCGAACAGATTGCGGTGCGATATCCAACCGACATCGGCGCGAGTGAACATGCGCTCGCGATTGTGGTCGGCGGAGGTCAGCAGCACTCGGCGTCGGTTCCGGCTCCGTCCGGCAACGATGTGACGCCGCGCGAGACCAGCGTTTGGACGGAAACTGAAATGATGAACAATCGTCCCACGCCCGATCGCGTTGTGGAAATGCTGCCGGAAGAATTTCCCACAGCCCACGTCGATTTGGGTCACGGCGATGTTTTGATCGCCGCCATCACTTCCTGCACGAACACTTCGAATCCCAGCGTGATGCTGGCTGCCGGACTGCTGGCGAAGAAAGCAGTCGAACGCGGATTGAAGGTGCACCCGACGGTAAAAACATCGCTGGCGCCCGGGTCGCGCGTGGTGACCGAGTATCTGGATAAGACTGGCTTGCAACCTTACCTAAATAAGCTGGGGTTTAATCTTGTGGGTTACGGATGTACTACTTGCATCGGGAACTCAGGGCCGCTCGATCCAAAGATTGAAGACGTTTTGACTGAGCACGATTTGATCGCCGCCAGTGTGTTGTCCGGCAATCGCAATTTTGAGGCACGCGTGCACCAAAGCATCAAAGCGAATTTTTTGATGAGCCCGCCGCTGGTCGTCGCGTTCGCACTAGCCGGCCGCGTCGATCGTGATTTGTCAAAAGAGCCGCTCGGCACCGATAAGGACGGGGAAGATGTTTTCCTGCGTGACATCTGGCCGACGATGGACGAAATAAGAGAGTTGATGACGTCGGCGTTTGACCCCGAAACCTATCAGAGGCTGTATGGTAATTTCGCGGAACAGAATCCGATGTGGAACGAGATCCCTACGACAACGGGTTTGACGTACAAGTGGGATCCCGAATCGACCTACATTCAGGACCCGCCGTTCTTCGAAGGCTTTGGCGCTGAAGTCGGCGAGATGGAAGACATTTTTGGCGCGCGGCCGCTGGCGATCCTTGGCGACTCAGTTACTACGGATCACATCAGCCCGGCGGGAGCGATCAAGGCCACTTCACCTGCGGGTGTGTATCTGCAACAGCGTGGCGTCGAGACGGCGGACTTTAACAGTTACGGCTCGCGGCGCGGAAATCATCAGGTGATGATGCGCGGCACGTTTGCCAACGTGCGTATCAAGAATTTGATGGTGCCGGGGACGGAAGGCGGCGTTACCCTTTACAGGAAGAACCCGGAAGCCGAACCTGAGAGAATGAGCATTTATGACGCGGCCATGAAATATCAGAGCGAAGGCACGCCGCTCATCGTCTTTGCCGGACAGGAATACGGCACGGGATCGTCTCGTGACTGGGCGGCTAAAGGGACTCGGTTGCTTGGTGTCAAAGCAGTGGTGGCGCAAAGCTTTGAACGCATACATCGCAGCAACCTGGTCGGCATGGGCGTGCTGCCCTGCCAGTTCAAAGAAGGCACGAACGCCGCGTCGCTGAATCTTGATGGCACAGAGACATTCGACATCACTGGATTAGAAAACGTTCCAGTAAAACCTCGCCAGGATGTAACGCTGACGATTCGTCGCGCCAACGGTCGAACAGATCAAATTCCGCTTGTCCTGCGCATCGACACACCGATCGAGATTGATTACTACCTGCACGGTGGCATCCTGCCTTACGTGTTGAGGCAGTTGTTGGCGGGCACGACGGGGTTTTGAGCGGAATGTTCCACGCTCAGCAAAGGAGGGCAAAAACTCACATGACCCATAAATCCGCGCCGTCAATGGCCGTCGATGAGTTCGGCCTTTTATCGGCTATCTGGATTCTCTCCTGCAATGATCAGATTTCTTACATGACTTACCAAGGGTTAACTCACCGCCTAGGCTTGCCGATTGAGTATGATGTGCGGAGTATCATCGCTCGCCATGGGGAACTATTTCGGCCGACGGTGCCAAACACTCGGCTAGACGAATGGAAGCAGGCAATGGTGGCGGATACACACCTTCCTTCATGGATTCGCGAGAAAACGGATCCATCTGAGCGCCTTGCCACAATTAACGCCCTGCAACCGGATGATCTGTTTCGCAATCAATTTCGAGCAGAGGCAAATGCTCCCCCAGCAGACTTGGAAATTATCAAATGGGGACTGGATCATATTGAGCGGCTAAGATCAGCACAGGCACAGTTGCGTGAAGAGAAAATAAAGAAATGGACGAGTATGCGGATTCCACTATTGTCCGTGGTCGTTGGTTTGGCTGCGGTCTTAACCGGAGCTTTTCTTCAATGGGCAAGCATCAGCACACAAAGGGCAACCCAAGCTCAAACACTTGAGGTCCAAAGGCAGCTAAAGTATTACGAAGTCGAATTAAAACCCAAACTTGAAGGCTACTCTTCGCTAATGACCTCCATGAATGAAGCTTCTAAGAACGCCGATCAAGGCGTTGATGATGCAACGTCTGCATCATTCGACAAGGCTAATGTAACTTTCTCTACGCTTGAACCCTTCCTTACCAAGTCTGCACGGGAGACAGTGCGCAATAAGATGATTAGTTACTTCATAAATTGCAATAAATTAATGAAGGACAAGAGTCCCAAGAACTCAGAAGCGCATAATCAGGCTCGATCAAGCGCTCTTAATGATCTGTACGAAATGCAGGATCGGCTTTTCGAGGTTCTATTTCCGCAATAGCCAAACGTGCGCACATCGTATTACCAGTTGAGCGCCTTCCGCTTGAACCAAGAGAGTGATTCCTGTAACCGTTTCAGGGTTGCGGCATAAATGTGGTGCTTGATTTCAAGGCTTGGATCGCAGATAGCAGACAATCCTCGTCGCGTTTAGCGACGAATCCTTTGAGTGCGCTGAAAGCGCACAATGCAATAGCCCAGGGTAAGCGCGCAGCGCGCCACCCTGGGATCAGATTTCAACATAATCAATCAGCCCTGAAGGGGCGAAATAAATCTCACTCTGATCCTTCTGAAATGCTATAACTCCGACATGGCATGGCTCTGGAATTCTTGGGAAGAATATTCCGACTACGTGCAACCTGTATCTGTTCGTAGACCGCTCTTCAACATCGCTAAGAAGGATACTGCTTTCAAAGCACAGCGTGAGATGTTTGAGGCATTTGAAACACTTATCAGAACTCGAGGTGAACTTTATAAGCTTGGATTTACTGGTCGCGACGACGACCGCCCGCCCACGGACATTGAAATCCTGAGTGAAGCGCGAGGCGTGGTACGAGAGCTGATACACGCGGGAGAAGAACTATTGCTTTACCACAAACGACTTGCTGAAACTGATTCTGCGTACGGGTTCCTAAGTCAGCATGACATGGTGAACGAGTGGGAGCGCTATGGTGACCGGGTTTTTATTGAGATTGATCAGTTGGTCACGGATACCGATGAATTGATTGCGGGCTTCCGTGAGATTGAAAATGAGGATGAGAAGTTTCTGCTCTCTAACGTTGAGTTGCCAACTGAGCTTGAAAGCGATTTCCGGATGGCCCGTAATTTGTTTTCGATTGGACTAGATGAGGTTGCAGTCTTCAGTGCGGCACGCGGATTAGAGCGAGTTTTGCGGGCGGTTGCGCGCTTGCGCAAGATAATGATGGGTCGCAAGAATCAAATAGAGCCCGCATGCGATGTCGACTTGTTTGATTTAATCGAAACGATGTCACGCATTTATTGGAAGCGATCCGACTCGCGCCTCATCACGCCTCAAACTACAGCTTTGCTTCATTACCTGCGCACCTTGAGAAACGCCACCGCACATCCAACGGTGTCTGTCCCCAGTTCAGTACTTGTTCCTCGCGAGATGGCCAAGATATTGACTGAGACGGCTAACCGTTTGTGGAAGGATGTGACCCACACGCGAGCCAAATTTAGAGAAACCACGATTCAGAAGACTTGGTGAAGCCGTTGGTTGCACCTTTCAAGGTTGGTTCTATGAAGCGCTGAAGGCGCGGAATGTGTCGCCCCCTCAGGGCTCAATTGAATTCTATTTGATTCCGATCCAAGGGCGTTGCCCCTGGCTATTACATTTCACGCCGTTGGCGTGAAGAGGAGTCCGTTACAGAACCGCGAGCGTTAGCGACCGGATCATAAACTCAACTTGATTGATTTCTGCAACCCTTTCAGGGTTGCGGCGAAGGTTGTGTTTGGTCCCAGGGTGGCGCGCCGAAGCGGCGCTTACCCTGGGCTATTTCATTTCACGCTTTCAGCGTGAAGTATTGTTCGCGCTGCGCGCTGCCGGCGACCCGGTCGCTACCGCTCCCGGTACTGACCGCATGCCGTCACGATCCTGCATCCGTGCGTCTGCATTCGATTATCGCTCCAACGCCTTCCGATCCCAGTTGGCCAGATTAGCTCCCGCCTCATAAGTACTCTGCAAGAAATCCATTAGAGCAGTTTCCGGTGAAGGGGACTGGCGCACGGCGTCGTAAGGAAGCAGAAACTCCTTCAGGTCTTGCGAATAGAACGCCGCGCCCGGTTTGATCTTTGATTCGCTTAAACCTGCCGGCTCGGGCGCGGTGTAAGAATAAAAAGCGGCTTGCACGCCATTGCCGCCGGGCCAGAAGCCATGGCTGATCACTTCATGTGAGTACGCTTCCTGAGTCCAATTATCGGCGGCTTCACGCGGGGGCGCCGGCCGGCCGGAAAAGCGCGTGACCGCGTGATCGAAGCTGCCCCACCAGAAATGCACCGGGCTGACTTTGCCTATGAAGCGCGAACGAAAGTTCTTGAACACATCGTCAATACATACGAGCGCGCGCCAGAATCGATTCACGTATTCAGCGTCGTAAGATTTGTGAGCGTGATCCTGATCAAAGCGAATTGGATTGGGAATCTCGACCGGCATCGGCCAGATCTTTATGTCCATTCCTAAATCTCGCAGAGCCGACGTGAGTTCCTGATAGAAATCAGCCACTGTCTGCGGACGCAAAGGCAGAATCTTTGACGCGCCGTCACTGCACTCAATACGCAGGTTGTGATCGATGAAGTCGAATTCAATTTCGAATATGCGATCCTGATAAGGCATGGCCGAAGTTGTCAAGCCGCGCGCCGAAACGTACAGCGTAACGTTCCACCAATGATTGATCAGCGGTGTTTGCTTCAAACGAATCTTGCCGACAATCTGCATCCACATGTGCAGCGTCGCGAGTGTGTCTTGCCATTCTTCCAGGACGAGTGAAGGCCAGGTGTTTGTGGTCATGGATGTATTCCTCTGTGAAATCTCCGTGCTCTCCGTGTTCTCTGTGGTGAATATACCGGGCGGAAGAATTTACCACAGAGACACAGAGGACACAGAGAAGCGCACAGAGCTTAGACTTTCCTGATTGCTCAATGCTAGAGTCACATGATACCTGGAAAAACCGATCTGAGATTAGAAATTGGAGATAGCAAACGATCATGTCATCAACACAACCAGCCCAAACCACGCCGCGTCGTTATCAACTTTTTATTGACGGTCAATTTGTCGACGCGGAATCCGGAAAGACTTTCAAATCGCCGAATCCGGCTACCGGTGAAACCTTTGCTGAAGTTGCCGAAGCCGACAAGGCCGATGTTGATAAAGCCGTTGCTGCCGCTCGCAAAGCTTTTGAAGGCAAATGGTCAAAGATGAGCGCGCGCGACCGCGGGAAGTTACTGTATCGGCTTTCCCAGTTAATTGAGCAGCACGCGGGGGAACTGGCCGAGCTGGAAACATCCGACAATGGCAAGCCGATTAAGGAGTCGACTTACATCGATCTGCCGGGCGTGGTTGAGAACTTTGAATACTTTGCCGGCTGGCCGACGAAGATTGAAGGCGAGACGATTCCGGTACCCGGCCAGATGTTCAATTACACTCTACGCGAGCCGGTCGGCGTCTGCGGACAAATCATTCCCTGGAACTTTCCGCTGCTGATGGCCGCGTGGAAGCTGGCGCCGGCGCTCGCCTGCGGAAACACAGTCGTGCTGAAACCGGCGGAGCAGACGCCGGTGACGGCTCTGGAACTCGCCAAGCTGATTCAGGAAGCCGGTTTCCCCGAAGGCGTCGTCAACATCATTCCCGGGTATGGCGAAACTGCGGGCGCGGCGCTCGCCTCTCATCCTGGCATCGACAAGATTGCTTTCACGGGCTCGACTGAAATTGGAAAGCTGATCGCGAAATCGGCAGCAGCGAACTTGACGAAAGTTTCGCTCGAGCTCGGCGGCAAAGCGCCGAACGTGATCTTTGCCGACGCCGATCTGGATCAAGCAGTCAACGGCGCGATGATGGGAATCTTTTTCAATCAGGGGCAAGTGTGTTGCGCCGGCTCGCGCGTGTTCATTGAAGAGAAGGTGAAAGACGAATTCCTCGCGCGATTTAAGGAAAAAGCCGAGCGGATTACAGTCGGTGACCCCATGGATAAGGCGACCTTAATGGGGCCGCAGGTTTCCATGGAGCAACTCAACAAGATCAGGAGTTACGTTGGCATTGCCCGTGAAGAAGGCGCGACGGTGTTCTCGGGCGGCCAGTCAATTCAGTTGGAAGGCGCATTTCAAAACGGCTACTTCTTTCAGCCGACGATCTTCAGCGAAGTGAATAACTCGATGCGCGTGGCGCAGGAGGAGATCTTCGGACCAGTCTCTTCGGTAATTACTTTTGACAACGATGACGATCTGCTTCGCCAGGCAAATGAAACGATGTACGGCTTGTCAGCCGGCATCTGGACGAGCAATATCACGCGCGCGCATCGCTTTGCGCGGGCGGTCAAGGCCGGCGTCGTTTGGATTAATACCTTCAACATGATGAATGCCGCGTCGCCGTTCGGTGGTTACAAACAATCGGGCTATGGCCGCGAGATGGGTAAGCACGCGCTGGAGCTCTACACTCAGGTCAAAAGCGTCTGGGTCGATCTTTCAGGCAAGCCGATTGGCTGGTTTGGAAAGTAGGCAAACCAATTTGCCGCAGGAGGACGCACAGATTCTCGCAGAAGTAGAATGTAACGCCAGAACCGGCCGCACAACGACCATCGGGTTCGGGCGCAACCAGTCCTCTCACACAGTTAGCCTCGAAAGAAGTTTGCGATCTGTGGGTTGAACGCACAGCGCCGGTCTGAAGTTTTCAGAAATGGAGAGTGAACGCACCCACCACACGTCGACTGGTCATCAAATAATATTGCCCGTCACCGAGCTCGCTTTCGGCAACCGGGTCGCGGCGATCGCCCAAATTGGTAGCGTCTACACGCAATTCCCACTTCGGGGTGCGATAGCCCGCGCTCAAGCCGATGGTGGCAAAGCCGTTCGCCGGCGCGGTGTTGCGCCTGTTCAGAAACCGCGCTCCGGTGTAATACACATTGACGCCGCCCAGAAACCCGCGCTCCGGCGCGTAGACGATGCCAAACGCCGCGAGATTGTGAGCGGACATTTCCAGCCGCTTGCCCGCAAGCTGCGTGGGCACTCCGCCGAAATCCTGCACGTAATCAGTAAACCGCGCGTCGTGGTAGCTGTAGGTTGCCTTGGCCATGACGTCTTTGGTCATGAACAGCGAAACGCCGGATTCAAACCCCTTGAAGCGCTGCGTTCCGGCATTGGTGAGAGCGGGCAATCCGCCGACGCTGATCGGTGTGACCAGATTCTTGAAATCCATCAAAAATCCGGAGGCTTCCACGTCCACGCGGCCGTCGAAGACGCGGGCCTTGATCCCGCCTTCTACGCTGCGGGCGGTTTCCGGCTCCAGGATGAGCCGGTTGCTGAACGTCTCGATGCCGAAATCAATGGCCGCAGGCTTAAACGTGTCTCGGTAGTTCGCGTACAGATTGACGGAATCCTGATTCCTCTTCCAGGCGGTTACGATGAGTCCGACGCTGCCGCCGGGTCTCAACTTCGTGCGGCGGTCAGAATCGCTGGTGCCTGCGCCCGGGTCGTCGTGCTTCTGCGTCTCATGAGTGACGTTCATGCGAATGCCGGCGTCAAAGCGTACGCGATCCGAAGGTCGCCATTCGATTGAGGTATAGACGCCGAAAAAATTCCGAGCGTCGTTGGTGGTGACATCTAGTGGGCTGGGAACCTCGACTGAAACCGGAGGCACACCGTTGAGCGGCACGGTGTAGTGGAAATCCGCGCCCCAGGAATTACCGGTACCGTGCAGATAGTCCCCGCCGAGCAACAGCGTCAACGAGGGTGCAACTTTCCACGATGCATGAGTGTCGGCATAGACGTCAGTGAGATGAATGTTCTGGCGGAACCCGCGTGCGTTGTCGGTCACGGCGTCGATGTCTTCAAGGAATCCGCGCAGGGCGCTTCGGCGGCTGTGAGAGAGAGATACAGTTCCCGACCAAGTTCCGGAGCCTACGCTGCGATCGAAGCCAGCCGCCCCGGTAAAGCGGCGGTCGTTCAGGAACGAGCCGTTGGGATTGTTATTGGCGTCCACAGGTACCAGCGGAGTCAGGGACGATCCAACGCGGACCCGCGGGCTGGCAGGATCCTGGTTCAGCCAGTTCATGTCGAAATTGAACCACGCGCGATTCGCGCCGTTGCCCTTGCGCCCTACTCGCCACAACGCATGTCCCCGGCGATAGTTTGTGCGGTCATCGCTGAAGCCTTCGCGCTGCGCATCCAGCGAAAGGCGCGAGGACCATTTGCCCGAGAGGGGAACGGGAGTCGAAAATTGGACGCCGAAGGTGCCGTAACTTCCTCCGCGGACGGTCAAGGATCTCTCCTTTGCAGCGGTATCCTTGTGCACGATATGGATGACGCCGACAAATGAAGTGGCGCCATAGGTGACCGGGGCCGGGCCGCGCACCAGTTCAATGCGTTCGATGTCATTCAAGTCGAGCGTCGTCAGGGCGGGATTGAAGGAGCCGCCCCACGGCACGCCGTCCACCACAAGGAGGAATGCGTCAAGCTCTTTCAATCCCCAGAAATCCGGCACTGAGCTGGCTGGGCCGGCATCTCCACCGGGCGCAACCTCCACGCCAATGGCAAAGCTAAGCGCGCTGCGCAAGTCGTGGTAGCCGCGATTTCGCAGCTCGTCACCGTTGAAGACTTCGACCGCGGAGGGGACACTCTGCGGGTCTTCAGGCAAGCGTGTGGTTGTTACCTCCACGCGCTCCTGAATCACTGGTAATTTCTGCGCCGGAGGAGTGCTCTGTGGCGCAGGTGCAGAGGTGGTCTGTGCGCTGGCAGATGAAACCAAGCAGCACAGAAAGAGCAATATTCGTTTGATCATAATCGGAAGAGAATACGTGATTCTGGCCAACTACTACCACAGGCAGTAGAGAAAATTCGCAGTCGTGTGGATGAGGGAAGAATTTTGTCGGACTTCACTACGCCCGCGTCGGCCGGCATCAACCCGGCCAGGCATTCGAACAGTGTCGTCTTGCCGGCACCGTTTGGGCCGATTAGTCCCAGCATTTCGCCGCGGCGCGCAGTGAAATCTACATCGCTGAGAACGCAACGGTTTTTGAAATGCTTGGTTAAGCCGTTAACTATTAAGAGTTCGTTCACGTCCGAAGGATACCGCAGAACCTGATGGTCAAGTCATCCATCTCACTTAAGAACAAGAAACGATTCATTCGAATTCAAGTAATCTGCCAAGGTTATAGTCGAGCGTTCACTACTACCAGCCAACGTTGAGACAGATTTCCTTGCTCGTTGTGAATTCGTGTCGTGGCATCTTAGAATGCGGCAACTGCAAGAGCAATCGAAGATGGCCCCAAATCAAAAGCGCAAACACGCCCTGCAATTCATCGTGGCCATGGGCATTGTCAGCCTGTTCGCTGACATGACCTATGAAGGCGCGCACAGCATCATTGGTCCGTTCTTAAAGGACCTCGGAGCGACGGCGACGCAGGTGGGAATCATTGCCGGATTAGGAGAGATGATTGCCGCCGGGTTGCGAGTGCTGTCGGGGCGAATAGCGGATCGCACACGCGCTTATTGGACGCTGACAACCCTAGGTTACTTCCTGAATCTGGTGGTCGTGCCGGGATTGGCGTTCGCGGGCAGTTGGAAAGTAGCGGCGTTGGTGGTCGTCGCCGAGCGTACCGGAAAAGGTTTGCGCGGTCCGGCCAAGGACGTGTTGCTGTCCGACGCAACTTCGGTGGTTGGACATGGTTGGGGATTCGGCTTGCACACGGCCATGGATCAGACCGGAGCGGTACTTGGCCCGCTCTTGATCGCCGGCATCGTGGCGCGGGAAGAACATTTTGGTCCGGCATTTTTGTGGCTGGCCTTGCCTGCACTTTTCGCGTTCGCGGCGCTGATAGTCGCGCGCACGATGCGCCCGGGCTTAGCCGGCCCCCCGCCGCTTCAGACGACCGCAATCTCTCAACATTTGCCAAATGTCTTTTGGTTATATGTTGCCGCGGCCGGTTTGCTCGCCGGCGGTTTCGTGGATTTTCCTTTGCTCGCCTATCACTTTCAGAAGACTACCATCGCGCGACCCGCGGCTATCCCGCTGTACTACGCCGGCGCGATGGCCGTGAATGGCCTGGCGGCATTGGTCTTCGGAAGGCTCTTCGATCGTTTTGGCATGCGGATACTGGCGCTGGGAATTGTAGTTTCTTCGCTGGCGTTGCCTCTGGGTTTTCTCGGCGGCTCTGCGTTGGCGATTGTCGCGGTGGGTTGCTGGGCGGTTGGCTTGGGCGCGCAGCAGGCGACGTTGCGCGCCGGCATCGCGCAGCTAATCCCCATCGACAAACGCGGCAATGCTTATGGCGTCTTCAACGCAGTGTACGGCGTCCTTTGGTTTTTGGGCAGCGTGACGATGGGAGTGCTTTACGACTATTCATTGGTCATGCTGGTCGTCTTCGGAATTATTTTGCAGCTTGGTTCAGCCGCCATGTTTGTCTGGCTGCAGCGGCCCCTGAGTGCTGCCCAGGCGGATTAAATTCGGTGGGATGATTAGCTGAGAACGCGAACGATGCGTTCGATTAGTGAGTGCACGGTCATCAGGACTTGAGCATTACTTGCGACCATCACGCTGAGAACGACGAGCAAGCTGAGGGACGAGATCGCGAAGACTTTGGCCGGTGTCGAGTAGGGCGCCCGGCTAAGATTGTTAGTCGAGGCGATTTCCAACAAACGTCCGACGCGAGCGTTGACTCCCCGAGTTTCTTCGTTGCCGACCAGAAATGCCGCCACGGGCATCGCGGCGTGCGAACCGCCGGGAACCATCTTCGCAATCTTAACCAGCGCTGAGGCGAGATCGAGTGCGGTGGCCGGGCTCTTGTGAGCAGCACGCTCATCGGCGGCGCATTCCGCCGTTTCGGCCCAGGCGCGATCAAGCGAACGGCCGCAGGGGACAATCATCAGCGCATCACGGCAGGCGCGCAGCACAGAGCGCTTTAAGTTGTCACGCGCCGCCAGGTGTCCGCATTCGTGTGCGATGGCTGCGATTAGCTCTTCATTGCTCAGCGTCTGCAGAACGTGTCGGGCAATGAACAGATGCGGTCTGATCGTACCCACTACCGCAATAATCGGAAACGAATGCCGGATGCGATACGTCGGGATGCCGACGCGGGGAAGTCGAATCTGCTCGGCAGTCGCCAGCCATTTTCGCAGCAAAGTCTTCGTCGCCCACCAGGAACGGACGCCGCGCCACAAGGCAAATCCGACTCCGATTGCCGAGACGATGGCCAGCGCGGCCAGCTTCTTACTGACAACTTCCGTAGTCGCGTAAGGTTCGTAAGCCAGAAATGATGGAACCAGGAAGGCGACGACCGAGATTACAGCCAGCGCCGCAGGGCTGATGCGTATGACAAAGAGAATTTCCGCGCGTGCCCGCGCTGAGAAGTTTCTGGTTGGCCGCTCCAGCAAACGCCAGGCAGCGGCGGCCGCCAGCGACGCGAACGCATTAATAGTCAAGAGCGCCGCCAATACCAGACAGATTCCCAAAAGCTCGTACATAACTAATCAGTCTTTCGCCGCAACTCTCGCTTCTTCTCTTTGACCAGACGATCCAGCTCGTCGAGCAACTCCCGATCTCGCTCGCTGACCGTGTCAACGATACAGGCCAGCACCGGCTGAATTCCTTCTGCGCCCCCGCCGAGCAAGCCATCGATCACGTCTTCACGAATGCCATGCTCAAACTCTTCCCGTGAGACCGCGGGCGTATAAAGAAAAGCGCGGCCATCTTTGCGTCGATCGAGAAGTTGTTTGCGGAACAGACGATCGAGCGTCGTCATTAGCGTCGTGTAGGCTATGTTTTCTCCAAAGGCGAGGTAGATGTCGCGGACGCTGACTTCGCCGCGCTGCCAGGTCTGATCCAGCACCTGGCGCTCGAGTTTGCCCAGCGCGAGCAGAGCTACTTCGCTCGGCCGGCGAAATCCACGCAACAGGAATCGGGGTGCTTTCATCTCGAAGGGCATTTTGTGCGGCGAGCATAACGATGTCAATAGAAGATTAGCGGCTTCGAGGTCGGCAACGAATTTAGAAGACTTGAGGGGCAGTCGATTCCCGGACGCGGCTCAGTTCCAGTTTTTCTCTGCGTAGCCTTTGCGAACTCTGCGTCTCGGCGGTGAATAATAGTTTCAAATGCACTCACCGCAGAGACGCAGAGCACGCGGAGGAAGCGCAGAGACTTTACGTAAAGACACTAGTCGACGAACTGAACATCAACAGCGTGCGGAATGATACCGCGTTCGTGGCCTTCGGCGAGCAAGCGGCGCACAGCCTCACGGCCGCGTTCGCCGTAATCGAGCGTGAGGTCGTTCACCCACATCGCGACAAATCGATCGGCAAGCGCCGGATCCATCTCGCGGGCGAACTGCATCGCGTACTGCAAAGCATCTTCGCGATTGTCGAGCGAATACTGGATGCTCTCTTTCAAAAGGCTTGAGACTTCGCTGATCGTTTCTTTGCCCAGCTTGCGACGAATGACATTGCCGCCCATTGGCAGAGGCAAGCCGTCCGTATGTTCGTGCCACCATTCGCCGAGGTCGAGCACTTTGTGTAAACCGAGGTTGTTATAGAAGAGCTGCCCTTCGTGAATCAGCAAGCCGGCATCGCAACGCTTTTCGGTCACGGCATCGATAATTTGATCGAAAGGCATGACTTCATACTTGAAATTCGGAGTGTAAAGGCTGAGTGCGAGGAAGGCGCTGGTCAGCGTGCCAGGCACGGCTATCGTCAGGTCTACTAAGTTCGCCGGATCGAAGTCCTCGTTAGCAACGACTATCGGCCCATAGTTGTCGCCGATCGAAGCGCCGTGCGGCAGCAGGGCGTACTTATCAGCGACATAGGCGTAGGCATGAAAGCTGATCGCGGTGACATCGTAAGTTCCTTTGCGCGCTTCTTCGTTCAGCGTCTGGATGTCTTTCAACACGTGCTCGAATTCGAAGGAGCCAGTTTCGATCTTGTTCGTTGCCAGGGCATAGAACATGAACGCGTCGTCGGAATCCGGTGAGTGGGCCAGTGAAATTGTTCGTTGTTTAGTTGCTGTCGTCATATCTTAAGACAAAAACGCAGCGGCATGGGGACAAGAAACTGCTGCCGCTGGCTCGAAATTTCAGAATTATGCGACCGTGGCGGTCCTCTCTATACGATTGTAGACTGTATCACGCTCGACGGCTTCGAAGCCTGCCTCTTCAATCAAGCCGATCAGTTCCGGCCGGGTCATCTTCACTTCATTGTTGGATTCAACCGAATAGCTTTCCGTCAGTTCACCGCCTTCGGTGATTGTGCCGTCGACGTCGTTGGCGCCGAAGTGCAAAGCGACTTGCGCCAGGCGCTTGCCGAGCATGACCCAGTAAGCTTTGATGTGCGCAAAGTTGTCCAGCATCAGACGCGACACGGCCATCGTCTTCAGGGAATCGATGCCCGAAGGCCCGGGCAGATGCGCCATCTGGGTGTCGGGCGGATAAAAAGCCAGCGGAATAAAGCACTGAAAACCGCCGGACTTGTCCTGTTGCTCGCGCAGTTTCACCAGGTGATCGACGCGATCTTCGATCGATTCGATATGGCCGTAAAGCATCGTCGCGTTGGTTTTCAAACCCGCCGCGTGGACTTTGCCGGCGAGTTCCAGCCAACGGCCGGCGTCGCACTTATGCGCGCAGATCATTGACCGCGTGGGCTCACGAAAAATCTCGGCGCCGCCGCCGGGACATGAATCCAACCCCGCTTCTATCAATTGCTGAATCACGTCCTCGTCATTCATCTTGTAGAAATGAGCGAAGTGATCCAACTCGACCATCGTGAACGCCTTCAGATGAAGCTGCGGATAGTGCTGCTTTAAAGACGAAAGCAGATCGGTGAAATAGCTGAACGGCAATTTCGTGTTCAGCCCGCCGGTGATGTGCAGTTCGGTTGCGCCTTCGCCGACTGCCTGTCCGGCTATGCGCAGCGAATCCTCGATGTTGTGTGTGTACGCATCGGGCTGCCGCGGCGTGCGAAAGAACCCACAGAACTTACAATCGACGTAGCAAACGTTGGTTGGGTTGAAATGGCGATTGACATTGAAATAAGTGGTGCGGCCATGCATTCGTCGGCGCACGGTATTCGCTAACTTGCCAAGCGCGTTCAAGTCATCCGTCGCGTAAAGCGCAACTCCGTCGTCGAAAGAAAGCCGTTCGCCGCGTTCTACTTTGGCGGCAAGCTCATTTAAGTTTTGGTCGTGTGAAAAACTCATGGTCGAAATCGAACTTTACTAAAGTCGGAAGAGCACTGCGCCGCCGAAAGTAACCAACAAGATCACACTTACAAACGCATTGGTCGTAAAGAACGCGGCGTTTAGCCGGCTTAAGTCGTCGGCGCGCACCAGAGCGTGCTGGTAAACCAGCAAAGCTCCGGTAACAATTACGCCGATGAGAGCCAGGATTCCCAGGTGCGCCGTGAAGTATAGCGCAAGCAGGGCCGCGAATGCTCCCGCGTGCAGCAGCCGAGAGATCCAAAGCGAACGCGCGATGCCAAAGCGCGCGGGAATTGAATACAAGCCTTCGCGCCGATCAAACTCATAATCCTGACTCGCGTAGAGCACGTCGAACCCCGCGGTCCAGAGCATTACAACCAGCGAAAGCAAGAGTGGTAACGGACTGTCAATAGCGCCGCGTACCGCGATCCAGGCTCCGGTCGGCGCTATCGCCAGACACCAGCCGAGGACCAGATGCGAAAGCGCAGTCCATCGCTTCGTGTACGAGTAGAGCACGATGCTGGCCAGGGCGATTGGGGCAAGGATCAGCGTCAAACGATTGAGCATCGCCGCCGCGAAGAAAAAAACTGCCGCTGCCACGACCGTGAACACCGAGACAAAGACGACCGATAGCGCTCCGGCCGGAATTGCGCGAGTCCGCGTGCGCTCATTACGCGCATCGTAATCCCGGTCGGCCACACGATTGAAAGCCATCGCGGTCGAACGGGCGCCGACCATCGCCAGCGTTATCCAAAGAATCTGTGCCATCGTCGGTAGGCCTTGCGCAGCCAGCACCGCTCCGAGAAAAGCAAATGGGAGCGCGAATAGCGTATGCTCGATCTTGATCATCTCGAGCGTGGTACGAATGTTACGGGTTACGGTAACCATGTAAGGCGCTGACTGGAGACTTCTATTCTATTTGATGACCGATCTTACGTTTGCCGAGCGCTTATCGCAAGGCAACTCTGAGGGCTGCGGAAAGCCGATCTAGTTGGGTCGGAAATGCGGTGTTAGAATTGGCCGAGATCTAGTGACGACGGATTCCGGAAGGCTATGGCGCGGAAAGCTAAGCAGTTGAAACAGCCGTCAAGCCGCCTGAAATTGAGCGGCTTCGCCCAGTCTCTCCGTCGTGAGTGGCAACGTCTTGGTCTCGCTCAGAATGACGAAACCGTTTTGGTAGCTGTCTCAGGCGGTGCTGATTCAGTCGCTTTACTTCTTGCCCTGGATGAATTGGTCAAAGCCGGAAAACTGAAAATTAGTGTTGTCGTTGCCCATATCGATCACAAATTGCGCGGACCCGCGAGCAGATCCGACTCGCTCTGGGTCGCAAAATTGGCGCAGCAGCTGCGTCATGAGATTGCCGCCAGCAGCATTGACGTAAAGAAGCGGGCTGCGAGCAGCGGTGACAACCTGGAGCAAGCCGCGCGTCGAGTCCGTTATGAATTTCTGGCGAAGACGGCCAAGAGGCGCGGGGCAACCATTGTTTTAACGGCACACACTATGGATGACCAGGCAGAGACGATGCTGTTGAACCTTCTGCGAGGCAGCGGCGCCGACGGCCTGGGTGGCATAGAGCCTTCGCGATCCTTAGTCGACGGGAGCGAAACGCTTCTGGTCCGGCCACTACTGCAATGGGCTCGCCGCCAGGACACGGAAGACTATTGTCGCCTGCGCCAGGTCGAGTTTCGCTATGACGAAATGAACCTGGATGAAAGCTTTACGCGGGTTCGTGTGCGACGCCAGTTGCTGCCCCTGATGGAGAGTTTCAACCCAAAGGTCGTCCAGGGTTTGACGCGGACAGCAGAACTCTTGCGGGAAGATGGGATCGCTTTGGATCTGGCGGCGGCCAGACTCCTGGAGTTGGCTGATGAGAGCGCAAGTCCGGACCGCAAAGGTAAAGACGGCCCGCCAACCCTGCGGATTGATCTGCTAGCCGTGGCGCATCCGGCCCTGCGACGCCGCGCTTTGCGGCAATGGCTCGCCCAGTGTCGCGGCGATCTGAAAAGGCTTGAACGCGTTCACATCCTGGCCGTTGAAAGTCTACTGTTTGGAAACCACGGGGGGCGCGCCGTTGAGTTACCTGGAAGCTCGAGGGTTTCCCGAAAAAGTGGATGGATACGATTTCACGGGTGAGAACGACCCTTCCTTTGATGGATTTGAACCTTGGCGTCAGGGTCGGCCTAAGTATGAGGGGCACCGGAAGCATGGCCTTCGGCATCTTACAGGCGCCGATAGGCCCGGCGTCGAATTAGCCTGAGGGCAGAAGACGCCCAACCGGCTTACAAGAACGACCGATTTAGGGTATGATCGGTCACGGAGGAAGTTAAGGCTTTGAGCTCGACGGCAAGACAAATCATCTTTTGGCTGCTAATAATCGCCGGCGCGTTATTGATCTACAAGCTGGTGAATCCCGGCAGCAAGAACACCCAAAACATCGATCTAACCCAGCTCGATCAGAAGATCATGAATAACGAGCTGAAACAGTTGACGGTCAAGCAGACGGAAACTGTGGCCATAGATCGCAACAGCGGCATGGAATACCATGTGCAGCTTACTAATGAAACCGCCAAGAACGATCTGCTCAAGGAAGCGAAAGAAATCGTCAACGGCAAACCCCGCGTCGACAAGGTGGATGACGAATCGGGTAGCAGCAGCTATCTCTGGCCCGCGCTCTATTATTTACTGCCCTTTGTTCTGATCTTTGGTTTCTGGATTTTCATGCTGCGCCAGATGCAGTCGGGCGGCAACAAAGCTCTCTCGTTCGGCAAGTCGCGAGCAAAACTGCTCAGCAATCAGCAGAAGCGTGTGACTTTCAAGGACGTCGCCGGAGTCGAGGAAGCCAAAGAAGAGCTCCAGGAGATTATTGAGTTCCTGAAAGAGCCGCAAAAGTTTCAGAAGCTGGGCGGCCGGATTCCGAAGGGCGTCTTGATGATGGGCCCGCCGGGAACGGGTAAGACTTTGTTGGCCCGCGCAATTGCTGGTGAAGCGAATGTTCCTTTCTTCTCGATTTCGGGTTCGGATTTCGTTGAGATGTTTGTCGGCGTCGGCGCTTCGCGCGTACGCGATTTGTTCGAGCAAGGCAAGAAGAATGCGCCCTGCATCATTTTCATCGACGAGATTGACGCGGTTGGTCGTCATCGCGGAGCCGGCCTCGGCGGCGGTCATGACGAGCGCGAACAGACGCTGAATCAGTTATTGGTAGAGATGGATGGGTTCGAATCGAACGACGGCGTGATTCTGATCGCCTCGACGAACCGGCCCGACGTTCTGGATCCGGCGCTGCTTCGACCCGGGCGATTTGATCGGCGCGTCGTCGTATCTCGGCCGGATGTGCGCGGCCGCGAAGGCATCCTCAAAGTTCACACGCGCAAGATTCCGCTCGGCGAAGACGTCGATATCAGCGTGATTGCCCGTGGCACACCGGGATTTACCGGCGCGGACCTCGCCAATTTGGTGAACGAGGCGGCGCTCAACGCGGCGCGCTATAACAAGAAGGTCGTGGCCATGTCCGATTTTGAATTGGCCAAAGACAAGGTCCTGATGGGCGCCGAGCGCAAGAGCATGGTGATCTCGAACGAAGAAAAACGCGTCACCGCTTATCATGAAGCTGGTCACACCCTGGTCGGATTGAAAGTGCCCAACGCCGATCCGGTGCACAAGGTCACAATCATTCCACGCGGCATGGCGCTTGGTGTTACCCAGCAGTTGCCGGAAGGCGATCGGCACAACTATACGCAGGAATACCTGCTGGGCCAGATTTCGATCCTGATGGGTGGAAGAATTGCGGAAGAGACCTTCCTCGGCAGCATCACCACTGGCGCTTCGAACGACATCGAGCGGGCGACCGAGTTAGCCCGGGCGATGGTTTGCGAATATGGCATGTCAGAGCTTGGGCCGCTGACCTTTGGTAAGAAAGAAGAGCAAATCTTTTTGGGTCGAGAGATCGCCCAGCACCGCGACTACTCGGAAGAAACGTCGATTCGCATCGATTCGGAAGTGCGCAAGATCGTGACCGAGCAATACGAGCGGGCGCGAAAGATTCTCGAGGAAAATCGCGACACCATGATTCGGCTGGCTGAAGCGCTGTTGGAGCATGAATCGCTGGATGGCGTGCAGATTCGTCGCATCGTCGCGGGCTTGTCGCTTGACGACACTGAAGCAGCGTCAACCACCGGCACGGACGAACAGCCACAGGTGAAAGAGCCCACCGGCTCGCGGGAACTGAAGCCGATCCTGCCACCGATTACCGGTGGCACACCGGCGCCGGCGTAAACCAAGGCAAAAGGAAAAAGGTAAAAGTAAAAAAGGCGAGAGTCATGGCTCTCGCCTTTTGTTTTGTTCCAACTTCAGTCTCTATAGCCGCTACCAATGCGGCTAAGCCGTCTGGAGCGCGAAAGGTCTCCTGACTCCAAGCTCTGAAGTTTACTATCCGGGCGGCGTCTTTACTTTTTCCTTTTTCCTTTTTACTTTTGCCTTGTGGATACCGCGGACGTCGTCATCATTGGCAGTGGCATTGTCGGATCGAGTGTCGCTTATCACCTGGCGCAAGCTGGCTGCACGAACGTGCTAGTGCTTGAGCGCGAGGCCCATCAGGGCAAAGGGTCCACCGGCAAGAGCATGGGCGGCGTACGCGCGCAGTTCTCTACGCCGGTCAACATCCAGATGTCGCGATATTCGATCGACTTCTTTTCAAAGTTCGATGAAGTCGTCGGTCATCCGGCTGACTATCGCGCGCATGGTTATCTGTTCTGTGCAACGAACGAGAAGCATCTCGCTTACTTGAAAGCGAACCAGGAACGACAGAACTCGCTCGGCGTTACTAACGTCGAATGGGTTTCACCTGAAGAGATTGTGGAGATGGTGCCGCAGCTTCGCATGGACGACATTCTGGGCGGCACATTTTGTTCGACGGACGGATTCGTCGATCCGCACAGCGTGATGATGGGATTCATGCTGAATGCGCGCGAACGTGGCGCGCGTCTGTGGCTGGATACGCAGGTGACTGGAATTGAAGTGGAGTGCGGCGACTTGTCGCCGCTTTCAAAAGCGCTGACAAGTCAGCGCACTCCAAAAGAAGTTGCTCGCCGCATCGCTGGCGTCATGACCTCCCGCGGCTTCATTTCAACCCGTGTCGTCGTCAACGCCGCCGGGCCCTGGGCAGCGCAAGTAGCAGCGATGGCTGGCGCAGAGTTGCCAGTCGAGCCTTTGCGCCGTCAGCTTGTGCCCACCGAGCCTTTCGATCAACTGCCGAAGCGCTTTCCCATGGTGATCGACATGTCCACCGGCTTTCACTTTCGCCGTGAAGGGAAGGGCATCCTGTTGGCCTGGAACGATCCGGAAGAAACGCCGGGCTTCAAGACTGATTTCGATTCGAGTTTCGTGGAAAAAATCCTGACGCATGCTGCTTCGCGCGTGCCGGTGCTGGCCGAAGCGGAAGTGAATCCTCGTCGTGCCTGGGCGGGGTTGTACGAGATGACTCCGGACCATCACGCGATCATCGGCCCCGCGCCGAATGTCGAAGGGTTGTATTTCGTTAACGGCTTCAGCGGCCACGGCGTCATGCACTCGCCGGCTTCAGGCCGCATCACCGCCGATCTGATCTTGCAAGGGCACTCTGACTTGATCGACACGACGCAACTCAGTGTCGAGAGGTTTGAGCAAGGGAAGTTGTTGGAAGAGACGGCGGTGCTGTAAAGAATGTCCGAGAGTCAGGAACGAGTTGGGGCTCCTGCATCCCGTACGCTGCGCCCTGTCACGGTTGATAACCGCCGGCCTTCCACTGCTCGAAATCGGTGTCGAACGCTTTTATTTTATCACCCGGCCAACCGCCCGGCGGCATACTCTTTGTGTCGATCGCGTCCTTGATGGCGTCGTAATTGGTTTGCACATCGTCTCGGCTCCACAGATCCAGAGTGAAACCACCGGTGTGGTCGGGATTGATCATTGCACCTCTTTCCGACTGACTAAAGTACGGTTTTATTTTGCCTTCGAAACTTGTTGCCATGTTTGCCTCCTGACAGATTTTGGACTACTGGTTAAGTGGCCTGGGTCACGAAACGGCGTTTTGCTTCGCCGCCTCGGTATCGCATCGCTGGATCATCACGCAACCATGGTTGCTCTAAAGAAAACTCCAGACAGCGGCGCCCAGACAGATCAATTGGTCTTCCTTTACCCTCATCGCTTTGGCGTCGCTCTTTTCACGCCGGCCTTGAAGAAGAGCGTGCTGTAGTCGGTCCACCATCCTTTTTTCTCGGGATGATTCACAAACGTCGGAGTTACCGCCGAGATCCTGTGGCAGGCGATACAACTGGATTTTCCCAGGTCATCGGCAGGGAACTGCTTCTCCTGACCCTGGTCATTGGCAAGGCCAGGTGAAAGCCCTCCCGCTCCACCGCTATTCTTTAGCTGCTGATAGGTTTCCATGGCGGTATTGGCCAGCACTCTTGGTCTGGGCTGTCCCGATGGCAGCACCTTCTGCATTTTGGGATCCGGCTTGGCCGGTTCGCGCGGCCATTGCACACTGATCAGATCATAGTTTCTCCAAACTGAGTGGGGAAACCTCGCCGCGATCAGTTTGTGCATTGCATCGTTGATTTCGTGGGCCTGAAGATCGTCAGAAGATGCCTGCTTCACGCGAAAAACCTGCACGGGTTTGTTCGTCGCTATGCGATAAGGTGGCGCCGCGGAGTTGGGTTTGTAATTAGGATCTTTCTTGAACAATTCAGGATTGAAGAAGTTCCATTGCCTGCCCTCGCCGGAATCGCCCTGCACTGGAGCGTTGTCTTTATGTTCGAACGTAGCCCAGACCCACTGTGGAGATTTAGGCGTCTTCTTGATGATGTGCAACCCTACCAGGGCAACATCTTGATCCTTCCAGCCTTTGGTTGTGGGATCGTAAACCTTCGCATGGGCTACTTTGTAATTCTCTTCAAAGTAGGCGCGACGAGCTTCGGGAATAATTCGCCAAGCGGCCTTGACCTCCATCGCGCCGACATCCCCGAAGTCGCTCTTCTGCGAAGGCAACTCGATTCCCGGACCTGTAGTCACCGCTTTCCAGATTCCTTCCTGGTGCCACAAGTCGTTCCTCAGAATGTATTGAAACTCGTCCTTGTTGACTCGGATCTCATAGCGCACCACGTTACCGGCCTCGTCAGTCAACCAATTATGATCCGATTGCAGATCATATTTTAGAAAAGTGTCCTTGATGACCGCGCTGTTGAGTTGCAGCTCGTGGGCCCCACTCGCGCCCCACGGCGTCGGTTGCTTGTCGCCGAATACATCGAAAGCACTCTTGTAGGTTTGCCAAACCACATCAGAATATTCGCGCGGCTCGCCGAAGGGCTTGCCGGGGTCAGGTTCGCCGGCGGATTTGGCGGGCCAATTCAAAGCAACGAAGAGCTGCCAACCAAAACAATCAAAGCATGGTTGACAACACCCGTTCGGATTCGGGCATTCTGAAACCCCTACACACGCGGTATTGTTCTGAAGACTGACATCGACAGGCAAAACGTTGGGGTCGAGCACTGGAGCAGGCGGGCCGAACGCCTGGACACATCCACATAACTTCGCAAAATCTTCCTCCAGTAAGCTGATCGCGTTAGGACTCGCCGGGACACTCCGCGGCTCGATAACCGCCGAACGTGGCCCACCCCACCTTCCTGATATGGCGAGAAAAGCAAAGGCGATGGCGAAAGCAATTGTGGTCGCTGAGGTTTTCATAGCTTCTCCTATTCCGCAGTTTTCTGCTCGGTAGATGGACTGCCAGCACCGGTTGTGCCGTCAATCAATTGAGGGCTCACGGACGACCCGAATTACTAATCGAGGTCATCGACAGGGCGGACCGGGATCAGTCTGCGTTTTTGGACAACAGTCAGCTATCCAGTCTTCAAACATCTTAACTTTTTCGTCTGGCCAGGGCGGACCACCCTTGGGCATGGTATGGTTCTTGACCCTTGTCTTGATATCGTCCTTAAACTCCTTGACCGACTCATAATTGCTCAGGTCCAGTCTCCCCCTGGCCCGCATACACCCAACGTCCAGTTGAGTGAAAAAATCCTTGATGTCGTCATCCCAAGTGATTCGTTGTGCCATAAGTAACCTCCTGTTAGTAGGCGCGCCCATGGAAAGGCCAAGGATGATTCTTACTCAGCGCTTGCCAGTTCGCCAATAATCTGATCTTCGCTCTTCACTGCGACCCGGATTTCGCCGACGGACTTCACTTAGGTCGGCGTTCTTCATCTGAACAATCATTACTTCGTGGAGTCCCCGTACAAAAGCATCTGCGGCAGATCCTGGAGCGTCGCTTTACCTTTTGGAAAAGTAATTTGCCAGACGCGATCGAAGACTTTGCCATCCCACTTCGGCGGACTTGAAACTCCCAGAGCCTTGGCGAGCTCGGGAATTTCTCCATGATGCCAGCAGACTAGAACGACCTTGCCGGGGTAATCGTTGAGAATTGCGTTGACCATCTTCTTAATGTCAGGCTCCTTGTCTGCAAAGCCATCGTTGATCGGTAGATTCAAAGCAGTGCCCAGTGGGGTGACGGTCTCCACGGGGCGATTGCTGTTTTTCGATCGCTGCGTGGCGAAAATGTAGTTCGGAGTGGGAAACCGCGGCGCCTTGCCTTTGATCGGAGTCTCTCGGTAGTGGCCGTGGAATTCCACCGCTTTGTAATGCAGCCCGCAGCTCAACTGCGGCAGCGCCGGAATGAACAGCGTCGGCAAAGCAGCGGCGCGTGCGGAACCTTGGATGGACAAATGCCGTCCACCGTCATCGTCCTTCTTTGGATCGCCTAACTTCTCGCCATGGCGAATAATCAAAACCTGACCTGGTGCGGTGTTGGTGCTCATTGCGCCTCACTTTCGCTAATTAGATTTGAGTCTAAGACATGACTGCCCTTGCATCGATTGCGCTTCACTTATTCTCAGGAAACTTGAAACCGATGTAGGTGCCGGAACTGATGCCCATTAGTCCGAGTAACGTCGCACTGAACTCCGGCATGGTCAGATTGTTGTAGACCGATGAGATAAACATAATTCCCAGCACGATCGTCCAGGCGAAAATCTGAAAACGATGAAAACTATATCCAGATGAATCAGAAAGAATGTCGCGCAGAAAACCCTGTGAAACTCCAGCCGCGGCCGACGGCGTCAAGGTTTTGGATTTGCTGAGTAATCTGCGCCAGCCGCGCGCGATTGTCCTGTAGCTGTTTGTTCAAGCTGTCGCGGTTGGCGGTGTCTTCAGGCGTCAAACTGTTTCGGGAGTTCAGTCCGTTTACTTGCGATTGAAGATCCGGAATGCTCTGTTCAAGCGATTGCTTTTCTCCCGTAAGAGACTGTAGCTGGTCATCCCGGGCGTTCAGCTTTCCGGAATCGATCAGGGCTTCGCCCAGAGCCGTGCCGGCGCTGATTCCCATCAATCCAAGCAGAGACGGCGTGATCGTATCGAGCGCGTCGGTAATCAACCAGATGACCACGTAAGACGCGTAGATTAGAAGAAACCAGAAGGACATCTGCGCCCGGCCCAGGTTATAGGGCCTCAGCTTTCCCGGCACCGGACATGCTCCCGGCTCGCGGATCAAATTCGTGGTTCGCGCCAGCCAGAGAAACAGAATCAAGGTGACGAGCACGACGACCACCGAGATCACGCCATACACGGGTGAAACAATGGTGAGCGGGAGCGGTTTGCTTTCATTGAACACGCTGTCGAATGGCGATTGATTCTCCAGTCCCACGCTAAAAGTCACAGGACGGTGCGTGCCCTTTGGAGTCCCCAGCAGATCGGTCCAGACCTCCTTGTTTTCCGGCGTGATCTCCAAATGAAAATGAAGGCGGTTCTTGTCCGGATGAATCTCTTCCGGATAAGTACCGCGGATCGCCCGGCCATTGATGAAAGGAACAAGTTTGGTGGGATCGTTCGTGGTTGCCCATTCGGGAAAGTGATCTATTTCAACCCGGATTATGTCGTCGAGTTCCAGGTGTCCCTCAACCGCTCTAACTTTGGGTGCCTGCGCCGTAACAGGTGTCGGAGAGTTGGTTGGTGAAGGCGAAGGCAGTGGGGAGGGTGTAGGCGTCGATGATCCGGTTTGCGCGCCGGCCGGTGTAAAGGCAAGGAGGCCCAGCAACACGACACTGAAGATCATGGGGCGATGGATTCGTTTCATGGCTAGTTCAAGCGGAAACAAGGTGTGGGTCCAAAAAATAATGCCGAGATTTCGGCGCTAGCTTCGATCAACTCCAGCAACCGCGAGGAACCTGACGTCAATAGACTTCGACCCGGATCTTTCCTGAAGCTTGAGCGATGCGCCTTGTCGGCCTGATAACACCGCCTGGATCTCGGCGATCACCGACAGCGCGATTTCTTCCGGAGTGTGTGCGTCGAGGTCTAATCCCGCCGGATAGTAGAACGAGGCCCTGAGGTTCACTCGCGATCTATTACGGGCCGCCATTTTGGCCAGAATGTTTTCAGTGCGCGTGACGTTCCCGATGATCCCGACGTAGGGCAAATCGAATTGAGCCAGAGCCGCAACCGCCGCGGCGTCCTGGCGCCAGTTATGAGTCATCACCACCGCAACGGTCCAGGGATCCGGATGCAGCAAATCCAAATACGAATCGGGTTGAGTCAGCAAAACCTGGTCAGCCAGGGGAAGTCGTTCACGATCAGCGTACGCCGGCCGATGATCGATTACCGTAACATTCCAGCCGAGCCTCTTGGCGCCCTCAACGACTGGCCGTGCGTCGTCGCCCGCGCCAATGATTACCAGCGAAGTCGGCGGAGGGATGTATTCCAGCAGCAGCTCGGCCCGGCCGGCCACGCACGTGCGACTCTGATACCGGTTTGGCTTTTCATGTGACTCTGACAACAGGTCCGCAGTCCGTGACATCACGGCCGCCTGGATCGGGACCGAATCAATTTGCGAAAAGATTTCGCCGGACGTGTCTATAGCGATTTGCCCGCCCAATTGCTGGTCGTCTTTGTTAATGATTGTGGCCAGCAAAACCGGCCGGCGCGCACTCAAACGCTCATTGATCCATGCGCACACGTTTGCGCTCCGGGAATCCCAGCGCTGCAGCAATACCGAAACCAACCCGCCGCAACCCGTGGCCGTTCCCCAGATCAGGTCACTGGCGGACCGCGAATCATAGTCGACGCGCTTAGCGCGACAATCCGCACTCATTCGACCCGCGTCGGCGGCGATACCTTCTTCCAGGCAGCCACCGCTGACCGTGCCAAAGATCTTCCGGCCTTTCTTCAGGAGCAGACGCGCGCCCGCGCGACGATAGGCATGACCTTCTGTGTGCACGACCACGGCCAGCACGTAATTCTCGGACCATGCATTCGGATTCGCCCGGCTGAACTGGATTAGATCGTAAAGGTCTTTCATGACTTTCGGCGCCGCGAACTAACTAAGGTTTCAGGTTTAGATCCCCCGGCTCAACCAGGCAGGACTCGCGAACTCGCTCGACCGTGGCCGGCGATCTCAATGAAAACCAATCTTCATGGCCGCGATCTTTTCGGGCGGCGAGCACTGCCTGCTTTACCGCCGAATGGACGCTGGCGGCCAGCACGCAGGGAGGCTCGCCTACTCCTTTGGAAGACAACAACAGGTTGGGATCTTCGCGCACTTCCGAGGCCGCGTTGCGCGGAAAGATTTCCACGCGCAGATCGAGCGGAATGCTGGTGCTCGCCGGCGGCTTATATTGCCAGGTGTTGGTTGTATTCAGCGCGCCACGCTGTTCACCGTTTGGCTGATACACCAGTTCTTCACTGAGTACGTTTCCGATTCCCATGACAAAGGCGCCTTCGATCTGTCCGATATCAATGGCCGGGTTCATACTCTTGCCCATGTCGTAGCATATGTCCGCGCGCAGAATCGTCGTCTCTCCGGTAAGCACATCGATTTCAACTTCGGAACAAGCGGCGCTGTAGGTGTAGTCGTAAAACTGCTTGTCATCCAGGTCGCCGAGACCGGGCGTTTTGTAGAGAGCTTGTCCGGAAAGATCCACCCGATACTGGTAAGCCTGACCGAGCACGTTCAACCACATCATCGACGGTTTGGTCTTGCCCTTAACGAGGACTTCAGCCTGCCATCCATTGTCGTAGTCCCAGTAGTTGATGCCATTGTCGATGCACCACTGGACGCCGAACCACTCTTGACATTGATCGCAAAACGCCTCGAGCCGTTTGCGCAATTGGTCGCCAGCCTCGAGGATCGCGCCCCCGTTTATGTCTGAGCTGGAGGTGGCGCCTGTACCGGTAGCGTTGGGGACGATGTTGGTGTTCATCGGCGTCATTTCGATGAGCGCGAGCGGCAGATTGAGCGCGTACGCCGCGACCTGGGCCATCTTGGTCATCATGCCCTGGCCCATCTCGACTCCGCCGTGATGCACCAGCACCGTGCCGTCGCCGACATAAGCTTCGATCAAAGCTGAGCCCTGTTGCAGAAAACCCAGGTTGTAACCCAGTCCATATTTGAGCGGCATCATGCAGATGCCGCGCTTTCGCCAACGGTTCTGAATGTTAAAGTCCTCGACCGCTTGCCGGCGATCAGCAAAGTCTGACGTTTGCTTCAAACGGTTCCAGACGTCCCTGACATAGTCGTATTCCATCGACTGGCCGTAAGGAGTCGTATCGTTGGCGCGATAGAGGTTCTTTTCGCGCACGTCTTCGGGCAGCATCCCGATGCGATGCGCCGCTGCGGCAATAGCGTCTTCCTGAACCAGGGCGGCCTGAATTCCGCCGTACGAACGCATCGCGCCGTTGCTGGCCAGGTTGGTTTTGCAAACAGTGCCCGCGGTTTTGAAATTCTTAATGTTGTAAGCGCCGTCTGATCCGGCAACTGAACAGTCCATAACGTCGAAGGAACAATCGACCGTGTTGCCGGCATTTGAATACAAGGTCGTCACCGCGCCCAGAATCTCGCCTTTGCTCGGACCCTCTTCGTCGACGATCGCGATTTGATAGTCGCCGCGGAACGCGTGACGTTTGCCGATCATGGACATATCAATGTCGCGCGGCATGGCGATCTTCACCGGCCGATTCAGCTTCCAAGCGGCCAGGGCTACCGGCGAGGCGACGAAAGGCGAGCGCGTCGTTTTGCCGCCGTAGGCTCCGCCGAGACGCTTGATGTTCACACTTATGTTGTTGAGCTGAAGTCCTAAAGTTTTTCTGATGCTGCCCTGGATGGAAGCCGGACTCTGGCTGGAGGGATAAAGCACCATCGAATTTCCTTCGTCAGGCGCGGCGATGCAAGACTGCGTCTCCATATAAAAATGGGCTTGGCCACCGGTGTATTGACTGCCATTGACCAATGCGCATTGCAGGCCGTCGAGCACAACCGTTCCCGAGCCATTGACCCAACTGAGATCGCTGCCGGGCCGTTCGACAGTATTCAAATCATCACCGGCGGATACTGGAAAAAAGCTTTTCTGCTCAATCGCCTCGTCAATCGTGAGGAGAGGTTGAATCACCTTGCCATCGCCATCAACCGAAGGCGTGTAGGCGATGCATTGCTGCTGGATGAAGGTGGCTGCATCGATGGCAGTCTGTTCGTCTTTGGCTATGACCAGACCGATGGATTGTCCCCAACATGTGACTTTGCCCGGGCAAAAAAGCGGGTCGTCGCCGGCTGAACCCTGCAAGTTCTTCCCGCCGGACGGTATGTCGAGATAGGTGATGTAGTCCACTACGTCCGGATACTTTTCCGAAACATGATGAAGCAAAAGGGGCACGTCGACCTGTGTGTTCGGCTGGTTGGGAACTACGTAATGAAAGTCGGCTACCGCTCGCAGACCGGTAACGAATGCGGCATTTAGACCGCGCGGTGGCAGCGGGAGATCGTGCGTGTAACGTGCTTCACCGGTAGCCTGCTCAAAAGCAGAAAGCTTGATGATCGGCCGGCTGACCGGATATTCGTCTTCATAAGTTTCAAAGTCCTGCGTTCCTTTCGACACCGGACGCTGAAATATCTCGCCGGCCGATCGGTCCCGCGGTGGTACTTCATCCGGCTGTATTTTCTCGGCGACGTGAACAAAGAACTTGTAGAGGTAAGACTCGGCGAGTTGCCGACGATAAGCTTCCGGAATTCCATCGTACGGTAAGGACTCCAGGCGCTGGCGACAGGCGGCGTAAGCATCGTCGATGTCGGCGGCGATCCCCGTCAGGGCGGCGGCCAAAGTCTGATCATCCCAAATGTGCCCGCGCAGTGCTGCTTCGGTTCTGGTGGCATGGAAGGCGACGGGCGCAATGCCTCCCAGAACTACGCTGCAATCCGCCACGACGGCGAGGTCGCCTATGCGGACTTTGAAGCATGCGTTGGCGACCGAGTGCGCGTTCTCCTGGCGCAACGCGACTTTGTAAGCGCGCGCGAATTCATTCTTCGCGGTCAGGGGGATGTGATAGGCAGCAATGATCGCGGTCTGTCGGAAGGCTTCGTCGGCGTTGTACCTTTGGACGAAATCCAGGATCGGAATCAGGATCGAGTCGTCGCCGGTGCTGACGTCGAGTTCAGTGTCCAGACAGGTGAGCACCGTAAAGAGGTCCGATGGAAACGGCGTTCCAGAAACCGCATTGCGCACCACCAGCATCGTGTTGCCCGCCAGGCTGGCCGCGTTTCTCACAATTGTGCCTGCCGTGCGACGGGCCATGTAATGCAACGACCGCAGTGCGGAAAGTTTCTCCGGCGGCGCGGCGGGAATCGTGGCTTCAAGAAAGTCAATGAACTCGCTGTAAGTAACCGACGCGCCGACCGTGATCTGATTATCTTTCAACACTGCGCCTTTGAGTTCGGAAACCTGAGAGATGTCTATGAAAACGTGCGGGGCGATGGGCAGTACATTGGGAATGCCGACCTCAGTGTTGCCGCCGACAAGTTTGAGTCGCGCCGAAGGCTGCTGCTTCATCAATTCATGGACCGCCGCTAAGCTGAGAGGCCGATACCACTGATGTTCGTTATGGTGGTAGTGCACGGCGCGAGGCGCAGTTTTCAGCGCCGGCGGAAATTCGCTCTTGACTTGATCATAATGGGGGACGCATTCCGCCGGATCTACAAAGCATTCCGGAGTGCCCACTTCGTCCTTTTTGGTCCAGTCAGAAGCAAACGATTTCATCGCATAAAGAATCGGCCGAAATCCCGTGCAGCGACAGATACTGCCGTCGAAGAGGTTTTCGATCTCTGCCTTAGTGGTTTGCTTGTCACCATTGGCGACCAGGAAGGAATGCATGTTCATCACAAAGCCCGGTGTGCAATAGCCACACTGCGATCCGTTACACTTGGCGATCTTGTATTGGACTGGGCTGATGCCTTCCGGGCTGACTTCAGGCTTGACGCTCCCTATTCCTTCCACGGTGGTGACGGCCATGCCGTCGAGGGCACAGACGGGACGCAGGCACGAATTGATCGATCGATTTGTGACTGCGTCGGTAGCGGCGTCATAGGTCGACAGCATCACTGCGCACGCGCCGCATCCGCCCTGACCGCAACTCTTCTTGGTTCCGGTCAGTCCCACTTCCGGCGAGCGGAGGTAATCCACCAGCAAGACAGTCGGATCAGGCCGGGCGATCTCGACACGTTGATTGTTGATATAGAACACCAGATTGCGGGCGTAGTGTTCGCTGCGCGCCGATGTGGCCGACGATGCGGCTTTCGATTTCGCTTTACCTGGCATAAGAAAACCTCAGACTGAAAAGTGTTCTGTCAAATCGGCTGATGGCTTACCGCTCTGAGCAGATCAGGGCGCGCACACTACTGAGGTCTGGGCCGTGGTATCGGTTCTCTCGGGGATACGCCGGCCCGGTTAGGCCGCTTGGCCGGGGCGCCAAACTCTTCGTCAAAAAATCCGCCCAGGACGCCGGTCTTGTACTCGGCAAAGTTACCCAATGAAATCGAAACCATCAGTGAGAAGTCGCAAGACATCATGTTCGGGTCGAAGGGAGTCGCACACGCAATATTGCGAAAGTACCGCAACCATTCCGGCGAGCTGGTAGGTGGTTGCGGCAGGAAAAAATTCGGGGGTACCAGCGATGCCGTCTGCGGAAACCCGGCGGTGCTGTGGCAGGACATGCAGGACGACGTATTGAGGTCAACCGGCCCATCGAGCCGCAATCCCCAGCCGAGGTGCTGCGGCGGTAGTTCAGGTGACGGGTTGATGCGACCCTCTTTCAAGTCCGAGTTGATTACGGTCCTGGTCGGCGGATAGCTGCTGATGATGCTCTTCGTATAGCTTGGATCATTCCCCCACATCATGCCCACGGGAACGAGGTTGTTCCAAGGCGTCGCGTTCTTTAGCGCGCCGTTGTAACAGAACGTCAGAAAAACCCAGCCTCCGGTCGAGATGGCCCGGTCATCGCGAATCATCATGTCCATTTGGATTAGCCGGACCTTGGTAACAATGCGATTGCTCGTAGCTGTCCAGGTTGGCGTAATGAAGGCCGTCCACTCGACGGGATTTTGCAGATAGTCGACCTGGTCGCTGGGCGCGTCGGTGTAAAGCAACTTGAATATGACTGTGCCCACCGGAAAGCCGTTGTCCTTTCCAAAGCGGCGGTCAGTTACAGTAGGATCAGGATCGTTTGGGTTCTTCCACACGCGACCCAGGGTGTAGCTGGCAAAATCGTTGTAGAAGGCCACGGCGTAAACCTGGTACTGGGAAGTCTGCGCCGCGGTCAACTGCTGTGGGCTGATCGGTGCTTCCTTAATCAGTCCGTGGAATCCTTCAGAGCCTTGATCTCCCCAATGCATCCAGGGCAGGTGGTTCCACGCCCTCTTGGTATTCTTTTGCGGAATGAAGTCGGCTTCGACACTGCCACCAAAAATGTTTCCCTCAAAGCAGTAGTCCCGGGCTTTGTTGATGTAGTCCAACCATTTGTCTCCGTCCTTGAAATCAATCTTGAAAAAGTCAGGCACGTCCGTCGGTTTAGTCTTGGGAAAATCCTGAGCCAAGCGGAAGGGCCCGGGCAGATACTGGCCCTTCTTGGCGTACTGCGCCTTCATTGCTTCGAACTCACCGGCTGAGATCATTTGGCCGAAATCGGGAAAGCCTTGATATGGTTTCTGCGGGTTCTGATTTGCCGCCGAAAAAACGGTTTTCGAGCTTGCAGTGCGGGCAGCCTGCCAGAGGCCGCAAGCGAGGAGACCAATGACTATTAAACCGAGCGACACGGATTTGGCCTTCATGTTTTGTTCCTTTGAAGATGTGCCTGTTACTAATTGCCTGCGCGCAGGGAAGAGCCGGACTGAAGACATGTTCGAGGCCGACGCCGAAACAAGCTCGTTCGGCCGAAGGACCCGGAAAGCGCCTCACTGGGTTTCCATCGTCAGCGCTAAACTACGCATAATACGTCGGTAAGCTCGTTCCGCAATGCATCTTGCAACTGTAAACGAGCGGACTCTATCACGATGTCTTGAGAAAAGACAATCTTTTTCGTTGAGGTCCGAAAGGTTTTTCTTGGTGGGTACAGATGTGGACTGAAGCGGTCTCTATCCACTAGTCATTTCTGCTGATTGACCCATTGATCCAGAGCTAGCCATGTGCCGCTCCGTCGCAATTCGAGGTGCAAACCCTGAACTTATAGACAGGATGAATCTCCCAGAGAGAAACGCGTTTGGGGTTGCTGACCATGTTTGAGCCGATCCTCATAAACCTTGCGCTGAGGTCTATGCCGGTTCCACTCGCAATCGGAAACTCTTTGTCTCCGAGACTTCATTTTCCCATGGCCGCTTATACTTGAAAGTGAGCGTTGTTGAGCCGGGTTGCAAAGCCTCTATTTGAAAACGCTCTTTCGTCGCGCCGCCAATACCAGCGCCAGGATGAGCGTAATCTTTTTTAACCAGCCGAAATCGCGAGTCATTTTGAGCTAACCCCCACTCATAGCCAGCCGTCGGAACGCTTTCAAGCTCCACCGTAAAGCCCTCGCCGACGCGAGCCACGATCTCGTCGTCATGTTGTTGGTAGACTGCCGCCATAATTGCCTCCCGCTACAGTTCCCGATTTGTTGGCGTGTTGATGATAGGCGCGACTCGCCAGACAAACCAAGGGGAAGAGGCCAGCATACTTTCATTTTGAAGAGTGTTCGTTAAGTTTAGAGGCGGACTACGTGGCGTGCAATTGACGAGCAATCGTCAAGAACCAGCGCGCTGTAACCCGCCTCCAAAGGGCGAAGCTAAACCAGAGATTAGCCGGAGAACGTAACCTTGAGCCCCGGATATTTCTCTACCAAGGCCGCAATATCCGAGATACCCACTCCGCTGACATCGCTAAGTGCAGCAAATTCCAGTTCTTCGTCCAAGGTTAAGGCATCGGCAGACATTTCCACCTCGGCCAACGCGGAATCAAGCTGTCCGCCCAAGTCGGTAGCATCACCAAAGTTTTCTGCCGAACTGAAGAGATCGGCATCGGCACTGGTCTTGCCACCGCAACCGCAATCTCCTGATTTGTCCAGAGTCGTGCTCTCTGCGGCTTCCAATGCACTCTCTAAGTCCAGTTCAAGATCTGGCATGAAGTCCTCCTCTCCTACTTGGTGGGGCCGGATCAACGCCCGGCCCCACGCGTCAAAGTGTTTAGCCCAGAGCGCGACAGAATGGGGCGCGATATTGTGGGCAACGTTGCAGGATTGCGATGATCGCTCGTGCGAGTACGATATACGCCGGCGGACAGTTGGCGGGACGTGGTAAGCGCCCACAAACGTAATACCGCAGGCACAACCGCAATGCTGGGTTCGTGCGGGCCAATTCCAGAACTCGCCTCAAGCCTGGAATGTAACGTGCACAATCATCGGGTCCGGGTCCCGGACACTTAAGATCGACGTCGTAAAAAGCAAAGCTGGTGTCGATCTGACATTGGCCGTAGCCGATTTTGAAAAAACCGCTATCACCCCACCCGGGCCCCCAGCTATTCTTCGCAATCCAGCATTGTAGGCTGTCATCGTAACCGATGACACTGATGCAGTGATAGCCCGCCAGCGCGCCGGTGACATGGCGATAGACGCCGCTGTGATACGAGAAGAAGTCCTGGAATACCGCCATGCCAGCAACGACTGGCCCTTTGGTGGCGAGGATGTTCTTGCGATCCGCAACACTAAGAATGGCAGTCCAGTTGTCGATCTTGACATATGGTGTCACGCCCGCCTTGCACGGCTGATTACCGGGCGTGTAGGGGAAGTCGGCTTCTTTGCCAACACCAGTTGTCTTGGCAAAATTGAGCGCAAGCGGAAAATTCCAACCAGTGCCGCAACAATTGCCGCAGCCACAATAGAATAGGTGCGCCTCAGACAAGTCAATATCCAGCCCGGCGTTTTTGCATACGATTCTGACTCGTGCTTCCAAGGTGGCGCACGTGCCGAAAGACACACAAGAACCGCAAGCTGCCTGGTTCTTAATCGGAGTGACCCAGTTTCCCCCATTGTTGCGCCAATCGACCGCGGGAGGGGCGGCAACTGCTGCGAACGAGCTCAACTCAACTTTTTCGGCGGCGGAGATGGCTGCGCTCATTGCTTGCAATTCGGCTTTGTCAACATCCAGGCCGAGGAAGGACTTCTGCTCGGACGCGCTGAGTTCGGAAAGAGCAGTAGGTCCGGCCGTCCAGGAATACCCTTTCGCGTTAATTGCACTTTGTAAGTTGGCAGGACTAGCAGGCTTTTTAGTTGCCATGTAGAGCCTCACTTTCTCGCCAAGTAGGCGTGTTAAGGATGGTGGTGATTCTGAAACCTCTTAAGCCGACAGACATCGACAGACATCTGGAACGCATCATTGTCGAGTTCCGCCCAGAAGATGTGTCTGCTTCGTTCCGACAGCCCGATCAAGTTTTATTTCACGGGGCTCATCAAAGGGTCGAAGGTTTACCGGATTGAGTGCGACACAATCCCGGTACCCTCGGTCGGGGCAACCTGTACGGCTGCTTTCTCCGGTTCGCTTTTGTGAAGCATGAAGGAGCTATCGCCGGTTCATCTAACACACAGGCCGAATCGGCACGAAGGTGAGATCCAGTCGATCGTGCGCGTTAAGGTAGCGATAAGGCCAGCCTCCGGAGCGGAATTCATTTTCATACCTGACGAGGAGTGTAGGCTTTCCCCCAGCGTGTGTCTGTCCAATATTGGACAATGACGAAGAGGTAGTCTTTTGTTAAGGCGAACTCTAAGCAGTCCGGGCAAGATAATCAGACAGCTGCTTTTCCCTGATCACCAGAAAGTGTTCGGGTGTTATTTCAATGAGGCCGCGAGCGCGAAACCCAAGCATAAATGCGGTGATGCGGGGCCGCGTCGTGCCCACCATTTCTGCCAGCTCTTCGTGGGTAATCTTGTGTTCGATGCGTGTGCTGCGAGGATCGGGTTGGCCGAGTGTTTGCGCGAGGCGCAACAGCGTCTCGCCTAACCGATGTTCGCTATCCACCGTAATTAGGTTGGCGATGACCTGTTGTTGATCGTTAACGCGAGTGGCAAGGTAATTCACAAAGCCTTCGACCAGGGAATTCTGGCTCAAGTGCTGAAAGAAACTTGAGCAAGGAAAGCGTCTCAGCTTTGTATCCTCCATTGCGATCGCGGTTTCCTGACGTTGAACTGATCTTGCCAAACACAACTCACCGAATGTATCGCCCGTAGTGTGAATAGCCAGCAGGCACTCTTTGCCTTCCGGCGAGAGCATCAGCAGTTTGACCTGTCCTGATTCGATGAAGTAGACCGTCTCGGCTGCATCACCACAAACATAGACAGGTTGGTGCTTGGCAACGCGGACGGTGGCGAAGCTTTCGAACCTCAGCGAATCGTGAAGTCGTTGCTTGAAATTATCTGCTTTGGAGAGGTGTTGAATCATCGCCCAGGGAGTTTGCGCGTGCGTAATGCCGGCGCCTTAAGTTAACTTGAGTCTCAAGATCGCCCCTTCAGAGACCGTCAAGAGACACGTTGGTTGGAGCTGGGAGTTTGCGAATCGCAGGCTCTGAGGACCAACCTTCCAAATGCGAGGGGGCAGGAAGACTATAGGATTTTGAGAAGTGCGTCAATAGCGATTGCAAGATTAAGCGCAAGCCATGCTATGGCACATGAAAAATGCGAGGTTAGCAGTGGAACCCAGCTACGCTTTGTGATTCATGATAGCGTGACCGAGGCAGATAACTTGCGTCCTGAATCGGAAGTGCGAGAATATCTTTCGCCGCCAAGAGTTATTGCTCTTAAGTCAGATCCTTTGTGAGGTTTCATGGAACGTCGAACTACATCCTGGTACAGCCCGAACCTGAACATGGAAATGCCGCTGGTCGCTTATGGCCATGCCGGCCAGACCTTGTTGATGCTGCCCACTGCGGCTGCGGACTATCTTGAATACGAACGCTTCTATCTAGTCGATGCAATCAAGCCATTTATCGAAGCGGGTGGGATTCGCGCTTATTCAATCAACAGTGTCAATCGTTACAGCCTGCTGAACGAGCAGATGCCCCCACACTTGAAAGCCGAATTAATCACGCGCTACGACAGATATATTATTGAGGAAGTGCTGCCGTTGATTCGGAACGAGAATGGAGAAGACGCGCGGCCGATTACAACGGGAGCGAGTCTCGGCGCCTTTCTCGCGGCCAACGAATACTTCAAGCATCCCGATCTGTTTCGCGGCGTGATCGCAATGAGTGGCAGTTACGATATTCGCTCTTACCTGAACGGCTTTTATGACGACAACGTTTATTTCAACAACCCGGTCGACTACTTATCAAAACTGGAAGACGATCATTACTTGCCGCTCCTGCGCAAAGCTGATTCGATCTACATCCTCTCGGGCCAGGGCTCTTACGAAGATCCAAAGCGCAGCCAGCAGCTCTCAGACATTTTGAGAGGGAAGGGAATTCCGCACACGCTGGACCTGTGGGGACCGGACGTCAATCACGACTGGCCCTGGTGGCGAAAAATGCTGCCCCATATTTTGGGGAAGATGGTCGGCTAATCGCTAATGGCAGAAAACAGAAACGCGGCGACTCGGAATCCGAATCGCCGCGGCTTTGAATCCAAACCGAGCCTATCCAGGTGGCCCGTCGTCGCCCTTCTTACCTTTTTTCTTTGCCGGTTCGATCTCGCGTGGTCGCGTTTGGGCCGGCGGCGGCGCGGTCTGCGGTGGAGGCTCCGACTTGGGAGCTTCAGTTCGCGGTGGCGGAGGCTCGTTGCTCTTTGGCGGCGGCAGTGTGGAATCTTCCAGCCGCGGCGTGGTGATCGTGCCGGGCGTCGTGTTCTCGTCGGTCTTATTTTGATCCTCATCAACAGTCATCTGCGCCCGCTCTAAAGCGAGTTCACGCTGACGCTGCTTATACATTTCCTTCATGTCCTCGGGCATCGACGGGGCCTTCGGGAAGTCTTCCTTCGGTTTGTCCTTTAAGAAGTCCTTCGTAAACTCGATGAACATGGGCAGCGCACCGTGCGCGCCCGTCATGTCATTGCCGAGCGGCTTCTTTCGACCGGGATAGCCCATCCAGACTCCGGTGACATAAGTCGGCGTGTAACCGAGGAACCAAACATCCGTATGATCGTTGACCGTGCCGGTCTTTCCGGCCAGGGGCACACCAAGAACTTGCGCAGCGGACGCAGTACCGCCCTGTACCACTCCGCGCATCATGGAAACCATCGTCAATGCGACATATTCACTGACAACTTTGTAGGTGGTCTTTTCCCACTCTTCCATCACCGCGCCATCGCGATCGACCACTTTGCGAATCATGTGCGGCTCAACTCGTATGCCTTTGTTGGGAAAAGCAGAATAGGCCGAAACCATCTGATCGAGCGGCACCTCGGTGGCGCCGAGCGCTGAAGGCAGGTAGGGCGCCATTGGTACCTTAATACCAAACCGCCTCACCATCTGGGCACCGGTTTGAATGCCGACTGTCTGGAGCAGATGGACCGCCGGTACGTTCATTGAGTGGGCCAGCGCAGTCTTCAGAGGCAGGTCACCATTACCGAGTGAGCCATCATAGTTATGCGGCTGCCAGCCGTTGATGTTTATGGGTGCGCCGCTGACTATTGTGTCCGGCGTCATTCCCCATTCGATCGCCGCGGTGTAAATGTAGGGTTTGAATGCCGAACCAGTCTGACGATAAGCCTGAACGGCATTATTGAATTTGTTGGTGAGAAAATCGTATCCGCCAACCATCGCGATAATCTCGCCGGTCCTGGCATTCTCAGTCATCATCGCGCCCTGCACGGCGGGAATTTGGTTTAACTCCACCTTCAAACGATGGGTCTTCTTATCGACCTCTCTGATGATGAACTCCGCGAGATAACCCGCTTTGAATTCATTACGCGGCGCGCGTTTTCCCCAGCCCATGTCCGCGCCGTTTACCATCGCGGTGTAATTGCCAAACCTAACGGTGGCTTCGTCCCTCGCTTGATCGACCTTAGTGACCAAACCCATCAAGTATCGGCCGGGTCCATAGTCATTGCGATACCAGTCGGGATACTTATAGCTGGCGAGTTCCTGCGTGGTTGGCGGTCCCGCGCCATTGTTTGCCGCGGTAGGGATTGTCTGATAAGAAGAGCGCCAACCGCTGTGCGATTTGTCGTACCAACGCAAACCGTTCCGCACAACTTCGTAGGCCTTCTTCTGCGCGGCAACGTTTATGGTTGAGTAAACCGACAGACCGGTTTGGGCCACGCGCGTGGTGTACTTGTCTTCCAGATCCTGCCGAATGTACTCAACCGGATAATCAAAGGCGGGAGAGAGAGCCTGCGGCGGCTGATAGTATGCCGAGTCGGCGAGCTGCAGCGGCCTGGACTTTGCCGCATCAGCCTCAGCCTGGCTGGTGAAACCGGTCCTGGCCATCAAATCGAGCACGAGGTCGCGCCGCTCTTTTGCTTTCGCGGGATTTGCGGTGGGCGAATACTCGCCCGGCGCTTTCGGAATGCCGGCCAACAGGGCCGCTTCATCTAAGGTCAGGTCCTTTGCCTGCTTGCCAAAGTAAGTTTCGGCGCCTGCTTCGACGCCGTACGCGTTCGCACCCAGAAAGATGTGGTTCGCGTAAAGCTCCATGATCTGGTTCTTGGTGTAGTAGCGCTCAATCTGCAGAGCGAGCACCCACTCGTTCATTTTGCGCTTGAGCGTCTGCTCGCGAGTCAGAAACAGGTTCTTGGCGAGCTGTTGCGTCAGGGTCGAACCACCTTCGACTTTGTCGCTGGTCAGGTTCTTCCAGGTGGCGCCGACGATGCGAATTGGATCGATGCCGATGTGATCGTAGAAGCGCGCATCTTCGACGGCGAGGATTGCGTTCTTCATGTTGGCCGGAATCTCTTCGAACTTGAGCGGGATCCGTTTTTCAAGCGCGAACTCGCCAATCACAGTCTTGCCATCGTCAGCGTAAATTCGGGTGACGACGCTGGGCCGATAAGTTGCGAGGGCCGCGACTTCGCTGGCGGCCTGCGAATAATTGAGCTGGTAGGCGGCAATAATTCCGGTCAGGCCGCCCGCGGCCAGCGCCAGCAGAATCACCGCCGGAAACCAGAACCGGCGGAGGATATGTTTGCGCTCGCCCGCAGGGGCGTTGACAATTGCCTGAGGTGAATATGATTTCAGCCGATGACCCGGATGTTTTGCCGACATAAGAATCCTAACCTCTGGGAGATCTTGTTTGAGCTGGCCGTCGCGAGGCAACGTGGATTCCCACAGTGGCCCCCGACCAGGCAGAGATCTCTCGCGAAAAGGATTATAACTTAGGTTGGTTTGCTATTCCGACTGGCGGGACGGCCTGAGCTTTCTCGCTAGTTGCGGTGCCGTTGGCCGCGGACTGGCTCTTCATTAGCCTTTGGTTAGGAAGAAGACAGATCAAGTCGAGCAGACGAGCCAGCGAGCCGGCGTAGTCCTGGAGCGCGGCCATCCTGTCCGCCTGAGCGCGCAGCGTCAACGGGGCAGTAGCCCGACCGTAAGGGAGGGCGCGCCTCAAATACATTCAACTGAGAAGGTCAGCGTCAACGAGCCGCGGAGCGGCGGCAGAGTGTAGCCCCGGGCGTAAGCCCGGGGATCAGCCGTGAAAGAGAAATCCCAGTCCGCTTTAGCGGGCGACAGAGGTTACAGAACCGGGAGCGGTAGCGACCGGATCATGAACTCGACTTGAGTGGTCGCATCCACCTCGCTAACGCTCGGGGTTCTGTACCGATTCATAAGGAGACAACTTGATTACCTGTTTCTTACGCTACACGATTGATCAGGACAAGCTGGCGGAGTTCGAGCATTACGCGCGGGTGTGGATGCGTCTGATTGAAAAATACGGCGGCACGCATCATGGCTATTTCGTGCCTGGCGACAACCTGCCCTCGGCGGCATTCAGTTTTCCCGGCGTCGGTAAAAAAGGTCCGGGCAATATCGCGGTGGCGTTGTTCAGTTTTCCCACCGGCGAAGCATATGAAACCTACCGCCGCGAAGTTAGAAACGATCTTGAGTGTCTCGCCGCCACCAACCATTACGAACAGACAAAGTGCTTCACAAAGTACGAACGCACCTTTATGAGACGTATCGCGATGACTTGATAATGCTCGAAGCGCGGGGATCCTTACGCTGGAGCGCGCAGCGCGAACTGAGGCACCAGCCCGACCCTGTGTTTGCATGATATGGAGAGTGGACCCGGTCGCTACTGCTCCTGGTATTGACCTCATTTCGCTCCTTGACACCTTAGCGCACCCGTTGATGCGGGGTCGTACGGACCTATCATGCGAGACGCAGGTCTGACCCCAACCTGACATCTCCCGCCACATCCCCTATAATCAACTTGCTCGCAAATGGGGGCGACAGGCTTCGACAGGAGCCGTAACGTCCGTCGCGATGCATGCCGGGCTACCTTATGCAGCTCGTTAAAACGCGTAGGGAAACACAATTGCCAACTCTAACGAGTTAGCTCTCGCGGCCTAATTAGGCACCGAGCGTTTCCGCCGCAAGTTGCTCAAGCGCGCGGATGGAGATGTCACCTTAGTTGAGCTGGCCCACTGTTTCGGTCCGTGGCAGTGGGCGAGACCAAAGTCGGACTAGCCGGCATTAGGGTCTTGCTGCTTCACTTACCTAAAGCTTGGCAAAACCCGCTCGCGTAACAGTGAGTGGAAGGAGAAGCAGATAAGCATGTAGAGTCCTTCGGCGTTGGCTTTTGGATCCGGGTTCGATTCCCGGCGCCTCCACCAAAAAAGTCAGAACCGCCTGCGGTAGCGGGCGGGCCCAATTCCTCCCATGTGGAACGACACGGACATTCCGTTAGCTCATTTGATTACTTTTCGTTGTTATGGCAGCTGGCTACACGGTGACACAAGAGGATCAGTAGATCGCGAACACAATCGATACAAGTCGCCTTATGCGGCCGCAAATGAGAACCGCGATCGACACAACAAGAGCCTGTTGAAGTGTGCGCCGGTAATACTGGATGCGTCTCGGCGCGCTTCAGTGGAGACGGCGATTCGTGAGACTTGCCTCTTCAGAGAATGGACGCTGCGTGCACTCAATGTAAGAACGAATCATGTGCACGCCGTTGTTTCAATCGGCTCAAAGAAAGCCGAGTTGGCGCTGAACGCATTCAAAGCCAATGCAACTAAACAAATGAGACAAGATGGTTGCTGGCGAGAATATTTCAGTCCTTGGGTTGACAAAGGCAGTAAACGACACCTTTGGACTGAGCGAAGTGTCGAGCGGGCGATTGATTATGTGCTCAACGGCCAGGGTGATGAACTGCCGGAACTTGACTAAGCAGGCCCGCCCGCTACCGCAGGCGGTTCTGACATGAATACCTCGCTTCCCATCGGTATTTTCGACAGCGGCGTCGGGGGACTCACAGTCTATCGCGCGCTGCATGAACATCTACCCAATGAAAGATTCGTCTATCTGGGCGACACGGCGCGCGTTCCTTATGGAACGAAATCGCTCCAGACCGTCGAAAGATATGCAGTTGAGAATTCCCAATTTCTGGCCGCCCGCGGAATCAAGCTGCTGGTAGTTGCTTGCAACACCGCTTCAGCGTTAGCCCTACCGGCAATTCGCCAGGCACTAAGGATCGACGTGGTCGGCGTGATTGGGCCGGGCGCGCGCGCGGCGGTTGCGGATTCGAAAGGTTCGAACAGAATTGGAGTCATCGCCACGGAATCAACCGTGCACAGCGGCGCTTACACGCAAGCCATCAAGAAGGCCGACGCCGAAGCAATTGTGATTGAACGCGCCTGTCCGCTGTTCGTTTCGCTGGCCGAAGAAGGTTGGGCAAACGAAGATGTAGCACGCACAGTCGCCGAAACTTATCTCAAGGATTTGCGCGCGGGCATCGACACGTTAGTGCTGGGCTGTACTCATTATCCAATTCTGAAGGATGTGATTCAGGAAACAGTCGGCACGCAGGTTAAGCTAATCGATTCCGGTGAAGCGACGGCGATTGAAGTGAAGTCGCTCTTAAAAGAAAGGGGTCTGGCGCGTTTGACTCCGGGAACTGGTGCGCTCGATCGTCAACTATGCGATGATTTGGATCACTTCTATGTCACCGACGCGGCGGAGCGTTTCGCGCGGGTCGCGGAAAGATTCCTGGGTAGTAAGCCGGCGCGGTTGGAAGCGGTTGAGGTCTGGGGAGAGGATAGATTGAGTCAATGAACCAATGAACCAATTCCTACGCACTGACAATCGAGCCGCCGATGAGTTGCGCCCGGTCCGCATCACGCCCGGCTTTCTGGCCAACGCCGAAGGTTCCGCGCTGATCGAGATGGGCAACACGCGCGTCATCTGCGCCGCTTCGGTGGAAGATCGTCTGCCGCCCCACCTGCGCGGTCAACGCGCGGAGGGTTGGGTGACGGCGGAATACGCAATGCTGCCGCGATCGACGCATACCCGAACTGCTCGCGAGGTTGGCCGCGGCCCATCCGGTCGCACGCACGAAATTCAGCGGCTGATTGGTCGCAGTCTGCGCGCGATTTCGAACCGGAGCGTGCTCGGAGAGCGGACCATTACCCTGGACTGCGATGTTTTGCAAGCGGATGGCGGCACTCGCACGGCGGCGATTACCGGCGCCTACGTCGCGTTTTCCATCGCCTGTAAGCGATTGTTGGAAGAACGAAAGATTAAGAAATCGCCGATAATCAGCGAAGTGGCCGCGATCAGCGTCGGCATTGTTGACGGCACGCCGTTACTTGATCTGAAATACGACGAAGATTCGCGAGCCGAGGTTGACATGAACATCGTCTGCACGGGTGACAGTCGATTCATCGAGGTCCAGGGCACGGCTGAAGGTTCACCCTTCACACGGGAGCAGATGGATAATCTGTTGGAACTTGGACGTAAAGGGATCGAACAATTGATCAGGTTGCAGCGACAGGCAATCGAAGCGGCTCAAATCTAGGTGGAGCGATGGGTGGCGTGCCGCGGAATCCTGCCGCCTTCTCATTAGCACCGTGGCTTTAGCCCGGTGATCAATGGTTGGGTAGGAATCGAAGGTTGGGGTAGGAATCGAAACCGTTCAAACGGTTTCCGCTTTGGTGATGGGATATAAATTCACCGCGCTAAAGCGACGGTGCTAATGAAATCGGTACTCTGGTATCCCTTCTAAGCATTTAGACAACAGGGCCAGCGCGTCCAGCATCTGAGAATGGTGAAACCCACAAAGGGTCTTACAAGGAGTTTCGCAGTGCGATCAACAATCACTTTTTTAGTACTTTTTCTTATAGCGGCCTTTGGGGCCTCGTCGCCGGATTTGCGAACCAGTGCTCAGGAGCACTCGTACACCAGCGCCAAGGTCGGATACCTCGTCGACTTTCCCTCAACGAACTGGCGGTTGATCGATGAGCCGGACGACATCCACCAGCATACAGAGTTTGTGTATGGTGACCGCGTGGATGGCTATCTGCGGATCCGTAAAGAAAATCTGGATGAGGGATTGACCATCAGGGAGTATGCCGTGCGCGACCAGGAGCAGCGAGTCCGTCTTTTTCTGCCCGGATACGTGGACGGAAAGTTGGACGATCCATTCGTCGGCCGCCTGAAGGGCGTGTCCATCTCTTACGAATATACGCAGGCGGGTAAACCAATGGCCGGCCGCACTTATTACCTTCAGGCCGACAGTCGCACCGTGTATGCGCTGCGCTTCACCGGAATGCGCGATAAGCTGGCCCGCATTCGCAACCAGACGGACGCGATCGCGCGCAGCCTAAGATTGAAGTAAGTTCGTTTATCAATCCAAATTGAAGAAGCGGCCGCATTCATGCGCGCCGCTTTTTTGTTTCGGCAAACCCGTTTCATAGCGGTAACACCGTCTTCTCGTCGCTCGTCTTCAACGTAACTTTTCCGACGTCTCCTGTAATAAACATTAGGACCCCTCGGAGTCGGCGGAGCTTGAGGCTTTTTATGGAGTGCGGCGACTCGTCGCCGCTTTCGAAAAGCACTGCCAAGTCAGCGCACTCCAAAGATCGACAGCCATCGCAAGCAGCAATCCCCGCATCAATGCAGTTAACAATTGCAAGGTCTCCCGCTTTTCACGTTCTACCCACGGAGTACTTGGAACCAGAGACTGAGGTTTGGTCTCTAATTAATTAGAACAACTTGTAAGACGGCGAGCGCGGTTCGCGCCGGGTCAAAAACGGTTAGCTGCTTCGAAAAAAGGAGAAGACTATGCGTCAAAGGTTCTTTCTCAAATCCCTCTCGGTCATTGCCGTTTCAGTAACCGCGTTCATTGGTCTGGCCTCATTGAAAAGCTCAGGGGGCGTTGCCAGTGCCCAGGGCACGGCCACTTCCGGCTCGCTGCAGGTGCTGGATCAAAACGGCAAGCCAAAGGCAGAGTGTCCGCTTAAACATACGGATGTAAAAGTGGAGATTAGCGGATTTCTTTCGCGCGTAGTCGTCACCCAGGAGTTTGAAAATCCTTTCCCGGAAAAGATTGAAGCGGTCTATACGTTTCCGCTGCCGCAAAACGCAGCGGTCGATGACATGACCATGGTCGTCGGCGACCGCACCGTGCGCGGCAAAATTTTGCGGCGCGAAGAAGCCGAAGCCGTCTATGAAGCCGCGAAGACCGGTGGTCAAACCGCCAGCCTGCTGAATCAGGAGCGGCCAAACATTTTCACCCAGTCCGTAGCCAACATTCTTCCCGGCGAGCAGATCAAGATTACGATCAGTTATGTCGAGACTTTGAAATACGAAAACGGTTCGTATGAATTTGTCTTTCCGATGGTGGTCGGACCACGTTACGTGCCCGGTTCGGCTACCGGCGGCCAGGGAAGTACCAGAGGCAACGGTTTCGCGGCGAACACGGATGGCGTGCCGGACGGTTCGCGAATTACACCGCAACCAGTTCCCGAAGGCATGCGCGGTGGTCATGACATTTCGTTTGATCTGACCGTCGATGCGGGAGTCCCCATCGATGGATTGAATTCGAAAACGCACGACGTCGATATTGAACGTCCTGATGATCACCGGGCGCGCGTCCGTCTGAAAGACCTGTCGACGATTCCCAATAAAGATTTCATGCTTCGCTACGACGTGGCGGGACAGAAGATAGCCGATGCGCTGCTGACGCACTCTTCAGACAAGGGCGGCTTTTTCACCCTGATTCTGCAACCGCCTGAGAAGGTGACCGCTGAAGACGTGACGCCAAAGGAACTCGTCTTTGTCCTCGACACCTCGGGTTCGATGTCCGGCTTTCCGATCGAGAAAGCCAAAGAGACGATGAAGTTGGCGCTGGACAATCTCTATCCATACGACACTTTTAATCTGATCACGTTTTCGGGGGACGAGCACATCCTGTTTCCCGAACCGGTGCCGGCGACAAAGGAAAATCTGGCCAAGGCACAGGCGTTTCTTGAATCGCGAACGGGCGGCGGGGGCACGGAAATGATGAAAGCCATCAAGGCGTCGATGGATCCATCAGACCCGCAGGGTCACGTGCGCATTGTGTGCTTCATGACTGACGGCTATGTCGGCAACGATATGGAAATTATCGGCGAAGTGCAGAAGCATCCGAACGCGCGCGTGTTTGCCTTTGGCATCGGCAACAGCGTGAACCGCTTCCTGCTCGACAACATGGCGAAGTACGGACGCGGCGAGGTCGAGTACGTCGCTCTTAACGATGACGGCTCGGCCGCGGCGCGCCGGTTTCACGAACGCGTGCGTAATCCTCTGCTGACCGACATCTCGGTCGATTGGAATGGATTACCGGTAGCCGATGTCTATCCCAGGACTATTCCCGATCTGTTCGGAGCCAAGCCGGTAATCTTAACCGGCCGTTACACAGGCAATGGGCGCGGGACGGTTCGCTTGAAAGGGAAGATGTCCGGGCGCGATTTCGTCCGCGAGATTCCAGTTGATTTTTCCGACTCGCAAACTCAGCACGACGTGCTGGCGACACTTTGGGCGCGTACTCGCATTGACGATCTGATGAGTCAGGACTTCAAAGGCGCACAACAGGGCAACATGCAGGAGGAGGTAAAGCAGAACATCATTCAACTCGGTCTCCAGTATCGACTGATGACGCAGTTCACGTCATTCGTCGCGGTGGAAGAAATGATCGTGACTGATGGTGGTCAGCCGCGGCGGATCGATGTGCCGGTGGAAGTGCCGGAGGGCGTGAATCGCGAAACGGCATATGGTCGTAAGGACGAGCCGTTTTCGAATTTGCAATTACTCGCTAACCTTTCCCGGCCGCCTTTGGCCAGGAGGGCAGTTTCAGAGACGGTCGTCGCTACGAAATCAGGAGAGAACAAAGAAAAGGGGCGCGGTGGGAATGTCGGCGGCAGCACACGCCGTTCAGGAGGCGGTGGCGCGGGCGGCGGCGGCAGAGCAGGAGGAGTCGGCGGAACCGCACCGCCTCCCAAACCTGCGAGCGGTAACTTCGCGATTGATGGTGCGAGCGAAGCCGACGCCACGAGAAACCTCTCGCCGGAGGAACAGAAGCGTGCGCAGTTACAGGCGAAGTTTAATCCGGTGGTACTCGCCGTCATCGATAGGTTGAAGGACAAGAACGCGGTTGCCGCTCCGGACGAAGCGAAATTCATTCGCCACGGCAAAGCCGAAGTTCAAATCTGGCTGACGGAGAAATCAGACGAAACAATTGCCGCGTTGAAGGCGCTCGGGTTTGAAGTCGTGCTCGATCCGAAGTCGGCCAAGCTGGTCATAGGTCGACTGCCGATTGAGAAGTTGGCGGCACTCGCTGAATTGAAATCGGTGCGTTACGTCGCGCCGCAGATGTAGCGCAGCCGCGTAAGCTTTGGAGTGCGCCGGCAGGGCGAAGCGGCGACGGCGCGTTGGCTTAGTAACATTTGGATCAAGAGGATCTAAGGCGGTGTCGCGCTACGCTTGCCACTGCACTCCAGAAAGTTAGGACCATCATGGCTCGATTCAACAATCCTCTGGCTGGTGTGTGGGTCGCCGCGCCGTGTCAGGCCGATTGGAACCAGATGATGGGCGACGAGCGCGTACGCTTTTGTGGCGCATGCAGTCTGAATGTGTATAACCTTTCGGCGATGACGAGGTCTGAAGCTGAAACCTTGATCGCGCGCAATGAAGGAAGATTGTGCGTGAAGTTCTACCGGCGTCAGGACGGTTCGATCGTCACTCGCGATTGTCCGATTGGCTTGCGCGCAATTCGTCGCCGGGTGTCGTACCTGACCAAAGCGATCGTGTCAGCGGTACTGAGTTTCATGGCGGGTGTAGGTGTTCATGAAGCAGTCTCGTCCAGTCTGGCCGCTCGACAACCAGGCCGAACGATGGGAGTGATCGCCGAGCGGGTTAAGCCGAGGTTCAATGTCCAGGATCCTCAAGTGATTCCGGATAGAGCTGTCTCAGTGGGACAGCTCGTAGAGATCAGTAGGCACCGCAAACCGAAGCGATCTCAGTTCCGTTAATTTCGTTACGGAACTGCTTGCGTTAGCAAGGGAGTGTAAGTTTTAGACTTTCCTGACAGCAAAGACCCTGTCGCTATCGCGCCCGGTTGTGTACCAACTACTGCTGGGATCGGAACCGCTTCGTACCCTCAAACTGTCGTACAATGCTGCCCGAATGAATCTCAAGTTGGCAGACGGCCTCTCAATCGGCAAATCACCGATCAACGGCAAGGGCTGTTTTGCGACGGTTCGTTTCCGGCGCGGACGCAAGATTGCCGAATACGCCGGCGAACGAATCACGGATCTCGAAGCGCGCCGTCGCGCCGGACGCGCCAAGCTGCGGATCTGCGACATCGACGGCCGCTGGAGCCTGGATGGCAGCCGCGGCGGAAACGGCACGCATTACATTAATCATTCATGCCGGCCGAACGCTTACATGAAAACCCTCTATGGTCATGTGCTGTTTTTCGCGCTGCGCGACATTCGACGTGGTCAAGAGATTACTGTCGACTATGAGGACACACTGCATCCGGACAGCAAGCGTTGCCGTTGTCGAGCGCCAGGTTGCCGAGGGACGATTAATCGCGTCTGATAGAGATTGAGGCCTCTCTGCTGAACTGTGCAGTAAAAGCCCGGCAAATTTCACCCGCCGCTTCCCGTAAATAAAAAAACCTGTTTTTTCGCGCAAGGGTCTGAGTTGTGGATCGTTCAAGTGGAAAAGGGAGGATGATCCAAATGAAACGACTACTGCTACTGACGCTTACGATCTTATGCATTGCGCCGCTTGCTTTGGCTCAAAAGAAGGCAGGGATTGCCAATCCGGCAATCGACATGCAAGGCTACCTTCGCGCCGCTTCGGAGGCGGCCGATCATCGCAAGTCGCGCCGGCTAACCGAAGAGGAGTTCATCCGGATGAGTCGAGAGCCCGGCACGGTCATCCTGGATGCTCGCAGCGCGGAAAAGTATCGTGAACTTCATGTCCAAGGCGCGATCAACTTGAGCTTTCCCGACATCACAGTTGAGAGCCTTAAGACTACGTTCCCCGACAAGAACCAGCGCATCCTGATTTACTGTAACAACAATTTCGTTGGTGCAGAGAAGCCGTTCCCAACCAAGGCTCCAAGCGCTTCGCTCAACATTTCGACGTACATTTCGCTTTACAGTTACGGTTACCGAAATGTCTACGAGCTTGGGCCGCTGCTCGATATCAAGACCTCGAAACTGGAGTTTGTTTCCCCGAATACCCGTCAGTAACAAGGACAAGTGTGATAGAACGGGGTGGGGAAGGGTTAAGAAAAGCGGAGACGCCGACGTACTAGTTGGGTCCGACCATCGTGATGAAGAGGTTCGTCTATGCCACGATCGTTTTATAACCTTGGCAGGGCGAAACTGAATTTCGAACCGCGGCCGACTTCCGACTCGACTGCCACTGTGCCGCCGTGTTGCTCGACAACTTCCTTGACGAAAGCCAGACCCAACCCGGTCGACTCTTCGTCTTTTTCCTGACCATCGCGCGCTACGCGGTAAAACTTTTCCCAAATGCGGTCCATTGATTCCGCCGGAATGCCATAGCCGCGGTCTTCGATCACGACGCGCACCGTATCGGCCTCGAGCATGGTTGAGACCGTCACGGCAGTCCGTTCCGGACTATATTTGATGGCATTGTCCAGCAGCTTGGCGATTACCTGAGTGGTCAAACTCTTGTCGGCCGCCACCGGTGGAATCCGGTCATTGGGCTGGTCGATCAGCCGAATGCGCTTCTTTTTTGCGATCTGTTGCATAGTGCCAATGGTCTCGCGCACTACTTCGTCCAGGCGCAGCGCGGTCTTGGTGACTTCTTTTTTGTCTGCGCGCTCGAGTTGAGTTACGGACAGGAACGTATCAATCATGCGCGACATGCGCTGAGACTCATTCGAAATGATTTGCAGAAACTCGCGGGATTCTTCGGGTATCTTGTCGTCCAGAGACAGCAATTCGGAAAAACCATTGATGCTTGTCAGCGGCGTTCGCAATTCGTGCGACATGAGCGAAATCATGTCGCTCTTTAACTGCTCAAACTCTTTCATGCGGGTCACGTCGCGCACGCGGATCGCAAAGCAGAGCGGCTGGGCAGCCGTGCCATTCCCTTTCGAGCTGTGACCGTTCCCATTTTTCTTCCGCGCCGTGGCCAGCGCGATCCGTAATTCCAGGGTTTGGTTTTGCTCCGCGAACTTTAGCTCGCGCAGATAGGGTTCGCCGGATTGCAACACGCGGCGCACAGCAATCGAAGGCTCGTCAAAAACTCCCGAGCGAAATCGATCAAGCAAGCCGAACAGATCGGACTTTTGCGCCTCGGCCTCACTCATCCGCGCCGCCCACAACATTGCCGGATTTACGTAAGCCAGCGTGCCGTCCAGATAAGCGATCGCATAGCCGTCCGACGCTTCGGCCAGAACCTGGGCGCCGAAGCGATGCTCTGTCAAAGTGCCGCTAATCACATCGAATGCCTGCAGTCGGAGTCCCGAGGTGCGGGACGAAATAAACGCCGGCAGGCTGCTGGCGCGGGTCTTCTTGCGGGCCTCTTCGCGTTGTAGATTACGCGCCACCTGACCGCCAACCGCGGCCAGCAGCCGACGGTCGCTTTCATCAATGCTCTGGCTCAATCGCAATAGCAAGACTCCGACGGCTCGACCTTCGTGAAGCAGCGGCATCGCCACGCTTTCAAGGGAATCTATTTGGCCGGCCGGGGCAACGACCATTTCAGCCGTCTTAACTGCTTGATCGCAGAGTTCGATTAGGCGTCTCCAGACGGTATTCCGGCCGGGCTCTAACGCTCCGCTCGGATTGCTTCGCAATCGCGCACAGGGAATCAGAACTCCGACTTCATCCGGTTGAAATACGACTGCCTCTTCCAGAGGCAGAGTGGTCTGCAAAAGTTTCAGACCGCTGGTCAGTCGAGTCTGCGATTCCTCGCCCGTCTCAGCGCGCGCGGCAATTTCGTTGACGTGGTGACTGAGTACCGAATCGATCCGCCAGAGTCGATGAAGCTGAACCAGAAAGACCGCGCCCATCGCACCAAGAGCCATCGGCGCGAATAGAATATCGACTTTGAGGTAACGGGAAGCGAGCAAGCTTGCGGCAGCCATCGCCAGAAATCCGCTACCAAGTATCAAGAAAGAGCGGCGTGCACCCGCCCGGCTAACAAAGAACCCGGCGCTGGTACTAATCGCGACTATGAGCAGCAGGCCAAGCCAGAATTGAGGCGCCTGCAGCGGCACTTCGCCGCGGCCGACGTTAACGACAAAGGCTGCCTGCAACGAATCGATCAATCCCGCGCCCCAGATCACACACGTTGCCACGCCCGCCAAGAGTGCCAGGGCGAGAGAAAAGAGCAGAGACTTCCAAGCGAATTTTTTCAAGAGTTTCAGGGGGTACTCGAGAGGCAATGTGTTGCTGAACCCGGGATCTGGCAGAGGACCCAGAGAACCCGCTAGGCCAACCCGATTATACACTGCTGGTCGTCGTTTAGCGCAAGGAAGAAAAAGACTAGAATCCTGCTGCCTTTCCTTAAGGAAATTGGATTCGTCCGGCAGTTTGGGCAATCATGAGGAGAAAGAGAGCACTGCCGCCTCGATGGCGGATTCCTGACTCGGAAAAACCGTACGGAGGTCGAGGAGAACTCGGTCGTCGACGATTCTAGCGATGATCGGCGGATTTGAATGCCTTAATGCGGTCTCGATTTGATTAGGTGTCAGTACGTCATGGGTCAACGAAATGAGCGTGGTTGGAAGACGCGATGTGGGTGCAGAGCCGCCGCCGATCGCAGACTCGCCAGTCACGGTCTCGGTACGCAGCGCGCCGTTCACTTTCGCCAGCCGAAGTCGCTGAATGAGGGCCTCTGCGCGCTTTTCGATCTCCTCGAAAGATGCGGCGATGAGGCGATGAACGGGAACTTCGTCCGTTGAAGCACCACGCGCGTAAGCATCGAGGGTGGCTTCGAGCGCGGCATATCTCAATTTGTCCGCGCGCAATGCGCGATACAACGGGTGACTTCTCATGCGTTCGATGAGCGCCGCGCGACCGACAATTAAACCCGCCTGCGGTCCGCCAACTAACTTGTCGCCGCTAAAAGAAACCACGTCGGTGCCATCGGCAATCGATGCGCGGATGACCGGCTCTCCGGTTATTTCATACTTACTGAAGTCGACCAGCGCTCCAGAGCCGGCGTCTTCATACAAGATTAATCCGGCATCGTGCGCGAGATCTGTTAGCTCGCGAAGTGAAGGCGTCTTGGTAAAACCCACGATCCGATAGTTCGAAGTATGTACGCGCATAATAAGCCGCGTTTGTTCCGAGAGCGCTTTGCGATAGTCCGAGAGTCGTGTGCGGTTTGTCGTTCCGACTTCGATCATGCGCGTGCCTGATTGAGCCATGACGTCGGGCACGCGAAAGTCGCCACCGATCTCGACCAATTCACCCCGCGAAACAATCGTCTCTCCGTCGCGTGCGAGGACGGTAAGCACAAGCAAGGCCGCAGCCGCGCAATTGTTCACGATGAGTGCCGCTTCAGCCCCGGTGAGTTGCGCGAGTAAATCTTCAGCGCGCGCGCCGCGCCGCCCTCGCGTGCCGCCGGCGACGTCGTATTCCAGAGCGCAATACCCGGAAGCCACCTCAGTGACTGCCCGGCGAGCTGCTTCAGATAACGGAGCCCGCCCCAGGTTGGTGTGCAGAATCACGCCCGTTGCATTAATTACGCTGCGCATTCGTGACGCTAACTCCGACTCATGCGCAGTCACCAACCGCCGCTCGGCTTCCTTTAACAAGGCTGCCCGGGCAGCGTCCGGGCCGGGACTTATCGATTCTGAGTTGCGGCCGAGGATTTCCTGACGCAACTCGTCGGTTACTCTTCGGGCAAGCCAGGTCAACTGCTCCGCTCCCATTGCTTGACGCAGCGACTTTGCCGCCTCCGTTTGCAACAAAGCATCGATCGAAGGCAATCCCCGGAGTTCCTCAATGTTTGAAGTTTTTTGAGACATGGTCCAGCCGATTCGGCCCGTCGTTCAGGCGGGAAGAATATGATCTATTTGATTAACGACGCAACCATGCCGCCAACCGAAAAAGAATCTCGAGCCGGTGCGGGGCCAGCGAAAAGACAGGTAACCCTGGACCGGATGGCCACCAACCCCGATTGATCTGCCAGAGTGAACCCCGTTGCAAAACCTTGTTGACAGCCCGCGAAGCCAACCCCTACACTGAGATCAACTGGCGGCGACCCCGCGTTGCGCCGCCTGGACAGGAGAACCCGCACTTGGCGTTACAAAATAATAAGTTAGCCAGACTTGCAAAGGAGCGTCGGGAGAGGAACAAGACCGGCATTTTCGACGATGAGCCGACTATCGAAGACCGCCTAGCGCGGCTGGAAGAAGAAATTCGGCGTCTGAAGGTGGAGTTCGACGTCTACTTCAATGGTGGCTCGAAGCGCCCACCTTATGACACCAAGATGCGCGTCGAATCCCATCTAAAACGGCTGGGCGATGATCGCTCGCTTAATTTCGCCCAGCGCTATCACTACAATTCTCTGGCTACACGATATGCTTCGTTTCGCGAGATGTGGCGCCGTACTACGCAGGGCCGGGAAGAGGGTCGCGATGTGGCTGCGGCTGCTCGCGCTGCTAAACGGACCTCAGCGGAGCCATTTGCTCGCTCTGAGTTTGCCTGCTCCGACGTTCGGCATGACGTGCAGACGGTCAAGGGTGTCTACGACGCATTGATGGAAGCGAAACGACGCTGTGGAGAGTCGACTAACGATCTCTCTTTCGCCAGGTTCCATCGCCTGATTATGGAACGGACTGAAACGATGAAAGAAAAGATCGGGTCTGAACGAGTGGTCTTTTCCGTTGACGTGGAAAGCGGTCATGTGAGCTTCAAGGCGAAGGCAGAGAAGTAAGAGCTAAGATGTCCGACAAACTTTAGTTTGTCGTCACGCTGTCAGATGACAATTCACATATCCGGGCGACAAACTAAAGTTTGCCGGACAAAGAATAAAGGCGATCTCGTTACCGAGATCGCCTTTTTCCTTTTCGCGTCTTCCGGGCTCACGACCGGAAGCGGTCAGTGGCTTTGCTAAGAAGCAAGCCGGGGAGACCTACGCCTTTGTCACTTTTTCGGCCTGTGGTCCTTTCGGGCCCTGCGTCACTTCAAACTCGACTTCCTGACCCTCTTCGAGGGTCTTGAAACCGTCACCTTGAATGGCGCTATAGTGAACGAAGATGTCCGAAGAGCCTGGCTGTTCGATGAAGCCATAACCCTTCGAGTTGTTAAACCACTTGACCTTACCGGTTATTTTAGACATACAAACGAATCCTCCTAACGATTCGGTAAAACTGGCGTGAGTGATACAAACCTTAGTCTGCGCCACTCAGCCATCAGTTAATGCTGTGAGCCGGACGCGCTTTCATTTGGGGCGACTCGGTAACACAACGAACAAAGCACACTGGAACCCGCGCGGGGCGCGCGATCATCGTGTACGTACTTCGAGACAAAAGCTGAATGTCATCTTTTGTGGTTGCAAATCGAAATGCGAAGGAAGGTGTAAAGCCGACCCTGGCATTGATTTAAACGACGGCGAATCCTAAACGATGCCGTTTTAGCCTGTCAAGAAAAAAGACTGGGCGGTCCCGAGCCGCCCCTGGCGCGAAAACCCGTTGATTTTCGCCAGTTAGTCGATTTTCTTAATGCTGTCGATGAATTTGGCCGCCGAGTTGGAGTGTTTTTCCCAGGCTCCCGGCGCCGCGAAAGAAAGAATAATGACCACTTTCTTTGCAGCCAGCACATCGACACTCCATTCGATGGTCGTGCCTTCTACTTCACCGGTTCCGCTGACGCTGTAATGCGGCATACCGTTATGCGTGTCCTTTGCCTCTTTGCCGGTGGTCTTAATATTCTTGATGGTCTTACCGAGCTCGTTGTCAAGATCCTTAACGGCAGCGTCGAGGGTGTCTTCTTCAGGCACCCAAAAAACCATTTGCAAAGCATCATCCGAGCTCGAGACAGTAATCACCTCGCCGTCCGGCTTAGCCTTCCATCCGGCAGGCAGCGTAAACTTGATGCCGGCTGCCTCGTGACGGTACACCTCGTTGTCTTGAGTAATGGTGGCGCTGACTGTCCCTGCGGACTTAGCGGACGCACCAAAAACCAGGAACGAGCTGATTAACGACAGGCAGAGAATGATAGTTAGTTTTTTCAAGGCGTGTTCCTCCAGATCCAGCTAGTTGATTGACTTTGCTTAAGCAGCTTTGCGTAAACTGGCCGGCGCATTTTTGAGATCAAGTTCCTTCAAAAGATAACCGGCGCCGCCAAACTTGTCGGCGAGAAATAGCACGTAACGAATATCGACTGAGATAGTGCGGCCCTTCGCGTCGTTGTAGAAAAAGTCATTGCCCAGGCCTTCGTAGTTGCCATCAAAAACGATCCCAACCTGCTCTCCCCGGCCATTCAAGATTGGCGAGCCGGAATTGCCGCCGATAATGTCGGTCGTCGAGATAAAATCGACCGGCACGTTCTGGCCGTCGGGTGTCGCATACGGACCAAAGTCATGCGCGGCATAGAGTTGCTTGAGCTTTGCCGGTACATCGAATGGCTCGCGGCCAGTGTCTTTCTCAATGACGCCGGAGAGGTTCGTAAACGGCTGATAGATGGCCGCGTCATGGGGGACATAGCCTCTTACATCGCCATAGGTGAAGCGCAGCGTGCGGTTCGCGTCGGGATAAGGCTTGATGCCGCGCATCTCGGACATGCCACGAACCAACAACGGTCGCCAGTTCGACACGGTGGCATTGAAGGCCCGGGTGCGCATCTGCGCCTGGTTGCTCAGCGCAGAGATTTCGCTGGCAAAATCGATCAAAGGTTCGTTCAACTCGCGCAGCTTCGCGGGCGTCATCTCGAACAACGCGGAAACTCCCTGAACTGAATTCAGGTTCTTGCTGTCGGTGAGCGCCCGGGCAAACTCTTCTTCGGCGTGGATCCGGGCCTTGCCGGAAAGGTTCCCAAACCGTTTCTCAACCGCCGGGATCTTTTGTCCGGCAGGAAGTTCGGCGGCTTTGCGCAGATAGAAAGCCAGCAGCTCACGCTCAAACTCCGGAAGACGATCTGCAAAAATTTCTTCAAGGGCTGCACGCGCGCGCAAGGCGAGCATTCCGAGGTTCGGATTTCTTTCGGCCTGCGGCTTTTCTTTGTCTGCGGCGACGGCGCTGATTATCGAGAGAATCTGGAAAACGTCGCTGAGCCCGGCGATTTGCTGAACCAGAATGTCACCCGGCTGGGTCTTTAATAGCTCGTCGTAGGCCTTTTGCAAACCCGGCAAGACCTGGCCGTACTTCTTCTGCCGGTCCGGGTTTTCATTGATCCAGCGCATAAAGGCGGCTTCGTCCGCGCGCCGCTTCTCGACAATGCCCGCGCGTCGCATTGCCAGTACTGAGCCTTCGAGGTCTTTCAAGGTGTTGGAGATGTCGAAGATTCTGCTTTGAAGCTTGATTTGAAGTTCCCGATCCTCTTTCCCCGCGTTTCGGAGAGCCTCGAGCTGCTTAGTAAAAATGTCGATCTGTACAGGCAGCGCCACATCCTGGTTGTAGGCGATCGAATAGCTTTCGCGATAGCGTCGCGTCGAGCCGGGATAACCCATTACCATCACGAAGTCGTTTTCTTTTACTCCGGCCATCGAGATACTGAGAAACTTCTTTGGTTTATAAGGCACATTGCTCGTCGAGTAATCCGCGGGCTTGCCATCGGCGCCGACGTACGCACGCATGAACGTGAAGTCGCCACAGTGACGGGGCCATTCGAAGTTGTCCGGATCGCCCCCGAAGAAGCCAATGTTCTTGGGCGGGGCGTACACGATCCGCACGTCGCGCAGCATCAAATAGCTGAACAAGTAATAAGACATGCCTTCATTCAGCGGCAGCACTTGGGCTCGAATCCCTTCAGCCTGGTTCGTATGGGCGTCGGCCAGCGCCTGCGCCTTGCCCGCAATCGCGGCGTTGCGCTCCTGTGTGGGCATCGTGTCGGTTAACCCGCCTAAAACATCCGCGGTTACGTCCTTCAACTCCTGCGGGATCTGAACTGTGTAGCCTTTGGCCGGCAACTCCTCGCTGCGATTTTTCGCGAGGTAACCGTTAGTCGAATAATCTTTCGTCGCGTCCGATGCGGCAACCAGCGCGTCAAAAGCGACGTGATGGTTCGTCAGCATCAGGCCTTCAGGCGAAAGAAACTCGCCGGTACCACCGTCGACAATCACTACGGCGTCCTTAATACTCGGGCCGTTGGGGTTGTAAATGTCCGTGATGGGAATCTTCAGGCCCCGCTGTTGCAGCTTTTTGAGTGGCAGCTGGTTGAGGGTGTCGGGCAGGAACATCCCTTCGTCGCCCAGCACGGAAACGGGAACCAGACTTATAAAGAACAGAAGTGAAAGCAACAGCGCGGTCGCGCGTGAGTACTTCGAAGTCATTGAAAGTTTCCTTTGTGATTAACCAAGAATCAGGGGCGGATGGATGTTACCAGAAGGCTTGAGATCCGAAAAGGCAATGACTGGAACCGGTGTCGTCTATTTACAGATCGTGTTTTGGAGTTCCAACTACAGTCGGTTTAGTAACCGAGGTAACGCCGACTGAGCCGACTGAAGTCGGTACTCCAAACTTATGTCTACTGCTTTTCAACTCCCGGTAAATACTGCCGAGGATCGACCGGTTGATTGTTGATACGCACTTCATAGTGCAGGTGGGGACCCGTCGAGCGTCCGGTTGAGCCAACCAGCCCGATTGTTTGACCACGCGTCACGGTCTGACCGACAGTCACATCAATCTCAGATAGGTGACCATAACGAGTCGACAAACCATTGCCATGATCTACATAGACAACGTTGCCATAGCCTCGCTGGCGTCCCGCGATGATCACGCGGCCGCTGGCGGCGACCTGGACCGGCGTGCCGTAAGGAGCGTCGATGTCCTGGCCTTCGTGGTACTCAAAGCCGCGGCCGCCGAACGGGTTGCGTCGTCCACCGAGACCGCTCTCGAGCTTTCCCATCACCGGCCAAAGCGACGGTATGACGCCATGTTGGCGCAGGAAGCCTTCATACATATGAAGTTGGCGCTCCACTTTCGCGGTCTTCGATTCCAAGGCGGCCAACGTCGCGGCGCTGTCAACCGGACGTGCGGGACCGCCCTGCCCGTGGACAGCTTTTTGTTCTTCCTGTACGCCGGAAATCTCCGCCAGCTTTCGTGAAGACTGCTCTACGGCATCAACGCGGTTATCCAGCTTTTGCAGCTCCTGCCGCTGCTTTTCGTTCTCGGCGCGCAGGCGTTGGTTTTCGTGCTCAATGCGCAGATGTTCCGCCTGCTGGGTTAGGCCGTAAAACCCATAAAGCAAACCGCCCGCGACGGCGACAAGCGCCACTGCGGACAGTCTTAACCAGCGTTTATGGACGCAAATGCGACGAATATGGGCTCTGGAACGAGAAGTACGGGCGACGATAAAAGCATAGAAACGGTCGTCTCGGGTCATCATTCTGCTCCTGTCGATCAGTTCAAGCGTGCTTGTAAAGCGGGGCCGCATGAACGACCGCGAAAGTAACAGACGCCGACATAGGCGACTGAAAACTACAATTGCGAGGTCTTAAATTAAGAACCCACTAGAAGATCTAAAGAACCCTGCTTGAAGAACTAACAGCGGACAGAGAACTGAATGCCGGGTCGCGTGGATTCAGGCCTGACTATCCTGGATTGCTGCTAGAGCGCGAAACCCTATCATACGAGAAACGGGAACGCAAACGGCGAGAGAGGGGTGCTGATTCGGTTTGATTTGATTGCGACGCACGCGTCTGCGCGTGATCAGGGGTGGGAGGTCATTGCCTCAGTGCTCGAATCGTCCGTTTAGATATTTTCAGCTTCGTGCTTGCGTCTCGAGCGGTCGCGAAAGATGGCGAGAACGATCATTACCAAAACGGCCACAAAAGCGATGACGATGGCGAACTTCACCAGCGCCAGCAAAAAACCAACCATCACGATTAACTGTTTGAGCAAGGCCACGACGAGAAGAATTAATGCGATCACTGCGCCGCCGCGACCAAGTGCGTAGATAATTGCCATGAATGAAAACCTCTTGATCCTTGAATCGGTCTTAAAGACTATTTCTCGCCCTACTTGAATCTCGCCGAATTCAGCTGACGCGGACTGGCATGCGTCGGAAAATCACCAGTCTCAAATCTGCTGGAACCTCGTGGCCAGTTGGCTACTACCGAGGGTGGCGGGTTGTTCGTGTCAAACGCCCGCAACTCTTCACGCCGCCGCCGCCGCTTTAGATAATCGAACAACATGTACGCGCCCAGAACCACGAGAGCTACCGGCAGAGTACGGCGCACCGGAAACTGGAATCCCAGTAGAGTGTGCGCCAGAAAAATCGTTCCGAGTACCACCAACGTCACGCCCCAGGCGAACGGATTGCCATACAATTGGCGAGCGATCGCGTCTTCTTCGGCGTCGGGCGCCAGGCCGGCGCGCATCAATTGTGCCGTGCGGCAGGCATCAACCGCCGCAAACAGCCAGGTGCCGACCACCCCGAGGACAAAGAACGTTACGCCGTCGGTGACGACCGCCATCTGAAAGAAGCTGGCAAAGATCGCGAAATGAACGATGGCTTTCGAAGTCTGGCCGTTGTAAGCGGCACCCAGTCCGGGAACAAAGAACGACAGCAAAGTTGCGACAAACGGCGAAGTCTTGCGGCGGATGACATTTTGATCCGTCGTGCGCGTTTGCTGGTACCGCAGCATCTCGACGCCCGCGACGATGCAGTCCTGACAGAAAGGAAAACCGCGAATGCGATGATCGCAAGCGGTGCAGAGCGGCCGTGCGCATTGGCTGCATTGCACGGCGGCCGGGTTCCTGGTGTGATAGGCGCAGTTCATTAGATTCCTTGTACTGCAAAACCCAGGCTATTGACTCTTGTTTTGCTGCGAGCCTTCGCTTTTCGGCTTGCTTTGCGAGCCACTCGGCGCGCCATCTTGATTCGATCCATTCTTGTTCTTGTTCGCATTATCATTTCCTTTTCCCGAGCCGTCATCTCCGCCCATCAGATCGTCGGCCAGTTTCTTCACTCCGTTGGGAAGCGCTGAACTCTTTGAAGCGTTCCCGGCAGTGCGTTCGGCCAACTGCAGGCTTGCCTGATAGATCCCATTGACCGAACCATCGGTCGAGACTGTGTTGGTCAAAACGAACACCGATACCAGCAACATGGTCGCCACTGACGCCAGTTGCGGCGAGACGATCGGATCCAGTGCTCCCCGCATCCATTCAATCAAGCGAGCCGTAAACGGAGCGCGCACCTGCTGTGGCAGAACATTGCCGATGGTGCTCTGCAGGATGCGGGCTTCGAGTCCTGCGGGCGCTGTCAGTTCGTCCTGTTTGTATGTATAGCAAGCGCCGATGGCCCGGACCACATCGCCCGGCAGTTCACTGCAACTCGCGCACATCGCCGCATGCCGTTCCCAACGGTGATAAAGAGGGGCCAGCAAGAATCCGTCGAGATAGTCCGTCAGATGCTCTTCAAAATCCGAACAAGTAATCGCCGTCTCGGGAATCGTGGTCAGGAGGATGCGAGCTTCCAGACCGGCCCCCGCCTCCGGAGCTTCCGAGGCCGAACAGGCAAGTAGAGTGTTCTTCACTTCGCCGAGCAGATCATGACAGACGGGACAACTCATCGCGTGTTCGGCAAAATCCTTGTTTGCCTGCCCGCCGAGCGAGCCGTCGAGATAGTCCGTCAGTTGATCTTCAAATTCGTGACAAAGCATTCTGTTTACCTCTGATCTCTCGTTTCCGCATCGAAGCCCTCCTTAACGGTCGGGCTTGCGGACACTACGCCTCCACTACACGCATACGACGGAGAATCTTCGCAAGTTCAATACGCCCTCGATTGATGCGCGACTTCACCGTTCCCTCAGGTATTTTTAGTAAGTCGACAATCTCCTGATAACTGAGCTCTTCGATGTCGCGCAGGATTACGCAGGTGCGCAAGTCCGGCGAAAGCTTGTCGATTCCTGCCTGGACCTGAGCTCCGAGTTCGCGGCGCTCCATCTCCCTTTGCGCCGAACCTCCAGCGGCTCGCAGATGATATTGGTGAACCTCCAGGTCATCCGCCAATTCGTCCTGGGGGGCGCGTTGCCGTTTGCGATAGTCGTCAATGACCAGGTTTCGAGCCAACCGCATCAACCAGTTCTGCAAATCACCTTGTTTCGGATTGTACTGTTCGAGTGATCGATAAACCCGAATGAAGACTTCCTGGGTCAGGTCTTCCGCGGAATCAGCCCGCGATGTGAAGCGGTAAGCGAGGTTATAGATGCGGCGAGTATAGTTTTGGACAATCTCTTCCCAGGCCGCGCCATCGCCTGCCCGGCACCTTCTAACTAATTCCGCGCCTTCGTTGGTAGCCAAGCTCTTGGCGGCTCCCACGTTTTGAGTTCTCCGATTTCGCTGGTCGTTGTCAAAACCGTCGGGTCCTCGCCCGACTCGAACCGTCTTACGTCCGGCTGCAAAACAAAGTTCCGTTGGCAAATTAATTGACGCGACCCAACGACCATCGCTCCCTAACGAGCCGTATCTTAGGCGATTCTTGCAAGCACCATTAAACTGTTGTAGGCTTGCGAAGCCACACCATATCTTGTGGTCGCGTTCTGATTTTAGTCAAGTTATCCTCCCGCCCTTTTTGAAGTAACGTTATTAACTGAGTCGCAAAAAAAGAGCCTTGGCAAAATATCGCAAGTACCTGGAATTTGCGGCGCTGCTTCTTCTGGCAGTCGCGATTATCTGGTGGTTCGGCCGCCGGCTGGACTGGGTGCAAGTCAAACTCGCCGTCCAAAGATCAGACTGGCGACTAATCCTGCTGGGGGCGGGAATTGTCTTGCTGGGTTACCTTTGGCGCGCGATTCGTTGGCAGGTACTGCTCGCGCCTTTGACCAAAGCAAGCCTCCGTGAAATCTGGATCGCCACGACGGTGGGATTTGGCGCCATTTTACTGATTGGCCGCGCCGGCGAGGTTGTACGCCCGGTCGTTTTGCCGATGCGGGACAAGCGCGTGCGCCCGGCCGCGTCTTTTGTCACCATCATGGTTGAGCGTTTGTACGACACGATTGCGGTCGTGTCGATTTTCGCCGTTAACCTGCTTTGGCTTAAACCGTCCGCCAACACCGCCGAGGCGTTTTCTCAGGCTCGCACTGTTGGGTGGCTGCTGGTCGGTCTGCTAGCGGTGATAGTTGTCCTGTTGATTTGGTTCAAACGGCGATCTTCGAGGGTAATTGTTTGGCTGGATCGAAAGGTCAAGGGAGAATCGCGCCTCGGCGCCAGATTGAAGCGCGCCGTGCTGAGCACGCTGGAGCAACTGGCGACGGCTTTGAGCGTCATGTCGAACATCCGCCAATTGACCCTCAGCGTTTGCTTGTCGGTCCTGTTGTGGGGGTCGGTTGCTTTGGGCAATCTCCTGGTTTGCCGTGCGTTTGGATTACCGTTCGGAATCGCGGAAATACTGTTTGTGATGGGTTGGTCGATGGTCGGCTCGGCGGTCCCGACTCCGGGCGGCGCAGCGGGCGCTTTTCATGCCGCCACAGGCGCGGCGCTGGTTCTTCTTGGCGTGGCCCGCGAGCAGGCGGCCGCCGTCGCAATCATTCTCCACCTGGTAGACTTCGCTCCCGCGGCGTTGTTTGGCTTCTTCTATTTTCTGCGCGGTGACATCAACATTACTCGTCTGCGCGCCCTGATTTCCGTGCAATCGGTCGAGCACGCGGTGGAAGACGAGAGAGTCGCGCTGGCTGAAGGCGCGTGACAATGCTTGAGCACAAGTTAACAACAGTGAGGATCGAAAAACTATGAAATGCCCCTTCTGCGGTTTTATTGAAGACAAAGTCGTTGACTCGCGCGAGTCGCGGGAAGGCGATTCGATTCGGAGACGCCGTGAATGCTTAAAGTGCGAGCGGCGCTTTACCTCCTATGAGCGAATAGACCAGATCCCCTACATGGTGACCAAGAAAGACCAAACGCGCGAGACTTTCGATCGGAACAAAGTAATGGCGGGACTCTTGCGCGCCTGTGAGAAGCGACCAATTCCGCCGGCGAAGCTGGATAGTATCGTTAATGCCGTGGAAAAGTACGTGCAGGAGTCTCCGGAGCGCGAACGGCCCACCAGCAAGATCGGCGAACTGATCATGCGCCGCTTGAAAGAATTGGATAAGGTGGCGTACGTGCGATTTGCGTCCGTTTATCTTGAGTTCGAGGACGTCTCCGAATTCATGAATGAATTGAAGACCCTGGTGCGGGCGCGCCAGGGCGGCATGCCAAAGAGGACCTAGGATTGATCGGTCGAGCGTTTCTTGGGATCCAAAATGCGGTCGCGGCAAACTTTTTGAACCCGCTCACGCTTTTCGGTTTATTTGCGGTAACTGCGATGTTGGTTTGCTACGCGTTCGAAAAGCGCAGCCATTGGTTCGTGCTCGGATTTGCCCTGGCCTGTGTGTTAGGGTCGCTTTACGGTTTTCTGCAGGGCGCATGGCCATTTGGATTGATTGAGTTTATTTGGGCGCTGATAGCGGTGCGGCGTTGGCGTACCAGCGGACGGACTTAACATGGTTAAGAGTGTAGGCGCGGCGGGTCTGGAACGGATCGAGCTTAAGCGTTTGACTGAACGCATCGGGCGACTTTTTTCAGTCTTACAGGAAGCCGCCGAAGCGCAAGTGCCGACGATCGCGGGCGCATGGGCGCCGCCGGTCGACCTTTGCGAGACAGCCAACGCGATTTGCCTGCGCATCGAACTACCGGGGGTGACTGCCAGTCAGATCAAGATTGGCTTGCACAGTAACAAGTTGCGCATTTGTGGCGAAAAGAAGAAACGGCGTTCCCGGCAGCGAATCGTGACGCATCTTTGTTCCGAACGAAGCTATGGCCAATTTAATCGAGAGGTACCCCTGCGTTGGACGATCAGCGTAAAGGATGCGACTGCTGAGTTGGCAAACGGCGTTCTGACAATCCATTTGCCGAAGATAAAAGATCGCCGCGGGTCGGAATTCAGAGTTCCCATTGCCGAGGCCGGAGTGACCGATTAGGAAGAAATCAGATTCATAAAATGTCAGAAAACATTAACGAAGAACTTACTGAAGGACTCGCACTCAACGAAGCTGAGCCGCAGTTGCAGATCCCCGACGAGTTACCGCTACTGCCGCTGCGCGACATTGTGATTTACCCGTTCATGATCGTGCCGCTGTTTGTTTCGCGTGACCGATCGATTCGGGCCGTCGACGAAGCGCTTGGGGAGCATCGGATGATCCTGCTCGCCTGTCAGAAGGATCTTGATAAGGAAGAACCGCAGCAGGACGATCTCCATCAGGTCGGAACCGTGGCCGTAATTATGAGAATGCTGAAGCTGCCCGACGGGCGCATTCGCATTCTCGTCCAGGGTGTGTCGCGCGCACAAATTAAATCGGTGAATTCAGCTGGCGAGTTTTTGCTGGCGAAATTGCAGGTGATGCCGGAAGTGCTGGCGCCTGAGCGATCGCTCGAGGTTGAAGCACTGATGCGCAATGTGCGCGGGTCGATGGAAAAGGCGGCAAACCTTGGCAAGAACATCTCTCCGGAAGTAATGGCCATCATCGCGAATCTCGACGACGCGGGCCGGCTGGCGGATCTCTCCGCCTCGAACCTGGAACTGAAAGTCGAAGACGCACAATCCGTGCTCGAGATTGCGGACACCACTGCGCGGCTCAGACGCGTAAACGAGCTGCTCAACAAAGAAATCGAAGTGCTGACCGTGCAGCAGGAAATCAATACGCAGGCGCGGGCCGATATAGATAGATCACAGCGCGAATTCTATCTACGCCAGCAGATGAAGGCCATTCAGACCGAATTGGGGGAAGGGAACGAGCTGGCTGAGGAGCTGCAACAGTTCCGCGAGAAAGTTGAAGTGGCCAAGATGCCTAAGCCCGCTGAGGAAGAGACGCTGCGGCAACTAAAGAAGCTCGAACGCATGCATCCTGATGCGGCTGAAACTGCAACGCTGCGCAACTGGATGGAGATTATGACCGACTTGCCGTGGTCAAAGTCTTCCAAAGACAATCTCGACCTGCATAAAGCTGAGCGCATTTTGAACGAGGATCACTACGGATTAGAGAAGGTGAAAGAGCGCATCATCGAAGCTCTGGCCGTGCGCAAACTGAAAGAGAAACCAAAGGGACCGATCCTATGTTTGGTTGGCCCGCCAGGTGTGGGCAAAACGAGTCTGGGACGCTCGATCGCGCGCGCTTTGGGTCGAAAGTTCATGCGGCTCAGCCTTGGGGGCGTCCATGATGAAGCTGAGATTCGCGGTCACCGTCGCACTTATGTCGGCGCGATGCCCGGCCGCATCATCCAGGCAATCCAGCAAGCCGGCACGAACAATCCACTGATCATGCTCGATGAGATCGACAAGGTCGGCGCGGACTTTCGTGGAGACCCGTCGTCCGCACTGCTCGAAGTTCTCGACCCGGAACAGAACAATAGTTTTCGCGATAACTACCTGGGCGTCACGTTTGATTTGTCGAACGTGATTTTCATGACCACGGCAAATATTCTGGACACGGTCCAATCGGCCTTGCGCGATCGTATGGAAGTGATCCGCCTTGCCGGATATACCGAAGAAGAGAAGCTGGAGATAGCTTATCGCCACTTGTTACCCAAGCAAATGGACGAAAATGGTATCACTTCACGTGACTTGAATTTTTCGCGCACAGCTCTCACAGCGATGATTCAGCGCTATACCCACGAAGCTGGTCTCCGCCAACTCGAACGAGAGATCGGATCGATCTGCCGCAAAGTCGCTCGACGTATTGGGGAAGGCCAGAACGGTGTCGTCCGTGTCTCGCTCAAAAATTTGCACGAATTTCTGGGCGCGCCCAAAGTTATTCCCGAAGAGGTCTTGAAGAAAGACCAGATTGGTGTCGCGACCGGGCTTGCCTGGACGGTGGTCGGTGGAGACGTCCTGTTTGTCGAAGCCTTGCGCATGAAAGGAAAAGGAAGTCTGGTCCTGACTGGGCAGCTTGGCGAAATAATGCGCGAGTCAGCGCAGGCAGCATATTCGTACGCCAAGTCGCGCGCCAAAGAGCTGCAAATAGATCCGGACGACTTCAGCAAGTTCGATTTGCATATTCACATTCCCGAGGGAGCAATTCCCAAGGATGGTCCGTCTGCCGGCATCACCCTGGCTACGGCTCTGATCTCGGCTTTATCGCTGAGACCGGTGCGAAAAGATGTGGCCATGACCGGCGAAATCACTTTGCGCGGTAATGTTCTGGCGGTGGGAGGCATCAAAGAGAAGGTTCTGGCTGCGCGGCGTGCGCGGGTGACCAAGATCATTATGCCGGCACTAAATCGCAGGGATTTGGACGAAGTACCGAAGGAGCTGTTCAAGGACATTGAATTGGTCTTTGTGGACAATATGCGACAGGTCATCCGGGAGGCGTTAAAGGATAAGGTGGTACCCGCGCTTGGGTCTACGCAGCGACCTGTTCGCCTGCCCCAGGCCGCCAGTGGACGTCGTGATTTTCGATAGCTGCTGGAAATTAAGTAACCCAGGGGAGTTGGCAGCATATGACGGAGGGCAGCGACCGGAGCCAAACGACCAGAAGGTTGCTTTTGTGGCTGCTTTTGTTGTTGTTGGTGCTGGCGCCGCCATTGATCGCGGTGCTGCTCTTCATGAGCGTGTAGGGATTGCGGATCTCTGTGGAAAACAAGGGGCTTTCAGGCCGATTTTGCTGAATTACTTTGGTTTGACACCCCCTGACTCGTGTGATAACCTCGGCCCTCAGGTGGCCGATTTTCAAGCCACGAAAAACCGGAACTTTTCCACATTCCGTATGGTTTAGTAGTTTACTAGTAGTGAATGCCGCAGGTGCGACTCAGGTGGAAGTCGCAGTCGTGGATTCGCCCAAAGCATTATCAGAGGAGAACAACGATTGATGACCCGTAGTCCCATTAGTTTAGCTGCGAGCGCCTTTTTATTTGCCGCAGCGATTTTCATTCCCGCAGTTGTCCAGGCCCAGCCCGGCGGTTCTTCCGCCCGCGAGATTCAAACCGAGGTTCAGAAAACTGACCCACGCGTAGATCAGATCATTGAGCGCGCCAACGATCATTTTCGCAACGGCAAACTCAACCTGGAAGATAACAAGCGCGACCAGGCTCGCGATGAATTCGACAAGGCCGTGGACGAGATTCTGATGTCCGGGCTCGATGTGCGCGGCAGTCAGCGTCTGCAGACCTTCTACCTTGAGTTGGTCGAGAAGGTTTATCGCGAAGAGGTGCCGCTAATTCAAGCCACGCCACAACAGAACGCGACACCGGTTGTCGCGCAGGGACCGGCGAATCCGAAGGCTGAGCAAACCGAGGTCGCCAGAGTCCAGCAGCCGAAGCAGGTGATGATTGGTTTCCGGCAGCAGGGTTTCGATCCTTCACCGCTCGATCCGCTTAGCAAACTAATCCTGACCGAAACCGAAAAGAAAGTTTCTGAGACGGACATCGCCGAACTCGAGCAGGCAAAGAACTCGCTCGACTTTAACTTCACGACCAATCCGCTTATTCAGCAGTACATCAACTACTACCAGGGACGCGGACGCTCGACGATGGAAGCCGGTCTGCGGCGTTCAGGTCGATACATGAAGATCGCGCGTGAAACTTTCCGTCGCGAGGGCGTGCCTGAAGACATTACCTGGCTCGGTCAGGTGGAAAGTGCGTGGAGCCCGAGGGCCCGCTCCTGGGCCGCGGCGTCTGGTTTGTGGCAGTTCGTGAGCGGCACGGGCACGCAGTACGGATTGCGTCAGACTGCCTGGGTTGATGAGCGTAACGGTATTGAAAAACCTACCGGCGCCTCGGCCAGGTACTTGAAAGACCTCGCCAAGCGCTACAACGGCGACTGGCTGCTGGCCATGGCGGCCTACAACACCGGTGCCTTGAATGTCGATCGCGCCATCTCCCGCGCGGGTGCAGCGAACTACTGGAAGATTTATCCGTACATTGCCCAGGAGACGCGCAACTACGTTCCTAATATTCTGGCCGTGATCCTAATCGCGAAGAATCCCGAAAAGTATGGCTTTCATGGGATTCGGCCCGAGGCTCCCATGGCGTTTGACAGCGTCGCGGTTCAGTACGCCACCAGTTTGCGTTTGATTGCCGACGCGACCGACAGCAGCGTTGACTATATCGAAGCGTTGAATCCGGAACTTAGACGTGACACCACTCCGCGAGGCGAGTCGTACATAGTTCGCGTGCCCGCGGGTAAGTCGAAACAGCTTGCGTCTGTTCTTAAACGCGTTCCTAACGATCGGCGTGACACAGCGCGAGTGATTACAATAGCTCCGGGAGAAGAGTTACAGTCGGTTGCGAATCGGACGGGCGTCAGCGTCGCAACGCTGCAATCAATGAACGCGGGAACCGACACCAAGTCGACGAATAAACTGGTTGTTCCTAACAACAGTGTCAGGTTAACCAACTGGCGCCGAAACACACCGACGACAGCGGACGCAAACAGTGCTCCCAGTCTGACCAAGGTACGCGCTCGCAAGGGTGACACGATTGCCAGGATTGCCGCCGCGCATAAATTGTCTGCCGACGAGTTGGCACGGCTGAATGGCATTGGACCCGATGTTGAGTTGCAGGCCGGACAGGAAATCAAGCTGCCGGGCGCACCGAGTGCCCCCAGTTCGCGACGGAAATAATTCGTTGCCAGTTGTCTGAATAAGTAAGTGATAGACGGTCGCTTTAATGCGACCGATAAAAAAATGGCGAGCGCGCTTCGGAAGAGGCGCGCTCGTGCTCGTTTAAGTAGCGCAGACTTCGGTCTGTGTAATCCATGAAAGCGGCCACCGTCATAATCTGGATTCCAATCAGAGACTAAAAGTCTGGGTCACAAACTCCCATGCTCTTCCGCACCCAATCCGCCGCCGTCTATGGCATCGACGCCAATCTGGTCGACGTGGAAGTCGATCTTACTCCGGTGCGGAACGAGACGGACACTCCCGCAACGGTCACCATCGTCGGCCTGCCTGATCTCGCCGTTCGCGAATCGCGCGAGCGCATCCGAGCGGCCATTAACAACAGCGCGTTCTTTTTTCCCTTTCACAAGACCACAATCAACCTGGCGCCGGCCGACGTCCGCAAGGAAGGCGCCAGTTTCGATCTGCCGATTGCCCTCGGCATTCTGGGGGCCAACGGCGATCTGGGCGACACGAAGCATCTGACCGACATTCTGTCCGTGGGCGAGCTATCGCTCGATGGACGAGTTCGTCCGATCCGTGGCGCGTTGCCAATTGCGCTGCGCGCGCGGCAATCCGAAGCGAAACACATCTTGCTGCCAGACGAAAACGCAAAAGAGGCGGCCGTCGTTTCTGATGTCAACGTATATGCGGTCACCGATCTGCGGAACGCCGTAGAAATGATCGCGGCCATTAGATCCGAGAATCCTCCGCCGCCAATTCGCGTCGATCCGGCGGAACTGCTAATTCATGACGAGCGCTACGCCGTCGACTTTCGCGAAGTGCGCGGCCAGCAGGCTGCCAAACGGGCTCTCGAAGTTGCGACTGCCGGCGGACACAACATCTTACTCATCGGTCCGCCCGGCTCAGGAAAGACGATGCTGGCAAAACGGCTGCCGACGATTCTGCCACCGCTCGAATTTGAAGCCGCGCTGGAACTAACCAAGATTCATTCCGTCGCCGGATTGACGGGCCGCGCCGGACTGGTAACGGAGAGACCCTTTAGATCGCCCCATCACACGATCAGCGACGCAGGCCTGGTTGGCGGCGGGGCAATACCGCGCCCAGGAGAAGTTTCGCTGGCCCATCAGGGAGTTCTGTTCCTGGACGAACTGCCTGAATTCGATCGCAGCGTGCTGGAAGTTTTGCGGCAGCCGCTCGAAGATCAGAAAGTAACTATCAGCCGCGCCGCGATGTCCCTGACTTTTCCCGCTTCGTTCATGTTGGCGGCTGCAATGAATCCCTGTCCCTGCGGATTTTGGAATGACCCGACGCGTGAGTGTCGCTGCACGCCGCTGCAAATTCAACGCTATGTTGGCCGCATCTCCGGGCCGCTACTGGATCGCATCGACATTCACATCGACGTTCCCGCCGTTCGCTTTCGCGAGCTTACCGGCGATACACCACCCGACGCTGAAGATTCCGCGATGATCCGCCAGCGCGTTATCAACGCGCGGGAACGCCAACGCGCACGGTTCGCCGCGGAGGGAATCTTTTCAAACGCCACGATGACTCCGCGTCTAATTCGCCGTTACTGCCGGATCGATGCCGAAGGCGAAACGATGCTGGAACGCGCGATGTTGCGGCTCGGCTTATCCGCGCGGGCCTATGATCGAATCCTCAAAGTCAGCCGCACGATCGCCGATTTGGAAAACTCACCCGACATCCAGTCAACTCACGTTGCCGAAGCGGTGCACTATCGCTCGCTCGATCGGACCTACTGGACGTAAGCAAGAGCTTTGCCGTGGCACTCTCGGAGAGTAAGATTGGGCGCCCAATCCCGCCCTCAGGAGGAGACTCATGGAATTGCTGAAAGGGTTCAAGGTCGTTCCGGGAACGCTTTACGGCACGCCAAAGGAAGTTTGGGGATTCCGCACCAAACCACATCGGGGCCGGCCCGCACTGATCGCTCACGATTTCCTTAAGGCCAACAAAGAAATTCTGGCCCTCGAAGGAATTCGTTTGCGACGCACTCGGACGATTGAGAGTCTGGGAGCGCACCACATCATCCACCAACAGCGACTAAAGAGACTCCCAATATACCGCGCCTATGTCACCGTGCACCTCGGTCGAGACGGACACATCTATCTGGTGAAAAATCGCGCACTGCCAAGGGAACTCGCCGAACCGTCCGCTGAATTCAAGGTGACACAGGCCTCTGCCCGCAAACGAGCATTGCGCAGCGCGACAAGAAAGCCGCGCCTCGCTCGCATCTGTTCCTGCGAACGAATGTGGTTTCCGCTCAAGTCGAAACTGCGGCCGGCTTTTCGCGTTCGGGTACGCAGCCGAATGCCGCGTCAGGATTGGGTCATTTTTGTGGACGGAGAGACCGGGCGGATTCTGCGTAAGTACGACAATCTGGCTGAGGCCAATGGCATGGCCAGGGTCTTCGATCCCAATCCGGTAATTGCGCTCGGAGGCTCGGACCGTCTGCTAAAGGATGGACACCGGCAACCTCCGCCCAGCGACGCTTACTCGACGGTAACGCTGCGGGACCTTAACTCCAGCGGCCGCCTTGATGGACGCCGGGTGACTACTCAACTGACCAAGAAACGCGTGCATCAGCCTGACCGGAAGTTCTGCTTCGAGAGTAACCATCCCGCGTTCGAAGAAGTGATGGCGTATTACCATATTGATCGGGCGATCGGTTATTTAGAGTCGTTGGGCTTCCGCGGATCGCGCGCTATCTTTCGCGCGCCCCTTCCCGTCGATGCCAACGGGACCGACGATGACAATTCCTGGTTTAGCCCGCATGACAGTAGTCTGACGTTCGGACTTGGCGGCATCGACGATGCCGAGGATGCTGAGATTATTCTTCACGAATTAGGGCACGCGATTCAGGATGCTATCTGTCCGGGCTTTGGCCAGTCGGCTGAGGCGGCCGCGATGGGTGAAGGTTTTGGCGATTATTTTGCGGCAAGTTTCTTCGCCGGGAAGAAGACTCAATACTATCGAACGTCGGTAGGGACCTGGGACGGGATCAAAGACACCGAGCACCAGCCGCCCTGTATCCGCAGGGTGGATGAAAAATTAACCTACGAATCGTTCGATCACGGCGACAACGCCGACGAACACGATAATGGGCAAATCTGGTCGGCGACCTTGTGGGATATCCGAACGGCAATGCAGCCCGAAATCGCTGACCGGATCATTCTCGAGAGCCACTTTCAGCTCGACGGCTTCACCACGTTCGCGCGTGGCGCGCGTGCGATAATTGACGCCGACCGGAATCTCAACCGCGGCCGCCACCTCGCGCGGCTACGGCGGGTCTTTCATCGCCGAGGGATCGGCCCGGTAGAATGAAGTTCGAATCCGGGGACTGTCTACTTAAATTGTTGCTGAATCTTTCGCAGAGCCATTGAATTAAGGCGCGAATGCAGGCCTGGATAGATTCCCGGCTTGTCAGCGCCCTCCTATGATCGGATACTAAAAAGCGCGATCGATAAATAGTTTTCAAGGCGGGTAGGCAATGAAATGCGCTTTCAGTTGGAGGAGCGCGCCCTGGAGTCGCATGCCGATCGCACGAACAAGTGACAGCAAGCGAAACTGAGACACCGCGAACTTCGGATTACGAGCTGACGCAAAAGTCTGCCGAAGGTGATATGAAAGCCTTCGAAGAGCTTTACCAGCGTCACAATCGCCGCGTATATTCACTTTGCCTGCGCATGACCGGGAACGTGACCGAAGCGGAAGATCTGGCGCAGGAAGTCTTTATTCAGCTCTTTCGGAAGATTGGCAGCTTTCGCGGCGAGTCGGCATTTACTACCTGGTTGCATCGTCTGACGGTCAATCAGGTGCTAATGCACTTTCGTAAGCGCGGCGTGCGTTTGGAACAAACGACCGAGGACGGCGAAGCACCGATTCAGATCGTCAAGGGGACTGAAAACCCGAACGCCATGCCGGTCGTGGATCGCATAGCCCTGGACAAGGCAATTGCGCAATTGCCGCCTGGATACAAGGCTGTATTCACGTTGCATGACATCGAAGGACACGAGCACGAAGAGATCGCCCGGATGCTGGGCGTTTCCGTCGGGACGTCAAAATCGCAATTACATAAGGCCCGTATGAAATTACGGGGTCTTCTCAGGCAACAGAATAAGCCGCACTAGCAACCAAGAAACGTGCCCGATTTTTGGGCGGGTCCGGGAAAAAGGGCCAGTTTGACAAGCAGGCGGGTCGAATTCGCCCGCTGCATCACCAAACGCAGTCTCCCCTTTATTGCTTTGGGACCGCGAGAGTCGCGCTGTCCGAGGCTTGTTTATCAGCGCGCGGCGCATCAGAGGTTGTAACAATGAACTGCGAGAAGTATCAGGATTTACTCAGCGATTTCGTTGACGGGTCGCTCCCTCAGTCAGATTACGACAGAATCGAAACGCATCTCAGCGTTTGCGGGCCTTGCGCCGAAGCGCGCAATGACCTTGAAGCTATTGTGGGTTTTTGTCGCGAACATCGCGGCGAGTACGACGCTGTGCCAAACGAGCGAGCCCTATGGCTACGCATTAGCAACACGCTCGAGAGCGAGTTGTCTGTGCCATCGCCGGCATCAATTCCGCCGGGCGCGGGTTGGTGGTTTCGCTTGATGAACCGAAGCTGGGAATTGTCATTCCCACAACTGGCAGCCGCCGTTACCGCGATCATTATCGTGGTTTCAGTGGTCACAACCGTCGGCTTGCGCCGCTTCACTTTCTCGGCAGCTGATTCCGGGGTCCAGACCTCAGGGGCTCCGCTTGCGCTAAATGGATCTTCTGTGCAGGATCGTTTTCGTCAGCAACAGCAGGTCGTCGCGTACTGGAATCAGAGAGTTGAACTAAACAAGGCGCGCTGGAACCCGCAAATGCGCGAGACCTTCGATCGTAATATGAGCGTGATCGATGCCGCCGTTAACGATTCAATGAGTCGTCTGACACAGAATCCGCATGACGAAGTTACCGAGGAAATTCTGAACGCGGCCCTGAACGACAAGGTTGAGCTATTGAAAGAGTTTGCCGACCTATGATTGAGTAGGCGCACCGCAGCGCCTGGATTTGACTCCGACTACGATGAAGATTCACCCGCTCGCCACAGCTTACCGAATGAGAAATTCAGCAGCGATTCTTGCTTTCCTCGTCACTCTGGGTGTGTCTCCCGGGGCGTTGGCTCAACAGAAGGTTTCGCGGCACTTTCCAGCCGGCAAGACTGTGCGGTTGGAATTGAAGAACCTCTCCGGCACAATCACGGTCGAGACCTGGGCCCGCGAAGAGATCAAGATCACTGCGACCATGGAAACTCCAACGGCGCGTTTCAATCCACGGCAGACGGACGTGGGTCTGGTGATTGACGTCGTCAGCGACAATCGCGGCCGCAACGATGTTGGTGACATAAACTTCAAAGTCCAGGTGCCGGCGCGATCTTCAGTCGACCTCGAGACCCGGCGCGGCCAGATCACTGTTAGCAACATTCAGGGTGATTTGGTGCGGGCGCACATTTCTACCGAAGGCAACATCGAATTGAGCGGCATCAACGCGGCCCGCGTTTTTGCGTCAAACACAATTGGCGACATTTACTTCGATGGCGAGTTCGCCACGGGCGGAACTTATGAATTCAAGTCAGGTCGCGGAGTAATTACGTTGCGCCTCCCGGCGAACTGCGGGTTCCGTTTGGTGGCCACCGCGCCGGCGGAAAAGATTTCGATGGGTCAGTTCTGGCACAAGGGGATGAAACTGTTGGGCGACGGCCGTAGGATTATTGGCGACGTCGGCGATGGCCGCGCTTCAGTTACCGTCACGAACTATCAGGGCAACATCAACTTCCTTCGGCGCTAGACAACTCTTTCGTTCTCCCGCACAATCGCTTTAGTGAAAAGACCGACGAGCGCAAAACTTTTTTCGCTTCTCGCCTTGCTTGTCATTTCGGCCCTTCCCTTCGCTCCACCGGCCACGGCGCAAAAAGACAAAAAGACCACCCAAGTGTCCGTGCCCACAATGAAGCGCAGCACGTTGCGGCACGAAGTCCGCAAGCTCGCCTACGGCGGCACATTAACGCTGTCTGCCGCTCCCGCGGGCTCGATCACCATCGAAGGTTGGCAACGCAGCGAAGTTGACGTAACCGCTGAGATCGAGTTGCAGGCCGGCAGCGCCGAGGATTTGGATCAACTGCTCACGGTCAATAACTTTGCAGTTGACGAAGACGCCAATCATGTGCGCATCCTGACCACTGGCACGCATGACAAGAAATTAATGAAGCGCGTGGCAAAGGACTTCCCCAAATCGCTGCTCGGCTTGCCCTGGAAAATCGACTTTCACATCAAAGTACCGGCGTTAGCGGACCTGGAAATTGACGCCGGCAACGGCCCGATAAAGCTCTCGGGAGTTGAGGGGGCGATTCGGCTCAATGCCCTCCAGAGCGTTGCCGATTTGACTCTAACCGGCGGTTCGGTGTTGGCGACAGTTCAGAGCGGCGCGATTAATGTCGCGATTCCGGCCCGCGGATGGCACGGACTGGGCGCGGATATAAAACTGGCAGCGGGCAATTTAAGCGTGGAATTGCTTCCGGGCTTCAACGCTTATATCGACGCTCAGGTGATGCGCGCCGGCGAGATCAAGACTACCTACGCGGGTCTCGAACCCAGAGAGCAAACCAGCATCACTCCGCGCTCGATGGAGGTGCGCGCCGGTAGCGGCGGCGCGACTCTGACGTTTACGGTCGGAGACGGTACGATCGAGATAAGACCGATGAGCAGTAAGCAGTAGGCAGGAGGGCGATGACCGCGGAAACGCAACTGGATGTGCTGGCGGTCTTCTCGCATCCCGACGATGCTGAGTTGACGATGGGCGGAACGCTGCTCAAGCTGAAGTCGCTTGGCTATCGCACTGGCGTGCTCGATATGACGCGCGGCGAGATGGGCACGCGCGGCACTCCTGAGATTCGCGCGAAAGAATCGTTGGACGCAGCAGGGATTTTGGGATTGGATGGGCGCCTGAATCTGGAGCAACCGGACGGCCATATTGCACTCGACGATGAGTCGCGAACAGCGATGGTGCGAGTCTTGCGACAGTGCCGGCCGAAAGTGGTCTTCACTTCGCATTGGGACGATCCGCATCCGGATCATGCGGTCACTACGCGCGTTGTTCGCGAAGCCGCACGCCTAGCCACGATGCGCCGGTATGACGAGGCCGCCAGTCTGGACGCGATCAAGATGCCGGCGATCGCCCACGCGGTCTATTCAAGGCTAATTGTACCGTCCTTTATCGTTGACGTGTCCGAGTTTGCCGAGGGAAAGATGAAGGCGATTCGCGCCCACGCGTCGCAGTTCTACAGTGCCGAATCAAATGAGCCTCCGACCCGGATCAGCGACCCGGCGTTTCTTCATCAGATGGAATGGCGCATGCGTTACTACGGTTCGTTAATTGGAGTGGCGGCCGGCGAGGCCTTCTATGTGCGCGAGGCCTTGAATGTAGACGATCCGATCGCCTTGCTAACGCGACCTATGAATATCTATTCTTAGTTAGAGGTCAGTTGTCAGTGGTTAGTTGTTTCTCTCAGCTTTAAGGTCAACCATCGCGCGGCAAAATCCAGCGAAGAAAACGTAAGCACTAACCACTACCACTGACCACTGACGTTTCTTACTTCTGCTTTTCTTCCAGCACTGCCCGCGCAATCGCGATCACCGCGCCGGCTCGCGGGGCCTCACGCTCAAAGCCACGCGCTAGTTCAACCGTGCGATTGTAATCAGCCCGCGCGAGTTCGCGGAAGACACCCGAGACGTCAAAGTCCGCCACCGTCGAGCTCCGCACCGAACTCATTGATTTTGTCAGTAAGCTAATCCTGAGTACTCCATCCTCTCCGGTAAATCCTTCCGCGGAGTTGGCCGCCTTCACCGCGTCGTACACCGCGTCCCACGTCTTGTCGCGATCGCTGAGGAACAGTGCGTTGGCCACGGCCATTAGCGCCCGTGGGCGATCGGGATCCGGCCCCTCGATGCGACGCGCTTCCGTCAGAGCATCGTCGATTACGCTGAGGGATTTCTCGCGATCATTCTTCGCTAATAGTTTCGCCACCTGACTTAGGGCCCAGGCCTTCTGCAGGTGTGTCAGCTCCCCGGTGCGCACGAGTTCCAGAACCGCGTTGGGGTCTTTCTTATCAACGGCGCGCATCGTCAGGGTGACGTCGATGAAGGCGCGAGCGTTCTTGCGCAGGTCACTGTCATCAATCTTGTCGACATAATCGCGCGCTCGCAAATCTCCGTTTTCAACCCGCAACCTGGCCAACTGCAGATACAGCCCGTCGCGCTCTTCGGATGTCTTGGCATGCTCGACCCGATCCAGCAGGGCCTGTTCGCGATCCTCACTCTTCTTTTGGGGACGTATTCCTTCGCGCAAGGTTTCATCGTCGCGCTGGCGCGCGTTCTCCGGAACCAGCGGCGTGAGCGCTTCCATCTGCGCCCGCACGGATTCGGTAATCTCTCTGGGAGCTAACTCCTCAAACAGCGGCATCAGCCGCTTCATGACCATATATTTCCCCTCGATGCCCGAAGTGGTCTGATCCTGTCCCGGTGGCGCCAGGGGTCGCTGCAGGATGTCGGCTGCGGCGCGAAAGAAAGCCGCGCGCAACTCGGTTGTAGTCTCAGGTGGAGAGCCGCCGCGGGAGGTCTGCGACGTCGAAGCGCCGCCGCCGCTGTAGGTAACAAAGATATGCGGAGTGAAGAGATACGACGAAAGCAGCGAGACGGTGTTGGCGTCAGACTGCATACTACCAACAGCGCGGCTTAACATGGACAGGTAACGACGATCCGCGGCGGCCGCATCCTTCTCGCGCAGATAGGTAAGATAATCGAGTCCCTCTCTGGTGATCGTAGCCAGCGCCGAATCGGCGAACTGAAGACTTCGCTCGACGTCCGTGTCTAGAAGCTGGCGCGCCAGATTTAACCTTTGACTTACGGCCTCAGGCGTATCGGACGGATTCGATCGACTCTTATCTGAAGCTTCGGTGGCCTGTTGCTGCTGATCGACTTTCAGCTTGGCCAGTAACTCTTCACCCAGTGTCCGATCGCGTTTGGCCGCGAGCCGCAAGACTTCCCCGCGAATATTTGGAGGACCGGTTACCGCAGCGCTTCCTCTCTTTGCCTGCTGCTGTTTGATCTCTTCATCCATCCGCTGCTGCCCCTCGCGGTCGACAATTTCGGCGGCGTCCCAGGCTTTGCGAAATAGCGTCCGGCTGCGTTCCGGATCGACTTCCCAGAGCGCGTCGGCAATTCGCGCCTGTGTGCGCGCGCGCAGCTTCTGATCGTTGAAGTTGCCGGCGTCAGCGGCTAAGGCGATCAAGAGCGACTGTGCCTGGGCTCGCCGCTCGCGGATGAGTCGTTCCGCTTCGGGATCCTTCGCCACCTTGTTTCTGTTGGCGTCCTTTACGGGCGCGGCCGTTTTCGAGCCGTTCGGCTGAGCCGTTGCGGCAGGTTGCGCGCTGATGGTTGTGGCGGAAAAAATAGCAGAGAAGCAGAAAGCTGCTACGCAGGGAAGGGAAAAGCGTATCATCCGTAACCTCCGGAGAATGGTTGAACTGTACTGGTTTCAGAAACGCGCGCGGCGCCGGGCGGTTCCAGAATGTAAGTAAAGAGGCGGGTGGCGGCTAAACTGCAATCACTTCCAGGTCGGGGTCGATTTCCTGCTTGAGCATGCCTTCGATGGCCATGAGTGTGCCGGTCAGGGAACTCGGACAACTGCCGCACGCGCCCTGATAGCGAATCTTCAGCGTGTGATCTTTGAGTTCAAGGATTTCCAGATAGCCACCATCGCCTGCAAGTGCAGGGCGCACTTTCTCGTCGAGTATCTCATTGATTCGGAGAAGGCGCGGGTCGTCACTCATTACGGCCGCGAGTGCGCCGCCGACCCCCTCCGCGCTGGCAATCGATGAACCTGCGGTTACTGAGTCGGCCGCGCGAATCGGCACGGCCAGCGCCGGGAGCAACTCGTCCCAATCCGCAGAGTCTTCCTTTTCAGTCGTGATCATGTTGCCCATGTAGAAGACTGAGACCAGGTTGCCGACCTCAAACAGCGACTTCGCCAGCGGATCGTCCTGGGCTTTCTCAGGTGAATCGAACTGGAGCGCTACGCCGTTGGTAACCGGCTCACGCAGAATGAACTTCACCGCGTTGGGGTTTGGAGTTTCCTGAATATCGCTAATCTTTGGCATTGCTGTTTCGCGAGCAGCTATTTAAGAAGCCACCCTTCCTTTATTATGTTTCACAAGGATTATAACCCTTTTGCAGTAGAACCTCGAATGCGGATGTATTACGCAGGAAGTTGGCCGGCAACATCGCAAAAATGCTTGCGGCCTAAAGGTACTGGGAATATACTCGCGGGCCTCACTTGCCCCCCTTTTCTCAAAGGCGAGACAAGATGAGATGGAGGCAGACGATTGCGAGGGTCGGCTGCCTCCTCTTTTTTTGAAGTAGGGCTTAGTGCTTAGTGATTTGTGCCTTGAGCTTGGTATTCTTTTCCGAGGTAGGTAGTCACGGCAGAGAACACTAAGTACTAAGCTCTAAGTACTAAGCTCTAAGTACTAAGGACTAGTTCTGATGAATATCGGCATCACAGTTTATCCGACCTACGGAGGCAGCGGCATTGTCGGTTCCGAGCTGGGCAAGGAACTGGCCGCGCGCGGACACACAGTCCACTTTATCTCTTCAGCTCTGCCCACGCGGCTGACTGAATTGAACGAGCGGGTGCGCTTTCACGAAGTCGAGATGATGTCGTATCCGCTGTTCGAACATCAGCCCTACACGCTGGCGCTGGCGACGAAGATGGCGACCGTGGCGGAAACCGAAAACCTGGATCTGCTGCACGTTCACTACGCCATCCCGCATTCGATCAGCGCAATTCTCGCGCGTGAATCAATCAAGTCTCATCGCCGGTTGCCTGTGATTACAACGTTGCATGGAACTGACATCACGCTGGTTGGCGCGGATCGATCGTACTTGCCGATAACGCGCTACGCTCTTGAACAGTCGGATGGGGTCACGGCTATTTCGAATTATTTGAAGCAGGCTACGATCGAAACATTTCAGTTCGATCGCATCCAGGTAATTCCGAATTTCGTCTGTCCGGATGAATACAAGCCGAAAATTGACTGCGACCTGCGCGCCAGTCTTTCACCCGATGACGCGCCGATTATGGTGCATGTTTCGAACTTTCGGCCGGTCAAGCGGCCAATTGACTGCGTAGAGATCCTTGCCCGCGTGCTCCGGCAAACCAGCGCGCGACTGGTAATGGTCGGCGATGGCAGCGAACGCACGAATGTCATTCATCGGGCGCGCAGCCTGGGCGTTTACGACCAGTGCGTCTTTGTCGGCAAACAACCTCGGATAGTCGATTATCTCTGCGCCGCGGATGTTTTGCTCCTGCCATCCGAGCAGGAATCGTTCGGCCTGGCAGCACTGGAAGCCATGGCCTGCGAAGTTCCCGTGATAGCTTCACGCGTGGGCGGCGTACCCGAAGTCGTCGACGATGGCGAAACGGGATTTCTTAGTGGGGTAGGTGATGTCGATAAGATGGCCGCAGACGCCGTGAAGCTGCTAACCGATAAGAAGTTGCGGCGCGAAATGGGCAAACGCGCGCGCGCCTCGGCGATCTCGCGTTACAACACCGATAAGATTATTCCGCAGTACATAGAGTTTTATGAACGGGTGTTGGCTTCATAACTACCCCTTCTTAAATCAACCACATTTTCAGATTAAGTATCGCAGGACAGTCTTTTGCTTTGACTGAAGATTCATACTAAGCTGAGCCAACCGCGGAATTACCCTGGAGGCTCCCGTGAAAACACACCGTCTATTTGCGGTTATCTTAATTGCCCATCTCGCGGCGGGGGTCTTTGCTCAGCAGCCTCGCAGACCGCCTCTTGAAACATCACCACCTGCACGGCAAACGACTCAACCGCAAAAACAGCCGCCCCAGAAACCCGACGAGGAAGACGTCGTGCGCATCACGACCAACCTGGTTCAAGTTGATGCCGTCGTCACCGACAAGAACGGTCGTGTAGTCACCGATCTAAAACCCGAAGAGATACAAATCTCGGAAGATGGGAAGCCGCAAAAGATTACCAACCTTTCTTACGTTGTCACGGAAACGCCAGCGGCCACCAATAGTGTGGCCAAGCCGCCGACTACGGACAAGAACGCTCCGCCCGTTCCGTCTGCGCGGCTTAAACCGGAAGACGTTCGCCGCACCATAGCCGTCGTCGTCGACGACCTCGGTCTTTCCTTTGAGAGCATCTATTACGCGCGGCGAGCGCTGAAAAAGTTTGTCGACGAACAGATGCAGACCGGTGATCTGGTGGCGATCATTCGCACCAGCGGCGGCATGGGCGCGTTGCAGCAATTTACTTCAGACAAGCGACAGCTTTACGCCGCCATCGAGCGCGTCAAGTGGTACGCCAACGGCCGGGGAAATGTCGGCGCGTTTGCTCCGCTTGCTGGAAATGACCAGAGCAACGTCGCGGGCAACTCTCGCGACAACCAGGACAACGGGAGCCCGGCGGAAGATTTGGATCAGTTTCGAGAAGACGTGTTTGCTGTGGGCACCTTGGGCGCTCTGAGCTATGTAGTGCGCGGTTTGCGCGAACTGCCCGGTCGCAAGTCGGTCCTGCTGGTCTCTGACGGTATCAAGATTTTCAATCGCGACGATCCCACCCGCAGCAATCGCGTCCTGGAAGCCCTGCGGCGGTTAACCGATCAGGCGAACCGCGCTTCGGTCGTCGTTTACACGATGGACGCGCGGGGCTTGCAAGTGCTTGGCTTGACCGCCGCTGACGACACGTCCGGCTTCAATCCCCAGCAACTTGAACAGCAGATGAGCAATCGGCGCGCTGACTTTTTCGAATCCCAGAACGGCTTAAACTATCTGGCGCAACAGACGGGTGGCCTTGCCATTCGGAACTCGAACGATCTTGCTGCCGGTATCAAACGGGTGCTCGACGATCAGAAGGGTTATTACCTGATTGGCTATCGGCCCGATGAATCGACCTTTGATCAGCGAACCGGGCGACGCAAGTTTCATCATCTTTCGTTGAAAATCACTCGACCCGGCAAGTTCAACGTGCGCATGCGCAATGGGTTTTTTGGAGTGACCGACGAAGAGCTCACACCACCTCAAACACCTGCGCAGAAAATGATTGGCGCGCTCGTATCTCCGTTCGGATCGTCCGGCGTTCATCTGCAGTTGACCTCACTGTTTGGCAATGACGCCAAGGCGGGCTCGATAATGCGCTCGATGCTACATATCGACGCGCGCGATCTAACTTTCGCCGACGAACCTGATGGTTGGCACAAGAGCGTATTCGATATCATCGCGGTGACCTTTGGCGACAACGGAGTGCCCGTCGATCAGGTTAACCGCACGCACACGGTGCGCATACGTGGCGAGACTTACAAGCGGGTCTTGCGCGATGGTTTCGTTTATGTGGTTACGGTGCCGCTTAAGAAGCCGGGTGCTTACCAACTACGCGTGGCGCTCCGCGATACGGACAGCGAACGCATCGGCTCGGCGAGCCAGTTTGTCGATGTGCCCGACATCAAAAAGAACCGTCTCGCGCTTTCCACCATTATCGTAAGGGGTTTGACCGCCGCCGAGTTTGCGCGAAATAAAGCGCCCATGAAGTCTCCCGGTGATAATGCTTCCGCGCCCAGCACTCAGAGCAATGCCGCCACGCCGCAAAGCGAAGGCGTCGAAGAGGGCGACGCGCAGGCCAGTGCCGCGGTTCGGCATTTTCACAGCGGCCTGGTTATGGAGTACGGCTACATGATCTTTAATGCGCAGTTGAGCAAAGCTACCAATCAACCCCAACTGACTACTCAGGTGCGTCTGGTGCGTGACGGCAAGGTGATTTTCAACGGCAAAGAGATACCCTTTGATACCACCAACCAGACCGATTTGAAGCGATTGGCGGCCGGCGGCGCTATTCAACTTGGTACGGGACTCGGGCCTGGAGAGTATGCCCTGCAAATCATCGTTAATGATGCCCTGGCGAACGAGAAGCGCCGCACCGCGACTCAGTGGATCGATTTTGAGATTGTGAAGTAAGTGCGCCATCCTAAGATCTTAATCGTGACCACTGGTTCATCGCAAAAATATCCTCGCGGAAGTCTTATCTCCATCAAGTATCTCCTTATTTAACTCCTTCATCTAAACACGCATAACTATCGAATCCGTGGCAGAAATATCGCTTAACGATTTAAGGAGTAGCAACAGGTTGCTGGCAATTCATTTCAACCTTTGCGAGCAGAGCTTACTGGCAATCAGATCCGCGGCCACGTGATGTCCGGTCGCGTTCCAGTGGCCATTCCCCGCATCGCTCCCGAACCCGTGCAGAAAAACTTTGTTCTGATCGGCATAAGCCTGCATCGGTTCAGCCAGATCAAGGAAGTCAATGTTCTCGCGGCCGGCCAGGGCTTTCAAGCGCAGGTTGGGATAAAACATCGTCTTGACGCCAATGTAATTCATAAAGTTCTGCCGAACTAACGGGTCAGGATAAACCTGAATCGCATTGCTGAGCGGCACGAGAACAAACTTCGCCCCTTTCTGATTGACCTCATCGCGCATCTTAAGAATCAATCCTTCGGTGACTCGCCAGGCCTCTTTCCAGTTTTCGTCCTGAGGCTCTAGATAAATCATATTGTCGATTCCGATGTCATCCGCCGTGAGCGGAGCTTTAGGCGTAGCCGTTTTCTCTTGTGACTGCGGGGAACTCTGCGCCCGTCTGCGGTTACGCCAGTCGGTCAAGCGAAGCTTGGCGGTGAACTGTATGTAATGAACCAGTTGCACAATCCTTAGATGGTTGTGGACCCAACGGCCGAACCTGCTGAGCTGTGAATCGCGTTGGCGATACGTGCGCGAATCCCGAAACGACGCGTCATAAATCAACTCGCCGTTACGATAGATAAAGTAAGGAACCTCTTCAGTCTTGCTCAGAGCCCGCGAGTTGTCATAGATGTCGTTAAAGGTTGTGACAGCCAATATCACGACGTCCGGCGAATAGTCCCAGACCTTCTGTCGCAAAGTCATCAACTCTTGCGCGGTGCCATAACCGGAAACGCCAAAGTTGATCACCTCGACCCGCTTTCCGGGAAAGAGATTGCAGTCCTGGAGTCTCCGCTCCAGCAGCGACCAGAAGGTTTGCTCCAGCGGCACATGCATCGCTTCCGTGAAAGAATCTCCGAGCACGGCAATCCGCACCGTGTCGGCCGGCTTGGCCTTTGTGTGCTCGCGGTCACGCAGGCCGTCGCTATTGATGCGCACGTCGGATTCGCCTTCGCGCTGGTAATGACCTGCCACGCCCGGATTAAGGGAAAATCCCCGATAATAATCGGTCGTATAAAAGTTAGGAAATGAATAACCGATCACTCGCAGGAATACTTCGCTCATGAAAAGACCCATCAGCAGCCCAAACAGAACGAGCAATAGCTTCTTTCTAAGATTACGTGGACGCTTCATTGTGTGGCGATTCTCAACTCAGTCTAAAACCAGGAGGCTTCACTTTGCTGGGAGCGCGGACGTCCCGTCCGCATAGCGTGCTTAGAGTTCCCCCCGGCACTGAGTCAACCAACATTGTTCGCGCTTCGCGCTCAAATGCGGACGGGACGTCCGCGCTCCCAGCATCAAGTAGCCTTTCGGTATACGATCCAGCACCAGGTCGCCAGTCGATAGCGTTCCATAAGACGATGCCAGCGACTCGCCCTCCAGGCAGGCTGTCTGGTTTCTCGATGAACGACTCGTAATCCCGCCTTTTCCCCAAGCAGTTCCAGGCTCTTAATCGAAAAGATGTAGTTATGATGTCCCAGGGCCAGGTGTTTGTATGGCCGGCTCTTGAGTTTGAAGCGCGAAAGTATGTCCTTGATCCGCGAATCCAGACTTTGATAATTAGGCACGACCACAACCAGGTATCCGTTGTCATTCAGCAGCTCTTTGGCCCTGCGCAAAGTGGACAGGGGATTGCTCGTGTGCTCCAACACGTGCAGCATCGTAATGATGTCGTACTGCCGGGTGAACGCGATCTCTTCCAGCGTGCCGTGATGAATTTGAAAGCCGGCCTTCGCCGGAACATTTTCACTGACGTGCTTTGACAAATCCGTGCCCTCGACTTCATAGCCCTTCTCCCTGGCAAGATGCGGCAATAACCCGCTGCCGGTTCCTACGTCCAGGAGCGACTGTCCGCGCGTGTGGGCCGCGACGAAATCAAGATAGTGCTGCACCTGCTGATGGACTGAAGGCTCGAATCGGGCATAATCAAATTCCAGGTTACAGCCCCAGCCATCGAAGTATTCCGGATCGTCATAAAGTGCGCTTGTCTCGGCCGCACCCGAAACAGGCGTGGTCGCATAGTCGCATGCCGCGCATTCGTAAATCTGCTTGCCACTGAAATCCTGTCCAATTCGGCGCAGAGGCCGGCCGCACAGAATGCACTGAAGGTCGTTTTTGCCGGCTGGAGTCATTCGGGATCGTTCCAGGAAACGCAATGGAGCTTTCCTGTTTCAAGTCGAAGTTTGTACTACACCGGCTCGGCCAAGCTCAAGGTATCGGACGCTGTTGGCCGCAAACTTAGTAATCCTACATCGCTGATTGTGATAGATTCTCTGTCCGAAAGACCCCCCATGCGAATTGTGCAGATATGTTCAGCGCGCGATCTCGGCGGCGGAGAGAAGCATCTGGCCGATTTGGCAAACGCTCTGGCCACCCATGGTCATGATGTCTACGCAATCGTCGTCCCCCGGTCGCCTTTGTGCGGTGAGTTATCGGCGCTGCCAAAACAAAATATTGTGGAGCTGCCGATGCGGAATTCCCTGAACCTCATCAGCGTTTTTAAGCTGGCGCGATTCCTACGAGAGCGTCGCATCGAGATCATTCATGCTCATATGGCCCGCGATTATCCGTTGGCCGCGCTGGCCGCCAGCCGCGCCGACGGCACGCAGCTCGTGCTCACCCGTCACGTCCTGTTTCAATTACACAAGAGCCACCGGCTGACTCTTCGCAACGTGGCGCGGGTAATAGCCGTGTCGCGCGCGGTCTTCGATAGCCTTCGGGCCCAGCGCATTTTTGACCGCAGCAAGATTACTGTGGTTTACAACGGGATCGACATCGACCGATTTGCCGGAACCAGGGGAGTGAGGACTGATAAGGACCCAGATGCAAGATTTCGCGTCGGCATGATCGGACACATCGCGCCTATTAAGGGTCATAAAGAGTTTCTGCGCGCCGCCGCGCTTGTGTGTCGACGTCGAGATGATGTTGATTTTGTTATCGTCGGAGAGGATAAGTCGTACAAAGGTGAGAATCGGAGACGGATTGAAAAGCTAATTGCCGAACTGAAGATCGGCCCACGCGTCAAACTATTGGGTTGGACGAATGACGTCGCGAAAGTGCTCGGCACCTTCGATCTGTTTGTTTCGCCGGCCCGGGCTGAGCCGTTCGGCCTGTCGATTATTGAGGCGATGGCCGCCGGGGTTCCCGTACTTGCCACAATGTCCGAAGGCGCCTGCGAAATTATCGAGCCTGATCAGACCGGTCGTCTGGTTCCGCTCAGAGATGTAAACGCGTTGGCCGGCGCGATCGACGAACTGTTATCGGATCCCCAGGAATGCCAGCGCCTCAGCGCGAACGCTCAGCAGGCTGTCCGCGAACGCTTTTCGCTGGCTCGCATGGTGGACGAAACTGAAGATGTCTATCGGCAAGTGCTCGAAGACATGCACATCACCGGCATTTGGAATCGCCCCTTTGATCCCAAGCGAGGCGCCGGCTAATCTCTGACTCAAAGCTGACTCAACGAGCCGCGAAGCGGCGACGATTTGTCAGATTGTCAGTTACGCTCATCTAATGGCAGTTGAGATTAAGCCGCCATAAATAATATGCCAGATTAGGTAGAAGGAGAGGCGCATCACCAATGCCGCCAGAAAGCCGTACTTTCTAAAGAGCCAACCTGAAACAACGTTCGCCAGAAACAGCGGCTCAATTGCCCACTTGATTATCACGATGAGAACGGCAAAGCCCGAAACGCCACTGAGTTGTTCCCGCATGTGAGGAAGCGGTTCATACAGAGCCGCAATCACAACGGCGATCCAAAACACTTGCGTTTGCCATCTGCCTCTCAGAATCACGTTGGAGAAAAGCCACACCAGCAAAGGGATGGTAAACAAGCGCAACATTATTTCGAGAAGCAGGGCACCATAGGCATAGAAGGGAATTGAAAGCGGAAGCTTGAGATGAACTGGCGATGGGTTCCGTAAATCCATCATGACGGTGATGGCGCCATACACGATCCCAATAACCGCCGGAATCAGGAATCTCTGCCGATTAGAAACCTTCGTATCCCAGATCTCCGGAAAGCCTGTCCTGCGCGCAAGGATTAGGCCGATAAACCCCATCACTCCGATGGCCAGAATCGTGATCCAGGAAAATGCACCTTCTTGATCTGCGCCCGGGAAGACGGTTGGGAAAAGCACGAAGATCAGCTTTACGACAATCATGAACCCAATTAGCCCGAGATAAATCTTCGTCGAGATTGAGAACCTTTTTGTGAGTTGTCTTGGATCGTAGCTCATTAGATGACACTGTCTCTCTAAGAGTACGCGATGGCCTGAGATAAGTTCGTGTTGATTGTTCAGGAAGTCAATCTAACGGCAGAGTTGTCCAGGCGCGGCGATTACATTCAGCTGTCGATTCAATCAATCAAGTTGAGAAGGAGCTTCCCGCGCTCCAGTCCAACGATTTTGTTTGGCGTGTTGTCAATTAGAGTCCGTCTTAATTTTGGCGTCTTTGATTTTTTGTTTTAATTGTTCGATTTCAGTTTGCAACATCGGTTGAATTAGAACCTGGAGTTTCTGCTGGATTACAGGCCCGAACTCCGTTTGGACACGGCTCGATAGACTCGGCAAAAAGACGGCCGCCTTCTGTCCGCTGGGCGTTCGATAAAAGGCGAGCACTTCTTTAAGTTCCGCCTCGGTGAAGGACGTGTCATATATCCGATAGATTACTTCCTCGGATAGTTTGGCGATTTCCGTTTGGTCGTTTAGAAATCCTCGCACCGTCTTGTCCACCCTGGCGGTAGCTTCGTCTACGGATTTTCGCAAGGATTGTCTTTGTGCGTCGTTTAGTTCTTTGTCTTCGGCGACAATCGACGAAAGAATTTCTCGGATACCGTCCGGGGAGAAGTTGATTGACCCGGTGACGTTGTTTGCGCCGGTCAACTTCCGAAACTCTGCAATCAAATCACGTTTGTCGGATGACTGCGCCCGAGCAGAGGAAAGGGTGCCGCAAAGTGCGATGCACACAATGGCAAGGAACATGGGTTTTAGTTTTTGCATATCAACTCATTTCGTCAAGATAGTTAGACACGCCGTGTTTAGTTGGATGAATCACTCGAAGCCATAATCAAGCGTCATAGCGTATGGTGGCTGATGCCCGACGCTAAATCCACCCTCGCCCATCATGCCGCGCAGGTCCCCAGTCCCAGAGCCCGGAACCACGGATAATGTTACCTTCGCTACGCCGTCCTCGAAGGTGCCACTGTGTTGAAGGACAAAGCTACCTGAGCGACCGCCAACGCTACCAGTTACTCGCTCCAGACCCATGAAGCTGGCCGAGCCGGCAGTACGGTACATCATCAAGTATTCCAGTTTACCCTCTCCCTCTATGTCTCCTTTGTATGACTTGGTTGCACTGACCCGCGTGAGCTTCGGTGCCCCCTCTATTTCGCTATAGGTTTTTTCGTCCCAGGATTTTATGCCGAAGGTTGCCTTTGCCTGTTTTCGCATACTTGTTGTCTCCCGTGCGACTTGAGTCTTTTGATTGGCATCCCTCGTCTTCACTTGCGTGAGCGCAAGGGCAGAAGCCGTAATTACCAACACGAGAATTGAAATAAATCTCATACAGGACTTGTCCTTTCCAATTAATTGCTAGATGAACAGCCCAACGAGTTGTTCGGCACGCCCCGGCATTTCATTTCAACATGCGATTCCATTTTTTCAACGAGGCATCCTGACGACACTGCGACAATGGCCGAGCACGCGAAGATTTGATTTCGATGACTTCATGCGTTTGCTTATTGACGCGAAGTTGCAAGCAAGCACAACCATAGCCGTGGTCTCCAGCGTTGGTTACGACCCACTGACCCCGTTTGAACTTCGGCCATGGCCAATCACCAGATACCTGATAACCGCCTTGCACGCCGACAGTCCATTCAGCCTCGCGATCGTAGAGCCATACGTTTGCCGGCGTGGGATTAGTAAACCAACCGCAACGCGTTTCGAAATCAGTTGACCGGATTTCGTTGGGCTGTCCAGAACGTGCGCTTGCAAAGAGCATAGCGATCAAGAGTAGACCAGCGACAAGGGTCAATTGAAGTTTCATATATACAAGCGCCGAACGTCAGAGTTGACGGGGCGCGGCGATTCCATTCGACCTTCGATTCAAACAATCAAGTTAAGAAACACGCTCCCCGCGCTCCGGTGCAACGATTTGTTATGCCGCAACCTGAAAAGCGGTTTGTTCTTGGCGACCCTATGCAGGACAAGCAAACCAGAGCGCTCCCGCCGGAGTTCTCACTCAGGACTGGCGAGTTCGTTGCTCCTCCGACCGGATTGCCTGCTGTCTGCGATTGAGACAAACGATCGCCAGCGGCAGGGCCACGCCATAGGGAATCCAGATGAGCCATCGGTACGGACTTGGTAGCACAAAGAGAAGGACCAGGAAGAGCGTGATCCCAACCCATGCGGCGATCGCTGCTCGCACCATGAACCGCCGTTCCCGCGGCCCTTCCGTGTTCTTGATACTTGCATAGGTCCCTACCGCGCCACCAGCCAGTCCTATGATGCTCACAGTGATCACTCCAACCATGCCTGAATCCATAGATCTCCTTTCTGGTGCAACGACCGCGGCCCGCGGTCTCCGATCGCCCAGAATCAATCGTTGCCCGCCGAGCAGTGCCGAACGTCTGAGTTGACCGGGCGCGGCGCGAATCAAAGCACTTGTCGCCGTATCGAGCTAGTTGCGAAACACCCTCCCGCCGCTCGCGTCCAACGATTTGTTGGGTTGCGTCCATGAAATTGAATCACGCGGGATTTCCATGTACCAGAAGCAACCAAAGGAACGCTAGCACTAGTCCCCCGACAGCACCGAGCACTCTGAATTTTGTCCCGACCGCCATAGTTGCGTGATCGTCGATGAATTGTAGCGAAGAACTGTCGTGCCCTTGCGCCGTAACACCGCTGCGAAATCTTATGACGTCCTCGGAAAATGTGCGAGATTGAGCAAGTTCTTTGCGTAACGGAAAGTACAGAGAGATTGTTGTTGTCACAAGCGCCAGCAACCCGAAAGCCGACGTCGAGCCGAGCGATAGACGAAAAACAAGGTATGCAAATGCAATTGCCGCAGCGACGCCGCCTAAGCCAGATAGAATTCCCGCAATGGTTCCACGCAACCGACCAGGCGCCCATGCCAACAGACCCGCAGCTGGAAAGGTCGTGACGAAAGCGGCCACAGAAAAACAGAACCGGGCCAGCAGTATGACGAGAGCGCATGCGATGAAATATTTCATCGATTGTTCAAGTAGCAACCCAACGGTTGAGTAGACGCGGCGGCGCGAATTCAATCAAGCATCGCCGGACGAATCAAGTTACAAAACACGCTCCCGCCGCTCGCGTCCAACGATTTGTTGGGCCGCCTATGGTGAACCGCGCCGTTCGGCACGAAGTACGTCCATCAGACTGTGCTTGCCAGCCCAGACGCGTTCGATTTCCGCCCAGGCATCGCGCGACGTTGGACCCAACCACTGCACGAAAACATCCGCGCCGCAAGAATGCGAGGCGATTGTTTGGATGTCTTCGAGAACGCCGACGAGGGCAACGTCACCCGCGTTTTTGTCGCCTTCGTTCAGAATTTTTTCAATGGTAGCGAAAGCCGCCGAGAATTCGGAGGTTTCACCGCGGTTGTAGGATTCAACAAGATACCGTGCGAACTCCGCCGCGTCATTGTAGGAGCCGCGCTCGTCACCCTTCCACCACGCGAGATGTTCCTGCCACGTCGGCTCGAAGCCAGGACACGCAGCTAGCAGGAGCGGCATTACTTCGGGTTCGGTGATCATTCAATTATGGCGGCCCAACTACTAATTATCAGTCACATCCACGCCATAATACTCCCAGCCGCGGTATTATGCGTCACCGAAATTAGACTGACACGGTTAACCAACTACACGGTGCGACATATTACAACGCGCGGCTAGCGATGTGTTGCAACACCCGTTGCTCAAGTAGCTCTGGAAACTCCTAAGGCTACTAGGCCAGCTTCCCGAAGTTGCTTGAATCAGTAATTTGGGTTCTGCGACTTGATGAGAACCGGGCAGGTTAAGAATACCGCTCCGATTCCATCGTCCGAAGCACAAGCGGGAGGATTGCCTCGCGCCTGCCGGAACATCTGAGGTAAGATGAGCGTCTAAAACTAAAAGAATGCGGATGAGACGTCCGCGCTCCCAGCACAAACCCTTATGCCGGCAGAACACAGCATTCCGGAAGATACGTCACACCGCACGCTGATTATTGTGGTGGCGGTCATTGCGGCTGTAGTGATCGGCGGCTTCTTTATTCTCCTGCTCCGCAGAGCATTAGCCCCGACCGCGCCGCCTACTTTAGCAGGAGCGATTCGGCCGGGTTCGCCTGATTGGGAAAAATACAGCAAGCTAATTGCGAGAGATGATCCCGAAGCTGATGTAGCAAAGCGGGCGCTGGGTGATACCGTAATGACGTTGCATACGACCGTGCGCAACTTCACCGGCCGAACGATCACTGGATTGGAAGTCAGAGCCGCCGTGGTAGATCACGATGGCAAGCCGGTGAAAGAGAGAACTGTTGTGGTAATCCCCGGGCGCCAAACAGAGCTGGAACCGAACAAGACGATGAAAGTGTCAGTGATGCTCGAAGGTCTCACCGACAACGACGATCGCGCGAACATCAAAATGGAAGTTGTGGGATTCAAATTGAACTAGTGTCGGAAGCCCGACCGTCAGGGAGGGCATCTTAAGAATCGAGCCCTCCCTGACGGTCGGGCTTCTGATACAAACTCGTTACACAAGTTCACAACTTGCGCTACTCAAGAAACAGCTCCTCCAGAGACTGCCTCACCGGCTGAACTGAAACCAGCTTGCCATTCGCCTTGCGCAGCGCGGCAATTACTTTGTCGACATCTTTCTCGTCTGAGATTTCGATCCGCAGTCCGCTCGCGGTCGCGTTTACAGTAGCATTGATTCCCAGGTGCTGTGGCAGCGTCTGATCGGCCCCGGTGGCGATTATTTCGATCACGCTTGTTTCGCGCGCGCGCAGCTCGTCAAGCGAGCCTGCGTGCGCCAGACGCCCGCGCTTCAGAATCGCGACGCTGTCGCAGAGCACTTCGATGTCCGACAGGATATGCGAACACATGAAAACGGTCTTTCCCTCAGTGCGCAGCGACGCGATCAGGTCGCGAACCTCTCGGCGGCCGACTGGATCGAGGCCGCTCATCGGCTCGTCGAGAAAAACAATTTCGGGATCATTGACCAGCGCCTGAGCAAGTCCTACCCGTTGCAGCATGCCTTTCGAAAACTTTCGCAGTTGCCGGTCCCAGCTTTTCTTTTCCAGGTTGACGCGCATGAGTAGTGCTTCGGTGCGGCGTTTACGAGTGCTCTTGTCTTGTCCGAATAATTCGCCGCAGTAATTAAGGAACTCCCGCGCGGTCAGATAATCATAGAAGTAGGGATTCTCAGGAAGATAGCCGATGCGCGCGTGCGTAGACACATCCGAAATGTCGTGACCGAGGATCTGAGCGGTGCCGCCGGTGGGAAAGATGAGGCGCATGAGGAGTTTCAGCGTCGTAGTCTTGCCCGCGCCGTTGGCGCCGAGGAAGCCGAAGATTTGACCGTGCTCGACCCCGAGCGAGAGGCCATCGAGCGCGCGTACCTTGCGCTTGCGCCAGAAGCCAACTTCGTAATCTTTGGTCAGGTTGTCGATTTCAATTGCTGACATGATTTATGGCCATTAAAAGTTTGCCACAGAGTCACTGAGTCACAGAGAAAGAAAGCCAACGCCTAACCGTCAGAGAAGAACCAGAAAACTTGCAGCATTCGCTTGATTTCATTGTTGCGCCTTTTCTCTATGTCTCCGTGCCTCTGTGGCTATTAGCTTTTCGGGACTGCCGACTTCTCGTCGAGATCTACCTCGCAGCCATTTTTCGTCAGACGATATGGAGTGCCGGTCGGATCAAGCGGCGCGCCGGAGCTATCCGATCGCAAGCCACGCGCGCGCAATGTACTCGCTACTTCCCGCCACGATGATGCGCAACGACCGCTGACGGCTCCATATTCGCGCAACGCGTCACTAATCAAATCGCGTTCATCCAGCGAATCGAGCCGGGTAATCTGCTTTGCCACCATGTCTTTCACGGCTTCGTCATTCGAGACCTCGCGCAGATGGCGATACATTTCGCGCGCGGCGCCACGCGAGCCGCCCTCGGCTTTCATCCGCGCGCTGATCGCCGTCATCCAGAGGGGCGCGCCGGGCAGCCGAGCGCCGGCGGCGTAAACCTCACTCGCTTTTTCGTAATCGCGACGCTGCCAGTAGATGTAGCCAAGATGCTGATATAGTCGCCACTGATTAGGATTGGCGGCGATGCCCTGGTGCAAAAGCGAGATGGCTGCCGCTGGATCAATGTCCGGCAAAATGACCGCCCCGTAATAGTAGGGTTCCATGAACTGCGGATCGAGGGTCGTCGACATTCGCAGCAGCGCAGGTAACGCGCGGAGATCGAGCACCGAGAGATCGTTTAGATTGAAACGGCCATCGTGTGAATCTTCGAAGGTAACGATTTTCCTTCCCACGTATTGCAGCGAGCGAATCCAGTACCAGTCGGACGCCACCCCATTGAATGCCAGCGTGAGCCGCTTCATCGCCGCGCCGTTCAAGTACAGTGGCTCTTCCGCGAACTGGGCCGCTGTATTACGAGGTTGCGCATCGCTCCAGTGGGTGACCAGCGCCGCGGCCGACAGTCCGACGAGAATTATCAGGACGAGTAGGTAGTCTTTTTTCATTTCAGATTCCGCCGCCGGAAAATAAGGGTGGTGGCAGCAAGTAACACGCAGACATAAATCAAACCGTAGACAATGGCCAAAATCACCGGGCGAGCGTCAGGTAAAACCCCATGCGCCGACGGCGTGATGATGTTGTAGCTGGCCAGGTTGGGAAGCAGATAGTACAAGCCGGAAAAAAGCCAACGCGCCGGTGCGCCGGCCATCGCCTGGGCCAGGGTTTTCAGGTCGGCGCTAAAATGTCCAATCGTGAAAACGAAGAATGTGAGCAGAGCGGAAAGGGCCGGTGATGAAAATGAAGAGAACAACAAGGCCACGCCCGTCAGGATCGTAAGCTCCACATAAATCAAAAGGATCGCCGGCCAGATGCGGATCACCAGGGGATCGAATCCACGCTTGACTAAGACCAGGGCCAGCGATAATCCAACGCCCATGATCAGAACATTTACCAACAGCGTCAGGCAGAGCCCGAGATATTTGCCCAGCAGGAACTCGCCACGGCCGACCGGTTTTGAAAGGATCGCATAGAGCGTGCGGCGCTCGATCTCTTTGTAGACCAAACCCACACCGACAAAAATGGCGATGAAAACCCCGAACAGCAGGATTGAGCTCAATCCGAGATCGACTATGATCTTGGCTTCCTGGCCCGCGGAAAGCGCTCCCAGAAAAATCGCGCCGGCGATAAGCAGCAGCGCGAAGATAATCAGATTGTAAAGGACCCGATCACGCACGGCTTCGCGAAACGCGTTGCGTGCGATGGGAAGGGTGCGGCTCAACATAGGCATTGAATATACACGCGCCGACATGTTGTGTCAGCAAGGCATGTTCAATAAAAATGCGGGTTCGGAACCCTTCGATTCCCAAACCCGCAAAGTGATCAGAGCGAAAGTCTGCTCAGTTGCCGACAGGCGGCGCAGCTTTCACCGCAGCCTCATCGCCATAGGCGGTGAGCGCTGCGCTATCTCCGTGCAGCACGCCGTCCTCTGAGATGCCGAATCGTCGCGTGCCGGTTTGTCCGATTCCTGAAGTAATTGTGGGAACGGCCGTCGCGTAAAATAGGGCCGGCCGGTCGCCGGGAGGCGTTGGAGAGGCGGCGAAGTTGTAGCCACTCTTACTGCCGGAACCAAGCACCATATCGGTCAGGAAATCGCCCCGCAGAACTGCCAGGTTTCCATAATCGCCACGCCCGGTCGTCGCCTGATAAGTTATTTCGCAACTTTGGATTGTCCGCAAAGACGACTGGGCTGAGCCTTCGTTTGCAGCGCGCCGGGAAGCGAGAAGATTGGGAATCGCGATTGACGCGATGATTCCGATGATGGCGACGACAATCAAGAGTTCGATAAGAGAGAAACCCTCTTGGTCTTTCTGGTTCATATTCTTACTACCTTTCAAAGAGAAAACCGGGGCGAGGGTTTAGTGAAAAAGCGGGGTGAAGCCATTACTCCACCCCGCCCGTTCGGTTTTGCAAGTGATTGGCTATTCTTAATTGCCTAGAGCAGGCGCGGCTATCACTGCCGCTTCATCAGCGTACGCAGTAAGCGCGGCACTATCACCGTGCATCACGCCATCGGTAGAGATACCGAAGCGGCGAGTGCCAGTCTGTCCAACGCCCGAGGTAACCTGGGGAACGCCGGTAGCGAAGAACGTCGCAGGGCTGGCTCCGGCAACCAAGTCCGTCGGAGTGACTGCGAAGTTGTAACCGCTCTTGGAACCGGTCGCCAGCACTGGATCGATCAAGTTCTGGGCCGATAGCTGAGCGCGAGTTCCGTAATTGCCGGCACCGACCGTTGCCTGGTAGGTACCCTCGGAACTGTGAATGGTGCGCAGCGAAGACTGGGCTGAGCCTTCATTCGCAGCGCGCCGGGAAGCGAGAAGATTGGGGATGGCGATGGCGGCGATAATGCCGATAATCGCAACGACGATGAGCAGCTCGATAAGCGAGAAGCCCTTCTGATTCTTTTTCATTTCTTTATTTGCTCCTTCAGAGATTGAGATAAGCTGGTTGTTTGTTTCTCGCGCCACCGGCTTTGTCTCGTTAACAACCGCAGCGCGCGATTTGTCGAGGCGACTATCATCAAGGCCCGTGCCAGACAGCGCTAACGGGGCGCAGTAAGTGAAAACCACAGTGAAAGCTGTGGACTTCGTGCGAAACGGGACTTTTGTCCTGAAGAGATCAGGTTGACAAGTCATGCCCTCTGACAAATTCTGTCAGCATGTGAGTGACGGTTTTCGTCAAGAGAGAGAGAGCGGCTGAGGTGCGCAGCGAAGCTCGACGCTTCTACGGTTTCGCTGACAAAGAGGGTTCCACGTTGCCGCGCTAAGGAGCAAGAAAGGCGCGGATCAGCCGTTGTTCCTTTTCGTCCTTGATGCGGGTGAAGAGTTTCGTGCCCAGCTTGGTGATTGTCTCAGGCTTGTCGAACGGCATCCGGTCGTACACTTTACCCCCGGGGAAATGACAAGGCAGACACCGTGCCTGAAAGATTGGCTTAATCTCAGTCGTAAAATCTGGTTTCCTGGTGGGCGAAATGTTTGCCGCCGCCACAAACTTCTGTGCGGAGGAGTGAGGGGTTCCCGACTTGGCGAGCTGGCATGCGTCGAATCCAAAAGCCAGGAACAACGCCAGAATCAGCAAGGCTGCTCGCATGATGCAATGCTACACCAAACGCGAGCCGGTAGCGACTGATAGCCGGCTCAATTCTACTTGAGTTCTGATTGATAACTTTGCTTTTCCAGCACTGCCCGGCTCACCGGGAACCGTCGTCATGTGGCCGATGAGATACACAAAGTTGATGGACTAACATGACCCGCAGTTTGTCATCAATTCAAGCCTCTGGATTCTGCGCTTATCTCTCTTCAGCAAAAGATGTAGTAAACTACTTTCGCACGACTCAGATTCACGCTTTTGCCGCTATATAATGCTTGACAGATGAAAGGGTTCGTCTATGTCTCGTAATTCTTATGCAAAGTTCATTGTGCCTCTGATTTTTCTTTTCCTGGCGCCTTTCCTGGCGTTGCGGGCGGTGGCCCAGGAAGCGTGCTTCACGCCAGAAGCGCGGAAGCAGGCCGAACAAACAGCGAGGGTCTATTGGGAGCCCGATCCCGGCTACAACCCGGTCCTCGGCTACAATCCCGCGGAAGGTCCCCGCAGCGGCGCCCCGCGAGTCGATGCCAACGGGCTCGCAAGGCCGATCAACTGCGTCGCGGACATAAAGACGAAGAAGGGCACCGGCACCACACCGAAGTTTTATTGCGCTGTCCCGGGCAACGTCGACGATAATGGTGATCTGATCCGCTACAAAGTGAAACCCCACTTCAAGGGGCAGGCGCCGGACAAGCGCAACGGTGAGGTTTACGGTGAGTTCCTCTCTTCGCGCTTCTCAAAGGCGCTGGGCTTCTTCGCCGACGACGAGTGGGTCGCCGACGTCACCTGCGCTGATTGTGAGAAGAGCCTAACCCGCAGTTTCCAGGGGACGAAGTTCACGCCCTTTCAACCAGCTGCGGGGATTGAGCTCTCCTTGGGCCGTGGTATCGACGTCAACTGCAACGGCAATGAGTCCGCAGATCTCGCCGGATCGCTCCAGAAGTTGCGTGCAAGCGGGGCGCCCCGCGCCCAGATCGACGCCTTCAAACTTTGGCTTGCCTTCATTGACCATGGCGATACCAAAGCTGACAACCACAGGTTCGCCTGCCTTAAGTCGAAGAAGAACGCTGACAACACTCGGACATGCGAGCCGGGCGAAGCCGTGTTCTACGTCAGCGACATGGGCTCGACCTTTGGCTACTCCAGTGCCAGCGAAAAAAAAGCGAGGCTGGCGATCTGGAAGGGTAAGGATCCGATCCGGGTGAGCGGCGGCCACTGCACTACAACTGCGAAGAGCGTGGGTGACACCAGCATTAGTGAAGAGGGCCGGCAGCTCCTGGCCCGAGGGCTGCAAAGACTACTCGATGCCGAAAGAAGAGACGGCACCATTACCAATGTCTTTCGCGCCTCGCGCAACGCTGAACGCGACCAGCCGCCGGAAGAGTGGACCAGGGAATTCGAGCGCAAGGCCAGGACGATCATTGATGCGCGTTGCTCGAACTAACGGGCCGCGAGAACTTGTCGTATGGATCTCAGGCGGCGATGGTGGTAAGACGCGCCGACAATAGCCGTAAACAAACCTGAGCAGGTATTAAGAAGACACTTGCTATGGCAGCTCCCAGGAATCAGTCAGTATTAGACTCTGAAAACCAAACTTCGGCTGCGAAAAAGCAGAAGCGAAGCCGGTTCCTGGCCTGGGCCGTCTTCAACCGCGATTTGAGCCAGTTGGAATTCTTTCGCCGTTTGCTTGAAGAGGCGACTGACAAATCAGTACCGCTACTCGAAAAACTTAAGTTTCTCTCGGTGTTTGCCGACAACCTTGACGAGTTCTTCATGGTCCGCGTCTCCGGTCTCAAGGAAATGTTGGAGATCGAAAATCTTGGACCAATGCCGGGCGAGCTGACGCCGGCGGAGCAACTCAAGGTCATTCGGCAACGCGTGCTGCCGTTGGTCGAAGAACATACGCGCTGCCTGCGCGAAGAAGTGCTACCCGGACTAAAAAAGGCTGGCGTGGTAATTGCGCCCTACGACTCACTCTCCAAGAGCGAAAAGCGACGGCTGGCTGAATACTTTAAGAAGAACGTTTTTCTGATTCTTACTCCCCAGGCTGTCGATCCGTCGCACCCCTTTCCCTACATGTCGAACCTTAGCCTCAACATTGGTCTTACAGTTGAGCATTATCCGGTGCATGGTCGAACCGGCTCATTAAGCGGTGAAGATCTAGACGATGAAGCGACGGTCAGATTTGTGCGGATCAAGGTCCCGCCGCTAACGCCCCGGCTGGTTCCGGTAAACGAGGGGGGGTTGAAGTTTACGCTGCTGGAAGAATTGATCGAGGCCAACATTCATTCCCTGTTTGCGAGCATGCGACTCAGCACGGGCCATCTGTTTCGGGTCACCCGTGACGCTGATGTAGAGATCAGAGACGACAAGGCGGCCGATCTCCTGGGATTGATAAAGCAATCTCTGCGCGAACGACGTTTCGGCCTGGCAGTTCGGTTGGAAGTCTCGTCAACAATGCCGCGCGAGATGGTTGAGTATCTGACCAGGTCGCTGGGCCTTGAGCCGGACGACGTTTACGAGATCGACGGCGTGCTGGACGCGTCAGATTTGATGGAACTCTATAATCTTGACAAGCCCGAGCTAAGAGACAAATCGCTTCAGATGACTGTGCCGGCGTCGCTGCGCAAGAACGGGTGTCCCTTCGAGGCCATCAAGAAGCACGACCTGTTGCTCCATCATCCTTACACTGCCTATACGACCGTCACCGATTTTATTCAGGCGGCAGCGCGAGACCCCAAAGTAGCGGCCATCAAGATATGTCTCTACCGCACCGGCAAGAACTCTCCGATTCCTCAGGCCCTGATTGAGGCGAGCGAACGCGGTAAACAAGTCACGGCGGTCGTAGAAATCAAGGCACGTTTTGACGAGGAGAACAACATCGAGTGGGCCAAGCGGCTCGCCGAATCCGGAGTTCACGTCGTCTACGGTCTGGTTGGTCTTAAGACGCACAGCAAAGTAGCGCTCGTAGTGCGCCGCGAGGAAGACAGCCTTCAGACCTACACCCACGTCGCTACCGGGAACTACAACCCGACAACCTCAAAGGTTTATACCGACCTAGGGCTGTTGACGAGTAACCCGGAAATTGGCGACGATGCGACCGACCTGTTCAACTACCTGACGGGCTTTTCCCTGCAGAAGGAATACAGCCAACTGATGGTCGCCCCTTTGAACCTCCGCGATCGCATGCTGACGCTGATAGAGCGCGAGACAGCCCACGCCCGAAAAGGTCGTCCCGCCCGCATCGCCGCAAAGGTCAACCGCCTGACCGATCTGGATATCATCGATGCGCTTTATCGGGCCTCGCAGACGGGCGTCAAGATTGATCTGATCGTACGCGGCGCCTGCATGTTGCGGCCGGGCGTCCCTGGGCTTTCCGAAACAATTCACGTCCGAAGTATTGTTGGCCGCTTTCTCGAGCACAGCCGAATCTTCTACTTCACCAACGGAGGCGATGAAGACGTCTATATCGGCTCTGCCGACTGGATGACTCGCAATCTTGATCGTCGCGTTGAAGTCGTGGTGCCGGTGCTTGACTCGCGTCTGAAGGCCTATTTGAAAGACACGGTGCTGGCTGCTTACCTGCGCGACAATGTGAAATCACGAGTCCTGACTGCCGACGGCACATATCAACAACCCCAGATTGTCGCCGGCGAAGAACCGTTCAATAGCCAACTCTATTTTGAAGGCGGCAACAGCTCTCCGGCTGTGGGCGTTCGTTCACGGAGGAAACGACTATGGGCAAAAGAATAATCCTGGCGATCATTCTTCTTAGCGTATCAACTACCGGTTTTGCGCAGAAGACAAAAAAGAAAAAACCTAACAAGCCAAGGCCGCAAGGAACGGAAGTCCTATGGCGGGAACCCGTCGACATCGAGGCCCGCGATCTCTTTAATGGTCCCGGCGGCGAGTCGATGAAGCCTGACTTGTCACGCGTCACTTTTATCAAGGATCAGGCCGGGGGCGGCTACTCGATTAATTATCGCGTGCGTGACGGTGCCGGAAAAATCTGGGTAGCAAAACTTCGGTCCGAAGCGCAGCCGGAAACAGCGGCTGTCCGGCTGACCTGGGCGGTCGGCTACATGACCGAGATTAATTATCTGGTCCCATGCGTCAAGATTGAGGGGGCGCCAGCGAGTAGCGTGAAACGATGCGAGGGAAACGGCTTTGCCAACGTCAAGTTTGAAGCGCGGCCCAAGCACGTGAAGCGCTTGGAAATCTGGCACTGGGCCAGCAACCCGTTCAGCGGCACGAAAGAATTTCAGGGAATGATCGCGCTGATGTCTCTGATGAACAACTGGGATTTGAAGGATGATAACAACAAGATAATCTTCGTGCCCAAGGGGCCGAGTGGACCGGAACTCCGGTACATACTCAGTGACCTCGGCGCCACCTTTGGGAAAACAGGTGGCTTCCTATCGCGGACCCGTAACAAGCCTGAGGATTACACCAAATCCAAGTTTATCGAAGGTGTCGAAGGAGGCAGAGTTCGCTTCTCTTATAGCGGCAAAAACTCAGGTCTTTTCAGCAGCATAACCGTCGAACAGGCTAGGTGGCTCGGCGGTTGGCTCGCACGCCTGAGCGATAAGCAGATCAGCGACGCCTTTCGCGCGGCTAACTACACTCCGGACGAGGTTCAATTATTGACCCAGGCCGTGAGGGCGAGGATTAATCAGTTGGTCGCCTTGCGGGATTGACGATAGCAGCACACTTCGATCGCATTGATCCGATTACGCGCAAGCTGGTTTGACACCAGGAAGGACGGCGAGACATGAACAGGCTGACGTTAGGGCTCCTGGCGACCTTTGTAGCGATCCTGCTCGCGAGCGGACTGCTCGCTTTCGTTCTACGTGATCGCCCGGCCGGCATAAATGCCCCAGCAGCGCAGTCGGGAAACGCGGCAAGCTCACCGAACGCTGCGGCGACGCCGGCAGTGGGGACTGAGAATCAAAACAAGCGCGGAAGCCATCCATTGCTCTGGGAGCTTTTCGGACCGGACAGCTCGGGGCTCTCGCCTGCCACTTACGCCAGCTGGGAATCGACTGCTGCCAGAATTTTGCTAAGGTTTTCGCTGGCCGCGTTTCTAGCCGCGCTCCTGGCCTTCCGTCCACGTCGCGGTGTCTCTTTCAGCCGGCGTAATCCCTACGTGGCCCAGACACAGATATTGATGGCAGTGGTGGCGGGAGCGATGATGATGGTGGTTGGGGACAGTGCCGCCCGCGCCTTTGGTATATTTGCCGCCGCCTCGCTCGTCCGCTTCCGCACGAACATTCGCGACCCAAAAGAGATTACCGTACTCCTGATCTGCCTGGGGGTCGGATTGGCCGCCGGCGTCGGGCGCTGGGACATGGCCGTTATATTGACGCTGTTCGTCCTGCTCTCTCTGGCAATTTTGGAATATTTCGAGCAGTCGCAGGTCTTTCGCTCGATGGAAGTTTGTGTGGAGACTCGCAACGTCGAGCAGACTAATGAAGTGCTTAAGAAGGTGTTTGCTCAGCACGGTTTTGACGCTGAACTTCGCGAGCTTAATCGTGAGGACGAGCAGGACCCGATGGGTAAGATTGTTTATCTCGTGAACCTGAACACAGTCATCAGCACCAGCCAGTTGAGCGAAGAGATACTCTCGTCCGACCGAGAGAATATCGATAGCGTCGAATGGGACCAGAAAGAAAGCAGTACATACATTTATCGTTAGGCGAGTTCCTGGCCGCAAAAAAAGAAGGCCACCCTGATGTCAGAGCGGCCTTCGTTGAAAGAAGTGGAAAGACTTTTAATGTCTGTTTTGTATTTTAACTGCATTAGGATCTTGAGCTGAGCCCGAATTGCCTGCCTGCGCCTGCGCGTAATAATCCATCACAAAATCCTTGAAGGCCTGATGGCCCCAGGTGGTATAGAAGTCGTATTGCTTCATTTCTTTGTATGCCTGATCAAAAGTCCAGTGATAGAACTGGAAGCGATAGACCGCTCCCATCGCTCCGGTGCGATGCCGGCCGCCCGCGCAGTGAACAAAAAACTTGCCGGTAGCAGGATCGTTTACGGTTTTCAAAAACAGCTCAGTCACTACCGGGGTGGGATACTTCTTACCAGCCATGGGAATGTTGACATATTTCATTCCCAGAGATTCAACCATAGGCCGCTCGTTCCGCTGCGGATCGTCGCGCAAATCAATTACAGTGTTAATGCCCAGTGCCGCGAGGTCCTTGTAGTCCTTCTCACTCGGTTGCGCGCCCCGGAAAAATCGCTCGTCCATCTGGCCGAAATTCTCGATCCTGATGATCTGGAGCTTGGCACTGAGTTTCTGGTCGGCGACCTCCTGCGCTGAAGCGACGATTGTCAGCGCCAGAATGGCAATCAACATGCTCAGACCGCGGCGGAAAAACTTCTGCTGCGACGATATTGCCATTACCGATCTCCTTGCCTAAGTCGATGAATTCAGGAACCTGGATAAACGCTTTCGTTTGCGCGGCCCATCTGCCGGGCTGAAAGATAACACTTGAAGGGCCTCAGGCTCAAGGAATTTGAAGGCATACGGACAACCTCAAAACTGAAATTTGCGGTTGCCTGCCGCACTATTCTGCGACCTCAGAATTACCGGTGCCTTAACGGCAGTGACAAGGCTTTAGAATTCATTGCTTTGCTTTACGCTCGTATCATGATCAGCAGCATCTAGAATCTGGTCGCCGTGGAGCCTGCAAGTACTAAGGAATATTGGCTGTCCCGTACGGGGTGTCCCCGCCGTGAAAGAGAAGCGATTCACTGGAATTCAATGTAACTTCGCGGCATCGATAGCACTCTACCGCACTCAACGGACTCACGGGAACGCTTATTGGACTCTTAGTGGACTCGCGTCTGCCATGGTCATTTCTTGTTAGATTGTGATCACCTTCGCCTCAATCTGCTTCACGTCAATCGACGGACGGCCTCCACTTCCATCACTCGCCGTATACACCGCCGTTACGTTTAGCTCTACCGTGCTGATAATTTCCAGAACTCCCAGGGTCAGCGGAACCGAGACCACGGGCGGCGCGCCCAGGAGTAACTCCAGAAGGCGGCAACAATCGTCCATGGTCGCATTGTGAGCGGGCAGCCGGATTATTTCCTTCGTCGCCGGCTGTTTGAAATTCGGCTCGCGCCCCGAAACTGCGCCCGCAAGAACGAGCGGGATCGCTCTCTTAAGAACAGGGGCAATCTTGTCTCCAGGGTTGTGAATGTTAATCTCAGTCGAGTAACGCCCGGGCTGCACTGGACTGCATCCGCAGCAATCATCCTTTTGTTCGCCGCAGAGGAATTTCACACTGTAGAGGAACAATTTGAAATCACTTGATCCAATTACGACCGGGGGTCTTCCCGGCTGTCCAATGACGATTCCCGGAGGCTCAAGCGAATCCGGGTCGGAACAGACATCCACTTGATATGACCCGTTGCCAAGGTCTATCACCGTGCCGGAAGGCGTGCTGCCCGGCCGTGGCTCGACGGTAAAGGAATCGGAACGACCGGGACCCAGCAGATTGTTGTATTTGTCGCGCGGCGTGAAGATCATCCGCACGCATGGGCCGCCGTCAGGATGAGGGTCCAAGGGCGTCGTCGTAACTGTTGTCTTGCCTGGATCAATTCCGACATCCACGTGAATTGACCATGCAAGCTCTCGCATGCCAAGGCAATCCTCTCCATAAGTCGCTTTTGCGTGGAACGTGTAGTTGCCCTCGACCGTCAACTGGTCGCTCATCGCGTTACCGAAGGTCGCATTCTTCTCAAACAACCCATCGGTATTCGTAGAATCGTCAGAGAGATTGAAGATGGTTTCCGTGTAACGCGCCACTGGCTTGCCCGTCAAACCCTCGATTGCCTGCAACGTGGCCTGCCTCGCCGGGATAGTGTCCCCGTCGAGTGTGCCGGGCGAACCCAGCCCTGCCTGACTCAGCACGTTGCCGACGCCCGTGTCGGGTCGCGTGATTGTGATCGTTGCTTTCATGTCGTCCGGCCAGCCGCCATTGTCGTGCCGCACCAGAACCATGGGATTGATCGGATCGCCGGTGTAGTAGCGCTTCGTGTCGGGAAGCCGAATCATTCGCGGTCCGCCCGAAGGAATTACGTTGATGAAGTAACGCAGCGCCGGCGTGGGAGGCGGAAACTCACCCCCTCCACCGGGCCGGACCACCCGCACACTCCATTTGCCATTGCGCTCGCCCCCAAACGGCAGCGGAATTCGCAGAAACGTCCAGGTCTTCCCCGCAGCCGTTTCTAATCCCGCCGTCGTAGCCGCAATGACCGCGCCGCCAGGACTGGTGACTTCCAGAAGGAGCTGAGCGTCCGTCCGGTCCCATCCCGTGACCGCCGTGATGGTCTCCTCGCCGCAAACATTGAATGGTATCGCGGCGCCCGGTTGATTCGCGGGCAGATCGAATTCCGGGTCGAACAGGATGCCCGCTTCAAAAATGTTCCCGAAGGCATTGGAGAAAAACTTTTCGAGCGCGAGGGCGCCACCGGCTCGCATATACAGACCGCCGTGAGATGTTGCGAGCGAAGTGAGCAGCGCGCCGTCAAGGCTGGACTCAGTTCCGAAGCCGATTGCGTGGACTGCGATCCCGGAGAGGGCTGCCTCAACGCCGGCGACCAGAGGAGGTCTATTTTGAAGACCATCCGTCAGCAGGAGAATCGCCCGCGGATTCGCCCCCGCCGCCGGAAACTGTAAGCGCGCCGCCTCCAGACCGCCGCCAATCGTCGTTAATCCACCGGGGGCCAACGCTCCCACTTTGCCTGAGGAAAATGGCGGCGGACCAACCAACGTTGACTTCGCCCCCGCTGTGACATTCGTGAGGGCGAAGTCCACCGGAGAACTCGCGCTGGTGCTGAAGGAAACAAGACCCGCTCGATTTCCTGTGCCTGCTCTTATCAATTGCACAAACAGCGACACCGCATCCCGCGCCGCTTCGATCTTCTTCCGCCCCGTGCCATCGTCCATTGACATGCTGCCTGAGCGGTCAAACACCAGCATCACGTCGCGCGTCAGCGGCGGTGGGGGAGCCGGCACCAGGTCGGCAATAATATTCTTTGTCGGGCAGTATGCGAGCGCACCTCCGCTACACGGGGCGCCTCTCGAACACACGCCAACGATCCGACCCGCTGTGTCAAACAGTCCTGATCCGGAACTGCCGCCGGAAACATCGAAGTTGTTAGGTACAGTAATTCCACTTGAACTGCTTCCCGTCACCCTCGCAAATCCCTGGGCTTGCGGAATGGATAGCTTCTTCACCGCGCCGTTCGGATGATGGATCCCGAAGACCTGCTCACCGGGTGTCGACCCGGACGGACCGACCGGAAGATCGGGTCGCATCTGAATCGTCGGAATTCCAACCGGCGCTTCTACAAGTTGAAGCAGACTGTAGTCCATCGAGGCATCGATGCTTTTGTGCCCCAGAACCGCCTTCACTTTATAGAAGCGTGGGTTATAGCCGCCCGGCCTGTTTCCGTCGGCGTCAGTCTGATAGTCGAACGTGATCGAGCTGTCCAGCGCTTCTTCCGGCGTGTGGCAGTGACCGGCAGTAATTACTTTGTCGGTATCCACCAGCGTGACGGAACAAGTCGAGAGGCCCCGGATCCCTGCCTGGGTGTCTACCGATAAGATCATGCCTACGCTGCGCGCCACTCTGGCGCGGACGTCCGCAGCCGGAGTGACGTGAGCAACGTTCTCCCAGTTCGGCGGTTCAGAGCAGTACCAGAACGGATCATAGGTTGGTTCGATATAGGAAGGTGTCTGGAAGAAGGGATCGCAGTTTGAAAAGCCGGAGTGGCCGGGATCAGGAACGGCGGCATGCCTTTCGCCGCGCCCGAACTGATCCAGTTGAACGCTTCCGGTTGTTGGCCCGGCGGCGACGTAGGTGATTTCGACCCCTCCCGGAAAAAGGTAGACGTTGACCGGCCTGGTCCAGAACGATGGTCCGTCGGCTGCCGTAAAAGTGTCAACGGCATAACCAAGTTTCACCTCTAATCTGTCGCCCGCCCTAAAGTTCAGATTCTGGAAATGGAGAACCAGGAGTTTTGTTACTCCGGGAGGTGCAGGTGGATTGAAAACGGTGGTTCCCGGCCCAATCGTGAGGGGCACAGGAAGAACTTGAACAGTCCCGGTAACGTGTGACATCGGACTTCTCCTTTGGCTTTGACTCGCCTTTTATCTGGATCGCTTGCCTTGAATCTGTTCAACGTCCATGCTCACCGACCCCGACTTCGGGTCGGTAACCGTGTAGACTGCGCTGATGTTGAGCGGCCGGTTGCTGATGATTTCCAGGAAGCCAATTGTCAGCGGCGCGGCCGATCCGGTTGAAGCGCCGAGGAGCAGTTCGTTCAGCCGGCAGCAATCATCCATCGTGGCCGTGTGTGGCTGCAGGACGATGCGGTCCGACGCCTTCCGCGTCGCAAAGCGTGGTTCCCGACCAGCGGCTGCGCCCGCGAACACCAACGGAAGCACATGCTTCTCGATCTTCACTTCGGTATCGAGATAGTTGTGTATGTTGATTTCCGTTGCATACGCACCGGGCCTGACAGAGACGCAATGGCAATCACATTCGTCTTGAACACCGCAGAGGAATTTCACGCTGTAGACAAACTTATCAAAGCCCTCGGGAACGGGAAGCGGTAACCCAAGCGGCGGACGTTCCGGCTGAGTGATGATCACGCCCGGAGGCATGGAAGATTCCGGATCCCAGCACAAATCAACGCTGTAGGAGCCATCTCCGTTGTCGCGCACCGCGCCGACCGGAACGCTGCCGGGCTGCCCTGCGATTTCAAACGCGTCCGGACGTCCAGGCCCCAGGTAGTTGCCGTAGCGGTCTCGTGGAGTGAGCGTCGCGCGCACCAAAACACAACCGCCCGGTCCGGTCCCAACCGGATCGGTCTTGACGCCTGTGTTGCCGGAATCGATGCCCACTGAGACGTAGGTCGTCCATGTGGTTTCACGCGTACCGGTGCATCCCTCGCCAAACGTGGCCACCGCATGGAAGGTGTAATTACCTTCAAAGCGCGCGAGATCTTTGAGCGGGTTGCCGAAGACTCCGTCGGGCTCCAGCGCTCCGTCACCGTCCAACTCGCCGTCGTCTACCAGCTCAAACCTCTGGGTGGTCACTGGAACGAGCGACCCTCGCTCTTTCTCAAGCGCGATCAAAGTGCTCGCGCGCGAATCTATCGCATCCCCATCCGTCTCAGTCGCCGCTCGCAGTCCGGTTTCGGTAAGGATGTTCCCGGTTCCTGCCTGTGGCACTTCGACATCCAACTTCATCTCGGCGTGAACCAGGAATCCACTCGGCTCTCTTAGGACGACTTGCGGATTGATAGTGTCCCCGGTGTAATAGCGACGCGGACCCAGCGGACGAAAATATGGACCGCCCTCGACCGTCGTCGTCACAAAGAAGCGCTCTGCTTTGAGTGGCGCGGGGAACTCGCCTTCACCCGCAAAGCGGGTCACCTGAACTTGCCACGTGCCGTCACGTTCACCTCCAAAGGGCAGTTGTAAGCGGAGGTAGACCCAGGTACTCCCAAACGATGCGAAGACCCCTGCTGTGGAGCTGTTAATAGTGTTTCCTGCGGGGGTGATTAAATTGAGAATCAGGCTTTCCTTATCGCTTTCCCAACTGAGCACCACCGTCATTGTTTCCTCGCCGCATACTTGCAGCGGGAACGGCGGCATGCTTGCCGATCCGGCTGGAAACACGAAGAACGGATCCATCGAGATGCCGGTTTGGAAGATGTTGCCGAAGCAGAGGACGAAGAATTTCTTGAGTTGCAATCCCTCACCCGCCCGCGTGTAAATGCCGCCATGCGTTCGCGCCAGAGTCGTAAGGCGCGGACCGTCCACGCTGCCTTCGCTGCCAAACCCGATGATGCAGAGTCGCGTACTTCCCAGAGTGCCCTCGACGTCTGCAATCATCGGAGGCGTGTTTTCCAGCCCATCGGTCAGGAGCAGAATTGCGGGCAGGTTGGGCGAGACGCCCGGTAGTGCACTTTGGCCTTGCTGCAGGCCGCCACCAATCGTGGTCGAGCCGCCAGGCGTGATCCCTGCAACGACCCCGGCATTGCGCGCCGGGGCTGGGCCGATCAGCGTGTCCTTGTTGCCCGGGCTGATCGGGGCCAGCGGAAAGTTCAAAGACGAGGAGGTACTGAAGGTGGCCAGTCCGGCTTGATGCGTGCGATCCGTGCGGAGCAGATCAATGAACAGAGCTGCCGCTTCGCGCGCTTCCTGAACCTTTGTCTTGTCGCCTCGGAATCCCAGCGCACTCATACTGCCCGAGCGGTCAAACACCAGCATCACGTTAACATCCTGAAAGGCCGGCGCCGGGTTGGTGAAGTCCACCAGGACCGCTGCTGCCGCTTGCCCCTGATTGCCGCACGCGCCCGGCGCCCAATCGTTCACCGCGACGATGCGGCCCGCAGTATCAAACACCGACGATCCCGAGCTGCCGTTGTCCGAGTCACACGCGTAGGTGAGTACGTTGCTGGATGCGCCTAAAACCTGACAAGTCGGATCCGCCGGCTTGCGCGAGATCTTCTTCACCGTGCCGCGTGGATGGTGAACGACGAACAGTTCTTCGCCTATCGACGGAAGAGTGGCCCTGATCGTACGGGGCGTCACGCCCAGCCCTGCAGCCGGCGTCTTGATTTGGATCACCGCGTAGTCCAGGGCGCTTCCTGTCGAAACTCCCGCGCCCACGCCTGGTACTGAAAAGCCAGTTTTCACCAGCCGCGTCATCTTGTGGAACTTCGGGTTGTATCCTGGTGGACGATTCCCCGCAGCGTCAGTCTGAAAGTCGAGCGTGAACGATCCGGATTCAATCGCCAGTAGCGAGTCGGCGCAGTGTCCGGCGGTGAGAATCAAATCAGGTCCGATCATCGTTGCCGAGCACGTAGAGACATCACCCGCATGAGCGGCGATTAGCATTCCCACGCTGCGGGCCGTGTCGCGCATCACGCCTGCCGGCAATACGTCGACGTTTTCCCAACTCGGCGACGCGCCCGATGGGCACACACCAGCCGAGTTGAAAAAGGTTGGCTCCGCATACGGACTATCAATCATGAATAAATCGCCGTTCGCATTACCTCCCGCTGAGGCGTTGGCGCCGCCGAGTTGAAGCCCCTCACCGCGTCCGAATTCGCTTAAAGAAGCGTGGCCCGTGCCGCTGCCACCATCAACAAAGAAGATATCCACGGAATTGCCTCTAATCGGGCGGCTCCAAAAACTTATGCCATCGGCAGCATCGAACCTGTCCGTGTCGTAAGCAAGTGCAACCTCAATGTGGTCACCTCCCCCAAACACTGCTCCCGTGAAATGCAGCATCAGGAATTTGGTGCCGGTAGTCGCCGGCGGCGGAGAGAAGGTCACTCTCCAACGTCCCGGCGAGACTTGGGTCCCGTTACCTGGCCCAACTACGACCGCTGGACTTTGCGCGACAATTCTTCCGATTCGGTGACTCATTTGTGTTCCTCTCTCGCGGCTCTCGTGGCTTGGCCGACTTTCCTGCCTTCGATCTGTTGAACGTCAATATCTACACCGCGCGATGCCATATTGGTCGCCGTGTAAACTGCAGTTACGCTCAGCTCTTTTCTGCTCGTGATCTCCAGGAACCCAATGGTCAAAGGAATCGCCGATGAGGGTGCATCCCCGAACAGCATCTCGGCTATCCGGCAACAATCGTCCATCGTGGCCGAATGAGGGGGCAGGATGAGCTTGTCAACCGCCCTTGTGCGCGCCACACCTGGCTCACGTCCGCTTGCTGCCCCGGCGAACACCACGGGCACGAACTTCTTCTCAAGCTCAACTTCCGCATCCTGGTAGTTGTGGATGTTGATCTCGGTCGCATACTTGCCTGGTTGAACCGGCCCGCATTCGCAATCGCCCTCCCCCTGCACGCCGCAGATGAATTTCACGGAATACACAAACCCTCCGCAGGGCGGTACCGTGATCTGTACCTTCTTGCTGGCTACGACCTTGCCATCCGCTACCACGTCGAGTGTTCCGGAAATGACCTGCGGCTCCGGCTTACAAGGGATTCCGGTGAACTTCACGTCGAACTTCAGGATGTGTTCTTTGTCCGCCGCCAGCGGCCCATAACCTCCGGCCGGTGTAATCGAAGTCACAAACGGAGCGATGGAGGCCGAAGGAACCAGATTTACGTTATTGATCACGGCCACAGCGCCGGTCACCAGATTTATGATCGTATTGACGATGTTGGCCGCATTGATGCCGGTGACAAAAGCCCCACCTGTAGCGCCGGCGATTCGTGTCCCTTGCCCAGGCAGACCGCCCGGAGGGCCGCACAGCGGCACATAATCCGGCGCCCCGGTCTTAGGATCACCATCCAAGCCCGGATTTGCCGTCGAGATTGCCAGGACCGTGATGCCCTCGGCCACAAGCTTGGCCGTGGCGCTGCCCTCGGTGATGGGCGGCGCGCCCGAGACAGCCGTGCAGATTGGGTCGTGGCCCGGTGCATCACCAAACCAAACAATGATGCGCTTGCTTCCGGGGCGCCACCCGATCGCTCCTCCAGGAGGAACTGCCAGACTATCCAGCGCAAATAGATCGCCTTCCGGAAGATCATTGCCGCCGCTCGCCGACCAGGTATTGATGGCAGCGGTAACGCTCGGGACTACGTTTGTTGGGCTCAGCTGGTGTTGGAAGCAATACGGATCGCCCGAGGCGAAATCCTTGTAATTGCCCACCCCAAACACCATGTCCACGCCCAACCCACTTAGGGCCGTGAGAATGTTGTTCGCTCCACCCTTTACGGCATTCAGGATGCTGGTCATCGATCCGGTAGTGTCGGCGAGAAAATAAACATCCGCCTTTGCCGGCCCGGCATTCTTCGGAAAGGTCACCGTGATTGTTTCATCAATTGTCTCCCCGGGGTTCAGCGTAAGAATGTTTGACTCGGGCTGAATGGTGATAGGAGCCGGGGCGGCTCCGGGCCCACCTACAGATCCCGTGCTTAGGACTGTCCGTTCAAACAGCGACTCTAACTTGTCTTTCACTTTCAGCGGCTCACCGCTGTCGTTGACGATTACCGTGTGCGCAGGTTCGTTTCCCTTTGCCGCGGCGACCACTCGGAAGAGATAAATCGGCTTTCCGGATTTCGGATCGAGGGCCTCGTCGCGATGTACTACCAGGGGTTCTTTAAGTTTGTAGGTTTTGGCTGCCTGAGCGGCGGCCTCTTCGGCTAGAGACTTTTTCGGCATGACAACTCCTTTGGCGGCGGAAACCTCAATCGCTGGGCCTGGGGCTGGCAATAATCCTGTGAATGCGACTAGCGCCACAGGGCTGGCGAGGAAATCTTTGAACGCGTGTCTATAGTTATATGCGTCGGAGCTTCGAAGTATTTCGAGGAGAGGATCGTGGGTTCTAGTTCCACGATGTTGCGCGCGTTGGAGTGTTTGCCGCCGCAGGACTGCGGCAACATTCGAATCTGCGAGGAGCTTTTTGGAGAAGTTCGATTCTGTTAATGGACGGGAAGTGCGGGAACCACGCGGTTCCGCGCAATGTTCAAAGTATTGGCGTCCCGTACGGGAGTCGAACCCGTGTCGCCGCCGTGAAAGAGAAGAGAATCACTGTAATTCAAAGGAACTTCGCGGCATGGATAGCACTCTACCGCACTTTACAGACTCACGGGCACTGTTATTGGACTCTTAATGGACTCTCGCGTGCCGTCGGATTTCTCAATTTGTTGACAACGAATTTTAAGCCCGATTCCTTGGTGCTTACCTGATGGTACTCCGCATGACCAAGCAGTATTTACCGATTCTTTCATCCGTCAAAGCAAGTTACGTCAGACTTGGTTCGAGCACGTAAGTCCCTCATCTTCCCCTCATCTTTTCAAGTCATCTTTCATGAAGCATTGACTCGATATGGCTCGCCTGCGAATACGCCCGCTCCGGTGAAAATCTCCACAAGGGTATCCGGATTCTTCGAATCAATGAAAACGGCCTTTGCCTAGGGCTTCCGTCGGGACCGTGTTCGGAGGGGAGTCGAAGAAAGCTCAAAGTCGGTTGCACTCTTCGTGGGATGTCAAATGTAGGCCGGTGTCATTGCCGAGACCGCATCATTTCTCTCTCCACGAGCTTTTCATCGGCCGCAGGTCCCGCTTTCACCAAAGAAGTCTCGAAGGATGTCTCTTTGCCAGCAATGCATCGACTCCAAATGTCCTTCCGGCGCTGCCAATAACCAGCGCGAGAGCGACAGCCATCGGCACAAGCAGCTCCCAAATCCACGCGGTTCCCCATTCAGAAACCCACAAAGTCGTGAGAAAAAGAAAGGCCGCCAAAGCTACGGGCCGAGTCAGCAATCCAATCAGCAAGAGAATCCCAAATGAAATCTCAGCTGCGCCCTGCATCGGTCCGGCGACGTTTGCGTGAGCCGCCATGAATGACTGTACTGACTTTAGCAACTGAGGCGCATGGCCCTTTTCAATGTAGTAGTTAATCAACCCGGCGTAACCCGACGCGCTATAGAGCCCTTTATTCAAATTCTCAAAAAACACGCTGACAAAGAGCGCGCCTAAAACTATTCGCAGCATCGACAGTGCGACTCGCGCCCTGGCTTGTCCTTCAGCATTACCGCGAAAACTCTTATCAGCGTTGCTCATTTCTGTTTTTCCCCGACTGATTTCTTTTGAGCTACTCCGGTGCGCCAATGAACGCCTGGAGACTGATTACACAAGCGCTCCGAAATAAGTGATAATCCAACTACAAGAGTGGCACGCATTATTGTTCAGGCGGCGTAAATCAGCAAGCAGTTTCTACGTTTCATTTAGCAGAGGAGGATTCCATGAAAAAGTTGGGCCGTTCAAAGACAATCCGTTTCCTAATTTTTGGGGTGCTGCTCTTTGCTGCAAACTCCTGCTCGCAGAAACGCTCGTCCGTCCCCGAACAGGCTGCCAAGACCAATGCCGAACAGATTGCCAAGACCTATGGCCTTGATTCGTTCGGGCAAATTGAAGCGATCCGTTATACGTGGAACGCGCAGTTCCCCGGAGTAAATATCTCCCGTTCGTGGGAGTGGGAGCCCAAGACCAACAAAGTCTCCTACGAGGGAAAGGACAAAGACGGTAAGCCGGTCAAGGCTACCTACCTGCGCTCCCAGCTCAGCAGCCAACCAGACGCCGTAAAAAACGAAGTCGACCCGGCCTTCACTAACGATAACTATTGGCTGCTGTTCCCATTACATGCTTACTGGGACACCAGCGCCACGGTCACCGATCAAGGCATGCAACAATTGCCGGTGGGCAACGGCTCGGCCGAGCTGATAGTGGTGAAGTATCCCTCCGAAGGCGGTTACACGCCCGGCGATACCTGGGATCTCTACGTCGGCAAAGACAATCGCGTCGAGCAATTCGTCTATCACCGCGGCGGGCCCAAGAAGCCGAGCGCCGTCATCGCAACGTGGGAGGGTTACAAGAAAGCTGGCCCTCTCCTTATCTCTACGGACCACCACGGTACAGCGGACGGAAACCCCTTGCGGATTTTCATTTCGGATGTGTCCGTTAAATTGACGGGATCAGAAAACTGGATAAACGCACAATGAACATAGGAAAGCTTCGTTCGCACGATTGATTTTCGCGTTTCACGAATCGGTCGTTTGCCGTGCGCGATGCAGTACCCGCCAGAACTGGCCGCCCGGATCTATAGCATGCACACAATCCGATGAGGATGGCTACACCAGCAAAAGAGGCAAAAGAAGAGACGCGACAATTCGCGCTCGGCCTGGCGTTAACGAACGAGTGCAATCTGGGTTGCGCGTTCTGTTATCGCGATCCCGATCGAGTGGATCGACTGACGCTGGACCAGGTGCGCGCCGTCATGGAATGTTTGCCGATACGCTCCGTCAATTTGGGCACGGGCGAGAATGGAATGCATCCGGACTTTCAACGCATTCTCACTTTCTTAAAGACACAGCCGGTCAAGCTCACGATCACGTCCAACGGTCATAGCATCGAAATCCTGAACGATGCCGATGTGCGCGCGTTTCACGACGTTGAGTTCTCCCTCGACTATCCAACCGAAGCTGAGCAGGACGCGCAGCGCGGCGTGGGAAATTGGAAGTTGATCCACGAACAGGCCGCGCGCTGCCGTCGGCTCGGTGTTCCCGTGACGATCACAGCCGTGATGATGAAAGCTAATTACTCGCGGCTGGCCGATGTTGCGCGCGTGGCTAAGAAGTTTGGGTCGCCGTTGCGAGTGAATGTTTATCAATCTGTGCGAACGGATGCTTTCGCTCTCACTTACGAAGAATACTGGGAAGGCTTCCGCCGACTGTTTGCAGAGACTGATGTGATCATGATTGGAGAACCGCTGGTACGCGCGTTCGCCGGATTGCCGCCGCTGACGGGCGGTTGCGGAGTCGGAACCGTGCGCGTCACTCCGCGCGCCACGACCCAAGCATGCGTTTACTGGAGCAGCGACGGCGAACCGCTGTCAAGGTTGTTGGAGGCCGGTGAAGAAATTGTCAATACTCCAGTTTTTGTTGCCGCGCGCATGCTGCCGCCAGCCTGCGAGCCCTGTGAGTTTCGCGAGACATGTCATGGCGGCTGTGCGGGACGCCGCCAATTGCAGGGCGCACTGGACGAACCCGATTCGTATTGTCCAATCATTCGTGGCGAGCGCCCTCAACTCGATATCAGAATGGCGGCTACGCGCGATCTGCCCAAGGTCGGCAGCGCTTGTACGACGGTTGTAATTGCACGGGATTGAAGTTTTGTTCTCCTCATCTCTTGTGGTTCTCTGTGTCCTCTTGTGATAAACATCTTATGCGGTAACAAATCCATGCGCCGTTTCACTCACAATTCTCTGTTTCGGAATCTGTTCCTTTTCTGCTTGATGTTTGCGCTGCTTGGCTGCGCGACAAGTCAATTCTTCCGACGCGCTAGGAACGTCGCCGCATCTCCTTCCCCAACCACTACAGTTGAGACTCCGCAAGATCAATCAAATGCGATCAATCGTCCCACGAGCAAGGCATACACGGGCGAGCTTTCGATCTTTGAAGATCCAAAGCGTGACGAGAAACTTCAGCCCGGCCGGATTATGGACATTCTTGGGATTAAGCAAGGTTCGAATGTTGCTGACATAGGCGCGGGGTCTGGCTGGTTCACTGTTCGCGCAGCGCGGCGGGTGGGAAACGGCATCGTTTACGCGGTGGACATCAATCGAAATTATCTTGACTACGTTGAGAACCGGTCTAAACGAGCCGGCCTGGCGAACATTCGCGTCATTCTCGGCAAGGAAGACGATCCACTGCTGCCGGCGAAAAGCGTGGATGCGGTTCTGCTATTGAAAACCTACCACGAGGTTGTGCAACCGATCCGCCTGCTGAAACGAACTCGCGAGGCCATGCGGGCTGGGGCTTTGCTTGGCATTATCGATCGCAATGGCAAGGGCGACGATCACGGACTCGACAAAGAGGTGGTTATCAAAGAGGCCGGGCGCGCCGGTTTTGCGCTCGTCAATCAATACGATTTCGTTAAGCCGGATAACCTCGATTATTTTCTGGTGTTTCGAACTTCGGATTCTGGCCCATAGAGTCTAGCGAGGTTCCATAGCAATCTTCGCCAGCGTTAACAGAATGCGTGTGGCCGCCAAAACTGACCCGCGGACTGTGCCGGCGATTTTTGATTGGCCACCGGCGCGTCGTCGATAGTCGACGGGGACTTCGAGTGTTCGCAGTCCGGCGCGTGCCGCGCGCATCTGCATTTCTAAAGGCCAGCCGTAAGTCTCTTCGCGCATTTTGAGCCGCTGCAGAGCATCACGATGAATGGCGCGGAAGGGGCCCATATCGGTCGAGCGCACGCCGTAGAGCAAGCGCAGAAAGAAGCCCACCATGTAACCGGCAAACACCTGATGCCAGTTCATACTTCCTGGCTCGCGCCGGCCGCGCGTACGCGACGAAATCACGAAATCATGCGTCCCTTCGATTATCGGCTCGACGAGCCGATTCATCATCTCCGGATAGTCACTGCCGTCACCGTCGAGGAACACGACGATTTCGCACTCAGCAGAGAGCGAGTGCAGCCCCGCGCGAAACGCCCGCCCATATCCGCGCTCCGGCTCCGCGACCACGCAAGCGCCGGTGGCTGCTGCAACCTCAGCTGTGCGATCGGTGCTGCCGTTATCGACGACGATTACCTCGTCGGCAATTTCGCGCGGAACTGAGGCGACGACGTTCGCAATCGCCTCCTCTTCGTTGAGCGCGGCGATGATTACTGAGACATAAGGTTTCACGTGCTTTAGCTGTCATCAGGAGAAGCGGTCACAAGTCGTCGCACTCCAAGTTTTCTTCGAGGCCGCCAGGTTGTTAATGCCAGGAGCAAGAAGAACGGAATAAAGATCAGCGCTTTTATTTTGAAGTACTGAGTCTCCGTCCAATAAATCCAGGTCAGGTAAAGGAAGAAGCTGCCCACTGTCAGGTAAAAGACTGGTATTGATGGCACGAAGCATAAAAACGGAATCAACCAGGCGAAGTACCAGGGAAAGTCAGGCGCGAAGAGAAACATGAAAGCAGTGCCAAGAACAAGGCTTCGTTTCAGATAGCCGCCGTCATCGTCGCTGCGCTTGAAAACAGACCAAAGGGCCAGGCCCAAAAGGACAGCGCCCGCGAAGGAAAGAAAGAGTGCATTCGGCAACTTGACGCCGAGCAATCTATCTACCAAACCCAAAATGAAAAATTGTTCGCCACTAACAATCCCGCGTTCCTGAGCATATCCCGGAATGAAACCAAGCACTCCCAGCGGACCCACTCCAAGATAAGGCAAATAGCCGATTACGATCGTCGCGACCAGCGCCGCGGGCATCTTCCATCCCCACCGTTTGTAGAGCGCGGGAAACAAAACGATAGGAAATAATTTTGTCAGCGTCGCCAGCCCAAGCGCGATTCCTGTAGCTGTTTCCCAATTACGTCGTCTTGCCAATAGAGCTAGCGCGATGAAAGCAAAGGCCAACGGATCGATATGCCCACTGCCGGCGAATTCCCAGACTGCCAGCGGATGCCACGCATAAATCAAAATGCGTTGTCGTGGCATTCCAAACGACGCGAGCAACTCCATCACAAGCCAAACCGTAATCAGTTCGAAGCCGACGATGGTGAGTTTTATCCAGGTCACTGATTCGCTTATGCGCGTCGTGAGGAAATACGTGGCCTCCGCAACGGGGGGATACATCGTGTGCGCGTAATCGCGGCGATTGATCTTTGGATAGATTTCCTCATCTCGCAGACTTTGCAGATGCTCGTCGGCGGGAATGTAACGATACGGATTGATGCCTGCTGCTTGAACGCGCCCGTCCCACACATACCTATAAATGTCATCAGAAAGATATGGTGGAGCGAAGACAATACTGAGACGGAAAACGCCGACCAAAACCAGAACAATAATTAGAGTTGAGCGCGCACTGCGGGCTCGCACAATCAGCCAGGCCGCTATGAGGTAGAGTACAGATTGGATCAGCGCCAGTTTGATGAACCAGACGATATCGGTAACGCCCCGAGAGTGAAGACCGATCCGATAAAGTATTAGCAGGATGGCGCCAATGACCGCGAGCAGGACATTCGTGACTATCAGCGTTTTACGCTCACGTGACGCTATAATGATCATGCTCTCGTCTTGGCTGTGTGTGGATCAGCCATCAATCGCTGATCGTCTTTGGCAATCAGGCCGGCAAGATATTTACGAGTGTGAGGTGCCTCGGAACCTCCCCGAAACCGCGCCTGACCATTGTGGCCATCTGTCAACAATGAGAGTTCGTCGCAAAGGAGGCGAAGCGTAGCCAAATCATCGACGTCATACCAGGTTGGCAGAAGCTCTACGGGGAGATTGATGTGTGCGGCACGCTCGATTGTGTGAGCAAGAACGTCCGCTGTGCTCCATGCTATGCGCTCGAATAGTTCGTGGTGCGGACGTTTAAGACCAATCAGGTAATAACCGCCATCCTCGCTGGGGCCCAGCACGACTCGATCTCCATCCTGCGCTAACAATGAAGTGGCAGTTCTTAGTACTTCACCAGGGAGCGTCGGGCTATCTGAATTGATTAGGCAGACGGATTCGAATCCATTGTTTAGGAGGTCTGTAGCAGCATTGATTAATCTCTCGCCCAGCGTCTCGCCGCGCTGAGCCACTAACTTGAACCTGGGTGGAAGGAGATTATGTAAAAACCCTTCAGCATTTGCCGGAGTGTATAGCACTACACCTTCTGTTCCATCACTATTCATACCAGACACGTTCGTTGTCATGTCTCGCAAGAAGCACAAGCTTAACGTAGCTGCTTCTTCCGAACTTAGTGGGGGAATGAGTCGGGTCTTTACCGCGCCGGCGAACGGGACCTTCGCCATCAATGCAAGCGCGCATAACGCATCCTTCGGCGATGAACTGGATAGGGGATCGTGATTCATTTAGAACGAAAGAGTTAATTTCCTGTAGCGTCGAGAAACAACCGTTCAAAAAAAGCTCACGATTGTTCCGCTGACTACCGCCAAAGTCCATATTGATACTGCCACCATGGCTGCAACCTTCCAGTTTGTCGATCTCATTATTGTGAGCAGCGAGGGAAGATTGACAGAAGGACCAGCAATCAGGAGCGCCACCGCAGCGCCCGCGGGCGCGCCTGACCCGAGTAGCATCAGAGCCAGCGGAATCTCAAAGAAAGTCGGTAACGCCAACGGAACCGCAACGGCAGCAACAACAGCGATGGCCAGAAGTCTCGCGGCGGTCGAATCAAATGTTCGTACCGGAATCATCTGAGCGATGATCATTGAAGCCAGCACTCCAATCACAATCACCGGCAATAACCGCACCGACACTCGGGCACAGGCACGGAGAAAATGAAGGAAGTCTGTTGGGGGCCCTTCTGTTTGCCAATCGTTTACATCACAATGTACTTCGGTTCTGCCAAATATCCTGTCAGCGATCAGTCCCGTAAACAAAACACTAGCGACACTGGCGGCTGCGCGCGTAACGCCGACCTTGTAATTAAAGAGCATGAAAGTAAGGATCAGGGCGGCCGGATTGAGCGCAGGCGCCGCTAGCATTAATCCTAGTGACGGACCAAGGCGCGCGGAACGTTCGTACACGGCGGTGAAAATTGGCGCTACACAACAGGAGCACAACATCAATGGCGCTCCCGCTAGTCCGGCGAACACTTGTGAACGTAGTGAATGCCTACCTAACAAGCGCGACAACCACTGAGGTGAGACAAACGTGCTAACGGCCGCACTAATCAGAATGCCAAACACCAGAGCCGGCCAAATCACCAGAAAATAGTTCACCGTTCGAGTCAGTACACCCGCGTCCGAAGCACCGACGCGCGGAATCACGTTCCCGCGCGGAGCGATGACTCCGGTAGCAGAAACCTTCCCAATCACACCTAAAGCGGTTGAGCTCTTATAGGCGATTAGCGCTCCAACGATGACCAGCACTGGAAGTACAAAATAAAAAATTCCCCGTACGGCAGTCGGCGGCACTTCCGTGCGTGTGATATCGGCCTGCATGTCTATTGCCCCTGAGAAATTGAACTAAGGCCCGATCTATCCAGTCTGATTTGTTGTGACCCCCATTATACACGCGCTTGATTTGAACTCGCTGATAGAAACTCGTTGGAGGTCTTGGTTCAATTGATAACCACGAAGGCTATGACTGCGCTATCATACTCCGCCTTACAGTGGAAAGAGTTTCGAAAGGTGAGAACCCAACAAGCACGCGTTGATGTGCTTAGCCGCCATTGGAGAACATCCGTTCCCAGGTTGCCGAAATGAAAGCGGCCAAGCCTCAGATGGAGCAACAGATCAAAGACGCCGAGGACCTGCTGGATCGGACAGCTAGTCCGAACGCCCATGCAGACCTGGAATCGCGAATCAGGTCCGGCAAGGCAAATTTGGCGAGGCTAGCTCAAGAGGATGCATCGAAGAAGGCATTGTCTGAATCTGTGAAATTATCTGCTTCGCGAAACGGCAGAGCGGACCGTACTTTATCGCGATCGAGGCCTGCGTAACCGTAAAAATCGACCTCGCCGATCCCTCGGTGATTTTCTTGCGCCAAGGCAACTACCGCCGACCAGAGCATGATCAGGATCAAGGCGGTTTCATTTCGAAGATTCCAATCTCAGTTAGGGCGCTTACGGTTTCCGGGCCGCGACAATAATAATCTGCGCAGGAAAGTTCATGTGACCTTTGGGAAAGAATCGAGCCGCGGCTTCTCTTACTTCCTGCCTAACTTTAAGGACTGTCTCTTCGGGAAGACTGGCTAGCTTCTCGCGAAGCGTTGCCGATGTTGCGGCGCGGAGTTCCCAATACTCATCGGGAGAAATAGGAGCTTCAATGTGGAAGTTCACGGGCCGCTCGCGAACGTGGATCGCGCCAGCCTCGGTGATAATGCTCGCCAGCTTGCCCGGTTCGGCAAAACGAAACGCGCCGGGCGCGTCCGGATCAGCGGGAGGGGTTTCTACATACCGTGACAGAAATTCAGTTACGACATGCAAGAATGGGTTGTACTCACTTTTCTGCCATACAGCCAGCGCCAACGCTCCGCCCTTTCTTGTTACGCGCAACATCTCGCGCAGAGAAGTAACCGTGTCGGGAAAGAACATGACCCCCAGCCGACTAACCACCACGTCAAATGAATTGTCACCAAACGGAAGCGAGTCAGCCATACACTTGCCAAAACTAACGTTCGTTATGCCACGACGATGCGCCTCCCGTTCGGCAGCCTCAACCATCTCTGCCACCGCGTCAGTACACGCGACCGAGCCGGTTGGTCCAACCTTTTCTGCGATAGTCAGGGAAGGCTCACCAGGTCCACCTGCAACATCGAGCACAGATTGGCCGCTAACGATCCCGGCTTCCTCAATAAGAGCGCGAGTAATAGGAGCGAATATCACCCGAATGGTAGCGCCGTGCCTTTCCCAATAGGGCGCTGATTCGGTCCACTCCCGCAATGTGTTGTTTGCCTGAGGATGGCTCATCTCTGTCTCGCTTACTGAATATCTTATGGTGCTTGCTCTGAAACGACAAAAATCTCACTTTCAGCAATCTCTCGATTTGCCTAATCACTTCGTCACGCCCTGCACCAGATGTTGTCTCAGCGATTTCCCCGCAACATACTTCCCACGGTAACGATCAGGTCGCCTAAGTTTAGATCTTCTAGCACTGGACAGAAACCGCTCGTCCCTGGCCCAAGGCGAATTGCTCGGAGAGCAAATTCATTATCAACTTGTCATCTTAAAATATCTCGGTGTAGGTCTTCGGAGTCATGTTCCCGCCGCAGGACTGCGGTAACATGCGAGAGTCCCGGGCTAACTGCGGCTTGTGCAAGGCACCTCGAATCTCCACGACGTGCGTCACATGGCGAACTCCATAACTTCTTTGGCATCTGAGCTTATGGTTGCGGCGAGGGGACATCGAGGTTGAATGAAACATATTTTGAACCAAATATTTTTTGGGTAACAGGCAGCACCGCATCCAGAAACGTCCATTAGAAACGTCCAGTAAGAAACACTTCGACGGCATGACGTTAGCGCAGATCTAAAAAATGCTTAGGAATTTGGCGTCCCGTACGGGAGTCGAACCCGTGTCGCCGCCGTGAAAGAGAAGGGACCTGTTGTAATTCAACGGAACTTAGCGGCATGGATAGCACTCTACCGCACTTGAAGGACTCACGGGAACGCTTATTGGACCTTTAATGGACCCGTGCTTGCTGTTGGGGAGCGCCGCTGATTTCGTCACCGGGCAACGGATTTTAAGAACGTTGCAGAGGGTACCACGTAGTCTGACGAAACGATATGAGTCAGTATTTACGCGCCTAGCGGTCGTCAAGGTATCGCTTCGGCTGGCTACATATCAACACGTAAGGCCCCCATCTTGGCCCCATCTTTTCTGTCTCGGGAGAACTGGGCGATGTCTTGCGCATCTTAGCAACTTTACTGAAAGTCAAGATGGACTCCCATTCGTGCGAGCACTGGCGGTCCAACGGTGATAATTGGAGTTCGGCCAGTTTGGTAGCGAACCCCGGTGAGATTTTGCGCGGCAGCGAAGACCCTCACGTGACGCAATATGCGTCGCGAAATTTCGCCATCGAGCGTGAAGAAACGCGCCAGCGGCAAAATATTTTGATCGTCCTCAAACTGATTTCCAACGAATCGTCCTTGCAGGCCGACCGTCCATGTGTGGCTCACGTAGCTAAGCTGAACGTTAATCTGGTTCTTAGGTATTTGGGTAACCCGCAAGCCCTCCAGAGTTGGATTGGCAGGAAATCTAGTGACTGTGCTTTCGGTCATAAGGTATTCACCGGCAAGTTGCAATCCCTTTGATAACTGCACCTGAGCGGCCACCTCCACGCCCCGTGCGCGTATACGTCCGAGATTCTGGCGCTGACGTGTGATTAGGTTTGGCGTCGTCGCGAGGGTGACGTTCGCTATTGGGTCGGCGATCTCACTCCAAAAGCCGACGCCTCGGATCGTCAATCGCTCTGACCAGGTTTGAAAACTGGCGCCAGCTTCGCCGCCCGTAAGTCGCTCAGCGCCGAGAGTCGCGTTGGCATTAGTCACGACATTGCCCACCCGAAAACTGCGATAGAGTTCGTTGAGAGTTGGCGACCGAAAGGCGCGATAGAAAGAAGCGCTAACCGCGATGTTCTTAAAGGTGTGAAGCAACGAGACCCGCGGACTAACAGCCGTCTCTGAACGATCCGGGAATAGGCTGGCGGTTGGCGTGCCGCCTGTTAACGGGTTTCGATTTGAGAAGCCACGACTATTCAGCCAGTTGTCTGCACGTGCGCTGAGAGTTAGCGACCAGCTTTTCTTGAATTGGACAGTATCTTGACCAAAAAATCCAAGCGCGCGTTGACGACCACCGGCATCGACATTGGCCGTTGGCCGAGAGGAATTGAATGTTGTCTCGGCGCTGTGACCTCGAACATCTCGGCCCTCAAATCCTGCCACAATCGTTTGCTTACCAGAAAAAGTGTGCCGCCACTGTCCAGCGAAGCCGAGTTGTTGCGAGGGATTCCTCTGCCGGTTGGTCAGAGATTCCGAGTTTCGATTAGCGGTGATAGAAGAGAAGTTTTGATTGAAAAGTTCATCTGACCCATATATTCGAAACGAGAAATAACCCTCCTTCGCCTTTGTCCAATCAATCCCGAGATCGATTGAGGCAATGCGTGTGTTATTCGTTTGCAGGGGTGTGCCGTTCAACCGGCTCTCTCCGAAAGAACTCGCTCGAATAAAGAAGCTCCCAGCCTCGCCCAACTTCCGCGATAAGCGCAATGCCCCGGAAAGATCGCGGGTTCCGGCCGCTGTATCCACAGATCCGCGTTGATCTCTTGGGATAAGAATGTAACCGTTTGTGCGGATCGCTTGGAGACCAACAGATATTCCCCAATTATCTTTGACGACCCCCGTATCCAGAGATACTGCAGGAGTGTTTTCGTTTCCTTGCGAGGCCTCCACCGTTGCGAACGACTTACGCAAAGGCTTGGTTATTATATTGACGACCCCGCCCAACGCTCCGCTGCCATAGAGATCAGATGCGGCGCCGCTGACAACTTCTACACTCTCGACACTTAGTCTTGGCACTCGATCCCAATAGACCCACGCGCCGAAGGGAGAGTTGAGAGGAACTCCGTCGAGTAAGACAGTCGCCCGACTTGCGCCACTCACGCCGACTCCCCGCAATGAGACGCCTTGCGAAGTAGGATTTGCAAACAGACTTCCCGAACGCCGGAAGAGCGAGAAGCCAGGAGCTTCGCGAAGAACATCATCGAACGCCAGGCTTCCCGAAAGTTCTATCTCCTGCTTTGAAATTGAGAACTGGCTGTTTGGCACAGCCGAAATGCGATCACTTGTAACCGGGGAGACAAGGATTCTTTCCACAATCGGTGCCGGTTGCAAATAGATTTGAAGGAAATTGCCAAGCGAATCCCTCTTTACCCCTAAGGTTACGGGCGTGAAACCTGGATAACTCACCAGCAACGTACCTTCGTTAGCGACATTCGGAATAATGAAAGTTCCGTTATCGTCCGTGGTGCTCAATCGCGTATCAGTACCGCTGTGAAACTCGATTCTTGCATTGGCGATCGGGGAATGGCTGGAATCAGAAACTCTACCCTGAATGGTATTTGATTGCTGAGCGCTAACAGCAGTAGCAAGAGCGACGATAGATAAACAAATCCGCCAGCACATTAGATGACTCGGACTTCGCAATCGGTAATTTCGAAGCACCCTGGCCCGAGTGCGGAGCCAACATGCAAATTGAACGCTTTCCCCTAATCGAATAATTCTTCTCCCCGTAAGCGATGTCATTCCGTCCCGGGTCCGTTCGGCCCGACGCCTCGCTCCGACGCAGCTCCCCGACATCCGGCAGGGACCACAGTTTCGGATTTTGCTGCTACCTCAGTTTTCGAAAGGCGGAACGCATTTCTTCGACAAAAATGGCTGGCTGCTCAAAAGCCGCAAAGTGGCCGCCTTGTTTGGCCTCGTTCCAGTAGATGAGATTGGAATAGGTCTGCTCACCCCAGCTCTTTGGAGCGCGGTATATGTCTCGCGGGAAGACGGTTGCCGCGACAGGCAAGCTGAGCTTGCCTCCTGAAAATGAACCGCCCTTATTCTCCCAGTAGATCTGTGCTGACGATGCCGCGGTGTTCGTGAACCAGTAGAGTGAAATGTTGTCGAGCATCTGGTCCCGCGACAGCGCGTCTTCGGGAGAGCCGTTGTTGTCAGTCCAACCGTAAAACCCTTCGTAGATCCACATAGCTTGGCCGGCTGGTGAATCCGACAGCGCATATCCAATCGTCTGCGTCCGGGTCGCTTGTTGGCGGGAGTAACTGTTGCCGGCGCCAAGGAAGCGTTTGGCACCATCGACCGCTCTCTGCTCTTGGAAACTGAGGTGCTCTGGGATTTCCGTCGGAAACACGAATTGCCAGTTGAGATGTATTCCAGCGAGTCCTGGGGGAAGAAGATGCCCGAGCGCGGTCGTTACTCCCGCGCCCCAGTCTCCCCCCTGTGCGACCCACCGACTGTAGCCGAGTCGCTGCATCAGCTCACTCCATGCGGAGGCTATGCGGGAGAGCTTCCACCCTACAGTTGGCTTGTCAGAAAATCCAAATCCCGGAAGAGACGGAATGACTACATGGAACGCATCGTGTGCACGACCACCATGTTCTGTCGGGTTAGTAAGAGGCCGAATGACCTTAATGAACTCCGCAATCGATCCAGGCCAACCGTGAGTCAGAAGGATTGGTAAAGCATCGGGATGTGGTGAGCGTTCGTGGATGAAATGAATCCCCAATCCATCAATCAATGTTCGAAAGTTTGGAAACGAGTTCAGCTCTGTCTCGAAGCGTCGCCAGTCATAGCGAGATTCCCAATACTGCACTAGCGCTTTTGCATCAGCGAGGGGAACTCCCTGAGACCAGTCCTTCACTGGTCGTTCGTTGGGAAATCGGGTAGCTCGCAGCCGTGCTCGAAGATCGTCAACGGCTTCTTGGGGAACCGAAATATGAAACAGACGGACTTGTCCGGTAGCCTCGGGTATAAGCAATTCAAGTGCTTTTGACATCGTCTAGAACGCTCCGGCGTCCTCCCCGGCCTCACGACTGGTTAAGACCGGTCAGGTTTGTGCCCCACTCCAGGATCGGCGAGTTCCACTCAATGCCTACCTTCTCGAGAAATTTCTTGGTGTTTTCGATATAGGCCTTTCGATAAGGCTTCGTCCCCTGGGTCGCGTCGAACTCCGCGCGTGTTCCTTTCCATAGCTCGTAAAACACGAATTCATTCGGCCGCTCTGGAGTTTCATGAATGATAGCCATGATGAATTCAGGTTCCTTTGCACAACGGTCAAGCATTCCTTTTATCTCGATAAGAACCTGCTCCCTCTGACCGGGTTTGACCCTGGTAATGGAGGCTCAGTGAGGTCGTTGCCCTTTGTGTCATAGCGCTTCCTTTCGAAATGTTGTACCCATGAAAGCCTCCTTCTTTTGAAGCACAGGCCGACGGCCGACGAGGTTAGCCTTGTCTGCCAGGAAGCTCTACGTACCCTTGACTTGAGGGGCGCCCAGTAACTGCGTCTCCCACAAGAACACAGAACCAGTAGCGCCGGCATGGTCGATAAAAAGCTGAGCGACTTCTCCAAGGCGCTCTGTGCGCGCCCAATCACGCTGAAGTTCTCCCGCCAAGCCAAGCCAGGTAACGGGTTGAGCTCCCGCAGCCACCATGCGGCGGATTGCCATATCGTGTGCTTCAGGAGAGACGCCGCCCGAGGCGTCGGTGACGACGTACACGTCGTAGCCGTCACCCATCGCATGGATAGCGGGCATCGCAAGACACATCTCCGTCCAGAGCGCGGCCATGACCAGCTTCTTCCGGCCCGTCTTCTTCACCGCCTCGACGACCCGACGGTCCTCCCAGCAGTTGATGAAAGTGCGGTTAATAGTCTTCTGATCGGGAAAAACTGCCTGGACCTGCTTGAAAATCAAGCCCCCGCGCTCCTCATTAACAGTGCTGAGAATCGTCGGAATGCCATATGCCTTCGCGGTTTTGGCTAGAGCTGTGACGTTATTGATCACGATTGTGGGGTCGTGACTGTTTACGTTTGCCAACTGGAAAGGTTGATGGTCAATGAGCAGTAAGGCACAATTCTCCGGTGTCAGAAGAGCGTCGAGGCCGACTTTCGTGAACGTTTGCATGATTTATTCCTCCCTATACCTGCGCGATGCCGCCATCGGCGAAGAGCTCGATGCCGGTCACGAAGCTTGAATCGTCGGAAGCAAGGAAGACCGCCACTTTAGCAATTTCATCCGGCTGCCCCATGCGCCCCAGCGGCACTTGCGAAGCGAGAATGGTATAAAACTCCCTCCGCTGTTCTTCATTCGGCGCAAGACCCGCGATGCCCGGAGTTTCGATAGGTCCGGGACTGATGACGTTGACGCGGATTTTGCGGTCCTTCAAATCCAACGTCCAGCAGCGTGCAAAGGATCGTATTGCCGCTTTGGAGGCGGAGTAAACGCTGAAAGCGGGCATAGCCGTGGAGCCTGCTGTGGAGCCCGTCATGATGATCGACCCGCCATCCGACACCAAAGGCAGCGCCTTCTGAACGGTAAACAACGTGCCTTTTACATTCGTATCGAAAGTTTGATCGAAGTGCTCTTCGGTAATTGCGCCGACCGGAGCGAAGCTGCCGCCGCCGGCATTCGCGTAAACGATGTCGAGCCGCCATTTCTCCCGTTTGATCTGTGCGAAAAGCTTGTCCAGGTCATCGAGTTTCGAGGCGTCGGCTTTGACGGCCGTGACGTGGCCGCTCATAAGCTTCGCGGCTGCATCCAGCTCGGCCCGTCTCCGACCGGTAACGAAGACGTACGCTCCTTCCTTGACGAAACGCCGCGCAGTGGCAAGGCCGATTCCGGCCGTGCCGCCTGTGACAAGCGCGATCTTTCCTTCAAGTTTTCCTGACATTCAATTCCTTCCTCGTCTTGCTGCCAAAGCTTCGCGCAGTCAACGCATCTGAGGGAAGCTCTTGCGCAGTTCGGCAACGAACAGCTCGGGTTGCTCGAGCGCAGCGAAGTGACCGCCCTTGGGAACCTCGTTCCAGTAGAAGAGCTTCGAATACGTCTGATCGCCCCATATCTTCGGCGGTGCAAAAAAGTCGCCTTTGAAAATACTCACCGCGACCGGTAGGTCAAGAGGCATTCGGGCGAAGTCCTTCGCGAAACTCTCGTAGTAGAGTCGTGCCGAGGATGCAGCAGTGTCGGTGAGCCAGTACAGCGTAATGTCGTCTAACATGCGATCGGTGGAGATGGCTTCGCCACCCTTGTTGTCAGACCATCCCTGAAGCTTCTCGTAGATCCACATCGCCTGCCCGACTGGCGAGTCGGCCAGACCATACCCCAGTGTCTGCGGCCGCGTCCCTTGGATGGAGGCATACCCCGAGGCATCGCTCGCGTACTTGCCGAGGTGATCCAGTGCTTGCTGCTCGGCGGCCGTATAGCCGCCGGGTGGCGGTGGTGGTGGCGGAAAGAGGATCGGAAGATTCAGATGAATGGCAGCAAGACCCGAAAGCCGCTGCTTGGCCATCCAGCTCGTGACGCCAGCACCCCAATCGCCGCCCTGTGCAACGTAGTGGCTGTAACCCAGGCGCATCATCAGCAATGCCCAGGCGCTAGCGATGCGCGGAAGACGCCACCCCGGTTCAGTGGGCTTATCCGAAAAGCCAAATCCCGGCAGCGACGGAATTACAACGTGAAAGGCATCGTCGGCTTTACCGCCGTGAGCCATCGGGTCCACGAGAGGTCCGATGACCTGCAGGAACTCGAGGATCGAGCCAGGCCAGCCGTGAGTAAGAATGACCGGCAGGGCATTCTCGTGGTTCGATCGGACATGAATGAAATGAATCCCGAGACCGTCAATCTGTGTACGAAACTGTGGCAGCCCATTCAGTGTGCTCTCAACACGGCGCCAATCGTAGTGGGTGCGCCAGTATTCAACGAGCGCCTCTGCTTTGGCGAGCGGTACACCCTGGGACCAATCCGTTACTGGTTCCTTGTCGGGCCAGCGAGCATTGGCAAGTTTCTTTTTGAGATCGTCCAGTGCTGCCTGCGGTACATGGATCTTGAAGGGAGTGACTTCCTTTGTCGTCGTGGGGAGCACGATCTGCGCAGCCGTGTCGGCGCTCCCACAAGCACTTAGTACCGCTAGCTCCCTCGACAATATGCCCACACCACCCGTTGCGACGGCTGCACCTATGAACTTACGCCGCGATCTGAGGGGCGTCGGTGCTCCCGTTTTATTTTCTATGTCGTCCTTCTTGTGCATATTCATAACTCCCCCGGTTCAGCGAACGTCAAGTACCTTGACCACGAGCAAGTGACAGCCTCGGGGTGATCCCTAACCTCGCCGTGACCTGAAGGCCTTCCGCAACTCCTCGATGAAGAGCTTTGGCTGCTCGAACGCGGCGAAGTGCCCGCCCTTGTCGACCTCATTCCAATAGAACAGGTTGGGCCACAGAGCTTCAGCCCAGGCCTTGGGTGGGCAGAAGATCTCGTGCGGAAAGACCGACGCCGCCATCGGCAGTTCGATCCGTCCACCGGACAGCCCCGCCTTGCCGGAGCGGGTGTTCTCCCAGTAGATGCGGGCCGACGACGCGGCGGTGTCGGTGAACCAGTAGAGGCTGATATCGTCGAGCATCGCGTCTACGGAGAGCGCATCTTCTGGGTTGCCGTGGTTGTCGGTCCATGACTGGAACTTCTCGTAGATCCACAACGCCTGACCCGCGGCCGAGTCAGCCAGGGGATAGCCAATGGTCTGCGGACGCGTTCCCTGTTCGCGGAAATAGCCGCTCTGGTCATTGGCGAACAACGCCGCCCGGTCGATGGCCTTTTGCTCGGCCGGCGTGGGTTTCTCTGGCAGCTTTTCCGGAAAGACGAACTGCCAGTTCACATGGGCCGCAATCAGGCCCGGGGGCCGCTGATGCGCCAGGGCGTGCGTTACGCCCGCCCCCCAATCGCCTCCTTGCGCCACCCAGCGCTCGTAGCCAAGGCGTGGTATCAGTGTCGCCCAGGCGCGGGCGATCCTGTTCACGTCCCAGCCCGTCTCGGCCGGCTTGTCGGAGAAGGCAAAGCCCGGGAGCGACGGCACGACGACATGGAACGCGTCCTCCGCCCTACCCCCGTAGCGGGTGGGATCGCTGAGCGGGCCGATGACTTCCAAGAACTCAACGACCGACCCCGGCCATCCGTGCGTGAGAATGATCGGCAGCGCGTTCTGCTGAGGGGAACGCACGTGGATGAAATGAATGCCAACCCCGTCGATCTGGGTCCGGTATTGCGGGAAGGCGTTGATGCGAGCCTCAAAGCGGCGCCAGTCATACTTGTCGCGCCAGTAGGCAACGAGCGCCTGGGCCTTCTGGAGGGGGACGCCCTGCGACCAGTCGCCGACGGTTTCCCGCTCCGGCCACCGCGTGGACGCCAGTCGACGCTTGAGATCGTCGATCGCGCCTTGCGGCACTGACACCTTGAAGGGTGTTACATCCTTCGTCGCCGCCGGAAGCACGATCTGCGCAGCCGTGTCGGCGTTCCCGCGAGCAGTTAGCACCGCTAGCTCCGCCGACAAGATAGCGGCCCCACCGGTTGTGACGGCCGCACGGATGAACTTACGCCGGGAGTTGAGGGGCACGGCTACTTCCGCTCTGTGTTCTAAATCGTTCTTCATGAGTTGCTCCGGAACATAGATCGTCGATTGACTCCGCGCGGCAGCGCCGTGCCGCCGGGATCGCCTCGAGTATCTGGATAAGTCCTCAGCGGGCGCGCACGCTTAACGAAGCTTGAAAACCAAGATGGTGCCTGCCTGAGGCACGTTGGACTTCGTCCCCTGAATCTTGTCGATGCCGTTTTGAAGGCCTCGAGCGTCAAGGTCCCAGCCCGTCGTGACTGCGACATATTGTTCCCCATCGACCTCGAATGACGTGGGAACGCCGATTGCGCCAGAGGGGAGCGGGAAGCTCCACAGCTGATCGCCGGTACGCGCGTCAAACGCTCTGAACAATCGATCCGGAGTTCCACCAGCGAAGAGAATGTCTCCGCCCGTGACCAGAAGGGGCGACCAGAGGATCGTTTTGAAATTGTGCTGCCAAACTCGCTTGCCGGTATTTAGGTCCCAGGCCTGAAGTTCTCCCAGGTGATCGAAGGCGCCAGCGCCGGTGCGGACCGATCCGAAGATGCTGTCGACGTCGTACCCCACATAAAACCCCTTGGAGTCAGCCTCTGGGACCTCACCTTTTGGGAGATAGGCGCAGACGTTGTTGTTCGCCGGAATGTAGAGGAGTTTCGTCTGCGGGCTCCAAGCCTCGGGCGGCCAGTCTTTGCCGCCACCAATGCTCGGGCAGAACTCGGCGCCCTGTTTCGCGCCCGGTCGCTTGGACTCGTCGATGGTGGGACGACCGGTCTTCGGGTCAATCGACGTGAACACGTTGTTATTGGAAAACGGGAAGGCGTGCAGGAACTTGAGGCCATCGCGATCCAAGATCCAAAGGTAGCCATTCCGACCCGCGTGTGTGGCCGTCTTCTTGAGCTTGCCGTCGACCTCCGTGTCGATTAGGAGAGGCGCCGAGACTTCATCCCAGTCAAATGAATCATGCGGCGTGTACTGGTGATAGCTTTTGATCTTGCCGGTATCGGCGTCGAGAGCGAGCGTCGAGTCCGTGTAGAGGTTGTCGCCGGGCCGGTCGTCCGCGACCCATGGCCCTGGATTGCCTGTGCCCCAGTAAGTCGTGTTTGTTGCGGGGTCATAGACCCCGGTAATCCAGGTCGATCCGCCGCCTCGTTTGTAGGCCTCTCCTTCCCAGGTTTGCCCACCCGGTTCGTTTGGCCCAGGCACAGTGTACGTCTTCCAGAGTCGTCTTCCGGTGAGGGCGTCGAATGCATTCACCGAACCCCGAACACCAAGCTCGCCGCCTGAGTAGCCGAGGATGATTTTGCCTCGCACCGCAAGCGGAGCCAAGGTCGAGTAACAACCGGTTTTATAGTCATCGATTGGAACATCCCAAACCTCCTTGCCCGAAGCGGCGTCAAGAGCAACGAGCGCACAATCGGTCGTCGCCATGTAGACGTCGTCACCGTACAGCGCGACCCCACGGTTTGTTGGATGGAGCTGGAACAAGCCGTCCGGGTACTTCCTTGTGTACCGCCACAGTTGGGTGCCGGTCTTGGCGTCAAGAGCTATGATGTTGTTTTGAGGCGTCGTTATGAACATACGCCCGTGATTGACGATCGCCGTCGTTTCGTGAGCGCCAAGTAGGTCAGTGCTCATAGACCAAGCCAGCGATAGCTTGTGAATGTTGCTCGACGTGATCTCCTTCAGCGGGCTGAAACCCCAGCCGTCATACGTTCGCCGATACATCAGCCAATCGCCCGCTGCAGGATGCTCAAGTCGTTCATCCGTCACCTTCGGGTAAGGCTTCGCGTCAACATTCACGCCTTGTGTGAACGCGCTTTGTGCGGCGAGGAGGGTAATAATGGCGCTAAGCGACAGCTTGAGATACGACCTGAGTTGAACCTTCATTTAGTGTTTTCCTTTCTCAACGAAACTGCGTAGATTCGAAATGGCAATGGGGGCGTTACGTTTTTCTTCGAAATATCGAAGAAGTAAGTAGTGTTGCCCTCAGCAACCCATGCCGTCGTGCCTATTAAGGCTACGGACGTTGGGGTAGAAAAATTGCCGTATATCGGAGTGACCGCAAATCCGTTGTTTTTGATCACGACGCGATCTAATGTTCCCGCCCCTTCCACCAAGAGGAAACTGTTGTCGCCGAGCTTTCGGAGGGCGTCGGGAAATCTCAGTTGATGGTCACCCGAGAGTGCGGTGATGCGCCCTGCACTTCCCGCTCTGACTTCTACGCGAAAGAGGCCGCCGGCCGCGTAGGTCGTAACGTAAAGATTCCCGTCGCTGCCGAAGGCGATACCGTCGAGCCCGGCGCCGCCGCTTTGCGGCGCAGAAAACGCGGAATCCTGAGCGAATACTTCGAACGTTGTGGCACCGGGAGAGAGTTTTAGGATTGTAGGATTTGCGCTGTCCGTGACGTAGATAGATCCCTTCGCATCCACAGCGATGTCATTGCAAAATGCGTGAGTTCCAGGCAACGAGACGCTGCGTTTTCCATTCCCTGTCCTCAGATCAAAAGCCTTCAACGCGCTTCCGGTATCGCTGCCCTTTGCAGGTGCGCCCAATGTACTCAAGTCGTTCGAGCAAGCCCAGAGCGTGTTCGACGCCTCATCTGCGAAAACTCCCAAAATCGAGCGCGAACCTAAAGCGCCTGGTTGGACAAAAATCGCGCTTTCGTGCGTGTGTGGTTTGATACGGACGATCCCACCATTTCCGAGACGGCCGACATAGAGCGTGCCGTCCGACCTTGACGTGATGCTTTCCGGAAAGGCTTTTGTCCCTGGAATGGGAATTGAAACGAGCTGCGGCGTCGCCCGAACTGTGAAACTCAGCACCAAGACGAGGATGGCAAGCTCGGGTGAACACCGAACCCACCTGGAGACGGTCACCTCTCCAGTCTCGCCCGCGCGGGTTTCCATCAACGAAGGTGTAGAGCGCTCAGATCTTGGCGCCTTCAAATAGCGCGAAATCGGCGCCTTCAAATAGCGCGAAATCAACGCCCCGCACAACAGCTGCGACCAACTCGTCTTATCCTCCTCCCGCAATCCAAGTCGTTCCGTCAGCGTCAGCATGAGTTCCATCACTGGGCAATTGCTGGTCCAATGTAAAATGCTGAATTTAAATAGATTCGACCGCTGCTTTACTGGCGACATTTCGCCAATGGTGAGATACTGACAGTTTAGGGCCGAAGCACATGGCTTAATTACCGCCGCTTCCTCAGAGGCACTGAGCGGCTCCAAGGGAACGATGGAATGGTGCGGTGTTGAATCGGCGTTACTCTCGACATGAAGACCGCAAACAAGCGGAGTTCTGCCTTTCGGAGGCACAGCGGTTAATGCACGCGGGTCGCTGGACGTTCAACCCTACTGGATTCGAGCACTGGTCTCCCAAGTTGTTTCAGATCCACGGACTTGATCCCAGAGGCAACGCCCCGACACAGAAAGAATATTTAGCGCTCGTACATTCGGAAGACGAGGTTCGTCTCGGAGACCACCAAGAGATGTTTGCAGAAGGAGCAGATTAGACTTCACGAGACGGATTGTGCGGCCAGATGTAAAGATTCCTAGCATGCGCTGCGTGGGCGTTCCGACGACTCACGGAAAGATTTTCAAAATGGTCGGTTGGAACAGGGGTAGATGTGACTGAGCAGGAGCAATTGACCCAGGAACTGCAGCGTCGAGAGGCATATCTTGCCGAGGCGCAAAGACTCACCCATACAGGTAGCTTTGGGTGGAACGTTTCCACCGATGAGCACTTTTGGTCCGACGAGACTTTCCGTATTTTCGAACTTGCCCCTTCTTCGACAGTGTCATTGGAAATGATTTTGGATTGCGTTCATCCGCAGGACATGTCTTCGGTGAACATGGCAATAGCCGCTGCTAACCGAGCGGAAGGAATCGACCTCGAGTTTCGCCTGCTGATGCCAGACGGGAGGATCAAATATTTACACGTTGTCGGAAAAGCGGAAAGGGGTGAAACCGGCGGTATCGAGGTTATCGGCGCCGTAATGGATGTCACTGCGCGGAAGCTAACCGAAGTCGAACTTCGGCGGAGCAAAGAGCACTTAGCAGATGCGCAGAGACTGAGTCGCACCGGTAGTGTCGGAATGGAAGTAAGTACTAAGCGGATATTTTGGTCCGACGAAGCGGCTCGAATTTACGGGTACCCTCCCGGCACGGAACCGACACCCGATCTGATACTGCAGCGAGCTCATCCTGACGATGTGGGCCTCGTCAAAGACGCCCTTGGGCGTGCGGCGCAGGGCGGAAGTGACTTTGATTATGAGCATCGGTTGCTGATGCCGGATGGTTCGATAAAGCATCTTCATGATCTTGCACACTCCTTTCCGGACGAGGCAGGCAACAACGAAGTCGTCGGCGCAATAATGGACGTTACGGAGCGTAAACTTGCGGAAGAGGCCATCCTGCGAAGCGAAGCTTATCTGGCCGAAGCTCAAAGGCTTAGTCACACGGGCAGCTTCGGTTGGAAACCTGACACAGGCGAGATTGTCTGGTCAGACGAGACCTACCGCATTTTCGAATACGACCGCGCCGAGAAACCAACCCTAAGCAAAGTGTTCCAGCGCATACATCCGCGGGATAGGGTCCTTGCGCAACAGGTCATGGAGGGCGTATCCACGAGCGGCATAGACTTCGAACACGAGTATCGTCTGGTCATGCCAAGCGGGGCAATCAAGTACGTCCAAGTGCGCGCCCATGCCCTTCACGATTCATCCGGCAACATCGAGTTTGTCGGGGCGGTAACCGACATTACCGAGCGGAAAGTTGCCGAAGAAAGGCTCCGAGGCAAAGAAGCGGAGCTGCGGCAGATACTGGACCTCACGCCTCAACTTATTAGTGTATACGGACCCAAACGTGAACGTCTCTACGTCAACCGCATCGCACTTGATTACCTCGGGCTTACTCTTGAAGAGTGGCGCGAGACGCGAGGTCGCGGTGCATTCGTTCATCCAGATGACCGAGCGCGAGAGCTAGATTGTTTTGATCGTGCTCTCTCTACAGGGTTGGCCTACGAGTTGGAGTTGCGGCTGCGCAAGGGCGATGGAAGTTACCGCTGGTTTCTGGCTCGTTCCAACCCGGTTCACGATGACAAGGGCCAGATCATCCGCTGGTATGTCGCCTGTGCCGATATCGACGATCGCAAAACCGCCGAAGAGAGACTCCAGCAGGAAAACGTCGCCCTGCGAGAGGAAGTCGCCAAAGCTTCCATGTTCGAGGAGATTGTCGGCGCCTCGCCTGCGTTGGCGGCGGTGCTCTCGCGCGTGTGCAAGGTCGCCGGCAGCGATTCGACGGTGCTCATCAGCGGCGAGACCGGCACGGGAAAGGAACTCGTCGCGCGGGCGATTCACCGGCGGTCTCGGCGTGCCTCAGGGCCGTTCGTGGCCGTAAACTGCGCGGCCATCCCACGTGACTTGATTGCCTCGGAGCTCTTCGGTCATGAGAAAGGAGCGTTCACCGGGGCCGTGCAACGGCGACTTGGTCGGTTCGAGCTGGCGAACGGCGGCACGATCTTCCTGGACGAGGTGGGCGAACTTTCATCCGACACACAGGTGGCGTTGCTGCGGGTCCTCCAGGAACGGGAATTCGAGCGAATCGGAAGCACGAAACCTGTTCAGGTCGATCTTCGTGTCATCGCCGCAACGAATCGTGATTTGACATCTGCGGTGGCGGACGCCACGTTTCGCCAGGATCTGTTTTATCGGCTCAACGTGTTTCCCCTCGAGATGCCTCCGTTGCGGGAACGGCGAGAAGACATTCCCATGCTGGTAGAGTACTTCATCGGTCGCTACGCGCAGAGGGCCGGGAAGACATTCCGACGGGTAAGCAAGCGGACACTCGACCGTCTGCAGTCCTATCCGTGGCCCGGAAACGTGCGCGAGCTGCAAAACATCATCGAGCGGTCCGTGATCGTCTCGGACGCCGACGAATTCACAGTCGACGAAAGTTGGCTGTCCGCGGGGCCGGGGATTAAGAGCCGGGCCGGGTTGTCCAGCTCGCTCGCCGCGCACGAGAAGGCGATTATTGAAGATGCCTTGCGTGAGAGCGGCGGGCGCGTGTTCGGGCACTCCGGGGCGGCTGCACGGCTGGGGATCCCGCGTTCGACGCTTGAATCAAAGATTCGCGCGCTTAAAATCAAGAAGAGTCGCTTTCGCACGCGGCCGCCAAAGCCGTTCCTGACGTGACATTGTCCGGCTGCAGTCAGTTGTCTGCGAACAGTTTGCAAAGCAGACCGGCTCCCTCGCGGAGTGAGATTGAGTGCGGCAGGAATGTCATTCCTCGATCATGCGCGTCGGATCCTCCAGCGTACGTGTGTTCCTCAAGCTGAAAATATTGTTTCCTGTTAGCGCTTTGCCGAACACATCTTTGAAGCGCTCGCCGCTCTATGAAGCACATTGACTGCAATACTTCGAATTAATTCTGTGTTCTGAGCATACGATCGACCGATCGGCTCATTTGTTTCAAAATAAATCCATTCGAGTTTGCGAGTTCGGTACCCGATTCATTTGGTGAGGATTTCCGCTGTGCAGTTCGACGCAGATCGGTTTGAGTTGTCACCGCCTATATATAAAGGAGAGGCTTGGTGGTCCAGCGCTCTGAATGAAGTCCACAGTGTCTCCAATATTTCTTTCCCAAAAGAAGAACGCTAGCCGCGCCCGCCGTAGATGCTCTCTCGGCTAATTGAATCGTCAGAAAGAAGGGGCGTGTTAGTACGGTGACCGGAGGCCCACTCTCGCAACATGTGAACTCGCTCTTGCGAACTAAGCCATTTGCTTCTTTCGGAATCAGTTTCTTTCTGGTCGATTAACTCCTGCAAATACACATCTACTGAAACGCCGCGTTCTCGCGCTCGCGCCTGAATCTTGGAAGCTACTTCTGGATCAACTTCAAGCATCGTCGGCAAATATCTCTAGTGCGCACGTCTTCAGAGTTTTTAGTAGGCCGACCTCCGCACTCACGCGGAAGTCTATTGCTGGATAATAAAGAGCAATAAAGATGTCTCGAATGTCGAAAAAATTGGCCATGTATTGGTCATTTCGGAAAAATCATTAGACAGATGTTTCGCACTAAATACCTGAGGCATCTTGCTTTATGGTGGAGCAGATGGGACTCGAACCCACGACCTCTGCGTTGCGAATCGGACTACCGGCAAAACGCTAAGTATTTGCCTTTTCTAAAGTTGCAGCCATCAAGAGATTTTAACGGTTTTCCGGTTTTTTCCCATTCCTTACCATCGCATATACGTTGCGTGCAGTTATTTTTGGCCACGTATTGGCCACTTGGAAACTGCTTCAGTTTTTTTGTTTCTCGCATCTCGTAGCCATGTATCCGGCGACTTGGGTTATTAATCAGTCCATTGGTAAGGTATCGGATACGAGCGCTAAGGCTGCTCTCGCGCAATCGACGTCGTTCTGCACAACGGAGGTGCCGGCATCGAGCACTTGACGAGAGTGAGACATGGTCGCGTGGTTAGAATGGTTCGGCAAGAGGTAGATGCTCGCGTCGATAGTCTAAGGCCAGAATGAAAATGATCGACGAGTAAGCCCAGGCCACAAAGGTTAAGTAATAGACACCAAACAAGAGCCAATAAGATCAGGCTTTGGACCTGAAACCACGGCCGACGAGATTATTGCTGGATTCGATCTGCACGGAAGAGTCATAGTCGTGACTGGCGGCCACTCAGGAATTGGGCTCGAGACGACACGAGTCCTATCAAACGCCGGTGCGTCGGTCGTTGTGGGCTCTCGTGATCCGGAGAAGGCGCAATACGCTCTCTCAAGACTGAGAAACGTGGTAGCGCTACGCTTGGATCTCGCTGATCCAAGGTCAGTAGATCAGTTCTCAGAACAGTTTCTAGGTTCAAATAAGACTCTCGATGTTCTCATTAACAATGCCGGAATTATGGCTACACCGCTAATAAGAGATAGCCGCGGTTATGAGATGCAGTTTGCAACCAATCACCTGGGACACTTTCAACTTACGGCGCGCTTGTGGGGGGCACTTAAGAACACACCTAGATCACGGGTCGTGACCTTGTCTTCGGCCGGCCATAGATTTGCCGGAGTCGATTTGGACGATCCAAACTTTCTCGCGCGGCCGTACGACAAATGGGTGGCGTACGGACAATCAAAGTCCGCTAACTCGCTATTTTCAGTTGAGCTCGACCATCGTGGCAAAGAACAAGGCATTCGCGCTTTTGCAGTTCATCCAGGCAGAATACTCGCCACTAATCTTTCTCGTTACATAACCGACGACGATTTGAAAGCCGCCGGTATCCAAAAAGAAAATGGCGTCGTTAAGAGTCCGGTTGGGATCAAGACGATAGAACAAGGCGCGGCAACAACAGTGTGGTGTGCCGTAAGCCCACAGCTCAGCGACACGGGCGGCGTGTATTGCGCGAATTGCGAAATTTCTGAAATTATTCCAGACGATAGCCAGCTTGATGCGGGTGTTCGCCGTTGGGCGATTGATAAGCCCACCGCCAAAGCGCTGTGGACACTGAGTGAGCGGCTAACTGATCTAAAATGGCCGGAATGATTTTCGAGGACATCATGAACGGTGAATCACAGACACAATCAGTAACCGATTTCAAAGATAAACGGATTCTGGTCACAGGCGGAACTCGTGGCATCGGCGCGGCGATCGTCGATCGAGTTAGACGCGGCGGCGGAAAGGTCTTTACTACGGGAAGGACTCTGCCGTTAGATGGACCTTCCGATCAGTTCATACAAGCCGACATCAGCACGCGCGAAGGCATTGATCTGTTAGTCAGCGCGATAATCGGTCGAGTTGGCGGCCTCGACATCATGGTCCACAACGTCGGCGGCTCTGCCGCACGCGGTGGCGGCGCCTTGGCATTGTCAGATGATGATTGGCAGCAAGCGTTCGACATGAACCTATTCGCCGCTGTCCGATTGGATCGGGCTTTCCTCCCCTCGATGCTTAAGCAAGGCTCAGGCGTGATTATTCATGTCTCGTCGATTCAACGAACCCTGCCGCTTTACGATGCAACGCTCGCCTACGCTGCCGCAAAGGCAGCGCTGACGAACTACAGTAAAGGACTTTCGAAAGAGGTCAGCCCGAAAGGTATTCGCGTCAACTCAGTGGCACCCGGATACACAGAAACTGACGCTGCCGTGGGTATGGTCAATGAGATTGCCGAACGAACCGGCCTCAGCACGGATGCCGCACGACAACGCATTATGGATTCACTCGGAGGAATTCCACTAGGCCGACCGAATCGACCTGATGAAGTTGCCGAGCTGGTTGCGTTTCTGGCATCGGACCGAGCTTCATCGATCACTGGAAGCGAGTACGTGATCGATGGCGGGACAATCCCGACCATCTGATGCAGACAATCGCATACACTCGAACTCTTGGCTCGCGCCGAAACTCGCGGCGCTGTTTCACCACTGGATTCGAGCATCGCTGTAGAGCAAGGCTTGGTATTCTTATCGACAATCGGGGCAATCTCGAGATGGTGCTGCACCAACTGCTTCACGTTGTACATTCAAGAGACTAGACCCTGGCAGAGAAGGTCATCGCGATTGAGGAACGAAGGACTTCTAAGAGGACGAATTCGTTGCAACCTGTACGAGTAACACAACACGCGTGCGTCATAGATGCAAGGAGTAACCGCCGGGATAGCAAGTCTGTTTCTATAGCTCTGGCTCTACTCTGGATCTTGGTCGGCGGTACCAACGCCCTCGCTCAAAACCGGGTAGATCGCTGGACCAGAGGTAATGGACTCCCGCAGAACTCAGTCACCGGTCTAACTCAGGCCTGACACCCACTCCTGCAACATGCGAACTCGCTCTGGCGAACTAAACCCATTGCCTCTTTCGGACTCAGTTCCTTGCCAGTCGATTAACTCCCCGCAAATACACATCTACCGAGACGCCGCCTTCTCGGGCATGTCGCGTCCTTCGCCGTTCTATCTTTCGTCAGTGTGCCCGAGAGACCGGGCACAAACGGGAGTAATTGCACGTATCTGAGTTCTTTGAACCAGATTCTTAAGTGCCTGTTACGGGTTCGGAATAAACTAGTATGTTTCCGGTATTTCCACTCAGGGTGAGCGAAACCAAACAGGCATCGAACGGAAGATCTGACTGCGCCGGAGCGGAGCCCCCCAGGAGGCACGTTCCCGAGAGCATGGCTGGCAGCGAGATCGTCAGCCGCGATCCAAATCTTGCATGTGAAGAAATGGCGACGTTTGGCGAGCGGATCGCGGATCGCATCGTAAGTTTCGGTGGATCGTGGGCATTTATCATTCTCTTCGCCATGGTGTTTATGGTGTGGGTCTCGCTCAACTCGTTCGTGCTTATGATGCGCGGCGCGGCTTTTGATCCTTACCCATACATCCTCTTGAATCTCGCTCTTTCAACCATCGCCGCCTTCCAAGCTCCAATCATCATGATGTCGCAAAACCGTCAGGCGACTAAGG
>DASQAF010000007.1:0-1669 GCA_035635855.1 Pyrinomonadaceae bacterium
TCGCAGACAAGCCGCACCGCCTCAACGAACGAACTAGCGCGCAGCGATTTTGTGTTTTGACGATCTTGCCTCCGGTTACGGCACTCGCGGTTGGGCTACCCGCGCAGCGGGCTATCGCGCAGCGATTTCGTGCTTTGGCACCTTTGAGACATCACGCAATGTGCGTTCGTTGGTCGCTATCGGGGGAAAAGCGGAAGTGACTCGGACCTCGTCAAACCGGCGCGATTGACCCAAAGCGGTCAATCGAAATACCTGGGCGGCTCCTGTCCAGGATAAAACAGCTGGTCCAGTGCACGCTTAATGCTTACGATCCAAGCGAGTGGATAGCTCGGAGGATTTGCAGTGGGCACAGTCATCACCTCCTCAATGGACGCCCCGTCGCCGCAACACTTTGGCGAAATCGGCAAACTCGTCGGCGGCTATCGCATCTCTCAAGCCATATACGTTGTCGTAGAGATCGGAATTCCGGACTTGTTGGCTGCCGGACCAAAGGATTGCGATGAGCTGGCCACGGAATCCAATACGCATGCCCCGACGCTCTATCGAATTCTGCGCTTCCTCGCCGGAGCCGGCCTGTTCAACGAAGTTGGCTCTAAAAAGTTCGAGCTGACCCGGCTCGGCTCCGCGCTCCGAACCGATGTGCCGGGCTCCTTCCACCCGATGGTGCGATTCTTGCTAAGTGAATTTGAATGGACCCCTTGGGGTGGTCTGATTCATTCCGTGCGAACAGGTGAAACAGCGTTCGATCACGTGCACGGTATGGGATCATTCGAGTATTTCATGAAGAATGCTGAAGCGTCTGCTGTCTTCAATGCGGCGATGACAAGCCTTTCTGCTAGATCAGGCACCGGAATCGTCGAGCGGTACGTCTTCTCCGGTCTTCGAAATGTAATTGATGTTGGAGGTGGTCACGGGTTTTTGCTCGCGACGATTTTGAGAGCTAACCCGACCATGCGGGGTGTATTGGTCGATCTGCCTGATGTTGTGGCAGGCGCCGGTCAAGTTCTCGAAAACTTTGCGGTACGAGACCGATGCGAAGTTGTCGGGGGCAGCTTTTTTGATGCGCTGCCGAAGGGGGGAGACGCCTACGTTTTGCGACAGATAGTCCATGACTGGGACGATGATCGGGCGCTTGCGATTTTGCGAAATTGCCGCGCCGCCATGACGAGGACGGGGAAAGTTCTCGTCGTAGAGCGGCAAATCGTGCCGGATCATCGTGAAGCGATGCGCGTGCTTCACGCCGACCTAGAGATGCTGGTCAACGTCGGGGGCATGGAACGCACGGATGCGGAATATCGGTCCCTCTTCGAGAAAGCCGGTTTCCGGCTAACAACTATCGTGCCGCTCATGGACGCCGGGGGTTTCAGTGTGTTCGAGGGTGTCTGCACATAAATTCCTTTTGACAGTCTAAACGGAGTCGTCCCAGTCGCCGGCGAGTTCCGGTATTGACCCTCAACGGACGTTCAGTCGGTGTCTGCTGAGTTCAGGAAACGTTTCAAGTTGCCAACAAAATTTGGTAGTGTCTCAACAGGACTGGCGAGTGAGGCACATGGGCAAACTGGCAGTCGTGGCAACCATCAAGACCGTTGCGGGGCAAGCGAGATGAGTACCTGAAGCATCTGAGGGCCCACTCACAACGCTACCTCGCAACAGAACCATGGCGGCCTGA
>DASQAF010000008.1:0-1797 GCA_035635855.1 Pyrinomonadaceae bacterium
GTCATTCACATCACGCACGATCTGATCCAGCGCGAGCCTGGCTTCCTGGAAAGAGGTCAGCAATTGGGATTCCGTCCTTGCCCGTTGTTGCGAAGAGGCTAGCAGGGTGAACGCCGCCCCGCACACAATAAGAAAGATTCCCAGAGCGGTCAGTAACTCGATGAGCGTAAAGCCCGCCTCCTGCCGCTTGCCCCGGCGCCGCTTCATCTCTGCACCATGGCATCGAGCGTGATGGGCTGAAAATAGCCGTTTCCACCCTTCTGCCGAACTCCGAGAATGAAACGCTTGCTGTAAACCTTGGTGCCATTGCCGGTAAGGATCACCGCCCAGCGAATATCGTATGTGGTGCCGGTGTCGCCGGTGAAGTCTTGGTAGGTAAAACTGTAGTTGGCGACCGCCGTTGCCCCGAAATTTATGAGTGTTTGATTATTGATAACAACCACGGAAGAAGGATCGGGCTGAACTGCATTGTGAGTAGCTGGATCCCCGAGTTGGCAATTGTTTCCAAGCGCATCCGTGAAAGAAGAAGTGCTGAGCGGTTGGTCTAGAAACTGATCCAGCTCGCGCTGCGCAAAGACCAGCGCGGAGGAATCGTTGCGATTCCGGTAGTTCATGAGGATGGTGGCCGGCACGAGTTGCGCGATGGCCACAAGACCTACGAGCAAGATGAGGGTGGCAAGCATCATCTCCAGGAGGCTGAAGCCCCTTTCGCGGCTGCGTCGTTTTGTGAGTGCGGATAGCATTCCTGATTCTCTGCTCTCGTCTTCCAACTAGCCAAGCCGTTGCCAGGTGCCGCCGGCAGGAGCGGTCCAAATCTGTACGGCGCCGGAGGGCAGCAAAACCACCGCGCGATAGCCGAACTCGGGGTTGCTCGCGCTGCCAAGGTAAAACACGTCGGCGGTCAAAGACAAAACCGCGCCACGCGCATCAAAAGTGACGGTGTTGTTGGCGCCTGATAGCGTCGTCAGAGTGCTGCTGGCGCCCAGCTTCGACGTAATCGCGGCCGAACTTGGCGGCGCGCCCGATGGAAGTAGAGTTACGAAACCTGTGATCAGGATCTGTTTCTCGGTTGGATCGACCGTCCCGTTACCGATTGAGTCCGTCCAAACGATCCAATCGGCGCCGAATTGTTTGATCTGGCAATTGATCTGCGTGTTCCGGCGAACCGCCTCAAATCGCGTAAATTTCAGCTCGTCGGACAGGCGGGCGGCCGCATCGTTAAGCTGGTAGGTCCGAAACGAGCGCATAATCGAAGGGATGGCGACGGCCGTCAGAATCAGGACCACGGTCAGCGAAACCGCGAGCTCCACCATGCTGAAACCGCGGCTGCGGCTACGCTGAGTGTCCGAGAATGTTGCACTCCGTCCCAAGGTAGTTTCCTCGTTCGGAAGCATGACCGGCATCCCAGTCTATGCGGGAGGTCCGAACCCCAATTCAGTGCAGTTGCGGGGCCGGGGACGGCTCCTTGCAAGCGCCGCTAAACATAATGCTTTCATACAGTAAAGCGCCACCTTCTATTATAAGGGGTAGAGACGGGAAAGAATTGTAACAAATCGAAACAAATTTGAGCGCAACCGGAATTACAAAGCTATTAAGTCCGTGGTAATTTATCACTGCATTTTAGGAAAGAAGGCCGATGGGCCTCGGCGCAGCTGGCCTTCAGTTCATACGCGCTGCGAGCGCGGTTGCGTTTCGGTGGGCGATAGCTTCGATCGATATCATGGGATTGACGCCGGAAGCCGAGGGGAAAGTAGAACCGTCCATCGCGTACAGGTTGTGCGCTTCCCAGACTTCGCC
>DASQAF010000009.1:0-1004818 GCA_035635855.1 Pyrinomonadaceae bacterium
CGTAAAAGTCCCCGTCGTGGCCAGCGTGCCGCCGTTGATCGTCACCTGATTGGCGACCGGTGAACCCGGCGCTGCGCCCAAATTCGTGCCCGTGCTAATGCTCACCGTACCAGCGCTGATCGTGGTGATGCCCGTGTAAGAATTGGACGAATTACTCAACGTCAGCGTGTTGGCACCCGTTTTCATCAGCGCGCCACTGCCACTGATCAGACTACTGATGCTCACGTCGGTCGAGCCGCCCACGGTGAACGTTCCCGAATCACTCACACCGCCGGTGCCAACCGTCAGCAAACCTGAGCCGATGTTGTCCAACCCGCCGCCGCCGGCGTTCAGCGTGAAGCCGCGCGTGTAAGTGGCCGCCGCGCCCGTGTAAGAAAGCGTGCCCGTGTTGCTGCTGTCCCCCAAAATCACCGCGTTGCTGGCGTTGCCCAAATTGCTGACGCCGCCGCTGACCACGATACTGCTGGCGCTGATCGTGCCCTGACTGATTGTCGTCGCGCCGCTGTAAGTGTTTGAGCCACTCAAGGTCAGCTTGCCGCTCCCGATCTTTGTCAATGCACCCGTGCCGGAGATTACACCGGCATAGGCCGCAGGGCTTGTGCTGTCGCCACCGACCGTCAACGTTGCAGCTCCGAGCGTCACGTTGCCGCCGGTCGCTCCGCCGCCGGTAAGAGAACCGATCTGAGTGTTGAAACCGGTGATGTTCAAAATTGCGCTGGCAACATTGGCCATTGTCACCGCGGAGTTGTTGCCAAAGGCGCCGCTCACATTGGCCACCGATACCACCCCCGCCTTGAGCGTGCCGGCGTTCACCGTCGTCGCACCCGTGTAAGTGTTAGCTCCCAACAGAGTCCAGGTGCCAGTTCCATTCTTGGTCAACGTGCCAGAGGTCGTGCCAATGATGCTTGCGATACTGCTGCCGGCGCTTGTCCCATTCAGCGTCAGCCCAAATCCTGAACCGGTAATCGTGCCCGCATTCGAAATAATGATGTTTCCGCTGCCGGCCACAATGCTGCTGGCGCCGCCCAGCGTGATCAACCCGCTATAAGTCGCTGCCGTCGCCGAACTGTTCGTCAACGCTCCACCGCTGGCAACACCCGTCCCGTTCAACGTCAGCGCTTCAGTCGTTCCCAACGTGAACCCATTCAAATCCAGCGCCGCGCCCGTGGCCGAAACCGTCGTCCCAGCACCCGTGGTGCCCAGCGGCGTGTTAGTCGCTCCACCCGCCGCTCCCAGCTTCAACGTCCCCGCACTGATCGTCGTCAAACCGGTGTACGTGCTCGCACCCGAAAGCGTCCACGTGCCGGTGCCGCTCTTGGTCACCGTGCCCGCGCCCGTGCCGATGATGCTGGCGATACTGCTGCCGGCGCTGGTCCCATCCAGCGTCAACCCAAATCCAGAACCGGTAATCGTGCCGGCATTCGAAATAATGATGTTTCCGCTGCTGGCCACAATGCTGCTGGCGCTGCCCAGCGTGATCAACCCGCTATAGGTCGCCGCCGTCGCCGAACTGTTCGTCAACGCTCCCCCGCTGGCAACGCCCGTCCCATTCAAGGTCAGCGCTTCCGCCGTGCCCAACGTGAACCCGTTCAGGTCGAGTGTCGCGCCGGAGGTGACGCTCGTTCCAGCACCCGTGGTGCCCAGCGGCGTGTTGGTCGCACCGCCCGCTGCGCCCAGCTTCAACGTCCCCGCACTGATCGTCGTCAAACCGGTGTATGAGTTCGAGCCAGAAAGCGTCAACGTGCCGGCGCCGCTCTTGGTCAATCCGCCCGTGCCGCTAATGACACCGCTGATCGTTAAAGTTTCGGCGGCGTTGCTAATGCTGAAGGTGCGCGTGGCCGACATAGAGATGGCCAGACTGATGGTGTTTGACCCAGAGGTATTGGTGTCGCTGAGGTTGCCTGCGGCCAGGGCGATGGAGTTGCCTGCCAGCGTGTAGCCACTGCCGGAGATGGTGATGGAGTTGAAGCTGGTGCCCGCACTGATGTTGTTGTTGTTGCTTAACTGCAATGCTCCGCTCGGGAACACCAAATCATCGCCCGCCACAGGAGCAGTGCCGCCCCAGTTACCCGGCGTGGTCCAACTGTTGTTTCCGCCGCCGCCGGTCCAGGTACGCGCGGCGCCGAATGTAGGCGCAGACCAAAGGAGCCACACGAACACGAGGCAGCCGATACGTAGCCAATGTTTAGTCCTTAGCTGCGGCATTGCTAAACCCATCCGGTCAGTGACATTTGAGTCGATGATCCTCAGGACTTTTTCCGATCACTTCTGCTCCTTGTTTTCGCCGCGATCGTGGATGACCGGAGCCAGCCCCGCTTTCGAAGTGCCGAATAGATCAAACAGGTTCGACAGTTTCGAAGAGACTGTAAAGTAGAACCCGCGGCGTGTCGCTAGAATCTGAGAGCCGGCGGGCTCTTTGGCCCCAGTGAAGTTGTATCCGGCGCCCAAGCGCATGTCGGGAATCACCCAGAATCCTGCTTCGGTTGCGTAGACCGAACGCCTGGTGCTTGATGACGGCTGGAATAAGAGCCGGGTTTCAACGGCCCAATCAAGACGTCGGGTCAGCAGATACTGCGCCCGCGCTTGGGTCAGAAAAGTCAGTGTTGAGACAAAGGGAAGCTGTGGTTGTCCGTTGGCGCTCAAGCGCGAAGCGAAACGTCCGTACAGTTCCAGGCGCTTCGACATCTGATAGTAACCGTCGGTTGCCAGCGAATCGCTGCGGTCCCGCGTTGGCGTGGTTCCGTTCGCGTCCTGAATCAACGAGCGATGATTGTAGCTGAAAAGCAGCCCCACGCGATCTGAGTTCAACGGCCGAATCGCCAGTGCTGCGGTTCCTTCCAGGGACGAATTCGATTTGCCGCCGAACGCCCCGCGCGAAAATTGGAAGCGCGATAAGGCCGTGATGCCTTCGCTAAGTTTACCCGCTGCGCCCAACGCAAACAGTTGTCCAAAGCCGCCGCGGTCGCGATATTCATAACGAGCCGTAGCGCGAAAATCTGAATTGGGTTGCCAGCCTAAACCGGCCGTGCCGCTGTTGAAACTCTGATTCGGACCCAGCAGGTGGAACCCACGCTCGAAACCCAACTCGAGGGAAATCTTCTTCGTGACCGGTAGCCGATCCTGCAAGCCAATTACCGCGAAGCTGTCGGTGCCGTTAATGCCATTTTCGAGCTGATAGCGACCGGTCATCGAAGTGTATTTGCCGAAACGCGTCTCGACCCCAAGGGCTGTTTCGCGTCGTGAAGAAACTGCCGCGAACCCGGTGCCTGAATAATCACCAATCGGAGTAATTGGCGCCGCCGCAAGCCTTTGGGTGAAAAATAATTTCGTCAGAGCGCCCAACTGGTAGGTCGCGCCCAGCGTGGTTTGGTTCGGATAGGTTGGGTCAGCTGCGCCGAGGTTCTGCTCACGCTTCACAGAGAGTTGCAGTTTGTCCGTTAGCTGCATTTCGGCGCCAGCGGTGATGAGATCCGAATTGGTTTTTGTATCGTTGAGATCGTCAGTAAAGGCTCGATGGTCGAATCCCAGATGAAACTTGATGCGCTCGTTCAGAATTTGATCCCAAGCTGCAGAGAAGGTCAGCCGGCCGTTATCTACGTTCGTCGTGTGGTTACTCTCACTGGTGACACCCAAGCGCAGCATTGAATTCTTCAGGGGCTTCATTTCCAGCATCACTTCGCCGCGCCGCGAGCCGGGCGTGACCGTTCCACCAAACGGATTAAAGAACCCGGTCGAAGCGTTCAGGTAGCGCGCGCGCAAGGTGCTGCCGTAGAAGGGCAGCGGCTGAGACAAGGCGAGTTGATACGCGCTGCCATCATGTCGAGCGTCGGTGTCTGTGCCAAAGACGTTTCCGCCTCCCAAAATCTTACCCTGGCTGCGAGCCCAGGCGAGTTGTAACGAACCGCCGCGCGGTAAGGTCTTTTCCGCATCGATGCCGCCGAGAACAAAGTCGCTTTGGTCCGATTCGCTTTGCATTGCGGCTGAGAGTCCCAGCTTCAGGCCAATGCCTTTGAAATTCTTTCGCGCGCGCCCGGTGTAAACAGCCGAGTTCAAACTGGATGCGCGATGCTCGTAGGTCACCACAACCTGAGTCAGATTCAGAGCGTGATCAAATGTCGACAGGTAGCGCAGAAAAAACAGACTGCCGGTAGCCGCGTCAAGATTGTAGTCGACTGAGCGGGCGAGCGTTTCGCGAGAGATGACCAACTCGGGATTGCGCCGGTCGCGAACTTCGAGCACGACGGTTTCCGAGCCGGGCAGAATCTCGGCGTTCGAAAGCTGCATGATGCCCAGGCTGCCCGCGGGAAAAACGTCGCGCGCAAACGCAGTGTCAGGACGTGCGCCGGTTACGGTGACGAAGTCGCCCTGCGAATTCTCGAGGTGCGCTTTGACGCCCGTCAGCTTGCGCGAATAGCCGGCCAACGGCGCCTCCATATCCGTTTCAAAGTCGCCGAACATCGCATACGAACGTTTGTGATCGACGCGCGCGTATAGTTTGGAATTTGATTGCGCGGCTTCGTAGCGCGTCGATGAATCGCCGAAGAGTGGATACACGCGATCGAGAGGATCGAGTTGAAACAGTCTATCGCGGCCGGCGGTGCGATTAATCGGACGCTGTGAATCGTATGAGAGCGTCAGCATGTTATTGCCGAACAGCCGCCCGCTATAGAAAAAACTTAGGCGGCGGCGAAAGTCGCCCTGCTCGCCACGCAGTCCAACTTCGGGAATGCTTTTTCCGAAGCTCATCTCAGCGAAGCCGACCAGAATTGTGGGACGTGTTTCAGCTATGATGCGCACTTGTCCGTCAGCCCGAATCTCACCGGTCTCGGCATGCAGACGTGCTTCGCCGGGCGCGCCTGAACCGACCAGCTTGAACAACGCCTCCCCTCCTTCAAACTGAACAACCAGTTGCGTACCGACCGATTTTTGCTGCCCAGCCGGCGGGCCTCCCGGCGGGCCTGTCGGCGCCGTCGATGACAACGCGGCCGATTTGGCTTCATCATTCGTACGCATCAACTGCCCCAAAGAGGTCTCAACTCCCAACTGGCCATCAAGCGCGGGATTGCCCCATTGATCAAGAGCCTTGACGTGCACGATCGTAAAATCATTTCCGCCCGATTCAATTTCTGATTTTTCAGAAACAAGCTGGAGACGCCGGGCAGGGCCGCGGCCAATGACAATTATCTCTTCAGTTCGACCAGGTGTGCGGTCAGGACTCATGGCGGTGCAGCGAATTCGGTTCGGACCCGGTCGCACGTTAAGACCAACAAAGGAGAAGGTCGCCACTTGATTCTTGTGATCGAGACTGCGTACGCCGATGTTCTGCTCGGAAACCGTTTCGCCGTTGACTTGCAGCTTAATCGCCCAGTTCAAGGCGACACGCGCTTCGACCTGTAGCCCGGGCGACATTGAAACAGAGTTTGCCGCCGGCGAAAGGATGCGCACATCTCCCGGCTTAACAACTTCAACAGTTTCGGTTGTGGCCATTTCATAAGTGCCCGGAACGTTGAGCGCAGGTGTTTTGGCCTGCGCAGTCGCCTGGGGCGTCGAGGCTGTTTCACTGTTCACACTGGCAACGCCCGGAACCTTTTGTTCTGATTGTGGAGCGGAAGATTGAGAGTTCTTTTCATCCTTCTTTCCGCGCTGTCTGTCGTCTGCTGACTGCAATTTCCTGGTATCGGCTAACGCAAAGTTCTGACGCAGCAAAGCGCCGCCGCCAATCGGTGTGCGCAGCAAACGCGCCCAACTCTTGCCTGACAATCGGCCACCGTCAGTTAGGGCATATCCTTTCGGCACGCTGACCGGATCGAGCGAGATCACCTGCGGGCCATCGCCCAACGAAGGGAAGTTGTAGAGGCCGGTCGAGTCGGTGATTACCGATTGACCGTTGCTCAAGTACAAACGCACGCCGGGCATGGGTCTGTCACCGTCATCGAACTGACCATTTGCATTCGTGTCGACGAACACACGGCCTATGAGGATCTGCTGGGTTGAGAAAACGCCGGCGGTTATAAAGACCACGGCGCGCGCCGGAGCAGTCTGGACCTGCTCTCCGGAAGGAAACACACCCGTAGCCACGGCCAGATTTTCCTGTTCGCCCTGATGCGCGTTCGCGCCCACGCGCACGCGATACAAGATCCGGGCAGTGGCGCCATGCGGAAGTTCGGGAATCCGAAAGATCAGCTCGCCATTCTGCACTTGAGGTTCGATTGGCTGTCCCGGCGCAGAAGTGATGCTCAGCAAAGCGGACCCGGAGGCATAGTGAAAGGAAGGCGGCAAACGATCATTCACTACCAGGTCGTGAACCGTGGCGGAGGTGGGATTGTGCACTTCGATTCGATAGGTGATGGTGTCGCCGATGTCAGCGCGCGCCCGATCGGCTGACTTCACAATCTGCAACCCTGCGACTTCGAATACGGGGACATTCATTGCCAGTGCGGCGAGGTCTTCGATGCGCACGTCATCGCGCACCAGATCGAACCCGCCGGCGATCGCCAGCGGCTGGCTGTCCAACGCATGCATTGTCAGCGTAAACAGTCCGGCCTGGGTGGGACGCAAACTTAGTTGAATCATTCGCGACACATAACCGGACGCGGCAATTCTCAAAAAATAATTTGCCGGCGCCTGTTCGGCTCCGATTTCATTCGGCGCAAACGCAAAAGCAAAGTGGCCTTGTCCATCGGTGGTGAAGGGGTTTTCGTTTTTCTCGTTTGGCGTAAAGCCGGCGTCTGACGGTAAGTGAAGAAAGTTTTCACCACCCTGATCCGTCAGGACTTCGACCCGCGCCCCGGCGATAGGAGTGGAACTGCCGGCGCGGCCCGCGAAGACAAGTCCGAATGGATCGACAATCGCGGTGGCCACCACGCTCTGTACTGAAGGAGCATTGTCAGGAGTGAACCTCGCGCTGTTAACCAATCCTCTTCCAGCGGCAATGTTTCCGGACAGGCGAGTTCTGAAGTTAATCCGAAAAACTTCACCAGGATTAACAAGCGGAATTCGAATCTTCAGATTGTCGCTTTGCACTGAACCTTCGTCGCCGTCGACGGCGTCCGAGAGGTTCCGATCGTTCATTTGCAAAGAACCCGGGACATACTCGATTCCCTGTGGCAATTGATCGTCGATTAGCACGTTGCGCGCGACGGTGTCACCGCTATTTCGGCACGAAATAGAATAGTTGAACTGGGTACCGTGGCTCACGACCGCCTGGCTGGCGTTATTAATCCGTTTACTAGGCGGAAGATTTGAGTCGTTCGGATCGGTAAGGCGCGCTCCCTGGCCGACGGCATTGATAATGACGCCGGTGTCCTGGCCGCGCCCGTTGACTGCATTCGCGGAATTGGATCGGGCCACTAAAGTGATCCTTACGGTGCTCTGCGGCGGAACGTCGTTCGTGTCAATTACCGCCAACACACTAACGCAACCACCGGGTGATAACCGCGGCGACGTGGACTCATTTAGTCGGATTGGTGCATCGCCATCGTTAAGCGTCCCGCTTCCATCGCTGTCGAAATAGAGTGCGTTGGGGGTTGCCGGCGCCGTCACGTCGAAGCTGGTCAAGCTGAAAGTGTCAGCGGTATTGCCGGTGTTACAGACACGAAAGAGCCTGGTGACTCGCTCATGAGGCACCACGGTGTCCGAAGGGGCAGTCTCGTCCGGAGTGACGACCAGACTCGCCACCGCGAGAATGGTAATCGTGACGGTCGGCGAGACGGTGGAGAAACTCTCGCCGGTCGCGTCCTGGTAAGTCGCTTCGGCCCGGTTGGAAATGACCGTGCCCGCGTCAGTCGGGCCCTCCAGTCCATGCGCCCATAAATCAACGGACACTCCCAACAAGACCGCCAGCAAGGTCGCCGCAATTGCAATTGTATGTGATCGAGGTTGCAACGTTTTTAGTTGAGGAGAATCCGTTGGAGTGCGTTTTAAGCGGCAAGACTCCAGTTTGTGATGGAGCGAACACCGACCCAGGTCTGTGTCACGATCCATTCACAGACTGGAGTCTGTGCCACTTGGCGGGGGCGCTTTTAGTTAATCGTACGTTTGAAGGTGAACACCGCCGACGTGCCAGGCCCGAGTGACGCAATGGTGTCGGTGTACTTGGTCGCACTAACTGTTACGACCGTGCCCGAACCCGAGTCGCTGGGCGAGCCGCTGTTCGTGGTGTACGTTCCCCAATTGTTTGGCGCTGCGAGTCCGTCTTCAGTGATGACCAAATTGCTGGCCGTCAGCTTGACGCAGTTTGCATCGCCATTCGAAGTTGAAACGTTCGTGTAAGTGATGTTGTAGGTAATTACCGCACCCGGCACTGGGTCGGTGGAGGCCCCAACGCCGGCGTTGAGGACCGTGAACGCCTTGTCCAAACGAACAAAGCCGGTGTAGAGACGATCGATCGTCCTATTGAAGGATGCTGGGGTGATAGTTGAAGTAACGCGGACGACCGTGTCGTAACCAGTGAGCACAGTCTTACCCAATGGCGCGGTAATACGGACGTTGATGTCTGCCGACGAAGCAAAAGCAATCGCCAATAAAACTGAGCCGCCGCCGGAAACCGTCGTGTAGCTGGCGCCGCCGTTGGTCGAAACCTCGACGGTGAAACCTGCCGGAACTGTAGGCGCGTCAATCGTGTAAATATCGCTACTGTTGCCTGTGTTCTGAATCGTGTTGACGTAAACCAACTGGCCAGAAGCAGTGGTTGCTCCGCCCGGTTCGACGCCGGCGATGCCGGTGTTGACGCTCTTATTGCTGTAGTCGTCGTTGTTATCGGTGGGTCCGACGGCGCCCGGAGCGCTGCTCGGTCCGACCAAAACCGCGCCGACCTGCGTAAGCGAGGTTCGCAGCACCACACCGTGCCCCAATCCTGCGGCGTAGCCTTCGGTAAAGTCGGCATTGCCGTCGCCGTTATTAGGCGTCTCAGAGCCAGGTATATCCGACTGATCGGTAATGGGCGCGCTCCCCAGGCTGTTCTGGGCAAACACGTCGCCAATCTCGTCGATCTTAAGTGAAGCATCGATTCCCGTATTGACCGTCACGACCAAACTTATTGGCGCAGTCGCCGGTCCGGGGGCAAACGGCGCAGCAATGGGGAAAGCTATGCGCGTGGTAAGCGAAAGCGGAGCTGGAGGCGTCGTGCTCCACGATGCCGACAAGGGCGCAGTCCCAATTCCGTTGGTCGTATAGAGGGTATTGGCCGGGAAGGTCTGTCCCGCCTTCAACACAGTGTTGTTGGGAATCGGGACGATGATGTAAACCGCCGGCAGGCCGCCGAGCGTTACGGCTGTCGCGTTGCGCAATCCGAGGTTTTGCAGACTCAAGGTATAGGTAATGTCTGAACCGAGATTGACGGGGCCGGGCGGCGCGTTCAGCGTCAACTGAATTAGGGCGTCGTTGACCACCGAGGCCGAGATGTCGCCGCGGGCTTCGCCCTGACCGTTGACTGAAGCGGCTGAAACCGTGCGCACTTCGTGGGAAGGCACGACCGCAACCACGGGTTGATTGTCGAAGCTGGGCGATCCGGTGGCTGCGTCGCCCAAAAAGACCTGGACGGATTGACCGGCTGTCGCACCTGCGTTCACGCTCACTTCGACCAGCACGTGAATCGAACCATTCTGCAAAATGGGATCCGAATCCACCGCTCCTGCGGTAAGTGGGGTATCGCCGGCGTTGATGGTGCCACTATTGTCCTTGTCGATGACGACATTGGTGATCGTTGCCGGACTGGAAGCACTGAGAGATGCGCTGGCGCCACTGGCGAGAAAATGCACCTGATCGGTGAAGTTCCCGGTGTTGGTCACGGTAAAGTTATAGATCACGCCGGTCTGTCCGGCGACGATTGTCGGATTGCTGCCGGCATCGGGGGTGATCGCCAGGCCCGAAACATTCGAGACTGTAACCGTCACGGTGTTCGACACGGTCGAGTAGCTATTAGTGCCGTCGGAATAAGTCGCACTCGCCTGGTTGGAAATCGTTGTGCCGCCGGGCGTCTGGGCCACCGCCCGCGCTGATAGCGCAAATGCGATTGCCACAGCAAGTACCAGGCGAAGTATTGCGCCGGTACTGAAGTATGTTCGTTGATTCTTCATAGTGGTCCTCATAGCTGGGGAATAGAGATGGGTTGAGAGTTCAACCTGCGGGCTGTTAGTTGAGGAAGGGGTTAGCCGAAAGCTTACACTCTCAACTTTGGGGTGGGTTACTTCACGCGCACTTTATAGGAAGCGGAAAGCTTACCGCCCTGTGCGAGTGGATCGGACCATTCGTAACGAATTTCTGTGTACATCGCCACGGGCGCTGGAACGCGCTTGACGGATCCATCGGTCTGCTTCTCTTCAATCATCGGCTGGGCCGAAAAAGATTTCCCGCCGTCGATGCTAAAGAAGGTCTTGGCGCCGTCAGCCCTGGTGCTGTCGGCAACGAAGATTGTGCCCTGCGGAATGTGACCGACGGCTTTGTATCCGAGCGCGGCGGCGTTGCCGCTGTTCTCAGAAACGATCGTCCAATCCAGAATCTCTCCCGGATTTACCACCGTCGACTTATCGAGTGGCACGGGCGCGGAATCGCGTTCGACCGAGCCGGACAGCTGCATCTTTACTTCCGGGCGGGCTGCATTGGAAAGCATGAAATGTTTCTGCGCGAAGCCGGCGACACCCGCTACCAGTAACGAGAGCGCGGCGACACTGATCGCAGCAAACTTTTTCTTCGACTTTATCATTGTGTTCGTCTCCTTGGACGTTTGGGCAAGTTTAGAGCACTTGCAGTTCTCACTTCGTTGAAAACCACGGGAATTTCTTCCTACACCTTGTTCTGGGGACTTTGGCGAATGGTCGGGAGACAATCTGCCGCGGTCCTCCATAACAACCACTATGCCGCAGTCGATCAAACCCCAGGTCTTCACCTTAAACGCCAGACTTGTTGAGACTTGTATAGTTTAGATAAGAATTAAGGCAATGACCGTGTGGCGAGGTGGGGGATCGAAATGACGCTGACGCTTTGTCAGTCGACTGACAGAATGTCAGGGATTCGGGGTCTTGATTTCGACGAAGCTATTCCTCAGTGGCCAAGCCCCGGGACGCGGTTTGGTTTTCGTATTCACGCAACTTGCGGTAAAGCGTTCGCGAGGAGATGCCGAGAATGGCAGCGGCCCGTTCGCGATTGCCGGCACTTTGTTTGAGCACGCCCAGTATGTGTTCACGTTCCAGTTCTTCCAAAGTTATGGGTACTGTTTGAGGCGCTGCGGCAGCGGCCGCGGCCAAACGATCGACGGCGATCACGGCGATCCCTGAACCAAGGATGGGAATTTGATCGACTTCAATTTTGTCGCCGGCCGAAAGCGCGGCCGCGCGTTCCAAGCAATTACGCAATTCCCGAACGTTGCCGGGCCAGGAATAGGTTTGCAGCCGGGCGCGGGCTTCGTCTGAAAGATCCAGTTGCGGACGACTAAATCGTTCGCGATAAACGTCGAGGAAATAGTCGACAAGACTGGGAATATCTTCGGTCCGCTCGCGCAAGGGTGGGATGTTCAGAGACACCACGTTCAGTCGATAAAAAAGATCGGCGCGAAAGCGCTGCTGTTTCACTTCATCCGAAAGATTCCGGTTAGTTGCCGCGATGATCCGCACGTCCGCATTCTGATCGCGCGTGGAACCAACGCGACGAAAACGGCCCTCCTCTAAAAAGTGCAGTAGCTTAACCTGCATCGGCAGCGGCAGATCGCCAATCTCGTCCAGAAACAAAGACGATCCGTCAGCGGCTTCCAACAGTCCGCGACGCAATGAGCTGGCGCCGGTGAAAGCGCCACGCTCGTGCCCAAAAAACTCCGACTCGAAAAGCGTCTCCGGCAGCGCGCCGCAGTTGACCGTAATCATCGGCAAGTTGTGCCGGCCACTCTTTGAATGAATGAATCGGGCGAGGACATCCTTGCCGGAGCCGGATTCACCTGTCAGCAGAATCGTCGAATCGGTACGCGCCGCCGATTGGGCCTCAGACACGAGGGCCGCCATCGCGGAGTTCTTCTGCATGATTGGCAAGGCTTCATCGCCCGTGTCCGTGCGACGCGCAACTGATCGCAGTGATGCGTTCTGCTTGACCAGCCGGCGTTTTTCATCGGCCTTGCGAATTACGGCTTCCATCTCGTCGAGGGTGACCGGCTTGGTCAAATAATCGTAAGCCCCCTGGCGCATCGCTTCGACGCCGGTCGCCAGCGAAGTGTCGGCCGTCAGCATGACGACTTCCGGAGGGTCTTCGAATTTGCGGATTTCACGGAGGGCGTCGAGGCCGGAGAGATCGGGCATCATGATGTCCAGGAGCACGACGTCATAATCCTCTTCGCGCAAAGTCTCAAGGGCCCGTTTCCCGCTGGCTGCCGGCGCTGCGTCGAAATCGGCGCGCCTGAGTTGCTCCGTCACCAGCTTGCGCAACAGGCTGTCGTCATCAACTACGAGCACGCGAATTTGTCTATTCATAATTGACAGGAGAAGCGATGCATTAGCCCGCGCGTGAGCAAGGGCTCCGGGGTCGCACTCCATGCGATCAATTTGAGCCGTCCCTTACCGCCCCACCCCTGCCGGCTGCACGTCTGAGGACTCGAGTAGGGCTTACTACCCCAGGGTCTCAACCATAAACACCAGCCGAAAACCTGTGTCACGATGGCTACTCAGGAGTGCGCCGTGGTATCCACAATCGAAAGCGACTGCCCGCCCCTTCCCTTGATTCGACGGTGATTGCTCCACCTAAAGACTCGGCCAGAGACGAGCAGATTGCCAGGCCGAGGCCATAGCCCTTACCTGCTCCCTTGGTGCTAAAGAAAGGATCGAAGATGCTCGACAGTAATTTCGATGGAATACCCGATCCGCTATCAGCCACCTCGACGGCGAGGCGATCCGTATCGCCGACCGTTGTGATCTTAATCGTGCCCCCGGCCTCACCTAAGGCATCGATTGCATTACTCAATAGATTATCAACAACCTGACGAACCATCGCCGCGTCCGTGGCTACTTCGCTAAGATCCTCTTGCAGGTTGACTTTGAATTCGATGGCGGCTGAGCTGGACTTTTGGACTGCGACTTTCGCGCACTCGGTCGCGATCGCGTTGACGTCACACAGCACCCGCTTCGCCTGGCGCTGCCGGGTAAGATCCAGCAGGCCACGGGTGATATCTTTGCAACGTAAAGCCTGGCGCACGATTTCTTCCAAGTAATAAGTCCATTGATGGCTTTCTGCGAGAGCTTGAATCTCGCTGTCCCGACGGATATCGCGCATGGTCGCTTCGGCGCAGGTGGTGATGGCCGCTAAAGGATTATTGATCTCGTGTGCGACGCCCGCGGCCAACTGCCCGACGCTGGCGAGTCGGCGGGAGCGAGCGAGCTGTTCCTGCATCTCTGACATCCGCGTGACGTCGTTCCACGTCACCACACCAACCTGATTGCCACTGGTTTGCGTAACGGGAAAGATCGAGACCAGATAACGACGTTCGTCTTCGGCCTGCACCTCAAACGCTGAGGTTGGCTGGCGCTTCTCAGCCAGGTAGTAAGCCGCCGCTCGCTTGCCAAATAAGCGTGCGAAAGCATCGCTAAAAGATAACCCAACCACTTCGGCCGGCTGTAGGTTCATCATTTCCGCCGCCAGAGCGTTGCAGCGAATGATGCCCATTTCTTCATCGTGGACGATGATGCCTTCGCGTATGGCATCGAAAGTCTGTTCCCAAATCTGCTCAGCCGCGCTTACGCTGTCTACCAGTTGGGTATTGGCAAGGACGAGCGCGCCTATTTCTGCCAAGTCCCGGAGCAGGAGCTTCTCATCGTCGCTGAAATGATGAGGCGAGCGATAACCGGCTATCAGAGCGCCTGATTGATTGGCTTGGATTCTGAGCGGCGCCATCGCGAGATCGGAAACGCCCTCAGCGACAGTGATTGGAAACCTTTCCGCGGGAAATTCGGGTCGCGTTCCGATGCCTTTCAGTATGCCCACGCTCTTTTCCGCTAACGCCTGCTTTGCGATTCCACTGGCTTGAGGGTGAACGAAAGGCTGGAGATCGTCGAGCGTGTGCGCGCGAAAACCACTGATTGCTTTCCAGGTAATCGTTTCGTCAGTCATAGAAAAACTGACTATGCTGGCCACGTCCGCATGGGTAATGCGGCGAACCAATTCGACGATGGTATGTAGCGTGGTGACGCTTTGGGGTCGGGGTTGGACGGGAGCTGCTTCAGCGGGAACGGCCATCAGGCTTCGATTAAATAGCGACTGTCGCTCGGAGGACTGCAAACTTATGCGCGCGGAGCAATTCTCACGCGCAAATGCTGTGGGGTCAAGTTAAAAATCGCTTTCTTAAAGGCGTCGCCGGTGTCCTGTTGAGAGATTTCCCCGGCAAGCCAGGACGATCCACTAAATACACGAAGCGAACTAGTGTTGTTCGTGGGTTTCGCGTGATTTCGTGGACCCTCTTCTCCTGCCGAGAAGGAGGCACGACCATTTTGGACACCGCCAGTCACACGCAGCCTGCTCGATTTCGCGGCTGTGTGCTAACTTCTCCGGACTGTGTCTCAAGTGAAGATCACAACTCGCGGCGCGAAGCGAATTCGCAACGGACACCTGTGGGTCTACCGTAGCGATGTGCGCGAACCGTACGAAGCCGAAGGCGGCGCGATTGTGCGGGTCGTGGACGACGCCGCAAGCAACTTTGTCGGCCAAGCCTTTTACAGTGACGCTTCGGAAATAGCGCTTCGTTTCCTGACTACTCGAGAGGAAACCATCGACCGTGATTGGTGGCGCTCACGCCTGCAACGCTGCGCTCAACACCGTGGCAGGATTGCGCGGGAAACAAACGCCTATCGTTTGGTTTATTCCGAAGGTGATCTCTTGTCATCTCTGATCGTTGATCTTTACGACAACGTCATGGTGATGCAGAACCTTTCGCAGGGTTCTGAACGTGTGCAGAGCGATCTGGTTGCATTGCTGTCAGAAGAATTCTCGCCGCGCGCCATTGTCGAGCGTAACGACGCGCGCGTGCGCGGGCTGGAAGGGCTCGAGTCGCGGACCGGCGTGCTTTATCAGCGCGTTACAGAACCGGGAACGGACCGGGGCCCCCGCGCGGGCAGCCCGCGTGGGGTGGTGGATGCGACCGGATCGTACCAGTCAAGTCGCGCCTATGATCCGGTCGCTACCGCTCCCGGTTCTGTAACAGCGCTCGATCAAATAGAGATCAATCAACACGGAGTCCGTTTTCTGGTGACGCCGGTCGGTGGACAAAAGACGGGGGCGTTTCTGGATCAGCGAGAGAACTATCTGGCCGCGCGCAGCGTCGCGCATGGCCGGGCGCTGGATTGCTTTACTTTCAATGGCGGCTTTGCGCTGCACATCGCATCTTCGTGCGAGAGCGTCGTAGCGATCGATATCTCTGACGATGCAATCGCAGGGGCGCGACGCAATGCAGAGCTGAACGAAGCGCGTAACGTTGAATTTCGCACCGCCAATGTATTCGATGTGTTGCGGGAAATGGAATCCAGCGGCGAACGCTTCGATACGATCGTTCTGGATCCTCCCGCATTCGCAAAAAGCAAAGCGACTGTGAAATCAGCCGTGCGCGGCTACAAAGAAATCAATCTGCGCGCCTTAAAGCTTTTGAATCCGGGTGGTGTGCTGGTCACCTGCACCTGCTCGTATCACATCAGCGAAGAGTTGTTTCTGGAAATCATCGAGGACGCTGCCCTCGACGCTCATCGTCGGCTGCAAATTATCGAGAAGCGCGGCCAGTCCAGCGATCATCCGGTGCTATTGGGCGTGCCGGAGACTCATTATCTGAAGTGCGTGATTGCGCGAGTGATTGAGTAGGAAGCCAACTAGAGACGTGACAACCACGCTGCGTAGCGCTGTCGCGAGGCTACCAGCCAGGCCTGGAGGGAACTGGAATCCAAGGTCGGATGCTGAACCTCGAATCGACGAATATCATCCAGCACGTCTTTCCTGAGGTAGCGCATTTCGAATTCAATTACGTTCTTTAGCTCTACCTTCTTCGCGAAGGCAGGAAAGTCATTCAACAATTCCTGTACGGCGGCAGGATCAGGGTCGGTTTTGAGTTGGGCTATCCCATTTCGCACTGACTCGAGCAGGTTGGCGGGCTCGGGCCGGCTATCTTCAGAAGCTTCTTGAAACAATGCGACGACTCGGACTAGTTGAGTCTTCTGACCCTTCAGCACCGCCAGGTATGTGACTGCCGCTTCCGCCTCACCCTCGTATGAGCCGTCTTCAAATATCGCGGTAGAGACTTCAATTGTCTGATTCTCAGGGGTAACAGGCTTGTAGCCGCCAGGAGTCGCGATCGCCCGGGTTATCGCGTGCTCAGTAATTTCCGCGATGCCACCCGCGGGAATCAACGGATTGCCTTCCTTTCCCTGGGGCATGACGCTCGTTTTGATGTTGCGATTTTGAACTGTCCGAACCATGATGGCCCTGACGTTCTTGCCGGAAGCATTCCGCAGCACCAGTCGATAAGAAGGCAGCGTCGATAGGTTCGCTTGAATAGTGACCAGCTCAATTGACGCCGCCTTACTGACAAATTGAGGAAGCTCGGCATTCGACGGCGCGACCCTGACCAGGGCGAGATCGAATGGTTCTACGCCAAACTGAGCTAATTCCTGAACGCGCACCTTCTCGCCTTCGCGCAGCGAATATACGGCCACGCTCTTTTCCTGCTCGTGCATCTTTCCCATGAATACTGAAATCGAAACTCGAACGGCGTTGCCAGTCAGCAGAGTTTTTATGTTCACCGCGGCTACCGGCAGGGCCCCGGCAGGAACTTGCCAACCCGGCACTGTTCGGAAACGACCAAACCAGGAACCGCCCGGAGGCGAGTTCGCCGGCGCCACTACCATGTAAGCCGGCGGTTCATTTGGGTAGTAATAAACCTCGACGACCAGATTAGTAGGCGCGGGAGTAAGATCCTGGCCGTTACCGATGGGACTCTGGCCTTTCGCGGTCGCTATTGCCAACAATCCAATCGCTAAAGCCACGGTTAGCGCTCTGACCCTTAGCATCGTAAACAATCCTAACAATAAGACGCCCTTACGGCTGCATTCCCGGATCGGCGTCGACGACAACTCTTGTCGTGTAGTCCTTGCCATTGACTGACAACTTCAAGTTGTAAGTACCGGGTTCGATGACGGGGCCGAGGTTAAAGAGGCCTCCGAAACCTCCACCACCGCCACCACCACCGCCGCCGCCAAATCCCGGCGGCAGGTTAGCAGGACGCGGCGGAATATCGCCCCGCAGATTCCACTGCACGCGATTAATTCCATTTTCCTTAGTACCCGTGATGTTGCGAATTACTTTTCCGGCATAGTCAGAGATCGTGATCTTTACATCACCTGCGGGGGCGGCCTTCAGGTAATAGCTAATCGCCGTTCCCGCCGGCGGGTTATTACCGCGAAACAATTTCGCGCCGCCGGTGTAACGGCTCAGATGAAGATCATTCAGCCACTGTGTTCCCGGACGCACGTCGAACAAAAAGATCTCCGTGTCCAGCACCTTGCTCCTGGTAAGTTGTTGCAGCGGCGTAATGTCGTCGATGATGTAAATACCGCGGCCGTGCGTGCCGATAATCAGATCGTTATCACGCGGATGAACGAGGATGTCGTCGACTCGGACGGTGGGTAAGCCGGACATAAACCGGCGCCACTCTCTGCCGGCGTCGAATGAAATGTACAGACCGAGTTCGGTTCCCACGTAGAGCAAGTCCTTGTTCTTCGGATCTTCGCGCACCACATTTACCGTTCCGATTGAGGGCAAATTGCTTACGATTGAACTCCAGGTGGCGCCATAGTCGCGCGTCACGAATACGTAAGGCTTCAGATCATCTAATCGATGGCCGTCGACCACCACATAACAGGTCGCCGCATCATAGCGCGACGGTTCGACACGATTGACGTGGTACATCTCGCCCGGTTTTTCGCCCAGTACCGGTACGTTCCTGGCCACGTTCGTCCACATCGCGCCGCCGTCACGACTTACTTGAATATTGCCGTCATCAGTTCCCACCCACAGGACCCCGGGGACCATCGGCGATTCAGCAATCGTGACGATATAACCAAAGCTGGTATAGCCGTCGTTCTTTGAAGCCATCGGATCCTTGCCCGACACTCCCATGATCGAGAGGGTGTTGCGATCGACGTGTTTCGTCAGATCGGCCGTTGCCGTCCAGGTGTCCCCACGATCCAGCGACTTGAAGAATCTGTCACCGCCAACATAGAGAATCCGCGAGTTATGCGGCGACAACACCAGCGGCGTGTTCCAATAGAAGCGATATTGTTCCCCCGGCGAGGGCGCGGGCACGACGTTAGTAGGCAAATTAGCGCCAAACCCGCCAAAACCCTGGGTGGCAACCAGGGCCGCTTGTGGATCCGGGCCTTCGGGCGTGGGTGAAGGGGTGGCCCCAGGTTGACCTCCAGGACGGCCGCCGCCACCGCGACGCGGCAGCGCGCGCGGACGAATGCTGACACTGCGCCCGGTGCGCAGATCGATGCGATTCATCGCGCCGTTTTGTGACTCGGAATAGACGATGTTGTAGTCATTCGGATCAGCTTGCGAGTAGAAGCCGTCTCCACCGCCGGTGCGAAACCAATCGGCGTTGGTGATCCCTGCCTGATTACGCGTCTGGCTTGGCCCGCCCCACGAACCATTGTCCTGCAAGCCACCATAGACGTAGTAGGGCTTGCGCATGTCCGCGGCAATTGCATAGAACTGCGCCGCCGGAATCGTGTTGATGAATTCCCAGGTCGCACCTTGATCGTAACTCACATCCAGGCCGCCGTCGTTTCCGATCAGAATATGATTTCCATTCTTCGGATCGATCCAGATCGCGTGATGATCGCTGTGGGCTATTCCCGGTTGCAGCGATGTAAACTTCTTGCCGCCATCGGTTGATTTACTGAAGTTCAATCCGCCGACAAAAACATTTTCAGGATTGCTGGGATCGACGCGAATCTGGCTGTAGTACATGGGACGATTGTTTTCGTTGCTGACCAGACGCCAGGTCTTTCCTTTGTCGTCTGAGCGCCAGACTCCGGACTTCTTGGGATCCAGCGGAGTTGGCGTAGGCGAAGCAGCGGGGCTCGCCGACGGTGTCGGCGTAGGCGAGGGACTGGCGCCGCCCCCGGTTAGCGGTTCTTCGCCGCCAGTGCCGGAGCTCGCGCCTACCTCCATCTGCGCGTAAATCACATTCGGATTTGATCGCGAGACATCGAGGCCGATGCGTCCCAGTAGTCCTTCCGGCAAGCCGTTGCCTTGCAGTTTCGTCCACGATTTTCCGGCATCCGTCGTTTTCCAAATTCCCGATCCCGGTCCGCCACCGTTGAACCCCCAGGAAGTTCTACGGCGCTGATATGAAGCTGCATACAAGGTCTTGCTGTCCGACTGATCCATGACTAGATCCGTGAACCCGGTGTCTTCGTCGATGAACTTGACGTTGCTCCACGTCTTACCGCCGTCGGTTGTTTTGTAGACTCCACGCTCTTTGTTGACACCAAACAAGTGACCCAGGACTGCGACGTAAACTATATTGGGATCCTTCGGGTCGATGACAATGCGCGCTATGGTCTGCGAATTCTCAAGGCCCATCTTCGTGAAGGTCTTGCCACCGTCGGTTGATTTATAGATGCCGTCACCAAAGCTGGAACTCTGGCGGTTGTTGGCTTCACCTGTGCCCACCCAGACGATTTCCGGGTTCGACGGAGCAATCGCAATATCTCCAATAGAAGCAGTAGAATAAGTATCAAAGATGGGCTGGAAGGTCGTGCCGTTATTCGTAGTTTTCCAGACGCCGCCGGTAGCGAAACCCACGTAATAAATATAGGGATTGCTCTCGACCGCGGCGATGTCGTCGATGCGTCCGCCCATGCTTGCCGGTCCGATGCCGCGCCAGACAAAACGCCTCAACATCGGATCAGACGACCAATTGATCGGCGTCGGAGTCGGGCTCGGGCTCGGCGTTGGAGTCGCGGTGGCACTTCTAGCCGGCGATGGAGTCTGAGCTGCGGCAGGCGTCTGAGCAGAAAATGGGCCCTCGGCCCGAACTGCTAGCAGTCCCAACGTCATTGCCACCAACACAAGTGCACCCGATGCAGCTAGCAGCCCGCCAAGGTCGCGAGCGGAACGACGCGTTTCTTTCATTAGGGGAAGTCCTTTCAATCGAGTTGTGGTAAAGAAGCTACCGCGCAGTCAAACTGGCTTTGAAGAAGACCTGGCTAAGAACTATGAAAACGCTCAAGCCACTGAAACGGTTACAGGTGATGAACTTGCCAGAGGCAGAAACGTTTATCCGATCAAGCTATGACGAGTCAAACAAACTTGAGCCTGGAACAACAATATCTCTGAACGCTTACCTTCTCAACACAGCGCTACCTACACTCTTTCAGCTTGCCTGACATAAAGAAATTGACTCTTAATGTAATTCAACACAGGTCATGAGGCGAAATGCTTGACGATTTCCGCAGGCGCGACTAGAATTCGAGTCGTCCTCAAGATTGGATTCACATGCTGCCACGGACCCAACGCCAGAAAGAAGTCCTCGATTACATCACGCGCTTCTTGGCGAAGCACGGACACGAACCTTCATACGCGCAGATCGCGCGAAACTTTGGCGTGAGTTCCAAGGCGACGATCGCAAAACATATTTCCGCATTGGAGAAGCGCGGGCTGATTAAACGCGAACACGAGCCCGGTCGTTTCACCCTGGCAGTAAGCGTTGAAGAAGCTCCGGCCGACGCGGTTTGCGAGGTCCAGCTGCTTGGTCGCATTGCCGCCGGCGCGCCGATCGACGCCATCGAAGACATGGAAATGATCTGTGTGCCGCGATTCCTCCTCGGACGTGTGCGACCGGAACGAGTCTTTGCGTTGCGCGTCAAAGGCGACTCGATGATCGATGAGCATATCTGCGACGGCGATATCGCTTTGATTGAAAACCGTACCGATGCGCGCGACGGCGAGATCGTCGTGGCCTTAATAGATCAGGCACGCGCAACCTTGAAGCGGGTGTTTCGCTTCGGTGACGAAGTCGAACTGCGGCCTTCGAACGCGCAATTGGAACCGCTGCGTGTGCACGCTTCGCGAGTCGCGATCCAAGGCGTCTTTCGCGGGCTCTTGCGACCGAGCTCTTAGCCCCAAAATCCTTAAAATCACCAATATTTCTCAGTGTTTTTTGCGCTTTGCGTCTTTGCGCCTTGGCGTGAAAACATTCCTGTCTGAGTCCGAGTTCACGCAAAGTCGCTAAGACGCAAAGCAATCAACTGAAGGCTATCGAACTTTCTTGCCAACCATTTTGTTTGTATCGCGTTCAAATTCAAAGCGGCAGTCTTCAGGTTTTTTGTCTTCGCGCAAACCGATAAAGACCGGATGGCGCAACCGAGCGTCCGCCGTCCATTCTGAAAACTTAACTTCGGCGACTAGTTTGGGCTTGAGCCATTGCACGGGCTCGTTGGTTTTCGGAGCGTCGACGAATGGACTCTGCTTCGTTTTTAGCGGCTGCATCAATCGATAAATTTCAGCCAGGGTCTGATGGTTGAAACCACCGCCAACGTGCGCGACATAATGGAGTTCGCGATCTTTGTAAAGGCCGACTACCAGCGCGCCAAAATATGAACGCGTGCCGCGCGGTTCGGTGTAACCTCCAACAACCACTTCCGACCGTTGAACGGTCTTGACCTTCAACCAGTCGGAACTGCGTTTCTGGACATATCGACTGGCGGCGCGTTTCGCAATCATGCCTTCCAGATGAAACTTTTCGATCTGTTTGAAGAACGCTTTGCCATCGCCTTCGATGTGTTCGGAGAGTTTGATGAAGCTGGCCGGCCGCAGAATCTGTTCGAGCATTGCTTTCCGCTCGACCACTGAGCAAGGCATTAGATCGTAGCCGTCACGATAAAGCAGATCGAAGACGTAATAGACAATCTTTCCCTTGCCGCGCAGTGATTGAAGGCCACTCTTGCGGCCGACGCGAGGCTGCAAGAGCTGGAAACGCGGCATGCCATCCTGGTCCAGCGCCACAATCTCGCCATCCAGGATTGCCTGTTTCGCCTCGACCTGCTTCCCGACCTCGGCCAGCTCGGGATACTGCGCAGTCATCTCGATCTGATTGCGTGAGACAAAGCGCGCCTTGCCATCCTTAACAAAACAGATTGAGCGAAACCCGTCCCACTTGGTCTCAAAGATCCATTCGGGATCCGAAAAAGGTTCGTCGACCAACGTGGCCAGCATAGGATGAATGATCGCGGGCATGTGCGCTTTGCGCGCCGCTGAGCAAACCGCGGCGGTCAATTGTTCCTTCGTACTTCTCTTCTTCGTTGACGGTTTCCTTTTGGCCATACATCATGACTCACCCGCTAACGCGGTGGTACGGACGCCATTTTAGTCTAAGAGCGAACCGCGATGACCAGCAAGCGCGCGAAGATCGTAAGTCCTCAGCCGTTCAAGCCAACTAAGCAGCAACTAGTTGAGGCCGCCGGCAAGACTGTGCCCGACGTAATTGGCCCGGATTTGCTGGTGCTTTTCTGTGGGATTAACCCGGGCTTGTATACGGCAGCCGTTGGGCATCACTTCGCGCGGCCCGGCAATCGCTTCTGGCCGGTTCTCTATCGTTCAGGCTTTACGAATGGATTGTTGTCGCCATTTGAGGAACGCGAACTACCGGAACTTGGACTTGGAATTACCAACGTCGTCGCGCGCGCCACAGCTTCAGCTGCTGAACTAACAAAGGAAGATTTTGTTGAAGGCGGACGTGCTCTGAAAGCCAAAGTCCGCCGGTATCGACCACGAATCATTGCGATACTTGGTGTCGGTGCGTACCGCCAGGCCTTCGCGCAACCGAAAGCCGTGATTGGCGAACAGGCCGAACGAATCGTCAACGCGCGTGTCTGGGTTTTGCCGAACCCGAGCGGGTTGAATGCGAACTATCAGTTACCCGATCTCATGAAGTTATTTCGAGAGTTGCGCCAAGCTGCCGACAAGTATTACCGAGAGGATTAACGAACAACTCCACTAAAGAGGGAAGATGATCAGGAAACTCAAGTCAGGCAAGTACCGGCTTTATTCACGCAAGAAGAATCCAAAGACCGGCAAGCGCCGCAACCTCGGCACCTTCGACACGCGCGCCGCCGCTGAAAAGCACGAGCGCGCAGTGCAGTTCTTCAAGCGGCAGTAACGATCTGCGGTACCGCCTAACACTTCAAATACTATTTTTCTCGCGGAAGTTTGCGGTATCACAATCGTGTGCTTAAATGTAGCGACATCATTTTCATGACTGATTTTCTTTCCCAACTTAACGAGCAGCAACGCGAAGCAGTAACCTCCGGTGGTGGGCCGTTATTGATTCTGGCCGGGGCGGGCTCTGGCAAGACGCGCGTGATCGCGCACCGCATCGCTTATCTAATTGCCGAGCGTGGCGTCTGGCCACGAAATATTCTCGCCGTCACCTTCACGAACAAGGCCGCCGAAGAGATGCGCAATCGCGTCAGCAAACTTCTGGAAGGCCTGGAACTCGGCAGTGCCCCGCTGATTTCCACTTTTCATAGTCTGTGTGTGCGCATTCTGCGGCGCGACATCGAAGCGTTGCAGGCCGGGTACTCCCGGTCGTTCACAATCTATGATCAGGACGACGCAGTGCGCCTGACTCGCAACTGTATTCGCGACCTGGGCCTCGATGAAAAACAACTCACGCCGCGTTCAGTCCAGGGAGCAATCAGCGCCGCCAAGAATCGCGGCGAAGACGCGGAAGCTTTTACGGCGCGCGCGCAATTCATTGACGAGCGCCGGGCCTCGATCGCTCGCGTCTTTCAGCTCTATGAAGAGCGCCTGCACCGAAATAACGCCCTGGACTTTGACGATCTGCTGATTAAAACCGTGCGTTTGCTGCGCGACGTCGCGGAAGTGCGCGACCGATACAACGATCGCTTCCATTACTTACTGGTCGATGAGTATCAGGACACGAACTCGCTACAGTTCTCTCTGATTCGTTTGCTGACTGAAAAACAGCAGAACATCTGCGTCGTAGGCGATCCCGATCAATCGATCTATCGCTGGCGGGGCGCCGACATTAAGAACATCCTCAAGTTTGAAGAGCATTTTCCCTCGGCCAGGGTCATTCGGCTGGAAGAAAATTATCGCTCCACTCAGAACATACTGGATCTGGCAGGCGGCGTTATCCGTCACAACATCGAGCGAAAAGAAAAAGCACTCTGGACCCAGAACGCCGCGGGCGAAAAGATTCGTTACTACCAGGCCATGGATGCGGAGTCTGAGGCGCGTTTCGTGGCCGGCAAGGTCGAGGAACATCTGCGGGCCGAGCCGGACATCCGCGCCGCGGTGCTTTATCGCACCAACTCGCAATCGCGCGTGTTTGAAGAAGCGATGCGCCGCGCAAGCCTGTCCTACAACATCGTCGGCGGCTTTTCATTTTACGAACGCATGGAAGTCCGCGACATCATCGCCTATCTGAAGCTGGCGATGAATCCACACGACTCGATCGCCCTGCAGCGAGTCATCAACACGCCGACTCGCGGCATCGGCAAGATGACCCTTGATGAGATCGATCTGCGGGCGCGTGAGCTGGGAACCTCATACTGGGATGCGATTTCCAGCCTGATTGATAACGATCAGCGGCTGTCGTCACGGGCCGCTGCCTCGCTGGGAAATTTTCAGACAATCATCAATGGCCTGGCCGCAAAGATGGCCGCCGCGCTGGAATCAGATTCGCCCGTTTCCGATGTAGTCAAGGCCGCGATCTTCGATAGCGGATACGAACACGCCCTCAAGGCAGAGAACAACGACGAGGCCGAAGCGCGTCTCGAAAACTTGCAGGAGTTGGTTAACGCGGCTGTCGACTACGACGAGCAGGGAGCGGAGGGCTTGCGCGATTTCATCGACCATTCAGCACTGGTCGCCGATACGGACCAGTACAAGAGCGACGTGCCGGTGACGCTGATGACCGCTCATTCGGCGAAGGGCCTGGAGTTTCCGCTGGTCTTCATTGTCGGCCTCGAAGACGGATTGTTTCCGCATTCGCGGTCGCTCAGCGACGCGTCCGACATAGAGGAGGAACGCCGTCTCGCCTACGTCGCGATGACCCGCGCCGAGAAGTATCTGTACGTTACTCATGCGGTGAGGCGGCGCGTCTATGGTGAAGAGCTGGCCTCGGAACCTTCTCAGTTCCTGAACGAGATGCCGCTGGAGTTGATCGACGACCTTTCGCGGGGCAGATCCTGGCTGTCGTTCGCGCGGGGCTCGAAGGCGCTCGCCCCAGGAGATGATCGCGAGGCCGGTTCGCTTGAATATGAGTACGACGAATCTGCGGCCGACGCCTATGAGGCGCCGGCCGGGGATGCAGCTTCCGGTCGCCTGAGTGCGAAGCGGCCAGGCAAGAAGTATTCAGGCAAGACTTACGATAGCGTCGAATCTATTGACGAATTCTTTCGGAAGCGGGCCGCGAGCATGACTGGAAGCGGCCGTAACAGTAGCCCGGCCAATCGTAGCATCCAGCCGGGAGTGCGGCCCGGTATAGTGGACAAGCAGGGCCAACGAAACCCCCTACGCGGTTCATCGCCCGCGCTCAATGTTGACAGGGATGTCGCCGCTCCCAGCGTTTCAGACTTCCTTCCCGGCTCCTATGTCCGCCATGCCAAGTACGGGCGCGGCCTGGTGTTGCGCCGCGAGGGTTCTGGCGACCAGCTCAAACTCACGGTCAGCTTCCCCGGCTATGGCCAGAAGAAGCTGATCGAAAAGTACGCCGCATTGGAAAAAGCCTAAGAAATCTCAAGTAAATCTCACATTTCGGCCCCCGAGATCTTCCGCCGCTCGCCAAGCGGCCGCCCCTATCGCAACGAAATTAGTATACTTCCGACCCCGATAACGGCTTGACTGAGGGTGACACCCCTGCGAACCGTGTGCTAGCCTTTTCGGGCGTTATAGAGGCGAACCAATAAGGTTCGCTTTTCTTTTGGTCTTTTCAGCGCAGCGTATTTAGGATGTAAGCCCCCCTACTTTGGCTTCACTAACTTCAGTCTCCTGGAGCCGAAGGTCGAGTCAACGGGCATTCGCTGGCTCGCGCGCATGTTGGCTGAAAAGTTGGCTTAAAACTCGGACAGGAGAACCCGATTTGATGAATCGATCCACCTTTGTGGGCAGCGCTTTAGGCCTGCTTCTCGTTTTTTCCGTCATTTCCTATTCAAGAACCTTCATTCAAAGTCAGGAGCCCAAGCAAGCTCAGACTTCCCTATCTACCGTTTTGGAAGTCGCGGGCCAGGTGCCCGAAGCGAAGGGGGCGACCTCGCCGGGCGAAATGGCATCAGCAACCGACCCTGCTTCTTTGCCGGCTAGCGGGGCTGCTTCGACAGCGTCTGCTTCAGTTACGGACTTTGTCGTGGCACCCCGACCCTTTACTGCAACCGCCTACAGTCTGCGAGGCCGGACCGCGAGCGGTCGAGCCGTTAGCCGCGGCTTAATCGCTGCTGACCCATCGATACTGCCTCTGGGGAGTCGGGTACGTCTCGAGGCTGGTTCGTGGAGCGGCGAGTATCTAGTCGCCGACACTGGCGGCGCCGTTCGGGGACATCGCATCGACATCTGGACGCCAACCGCGCGCGAAGCTATGCAGTTTGGCCGGCGCATGGTGAAACTTACCGTGCTGGAGTTCGGCGGCCGGCGTGCCAAGTCAGGATCGGTTCGTCCGCGCTCGGCAAACCCGGCCATCCCGGCGAATCCACAGCCGGATAAGCAGGATAAATAGCGCGACCAACATAACCAGAGAGCTCCAGTGAGGCGGGAGTGGGGAAAACCCACTTCCGCTTTTTCTTTTTTGTTGGCGGAGCAGTTAAGATGCTTCCCAAATGTCCAAGCCTGCTAATAGCCCGATTGGGGCATCGTCTCCGCTGGTAGAAGTCTGGCGCGGGCCGATCGTCGAATCGCGCCATCGGGGACACTTGATCGCGGTGGACGGGGATGGAAAGACTGTCGCCTCGCTCGGCGCGCCGGAAACCATCACCTACGTGCGCTCATCCGGAAAGCCATTTCAGGCCCTTCCGCTGATCGTCTCAGGCGCCGCCGACCGTTTCGACTTTAGCGAGCAGGAAATTGCGATCGCCTGTGGCTCGCACAGCGGCGAGGCAATTCATGTCGAGACCGTTCGGTCGATGCTACGAAAAGCGGGACTGGAGGAGGACTCTTTACGGTGCGGCGTGCACGAACCTTTCAGCGTCGACGTCGCCAGAGAGTTGGCGCGAACGGGACAGCCACCCAGCGTGCTGCAAAATAACTGTTCGGGAAAGCACGCGGGCATGCTGGCTGTGGCTCGCCATGTCGGCGCGCCGACGGAATCCTATGATGATCCGAACAATCCGGTGCAGCAGGCAATCGCGAAAACCGTCTCGCAATTCTCCGACGTTCCGTTGGACGCGATAGCAATCGGCGTCGACGGTTGTGGCGCTCCCGTCTTCGGAATTTCAGTCCGCGCTATGGCGCTGATGTATGCGCGACTGGTGGCGCCGCCAGAGTCTTTCGACCCCGTCACTCGCAAAGCCTGCGCGCGAATCGTCAAGGCCATGATTGATTACCCGCAGATGGTTGGCGGATCGAAAAACCGTCTGGATACTGAACTGATCCGTGCCGGACGTGGTCGCCTGATCTCAAAAATCGGCGCAGAAGGAGTCTACACAGTCGGGGTTTTGCCGCGCGGGGAATGGCCGCGCGGTCTTGGTCTGGCAGTGAAGATCGAAGACGGCGACGATCAGCGGGCACGGCCACCGGCGGTTATCGAAGCCCTAATTCAGTTGGGCGTCCTGCGGAATGACGATCTCGCGGCGCTCTCCGCCTACTCGCCGACTCCGATCACAAATCGTCGTGGCGAGCGCGTAGGCGAAGCACGGGCTGCTTTCCAACTTGAATTTAAGGAAAACGTTGAGTGAAGGCGTCTGGATCCTGATTGGATTCCAGCGAGCAGGCGAAGTGAATCAAAAGCAAGCACAAACAGACTTGGGCATGGACGCCGGCGCGGGCGGACCGATCCTGCTCCGAGACGATTCCGGCGCCATCGACTATGACTCAATCCCGGACGTCATCCAATGGTTCCTCGACTATGACCAGCGCGTCGCGGTGATCAAGAACCCGAAGGTCGAAGAGCTATTTCAATGGAAGCAGGAACAAAGCCGGCAAGCGGGCGAAGAGGTTTTCAATTTCAACCGCGCCGAGGACCGCCTGGCTATTGGCATCATCCAATCCATCGCCCATAACCCAACTGAGCGCGAACTGCATGCGTGGATTGGGCAGTTGCTGAATGCCCTGGATACGGCGTCAAAAGCGACCGAGGATGTGACCGCTGCTTACCAGCTCGACATGAGCACCGCGGCCTCGGTGGTAACAGAGTCCGACAAGATACCGGCGGCGAAGGTGCGTGCCGATTTTCTATTCAACTGCTGGGTGGAAGCGCTCTGCACCGCAGAGGTTCGCGTCCTCGGTTGGTTGTATCGCGAGTTTTATGGCCGGCCTTTTAATCCCAGCAACTTTTGATCGCGTTCGCGGCGGGTCCGCCTAAGCTATGCACGAGCGGTTTTAGTGCATATCACCTGTGCCTCTGTACGAAACGACTACAAAATATTTCTTTTCTTCTTGCACAATCGACCGGGCCCGCAGCGTTCACTCCGCTAACTTTATTGATTTCTCTTAGGGGATTCGCCGGCTTCACCAGTGACGCTTGTACTAGTGCCCATGCTGGCACAATCGTTGCTGAAGCTTCGCTCGACAAAAACGTAGAAAGACGTAGAAGACTAGTTAGTTGGGTCAGGCTCGGAGACTAAGAGTTGCGAGGCGTTTCGGGGGAGGCGCCTCTCAAACTGAGCGAACAGCGGCCCTTTCGGGGGAACGGGGCCGTTGAACTAGTCGAAGAGCAAAAAGGCAGGGCTGCTGATAAACGTTCTGAGAGAGGCTAGGGGGAGCCTCGCAGGATTTATCAGCAGCCCGCAAGCCTGAAGAACAGCAACGAAACGTACGAACAAGGGTCAGGCGAGGCGCGGCCGATTCAATCTTGAGTCGGCCGCGTTTTCGTTTGATTTGCTGGACCGAGGTTTGGCGGCTTCGCCGCAGCACACTGCGGAAAGCCTACGGCTTTCCGAGAGACATAAAATATTTTTCATGGAGGCTCCGCCTCTGCGATCGATACAGAGGCATAGCCTCTTGATGTCTTGATCCGGCCAACGGTAAGCCAGAGGCTTACCGCTATGTGCTGCGGCATAGCCGCAAGAAGCTTCGCGCGTTACCCTAAGACATCCTGCTAACCCGTGGGCTACAGCATCATCCAGCACCAAAGCCTCTTCGTCCTTTTGATCTCGAAGTCTTGACTGCTACACTCCTAACCCGCTCGTTTGCTCTTATTATTTGCGATTTACCATTTACGATTCACGAAGGTGTCCGCACCTAACATCGATACGATCGTTTCGCTCGCCAAACGGCGCGGCTTTGTCTACCCGTCTTCTGAAATTTACGGAGGCCTCGGCAGCGCCTGGGACTACGGTCCGCTCGGGGTTGAACTCGCCAACAACGTCCGGCAAGCCTGGTGGCGCTGGATGGTTTACGAACGCGACGACATCGAAGGGCTCGATTCTTCAATCATCCTGAACCGCCTGGTCTGGAAATATTCGGGCCACGAAGACACCTTTCACGACTGGTTGGTCGATTGCCGGAAATGTAAAAACCGCTTTCGGGCAGACAAGGTAGGGACCTTCGTCTCGGTAGCACCAGATGGCACCTCGGTATTCACACCGGGCGATTGCCCATCATGTGGAGCTAATGATTGGACCAAGCCCCGAGCCTTTAACACGATGCTCCAGACGAGGCTCGGAGCCGTGGCCGAAGACGACCCGACCGCGTTGGCTTATCTGCGTCCGGAAACCGCGCAGGGGATCTTCATAAACTTTCTTAATGTGCTCAATACCAGCCGGCGGAAGCTGCCGTTCGGCGTGGCGCAGATCGGGAAATCGTTTCGCAACGAAGTCACGCCCGGTAATTTCATTTTTCGCACCCGCGAGTTCGAACAGATGGAGATGGAATACTTCGTCCGGCCCGGCGAGGACGAACCGGCGCACCAGGAGTGGATCGATGCCTGCCACCAATGGTTTGTAGATATTGGCATCTCACCCGACAACCTGCGGCTTTATGAACAGCCGAAAGAGGAGCTGGCACATTACGCAAAACGCACCGTCGATATCCAGTATCGCTTTTTCCCTGAGCGTGAGGACGAAGAGCGGCATTGGGACGAGTTGATGGGCATCGCCAACCGCACCGACTTTGATCTGCGCACCCATTCGAAAAAGCCGGAAGACGCGGAAGGCAAGCGCCTGAATCCGGATTCGATCGAAGACCTTTCCTATTTCGACGAACAAACCAAGCAGCGCTTCTATCCTTACGTGATCGAACCCGCCGCCGGCGTCAATCGCACAGTGCTGGCGCTCCTGATGGACGCCTATTCAGAGAAGGCGACTGATAAGGGCGAAACGCGCGTGATTCTGAAGCTTCATCACTCGATGGCGCCCATAAAAGTTGCCGTGTTGCCGCTGGCTAAGAACAAACCCGAGATCGTCGGCATGGCCAAAGCCATCAAGCGCTCATTGCAGCCGGTAGTGCGCGCCGTTTACGACGACACGGGCGGCATCGGAAAGTTGTATGCCCGGCAGGACGAGATTGGGACGCCGTTCTGCGTAACGGTCGATCACCAATCGCTGGAAGATGAAGCCGTGACCGTGCGTGATCGCGATACCTGGGAACAGGAACGTGTAAAGGTTTCGGATTTGGCAACGTATTTGCCGCAGAGATTGACTGAACAAGCTTAGCCCCCTGGCTAATGAAGCTATGATCTTAAATCCAAAGTCAGGATAGGAATTATGCAACAAGCAGCGAAATCATCGAACAAGAAGCAGATCGCGACATCGTTTCTGAAGCTTGCGTCTTCCGGAAGGTTGGATGAAGCCTATGACAACCACATCGGCGCGAACTTTCGTCACCACAATCCCTATTTCCGGGGCGATGCCGCATCTCTTAAGGCGGGCATGGCTGAAGCCCACGAAAAGTTTCCTAATACCACGCTTGACGTGCAACACGTCTTTGAGGAAGACGATCTTGTCGCAGTTCACTCTCGAGTCCGACACTCGCCCGAGACGCCTGAAATCGCCGTCGTCCACATTTTTCGTTTTGAAGGTGACCGCATTGTTGAGATGTGGGATATCGGACAAGAAGCGCCAAAGAACTCGCCCAACGAGAACGGGATGTTCTGAGAGAATCCAAATGTGTCAGAAGCCCGACCGTAAGGGAGGGCCCGTTTCGCGAAAGTTGGCCTTGCTTACGCGCCGCCTTCTAACACTATCCCGTGATCTTAATCAAGTGATAGTGCTTCGCTCCCTTGCGCAGCACCAACACCTGGCCATCGATAAATTCGGAAGCTGAGATCGATTGGCGCGCGTCGCTGACTCGCCGGTTGTTCACACAGACGCCGCCACCCTGCACCAGACGCTTCGCTTCACCCTTTGAAGGCGCCAGACCGGAAACCACCAAAGCATCGCCAATCGCAAAGCCATCACCATCCAACTTTGATCTTTCCAGCTCAGTCGAAGGCACATCAGCGAAGATGTCCAGAATCTCCTGAACGCTGAGGCCGCTGATTTCTTTGCCGAACAGAACCTCTGAGGCGCGCGTCGCTTTGCCCAGCGCACTCTCTCCATGAACCATCTCAGTTACGTGGCGCGCCAACTCTCTTTGGGCGTTGCGCTTCTCAGGCTCGGTGCGAACCGATTCTTCCAACGCCGCAATCTCTTCGCGCGACAGCCAGGTAAAGAACTTCAGGTAGCTAATCACATCGCGGTCGTCAGTGTTCAGCCAGAATTGATAGAACCGATAAGGCGAGGTTAGTTCGCCATCCAGCCATACTGCACCGGCTTCGGTCTTGCCAAACTTCACCCCGGCGGTCGTGGCCACCAAAGGAAAGACCAGACCGTGGGCCCGCGCGCTTCGCAATCTGCGGATCAGATCGATCCCGGCGACGATGTTGCCCCACTGATCGCTGCCGCCCATCTGCAAAGTGCAACCATAGCGATCATGCAGCACGAGGTAATCGTAGGCTTGCAACAATGGATAGCTGAATTCAGTAAACGAAATGCCTTCGTCTGTTTCCAGACGGCGCTTGATGGCTTCCTTGGCTAGCAGATTGTTGACCGTAAAGTATTTTCCCACGTCGCGCAGAAACTCCATCATCGTGATGGGACTGAGCCAATCGGCGTTGTTAACGATGCGCGCAGGATTAGCGGGCGCGTTGAAATCCAGAAAGCGGCTGAGTTGTTCCTTAATGCCGGCGAGGTTGGCTTCGACTTGTTCACGAGTGAGGAGTTGCCGCTCTTTTGTCTTCCCACTGGGATCGCCTATCAAGCCTGTGCCTCCGCCGACGATTGCGATAGGCGTGTGCCCGAACCTTTGCAGACGCGCCAATCCCATCACCGGCAAAAGCGAGCCGACATGCAGGCTGGCCGCCGAGGGATCGAAACCGATGTAGGCCGTAAGCTTTTCGGTCGCGAGGATTTGCTGAAGATCCGGTGTGGCTTCATGGATCATTCCTCGCCATTGAAATTCGTCGTAGAGATTCATGCGCCTGACAATAATAGCAAGATTACCGCAAAACAGAACGGTTGGGGCGAAACTTCGGTAGGGTCCTTCTTTCGTTTTGCGTTTTTTGCCGCCAGGATTTTCCCGCCAGGAAAAGAACGATCCACGAAATCACACGAACAAAACCAGTTCCGCTTCGTGCGTCTTGGTGGATCGTTTTGGCGGGCAAGGAAAACCTCTCAAAATCGCATGCCACGGAAACTTCCTATCGAACCAATCCGCCGCTTGCCACGTCTAACTTTTCGCTGTTACTCTTGGCTTTCCAAAAAGCCACCCAATCTCGAAAGGAGTTTTCCAGGCATGAAAAAGCAGTACGCAATTTCTCTCTTCCTCGCTTCCCTTTTGATTATCGTTTTCGCAGCCATCGCCGGCAGCGGACGCAATAGCGATTTGCCGTCGCCGCCGGCCATTGGCGCGACGATCGACGATTTTAAGCTGCCTGACGCCGGCGGCACGGAGCATTCGCTCAACGCCCTGAAAGGTAAGAACGGCGCGGTGCTGATTTTTGTCGCCACCCGCTGCCCGGTCTCCAACGGCTACAACGAGCGGATGGAGGCGCTGGCTCAGGATTACCGGGCGAAGGGCATTAACGTGATCGGCATTAACTCAAATGTGACCGAGCCCGCCTCGGAGGTGAAGTCACACGCGGCCGACAAGCATCTGACCTTCACGATCCTGAAGGACGAGGGCAACAAGATCGCCGACCGTTTCGGCGCCACCAGGACTCCGGAAGCATATGTGTTGGATGCCAACAACAAACTGGTCTATCACGGCCGGATCGATAACTCGCTAAAGATCGAAGGGGTGACTACCAACGACCTGCGCGATGCATTAAATGAATTGCTGGCCGGCAAACAGGTGAGCAAGACGGGCGGCGCGGCGTTCGGCTGTACAATTAAGCGGGTTTCATAGTTGACGTGGGCGCAAGTTGTTAACTTGCGCCTTGTCCTGGTTCGCGGGAAACCAAACCGCAAGTTCACAACTTGCCCTGCAAGGGCTTGCGCTAATGAAGATGCGTCTTTCCATTCTTTTCATCGGTTTAGCGATTGCCTGTTCGCTTGCCGGGGTCGCAGCGCCCGCGCGGTCGACCGCGACAATCGCTGCGCAACCGGCTGACGTTCGAGAAATCGATCTCGATGGTCTCAAAAAACTCATCCAGCGCGATCCCAAAGACACGCGGCCGCTGTTGATAAATTTCTGGGCTACCTGGTGTGATTCATGCCGCGAGGAGTTTCCCGATTTGGTCAAGATTGATGCGGACTATCGCGCGAAGGGTTTGAACTTTGTGGCTGTTTCGCTTGACGACGTCGCGGACATCAAAAGCAAAGTCGAGCCGTTTCTCAAAGAGATGAAAGCCGCGATGCCGGTCGTGCTGCTGAATGTAAACGATCCTGAGCCGGCAATTCATACAGTCGATCCAACCTGGCAAGGCGACATGCCGGCGACTTTTCTTTATGACAAAGACGGCAAGGTGGTCTTCAAGCACTTCGGTAGGATCAAGCCGGATCAATTACGGAGCGTTATCGATACGCAAGTAAAGAACAAGTAGTAAGCATCTCTTTGTCGCTCCGTGTTCTCTGTGCCCCTCTGTGGTGAATAATCACAGTTAAACCACAGAGACACGGAGGACCACAGAGATGCACAGCGAACTGAGCCGCGGACGTTGCAGCCTCGATGGAACAAATCACTCCTGAAGTAATCACCGCGCACAACCTCACTCCCGCAGAATTCACGCGTATCACGGAATTGCTTGGACGCGAACCAAACCTGGTCGAACTGGGTGTCTTTTCGGTGATGTGGTCCGAGCATTGTTCTTACAAGTCTTCTCGAATTCATCTGAAGCGTTTGCCGACCAGCGGCGAGCGCGTCATCGTTCCCCCGGGCGAGAATGCCGGAGTAATTGATCTCGGCGATGGCTGGTGCGCTGCTTTCAAGATCGAGTCGCACAATCACCCGTCTTTTATCGAACCGTTCCAGGGCGCGGCCACCGGGGTCGGCGGGATTCTGCGCGACATTTTCACCATGGGCGCGCGGCCGATCGCGGCGCTGAACAGCTTGCGCTTTGGTTCGCTCGACGATCCGAAAAATGGGCGGCGCAATCGTTCGCTGCTGGCGGGCGTGGTGGCCGGCATCGCGCATTATGGCAATGCGTTCGGCGTGCCGACTGTCGGCGGCGAGGTCGCCTTCGACGATGCCTATGCACTGAATCCTTTGGTCAACGCCTTCGCGCTCGGCCTGGTGCGCATAGATCAAATTTTCTTTGGCAAAGCGACCGGGGTCGGCAATCCCGTTTTGTACGTCGGCGCCAAGACCGGCCGCGATGGTATTCATGGCGCGACGATGGCTTCGGCTGAGTTTGACGAGGAGGCTCTGCAAAAACGCCCGACCGTCCAAGTCGGCGATCCGTTTTTGGAAAAACTTTTACTCGAGGCGTGCCTGGAAGCGATGCGCAGCGGCGCCGTCGCGGGGATTCAGGACATGGGCGCGGCGGGCCTGACTTGCTCCACCTGCGAGATGGCGGCGCGCGCCGAGACCGGCATCGAAATCGATTTGTCTTTGGTGCCGCAACGCGAAACCGGCATGAGTGCTTACGAGATGCTACTTTCGGAATCGCAGGAGCGCATGCTGATCGTGGCGCACAAAGGGCGCGAGCGCGAAGTCGCCGACATCTTTCGCAAATGGGACCTTGATGCCGTCGTCATTGGAAAGGTCCTCGACGATGGCCGCATGCGGGTCGCGCACAACGGCGAGATGGTTTGCGACGTTCCGGTGAAAGCTCTGACGGATGAAGCGCCAATTTATGAAAGGCCGATGCGTGCTCAAGTAAACGCCGGGAGCGCGGACGTCCCGTCCGCACACGCGAGCGAAGCTCGCGTCAGGTCTTCGCTTGATACTAATAACAACGCATCTGTTCGCGCTAACGCGCTCAATGCGGACGGGACGTCCGCGCTCCCAGCAAATGACGCCCTTTTGAAACTGCTCTCATCGCCTAACCTCGCCTCCAAAGAATGGGTCTATCGCCAATACGATCACATGGTGCGAACGAATACGGCCGTGCTGCCGGGCGCCGATGCGGCAGTGATAAGGATCAAGGAAACACGCCGCGCGTTGGCGATCGCGCTCGACGGCAACGGGCGTTACTGCGCTGCAAATCCGCATGAAGGCGCGAAGCTCATGGTTGCCGAAGCCGCGCGCAACGTGGTCTGTGTCGGCGCGCAGCCGATCGCGATCACGAATTGTTTGAACTTTGCTTCACCCGAACGGCCGGAAGTGATGTGGTCCTTTTCCGAAGTCATCGACGGCATAGCCGAGGCCTGTCGAGCATTCAACACTCCCGTCGTGTCCGGGAATGTTTCTTTTTACAACGAGACGGAAGGACGAGGGGTCCTGCCGACGCCGGTCATTGGCATGGTCGGCCTGATCGAAGATGTAAAGCGCGTAGTTCAACCGGGCTTTAAGAACGCGGGCGACCTCATCGCGCTGCTCGGCACGACGCACGACGATCTTTCGCTGAGCGAATACGCGGTAGTCTTCAATGGGAAAACGGGTGGCCAGGTGCCGGTGCTGGATCTGGAAGTAGAGCGCGCCGTACAGGCGGCTTGCCTGCGCGCCGCCGAAGCCGGGCTGATACGCTCGGCGCATGACTGTGCGGATGGCGGATTGGCCGTAGCCCTCGCGGAATGCTGTTTTTCTTCACTCAATCGCAAAGCAATCGGCGCCGACGTCGATCTCACCGGCGATTATGACGTAGCCACGCGGCTGTTCAGCGAAACTCCTTCACGCATCATCATCAGTTTTGCTGAATCCGCTCAGACTGAAATCGAACAGATCGCCGCGGCAGCTGGCTGTCCGATGAAAGTCATCGGCAAAGTCGGTTCAGACCGATTGGTAATCTCGAGCGATGGCGAGAGAGTGGTTGAACTCGATGTGACTGAGATAGAAGCGGCCTGGCGTTCTTCTTTGAAAGAGAAGCTACAGGCCGAAGTGCTGGCCGCCGGCGCTGAGTAGGCGGAGCTGGGAGAGTTATTTTCGCCACTCAAGCGGAAACAGCGCGCCTGCTTGCTCAGGTGAAATCGTTACGCCGAGTAATGACGCGGCATAGGCTAGCACCGGATCTCGTTTCGCTGCCAGATCGGAAGCAGAAGGCAGTCTTATCTCGTCAGGATTCACGCCGACGTGCTCCAGGCTTTTGCCATCGGGCATGATAATGTCAGCGTCTGTGACGCTGTCTCCGTAAAAGACCACTATATCAACGCCCAGCTCGTGAGAAAAACCTTTCGCCCTCATCACCGCGCCTGCCGAAACATCTCCGATTACCGTTCCGCGCTTTTCCAACTGCGCTACACGAGCGAAAAGCTCAGCGGCGGATCCTGACTCGCTATCGATCAGTACGATCAACTTTCCGGCAAAAGTCCGCTCGCCGCGGGTCTTTGCCAGCAGAGGCCTGGTTTCCTTGCGCCGCGTTAATTCGCCGACTTTTACATCATGATCGAAAACATTACTTATCAGCCGCAAAAGTGCCTCTTCGTATCCTCCGGGGTTACCGCGCAGGTCGAGGATCAGACTCTTTTTCTTCCTGAACTTGTCAGCTAAATTGTCAACGTCTTCCTTCAGCAAATCGAACTCAGGCATTTTCCAAACGAACAAGTCTTCGCCCAATACAACATAACGCTGCCGATGCAATCGGCTTTCGTTTTCGGACTCTCTGATAAGATCAAAAATGTCGTTTCCCGTCAGATCAATCAGGCGTTTTCCCTCTCGCACCTTTGCCATCACGTCGAGCTGTTGCTGCTTGCCGTCAGGCTTGACTACGACGAGGCGCATACCCGGTTGCGGTCGAAGGGTGTGATAAAGGTACTTGAGCTTCCACATGTTTTCGCGACCAGGCGTCTTACCATCGATCGAATAGATTTCATCTCCTTCTTTCAGTCCTTTAGCGGCAGCATCGCTGCCGGGCTTAACCGCGGTGACATAGCACTTGCCACCAATTGCTTGCATTTGCCAGCCGTATTCTGTTCGAGTGGTGCGTCCCGGCGGCACAAAGAAGGTGTGCGTATCTTCGAGTTCAACCAGGACCTGAGCGATAATGCCGAAGATCTGGCCGAGGGACTGGGCCTGCTTGATTTTTTCGTCGGCCACCTTGAAGCGAACATCCGGGTCCATTCCATGAAAGCCAGGATCATAGTAATTCCTTTTCAGATCATCTTTGATCGTGCTCAACATTGCGCGGCCGCGATCACGGTCGAGGCCGCTCGGAGGTTGCTGACCATATGAAGGCGTTGCCATTCCCGACCATAGGGCCAGGAATACAATAAGAACTACATGACCGTATTTGCGAATTGAGGATCGAGAGTAGGACTGTTTCATCGTCAAAGGCAGGATCGCGAACGGCCCGAGGCACATTTCAAGAGGAAGAAATACGATAAGGCGGAAGGAGAATCTCATACTCTATTGCCTTTCGTTGTGGATAATCCCGGGCCGGGTAAGAAACCTAAACTCTGGCAGCGACGAGGACGGTGGTCACTGCCTGCCAGGAACAAAGGCGAATTGTAACTCAGCCCCTGGCAGCGGGCAATCGAATATTTGCTCACTCCTACTTAACCAACCCGAAGAGGCCGATCAGGGTTTCGACTACCCGAGCACGGCCCAGATTTGCAAGATCGCATAAGTTTACTAACTTCGCGGCCTTTCTGATGGGCACTGCTCCGTATGTTATAATCAGCCCTCGCTTTCAATGAAATCATAAGCATCGTTAGTTGGTCACAGAATACGTACCTGCATTTTTTCGGAGGACATTATGGCGACAGAGATGAAACGTTCCCCGGCCACACTCGACCGCATCGAAGAGCTTTTAGGAGCTGAGACCCGCGAGCTGCTCGATCATAAGGCCCAGACAATTCCCAAAGAGCAACTTCATTTGCCGGGACCGGATTTCATAGACCGAGTTTCCGCGGAAAGCGATCGCTCGCCGGCGGTATTACGATCGCTGCAATCGCTGCTAAGTCATGGGCGGCTGGCGGACACAGGATATGTGTCCATCTTGCCGGTCGATCAGGGCATCGAGCATTCCGCGGGCGCTTCGTTCGCTCCGAACCCGCAGTACTTCGATCCGGGAAACATCGTCAAGCTGGCGATCGAAGGCGGCTGCAATGGCGTGGCTTCGACTTTTGGTGTGCTGGGCAGCATTGCCCGGAAATACGCTCACAAAATTCCTTTCATCGTAAAGATCAATCACAACGAACTGCTGACGCTGCCGAACAAGTTCGATCAAGTCATGTTTGGAACCGTCAAAGAGGCAAAGAATCTTGGCGCTGTGGCGGTGGGAGCAACCATCTATTTCGGCTCGGACGAATCGACCCGGCAAATTACTGAGGTCGCTGAGGCCTTTGCCCATGCGCACGAGCTCGGCATGGCCTGCATCCTCTGGTGCTATCTGCGCAATCCGAAATTCAAGACTCCTGAAGGAGACATGCACGCCGCGGCGGACCTTACGGGCCAGGCAAATCACCTCGGCGTCACGATCCAGGCCGACATCGTCAAGCAGAAACTGCCGGAACGTAACGGTGGCTACCCAGCGGTGGAAAAGGAGTTGGGCAACTCATACGGCAAGACCAGCAAGCTGGTTTACGAAAAGCTGACCAGTGAAAACCCGATCGATCTCGTGCGCTATCAGGTGGCGAACGGTTATATGGGGCGCATAGGCTTAATCAACTCAGGCGGCGAATCCAAAGGCGCCAGCGATATGGCCGAAGCCGTGCGCACCGCGGTCATCAACAAGCGCGGCGGCGGCATGGGATTAATCTCGGGACGCAAAGCCTTTCAGCGGCCGATGAACGAGGGTGTCCAGCTTTTGAACGCCATCCAGGACGTTTATCTGTCGAAGGAGATTACCGTAGCTTGATCGTTTTGTGACTTGGTTATTCTTTCAAGCTAAAACCGCTCGCGCATTGCGCTCGTGGCAAACGATTAATATAATGCGCCCGCTTTAGAAATCCCCTCGTAAGCAAGTATGCCAACCCCAATTCGCTGGAAACATGACCGGGCGGCGCGGCGGCGCCCCAGACAAGAGTCGCGTCCCTTGACGGTCATCAAGTCGGCGCTCGGCGAGATGGCCCGAGTCGCACTGGCGGAACCGTTCATGCTGGCTATTGAGCGGCAGCAGATTTATTTGCGTCGCTTGCCTGAGGCGCTCGATGGTTTGCGTATAGTCCATCTTTCAGACTTACACTACGGGCCGCTGACGGATTCCAGGCATCTGGAGCGCGCGGTCAGCGCCGCAAACGATCTGCGTCCGGATTTGATTGCCCTGACGGGTGACTACATTTCACAAGATCGCGTCTACGCCGCTCCCTGCGCTGAGCTAATTGGCCGTCTGCGAGCCCGCTTCGGTGTCTATGCAGTTCTGGGAAATCACGATCATTGGACTGACGCTGCGCTGATCACCGATCTGTTTCGCGCCGAAGGCGTAACTATGCTGGTGAACGAAGGCATGCGCCTTGACCTCAGTGGAGAATCGTTTTGGCTGGCCGGGGTAAACGACACCATGGTCGGGCTGGAGGATCTGTCGCTGGCGCTGGCCGGGTCCAGCGACGATGAAATGAGACTTTTGTTGGCACACAATCCAATCATCCTGCGCCGCGCCGCCCGCGCCGGCGTCGATCTTGTGCTTAGCGGCCACACGCACGGGGGTCAGGTCACCCTACGTCCCGAGAAAAACCGGTCCGGACGGCCGCGTCGACGCTTACTGCGCGGACTCGGCCGGCGAGGAAATACGCAAATTTATGTGACGCGCGGACTGGGTACCGTGGTGCTGCCGATCCGGTACGGTTGCCCGCCCGAAGTTTCTGTGCTTGAACTGCACTCAATGCCATAACGTTTAAAGTAGACTGATCCCGATCGCCGACTTTGAAAGGTCCTGCCCCAGACTTCTGAACAGCAACCCCAATCCTGAAATCGAACGTCCATAATGTCCTCGCGAATCGTCACCCTGCCAAACGTGCTGACCATCTTTCGCATGGCCCTCACGCCGGTATTTGTTTCCCTGCTCTTTTATCAAAAGTTTGTCTGGGCCCTGGCGGCATTTGTGGTCGCGGGCATTACTGACGGACTGGACGGACTCCTGGCGCGCCGCTTCCAGCAACAATCAGAACTGGGCCGCATTCTGGATCCAATTGCCGACAAAATGATGCTCGTCACTTCGTTTGTCGTTCTCTCAATGCGGGGCGTTTTTCCTACGCCTCTTCCGAAGCATCTGCCGGTGCCTTTTTGGGTGACGATTACGGTCATCAGCCGCGACATCTTTATCCTGGTGGGCGCCGCCGCGATTAATATGGTCAGCGGTTTTAGGGCCTTTCGACCTTCGTTCCTCGGGAAAGTCAGCACCGTAGTTCAAATCGTTGCCGTTGCTGCCGTGATTCTGGCCGCGCAAACGCGCGTGGGTACGGGCTATTACCTCCCAACCATCTACACCTCGGTTTTTACCCTGACCCTGCTTTCGGGCGTTCACTACATTTTCTTTGTCTCGCGACTGCTCAACGAAGATCGGAAATAGACTCTTCTTTCCCGCACTCTCTCGTTTCTCGGGGAGCCCTTCACCACCCCCACTTCAAGCTTCTGTTGACCACTCTGCTTGAGCCGTAACTAAAGTTGACAACGACACACTCAGGTATTATATTGAGGGCGCATTCAACCCGCCTCTCGCATGGTGACAGGCGGAAATAACAAAAATCAGCGGAGCAATTTAGGAAGATGAGCAAAATTATTGGAATCGATTTGGGGACGACTAACTCAGTCGTGGCTGTCATGGAAGGCGGCGAGCCCGTGGTAATACCCAATTCCGAGGGCGGCCGAACCACCCCTTCGGTCGTGGCCTTCGCCAAAGATGGCAGCCGCCTGGTCGGTCAGGTTGCCAAACGTCAGGCCGTTACCAACCCCGAGAACACAATCTATTCAATCAAACGATTCATGGGTCGTCGTTTCGATGAAGTGACCGAAGAAAAAAAGCAGGTACCTTACAAAGTCCAGGGAACGGGAAGCGGTGGCGATGTGCGCATCGTGGCCGGCGGCAAGGAATGGAGCCCGCCGGAAATCTCGGCGATGATCCTGCAAAAGATGAAGCAGTCAGCTGAGGATCATCTCGGTCAGAAAGTCGAGAAGGCGGTCATCACGGTGCCCGCTTATTTCAACGATTCCCAGCGCCAGGCGACGAAAGACGCCGGCAAGATCGCGGGCCTCGAAGTGATGCGTATCGTCAACGAGCCGACCGCGGCGGCGCTCGCTTACGGTTTGGACAAGAAGAAGGACGAAACAATTGCCGTGTTCGACTTTGGTGGCGGCACCTTCGATATCTCAATTCTCGAAGTCGGCGAGGGCGTCGTCGAAGTGAAATCAACGAACGGCGATACCCACCTGGGCGGCGACGATATCGACGAACGCCTGATCGAATGGATTATCGAAGAGTTTAAGAAAGATCAGGGCATCGATCTTTCGAAAGACAAGATGGCGCTACAGCGTCTTAAGGAAGCGGGCGAGAAAGCGAAGATTGAGCTTTCATCCACTATGGAATCGGAAATCAATCTGCCGTTCATTACCGCGGACCAATCGGGACCTAAGCACCTGGTGATGAAGCTGACGCGCGCGCGGTTCGAACAGTTGTGCGAACCAATCTTCAAGCGTCTCTCCGGGCCGCTGGAGCAGGCCCTGAAAGATGCGGCCCTTGAGGCGAAAGAGATTCACGAGGTGGTGCTGGTTGGTGGTTCGACGCGCATTCCCAAAGTCCAGGAAATCGTGAAGAACTTTTTCGGGAAAGAGCCGAACAAGAGCGTCAACCCGGACGAAGTCGTAGCCATCGGCGCCGCGGTGCAAGCCGGCGTGCTCTCTGGCGAGAAGACCGACATCCTTTTGCTGGACGTGACGCCTTTGAGCCTCGGCATCGAGACGTTGGGCGGCGTTTTTACGAAATTGATCGAGCGTAACACGACGATTCCGACGCGCAAGTCCGAAACCTTTTCGACCGCATCAGACAATCAAACGTCGGTCGAAGTTCATGTGCTACAGGGCGAGCGGCCGATGGCTGCGGACAATCGCACGCTGGGCAAGTTTCATCTGGTCGGCATTCCGCCGGCACCGCGCGGAATGCCGCAAATCGAAGTCACTTTTGACATCGACGCCAACGGCATCGTGAACGTGTCGGCGAAAGACATGGGCACGGGACGCGAGCAAAAGATCACCATCACGTCTTCATCCGGTCTTGGCAAGGACGAGATCGACAAGATGATGCGCGATGCAGAGTCGCATTCGGCGGACGACGCGCGCAAACGGGAAGAGATTGAAGCGCGCAACAAGCTTGATGGGCTGGTCTATCAGATGGAAAAGACGCTGAATGAAAACCGCGAGAAAGTCGGCGCGGTTGCCGGCGAGGTCGACACCGCCATCGCCGACGCCAAAAAGGCGGTCGAAGAAGGCGGAGTTGAGCGCATGAATGACGCGTTCAACGCGTTGCAGACCGTCTCTCATAAGATGGCCGAAGCGTTGTATCAACAATCATCCGGAACTCCGGAAGCGGAACCGACCGATCAGTCGGAGGCCCGGGGGGCTGCTTCATCCGCCCAGCCGGGCGGCGAAGACAATGTCATCGACGCAGAGTACGTCGACGTCGACGACAAGAAATAGATTTCCGATCGCCGAATTGTGATTGCCGATTGATCGCTAACCTGACTCGCTTGATATCCAAGTGAGCTTAGGTCAGAGGTCAATCGGCATTCGGCAATTGGCAATCGACAATTACCAAGATGGCCAAAGAGGACTTTTACAAAATCCTGGGCGTTAAGCGCGACGCTAAGCCCGAAGAGATCAAGAAAGCCTACCGGCGGTTGGCGAGAAAGTATCACCCTGACGTAAACCCGGGTGACAAAGGCGCCGAAGAACGCTTCAAGCAAATGAGCGAAGCGTTCGATGTCCTCTCTGACCCAAAGAAACGCACCGTTTACGATCGCTTCGGCCAGTATTCTGAGAATCTTGCCGACGCCGCCGCGCGCGGCGCGTCTTCGACCTACACTACCGGCGCGCCTTTTGATTTTTCCGGATTTGATTGGGGATCGGCGACGCCCTCGGGAAGTGCGGGCAGCAGCAGTTTCCGGGACATCTTTGCGGATCTATTCGGTGGCGGCAAAGCCGAGCGCGAACCTCCTCGGCCTCAACCACAGCGCGGCGCTGACATCGAGATGCCGCTTTCGCTTTCTTTCGAAGAAGCGATTACCGGTCTAACTACTAACATCACCGTAAACCGCTCCGACCAGTGTTCGCGCTGCCACGGCGCCGGTGACACTGGCGGCGCTGTGGGGCAATGCCCGACGTGCAAAGGCACCGGGCAAGTGCAACGCGCCGGCGGCCGTCTGCGTTTTACCCAGGAGTGTTCCGATTGCGGCGGTACCGGTAAACGCCGCCCGCCGTGCTCACTCTGTAAGGGCAAAGGCGTACTGCCAAAGACTGAAACGGTTAAGGTGCGCATTCCGGCAGGAGTAGACACCGGCTCGCGCGTGCGGATTCCAGCGAAGGGCGAAGGCGGGCGGCTGGGCGCGCCGCCGGGCGATCTTTTCATCATCACGAATGTCGGCCGGCATCAGTATTTCACGCGCAAGGGCGACAACATCTACGTCACGGTTCCGATCACGGTGCCCGAGGCAGCCCTCGGCGCAAAGATTGAAGTGCCGACCGTGACCGGCAAAGCGCAACTGCGCATTCCGCCGGGGACGCAGTCGGGACAGAAATTTCGCCTGCGCCGGAGGGGTGCGCCCTCTTTGCGCGATCCAAATGTACACGGCGACCAATTTGTCGAAACACAGGTAGTTTTGCCGAAAGTGATTTCGGAAGAGACGAAAGAGCTCTTGCGCAAGTACTCGCAGATGAATGACGAGAATCCGCGAGTGGTAATGGGACTCGAATAAAAGCGAACTTTGGACTTTGTGCTTTGATCTTTGATTCTTAGCGAAGGCTACGCGGTTTCGATAAGACCCAGGGCCTCGAGAATAAACAAAAGCAAAGCACAAAGACCAAAGTACACAGCACGGTTTCATGAAGAAGCGAGCCAAAACCTACACCATTAGCGCTGTGGCCGAGCAGTTTGAGCTGCATCCGCAGACCCTCCGCCTTTACGAGCGCGAGGGATTGTTGAAGCCTTCGCGGTCCGAAGGAAATACGCGTCTTTACACGGACACGGATCTTGAGCGTTTGGAAATTATTCTGTCTCTGACGCGCGATCTCGGCGTCAACCTGGCCGGCGTGGAAATCATTCTGAACATGCGCGAAAAGATGGACGCCATGCAGCGCGAGTTTGAACGCTTCTTTGAATATCTGCAAAGCCACGCCGAAGAGTTTTCTCACTTCACTGAGCCCCCACCGCCCGAAGCCGGGGCGATGGTTCCGGTCAGCCGCCTCCATCGTCCGGTTCCCACAAAGCGCCGCGCTGCTGGTGGCAAGTCACACTAATTTATTCACCGTCAACAGACTCGAACCTCCGCAAATTTCTGGCTAGCGATCGTGCTTGACTGGGCGGACGACGGTGCTAGAGTGTGCCGCCCTAAAAGAGTGACACGGGCGTCTCGCCCGTGAATCACGCGCAAGATGCGCGTGTCACGACCGCGTAGTTTTGGTTTGTTCCCCAATGCGGCATTCTGAAAAGCTCATCTTCCTGTTCGCCCTGTTAACGGCATCGCTGTGCCTCGCAACACCAGTAGTCCATGCCCAGGATCTCGACAACGTAACGATCAGTGGCCACGTGACTGATCAGAATAACGCGATCATTCCCGGAGCCAGCGTCACGGCAACGCTGGTCGCGACGAAAGTCGAGCGCACGGTCATGGCTGACGGTGATGGCCAATACAAATTGATTCAGCTCGCACCCGGCGTTTACAGCGTCAAAGCATCGTTTACAAATTTCGCTGCCGAAGAAAAGACTGATCTGACGACGATTGCCGGACAAACCGTGCAACTGGATTTTGTGCTCAAGCCGGCCACGGTGACGGCGGAAGCAGTGATCGTCAGCGCCGCGGAACCGCCGCAAGTCGACACCTCGCGCACAGTCGTCGGTGGTACGGTGACCACACGCGAGGTGGAATCGCTGCCCGTTAACTCGCGCTCGCCGCTGGATTTGATTTTTACGCTGGGCGGCGTCAGTGAAGAACCGCTGTCGACGCGGGATCTGGCCGAAGACCGGACCAGCTCCCGATCATCGCCGGAAGAAGCAGGAAACTTTTCCCTTTCCGGGGGAGCTGCTTATTCAAACAACATCACGATTGACGGCCTGGACAACAACGACGACCGCGCGGCGCGCGAACGCTTTACGCCGTCAATCGAAGCCGTCGATGAAGTGCAGGTCATTCGCAATCAGTTCGCGGCTGAGTATGGACGTGCTTCCGGCGGCCGCATCAACATACGCACGCGTGGCGGCTCGAACAAACTTCGCGGTCGCGCCTTTTATTTCTTTCGCGACGAATCACTGAACGCAAACACCTGGCGGAATAATAAGGAGGGAGTGCCTCGGCTGCCGCTGCAGGAACACGATCCCGGCTTTACTTTGAGTGGCCCGGTCGTCATTCCCAAACTCTTCAACGGCCGAAATCGGACTTTCTTTTTCACGGCGTACGAGTACGACACGCTGCTGGATTCAACGCTGGTCGACGCGCTGGTGCCGGTGGATCAGAATTCACTGTTTCCGTTGCCGGCCCCGACGAATCTAACGGAGAAGAGGGACGAGAATCCGTCTGGTCCCGCGCTGAAGGCCGCCAACGGTGTCGCGCCATTCGTCTCATCGCTCAGCACGCCGCAACGCAGTCACACCTTTACCACGCGCATCGATCACAAATTCACCGACATGCACAACGGGTCGTTTCTCTGGCAACTGGGCCGGCTGAACAACCTGAGACAATTTGGCGGCGGCAGACGCCTGGCTGAAGCCTTAATCGGCAAAACCCGCAACACGGATGCGTACTCCTATTCAGACAATTACGTGTTTTCCGCGAAAGCCGTGGCCCAGACACGCTTTCAGTTTTCCCGTTTGACGCCGGCAATCGAAGCGACCGGCGGCGCAGCCACACCGGTGGTCCTGATCAGTATTAAAGATAGTTTGGCGCTGAACTCAGGAACGCTGATCGCCGGCACGTCGACCAGCGGGGCTACGGATCGCAAAGAGACGCGCTGGCAATTCCAGGAAATCTTCGCCTATATTCACGGCTCGCACTCGATGAAGTTCGGCGGCGACATCCAGAAGATCAAATCGACTTTCATCGATCTCAGCGACGCCTCGGGCACCTGGGACTTTGACAGTGCCGGCGACTTTCTCGCCAGCACGCCGAGCCGTTACCGGCAGAATTTTCTCACTAGCTCGACCCAGCGCAACACCTATACGGGCCTCTATGCTCAGGACGAATGGCGTCTGAAGCCGAATCTGATGATTAGTTACGGCCTGCGTTTCGAAGATGAAAGCATCGTGCGCGATTTGAATAATTGGGGGCCGCGCCTGGCCTTTGCTTACGACCCCTTCAAGACCGGTAAGACTGTCATTCGCGGTGGCGCCGGAATCTTTTACAATCGCGCGCTGCTGCGCACGATCGACGATTTCACTCTCGGCGCGCAACAACGTTTCTTTGACACGGACGCGTTAACCAACGCGGCTACTCATCAGAAGTTGTCTGCCGCTCAGCAACGCGCCTTTATCGCCGGCAATCTTCACTTTCCCCAAACCCTGACCGCCGACTCGCCCCTGGTCCAGCAATTCGGCGTGCTCAATTCCGGATTTTCGCGCCGCCTGGATCCCAGTCTGCGGATTCCGGAAAGCTATCAGGCGAACCTGGGCCTGGAGCGACAGGTCGGCCGCAATCTGGTTTTTGAAGCGAACTATACCTGGAATCGCGGACTGCACTTATGGCGCGAGTTCAACGTCAACGCGCCCGCCCTGCCGAAGGGCTACAAGAATTTCACCGAGTACCTGGCCACCCATGATTTTCCCAACTTCATCGGTGTGCCTGGAGGTTCGCGCCCGCTCTATAACGGCAGCAGTCCTGCGCCCGGCGATCTTGTGCGTTTTGTAATGGCGGTGAACCCGGCGGATCCAAACGCGATCACTCGGATCACCGAGCTGGGCGTCGGCGTAAACGTGCTGAGTCTGAACAGCGTTTCTTCCACCAATACTCTGAACGCGGCGCTGGCGGCGTTGAACTCTCTGCGAGCCGATCCCTCAAAAGGTGAAGTCGAGCAATTGATTCCCGTCGGCAACAGTTTCTATCACGGTTTGACTTTGGAAATGCGTTACCGCTTTCGCGAGAAGAAAAGCGGCGCCAGCCTTTCGTTTCGCGCCGTCTATACGCTTTCCTGCTTGAAAGACGACGGCATCGTGAATACTTCCGATGCGCTGGTGCCGGGAGACTTCCAGCACGAGATCTCGGGCAGTCTGCTCGATCGCCGTCATCGCTTTGCGCTGTCCGGCACCTTTGGCGCGCCGCGTAAGCTGGGCCGGATTCAGGTCGCGCCCATTCTGCGCCTTGCTTCGGGTGCGCCTTTCAATCTGGGACTGGGCGGTGACGATCGAAATCTGGATGATGTTGGCAACGACCGGCCTAACTTCAACGGCGAATTGAGCACTTTAAAGTGGCGCAGGCCTGGTACGCCGGGCGATGTTTCAATTATCAATCAGTTCAGCCTGCCGCCTATCGGCCAGACGGGAAACTTGCCACGCAACGCCGGCACCGGCCCGGCGCAATTCGTTTTCGATCTCAACGTCACGCGCGATTTCAAACTCAGTGAGAAAGTTCACCTGCGACCGGTGGTCGAGTTTGATAACATCCTGAACGCCACCGTATTCAGTTTTGGCAGCGAGTTCATCGACTTCAGCTCCTTCTCGCCGACGGCTACGGCCACGACCCGGCAGAATTTCATCGACAACTTCCTGGTACCGACACGCACCATGCGCCCAAGGCAGATTCGTCTGGGCATTCGTCTGGATTTCTAATTTGGAGTGCGGTGGCAAGCGCAGCGCGACACCGCTTTGGATCACCCCTAACGAACAAGCCGAAATCCAAATGACTGCCAACGTATCAGACAGAATCTCATGGCCCCACGCTCCGTTGCACGAGCTTTCCGCGCGCGGTACTTATTTTTTGACCGCTGGTACATATCGGAAGCAACATTACTTTCGAGGATCTGCGCGGTTGAGAGTTTTGCATCGGGGCTTGCTGAAAGTTACAAGCGATTTCGATTGGCACTTGGAGGCCTGGGCTGTGTTTTCGAATCACTATCACTTCATCGCGCACTCTCCTCACGACGTTGACGGGGCTGAAAGCCTTTCGCAAATGCTCGGCCTGCTTCACGAGAGAACTGCCAAATGGATCAATCGGCTTGAAAACATAGTGGGGCGCAAAGTCTGGCATAACTTCTGGGAGACGCGACTTACTTATGAGAAATCTTATCTTGCGCGCCTGAACTATGTGCATCAGAATCCGGTCAGACACGGCTTGGTAGACGTGGCCAACCAGTATCCCTGGTGCTCGGCAAGTTGGTTTGAACGCACGGCCAAGCCAGCCCAAGTGACAACAATCTACGGTTTCAAAACTGACAAATTGAAAGTTCTTGACGAATATGATGTTGCGCTTGAGTGGTAGCTCGGCGCAATCCAAAGCGCCGTCGCCGCTTCGCTCTGCCGGCGCACTCCAAAGAAAAAAGCCCCTGCCGAAAGGCAGAGGCTTTGTCAAAAAGAGCTGGTTTGATTCTCTTAGTTGAACTCTAAGACCAGGTTCTTCTCACAGAAATCAAACTTAACTGCCTCAGACTCTTCATCGTTGTCAAAGACTGCCTTGAAAGTCCATTCGCAGTTTCCGTTGTCAGTCGATTTATCCCAAACCAGTTCATCCGTGGCGCCGGCCTTAATACCGTCGCCGATATCAAAGAGGCCCCACTTCTTGCCATCTTCCGACACCATGATCTTCTTGATGTCGTTCTTGGTGTTGTTATGAACTTTGAATTTGTATTCCGCATTTGGCTGAGCAAAGCCAGCGGTAAAGCTCATCAGGGTCAGGGCGGTGGCAAGCATTAAAAGTTTGCCGAATTTACTGTTAACACGCATTATTCTTCATTCTCCATGTTCTTGAATTTGACTGATTGATTGTGTCGTTCGGAAGGACGGGAAGACCGTTCGACTGATCGAGAATAGCTGTTGGACGTGATTTCCGCAATAGCAATTGTCGCCTCTCGTTTGTTTTGGACGAGCGAGGTTTGCGGCTCTGAGCCGCACATTGCGAGATCACTAGGAAATTGTTCATCTCGGCCAACAGGGCACCGGATATTTACAAATCCGTTCGTGTTAGAATTCGAATCAGTTTAGAACCATGTCAACTGTCATCACAGATCGCATCACGAAGGCGCCGGGCGTTTGCGGCAGCAAGGCTTGCATCGCCGGACATCGCATACGCGTGATGGACCATAGTAGTCCGGCACGAAGATCTGGGAATGAGCCCAGATGAAATAATCGCGGTCTACCCAGGGCTGAATCTCAGCGACGTCCACGCAGCTCTCGCCTACTACTTCGACAACGTTGATGAGGTACGCGACGATATTCTTCGCAATAACGGCGTCGCGGAGCAGTTGCGCGCGTCGTTTCCCTCAAAGCTGAAGACGAAACTGCTCAATGGAGCAGATTAGATTTTACCTGGATGAGCACGTACCCAGCGCGGACGCAGACGGTTTGCGCCGACGCGCGGTAAATGTCTTGACCGTGCAGAATGCTGGTCGATCGGGATGATCCGATTCGGAACAGCTCTCTTTCGCCCATCAGGAGCAAAGAGTTCTGGTAACCATGGATTCTGATTTCCTCGTTATCGCCAGCCGTGCCTTCATACATTCCGGGATCGCTTACGCCAATCCTCGTTCCTCAGTTGGTGAACTCATCAGAGCAATCGTGCTGCTTCACGACGTTCTAACTCCCGCGGACATGCAGAACCACGTCGAGTATTTATAGGAATCAACTCATTCGTCATGAATCCTTCTTAACCCATCACAATTCAGGCTCTCCGGTTTACGCTGCGCGCTCCGCCGGTTTACGATAGCTTCATGAACTACAGACTACTGGGCAACACGGGCCTAAAGGTCTCTGAGCTGTGTCTCGGCACCATGACCTTTGGTGAAAACTTCTTCAATATCGCAGTCGTCGATCAGGCGGGCGCTAACCAGATGGTGGCGCGTTCCTTGGAATCGGGCATTAACTTTTTCGACACCGCCGACGTCTATTCGTATGGCGAATCCGAAACCGTTTTAGGAAAAGCGCTGAAAGACGCCGGCACAGCGCGCGACAAAGTCATCGTCGCCACCAAAGTGCGCGGCGGAATGAGCGAAGGCGCCTCTACCGGCACCGGTGATCCAAACAACGTCGGCCTCTCGCGCCAACATATTTTCTCCTCGATCGAGCACAGTCTGCGCCGGCTCGATATGGACTATGTCGATCTGTATCAGGTACACGGCTGGGATTTGCTCACCCCGGTGGAAGAAACTCTGCGCGCGCTGGACGATCTGGTGCGCCAGGGCAAGGTGCGCTACGTCGGCTGCTCAAACTGGTCGGCGCGACACTTGATGAAGGCGGTGGTGCTGTCGCGGGAGAAAGAGTGGGCCGGCTTTGTTTCCTTGCAGGCTTACTATTCTTTGGTGGGCCGCGATCTCGAACACGAGTTGCTGCCGCTCTGTCGCGAAGAAAATATCGGAGTGCTGACATGGTCGCCTCTGTCGGGCGGATTTCTTTCGGGCAAATACCGGCGCGAAAATCCGAATCCGGAAGGCGCGCGGCGCACCGGCTTTGGTTTTCCACCGATTGACGAAGCGCGCGGCTTTGACGCCGTGGACGCGCTCGATGCGATTGCCAAACAGAAAGGCGCTTCCGTCGCGCAGGTAGCGCTGGCCTGGTTGCTGGCTCAGAAGGGTGTGACTTCAATCATCATTGGCGCGAACAAGATGTCGCAGTTGGAAGATAATCTGAAAGCTGCGGATCTGAAGCTTACTGATGAGGAAGTCGAACAACTCTCTCAAACCACGGCGCCGCCAGCGATTTATCCGCATTGGATGATCGAGCGCCAGAACGCGGGACGAGAAGGCAGCGCCGTCGCGGATGGAGTTGAGGGATGAGGTCAGTACGGGAGCGGTAGCGACCGGGTCTCATTCCACGCCACATTGGGGTTTGCCAGGCAATAACCCGGTCGCTACCGCTCCCGGTACTGACTGCGCAATCCTGGTTGATTACTACCCGCGCTTCCCCCCCCTTTACGATTCACGATTTACCATTTACGATTTACTAACTATGGCTAAATGGACTTTCGAACCTGGACACACCGCCGCCGGCTTCACCGCTCGGCACATGATGGTCACCAACGTCCGTGGACACTTTAAGGATGTACACGGCTCACTCGTGTTTGATCCGGATGATCCTACGAAATCTTCCGTCGAAGTCACCATCGACGCGCGTAAGATTTGGACCGGAGAGCCGGCGCGCGACAATCACCTGCGCAGCGCAGACTTTCTCGACGCGGAAAATTTTCCCGAGATCACTTTTCGCGGCCAACAGGTTGAGGTGATTGGCGAGGTTGATTACCGTGTGAAGGGCGACCTGACGATTCGCGGCGTCACTCGGCCTGCCTTCCTCGATGTCCACTATCTCGGACAATGGCTGACACCCTGGTGGGAAGACGGCGTCGACAAAGGACCAAAGATCCGCGCCGGCTTTGTCGCCACAACCAAAATCAACCGGCACGACTTCGGCGTCAGTTGGAACGACACCATGGACAAAGGCGGCATCGTTGTCAGCAACACGGTCGAGATCACGATTGATGCCGAGGCGATTCTGGAAGATGAGTGAGGCGGAACGATTCAGAGGCGGACAACGCGCAGATCACGACATTCTTGCCACACTCCCGACTAAGAAAGCCTTGTGATACGATTTGCCTCGAAATGCTTCCTCTTCAAAGACTGCTCATCACACTCGTTTGCACCTTTCTCCTGGCTCTTTCGATCTCGGCCCAATCACCTCAACCTCAGACCGCAGTCGATTACGATAAGGCCGGCATCACGGCGCAACAGGGAGGTAAGTTTGAGGAGGCTCTGCAACTTTATGCCGCTGCTCTCAAGCTCAACCCAAAAGATTGGATTGCACACGCAAACTCAGGAGTCTGTTACATGGCTCTGCGGAAGTTTGAGAATGCTGTCACTGCTTACAAAGCTGCGGTTGCGCTCGTTCCCACCGAGCCAAGTCTTCAGCTCAATTTGGGAACTGCTTATGCGGCCAACGGTCAAAGTTTGGAAGCTATCGATGCCTTTAAAGAAGCCATCAGGCTCGATCCAAAAATGGTCGAGGCATACGAAGCGCTCGCTCGTTTCTATGGCCACCTCGGCCGCAACGAAGACGCGCTGCGTCTGGCGTCGCAGGCAATTCAAATCCGCGACAACGATCCGCAGCTGCTTCTTTTGCTGGGCCAGCTTCACATAGAGCTTGGATCGTTGCCGGCCGCAGTGGAAATCCTCAATCGCGCGGTCGCGATCAAACCTGAATTTGCCGAAGCGCATTTAAGTTTGGGAATCGCGTATGAACACTTGGGGCAGATGTTAGAAGCTGCGGCAGCCTTCAAAGAAGCGGTTCGGCTTGATCCGCATTACGCGGCGGCGAGTTACAGCCTCGGCGTCACCTTACAAAAACTTGGCAGGCATGAAGAAGCAGCCGCGGCTCTGAAGCGCGCGACTGAGTTACAGAAGGACTGGGCTGAAGCTTTTCACTTTCTTGGCGTCGCCTATCTGGATCTCGGCCAGCAGGAAAAAGCCGTGACTGCCGCGAAGGAAGCTGCCCGCCTTAAGCCAAACGACTTTGAGATCCTGAATGGCCTGGCCCGCGCATTACGAGAATCTAAAAAATACGACGAGGCGATCGAGATCGTGCAGCATATCGTACAGCTGCGGCCCGACGATGTGGACTCGCTTTATCTTCTCGGCAACACATACCTGATGGCGCAGAAGTATGACGAGGCGATCAAGACTCTAACCAAAGTCGTGGAGCTGAATCCCGATCACGCGGACGCGCGCGACCGGCTGCGAGCAGCCACTGTGCGCAAGCGTGAGCGGCCGATGTTGGATGAATACAAAAAGTATGTGGCCGAGCGGCCCAACGATGCTTTAGCTCACGCACAATTGGGTCAGGCATATGACGGATTTGGTATGTTTACCGAAGCGGAGGCTGAATATCTCCGGGCGTTGGAGCTGGATCCGAAAAATGTGGATTTCAATAACCGCCTGGCAATCAATTACGACGAGTGGGGCAAGACGGAAAAAGCGGTCGAGTATTACCAGAAGGCGATAGACCTAAAGCCCAATCACGTTTTCTATTTGAGCCTGGGAACGGCTTATGAAAAGTTGGGTAAGCTGGAAGAAGCGGCAAAGGCTTATCAGGAATCGATAAAAATCAAACCGACTTTTATCCAAGGCCTCTACAGTCTCGCCCTGATCGATGCAAAACAGGACCGCCCACAGGAAGCGATTGAGCTGCTGCGCAAAGTTGTGCAGCTCGAACCCCGGAATGTCTTCGCGCAGCATGCGCTGGGCGTACTTTATATCCGGACCGGCGAAAAGACCGGCGCGATGCAGCAGTACTACATTCTGCAAACACTGAATCCAAAACTGGCGGCAGATTTGCTGAAGTCTATTCCGAAGTGACCCAACAAGCCAAAGAAGCGAAACAAACCGCAAAAGCCGTACGTCGTCAGCAACACCGTCGAGATCACGATTGATGCCGAGGTGATTTTGGAAGACGCGCGTGATTCCCAGCTGGGATTTACACTGCCACCGCCCCTTTCCTATTTTCGATTCACGAATTACGATTGGCGACATGAAGTGGACCACGGCACTCACTCTTACGTTGTTGTGCGCCTCAGTCGTCGCCGGACAACAATCCCGCCGCATGACTTCAACCTCAATTAACGCTGATCGACTTGCCACATCTGTCACAATTTATCGGGACACCTATGGTGTGCCTCACGTTTTTGGCAGTACCGACGCGAGCACCGTTTTCGGTTTCGCCTATGCCCAGGCGGAAGACAATTTCTGGCGCGTCGAAGAGAATTTCATTCTCGCTCTGGGCCGATCGTCCGAGTTGTACGGCGAGAAGAGCCTGAACGAAGATCGCCTCAATCACGCGCTCGAGATTCCGCGTTTGGCCCGGGAAGAATATAGCCGGCTCGATCCGAAGATGCGGGCACTTTGCGATGCCTTCGCTGCCGGCTTCAATTACTACCTGACCAAACATCCGGAAGCGCACCCTCGACTGCTCAACAGGATCGAGCCGTGGTACATGCTCGCTTTCATTCGCTACAACTATTTTCAGAACGGCTTTGCTCGCGACCCTAACCTTACCGGTGATGTGCAAACCGCGGAAAATGATCGCGCGCTCGCTGACAACGTGGGCTCTAATGGATGGGTCATCGCGCCAAAACGGAGCAAGACCGGCCACGCGATGCTTTTGATTAATCCACATCTTCCCTTCTTTGGGCCGGGACAGGTCTATGAGGGCCACGTGCACAGTGAAGAAGGATGGAACTTTACCGGCTACACGCGCTTCGGATTTCCCTTTCCGTATGTCGGACATAACGACGACCTCGGTTGGGTGAGCACGGACAACGCGGCTGACCTGGAAGATGTATACGCAGAGACTTTCGATGATCCAGCGCGTCCTCTGGCTTATCGCTATGGGACCGGCCACCGGCTGGCCGCCGAGCGCATTGAAGAGATCCGCGTGAAGACCGGCGCGGGCGTTGAGGTCCGCCGCTTCAAAATGATTAAGACTCACCACGGACCGATCTTGTCAGCAAAGGATGGCAAGCTCCTGGCAATCCGCATGGCGAAGTTTGAGAGCGACGGTTGGCTGCGAGAATGGTACCAGATGACAAGCGCCAGAACGCTCGCTGAATTCAAATCCGCATTACTGCCGCAAAACATGCTGTTTGGTAACGTGATGTATGCCGACCGGCAGGGCAACACTTACTACTTGTATAACGGCGCCGTGCCGCGCAGGGACCCGCGGTTCGATTGGACAAAACCGTTGGATGGAAGCGATCCGGCAACTGAGTGGCGCGGCTATCACACTATCGACGAGCTGCCGCAGCTAACTAATCCGCGCACCGGCTGGATGCAGAACTGCAACACCACGCCCTTTCTTTTGACCAGCGAAGGTAACCCGGACCCGGCGCGCTTTCCCAAATACATGGTCCAGGAAGGCGACAACCCTCGCGGCCGCATCGCCCGGCGCTTTCTGGCAAACACTCCGGCCTGGACTTTCGCAGAGTGGAAGCGGGCAGCGTTTGATACGCGCGTGATTATGGCGGACGAGCTTCTGCCTCAGTTTCTCGCGGAGTTGAAGCCGCGTGTTGCTGGGAGCGCGGATGTCTCGTCCGCATCCCGTGTTGCTGGGAGCGCGGACGTCTCGTCCGCATCTTCACGTTTACGCCAGGTTTATGATCTCCTCTCAGCCTGGGATCACCGCGCCACCAACGACTCTGTGGCGATGACCATCTTCAACCGTTGGCGAGATCGCATCGCCAGAGGAACGCAAACACCTGTAACCCCACAAATGCGCGTAGCCTCGCTCAACGAAGCCCTCGACGCGCTCGAGCAAGGCTTTGGCACGTGGCGGGTGACCTGGGGTGAACTCAACCGGCTCCAGCGCCGCGATGAAAGCAAGAATGAACAGTTTGATGATGCGCGTCCGAGTCTTGCAGTTCCGGGCATCAGTGGTAATGACGGCGCCGTGTTCACGTTCTACGCGGGACCAGCGCCGGGACAAAAGCGCTTTTATGGAGTTGCGGGCGCGACGTACGTGAGCGTGGTTGAGTTCGCGCCACAGGTAAGGGCCTTGTCGGTTCACACCTTCGGGTCGAGCAGTGATCCAAAAAGCCGCCATTACACAGATCAGGCGACATTGTACGCTCGCGGAGAATTCAAGCCGGCCTGGTTCACCCTCAGAGAGATCCGCGCCAACCTCGAAGCCTCTTATCATCCCGGCGAAGAGCCGAAACGTTAGCTTGCCGTGAAGTGATGAGGTCAGTACCACCTGCGTTAGCGGGTGGGTCTTCCGAGCCGGGATAGAAGTCCGCGTGTAAGCAAGGGCGCAATTTGAAGTTCGGCAAAGCAGCAATCCCGCACACTCAAATCAACAATTCTCACGCTCGCAAACTATACAATGCGCTTTTTCATTTTATCCTTTATAATTCGGCGCGAAAGCGCCGAGATCTATTCACAAATCCTAGAGTATGAACCAAAGATTGTCCTTAACCACTAAGGCTGCACGAGCCCTGCTTATGTCTCGTGTTCGCCAGTCCGGGACCGCACCAGAGTTGCTTGTCCAACAAGCTCTTCGGAACATGGGATTCCCGTTTCAGGTTAAGGCAAAGAACCTGCCGGGGACGCCAGACATTGTCAATCAAACCTTGAAGTGGGCCATCTTTGTCCACGGATGTTTCTGGCATGCTCATAATTGCTCGCTGTGGAAAATTCCAAAGACGAACTCCGAGTTCTGGAAGGAGAAGTTTTCTGATAACAAGAAGAGAGATAGGAAAAAATCTGCCGCGCTGAGAACGCAAGGGTATTCTGTCCTTACATTGTGGCAATGCGAATTAAAAGATCAGGATGAGACAAGAAAAAAGCTTTTGAGGTTCCTGCCCAAAAGTAATGGCAACTATTCTGGCAATGGACACCTCGTTCAAATCCCTGAACCTCAACCCCGGTCGACTAGTGCCGGGCCGGAAACATATAAATACCTGAAGGGGATAAAACAGGTTTCACGAAGCATCGTTAAGACGAATGGAACCGAATTCGTTTCTCGATTGCGCGTCCCAGCTGGTGTCTCACTTCGGCAAGATGCCAGATCCATTTTCGATCAAGCCTTCTTACAAAGCCCAGACGGCGTGTCGCATAAGCCTTCGCGCGGCCCCGTGCGTGCCGTCGATTTATTTTGTGGCTGTGGTGGTCTCTCCTTAGGGGCACGAGAAGCAAGCACCGCTATTGGACGAAGATTCGAATCTCTATTGGCCGTCGATCAGGATCAGGCCAGCCTGCAAGTTTTCGAGGATAATTTCACTCCAAGTTGGACATACGATTCCGACATTAGCCAGTTGCTGGACGGGGATGTTGGGCAACGACTTCAACCCTCAGAAAAAGAGTTGGTCCAACTGTTTAGTTCGGTCGACCTATTGCTGGCCGGCCCTCCATGCCAGGGACATTCTGCCTTGAACAACCACACAAGAGGGCGAGATGGAAGAAATAAATTATACGAGAAGGTGGCGAGATTTGTTGAGATTACTGGTCCAGAGCACATTCTTGTAGAAAACGTCCCCCCAGTTATTCACGGTTACGGACGCGCGCTCGATAAGACGGCGGAACAACTGGTATCGTTTGGTTACAAGGTTGATGCTGGAATTGTCGATCTCGCAGAGTTGGGTGTTCCTCAAAGGCGTAAGAGACACGTCCTGATAGCTTCGCACAGTCGTTCCGTATCAATCGAGGATGTGGTCAATAAACATCGCGTAGAAAAACCGCGAAGTGTAAGATGGGCAATCGCCGATTTGAGCCGTAAGAGGGGGTCTGGAATCTTTGACGCTCCCTCAATCCTCTCACGAGCGAATACTAACCGCATTAACTACCTGTTTAGGTATGGGCTTTACAATTTACCCGATCATCGGCGACCTATTTGCCATCAAAGGGCGCACTCTTACAAATCTATGTATGGCCGTCTCAGCTACGATGAACTTGCGCAGACTATTACCAGCGGGTTTGGATCGCCGGGCCAGGGTCGTTTCATTCATCCAACTCGTCCCAGGGCCTTAACGCCGCATGAAGCTGCTAGATTACAGTTCTTCCCGGATTCTTTTGACTTCTCTTCAGTTGAACTTCGCACGGCATTAGCCAACATGATCGGCAACGCAGTTCCTATGAAGTTATCGTACGCGTTCGCTACGGAGTTGCTAGCCTAATGGTCGATGGTGGAAGAAAAAGGGCCACGAGCGGCAGAGTAAGAGTAAGCCAACGGCCGACCCGTCCTAAGCGGCTTCTCTTTACGGTCGCTTCCGCCTTGCTAAAAGAACTCGGGGAAAGATTAGTAGGAAAGCCTCATATCGCTCTGGCTGAACTTGTGAAGAACAGCTATGACGCTGACGCAAAAAAAGTCGTGATCAGCTTTCATCCCGGCCGTATTGAAGTCTCTGACAATGGGCACGGGATGAGTTTCAACGAATTCCGAGACTTCTGGATGCGTATCGGTTCTCCGCACAAGCAGTCGCAACGTGTCTCGCGAGAGTTAAAGCGTCCTATGACTGGATCGAAAGGAGTGGGTCGGCTTGCAGTTCAGTTCCTAGCAAACAAGATTGAAGTGCGGACAGTTTCAAAGAGCACGCCGAACAGTGAACTGAAGGCGACCGTTAACTGGGACAGAGCGAGCAAGGCGGGGGAACTCACGAAAGCAGAGGCTTTATACAATGAGCTGCCTCGCGCGAGTGTATTTTCTGACGAGAGTCCTCACGGTACCAAGATTATCTTAACCGGACTAAACCAGCTGTGGGCGCCGGAAGACTTCAGCAACTTGGCAGGTGAGATTTGGTGGCTTCAACCGCCTTTCCAACCTAACCCTGAGCTGTCATCTGAGCAGCAAAAGGCGTTTGCGGTTGAGCTGGAAAGTCCAGAACGAGACGCGGTTACAAGATTTGATCTTCAAATGCGAGCCGTTCAGGATCTGTGGCACGCACGACTGGTCGGCAAACTCATCAACAGTCCGAAGCATAAGAAGAGTAGCCCAGTAGTTCATCTCTCGTTGGAGTTCTCAAACGGCGATAAGACCAGCTGGGAGTATTCCACTAGGGATCTATTGCCGCCCATAGATTCCGAGGGCAAACCATTGCCCCGTAAGGATTGGGGCATTCACGCTACTCAGTTCGAAATACGAGTCTTTCACTTGAGGTACAGGCAGAAATATGGAATCTCAGTTGGGAAAGCACAGGAATACCTTAACGAACATGGCGGAGTCCACGTCTACGATGCAGGATTCCACCTACCATACTACGGCCCTGACACAGATTGGTTGGGCACAGAGAAGGATCACTCTCACCGTCTTACAAAATCGCAACTCTTACCCGAGTCACTGCAGGCCCAAGTATCAAGAGGCATGAACTTTCTACCGACAATGTCGCGCTTGTTGGGTGTAGTCCATGTTGACACGGCCAGCGAACGGAACAAAGTTCGGCACCTCGGTGGTAAGCCATGGGAGTCACTAACAATACAAGTGTCTCGAGATCGTTTAGTTGACAACAACGCATTTAGAGGCCTGCAAGAAATTGTTCGTACCGCGCTTGATTTCTACGCTTTTGAAGAGGCTAAGCGAGCCTTCAAGGAAGGCGAAGTACTTCGGAAGACAGAACCTTTGCGAGAGAAATTTGAGCGCGTTGACCAAGTCCTGGCTCACTACAAGCGCGAGATTCCTGAGCCGGTGTTTGAGGATTTGCGTGATCAAGTAAGAGAAGCCATTGATGCGAGCGATGCAGAAGCCAAGGTCATGACTCAGCAGGTTGGCTTACTTGGCTCTCTAGCGACGGCCGGCATGTCTGCATTAGCTTATGAGCATGAGGTGGTCAAGCAACTCAACCTGCTTGATGAAGTAACCGAAGAACTTGCGGCAATCAAGGTTCCCGATAGCGAGACTCGGCAGCATTTGAAAAAGGTAGCAACCAACTTATCGGAATGGATCGAACGCGCTCGTGCTACTCGCTCCTTGTTTTCTTCACTAATGGATGAAGAAAATCGAACTGTGAGATCACGGTTCAAAGCGCGCTCAATCATGGAACAAGTGAGATCCCAAATGGGAGTTTTGCTACGCGGGGTCGATATTGATTCTAGTGCCGTCGATGAATCTTTGAGACTACCTCAGGGTGCTTTTGCTGAGTGGAGCGCAATTCTTCAGAATGTATTCTTGAACGCGATGAATGCAATGTTAGATAGCAAAGAGAAACTCATCGCAGTCAGGTCACATTCGCGCGGCAAGGTTCGCAGCATCTTGGTACAGGACACTGGCGCTGGCGTGAACCTGAAGTCTTCTGACGAACTGTTCAAGCCCTTTGTGCGCAAGTCAAAACTCTCACCGGAGCGGCGAGCTTTAGGACTCGGTGGGACGGGCTTGGGTTTGGCAATTGTCAAAATGATCGCCGAAAACCTGAACTGCACCGTTGCATTTGTTGAGCCGGAGAAGGGGTTTCGTACGGCTTTTCAACTATCTTGGAAGGAACTGAAATGAAAAAGAAAAAAATACTCATATGCGATGACATCGCCAGCACTCGTGAGCGATGGAAGACTATGCTCGAAAAGATTCCTTCAGTTCGCCAAGAATTTGAGATTGAAACAGTCGGCGACAGATTCAAACAAACAATGGGTGACTTGGAAGGACGACGACGAAAAGCGCGAAATCGCAAAGTCAAAGTCTCGTCATGGGGTAGCAACCTTTTTGACTCAGCCGCGGTACTTATGGTCGATTACGATCTCTTTGACTTTAATAGAGAGGATTACATTACCGGAGAAGGTGTCGCCTACTTAGCGAGATGTTATTCGCGTTGTGGACTTATTGTCGCGGTTAATCAATTTGGCGAGAATGCGTTCGACCTTACCCTGAAATGCAATCCACAGTCATTTGCAGATCTAAACGTCGGCAGCAAGCAACTCGCAAATCCTGGACTTTGGAAAGAACCGTGGAAAGGCTTCAGACCGTCTTACTGGCCAAATCTGCCTGCTGCAGTTACGTCCTTCGAGCACCGAGTTAATGATCTAAAGAACAATCTCAACCGGACTGTTTTGTCGTATCTTGGTTTTTCCAGACAGATATCAGAAAACCTCCCACGATCTTCAAGAGAATTCCTCGGAAGTGGGGATAAACCTGAGAGCGTCAAGTTTGGCGAGTTTGTTAGCGAATCTGGCAATGGCCTTCGACGAAAAGACCAGGCGCTGGATAGCGAATCCACTGCGCGGATTGCGGCCTCACGCATAGCCAAATGGCTTGAAAGAATGGTTCTCGCAGGGCAGGATGTTTTGGTCGATGCGCCCCATTTGGTCTCTCGCTTTCCGAGCCTGCTTGTAGGCAAGTCAAATACGCTAGGAGCTTGGAATAAGACGGTTTCCGTAAAAGGACTTAAAGGGCTAGGTGTAAGGTATCGTAAAGTGGAAAAGTTTCGTTTTGAACGACAAGACTGGCTTTCACGACCAGCCTGGTTCTGGAAACCTTTAACCAATTCCGAGGACATTGCTGAAGTTGAAGATCCCTGGAAAACTCAGCTACAGGATTACGTCTTTTGTGAGGACATCTCTAAATTCCTGCCACGCGCGGCAGCTCGGGAATTCGTCGCCGACCTGCCGTCGCCATTTGTTCGGCGTTTCGTCGTGGATCCGAAATCTAAACAAGGTCGACGGTTTGCTTCTAGCGTCAAGGGAGTTGAATACGTCCCTGCAGTTCGGTTTTCCCTCTAACTCACAAAGAGACACCCAATGGCACAAGAGCAAGAATATGATTTGGAGATGAAGCTCTTTCGAGATCTAATAATGGCGATTTGGGATGGGCATAGGAAGCCTTGGTTTTATCCCCGAGGTCAATCAAAGGACTTGTACATAGAACTTGCGAAGACTTTTTCCAGCTTTACTACAGATAAGGAGTTGGAGGACTCTCTTCCGACGGAGCAACGTCTTAACGTCGCTTTCCCACCACGCAGATTCCTCTATCTGAAACCTGTGAGCCGTGGCCCGATCCAACCTGTGTTGAGGCTAAAGTGTGATTTTGGCCGCTCCATTCCTGAGGTACGGCTAAGGCTTGGTCTATTTCTGCGACATGCTGGGGTTCTCAAAGCGATTGGCTATCGATACGAATCACCTGAAGGTTCTGGCACTAAACATCATTACTATCACGTGCAGATGATTCGAGACTTGGGAATGAGTGCTCCTTTTCCACCGGATGAGTGTCTGAAGTGGGTGCCAGACGGGACCCCGACCTTTCCTTTGGATGTCGATAGCCCAGTTAAGCTTGTCCTTGGACTGTTGATTAGCCTGTATGGGATTCAGGATACAATTATGTTAATGCGAAGTTTTGGATTGCTCGCTCGGGCAAATAGGTACTTAGTTCAGCTGAAGTCCCATTCGACACCTTCAATCGAGTGGTATTGGAGAGTCTTGACGGCGGGGGCGTCGAAGCCCGATTGCTACAGAACTCCAATGGAACCACGAGCGTTCAGAAGGGACTTTGCAGGCTCCAACATTCAAGCTGTGAGCAAGGGGTTCTATGAGGCGCTGCCAAAAAAGAAAAGGCGCGTACATCCGTAAAATCTCCGGTCATTCCAATGCTCGCAGTTCAATTTTCCCTCTGCTAAACAACCGAATACCCTTTCCGGGGTACTCATCCTTGCCTTCCAGCCATCCGCTTCAGGGATCTCACCTTTCATACAAGCCTCTCCCACCGATAGATCGCCGGGATACTATCGGTCTTGCGTTGCGGAGGGTTTCTGCTTCCCGGCCTCTTTCTTCTGCGACAAACTTCTTGTATGCTGCTGCTCGAATCCTTAGCAACTTTGTTGCTGTCAAAAGTAAATGGCACGCACTCAAGGCCATGGGAATCCAAATTGGACCCGCGACGAGACAATTCTGGCTCTGGATCTCTACCTCAAATGCGATGGAAAGATACCATCCAGCAGTGACAGAAGAGTACGCGAACTCTCACACTTGTTACGAAGCTTGCCATACCACCGTGCCGCCCAGCGCAACGAAACATTTCGAAACCCAGATGGAGTAGCTTTCAAGCTTCAGAACCTTCACAAGGTTGCGACAGGCAAGGGACTCGGCAATGTTTCCCAAACCGACCGAGCTGTTTGGGCTGAGTTCAGCCGCAAGCCGGAAGAAGTAGATCAAGTATCCCAATTGATAAGGGCGTCGCCAATCATCGTTGAGTCGCAGCACGACATAATGGACTCCGAGAGCGAGGAAGAGTTCTTTGAGGGTAGACTGCTAACGGAGTTCCACAAGAAAAAGGAGCGTCACCCCGGCGTCCGTACCAAACTCCTTGCTTCAAGACGCAAACACGGACCTTTGGTGTGCGATATGTGTTTCCGTAAGGCAAAGACGGACGAGCCCAAATTCGAAGACGCAATCTTTGAAGCTCACCACTTACTGCCGATGGCAATGGCAATGGAGCGCCGAACACGATTAAAGGACATGGCTCTTTTATGCGCAAATTGCCACAGACTTTTGCATCGCGCAATTTCACTCAACAAGCGATGGCTAACAATAAAGGATGGCCGGCGTATAGTGGGTCTTATTTGTGCTCCCGCCCAAGGTTAGAGCTGGAAAAAACAGTTGGGCGAGCTCGCTTTAGGAGCAACAGAGATTTGGAGTGGGCTGACTTGTCAGCGCTTTGGTATGCGGCGACTTGTCGCCGCTCCTATCCTAGATGACTAATCGACCTGTCGACGATCCTGAAGTTGTGAAGTTTTTTGGGGTTGTTAACCCCGGGCTTACGCCCGGGGCTACAGATATGTCGCCGCTACGCGGCTGGTTGACAGGATTGGCTGGGGACGGTGGAAGAGATCGCAATGCGGGCTCGGACTCAACACCGTCGATCCGCGCGGGCTCGCACTCAATACCGACAAGTTCGTGCAAATCACTTGCGCCTCCACCCCTTCTTCAAAAAAATCAAACGCCATCTGGGCCACTTGTTGATGGACCTGGGCGCGGTTGATTGAGGCGGCGTCGCGACAGATGTCCACGACTGCTTTGCCGTGCGCGTTGCATTCGGCCAGAAATATGTAGTGGCCGATCTCTCCGGGAAGGATCGTCAGCTTTGCTCCTCTGATGAATCGCGCGAAACGTTCTGCGTTGGTGGCCGGCGGAGCTACTTTGTCGGCCTGGCCCACGACGATTGAGACGGGGATGCCGATCTTGCTCAGTCCTGCTTTAGTGAAGCCGCCGCCCAGTGCCGGAGCCACCGCGAACACGCGCTTGATCCTACGGTCACGGTAAGAGTCGCCGGCATGACGCAACGATTCCTGCACGACTATGGACTCTCCGGTTGGCGGGTCGGCCTTTTTGAGTTCGGCAAACAGTTTGGGCGCGTCGGGAAATTCGGATTGCGGCTCGCAGGTGAAGTCTCTCTGTGGAGAGCGGCAGAACGAGGCAAATTCTGCTGTGTTGAATTGTCCGCCGGCGATCGCGATGACAGTGTAACCGCCCAGCGAAAAACCTGCCGCGCCGATGCGTTGGCGGTCGATGCGCGGACCGAAGAGCGGATCGGCGAGCAGCTTATCCAACAGGACCGACAAATCGCGGGCGCGCTCCCAGACAAGCAAGAAGCCCTGCGCGGCCGGCTGTTTTTCCGCAGCGGTGTTGCCATGATGGTTGATGGCGGCGACGACGTAGCCGCGCGACGCCAGGTAATATCCCAGCCACATCATCTGGATGGCCGAGCCTCCCGTGCCGTGAGACAGCAGCACGAGCGGAAGTTGCTGTTTCGTGTTGGAGATCTCTGCGCCGGCCGCGACCGTGACGGGCGCGAAGACCTCTCTGTCCGGCGGGCCGCCGAAGATCGTTTCTTCTTTTATGTTGGTCGGGCTTGCCGGGTACCAGATTGCAGTTCGCAGCGGGCGCGGCGCCGTGCCTTGCCAGTTCCGGCGATGCTCGTCGGTAAAGTCACGAGTGATCATGCCGACTTTGAAAATGGTTTGAGCGGATGCCGGGCAGGCGAGCAGGAGGATTAGTAGCAGGCTTCGGAGATTCATCGTCGTAGCATAGTAAATCGCAATTGAGCAATCAAAAAGGTGACGCGGTAACTTTATGGAGTGCGGTAACTTGTTACCGCTTTTATGGGCACGCGACTTGTCGAGGCCAGATGTAGAAGCCGCAATTGCCAGCCTCGCGGCGACAGGTCGCGCTAACTAAAGCGCCGACAAGTCGGCTTACTCCAAAGCGGTAACAAGTTACCGCACTCCAAAAATCAGAAGTCGTCGTGGATGTTTAGCTTGTCCGTCTTGAAACTATAAATCGTTTTGACAGTAGCCGGAGAACAGGTTCGTTCAAACCACGCCGCGGAACACCATTGATACTGATTGGCCATCGCCACCAATCCATGCTTAACAGGGTTTTGGTGAACATAGTTGAGCCGGGCCAGGTAGGAGCGTTCGTAAGTAAGCGTCGTGTCCCAGAAATTGAACCACACCGTTCTGCCAATCTTACCGTCCAACCGATTAAGTTCTCTGGCCGAATCGGAATGAAGATGTTTCAGCAGCTTTCTCAAACTCGCTGATCCATCGCTACATCGCGCAACAAAGTGATAGTGATTCGTAAAGACTGCCCAGGCCTCGAGCTGCCATTGATAGTGTTTCGCGAGCGAAAGTAAGCCGTGTTCGAGCAAGGTTAACCTGGACGCCTCTGCGAATAGATGGTCCTTATGAAGTGTCGCGGCCGTGACCATGTAAATGCCGCGAGAGTCCAGGCGGTGAACCGGGGCGTGGGGCCAATCGATGGGCATTATTGCCAGCCAGTATACTCGGGCTGGCAAGTAAGAATATTTGCTACTCAGATCGCGCCGACAAGTCGGCGCAAACCAAAGCGGTAACAAGTTACCGCACTCCAAAGCTTACGGCTTTTTGCCTTTGCCTTTGCCGCCGCCGCCTTGACCCTGCCCACCTGACTGGTCTGGTGGCTTCTGCTTGCGTTCCTGTTTCGCCGCGCCCTGGGACTGTGGCTTCTGCTCAGACTTTGCCGGCTTGCCTACTCGCTCACCCTGCGGTTGAACCCTGCGCTGCGGCTGCGGTTGAGCCTGGCGCTGGGCCTTCTGCTGAGCGGGCTGCTGAGCGCGTTGCTGCTGAACAGGCGCCTGAGCTTTGCGCTCAGCCTTCCGTTGAGCGGGCGCCTGGGCCGGCGCCTGAACACCAGTCGACTTCTGCTGAGCCCGCGTCTCTTTTCTCTGCTGCTGCTCAAGCTGACGCGTCTGCTGCTGAGCCTGCTGCTGCGCCTGCTTATTGTCTTTTTTAGCTTCGCCCGTCACGCGACCCAGATCCTGTTTGCGTCCCTGATCCGATTCCGGTTGGCGTCCGGTATCTGCCTGCTGCTCTTGCTGGCGCTGGTCATTAGCCTTGAACTTCTGATTTCTGGCCGTGGCGGGAACAGGTTCCACGCGCAGCGTCTGGGCCGTGTTCTTGCGAAACTTCGACTCGCGGACATCGCTGCCAACAAACACGCGAGTGTCGTTAAGTTTTTTGGCAATGCCCGGCGGCAGATCGATCTTGCCGCGGCCCCATGCGGACTGTACTACCGCGTTTCTCAGCGGAGTCAGCGTCAAAGGATCGAGCGTTGGCCGCACTGATGCCAATCTCTGCTGATCAATCTGACGGACAGTGCGCGGATCGATGGGGCGACCCCACGCATCCAGCGCCACCACGGTCACCGCGCCGGGGATGCTGAAATTAACAAGTTGGGTCGTCACTACCTGAGTCTGCGTCAAATAATGTGGTTGCCAGTTATCGTCATAATAACGAGGCGCATAAGGATCGCCCGGGCCCAGCGGCACCCAGCCGATTTGGTTCGCGTCCAGAGGAACGAAAGCCACGAGGGCCGGCGCAAACGTCGGGGTCGTGTTCACTCCATCGGGAATCCAATACCATTGGTTACTCACGTTAACCCAACGCCCATAGTGATAAGGCGCGTAACCCCAGGGCTCACTGGAAACCCAGGTCGGTCCATAGGGGTAGGTGTTGATCCACTGACCCTGTCGATAAGGAACCCAGCCGGCATCGACCCGTGGCCTCCAGACATAGCCATAACTTTGAACGGTCTGCCAGTCGCCGTAATAATCCAGGTCATAGAAGCCGGGAATATTTGAACTCACATACCGATAACTTACGCTGCGCTTATAAGGATCGTAGTAATAAGGATCACTGAGATAAGCGTCGTAGTTACTGTAACGACCATCGTAGTAATTCGGGTATTGATACCGGTAATAGTCATCCACCAGATATCCGGCGTCACGGCTATTCAGGCGAGACAACGCAACCTCGGCCGCCGTCTGGCCCAGAAGCGTCAGCATTTCACCTTTACTAATTTGTCCGGAACCCGATAACCCAACTACCCGCGCCAGTCCGCTCAGGACTGAAACGAGCACGCCGCCGTTCCGGTCGAAACCAACGTTGTAAAGTCCGGGCTGATCAAAGTCTATCGCGCCGTAAGGTGTGCCTACTTCAAACAATTCATTGGGAGCCAAATACCCGACGTCGAAGATTGCCGAGCCGTCGCGCAGCGCGAGCTGAGTGCGACGGTCTCCGAGCGACACTATGTCGAGCGAGGTGTTCGGATCGAGCCGCGCGAAATTGCGTCCGCTAAAAGCGAGCGAGGTGCGCGCCTTGTCACGGGTGTAGATCCGATCTCCTTCTGAGAAGGGTTGATTCGCAGTAGCGGCGGTCCACTGTGCATTGGCATCGGTGTTCGCGCGGTCATTACAAAAAGCGACTTCGCCGTCCACTCTTTGGATGCGGGCGGCGTAGGGCAGCGCCTCAGCCGCGACCGTCTGTTCATGTTTTGTATAGAACCACACGCCCAGGCCGGCGATGAGTGCAACCACCACTGCCACGATCGTCGCGTGCGGCCATAATTTGATCCTGTTCATAAAAAACTCTCCTTAATTAAATCCAACTAAATTGTTTGTCTTTACGTGCATCTTGTCGCAATCACCATGCCCGATCCATCGGGCAATACGAGAGATTCGCGCGCGAAAATTCGTTGGGGGGTTGATGCAGAGCAAGACCGGCAGAAATGGCCGGCCGCCATGACTTGAAAACATTCTTACAACGAGATTAGTAGAGAAGGAATCGCGAGTTGCAGAGAAGACTGGGCGCCGTTTGCAGTTGAGGGCGTATACATTCAGGGCGGGTCTTCGCGGGCGGATGGTGCGGCTCTGCCGCCGCACATGGCGGAAAGCCTCCGGCTTTCCGGGGTGAGTCCTTTTTCTTGCTGAGGCTGCGCCTCAGCCGGAGGCGGAGCCTCCCAAACAAAAAGAGAAGAATGCCGGTAAGCCATAGGCTTACCGCAGTGTGCTGCGGCAAAGCCGCAAGCGTTCACTTCTCCCAAACTATCGAGTAACGCCATAAGAGATGCTTCTTCACCCTGGCGCCGGGGAGAATGTCAGCGCAGAGAGCACGGACTTCATTCATGGTTGGATAGATGTCGTGCGCTTCATGTGCGGCCCAGGCGGCGCGGGCTTCGCACGAAGGACGCAGGCGGCCGTGATGAATCAGTCTCAGGGTAACGCTGATGCATACAGCCATGGGGTTCAATAACGCATCAACCACTCCCTCGGGCTCGAATAGATCGAGGATTAACAAAGCTCCGCCCGGTTTCAGGGCCGCTTTCATTTTCAAAAACACTTCCTGCAAAGACAGATGATGCAGCGTCGCGATGCTCGCAATGCAATCGAATTGTTCCCGAGGCAAGTCGTAAGACATTACATCCGCGATCTGATATTCAATGTTTGGCAGATGTCCCGAATGCGCGCGGGCAATACGAATCATTTCCGGTGATAGATCGAGGGCCAACACGCGCCCTGACGATTCGGCGAGCCGGCGTGAGAACTCGCCCTTGCCGCAGCCAATCTCCAGCACTTCATCGCAGTTCGAAGGAAAATGTCGCAGAAGGAAGTTGTGGTAACGATTGTTTTGCAGCGAACCATCAGGAGAGACCAGGGCAATGCGATCAAAGTCTTTCTGAATGGTGGTCATGTCTCAAATCTTACCTTGTTCATCCGCGGCGACACGAAGCCGCAAAGTCAGAGAGACTAACATGCCGCCTGCTTTCGCAGACTGGTTGAGTCGTGAATTGCTGGTTGCTCATTTCTCCGATCGCCGCAAACAGATTCGCCGCAAGAGAAACAGACCGGCGAGGCCGCCCAGCATCAGCCAATGAAACGAAATACTTCTGATAGGCCGGAACCGCGCCTCGCCGTTCCTTAGTTCAATGAATCCAACTGGAGTGACCTGGGCTCCGCCGCCACCGCCGGCGCCGTCCTCGTCTCGTCTCTTGCCGGCGCCTCCGCCAAAACCCCAGCGCGCTTTCGCCACCGGAATAACCGTTAGGCCGTCTCGTTCCACCGGATCGCCGAAAATAGTTGCCGCCCGCGCCGTGGCGCCGAGCTTTTCGGCCAGGCTGCCAATGAATCCCTGGGCCGAGCCCGAGTTGTTCACCGCATCGTTACTCACTGATTGCTCTGATTCCATCTTGTTGCACCTTTTTTCCAGGTTGTGAAGGAATTTAATCAGAGGCCTGTGACAAAAGCATCGCGACAGAGCTGGATTGGTCTCAATTCGTCGCAGCCGTGACCCGCCTGTCTGATGCGCTACCAGCCAGCGGAATTAGAAATAGGTAATCGTGCGGTAGGTTATTTCCGATTCGGTTTGGGAACGGCCTTCCCTGAGTACCTCTCTCGAAGTGTTCCGTTTGATCCAGTTCCCGCGCGGGTCAAACTCGTAATTGAAAGTCTCTCTGCTGCCGATGGAGTTGTCCCTGAGGTAATTAAGGGTCTCTTTCACATTGCCCCGCTCGTCATAACTCAGAATCCTTCGTACCATCTGAATGGCGGTCCCGTTACTCTGGAAAAGCGTCCAGCCCGTTCGGTTGCCGCGAGCGTCGTAGGTCAAGACGTTCCGATGATGCAGGGCGCCATCGCCATCAATGAATATCTCTTCCGTCATCCGTCCGTCCGCGTCGTACTTGCGATTGATGACATTCCGCGCGCTACCGTTTTCGTTGCGATGAGCCTCGCGCACATTATTACCGTTCTCATCATAGAAATAAGCTCGAATGTGATTGATCGAACCGTTCGGATTGATCTGCGTTGTCTCAGTCCGTCGGCCTTTGTTGTCGTAGACGGAGACACCGGTATTGGTCAGCACGCCCTGCTCGTTATAGTAGTACGTTTTGATTTCTCTACCCTGAGCGTCATAGGCGTGGCCCCAATCCCCTGTCCATTTCAGTGAACCATCCGGATTGAAAACGGTATGATGGAGGACGTTACCTTTTTCATCGAAGGCCTCGTTTGACACCGGAACCCTCGGACCGGTGAGGCCGTTGGCATCGGTCCGCACCGCGTCGCTGCTAATGTTGCGAACGGGTCCGAGCAACTCCTCCTGCTCTCGAGAAGATCTGGACTGTGCATGGAGCGAAGCGGCCGCGATTAGAAGCAATAGCGCAATTCGAAAGGCTCTCATAATCGTCATTAACGTACGGCCCTAAGTCTGGTTCCAAAGATGGTTAAGAGTCAATGGTTTTGAGGCGAGTTTTTGGAATGGGCGACTTGTCGCTGCTTTCCTGGTTTGCTTAGCGGGTTCATGTTCAAAGCGCTGACAAGTCAGCGCACTCCAAAAAAAGCGCTTATGCTAAACTCGCGTAAAAGGGCGGTGGAGGCCCTGCCCTGGCTTCAATGGCTGACGATCACAAAGAACCCACTGGCGAAGTTGAGACGGCGCTGCTGGACGCGGACTTGTTCATCAAGTACGGCGCGGCGGATCGCGCCTTGAAGCGCCTGCGGACGGCACTGGATAAAAACCCACGCTCGATTCGCCTGCGCGAGAAAATGCGCGAAGTCGCCGCGGCGCACAAGCATCCGGAGGAGGCCGCGCGTCATTGCCTGGCGCTGGCCAGCCTCTACATTGAGCGCGACAACTTTGACGCGGCCCACGATCGCCTGCTGGAGGCCAAGGCGCTCGACAATCGCATTTCGATCGGGACGGGCCTGGAGGCAATTCGCCGCGCGCGTCATCCGGAGTTGCACGCCAAGCCGGCGGCGAAGACGGAACCGCGGCGCGCGAAACCCGGCGTAATTTTTGCCGGCGACCTTTCCACCATCAGTGTGTTCGACGCGATTCAGGCGATTGAGAACTCTCGTCTGACGGGCGCTCTGGTGCTGACGAACAACGCGCAAGCGGGCCGGGTGCTCTTTAACGACGGCCAGATTGTCGGCGCCGAAAGCGGCAAGCTCACCGCGCACGATGCCTTTCGCCAAATCGTCGAGATCACCGGCGGCACGTTTGACTTTCACAAGTCGGCAGAGGGTTTTCCCATAACGATCGAAGCGCCGAGCAACACAAATCTGATTCTGGATAGTTTGAGACAGGTTGATGAAGAGAATGCCTAGCGGAAGGTAAAAGGCAAAAGGTAAAAGTAAAAAGTAAGAGCAAGCTCGTTCGGAACCACCACTCAATGGGCAAGCCGTTTACTGCTCGCTTCTTTTTCCTTTTTACTTTTGCCTTGATTTAATCCACCAGCACACGAGCATCTAAAGCTTCGGCTCTCTCCAGTGCCGACAGCAGCCGCAGAAACTGCGCATAGTTGCGGCTGCGTGCATGGAGACGCGTCGTTTCCAATTCGCTCAAATCATTGCGCAGGATCAAATCCAGAAAGTCGTAGTAGTCAGCCGTAGCGGCCAGCGGGAACTCGCGGGTGTAACTGGTGGCTTCGGCATCCTCTGAGCGAAAGCCGGCCAGCAGGTCGAACACGTGGTCAGTAGTCAGGTGCGAGCCTTCACGGGACAATCTGATTGGAAGCCGCAGCTCAAAGAAACGCAAACCGCCGGAAGTAGTAACGCGCCGCAGTTCTTTGGTCGCCTCGCCGTCAAACGGCGATTCCCTGTCGACCAGGATATGCAAGAGGCGAGGCTGGTCGGCTTTGTCGAGTGTGTCGAGCATAAGCTGAACTCGATCGGCCAGGAATTTTTCAAACTGCGCTTCGATCGGATAGTTCACCCGGCCCAGGCAACCAACGGCCTCACCTTCGCCGGCAGTGTCGGGCGGCAGACACGCCGGGCAACTTGGGCAGATGGCCGTCTCTGTCTGGAGCGACTCGATCTCCGCGCCGGCATCTTCAATCCATTTCAATTTGTCGGCGCTGGGCGCACTTTGATCCCCGGTAGTCAGGATCGTATGCAGATTACTGAGCCGGCCCCACTCGCGCAGATGCTTTTCCGGATGGCGGGCGCGCAGGACGCATGGATACTGAACGGCGAATTCGAGTGACATGTTAGTTGAGTAAGCAGGACCAGCACAAAAAGAAGTCAAGAAACGCGTCGTGTCCTGATTTCCTTTTCGTGCTTTCTCCCACTCTGGATAAGAACGATCCACGAAATCACACCAACATCGGGGAACAAACTCTTCCAGCTTCGTGTACTTTCGTGGATCGTCTTATCTTGTCATCTCTCAAAATAGGACACCAGTAAGAACCCTATCCGGCACAACGGTTCTCAATTCCGAGGAGAACCCGCATTCCTGCTCTTACGCTGGCGGATTGTGGTTGATAATTTCTACGATGGCAGAAAAGGGGACCTTTACGATCTCACCGTCGGCCCGCTCGACTTTGACGCTGGGGGTCGTCAGCGCCTGGGTAGTTTTCATGCTGCGGATGATGCCGCGGACGCGATAGCCATCGCGCGTCACAATTTCGATGTTGCCTTTGCCATAGAGCGGCCGAAGCGCCGACAGGGCCTTGGTAATTTCCATTCAATTAGCCTTGGTTTAATTCGTTTGTGCGACAGACTATACTTGCTCGAATTGAATTCGTAAACCGGCGAGTGTCGGAAGCCCGACCGTGAGGGAGGGCAGGATTGGGAAGGCAGTTCCCACATGGTCGGATTGCCTGAACGGTTGGCCACGAGGCGAAATTACACGCAACCAACGGGGCCGATTCGGCGTATACTTTTCCGCCAGTCAATTTAGGCTCGGTTTAAAATTCAAACAATCTCGTTATGGACTCTCCGCCAAACTACTCTGCGCCCGCCGATCAATCAGGCAATATTGTTTGCGGGCAATGTGGCGCGCCCATGCCACAGGGCATGCGCTTCTGCCGTGCGTGTGGAAACCGCCTCGGCGAAGGCCCCGCTGAATATACTGAGACGGTTCGCTTTCCTAATGCGCCCGTGGCTACCGGCGCGCGGTTCACGGCGCCATTTACTCCAGGCATGAATGCGCCGCTGGCGCCGCAAACCGGAAGAGGTTTTCCGCGGCGCCATCGCCCGGGTTTTGCCGGCATGACCTGGCTGTGGATTGTGCTGGCTATCATTTTCGCTACCGGCGGGGGGATGAGCCTGCTGAAGGGTCCGAATATTTCCCGGCCGCGAATCTTTGCTCCCGCGCCGAGCAGCTCGTACTTTGGAGTCAATCAATTCACAAACGCAAATGGCGGCGTAACCTTTAAAGTGGTCAAACCTCCCGGCTCTCCTGCTGATAAGGCCGGACTGGTCGGCGGCGATATCATTACGACCTTTGACGGACGTTCGGTGAAAGGAAGCGACGAGATGACGGGTCTCTTGCGTCAGACTCCGATCGGCAAGACCGTCGAGGTCATCTACCTGCGCGACGGCGAGACAAAGAAAACGCAACTGACCACGATTTCAAAAGATGAGTTCGACCGACTGCAAGAAGTGTTTGACAATCGGCCTGCAGGCAAAGGCTTTTTCGGATATGAGGATAACCGGACAACGGAAATCTCGATTCCCGAAACCAAAACCTACGGTGTTCGCATCGATTACCTTTACCCGAACAATCCCGCAATTCTTTTCGGTATCAAGGAGAAGGATATCATTACGGAATTTGACGGCGCACCCATTCGCACTTCGGCGGAACTCCTTTCGCGCATCAAGCGGGCGATTCCCGATCAGATCATCAAGATCGTGGTGATCCGTGACGGCCAACGCTTTGAGGTTCCGGTAAGGATGGGCAAGGACGATTAGTAGCGACCCTCAAGTTTGCTCTACCTGATTGCGCATTCGATTTTCCATCTCGCGCCGCGCGTCTTCCCTCAGTTCTTCATCTTCGTCGGCTTCAAAAGCTTCAAAAAGGGCGTAAGGCTGCTTCGCGACCTGACGCAGCTCCCATGCTTCGCGGCCCGCATGTGAAAGGCGAGAGAACCACAGCGCGTCGAAATCGGAATTAACCAACCGAGCTTCTTTGAATAGTCCCTGTGAGCTTTCATTCAGACCAGTGCGCGTCTCTAGCCTCAAAAGCACGCGCCGCAACTCCCAGCCATGCCGCTGATAGTTGGTGATGATTTCTACGAAGAGTTCGTGTGCCTGCATGCGAGATTGCCAAGTATAACTGAGTTGACGGTTTTCAAGTGCGACAACCCTGTCCTCGTGCCAGAGCTCCGGATCTGATTAGCACCTCGCTTCAGCGAGGTGCTGATGATGAAATTAAAGTGACTGAGCCGTTTCAACGGCTTGAAAAACCATTGAAATCGTTCATTTTTCAGAAAACAGATCCTCTCACCTCGCTAAAGCGAGGTGCTAATGAGAGGCCGGATTATATCCGATCCGGCGCGCTGTTCGTTTGATGCTTATCAGAGAGCCGGACTATGATGCGTGTTTGGATCCTGACCTGCTAAGCCAATGCCGAAACCTAAAAAGACATCAACGGCCCCGCTCCACTCTTCACCGTTCTATGCCGCATTAGGGAGAACGTTGGAGCAACGAGGAAAGACGGTCGCGGACATTTGTCCGCCGAACGATTCGGTCGCGCAACGGGTGTTGCATGATTACGGCGCGATGTTTGTCGGGTCGGAAGATATTTTGCCGCCGCCGCTCTGCGTCTTCGGCAGCGAAGATCAGGTGTCCCGTTTTCAGAAAGCGGCCGGGCGGGCGGCGGCCACCATTGGCGACGCGGTGATTGAATTGCAACCGGCAGCCATGACAGCCCTTTTGAAAGCTCGCGCAAAGGCGCGCGCCGCCGGGCTGGATATCTCTCCGCGCGATGGCTCCGAAGCCGCGCGCCGCAGTTACGCCGATACAGTACGGCTGTGGAATTCGCGCTTCCTGCCGGCACTGGATCATTGGACGAACGTCGAACGATTGCCCGCCGAAAAGGCCGAACGCCTGCGAACCTTGCCGGTGACCGAGCAGGTGCCCGAAGTCCTGGAGCTCGAAAAAGAGGGAATCTTCTTCAGCAAAGACTTATCAAAGTCAGTCCTCTATTCGATTGCCGCGCCCGGAACCTCGCAGCACATCGCTATGCTGGCCTTTGATGCGAATGAATTTCAGGACGAGCGGGTGCGAAAGATTCTGGCGAGTCATGGCTGGTTTCAGACCGTGCTCAGCGATTTGCCTCATTTTACGTATCTTGGACTGGCGGAAGATGAATTAGCGGCGCGCGGATTGAAACGCGTTACAGTTGATGGGCAGACGTTTTGGATCCCGGATGTCGGGTGAGTCTCGGCCTGTTGGCGCGTCAATGGATTTAGGGGGGGTTATTGCCGGCTGGCATCTACCTCTGGCCATCGGACATCTGAAATCACGGTTTCGTCGTTTTACCAGTCGTGAGGCATCAGTTAACATACACCATTCGAATTCCTACTGAGATTTTCAGGCAATCTAACACATGATCAGAAAAGCTTTCTTCCTGTTAGTTACTGCTCTGGTTGCCGGCGCCGCGCAGGCGCAACCAAAGACTTCCCCGTCGCCGACTCCGCAATCGCCGCAATCGCCTCAGACGCCGCGCCCCGACGCCCCCTTCGAGCTTTCCGAGTACGGCGTCGGCCTGCAACCTGATGCGCGTTTGATTATCGTGATGGCGGCGCTTGATGCCGCCGGCTTTGACCCGACACCATCCGGCAAAGAGCCGTCGGCTTTCCGCACGCTGGTGCGCAAGGACCAGGCAAATCTGGATGCGGGTCTGCGCGAGCGACTCAAAGCTTACTTCGAACGGAGTAAATTACCTGCGCCGGCTACGGCCGCCGATCAAGCGGCCCGTTATGTTTCGCTGGCTTACGCCCTCGGCCGGGCGCCATTACTCGAGGCGCCGGACCGTTCCGAAGATCTCCCCGGCGGCGTTCTGGAAGTGCTCGATTTTGCGCCCCTGGTGCGCGAGTTCTACAAGAAGTCCGGCATTGACGAGCGTTTGGTCTCTTACATGCGCGCTTATCAGGCCGAAGGCGATCGCATGCGACAACCGGCGGCAGAGATGGTGCGCGAAGTACTGTCCTACCTGCACACGCGACCGATCCTGATGTCCATCGAGCGCGTGCGCGTCAAGAGTCCTGACAAAAAGAAAAGTGGAGCTATTACCTACACGACGCGAGAGCATGAGCGACGTTTCTTCATCGTTCCCGATTTAATGGCAGCGCCGGGCGCAGTCAATTTTCGCGTGATCGCGGATGACTATTACGCGATCGTTCCCGAGGGCACCGATCCAACTTCCTCGGAACTGCGGCGCGGCTATCTGCAATTCATAATCGATCCGCTGGTGCTGAAGTTCAACAAGGACGTTGCCTCTCATCGCGAACAAGTAAAACAATTGATCGATTCGCGCACCAAAGAAGGCGCCACCGTATCGCCGGATGTATTCGTGGTCGTGGCGCGATCGTTCGTGGCCGCCGCCGACGCGCGCTTTGAAGAATCGTTGCGGTTAGCCGCGCTCACCACTATTCAACGCTCTCGTTTGCAACAGGCAAAGGACGACGCTGCGCGCAAGACAATCGCTCGCGAAGCTGAATCAGCCCGCACTGCTATCATGGATGAAGTGATTGCTCGCCTGGCGGATGATTACGAAAGAGGGGCCGTGCTCGATTTCTTTTTTGCCGATCAGTTGCGCGACTTTCAGAGCTCAGGCTTTGATGTGGCGAATTTCTTCGCCGATATGATTGCCGGCTTTGATCCGGTGCGTGAAGGCAAACGGCTGGCAGAAGTCAACGCCGCACGCGATCGCGCCCTCGCTGCTCGTAAGGCGCACGCTCGTTACTCGCTGTGGCTGATCGATCCGGCCGCGGAAAGGCGTGAAACCGTCGACCCAACACGTACTTCGGCGCTGGTCAAGAGTCTTACGGAAGTCGAAAAACTGCTCCAGACGCGAAATTATGAGGCGGCAGAGACTCGGCTGAAATCTCTTTTGCAGGAATATCCGGGTGACGCCCGCCTGTTTTTTGCTTTGGGCCAAACCGCCAGTCTCTGGGCGCGGGATACTACCGACGACGATCTGCAGACGCAGCGATTGAACCGGGCCCTGGCCAACTATGGCTTTGCGGTCCAGGCGGCCTCGCCAGAAACCGATCGGGCCCTGCTTTCGCGCGCGCACGAGGCCATGGGCCGCATCCTCGCGTTCCTCGATCAGAAGGATGAAGCGTTGAAGGAATTCGAAGCGGCGATCAAGATTGGTGAAGTTAGCGGCGGAGCTTTCCGCGACGCGCAGGAAGGAAAACGAAAACTGGCGCAGCCATAGAGGTGCGTTCGCGCTCCAGGCGTTTTTCTCAGGTGGCTGATTCGTTCGCGGTTTCCCCGGGCGGGTTGGCCTGTTCATCGGCCACCCAGGAAACAAACAAGCGCGTCCAGTTTTCCGCGGGTTCGGCGATCTGCACGCCGACTCTGGCCGTGCCATAAATCGCCGGCGAAAGACGCACCACCATCGCGGTGGCTTCGGTCGGAGAGCCATCGGGGCGGTGCGCGCGGATGTAGAGCTTTTCGCCGATGACCACCTTTTGGTTCAGATGAAACAGCGCGCCGGAAGTTGAGATGTCGTCGGTCTCAGTCGGTTCGCTCCACGCTGCCCCGTCTTCAGAGCGCCCAGAGACGACGATCGGAAGGCGCAGCGCCATGCGCAGCGCAAATCGTCTCTCCTCGTTTTGATACGGAGTGCTCATAACAGTCGCCACGATATCTTCACTGCTCCCAAACCTCGTTCGCAATCAGACTAAGTAGTATATGCTCTTTGACCCTGTTCCTGCTCGTTCCATTTATAGAAACCTTCGCCGCTCTTCTTGCCGAGCTTCCCTTCGCTGACCATGCGCCGCAGGATCTCTGGCGGGCGGAATGTTTCCGAACCCAGTTTGCCGTGCAGATATTCCGCGATATTCAGTCGCACATCAAGCCCCACCAGGTCAGTCAGACGCAGCGGGCCCATCGGGTGGTTATAGCCGAGTTCCATCGCCGTGTCGATGTCGCGCGCGCTGGCGACCCCCTGTTCCAGCATCCGCATCGCCTCGAGTCCGAGCGTCACACCCAGACGGCTGGACGCAAATCCCGGCACATCGCGCACGATGATTGGCTCTTTCTTCATGCGCGCGGCCACCTCGCGGACAGTGGCCGTCGTCGCCAGGCTGGTTTGTTCGCCCAGAACAATTTCGACCAGGCGCATGATGTGCACGGGATTGAAAAAGTGCATGCCGACGACCTTCCCGGGCCGGGCCGCAGCGGAAGCGATTTCGCCGATAGATAGCGAAGAAGTATTGGTGGCAAAGATGCAATCGTGGTCGACCAGGGCTTCGGCTTCGCGCAGCAGGTTCTGTTTCAATTCGAGATTCTCAGGCGCAGCTTCGATGACCAGATCAACGTCACGGATCTCTTCCAGACGAGTGGCCCCGTGAATTCGCTGTAGAGTTTCATCGCGATCGGCGTCAGCGATCTTGCCAAGCTGAATCGCCTTGGCCAGATTCCGTTGGATTGACTCAACAGCGCGCGCGACCGCGTCGCTATCCACATCGCGCATGATCACCGCATAGCCGGCCGCCGCCGCCACTTGGGCAATGCCGTGACCCATCGTGCCGGCGCCGAGCACAGCTATCGCCTGAATTGGGCGAGCCGAATTGTTATTTTCGTCCGAGATGGTTCTCAATCGTATATCTCGAAGCATGCCAGAACCGGGAATGGTGGATGCAGGTTCAGGCCACAAAATGGCTGGGGCCAGCCTGGTTCGACTAACTTGTACACCTCTAGTTATACTATACGCGCAACCGAAAACGCCAACATATTTCCTGAGATTAGCGCTTCCAAAGCCTCAGGGAAGGAGACGGAATCCAGCTTGACCAAACAAGAACTTAGCCGGCAGGTCGTCATCATCGGCTCGGGACCCGCGGGACTGACCGCCGCCATCTATGCCGCCCGCGCGAGCCTGAACCCTTTGCTGGTCGACGCGCCGACCGATCACGAACAGCAAACCACTCCCGGTGGTCAGTTGATGATTACTACTGATGTCGAGAATTATCCCGGCTTTTCCGAGGGCATCCAGGGCCCCGATTTGATGGTTGAGTTCCGCAAACAGGCCGAACGCTTTGGAACTGAGTTTCTGGAAGAGTGGATTACGCGTGTCGATCTCAGCGAGCGTCCATTCAAGCTTTACACCGAAGATAAGCTTATCAAAGCCGAGACCTTGATCATCGCCTCAGGGGCGTCGGCGAAATGGCTGGACATTCCCGGCGAGGCAAAAACGCCGCACGGATTCGGCGGTAACGGAGTTTCGGCCTGCGCCACCTGTGACGGCCCACTGCCGGCCTTTCGCAACAAACACTTGGTGGTGGTGGGCGGTGGAGATACGGCGATGGAAGAGGCGACGTTCCTGACCCGTTATGCCAAGCGGGTTTTTGTGGTTCATCGCCGTGACAAACTGCGGGCGTCAAAAATCATGCAGGATAAAGCATTTCGCAACGACAAGATTGAGTTCATCTGGAATACAGACGTCGTCGCGATCATAGGCACGCCGGAGCAGGGAGTGACTGGCGTTCATTTGCGAAATGTCGAAACGGGTGAAGAGAAGGTCTTCGATTGCGAAGGCGTCTTTATCGCCATCGGCCACAAACCCAACACACACCTCTTCAAGGGGCAGATCGAGATGGATGCGGTCGGCTACATCAAGACGTCGGGGCATTCAACAGCTACGAACATCCCGGGCGTGTTCGCCTCCGGTGACGTGCAGGACTCAGTCTATCGTCAGGCCGTTACCGCCGCCGGCACGGGCTGTATGTCGGCCATCGACGCTGAGCGTTTTCTCGATCATTTACCGATTGCGCTGCCGACCGGCGAAGAAGTAACCATCGAAGGAGAGCATATCACGCCCGATCATCGCGTGATCATTCTGCCCACCGGCGAAGTAGTACCGAACGAGCCGGAGCAAGTCGTGGATTAGCTGAAATCAGAAAAGACTTTATTTGATAATTAAGAGCGGCGAGTTGACGTTGTAACGATAGAGCGCGCCCTTGTCTCCGCTAATGTGAAAGACAAACTGCTCGTTACCTTTGCCTTCACTAAAGTCGATGTCGTAGCTCAGCGTCGCCATCGTTCCCGCCATCGTAGTGTTGATACCCCAACCTGACGAATGCGCCTGTTTTACTGTCCCGAGCTTTCGATGTACCGCTTCGAGTAGGGCAACAAATTCATCTTCACTCGCAGATTTCTTGAACGCTTCGTCAGCTTGCTCGTAAATCTCGTGATACTGCCCGGCGTTGAACTGATCATGAAACTTTACGACGGCTGCTTCGGCAATTCCCTTGCCTTTGGTTAAAGAGCAGGCGCTGGCAGCGGTCAATAGCAGAGCAACCAGTACTAAACTCATTCTGGCTCGAGTGTAATGCGGAAGGTGATGAGGCATGTCTTTCTTTCCTCACTTTCGGCTGAGGTCTGGATTACAACAACACAATCGAATCATCCTTAGGACGGCGAGTTGGCGCTGGCGTGGGTTCGCGGATCGGCGGAAGTTCTTCGACGAAAACCGGCTCGCCGCGCGGTATGGGACAGAAGTCGCAATAGTATCCGGTGCGCTCCTTACGTTCTTCGCATTCATTACAATCCAACGCCTGCCCGGTCTTCATCAAGGCATCGAGCAAAGGAACCAGGCGGCGTCCGCGCTCAGTCAATTCATACTCGACGCGCCGCGGCAAGCCGCCATAGTTGTTTCTCACCAGCAAATCATCCTGCTCCATCTCTCGCAGCCGTCCCATCAAGGTGCGGCTGCTAATCGGGTGCAGGTCTTCCAATAATTCGGTAGTGCGTTTCGGTCCGGCAAAAAGATCCCGTACCACCAGCATGGTCCACTTGTCGCCCACCATCTGGAGCGCGCCGGCTATCGGACATCCATCAATCTTACGTCGTCGCACTGCTCTCTCTTTTCAGGAAGCGGATACTGTCTATTTCCGTTTGCTCCAACTCTCGTTGCGCGTTCTTTTCACCGGAACATCTTCGAAGGGCGTGCCGGCCCGCCGGTTCTTTCGTTTCGGATTCGGCAGAATGCCGCGCCGGATGAACACTTCGCGGATGGCGCTTTCATTCTTGCCTTTATTGAGGTTCTTGTCCGCGGTAATCAAAGCATTCGCTCCGTCTTCAAAGCCGGCATCGCGCGAAAGCAGGAAGTGATGGGCGACGACCAGCCGCTCTGTGGTTGTGCGACCGAGCGTGTTGCGCAGTTCCCAAAGGCAGGCGGACCAAATCTCGCCGTCGTCATGCACTTCGCCGGCAATATCTTTGGGATATTTCTTGTTGCTGTCCAGACGGCGCAGGTTCGGCGGCTCGTCGCCACTGTACGCGGTCGCGTCCCAATTGCCAACCGTGGCTTTCATTTCTTTCGGCTTCGCATCCGAGAAAAAACTGGCCGCCCAAAAATCACCAAAGCCCTCGCCCATCGCGCCGCCTTCGTCACTGGCACCAAACCCGGGCACTTGATCATCCTGAATGGCGTGTCCGTACTCATGCAGGATGATATCGGCGTCCTCTGCATCGTCAACGCCGCCGGTGCCGAACGTCAGATCCTTGTCCGAAGGACTATAGTGCGAGTTATCATCTCGCTGTCCATCGATATTCACGGGGATGGGATGATTGAGCACATTCTTGAATCCGAGTGTTTGAATATGACGCTGGACTCGATCGATGTGAAAGTAAACCATCACTTCTTTGAAAGCACGATCCTGCCGCTTGAAGCGAAAATCGTGGTTCGTTCGCTTCACCCGCTTCCTGGTTGTTTTGGTGGTAACGAAAGGGCCATCCAGGAACCCGCCGCTTTTAAGGTCGCGCAAGACTATTTCCGAATAGGCTTTGTCCGGCAGCTCGGACTTGTCGTTAAGTGAAGCGTCGTTCAAGGTCACGACTGGATTAGGATCAAAGACGCGACCCTTTCCGTTGACGAACCTGAGCAGATTTCGTTTCTCGAGGATAGCGCCGGTGTAGGCGTCCAAATATATCTTCCATTCGGCGGGACGACCTTTCTCGCCGCGGGATTTTCCCGGAGTTGTTTTTACGATCACCTTCCACGACAAGAGGGGCGCGCCGCGCTGTTTGTAATAGCACAGCTCCGTTAGCAGCACTTTCACGACGTCATCCCTGGCCGGCATGGCGGCCTCGATCGCCCGTGTCTTTGCCTCGTCCTCGGACAGTTGCTTTGTGCGACTGCTGGCCGCGACCCTGGCATCCATCTTTCTGGTTTTGGCCATCGCCGGCTCGGGAACCAGGTCATTAAGGATGTTATAGACCCGCCCATCCTTGTCGATGTCGACTCTGATCCACGCGCCGGAAATTGGTTTGCCGGCATGATACTGCTGATAAAGTACGTGGCTGCCGAGGATGCTCTCTTTGACCTTGTCAAACTTTAATTGAAACAGGCTGGGCTCGATTTCGAGGTCGGCCGCGATTTTTCTCAGAATGGCTTCAGCAATCACCTCAGGCTTTTTCCTGCTCGGCTTCGTCTCAATATCGTAAATACGACGCGGACTCCCATAAGGCCCACCCATCTCCACTTTGGCCGCGAGACCCTTGATTTTTCTCATCGCAAGTTTCCCTTCTAAGGGTGGAGACTTGAAACAAACTAGCTTTTAAAGACTGCTCATTGGGGCTGGCTGAGATTACTCGCATCCAATCGAGTCTGGCAAGAAAATTACTTCTGCCAGAGCCGTTATCACCTTAGTTCTCTGAGATTTATCTTGAAATCGTTTTCGCTTTGCCGCAGAAGCACCAATTTATTGACCCTACGGATGCGGCGGATCACCTCCTCGCGCGGGTAATTACTTCTGCATCGTAGGTGATGTTGATATTAAGACGATCGAGGCTGACCACGGCGGCGGAACTGGAGGCAATCACAAGGTAAACCTGTTGGCGGACTCCAACGGGAACGTCGATCGTAAAACCACAAGACAAGATTTAGCTGATTCCCTGCTCAACGACGGTTGAGCAGACCAGCAGAGGGGCGGGAAATGGTCGGGGCGATCTCTCGGCAGCCGGCAATGAACAAAAAAAGCAACCCGAAGCGGTGGGAGCCTCGGGTTGCTGCTGGTTTCAGCCCGCAGTGATTTTTTCTTTCTAAGGTTCCCTGCCTGCTGCCACCGTCGCTGTGGGGCAAATCGATCTTTCTCGAAACTTCTTATTCCCGAATCCTGGACTCTGTATGACTCGTCTTCTCATGACAAAAATACCAGCTTAATCAAATGCGATTACTATGCCGCGGCGTAGGGGATCGAGTCATCGAATAGGTAAGAACTTGACTGCCGATGGGTTGGCGCCTCGGGCTCTGCTGAGGCTGAGCGCGAATGAAACAGAATCACCCTCTCTGTCATATCAAAAGTGATAGTTCGGCTATCACTTACGATATGCTAAACTCCGCGCCGGTGCTTCCGACACCGGCAACATCGCAATCCGACCGACACTTAGTCAGAATTAATTTGATGAATCCCAGACTGGTCGTCATTAATGGCTCGTTAAAGGGAACTACTTTCTCTTTGCAAGCAGACGAGGTTTCGATTGGGCGTGAGTCCGCCAACCTCGTGTCCCTGAACCACCGATCAGTGTCGCGCCGGCATTGCCTGATCAAACGGCAGGGCGACGAATTCACGATTGTAGACCTCGATAGCTACAACGGCACCTTTGTTAATGGGATACCAATAAAGGAACATACGCTGGCTCATTCTGACCAGGTTAGAGTCGGAAGTATTGCCTTACTTTTTTTCTTGCGCGAAGAGGAGGACCAGACCGTAGCCAGCCTGGTTCATCTGGATGACTCGAAGGTATTGACACAACCGACCAAACAGATGACTCCCGAAGCGCTCTTACATCAAACGGAACAGGTTTGGCTTCAGCCGCATGATAATGAACGTGTCGGGCGTGATCTGGCCGCGCTCCTGAAAATCGGATCGCGGATTAATCTGCTGCGTCACACAAAAGAACTGGAGCGAGAGATTCTCGATTCGATTTTTGACGTAGTGCCCGCCGATCGCGGGGCCATCCTCATGAGCGAGGGACAGAAAGAATTTGCCTCGCTTTACGGCCGCAATCGAGGAGCCGAGGGCAAACCGGTCCACATCAGCCGCACCGTTGTCGATGGCGTGCTGAGAGAAGGTGTCGCAATTCTCAGCAATGATATCCGCACTAGCGAGACACTGCGCACTGCTGAGAGCCTGCTGATCGCTCAAATCACCTCGCTGATGTGCGTGCCGTTGATCGTCTTCGAAAAAATCATTGGCGTGATTTATCTCGATACCGCCGATCCGGTCGTTCAATTCGACGAGGGTCACCTGCAACTGCTGGCTGGGGTGGCCGGCATCGCGGCAGTATCTTTAGAGAATGCGCGCCAGATGGAGTGGCTCGAAGACGAGAATGAACGACTGAGATCGAGTCTGGCAATTGAACACAACATGGTGGGCGAGAGTGGGCCAATGCGCGAGGTGTACCATTTTATCCAGCGCGTGGCTCCGGCCGCCAGCGCGGTTCTGGTGTGCGGCGAGAGTGGTACCGGCAAAGAGTTGGCCGCGCACGCGCTGCATGCGAATAGTCCGCGGGCTGCCAAGCCGTTTGTAGTGATCAATTGCGCGGCGCTGGCGGAGACGCTGTTAGAGAGTGAGTTGTTCGGACATGAGAAAGGCGCCTTTACCGGCGCCGTCGCGAAAAAACAGGGCAAGCTCGAGGTCGCGCACGGCGGCACTGTCTTTCTCGACGAGATCGGAGAGCTCGCCGCTCACTTACAGGCGAAGCTACTTCGCTTTCTGCAGGACCATAAGATCGAGCGGCTGGGCACGACGCGATCAATTGAACTCGACGTGCGTGTGATCGCGGCCACCAATCGAAACCTCGACGAAGCAATCGCCAAAGGAACATTCCGCGCCGACCTTTATCACCGGCTCAACGTCGTCCAAGTCACTATGCCGCCACTGCGTGAACGGCCTGAAGACATTCCGTTGCTGGCCAGCTACTTCGTGGCTAAATACGCCAAGGAATGCAAACGAAACTTAACCGGCATTTCGCCTGAGGCGCGCTCGCTGTTGCAGAGTTACGACTGGCCGGGCAACGTGCGTGAGTTGGAAAACGCGATCGAACGCGCCGTGGTCCTGGGCTCGGGCGAAGTGATCGATAGTGAAGATTTGCCCGAGCGCATTCTGGAGGCCGCAGAGGTGGGACAGCCGGGAACGAAATATCATGATGCGGTCAAGCAGGCAAAGCGTGAGCTGGTTCTTAACGCGCTGCGGCAGTCTAAAGGGAACTATACGGAAGCGGCTAACGCTCTCGGCTTGCATCCAAACAATCTGCACCGCCTGATTCGTTCGCTGGATTTGAAAGCCGCGATTGGGAAGGGCTAAGAGGTAAGAGCGGAGGGCACGGCACGCATTGGTTCCCAGCTTTCCTCTTAGCACTTCGCGTTCGGCTCTTTGCGCTTTGCTCCTTGCTCTCCGCCCAAGATTTATCTTGAAATCCCTTGGGGCTTTGCCTCAGAATACGCCGCGCAAGTAACTTTCTTCGTCGCCCGCTCTGGTTGAGCCGGCGCCGTTCCTTTCCCGAATTCAGCTTTCGCTAAAGACTGGAGAGCGCAGCCCCATGATCGGGCGCACGATTTCTCACTATCGGATCGTCGAAAAGCTTGGCGAAGGCGGCATGGGTGTGGTCTATGTCGCGGAAGATACTCTGCTCGGACGCCGGGTCGCGATAAAGACTCTGACTGCTGCAAGAGGTTTAGGCGAACAGCATTTTCGATCGCGCTTCCTGCGCGAGGCACGGGCGATCTCAAAGCTTTCGCATCCGCACATCGCTACGATTTACGACTATGGTGAGACCGGGGATGGTCAGCCTTACATCGTAATGGAGTTAGTCGCGGGCTCGATCCTCGGCGAGCTGATGCATAAAGAAGAATTGACAATTCCTCGCTCCATAGAAATCATCAAGCAGGTTGCCGAAGCTCTCGCCGAAGCCCACCGTCACGGCATTATCCATCGTGATATCAAACCTTCGAACATCGCCATCAACGAGCGCGGCAACGTCAAAGTGCTGGACTTTGGTTTGGCGAAAGAGATTGAAATCGGCCCGTCCGATCCTGAGGCTCAAACCCGACTGAACACTCAGACACGCGAAGGAGTAATCGTCGGGACGCCGATGTACCTTTCGCCGGAACAGGCGCTGGGCGTCGAAGTGGACGCGCGCAGCGATCTGTTCTCGCTTGGTGGATTGCTTTACGAATGCATCGCCGGACGACCCGCCTTTGCGGGCAAGACTGCGGCGGACATCTGCGCAAAAGTTATTCGCGACGATCCACCCCCACCGTCGCAATTCAACCCGAACATCCCCGCCGAACTCGATCGCATTGCCCTTAAGGCTTTGGCCAAGAAACCTGAAGCACGGTTCCAAACGGCCGATGAAATGATCGCCGCCCTCGACTCGGCGCAGGCACAAGAGCGAACGAATGGTTCCGATCGCACGGTGACGCGGCTGATGTCGCCGGCTCCGGGCACACATCCGACCGGGGCGCTGGCAACTTTCTCGGACATATTCAAACGGCCGAGGCTGTCGGTTGGGTACGTTGCCGCCGGTCTGCTGATTGTCGCGGCGATTGTGTTAGGCATCTGGTGGTGGAAGCGCCCGAAGCTCCATGTTCCTCCTGCCGAGGCGCAGAAACTGTACGACACAGGCACGATAGCAATACGAAACGGTTCATTTTTCCAGGCCAGCAAGGCGCTTCGGCTTGCTCTTGACAGTGACGATCAGTTTGCGTTGGCTCACGCACGCCTGGCAGAGGCATGGACAGAACTCGACTATATTGACAAAGCGAAAGACGAGATGTTGCGAGTAGCCGAGCTGAGATTACCAGGCCGTACTCTTTTCACTCCCGTTGATACGCTCTACCTCGATGCTATTACGGCAATCGTCCGTCGAGATTTTGCGCATGCAATTGAGGACTACTCTGAGGTCACGCGAAGCCATTCAGATCAGCCGGAAGTCTATGTCGATCTGGGCCGGGCGTACGAGAAGAACAACCAATTAGCCAAGGCCATTGGAAGTTACGTTCAAGCAACAAGTCGCGATTCACAAAATGCTGCTGCGTTTCTCAGGCTCGGCGTGCTTTATGGTCGCCAACACAATTCGGACGGGTCGAAGACTGCTTTCGACAAGGCTGAAGTAATCTATCAGTCCCTCGGCAATGTTGAAGGCCGCGCCGAGGTAGCTTTCCAACGAGGGGTGTTACTTAACGACATTGACGGCAAAGTTGATGAGGCTCGTGTGCAGTTAGAGCAGGCGCGCGAGATGGCGAAAGTGGTCAACAGCGGGTACCAACAGATCAGAATTCTTTTCCAACTCAGCAACGTAGCCTTGAAAGAGGGCAAGACTGACCAAGCCGAGCAATACGCGCGGGATGCCATTGAACTGGCACAAGCTAATCAGATGGAGACGCTCATAGCACGCGGCTCGATCGATCTCGGCTACACCTACTATCTGAGAGGTGATTACGCGAATGCTGAGCGCAATTTTCAGCAGGGCCTCGAATTCGCCAAGAGGTTTGGCGCCCGACAGAACGAGGCTCGCGCGCAATTGTCGCTGGCAAGCTTGTACATGCAGCGCGGCGAGGCCGATAAGGCCCTGCTGTATGAGGAACAGGCCCTGAACTTCTACCAAAGCGGCGGTTACCGGACTGAGACTAACCAGGCAATGAACCTGAGGGGCCGTGCGTATCGTCAAAAGGGCGACTATCAATCAGCGCTTCAGTCGTTACAGGACCAGCTGAAGTTTGCTGAACAGACTGATGACAAAGCGCAGATTGCCGCCGCGCTTACGAGCATTGGTTACTTGCTGCTTGATCAGGAAAGATACGCGGAAGCACTCCAGCACTTCGACCAGAGCTATGAGATCAACAAGTCTTTGAATAATCAGCTTAACATCGGTTACGCCTTAATGAATCGCGGCGCTACCCGGTGGCGCCTCGGACGTTATGCTGATGCACGCGCCGATCTCGATCAGGCGACCACGATCGCTAAACGAGACGATAGTAGTTTCAAAGAGTTACAGGCTTATGTAGGATTGATTGACGCTCAAATCGCTTTCAGTGAACGACGCTTCAGCGACGCGATCACAAAAAGCGAGCAGTCGCTTGACCTCGCTGGAGTTCAAAACAAAATTGCCACCGTTCGGGGCGAGCTATTAATCGGATTGTCGCAGAGCTTGTCCGGTCAAGCGGGGAAGGGACGAGACACGTGTCAAAAAGCAGTTGACATAGCGCCGGCGATCGGCGACCCATTGCTGCTTGCCAGAGCTCGCCTCGCTTTGGCCGAAGCCATGCTAGTCTCGGGCGACGCAAGACAAGCGCTGAGTACCGCTCAACAAGCGCAGGCCTTCTTCGCCACCGCCGGCCTTCCAGAGTCTGAGTGGCGCGCGTGGTTGATTGAGGGTCTCGCTAGTCGGAAATTGGGCGATCAAAGCAACGCGAAAGCCTACCTGGCCCGCGCCTCGGAACTGCTCTCCAGCCTCCGACAGAAATGGGGCGCGGAGGTTTACGATAGCTATGTTCAGCGAACTGACATTCAAACCTATCGCAAACAACTCGATCGGAAGTAAGTGCGCCGGTTTCCGAATGGTTCGAAGCAGTCGCGGAATCAACCTCTCTCGCACGCAATCGCGCAATCGTCACGCGTTCTTGGAAAACGCTGTGTAATGCTTGTCCTTGTCTTTGGGCTTGTGTTTGTTGTTCCCGCCGGTCCCATCTTTTACGTAAATGGATAAAGTGTCCCAACCTACCTCGTAATACTTCTGGTACGAGCCCGGATCGTTGACGTAGCTAGGAGCATTGGCGCGTTCAGTCGCGTTATTCGGAATGCAAATAACGGTAGAACCGCCCCCACCTACGATGATTGGAGGGTCTTGTTCCAGTATGCCCGGTCCTTTAGCTCCCTTTGCAGCGGTTTTTTTTGTTTGGGGTTTCTTCTTAGGCATTGGTCTCTCCTCAGGCAATTGGATTTGTCGGAAGGACAGAGGCGTCAGACGCCGGCTTGTCCTTAATTTGGATCTCAAACAGCGTGGGCCAATATTTTCCTGTTACGAACATGCATTCAAGCTCGTTGTCGAATGCGATTCCATTCAGTACGGCTCCGGCGGAATCCGGCATTTGTTTTGGATGTAAGTCTTTCAGGTCCATTCGACCGGTTACTTTTCCATTGTTTGGATCGATGCGAAATATGTAATCGGTTTCAAAGACATTCGCATAGATCCGTCCGGCAATGTACTCGAGCTCGTTGAGTCCATAGAGAGCTTGGCCGCAAATCGTAACCATGATTGGCTCTCCCTCAACTTCCAGATTACAGGGATTGATATATCGCAGATGGTTTGATCCGTCGCTCATGATCAGACACTTTCCATCGTTCGTTAGACCCCAACCTTGGTATTCGTAGGAAAACGTATTCAGCAAAGTAAGCGTTTCGAGATCGTATACCAAGCCCTTGTCATCCAAATAGGTCAGCTGGTATGCCTTGCCGTGAAGGATCGCTAGACCCTCCGCAAAGTAACCCTTACTAACTGCGCGGGCTCTAAGAACTCGACCGCTGCCAATCTCGACCTGGCGAAGCGTTGAAATTGATCGCGTGCCTGGATTAGTCCCAGTGCTCTCATAAAGCGTGCCCTCATGAAAGACCAATCCTTCGGTGAATGCACGTTCGTCATGCGGATAACAACCGATGACTTTGTACGGAATATCCGCAACTTTATACGGCAGTTCCTCCAGATGCTCAGGGGAAAGGGAGTTTTGATTGCCACTGGTTGTCATTGCCGCTCTCCGCACATTATGGAGATTTGAGGAGTCATTTTGTTAAGACGTTATTGCCTGCGATTATGTCGCGTAGTTTAGGCTGATTGTTACCTCACCTATCCTGTCCAATACTGGCGCTAGTGGCGCGCTAGCCTATTCGACTATCGGCTTTATGTAAAGATCTTTGTGGCTCCTTCGACCTGTTTCGCCTCGACTATTTACCGGTTTATCTCATGCGGCTAGTCGCTTAGACTCGAGACAAAGCGGAAGAAGTGGCGGCCGACTTCCGGCACGTCCTGAGCGTTCAGCCAGTCCGCCGTGGCCATGGGTGTCACATCCAGCAAATGGACGTGTGGCAAGTGTTCGTGGTCCTCCATGTGATGAGCCGCGGCGGCCAGAGCCTGTTGATGGGCCGGTTCATTCTCAGAGAGATTGTTTGCCGTCCTAAACGCTGTCCAACGATTATCGATCCAGCCATGCAGGCGCCAGAATCTCTGGTTATGAAGGTTGACCATCGGGCTGCCCATATCTATCGGGCTCGTCGAATCAGAAAAGCGATTGTGTAGATAATTGTGGATTCCGGTTGTCTTATCGTTTGATTGATTGCCGGGGTTGCCGGCAACGGGTCGCAAGCGTGTTTCAGTATAAAGACCCAGGTCATCGTCACTTTGAAAACTGGCAATGCTGTTTTGAAAGCGGTCGATGGCCGTGGCCATGTTTCCACTGAATGGTCTCGTCTGGCCATTGTTCGGTACCGGATCGTTAGCATCATCCGGGTTCGTTGGCGGTTGCGCCCAGCCGGCAAACAAGTTCGCATTGCCAGGGAATTGCTGTTTTAACTGTCGCAGCATCACACGATGCATCGCCAGAAAATCCAGGCCGTTTCCGGCCTCACCCTCCTGGCGATTAGCCCGACTCCCTCCATTCTGTTGCACCCACGCCTGATCCTGCGGGTCGATCAAATCCCATATCCTCGAAAGGTGCCAGATCACATGGTGCATGCCCCAATGACGCGTATTCATCCAATCACTGATTTCGTTTGGTATGCTAGGTTCAGCCATTTCTCAATCTCTCCTCATGGCCCCGTGGCGTCACCACTGTTTCCTTCTTATTCTGAACCCAACCTTGAACGCGGATTCCCTCGGTGTGCTAAACGGAGGAAGCGAGCCCCGATCGTAAGAAAGTATTACGCTCAAAGACGAGTTAGAGCTGATCTTTAACGGTATGATGGTGAACGAAGTTGTAAAGTAGTTTCTAAAGTGATCCCTGTCAACTTCACCGCGCCACCAGGTGCGATTCTCAATACTGAATTGAAAATATGGCGGTAACTCCAGCTCTAATTTAGCGGCGAAACGAAATCGGCGGATGAAATCGTCCGAGAGAAAGAGTGGATCGCGGCGAACCTGCCTGTGACCCAGCTCAAAACCGAAAGGCATCAGCTCTACCTTGATTCGGTTACCCAGATCCGGCGGCGGATTCCTCTGGAGAACGCGGTTGAGTATCGCTGGGTTATAGCGGAAATCGGCGCTTCCTGTGTACTCAATCACTCGCAGGTCACGGTCGGCGGCGGCTCCACCTTCTCCTACAATTCGGAAGAAATCGATCCCCTGTTTGCGGGTGGCCGAGTAGACGCGCTCCACTTGAGTAAACAGCCGCATCGTGTTTGTCGATAGACTGTCACCAGTTATCTTGCCTGTCGAGATCTGCGCGTCGAATTGCGCGGGCGTCCAACTAGACCACTGGCTGCCGCTATCGGCGAAAGTGATCGTCTTGGTCGCGACTCGGAGATCAAGTGATGCTTTGGTCTCACGTTCCGGCTTTTTGTTGGTGGTTGGATCCGGATCCAACTTTATCGACGTGTTGTAGCTCCCACCGGCTTCAATGACATTAGTCCTGATCGGGTCGCGGTCCTGGCTGTTCGCGAGGGCCGCCGTGTCAACTTCCCCAGTACCGACGCCAGCCTTGACGAGTTCCAGTGGCAGCGCGTCGGCTACGACACGGGTAAATACGCTGGCGGGAAAAGTCAACGTTACCTTGCCAGGTTGGCCTATAGGAAGAGACCCGTCCAGCGTGAGAGTTGCTCTCAATGAGCACTCAACGAAGCGTTCTCCCAGTTTCAAAGGCGGGCACAATGGTGCAAGCCCGATGGAATCTGCACCTGTCACCTTCAATGCGCTCGTCGTGCCGTTTGCAAGCGTCACATTCACGTCAGGACCTGCGGCCGACGCGGCCGCGATCCATAGGCGTAACTTCTCCCAGTCCGTGGTGTTGAGCCCTCGAAATCTGAGGACAAGTCTCCGGCCCGACGCTTTTACTATTTCAGCCTTCAAGCCGTAAACTCCTCCGCGAAATGTCTCAGTGCCGGCGGCGGTCTTGTAGTTGGCAACTTCCACCTCATAGTGGTCGAACTTGTCACTCGGCGGGGCGATATCAAGATCAGCGATAAAGTGGTTTTGAGCAGACACACTCTTCATTATGTTGAGCGGCGTCCTCTCAAATGTCTTTGTCTTGCCAGGGCCAGACCCGATAATCTCAAACAGATGGATGACCGGACCACCCACGTTATTTAGCGGGCTAAATGGTTCGCTGATTTCCACTTCTACCTTTCCACTGTTGATGAGCTTGGCCGAAAACACTTCTTGCGACTTTGCCCCCGTGGAAATCAAGAAGACGAAAACTATCTCAGCGAGGAGGTGAATGAGACCTATCCTTGCGACTGTCCGATTCATAATCATCACTTGTGGCTCCTTAGCAAGGAATGAATGCCCGCGGAACGAATTTACACGTCTAGGGGCTTAGGATCCGCCCCATCGGTTAACGCTTCTTCCATCACGCCCACCGCAGCCCCGTAGCCGGTATTAACGGTGATGGAATCACGAATGATCTCTCGCCCTTTTCCGTTCAAAACTCGTTGGAACTCGCCCGCAGCCTTCTCCGTCGCATCGATAGTGACGCGTCGAGCCTGGTCGTCGCTGACCATGTGTTGATTGAATTTCCCATCATCAAAGTTGAGAGAGAGTTCGGGGTCATTTTTGAACTCGCGCACTCTATTCTGAAGCGCCTCCTTCATAACATCTTCAGGGGTGGTCAAGGTCAAATCATTGGGGTCTGCAGTCAGGGCCATCGTTCCTTCCTTTCTGAGTGAAAAGGCCTTCCTTGCCTCCAATTTCTTCTCAACAGACTCGGCCTTTTTCTCCTCCTTCTTATAGTTGAGGAACTTCAAGATGGAGTTGAATCCTTCTGTGCCTGCGCTGATTACTAAAGCAGTAACCAGCAAGTCCAAATACCTAAAGAGGCCGCCGGTTTTGTCAGTGATTAGATAGGCCAGAACCTTCAGTCCTGCGCCGTAGGTAAATCCCAAGCCTGCAAGAAGAGACAAGAGCCCCAGGTAGATTTTCTTTCGATCTTCACCCAGCAGTCTTGCTACGAGAGGATCGAGAATCTCAAGCAGGCGCTGGACGGCGAACCCGGCCGCAAAAGCGGGACCTAGTGCAGAAACAAGGCTCGCGTTATCCATTGTAGTCTCTCCTGTTGATGACTCAGTGCTTAACAAAATCCGGAACCTGTTCCACTTCCACCTCATGCTTGCCGTTGGCGTCATAGATCGTAACCTTGTCGACCTTTTCCTTGGTCTTAAAGCTTGTGTATTCGGTGAAAGGCGTAATGACATCAAGTACGATGCCGGAGGGAGTGACATGCCACAACGAAAACTCCGGCGGGAATACGTCTATCGGCGACTTCTCAAAGAAGACCACGTACCCCGATGTCGCGTGCACTCCATGCGCGAAAATCAGCACTGCGCCCGGCACTTGCTCCGCCCGGTAAGAGGCAGCACAAGGTGCAACTGTTTTAGGTGTGTTAGAGTTCATTTGCTTCTCCTTCGATGAGAGATACTCACTCGATCTGTTGCCATACTCGAAACAGATTGTCACTTTGAAGCGCTGATGCTCTTTGCTGCTTTGGGTGCTTCCTTCCTAATCCAGCTCACGCTGATGGTCGTGCCCTGCATGCAGAAAGAGACGCTGGCGATGGTTCCGCAAATGACAACTTCGTCGCCGTTCTGAAACCCTCCCAGATCTCCCATCAGCGTGTATAACTCGCCATCGGTGCGGCGAAATGCCTGGCATTCAACGCCTTCGTCAGTGAGCGTGCCTTTCACGCAAATCGTCCCCGTAGCCTTCGCTTTTTTTGCCATCCTAATGTCTCCCTTACTTTGAGGATTGCGGCGTTTTCAGCCGAGCGAACAGGCTCAGTAAAACGACGCCACCGTGACGTACATTCGGTTCAAGCCGGCGATGCCGCCGAACTCCGCGCCGGTCTGGACTACTCTGACGTTGACGAGCTTATCGGGATAAGGATCAGTATCCGGTGGAAGATTTCCTATCGCATCCTGAAGCGCTTCCGTGAACGAAAACGAGTTCGAATAGCCCGTCGCCGTGTGTAGCTTTACCTTGTCGCCCGAAAGGATCTGTATGTCTTCACCTCGTCCTGTCTCGATCACTTTCCCCAGGCTGAATGGGAATGGCATTCCGCCGCCACCGGTATCTTCTGCGGCAGCAGACTTCGTTTGCTCCGCCGAGAGCTTGATTACCTTGACCGGTACTTTCTCGGCACCATCGCGATGATGAAGCACGACCAATCCTCCCATCGCATCAAGCGTCTCCTGGGAAATGGTGAAGGACGCTGCGGTCGTATAAGGCATCTCCATCTGTGGGCAGATGACGCCTTCGTCGATGCATGCGACGACCTGATATTGGGCAGGGTAAATACGATAGGGCCAGCGTTCAACCCGAGCTTTGTGACATCGCGTCGGTTTTCTTCCTTCGACCCAGATTATCAGCTGACCCAGGACATATAACGCTCCGGACTTACTTAGCTGAGTCTTGTTGCAGGTTGTGTTCATTGTGTCTCCTTGTCTAGAGTGGGAGTCGCGTGGGGAATGTTAAGCCTTTTGCGCGTGGGTAACCTCCAAAGGGACTTGAGAAGTCAGGGACGACCGCCGCCACCATCCAGGCTGGTTTTTCCGTTGAGGACGATCTCTCACCGACAAAATGCGTCTGGCGATATGCTAAAGCTGTACCACAAATTGAATGAGAGGATTTGTTTGACTCATTTCGCGCAAACCGCCCAATTAATTTCGACTGTTCGAGTTAACCGCCTTGCGGTGCCGACTCACCTTCAAGAAAAACTTCGAAGACATACCGTGTCGATATTGATGACTTGAGTGTCAATTCTGATATCCTTTCCGCGCCATGAACCCCAGACTCATCGCCATCTCAGGAACCCTGAAAGGAACCATCTTCGACTTGGTCGAAGATGAGATCCTGATCGGGCGGGAACCCTCGAATCCCATGTGCCTCAATGACCTTTCGGTCTCGCGAAGGCATTGCCTGATCAAACGTGAAAGGGCTCAAACACAAAACAAAATGAGTGAGGCGAAACCCCAGGTAGGCGACGTCGACACTGAAAGTGGCCAACCGGAGCGCGACGGTCAGGCAGCTACCCTCGGCGCGATCACTGCGGGGCCAGCAAATCGGGAAGATGTCATAGCCGACTCTCAGTTCACAATCAGCGATCTCGAAAGCTACAACGGCACGTTTGTTAATGGCGTTCCAGTGAAAGAGCATCCACTCGCTCATGGCGATCAGATTGCTGTGGGTGATGTGGTTTTGCTGTTCCTGCTTCACGAAGCAGAGGTCGCGCGGGAAACAACCGGCCAATCTCAAGAGGACAATTTGATCACGCGGTCTACAGTCAGGTTGCGGAGAGAGGACGCGCTGTATCTTCATCCGGAAAGATTGGAGGCGGAGCTGCCCGCCACCTCGCGCGCCACGCGGGATCTGAATGCTCTGCTTAAGATCAGTACGACAATTAATTCGGGGCGGGGACTGTCCGAACTGCAAAGCCAGCTTCTACAATTGATTCTCGAAATTATTCCGGCCCAACGAGAAGCTATCTTGCTGGTCGATAGAAGTCAGGCTGTGTTCTCCTTAGTTTCCGGCTGGGACAAAGTGACCGGACGGGACGATTCGATAACAGTGAGTCAAACAATCAGCAGGCAGGTTCTGCGCGAAGGCGTCGCACTTTTGAGTAACGATCTTTTAGCGACTGGAGGCCCTGGGGGAACACCAAGCCTGGCGGAGGCTCGCGTTTGCTCGGTGCTGTGCGTGCCGTTAATTGGCTTCGAAGGCGAGGTTGGCGTCATCTATCTCGACACCAGCGATCCAGCGGCACGCTTTGATGAAGGACACTTGCAGTTGCTTACGGCCATTGCGGCGATCGCGGCGGCGCCTTTGGAAAACGCCCGGCGAGTGGAGTGGCTGGAAGATGAAAACCAGCGCCTGCAAGAAGAGATCCACGTCGAGCATCAGATGATCGGCGAGAACGCCGCCATCCAAGCCGTCTATAAACTAATTGGGAAAGTCGCGCCGACGGACGCAACGGTCTTGATTCGCGGTGAAAGCGGCACCGGCAAAGAGCTGGCCGCGCGCGCGATTCACGGAAACAGCGCACGAGCAGCGAACCCCTTCATCGCGATCAATGGCGCCACGCTTTCCGAGACACTACTGGAGAGTGAATTATTCGGCCATGAAAAGGGCGCATTTACCGGAGCGATTGCGCAAAAGCGCGGAAAGCTGGAAATCGCCGACGGCGGCACGTTGTTCCTCGACGAAATAGGCGAACTCACACCGTTGATTCAGGCTAAGCTCCTGCGCGTGCTGCAAGAACATGAATTCGAACGAGTGGGCGGCACGCGGTCGATCAAGGTTGACGTGCGAGTCGTGACGGCAACCAATAAGGATCTCGACGAAGCAGTCAGCAAAGGCGCCTTTCGGCAAGACTTGTATTACCGTCTGAACGTGGTGTCGATCACTATGCCACCTCTCCGGAATCGCCGCGACGATATTCAACTGCTGGCGAGTTACTTTGCTTCGGTCTACAGCAAGAAATGCAAGCGACGAATCAAGGGAATCTCTGCGGAAGCGCGCGCCTTACTGCGAGCATACGATTGGCCAGGGAATGTTCGGGAATTGCAGAACGCGATCGAGCGCGCCGTGGTACTTGGCTCGACTGAATTGCTCACGCCTGAGGATCTACCTGAGGCACTATTTGAAACCGGAGACAACAAGAGCCTTCCAGTGTCCAGCTATCATGATAAGGTTGCCGAAGCTAAAAAGCTGATCGTCATTAAGGCCGTTGAGGAAGCTGATGGCAATTACACCGAAGCTGCCAAGCAGCTCGGGATTCATCCGACCAATCTGCACCGCTTGATTCGCACGCTGGGAGCAAAAAGGCAAAGGGCTAAGCGCTAAGGGAACTTGCTCTTAGCTCTTTGCCCTTTTACGGTCTGAGGTTGATGTTGTAGGTCTTAATCTTGGAGTTCAAGGTGGTCGGGTTCATGCCCAGCAGACGCGCGGCGCGCGATTGATGGCCGCCGGTTTGATCCAGAGCTCGGCGAATCAGATCGATTTCAAAGCGCCGCACCTCATCGTAGAAGTTGACGCCGCGGCCGACATCGATACCAGAGGAAGCGCCGGCTCCTTCGCGCACCACGGCGCGTGCCGATTGCGGATCGGCGATTTCCGGTCGCAGGCATTCGCGCGAGATCTCGTCGCCCGGAGCGATCACCACTGCACGCTCGACCGCGTTTTCCAACTCGCGCACATTCCCGGGCCACGAATAGTTTTCCAGCAACGACAACACTTCCGGAGCGATCTGCTCAGACACCCGGCGTCCATTTTCTTCGTTGTACTTTCGGATGAAATGCTGCGCCAGCGGCAGTACATCCTCACGCCGGTCCCGCAACGGCGGCAGTTCGATCGGCACGACGGATAGGCGATAGTAAAGATCCTCGCGAAACATTCCCTGGCGCACCGCCTCTTTCAAATCGATATTGGTGGCCGCGATGATCCGCACATCGACGCGCCGCGGGCTGGTGTCGCCGAGTGCCGTGAACTCGCGCTCCTGAATCACGCGCAACAGCCGCACCTGCGTTTCGGGAGGGATGTCTCCGATCTCGTCGAGAAAGATTGAACCTCCGTCGGCGACTTCAAACAGGCCTTTCTTGGCAGCTACGGCGCCGGTAAAAGCGCCGCGCGTGTGTCCGAACAGTTCGGATTCCAGCAACTCGGTCGGGATGTTCGAGCTGTTGACGGTGACGAATGGTTTAGTCGCGCGCAAACTGGCCTCGTGAATTGCCTTGGCAATCAGCTCCTTGCCGGTACCGCTCTCTCCGGTAATCAGAATCGTCGAGCGCGCGGGCGCCACCTGTTCCACGACGCGAAAAACTTCCTGCATGATGTCTGAGCGGCCAACGATTGCGCCGCGATCGACTTCGCGACTCATCGCCTGTCGCAACGAACGGCGCTCTTCTTCTTTTCGCCGTCGCTTGACGCCCGCGGCCACTCTGGCGGTGACGTGTTCATTCTGAAAGGGCTTGCGAATACAGCCAAAGGCGCCCTTCTCCCAGGCCGCTATGGCGGTGTCGAAGGTGGCATAGGCGGTGATCATGACCACGACAGCTTCCGCATCGAGCTTCAGAAACTCTTCCAGAGCGCGCAGCCCGCCAATGCCAGGCATCGACACGTCGAGCAACACTACGTCGTAAGGGCGCTTGGTGTATGCGTCCAGACCTTCTTCGCCGGTCTTTGCGAGGTCGACGCGATAGCCTTCCGCGGAAAGCACCGTTTCGAGCACGTCCCGCATGATCTCCTCGTCGTCAACGGCGAGCACTGAGCCTTTTTTAGCCATGATTAGGTGAAACAGACATTAGTCCGGGTTAATTCGCTTGCTGAGCAATACGGTGGTATTCCCGAGCGAACCTATAACAAAAGCGAGATTATTACCGATAAGAAGAGCAAAAAGCTAATGATGAAGACCGTCCGTGATTATCTGGCAGCGGCTTGCAGGCGCAGCCGTGGATCTTCGGTCGGAAGGGAAATACGAAATGTCGTGCCGAGACCGGGAGTGCTCGAGACGCTGATGTGTCCGGAGTGCTCTTGCACAATGCCGTAGGTAACGGCGAGCCCCAGGCCGGTGCCGCGACCGACACCTTTCGTAGTAAAGAAGGGGTCGTAGATCTTGGCGACGTCGTCAGGCGCAATGCCAACGCCGGAGTCGGCAACTTCAACCACCAGGGAACCATCGTCGCCATTTCGGGTCGACAGCGAAACCCGGCCGTTGCCGTTAGCGATTGAGTCGCGGGCGTTCAGAATCAGATTGGTAAAGACCTGCTGTAGCTTGACCGAGTTGCCATGCACCTGTGGCAGGTTATCGCCATAGTCGCGAACGATCTCGATCTGGCTGCGGCGCAATTGTGGCTCGAGCAGTTGCAGCGTGTCATCAAGCACTCGGTGAATGTCGACCGCATCGAACTCGGCCGCGCTGCCGGTGCGCGAAAAATTCAAAAGGTTATTGACGATGTCGGTGGCCCGTTCGGCCTGGCGCCTGACCTTTAACAGCAGCGCATGCTTTGGATCGCTTTCCGACAACATCCCGAGAAGCATTTGCGTATACGACGAAACGCCGGTCAGCGGCGTGTTGACTTCATGGGCGACGCCGGCCGCGAGCAAGCCGATGGACGAAAGCTTTTCACGCTGTTGCAGTTGCTCTTCGAGTTGCAGACGTTGCGTGACGTCTTCGAACACCCCGAGCGCTCCAGTCTGCTCATCCGAATCGGCGCAGAGTGGCGCCAACGCAATATTGAGGACCAGAGAACGACCCGCGCGGGTCGCGGTGTGTAACTTATAAATCTGCCGCGTCTGAGGCAGATGCCAGCCGTCGGGGCCCAACACCTGATGAAGCGTGTCGGCAAAATCCTCGGCGAACAGCTCCTCGACTTTTTTCCCGATTACCTCATCCCGCGTAATCGAAAAGATCTCTTCCAGGGCTGAGTTCAGACGTGTGATGCGCCCATCGAGATCTACGGCCATCAAGCCGACATTGATCGACTCGACAATCGATTCGTTGAATTCTTTCAGCAGCTCGAGTTCCGCGGCGCGATGCTGTTGTTCCTGGTAAAGCAGACTGTTTTCGATCGCCACCGCGATGTAGCCCGACACGGTGCGCAAGATCTCGACGTCCTCGGACGAAAGCAGCGCGCCATCGGCGGAACGACCAAGTCCAATCACGGCCACCATCCGGCCGCGCACCACGCAGGGGACATAGTAGTGCAGCACGCGACGCACGAAACCATCACCCTCGGGCACCATCTCGAGGTCGTCGGCACGCACTACGCCGGTTTCAGAGGAACGAGTGCGAATCATGTCGCGAAAATCAGCTGGGACGTTGATTTGTCCCAGGCCAGCAGCACGCGCCACTCGGTATCCTGAGGGATCAAGAGGGTCCTCGACAAAAATCGCCAGCCGCTCGACGTTCATTACGTCGCGCAGGTGCGTGATTAGCGAATCAATCAAGGGATCGAACGCCGTCGCGGAAATGGTGCGACCGAAGTCCAGCAGACTGCGGCGCAGATCATAGCGCTGGCCGTAAAAGACCCGGTCCACCCGTTCCTGGAGGAAATTCTTTACCGGCGCGGCAATCATCACGATGCAGGCCATCGCCGCCACCGAAAGAATCAGGCGCAAAGTGATTTCGCCCGTTGAAGCCACGTCCCCGCTAAAGGCAAAGAGACCCGTGAAGTAAACGATGGCGCCGATGGCTACGGCAATCGCCAAGGTCGTAAACGCGTAAACGGCGACGCGCCGGACCACCAGTTCTACGTCCATCAAGCGATAACGCACAACCGAATAGCCGAGCGACAGCGGAATCAGAATGAGCGGTAGGAACGACGCGTCAGTTAACGATCCGGCTGTGTCCTCGCCGATGAGGTAGCCAGTCCCATAAAGCAACATGAAGGGCAGGATCGCGAGTAACGAACCCCACACGACCCACTTCAGTTGCTGACGAGCAACGGTGTTCTTGCTGATCACGAAACGCCGGACAAGCAAGGCGGCGCTGGCCACCAGGGCGATCGCAAAATGAATGAACGACGCCTTGTAAAAGCGGACCACGAATTCCGGCGAATAGCCAATCAACTTACCTGCAGAGGGCAGTACCCGAGTGAGTTCGCCGTTAAAAAAGACGGCTGTCGCAACGCCGAGCAGAACGAAAGCGGGGAGGTAGAGCAGTACGCTGCGCCAGCGACGCGCCTCGAACAAATGATAACGAACGGGATAGATCGCGCTGAAGTGCAAAAATAAGGGCGCGAACATGATGAAGCCCGCGTTGCGCAGGAAGGCAATCGCCAGGTCCAGATCCTTGTACGTTCCGATAGGCGTATAGAAATGGAAAACGAAAGCGGCGAGGCAGAGAGAAGCGAAGTGCAACACAAACGGCGAACGTCCGCCCTGTTTGAAAATCACGAACAGTCCGACACAGAGGTAAACCAGGCCGATCAGGTTTACGTAGAGGTCGCGGGCCGTCCAATTCTGGATCGATCCCAGGTTATCGAGGTCGGCATAATAGTTACGCGTTTCCGAGGGGTAGGAGGGCCGCTCGATAAAGTAATGAATTTCTCCACCGACCCGTGCGTTGTCGAGGTAGATTTGGACATCTTTGGCGTCGGCGATTTGTTCGCATTTCGGGCCGCGCGTGATATTCGCACAGCTGCGACCGTTAGGACTGATCGCGAGCAGATGATCGCCGGGAACCAGTCGGGCTCTGGCTGCGGCGGAACCCGGTTCGACAGCTTTGGCGATGACACCCTGCGAAGTATTAACCCAGGTGACGCCGTCCCAGGGCGGCGGCTGATGCTGCAACCGCTGCGAAAAGTTTAGCGCTCCGGCGGCAATCAACAATGCCGCCGCTACGAGCAACAACCACGTCCTTCCTGTTAACCCTGAACCTTTCATCTCAGATCACGTGCATCTTAACGTCCGCGCACACCCCAGCGCTCTGGATTTAAGCAACCCATGTTCCAACTCGGATGACTCCCTTCAATGGTCTTCAATTCGGGACGTCTGACAAAGTTCTTGAGTTTGCGCGCCACTTCAGGGCTCCTCAGAAATCTGTGACACAATTTCGAGTAAGTCAGCATGTCCAAGTTTTCGTAGTCGTCCGAGATTTTGGAGAAACACAGAGCCTGTAACTGAAGAGGGCGGGAACGAAAGGCTGAAGGATCCGTGCCGCCTTACGGCTCAAAATCTGACCGCAATGCCTCCGCGCAGCGAGCGGCCGTTCGGTCCAAATTCGAGCAAGGCTTCGCCGTTACCAGTGCGCGATTGGAAGTCGAGCAGATTGCGCGCATCAACGACCGCCTGGGCGCGAACGGGTAAACCAAACGTCGGCAGATCCTGTGTGACCTGAATGCTGAGCGAAGGATCGTAAACCGCCAAACGACCCGCGAAAGGATCTATCGCGAACACGGTCGCTTGTGGGGAGAACCGAAACACGGTTTGCACATGCGTGCCGGTGGACCAATCGCCGGTAACTTGCAAGGCGGCGGTTTGGAAGAAGCTATTGCTAAAGAACTCGGCCGGATTCGTCAGCCCATTTGACGAGAGTTTCTGTCCGCGACCGAATGAATAACCCGCCGAGGCACTTAATCCATGACTCAACCGACGGGAGTAAACCATGCGGACACCGCGCGCTGAGCCTTCCTGATTGGCCACATGCTGAATTGCGGCTTCGTTTTCGCCAGAGAATGCCGATAGCGGCGTGGTCATCAAGCCAACCCCTCGACCACTGGTCAGATCCAGAAAGGTAGTAGCTTCCACGCGAGAGCGATTGTCCAGCACACGCTCGATTCCGAATTCCAGACGCCGGCTTTGACCCATGACCGCGCGTCCGCCGACGAATGCGATGGGCTGGGTGTTCGGCTGTTTGAAAACCACGTCACCGGATTCAAAACTTGCTGAGCTTTGCTGTTCCGTTTCCTGCCCGCCCGGTGCATACGCCGCATGCACGCGCGTCCGGGCATTAGCGTCAAATCGGATTCCCAGTCTTGGACTGATCGCGGACGCATTGCCCGCGCCCATGAAACGCGAGTAATCAACTCCCAAAACTACAACGACGCCGTCGCGCACAATCCATTCGTCAACCGCGCGCACAGACATCTGGTCAAGTGAGCGCGGCGCTCCCGGCTTTGCCTTCGGCGTGAAGGTCGAGAGACGAACCGCGCCGGCGGTCAGATTCAAGCGATGTCGTTCGTTGGCTCGCCAACGAGCGCTGGCTTCGAATCGCTGCGGGGCGCCGGCGGTACCGCTCTGGCCGTCAAAAATGAGATCAATACTTTCTGAGACCGGCAACGCAACCGCGAAGTTCACCCCCTCGTAGGCTGACGCAAACGGATTCGTGGAAGCTGCAAAGTAGGTCTCGAGGATTCCCTGGGTGCGAACTCCGCCATGTTCATCCCTGCGCTTTTCTTCTGCCGCTGTCGACACATCGTCGCCTTCGACCGCGGCGATGGCCGAGTCGTCACCTTCATTCGCCTGAAAGATCGAACGGCGGCCCTGCACTGAGCGCAGGGTCCACTTAACGTTCTCTTTATCTTTGCGTTGATTGACCAGCGTGTTCGGCGAGTTGGCGGGTTCCAGATTGAATCGATAGGCAATCTCGGCTGACGCGTTCACCTGCACTGACGAAAAAAGGACGTCGTTGAAGCCCTCAGCAATCGCCCTCAACGAGTAACGGCCGGCAGGAACCTTCGCTGAGAAGCTGCCATCGGCGCCCGTGCGAGTCTGTCTGACGATCTGGTTCGCACCCTCGCGAATTAACTGAATCACGGCCCCAGCCAGGGGCATGCCCTTATTGTCTCGGACTGTTCCACTGATGGTTGCCAGACCGCGGGTGCCTTTGCCCTGTACCGAAACAGACATCCCTACCAGCGCAGCAAGGGCCACCAGCGGTGCGGTAAATCTGAAAATTGTTCTCATTGCGGCCGAACCTCCGGGCAAAGCTCGCGCGGTTCTGCGTGGCTCAGTTTTAGAACGAAAGCGGAGAGTAAATCTCAAGTTCGTTCGATTCTCCGGTTTGTACATCAGATGCCTGAGCGGTAGTTCGGGATTCTCTCGTCCCGATCCATCGTCCCGCCCGGGCGAGGGAGACCTTCACCCGTTTGAATGCTCCAATTGTTAGCCACCGGCCGGACTCGTGTCAAGCCATAGCCGCCGTCTGACGACGATTTTGCCGCGTCTTTTCTCCGTGTTACGATGGACTACCTAGCGACCAGTGATTAGTTTTCACCGAAACGATGATCGATCAAGTACAAACGACCCGCCTCCCCAACGGCCTCACAATTCTGACCGAACACATGCCTGGGCTTCGTTCCGTGAGTCTGGGAATTTGGGTGCGCCGCGGTTCGCGCCATGAATCGCCGGCGCTGAACGGGATTTGTCATTTCATCGAACACGCCTTATTCAAAGGCACGCATCGCCGATCGGCGCACCAGATCGCCAGCGAGTCCGATCGTTTAGGCGGACACCTGGACGCCTATACCGCCCACGAGATTACCGGCTTTGCGCTGAAGGTGGTTGATACGGCGTTGCCCCAGGCATTTGATCTGCTCGCAGACTTGCTCGCCAATCCACGGTTTGACGAAGAAGATCTGAATCGCGAGCAAAGAGTGATCATCGAAGAAATGAAGATGATCGAGGACACGCCCGACGAGCTGCTCACCGAACTTTTCCACGCTGCTTACTTTCCTAATCATTCGCTGGGCCGGCCAATCGAGGGTACTGCAGAAACCGTATCGTCATTCAGACGGGCCACGATCGCCGAGTTTCATGAGCGCAACTACGCGCCGCGCAATCTGGTCATCGCCGCAGCCGGCAATATCAATCACCGGCAACTCGTAGAACTAGCCGGCCAAATGTTTGGCGTGGAAAGCAATGGAATAGAACCAGCATTGGCCGGGCCGGTTTCGCCGCAACCTGCCGCTCCGATTCTGGTCGAGCGCAAGAGCGAATTGGAGCAGGCGCATTTGATCATCGCCGCACCCTGGCCTTCGGCAAAAAGCCAGGATCGTTACGCGGCCAGCATGCTGGGAACGATAATCGGCGGCGGCACGTCCAGCCGCCTTTGGCAATCAATTCGCGAAGAACGCGGGCTGGCATATTCAATCGGGGCGGGCGGCAATACCTTTACTGACATAGGGATGTTCACGATCTATGCCGGCACCTCGCCGGGACATCTGGATCAAGTCGTCGACCTCTCGCTTCAGGAGCTGCGCCGCGCAGTGCGCGAGCCGGTTACTTCGGAAGAACTGCAACTGGCAAAAGAGCAGGCTGTCTCTTCCGTGCTGTTGAGTCTGGAATCGTCGAGTTCCAGAGTCGGCGCTTTGGCGCGCCAGGAAATTATTCACGGGCGGCGATTTTCTCCCGAAGAAATAATTCGACGAATCGAAGCCGTGACCGCGCAAGATGCGCAGCGCGTCGCCCAGGAGTGCTTTACGACGCCGACGCTGGCGCTGGGTGCGCTGGGCAACTTGAATGGCTTTTCGGCGGACCGGGCCCGTTTGGAAATTTGAAATTGCCACAGAGACACGGAGACACAGAGAAATTCAAATCAGAACAGCCTGGAGGAAGCAATTGGTAACGGTCATCAAAGTCGTCGTCCAGCCGCCTTTTAGTCTTCCTTGCTTTTTCTCTGTGACTCTGCGTCTCTGTGGCCCGTTTCCGTTGTAGAATCTCCTGAAATGAAAATCTCTGTACTTGGCAGCGGCTCAACCGGCAACGCAGTGCTACTGGTCGCCAATGGCACGAGGGTGCTGGTCGATGCCGGCCTGAGCGCGCGCGAGATTGCGCGCCGCATGTCCCTGCTCGGCGAAGATCCAAATGCGCTGGACGGCATTTTGATCACGCACGAGCACGGCGATCACGCGGGCGGCTTGCGCGTTCTGACAAAAGACCTCGACTGTCCCGTTTACATTTCTGCCAAAACTCGCGACGCCTATATCAGCGAGCGGCGCAACGTGTCCAATGACGAGCCGCGCCGGCGTGCCGATGCGCTTAAAAACTGCGCTGTAGAAATCGATTCAGGTCGCGATTTTCAGATCGGCCAGATCGATTTTCATCCGTTTACCGTGCCCCACGATGCGGTGGACAACTTTGGTTTTACGGCGACACATGATGGCGTCAAGGTGGCGACGCTGCTGGACTTTGGCCATGTGACCACCCTGATTACAGAACGGCTGCGCGGCTGCGCGGCCATCGTGATGGAATCAAATCACAGCCGCGACATGCTCAAGACAGTCGAACACTACCCCTGGGAACTTAAGCAACGAATACTTTCCCGGCTCGGCCATCTCTCAAACGAAGATGTCGCCGAATGGCTGTTGGACGGTTTCGATGGCCAGGCGAGTCACCTTGTGCTGGCTCATCTTTCGCAGCGCGCTAACAATCCGTATCTGGCGAAAATTACAGCCGAAAGCGCGCTCCAGGAACGTTCGCCGCTTTTTGCCAACGACACGCAGGTCACACTTTCATTTCCGAAAGAGCCGACCGCCTGGATCGAAGTGTGAAACGTTTGCAGAAGCCCGCGGGCAAGCAAGAGCTGCAAGTGGTAGGACAATTGATGAGGAATATCGGGCTCTTTGTCATCCCAGCCCTGGTTGTGATCTCGGTGGCCTGTAGCCAGGGCATCCGCCGCAGCGGTGTCCCGGCCGGCGCGCAGGCGGCACTGGACCGGTCTTTGGAAGACATCGACGCGGGTCGCTACGAAAAGCTCTATCACGAAGCCGCCAACGAGTGGCGTAACGAATCGACGCTGAACGAATCCAAAGCTACGTTTCAAAGGCTGCGCGACAAACTCGGAAACGTTCGCACGCGGAATCTGCAAAGCGCGCGCGAAGAACAAACTTCGACCGCGCCCATCAAGGGACATTCAGTCGTGATCGTTTATCAAACTACATTCGAACGTGGCGAAGGCATGGAAACCCTTACGCTGCTGGAACACGGTGGCCAATGGTATTTGGCGAGATACTTCGCCAGTTCAAGTCAACTGAAGTAGACGTCCGCAGATTACGCCGATTACACAGATAGCAGCAAAGAGAGGGTTGCAACATTTCGACTCTTTCGGCCTATTAAGGATTTTTCGGTTTCTCAGTTCTGCGTAATCTGTGGATAGATAACTGAATCATGATTGATCGCTACACATTACCCGAAATGGGCGCGCTCTGGTCGGAGGAGAACAAGTTCCAGAAATGGCTGGAGGTGGAACTTGCGGTCTGTGAAGTTCACGCTGAGATGGGCACGATCCCGCGCGACGCGCTGGAACACATCAAGAGCCGCGCAAAGTTTTCCGTCGAACGCATCAACGAAATCGAGAAGACCACCGACCACGACGTCATCGCGTTCACGACCAATCTGGCGGAATCGATCGGGGACGCCGCGCGTTTCGTGCACTACGGCCTTACGTCGTCCGATGTGGTCGACACGGCGAACGCGCTGCTGCTGCGCGATGCCTGCGATATTCTGCTCAAGAAGATCGATGCACTTTTGCCCATCCTCCAGCGTCGCGCACTTGAGTTCGAACACACGCCGCAGGTCGGTCGCACGCACGGCATTCATGCTGAGCCGACTTCATTCGGCTTAACCTTTGCACTCTGGTACGACGAGATGCAGCGCAACCGCGAGCGTCTGGCGCGCGCGCGCGCGGCCGTCGCTGTCGGCAAGATTAGCGGCGCGGTCGGCGCTTTCGCGCTGCTGGATCCGCAGGTCGAAGAAAAGGTCTGTGCCCGTCTGGGACTAAGAGCCGCGCCGGTCTCAACTCAGATCGTGCAGCGCGACAGCTATGCCGAGTATCTCTGCACGCTGGCGGTGATCGCTTCCTCTTTGGATAAGTTCGCCTTGCAGATTCGCCACTGGCAGCGCACCGAAGTGCGCGAGGCCCAGGAGAAATTTAAGCAGGGCCAGAAGGGCTCCAGCGCAATGCCGCACAAGCGTAACCCGATTGTGTCAGAACGTATCTGTGGCATGGCGCGAGTGGTGCGGGCGCATAGCATAGTGGGTTTGGAAAACGTAGCCCTTTGGCACGAGCGAGACATTTCACATTCATCCGCCGAACGCGTAGTGCTGCCGGATGCCAGCATCGCCACCGATTACATGCTGCACAAAATGGCCTCGCTGGTCGACGGCCTCATCGTCTATCCCGAACGCATGCTGGAGAACCTGAATGCCACTCGCGGATTGATTTTCAGCGGACAGTTATTGCTGGCCCTAACGCGGGCAGGAGTTGCGCGCGAGACGGCTTATGAATGGGTACAACGCAACGCAATGAAGGTTTGGGACGAAGGCAAAGACTTTCACTCGCTGATTTCCGGGGATCAGGATATCGCGGCCCATCTGTCGAAAACGCAAATCGACGGGGTGTTTTCTCTCGACACCTATCTGCGCAACGTCGATCAGATTTTTGCGCGCGTGTTTGATGGGAAGGCGATGAGCCAACCTTAAACGACGGATGTTTATTCGGGTTATGCGGAACTTATTTTGTCCACTTCTCCGCCATCGGGCCAATTACCGGTAACCGGAACTCAGCGCCGCCATAGGCCTTGACCGCCGCGTAAATCAAACCACCTATGTAGCAAGCGAACACCGCCAGCCAAATCAGCCCGAACAACATGCTAAACAGGCCGCCGATAGCTCCACTGTTGGTGGCGGCGCTGGCGGCAAAGCCGGCGATGGCCAGAATGATAGTGATTATCCACACGGCGATTGCCACCACTATAAAGGCGACATGCAGGAGGATGGACTGCAGCGCGTGAAACTTTACGAAGCGGTTTTCCTTTTCCATGATGAGGCAGATGATCGCAATGATGCCGATGGGATAGCCGAGCGCCGCCGCTACGTTGCCGTCCAGTCCGAGAGCAGATTTACCTGTATCCATCTAGAGTCCTCCTGTCGAATTTAGGGTTTGCTTTCCTTGTTAACAATGTTCCAGGCCAAATTGCCAATGGCGGGCAACTTATACCACTGGCCGCCGTAAGCTTTCATTCCCGCCAATAACCAAAACGCCAGAATAATTAGAGAGACAACACACCACAGTCCCCAGGTGACAAAAAACGAAACGAAGTCTAAACTCGCGATTCGCAAAATTCCTCCAAGTATCTCAATCACAATTGAAAGCACGAGGTAAACCGCGAAAAGGAAAAGCGATTGCACGGCATGAAATTTTACGAAACGATTCTCCTTTTCAGTAATCAAGAATACTATGCTGAGAATAATTCCCAGACAGCAAATAATATTCCCGATATAGCACAACATCGCACCGACGTTGGACTCCAGGCCCAGACTCGTCTTGCCGCCGGGAGCGCCCGATGGTGGTCCGCTTTCCTGATAAGGAGCTGACATTTCGCTGTCCCCCTCTGGCGATGAATTTATGAATGAGTTATGGCAACGCCGCAAATACTATGATATTGGCTACGCTAAACGCAATGTTTTGGCGTAATATCTTGCGTTCAAGATTAGTTTAGAAAGTCGTCACCAACTTTCACAGAAGCGAATATCAGGAATGAAAGCCAAAGTCTTCGTAACCTTGAAAGCCAGCGTCCTCGATCCGCAGGGCAAGGCCATCAAACATTCGGTCGAACTGCTGGGCTTTAACGGCATCAGCGACATCCGCCAGGGTAAATACTTCGAGATTGCGATCGACGGCGCGCTCAGTGAACAGCAGGCGCGAGATGAAGCGATGCGGATGGCGCGCGATGTGCTCTCGAATCCGATCATCGAAGACTTTCGCGTGGAGATTGAGAAGTGAATCTGATTCAGCTCTTTGGCGTGTGAATTGGATTTTCCGGTTAACGAGACAAATGAAGAGACTTTCCATCGGCGTCATCCTGGGCCTTGCGTGCGCTCTTTCTCTCTATGGTCAGAAAAAGTCTGACCGCGAAAAGGACGGGCTAACCGGTCCGGTAAGCACCATCGAGACTGGTAGAATTGATTACAGTTTGATAGAGGGCCGAACCCTCGAAGGCAAGGGCGCGCGCTCGCAAGTCATTTCGTACAACGGCGAAGGTCAAAGGCTTGAACGGAACACTTTCGATCCAAACGGGGAGTTCCTGGAAAGACTGGTTTATACCTATGACTCGGGAGGTCGTAACACCGGCTACGAGGAGTATTACAAGGCTGCCACGAAGCCACGCCGGCACGTTTTTCTGCTCGACGACAAAGGGAATCAGACAGAGTACAAAGTCTATGAAGCCGGCGGTACTTTAGCCAGCCGATTTCTGTATAAGTATGACGACAAGCAAAACAAGACGGAGGAGATCTTTTACAGCTGGAATGGAGCCCGGACGGGCAAACTTGTTTACGAGTACGATGATCGGGGAAATCAACTCACTCAGACTTCTTACAATCAAGATGATTCGATCAGTTGGAAAAACTTCACCAGTTATGATGGCGCCGGACGCCGATTGCAGTGGACGCAGCTTCAGAACGAGATTTTACGGTACCGAATCTTTTCAAAGTATGACGACCGGGGACGAATAATCGAACAGCAAACATTTGAGTTCAATGCGCCACCAAATATCCACATCTCGCACGCACCGGTACCCGGAAAAGTTGTCTACACCTACGACGATGATAAGAGGACGAAAGAAGTCTCGAGTTATAGCGAGTCCGGCTTACTAAAGGATAGAATTGTTTATTCTTACGACGATAAAAATAATGAAGTTGGGCGCGCCGCGTATGCATCGGACGGCGTCATGAACGAAACCGTCATTCAGTTGTGGGACAATGTGTTCGATCCGCAAAGCCGATTCAGGGGGATCCTTAAAGGCAAGCAGCTTTCCAGTTTCGAATATGATGCACACGGAAATTGGACGAGGAAAACATATCTGATTCAGCCCGCAAACTCAGATAAACCTCGAGTATACCGAGCGGAATATCGAACCATCACTTATTTCTGAATCACGACGTTTCGGCGGAATCAAGAGTTGAACCATGAAATTCGGCGTCATAGTCTTTCCCGGCTCAAACTGCGATCACGATGCGTATCATGTGATCTCGAAACACGTGGGCCAGCCGGTGGATTTCATCTGGCATCGCGACACCGACCTGGGCAGTTACGACGCGGTGATCATCCCCGGAGGCTTTTCCTACGGCGACTACCTGCGGGCAGGCGCCCTGGCGCGCTTCTCGCCGGTCATGAACTCAGTCAAAGAATTCGCGGCGCAAGGCAATCTGGTGCTGGGCATTTGCAACGGCTTTCAAATTCTCTGTGAGGCGGGCTTGCTGCCCGGCGCGTTGATTCGCAACCGGGGATTGCATTTCATTTGCGAGCATGTAAACGTTCGGGTGGAGAGCGCCCACACGCCGTTTACGCACGAACTCAAAACCGGCGAGGTCCTGCGCATGCCAATCGCGCACGCCGACGGTAACTTTGTCTGCGACGACCAGACCTTTGCCGAGTTGCGCGAAAACGATAGGATCATTTTTCGTTACTGTGATCAGCAAGGCCAACTAACCGATGCCGCAAACCCAAACGGGTCGCGCGACCACATCGCCGGTATTTGCAATCCCGAGCGCAACGTCATGGGTTTGATGCCGCATCCGGAACGCGCCTGCGAAGACCTGCTCGGGTCGAGCGATGGCCGCGAAGTCTTTCGGTCGTTGGCGGGAACGCTGGCGGCCGCGGCCTAGGTATATAGCGCAAGCTGCCGGCTTGCGCACTAACTAACAGTCTGCTTTACATCAAACAGGAAAGGACACGCAAAAAAATGAGACGTCATTCGGGATGGCTGGCAGCCGGGCTGCTTCTGTGCGCGGTGCTCGCGTGCAATCTGGGGACGAACAAAAACAACTCGAACAACTCGAATTCCAATACGAATAACCGGAATTCCAATACCGTGCAAACCAATCGGCCCCCCAACGCCGAGGTCTATGTCGATTCTGTCAGCATGGCCAAAGATGACAATGGCAAACCGGGCGCCTCCACCACCACGTTCGCGCCTTCTGACAGTAAGATCCATTGCGTGATCAATCTCAACAAGGCCAAAGGCGGAACAAAGATCAAAACGGTTTGGGTCGCCGCTGATGTTGAAGGTTACACGAAGAATCAGGAACTGAAGACGCTCGACTACACCACGAATTCTTTCGAAAAGAAAATTACCGGCTACCTGACCAAGAATGAGTGGCCAAAGGGTCAGTATCGTCTGGAAGTCTATATCAACGGTGCACTCGACAAGACTATCGATTACACCATCGAGTAGTTGAAATCCGGTTCCTCGAAGATGAAACGGTGCCCGAAATGCAAGCGTGTCTACGCTGATGAATCCCTGACCTTCTGTTTGGATGACGGATCTCGGCTGATTGCCGGCGTCGCAGAGGGTGGCTCGGCCGATCCGAACGCCACGATCCGCTATCCTCAGAACATCCCGACTTCCAAAACTCAGATGAAACGCTTCTTACCATTTGCAATCATCGCCCTGGCGTTAATCGGAGCCCTGGTTGTGGTATTGGTGTTATGGCGATCTTCGCAGCACTCCAGCACCTCGAACAATGCCACGCCCGATCCTTCAATTCCAGCCGGAGCTGAGCCGCCGCATGTTCGCGGCAACCCGAACGCGCCAGTGACCCTGGAAGAGTTCGCCGACTTTCAATGCGGGGCTTGCGGCGCGTATTACCCGGAGATCAAGAAGATGGAAGCTGAGTTTGGCGATCGTCTGCGGGTCATCTTTCGTGAGCGACCGCTGGTGCCGACGCATGAGCATGCCTTAATCGCGGCGCAAGCGGCCGAAGCTGCCGGCGCACAGAGCCGCTTCTGGGAGATGCACGACAAGCTTTACGAGAACCAGAAAGCGTGGAGCGAGGTTAAAGACGTCGTGCCCTTGTTCGTCGATTACGCTAAACAGATTGGCCTGGATCCGGATCGCTTCATGCGCGATCTGAATGGCGAGGTCGTGGCCGCACGCATCTTTCAGGACGGAAAGCGCGCGCACGCTCTCGGGGTAGACGCAACGCCGACCTTCTTTGTCAACGGCAACGAAGCGAAAGGTGAATCGTGGAAGCCCGATGGGTTGCGCGCGATGATCAATCAGGCGTTAAGCGGAGCGAATCCTAAATGACCGCTAACGCTTTGGCCCAGGCGAGCAAACGATTCGCCTGGGGGTATTTCATTTCGGCGCTGCTTTCCCTGATCGGTTTGGCCGACGCCCTCTACTTAACCATCCAGCATCTCACCGGCGAGAGTCTGCGCTGCACAATCATTTCCGGCTGTTCCGAAGTTCTTAGCAGTCCTTATGCGCAAATCGGATCCGTTCCTTTGGCGGCAATCGGCGCTTTCGCATATTTCACTGTCTTCAGTCTGTCGATCCTGGCCGCTTTCAACTATCGATTCGCCAGGCCGCTACTGGCGGCGCTGGTGGCCGGAATGTTTCTGATGACACTCTGGCTGCTCTATTTGCAGGCGTTCGTGATTCGACACTTGTGCCAGTACTGCCTGCTCTCGGCCGCAGTGACGACTGTCTTGACGGTGCTTGTCTTCTTGGCTGGTCGAAGAAGTCGCCCACGCATCGCGGCGTGAGGTCAATGCCCTCCACGCTGGCAGGTTCTCTTTCGAAGTCGGACTGATCAGTCAGGACACCGCAATTTTAATTCTGGCGACCCGGCTCAGGTGTTACCGGGATCAGCGCAGTGGTCGGGCTGGCTACTTGCAAAGCCTTCAGTGCTGTATCCAGATCTGGACGACCGACCTGCGGCTCAGGTTGTGAGACATCCAACTTCATCGGGCCTACCGAAACTTGCTTTAAAATAGGTAGCAGCAGCAAGGTCAACAGCAAAACAATCGGAATCAGCATAGTCTTCCACTCTTTTGCCAAGTCGAGCCACGGCAAGAATGAGAGGGCGTTGGGTTTAAGTATTGACGGAAGCAGGGCCACGACAAGCAAGAAGAGCAAGACGATTCCCAGGGGCTTGCGCGCCCACGCTGCGGTACCGAACCAGAAGTCCAACCAGGTTCGGCTTTGGCCGCCTCCGCCTTCGAGCTGGTTGGCGTATTCTTCTGCTCCGGCAACGCCTTGCTTTGCAGCTTTCCGCAAGGCGGCCACGGCAGGCCGAACTTGTTTCAAGCGATACAGCACAACCCCCAGGTTGTAATAGAGCTCTCCGGTAAATGTCGTTTCCTTCTCGGCCTTTTCCAGGAACCTGCGGGCCTCGGCGTTGCGGCCCTCTGCAAGTAAAGCCGCGCTAACGCCCAAAGCACAGGCCGCCGATCGCTGATTGGGCTTGCCAATCGCCCAGCCTCGACGATATGTCTGCAAGGCCGCCTGGTTCCGATCAAGCTCGGCGTAACACCTTCCGAGCAGCTCCAGGATATTTTCGTTTTCACCGCTTGCGGCAATCGAGTTTCGACAAGCTTCGATGGCCTCCTCGTACCTCTGGAGCAGCCGGAGGTTCCTTCCCGTTCCAAAGCAGGCCTCGGCCTTTTCGTCCGCGGTCTCAGCTTTCTGTGCTCCTTCGTCGAAAGCTTCTATAGCTTGATCGTGATCCTGCAATCGCTCGTAAGCCTCTCCCAGCTTGATGTGGTAACGCGCAGCGTCCGGATGGCACTCGCAGGCTCTTCGATATGCGATTAGCGCTTCCTCATATCGTTCCAGCCAGGACAGGATGTCTCCCTTTACCGACCAGGCGATCGCGGGAATCGGACCATCGGGAAGACCCCTGCTAAGTTCGACTGCCTGGTTCGTAACTTTTAGACCCTCTGCCCGAGACGCTTCCTTTTGCGCGTCCGGTTCGGTCTTACTGCGGAGGTAAAAAGTGAGACCCTGACCAAGCAAAGCGGCGATTTCATTGGGAACGCCGCTGATTTCCTCGGCAGTCACGGCTGCTTTTTGAAAAGCGAGAAGTGCCTCGTTCGGCTCCTTCAAGGCCAGCAGCACCCAGCCCTTTTGAATCAGGGCGCTGGCCTCAAAAAGCTTCGTTGAGATACTCTGCGGCGCAAACTTGATGGCCTGATCGAACTCGGCAAGAGCTTGCTGATATTTCTCCAGGCCGGCCAGCGCAATTCCGGAAAACAGGTGCGGAATTGCGTTAGCGGGATCAACCTGCAAGAAGGCGCCGGCTGCCTTCAACGCGTCTTCATGGCGACCCACACCCGACAACGAAAGCATTAAGGGGGCCAGATAATCCAGCGAGACACTCAGGTTCGAGTCGAGAGCTTGCGCCTGGTCAAGTGCCTCGAGCGCTTTGTGGAAACTGGCCCGCACAGATAGGGCGTTGCCGTACGCGAGCCACTCTCCGGACTTCCCGTCCGCCGGCTCGTGAGACGCGATAGCTTCGAACTTCTCCATCGCTTCCCTGTTCTTGCCTATTAGCAGAAGCGCGTTAGCCCAGATATTCTGAAACACCGCGTCGTCGTTGCGAGCGGGATTCGCCGCCAAATCCTGAAACATCCGGTCGATTTCATCAGTGCGGCCAAGTGCTAAAAGAGCCTGGGTTCTAATTTCGAGAAACCTCGGAACTTCTTCCGCGTTCGAATCTAGTGCGGCCGCCAGATCCAGCTGAGCCAGAGCGGCATCGAAGGTGCCCTGCTTAAGATTAATCGCTGCCTGTAAGATTCTGAGCGATGTCTTCGAGACTTCATCAGGTGTTACATCAATCTGCTTGTCGACTGCTGCAATCGCTTCCGGAAATCGCTGCAAGCGAATAAGCAACGCCGCCTTCTGGTCCCATCCCGGAACTGCCTGGGGCTCGAGGTCTGTTACCCGATCGAAATCAGACAGCGCTTCATCGTAACGCTCCAAAGCGAGGAGCACGGTTCCTTTGATGAAGAAGAATTGAGCTTGCTGAACCGGTTCGCTCGCCGCCTGGTTGACGGCTTCATTCGCCGCCGCGCGGTCGTCCAGGGCCAGGTCGCTTGATGCCTTTCTCAGCCAGAGGAAGCCACGCTGGCCCAGCGGCATCAGATCGCCGGCGCCTTTGAAAGCTGTGACCGCCTTCGCATGTTCGCCGAGTTGTTGCAGTGCCAGGCCTTGCTGTAGCAACACGAGCCCGAGTTGAGACGGCTCCTTAATCAAAGCTTCCGCCTTGCTCAAAGCCTCCAGCGCTCTTTGGGGCGCGTCAAGAGCGTTTTGGGATACACCTTCAAGGAGCCGTAGATAACCATTTTCGAGAAGTTGGGGATCCGACTTACCAGCGTCCTCGAGTTTCTTGAGGGCACCGGTTGGGTCTTCGGTCTCGTTAAGTGCGGTCATCAATACCGAAAGGGCCTCGGCATCATTGGCCAGGGAAGGCTCGACTTCAATTGCCTTATTGACCGCGGCCAGAGCATCCGGAAATTGGCCCGTGACAATGAGGAGCTTACTTAGACGAAACCAGGTCTGGGCTTGGGATGGATCGAGTTTACTGGCCTCGGTATAGGCAGCGATGGCGTCCGGAAGATTCCCGAGAGACTCATGACTGACCCCCTTCATATACCAGGCGGCTGCACGCTGATCGGCCTCAGGGGAAGCTGCAATGGCTTCGTCGGCAGCTTTCAACGCCTCATCGAATTTGCCGGCATCAAACGCCGACAGGGTCTGGTCGAAAAATTCCTGAGCCGTCATTGCGGGAGCCTCCTGTCAGGGTTGAAGGTCGCACTATTGAGAGACACCAGGCGTGTACGAGGTTAGCAGAGAATCAAAGACGCAAGGCGCTCTTTGGTGGAACAATGTTTAGAGCCCTGATAATTTATTTGAAGCCGCAATACCTGTCAATGCTTTCGGATTGCGATGCCGATGAAGTAACCGACCTAGTTCCAATCGCACCACTCTCGATCAGAGAGCGTCCACCAATCCATCCCAATCGGCTGGCCGTCGGGCGGAGCGTTTGGGCGGGTAAGGTTCATTTTCTTTGGATCTTCCTGAAAGCGCCTGATCTGGTTCGCGGCATAGACGATGAAAGCACGCTGTTCGTCGTCGCTTGTAAGATCGCGCTGGGTCATCAGCCAATCTCTTAATAGACTCAGTCGGTACTCCGCGATCGCGCGCACCTGATTCGAGGTGCGGTCGTTCGCTGCCAGCGTCATCAAATCGTTCAGCACCACCGCGTTCACTGTGCGACGAATTTCGGCGTGATAACCCGAACCGACGGGGACCTTCCAGGTCGCTTCGATAATTTTATCCAGCACTTCATCCCAGCCGGGATAACGCGGATCGCGCGCGTGAAATTCCACCAGCCGCGCCGCCCTCTCCGGATTAAATAAGAAGTCGCAGAGATGATTGGCGAATGCTTCCGCCGGCGCCAGGCCGTCAAAGTTAGGCGAAGTGCGAATGCGAAAGTCTTCCCGTGTGCGCGGGTAACCCGGTGGCCGCGGCGGAATCAGACGCAGTAAGGATTCGGGCAGCGCCAGCGCTTCCGGCCTTAAGGTATCAAGTACAGTTGATAGCGCGCGTCTTTGCTCTTCCGGCGGAACAATCTGCGGGTTCTTGTCACCTTTCGCGCGTAGGCTGAACGTGTAATCCTCTCCGCCGACCAACTTCGCCGCCGCTTCAACCTGATAGCGGTGATACATGTAGAGCGGCACGAGCACATCTTCGAGCGTGGCCATCGGCGCGCCTTCGCGAATATTGTTTTCGCCAAACCGATCGAGCGCCGCCGCGCGCACCTTCATTAAATCGCTGAGCGCATCCACGGCGTTCTTGCCGTTGTCCCAAAGATGGGCGACTGAGCTGGAAGCTCCTGGAGGCCGCGCATCCTGATCGGTGAGATACACGAGTCCGTGTTTGAAAGCATCGCTCAGAATTTTATCGAGCGCGTCTTGTTCATTGGTCCCGGCGGGAAAATCCTGATAGCCATAAGCAATCGTCACCTTGTCCCATTCGCCAATGCCGCGCGCGTACGCGTCGGAAATATTCGGGATCCCGTCAGGGCCGAGCTTCACCAGCGGCGCCGGATAATCCATGACGGAAGCGCGATCTGAAATGCTGGCGGCAAAATTGTGTTGCAGTCCGAGCGTGTGGCCGACCTCATGGGCCGCGAGTTGCCGCAGACGAGCGAGCACGATCGACTCCATAATCCTGGCCGTGTCCGACTTGCCTTTCTGGTAAGGCGCTAATAATCCTTCGGCGATGAGAAAGTCCTGCCGGTCGCGCAAAGAGCCTAAGCTCACCCGGCCCTGAATGATTTCTCCCGTGCGCGGATCGGTGAGCGCGTTACCGTATGACCAGCCGCGCGTCGACCGATGCACCCACTGGATCACGTTGTAGCGCACGTCCATCGGGTCCGCATTGGCCGGCATGACTTCGACCCGAAACGCGTTGCGGTATCCGGCAGCTTCAAACGCCTGGTTCCACCAGCTAGCGCCTTCGATCAATGCGGAGCGCACCGGCTCAGGCGCGCCGCGATCGACGTAGTACACGATCGGCTTGACCGGCTCGCTGATGACCGCCGCTGGATCCTTTTTCTCTAAACGATGATGGCTAATGTAGTGCTTCGTGATCGGCTCGCTGATTGGCGCGGCAAAATCCATGTAGTCAATTCCGAAATAGCCGGAGCGCGGATCATTAGCGCGCGGCTTAAATCCCGACGGCGGCAACTCAACAAACGAATGATGCTCGCGCACGGTGATCGCCTGGGGATTCGGCGTTACCTGCCGCAGCATTGGACCCGGTTCTTCGCCGGTGAAGGTAAGCGTCGCTTCGACTTCAGTGTTCTGCGGAAAGTTTTTCGTGTTTCTGAGATAGAAAGCGCAGCGAGTTGGATCCAAACGGAAGACTCCCTGCTGCAAACGTTGCAGCGTGTTCGGAACCTGATGCGCGTCGCGCAGGTAAAAGGCGGTGGCGTCGACCAGCGCCCGGCCGCCTTCTTCGGCCGCAACTTCAAATCCCCACAGCGTCGATTCGGCAAAAGCGTCTTTGACCGCGCGGCGTTCGTCGGCGTTGTCGCTGTTCGCACGAAAGCCGTAGTTCGATGCTATCAACAGAACGCGAGGCCCGGTGCGTTCAAAGCGCACGACGTAACTTTGGCCAAGCTGGCCTCGATCCAAACCGATATCGTTCGAACCGATGGCGGCGGGCAGAGACTCAACATAAAGAAACTCGGAATTCCACTTGTCGATCTCCAGCCAGACTTTGCCGGCTTTGGCGTCCCAGTAGAAGGGAACGTAGCCGGGAAACTTTTCCATGCCGGCGACTTTTTCGGCGATGGTTTGGATTTTCGTTTCTGAATTAGTTCTGCTCTGCGCAAGCAGAGCAGAACTGAAGAACAGGAGAATCGAAAACAGGGGCATGAGACGTTTCATCTTTTACCTCGAACTTACGTCAATCGCCTAAATCTCCATCCACAGATTACGCAGATGACACAGATTAACGGTATCTCACCAGACGTCGGCATCGTTATGGGCGCCATGGAGAATCAAACCTGGTAAGCACTCCGTAGCTCTCAAGGTCCTCTGTGTAATCTGCGCAATCTGCGGATTTCACGCCTTATTTCTGGTCCAGTTTCCTGCCCGCATTCAAATTATCGAAATTCAGAATCGCGTTAAAGACGAGGAAGTAGCTGCCCGCGGTCTGTCCGCGCCAGAAGGGATTGTTTGAGAAGAGCACGACGTGGCCGCGCTCGAGCGGCGAATCGATCACCGCGGCGCGTTGCGCGATTTCATCACCACCATCAAGCAAACCGGACACCAAAAGCTCACGCGAGTCCGCGTAACGCAGCACCACCCTCGGGCGCAGCGCGGGCGGAATCAAGCCAATCAGATTGCGGCGCTGCTCTTCAGTGATTGGCGCCGCTTCCCAAAATTCAGAATTCGGCAGCGGCTCAGGCGCCTCAGCCGGAGGCCGGCCCTGTACCACGTCAGGATCTTCCAGCGTGCCGCGGCCGGTCGGGCGATCGGTATTACGGGGTCCACGTCGCCCACCACCGCCGGCGACGTTGCTGATGTTGAAGATCGGCCCGTTGAAGCAGTAGATCGAAAGCGAATCGCCATACCCGTAAGCGATGGGACTGGCGGAGTCAACAAACTTTGTTCGCAGCACATCGCCGATGGCCTTCAAACGTTGTGAACGTTGGATCGAAACTCCCGGAGTGAACCCGGTTGAGACGGCCAGGTCGGCGGTGTCCATTGTGCCGATGAAAACCCCGCCGCGCTTCACAAAGTTTTGCAGGTTGGCGATCCCGGACCAACCGAGACCGGGACGGATGTCATCAGTTGAAGCAAAGCCGCCCATGTTCGGCGTCAAATCAGTTTTTTTCCACGGGATCGCATTGCCGTACATCGGCAGGCCCTGAATGATCGCGTTGATGCCGCGGTCCACGGGAGCAAAAACGATCACGTCGTACTTTCGATTCAGGTCGGCATCCTTCGACACCTCCTGAGTGCTGATGTAGTCGAAAGGCACCTGCATCTGATCGAAAGCCAAGCGCCACCAGCCTTCATCCTGCGTACTCAGCCAGGTATGCAGGATCGCAACCCGCGGAACTTTAATCGCGTGGGCTTTGACTACCGGCGGCTGACCGACAGCGACGGCCTGCAATCCAAGCTCGGAGACAACCTGATTCAACTCATCAGCCGAGGCATTGCGGATGATGAACGAGCCCCGATTGAATTTCTTTCCCGCCGCTTCGAACGGTTCTTCCGCAGCTTCGAACGTCGCTTTCCGCAGACGATAGCGCAGCGTGATCAGGTTGTTATCGGCGTTGTGATTGACGACATAGATCGAGCCGCTGCCACTCACCCCGCCCGGTGAACGTACTTCGCCGTTGACCCTTTCCATCGCCGCGCTCAGAACTTTCACGTCCGTGACCCGCGCCACCTGCACGTTGCCCAACTCGCCAAAGGTCCAGCCCGTGTCGTCATAAACATCCTGTTGCGGATCTTTCGGGCTCCAGTATTGATAGTCGAGCAACGCGTCGGCGATACGGCTGTAAGGCTGATCCATGCGCACGATGTAACTGCCGGCAGGGAAAGTGCGCGCCTCGGTATCAGAAGGCTTGGCAGCCGGCGAAGGTGCCGCCTTGGCTGTAGACGACGGACTACTCGCTGATGCCGGCTTACCGTTACCGCTATCGGATTTTTTCTTTCTCACGCTCACCGTGAACGGCGCGGTGGCGCGATGAATCTCGCATCCTTGCAACTGCAGCACTCGTAAGAGGTTCGCCTGGTTACCGGGACGTGGATCGTCACCCGGAAAGACGTACGCGGCCGGCCCTTCGTTCTTCGGCTTTTCAATCGATCGCCGGGCTTTCAAATAAAAGTTCTTGAGGAACAACTTGCTGTTCTTGCTGAAATAGTCGAGCGAGATAAGCAACGCCGTCTGCTCATAATTATTGTTATTGCGCTGTGACCATTTCGCGCGCGGCAGCGGCGGATTCTGGCGATACCATGTGCGCGAGTATTCGTCCGGCGAAAGCGTGCGCACGAGAGTGTCGGCGCCGGCATTGCCGAAGGTTTCGTAAAGCCGGCTGATGCCGTTGTGCGTCGCTGCAATAAACATCAGATACCCGGGCGACCAGGTATCGAACGTGCCGTGCGCAAACACTCCAGGCATGCCGAACTTGGTCATTTCGGAAACGTTCTTCCAGCCGATCATCTGCCACTCGTCCGTCAGAATCGGATCGACCCAGGCGTTGTACGGCCCATCACCGATCGTGTTGTCATAAAGATAAGGAACAGATTCGTGGAGATCGTGCAGGACAATCGGCTTCCAATCGAGATAGACCTTCATGATGTTGCGCGTCAGCTTGAGCGACAAACCCATCGCGTCGCGATTGTTGTCGTGCGCGACATAGTGGCCCCAGTAAAGCAGCGGCGGCCAGTTTTCATGCGGGTGAGCCAGGTGCCAGTTGTAAACATCGACCATGCGATTGCGGCCGTCGACCTCGACCACCGGTGTGATCAGCGTGACCATATTGTCGCGAATCGACTTGATGTAAGGACTATCATCGACCGCCAGACGATAAGCGAGTTCCATCAAAGCTGTCGGCGCGCCGGTCTCAACCGAGTGAATCGTGCCGGTGATGTAATAGATGGGAAAAGACTGGGCCACCAGGCGATCGGCTTCGGCTTCATCGAAATTGATCGTGCGCGGATCGCCCAGCTTCGTCAGGCGCGCGCGATTCTCTTCCATTCGGGCGAGCAGTGTTTCGGAAGCGATCGCCACGGCAATCATTTCGCGGCCTTCTTCGGTAGTGCCGATCGAAAAGACCCGTACCCGCGGGCTGGCTTTCTCAAGCAGGCGCAAGTAGCGATAGACGTCTTCCGCGTAAGGCAGCTTGCCCGGCGATCCGGCGACATCACCCAGCACGACTTTCGGCGTCGGTACGTTTGGCGACGCCGGCAAATAGTCAGTTAGAGGCGAATTGAAAAATGTTTCGGTGGTGTACTCGCGAATCTTCTTCGTGTACTCGTCATCGATGGGTTGGCTCGGGTCGCGACTGTATCCGTTTTGCGCGCGGACTGACAACGCGGCGGCAGAAATCAACAGCAAGCTTGCCATCAGCAAGCGGCCGATTCGTTTGAGATTCATTTGGACTCCTTCGGAGACTGGCGGCATGAAGCGTCGGTTCTTGATGAACTCAGATTAATAGAGAGAAGAAGATGCTTTTAAGCTAAAGGCGGGTGCTAAGTCAAATGTTTATTCGGAAGGGCGAGTATCGGCTTGCAGTCTCTGCGCCACCGAGAAAAAACAAAAAGAGCGGACCTCGACGAGGCCCGCTCCCTTCCGCAATCGACCAGTTGTGATCAGACATTACTTCGTGTGCGCGACAATCTCGACTGATTGCGGCCGTTGCCGCGTTTTGTCCATTTCTTTTGCCAGCCGGTTCTCAGTCTTTGAAGCGAAGAGTCCGCGTCCGTCCGCAGCCCGGTTAGTCCAAACCTGAGAGAGGAAATATTCGTTCCCATAGCGTTTGAATACCAGCCGTTCCGGCGCATCGTTTCGTGTCTGCTGAATCGTGAGCGGCGCCAACACGATCACGCTCGTCTTTGTCTGCGCATTGCTGAGCTGCAATGCGTCCTTTGAGATGCGCTTGACGGTATAGTCGCCAGCCTTCAGCTTCGTCTCGCCGGCGGCGAAATCGAATGGGACGCTCGCCTCGATCCTGCCGCCTGTCTGTGCATTTGCCGTCATAACGGCCAGCACAAAGAAAAGGCCCAGCATCGCGATAGTTCTCAATCCTGTGTATTTCATAACATCCTCCTAATCGTTTCAGGCCAGCTTAATTGCGGCCTTCATCTAGTAACGCGACGTTGGTGGGAAAAGGGGCTCAAAGTCTTTTCGGCGCGTTAGCCGGAAAATGGCACATCCCGTCAAAGAAAGTCGCGTTCATAGTTAGGGAAAGGCGTGAGGGAGCAAGCAGGGTGTGTCACCGGGGCATTAGCCAGACCGTGAGGGAGGGCTCAAGAAATGTGACACAAGGAGCCCTCCCTGACGGTCGGGCTAGTGCCCCGCTCTGAAAAGGAATCAGAATTGACGTCGGCCGAACCCATATCTATGCTGATTCGTAATAACGATCAGCAAGTTCCTGAAGACAATTTCAACCGGAGCAACGAATGGCGCAGACGCCGCAGAATGTCACACAACTGTTGATTGCCTGGAACAATGGTGACAAAGAGGCGCTCGACAAACTGGTTCCCATTGTCTATGACGAGTTGCGGCGACAGGCAGCGCGCTATTTACGGCGCGAGCGCCCCGGCCATACGCTGCAAACAACAGCGCTGATTCACGAAGCTTATCTGCGCCTGATCGATCAGAAGAGCGTGCAATGGCAGAATCGGGCGCAGTTTTTCGGCATTGCCGCGCAAATGATGCGGCGCATTCTGGTCGACCATGCGCGGACGAAACATCGCGCCAAGCGCGGCGGCTCCGATATCAGGGTTTCGCTTACCGACGCCACCTCACTTACAAAGGATCCTGACCTGGATTTGGTGGAGCTTGATGAAGCGTTGAATCGTCTGGGGAAAATTGATCCTCAGCAAAGTAAGATTGTAGAGCTGAGATTTTTTAGCGGACTGAATGTCGATGAAACGGCGGCCGCCTTGCAAATTTCGCCGGCGACTGTGAAACGTGATTGGAAAGTTGCCAAGGCGTGGCTGTATCGGGAAATTAGTCGTGATGAATAAAACCGGCTCGGCAAACTGGGAAGAAGTAAAGGAGCTGTTCGAACAGGTGTTGGCGCGCCCGTTCGCGGAGCGCGACGCGTTTCTCAACGAGGCCAGCGCGGGCGATGAAGCTTTGCGCCGCGAAGTCGAATCATTGATCAAGTCTTACGAGCAGGCCGAAAGCTTTATGGAGTCGCCGGCGGTGGAAGCCGCGGCTGATTCACTCGTGGGAAACCAGGACAAACTCGCGCCCGGCCAAAAAGTAAGTCACTACGAAATCCTGGCCGAGATCGGCGAAGGCGGCATGGGCGAGGTCTATCTCGCCAAAGACACCAAGCTGGGGCGGCGTGTCGCGCTAAAGTTGTTGCCTGCCTATTTCACCAGCGACGAGAAGAGACTTAAACGTTTTGAGCAGGAGGCCCGTGCCGCTTCTGGGCTCAGCCATCCCAACGTGTGCGTTATCCATGAAGTCGGCGAGACCGAAGACGGGCGTCCATTCATTACCATGGAGCATGTCGAAGGCGTCACCCTGCGACAGCGACTCGCGGCCAGCGCTTTATCGCCGGGTGAAGCACTGGACATGGCGATCCAGGTCGCCGACGCGCTGGTCGCTGCTCACGAAGCCGGCATCGTTCATCGGGACATCAAGCCTGAAAACCTTATGATTCGTCGTGACGGCTATGTGAAGGTGCTGGATTTCGGGCTGGCCAAGCTGACGGAAAAATCCGGCGGCTTTAACAGTCTCACCGCAACGACGCTGCTGCGGACCTCGACTCCGGGACTGGTGATGGGCACGGTTGCTTATATGTCCCCCGAACAAGCCCGCGGCGTCAATGTCGACGCGCGCACAGACATCTGGAGTCTGGGTGTCGTGCTTTATGAAATGATCTCCGGGCGTGCGCCGTTTGCCGGAGAGACACCGACCGATGTAGTGGTCGCCATTATCGAGAAAGATCAGCCGCCGCTGGCAGAATCAGTTGCGGATTTGCCGGCGGAACTGGAGCGGATCGTCAAAAAGGCGCTGCGAAAGAATCGTGACGAGAGATATCAGTTGGTTAAAGAGATGGCGATCGACTTGCGCAGCCTGCGACGCGAATTGCAGGTCGAAGGGGATCGTTCAGTCGCGCCTTCGTTTTCCGCCGAGCAGACGCAGGCTGATGTTCATCGAACGACAGACCAGGTCGACACCACGCGACACACTCAGACAGTTAGTGTCGAGCGCCCATCCGCTAAACTCAACCGAACCGCTCTGATCGTTATCGCTGTGCTGGTCTTTAGTGCAATAAGTTTCTTTGGTTATTATTTCGTCAGCAAGCTTCTCGCTCCAAATGCCACCGGGCGTTTCCAGCGCATCAAAGTCACCAAACTCACCACTAACGGCAATGCAGCCTTTGCCGCCATCTCTCGGGACGGAAAATATGTGGCCTATGTGTTGAGTGAAGGAGGCCAGCAGAGTCTCTGGTTGCGACAGACGGCTGTGGATAGCAACGTGCGCCTCTTGCCCGCGCGCGAGGGCCGATACCTTGGCATCGCCTTTTCTCCGGACAGTAACTTCATCTTTTATGGCTACGCTGGTCCCGGTGCAATTCAACATCCTGAACTCTACAAAGTTCCGGTGCTGGCCATGGGCGCCCCAGCAGTAAAAGTAGACCTCTATAACGGACCACAGGGACTGTCGCATGATGGAAAGAAGATTGCTTTCTTTCGTTATGAGGGGGAAAAAAGAGAAGACCGGATGATGGTGGCAAACGCCGACGGCAGTGGCGAACAGGCAGTTGCCACGCAAAAATGGCCCGAGCGATTCGGATGGAACTGGGATGCCCGGCCGGCCTGGTCGAGTGACGATCAGAAGCTAAGTGCGGCCCTGGTTAATACTGAATTGGGTAGTTCCTTCCTCAGACTTTACGAAGTTCGCCTTTCGGACCGATCGGAAAATATTGTTACTTTGACGGGTCAGAAGTTTGAGCTGCTGGACGGCGTCTCAATGTTAGAGGACGCCAGCGGTTTGATGGTCACGGCTAAGGCGCAAAACGCTTCGTTCTTTCAGCTCTGGCTTCTGGCGCGCGACGGGTCGGCGCGACAAATCACCAACGACTTGAGTGATTACCTCGGCTCGAGCTTGACCGCGGATTCCGCCGCGATCGTTACAGTGCAGCGACAGGTAGTCTCAAATATTTGGGCGGCGCCGAAGGCGGAACCTAACCGCGTCGCCGCGGTCACTTCGGGCGCAGGCAGATATTTCGATACCTGTTGGGCACCGGATGGCAAAATCATTTACGCGTCGGACGCCAGCGGCAACGCGAATATATATGAAACAGATCTCCAGGGTTCGAACTCAAGAAATCTGACCGACGCCGGACGTAACTACGGGGCAGCAGTTTCGCCTGACGGGCGCCACATTGCTTTTCATTCGAATCGTTCGGGCATATTTCAAGTCTGGGTGGCTGACCGCGATGGAAGCAATCCGCGACAATTAACCAATGGTCAACAGGAAAGCAACTGGCCTCAATTCTCTGGCGACAGCAAGTGGGTAATTTATCAACATTTTGATCCCGCCAACCCCGGCACTCTCTGGAAAGTACCCATCGAAGGCGGAACGGCGATCCTGATTACGGACAGAGTGTTGATGCGGCCGGCTGTATCGCCGGACGGAAACTGGATTGCAGGATGGTATGGAGATAATCAACAGAACGGACCGTGGCGCCTGGGAGTTATTCCCTTCCCCTTCCCAGCCGGCGGATTGGTAAGAATTTTCGACGTTCCGCCCACGGTGCAAGTCAATTGGGATGTTTTGATCCGCTGGAGCGCGGACGGTCGCGGTCTGACATATGTCGACCGTCGCGGCGGGTTCGATAATCTTTGGTCTCAATCGCTTGACGGCGGAGCGCCAAAGCAGGTGACTAACTTGAAGGACAGCCGGATCTTTTCGTTCGATTGGTCACGTGACGGCCGTCTGCTGGTATCGCGCGGTATGCAAACGAACGACGTTGTTTTGATCAGCGACGCGAAATGAACTCCGTTTCGCTGGGACGTCTCGTCCGCACTGAGCGCGAAGCGCGAATGAACGAATTGCTACGAATTGATCGAGACACTGAGACGACTTCGCGCCTCCGGCGCGGTGCGGACGAGACGTCCGCGCTCCCAGCATTAACTTGGATCGAGTCGGAAGACGTTATAATCTCGTTGGGCTGGAAAATATTTCTCCCTGGCTTTCTCAGATGACCACAAAGAAAGAAGATCGGGTTCCCAAATCAGGAGCGCAGCCTCCTGAAGAAACCTCCACGCTGCTGGTCAAACCCATCGGCAAAGTTGCCGGCGGAATTCCCGCCGCGATCACCGCGGTAAAATACGCTTTTGGTGAGATGGGCGTCGTCCGCGGCACGCGCACGCTGCTCCAATTGAATCAGAAGGAAGGTATCGATTGTCCCGGCTGCGCCTGGCCCGAGCCGGACGGCGAGCGCTCGCATTTCGAGTTCTGCGAAGAGGGCGCCAAGCACGTCGCCGATGAAGCCACCACCAAACGCGTCACGCCTGAGTTTTTTCAACAGTGGAGCGTGACGGAATTGGCGCGGCAGTCCGATCTCTGGCTCAACCAGCAAGGGCGAATCACGCAGCCAACGGTCCGGCGCGCCGGCGACGATCATTACCAGGCTATTAGTTGGTCGGACGCGTTCGCCCTGATCGCTCTTGAACTAAAGTCATTGGCCTCGCCGGATGAAGCCGTCTTTTACACCTCAGGCCGCGCCAGTAATGAAGCCGCCTTTCTCTACCAACTCTTCGTGCGACAGTTTGGCACAAACAATCTGCCTGATTGTTCGAACATGTGCCATGAATCCAGCGGCACCGGAATGAAAGAGGCACTCGGTTTTGGCAAAGGTACTGTGACGCTGGAGGACTTTAATCTCGCCGACGCAATTTTTGTAATCGGCCAGAACCCCGGCACGAACCATCCGCGCATGTTGACTTCGCTGCTGCAGGCGAAGCGGCGCGGCTGCACCATCGTGCACATCAATCCGCTCCCTGAGACTGGTCTTACCCGCTTCAAACATCCACAGGAATTTTGGACTTTTCTTGGTGAAGGAACGAAGCTGGCCGATCTTTTCATACAGGTGCGCGTCAATGGCGACGTCGCCTTGCTCAAAGGAATCATGAAAGAGGTGTTCGACGCCGATGAGCGCCGGCCCGGCCAGGTCCTCGATCAGGAATTCATTAATGGTCACACTACGGGGTTTGAAGATTTTAAAGCAGCGTTGGGCCGGGTTCATCTCGGCGACATTCTCGACCAAGCCGGCGTTACCAAGAGTCAACTGGAAGATGCCGCGCGCATTTTTGTTGAATCTGAGCGCGTGATTTTTTGTTGGGCAATGGGCCTGACTCAGCACAAGAACGCGGTCGGCAACATCCAGGAAATTATCAACCTGATGTTGTTGCGCGGGCAGTTGGGCAAGCCGGGCAGCGGCTTGTGTCCGGTGCGTGGTCATAGCAACGTGCAGGGTGACCGCACGATGGGCATCTGGGAACAGCCAGGCGATGACTTTCTGGATAAGCTGGGCAAGGAATTCGGCTTCGAACCGCCGCGCCACCATGGCCTCGATACGGTGGGAGCGATTCAGGCGATGCACGAAGGGAAAGCGAAAGTATTTTTTGCCCTCGGCGGCAACTTTCTTTCCGCCACGCCGGACACTGAATACACCGCCGAAGCTTTGCGGCGTTGTCAGTTGACTGCGCACGTTTCGACCAAGCTGAATCGCGCGCACTTGATCACCGGCCGGCAGGCGCTGATTCTGCCTTGCCTCGGGCGCACCGAAATTGATCAGCAGGCCGGCGGGCCACAGTTCATCACGACCGAAAACTCCATGGCAGTAGTTGAAGGCTGGCAGGGTCGGCTGGCGCCGGCTTCGGATCAACTATTAAGCGAACCCGCAATCGTGGCTGGACTGGCGAAAGCTGTGCTGACTGATCGGTCTACGGTTGATTGGGACAGCTTGACCGCAAACTACGATCTCATTCGCGGACACATCGAGCATGTCGTCCCCGGCTTTGAAAACTATAACGAGCGCGCCAAACATCCCGGGGGATTCTATCTGCCGAATCCGATTCGCACACTTGAATTCAAAACCGAAGACGGTCGAGCGCATTTCATGGTCCATCCTTTGCCGATACACGAGCTAAAGCCGGGACAGTTTCTGATGATGACCATGCGCAGTCACGATCAATTCAATACGACAATCTATGGGCTGGACGATCGCTATCGCGGCATTCACAACGGCCGGCGCGTGGTGTTTCTCAATCGCGCCGATATTCGTCTGGCTAAGTTAAAGGAGGGCCAGGTTGTCGATCTGATCAGCCATTTTGAAGGCGAAGAACGCATCGCGCGCCACTTTACCGTCGTGCCCTACAACATTCCCCGACGCAGCGCCGCAACTTATTTTCCGGAAGCTAACGTGCTGGTCCCCGTGCGCCACTATGCGGACAAGAGTCACACACCGGCTTCGAAATCGGTGGTGATTAGTATTCGGTCGGCGGAAAGTTTCACCACAGAGGACACAGAGAAATCAACAGAGGGATAGAAAGGTTTGCGTTTGAGAACCTCCGTGTCCTCTGTGGTTGATGAATCGAAACATGACCTTTCAACTCGCAGAATCAAGCACAACCTCGAAAAGCGAACTTTACGATCAGCTCGCTGTGCAACTCAGCAGTCTGCTCGCCGGCGAACGCGATCTGATTGCCAATGCCGCGAACTTCTCCGCCCTGATCTTTCATTCTTTGCCGGATCTGAATTGGGCGGGATTTTATTTTGCCACTGACGGCGAACTGATGTTGGGACCGTTTCAGGGGCAGCCTGCCTGCGTGCGCATCCGTATCGGCCAGGGCGTCTGCGGCACGGCAGCCGCGAAATGCGCAACTACTATCGTGCCGAACGTGCACGAGTTTCCCGGGCACATTGCCTGTGACAGCGCCTCGTATTCGGAAATCGTGGTACCGTTGATCAAGAATGATGAGTTTATCGGCGTGCTGGATCTCGATAGCCCGGTATTGGCAAGATTCGACGAAGCTGATGCTGAAGGGCTGCAGCGTCTGGCAGCTATTCTGATCGCGACTATCACATAGACTGAGGCTCTGCCTCAGCACAGTGCGGTAAGGCTCTGCCTTAGCGGCAAGGTTGTTAATTAGAAATGGAGGCTACGCCTCCCCCGAGGCGCAGCCTCGGAGAAAAAAGTATCGTCGACGGAAAGCCATAGGCTTTCCGCGCTGTGCGGCGGCAAAGCCGCAGCGGAGTCACAACGTCATTAATGCGGACAGAAAGCCATCATCAAACCGGAAAGAAAGAAGCAGGTCCAACTATCGCTGCCGTCAGCGGTTTGTCCTCGAACACCGGCAAGACGACTTTGATGTGCGAGTTGCTGCGGCGCTTGCCGGGCTGGGAAGCGATCAAGCTGACGCGCGGGCACTATCGCTCGTGCGGTAAAGACCCGCAGGGTTGTTGCGTCAGCGATCTGCTGCGCGACGAACCTTTGATTCGTTCCGGACGCGAGGCTAACTATGAAGCGGGCAAAGACACGGGTCGATTCTGGGATGCGGGCGCGGCGAACGTGCACTGGGTGATTGTCGGTGAAGATCAGGTTGAGCACGGAATCAAGCAGGCTCTGTCGCGCGTCAACGCCGCCGGGGTCCTGGTTGAAGGCAACAGTTTTCTGGACTACGTGGCGGCGGATTTCGCGATAATGTGCGCGCGCGCGGGCGAGAACAAGATGAAAACTTCAGCGCGCCGGACGCTGGAGAGAGCCGACGCGCTTTATCTTTCGACGCTTGACGATTGCGACGGGGCGACAGCGCTAAAGCGGTTCATGGAATGGCGCGGAGGCTTGACAAGCCAACTAAACTTAAACGGTTTGCCGATTTACACTGATGAAGACATTCCGCAGATCATCGCGCGGATACACCGTGTTAACGAGTCTCTGCTTATGACCTCTGTGTCCTCCGTGTCTCCGTGGTGATTAAATCGTTAGCACCAAAATCAACCACGGGGGTACGGAGAAAGACGAATGATCACAATTCGCCAGGCAGAAGAACGCGGCCACTTTGATCTTGAGTGGCTGGATACCTATCACACGTTTTCCTTCGATCAATATTACGACCCGGCGCATATGCACTTTCGCAGCCTGCGGGTCATCAACGAAGACCGCGTGGCGCCGGGGCAGGGGTTCCCGACGCACTCGCACCGCGACATGGAAATCATTACTTACATTCTGTCGGGAGCGCTCGAACACCGCGACAGTATGGGAAACGGTTCCGTAATTCGGCCGGGCGACGTCCAGCGCATGACCGCCGGCACCGGCGTGTCGCACAGCGAGTTCAATCCATCCGAGAGCGAAGCCGTCCATCTCCTGCAAATCTGGATTCTACCAAAGACCCACGGCTTGACGCCGGGTTATGAAGAAAAGGCATTCGCTGAGGAAGAGAGGCGCGGGCGGCTGCGACTGATCGCCTCAGACGATGGCCGCGAGGGTGCGGTAACCATAAATCAGGATGCGCGGGTCTACGCGACTCTGCTGGATGCCGGACAGATTGTCACTCATTCGCTCCAGCCCCATCGTCATGCCTGGCTCCAGTTGGCGCGCGGTACCGTTCGTCTGAATGGAATGGAACTTAAGCAGGGCGACGGCGCGGCCGTGAGCAAAGAGAGCGAACTCTCAGTCTCCGCTCATGACCGGGCCGAGCTGCTGCTTTTCGATCTGGCTTAGGTTGATGCCGTTCAGGCGAGAGAACGGCGAATCAGTTAAGCGACCCAACTATTCTTCAGCGCGATTTACTGCCGCCACCGGAGTTTGAAGGTCGCGCAATTCACTCACGATCTCTTCAATCCGCTTCGCCTGACTCTCGATCGTCTCGGCTCGCCGGCGCGATTTTTCGTTCAATTCCTCGCGGAGAAGCAATTGCGCCTGGCCCAACAAAGCAGCCAGTGGGTTGTTAATTTCATGCCTGACTCGCGCCACCAGCGCCGCCGCGTCAGTTAACTTTGTCTCATAGTCCGTAACCAGGGCGCGCAAACGCGCCAGGTCATTCGTGTCCGCAGACGTTTGTGATTCGCTCATTAGCTCCAAACTTTTTGGCTGTAGTCGAACGCACGAACGTGAGGTCCAACGGCAGGAGCGCGAGGGCCGCCGTCACTCGTTGCCTATTTTGCGTTCACTTTGGCGCCAGCGCAAGGATTTTTTTGCGCCAGACTCCGATTCGGCATCGCAGGAAATCAGGCGTGCGATAAGAGTTAAGGAGGCGAAGTGCCGCGCGGTTGACTTGATCGGCTGACTTACGTAAATTCGATTTCGCTGCTGGGAGGTCGTCCAATGGTAGGACTCCAGACTCTGGATCTGGCTATCGGGGTTCGAGTCCCTGCCTCCCAGCCAAACGAATTTCCATCCAGATACGGGCGACCCAGGAATTGAGTCGCCCGTTTTGTTTGCGTATAAGGGGCGAGCTGTTAACGCTCAACTCGAGTAAGAAGAAGCAGGCAGGATGTCTGCGCTCCCAGCGCTCGTTGCATTTCTCAGCCTGCGATTTGCACGTTCGGTTTGTTTCGGGTTAACTCAACATTACCCGAATGGTCCGGAATGGAGGAGAACGAAACGGCGAGTAACCAAACTGCAAAGCCGGACAACGAGGCGCTTGAGTCGAAGGTCGATCGGGAAAGAAATCCGGTCAAGCGCTTGCTCTTGATCCTCGGTCCCGGCCTGATCACCGGAGCCTCAGACGATGACCCTTCGGGAATCGGAACCTACACCCAGGCGGGCGCCTCGCTGGGTTTCGCCACCTTATGGACCGCGCCGTTCACTCTGCCGATGATGGCGGCGGTCCAATTCATCTGCGCCAAGATCGGAATGGTCAGCGGCATGGGCCTGGGCGGAGTGCTCCGCAAGCACTATCCGCGCTGGGTCGTCTATGCGGCCATTTCGCTGCTGGTCATCGCCAATACAATTAATGCGGGCACCGATATCGGCGCGATTGCCGCGTCCATTAATCTGCTCGTGCCGATTCCCGCAATCGCTCTCGTCGTACCAATCGCCGCGGGAATTGTCGCGCTGCAAATCTTCTGCTCGTACAACCTCATTTCGCGAATCTTCAAGTGGCTGACGCTGACGCTTTTCGCCTACATCATCGCTGCATTTCTCGCCCGGCCTCACTGGGGTGAAGTACTGAAAGCCACGGTCATCCCGACGATTCGTTTCGATCACGTTTACCTCATGACGCTGGTGGCGATCCTGGGCACGACGATTTCGCCCTATCTGTTTTTCTGGCAGGCAAGTCAGGAGGTCGAGGAAGAATTGAAGATGGGACGCTCGAGTCTAGCTGAGCGCGAGGGCGCCACCGACAGAGAGATCAAGATTGCCGAGATCGACGTAGACGTCGGGATGGTCTTTGCCAGCCTGGTCTTTTATTTTGTGATTCTGGCCTCGGCGGCCACTTTGCATGCCGCGGGCAAGACCGATATTCAAACAGCTACTGAAGCGGCCCAGGCCCTACGCCCGCTATCAGGCGTCGGAGCGACTATTCTATTCGCACTCGGATTAATCGGTTGCGGCTTTCTGGCGGTGCCGGTGCTGACCGGATCGAGTGCTTACGCTATCGGCGAAGCCTTCGGATGGAATTGCGGCCTGAGTGAAAAGTTCCGCACCGCGCCGCGTTTTTATGGAGTCATCATCGCCTCGACATTGGTGGGGATGCTGATAAATTTTTGGAAGATTGCGCCGGTCACTGCGCTGTTCTGGACCGCGGTGATCAATGGCGTACTGGCCCCACCTTTGCTCGTCATGATCATGTTGGTTTCCAATAACAAGAAGGTGATGGGCAAACGCGTCAACGGAAAACTCACCAACATTATCGGATGGTCGACGGCGGCGATCATGTCCGCGGCGGCTATCGGCATGTTTGTGACCTGGGGAAATTGAAAAGCGAAATCGGCCACGGAGTCACAGAGAAAAGGCAGATCAGGACTGGTCAGAAAAGCCATTCGGCCTGACCACTCTTTTGACTTCATTTTTCTCGGTTTCTCTTTGTCTCTGTGGCTGCCAGTTTTTCAGCAGCCCGTTAGGTGATTGAACCCAATCAATGGCATCTTTAGCATTACTAAGAAAAAGGATTTCCCGCTAATGGCTGAGAAGAAAAAGCGTCCTTCACTTTCAACGGTCTGGCTTGATGCGAAAGAGCTGGTTTGGGCACATCGCTACCGCCTCGCCGTGGGGCTCTTGCTCATGGTGGTCAACCGGCTCGCCGGTTTTGTTCTGCCTTCCAGCACGAAGTACCTGGTTGACGAAGTTATAATTAAGCACCGGGGTGAATTGCTGATGACCCTCGCCGTCGCCGTGGGCGTCGCGACTTTGATTCAGGCAGTGAGTTCTTTCGGCCTCTCGCAAGTGCTCGGCGTGGCCGCTCAACGCGCCATCACTGAGATGCGCAAGAGCGTGCAGGAGCACGTCGCGCGTCTGCCGGTGAAATATTTTGATTCAACCCAGACGGGCGTGCTCATCTCGCGCATCATGACCGACGCCGAAGGCATTCGTAACCTCGTCGGCACCGGACTGGTGCAACTGGTCAGCAGCGTCGTCACGGCGTTAATCGCGCTCTGCGTCTTGTTCTATCTGAACTGGCGGATGACTTCGATCACGCTGATTGCCCTGGCAATCTTTGGCGGCTGCATGTCGCTGGCTTTCAACCGGCTGCGCCCGCTGTTTCGCGAACGCGGCAAAATCAATGCGGAGGTTACCGGACGGCTGGCGGAAACTCTGGGCGGCATTCGCATCGTCAAGGCTTATTCAGCAGAGAAACGCGAAGAGATCGTTTTTGCGCGCGGCGCTCATCGCCTGTTTCGCAACGTCGCCCGTGCGATGACCGGCGTCTCGAGCGTGACCGCCTTTTCCACGGTGATCATCGGCGGCATTAGCGTGATCCTGATTCTGTTCGGCGGGCGTTCCGTCCTCGCGGGGACGATGACGCCGGGCCAGTTTTTCATGTACATCTCTTTCACGATGCTGGTGGCGATGCCGCTGGTTGAGATCGCCAACATCGGAACGCAGATTACCGAAGCCTTTGCCGGTCTCGATCGGATACGGGAGATCAAGCGCATGGCGACTGAGGACGAGGATGACGCCGATCGGGAATCGCTGGAGCAGATCGAAGGCGAGATAAGCTTTGAAGACGTCAGCTTTGAGTATAATGAGAGCGTCCCTGTTCTCAAACACGTTTCATTTCAGGCGGCTGACGGATCGACCACGGCTCTGGTCGGCTCAAGCGGCTCAGGAAAAAGCACTCTGATCAGTCTGGTGATGGCTTTCAATCGTCCGCTCTCCGGCCGCGTGCTGGTGGATGGGCGAGACCTCGCTTCTATTCGTTTGCGCGATTACCGAACTCAGCTCGGCGTGGTTTTGCAGGACAACTTTCTCTTCGATGGAACTATCGCTGAAAATATTTCCTTTGCGCATCCGCGCGCCACGCGCGAGCAAATCGTCGAGGCCAGCCGCATCGCACACTGCGAGGAATTTGTTAATGGCTTTGAAAACGGCTATGACACAATCGTGGGTGAACGCGGCGTAAAATTATCCGGAGGCCAGCGCCAGCGCGTGGCCATCGCCCGCGCGATTCTGTCTGAGCCGAAGATCTTGATTCTCGACGAAGCGACCTCGAGCCTGGATAGCGAGAGCGAAGCCCTGATTCAGGACGGTCTTCAGTCGTTGCGGCGAGGCCGCACAACTTTCGTCATCGCGCACCGCCTTTCGACGATTCGCAGCGCGGATCAGATTCTGGTGCTGGAGCATGGTGAGATCGTTGAGCGCGGCACGCATGAAGAACTGCTCCTGGTGGATGGACGTTACAAGCAACTCTATGACAAGCAGTACAAGTTCGAGCGGAATCAGTTCATCAATCCCGGCGAGGATTTCACGCCAGAGCCACCGAAGGCAGTAGTCTCAACGACGCCGACCGCCGACGCGAACCTGTAAAGAAAAACCTCGATCCGCAGATTACAGAGACAAGCGGGGCAGTAGCCCGACCGTGAGAGAGGGCGTAATCATGACCAGGATATTAGTGATGGCGCAAGTTGATGACGAAGCTGCTTACGCGCGGGCTACTGCCTCTGTGTATCTGCGTAATCTGCGGACAAACTTAATTCCGAGAGGACAAAAAACATGGCAGACACTCAACAGTCTTACGCAAACCACACCCGTTGGCATCCTCCCTTCCACTTTTTCGTGATCCCGGTGATGCTGATCAATTTCATTTGGGCAATCGTCGAGTTCGTGAAGACCCCGGCGTGGCATCAGGGCTGGTGGATTGTGGTTTCGGCTGCCCTGGTGGTGCTGGCTTTTTTGGTAAGAATCAACGCCCTTAAAGTACAAGACCGGCTCATCCGGCTCGAGGAGCGACTCCGCTATCAACAACTGCTACCCGCTGAACTGGCACAGCAATGCGGATCGCTCGCCCTCGGATCAACCATCGCGCTTCGGTTTGCTTCCGACGAGGAGTTGGAGGGATTGATTCGAGAAGTGCTGGGAGGCCGGCTCAACAAATCTGCTGAGATTAAGAAAGCAATCAAGAATTGGCGTGGCGACACGGTCCGCGTTTGACAAAGACTACGGCCTATAAATCGAGCCGTTCTTCATTACGAATCTCACGCGACGCAGGGCTGAGACGTCGTGCGTTGGATCGCCTTCGACAGCGATCAGATCCGCAAACAGTCCAACCTTTATTCGCCCGATTTTGTCTTCCATATGCAGCACGCGCGCATCGACTGATGTCGCCGAGCGCAGCGCATCAATAATCGGCATGCCCCACGCAACCATGGTTTCAATTTCGCGCGCGTTATCGCCATGCGCAAAGACACCGACGTCGCTGCCGCTGGCAATCGTGACTCCGGCATCGAGCGCCTGTTTGAAAACAATTTTCTTCTTATCGGCATTCGCGCCGGCAACCGACAATGTCGGGCAGAGCGCCGTGCCCTTTTCTTTCATCAAGCGAAAGATTTCCGGCGTGCCGCCGTCGCCATGCTCAATCGTCTCAACCCCGGCCAGAATCGCGCGCCGCATGCCTTCCGTCGAAGTTGCGTGCGCGGACACGGGAATTCCGGCGCTCTTCGAAACTTCTACGGCGAGCTTTAACTCTTCCAGGGTAAATGTCGCATGCGCCGCGCCGCCCGCGCCCCAGCGATAGTCCGCGTAGACCTTGATCCAATCCGCGCCTTTGCCGATTTGTTCGCGCACCACGCGCGTCAGACCGTCGACGCCGTCGGCTTCCTCAGCGCCCTGCGGCACATCCCACTCGGGCGCATAACCTTTTGGAGCATAACTGCCGGTCGCGACAATCGCCCGCGTTGCTACCAACAGCCGCGGCCCCGGAATGATTCCCTGTTGCACTGCCTGCTTCAATCCCACGTCGGCGTAGCCTGCGCCTTCGGTCCCAAGGTCGCGCAGAGTCGTGAAGCCGGCGAGCAACTCGTTTCGCAAATGATTGGTGGCGCGCGCGATTCTCAAACTAAGCGCTTCGTGCGCGACCTGATCGTTCCAAACCGTCTCAGTGTAAGGGTGCAGCAGAATGTGCGAGTGCGCGTCGATCAGCCCGGGCATCAGAGTCATTCCCGGCAACTCGATTACCTTGACGCCGGATGGAGCATTAACTTCACGCGCTGGTCCAACCGCTTCAATCTTCTCGCCCCGCACTAATACTACCCAATCCCCGTGCGGCTGCATCGACTCACCATCAAAGATGCGCGCGGGCTTGAGAAGATAGACGCTGTCAGGTGGTTTCGGAGGGGTCGATTGAGTCTGAGCGAGTAAAGTCGTTGGAAAGACCAGAGCAGCAACGATCGTCAAGAGAAGAAAAAGCCAGAGAAGGCGCATGTCACGATCCTTTCCGAGGCGGATTGTCATATCGATCTCTAATTAGGGCGATAATATACTTGATTGACCTAGTTGGAATTTGCTTCGTTTGCTTCGGATTCTTTGCGCCCGTCGTCGGTAAGGAGAAACTCATTCAGTGCGCGGTTATAGGTAATCCAATGGCGTGCTTGCATCTTCTTTAGGTCGCGGCCCATTACCCTTCGTTGAAGGTCGCCCTCTTTGGTTCCCAAATACCCTACCCACGTGTATACGTCTGAGTCGGGGCCTTCTACTTGTTCCTCTATGAAAAGGCGCTCGCCCTCACACATGCGTTTAAGAATCAGCTGTTGTTCGATTCCGTCTTCGACATCATATTTTCTCTTTAGTTCTTCCTCGTATTCCTGCAAGGCTTTGCTCTTTTTCATGTCCATCAACCTTCAGTCGGGGTTTCGCCACTCGGTAGAATAGTCGGATCGCCTACGATTAGATGGACGCCTTCTGGAAGAGGCTTTTCCCACGCTTCACTTCGGTTGGCTTTAATGAACTCAAGGAATACTTCTGCTGCCTTGGGAGAATAAAAGAATGAATAACGTTTCGATTGAATCTCATTCAAGTCGTACACGGCGAACCCTTGTGGCTCCCCAAGAGAGCGGTAAGCGACTATTGCTCGGTCGGCGAATTGGTATTGAGGACTAAGATCAGGGCCTTGATCATTGTCAAGATCGAATGTGACTCTGTACCATGCCATTATAAGGGCTAGCCTTTCCCGTTTCGTATACTCGGTGCGGGACTTCGCAGCAAGAAATAGAGAATAGTAGTCAGCAAGAGTATGCCTATGATCTGGAATGTCAACCGCGTTTGATCAATGCGCACGTTGAAGAACTCGAGTTGTACATTATTGCCTTCACCGAGGGAGAACAGTCGAGCCAACGCAGTCGGATCTTGTGGGGTGTGTTGTCCAAAAATCAGATGGTAACCTGCGGCGCGTTCAACTCCAGCGAGTTCTGGGTATTTGCAAGTATAAACCCACGGCGGGAACAGAATAGCAACAAGCAGCAAAACCGAACCGATTGTGAGGACAAGCCTCTGCGCCAAATTCATCTGTCACGCAGCTTTCTTTTTCTTGTGGCTTTTCTTTCCTTCTCGTATTGGGCTTACAGCGCCGGAAGTGATCGCTGTCCCTGAGAGCGAGAGCTTAGGCCGCGTGCTTCTTTTCCTTGCCTTACTCTTGCGCTTCGAGGTTGACCGCGTTGATAACCGAATCGCCTCGGGAGCATGTCGTTTTGCCTGAGACATCGCTGCGTCAAAATCCTCTGGCTTCATTCGGTGATATTCCAACTCAACTTTGTCTCGCTTTGCTTTTGAGAGCTTTGCATACTTGCCACGCACCATCTCCCCCAAATCAGCGCGCTTGTATTCAGGCCGGCCCCAATCATTGAGTTCTGATTGATTAGCCATTGCAGTCGCCGTTACCTGAGATTGGTAGGCCTTCGAGGTATAAAGTCTCAGGGCTAATATCCTGCTCGTTCGGCCATTGGACCGTGCCGAAAGCGAGATCTACCTGTTTGAAGCATTTCAGGTCTTTCAGTTCGCGAAAAACTAGGTAATCCAGATAGGGCTTCACATCGAACCTTTTCACACTGCCATCGTTGAACTGCAGATCCAGAGAAAAGTCGTCGTTCGCTGTCACCGCCGTAATCTTGTTCACCTAATTCGCTCGCTACGCCACCGCCGCTTCCTGCGCCTGCTCCTCAATCGCTCTTTCAGCCGCGGCCTTTGCTTCCGCTTCCAGCGACGCCTGCGCCGAGGCCAGACGCGCCACCGGCACGCGATAAGGCGAGCAGCTCACATAGTTCAAGCCAATCTCGTTACAGAAAGCAATCGATTGCGGATCGCCGCCATGCTCGCCGCAGATACCGACCTTCAGGTTCGGCTTCACGCTGCGGCCGCGCTCGGCGCCCATGCGCACCAACTGACCCACGCCTTCGCGATCGAGCACCTGGAAGGGATCGTCGGCAAGGATTTTCCGATCGACATAGGCCGGCAGAAAACGCCCTGAGTCGTCGCGACTCAAACCAAACGTAGTCTGCGTCAGATCGTTTGTACCAAATGAGAAGAACGAAGCGTGCTCAGCGATCTTGTCCGCGGTCAACGCCGCCCGTGGCAGTTCGATCATGGTGCCAACTTCGTAATCAAACTTCATCCCGTGCTCGCCCATCACCTGACGCGCCACATCGTGAATCACTTCAGCCTGCTGCTTCAGCTCTTCGCTGACGGAAACCAGAGGCACCATTATTTCCAGGGTGACTTGCTTACGCTCGCCTTTCACCTGAATGGCCGCCTCGAAAATCGCGCGACACTGCATGCGCGTGACTTCCGGATACAACAAGCCCAAACGACAGCCGCGGAAACCAAGCATCGGATTAGCTTCGCGGATCTTGTTGACGTGATGCAGCAGCTGGCGCTTTTCGTCGATTTCGTCCAGCAGGTGATCCATGTCGGCGAGCGTCGTGGCCTGACGCAAGGCCATCTTCAACTCAGACAATTCACCGAGAAGTTCATCGACGTTCGGCAGAAACTCATGCAGCGGCGGATCCAGCAGACGTATCGTCACGGGAAAGCCGGCCATCTCACGAAAGATGCCTACAAAGTCACCGCGCTGCAGCGGCAGCAGTTTGTCGAGAGCTTTTTCGCGCGCGCCCGTGCCGTCGGCGAGAATCATCTCGCGCATACAGGCCAAGCGCTTGTCGCCAAAAAACATATGCTCCGTACGACAGAGGCCGATGCCCTCGGCGCCCATCTGCCGCGCGACACGTGCGTCGTGCGGCGTGTCGGCATTGGCCCGCACTCTGAGGCGGCGAAAATCGTCCGCCCACTTCATCAATTCGTAAAAATCAGAACCCAGAGAAGGTTGAATCGTCGGGACTTTGCCAAGAAAAACCCGGCCCGTCGAGCCATCGACTGTGATCCATTCGCCTTTGGTAACTACTTCGCCATTGACGCTGAATTGTTGCTGGCTGTAATCGACTTCGATAGCCGACGCGCCGCTAACACACGTCTTTCCCATGCCGCGCGCGACCACCGCGGCGTGACTGGTCATGCCGCCCCGCGCGGTTACGATCGCCTGGGCGGCGACCATCCCGTGAAAGTCATCGGGACTGGTCTCCAGCCGCACCAGCACAACCTGCGCGCCTTCTTTGGCCATTTCTTCCGCTTCATCAGGGCTGAAGACGACCTGGCCTTGCGCCGCGCCAGGACTCGCCGGCAAGCCGGTCGCTAGTACGCGCGCGTCAGTTTTCGGATCGACCGTGGGATGCAGCAACTGATCGAGGTGTTCAGGGGTGACGCGCTTAACGGCGGTCGCGCGATCGATCAACTTTTCGCCGGCCATGTCCACCGCGATGCGCACCGCGGCGGCGCCGGTGCGCTTGCCGGTGCGGGTCTGCAACATCCAGAGCTTGCCGCGCTCGATCGTAAACTCGCAGTCCTGCATGTCGTAATAATGCTTTTCCAAAAGCTGGGTAATCGCGTTGAACTGCTCGTAAACTTTCGGCAGCTCCTTCTTCAGTTGGCTGATCGGATTAGGCGTGCGGGTGCCGGCGACGACGTCTTCACCCTGGGCGTTCAGGAGATACTCTCCGTAGAGTTCCTTCTTGCCGGTCGAGGGATTGCGTGTGAAGGCGACGCCGGTGCCGCTGTTCTTGCCCATGTTGCCAAAGACCATCGCCTGTACGTTGACCGCCGTGCCCAGATCGTCCGGAATGCGATTGACACGTCGATAATCGACCGCGCGCCGGCCCATCCACGAATTGAACACGGCCGCGATCGCCACGCGCAGTTGTTCGTAGGGGTCGTCGGGAATGGCATGCTGCTCGGCAAGGATGATCTGTTTTTCCGCTGCGATGATCCCGCGCAGTTCTTCCGGTTTCAGATCGGTGTCCATACCGCCCGTGGTTTGTGATTTGAAGCGATCCATCACGCGCTCGAACTTTTCGTGGGCGACGCCGATTACGATCTCACCAAACAGTGAAGCAAAGCGGCGATAGGCATCCAGAGCAAATCGCAGATCGCCCGTCTGCTCAGCCAATCCCTGCACAGTTTCTTCGTTGAGGCCGAGATTCAGAACGGTATCCATCATTCCCGGCATTGAAAAGGCGGCGCCTGAACGCACCGAAACCAGCAGCGGATTGTTGGTATCGCCGAACTTCTTCCCTACCTTTTCCTCGACCTCATGCAGGGCTTCGACGACCTGTTCCCACATGCCTACGGGAAATTTTTTGTCGTTGGCATAGAAGGCGTTGCAGGCTTCAGTCGTAACAATCAAACCGGGTGGGACCGGCAATCCAGCCTGCGTCATCTCGCAGAGCCCGGCGCCTTTGCCGCCAAACAGGGACTTGTTATCGCCGCTGCCTTCTTCAAACAGATAGACCCATTTGTGCGGGTGTGCTTCTGTTTCGTTGGCTTCAGTAAGTTCTTTCTCTTCGATCACCGGTTGGTTACCTCACGAGGGGAATTATTGCGGGGCTAATCATAACACCGAGGACGCAGAGGACGCAGCCAAGAGTCGCTGCTCTGTTCAGGAATTGCCGAATGTGCTAATTTGTCGCCTCCCAAATTAGTTCTTGAGAAGGCTCTGGCAGTTTCGTACATACGAAAAGCCCTGTGTGCGTCTGCGGTCAACCTAAACTTCAGTCAGCATCAGTTCACTGGGACGAAAAGATGAATAACGAGAAACGAATCACCTTGTCGAGCATCAACGGAATCGGTCTTGTGTCTCTAGCTTTGCTCGTGGTCATGGCAATCCCGGCAGCGAGTTTCGCACAAACGAAGGTCGATGAAACCGTTCTCAAGAATTTGCAATGGCGCTCGATTGGCCCGGCAATCATGGGCGGACGCATCGACGACATCGCGGTGGTCGAAAGCAACCCAAGCACCTTCTATGTTGGGGCGGCGACCGGCGGCGTATGGAAGACGATTAACAACGGGACAACTTTCGAACCGTTGTTTGACGAACAGGGATCGACTTCGATTGGCGACATCGCGATTGCGCCGAGCGATCCAAACATCGTCTGGGTTGGCACCGGCGAACCAAACAATCGACAGAGTTCTTCGTGGGGCGACGGGATTTACCGATCACTGGATGGCGGCAAGACCTGGAAGAACATGGGGCTCTCTGATTCGCGGCACATCGGACGCGTGGTGATCGATCCACGCAATCCTGACGTGGTTTACGTCGCCGTGGTCGGACATCTTTGGGGACCAAATAAGGAACGCGGCCTCTACAAAACTACCGATGGCGGCAAGACCTGGACGAATGTGCTCTTTATCAACGAAGACACCGGAGTGATCGACGTGGCCATGGATCCACAGAGCCCTTTGACGCTCTATGCGGCCGCTTACCAACGCCGGCGCACGCCGTTCGGCTTCAATGGCGGCGGTCCGGGCAGCGCGATCTACAAAACGATCGACGGCGGAGCGAACTGGAAAAAGCTGACCACCGACCTACCCGAAGGTCCGACGGGCCGCATCGGCCTGGATATTTATCGCGGCAATCCAAATATTGTTTACGCGGTGATTGAGAATGCGAAAGGCGGTGTGTTTCGTTCCGAGGATCGCGGCGAGCATTGGCGTAAGATGAGCGACCTGGACTCGCGGCCGATGTACTACAGCCAGATTCGCATCGATCCCAACAACGATCAGCGCATCTGGCAACTAGCCTCGCCAATGTACATTTCGGATGACGGCGGCAAGACCTGGCAGTCGAATGTCGTCGGACGGATTCACGTCGACTTTCACACGCTCTGGATCGATCCCAAAGATTCCAATCATGTGCTTACCGGATGCGACGGCGGCATTCATGCCTCGTACGATCGCGGCCGCACTTGGGATTTCATCAACACGATTCCGCTGGGACAGTTTTATGAAGTTTCAGTCGACAATCAGAAACCTTTCTGGGTCTACGGTGGCTTGCAGGACAACGGCAGTTGGGCCGGGCCCAGCGGCACGCTGAACACTGAAGGCATCACCAATGACGATTGGTTTCGCATCGGTGGCGGCGATGGCTTTTACTCGGTAGTCGATCCGACTGATACCAGCGTTATCTATGCGGAATCACAGCAAGGCTATGTCGCGCGACTGGAACTGAAAACCGGCGAACGCAAATCGATCAAGCCACAGGAGCCGCCGGGCGAAAAAGAGTATCGTTTCGACTGGAACTCGCCGCTCATAATCTCGCCACACAATAATCAGACGATCTATTTTGGCGGCAATCGCGTCTTCAGATCGACGGATCGCGGGAACACCTGGACCCGCAGCGAAGATCTCTCGCGCAACGAGAACCGTGACAAAAAGCCGATCATGGGAGTCGTGCCTGACAAGAACATGCTTTCGCGTCACGACGGTCAGGAGACCTACGGACATGTGGTGACGCTCGCCGAATCGCCTCTCAAGGAAGGACTTTTGTACGCCGGCACCGATGATGGCAACCTGCAAATTTCGCGTGATGGCGCAAAGACTTGGACAAATCTGACCGGCAAAGTGCGCGGTGTTCCCGATCACACCTATGTCAGCCGCGTGGTGCCGTCGCGCTTTACCGAAGGAGGTGTGTACGCAACTTTCGACGGGCACCGCAGTGATGATCTGGGAACTTATGTTTTCGTTTCCGACGACTACGGCCAGACGTGGAAATCCTTGAAAAGCAATCTGCCCGCCGGCGTGACTTGCCGCGTAATTCGCGAGCATCCGCGCAATCAGAACCTTTTGTTTCTGGGGACTGAGCTGGGCGCTTACGTTTCTTTCGATCGCGGCGCGCACTGGACGCGCATGAAAGGCAACCTGCCCCTGGTTCGGATTGACGACATTCAAATTCAGGCACGCGATAACGCGCTGGTGTTGGCGACGCACGGGCGCTCAGTTTGGGTGCTTGACGATCTGACGCCGCTGGAAAGGATTTCCGACGGCACCCTGGCTGAAGACGTCCACTTGTTTGACATCGAACCGGCCACCCACTTTCGGCTCTACAACCGCAAGGCTGACACCGGTCACAAATGGTTCGCGGCTGCGAATCCCCCGTACGGCGCGGTCATAAATTACTATTTGAAAGACAAGCAGAAGGACGACGTGAAGATCGCGATCACGGACCACGCCGGCAAGACTGTGCGCGAGCTGACCGGCGTCAAAGACGCCGGCATGAATCGCGTCGTTTGGGATTTACGCATGTCTTCGCCCGATCCTTCACCGTCGCCTGAGGCGGCTGGTTTCTTTGGCCCGCCGCGCGGCCCACGTGTCGCCACCGGCGACTATAACGTGAAGATCGTGGCCGGGGGGAAGCAAGCGACCGGCACAGTCCGCGTCGACGAGGATCCGCGCATACAGATCGTCGAAGGTGACCGCGCGAAGCTCAACGAAGCGATTATGCGCGTCTATGATTTGCTGAAATCAGGCATCACCGTGCGCAAGTCGCTCCAGAATTTGAAAACGCAAATAACAACGTTGCAAACGAGCCTGAAAGATAATCCTGAAACTCCCAAAAATGTAACGCAGGCTGTCCAGTCCTTATCTGAGGAAGTAACCAAGCTGCAGGGGCGCCTGATCGAACCACCGGATACGGGCAGCGCCGGTCCGCCACTTCCGGATGAGCCGCGGCCGTTGTTTAGCCAGATCTTTTTCGTAGGACTTGGATTGGACAGTTACACCGGCGCACCGACCGCCGACGAGATGACTCGCATCGACGATTTAGCCAAACAATTACGCGCGCTGATTGTCGACGTGAATAAAGTGCTGGAGGAAGGCGTGCCGCGTCTGAATAAACAGATGAGCGACGCGGGCTTGCAGATTCTGAATCCGGGCAAGAAGATCCCGCCGCCGCAAGATTAGAAGAAGCAGCCACAGAAAAACACGGATACTCACAGATGGGATTGCTAATTATCTGTGTGATCCGTGTGCATCCGTGGCTTGTTCCTTTTTAGTACTTCGGCACGCTGGGATCGACTTCGTTCGACCACGCCGTGATGCCGCCGGTCAGGTTGATCAACTTGCCGGTGAAACCTGAACGCTGCAAAGCGTCGATCGCTTTGGCGCTGCGGCCCCCCATCTTGCAATGCACGACGGTCTCGCGATCGGAATCAATCTCGTTCATGCGATTGAGCACCTGGCCGAGTGGAATCAACTTTGAGTTGGGAATCTGGCCGATTTCGTATTCATGCGGCTCGCGTACATCGACGATTTGAATGTCGTCGCCGTTGTCGAGTCGCTGCTTCAGTTCTGTCGCTGTGATTTCTTCCATAGTAGGTTTGGTTTCCGTTTGTGCCTGAGTAATCCCGCAAAATTCTTCGTAATCGATTAACTCTTTAATCGTCGGGTTGTTGCCGCACACCGGACAATCCGGGTTCTTGCGCAACTTCAATTCGCGAAAGCGCATCCGCCACGCGTCGAACAAGAGCAGCCGGTTAACCATGATGTCCGGCGCGCCCAGGATGATCTTGATCGTTTCGTTGGCCTGAATCGCGCCGATAATTCCGGGCAGCACGCCGAGTACACCGCCTTCTGCGCATGAAGGCACCAGGCCCGGCGGCGGTGGTTCAGGATAGAGGCAACGATAGCATGGGCCACGTTCCGCCCAAAAGACGCTCGCTTGTCCTTCAAACCGAAAGATCGAACCGTAAACGTTGGGTTTGCCGGCCAGCACGCAGGCGTCGTTTACCAGATAGCGCGTCGGAAAATTATCCGTGCCGTCAACGATGATGTCGTAGTTAACGAAAAGACTGAGCGCGTTGGCGCTGGTCAGACGAGTTTCGTGCGTTTCGATCTCGACATGCGGATTGATGTCTTCGAGGCGATCGCGCGCCGAAGCAATTTTGGGCCGGCCTACATCTTTCGTCCCATGAATGATCTGACGTTGCAGGTTCGAAGCATCAACCACATCGAAATCTACCAGGCCGAGCCGTCCCACGCCGGCGGCGGCGAGGTACATCCCCAACGGAGCGCCTAATCCGCCAGTGCCGATCATCAGCACACTGGCCGCTTTCAATTTGCGCTGACCGGTCATGCCGACTTCGGGCATGATCAAGTGACGACTGTAGCGCGCAACTTCTTCGTTGGACAGCATCGGCAGGAGCGCAGGCATCTCTGCCTGCGGTTCCCCGGCATCCTTGCCGGTCGCTTCATCCAAAACCGCCGAACCACCCGCAATCGAGGGCACGATCAGAATCGTGTCGCCTTCTTTAACGGGTGTGTTGGGACCGTCGGTGTGGCGGATATCTTCGTCGTTGACGTAAACGTTCACGAAATTTCGCAGCGTGTTCTGATCGTTGAATAGATGACGGCGCAACTCGCTGTGCTTTGCAGTCAACCGATCCAAAGCCTCACCCGCGGTTCGTGCTTCAACTTGAATTTCAGATTGTCCCGCCGCGAATTGTCGCAGCGGAGTTGGTATGGCGATTGTGACTGGCATAATGGTTCCTCTCAAAAGTGTCAGAAGCCCGCGCGTCAGCAAGGGCTTGTTTGTTCAGCGTTGCCCTCCCTTACGGTCGGGCTTCTGACACGCTCCCTGCGATCTCTTCTTCATTGAATCGCGACCGGTCAGTTTCCATCTCCCACGATCGCAAGTCGACTGCCCGGCCTTTCTCAACTGAAACTACGATGTACGAATAAGTGGGCCACGCGTGCTCCAGATCATACTTAGAAGGCACGGCCCGCTCGTCCGGATGCGAATGATAGAAGCCTACAACATCCAGGCCTTTCTCGTGGGCGTACTTCTCGCCGCGCATCAGCTCTTCCGGGCGAATCAGGAAGCGATTGCGTTTCGCTTCTTCCTCACGGGCGTTTGAAATCGGATAAGTCTCAATAACGATCTTGCCGCCCTCACTTTCAAACCGTCCCAGCATTAGTCCACAGCATTCAAACGGATAATCGCGCTCGCCGTGTTGGCGCATTTCACTCGAATGTTTTTCGTCAAGAATTAGCAAAGCAGCTCTCTTATCAACTGCCACAGAGGCACGGAGACACAGAGAAAAAGTCAATTACCATGCTCATCAGATTTCTGTTGCTCTCTCGGTGCCTCCGTGTCTCTGTGGCTAAGCCTTCAAAGCCTGTTCAATATCCGCGATGATGTCCTTCACGCTCTCGATGCCGACTGAGATCCGAACCAGGCCGTCCGTGATTCCCAACTGCTGGCGGCGCGCCGGTGACAGGTCGCGATGCGAAGCCGTAGCGGGATGCAGTACGCTGGTGAAGACATCGCCGAGACTGGTTGACCGCACGCAAAGCTGCAATGCATCCATAAACCGGAAGGCCGCCGCTCGGGTATTCTCTTTCAGCTCGATCGAAACCAAACCGCCCAGATGCGCTGCGCGCAGAATTCGGTGGGTTACTTCTTTACGATCATCTGCCGCCAAACCCGGAAAATAGACCCGGCCAACTCGCGAATGATTCTGCATACGCGCAGCCAACGCCGCGGCATTCTCGCAATGCCGGTCCATGCGCAGGGCCAGCGTCTTAAGCCCTCGCAGGATCTCGTGCGCTTCCCAGACGCTCAGCACGCCGCCCACCAGTTTCATCACGCCGACTAACGCTGCGCGATCCACTTCGTCACGCGAGATGACTAAGCCGCCCGTAGCATCTCCGTGCCCACCCAGATACTTCGTCGCGCTATGCACGACGACGTCAGCACCGTGTTCCAGCGGCCGGCAGAGATAAGGTGAAGCGAAGGTGTTATCAATAATCAGCCGCGCGCCGACTTTGCGCGCAATCTCAGCGCAGGCATCGATATCGCAAATTTTCAGCAGCGGATTTGAGATCGTTTCGGCAATCAAAACTCGCGGCTTGGTTTCGCTGGCTTTAGCGCGCACTTCATCAAGGTCGCTGAAATTCGCCGTGACCGTCTTGATCCCAAAGGAGCCGAAGACATTGAGCAGCAGATTCGTGGTGGCGCCGTAGAGATCCTGCGACGCCAGCACGGTCGCGCCCGGCGTTAACTCGCAGGCAAACAGCGCAGCATGGATGGCCGCCATTCCCGACGAATAAGCACACGAAACCGCGCCTCCTTCAACGCTGCGAAGGGCGTACTCGAGGGCCGCGACGGTTGGATTGCCGTGCCGGGTGTAGACATAACCCGCCTTTTCGCCTGCAAAGACCTGATCGATCTCAGCCATCGAACCATAGGTAAAAGTCGACGAGGCATAGATCGGAGTCGATACGGGGTCGGCCGCGAGCTTGCCTTTTCTCTCGCCCTCATGAACGAGCAAGGTTGCTATGTCGAGATCCTGTTTCCCGTCAGCCATCTGTGTTGGTTCGAAAGATTGGGCTCAGGAAGAATTGCCTTCCTCCCAGAACTCCTCACTCATGTAACGCTCGCCGCCGTCGCACAAAATTGTGACCACGATCGACCCGGATGGCAGTTCGCTTGCCAGGCGCAAGGCGGCGAGCACGTTTGCGCCTGAGCTTACGCCGACAAGCAAGCCTTCTTCACGCGCCAGACGTCGCGTCATTGCCTGTGCTTCTTCCGTCGGTACTTCAACTTTCCTATCGGCCAGGGTGGGATCAAAGATGCCCGGCATTTTCGAAGTTGGCAAATGCTTCAAGCCTTCCAGTCCGTGGATGGGCGAATCAGGTTCCATCGATATCGCCCGAACCAGGGGATTGAATTCCTTTAGTCTGCGCGTCACCCCCACAAAGGTTCCGCACGTTCCCAGGCCGCTAATGAAGTGCGTGACGCGCCCATCGGTCTGTTCCCAGATTTCCCGCCCGGTGCCTTCGTAGTGGGCGCGCCAGTTGGCATCGTTGTTGTATTGATCCGGATAGAAATATTTTTCCGGCTCGCGCGTCGCCATCTCGCGGGCAATCTGCTGCGCGCCGTCACTTCCCTGCAAGGGATCGGTTTCGATTAGCTCAGCGCCAAAGATCTTAAGAATTTGCTTGCGCTCGATGCTGGCATTCTTTGGGAGGCACAGCGTCACCGGATAGCGCAGCACGGCGCCGATCATCGCATAGGCGATTCCGGTGTTGCCGCTGGTGGCATCCAGAATCGTCTTGCCCGGATAGAGGCGCCCGGAAGTTTCACCGTCGCGAATCATGGCCAGTGCCGGCCTGTCTTTCACTGAACCGCCGGGATTGAGGTACTCGGCTTTGACCAGAACTTCGATGCCGACAGGTATTCCACGCGTTACGTTTCGCAGGCGCAGCAAGGGCGTGTTGCCAATCTGTGATTCCAGTAACTCGCGCCGCACACCGGTTTCGGAAGCTGACTGTAATTTGTCCGGTTCGGTAACCATCAACGTTTTACTCATGGAGCGCCAGGCCAAATCCAAAAAGCAGAACCGGCCGCGATACCTTTTTCGGGAAGTCGCGACCGGCTCTGCGAAATCTGTGCTGTTGGCTAAATTGCCAGCTCACACGCACGCAAATTTCGCCCGGCCGCTCCTCCCTGCAGAGAAGCAAACCTACAGGCGCACCAGTAATAGTAATGTTTGCGTGTCATGAAAAGTGCAAAGAAACTATAGGCTCTGCGTGAAAAGAGTGTCAAGGCGCTCTGTAAACAGGCGGTGAATCTCCGGCAGCAATTGGGCAAGAAACGAGAACGCACCGGCTCCCCCTCGGGTGACCGGTGCGCCTCAGTTCGGGTCAGCTCCTGCTCAGAACTTGAACTTAAGCGCAAACTGCATCTGCCTTGACGAGCCGGAATCGCCGGTAGGAAAGCGCGTGTTCGTGATCACGCCGAAAGTTGTGCTTCCCACCTGGGCCACGCGCCCCGGCTGACCGAAATTAGTGTGGTTGAAGAGATCGAAGACTTCCCAGCGGAACTCTATGATCTTATTCTCGCCAATCTTGGTGCGCTTGATAATTGAGAAGTCCGTGTTGTTGAATGACGGCCCAATTATTGTATTGCGGCCGAAACTACCAAAGTGATAGATGGTCTTGCCGCTGACAAAGGCCACCGGCAAAATCGCGATGGCGCCAGCCGGACATGAACCGCCGGGTCGAGGATCACAGACCAGATTCGGGAACCACTGTACGCCATTACCGGTCGTGGCAGCGGCATGTCCGATCGTAACCGAACCACCCACGTCGGGACGCAAGGTCGCGAGTCCGGTCAGCGAGTTGGCGTTCGCCGACGGAGCACCGCCCGCAATCGCCCCAGCGTTACCGGCCAGGAGAGTTACGGGATTCCCGCTCTGTGACTGCACGATAGCCGAAAGCTGCCAGCCACCAACAAGCTGGTTCTTGCTGAACGGCAATTCATAGAGCCCGCTAATCACGAACCTATGCCGCGCGTCATAGTCCGACAGCCCATGGTCGCCGCGGATATTGTTGCTGTCCTGCAGCGTGACTCCTTGAGAGCTTTGCGAGCCGTAGTCGGTCGATTTTGAAAATGTATACGAAGCGTTGAATTGAAAACCTTTCGACAGGCGCTTACTAGCGGTTACCCAGAGCGCATTGTAGTTCGAAATACCTGTGCCCTCGCGCTCTGTAATGTTCAGTAATGGAGTGCCGGGAGAGATAGGACTAGTAGCGGAGAGGGCCGGGAATGGGCGCGTTGCGACCAGCGCGGCATTCAGAAATGTCTGATTCAGATTTCTCGATTGCCGCAGGTGCGTCCCCTTTGAGCCAAAGTATCCGACTGACACTGCCAGTCCAGACATCACTTCGCGTTGCACGTTCAGGTTCCATGACTGCACGTACGCAGTGTCAAAACCCGGATCCACGGAACTCGGCGAAACGGTAGTTCCCGGCGCCGCATGACCAGGATCCGTGGCGTCGAACAGGTGGGTCGTGGGAACAGTGTTTGGCAACGCGACCGTCGTTGCAAAAGGCGGATTCGAGGAATTCCCGGTCACGAGATTGGTAACCGGTTGATCCGTGAGAATTGCATAGGCTCCGCGTATAGAAGTCTTGCCATTCTTAAATGGATCCCACGAGAAACCAATCCGCGGTTGGAAGTTCTTCCCGTTCGTTTTATATACCGGCGCGATGCCGCTGTTCACGCGAACCAGCGAGTTGGTCTGAATTACGTAATCGACGAACCGGTCGTACCGCTCGGTCGGTGACATGAGCCAGTCATAACGCAGACCCAATTCCAGGGTCAGGTTGGGTCGCAATTTATAATTATCCTGAACGAACAAACCCAGCGCTCCCTGAGAGATCGCGTTCGAAACATCGCCCAGCGTGGCAGTGAACCCGTTGGCGTTACCGGCCAGAAAAGTGGCAGTGCTGGCGAAAGTAAAGCTTCCGGTGTCGCGGTTCGTGTTGTTGTTGTAGAACCGCCGCCACTCACCGCCGAACTTGAACGAGTGATTGCCGCGCAGGTAGTTGAGAGTATCAGAAACAACGAAATTCGTGTCCGAACGGCCCTGCGGAAAGCCGGCTGGTCCACCGAAGTTAACGCCACCGCCGCCGACGGAAATCTGCGGCAACCCAATCGCATCTGTGACGCCATCCTTGATATTAAAGTCGAGGGGGTTGAGTTTCGCATTCGGGCTGAACGTGATGTGAATGCGATTGAAGCCAAACCGGACCTCGTTAACCACATTTGAGCTGAAGATCCGCGTTTCATTCAGCGTGAATATCTGGCGGTGAGATTGGCGTGTGTCGCCAAATCCGGAAATATTGTTTCCTTGCAACGTCGGCTCACCGCGCTGGTCGCGCTGGAAAGCGTAGTAGCCGTGCAAACGATCCTTGCTACTGAAGTTGTGGCTAATATCTATCGTCCACTGGTCTATATTCACAGGTGCGGTTGCGGACCCGCTGGTTAGCCCGTTAGAGGACCTCGGGATCAGTGGCAGCAGTTTTAGTATGGCCGGGTCAGTGACTGCCGCTCGCTGTGCGTCAGTAGGGACAGTGACGATTGGAAGGGTAAGGCCTTGTCGCTGTCGCAAACCTTCATAGCTAAAGAAAAAGAAGGTCTTGTTTTTGCCTTTGTAGCTCAGGGCTGATCCGCCTTCGCCAAAGCGGGGCAGGTTAACCGGGCCGCCGATGTTGAAGCCAAACTGGTTGCGATGAAACGGCGCTGGTTTCGTTGTGCGCTCGAAGAAGTTGCGAGCATCAAGCGCGCTGTTACGAAAGAACTCGAAACCCTCGCCATGATAGTCGTTGGTGCCCGAGCGCGTGGCGATATTCACGATTGCGCCGGAACTGCGGCCGTATTCCGCGCTGAAGGTTGAGTTGTCAATCTTGAACTCCTGAACTGTATTGATCGAAGGCTGGAAGGTAATCTGGTTCTGCACCTGATCGTTTAGGTTGATGCCGTTGATCATGAAGTTCACGGTGTCCTCGCGATTGCCAGCCGTATTTAATCCGAAAGATCCTTGACCACGAAGAGGTGCCGTTAGGAAGCCATTCTGAGGCGGCGTCACCGATCCGGGTATCAGCAATCCAAGATCGACGAAGTGGCGGCCGTTAAGCGGTATCTCCTGCACGGTCCGCTGATTAATAACCTGGCCTACCGAGGTGGTGGCGGTCTCGATCATCGAAGTATCAGCGGTGACGTTGACTTTCTGTTCGAGAGCGCCAATTTCGAGCTGAAAATTTTCAACTACCGTGCGCGCCACCTCGACGTGAAGGTCGCTGACCGCAGAGCTCTTGAATCCCCGGGCTTGAACCTCAACGGAATACGTGCCGACCGGCAAAGCGGCGATCTGATAGTTGCCGGAGCTGTCGGTCTGCACTGTCCGTTCAAGTGACGTAGACTGATTTCGGACAACTACGGTCGCGTTAGGCACGACGGCGCCTTTTTGATCAGTGACGGTACCCTGGAGCGTAGCTGTTGACTGAGCCAGTGTCGTCGTTGCTAAAGCCAGGGTAAGCGCCGTTAGCAGCAGCACTCGGAATGAAAGTATTTGGATGGTAGCCATGAGCATGAACCTCCTCTGGGTGACATCGTTGGGCCCCGGCATCTGGCAGTCGGGGCGGGACATCGCGCTTGCACGACAGTGCAGCTTTTTTTCTCTCTTATGCAATGACAATGCCGTGGTGATTCGGAAATATGCGCGCAAATCTCAATCGAGCCGGATCTCAAAATCCAAATTTCTAAAGAAACTCCGAGATTCAATAGCAAATGGCCTTCGGTTTTGTTCTCCACGCGTCACGGGACGGTCTTTCTCACTCGCCTACCCAACTCCCTAAAAACTCTTTGAGCACCTGATACATCGACTCGAACGAATCCGCACAAAACAACACCGGTTGAAAATGCGTCGGGTCATATTCACAACGAGAAGCAGCGTCCAGATCAAAAGGCCGCAATTCAGCCTTCTGCATTTCCTCCAATTCGCCGGCAGATGAAAGCAAGCCGGTGCCATAGGCTTTCACTTCGCCGGCTTCGCGCAATACGCCGAACTCGATCGTGAACCAATAAACGCGTGACAACTTGTCTAAGCCTTCCGCAGAAACTGTTCGCTTGATCGCTTTTCCAAACAGCCGATTAAGTTCGGCCAGGGGCGCGCTTGCCAGCGTCACTCCGTGGCCCACGATCTCGTGAACTACGTCTGGCTCAGGTGTGTAGAGCGGGGTCGAGTAATGCCGGATATACTGCGTGCAAAGAAAGACTCCGTCGGCAAGATTCTCAAGAAAGACACGAGGTTGCACAAGGCCTGCGACAGGCTCGAGGCGAAAGCCGCTGATGGCCTGCACCCTCTGATTGACCTCCCGCAATTGCGGAATGCGATCCGAAGCAAAGCTCAGCCGCCGCAGCGACGAAAGGTACTCAGCGCACGCGTGCTTCTGATGCGCCGGCTGTAGTGCCTGCCAGATTGCGCGCCAGACCTGATGCTCTTCGTTCGTATACGGCGCGTCGGGAATAGGATCGCCCGGCTGATACTTCATCGCGATTTGGGCAATTTGATTGCGTCGCGCGCGGTAAGCCTGATCGCGAAAGCCGGGATGATCGGGATCGAGCTGCACCATCGCATTTCGATCGGCGCCGGCTTCATCCGCATCTGCCGCGACCATGCGCGCATCAACGTGATCAGAAAGTAAGGATTGTTTATGTTGAGTCATCGTTGAGATCTCCAAATGGCTTAGATCTTAGTGCTTAGTACTTAGTGCTGAGAAGTTAGAGCTCCGAGTGCTCCAACTCTAAGTTCTAAGCTCCAAGCTCTGGCCGCAAAAATGAAACCGGCCACCGATCCCTGGAAGGACCGATGGCCGGTTTCTGGAAACTTGTCTCCAGGTGCTGTTAGCCAAACACCTCGCGACAGCCCATCGCCCGACCGTCCCTCCCAGAGGAGAGCGGACCGTAATAGTAGTAACGATAGCCGTTGCGTTGACCGTTCATTTTCTTCGCGCCTCGGCACCTGGCCAAGCGCACGGACAGCTTAGCTCCGGCTTTACGGATGGTCAAGCTGAATATCGACCCGTCAGTGACCTTCTAACATATTCGGGATTCGATCCGGGAAGACACCGCCACGCACGGCGCGTTAAAGACGGGTTGGTTTTACTACAAAGGATTGCTCTATACTCGCTGAACGCGAAGGCTTCCGGAATCGTATTGGTTCTTGATTAAGCTTCAATTGAAGCTCGCGAGCCGCAACTAACTATGAAGCGCTGTCCCACGTGCCAGGAAGTTTTTGCCGACGACAAGTTGAATTTCTGTCGCAATGATGGAACAGCATTGGTGACGGAATCGAGCGAAGGCGAAACCGCCATCCTGCCCGGCTATCGCGGCAGCGCCCCAATTCAATCAGACAGTTTTGCCCGCGACACGGGACCTGCGGTTACCACGTCGACCCTTTCGACTCCGGCAAGGAAGCGGGCCTCGCGCGGCGTCATCAATTCGCTGGCGGTCCTGCCGCTGGTCAACGTCAGCCCCGACGCCGAGATGGAATATTTCAGCGACGGCATCACTGAAAGCATCATCAACGCGCTCAGCCAACTGCCGAAATTAAGGGTCGTGCCGCGCAGCACGGTGTTTCGTTACAAGGGTCCGGAGATGGATCCGCAGCAGATCGGCCGCGAACTGGGCGTCCGCGCCGTGCTGACCGGCCGCGTGTTGCACTTTGGCGAGCGCCTGATCGTGAATGCGGAATTGATCGACGTGGCCAATGAATCACAGCTTTGGGGCGAGCAATACAATCGCAAGCCCGCCGATATTTTTGAGGTGCAGGAAGAGATCTCCCGCGAAATTTCGCAAAAGCTGCTTTCAAAACTGAGCGGCGAAGAGCACAAGCGGCTCACCAAGCGTCACACTCACGACACCGAAGCTTACCGGCATTATTTGAAGGGACGCTTCTATTGGAACAAGCGCACCGAAGAAAACTTTCGCAAGGGGATTGAGAATTTCCGGGAGGCCATCGAACTCGATCCGAATTACGCCCTGGCCTACGCGGGCTTGGCTGATTCTTACATTCTACTGGCGTTTTACGGTTCGGAAGCTCCCAATGAAATGATGCCCAAAGGTAAAGCGGCGGCGGTCACCGCGCTGGAGCTGGACGACTCTTTGGCCGAAGCCCACAACTCTTTGGCTTACATCTACTTTACTAATGAATGGAACTGGTCGGCCGCGGAAAAGGAATTTAAGAAAGCGATCAGGCTCAACCCGAAGTATGCGACAGTGCATCATTGGTATGCCTTCAAACTGGCGGCGACGGGACGGCATGACGACGCTGTAGCTGAGATGAAACTGGCCCGTGAACTCGATCCACTGGCGCTGATCATCAATGCCGAAGTCGGCTGGGCCTATTACTTTGGGCGCCGTTACGACAAAGCGATCGAACAATTTCAAAAGACGCTCGAGATGGATCCCAGCTTCAGCGTTAACCGAATGTTTTTTGGTCTCGCTTATACTCAGCAAGAAAGATTCCCGGAAGCGATCTCCGAACTGCGCAAGGCAGTCGAACTGTCTGGTGGCAGCCTGCTTATGAAAGCTATTCTGGGACATGCCTATGGCCGCGCCGGTGATCGAAAAGCGGCCGAGAAGATAATTGCAGAGCTGACTGAAACTTCGACCGGATATATCTCGGCTTATAACGTGGCGTTGATTTATGCGGGACTGGGAGACAGAGAGAATGCGCTGTCGTGGTTGGCCCGGGCCGTCGAGCAACACGACCTGTTCCTCGCCTGGATGAATGTCGAACCGATGTTCGACAGCGTCCGCGCTGATCCGCGCTTCGCGGACTTGGTTAAGCGGATCGGATTGAAGCCATCAGTCAGCAACAAAGCCGAGTAGGGGGCAACGCCAGAACCTGCGTAGCAGGTGACAGAGTGTAGCCCCTGGCGAGGCTTTGCGAGCCTGGGGATAACCAGGGTCTTCCTGGTCAATGAGTCTGCGAAGCTAAAACGCAACGGTTGTCGAGTCAAGGGATGCCAGAAATCGTCTAAATGCCGCAACTACCTGGGTCCCAAGAGTAAGAACAATCTGAATGCTTTCCTATTGATCCGCCGAAGTACAATCTTTTCAGAGTTAGGTCCCAACGAACCTGCGTAGCAGGTGACAGAGTGTTAGCCCCTGGCGAGGCTTTGCGAGCCTGGGGACAATGCTCCAAACACAAAGGTCAGCCTGCGTAAGCGGGCGACAGAGGTGGATATGTCCTACACGAATCTTCTCTATCACATTGTATACGCGACAAAGGAGCGCGCTCCAATGATCACTCCCACATTGCGTCCGCGGCTACACGAATATCTGGGCGGGATTGTGCGCGGCATCGGAGGCGTGGCGTTGGAAATTAACGGAACCATCGATCATGTTCATCTTTTGGTCAGAATCAAGCCCGTGATTTCTGTTTCAGAGTTTCTGAGCAAACTGAAATCAAGTTCATCAGGATGGGCGAAAAGACAAACAGCAGGAAGGTTCGCATGGCAAGCACGCTTCGGGGGCTTCACCGTGAGCGAGTCTCAGGTCGAGCGGGTCCGACGTTACATACGCAATCAGGAAGAACATCATCGCAAGATTTCATTTGAAGAGGAGTTCAAGGCCTTGCTAAAGGCGCATCGCGTCGAATTCGACGAAGCGCATCTTTGGAGTTAAGACATATACTCTGTCGCCAGCTACGCAGGCTCATTCATAAAGAGACACAAGTTTCCCCAGGCTCGCAAAGCCTCGCCAGGGGCTAACACTCTGCAGGCTGCTACGCAGCCTGGTTGTGTCTCTTCGGATCATCTTAGCCAGGTGCTAAAATACTAATCACCATGCGAACAAGAATATTTCTACTTGCTGCTCTATTCGTGTTGATGGGGGCAGCGCTTGCGCCCAATACAGCAGCCCAGATTCCCGGTCAACCATATCGCATCAGCGATCGCGAAGTGGCGAGTCTGCTCGATCAGATCAAAAAGGAAAGCAACACCTTTCGCAACAGCCTCAAGGATGCGCTCAACAAAAACCGCTTTGATCGAACTAGATGGGAAAACGACATCAATGCTTACGTCAAAGACTTTGAGGAACAGACGAAACGTCTGGATGACAACTTTGATAACCACAAGTCGACGGTCGCCGATGTCGATTCAGTGTTAAGCCGCGCGACCCGAATTGATCAGTTCATGTCTCGACATACACTGACGGCGCGAGCCCAAAGCGATTGGTCAACATTGCGCGCCGATCTGGATCGCCTGGCCTCAACGTACAATGTCTCCTGGCGCTGGGGCGGCGAGTTGGGTCCGGTGGTTTCGAGTATTCCTTACCGGATCACCGACAAAGAAGTCGAAGAACTCATTCATCGCATCGAGAGGCAGTCCGACACTTTTCGCCACAGCCTGGATTCAGCGCTGGACCGCAGTCGCCTCAACAACACGCGCCGGGAAGACGACATCAACGCGTTCGTGAAAGAATTCTACAAAGAAACGAAGCGACTGCACGACAATTTTGATCATCATAAGTCGACGGCCAACGACGTGCGCACCGTTTTGGATCGCGCTGCCCAGATCGATCAATTCATGGGCCGCAATCGCCTGCGAAACGATCGAGAGGCGCAGAGAGACTGGGCACAGTTGCGCGCCTTTCTGGATGAGCTGGCCGCAGTCTATAACGTGAGGTGGGGATGGTGAGCTCGCCGGCGCGCAAAGGCGCGAAGAAATAGAGAACGCTCGCGCTGGCGAACGAACATGTACCATCGAGTTGAGTCTTTGACCCGGTCGCATCCTCCACCCCACGCGGGCTGCCCGCGCGGGGACCCCGGTCCGCTCCCGGTTCTGTATCACGCTTTGAATCCGGCAGATTTCTCCTCTATCATTAGCCGCACTGACATCAGGCCGGGTAAACACGGCCTAAGCAGGAAACACGGGGCCGTAGCTCAGCTGGGAGAGCGCATGAATGGCATTCATGAGGTCAGGGGTTCGATCCCCCTCGGCTCCACCAAAATTCAGTCCCACCAAATCAGTCGTTCGATAATCACGAAGGCCTCAGATAAGATTCCGGAGAGATGAGTTCGAGTGAAACCTCCGACCGGGGCGCCTCTCCGCGGCGGCGATGGCAACGAGGGCGAACGGATTGGATCGTCGGTCTCTTTATTTTCCTGGCCACTGCGACAGTCATCGTCTGGCAGAACTCAAGGGTGAGCGTCCTTTGGGACCTTAGTTACGTTTTGGAGAACTCGTTTCGAATCTCACTCGGCGATGTTCCTTATCGCGATTTTCCTTTTCCGTATCCGCCGCTGACGTTTTTGATCCAGGCAGCGCTAATCAAATTAGCCGGGCGCGCGTTCTGGCATCACGTCGTCTATTGTGCGCTGACGGGTGGACTCGCGGGCGTGTTGACCTGGCGCATCCTGCTCAACTGTTTGCGCGCGACTGCACATCCTCGTCTGCTCGCATTTCTTTTGAGCCTGCCGCTGATTCCGCTCGGCATCTATTGCGTCTTTCCTCATCCGTTTTACGATCCCGATTGCACCTTCGCGATTCTTTTGGGTCTGCTGCTGCTGCAGAGACTCGAGCGCAAACCCTCCTGGTGGCTGGCGCTGCTGACCGGCACGGTTCTGGTCGTGCCGCTGTTCATTAAGCAGAACACCGGACTGGCATTTTTGGTAAGCACGAGTCTCGCGCTGCTGATTTTGATTTTGATTGAGGTGTTCCGGCGAAAACCCGCGCGTCAATATGCGTTGACACTTGTCGGCCTGGTGGCGGGACTCCTTCTGGCTGGGTTACTGATTAAGTTCACGGCTGATCTGAATAACTATTGGCACTGGACGATCCAGTTTGCCGCATCGCGACGCGCGCCTCCGCTGGCCGAGATGATCGGCGTCTATCGCGACAAGACTCTGTTGCTGTGGCTGGCGCTGATCGCCGTCGGAGCGTTTTTCTTATGGCTATCACGCCGCGGCAGCCCCGCATTAATGATTTTGCCTGCGTGCTTGTTCTCTACGCCGTTCCTCTGGCCGGCGATCTATTTGTTGCGTGAACATGACGCTTCAGAGAGAGCTGAACGGCTGCTGGCCCTGTGGCCTTTGCTGCTAATCGTTTCCTTAGTCGTGACCGTGGTCTCGTCCAAGCGACGGATGGGGTTTTCTCTGGTCCTGCCTCTAATTCTGATTGGCACCATTAATGGGGCTTTCATGTCGCAACAGCTTTGGGGATCGACGTACGCTATCTGGCCGCTGTTCATGATTCTGCTGGCCATGACCATCGCGGCTCTTTCTTCACTTTCGAAACCATTGTCCTCGACAACGATCCCTGTGACTGCGGTGATCGTTGCATCGCTTCTTATTTCCGGCGCTCTTTATGTCTGGTCACACGAGCGTTTGGATTACGCAAATCTCGATGACGGTGCATTGGCGCGTTCGAACCTGCCGCAGTTGAAAGGTCTTTCGGCGCGTGGCGAGTGGATTCCGAATTTCGAAGAGTTGGTTCGCTACACTGATCGAGAGATTCCCCGCGACGAGCCGATCCTGATCATTCCCGGCGAGGATCTCTTTTACTACACGACGGGCCGGCGGCCGCGATTTCCGGTGCTGATGTTCGACCACACCGTCAATCCATACACGCCCGAAGAAATTCTCAAGCTCGCCCGCGATCGCAACCTCCGCTGGCTGATCGTCAAACAGGATATGCAGGACGAAGACGAACAGATCGAGCAGGAACGCGATCGTCTGACAGAAGTTTTGGAGCAGGAGTTCGAACAGGTCGAGAGTCTGAAGAACTATGACATCTATCGACGGAAAGATTCTGAAGAGAAAGACGACGATGAGCCAAAAGGAAACTGAGTCGGTCACGAGTAGCGGCTTCACTCTCCGCTTGTTCGTACCTCTTGCTGCATCCTGGCGATGATTCCATGCGGGTCGTGCAGGACTTTCATCCCCTGACTTATCACTCGCAAAGTGCCCGCATCAATCGGCGTGTCCGCCCAATCCGGTGTCGAAAAGCCGTACTCGACTTCCAACCCGTTTTCATAAAAGCTACGGACAGACGTAACCCGACCATAATTCTCATCGCGGCATTCTGTCACTTGTCCAAACAAAGAAATCCACTTTCGATTGCGAAGATATCGATCAACCACTCGAGTGAGAATCACCAGATCGACGTCTGAGTCTTCTTTCGGCGCGTCGCGCGCGTGTGATCCAACCAGAGCGACTGCCACGATCTCGGGCTGCGAGCGCGCCCAATCGCAAAACGCTTCGAGAAAAGCTGAGATGGTTGCCGGCAGGACTTCAGCCACAGTTCACCGCATATCCATCCGCACCACTTCAAAGTCCGAGCCTTTGACGGTTTTCAGCATCCCCAATTGGTCGTTACTCCAACGCGGATCGGGCGCACCGCTAAGGAACCAGCCGCCGCCGTTATCGGCAACGAACATTCCATATTTTTTTAACGCTCGCAGAATGACCTGGATTGGCGGCTCATACCTGGAAATATCGAACGAAGCCTTCAAGCGCACACGCAACCCCATGGGCGGCAAGTTAGGATCCGGATCACCGCTGGCATAGTGGCGCGCGGGGTAGATGTAAGCTCGCCGCGTACGCGGGACCGTGAAGCGTAAGGCATGTTTGATTTCCCGCGTTTCGAATACTTCATCGTAACGCACCAGTCCCGGAAAGATCGGCAACCCGGCAGCATCCGCAGAAGTCCAGCCCGCCGGCCGCACTGCATTCGACTTCAAATCAAACACCGCTCCGCTGCCGGCAATCCAACTCACGCCGTTGTTCACTGGACGAGCGGAAAACATCTCGTAGAGCTTCCAGTGATCGCGATCGATCACCAGGACGTGTCGGTCGCTGTCAGTGCCAGAGTCGGGACCGCCTTCGATGGGCGCGTTGCGCGGTACCGGATAAGGACCGGGGTCGCTTTCGCCGCCATAAGATCTAAAACTGATCGGCACCAGCGGTTGAGTGCCCGCGACCACGATATAAGGAATGCCGTTCGGCCTTCCCTGCCACGTGGTCCCAAAGTCCGGATGCAAGACGTCGTTCGGGCCCATGCTCTTAATCAAATTTGCTGAGTTCGGATCGACCGGCAGGTTTGAGATGTCCTGGTTCCACGGATTGTCGGGCGGGAAGAGTTGTTTGCCGTGGAGACTCGCGCCCGGGCCGAGATCCGGCACCCGGCCCGAGCTTGTGGTTACAGTGCGCGGACGCGTCGGAGTCTGTACTGCCGCTTGTGACGCGCCACCGCTATTGCTTTCGGTGGTGATTAAGGCCGTCAGACAGAAGAATGCTGTCAGCACAACGACCAGCCCGCGCCAATGATGTCTCAAAGCCATAAGATTTCGATCACCTCTCGCCAGGAGCTTTCCAAGGCTCGTTCGGCTGTGAGATTGATTACGCGATGCTGGTTAAGGTCCACGGTCACAGTCAGGATGAAACGCAGTACAGCCCCGCTGAATGCGTGGACTGTAAGCCGAAGTGGGTTAGTGGCAATCCCGATCCGGTTCATATCTCGACAAGCTACGTCGAAAGACAAAATCTCACGATGCGAATGGGAATGCGGCGCTTCACTCGCCCTAACAAATGCCTTCAGTAAGAAGGTCGAGAATCTAGGCTACGCTGTCGCGCTTCACTTCATGCACTACAACTTCGTGAGAATCCACCAGAGCCTACGATGCACCCAGCTATGGCCGCTGGCGTTTCGGATCGGCTTTGGGAGATTGAGGATATTGTTGCATTGCTCGACTAAGAATGCTCTGAGCAGAAAAGAGCCAATTTGCCGCAACGGTGAAGAGTCCTAAAACGCTGACTGTCGTCGAAGTGATGTAAGTGATTAACACCTTGTCGGAAAGTTGGAATCCCCACACGTGCCATCCACTAACGGCCGTCAAGGTCATGACGGAAACGATCCACAGGGAAATCAAAATGAACAAGCAAGTAAGGACAACGATTCTTGCCTTGTTTACAAGCTTCGTTTGTCGGACATCTTCATGCAGGTGCTCTATCTCAGCGGCAACACGTTCCTTTTCCAGATCCTCCTCACCAACGAGCGCGAGCGGATCGGGCTCGACCGCCTCTTGCGCCTGAGACTTAGCTACAAGTTCGATGCCCTCAAACAGTTTGGTTAAGTCGGCGAGGGACTTCTTAACCGGGGATGATTCCTGCTCGCTCATTGAGAAGGTTGATGTAGTGTTGCTCGATCAGAGGATCGGGGATAATGCTATTACCCCAACCAGCGGGATCGTAGATTTCCTTCCAGGGCGTCCCCTGCCTGTGCGTCATCGTGGACAACTGAGGGCCACTAAAGCCACCATATGCGCTCACCACTTCGGCCAAAAGCGCGAGGTGAGTTTCCGATAGCTTTTCCTCTGGGAGAATATTGATAGATGCTGTTACTTTTCCTGCGCCGTATGCTCGCAGCGCGTGATACAAATCAGCCACTACGGGGCCATAGCGCCACGCTTCGACACTCTGCTTGATGAGCGGCTTGTGAAGAATCGCAAGGGCATATCCGTGGGCAATATAAACCAGCTTTTGAAGCTGCATGTTCGTCAGGGTACGCCCGGCATCTTGCGCTATCTTCAGAAGTCCGTTAGCTACACTTCTGGCGTCATAGGCCATAATTCTCGCCCTCCCTTCTTGCTTTGCCCCTTGTTTCACTCTTGAAACACAGACCTTAACAGCTTATTCCAGCTCCCGCAAGGATAGTGTACCAATTCCGTGTTGTTTAGGCGCTGGATCAGTGATATAAGCCGACTTGCCCGTAAGTGGGCCATTAAGCCATTTGTGGCTAGTTATTTGAAATAACGTAAAGGAGGGCATGAATGAAAATGTACTTACAATTTTCAATTATACTTTCTTATTCCATTCTGATGATTGCCAGCATTAGCCATTTGAGCGCACTGGTTCATATGGCTGCGTATCTTAATCTGGCGGTTTCTCATTTAGGGGTGGTTGTTATCGATTTGACTAAACGCAAAGTCTCGTAAGAGAGAGGGGCGGCTTCGGCCGCCTTTTGGTTTTTTAGCAGTACACTTGATTTTCAAAATATGACACTACCCGAAATCATACAGACTGGTAAGCTTCGCATCGCGGGAGGTATAATTCGATTTGCCCCAAAGATCGGAAAGGCAATAAGCCCACAAACGTTGTCTCCCCCATCAACTTAGGATCTCTGCCCCGCTTGCCCCTTCGTTGACGGAAGCGATATTTATTTCGTCACCGTCACTTGGGAACGTCTTCGAGATTTACAGGTGCCCCGCTGGATCCACTTTGTGAAACTGAAATGACAGGGTGAGGGGAGTTTTTGATGATCCGCAACTGCTTTTCCGACAATTCAACCGGGGCCAAAAAAGAAACTTTCGGTCGGCGACCCGTTGTCTTGAGCAAAATTCTGCGATTGCTCAGCGTTTTAGTAATCGTGTTTCTGGCTGGAATCTTTTTCTCGTTCGACGCCGCGATCCTGCCAACCGGATTTACCGAAACGATGATCGCCAACGGTCTGTCCAGTCCGACGGCCATGGACTTTGCGCCTGACGGCCGTTTGTTTGTTTGTCTTCAGGGCGGGCAGTTACGTGTGATTAAGAACGGCAGCTTGCTGGCAACTCCATTCGTTACCTTGACCGTGGACTCGGCCGGCGAGCGCGGATTGCTCGGGGTCACTTTCGATCCGAACTTCTCGGCGAATAATTTTGTATATGTCTATTACACGGTTCCCGGATCGCCGGCGCACAATCGCGTGAGTCGCTTCACGGCCAGCGGCGACGTCGCCACGCCTGGCAGCGAATTTGTGCTTCTCAACCTCAATGATCTCAGCAGCGCGGGCAATCACAATGGCGGGGCGATCCATTTCGGGCCTGACGGCAAGCTTTACATTGCCGTGGGAGAGAACGCCAACGGATCAAACTCGCAGACACTCTCAAACCTATTAGGGAAAATGTTGCGCATAAATTCCGACGGCACGATTCCGACAGACAATCCATTCTTCAACACCGCCACTGGAGTCAATCGAGCGATTTGGGCGTTGGGTTTGCGCAATCCATTCACGTTCGCGTTTAAGCCCGGCACCACGCGCATGTTCATCAACGACGTGGGCCAAAGCACCTGGGAAGAAATCAATGACGGTATTGCGGGATCGAATTACGGCTGGCCGACCACGGAAGGTCCAACTTCGGATCCGAATTTCCGTAGCCCGATCTTTTGGTATGGCCACGGTTCTCTGAGTACGGAAGGCTGCGCAATCACGGGCGGCGCTTTTTACAATCCCACCACGGTCCAATTTCCATCCAGTTACGTCGGCAAATACTTTTTTGCTGATTACTGTAACAGTTGGATTCGCGTTTTTGATCCATCGAATAACACGGCAGCCGGTTTCGCGTCGTCTGCCTCGAACCCGGTCGATCTTAAGGTCACGAACGATGGCAGCCTTTACTATCTCTCGATCGGCCTGGCGTCCGTATTCCGAATTCAGTTCGGCGGCGGCGGCACCTCGCCCGGCATCACCACGCAACCATCGAATCAAACAGTGACGCAGGGGCAGCCGGCAACCTTTATTGTCGCCGCCAGCGGCAGTGCGCCACTCAGTTATCAATGGCAGCGAAACATGGTCGACATCTCCGGCGCGACTTCGTCGAGCTACACCCTCTCTTCCACGACCCTGGCCGACAATGGCGCAAAGTTTCGCTGCGTGGTATCGAACAGCTTCGGAAACGCGACGAGCAATGAAGCGACGCTGACCGCCACGGCACCACCGAGCATTACGGCCCATCCATCAAATCAAACCGTGACTGTGGGCCAGGATGCGACCTTCAGCGTCAGCGCCATCGGCAGCACTCCACTCAGCTATCAATGGCAAAGAAACATGGTCGACATCTCCGGCGCGACTTCGTCGAGCTACACCTTCTCTTCCACTACCCTGGCCGACAATGGCGCAAAGTTTCGTTGCGTGGTATCGAATGCTTTTGGTACCGCGACAAGCAACGAGGCCACCTTAACAGTCCAACCTCCACCGCCGATGCTTGTCACCGAACAGAACACCGACGTCGCCATCGCTTTCGATTCGGTTAACATGCTTCGCGATCCTTTTCCCCTCACTAACACACTTAACTTCAGTTCAGACAACAGAACACGGGTGATGTTGTTCGCGCTCAATCTCGACCTGCTCCCCGGTGAAGACAACACCGCCGTAACGGCGCAGGCCGAGGATAGTCTGCTTAACGCCTATCCACTTACGGTTGAATTCGTCGGCAAGGTTCCGGCTTATGGGTGGCTGACGGAAGTGGTGGTCAAACTTCCGGACAACTTGCCAACCGGGGACGTGATGGTAAGCATCACCTGGCACGCCCGCACCAGCAACAAGGCGAGGTTTAAGATTAAGTGAACTCGGATGAGGTTAAAGATGAAGGCTGATTTTTTAGAATCGCGCTATCGCAATCACGGCGCATTCTTATTCGCAGCCGGCTTATTCGCAGACTGTTCGAGATTACGTAACAGCGCCTGCGCAATCAGCAACCGCGCCATAATTTTCAACTCATTTCGTTGAAACCGATCGGCAGTCGCCTTTGTGCGATTGAAATCGGCATTGGCCATCGCGACTACGCCCTGGCCATATTTGAAAATCGCAAAATCGAGCGAAATCACGCCCGGTTGTTGCATTATGATTTCGCCATTCTTCACCGCCCCGCTTCTTATCACACGATCCAGGAGCAGAAGCCTGGAAATATCATCGTTCGCGCGATCGATTATTGGTTCAATGATCGCGAAAGCCTTGGCTGGATCGATCAGCGAATAGGCCAGCAGCACCGCCATTAAGGCGTTTGATTGGGTCTGGCTGGCAAAATCCACCTTGACCAAGCCCAACGCGTCGTTAGCCATTCTCGCCGCTTCCTCATGTTCGCCCTTCTTCTCGAGCGCCATCGCCATTGCGGCCATCGCCTCGGCACGTTGTTCCTTCGCCCCGATCAATGGCAGCAGCCTTTGCAGTTCTTCAATATCACCTCGATTCACGGCCCAGCCGAGCTGGTTTGTGTCCAGCAATTTGGTCAGGCTCTTGCGCTGCGCCTCGTCCTCGACGTTACTTTTGATAAAGTCGCGAAGGGCATCGGCCTTGTTATTCAAGATCGCCTTGGTGACTGCCGCCTGATAAAGTTCGCGACGCACTTCCTCGCCGGCTTTGGCGGCTGCTTTCACCAGATCTTCGGGCGTGCCCTTGTCAACGAGCGAATTGTAATCGTGCCACTCTCGCTGTTCCTTTGTCTGTGTAAGGCGGATTTCGGCCACCTTCGCGCTTATTTTTGCGACGCGGTCGGGAGCGAATTGCTCGACTTCCGGCATGACTTCCGACAGGCCCATCGAGAGATTTCCATTAGCCGATAAGCTCAGCGCTGCGTTGACCAGCAGTTCCACTAACTCGCGTTTCTGGTCATCAGTCAGCTGGAGTTGATATGCGCTCGTGAGCGTTGGGTTGCCAGCCGGAACGTCGCGTGGAGTTCGAGACAGCGTCAAGAGTTCTATACTCGTCTGCCAGGCAACAGCGTCGGTGGCCACATTCAAAGTTTGGAGTTTGTCGACCAGATCAGCGGCAAATTCCGACGCGGTTTCGGGGCTTTGCCGATTTAGCTCAAACAGGACGCCCAACAGTTGAAAGGTAACGCCTTTTGCCAGGCTCGCGCGCGCGATTTGCAAGGCTTGTTTCGGATCGCGGGCGGCGGCCACGTTGGCTATTTCCTGTTCCAGGTCGCGCTCGTCCGGCAAACGATAATTGACGTTCGCGGAATCGGGCGGACGCAGGCGCGTGGCGTGCAACATCTCCAACGCCATCTGCGGATCCCTTTGCGCCACCCTCCGGAAGAAATCCCGGCGCAGTCCAAACATCGCGTAGTATTGCTTCAGAGTCTGCGCTTGATCGCTCACCGCGCGCTTCGACGTTCCTTCTTGGGTCGCTGAATCTTTTGTTGTTGCATCCCGCGTCGTTGAGTCATCAAGAGCCGGTTCGTTGGGCAGACCGAGATTATTGAACGCTTCCCAGTACAGATTTCGCGCGCGCTTTTCGTCGCGCGGCCACACGAGCTCCGCCGCAGATGCCAGCACAAACGAGCGATTCTCAGGCAATTTCAGACCCCACGCTGCCGCGACGATCTCGTCCACCAGCCCTAATGTCTTGCGTTCCAGTTCCTTCCTTCGTTCGAGTTCTTTCTGCGCCTTTTCTTTCTCGTCAATCTGCGCCGCAACATACGACGGAGCTAGCAGAGCGAGGCAAAACAAAAGCAGAAACAGGATTGAAAAACCGGAATGTGGGAATTTAATTCTCATCGTGATAACTCTTAACACGCCGACAGGAGACTTTGGTTGCGACAAAGATACTGCCAGAGACTACGGATGAGCAACACTGGCGCGAAAACAGAATCTAAACTAGAATGCGGCCCGCCGTTCTTCGGTCTATCAACCAAACCAACCCGAGGTAGCCTTGAAATGAGAAGTTACAAGCTGTTCCTTTTCGCCCTGATCTTGATCTCTAGCCTATGCGTTTCCGTGCTGCCGCAGAATCCTGCGCCCATCGGAATCAAGCCTGAGCCGCAGGAAAGCAAAGGCGTTGTTGTGTTGAAGGCCGCGCGCTTGATTGACGGTACCGGCGCCGCGCCGATCGCTAACGCCGTTGTGATCGTCACCAACGACAAAATCACCTCTGTCGGTGACAGCAGATCGGTGCGCATTCCCTCAGGCGCAAAGGTCATCGATCTCGGGGAAGTAACCCTGCTCCCCGGTTTCATTGACGCGCACACGCATCTCATCGGGCGCGTACTGGGCGATCCTGAAGGCGACATGGCCCCGGTTCGCGACTACGACTCGTTCGCCGCGATCCTCGGCGTGCTGCACGCCCGCGACACTTTGATGGCCGGGTTTACCAGCGTGCGCAACGTCGGCGCGTCGGGACGCTTTGACGATATGGCTCTGCGCAAAGCCATCAATGAAGGCTGGACGCCCGGGCCGCGCATGGAAACTGCGGGTCACGCGATTGGAATCACCGGTGGTCACTGTGACCAAAACGGATTCAGGCCTGGCGTTATGCAACTTGGTCCCATCGACGGAGTTGCTAATGGCCCGGAAGAGATTCGCGCCGCCGTGCGTTATCAAATCAAATATGGCGCCGACGTGATCAAGACCTGCGCGACCGGCGGCGTGTTGTCGGAGGGCGACGCGGTCGGCGCCACTCAATACAGCTTTGAAGAGTTGAGGGTGCTGGTTGAGGAATCTAATAAACTTGACCGCAAAGTTGCCGCGCATGCCCACGGCCTTGAAGGAATCAAATTGGCTGTGCGCGCCGGTGTTTCTTCAATCGAGCATGGATCGTTTCTGGATGAAGAAGCTGCGCAGATGATGGTCGCGCGTGGCACGTTCCTGGTGCCGACGTTAATGGCGGGTGAAGCGGTTGAGCGGGCCGCAAAGAACGGAATCCTGAAAGGTCTGCGCGCTGAAAAGGCTTTCGCCGCAGCCGCGGCCATGCGTCGCGGGATCAAGATCGCCGTCGCCAACAAAGTTCAGATTGCTCTGGGAACCGACGCCGGCGTGATTCCGCACGGCACGAACGCACGCGAATTCGTGCTGATGGTCGAATGGGGCGGTATGAGTCCTATGGATTCAATCATCGCCGGCACCATGAATGGCGCGAAGCTTTTGGGTTGGGACAAGAACCTCGGGTCACTAACACCCGGTAAGTGGGCCGACATCGTCGCCGTCAGTGGCGATCCTCTCAGAGACATCCATGCGATGGAAAAGGTCGTGTTCGTGATGAAGAATGGCGTGGTTTATCGGCAGAGTCGATGAGGTTAGTTGAAAGGCCTCTCGCGGCGCATCATGCCGATTCGAGTTCTTTCAGTGCCGCTGGATGAGGAGTTGACTGCGGGTTGAAATCATTCAACAAGCCTGCGCAGCAGGCGGCAGCATAAAGCCTGGGGTGAGCGAAGCGAGCCCCAGGACACGAGTCCAAGCTAATAACGAGCCCGCGGAGCGGGCGACAGAGGTTTCATCTCGGCTTCTTCTGTCGCCCGCTTCGCGGGCTCTGGGTCTTTTTAGGGATGTGATCCCCGGGTTACGCTCGCTGTGCTCGCTCGCCCGGGGCTAAACTCTGCCGCCGCTCCGCGGCTCGTTGGCCACGAAGTCCCGCTTGAGTCTTAGTAAGTAATTCGCATAATCGAGACATGCGACTATCTAAAAGTAAACAACGAAACCGTCTGGTCTCGCTCGCTCGACCGCTGCTAACTCTGTTCGTCGTCTGCCCGATCGCAGCCGCGGTTACCCGGTCGCTACCGCTCCCGGTACTGACCTCATTGAACAAATCTCAATCAACCGCGCTCGCGCAGACTAAGCCCTCGCCTGCTCCGGCACGCTGGCGGGGATTAATCGGAGAGTACGGTCCGGACGACGACATCCTGATCATTCTCGAAAAGGACGGAAAGCTCTGTGCCTTGTTTAAGCGAGCCGAACTCGAGCCGCTAGACGAAGTCTCAAGAAACGTTTTTAAGTTTCCGGTCCCAGGCCCGCACGCACAACAGACTGTCATCTTCACGCGTGATGGGAGTGGGAGCGCGACCCAGTTGGCGGTTGACAGTGTGGTACTCAAACGCCGGCAGGTAGGACCGGAAGCAGGCGCCAATCAGCTCCGCGTCAAACCGTTGCGCCCGGTTCCGGAGTTGATGAAGGAAGCTCGCGCCGCTGCTCCGCCGAAAGAGAACGGAGAGTTTCTGAAACTCGATCTGGTCGAACTGACAAAGCTCGACCCGACCATCAAACTCGAAATCCGCTACGCGACCAACAACAACTTTCTCGGCACGGTTTTCTATTCCGAAGCCCGCGCTTTCATGCAGCGTCCCGCCGCTGAAGCCGTAGTCCGCGTCAACCGCAAGTTGAGACAGCAGGGTTACGGCTTACTCGTCCATGATGCCTATCGTCCCTGGTACGTCACCAAAGTTTTCTGGGATGCCACGCCTGACGACAAGAAGGTTTTCGTCGCCGATCCTTCCAAGGGTTCGCGGCACAACCGCGGTTGCGCCGTTGACCTGACGCTTTATGACCTGAAGACGAAAAAGCCGGTGGAAATGGTCAGCACGTATGACGAGACCACTGCTCGAGCTTATCCCGATTATCCGGGAAGCACCTCTCTGCAGCGATGGCACCGTAAGTTATTGCGCGAGGCGATGGAGTCGGAAGGGTTCACCGTATACGAAGCTGAGTGGTGGCATTTTGACTACAAGGATTGGCGGAAGTATCCGATCGGGAATGTGACCTTTGATCAGATTAGAGCAACCCGATAACAGCCTCAATCAGGACCAGCCGGTGGGATTATCAAGCAAAACTCTAACGCAGAGGACGCGGAGGTTTTCGCAAAGGAACGCAGAGAAGAAACTTGTTTTCCGCATACCTCGGCGATGCCTTCGCGTCCGCGTTCCAAAACTACGAAGCGGACTGCGATGTCCGCGCTCCTATCTACATCTTTCCCGCTTTCCAAGTCGCCACGCGCTTTTCAAAGTTAGCCGTATCGACCTTGTCGGCTTTGCCTTTGGCGATGGCCACGTCAGCCGCCGCTAATGCTTCCTGTTTGCGCCCCGCGGCCCACAAGAGGTTTGCTTTCGCGGAAAGATTGCGAAACGTCTCTTTGACTTTGATCGATTGGTCAGCCCACTTCAGGGCCTCATCCCATTTGTCATCGTTCGCATAGGCACCCGCGACCTGTAACGGGATCGTTTCGTTGGTCGGATTTTCAGCGATCGCCTTATCGACCTTTCCGCGCCAAAGTGCTTCGACGTTGGGAACCTCGACCGTGAAAGGCACGGCAACTTTCTCCCAGCGGATCACAACGGTCGCCGTGTTGGCGGTAACGACCGGAATGCTGTACTCCAGCCACTCCTGATTATCAGTGACCCATTGCGGTTTCGCCTTCACGCGCAGAGTGTCTTTAGCCGGATCATAGTTGAAGCTGCCCCATTGATTCGCCGTGCCGTTGAAGACGATTGTCCATTCATCTTTGTTGGGAATCGTGTGCAGGCTATAGCTGCCGCCCGGAAGTTTTTGACCGTTGATTAGCACATCGTCAGTGACGACAAACTGCGTCGCTTCATTTGCGCCCGCGCGCCACACATGACCATAGGGAACTATGGGATCGCCTTTCATTCGCGCGTTTTGATCATCCAGGGTCGCTTCACCCTTTGCTCGCGCCGCCATTGATGGCGGGGCATCTCCCCAAATAACGCGCCCTTTCACTCCGGGTCGGCTGTAAGTAATCGTGATGTCAGTGACGCCGACGGTTTGTGTCACGCTCGCCTTCTGGCTTGGCCGCGGCAGGCGAATCTGTGGTGGTTGTTGCGCGAACGCGTACGGCGCGGCGCAGGCGGCGATTAGAATCGCGAAAGTGAGAAAGGAAATTCTCTTAAGGGAAATCATCTCGGCACTCCTCTGTCTTGAAATTTTGGCGCATTATAACGCGCCGCGGCTCTTCGGCAAGGAGTTGGGCGTCCACTGCGACAAGAATTTACAACTTTTTACAATTCGCAGAGGACGCCCACCGTAGCTCACAATGATCTTGAGAAGACCAACAACTCGTTCTTCTGTTGATTGGTAAGCCTCGAAAGTTATTGCTCACAAATCGCGATTCGCCGTCGTGACGCAGGATTGCATCCCGGGCCGGAGCCCGCCTGGTGTACTACGAATTCAAAAATGCAACGAAACGCCCTAGGGCATTCTTAGAAGCGCCAGTAGCGTTGCGAGGAATCCGGGGCTTGCGATGTCTCCGAGAGCTGTCGCACCTGGCCCGTGCGTTTCTCCCGAGGCGCTGGGCGGGGTTGGAATTTGTCCGGCCGGTCCCTGTGTGTCGCCTGGCGCAGGCGCTCCTGGAACGTGAACGTCCCCCGGGGCCGGCGCTCCTGGGCTCGCTATGTCGCCGGCGAGCGCAGGCACGGTGAACACTGCGGCTAATAAGACTGCAAAGCAAAGTCGGCGGAAGTTTTTCATTGCAGTTCCTCCAGGTTAGAGTCATTTGATAGCGGATTTCTTGCTAGCCACGTCAACACAAGCGGGCGCTACGGTATTAGTGACTGGTTGGAATGTCAATAGAGTGAGACTGGCGCTATTGACTTTTCTCGACCGCCGGCATATCGTCCAGCCGTTTTCGCTTAGGCTGAATCTCCCGAGCCTGCATCCTTGCACACTCGCAAGTCCAGCCTCAGAACACGGCGCCCTGCTAACTAAGCATCCTCGCTTTTGACTTGCCGGTTGGCAAAACCTTCACAGGCGTGAGGATGGCGCACTACCAGAAAACCACGGCGAAAGGCCTGGCTTTCTCCAAACCCCATAGGAGGAAAGTTATGCGAAGAACCTACCTTTTTGTATCCATCCTTTTTGTTGCGGCGATGCTGCTTGCGACGCTCACTATTAATCAGAGACCCGTCGGCGCCCAGGTACCGCACTTGCCTTTTCAGTACGCGGTGAAATTCGTTTGCGGTAAGTCACCCGGTCCCGGACAACAACAGGTCGTGGCCACGGGAACCTACTTTACCGCGATCAACGTCCACAATCCCTTCAACGACACGGTGAAGTTCCGGAAGAAAATCGCCGTCGCGTTGCCAAACGAAAAAGCCGGTAAGGTCTCACCCTTCTTCGATGTCGCGCTGAAGGGCGACGAAGCACTGGAGATCGACTGCGACGACATCTATAAGCATATGCATATGAATCAGACTTTTCTGAAAGGATTCGTAGTGATCGAGAGCAAGACTGAATTGGATGTCGTAGCCGTTTACACGGCAGCCGGAGCCAGCGGCCAGGTTGAAACGATGCACGTTGAGCGTTTCCCGCCGCGCCGTATGTCTCCCCAGGGATTGGCCGATCTGATTCCAGTTCCCGATCCTAAGCCAGGCGTCGGTTTCTGCAGAAGAGATGGCTTAAAGTTGACCATCACGGTTAGGAATCAAGGAACAGCGGACGCACCTCCCTCGGTAACCAAGGTAGATTTTTCTCCAAGCGGCACCGTCTCGGTTCCCACCCCGGCAATTTCGGCAGGAGGATCGGTCGATGTAACCGTGCAAATCCCGCCAGGATGTTTTTCTCCGGACTGCAATTTCAGAATTACGGTCGATTCAACCGGTCTGGTCCCCGAGTCCAACGAAGGGAATAACACCGGCAGTGGTTCATGCCTTGGCTAATACGAGCTGATCACTCTCAACAGCTAACCGAAAAAGTCGGTTGTCCCCCGGGGCGATCCACGGCGTGCGGCCCCGGGGGATTTGCTATCCACTCTCTACGGCAGGCCGGACAGTTTCTCGCAACCGGGACTTGTACTCTTCGCATGCTCCACTTCTAACTCAAAACCGATTGAATTCGGATTGGACTCCGTCCGCCCGCGCCGCAAACTCTTGACGCCCGCTCCGTAGAGTCGCTACCTTCGTGCCCTTGGACAACCCCATAATCAACACTCGTTGCTGCATCGCCGGTGGCGGCCCCGCGGGAATAATGCTCGGGTTTCTTTTGGCGCGCGCGGGCGTGGACGTTGTCGTGCTGGAGAAGCACGCGGATTTTCTGCGCGACTTTCGCGGCGACACAATTCATCCTTCCACGCTCGAGGTGATGCACGAGCTGGGCATTCTCGAAGAGTTTCTCAAGCGCCCGCACTCCAAAGTGTTTCAGGCCGCCGGGCAAATCGGTGACGAATTGATCACACTCGCGGACTTCTCGCATCTGCCGACCAAATGCAAGTTTATCGCGTTCATGCCGCAATGGGACTTTCTGGATTTCATTGCCGATCACGGTGCGCTCTATCCGACCTTCAATCTGAAGATGCGCGCGGAAGTGAATGAGTTAATTGAAGAAGGAAACCGCGTCGTGGGTGTGAAGGCGAGAACTTCGGAAGGCCCCCTGGAGATCCGTGCGGATCTGGTCGTCGGCGCGGACGGCCGCAGTTCAATAGTGCGGGAACGCGCCGGGCTGGATGTCGAAGAGTTAGGCGCGCCGATCGATGTTTTGTGGTTTCGCCTTTCTCGCCTGCCTGACGATCCGGGACAGGTACTGGGCCGGGTGGTGGCCGGCAAGATCATGGTCATGCTGAATCGCGACAGTTACTGGCAATGTGGCTACATCATTGCGAAGGGCGCCCTGGACAAACTCAAGCAGCGAGGCCTGGAGGCATTTCGCGCGGATATTTTGTCGCTCGCTAGTTTCCTCGGTGACCGCGTCGGCGAACTTCACGATTGGGACGAGATCAAGCTTTTGACCGTGAAGGTCGATCGTTTGCGCCAGTGGTACCGGTCCGGCCTCCTATGCATCGGCGATGCTGCGCACGCGATGTCGCCGGTCGGCGGCGTCGGAATCAATCTCGCAATTCAGGATGCGGTGGCGGCGGCCAATATTCTCGCGCGGCCGCTCTCGCAGGGTTGGGTGGCGCCGAGCTATTTGCAGAAGGTGCAGTGGCGTCGGGAACTGCCGACGCGTGTGACTCAATGGGTGCAAGTGCAGATTCAGAATCGAATTCTTGGCCGCGTTCTTGGCAGCTCTCAACCTGTGGCGGCACCCTGGGCGATTCGGCTCTTCAATCGTTTCCCTATCTTGCGCCGAATACCCGCGCGCTTGATTGGCATTGGTGTGCGGCCCGAGCATGCGAAGACGCCGGATGCGAGTTTGGAGTTCCGCCTTTAGGCGGGCCGTTCGGAATTCCGTTGTTTGGAGTTCCGCCTTTAGGCGGTCATTACTTTTCTTAAATCTCCGCCTAAAGACGGCACTCCGAACTTTTCCATATGTACGACTACCGTCGCATGACAAGTGAAGAACGCACTAGGGTGATGGAATACCGTCGCCTGCGAAATCTTCCGCTTCATTCGCCACCTCATTGGGCCATGGGTTTCTCGGCGCAATACCTGGTAACGGCCTCTTGCTTCGAACATACTCCCATCATCGGGAAGAATCCTGCGCGACTAACTGAATGTGAAGAACAACTGCTAGCTGCTTGCCAACGACAGGCCTCAAAGATCTATGCGTGGTGCGTGCTGCCGAATCATTACCATGTGCTCTTAGGATCTCGGACGATCAAGACATTGTGCCAAGAACTCGGGCGCTTTCACGGACGTTCTTCGTTTAACTGGAATGGCGAAGATGGTCAAAGAGGGCGAAAGGTTTGGTTTCGTTGCTTTGATCGTGAGATCAGATCAGAACGTCACTTCTGGGCGACGCTGAATTATATTCATCACAACCCGGTACATCATGGTTACGCGCAGAAATGGCAGGACTGGATCTGGTCGAGTGCGGCAAAGTTTCTGGAAAGTGTTGGCCGGGCCCGCGCAGCCCAGATTTGGAAGGATTATCCTATCCTAGATTTCGGCAAAGGCTGGGACATTTAGTTTTGAAGCTCCGCCTTAAGCGGCTCAATGGCCAGACATTCCGCCTGAAGGCGGGACTCCGAACACTCACTCCGAACTTAGCTAAGCATCCGCTCAACAACACCGTAGCTCGCCTGCAAAGCTTCCGCGAGTTTTTCTGGTTGGCTCCCGCCGCCTTCGGCCATGTCGGCTTTGCCGCCGCCTTTGCCACCAATGATCGGCGCCAGCTCTTTGATGACTTGTCCGGCGGGAACTTTCTTGGTGAGATCGTCTGACGTACGCACGATCAGCGAAGCCTTGCCGTCGTTGCTGCGACCGATTATCACCACGCCTGATTTGATGCGCGCTAACAAAGTGTCGGAAAGCTGACGCATGCCCGCGGAATCGAGACCAATGGCTTCACGGGCGAGCACTTTCACTCCGGCTACTTCGCGCGCGTCATCGCCGTTCGAAGCTGCCGAGCCAGCCGCGCCGGTGGCAATCTTCATGCGCAGTTCATCCGCGTCGCGTCGCGCTTTTTTCAGCTCGTCCTGAAGCTTACGAATCACGGCAGGTAGTTCTGTGCGCGAGGTTCGCAGGTTACTCGCGACCTGGTCGATGATCTCTTCATCTTCGCGAAAGCGCTCGTAAGCATCCAGCCCTGTGACGGCACGAATGCGGCGCACGCCTGAAGCAATCGATTCGTCGCTGGTGATCTTGAAGAGCCCAATGTCACCGGTCGCGCGCACGTGCGTACCGCCGCAAAGTTCTTTCGAGAAGATTCCCTCCGCGCCTTTGATTGAGAGCACGCGCACTTTCTCGCCGTACTTCTCGCCGAAGAGAGCCATCGCGCCCGAACGCATCGCCTCTTCAACCGCCATCTCGTCAGTCTGCACGGGTTCGTTGCGCAGAATATAGTAGTTCACCAGGCGTTCAATCTCTTCGATCTCGGCGTTAGTCAACGGTTGATAATGGGTAAAGTCGAACCGCAGATAATTCGGTGCGACTACCGAGCCGGCTTGTTTGACGTGCGTGCCCAGAACTTCGCGAAGAGCCGCATGCATCAGGTGCGTTGCCGTGTGATTGCGTCGCGTCGCGTCACGCTTTTCAACGTCGACTTCAGCCGTGACTACATCGCCAACCTTCAAAGTTCCTCTTTCAACTTTGACCTTGTGAACGATCATGCCCTGAGCGGGTGAGTAGGTGTCTTCAACGGTCGCGATTGACGTGGCACGCGCATCCTGCGCGTGATTCACGGGCGGGTCGCCCGTGCCACCTTCACCACGGGTCGCCGCGGTGAGATCAGTACCACCCGCGGTAGCGGATGGGTTAATGATTCGACCCGCATCTCCAACCTGCCCACCTGACTCGGCATAGAACGGAGTTCGATCGAGAACGACCTCGCCTTCGTCCCCTTGGTTCAAGAAATCAACCCTCGTGTTGCGCTTCAAGAGAGCAAGAACTCTCGCCTCTTCCACGGAAGTAGTCGTGTACCCTTCAAAGGCATTGGCCGGTAAGTCTTGCGCAATCTCTGAGTAGATTGAATCCGTTTTCGTCTGCTTCTTGGTCTCCGAAACCTCGCTTGAAGCTTGTCGTTCCTTGATGTGCTGATTGATAAATTCACGAAAGACATCTTCGCTGATTTCCCTAACGCGATGGATGTAACGATAGTCGGCCGAACTTCCAACAATGGCGTCACGTTCGTCCAATACGACATACATCAAGTCAATCGGCGTTCCAAAAGTGTCATACAGGTAAGCAAGATCATAGGGCGATACTTGAATAGGACCGTGCCTAAGCGGCTGATTTAGATCCTTCTCGATTAGCTCTGTCAGTTTGTTCAACCCAAGCGTCAGGGTTGATCCAAACCGCTCCTCTTCTAGTTTCACCATCTTCATAATGAACGCGCGATGAGTCTCAAGCTCCGGATACGCCTCACCCATCAGATCGACAACAAAATCGGTGACTCTGTAGAAAAACAAATCATCAAGACCCAGCGTCTGCCGTCCCTGATAGATCGCCCGCCTCATGATCTTTCTTAAGACATAATTCCGTCCTTCGTTGCCGGGCAGAATTCCGTCAGCAATCGAGAAGGCAGTCGCCCGCGCATGATCGGCGATCACGCGCATGGCAAAACCCTCCTGGGTTTCCGATTCGTAATCGCGCCCCGCGAGCTGAGCGGTGAAATCGACGATCGGGCGAATCAGATCTGTGTCGTAATTTGAGAACTTGCCTTGCAGAATAACCGCGGTGCGTTCCAGTCCCAGGCCCGTGTCAACCGAAGGCTTGGGCAATAGTTCGAGTTTGTATTTGCCTGGCTCGGTCTCGACGCGGTTGTATTGCATGAAGACCAGATTCCAAATCTCCATCGTCGTGTCGCCGGGGCCATTCACCAGATCGGCACGATTGAAGTTGGGATCTTCCGGATGCTCGCCGAGGTAATAGTTGATTTCCGAGTTGGGACCGCAGGGTCCGGTCTCAGCCATCTGCCAAAAATTATCTTTGCGCCCAAAGCGCAAAATCCGTTCGGGTTTGGCGCCGACTTCGACCCATAACCGACCAGCCTCTTCGTCGGCAGGCACCTCATCGTCACCGCCAAAGACAGTAAACCAGAGACGCTCCGGGTCGAGTCCCAGCTTCCCTTCATCACGTGCACCGGTAAGAAAATCCCACGCGAACTTGATAGCATCTTCCTTGAAATAGTCGCCGAAGGAAAAATTCCCGAGCATCTCGAAAAACGTCTGATGCCGCGCAGTCTTGCCTACTTCATCGAGATCGTTATGCTTGCCGCCCGCGCGCAGGCACTTCTGTGCTGAGCACGCACGCACGTATTCACGCTTCTCGATCCCAAGAAAGACATCCTTGAACTGATTCATGCCCGCGTTGGTGAAGAGCAAAGTCGGATCGTTGGCGGGCAAAAGCGGGCTGGAACGCGCACGGGTATGGCCGTACCGCTCGAAGTACTGCAAAAACTTTTCGCGAATTTCGTTACCAGTCATAAGCACTTCGAAGTTTAGCACGCGCACATGATGGAGTCAGTACCAGGAGCGGTAGCGACCGGGTCGCAATTTGCGCAACGAGCGAGATTGCTAAAGCTATCACCCGGTCGCTAACGCTCCCGGTACTGACCTCATTGCAACACGGGGGCACCTCACCAGAGAGAGACTTGATCGATCTGTAATACGGGACGATACTTCTGCGAAGGACCAAGACAGTTGCGCACAATTCGTTTCTACATTATCGGCATGATCATCGTCGGCTGTGTGATGATTCCCGCATGTACTCAGAAGACCGTTCCTGCCGGACCCAGGTTCAAGGGCCGCCTGTTGTTGTTGGCCGGCGACAATTCGACCGGAAAGGACTTAATTGAGCTAACTGCGGGACCGAACGACACATTTAACTACACCACAGTCACCTCCGGCGTTTTTGAAGCGACAGCAAATCCTGATCAAACGCAGATCCTCTACGCCACCAAAGACCAAATTCTGGCGCGGGATTTACGCACTGGCGAAGTCAAACCGTTGGTCAAGGGTGAGAGCTTCTGTCTCGCCTGGTCTCTGGACGGCAAGCGCTTTAGCTATCAACAGCGTAGCGGTTCGTCGACTAAGCTCTATGCCTCTGATCTTGATGGCCCTGCAAAACTGGTATGGGAAGACCTTTTAGCCGACAACCGATCAGCCAATCAGTCCTCGCTCCGTCAAGCGGCCGATAGTTCCGGATGTGCTCACTGGGTCGCGCCAGACAAGTTGGTCTTTGACCGATTTGGGCCGTCACAAAAGAGAGGCGGTGATGTAAAACCCAACACCACCACGCTGGCAATCGTGAGTGGTTCAGTGAAGCTGGAGGACACGGAAAAAAAGTGGTCGGTGGAAGGGACCTGCAAGACGGGCAACGCGTTCCTGCGATCCCAGGAAGGGGAAATTCTCATCGCGAAAAGCCTGGAAAATCTAAAGGCGGCCAATCCTTCTTCAGGACCATGTTCCAGTTGTCGATTTGCCGGCTTTGCGGCGCAGAGCTGCGTGCCGTTCTTTATCGAAGAGAACTCGAGAGACAGTAGTGATTTATTTTCACTGAATCCCACCAACTGGCAGCGATTAAGAGCAGCTCACATAGGCCAAACATTTTCACCGGTCGCCAGCATGCTAATCAATTCTTCCACCAGATTAATGGTGGTAGGAGACGCGCCCGCATCTCTGTTGTTGGTTGATACGGAATCCGGCGACATTACTTCGCTCGTTTCCAAGTCTGCCGGGCCTTCCAGTAGTGCGGGCCAGTTACGGGCGCCTATTCCCGTCGTCTGGATCGAAAAATAATTAATCACCGCTCCGTTTCGTCAACCTCGCTCCTCGATATTGCGCGAACCTTGTCGCTCACTAACTCAAAGGGGAATCCCTGCCGCAGTAAATGATCGAAAAGTTTCTTTGCTTCTTCTCTCGTCTGTGGCTTACCGCGCAGGCGAACGCGTTTAGCGATCGCCTTGTCGATTAGATCCTCTTCGGGCGTTTGCTCGAAGACTTGATCGAGGGCGGATTCGGCAGTTTGCTTATCGATTTTTTTCAGCCACAGATCGCGTTGCAGTCTCTGTCTCCCAATCGGTCTTTGTTGGACGCGCAATGAAGCATAGCTCTGCGCGTACCGGGCATCATCCAGATAGCCATACTCGCGCAGGCGATCGATCACGGTATCGACAATAGACGCAGTCGCGCCTCGGCCTTCCAGCAGGCGCTCGCGAAGCTCTGCGACGGAACGCTGTTTGGCGGCCAGCAACTTGCCCGCGCGTTCAAAGACGCGCCGGCGGGCTTTCTCAGGATCGAGCGGTGCTCTTCCGTCGCTTTCCTTCTCATCAGCGGGTTTGCGTCTTCGTCTCGTCTCCGTGTTCTCCCCGGTCTCGGTGGTGATTTTCTCGGGTAATTTACCACGGAGACACGGCGGACACAGAGACTTTCCCCAATCAAAAATCTAGAATGGTCAGCGTGGACGGGTGCTTCATCATAGACAAGCCCGCGGGGCTGACCTCGCATGACGTGGTGGCGCGCGTGCGAAAGGCTATTGGCGAACGGCGAGTTGGCCATACCGGCACACTCGATCCTTTCGCGACCGGCGTCCTGGTCGTGTTAGTTGGTCGCGCCACGCGACTGGCGCAATTCCTGAGCGGCGCAGACAAGGAATACGAGGGCGTCATTCGTCTGGGATACGCGACCGATACCGGAGATGTGACCGGTACGCGATTGAAACCTGAAGAGAAGTTCACCGCAGAGACGCAGAGAACGCAGAGTTTTCGCAGAGAAGACATTGAAGCTGCGATGGCATCGCTGCGTGGCCGGATTGAACAGACGCCGCCAATGTACTCAGCAAAGAAAGTTGAAGGGCGCAAGCTTTATCAACTCGCGCGGCGGGGCGAAGAAGTTGAGCGACACCCCGTACTCGTCAACGTGAGCGAGTTCGCCGCCATCACCCATAACGGCGCATTGCTAAATAATAACGACGATAAGACACGAGACTTGAAAGTGCACGTCGTGTGCTCGGCCGGTACCTACATCCGCACGTTGGCTGAAGACTTTGGAAACCGACTGGGTGTGGGAGCGCATGTCGCCGAACTGCGCCGCACCCGCGCTGGTCCGTTCAAGATCGAGAATGCGATCACGCTCGAACGGTTGAACGAGCTGGCGCAATTGGAATCGCTCGAGCAGATGCTCATCTCGCCGGACGCGACGCTTTCGTCGTTACCGGCGTTGCAGTTAGGAGCGGACGCCGCGCGCCGGATTGTCCACGGGATCGATCTTCAGCTCGAAGGAGCAAATGGTTCGTCGTGGACGAGTGGTCAGGCGGTGCGCCTGCACAACGAGGATGGCCAGTTGATCGCGGTGGGAATCTATGACGGCCAGCGCGGGACCGTCCATCCCCAAGTCGTGATCGTGAATGACAAGTGATTACCTCGCAAGACCATGCTGCCTACGCCGCGAACGCGGGACCGTCAGTTTCTAACGGAGCGCGGACATCCTGTCCGCCAGTGTGCGCAGCGCGCTCAGGCATCGACGACGAGAAAAGGTCGCGCTATGCGCTCAGGCGGACAGGATGTCCGCGCTCCGTCTAATGGTTTCTCTTTCAATCTGTGAGCGCCTCGCGCTAATATCCTTTCGATGAAAAAACGTTATCTATTGGCGGGAGTTTCTGGCATTGTCGCCGGTGCGGTGGCCACGAAACTGCTCACTCGCCCGCGCGATGTTAGCTGGCCGGACAGCATTGATCTCATCTATAACGCCGAGTATTCCTGGTTCACGACTATCGGCGGCGTGCGCATTCATTACCAGGAAGCCGGTGACGAAAATGCGCCGCCGCTGATTCTGATTCACGGCTTTATCTCTTCAAATCTGGTATGGAGCGATGTCTTTCTGCCGCTGGCTGATGCGGGTTTTCGCGTGATCGCTCCCGACCTGCCCGGATATGGCTACTCCGACAAACCCTCGGACGGCCGATACACAATCTATGCCCAGGCGCACGCGGTGCTTCGGTTGATGGATCGACTCGGGATCGAAAAGGCAACGATCGTGGGCGCTTCTTACGGTGGCGCCGTCGCCGCCACGATCGCGCTCGACAATCCCGAGCGAGTTGAGCGTCTGATATTGGTGGGAACGGTCAGCAGTGATGCGCCCAGGAAGAAGTTGCTGCTGCGGATCTCTCGCTTGCCGATCATTGGCGACATCGTGACGCCGCTGTTTCTCGGCTCGCGCTGGATCCTGAGAAAGCGAACTGAGCAGGTTTATCGGCGCATCGGGCACCCGCTTGACGAACACAAGCTTGCCGCGCGACATCACTTACTGGAGACGGCGAATGTGCATCGGGCCATGCTTCGCACAGTGCGACGCTGGAGCGCCAATCGGATTTCGCGTGAGGCATCCCTGATTCGCCCACCAGCGATGCTGGTCTGGGGCGACACGGACACCCACATCCCAATTAGCGAAGCTTATCAACTGCGCGATGCAATTCCGAACGCGAGACTAATTATCTTTCGCAACTGCGGGCACTTGCCGCCGACTGAATATCCCGAAAAGTTTGTGGAGGTCGTCGCGGACTTCTGTAAGTCAGCAGAATCTCAGCCGTTGGAATTCAAGCGACGAGAGACAACAAAATAATAACCGCAAAGGAAGCAGAGGATTTCGCAGAGGAGCGCAAAGGTTCTTCTCCGCGGTCTCGCGTACTCAGTGCTTATGTACTTTCCAGTGGGTTGCGAGCGTCAGTTCATGTTCAGAGCTTTTCCAACCGACGGGTCCCTGCGCACGCGCCAGATTTTTGAATCGAGATAGTAGTGAATGAACGCATAGCCCCACAGAAATGAAATTCCAAGCTGGATTGGTAGTGACAAAGCGGCAGGTGAATCGCCGGTATGCAGATTCAGGTAACCGAGATACTGACGCGGGCCCTGATAGATCACCCCGAAGACAATTCCGAACGCGATGTAGTAGAGCAGGCGGCGGCTGATAAGTGAGGCAGGACCATATTTACTTCGCAGATCTGTTCGGGCTTCGCCCCCAAGCGGACAAGATGTCCGCGCTCCGGCAGAGTACTTCTGATTGTGAAACCAGATCAGCCGGTGGTATTGCAGGTTGTGATAGATGGTTAGAATCGCCACCAGGGCGATCGGTTTCGCCGGCATCGGCGTCATCAAAGCGATCCAATGCATTGGAATCGCGGCGGCCAATAACAAATACTTCGGACCATTTAATTGCTGACGCAGCCACAGTCTCTGAATTTGCCGGCCAACCCAAACGATTCCCAGGACAATCGTTCCGCCCAGAAGTAACATCGCGACGCTGTTAACCCCGCTGCGCAAGATAGCCGGCACGCGGGCCATCGCAAGTGGGTCGCCGGCGATGAAAGCCACAAACGGATAATTGAAAGCAAACATCAACAGCAGACGATCGAGGGCGTTGTCGACCGGCGCGAGATCGTTGTTCTTCTTTTTGTAGAGCACCATGAAACCATAGTGCTGCTTCACAAGATGGTAATAAGCCCAGAGCCCGGCTATGAAGAAAAAGGTGAAGCCCACGCCGAGCAGAACCATCACCGGGCCCACCACGAAGAAAAGCAGCGAGCCGAGCAATAGACGCTTGCGAGTTTTCCATTCGGAAGCGTCGAAGTAAGTTCGCGAGAACGTGCCGAAAACGTGCGGCGCGTCGATCAGGATCGCCCATCCGGCGACCATGGGAATCAGCGGCAACACGCCGGTGACATAAAGAACCAGTAGCAAGTAACTTGCAGCAACGGAACCCACAAACCAGATCAAGTCTTCGCGCGCGTTGATGATCCAGCGCAGAGAAATGGCCCGTGGTCGGGTTTGCTCGGCAATGATTTCGGTTGCGACGGACATTTTTTGTGGAGTGCGGCGACTCGTCGCCGCTTTCTCTTTACAAACTCAACCGAAAGCGGTGACAAGTCACCGCACTCCAAACTAATTTTCCCGTAAATCCCTCCCCGTCATCTCGACGGGCTTTTCAATACCCAACAACCCGAGCATTGTCGGCGCGACATCTTCGAGCGCGCCGCCCTCGCGAAGTCTGGCACCCTTCGAGTCTTCGTCGATCAAATGAAAAGGCACCGGGTTGGTAGTGTGCGCGGTATGCGGCTGACCAGTCACAGGATCGATCATCTGTTCGGCATTGCCGTGATCGGCGGTGATCAAAGTGGTACCGCGCGCGTTGCGCATCGCTTTCGTAATCCACCCGAGACAAGTGTCGACGTACTGGCAGGCCTGGATTGTCTTGTCGAGCATGCCGGTATGGCCAACCATATCGGTATTAGCAAAATTAACGATGAACACGTCGGTCTGGTTCTCTTCAATCGCTCGCAAAAGTTGGTCAGTGATTTTGAAAGCAGACATCTCAGGAATCAGATCGTAAGTCGCGACCTTTGGTGAAGGCACGAGAAGACGTTTCTCGAATGGATACTCGCGCTCAGTGCCACCGTTGAAAAAGTAGGTAACGTGCGCGTACTTTTCAGTTTCGGCCATCCGATAGTTGCTCACGCCCAAACCCGCAAAAACTTCCGCCAGGATATTCCTGGGCTGCTCCGGCGCAAAAGCAACCGGCAAAGGATACGTCTTGTCATACACTGTAAAGCAAACGAAATGCACGTGCGGACGGCCCGGCACCAGGAAAGCATCGAACCCGGGAACGGCGAGCGCGCTGGTAATTTGCCGCGCGCGGTCGGCGCGAAAGTTGAAAAAGATTACTGAGTCGCCGTCCTGAATGGTGGCCACCGGTTCATCGTTCTCGCGAGTAATGACCACAGGTTCGACAAACTCATCGGTCACGTTGTGCTCGTACGATCTTCTAATTGCCGCGAGCGGATCGGTAGCGCGCTCGCCCTCACAGTTCACCAGCATTTTGTACGCTCGTTCGGTTCGTTCCCACCTTTTGTCGCGATCCATGGCGTAATAGCGCCCGACCACGGTAGCGATTTCGCCGACGCCGATTTCTCTGCACTTCTCCTGCATCGCCGCGACGTACTTTTCCGCCGAAGACGGTGGCGTGTCGCGTCCGTCCAGAAAGCAGTGCACAAAGACGCGACGGACTTCGCGCGCCCTCGCCATCCGCAACAGCGCGTATGCATGTTCCTGTGAAGAGTGCACCATCCCGTCCGAGACCAGACCCATCATGTGCAGCCCGCAGTCGTGGTTCACAGCGTTGTCGATCGCCGCGTTGAGCGCGAGATTGTGATAGAACTCGCCGGTTTCGATTTGGTGATTGATGCGCTCAACGTCGGTGCGCACCACGCGACCGGCGCCCATACACAGATGACCAACATTCGAGTTCCCCATCACGCCTTTCGGCAGGCCGACGCATTCACCTGACGCTTGAATCAGCGTGTGCGGATACTTTTCGAGCATTTCGCGATAGTAAGGCATTTCCGCCAGCGCGATTGCGTTGCCTTCGCGCTCGGCGCGATAGCCAAAGCCGTCGAGGATGATGAGTGCAAGTGGAGTTTTGTGTGGCATAGACTGTTACAGAACCCGGAGCGGTAGCGACGGGATCCTACATTCAAGTGGCCTGTTTGATCCGGTCGCTGCCGTTCCCGGTTCTGACTCTCAGCGCCAATAATCAGGACTCTCCCGCATATTCGGATCGGGGCGTTCCATCCAGCGCTCGGGCCGGTGAAGCTTTATGAAACCGAAACGTTCGTACAATCCATGCGCGTCTTTTGTTGACAGCACCCACCGGCGAAAGCCCTGCAACTGTGGATGCGCGAGGATTACTTCCATCAGCCACTTTGACAGACCGCGGCCGCGATGTTCCGGCAGGACGAACACGTCGGCGATCCAGGCGAACGTTGCATAGTCAGTCACCACGCGCGCGAACCCGACTTGATCCTTTCCTTTGTAGATTCCGAAAGGAAACGAGTTTTCGATCGAGCGCTGCACGACTTCGCGTGTACGCCCAGTCGCCCAATACGAGTTGTGGAAAAGAAAGTCGTGAATCAACACGATGTCGAGACGAGATGGATCGGTGCTAATGAGATAATCGCCGTCTTCCCAGGATTCAGTCATCTGTTTAGAGTACTGTGCAATTTTCAAGATGGAGTCACATCACCGCTCTCAGCGGGGCACTAGCCCGACCGTCAGGGGGGCTCATCAATTAACCGGAAAAGTGGAGCCCTCCCTGACGGTCGGGCTAGTGCCCCACTATTCTCAGGCAACACTCATCTTGGTGATATCTCGCGCCGCAGATAGAACAACAAATCGGTGGACGGAGGATCGATGCCCAGTTGACGAATCATCCCCACCACCTGTCCGCGGTGCAGCGTCGCGTGATTGGCGACGTGCTGCATTTGATCCACCAAACGCATCGAGTTGGGATCGCCGCTGAGCAGCTTGAACGCCAGGTCGGCCATCAGGCGTGATTCATCCAGTTCGGCTATGAAGCGCGCGCGTCGATCGACAATTTCGCGCCAACGCTCGTTCAATTTTGTCAGGTCAGGGCAGCCTGCTTCGGTCCAAAGCGACCAGGCTTCTTTTTTCGGCGGCGAATGCCCGTGCCAGCGCTCCAGCCAAATCCATTCGGCGCCGGCCATGTGCCGCAGCGTTCCCAGGATCGAACCGTGACTAATGCCAAAGTCACGTCGGCGATTTTCTTCGGACAACTCCGCGGCGGCGTTCATTGCCAGGTCGTTGGCCCATTCCGTGTAATCAAACAGATGTCTGATGTCAGATAGATTCATCGTTGCCTCAATGTCAGAACCACCTGCGGTAGCGGGTGGTTGAACTCGACTAATTAGGTAATCTCATTCGCAAGGATCAACCGCCCGCTACCGCAGGCGGTTCTGACAGAAAAGCCGATCGACCAGGATAACGCGCGGCGTCTCCCAGTTCCTCTTCAATTCTCAGCAGTTGATTGTACTTCGCGATGCGATCGGAGCGCGAAAGCGAGCCGGTTTTGATCTGGCCCGCGTTGGTCGCCACCGCGAGGTCGGCAATGAACGCGTCTTCGGTCTCGCCAGAGCGATGCGATATGACCACCGTACGGCTGTTACTCTTCGCAGACTCAATGCACTGAAGCGTTTCAGTCAAGGTACCGATCTGATTGACCTTGATCAGAATTGAATTCGCCACACCCAGCTCGATTCCCTTCCGCAGAAACTTTGTGTTCGTGACGAACAAATCGTCGCCGACAAGTTGTACGCGTTGGCCGATGCTTTCCGTCAAACCCTTCCAGCCTCGCCAGTCATTCTCAGCCATGCCGTCTTCGATTGAGATAATCGGGTACTTATCAGCCCAGTCTTTCCAGAAAGAGATCATCTGTTCACTCGAGAGTTTCCGGCCGTCCGACTTTTTGAAAACATAAGACTCGCCATCGAAAAACTCGCTGGCCGCGGGATCGAGCGCCAGCAAGACGTCAGTGCCTGTTTGGTAATCTGCTTGCGCAATCGCTTCGAGAATTGTCTCAATCGCCTCTTCGTTTGATTTCAGATTGGGAGCAAAGCCGCCTTCATCGCCGACACTGGTGGCATAGCCTTTCTTCTTCAGGACTGACTTCAGCGTGTGGAAAATCTCAGCGCCCATCCGCAGCGCCTCGCTGAACTTCGCCGCGCCGACGGGCACGATCATGAACTCCTGAAAATCGACGTTGTTGTCAGCGTGCGCGCCGCCATTGATGATGTTCATCATCGGCACCGGCAGCGTGTTCGCGTCCGAGCCGCCGAGATAGCGATAAAGCGGCAGCTTTCGATAGCCGGCGGCGGCGCGCGCCGTAGCCAGCGAAACTGCCAGCAAAGCATTCGCGCCGAGCTTTGATTTATTTGGCGAGCCGTCGAGTTCGATCATCCGTCGATCTATCGCCGCCTGATCGAGAACGTCCTTCCCTTTCAATTCGCGCGCGATCACGTCGTTCACGTTGTTGACGGCCTTCAAAACGCCTTTGCCGCCGAAGCGTTTCGGATCGCCGTCGCGTAATTCGACAGCTTCGTGTTCACCGGTTGAGGCGCCCGAAGGAACCGCGGCCCTTCCCATCACGCCGCCCACCAAAATTACGTCGGCTTCGACGGTAGGATTGCCGCGCGAATCAAGAATTTCACGTGCCTGGATGCGATCGATCTGAGTCATGACCATGTTTGTGTTTGGCCAGAAACTTTATCATCAAGAGCCAATCATGCGAAATGCCGAACGCGATCTGGATTTGGAGTGCGGCGGCGAGCGGAGCGCGACGGCGAGCGGAGCGCGACGCCGCATTCGATTAGCACCTGAGATCTAAAGCGCCGACGGCGGCGCACTCCAAATAATTATCAGCCTCCAGCCTTTTTTGATAGACTCGCCCGAAATCAAACAAACGCATGCTTGAATTCCTCAGATCCAACTGGTCAGACATCCTGTGGCACATTGCGCAGCACCTGTGGCTGGTGTTCATTTCGATTGCCATCGCCATGGTCATTGCCTTGCCGCTGGGGATCCTGATCACGCGACGCAAGCGCCTGCGCGCGCCGGTGCTGGGGATCGCAAACGTGATGCAGACAATTCCGAGCCTCGCGCTGTTTGGCTTTCTGATTCCCTTGCCATTCATCGGCGGCATCGGTCCGCGCACCGCGATCGTCGCGCTCGTCTTCTATGCGCTGCTGCCGATCATGCGCAACACGGTCACCGGAATTCTCGGCGTTGACAAGAGCGTTCGTGACGCAGCGGTTGCCATGGGAATGACTGACCGGCAGGTGCTGTTTCAGGTCGAGCTGCCGCTGGCGATGAGCGTCATCCTCACCGGCGTGCGCGTCGCGATCGTGATTACGATTGGCGTGGCGATCATCGCGGCCGAAGTGGGCGCGGGAGGCCTGGGCGAATACATCTTCCGCGGCTTGAGAATGAACGACAATCGCCTGTTGCTGGCGGGCGCAGTGCCCTCGGCGCTCATGGCTCTGGCGGCCGATTTTGGTTTCGGCCTGATTGAAAGACGTTTCGATCCGGAGACTCCGCGAACAAGCCGGAGACCCCTGCGAATCGTAGCGTGGGCCGTGCTGCTGATCGGCGTCGTAATGCTGGGCTTTGCAACGTGGCGAGGTATTCGCAATCGGTCGAGTTCTTCTCCCAGTCACGGTCACGTCACCGTGGGTTCGAAAGACTTTACGGAGTCGGTCCTGCTCGCCGAAATCGTCGCGCAGATGCTGGAAGCTAAAAACATCGAAGTCGATCGGCGTTTTGACCTGGGCGGGAATTTGGGTCATAGCGCGCTCGTCGCGAGCCAGATCGATCTCTATCCCGAATATACCGGCACGTCGTTCACGGCGATTCTTCATCATCAACCGATCACGGATCCAAAGGCTGTCTATGATCAAGTCAAACGTGAATATGCGGAGCAGTTCAAGGTGGAAATTAGCCCGCCGCTTGGTTTCGACAACACGTTTGCTATTTTGATCCGCGGCGAAGACGCGCGCCGGTTTAATCTGAAAACGATCTCTGAAGCGGCGCGGTATGCGCGCCAATGGCATGCCGGATTCGGTCACGATTTTATGGTCCGGAAAGACGGTTTTCCAGGATTCTCGAGCGCCTACGGATTGCAGTTCGCCGCCGCGCCGAGCGAGATGGCGCTCGATCTGACTTACACAGCGCTGGCTTCGCACAAGGTCGATATGATCGCCGGCAATTCAACCGACGGACGAATCGCTGCACTCGATCTCTTTCAACTCGAAGACGACCGGCATTACTTTCCGCCTTATGAAGGCGTGTTCCTCACGCGCCAGGATGCGCTGGCGCGGGTGCCGGCGCTGCGGGAAGTCCTGCAAAAGCTCGGCGGCGCGATCTCAACCGAGGAAATGCGCAAGTTGAACTACGAAGTTGACGGTGCCAAGCGCGATAAGAAGATTGTCGTACACGAATGGCTGAAAGCCAAAGGGCTGATTTAGTAGAGTGGTCCCGCGTACTTGATTAAGCGAAGATCGAAGTTCACAATGCGCTGAAAAGGAGAAATACGATGTTCTCCCGCTCCTGCAAACCCTTCTTTTTCTTACTACTCTTTTTCACCGGTTTTCTCTTTACGAGCCAATCTACGCGCGCCTGTTCATGCGGTCCTAGGCCGACTGTGCTTGATTCCTTCGATGGGTCTGATGTCGTGATCATCGTTCGGGCTATTTCTGTCGAGAAGGCCGAAGACACGGATGAGCGACACTATGTCGACGGAGTGCGCTCAGCCACGATGGTTGTCGAAAGGGTTTTCAAGGGGAACCTCAAGGTTGATGACGAACTGGTTTTTGGACAGGGCGGTGGGGCAGATTGTATTTGGACGTTTAAAGAGACTTCAGTCGGCGAAGAATTCCTTTTCTACGTGAACTCTCCCCAAAAGTTTTCTGATCGATCTTTCCTTCCGTCTGCTGATCCCAAGCTTTGGTTCGCCGGCGGCTGCGGGCGCTCGACGGATTTAGAGGCCGCCACCGACGATTTGCTGTATCTGGAAAACATGGCTAAGGTTCGCGGAAAAACTCGAATCTCGGGGACGATTGGGGGGTGGCAAAATCCCGACATAGATGTCGAAGGAAAAAAGATTCGCATCATCGGCCCGAAGAAAACTTACGAGACAAAGACTGACAGAAACGGTGTTTTCGAAATTTATGATCTGCCGCCGGGAAAGTATTTGATCGAACCAGAGATGCCTCGCGGCTGGAAGATTGATCCTTACTGGATCCGATATTCACCTAGCGTGGTTCGCAACAACTATGAAGAGGCCGAGCTGAAATCACCTAAGCAAGTGGCGATTATGCTTGAGCCAAAGAAGCATGCCGGGGTCGATATCGCTTTTGCGATCGACAATGTGGTCCGCGGCAAGGTTCTGGATCCGAACGGAAAGCCAATGCCTCGGGTGTGCGTCTACCTGTGGACCAGGGAACAAGTAGAAGGATTTGGTCCCTTTAACTGCACGGATCAAAACGGAAGGTTCGAGATTACCTCAGTTCCAAGTGGAGAATATGTAGCAGTAGTGAATAACGATGGAAAGCCGAGCAGTCGCGAGCCGTTCCGAACTCTTTATTATCCGAACGTGTCCGAGCGAGATAGGGCAGCAATTATCACCATTGGTCCCGGGGAAACCATTGCTGACATCAACATCGTTGTGCCTGCCCTTGAAGAGACAATTGTTGTTGAAGGCATATTGCGATACTCGGATGGCAAACCAGTGGATGATAGGTATATCGAGTTCAAAGCTGATAAGAGCGACAAGATTGATGGCGACGTTAGCGAGGAAACGAACGCAGAAGGAAAATTTTCGCTGAAGATCCTTAAGAATGTTAAGGGCCAGTTGTCGTCAGATATGTACGTTTATGCGGGCGAGTTTGTTGACTGCCCCAAAGTTGAGAGCTTGATTAAGAAGAGTGGCCGCGACAACGCTACGATCAAGACAAATATTGTCGACATCCAGGCCGAGCACAACCTCTACAACCTGGAGTTGGTATTTCCCTTTCCAAGCTGTAAGAAGAAAGAGCAGTAAGATTAACTTTATAGGTGCCCCTGTCTTCGGTATCTGTCCTTGCCCCTGCGTATTATGGGCTTTCTCGGTATGATCGTCGACGATCCAGTTGCCTAAAATCTTCGTTAATAAATCACCCCTTCTGCACGTCTAGTCAATGGAACTTTCCCGGGAGTTTTTCGTCTAAGGATTCAAACTTTTCGGGCCTGCCCGTCGTATGCCTGTCCGAGCGACCAGATCATGCGTTATCTCTATTCAGTCTATGCCGACGCCGCCAGGATCGCGCTGCAATCCATCCTGGCCCACAAACTGCGCGCCTTTCTGACCCTGATCGGTATCATTATCGGCGTCGCGGCTGTCGTCGTCGTGGGCGCGTCGGTCAGCGGCCTCAACACCTATGTCACGGACCGGGTCGCGAAGCTGCTGGGGGCGAACCACTTCATGATTGCGCGTATCGCCTCCTCAAAGCGTCTTTCCGATGATGAGTTCGAACAGATGAACCGCCGCAACAAGCGGTTCAACTGGGACGATTACGAATGGGTGAAGGAACATTGTGCCGCGTGTTCCGAAGTTGGCGCGGAAGTTGGTAGTCAAACTGATCTGAAGCAGGACGGCATTGAGTTTCCTGGCGCGATCGTGTTTGGCGTTACTTCGAACATGGCTGAGATCGAGGACAAAACGATCGTCGACGGCCGCTTTATTTCACCTGACGAAGTGACGCGTTCAGCGCTGGTGTGCGTGCTCGGCGGAGACATCAAAGACAAGTTCTTTCCCAAAACTGAACCGATTGGCCAGACGTTGAAGGTGCGCGGCCTGCCCATGCGGGTCGTCGGCGTGGAAGAAAAACGTGGCGCCTTTTTTGGCGACTCGCTGGACCGGCACATTTATATTCCGGCCACCACACACCTGCAGATTTTTGGGCGCAACGGTTTGCAGATTCACGGCAAGGCGCCGACGCGCGATAACTTTCAACCGACGATTGAGGATGCGCGGCTGACCATGCGCAACAAGCACCGGCTGAAGGGAAACGAAGAAGACGATTTTGGCCTGGTCAACGTGGAAGAACTCAATAATCAGATCGATCAGTTTACCGGCAGCATAGCCGCGGTAGTCGTTCCGATCACCCTGATTACTCTCGTAGTCGGCGGGATCGTGGTCATGAACATTATGCTGGTGAGCGTGACAGAGCGAACTTTCGAAATCGGTTTGCGCAAAGCCGTGGGCGCCACTCGCAAACAGATTCTGATGCAGTTTTTGATCGAGTCAGGCATGCTCTGCGCCTTCGGCGGCGCGATGGGGCTGCTGGTAGCCTGGGGAGTTACCACACTGATCACCGCGCTGGCGGGAATCACCATGACGATCACGATCGGCTACATTCTTTTGGCGATCATCGTTTCCAGCGTGATCGGAATGGTCGCCGGAGCCTATCCAGCCTTCAAAGCGGCGAGACTGGATCCGATCATTGCGTTGACGAAGACGACATGATCAACCACTAAGACACAAAGAGCACAAAAATAGAGGGAACAGAAAGGCTGAGTAAGCCTCGTGAAGAGTAACCGAAATTTGAACTGATCTTCTAATTTATTGTCTTCTATTTTTCTTAGTGCCCTTTGTGTCTTTGTGGTAAGAGGTTTATGAAAATCCGACTTCCAAGAATCCTGCCGCGCGAAACGCTCTTCATGGCGCTCGACAATGTGCGCTCAAATAAGTTTCGCAGTTTTCTCACAGTGCTGGGCATTGTGATTGGGGTGATGGCGGCCATCGTCGTCGCTTCGATTCTCACCGGCATGCGCCAAAGCATCATCGCGATTATCGAAGAGTACGGCACGAACAACATCTATGCTTTCCACCTGACGACCGGGCCGCGCGTGGCCACGGATCGTGCGGAACGCTTGCGCAAACCTCTAACGGTTGCCGATGCCGACGCGCTCAAGGCCCAGGCCGGCTCAGTCGAAGACCTGGCGGTGGTCGCGCCCAATGTCGGCTATAGCGGCGGGCCTTTTGATGACAACATAACCTATCAGGGGCACAATTATCGCTGGGGCAACACCTCGGGTGTGACGCCGAACTACTCAGACATTTCGAATATCACGATTCGGGAAGGACGTTTCATAACTGAATCCGACAACGAACAGCGTCGCAACGTTGTTGTGATTGGCGTCAACGGGGCGGATGCCCTGTTTCCCGGTAAACACGAAGGCATTGTCGGTACCGAGGTGCGTATGGGAGGCTATAACTTTGAAATCGTCGGCGTGCTCGAGAAACGCAAGAACGCTTTTTTTGGCGAAAACGAGGAAGACAACGCAGTCTACATTCCTTTACGCACCGCCCAAAAGGTCGCGCCCGCGCGCGGCTGGCTGCTGTTTGTAATTCGCGCGCGCTCGGGACAGCTTAACGATGCCCTGACGCAGTCGGAAGATATTTTGAGACGCCGGCGCAACGTGAAGTTTGGCGCTCCAGATGATTTTGATATCAAGACTGCCGACAATTTCGTCAAGCAGTTCGACAGTATCTTTGCCATGGTCGGTCTGGTGGCGATCGCTATTTCCAGCCTGGGACTTCTCGTCGGTGGTATCGGCGTGATGAACATTATGCTGGTGAGCGTCACCGAACGCACGCAGGAGATCGGCATTCGCAAAGCGCTGGGCGCGCGTCGCCGTGACATTGTGAATCAATTTCTGTTTGAAGCAATGACACTGACTTTTCTTGGTGGCATGCTCGGCGTCACTCTGGCAATTGGCGCCAGCAAACTGATCATGCTGCTGGTTCCCAGTCTGCCGGCGTCAATTCCCCTGTGGGCCGTGACGACCGGCGTGACCGTCAGCGTGGGCGTGGGACTCATCTTCGGCGTCTGGCCGGCGCGCAAAGCCTCGCGTCTGGATCCGATTGAGTGTCTAAGGTACGAGTGAGCTGGGAGCGCGGACGTCCTCGTCCGCACAGCGTGCGCAGCACGCTCCTTTCTTTCCCGACAAATCCACCAACATAGTTCGCGCTTTGCGCTCAAGGCGGACGGGACGTCCGCGCCCCCAGCAAAGCGTCGCCTCAATCATTCGACGGAAACTGATTGCCCTGCTGCCGTCCGCTGCATCTTCTTTAAACTCTCCGGGATCAGCGTGGTGATGTGATGGGTCGAGGTGTGGCCGTCGGCGAACGCCTGATAGAGCGTGAAGTCAGGCAGCGACAGGCACGAGAGTGGCGATTGCAGGTTGTAGCCAGTGTCGATACCGATGGCGCTGTGAAAAAGATAGATGCCGTGCCGACCCAGGCGGCCGCGCAAAGGAAGGAACGGCGTTGGCGTATGCCCAAACACGCAGGGCTTGCCGTGATAACTCTTGTAAAAATCCATGTCGCGCGTCCACAGCAACGCGTGCGGCGAACTCTCGCGCGGATGTTTGCCATTCTCAAGGCCGGCATGAACGTAAAGCGCAAAGTCGTCTTCGTGATATAGCGGCAATTGCCGGAAGAATTCGATTTGGGCGGCGGGAATCTTTTCCGCCATCAAGTCACGGGCAGCGTCAAAGTCGGCTTCGGAGCGCAGCCGCAGCGGTGCGCCGGTGTATTGCGCAAAGGTCTGATCACTGCCGGTGGATGTCTCCATCCAGATGAGATTGGTCTCGTCCAAAAAATCCAGCAGCATCTGCTCGTGGTTTCCCCGCAAACAGATAACGTGTTCAGGATTCTCGCTGCACAGATTCAGCACGTGCTCGACACAGCCAGGGATGTCCGGGCCCCGATCTATCAAGTCACCGAGAAAGATCAATTTGTCGGCAGATTCATCACGCAGCAGCATTTCGAGCAGACTGTAAAGCTGCGCACAGCGTCCGTGTATGTCGCCAATGACAAAGGTTTTCATGATGGAGTTGCTGGGAGCGCGGACGTCTCGTCCACACAGCGCGTAACGCGCTCAAGCCTCACGAGGACGGGCTAGCTCTTAGCATCGTCCCCGGACGTGGGCGTCACAATCGCGCTGACGATTTGTTGATATTCCGGATCGCTGCGCAGTTCGTCCCAATTTTTGTCGTGTTCGAACCAGGGTTTGTTTTCGTTTCCCAAAGCGATTGCGCGGCGCAACCATCTGAGCGCCGGCTCACGCTCGCCTTCGAGCGCATACGCCGACGCCAGCCAGTAGGCGACGTCGTGATCAGTGTCCGCGGTCCTTAGTACTTCGTCGGTCAATTGGGCTCGCGCTTCCTCGCTGAAGCCCAGCGCGCTCAGAAACGTGGCATAGATGGGACGAATACCGTCAAGCTGCGGATGCTGATCGAGAACCTGTTCGAGGATCTCCGCTGCTTTGACTGGTTCGCCTTTGTAGTACAGCGCCCGCGCGCGGAAGGTCTTGATCAGCGGATGATCGGGTTCGAGCGCGGCGCCCTGATCGAGTTCGGCCAGCGCTTCATCGTAAAGCCCCTGATAGGTGAGCAAGCGCGCGCGATTGTAGCTGACCACGACGCCTTCGGCCGGATTCAAACGGACCATGCGATCAAAACTGCGGAGCGATTTTTCATAGTCGCCGTCCAGCCGTGCCAGCACTCCGCGCACGAAATGAACTCCCACATCGTTGGGCGCTTCGCGGCCAAGTTGTTCCGCTGCGTCGCGAGCCTTTTGTTTCTCTCCGCGCGAAAGATAGATGAAGACCATATGCATGCGCGCTTCCAGCAGATATGGATCGAGCGCCAGCGCTTTATCGAATGCCTCCTGAGCATTCTGGTGGTCGCCGGTGTCTCCAAAGCCTTTTATCACGCGGTTGGCGTATGCACTGCCTAACCCGCAGTGCGCCAGGGCAAATGAAGAATCCAGATAAGCCGCCCGCTCGAAGTGCTCGATCGCTTCGTCGATGTCCTTGCGCGCCACCGTGTGATAGATAAAGCGGCCGAGGCAGTCGCGGCCACGCAGGTATTCCTCGTAAGCTTCGGCGTTCGCGGTCTTGCCTTGTTCCAGACGATCTTTCTCGTCGGAAGTCAGCTCCAGACGCAGGCCTTCGCAGATCTCCTGCGTAATCGTGTCCTGCACGTTGATGATGTCGGTGGCGTCGGCATCGATGCGATCGCTCCACAACAAATCGCCCGATTCAACGTCGACCAATTGGGCGGTGACGCGTATGCGATCGCCGGCGCGCAGAAAGCCCGCGGACAAAACCGCAGAGACGCTCATTTCCCGCCCGGCCTGGCGCGGGTCGACCTGTCTGCCCTGATACTTGACGATCTCTGACGACGGCCGGACCACCAGTGAGCGTACCCGCGCGAGTTCCGTAATCACTGCATCCGCCAGCGAAAACTCGTAGAAGGTCGATTGCGCATCGTTGCTGACATTCCTAAAGGGAAGGATGGCAACGCTTTTGCGCTCGCGATCACCGACGCTGGTTACCGGAGTCTCATGCACCGGACGCTCAGAGGTCGACTCACGTTGAGTTGAAGTTCGATCGCCGGTTACGCTGCGCAGCCAGCGCAGCGCGCGGCCCATACGGCCGGTGCCTGAAAGATGTCGCGGGGTCACCGGAGTGATCGGTTCAAATCCCTTTTCACCGCCGGCTTCAACTTCTCGTAGAACAGCCCGCAGGTCGTCGCGGAGTTCGCCAACTTTCTGATAACGATTTTTGGGATCTTTTGCCAGCGTGTGATCGAGGATCGCCTGCAACTGCGGCGGCGCGCTGCCTGGTCTCGCTTCATCCAGCCGTGCCGGTTCATCGTGAAGCACAGCGTGACGCACATCGACGCTCGTCTTTCCCTGAAATGGCCAGGTGCCCGTCAGCATTTCGTAAAGCAACACGCCGGTGGAAAAAATATCAGCGCGCGCATCGACGCGTTCACCGCGCGCTTGCTCAGGCGCCGCGTAAGTCGCCGTCCCGTACGGAATGCCGACTTCGGTCAGGTCGGTGTGATGAATGCCGCCCAGGTGTGTCCCCTCGCCTTCCATGAGTTTTGCTAAACCAAAGTCGAGAATCTTTACCTGGCCCGACGGCGCCACCATCACGTTCCCGGCTTTGACATCGCGATGGATGATGCCGCGCGAGTGTGCCGCGGCCAGGGCATCGGCGACTTGAATCGTAATCGAAAGAGCGCTGCGCAAATCGAGGGGGCGACCGCTGACCAGCTCGCGAACATTCTTCCCTTCAACATACTGCATCGCGATGAAGTGAATGCCTTCAATATCGTTAAGATCGAAAATGGTGCAGATATTTGGGTGATCAAGCGCCGAAGCCAAACGGGCTTCGCGCTCGAACCGTTTGAGGTTGGCTTCTTTGACGGTTAGTTCCGGCGGCAAGACTTTTATGACGACCGCACGTCCCAGCTTGGTATCGGCCGCCTTATAGACTGTTCCCTGACCGCCGGCGCCAATCTTTTCCAGGATTCTATAATTCCCTAACTTAGCGCCGATCATTTTTCGTTATATTAAACTCTCACAACGCGGCGACTGCAACCAAGGCGAGTCAGACGCCAGAACGTCAGGGAGGGCAACCGTCACGACATGAGTTGAGCGTCCACCATCCAGCCCTTGCTTACGCGCGGGCTACTGACACGTCTTTTTCAAGATGGACCTCCACAACCGCTACCGGCGTCCCTGCGCAATCTTCATCGCTTCCGGCAGCTTGCGTAGTCGCAACATGGAGATCACTCCAAACAAGGGTCCGGGCGCGAGAATCACAAACGCATAGCGCCAGCCAACCAGATTCACGAAGCGCGGAATCAACTCGATTGAGATCGTAGTCAATAGAAATCCAAGGCAGGTCTGAATCGTTAGCGCCGTCCCCATGTATTGTGGATCACCAAGCTCACTCACGCAGGCTGAGAACTGCGCCGAGTCGGCAACTACGCTGGCGCCCCAGATGGCGGCCACGATCAGCAGCAGAATCGGATTCGCGCCGAACAGCAATCCAATTATCAGACAGCAACTGCCGCTGATCGCCATCGCCCACGAGGTCACGATCGTACGGCCTACCCGATCGGCAATCAGGCCGGCCGCAACACAGCCTAGCGCTCCGCAACCAATCACCAGAAACGATGCGACCTCCGCCAGTGACGGATCGCTCTTACGCGAAGACAAGCTGGCGCGAATCATGAAAGGGATCCACGTCCACATCGCATACAACTCCCACATGTGACCGAAGTAGCCGAGGTTGGCGAGCCGCACACCGCGATTGCGAAATACTTTGCCCACCTGCTTCCAGTCAAAGCGCGCGGCGGGCAAAGCATACGGCCCGTCAGTGACAAAAAGCAGAACCAGCAAACCACCGACAACTGCGAGCAGCGAAACGAACATCACGTTGTGCCGCCAATTCTGGCTGCCGATGCCATTGATTAGATAAGGCGCCGCCTTACCCAGCGTCAGCGCGCCAACCAGCACTCCTAACGCCAGGCCACGACCGTGCCGAAACCACGTGGCCAGAATCTTCATTGCCGGCGGATAGACGCCTGCCAAACACATTCCCGTCAGAAAGCGCAGAGGAATCGCGACAGACGCGTCATGGGCAAACCATGCGAATGCCGCGTTCACGAGTGCGCCGGCGATCGCCGTCAGCATGAACAAGTGACGCGGACTGATGATGTCGGGAAGATTGAGGAGTGCGCTGAGCAAGGTCCCGGCGACAAAGCCGAGTTGGACTGACAAAGTGAGCCAACTCGCCGCGGCTTCGCTCAGGTGCCACTCTTTCGTCAGCTCCGGCACTACCGCCGAGCCGCTGAACCAAAGCGACATTCCAAGCAACTCAGCGATCGCGAGCAGCGCGAGCGTGCGCCAACGCGAACCGTTCTTAGCGTCCGATAAAGGATGGGCCGAGTTGTGCAAGCGGGAGATTGTAGCGTAAAGGGTGGGTTGCGTCTTTCGTAAAAACAAAAAGGGCGGACATCCTGTCCGCTTGAGCGCAAAGCGCGAAAAGAGCTGCGGGTAATGATAAGCGTGCTCCGCACGCTGACAGGATGTCCGCGCTGCTCGGTTAAGCCACTGCTTCGATGCGCGGTCTGACGAATCTTGGAGAGAACACTTCCCGGGTGCGTTTGCGGCGCTTGTCCTCGTACATGGCGCAGTCCGCGCGCGCCATCAAATCCTCGATCGAGTGTCCTGCTTCCGGATCAAAGCGCGCCAGGCCGACACTAATCGACAGATCATAAGGACGATTCTGACTGGCGTTGCTGGCGCTAAACTTTTCCTGTAGGCGTATGGCCAGCGATTCAGTGCTCTCTTCCGAATCGATCGCCGCCAACACTACGAACTCGTCGCCACCCAGGCGCGCCAGAATATCCGAGCTGCGGAACGTATCTTTAAAGATCTCGGCCGCTTTGACCAAAGCGCGATCTCCTTCGTGGTGACCCAGCGAGTCGTTAATCTCTTTTAATCCATCAAGGTCGGCATAGAGGATGACTGGAACTCTTTCATTCCGACGAATCGCCGCCAGATGCTGCTCGGTTACCGCGAGGAAACCCCGCCGGTTGTAAAGACCAGTCAGCTCGTCAACTAAAGAGAGGCTCTGCAACGCCGCTTCAGCGCGCTTGCGTTCTGTGATGTCCTGAATCTGAAAGATGAAGTGCACCGGCTGGTCATCAGAGTCGCGCACCAATGAAACACTGTTGAGCGCCCAAACGATTTGGCCGAACCGATGGACGTAGCGCTTCTCGACCTGGCAGGTGGGTGTCTCGCCCTGAATCAGGCGATAGAGGTTAGCCAGATCGTTGCCCAGGTCATCGGCGTGCGTCACTGCCTGAAAGTTCGAATTCAGCAATTCTTTTTCTGTGTATCCGACCAATTCGCATAGCGAGCGGTTGACTCGCAACCAGGTGCCCTGTGGCGAGACCAGAGCCATACCGATCGCCGCATAATCGAAAGCATTACGGAAATGCTCTTCGGTTTCCCGCAAAGCTCTTTCGATGCGGGCCTGCTCGGCGATGTGGCGATTGAGTTCTTCGACGTGCAGACGCGCCTGTTCGGCCTGCGTGGCAGCGCTTTCGACGTTCTTCATGTAAGTCCAGTAAGTGACATAAACGATCGCGATAATCGGAATAGTGGCGCTGAAAGCAAAGAAACCCACGTTGCCGATAAAGCGCGCGATGATGCCGGCGGCCGAGGCGCCCGCTAAATAAGTCAGCGAGGTCCACAAAAAGTTCTTGCGCCAGGTGAGCAAAATGGGCTCGTCAGCTTTCAATGCGGTACTGGTCGCGATCAGAATTGAGTTGCCGAAATACTGAGCTACGGCCATCACGCAAAGCACAACCAGATAGTTTGACGAATACACATCGCGCCAAGTCAGGGCCTCTCCAAAACACAGGCGCAATGTCCAGACGGTGAGAAATGTAGCGCAGGCCATTACGCTACTGTTGAAGAAGTGTGTGCGCACCTTGTTGCTAAGACGCAATGAAGAGCAAAGCGCATCCGCGGTAGCCAGGAGGATGGCGGCTTCACCGCCAAAGAGCAGTAACGAAAGAAATACAAAAGTGTCTGAGACTGAGATGTGAGCTTTGACTCGCGGAATCTGGATGCTCAATCGCGACCCGATGAGAACGGTGACCACCGCCAACAGCAGGAAGCGAACATCAATCTGTCCCCTGGTCAGGTGCGCCGCCGAAAACACCACCACCGAAGCGCCGGCGGCGGTGACGAGCCAAACATACATTTGATTCAAACGGCTGCGAGTCATTTTCGAAGTGGGAGCAAAAGGGGCGTTTGCATCCACACCCGCGCGTGGCAATGGCTGTTCCACGGACGAACCCTCGAAATCTGCCAGGAAAAGTGAGCATTCATGGCGTACTTAGTGGGAGTGGTCAGAAAGCACGGGTCAGTCTGGCAGACTCACCCTCAGTCTGAACGACCCCGGGTTGTTTAGCGTAACAACTTCAGTTGGCCTCTTTAGGCTAAATAAGACCCGACTAAAGTCGGTCCTCTGAACATGAGTTTTGAGACAGCTCCGTTACTGCGTTAGAATTGCCCGCCCGATAAGTATCGCCGAGAACTACTCAAGGGATTTCAAAGTAACCGACAAGATGTTAGCAATGCTCGCCAACAACGCTCACCCTCTCACCGGTGATTTGTGCGTCGACTTTCCGGGCTTCTGCGCGCCGATAGAAAAAACGGCGAGTAACATCAGTTCGCTCTATCAGCTTGATGCCTTCGATTGGACAATCCTCATCATCTACTTCGGTATCCTGACGGTGCTGGCAATTTATGGTATGTATCGCGTCAAGCAGGTTATCGAATTTTGGCGCTACTCGAAATTTCCGCCGCAGCCTAAGGGCTGGTTCAACGAAGCTGAACTCCCGCTGATCACCGTGCAGCTTCCGCTGTTTAATGAGATGTACGTGGTCGAGCGTTTAGTCAAAGCAATAACTGAGATCGATTACCCGCGCGACCGTCTGGAAATCCAGGTGCTCGACGATTCCACGGACGAGACCGTGAGTATCGCTCGCGCCACAGTCGAAAATTATGCTCGCTCCGGTTTCGATATTCACTATCTTCATCGCGACGATCGCACCGGATTCAAAGCCGGCGCGCTGGAAGAGGGGATGAAGACTGCGAAGGGAGAGCTGATTGCGATCTTCGACGCCGATTTTGTGCCCAGGCCCGATTTCCTACGCAAGTTGGTTCACTATTTCACCGACCAGACCGTCGGTTGCGCGCAAATGCGCTGGGCGCACATCAACGGTTCGTACAATCTGCTCACGCGGCTGCAAACAATCATGCTCGACGGCCACTTTGTGGTTGAGCAGACCACGCGCAATCGCAGCGGCAACTTTTTCAACTTTAATGGGACGGCGGGAATCTGGCGGCGCGAAGCAATCCTGTTGAGTGGCGGCTGGCAGCACGACACGTTGACCGAAGACACGGACTTAAGTTTTCGCGCCCAGTTGATGGGCTGGCGATTTGTTTACCTGCTCGACGAAGAAGCGCCGGCCGAAATCCCAGTTGAAATTAATGCCTTCAAAGCGCAACAGCGGCGTTGGGCCAAAGGTGTGCTGCAGGTTTGGTTCAAGCTTTACCGGCGCATCTGGTACGCACCGTTGCCGATGCGGGTAAAGCTGGAGATGTTCTTTCGCCTGACCGGGAACATCAGTTATCCGCTGATGATTGTCGCCAGCTTTATGCAGTTCCCGCTTTTGGTGGTGCGATACAACCAAGGTCTGCATCAACTGATGATGCTCGACGTGCCGCTGCTTTTCTTCTCGACTATTTCGGTCGTGCTTTTTTACGGTTCGGCGATTTGGTATCTCGACAAAAAGCGCGGACGGCGCCTGTGGCATCTGCCGCTGGTGATGGCATTGGGAATCGGTCTGGCGTTTTCTAACGCGCGCGCGGTAATCGAAGCCCTGGCCGGGGTCAAATCAGATTTTATACGGACGCCAAAGTATCGGGTGGAACAGACTGACGACGAATCGTGGAAACGAAAGAAATACAAACGCAAGCACGGCTGGCTACCGCTGCTCGAGCTGAGCTTTGCTTTCTATTTCGTCCTGGCGATCGGATACGCGGTGCGCATGCACATGTGGGGACCGATTGCGTTCCTGCTGCTGTTCCTGTTCGGCTATGGCTATATGGGAGTGATGAGCTTGCTGCAAACGGCCGGCGGGAAGCGCCTCTCATCAGCTCTCCGGCCAGCGTCGCTAAGTCCGAAGGGCTAATCCCTCGCCGCCTGAGAAATCCTGAAAAACTATTAGTAACCCGTCGCGCCGTCGGAGCGTCTTATTAGCGCACTCGCAAATAGAGTCGCGTTTGCAACGTAACTAATTACAAGTTTTGACGGAGGATTTTCTAATGAGAAGAGCTTTTCTGATAACCGGTTTGATGATGGCGTTCGCATTGGCAGTGCTGGCGGCCGGCGCCGCCGGTGCTAATTTCGCCGGTACCTGGGCGCTGGATAAAACCAAGAGCCAGGGCCTTGATCCAAGAATGCAGAATGCCGATGTGAGTTGGGTAATCACGCAGGATGACAAACAGATTTCCATTGAAACGAAGGTTACCGGCGGCCAGCCCCCGGCCGGCGGGCCCGGTGGTGGTGGTGGCGGCATGGGCGGGGGTCGCGGGATGGGCGGTCCGCGAACTTATAGCCTCGACGGTAAGGAAGTAACGTCTGAAGCTGGTGGCCAAATGGGCGGCAGCAACACCACGAAAGCTACCTGGTCCGGCACCACTCTGGAATTGTCTTCGGTGCGCACCGGCAACCGCGATGGCCAGGACTTCAAGTTCACGACGACGGACAAACTGAGTCTGTCGACCGACGGCAAGGTTCTGACCGCAATTCGTCACAGCGAAGGCCCGCGCGGGACGACGGACTCGACGTTGGTTTTCAACAAACAGTAAAGCCGGTTTCACAGAGAGCGCGGCGAGCCGCGCATTCAGAATCTAAACCTAAACCGCCAGGAGCTGCAAGCGTGTCCGCGCTTGCAGCTCCTGTGCGTTTGGGTCGGAAAAGGATTCACGGTTTTGCCGATCAAGGATTAGGAACGGCCTCAAAGATCGGTCAAGATTTCGCCTCTGAGTTATTTGACCCATGGCTGAAATTCCCTGGCGTCCACTCTGGTAGTGTAATTCTCTCAAGATAGTCTTGTTTGTCCTAAATAGCGTTTCCTCATGGCTTGACGCGGTAGACATAGACATGACCTCTCATTTGTGAAAGCACTCAAGAATTCTATAATCGAGGCTACTGCTTCAGGAAGCACTGCGCATGGACGAGCTAATCAGTGATAAGAAACGGCAGGCCGTGCCGACCTTAAAGGGGTTCACGTACCAGATCTGGCAGAGTGTGCTCCGCTGGGTTTCGCTTGACGATACTGGTGTGATCTTTCTCGAGGGAGCTGAAGACCTAGATGTGTTGCAGCCGCACCAGGCTGAGACTATCCAAGTAAAGGCGACCGCTGAAAACATCACGCTACAGTCAACCGCGGTGCAGGAAGCGATTGTTCACTACTGGCAGCATCAGCAGGCGAATCCGAACGATGTACTCTACTTTCGGTTGCTCACGACATCCGAACGCGGGCGCGAGCGTGGAAATCCTTTTGGCGATCGGCGCGGTCTCGACGTTTGGGATTCGTGCAAGTTTGCCGGCGCGAACTGCACAGCACTGAGGAGTTTTCTGGCGAGACAGAGTTATCTGCCGCAGGATTTGCGGAACTTCATCAATGGTGCTTCAGACGAGGAACTGCGACAGCGATTGCTGACGCGGATTGAGTGGGACACCGGCGCTTACGAATTACCGTATGTGGAGGAGGCAGTAATCCGCCGCGTCAGCGGTTATGGCGAACGGGCGTTTGATCTTTCTCAATCCGAGTCGGAAAAAGTCGTACCGCACCTGCTCGATTACGCTTGGAAAACGGTAATTAAAGAGAACGACCGGCGACTCGATCGTGCCAGCTTTCGACGAATTTTTGAGAACGTAACGAACGAAAGCGTGCCGAAAACGGTGCTACGGAAACTTCGCCGTGACGCTCAGGATCGAGCGGAGTTGAATCAACTGGGCGCGATCGTGAAGCAACAAAGCGGGGCCAGCTCAGGGCCGGCGATCAGCGGTGAGCTGATCTTAACTACCTTCATTCCGACAGTCAGTGAGAAATTGCTGACGCGCGACGACCTGGTGGCCAACTATCAGGCGCGGCTCAATATCGCTGGCTTGCTGGTGCTCAGGGGTTCGACCGGCATGGGTAAGTCGACGATGGCGGATAATGTCGCGCGCACGCTGCCAGGGGCGTGGCGCAAGTTAGATTTGCGCGGCCTCAAACCCGAGCAAATTGTTGATCGCCTAAATTACGCAACGCAGCTGATTGAAGATCAGCAGCTGCAGATCGATTGTGTGATCGACGATCTTAACTTCGATCGGGAAACGCTCCTTTATGAGAATTCCTTAGGCCGGTTTATTTATGCAGTTAAAAACCGGAATGGGCGCATCATCATAACCACCCAGGGTACTCTGCCCAGCCGGATAGTCCATCTATACGATCTTCCCTCATCCTCGTTCGCGCCAGTGCCACCACTCAGCGAACACGACATTAAGCAATTGAGCCTTAACTACGGCTGTACCGAAGCTCATCACCTCAAGGCCTGGAGCCGAATTATTTATCTAAGCACGCGCGGACACCCCCAGCTGGCGCATGCCCGGGTGAGAAGTTTAGAAGCCAGGGGCTGGCCGCCAGTTACGGATCAGGAGGTCATCGTGGCTCCAGACCTCGACGAGGTACGGCGCGAGAGCCGTAACCGATTACGAGACTCATTACCATCCGACGAGGCGCGATTGTTGCTTTATCGTCTGAGCATTCTCACGCACTTTCGAAAACAACAGGCGATAGCCTTAGGAAGTTATACGCCTCCGGTGCGGCTTGCAGGTGAGGTGTTTGACTCGCTCATGGGACCTTGGATCGAAACAGTCGATGGCACCCGCTTTCGTCTATCGCCACTTTTGGATAACGCGGCTGCTGAGATGTTTAGTCCAGCGGAGATCAAGGAATTAAATGCGATCGCCGCCCGATTTTACTTAACACAGCGGACGATCGATGTAACTGATTTTAACGCGCTGGTCTTGCACGGGCTATTGGGCGAGGCCGCTGATGCTTTGTCAGCAGCGGTGATGAACATCCTCAGTGTTCCGCAAACTCATTGGCCTCAATTGAGCCAAGTATTGAACTGGTTTACTAACCTCGCGGTTGGTGCGAGCGAGCAACTATATCCTGAGCCACTGATGAATGTGCTGCTCCGTACTATGCAATTCCGGGTTGCCGCAGAAGGCAATTTCGATCGCGCAGTGCTGATCGCCGAAATATGCCTGCGTGAGATGGAAGAGATTGACGATGCAAAACTCCTTCCAGACAGCAAGCGGGCGATGCAGGTAACATTCCTGAGCAATACACTTTTCAGTTTGCAGGTCCCATTTCCTATCAAAACGGTAGTAGCGCAGCTGCTCCAGATTGTCTCGCTGTTACGAGATTCAAAACCATTCTTGGCGGAGGCGCCTGATTTTGACCCGGCACGAGAAGCGAGTGTAAGAGCGGTGCTGAACGCGGAGGTGTGTTTGCGGGCGGCGGTGGGCCGCTGCGAAACCGCAGCGGCGGTTATTGAATTCCTGAGTTTGCTTAACGACAAATCACCGGAGGACACTAGGGAGATTTGGGAAATCTTCAACCGCGATAACTATCTATCCATGATGCTGGTTGATCGCATCTGGTTAGGTGAAACACGCCAGTCGGCACCCGATTGGAAATTGTGCATTGAGCGACTGGGGCAGGCAGCAGAAATTGCCAAAGCGAAGAAAGCGGCGGCGCTGGTGGCTGCCACATTTCGCGCGAAGGCTCTCGTCGAGGAGGAATATCTCAAGAATACCGAAGCGGCGATGGCCACGCTTGATGAGGGAGATGCGGAAGCTTCGTCCTCGGCCGTTTACTTGGATGATTATCGGGCGAAGGTGTTGTTTCTCGAGGGCCGCCTGGAGGAGGCACTGGCCCTCTGGCGAAAAGTTCTTCCGGTACTGGAAGAGCAAGGCGAACTGGGCCGCGCTTACTCTTATCGAGATGCGGAAATCTGCGCCGGCAAACTGGGTCTCTGGCAGGAAGCGGCCGAGTTGGCTCGCGCTGGTGAAACAGCCGCGCGCCAGCCGTGGTTAGATCTGCCCGACAAACCGTTACCAATGCATCAGGCAGCAGTGACGGCTGCCGGATTCAAAGCTGACCATGCGTTTGCTCTATGGAAGGCCGGCGATAGAGCGCAGGCGGCGCGGGATTTCGCGGAGGTGCTCGACGGGTTCAGTTCCTTACCGTCACCCGCCACGGATCTTAATTCCAACCTGCTCTATAAAAGGATTGGTTACGCCATAGGGTGGTTAGTGCAAGAAGACGATCCGGAGCCTGATTTTATTGAGCCGCCGTCTGGCTTCTTCAGCAATCCGGACCTGGTTGAAGAAGTGAAAAATACGCCGATCCAGCCTGCTTCGTTACTGTGGTACTTGCTTGCCAAACTCGAATACAGACTCCACATCGGTGATGACATCTTCAAGAGGTTCGAGAAGGAGGCAAATAAGATCAACACAATGGATCGCATTGGCTATCGGCAGCTGAAGCTGAGCCACGCATTAACGAAGCTGGAACTTTCCGAGTTGGTCTCGGACTTTCTCCTTAACTTTGTCGAGTTAGAAAAATTTGCAGCCGAGTCTCGTTTAGACCAGCCAAGATCGGCCTCACTTGAATTGATTAAATTACTTTTGGCGGCGCTGATCAGACTCACGGGCGAAGGCAAGTTTCATTCGGCGCCTCTGGCTCGCTGGAAAAAAGAAGTTGCTAAATCGGAACTGCTGGACCAGTCAATGGCCGCTTGGTTGGATTTTGCGCTGGAGCTTGAGTGTGCGGACACGGCCACGCTGATTCGTGTCGTGAGAGACACCACGGCGAGGCCTGAGAATCGAGTCTTAGCAGCCGTTGTGGCGTCGGCGAGAATGGATATCGATCCCGAGAATCGTTTTTATGCAAACGCTCTCGTCACCATCACTGAGCTAAACCGGTCCTGGCTCGAGGCAACCGAAGCTACCATAGCCGACCTGATCGTTACAGGTTGGACGAAGGTGGCGGAGAACGAACGGTTTGCCTTGAAGTCGCCGGCGCTTAATGCACCAGCCATCATTGCAGCTGGTGCGGATGAGAGCGCGACAGGGCTGGCGAAAGCCGCACGTGTCTTACTGGCGGCTCGCAATGCGATTGAGCTGAGAATAGGCGGCCCGGAACTCGAGGCGCTACGGCGCTTGGCGAATTTGCCTGAGAAGAATGCCGAAACAAGGAGTGCTGCCAGAAGCTAAGACATAGGGTTTCGTGGCGACAGTCGGCGACGGGAACTTAAGATCAGGGGCTCTAAGCGCGATCTTAATTCACAGTGCGAAATCGAAAAGCGCCAATCCGCTATGATCGCCATGTCGGCGTGATTACGCTCGGTGCGTGGAAAACACAAAACTCCAACGAATAACCCCGAAGAATTTATTCTTTCCCCTTCAGTGACACTGCTACTTTGAAGCGACTCTCATTCTCGCTCCGCGTCGCACTTTCTTTACGATCGGGCGTGTGCCGCGAACGTAACATCCGATTTTGACTCAAAACGCTCTCCGGAATGTCGGCCCTGGCACTGCTGGTGGGATTCAATCCGAACCAGGCCGTGGCCGGCTCGCGGCCAATCATGAGACGCTTTGCCGTCATGACTTCTACTTGAAGTTGATCCGGCAAGTCCCCCCAGTACGAGATCGGAAACATTCGCAAATGAACCTCTGCCCGTGCGGGCAACAGCAACGCGTAGAAGCCGCCGGTACCCAGAAAGTGACCAATGACGACACGGCCCTTGCCGCGCGGCCCAAAGACTTCCACGCCATCGACTCCGCCCTTAGTGAGAAGTGCTGAAGTTCCAGAGCCAAGATTGCTAGGCAGCAGAAACCAATGCGGCTCAGCGCGATCGTTGCGCAACACAATGTCGAAATAGAGTTCGACCAGTGGCGGTTTGCGCATGCGCATTTCACGAAATGTGATTTCCGCGGGAGGGCGAGGACTAATCACTTTGACTTCAGCCACGTCAAAGAAGAAGTGTTCGGGGACACTCGCTGCGTCAGTTCTTTGAGAGGGCGAACCAGGAGCATATCGGAGCGTGCCCATGAATTTGACACTTTGGCCATTGAGACTGTCGAGAGTCTTCATCCTCGCGCTATCGGATTCGTTGGGAGCATAAACATAAACGCCCCAATGCTTGAACGTAACTATCCAGCCAAGTTTGGCTGAGGCAAGGATTCCTTCTACCGTGATCCGGCGACCGACGTGCGGCATCATCTTGCGTTTGAAGCAGGCAAAGTCTGAACTGCGGCACTTGCTGCCCGCCGCGACCAAAGTTGAGGAAAGAACGATGCCGGCGAGTACGGATGCGGCTCTGAAAACGATTGATCTCATGATGGAAAGATCCTACTTGCGGAGTCGCATGACAGTTCCTTGAAAATAGTTGGTCCAGTACAAACACCGGAACCAAACTTCTTCTTTGCATGGAAGTAAACTTGCTCGAACCCGGAAACTTTTCCAAGGGCCGACAGTCTCACCGCGAGCAACCTGCTACTGAACACGTGTGGGGATTACGTAGTTCACATTGTAAGTGAGTTCATACGCCGGCGTCGTAGCGATGATCGGCTTGCGATGCCCCGGACCTGGAGGGATCACATAATGTTTCGGGATCTGTAACGTATGCACGCCGGGCGAATAGTTCGCTGTTCGAAGCGCCGCGGCGAAGGCGCTATCCTGAGTTGAGCCCAGCGGTTGTTGATTGAGGTTGGCAATCATTACCAGGGAATTCGGCAGCGGGGCGTTGACAACTATCGGACGAATATTGAGCGTCACCTCGTCGTCTTCCTTCATCGTCAAGTCGCCAGATTGACGTTCGTTAAAGTTCGCATAGACGTCGAGCATAATATTTTCCGTCGGACTATAAAGAAGGGCTCCGTTGCCGCGCGCCCTGAGTCTCTTGAGTTTTATGAAACTCACTTCCAAGCGAGGTATGGCGACCGTTCCGCCGATGGGTCGCCGAATTGGAGCGTCCCAGGCGATGAAGGCGAATGGATCAGAAGTGCCTGTGTTCGGCGAAGCGCCGATGGTGACGCATTGGGAATTGGGAATCGTCTGGGTCACGGCGGCGATCCCCGGCAAGTGACTTCTGACCTGGCTATCAATGTAGTCCCTGACATGAATCACGTCTTCAATGATGCTTCCGCCTTCGACGCTCGGTGGGCCGGGTTGGGCTGTGACTTTGATCACACCATTGTTCGTCTGCCAGCCGTTACAAGTGAGATTCAAGTCTAACGGATAATAGATCTGTCGGTCGGCGACGACGGGTATGTCCACGTTAATGCCGATCATCGTGGGTATCTTCACAAACCACTCATTAGGCCGGTTCGTGTACTGGGTGGCCATTCGGGAGGGCGACCAGAACTTAAACGGCAGCATCTGGATGCGTATGCTTTTGCCCTGCCTGCTGAGTTCAGCATTTGTGTCGGTAACGATCTGTTGGACGGTGGTTTTTACCATGCCGGTCAGGATGCCGACGCCGATTTGGTGCGTATCGGTGCGGTATGTCTCAGGCCCGATGGGTGGCGAAATCTGACCCCGAGCGACGGAAACGGCTGTGAGAGTGATAGCTGCCAGAATGGTAATGTGTAGAGTACGTTTCGATCGCTTGCGTGTGCGCGTCCGAATAAACTCTTGAGTTTGGTTTTTTATCGAGTCAAACATCATCTGCCTCCTTTTCGTCGGTAAGTTGCGCAACATCATGTTTGTCGTTCAGTTAGCATCCAGAACCGGCTCACCGGCGCAACACCGGAGTTGAGCCGACAAAGATACAGCTGGAGCTGCCGCCGCATGAACCACCCTTGCAGGTAATGTAAGTCGGAGAAAAATTTAGTTCGCACTTTCGGTTAGGATCGGTGCTCTTACACGGGCAAGTGTAAGACCCAACATAAGCATTGGTGCGGAGGTTAACCACGGAAACTCCGACTTCCTGCTTAATGAATTGGTAACCCGGTTTAGCCTTGACGACGTGACCTCGCCACTCAGTCCCGGGAACGACGTAGGGCGTTGGTGTGGGCGATGGTGCTATGCAGGGTTCCCTTTCATTCGTTCGTGAACCAGCCGACGCCAGCCCAATCACCAGGAGGATTGATCCGCACAAGAATATTATTGTGTATTTCACCGCCAAGTTGGTGCGCTTCACGAGACGTGCTCCTTTCCGTTCAAACGAATTTGAAACTCAATGCGAGGAGTTGGATCAAACTCTTAGCGCACACAGACGCACGCCGCGCTGGCTCCGGAACCCCAGCAATAAACATACGAGCCTTCCGGGCAGTCGCCGCCAGGGCTGAGCATCTTGTTGCAGTCGTCGTCGCCTGTGCAAATGCAAATGGCTCCATCACAACCTATGAACCGGTTACCGCTTCCGCGCGAAAGCGCCCGGCTGCTCATGTTGAGTGTTTTGAGGCCATTGGCCACCATGTCACTCGGCGTCCCAACCAAAAGCTTTCCGTGCGCTCCCGACTTGGTAATGACATCTTGCACCGTCATCTCCCCTTTGGAAGTGCGGACCCGTACGCGGCTGTAGTCAACGTCGCCGTCCACCGTGTAAATCGTGCCCTTGCGAGACAGATCCAGTACATAGAGTTTGCCCCTCGGTTGACGCGTAATTGCCCTGGACGTTACTTGTACTCGCTTGACCGGTGCCTTGGTGTCGGTCCTTTGGGCGGCGGTGAAGCTGAAGCTCAGACCCAGCAAGAGGAGGGTCGCAGTTGCGATGATCTTTTTCATGATTCGAACCTTTCTGCTGTGCGTTAGAATTTGTTTACTGCCTGCACACTGCGGGCAGATTAAGAACTGCGCCAGTACCGTAAGGGTAATCGCTGATGGTTATCCTTTTTTTGCGGTGTCTCCTTTCCCGTTTCTGACGAAAGTACTTGTCTGCGGACAAATGTCCGAACAGCGCCCGCGATTTTTAAGGGGGATTGCGTGGCGATAAAGCCTGACTTAAAGCGGCAAGAGCATACCCTTCCGTCCCGCAAACATCAATAATTTTGAACGAGGAAATCTCTGCCAAGCGTCTAGCGCGCAATCGCAATCACAGTTACAATTGGGACGGTGCCGACGCGATTCAAATGGAGTCTCATCTCGGATGAGCGCCTGCTGGACACGCGTATCTGCGACCTTCCGATACGCATCAAGGGATCGTTCCTGGAGCCTCACATCAAACGTCTTTACAGCGAGCTGAACAACCGCGGAATTCGTTTCAAACCCCACGTGTGGTTGTCGGCGGAATGGTTCACGCCCGATGGCGTGCCCGGATTCGCGATTCCGTTTTACCTGGCGCATTCGCGGTTGATGAAGCTTGAGCGCAAGTTCATGCGCGAGGTCGAAGGCGGGACTGACGTTGAGTGCATGCGCATCCTGCGCCACGAAGCCGGACACGCGCTCGATAACGCTTTTCGTCTGCACTTCAAACGCCGCTGGATTCGCATGTTCGGATCCTTCACCCAGAAGTATCCGCCGTCTTACAAGCCGAAACCGAACAGCCGCCGGTATGTACTGAACCTCGATGCCTGGTACGCGCAGGCGCACCCGGCGGAAGATTTCGCCGAAACGTTCGCTGTATGGTTGCAGCCGCGGTCGAACTGGCGGCGGCGCTATCGCGGCTGGCCGGCACTGCGGAAACTGGAATATGTCGACGAGCTTTTGAAAGAGATTGCCGGCACGCGGCCAAGAAATCGTGTGCGGCGCAAGATCGAAAGACTTCCTGAGATCCGCATTACCTTGCGCGAGCACTACGAACGAAAGCGTGAACAATATGCTTTTGAATGGCCGGCTTATCTCGACAACGATTTGCGGCGAATTTTTTCCAGCGAGCCACGGCATCGCTCGCGCGAAACGGCGGCCAGCTTCCTGCGCCGCATCGCACCGGAAGTTCAGCAGCTCGTATCCGAAGGCACCGGGGTACATGGCTACGCGATCGATCACGTCATGGAATTAATGATTGAGCGCGCCGCCCAACTGAAGTTGCGCACCGTCGGCCGTGAGGAAAATGTCAAGCGGCATCTGCTGATCATGTTGACAGTGCAAACCATGAACGTAGTTCACTCGGGATACTACAGGATCGCTTTGTGACCAGCGAAGAACCTACTAAAGAACGTAAGCGCTCGCGCCGGAAAAATCGCGCTGCCAAAAACGGGGACGCGTTCAAGAAGCTGCGCGTGATCGTGCTCTGCCACGAAGACCTGGTTCCGCCGGACACGATCGAAGGTCTGAGCGCGAAAGAAGTTGCGCCCTATAAGACTGAATGGGACGTAATCTCGACGCTCAAAAACATGGGGCATGAGGTTTCGCCCGTCGGCGTCTACAATAACCTGGGCGTGATCGGCAACGCGTTGATGGAACATAAGCCGCACATCGCGTTCAATCTGCTGGAGGAATTTCACGGTTATCCGCTGTATGACCAGCACGTCGTCAGCTATCTCGAATTGATGAAGCAGCCGTACACCGGATGTAATCCGCGCGGGCTGACAATTTCGCACGACAAGGCGCTGGCCAAGATGGTGCTCGCCTATCACCGCATTCACGTGCCGGCGTTTGCCGTCTTTCACATGAACCGAAAAGTGAAGCGATCCAAGCGATTGAAATTTCCGCTGCTGGTGAAATCAATCAGCGAAGAAGGATCGGTGGGTATCGCTCGCGCTTCGATCGTCAACGATGACGAAAAGCTGGCGGAGCGCGTCGAGTTCATTCACCGACAGACCAAAACGCACGCGATTGCCGAGCAGTACATCGCCGGCCGCGAGATTTATGTTAGCGTGATCGGAAACCAGCGCCTGCAAACCTACACGCCCTGGGAGATGGTAATCGAAAAGCTTCCTGAAGGTGCGCCGAACATTGCGACTTCAAAACTGAAATGGGATCCCGCATATCAAGAGAAGGTTGGCGTCGTCACGAAAGCTGCTGAACTTGATAAGAGCATCCGAGACAAGCTGGAGCGTCTGTCCAAGAAGATTTACCGGACACTATTCTTGAGCGGGTATGCGCGGTTGGATTATCGCGTAACTGAAGAAGGGCAGTTTTATCTGCTGGAAGCGAATCCGAATCCGCAGATCGCGGACCACGAAGATTTTGCCGACTCAGCCAATCATAGCGGAGTCGATTACGAAGCCCTGCTGCAAAAAATCATAGCGCTCGGTTTACGATATCGCTCCGGCGCCTGAAGAAATTCCGCCGCCAGAACGAGGCTCAATCGCAGAGGATTGCGCTTGGAAAAGATCGCCGAACCTCAATAATCTCGCAACCACACCTCGCCGACAGACGAGTAGAAACGCAATTTCACGCCAGCGAAAGATCCCAGTTCGCCGACCCCCACAGTCCGCAACTTCCATCTCCCGATAGGAGCTTCACACAAATGAATCGCCGGCACCGCTCAACTTCCCGTCACAGGAATATCTCTGTCTCGATTTCAGTTGTTGTTACGTTTTGCCTGCTGATGTCAGCTTTCAGCCCTTTGGTGATGCGAAAGGCTGAGGCTGCTTCATCGGTTGGGGACAAGTTCCCCTCAGGCGACAACGCCAGAATCGAGAGTTTCGGCTTGCTACAAGTTCAGAATTTGCAGACCCCCTCGTACCGAAACGGCGAACTCCTGGTTCGCTTTCGTGCGGGAACTTCGCAGAGTGACAAGGAGATTGTAGCTACTACACACGGAGCACATCGAAAGAAGCAACTGAGCGGAGAGTCCGCGGTTGAAAAGCTTGAGCTAACCGGTAACGATGATGCCGCAACTGTGGCGCTTCAGTTGAGTTTGAATCCTGCTGTTGAGTTTGCTGAGCCAAACTTCCTGATTGCAAAGGATCAACTGTCGACAACTCCAAATGACTCACGATTTCCCGAACAATGGGCTCTTGGCAACACCGGACAAAACGGCGGCCAATTTGGTTCCGACATCGGTGTAACTAAGGCTTGGCAGATGACCACCGGAAAACCGGCAACGGTAATCGCGATTATCGACAGCGGAGTTGATTTCACACATCCCGACCTCATCAACAATGAATGGACGAATCTGACTCCTACAAATGGAGACGTTCATGGCTGGGATTACGTTACCAACAGGGGCGACATCAAAGACGAACAGGGTCACGGCACCGCAATCGCCGGCATCATTGCGGCAGAAGGCAACAATGCGACAGGTATCAGCGGGGTGATGTGGCGGGCTAATTTAATGAGCCTACGCGTCCTTGATAATACCGGCACCGGTGATATTGGTAATGCGGTTGAAGCGATTGACTATGCTGTGGCGCACGGCGCCCAGGTTATTAATCTCTCGTGGGGCACTAATGGAGAATCGCTGGCGCTAAAGGACGCGATTGCCCGAGCGATCGGCCGCGACGTTGTTGTGGTTTGCTCGGCGGGAAATAGCGGCCAGGACTTGACGGTTGCACCCTATTATCCGGCTTCGTTTGGTATCGGCGATCTTATCGCCGTTGCTGGGACGGACAATTTTGATCGTCTTGCGTCGTGGTCGAATTGGGGGGACGGAAAGGTAATGCTGGCAGCACCGGGTACAAGCATCCTTACCACAAAAATGGGCGGCGGTTACTGGACCGTCGACGGCACCTCGGCATCGGCGCCGTTGGTGACCGGAGTTGCCGGGTTGATCAAGAGTGCTCGTCCATCTCTGAACTCACACAATGTTGTCAAAGCGCTTAAAGATGGAGCCCGAAAAGTTGCTTCGCTTTCAGGCAAGGTCTCGTCAGGTGGAGTCGTCAGTGCGTCTGGGGCATTGGAGCAATTGCGTGACTCAGCTAATCAGTCGCCTCCTTTGCCGCGACCAACCCGCGGCAGTGGCGGAACTGGTCCAGGCGGCAGTTTCAATACCACCCCTCCCCCGAGCACAACGGGGGCGCCGGCTTCAAACCTGCCGAACCTCGACCAAGTGCGCAACAGCAAGCCGGCAGATCCGAAGGCTAAGGCTCCGATTCAGTCTAACCTGATGTGCGCGGATTGTGATCCACTGGGCGGCGGCGGTGGTGGTGGTTACTATCCGGCTGGCGATCCAAACTTCTCGACCGCGCGAAGGCGGCCCGTGAATGAAACCGGGCACCCGGGTGTAGATCTCGGTTCCAGAAACTTCAACTGGAGCGCGCCGCTTCTGAGTCTGAACGGACGAGCCGGTCTGGATCTGAATCTCACGCTCTTCTATAACTCGCTCGTTTGGACGAAAGACGGCTCCTATATCAAGTACAACGCCGATCTTGGCACGCCAGCTCCCGGTTTTCGCCTCGGCCTTCCTACGCTCCAACAACGTTTCCTGAATTCGCAAACGGGAATCTACGCCTATATGATGGTCACCCCAGCTGGCGACCGTGTTGAACTCAGGCAAGTCGGTTCCTCAAATATCTATGAGGCGCAAGACGGCAGCTACACGCAGTTGGACGTAACCAATCCCAATGCACTGATCGCGCGATCGTCTGATGGTACTCAGTTGACGTTCACGCCAGTCACAATCAATAGCGAATATCGCTGCACTCAGATCAAAGATCGTAACGGCAACTACATTTCCGCGACTTACGACACGACGAATGGGCACCTGCAAACGATCACCGACACGCTCTCGCGCGTAGTCACCTTCGTCTATGATGCCAATAGCAATCTGATCGCAATCAGGCAGACGTGGGCGGGTGTGGCGCACGATTGGGCCACTTTTAGTTACGGCCAGGTCTATGTCGCTCCAAATTTCGGCGGCGGCTTGCTGGTCAATGGGCCGAACAATAACTACGTTACGGTGTTAACCCAGGTAAGTCTGCATGATGGCTCGTACTTCACGTTCAATTACAATTCCGCTTTCGGCCAGGTGAATCGCATTAATCACTATGCTACCGATTCCCATCTCCTGTCCTACACTTCTTACAATGTCGACTCGAGCGCCGGTCAGACGGAATGCCCACGCTTCACCGAGCAACGCGACTGGGCCGAGAACTGGAACAATGGCGCCGAAGCGGTGACGAGCTACAGCGTGGCGACGGACAATTCCTGGAGTCAGCAAACTGCGCCAGACGGCACGATCTTCAAAGAGTTCTTTGCCACAAGCGGCTGGCAGAATGGTTTGACGACCAGCACGGAAATTTGGTCCGGCGGCGTCAAGAAAAAATGGACCACCATGGCCTGGACTCAGGACGACACAGGTTTGAGTTATCAGAAGAACCCACGCGTAACGGAATCAAATATTTACGACGAGGCGGGAAATCGCCGCCGCGCTGAGATCGCTTACACGTCCTTCAATCTGCCGAATCCTGTGGCACTGCCTACCGAGGTAAAGGAATATGCGGCAGATGGCGCCACAGTACTCAGGCGAACCACGAAAACTTACTTTTATAACCAGGCCTATATCGACCGGCGCGTTCTTGGTTTGCTGAGAGAAGTAATGGTGTATGACGAGAATAATCAGCCCGTGTCGAAGGTTTGGTACGACTACGATTGGGGCAATGAATACTGGGAAGCAACTCCGCAAGCGGCAACGCAGCATGACGCCAGCGGCGATCAGACAGGGCGGGGAAATCTGTGCTGGATTGGGCGCTGGGACGTTTCAGACATCAACAACTTCGATAAAGCCAGCCGCGCCTATATCAAATACAATCGCACGGGTTCTGTCATCCGCAAGGAAGATCACTACGGACGTGGAAGCACCGTCAGCTATGCGGATTCATACTCGGATAACGCGAACCGCAATACCTTTGCGTATCCGACAACCGTGACCGACGCGGACAACTTCGTCTCGACTGCACAATATAATTACGACTTCGGTGCAGTGACACGCACCCAGGATCCGAAAGGGGCCGTGCAGAACATTACGTATGACAGCGTCGCGAGACTTGATCGTGTGACGAATGCGGTTAATAACGCCTACATGCGCTATGTCTATGGTCCAACCTATGTGCAGAGTTTTTCGAGTGTCACTACCGTGACCGACGATGCCTATGCGATTTCTGTCTTCGATGGCGCCGGGCGCTCGATGGGAACGGTCACCAATCATCCCGGCAGCGCAGGCGGCTACAGTATGGTAAACCTAATCTATGATCAGATGGGCCGTGTGGTGAAGCGTTCGAATCCGACGGAGATAAACAGCGCCTGGGTTCCTTCCGGCGATGACGCCTCCGGCATGCTCTACACCCAGCAGACTTACGATTGGAAAGGCCGGCCGCTGTTGACCACCAATCCCGACGGCACGACTCGCGAGCTGACTTATGGCGGCTGTGGCTGCGCCGGCGGAGAAGTCACTACCATGCGAGACGAGAACGGACGGCGTCGCAAGTTCACCAAGGACGTGCTGGGCAGATTGAAGCAGGTAGACGAACTCAACTGGGATCAGAGTGTCTATTCCACCACCACTTATGCCTATAACGCTCGTGATCAGATCACCGGCACGAGTCAGGCCGGGCAGCCTCGCAGCTTTGTCTATGACGGACACGGACGTTTGCAAACCCGAACGACACCCGAGCAAGGCCCCACCAGCTACACTTATTTCGCGGACGACGCTGTGCAGACGATAACGGACGCGCGCGGCGCGACCACTACTCTTGCTTACAACAACCGTCATCTCCCAACGAGCATCACATACGGCGTGCCGGCAGGCGTGGCGGCGACTGCAAACGTCTCGTTCGGTTATGACGCCGCGGGCAATCGGACCTCGATGACGGACGGACTGGGATCGGTGAGCTACAGCTACAACACGCTTTCACAGTTGACTTCAGAGACGCGTACCTTCACCGGTGTAGGCTCATTCGCGTTGAGCTATGCTTATAACCTCGTGGGCGAATTGAACTCCATCACGAATCCCTGGAGCACGCAAATAGGTTACAACTACGACACGGTGGGTCGGCCGACGGCGGTAACCGGTTCCGGATACGGTGGGGTTTCAAGTTATGTGGGCAGCATGGCGTACCGCGCCTTTGGTCTGAAGCAAATGGCCTACGGCAACAGCCGCACGCTTTCTCTGCAATACGACAATCGGCTGCGGCTGACACAGTGGGACCTTCCCGGCGTGCTCCGCATGCGTTATGGGTATGCCTGGGAGAGCACGGGCAGAGTTGAATTCGTCCGCAACGTGGATGATGAAACCCTGGATCGCTATTACGGCTATGATCACGTGGGGCGCCTGAGTGTCTCCCGTTCCGGTAGTGAAGCGCGGTTGGCGGTCGGAGAGCAGGTGCCGCTGGCCTATGACGGTCCGTATTCACACGGTTATCAATATGATCAGTTCGGGAATATCACCTACCGCGAAGGCTGGGGCGGCGACAATCCGTCTTTCACTGCTACTTACACCAACAACCGGCGGAATGGTCTCACCTATGATGCGGGCGGGAATCTCACTAATGACGGTGGACAAAACTTCAGCTATGACACTACCGGGCAACAGGCGTCAGCAAGCTATAGCGGTTACCTGTTACAGCAGTATTATGACGGCGACCGGCTGCGCGGAGAGAAGATAGACAATGGCGCCGCAACCTACTATCTGCGCTCATCCGTTTTAGGCGGTCAGGTCGTGGCTGAGATCAACTCCAGCGGCGCCTTGCAGCGGGGCTATGTCTACCTGGACGGAGAGCTTTTGGCCGTGCAGCAAAACAACCAGGTCAGTTGGATCCATCAGGAGCCGGTGGCGAAGAGCAAGAGAGTGACGAACTCCTCAGGCACAGTGATTAGCACGATTGAGCTTGACCCCTTTGGCGGAAATACGAACAGAAACAGTAATGACGCGTTTCAGCCGCACAGATTCACCACCTATGAGCGAGATGCCAATGCCAGTGATGAGGCAATGCAGCGGCGTTATAACCGCTGGTGGAGCCGCTTCGATCAGCCCGACCCTTACGACGGAAGTTACGACCTAACTAATCCGCAGAGCTTCAATCGGTATGCTTATGTGCAGAACGATCCGGTGAACTTTGTCGATCCTACAGGTCTAGTGTGCGCAGTTATTTGGGCCACACCAACGCACTATATTGAGCTTTGTGATGGGTCCGGCGACTCCGGTGGAGGCGGCGTCCCGTGGACAAGAGATGATGGAAGGGGCGGCGGCGGCGGTGGGCAAAAGAAGCCTAAGCCGACGCCCAAACCTACACCTACACGACAGAAATCACAGGCACAGAATCTGAAGGACTACGAGGACTGCTTAAAGAATGTTAAGGCGGTTTTTGACCAAGCACACCGCGCCATCCCAAATGTGTTCCACAATTCACTACCAAGTGCAAAAGCCGTCGGGGGCATCTTACTCGTCACCTCACTTAGGACAGCAGGCATGGCTGTTGCCGTAGGTTCAATTTCATTGACCGCCGCGGCACCACTGGTTGTTAGTACTGCCACCGCAGCCTACGCAGGTGCCTGGGTTGTCAATGTTGCGTCCAACACTGTGAGCAACGCCGCTCAGAGAGGTACGCTGTTAGGAGAAGAATTCAAAGCGAGAATGGCGTGTAGGGCATTTCTTGATTGAATTCACGATCACTTCGCAGAATGCCGTGCAGTTAACATGCGTGCGAATGATACTGTCCAAGTTTTGACAGAACAAGGTTGGTTATTGATGAGTGAAGACAAACAATGGAGGCAGAAAACAGGTCCACAGAAGTTGGCGTCTGTCTTAGATTTCGTCGTTCGCTTTGGCACTCCAATCTCTATGTTGGTCTTTATCGTTCTAGCCAACGTCCTTACGCGGTGGCTAGCTGCGCCCATTGCACATGCCATAGCAGCGCTGCTCGTCGTCTTACCTTCTTATTGGCTCATTCCCCAGCGGAGAATTGGGTTTGCGGCCTATGTTGTATTCTGCATCATTCTGGCAGCGTGTCTGGCTATCATTGAGCACCTTTTGATTCCATAGGAATGGATCTCCACTCGCATTAGCTGACGTGGGAGCGAGGCAGCACGTTTGTTGGTGCTCACCAGTCGAGGATATGTTGCGGATCCAGCCAGTGGCGCGTCATGTCGCACCACAGAGCGAGCCCGCGCCACGAATCAAAGCGCGCATAGAAACGTGCGATCTTTTTGTCGCTGGCGGCGCGTCCGTTGTTTCGCGCGCGGGCGAACTGCGCCCGTGTCCATGAATCCAGCGCCAACCCGTCATACCTGCCGATCAGTTTCAGGAGATTCTCAGCCGCATAGTTACCGACGCCTTTGACACTTTTCATTTCTCTTATTAAGTCGTCCAAAGGCGCCGCGTCCGTAAGCCAGCTCTCGACATCAAGGGCACCGGCTGCTACGCGTTGCGCCAACTCTTTGAGGTACGGCGCGCGGTAGCCGGCGCGAATCTTGTCGCGAAAAAACTTCTCCGGCTTTGCGGCCATGGCGGTCACGGTGGGAAACGATTTGCGGCCATCGTCTGCCTCCTCGCCCAATTGGCGCACCAAAGCGCCTACCATTTTTTCCGTCAGCGACCACGAGCAATTCGTCGTGCAGAGCATCTTTACCAGGTCTTCAAAAACCGTGGGCGAGCGCAGCAGACGGCCCGCGCCTTCCGAAGCTATCCATGCAAATTCCGGTTCAGCAGCCATGCTCTGGTAAAAGTCGCGCAAGTCATCATCCAGTCGAAACATGTGCCGAACGTCGCGCACAACTCTTTCCGTGGCTCGCTTGCCGAGTCTCCGCGAAGTCTTGATCTTAAGTCCACCGTTCGTCGATGAAATCTTAACCGTGAGCGGGCGAGGGTGGCCGCGGTCAAGCACACGCACCAGTGTCCAGGTGCCTTTTTCGAACTCAAATGGCGGCAGAGCGCACCAACCGTGACTCAAGACAGTGCGGCGAAAATTGAACTCGACAGGGGTTATGATTTTGATGTCCATCGAAAGCGGCGTAACGATTATTTTCGACTCTCGAAAGGTCGCGACACATTATCAAAAGCACGCTCATCAAGTCGATGGGGCCTGTTTTAATTCTCCAGTGCCGCTCATCTGACATTTTGCCGGAAAGCTCCCGTCGTACGGAAACCTTCGGGTTTATGGCCCCGGCCGCTACAATTTCATGGACTTTTTGAGAGTAGGCACACCCTTAACGGTGATTTGTGCGCTGATCGTCGTGCTGCTCGCGCCACTGCTCTGGCCAGGGTAATTGAACCGCAAGAAAATCGATCGACTAAAGCCTGTACGTATCAAGTGCGGTCAACCTGCCACTTGACCAATGTCGCTCTGGGGACTAGAATTTGGGGACTTACCAAGATGGAAGGAAGGCTGTACTCGCTGGCTCCTAATACTTGGCGTTAAGCGGGCGAAGGGTCAACACCGAGACTCTCTACAGTTCAGGTTGCTTAAGCACCGTTTCCGAAAATAGCTGCCGGAGCTTTCCGGCGCGCGCTCCGTCGCCCCGTAGGGAAACGCCCTTCGGGGCGATGTCGTGTTTACAGCTCAACTTTTACTCGTTCCCTTTGCGGGGCCAAATCAGCGAGGCGGCTACCGAAGCCAGCAACACCAGCGCGACCAGGCCCAGCGCCAGGCCTATCGGAATGTCGTCCACGCCCCGGATGTGCGCTGCCAGCGTCTCATATCCCAGCGCTTGAAATCCGGCGGCCAGAATCTTTGCCAGCAAAGGCAGAAGCATCTTGATCCCGATGAAGCCCAGTACCAGGCCGAGGCCAATCTTAAGATAGTGAAACTTCTCGACTACGCCAGCCAGCAGAAAATAGAAAGTGCGCAAACCGAGGATGGCAAAAACGTTTGACGTGTAAACGATAAAGCGATCAGTCGTAACACCAAAGATGGCCGGAATAGAATCTACGGCGAAAACCAGATCGGTGACCTCAACTACGATTAGCACCAGCAGCAACAAAGTGCCCACGCGTTTACCGTCCACCACGGTGAAGAATTTTCTGCGCTCATAGTGCCGGGTAATGGGAACGTATCGCGTGACGAAGCGAACCACGGGATTGTGCTCGGGCTCAATCTCTACGTCACCGCCACGCAGCATCTGTACTCCCGTATAAACCAGGAACGCGCCAAAGATGTAAATGATCCAATGGAAACGGTCGATTAGCTCGGTGCCAACAAAAATCATCGTCACGCGCATGATCAAGGCGCCCAACACGCCCCAATAGAGGACGCGATGCTGATACTTTGGTGGGACCTTAAAGTAAGAAAAGATCAGTAGGAAAACGAAAAGATTGTCGACCGACAGCGAGAGCTCGATCAGATACCCGGTCAGAAACTCGAGCGCCTTCTGGTGTCGGACGGCGCCAAACAGTTCCCAGCCCAGGGGACCGAACAGCAGTGCGGCAAAGACCAGCGCCAGGGCCACCCAGACACCGCTCCAAATCGCAGCATTCTTGTAAGAGATTTCATGTGGCTTGCGATTGAAAACGCCGAGGTCAATCGCCAGCATCGCCAGGATAAAAACGCAGAAACCCACCCATGCGAGCGTCGAAGTAGCAATCGAATGCATCTGGTCATTAAAATATCATTCGACCTACGAGCGGCGCAAAATCGAAACTGAAAAGGCTAACTCTGCTACCCAACCAATGTGTGGGCAAATAGATCAAACTAATTCTGGCGCGCGCATCTTGAACGTGATGCCCGGGTGGGAGCACCGGGCCGCTCTTTCAAACCGATCCAGCACCTGTGGCAAGTTGCAGCCTGGCCGTGGCGTAAATTAGAATTCGAAGTTTCAAACTAGCGAGAAAAGGTTTTCCATAGATGCTCAAACAACTAAGTCGGTTCAAAGGCACAAGCAAAGTCCTGATTTGGGGGTTCATCGCGGTGTTGGCCGCGGGCCTGGTGCTGTTTTTCAAGCCTGCCGGCAGCGGATCCGGCACGGTTGATCCCACTAAAAGCACGGAAGTGCTGGCCTCTGTGGACGGCGATGACATTACCGTGGGCGACTTTGTCACGCAAAAACAGAATATTCAGCAGCAGTTCAGCCGCTTCGGCGGTCAAATCAGCCTGCTCCAAATGGGCTATACCGATGAACGGATTCTGACCGGGCTAATCCTGAAAAAGCTCACCGTTCAGGAAGCTGAGCGTTTGGGTTTAGGCGCCTCTGAAGCTGAAGTCATTCAGCGAATCCACAAAACTTTCAGCGACGCTTCAGGCAAATCGACTCTACTGGATGCTTCGGGCAAATTGGATATGAGCAAGTATCAGGAGCGCGTGGGCGACGTGCCGGCTTTTGAGCGCGGCGTGGCTGAAGACATCGCGCGCGAAAAGCTCGAGGCGTTTGTCGCGGCCAGCGTGCGCATCTCAGAAGACGAAGTGCGCGAGGATTACAAGCGCAAGAACACTACCTTTGATCTGACTTACGTAACAGTCTCAGCCGGCAAACTGGCAGAGAAGATCCAACCCACCGATGCGGAGTTGAAAGACTATTACGAAAAGCACAAAACCGATTACAACATCCTCGTGCCGCAGAAAAAGATTCGCTACGTTTTCATCGATCAAGACAAGTCCGGACAGAAAGTGCAGATATCAGACAAAGAGCTGCACGACGAGTTCGACAATCTTAAGCCTGAGTACAAGCAAGCCGGCGTCAAAGTCCAGCAAATCGTCTTGCGCGTGGCGCGCCCGGATCTCGACGCGTCGGTAAAAGCCAAGGCCGACGAGTTGGTCGCCAAAGCCCGCGGCACTTCAGGCAACACCACCGAAGAAGCGTTTGCTGATTTAGCCAAGGGAAATTCCGAAGACCCGGGCACGGCCAAGAATGGCGGCCGCGTCAATGGGGTGGTGAAGAAAGATCCCAACAAGACTACCGATCCGTATCAGAAAGTCCTCGATCTGCAGCCGGGCGACATCACCGATCCGATCAAATACAAGAATGCTTATTACATCCTGCGACGCGGTGATCGGGTGCCCAAAACTTTTGAGGACGCCAAGACGGAGTTGCTGGTCTCTCTTCGCAATCGCCGGGGCTACACTATCGCCCAGAAGATTGCCCAGAAGGCACAGGACCGTCTGAAGGAAACCAAGGACCCGCAGAAGGTTGCACAGGAGCTGGCCGCCGAAGCGAACATGAGTGCCGCCGAGATGGTGCGCGAAACGCCTTTCGTAAAACCGGGCGACGATGTGCCGAATATCGGCAGCTCGCAGCAGTTTGAAGAAGCCATCGCTCCACTCAACAAACCGAACGATGTCGGCGATCGTACTCAGATCAAAAACGGCTTCGCTGTTCCGATGCTGGTGGATAAGCGGGACCCGCGCATTCCCGACTTTGAAGAAGTTAAAGACAAAGTCACCAAGGCGGTAAAGGAAGAAAAGGCGAAGGCGCAGTTGGAAGAAAAAGCCAAAGAGCTAATCGCAACAGCGAAGTCGCCCGGCGATTTGAAGGCTGCCGCCGAAAAGCTCGGCCTCGAAGCCAAGGCCCAAGCTGACTATAAACTTGCGACGCCGCTTGGCGAGGCCGGCTCCAGTGTGCTGATTGACGATCCTCTATATGCCTCGAAGGCCGGGGAGGTCATCAAGACGCCGATCCTTCTGAACCAGAACTATCTGGTCATCGGCGTGACCAAGCGGACTGAGGCCGACCTGACGGAATACGCCAAGCAACGCGACTCTCTAATGCAGGCCGCGCTCACCGAACGTAAGAACCAGGTCTTTGACGATTACCTGGCCGCCGTGCAGAAACGCATGGAGAATAGTGGCAAGATCAAGATCAACAAGGACGTGCTCATAGCGCTGCAGGACGAAGAGCCAGAGGCCGCGCCGCGCCAGCGGCCGAGGTTGCCGATTACGAAGTGATGAGGGACTGCTCCCTCTCTCAAAAGGGGGAGGGATTCACGATCATTGAAAATCTCTCACGTCACGAAACGGCGTCTCACGATCATCGAAATCAGGACGATAGTAAAAAGCCGAGCCGTCGTATTCCTGCATCCAGCCTTCCTGCATTCCTAATTCGTCCAATGCAGACACCGCCTGCATCCATTCTGTTTCTCTAATCCGCCGCGACAGCAGGACGTAACGTTGATTTGTTCCGGCGACATTGGTCGGATAGTACTGGGCCATCAGCGAAACAGCCACGCGCGGACTGAGCTCGCCGTGAATCCACCTTAGCGATTCACGCACGCCGCCGATATCATTCGGCAAAACCAGCAGGCGAATCACCAGGCCACGTTTCAGCAAACCGTCCTTGTCATAGACAAGCTTATCGCCCATCTGCCGATACATCTCGGCAATCGCGGCGCGCGAAACCGACGCGTAACTTCGGACTTTTGAATACAAGAACCCGTTCTCGTTCCCAGCGTATTTCAAGTCAGGCAGGTAAACATCGACAATGCCGTCAAGCAGTTTCAGCACTTCCAACGAATCGTAGGCGTTGGTGTTATAGACAATCGGCAGGCGCAAACCATTCTCGGCGGCAATCAGAATCGCGCGCGCCATCTGTGGCGCGAAGTGTGTGGGCGAAACAAAGTTGATGTTGTGACAGCCGTGCGCCTGTAGCTCGAGCATCATCTCCGCGAGCCGCTCGTGCGTCACTTCATTTTTGATTTGCTGCTTGTGGGTCTGCGAGATCTGATAGTTCTGGCAATAGACACAACGAAGGTTGCAGTTGCCGAAGAAGATATTGCCGGCTCCGCGCGTGCCGACCAGGGGCGGCTCTTCGCCGAAGTGCGCGGTGTAAGAAGACACAATCGGCAGACGCCCGGAATAGCAGGCCGCAATTTCGTCGCGCAGACGATTGTTCAGGCAATCGCGCGGGCAGACCGTGCAGCGTTCCAGCAAAGCTTCCAGTGCCTCGACACGACGTTGCATCTCGCCGGTGCGCAGCAGACTGAGATACGAAGGTTCGCGCTGTTTCAACTCCTTGGCCATTTGCTATTCGTGCTTCTTCCTGAAGTGAACGTAATGTGTCTTGTGTTGCTCGACCAGTTCCGGCGGCACCGCGCGCTTAGTGGTGCGCCAGATGAAATCCATTTCGGCGTGGGTGGTGCTCAGCGCCAGCCGCGCTTCGAACACCAAAAGCATGCTGCCATAGAAGAGAAAACACGCGCCGATAAGTCCCATCACCACCGGGACCCAACCAAAACGCGCGCCTGAGAAAGCCACCACACCGATCGCCACGCTGGTGGCTACAAACACGCCGACGGCCAGATAGAAGCTGGTCAGCGCGCGCTGCAAAAGACGTGAACGGCTGGTCAGCTTGTCGAGTTGATCGTAAAGCATCGCCCGCCGCTCTTCAAAAAACTCAGTGCCCGCATCACCGCTGGAAACTTCCTGCAAACGATCTGAAAGCGAGCGCGTCCGGTCGACGACGCGTCCCAGCCGCGTCGAAGACGATAAAATCATCGTGCCGCTGGCTGAGATCAAGACCGCAGGCGTAATCATGGCGGTCAGAACCGCCAGCGATGATGAAAGGCCATCCATTTCTAGATGAATTATAACCACTGAGGGAGCAACATGCTCGCCGGCAGTGGTCCGTTTCGTTTCGGACTTGCGATATTTGTCTATATGCGACAACTTTGCTCGTGAATCAGCCCCAGCTTTTCAGAGGTCTATCGCTCGCGACGTGCTGTGATATTCTCCGCCAACGATGCGTTTGTGGCTTTCAAAAAGCAGCGAAGTGCCGCTGCGTGATCAACTGGCAGCGCAGGTCATCCTCGGGATTGTCAGTGATGATCTGAAAGCAGGGCAGAAGCTGCCGAGCACACGCGAGCTGGCGCGGCGCTATAAGGTTCATGCAAACACTGTCAGCGCCGCTTATCGCCGGTTGGCCCTGCAAGGTTGGGTTGAGTTTCGCAAGGGCAGCGGAGTTTACGTGCTAGCGCAAACCGGCCAGCAAGAGATCGCGGGTCATAATCCCTTAGATCAGTTGATCAACGTCTTTCTCAGGACGGCCCGTGACCATGGTCACTCGTTACCCGAGATCCAGTCGCGCCTGCGACACTGGCTGGCGATCCAGCCTCCCGATCATTTCCTGTTTATCGAACCGGACGAAGAGCTGCGGCGGATAGTCGTGGCAGAGATCGAGGAAGCCACCGGTGTGCGGGTAATCGGCGTTGCCCCGAACGAATGCGCGAATGCGGATCTGCTCACCGGCGCGGCCCCCGTCTCGCTCTACGGCCAGGCAGAAGCCGCGCGCACCGCGTTGCGATCCGATGCGGATTTGATCACGATTCGCGCTCGCTCAGTGCCGGAATCGCTGAAAGGAGAAAAGCATCCAGCGCCCGACGCGCTGATCGCAATCGTTTCGCGGTGGCCTGAGTTTTTGCGTTGGTCATACATGATTCTGGTGGCCGCAGGTCTGGATCCCGACGCGCTTAGCTTTCGCGATGCGCGTGAAAAAGGCTGGCAGAAGGGCTTGCGTTCGACTGCGCTGGTAATCGCCGACTCGCTCGTAGCTCGCCAACTTCCCAGCGGGCTTAGGACGCGAGTGTTCCGCATAGTTTCTGATTCCTCACTTGATAACTTGCGCGCATTCGTTCAGCAATTCTTTAGCTGAGCTCAGCCGCAGGCTTGTGACAATTCTCTAACTATCACATCCGCTCACCCTCCACGTCTGGTCAGATAGTAGTTTCTCTTTGCACGCAGGATTCACGGCCTCAGGCATTCCCTATGGCAGCGCGTCGGGCATGACCTACAAAAACATTCCCTGGCTGATTCGCCGAGTGCAGGCGGTTCCTTACGAGGCCTGCGAGATTCTCGATTACGATCAGCGCTATTTCGTAATAGCTCGTTTTGCCCTGGACGCGAATGTCTCGTTTATCGCGACGGCGAATCCAGGAACTCTGATACGCCTGGCCCGGATGATCGCCGAGCATTCATCGGAACTCGTGCGGGCCATTCACGATGGAGATCTCGGAGTGACTTCGTCAAGGCAAAGAAAACTGTTTGCCCGGTTACACGTCCAACTAAAACCTAATCCCGCACGGGCTCGGCTTCTTGGCGCAATCCTGCATCGACGTGGCTCGCTTCGCCCACGCGACTTCTGGCCGATGCTCAGGCTGATCGGCTGTTGGGTCGGCGGAAGTGTGGGAATGCAGACGTCGAGGCTCGCTGAATATTACGGCGAGGCGGCGATCCGCGATCTCGGCTACATGGCGAGCGAAGGACACTTCACTGTACCGTGCGAAGATCAAACCGCGCGCGGCACTCTGGCGCTCAACAGCAACTATTATGAGTTCATTCCGATACTGCAGACCGAATGCTCCGAACCCGATGTGCTTTCGAGTCATGAGCTGGAGGACGGAAAGCGTTACAGCATCTTACTTACGACCGCAAGTGGCCTCTACCGGTATCGAATTAACGACATCGTCGAAGTGGCCGGACACTACAAACGGGCGCCATTGTTGGCTTTTGTCCGCAAGGAAGGCGAGATGGCGAACATTAGTGGTGAAAAACTCCACGCCAACCAACTGCTGCTCGCCCTTGAGCAGACAAGTCGTAAGTTTGATCTTTCGGTAGAACAATTCCGGGTCGTGCCGGATTATCGTAAGGCCCGGTACGAAATCTTTCTGGAGTTAAGCGACGAAGTCTCGCGTTCCGAACTACGGGGATTTCTAATGGAAGTAGATGGCGCGTTGTCGCGGTTTAATATCGAATACGCCCAGAAGCGAGCGTCCAGGCGACTAAGCGCGCCTTGTCTACACATCATGTCGCGAGGCTGGGCCGAACGTGCCCACAGGCAAATGATTGTTGCCGGCAAGCGAGACACTCAATACAAATGGCAGATACTTCTTTCGAAACGTAACCCAGCAGACGAGAATTCGATTATCTGTTCGATCGAAACTCAAAACAGGAATTTCACGATCCGCGAACTCGGAGCCGCTGCTTGAACTTATGCGACCTTGATTTGCATGATTTGGATCGCAAACGAAACTTATTTTGCCATGTCGCGTGACGAGCGGAACAATCGGCCGGTTTTCCAGTTGTGGGTCCTGCTGCTCCTCTTCATTCTCAGGGTCGCAGGCCAGCTTCTCGTAGCAACCGGCCGAGGTTCGTTTCTGCCGCCAATGTCTCAGTGGTACTCCGGGCTGCTTCCCTATCGCTATCTTCTGCCGGCGCAGCTGCTCATCGTCGTTCTCTATGGCAAAGTCTGCCTGAGCTTTACGCGCGGCCAGGGTTTTCTGGTTACTCCACGGAGCAGGATTGGTCGTGTGCTGCTCTTGTTCGGCACGGTCTACTTCACCAGCATGGTGATCAGATATCCGGTCACGATGGCCCTCTATCCCGAAAGGCGCTGGACCGGAGGGCTAATTCCCATCTTCTTCCATCTTGTACTGTCTGCGTTTATTCTCTTACTGGGCCGATATCACTACGTCAACAGTCGCGCAGCAGATTTGCCGCAAAAGTGGGCGGCCGCCGAACGAGCATGGCCACCAACGACTATAACTTCATAGACAAGTGGCGTGTCGAAGGTACCGCGGAAGAGGTTGCCGACATTCTCGAAGATGCGCTGTCGTTGCCGCGCTGGTGGCCGAGTGTATATTTTGAAGTGCAGGAGTTGGAACCGGGTGGCGAGCACGGGGTGGGTAAGCTGATAAGTCTGCGAGCCGGAGGTTGGCTACCGTATACGTTGCGGATCAATTTTCGCACGGTCGAATCGCGCTATCCGTTTGGATTTTCCATGGACGCGACCGGAGATCTGGAAGGCCAGGGCATCTGGACTTTTGAGCAGGACGGGGCTTTCGTAGACGTCACCTATGACTGGACGATTCGCGCGCACAAGCCGATCGTTGATAAGCTTTCGTTTCTACTGAAACCAGTCTTTCGATCGAATCACAACTGGACAATGCGCCGAGGTGAAGAAAGTTTGAAGCAGGAATTATTGCGCCGTCGCGCGCAAAGCGAGGAGGAAGCTGCGGCTGTGTTGACGCCACCAAAGGCCTCGCTGGTGGTTAGAATTCTTGGCTTGAATCGCAAAAAAATAGCGGGGACCGGCCCCACTTCTTTGCCTCATACAAATGGAGTCCACGGAAAATAACGAATCAATGATTGCCTGGCTGCCGGATCTTCTCTATACGGGCGGACGATTCGAGCGTGGCCAGGCACTCGTTTGTGACCCTTCGGGACAGATAGCAGGCGTCACCGGCGTCGATGAGCTGCGCGACGAAAAAAGAATTCGCCTGGCGAACCGCGCGATGATGCCGGGTATGGTGAACGCGCACTCGCACGCCTTTCAACGCGTGCTGAGGGGAAGAACTGAATACCGCGCCAGTAATAAGGATACCTTCTGGACCTGGCGCGAAATGATGTATTCCGCTGCGACCCGCCTGACCCCCGAAGATATCTACGATGCTTCCCGCATGGCGTTTCTGGAAATGGCTCTGAATGGCATCACCGCGCTGGGCGAGTTTCATTACCTTCATCACGATCCGGACGGCCACCCATACGACGATCCGAATCTGTTAGCGAAAGAAGTCGTACGCGCGGCGGGTGACGTAGGGCTGCGCATCGCTCTGATGCGCGTCGCTTATGCGCGCGCAGGTTTTCAGACTGAGCCTAATCCGAAGCAAGCGCGGTTCATCGAAAAGGATTCACAGACTTATCTGAGAAATCTCGACAAACTGATTGCCGACGTTGCTCGGGTCAGAAGCCCGACCGTGAGGGAGGGCAAGTTAACAAGAGAGGCCCTCCCTGACGGTCGGGCTTCTGAAACCGCGTGGGTTGGTCTAGCTCCGCACAGCGTTCGCGCAGTGCCGTTGGATTACTTATGCGAAGTGTTTGCGCACGCGAGGCAAAACGATCTGAAAGTTCACATGCACGTCGCCGAGCAACCGGCAGAGGTCTCTGCCTGCGTCGAAGAGCATGGACGCACACCGGTGGCTTTGCTGGAGACTGAAGGCCTGCTTAGCGAACGATTCACGGCTGTGCATGCGATTCACGTGACACCAAAAGCCATTCCTTCTTTTGCCCGCAGCGGCGCCATGGTTTGCGCGTGTCCGACAACTGAGCGAAACCTCGGCGACGGGGTTGTGCCGGCGGATGAATACTTGAAACACCAAGTCCCTATTTGTCTGGGAACCGACAGCCACGCGCAGATCGATTTGCTGGAAGACGCGCGCGAGTTGGAGTATCACCTACGCCTGCAGAAACTCGAACGGGCAGTGCTGAGTGTCAGAAGCCCAACCGTGAGGGAGGGCATGGTAACTAGCGAGGCCCTCCCTGACGGTCGGGCTTCTGAAACCGCCGCGGTGCTGTTCGATTGCGCCACAGTCAACGGCGCACGCAGTATCGGCGCGCCGGGCGGGACTCTTGAGCCCGGTCGCCCCGCGGACTTTTTCACGGTAGCGCTTGACGATCCCGCAATAGCCGGCGCGTCACCTGACAATCTGCTTGCCGGCATCGTGTTTTCGCTGTCACGCGCGGCCGTGCGCGAAGTCGTCGTGGGTGGGAAGCCGTTGGTTTCTGAAGGTCAACACCTGATTCAGGAAGAAGTTGTTGAGAGATTCAATGAGTTGCAGAAGAGATTGTGGGGTGAAGGCTGAAGCATCGCGTGTCGGAAGCCCGACCGTTAGGGAGGGCCAGCCGACGAATCAGGCCCTCCCTCACGGTCGGGCTTCTGACACAATAACAACTTCATGAACGTCGAACAGACACTTGCTCAACTTGTCGCCATCGACTCAGTCTCGTCGCGCTCGAATGCCGAGATAATTTCTTATCTCGCTTCGCGCTGTGAAGCATCAGGTTTCGCGGTCAAACGTTTTCCGCACACGGACGAAACAGGGGCAGTAAAGATAAGTCTGATCGCGCTGGCGGGCGCTGAATTCAACCACACGCGCACCATTGAACTCGCGCTCGTCGGTCACACCGACACTGTGCCTTACGATCCGGCGTGGCCTGAAGCGCTGCGATTAACAGAACGCGACGGCAACCTGTTTGGCCGCGGCGCGTGCGACACCAAAGCATTCATCGCCGCCGCATTGACGGCCGTCGAGAGCATCGATCTGTCAAAGCTGCGGAAACCTTTGGCGCTCGTCTTTACTGCCGATGAAGAGATTGGCTGTCTGGGCGCCAAACGTCTGGCGCGGGCGAGGCCGTTCACGGCGCGCTGTGCGATCATCGGAGAGCCGACCTCGCTGCAACCGATGCGCGCCGGCAAAGGATACTGCGTCGCCGAAGTCACCGTGCGCGGTCGCGAAGCACACAGCGCCTATCCCGGGCTCGGTGCGTCCGCGATCTTTCGCGCCGCGCGACTGATCGAGCGCATTGAAAACATCGCGCGGGAAATAAAAAGCGATCGGCGCGACGGTTTCGATCCGCCTTACACAACCCTGAATGTTGGAGTGATTCAGGGCGGCACCGCAAAAAACATCATCGCCGGCGACTGCCGCTTCACGCTCGAGTGGCGAACGATCCCCGGACAGGATTCGGATTACGTTCTGAATCTCGTGCGGGAAGTGGTCGCGGACTTACAAATGCACGATCCGGACTTCGTTTGTGAGGTCGATGCCGCGCGGGCGGATGAGAGTTTTGAAACGTCTTCGGATTCAGATCTGGTTCAATTTCTCGAACAAGAATCGGACGCCCCATCAGGCACGGTCGCCTTTGGTACCGAAGCACCGAGCATGATTGCGCTGGGGGCCCAGGCGGTGGTCTTTGGCCCCGGTGACATCCGCGTCGCCCATCGCACCGGCGAGTTTGTGCCCGCGGATCAGCTCAACGATTGCGTGCGCATCCTGCGCCAGGCAATCGAAAGGTTCTGCCGGTAAACGCCCTGGAGCGCGGACATCTCTGTCCGCCGGCTTGCCTCGCAAGCTCAGGCAACCGCCGGTCGCTCCGGTGAGTCGAAGCTATGCTTTGCCAACTAACTTCCAGAGTCAGAAATGAAAAACACCGACCGAATCGATCGCCTCCGCATTGCTTCCCCATGTCCAGCGAACTGGGCGCAAATGACCGGCGATGATCGCGTGCGATTCTGCGACCTCTGTAATCTGCACGTTTACAATCTTGCCGAACTGACCCGAACTGAAGCCGAGTCGCTCATCGCAAACAGTGAAGGGCGCACCTGTGCCAGACTCTATCGTCGCTCTGACGGCACGGTAATCACAAAGGATTGTCCGGTCGGACTGCGCGCGCTGCGACGACGGGCTGCGAAAGTTGCAGGTGTTGTGTTCGCGGCGTTCATGAGTCTGGTTGGCAGCGTCGCTGGCCAAAAGCCTGCCGCAAGTAAGTCCTCTTGCACGAAACAAGTGACGATCACCAGGGCAGGCGCTCAGTCTTCGAGCGAGAATGGCGTTATCTCAGGAACGATTCTTGATCAAAACGGGGCGTTAGTAGCTGGCGCGAAAATCACAATCACTAACCGGAAGACAAAGGAGACTTATCACACCTCTTCCAACGCCGAGGGACGCTATCTGATTGCGTACATCCCACCGGGAACTTACGACATCATCATTAAGTCGCCCGGCTTTAAGAATCTCGGAGTTACGAAGATTAGTCTCGCCGGCAAAGAAACCGCCAACCTGGAAGTGGTCCTGTTGGTCGATGGAAGCATGCTGATGGGAGTTATCGCCGAGTCGCCGCTAATTGACACCTCGTCATCAAGCACTACTATTATCATCAGCGGAGAAACGCTCCGCAGACTTCCGATTCCATAAGGTCACATTTGCTTTTGAATAATCGATCCGGATTCATACGAAAGGCTATTTTGAAATACGTTAATTCCTTAATCGGCCGAACGGCTCTCTGCTTACTGCTGGCCTTCGGCCTCAACTCATTCGTTTCGGCTGTTTATGGTCAAACCGATAACACGCCCTTTCCGGCGCCCACTGAACTACAACACGGACCGCCGCTGACGAACCAGGAATTTGTGCAACTTCTTTATCAGCTGCCAAAACATCCGGACCAGAAGGACAAGCTGATTGACGAGATCCGCAAACGCGGCATCGCTTTCCCGCTGACTGCTGGGCTGCGATCGTTGGTGGCCACGAAAAGCGGCAACGACAATTCAATAATTCACACGCTGGAAGAGGCGGACCGCCGGCGCGTGAATCCGGTGGCGGCGTCCCTGCCGCCGACAGCGGAAGGACTGGAGTTGCTCCAACAAGCTCGAAAGGCCACCCTGGGCGCGGCCGACAAGATGCCGGACTATATTGTCAAACAGCAGATCACGAGATCGCATGCTTTCGGCCAGAGCAAAAACTGGGCGGTCTATGATCGGCTCAGCATCGCCGTAAGCTATCGTCAAACCGCGGGTGAGGATTACAAACTACTTTCGGTGAACGGCATGCCCGCAAATCAGGATCAGAGTTACGGGATGAAACTTGGCGGCACGATTTCCACCGGCGAATACGTCACGACGCTGAGCGAACTTTTCAAGCCTGAGACGCGCGCTGAATTCAATATGGTCGATACCGACACTTTGCGTGGCAGACGGACGATCATCTATGAGTTCGAAGTAAAGAAAGAATTCTCTCATCAGTCGTTGGGGTGGGGCGAACATGGTTCGATCGAGCAGCAAACAATATCCGGTTATCGCGGAAGGATCTGGGTTGACCGCGAAAATAACCGCGTGTTGCGGCTGGAAGACATCAGCACCGAAATCGATCCCGGTTTTCCCATCACCGCGGCCAGCAAGGTGATCGATTACGAATGGGTGGCCATCAACGAGCAGGAACACCTGCTGCCCTCACGCGCAGTGGTAGAGCTTACTGATCGCGTGCGCGGACAAACTGAGCAGACGCGTAACGAGATTCTCTTCCGCGGCTATCGCAAGTTTGGCGCGGAAGTGAAGATTATCGACATTGACGAAAAGGACTTTCCGCCGGACAAACCCGAAGAGACTGCGCCGGTCAGGCCAGAAACAGCACCCGCACTCAAACCGGCGCCGAAGAAACCAGAAGAATGATTAGATCGATCCGAGACGGTGCATTAGCCCGACCGTCAGGGAGGGCTCATTATCGACTCAGAACGGAGCCCTCGCTGACGGTCGGGTTAGTGCACCGGTTGGCCATCTTCCTCACTATTGCTCTGGTGGTCCTAATTCCGACCGCCACTTTCGCTCAAACCAAACCCGACAAAGATTATCTGTTCTATGTCGTCTCTGAATCCGCTGACAAGATCGCTTTGATTCGTTTCGGACCAAACGGCGCGCGGGTCGATCACGATCTGCAAACGGGCGACATGCCGGTAGACATCGACGGGCCTCACGGCATTGTTATCTCGCCCGACAAACAGTTCTATTACGTTTCCATCGCGCACGGCCGGCCGTTTGGTTTGGTCTGGAAGTACGCGACGAAAGACGACCGCGTCATCGGCAAGACTACGCTCGGATATTTTCCGGCGACGATGGACATCACGCCCGACGGTAACTTTCTGTTCGTCGTCAACTTCAACTTGCATGGCGACATGGTGCCGTCATCAGTCTCTGTTGTCTCCACGCCGACAATGACTGAAGTGGCGCGCATTCAGACGTGCACCATGCCGCATGGCTCGCGGCTGAATCCGCAAGGCACTAAACAATATTCCGCCTGTATGATGGACGACATGCTGGTCGAGATTGACACCGCCAGTTTGAAAGTGGCGCGCCACTTTATCGTTACCAAAGGAAAAGAGTTGGGCCTGACGGGTGCGCCGAAAATAAAAGCTGCCGATGCAACCCCGGGAATGGCCGGAATGAACATGCCCGGCATGAAGGACACCGGCGGACACGGCATGGAACCGCCCAAGCCCGGCGACAATTCCTGCTCGCCAACCTGGGCGCAGCCTTCGGTTGACGGATCGTCGATCTATGTCGCCTGTAACAAGTCGAGTGAGATTGTCGAAGTCAATGCGAACACCTGGAAGCTGGTGCGCCGCATTCCAGCGCGCGCCGGCGTTTACAATCTCGCGGTCACGCACGACGGCACTCGCTTGCTCGCAACCAACAAACGCGATCAATCAGTTTCGATTTATGATTTGAAGAGTGGCAAGGAACTCGCGCGACTGCCAACCAAACGAAGAGTCCTGCACGGCGTGGTCGTGTCTCCCGATGACGCGTATGCATTTGTAACTGTCGAAGGAGTCGGCGCGGAACCGGGCACAGCTGAGATTATCGATCTGAAGGCCTTGAAGACGGTGGCGACTGTTGATGTTGGCGAAGAAGCCGCCGGTGTTGACTTCTACAAGATTGAATCGCCGACCCGACCATAAGCGCGCACTTGGCGCTGTTCCCAACAGACCTGAATTACAGTAGCTTCCTGGTTTGAAATTCTCCGCGCTCTCTCCGCGTACTCTGCGGAGATCACGCAGAGAAGAACTAAATTAGGACACCATCCGAATTACTTTTAAGTCTCCAGGCTTCCTTTCGTGTGCTACCATACGCGCACGCTGCATGGCCCGCCTCGCGAGAACTCAAGAAATTCTGAGGCACTGATGAAACATTGCCCCAAATGCAACCGCGACTACCCGGATGACGGTCTACGTTTCTGTCTTGACGACGGCGTTCTACTCGTGACCAAAACGCCATCGCGATCTTCGGACGTTCAGCCCACGCTGCGAATGCCGCCGCCGCAGACAGCGCCGCAGCCAAAGCCTGCCACAACTGTTCCGAGCTTCGACCCGAAACCCGCCACTCGCCGGCAACTCTGGCCGATGGTGATAGGCTTTTCGGCTCTGGCCCTCGCCGTTCTGCTGATTGCGGGGTGGTGGGTAAGCACCCACTCAGACAGTGAGCTGCTCTATCAAACCCGGCACGACAACACAGTGAAAATGCGGCTGCTGCTGCTCCTGGGCGCAAATGCAAATGCGAAAGACGAGACGGAATCAACGCCGCTGATGGGCGCGGCCTGGAGAGGCCAGACCGACGCCGTAAAGATGCTGCTCGAACACGGCGCTAATCTCAACGCCAGAAACAAAAACGGCGAGACGCCTCTGATTTTGGCCGCGAAAGAAGGACACACCGAGATCGTCAGGCTGTTGCTGGACAGAAATCCTGATTTGAACGCGAAAGACAATGATGGCTGGACATGTCTCATGTGGGCGGCCTGGAATGGTTATACAGAAACCGTGAAAATATTATTGAACACCGGCGTTCGGGTCAGCGCCAGGAACAACGCCGGTGAGACGGCTGAGTTTCTGGCCGAAAAAAAATTACATCCCGACATTGCCACGCTGCTTCGCGCTGCCGAATAAAAATCCGAATCGTTCTTGCGATTTGAACTGACAAGAGCCAGGTCTCCCGCCACACGTAAAGATTTTTGATGATCAAAGCCAGGAGAAATCCACATGTTCAGACACTTGACGATCTTGTTTGTTCTGGGTCTTGGTTGCTGGATCACGCAAAGTGAGCCCGCGTCCGCTAACAACATTCTAAAGGATCGAGACTTTGAAATCGTGGTTAGCATCCCAACGGGTGCAACTGCCCTAATGTCTCCGCAGCAGGAAATTGAACTAGCTCTTAAAGCCGCTCCCGTTCATTTGCGGAATGGCGCCACCGTGTACACGTTCGGCAAGAAGGGTTATGAAAAAGCACGCACCGGCACTAACGGCTTCAATTGTCTGGTCAATCGTGACGGCACTCAGAATGGTGAGCAGAGCGTTTATCCGACCTGCTGGGATCCTGAGGGCAGCAGAACGATTTTGCCGGTGATGTTGCGCGTTGGAGAACTTATCGCTCAGGGAAAATCCGCAGCCGAGATCAAGCGCGATATTGAAGAAGGATTCAATCAGGGCCGATTTCACAGCCCGGCCAAAACGGGGATCGCCTACATGCTGGCGGGCGATGTGAAATTCGATCCGAAAACCGGCCAGTTCGGTGCCACCGAGTTTCCTCCGCATTACATGATCTATGCGCCCGGTGTTACCAACGAAGACATCGGCGTCTCGAATGAAGCGATGAAGCAAACTCCGGGACTGCCGTTCGTGTATTCAGGATATTCAGGCGGATCGAGGACGGCTTACATTATCGTGATGGCCAACGAGTCTGGCGGACATACGATGCAGAGTCAGAACCGCCTGCGGTAGCGGGCGGTTGATCCTCGTGATCCCTCTGACGCTTCAAGCCTGAGTTAGCCCGTCGCTAATCCTTGCGATTTTTATTCTGCCAGTTCAACCGCCCGCTACCGCAGGCGGTTCTGACTCAATGTTTCCAGGTACGCTCGCGCGAGCTGGTTGTCTGAACTTACAAATCCCTTTGGCGTTTCCAGCACGACGATTTGACCTTTGTCCATTAAGGCAATCCGCGAACCCAGTGCTAAAGCCTCGCGCACGTCATGCGTCACGAAGATCACAGTCTTGCCCAGTCGCGCTTTCAACTCAGCAAACTCTCTTTGCAAAGATGCTCGCGTCAGAGGATCAAGCGCCCCGAATGGCTCGTCCATCAAAAGCAGCGGCGGATCGGCCGCCAGCGCTCGCGCCACGCCGACGCGCTGACGCTGACCACCGGACAATTCACGCGGATAGCGCTCCGCGAACCGTTCGGGATCGAGGCCGACGAGATCGAGCAATTCATGCACGCGCCCATGAATACGCGCTTCATCCCAGCCGTCGAGTTGGGGCACCAGCGCGACGTTGTCCGCGACAGTGAAATGCGGAAACAGTCCCGCTTCCTGGATCACATAGCCGGTGCGACGCCGCAGCCGAATGACGTCCCACGCGGTCGTTGCTTTTCCCTCGACCAACACCTGGCCTGACGTAGGAGTCAGTAAGCGATTCACCAGCCGGAGCGTCGTCGTCTTGCCACAACCTGACTCTCCCAGCAGGACAAGGGTTTCGCCAAGCTGAACCTGAAGGTTCAAGGCATCAATGATCGGCCGGCCGCCATTGACCGCATAGCTGACTCGGCGGAATTCGACCAGCGGCGCGTTGGTTTGTTCGGTTTGCGGCGTCATTAGAGCCCTTAAATTCAACCTTTGAGGCTGGCTTGTTATTCGTCCCATTCGAGGCGCCTGCACTCAGCAACGGCCGATGCGCCCGGAAGGGGCGACAGAAGGTAGCCAGTGGCAAGCGAAGCGCGGCCACTGGACACCAAACCACAAGAATCAGTCGCGCCCTGTAGGGGCGCACCGAAATCACCACACATATCGTTCGTCGTATTCAATTCCGGCGAGTTTAAGCATCTCAAGATATTCTTCCTCAAAAGTCTTATGCCGATGGTGCTCTTCTTGATTAAGAATATATCGCGTGACTCTCTCAATATGCGAAGGGCTAACGGTTACTCCAAAATAGCCTGGTTGCCAGCCGAAAGCTTTCTTGCCCACCGTAGCATGCGCCCAATCCGACGATCCACTTTTTACATCGCGCATCACGTTAGCGATCGCGTGCGTCGCGCGCAGACCCATCAAAACATGGGCGTGATCTTCAATTCCGCCAATCGCGACGGGAACACCGCCAAGATTCTTCACGATGCCACCCATATATGCGTGAAGATTATCTCGCCAGTCTTTCGTAATTGTAGGATAACGATCCTTCGTGCTGAATACTGCGTGGTAATGAAGGCTGCAATAAGTCGCAGGCATGGGAGTCTCCCTTCAATTCTGCGCGCCCTTACAGGGCGCGATTTTCCTTTTTCGTTGCCGACCAGTGGCGGCGCGCTGCGCGCTTGCCACTGGCTACCTTCTGCCGCGCCTGCAGCGCTTATTCCACATGCACTATTGAAATGGATCGCATGGTTGATAGAAACGCCCGCCGGTACCCGGCGCTGGTTTATGCCAAACTCCGGACTCAGGCCAGCCAAACCGAAACTTTCGAGCAATGGAGGTAAGGAGTCCATCAAAAAGAACTTGAGCACACTCGATGCCTCGCTCGGAACATTCTGGCTGAACTGGTTCGCCTTTATGAACAAAATCGTTCCGCTTCCTTACAAGTTCAGACTTAAAGAGAGTCCAAGCCTCCACGCCGTTGGAGAGCTTAATGCTCGTCAGGTCGATTCCCCACTCTTCTGCAATCAATGGCAGGAGTTCGCGATCTCTCCAAGACTGGCCCGAGACAAGTTTGTCTACAAGCAAATCTGCCCAGATGTCCTTCAGAAAGGTGCCGCTGACTAACGGCTTGAGAACGAAATACCTTATTACAAGCTCAAGAGCGCTCGCGCTAAGAAGAAGGCTAGCTCCCGAGTATCCGAGGTCACACAACTCCTTCGCTTCCTTTATCAAACCACGAACTCTTCCCTCCAAGGCATCCCCAAACGTTCCCAAGTACCAACTCACATTCTCAATCGAGATTTCCTCAATTGCACGTCGTAATTCCTCTTCACGTCCAAGTTCGGACATGTACTCGTCGTAAGCGTAGTCATCGTAGGAGGTGGTCATCACATTCACTGCCCCGGCGCGGTCGTCGATCCTTTCTCAATTTTTTTGCCCAGCTTCACCACCCACAGCCCGGAGTTGATATCGTTGAAGTAAATCAATCCACCGTGTGGTTGCGCACCCCACATGAATGGCAAATTCGTGCGATAGCCGTCGGGGTCGCCACTCCACAGACGGCCAATCTCGCGACCCTGTCGATAGAGATCGCCGCGCAGCTCGCCGGAAACGTCGACGACGCGTCCGCCGCCGCTGTAGTAACCCATGTACATGATTCCGTCTTCGACCCAGATGTTGTGCGCGCCGCCTTCAGGTACGGGATACTCGGCGACCTTTCGTGGATTGTTGATGTCGCTGATATCAATTACGTGACAGATGCCGCGTACCGGAATGCGCCTGTGCGAGGAAATATCAAAGAACGACGGCAGGACTTCGTCGCCGATGAATAGATAGTTACGATCGCGAAAGACCGAATGCGTGCCCGCCAGCCAGCCATTGCCGTATAGTTCGTTGTGATTGAAACGAAATTGGCTGACCAGTTGCGGATGCTCGGGACCGCCGCCTTTTATCCCGGCGCCGACGTCCAGAATTATCAGACCGTCATGCCAGTAGGCCAGGTAAGCGAGGCCGTCTTTGACATAGAGGTCGTGCAGATAGCGGCCGACGATTTCTTCGCCCTCTTTGGTGCGAATGGTGCTGGCGCTTTGGGTTTCGGTCTGCCAGCGCGCTACTTCCTTCGGATTCTTTACATCGGCAAAGTCGATCACGCGCATTGAGCCGGTGGCATCGTCAGTAAGATAGACATAGTGCTTGTCGACAAATGCGCTGTGCACGCCGCCGGTCACGGTCGCTGTGTATTCAGAAATCAATTTCGGATGCGCCGGGTCGCTGGTGTCATAGAAGGCGATGCCGTTCTTGCGATTCGAAGCGCCCTCGCGCGAGATCACCAGAATCTTGCCATCAGCGGTGGTACTGATGTCGTTGACGATGCGCGCGTCAACCATCACCGTGTCCGTCAATTTCGGGTGCGCCGGATCGGAAATGTCATAAACGAGAAAACGATCCGAGATCGTCGAATAGTAAGCATAGTTGCCGGTGATCCATTCCTCGGCGCCCTGAAATTCTTTGAACGGAGCGCGGCCAACGACCTGGAGTTCGCGGTCGGCGTTGCGCGGCGCGACGACGACTGAAGCGCTCGACGAAAGGTTTCCACTACTGGCGGTCACGATGTAGTTGCCCGGCTGCTCAGCGACGAAAGCGCCGTCAGAGTAGATCGTGGCGCCATTACCGCTGACTGCCCAGCGCGGTGTGAAATCATTTGAAGGCGTTCCCTTCGCCGTGAAGTGGACTACATCTCCAGTGCGCGCGGTTTTCGAGTCGGACTCGATGGTCAACCCGGTCAAGGTATTCTTGACTACCGTGATCGTGGTGGTGCCGCCGGCCATGCCTGAGGTCGCTTTGATCATGGCTTTACCCGGCGCGATTCCAGTGACGACGCCGCCTCCATCAACAGTGGCCACGGCCGGCTTATCAGAACTCCACGTGATCGGCACGCCGGTGCGCGGGTCGCCGCTGAAGATTCGACTAGTTGCTTCGAGTTGGACGGTGTCGCCGACTACCAGGGGAGTTGTGATCGACTTGATCTCAATTGTCTTAATCGTTGCCGGCTTGACCATGATTTTGGTGAAGGCGGTCTTGCCGCCGACGATCGCCCCGGCGATCACCTCGCCCGGACCGAACAGCTTGAGGTTACCGCTTTCGTCGGCCGCCGCGGCGTCGAATGGTCCGGCAAAGTAGGTTGACGGCTCAACGTTCACCACGTTGCCGGCGGCGTCTTTAGCTATGGCAGTCAGCTTCAGAGTTTGGCCGACCTCAGCCTCGGTCATCGAGGCTTTGACTTCAACCGTCTTGACGGCGGGCGGTTGAGCCAGCGTCGAGGCGGCACAGAGAAAAATAATAGTAATAGCTACGAGCGCAAATCGTTCGACTCTTGGCATTTTATTGAGACCTCCGGATGAACAGGAAATTCGCGTCATGTTATTCGCTACTCTGGATAAAACGCAAAGGGGGCAAATTTGTTCGCTAAGTCGAAAAGAGATTCTTTCGAGCAGGCGATAAACCTTTGCCCTCTGTGGATGTTACGCGTCGAGCCGAACGATCCAACCGCACTGGCTTCGGCAAAGCCACGCACGCCCAACTTGAACTCCGAGACCTGCTGGCTCATCATAACTTCAAGAATTCTCAACCATGGCCAAACTTGCTTTGCGTTTGCCGGAAAACGTTCCGGGCGATTTCTTCGTCGACTCGACCTGTATCGACTGCGACGCTTGCCGGCAGATCGCGCCCGAAACATTCAGTGAAGATGGCGACGTTTCGATCGTCCATCATCAGCCTGAAAATGAAGCCGAGACCAAGCGCGCGTTGATGGCGTTGGTCGCCTGTCCCACGGCATCGATCGGAACTGTCGAGCATCATGACGCACACCTCGGGATCGATGCTTTTCCCTCACGAATCGCGGATCACATTTATTTCTGCGGCTTTACCGCTGAATCCAGTTTTGGGGCCTGGAGTTATCTGATCGTCAGACCCGAAAGCGAAGGCGGCAACGTTCTTGTCGATTCACCGCGCTTCGCCACGCAACTGGTGAGGAGAATCGATGCGATGGGCGGCGTGCACACGATGTTTCTGACGCATCGCGACGACGTTGCCGATCATGCGCGTTTTGCTAAACGGTTTGGCTGTGAACGAGTAATGCACGCGGACGATGGCGCGCATCGCCTCGGAATTGAACAAGTGCTTCGCGGTGACGAACCAGTGAAGCTCGATAAAGATCTAATCGCGATTCCGGTTCCCGGTCACACGCGCGGACATGCGGTGCTGCTGTATCGCAACAAGTTCCTGTTCACGGGCGATCATCTGGCCTGGTCACCTACTCGCCGGACACTGACCGCGTTTCGAAGCGCCTGCTGGTATTCATGGGAAGCGCAAACGCGCTCGATGGAGAAGCTGCTCAGTTATGATTTCGAATGGGTGTTGCCTGGCCACGGGCGGATTCATCAGGATAGCGCTGAAAACATGCGAACCCATCTTACGCGCTGTATCGAATGGATGAAAACGCGTTAAGATGCGCAGCCGATTTTAAGTTCTGGTTTCAGATTAGGGCTCCCGCTTGCGCAACTCGGTCGCCAGTTAGTACCCGTGCTCGGCAATGCCCCCACGTACGAGTAGTAGTTGTCGAGACCATGCAGATCCTCGGAGGACGAACTCAGAATTCAGATTGCAGAAACCAGAAGTCAGAGGTCCGGCGAATTCTGCATTCTTCACTCTCCTTCTGACTTCGTTCGGTCATCTATTTCCGGTTGTACGCTTCCACACCGGCGGCAAGAATCTTCATTGCCCGCGCCAGATCATCGCAGTTGAGTACGTAGGCGATGCGGACCTCGTCCTTGCCCTTGCCCGGGGTCGCGTAGAATCCATCTGCCGGCGCGACCATCACCGTCTCATTGTCGAGATGGAACTCCTCAAGCATGAAGATAGCGAATTCCTGGCCGTCGCGAATCGGCAACTTGGCAAAAACGTAGAATGCGCCCCCGGGCTTGCGGCAGACCGCTCCCGGTATCTTCGCGATTGCATCGCATACCAGGTCTCTCCGGCCCTGGTACTCGCGCCGCACTTTGGTGAAGTAGCTGTCCGGCACCTTGACCGCGGCCATCGCCGCCAACTGGTCAACGGTCGGCGGACAAAGCCGGGCCTGACCGAACTTCAGCACCGCGGCCACCAGTTCGGCGTTGCGGCTGACAAGGCAGCCCACTCGCGCCCCGCACGCGCTGTACCGCTTGGACACGCTGTCCACCAGTATCGCCCGGTCGTCGATTCCGGCCAGATTGAGGACGCTCGTGTGCTCGGTGTCGTCCTCGTAGATGAACTCGCGGTACGCCTCGTCACCGATGAGGTAGAGTTCGTGCTCGACGCACAAACTCGCAAGCATCTCAAGTTCCGGTCGGGTATAAACCGCGCCGGTCGGGTTGCCCGGGTTGGAATAGATGATTGCCCTGGTCCTGACGGTGATGGCCCGTTCGAACTCGGCTTTGGGCGGCAGGGCAAAGCCGGTTTCGGCCAGACAGGTCACCGGGACGAGCTTAACACCCGCGGTTGCCGCGAATCCCGCATAGTTGGAATAGAAAGGTTCGGGCACGATAACTTCATCGCCGGCGTCAGCCACCACGTCCAGCGCGAACGATATCGCCTCGCTGCCGCCGGTCGTAACCAGAATGTCCTGGGCCCGCACCTTTATTCCCGCGCCGCCATAGTACTGAACCAGCGCGTCAATGTAGTCCTGTAAACCCTGCGACGGCCCGTAGGAAAGCACCTTAATATTGACGTTCCGGTATCCGTTCATCATCTCGGCCGGGGTCTCGATATCCGGTTGGCCGATGTTCAGGTGATAGACCTTGATACCGCGGGCTTTGGCCCGATCGGCATACGGCACCAGCCGCCGAATCGGAGAAGCCGGCATCTCAATCGCCCGGCTGGAAAGTCTGACTTTGCTCAATGCGACTCCTCTCACGTTAGCTCTACGCTCACGTCTTCCGGTGGTGGGTCACCAATACACCCCGAGCCAACCCGAATCCGATTACTGCTCGGCAAAATTGCCCAGCGAATATACCAGAGCTTCCCGTTCGTGCAAGCGCCGAAAAAGCCTCGATGAAACGCCTCCACCCAGCGCCATTTGAGCACCGACAGCGCGTAGCGCCTCGGATCTGAGAATCAACCGTGCCGACAATCTGCCAGCCCATCTGATGCCCCTGTACAAGACGCGGAACACAAGGTTCATCACCAGCGCGTCCGGTCCTCCTGTCCTGCTTCACCAACATCCCGGAGCGGTTCCCCGGACCTCGACCTTCGCCCTGACTAACTCGACTTTGCCTTATGCTTTGACCCTGGCCCAGAAAGGTTTTCGCGCGGCAGTGCTGAGCGATGCGGGATTAGCAGCAGGCGTAAACACCTACGACGGGAAATTGACTTACGAAGCGGTGGCTTTGTCGCAAGGGCGAATACACGCCGCTGGATCAGTTGCCGGGAGCATAACTGTCAGAAGCCCGCGCGTAAGGGTTGGTGTCGTACAGTTTAATGAAAAGCACTTGCCGGCGATCTCTTTTATTGATGAGTCCTCGCGGGTGAGGCCCTTCCTATCGACCACCCCACGCGGGGATCCCGGTTGGTCGGGTTTCTGACACGCTCCTATGAATGCTGTCGCAGCAAGCCCTCCAAACAGCTCGTCAACTCTGTTGCCTTAATGGGTTTGTAGAGGAAAGCGTCAATCAGATTCTCTGATACAGCCGCCGCTTCTTTGTTCTCCTGACCCGTCAGCAGAATGATGGGAAGGCTGGAAACCTTTGAATTGCTGCGGAGGAACCGGGCCAACTCCTGACCACTCAAATGCGGCATGATAGCGTCGGTGACCACGACGTCGATATCAACAGAAAGCGCGAGCTTCATGGCTTCGAGGCCATCTCCAGCGGTGACGACCCGATAACCGGAGCGCTGCAGCGTCACCTCAAGATAACGCCGGACTGACCGGTCATCCTCTACCAGCAGCACGCATGGGTGTTGTGACGCCGGTGAGATTTCTGCGGCGTCGCCTTGAATTGGACTTTCAGACGGTGTTTGATTCTCGCGATTCATTTTCGGGAATGAGGCAAGTCAGTCAGACCGGAATCTAACGCGAGAGAAGAGAGTAAATCCTCGCTCGATTCATGTCAACGAGGCCGGCTTATCAACAAACCTCTCTGCCTTTTGTTATACTTTCACCTTCCTGAGACGCGACCAATTCCTTAGGACAGTTTACGGTTGGAGAGCAGTTTACGATGTACGAGTTTGCAGTCACCCCGGTAGTAACCCAGATTCGCCGCCGCGGAGTCGAGATTTCAGAGGTGGTGCCCGGCAGCCTGGGCGCCGAGCTGGAGCTGGAGCCCGGCGATCGCATTATGCGCGTCAACGGCCGCGTGGTACGCGACTATCTCGACTTTCGTTTCCAATCGGGGGGCGAAACCGAACTGGTGATCGATGTGCGCAAGCGCACGGGCGAAGACTGGGAACTGAACATCGAACGCGACGAAGCTGAAGCTTTCGGCCTCAGCTTTGAACAGATTGTCCCGCGGCAATGCGCCAACGAATGCATCTTCTGCTTCTGCAAAGGCAATCCCGAGACGGCGCGGCCATCGCTCTTCGTGCGCGATGAAGACGTGCGGCTTTCATTTCTTTACGGCAACTACACCACGCTGACTTCGATCACTGAAGACGAAATGCGACGGGTGATCGAACAACGTCTGACGCCGCAGTATGTTTCCGTTCACGCTACAGACCTGGATGTGCGCGCATATCTACTGGGCGTCGACAAGGAACGCGCGGACATCAGCTCAAAGATGCAACGTATACTCGACGCCGGAATTGAGATTCACGCGCAGGTGGTGCTTTGCCCGAAGATAAACGATGGCGAAATCCTGCGGCGGACAATCTGCGATCTGGCTGAACTGCATCCACGGGTGCGTAGTGTGGCGATCGTCCCGCTGGGACTGACGCGTTATCTTAATGATGCCCGGTTGACTCCGGTGACGCCTGAGTTTTGCCGCCGCATAATTCGTGAAGTCGGCGAGATTCAGAAAGACATGCGGGCGCACCTGGGAACGACCTTCGCATTTCTGGGCGACGAGATCTATTTGCGCGCCGGCGGCACGGTCCCGGGTCGTGCGCACTACGGCGACTATCCCCAGATTGAAGACGGCATCGGCATGGTTCGCACGTTTGAAAACAAGTTCGGCGCGCTGTTACGCAAACTCGCTAATGGACCCGGGGCAGCAGCCCAGCCGCCGGGGACAGCTCTCTCCGGAACGATCTTGACCGGGACGCTCTTCGCTGCGCCACTCAAACGGATGATCGACAATCTAAACGGGAAATTCGGGACGCGTCTCCACGTTCTGGCAATTGAGAATGAATACTTCGGCGGTGACGTCAGCGTCGCCGGTCTGTTAACCGGCGGTGATTTCCTCGCGGCGCGCGAAAAAGTTCGCGGGGAATTTGCCATCATCCCGCGGGTGGCTTTGAAGAGCGATGAACCGGTAATGCTCGATGGCATGCGACTCGAAGCGTTGCAGCAACAATTTGAAGTCCCGTTGTACGCTTTTGACTTCACGCAGTTCGCGACGGCGCTCGAATCTGGAGTTGAACACCAGCAGGCGCTGGGTGAAGCCGCGTAGTCTAAGAAGCGGCCACTCTAAAACTCGGCGCTTTTACAAACGAGCGTTTTGGAAACGGGCTACCGGTCTGCAGGAGATTTCGACTCTCGGCGATGCTTCTCTGCAAATGAGCGAGCCAAACCCAGCCAAAAGAATCCTCGATGTCGGTTGCGGCTGGAATAAGACGCCGGGGGCCGTCGGCATTGATTCAAATCCCAAGAGTCACGCCGATGTAATTCACAATCTCGGCGCCATTCCTTATCCTTTCCCGGACAACGAATTCGATCAGATCGTTTGCCGTCACGTGGCCGAGCATGTTCCCGACGTGATGGCCTTTGTCACTGAGCTTTATCGAATCGCCAAACCGCACGGCCGAATTATTATTGTGACGCCGCATTATTCAAACCCGGACTGGGCGACTGACCCAACGCATCGAAATCATTTCAACAGCTATTCCTTCAACTGCTTTGTTGACGATCGGCAACTCTTTCCGTTCTATACCGAAGTCAAGCTCAAACCGATCCTCACCTATGTATCGCTGGCCAACCTCTGGCGGGCTCTCGGTCTGGAGCTGCTGGTCAATCTCGATCAGCGCGCGACCGGCTTAAGATTCACCCGCAAGTTCTGGGAGTTTTATCTCAGCACTATCTTTCGCGGCAAAGAGTTGCGCTTTGAGTTTGAAGTCTTGAAAAGTCCCTCAACCTCCTGAGTGAAATTTCCCGGTCTACTTTGAGGCTGAAACATTCGACATGTGCGAACTGAGTACGAACAAAGACAAGTCCAACAAATGGTAACCCGGCCAGGGGTGACTCAACAGCAGGGCGATTCGATCACAAAGTTGATTGAAGAATTTTCTGATTTCAAGACCGAAACAGGATTGACGCTCCCCCATACTTACAAATTCCAACTATCGATAGAAACCCTGAACCGCCGAGTCCTGCAGGATTGGGCGTTTACGCTTTCTAAATTTGTTTTCAATAAGTCACTCGACAAAAAACAATTTAACGTCACCGTCAAGTGAAGATCCAGAATGGGCCGGGATTGGGTAAGCCTGACCCTAAATACCCTTGCAAGTTATATTGAGCAGTGTTTTACTGTCTGACCGTCACCCCCTTTCTCCGAGTTGATTTCATGCCGCCAAGCTGGCCCAGATGAAGCCGGGGGTTCGAGCGTTTGCGAGTCTGATTGGGAAAACTCGTATGAGAAGAAAAATCTTTCTTGCCTGTATCCTCCCATTTTGCCTACAGATCCAAATTCCGGGTCAGCAACAGACGAAGCCCAAGGACGAGGTGGTTCGGATTACTACCAACCTGGTTCAGGTTGACGTGGTGGTAACCGACAAAGAAGGCCGGCAGGTGACTGACTTGCGTCCCGAAGAGTTTGAAGTTCTTGAGGACGGACGAAAACAACCGATCACGAACTTCTCTTTTGTCTCTATTAACGAGTCAGGCTCAGGTAGTAAGACCGTTAATGCTCCAGGACCAACCGCCGAAAAGAGTGCACCCAAAATACCGCCAGCTCTCTTGCGTCCCGAACAAGTACGCCGAACGATTGCCCTGGTGGTTGATGACTTGGGGCTGTCTTTCGAAAGTGTGGGTTTTGTTCGGCAGGCGATCAAGAAATTCCTGGACGAACAGATGCAGCCGAATGACATGGTCGCCGTCATTCTTACCAGTTCTGGTTCCGGTTCAATGCAGCAATTCACTTCCGACAAAGTCAAAGTCTACGCTGCTCTGGAGCACGTTCGTTGGTATCCCAATGGTCGAGGGGGAGAGAACCCATTTCCGCTACGCAATACCACGGAAACTGCTGCGGACTTCAAGAACACGGCACAGGTTATTAACGAGTTTGAAGAGGAACGCGAAGCGAACTATGCAGTTGGCACGTTTGGCACGCTCGGCTTCATTTTGCGCAGTCTGGGAAACATGCCGGGCCGTAAGTCTCTCGTGCTGGTTTCAGAAGCCTTTCCCCTCTTTACAACCCAGGGACGTAACGAGCGCTTGCTGGCAGCGATGCGCCGATTAACAGACCAGGCCAACCGCGCTTCCACCGTAATCTACACTCTGGACGCCAGTGGTTTGCAAACGCTCAACATTACAGCCTCGGACAAGGTCGCAGGTCCAGGTTATTTGTTTAATCCCCAGCTCATTGCCAAGCTTGCGCTGGCCACGCCCCCGCGCGAAACCATCAGGGTGGACCAGAGTATTGCCATGCAGGCTCAGAGGGATTCGCAGGATGCTTTCCGCAAGCTCAACAGTCTTGCCGATCAACGTCGTCAGGAAAACATTGAAGCACAGACGGTACTCTCTTTTCTGGCCCACGAGACGGGAGGCCTGGCCGTGCGTAATAGAAACGACCTGGGAGCGGGTCTGCAACGAATCATGGACGATCAAAAGGGATATTATCTCCTCGGTTATCGTCCCGCAGAGTCCACCGTTGATCCCAAAACCGGCAACCGCCGCTTTCACCACCTCGAGGTCAAAGTAAAACGCTCAGGTGTAGGCGTACGCGCGCGCAATGGTTTCTACGGAGTCACCGACGAAGAGAAGCGCGCAAATCAGTTGAGCCGGGATGAGCAAATGGTCGCTGCGCTTACTTCTCCGTTTGCTTCAGATGGAGTGCGCTTGCGACTTACTTCCCTCTTCCGCAACGAGCCTGACGGACGATCACTGATGCGTTCACTACTGCAGATCGATGCTCAGGATCTCACGTTTACAGACGGACCGGATGGATCGAGAAAGGTGGTCATAGACGTGGTCGCCGTTAACATCGGCGATAACGGACGCGCGGTGGACCAGATCGTGCAAACACAAACTTTGAGCGTGACCGCCGACGCTTACCGACACGTTCAACAAGAAGGATTGATTTATGTCTTCGATGTTCCGATCAAACAGGCTGGCGCTTATCAATTGCGGGTGGCTGTCCGCGATGTAACCAGCGGACGCGTCGGTGCTGCCGGTCAGTTCGTAGAAGCACCTGACCTAAGTAAGAACCGGCTAACCCTGTCCGGCATCATTGTTAATGGCACGCTTCCGCCGGCTCCCGGAGCCGCGGAATCTACGACTGCCGGTTCGAACGATCCCGGCCAACAGGCCGGGCCGGCAGTGCGCCACTTACGTCAGGGCATGATTCTGAATTACGGCTATGCCATCTATAACGCGCGGAGTGATGCTGGGACCAATCGCCCGCAACTTCAGACACAAATGCACCTCTTCCGCGACGGTAAACAGGTGTTTGCAGGGAGAGTTTTACCCTTCAATGTCGGGCAACAGACTGATCTGAAAAGATTGGAAGCAGGAGGGCGCATACTAATCGGGCCGGACCTTGTCCCGGGGGCTTACGTTCTGCAGGTTACGGTTACGGACATGCTTGCAAAAGACAATTTTCATACTAAAACGCAATGGATAGATTTCGAAATTACCAACTAGAATTGTCGTTGCGGGATCTTATGCCGATAACGCGATTCATCTTTTCTTCGATTCTGACCGCGACTTTGCTGCTTGCATTTGTCACGCGCTTGAGTGCGCAGAAGTCGACCGAAGCACCCCTGGTTTACCACAAAATCGACGGACGACTTCGAATCAGGAATCGAGCTGCGATTAATCAGCGTGTTCGATTGGTTCGTGAGGACCAGCGGCGACCGATTGCAGAGACATTTAGTCGTTCCGGGGGTGAATTCGAATTTCCCCGGGTTCCAGAAGGTGAATACCTCGTCGAGACTCTCGAGAGCCAGGAACTCGAAGCAACCAGTACTCATGTGGCGGTGCGGCCCTTTCCCAGAGAGCGACCTTCAGTCGTGCATATCGAAGTTGATATTCCAGAAAAGGCTTCTGCTAGTGTGCGGGCCGGAGTGGTTGCCGCGGATATAGATTTGAATGTTCCGAAAGAGGCCGTTGCACATTACGAAAAAGCTATGAAGTCGATGGCAGCCGGCGATGCACCGCGAGGTCTCAAAGAATTTCAGCAGGCGATTAGGATTTTCCCTGATTATTATTCCGCTCGACTTGAACTGGGGCGGGAACTGCGGCTGGAAAAGCGTTTTACAGAGGCCGGAGAAGTGCTTGGGCCGCTGACTCAAATCGCACCCAAACATGCCGAAGGCTGGATTGAAAACGGGATCGTTCTGCTTGAATTAGGGCGCCGCGAGGAAGCCGCGGAGAAACTGCGCGTCGCGATCTCCCTCGAGGAGACAAACTGGGCTGCGCATTTATATTTGGGATGGGCGCTACTTGAAAAACATGCCGCTGAGGCCGGGTCGCAATTCAAGCGCGCTCTTGAACTGGATGAAGTGAAAGCTGCCAGAGCGCATTTGGCTTTAGCGCGCCTCGCCGATACGAGGGGCGAACGTCAAGTCGCGATCCAACATCTTGAAGCCTACCTGGCTATCGCTCCTAATGCTTCAGACGCAGAGACGGCCCGCCGGCTCGCCGAGCGCCTGCGGAAATCGAATTGATGATAGTAAGCTCGACGGCGCTGCTTCTGTAACGCTAATCCTACTGACTGCCCGGCAGTCGTAACCTGAAGCCCATCCATCGCGCGGAACTTTGCTTGCCTGGCCGTTTAGGCGTGGCAAGACCAATTGATCGTAGTATGAAAAAAGGCCGCAGAATCACGAAATGGTTCGTACTCGCCTTAACGCTATTTGTTGCCAGCGTGATCCTTGGCCGTACTCACAACCAGGACGTTCGCTCCGTCACTTTCTCCAAAGACATCGCGCCGATTCTCTATCAACATTGCGTGGAGTGCCACCGCCCGGGAGGTATTGCTCCGATGTCACTGTTGACCTATAGGGACGCGCAACCATTTGCTGGTTTGCTTCGTGAAAAGATCACAAAGCGCGAGATGCCACCCTGGCACGCCGACCCGCGTTTCGGTGAGTTCATAAACGAGCGAAGGCTCAGTCAGGAGGAAATCAGTCGGATAGTCGCATGGCTGGATCAGGGCGCGAAGGAAGGCGATGCAAGGGACCTGCCACGCCTTCCACAGTTTCCTGAGCAGTGGCAGATAAGGCAACCGGACATTGTTTTTACTATGACCAAATCTTACGCGCTGGGCCCTGAAGCTGCTGACAAATATCTCTATTTTAGAATCCCAACGAATTTCAGAGAAGACAAGTGGGTTCAGGCTGTGGAATTCCGTCCCGGAAATCGCAAAGTTGTTCACCACGCTGTCGTCTTTATTGAGACTCCGGAAAATTTTGCCGAAGCACAGCGTCGCAATCCATCCGAGAAACCTGGCAATGCCGCCTGGACCCTCCTGGAAACTCAACCCTCATCGCTCGAACTGATGGATGGCACCACGCGGCGCGTCAAACCTGACGTACCTGTCGTCGATGATGGTTGTAGCGCTTCGGATGTCGACGCCGTGGGTTTCGGCAGTAACAACGCCGTGCTCTCAGTTTACGCCCCCGGGAGGGGAATAGATTCATGGCCCGAGGGGACCGCCAAAAAGATTCCTGCCGGATCCAACCTTATTCTCCAGATGCATTATTCGAAGTTAGCCGGCAGGCCTGAAAAGGATCTAACAGGTGTGGCGCTAACATTTTCCAAAATGCCGGTGACCAAGATTGTTACTTCTCGCAGCATTAGTAACGTTATGTTCCTGATACCGCCACATACAGACAATCACAAGGTAACGGCTTGCTGGAACTTGCAGCGCGATGTGGAGTTCATCGGCTTCATGCCCCACATGCACGTTCGGGGTAAATCAATGAAATACGAACTGGTCTATCCTGACGGCCGTCGCCAGACATTACTCTCGGTTCCTCATTATGATTTCCATTGGCAAACCCTCTACAGCTTAAAAACGCCCCTCGCAGTTTCAGGAGGATCAAAGTTGGCAGTGACTGCCTACTATGACAATTCTGAAAGAAACATGCACAACCCCGATCCCTCAAAAGCAATTCGCCACGGCACCGCCACATTCGACGAAATGATGGTTGGTTTCGTTGATTACATTGTTCCGAAGCCTCACGACAGGGTGGTCGCAAAGATAGATCCGGGCATCTATGATGCCTATGTCGGGCAGTACGAGGTCGCTCCCAAGAGCGTACTGAACATTATCCGAGTCGGTGATCGGCTCTATGCCGAGGCGGATGGTCAGCGAGTAGAACTATATCCAATAACAGAGACCATTTTCTTCTCAAATAAAACAGAATCGGAGCTTACTTTCCTGAAGAATGGAAAAGGCGAAGTGACTGGCTTTCTGGTGACGCGGGACGACAAGCTCGTGAGAGTGAAGAAGATTAAATAGCTAACGCAGTTAATTTCAACCGGCTCGGATATTCACGAACCCATCATTCGGATATTGAAAAGCACGCCAGCCCCTCCCTCCCTTCATTAATGATTAAGAAGAAGAGTTCGACCAGTAAACTTTGCCTTCAGAGTCGGCTTCGGAATTCCAAAGACTCGTAGAAATGTTCGGTATTTTGGATCTTCCGTTGAGACTAAAAACGGCAAAATCGCTAACTCAGGCTTTTTGAGACTCTAGCGTCGGCGATATGTAAGGTATATTTCTTGCATTACGATTGCATCGCAGCAGCCTAGTAATTGGCGATTGTCCAAGGCTAACTGAAACTCAACTACTTGTTGGAGACGAAGAATATGTGCTCATTCTCAGCAGCAATAACAACGGATTTGCGTTCACCGTTCAGGTGCTTTGCCCTCATCATCTGCGTAGCTCTCGCTGCGACCGCTTCGGTGGTCGCGCAAGGAACGCGCGGCACCATCAGAGGAACTGTCAGCGACCCGAATGGGGCAGTTGTCCCAGGTGCTACGGTCAAGCTGATTGATGTGGCGAAACAGCAAGAGCTTCGTTCGGTGCAAACAAACCAGAACGGCGATTACCAGTTTATCGAAGTCGACCCAGCAACTTACAATCTGGCGATCACGGCAGGCGGTTTTGCGGAAACGCGTTTGACCGACGTCAAGGTAGAGCCTAATCGCAATCTTCAGCTCGACGTCAAACTCGCTCTGGGAACGACCACTGCGGATGTAACCGTCACCGCGACTCAGGAACTGGTTGATCGCGAGACGCCGACGCTGGGAACCACTGTTGACCCGCGCCGTGTTGTTGGTTTGCCATTGAACGGCCGGAACGTACTGGATCTCGTGCTGCTACAGCCGGGCGTGGCGCCGGCCAGCCCCAACAGCCCGGGTGCATTTGGCACCGGTTCCGGCTTTCGCGTTAATGGACAGCGTGGGGTTGAGAACAACATCACGCTCGACGGTTCCAACAATAACGAGGTTGCGGTTGGTGGAACCGAAGGTGCTCAGCCTCGTCCTGACGCCGTTCAGGAATTCCGCGTCTTGACCTCGAACTTTGAGGCCGAGTTTGGCCGTAATACTGGTTCAATAGTTAATGTGGTCACCAAGAGCGGCACGAATGACTATCACGGCAACCTGCGCGCCTTCTACCGGCCAACAGTTCTTTCGGCCGCGCGCTTTTTCGACAACGCGCTTAAAAACAAGAGACCCGGAACGGTAGACGATTTTCGTCGCCGTTTCGAACGCAAAGAGTTCGGTGGGCAAATCGGTGGCCCAATCCATTTGCCGCATTTTGGCGAAGGTGGCAAAAGCTATATCAGTGGCAAGAACAAAGCCTTCTTCTTTTTTGATTATGAAGGTCGACGTCAGTTGATTGGAAACACTCAGGTGATCACCGGCCTTCCCACGGCGAACGAGCGCAATGGTCTTTTCAACACGCTCACGACGCGAAGAGACTGCAACAACAATGGGGTCACCACGGATGCGGTGGATGGCCCGCTATGCGATCCGTTGACGAGAACGGCGTTCGCCGGTAATCAGATTCCGTTGGCCCGTTTTTCACCAATCGCGCTGTACTACCTGAAGTTCATGCCATTGGGGGATGCGACTGGCTCGGCAAGTGCGGGCGCGGCCCAGGTCACTAACAACAATTACATAACAACGAGGGTAGACTTCATTGCAAGTAGCAAACACACGGTGAATCTAACCCTCAGCCGATTCGGTTCAAATGACTCGACGCCATTCGCTTTCGGTGGAGCGAGCGTTCCAGGATTTGGTGCAACTAATTTGGACACGACATGGAACGGAGTTCTGCGTCATACTTACACAATCTCGCCGAGATTGGTGAACTCTCTGCTCATCGGCTGGGCCCGAAACAATCAGCCGGGGGTTGTGCCGCAGAACCAGGAGACGCCAGCGTCAGTTGGCTTCAGCGCCAATTTCGTAGCCAATCAAACGTATATAGGTCCACCGCAAGTGCGCCTCAGCCAGCGCGGTATTATCCTGGGTAATTCGATTCAAGGCCCACAGGCACGCGTAACCACGAATGCGCAGCTTCAAGATTCGGTCAGCTGGACTAAAGGTGATCATCGGTTCAAATTCGGCGTGGATGGCACCAGATACTTCCAGGATCAAACTTTCCTTTTCATTAATCAAGGTATCTTCACTATGTCACGCACGTCCGGTCCCAATACTACGGGCGACGACTTTGCAGACCTCCTGATTGGTAACACCCCAGGCGCCCAACAGTATGGCGCCAACGGACTTCGTGATTTCCGGCAGATGGCGATGGCCGCTTTTGGCCAGGACACGTGGCGGGTGACTGATGCGCTGACCCTCTCTTTGGGGGTGCGTTGGGAATTCACGGGCAACCTGTACGATAAATTCAATCGCGTCGCTTACTATCGAACCCAGCTTACCGCTTCACAGTTACTCACAAGCGGCCAGCTTAAATCCTTTGAAGGAATCCCGATCACCGTCACTCCAGGGAGCCACGCTCCGGCTGGTGTACTCTTCGTTGGCGATCCGGATCCTGCGCTAGGTGGAAAAGTGCCGGCGGGTGGGGCTCAGAGAGATCTAAACAACTTTGCCCCACGCCTGGGCTTTGCTTACTCGCCAAAGCCTTCAAACAGCATCACCCGTGCCCTCTTTGGAGAGAATCGCGATGGTGTTATCCGCGGCGGCTTTGGCGTTTATTACGGCGCGGTTATCGGTGATACTTTTCTCCAGCAATTGAATGCGCCGGGATTTAACGGCACCAATGCCTTCTATGGCAACGGCGGTATTGCCCTTTCGAGTGGGACTCTGGCTGATCCTTTTGGTCCGGATCCATTTCCGGCCTTCAGAGGTATTGCGACCGCTCCGTTGAATGTACCTGCGGTGGCAAATCCATTCGCGGCAACACAACTGACCATCGGGTCTCCGGTAGCGTCCTTCCCGGGATTTGTGATCGATCCGAAGATTCGAACGCCCTACACATATCAATATAACCTGACGTTCGAACGCGGCTTTGGGAAAGACTATGTGGCCAGCGCGAGCTATGTGGGCAATCGCGGTCGCAAGCTTTATGGCTTGCGAGAGGTCAATCCCGCTCTCGGTACTTTCCTTCCTGCACGAGCGGGTGACCCAGTGGCAACTCCAAGTAACTACGCAGCTCGTCGCCTGAACAAGGATCTGTCTTCAGTCGACTACCTGGTTAGTGACGGCAACTCCTGGTACAACGCTTTACAACTTGACTTGCAGAAGCGGTATAGCAACGGTCTTCTTTTCCAGGTGGCCTATACCTACTCCAAGTCGGTCAACGACGTAGATACTCAACGCGGTTTGCTTGACCTCCTGGATCAACGTCTTGGTAAGGCCCGATCGTCCGATGACGTTCCGCACCGCTTTGTGGCGAGCTTCATCTACGACCTGCCGATCACCAAGACCCTCGGGTGGAATAATAGCGCCGCAAAGACGGTGCTTGATGGATGGAGCATCGGCGGCATTTACACCTACGAGTCGGGTACGCCGTTCAGTGTTTTGAATCAGTTTGACGAATTGGGAACGAGCGGCTTAATTAGCTTCGCGGATCTCGGATCGACCTTTACGCTTCTAGACCCGCGCAAGAATAATCGCCAGGTGTTTAATAAGGATGCCTTCAAGTCATTCCTTGATCCCAACGCGGCCGGCTTTAACCTCGCCACGCAATTCCGCCGCGGCACCTCTACCCGAAACCAGTTCCGTGCCAATAACACGATCAATAACTGGGATCTAATCCTGGCAAAGAAAACGAAATTGACGGAAAGGATGGGCCTTGAGTTGCGGGTCGAGGCGTTCAACGCTCTCAATCACACTCAATTCACTACTCTTAACACCAGCATCACGAGCTCCACGTTCGGCCAATATACAGCCGCACGCGAGTCTCGAGTTGTTCAGCTTGGAGCACGCTTCTCGTTCTAAAAAACGCGCACCACGTTGCTTCTGAACATGGCCCGCCAGGTAATTCTGGCGGGTCATTTTTGTTGAACCAAAAGAATGGCAGCGGTCGGATGCTCGTTCTCGGTGATGCCTTCTCTTACCCTTTCTCATCAGGATACCTGCGATACGCCGAAAGAAATGGCCAGAGTGAACGCCAGGGAGTTACGGGATCTGCAAGGCGTTCTACGGAGACAGAGGTCAATGACATCCGAGAATTTGGAGTAAAATTGAAAAATTCAGGAAACCGGCGAGACCTCACGCTCCACCGAGTTTTGAAACACCTGTGAATACTAGCTTGAAAGCTCTGGCTCCCATTGCTCTCTTGCGGAACATTGATTGCCTCGGCGAAAACTAAAGCTTAGGGTCTTTAGCGTCTCAAGCCCCGAAATTCGGGGGCGCCACTCGGAAATCGGTCCGGTTCAAAAAGGAGGAAGCAGCGATGCGTAGCGTTCTTCGCTTTCTATCAAGCGGGTTGCTGGTGGGATTGTGTGTGGCCGTAGTCTCTGGTCAGGCCATTCAGACTGGCGGCATCACCGGGGTGGTCACAGATAAGTCAGGTGCGCTGGTCCCGGGTGCGACGGTGGCCGTAATTAGCGAGACAACCGGCAAGGCCGAGCGTACGGTGACCACCGGCGACGATGGCGGTTTTTCCGTCACTCTGCTATCACCGGGAACCTATAAGCTGGAGATTTCAGCTCGTAACTTTAAGAAGGCCGTGGTTACCGGCGTTCAGATTAGAATTACGGAGAGCACTCGGCAGGACGTGACCCTGGAGGCGGGCAGCATTCAGGAAACAGTCAACGTCGAAGCAACACCGTCGTTAATCAATCCTTCAAGTGCAACGACCGGCCAGGCGCTGGACGCACAGACGTTAAGATCTCTGCCCCTCGCATCGCCGAACTTCCTTTTTCTGCTCAGTCTTTCCACTGGCGTAACTGGCGAACCGACAGACGTACGCGCCGCCGGGCGCGGCACTGCCGATGTAACTGTGAACGGCCAACGCACCAGCAATAACAGCGTTTCCCTCCAGGGCATCAACGTCAATGATTTCAATCTGGCGCACTTCGATACGGTACCTTTGCCGAATCCAAATACCCTGCAGGAAATGAAAGTTGCGACTTCCCTCTACGATGCATCGCAGGGCAGTAAGGGCGGCGGCGCCCTCGGCCTGGTAATCAAATCCGGCGAAAAGGATTTTCACTGGGAAGGATACTGGTCGCATCGCAATGATGTATTCAATGCCAACGAGTGGTTCTTCAACAAGAACGGGAAGAAGAAAGGGCGTCTGCTACAGAATGTTTTCGGCGGCGATGGAAGCGGTCCGCTGCCAAAGCTCGGCGGTTACTGGTTCTTCAATTACCAGGGCGTGCGCGCGCGAAATGGAATCGATCCCAATGGTTCTACGCTGACTCCGACAATTCCGGGCTTCCCCACGAATCCTGACGGCACCACTTCGGCTGCGTTGCTCGCTGGGGCAACTTATGCCGGTCAAACAGTTGGTTTGACGCCAGCGCAGATCGACCCAGTCGCGGTCAACATTCTAAACCTGAAGAGTGGTATCTATGGCGGAACATTCCTGATTCCCAGGCCCGGACAGGCCGGATGCGGCAAGCCCGCTACCATCACCGGAACATTCCAATGCTCTTTCGGTGGCATCGCGCCGATCACTGATAACCAGTACACGGTTAGCTATGACCGCGATATGCGCGGCGGCAAAGACAAGATCACCGGCCGGTGGTTCTGGGATGAAGGCAGCGTGGCAAAGCCTTTCGGCACCGCCAGCAATCTGGCGTTTCCGAGAACTGACACGCAATGGAATCGCTTCCTGGCAATCACTGAAACTCATACTTTCAGCGCGACGAAGGTCAACGAGTTGCGGCTCGGATTCAGCCGGTTCCTCTTCGCTAACATTCCTACCGATTTGATTAACGTCTCAGACATCGGCGCCACTCGCGGCAACAGCTCGCAGTTTCCCGGAATCTATCAGTTCGCGATCAGTGGGACCTTCTCGCTGGGTACGGGAGTCAACGATGACCGCGGTACGGTGTCGAATACCTACAATATAGTCGATACATTCTCGTGGACTCGCGGTAAGCATGGTCTGCGTTTTGGCGGCGAGTCAGTTCAGTACCAACTGAACCGCTTCAATAACTTTGCCGTGCGCGGCTCGCTCACGACCGCAGCCACCTCTGGATCCGGAAACGCCTTCACAGCGTTTCAGAACTTTCTTCAGGGCCGCGTTACCTCGATTCAATCAGCTTTCGGCGACCCAGCCCGAAACTTCATCGCTACGGATTATGCTGGTTTCGTGCAGGATGACGTTCGCTGGTCTCCTCGCTGGACGTTCAATTTTGGTCTCCGCTGGGAGGGCATGAGCTTTGGTCACGATAAGCTTTTCAGGGCGGGTATCTTCGATCCCAGTCTGGCGGCCCAGGGCAAGAATCCATTCCTGTTTCCGGCAAAGGTAAACCTGGCCGGCTTTACCGGCACTCCGGGCGTCAAAGATTGTGCGTTGAAGAGTTGCTTTGATTGGAATAACTTCGCCCCGCGCGTGGGTTTTGCCTGGGACATCAAGGGCGATCAGAAGATGGTTCTGCGCGGGGGCTATGGCCTCTACTACCAACGGCTCTCTAATCAGAACATCTTGCAGAACTCGCTGGCCGCGCCGTTCACTGTGCAACCGCTTTCCAGCACGACCACGCCAACGTCGTTCCAGTTGGCGAATCCCTTCGCCAGCATTCCACCGCCATCGGCTATCGCCGCGGCATTCATTCCGCAAGGCTCGCGGTTTGCGGGACTGCGGCGCATCAGCGGCGCAGGTCCGTTGGATGTAAACGATCCGGGCGTCGGCCCGATCTTTGTCAACGAGTTGGGCCAGGCTTGTGCAAACTTTGGCGGCACGGCAACCAATTGCTCGATCAACCTGGCGTCCTATACCAGCGTGCCGCAATCCGCCTACACGCCTTACACGCAACAGTGGAATATGACTCTGCAGCGTGAACTGTGGAAGGGTTGGGCGGCTGAGGTCGGCTATGTGGGCTCACACTTTATTGGCGGCCTGGGTATCTGGGATCCATATCTCGCGACAGTTGCCGGTCCCGCCAGTCCCGTGACCGTGCGAGACATTAATGGTGTCGCCTATACCATCACCACCAACACAGTGAACAACGAAGCGTTGCGGCACCAGGTGCTGGGGCTCTCACGCGCACGCGGCGCGCGTTACTCCGGTAACATTGGCTTCGCCATTTACAACTCGTTCCAGGCAACACTCTCGCGACGGCTAAGTCACGGCCTGTATTTCCAGGCGGCCTATACCCTCTCGAAGACCACCGACAATGTCAGTGGCTCGTACAGCACGGACGAGTTAAACGCCACCCGGAACGGTCAGGGCGGAGGAAACATTCTCAACAACACCAGTCTGTCGCTGGCAAACAAAGCCCGTGGCGACTTTGACCGCCCGCAACGTCTGGTGGTGAGCTACTCGTACGATCTGCCGGTCCCGAATAACAGTTTCTTCCACAATCAATTTTTCCGTGGCTGGGCTGTTAGCGGGATCGTAACGTATCAAAGCGGTCTTCCATTCTCAATCCTGGACAGCACATCCGGCGGCGCGTTCGGAGCGACCGGCTTAGGTACCGGCTTATTAGTCTGCCGACCTTTGTCCGAGCAGATCGCTGGTGTGCCGGGCTGCGTGCCGGGAGCAACGACCATCGTGGGATCTATAGTCACGTCGGGCCGGATTCAGAATCGATTGGATCATTTTCTTAATCCGAACTTCGTGAGTACCGCGGCAATCGTTCCTAACGGCGCCACCGGAGCAACCGGCTATGGCAACGTACCCCGCAATGCGTTCCGCGGACCGCGCCAGCAGAACTGGGACGTCTCACTGATGAAGAGATTCAGCGTCAGGGAGAGTCACCAATTCCAGATTCGCATGGATGTATTCAATCTGTGGAACCATCCGATCTTTCGTTTCCCGTCGACGATTCAAATCGCGACACCCGGAACCTTTGGCCAGATCACTGAGACGGCAGTGCCGGCTCGTCTGATTCAATTTGGTCTGACCTACAAGCACTGATACGCCCCCAGGCGTTGCTCACTAAACTCCGGCCGGGCGGTTACTTTTTAGCCGTCCGGCCCTTCTTCTTAGTTCTGGAACCAAGGCGATTTGATTTTGTCTTAGGGTTGTAGAGCCGTTCTCTTCACATTGTTCGCTGCTTGTCTTAAGCTAAAGCCGATGACGCTTCTTGTTTACCGTCTGGGATTTTTCTCGCTGGCTATGTTGATGGCAGCAACTGCTTATGCGCAGCGCGATCGCGACACCTACAACCCGGGCAATCAATCATTCGAGGTGTCAGGCCAGGTAAATATCGCCGCCACAAACAAGCCGGCCGAAGGAATCCCCGTACGGCTGGAAAGGTTTAGTGGCGGCATCACCGATCAGATCACCACCGATGCGCGCGGGCGTTTTCGTTTCGCGAACCTCCAGCGCGGCTACTATCGAGTAATAATTAACGCACCTGGTTATGGTCCGGCTCAACAAGAGGCTGACCTGACGCTGCTTTTCAAAGTGTATATGTTTTTCACGCTTAACAGGACGGATTCCAACAACGCCAACGGAATGGGTACCTCGATCGACGTAATCGATGCGCGAGTTCCACCCAGTGCGCGTGAGGAGTTTGTTCGTGGGCGGGAAGCGCTGGCAAAAAGGAGTGCTCAGGACGCGGTCGTTCATTTCCAGAAGGCGCTCTTTTTTTATCCTGAGTTTTTCGAAGCTGATTTACTCCTCGCAACGGCGTTCATGGATCTCCGAGATTGGCAAAAGGCCGAGAATGCTTTGACGAGCGCACTGCAAATCAAACCCGACAATCCCACCGCGTTGCTGGCCCTGGGTGAAGTTTACTGGCGCGAAAAACGCTATGACGAGGCTGAGAAAACCCTCCTCGAAGGACTCAAGCTGGAGGATAAGAACTGGCACGGACACTTTACGCTTAGCCGGTTGTACTGGGAAAAAGGCGAGGTGATGAAGGCCGGGCCGGCGATCGGCCGCACGTTGCAACTGAAACCTGACTTTGCTGAAGCGCACCTGCTCGCTGGGAACATTCTGCTGCGACTGAACCAGCCGCAACGGGCGCAAGCTGAGTACGAAGAGTATCTTCGCCTCGCCCCGAAAGGTGAATATGCAACCGAAGCGCGCGCTCTGATTCAAAAGCTGAAAACTACCGACATCAGACACTGACCTTGCTTGACTCTCAACACCATAGCCACTTTGCGAACTCCTCATCGGCGCAAAGCTTGATTCGCCTTCCCAAAACGAGGATTATTCCCGCGGCATGAATTCCGTAGATAACGAACTTGCGCTGGCCCCCCTCGGAGCCGGCGACCTGATTGATCGGGCAGTGCGACTGTATCGACGTCACTTCCTGACGCTGATTCGGATCGCCGCGCCGCCGGTGGTCGTCTTTGCACTGGGTTCGACTATCACCACAATCGCCTTTCGCGAACTAAGCGCCACGCCGGACGAGATGCGCATGGTGCTTTACGTGCTTATGCTTCTCGCTGGCATGGTGATCATGTTCGGCGGATCTCTGTTCAGTCTAATCGTAATGGGTGGGGCAACGCGCAATCTCGTAGCCCATCTACTGTGGAACGAACCGGTCACAGCGCGCTCGACCTATCGCGCGGTCAAGTCACGATTCTGGGGGCTGTTGGGAGCCAGTATCGTGGTTGCCCTTTGGCTTGGCTTTTCATCATGGCTGGCCTTCATGGCCTTTTATATGATCATTGCCATGGTAACGATTGGGGCGTTCGCATTCGCCCAGGCACTCTCCGGATGGCTGGCGGCAATCATTATAGGACTAGGCACGATGACAGCTATCGTGATTGGTCTGATTCTCTTTTTTCTCCTGGCGGGGCGAATGGCTTATGTGCCCCAGGCGATGCTGGTCGAGGGCCGAGGTGTCTTCTCAGCCGTCGGCCGCAGTTTCTCTCTGGCCAGCGGCAATGTGCGCCGTTTGATGGCCATGACGCTGTTTACGTTCTTTGCGACGTACTCTGCTTTGATGCTTTTGATGATTCCTTTGGGGTGGTATGGCTATCTAAATGGCGTTGACCTTTCACCATTTGGCACGAACTCTCCTGCCTGGTATGTAATCGCCTATGAAGTCATTCTGCAATGCAGCCATATCACGCTGGCGCCGATCTGGATGCTTTGTCTTTCCCTGCTTTATGTGGACGAGCGCGTGCGCCACGAGGGTTACGACATCGAACTGTTGGCCGCGCGGCAACTTCCGGAAATGCCACAGCTGGCCGGCGTGGTATCTCCTTTCGCTCCGGCGTTGGTGACGGGACGAGCGCCCAGGTTCGTGCCGCCACCTCCGGGCCCGATGCCAACCGGATCAGTTTTAGGTCTGAGCTAAGTAAGCGAGTCATGATCCCGAATCGAAAGTTGAACCACCGCATCGCCGGCCTCGGCTTCGCTCTGTGCGTGATCCTGATGTGCCTGGCCAGTGCAAGCGCAGCGACGCTTGCCGAGTACCGGCGTCGAATCTCTGATGGCCTGGTCGCGGTGCAACAACTGCAACTCGCCCACGCTAACCGGAATTCACTCAGCGAACAATCCCGCCAAAGTGCCGTTGCTCGCCTACGCACTCTCTTGCCCGCGAAGGAAAAGGTCTTGCTTGAAGGACAAACGATCGCGGTCGACAATTCCTGGCTCCATGACGCGTTGGACGAATACGAAAAAAACCTGAGCAGTCACGGGGGCGGTAACGAAGTGCTGGCTCGGATTGGCGAACGTCTCCTGGCCCTCGGCCAACGGCTGGATGAAACTCAGAATAGAACCAAGGCTCTTAGCAAGGATGAAGAAAAGGGACGACTGGCTGAAATTTTACGGCGACCCGAGTACCAGAAAGCCGCCGCCGAAGGCAGCGCTATCGGCCGGTTGTGGGACCGGTTCATGCGCTGGCTGGCCAGCTTATTTCCCAAGCCCAAACCAATCCAGCGCGGCAGCTCGTCGTTTATTTCAGGAATTGCACAAATCATAGTGATTTTGGTTGCCCTGGCGTTAATTGGGTTTTTGATTTGGAAATTCGTGCCGCGCTATCTGCGCAACCGCACCAAAAAGAAACCAAAACGCGAAGCGCGGATCGTTCTGGGAGAGCGGCTTGAGCCGGATCAGACCGCGGCGGACCTGTTGGCCCAGGCGGAAGCGCTGGCGCACAGTGGCGATTTACGCGCGGCGATTCGCAAAGCTTACATCGCCTTCCTGTGCGAACTCGGCGACCGCAAAGTGATTAGTCTGGCGCAGCATAAAACCAACCGCGATTATCTGAGCTCGGTGCGCGAAAAAGGTTCGCTGTATTCGACCATGCGCGGGCTCACAAACAGTTTCGAGGTTCACTGGTACGGTTTCGTTCCGGCCTGCGAAAACGATTGGAACGATTTTCGGCAAAGATATCAGCAGGCTCTGAGGACTCCATCGGGATAATGGCTGCCCTGCTCCCGCTTGGGAGCAGGACCAGGGTTGAGGACGTGCTGTGATTTATCGAAACCCTCACCCAGCCCTCTCAGTGCGATTGGGATAACAGATATGCGGCAACGCCTTTTCATCATCGTCACGCTGGTGGTCGTGGTCCTGGTCCTGATCGCGCTCAATGCCGCGTCGTACGTCAAGATCGAACAGGCTGGGGATTCCGAAGGGTGGCCCGATCGTTCAACCTTTAATTCCGGCGCCACCGGTACGCGGGCGCTATACGATTTTCTGCGCGAATCAGGTTACCAGGTGACGCGGTGGAGCGAATCACCATCCTCGCTTCTCAGCTTCAGCGGCCCGAAGCCGGCAACGATCGTAGTCATCGGCCGCACCGTTCTACCTATTTCGAAAACTGAAAGCAAAGAGCTGCTGCGCTGGGTCGAAAAGGGCGGCCGGCTCGTGATCATCGACCGTAGTCCGAATCCGAACTTGCTCCCTGCGTCCGGTGCCTGGAAAATTACCAGCCAGGCCTTCAGTTATCCCTGGGCAGATATCGATCCAAACAATCTCGAACAGATGACTAATGGAGAAAAGCCCGTCAGTGCGTCTCAACCGACTTTGCTGGCGCGCGATGTTGTGTCAGTTCTGCCATCGCGTTTTGCCGCCGCGATTACCATTGCTCCGCAGGAAACCAATAAGACCAACAATGGTTCAACCGCCGGCGCCAAGGGAGAGGGCGTCGACTCTGAAGAGTCATCCGGCGATTCTGAAGCCGCCGCCGAGCCCTCGCCTGACGATTCGAGCACGACGGCAACCAACCATGTTTTGAAAACAATTTCGGCCGCGCCGGTCATTAACTTTGCGACTGAGCACGGCGGCTTGCTCGTCGATTACCCGCACGGCCAGGGTCGCATTGTCCTGCTCGGCGATCCATTCATCGTGGCCAACAACGGCATCAGTCGCGCCGACAATTTGCGGTTGGCAATCAATGTCGTGACCGGCAGCGGTGGTCTGGTGGCGTTCGATGAATTCCATCAGGGCCGCGCCGCCACCCACAATGCTCTAATTCAATATTTCGAAGGAACGCCGATCCTGGCTTTGTGTGGACAGTTTGCTTTGATTGGCCTGGCAATCGTCTGGTCCCGCGGACGCCGTTTTGCGCGCCCATTGCCCCTGCCGCACGTGGATCGCCGATCGAGCCTGGAATTTGTCGCCTCGATGGCTGAGCTGCAACAGCGCGCCAGGGCGCATGACCTCGCGCTCGAAAATATCTACGGTCGCGTGCGTCGGGTACTGGTCCGTCACGCGGGTTTGAGCAACAGCAGTCCGCGGGCGGAAATTGCCGCGCGCGTCGCGGCCCGCTCTGGTCTGAACCGGCAAGAGCTTGAAACGCTGATGCGAAATTGTGAAGATGTCATCAACGGCGCGCCCACCAACGCAAAGGAATCACTGCGGCTGGCAAAGCGTCTGCGGGAAATCGAATCGAGGCTGGGTCTGGGCGCGCGTGCGCGCGACGATCGACAGGCTGCGGAAAGGGTCGAGCTTTAAACTCAAGTTACTAAGCTCTAAGTTCTAAACTTTAAAACAGGATCTCAAATCTCAGATCTCAAGAATCGGAAATCTAAAACATGCCTGAACTCGTCTCTCCAACCATCGCACACATTCAAAACGAGCTGCGCAAGGTCATCGTCGGACAGGACGAGCCTATCGAACAGATTCTCGTCGCGCTGCTGGCCGAAGGCCACGCTCTGATCGAAGGAGTTCCCGGCACCGCCAAGACGCTGACCGTGAAAACTCTGGCGCGCATCGTCAACGCCGGGTTTGGGCGCATTCAGTTCACGCCCGACTTGATGCCCTCTGACATTACCGGCACCAACGTCTTCAACATGGGCTCGTCGAGCTTCAGCCTGCGGCGCGGCCCCATCTTTACCGACATCCTGCTGGCCGACGAAATCAATCGCACGCCGCCGAAAACTCAGGCCGCTTTGCTCGAGGCAATGGAAGAACGTCAAGTGACGATCGACGGTGAGGGCTATCAGCTTTCACCGATGTTCACGGTGCTGGCGACTGAGAATCCGATTGAGTACGAGGGCACATACCCTTTGCCGGAAGCGCAGCTCGATCGGTTTCTGCTGAAGATTCTGCTGCCCTATCCGTCGGTTGAAGACGAACAGCAGGTCGTGGCCCGCTGGGATGCCGGGTTTAATGCGCGCCGTTTGAATCAGGTGGACATTCAACCGCTGGCTGCCGCCGACACGGTCATCCGTTGCCGCGCCGAAGTGAATAACATGCACATGGAGCCCGGTGTGCAGCGTTATGTCGTCGACATCGTGCGCCGCACGCGCGACCATCCGGCCCTGCATTATGGCGCCAGCCCGCGCGCCGCAGTGGCTCTGCTGCTGTGCGCAAAAGCGCTCTCCGCCATTCGTGGCCGCGACTTCTCGACGCCCGACGACGTGCGCGACATCGCGCGTCCTGTGCTGCGGCATCGTCTGACGCTGCGCGCCGAAGCCGAACTGGACGGCGCCACTGCCGATTCGGTAATTACCGATATTCTGCAAAGCGCGGAAGTCCCGAGATAATGCGCTTCATTTTCTCAAAGCTCTTCTACATCCTGCTGGCCATCGGCTTTGTGCCGCTTTCGCTTTCGTGGGGACGGCCGATGCTGCGTTGGGTGGCGCTCGCTTACGACCTCGCGCTAATCGCGGTCGCGGTTTTTGATGCGTGGAACAGCAAGCTGCCCGCGAAGGTCGACATCCAACGGCATTTTGGCGGCCGCTTTGCCGTGGGCGCGGAAACCGAAGTGCGCATTGAAATCGCCAATCAAACGCCGCGCGACATTCGCCTGATAGTGAAAGACGAATATCCGCCGCAGATGAAACTTACGGGCGCCCGCGAGGCGAATCTGAATATCGAAGCACAAACCAGTGCCGCCCTCGTCTATGGACTGACGCCTCCAAAACGCGGCCGCTTTGAATTCGGTTTGATTGCGGTTCGATACCTTTCCCGCTGGCGTTTAACGTGGCGGCAGGAACGTATTGGCCAGCCGGTCGCCGTCAAGGTTTATCCGAACATGCGGCGGGCGCGTGAAGCCGAATTGAAAGCGCTCGGCGCGCGATCATTCGTCGCGGCCCGGCGTAAGTCGCAGTGGCGAGGCGAAGGCCGCGACTTTGAATCGCTGCGCGATTACGTGCGCGGCGACGAGATGCGTCACATCTCCTGGACTGCGACGGCGCGGCGCGGAAAGCTGGTGACGCGGCAATATCAAATGGAGCGCGACCAGACGATTCTAATCGCTCTGGACGCCGGACGTTTGATGACCGCGCGCATCGAAAATGAAACGAAACTGGATTCGGCGGTGCATGCGGCGCTGGCCCTGATGTCCGCGGCCGCGCGCGCCGGGGACAACGCCGGGCTGCTGGTCTTTGGCCGTCGCATTAAGGCGTACCTACCGCCTAAACGTGGCGCCGAGCACTTGGACGCGGCTCTGGAAGCGCTGTATGCGATCGAGCCGGAGATGATCGAGCCGAGCTACTCAAGGGCCTTTGAATTTGTTTCGGCCAACAGCCGGCGCCGCTCGTTGGTGGTTGTGCTCACCGACCTGGTCGATGAAGAAGGTTCGCGTGAATTGCTCTCTTCACTGAAGCTTCTGCGGCCACGCCATCTGCCGCTGGTGGTCACGATTGCGGACCGAGATCTAAAGGCCGTCGTGCGCGAGAGCCCTGAAAACGAAAACGAGATGTTCACCCAGTCCGTCGCCGAAGAAATCATGCATTTGCGAGAAGCCGCGCTGCGTCTGGTTGAATCACAAGGCGGGTTGGCCCTGGACGTAACCGCTGCAGTGCTGGCGCCAAAGCTTTTGGAGACTTATTTGAGAGTTAAAGAGCGAGGGATGCTTTAGGGAGAGTTTCGAGTTCAACAAAAACGTGATCTTCAACTCGAAACCCGAGACTCGAAACTCGAAGCTGGCTCGCGGCCCACCAAAAACAGATACGAGTACAACGCAATCCCCGTAATCGCTCCGATACCGAACTTGATCACGGGACTGATCGGCGCGGGGGAGATGAAGCCTTCAATAATTCCCGCGACTACCAGCAGCGGCACGCAGCCAACAATCAAGCGCACGGCTTCCATGCCGCGCGACTTTAAGGCGTCGCCGCGCGAAAGATCGCCGGGCATCACGAGCGCCGTCCCAATCAATAGTCCCGCGCCGCCGGCAATGAAGATGCACGACAGCTCGATCACCCCGTGGCCGACGACGAAGCTTAGTAAATCGTTACCGAACCCGGCGTGATAGGTAAGCGCCAGAATGGCGCCAAACATGGCGCCGTTGAAAGCCAGTACATATAGCGTGCCCAGGCCGAGGATCGCCCCGAGTGCAAAGGCATAGAACGTCACCTTGATGTTGTTGGTGAAAATTTGACTGGACCCAATCTGGTTGGCGTCGTTCAGGCCTTCCCACCAGCGGGTCCGATTGTTGATTACCACTTCGCGAAAGAACGGGCTGATGCCGGCAAACTCAGAAAAATTCGGATCGAGCCGGGTGCCAAAGAAGGCGATCAGGCTAAACAGTAGAAATACTCCGAACGCGGTCGCTGTATAGCGCCAAGTGCGTCGAAAAGTCGCCGGAAAGTCGCGCGCGACAAAGTCGCGAATGCGGCGCCCTCCCTGCGCATCGGCCCTGTAAATACGGCCATGCGCGCGAATTACCAGGCTGTTCAGATAGTTAACCAGGCGCGGGTCGCGCGATTCCGCGCGGGCAATGGCCAGGTCTGAAGCCGTGCGCCGATAGATGCGGCCCAACTCCTTCACTTCTTCGCGGTGCAACTTCCGCAGCGTCATTCGATCCAGAAGCTGTAGTAACTCTTCCAGCCGTTGCCAGACAGTCTTGCGTTCATTGATGAAGCGATCGATGGGCATCGTTTTAATTTCGGATTGCGAATTGCGGATTTCGAATTTTACATTTTAGATTTAGACTGAGCGCAAGACCGAAGCCTGAAGGAGCACGGAACTCAAATCGCAAATCAGAAATCAAAAATCGGAAATCGTCTTGTTGAGTGTGTACCAAACTTCAGCGAAGGCCGCAAGGTTGAAACCGTCGCACGCATCGCGCAGGCGATCGAGTCGGTCCCGGGTGTCACCGTTCTCAACCGGCACATTGACCCGGATCACAATCGTTCGGTGATCACTTTTGTGGCCGCGCCTGAGTTTATTGTCGAGGCGGCGTTGCGCGCCGTCGCGCGGGCCGCGGAGTTGATCGATCTAACAAAGCACCAGGGGGAGCATCCGCGCATTGGGGCCACCGACGTTCTGCCTTTCGTTCCGGTCAGCGGCGTGACCATCGATGACTGTGTTGTGCTCGCGCATGCGGCCGGCCGGCGCATCTCGCAAGAGCTCTCGATACCAGTTTACTTTTATGAACGCGCCGCACTGCGACCTGATCGTATCAGACTTGAAAACGTGCGCGGTAAAGGCTTCGAACACCTGCGCGAAGAAATCGCCGGCGAACCCGACCGCGCTCCCGACCTCGGCGAAAAGAAAGTTCATCCGACTGCGGGAGCAATCGCCGTCGGCGCGCGGCCGTTTCTGATTGCCTTCAATGTCAACCTGCGCACGAACAATATCACCATCGCGCGAAGCATTGCTGGCGCCGTGCGCGAACGCGACGGTGGCTTGCCGTTCGTCAAGGCGCTCGGCTTTGAACTGCAATCGCGCGGCGTGGTTCAGGTTTCGATGAATCTAATCGACTATGAGCAGACGAGCATCGCCCAGGCCTTTACCGCGGTGCAGCGCGCAGCGGAACGCCAGGGCGTTGAAATCGCCGGAGCTGAAATTGTCGGCCTGCTGCCGCGGGCAGCGTTGGATCGAAGGGCCGCTTACTTTCCCTTGCTCGAGAATTTTCGCGAGAATCTGGTCCTGGAAAACCTTCTGGAATCATTGGCACAGTAAAGTTAGATCAGCCTCACTTAAATGGAATGCCTCGCCCGCGCGGCATCCGAACACTGCAATCAAACTATCACTGGACAGGCTGCTCTTGTTTGTTTATTATGATCGCCCCGCTCCCGAAGCGGTTCTCCACTAAGAATTGGCCGCCGCGGCCAGTTTCCAGTTAGCCAACGGATCGCGTGACAAGTTTGTCGCTACCCCCGGCGCCAGTAACGCCTTCTCGCCGATTCAATCATGGAGGTTAGATATGCTCAGAATGGGAAAGAATCCAAACGAAGAGAAGAGCCAGACCCAACCCGAGGACTATTCGACACGCAGTTATTCACCCTACCAAAGCGGCGATACCAATACGAAGCCGCCAGCTGAAACGGCGGTGGCGTCAGCAAAGGCTTTGACCGAAAGCGAAACCATTGCCCGCGAAATCAAGGACGGAACCCTCAGCGGTTTTGTCGGCAGCGGCACAGTCGTTACCGGAGAGTCGTCATTCAAATCGATGCTCCGCGTTGATGGCCGCTTTTCCGGTCGCATTACATCCAGCAGCGGCACCCTGATCGTCGGCGCCGGTGGTCAAGTCGACGCGAACATCGAAGTTTCCGTCTGTACGATTCACGGCGTGGTGAACGGCGATATCATCGCCGGTCAGCGCATTGAGTTGGGCCGGGCCGCGAAACTCAACGGCAACATTCAGACACCTTCGCTGGTCATCGAACAGGGCGCGGTGTTTGAAGGAAGCTCTAAGATGGTTCAATCGAAGGCCGCTGCTGAAAAGCCGGCCAAGGTCGAGCGCAAGGACAACTTGCTGGACGCGTCAAAACTGGACGCAGTCAAGGTTGAGACGCCGGCCAGAAAGCCCGACGACGGCAAGCCACTGTCGAGCGTGACCGCGGCGGCCAGCTGAACCGGTAAAGGCGGGAGCGCGGACATCCTGTCCGCAATGAGCGCAGTGCGCGAATCAAAATTCGCGTGAGAATTCTTCTTGCGAGGCGGACTTCTTGTCCGCCCTTTTTTTTAAGTGGCGAGGATCGATTGTGATATCCCGTGTCAGAAGTCCGACCGTGAGGGAGGGCAACTAGAAAATCCGACGAGTGAAGTGGGCGGTAGCTCTCCCTCACGGTCGGGCTTCTGACACGCTTCGGCGACCAGTACGACTCGCGAGACATTTCCCTCTTCACGCGCTACAATTCAAAAACCAAATCCGACTCTGATAAATGCATCTGATGGGGTTCCGAAACACGCTCTGTGCTTCGCTTCTAGTGGTCGCGTCTGTGACGGCAGTGGCCGCCCAGCGACCAAAGGCAAAAACCTTCGCGACGTCGATTCCTACGAACATTCTGCTCAAGATTATTCGCGCTGAAGACCAGCGGCGTTGGAACGACAATCTCAAGTCTTTGCTCACTGACAAAGACCCAAAGGTGCGTAAGCGGGCGGCCCTGGCGGCTGGGCGGATCGGCGATGAGCGCGCTTTGCCGGCTTTGATCGAACTGTTGCACGGTGATGCCGATAACAACGTGCGACAGATGGCGGCGTTTGGAATTGGTGAAATCGAGTCGACGGCTGGGGCAGACGCGCTGATCGCCATGCTAAACGATACGAAGGAGCCGGGCGAAGTGCGCGCCCGCGCCGTCGAAGCTCTCGGCAAGATCGCCGCCGCCCTGCCTGAATCTGATAAAGAACGAAAGGCCGCGTACGGTGCTGCGATTCTCGAGGCGCTGCGCTTTGAAGCGGGCCGTCGTTCGCGACCGGATGAATTGATGATTCTGCTTGGATTGACGTCGGCGCTGCGCGCGAAGCCGGAAGGCGCGGGACCGGTGATTGTGCGCTTTCTCGGCTATGCCGATCCGCGCATTGTTGCCGACGCACTTAATACAATGGCGCGTCTGCGCTTGAAAGATAATAACGAAGAAGTGCGAATATTATTGCGACATTCTGATCCTATCGTGCGAGCCAACGCCGCGCGTGCGATCGGCGCGGCAGAAGACAAAGGCGCTTTCGAGGCACTGCTCGATCGCGCCCTGCATGATGTAGATTTGCGCGTGCGCGTGAGCGCGATTCGAGCGTTGGGGAGTTTGAAGGATGCGCATGCAGTAGAACCGCTGGTGAATCGCGGCAATTCTTTCTTTCACTCGGACCAGCTAGCTCAAGCTTCTGTAAATGAACTTCTGGAAATTACAACCACGCTCGGACGGCTCGTACCTAACACCTCTAACGAAACCGTCGTGACGTTCTTGCGCAAGATACACACACTGACCGATGGCGAGGCGGTTGAAGTTGAGACTGCATTTGCACGCGTCGCTCCCGGTATTTTTCAAAGCGACCCATATCGCGCGGAAACAACAAAACGAAATGTGAGCTGGCGACAAGTATCCCGGCGGGCTCAGGGGTTGGCGGCCATCAGAGATGTTATTACTGGCGCGGCAACTGGAAGCGCCGGTGACCACGCCTTAAAAGATGCGCAAAAAGAACTCGCAGAAATGTTAGGGCGTCCGAATGCCCCGACCTTCGCCGTTCCGGATGTCTTGCAGGCTTACAGCAACTTCAAACCGGCGAATGCGGACGAGTTCGCGAGAAATCGCCTGCAGTCCGCCGATGTCATCATTCGCGCCAATGCAGCGGAGGTACTTGGTAATCAGTCACCAAGCGAAGCCAACACCCACGCATTGGTCGAAGCGCTCCCGCAAGCGTTGCGTGATAGAGATCTCAACGACGCGGCGCTCGCCATTCTCGACGCGCTGGGAAAACAAAAGAGCGCGGCGGCCAATGAGGCGATAAAGACGGCGCTGGACTCATCCGATCATTTGATTCGACGCAAGGCAGTCGCGCTCTTGAAAGCTAATGGCGCCGGCGACTTCTCCAATCGCATCGGAATCGTGCAAACTCGAAACACCGAAGCCGACTATCGTCGCGCAATCGCGCGCATCGGCAAGAAGGTGACCGCGACGGTGGTGACCAGCAAAGGCGCTTTTACCATCGAATTCCTTCCCGAAGACGCACCTTTGACGGTTGATAACTTCCTCATGCTGGCCCGCCGTGGTTACTTCAACGGCCAGACCGTGCCGCGCGTCGTGCCGAACTTTGTTGTGCAGGCGGGTGACCCGCGTGGTGATACGAACGGCGGGCCAGGCTATTCAATTCGCTGCGAGATCAACGAAGTGCCCTATGATCGAGCGGCAGTCGGCATGGCACTCTCAGGTAAAGACACGGGCGGCTCGCAATGGTTCGTGACGCATTCCCCGCAACCGCATCTCGACGGCGGCTACACCGTATTTGGCCGCGTAGTTTCCGGGATGGACGTTGTGGATAGAATCGCGAGGGGAGATACTATTCGCCGGGTGACTGTAAATGAACGATAGAATTCACCACAGAGGACACAGCGGAAGCAGAAAAAGCGCGAAACCATTCGCTTTGTGTCCTCCGTGCCTCTGTGTGCTCTGTGGTAAATCGCTTTTTGTTTTTATTCTCGCCGCGTTACTGACCTCAACGATCGCGGCCCAGACCCAAACCCGCCAACCGCTGCCGCCGGAAAAGAGGATTCGCTACCAGATTCACCTCGCGCTCGACTTTGAAAACCGGGCCTACAGCGGGAGTGAACGAGTGCGCTGGACTAATCGCGGCGAACATCCGACTTCAACTTTATATTTTCATCTGTATCCGAACGTGCGCGTGCCGGGTTATGCACCGCCCACCGAAAAAACTCCCACCGGACAGGCGATATCAGACGAACCCAGCCTGGAAATTGTCGAAGTGCGCAACGCCGGCGACAACGCTCCGCTGGCGTTTGTGCTCGACGATCAGGAAACGACTCTGCGCGTTCACCTGCGCGAGGCCGTAGCGTCGAATGCGGCCGTCGAGATTGACCTCAAATTCAAGGGCACGGTCCCGGAGATCGACCCGGAGGAAACCGGTTTGATCACGCACGTCGTCACGCAGGTGAGCGCTGCCATTCGCAGCACTCGCGAAATCCGTCGCGCCCGCGATACGAATTTTCGCTGTCGCGGAGTGTTGCTGCTGAGCATGTCGTATCCGGTGCTGGCCGCCCGCGACGGCGATGATTGGTTTCGCAAGGTTGAGTCCAGCATTGGCGATTCGCAGACGACGGACACCGCCGATTATGAAGTGACGATCGACGCGTCGCGCGAGGTCGTAGCTTATACTCCGGCGCCGGCGCAAACCGTCACGCCCGGAGAGAAAACCAATTCCAGCAGGTTTGTGGCGGAGAACCTGCGCGACTTTGTGATCATTGCCGGCAACAGCTTTCGCGCTGAAGAAACTCGCGTCGGCGACGTAACTGTGCGCTCGATCTTCCGTACGGATCACGAGGCAGCGGCGCACCGCGTGCTAAAGATTGCCGCCGAGGCTCTGCGCGTTTATGGCGCGCGCTTTGGTCCGCTCCCATTGAAAACGGTTAGCCTGATCGATGTGCCGCTGGTGGCCACGCTGGGCAGCGCCGAATTCGCGGGTGTGAGTGCGATCGCCAGCGCTTTCTATCTGGATTTCGATTCGCCGACGATCCGAAACATGCCTGATGTGATTCGCGAGCAGCGCGCCGCGGTCGAAGACAGCCTGGAATGGACCGTAGCTCATGTCGTCGCGCATCAATGGTGGGGTGCGGCCGTGGGCAACGACCCGGCCCGCGAACCGGTGCTGGACGAATCGCTGGCTAATTGGTCGGCGCTGCTTTATTACCGCGAGACTCACGGCGAGCAGCAGTTCACCGCCGCCCTCGAAGAACAACTGAGCGGCGTTTACAAGCTCTATCGAACTTTTGGCGGCGAGGACATGGAGGCCAGTCATGCGGCCCGTGACTATCGCAACTCGTTCCAATACGCGGCGATCGTTGCCAGTAAGGGCGCGCTGATGTTTGAAGCGTTGCGGAAACTCCTCGGCGACGAAAAGTTTTTTGCGGCCCTGCGCGACTACTACAAAGCCAATTCGCTGGAAGTCGCGGACATGGACGATTTGCGCGGCGCCTTCATTGCCGGGGCGCCGGTCGAACAAAGACGTGCCGTCAGTCGTACTTTTGATCGCTGGCTTTCCAGCAAGCGCGGTGATGAAGACATTGGGCCGCCGGACGCAAAGCTGGCTGAAGAACTGGGGTTGCCGTCAAAACAAAACGCCAAGGGCGACAAGAATATTTTCACGGCCTTTGCGAAAGTAGGAAAGTTTTTCTGGCAGCAAATGACACGAATTAGGTAAGACGATCTTTGAACTTAGTGCTTTGATCTTGGCTCTCGCTAATCAAGAATCACTTTTCTTTTCAAGAGAACTGAGTACAAAGTACTAAGTACGACTAAATGAGAGCTTATCAAGATCTGGAACCATTACCTCAAAAGCACCGTCCGGTGCTGCGGCCGACGTCCATTCAAATCGAGCGTGAGTTGGAAGTCGTCAGTCAGTTAATGGACAACCAGTTCCGGCTGCCGATCCTCGGCTGGCGCTTTGGTCTCAACGCCATCATCGATCTCATCCCTGAATTTGGCGATATCGTTACGACGATCGTTGCGCTCTACGTTTTGGTGGCAGCGGTCCGTTACCGCGTGCCGAAAGTCACTCTGCTGCGCATGGGCCTCAACATCGCGATCTATTTTGTCGGCGGCCTGGTGCCCTTTGCCGGAGATCTATTCGCGATCTGGTGGAAGCCCAACATTCGAAATCTGAACCTCCTGCGGCGTCGCGCTACAGTTTCGGCGGCTGAAGCAAAACGGGGTCGGGCCAGCGACTGGTTGTTCGTCGCGCTCATCGTGGGGGGCCTGCTGGCGTTGCTCTCTGGTTCGATCGCTCTCACGCTTTTCGCTTTCTGGTACATCGCTACAAACTTACGCTTCGGTGTCTAACTGCTTTCCGGTGCCGCTTTGGTCATTGCATCCAAAATACCTGGACAGGCAGGGACTGCTCTCGCTGACAGCCACTTTCCTTGCGCACATTAGTGGCCCTTTGCTATAGTCGCGAACAGTCATCATCCGGGACAATTTGAGTAACACTGGCAAATCCTTGCAGGGATTGGCCTCTAAAAGAAAGGATATTTCAATGGGACACGATCGTGATTCTGGTGACAATATTTCGACGCGACTAACGTTTTTCCTGGTCGGTGCAGGCATCGGCGCGGTGCTGGCGCTATTGTTCGCGCCCAAATCGGGCGAGGAACTGCGCAACGACATTGCCGACGCTACCCGCAAGGGCATCGATCGATCGAAGGAAGCCGCACAGCAGTTGGGCAACAAGGCCAATGAGTACTATGAGACCGCGCGCGAGACCGCCGGCGAATATTATGAAGCGACTCGCGAACGCGCGGGTGAACTTTACGACACGGCGACGGCCAAGGCCGGTGAAGTAGTTTCAAAGACCCGCGAGGCGGCCACGCGCCAGGCTGGTTCGATTCAGGCGGCGGTAGAAGCGGGAAAGAAAGCTTACGTTGAAGAGAAGCGCAAGACTGAGCTTTCCGGCCGCACCGAAGCCGCGCCAACCTACAAGCCTGAAAAAACAATGTAACCCGATAGAGCTTAGGGCTTAGAGCTTAGTCGTTCGGTCCTGAATCGACTAAGCACTAAGCGCTAAATACTAAGCTCTTGGCTGAGATGAACGCACACGAACCACTCTTCTGGCTGGTAGTCATTACCGCGATCATTGCTCTGTCTTTCATTCTGATTGCGGGTGCGATGATTGCCATGGCCGTGTATGTGAACCGTGCCCTCAAGACTGTGAATCGAGTCGAGCAAAAACTCGATCCACTAATCAATCGCGCGACGGCACTCAGCGAGCAGGGACAGGCAATCGCGGTCCAGGGCCGGCAGATCGCCGAACAGTTCAACGTGATGTCGGGACACTTGTCGACGGCCACGGGTCATTTGGCGGAATCCGCGGCGTTGATCAAGGAAGAGGTGCGCGGCATCATGGCGCTGGCTGACGAAACCGCCGAAATGGCGCACGAGAAAGTACAGATGGTCAGTCGCGCGATCGATACCACCCACGAACGGGTAATGGACACTACTGAGTTCATCCAGAGAAAAGTAATTGAGCCGGCGCGCGAGATGGCCGCGGTTCTGGCCGGGGTCAGACGAGGCCTGGAAGTACTGGTAGCTCCCGCGCCGAGCCCGATTAACCGCAGCTATGGAGACGACGAGATGTTTATCGGCTGAACGAGAAAACATCAAAGGCTGACAAAGCCCGAAACCATCGTCTCAAAAAAGAGAAGAGATGGTTCGGGCTTTTACGTGTCAGAAGCCCGACCGTGAGGGAGGGCACGATATTCTTTGAGAGTTCAAATGAGGAGACTAGCCCCTGCTGACGCGCGGGCTTCTGATACGCCGACTCAGCTTTTGGCGAGCGAGCGCGCATGCTGTTACTATTTCCCTTTTGATACTTAACGACTTATGCCTACTGAAGCACCCGCACTCGAATTAAAGAAAACCATCAATTTGCCGAAGACAAAATTCGCGCAGAAAGCGAACCTGCCGCAAACTGAGCCGGCCCGTCTGAAGAAATGGGCTGAGATGAAGCTCTATGAAAAGATTTGCCAGGCGCGCGCGGGCGCTGAGAAATTCATTCTCCACGACGGCCCGCCTTATGCGAATGCCGACATACATCTGGGCACGGCGCTGAACAAGATCCTAAAAGACTTCATCATCAAATCGCGCACGATGCTCGGCTATGACGCGCCTTACGTGCCCGGCTATGACTGTCACGGATTGCCGATCGAGTTGCACGTCGAGCGCAAACTGGGCGCGAAGAAAGCGGACATGCCAGCGTTGAGCATCCGTCGCGCTTGTCGTGAATTTGCGGCCAACGCTTTGAAACGACAGACGCGTGATTTTCAAAGGCTCGGCATCCTCGGCGAGTGGGAAAATCCCTATATCACCATGTCGGACCATTACGAAGCCGAGACGGCTCGGCTGTTCGCCCGCTTCGTCGAACGCGGCTTCGTTTACAAAGGCGCCCGCCCCGTCTACTGGTGCATACACGACCAGACCGCACTGGCTGAAGCTGAAGTGGAATATCACCAACACACCAGCCCTTCGGTCTATGTGAAGTTTCCACTTTCCAGTGATCCGGCATTGATCGATCCGGCGCTGGCGGGCCGCAAAGTCTTTGTGCTGATCTGGACGACGACGCCGTGGACTTTGCCGGCGAACCTGGGCATCGCGGTGCATCCCGATTTCGATTATGTGGCGTTTGAAAGTGGCGATGAAGTTTACATCGTGGCCGCTGATCTGTTAGACGCAGTCGTCGCTAAATGCAATCTCGCCGGGTCAAAAGTGCTGGCGCGCTTTAGCGGTTCCCGGCTTGATCGGCTCGAATGCCGTCATGCCTGGCTGGATCGGCCATCGCTTTTGATGGTGGGCGAGCACGTCACGCTCGGCGGCGAAGCCGACGCTGAAACCGAGCTCGACGTCAGCGAAGCGCGCGAAAAATCGGCTACCAGCAAAGCGGGAACCGGCTGTGTACACACTGCGCCGGGCCATGGTCATGACGATTTTGTGATCGGGAAAAAGTACGGACTGGAAATCTATTGTCCGGTGGATCACGCTGGTAGATTCACACAAGAAGTCGAACACTTCGCCGGCCTGAATGTCTTTGAAGCAAATCCGAAGATCGTCGATTTCATGCGCGAGCGCGGCGTCCTCCTGTTCAGCGAGAATTACGAGCATCGTTATCCACACTGCTGGCGCTGTAAGAACCCGGTCATTTTTCGCGCCACGCCACAGTGGTTTATTTCGATGGACCGGGCGGGTGCGGGTGAGCCGGCTGAGAAAGACGAAGACGGACGCGACCGATCGAACTTCACCAGCAACTTTGCGAATGAAGAAATTCTCGACGGATCGAGCTTACGAGCGATGGCGCTGCGCGAAGTGGATGAGCGCGTTCGTTGGATTCCCGCCTGGGGCCGCGATCGCATGCGCAACATGTTGAAGGGCCGGCCCGACTGGTGCGTCTCTCGTCAGAGGGTCTGGGGCGTGCCGATCCCGGCGTTTTATTGCCGGTCGTGTCAGGAAATCGTTGCTGACGCCGCGGTCATCCGCCACGTCGCCGATATCTTTGAGAAGGAATCGGCCGACGCCTGGTACAAACGCGAAGCCGGCGAGCTTTTGCCCCATGGGTTCAAATGCCGGAAGTGCGGAGCTGCCGACTTTACCAAAGAGACTGACATCCTCGACGTCTGGTTCGACAGCGGTTCTTCGTCGATTGCCGTGCTTGAGGCGCGCGAGAACCTACGTTGGCCGGCTGACATTTATATGGAAGGTGGTGATCAGTTTCGCGGCTGGTTCAACTCATCCCTATTCATCGGTCTCGCGGTTCACGATCGCGCGCCGTATAAAACGGTAATGACTTATGGCTGGGCCGTCGACGCGGAAGGAAAAGCGATGCACAAGTCGACGGGCAACGCCGTTTCGCCGGATGAAGTTGTTCCGCGATTGGGCGCCGAGGTGCTGCGACTTTGGTGTGTGGCCTCGAACTATTTCGACGACTTGCGTTGTTCTGATGAAATTCTCCAGCGCGTCGCAGATGGTTATCGCAAGGTGCGCAACACGGCGCGCTATGCGCTCGGCAACCTTGACGGCTTCGAGCCGGCGCGCGATTCGGTGGCCGACGAAGATTTGTTGGAGATCGACCGCTGGGCTTTGTCTGAACTTGATGAAGTAGTGAAGAGAGTACGCGCGGCATACGAGGCCTATGAATTTCATCTCGTCTACCAGGCGCTCTATGAGTTCTGCACCGTTACTCTTTCGGCGCGTTACTTTGACATCCTAAAGGATCGGCTGTACACGTTTGCGCCGCGAAATTCGGCGCGCCGTTCGGCACAGACAGCTCTGTATAGAATCGCGGACTCGCTGGCGCGAATGTTGGCGACCATTCTGGTTTTCACGGCGGACGAGATTTGGGAGAACTTGCCGGGTGCGCGCGCGGCCTCAGTTCATCTGGCGGAACTTCCTACAGCATCGGGCGAGCGTGACGAAGAGCTAGCAGCCCGTTGGGAACAGTTATTCGAAGTTCGCGATGTCGTGTTGGGAGTATTGGAAGAAGCACGCGCCGCCAAAGCGATTGGCAGCTCGCTGGAAGCAGCTGTTGAAATCAAGGCTTCGGGAAAGACTTTTGAACTGCTGGAGAGCTATCGCGATGATTTGCGCTATCTGTTCATTGTCTCTCAGGTATCGTTGACTAAGACTGAAGCGGGTGAAGTCGGCGTCAGCGTCCGTCGCGCGGACGGTCAGAAATGCGAACGTTGCTGGAACTATTCGAGGCGTGTGGGCGAATCTGCGCGTTATCCGACGGTGTGCGAGCGTTGCGTTAAGGCATTGGAAGAGATCGAGGGAGAGATGGCGTAGCGCGCCTCACGTTTCTCTGCAATTCAAGATGAGCGAAAGCGAAATCACGTGTTCCTCGAGAACTCGCATGGTCTGGCGCCTCGGCTACCTGTTGGCCGCGCTTGGCATTTATTTGATGGATCAGGCGAGCAAGGCCTGGGCCGTTCGCCGCGTGCGTTTTGAAGACTTCACAGTAATTCGCGGCCTGCTGGATTTTGCCTACGCCGAAAATCGCGGCATCGCGTTTGGCCAGTTACAGGAAGGCGGCGCCTTCGGCCGCTGGTTTTTTGTCGTCCTGGCGGCTGCCGCGGCTATCGCCGTACTTTTCTATTTTCTCCGCACGCCACGCAACGACGACCGGATTCTGGGTGCGTGCGCCTTGTTGCTGGCGGGCATTCTGGGGAATTTGACTGATCGTGTACGGCTCGGATTCGTGATCGATTTTATTTTGCTGCATGCCGGCCGATATCATTGGCCGACATTCAACGTCGCGGACGCCAGTATCTCGATCGGCGCTCTCTTATTGGCATATGATTTGATCTTTGCGAGCCGGAAGTCGGCGCGAGACACGCAACCAACGCATCAACTGACCACTGACAACTGATTTCTGACCTCTGACATCTGATTTCTATCTTTCATGTATCCCATTCTTTTTCGCATCGGTAGTTTCCCCATTAACACTTACGGTGTCTTTTTAGCGCTGGCCTTTCTGGGCGCAATCCTTGTTACGGTGAAACTTGCCGAGCGCGACGGATTGCCGCGCGAAAGAATCTACGATCTGTGCCTCTGGTTGCTGTTGTCTTCGCTGGTCGGCTCAAAGTTACTGATGTTCTTTACTGAGCCCGAGTATCGCGAGCATCCTCTGCAACTTTTCTCGCTGGACTTTCTGCGTTCGGGCGGAGTTTTCTACGGCGGGCTGCTGGGCGCCTTGATCGCCGGTTACTTCCTGATGAAGCGATGGAAGCTACCGTGGTGGAAGACCGCGGATGCCTGCGCCCCGGGAATTGCGTTGGGAAATGTGCTGGGCCGACAGGGTTGTTTTTCAGCCGGATGCTGCTGGGGTAAGCCGACGAATTTGCCGTGGGGCGTGCGCTTTAGCGAAGCGGGCCACGAAGTCACCGGCGTGCCGATCGATGTCCGGTTGCACCCGACACAGCTTTACGAATCGTTCGCGATGCTGATTGTTTTCTTTTTTCTGCTCTGGCTGCACAAGCGAAAGAAGTTCAGCGGCCAGGTGATTCTCGCTTACGCGCTCATTTACGCGACGGTGCGTTTTCTGATCGAATTCGTCCGCGACGATCCGCGCGGCGACATCTTCGGCCTGACTACGCTGACCGGACTTTCTACTTCGCAGTTGATCGGCATCGTCGTGGGAATCGGAGCCTTGATTCTCTTGATAGTTCGCTGGCGGCACGCGAACGCTTCAAGAGATGTCGATGGCTCGGTGGCGTCAAGTCCCGCCCGGATCTGATCAAATACTCTTTGCGCCTTCAGAACTGCTTCGCGTCTTTGCGTAAAATGTACTTCGCCCGAGTTATTGATCACGCAAAGGCGCAGAGATGAACTAAAGGCGCAAAGAAGACCCTCCTTCTGATACTTACTCGCTGGCTAACGTCATCCGAATATTGCTAAGATTGCGGGCTTTCTGCTCAAGACAAAGGTTATTGATTCGAATGAAACTTCGCGTCCTTTATCACGGTCACTGTTTTGACGGCGTCGCCTCGGCCGCTACATTCACGCGCTTTTATAAGGAGAGAATCCATCCCGATGCGGAAGTGCAGTATGCCGGGCTGTTGCATCGTCCCGGGAACCTTCTATTCGAGGGCAACATGTTTGACGGCGACGAAAACGCGATCGTCGATTTCAAGTACTCGCCTTCTGAAAAGCTGACCTGGTGGTTCGATCATCATCAGTCCGCGTTTCTTACTCTCGCAGACGAAGCTCACTTTCTGGCCGACAAATCAGGTAAGAAGTTTCTCGACCCAAATCGCAAATCGTGCACGGAATTTATTGCCGATGTGGCCCGAGAAAAGTTCGGCTTCGATGATGAGCCGCTGCGCGAGCTGGTTCACTGGGCCCATATAATTGACGGCGCGCTGTATGAATCCGCGGCGCAATGCGTCGAGTTAAAAGAGCCGCCCCTGCAATTGATGCAGGTGATCGAAGCCGACCCGGACGAACGTTTCGTCGAACAGATCATTTGCGAGCTCACGCGCCGCTCTCTTAACGACGTGGCCACTAGTGCGGAAGTCGCAACGCGTTTTCAGCCGATTCTGAAAGAACATCTCGAGACGCTCGAAGTCATCCGGCGCAAAGCTGTCTGCAAAGACGGCGTGGTCCAATTCGATCTGATTGACGAAGGCTACGAAGGCTTCAATAAATTCATTCCGTACTATCTGTTTCCGGAAGCTACTTATTCGGTCGCGCTGACGCGTGCGCCGCAGCGGACTAAGATTTCGGTAGGCTCGAACCCCTGGGCGCCGCGGCCGCGCCGCCACAACATCGCTTCGATTTGCGAGCGCTATGGCGGCGGCGGACATGCGGTGGTGGGCGCTATTTCGTTCGGTACGGATGAAGTTGAAAAGGCGCGCCGGGCCATGAGCGAGATTGTTGAAGAACTTTCCGGGGAGTAGGAGTTTAAGATCGCTACGCTGCTCGTGATTTGGAGTAGTCGCCGCTGGCTATTCGCCGAGCACTTCCCGGATTGCGGTTGTAGACGTAAACCCAGGCATTTAGTTGACGTCCACCCTGAAGTGTGGCAACAGTTCGAGTGCGAACAAACAAGCTGTTCGTTCTATCAGCCCTGTTAAATTCCTCGTAGTCATCGAGCGCCTTCAGCGCAGTGTCGTCATTTGGAAGCTCAAACAGTTCCCCTTTGATAGAAGACTTCGCCGTCCGGTCAAGCACAGCCCCCGGGTATTCGCCAAAATCGTAGAGTCGCCCTCGAACGGTTGCCGAACCAACTCTCTTCAGCCTTCCTACGATTCGTGAGGACTCGTCAGTCGCGCCACCCGGTAGGAGAGTCCCGTACAAAAATAGATACTCGCTCATGGGTCTTTCTTTCTCGAGCTCAAATAGGCTCTCATCTTTTTGTATCCCTTCTCTTCATTTTCAATGTAAGCTCGAACCTTTGGCTGGTTCTCAAGGCAATTCAAATAATACTCAAACGAGGCTTCGACATCGGTGCTTGTTAATTGTCCCGACTCCGCGAAGATCGCGATGTGCTCAAAGAAGTTTAAGTAATCAGTGAAGTCAACAGACTCCTCGTCGACCAGCTTCTCGATATTCCGCGAATCGGAGGAGTCCAGCAAGACACGTACGTTCCTATACTTCTCACCCTCATAGAACTTTTCATAAAACGTCGAAGCCCAACGCGATTGTTCTAATCTTCGATTTTGATAGTAGACGATTACAGCTGCAATTGCGGCGCAAATGGCAACGATGTAATAACCTATTTCAAAGACCGTCTTAACGCCATCGAGGCTCATGGGAGTTAGTCTCCTCTCAAAACCTGTCTTTGATGTTGCCGTCAATCTGTTGTTGCGTCAAGCGATTCTATGGTAAACAATCCGGCAACAATCGTTAACTGCTTGAGGATCACCAAAACTTTAATGTCACCAACCACCAATATCGAATCACTGCAACGCGAAGTGCGCGTCTTTCCGCCGCCCACTGAATTCGCTGCTCAGGCGCACATCAAATCGATGGCAGAACTCGAAGCGCTGCGCGCTGAAGGTGCTGCCGATCCGGAAAAGTTCTGGGCGCGCTTTGCGTCAAGCGAATTGCACTGGTTCAAAAAGTGGGACACGGTCCTGAAGTGGGAGCCGCCGCATGCCGAGTGGTTCGGCGGCGGCAAAATCAATATCTCTTACAACTGTCTCGATCGTCATCTCGGCCCCTGGCGACGAAACAAGGCCGCTTTGATTTGGGAAGGCGAGCCCGGCGACACTCGCACGCTGACTTATCAACAACTGCACACCGAAGTCTGTCGCTTCGCTAACGTCTTGAAAAAGTTGGGAGTAGAAAAAGGCGATCGCGTCGCTCTCTACATGCCGCTGATTCCTGAGCTGGCCATCTCAATGCTGGCCTGTGCGCGCATCGGCGCCACGCATTCCGTCGTCTTCGGCGGCTTTTCCAGCGCGGCCTTGATCGATCGCATCAACGACGCCCAGTGCAAGATGGTGGTGACCGCGGACGGCGGCTGGCGCCGCGGCAAAGAAGTGAAGTTAAAACCCGCGGTCGATGAAGCTTTGAAGGAAACGCCGTCAGTCGAGTCGTGCATCGTCGTCCGTCGCACCCGAAGCACGATTCACATGGAGTCGGGGCGCGACCACTGGTGGCACGAGATGATGGAAACCGTCGATGCGAATTGCGCCGCCGCAGAACTCGACAGTGAACACCCGCTATTTATTCTTTACACTTCGGGCACGACGGGAAAGCCGAAAGGCATTCTGCACACCACCGCCGGCTATCTTTTGCAAGCTCATCTAACCACCAAATGGATCTTTGACCTAAAGGATGAAGACATCTACTGGTGCACGGCCGACATCGGCTGGGTGACGGGGCACAGTTACGTGGTCTATGGCCCGCTGTCGAATGGCGCGACGGCTTTGATGTACGAGGGCGCGCCTAACTGGCCTGAGCCGGATCGTTTCTGGGACATCATTGAACGCCATCGGGTGAACACGCTCTACACTGCGCCCACGGCGATTCGCGCTTTCATTAAGTGGGGAGAGCAGTGGCCGCTCAAACACGATCTGTCCAGTCTGCGGTTGCTCGGAACTGTCGGCGAACCAATCAATCCCGAAGCGTGGATGTGGTATCACCGTATCATCGGGAAAGAGCGCTGTCCGATCGTCGATACGTGGTGGCAGACGGAGACAGGGGCAATCATGATTACGCCTTTGCCGGGGGCGACGCCGACCAAGCCCGGTTCCGGGACGAAGCCATTTCCGGGAATCGATGCTGACGTGATGACTCGCGAAGGCAAACCCGTCGCACCAAATGAAGGTGGATATCTTATTATTACAAAACCGTGGCCCGCGATGCTGCGCACAATTTACGGCGATGACCAGCGTTATCGCGACCAATACTGGTCGCAAATCGAAGGACTGTATTTCGCCGGTGACGGCGCCCGGCGCGACGAGGATGGTTACTTCTGGATCATGGGCCGCATCGACGACGTGATCAATGTCGCCGGCCATCGTCTGGGAACCGCAGAAATCGAGAGCGCGCTGGTGTCGCACGAATCCGTTGCTGAAGCAGCGGTGGTTGCCCGTCCTGACGATCTAAAAGGATCGGCCATCGTGGCTTTCGTAACTCTCGAAGGCGGACGCACGCCCACTGAGCCACTGAAGGAAGAGCTGAGGCAGCATGTGGCGAAAGAGATTGGCGCGCTGGCCCGGCCGGACGAGATTCGTTTCGCTGACGCTCTGCCAAAGACACGTTCGGGAAAAATCATGCGCCGCCTGTTGCGCGAGATTGCCACCAGCGGCTCGGTTGCCGGCGACACAACCACGCTGGAAGATTTTTCCGTGCTGGAGAAGTTAAGGACTGAAGAAGAGTAAGAGCCTCTATTCCAAGGTGAATTCCACCGAGCGCAATCGTAAGCTGACGGCTTGCGCTACGGAAAACCCTCCGCAAATAGCGAGTTTCCCTGTATCATACGCGGCAGTCGCCCCGAACGACTTGATTGCAAAGGAGCTATACCTCGATGCCCCAGAGCCAATTCACTGAAAATCGAACCACCGGCCCGCGCTACATTCACGCCTTTCCCGTGCGCGCGGAATGGGACACCAGTGAAGGCGTGCACATGGTCGCTGAGGGTGAGACTGAGAACGTCGGACCCGAGGGAACTTTGATTCACCTGCAACGCGAATTGCCGCCGGTGGGTAGTCGCGTGAATTTGCTGGTGATGGGCGATGACGCCGCCGAGAAGTTGCGGGTGATTGCGGAAGTCATTCGGCTGGAGCGCAACCCCGCCCATCCACAGGCGGCCTTACACCTGCTGGGCGAAACCGATGAATGGCGCGGTCTGGTTTGGGAAGAGGCCGCGATAAAAATGGCCGAAGCCGATGAAGTTTACGACGACGATGAGTTCTAGCTCGTCCCCTGATGGCTGATTCGCCTTTCTTAATCCGCTGAGACACGATGCCCGCCGACGATCACATTGCACAAACGGAAAATGCGCTCACGGCCTGGGTGCAGACGAGGGTGGTGCTGCGCATTATCGTACTCCTGCTCGCAGTAGCCGCCCTGCTCTGGATTATTTACAAGCTAACTGCGGTCATTCTGCTGGTCGTTCTCTCGATCTTCTTTGCTTATCTGGTAGCGCCCCTGGTCGACCTGGTACAGCGACCGATCCGTGTGGGCAAGCGGGAGCGAATGATGCCGCGGGGTCTGGCGATTGCGATTGTTTATGTCGTCCTGTTCGTAGGGATTGGGCTGGCGATCTATTTTCTGGCGCCCCAACTGGGAGCGCAGTTTCCCGAATTCAAGAAACAGGCTACGGATTACTACAAGACAATTACCAGTGCCTCTGATCGCCTCAATCAATATTTCAAACAGCACCGCATGCCCGAAGGCGTGGTTGACGCCGTCAACAATACCGCGCTCGGGCTAATCGCCAAAGCCGGCGAACTGGCCAGTGCGGCATTCGATCGCATGCTGGGTTTGATTATCTTCATTCCCTGGCTGGTGTTGATTCCAATTCTTAGTTTCTTTTTCCTGAAAGACGCCGATAACTTTCGACGCTCAGTGCTGGCAATGCTGCCGCGCGGCCGTCTGCGCTGGCGCGGCGACGAATTCTTTCAGGACGTTAACAGCACGCTGGCCGCTTACATTCGCGCGCAACTCACCGCCTGCGTTCTGATCGGCGTGATTTGCAGCGTAGGGTTTGCTCTGATCGGCCTGCCCAGTCCGCTGGTGCTCGGATTGATCGCGGGTTTTTGCGAGTTTGTCCCACTGGTAGGTCCTTTGACCGTGGCAATTCTGGCCCTGGTGCTGGCCCTGTTGCATTCAGGTTTCGGCATGGCCTTCGTCGTGTTGCTGTTCCTGGGCGTGTTGAGAATAGTCGAGGACTATGTGATCTATCCGCGCATCATCGGCACTGGAATTCACTTGCACCCGCTGGCGGTGATTCTGGCAATCCTCGCCGGCGCCGAGATCGCCGGCATCGCCGGAATCTTCCTGGCCATCCCGGTGATCGCTGTGCTCACGGTCAGCTATCGTCACTGGCTCGAACATCGCGGCAGCGAAACCATCGCTGAGGTCCTGGAACAGGCAGTCGTTGAATCTGAAATCGAATCAGAAGAAGAGTCGCTGCATCCCACCGCCACGACTACCCCCGAAGACATGGCCCGCGCACGTCCGGACTTGTTGACCGGAGAACTGAAGCTGCCGAAAGAAGAGTGATGCGGCGTGTTTAGAGTTCAAGCTTTAGCTTGGTTCAAAAACGGCAACCTGAAGCTTGAACTCAGAACTCAGGCCGCAGCACTTCTCTTTTCCATCAATTCAATGAATCGTTTGAAGTGATGCGCCGCATCGTGCGGGCCGGGTGCGGCCTCAGGGTGATACTGCACCGAAATGACCGGGAGGGTTTTGTGGCGCAGGCCTTCGACGCAACGGTCGTTGAGGTTGACGTGCGTGACTTCGACTTCGGGCGGCAGGCTGTCCGCTTGGACTGCGAAGCCATGATTATGCGAAGTAATCTCGACGTGGCCGTCACGAGAATCCTTGACCGGCTGATTGCCGCCGCGATGTCCGAAAACGAGTTTGAAAGTCTTGCCACCAAACGCGCGTCCCAGCAATTGATGGCCAAAGCAGATACCGAAAGTCGGCACGCCCGATTGCGCGACCTGCTTCACCTCCTCGACTTCCATGGTCATCGACGCGGGATCGCCTGGGCCGTTGGAAAGGAAAACCCCGTCGGGTTTCATCGCAAAGACTTCGCTGGCCTGAGTCGAAGCGGGCACAACGGTTACGCGACAACCTGCTAGTGATAACTCGCGCAGCGAATTTGTCTTCACGCCAAAATCGTAACAGACCACATGAAAACGCTCGTCGTTAGCGGCGGGCACTTCATAACGTTCTTTGGTAGTCACAACGCTCGCCAGTTCGCGATTTTCCATCGCCGGCGACTTGCGCGCTTTCTCGATCACGCTGTCGGCATCGGTATCGACGCTAGAGAGGCAGGCGCGCATCGCTCCCTTGTCGCGAATGTGACGAACCAGGGCGCGCGTGTCTATGTGATCTACGCCCGGGATGTTCCAGCGCTTCAGATAATCATCCAGCGGTTCTTCAGCGCGCCAGCTCGAAGCCATCCGACTGGCTTCACGAACTACAAACCCTTCGACCCAGGGCCTGCTTGACTCAGGATCTTCGCTATTGACGCCATAGTTTCCAATTAGCGGATAAGTCATGCAAACAATCTGCCCCGCATAGGAAGGATCGGTGAGTACTTCCTGATAGCCGGTCATCGAAGTGTTGAAGACCATCTCGCCGCAAGACTCGCCTTCCGCGCCCCACGACCTGCCGTGAAAGACACGTCCGTCTTCAAGCGCGAGGATTGCTGAATTGAAATTAGCCATGCCGCTTTCTCAATAAGAGCTGCCGCAAAAAGGCGCAAAAAGCACAGAAGGCTTCGCTGATCGTCCAATGCGTGATGCTAATGCCTGGTGCCTACGGCCTGGCGCCGCGCGCCCTTCAGGAACTGTTGCGCCTCGTGCAGCCAGCGTTTTTCAGTGCGGTATTTATAGGCGGGCGCAGTTTTGACGGCTTCAATGCAGGCCTGCATTGAACTGGCAGCTTCCTGATTGTCACCGAGTCCGGCGTGCGCTCGACCGATAAGGTACAAACCTTCGGGGTCGTTGGGACGGCGATCGAGAAATTTCTCGAGCGCGTCGCGCGCGTCGCTGTACTGGCCGGCGGCGATATAAGTGGCCCCGATCTCACGCCAGATTTCGTTCTGCGCGTGTGACTGATCGCGCTGGACGACTTCCTCGAAATGACCAATGGCTTCGGGCAGACGATTTTGGGCGCGTCCAATGCGCCCAAGCTGATAATGCGCATCCAGCTCGTCCGGGTCGACATCTATCGCCCGCTGAAAACGCTCGCGCGCTTGATCCAGCTCGCCCCGCTGCTGATGAATCAAGCCCAAATTGTAATGCGCCGACGAATCGCGCGGATTGATCGTGGCCGCTTCGAGGTTCTGTTTGAAAGCCGCACGCGCGCGTTGATTGCTGACGATGCCGCTGAAGTAACCGCGCAACAGGAAAAAGAGCATTAGCAGCAGAAACGGCGAGGCCAGGACTCGGGAGAAGAGAAAACCCCAGACCTGCGAGGTCATCAGCACAACCGACGAAGAGAGCGCTACGATTGTAATCGCTCGCAGAATTGAAGGACGGAAGACCTCTCGTACAGCGACGACGCTACTAACCGTAAATAGCACCAGCTTGGCGCCCAGAAAAAGACCGGCAGAAACGGCGGCTGGATCATTCAGGAGCCTTTGCTGATCGGCAATCAATTCCGGGGAGGCGCCCATCGAGCGCCACATTGCAATCGTTTGCGGACTTTGCTGAATCATGTTGTTCACCAACATGGCCTGTAAGCCCGTGACGTGAACAACTATGCCAATGAAAATTAGAGCCACGTTGACGGCAATCAACGTATAAAGGATCACCGATGCGAGCGGAGCATATTCCTGCTGGATAACAATGCCAAAGCTGCCTCGGCGGTCGAATAGATTAGCAAACAGCGCGATCAGCGGAACGAGCACGATCAAGATAGGCAGCAAAGAAGTAGCAGCATGAAACAGATAACTGCCAACCAACATCGGATGAGCAAGAAAGGCTCGATTGCCGTAGATCCACTGCGTCGCGAAGACATAGATCACCTGCGAGAGATAAGCGCAGAGCACCATCGGAGCCAGCGAGCCGCGATCGCGCACTTCGCGCATGCCGCGCAAAGGCGCATAGAAGATCATCAAGATTAGTCGCAGCCAGTCAGTCATTTGGGAGCGCCAACGTTCCCTGTCGGCGGTTCTGTAAACATCTCACCGGGCATCCGAATCCGGGGCGTTGTCTGCATCCCGCCGATAGTTCAAGCCGGGCGGCACCGCGCTGTTATGGGTGTCGCGTGTAATCACCCTGGCCGTGCCCAGCGGCCAGTAACGAAACAGGGCTTTGCCATAGATGTACTTCTTGGGCACCAGGCCCCAGATGCGCGAGTCGCTACTGTTATCTCGATTGTCTCCCATCACGAAATAATAGCCCGGCTTTACATACGTCGGCGGCCGGGTCGCATGCGACATATTCAACTGTGGATCGAGATAACTTTCTTCCAGATCGCGTCCATTGACGCGTACGCGGCCCTCGTGGACTTCCACGGTGTCGCCCGGCAGACCAATGACGCGCTTGATATAGCTCTTCGAAGGATCATCGGGAAACCAGAAGACGACGATGTCGCCACGATAAAGCTTTGGCGCCCAGCGATAGTCGTCATAATAGACCAATTTGTTGACAAAGATTCGCTCGCCGTCGTGCAGGTACGGGAGCATCGACGTGCCTTCGACCTTCACAGGCTGAATGATGAAGACCATCGCCAGGGCCAGCAGCATCAGCGCAAAGATCAAATCGCGGAACAGCAGTCGCGATTCATGCCAAAGGTGCTTGCGTGCCGCGTCCCTGGGACGCTGCACCTCGATATCTCGATCATCGTCTGGATGAACTGTGCCGAACGGCGGCGGCTGGTTAAATCGCTTTGCAAACATAATGCTTCAAAACGGGGAGAACGACGATCAAATCAATTTGCTGCAAAATGACCCTCGTTGCAACTCATCAAGCTTTCTGATCGAGGTTATCCGTCGTTCGCAGCCATTGTCAAACCAGCGGATGCGCACGGCCACAGCAGCGTTGTCTGCGCCTCGCCGGCTTCCCTGCCGGCGACCTCTTCACCCGTAGCGCGGGTTCGCGGAACCAGGCTTGACAGTCATGAGCGCGGCTCACTATTATCCCCACGCGTAAGCAAGCAGAATTTTCCAAACTCAATCGCCAGAGAATAAGAAAGCTGCAGCGGAGGCCATCCGTGATTAAACTTGATATCATCAACCGTCTCGCCGACCAAACCGGCATTCCGAAACTGAAAGCCGAACAAGCCGTTGACGCCCTGTTTCATTCGATGAAGGAAGCGTTGGCGCGCGGTGATCGCATCGAGCTGCGCGGCTTTGGCGTGTTTATAGTCAAACCGCGCAAGCGCGGCGTGGGGCGTAATCCGCGCACTGGAGAGGAAGTGGCAATTCCTTCAGGTAAGACCATCCGTTTCAAGCCCGGCAAAGAGCTTCAGGCGCACGGCAACGGCAAGTAGGGTTGTACTGCGCATTTTCGTAAGACAGAGATTTGAAGCCAGGGTTTTTGAACCAGCATCTGCAGATTTCCAAATCGCTTGCTGCTGGATCATGAATTCTGGCTTTTCCGTTGGCGCAACTATTCATGTCACAACCGACTGAGACTATGACGCGGGAAACACCAGCGGCCGGAGCCGCCGCCAGGCAGGCCGCCCGTCCCACGGCGCGCCAGTGGCTTCTGCACGGAGCTCTCTTTTTGGTCACAGCTGTCACCACAACGATCTCAGGAATCGTCTGGTTATCCGGCTCTGAGGTCAACGCGGTAAGTTCTCCGCCCGCGACCGGCGGCGGCGCCGGATCACTTTTGCTGATTCCCTGGTACTACCTGACCGCAGTCGGTTCGCTCATCTGGCAGGCGCTCTCTCATCCGGCGGTTCTGTTACCCGGGTTGAAGTTTTCAGCTTCGCTGCTGGCTATTCTGACCGCGCATGAATTCGGCCATTACTTTTTCTGCCGCCACTATGGCGTGGATGCCACGTTGCCTTTCTTTATTCCCCAACCGCCGGGATTGTTGCCGGGAACTTTTGGCGCCTTTATCAGAATGAAATCGCCGGTGCCCTCGCGTCGGGCTTTATTTGATATCGGGCTGGCGGGACCATTCGCAGGTTTCATTGTGATCATTCCGATTGCTTTCGCCGGAGTACTCACGCTGCATCGCGTGAACATTCCGCCCGGTGAAACCGCGGGACTGACTTTCAACGATCCGTTATTGTTTCGTCTGATTGCCTTTGTCTTTAAGATCGATCTGGCCAGTTCCCTTGCGAATTCCTATTACCTTGCCGCCTGGGTGGGATTGCTGGTTACGGCTTTGAACCTGATGCCAGTGGGCCAGCTCGACGGCGGGCACGGCACGTTCGCAATCTTTGGCCAGCGCACACATTGGTGGATTGGCCGCGCCGCGTTCGTCTCGATGGCTTTGATTTCGGTTTTAGGTTGGTTTTGGCATGGCAGCCCCAGCGGATTCCTTTACGTCGTGCTGCTGGCCGTGATGCTGCGGGTGCGGCATCCTCCTCCGGAAAATCTGGAACCGCTCGGCCGCGCTCGCACTATGATTGGAATCATCACGCTGATTGTTTTTGCGCTGTGCTTTCTGCCGTTCCCGATTACGATAAGTTGAGGGCGCTCTCTGTGTACCTCTGTGTCTCTGTGGTGAATATCCGCTCGCCAGAGAATCAACCACAGAGGACACAGACAGAGCTTCAAGAAGAAGAATCCAATGAAACGAATCCTGACAATTCTTATCTTTGTGCTGGCGGTCGTTAACGTATTCGCAAACGCAAGCATTCAGCGTGAAGATCCAATCCAGTCGATCAGACAACACTCTGCGCAAATCAACGGCAGCGTCCCTCGATACAAGCGCGTCAAGAAAGATTTGTCCGGCTTCTCGGCCGAAGGCGGCGGGTTGCTGGCTTATTTTCACGGCCCGTCGATCATGAAGATGGTCGCCACGTATTTTGGCGAAAGCGGCAAAGCGGCGGAAGAGTATTACTTTTGGGACGGCAAACTGATCTTCGTCCTGCGCACGGACTTTCGTTACGACAAACCTCTGTCAGGAAAAGTCTCCAGGAAAACAGAAAATCGCTTCTACTTCAGCAACCACAAATTGATCAAGTGGATTGATGAGAACGGAAAGCAAGTCACCCCGGATACTGAATTTCAAGCGAAGCAGAAAGAGTATTTGGAAAGTTCAAGGCAATTGAGCGATGGCGCGCGGGCGAAGAGCCTGACGATTGAAAGTAAACAATAATAAAGATCGCGGCATAGCCGCAAAGTCACAGTACCGACTCAGCCGCCGGCAACAACCCCTTAATCTCTCTTACCACCCGCTGCACGTCTTCCTGGTCCGCCAAAGCGATCATGAAAAACTTGTAGCCCTGATGGAAACAAATTACTCCATTGGCGAATAGCCAGACGCCATCGAGGAAAGGATTGCCGCCCAGCAGCCAACTGATCGGCGCGCCGGTGATACCTCCAGGGCTAGCGATCTGCGCAAACATCACCGCGCCCGCCGCGCAACTGAATGCGCCCAGCAAAGGGGCACCAACGTACTTCGCCATCTTGCGTTGAAATACAACCCGCTCGCGCTCGGCTTCGTCCAACTCACCCGCCGCGATCCGCGCTTCCTGCTTTTTCAGGTACTCGTCAAATTTCTCGCTCGCCTTTTTCAAACCCCAGACTGGCAGCGCCGAATGCGTAAGCCAATGCGGATGTGATCCCAGCAGCACTGCATCCAGTCCGGGGAAAGATGCTCCCATGCGCACGCCCAGGATTAGTGAGAATGAAACGACGGCCGCCTTGCCGGGATTTTCCTTGACCCAATCTTTGGCTTTGATGATTCCCGCGGTCGCGGCGACGGAAGCGCGCGTGGCGCGCACACCTTTGCCGGCCACTTTCGCCGCGGTGCTCACATAACTTTTTGCATCGTCGAAAACCTCGCCCGCTTTTTTTCCGGCCGGCCCGGAGTTGCGGATAATCTTGCTTGCGTCACCGGCAGCGTCGCGAATGGTCTTGCCCGCGTCCTTTGCACGGCGCCTGGTTTCATCGGCCGCGCGTCCGGCGGTCTCGCGCAAATTCGTTTCGTCGGCAAAGCGTCCGGCTTCGGCGCGCAAATGTTCAGCGCCGTCGGCGATCGTTTTAGCGCCGCGCTTGGCTGCATCGCCGGCCACTCGCGCGCCTTCTTCGACAATGCCTGTGACGCCCAGCTTTTCGTCCAATTCGCGGGCCTTGCGCCGCGCGGCGCGGTGCAGGTCGTCAAATTTCTCTTTATAGTCAGCCATCGTTCTAAACTCCCTTCCCATTCTACGCCAAGCAGAAGGCGGGAGTTCGGAAATATATGGGCTGGATTGAGTCTGGCGCCGAATAGCCCTTGCTGACGCGCGGGCTTCTGACACCCACGTGGGTCTCGTGTCAGAAGCCCGACCGTAAGGGAGGGCATGTTGCTAAAGGGGGCGGCATGGGTTCCGCCTTTACTTTTGCCTTCTTCCTTCTTACTTTTGGTTGGTGCCTAAATGTCCGACGTGCGGAAAGCCGGTTGAGTGGCAAGACAACCCTGCGCGCCCGTTCTGTTCCGAACGATGTAAGCTGATTGATTTCGGTCGCTGGACCAATGAAGAGTATCGTGTGCCCGGGCGGAGCGTTGACCCGAACACGATTGATGAGTTACCAAAGAACGATGACGCTGACGCCGAACCTGATTTCGGAGAAGAATCGAAAACTTGAACTGCGCCAGGGCCAAAGGGAGTAGCTAATGTCCGGAGTGTTTGGTCGTCTGCAAAATGGAGGAACCAGGGTGGCGCTGATAACGTCACTGCTCTTTCTCCTCATCCCCGGGAGCGCGTGCAAGAGGAGCAAAGCGCCGCAAAATACGCCGACTTCGACTCCTTCACCTGCGACCACAAGCGACAACCGGCTCAGTAAGTACGCGTGGACCCTCGAAGACAAACAGCGCGCGAAACTCTCTGACTATTTGGGAAAGGTAGTCCTGGTTGATTTCTATGCGACCTGGTGCGAGCCGTGCCGCGACGAAACACCTCATCTGGTTAAGATGCAACAGCAATATGCAGCTCAGGGCTTGCAGGTAATTGGATTGAATGTTGGTGGCGAAGACGATCGTGCCGAGGTGCCCAAGTACGTGAAAGAGTTTGGCATTCAATATCCGTTGGGATTCCCTGATGATGATCTGGTCGAAGCCTATTTGGGCGACAATGAGAATATCCCGCAGACCTTTGTTTTTGATCGCACCGGCAAGCTGGTCAAGCACATTACCGGTTATGGGGAAGAGGCTGGGGCAGAACTTGAGCGGGTCGTGCAGACCTCGCTAACACAACGTCAGTGAAGTCAAAAAGCGTGCGTGTCAGGAACTTCAAACATGAGTGTAATGAAGCGCTTTCTTAAACGCAAAGGACGCTGAGGCACTCAAAGAGGTACGCAAAGGGAATTCTTGTCTGCGTCGACGGAATGATGCTCAGTCTTGATTTTTTGCCGACGATGGTGTTCGCCGTCGTAATGCTGTCGTGGTTTGCGTTCGTCGTTCTGTTTTTTGCGCGCCAGAAGCCACCGGCTCCGCCGGATAGTAAGCGCAACCGCATCTCGATTTGGGGCATTGCGCTGCAGGGCGTCAGTTACGGCATTGTCTGGTCGGTGCATCGGCCCTTTTTCACACCGATGGTTAAGATGGGAAGGCCGCTCGAGTTGATCGTCGCCGTGTTGACCATGATCGTGGCAATTGGCTCTGTCTGGTTTGTCTCAACTGCAATCCGCACGTTGGGCAAGCAGTGGAGTTTGGCCGCGCGCGTGCTTGAAGGACATAAATTAGTAACAGAAGGGCCGTATCGTATCGTCCGCAATCCGATCTATACGGGCATGTTCGGGATGCTGCTGGCAACCGGCCTGGCCATTAGTCAATGGATCGGGCTGCTGATTGCAATCGTCGTATTCGCAGTTGGCACCGTGATTCGCGTCCAGAGCGAAGAGAAGCTCTTGCGCGAAGCATTCGGCGCGGAATTCGAAGCCTATACGCATCGAGTTCCCGCGGTCGTGCCTTTTCTTTTTTGAGAGGACCCACCCGCTGACGCAGGTGATACTGACAAGAACCATTTTGAGAAGAGCAAAAATATTAGCCACCATCGGGCCGGCGTCGCGCGACCCGCAAATACTCGAAGCCATGTTGGCCGCCGGCGTCGACGGCGTGCGCATCAACATGTCGCACGGCATCTATGAAGAAAAAGCCGAGGACATCCGGCTGGCACGGGCCGCGGCCGAAAGGATGAACCGGCCGCTGGCGGTGCTGGTTGATCTCTCCGGGCCAAAGATTCGCACCCGCACGCTGAAAGATCACCTGCCGGTAACTCTGAAAGCCAATCAACAGTTCACCATCACTACGCGGGAGGTCGAGGGAGACAGTACCCAGGTCGCTACGAATTACCCTCGCATGCCGCAAGACGTACACGTGGGAGCGCGCGTGCTTCTGGACGACGGCGCGATCGAGCTGCGAGTTGAGAGCACCACCGAAACCGACATCGTCACCCGGGTAATCAACGGCGGCACGCTCGGCGAGCGCAAAGGAATCAATCTGCCCGGAATCACCCTGCCCATACCTTCGCTCACGGCAAAGGATCGCGACGATCTGAAATGGGCCGCGCAGCAGGGCGTCGATTACTTTGCGCTATCGTTTGTGCGCAGCGGTGCAGATTGCCTGGAAGCAAAAAAATTGATCGAGGCCGCCGGCAGCCGCGCACCACTGATTGCCAAGATCGAAAAGGCCGAAGCCATCGATCAACTGGATACGATCATCGCCACCGCCGACGGCGTGATGGTGGCGCGCGGCGACCTGGGCGTCGAAACCAGCGTCGAACTGGTGCCCGTGTATCAAAAAACAATTATCGAGCAGGCGAATGAAGCCGGAAAGCTGGTGATCACTGCGACCCAGATGTTGCAGTCGATGGTTGCCAGCCCACGGCCGACGCGTGCTGAAGCTACGGATGTGGCCAACGCTGTCTGGGACGGCTCGGATTGCCTGATGCTCTCCGGCGAGACCGCCACCGGCCAGTATCCCGTCGCCGCGGTCGCGACGATGGCGCGCATTATCGAAACGGCGGAAACACGCAACGAAAACTGGTCCATCATCAGCAAGCTGGTCGGCCGGCAAAGTGGCCACGTAAGCCGCGCGTTGTGCGAAGCGGCCGCGTTCGCCGCGGACGAAATGAACAGCCGCATCATCGCCGTCTTCACCGAATCGGGATTGATGGCGCGACGGCTTTCATCTCTTCGTCCCGATCAGCGAATAATCGCGCTGACTTCGTCGCGCGAGGTGATGAACGAGCTGTCGCTGCTCTGGGGTGTCGATTCGGTGATCACCTCGCGATCAAGAAGTACGGAAGAGTTGCTAAAGCTTGGCGAGCAGACATTGCTCAAGGCCGATTTGGTCGAGCTGGGTGAGACGGTCGTGATTATGGCGGGCAGGCTTTCAGGTCTGGGTCTGTCGAGTTCGGTGACGTTGTATACGGTTGCCGGAGATATTCACGAGACGCTGTAGCTATTGAGGCCGTTATTGAGAATCCTCAGTTAGCGTAATAACTCTTGCGAGTCCGAACGGTGAGCTTCTCAACTCCTTAATCAGCCCTTAGTACCTCGCCCACGCGCTCTTTTTCTTTCTGTTTCTGTTCGCGACGGATCTGGACCGGGGTCATTTGCGGGTCGCGCCAGTTGTCGAGGATGCCGACCTGGTGTACGCACTGAATTGTGCAGGTGGGCGCGCACCATTTCTCGGTTTTGTATTCCCGCTTGAAATCTTCCATCGTGTAATCTTCCAAAGGAATGCCGGGATAGCCGCGCTGTTGTGAACACCAGTGGACGAGTCCGTCTTCGCAGATGTAGAGGTAACGCGAGCCGGAACGACAACGCCATTCGTAAGGCCTGCCTTCGGCGATGCTGTCCTGAAACCAGTTCAGCCGCGCATGATCCTTGTTGCCCAGCTTCTTCACCGCGTGAAAGATTTCTTTCTCTTTTTCCGTCAGCGGCTTCAGCGTGCCGTCTTCGTCATGAATCACGCCTACGGTGGTTGAGAAGCCAAGCTCAACGGCGCGCTCGGCCACGGTCAGCGCATCTTCCGGCTGCTTGATGCCACCGCCAATCACTGAATTGATGTTGATGTGAAAGTCGGCATGCTCGGCGAGGTAACGCAGCTTCTTGTCGAGCACGCGCAGGCTTTTCCGCGAGACTTCATCGGGCGCGACGTTGTCGATGCTGATTTGCAGCGAATCAAGACCCGCTTCGTTCAGCCGCTTGATCCGATCGGGCGTGAAGTAATAACCGTTGGATATCAGGCCGGCGATCATACCGCGCGACCGAATGTGCCGAATAATCTGATCCAGTTCCGGGTGCATCATCGGCTCGCCGCCGGAAATCGTCACGATCGAGGTGCCCAGCTCCGCCAGCTTGTCGAGCCGCTTCTTCATCACATCCAGCGGCACCGGCTTGGAAGTCTGGTCGTATTCGTTGCAATAGCCGCAGGCGAGATTGCAGCGCCGCATCGGGATTATGTGCGCCAGCACGACATGGTTGGTGGAAGCCAGCGCCCGCGTAATGAAAGCGGCCTGGCGCAGTTTCCACTTAAGAAAGGTAGTCTTTCGCATGCGAGCTAATTCGTGAAGAGAAGAATATGCCGAGCCTTGCCGGAAGGCAAGAACGTGCGTGTACGGCATTACTAAAAACATTGAAGGGCTTCGGTTGCCCGAAGCCCTCCCAAAGCTAAAATCAAAACCGTCTGGCTTAGCCCTTAACTCGTTTGACGCTGGAATCCAGCTTGAGCTCGAATTCACCCGGGGAAATCGTTGAATTCTTTTGAACGTTAGTCAGACGCACAGTGGTCGCATCATTATTCTTTTCCACCATCTTTGTCTGCACGGGCAATCCTTCTTTATCAACCCAGACTTCGATGTACTGGTAACTTGCCGGGCCTTTCGGAGTAACCCTGAAGTGCTGGGTCCACACGCCACCCCCCAACGTCTCGTCGCGCACATCCTGAAATTCACCGAACTTGGTACGAAACTGAGTGGCGGACATGCTCATCAGTTCGAGCACGTCATTGTTTTTACCTCCCGCAACCGAACGCGTAGTTCCCACCACGACTGTTTTCAATCGAGGACGATAGAACATATAGCTTCCCTTTGCGACTGCCAGCGTCTCATGCTGAGGGCTGGTCCACTCAAGACGCACAAAGGAATTGCGGCTTCCTCCCACACCGGGAATGTAGAGGATTAGACCCTGATAGTGATCCTCATCACGAAGCTGGGCGTTGTACTTCCACATATCGATGTTTGCCCGCAGCGTCTTGAGGCTCTGTCGATTCTTTTCCAGCCGGTTAAGAATCGAGCTGACCAGGCCAGCCTGCGCGTTCGCCGTAGTGGCACCCGGCAAAGACACCAGGGTTAAGAGCAACGCGGCGACGAAAGTAACCGAAAATATTTTCTTCATAAATAGCTCCCGTCCTAAAACTTAAGGCCCCTGCGGGCCCCTATGAAACCTTGAGTGCGCTCTGGCGGACATCGCGCCTCATGGCGAATTATGCCCGAAAATTATAAAGGATGGTCAGCGAATGTCAACCTCATAAGCGATTAATCTGCCTGAATCGTCACGCCGCTCACGCACGCCGGTCACCGACGCGTCAGGCCGGCCTGCGAGCTGTCTGGCACGACGCTCGATTTCAGCCTTATCTAGTTGAGCCCCAGCGACATCAGTGCTCATCACAATAGTCATCTGAGCCGCGTGACTCCGCTGAAAAGCCGTGTTCGCAAACCAGCTTTTCGGCGTCAGAAATATGAAAACCAGGATCAACACGCACAGTACATCCCACTGCCACGACGTGCGCGGATAGGTCCAGAAAGCGATCTTTTTAGCTGTATTGCTTACGAAGCTCATAACTTCCTTTTCGCGTCGCCGTGATTATCAGCCGCCCGCTGGTGGTTTGTCGAGGCAAATGTGATTCCAAACCCAGACGATCCTCTGATCAGGTCGGCAACGTTGACGATCCGGTTGCGGCAAAAGGCAGCGCGGCTAGACGATATGTCCATCGCGCATCTGGATGACGCGTTGACACGCGGCGGCGGCTTCGGGGTTGTGAGTAATCATGATCACCGTTTGATTGAACCGGTCGTTCAGCTCACGAAACATCTTCAAGACCAGGGCTGAATTCTCGGAATCGAGATTTCCCGTGGGCTCGTCAGCCAGAACGATGGCGGGTCGGTTGACGACGGCTCGCGCCAGCGCCACGCGCTGCTGCTCTCCTCCGGAAAGTTCCAGCGGCTTGTGATGCATCTTGTCCTCTAAATGCAGCATGCGCAGAATTTCCCGGCGCCGGTCGGGATCGTCCGCGCCGTTCCCATGAATGCGCTCAGCCAGGCGGAGATTGCCTTCCGCGGTCAAGGTGGGAAACAAATTGAAGCGCTGAAACACAAAGCCAATCTTTCGCCGGCGAATGTCGGTGCGCCTGGAGTCAGATGCGGCGGTCAAATCCTCGCCGTCGATGATGATGCGGCCTTTGGTAGGCGTCAAGAGACCGCCCAGCAAATGCAGCATGGTCGATTTACCGCAACCGGAAGGTCCCATCACGGCCACAAACTCGCCCTCCTGGATCGCCAGCGATACGCCCCTCAGAGCGGGCACGTCTACTTTGCCGACGCGGTAAACTTTTTCGAGATTCTCAGCTTTTAAGATCGTTGCCATGTCTTCCACGGTCAGGACAATTCTATTGCACCAGTCCTGTTAATCCGACAGTAGTCGTCGAAAGATCCTGAGACTCTAAAGCCTCACTAATCGCCGATGATTCAAGCTACTCGTAGGCCAGGGCGTTTACCGGATCGAGGTTGGCTGCGCGTGCGGCCGGATAGAAGGCGCCTAACGCGCCACCCCCCAACCCAATCAAGGCCGCTGTCAGGGCCCACCAGCCACCGAATTCGAAGATTAAGCCGGTGAACTTATGAATGCCGTATCCAGCCAGGGCTGCCAACGCAAAACCGACTACCAGGCCCATCCCGCTAATCAACAAGGCTTCCCTTTCAATCTCGCTGATGATGTAGCCGCGCGAGGCGCCCATGGCTTTCAGGATCCCGATCTCACGGGTGCGTTCAGTAATCGTGGTGTGCATGGCCAGCATGACCACCAGCGCACTGACAACCGCTGACAGGATAACCAGCACGCGCATGAAAATGGCCAGCCCGGGAATTGAACTCTCGACGCTGGGAAAAAATTCGCGCGTAAACTGGACCTTGTTTCCCGGAAGCTTTTCGCTGATTCGCCTGGCGACCGCAACTTGCTCGTTCGGGTTTTTGCACTTCACGAAGATGTAGCTGCATTTGCCCGGGGCCTCCAGCGCGGTCTGCATCGCTTCGAGCGACAGCTTGGCGCGCGCGCCGGATTCGGGAGCATAGATGCCCGCGACGCGGTACGGCTTGTCGCCGAAGAGCTTTAGCTGACTGCCAACCGGATGATTACGGCTGGCCTTGGTCTCGTCGATCACAATTTCATCAGCCCGGCGCGGCGCGCTGCCTTGCACCAAACGAACATTATTCATTTTAGCAAAGCTATCCCAATCGACCCCTTCGACTTGATCGATACCCCAAACACCACTCGGATAAAAGTGACGAATGACGGGCACCGCCGCGTCAACTCCTTCGATCTGCTTCAGCAGCTCAACATACTTGGTGCTCAGATTGGCTGAGGTCGAAGTCGTCTGGAACGACCCGGGCCGGGTAAAAATTATTTCCGCGCGGACGTTGGAAGAGCGCCGCTGCAAATCGTCCGACATCCCGCGCGACAGTCCGGTAAACAGCATGACCAGCGTTACGCCGAGAGCAACGCCGAGCACACTGATCGCCGAACGAAGCGGACGCTGACGAATGTTGGAAACGACTAGACTGTCCAAGGAAAGCCTCTTCTTAAGCCCGGAATATTAATACAAGCGTGTAAGGAACACCTAACCGGACGAGCTGCGAAAGGTGCCCTCCTTTCAGAGCTTTTAGAGTGTTCAAGTGCAGATGCGCTCTATATCGCTTGATAAAAGCCTAACTAAAGACGGTACTCTGAACATCGTTATCAAGCGGGACGCTACCAAACTGTTCAGGTGTCGCTACCAGGAAGTGCCAAGGTGCTGCTAGTTCTTTGGTGGGGTGGTCTTGTTTTGCGCGTCGAGGTCGGCTTCTCTCAAACCCCATTTGTTTTCCAGCACAAAGACCTCGGGCGGATAGTCTCGATCCAGCGTGACACCTTCAGGCGTTTGATAAGTAATCGTCATCTTGTAGTGATCCTGCGGTCTGGTCAAGCCTACCTGAGTCGGCAACAGGACATTGCCTTCGGCGCCAAACTTTCTTAATTCACCATAGCTGACATCGGTAATCAAAGCGCCCTTCCCGTCAAAGGTTTGTAACCGGGCCAGTCTAATTCCGTTAACCCGGTCGAACCAGAAACGCCTCAGCAAACGCGCGGCGCCATCGCTGCTCGCCTGCAGCTCGTCCAGAAAGTAATAGCTGCGAACGACGCGTTTCGTGCTGTTTAGCTGGCTGGTGTCCTTCTCTGACTGAAAAAACTCACTCTGCGCATACATTATTCCCGGCGCGTGCGGGTCAATCGGGTTCAGCAGGAGCGCGTCGGTCAGGTGTTGCGGCCGCAGATTCGAAAGCGCATTCACGGTCTGCGCTTCAGTGTTTGGCTTTCCCTTTTTGCCAGTGTCGGCGTTGCCATCCATCTCGAGTTTTGGATAGACAGCGTTGTTCGTTCCGCGCACAAACCTCCTGTACTTTTCGTCACCCTTCAAGATTGCGATCCGGAAGTGTTCGCCGTCTGAGGTCATCTGCGCCACATCCGTGGCAAAGGGTCCCTGGACGATCAGATAGACCTTGCCCGGCCGTTGTAGAGTTACCGATCCGTCAGCGGTGCGATATTTTTCCGCGATACCCGACGTAGCAAACGAAGTGTCTTCAAACTGAATATCGACTTTGCCATGGATTGAACGGACGCCCACCAGGCTGTTGACCGCGGTTATCAGTTGAGTGGGGTCGGCTGCCGCGACGGGCGTGAGTAGCTTCTCGACCTCGACGGGTTTCTTAACTATATGGCACGCGGTCGCGACGGTCAGGATGATCGAAAGCGCGAGCGTAATTGCCAGGCGTGGATTGACGGCCCCGAAACGGGCATTGTGATTCTGCATCAACGATCGAGTTAAGGCCGGTGTATGGCAAGCACCAGCACGATACTCTACTGACTTTCTTAAGCGAACTCACGCTAACAAAGCGCCTTCGCGGTTGTCAACGCGGGCCCGCTGAAACTGCCGACGCACTGAGTGTGCATCAGGTTCTTTCGGAAGTCTGGCTCTCAAGAAGCATGCCACAAGAAATCGCGGCGACGCGGACCGCTCCGCTGTCGCCGCAAGTCATGTGGCTCATCCGGCCCAGTTGTCGGGTTCTAGGGTTGATTGCCAACGCTGGTGGAATTGCTGACCGCGAGATTGAAAGTCGCCCCGCTGTCCAGGTGAAGGTTGCGGCCACTCAAGCTGAGAGTCGACCCGCCTTCTGCCGAGGCGTTGCTTGATTGGGTGATTTGCAATCCTCGCAGAGAGCCAGTCAGATTACCTGTCGTGCTGCCGACCGTGTTGGTAGTAGCGCCAACCGTACTGCCCACCGCGCCGGTCGTCGTTCCCGCGACGTTTCCCACGGTCGAGGTGGTAGTGTTAGCGACGCCGCCAACCGTGTTGCCAACTCCGCCCAGCAGCCCGCCGCCGCTGCCACGCTGTCCGCTGGTGGCGGGTGAGCTGGACCGCGAGCTGGACGATGACATCGTGCCGGATTCAAGCAGATCATTGTTGGCCCGCGCCTGGGTCTGCGCCCGAGTAATAGACACAATGGTGGCCGTGATCGGAGTCTCAGTCGATCCGGTCCGCAGACTGTCGAAAAGAATGCCGATGTGCGACTCGCCGGTCGCCTTTGTTTGTTGCTGAACGTCGGTTACATGGCCGATCAATCGCGCGCCCTTAGGCACCACGGTTTCGCCATTCTGTTTGACCGCGGAAACGGTTTTCAAAACCACGCGGTCTCCAGGCTTCGCGCGCCGCGCGTCCAGACTGTTCTCCAATTGGGCGGCGAGTTGGGTGCCGGACTGCAAGTTCACCTGCCGACCCTGCTTTGACGCGGAAGTTTCGTTGTTGGCCACGGTTCTTGACCGCGTTGAAGTCGTCTGCCCTAACGCCACGCCGGCCGTTGCGATTGTAAGTGAAAGCCCGAGAATAATTTTCTTCATGTTTCCGTTTGCTCCTGCGCCTGCGCCGGCGCGCTAAGCCGCCGGCCATAGTCGACAAGCGAGCGGCGAATTAGATTCGTTCGGAAATGCAAATGTCGTGTGGATTTTTTTTGAAACCAGCGCCGCCGATCGGGATGCGGCAGTTTCTCCTCCGTGATGCACGGTTGATGCACAAGATTCTAGAGACAGTTGCTGCTCGCTACGCGACGGTTTGATTACAATTCGGTTGTAAGAAAACCAAAGGAAGGGGTGGGAAGATAGGCGAACTGATATCTCACGGCGTGGAGGAGCGCCGTTGCTAGCGACAATCCAAAGACGAACAAATGCTTGAAGCCAAGGCGCGCCCGTGCGTTAACGACATGCTGCGTGCTCGCAGCCGCAGCCGATTTCCAACACGTGTGATTTCTCAGCTTCCCGGCAATATTCGCCACAGTACTTGCTGCCTTCCTCGATAGGGCAATCACAAGCGCCATGCGCGCACTTGCCGGTTGATTCCTCGGCCATGAGAGATCTCCTTACGTTTTCAAGCCGGACGTTTCAATTGTTGGGGTATGTTTCGAGTCTATGCTAGGCCCGATGAGGAGCAAGGTCAAGAAGACAGTGGAAACTATCCGTGCAGCTTACTTAGTCGCTCCGCCGCCGACAAAAGCGTCTCGTCTTTCTTGCAAAAACAGAAGCGCACCTGCTGCGAGCCCAGCGCGGGATCGCTATAAAAACTCGAGCCCGGCACACAGGCGACGCCAATCTCACGAATCAGGTGCCGGGTGAATTCTATGTCGTCCTTGAAACCAAAGCCGCTGATGTCGGTCATGATGTAGTAAGCGCCGTCGGGGCGGAACGTTTTGAATCCGGCCTTTTCCAACTCGGGCAGAATCAAATCCCGGCGCGCTTCGTAATCAGACCGAAGCTGATCGTAGTAAGACGGCGGCAGTGCCAGAGCATAAGCCCCGGCGGCTTGCAGCGGCGCCGCCGCGCCCACCGTCAGAAAGTCATGGACCTTCCGAATGGCGCTGGTGATTTCCGGCGAGGCGATGCAGTAGCCGACCCGCCAGCCTGTTACCGAATATGTTTTCGACATCGAGTTGACTATGACTGTGCGGTCCCGCATGCCTTCGATTTGGGCCATTGAGATGTGGGCGATCTCCGCGCCCGGGCGCGGATACAGAATGTGTTCGTAAATCTCGTCAGTGAAGCAAAGCGCGTCAAACTCGCGACAAAGGCCGGCGATGAATTCCATTTCATCGCGAGTAAAAACTTTCCCGGTCGGATTGTTGGGATTGCAGATTATTATCGCCTTCGTCTTTGGATTGAAAGCGGCACGCAACTCATCCCGATCAAAACTCCAGTCCGGCGCGCGCAAAGGAACGTGCTGCGGACGCGCGTCAGAAAGAATCGCGTCGGGCGCATAGTTTTCATAAAACGGTTCGAAGACTATTACTTCTTCGCCGGGATCGACGGTGGCCATCATCGCCGCGATCATGCCTTCGGTTGAGCCGCAAGTTACTGTGATCTCTGTCTCCGGATCGATCTCCAGCCCGAGATACCATTTGGTTTTGCGGGTGATGGCGTCGCGGAAATCCTTCGCGCCCCAGGTGATCGCGTACTGATTTATGTCGTCGGCGATGGCCTGCATGGCCACGCGCTTGATATCTTCCGGCGCCGCGAAATCGGGAAAGCCCTGCGAGAGGTTTACCGCGCCATACTTCATCGCCTCGCGGGTCATCTCGCGAATAACAGATTCAGTGAACTGAGTTGCTTTGCGCGAGACGCGTTTTGAAATCGAGGGTGCGGGTGTCGTCATAGAATTAGCCGCGGATTCACGCAGGTACGCGCGGATTTAGAACAAACCCAATTATTTCACTTAGTCTGATCCGTGTCCATCTGTGTCCATCCGTGGTTGAAGGACTTATTTCGACGGTGGTTGCTCTCTCAACTGCTCGACGATCGATCGCACCGCCGGGGCCAGCGAGCCGTTGGGAGCCAGGCGTAAATAGTCCTCGTAAGCTAAAACCGCTTCCTTATTTTTTCCCGCCTTCTCGTAAGCCGCGCCGAGCAATTGATAGATGATTGGCTCAGTCTCAAAAAGCTGATCGATGGCGATCTGGAATTCGCGCGCGGCCAAGTCGTACTGGCCCTTCTCTTCATAGACTCGACCGATTCCGACATGGGCCTCAGGTTGGAATCCGTGACTTTCGCGAATAGCGCGATTGAATGCGCCTATCGCTTCGTCGGTCTGCGCCGACTCGCGATAGATGCGACCTTCGACCGCTGACGCCTCGGGATAGATGGCCTTGTAACGCCGCGCGGCTTCGATTTCGGCCAGGGCGCCGTTGGTGTCGTTGAGATCCAGAAGCACGCGCGCCAATCCAACGTGTGCGGCCGGAAAAGCCGCGCGGAGTTGTATCGTTCGGCGATAGAGATCAGCGGCCTTCTGACGTGACTCGTCATCCTTCGCGGTTTCGCGCGCCGTTTCGGCTTGCTGAAAAGTAAGCTCAGCTTCGTCAGTCGTGCGCACCAGGAGCACCTTGATCTCGCCGCGAGAAACGGCGGTTACCGGACTCGTGATTTCTTTAAAGCCGGCGGCGCGCACGCGCAAAGTGTGCGCACCCGCGGAAACTTTCAGCGCCGCGAGTCTTCCCGCGGCATCGGTTGCGCCGCGACGAATCTCGTCCAACCAGACGATAGCGTTGGGCGCGTTTGGTTCGGTCAGCACCGTCAATGTCCGCCCGGCGTTGCCGGCAGAAGCAACCTTACGTTGCCGCTGCGCCCAGGCGTCGCCAACGACGAACACCATCAACAGACCGGCAAAGCAAATCCTTCGTTTCATTTGCTGTACGTTTACCGCAGAAGAACGGGCCCTGGCAAGTGAGTTTGAGGAAACCCTATCTTGTAAAAGTGTTGCGTCATGACAGGCTCTGGGTGTAATCTGCGAACGAAATAAAGACAAGCAGGAGTGTTTACCGGTCACTGTTTCTAATGGTCTGCCTGGCAGTAGTGCGTGCCGACAAGACGAACTAGTTTGGAGGAACTTATGATTCTCGACACTACGCAAGTGGGTCTGGCAATGCTTCAGGGACTTTTCAAGACACCGACCGCGAGCGAAATTTCCCACATTGCCATGCGTTGGCTACACATCCTTGCCGGAATAGCCTGGATTGGTCTGCTTTACTTCTTCAATCTGGTGAACGTGCCGCTGCAGAAAAAGCTCGATGCCGATACCAAGAAAAAGGTCAACCCTGATTTGCTGCTGCCGGCGCTGTGGTACTTCCGCTGGGGCGCCCTGATTACCGTGTTGGCGGGCCTGGGGTACTACGCGATGTACATTCTCAGGGCTGACGTCCACAATGCCAACAATGCGGGGGGGAAGGTAAATGGATGGGTGGTACTGATCGTCTGGATGATCATCCCCATCGTCACGTTCCTGATCGAATTCCTGATAATCAAGAAAGTTCCGGCCTTGATTAAGGACGGTCGCGTCTTTGCCATCGTGGCGCTGATACTGGTCGTCGCCATGTCGTTCGTCATTGTGAAATGGCTTGATTCCAATTTGACAGTGGGCACGCACGTAGCCGCCAACAACTCTCTGTCCATCGGCATTGGCGGTGCGCTCGGGCTAATCATGTTGCTGAATGTCTGGGGAATTATCTGGCCCAATAACAAACGGATGATCGCCGCTTTTCAGGGCGGGCCGCCGGCCGCGCCGGAATTGGCGAGACAGGCGTTCGTTGCCTCGCGTACTAATGCCTGGCTGTCTTTACCGATGATCCTATTCATGGCTACTTCAGAACATGATTGGCAGATTTTCGGCGGAAGGTAGAGCAAGCTTTTGTCCGCAGTAGGAAAAATGTGTGGCGCAGCTTTCGGTCTCGTAGAAACTGACTGAAGGCTGCGCCACTTTTCCTCTCGCAACACTATTGGTTCATCCTCTCCATCGCTTCGCCACACTTTCGCTGAATACTTGCCCTAAAGTGGGGAGAGTCTCTCAATACACGAGTGCGCTCGTATAGGCACAGACAGCACTAATTCCAGGGAGGTGACAATGGGTTCTACCAATAGTTACAAAGCAAGACAGTTCAATCTGAGCAACCTGAAAGGCATCTCAGACGAAACGATCGAGATGCATTTCAAGCTTTATGAAGGCTATGTCAAAGAAACCAATAAGCTAAACGAAAAGATTGCCGAATTCGTCAAAGGCGGCAAAGTCGATCAGGAAGAGTTCGCGGAATACTCTGAGCTGAACCGGCGGCTCGGGTTTGAATACAACGGGATGGTCTTGCACGAATACTACTTTGACAATCTGAAAACCGGCAGCGGGACCGGCGATCCGAATAACAGTTCGGCGTTTCGCAGGGCAGCCGAGGAAAGCTTTGGCAGCTATGACATCTGGAAAGCTGAGTTTGTCGGCATCGGCAAGATGCGCGGGGTTGGTTGGGCAATCTGCTATGAGAATCCCGCCAACGGACGACTGTCGAATCACTGGATCACGCTGCATGAAACCGGCAATGTCGCCGGGTTCAATCCCGCGCTGGTGATGGACGTTTGGGAGCATGCATACCTGCTCGACTATAAACCTGCGGATCGACCGAAATACATCGAGGCGTTCTTTTCGAATATTGACTGGAGCGCGGTCGACAAACGTCTACGCACGCAGACCGCGCGTCTGGCGGCTTAGGACTTGGAGTGTGCCGGCAGAGCGCAGCGGCGACGGCGCTTTTATTAGCTAACTTTATGTCAATCCAAAGCGGTGTCGCGCTACGCTTGCCACCGCACTCCATAAACCCGGGCAGGGCTTGTGCCCTGCCCGCTTTTTGCGATAATGCGATAAAGTCAAATCCGTAAAGTAATCGATCTGGAGGAGCCATGAGAATCCCGAACACTTCTCTATTGTTTTTTAGTCTTTGCTTTACCGCACTGCTGGTGCCGGCCGGTTGCCAACAGAAGGACGCTAACCCAAACACCACGGCCACTACCAACGCTACCCCTCCGGGCGTGCAGAGTCTAACGGTGGTGCCGCGCCCGCAAAAGATCGTCGACATGATGAAAGCGCGCGGCGAACAAGATGACGCAAAACCTGTCCTGAAGATCATTTCGCCGGCGAAGAACGCGGTCATCAATGGATCGACCGTGGTTGTCAAACTGGATCTAAGCGGTGATCTTAAGGGCTATATGCCGCATAAGGATCCGGTAAACGGAAAAGGCAATCACATCCACGTCATTCTCGACAATCAACCTTACGAGGCTTACTACGAACTCAACCAGCCTTTTGAGATGCGTAACGTGACCGAAGGCAAACATACTTTGCGCGTCTTCCCCTCGCGGCCCTGGCATGAAAGCTACAAGAACGAGGGTGCCTTTCAATTCGTCGAGTTCACTGTGAAAGGCGGCGGCGACGCTGCGAAGCCCACCACTACCAAAGATGGCCAAACGATGGCCAATCCGACGAAGAGTCCGGCCGCAAAGCCCGAGCCCAGCAAAACTGCGACGGCGACGGCCAGCGCGACACCGGCGCGCGAAGGCAAAGATTTTCCTCCAAGTTACGCCAGCGCAGTCGATCCGACACAGCCGCTGCTGACCTACAGCCGCCCGAAGGGCGAGTACAAAGGCGAAGACGCGGATCCGATCATGATCGATTTCTGGCTGGCGAACGCAAAACTTCAGGGCGACGGTGGCCAGTATCGCGTGCGTTACACGGTAAATGGAGAGGCGAAGTTTATCGACAAGTGGGAACCCATCTGGTTGAGCGGATGGATCAGCGGTAAGCACACGATCGTACTCGAATTGGTCGACAAGGACGGGAATCTGGTGAAGAACGGCGGGTATAATCAGACCACCCGTGACATCACCGTGACCCGGTAAATTTCTGTCGGGGCCCGGAGGAGGAGCGGGCCCCGAGGCCACCCTACTTAGGCTTGGTGGTGGTTGTATTGGTAGTAGCTGGTTTTTTCGCGGCCGGTTTGCGCGCCGTCTTAAATTCGACCAGGATCACTTCCATGTCGTTGTCGGTCAGGTTCTCAGGCAAGTGTCTGGTTGCAGGTGTCCAGAGCGCCTGTCCCGCTTTCATGTCTCGCTCTTCGGTCTTCCCGTTTGGATAGGTAAACTTGACGCGGCCATCGGTCTGGAAGATCGCGACCAAATCCGGGTGGTTGTGCATCACTGACTTTTCGTGCGGGCCGTAATGCGCTCTAACTATCCGCACGCGCGAGTTCTGAAATTCAACCTTGTAATGCTTGGCATCGACTTTGGTAGGGTCCTGAGCCATCGCGGCCGGAACCGCAATTGCCAAGACGAACAGAGCCGAGAATAGTAAACGATACATACGAATTCTCCTCCTGAACTTCGTTTGAATGATAAAGCCTACGAGGGCGGAGCACTTCTAGTCTAAGTGGAGCGCTAAGTCAATAGCTTTTCGATATGGGTCGAATTTCAACTGACACGAGGCGAAGTCGGTTTGCTGAGTTGGCTGCCGAGGCCGCCGTCTGCACGCGCTGCCCGGCTATGTGCGAGCGCGCCGCGGTCCTGAGCGAGAGAAACGGGCCCGTCGACGCGCGGGTGATGTTCATCGGCGAAGCGCCGGGACGCAAAGGAGCGGATCGCACGCGGGTGCCATTCTCTGGCGATCAATCGGGCCAGAACTTCGAGCGGTTCCTGGCGTCAATCGGTTTGCCACGCAACGAGATCTTCATCACCAGCGCCGCGCTCTGCAATCCGCGGAAAGCATCAGGGGCGAACCGCAGGCCGACTGCCGGCGAACTGCGAAACTGCTCAAGCTTTCTCAGCCGCACAATCGAACTAATCGAACCGCGGGTGATTGTGACGTTGGGAGGAGCGGCGCTTGATGCGCTGAAGTTGCTTCACTATCATGAATTCAATTTAAAGAATGACGCGGCCAGGATTCGAAGATGGAACGGACGCTTATTGATTCCCCTTTATCATCCAAGTCCGCAGGTTCTGATTACCAGCCGCAAGGAAGCGGCACAGTTGCAAGATTACTCAGTTGTCGCACGGGCGGTCCTGCAATCTCGGAGCGCGGACATCCTGTCCGCCTGAGCGTGAAGCGCGAACAAAATGGCTGAAACATTCCAAGGCACCACCGAATACTCCGCCGTCCGCGATGGCGGGGCAGGCCTGATGGAACTTTCCTCCCGCGGACGCATTCTGGTCAGCGGCGCGGAAGTCGTGATGTTTCTTAACGGCCTGATCACCAATGACATGAAAACCCTGGCGGTTGATTCCTGGATGCCGGCTGTCTTTCCGAACGTACAGGGCCGCCTGCTGGCCAGTGTCCGCGTCATTCATCGCGACGATGGATTTTTAATCGACACTGAGAGCGCAACCCACGCGACCGTTTTGAAGTTGCTCGAACGCTTCACGATGGCCGGCGATTTCCGCGTCACGGATCTGACTGAAGAGACGGTGACGCTTTCGATCCAGGGAAAGCTGGCCGGGGAAATCATCAGTGCCACGCTCGGTGAAGCAGCTGCCAAAGTTGAGCGGCAGCAAGTCGCCAGGACAAACTTTGCCGATGGACAGGTGACGGCGATTCGCGCCACACACACCGCCGAAGACGGTTTCGATCTCTTCATTGACGCGAAGGCTGCCGGGGATTTGCGTGACTCGTTAACCAGCGCCGGCGCGCAAGGCGTCAGTTCAGAGGCGTGTGAAACTTTGCGCATCGAAGCCGGCATCGCCCGTTACGGCGTGGACATGGACGAGACGAACGTTGTAACGGAAACGAATCTGGATGACGCCGTGAGTTTTTCCAAGGGCTGTTATGTCGGCCAGGAGATCATCGCGCGCATCAAGTACCGTGGTCATGTGGCCAAGAAACTGACCGGAATCATTCTTGAAGGTGACCCTACTCTGGATAGAGGCGCCAGAATTCTCGCCGATGAAGAAAAAGAGATCGGTCGAGTTACGTCGTCTACTCTCTCGCCGTGTCTCGCGCGCACAGTTGCGCTTGGTTACGTGAAGTATGATTACCTTGCGCCGGGGACGCCGGTGAAAATCTCAGTGGGCGACGACGACATTAGGGGAACAATAGCAGACCTCCCGTTTATCCGAGGAAGTTGGTACTCGGATTAGCTCCGTAGGCGCGCCACGAGTGTACCAACGAGAAGAGCGGTAGCAGGCGTCAGATTAAGGGGCCAACGATAGTAGGATCAACCGCCCGCTACCGCAGGCGGTTCTGACTTAAACAACATTTCGACGTGATGGCCGACGAACAAACCAATACTGTCCCAGATGAGTCCGATCCGGATCTCGATCAAGCCGAACTGGCTCATTCGATCATCGCATCCCTGCTCGATCACACCCGCGTCGTCAGCGATCTGATCGCTGTGATGGCGCAAGCACTAGATCAGGAAACAACCAAAGCGCTAACTCAAACCGCTCAGTGGCAGTCATATCTTGAAAGCCGCCGGAAGATGGAACGGACGCGTGAAGATGTCAAACGCTTCGTTAAGCTGGTGGGCGCCCATCCACAGACCGCTAAGGTTGAATTCATTCCGCTCCCAAGCCAACCTTGGGACGTTCGCTCTAGCGCCCCCGCCAGAACTCATCTAAAATGGCGGCGCTTATCTGGTAAGAAACCACCTGACAAGGGGTAAACACAGCTAGCAGCTCCCCATGAGTATTGCGACCGGTACTTTGCTGGGCCGCTATGAGATACGCGCGCTCATTGGCGCGGGTGGCATGGGCGAAGTCTATCGTGCGCGCGACACTTCGCTGGGCCGCGACGTAGCCGTAAAAGTCCTGCCGCCGGGACTGTCACAGGACAAAGAACGCCTGCACCGATTCGAACAGGAAGCGCGTGCTACCAGCTCACTCAATCATCCCAACATTCTCGTGATCTTCGATATCGGCACTTTCGAAGGCTCGACTTATGTGGTCTCGGAACTGCTGGAAGGCGAGACGCTGCGCGATCGGTTGCTGGGAAGTGTGCTGCCCCCGCGTAAGGCGGTCGAGTATGCAGTGCAAATCGCGCGCGGACTGGCGACGGCTCATGAAAAGGGAATCATCCATCGTGACTTGAAGCCCGAGAACATCTTTATCACCACCGACGGTCACGCGAAGATTCTCGACTTTGGTCTGGCGAAGCTTTTGGATACCGAGGTTCCTGAAGAGACAACTTCCCAGGTTCAAACCAAACGTGTGGTCACATTCGCAGGGGCGATCCTGGGATCAATGGGATACATGTCTCCCGAACAGGTTCGCGGGCGTGCGGTCGATCAGCGTTCCGACATTTTTTCTTTCGGCACCGTGTTGTACGAGATGGTAACGGGCGCGCGCGCCTTTCGGGGCGATTCGTCGGTGGAAACGATGAACGCGATCCTTAAAGAGGAGCCGCCACCTATCCAAATATCGGGCCGAACCCTTTCTCCAGCACTCGAGCGGGTCATCACGCACTGCCTCGAAAAGCAGCCGCAGGATCGGTTTCAGTCGGCACGTGATTTGGCTTTCGGACTGGAATCGGTGTTCAGCCACTCCGGCACTTATAGTGCGGCCTACCCGGCGATATCCACCGAGGAAAACAAAGGCCGCCGCAAGTGGCTGGCGTTTGTGGCTCTGGCAGTGATCGTCGTCGGATTGCTGGCCCTGTCGTTTTTTGTTGGCCACAAATCCGCGGACACATCGCTTCCGACTTACACGCAGCTCACTTTTCGCCGCGGTTCGATTTACACTGCACGGTTTACTTCCGATGGCCAGGGAATCTATTTCAGCGCCACCTGGAATGGAAATCCTATCGATATTTATTCCATGCGCGCCGAATCGCCTAACGTGCAAAGTTTGGTAGTGCCGAACACGCTAATGTTGTCGGTCTCTCCTTCCGAGGAGATGGCGGTGCTCTTAAACAGCAGATATCTTTTTCACTTCGTCAATCAGGGAACATTGGCAAGGATGCCGCTGGCCGGCGGGGTCCCAAGAGAGATGCTGGAAAAGGTCCGCGAAGCCGACTGGGGCCCGGACGGCAGTAATCTCGCGGTGGTTCGCGTTGATAAGCTGCGTAATCAACTTGAATATCCGATCGGTAAGGTGCTCCACACCAGCGAAGGTTACGCGAGCAATCCGCGTGTTTCGCCAAATGGTGACATGGTAGCGTTCCTCGAGCATCCGATTCATGGAGATAGTCGTGGTTTTGTTATGGTAGCTGACTCCGGGGGGCAGGCGAAGAAGCTTACCGAAAACTGGAGTGGAGAAGATGGTCTGGCATGGTCTCCCGACGGCGACGAGGTCTGGTTCACCGCTACCAAGACCGGCGAAGCTCAGGCGCTTTACGCTGTAACTCTCTCAGGAAAGCAAAGGGTCGTCACCAGGGCACCGGTGAATTTAAGGCTGCACGACATCTCGCGCAACGGCAGCGTTTTGTTGACGGGCAGCAACTATTCTACCCCGATCGCAGGACTGCGTCCCGGCGAAACTAAAGAGCGTGATCTCTCCTGGCTTAATTGGGTGCTGATCACGGACCTGTCGTCCGATGGAGAGTCTTTCATATTCACTGAATTTGGCCAGGGGAGCGGCGCCAACTATGCGATCTACTTGGGCAAGACTGACGGTTCTCCGGCCGTTCGATTGGGTGAGGGCTATGGCTTCGGCCGATCGCCCGATGGCAAGTGGGTCGTATCCATTTTGTTCAGTTCGAACGAGCTAGTTCTCCTCCCAACCGGCGCTGGTGAGGCCAAACGACTCGAACGTTTTGGAATTGAACATTACGGCTATGGCGCTTCATGGCTGCCGGATGGCAGGAACATCGTGTTCATAGGAAAGGAACCGGGCCACGCTGATCGCAGTTACGTCCAGAGCATCGACGGCGGCAGTCCACGGCCGGTTACGCCGGAGGGTATGTGGGGCTTCCTCGTTTCACCTGATGGCAAGTTTCTGGTGGCTCGAGACCGGGACAACAAACAGGCCCTTTATCCCCTGTCCGGGGGCGAGCCTCGAACAATTCCCGGACTCGACGAGCAAGATCGAGTAATTCGCTGGGGCACTGACGCTCAATCGCTTTACGTCTATCATGATCGCGAGAGGCCCGTGAAAATTTACAAACTGGATCTTGCTACCGGACACAAAGAGCTGGCGAAAGAAATCATGCCCTCAGATCCCGCCGGCATTCTTGGCCCCGTCAATGTTTTGCTGACGCCCGACGGCAAAGGATACGTCTACGCCTTTAACCGGCATCTTACCGACCTGTACCTCGTCAAAGGATTAAGATAAAAGAGTTTTCTGGATGGAACTTACTGCTTGCCGAGCTGTCCTCCTGTGAAGTCAGGATGGCGACATGATGGATGTCACACAAACGACGAGATAAGAATAGATGTTCTATTTTGCAGTCCTGACTTACAACCGCGCGGAAAGCCTTCAGGCCCTCTTGAAATCAATTCTCGATCTGAAGTTTCCGGCTGCCGCTGATTTCAAGATCTTCATTTTTGATAATGGTTCCGCGCCCGCGCATCGCGAACGCTTTCAGCGCTCCAGCTTCTTTCATCATCCAAGGATCGTTTACAAGTACTCGCCGCTAAATACTTATATGCGCGGCAAGTGTCATCTTGAAGATATGGTGAGTGAAGATTGGAAGGATCAGCAGAACTGCTTTTTGATACACCTGGACGACGATGTTCAGTTAACAGAATCCTGGCTGCTGAATGCCTGGACCGTTCTCCAGGATAACGGACTGGACGCCTGTGGTTCGGTTGTGGAATTCAACGGTGAGACGTTTTTTATGGGACAGCAAACGCTTGACCTGATTTACGAGAATGTTGAAGGAATGGCAGTGCGGGTCTGGGACTGGCATTGGCAATCTGTCCCTGAATCCGTGGCTTATTCGCGAGTGGAGTTTGCCGGCCACATGGCGTTGTTGGTACGAATGGAGACGGCCGGTCGTGTGAGACACGACCCGCGCATGCTGGCCGGCGGCGATGATATTGATTACAGTCTGGCCCTGCGGAAAGCGGGATTTTCGATGGGGATCGCTCATCGGGCTAAGATGGTTCATCGCAGCTTGCATGAGCAAACTGCGGAGGGCTTTCGCACGTTTGATAGAGTCCTTGGCTCATGGCGTTGTTTTTACAATAAATGGGGTTTCGTTCGACGCAGCGCTTGTTTCGAGGCCGGTGTGACAAGCCAGGAATGGCTGCGGCTGGTCATTCAGCCTCAGGCAGCTCCGGTAGGCGTCAAGCCAGGATTGGGCCTTGAAAAAGACCGGGGTTAAGTATAGACTCCGCCGCAATCCATCTCCTCGATTGAGATACTTCATTAGGCTTAGTCTTCAAGGTTTAGGGCTTCCCCGTTTGAAAGGAGACCTGTCAATGAATGCACGCGAATCTTTGCTAGATGTCGAAAACCTTCGTTTCCGAGTTCAGATGAACAATCGTTTACGGCTCGAGTGTTTGGCGGCCGTCTCGAAAGTGTTTCGCGAATTCGGCGAGCCGATGAAGGATGAGTTGCTATCGTCCATTGTGTTCGCTCTGCCACAGGAGCTGATCAGCAGCAACGGTCATGGCTTCGCTCGGGTTGAACTGGAAATGGCGCAGCCGGGTAATCCGCCGGGCAAACCGGAAAAGGAGAAGCCGGAAAGAGAGAAGCCAGGCTTGCCTCCCGGCCATCCCAAGCCGGAGTCGCCAGGCCTGCCGCCGCCGGAACCGGGTTTACCTCCGTCGGAGCCAGACGACGAGCCGGCTCTACCGCCAAACCAACCAGAGCAGGACGAACCGCAGTATGTCGCCTAGGAATTGTTTGCGGCGAGTTGGTTGACAATCAGATCAAGTCAGGCCAGGCAGAGATTGCCTGCGCCCCAGCGTGCGTGTATCGAGAGCTTCCACGATACACGCAGCTGGGCAATAAGTAGTGAACTCTGCGAAGCCTCTCTATTTCGCTAGTAATCGGCGATGGATTATCAGAATCGCACCGAGTTGTGCGTGTCCGCGCTGCAACGAAGCGGCCACCACGCCATCATTAACTGGATAAGCTCCAACTCCGCGAAGCCTGTTAGCTTTCTCAACAACTGCCAGCCAGGTGTGAATCCCTTCTTAATGTGTACTGAGGAGCAGAGGATTGAGCTCGAGCCAAGGAAGGTTTTAATTTATAACTATGAAGATCGTCCCCTTAGTGCGGCGTTCCCGCCCGAGTTTCTTGACAACAAAAAGGATTGGTTCGGCGAAAGCGGAAATTCGGTTTACGTTCTTGTTCTGCGCGATCCATTCAATAACTTCGCCAGTAAATACAGGTGGGCGATAAACGGGACGAAGTGGACCCCGCAAATGGAATGGGTCAGATGCGAGCTGCCTGAGCTTTGGAAATCTTATGCAAGAGAACTCATGGGCAATACTAATCTGATGCCGGCGCCGAAAGTTTTCGTCAATTACAACCGTTGGTTTGCCGACGACAAATATCGATGGGACACGGCAGATCGTTTAGGCCTGATCTCAGCGGACCAGGGATTGACCGAAGTCGCCAAGTGGGGACCAAACACCTGGGGCGACTCTTTTGATAATCTGAATTTCGAGGGCCGCGCGAACGAAATGAAGGTATTCGAGCGCTGGCGCTACTTTGCGGATGATCCGGTTTTCAGAGGTCTGTTTCGCGATAGTGAGTTGCTTGGTCTCTCTGAACAGATATTCGGGATCATTCCCGGTACGAGTGTTCTTTATCCATGAACAGTACCCCTCAGCAGATTCGGTACCGGGAAGAATCGCCGGGCGTGATCTCGATGCAACTTTACGAGACCGCTGAATGCGAGCAGATAGTTGCGGAGCTCAAAGCCCTCGAAGGGTGGGCCGCGGCACAGGTACGCGATGCGAAGGACGCTGAGGATTATGAAGTGTTGACCCGACGGGACGTTCGCTCGTCAAGCACGCTGCTGACCGCTGAGGCAGAAAAGTTTTATCGCCAGTTTGATGCCCGCATGGATGCGAAACTAAAACCGCTGGTCAAACAATACTGGCGGATCGATCTCACCAACCATTCAGGTACTCACCTCGTCAGATACGGCGCCGCGGACCATTATGTGCCGCACCAGGACACGGGCCCGGGCCTGGAAGATCGCTACCTCAGCGTAGTTTGTTATCTGAACGATCATTTCACTGGCGGCCAGACGTCATTCCCGGGTCTGAACTATGTGGCCACGCCACAATCGGGCAAGGCAATCGTCTTTCCTTCAAACTACCTTCATTGCAGTGAACCGGTGACAAGCGGTGAGAAGTTTGTCCTGGTGTCATGGATAAATGGTCCCAGGCCGGTGAGTTGGATCTAGCTGCTGATCGTTGAAGGGAAGTAAGCGTCACGATAGAACTCTCTGGCTTCTCTGATTTGCCCCAGAATCTCGCCGAGTATCGTTCCCGCCGGAGCATCGAGCGTCGAATTCCAGAGTTCGCGCACTTGCGCGTCAGTAAAAAACGTCCGTTTCGTCCATCGCTCGTCGCCGTAAGCATAATGAATCATGGGCGCGCTCACTTTTTCAGCTGGCCAATAATTATGATCCGACAGATGGGTGACATTCAATTTCAGGCCCAACTTTACCACTGCCAGCCCAAACGCGTACATAATGTCTTCCCAACGGCGCCGGGGAAAAGCTTCGACTGCTTCCAGCCACGTCGTGCCCAACGCATGCGCCTCAGTAATAGGAATGACGTAGGGAACACCACAGCGCAACGAGTCCTTTTGTGGCTCAAGCTGCTCGCGATTCATGCGCAGCCCGCGCAAGGCATCGCTGACAAAGTCCCGATCGTAGTTCATATAAGTAATGAAATCGCCAGAGAGCACTGCGGGGAATTCTGCCGCCCGAGCGAAGATCATGTCCGGATCACAGAGCACAATCAGCACGTCCTGGCCGGCAAAGAGTGCGGCAGCCCGCATTAGACTGGCGGCAGTATTGCGCGGCGCGTATTCATCACCCATCGCATTGGTGCGGTAACCTGGCGCGCTATAGATGCTGCAACCGGCTTTCGCCAAATCACGAAAATCCGGATGCCAGTCAGCTCCCGAGTCATGAACAATTATGACTGGCTGATGATTCATGCGGGTGACACACGAGTAGTAAAACAGCTTGCACTGCCACCCCATGTACGCATTGTTCTCTGCGGAAACAACTATCTGGTGATTCGGGCTCATTATTAGCTTTCGCAGGCGCCGAGACTCGCGAATGCTAACGGCTTTTTTCAGCGAAGACAACGAGATCGCTCGAAAAGAAAGGCCTGAAATTCCGGCTCGCGGTCCGCTACCGAAGTTTGGGTTTGTGGGCTCTGGTCTTTCGTGATACGCTAATCCGCGTATGAAGCAACTCACGCAGGAAGAGTTTCTGGGTCTGATTCGTGATGACGTGGAAACTGAAGGGTCGCAAAAGGCGCTGGCGGCTAAGCTGGACGTTTCTGAGACGTATTTAAGCGATGTGTTGAGAGGGCGTCGGGCAGCGGGTAATAAGATCTTAACCCGATATAACCTGCGCGCGGTGACAAGCTACGCGCCGGCAGAGAAAGAGGAGAAGGAAACGAAATGAAAGACGCTACGCATATCGCAGTATTGTTGGATCGCTCAGGATCAATGGGTGTGGTGAAGGACGAAACCATTAGTGGGTTTAACTACTTTCTGAAAGAGCAGAAGGCGGCTGGGGATAACGCCACGTTTACACTGGTTCAGTTCGATAGTGAGAGCACCGACGTTGTGCATGAAGCCAGACCGGTTCGCGACGTGCCTGATTTGAATCAGGATACCTATCAACCTCGGGGCAGCACGCCGTTACTTGATGCGCTGGGCCAAACCATCATCAGTACAGGAAAAACGCTGGCGGCGATTCCCGAAGCGAAGCGACCCGACAAGGTGGTGTTTGTGGTAATCACCGACGGCGAAGAGAACGCCAGCCATCAGTTTACCAAGGCGCGCGTAAAGGAAATGATCGATCACCAAGCAGGAAAGTACAACTGGAAGTTCATATATCTCGGCGCGAACCAGGATGCCTTTGCGGAAGCCGGCGCAGTCGGGATCGCAATGGCGACCGCGGCAAACTATAGTCCTGCCAGAACGGCGGTGGCCTTCGCGGGAACATCGGCTAACGTTGCCAGCTACCGCAGATCAGGACGGGCGGAGAGCCTCGTGTATTCTGATGAGCAACGCGAAGAGATGGTGAGCCCTGAGGAGCCCGAAGACAAAGAAAAGTAGCTCTCTTTCATGGAACGAGGCGGCCTCGCCGTAAATGGCGAGGCCGGTCGGCTCAGGACTGATGATCTGCTTTACATTGACTGGAGAATATTTCGCCAGCGAGCGAGGTCAGGCTCCTTGAAGAGAACGATCCTGACAGTACTTACGTGTCGGGGTTGCAGGGCGGCAAAGGTGCGAATACTTTCGAGCATTAACTTGGCCGCCAGATCCATCGGTACCTCTCCCACGCCGGTTCCCAGCGCCGGGAAGACGATTGAGCGCGCCCTGCGCACTTCCGCCCCGAGCAAAACTCGCAGGGTCGCACGCTGCAAACAGACGGCGCCTTCGATGGCCGCCACAGCATGGGCAATCCAACGAGCCCGGAGTTCCCCGGCGCGGGTCCAAATCACATCGCCCATCGCCGCCGGCGCGTGAGCAGCAGCCTCACGTTCGACCGAATCGCCGGCGGACTGGCGCAAGACATTGGCCACGCCGAGCCTCATGGTTAGCTCTTTATTCGCGGCGCTGACGATCACGTCGCTTTCCTGGACCGCGAGATCCCCGACGGCCAGTTCAACCTGTAAGTCGCCGACCCTGGCCGTGTCCGGCGTCGTGTTAATCAACTCCGGCATTGGTTCGGCCACTACAGCGAGCGTCCTGGCCATTGCGGCTGCGTTTGAGAAGCGCTCCGCGGGAAGTTTGCGTAACGCGCGCTCGATGACCGAAAAAAGATAAGCTTCGCCCGGCTCACGTGCTGTTGGCGGCGTGTAAGGCCGTTCCAGGTGAGCGGTTCTGAGCGCCGATATATCACGTTCCTCAAAGGGACATAGTCCGGTTGCCAGGAGGTGTCCGGTCGCCCCCAGCGCATAGATGTCCGTATGACGGCCTATCTGTCGGCCATACCACTGTTCCGGAGCCATGAAACTGGGCGTTCCGGCGACGTGGTCCGAATTCTCTTCTTTGACCGGATCGATCGCGATTCCGAAATCACCGACCGTTGAGACACCGCTGCCACGTAAAAACAGATTGGCCGGCTTAACATCACGATGAATAATTCCAGCCTGGTGGATAGCGTGCAGTCCATTGGCTCCGTCGATCAGGATACGACAGATCATATTGACGGGTAGATGCCATTGCGCCAGTTGTAATTGCGTTATCAGTTCATCGAGATCGATACCATCGATGTAGCGCTGGATGACGAAAGGCACGTCGAATTCGTACCCGGCATCCAGCACGCTGACGACATTTGGCGAGATGACGCGCGCGGCCAGGTGCGCTTCCCGAAAGATATTTGAATCGACCGTAGCTTTGAAAGTCTTGATGACCAGCGGCATTTGGAGGATGGGGTGGCTGGCGAGATAGGCTGCGCCCATCGCTCCTTCACCGAGTTTGCTGTGCACCCGCAGATGTCGGAACCGTCCTCCGATCTTCAGACGCTCATCGATGCCAGTAGTTTCATCAGGCCTGGTAACAGTGGCGGCCCCTGAAGCTGTGATGTCGCCGGCAGAGTCAACCTCGTCCCCGACAGTTTCGTCCGCTTTCTTGAGAGTGAATGCTTCTGAATCAGCCATCGACGCTCCTCTTGATCCGCAAGTTTTCTGCTGCCGTCAGTCTCTCTGCCGGCGCCGGAGTCTGCATTACTTACACGGATCGACCAGCGAATACTTTGCACGAATAGCCTTGGCCCGCGCTTCCATTTGAGTCGCTTCGGCCCCTCGGTTTGTCTTTCGTAACAGAGCAGCGTAGTTCTCCAGCGTCTCTGCAACGGCAGGATGCTCTTTCCCCAGCATCTCTTGGCGCACTGACAAGGCGCGCTTCATAAGCGGTTCGGCCTCTGGGTACCTGCCCTGGTCAACATAGAACCTTGCCAAGCCGTTAACGCTGTATGCTACCTCTGGATGGTGTGGGCCAAAGGCCAGCTCCAGGCCTTCTATTGATTGCTTGTAAGCGCTTTCGGTCTCAGCGCTCCGGCGTTGTCCGGCATAAATCGTCGCCAGAGTGCCAAGACTTCGCGCGATGTACCAGTGTTGCGGCTCCAGTTTTTTCTTGTAGATGGCCAAAGCATCGTTTTCATACTTCTCGGCTTTGTCGTACTCGAGTCGCACGGCGTGAAACTGCGCCATGTAGTGCAAGATGGTCGCTACCCTCGAGTGGCCCCCGCCCTTAACGTCTTTCATCTCCTCGAGTGCCTGGTTGAAAAGGGACTCAGCTTCTGTGTATTTGTTCTGCTCGCGACGGATCCTCGCGAGGGTCGTGTGGCCGAGCGCCAGAGTCTCATCATTTTGCTCTGGACTCTTCTCATAAATGGCAAGAGCGCCCCGTTCAAATGCCTCTGCTTCTGCGTAGTTCGCTAATCCCAGGCTGGCCAAAGCCAGGTTGTGCAGATAGGTTGCCTCTTGTGAGGACCCCATGCCTCTCGCCTGTCGGCTGAGCGCCAAAGCTTCCTGGTACTGAACCAGAGCGTCTGCGAATCGACCCTGATAGAAATAAGTCAGGCCCAACAGATTGCGTGTACTGGCCTTCTCAAGGTCTCTGTTCGTTGCCGGGGACGCCTTGTTTATTATTTCAAGCGAATTCTTCAGGATCCCTTCAGCCTTAAATGTATGACCTCGCGATGCCTCGACGCTGGCAATCCGGTTATAACTTTGAACGAGTCCGACATCATCGGTAGCTAATGTCTTCCTGCGAATTTCAACCGCGAGTTCGAATTGCGTTTGTGCCTCTGGATACATATCCAGTTGCTGAAACGCTCCGCCCAGGTTGCTGTAGAGTAAGGCCAGGTCCGAATCATTGTCTGGAATTTTCTTCCGAATTTCGAGGGCTTGTTCGTAATAGCTCCTGGCCTGATCATAGTTGTGCTGGCCCTCATAGGCGACGCCTATGTAATTCTGGACCCGAGCGACTTCCCCGCTTTCCGCTCCCTCCCTTGCCTTCTCCAGATCCCAAGCGCGGTTAAAGTAATCCATAGATTGTGCGAAATTAGCTTGCTGGGGCATGCCTCTTGTCCGCCTGGCAAGCTGAGAATAGAGGACAGCGATATTAATCAGCATCTCCACTTCGCCGTTCTTGTCCTCCATCCCTTTGTATATTGAAAGTCCTTCCCGGTACTTCTCTATCGCCTCTGGCAGGTTGTCACTCCTGTATAGAGCATTGGCGCTACTCACTATTACATCAGCCTTTTCGCGTTCAGCTTCTCGTTTCTCGATACGCGTTAATTCCTCTTTCGCTTTCGCGTTTTCTTTCGCCTTCTTGAGCGCCGCTGTCGCTATCTGTTTGGCCTTCTCGGCTTCATCCTTCCTTGATTCGGCGAGCGATGTTTGCTTCTCGGCTTCATTCTTCCGCTCTTCGGCGAGCAATGTTTCTCTATTGGCTATCTTCGTTTGATCATCGGCGCGTTCTTTCTCTTTCTTAACCGCCGCGAGTGCTGCGTTAGCCTCATGCTCTTTCTGTTGCGCTCGCATCGTCTCGCTCGTGGCCACACGGGATCGGTTTACCGCATAACCCGCTGTCGCTATCGCCAGCAGGAACATGACAGCCAGCGCCGCGACCAAACGCCGCAGTCGTTTTGCTCCCCGGGCCTGTTCTTCGATGTGGCGCTGCTGTTCTTCAACGCGAGCGTGCTCCGCTTCCGCACGCCGCTGCTGTTCAACGGTCAACAGCCTTTCGCGCTGGCGTTCCACTTCCTCAACCGCCGCGCGGCTGGCCTGGACCAACGCGAATAACGCCTCACTGTAACCAACGTCATCGGCGTTCGGGCTCTCCAGCCAACGTCTGGCTTCCAGCAGTTCTGCTTCGTCCAGAAGCCCGCTGTTGGGCCGGCCGTTCCGCACCCACTCGGCCGCTCTTTTTTCCAGTCTTTGGCGCGTCTGCTCGGCGCCGGATCTTTGCAGCATCCACTGTTGATTGGAAGTAATAATCGGTTCGATAAGCCGGTCGTGCGTCAACTCGTACCAGCGCGCGCCCCCGCGCACTTCACCCCTGATTAGATGTTGATCTACCAGCTTGTCGACGGCGGCGTTGGGGATGCCGCCAGTTTCCTGGCGGCCACGAAACACCGTTCCCCGCGTTCGTGAAGTGGTGATCAGGGTGTGCTCGAACCAGCGGCGCAAGAGTCCCTCGTTCACGCCCGTCTCGCTGCTCACGGTAATGATCGCCGTTTCGTAAAAATCAGACAAAGCCAGATCCACATCGCCGAAAGCCTTGAGTTGATCGAAGGTGATCTCTTTGTTATCCGAATGATCCAGCTTTTGCCACAAGGTCTGGCAGACAACTTGAAGCTGGACCGGCTCGACGAATTCGCCGACTACGGTGGCCACGCCCGCCGCCGTCTCTACCGGTACCTCCAGGAGATTGTTAACCAGTTGTTCGGCCACGCCGCCGGCAAACGAATATCCCGTGCCGTCCAAAGGTTCCGTCACCGCTTCCAGCGCCGCGTCTTCCCGCAAGCGTTCCAATCGAAACCGCGTGCGCAACTTTTCCGGCAAGTCTGAGACATAGGGATCGAGTTCGGCAATGTAATCCTCGCGCATGACGAAGATAATTCGCATCAGGCGATCGCGTTCGAGGGCCTCGCTTACCTGATCGAAGAAGTTCTGCCGGTCGTTCCAGCGCTCAGGATAAAAAGTGAAGAGTTCTTCGAACTGATCGAAAACGGCAACCCGCGGCGTCGGCATTCCCTCACGACTCATCGGCCGGACTTCAGAGTTCAGGAAATCCGCGATCGTCATTTTTGCCAGAAGCCGCGGATCGGCCGTGCCGCCGGTCCAACTCATGAGGACGTTGAAGACGTAAAGGTTCGGTATGTCTTCCGCCGGGATATCTTTGGGCGCCAAGCCACGCACGCGCGCGGTCGGGAGAATCTCAAAACCCTCCTTTTCCAACAGTGGGATCAGGCTGGCGTTAAGCAAAGAGGTCTTGCCGGCGCCGGACTGCGAGTAAAGCAGCACGGCTGGATGAGCAATGACGCGCGACAACAGCTCGCTCGATTCGCGCTCGCGCCCAAAGAAGCGCTGGCCCTCCTCGCGCTCGAACGGTCGCGGTCCTACATAAGGTTGGAGTTCACTTGGCATTGTAATCCTCCCAGCGATCTCTTAATTCTTTGGCAAACTCGTCGGCTGATCCCCAGTACACGCGTATCTTGAGATCGTCGTAGTATCGATGAAGATATTCCTGCGCCTTTCGCTTCTGTTCATCTGGCGCGTTTTCCTTCAAAGGCACAAGCTGCACGGAAATATGAGCCCGGGTCATACTACGTTCCAGGTAAACCACGAGGCTGCGAAAAAGGACCCGAAAATTCCAGTCGCTCAACCGATAGCCCAGGAAAAGCAGCGAGCTGCCGACCATGGCTTCCTGAATTCTCGGCGGAAGCAGATCTTCGTCCTTCGAGATGTTTACCAGGAAATCCAGGTAATCGTCTTCGGTGAGCACCATTGACTCCGCCAGTTCAGTATGCCCGTGCAGATGAAATACGACTGGAGTCTGAACACTGATCTTCGAGCGGTTGGTTGATTTGAGCACACTCGGCTTACCTTTGAGCCGGCTTTCGATGTGCTTGTTCCAACGGCATACTTCGCGTATGGGAACTTTATCAAAGCCCGCCGCCCATTCGGCTCGCCGCAGGGCCTGCATCATAAAATCGTCGTAGTTTGTCGTGATGTAAACAGGAAGCGGCAGGTCGGCCAGCAGCCGATGGGGCTCATAAGGGTTCGAGAAGTCGGGCAAAGGGAGGTTCCTGAAGCGCTGTATTAGCTTGTCCTTCGGACGAATGGCGTCATATTTCACGGCCAGAAATTGCGCCACGCTAGCGAGGTCGCTGCAATCGTCCAGAGGGAAGCCTTCCTCTGCCGCCCATTCCTGGGCGATATCGGAAGCGAGCGGGAGCACTCCGGAACAAGCTCCTGCTCCCAGAAAGGGCGTACACTTTCCTTCCTTGATTCGGTCAAGAAGAAGGTCCCAATTTGGTTTTTCCAGTCTATCTTCCATTGCCGTGTCCCTGATCCTGTGCTGCTGATCCTGGAGTTCATAAGGACTGCTTTGACAATGTTTGAAGTCGAACTCGCGCACGAAAGCACGATCGGGAAAGAATGCTTGCGCGGCGTGATTGAGATGCCTTCCGAGGCCAGGATCCTTGTTTTCGAAGGAACGCGAAGCTAGGGCGCAAACAAAACGACGAACATTGTTTCTGCTAAGTGAAGCGCAGAGCCTAAGAGTTCAATTTCCGAGCGACTTATACCCTCGGCTGCGCAAATCTGTCAAGAAAAATGCGAAGCAAGCCCGGGTTGTTGGCCGGCCGGCCGCGCTGGTGGACGATGTCATCAGATTCGGATTGTCGAACGCCCTCACCGAATCATCATGATCACTTTGCGCTCACGCCCGCCATCGAACTCGCAGAGAAAGATTCCCTGCCAGCGGCCGAGCAATAACTCGCCGTCGTTGAAAGGAATGGTGACGCTGGAGCCGACCAGGCTGGCCTTGATGTGCGCGTCTGAGTTTTCTTCGCCATGGCGAAAGCCCAAGCCGTGTTGGGGAATCACAGTTCTGAGCAGATGCAGCATGTCGCGCCGCACGTCAGGATCGGCATTCTCGTTCACGGTCAAGCCCGCCGTGGTGTGCTGCACATAGAGTACTACGACACCCTCAACGGCTCCTGACTCTTTCAAATGCCGCTGTACTTCGTCCGTGAATTCGACCAGCTCTTCGCGTTGATGAGAACGAACCTTGAGAATGTGCATGAAAAGAATTGTAGCGCAAGACTGACCAGGAATCTTCAACTGGATTTCGACAAATTGAAGTTCCTGATAACCGGGGCACTAAACGAATCCAGTCCGCGGTGCTCAATGCTCACTATCAGGCGACCGGCAGTAAATCCTTGCGGCACCCTGAGAATGAGAAAACTACCTCCATAAAAGGAAAAGTCGGCATAGGTCAGAACTGCGCGGCGGCCGTTCTGTTCCAACGTAACGCGCACAAGTCTTGGGTTGGGATCAAACCCGCCGCCGCGAATAGTAAAGTAAACGCGTTTTGGATCGTATTCCGGAAACGGGCGGTCTGCCTGATGTTGAATCTCATACATCTGCCGCAGCTGCGCGAGATCCGCATCCGTTGACTCTGCAACACTGGTGACTTCAGGTGGTAAAACTTCGTCTACGATTTCAATCGATTTGGGAGCGCTCAAGCCCCCCTGTTCACCACGCAGGGAGTTGAAGATACGGATCTGCGCCGGGCCGATGATCTGTCGCGTGGCATGAGCCATAAGCAAGACAGGCGAATCAGGGGTCCAATTCGGCATTTGGGTGGCGCTGTTTGTGTCCGGCTTGACCACGTAGCGCGCGGTGCCTTGTTCGATCATGATCAGCGTCTGCGCCGGGTCAGGGTTTAAAGTGCGCAGGTAATCAACCGCCAGCATCAGAGTCTGTCCGGCGCCAATCCTTTGCGGCGTCACCGACAAAAGACGCGGCGCATTCTCTGCGGGCGCTTCCGCTGACCGCGTCGAGTCCACAATCTGCACTTTGAGCACAACTGGATCGCTCTCTTGACCGTTCGCGCGCTCCTTTATCTCAATCTCTGCCGGGCCCATAGACAAACCTGCCGGAACATTCAACTCCAGAACATCGCGAGCCGGAAGAAATCTGACCCCGCGGTCGAGTTGCTCTGTCGTTCTGGGCCGATGGACTACTCTGGCGTCGCCCTCGAACCAGGCGTCCCCTTGCTTAAAGCGAATCAACACCGCTGAGTTAGGATCGTCGGGATCGACAAGCGGCGAGACGTGAAGTTCAGTTTTCGAATCGCGCTCGAATCGCCAACCCAAATCACTAACGCGGGTTCCCGGTCTGGGCGCTGCCGGCACATTTGCCGGAGTGATCGTGATTATGGGAACGCTGGCAACAACGGGCCTTAGCGGCCGCTCAACGATGGTCAAGCGTACGGGGTCACTGTGCTGATCGTGATAAGACAACCGCACTTCTACCTCGCCGGGATGCAGGCCCTGAGGCACGACGAACCCCACATTTTGGAGACGCTTCACTTCACCCACGGTTCCATCCGGATTTGTTTCTCTGGTGATCGTTGGCGAGACTACGCGCGCGCGAATCGTTTGTTTGATGCCGTCCTGCGTGACTTCGATCTGAAAATCCTCGAGCGGCAGCATCGTGGTGTTCGCACCGCCGGCCAACCCCTCGACCTGAAATTCCAAAATCTGTCCGGGCACACCTTTGTCGTAAGGCACGATCCTCGAGATGCGAACTCTTTCCGCGTTCTGGGCCGCGGCGGCGGCATATCCCATAAGAATAAGGAGCAGCGCACCGGGAATCAGCGCCAGGGATTTCATGGTGATGGGTTCCCTCCTATTCTTCTTCTTCACTCGGTGCGCGTCGCACGCGAATGGTCGAGTCGGGAGGTTGCGATGGTGCGGTCTTCGTCGCGGGATACACGGCGTGCGCGCCGACCTCGGGACGGAACTGACCTTGCTCGTCGTAGAGACGTTTGTACTGCAGCGTGTTGCGCACGACGCCCTGAATGTAGAGACGCGTTTCCCGGAACGGCACCGCTTCTGCCCATTCATCAATCTCTAAAGGCAGCGTCGCGCGCCATTGCACCACGCGACCAGGCCCCGCGTTGTAAGCCGCGGCGACGTATTCAATGCGGCCATACTTATCGAGTTGATCGCGCAGGTACGCGGTGCCGAGTTGGATGTTCAAACGTGGCTCGAACAGCGCATCCATGGTGACCGCGCGATCGACACCGGACCTCTTCGCAGTGGTCACCGCGGTAGGCACGACAAGCTGCATCAGGCCATAGGCCCGGGCCGAAGAAACGGCGCGGGGATTGAAAACCGACTCCTGCCGAATCAAACCGGCAACCTGAAATGGATCCAGCCGGCGCGCTCGCGACTCCTGAGTGATGATGTCCCAATAGCTGAGGGGATAGAAAATGTCCCATTCGTCCCGACGCATCTCTTCCGGTTTCATCTGTGAGTAGTCAGGATAGCTCCGCTTCAAGACATTGAGCGCCTGCACGTTGTCATTCTTAGCCCGATATATGCGCGCGATGGCGAGATTGACTCTGGGGCTGGCCGGCGCGGCTGAGGAAGCCACAGCAAGTTCCTCTAAAGCCCAGTCGTCCGTGCCGATGATCGAAAGCTGGTCCGCTCTGGCAACCTGTCCGTCTTCATTTGGCCCGGCAGTTTCTTCGGCGACGGTCACGGTCTGCAAGTTTGCGACAGCACGTCCGATCTTAGAGTCGGCGGGAAATTCCTTCGTTGGGACGTTGCCGTTGCGATTCATGGTGTCCAGTCGCTGCCTGGCCAGATAGCCGTACCAGTTCGCGTCATACCGAGCTTGCAAACCCTGATAGATCGCGCGTGCTTCCGCCAGCTTACCGGCGCGCTCGCTGTCGCGCGCAGCCCAGTACGCCGCCTTGCCGCGAAAATCCGTGTTGCGATCGGCGTAGTTGGCCAGGTGTTCAGTCAACAACCGCGATGACTCAGCAAAATTCTTCGCATCGTGCGCCTGCCAGGCCAGATAGAACTGCGCGGGAGTTACCTCCGCGGCCCCCGGATAAAAGTTGACGGCCGCTCGATAGAAGTAAGAAGCGTCGACGGAGTTCTTCGCATCTTCAGCGGCCTGTCCCACCTGGACGAAGGCCCGTGTGGTCCACGTGCTGTTTGGAAAAGTTCGCCGCAGCTCCTCGGTCGTCGCGCGTGCCTGCGGCCATTGTTTCGAGCGGCCGTAAGCCAGCGCCAAATTGAACATAGCTTCCGCTTTTGATTCGCCGGCGGCCATAGATGTCGCAGCCAGAGACGACGTGGCATCGGCGTATCTCCTGGCGTTAGCGGCGCTGTTGGCGCGACGCGCCTGTCGCTCTGGTGTGACGGAAGCCGAAAAGCGAGTGAAGGCGTCGGAATAGGCATCAACGGCTTCGCTGAAACGCTTGGCAGCAAAAAGTTTTTCGGCGCGCGCGATTGCTTCTTCGGCGTTAGCTGCCGCCGTGTTTGATCCAAGACGCGCCATCGCGGTCGCGGCCTCGGCACTCTCTGCCGACGCCGGCGCAAAGAAATAGATGCGCCGGTAAGTTGCCGACGTCCGCGTCGGATCTCCGGTCTGCTCATAAGCTTTCGCGGTTAGCAACAAAGCGCCCGCTTCATCTTTCGCCGCCAGTTGTTTCAAAATCAACGGCACCGCAGCGGCCTGTCCATCCTGAATCAGCATCTCGCCAACCCGGAGCATCGCGCGGCGTGCGCGTAACGACGCCGGATAGTCGCGTCCGACTTGTTCATAAGCAGCGCGCGCTTCTACTCGACGGTCCGCCTGGTCGAGTGCTTCAGCTCGCATCGATAACGCGTAATCCGAAATCACCGTGTAATCGCGAATCGCGCTCGAGTCCAGCAGGGCCGCCGCGCCCGCAAAATCTTTGGCGTTAAGTTTGATTCGCGCATGTACGAATCGCGCCAGCGCTCCAGCCGTGGTTTTGGGAAAATCCTTTTCGATGCGGGCCACGGCGTCTTCGCCCGGCAATACGCCACCGCGCGTCATGGCGCGCAAGGTTTCACGCGCCTGCAACTCCTGCGGCGTCTGCTGTAACGTCCGACAGCCGGCAATCAGAAACAACGGCACGATGGCGCCGGCCGCCGCAATGAGAGCAAAAAATATGAAGGTGAAACGATGCTGGCGAAGTGTCTTCATAGCGGTCCGGACCTTATTTCCTTGCAGGCTGATTCCGAGGGCGGCGGCTATTTTAGCACGGACTGTTAGTACGCAAGTGCCTCGTGTCAGAAGTCAGTGGTGGCAGTGCCATGAACTTGGAAACTATGCTATCCTGCGCGCTCCCAGGGAAGAAATCGGACTTGCTCATCGAGTCAGCGACACTGATAGGTGTCATCTGAAGACAGTCATCTCAGCGATTTGTAGACCGGCCAGGGACAACGAAAGCATGAGAAGGGCCTAAGTCGTTTCTTGAAAAGTGATGAATGGTTCGTTAGCACTGGCGCTGGGAATCGGCTTCGCGCTTGGTTTAAAACACGCGACCGAAGCAGATCATCTGGTCGCGATAACCACAATCGTCAGTGAGCAGCGTTCGATCTGGCGCTCGGGCCTGGTCGGTGCTCTCTGGGGTGTGGGCCATACCGCCTCGTTGCTGGCCGCGGGAGTGTTGGTCATCATTCTTGGCATAGCCATACCCGACCCCGTCGCCGGTGTTTTGGAATTTCTGGTCGCATTGATGATCATTTTTCTTGGCAGCCGCATTTTGTATCTCACGCTTCGTCATCGTACCCGTGTGCATGTTCACACGCATTCTCATGAGGGTCACGCCCACACACATTTCCATTTTCACGACGAGAGTGACGCGCATGAAGTAAGTAATGCTCCAATCCACTCGCATGGATGGGAGCACCACCCCCGCAGGCTGTCCGGCTGGCGACCACTCGTGGTGGGCATGGTCCACGGTCTCGCTGGTTCGGCGGTCTTGACGCTGCTGGTGCTTACTGAAGTTGTGCGCGACGGCTCGCGCGTTCGCGGTATGGCCTACCTGTTGGTGTTTGGCATTGGTTCTATTGGCGGTATGCTATTTATGAGCACGCTCATCAGCTTACCGCTTGTCTTGACCACTCGTCGTTTTGAACGCATCGAGGTGCCCATGCGGCTCGTCGTTTCAATTTCAAGTATCGCTTTTGGGCTCTATTACGCCTGGGTCACCGGGCGAGCGATTTAGGAAACGGTCGCGTAACAGATCTGCGCCTCATGGTGGCGTTCATCGCGATTTGAGTTTATCTAACGAATGACCTTATTCATTTATTCTCGACCCGGTCGACAGCTTCGATGACCCGCTCAATCTGCGACATGTAAGCTGAAAATAGATTGTTGGCGTCCGTTTCAGTTAACTTGGATTCAGTTCTTGCTCTCAGTTCAAGAATTTCCTCGAACGGGGACCCTTCCAGACCGAGCAAGCGCACGGTGGCACGCACAGTCTCGGCCTTGCTGACCGGGGCCTCCTGCCCGTGCAGGATCAATACAGCCCTAAACAAAGCCGCGAAACTCGCCAGACTGTCCCTCATCAAAGCCGATAGTTTCTCAACTGAGATCGATGCCGGAATATACAGACGGCGAAGTTGAATCAACTTCGTCCTCAGTTCGTATTCTGTCTGATGCCTCAGGTTTGCAGATGAGATATCTACGAACTCGAAGGGATCACGACCATACAAAACCTTGCGGGCCTTTTCCATTTGCATGAACTCGATGGGAAATACATCCGCCGCGCGTTTCAGTTCCTCCACAGTAAAGTAGACAGGCAGCGGCTGTCCGAGGTTATGCCAATCCCGCATCGCGGTTTCAGAAAGACGCAGATCGGCCGCGGCAATCCGGTTCAGGGCAATCAACAGGTTGTGATCCGAACGCAGGTCGATGTGATCGCCAGCCGCAACCGATCCGTACAAAACAATCGACGCGAGATTTTCGCCATGGGCGGCGCGCAAATCTTCGACCAGTCGGTCGAGTGTTTTTGAATCAATCTTCTTAGCCATTCGTTCTCCGGGGCCACATTCAGTTCTGCGCCGGGCAGTAGCCCGACCGTTAGGGAGGGCTCATGCGCTTAAGTACTGAGCCCTTGCTGACGCGCGGGCTAGCGCCCCGCTGAGACAGTAGCGCTACTTACTAAAGTCGACCTTCGGTGCTTGTTTCGCGCCCTCATCCGCCTGGAAGTACGGTTGCTCTTTAAAACCCATCAGGCCGGAGATCAGCACCGTGGGAAAGCGGTTGCGCGTGGTGTTGTAGTCCTGCGCCGCCAGGGTATAGTCGCGCCGGGCCGTGGCCAGACGGTTTTCCGTCCCGGCCAGCTCGTCCTGCAACTTCAAAAAGCTTTCGTTGGATTTCAACTGCGGATAATTTTCGGCGATCGAAAGAAAGCGTCCACCCGTGCCGAGCAGGCCGCCGTCGCGGAGGGCCTGGTTAAGCTTACCGTCAGCGGCGATCTTGTCTTCGGTCGTACTGTTCGGATTCTGCATCGTCGAGAGCAGTTGTGATCGCGCTTCCGCAATCTTTGTGAAAACTCTCTCTTCAAGTCCCGCAATTCCCTTGACCGTGCTCACGATGTTTGGGATCAGATCGGCGCGACGCTGCATCTGGTTCTCAACCAGCGACCATTGCGCCTTGACGGTCTGCTGTTTGGTGACCAGCCCGTTGTAGCTGCTGAACATTAGGCCTCCGATGATCAAAACGATCAGAACGACGACCCCCAGGACGATAAGAATTGTCTTATTCATTTGCCTCTCCTTTTAAATTGCCTCAAATGCCGGATGCAGTTGCCATTGCTACCAACTGCCACCGGCGCCGCCTCCCCCGAAATCTCCGCCGCCGCCGAAACCGCCAAAGCCTCCACCACCGCTGGAACCGCCACCGCCGCCGCCAAATCCGCCTCCGCTCCAGCCGCTCGACCCCGATCCTCTGCCGCTATTCAACAGCGCGCTAAGCAAAACCCAACTGAGCCATCCGCCTCCGCTACCACCGCGGCCACCGCGGCCGCGGGACCGTAGCAGGAAAATCACGATCGCGATAACAAAGATAGCGATGCCACACGTTCCCCATAAATTTTTCTTTACGCCGGCTGAACGCTGTGGTGCGCGCGTCGTGCCTGCGGGAAAGCCAGTTGGAAAGATGGTGTCGGTGCTGAAGCCGTTCTTCGTCGCCACGGTCGTGATGTAGACATTGACTGTATCGGCTAAGCCCTGACCATATTCTCCCGCCCGAAAAGCGGGCACGAGTTGTTCCCGCTGGATCTGGCCCACGAGCCCGTCCGGAAGATCACCCTCCAGGTGCCGGCTTACTTGCGTGAAGTACTTGCGATCCTTGATCGCCACCAGCAGCAGCAGACTCGGTTTTTGCGCGTCCTTTGCGCCAATGCCCCATCCTCTGGCTACGGCTAGCGAGTAATCGAAAATATCCTGGCCGCCGGTCGTATCCACAGTGACGACTGAGAACTGTATCTGCTGTTGGCGATCCAGATTACCGAGCGTGGTCTCCAGTCGTTCCTTCGTGGCACTATCGACAACTCCTGCATAATCGTTCACATAGCCGGTTGGTTGCGGCAGTGGCGATTGCGCGGCCTGGGCATACGCCGAGCCCCTTCCCATCAGGAGCAGCACGAATGCCACGGTAAAAATAAGAAAGACCCGAGTTCTCTTCATCTTCTCTACAGATTTACGAAGTTATTATGTTCCGGGTTCGGGACAATCACAAAGATTGTGGCACGCGCAATTCACGCGTATGGCCTGCGCGACGTCCATCTCAGAACGATCCACCAAATCACACGAAACGACACCTTCTCCTGCGGCGTTCACTCCACTTGTTATCGCGCGCTTCAGAGGCGAATAGGCGCGACGCCGGCAACCAAATGCGTTGACGCCGAGACTGCCGAGCAATAGAATCGCCCCGCAACCAATTAGCTCTATCATCCATAGTCACGCGAGGAGAGAACATGAAACTAAAAGTGATTCTGCTCACTCTGGCGGTATTCTTTGCTGGAGTGGTGGTGTACGCAGCCGCCGACCCGAATATGGGCACCTGGAAGTTGAACGAGGCCAAGTCGAAGTTCGGCCCGGGCGCCTCTAAGAACAACACGGTGGTCATTGAAGCGGCGGGCGACATGATAAAGGTTACTGTGGACGGCACCGACGGCAGTGGCAATCCGGCGCATAACGAATGGACGGGAAAGTTCGACGGCAAATATTACGCCGTCACCGGCAATCCAACCTCAGACACGCGGTCGTATAGAAAGATCAATAGCCGCACTTGGGCGTTAGCCGAAAAGAAAGGCGCCAAGGTTGGCGTAACCGGCCGCATTACAGTTTCGCGCGACGGCAAAACTCGCACTGTTACCACGACCACAAAAAATGCGAGCGGCAAGATAATCCACAACACAGCCGTGTACGACAAGCAGTAGGTTGTTACAGAACAGGGAGCGGTAGCGACCTGATCGTCAACTCGACGCGAGATTAGGGTGCAGTTACCGATTTTCTCTTGGAGCTGAGAGAGAAAACGAGCGCGGCTGTTACAGAACAGGAGCGGTAGCCACCTGATCGTCAACTCGACTTGAGTTTTCGATCCCGTCGCTACCGCTCCGGGTTCTGTAACGGCGCTGATTTATTGGTAGCGCATACGGGACTCGAACCCGTGATCTCTGCCTTGAGAGGGCAGCGTGTTAACCAACTACACCAATGCGCCACAAATGACTTTGGGATTATAGAGGTCGGTGGTTCGCCGTCGCAAGTTCGACCGAGTTCAGAGTTCAAGCTTTAGCTTGCTTCGCTTTTGAACTCTAGACCTAGGTTTGCGCTTCGTTACATCTCGTTATTTGGATGCATGGTATACTTCGCGTCGCAATTCTTAGCTAAATCAAACTCAGTTAAGTCCCACGCGGAACATAGATGAACATTGCGGTGTTGCGTGAGAGCGGAGCCGGCGAAGCGCGAGTCGCTTTGATGCCGGATTCAGTGCAAAAGCTCGTCGCGCTGAAGGCGTCACTTTCAATTGAAAGCGGCGCCGGTCTGGGCGCGGCACGCACCAACGATGATTATGCAGCGGCCGGAGCGAATGTATCCGGCGATCGAAATGCGCTGCTGTCTGCGGCGGATATTCTGGTCGTCGTCAATCGACCTTCTCAACAAGATTTCAATCAGATGAAAAAGGGCGCGGTTGTGCTTGGCTTTCTGCGGCCGCTCGATGAGCCTACCGAATTAACTCCTGCTCTGGAACATGGCCTGACAACGTTTGCGATGGAATTGGTGCCGCGAATCACTCGCGCACAGTCGATGGACGCGTTGTCCTCGATGGCCACGGTTGCGGGCTACAAAGCCGTCCTGCTCGGGGCCGACCGCATCCCGCGCATGTTTCCTTTGTTAATGACGGCAGCCGGCACAGTACCGCCGGCGCGCGTGCTGGTTTTGGGCGCCGGTGTCGCCGGCTTGCAGGCGATTGCCACCGCGCGAAGACTGGGCGCGGTCGTCGAAGCCTATGATGTGCGCGCCGCCGCCGGTGAACAGGTACGTTCGCTGGGCGCAACTTTTTTGGAAGTCGATCTGGGTGGACTGCAAACCGAAGACCAAGGCGGCTATGCCGTCGAGCTTTCGGAAGAAGCTTTAAAGCGCGGCCGCGACCTTATTGCCGAACACGCGAAGACTGCCGACGTGATCATCACCACCGCGCAGGTGCCGGGCCGACGCGCGCCCGTCTTAATGGAAGAACCTGCTGTTAACGCGATGAAGCGCGGGTCAATAATTATCGACCTCGCCGGGGCGACGGGTGGGAATGTTACGGTCAGCAAAGCCGATGAGATTGTCGAGCGCGACGGCGTGACCGTCTTGGCGCCGACAAACTTGCCCGCGACAATTCCGGTTCATGCCAGCCAACTCTATTCACGTAACGTTTCGGCCTTCCTGAGGCTTCTAATAACAGACGGCGAGCTGCACGTCGACATGAACGACAACATCGTCGGACCATCGTGTGTGACGCATGAAGGCAAGTGGGTGAATGAACGCGTGGCGGCGGCGTTAAGCGCCGCTTAACTGAAAGGACATCGAGCGATGAACTCCGCAACCATAATCGCAGCCTTGTATGTCTTCGTGCTGGCCGCGTTTCTTGGCTACCAGGTTATTTCGCGCGTGCCGCCGCTTTTGCACACGCCCTTGATGTCGGCGACGAACGCCATCTCAGGCATTTCACTCGTCGGTTCAATCGTGATTGCGGGCGGGACGGGGCCGCATCACAGCAAGGTGGCGATGGTGCTCGGCTTCATTGCCGTGGTTTGTTCGACTACGAACGTCGTCGGTGGATTCGTGATTACCGATCGAATGCTGCGGATGTTCAAAAGAAAGAAATGATCTTTGTGCTTTGATCTTTGTACTTTGATGATTTGCCGCAACATGAATCGTCCCGTTGAAGTTGTCATGACAAGTTAAGCAAGAGAACAAAGTACTAAGCACGAAGTACAAAGATCGCCTTTTCCAGAATGAACTGGCAAACTTACTTAATCGAATTCAGTTACCTCCTCGCCTCGATCCTCTTCATCCTGGGCTTGAAGGGCTTGAGCCATCCTGAAACCGCCAAGCGCGGCATGCACATGGCCGAGTTCGGCATGCTGATGGCCATCATCGGCACGCTCATGCACTTCGAGATCGTCTCGTACACCTGGATCATTGTCGGACTGTTGTTGGGCTCGACGCTGGGCGCGGCCATGGGCGTGTGGGTGCCGATGACCGCGATGCCGCAACGAACCGCACTGTCACACGCATTCGGCGCGTTTGCAGCAGCTTTGGTTGGTATCGCTGAGTACTACAGCTACACGCACGGTTTTAAGCCGCTGGCTGATCTCGGCCACTTGAAGATGAGCGCGATGGGCTTTGAGATCATGCTGGGCTCGCTCACGACGACGGGCAGTTTGATCGCGTTTGGAAAGTTGCAGGGGATCGTGCCGGGCAAGCCGCTGGTTTATCGCGGGCAGAACATTTTCAATATGTCGCTCCTCGCGGTGACAATTGGACTCTTCATCTATCTGATTTTTGTGCCGACAGCGGTGATTCCTTTTTACGTAATGCTGACGCTGGCGTTCGTCTTCGGCATTTTGCTCGTGTTACCCATCGGCTCCGCGGACATGCCGGTGGTGATGTCACTGCTCAATTCGTATGCGGGACTGGCATCGGCGGCGACCGGCTTTGTGCTGGGAAACAACGTGCTGATCATCGCGGGCACGCTCGACGGTTTTTCCGGATTCATCCTTTCCATTCTGATGTGCCGCGCGATGAATCGTTCGATCACCAACGTCTTATTTGGCGCCTTTGGCAGCGCCGCCACGGCGGCTGTGGGCGAAGGCCAGCAGGGCGAGATGCGCGAAGTCAGTCTCGACGACATCGCGGTGCAGTTGGCTTACGCCAGCAAGGTCGTTTTTGTGCCGGGCTATGGCCTGGCCACTGCGCAGGCGCAACACGCGGTCCGCGAACTGGCCAGTGCTTTGGAACAGCGCGGCGTGACAGTGAAATATGGAATCCATCCGGTGGCCGGCCGCATGCCCGGACACATGAACGTACTGCTGGCCGAAGCGAACGTTCCCTATTCACAGTTGTACGAACTGGAACAAATCAATCCTGAGTTTCCGACCACCGACGTGGCCGTCGTGATCGGCGCAAACGACGTCGTCAATCCTGACGCGCGTGACAATCCTGCCAGCCCGATCGCCGGCATGCCGATCCTCGAAGTCGATCATGCGAAGTCGGTAGTGGTGCTCAAGCGCGGGCAGGGCAAAGGTTTTTCCGGACTCGAAAATCCTCTCTTCTTCAAACCCGTCACCGGAATGCTCTATGGCGACGCGAAGGACACGCTGACGAAACTGGTCGGGGCGGTGCAGCACGCGTAACTGAGTTTGGGCTTCCTACGTAATATGTTTTTCTAAATGCAAAGGACTAGTGTCAGAAGCCCGACTGTCAAGGGGGCTACTTGCATTGGCGAGCCCTCCCTGACGGTCGGGCTTCCGACACCCCCTTTGCGTTTAATCCAACGATACGTGAAACTCAACTCCAAACATGAGAAAACTTAATACCTATTTCCTGATTGCTCTTCTGACGGTTTGCTTTGCTCTGCCGCCGATCTTCGCCCAGCGCAAAGACGCCAAGCCAAGATCCAACACCGCGGCCTTAATGACCGCTCGCGGAGTGAATACAATCGCAGCGGCGCAGTTGCGAAACTATCTTTCGTTCATTGCCTCAGATGAGATGGAGGGCCGCGATACGCCCTCGCGCGGTCTCGACACGACTGCAAAGTTTATCGCGATGAATTTGGAGCGCTGGGGGTTCAAACCCGCGGGCGATGACGGCAGCTTCTTTCAACGCATCGTGCTGCGCCGCGATTTGCTTGACGGCGCGCACTCATCGGCAGAAATCAACGGGCAGAAATTCAGCTTTGGCGAAGATTTTCTGCCCAATCCGGTGCCGGCGACGATTACCGGGCCACTGGTTTATGCCGGTCACGGCTGGGTGGTGAAGTCGAAAAACATCGACGCATATCAGGGCGTTGATGTGAAGGACAAGATTGTCGTGATCCACGGCGAGGGCTTTCCGAAAGGCGTCACGCGCGCGGATTTGACCGGCAGAATGGGTGAAGATTGGCTCAGCCCGGTGCTGTACGCACAGCGTCATGGGGCGAAAGCTGTGCTGGCAATTTCCGATGACTCGATGCTCCAGCGCTGGGAACAGACGCGGCAACTGCGCGCATCCGGTAACGCCGGCAGACCGCAAGTGGAAAAATTTATGAATCAGAACGGCGCGCCCGTTCCGGCGATTTGGCTGTCGACGAAAATGGCGGACGCGTTGTTCCAGGGCGAGAAATATGATGCGGCAACTTTGATCGCTCGCAGCAAGAACGGCGAGCAGGTCGAGGCGTTTGAATTGAGCGCCACCAAGAAGGTCAGCTTCACAATTGCCGCAAAAACCGAACGGCCCCTGACTCAGAATGTGGTGGCTGTGTGGCAAGGCAGTGACCCGGTCCTGAAGAATGAATACGTGGCCGTGGGCGCGCATTACGATCACATCGGAATTTGTGCGCCGGGAACTGCCGACCCGATTTGCAACGGCGCGGACGACGACGGGTCCGGCACGACCGCCGTGCTCGCTATGGCGGAAGCGATCTCGCATGCGAAAGAGCGGCCCCGGCGATCCGTTCTGTTTGTCTGGCACTGCGGCGAAGAGAAGGGTTTGTGGGGCTCGCGTTATTTCACCGACTATCCGACGATTCCGCTCGATCATATCGTGACCCAGCTCAACATCGACATGATTGGCCGCAGCAAGAAGAATGGCGATACCAACCCGCGTAACCGGGACCTTTCCGGACCGAACCAGATTTACGTGATCGGATCGAAGATGATGAGTACGGAACTCGGCGAGTTAAGCGAAACCGTGAACAAGTCTTATTTGAATCTGCAATATGACTATCGCTACGATGACCCCGGCGATCCCAATCGCTTTTTCTTTCGCAGCGATCATTTCAACTATGCGCGCAAAGGCATCCCGATCATCTTCTTTTTTGACGGCGTGCACGAAGACTATCACCGGCCGGGTGACGAAGCGCAGAAGATCGACTATGAAAAGATGGAAAAAGTCGCGCGCACGATCTACCTGACACTTTGGGAAGTTGCCAACCGACCCCACCGTCCGAAGGTCGACAAGCAGTTGCCGGTGCAATTGATGTGAATGGATGAAGAGTGAAACGGTGCGGCCTACCATGGCTAGCCATAATAAATCCTCACAAAATCATGGTTAGCCTTAAGACGCTTTGTTCTTGGGTTATACACCGTGTTCCTGATTTCCGTCAGCAGTCTGATGTATGGCTCAGCAGCCGGACCCGTCATTTCCTGATCGATGCGCACCTCCTCGCCGCACTTTGCTACCCTCAGGACCGCCATCGTATTGTCTGACTTTTCAACCACCGCAAAGTCCAGCTGTTCGACGCGCCGCCTGAGTCGATGAAGAGGAAGCTTTCGGAGACGTCGAGATAAACGCCATTCTGTCCACGTTGGATAGCAGCCCAGGGCTCTTTTATCTTCCGACGACATCCGCTCCAGGATCTCGAAAATCGCTTCTCGCCGAAGAAACGAAAGCGGAATATCACAGTCCTTGTGCATGTGCGCCAGACATCTTCCGTTGTGATATTCGTCGGTCAAAGGGACGGACGCTTTCATAAACTCAAGCCTGGAAAAAAACAAGAGCGTTCGCTCGTGGTTAAAATCATCGGGCGCCAGTTTGCGGTTTAGAAGCTTCGCCAGATAGACCTGAATGGACGGATCAAACCATTCTTCTAAAGGTATTATGCTGAGCCCATAATAATTCTTCGCGTCGTTAAGAGTATCCTGCAAAACTGCCAGTGAAGTATCGTCAGTCCGGACCCTGGTTTCTTTCTTGATCAGTATGTACATCACCAGCAGATAAGACACGATCACCCCGGCAACGAGGGTTAGCGTGCGCAGGGAATACAAGTAGACCCAGGAAAAGCTTATCCAGGATTCAACCTTGTGACTGCGGTTGGCGACCACTGCTTCGAGAATTCCCTCGACAATTATGCCGCCAAAGAGTGGAATGAGAAGATGAAACTTCGCGTGCTTTCTCAATCGATTGGTCAGAATCCACCAGATTGACATGTCCAGATCCTCCCAATTCCCCGGACTTCCACGACACGTTAGCGAGAACACTGAAGGCTAACTATCGCGTGTCCGAGTTGGCGTTTAAGGCTGGTGCGAGAAGGATGCGGCGTTGGTCGCAGGCTCTGGGAACCAGCCTGTTATTTTAGTTTCGAGTTCCGGTGTCGATCGCGAGTTTTGAGATTAGATGGAACCCGGTTTAGTAAACGTCCTTGCGAGATGCGCGAAGCATATTCCGGTCTTACTTTTATGTCAACAATAATCAAGAAAGTCCGGAGTTGTAGTGGGAGGCCGCAGAAAAGTGTTGGCGAGAGGTTTGACAGGTAATCGGCGCAGTTGATTTAGACTTGCGGAGGCACAGCCTCAGAAACGCTTCCGGACAGATATTTCCGGAAAGGTTGAGTCTTTCCGCACGGTGCCGCGGCAGAGCCGCAATGCCTTTCGCGATTGAAGGAGCTAATTCTGATCAAGCCGTTTGCGCCGTCGTCATTAACAGATGCTTTCTGAAGTGCTCCAGCACCCGCGCCCACGCATCGGCTGCCGCTTCCGCGTTGTAGACTTCCGGTCTCGTGTCGTTGAAGAAAGCGTGGTCCGCATCGTAGCTGACTATTTCAACCGGCAGGTTGTATTTCCTGGCCGCCTCGCGCAACTGATTAACTTTTTCGGGATTGATCCACGCGTCGCGCTTGCCCGCGATGAATAGAGTCGGCACCCTTAGTTTTACCAAAACACGCTCATCAGGAATGTCGCCATAGAACGGCGCGGCTGCTTTGAGTTCCGCCATCTCGCACGCGGCGCGCAGCGCAAACGTGCCACCCATGCAGTAACCGGTAATTGCGAATCGCTTGATGCCGTAAGTCTCTTCCGCCGCGTCCATTGCCTTGCGAATTATTTCCAGTCCGTCGTCCATCGCCAGCGCCTGCATCAGCGCCGAGGCTTCGGCGGTGTCGGCGGCGACTCGCCCGCGATAAAGATCCGGCGCCACGCACAGATAGCCTTCGTCCGCATACCGCCCTGCAAGATCGCGAATATGATCGTTGATGCCCCAGTATTCCTGGATCAAAATAACACCGGCATCGACTTCCGTGTGTGGACGCGCGACATACGCCGTGGTGGCGCCGCGCGAGGTCGTTAGATTCAGAGTCTCGACATTCATGACTAATCCCTCTTCTTTGGAATTCCAGTTTATGCTTGCTTTGTTTGCAGGAATTATATTGCATCCACACGTGGATCCGCAGCACTGGGAACGCGGGCGCCTTCGCTGTCAGAACCGCCTGCGGTAGCGGGCGGTTGATCTGAATCACCGGCATTCATACAAGATAAGAGATCGACCGGCTATGGTAGCGGCTGGGTGATCTGTATCGCCGGCATCCATATAAGAGATCAACCGCCCGCTACCGCAGGCGGTTCTGACTCCATTCTGTTGCGCCGCGCGCTGTGATATAACTTTGCCGCTTGCCCTGAATCAGCTTTTACGATTTCTTTGAACCTAACCCAAGAGAGAAAAAGATGAGAATCCTATTCGCGATAGTGAGCCTGCTGATAGTCAGCCTTGTTCCAACTATCACTAGAGTTGAGCCGGCCGATCTAATCTTCACCAATGCCAACGTCTACACCGCGAATGATCAGCAGCCGAGGGCGGAAGCAGTGGCGGTTAAGATGGATCGCATCGTCTTTGTTGGCTCGAATGCCGAAGCGAAGAAGTACCAGGGCGGGAACACCAGAGTCATCGATCTCCATGGCGTGACTGTGCTTCCCGGAATGACCGACGCGCATCATCATCTGGAGGGAGTCGGCTTTCGCGAGATGACGCTGAACCTCGAAGGCATCACGAATCTCCAGGATTTCCTCGCCAAGGTCAAAGCCAGAGTCGCTCAGGCAAAGCCCGGTGAATGGGTGACCGGGCGCGGCTGGATTGAAACCTTTTGGACACCGCCGGTTTTTCCCACACGTTGGGACCTGGACAAGGTCGCGCCAAACAATCCCGTGATTCTGCAGAGAGCAGACGGGCATGGCACCGTCGTGAACAGCGCCGCGTTGAAGATCGCCGGCATTACGAGGGACACGCCAAGTCCTTTCGGCGGTGAGATCTCGAAAGACAAACTGAGCGGCGAGCCAAACGGGATGTTGCTGGACGCGGCGCGCGGTCTGGTGGCGAAATACTTTCCGCGCACCACTCCCGCCGAGGCCGAACGCGCGGTCGAGCTCGGAGTACAGAGAGATATCGGACTGGGCTGGACGCAGGTCCAAAATCCTGGTGGAAGTTACGAAGACATCGCTATCTACCGAAAGTTCTACACTGAAGGAAAGATCAAGCTCCGCATTTACAAAGTACTTTCCGCTCCGGGAAAGGAAGCTCAACGGCTCCTGGCAGAGGGACCAATCATCGGCGCTTACGGCAATCACCTTACCGTTCGCGCTCTCAAATTTTATGCGGATGGCTCGCTCGGTTCACGCAGCGCCGCCTTGCTCGCGCCCTATTCAGATGCTCCTGATACTTCCGGCTTCCTGACCATCAAGGAAGAAAATCTGCTGCCCATGCTGGAAGAAGCTTTGCGAAAGGGCATTCAGGTTGAGACGCACGCCATCGGCGATCTCGGTAATCGCTTTATTCTCGACGAGTACGAGAAAGCGCTGAAAGCTGTGCCCGCTAATCAACGAAAAATCGCTGATCCTCGCTGGCGCGTTGAGCACTCGCAGATTGTGAATCCGCTTGATATTCCCCGCTTCAAAAAACTCGGCATCATCCCTTCGATGCAGGCGTCGCATGCTATCGGTGATTTGCATTTCGCGCCTGCCCGTCTGGGAATCAAGCGACTGGAAGGCGCCTATGCGTGGAACAGTTTCCTCAAGTCAGGCGTAGTTGTTCCCGGAGGCTCCGACGCGCCGGTCGAACGCGGCGAACCGATGATCGAATTTTACGCGGCGGTCGCGCGCAAGGACATCAAGGGATGGTCCGGCGAAGGCTGGCATCCCGAAGAAGCACTGACAAGAGATCAGGCGTTGAAGATGCTTACCATCTGGCCCGCGTACGCGGCCTTTGAAGAAAACTTACGCGGCAGTATTGAAGTAGGAAAGCTTGCCGACCTGACAGTACTCTCTGCCGACATCATGAGGATTCCCGAGCTGGATATTCTGAAGACGCATTGCGTGATGACCATGATCGGCGGAGAAATTGTTTACCAGGCCGCCCCCGGCGCGGCGGCGCTCGAGACGGATTTCAGTCAACTGCCGGCAACCGAGCTTTGGTGGGCGAGCAACGCAGATGATGATTGAGGCGATCTTAGGCCGCTATCATTCGTCAGGGCACTCACGACGGAGGTCTTATGAAACTCAGTAGATTGTTTCTCGGAGCATCGCTTGCCGTGCTCTTCTGCCCGTTTACGCCGAGAGCGCAAGAGACGCATCAGCATAAACATGAGATGAGTGAAAAACTCGGCCGCGTGAACTTTCCTGTGTCGTGCAATAGAGCGGCACAGCAGCAATTCAATCGCGCGATAGCACTCTTGCATTCCTTCTGGTACGAGGAAGCCGAGAAAGGATTCGTTGAAGTAACAAAGACCGATCCGAAATGTGGCATGGGTTATTGGGGAATCGCCATGAGCTCCTATCACCCGGTCTGGGCGCCGCCAGTCGCAGCCGAGTTACGGAACGGCGTGGCCGCCATGCAAAAGGCAAACGTGATTGGGGCACAAACGCAAAGGGAGCGGGATTACATCAAGGCGATCGAAGCTTTCTACCAGGATGCAGACAAGATCGATCACCGAACTCGCGCCCTCGCTTATGAAAAGGCAATGGAACAACTTTACCTTCGTTACCCAAAAGATCATGAAGCCGCCGTTTTCTATGCGCTCGCCCTGCTGGGAACTGCACTACCAACCGACAAGACCTACGCCAATCAGAAGAAAGCTGCCGAGATTCTGAATAAGATTCTGTCCAGCGAGCCTGAGCATCCGGGCGTGGCCCACTATCTAATCCATAGTTTCGATTATCCCGCGCTGGCGCCGCTGGCGCTGGCTGCTGCCCGCAGTTACGCCAGGATTGCTCCTTCCTCGCCGCACGCGCTGCACATGCCATCTCATATTTTCACCCGGCTCGGGCTGTGGCAGGAATCGATCGAATCAAATATCGCTTCTGCCGCCGCGGCGAAGGATCACGTGGCCAGAACGCATCCGGGCGCAGCCTCATTCGATCAGCTTCATGCCATGGATTATCTGGCATATGCATATCTGCAAACCGCCCAGGATGGAAAAGCAAAAGAGATCGTCAACGCCCTTTACGGGATGAATAAGGTGGATGCTAATAACTTCGCAGCCGCTTACGCCTTCGCGGCGATCCCCGCCCGTTATGCACTTGAAAGACGTCAATGGACTGAAGCCGCCGCGCTCAAAGTACATCCCGCAGACTTTCCCTGGAAGAACTTCGCTTATGCTGAGGCAATGATCTATTTCGCCAGGAGCCTGGGCGCATCGAGGAGCGGCGACACGACCGGCGCGAGCAAAGAGGTCGAGCGGCTAAGTTCGATTCAGAAATCGCTCGCGGAAGCCAAAGAGAATTACTGGGCCACACAAGTTGAGATTCAGCGCCGGACGGCGGCAGCGTGGCTCGCTCATGCGGAAGGTAAACAGGAAGAGGCTTTGAGGCTTATGCGGTCCGGGGCCGATCTGGAAGACACGACTGAGAAGCATCCGGTGACGCCTGGCGCGATTGTTCCGGCGCGCGAGTTGTTGGGCGAGTTGCTGCTCGAACTTCGTGAGCCGCTGCAGGCATTGAAGGAATTCGAGGCCTCGCTCCTGGTTTCGCCGAACCGATTCAACGGACTGTATGGCGCGGCAAGAGCAGCCGAGCTTTCTGGAGATCGAGAGAAAGCCAGAACATTCTATGCAAAGTTGACCGCCCTGGGTGAACGGTCCGATGGCCAGAGGCCCGAGCTGCAAGCAGCGAAGGTGTTTCTCGCGAGTAGATAATTGGACGACGTAATCGGCGGCGAGATTGTTACTCGCAATCTACTTCCCTTCGTAGACGTCGCCAATGAGCCTGCGCAGCAGGCGGTTAGAGTAATAGCCCCTGGCGAGGCTTGGCCGAGCCTGGGGTGACCGGCCCGAAATGAATCTAGCCTGCGAAGCAGGCGACAGAGGTATTGACAATGTCATACACCAATCTCCTCTATCACATCGTTTATGCAACAAAGGAACGCGCGCCGCTAATCACTAAAACATTGCGTCCTCGTCTGCATGAATACCTCGGCGGGACCGTGCGCGGCTTAGGTGGCATTGCTTTGGAAATAGACGGAACTGCCGATCATGTTCACGTACTGGCTAAACTACGACCGACAATCTCGGTTTCGGAATTCCTCAGCAAGCTAAAGTCTGGTTCGTCGGGTTGGGCCAAGCGGCAGACCGCGGGGAGATTTGGCTGGCAGGCGCGATTCGCAGCTTTCACTGTAAGCGAATCGCAAGTCGAGCGGGTACGGACGTACATTCGTAACCAAGAACAGCATCATCGAAGGCAAACGTTTGAGGAAGAGTTTAAGAAGTTGCTGCACGCGCACAATATTAATTTCGATGAGGCTCATCCATGGGGATAATGGTCTGTCGCCAGCTTCGCAGGCTCTGATATTTTTTCCGTCCGTGTCCCCCAGGCTCGGCTGCGCCTCGCCAGGGGCTATTATTCTAGTCGCCTGCTGGCGCAGGCTGCTTATGACTATGCATGGAGGTGAGATTGTCAGTGATCCAAGATAGCGCAGCGAAGACATGTTCGAGACACTAAAGACTGCTTTCCTCGAATATCTTGAGCAGGTAGCTCTGAGGCTGCGACCTACGGGCGGCGGTGCAGGACGGCTTTATGTCCTCCGTAATCCTGTTGTCGAACTAAACACTATTGTCGAGACGCTAGAACAGAGTGAATCCTTCAAACGGCTAATGGAAGGTACTCAACATGAGTTTCCGCCCAAGGGTGTGGGGATCGTTAATTATTGGCAATACGACATTCAACACTTCTTTCGACGAACAGGTTCGTACGAAGACATCTATGGCGGACAAGCAATCAATCTCGACGATCTATTTCAAGGGTATTTGGCGGCCCTTCAAAGGGAAACGGTTCAAGTCCGATGTTTGGCTCCCATTAATGCCGTCGACTTCGGAATGATTCCTCTGGATCTTGGCGAGTTCTCAATTAGAAAGTTCTCAAAGGCAGAACTTGACCTGATCTTCGAGAATGAAAGGCGTCGGCTGTTTTACCCGCTTAGCGTGGTCGACTCGACAAGGCTTGAGGCCTATTGGTGCATAGACATCACTGAAAGTATTCCTCGGCAAACTCTCGGCGAACAATTGGCTTGGGACTCGACCGCTTCTTTCGCGAAGGAAATAAGTGTTTTCCCAAAGGCAATCGAGTCAGCAGTAAAGAAGCTTGCTCTGTACGATTGGCAGCGGCTGTTGGACGATGGACCCTATCCAAACTCTCAAGATACGTGGGAATTGCCGATAGGCTGGTGTCGATTCGAAATTCCTTGTGTGCTGGTGCTGAGCGACGATCTGTTGTCTGCTCCGCATTACGCCCCCCAAGTTCCCGAAATAGATCAAGAACCCAAGTCAGTGGGCGAACCAGGTAGTGACGAAGTGGTCTGGGAGCCCGCCTATCTCAGTCTGAGCGAAGATGAGGCGGCGCGATTTACTGCCTTCATTCGTCGGTTGAATGATGTTCTATCACGATTGATCACACATCCTGAGTGGTTGTTCATAGATATCGCTCTCGGCTTCTTGGTAAAGGCATTCTTTTCGGAAGGGCTGCAGCAGCTGCTTTGGCACATCAGCACATTGGAGGCACTGGTAGGTGAGAAGAAGGAAGGTCTCACGGATTTACTAGGTCGACGAGTTGGCTGCGTCATTGGTAAGACAAAGAAGGAACGAGCAAAGATTCAAAAACGCTTCAAAAAACTATATGACTTCCGATCCGATCTTGTGCATGGTAACCGAGAGTTATTAAAAGAAGATCGGATCCACTTTGGACATTTACGCGAAGCGCGCCGCATCGCGAGAGAGTCGTTGGTATGGTTTTTGAAATGCCTAGATCAAATAGAAGGGCGGTTTACTGAAGACCCGTGTGTAGCAGGTCTACCGGAGCGTGAGGACGTTCTTGCTTCGCTTGACATGAAAAGCGATCGTAGAGCCAAAGTTCAGTGGCTGCTAGGAAAGTTACCGGAAGAATTTCCGCATGTCCCTGAGTGGGATGACAGTTCTATTATTTGAGTACGTCGCAAGGACTTCTTATGAAACGTGAGCCTTCCCGCCGCAACTTTTTCCGCTCGGCTTAAAACGACGGGTCTTGAGACTACTGGAGCATCACCATCGATCCCATCACCTTCAAGATTCTGATTGTCGCGGCCATCGTCGTTATTGCGACCGTGCACGGTTATGGCGCGGCGTGGCTGGCGATCTGGATGCTGTTTCATCCTTACCAGCCGGTAAAACTTTTTGGCATAACCATCTGGCCGCAAGGGATGATCCCCAGGCATCGTGAACGCCTGGCGCAATCCATCGGCAACGCCGTCGGTAATGAGCTCGTCTCGCAGGAGACGGTCTTTCACGCGCTTTTCGAAACCGGATTTTTCAGTCGCAAGATCGAAGGCTTCGTTACCTCGTACACGAATGAATTGCTCTCGACAGTCTATCCGTCGCTGATCGAAGCGCTGCCGACGGGCGCGCGCGCGCCGGTGCTGGATACGATTGCGGCTTTGCAGTATCGGCTCGCCGAACACATAGCTTCGGTGCTCAAAAGCGAACAGACCGCCGAGGCAATTGAAAAGTTTGTCGATCGACAGGTCGACAAGCTGCTCGAGCGAAAGCTGGATGAAACTGTCAGCGAGGAAACTTTTACGCTGATCCTGCAATTTGCCGAAGATCGTTTTCGCGGTTTGGTAGGCGAAGCCGCATTCGAAGCCAAGGTGCGCGTTTTTGTCGGTGAGCGGTTGGATGATTTGGCGCGCACCGACGCGACCCTGGCAGAGATGTTCACGCCGGAAACCATCTCCCTAATCAAAGAACGCATCGATCAGCAGGTGGGACCCATCGCTCACCATCTGGCCGATATCGTCACCAGCAAGAGTACGCGGCAACAGATCGGCTCTCTCATCAAGCGCGAAGTGGACGATTATTATCGTCAGCTTTCCTTCTTTAAAAAGATTTTCATTTCCCGCGAGCGCATTTATCAGGAAGTCGACGACCTGGTGCACTCCACGCTGCCTCGCAAAATCGAGGAATATTTGCGCGGAGCTGCTTTTGCCCAGGAAGCCACCACGTTTCTTAACGCGACGATCGACAATCTGATGACGCGGCCGCTCAACGAGTTAATCGGACAGGTTTCGAGTGAAAATTTCGACGCCCTCAAACAACAGGCAGCGACCCGCCTGGTGGCCCTCGCCCGGAGCGCTGAATTGTCCGGCTCAGTGCTGACTTACCTCCGCGACGCGCTGGCAGGCTTGCGGCCACAGAGTCTGCGCGAGCTGCTGGAAACTTTGAATCCCGAGTCCGCTGCTCGAGTGAAAACTTTTTTGACTAAGAGCTTACTGACGGTGCTGGCTCGTGACGATACGGCCACCACCATTAATGGAATCCTGAGTTCACAAATTGAAAGGTTTTTAGTGGCGCCGATTGGCCGGCTGGGAGATCACATGCCCGCGGGAGCAATCGAAAAAGCCAGCGCCGCCTTGACTGAAAAAATCACCGCCGCCGCGCGCGAGCGTCTGCCGGCGGCCATCGCTGAGTTCGATGTCGGCGGACTGGTACGGAAAAAGGTTTCTGAGTATCCGATCGAAAAGTTGGAAGCGCTGGTGCTGTCAGTCGCACAGCATCACTTGAAAACGATCGAGCTGTTCGGCGCCTTGATTGGATTTTGGATCGGCTTGGGACAGGCAATCTATTTCTGGTTTACCTACGCGCCGAAGCGGTGACTTGTAATGCAAGCTGTCAGCTTGCATGCTATTAAATGGTTGGCGTGCCGTCGACCTTTAACTTCGCTTCACGTTCTCTTGTTGAGTTGTGATACTAAGCAGCGTCGCGCTAAACTAATACGCGCTTCAAAATTTTTATTGACATTCAGCTCATTAGATAATAAACATTTGTTTCGAGTGAAAGGAGTCATCCGCGAATGACCTACGTTGTAGTGGAAATGTGCGTTGACTGTAAGTACACCGACTGTGCAGCGGTGTGCCCTGTCGAGGCGTTTCATGAATTGCCTGACCGTCTTTATATTAATGCCGATACATGCATCGATTGCGATGCCTGCGTTCCCGAATGTCCGGTCGAAGCGATCTTCGCGGACACCAGCGTGCCTGAACAATACGCGCACTGGACCCAGATCAATATCGACGAAGCGCCGAACTATCCGGTGATTAGTCAGAAGATTCCAGCCCTGCATGGACCAAACTGTTCCGGACCAGCGGAATAAGAAACTCCCTAAACTCGAAGCGCGATCAAAGTCGCGCTCTTTGTACAACGATCTGGTTGTGAAGCGAGGCGGTGAACGAAAGCTGTCCAGCGGTTAATCTGTCAACCCTTACTTCAGAAATCTTCCGACCCAAACTCTTCAAATTGGCGCAGGGCCCGTTGTGCTTCTTCGGAAGCGAACTCACTCGCCTGCCGTTCCAGCGCAAACCGCGCCACGGCGGCATCGATCGGGTCGCGCAGCAGGGCCGTTAACAGTGGCGCGGGCATCTGCGTCAGGGCTTCGTGGGCCAGCGCGCGCACAATGACATTATTTGACCGTGCCAATTCGCAAACTTCGCTGGGCGCCAGGCGTTCAGCCAGCATACTTGCCAGCGCATCGACGCGAGCGTAATCCTTTCGCTCGTGCGCGCGCTGAATCAGTTGAGCAAAAACTTCCGCGGACTGGGTCTGCTGGGTCAGCACGTTGGCACAGGCGTCAGCGAAACGTCGCGCTCGCTGGGATGGCCCATCATCGACCGCCGGTTCGGCTTCACTCGCGCGCTCGTCTAATGCCGCCAGCAACCGGCTCAGTTCACGGTCAGCGCGAGGATCATATGGAACTGTGCGCGGGGAGGACATGCCTGAGCCTCCCGCCGTGGATTGCCATGCTCGCTCAACCAGGCTGCGAGTCGCGGTACGCAAGTCATTCCAAACACTCACAACCCGCGGCCCAAAGTCTTCAATCATCATTGAATTAAGATTCCCTTGTCTTTCAGTAAAATCGACCAACACCCCTGCACGAGGGATTGTACTACATGCGCTACAACAAATCGCGCAATGCTGCTAAGCTTGCTTTTCGCGTGTTCCTATTTTGAGAAGGCCAACTTTTTCCCTGCTCGAAAGGTTTTCGAAGCTATGGCTATCAGTGAACAGTTGCTTGAGATTCTGGTTTGCCCTGCTTGCCGCGCCAAAGTTGAACTGAAGGCCGACGGCAGCGGCTTGAAGTGCGTCGAGTGCAAACGCGTCTATCCAATTCGCGACGACATTCCGGTGATGCTGATCGACGAAGCGAAGATCGAGGATGAACAGCCTGCGGGAAATAATTGAGTCGTCACCGAGCGTTCGTCATCTCGCTCTCGCGAATGAAGCGACGACTAACGAGCCGCAACCGCTGGCGCCGGCACGCTGGGACTGGTCACACGTGCGGCGTGTATTAGTGGTGCGTTTGCGTTCGATCGGCGATACAGTGCTGACCACGCCTTCACTGTTTGCGCTGCGCCGATTCCTGCCGCAAGTACAAATCGACATTCTTTTGGAAGATTGGGTGGCCCCGCTGCTGGACGGGTCGGAGTTGGTCCATTCTGTGATCACGATTCCGCGCGAGAGCAAAGCAGCACGGGCCCGTATCGCGCGCGAACTTCGGGCCACGCGCTACGACGTTGTCTACAACTTGCACGGCGGCACGACGGCAACGCTTTTTGCGCGCGCCACCGGAGCGAAGCATCGCGTGGGATTTGCCCATTATCAGTACGCGCGTTTGCATAATCACGTAGCGCCTTCGTCACAGGAAATCTGGCGGCGACCGATTTTGCATTCAGTTGAGCAGCAGCTGGCTTTGATTGGTTGGACTGGCGTGCCGGTGACTGATCGACCCGCGACGCGACTGGCTGTCAGTGAAGTTGCGTTGCAATCTGTTTCGGAAAGACTGCGCACCGCTGGTTTTGAAGATTTCCAAAACGGCCCGTTCGCGGTGATTCATCCCACGGCGGCGTTTGCTACAAAGCAGTGGGCGGTGGAAAACTTTGCCCGCGTGGCTGAAGAATTAACGACACGCGGTTTGACGCCGGTCGTAATCACTTCACAAAAAGAGGTTGCGGCGATCGATTTGCTTATCAGGGAATCAGCGGCAGGCGTTTTTGGTCTTAATGATCTTTCGTTGCCCGAGGTGACAGCGCTCTTGTCTCAGGCCCAACTGTTTGTCGGCAACGACAGCGGTATCGCCCATATTGCCGCCGCCGCCGGCGCGCCCTGTGTGGTGATTTTCGGTTCGTCGAATGTCGCACACTGGCGGCCATGGACTTTGAAGCCAAATGAAGTGGTGCGCGAAGAAATGCCTTGCCAGCCGTGTCATGGCTATTTCTGTGCTGAGTTTGAAAAGCCGGAGTGCATTCTGCGCGTACCGGTGGAACGAGTTGTCGGGGCGATCGATCGGGTGTTACGAGATCTAAATTGAAGCCTTTGCCGCTTTGCGTGCGTCTGCATTAAAGAACATGCCTTCATCATTGAGCAAACAACGCGCTGAAGTATTCATTAGACAAATGCGGGACTGCCAAATCGTCGTCCTGGGCGACGTGATGCTGGACGAATTCATCTGGGGGGACGTCAGCCGCATCTCTCCTGAGGCGCCGGTGCCGGTCGTGGAAATCAAACGCGAATCGACCCACCTGGGCGGCGCGGCGAACGTCATGGCGAATCTGCTGGCGCTGGGTGCACAGGCGTGCGTGATTGGCGTCGTAGGCGAGGATGCGGCTGCTGAAAAACTGCGCTCGAGCTTACGAAGCGAGGACGGCGGGCGAACCGGCGATCTGCTGGTCGCCGACAATTCGCGACCTACTACGATTAAGACACGCATCATTGCGCACAACCAGATGGTCGTCCGCGCAGACCGCGAACGGCGTACTCCGGTTACCGGCGAAACAGAAGAACGAATTATCACAGCAGTAAGAGCGGCGCTTGAAAATGCCGGCGCCCTGGTCATTTCCGATTACGACAAAGGCGTGGTCACCCCCCGGATACTTTCTGAGGTGCTGCCGGCCGCTTACGGTCGCATGCCGGTGCTCGTCGATCCGAAACTCCGCAACTTCGATTCATATCGTCCGGCGACGCTCGTGACTCCGAATCATCATGAAGCACTGCGCCTGACAAACATCGAGGAAGATTCCGACGATTCGCTGACGGCAGCCGCGCGGCAGATCCGCAGCCGCGTTGGTTGTGATGCCGTGCTCATTACTCGAGGGAATCGGGGCATGATGCTGGTCGAAGCAGACAGCGATCCGGTGTTCGTCGAAACTTCGGCGCGCGAAGTCTATGACGTGACCGGCGCGGGCGATACGGTGATCGCGACCCTGGCAGCCGCGCTGGCCGCGGGCGCCTCGATGACCGAAGCTGCTATGCTGGCAAATCACGCGGCTGGAATCGTCGTAGGGAAACTGGGCACGGCCACGGCCAGCTCGCAAGAAGTTCTCGATTCTATTTCGTAACGGAATGTTCGTCAGATGTCTCTAAGAAAACATTTACGCGGAGCTTTCATTGCGGGACTTTCGCTGTCGGCTCTTGCGGTCGCTCTCTCGGCGCCACTTAACGGAACCTGGGCCCAGCAGCAACGCGATCGACGCGTCGCCACGCAGCCTACGCCGACAGCAACCGCCTCTCCGGCAAACACACCCGAGACTTCGCGTTCGATCAGGACCGCCCCCAACGCGCCGCGAACGCTTGTCGAACTACAGTCACGTATCGAACAGATCGCGCGCCAGCCCGCGCTGGAGCCCGGATTTTTTGCGGTCAAGATCGTTTCACTCGACACGGGCATTGTCATTTACGAACAAGACGCGCACAAGTTTGTTCGGCCGGCGTCAAACATGAAGCTTTATACGGTCGCCACGGCATTTGATCGATTGACACCCGACTATCACTTCATCACTTCGGTTTACGCCAAAGAAAAGCCCGAAGACGGTAAAGTTAAGGGCGACCTGGTCATTTACGGTCGCGGCGATCCGTCTATTGCCGCGCGCTTCAACGGCGGCGACTACTTTAAAGGAATCAACGACCTTGCCGATCGGATCGTGGCCGCCGGAGTGAAACGCATCAAAGGAGACCTCGTCGGCGATGAAAGTTATTTCAACGGCGCGCCGCTGGGCAGCGGCTGGGAATGGGACGATTTGACGTGGTCGTACGGCGCGCAAGTGAGCGCGCTGACAATCAACGACAACGCGATCGATCTGACGGTAAAGCCGGGTGATAAAGTCGGCGCGCCGGTTGTCGTAACCACCGGCCCGCCTTCATCGACGTTCATGACGATTAATAATCGGGCCGGCACTTCAGCTCGAGGATCGAAAAACGAGTTGAATATCTATCGCGGGCTGGGCGCGAATACGCTGGAGATTACCGGAAGTGTGCCGCTGGGCGATGCTGGGTTCATTGGCGGCGTCGCGATTCCCGATCCGGCGCTGGCTTTTGCGACGATGTTGCGCGATGCGCTGATTAAACGCGGCGTAAAGATCGACGGGCGCGTCCGGACAGTTGATGCGCGTTCAGGTAGTAGCATTATGTCCGACGTGCCGCCCAACTTTACTCCGCCAATGCCGCCACGACCGGTGGAAATAGCCAGCCTGCAATCTCCGCCATTCAGTCTCGTGGCCGCTCATACTTTGAAACCCAGCCAAAATCAATACACAGAGCTTATTCTCCGGGCGCTCGGCAGAGTGCAGCTTCGGGCGGGCCAGAGCAATGAAGAAGCCGGACTCGAAGTCGTGAAGAGTTTTCTTCACCAGGCAGGCGTCGGCGATTCCGATCTGGTGCTCAGCGACGGCTCAGGCCTTTCCCGCAACGACATGATCAATGCTAACGCCACGGTGCAGTTGCTTACTTTCATGTCAAAGCATCGTTACTTCGCACAATTCCGCGATGCGCTCCCGATTGCCGGCGTCGACGGCACGCTGCGAACACGCATGAAAGGCACACCGGCCGAAGGCAACCTGAGGGCGAAGACCGGCTCGCTAAGTTCGGTTGCGTCTCTGTCAGGTTATGTCACCACCGCTGCCGGCGAGCATCTGGTTTTTTCCATGATGCTGAATAATTACCCCGACGCCGGTGCCCTGCGCCGCGAATCGATTGATGCCATCGGGATCCTGCTGGCCTCGTTTGCGGGTAAGACACAATAGTGCCTGCCGATGTGGATTGACCCTGAACTCGGAAACTGGCTATATTCTGTCAGCAGCAGGAAGAAAATTATGAGCGCAAACATCAAGGAAGAAGCACGACGGCTGGTCGAGGCTTTGCCGGATGATTCGACCTGGGAAGACCTGATGTACCAAATCTACGTCAGGGAAACTATTGAAGCAGGGTTGGCTGACAGTGAGGCGGGCCGGGTAACTGACGTTGAAAAAGTTCGAGAAGAATTCGGATTGCGCCCATGAAGGTCGTCTGGACTGATACTGCACATAATCTTCGAACAATTCACGACTACATCGCCCAGAATTCACCCGCCTACGCCAAGCGCATGGTTGATAGACTGACCGCTCGCAGCAAACAAATCGGCGACTTCCCGCTTTCCAGGCGTGTCGTGCCAGAGTTCGAGGTAAGCCAAATCCGCGAAGTGTTCCAGCGTCCTTACCGAATCATCTACCATATTCGACCTGACCACGTTGCTGTGATTGGTGTCCTTCACATGTCGCGCAGAATCTGATCGCCGCGATTCACCGTAGTTCAGCTCCGAATGAGACAATGCCTCCGCGCTTCACCAAATTCCACGGCTTCGGCAACGACTACCTGATCTTTGAAGCTGAACAGCTCACGGGTATCGGCGATTTGGGCGATTTTGCGCACCGTATTTGCAACCGTCATTACGGCGCGGGCGCCGACGGTATTGCGATCGCGCAAAGATCGGCCGACAGCACCGCGGACTTCACGGTTCGCATCTTCAATCCCGATGGCAGTGAAGCCGGTATGTCAGGTAATGGCACGCGCTGCGCCGCCGCCTTTCTGCTCTTTCACAAGCTATGGTCGGGCGAAGCGCTGCGGCTGCTGACGCGCAATGGGGTAAAGCGTTATTATCTTCGCGAGCGTTCCGGCGACGGTTCTTTTCTATTTGAATCTGAACTGGGACAACCGCGGTTTGACAGCGCGTCGATTCCGATGGCGACTGATCAGCCGCGCGATCGAGTGATCGATTATCCGCTGGTCGTCGGTAATGAAACCTTTCCGATTACCGCGCTGCAGATGGGTAATCCCAACTGCTGCATTTTCGTTGACGACTTTGAGGCAATTGATTGGCGCCGGCTCGGTCCGATGATCGAAAATCATCCCCAGTTCCCCGAGCGCACCAACGTCATCTTTATTCGCGTGCGCGATCGTCGTACCATCGAAGAGCGCATCTGGGAACGCGGCGTGGGCGAAACCGAAAGTTCCGGTACCTGCTCATGTGCGGCGATGGTTGCCTCGGTCGTCAAGGACAAAACTGATCGCAAGGTCGATGTTCACGCGCCCGGCGGAATAATTCCGATCGAATGGCGCGAAGATGATCAGGTCGTCCTGACAGGTCGAGCCGATGTGATTTACACTGGCGTTTGGTTGCTCGACTAACAAATTAATAGTCTCGGCTTTCTTAACGAGGATCCCCCTTGTGTTAAGTCTTTCTTTCCCCTTCCGTTTTTGCCGTATTGCCGGCGTCCTGCTGGCGATCTGTTCGGCCGCTCTGCTAACCGGCTGCACGGGAAAAGCCGTCACCGAAACTCCTCCGCCAAAAATCGAAAAACCAAAGCCGCCCACGGCGGTGCCGATGTGGCTCGGCAATCCCACGCGCAGTTTTTTTGGCACGGGACCAATGCCAAAATCTCTAAAGGCCATTTGGGATTTCACAACTGGATTCACTCGCGGGCGTCTTCATGACGATCCCTGGGGCGGTTCAGGCTGGCCGGGGCAGCCGGCAATCGTTGCCGACCGGGTTTATTTCGGGTCCGCCGACAGCTACGTCTACTGCCTGACCAAGGGTGACGGCAGGCTGATCTGGAAATTCAAAACGACTGACAGCGCCAAATCGTCACCTTGCGTGGTCGGTGATCGTCTGGTAATCGGCAATCTGGATCACACCGTCTATTGCTTGAATGCGAATGACGGAACATTGATCTGGAAATATCAAACCGGCTTCGAGACTGATTCATCATCTTCCATCATCGATGATCGCGTGTATATCGGTGGCGAAGATCACTTTTACTATTGCTTCGATTTGAAAGACGGCCACATCATTTTCAAAACCCAACTCGGTGGTTCAGTCGAGGGCGGCACTACCGTGGTGGGTGATCGTATCTTTGTCGATACAGAGGCCGGCGATCTTTTTTGTCTGAACAGAGATGACGGCTCGATCGTTTGGAAAGCGCGCATCGGCGTTGATTCAAATTCGACTCCGGCGGTCGTCAATGGTTTTGTTTACACCGCCGCCGAGGATGGAATCGTGCGTTGCTATAAACAGGACGGCGGCGAACTTGTCTGGACTTATAAAGCTGAAGGCGGATTGAATCAAAGGACAAAAGAGAAAAATGGCTTCTGGGCCAGTCCGGTCGTCGTCAACAACCGCCTTTACATCGGATCGAACAACGGACACATGTATTGTCTGTCCGCGGACAAGGGAGAGCTGGTCTGGAAACATTTGGTCCGCGCCGCGATTTGGGGAACATCGCCGGTGGTTGATGGCCGCGTTATCTTTGGCGACAAGAGCGGCTACCTCTACCTGCTTTCCGCAGACAACGGGGAATTGATTTCAGAACTCAAAATAGGCGACAACGTCGATGCGACTCCGGCGGTGCTCGACGGCAGAATCTATGTCGGCGCTTTCAACGGAAAGTTTTATTGTTTGGGTGAGGATGAAGCGGCCAATAAACCGAACGCCAGCCCTCAGCCGTCCCCGGCTGCGCAATCACCAGCGCCGAAACCTGGTGGTCGCTAATTCAATTATTACAACTAACCACTGACTACTGAACAGCAATGATCCTTCTAATCGACAACACCATCGAAGGCCAGGGCACGAGCCCGCGCGAGATTCGCTCTGCCCTGCAACGGATCGAACCCGATCTGCGGGTCGTGATTGAGCCATTTCAGAACGTCTCGCCGGAATTCGTTAAGACACTCAGTCCTTCGCACATCATCCTCAGTGGCCAGAGTCATCCCTGGGACAAGTATTCTGCCGAATCGCTGGCCGGCATCTTTTATGTGATTCGCACGGCGCCGCAACCCATCCTCGGAGTCTGTGGCGGCCAGCAGCAGATCGCGCTCGCCTTTGGCGCGCCGGTTGATTTGATCGAGCGCGTCGCGCCGGGCGCAGGTTACGAAGGCGCGTTTCGCGAGCGTGGGTTTTCAGAGGTCAATGTGGATGTCAATACCGACACTCCGATCTTTGCCGGCCTGCCGGAAACCATCACGGTGTGGGAATCGCACTGTGATGAAGTCAAGGAGTTACCTTCCGACTTCATCTGCATCGCGACCAATAACGTCTCGCCCATCCAGGCGATGCAGCACACCTCGCGGCCGCTGTTTGGCGTGCAGTTTCATCCCGAGCTCTTTGATGAAGAGCATCCGCACGGCCAACAAATACTTAAGAATTTTCTGAGTTTGTAGTTTGTAGTCCAACAAACTTGAGTTTGTCGTTGTTCTCAGAGAGGACGATGCTTAGTCGACAAACTGAAGTTTGTCGGACCTTCACGTCCGCACTGGATGGTCCTTGGCGTACGAGTAGGCACACCACGCCGAGACCAGGTGCACGACCCAACCGAGAATGCCCACAGAGCCAATCCAGGAGATACCGGTGACTAACAGCCAGATAATGCCGATCAGAACTCGGCCGTTATAAATCTGCCCGAGTCCGGGAATTAAGAGACTGAGAATTCCTGCCAAATAAGGATCACGCACGGCTTGAGTCACCTCCGCGACCCTATACGACCTAAAAGCGAGATTTGTTCAGGCTGAGGCGCGCTCGGATAAAACGGTTGGCAGTTCAGGACATCCAGGCAGGACGGCGACGCTCGTAAGCAGTGATATCACTCTCGTTTTTCAGTGTGAGGCCAATGTCATCGAGTCCTGCCAGCAGGCAGTAACGTTGAAAGTCGCCGATTTCGAAAGTCGCCAGGAATCCCTGTTCGTCGGAAACCGATTTGCTATCCAGATCAACCGTGACCTTGTAATTCGCAATCTCTTCCCCTCGTCGCATTAACTCAGCGACCTCGCCGTCGGTGAGCACGATGGGTAGCAGGCCGTTCTTCATGCAGTTGTTCGCGAAGATGTCGGCAAACGACGGCGCGATGATCGCGCGAAAACCGTAATCGGCGAGAGCCCACGGGGCATGTTCGCGCGACGAACCGCATCCGAAATTTTTTCCGGCAAGCAGAATTGACGCTCCTCGGTATCGCGTTTCGTTCAGGGGAAAAGTGGGATCAGGCTGTCCGTCCGGCAGAAAGCGCCAGTCGTAAAAAAGGAATTCGCCAAAGCCGGTGCGCTCAACGCGCTTGAGAAACTGCTTGGGAATAATCTGGTCCGTGTCGACGTTGGGTCGATCAAGGACAGCGACTAAGCCGGTGTGAATTTTGAATGGCTGCATGGAAATGTCTTGTACCCTCAACTCCCGAGGACAAAATCAAAGTTCAAAGTTCAAAGCTCAAAGGTCAAAGAGCATTCCGACTGACTACTAACCACTGACAACTGACTACTTGTATTCCCACTCTCTGACATCAACGAAATGTCCGGCGATTGCCGCCGCGGCGGCCATGGCCGGACTAACCAGATGCGTGCGCCCGCCGCGACCCTGCCGGCCTTCGAAGTTGCGATTGCTGGTTGAGGCGCAACGTTCACCCGGCTGCAGGATGTCCGCATTCATTCCCAGACACATCGAACATCCGGATTCACGCCATTCAAATCCCGCCGCCAGAAAGATTTGATCGAGACCTTCGGCTTCTGCGTGGCGTTTGACGTCTTGCGAACCGGGAACAACCATAGCGCGCACTGCCTTGTTAACGTCGTGCCCGCGTACGATGCGCGCCGCCGCCCGCAAATCTTCGATGCGGGAATTAGTGCACGATCCGATGAAGACGCGGTCAATTGAAATGTCTTCGATCTTTGTCCGCGGTTTGAGCGCCATATATTCGAGTGCCCGTTCCACGACCCGCCGTTCGGCTTCGCTCTCGGCCTCGAATGGATCGGGAACGCTGCCATTGACTGGAACCACCATGCCCGGATTGGTACCCCAGGTAACACACGGAGCAATTCCCGACGCGTCAACTTCGACGACAGCATCAAATCGAGCGTCCGGATCGGAAGGCAAAGTCCGCCAGTAAGCGAAGGCCTGTTCCCATTCGGCTTCGCGTGGAGAGAAGCGCCGGCCGGCGAGATAAGCAAAGGTCGTTTCGTCGGGAGCAATAAGGCCGGCGCGAGCACCCGCTTCGATACTCATGTTGCAGAGTGTCATGCGACCTTCCATCGACAGCGCGCGTACCGCCTGCCCCGCGTATTCGATCACGTGACCGCTCGCGCCGTCGGTACCAATCTGTCCGATGATTCCCAGCGCCAAATCTTTTGCGGTCACACCCTGCGCCAAATGCCCGTGCGTGCGCAGGAGCATCGTGCGCGGTTTGTTTTGCGGCAGACATTGCGTGGCCAGCACATGCTCGACTTCACTGGTGCCGATACCAAACGCGAGCGCGCCAAAGGCCCCGTGCGTGCTGGTGTGACTGTCACCGCAGACAATAGTCATGCCCGGCCGCGTCAGGCCCAGCTCGGGCCCGATTACATGGACGATGCCCTGTTCGCTCGAGTTGATGTCAAAGAGCGAGACGTCAAAGTCGCCACAGTTCTGCCGCAGGACCTCGATTTGCTTGGCGGCGATCGGATCGGCGATCGCCACAGATCGATCCGTAGTAGGCACGTTGTGATCGATCGTGGCTATGGTGAGATCTGGCCGGCGCACCTTGCGGTTTGCCGCGCGCAAGCCCTCGAACGCCTGCGGCGAAGTGACTTCGTGCACCAGGTGCAGATCGATGTAGAGCAGAGCCGGCTCGTTTTGAGCGGCGCGTACGACGTGGGAGTCCCAGACCTTTTCGAAAAGTGTACGAGGCATAAAAACCAGGGTTTAGGGGATAGGGTTTTGGGTGTAGGGACAGGCTTTAGGTCTTTGTCTGTTCCTACACCGAATACCCATCACCCCACACCCTTTCTCCCTCAAACCGCATGATAAGCATACCGCGCGTCGGCGATTTCAGCGACGGCTTCCGCCACAAGCTGTCCCATTTCCGTGGTTCGGATCAAGTGGCCGCCGGTTCCGCGAGCTATGTCCGGCGTGCGATAGCCGGCATCCAGCACGACGCCGATTCCCGCTTCGATGTCCGCCGCCTCATGCTCCAGTCCGGCAGTGTGACGTAAAAGCATTGCCGCCGAGGCGATCGCTCCCAGCGGATTGGCGATGCCTTGTCCGGCAATGTCGGGCGCGGAGCCGTGAACGGGTTCATACAAATTCACCAAGCCGCCAACTGTTGCTGACGCGAGCATCCCGAGCGAGCCGGAAATCACCGCGGCTTCGTCCGACAGAATGTCGCCGAACAAATTCTCGGTCAGGATCACGTCGAATCGTGTCGGGTTGGTAATGAGGTGCATCGCCGCGGCGTCGACATAGAGATGATCCAGATCGACCTGCGGATATTCCGTGGCGATGCGCGAAACTGTCTGGCGCCACAACTGTGACGTTTCCAGCACGTTCGCCTTGTCAACTGAAGTTACCTTGCGGCGGCGCTTTAACGCTGCGGCAAATGCAACATGAGTCACTCGTTCTATTTCACTCACCGAATAGCGCATTGTGTTGAAGGCCGTCGAAGTGCCGTTCTGCGAAGTGATACCACGCGGCTCTCCAAAGTAAAGTCCGCCCAGTAATTCGCGCACAAACAGAATGTCCGCGCCCTCGACAATCTCGCTTCTTAACGGTGACGCACCTGCCAGCGCCGCGTAAGAGCTCACCGGGCGCAGGTTCGCAAACCCACCCAGCGTCTTGCGCAAAAGCAGCAAACCCGCTTCAGGCCTTTGATTGGCAGTGCGATGATCGAATTCGGGTGAGCCGATAGCGCCGAGCAGAACTGCATCCGCCGCCAGGCAGGCATCGAGCGTCGCCCGGGGCAAAGGCGATCCATTTTGCCGGATCGCGCTTCCACCCACCGGGTGTTCTTCGAAATGAAAGTTGTGGCCGTGAATGTTTGCGACCTCGCGCAAAACACGCACGGCCTCGGCGGTCACTTCCGGTCCGACACCGTCACCCGGAAGGACGACTATATTTAGTCTCATCGGTCCCCTTGAAAACTTCTGTCCTTAATAGTCGAGTTGGGTAGCGTATGCCGCGCAAGAGTGTTAGAAGCCCGCGTGTCAACAAGGGCAACGTGGCCCTCCTCACGGTCAGCCTTCTGATACTATGCCGTTGCAGGTCGCGCCCACTGTCGCGCCTCGGACGTAATCACCGGTTCCGGCTGCGGTGTAGATTCGACGGCAACCAGCGAAATCAAATCCTGATCGTAGATTCGCTTCTTGCGATCCGCCAGCTCCGTGAACCCTCGATACGCCGCTTCCAACTCGTCTTTGTCGAGCGAGTAACCAAGCCCCTCGTATCGCAACGCCAGGGCGTGACGGCCCGAGTGTTTGCCCAATACCAATTCGTTCGTGGGCACGCCCACTGACTCAGGCGTCATAATTTCATAACAGAGTGGGTTGCTGATTACTCCGTGCTGATGTATGCCGGCCTCGTGCGCGAAGGCATTGCGGCCGACGATCGCCTTGTTCGGCTGCACTCCAAACCCGATGATTTGCGACAGCAATTGACTGGTTGAATAAATCTGCGTGGTGTCGATCCCGGTTTTGAAAGGCAAACGATCGGCGCGCACTCGCATGGTCATGGCAATCTCTTCCAACGAGGCATTGCCCGCGCGTTCACCAATCCCGTTCACCGTGCATTCGATTTGCCGAGCTCCGGCATCAATTGCCGCCAAACTGTTCGCCACCGCCAGACCAAGATCATTATGACAGTGAACGCTGATAGTGAGGTCTGCTCGATCGCCAACCACCCGCTTACTGACCGTACGCACGAGCTGCGAGAATTCGTTGGGGAGAGTGTAGCCCACGGTATCGGGAACGTTCAGAATCGTCGCGCCTTCCGCAACCGCCGCGGCAAATACTTCGCAAAGATAGTCCACGTCGCTGCGCGTGGCGTCTTCGGCGGAGAACTCGATTTCATCGGCAAAGTTTCGCGCCAGGCGCACCGCCGCCCGAGTCATTTCAACCACTTCGGCACGCGTCTTCTTTAGCTTGTACTCAAGATGAATGTCTGAGGTGGCCACAAAAGTGTGAATGCGCGGATGCGCAGCACCTCGCAGCGCCTCGGCTGCCCGGCGTACGTCCTGCTCAGCCGTGCGGCACAGCGCCGCGACGGTAACTTCGCGACACTCGGCCGCGACGGCCTTGACCGCTGCAAAATCGCCGTCTGAGGCGATCGGGAATCCGGCCTCAATGATATCGACACCCAGCGACTGAAGTTTCCGCGCCAGGCGCACCTTTTCTTTCAGGTTCATCGAGCAGCCGGGCGATTGCTCGCCGTCGCGCAAAGTTGTATCGAAGATCCTCACCCGCTGGGTTGTCATCACACACCACCCCTCCCGTTCGCAATCAAACCCGAATCCTAGCCGCCAGAGCCCTGAAAGTCAAAGTTATAATTTCTATGAGAAGATAAGTTCCTGTGATAACATAACCGCGGACGTAAACGCGGATAAGTTCGAAGGGACCAGGCCAGCAATGGACATTAACCAGTTGGAAGTTTTTTTGAGCGTGGCTCAGGAGAAGAGTTTTTCCCGCGCCGCCGAGGCTTTACACCGCACCCAGCCGGCGGTCAGCCAGGCAATCCGCCGCCTGGAGGTGGAATTGGGCGAATCGCTTTTCGATCGCTCATCAAAGGACGGCACGCTGACAGCGGCCGGCAGGGTGCTGTTCGACTTTGCGCAACAGATGATGAACCTGCGCCACCATGCCCACTCGGCGATTCGCGAGCTGCGCGATCTGCATCGCGGCAAGCTGACTTTGGGCGCAAACGAATACACGGTGATGTGCCTGCTGCCGCTGATTCCGATCTTTCGCGCGCGCCATCCGCACATCAAGATTGAAGTGAAACGCAGCCTGGCCAGCCGAATTCCGGGCGAAATCCTTGGACGCGACGTCGAGATCGGCGTCGTTTCTTTCAAACCCAGCGACCAGGCGATCAAGTCGCTGCCCCTGGCGCTGGACGAATTGACTTTGGTCGTCGCACCGGATCATCCGCTGGCCTCGAAGAAAACCGTCTCGGTGCGCGAGCTGGGCGCCGAATCGTTCATTGCCCACAATGTCCCCTCGCCTTATCGCGAACGGGTGGTTAAGACTTTCGAGAAGTATCGTACGCCCCTGAATATTTCGATGGAGATGCCGACCTTGGAAGCAATCAAGCGCCTGGTGGAGAAACGTCTGGGTGTAGCACTGATACCGCGTCTGGCCGCGCAGACTGAAATCGCCCGCAAACAACTTGCGGGACTATCAGTGAAAGAGATGCGCCTCGAAAGACGGGTGCACCTGATCTATCGGCGGGGCGCAACTCTGTCTCATGCGGCGAAAGCATTTCTCACGGTTGCGCGGGGTGCGAACGATAAAGTTGAGCCCGAGCGTTAGCAAGGGCACCTTACACTTGTCGCTTCAAAAGAGTTGCCCTCCCTTACGGTCGGGCTTCTGACACTACTGCATCTTGATATCCACAATCTCGCCGCCAAAGGTGCGCAAGATTTGTTGGACGGTGGGGTTCTGGGCGGCGGCCTGGCGGGCCTGCTGTTTCGATCGGCGCGATTCTTCTTCAGGTGAGGTGGGCAAACTATTTTCGACCCCATCTTTGATCGAAAAGCGGATTCCTATTTCCCTGCCGCATACTTCGGCGCACGCCTCACGCAGCGCTCTTACGTTCTCAGCCTTCGCCAGCGAATCGCGATAGTGTCTGGCTTCAGGAGTAAACTCCAGCGACAGCTCGTCGCCCTCCAACTCCGCGCGCACGGCACCATCGATAGCCGCGATGAGCAGGCGGCGCTTTTTCTTTTCCAATGCGGACTTAATTTGGTCGATCGTTGAGCCTGAGCCCGGGATTGAGACCCCGTCGGGCGGTGAGTCAGTTTCTTCCTGGTCGGCAACTGCAGCGGAGGTTGCGACAGAACCGCCGGCCGCCGCACGCGCGGGCGCTTTGGGTAAGCCGCTGGCGGGGGCTGTTTGCGGCGTGGACCCTGGGGCCGGGGGTTTACCCGTGCGGAGCGCAGTCTCAAGCTCGCGAATGCGCTCTATCAGATCGCCAAGCGGCGCCAGACGGCGCATCTCCATCAACTTCACCAATCCAACTTCAACCTGATAACGCGGATTCGAGGCATCTTTCAAACAGCTTTCGGTTTCCGCCAGCGCATGAAAGAAGCGCACCAGATCGGATTCTGAGAAGAGCGCGGCCTGCTGTTTGAGGGTGTCAGCATGGGCGGAAGATGAATCGAGCAGCTTCGGATCGCCGGAAACTTTCACTACCAGCAGATCGCGCAGGTGTCCCAGCACGTCGCGACAGAAATTGCGCAGGTTGTGTCCGCGCATGACCAGGTCGTCGACAATGGCCAGCGCCTCCGCCGGTTTGTTTTCGGCGATCCCGTTGACGACGCGGGCCAGCACGTCCGCGCCGGCGATGCCGAGCGCTTTCTCTACATCTTCAGTCTGGATTTTCTCGCCGGCGAAACTGATCACCTGATCAAAGGCGGATTGCGCGTCGCGCATCGAGCCGTCCCCGGCGCGCGCGATTTCGCGCAGGGCTTCGTCAGAGATCGAAAGTCCGTCAGCATCGGCAATTAGTCGCAGACGCTCGGTTATCCTGGCCGTGGCAATGGTGCGAAATTCAAAGAGCTGGCAGCGCGAGGAGATCGTTTCCGGAACCTTCTGCTCTTCTGTCGTGGCCATGATGAAGACCACACCCCGCGGAGGTTCCTCGATCGTTTTTAACAACGCATTGAAGGCAGACGCCGAGAGCATATGAACTTCATCGATGATGAAGACCTTGTAGCGGTCGCGCGCGGGTTTGATGCTGATGTTGTTAATAATCACCTCGCGGACATTGTCGATCCCGGTATTGGACGCCGCGTCGATTTCCAGCACATCCATCGAACGCCCTTCGGCAATCTCTCGACAGGAAGCACACGCTGTTTCGTCCATCGTTGCGCAGGGAGTGGCGGTAGGGCCGTCGGATTTGTGACAGTTTAGAGCTTTGGCTACCAGACGCGCAGTGGTGGTTTTGCCGACGCCCCGCGCGCCGGAAAACAAATAGGCATGATGCAGCCGGCCATGCTCGATGGAATTTTGCAGCGTGCGGGTCAGAATCTCCTGCCCGGTTACGTCTTCAAAGTTTTGTGGGCGCCACTTGCGCGCGATTACCTGATAGGACATGTTGTCATTCTAGATTTGCGATTTCCGATTTGAATTCCCCGTTACGCAACGCAGTGAATCGCAAATGACGAAGATTGGTCAGACTCCGGACTTACCCGCAACACACGCTGCCGTTGCTACCGTTGCTCCGTTCCCGGCCTGGCGGGATTCACAAGGCGAACGTTGTGCGGAGCCCGAAGTCTGATAACTCATTAAAGCATTGCCGATCGCCAATCGCAAATGTCCTAAACGGCCGTCTTCCGATGCGCGATGATGCGCAGCAAACCGTTGATGCCGAGGTGAAGCAGGATGTAGACGATGATCGCAATCACCAGCGGTAACATCAGTGTGTGCCCGCCATCCGTGCTGGGACTGGCTACGATTCCGCGAAATGGTTCGTAGAACGGATTCGTGACCGTAACAATAAACTGAACGAACCCGGCGCTACTCCGGGCCGCCAGCAGAGCGAGCAGAAACCGCAGTCCCAGCAATGCGTAGATCACATAGAAAATGTAATCGACAACCTGCGAAACCCGAGCCACGCCGCGGGCGCGTCCAACTTCACGCTCAGTTTCAACGACTTCATCGACGGCTTTCGCACGGAATTGACCGGCAACCTGATCGATGCGCTCGCTTTCCGGGGCGGGTGTGGCGGCCGCACGCTCAGCGATTTCAGCCTGCACTTCCCCTTCGACCTGCGCCTTGACCGAGCTGTGTTGCCCGGCGCGGCGCGCTTCTTCGATCGCCAGTTTGTCGTCGTCCATAATTTACCTCCTGGGAAAAATCATACTCGTTAAAGCCAGCCTTGAGGAGTTTTTCGGGGCGCGCGATTCGGTTCCGCTAAGACTACTTTCGAATCTCCGGGGCGGACGATTCTGAAAGCCGGGAGATCTCAAATTTGAGATTTGAAAATTTGAAGACTACATTTTGAGATTCGAAATTTCATGGCGGAGAGGGTGGGATTCGAACCCACGGAACGGTTCCCCGTTCACAGCATTTCCAGTGCTGCCAATTCAACCACTCTTGCACCTCTCCGAAGCTAAGGAAAAAGGTAAAAGTAAAAAGGCAAAAATAAGAGCAAGCCGTGCCGCGCGATGTATCCATCCACCTCGCTGGCTCTGGGTGCTGTTTTGGCCCCGTGATCTTTCTTTTGCCTTTTACCTTTTTACTTTTTCCTTCGCAGTTCATGGCGGAGAGGGTGGGATTCGAACCCACGGTGGGCGTTAACCCACTCCGGTTTTCGAGACCGGTGCACTAATCCACTATGCGACCTCTCCGCGATCAACGCAAAAGGGAAAAGAGAAAAGTAAAAAAGCAAGAATAGGAATATCCGCGACCTTTCTCTTGCTGCGGCGTACTCCGCCCCGCTCTTTCCTTTTTCCCTTTTTACTTTTGCCTTCTTGTCTTAAAGAATTCCTGCATCAACTCGCGGCACTCAGCTTCCAAAATGCCTTTGATGACTTCAATGCGATGATTCAACTGCGGGGCGTCGCAGATTTGAAAGTGAGATTCGACCGCGCCGGCCCTTTCGTCGGCGGCTCCGTAAACCAGCAGTCTGACACGGGCCTGAATCAGTGCTCCGGCGCACATCGCGCAAGGCTCGACGGTTGAATAAACCGTAGCGTCCGCCAACCGGTAGTTCCCGAGTTTCTGAGCGGCAGCGCGCAACGCGACTATCTCAGCGTGGGCGGTCGGATCACAATCTGTGCGCGTGCGATTGCCGGCCACCGCCAGTAATTCGCCGTCGGCCACTACGCATGTTCCAATCGGCACTTCGTCACAAGCTAGGGCTTCATGCGCGGCCCGCCAGGCCACCCGCATCCATCGCTCGTGCTCCTCAAGCTGCGCTCTTTCGGCACTCGAAAACATTGCTTCAAACAACGAAACTCAAACTATAGGTGCCCAAAATAGGGGTGTCAAGCAAGACGTTCCTCGAGGTGTTGGTTGTCTGATCGCACATCGAATTGTCCCAGCGATCTTGAAACCGGAATGACATCAGCCACGACGCAGAGGGTAATCAACGGCTGGAAATCTCCAGGTCACCCTCGAACTGCGGAGTCAGTTTCGCGCAAAGTTGGCAAGGTTTCGTGATATTATCCGAGCGGCTCCGCGGCACCCCACGCCCGACAGAATGCGGCCCATCATGGCGATTACCACTGATTCAACCCAGCGCACCGCTGGTCAACCTCGGGCAGACAGCAGCACTGTTGATTCTCAAGCTCCATCTCGGACGTTGCGTGATCGGTTGACCCCCAGCGTTTCGCGCGACTCTTCCATCGCTCCTGTTTCCTCAGAACGCGCCCCTGGCCGACCCCGACCTGGTGCGGGATCGCCGCATGAAAGTGTCATGCCTGACAGGCAGTCCCCAACGGCAGCGGATATTAAACGCCGAATAGCTCCGGCGGAATTCAATACCGCGATGTCCCACTTTTATCGCGGCGAAGTACAGCGTTCAAATGTCTGGCGCACCCGGCTGGACACGACGACCTATTGGGCCGTCTTCACGTCCGCCGCGACACTCTCATTCTCGTTCAGCTCGGCGACCAACCCGCACTTCCTTATACCTATCAACTCGATTTTGGTGGCCATCTTTTTGGTGATGGAAGCGCGACGTTATCGTTATTACGAAATTTGGGCCAGCCGCGTCCGCGTAATCGAGACCGGCTATCTCGCGCAAATGCTGGCGCCCGAGAGCGTGCCGCGCGATCAGGAATGGGCGTCGCACCTGGCGTCTGATTTGTTGACACCCCACTTTACGATCAGCTCCTGGGAAGCAATCGGGCGGCGTTTGCGTCGTAACTACATTTGGATCTTCATGCTCCTGGCGCTGAGTTGGAACCTCAAGGTCTATATGTATCCTGACCCAGCCTATAACTTTGACATCTTCATTCAGAGGGCACGAGTGGGCTTGGTTCCCGGCTGGATTGTTTTCATCGTGGGCTTCGTTTTCAATGCCGCGCTGTTTATTTTCGCCGTGGGTACGATCAGACTGCGCGAAGCCACCGGCGAAGTTTTGCCGCGACATCAGTTTTCGCTGCATCCACTCCAGCGTATGAGCAGTTGGACCCGCGCGGCGGCAACTACAGGAGGCGCGACCGTGCGCCGAGCCAAGCGAGCGCGACAACGCCTACGCGGCAGCTCCTCCGGAGAGTTTAAGAAGATCGACATTACCCAGACACCCGACCGCAAGATTCATGTTTCCGAAACGCCGGACCGGGTGATTAAGTAAAAAGGTAAAAGTAAAAAGGCAAAAATAAGAAACCGGGGGTCCCAGCTGCACTTTTTCCTTTTTAGTTTTAACTTTTCCCTTTTCACCATGCTCGAACTCAACGGTCAGAAACTCTCGCTGGCGCAAGTTGTCGACGTCGCGGGCGGCGAAGGTCACGTCTCTTTGTCTGCCGCAGCCCGCGAACGAGTCGAACAATCACGCCGCGTCGTGGAAAAGATTGTCGCTGAAGGCCGCACCGTCTATGGCGTCAACACCGGCTTCGGCAAACTCTCAGATGTACGGATCGAACCGTCGCAACTTCGCGAGCTGCAACTGAATCTTGTGCGCAGCCACTCGTGTGGGTTGGGGCCGCCGCTGTCTGAGGCGGAAGCGCGCGCCATGCTCCTGTTGCGCGCGAATGTACTGGCGCAGGGTTATAGCGGTTGCCGGCCCGTCCTGATCGAGGCGCTCCTCCGATTACTTGAAAGCGGCGTCACGCCGGTGATCCCAGAGAAAGGTTCGGTGGGAGCGAGCGGCGATCTTGCGCCCCTGGCTCATCTGGCCTTGACTGTAATTGGCGAGGGTGAAGCTTTCTATCGCGACGAGAGAATGCCCAGCGCGAAAGCTTTGCAGCGCGCGAACATCGAACCGCTCCAACTCGAGGTCAAGGAAGGCATCGCGCTGCTCAATGGTACGCAGGCGATGGTGGCCGTTGGTGGGCTGGCGTTGTATCGCGCCGAGAGGGTGGCGCGGCTGGCTGATGTCGCCGGCGCAATGGCCCTCGAAGCCTTACGCGGAACGCCGGTGGCTTTTGATGAACGCATTCACGCCGCGCGTCCGCACGCCGGACAGATCGAAGTAGCCGCGCACCTGCGTGAGCTTTTGCGTGACAGCCAGATTCGCCAATCGCATCTGGAAAACGATCCGCGCGTGCAGGATGCATATTCTGTGAGGTGCATGCCACAGGTTCATGGCGCAGTGCGCGGCGCGCTCAGTCACGCGCGGGAGATAGTGGAAACTGAAACCGGCAGCGCGACCGACAATCCGCTGGTGTTTGCCGAGACCGGGGAGGTTTTTTCCGGCGGTAATTTTCATGGCGCGCCGCTGGCCTTGTCTTTCGATTACGCCGCGATCGCCATGACTGACTCAATGAGCATCACTGAGCGGCGTATCGATCGGCTGGTGAATCCGGATTCGAATGAAGGACTACCGCCGTTTCTGTCAGCCCGGCCCGGCGTGGGATCGGGTTTCATGATGCTGCAGATCGTTGCTGCCTCTCTCTTGAGTGAGGCAAAGGTCCTCGCTCACCCGGCGAGCATCGACAACGTGCCCACCGACGGCGGTAAGGAAGATCACGTCTCGATGGGCATGACCGGGGCGACGAAGCTTCGTTCAATTGTCGACAACGCGGAACTGATCACCGCGATCGAATTGATTACCGCCGCCGAAGGTTTAGAGTACCGCGCACCTCTGCAACCCGGCCGCGGCGTGAAGCAGGCTTACGACATCGTTCGCAAATACGTCACTCGGCTTACGAACGATCGAGCGATGTCGGGAGAGATCCAAATGATCGTGACGGCGATTCGCGAGGGCGAGTTTGATGCGCTGACCTGATACCGGGTTCATTTTATTCAAATGGGACTCGTCCTGCCGCGGATAACTGTCAGCGAATAAGGAGGCAGCGCGATCGGCGCCGGCCTTAGCCGAGAAGGCTCGATAACGCGGTGCTCGGGTTCGTCCGCTCTCAACGGATAAGGATTCCTTGCCGGCCCTCCCAATAAGTACTGCCGGTCCGAGTATTGATACACATCAAGCCGCCCGTCGAAACCTATGGAAGGCCCAGACGTTGTCTTATGAAAGACTACGTTCGTCTCAAAGCTGCGCTGCGGATCTTTATTAATCAACAACACTGACCAGAGCCCGTCAGGACGATGAACGGCGTAAGCGGTGACGAGTTCTTCGCCTTTTGAATTACGCGCGTTCGTAGTTGCCGGATAGATTTCGTGAACTTCATTCGTCGGTTGTAACCATTCCTGGGTCACCAGGCGCGCGCCAAAGTAAGTTGCGAAGTAATGCATGATATCTCCGTCGTCGTCCATTGAAAACAGCATGTTGCCGCCGGCGGTGCAGGGAAAATCGCGACCGACTATGCCCGGCGTATAGCCAAACAGAAACACCTGATCGCCGCCCAGCGTCAGGAATTTTCCCACGATGTCCGCATTCAGGAGCGCGCCTTCGATGCCGATTTCCGCGCGCGTGGCAAACGCTGAGTATCCATACTCAGAAATGATCCAGGGAATCTGACCAGACAAACCGCGCCGCTCCATTTCCCGGAGCGCATTCTCGAGCAACTTTGGCGCGCTCGCGAGTTGCGGCGCCACGGGCGCGCAGACGTCGTCAAACGGATACCACTCGAAAGAAAAGAACGAATAATCCGACAAGCGTCCGCGCCGCTTCAGATAATCGAGAAAGCGCCGCATCCACTCGCTGTTGCCGAGCCTGACAGGCCGTCCTTCGTCATCGGGCATGATCTCCTGAAAGCTCGGTCCGCCCAGTTTCAGATGCGGATCTATACGATGGATTGCTGTCGCCCATTGCAGATACAGCGCGCCAAAATCTTCCGGCGTAATGTATTGGCCGTCCGGCTCTTCGCCCAATTCGACCTTGTCGAAGCTATAACCGCGGCCGCGAAGGTAACGAATCTCGTTCGCCGCGTTCTCAGGCGTGTCGTAAGCCAATCCAGTGGGCAGCAGCACGGGCAGATCGTGGGTCAGGCCGCTGTGGAAAGTCCGATCAAAACCAGGCTGTTCGACGCTCTCATCCAAATCCGTTTCGCGATGCCACGGGTCGGTCGACGAAACATGAATGACAGTTTGTTTCCAGCGATTCGCGGCATGGCGAATGCGATCGTGGAATGCGCTCTTGGTATCAATGAACCCCGCATAGAGTTCGCGGACTGCGAAGCCCAGGCGGTCGCGAACATCTGACTTGGCGGCGGAGTTGGTTTGCGATGATTCAGTCATCAGGATGCGCAGCCAGCGGGTCCTGATTGGTTTTTGAGAAACACGAATCAGATCGTCGCTATTGCGACCGTTTGCGGACGAGACGTCCGCGCTTCCAGCAACCATACCTCGCGGAAAATCACGCCAGGTTCCCGCGGGACTCAAAGCGATGTCGCTGACATCATCAAAATTTCCGTACTGAATTCGAAACGCTTCGGCGAACGGCTGTCCCCACAGGATGCGAACCGCGTTTATTGCCTCAGGCTTTTTAAACTCGATCACAATCCATTGCGGATGAAGTGAACTACTTTCGCCGGTGAACCGCCGATCCAGATAGGGATTACTTTTCCAAAAGCTCTCTCTGTCTCCGTCATCAAGTCGCGAGTAGCCTTCATCGTTGGCCTGGTCGATCGTGTTGCCGCGGCGCGGCAGCCGGTAGCCATAAGAGAGTGAGATCGGCACGCCCGGCTCGCTGTCAGAAATCCAATACCCCCGTCTGTCATTCGCGTCGCTCCAACTGCCGTGCGGATTCCAGTGCCACGCATCGCCGGCCAGCTCAGTACGCAAGCGATAGGTCAAAGACTTGAATCCCGCTGATAACATCGCTTGAATGTTCGGCGCGGTGAGTTGCAGATCTGCGACGCCTTTGTCGTGGCCGTCGATCCCGGCCCCGAGCGCTTGCGAAGGAGCAAAACGATTTGCCGGATGACCCGGTGTGACGCTGACCGTGACGACCGCGGACCGTGAACGCTGATTGGTGTGCTGTCCGATAACAGTAAGGGGTTGGATCGAGATGGCGATGCAAAGGACGATATAAAAACGGCGCGCCAAACTTCTTAAGAATTGTCGCGCGCATTGCAGGAGCGGTAAGAAATTCATTCTCAGCGTGGCGATTCTAGCACCGTGACCTCCGTATTGCGCAAAGACTTCTCGCAGGTTGGCTTTTCTGTTATTAATCTTCAGACATGAGTTCGCCGGGAAATAGTCGCACCGTTCGCGCGCCGCGCGGCGCCAAGCTCAACTGCAAAGGCTGGCATCAGGAAGCCGCGCTACGCTGTCTGATGAACAATCTCGATCCCGAAGTGGCTGAGCGGCCGGAGGATCTGGTTGTTTACGGGGGCCGCGGTAAGGCGGCCCGCAACTGGGAATCTTTCGATGCCATCGTGCGTTCACTGCAAAGCCTGGAAAACGACGAAACCTTGCTGGTGCAGTCGGGAAAACCTGTGGGTGTCTTTCGCACGCACGAACATGCGCCGCGAGTCTTGATTGCCAATTCGAATCTGGTCGGCGCCTGGGCCAACTGGGATCACTTTCATGAACTCGAACGCAAAGGTTTGATGATGTATGGCCAGATGACCGCGGGCAGTTGGATCTACATCGGCAGCCAGGGCATCGTGCAAGGGACTTTCGAGACCTTCGCGTCGATGGGTGAAAAGCATTTCGGCGGCGACTTAAAAGGAAAGCTTTTGCTCTCGGGCGGTCTCGGCGGTATGGGCGGCGCGCAGCCTCTGGCGGCGACCTTGAACGGCGCGGTTTTTCTGGGCATTGAAGTCGACAGAGCCCGCATTGAGCGACGCGTGCTGACCGGTTATTGCGATCGCCTGGCACTGACTTTGGATGAAGCGCTAGATATCTGTGAAGACGCTCGTGAACAAAAGCGTCCGGTCTCAGTTGGCCTGGTTGGTAACTGCGCCGAGGTGCTTCCCGAGATCCTTCGACGTGGAGTCAAAGTTGACGCGGTCACCGATCAAACCAGCGCGCACGATCCTTTGAATGGTTATGTGCCCGCCGGACTGACTCTCGAAGAGGCCGACGAATTACGCCGCAGCGATCCCTCCGCGTACGCAGACCGCGCGATGGAATCGATAGCCGTTCATGTCGAAGCGATGCTCGCGTTACAGCGCAACGGTGCGATTGCATTCGACTATGGCAATAACATTCGCAAGATGGCCTTAGATGCCGGAGTGAAGGATGCGTTTGAGATTCCCGGCTTTGTGCCGGAATACATTCGGCCGCTCTTCTGTGAAGGTAAGGGACCGTTTCGCTGGGTCGCCTTGTCAGGCGAGGCCGAGGACATCCGCAAGACTGACGATCTCGCGCTGGAACTTTTTCCTGAAGACCAGACGTTGAATCGGTGGCTGCGTTTGGCGCGCGAACGGGTTCAGTTTCAGGGACTGCCGGCGCGCATCTGCTGGCTTGGCTATGGCGAACGAGCCGAGATGGGCGAAGCCATCAACGAACTGGTTCGCCGCGGAGATTTGAAAGCCCCGATCGCGATTGGCCGCGATCATCTGGATACCGGATCGGTGGCTTCGCCTTTTCGCGAAACGGAAGGGATGAAAGACGGATCAGACGCAGTTGCTGACTGGCCTATCCTCAATGCGCTCCTGAACACGGCGAGCGGCGCCAGTTGGGTTTCGTTTCATCATGGCGGGGGAGTCGGCATCGGTTACAGCCTGCATGCCGGCCAGGTTTCAGTCGCCGACGGCACCGACGAAGCTGCGAAGCGTCTGAATCGCGTGCTGACAAACGATCCGGGCACGGGTATCGCGCGCCACGTGGATGCGGGCTATGAAGAGGCGATCGAGACGGCGCGACAGAAGGGCGTTAAGATTCCAATGATGCCGGAGACAAAGTGAATCGCACAGGCGAGCGGTGTTTAGGAGTACCAACTTCAGTCGGGCTTTCTGCACCAAACAAGAACCCGACAAGTCGGTACTCCGAAACGCCCTTAATCGAGGAGAACTCCAAAGATGCGCTACTTTCTAATAATGTTTGGCTTGATATTGCTGGTTGTCCCAGCCTCTGGCGCCAAAATCAAAACCACCGAAGATCTCGTCCAGGCTATGCAGAAAAAGTACAGTAAGTCCTGGTACAAGACCGCGACCTTCGTGCAGAAGACAACCAACTACGAAAAAGATGGGACGAAAAAGGTCGAGACCTGGTACGAAGCGCTGTCGGTGCCGGGCTCTCTGCGAATAGATTTCACGCCGGTTAAAGACGGCAATGGAATTCTGTTCACAGACAATAGGATCTATATCTTCAAGAACGGCAAGGTTGATGCGAATCGGCCCTATGTTCATCCTTTGATGATCCTGGGCTTTGATATCTATCGCTTGACGCAGGCTGATGCTTTGGAAAAGTTGAAGGGGCTGAAATTCGATCTTTCGATTTTTCGTGAGGACACGTGGCAGGATAGACCTGTGTACGTTGTAGGCGCCAGGCAAGGCGACCTGCATTCGGCGCAATTCTGGATCGATAAGAAAAGCCTTTACTTTGTGCGGATGATTCGGCCCGGCGGCAGGGACGGTGCCCAAACGCAGGAGACGCAATTCAACAAGTACGTGAAGCTCGGCGGTGGCTGGATGGCGCCGGAAGTAATCTTCACGGTTGACGGTAAGACCGTGACGACTGAAGAGTATTCCGAGATGCGCGCCAACGTTGCGCTCGACAGCAGGCTATTTGATCCGCAGTACTGGACGACTGTGCACTGGAAGGAATGAGGTAGCGCAAGTTGCTAACTTGCGAATCACCAGACATCAAGACCAGCAAGTTAACAACTTGCGCCACAAAGATGACTCGAGAATTTCAGCACCTCAGGTTCCAGATCGACGACCGAGTCGCGCGCATTACTTTCATGCGGCCGCCGCTCAATATCTTTAACATCGCGATGATGGGCGAGATTGGCGACGCCTTGAACGATTGCGCGCAAGCGTCGGGTCTGGGCGCGATTGTTTTTGACGCAGCGCCGGACGCGCGCGCTTTCAGCGCCGGCGTGGCTGTGGAAGAGCACCTGCCGGAAACGGTCTTTCAAATGCTCGACTCGTTCCATTCAATCTTTCGTCTGCTGGCACAAATATCAAAGCCGGTGATTGCGGTCGTTGACGGTCCGGCGTTGGGCGGCGGTTGCGAGCTGGTGGCGGCGTGTGACATCGTGATCGCCAGCGAGCAAGCGCGGTTTGGCCAGCCGGAAATCAAGCTCGGCGTATTTCCGCCGGTAGCCGCGATCCTTCTGCCGCGGATTATCGGCGAAAAGCGCGCCCGCGAGTTAATCCTGACGGGTGATATGATCGACGCCGAAGAGGCCTTGCGATTGGGTCTGGTCAGCCATGTCACCACCAGTGCGGAGCTGGAGCAAAAGACGCAAAGCGTGCTCGGCAAACTGCGCGAGCTTTCTGCCTCGTCACTCGGGTTGACGCGCGCGGCCCTCGAGATCGGCCAGCACCAGAACTTTGAATCGGCGCTGGCTGAGGTGGAAAATCTCTACCTGCATGAACTGATGAAAACCGAAGACGCAAACGAAGGCGTGCGCGCATTTATGGAAAAGCGGAAACCTGAGTGGCGGAATAGGTAATGATGAAGGATGAAGGCGGCAGGATGAAGTCATTGATCGGTAAACGAGAAGCTCGAGCAATGCAAAAGATGGCCTTAGGAAATCGGCCTTCTCGTCTTCCGAATTTCATCCTTCAACCTTCAACCTTCATCCTTTTCATCGCGGCCCTGTCCCTATTTGTTTACGTCGCCACAAATTCAGTCTGGGCCCAAACTCCTCAATCTCGCAATGGCGCGCATTCCGGCCGGGCGCGAGAGAGTTTCACTGCTGCCGATCGGCGTCTGGTTGAGCGCGCCATCGGCGCCACCTGCACTGAGCGCTTGCGCGATCCTTCGGGCAGCACGCCGATTGATGCAATGCAGTCGCGACCCTCTTTGCCCGTGAGCCACCCGGAAGCGGTGGCTGGCTGGCGCCGTGCTGAACGCCTCCTGCCCGCGACCCGAAAGCTGGTAACCGATGCGATCGTCAAACTAGCCAGGGAGTACGATTTGTACGGCAGTGTGGCTATGCGTGCTCGTATCAACGCGGCCAACGCGCGCGTCGAAGCCGTCCGGCGAGTTAAGCCCGACGTGGATGCGCGCGACAATGCTTCAGTACTTCTACGCGAGCCGCGCACAATCGAGTTTGGCACTATTTTCCTTGCCGGGCTGCCTTCGGACGAAGCAATGATTAGCGTCCTGGCTCACGAGCTTACCCATATCGCCAGCGGGCAGGCGGACTCTCTCCGGCCATTGTTTCGCGCTATCGCCCGACGCGCCGCTGCTCGCACCGGCTTTCGCATACAGGGACAGCGGGCGGAAGAGCTGGCCTGCGATCTGGTAGGCCTAATCGCCGCCCGTGAATTTATCAGACAGACCGCAAGTTGGGAGCCGCTGCCGCGCCGGCTGGCCCGCGCGCTCGAACACAACTGTGTCGATGACGACGCATCTGACGAAGATCATCTGTCTCCGCGCAACACGATTCGTGCGCTCTTTGCGCTGGAAACGGGATTGGCGAGCGAAGTGCTCGTCGATGGTCCCGTGAGTGTGATGTCGATCCCGCGGAGAGACTATTTTGCTCTCCCTAATACCGATGTCGCGCCAGATGCTTGCGCCAGCACTTCTAACGGTCGGGCCCCCGACACGAAATCACATTCAACCGTAACTGCCATGTGTTGACAGCCTCGTCAGGCCCTTCCTAAGATCACCTTCAGATGCTTGATGGCCCTAACAGGATTAGAAGCTCTTGGTCGCGAATCCAAACTGGATTGATTCAACGCCCCGCGCAGTTAGCTCGCCCTTTTTTTCCGCTGGCAATGTTCGTATCACTGATCTGTCTGGCTCTTCTCTCATTAACGGCCGCCTGCCGCGATGATACCGATCCGCAGCGCGTGCGGCCGCGACAATTGCGCGACGTGCCCGCGCGGGCGCTGGCTTTCAATTTTCAGGCCGATGTCGAACCGCCGGCTGGGTTGACCGGCGAAGAAGCCAAAACTGTGGCCGCGATTCAGCAGGATTTTGACACGCGCCGAAAAGATGATGCACTGCTGCGGACCGTAGTCTCGCCCGACGGTCAACGAGCTCTGGCCCTTTACGGAACTACGGATGAACCATCGCAAACATTTCGCATCGATCTCTATTCCGCCGACGGGAGCTTTCTCCGCAATCTAACGCCGCCTGATCTCGCCGTGGTATTCCAGGATTCAGTAGTCTGGTCGCTTGACAGCGGAATGATCGCGTTTATTGGGCGCAAGAGTGCAAAGCCTGAACCCAGCCCCACACCTCTGTCCGAAGAAGAGCCCGTCCTGCCGTCCGCTTCCCCGGTTCCGACCGCATCAATCCAGCCCGCCTTTGCGCCGCTGGCTGTTTTCAATACTGAACAGGTTTACCTTTGCAATCGCGACGGCTACGACCTGAAACCGCTGACCACCCGCGATGGTTTAATCTACTTCGCGCTTTCCTGGGCGCCGGATAATCACGCGCTGGTCGCGCTGGCATGCAGGGAAAGCGAGTGGGAAAGGCGCGAGAAGGAATTCAAGACGCCGGCTGGCCGGCCGCGCCTGATTTCGACCGATGGCCAGGAGCGTTTGCTGGACGACGAACTGGCCGAAGCGCCCCCGGTTTGGTCCCCTGATTCGTCGAAGGTTGCCACCGCTTTCGGCGTCAACATCGGAATCTATGACGCTGCAGGTAAGTCGCCGACCCAGGCGCGCATCGCGCTGCGTGAGCGATTGTTGGCGGCCTCGGTCGCGTTTGACGAAAAATCACAGACGGGAAAGGCAACGCCGAACTCGTCATCAAACAAGCAGGGTGGCACTCAACCACCGGCGACAACCGAAGTCGCGCTTCCCTTTTCTTTCAATCCAATAGTTCGTCTGGAGTGGCCCGCACCCGACAAGCTCTACGTCGAAACTGCCTACATAAGTTTGCGGAGCGAACTGATCAAGACCTTCTCGCGCTGGCACTTGTTGATGCTTAGTCCGCAGGCGGCGGTCCTGGGGCGCTGAAGGTGAGTACAAGACCGGCGGGTGGCAGAGACTGGATCATTTTCCGTTTGTCATTTTCCATTTAGGAACGTTGTTAGTGTGAGTTCGTGGATCGTCTGTTTAGTTGGAATGGAGAAAGGCGATCCACGAACTCACACGAATTCAGACGAACCAGAAGGCGCTAAATGGCAAATGAGAATAATCAAATGGAAAATGGAAAATGCTTCTGATCGCGGCTCTCTACCCTCTCGGTCGCCGGCCAGACCCACGAAAGCACCATTCCGATCGCCCACAGACCGGCGGCAACAGTCGCGGTCAGAACTATCCAGAACTTCCAATAGCTGCTGAACGTGTTCTCCCATCCGGGTTGAATCCGGTGTGCGACGTTAACGTTCATCGTGGCCGGAGTGGTCAGGCGCGAGGCAAGTTGCATGAATAGATACCAAATGAAGGCATACAACCAGGCGATCCGATCCATGCGCACGCGACTGAGCACGATTAGCCCGACTATGATTCCGCCTACATGCGCCAGCGTCGATGAAAAGAAGTTGCCATTCGCCAGCAGCACGTACTGGAACCAAATCCCGAAGCCGGGAATCGTCCAGATGGCTGCGGCGCGAATCAGTTCCCGATGACTTAGAAAGAGACCGATCGCCAGGAGCAGATTTCCTATGTTGCACATCCAAAGCAGATTGCCGCCGCCGCCGTATCGCCAATAGTGAAGAGCCTGGGCTAGAAAAAAGGTCAGCGGCAGCAGCCCTATCAGCCGGAACCGGATGCTCAATCGCTGTCCCATGTCGTAAGAATATCATGCGCATCGATGTGCCGGCCGGATGACTTCTCAACGTACTGCGGGCTGGCCGGCGCTGTAAGGGGCAGGTCATGCGGTTGACTGCGCGACCGCGGCGGCTCTTTGGATCGCGCCCAAAGGGTCATATTTTGAATCCAAAATGTAACATTGTCCGACACCTTAACCTGTGGACAGCCCTGCCCTTTTGGGTTAGATTAAGAGCCCCCTAAATGAAATGTCGAATGCCGGTTTGGTGTACGACAATGGCCCCGACGATGGAAGCGCTGCTCCGGAGTTTTTCTTATTCCCCTTCGCATTCTTCCGCGACACTTCTCAAAGAGATGTTAGACAAAGACTATGCACTAACGGGGGCAACTATCTCGACGCCTGCCGATCGCACGCAGTTTGACGATTCGCCGCCGGTTCCCAGTCTGACGAAACACGCCGTACCGCTTTCTCGGCATCAGGCTTTTGCGAAACGCTCCACCAAATCCTCTGGTTCCATGAGATCTATGGCCCGCCGAAAAAAGCCGCGGAGTGTGCAAAAGAACGTGCTCGTGGTCGATGATGTTAATGACGTAACCGAAATGATCGCGCTGTTTCTAAAGCATGCCGGGTATCAAGTCGCCACCGCCGATTCAGCTTCGAGGGCGCTGCAACTTGCCGAAGAACGAAATTTTGATCTGATTATCTCAGACATTGGCATGCCGCAAATGAACGGGTATGAATTAGCCGGAGAGTTGCGGCGTTGGTCGGAGTATCAAAGCATTCCCATCATCGCAGTCACCGGCTATAGCGAGTACGATGATCGCGGCCGGGCCCTGCAAGCCGGGTTTAGTGCCCACCTGACCAAGCCAATCGATCCATCGCGGTTGTTGGATTTAATGAACGAACTGCTGGGTTGACCACCAAAGATCAGAAATCAGAGATCAGAGGTCAGCTTGATCCGATCGCTGACCTGACTTCGCTTGACTTCTGACCTCTGACCTCTTTGTCCTGCCATTGATTTGTTCCGTTCCTTCCGGCATTCTTTTATGTAAGTCATGGAGGAAATCCAATCATCAACCGACGACGCCGGTTCCAAATCGAAATCAAACATCGCCAACTGGATCAAATCTGATTCGGCGTTGCGCGCAACTGATCTGCTGGCTGGGGCGGCTGCGATTGGCCTGGTATTTTGGTGGTTACAATATTCCACCAGCGCAATTTGCTGCGGCGATTTTGACGGCTATTATCACATTAAGTGGGCGCGCATGCTGTGGGACAACATGCGCGCGAAGCATCTTTTTCCGCCCTCGTTCGTTTGGCTGCCGCTGACGACACTCAATCCTCGAGATTATGTCGATCATCATCTCCTGTATCACATCATCCTGATTCCTTTTACCTGGTTTCGCGATTTGCAGACGGGGGCCAAGATTGCCGCGATCCTCTTCGGCAGCCTGGCCGTCTTTTCCTGCTATTGGCTAATCGTGCGGTACGAAATACGTTACCGCCTGATTTGGTTGCTGGCGCTGCTGGCAAGTTCGGCGCCTTTTTTGTATCGCCTGAACATGGGCAAAGCGCCCCCCTTCGCCATCATCTTTCTGGTGATCGGCATCTACCTGATGTTTGAGAGGAAGTTCTGGCCGCTGCTGCCGCTGGCTTTCGTCTTTGCGCTGACCTACGACATGTTCGTGCTTTTGTTGCTGGCAGTCATTATCTGGACAGTCGTGATCGCCTGGACTGAAGAGCGCTTCGAATGGCGCCCGCTGGCCTGGGTCGCGCTGGGATCGGTCCTGGGTTTGGTGATCAATCCTTACTTTCCGCACAACCTTTATCTTCTCTACGAACACGCGCGCATGAAGATCACCGCAACGGAGTTCGCAACCAAAGTCGGCCAGGAATGGGATCCGTACAATACCCAGGAGTTCGTGGCGAATTGCCTGGTCGCGCTGGCCGCGATGCTAACCGGTTACCTGGCGTTTGGTGGAATCGATCGCAAGCGTTCGGAGCGGCCGCTATTTTTTCTGATCCTCTCTACCACGCTGATGTTGATGACCGCGCGCTGGAAACGCTTTGCCGAATACTTTCCGCCGTTCGCGGTGCTGTTCGCGGCCTTTACTCTGGAAGAATTCTGGCGCGGTCGCGCAGTGTTCACACATTTGCCGCAGGATGTTCTGGCGGACTTGCAGCCTTTTCTCGATCGCCAGGAGTCGGCGGCGACCGCGAAGGAAAGCAAGCATCAGGAAAGCTGGAAAATGCTGAAGCTCGGTTTTGTTGGCGTCGCGTTGGGGCTGGCCCTGTTTGCCAACGTCTATCGTACGGCAAAGGATATCCGCGAAAGCGACCCGCGCGACCATTACGCGAAGGGCGCGGCCTGGATGCGCGCGAACATTCCGCCGGGCGAGATAGTCTTTAATACCGACTGGGACGATTTTCCGCGCTTGTTCTTTTACGATCCAACGCATCGCTATGTATCAGGACTTGATCCGACTTATTTGTTCGACAGGGATCACAACCTGTCAGATCTCTACGTCAAGATTACCACCGGCGATGAAGAAGACCCGGGACCGTTGATTCGCGATCGCTTCGGCGCCCGCTGGATTTTCAGTGACAACACTAAGGATCACGATAGTTTCTATGACAATGCGCTACGCAGCGGCTGGTTTGACCGCGTCTATGAAGATAGCGATTGCAGCGTGCTGCACATCCGGGATCAAAAGAGCGAGCCGCCGCCGGAAGAAAAGCACAACGACAGCCCCGGCGGGGACGACGACAACTCGCCGTAGATATTGTGCGACTCCGTCGCAGCACGGTGCGGTAAGGCTTTGCCTGACGCCTCCAGATAGTTAGATGGACGAGGCTATGCCTCGTCGTCGAGTCGGCCTCGTTTTTCATGAGGAGTTTCATAACATGCGAAATCGTTTCCTCCGATATTGTGTCGCAACCATCGCCGCCGCCTTTGTTCTTTTAAGCTTCAGTGCCTGCAAACGCCGCTCTTCTGCAGAAGACGAGACCCCCGACACCTCAACCTATCGCCCTGAGGCAACGCCGGCTACCGAGTTCGAACAAAAACTGAAAATAGTTCGCGACGGTCATTTTCAGTATGTCTGGGTATTTTCTCGAATCGATGGTAAGGCGTTTACGCCGGATGATAGTAAGTTGCTGCACACTAATGCGCCGAAGGTCGTCGATTGGGTGGGCATGGATGATAAGAAGAAATTCATTGCCGGATCGAATTTCGCGATCGATCCGCCAAATCTGGCCGTGCTGCAAAAGCGTTTTAAGATTGAGGATTATTCCAGGAAGTGAACTGAAATTGATTCAATGACTCATTGATTCAATGATTCAATTTGGCAGCAACACAAGTTTCCCAAACTGCGCCCGATCTTCCATTAGCTCATGCGCCTTGCGCGCTTCGGCGAGCGGCAACGTGCGATCCACCACGGAGCGAATCCGGCGGCCCTCGATAAACTTCATCGCAGTTAGTAACTCGGCTTTCGATCCCATCATTGAACCGAGGATCGTGAGATGACGATAGAAGACCTGGCGCAGGTCGGTGCGCGCATCAAAGCCGCTGGTCGCACCACAGGTGACCAAACGCCCGCCTTTCTTTAAAGACACCAGCGATCCGGGCCAGGTAGCTTCGCCGGTGTGTTCGAACACAATGTTGACGCCACGTCCGCCGGTTAGCTTCCTTACTTCTTTCGGCCAGTCGTCGCGGGTGTAATTTACGGTTTCATCGGCGCCCAGCTCGCGCGCTTTGGTTAGCTTCTCTTCCGAACTTGCCGTAGCAATCACACGCGCGCCGAATAGTTTCGCGATCTGAATTCCCAGCGATCCAACTCCGCTGCCGGCCGCGTGAACCAGCACATCTTCGCCGGGTTGGACCCGAGCCTGCGTCACGAGCATGTGCCAGGCAGTTAGAGTCACCAGCGGCAAGGCCGCAGCCTCCGGCCAAGTTAAATTTTTTGGCTTGGGAATCACGTTCACACCCGGAACTGAGAGAAGTTCCGCATAGCCGCCATCCCGGACACTGCCAATGATGTCGTACTCGAGGCACATATTATCGCGACCAGAAAGACACTCGACGCAATGTCCGCAAGAGACGCCGGGCTGGATCATCACTTCATCGCCCGGCTTGACCCAGGTAACCAGTTCGCCAACTTCGCGCACGACACCGGCAACGTCGTTGCCCAGAATGTGCGGCAGAGGAATCTTGATTCCCGGCAAGCCGCCGCGCACCCAGACGTCGAGATGATTCAGCGCGCAGGCTCGCACTTCGACCAGGACCTCGTTGGCTTTGATCTTCGGATCGGCGACGTCAGTGAACTGCAAGACCTCGGGCCCGCCGTGTTGAGAGAAGATTACTGCTTTCATCTGATAGTAGGGTACTGCTACTGTTCGTCAATTAGTGATGCTTGCTGGCCTTCTCATTAGGGTAATAATATAGTTGACACAGCTAGTCGGTAGATCGTTTAGTGCCGCAGCCGAGACACTTCCAGTATTCGCGTACCAAAGCCACGACATAGACCCACGTCGTTTCACGCTTGCACGTGCCGCAGTATCCCGTAATTTTATCGCCGCGATTTGCCATTCAAAAATCGTTACTTGACGGCTAGATTATCCTTGATTCATGGAAACAATCAAAGAAGGTGAACTCGCCCGACTGCCAGACGGTCAAAAGGTCATTGTTGAATCCCGTGAGGGTGATGTGGTCACTGTCAGGCGCATAGGCGGATCGCGTGGTAAGACGCTGGCTGTCTGTCGCGTTGATGGCCTAACGCCAGCTAGAAGTTAACACAGCTAGGGGCTACCAATCCCAAAAGGCGGTTCTTAAGATCCCAAGAAATGAGAGGGCCGCAAACACTATTCCGGCTCCCGTTGAGAGGTGGTAGATAATGGCCGCCAAGCCGACCAAACTTAGCAGAATCCCGACGGATGTTAGAACCACAGCCTCGTGTTCGCGGTAGTTTGTCCACTTTTTATGGCTGAGCGAGATTCTTATGAATGCAAAACAAAGGATTGGAGTGGAAACCGCAAAGCAATAAACCGCACCCGTTAACGGTAAGTCTAAAGCAAGCGACGCAAGTTGAAGTGTAGAAATGATGCTGACACCGAGTAAGGCTCCGCAGATAACCTCAAGCGCGCGTTTAAAAGCCGCATCGCGAGTGTCGCCAGAATTCATGCCGCTCTCTTTTTCTTCGCGGCTTTCTGCTTCTCGTACTTTGCTTTTTGTTGGTCGATCTCTTTTTTCGGGACAGCGATCAACCGTTTGGTGAATTCGCGGAATCGTTCAAATTCTTCGGAAGGCTTTTCTACTTTTTGTTTCTTCATTTCGCGCCTTTCTCAGTCAATTCGTCCTCGGCTTCTCCAAGGTAGGGTCGCATCATAACTTGTTCGACTTTACCGTATTCGTCAATATCGTATCCGGTAAGCAAGTCGAGGGTGTCATGGGTGATGTCTTTGCCTTTTCCCAGCTTGCTGATCCATTTCCCGGACGGTATATCCTGCTTAGCAACGTGTGTTGGAACACGATCCTCGTCAACGTATATTGCTATCTTCTCAACCCCGGATTCAAAGTCGCGATTGTCGCAAGGTGTATACCCATGTATGCGAAATACCTCTGTCCAACTCTGCAAAGAGTTGTCCCAATCAATGGGCCAATAATAACCCTTCGTTTTACGTGGCATCCACTGCCACCATCTGGCTTCATTACCAACCGCAAATGCAATGCAGTTATATTTCGGGGATCTCTTGCTCTTGATAGCGTAGCCGCCATTTTGAAGTTTCGGAAAACGCGATTCGAGGTAAGGATCGCTCATTCTTATCTGAGATAGCTTTTTCCCCAAGTGAGCCATGCGTCAACGGCACCATCAAAGTCATCATCTGGCTGAGCCGGGTCTTCATTCGTGATTTCGTGCAGAGCCCAAAACCAGTGATCCGGTCTCAATTCTAGTTCGCGAAGAATCAACGGAACGATGAATCTTGGCGCGACCTTACCCATGCCAATTATTTGCTGATAGGCAAAATGCTTACATGCCTTGTTTAGGTTTGACATGTGCTCAGTTTCTTCGCGCCACTGTGTCGCCAAGGATTCAAAAAGCTGTTCCAGGTCGAATTCGAGAGTCAGTTGCTTTGGGAGGGCAACATGCGCGCTCTCGTGGGCAACAGTTGCTGTTTTCCAAGTAAGTCGTTCTTCTGTCAAGGCACTGGTAAGTTTTGACGCAGCAACGTACTCCCATCGCGCGGGTTTTTCTTCGCGCAAGAAAAGATGTGCTCGAAAGCCTTCAGACTCAAAAAGCTCGTTAGTTGGTTCCATTGTCAGCCTCTGCTTTGGAACGTTCGTAGAATAGATCGGTAAGTTTCTGGGCGTCTTCAAGTCCGGTCTTTACGTCAACAAGAAGCCTGATTAGTTTGTTTACCATCTTCAAATCGACAGCAACCGATAAGTTCTGGTGCCGCTCTGCGGTAATATTTGCATTGGTGTTATGGAATGTAAGCAGCAACAACGCATATGCAGCTGCTGGCATTCCTTCCACGTTTCTCTCGTGTGTCTTAAAAACAACTTCCCAGTCTATATCTTCAAAATAAGGAACCTTGAGTGCGTATTTAAAGAAAAACTCTGACCGATAGGCCGAAGTCAAAAGCAGATCGCGTACTGTTGAAACCTTCTCTTTAAGTCCTTCCTTGTTCCCTACAAGTCTTTCGTAAGCGGGACTCCCAGTTAACACATGATAGACCACTGCGCTGAGTTCGCGTGGAAGGTTCGGATATGCTTTCTGAAGTTGCTTGTAATCTTCGCTGAGGAAGGCGTCCTCTGCCTCAGGGTCTTTAGCGACCACTCGCGGGATACGATCTGCGGTCCATGTTAGACCGAGGGCAGCTAACTTTTCCAAAGCGTTGCGAAATTCATCAGGCGTGAGGGGGTTGAATTGCTCGCCTTCGTCTTCTTCCTCTATGACATTAGCTTTGAGCGTAACGAGACGCCCGGTCGCCGGGTCTTTGAGACTTATTTCCTTCGTTGATTTGTTGACCGTGATCTCAATAGAATCATCATTAGTAGGCACACTCGTACCCTTCGCCTGATCGAGGTTATCCTTTTGCTCTGGCATGATCGTTTAGGGAGCGGACTAGTCACTTTCAAGGAATATAGAACGCTCCGGCGGGATTATTATACGAGTAAGTACCACAATTTGATCATCAGAGTAAAGAGGCCCAGCTTAGTCAATGACTTGGCTTGGCGTTAACGACGGTGACGGCGATTTTGGCCGCGTCCGATCCTCTTTTGCCTTCAGTGATTTGTGGTTTCGCCCGTCAATTCTTCAAACGTCAGGCGACGGCCAGTGAGAGCCTTGGCAGTTTCGATGAATCTATAGAGGTCGTTGCCCAGTCGCTTGTTGAACCGGAAGGCTTGCTCGTCCAGATAGCGGAAAAGATGGAAAGGCTCAACGCTTACGTAGGTGCCTTTGATCGTCCGTTTTAGAAGCGACCAAAAATTCTCAATGCCTTGAGTATGCACGTTCCCGTTCACGTATTCTTCAGCGTGATTGATCACTTGATGCACGTATTCATCATCAAGGCCCATGTAGCCGCCAGCACCGTCAGTAAAAACTTGGGAGCCAGATTCAACGTGCCGTCTAACTTCGCCCTGTAACGTTTTAGCATTTGGTTCCAGTATGACTCTGGTTCTGACTTCGCCACCGTGACGTTCTAACAATCCCATGACTGCGATCTTAGTGTTGCCACCCGTGCCTTTGATTCTCGCTTCTCGTCTATCCTTGTGCATGAATCTGGCGTTCCCGCCGATGTACGTCTCATCGACCTCTATGTCACCTGACATCTTATTCCAAGTTCTGGACTGCATCGCTAACCTGATTCTGTGAAGCATGAACCAAGCCGTCTTTTGCGTGACGCCTAGATGCCGGGAAATCTCGTAAGACGAAACGCCATTCTTAGCATTGACGATCATCCAGATAGCCGGAAGCCACTTGTCTAGCCCGATAGGACTGTCTTCCATGACCGATCCGGTTTTGATGGTAAACTGTTTGCGACAGCCTTTGCATTGCCACAGACGGCGGGTCTTTACGAATGAGGTTTCGTTGTGGTCGCAACGTGGACAGGTTACGCCTTCCGGCCAGCGGATAGCCGCCATGAACTGAGTGCAGATGTCGAGGTCAGTAAAGAATCGGACAGCCTCAAGAAGCGTTTTCGGTAGGTTTTCGTTTTCCATGCCCCCATACTACAGGACAAGGGCTGGCTGTGTCAAGTATATTATTACCCTAATGAGACGTTTCAGTTCAGTTCCGTCCCGACTCGATGCCCTTCTTCACTTCACTAATCGCGTCTTTGACATAGTCGATCGCCTTGGCGCGATGACCACCCTTGTCGGCCATGGCCTTGTCGAGGTTGTTCTTCGAGCTCTCCAAAGCAATCAACGCGGTCTGCATGTGAGGTTGATCAGGAACACCAGCAAAAATCTCTTCGCCATTCAGAATGCTGGCGTGATTGTGACGGCGATCAAAGGCGATGCCGTCATTGACTTCGGTGATGGCTCGGTTGATCAGACCGATGGCATTGAGTCGATGGCCACCTTTGTCGGAGGTCGCTTTTTGCAGTTCGCTCCTGGCTGTGTTCAAGTCTCCGCGCGCGGCCTTCATGAAAGGTTGGTCGGGTACCGCGGCGGCGATGGCTACCACTCCCAATACTACTAACATTGCGAAAATACTTCTGGCTCTCATCGTTTGAACTCCTTAGAAAATAAAAAGTCCCGGGCAAAAAGACTTCGAAAAGCGCGGATAAATTACTACAAGGATGACGGGCGAGACAACGATTTGGCGAAAGGACTGACCCGGACTGAGTATCACGGTAACGCCTGCCCGCACTTATTCCAATAAACCCTTGAGACGATCCAGAGCTGCAGCCCAAAACTTCTTCATCTTTGCCGCGGCCTTCGCGTCGGGAAGTTTGCTGTGCTGGGCGACAACCTGAGTTTTGGCCTTGGCTTTTGCGGCGAAGGCCACGGCTACACTGGTCGTAGTGTCACTCCAGGTGATGCGCAGCGATTTATTTGCAGTGGCCTTACGGATCGTGAGATTTGAGGGCAGCCATTTCTTGCGCGTCTTGTCATCCGCCCAAGCCTTGAACGCCTTACTTACCGATGCATCGATCGTCCGGCTGACGCTGATTTCATAGCCTTGTGGCTCTTCGTGTTTGTTGCGCAGCCCGCGCGCCTGCTCGTAAGTGACTGCGACCATCTGCGTCCACCAGGGACGCACGCCATGCTTTTCGCTCAGATGCGCGGCGATTTCCTGATGCGACATCTTCTTTGCTCCAGCGGCGTCGAGGTGCTTAAACCAGCGACCCCAGTTCTTGCCGGTCTTGGCTTCGACCGCTTCTTCACTCATGCGTGGTTTTTGTTTTGTCTGCATTACCGCCATTGGCTATTCCTCACACAAAGACACGAAGGACACAAAGAAGACAACTGAACAAGCGGGACGCCATTCTTCGCATCGAACTCGTTTTTTAGTGCCTTTGTGTCTTCGTGGATTTATTTAACTTACGCGTCTCGATCGTAGGCCGCCTTCAACCAGCGCTTCACTTCAGCGTCGATATCTTTCAGCGAAGTTATTTCAAAACGATGTGTGATTCGATCTTTTTTTGCGTAGCCGCCGGTGTCGATTAGCCGCTTGGGTGTCTTCATGTTGCCGAGGGCCAGTCCAAAGTCGATACGCGTCTGCGTAGTTGGTTTGATTTGCGCAAAGACGTGATTCCGATAGAGCGGCACGATGGTTTGGCACGGGCAAGCCTTTACATCTTTGCCCATACTCAGACCCAGCTCAAGCAACGCTTGATAGATCGGCCGCAGATGTTCTTTCTTGCCAGAAAACATTTCTTCCACGTATTTCTCTGCGGCGCGCAGATAATGATCGGGGTCGCCGGTTTCTTCACCCTTGCCGACGGAACGCTCAGCCAACCACCACGCGGTGTTAGTTCCCAGACCATGCTTTGTCTTCAGCCAATCGCGCCGTTCCTGCTCAGTCGGTGGCCCTTCCTTCTTGATAAATCGGAGCCACTCTTCAAGCGACCGGCCGGTCTTCTGCTTCAATTCGCCGATCCACTTTATGGTCATGGCTAAGCCAGGATGCACGGCATAGATCGACTTCTTTGCGGTGGCAGTCTTTGCCATAACTTCCTCCCTGTTAAGCATGCGCCGCCACTCGTCTCCCCCGAACGAACGCCGCGATCACAAATGACGCCAGCAGCCAGCCAATCACGATCGCTCCGAATTGCATCAGCATGTATGCGTTGCTAAAGCTCCACCAGTTCCATTCGTCGGCGTGGCCACCTACGAAGATGATCACACCGATCACTGTGAGAAAGATCACACGGCCCTTGTAAGAAAGCCGGCCGGTTTGCAGCAGCAGGAAACTTGCGATCAGCGCCAGCACAAGTTGTGTCAGAAATTGTAAGATCAGCGGTCTGGTCGTTGAACCCATTGGCTCCAGCCGCACCGCCGCAAAAATCATCGGCCCGCGCGACATCTTGTCCATCGCCGCCTGCTCGGCGGCCTTATATTGTTCGTCAGTCATGCCCGGCGTGCGTTTTGGTTCGATCGGCAACAGGTAATTGCCTGAGCGAGGTGCATTCGCCTTCACGGCTTGAATGACGGCGTCTTCGCTGGTGAAAGCGCGTAGCGGCTCTCCCGGCCACGGGATGACGATCCACGCTATGGCGCCCCAGACAAACAAAACAATCCCGCCCAGCAATGACCCCAGTGCCAGTCGTTTGGCCATGGAACCCTCCTTCAACAGTCAGTACGGTTGCCGATTAAGAAGCCTGTGCTTCTTTCTCCTGACCTAAACTAAACCAATTTCCCGAGTTGTCCTTCATTACCGTAGCAGTCCCCCATGACTGCACGCTTGGCGGTCCCTTGAATTCGACGCCGCGCGCTTTTAACTCGTCGTAAGTTTTGTAGATGTCGTCGGCGTCAAAGACACCGCCGCCGAGCACGCCTTTGTCGATCAGTGACCGCAGTTGGGCGGCGGATTCTTCATCCAGCAGCATGCCTGCTTTCGGCTCCATCAGAATAATTTCAAAGCCTGGCTGACTTTTGATGCGCATGGTAAGCCAGCGAAAGTCTTCACCGATCATGGCGTCGGTATCGATTTCAAATCCCAGCTTGTCACGATAGAACTCCAGTGCCTGCTGCTGGTTCTTGACCCAGATCAAAACGTGCGACATTTTCGTAATCATAGATTTCGGCTCTCCTCTTTCTCAGAATTTGAGATGAGCATAGAAAGTTTCGGGGAAAGCCGCTTCTCGAAAATTGCTAAAGACGCGGTGGCTCGGGGCGTCTCGCCGTGAATCACGCGCCAGATGCGCGGGTCACTCCCAGAACGCTACTGATCGGATGGTTTGAGCCCGAACATTACGATAAAGCAGCCGGGAACTTTTTTCAGAGATTCTCTTTCGCGCCGGCGATAGTTGATTGGAGCGTCGCCGACGCATTTGCGGAACAGAGCACTGAACGATCCTAAACTTTGAAAGCCGACCTCAAAACAGACGTCAGTCACGCTCAGGCGCCGGGATCGAAGCAGTTCTTTGGCTTTGTCAATTCGCCGCCGGATCAAGTACTGATGCGGCGTAGTATCAAACGTGTCCCGGAACAGACGCAGAAAATGATAACGCGAGAGACAGGCTTGTTTTGAGATTTCTGCAAGGTCCAGCGGCAGATCGTAGCTCTCGTCCATGAACTGCCGGGCACGGCAGAGTCGTTCATAAAGATCCGAGGGTTTGGATTTTGCTTCTTTGAGGTTGTTCACGGCTGATTTTCCCCCACCTTCATTTCGTCGGTTGGTGGCCAATTAAGTGAGCGAGATTCTACTGCGAGTTTCGGAAAAGCGGAAGCTTTGCGAAGCGAACAATAGAAGGGACGCGATCAAGAATTAAAGGTTTTGCAATCCGCAGGCTAATAAATAACAATACCGGAAGACGTCTTAAGGTTGTTAAGAGACGCCCCCTTCGCCGGCGCAAGCTGACAATAGCTGGAATCTTTGGTCCTTAGGAACTAATATCGCGAGCACATGCCATGATACGACGAGCAAGAATCAACAACTATAAGTCGCTTAAGTCGGCGGAAGTAAGATTCCCTAACCTTACTGTTATCATTGGTCCCAATGCAGCTGGGAAGAGCAATCTCCTTGACGCTCTCAATCTTGTTTCTAAGTTGGTCACATCCAAGAACATCAAGGAAGCGTTTGAAGGCCATCGCGGTCTGCCGCTTGAAAGCGTCTATTACAGTAAAGGTTCGCTCGCAGAACTCTTATCTGAGGACACCCACCGCATGGAGTTCGAGATCGACGTTGAACTGAGCGATATCGCGGTCCAGGAAACCGAACAGCGCGTTCGCGACTTGCGGAAAGGGATCGATGACAAGAATGGTTCGGGTTCGGATCGTTTGCGAATTACTGAACGCTTTCTTCGTTATAAGGTTGCCCTAGAAATCCAGTCAAGGTCGGGTGTAATGCGGGTAATGGATGAGAGCCTCGCCGCGCTGAGAAGGGATGGCGAAGAAAAGGCAAGAAAACCTTTTTTAGAGAAGGTCGGCAACCGCCTAAGCTTACGAATGGAAGGTCAAGCTCATCCAACTATGCACGAGATAGGCTTAGACTACACACTAGCATCAACCTCACTCTACCCGCCCCATTATCCGCACTTGACCGCTTTACGCGAAGAGATGTCGAGGTGTCGGTTCTACTACTTCGAGCCCCGCGCTCTCATGCGCGAAGCCAACGCTATTGCAGACGTTTCGGTATTAGGCCCGAGGGGCGAAGAGCTTGCAGCCTTTTATCACACGCTGTCGCTGAAACGGCCTAAGCAGATGGATGCGTTGAAGCTAACCGCCAAGCAACTGTTGCCTAGGTTAACGAATATTGACGTAGAAAGTACCGACAAGGCTGAACTATTTTTACGAGTGTGGGAGGATGGTGCTTCTTACTCAAATCGCCTTATCTCGGAAGGAACCCTTCGGGTCCTGGGACTTCTAGCGGTTCTTTCTCCAACTAGCGGGTCAACCACCATAGGCTATGAAGAGCCCGAAAACGGCGTTCATCCAAGAAGACTTAGCCAAATGGCGGAGCTATTGAAGAACGCCGCTAACAAGTCGAGACAAATCATCGTTAATACACACTCACCTATTCTTCCAACCTATTTTCGTAATGACAACTTGCTCGTCTGTCGCCGTACGCACTCATCTACTGAATTCATTCCATTCAAGTCAATTGGTCCGCTCTATCGCGATTCGGAGATTGCCTCTCATCTTGAAGAACAAATAATTCGAGGGGACTATGGCGGCTAGTCTATCCGTTGCCTTCTTTCTTGAGGATATCGGGCAGGAAGCAATCATCCCCCCGCTATTCAAACGAGTTGCCGTTGAAGAGGGGTTGGGCTCCGACCAGTTAGAATGTCAGGTACTTCATTCTCGCGGAGGTGGTTCTCTTGCTGCTTACGCAAAATTTCTGAAAGATGCGAAGAAGAGTCGTCTCGCCAGTGCAAACTTGTTGATAGTTGGATCAGATGGAAACTGCAAAGGCTTTGCTACTAGACGCGAGCAAATTCTCAAAAAGGCAATTGGCTCGCCCTTCACGGAGGTTATTGCTGCAGTTCCCGATCCTCATGTTGAGCGATGGTACCTTCTTGATATTGCCGCGCTAGCGAACGCAGCGGGCGTACACATTGCGCTACCTCCTGTTCCAGAGAAGTGCGAAAAGGACCTATACAAGAATATTCTGCGACACGCATTCGACAATACTGAGGTGACCCCTCCTTTGGGTGGCATCGAATATGGTGAGAGAGTCGCGGAGGGAATGAACCTCTACTCTGCTGCGAAGCAAGATCACGGTCTTGCTGATTTCTTAGACAGAGCGCGAGCTTGGCTAAAGCAACAGCATGTGATTCTCGCCGGGGATCCAGAGGGGTCAACGTAGGTTGCATCTATCGGACGTCAGAAACATCACCGTCCTGAGTCGTACCAGTATCGCCTCGCCAGCTTCTCGTCGTGCCAGTTCCAGGTCAGCAGACTCTTGAAGACGTGGGCGAGCATCCAGAAGTAATGCCAGTCTCCGAATTGATCGAACTTGCGCGTGCAGGCGAGAGCTTTCACCTGCGGCAGCCGGATCGTCTTCTGGCCCCGCGTCCGGCCCAGACGCCGGAGCGCCAATGGCAGGATCACGTCTTCGGCATACATGCGACTTTCATCATATCCGCCCACTGCCGCAAAATCTTCGCGACGACAGAATGACAAGCCTGTGTCCAGTCCCGTCAGCAACACCATCGGCATCGCCACACAGTAAGTGACCATCAGAGCGAATGACTTTCTTTCCAGAACCGCGCCGGTGACGCCCCAGATATAGCGCCCACTCTTCATCGCCTGGTCGATGGCGTTGAAAGTCTCGGGATGCACGGCTGAGTCGGCATCGATGAAGCAGAGAATCTCTCCGCAGCCGGCGCGAGCGCCGCCATTGCGCGCGGCGGCGATACACCGCTTTGTAATTGTGACCACGCGTGCGCCGCGGGCTGCCGCAACTTCGGCCGTGAGGTCGGTAGAAGAATTGTCGGCGACGATCACTTCAATCTGATCGGATCCGCCGGAAAAGTTGGATCTCGCCACCTCGATCGAATCCAATAGCCGCGGCAGAAAGCTTTCCTCGTTGTATGCCGGAATGATTATTGAGAATCTCATACGAGTTTGGAGTACCGACTTTAGTCGGCCGTTACAAGGAACCGCCTAAAGGCGGGACTCCCAACTTTAACAGCTTAGATCAATCAGCCATGACTCAGCTAGATATCTATCAATCAAAACTCGATTCAGGTTGAGCCACCGCGTAAGCTGATCCAGCAGGTGAGAATCGGACGAAACTACTATGCGGTCAGACGCCGCCATCTCAGCATCTGGATCAAAGGCGACCTCGACGCTCCAGTTCCAATCCTTTTCGCGAGCGAATTGCCGGATTCGATTCGCCAGCCGCCCGCTGTTTGAGATCGGACGATCAAGCAGCCAGGCAACGGATTTCGGCCCCAGCGTCGCAAATACCTCGCCGATCAACCCGATCGCCTGATCGGTTTCGTTGACTGCCCGATATGAGCCATGAACGCCCGACAAATCGCGGAGGCAATGGTCGCGACAAGCCAGCAAGACGCCGCCGCTTAACGCTGCTTCAACCGTAATGATCAGGTTAAAGCCGTCTACGATTAAGTCCTCGTCGGTGACGGCTTCGGAGGAAACCAGGCTGTGGAGTCTTCGCGACTGGCTTTGATCGGAACACGCAGCGCGCGAGACTGCGAGCCGTTGCCGATCGGTTAGCGTGTATCTGTCGCCAACCAATTTGAGCGCTCCTTTCAGTGAATAGTGGCGTGTCAAAAGCCACGACAACTCGCTGACTGCTGAGCGCAGCACCGGAAGTTGTTCGGCCGCGAACAGCTTTTTATCTTCAGGATGCGCGCCACGATGTTTACGAATGTCCGGGCTCATAACTTAACCAGATGCTATCTTACGCCAGCTTAAGTATTCTGATAGACTCCAGAAAAATCATGCTCAAGACACGATCGCCGCTGGTGCTAGTCTTATTCGGGCTTCTTGCTGTTCCATCTTTCGCCGTAACACAGCAGACGAAGTCTGAACAACTTTCACTAACTCAAACCGAAGCTTCACACTTTGCCAGGCTCGCGCTGAAGTGCCTCCGCAAGGAATATCCTAACAAGCCCGATCACACGATCAACGACTCGAACGATGTACGCAATCCGCGAGCGATGCACGCGGCGTTTTATGGTTGCTACGACTGGCACTCGTCAGTGCACGGCCACTGGATGCTGGTCCATCTATTGCGCCTGTTTCCGTCGCTGCCCGAAGCGCGCGACATTCGCTCGGCCCTCGATGCAAATCTCAGCGATAAAAACATCAAGAATGAAGTTGCCTATCTTAACCAGCACAACCGCGCTTCATTTGAGCGCACTTACGGTTGGGCGTGGCTGCTGAAACTCGCGGCAGAGCTACACGATTGGAACGATGCAGATGGCCAGCGCTGGTCGCAAAATCTGCAGCCGCTAGCCGACGCATTTGCTGAAAAGTATCTCGCCTTCCTACCCAAACAGACCTATCCGATTCGCACCGGAGTTCATCCAAACACCGCTTTCGGCCTGGCGTTCGCGCTCGACTATGCACGAGCAGTTAACAATACAAAGTTGGCGTCGCTGATCGTCGAGCGCAGCCGCACCTACTATGGTCACGACGTGAATTACCCTGGCTCGTGGGAGCCCGGCGGCGAGGATTTCTTTTCACCGGCGCTGATGGAAGCCGATTTGATGCGCCGCGTGATGAACCAACGCGAGTTCGTGCGCTGGTTTCAGCAGTTCCTGCCGGGCATCGCGCGCGGCGCGCCAAAAGAATTATTGCAACCGGCGACTGTGACCGACCGCAGCGATCCCAAACTGGTGCATCTCGACGGCCTGAATCTCAGCCGCGCCTGGTGCATGCGCAATATCGCCGCCGCTTTGCCGCAAAACCATCCCGCACGCCGGACTCTAGCTCACTCGGCCGCAGCCCACGCGCGCGCAGCGTTGCCTTATGTGGCCAGCGGTAACTATGAAGGCGAGCATTGGTTGGCTTCGTTTGCCGTGTATCTGCTCACGACTCCGGCGCCGTAAGGTTCTCCACCATCACTAGTTTGATGGTTTTGGAGAAGTCAATTAAACGCAGAGGGCGCAGAGGTTTTCGCAGAGGAACGCAAAGGCTTTTCTCTGCGTCCCTTTGCGATAGCCTCTGCGTTCTTTGCGTTGAAACCATCTTGCCCACTCCGATGTTTCCGAGATAAGAGGCTATAATAGGATTGAATAATGATTGTATGAATTTGCCGGAGTGATAATGCCTACAGATAAGTTTGCCAGAAGAGACGATCAAGTGAAGTTCACCGGTCGAATCCTATTTCTAACTGAAGACACTTCTTTAATTCGCCAACAATTGGAAGCTGCCGGCGCCGAAGCGAATCGTTTGGAGACTGAACTCACCGCGCGTCTGATGAAAGACGATCTGCCGTTGATGAATAACATCTCGACCGACGAGATCACGCCCGGCTGGGTTTGTTTCCATTACGACGAAACTCTGGGCCAATACGTCTTTGTCGGCATGCGCGAAGGCGCGGTCAAGAAAGATGAAGTAAAGAGAGGCGGCTTTGCGGTTGTCGTTTCAGGTCAATCAAAAGGCTGCGGCTCGTCGCGCGAAACCGCGCCTTACGCTGAGAAATGGGCCGGAATTCAACTGGTCATCGCGAAGAGTATCGAGAAGATCTACGGACAGAACTCACAGAACATTGGCTTGCTGACTTCGACCGACTTTGGCTTGATTGAACGCATTCGGCGCGGGGAAGAAATCGCGCTGGCAGAATTCACCAAAAGTCTCGATCCAATTTCCAGAGATATTGTCGAGTACGGCGGGCTGTTCAATTACAACCAGGCTCGCGTGGCCGGCGTGGTTTCGCCACCGCCAATACAAGTACCCACCTCAAGTGTCGGAAGCCCGCGCGTAAGCAAGGGCTCGCTAGCGGAGATTGCCCTCCCTGACGGTCGGGCTTCAGACACGCCGCGGCCGATGAACATCGTCGAGAAGATCATTGCGCGTCATGCTTTCGTCAAAGCCGGACAGATCGGCGTTGCAGCAGTGAAGCCCGGCGATGCCTTGTTCGCGGTAGCCGACGTGCGCTTCTCGCATGAATACGTGACGCCCATGGCGGCGTCGCTCTTAACGCAAGCGTTGGGCGCGGACGCGCGCGTTACCGAGCCTGAATCCGTCTTCGCTTTCCGCGATCACCTGACCTTCCTAAACAAAGTGATGTCGCCGAAGCATCGCGAGATGGGCTTGCTCGAGAAGGCCGAAGGTCTCGCCACCACGCAGGAGAGTTTCACGAAGCAGCAAGGCATAAAGCTCTATGGCGAGAACCCTGATGGCGGTTCGGAAGCGATTTGTCATAACGCAGTCGTTGAGGACCTCGCCTTGCCGGGCCAGATCGTGATCGGCACTGACTCGCATACCTGCATGGCGGGCGTGCTGGGTTGTTTTGCGTTCGGTGTCGGCTCGACCGACATGGCCAACGCCTGGTTCACGAAAGACATTCGCATTCGCGTGCCGGAAACCGTGCGCTACGTTTTGAGAGGCCGCAAGCGCGCGGACGTGGCAGCCAAGGATGTGATGCTCTACATCCTGGCGACCGATTACATGAAGACAAGCAAGGGCATCGGCAAAGTTTTGGAATTTGCCGGCGATGATCTCGCTAATTGGGCGATGGACGAGCGGGCGACGTTGACGAACATGGCGGTTGAGGCCGGAGGGACGACGGGAATAATCGAGCCTGATGAATCAACGCTCGAATACATCGTAAAAATGCGCGGCCTGGAACCTGATGAGGTGCGCAAAGGATTTGTGTACAGCGATCCGGACGCCGAATATGCGGCTACCTTTGAAATCGATCTCGATGAGGTTCGGCCGATGGTCGCGCTCCCCGGCGATCCGCGCAACGGCATTCCCATTGACGAGCTCACTGAAGAAGTGCGCATCGACGCAGCCTATGGCGGTTCATGCACCGGCGGCAAGATGGCCGACATGGATATGTACGCGGCTGTCTTGCAGAACGCGCTCGCGCAAGGCAAGCACGTCGCACCGGGCGTGCACCTCTATCTGCAATTCGGCTCGCAGAAGATCAAACAGTACGCGAGGCAGCGCGGTTACATTCAGATCTTTGAAGAAGCCGGAGCGGAATTGATCGATCCAAGCTGCGGCGCCTGTATCAACGCCGGCCCGGGTGCTTCCAAAACGGCTGAAACCGTAACCGTCAGCGCCCAGAACCGAAACTTTCCCGGCCGCAGCGGTCCCGGAAAGTTGTACCTCGCTTCACCTTACGTTGTGGCGGCTTCAGCCATTGCCGGCAAGATTGTCGAGCCCGATGAGTTTTTGAATTAACGCGCGTTCAGAGTACCGACTTCAGTCGGGTTTTGTGGTCGAGAAACAGCCCAACCAAAGTTAGTACTCTAAACACCTGTGAATTTCCGCCTTCTCGTGTATTATAGCGCCGCTTTTTCAATCCCTTTCCATAACGGTTCAGCGTGGCTGAACTCTGAAGGAGTTACCCCGATGTTGAAACGAACTTTTTTGATTTTTGCCGTTCTGTCAGCCGTCTTTTTGATCGGATGTGGCAAGACTGAAACCACAAACAATAGCAATTCGACGGCGATGGATAGTAATAAGAACACGAGTAAGACGACGACCACCACCTCATCAACTACCACGAGCGGCGAAAAGATCGGCATTCCCGAATGCGACGATTTTATTGCCAAGTATGAGGCCTGCGTCTCCAGCAAAGTACCCGAGATGGTCCGGGGGCAATTTAAGAACGCTCTGACAGAATGGCGAAAGAACTGGAAGAAACTCGCTGAAGACCCGGCGAACAAAGAACAGCTCACCAAAGCTTGCAAGCAGGCAGCTGAGCAACAGGCGGCGGCGCTGAAGTCTTATGGCTGCACCTTTTAGTTGACCCTCCCGGTTGAAGAAATTTCCAGGTCTGACCGGGTTCCGCGAAATTGAGGGAGTCGCTCGACCGTGAGGGCGGACGCGCATCGCATCGGGTACAGAACTCCGATTCATCGGGGTTCTGTGCCGAGCCATCCTCGCTTGGGCTACTGCCAAAAACCGACCTCGCTGCTATAATCCCCCATCATGAATAACAAACTCTTTCGCTCAATCGCTGTTGTTCTCCTTGTACTTTTCTTTGCTCAATCCTCGTGGGCCACATGCGGAGGTGGCGGTGGCGGCGGCGGTGGCGGCATGTCGAATGGCGGCGGTGGCGGGGGAGCGAACGCTCCAGTTTACGTAGTGCCCTGGAAAGCGCACACGCCGAAAGATCCGCCGGCGAAGGGTCTGGTGCTTTATTGGTTCCCGGCGTCTGAGAACGAGTGGAAAAATTCGAGTCTCCGCGAGTCGCGCACGCTTTCGATGTACGCCACCCAATGCGTGACCATGGAGGTGGGGACCAGACAGACGCCGAACGCCCTGAACATTCTCGGCGACTCAAAGCCGCCGGTCGCGGTGCTGGCCACGCCGGAAGGCACGACGGTAAGCAAGCTGGAGAGCAAGGACGGTAAGCTCAGGGTCGCCGACGTGGAAAAGCTCGTCGACACTGAGATGAAGAAGCGTGAGAGCGGAGTGACTGAGCAAATGAATGAGGCCGGTCGCAAAGTCAAAGCCGGCGACAACGATGGGGCCATCAAGCTGTATCGCGCGGTACTCGATCAGAAATGCCTGTTCCCGAAAAAGGCGAAAGACGCCGCGAAGGAACTGAAGAAACTCGGAGTCACTGAAATTGCCAGCCTGCCGCCAACGCCGGTGTTTGAGCCGCGACAGAGTGCGCTGATTGAGCAAACGATGCGCCGCGGTCTGATCGCTGAAATGAATGGCCGTTACGTCATGGCCGACAAGCTGTACACTCAAGCCCACCTGATGGATCCTGCCGATCCAACTCCTTTGCGTTACCTGGGTGAAAATTATCGCCACAACATCGGTGACTGGAACAGGGCCCGGACGATGTTCGAAGCAATTCTGAACATGCCGTCTGATTCGCTTTCACGCTCCGTAGCACTGCACGGCCTCGGCAAGATGACGATTCATGATGGCGAGCTCAAGAAAGGTCTGGCCCTGATGGAACGCGCGGTCGAAGAGTTTCCGCTGGCGCTGGCTTATCGCAATCTCGCCGTCTATTGGAACTCGGAAGGCGATCCGATCAAAGGCAACGAGTACACCCAGAAAGCGCTCGCCCAGGATCCGAAAGATCCTTACAACCTGGTCTTTGCCGCGGTCTTTATGGCAGCCAACGGAAAGAAGGACGAGGCGCTACGGATCGCCCTCGACAACATCAACCTGTTGCCGGCTTCCTATAACCTGGCGGCGATTTTTGCGCAAAACGGACAACGTGATAAGGCGCTCAGCCTTTTGCGGCGTCACTTCTTCCGGTACGAACGCTATCAGGCAGTGCGCACGAAAGAGATGATGGAAGCGCGCGTCGACGCCGTGTTCGATTCCATTCGCACGGATCGTGAGTTCATCGCGTTGACTCGCGGAGCAGATGGAAAACTGCCGATCCCGATGAAGGGGATGCCGGCGACTCAAGCGAATCCGAATCGGTAGCTTGGATTTCTAAGTGCTCTGCGCTTCCTCTGCGCTGGCTCGGTACAGAACCGGGAGCGGTAGCGACCGGATCTAGGCACTCAACCACGTCCTTCAAGTCTTTTGCACGTACAATTCGAAACGGGTAGCTTGAGTATAGGATCCGGTTGCTACCGCTCCCGGTTCTGTACCGACTCGTAACCATCGCTTCCGCCCACAGAAGTAACTGCATTTTTCGCACGCCAAGTTGTGCTTTCCCTTCAGCCTCTCTATGCTTATCGTTTGCCTTTTAGCGGCATTTTCTCAACAAGGTATTACCACGCATGGAAACCAGTAAGATTCGCAACATCGCAATTATCGCCCACGTCGATCACGGCAAGACCACTCTGGTCGATGCCATGCTCAAGCAGGCGGGCACTTATCGGGACAACGAAACAATCGTCGAACGCGTAATGGACTCGATGGACCTGGAGCGCGAGCGCGGCATCACCATCATGGCCAAGAACACTTCGGTGCGTTACGGCGACTACAAAATCAATATCGTGGACACGCCCGGGCACGCCGACTTTGGCGGCGAAGTCGAACGCGTTTTGAAGATGGTTGACGGCGTGATGCTTTTGGTTGATGCGGCCGAAGGTTGTCTGCCGCAGACGCGTTTTGTGCTGCGCAAAGCTCTCGAGGCCGGACTACCCGCCATCGCTGTCGTCAACAAGATCGACCGCCACGATTCGCGTCCCGAAGAAGTCGTGAACGAAATTTACGAGTTATTCCTTGACCTTGATGCCACCAACGAGCAAATTGAGTTTCCCATTCTCTATGCCGTCTCGCGCGAAGGTATAGCCAAAAAGAAACTCGTCGATACTTCGGCAAACCTCAAGCCCCTGTTCGAGCAGATTATCGAAACCATTCCCGCGCCGCATGCACTGCGCGATGATTCGTTGCAGTTGCTGGTGGCCAACGTAGACTATAGCGAGTACGTCGGACGATTAGCTATTGGTCGAATCTTTTCAGGAGAGATTGCCCGCAACCAGGAAATTGTAATTGCTGGCCACGAAGGCGCCGTCAAGAAAACCCGCGTGAAAGAGCTATACGTTTTCGAGGGCCTGAAGCGCGAATTGGCAGAGAGCGCGGGCGTGGGCGAGATTGTCGCGCTCGCCGGCGTCGAAGACATTAACATCGGCGAGACTATTACCAACCCGGATAATCCGCAGCCGCTGCCGGCAATTGCCGTTGACGAGCCCACCATCGCCATGATTTTCAGCGTCAACAACTCGCCGTTTGCGGGTACGGAAGGTCAATTCGTAACTTCGCGTCAGATTAAGGAACGTCTCGATCGCGAAGTGCTCGGTAACGTCGCCATTCGGGTCGACGAAACAGCTTCGCCCGAGCAATTCAAGGTGTCGGGGCGCGGCGAGCTGCAACTTGCCATCCTGATCGAGATGATGCGGCGTGAAGGTTACGAAGTGCAGGTCTCGAAACCGGAAGTCATTACGCGGCGAGTTGACGGCCAATTGCAGGAACCGATCGAGCAGGTCGTCATCGACTGTCCCGAAGAATTCATCGGCGTCGTCACCGAGGCCATGGGCCGGCGCAAAGGGCAGATGACCAAGATGGTAAATCACGGAACGGGTCGCGTGCGGATGGAATTTGAAACGCCTTCCCGCGGGCTGATTGGTTTTCGCGGCGAGTTCTTAACGGAAACCAAGGGCACGGGGTTGCTCAACACCCTGTTCCTGCGTTTCGACAGATGGATGGGTGAGATGAAGGGGCGCGGCACCGGCTCGCTGGTCTCGGACCGCATGGGCGAATCGACGACCTACGCGCTCTTTAACCTGCAGGAGCGCGGGAGCCTGTTCGTACGACCGAACACAAAGGTCTATGAAGGCATGATCATCGGCGAGAATGCGCGCGCTGTCGATCTCGACGTGAACGCGATCAAGGAAAAGAAGCTGACCAACATGCGCGCCGCGTCGGCGGACGAAGCCATGCGACTGGTGCCGGTGAAGGACCTATCGCTGGAAGAGGCGCTGGAATTTATTTCCGGCGACGAGTTGGTCGAAGTCACACCCAAGACTATTCGCCTGCGCAAGAGAGTTTTGAAAGCGAACGAGCGGCCGAAGAAGGAAAGTTGATAGTTTCGGAGTACCGACTTCAGTCGGGGTTTTTGACGCGAATAAAAGCCCAACTAAAGTTGGTACTCTAAACGCCTGTGACCGGCAGAACGGCGTTATTGTCTAGCCAGGACTTCCTTCGCTGCCTTGTAATTTCCATCATTAGCCGCCGGCGTTAAGCTGAGAATCCTCGTCATGATGTTATAGACCTGAATGTTTTCAAACGGCGCCACAACTCTACGTTTCTTGAACGCTTCGCCGTGCGCGATAAAGATCGCTCGCATCGATGGAAACTGATTGTCATAGCCGTGTCCGCCTCTTGACCTCTTCGTCTCGCCTTTCGCCTGCATCTCTGCAAACGCTTTCTGATTAGTCAGAATCCAACCCTCGGCGGGCAGTACCAGCAACGGCGCGATGCGCGGACTTTGCGAGTAGTGGAAGCGCGGCGGCATTTCTGCCTTTCGATAGACGCGCGCCTGCGGCGGAAGTTTTCGCTTCAAACTCAGATAGATCTCGTCTTCCTTTCCTGCTTTCGGAAAGATGCTGACGATCTCACGCGTCCAAAAGATTCTGATCGCCATGCTGGTGTCGAACAGCTTGTCCAGCAGGATTGCATTACTGAGCCTCACCGAGGCCATGCCGTGATCGGAGACGATGATCAAATTGATCTGGCTGAAGATCTGGCGGGCTCTCAGGCCCAGAACCAGGCGGCCGATTTCCTCGTCAACTTTGAGCACCGCTTTCTTCGTTTCCTTTGAGACAGGTCCAAATTCGTGACCGGCATCGTCGGGGTCGCTGAAGTACAGGGCCAGGAAAGTAGGCCTTTGATCCCGCGGCAAATCCAGCCACGAGAGGATCGTGTCCACTCGAGCATCGTTCGACATTTCCTGGTCGTACCTTTTCCAGTACGACGGACGCGTTCCCGCAATCTCGCCTTCCGTCCCCGGATAAAAGACTGAGGCGGCTTTTTGCCCCTGCTTTTCGGCCGTCACCCAGATGGGCTCGCCCAACCACCAACGGCTGTTCTCAACTGCGCTGCGGTCACTGAGCGTGAATATGGCTCTAAAGACCGGATCATAGATATTGTTTTCGACGATCCCGTGATTCTGTGGATAGAGGCCGGTCGCGATCGTGTAGTGATTAGGGAAGGTCTTACTGGGAAAAGAAGGGATCATCCACCTCGCCCGGACGCCGCCGGCTGCCAGCGAGTTCAGGTTCGCAGGGTGGTACAGATTCAAATAATCATAACGAAAGCCGTCCAGTGAAATCAGCATTACCGTCGGCTGCAGGTCCTTGATCGGTTTCGTTTGCGCGAGGACCGACAGATTCAGCGCTAGCAGCAGACAGGCCAAGCCCAGGAGCCGGGGCAGAATTGTTCTGAGATTCTTCGGCATTAAGAAAGGTCTTAAGGTAGTAACTATTGTTTCAAAAGCGATGAAGGGCAGAGTTTTTCGACGACGCATTCTTCGCACAATGGCCGGCGCGCCTTGCAGACGCGGCGGCCGTGAAAGATCAGCAGGTGCGAAAAGATGATCCAGTCTTTGCGCGGCACCAACTCCATCAAGTCCTGTTCGATCTTACCGGCGTCCTTCTTTTTGGTGAGGCCCAGACGCTGCGACAAGCGACTGACGTGCGTGTCCACCACAATGCCGGCGGCAATGCCATAAGCTACTCCGAGCACGACGTTCGCCGTCTTACGCGCCACGCCCGGAAGCTTCAGCAACTCTTCCATGGTTTGCGGCACGCGGCGGTCGAACTCTTCCACCAGCATCTTGCATGCTCCCTGAATCGATTTTGTCTTGTTGCGAAAGAAGCCCGTCGTACGCACGTCCTGCTGCAATTCAGTTGCGGGAACTTTCAAGTAGTCTTCCGGTTTACGGTACTTGCGAAACAGATCGGCAGTGACGATGTTGACACGCTCGTCGGTGCACTGCGCCGACAGGATTGTCGCGATCAGTAGTTCAAAAGCGTTCGAGTGATTCAGCGCGCAATGCGCGTCGGGGTGGGCGCGTTTGAGCAGCTTGATAATCTGTTCAGTGCGTTCCTTGCGTTGGGACTTGGTCTCTCTCATTGTGTCAGAAGCCCAACCGTCAGGGCGGGCAACTAATAGCAAATTCATGTTTGGCCGTAGAAGCTCATCGCGATCCTGGCCCTCCCTGACGGTCGGGCTTCTGACACGCTATCACTTCAGTCTACCGGTCAGCATCAGCGCCAGCATTTTCCAATCACCCATGAACGACCACAGCGGATGCCGAAACGTCGCGGGCCGATTTTTCTCGACAAAAAAATGCGCTGCCCACGCGAATGCGTAACCCGGAACCAGAGCCAGGGGAAACAGCCACCATCTTCCAATAGCGACGAGCGCGATCACAATGGCAATCGCCGCCAGCGTGCCAAGGCAATGCAGCAGGCGCGTCGCGGGCTTGCTGTGCTCGCCCAGGTAAAAAGGCCAGAAGTCGGAAAACGAGTTGAACTGACGATCGGTCATGAGATGTTTGCGGGCGATATTCTAGCAGAAATCGGTTTTGATCCTTGGAAAACCATTTCAATGGTTTCGAAGCCGTTGAAACGGCTAAACGTTGTTACTTTCCTTCACGACACCTCGCTAAAGCGAGGTGCTAATGAGACCGCCAAGAACCCGCGCCCACTTGACCGTCGCCTCAAGCACAGGCAAGATCAGTCGCAATGTTTTATAGGTTTTCCGTTTGGAATGGTTTCTCCGGCACAGTCTTTCGATCGGCACCGCTAATCGTCATAGCTTGTCTGTTAATTTCTTTTTTGTCCGCTCAGTCCGCGGCTCAGAGTTATGAAAAAGAGTTGTCCGCGAGCGGCAAAGCTTTCTTAACTATCCGGAACCCCAACGGCCGGGTCTCGGTCATAGCCTCAAACAGTGAGAAAGACAAATCAACCCTGCTGGCAACTTCTGCGGGTGCGGCAGTTGAGCCGGGGGACGTCACAGTATCAGGCAGCGAGATTACCGTACGCGAGCGGCGCCCACAGGATCGCATCGACCTGGTGATCCATGTGCCGGCACGCTCCCGCGTAAAGATCGAAAGTGCCACCGGCATGGTGGATATCGTCGGAGATTTTGAAGTCGCCGACGTCCTCACCAACACGGGAACGATTCATGCCGACGTGCCCGTCGAAGCGCTCAAGTTTAAGTTTCTCTGGCAATCTTCGCGCCCCCGTTTCTTGAGCGATATCGAACTGCCGCCGGTCAAAGAAGGCCGTGCGGGAGCGTTTTCAATTTCAGGCACCGCAGGCCCGGACGCAAGAAAACGGAAGCAGAAGAAAAAAGAACAGAAGCCCGACGCAACTGCGGAGAACAACGGCGGGCAGAACGACGGCACTCAGAATCCGGCTCCTCCTCCGGATCAGCCGAAGAAGCAGGAGCTGGTGCAGTTGAATTTCACGACGCAGCGCGGTGTCATTTTGCTGAATGTCGATCCCAGCATGGCGCCGAATGACTTGCGTGAACGGCCGCTGACCGAGGCCGCGCGCGCTATTGTTCGCAGCGGCGATGGCCCGCTGATGGATGCGATTCGCAAAGTCAGTCCGCGCATGTTCGGCGATTTTGCCAAGACCCTGCCGCCGCCCCGCAACGAACCGTCGCTGGTCACGTTGCGTCCACCCGGCGAGATTGCGACTGAAGTCTCGCCACAGTTGATGCGCGTCAACGCCAGCGTCACAGATCGAAATGGACGGGCCATTCACGACATGCGGGTCTCAGACTTTTTGGTTTACGAAGATGGCAGCGAACGCAAAATCGTGAATGTGACGCCCACGTCGGAACCTTTCAATCTCGTCCTGTTGCTCGACGTCTCGGGCAGCGTGGAAGAGCGAATCGATTTCATTCGCAAAGCGGCGCGCGATTTTCTCAACACGGCCAGCCCGCAGGATCGTATTTCTATTATCAGCTTTCGCGACGATATCCAGATAATTTCGGGATTTTCAACCGACCGCAGCCTGCTCTCGAAAAAGCTGGACGAGATTGAAGCCGGCGGCGCGACCTCACTGTATGACGCGATTGCCTACACGCTGGTCGACTCGCTGAAGCCGTTGCGTGGAGAGCGCACCGCGATCGTGGTCTTGTCCGACGGCGACGATAACAAGTCATTCGTGCCCTTTCCGGCGATTCTGGAAGCGACGATTGAATCGGGCGCGTTGATCTATCCGCTTTACGTTCCCTCGGGTCTGATTCCGGAATCAAGCGTGCCCCGGCCGTCGATTACTGTCGATCCAATGCGCACTCGCTACCTGACAATTACGACGCGGGCGGAGGAAGAAGGACAAAAGCTCGCGATTGCGTCCGGCGGTGTTTTTTATTCAATTAAGCGGCTGGAAGATTTGCAGAAAGCTTACGACGACGTGGTAGCACAGATGCGTACCGCTTACACGATTACTTACGCTTCGAGTGCAAACAGCACCGGCCACCGCAGAATTCGGGTGCGCACTAACCGCGACGGGGCGTCGATCAGGTTGAGCCCGGCGGTCGTCGCGCCACATTAAACTGAGGGCTGAAAAGCTCCGCGCGCTTGCAAGCCGAAGCTTCACAAATTTCCGACAACGACCTGTTGCGCGCGGTGTCGCGTGGCGATGAAACCGCACTCGCGGCTATCTATGATCGCTACCGTCTAATCCTCTTCGGCTTAATCCTTCGTATATTGCATGACCGGCAGGAGGCCGAGGATTGCTTGCAGGAGGCTTTTTTGCAGGTTTGGCGCCGGGCCGCGGACTTTGACGAATCGCGCGGGCGCGCGTTCACCTGGCTGGTCACAATCGCGCGCAGTCGGGCGCTCGATCGTCTGCGGGCCGTCGGAGCGCGCGCGAGATTAGCCGATGAAGCAGCGAAATCCCCGCGCGATGACGTCGGTGACGCCGCTGAAGATGCCCTGAAGTCAGAACAGGGAACGATCGTGCGGCAAGCGCTGGCCGAACTACCGGACGAACAGAGGAGAACGCTGCTTCTGGCTTACTTTGAAGGCCTGACACAAACTGAAATTGCGGCGCGGCTGGGTGATCCACTGGGAACAGTCAAGACACGAATGCGTTCGGGATTAATCAGATTGCGGGAGTTGCTAGGCGAGAGATCGCGCGGTTTGTATTGATGGAACACCAGGAATATCAGGAACTGCTGGCGTTGTACGCGCTGGATGCGCTCGACGCATCAGAAGCGCGCGCACTCGAAACGCATCTCAACACGTGCGCCGCGTGTAGTGCTGAGTTGGCTGGGTTGCGCGAGGCCGCGGCGTTGCTCGCGCATGCGTCGACACCCGCTGAACCGCGTGCTGAGGTTCGCGCGCGAATCCTGGAGGATGCGCGCCACGAACCCCAGGGCGGGCAGCCGGTGGCCAGGACTTCCGCGAAGGTGGTGCCCTTGAGGCCGGGCGCAGTAGCGAGTCGGTGGCCGAATGTTCTGAGGTTGGCAGCCGCGCTCGCCTTCGTGGCTTTGCTTACCGGCGTAATTGTGTTTTGGCGGCGTGATGTCAAATCACGCCGAGAGATAGCCCAGCTTTCACGTCAAATTAATACTGAGCAACGAGAACTTGCCCGTGATCGCGATGTACTCGCCCGGCAACGCGAAGCACTGGCGCTCTTGAACTCGCCCGGCATGAAAAAGATGGATCTGGCCGGCACCCAAACCGCAAAAAGCGCGCGGGCTACTTTTGTCTTTGATCGAGAAACGGGACGATCCGTGCTCATGACCGAAGGCCTTCCCGCGCCTCCGGCTGACATGGCGTACGAGGTTTGGTTTATCCCCAAAGGCCACGCGCCGATGCCGGGTAAGATGTTCACGGTCGATGCCGCCGGGCACGCGATGATCTCCGATCATGTTCCGATGGAAGCACGAGAGAACCCTGTCATCGCGATCACGCTCGAGCCAAAACGCGGGTCTGCCGTGCCGACGGGCGCCATCTATCTCAGCAGCTCGAGTTCCTAGTTGTGGCGCAAGTGGATAACTTATGCCGCATAAATCCGAAATCGATCCCTACTCGTAAATAGAGTCAGTCGTGCAGTCTCAAATTCCGAAATCAGAGCGTGTCAGAAGTCCGCGCGTCAGCAAGGGCAAGTTTCGCAACAGGCCCTTCGTGACCGTCGGGCCTCTGACACTTCAGACTTCGAATGGCGCTGGCCATTCGTCTCACAGAAGGAGGAGGGTTCGGTAATGTCTACAGCTAAGAGAATTGGTTTGGTTTTTTCTTTGATGGGTATTTTGGCGGTGGCCGCCTCGGCCCAAGCGACGCAGGCTTCGATGGCCGGCGCTACAAACATGGCCCAGGAGAAGAGATCGCTTTACACGCGCCTGGGCGGATACGACGCCATCGCCCTGGTGGTTGACGATTTCATTACCCGGCTGGCCACCGACAAGCGCTTTGAGAGGTTCTTTGCGGGGTTCAGCACGGACTCAAAGAAGCGCTTGCGCCAGCATATCCTGGATCAATTTTGCGCGGCGGCCGGCGGGCCGTGCGTTTATATGGGCCGCGATATGAAGACCACGCATACGGGCCTCGGAATTACGGAAGCGGATTGGGACGCCGCCGCCAAACATCTGGTCGCGGCGCTTGATAAGTACAAAGTGCTTCAGGCTGAGAAAGACGAACTGATGGCCTTTGTGGGTACACAGAAAAAGGACATCGTCGAGAAATGAGGTCGGAGTGCTCAGGAGGGCGGATCTCGCGTCCGTCCTTCCTGTTCACGAGCCATGCCGCTAGAACCTTCCGCCTTTTCCGATTGAGTAGGCACCGGTCAGAAACGGATTCGTCAGGCGCTCCTGGCCGATGGTAGTGGTCGGGCCGTGGCCGGAATAGACCGTCACATCGTCACCGAGCGGCAGAATCTTCGTAAACAGCGAGTCCATCAATTGATCGGTCGAGCCGCCCGGCAAATCAGTCCGGCCGATCGAGCCGGCGAATAAGCAATCACCGACAAAGACCTTTCGCTCGTCAGGCTCAAACAGGACGACGTGCCCCGGTGTGTGACCGGGGCAATGAATGACCTTGAAACTCAACTCGCCAACCTCGTAAATCTGTCCGTCACTCCAATGGCCATCGGCTTTTGGTGGCTGCTCAAAATCGAATCCAAATTCTGCCCATTGAGAGCGTGGAATACCAATCCAGGCTGGTTGGTTGGGCAGTTCGTCATAAAAGACTTCATCGGCCGGATGAATCATAATCTGTGCTTCGGGCTTGCGCTTCTTTAACGCCGCTACGCCGCCGATGTGATCCAGATGAGCATGCGTGCAGGCAATGGCTTGCAATTCGAATCCATGTTTGTCGATTGCGCGAACGATGTCCTCCGATCCGTCACCGGGATCGATGCAGATGGCGCGTTTGGTCCTTTCACAGCCTACAATGCGTGTGTGTTGTTGAAAAGCGGTGACGGTGATTTCTTCGATGATCATTCTTGGCGGTAGTCAGTAATCAGTGGTTTGCTCCAGTTAGAGTTTTTCCTACTGACAACTGACCACGACAACTGACGACGGACATCCCAAGGAGTATAATTCCTCAAAGGAATTTCTACCACGAACGGATTTAAGTAGTTATGCCACTGAGCGCAACAGCAACTTCGCTCGCTGCGGTTTTGGACGAGATGACGGCCGAAGGTGCGCCAGAATTGACCGAGCATCTGCCGGACGATGCCTTGCGCTGCTTTGCCTGCGGACATCGTTGCCTGATCAAGGAAGGCAAGCGCGGCATTTGCAAAGTTCGCTTTAACGAAAGCGGACACCTGCGCGTGCCCGTGAATTATGTGGCCGCTTTGCAATGCGATCCAACTGAGAAGAAGCCTTTCTTTCACGTTCTTCCGGGTTCGGACACGCTAACTTTTGGCATGCTCGGTTGTGATTTGCATTGCGCCTATTGTCAGAACTGGCTCACCTCACAGGCTCTGCGTGACGACGCCGCCGTGTCACCGCCGAACGTGGTCACTCCCGAAAGATTGGTAGCGATGGCCCGCGCCTACGGCGCTTCAATGGTCGGGTCAAGCTATAACGAACCATTGATTACCGCTGAATGGGCGATTGAGGTATTCAAGAAAGCACGGCCAGAAGGTTTTCGCACGGCTTTCATTTCCAACGGCAACGCTACGCCGCAAGTCCTCGATTACCTGCGGCCATGGACTGACTGTTACAAGATCGATCTGAAATCCATGAGTGATCGCAACTATCGTCAGCTCGGCGGAGTCGTCGATAACATCCTGGACACGGTAAAGATGGTCGACGAGCGCGGCTTCTGGGAAGAAATCGTGACGCTGGTCATCCCCGGCTTTAATGATTCCGCAGACGAGTTGAAGCGCGCGGCTGATTTCATCGCCGCTGTCTCTCCTGACATTCCCTGGCATGTGACGGCATTCCATCAGGACTACAGAATGACGGAGAATGCTAACACCACCGCCGCCCAACTGATTCGCGCGTGCGAGATTGGGCGAGCAGCCGGCTTGCGTTACATCTATGCGGGAAATCTTCCGGGGTGCGTCGGGCGGTGGGAGAATACGTACTGTCCGTCGTGTGATGAACTACTCGTCGAGCGTTACGGATATCTGATCAGGCAAATGAAAGTCACACCCGCGGGCAAATGCCCGGCGTGCGGTGAAAACATTCCCGGCATTTGGTCCTAGACCAAAAGCGAAGAGTGCAGGAACTCCTAATTAAAGTAACTACATACTTGAATGACCAACAGGTTTCGATGAGGAGGTTAAACCTTGGGCTGCTTCCTTCTAAGTTTCGTAATAAGAAGCCATGTGGCGGTTAACACGCTAAAGGCGATAAGCCACGGGGTGATGCTCTCTACAAAATAAGTTCGGAAGGAACCTTCGTACCAAGCCCTTAGTTGGTCGGTTGGGGCTGCTTCCCAGCGCCACCGTATCGCCCACACCTCTGACACGAACGCAAATAAGCATACCCAAGGCCACCTTTTCGGGCTCTCTCTCAATCAAGCCACCTTCCGTTTCTTCTCTGCAATTTTCTTGCGCTGGTATGCGGCCTCTCGCTTTTCGAGTTCGCTTTTAGGGACTGAGATTACTCGCCGCGCTAGTTGTTCAAAGCGCGTGTATTCCTCTGATGACGGTTTATTTCGTTTCTTCGCTAAGGCTTATTAATTGGCGGTGGCGGCGGCCGCGGGGTGCTCATCGCTTTTGGCGCTGGCGGTATCGCGGTTGGGGGCTTCACTGCCGGAGTTGATTTCACTTTCGGCGTGGCCCTGGTTGCCGGAGTTGGTCTTACGCTGGGCGTTGGTTTTACGCTGGGTGTTGGCTTTACGCTGGGCGGGGCTTTAATCGCCGGAGATGCTGAGGGCGATGCTTTGGGCGTCGGCGATGCTGATGCAGCAGCGGGATTCGCCACTTTCACCAACGACGAAGCTACGAGTTTCCATTCGTTATTTCGTCTCGCAAACGTATCTACGATGCGATATTGGCCGCTTACAGCGATGGTCTGGTCCGGCCCTTTGATCTTTCCATTCTTAATATCCATTATGCCGGTCACGACTGCCGCGTCTTTGTCCAGGACTTTCACCTTCAGATCGTTCATTTGAATCAAATCGGCAGTCAGGGCGCCCGATTCGATGAACTTCGCATCGTCCTCTTTGTTGGATACGCTGCCGTCCCACGAGAGGAGATGAACATCATCGGCATCGACGCGCCTCACGGCCTGACCGTCGCGCTCCTTGATTACTCGCGGCCAGTCGTTCTCGATCCGCAGCAATTCCTTTTCAATCGCCGCCGGGTCCGGAGTGGCCTCCGGCGTCGCCATGTTGGCGTTGGTTGGCGGCGGATTCGGAGGAGTGGCACAACCAAACAGTGCCAGCGTCAACAATGTTGCCACCGTGACAATTGCGATCGACGAAACCTTTTTCATATCCCCGCACTCCTTCAGGAAAGCTGTGTTGGCTGCAAAAGTCCGAAACGTTTCTATTCCAATTCGAGGCTTCAGTCAACGCCCGAGGCGCCAGGCAGCTTTTGCCTCAAGAATTCGCCCGGACGGACCGCGCCAGGAGCGTCGGGCGATCTGAAACTAAGAGTATTGACTTGTGAATCGCGCTTGGCATATTGTCTTCGCCATAAATCCGGAACCGGTCCATTGGATCGGTTGCCGGACCGGCAAGCCCGGTTTCACCTTCCGTCGCGCACGTCCAGCGCGGCCATGAAATTGGAGGAGGAGCAGATGTTTTCCATATCCCCCAGCCACTTGCAACGTCGGCTTACCAAACTAGGTATTCTTCCGGTCGGTACGCTAATGCTGATCGCGCTTGCGGCAGATACTTCGCGAGCGCAGCGAACGAAAGCGGCCCTCGACGAACCCGAAGGTCGTCCGGCGTTCAGCGACTTTCGCGGCGTACGCATAGGCATGACGGCCGACGAGACGCGCAAGAAACTGGGAAGCCCGCGCGACAAAAGCGCCGAGCAGGATCTCTATGTGTACAACGACACTCAAGTCGTGCAGGTCTTTTATGACAAGGCGAGCGCGGTAACGGCAATTTCGATCGATTATATGACCGGTGCGAGCGGCATTCCGTCTGCGAAAGATGTCCTGGGCGCCGAAGCCAAGGCAAAGGAGGACGGTTCAATATATAAGTTGCTGCGATATCCGAAGGCCGGGTACTGGGTGTCATACAGTCGTACTGCCGGCAACGAACCTACGATTACAATCACTATGCAGAAGATTGAGCATTGATTGCGAATCGACACGCGGACACGCAGCCGGGAGATGTTCAAAGCCAAAGCCGGGCGAGATCGCTCTCGTCCGGCTTTCGTTTGCACGGTCGTACTTCTCCGGAGGCCGAATCAATAAGCCTTGTTCTGTTCAACCATCAGGTTATTCTTCACCGAGAAAGATCCCGGCACGCTCCTGGCTGCCATGTACGCAAGCTGAGCGTCGGCCTGATTCGCGACCACTCCTTCCAACGTCACATGTCCGCGATCCACGACGATATGGATCGAGGGATTGGCTCCCATAGCGTAGCGCGAAAGGCCGGCCGTGCTAAAAACCGCGCGGTAGACGCGCCGGCGCAGGGACTCGTCAAAGGGTGATAACGGCAGGACCTCAATCTTGTTAATCACGCGATTGACACCGGCCAAATGTGCCACTCGATGCTCTGCATCGTCCCTTGTAGTTGGTCGCACGACTTGGCCGTAAAGCGTAACCGTGCCTCCGTTGACCCTGAATGCCAGGTTGTCAAACACGCCGTAGTAGGGGAGCGTCACGAGCTCCTTTCGAATCTTCTTCTCGAGCTGACTGCTCGATGGCGCGTACTTCGAGGTCATCGGCTGAGCCACGGCCGTAGCGGCGGCCAAAATAATCGCACCAATGAATCCAATGATTACGGCCTTGATCGCTTTCATTTCTTTTGCCTCCTTCCTCTTTATTGATTTAACCGGATAACCGGGGCTTCGATGCTTTCCGCAAATCTTGCGCTGCCTGTGGAGGTGCCTTGAGATTAAATTGCGGTGCAATTGCAAAACTTATGCGGAGCGATTCGATCTGCCGCTCGTTGGTTTGTCTCGAAGCTCATCCTGGTTTTTTGAGGTTGCCGGGCCAAGCTGGACAGACGGCGCGGCAGCAGTGTAGAAGAATTGGTCGCCATAGTTTCCCGGGGAGGTTTATGCTGCAAGCAGGTTTCGTCGGTCTTCCCAATGTCGGAAAGACCACGCTATTCAACGCCGTGACAGCGCAATCATCCGCGCTGATCGCCAACTACGCATTTTCTACGAGCAAACCAAATGTCGGGGTGGTGGCCGTTCCCGATGAACGCCTCGCACCCCTCGCCAAAATCGTGAAAACGGAAGTGATTGTTCCGGCCAGCGTTGAATTCGTGGATATTGCCGGACTGGTGCGCGGTTCGTCGACGGGCGAAGGAATGGGCAATCAATTTCTCCATGCCATCCGCGAGACCGATACGATGGTCCAGGTCGTCCGCTGTTTTGAAGACGATTCGGTCGTACACGTCGAGGGCTCGATCAATCCAAAACGAGACATCGAAACCATTCAGATCGAACTCGCGCTCGCGGATCTTTCGACCATCGAGCGCCGCCGCGAACGCGTGCAGAAAACTGCGAAGAGCGGTGATAAGACAGCCAAAGCAGAACTGGAGGTGCTGGACAAGCTGCAACCAGCGCTGGAAGAGTTTAAGCCCGCGCGCAGCGTTTCGCTGCGCGAAGACGAGCAGATTATCGCCCGCAACTATTTTCTGCTCACCATGAAGCCGACGATTTATGCGGCGAACGTAAACGAAGCCGCACTCAGTGCTGCTGACGAGCACGAACACGTAAAGTCCGTGCGCAAGATCGCCGCGAATGAAGGAGCCGAATGCGTGGTGATTTGCGCCCAGCTCGAAGCTGATCTGGTTGATCTCTCGCCAGCGGAGCGAGTCGAATATCTCGAATCGTTGGGCGTCAAGAGCAGCGGTGTGGATCAGTTGATCAAGAGCGCCTATCGCGTGCTCGGCTTAATGTCGTTTTTGACTGCCGGCGAAAAGGAAGCGCGCGCCTGGACGATACCGCAGGGTTCCCGCGCACAGGACGCGGCCGGCGCGATTCACTCCGACATTGCTCGCGGCTTTATCCGCGCCGAGATCGTCAGCTATGACGACCTGGTGCGGGCCGGCACGTACGCTGCCGCTCGGGAGCAGGGACTATTGAGATTGGAAGGCAAGGACTACATCATGCAGGAAGGCGATGTAGTGAATTTTCGGTTTAATGTGTGAGGCACTAAACAGTCACTTCAGGACCGCGCGAATCCCGACGATGATCAGATAGATAATGGCCACGACGATAGCCACTTTGATAAGCATCACCGCCAGGCCCACCAGAAAGCCAAGGATGCCGAGCGCCACTCCGGCTGCCGTCAAAACCAGCGGCACGCCAACAGCCAGCACAAACAGCGCCAGCAGAACAATTCCAACCACCTTCAAAACATCCGTTGCTTCTTTCATCGCAGCAAACCCTTAGAACCTTTCGTCGGCCTCGTTTTACAGGTCTTTTCCAGCCCGCGTCAAATATACGACAGGCAACCGGCAATCGTTCCGTAAACCTTGCGGCAGAGGCGCGGGCGGCTCGCCACGAGAAAAAAAGGGGACCGCCAATGCGGCGGCCCCCGAGGAAAAACGACGACTATTCTCGCCGAGTTTACGGAACGAGTTGGATTACTCCAACTCTCTGTCCGGAAGGCTTGATGATCGTTGCTTTGGCCGTCCCCAGCTCTTCGCTGGTCAGGAACAAGCCAAAATCGTCGAAAGGAACCTCGGCCTTAATTTCAGCTTCGTTGCGTCCTTTGACGTTGATGATCTGACCAAGTTTGGAAAACTCGCCGGTTGGTGAAACCGCCCAAAGTATGTAAGCGGTTCCCTTAGGCGCTTCTTTCAGTTCGTGGAAGCGCATGCGTACTTCCGTGATCTTGCCGTTCTTACGCGGCTCGATAAAGATGTTCGCGCGCGCTCCTTCCATGGCGCCGGTAAAGTTGATCTTCAGTTTTGTGTCATCACCACGTTTAAAGCTCGGGATGCCAAGCATCGACGCAGTGTAGTCGACGACCGCCGGAGTTGTTACCGTGACGGTTGTTGGCGCTGCCACAGTTTCAGTTGGTGCGGCCACGGTAGTAGTCGGCACAGCCACCGCTCCCACTTGTTCGCCAACGGCGTTAGTTATTGGAATAACCGTTAAGCCGCTCGGCACCGCGCTGCGAAAATAGATTTTCGTGTTCGGACTGTAGCTGGACAGGTCGGTCTCTGGCGAAGTTATCAACATGAACTTCGTCAGTGGCGCTGTAGTATTGAATGTGCCGGCCCCATTCGCAGCCTCAATCATGCCCAGCAAAGTAATCGCTCCGGTTGGATCGACTGCGTAGACATTCATCGACTTAACTTCGGCGGGCAGGCTTGCCAGGTTGACTTTGATGGCCGTGCCGTCAGCAGCGCGCAGAATTGTTGCCGTTCCGGTCGCGCCACTCAGGCCGATGGGATTTAAAGTGACTACTGTTTCTTTGCCGACAGGATATTCGACAATGGTGTAGGTCCCGTCAGAATTCTGAATGGCCTGGGTCTTGGTGGTTGTCGTTGTTGTTGTCGTCGTGGGGGTTTGCCCGACAACGACAATGGCTAGCGAAAGTAAGATGAGTGTTGCCCCTAACACTCCGCTCAGACGTCTGCTCATAAAGTTCCTCCTCTTAAAACCATGGTTTGTGCGTGTCGGGATATAAGGGAATTGCGCTTTACATTCGTTATAGAGAAGCAACCAACGTGCCGGTTTGCCATACCGTTACAGCAAGCAATATGAAGTACCTGAGTTTGATACAGCGAAGTAAAGCAATACAGGATGTATCGATTAGATGGGTGGAAGAAGTTCAGTGCTTGACGCGATAAGTAACTGCCAAGTACCCACCCTTGAGGATTTTGCAATCCAGCAACTCTAGATCGATCTGCCGCTTCATCTCGTGAAAAAGTGGGATTCCTGAGCCGAGCAACACCGGATGAATGTTGAGCACGACTTCGTCGACTAGGTCGGCTTCAAACAGACTCTTCGCGAGCTCACCGCCGCCAAAAATGACGATGCCTTTACCCTTGCTGTGCTTCAATTCATGGACGAACTTCGCCGCGTCTACATTGATAATTTCAACATTCTTATCCGCCTTCTTCGTCGCCAGTTTCTTTTTCAGTGCCGCGCTCTTTTTCTGCGCGCGAGTGAAAACGTAATTCTTTGCGCCCGGATAAGAGGTCTGACCATAGGCGAGCATCCCCTCGTAAGTCTTGCGCCCGATCAGGAGCGCATCAACGGTCTTCATGAACTTCGCGCTGATCTCCGCCACTTCATTGCTCCAGTGAAGCCAATCGAACCCGCCATCCTTGCGGGCGATGTAATTGTCGAGGCTGTTGGCGAGACCGAGGGTTACTTTGCGCATCTTACGTCATCTGAGACGGAGTCCTTGCGCCGAGGCTTCGATAAGTTTGTCGAGACGCTTCAGCCTCGTTTCTTCCTGCTTCGCACTGACAACCCACCAGTTCATTGTCTTGCGATACGAGGGGGGTTGCGCTTGAAAGAACTTCCACGCCGCCTTATCTCCTTTTAGCTTGCCCAGGTATGGTTCGACCAGTTCCGGACTTCTTTGTTCGTAGGAATAAATGCCGGAGCGATTCTCTTTGCGCGCCTGATAAGCTTTCAAACCCGCCGGCTGCATCCGCTCCTCCTTGATAAGTTTCTCAGCGTTGCGAATGTTAACCGCGCTCCAGATGCTGGTTGGCGTGCGCGGAGAGAAGCGAATCTTGTAGCTCTCTTCATCGATGTTCTTGCGAAGGCCGTCGATCCAGCCAAAACATAACGCTTCGTCGACAGATTCAGGCCAGTCGATGCTCGGCTTGCCTGACTTTTTAGTGTAAAAGCCGACCCAGAGTTCTTTCGATTTCGCGTGATTGGCCGCGAGCCATTTGCGGAAGGCGGACGGCGTCTTGAAGAATTTGGGATCCATCAAACAACCAGTTTGAGGTTCTGGAGAGTCGCCAAGTCTATAAACATCCTACCCCCAGCGGGGTGAAAACGACGGGCAAGTTTCAGTAAGCACGCAACTCCCCGATCGCCTTCAACACATCCGCCACTTGCGGCAGGATGGCGTCTTCGAGTTGCGGCGCGTAGCCGACAAAGGTGTCCAGCGCACCAACGCGCCGAACCGGAGCGTCGACGTATTCAAACAACTCGTCAGAGATGCGGGCAGCGATCTCAGCGCCATAGCTGAACGACAGCGAGTCTTCATGGACCACGATCGCGCGGGAAGTCTTCTTCACCGACTCGGCAATTGCGTTCCAGTCGTAGGGACTCAAACTGCGCAAGTCGATGATCTCGACGCTGATGCCCTGTTGCTCGGCCTGCTTCGCGGCGACCAGAGAACGTTGGACCAGCGCGCCGTAGGTGATAATCGAAAGGTCGCTGCCCTCGCGCACCCTTTTCGCTTTACCGAACGGAATCATGAAATCGTCTGGCGGGTAAGCAGATTTGTTGTAGGTCTGGCGGTACAGGTGTTTGTGTTCCAGGAACAGCACCGGGTCGTCGCAACGGATCGACGTGCGCAGCAGACCATTCGCGTCCAACGCGTTCGATGGATAGACGACGCGCAGGCCCGGAATCTGTGTGAAGAGCGACGTGCCGGACTGCGAGTGATAGATGGCGCCGCCTTTTAAATAGCCGCCGACCGGCACGCGCATCACCACCGGCGCCGTGAATTCATTACCCGAACGCCAGCGCATTAGCGCCAGCTCGTTGCGAATCTGGTGAAAGGCCGGCCAGATGTAATCAAAGAATTGAATCTCAACCACCGGCTTCAATCCGCGCGTGGCCATGCCGATGGCGCGGCCCACGATGTTCGCTTCCGCCAGTGGCGTGTTAAAAACCCGGGCACTGCCAAATTCGCGCTGAAGGTTGGCAGTAACTTTGAAGACGCCGCCTTTGCCCTTGACCAGATCGAGAGACTCTTCGCGCGAGCAGTCGGCGATGTCTTCGCCAAAAACCAGGATGCGCGGATCACGCTTCATCTCGGTGTGCAGGCAACGATTGATCAGATCGACCATCGTGCCGGGGTTGCCGCTGAGCTCCGCCTTTTCTTCGGTGTCGAACTCTGGTGAAGTTGGATCCACCGTCGGTGAATAAACAAAATCGGTGGCGGTTTCAGGTGCGGGTTGCGGACTGGCGAGCGCCAAGTCGGCGGCCTCGTTGATTTCGCGATCGACTTCGTCCTTCAGTTGCTGCAACTCGTCCTGGCTGGCGACGCCTTCCTGCACCAGCAGCACGCCGAACCTTTTGAGTGGATCGTGTTCGGCGTCCTCAACGCGTTCGGTTTCAGCCCGATAGAGCTTTTCGTCGTCGGACAGCGAGTGCGAATAGGGCCGGATCACTTTCGCGTGCACGAACGAAGGGCCGCGGCCCTTACGACAGTTATCAACCGCACGCCGCATCGTCTGGAACGAGGCGATCGGGTCGGTGCCGTCACAGCGCTGCCGGTAAAGATTCGGAAAGCCCGAGATCAACCTGGAAACATCGCCACCGGCGGTTTGCACTTCAACCGGCACGCTGATCGCATAACCGTTGTCTTCCAGCAGGAACACGACGGGCAGCTTCAGATTACAGGCCGTGTTGAGTGCTTCCCAAAACTCGCCTTCGCTGCTGGTGCCGTCCCCCAGCGAAACGTAAACAACTTCATCGTTGTGAAAGTTCTTGACCCGTTTCTTTAGCTCCTTGATCAGCTTGACGCGATAACCGGCTTCAGCACAGCCGACCGCCTGCAAGAGTTGCGTGCCCGTGGGGGACGACTGCGAAACAATATTGAGTTTCTTATGTCCCCAGTGCGAAGGCATCTGCCGTCCATGCGAGTTTGGATCGGCTTCGGCACCGACGCTTTGCAGGAGCATCTCCAGCGGCGTCATACCCAGCTCGAGGCACAAGGCTCGATCGCGATAGTAGGGATAGAACCAGTCATAGCCGGGCTTTAGACACATGCCCGCGGCCACCAGGATCGCTTCGTGGCCGGCGCCGCTGATCTGAAAGAAGATCCGGTTCTGACCCTTCATTTGGATTTCTTTGTCATCGAGCCGGCGCGACTGATACATCGTGCGAAAAATCTTGAGCATCTGTTCGCGGCTCAGCTTAGGTTTCTCGGGTTGCCTGGCGCGCGCTGGTACGGGTTTGATCGCGGGTGCAGCGGCGCCCGCAGGCTTCGGCTCTGGAGAGGCCACAGCCTTTCCGGTAAACGCCTTTTCAGGAAGGTCGTTTTCTGACTTCTTTACGAGTCTTAAGACTTTGGTGTCGCTCATTGCGCGTTGTTATGGCACCCCTACAGGGTGCAATTCCGTTATTGCTCGTTACTTTCCAAGATAGTCTTATACTCCAGGGCCATTCCGGGATGGCCGTGCGCGGCCGCTACATCGATGCCTCGCTGGTAAGCGGCCCGGGCCTTTTCGGAATCCTTCGTGCGCTCGTACGCCCGCGCCAGCATGCCGTACCCGTTGCCTTCATCGTCCGCCGCGGCGAGATAACGCTCCAGCGTTTCGATCAACTTCGCCTCATCGCCCACCTTTTCGTACTCTTTCGCCAGCCCGAACATCACCATCGTATTCGACGGGTCGCCGGCGAGCATTTGCTCAAAGATTTCGATTCGTGATGCGGCCATAGTCCATCCCTAATCTTCTCAGTGATCTCCGTGCCTCCGTGCTAATAATTCCTGCCGTGCAAAAACTAACCACGGAGACACGGAGAGAATCACTTCCCAATAATCAACTTCGCGATCGTTTGCAACTGCATATTCGAAGTTCCCTCGTAGATGGCGCCGATTTTTGAGTCGCGCCAGTACTTCTCAACCGGGTAATCCTTTACATAGCCATAGCCGCCATAAAGCTCGATCGCTTTGGAAGTAATCCTTTCGGCGGCCCGCGATGAATAAAGCTTGGCCATCGCGGCTTCTTTGACAAAGCTCTGGCCGGCATCTTTCATGCGCGCGGCGTTATAAACCATCAGGCGGGCGGCTTCAAGTTCAGTGGCCATCTCAGCAAGTTGAAACTGGACCCCCTGAAATTCGTTGATGCTTTTGCCGAACTGTTGCCGCTCAGTCGTATAGGCCAGCGAGCTTTCCAGGGCGCCACGCGCAATTCCGATCATCTGCGCGCCAATGCCGATGCGGCCTTCGTTCAAAGTCTCGATCGAAGTCTTGTAGCCTTTGCCCACTTCACCCAGCACATTCTCTTTCGGCACCGCGCAGTCTTCCAGAATCAGTTCGGTCGTCGACGACGCGCGAATGCCGAGTTTGTTTTCTTTCTTGCCGACTGAAAAGCCGGCCGTATTCTTTTCCACGATGAAGGCCGTGATGCCGCGATAGCCGGCTTCGGGATTGGCGTTCGCGAACAGCACAAAGATTTCCGCTTCCTTGCCGTTGGTGATCCAGAGCTTGCGGCCATTCAAAATAAAATGGTCATTGCTTTTCACGGCGCGGGTTTGCAGAGCAAAAGCGTCAGAGCCGGACCCGGCTTCGCTCAATGCGTAAGCGCCGACTTTCTGGCTCGCCAGTTGCGGCAGATATTTCTGCTTCTGTTCGGGATTGGCCCAGCGCAACAGAGCGTTGTTCACCAGAGTGTTCTGTACATCCACGAACACGCCAACGGAAGCATCCACGCGCGACAGCTCTTCGACGGCCAGAATCGCCTGGAAGAACGATCCGCCGGCGCCGCCGAACTCTTCCGGAGTTTCAATTCCCATCAACCCCAACTCAAAGCATTGCTTAATCAGGGACGGATCCAGCTGTCCCTGCTCTTCCATCGGTCCGACGCGTTTGCGGATCTCGCCCTCGGCAAACTCCCGCACGCTGGCGCGAAACATCTGCTCATCTTCAGAGAGCGTCGTCAGTGGGCGCGCGACTGACTCTTCAATTGCAGTTAGACTTTGACTCATACCTGCCGGGCCTTATGGACTGATTTGAATTGTCGATCAATATTGAACCGACATCATAATCAAGGAGAAAGCGAAAAGGCAAAAACGCCGGTGATCTGCACCACAAAGACACAAAGGACACTAGAGACCAACGCTAATGGAAATCGCAATTCCTGCCCTTTCGTTAAAAAGGATCTTTGTGTCCTTTGTGTCTTTGTGGTGACGATCGCATCGCCGCCAAATTTGCCGCAAAGCCCCTGAGGACCAAAGCTTCCTTGAAACGGGATTGCCTGAATTCCGCCCGGATGGCAACCGCATCAACACATCAGCCCCTCCAATTGGTCTCTCTGCGCCGATCCGACTATAATGTTCGGCCAAAGTCGGCAACGAAAAATGTTCCAACAACTGAGCTCTAGCGCAAGCTGTTAACTTGCGTTAACGCTCGCAACCCCGACAGGTCGGGGTGACGCCATAAATTCGTCTCCGGGGGATTCAATATTGGCTAACGAACAGTTTGATGTAACGGTAATCGGCAGCGGGCCAGGCGGCTATGTAGCCGCTATTCGCGCCGGACAACTGGGTTTGAAAGTCGCCATTGTCGAGAAGGACAAGCGCCTGGGCGGCACTTGCACTCTGCGCGGCTGTATTCCGACCAAACAGCTTTTGCAGTCGGCGCACATCTATGAGCAGATGCAGCACGCGGCGGATTTCGGCGTGCAGGCATTGGGAATTCAACTGGCCTTTGCCGACGTGCAGAAACGCAAAGACAAAGTCGTGATGAAGAACTCGAAAGGCATCGAGTATCTGATGAAGAAGAACAAATGCACCGTCTTCAAGGGCACCGGTAAACTGGCGTTGCCTGGAAAAGTCGAAGTCACCGGCGAAGATGGAAGCAAACAGACGATCGAAACCAAGAGCATCATCATCGCCACCGGCTCAGTAGTCCGGCCCATCCCGGGCTTCGAAACCGACGGTAAACACGTCGTCAACAGCGATCACATTCTGGAGCTGACTGAAGTCCCGAAGTCTTTGATTGTCATGGGCTGCGGCGCGGTCGGCGTTGAGTTTGCCTCGGTCTATTCACGCTTTGGAGCGGAAACGACCGTCGTCGAGCTTCTGCCCAGACTGGTCCCACTCGAGGACGAAGAAGTTTCCGCCGAACTTGCTAAGTCGTTTCGCAAGCGCGGCATCAAGTCACAGCTCGACACCAAACTCGAAAAGCTTGAGAAGACCGACAAGGGCGTCATCGTAACCGGCAAGACTTCAAAAGGCGAAGACGTGAAGCTTGAGGCCGAGATGCTTTTGGTTGCGGTCGGCCGCATGCCGTTTACGCAGGGGCTTGGTCTGGAAGGAACGAAGATTAAAGTTGAGAAAGGTTTCATACAGGTCGACGAGTATCAGCAGACTGCCGAGAAGGGCGTCTATGCAATTGGCGACGTGGTGCCGACGCCGCTGCTGGCGCACCTGGCTTCGAAAGAAGGCATCGTTGCCGTTGAGCATTTCGCCGGGAAAAATCCGCGACCAATCAATCTGCGCCTGGTGCCGAATTGCACCTATTGCGATCCTGAAGTCGCTTCCGTCGGCTTAACTGAAGCGAAAGCGCGCGAAGCCGGCTATGACGTCAAGCTGGGCAAGTTTCCCTTCAGCGCTTCCGGCAAGGCCCGCATCCTCGGTGAAGAGGAAGGCTTTGTGAAGATCGTCAGCGAAGGTAAGTATGACGAGATTCTAGGCGTGCACATCATCGGCCCGCACGCGACTGAGTTGATCGCCGAAGCCTGCGTGGCCATGCAGCTTGAATCGACTGCGGAAGAGCTGGGCAACACGATGCATGCGCATCCGACTGTTTCCGAGGCCGTGATGGAAGCCGCCGAAGGTGTGCACGGAATGTCTATTCATATTTAAGAAATAGGTCCAATACGTCCTATATGACCTGTTAAGAACTATGGCCGAGCGAGAATCCATAAACAACCAACAAAAACCCGGCCCCCGCCGTCGCCGGCCCGGCTTTCAGATGCGCATCAGCACCAAGTATGCGCCGCGCAAGCCTGCAAACGGCCAGGAGCGTTCGTGCATCGCTGACACCACGCTGACGCACCAGCAGATGCTCGAGCTGTATCGCTATCTGAAACTAACGCGACTGGTCGAAGAGCGCATCGTCAATCTTTATCGCCAAACCAAAGTCGTCGGCGGCGTCTATAGATCACTGGGACAGGAAGCGACAGCGGTTGGTTCGGCTTATGCTCTGCGTCCCGATGATTTCATTACGCCGATCATTCGCGATCTGGGCGCGGTGTTCGTGAAAGGAATTCGCCCGCGTGAAATCCTGGCTCAATACATGGCCAAGGCCTGGGGACCGTCCGGCGGAAAAGACCTTAACGTCCACTTTGGTTATCTGGACAAGGGATTCCTCGGCCCCATCTCGCATTTGGGCGATATGATTCCGGTGATGACCGGTATTCTTTTGGGCGCTCGCATGCAAAAGAAGGACATCGTTGGATTGGCGTACATCGGCGACGGCGGCGCCAGCACCGGAGCGTTCTATGAAGGGATGAACTTTGCCGCAGTGCAGCGCCTGCCGCTGATTGTCATCGCCGAATACAATCATTACGCCTACTCAACGCCGACGAATTTGCAGACAGCCGTGCGAAATCTTGCTGAACGCGCAGCGGCCTTCGGCATTCCCGGACACATCGTTGACGGCAACGACGTCGTAGCCTGTTATGAAGTCACGAAGCAGGCAATCGATTATGCGCGCAAAGGGCGGGGCGCGGTTTTGATTGAAGCCAAAACCTATCGTCGCAAGGGCCACGCCGAACACGACGACCAGCGTTACGTTCCGGAGGGCGAGATCGAATGGTGGGAGAAGCACAACGATCCCATCGACAGATTTGAAAAGTTCCTTCTCGACCGGAAGGTGGCGACTAAAAAGAAGTTGGAAGAGATCACCGCCGATGTGATGCGTGAGATTGACGAAGACAGTGAGTGGGCCGAAAGCTCGCCGATGCCCGAGCCGGAAGGCGCGGCTTATGGAGTCTTTGATAACGCGACCGTGCCGCCGGCGCTAAGGCCGAAGGTTTTGGAATCATAATTTTGCTTAGAGGCGGCCCGCCAGCACGGCATGAGACCAGTTCGTTCATTGATATGTTTGGTGTGCTTATCGTTAACGATCGCTTGCGGTCAAAAGAAGCCGCAAACGACGCTCGCGGTTGCCACCCCATCTCCGGCGGCAACGGCTGAGAATTATCCCAGTCTCGCAGTCCAGGCAAAGGAAGTTAACGACGCCTTTAGCCGCAAGGACTTTGCCAGATTCATGGATCTTACTTACCCGAAAGTCATTGAGATGGCGGGCGGCCGGGAGCAAATGGTAGCTGCGATGAAGAAGGAATTGAAGGAGATGGAGTCTGAAGGAGTGGTCCTGCTCTCGTCGACTTCCGGCGCTCCGACGCAATTCATACACGACTCGGGATCCATCTATGCGGTGTTGCCGATTACCTTGAAGGTTAAGGCCCAGGATGGACTCTTTCAATCAGAGGGCAGCATGATCGGGATTTCGTCGGACGGCGGCGTCAATTGGACTTTCATTGATTCCAGCGGAAAGGACCTGAGCGAACTGAAGAAATTAATACCTGGCATCGCCGATAAACTGAGTCTGCCACCTGCCAAGCCGCCGGTGAAGATTTCGAACGGCGACTGATTTTGAGTGTTCGACAAACTTCAGTTTGTCGCTGAACCTAATCCGGAAAACGACAAACTCAAGTTTGTCGGACTGAAAATATGTCCACCGCACTTAAAAAAGAACGCAAGCTCGAACGCCCGCCGCACGGCGGTACCGCCACGATGGTCGAGGCAATTCGCGCTGGGATCTGGGAAGAGATGGAGCGCGACCCGACTGTCTTTCTGATCGGCGAAGACGTCGGCGCTTATGGCGGCGCCTTCAAAGTCACCGAGGGCATCATCGATCAGTTCGGTCCGGAGCGCGTGATCGACACTCCGATTTCCGAGGCGGCGATAGTTGGCGCGGCCTGTGGAGCGGCGCTGATGGGCCTGCGCCCGGTGGCTGAGTTTCAGTTCATTGACTTCATCAGTTGCGGATTCGATCTGCTCACAAATTATGCGGCCAAGTGTCGCTATCGTTGGGGCGCCAACATTCCGGCCGTATTTCGCGGACCCTGCGGTTCGGGCGTTCGCTCTGGCCCGTTTCATTCGCTGAATCCTGAATCGTTCTTTACCAACACGGCCGGGCTGAAGATCGTCGAGCCTTCAACTGCTTACGACGCTAAAGGATTGATCAAAGCCGCCATTCGCGATCCCGATCCAGTGCTTTATTTTGAGCACAAGAAACTCTATCGCCTGCCGCGCCTGCGCGAAGAGTTGCCTGCGGACGATTACATCGTCGAAATCGGCAAAGCGCGCACCCGGCGCGAAGGCCGTGACCTTTCGATCATCACTTTCGGCGCGCAAGTTCTCACAGCACTCGACGCCGCGGACGAACTGGAGAAAGAAGGCCTGGATGTCGAAGTGATCGACCTGCGCACCCTGGCGCCTTTGGATAAGGAAGCGATCCTGGCCAGTGTCAAGAAAACCAGCCGCGCGCTTATTCTGCACGAAGCATCGTTGACGGGCGGCATTGGAGGTGAAATCGCGGCCATCATTTCGCAGGAAGCGTTTGAATGGCTCGACGCGCCGGTCGTAAGGGTGGCGTCACTTGATACGCCGGTGCCGTATTCACCACCGCTGGAAGATTATTATCTGCCGCAGGTGAAAGATGTTTTGGACGCGGCGCGGAAGTTGGCTGCTTACTAAGATCGCTTCGTTTAGACGGCGGACTTGTCCGCCGAGAGTTGGGAGCCGGACAAGTCCGGCATCTAAACCAGAACAAGAGGAAGAACATCATGCCGAAATACCTAATCGAAAGAGAAATTCCCGGAGCGGGAAAACTGACGGCTGTGGAACTGCAGGGCGTCTCGCAAACATCCTGCGACGTGTTGCAAAAGCTTGGTCCGGAGATTCAATGGGTACACAGTTATGTAACCGGCGATAAGGTCTACTGCGTTTACATCGCGCCGAATGAAGAGTTGATTCGCGAGCACGCGCAGCAGGGCGGCTTTCCGGCAAATCGAATTTCCGAGATCAAGACAACCATCGACCCTACGACCGCTGAACCGAAGGAACAGTCGGCCACTGGTTGAATCAACAGACTCGTTTAGAAGCGGGCTACCGCCCGCTTAGTCGGGCCGTAGCCCGACTCTAAACCTATTGAATTGGAGTGATCATGGCTACTGAAGTGGTAATGCCGCAGATGGGCGAGTCCATCGCGGAAGGAACAATCACGAAATGGCTGAAGAACGTCGGCGATCACGTCGACCGCGACGAGCCTTTGTTCGAGATCTCGACCGACAAGGTTGACGCTGAGATTCCTTCGCCCGCCGCGGGCACTCTCACTGAGGTCAAATTCAAAGAGGGTGAAACCGTTGAAGTGAACACCGTCGTGGCTGTGCTTGATGGCAACGGCGCTCAACCGCAATCTTCAGCCGCAGCTACCTCAGCAGCAAAAAAGGAACTGCCCGCATCCGCTGAGAGTCCAGCGGCACCTGAACCTGTCAAAGCGGAAGCGCCCGCAGTGATTGATCGACCCAAACCGATGATCACGTCCGAACCTGCGCCGAAAACGACGCCGGCGCCTTCGTCACACAAGACCGAAGTCAAGACTCTGGTTAAGAGGAGCGAAGGTGCGACATCCGCGCCCCAGCGTCGCGACGATGGTCAAACAGTAAGTGCCGAAGAATTGCGACGCACAAAGTCGAGTCCCCTGGTGCGCAAGATTGCCGAAGAACATGGCATCGACATCAAGCAACTCGAAGGCACGGGCATGAGCGGCCGAGTCACCAAGAACGACATTCTCAGTTTCATAGAATCCGGCGCCCCGCCCCAGCGCGCGCCGGCCGGCGCACCCTCACAGGTTGTGCAGGCCGCCCAGGCGCCACCGCAGGTTTCCGCGGTGAAACCGGCAGAAGGCGATCGCGTCGAACAAATGAGCGTGATGCGCAAGAAGATTTCAGAGCACATGGTACTTTCGCGTCGCACCTCGGCTCACGTGACAACGGTCTATGAAGTGGATATGACGAAGATCGCGAAGTTGCGTGATGAAAATCGCGACGCTTTCCTCGATCGCACCGGCACCAAACTCACTTTCATGCCGTTCATTTTCAAAGCCGTCACCGACGCGATTCGAAAATTCCCGATCTTCAACTCACAGGTCAATGGCGACCAGATCATCTACAAGCGGGATATCAACCTCGGCATGGCGGTCGCCCTTGATTGGGGTCTGATTGTTCCGGTCATCAAACGGGCCGACGATCTATCAATCTCCGGACTGGCCCGCGCGGCCAATGATCTCGCCGAGCGCGCGCGCACGAAACAACTGAAGCCCGATGAAGTAGCCGGCGGAACTTTCACGATCACCAACCCGGGCGTCTTTGGCGGGTTGTTCGGCACTCCGATCATCAATCAACCGCAGGTGGCGATTCTGGGCGTGGGTAAGATTGAAAAGCGGGCTGTGGTGCTCACCTCCGCTGACGGCGAAGACTATATTGCAATTCGCCACATGGCGTTTTTCGCGCTCAGCTTCGATCATCGCATCATTGATGGTTCGGATGCCGAGAAGTTTCTGGCCTATATTAAAGAGCGCCTCGAGACCGGTCAGTTCGCTATCTAGGTTTATAGTTCGCGATCTAATTTCGAGAGGGCCGGCGCCAACCCGCCTCTTTTTTTCACAACACTTGCACTCGTCTGTTGCAATCCACTAGCGAACCAGTAATGAATCTTTGCTAAGTTGGCGGAAATCAACTTTTCTCTTAAATCGCGCTTGACTTAACTAAGCGGTTTCGTACTATTCCACAATAATGTTGGTGAAGACGCTTCATCAACCTCGGTCTTTACGAAATCCTGTCTGCCGAAATCGAGCGGACAACGCAAGACGTGAGTTTGTTATCTGAAACTTACGTAAACCCGACGTGCCTGTTGTGCCGTCCCAACTTATAAACTAAGGAGTTGAAACTATGATCAGTAGCTTAAGAACGTTTCGGTCATTTGCGCTTGCTTTCGGCTTGGCGCTCATCCTTTCCCCTATGGCCTTTGCACAAACCAGTTCAAGCACCACCCGATCCCGTTCAGTCAGCAGTGGTGAAAAGTTGAAGATCAAGGGGACGGTCGTGAAGCGTGACGCTGATACCTTCACAGTTCGCGACCTGACAGGAAACGACACCGTCGTTCGGCTGACTGATAGAACTACTGTCAAAACGAATGGCGGCTTTTTACGCAGCGGCACCAATTATGGGCAAACTCAAATCCTGCGGGGGCTCAACCTTGAAGTTGAGGGACGGGGCGGCTCGAACGGAGAGTTGATCGCCGATAAGGTCCGGTTCAATGAAACGGATCTGCGAACAGCGCGGACGGTTGAGGCGCGCGCTAATCCCCTCGAAGAACAAGCCAAGGTCAACGAAGGCCGGCTGACAGAAGTTGAGCAGAACGCGCAAAAACTCTCGGGACAAATTGACGAACTCGCGGCCGTTTCGAACGCGGCGCGCGGCGGCGCCAAGGCCGCCCAGGACACTGCCGATGCCGCTATCAATGGCGTAAATGCCACCAACGATCGCATCTCGGCGCTGGACGATTATGTCCCGCAGGAAACTACCTCGGTAAACTTCCGTGTCGGTAGCTCAGTACTGACGGCTGACGGAAAGGCCAAACTCGACGCCATCGCCACCAAGGCCCTCAATGCCAAAGGCTACGTGCTCGAGGTTACCGGCTTTGCGGATTCCACCGGCGGCACCGAACGCAATCGTGCGTTGAGCCAACGCCGCGCCGACGCAGTGATTCGCTACCTGGTTGAGCAACATCAGATTCCGCTGCGCCGCATCGTTACGCCCTATGGCTTCGGCGAGACGAATCCGATTGCCGACAATAAGACGCGCACTGGCCGCGCCGAGAATCGCCGCGTCGAAGTCAAAGTACTGGTCAACAAGGGTCTGACGCAGCCCGCGCCCGCTCTTACTCCAGGCAGCGGCGGCTCAGGACAATAAGTTGCGCAAGTTGCGAACTTGCGTTTCTTTTGGGATGGAGCAACTTAAGAAGTTGCCGTACAAGCGCCAACGATCATGCCGTCAGAAGGCGTCAAATGATCTGTTTGGGCCAGCAACCCGATGCATGCTGGCGGCATGAGGAGTTGGTGAATGTTGTCTGATAAAGAGAAGAAATCCTTTGTGCCGGCGCTGGTGCTTTCAGCGCTGGCCTTATTTTTTGGCGCCGCGGTCTTCCTCAATGCTCCGGTCACTGCGCAAAAGATTAAGGAGTTGCCCCCGCCCCCGCCAGTTCCGCTCTATAAGCCCAAACCCACGCCGACGCCTGAGCCTCCTGAATACGAAGTTATTCGCGTCTCTTCGAACCTGGTCGTCATGCCGGTTTCCGTGACGGATCGGAATGGCCAACCGGTGCTGGGCTTGAAGGCCGCCGATTTTCACATCGAGGAAGATGGACGGCCGCAGGAGATAGCTCAGTTGGGCGATCCCGAACAGGTGCCATTGGAGATAGCAATTCTAATTGACGTTTCGAGCAGCGTGAGCGAGCGATTCGCTTTCGAGGAACAAGCTGCGACGCGCTTTCTCAGACAGGTTCTGAGGCCGACTGATCACGCCACGGTATTCGCGATCGATCGCACGCCGCGCCTGGAACAGGGCCGCAGCACGGCGGCTGCGGCTTCAGCGAAATTGATGACGATCAAAGCCGCGACCGGCCCCAGCCCAACTGCATTCTATGACACAGTGATCGAAGCGGCCCGCTATCTCGCGCGGAATACCCCGGAGCAAAACCGGCGCGTAATCGTGGTCATTTCCGACGGCGAAGACAACTTCAGCAATAGCGTTCGCGACTCAGCCCTGGCGGCTTATAACGCAACGAAAGGCGACACCGATTTGACTCCAGCGGCGCGGGCTCGGATGCGTGCCGCGTCAGAAGCAGCCTTGTTGAGAGGTCACCGCAAGGCGCAGGCAGAGGTCCAGCAGGAAGTCCAAACCGCGAACGCAGTTTTCTATGCGATTAATCCCAGCGGTCAGGCTCTGAAACTCAACGTCATCAGTACGAGGGCGCAAAACGCCATGCAGCAACTCGCCTCCGCGACCGGCGGAACGGCATTCGTTCCCGAAAGGATTGAAAATCTGGAAGAGGTTTTCAATCGCATTGCCAGCGAGCTACGGGCGCAGTATCTGCTGCAGTACTATTCGAACGACAAATCGGGCGGCACGGCCTTTCGCCGGATTGCCGTCACTACGCCGGCGAATCCGCAACTCCGCGTGCGCGCCCGTGAGGGCTATTACCCGAAAGCGAAGTAGAGTCCGAAAGCCCACGCGTAAGCAAGGGCTAACCAAATCGTTACCGTGCTGATAAGGGTTCGTGCTTTCTTCCGGTTTGGCCCGGAACAATCCACGAATTCACACGAAATCGCCCAAACATAACTAATTCCAGTTCGTGTGTTTTCGTGGATCGTAGTTTTACAGGGCTCCGCAGTACCTCGAAGTCGACCAGCTTTCACAATACTGTTCGGTCATTTTCTTCTGCCTGACAACTCAAGTTCAGCGTAGTATCAGAGGCTCGCGCACAAGCAAAAGGCAAGTTGAGATCGATGCTGAACGACGATCATAGTGTGACCCGCCCTCCCTGACGGTCGGGCTTCTGACACCTCGTCTCTTCGGTTACAATTGAGACGATGCCGGACGCGCATTACACCGCAGAACATATCGTCGCGTATCCGATCGAGTACATCGCGGGCATCGATCTCTACAATGCCGGCGAATATCACGCTGCCCACGATGCCTGGGAAGAACGCTGGATGGGGCCGGTCGGTCCTGACGAAAAGTTATTCCTACAGGCGATGATTCAATCGGCGGTGGCTTTTCATCATTTGCAGATTGGCCGTCCGGGCGCCGCGCGGCGCATGTACCTGATGGCTAAAGAAAAGTTTGCGCGCCTGAATCAGCCGGTGTTCATGTCGCTCGACCTGGAAGACTATCAGGCCCAACTGGATCGCGCACTGTCATGGCTTTTGAGCGTTCCCGATCCGAGGGAGATCCAGCAGCCGGAAATTGCGCCGCCGCTGATCACTCTGGTGGCCGGCGTGACCCAAAGCGTATGAACAGACGAATTTCTGCCTTCGCCGGCGGTGTCAGCCTGTCATTCCTGTCTTTATGGCTGGGCGCGGCGATATTTTTCTCGGCGGTTGTCGCGCCGGCAGCTTTCGCAGCGCTGCGGAGCTTTCAAGTGGCGAATATGAATGAAATTGCCGGCACGATCGTTACCCGCGCACTATCAGTCATAAATGTAAGCGGATTTTTGTTCGGCTTGTTGTTGCTCGTGTTGACGGTGATTGTGGAAAGAAAGAATATCAAGGTTTCATTTTTAGCGGGCACGTTCGCGCTAACGCTAATGGCCCTGGCGACGGCGGTCGGTCAATGGGTTATCGCTGCCAGAATGCGCGGCCTGCGGCTGGCGATGGTGGCCATCGATCAAGTTTCCCCGGACGACCCGCGACGGATCGCCTTCAACAACCTGCATCGTTATTCAGTAATCTCGCTGATGGTAGCGATGCTGGCCGCAGTGGCCGCCATAATACTGACCGGATTTCGCCCGCTGCTCGGGACCGGGAAAACCTCATCATGAAAACCAAGTCCTCGATCTTGTTGTTCGCGTTGTTGCTAAGCCTGGGCTTAACGGCTCTGGCACAGCAGACCGGGACGGCGAACGCGAACTCCGGGAGCTCATCAGAATCCCCTGAAGCAAAGAAGCGCCGCGAGTCGTTCGAAATTGTCTGGCAAACCGTGGACAAGAGCTTCTATGATCCCAAGTTCAACGGCGTCGATTGGAAGGCAGTCCACGATCGCTACGCGCCACGGGTCGCCCTCGCGACCAGTGATCACGAGTTGTACGGCCTTTTGCAGTTGATGGTCAACGAGCTTCACCAGTCCCACTTTTGGATTATTCCCCCGGAGGCGATTCCCAAGCTGCTGCCGAAGCATGACGAAGGTAACGACCAGGAAAACACCGACGAGTCAGACAGCGAGGAAAAGGAACCTGAGACGCCGCTTGATCGGATCAAACAAAGGCTCACCGAGAGGCTTTCAACCGGCATCGGGATCGATCTGCGCGTCGTAGATGGTTCGGTTTTGATCTCGCGCGTGGAACCCGGGTCCGCCGCCGCACGCGCGGGATTGCGGCCCGGATTTGCGATCAGGAGTGTCGATGGTAAGCCGCTCTCTGAAGTGATTGCCCAGATCGCAAAGGACCCTATCTTTCACGACATCATTAAGCCTGAGATACCGCTGGTGCTGGTGGCTAACTATATCAACGGCGATTTGCGGAACTCAGTGCTGCTGACTTATTCCGATGCGCGCAACCTGCCACGCCGGGTGCGAATCACCCGCGAAAAATTGAAGGGCGAAATGTCGCCGCCAATTGGAAACCTGCCGCCCATGTACACTGAATTTGAAGCCAAACGACTGGCGGGCGGCATCGGCTATATTCGCTTCAATGCTTTCGTGCCGACGCAAATGAAAAAAGTTTGCGCGGCCCTGCGCGGAATGCACGACGCGTCAGGGATCATTATCGATTTACGCGGCAACCAGGGTGGTCTGCTGGGAATGATTGGCGGCCTGGGCGGACTGGTTTCTGAATACACGACGGTTTTGGGCTCGATGAAAACGCGCTCCGGCCAAAACCCCGTTCTGGTCATTCCGCAACGCAGCCCTTACTCCGGACCGCTGGCGATTTTGATTGACGGCTCGACCCAATCAGCCGCGGAGATTTTTGCCGCCGGTATGCAGGAAACGCATCGCGCAGTGGTGATTGGCGACACCAGCGCCGGAAATACTCTGCCTTCCGGAATTCTGAAATTACCCACGGGCGCGCTTTTCCAGTACGCCTTTGGGAATTATCAAAGCCCTGATGGAATCTTTCTCGAAGGCCGTGGGGTTGTTCCTGACTGGATTGTGAAGCTCAACCGCCGGGCCTTGCTCCGCGGCGACCCGCAATTAACCGCCGCCATTGCAAAGCTACGCCAGCGAATTTCTCAGACGCGTGGGCTGGAACTGATCGCCGATGTAACAGCGACGGCGCCGGTAGCCAAAGACTCATATGGCGATCCTAAGAAGGCGACGATCGAGGCACTTCCACCTCCGCCGCCCCCAAGGCCAATTCCGGCCAAGCCTGAAGCGTCCGGCAAAGAAGACATTTCTGCGGACCCGAATACGCCGTCACCCGAAAAGATCATCAATCGCTATATCGAAGCCGTCGGGGGAGAAACCGCGCTCTTGAAAATCAAGAGTCGCGTTTCTATTGGAGCCGTGGAACTGCCGATGGGACTTAACGGAACGGTGGAGGTTTACGAACAGGCGCCGAATCGGACCAGTGTGATTATGAATCTGGACGGCTTCGGCGTCGTGCAACAAACCTTCAATGGCAGCGTCAGGTGGTTGCAGGATCCAGTCCGCGGCTATCTAAGTTTTCCCGCGGAGAATCAGATTGCCAGCAGCGATGACATCCATCGAGAGCTGCGATATCGCCGGCTGCTTAGCTCTCTTCGTTTCGAACGAAAAGACAAAGTTGGCGACCGCGATTGCTTTGTCTTGGATCGAATGGCCGGTGGAATAGTAATCGAACGTCTCTTCTTCGAAGTCGCGACCGGTTTGCTGGTGCGCGAAAACGACACTTATTTAGAGGACTATCGCGAGGTAGATGGGGTGAAGGTGCCGTTCGTGGCTCGCGAATCTCCGGCGACCGCTATGGCCACGGTGGTGCGTCTGAAGGAGGTTAAGCAGAACGTGCAGATCGACGAAAGCAAATTCGCCGAGCGTCCTGATTGCTTCACCAGGCCCGAACAAAACTGGACCATTCAGAAATAACGCGCCGTGTTTGGAGTACCGACTTTAGTCGGGCTTTTGTTAAGGGGAGTATTGGGGCAGAAAGAACCCAACTGAAGTTGGTACTCTATACGCCGCGAAGACTAAGGAGAGTGTCTGAAGTGGAAATAATAGAGAACAGCGAGCAGTGGCGGCGACAGTTCGCCAAGTGGAGGCAAGGAGCCGGCAAAGTAGCGGACGAAAATATCGGGGACTCGTATCCGTTTGTCAAAAACTCGCGCGCGCCGTTCACGCCCGCGCGCCGGTCGCTGTCAATGATGAACCTGGCACTGATCAGTTCGGCTGGCGGATACATTGACGGCACCGAACCATTCGAGACCAACGCGCCGGACGGCGATTTCAGTTTCCGCGAAATACCCAGCGAGATCGACCCGAGCGATTTGCGTTTCTCCGCGCGCGGCTACGATCCCGCTTTCGTGCAACAGGACGTGAACGTACAGGTACCGCTGGTGCGTTTATCTGAGTTCGAAGCCAACCGGATCATCGGTCAATTGAATTCTACTTTTTGGAGCTTTTGCGGATTCATTCCCGACGCCGGCCGCCTGGTCAATGAGATGTTGCCTAAACTGATCGAACGGCTGCAACGTTACGAAGTCCAGGCGGCGCTGCTGATTCCGGCCTCGCGGCTTTGCCATCAATCCGTAGCACTCGCGGCCCGCGCGATTGAGCAGGCGGGTATTCCAACCATGATGCTGGCGGTCGAGCGCGACACTACTGAAAATGCGCGCCCGCCGCGTGCCGGCTTCTACCAAGGGCAAATCGGCAGCGTAGCCGGTCAACCAAACTGGCCCGAGCATCAGCGCCGGGTTTTAGACGAAGCGCTGCGCTGGATTGAAGCAATGGATCAGCCCGGCACTAATAAGCTGGTAGTTGAACTCGAGAGCCAGGTGGAAGCAGCGCGCGGCGAAAGATAGCTCCTTATAGCACGCGCATCTTGCGCGTCATTCACGGGCGGGACGCCCGTGCCACCTGGTCAACTGATTATGAAACGCACAATCTTCCGATCGTTAATTGCCATTGTCGCCCTGACTCTCGGCTATCTCCTTTTATGGCCCGTTCCCATTAACCCTGCCGCGTGGACTCCACCAACGGCGCCGGAATTGGCGGGCGTATATGCGCAAAATTCTGAGCTGTCACGAATCGAAAGACTAAATGTTGACGGCAACTCGCCGGAAGACGTCGCTTTCGATTCGCAGGATCGAATCTATTGCGGCACAGACGACGGGCGCATCTTTCGTTTCCAGCCTGACGGTAAGCAGCCACAGATTTTTGCCAACACCGGAGGGCGTCCATTAGGGCTTGTTTTCGACCGTGGCGGAAACCTGATCGTCGCCGACGCAGTCAAGGGTTTGCTGTCGATTGCTGGTGATGGAAATATCACAGTGCTCAGTACGGAAGCCGAAGGCGTTCCCTTCCGCTGCACCAACGATCTCGACGTCGCTGCGGACGGGACGATTTATTTCACGGATGCGTCCTACAAGTTTCGGCTCGCGCAACTCAAAGCCGACCTGCTCGAGCATCAACCCAACGGCCGTTTCCTTTCTTACGATCCGCGGACGAAACAGACGAAGGTTTTGTTGCGCGATCTCTACTTTGCCAATGGCGTCGCGGTCAGTCCCGACCAATCCTTTGTGCTGGTGAACGACACCGGCGCGTACCGCGTGCGTCGCTACTGGCTCGCCGGAGCGAAACAGGGCCAGTCGGACATTTTTATCGACAACCTGCCTGGTTTCCCTGACGGCATCTCGTCAAATGGCCGGGGCACTTTCTGGCTGGCTTTGGTGAACCGGCGCGACTCAGCTCTCGATGCTTTGCAACCTCATCCTTTTTTGAAAAAGGTCGTCTGGCGTCTCCCAAACTTCCTGCAACCAAACATCAAGCGCTACGCGTTCGCGCTCGGCCTCGACGCTAATGGAAAAGTCACACACAACCTTCAGGATCCTTCGCCGCAGTGCTTCACGCAGATCGCCAACGTCGTCGAGCACAAAGGCGCACTCTACTTTGGTAGCATCGGCGAACGCGCCATCGGCCGCATGCTGCTGCCAAATGCCCGGTAGTAATGCCAAAGGGCTCTTACTCCGCTGCCTTCTATATTAAGCTAGAGCCGAAACGCTTTCCCGGGGTATATTGATTGCGACGCAACTGAGGTTCTGATATCTAACATTAATTCACCCTATTACAGGCGGGGCGGTGTGGATTGTCTCGGCGATACTTGTTGAAATTAGAAAAGAAGACTCAGACTTACCAATCCTAACTCATGGAAAATCGACAACGCGAGGAACGGCGATTAAGCGACGATTTCTCAGATATGGAACTTCGTCAACTTGTAGAAGTCATTCCGCAGCAAATCTTCGTTTTGGGATCGGGTGGAGACGTTCTTTATGCGAATCACGTGTTGCTGGAATACTACCGCCTTACTCTGCAAGACATTAAACCCAAAGACGTTCGTGCTGGATTAGTCCATCCGGACGACCTGCCAAGACTCAGTGAGGAAACCCCGCGCGGGCTCTCGCGAGGAGTCCCATTTGAAATGGAAGGACGATTTCGCCGACACGACGGGCAGTATCGCTGGTTTCTAATTCGCCTCAACCCGCTGCGCGATGAACAGGGCAGTGTCATTCGTTGGTACGGCACGCGGACCGACATGGAAGATAGCAAGCAAGCCGAAGCTCGCCTCAAAACCCTGATCGACACAATTCCCGCAATGGTCGCGACAACTCTTCCTGACGGTTCCGCTGATTACGTCAATCAACGTTGGCTGGAATACTACGGTCTCTCTTTGGAGGATCTAAAGGACTGGCGCTGGAAGATCGTAGTTCATCCCGAAGATGAGCCAAAGGTAACGGAGGAGTGGCTCTCGGCTGTGGCCACGGGAAAGGCGCTTGAGACCGAGTTTCGCATGCGGCGGGCTGATGGAGAATATCGCTGGTTCCTTGTTCGCACGGTCCCGCTGCGAGACGAATCGGGAAGGATCGTTAAGTGGTATTCGGCAGGTCACGACATAGACGATCGAAGGCGGGCTGAAGAGGAAATCAAGGAGCTAAAAGACCAACTCTACAAAGAGAATTTGGCTCTGAAAGCGGAGATCGACCGGTCCTGGATGTTTGAGGAAATTGTTGGTGCTTCTCCTGCTTTGCAAGCAGTACTTACTCGCGTATCCAAGGTCGCCACCACGGACTCGACGGTACTGGTAACCGGTGAAACAGGAACGGGCAAGGAGCTCATCGCCCACGCCATCCACAAACAGTCCCGGCGCTCCTCTCGAGCATTCGTGAATGTCAACTGTGCCGCAATCCCACCGTCACTGATCGCGTCTGAATTATTTGGTCACGAAAAGGGTGCCTTCACAGGCGCAACCCAAAGACGTATGGGTCGCTTCGAGTTGGCGGACGGCGGCACGATCTTTCTAGATGAAGTCGGCGAGCTTCCTCCTGAGACCCAGGTTGCGCTGTTGCGCGTTCTGCAGGAGCACAAATTTGAACGTGTCGGTGCAGTTCAAACTATTCAATCCGACGTACGGGTGATTGCCGCCAGCAATCGTAACTTGTACCTGGCAATTGCCGGCGGCTCGTTTCGTAGCGACCTGTTTTACCGGCTTAACGTTTTTCCAATTGAAATCCCGCCGCTGCGCGAGCGAACGGAAGATATCCCGGCGCTTATCGATTATTTCGTGAAACGCTTCGCAAAAAGACTCGGGAAGAAAATACGACCCGTGGATGCCAAGACGTTGGAGGCGTTGCAGTCATACACTTGGCCAGGCAACATTAGAGAGTTACAGAATGTTATCGAACGGTCGATCATTCTCTCCGAGACCGAGAACCTATTGGTGGAAGAGAGCTGGCTCACGCCCGGCGCTTTTGAAACGACGTCCTCTGGACAGCCATTGCCTTCGAAACTTCTAGAAAGTGAGAAAGCGATAATTGAAGCTGCTTTGGCCGAGGCGAGAGGACGAGTGGCGGGATCGTCTGGGGCAGCAGCGAAACTCCAAATCCCCCCTTCCACACTGGAGTCGAGAATTAGATCGCTAAAGATCAATAAGTATCGGTTCAAATCGATTTGACCTCCCAAACGATCCAGCAAAGCTTCAGTAATTCATCATATTTCGCTAATTCGCGACGAATTCACGGCGTTTACGTTGGGCGAAGCTAATATTTCGGGCGTTTCGACTGGCCTCTGATTTGCCCCACAACATCGCGCGGATTCGGAATCGCATGCGGCTTCAGACTTGGAAAAATGTTTAGGCTTTTAGGCTTTCGTTGCAATTAAGATTGCTGGCGGTTGATGCCTCAATATGACCTTCACATACTCTGCCCGAATTGTGGCGAGTTTCACAACGCGCTCACTCGCGTAACACTGGACGAATCATTTGAGGTGCGTCGCGTCAGTGACGTATATAAGCAGGGAATACCGCTGGAGTTTCATCAGGCCATCGCTCAGATTCACTGTTCCAAAACTGACGAGCGAGTCGAGCAGAAAAACCCTGACATGATGGTGCTCGTTGCAATTGGAAGATGGTCAAAACCGCAGTCCGAAAACTTGCCCCAGAACTCTCCCCAAGACCCGACTTCTTAGGCGGAGCATCATGCGGTTTTGTTGGCAAGTCGGTTGGTTTTGGGAAAGCAAGGGCAGGCCCGCAGTTCTCTAAATCTGCCAACTTACCGACTATTCTTGGCTCGCCGGGAAGCAAGACCTTCGCCATTACGGATCAGCGGGTTTTCCAGAATCGGACAGTAAAGTCGAGCCTGCCGATCCAAGCGGGGGCGATTCAGCCACAAATGTTCCAGGTTTGCTGGTTCTCAAGAAGGGATAAAGCAACTGATGGAAAGGGGTCAGGAGTAAACTCTTCAATCGAACCGTTTTCTCATGAGGAAAACTCTGGTCCTGAATGCCCGTGTCTGGATATACGTCGTAATTCCGGTATTGGGTTCCCAACGCAAAGTCCCAGATGCTGAGAATTGAGCCGAAATTGGTATCGCGATGGGCAGGGTCCAGCGAATGATGAACACGATGCGATTGTGGAGTAACCAGAATGTATCTTAAGAGTCCCAGGTCTGTCTTGATATTGCCATGATAGAAACGTACATACCACTGCCGGAAAATGCCAAATGAAATAATAATTGGAGCTTCTATTTGAAAGATTGAAAGGGGGATGACCAGAAAGGTATGGCGAACAATGTATTCCAGAAAGTGATAACGGAAATCTGTGAAGAAATTGAGTTCCCGCTGGGAGTGATGCAATGAGTGAAGTCTCCAAAGCAAAGGTACTTTGTGGTTACAATAATGCTGGCCCCAATAAAGTAGATCCACCAACGATGCCGCCAGCAGAAATCTCAACCATCCGGGAAACTGATTTAGGGACGTGATGGTCAAAAACGAAAAGTGTTTCGCGTAGAGGCGGGTTAATAAGTCAACATAAGTAGCGATAATTAAGGCATGCAGGACAGTCTGGTAAAAAAACCAAACCAGATCCTGGGCAAAACCCGCGCTAAAGATCTTCTGATCGGGTTTCGCCGGTATCAGCCGCTGGAGGACCAGAGTCAAAACGATCGCGCACAAGAAAGCGCTCGTGAAAATGCTGTTCCTAAACAAATCCAACCAGGGAACGTAGAGTACCGCCAGACTCTTGTGGTAAACGGCCGCGACTACTTTCTCAGCTGGCCAACGCCAGATATGCTCCATTAAGACATAAGCACAGCCTGCGATGAGCACGCCCCCCAAAACGAGAGCGAGGTTATTGGTCCGCTGGTGGGCCATTGAGATTTTGTCCCAGGGTGAAAAGATGGCTGCCAGAACAACGTTGAGGTTAGGAACTTATGGGACTCGATATGAGTTTGTCAACCACCATCAGCGTCTCGGATTTAAGTCTTATAACACATCGGTTTCCTGGGTCTCGCCGCTTTTGTTGTCTGCCTGAAGGATCAATGGTATAAGCCTGTCGTTCTTCCCACTTCCATGCCGGAATGAAAATTGAAGACGCGAATCAAAAACCGCACTCCGTTGTGGGTCCTGGGCTGTGATGCCAGGGGGGCAACGAATTAAGGTGTCCAGGAATCCCGCTTTAATGATCAATCGGAAATACCCGGGCACGCGAAAGATACGTCTCGCATCGTCAATCAAATGAAGAGAATCCTTGTAGTGGGCGCTGGTTTCTCAGGCGCAGTCATCGCCAGAGAGCTCGCCGATGCCGGTCATACAGTGTTGGTCATTGAAGCATCCAACCACGTCGCTGGGCATGCGTACACCGAGCGCGATGAAAGGACCGGGATCATGCTGCACGCTCATGGTCCGCATATCTTCAACACTGATGACGAGGAAATCTGGAACTATGTTAACGGGTTTGCCAGTTTTCGACCGTTCATCAACAGAGTCAAGGCACGAAATCTGCGCGGCATTTTCTCGTTCCCGATTAACCTGCATACGATCAATCAATTTTTTGACAAGTCATTCGGGCCGATAGGTGCGCGCCGATTCATTGAGGGGCTTTGCGTGTCGTCTCCCACCGAACCTCGCAACTTCGAGGAGAAAGCTCTTGCGCTGGTGGGCGAGGAGTTGTACCTATGGTTTCTGAAAGGGTACACGCAAAAGCAATGGGGCCGGAGCGCCCGTGAGATCCCGGCATCTGTGCTGGACCGGCTGCCGATGCGCTTCGATTACAATGACAATTATTACTCGGTCCAATACCAGGGCATCCCGGTCGACGGTTACACCTCGCTGGTTCAAGCCATCCTGATGCATGAGAATATTGAGGTAATGCTGGATCAAAAATGGGATGGCCTGGTTACGGGCGCTATCGAATTCGAGCACGTCTTTTACTCGGGGGCGATTGATGACTTCTTTGGGGGGAAGCATGGCCGACTTTCTTACCGGACTCTGGACTTTACTCGGGTGGAAGGACTGGGAGACTTGCAAGGCAATGCGATCATAAATTACACGGACCTGAGCGAGCCATACACGCGTGTCTTCGAGCACAAACATTTCGCACCCTGGGAATCGCACGATCGCAGCGTGGCTTTTACCGAATTCTCACGCGAAGCCGGCACCGGCGATCCACTGTTCTATCCGGTGAGGCTCCCGCGCGATATTGCTGTTTTTGAGAAGTATCAGCTCGAGGCTAACGCAATGAGCGACCGCGTGACCTTCACAGGACGACTGGGGCTTTACCGTTACCTGGATATGGATGACGTGATCCGCCTCGCCCTCGACACTGCCCGCGCGTACTTGAAAGAAAATGCCACTCCAGAGCGAACGTTTGTCCGCGGTATAAGGCGCCGGTAAAGACAGCGGCTTCATTTCAGCGTCTATCCGGAAACGCTTAAGCAAACATCCAAATGTCCAGGCTGAGACGTATAATGTTTGTGAGTCAACTTTCATTCGTCAATGAGGTGTCTATATGTCCCGCGCTCTATTAGCAATTCTCGTCACCAGTCTTTTTACCACGATGCCGGCTTGCAATGCGGTCAACGCTACCGCTGGCAGGCCCTTACCTAACCCGATCATTGATGCACCCCTCGCCGCCACTAGAGGCGGGCAGACTGCCGTGATCGCCGGCGGCTGCTTCTGGGGCGTGCAAGCCGTGTTCGAACACGTTAAGGGAGTAATCAGCGTTAGCGCCGGCTACTCGGGAGGCGCCGCCGACACCGCCCACTACGAAATGGTAAGCGCAGGCAATACCGGTCATGCTGAGTCGATCCGGATCAAATACGATCCGTCGCGCATTTCTTATGGTCAGCTGCTCAAGGTGTATTTTGGCGTCGCCCACGATCCCACCGAACTGAATCGCCAGGGACCAGACACGGGCACGCAATATCGCTCGGCCATCTTTTACAGCAACGCAGAGCAGAAGAGCATTGCCGACGCTTATATCGCTCAACTTAATAAAGCCGGAGTTTTCAAAAGGGCGATTGTCACTCAAGTAGTCGCACTCAAGGCCTTCTATGAAGCCGAGGCCTATCATCAGGACTACGCTGTCAATCATCCGGACGAACCCTACATCGCGATTAACGATCTGCCGAAGGTCGCAGAACTTCGCAAGCAACTTCCCGAGCTGTACGTGGAGAAGTAGGCCTCGGCGTCATTCGGAGCGCGGACATCCTTGTCCGCCAGCGCGCGTAGCGCGCTCTCAACGTTAGTCTTTAAGGGTCAGTCCATGACATCCTACGATTAGCTCCACTCAATGTGCGTTCTATCACAAGAGGTCTACCGTCGAATCCACCTTCTCGATGATCAAGGCCAAGTTTGGCGACCGCCTGAGAAGCAAAACCACAACCGCTCAAATCAACGAAGCCCTCTGCAAAGTGTTGGCGCATAATCTGTGCTGTCTCATTCAGTCGATATATGAGTTAGGCATTGAGCCGACGTTCTGGGAAGAGGCAGCGTAGGCCGCCTCTCAATTCGCGCGTCGCTGCTCTTCGATGATTTGATTAACCTTGTTCAGTTTTGCTGCTGCCAGCCCAATGTAATGTTTATCGCGCGTGGCTCGTCCGTGCAGATTAGGATGTTCGGGCGGTGCGTTCTTAACCATCGCAGCGTGGCTGTCGTCCAGTTCTTGTTTTAAGAACGCTACGGTTCTATCCGTCAAATCTCTAACCTGATCCTCAGCGGAATCGGTAACGCCGCTCAAAAAGGCTTCATGTAACGTGCTCCATTCTTCTGCGAGAGCCAGTAACTGTGGCATCATTTCAACGGCTAATAACTTAATCGTCCCGCCCTTGGTAGCTGCATCCAGTTGAGTTCTGAACGAGTCTCTGTCTCTTTCCATTGCCGCAATGCTTGCGTTCGCTTGCGCCTCGCGCCTTCCTACTGCCTGAATAGCGGCGCGAACTATCAACACGATTAAGAGCACCGTTAGTATTGGCGTTACCGCTATCCAAACTCGCCACGTGACTACCTGAATGAGCTGATACTTCGCCTGATTTTGTTGGGTCATCGTCCAAGCTATGAGATTGAACGCAAGCTGCAACAAAAAGTAGAGAATGCTCACCGCGAGCACTCCCGGACGCCAAAAAATCTCTTTAAGCAACGCCCAATCAAATCCGCGCTTGGTTTCCATGACGCGAAGCCTACTCTGGCGATAGGTTCACCGCAAGAAACCCTCTTTGATGCAAAAGTCTCTCTCATGATGCAGAAGTCACCGGCCCTGCCGACTTCTGCGACAAAGCCCCATCCCCCCATCCCTCCATCCCATCCCTGGATACTAGGTTGTCACTGCATACCTGGTTACCAGATAAGCTGTATACCCGCGCTAAAGTGATCTCACGCACACTTAGATCACGTTATCACTAAGCTTTCCGGGGCTCTTCGTCACACATGCCGCGGGCCCCAACCCTCCAGCCAACCGCTTCGCGGATTTTTGCATACTGAGTACTCACTAGCCGCGGCTCGCCCGTGGTTCCGCTCCGATCATCGTCTCAATCACTTAAGTCTTATTATTTCTTCACTTGCTTCTGCCTCATCCCCTCAAATCTCTCTTGGCACAGCCCTTGTAATGGAGGCACAACGAACGAAGACAAAAAGCTATTTTAAAAAAAGCGACTGAGCGCTTCATCTTGGTAAGAGGAAGTTCAGAAGCAGGGAGAAAGAAAATGATTAGCCTAGTTTCAGCCAGCACCGCCACCCCCCAGAACAAAGTCGGCACCACCGAGTTGATTGCATCGATGATGCACAAACTCTCGCCTGAGCTCATCAACACGATTGGCAGCCTCGGCGTTCACAACCGCTACTCGGCGATGGAAAACTACGCGGACTTTTTGAGTGGTGCCTCGATGAACACGACCAGTTCGACCACCGAACTCGGCGTCAACGCCACCCGCAAGTGTATCGAAGAGTGGGGCGGCGACCCTTCGCAGATTGGCCTGCTGGTAGCAGCGACGAACACCCCCGACCAGATGCTGCCCTGCCTGGCTTCCGAAGTAATGGGCCGGACGCACGGCTTGCTCTCGCGCGGTCTGCGTACCGTCAGCATGCAGTCGCAGGGTTGTTCAGTGATGCTCAAGAGTGTCGAAGTCGCCCAATGGTATCTGGCGGCGAACCCGGGAAAAATGGCCGTGGTGCTGATGTCTGAAGCGCACACCCCTTATGTTGCTCCGCTGCTCCGCGATGAGTACTTCGGCTACCGCGAACTCGCCCGCATGCGCAAGAACGGCATGATCGATGACACCGAGTTTGAGGAACAACGCACCGAAACCACTCTGGCTATTCAGTCGATGCTGTTCGGCGATGGCGCCGTGGCGCTGCTCCTGGGTACGGACCAGGCCGGCAAGCCGGCTTTCGGACCAATCTCGCATTTGACCAACGACAGCCCGGACGACGTGAACCTGTTGTCCATGGTCAGCAACAGCACTCACCCCTCGCTGCATGGCAAGCCGCAGTACTTCATGCGGCCCGCGGTCCCGACCCGCGGCGCCCATTACGCGGTGACGACGGTGAACGACGTGCTGGCGGATCCGATGTCCCCGGTTTCAGATTTGAGCCAGGTTGATGATTGCCTGATTCACACCGGCAGCAAAAAGATTCTCGACGGCGTCTGCTCGCAGCTTCATCTGGATGCCGATTCAACCAAGGTTGAGAAGTCCTACGACGTGCTGGAAAACTTCGGCAACCTGTCCAGCGCCTCGACCGGATTCATGTTGGCTGGAAAGAAAGAGTGGACGGGTCCGGCGATGGTCGTAGGCTTCGGCGTAGGCTTCACCGCCAGCGCAGGCCTGATGAGCGTCAACTAAGATTTCAACAAATCAACGATTCGACTAAGAAAGGAAAACTCCATGACAAACACAACCACAGCAACAACGCACGGAATGAATCGCAACTATGCACGTCCCGCAACGCGACCCTCAGATGTAGCACCAATGGTCGTCACCCGACTTTCCGGTTGGATCGATGTCGGTGAGGTCAAAGCAACTGCGCCCACCTGGATCATTCGCACCCGCATGGCGCCCGCGCGATGAGCACCGAACCGGGGGTTAGAACTCCCACCTGGCGTGTCTCGCGAAGTTTAGGGCAGCCGGAAGTTCAAGCCGAAGAGAGCCAGCGCAATGAGTGGGAGAGCAGAATGGGTTTTGAAAGCATCGGCGAGATAATCGCCACTCGCAAGCTTTACTTTATCGATGAGAGTGACACCAAGAGAACTGTAAGTGTTTTCGTAGGCCTGCCGGAAAAGTCCTCTGACCCGCCCGGTTATCATTGTCCCTTCCAGGTTATCGGTATCGGGACACAGGAAACACACCTGGCCCAGGGCCTTGATTCCATTCACGCCTTGCAATCCGCCATGATTCTGATCGCCGCACACCTGAACCAGCTCAATGACGAAATTGGCGGCAAGTTGAGTTGGGAAGGCGGACCTCAGGGAGAGTTGGGGTTTCTTTAATCGTATCAACCCAGAGCTAGCTAACTACGCCAGGAAGAAGAAATGACTAATAGGATTTTTCGGAAATGTAAAAAGAGGAGGTTAGTAATGATCAAGACTTGATGCCAGCCGATCGCGAACAGGCTTGAATAATTCTCAACTCACCCTCGCAGGAATCTCGGAATAATAAGGAGAACGATCCCATGACCCGCCTTGCCAGAATTACTATTAGTCTTTTCCTGCTCATTATTCTCGCGCCACAGGTTCGAAAAACCAATTCAGCCTCTCAATCGCCAAACAGTCCGCCCGTGGCAAGTGACGATAGTTATACGCGGCACGGAGACGGAACAATCGGGCCGGTGCTGGCGAACGATTTTGATCCTGACGGCGACCGGATGACTGCGTCAGCGGTCACTTTTCCCTCACATGGCTCGCTCTATGGACTCGACGGAAACTCTTTTTACTATACGTTAAGCGATACAACTTTCGTTGGGACGGATTCTTTTACTTACAGAGCCTGTGACCCTCAGCAAGCCTGTTCGAATATCGCCACTGTCACCATAAATGTTGTCAATCAGCCGCCGGTCGCAAACAATGACGCATATAACGTGCACGTCAACGGAACGATCGGCCCGCTGCGTGTGAACGATTCCGATCCCGATGGCGATTCCCTGAAGACACCTGAGATCTTGACCTCCCCGTCCCACGGAACGCTCTATGGTCTTCCGGACCCCGACAAGAAAACCTATAGCGCCAATCAAGGCTATGTGGGCCCAGACAGCTTCACCTATAGAGTCTGTGACAGCCTTAACCTTTGTTCCACACCGGCCACGGTCACGGTTAATGTTGTCAACCAGCTTCCGGTTGCTGTGGATGATGCATATACCCTTCGCGGAGCAGGAATAATTGGTCCTCTGCTTGTGAATGATTACGACCCCGATGGCGATGCCTTGAATCCAGCGCCGGACATCCTAACGTTCCCTTCGCATGGAACGCTGTACGGTTTAGTGGAACCCGACAAGAAAAGCTACACCCCTACCCAGGGCTTCGCGGGAACAGACAGCTTCACCTATAGAATTCGGGATGATTTCTGGGGATATTCGTCGCCTGCAACTGTCACGCTGACGGTCTTGCCAAACGATGGCGCCGAGAATTCTGGCACGGGGTCTTGCCGCTCAGCCATAGGTGAACCAGTCAACATTACCAACGGCAACATGTATCTCCAGCAAAGTGATTACCAGTTGCCTGGTGTTGGTCCGGCGATCAACGTCACGCGCACTTACAACAGCATGTCGCTGCGGACCGGTGTTTTCGGCAAGGGCTGGTCGAGTGATTACGACGAGGCAATACGAATCTATAGCTCAACCTTCGTACGCTGGTTTGCGTCAGACGGGCAGGCAACTAATTTCACGCGCTCTTCAGGCTCGGGACCCTTTAGTCCCGTCGAGGGCGATTTCCACGGTTCGCTGGTCCAGAATGGCGACGCGAGTTTCACCCTGTCGTTCAAAGATGGAAGCGTGCATCGGTTCAACTCGGTAGGCAAGCTGCTCTCGCTGTCGGATCGCATCGGGAACCAGACAACGCTAAGTTACGACCTTAACGGCAGACTTATCTCGATTACCGATCCGTTTAGCCGAGTGCTTACGATCACTCCCGATGCCAATGGCCGCGTGCTTTCAATCAGCGACTCCATAGGTACGGCCGCTACCTACGCCTACGGCGCGAGCGGCGAGCTGCTATCGGTGACCTATCCGGACACTTCTGCATTTAGCTTCAGCTATACTTCGGCGAATGGGAACCTGGTTCTGGCTTCCCTCACAGACGCGCTTGGAAATATTCTGGAGAGCCACACGTACGACGCTCAGGGGCGCACGCTCACCTCAGAGAAGCAAGGCGGAGTTGAGCATTACGGCCTTGGTTACATTAGCGACACTGAAACGGACGTGACTGACGCTCTTGGCCATGTCAGTAAATACTTCTTTGATAAGACGAAAGGCCGTAACGTTGTTACGAGTGTGCAAGGCCTTTGCAGTTGCGGCTCCGGCTCACAGTCGCAGAGCTGGACTTATGATAACCAGATGAACATGACCAGCCACACCAACGCGCTGGGACAAACTGCCAGCTACACCTACGACGCCAACGGAAATGAATTGAGCGCGACAGGTGTGCTCGGCAGTTCGAGCTTCACTTACAATCAATTCGGCGAAGTATTGACGGCAACCGATGCCATGAACGGCGTGAAGACGAACACTTATGATGCGGCCGGTAATCTGCTCTCTGTCACAGACGCGCTGAACAGTGCGACCACGTTCACCTATGACGCGCGGGGCGAATTGCTGGCGATGACCAACGCGCTCGGCAAAGTCACGACGCTCACGTGGGACACGAGTGGCCGGCTGACCCAGGTAAAGGATGCGCTCAATAACGCAACTACCTTCGCGTATGATGCCCGCGCGCGCCTGACCAGCGCGACCAACGCCCTCACTTTCACCACCACCTATGCATACGATGCAGCCGGTCGAGTCAACAGAATCACGCGGCCTGACGCCACGTTCATTACTTTCACCTACGACCTTGCCGGCCGGCGCACAAAAGTCACGGATGCGCTGAACAACAGCACCACGTTTGCTTACGACGGGGCTTACCGTTTGACAGGCCAAACTGATGCGCTGCTCAAATCGGTCAGCTACACGTATGACTTGATGTCCAATCTGACTGCCGCGACGGATCAACTTGCACACACCACGAACATCGATTACGACGAGTTCAACCGGCCCGTAAAAACCACGTATCCGCCCGCCGTCGTCGGTGGGACGCGTTTGCAGGAGACTGTGGAATACGATGCGGTCGGCAACGTGACCAAGCGCACCGATACCGCCGGACGTGTGACCACGTTCACTTACGACAATGCCAACCGCCTCGTCACCTTTACAGACCCGGCGCTCCAGGTGACGCAGTACGAATACAACGCGCGCTCAAACGTCACGGCGGTCGTCGATCCGCTCTTGCAGCGCTACACGTTTGCTTACGACGCTTTGGGCCGGGTGACGGCGACGACGCGCGCCGGAATGATGATGTCGTTTGCCTACGATGCTGTGGGCAATCGCATCTCGCGCACTGACTACAACAACATGGCGACCAGCTACGCTTACGACGCGCTGAACCGCCTGACAACGATCACCTATCCGGACGCGAGCACCGCGACCTATTCGTACGACGCGTTGTCACAGTTGAAGACGGCAACAAACTTGAACGGCACGGTGAGTTTTGTTTACGATAGTTTGGGACGTGCGACCAGCACCACCGACGTTTGGGGCCAGGTGCTTAACTATACCTACGACGCCAACGACCGTCGCACCAAGCTGAGCTTCGGGCCTACCACGAAAGCGACTTACACCTACGATGCGGTGAATCGTTTGACGAAGATTACCGACGGCTCGAATCTGGCGACCAGCTATGCCTACGATGCCGCGAGCATGCTGACTTCGCGTACGCTGCCGAACAGCGTGGTGACAACCTACACTTACGACGGCTTGGATCGTCTGACCCGTTTGAAAGACGCCAAGAACAACACCGTTATTGCCGATAACAACTACACCTACAACACTGCCGGCCAGATCACACAGAACATCGATCAAAGCGGCACGCACGCCTACGGTTACGACGCGCTGGATCGACTAACGTCGGCAACGTACACAGGGACGGCCCCAGAGTCTTACGCGTACGATTCTGTCGGCAACCGCACCAGTTCGCAGCGCAGCGCCACGTACAGTTACCAGCCCTTCAATCGTCTGACTGCTACAAGCGGTGCGAGTTACCTCTACAACAACAATGGCAACATGATCTCAAAAGCGGATTCCAGCGGAACAACGCAGTTCGCTTGGGACTTCGAGAACCGTCTTACACAGGTTGTGACACCATCGTCTGGAAGCGTCAGCTATAAATACGACGCGCTGGGGCGAAGGATTCAAAGCGCACCCAGCAGCGGTGCATCGACTAATTTCAACTACGACGGCGATGACGTTGCACAAGACAAGACGAGCACGAATGTCATAACCGAATATCTGAACGGCCTAGGCGTCGACAATAAAATTCGGCTAAAGACCGGCAACACGGTCTATTACTCTGCGCAAGACCATCTGGGCAGCACGACGGAGTTGACTGACTCAAAAGGTGCTCTAGTTGAACGGGAAACTTACGACGCTTACGGCAACACGGGCGGTTCCGCGAAGACCCGTTACGGTTTTACCGGCCGTGAACGTGAATCTCCTACCGGCCTGATGTACTACCGTACGCGTTTCTATGATCCGCAGCTTGGTAGGTTCATCTCCGAAGACCCGACAGGGTTGGCGGGAGGAATAAATCAATTCGCCTACGTCGGCAACGATCCTCAAAACCGGATCGATCCGTCAGGTCTGTATGAAATCGATGTGCATTACTATCTGACGTATTACCTCGCGCTGAAGACAGGTTGCTTCCAAGATTGGGAGGCAAGAGAGATCGCCGAGTGGGACCAACGCTCGGATGAAGACGGGAATAAGGCGCCCGGGCCCTTTAATGCGAAGACGAATGTCTTGTTTCATTCATTCGGAACGCATGAGCAGAACGCTGCACGAAAGACGGAACTTTGGCGCTTGGCCAACCGACGCGGGGGTATGCGAGCGCGACTTGGCACGTTCCTTCACTTTTTGCAGGACTCCTTCAGTCACTATGACTACGCGGGCAATGTTAATACGGGTCAAGCGAGAGACGGGCATAGCCCGGACCACACCAACGTCGATGTCGGAAAGGCAATGGATATGGCGTTAGCCACGTGGGATGCTTTGAGCCGGTTTGGAAGTCGCCACGGTTGTCCTTGCCAAGGCTCTATGAGCATTCAAGACTGGCAAACGGTAAGAGATTTCATAAACGTAGGATACAATCTATCAACCGACAAGGGAAGGCGCGACGATTTTTGGCACGAGATCAGTGATGAGCAGCTTCGCCTTAAGATTCAAATTCTTGGGGTACCTTGGCGGAGCCAAAATGGAAGAAGCCGACCGTAACATTGTACGAAATCAGCCAGTCGGCAAACTCCAATGACTACTATGAGGACTTTCTGCAAGTATGCTGGTTTGCTGATGTTCTTCCAAGCACTTATCTGGTTGGCTGTAAGCGGCATGCCACCAGCCATACGATCACCGGTGCCGGATTTTCTTTTCGAAACTGTCGTCTTTCTTTATTACCCCACGGTTTGGATTGTCGAGAAGTTCGGCGATTTTACGGGGGAATCTAATATAATCGAGCCTATTTGGTATGGGGTTCCTTTAGGTATTTTCCTCTACAGCATCATGCTTGCATCGATCCTTACCTTCGTGCGGAGGGCAAAGCGAAATTCGTAGTGACGCCGGAACCAAGATGAGCTTCGGCGCTGCGACCAATGCCACATACACCTACGACGTGTTAAATCGGCTGACCAAGATCACGGACAGCAGCTACAAGTATGAGCGCTGGAGAGAAGAATTCAGCGGGCGCCATCGAGCGGTGCGTCAACAAATTTCATCTCGGACGGTCAGGATGTTGTCAAAGACATCAACAGCGACGGTTCGACGGTCGAGTACCTGAATGGACCTTGGCATTGACAACAAGATCAGGCCGAAAGGCTCGTCAACTTCTACAACTTACTACTTCTCACACGACCATCTCAGCAGCACGACGGCGCTGACCGGCACAACCGGTAAACTCATCGAGCGAGTCACTTATGATGGCTACGGCAACTCTTCTGGCAGCACTCGCACGAGATACGGCTACACCGGTCGCGAACGGGATTCATTAACCGGTCTGCAATACAATCGCGCGCGATTCTTAAAGAGGAGGCGGAACGGAAGTTAATAGAAAGGGCGGTTTCCTCATCTAAACCTGCAGCGATACTGTTAATATTCGAGATCGAAACTACCGCGTTCTCCAATTGACTGCGGTCCTCGCATGAGCAATCTGTCGCGTCACATATCATGTTGGGGCGGCGCTCAGGGGCGTACTGGAATTCTCAAACTCATGACAAAGCCGTCGGGTTGGAGTATCGTTTCCCACCATGCGAGTCACAATACTGATCTCCGTCCTGGTGGTGTCTGGTGTTTCTGTTTCCCCCGCCAACCTTGTCAGGCCCACCGGTACCAGGGATAGAAGCTCGGCGGCACCCGTGACTCTTTGCGCTAAAAACGAACGCGTCATCTTCAGTTGTCCGGTAAAGAAACCGGCCAAGATCGTCTCCGTTTGCGCCTCGAAAGACCTGACCAGCGAACGCGGTTACTTGCAGTACCGATTTGGCCTGCCGGGAAAGATCGAGCTTGAATTTCCGAAAGATAGAAAAGGAACGCAGGAGAAGTTTCAATACACTCACTATTTTCGGGCGCAGTTCGATACGACATCAATAAACTTCACGATCGATGGCTATGAGTATTCGGTGTTCGATGATTATAACGGTGAAGAAAAACCGGCCGTGAGTTCTCAGGGCGTCAGCGTCACGGCGCCGGGCAAACCGAAGGAGGTCAGCTTCGTCTGCCGCACGAAACCAAAGGCAGACTACGCTGATTTGCAGGCGGTGTTTCCGAGCGGGCAACAATAGTTCGGACCACGTTGGCTATCGGTTGCGAGATCGGACTTATCAACCTCGTTCACGCGCTTTTCGCAGAGGTCAAACTCAAAATGGATCCAACAGTCCTGGCCGCCGCAGCGGGTGTCATAGGTGCAGTCATCGGCGCGGTCCTGGGGGGCGTTTTCGCCCTCAAGGCGACTAAGCGCCAGGTTGAGGTGATGCTTTTGCAGAGTCGAGGTGACGTAAACGAGCGGCTTTACAGTCAAAGCCTCGAGATAATGCGTTACTTCGCAGAGAATCCAGAGGTCCGGCCTTATTTCTACGACAACAAAGAGATTGCTCGTGCTGGAAGCGAACTGGAGAAACTGAGAGTACTGAGTACGGCCGAAATGGTCGCAGGCTTTATGGAATTGGTGGCGCTGCAAATAGAAGATCAACCCGCGCACATTAAACCCAGATGGAAAGCTTATCTTTGCGACCAGTACAACTCGAGTGCTGTGCTTCGTGAGCACATCTCAACTTGCATAGCCTGGTATGCTGACGACCTTCTTCATATTCTTCCCACAGAGTCCGTGGAGGTTTCAGCATCCAGGATCTCCGACAAACCGAATGCGTGAGACTGGCTTTGTTTCAATACATAAAACCTCCGAGACACAGGGTGAGTTAGATTCCGCCAGCGTGATAGCCGTCGTTCTTTTGCGATCTCAAAGCCAAATGACTTGAACAGAGCACGCCATTCGGATTCCAAACGGAAGGTACACGGGCCGGTGCGACCTTGCCATTGGCGATTGTGCAACTTGCAAACCAGCCGATCCCACCACGTCTGTGGAATGTCTTCATAAATAACGGCGAGCCCGCCATCACGCAGCACGCGGCGCATTTCGGATAGAACAATCGGGACGTCCTGCGCATGATGCAGCACGTAGCAAAGCGTGACCGCGTCACATGAATTTTCCGCGACCGGGAAACGCGTGCCATCGTAACGACGATAGTCGATTGCCGCCTCAGCGCCTCTTCCCAAATCAATCCCGACAACGCCTCTGCCGAGCATCGCGCTCAGATGATGCGCGATGAAGCCGTTGCCACAGCCCACATCGAGCACTTCTGACCCCAGCGGTATCATGCGCGCTATTTCCAAAGCCATGTCATAAGCGCGGCCGACTTTGCGACGGCGCCGCTCGCGCTTGAAGCGTCGTCGTAAGCCGTCAAAGATGCCGCCGGTCGATGCCGCCAGAGGATCTAAGGTCTTGGGTCGTGGAGCGAGGTGGTCGCTATCAAAGGTAGCTGAAGCTTGCGAGATTGTGACTGGTCGCGGAAACATCCACGGCACTAGTCAGCAATCGCAGTGCCGAATCCGGGCCACAATTTAGCCGCGAAAAGCGAATGACGCTTTATGATGGCGCGAGATTCTGGTGACCGTTGGCTGCAAGAAACATCGGACAGAAGCAGCGGCCGCGGGTTGAGGTTCCGCTTCGCTCTCGCCGGGGATATACTCCTTTCCTCGTGGCGCAGTTTGGGGATGTTCATCAATCGAAGGGGATCGTCCTATGCCTAAACTAACTTCTAGTGCAAGACTTTGTAGCGCGATTAGCGCGTTCTGCCTGCTCGGAATTATGGTCATGGCGTGCAAGTATTCGTCGCTACCGGGCGCGAAGATGAACATGTTTGAAGGCACTAACGCTCAGGATGGCGCGGCGAAGATCAAGGCAAAACTAGGCGTTGATGACGTAAAAGTCAGCAGCATGGAGATTCACGAAAATCGTCTGGAGATCATCGTCCAGGATCCCAAGAAGCCGAAGAACTATGACAAGTACACTTATGAAAAGGGCGCTGTGAAAGGCCCGGAACCGGTGCAGGCGATGGTGCTCGGAAATCAGGAACTCGCGGCGGAAAAGCTCCCCCTGTTCAATCTTAATGACATCAACCTGGCGGCGACGCCAGATGTATGTCGCAAGGCAGCCCTCCGCGCGCAAATCGAGGACGGAAAGCCCGACGTGATTTCGATCGAATTCGACAGCGCCTCAAATACGCGCAGCAAGGAAGAGAACGAAAAGAAACAAGCTGAAATGAAAAAACTCGATCCCCTGGAACGAGTGCGACAACCGGCCAGTGATCTCGTCCCAACCTGGCGCATCTGGATTAAGGGTCCGCGGGCGACTAAATATTTCTATGCTGATGCAAAGGGAAACCTGTCGGATCATTAACGAGCCAGAAAGGAAACATTTAATAAAAGATGTGGAAAACTCTATCAGCAACTACCGCGCTGTTGGTTTTGTTGGCCGGGACTTTTGCGCAAACAGGAACACGTCGAAGGTCAAGTGATCTCGTGCCCGCTGGCTATTGGCCGCTTACCAGGAGCCAGCCAATCATCGACAAGACCCAGACGATCCGCTTGGCGCCTGAGTTATCGCAGTTGACCGACAGCGAGCGCAAAGCTGTCGCTAAGCTGCTGGAAGTGGGAAAGATTTTTCAGAGCATCTACGAAGACCAGCGTCACAAGCAGGCGCTCTCGTCCTACCGCGATCTTATCGGACTTGACAAGCAAACCGGATCGACGACGGTGACGCAGAATCTGCTCACGCTTTATCGCCTCTTCCAGGGACCAATCGCGACCACGCTGGAAAACAAACGCGAGCCGTTTCTGCCGGTCGAACCTGTCGTCTCGGGAAAGAACATGTATCCGTGGGGTGTGAAAAAGGAAGAACTTGAAACTTTCCTGACGGCGCATCCTGAGAAGCGCGACGAAGTCATGAACCCGCGTTCGGTTGTCAGACTCGCGAATTCTTTGAATGCCGACGACGATCTGGCGAAGCTACGCAAGTATCCGGCGCTGGATACACTGCATCCCGGGTTGAGAGCTGAATTGGAAACGATCTCAGGTGTTAGATCGCGCCCGCGTCCCGGGATTCTGCGCACGCAGGGCTTTTATGGCGTCCCTTATTCGGTCGCGTACGCCGACCAGTTGATGAAGGCGCACATCCTGCTTAACGAAGCCGCTGATGCTTTGCAAAAGGACGACGAAGAGTTCGCCAGGTTTCTGCGCAATCGCGCGCGCGATCTTTTGTCCGACGATTATGAATCAGGCGATGCGGCATGGGTCACGGGTCATTTTAAGAATCTCAATGCGCAGATTGGTTCTTACGAAACGTATGATGACGAGCTCTTTGGCGTGAAAACTTTCTTTGCCTTCAGTCTGTTGGCGACTCGGCAGCAAGAAACGGTGGCCCTACGCCAGGCAATGAAAGGCTTGCAAGCGCTCGAAGATTCTTTGCCTTACGACCATCACAAGAAGGTGCGTGAAGACATTCCGGTGGGCGTCTATGACGTGGTGGCTGACTTTGGCCAGGCGCGCGGCGGCAACACGGCAACAATTCTGCCCAATGAGAGTTATCTCGCGCGTCGTTATGGCCGCACAATCCTTTTGCGCGCGAACATCATGCGCGAGCCGAACATCTTTAAGGGCACGTCGCGCTCTTTCGCGGCGGCCGTCGGAGAAGATCAAGCGCGCGAACTGACTACAGACGGAAACTTCTATCGCACGTTGTGGCATGAAGTCGGGCACTATCTCGGCGTCGATCGGACGAAAGACAATCGCGACCTCGACCAGGCCCTGCAGGACGACGCGAGCGCGCTCGAAGAGATGAAAGCCGATTTGGTTTCGCTGTTCGTCGCGGAAGCGCTGCACAAACAAGGCTATTACACTGATGGGCAGCTGCGGAGTGTTTATGCCGGCGGCATTCTGCGGGTGCTGCAGAACGTCAAGCCGCGCCGCGACCAGCCATATCAGACAATGCAATTGATGCAGTGGAACTTCTTCCTGGAGAATGGACTGTTAACTTTTGAAAATGGAAAACTCCGCATTCATTACGACAAGTATCATTCGGTCGTGGGAAAGCTGTTGGCAAAGGTCCTCGACGTTCAATACAACGGCGACAAAGCAACCGCCGATCGTTTCATCGATCAGTACACTACCTGGAAGGATGATCTCCATGGGGTGATTGCGAAGAACATGCGCGAACAGTCACGTTATCGATTCCGCCTGTTCAAATACGCGGCGCTGGGCGAATGAAGCCGGCAGGGCGGGGCAGGTAGCCCGACCGTTAGGGAGGGCTTAGTCACTGAGCGAAGGGTACGACTGGTAGATGAAAAGAGATCCGCGCACCGTCCTTCTCGTCCTGTGGCGGTGTCTTCGGCTGCGCTGTCCAGCCTGCGGTAAAGAGTCGATAGTCGGACGGCCATTCAACGTCAACGAGCGCTGTGCCGCTTGCGGTGTGATTTTCAAACGCGAGGAAGGTTTCTTTGTCGGCGCGATTATGGCCAATGTGATTGCGACCGAAGCCACGATCTTGATCGCCTATTTCGTCTGCCTCTTTTTGATCTCAAACGAGCAGACAATGCTGACGATTCTGTTCATTGTCGGCGTTACCTTCCCAATCTTTTTTTATCATCATAGCTGGGCGCTGTGGCTGGGAATGGATCATCTGATCGAAGGGCTGCCGCGTAGCAAGACGAATAATTAATTCGACAGGATTAACATGATTTACATAATTGCTTTGAGTATCTTGTTAATCCTGTAAATCCTGTCATCCTATTTCCGTGTAAGGCGCAAACGCGCGGCGCAATTCGTCCGGCACCGGAACCGCTTGTAATCCATCGCGACGGGTAGCGACCAGCACAAAGTGCGCTGTCGCAATCAAATCTTCTTCCAGTTTGCCGTCGCCGCCCTTGCGGCGCACTTCAAAATTCAGACGCATTGATGTCCGGCCTATCTTTCCGACATAGACGCTGACTTCCAGCAGATCATCCAGTTGCGCGGCCCGCTTGAAATCACACTCCAGGTGCACGCGCGGCAGCCAGATATCCAACTCGTCAAAGACCTTGCCATAAGGCATGCCCACTGAACGAAACAATTCGGTCTCAGCGATTTCAAAAAAGCGAAGGTACGAGCCATAGAAGATAATCCGCGCCGCATCTACGTCGCCCCACAGCACGCGTTCTTCAATAGTGAACTTTTGAAATTGATTCATTGGCTCATTGTCTCATTGATTCAATGAATAAACGGATCAATGAATCAATCCCAGAAAATCAGTCAATACTTCATTGAAAATCTCCGGCCGCTCCATGTTCATCAAGTGCCCCGCATCATCGATGACTTCTAAAACCGATTTCGTGATGCCACGATGAACGAGTTCAGCGTCGTCAGGTTTCCGGATGACGTCCTCACGGCCGGCAATGATCAGTGTCGGTACGTTAACATCTGAGAGATCGCCCGAATAATCACGCCGGGCCGCCATGCCGCGTTGCGCCGCGGCGGCGCCGCGAGGATCGGTGCCCAAAATCATTTCGCGCACCCGCGCAACGACCGCCGGTTTCTCAGCCAGCGTCTTTGGCGCCAGCAGATCTGACAACATAGCCTCAACGACCGGGCCCATCCCGTCACTCAAAACATCCTGAGCCTTGTCCTCACGAGATTTTCTTTCCGCTTCATCAGCGCCTTGCGCGCGAGCGCCGGCGAGCACAAGGGCCCGGACTCGCGCGGGAAAGAGCCGAACGAATTCGAACGCAACGTAACAACCCATGGAAAGACCGCAGATGACCGCTTGATCGATTCTCAATTCATCCATCAGGGCAGCGACGTCACGGGCCATGTCATCCATCGTAGCGATTTCACCGTTGAATCTGTTTTCACCCAACCCGCGCAGATCCGGTGCGATCGCGCGAAATCCATTTGCGCTCAGAAAATCGATCTGCTCGCGCCACATCGAACGATCAAATGGAAAACCGTGCAACAGAACAATCGCTGGTTCGTTCGGTGACTGCTTGAGTTTCATTTGGTATTAACCTGGGCAAGAAGGCGCGGCCCTGTCTCAACCGAGAGACGCCAATTGAATCCGAAGATCCAACTGCAAGATGAGCGGCAACTACACACTTAGGGCGAAGTATCTTCACGCTTACGTTGCCAACGTGGCGCAGGATACATGTTGACTCGGCGGCTCGGTCTATCTCGACTAGCTATCTCGGCTAGCGATTAACTTCCACCTCGTTGCCCGCCAAATCGTAGTATACGCTTGCGCTTTTGCGTCCTTGCTGGCACGACACATCCCAAACAGTCACCAGGTCTTTGCCCATAAACTTTCGCGGCTTTCGCGAGATTTCGAAGAGCGAAACCTTGCCGTCAGGGAAATTCAAACGCTCCAGCGCTTTCTTAGCCAGATCGGGAGCCAACGTCAGATTTACTTCGTCGAAATCGAAATAGAGATCTTCGATTTTGAATTGGCCTGTCCTGACCTCGATCGGCGTGGGGTCGCTCATGTTTGACAAGGCGCTGGTGGTAACGCCGTTGATATCATACTTGTACTGAGTGATCTCACCATTGCGAGGGGACTTAGCCTTAAACCAGAGATACTTGTCATAGACGATCAGTTCGAGAAGTTTGACGTGTCCTCCAAAGGCCTCCTTGATCTGTGGCGCCGCGTCACGCAGAGTGTCTGCCGAGTAAGTGCTGAATTTCGCGGCGCGCGCCGTCTGTGAAAGGTCAAGACCCAGAATGTTTCCCTTGGTATCGGCCACCGCAGAAGCGCTCTCGCGAGTTCCTTCGATGTCGATGTTCCAGTGCACAGCGCCCGACTTTGTCATGTCAGTGGCCAAACTCAGGCCTCGTTCAATCGTCATCTTCTTAACTTTTCCGCCGTCGATCTTCACGCGTTCGATGGCCGTCCTGGCAACGGTCGGAGTTGCCGCCAGATTGATGTCGTCGAGATTGAATAGCGTCTTGTCCAGATTGTTCTCCAGGAGATTCAACTTCACCGGTGTCGGTCCCATCACCAGACCTTTCACATACTTATACTCGTCAACGTTCTGAGGGTTTTGAGGATCCTGCGCTTTTAGAGTCGCTGAATCATGCTCGATCTCCAGGCTCAAAGCCTTAACCGGCCCGCCGAGCTTTTTACGGAAAGCATCGGCCGCATCCTTTGCGGCCGTTCCTTCGAACATATTCGTCTTGCTGAAGAACCTGCAGCCGAGTAAAACGCAAACGCAAAGGCCGATGGCCAGCAAAAAAGAGAATAGTCTTTTGCTCCGGATCTGCTTGATCATGGGCTGACCTCCTACGTGGCGCGAACAATTACTATTGCGAGATGTCAGAGGTGACCTGACTATGAACTTCCAATTGCATCAGCCACGACGGCGCTGGATTTGGGAATCCAGCTGCTCAAGAGAAATTGCCCGATCAGGATTGGCATCAAGGTCGGTGTCGCGTCGCAGCGCTTCCGCAATGCCTTCATCTTCGTCCGACAAAATAGCCGGGAGTGATTCGAGGAGATTCGCGGCCAGAGTCGCCCGCTGCCGCTCAGGCAAGTCGAGCGCCAGCCTTTCAATTTCAAGAATCGTAGCCATGAATAAAGGATACTCGGCCAACGGCCAAGGCGCAATAGTCGTATCGATCACGTTTGTTCCAACCGCCAGCGAGTGGATTTTCAGACCGTCTCAAAGTAAAGCTTGTATATCTTTTTCAGCGTTTCAGTTGGGCCTCGCACTTCGGCTTCGAAAAACCGATCGCAAGTCCTATTTCCTAGACCAGTGTCGTCCGATTCTTCTTCCTGAAGTCTTGACAGTTCAGTTGCGCGCGTTGCAATTCTTTTGATTCTCACGGCAGGCCAACCATCTCGAAACTCGTCTGATATCAACGATGCGGGAAGCCAACCTCTTAAAAGTGGAAGCCATCGATCCGGTGGATTAATACCGAGCTCAACCCAACAGCCGTTCTCGTTATCCGTGAACGTGATTCTGTCGACGACTCTTTGCATGATCATGTCTGTCGATCTAAGAAAATACCAAGTGAACTCTAGGAACACCTCACAATTCTCAGGATCGGGAGGTTTAGCATCGTCATGTTCAACGACATTTCGAATCGCAATTAGTTTCTGCAACATTCGTGGGCGTACAACGCCAACGAATTCAAGCAAAACTAGTTTGTCTGACGGCTTGTCTTTAACTGGTATTGCCCGAAACGAGTACCGTTCATCTAATAGACGCACCCTTCGATCAACTGCCTTTCTGAGATTCATGATCAAATTTGCTCGTTCAAACTCGGTCGTCGACTTATTAAGAATCTGTTCGGCATGTGACCAAAGTTCATAAGACCTCTTCCACCGACTACTTGTGAAATCGGTACTACTTTCAACCATCGGCTCCCAGTCGAATACGACTGGACTTATCCACATTTCTCTTAGCCCGGTCTGAATTAACTGACTCGTCAAGCCGCGCTGGCTCCTTCCGCCAACGCTCGCTGCCGTGCGAAGTGATGGGCTATCTCGGTTGCAGTTTTTCTACCGACAAAGGGCGCCAGCTCTTCGACTGTCGCCAGAGAGATTTTCTGAATTGAACCGAACTGGCGCAGCAAGCGCGTCTTTCGTTTCTCACCGACGCCGGGGATAGCCGACAGTTCCGAAGTGAAGTCACGCAGCTCGCGACGCTTGCGATGGTAGGTAACGGCGTAACGATGCGTTTCGTCACGAATCATTTGAATCAGCCGCAACATCTGTGAATGAGGATCCAGATAGACGGGTTCGTCTTCGCGGCCTTTGACCAATAAATAAGCGACCTCGTTATGACGCAGCGGCGGTTTGACCACGCCGATCATCGGTACGGCTTCGAGATCGAGTTCACGCATTGCTTCAGCGGCCGCGCTGAGCTGTCCTTTCCCGCCGTCAATCAAGATTAGATCAGGCAAGGACTTTTCTTCGTCGCGGACCCGGCGATATCGACGCAGCACCGCTTCATGCATCGAACCGAAATCATTCGAACCTTCCACGCCGCGAATCTTGAACTTGCGATACTCGCCACGGTTCATCTTTCCGTTTTCACAGACGACCATGCCGGCGACATTCTCTGCGCCCTGGATATGCGAAATGTCGAAAGATTCGATTCGAGCCGGAAAACGCGGCAGCTCCAGGGTCTCCTGCATCTCTTCCAGCACTCGCTTCATATCCGGCTTAAGCACGCGAAAACGCTGTTCGAAAGCCAGCTTCGCATTCTTCTCAACCAGATCGATCATGTCGCGCTTTTCGCCGCGCTGCGGAGCCAGGATGTGTACGCGCCGGCCGCGGCGTTCGCTCAGTGCTTTTTCCAGCAGCTCGCGAACGCCGAACTCGATCGGGACATGAATCTCGCGCGGCACATAGTCGCTTGAGTAATACTGCGCCAGCACTTCGCTGAGAAACTCTGCCGGGTTGAAATCATTCTCCGGCAGATCTTCCCAGAAGAATTCACGCCGGCCGACGATGTCGCCTTCACGCATGGTAAAAAGTTGCAGCGCGAGTCGCTTGCCTTCGCGATAGTAGCCAAAAATGTCCACGTCGCTTTCGGCCGTGGTCGCCATCTTCTGCTGTTCGGAAAGTTTGATTACCGTCTTGCGCAGATCCCGATACTTCGCCGCCAGTTCGTAACGAGTGTCTGTGGACGCTTGCAGCATGCGCTCTTCCAGCATCCCCGCCAGTTCTGTGTTGCGTCCCTCGAGCAACATGCGCACGTCGCGCACGGCCTCCTGATATTCTTCGGGCGTGCACAGGCCCTTGACGCATGGCCCGAGACAGCGTTTGATGTGATACTCCAGGCACGGGCGCGGCGCCTTGCCGTCGATTTCGATGTCGCAGGTGCGCAACTGAAACGTCCGGTTGATTAAATCGATCGTCCGGCGAGCCATCGAGGCCGGCAGAAACGGACCAAAGTAAAGCGCGCCATCGTTTTGAATCCGGCGCGTGATTACGCATTTTGGAAACGGCTCGTTGATGGTGAGTTTCAGATGCGGATAAGACTTGTCATCCTTTAGTTTGTAGTTAAAGTAAGGCTGATGCTTCTTAACCAGCGAAGCTTCGAGGATGAAAGCTTCGACTTCATTATCAGTGACTATGACTTCAACGTCGGCGATCTGTTTGACCAATTCGCCGGTTTTAATTCCGTAACTGAAGTCGCCCGACCGCCCGGCCTGGAAATACGAACGCACGCGGTTGCGCAGATTTTTCGCTTTGCCGATATAGAGGATGTGGCCCGCGGCGTCTTTGTGCAGATAGACGCCGGGCGAGCGCGGAATTTCTTTGAGTTTTTCGTCTAGAGTCACGGTTTCTTTGCGGCTTTGCGCCTTTGCGAGAAAATAATCCCACGCCAAGACGCAAAGGCGCAAAGTCAGGACACCCGATTTGCGATTTCCGCTTACCTTATCGAGAGATAAAGACTTCGACGCGGTCGGATTTGGCCTGAACGCGGTGGATCACTTGATCGTTGTGCCTGAATACCCCGCGTTTGATACCAAAGTCAGATTCACCGAATACGAGAAGTCAGCGGGCGGACAGACCGCGAGCGCCATGGTTTCTTTGCAGCGTCTCGGTCTGAAAACAGCTTATGCCGGACGCTTCGGTTCTGACGAGGACGGTCGATTTGGTTTGCGCGCCATTGAATACGAAGGGGTGAATCTCGATTTTGCCGAAGCGATCGAAGGCGCTGACAACCAGGTTGCCTTCATCATCATCGATGCGCGTTCCGGCGAGCGCACAATCATCTGGGACCGCGACGAGCGGCTCTCTTATCGGCCGGACGAAGCCCCGCTGGAAATCGCCGCTCGCGGGCGCGTCCTGCACATCGACGCCCACGATCCGCCTGCTTGCGTAGCGATGGCGCGGGCCGCGCGCGCCGCGCGCACAATCATCACCGCGGACATCGATAATATTTATGAAGGACTGCCGGAGCTCTTGCCGCTGATCGATGTGCTGATTTCTTCGGCCGAGTTCCCGCACCGCGTTACCGGGATCAGCGACGAACGCGCTTCCCTGGTCGAGATGAAGGCGCGCTATGGTTGCGCAATTGTCGGCGCCACGCTCGGCGCCCGCGGCGCTTTGATTTATTGCGACGGACAATTCATCGAATCACCGGCCTTTGAAGTCCCCGAGGGCTGTCGCGACACCACCGGCGCCGGCGATGCCTTTCACGCCGGATTCATTTACGGCATGTTGAACGACGAAGACTTAGAGACGTGCATGAAACTGGGCAATGCGGTCGCGGCTTTGAAGTGTCGATCGTTGGGCGGACGCGCGGCCTTGCCGACCGTGGATGAATTGAAAGATTTTCTGGGGTAATTCATCCGCAGATTACACCGATTACGGAGAATATTAGTCAGCCCGATAACAAATCAGAAACCTCTCTGCGTAATCTGTGTAATCTGCGGATAGTTTTCTCACGCAGCTTCGGCCACCTCGCCGGTCGAGAGCTTGCCTCGATACGCCCGCGCAAAATAGATCGCCAGCAGAAATGCGGCGAACTGGATCGCGGCTGCCGTCCAGAAAGTTCTCTGGATCGAATCGTCACTCATATTCTGAGGCTTACGACCGAAACCAAAGTGGGCCACGGCACTGTAAATCAGCACCCCCGCAATCGTGGGCCCGACGGCGCGCGCTACGCTGGCCACTGATTGTGTGACGCCGAGGACACTGCCCTGTTCCGCGGCGCTGGCGCTTTTCGAAGCGAGACTGGTTAGCGAAGGCGCGGTCAGCGCGTTGCCAATCGATGACAACGCGCCAACTGAAATTATGCCGAGTAAACCCATGGCCGCCGTGACAAACGGACTGACGAACAAGCTAATTGAAAACAGAAATCCTCCAGCAATGACCAGTGCCGGCTCACCAAAACGCTTCACCAGTCTGCCGATGAGTCCGCCCTGAATTATGGCCGAGACCACGCCCACAAAGGCAAAAATCCAACCGCTGTGCCAGGGGTCGTAACCCAGACGAAACATCATGAACAAAGAAAATGATGCCGTCATGATCGAGAAAGCCACGATCGACAAGAAATAGATCGTGAGTACAAAGGCGAGTTGTCGTTGCCCGAGCGCGTCCAGTAGTTGCTTCCAGCCGCGACCACTCGCAGCCGACGCGCGCGCCGGATGATCGGCGGTGACCGTTTCCGGTAAAGTGAAGTAAAGCAGGATCGCGTTGGCAAAGGCGAGCCCCCCGGCAAATAGAAACGGCACATTGATGCCCCAGCGACTCAGAATGCCGCCGATTGCCGGACCAAAAACGAAACCCAAACCAAAGGCCGCGCCAATCAGGCCCATGCCCTTCGCGCGATTCTCTTTGGTGGTGACATCGGCGATGTAAGCTTGCGCGGTTGAGATGTTGCCGCCGGAAATTCCATCGATGATGCGGCCGAGAAACAGCATCCACAGCGTGGAGGCGAATCCGAGGATCAGAAAACCCAGACTGGTGCCAAGCAGACTGATTAGTAGAATCGGCCGGCGCCCATACTTGTCCGACAGTCTTCCCAGCACGGGCGCGAAGACGAGTTGCATCACGGAATATGAAGCGAACAGGAACCCGACCTCGCGCGGCGTGGCGCCAAACCGCGTGCCTTCGGCATAGTAAGGCAGCACCGGAATCACGATCCCAAACCCGACGAGATCGATAAATACGGTGATGAAGATGACGAGGAGCGGTGAACGCTTCATTGGATTTTGAAATTTGGAGTGCGGCGGCTAGTCGCCACTTTGGGACCACTGACAAGTCAGGACACTCCAAAAAGCGAAGTCCTGGAATCGGAAATAGATTTATCTTCCTCCGAAGAGTTTCCGATCGACCGAAGCCTTGCCGCCACCGGCGATCATAAGCGACAGCGCTCCACCGAGACACGCGACCGCAAATTCCATACCCGTCGGCATGAAGAACGCGGGCCATTGCATGCCGATAATCGCCGTCAACATAACGCAGGTAATCAGAAAGGCCCCGACTCTGCTCAGTAATCCCAGAAGAATCAAAATGCCACCTACCAGCTCGGAAACTGCAGCGGCCCCCAGCCACAGCCAGGTTGGCTTCATGAATGGAAACGGCGCCAGCTGCGACATCGATGTCCACTTTGTCCAGCCCGGTCCGTGGAATGTACCGAAGACTTTTTGGGCCCCGTGCGCGAGAAAGATCACGCCCAGCGCCAGTCGCAACGGAAGCGGCGCCCACGAAGAAGAGGTAGCAGTTAATCTGCGAAGCATGGCAGTTGCCCTTTCGATTCGGTTTGTTTGGAACCAAGCAACTATAAAACTGTTGTCGGCGGAAGCCTAGTCAGAACCGTCTGCGGTAGCGGGCGGTTGATCTTCGGATTGGATTATCATCACCGAATGCGGATCAACCCGCTACCGCAGGCGATTCTGACTCGGTCAGCATTCGTAGTAACATCTACTCGTTCTAACTCTTCAATTACGTCGAGGTAAAGGCGGGGAAATGCGTCGCTGTAGAAATCTATTCATAGTCGCTCAGCTCACGGTCCTGCTACTGCTCGGAGCCGGCGCTGTTCAATGTCAGACAAGCTCTCCTCTTTCATCTGACATCTCGTTCACTGTTTCAATGTCCAAACCGTGGACACACTTGCTGGAAGTCGAAATGCGCGTCCAGGTTCCGGCGAACCTTCAGGTGCCGAACGAAACCAATTTGTTGATGCCGGTGTGGACGCCCGGCTCGTATCTGGTGCGTGAATTCGAGCGCCACGTCCAGGACTTTGCCGCGGACGCCAACGGACGGGCTTTGGAGTGGACGAAAGTTAACAAGAATACCTGGCGGGTAAAGACGGGCGGCGCGCGTCTGTGGCGGGCGACTTATCGCGTCTATGCGAACGAGTTGTCGGTGCGCACGAATGAATTGAATTCGGACCATGCATTCTGGAATAACGCGGCGCTGTTGATGTATCCGGAAGGCCGGCTTGAGTCGCCCTCGACGCTAAGCGTTAATCCCTTCGGCAATTGGAAGATCGCGACGGGCTTGCCTGCGGTCGCTGGACGGCCAAACAGTTTTCGCGCTGAGAACTTCGACATCCTGTACGACTCGCCGGTCGAGGTGAGTAACTTCAAACAACTTGACTTTCAGGTGCGCGGGGTCACGCATCGCATCGTGATCGATGGCGAAGGTAACTATGATCCCGAGCGCCTGCGCAGCGAAGTCCGCCGGATTGTCGAAGCCGAAGTCTCGATGTTCGGCGGAATTCCCTATCCCGATTACACGTTCATCCTGCATTTGCGTTCGAACACCGGCGGCGGGCTGGAGCATTTGAATTCGACAGCGCTCGGTTTCCGGCGCTTCGGCTTCGCCGATGAAGATGGCTACCGGCGCTTTCAATCGCTGGTCGCGCACGAATTCTTCCACCTGTGGAACGTCAAACGCATTCGTCCCGACGCGCTCGGGCCGTTTGAGTACAACAGGGAAAATTACACGCGGCTGTTATGGGTGGCCGAAGGAATCACCGAGTACTACGGCAATCTGATGATGCGACGGGCCGGACTGATTTCGAACCAGGACTATCTTAATCACCTCGCCAGACAGATCGAAGACTTTCAGAATACGCCCGGTCGTGAGGTGATGAGTGTAGAGGAAGCCAGCTTTGACGCGTGGATAAAATACTATCGCCCGGACGAAAACTCGGTGAACTCGCAAATCTCTTATTACGACAAAGGCGAGTTGCTCGGTCTGTTGCTGGATCTGGAAATTCGCCGGCGCACTGATAACCGTAAGTCACTCGACGATGTAATGCGTTATCTCTATACAGAGTTTTTTCAGAAAGGACGCAACTACACCCCCGCGGATTTTCAGAAAGCCTGTGAGCAGATGGCCGGCGCCTCTCTGGAACAATTTTTCGCGCGCTATGTGCGTGGCAGGGACGACCTGGTTCCTGCCTATGACGAAATACTGGCCGGCGCCGGACTGCGTCTGGAGCAGGGCGGCCGCGGCATCGGGCAAGCGGATGCTTCCGTGCCGAAAAAAGCTTTTCTGGGTGCTGACCTCGATCAGCAGGGCGACCATCTGATGGTCATCAGCGTCCGCAGCGGCACGCCGGCCTACGAGCAGGGACTGAATGCAAAGGATGAGATTGTGGCACTCGATGGCGCGCGCGTTACCAAAGACACTTTCGAGTCAATGATCGCGGCCAAGCGTCCCGGCGGCAAGGTGCGCTTAACGGTGTTCCGCTTTGACGATCTCCGCAACTTTGACATTCGCCTGGGTAGCCGGGTCGATGCGTCTTATCGAATAGTTCCGCTGGTCCAAGCGACGGAACAACAGAGACGAATCTATCAATCATGGCTGGCGGGGTCTTGATTTTGATGCCGGCCCTTACTCAATTGAGTAGTAATAGATCGACCAAGGCTTAACGCAAAGGACGCGAAGAGATCTCGCAAAGTTTCGCAAGGGAAAACTTTTTAGCGCTCTTTGCGAAAGACTTTGCGACCTTTGCGTTGAAGATCCATCTTATAAGAGAAGCAATCTCGTTTCGAGCTTAAATGAACCGCCCAAACACTAGAGTCAAAATCGCAAGCCGCAGATCGTGCGTTACTCTGCTGGCTACTGTTTTTCTCTTCACACTCACCGTTAACGCCCAAAAAGCGCCGGTCGAAACGGTTCAACTCCAGAGCAAGCTGATTGGAAAAACTCTGCCCTACAACGTCATCCTGCCCCGCGATTACCAGACATCGCCGCGGAGCAGGTATCCGGTGCTGTACCTGTTGCACGGCCTTTCAGGTCACTACAGCGATTGGGTCACCAGAACAAATCTCGCGGATTATGCGGCGGATTATCGAATGATCGTCGTCACGCCGGAAGGCAACGACGGTTGGTACACGGACAGCGCGGGCACGGCGGCGGACAAGTATGAAAGCTACATCCTGCAGGAACTTATTCCGGACGTCGACAGAAGGTTTCGCACGATCCAGACGCGTTATGGGCGCGGAATTGCCGGGCTGTCGATGGGCGGCTATGGCGCGCTCAAGTTCGGATTGAAATATCCCGATCAATTTGCCTTTGCCGGTTCGCTGAGCGGAGCGGTGGAAACAGCGTCGTGGACAGAGGACGACTTGAAGAATCTGAAATCGATTCGCGATTCAGTCTTCGGTGTCTTTGGGCCGGTAGGATCTGAGACGCGTAAAAGAAACGATATTTTTGAAATCACTCGTGGACTAACCGCTTCCCGGGTGGCCGGGCTGCCCTATTTCTATCTGGACTGCGGCACCGAAGATTTCCTGGTCGATATGAATCAAAAGTTCGCCGCGCTTTTGCGCGAGAAGAAGATCCCTCACGAGTACCGCGAGCTGCCCGGCAATCACAATTGGGAGTACTGGGATCAGCAGGTGAGAGAGGTTTTGAAGGTCGCGGTCCAGAAGATGCGACTCCAACAATCCAGTCAGCGTAAACAGAAACGCTCGCCTAAGCGAGCGCTTCCCCTTCGCCTCAAAGCATCCTTCTTGTTTTGAGTCGGGCTACTGCCCGACGATGCCGATTGCTAACTATCGCACCAGGAACTGAAAGTCCTGAGGGCGGCGGTTATTGTTCACGACCGTTGGTTGCACTCCGAATGCAACCTGCACGATGGAAAGCTTGGCCAGCAGACGCGGCTCGGCCAGCTGAAAGCGATCCGCGGTCATCCGAGCGCGGTCAAAATCGATTTTCGCCAACGCCGCTAGTTCCTGCCCGTAACGCACTATCATATTGCCCAGGTCGCTCCCGCCCTGAAGCGGAAGTTCACCGTCACGGAAGACATCTACTTCGAATCCATTCAGCACCTGGGCCGCGGCCAACAATTCGTTGAGTTGCGCAATTCCCAACTCGAGCAGATCAAAGCTTCGCTTCGGATCAAGAGGAGCAAAAGCGTCGGCAACCTGGAGTTGATCCTCAAACTCTTTGAAGTTCGTGGCTCGCCTGCTAACCAGAGTGCGCGCATCCTCGAGGAACCGCAGCGCCAGTTTCGGGTTGTCCTTTTGCGTGGCGCTGGCCAGCTCGATCAGATACTTCACGCGATCTGAATCCGACGGTAAAGCCGCGAGTTTTAGTTTGATCTCGTTGAGCTTTTCCGGTGAAGCATCGGTAGCCATGCGCTTGAAGTCGACCGCCTGCATGATCGAATTGCGCCCTGATTCGTCGAGGTGATCGTTGGCGATTTGCAGCGCGCGATCTGTATTACCTTCGTCAATCGCTTTCTGGGCCGCCTGCTGATAGAGCCGCGACTGAATCTGTGGCGGCGCCGCCTTGGCGGCCGCTTCCAGGCTATCGCTGGTGCCCTGCTGCATGGCGGTTCGCATCTGGTTGCCATAGTTCATCATGGCATTATTTCCCATGCCCAGGTCGGTTAGCTTCTGTCGCAGGGCCGGGGCACGCTCAGGCAGGTACTGATCGATCTGTGGCAGCATCGTCGACAAACCAAACAGCAGCATGCGGGCGTTGTTCTGTCGCACCTGTGTTTCGTCTGGAGCGTTCTGGGATGTAGTACTTTGTTGATTTTGCTGGGCCGCGCGAAATGGACCCCGACCTCCGCCGCCGCGATTCATGTTTTCCGGACCAAGCGACGTAACATTGAGCGACGCCGTAACTGCGTTATCCATCAAGTCATGATAAGCCGACTCGTTCAGTACCTGCGCAGTGTTTGCCGCAGGCTTGTTTGCATCGGCGGAAGTTGAAGCACTTGCTCGCGGACCGGGCATCAGCAAACTCATCGCCAGGCTGGTTGCTTCGCGGCTGGCCAGGAGATTATCGGCACCCAGACGGCTGAGGGTCTTGTCCGAAAGCTTCTTGAATGCTTCCGGGTCTTTCGCTTGCAATTGCGCCAGCACCCGGGCCAGGGCAGTCGGATACTCGCCCTTGTCCAGAGATTCGTTCGCCTTTTGATATGCAACTTTCGGATCGCTGGCGGCAATCGCCGCTAACAGGTTCTGCTCCAGATTGCTTTGCGGGTCGACAGGAAAGCGCCGGCTGTTGAAGGCGTTGCTGTTAGCAGTCAACGATTGGGTCGAACGCAGCATTTGATAAGCAAGGTCGGCATCATGACGCGCGGCGGTCAACACCAGTTCCTGGCGCAACTGATTCAGCGTCTGCACCTCTTCGCGATCCGTTCGGTCGGCATCGAGCGCCATCTGCCCGAGCACCGTCGCCGCGTCGGAAAACAATCCCCGCGCGCGCGCCTGGCTCCGATCCCAAAGCATGTCGGCCGCGGTAATCTGTACGCGCACGCGATTCTCAGGTAGCTTCATCCCCTGCGCTTCAGTGACTACCTGTTCGAGCAAAACCGTGGCTTTGCGCTCAAGCTTAAGTTTTTCTTCCTGCTGTTGCCCGGGATCGGGTGTCGACTGCGCCGTGGCAGTTTGAGAAGGGTCCTGCGCAAAGCAATACACCACGGACACAAGCAAGACGAAAATCGAAGCAAACTTCTTGATTAACATTATTTCTTACCTCGAAAAGCGTTTGGAGAGCGATCCGTTGCGGACGTATCTGAAAGCTTTAGACGGCAAACGGACCGGTTTGGTTACCTAAAGATCCATATTGGTCAGGAATCATATCACGTGCGGTGGGTCAGTTTAGAGCCGGCAACCTCAACTTGCACGCCGGCCTCAGCATACCGGTTCCGGATTTACTTTGCCGTTACGCATGCGGTAATTTGTGGGCTCTGATTGTAGCGCAAGTCGTTAACTTGCGACGCGCCGCAAATTACCAATTTGCGCCACCCTTGGGAGATAACTTATGGAGCAAAAAACTGTCACGCATCACCGCTGGAATGATATTCCCGAAGAGCCGCTGTCTGACGTGCTTTCACGAAAGCTGATTACCGGCGACCGCATGATGTTGGCGCACGTCTATCTAAAGAAAGGCGCGATCGTGCCGCGCCATTCGCACGAGAACGAGCAGATCACTTACATCCTGGAAGGCGGCCTGCGTTTTTGGATCGGCGCGGATGAAGCGCAGGTAATCGATGTGCTGGCAGGAGAGGTCCTGCACATTCCTTCGCACGTTCCACACAAAGCTGAAGCTCTGGAAGATACTCTCGACGTTGATGTCTTCAGTCCGCCCCGACAGGATTGGCTGGATAAGACGGACGATTACTTGAGACAGAAGTAGCGTTATTATTGATTCATCTATTCATTGTTTCATTGATTCAATAAATAAATGATCAAAATGATTTAATAAAATGGATCTCGGACTCAAAGGAAAAGTCGCTCTGGTTGCCGCTGCCAGTCGCGGACTGGGCCGTGCCGTCGCCGAAGAACTCGCGGCTGAAGGAGCTTCTTTAGTCATCTGCTCGCGCAACGCTGGGACCATCAACAACACCGCGAACGAGATCGCGAAAGCGACCGGCGCCAAAGTACTCGCCCTGGCGATTGACGTTTCCAATTCCGGCGATGTTGCGCGATTAGTGCAGTCCGGTATCGAGAGATTCGGCCGCATAGACATTCTGGTAACGAACACCGGCGGTCCGCCCGCGGGACAATTCGAGAGTTTCACTATTGAACATTGGGAAGCCGCGACTCGTCTTTTGCTTTTCAGCGCGGTCGAACTGGCGCGCAACGTTTTGCCGGGTATGAAAGAGCGGCGTTGGGGCCGCATTCTTAACATAACTTCAATCGCAGTGAAGCAGCCGGTCGAAAACCTGATCTTGTCCAACAGTTTGCGCGCGGCCGTAACAGGATTTGCGCGCACGCTGGCGAATGAGGTCGCGCCGTTGGGAATTACGGTTAACAACATCATGCCCGGGTATACGCGCACCGAACGCATCGAAGATTTGTCGCGCATGATGGCTGAAAAGGAAGGCATCAGCCCGGCTGAGTTTGTCGCGAGATGGGAAAAAGAGATTCCCATGCAGCGACTGGGCGAGCCGCGCGAATTTGCTGCGCTGGCCGCTTTTCTGGTTTCCGAACGCGCCAGCTATATCACCGGGACTTCGATTCCGGTCGATGGCGGATGGATTCGGGCGTTGATTTGAACACATCTAAAAAAGTGTAACGGAGGAAAGAGGGCGATATGACAGCATGCACACATCTCGATCAGATTAAGGAAGTAACTCCCAGCGCCGACGGCTGTGAAGATTGTCTGCGCATTGGCGCCACGTGGGTACACCTGCGCCTTTGTATGACCTGCGGGCACGTTGGCTGTTGCGACTCTTCACCAAACAAACACGCCACGAAACACTTTCATGCGACCTCTCACCCAATCATCAAGTCCTTCCAACCCGGAGAAGAGTGGGGCTGGTGCTATGTCGATGAAGTGATGTTTGATGAATTGTGAGGATCCAGGCTTGGTAAATTGCCGTTATGCAGAGTCTTGCTAGGATGCTTCAGCGACTTTGGCGTAGGCCAATGAAAAACAATCCGCGATTCCCCGACATTCAATTTGTGATTCAAACAGAAGAAGAAGCTGTGCGAGTTACTGACGAAAACTATGGAAATATTCCGTTAAGTGTTACAGACACCATTAACATACTGTTGAGAGTGCAATACTGCCATGGTTCTCTCGAGCCAATCTCAACAGATCGGGGAAGTTTTCAGGTATATTGCGTCGGTCAATACGCGCAGGCGATTTACACTTTGCTGACGGCCTTTCGCCTCTGGCGGCAAGCCAACTATTTGGAGACTTGGGTATTGATTCGACACTTATTTGAGGTGTTTATTCAGATGCGCTACTTCGAGCGACATCCCGAACAACTTGCGCAACACAATACTAGCCAAACAAGGCGCGGTCGCATTCCTTTCAGCACAATGTTTAATGAATTTTCTAACAACGCGTACGAGCAGATTTATGGTTTTCCGCTCTCAAGGTTTGCCCACGGGAGCGCTAATTTGTTATTCCGCGGTGAATTCGCTGCGCCAGAAATCACAGGTTCTACCAAGCGCATGCGACCCATAATGGGTTGTCAATTCGACGAAAGACAGGCGAAGTCCTGCTACTTCTTCATCGCGAATGTGGCGTTGGGGCTGCTAAATTGTTATTCAATCTTTTTTCCGCGTACCACTATTGCGGATGATTCTGAATTGCAGACGAGATTAGAAGCGATTCAGCGGGAATTGCAGACTCAAATTGATTTCGTACGAAGCGGATCGGCAGCGAATGAGTTTCACGCGGCTATGGCGAGTCTTATCGCACCGTGACTCAACTTCTTTCACACGATCCTGTGCGTCTTGTTATTATCTTTTAAAGAGTGAATACAGACTGTTCCTTTTCCCTCTCGGCAACTTAAGTCTAATCCAGTAATCCTTATAGACAGCGCTCGCGCGATAGATGGCAAATCGGCCGAGCCGTATATGAAAATACGGGGGTTCACCGACATATCCGCCTTCGACCAAGTGATCATAATCGATGACTAGTTCGCCCTCCGAGACCTGACTCGGCATTATCTCTTTCGAGGAGTCTGTGAGTTCCCGGACGTCAGGATCATTCCAGAGTCGATCTAGAACTTCATTATTGATCCTCATAGCTTCGGATGATTTCGGCATTAGATTTGTGACTTTACATCGTACAACGACACCGGGATCGCGAGCGAGTAGTTATCTACTGAGTCCGTCGAACGGACGGCTGGGTACGGAACCCCGAGCGGTAGCGAGGGGATGCCGCCACTCAAGTCGAGTCCATGATCCGGTCGCTACCGCTCCCGGTTCTGTATCGCGTTTCGCGGACACGGACTCCCCGATCTATCATAAGACATATCGAAATGACCTTGATTAATCACCGAGTGCTCTTATTCGTGTGCCTCTTGTGCCCGTTATTCACGATCTGCTTCGGTCGGGAACGAGCCGCGAGCGGGCATGATGTCTCAGCTCAAACGAAATCTACGGTCAAGCAACGAAAGCCGGCGAAGAAAACTCAGAAACCAAAACAGAAGCCGCCCACCGAACTCGACAAGCTCCGCGACGAATACATCAAGACCACCAAGGAACTCAAAGCCAGTCTGGAAAAGCTTTTGGCGCTGTATGAAGCCAGCGAGAGCAAAGCGGAAGCTCGTTACGCTCAGTCACAGAAACTGTTCAAGGATGGATTGATTTCAAAAAACCAACTCGAAGATAACGAGCGGGCAATCACGGTGGAGAAAGACAAAGTGAGTGGCGTCAAGCAGCAAATCGCTTCGGCCGACACACAGATCGCGCAGACGCTGATCGAAATCGAAGGCGACAAACAAATCGCTAAACTTGGCCGCCTGCCCAAAGGCGGTTATGTGCAGACGACTTCGTTTATTCGCTATAGCGGCGCCGGAGGCTGGGTGTTGTCAAACGCCGGCAAGATTCAGAACTTCTTCCTGCAAAGGTTCAATCGGCCGCTTCCCATCGCCGTGTTTGGCCAGGGAGCGATTCACGATCGCTGGCGCCTGGATCATAGAAACGCGATGGACGTCTCGTTGAATCCTGACGGAGCGGAAGGTCAGGCGCTGATGGAATATCTGCGCGCGAACGGGATTCCCTTCTCGGCTTTTCGCGGCGCGATACCGGGCGTGGCCACCGGCCCGCACATCCACATCGGCCTGCCTTCACATCGTTACTGAATGCGGGATCTCGATGCTTCATGAAGCAAAGAGTTTTTATGGTTTCGTGATCCTTAGTGTGATTTAGTGGATCGTTTCTGCGCAAAAGCAAGATCCACGAAATCACACGAAGCGGCCCCAGTTTAGTGACCACACGCCGAACTCTTTGTGTCGTCCAGTTTTCGCGTCGTGCACACCAGGCGCAGTTTCCAGCTTTCAATCGGAGTGCCCGCGACCGTCAGGTGACTGGCGAGATAGGCCAGACGCTCGGTTTCAGCTCCCTTGCCAATCGTGAAGCGGTCTTTAAGGTAGTAAGGCGGAATCGCCTGATAGTTGAGCGTGACTCGGACAGAGACGGCGCCGCGCGTCTGATCATTCAGGGGAATTCGATAGACAATTCGGTCCGCGCCGGTTGCTCCTGATTTGTTCACGTACTCAGGATCGTGTTCGGCGTCTCCGTGTGGGCCGGTATGTTCGGCGTAAGGTCCGTCGGCCCGCCAGCCTTTCGGTAACAGGCGATTGTTTTTTACCGGATGATTCAAAGCGGTAAAGCTGGTGGTGATCTTTCCCTGGGGATCCTCGATTACTTCTTCGTAAATCTGCACCTGGCGCTGATCGTTAATGACTTCGTAGTGCGGCTGAAAAACCTGCTTGCGCGTTGCGGGATCGTAGAAGAACTCAGTTGGCAAAATCTCTGCGCTCGTGCCGGCCACGATCGCCCCGACACTGTTCGTTCTTCCTGAAGCCCAGATCACTTTGCCGTAACTGTCCAGCACTTCAAAAGTAAGAAAGGCCCGGCGAAAGGCGACGCCTGACGGCAGACTGTGTCCCGCCAGATTCTCAACCCGGACCGAAGCTTCGAGAGAATTGTCGTTACGGGTCAGTGAGGTCACTTCAATTTTGGCCGTGTCTTTAGTGGCCAAATCATGGCTCGAGGCTTGTGACGTTTCTAAACCCAAAGCGCCCTGTCCATACATGTAATCCGCCGTGCGGATTCCCAGGATCGCCGGAAACTGCTGGAACATCATCAGGCCAAATTGATTGACGCCGACCAGTGTGTGTCGCGAATACTGATCGCGTATGCGCAGCGTAATTTCCTTATCCGGCGCGCGGTAATCAGTGTACGGATAATTGTTGTCTTCAATGTTGGCGATGCGCGAGAGGATCTGCCGGCCCCGAAAATCTTTGGGCATGTGGCAATCCTGGCAGGTCCGCACCGTCTCGCGATTTACCGGCGCCCGTTCGTTTTGATAGACACTGTTGAGCCACTCAGGATAAGTAGTCTGTTCGTAAAACTCTTTCGGCTTTCCATTCTCGTCTTTTAGCTGACGCCCCCTGCTGTCAAGGACCGGGAGGATGACCGTGTGGCAGCTGCCGCACAGCGCGGACGATTTGATGTGATCGGCGAGACGCGTGGTAATTCCCAGCGCTTGTTTCATCGGCAGCGTCGCCACTTGTTCGTACGGGCCATTCATGAGGTTGGGGAGTTCCAGCTTAAACTTCCCGGTGAAGACCGGCGGCGTCCCCAAACCTTCCTTCGACATCTGATGACAAACAGCGCACGAGATTCCGTCGCGCGCAAGCGCGCCATACTTGCCGTCCGCGTCACCAGGCAACGCATAGACCATCTGATGCGTGAAGGGTTGGTTCTTGTCCAACTCTACCTGGCGCTGGCCCATGACGCCGTGACACCGGTAACAAGTGTTGTCAAAGAATTCCGTGCGCTCAGGGTAGAGCGTCTTTTCAGATTCGAGCTGCGCGTGAAAGATTGGATCGCGGCCGGCCAGGCCCATCATTGAGGCTCGCCACTCGGTATAGGGCGAGATATTTATCGGCTTTGCATTCGACTCGCCAAACGGATAAACCATGTCGTCGTTGGTCGCCGAGTGACAACCCATGCACTGGCTGGAAGTGAGAAAACCTTTAGGGCCGCCGGCGTCGGGAACAACGTGATCAAGACTTTCGCCGGGAAAACGCTTGACCTGCGCCGCTGTGATATTGGGCATTCCCTTGAACTGGGCCAGGAAGTCGGGATCGGGTCCGCTTCGCGGCGTGGCAAAGGGCCGGCTATCGATCGACTTCCTTCTGGCTATCTGTGAATGCATGTCCTCTTTCGGCGGCGGCAGCGGCAGCATCGTCGGCACTTCTATGTTGAAAGAGATGGGCGAGCCTTCGACGTTTTTGGCCGTGGCGAAAGTCGATTCCTTTTCCGCCGACGCATGACACCTGAGGCAGTAGAGTCCAAAGCCAGAATCGGGATAATCAATCGCCGGATTTTCCGGAGCGTAGTTGGGCGCGTGATACGACCAATACCAACCGTCGAACGAGCCTTTCTTGTCTTTGACCATCACGGTCCAGCCGGTCAGCTTCAAGCCTTCCCGGGCCGGTGATGGGAACATTTCCTTCACGATCATCGCGCCGTCCGGAATGTCGCCCTGCCGGTCGCGGTGTTTGAGCCAGTCCCATGCTTCTTTGGAATAGAAAACTTTCACGGCATCATGTGTGCCGTACGAGAGGCCACCAATGAACGGTCCGGTATTGCGAATCTGTGAATCGGCGATCCAGGCTTTGTAACATCCTTTATCGAGGAACGAGTAAAGTAACTTCTCGAACTTTGCCGTGCCGATGTCGCTCGGATTGGGAAGCGGGAAAGACATGTCGCACTGGGGCGGTACTTGCGCGTGGCCCGCTTGTGATTCGTCAATTGCGCTGACCAGCCAAACAGCGAGGCCGACAAGCAGCGTCAACAGCAACAGCCGATAAATGTTTCGGTGCTTCATATCAAGTCAGGCGCGCAGCGCCCGCTCATCCTAAAACACAAATCGTTTTCTGGAAAGAACTGTTTTTTCTGTTCCCAATCCTTGCGTGAATACTTTTCGATAGGCAACATTACTCTGTAGGTTGGGCAAGACCGAAAGATCGTTGGCGGGCCACACCGGTGTAGCCAGTGTGAACCCGCGGAGGATTCCCTGTGGATAATATGTTAGTTGGACATCTGGCCGGCCACCTCGCGTCGATTTTGACCATGGCGGCCTACCTCCTGAAAGACATTCTCTGGCTTCGCTTGTTAACCATTCTTTCATGTTTCGCCGGAATTGCTTTTAATTACTTCGTGCCGGCCACGCCGCTCTGGAGCGTCATCTATTGGAACATGCTGTTCGCGGTCATCAATATTGTGCAGATCGCGATCATCATCAGGGAACGCACCGGTATCCACTTCACCGAAGAGGAAAAGGAACTGCACGACACTCTGTTTAAGAATTTCGCTCCCTTCGAATTCATGAAGCTGATGCGCGTGGCGAAATGGATGGAGGCAAGACCGGGTGACGTGTTGGCCGTCGAAGAGCAGCCGATTAATGCCGTAATGTTAATTTATAACGGACTGGTCAGCGTCGAGAATAATGGCAAGGAAGTCGTCCAGTTGAGGGACGGAAATTTCATCGGCGAGGTCAGTTTCATTACGGGCGGTACTGCGAGCGCAACCGTGCGCGCCTTGCAGCCCACCCGTTACATCACCTGGCCCAAGGCAAAGGTGACCCAACTGTTGAATCGAAATCCCAGCATGAGACTCGCCATGCAGTCGGTGCTCAGCACCGACCTGAGCAAGAAGTTGATGCGGAGGGACCCGTCGTTTCACATCAGGAAGCGTTTTCCCTCGATTTCAAAAAAAGCCCGATAAGTCGGCGCCCTCAGAGAACAGATAGGCCTGCCGAATGGAGGATGGATTCGTGAAAGCAAATTCGAACAGTCGTCATCAAGCAATGACGCTCGGTTTGAGTGTGGCGGTAATTCTCTCTTCACTGTTTTCCGTGGCGGCCCAAAGCAATCCGCAACGTATTCGATTCGCTCGCAGTCATTCGTCCACGACCATTAGCGGTAGAATTGCCGGCTTTGATACAAAAGACTATGTGGTAGGAGCGAGCGCGGGCCAGGAGATGACCGTGCGGCTGAAGTCGTCGAACCCGGGTGCCTACTTCGTCATTTACTCGATTAACGGACGGGCCACCGAAATGAATGAAACTACCGAGTGGTCAGAGCGATTGTCAGAGTCAGGGGATTACTTGATCCGCGTATTCATGATGCGATCCGCCGCCAGGAGAAAAGGCGCCGTTGCGAGTTACACCTTGAGTGTCGCAATTCGTTAATTTCGAGCCCGGACACGAGTCCGCAGATTTCACAGATTAATCAGACTCAGCAGCAGTTGCCGACAAACAGTGAAGAATTTCTGGTGTGATCCCTGCTAATCGGGCGAAATCTGTCTAATCTGCGGATTTCCGGTTCACTTAATGTCGTCTAATTTTTCTTTAGCCTGCACGATCATCCAGCGCAGTTTTACAAAATCATCGAGCGTCATCAGCAGCCGCGGTCGATCAAAAAAACCCGCTTCAACCGCGGCGGCCACTCCGCCTGAGACTTGCTTGAAAACCATGATCTCAAAGTCGGCTTTGGTGCGATAGCGGGCTTCAAAGTGTGTGAGCCTGGTAATCGAGTCATCCGATTTGGCGATGGTATCGAACGCTTTGACGAGCGGATCGATCTCCTCATAGTCGATCAATGCGCGAATCTCGCCGGGAGGGCCGGAATCGGCAACGATCGTGATCACCACTCCGGCAACTCGGGTCGAGCTGACGGTGTCGCGAATCTCAGTGGCCTCGACCCGGGCATAGCCATTCTGCGCTTTCAAGGTCGCGACATAACTGCGGCCCTTGACCAGGATCGTTTCCATTCGGCTCTCGAACTCTTCGAGGTTGTTTCGAGTTACGTAGAACTGCGGATCGCGTGGCGGCGGCACGCGTTGCCAACGTCCCTGCGCAGAGACTGAAACGAACGCTGCGGCGACGATCAATGCCGAGAGAATCAACGAGCGAGTTAAGCTCATGGCGTCACTCCTTTGTTTGTTTTGAATCCAGCTATAACGTTGGAGAGCGCGAGGAGAGAGAAACCTGATAAGTGTAACTCAGGAAGGCGTGTCTAGTTCCAAAAAGTCGCCGTCCGCGCAGCGCCCGACCGACACTTATCGCTCGCGCGCGATCATCGGTGGCTGGTCCGGTTCGGGCTCAGGTGGCCGGCGCCGGGTAAGCTCTTCGGGAACAGGTGGCGGCGGATTGGCGACCAGCTTCTCCAGCGCCGCGTCCACGACTTCGTTGATGCGGGTGACGGGAACGATCTCGAGTTCGCGGCGCACGTCTTCGGGAATGTCTTCCAGGTCGGATTCGTTGCGCGCGGGCAGAATGATTCGATGAATGCCGGCCCGATGCGCGGCCAGGACCTTGTCCTTGATCCCGCCGACGGGAAACACCAACCCTGAAAGTGTAATCTCGCCGGTCATCGCCGTGTCGGGACGCACGCGGCGGCCGGTATAGAGCGAAGCCAGGGCCGCGGTGATAGTTACGCCGGCCGAGGGGCCGTCTTTCGGAATCGCCCCCGCGGGCACGTGCAAGTGCACGCCATAACTCTTGAACATCTCCGGACTGATCCCGAATTCATCCGCGTGCGACCACAGATATGAACGCGCGGCCCGCGCCGACTCTTGCATGACTTCGCCGAGTTGTCCCGTGATCGTCAAACCGCTGCCGCCGGGCAATAGCGTGGCTTCGATGAACAGAATCTCACCACCCATTTCAGTCCAGGCCATGCCGGTGGCCACGCCAGCCGGCAATTCCTTGCGCGCTTCTTCGAGATAGAAACGCGGCGAGCCCAGGTAATCGTGAACGTCGCCTGCGTCCAGGACGATATTTTCAGTTTCGCCCTGCGCGATTTTGAGCGCGACTTTGCGGGCCACACGGCCGATGTTGCGCTCGAGCTGGCGCACGCCGGCTTCGCGCGTATAGCGGGCGGCAATCAGTTTAAGTGCATCGTCGGTGAACTGAAGCTGCGCCGGGGTCAGACCATTCTCGCGCACCTGCCGCGGCACCAGATACTGTTTGGCGATTTGCAGCTTCTCACGATCGCTGTAACCGGAAAGCTGAATCACCTCCATCCGATCGCGTAGCGGCGGTGGGATCGGCCCGAGCTGGTTCGCCGTGCCAATAAAGAAAACTTTCGAAAGATCGAACGGCAGATCGAGATAGTGATCCGTGAAGGTGCTGTTCTGTTCGGGGTCTAAGATTTCCAATAGCGCCGCCGACGGGTCGCCGCGATAATCTGCACCCAGCTTATCGATCTCGTCGAGCATCAGTACCGGATTATTTACTCCAGCGCGCCGAATCGATTGAATGATGCGTCCCGGCATCGCGCCCACATAGGTGCGCCGGTGTCCGCGCAGCTCGGCTTCGTCGCGGATCCCGCCCAGGCTGATGCGCTCAAAGTGCCGGCTCATGGCGCGCGCAATTGAACGTCCCAGTGAAGTCTTACCCACTCCGGGGGCTCCCACAAAACATAGAATCGGGCTCTTTGAATCCGCCCGCAGCTTCCTCACCGCCAGAAATTCCAGGATGCGTTCCTTAACGTCTTCGAGCCCGAAGTGATCTTCGTCCAGCACCTTTCGCGCTTCATTCAAATCAAGCCGATCCTCGGAAGATTTCTTCCACGGCAGCTCGAGAATGAAATCCAGATAAGTGCGGATGACGTGATAGTCGGGCGCCATCGAGGGCAACTTTTCCATCCGGCTCAACTCGCGGTCGGCTTCTTTGCGAACTTCGTCGGGCAGATCCGCCTTCTCCAGGCGCTCGCGCAGTTGTGACGCCTCGGCCTCTTCGCCGCTTTCGCCCTCGCCCAACTCTTTCTGAATCGCGCGCATCTGCTGGCGCAGCACATAGTCACGCTGCGCTTTGTCCATCTCGGTCTGGGCTTCGCTGGCAATCTTGGAACGCAGGCGGATGATTTCGACTTCGCGCGCTAGAAAATCATGGGCCAGGTGCATTAGCTCGTCCACCGAATTGGCTTCGAGCATCTGCTGTTCTTTCTCAACGCCCAGACTCAGGATCGAGCCCAGAAAATATGCCAGCCTTACCGGATCGTCCGCGGCCAGCACAACCATGCGAACTTCCGGCGGCACTTGCGGCAGATAAGCGAGCGCTTGCTGAATCAGGGCCTGAACGTTGCGTTTGGCAGCTTCGACTTCCTCTTTGTTTTTTACTTCGAGCTCGGGAAGAATCTGCACCCGCGCCCGCAAAAACGGCGTTTCCTGTACCCATTCCAGAACGCGAATTCGATCAGTGCCCTGGACAATCAGATGCAGCGTTTCTTCGAGGCGCTCCATCCGCTTGATCATTACCAGGGTGCCAATCTCAAACAGCTCTGACGGTTTCGCATCCTGATCGCTGATGTGATCAGGCCGCACGCTGATACAGGCGAGCAGTTTTTCTTCGCTGGAAAGAGCAGCCTCGACCGCCGCTATCGAAGCGGGCCGGCCGGCTGCCAGCGGCACCATAGTTTCCGGAAACAGCGTGGTGTTCTGCAGCGGCAGAACCGGAATCTCAAACGGCACGCCTTCGGGTTTAGTGTTGGCGGGCGGCGCTTCCGGGTCAGGACTTGTTTTTTCTTCAACCATTAGTTCAAGAATGAAAGCCTACAAAATATTTGGCTTGTTCGATGGTTATTTGGAGCCGGCGGCTCGGGCCTTGCTCGAGTTCTCGGCTTCCTCCTGCAGCCGCAGGATCAAAAGACCGTCATGATAATCGCGCGCGATCGACGCGTGCTCGATAGAGCGGGGAAACTGAATCATCTTTTCAAAGCGGCTGTACGTAATCTCGAGTTGATAATGAGAGACTCCCTCGCCGCAGATGCCGTCGCGGCGCGAGCCACTAATGCGCAACACGCGCCCGTCAATCGTGATGTTGATGTCCGCAGGCCTAATGCCCGCGAGGTCGACTTTCACGATCCAACCGTCGCTCGTGCGATAGACATCAGCCGCCGGACACCACAAGCGTCCCGAAGGGCGCTTTTCGCGCGAGTTGCCAATTGACCGAAAATAACGCTCAAACGATTCGCCGGACATAGCTACTCCGTTCAGAAATCATTCAGGGGTTTTCAGGGAAAATCGAATACTTGAATTATAAGACTTTCGCGCGCGAATGTCAGGCAAGGTAGCGCAAATTGCTAATTTGCGCTCGCAAGTTAACAACTTGCGCTACTTCCCATCACTCCCAATCGCTTCGACCGGACAGCAGGCCAGCGCTTCTTCGCACGCGGCCCGTTCGGTTTCATTCTCAGGCTGTTTACTGACAAAGGAATAGGCGTGTTTGAAAGAGCGCAGGAAATTTCCCGGAGCGAGGTCACGACAGACGTCGCAGTCAATGCAAGTACTGTCGACGTAGAAGGGGCCGGAAACGTTCTCTTTAACTTTGTCGTTTGGGTCGGGCACAGAGTCCGCAGATTACGCAGATTTCACAAATTAGACAACGCCGCAGAGGAGGCGGAGAAAGACCGATCGTCTGGGTCAGGCAATGCGGACGCTTTCCGAATCTATCTACCAGGACGATGCAAAACTAACCAAGCGGCAGTAGCAGCCTGTTTCTCATCGGCTCGCCATGGAGGAGCCACGGTATGTCTTAAGTCATTCAGCTTACGCTTTACGACGTTGCTTTGGGCGCCGAGCTCGGTTGCGGCAATTTGATCGAGTTCTCGATCCGAGAACGTTCGTTTCTTTAATCCGTTTGCGTCGGCTGCGAGATCAAGCACACGACGGAACAAAACGCCCTCGGCCGCGTGTGCTCTGATGTGGTAGTTACCGATTCGTGCGAGATCCCGATCCCTTGCACCGACGATTCCCACTCCCGACACTTTCATTCCCTGCGAATGCAATTCCTTAATCAAACGTGTCAGGGCCTTTCGGGCTATCGCCTCGATCGCGACGGCCGATTTTCGCACCGCCCTCTGACTTTCTTCCCAGGGTAGATCCATTACCTCATGATAAGGCTGGGCAGTTGCGGGTATCTTCGGATCGGCCAGACGAATTTCCAACTTTGTTAAGACCAGCGGCGCCTCAGTCGTTCCACCCAACACGACGGCGATCGCGCGGGCCGTCTTTGCGCGGAGGCCGATGCTGACGATGTTCGATTTCTTCATGCGTGCAGAAAAGCAATCCGCAGATTACGCAGATTTCACAGATTAGACAAACCCGCAAAGGAGGTAGAAAAAGAGGACGTGTTGACCCGACTCTACCATGTTGTCTCAACACTAATCGGTGTAATCTGCGTAATCTGTGGATGAAATGGATTAAGGATGAGTCATCTCTTCCGGCTTGACCAGTTCGTCGAACTTCTCGCCGGTCAACAAGCCAAGTTCGATTGCCGACTCGCGCAGCGAGATTTTCTTCTTGTGCGCGTGCTTGGCAATCTTCGCCGCATTGTCATAGCCGATGTGCGGATTCAAAGCCGTGACCAGCATCAACGAATCGCGTAAATGATAGTCAATCTGTTCGCGATCGATCGTCATGCCCGCAATGCAGTACTCAACAAAGCCATGACAGGAATCGTGCAACAGACGAATCGAATGCAGCAGATTGTGAATCATCACCGGCTTGAAGACGTTCAATTCGAAATTTCCCTGCGAGCCGGCAAAGCCAATCGCCGCGTCGTTGCCCAACACCTGCACCGCTACCATCGTCACGGCCTCGCTCTGCGTCGGGTTAACTTTACCGGGCATGATCGATGAGCCGGGTTCGTTCTCAGGAATTATCAATTCGCCCAGGCCGCAGCGCGGACCCGATGCCAGCCAGCGAATGTCGTTGGCAATCTTCATCAGCGAAGCAGCCAGCGTTTTCAAGCCGCCGCTACAGAAAACAATTTCATCGTGAGCGGAAAGCGCGGCGAACTTATTGGGATGAGATTTGAAAGGTAAGCCGGTTAGTTCGGCAATCTTTTTCGCCGCGCGTTCGCCAAACTCCGGGTGCGCATTCAGACCCGTCCCCACCGCCGTGCCGCCAATCGCCAGATCGTAGAGCCCCGGCAGCGTGGCTTTCATCCGCTCGATATCGCGTCCCAGCAAACTCGACCAACCTGACATTTCCTGGCCCACCGTGAGAGGTGTGGCGTCCTGAAGATGTGTGCGGCCGATCTTGACGACGTCTTTGAACTCTTCGGCTTTCGCATCGATCGCGCTCTTTACTTCCCGAACCCGCGGTATCAACTTATTCATCTGTTCGGCGGCGGCAATGTGCATCGCGGTCGGAAACGTATCGTTCGACGACTGTGACATGTTCACGTCGTCGTTGGGATGAATCGGTTTCTTGCTACCCAAAACGCCGCCGGCAATCTCAATCGCCCGATTCGAGATCACTTCGTTGGCGTTCATGTTCGTCTGGGTGCCGCTGCCCGTCTGCCAAACGCGCAAAGGAAAATGATCGTCCAGCTTGCCTTCGATTACTTCGTCACAGGCAGCCGCGATCAGCTTTGCTTTATCAGCCGGCAGTTTGCCCAGATCATGATTAACCAGGGCGCAGGCTTTTTTCAGGATGCCGAAGCTCCGAATCATCTCGCGCGGCATGACGTCATAGCCAATATTGAAGTGCAGCAGAGAGCGCTGGGTCTGCGCTCCCCAATACTTGTCGGCGGGCACTTTGATCTCGCCCATCGAGTCGGTTTCAATGCGCGTGGCGATGTTTTGTTTTTGCTCGGATGATGCTTGTGACATGAAGTTCGGGCCCTGAACTATTGTACTCGATGATGGTGGTGGAATCACCAGAGTACTTGCGCGGAGGTCTTTAAGGTTTCACCGGCTTCTTGTCCCGGGGCACGGCGCGGGGAATGTCGTCTCCCGGATCGATTTGCTCGCCGCTGTCTTGCCCTTTTAATTTGGGCGCGCCACCACGAAGAGCAGGCGGGATCTTCGAGGTAGGAAACTTAACGGTCGCCAGAGCTTCAGTGCGTCGCAGGATGGCGCCGCCGCGACCGGCCACCCAGGCGTTGGCGCCGCCGTGATAAGCGACCGCAAACAGTGGCGAGCTCGTGATGGTCGGTTGTGTTTCCCAGGTCAGGCCGCCATCGCGAGTAACCAGCACCCGCCCCATGTCCCCGGCAATCATCACGTCATCGCGAGAGGCGACGGAGATCGCGAACAGGTTGGTCTTCGCATTACTCTCTTGATCTTTCCAGGTCAGCCCGCCGTTGTCAGTGCGCAGGATGATGCCTTTTTCGCCGACGGCATAACCGCGCCCGGCATCGGCAAAGGCTACTGCGTAAAGCCACTCGCGCACATTGTGGACGACCTCTTTCCAGGTTTCACCGCCGTCTTCGGTCAGCAGGATGGTTCCGCTGGAACCTACAGCCACACCGTGTTTCTCGTTAAGAAAGCGAACGTCTTCCAGCCAGGCCTGGGTCTTTGAAGGGACCTGGCGCCAGACATTGCCGCCGTCCTCGGTGAGCAGAATCGCGCCCCGCGCACCCACGGCCCAGCCACGCCTGGCTGAGACAAAACACACACCCAACAGTTCCTCACGGATGCCGGTGGTTTGCGGTGTCCAGACGATCCCGCCGTTAGCCGTATGCAGAATGGTTCCCTGTTCGCCGACGGCCCAACCGTTTCTTTCATCCGTGAAAGTGACCGCGTCCAGGCGCACCGTAGTCTTAGACGGCTGCACCGTCCAAAGTTTTCCGCCTGACCTGGTCGCCAGAACTTTTCCGCGCGCGCCGACGGCCCATCCGCGCGAGCCGTCAAGAAAGAAAATGTCCGACAGGTCGTCGCGCCCACCTTCGGTCAGGCGTTGCCAACCCATCCCGCTGTCGTCGGTACGCAGCACCAGGCCGTCGCCGCCGGCGGCCCAACCCAGGTTTTCGTCGGCAAAGTAAACCGTCACCAGACGCGGATTGGTTCTGACACTCGTCGGCAACCAAAGCTTTCCACCGTTCCCGGTGCTGAGTACTAAACCGTTTCCGCCGGTGATCCAACCGTGCTTTTCGTCTGAAAAATAAACTGAGAGCAAATCGGCGGTCATCAGCGTGTCAACCGGTTCCCAGGATAGACCCGCGTCGTCGCTGGCGATGACCCGGCCGCCATAGCCCACGGCGATCGCTCGTTTGGGGGAAGTGAAAGTCACACCCGTAAATGGCAGCGGCCCGAGGCGCACGGCTTCCTTCCAATGACGTCCGCCATCAATAGTTCGCAGCAAGATCCCGTGGTCGCCGGCGGCGAGTCCGATGTTCTTATTGTTAAATGAAACTGAATACAAATGGACGCGGGCCGAACTCTTTTGCAAAGTCCAGGTGAGCCCGCCGTCGGTTGTCGTGATGATGCTGCCGTAAGTTCCCACGGCCCAACCGCGAGCCGGATTATCAGAGGCGAAGGTAATTGCGTAGAGATGATCCTTTGTCGGCGTGCGAATCTCAGTCCATTTGTCTCCAGCGTTTTTCGTAGTCAGCACCAAACCGCGGGCGCCCACGACCACCGCTCGCTGCCGGTCGAAAACGTAGAGACCATTGAGCGCCACGACCGTCCGCGTGTGCTGGCTCTCCCACTGAAACCCGCCGTCTGACGTGTAAAGTATTACGCTGTCCGATCCGACCGCCCAACCATGACGCTTGTCGTCCGCGAAACGAATCGCGCTGATCGCATTCCCTTGCGGCAGAGGGTTCTGCCACTCCCAGCCCCGGTCCGGAGACTGGGCCAGGATCGGCGCGACGCCGGTCAGAAGAACTAAAAAGGCCAGGCACAGATAGAACCGCCTGCCTCGTCCGCTTGGTATTGAAGACTGTGGTAACACGTACTTTCGCCTGAGAAGGATGTCCTGGGGTTTCCGTAGTGAGGATTATAGTTTCGTAACGGCCGGAAAGCGAGAGTGCGCTGTGATAGAACCCGAGTCCGCAGATTACGCAGATTAGCGCAATTCAGAAAAAGGAGGACGCGGAGGCCGGTAGTTGAGGTCTTGTCCTCAATCTGATTGTTTGAAAGTAAATCGGCGAAATCTGCGGATTGAGCAAGCCTCAAAACAATTCCGGATCGGTCGACGCCTCTTCGTCTTCAGGCTCGATCACGCCAACTCTGTCCACCGCGTCTTGCAGCACCGCGGGTTCGACGTGACCGAGGGCGGCAATCTTGCGCGCGGCGCGGTCGGCGGCTTCCTGAATCACGTGACCGACGTGACCCTGCGACCAATGCCATTCAATCGTGTGCCTGTCGGTCGCTTCGTCCAGCCGCTTCCACCATTCATGATTTGTCTTGCGGCGAAACTTCCCTTTCATCGTTTCGATGACATAGCGCGAGTCTGTGAAGACTCGCACCCGGCAAGGTTCTTTTAGCGCTTCCAGGCCGAGCGCCGCCGCCACAATCTCAGCCTGCTGATTGGTCGCTTTGCCAAGATAAGCCCCAAATGCCCGCCACAACCCCTGATAACCAAGCAGAGCCACCGCCGCGGCGCGCGCTTCGTCGCGACCGTTGCCAAGGCTCGAGCCGTCACAAAAGATGGTGACCAGTTTGACGGGTCTGCGGTTGGGATTGTTATCGCTCACGGCACCACCTTAGAGTTCAGCGACGCTCAGTTTCGTATCCGCGTTCTTCCAGGCGCTCTCAAATTCTCGTTGGGCGATCGCGCCAGCCTGACTTTTCTTTTGGGCCTTTAAACTCTCCGCCAAGCCAAACAGAGAACGGCCGCTATTTTTGTTTCTCTCCAGATCGGCGCGAAACAATCCTGCCGCATCAATGTAGTTTCTGCGGCGCAGCAAGAAGCCGCCCAGCGATTCGCGCACCGGATGAAACCACTGCGGTGGTTCATCATATGCCAGAGAGTCTTCGTCTTTGATTCCTTTGAAAAAGTTATCCAGAACTTTCTGGTAGTCATGCTTTGCTTCAGCAATGCGTGCAGCCAGCACATCTTCGGCGATTGTGAGAACCTTGCTGGTCGAATTCAAAGAAGACATCGAGTCGGCAGGAACCAACTTTTCAGCTTTCAGGAATGCCTGTTGTTCAGCTTCCGCGTTTTTGATGTCGCCGCGCCCGGCAAACACCACCCCGCGACCGAAATGCCAGACGGCGAGGGTTGATGGCAGCGAAGCATCAGGCTCGGGCTGCTTCATGATTTCGTCCCATTTATGAAAGCGTTCCCACATCAAGATCGACTTCGCCAAAATCGGTTCGACCATCGGCATTTGACGCACCATCGGTCCGGCGAAGGCAACCAATTTGTTCGACGCGTCAATCGCATCGCGATAACGGCCCTGCATGCTGTGGGCCACCGCGAGAAAGTCAAGATTGTGCGCGTAGTACATCGAATAGAAACCCTGCATGCCCGTGGCTTTGAAATAAGCTTCATCCGCCGCGGCCGCTTCAGTATTGCTCTTCGCCGCCGCCTGGTAATCGCCGACCCGCTCGTAGATGTGCGCGGGCATGTGCACCAGATGACCGGCCATGGGCATCAGTCCCGCTAATTTCGGCGCGTAAGCAAGGGCGCGCTCAGGATTTGGCGATGCTTCGACGGCGTGAATGTAATAGTGAATCGCGCCGGGATGATTTGGGTCGCGCCGCAACACCGACTCAAGCACCGTGACGATCTCTTCAGTGCCTTCGGCGGGTTTTCCATCCGCGCTCCAAAGCTTCCACGGACGCAGGTCCATCGCGCTCTCGGCGTAAAGCGTCGCGGCGTCCAAATCATCCGGATATTTCTTCATCAAACCGCCCATCGCGTTCTTGTAATCGACGGCAAGCTTTTTAAGATCCGCTTTAGGATCGTTCGAGTAGCGTTTGGCCAGAGCTTCGATGTAAGCACGTTCGTTAGCAGGCGCATTCGTTGCCAGCGCCAGGGCTTTCTGCTCCGCATCATAGGCGGATTTCTCTCGCTCTGGATCGACATCCTGGTTGATATTCGGGCCGAGCGCGTACGCCACGCCCCACCAGGCCATGGCCATCTGGGGATCGAGTTCCGCGGCGCGCTTGAAAGAACGCACGGCTTCTTCGTGATTGAAGCCGTAGAGCATTCTGAATCCCTGATCGAAGAAGCGCTGGGCCTCAGGATTTTTGGTTGAGGTCGGATGATGCAGCGAACCCAGACCGGAAAACAGGGCCACAGGCTTCTCTGCCCGCTCCATCTTCATCTGCATGTCTGGTTGCTGGGCGAAAGCAGCCGCACACAGAGGAACCAAGAGCAGGACGATTATCAGGACAGTTTTCATTTAGAAGCGCGCTCCAGTAAATGCATATCAGATTTTGAAGGGATGATAGCTCTATCCAGTGCAGTTTTGTAGCCGCAAGAAGAGCTGCCGAGCCTCGCGAGCTCAGTCTGACATTCCGGCGAGGCTTAGAGGTGAGTGTAGTCTAGCGATTCGGACGGCAGATTCGCCGCTAATAGTTATGGGTAATTGAATCGGAAAGATGAAGGTGAGGCGGTGGGCTGCCATCTGTCAACCCACCGCTGCGCTCTAATGCCTGGAGGTGAACTCCCGAGCAGATTAACTGGTGCACTAGATCGAACTTCTATTGCGAACGAGCGAAATAGATGCTGCGGAGAATGGTCGTGCCCGCAGAAAACTCGCGTCGTGTCCAGATGACGTTCAGCGTTCCATCTGGATTGAAGAAGCTGTTCATATAATCGCCGGGAGGATCGCTGGCTGAAGCCGGCGCGACGGGATTGAATTCGTCAAGCGAAGTCAACACGGGCTTCTGTCCTGGTTTAAAAACCGCACCATAGACACGCCACGCTGAAGCATCGTTGGGACGATAATAGACTCCGACACCCAGCTTCTTGCCATCAGGAGAGACGGCCAACCAGGCATACTCATAACGTCCGCGCCCTGGCGTGATGTCTTGTCCTTTCCACGTCTTTCCGTGATCCGTCGAGTGATAGAGCGTTAGCCGATTCGTCACGGGGTCACAAGTCGTAAGGCCGGTTATGTCCGTGCCGCAGTTTGTTACCGTGGCGGCATCTACGTAGAGTGCCCAGATCGACCCATCAGGCGATACCGAAACTGTCGGCCAACTCATTGTGCTGTCGGTTGAGTTGTAGCTTCCAACTACATATCGCTCGAAGGTATGTCCGTCATTCGCGGAGACGTATGCGTACAAGGTGCCCTTCGGATTATTCGGCGTGTACACATCGTTCGATCCACCATCGTTGCCGCAGACAGCATAAACGTATGGCGAACCGGGAGCGTGATCTGACGCAGGCCGGCACCAACCCGAATCTTTCAGCGTATAGCCGATACTGTCGAACGTCTGTCCTCCGTCGTAAGATGAGTAGACAGTGTAGCGGCCCGGCCCGAAGCCGCTGCCAGTGCCTTGACCGAGTGGATAAGTTACCTTGTCCCCTTCGTTTCCCAAATAGAAAACACTACCGTTGCCATGCGCTGTGACCCACGGGCGATCATCAACAAACTGCGCAGAAGGAACCACAGGCCGAGTGAAGTCAAGCGTGATGTTTTGCATTCCCGGACCCGCCACGCTCCAGCGCGTGAACGTGTCATCGGCGACGTTTGTATCGACAAAGTAGAGATGCCCGGCGTCGTCAAATGTCATATCACCTTCATCACCAAACTCGTGCTGCTCCAAAGAAAGAGACGTCATGCCAGGAATGTTATCAAAAGTATGTCCGCCATCTGTTGACACCCAGGCCCACGACATGCTGCGAGTGTACGTGGGCGAATTTATGTCCGGGGCCAGAACGAGTTGCCAATTCTCCTTATGTGCCGTGGCGAAGATGTTGCCGAATCGATCGACCACCACGGTCGGCTCGTAGCCGTAGCCCAGCTCCGGCGTCACCTTGATAGGTGGGCCGAAAGGCGTGCCGCCCAGGGCTTCCGTTTTTCTTGGAGCAGTAAGCAGAATCAGCGCAACTGTTGTTAGACCAATTAAAACCACGCTCACCTTGGCGAGCGTATAGAAGCGATTGCGAAGCGATTTCATTACAACCTCCTTCCGTCATTGGAAATCATTTATGGAAGCGTTTTGCGCCATATCGACGCATATAGGATAGCCAGCGCGGTTGAGGAATTCTTGAGGTAAGGCCCGATGAGATTACAGGTTAATTGCGATGCGTTTGCAATGGAGATATTTTGAGTTTTCGCAGTTTGGTCGGTTGATCAGACCGACTCGTTGGGTGCTGAGGAATTGCCGCAAGCGGAATTGTCGCGGTTCCAACTGACCGAATCTTGGCGGTGGTGAGAAGAGGAGCGTATTATCTCAAATATGCTCAATGCCGGAACCCTTACCTCCGAGGAGTTTGCCATGCGCGAACAACTGCCCCTGGCGACGATTCATGACGCCGTGCTTCAGTTCTTGCGCGGGCGCGACGATGCCGTTGTGTTCGGAGCCCAGGCAGTCAACGCTTATGTGGGTGAAGCGCGAATGAGTCAGGACATTGATCTGGTTTCCACACGCGCGGTAGAACTCGCCGAGGAGTTGCGCGAACACCTGAGTGAGTGTTTTCACATCACGGTTGGAGAGAGCGTGATTGGCGCCGGCAAAGGGCATCGCTTGTTCCAGATTCATAAGCCGCACAACCGTCATCTGGTTGATCTGCGCCCGGCCGAATCGCTGCCCCGCGCTGAACGAATCGAAGAAGTGCTGGTGATGTCTCCGCCGGAGCTGATCGCGCAGAAAGTAATCTCGTATCACGCGCGGCGCGGCCAACCAAAAGCCGGCACAGACTGGCGCGATCTGGCAATGCTGCTTCTGACTTTTCCGGAATTGAAAAAGGAGCGTGGCGTGGTTAGCGGAGCTCTAAGGTCGATGAAAGCGGGCGAAGACGTGATGAAAGCCTGGAGTGAATTGGTAGCGCAAGAGATCGTCGAGACTGAGGATGATAGCGAGTTTGAGTGATTTGCTATCAGCTTCAAGAATCGTCCAGTATCACTCATTCACCTTCAGCACCGCCAGAAACGCGTCCTGCGGAATTTCTACGCGGCCGACTTTCTTCATCCGCTTCTTGCCTTCCTTCTGTTTCTCGAGCAGTTTGCGCTTGCGTGAGATGTCGCCGCCGTAACACTTGGCGATCACGTTCTTGCCCATCGCTTTCACAGTTTCGCGCGCGATGATTTTCGCGCCGATGGCCGCCTGGATGGGAACTTCAAAAAGCTGACGCGGGATCAGCTCTTTCATTTTTGTCGCCAGGGCCCGACCCTTCGCTGCCGCGGTGTCGCGATGCAGCACCAGCGACAGCGCATCGACCGGCTCGCCGGCAACCAGGATGTCGAGCTTGACCAGATCGCTTTCCCAATAGCCGGCGAGGTGATAATCGAGCGAAGCGTATCCGCGCGAAGTTGATTTCAGGCGATCGTAAAAATCCAGCACGATCTCATTGAGCGGCAGCTCGTAGGTCAGCATGACCCGGTTCGAGGTGATGTATTCAAAGCCCTTCTGCTGGCCGCGCTTTTCTTCCAGCAACGCCAGGATTCCGCCCAGGTGTTCTTCGGGCGTCAGGATGGTCGCCCGGATAGCCGGCTCTTCAATCTTCACTATGCGGCCGGGATCCGGCATCTTTGCCGGCGAATCGATTTCGGTAACCTGGCCGTCAGTCGTAGTCACTACATAACGCACGCCCGGCGCCGTCGTGATCAGATCGAGATCGAATTCTCGCTCCAGGCGTTCCTGCACGATCTCCATGTGCAACAGCCCGAGAAAGCCGCAGCGAAATCCAAAACCAAGTGCGGTGGACGACTCGGGCTCGTAAAAAAACGAAGCGTCGTTGAGGCGCAGCTTGTCCATCGCGTCGCGCAGTTCTTCATACTGGTTTGTATCCACGGGATAGAGTCCCGCGAAAACCATCGGCTTGATTTCCTGATAACCGGGGAATGGTTCCTTTGTGGGCCGGGCTGCTTCGGTAACGGTGTCGCCGATTTGCACGTCTGCCACCGTCTTGATCGAAGCAGTTAGAAAGCCAACCTCGCCGACACTCAATTGATCAATCGGCGTTGGCCCCGGGCGATTCACGCCCAGCGTCTCTACCTGATAATCGCGGCCGGCGTTGAAAAAGCGAATCTTCATTCCCGGCCGAATAGTGCCGTCAATGACGCGAAACAGAACTATGACGCCGCGATAAGAGTCGTACCACGAGTCGAAGATCAGAGCTTTGAGCGGCGCGTTCGGGTCGCCCTTTGGCGGCGGTACGTCGCGCACGATCGCTTCCAGAACCTCCGCTACTCCGACGCCGGTCTTGGCGCTGGTGAGAATCGCGTTGTGAGTTTCCAGGCCGATGAAGTGCTCGATCTCTTCGATGGCTCTCTCAGGCTCAGCGCCGGGTAGATCGATCTTATTAATTACCGGAATCAGTTCGAGATTGTTTTCAATCGCCAGATAAGTATTCGCCAGCGTCTGCGCTTCGACACCCTGCGAAGCATCGACGATGAGCAAGGCGCCTTCGCAGGCTGAGAGCGAACGCGAAACCTCATAAGAAAAGTCCACGTGTCCGGGCGTGTCGATCAGGTTCAAGATGTATTGCTGGCCATCCTGCGCCTTGTAATCCAGCCTGACAGCGTGCGCTTTGATGGTGATGCCGCGCTCGCGCTCGAGGTCCATGTCATCCAGCACCTGCGCTTCCATATCGCGGCCGGTTACGGCGCCGGTTAATTCGAGCAGCCGATCGGCCAGCGTCGATTTGCCGTGATCAATGTGCGCGATGATCGAGAAGTTGCGAATGCGATCCGGAGTCATTTGTCAGTAGTCCGCAGTCCGTTGTCATCAGCTAGTTAATTGGAACGGAGAGGATTTTGCAACTGAGGACTGACAACTGACAGCTGACAATCAACAAAAAACGGGCGCGAAACCGCACCCGTCGTACTGGAAGCGCGGACATCTCGTCCTTACGGCGTGCGGGCACGCTCCATTTCTCGACATCTTTAAAAAGGAAGTTTTCGCGCTTCGCGCTCACGGCGGACGGGACGTCCGCGCTCCCAGCAGAACCTTTAAAGGTCTTCTACCACATTATCAATCTGCGCGCGTTGCAGCTTGCCGCTGTAGTCAACGTAGACTGACTTCCACTCAGAAAAGATATCGAGGACCTGCGTGCCGGCTTCGCGATGTCCGTTGCCGGTGCCTTTGGTGCCGCCGAATGGCAGATGCACTTCCGCGCCGATGGTGGAAGAGTTGACGTAGAAAATTCCGGTGTAGGTTTCTTCCATTGCGTGAAAGGCGCGGTTCACATCCTGTGTGTAGATCGCCGCGGACAAGCCATAGCGGACGCTGTTGGTGATCTCGATCGCCTCATCCAGAGAGTTGGTGGGAATCACCGAAGTGACCGGGCCAAAAATTTCTTCCTGTGCGATGCGGGTGTGCGGGGCCACGTCGGTAAAGACAGTCGGCTCGATGAAATAGCCGTGCGCGTAATCGCCTTTGGTCAGGCGCTGTCCGCCAGAGGCCAGCGTTGCGCCGTCTTCATGTTCGCCGATGTCGATGTAACTCATAATCTTGTGCACGGCGTCTTCGTTGATGACCGGGCCGACTTCGGTTTTCCGATCAGCGCCGTTGCCGACACGTAGAGCTCTGGTTCGTTCAACCAGTTTCTTCGCGAACTGCTTATAAACTTTCTTGTGAACTACTAATCTTGAAGAGGCAGTGCAGCGCTGTCCCGAAGTGCCGAACGCGCCCCAAACCGCTCCCTCGATAGCGTTATCGATGTCGGCATCGTCCATCACGATGATCGCGTTCTTGCCACCCATTTCGAGCGAGCAAATCGCGTTGCGCTCCGCGCAAGCCGAGGCGACGACCCGTCCGGTGTCAGTCGAGCCAGTGAAAGAAACTAAACGCAAAGCAGGATGGTTGGTGATGCCGGCGCCGACGGTTTCGCCATAACCGGTGACCAGATTGACTACGCCGGGCGGGATGCCGGCTTCTTCACAGGCTTTGACGAGATTGTAGGTTGAGAGCGGCGTGTCTTCCGCGGGCTTGATCACGACTGTGTTGCCGCAAACCAGCGCGGGAATCAATTTCCACGACGGAATAGCCATGGGAAAATTCCATGGCGTGATCAGTCCGCAAAGGCCCACCGGCTGGCGCACACACATCGCGAACTTGTTGGGCATTTCCGCCGGCGTGGTGAATCCATGCAGGCGCCGGCCCTCACCGGCCGTGTAGTAAGTGCAGTCAATTGCTTCCTGCACGTCGCCGCCGGCCTCTTTCAAGACTTTGCCCATTTCGCGGGTCATGTCCGCGGTGTATTTCTCTTTGTCGCGAATCAGAATCTCGCCCAGGCGAAAGAGGATTTCGGCGCGACGCGGTGCGGGCGTGCGCCGCCAATGATTGAATGCTTCGCCGGCGGCCGTCACCGCGGCATCAACGTCTTCTTTACTCGATAGCGGAAAGCGCCCGATGACATCGCGTGTGTCGGCAGGGTTTCGATTCTCAATCCACTCGCCGCTGCGACTGGAAATCCAGCGGCCGCCAATAAAATTTTGATAGTCGTTGCTGCGCGCGCTCGATACTGCCCGCGCTTTCCGCGTCTGCGTTTTCTTTGCCAGTGCTTTTTTTGCTTGAACCATGGATGGTGAGGGTTTAGGGAGTTGGGTTTAGGGTGTAGTACGTAAGTTCTACTACACCCTACAGCCCACACCTTTCACCCTACTGATAGGTGAACTGTACGATTCGCTGCACCACGCGGTTGGTCGGCGTTCGTTCGAAGTGCGAAAGATTGAGCACGATCGCGTCTCCGGGCTTGAGCGAATCGACCACGCGTTGAAAATCAGCCAGAGTGGCCACCGGCACGCGATTGATGCGCGTGACCACTTCGCCCGGAATGATTTCATTCGGTCGCACATCGGCGGCCAATCCGTTTGGATCGACTTCCTTGATGAACAGCCCTTTCACGCCGGTCAAGTGTTTCTCAGTAATTTGCTGAGGTGTCAGCTCGCTCAAGGTCAGACCCAGACGAGTGCCGCCGGTCCTGACAGAGTCAGTCTTCACTTTTGGTTCTACTATCTCCCCGTCACGCGCGTAAAAGTCCGGCCGTTCACCCAATGTCACGTTGGCAGTGCGGCGTTCGAGTTTTCCGTCCGTGTCGCGCAAATAGGTAATCGCCACGGTCTGTCCCACAGCCGCGCCGGCGACTCTGGCGATCAAATCCTGCGCATTCTGGACGGGTTGGCCGTTGAACTCAATGATCACGTCATTCGGTTGCAGGCCGGCCTTCTCTGCCGGTGTCGGCAGGCCATTGCGTTCCACCTGAACGACGTCGGCGATGATGGCGCCTTTCGCTTCCGGCAAACCATAGATGCGGGCGAATTCGCTGCGTACCGACTCAAGCGTCACTCCCAGATAGCCACGCTTAACTCTTCCCCCGGCCAGTATCTGTTCGCAAACGAACCTGGCTTCATTGGAAGGCAGGGCAAAGCCGATGCCGTTGTAATCACCGGTCAGGGTGGCAATCTGCGAGTTCACGCCGATCGCTTCGCCGTGCATGTTGACGAGCGGGCCGCCGCTGTTGCCACGATTGATGGCGGCGTCAGTTTGCAGAAAGCGCTGAAAGTTAGTGAAGGCCTGCGAGTCGCGCTCTTTCTTGGAGATAATTCCCGCGGTCACCGTCTGATCCAATCCGAACGGCGAGCCAATAGCCAGCACCCAGTCGCCAACCTGAGCGCTGTTGGAATCACCAAACTTCATCACCGGCAAGTCGTGACCCGCATCGATCTTGAGCAAAGCCAAATCGGTTTCCCGATCTGTTCCAATCACCGTGGCGCGATACCGCTCGCCGGTCAGCAGACCGATCATGATTCGCGTGGCGCCTTCAATCACGTGCTGGTTCGTCAAAATGTAGCCCTTCGGATCGATGATGAAGCCGCTGCCTACTCCGCGTGTAGGCCGTGGCGGTTGGCGGCGGAGCATGTCATAGAGCGGATTGCTTTGCGTGCGATCGCTCTTGTCTTCATCGCTCTCGGCGATGTCGTTCGAAACCTGCAGTGTATCGATGTTCACCACCGCCGGTTCAACGCGGCTGGCGATTTCGACAAACGAAGCGGAGAGCGCCTCAGGCGCGCGCGCCGCGTCCTGCGCGACTGCGGGGCGGCCCGCGAGTATCGAGCCGATGCCGATGCCGGCCAGCACACAGACAGCAGCCAGGGCCGCAATCCACACGCGCAGTTTCCGCAGAATTGTCGCTTCCGCGTCAGAGGTTGGCTTGAAAGAGTCAAACATGATTCACCGCCTTAGAAAATCCTTGTCGATCCGACCTGCTTAAAGAGACGCACTCTGGCGTCTTTCGGTTTCAAGGGGAGCAGATTTGGGCAGTATAGCGAAAGGCTGGGGGAAAAACTAGAAGTCTGGGTGCGACCTTCAGGGTCGCAGCAAAACTTTCATCACGCCGGGCTCAGCCGCGCGCTCCATGGCGCGTACGCCGTCGGTCAGGGCGAACTCTTCGCTAATCAAACTCTCGACGTCGACAGCGCCCGTTTTGAGCAGTTCCAGCGCCGGCCCAAAGCGTCCGCAGCGCGAGCCGATCACGTTGATTTCATTGACTACCAGGGGCGCAGCGTCGATTTCCGTGGCCCCGTGAAAGGTGGACTTCAGTACCAGGATGCCGCGCGGACGCAGCAGGTCGAGTGCGAGTCGGAAACCCGTCGGCGACCCGGACGCTTCCACGGCCACGTCAAACTCGCGGCTCTTCTTTTGAGCCTGGTCAAGTAGGATCGTTTCGATACCGCGGCGCGCAGCGATATCAAGTTTGCTTTGATGCTTTCCCACCAGTGTGACGGGGGCACCGGTCGTCTTCAGAACCTGCGCGCACAGTAGCCCAAGTTTTCCGTCGCCGATTACCGCGGTCCTTGTCTCTTCGGTAACGTCCGCTCGTTCCAGAATGCCGCAGGCGGCGGCCAGCGGCTCCGTGAACACCGCGTGCCGGTCAGAAATCTCGTCCGGCACCGGCAGCAGATTCACGACCGGCAGTTTCAGAAACTCTGCGTGAGCTCCATCCCGTCCGACAATTCCCAGCACCGTGCGCTGCGCGCAGTGACGCGGATCGCCTGCGCGACAGAGATCGCACACGCCGCATCCGGCATTGATCTCGCCGACTACACGCTGACCTGGCGTCAGAAGCCCGACCGTTAGGGAGGGCATGGGAGGCTGACTAGCCCTTGCTGACGCGCGGGCTTCTGACACGTCAGCCAAACTTTCAATCACACCCACAAACTCATGTCCGATGGTCCCCTCAAAGCCCGCATAGCCGCGCGCGATTTCCAAATCGGTATTGCATATCCCCGACAACGTGACGCGCACTAAAGCCTCGTCATCGACATGGGGTGGCGCCACGCCAGCAACCAGGAGCTTTTGATTTTCGTAACGGAGAGCTTTCATAAAAGCGATCTTCGATCTTTGGCCTTTGATCTTTGCAGGTCGGTTTTCAAAGTTCAAAGTCCAAAGACCAAACCTCAGAACTTCTTCGTCTTTTCATAAGCGTTCTCGGCGCTCAACTCAATCGTCTGCGCGTTACCAGAGACGGCAAACGGCAGACGCCACTCCAGCGTCTCGCCGTTGCCCAGCGCCGCTGTGGCGCGCAGCCACCAATTGCCGGTACTTAGAAGCGCAACCACACGACCGCGGGAATCAGTTGGCGCCTGCACCGGCGTCACTCCGTGCATGCGCCGAGCGAGAAAGTCGTCGAAAGTTTTGCCAAGCTGTGGGGACGCCTGATACTCGTTCTGGGCCGCGGTAAGATCGAAAGGATAAAGCTCAACCGGGGAATTTAGTGAGGCGGTGGAAAGTCCATCGCCCAAAACGATTCTCAATTGGGTTTTCGCGCGACCGTCGGCCGCGTCGAGGCGTGGAACAACCGAGTCATCGCTCGGCAGACGACGATAGATGTTCCAGCCGGCAAAAAAAAGCGCAGCCACCAATCCCAGGCCAAGAACTCCTCTCAAGATCGTTAATGCGGCGCTTTCTGTGTTCACAACTGTATCTTAGTAAGGCAGGGGAAGACCTGGGTTATTTTATTTTCTTTTGATAAAGGAATTGCTTCCATCGCATGTTGAGCAGCCAGCCAAATAGAAATGAAGTAACGACCTTGGCGGCATAAATTCTACCGTGAGCGGGCTGCGGCTCAACCGGTCGGTAGTGGTAGGCGTCCAAGAAGGCTTCCAACGCAAATAGAGTAATGGACATCACGATCAATACTATGATCACGCATTTCTTCGCCAACATCGTAGCCGAACCTGAGGCTCGATTCTTATTTGCTACCATAGGTAGTGCGGAACTTCAGGTTCGGGAGGCGCTGAAGCGAGTCGCACGTCGCTCTTACTAACAATCGCCACTCCCCAACCACCAGCCTACAGTCTATTTCTTCAAGCGCCGTACATACGCAACCAGCGCATTGATGTCAGCTTCTGAGAGTTGCTTTTTGAAGGACGGCATTTTGCCGCGTCCATTGCTGATCGAATTGAAAAGGCGCTCGTCAGAGACGTCTTCCTGCCATTTTGCGTCCGTCAGATTCCGTACGCCTTTGGCTTTATTTATTAGTCCCTTCGCCCGTCCGTCTTTCCCGTGGCACTTGGCGCACTTGGCATCAAACGTCGTCTTCGCATCGCTCGAACTGGCTACTGAGGTTTCCGCGCCGGCGTAAGTTCTTGAGCCAAATATAAAAACGGTAAGCGCAAACAAGGCCAACCCGACAGTCAGCGCAGTGCAGAATCTTTGTGAGCTATTCATCTCGTTGCAGTCCTCCATCCAAACTATCGCAAAGCACGATTCTTTAGTAGGTCGCTAATCGCAGCGCGTTGCTCGCTTGCGTCCGCGGAATTCAGACGAAGTCTATTTATAACTCGAATTCCCCGCGTTGTCGCGCTGTCAGCCGGACCAATTGCGCCGAGACAAGAGGTGTTCAGAGTGCCGACTTTATTCAGGCTTTTATTAGGCGAGAAAGAACCCAACCAAAGTTGGTAGTCTAAACGCCCTGAAATTAGAACACTCAGAACCGGTTCAGCATTGCCGCAAGTTGAAAGCCGCGCTGATGCGCGATAATCTCAATCACGCTGTGGACAATCTTTGGGACGACAAGCTGCGCGAAGAATGTGGGGTGTTCGGAATCTATGGACACGCCGAAGCGGCGCGCCTGACTTATCTGGGCCTGTACGCGTTGCAACATCGCGGCCAGGAATCGTGCGGCATCGCGGTCTCAGACGGCGGGCATCTGGTCTCTGAACGTGACATGGGTTACGTTTCGGAGGCATTCGATCAACCTCGCCTGGATCGAATGCCGGGTCCGAGCGCGATCGGCCACGTGCGCTATTCGACCGCGGGAGAAGTTTCGCTACGCGAATGCCAACCCTTTCTGGTCACTTGCCAGCATGGTCAGATCGCCGTCTGTCACAACGGCAACCTGCCGTTCGCGCGCGAAGAAAGGAAGAAGCTCGAGCGCGAAGGCGCGATCTTTTCCTCGACTTCGGATACCGAAGTAGTGCTGCACGGCGTCGCGCGCTCGCATGCTGCCAGCATCGCCGAAGCGATACCCGAAGTCCTGCGCGATACCGAAGGAGCGTTTTCCATGCTCTTTCTCACGCCCACGGAACTGATTGCGATTCGCGACCCGCGGGGCTTCCGGCCGCTGGCTCTTGGCCGCCTGGAAGATGCCTGGGTGATCGCGTCAGAAACCTGCGCCTTCGATCTAATCGATGCCAAGTACGTCCGCGACATCGAACCCGGGGAAATGGTGGTCATCAACCAGGAAGGCTTGCGCTCATCACATCCGCTGTCGCCCCAGAAACATGCGATGTGCATTTTCGAGCACGTTTATTTTGCGCGTCCTGATTCGCTGATCTTTGGTCAATCGGTCAACCGCTCGCGACACAAGATGGGCAAGCGCCTGGCAATCGAGCAGCCGGTTGACGCCGATCTCGTGGTGCCGGTGCCCGACTCAGGCGTGCCGGCGGCGATTGGTTATGCGGCTGAAAGCGGGCTGGCGTTTCGCTTCGGCCTGGTTCGCAATCACTACATCGGCCGCACCTTCATCGAGCCGAAGCAATCCATACGCAGTTTTGGTGTCCGTATCAAGCTGAATCCGGTGCGTGATCTGATCGAAGGCAAACGCATCGTCTTGATCGATGATTCGATTGTACGCGGCACGACTTCGAAAAAGATCGTGCGCATGGTGCGCGAAGCCGGCGCCAGGGAAATTCATGTGCGCATTTCCTGCCCGCCGACAATCAGCCCCTGCTACTATGGCGTCGACACGCCGAACAAATCGGAACTAATCGCCGCGAACTATTCCATCGAAGGCATTCGCGACTTTATCGAAGCCGACTCGCTTGGCTATCTTTCGCTGGAGGGCATGTTGGAAGCGACTGGTCTGAACACGGACGAATCGTGCGTGGCCTGCTGGAACGAGAAGTATCCGACGCGCATCACCAGCGCCGCCGAGACAATGCATTCGCGCGAGCAGGCGAGTATGCCCTCGCGGATGGCGGTGGAGATTTAGTTGCGATGTCAGAATTCTGATGACCCTCATCGGCAAACCCATCCCTCGCAAAGAAGGCCGCAGGAAAGTTACCGGTCAGGCGCTTTACGTTGACGATCTGACTTTCCCCGGAATGCTGCACGGTGTCACGGTGCGTAGTTCGGTCGCGCGCGGACGGATCAAGAGTATTTCCTTCGATCAACCGCCCGCTACCGCAGGCGGTTCTGACTGCCACATTCCCTGGAATGAATTCACGATCGTCACCGCGAAGGACATCCGCGATTTGAAGCTTGGGGAAAACTATGTCGCGCTGATTCTTAACGATCAGCCGTACCTCGCCGACGAAATCGTAAATCACCCTGAAGAGCCAATCGTGCTGCTCGCTCACTCGGACAAATACCTGCTCGAAGAAGCCCGCCGTCACGTTCGCATTGAATATGAAGAGCTGCCGGCAGTGTTCTCTTTACAGGATTCGCTGGCGCAGAAAGAAATCATCTGGGGCGACGACAACGTCTTCAAAAAGTTCCTGGTAGACAAGGGCAATGTCGACGATGTCTGGGCCAAAGCAGACTTCATCGTCGAAGGCGAATATGAAACCGGCGCGCAGGAGCAACTTTATATCGAGACCAATGGCGCGATTGCCATAGCCAACGCGGACGAAGGTGTGACTGTTTGGGGTTCGATGCAGTGTCCTTACTATATTCACAAGGCGCTGATCAAGTTGTTCGCGTTGCCGGAAGAAAAGATTCGCGTGATTCAGACTGAGACCGGCGGCGGCTTTGGCGGCAAAGAAGAATATCCTTCGATGATTGCCGGACACGCGGCGCTGCTGGCGTGGAAGTCAGGTAAGCCGGTCAAGATGATCTATGATCGTGCGGAGGACATGGTCGCCACGACCAAGCGCCATCCTTCACGAACCAGACATAAAACCGCCGTCACCAAAGATGGGAAGCTCCTCGCCCAGGAGATCGAGTTCGTGATCGATGGCGGCGCGTATTGCACGCTTTCGCCCGTCGTCCTTTCGAGAGGAACTATTCACGCCGCCGGTCCTTACTTTTGTCCGAACGTCCGCATCAAGAGCAAAGCGTTGGCTACAAACATGCCGCCGCACGGGGCTTTTCGCGGTTTCGGCGCGCCGCAGAGCATCTTCGCTTTGGAACGGCATATGGACAAAGTTGCGAAGACAGTTGGATTGACTCCGGAAGAACTTCGTCGTCGGAACTTCATTCATGAAGGCGAGACAACCGCGACTAATCAAACGATTCGCGAGAAAGTTGATATGGAAGGACTGCTCAATCGCGCGTTCGCGTTGAGTGACTATTATACAAAGCGAGAACAGTTCGCGCGCGAGAATGCTGCAGGGAACGCGGACGTGGCCGAGCGGGGCAGTAGCCCGACCGTTAGGGAGGGCGTGAGCGCACTGTCGCGCGCTGTGCGGACGGGGACGTCCGCGCTCCCAGGAATCAAAAAAGGCATCGGGTTCGCTTCATTCATGCACGGCGCCGGGTTCACTGGTTCAGGCGAAGTCTTCTTGCAATCCGTCGTTGGCGCGGAAGCTACGTCGGAAGGCCGGGTCAAAATTCTCGCCGCCAGCACAGAGATTGGCCAGGGCACGAACACGATCTTTGCGCAGATCGCGGCAGACGCCCTCGGCCTTGATTACGATCTCGTTGAAGTAACACAGCCCGACACTGCGCAGGTTCCGAATAGCGGCCCCACCGTCGCGTCGCGCACCTGCATGATTGTCGGCAAGCTCGTTGAATCGGCGGTGCTGGGCTTGAAGCAGACGCTCTTTGGCAGCGGTTTATTGAAGGAACAGTTCACTCAGGCTGAATTTCAAGAGGCCTGCGCTGAACATATTGAAAAGTTTGGTTCGCTGAAGTCTTTCAGTAAGTACGAGCCGCCGCCGAATGTCCTTTGGGACGACGAGAAGTATCAAGGCGACGCCTATGGCGCGTTTGCCTGGGCGGTTTATGTGGCGGAGGTTTCGTACGATCCGTTGACTTATGAAGCGCACGTCGATGACTTTGTTGCCGTGCAGGAAGTCGGCCGCGTGATCAATCCGGTGCTGGCCGCAGGACAAATCGAAGGCGGCGTGGCGCAGGCGATCGGCCTGACTCTTTACGAAAACGTTGTCTGGCAAAACGGTCGCATGCTAAACGGCCAGATGACTAACTACATCATGCCGACTGCGGCCGACATTCCCCCAATTCGCGTCTTCTTTGAAGAGAACCCGTACGCCTATGGTCCGGCCGGGGCGAAAGGGATCGGCGAGTTACCGATGGACGGACCCGCGCCGGCGATCTTGAACGCCATCGAAAATGCCATGGGCGCGAGTTTCACGCACGTGCCGTTGATGCCGGAAGCGATGATGGAGAAGTCCGCCGCTTAAGAAGTCAGAGCTTAACGCAGAGGGCGCAGAGGGTTTCGCAAAGGTACGCAGAGGAAAAGATTCGTGTCGGATAGGATTGAGATTAATTGTACGGTCAATGAACAACCGCAGAAGCTGCACGCTTATCCCATGGAACGTCTGCTCGACGTGCTGCGCGAGCAGTTGCGCCTAACTGGAACGAAGGAAGGTTGCGGTGAAGGCGAGTGCGGCGCGTGTTCGGTAATGATAGACGGCCGGATCGTCAACAGTTGCCTGGTGCCGGTCGCGCAAGTGGCAGGCGCCGCAATTCAAACCATCGAAGGACTGGCTACAGAAGATCAATTGCACGCCGTGCAACAAGCCTTCATTGAATGTGGCGGCGCGCAGTGTGGTATCTGCACGCCGGGAATGGTTTTGGCCGCCGTCGATTTGCTGAAGTGGAATCCAAATCCGAACGAGACTGAGATTCGCAATGGTCTGGCCGGGAATCTCTGTCGCTGCACCGGGTATATGAAGATTTTCGAATCGGTGGTGCGGGCGGTTGGAAAATAATCCGCAGACTACGAGATTTCACAGAGGGAAGACAAAGGCAACGACTAAGCTAATCTGTGTAATCTGCGGAAAAACAAATCGATGAGAGCCTACGTTCCATCTTACCAACTAACCTCGCCGACTAATTTGAGCGAAGCGCTCGACGTGCTCGCGAGTGACGATGGCGCCTGGAAGCCTTTCGCTGGCGGCACCGATCTGATGGTCTTGCTCGAAGCCGGCAAACTTCCCCACAAGAATTACGTCAACATCTGGAATCTGCCGGAACTGCGCGGAATTGAGGTATCTGATAACCACATCACCCTCGGCGCGCTCACGACTTACACCGAAGTACAAGCCAATGAAGTCTTGCGTGAAGAATTTCCAATGCTCTGCCAGGCGGCGCGCGAGACCGGCGGCCTGGCGATTCAAAACCGCGGCACACTGGGCGGAAACATCGTTAATGCTTCACCGGCGGCCGACTCGCCGCCGGCATTGCTGGTCTATGATGCCGAGCTGGAGCTGATTTCGAAAGAAGGTTCGCGGCGAATTCCCTATGCTAAATTCCACCTCGGTTATAAGCAGATGGACATCCGCCCCGACGAGTTGCTGCGCACCATCCGGCTGCCTCGTTCGCCGAAGCAACGCACGCATTACTATCGCAAGGTCGGCACGCGCAGGGCGCAGGCCATCTCGAAAGTCTGCTTCGCCGCGACGGCGAGTATGAATGGAAATCGAGTCGACAACGTTCGAATAGCACTGGGTAGCGTGGCGCCCATTCCGATTCGCTGCGCGCAGACCGAAAACTCTATTCGTAATAACGTAATTAATGGGGACACTTCTAATGCGGCCCGGGCCGCCCTGGCGAAGGATATTTCTCCAATTGACGATCTCCGTTCAACCAGGGACTATCGCCTGAGGGTTTCTCTCAACCTGCTCGCGGATTTCTTACAGCATCTGGCCCAACCATCCTGACCCATCCGAATGGCGTTGCGTGTTCACGGATTAATCGTGACCTGAGAGAGAGCTTGCGCTAGAATCGGCAGCGAGTTCCCTCAAATGAACGCGTTTGCACATCCCACAAAGCGTCTACTCATCGCCCTTGCGGCGATCATTCTCGTTTCCTCCGGGGCGGCCCGAGCACAGAATCCTCAGCCGGCCGGAGCTGCAAAGACGGCGCCGCGTCCGCTCAATATGCTGGTTCTGGGAGATTCCATCACCTGGGGCCAGGGCCTGAAAGACGAACACAAAGCGTGGCACCAGACCAAGACCTGGCTGAAAGAAACGACTGGCCGGGATGTCCGCGAAAGAATCGAAGCGCACTCGGGCGCAGTGATCGGCTTGGCCGAAGAGCGGCGGATTTTCCACGCGCCGCTGGATGGCGAAGTCAATCGCGCCGTTCCCACGATCAACGAGCAGATTGATGAGGCCTTGAAATCCTACGCGGACGCTTCCCAGGTTGATCTGGTCCTGGTCGACGGCTGCATCAATGACGTTGACGCGCGCAGACTCTTGAATGCCGTCAACACGCCCGATGAGATACACCGTTCGGCCGAAGCGAAATGCGGCGGTCTGGTCGAAAGCCTGTTGCAGAGGATCACGGCGTCATTTCCAAATGCTCACGTCATTGTCACCGGTTACTTTCCGATCATTTCAGAAGCGACGACTAATGACTTTTTCATGAGAGCGCTGGCTAAAAGACTTTATACGCCCGCGGCGGGCGCCCCCCGGATGAAGGATAAGGAAATGCGCGCCCGGCTGATTGCGATCTCGAAAGAATGGTATCAGGCTTCGAACCACTGGTTGGCGGTGGCCACTGGCAAAGTCGATGCCGACCTTGCCGCGAAAGGCTCGCGCCGCCGAGTCCTGTTTGCGCCGGTCTTGTTCCTGCCCGAACACTCCTTTCGGGCAAGCGAGTCTCGGTTGTGGGGTTTTGATGCTTCTTTTCTTAGAAAACTTTTGGTTGTTTTAACTCTCGGTAAGGTCGCACTGAGAACCAACGACGAGCGCAGAAATCAGCGCGATGAGAGCTGCAAAGAAATCTTCAAACCCACGCGCGGCGAAACCAAAGATGACAAGAGATTCCGGGAGAGTCGGCTGATGCTTTGCCGGATAGCTGCTATTGGGCACCCTAACCGCAAGGGCGCGGTGATGTATGCCGAAGCAATCAACACACGATTGCGGCCGCTAATCGCCGATTCAGGATGGCTGAAGGAAGCGACAGCAGCCGCGGGCAGTCCCAATCGATGAATGCGACGCGGCGGCGATCGACCGCACCAAAAGGAAAGGCTCTATGACACCTGACAATACAGAATTTCGCGCCAGGGCGATTGAGCCCGTGGAATGTCTGAAAGCCGGATGGGCCACCATTAAAGATCGCTACTGGCTGTTCCTGGGCATTACTCTGGTAGCCGTGCTGATCGGCGGGGCGGTTCCGATCGTTCTCATCGGACCGATGATGTGCGGCCTCTATCTCTGTCTGTTCGCAAAGATGCGAAACGAGCCGGTGCAGTTTGACCAACTCTTTAGGGGCTTCGATCACTTCATCCCGGGACTGGTAGCCGCCGCGATTCAAACGGTCCCAATACTGATCCTGGTCGTGGCGGCGGATGCTATTTTTTTCATCTTCATGTTCGCGGTCATGCCGCACGATAGATACTCTCACGACCAGGCGCCGCCACCGGTTTTCTTTCTGGGTCTAGTTGTGTTTGTCCTTTTTGCCATGATCGTCAGTCTTACCATTCATTCGCTTTTCCTCTTCGCGTATCCGCTAATCGTCGATCGCAAGCTTTCTGGTTGGGACGCTGTCAAAACCAGCTATCGCGCCGCCGTTAAGAACATTGGCGGCATCGTGGGCTTAATCCTCCTGAATGCCGGCCTGGGCATCGTCGGGGTGATCTGTTGTTACGTGGGCGTCTTTTTTGTGATGCCCATATCGTTCGCGGCCTACGCTGCTGCGTATCGACAGGTCTTTCCGGAAGTCTCGCAAAATTTTGCGTCGCCTCCGCCTCCTCCCGGCGATTGGGCCGCCTAAGCGCAATGAATCAAACCGACCTGGTTATCCGCGGACGCCGAGTTGTGCTTCCAGGTGAAGTTACCGCGGCCTCCGTGCATATTCGCGGCGGCCGCATCGCAAAGGTGACGGCTTTCGACGAAATCCCGACAAACTGCGAGAAGGTTGAAGCAGGCAAAGACTCTATCGTGATGCCGGGCCTGGTGGATACGCACGTTCACGTCAACGAACCCGGCCGGACTGAGTGGGAAGGTTTTGCAACGGCTACCCGCGCCGCGGCCGCCGGGGGAGTAACAACGATCGTCGACATGCCGTTGAATTCGATTCCGGCGACGACTTCTACCGAAAATTTGAAAGCAAAGTTGGCGGCCACGCATGACAAGCTTCATGTCGACGTCGGCTTCTGGGGTGGCCTCGTGCCGGGAAATAAGGATGAGCTTTCAAAACTCTGGGACGCAGGGGTGGTCGGCTTCAAGTGTTTTCTGATTCATTCCGGTGTCGACGAGTTCCCTAACGTCAACGAAAGTCATTTGCGCGAAGCGATGCCAGAACTGGCGCGCCTGGGCGCGACCTTGATTGTCCACGCGGAACTGCCCGGGCCGATTGAAAGTGCGTGTTGCGCCCCATCCGAAACCGATGCCGATTCAAATTCTCGCGCGTATGAGACCTTCCTGCACTCGCGTCCGCGCGAAGCTGAGAATCAGGCGGTCAAGTTAATGATTCGCCTCAGCCGAGAGACGGGCTGCCCTATTCATATCGTCCATCATTCTTCAGCGGATGCGCTCGGAATATTGCGGGAAGCGAAAGCAGCCGGCGCGAAACTTACCGTCGAGACGTGTCCGCATTATCTTCATTTCGCTGCCGAAGATATCCGGGACGGAGCGACTGAGTTCAAATGCTGTCCGCCGATTCGCGAACGCGCCAACCGCGAGCAGCTTTGGCAGGCGCTCGGCGATGGCACGATCGATATGGTGGTTTCCGACCATTCGCCGTGCCCGCCCGCAATGAAACTGCGCGAGCAGGGCGACTTTATGAAAGCCTGGGGAGGAATTTCCTCTCTGCAACTGCGCTTGCCGATAATGTGGACGGAGGCAAGAGCACGCGGCTTCACGATTACCCAACTGGCGGACTGGTTGTGCAAAGCGCCCGCTCGGCAGGCTGGGCTGGCTCAGAAAAAGGGATCAATCAGCGCTGGCGGCGATGCCGACATCGTGATCTGGAATCTCGATCGCGAGTTTCAAGTTTTTCCGGAGCTAATTCATCACCGTCACAAGTTGACGCCTTACGCCGGCGAAGTCCTTCGCGGCGTGGTAGAAAAGACTTTCCTTCGCGGGCAGATCGTTTATGATGGCGGCGAGTTTGCAGAGCCGCACGGGCAGCTTCTTTTACGAAAGACGGGAGGCTGATTTTCTTTCCGAGCTTTGCGCCTTTGCGTGAGATTAGTTTCTCGCAAAGACGCCAAGGCGCAAAGTACCGCAGAGCAGGGCTTAACTTCTTAATGGATTTCACCGAACTAATCGACCTGGCTTCAGAGCGTCTCGGTGGCGCGGTGCTATTCGCCAACGATGAATTCTTTGCTCCCAAAGAAAACCTGCTAAAGCCCGCAGCTCCTGTTTTCATTGAAGGGAAGTACACCGACCTCGGCAAGTGGATGGACGGCTGGGAGTCGCGCCGGCGGCGCACGCCCGGCTTTGACTGGTGCCTTGTGCGCCTGGGTTTACCCGGCGTGATTCGCGGAATCGTGGTTGATACCAGCCACTTCAAAGGCAATTATCCCGAGAGTTGCTCGCTGGAGGCTTGCGCGCTTGACGGCCTCGGAGCCAATGAACAGCTAACCGGTGATTCAGTGTCATGGACTGAGGTGCTGCCGAAAGTGAATCTAAATGGTGACTCGCTTAATCCATTCGCAATCAGCAGCCACGAGCGTTGGACGCATCTTCGTTTCAAAATTTATCCTGACGGCGGCGTGGCTCGCCTGCGTGTTTATGGCGAGGTCCTGCCCGATTTGGGTCGCCTGAAACAAATCGGCGGCGAAATTGATTTGGCGGCCGCTGAAAACGGCGGGCTGGTGCTCTCATGCAGCGATATGTTCTTTGGCCATCGTCATAACTTGATTATGCCCGGGCGAGCCGTGAACATGAGCGATGGATGGGAAACGAAGCGGCGCCGCGGTCCGGGCCACGACTGGACAATCATCAAACTGGGAATGCCTGGCCACGTTCGGCGATTGGAAGTTGATACGTCTTATTTCAAAGGCAATTTTCCGGAAAGCTGTTCGCTTGAAGCCTGCAATGCTGCCGGTGTGGCGCTCGAGACTTTGCAGGATCCGGAGTTTGTCTGGAAGCCCGTGCTGGCGCGGATCAAATTGCAGGCCCATACTCGGCATTTGTTTGATGACGTTATGGACGTCGGATCGGCTTCGCATGTGCGCTTCAACATATTTCCCGATGGTGGCGTCAGCCGGCTGAGAGTTTGGGGGCAAATTGAATGATTGGTTCATTGATCCATTGAATCAATGAAAAAATGAATTAATGAATCAATCGATGAAAAGACTGAATGAGTTATCACCCGATGATGCCCTAGCCGAGTTTCTAAAATGTTGTGGCTCGACGAGCTGGTCGCAAGCCATGACAGCGATTCGGCCGTTCAAATCGATTGATCATCTTCTAGAGAAAGCCGACAGCGCATGGTGGTCTTTGGATCAGGAAGACTGGCTCGAAGCCTTTCGTTCTCATCCGAAGATTGGCGAGCAGAAGGCCGCCGCCGCCCAGTCAGAGCAAGCGCAAAGTTGGTCGGCACAAGAACAATCTGCAACATCTGGGGCCGCAACAGAAATCATGAGGGCGCTGGCCGAGGGCAATCGCGAATACGAACAACGCTTTGGCTTCATTTATATCGTTTGCGCGACGGGCAAATCCCCGGACGAGCTGCTGAAGATTCTTAACGCTCGGCTAAACAATGATGCGGAAACTGAGTTGCGCAACGCGGCCGAGGAACAACGGAAGATTACGCGTCTAAGGTTGGAGAAACTTCTTAACCAGTGAGTGCCATCACCACCCATGTTCTGGACATTTCCCGTGGCCAACCGGCCAGCGGCGTTGCGGTCAGGCTGGAACTCGAAACTGCCGACGGCAGTTGGAAGCAGATCGGGGCGGGCTCAACCGACACGGACGGTCGCGCAAAGGATTTGCTGCCACCGCGTTTTGCTTTGCATGGCGGCGTTTACCGTCTGGTGTTTGATACCGAAGCCTATTTTTTAGCCCAGGGGGTCGAAGGGTTTTATCGCGAAGTCACGATCACATTCACGATTCGGGACCCGGCACAGCATTATCACGTGCCTTTGTTGCTGAGTCCGTTTGGATATTCGACCTATCGGGGCAGTTAGTGGCTTGAATGTCCGACAAACTTCAGTTTGTCGCGTTTACATTAGGTTCCGACTCAGAGGAAGCGACAAACTGAAGTTTGTCGGACATCCGCGTCGTCGCTGCGCTTTGTCGGCGCATTCCATAGATGAATATCAATCCAATCATTAGCGAATGGCTCAATTTCATAGCCCGCTGGGTGCATGTCTTCGCCGGCATCATGTGGGTGGGCACCACCTACTACTTCACCTGGCTCGACGCACGGCTTAGCGAAGAAGAGAAAGCTGTGCGCGCCACTGGAACGCCGGCGCAAATCTGGATGGTGCATAGCGGCGGATTTTACGTGGTTGAGAAGCGAAAGGTTCCGGACGAGCTTTCGCGCAAGCTCCACTGGTTTCGCTGGGAAGCCGGCACGACCTGGTTGAGCGGTTTCGCGCTGCTCATTATTGTTTACTACCTCGGTGGCGGTGCTTTGATCGACAAAGATGTGGCGGATATCAGTCTGGGCGCCGCAGTAGCAATCGGCGTCGGAGTCATGGTCTTCGGCTGGCTGATATATGACTTGTTGATGATTTCGCCCCTGGGACGAAACGAAAAGTTGTTTGCCGCGATCGCTTATGTTCTGATCGTGGGCGCTGCTTATGGCTTGACGCGAGTGTTGAGCGGCCGCGCCGCATACATCCACATGGGGGCAATTTTTGGGACCATTATGGCCGCTAACGTGTGGATGCGCATTCTGCCGGCTCAGAAGAAGATGATTGAAGCGATTAAGGCCGGTCAAAAGCCTGATGAGAGACTAGCTGCGCAGGCGAAGTTTCGTTCAAAGCAGAACACCTTCATGGCCGTACCCGTAGTTTTCCTAATGATCAGCAATCACTTTGGGGGACATACGACTGGTGGATATGACTGGATCCACATGGTGGTGCTGATTCCGGTTGGTTGGCTGGCGGCGAAGTTCATTCGAAGAGCCTGACCGGGTGGCGGCGCATTCTACGCACGTGCTCACTGGCGGGAGGCCCGTGCCACTTTGCTACTTTCTGCTCTTCTTTCCCGATCCCATTCCCACAATCGTCTCGAACTCTTCCTTTGTCAGTGGCATTACCGACAGTTGTGACTGGCGAATCAATGGCAGGTTGGCCAACTTAGGGTGATAACGAATTGAAGCCAGCGGCACCGGTTCATTCAGAAGCTTTACGGGCTTGATGTCCACGGCCACCCATTGGGAATCATCCGCCGTCGGATCGAGATAGGCAGCTTTCGTGACTTCGGCTATTCCGACCACGCACTTGCCGGTGCCGGAATAATAAAACAGCACCCGATCGCCGACTTTCATTTGCCGCAGATTGTTTCGGGCCTGAAAATTTCTTACTCCAGTCCAATCCGTGCGACCGTCGCGCACCAAATCGTCCCAGGAGTAAACTTCCGGCTCCTGTTTGACCATCCAAAGACCGGAGGTTTGGTTCTTTGTTGAAACGCTCTTTTTCGCGCCACTCTTTTTCGACTTGGTCGTTTTCTTCTTAATCATCTTTCGTCGTAACTCTTCCTTTCAATCTCGTTCAAGTTTCAGAAGCCCGCGCCTAAGCAAGGGCTCGGTAAATAATCAAGCCCTGCCTGACGGTCGGGCTTGCGGACACGGACTCTCCATTGCGCTACAATCTGTTTGCTCGTTCATTCCGAAAGATTGGATCTGAATTACAGTGACCAAACTGAAAGAGGGAGACAAAGCCCCGGATTTCGCCGTACCTGATGCCACCGGCAAGACCGTGCGCTTAAAGGACCTGCGTGGGAAGAAGGTCGTGCTCTATTTCTATCCGAAAGACGACACGCCCGGATGCACCAAAGAAGCCTGTTCTTTCCGCGATTCATTCGCAAAATTCAAAAAGCGCGGCATCGAATTGCTGGGAGTTTCACTAGACAGCGAAAAATCCCATCAGAAATTCGCCACCAAGTACGACTTGCCGTTTCGTTTGCTGGCCGACACTGAGCGCGCGATTTCCGAAAGCTACGGAACCTATGGCGAGAAAAAGTTCATGGGGCGAACCTACATGGGGAATAACCGCATGACCTTTTTGATCGATGAAAAAGGGAAGATCAAAAAAATCTTCAGCAAGGTCAAGCCCGGAGATCATGCTGAGGAAGTTTTGAATGCTTTCAGCGACTGATCGTGCAAGTTTCCGAGAAACCACACCCTAGCCTAAGCCCGCCTTCTTTTCTTTCGCTTTGACGCTCGGATGCGCTTTGGTTGACCGTCTCTTGCCTTTGGCAGAGGGCTTCCTTCCGGGCATCAGGACGCCGACTGAGCTAAAGGAAGGGTTTAACTCAGGGCGGCCGCGTTTTCGTTTGCCCTGGGAGCCTTCCATTGCTCTAGATAAATCTTCTGCGGCTTCATTCACGAAATACATGCGTGTGTGGCTGACGACCCGAGTCCGAATCTCTCGAGACCACAACAACAGGTTCGCCAAAGCGTCGCAAACCTCATCTTTTGGAAGTTTGGTTACATGGGCAATCTCTTTCTGGGTGCGCGCGCCGCAGCGAATGGCCTCGCGCACGCGGTCGGCTGGCGAAAGCTTGCGCAGCATTCGCGCAATGCGCCTCGCCGAAAAGCCTGACTTGGCATCAATAGTCACCCGCGACCGCCCCTCAACTGCCTGCGATCCGTGCTTAATGCGCGCGTTCTTGTATTCCCGCAGAGCTTGGCGGCTCTGGGCAATCTTCTGACGAATGCAGCGCTTGCAGTACAGGTTCAGTCCATCTTTGCGTGCGCGGCACACTCCAAACTCGGATAACGGGAGCGACTCTTCGCACCGTGGGCATTTTTTCAATTCAATCACGCTGACTTCCGCTAGTCTGCTCATCTTTGCGCTCCGTTGGGGGGACGATTTCTTCAACACGAGTTCTCCGAAACAAGACACCTTCCTTGCAGCCAGGCAAGCCGCCTTGCACCCTCGGTCCGTTCGAACCCTATGTGACTAAATGTTGGCGATGAACTCCGGATGTGAGCCGGAAAAAATCCGCCGACGATTGCCGCACCCGTCTGACATGCGCGGCGTACCCTCACTGATCAACGCATGCGGAACGCAAAGCGTATCGAGGTTGGTCGCAGGAAAGGCTGACGTTATCTTGCGAGGTTAAATAATTGCCGCTGATTCAAACTGCCGTATTCGTCAACTCGATCGCCGATGCGTTCACCTCTATGAATAAGCAAGGGACTGGCATTATATGTATGAAGTTTTTTTTTGCAACCTCTTTCTCGTTTTTGTTTGGTCCAAGGCGTTACTGTAATCATTTTGTGCAGCAAACTTCATTAAAGAAAAAGTTTTTCTTTCGCAAGTCCTCTAGAAAAAAAAGATACGGTACGTTGATTCGTGACTCACTGCAATCGCGATGCACACTTGCGTTGCTAAAATGTGAATCAGGAAAACGAAATTGATTCAATAAAAATGTGCCTTCGTGATCGCCAGAGAAAGCGTTCGCCGTATGTTTCGCGCAAGACCTTCGATGCCGTGAATTCTGGTCCAACTATTAGTTGATTGTCTTGCAGCCTGGACATGCCAACGAAGTGAGAGCCGTTGCTGGTGATGTTGCAATCCTCATCCGTTGCGCAGATTGAGATCGATCGAACGCAGGAACTCTTCTGCGCGGAGAACTTGTTCCGTTCAATCAATGATCTCCTCCGCGGGAAAGAGATTCCGGTCAAACTTCCCTTAATCTGCTCGCGCTGCGGTATTTGATCAGGGGGCTCGAGCCGCAACGTTACAACCAGGAATCCGCCGGCAGCGCCCAGTTCACAAATCGGGCAAAGCTATGAAAAACCGGGCGTTCTGTGAATGCCGCTGAGCTGTGCAAAACGTGAGAACTTCCATTTTCAGAACAACTTGGCTTGACTCTTCGCAAGGCTATGCACAGCTTTTCAACAGATTCTGTGGAAAACCGACTCGCAGTATTTTTGATGGGAGGGCAAGGGCCGGCCTGGAACTGGGATTACTTTTGACGAGGAACTTTTAGCTGCTCGCGATCCTTCAAGCGGAAAACAAACTTCAGCCCCGACCAGACGTCACTGACCGCGCAAATCTTAACGTCAACCAGGCCGGCTGCAAGTCCAATCGTCTGTACGTTGTTGAATGATAGATCTGTGGTGACGCCTGAACTCTCCTTTGGCCCAGGCTACCCAAATCATTCCGGCCGGCAATAGCCGTTCAGCATACTACTGCTGTTTGTTAAGAGTGAAAAGGATCTGCAGAAAAAGTTTGCCGAGGGCGTTAAGGTCAACTCACGATCAAAGAGGCCACTCGACTTTGTACTGTGGCAATGTCAGTTCGTCAAAAAAACTCACCGGCGCGTTGACCAACGCGATATTGAAGCCGGCTTTGATTCCCAGCTTCTTGACCAGCGGCGTTTCAGAATAACCAGCCATCGTTTCTAATCTTCAGCAAGCGCGATCAATCGTGCGTCACGCTGCGGTGAACTATCAAAACCCTATCAAGGTTGTTTGTCTGTTAAGGGCAACGGAGTTACAACGAACGAACTACCACCAGCGCAGAAGCTTCCACCAGCCGAAGCCCATGATCGTCCAGATAAGGATGTTAGGCACCGAGACCAGCAATCCCAGCCACCACCACGTTCGCTGCTTAACATAGCCGGCGCCGAAATAGATTGGGGCGGGAGTTGTTCCGTAGTGTGTCAACGATGCGTCGAGGTTTGAAAAATAGGCCAGCGAGAGCACTGCCAGATACGCCGGTGCGCCGGCCGCCAGAATCACCACCAGGAACGGGCTGTACATCGCGGTCGCGTGCGCCGTAATGCTGGCAAAGCCATAGTGCGCGTAAAAATAGATTAGCAGCAAGGCTCCCAGCGCCAGCCACCAAATCCAGCCCAGGGTGAGTGCCCCGGCTGTTTCAGCAAAGCGCTTTGTGATTCCACTTTCGCCCAAAGCCTCTGCCATACGCACCAATCCGCCGTACCAGATAAAGACATCCCAGGCGCCTCGCTCAGTGATAAGGTCACGCCATTCCAGTACGCCGGTCATTAGCAGGGCGGCTACGCCCATGAGCGGTGGAATGGCATAGTCCAGCGTGGAAAGATAGGTTAGGGCAGCGTTCAAACGGCCTGATGGAACCTGAGCCAGGGCAGGAATAAACCCACCCAGCCCCCGCGCGATCCACATCGCGGCCACGACGATGAACACGATTAACAGCAGCCATTCTTGCCACTTCATCGGGCCCATCTGCTTTAACTCAGTCCTGGCGAACTCGGCCGCCGCGGGCGTGTGCTTAATTTCCGGAGGAAAGATCCGGTAAAGGACTTGCGGCACAACTAACAACGAAATCAATCCCGGCACGATGGCGCCGAGAAACCAGCGCGCATAGGTAAGTTCAATTCCCGTCGTTTGTTGAGCAAACTTTGCAATCAACACATTCGAAGCCTGGCCGGTCAGAAACATCGCGCAAATGATTACGTCGCACTGATAACAGAGCACCATCAGGAACGCGCCTAACTTTCTCGCGCTGTCGCCAGGTTTCGATTCGTACGCCTCAGAAAGGCTCTTGGCGATGGGAAAGATAACGCCGCCAGAGCGGGCGCCATTTGAGGGAATGATGCTGGCCAGCACAAAGTCGGTCGAGATTAGCGCATAGCCCAGGCCCAGCGAGTGATGACCGATAGAGCGGATGAAAAGCAGCGCAATGCGCCGTCCCAAGCCGGTCTTTAGCATCGCGCGCGAAATGAAGAAAGCCGCCAGCACCAGCCACACGATTGGGTCGGCGTACCCGCCCAGGGCCTCGCGCACGGGCAGCGCACCGGTTAGCGCAACGGCCGTTACGCCCATCAGCACGATGGCTCCTCCGGGAATGGGACGGACGATCGAGCCGGTAATAGTGGCCACAAAAATAGCCAGCAACCTCCACGACTGCGGCGTGATTCCGGCGGGTGTGGGTAGGAGCCAGACTCCAAACCCAACTCCCAATACAATCGACCATCGAATCAACGTATGGCGGACTCGGTCATGCGGATTGATGTCTGGCGTGGCGGTTGGGGCTGGGTTATCCATTCAAGGCTGGCCTCAAGAAGCGCTTGACGCAAGCTAAAACGCGGCGATACTAATATCTGCGTCACCAGTGTTCAAGCTATTTGTTTCGGTTTGCATGTTCGATTCCAAACCGAGGCACCTGCTTCTTCCGTAAATCAGGTGCAAGGAAACGAATCGCTCACGAATGGCAACAGATTACCATGCTGATTAAGAAGCCCGCCGACATAAGGTCGAGCGAGATCACGGACCACAAAACCTACTTGAACCGCCGGCTGTTCATGCGCGGTGCTATTCTGGCCGGCTCGGCTGCGGCAACCGGCTTCATTTATCGCAAACTCAATCCCCCTCCGGCCGTGGTCGAAGAGCGTCCGAGGATTGCCGGTCTGGTCAAGCCGCCCTCTGATGAAGCCATTCGCAACGGCTTCAGAGTGAACGAACCGCTGACTTCGTTTGAAGACATCACGAACTACAACAATTTCTACGAATTTGACAGTGATAAGCGAGCCGTGGCCTCGCTCGCGCGCGGATTCGTGACCCGACCGTGGACCGTTGAGGTCGGAGGCCTGGTAGCCAAGCCGAAGACCTTTGATATCGACGAGCTGCTGAGGCTGGCGCCCCAGGAAGAAAGGATCTATCGCCATCGCTGTGTTGAGGGGTGGTCGATGGTGATTCCGTGGGCCGGATTTCCGTTGAACGCGCTTTTGAAACAGGTCGAACCGTTGTCGTCAGCAAAATACGTTGCGTTCGAGACGCTTTATGATCGAAAGCGCATGCCTTATCCCTTCTCGAGCGGCCTGCCCTGGCCATACGTCGAAGGCTTACGAATGGACGAAGCGATGCATCCGCTGGCGATCCTGGCCAGCGGCCTTTACGGCCAGACGATGCCACCGCAGGATGGCGCACCGATTCGACTGGTCGTGCCGTGGAAGTATGGGTTTAAGAGCATCAAATCGATCGTGAAGATTAGTCTGGTCACGGGGGAGCCAACGACAACGTGGGACAGAGAGTGGCCGGAAGCATACGGTTTCTATTCGAATGTGAATCCGGATGTACCACATCCCCGCTATAGCCAAAAATTGGAGCACCGCATTGGCGAGTTCACCTCACGAAACACGCTTTTGTTCAATGGTTATGCCGATCAGGTCGGACATCTTTACCAGGGGATGGATTTGAAAGTGAATTACTGACCGAGTCAGACAATTCGACATGAAAGACACACGTTTCGCCAAACTCGTGCTTTTGGTTAACGGCCTGGTGCCGTTGACGTTGCTGTTGTGGGACGTCTACCGAAAACAGGTGGGCGCGAATCCGCTGGAGTTTGTTACGCGCACGACGGGCATGCTGACGCTGCTCTTTTTGCTGATCTCGCTGGCAGTGACGCCTTTGCGAAGGATCACCGGGTTGAATTGGCTGGTCAGATTTCGGCGAATGTTGGGGTTATTCGCATTCTTCTACGGCTCGCTACACCTGTTGACGTATGTCGCCTTTGACCGCTTCTTTCACTTCACGACGATACCGGGCGACGTTTTGAAACGTCCCTTCATCGCCATTGGCATGACGGCTTTCTTTCTCATGCTGCCGCTGGCGATTACGTCCACGGACAAGATGGTAAAGCGGCTGGGCGGCAAGCGCTGGGCGCGTCTGCATAAGATTGTTTACCTGGCGGGCATCCTCGGCGTGCTGCACTATTACATGCTGGTAAAGTCGGATGTGCGTCTGCCGCTGACGTTTGCGTTCGTATTGGCGCTGCTACTGGGATTTCGGCTGTTCGTTAAGTATTACTCAGCCGGGCCGAGCATTTCCTCCAGCGTAATACCGCGGCGCTGATCGCAGAGATTGCGCTGTTTGAACCGAGCCCTCCCTCAGGTTCGGGCTTCTGACATGCCGGCTATTGCCTTGGCGCGCACGGATTGTTAATTTTCTCTCGTGCTCGATCCTACCAGACGCTTTTCGAACCGCGTACAAAACTATCTCAAATACCGGCCCAGATATCCGCCTGCGATCATTGCTTTGCTTGAATCAGAATGTGGCCTTAAGTCCGAGTCTGTAATTGCCGAACCGGGATCCGGCACCGGCCTTTTGACGGAGCTCTTCCTGGAAAACGGCAACCAGGTGTTTGGCATCGAGCCCAACGCGGAAATGCGCGCAGCGGGCGAAAGAGCGATGGCGAGTCATCCGAAGTTCTCCAGTATCAATGCGACCGCAGAAGCCACCAGACTTCCTAATCAGTCGGTCGATTTCATCGTGGCCGGCCAGGCTTTCCACTGGTTCGACCGTGAGAGCGCCCAGAGGGAGTTCAGCCGGATTCTAAAACCAGCCGGTTGGGTAGTCCTTATCTGGAATGGTTTTTCTGTCGAGTCCAGCCCCCTAATGGCCGCTTATCAGGAGCTGGTTTTGCAACACGGCACTGATTACCTGGAAGTAAGTCGCGAACTGGATCACAGTGATATCGCGTCGTTCTTTTTGCCGGGCAGTTGCCAGCTGGCGCACTTCAATTTTCAGCAGGTCTTTGACTACGAGGGGCTCTTGGGCCGTCTGCTCTCGTCATCATTCGTGCCGGAACCAAATCACCCAAACTACGAACTCATGCAGCGCGACCTGCGCGACATTTTTGCCGCCCATCAGAAGGATGGAAAAGTTGCGTTTGCATACGAGACAGAAGTCTATTACGGGCAGCTATCGGCAGGATGAGAAATTGTGAGCTGGCTTATTGCGTTGCCAGCGTCGCGATCCGGACCATTGCGTGGGAAAGATCCAGGCGAGTAAAGGCTCCCTGGGGATTGAAGGTTGTGCCACTCGTCCTTATCAAACCGTTCTGAACTGCAACTACGACATAACCCCGCAGTGAAGATGGAATTGCAGCCGCATCAGTATAGGTCAATGTGTAGGTTCCCGACTCCGCTTGCGGCCGCAGGCCCGCCGCGCGCACCAAAGCTATCACGGCCGTAAGTCTATCCGCCGATAAATCGGGCTGGAAAGGACCGCCCGGACTGACGCCCGGAAACAGCGATCCGTTGGGTGACGCCTGCGCGCTTTCGACAAACAGCATAGTTGCACGGTCGCGTACATCGGTGTAGCTCGACTGGCCCGGCAGATACTGCGGCACACGTGCGCCCAGCACCAGCGCGGCGGCAAGATCGCCGCGGGTCACGGCAAAGCCCGGACGGAAGCGTTGACCGATGGGGGCCATTACCAACGAACGGAAGTTTTGATAGATCTCGGAAACGGATGAGTTATCCAGCGTGCTAATGTCCGACAACGATGTATAGCGCGCGGTGGTGGCTTGCACGACGCCGATGTAGCCCTGAATCGTGGTTAATGATCCGGGGGTTTCCGCGATACGCACTTTCCAGGCATTGCCGGTCGGCGTGCCGACAAGCGCCCGCTGCCTTCGACCGGTCAGTCCCGGTTGATTCTCGGCTTTGCTTTCGCTCTGCTTAACACCCTGTGAATCCAGCACCGCTAAATTCAAATTGACCTGATTGAGGATGTCGCCCCACGCGACTTGCACCGAAGCGAATATCGCATTTGCCGGAAGCGTGAACGATGATTCGCTGGGAACAGTCGGACTCAGCGAACCCACGAACACTTGTGGCGCGCTATTGGTAAGCTGCACCTGGCCTTGATACGCCGTGCCGCGCCACTGGCCAAAGCGTCTTTGTGGAAAAGCTGCTTCCAAAACGGCTGCCTGCGCGTTCAGCATTCCGGCGCCGACCTCGAATGTGTAATACGGCGGCAACGGCGTCGCCGTGCGCTGCAGGATGTCGCGCACCTGTGCGGGCGTAAGATTCGGATTCGCTTCCAACATCAGGGCGATTGCGCCTGCGACTTGCGGCGCTGAGAAACTGGTGCCGCTGGCGGTCGTGTAATAGGGAATTTCCGTAGGCGACAACTGTTGGCTGTCGGTCTTCAGCCCGGTAGTACCGGTCACGTTTACCGGAGTTGAAGCCCGCAAACTGATCGTATCAACGCCGGGCGCCACCAGTGTCGGACGAAACAGAGGACTGCCCGCGTCACCACGAGATGAAAAGCCCGCCAGGTGCCCCTGATTATCGGTTGCCCCCGTGCTGATGACCCACGGCGCAACTGAGTAAGGATTCAACGAATCTGTGCCCGGGCCGGTGTTACCGGCTGAGAAAACCACATTCACGCCATTATCCGTCAACATCTTCGTCGCGATGTTAACTGGATCGTTTACGTCAAAAACTGTATTGGCGGAGAAACTGCAATTGACGACGCGGACGTTGAAGCTTGAACTGTTGGTGAGCAGGTAGTCGAAACCGGAAAGCACGAACAAAAGACTGGCGTCACCGGCGCTTAGTCCCAGAATATTAGCCCCGGGTGCAACTCCTGCATACTTTCCGCCCGACTGTTGACCATTGCCGGCAATTACGCCAGAGACGAATGTGCCATGGCCGTACGCCTGATCAGTGTTAGAAAGATTTGGAGCGGCAACGGGATAATTGAAACCTACGCCCAGGCTTTGCGTGTCGGCCAGCTTGATGTTCTGTACGACGCGGCCCGCCAAATCGCCGTGGGTCCCGTCAACGCCTGTATCCAGCACCGCCACGGTTACGCCATGGCCGCTGACCGGCAAGCCTCGATTCGCTGTGGTTAAGTCGGCATTGCGGCGTACGCGTTCGACGGCAGTCACGTTTCGCGACGCCGAATCAAGATTCCACTGCAATGTTCGATTGCTGTAGATCGAGCGCACGGCCGCCAGGTGCGAGACAGCGATGATGCGGCGCTTAGTTGTAGTCACCGCAATCATCGGCAACGAGCGATAACGGGTTCCGCCCAGGACACCGATGCTTTGCAGCTCGGCGATGTCCGCGTCGCTGGGCAGATGATGATAGATGATGACGGCGTCGACGTTGCTGTCGTCGGTCAGACGATTGAGAAGCACCGCGAGTTCCGGATCCAGGCTTTGCAAACCAGTCGCGGCCTTAGCGCCGTTGAGCACGGAAATGAGCGCGCCCACGCCGGTCTGAACGAAACTATCTGCGCCGCTAATCGTGATGCCGTCCGCGCCGGAAGCCGTGATGCCGTTAACGCCGCTAATCGTGATGGCATTCGGTGTCACGGTGAAAACGATTCCATCCGCGCCGGTGGCGATGGTTCCGTCCGAGCCATTAATGGTTACGGTGTTATCGGCGCCGCTGGCGGTGATTCCGTCAGCATGAACAAGGTTGCGGGTGTCAGCGCCGCTGGCCGTGATCCCGTTGGTGCCCGTAGCGATTACATTGTCCGCTCCGCTGGCAGTTATTCCAGTGGGATTCCTGACGATTACTGAGTCGGCCTGATAAGTTCTGCCGTCCGCGCCGCTGATTGTGATGCCGTCAGCGCCGCTGGCCGTAATCCCGTCGGCGCGTGTGATCGTCGTTGAGTCGGCTCCGGAGGCGGTAATGCCGTCGGCGCCACTGGCCGTGATGCCGTCAGCGCCCGAGGCGGTAATACCATCGGCCCCACTCGCGGTGATGCCGTTTGGCCCGAAAGCGAGAATCCCGTCGGCGCCGCTCGCGGTGATGCCGTTGGTGTTGAAGTAGTCAATGCCGTCAGCACCGCTCGCGGTGATCCCGTTTGATCCGGTAATCGTCAGCCCGGCCAGCACTGGAACACAACTCAGCAGCACCATTAGCGCCAGCGCGACCAATCGCCTAGATGTTTTGAAGAGATTGCGTATCATCAAGCACAAGCCAACGCCACGGTCGGGTCAAGACAGTGGCTTGTCCAAAAGTAAATCAGGCGAGGTGTAAAATATCAAAAGAAAACCGAGGGCAAACGACCGGATTCTAAGTCACCGCCAGAGGTCAGTTTGTTGCGTTCGCCTTGTATTTCCATTCTTGGTTTCTCGGCCATTTTTGGAGATTTTAGGCCCTACTCGCTCACGTCGGCGGGCCTGTAGCTCGCCTCTAAAACCTAATTGCCAACCAGGTCACGATAAGCCTTTTGCGTTTGCATTGCGGGCTCGACACCTAGCTCTTTCTGCAAAAGCCCGCGCAAGGTCTCGTATTGCTCCTTAACGGCCACTCGGTTGCCCACTGCGGCCTGCGCCCGCATCACCATGCAGTGAATGTCTTCGCGAAAAGGATCTTCATGCAGGATGCGCTGCGCCAGATCCATCGCGTGCAACCATTCCTGTTTCTTTTCGGCCACCGCGGCCAGCGATTCGAGCATGCGCAGATATTGCTCGTGATAGTACGAGCGTTGCTCGTCAACCCAGGGTTCATAGCTCCCCTGCATGAATTCGCCGCGATAGAGCCCGACTGCTCGCTCGTAACAGTCAATGCAGCGTTCAAAGTTACGCTCGCGTCGGCCTGCTTCACCATCGGTGATCAGCCGGTCGAACTCTTCGGTATCAATCCGATAAGAAAACTCGGGATTTAGCTGATAGTCGCCGTCACGATACACCAGGAAGTTTTGCTTAAGCGGTTGGTTGCTGTTGAGCGCCTTACGGACATGCGACATCGTCGGGTGGAAGTTCTTTTCCACCGTTTTGACGTCAGTTTCGCCCCAGAACGTGTCAATGATTGCGTCCTTCGGCGTGCGATGATGGCGGCGAGAGGCAATGAAGCACAGAATGTCCCGCGCCCGCCGCGTAGTCCAGGCATCAGCAGCGAACGGCCGCGCGACGTCTCGAACGATTTCGACCGGTCCCAACATGTTAATGGTGAGATCGACCAGCGGTCTGGCAGTCAATACTGCCGGCTGGGCGACCGCGGTCGGGACAGCCTCTGTCGGCGTTGCAAGGTGTTCGCGAAGATCGGGCGGCAGCAATTCCAGCGCATCTTCACAAGCAAACAGCCCGGGATGAGAGACGAGTTGCTGGCGCAGCCAATATTCATAGTCATAACGAGCTGCTAGATCGAGCGCGCGGCGCAGGTGCTCGAGCATCTGCGGTTCTCGCGCCGAATTCAGATCATAAACAGCCAGAGCCATCGATGCCTGGGCTTCGTAGTAATAGAGGCCATGCTGGTGGAAATACTCGAGCGCTCGATCCAGTTCGACGCGCGCATCATCCGTTTCCGGCTGCGCCAACAAGATCGTGGCCCGCGCCAGGGTTGCGGTGAAGTGACCGATGTCGTTTTTGTCGGCGGGCCGACGCTCAACCAGCCGGTCGATCTGGGCGCGAGCCCGCGCGATATCTCCGGCCTTCAAACTCAGAACAGCCTGTTCCTCGATCAATTCAACGCGTGCCAGATCGATCCCCGCCTCGTCATAGGATCGCGCGGCGCGCTCGTAAAACTCGGCCGCCCGCGCCAGATCTCCTCGCTCGCGATAGAGATTGCCATAGGCTTCAAAGGTCTCGCCGCGCTGGCCGACCAAGTTAAAAAGCTGGCAACGTTCCAGCGCGCGATCGAGATGCTGCTCGCAATCCTCCAACTCTCCACGGTAGAGATGGCAGCGAGCAATGTTCAGGTACGCCCAGGCTTCCTGCGGGATCGGCGATTCCGCGGCGTCCGCGCGCAGCATGCGGCGCAACCAGCGCAGGGCTTCGCCAAAATCGCCGCGCATCATCGCCGGCAATCCCAGATTATGGGTAATCAAACGGATGTGATGTTCGTCGTTTTGTTCTTCGGCGGATTGCAGGGCGAGGCGAAACTCACGTTCGGCCGCGGTCCATTCGCCCAGCGACACCAAGCATAGACCTCTGGTGTTGCCACACTTTATGCGCACGACGGAAGTCGGATCAGTCAGCTCTACTGCCCGATCCAGATACTCAAAGGCCGAAAGCTGGTCACCGCGCCTGCGGGCGATCGTGGCCAGGGAATGCAGCGCTTCCGCTTCTCCTTCGCGGTCGGCTTTCTCGCGCAAGGCCGCGATCGCCCGCCGGAACAGGTTCTGCGCGCCATCGAATTCACCACGAAGCCTGGCCACCTCTCCTCGATAAGCGAGAGCGCGCGGGTGGGCTTCGAGCGCCGCCGCGGGCAACGCTTCACTAAGTGAAGCCAGCGAGCCCAGTTTGCCCGATGCGATCCAGGCGCTTCCGTGTTCCGCAATGATTTCCGCCGCGCGGTCAAAATTCTCAGCCTCCAGTAAATGACGCACGGCCTGCTCCCACGCTGCGCGATCGAGAAAGTACTGGGCATAACGGGCATGCTCGGCGCTAACGCCCGCCAAGCCCGCTTCAGAGCGCAGGCGACGGCGCAGAAAGCTTTGAAACAATGGATGGAGGCGATACTCTTCGCCGCGGCCATCGCCCGCCACCGTCATGAAAACGTTACCGCGCACCAGCGCCGGCAATACCGCCGAAGAAATGACCTCCGGAAACAGACGCGCGCAGGTTTCGACTTCGATGCGATCCAGGAGGGCAATTCTCATCAGGTATTGCTGGACCTGGGGCGGCTCTGCGGCAAAGACTTCTTCGGCAAAGTACTCAAAGATATCGCGCTCTGACTGATGCAGCACGGCGAGGGGATCAGGCGCTTTTTCTTGCGCGCCGGACGCCACCTGTCGCTGGGCGACCTGTCGCACCAATTGCAGCGCGGTAATCCATCCATGCGTGCGGGCGCCATATTCGCGTAACTGCTCAGTCGTCAGCGCCAGCCCGAATACTTTGCGAAACAATTCCTGCGTCTCTTCATCAGTGAACAGCAGATCAGTGCGATCGATGATGGCCAACGAATCCTGAGAGCGCAGCCGCGCCAGTGTCAGCGGCGGAATATCGCGCGAAATAACAATCACGTGCAGAACATCAGGAAGATAGGCAATTAGACGGTCCAGCACCGCGTGCACCGGTGTTTCGCTCCCCAGATGATGATAATCGTCGAGGACAACGATGAGTTTTTGTTCGACGCTCTCGAGAATTTCATTCAGCAGCACGTCCGCGGCAAGCTTAGGTTGTTGCGCCAACTCCTGACTCTGTTGCAGGTAGGCGAACATCGTTTCGCCAAAGTTGTCGATGCGCTGCTGAATGCCGTAGGTGAGATAGCCCAGAAACACCGTGGGGTCGGCATCAGTGTGATCGAGTTGATACCAAACGTAGGGTCGCTCCTGTTTGCGAAGAAAGTCAGCAACCAGGGTCGTCTTTCCCGAGCCCGCATTTGCAGTTACCAGCGTCACCGGCAAAGCCAGATTGGCCTGCAGTCGTTCGATCAGACGCGGGCGCGCCAGGATTTCCGGAGCCGACCGCGGCGGCAAGAGTTTAGTGCGTAAAAAGAAAGCACCTGAGGGCGCAAATCCCGGCGTGTTAGCCGGCACTTCTTTTTTAGCTCCGGTTGGGCGTTCCTGCCTGGCCATTAGTATTCCCAGTGGAGATTTCAGACTGCTGCGGAGAGTAGCACAGCCGAAAGCGCGACTTCTATCACCAGGCAGATAGTTCGCGGGCGTCGAGCGCCTGATAGCGTCAGCCACTTGATAAGGGGATGGATTTGGATCGGGCATCGCCTGTGAAAACTGTGACCGCTAAGTCTGGAAGTTAGGTGTTGGCCCGGCCAGACATTTTAATTCGCTCTGATTGATCGACAAGTAGTTATCGGCTACCGCTCGACCGGCTCGTCCCGGTGTCGCGGCAAAGTCAGCAATAGCTGCGGCACGCCCGTTGGTCTGACGCCAGGCGACCCGGGCATGCTCTTCACCCAAACCGTAGCTGTCAAACAAAAGAATTGCTTCGTCGAGAGTGAAGGCCAGTTCAGTTTCGTCCATGACTCGCAACATTTGTTTTGAACGCAGCCGCCACAAAGGCGCGGGCGGCAGGCTGCGACAGGTGATCAGCAAATGCACATCGGCCGGCAAAAGCGGCATCAGCCGGCGAAAGAAAGGAACTACCCAGTCGGCATCGTAAACCAGGTGCAGGTCTTCGATAATGACGAGCAACGGCTCGAATTTGCCTTCACTCAGTTGAAACACGAATGCCTCCGCCAGCAATTCAGCCCGGTCGCTCTCCACGGTTTCAGTAAGTTGCAACAGACGAGCTTCATCCAGCGAGGCTCGTTGTCGCTTGACCGTTTTCGATAGGTATTTGCAAAACAAGCGCAGGTCACAGTCGGCGGCGTCCACCTTATACCAAGCGACCGCCCGTCCCGCATGTCGCGCAAAATCCGCGGCCAGACTGGTCTTGCCCGTCCCGGCCCGGCCGTTGATGATGGTCGCATTGTATGAGCCGAGGTTTGCTTTCAGCAGTTTGCACAGGCGGACGCGTGACGCCCGTGGCGACTGTTCAGGCACGGCAATCTTTTCGTGGATGAGGTGTCCTTCGTCTTTTTTCATAAGTAACGCACTCATGGTCGTTAGCTGGAGTTTCTTAGGCTTTCCGTCGTAGATCAATGCGCCTCAGAAGACAGGGCGAATTGTCGCAGGGCCCCCTTGAGGAATTCTTGAGTTTTGATTGCAACGGGGGAAAGTGGGCCGAAAATTATTGAAATTTTTGATTCGCTGGGATCGCCGTCTGGATTTGTTGTCAGACAACCAGAGCCGGAGTAAACTCTGGCTGCTTCCAGAACCGCCAGAGGAGACAATCAATGATTAAGATAGCTTCGAGCCTGATTCTTCTACTTGCCGCAGCTGCTGTGCTGACCGCGCAAACACCAAGTGCTACACCGACGGGAACCCCGGCGGTGAAGGCTCCAGCCGCGCCACCAGCGGCGCCGCACACCAGCTTGAAGGTTGGTCAGGCCGCACCGGACTTCACGCTCCCGAGCACCACCTTGGGAGCGGACGGAAAGACCCTGCGGTTTAAGCTCAGTGACTTCAAAGGCAAGAAAAACGTCGTGCTTGCCTTCTATGTTTTGGCCTTCACCGGTGGTTGAACGAAGGAAATGAAGGCGTATCAGGCTGATATCGCCAAATTCGAATCGACGGATACTCAGGTTTTCGGTCTCAGCGTAGACAGCGTTCCCGCCAACCGCGAGTTCGCCAAACAGAATGGGATTACGTTTCCATTGCTTAGCGACTTCAAACGCACAGTTGTTAGGGATTACGGAATCTTCAATGAAGAAGGCGGCTATGGCAATCGCGCGACCTTCGTAATTGATAAGAACGGCATCATTCAACACATCGACGAAGGTAACGTAGCTATCGATCCCACCAGCGCGGCTGACGCATGCAACATCCTGACGCATAAGAAAGCCACGCAGTAGAGGAACCGCGCGGCCGTCAGTGGAGAGAGTTGTGCATCGATTGATTCATTAGTTCATTTATTCATTGATCCAATGGACAATGAATGAATCAATCACTTAATCGTCCGTGATCCCTTCATCTGAAATATGACGAGCAAGACTTTCGCTTAAGCACTTGCGACTCACCTGCAGAGTTCTTGAGCCGCAATCCAGTGGCGGTCGCCGTTCCGGTAAACTTTTCGTCACCCACGCTGAAAGCCACAGTCATTCCCTTTACCTTTGCTTCGACAAACTCAGGTTTGGGATCCTCGGCTCCGCCCTGAGCAATCTGCACAATGGCATAGTAGCCGACACCCGCGGGAACGATCACCACCCGCATCCCTTCAAGGTCACCTGATCCTTTGCCCAGCGTAAAGTTTTCGTAGACGCCCGCCACAGTCGCCGTTGGTTGGACTTCGGGTTTTCCCGCCAGGGCCGTGGGGATGACCAGCAAAAAAATCACAAGGCTTAAAAGCCCAAGCGTGGTTAACTTCATTCGAGATTCTCCTCTTTTATGGTCGCAAAATCCGGATTGTACCTTAATGTAGAGGCGAAGCGGGTGACAAATTCGCGCAATATCACCGGGACATCATCGCGTCCGTTACCGGTGGATTCGTCGAGCCGGTCTTGTTTTCCCTTCGTCGAGGAGTTCAGGCAGCCCTCTATAGATGAAACGCATGTAGGTTTCAGTGATGCGTCGCCAGACCCACCACGGAAACCAGATTGCGAGTGCGCCGCAAATCAATGACAGGGCGAGCGCCCAGTTCGAGTTGGGCCAGGGCTCAATAAGCAGAATGGTTGTTGCGGAGATGAGCAATATCAGGACATAGAACAATGAACATATACGCTTCCGCCGTCTCGCATCATGCATTTGTAATTCTCTTGGAGCGGAATCGCGGGCGAGTTCGAATGTCCTGACTGTTCTGTAATAAGTTGAAATCAAAAACCGATAGAACAAGAGAAATACGTTGATAGAAAGAGCAAGGCAAGGCCACCAGTACCCGATCCTCGGTGGGTTCTTCCGGTAAGGAAGGAAGATTGCGATGCCCATCGCTGCCGGCAGACCCAGGACGGCAAGCCCGCGGCTGGTACGAATCCGGCTGCGCAAAGAATCCATCCACTCCAGACGTCCGCCATCGTCGCGCCGCAGACTGAACTCCAGTTGATCCTGAGGAAATGGATCATAAGGCGGCCTGTTTTTCGTCAGAAAGTCGTTGGCCAGCGACAGTCGCCGGTAATCCTCCATCGGACTGAGGATAGAGTCCGCCAGTCTGTCAAAAGCCACTCCGAACAAATACGCTGCTCCCAGCACACCGATCAGCGCGCCCTCCTGATGACTCAGCTTCTCGATGATGTCGTGTGGAAGGAGCGGCAACACGAAAGCACAAAGGGCCAACATGCCCGTTAGGATGTGCTCGATCGCCACTTCAGCGGTTTTCATTATCTGTTCTCGACGCGGCGCAACGCTGCGACGCCTTCTCGAAGTGCTTTCCTGGCTTCTTCAAATGTCAGGAGCCGGACCGCGACATCTTCGTCTTCCCAACGAAGCGATCGTTTTTCCCCGGCCTCAGTCGAGGACAGCTCGCGCACCAGAAAATATTGCACCACTACTTCCTTGTCAGTCTTTTTGAATCTTTCCAGCGAGAGGCGATCAAGAATTTCTCCCTTTACTCCTGCTTCTTCTTTCAGTTCTCGCAAAGCGGCTGCTTCAGGCGTTTCGCCCAACTCGATGTGCCCCTTTGGCAAAACCCAATCATCATTACTTGACGAAGAAACAATCAGGTAAAGTGTTCGATTGTCTCTCCGGCGAAAAGTAACTGCGCCGGCATGCGTCGGCCGTTCGCTGATTTGCGCACCTTCGCTTTGCGGTTTAGTCATCTCAAGCCTGGTACCAGCGGTTTTCGTGCACTCCGACCCGCTCGTTATCGCGGGCCGTTCTGTACTCGCGCGAATGCCTTCTCGATCGCTGTCCGCAGCCCGTCGGCGCTGAACTCAGTCAGGGCGACGCCGTTGATGTAGATGGTAGGCGTGGCTTCGATGCCGTAAACTTCGCCTTCCTCGATATCCCGGCGAATGTCCGCGTCATATTTCCCGCTTTCAAACTCTGAGTCGAAACGTTTGCGATCCATCCCCACCTGGGTCGCGTATTTTTTTAAACTTTCGGCGTCGAGCGCAGTCTGATTCTTGAAAAGCAGATCGATGTATTCCCAGAACTTGCCCTGCGCTTTAGCGGCCTCAGCCGCCTGGGCGGCGCGCATGGCATTCTCATGCGCTCTAGTCAACGGAAAGTTGCGAATCACGAAACGCACGCGGTTGCCGTAAGATTTCAACACGTCTTCCATCACGGGATACATCGCGCCACACGCTGAACACTGAAAGTCGGTAAACTCAATCACCGTGACCGTCGCGTTTGGGTCGCCGCGAACCGCGCCGTTGCCGATAACCACAATCATCGCCGGCGGCTCGGGCTCTTTCAAAAGTAGTTGAAGTTTCGCGCCGGCCCGTAGTCTATCTGCCAGCTCTTTCTCGAGCTGCTCCTGCTGCTGCTGTTGTAGATAAGTCGCGATACCCGTGCGCGTGCTGGCCAGGTCACCGTTGATGCGCTCCTTATTCTCGGCATAAAACTTTGCGATCTCGGCTTCAGTCGGCTGCTTAATCTTTTCAGTTATCTCAGTGCGCACGATTTCTTCCGGTCCGATCTTGCGTTTGGTGGCTTCGGCAAGTATCAGCAGATCGTTAATGCGGCGATCGAGAATCTGCTTCCGCATCGCGTAGATCCGCCTTTCAAGTTTGTAGACATAAGACTTCATGCGTTCGTTGATCGCCTCGACCCTGATCGGTTGTCCATTAACAGATGCCAGCACGGTTCCCGCCAGGTTCGGCGCGTTTACGTCCGCACCCTTCATGACCGCGTTGGTCATCTTCAAACGGTTCAGCAGAGTCCGATAAAGTTCTTCACTGCGCTGTCCCTTCAGATAATTGACCAGTTGCGGTCGCACAGTCTCCAAATCAGCGTTACCCAGTTGCGCGCGGTTGGCGTCATAGGTCGCGCGAATTTCAGCCTCTGAAGGCGAAGCAATCTTGCTGTCGATTTCGCGGTTGAGCAATTCGTCCATAGTCAGGCCGCGCTTCTTTGCTTCGGCCGCCGTCAGCAGCGAGTTGACCCGCGCGTCCAGAGCTCTCTGTCGCGCTTCCTTAATCGCTGATTCGCGGTTTTCAAAGAACGCGCGCAGAAACGGATCGGAATCGTTCAGCACGGCCGTATTAACCTGATCGGCGATGTCAGCGGCGGTGATGGTGGTATCGTTGACTACTGCGACAGTCGGATCCGCCGGTTGATTTGGCGAAGGCTGGGCCGCCGGCGCGTTCGTTTTGGGCGATGAAGTCGCAGTGGGCGTTGGTTTTCCCGTTGAAGGTCGTGGGCTAGCTGGCGGTTTGGGCCTTTGCGCGTGCGCGACGGTTATTGCACTGATGACAAGAACTATCGCGAAAATATTTTTGAGATTCATGAAATCGACTTCCTGCTGGGACCGCGGACGTCTCGTCCGCACAGCGTGCGCAGCACGCTCCTTTCGGGGAAAATTGAGTGATGATGATATGTGATCCCTCGCTGACAACAAAACGTGCTGCAACCAACTCGTTAGCGCTTCGCGCTCATGCGAACCAGACGTCGGCGTTCCCAGCACTAACCGGACTCCTTAGCCGGCGAGTTGGCGCACTGTCTCCAAGGTATCAATCTCCTCAACCTTCTTGTCCGGGCGCAGCCGCACGATGCGCGGAAAGCGCAGGGCATAGCCTCCTTTGTGCCGCCTTGATAGCTGCACGCGGTCAAAAGTTACCTCGATCACTATCCGCGGTTCGACCACGCGCACGCGGCCGTGGGCAAACTCCTGAATCGTGTGCGCATGAAACCACTCGGTCATCTCGGCGATTTCCACGTCGGTTAGTCCGGAATAAGCCTTGCCGATATTCAATAGCTCGCCGTCAGTTTCCGAACGTCGCACCGCAAAAGTGTAATCCGAAAGCACCTTGTGTCGCTTGCCATGCCCGAGTTCTACGGTCGTGACTACGACATCGAGAGTGGCCAGCGCTTTCTTGAGTTTCAGCCACTCGCGCCCGCGCCGGCCCGGTTTGTAGAAAGACGCCGGGTCTTTGATCATCAAGCCTTCGTTGCCGCGCGCCCGGGCCGCATCGAACTCATCATCGAGCGCTGCTGCATCGTGGAACCGTTTGGCTTGGGATAGTCGCACGGTTCCAAGGTTGGCCCGCTCGCTACCCCGACGAGTCGCGGTTCTGACTACTTCTTCGAGTTTTGCGCGTCGCGTCTCCAGCGGATCGTTTATCAAGACGCGCCCCGTCGCATACAAAAGGTCCCAGGCGACGAACACTGCGGGCGTGCTCTTCAGCAAGTCCTCGCTGACCGTCTTTCGTCCCAGACGTTTTTGCAGATCGCTGAACGGCAGAATTTCTTCACCTCGGGCGGTAATGATCTCGCCGTCCATAATCAAATCGGTCGGAAGTTCAGCCAGCGGCGCAAGCAGTTCGGGAAATCGGGTCGAGATTTCGTCCAGAGTTCGCGAATAGATCGCGACGCGTCCCTTTTGCACATGAGCCTGCGCGCGAATGCCGTCGAACTTGTCCTCGACAAAAAATTCGGCGGGCATGGTGCGCGTGATGTCGGCGAGATCCGACGCCGGTGTCGCCAGCATGGATTTCAATGGATGAAACAGGCGCATCTCAACATCCTGCAAGGCGCCGGCGCGGGCCCGCACGGCGGCTTCGCCAATGTCACCTCGTAACATGTTAGCTAAGGATACTTCGGCGAGTGGCTGTTTGAATGCGCGCGCCACGGCATCTTCAACCAGTCCTTCGCGCAAACCGATGCGCAAATCACCCGAGAGCAGCTTGACCAGATACTTCGCCTCCAACGGCGTCGCCTTCGACAACACCTTAGTAAGCAGTTCAGTCTTGGCTTTCTTGCCGCGGGTCGCGCTCAGGCGGGCGAGCAGGTTTTCGGTTTCTCGCAGCGTCAGGTTCGGTTGGTTATCGGGCTTGGCTTCGCTGAAAACTTCAAAAGCGACATCGCCGCCGTCGCCCCAACGCGCGTAGCGCGGGCCGAGGCTATCCAGTTCCACACCCGTCGACGCACAGAGCGCTTCGCTGAGAATGCTGCCGCCGACATTCGTCGTGCGCGCGTCGCTCAGGGCGAACTGCTGGCCGGCAAAGTAGCGCGCGGCGCGAGCCAAATCTTCGTCGCCGAGTTGTGCGAAATATTCTCCGAGGAGCGCTGCCTTTTCGAGTTTCTTAGTCGTGGCGGCCACGGCTTCGGCAGTGCGCGCGAAATGCTCGAGCGAGTTTGGTGGTAAACCATTCATCTAATTGCTTGGAATTGGAAGATTGCGCGAGCGGTACGATAGTGTCAAGAAGGAGGTTTTGGATTCTCCCTTCTCCCTGGGATGTACAGGGAGAAGGGTTGGGAGAGGGGCGTAGCTGGGACGCGACACAAGCCCTCACCCCCAACCACTCTCCCAAAGGGAGAGGGAGAAGAGAAAGTCGGGATTCAACATCGGGAAGCTCAAGGTCTAGCTGAGCGGGCGGTTCTGTACGTGCCGTCGCTCTCCGCGCTACAATCCAATTCGCTGGTTGCAGCGTCAAGCGTCAAACAGACTGCGAGGGCTCCGATTAGGAATTAAGACCATGTATCTCTTCATTCTGGATTCAGTGGGTACTTCCGAGTTGCTGGTAATTCTGGCGGCCGCGTTGATTTTCTTTGGCCCGCGCCGTTTGCCTCAACTGAGCCGGCAACTAGGCAAGAGTCTGTCCGAGTTTCGTCGCGCTTCCGACGATTTCAAGCGCACCTGGGCACGCGAGGTCAATCTGGAAAACTTTGAGAAAGGGGTCGAGCCGCAGGAGAATTCCATTCTCGACAAGGCGACGGAACGCATACGCGCTGCCCGTGAAGCCGCGGCGAGCGATTTCGATTCGCCTGGGGCCACGGCTTCAGCAATCGCCCCGTCGATCACACCGGTCGATCCATCGCTCGTACAACCGCGCGAATCGACATCTCAAACGGATGCCACTCCGTCTGAACAGCCCACCAGCAAGCACGACTGGCTATGAAAAGTGAAACACAGACTTTGAAGTTTGTGTCACACGACCGCAATGCCCCGCCTAAGACCACGACCAGCCAACCAGAAAACGGGACCCGACGAGGAAGAACTCGGCGGGCAGATGTCGTTTCTCGAACATCTGGACGAGCTGCGCACTCGTTTGATTCGCAGCATGATCTTTGTCTTTGCTGCGGCTTTTCTTTGCTGGTTCATCTCTGATCGCATTTACAATTTTCTGGCGCGTCCGGTGCAGCGCGCGCTGGCTGAAGCCCAGCAGCAACGGCGCGTGACCATGGCCGGACAAAATGGTGAACTATCGACCGTTCCGCTCAACTCGCTAAAAGCGAACGACCGACTTCGCTTTGTCTTTCCCGATGCCACCAGATTAGGACCGGCGGCGATTCCAGCCGGCGCGTCAGTCCTGGCGCGCGTCGACTTTGACAAACAGGGCAACGTCGGTCTGTTCACCGATGAACCGCTGACGGCCGGCAACGAGGTTGTGCCGAAGGACGTAAGACTGCCCGTTGATTTCAACAAAGGCTATGACAAGCTGCCGGACATTAATGAAAAACTGGTTGTGACTACAGCCGTCGAGCCTTTCGCGCTTTACGTCAAGGTTTCTCTGTATGCGGCCCTGGCGCTTTCTGTACCTTTTTTGTTGTGGCAGATTTGGGCGTTCGTTTCGCCCGGTCTTTACCCGCACGAACGGAAATACGTCACGCCTTTCATTGGCTTGTCCACTATCTTCTTCGTTATGGGCGCGGCCACCGCTTACTACCTGATTTTTCCGCCGGCGGCAAAATACCTGCTCGGCCTGGGCCAGGACTTTCGCCTGCTCCTAAAGGCTGATGACTATTTCGATTTCATCATCCTGTTGATGCTGGGTATGGGCCTGGTGGCTCAGATGCCCGCCATCACTTACGTGCTGGCGCGCATCGGACTGGTAACCGCCGGCTGGATGCTGAAGATCTGGCGGACTGCGGTAGTCGTGATTTTGATCGTGGCCGCGGTCCTGTCTCCGACCAACGACGTACCGAATATGTTGCTGTTCGCGGCGCCGATGTTTGTTTTATACGCCATTTCCGTCCTGGTGGCCTGGATTTGTGGCCGTAAACGCCGGGCGGCCTAGTACGTTGCCGCGAAAAGGCACAGAATGCACAAGACGGAGAGCTGCAGATTCACAACTCGTTCCTGGTTTGTGCCTTTTGAGCTTTTTTTGGCGGCCCGTATCCGTTGGCAAAGGCAACTTGCCGTCCTTTTGACGGCATCTTGACTCTGGTTCGGACCAAATCTAGAATTCGTTCTTAGATTCCGAGAGTCCGCATAGTTGTTCAGCCCGAAACGAGCGCGTAATCTTTAACTTTTTTCCAAAGCTTTAGCAGGAGTAATTTCGTTATGTCATACCGCAGATTGGGCCGTCTGGCCGTCGCTCTTTTAGCGCTAGCCTTTGCCGCGCCATCGGGCCTGGCCCAAAAGAGCAAGAAGGACCAGGGTCAGGACCCCTCCGAGAAGCCACGCAATGTAAAGCCGGAACTTAAGAAGGCTTACAAAGACTGGCTGGACAAAGACGTCGCCTACATCATCACCGACGAAGAGCGAAAAGCTTTCAGGAAGCTGGAAACCGACGATGAGCGCGAGCGCTTCATCGAAGAATTCTGGCGCCGGCGCGATCCCGATCCGGACACGGACGAAAACGAATATCGCGAGGAGTACTACGAGCGAATCGCCTATGCTAACGAACATTACGCGTCGGGCATTCCGGGTTGGAAAACCGATCGCGGTCGTATCTATATCACCTGGGGTAAGCCGGACGAGGTCGAATCCCATCCTTCAGGGGGTTCGTATGATCGTGAGGCCTCTGAGGGCGGCGGATCGACGACGACTTATCCGTTCGAGAAGTGGTTCTATCGTTATCTTCCCGGCGTGGGTTCCGGCGTCGAGATTGAGTTTGTCGACCCGACGGGCAGCGGCGAATATCGCATTGCGCGCAACCCAAACGAGAAAGACGCGCTTTTGATGATTCCGGGCGGAGGCCTGACAGTGGCAGAACAGATGGGCTTGTCCGATAAGAGCACCCGCATCACGAACATGGGCGTCGGCGATCCCAATTACACGCGCGAACAGGACAGCCCGTTCGCGCGGCTACAACTGCTCGCCGATTTGAGCCGGCCGCCGCAAATCAGGTTCAATGATCTGGCTTCGGCTGTGAATACCCCGGTCATCGAAGACAACCCGCTTAATTTTGACGTTCGGGTAGACTTCTTCCGACAATCTGACGAGCGCGTCATAACTGCCTTTACCATCCAAACTGACAACCAGAACCTGGTGTTCCAGGACAGCGGTGGGTTGCAACAGGCGCATCTTAATATCTTTGGAAAGATCACGCATGTCTCCGGGCGTCGCGCGGGCATGTTTGAAGATCCGGTGGTCACCAGAGCAACCCCGCAGGAGCTGACTGAAGCTAAAGAGCGCAAGTCCGCCTATCAAAAGGCCGTCGCGCTCCAGCCCGGCAGATACCGGGTTGACGTGATCGTTCGTGATATCGCCTCGGGCGCTACCGGCGTGCGCCACGTTGGATTCGAGGTGCCCAAATACGATCCGGCTAAACTGTCTACCTCAACGCTGATTCTGGCTTCAAAACTGGAGGGGATCGGCGATCAACCTGCGGTGGGGATGTTTACCATCGGTAACGTCAAAGTGATTCCCAACGTGTCGGGTGCCTATCATCGCGGCTCGGCCATCGGCATCTACATGCAGATTTACAACGCCGGAATCGATCAGACCACACTGCGACCTTCAGTCGATGTCGAATATGCGTTGCTGAAAGACGGCAAAGAGATTTTCAAGCAGGCTGAGGATTGGCGTGGTAACAGCGACTCTGGACAGCGTCTGACGCTGGCCCGCTTGCTCGACTCGCGCAACCTCAATCCAGGCGACTATAACATTGAAGTTCGTGTGCGCGATCGCGTCAGCGGACAGTCACTGGTGCAGACGGCGAAATTCACAGTGCTTCAGTAGTTTTTTTTTGCGGCCGGCTCTCGATGAAAAAGTTCAGGAGCCGGTTCTTTACTCTTTAGATCGTTCTCCCCGAAATCGTTGGTCAATGGGTTCGCACCTTCCAAAGGAGACCCTTCCATGCTCGCTCACCTTAACGCTTCGATTCCTGATTTTCTTTGCTTCCGAGCCGCAAGCCTTCAATAGCTCGCTCTGACCGTGCTTAACTTGGTGTTGCCTTGCACTGAGCGCCCGCGCCCATCCAGCACATCTACTTCGAATCCCGGAAACGAAGGACGAAATCTGGTTTCCTTCCAGTGTTCGACCGTAAAGTCGTCGGCGGCCGCATGCCTAAACCCATATTGAGGCAATCCCATCCGATCGCCGCGCACGTCCGCTCCGCGCAGGTGCAGAATGCGCACGTCGAAACCCTCGACGCGCCGGATCTTTCGTTCGACATTGGCGACTGCGGACATAGGACTGCTTGCGAAAGCAGTCTAGTCCCATTCGTGGGCCGGAGTGAAGTACTGCGACGAGCCAGGGCGCGTGCTTAAGGGCGCGCAGCCGCTATGGTTTCTTCTTAATGAATATTTCACCGCGAGGGGTAAGCGCGGATTTGGCGGCCACAGTATTCAGAACCGAATCGAGTATGTCTTTGTTCTCTAACCTGAAGCTGGTGACGCCGGAGACTTTGCTGTCGGGATCGTCGTATTGAAGCGTGAGGTAACGCACTTTGGTTTTGATGAGGCTGGCGGGAAGCCCTACGTAGGGAACGTGGCTGATAACGCTCGCCGCGGCCGGTTGCACCGCGTGAGTGTCCCCATAGGCTCCGGTAATCGCGTTGTAGGGAATAAACAGAATTTCCTTCTGCTTGTCATTCCGAAACACCAACCGCTGGTTGGTGTCGTCAAAGTTGAGCGTGCCGTCTATCTTCTTTTTGTATCCAAAGACACCGCCTTCGTATTTGGCTTTGACGGTCGGTGGCGCGGGTGGAGGCGTTGGTGTGGTCGTCTTCGCAGATCCGTCATTGTCCTGATTCGTCGAACGCGGCCGCTGTCCGGGCGCAGCGTATGCCCACACCAAAATCAGGGCGGCCATGGTTACTAATCTGGATCTTTTGAGCATCGGCAAGTCTCCATTTCTTCAGCCATGGGAAGTTCTTTTGAGGCGATTCTCTCAAGAGCGCAATCGGAAAATTGGTTCCTCACCGGCGCGCCCGCAGCAACTGACCGTCAGCGAAGGTATATCGAGTCGTCTTAAGCGTGCCGGCGATAAAAGTATAAATGATGCCGTCTTTGACATTCCGAAAAACAGAAACGCCCTGCACGTTGTCATTGACGAATTGACGGTTCTTCAGCAGCTTCATCGACTCCGGTGTGTCCGAGGAATGTTCATGCTGCAAAATGACTTGCAGCACAGTGCCCACCAGTTCCGGTTTGAGTTTCTTCACCGTCACAAACTTTTCGTCCACAAAATTAACCTGGACTGATCCGCCGGCGACGGTAAAGCGCAAGACCCCGTCGGGGCTTTCGCTCGCGGGCTGTCCCAGAATTTTCACCACATCAGCACGGCGAGACTTTAAAGGTTCAATGCGGTTCCAGGTGGCGGCGCTGGCGTTCCCGGTAAAACCCGCGCCGGCAAACAACGAAGTAATCAGGGTCGCTATTACCCTTAAAGCAAATTTTTGTTGGTTCGACCGTTTCATGGCGACGATGCTAATCGAACCCTATTGATTTGCAAAGGGTCGAACGCGTTCCAACGCTTCTTTAAAATCGGCATCGTTCGGCGCTGTTTCCAGCGCTTTCTGATAAAGGCTGAACGCCTTGGCGTATTGCTTCGTCTTTTCGTAGTCGTAGCCCAACTCGCGATAGATGTTTACGTCCGCCGGAGATTTCGCCAGCGCCCGTTCCAGGGCCGCGATCGCCTTGGGAAAATTGTTCGCGCGCGAATTCGCCAGTCCAAAAAGATAAAGCGTTGTGCCGCTCGCATTCGGATTGGCCGCCGCGCGTTCCAGGGCCAGGGCGGCCCGCGCATATTGTTGGGCACCAAACAGTGCGCGCGCGTAAAGTCCTAACGATTCTTCGTCTGAGCGCAAACGCGTGAGCGCTTCGCCGCTGCGCACTGCGCCCAGATAGTCGGCGCTGGCCTTTGCCTCGTCCGTCGCGGCGACAGCCCGACGCAGATAAGCCGAAGTCAACAGATACCAGGCGGATGCCAGTCGCGGATCATTCAACGTGGCGCGGTTCAAAGTCGAAATCGCCGTGTCCAGATCGTTTCGCGTCAAGGCTATCTGGCCCAGGAACAGAAGCGAAGTAGCATCTTTTGGATTGGCTTTGATTGCGGCGTTGAACGAGCGCTCAGCGTCGGCAACCTTTCCGGTTTTGAATTCCGCCAGCCCGCGATAATAGATAAACCGCGCGTCAGGTTTGGCCCCGGGCCGATTGGTCACGATCACCAGCAAGAGCAACGCCTGATCGAATCTTTCCGCCAGCACTGAACTTTCAGCCAGGGCATCGACCGTGTGCGAATCTTCCTGCTTGGCGGCGCGCTGTAGATCCAACGCCTTCTGCAAGTCATCGGACGCCTCGGCGTACCGCTTCAAATAGAATTCGGAGAATCCCGCCAGCTTCCAGGCTTCGGCATTCGTCGGATCGGCGGCTGCGATTTGTTTTGCTTCTGCGGCGGCAGCGTCATATTGCTTCTGCTGAAAAAGTTGATACGCGTGAGTCGTGTCCGAGGACACCGGCGCACTGCCCACCGGCTTCGAGGGTTTTACATCCAGCAAGGGCGCGTTCTTATCGGTGGCTGGCGGCGACTTTGGTTCCGGACCCAGCAGCGTGTCTGGGGGACTAACCCGACGTGGCCGGGAAGACTGGGCGTCAATCGTGGCGGGAACTGCCAACGTGACACACATCGTCATCAATAGTAGGGGTAAATAGCTCTTCATGCGTGTGATTCTTTCAGATTTGCACGATTGTTTTCAAATCGTAACCGGGAGAGAATCCGCAGACTGTGTTTCGGATGCCATGGCCGCGGGCGAGGTTTGCCCGAAAGTCGGTTCAGACGAAAGAAAAAAGCGGCCGTTGCCCCGTAGGAGCACCGACCGCTCGATTTCGAATACCTGGCGCAAGCTCGGGACTTGCGCGGCTTTTCTAGAAGTTCAGTTTCAGCCCGAACTGAAACTGGCGCGAGTCAAATGCGGCGGTAGGCCGGCTGTAATAACGACCGTTGCTCGCTCGCTTGTTGAAGGAATTGACGTCGTCGAAGAAAGGCGACGCTGACGCTTCATTAAAGCGATTGAAGAGGTTGAAGCCTTCGGCGATGATGTCCAACCTTAACCGCTCGCCGATCCTGAGCGCGCGCGACAGCCGCATATCAACGGACGAAAACCTGTGCGTAAGACCCATGTTGCGTCCCAGGTCACCGGCCGAAAACGTTCCGTTGGTAATTAAAGGAGTGCATCCGGCCAAGCCGGGCACGCACAGTGTTCCATTGCCCCCGACGGATGGACGGTCCGTCTGGTTCGATTGATCGTTGTTCGTGTCCTGGTTGCTGAGAATATTGAACGGCCGGCCCGATGAAATTTCAAAGATTGGCGCCAGCGTGAAATCAGCCAGGAACTTGTGCAAGCCGTCTTCCGAGCGCCACTTTCCAGGTGAAGCAAGCACGGCGCTGAAAACAAACCGATGTCGCTGGTCAAACAGCGAGTTGGCGCGTTCGGCGCGGAAGTTCCGGTTGTCCTGCGGCAGTAACAAGGTCTGCAGGTCGGATGAATCGTCGATCGAGTGTGACCAGGTGTAAGACGCGAGAAACTGGAAGTTATTCGCGAAGCGCCGCTTCACATCGATATTCAGCGCGTTGTAATTCGAATTGCCGTCAGAAACCTGCGCGTTGACGGAACCGAACGGCGAGACTACGCCCGGCGTGCGCAGGGTACCGCTGGCAGCCAGCGCCCCGTTCAAGACTGCCGGCGTAACTGCGCCGCCAGTCAATGCCTGAACCAGGAAATAGTTCGGTGCGCTCGGCCGGAAGAAGTTGGCCGCCGCAGGAGCGATTACTCCGCCGCGCGTCGTAACTGAGATGAGCCCCGGGATGGGCTGTGCCACAATGTTACTGCACGCTGCCGGGTTCACCGTTAACGCGGCAGTCGTGCTGGTGGGTTGAGTGCCGAAGCAGCGAACATAGTTTGCAATCTGCAAATCCGTCCGCGGAGCATTGATGTCCAGCGGATGCGGCAGATGATGCGCACCCACAAACAGATAGCTCGCCGAAACTGACATGTCCCTGGTCAACTGTCGCTCAACAGTGAAATTGGCCTGGTTCGCATAAGCGTATTCGAAGTTCTTACTGACATGCAGCGTGAACGGCAGCACCGGCCCAAACCCGGGAAATGTCTGATCGTTGAAACGCTGACGTCCGAATTGATACTGGGCGGTGGCCGCGGCGCCTGGTGTAAACACGCCCGGCGGACACAACGGATTTCCGCCCGCCGCGGTGCAGACCGTTCCCTGAAACACCTGAGTCGCATTGAGCAACGCCGTTGGAGCAGGACCACCCTGCGGCGTCAGAATGCCCTGCTGCTGTTGCACTGCATCGGCGATGTCGGAATTAAAAGCGATCGCCAGCAGCGGATGGTCGTAGAATATTCCCACCGCCCCGCGAATGACCGTCTTGGCGTCACCCTTCACATCCCACGCGAAACCAACCCGCGGCGCGTAATTGTTTTTGTCTCGGGGCACACCCTGCTGCACATTCAGCGCATCCTGCGCAGCCAGGAGTTGCGTCGCCGATAGGTTGATGCCTGAGAGCGGATCTCTCAGCGCAATCGGAGCGACTTGCTGAGTGATTTCATAGTCGTAACGCACGCCATAATTTAAGGTGAAGTTCTTTCTCACCTTCCAGGAATCCTGGGCAAACCAGGCCAGCGGCTTGTTTCTGATTCTGCTGACCGGATTACCGAATCCCTGAATATAGTTGGTGGGCAGACCGAGGCCATACTGTTGCACCGGCGTGAAGTCCGGTGGCGTCACGCCGCCAACGGTCGGGAAGGCGGCAACTGAGGTGGCGCTTAGCCCGCCGAAATTGAACAGGCCCGCGAAATTCAGCTCGAAAACTGCCTCGGGAATGTTCACGGAGGCGTAATCTCCGCCGAACTTAAAGGTGTGATTGCCCTTGAGTAAATTCAAACTGTCGGTCCATTCATAGCGGGTTTCGGTACGCACGACGGGCGAGAACAATTCGCGACCAATGAAGGCGGTGCCGGAAATATTGAAAGCCACTGCGTCTCCATTTTGTGATCTGAAGACTGCGCGGCGTTCGCCAAAATTGAACCTCAACTCATTAACGGTGTGACTGGAAAGTGTCGATGCCAGCGTAGCCACCGCCGAGTAGTCCTTCAGGATTTGAATTCCCGTGCGCGAAAAGTCGTTCTGGCCCAGCGACTGGTTCTGCGATTCGACCTGGATGCCGGTGATCCTGCTGGGATTGTAACCAAAGCGGAACGAGAACTGTTGCTTCTTGGTGATCGAATGATCCAGCCGAAATGAATTGAAAGTCGTCTTATCGGTGACCGGAAAAATATTCTGCAACGACAACAGTGGGCGAAACGCGATCAACTGCCCCGCCGCGTTGGCGGTCGTCAGGGGTACCGGAGCGCCGGTAAGAAAGAAGCGCGGACCAATAGGGGCACCGAGCCCTACTCCGGGAACCGAGCCAGGATTTAATAGTGGATTACTGCCGGTCAGCCCAGTACTGCCGCCGCTGGACGCGAGATAGGCATACTGAATTCCCGCGTTCGCCAGCGCCGAGCCCTGCGCGATGAGCGCGGGGACGCCCGACGCGATGAGCTGCCCAGCGGTCGTCATCAGGGTGTTAACGTAGGTGGCCTGCTGGGGCCGGATATTGGCGAACGTCTGACTAAAAGGAAGGAACGGAGCACCAATCGTAACGCTACCACCGAGCCCCGATCGCACATCACTGGTAAAGAACCCTGACTCGTGACGTTGGCGTTGCTCGAAAGCGGCAAAGAAGAACGTGCGGTCTTTATCCAATGCGCCGCCGAGCGTGGCCCCGTATTGAGCGCGCGTAAACGGCGGATTGGCCACCGGAGCGAAGGCGTTGCGGGCCTGGAAACTCTTGTGTCGCAGAAAGCCGAAGACGTTTCCGCGCAGATCGTTGGTGCCGCTCTTGGTCACGACATTCACGACGCCGCCTGATGAACGGCCAAACTCAGGCGCAAACGAATTGGTCACCACCTGAAATTCCTGCACGGCCTCCTGACTCACCGTCGAACGCGAGGCGTTTACCGAGTTGTCCGTATTGTCAGCGCCGTCGACTTGCACCAGATTGGAACGTCCGCGCTGTCCACCGAAATTCAAACCCGTGGTGGGTGCCGGCCCAATCGGCCGGCCGTTATCGCGGCCGACGGTGGAAGCGATCAGCGCAAATGAAAGATAGTTGCGCTCGTTGATGGGCAGGTTTTGGATCCGCTGCTGATCGACCGTGGAAGCTACTGCAGTCCCGGTCGTCTCCACGATGTTCGGCGCGGCCGTCGTGACGGTGACCGTAGCCGAGACCTCACCGACCTCTAAGGGTATGTCCTGATTCGCCGTCTGCCCCACGGTAAGGTTCACGCTTTGAACTACGGCGGTCTTGTAGTTGGGGGCTTTCACTGTTATCTCGTAATCGCCGGGAGGCAGATTGACGATCTTGTAGAAACCCTCATCGTTGGTTGTTGCTTCGCGGGAGACGTTAGTACCGGCATTTCGAGCCGTCACACTGGCATTAGCCACCACGGCGCCATTCTGGTCGCGCACGACGCCCTGCAAGTCAGCCGCGTTTGACTGAGCTTGCGACATGGCCGCGCTGAAACATGTAAATATCGCCAAACAAACGAACAGAACCTGAATCAACGTTCTGCGCCACGAATTGAGGGATAAATGCATCTTCGTTTCTCCTTTTGAAGTAACCTCAGAATCTCTCGCTGACGAACCTCTACGGGGCGTAAGAGTCGCGGCGGTTTGCATCATCATTGACTGACTAAGTACTGACTGTGAGATAAGAGCAATTAGGAATACTACGAGCGGCTCGCCTGTCGGCGGCTTTTCGATGGAACATGAGTTCTGCCGTCATATAATTCGGAGACGTATGGCGTTTTTACAGCAAAACCTCTCGCGTGGCAAGGATTTATTATCGCTCGCAACCGACCCATAACCAGTAGCAACTTAGCTTCAACCGCGGTTATCTACACGTTTTTCGAGCGAATAAGTTTCAACGGTACCGCCCCTGGTGGCGCGCGATACCCGCCGGCGCAGCCGATCGCTGGCGCCAAAAAAGCGAATCGCGAGCGCGGCCGTGCCCGGAACAAAAGCGGCGCGCCGGATCAGCGCACACGCTTTCAACCGGGAATCAAATTTGTCGTGATATCCGGTCTCATAAGCCGCGTTAAGCTGTCTTAGGTTTGGTAAGGTTCGATTTGCCGGCAAATGGTTGGCGACAATATTGGCAGCCAGTTCACCACTCTCCAGGGCCATCAGCATACCGCTGCCGGTAAAAGGGTCAATGAACGAGGCCGCGTCACCAATGGCCAGCAGTCCCTCAACAGGAGCAACTGAGTGCCGGCCAAAACCTTCGAGGGAGACCGCCAGCCAGGGCGAACAGGATCGCGCATTTGAGAGCACCTGCGCCGCTCGATAATTCTGGCAGACGACTTCGCGCATGACCCGCTCAGCGTCAGCGCCACACGCGCGCACGTCACGCGCGGAAGCGATGAAGCAAAGGTTGCTGAGACCTTTCTCGATGCTGCTCAGCCCGCCATAGCCGCCGCGATAAAAATAGATCTCGCACTTGCCGTCAGCGACGGCGGCGTCTTCCAGATGCGCCTTGAAAGCAACCAACGGCGCGCGCAGCGGCCTTGATCCGTTTCGCTGTGGCCCGACTCGACGCGCCAGGGCCCGGGCTCGACCCGTGGCATCCAGCGTTAAAGGCGCGTGATATTCTTTCTCAGCTCCTTCCGTTCTTACCCTAACGCCACCGACGCGGCTTTCATCGCCGACGAGACCGACGACGTGCGCGTCTTCCAGGACGCAAGCGCCGGCATCGCTGGCGCGCCGTAGCAAACGCTCGTCCATCTCAGCACGGCTCAGACCGAGCGCCACGCCGTCGGCGCCGAACCACGCGCTGGGAACACTGACACTTTTTCCTTTGCGCGAATAAAAGACGGTTGCTGACAGGCGAGCGGGTTGGGCGGCGAACATCTGCTCGGCCACAGCCAGCCGTTTGAAATGCAGGGCGCACTCAGGCGAGATGAACTCGCCGCAGAGCTTTGCGCGCGGAAACTTCTTTTGCTCCGCCAGTAGCACCCGTGCGCCGCGTGTTGCGAGATGAATCGCCGCGCTGGCGCCGGCCGGCCCGCCGCCGGCAATGATCACGTCGTAATTGGAGGTAGTTGTCATCATGCCCGAGTTTAGAGTCCTAAACGCCATCTGTCGTCGCGCTCAAGACCAAGCGCGATGGAAAATGTTTCTCAACTCTAATGTTCGCAAGTCCGGCCTGGTGGCCCAGCTCCGCCATCTCTTCCGGCGTGAAACTTCTGAGAATCGAAAGCGCCCCGTCTTCGCGCAGCAGGCGATTGTGCAGAAATAGACGCCCGACGGTCGTGTAGAAAAAATAGGCGACCGGATTGCGATGCAGGTCGATCACAAAGATTCCGCGCGCGCCAACGCGGCCCATTTCGCGAATCACGCTGACAGCCCCCGCGTCATCGAAATGATGCAACGTCAGCGACTGGATCACGTAATCAAAACAGCGATCAGGAAAAGGAAGAGCCAGCCCGTTAGCCTGTAACGAAGAGATTTCCGGAAAGTCCCTTGATTCTTCCAGAATTGCGGCGGCCGATCTTTCGTTCAGCTCGAGGCCCACCAACGACGCAGCCCGATTTGTTTCTCGCGCCCACTTCGCCGTAACTCGCAGCAACTCACCAGAGCCGGCGCCTACATCCAGGACCGAAAACGATCGCAAACCTGCGCGCTCGATCTCGGCGAACAAAGATTCGCGCAGGACTTTGGCGTCGCCCAGCCATTCATTCACTCTCCGCAGTTCAACCAGACAGCCTTCATACTCTGCGGGCGTGTAACTGCCCTTGTCGATGTTTTCGAGTTCGTAGCTGCGTTGGCGAAAACGGCTGAACATGATGTCCGCAGATTACACAGATTACGCAGAAGGTTAAAACATTAATCGGTCTAATCTGCGTAATCTGTGGATCAAACTCTCTGTATCACCAGCGCGCTGTTCTTCGATCCAAAACCGATGCAGTTGCAAAGGGCGATTCGGACATCGGCCTTCCGGGCTATATTAGCGACATAGTCGAGATCGCAATCGGGATCCGGATCGTCGAGATTGATGGTTGGAGGAATCATTCCCGTACGCATCGCGCACAGGGCGGCGCCCAAACCAGCCGCGCCACTGGCGCCCTGCGGATGTCCCACCTGAGATTTGGTTCCCGACATGGGAATTCGATGAGCGTTGCAGTTTAGCGCCAGCTTGAGTGCGTTCGTTTCAATGCGGTCGTTGAGCAGAGTCGAGGTGCCATGCAGGTTAACGTAATCAATGTTGCCCGGAGCCACGCCGGCGTCGGCCATTGCCAGCGTCATCGCCCGCGCCGGTTCGTCGCCACCTTCCTGAAGGCGTACTCGATGATACGCATCACAGGTAGAACCATAACCGGTAACCTCTGCGTAGATGTTTGCGCCCCGCTGATGCGCGCGCTCAAACTCTTCGAGCACATAAATCCACGAGCCCTCGCCCAGGACCATGCCGGAACGATTGCGTGTGAACGGCCGTGACGCGCGCCGTGGCTCGTCGTTCCATTCGGTAGTCAGCACGGTCAGCAGATTGAAGCCGGCCAATATTCCGGGTGCCAGCGGCGCATCCACGCCACCAGCAAGCATCACTTCCTGACGGCCCAGCGCGATGTGCTCTGCTGCATAGCCGATCGCGTCGGTTGAACTGGTGCAGCCCGTCGAGATGACATGGGAAAGTCCGCGCAGACCAAAGACCATTGAAAGCTCGCTGGACAAGGTACCGTGCGTGGCTGCCGGAATAATGTAAACGCTTGCTTTGGAATGCGAGCCCCCTTGATACCAGATTGCATAATGCTGCTCGACGAACGGTAATCCGCCGCCACCGGTGCCCAGCATGACGCCAATCTGCTGTCTTTCTTCCGGCGAAAGTTCGTCGGGAACGATTTTGGCATCCTGAAATGCCTCACGCGCCGCGGCCAGCGCCAGCGGGACGGTGCGCGGCACATGCTTGCGATCCTTGGGACCGAGTTGCGCCTCCCAATCAAAATCGCGCACCTGCGCGGCAATTTTTACCGGCGACTTAGAAACGTCGAAGGATTCGATCCGCCGCACACCGCTCTCTCCATTTTGCAGCCCGGACCAAAAGGCGTCCCGCCCGATACCGATCGGCGTGACGCAACCCATGCCGGTAATTACGACTCTGCGTGGACTTTTGAAATGGTTCAGCATTAGGGAACTGTTACGGGAAGACGGGCAAGAGCATATCACTGGCCTATGTGCGAGGGCTAACATTGCGCAGCGCTTCCGCAAATGCAACGCCGGCTGGGGTGATTGAACTCGCAAAAAAACATGGACTCTAAACCATTAATTGTAAGAGAATGTCGCACTCCGCGGAGTCAGCCAGAGAATGAAAAGAAATCACGTACTGCTACGTCTGGTCGCCAGCATCTGTCTTACATTTGTTTGTGCCACCGCACAACTCCCTCAGGCGCAAAAGCCCAAAGAGTCTGTTGAGAACAGTCCTCCGTCAACACCACCGGGGCCCGGAGGCACTTCGCTGCCAAACGCGAATCCGTTCCCCAGCACCTATCGTCCCTTTCCCGGGCGAACAACTCTGATTCGCAATGCCACGATAATGACCGCGGCCGGAGCTTCGATTCTGAATGGCTCGGTGCTGTTGCGTGACGGAAAGATCGCCGCGGTAGGCGCGTCCGTTACCGCTCCGCCCGACGCGCTGGTGATCGATGGAACAGGAAAGTACCTCACGCCCGGCATCATCGACGTGCATTCACACGTTGGTGTATACCCCGCTCCGGGCGTTGATGCGAACAGCGACGGGAACGAATTGACTAATCCGGTAACCGCTAACGTTTGGGCTGAGCACTCGGTGTGGCCGCAGGATCCGCAGTTGCCCCGCGTCCTCGCCGGGGGCGTCACGACGATGCAGGTGCTGCCGGGATCCGGCAATCTAATCGGCGGACGCAGCGTGGTCTTGAAAATCGTGCCCTCGCGCACAGTGCAGGGAATGAAATTTCCCGGCGCGAAGTATGGGCTGAAGATGGCTTGTGGTGAGAACCCCAAGCGAGTCTATCAAACCCGCGGCCCTTCAACGCGCATGGGAAACGTGGCCGGTTACCGTGCCGCATGGATTCAGGCAGAAGGCTACCGGCGCAAGTGGGACGCCTGGAATGCCACGCGCAAGGGCGACGCGCCCACGCGCGATCTCGGTCTGGAAACGTTGGCGGAGGTTCTGCGCGGGAACATTTTGGTTCACACCCATTGCTATCGCGCCGACGAGATGGCGCAGATGCTGGATATCGCCAAAGAGTTTGGCTACAAGGTGCGCGCCTTTCATCATGCGGTTGAAGCCTACAAGATTGCCGAACTCTTAAGGACCAGCGGCACTGGCGCGGCTGAGTGGGCCGACTGGGGCGGCTTCAAGATGGAATCCAACGACTCGGTCAAAGCGAACCTGGCCATCACGGATGCGCTCGGCGCGCGAGCAATGATCCATTCGGACAGCGCTGATGGAGCTCAACGGCTCAATCAGGAAGTCGCCAAAGCGATGTACGCGGGACGCGCCGCGGGCATCATGGTCACTGAGGATCAGGCAATTCGTTGGCTGACCATCAATCCCGCCTGGGCCCTCGATCTCGACGACAAGATCGGTTCGATTGAGGTCGGCAAGAATGCCGATGTGGTGCTTTGGTCCGGCAATCCGTTCAGCATCTACACCAAAGCTGAGAAGGTTTGGATTGATGGCGCGATGTTGTTCGACCGCACCGATACTTCAGAGCATTGGCGCACGGATTTCGAACTCGGGGTGGTGCGGGAGAAAGACTGACATGCGAACCTCTATTCTGATCGCGACCGTTCTGCTGATCGTGGCCGTGCCCGCGGCCGCGCAAACGATCGCGATCACGAACGGCACCGTCTACCCGGTTAGCGGTCCGTCGATTCCTAACGCCACGGTGTTAATTCGTGACGGTGTAATTGTTGCCGTCGGCGCGCGTGTAAACGTCCCGGCGGATGCTCGCCGAATCGATGCGACTGGCAAAGTTGTGACGCCGGGTTTGATTAACTCCGTGACCGAACTGGGCGTGATCGAGATCGATCAGGTTAAAGAAACAAAGGACGACACCGCGAAGGGATTGAATAACATCTCAGCCGCGTTTCGAGTCTGGGAAGGATTGAACCCGGCGTCGGCAATATTCGCCCCTACCCGCAATGAAGGGATTACCACTGTGATCGTCACGCCGCACGGAGGACTCATTTCGGGGCAGGCGGCGGTAATCGATCTCCTGCCCGGCCACGTCGCCGATATGATCCGGCGCGCACCGGTGGCCATGATGGCGCAAATCGACAGCCCGAACGACGCCGGAACCAGCGCGCGCGGCGAACTGATGAGCAAGCTGCGTATCCTGTTGGAGGACGTGCGATTCTATGCGCAGCATCGCGCTGATTACGATCGAGCCGCGGCGCGTACGCTGAGCGCGCCGAAGGCTGATCTGGAAGCGCTGATCCCGGTCATCGAAGGCAAACTGCCGTTGGTTGTAGAGGCGAACCGCATGGACGAGATCGACGCGGCCCTGGCACTGGCGCGCGATTTTGATCTCAAGCTGATGATTGTGGGCGGAGCTGAAGCATGGCTGACGGCCGACCGGCTGGCAGCGGCACAGGTGCCCGTTTTGACCGGAGCCATGAGTAACATTCCGTCGAGCTTTGCCACCCTGAATCAACGACAGGAGAATGCCGGTTTGCTGCGCCGGGCGGGAGTCCGCGTGGCTTTGGTCGCGACCAGCGGCAGTGACGTGACGAGGTTCAATGCCCGTAACCTGAAGTACGAAGCCGGAAACGCCGTGGCCTATGGAATGTCGCATGACGACGCCCTGCGAGCTGTGACTCTAACACCGGCCGAACTGTTTGGCGTGAGCGATCGCGTCGGCTCGCTACAGGCCGGCCGGGATGCAAATATAGTGGTCTGGAGCGGCGACCCATTTGAATTCTCAACCAGCGTCGAACATGTGCTGATCCGTGGGCGCGAAGTGCTTGAGCCAAGCCGGCAGGACATGCTGATTGAAAGATATAGGCCTAAGCCGAAGTGAGCGGCTGAAAAACAGAGCGCGGACATCCCTGTCCGCCAGCGTGCGCAGCACGCTCAGCGCAAGCCAAATGCCGAGGTAGTGTCCCTGGTTTGCTTTCGTGCTTTCTTTCAACCTGGAGGAACGATCCACGAAATCACACGAACACACAATCACTTCTGCTTAGTGTGTTTTCGTGGATCGTTTACCGGCTCAGCAAGTCTCTCAAGGTGAGATAGGTAAAGATACGGTGCAGAAAAAGACCGGATGCCCTTCCGAGCATCCGGCCTTCTTATTTCTGGTTGCTGAAGCGTGTCAGGCCGCCTTGGTTCCGCATTCATCGCAGAACTTCGCGCCCGGCTTAAGTTCATGCTGGCAGTTCGAACATTTCGCCGGCGCTTGCGATGCGCCGCATTCGCTGCAGAACTTTGCGTCCGCCTGCATCGCCGCGCCACACTTTATGCATTTCGCGGTCGCGGCGGCGGGGGTGTCAGCGACTGTCGCACCCCGTTGCTTCATCGCGTCTGACATAGCTCCGGCCATCGCGTTGCCAATCGCAAAACCTGCGCCGAGTCCCGCGCCCGTGGCCGCGCCGCCACCGCCGGGATTCTGCGCCGCATCGCGCATCGCCTGCGCCGCCTCGAATTGAGTGAACTTGCCCATGTCGCCGATCACGCCCATCGAGGTGCGCTTGTCCATCGCTGCTTCAACTTCCTCCGGCAGCGAAATGTTTTCAACGGTGAACTTTGTCAGTTCGAGCCCCAGGGATTTGAATTCGTTCTGCAATTTCTCGCGCGCGAAGCGGCCCAGCTCGTCATAGTTGGACGCGAGATCAAGCGCGGCGATTTTTGATTCAGCCAGCGAATCCGAAAATCCGCTGACGAGCGTGCGGCGCAGTTGGCCTTCGATGTCTTCGGTGACAAAGCGAGCGTTGGTGCCGGCGATTTGCTTGATCAGCTCGCGCGGGTCGGCGACGCGCATTGAATAGATGCCGAACGCGCGCAGGCGCACCATGCCGAAATCCGTGTCGCGCATCATCACCGGATTCGAAGTGCCCCACTTCAGGTCGGTGAACTGTTTAGTGTTGATGAAATAAACTTCCGATTTGATAGGCGAATTGAAGCCATGTTTCCAGGCGCCGAGTTTGGAAAGGATCGGTGTGTTGCCGCCATCGACGCTGAAGCGGCCCGGGCCGAACACGTCGGCGATCTGTCCTTCGTGAACGAAAACTGCGGCCTGCGACTCGCGCACGATCAGCTGCGCGCCGTTTTTGATTTCCTGATCGCGAACCGGAAAGCGATAAAGCATCGTGTTGCTCGAATCGTCGAGCCACTCAATGACTTCGATGAACTGAGCGCTCGGGCTGAGCCGGTCAAGAATTCCCATTTGTTTTCAATCTCCTTTAGGGTCCCGCCCGACTAAACTGCTGGCGGGCCGCAGGTATTATACGGTCAAAACCCGCGCCGTGTTCAACCGGCTGTGAATTGACAGGATTTACATGATTGACAGGATTCAGCAATCGGCTTTGCTGGCCTGTATAAAGAAGCTTACCTTCGCTGCCTTGCCGTATCCATCTTGTTAATAATGTAAATCCTGTCCAGTTTTACGGCGCGTTTTAAGAGCCAGCATTGTCAGCGCCGTCAGTCCTCCAAGCGTGTCAATCATGCTGTCATAGATCGAAGCCGTGCGCGAAGGCACGAAGCTCTGATGAAACTCATCCGCAAGTGAGTAAGCAACAACCAGAAAGAGAGCGGTCCAAAACCAGCGCGACCGCAGCAGCTCGCGCGAAGAGGTTCGAAACGCGCGCGCTGCCAAAAGGGCGAGAATTGCGTACTCGGTAAAGTGGCCGGCTTTGCGGACGATGAAATGAAGAACTCTTAGCGTCTGGTCGCTGGCCTGCGGCAGCAACCAGTGTAGCGGCCGCACCAGGAACATCGAGGTATTGGACGCCGACAGAAGATTGCTTGAGCCGATAAAGATTAGCGCCGCCCAGATGATCAGCGGCCCATAGCGTGAAAGCCGGCGACGCGGTTTACTGAAGCCTCGAGTCTTACTGTCTGAGTCCCCAACTCGCAGTCGAACATTGAGTTTCTCTTCTTCAACCATCGCGCTGGCAGATTACCGTACTGTTCAGCAAAAACACCACTCAGGTGACCCGATGCTGAAACTCCGAGACTTACTGTTTCTTTGCCCCTGTGTCATCAGGATTATATGGAGGCGCATTCGGATCAAATGGTTTAGCAGGATCAACTCGCTTCCCGTCGACGAATCTCTTCTGGTCTCGAACATTGTCGACCGACTTCAATTTCCACCCTTCGGGTGTCCTCGCCCATGTCTCGCGTTGAATCACGCTGGTATCTACTCTGCGGACTTTGCCTGCCAATTCGCGTGTTCGGGACGCTTCCTGAAAAACTTCAGCCACTGCGACGAGCTTATTCTCAGACACAGTCAACTTTTGAATTGTGTTCCTGATATTGAAAGGTGGCTGATTGCTTTCAATGAATTGCCTGGTGTATTGCTCCATCTGCTTAACATCTCCAACTCTACCGTCGGGAAATATGGCGTGAAAATCCGGCGTTTTCAGACTGGCTATAGTTTTCAGGTCCTTCCTGTCGTGAGCCTCAGATAATTTCTTATACTGCGCTTCTAATTCTTTGCGCACTTCCGCATCATCCTGTGCGAAAGACGTGCCCCCACCAACCATCGTTAAGATCAAAACAAAAAGAGACATTATCAGTCGTTTCTTCATTGTGCATCCTCCTGGGTAACTAATCAGCAACGGTCGAGTTGTACTCGGATCGATTGACCTGGACCAGGTTATTGAATTCTTTCCAGAATGACGCTGACTTTGTCTGAGACTCTGTCCGGAACGAACAAATCCCGAGCTGCAAAGCCGTCCTTTACCAGGCTGTTGAATGTCTTCATCAGTTTCTTGGATGAAGGTGTCAGATCGAACTGCACTTTCCCTTCGGTGTTTTCTACAACTTGAAATTCAAAACTCAGTACCTGGTATTCGCGCCGCCGACTTTCGGCCGCGCCCTGTTCAAATACCAACTGGTCCTGCACGGCGTCGCCGTCTCGATAGGTCATCCGGTAAACCGCGCCGCTTTCCTGTAGCTTCGCCAACTGCTTCGCAAAACTCTTGTCCTTCGCCTTTAACCAAACATATGTGAGAGGGGTCAGCATTTCGTCGCTTCGGTACATCAAAGCCGCTTCGTTGTTAATCAAAGCCAATCTGTATCCTTGTTTCCCCAACTCGTTGACTTTCTTCTTCACACCGTTGCCAAACGAAGACGTAAGAACTTGCATATCCCGCTTGACCCCTGAGAGTTCGTCGTTCGTTTCCTCAAGCAGAACCTCGAATTTCGAGAACAGTTTCATCGGGTAGAAACCCGCCGCCTGTCTGGAGTTGATCTGGGTCGTCAGTGCTTCGCCCATCCTTTCGCGCCAGCCGCGAGTGCTGCGGGCCACCACGAATGGTTTTGGGCGTTCGACATTCTTTTCTCTCTCAACCAGAAACAGGTATTCGGATTCACAAATACCGGGCAGGTAACCATCAGAATTCGTATCGTCACAAGCCAGGCTGGTGAGAAAATAGTCAGCCAGCCGAAAGCCTCGGCCGGACATTTTCGTATACGCCTGATCGAAGTCGCCCATGGCAAAGTAAAGGTTGCTGGTAGTTTCAAACCAGTCATACTCGTACTGAACTTCATCGAGATAGAGAAGGCTAACTCGAAAAGAATGGTAGTTTGCAGTTGAACGCATCCAACCGTAGATGGAAGACGTAAGTTTGTATCCTTGTGCCCCAGCCTTGTTGAGCTGCTGATTGAAGTTGGTTAATTGCGAGCGCCGGGTTGCGTCGGTGTCTACAATTTCTTTCCCTCCCGCCAGAGTACGCTTTATTTCGTAAACTTCTAAAAAGACCAGTTTGTATTTGTCACTACCGACGGCAAAGTTTGGCCTGGTATCCATCTGCCTTTGCGACTGAACTGGTGGCGTCGGGCTCGGAGTTGAAGGTGGGATAGAAAGTCCCCTTCCTGATTGAGCTACCGCCAGCAGGAATGGAGTCGCCAAAACAAAAAATGATGACAACCAAATCAATTTGGCGTGAACACCTGTTCTTGTTTTCATGCTCGGTTGTGAAGAGTAGCCTGACCTGAAGCGCACCTGAATCCCTCTCGCATCAGCAGACTTCGATACTCGTTTTGTGCGATGCGGGTTTCATTCCTATGCTTTATCTCGAGCGTCAAGAAAGATCGTCCATTCCTTGATCTCGCCCGCGATCAATATGTCGTGGTGCGCCCAGGGGTCATCCTGAAATATCGTTCGCGCCGCCTCTACGCTGTCGACTGCCAGGATCACCATCGAACCACTCCCGTCCGCAAAGGGTCCTGCCATGATGACCTTGCCGGCGTCGAAGAGCGCATCGACGAAGCGCGCGTGCTCGTCCCAGTAAGCCTGCTCTCGAACCGGCTTGTCCGGGTTCCACTGCGACCCCTTACGCTGAAAGACGGCAATGGCCTTTTTCATCTGTCTCTCTCTAGACTCCCGCTCGGATTTAGCTCAGCCGACCTAACAACAGCCTCAGACCCTATCGCGCCGCAGACGCGGCGGTAGCTCAACGCCGAATCGGGCCTCGAGCAGCTCCATATCTCGAAAGTCCTTCTCTGTGGGAACATACCCGTGAGCGTGGCAGAGCACCTGGGTTTCCGGCGACAGGCAGCGAACGCCGACGCCGTTCACGACGCCCCGCCCACTGAATCCCGAAGCCGGGAAGATCCAGTCCGATCCGTTTTCCATCCGATAGATGCCGTTGCCATCGCGGTCAAAGACGATGGCGTGAACGTCGACCTCGAGCCCCGAATGATCCGCCAGAACGAAGTTGGATTCCCTGCCGCCCGGCTGAATCTCAAAACCCTTGCTTCCCAGAATCTCGCGCAATTGTGGGAGGTCTGCGAGCCGCAGGATTATATCGAGGTCCTTGTGTGGTCGTGTCTGCGCACCAAGAAGGGCATCGACGGCCCAACCGCCATCAAGCCACACCTCGATGCCGGCACTCTCGAAAAGCTGAAGCAGGTCAACCAAAGCGCCGGAAATCATCTCAGGTTTCATGTGTTCGTCTTATTCAGATGGTCTTCCTAAGACTCGCTTACCCCAGTTGTATTTCGGGCGGAATCTCCGGATTCATCAACGACGCGCCGCCGTCCGCATAAATGACCTGCCCCGTTATCCAGCCTGCTTCTTCCGAACAAAAGAGTGCCGCAACGTTTCCGACGTCTTCCGGCGTCCCCAGACGCCCCATTGGAGTCCATCCGCCTGTGTGCCAATTCCTGATCAGATCCTGTGCCTGCTGCGGCAAAGTATTCAAGACGCTGTCCTCAGTCCATCCGGGGCTGATCGCATTCACCGTGATGCCGCGCTTGGCTAGGGCCACCCCGAAGTAACGAACCAGCGCCTCCATCGCTGCCTTGGCTGAACCCATGCCGACCCAGGGTTGCAACCCGCCGGTACGGCTTCCCTCAGCGTAGGTAATAGCGAGAACTCTTCCTCCATCACCCATGAGGGAAACGGCTTCGCGAACGCCGATGAGAAACGCCTTGGCTTGCGAATCGAACGCCGCATCCCACTGTTCGAGGGTGATCTCCATGGGCGGGTAAAAAAACGCGGCTGCCTCTGGGCGTGCGTTGCTGACAAAGATGTCGAGCTTGCCAAATTCATCCTGAACCTTGCGGAACATCTGGGTGATCTGTTCGGGGCGCAACACATCGGCCTGGACCACGAAGCCACCCGCGCCGAGTTGGCGCACCTGCGCCAGCGTCTCGATCGCCGCAGCCTCGTTCTGGTAGTAATGGACAGCTACATTGACGCCGCTCGCCGCCAGTTTCAGGGCGATTCCTCTACCAATGCCACGCGAGCTGCCGGTTATCAGCGCGTGTTTTCCTTTCAGAGACATATCAACCTCCTTAAATGCGCGGTCCAACGCCAGAGTTGACCCCGTGGGCTTCCTCTCTCACGGGCGATTAATTGCCGCCGCTTGATAATACTCTCACCGCTGGCTGAGTTGAATATTTGCCCTGTTAGATATCTGGTTTAGGTTGGGAAGGTGCCACGGGGTCGTCTGATACAGAACTCGGAGCGATAGCGACGGGTTCCCGCTACTCAAGTTGAATCTATGATCCGGTCGCTCCCGCTCCCGGTTCTATAACGCGTTATTCGTAGCGCAGCGCTTCAATCGGATCGAGGGCTGCGGCTTTGCGCGCGGGATAGTAGCCAAAGAATATTCCCACCGCTGCCGAGAAGATGACTGAGCCGATGATGGCCATGGTGGATATAAGGGTTGGCCAGCCGAGTAACTTTGGGATTAAGAGAGAGAGGACAACTCCCAGGACGATGCCGACCAGGCCGCCCGACAGACTGAGCACAATCGATTCAATCAGGAACTGAGTCTTTACCGCCGAAGAGCGCGCGCCGATCGCCATCCGGATACCAATCTCGCGCGTGCGTTCGGTCACCGACACCAGCATGATGTTCATGATCCCGATGCCGCCGACTAGCAGCGAGACGCTAGCAATGCAGGCCAGTAGCAGCGTCATCGTGCTGTTAGTTTGATTGGCTGCGTCAGCAATGTCCGTCATGTTACGAACTGTGAAATCGTCCGGATCGTTTGCCGCAAGCTTGTGACGTTGCCGCAGCAGTTCAGTGATTTGTTGCTGCGCGGTGTAGGTTGCATCCTGCGAAATTGCCGAGACGTAGGCTATTTGCAGACGCGGGCTGCCGAGGACCTTTTTCTGCACCGTTGTGTATGGAGCAAAAGCGATATCGTCCTGATCGCGACCCTGCTGATCCTGTCCTTTTCTCGCCATCACTCCGGCGACTCGGAAAGGCAGGTTGGCGACACGCAGTGTCTGGCCGACGGGATCCATGCCCGGAAACAAATTGTCGGCGACGGTTTGACCGATCACGATGACGCGCGCAGCGGTGCGCACATCAGCGTCGGTAAAGAACTCACCACTTTGCACCGTCCACTTGCGCACATCCGGATATTGTTCACTCACGCCCTGGACGGAGGTGTTCCAGTTCGCGTTTCCGGACACGAGTTGCGATCGAGCGTTTACCGCCGGCGTAACCATGGAAACGCTGGGCACCTCTCGCTTGATTGCATCGAGGTCTTCTACTGTTAGCGTATTAGTGCCCGAGTCGCCCGTGCCGCTGCGCACGCCGCCTACGTTCTGGGCACCGGCGCTGACAAACAGAAGATTAGTGCCGATGCTTTCGATCTGGGCTTGTACCGACGCCGATGCTCCCTGGCCAATGCTGACCATGGCAATCACGGCGGAAACGCCAATGATGATGCCGAGCATGGTTAACGCCGCGCGCATCTTGTTTCGCACCAGAGCGCGGAAGGCAACCCGAATGATCATTAAGAGGTCCATGGTTAGTTACTCATCAGTGTGACAAGAGTTCTTGTCGATTTCCCTCTCCCTTTGGGAGAGGGCCAGGGTGAGGGCTTACTGCAACCGCGTCATTCCTTTTTGATTTATTCCTTTCCACCACCACTCAACATGAGACAAAAACAAATTCGAAAAAATTCTTCGTTGCCCCTCAGCTACGCCCTCACCCCAACCCTCTCCCAAAGGGAGAGGGAGTTTTACTCTTCATCTTCATCCTCTACAACCGGCGGCAGATTCCGCAGCTCCTCAGCCGCGTCACGGGGTTCATCAATCTGATAGTCCTTCTTGATTTTGCCGTCTTTAAAAACGACGACGCGCTGCGCATACTGAGCGATGTCCGGTTCATGCGTCACCAAAACCAGCGTGATGCCACGTTCGCGATTCAGTCTTTGGAAGATTTCCATCACCTCCACCGAAGTGCGCGAGTCAAGATTACCAGTCGGCTCGTCGGCCAGAATCAGCGCGGGATTGTTCACCAGAGCGCGGGCCACCGCGACGCGCTGCTGCTGTCCTCCTGACAGTTGATTGGAATGATTTTGCTCGCGCCCTGCCAATCCGACCGAGGCCAGCGCATCCATGGCACGTTGGTGACGAGTCGAGCCGTTGGCTCCTGCATACAGCATTGGCAATTCGACATTCTCAAGCGCCGAAGTGCGCGAAAGCAGATTGAACCCCTGAAATACGAACCCAATTTTCTGACAGCGAATATCGGCGCGTTCATCCTTTGACAGCTCAGAAACGTCCTCTCCATCCAGCACGTATGTTCCGCGCGTGGGCCGATCGAGACAGCCAATGATATTCATGGTCGTTGACTTGCCAGATCCCGAAGCGCCCATGATAGCCACGAATTCACCTTCGTTGATCGTGAGCGAGATACCGCGGAGCGCGTGCACCTCGACGTCTCCCATCGTGTAAGTCTTGTGGATATGATCCAACTGAATCACCGGGCTGGCTTCGGGCTGACGGGCAAGCAGCGATTGGTTCACGATTGGGTTATGCGGTTGTGTTGCGAATGTCGTTGACATCGTCTGCTTCTTCCTTAAGTCAATTAGTACGTCGCACGCGCGTCTCGCGCTCGCGCACACGGGCAGGATGCCCGTTGCACCTCAGCCTTAATTTCTCCGGCCGCCCGTACCTCCGCCGCCGGTTCGTGGTGCTCCACCAAAACCTGGCGCCGGACTCTGCGCGCCTTGTGCCTTGTTGGCCGCCGAGATTGTTTGACCGGTAATAACCATCTCGCCTTCCTGCAAATTGCCTTCGACAACTTCCGTTGCCGCTCCGTCGGTGAGACCGATCTTGATTCTGCGCGACTGTGGTTTGCCATCAGCTCCGAGGACCCAGACTATTCTGGTCTGACCTTCCAGGACCGGCGCGCTTGCCGGAGCAAACGTGCGGGCGCCCTGCTGAGGGTTGGCCTGTTCCGGCGCAACTGGCGACGATGCCGCATTGGCATTGTCAGTCTTCGGCTGCGCGTTCGTCTGCCGCCGGCCCTGGCCAGACGTGTTGGCAGAGCTGTTAGCTCCACCTGGATTCGAGCTGAGCTTTTGGCCGCTGGCGTCCTGCGGCGTAAAACGAAGGGCAGAGTTCGGGACCTTGAGCACGTTGTTGCGTTCGTCGATTGTGATCGTCAGATTAGCGGTCATACCCGGCTTCAATTTCTGCTCCGGATTGCTGACGTCAATGACGACGTTGTAAGTCACTACGTTCTGCACGTTCGTTGGATTGAGGCGCATCTGTTCAATCTTGCCGTCGAAATCCTTGCCGGGAAAAGCATCAACCGAAAACTTTACTGACTTTGCTTGTTCCACCAGACCAATGTCTGCCTGATCGATGTTGGCGATCACCTGCATTTGCTTCAGGTCGTTCGCGATCGTAAACAGAGTCGGGGCTGACAAACTCGCCGCCACCGTTTGGCCGACGTCCACATTGCGCGAGACGACTATTCCGTCGATCGGAGAAGTAATTGTCAGATGGGTCAGGTTCACCTCAGCCAGACTTAGCGCCGCCTGCGCCTGCTGGACCTGTGCTTGCGCCTGTTGCACCTGTGCCTGAGACTGCTGCACCTGTGCCTGAGACTGTTGCACCTGTGCCTGAGATTGGGCAATGCCGGCGCCCGACGCCGATTGCTCGGTATAGACCGCCATATTCACCTGGGCCGCTGCCTGGTTGTACCGCGCTTCAGCCGCCTGATAAGCCGTCTTTGCTGTGTCATAGTCGCGCTGCGCGATGACACCGCTCTTCAGTAAGGATTCCTGTTGCTTGAGCAAGCTGAGCGCGTCGTCCTGCTGAGCTTTCAGCACCGCAAGATTTGCCTGCGCGCTCGAGACTCCCGCCTGACTATTCTGTACGGTCGATCTCGCGGCGAGCGCTCTGGCCTGGGAGTCGCTCACGGCCGCGCGCGAATTCGTCACACCGGCCCGCGCCAACTGCAAACTTGCCTGCGCCTGTTGCAGGGTTGCGCGCGCCTGATCAACTTGGGCTTTGGAAACCGCGGGATCGAGTTGAGCTACTACCTGACCCTTCTTCACCGCAGAGTTGAAATCTGCATAAAGCGCGGAAATTGTTCCTGAGGCCTGGCTGCCAACCTGTACGGTGGTCACTGCCTGCAACGTTCCGGTGGCGGTGACCGTGTTGCGCAGGTTGCCTCTCTCAATCTTCGCCGTCATGTATGTCGGCGCGGCGGTGCCGCTGCCCCAGAAGTAATAACCGGCGAACGCGAGTGCTGCCACTGCGGCAATGCCCAGGATCAGTTTCTTACGCTTGCTAAGATTCAATCTCTTCAAGCTCAGCTTCACCCGGTCCTTTGATTTCAGTGCGCCTGTTCCCGCCACGAGCGGAGGTGCTTCAAAAATTTTGGCTGACATAATGATAAATATATCGATGCTCTAAGTCTCAGTGTTCAAACGACCCCAATTAACTAGACACCAACTCTCGTCCTTTCGTTACACGGCCCACAGCGACGAGGAGCTGGTCAAATCAGACGATAATGCTCAGAAAATCCCCACTTATGACTAACACCCACTTATGACTAACAGAAGCGAGCGGCGTTGTCTGTGCAGTAGATCCACATAGCTTGAAGAAGCTCTGATCGCTTTTCTTGCCTTTTACCGTGTTGTAACGGTTTCCCGAATCGAGGTGTCTTACCAGTCGAGAGGCTATGGCCTCAAACTAGAACAAGGAGTCAGGAGTTAAGACAACAAAATGAAGAAACTTGGAAAACTTAAGATGCTGGCAATAGCTTCTCTCTCGGCAATTGCTTTGACAGCTTCGATCGCCGTTGCCCAGTCGGTGAAGACCGATCAGGACAACGGAAAACCACGCGGTGATTGGCACGGTGGTCGCGGTCGCGGCGAAGGTAAAGGCTGGGGAGAAAAGCGCGGTGACTTTTTTTCACAGCTAAATCTAACTGATGACCAGAAGGCAAAGATGAAACAGATCCGCGAGAGCTTTGCCGTAACGAATAAACCTTTGCGCGAACAGCTTCGCGCCAAGCGGCAGGAGTTGCGTCAGGCGAGTGAAGGCGGTACGTTCAACGAAGCGCTGGCCACTCAGAAACTAACGGAAATGGCGGGCCTGCAGGCCAAGCTGATGGGCGAGGAATTCAAGCTTCATCAGGAAATGCAGTCCGTTTTGACTGCTGAGCAAAAGGCCCAGCTTGAACAAAGGAAAGCGCAATTCAAAACTCGCGAGGGCGGACGCCATCGCAAAGGTGAAGGGCGCGATAACCAGTAACGTTTCCCCACGAACCGGCGGGCCCAAATATCTTAATTCATAAAGGGCCCGCCGGCCGTAACTCCGGATGAGGAACGCTTCTGTCGAATGGGTACGAACAAGCGTCCGACCTCGAGCTGGCGCGCCAGGCACGCGCTGAAGACGAGTCTGCGTTCGCTGAGATAGTCCGGCGCTATAGTCCGCGAGTGTTCCACGTGGCGCAGCGTTTCTTTCGACAACGCAATTTGGTTGAAGACGCAGCGCAGGAGGTTTTCTTGAAAGCTTTCACGCAACTCGGAAGCTATGAAGGGCGCGGTTCAATGGAAGGATGGTTGACGCGCATTGCCACCAACACCTGCTTGAATATTGTTCGCGCGGCCAAGCGACGTCCCGAACTGACCACCGCTGATCTGACTGAAGATCAAAACCGCTGGCTCGACGAAAAGCTTTCGAACGCCGCCGGTGAGATGCACCGCTCAACCGAAAACAAACTGGTGGCCGCCGACCTGGCTGATCGCCTACTCGAAACGCTGTCTCCGGAAGATCGTTTGGCGCTGACTTTGATTGACGGTGAAGACGCGTCCGTGCGCGAAGTCGCCGAGATCACGGGTTGGTCGGAATCCAAGGTTAAAGTGCGGGCATTTCGAGCTCGCAAACGGGCCCGCGAGACTCTGGAAAAATTGTTTGGGGAAAAGTTGTTGGGTGTCAGTCGCCGAAGGCTCGGACTTGATTCGTCCGCGAGTTAATGAAAGTTTAGGTGAACGATGAAAGAGAAGCACATCATCGAGATGCTCGAAAAAGGACCGCTGGCGAGTCTTACCGAAAGCGAAGTCCGCATGATTAGCGATCACGCAGAGATCTGTTCGGCTTGTCGGAGCGCCTATGAAGCGGCCCGGATCTCGACGCTGCTAATCAAAGAACGTGCTGCGGAAACCATGGAGCCGTCGCCTTTTTTTCCGACAAGGGTGCTGGCCGCCTGGCGCGAACGGCAGGCAAGCGATAGCGTTCCGGCCTTTTGGCGTCTGTGGAAGACGGCGGGCGCACTGGTTTCTTCGATGGCTCTGACGACCGCGGCTCTGGCGGCTTTGAGTTTTCTGGCTCCGGGCGCGGGCACTGGAACGTCGCAGAACACCACGGTTGATGTGAGTTCGTATTCCGCTGAAGCGGTCGTTTTTAATCAGGACCAGAGCGAGGATCAACTGACCGACGAACAGCTCCTCAGCGCAAGCTATGCCGACGACGAGGTGAAGTAGTGATGGATAAGATTTCCAAAAACAGATGGCAGGTTCGCATTGCCGCGGTAATCATCTTTCTCCTCGGCTTTGCGGCGGGCGGGCTAGCGCTGAACGCTTATCGTGGCTGGGCTCGGGGCAGGGCTGCGACCCCTGAGGATCGATTTGAACAATTATCCAAACGACTCGAACTCAACTCTGAGCAAAAAACCAAGGTGCAACAGATACTCGGCGACACCAGGGAACAATTGCGCGCCGTGCGCAAGGACTCAGAGCCGCGCGTCAATGACATTCGGCAACAAACCGACCAACGCCTGCAACAAGTCCTGACCCCCGATCAGTGGCAGCGCTTTCAGCAAATGAGAAACGAGATGCGAGCGCGACGCGGGCGCGATGGCAGAGATGACGGGCCTTAACAAAGGAAAAGGCAAAAGTAAAAAGGTAAAAGTAAAACTCGGAGAAGGGCCGACGAATAATCGAAGGCCAGAAGGGATCGAGGGAAAGAAAAGGCAACTCGCGGATTCCCGCTTTTTGCCTTTTACCTTTTTCCTTTTTACTTGCTTTTAAAGCGCCGACGCGCCGGAAACGATCTCGATGATTTCGCGGGTAATGGCGGCCTGGCGAACGCGATTCATGTTCAACGTCAGTGAAGAGATCAGTTCGCCGGCATTCTTTGAAGCGGCATCCATCGCCGTCATGCGGGCGCCCTGCTCTGAAGCGATCGACTCCAACAGGGCGCGAAAGATCTGCGTTTCCACCAGGCGCGGCAACAGCCGGCTGAAAATCTCGGCCGGGGGCTGTTCATAGATGTAGTCTCTGGTTTGCGCCGCAGGCGTACCTTCCGCATCTTCAGTCTCAGTCGTGTGAGAGATCGGCAGCAACTGCTCGACGACGATGCGCTGATTAAGCACCGATTTGAACTCGGCGAAGATCACGAATACCTTGTCGAGTGCTTCGTCTCCAGTGAACCGCCTGGTTACGTCTGAAGCTACTTCGAGCGCTTCTGAAAACTCGACCCGGCCTTTGCCGGTCAAACCCACATACTCGCCGACAATTTCGCCGCGGCGGCGAAAGAAGTCACGCCCCTTGCGCCCGACCGTCAGCAATTCAATCTTCTTGTCCGAGTTTTCCTTGAGGAAAACCTGCGCGGCCTTCGTCAGATTTGTGTTGAAGGCGCCGCACAAACCCTTATCGGCGGTGATCAGGACAACCAGATAGCGTTCGTCCCCGCGCGCATCGAGCAACGGATGATGAAAATCTTCCGGGATCTGAGCGGCCAACGAGCTGAGCACTTCGGCCATTTTGTTGGCAAACGGGCGCGCGTTGACGACGCGATTTTGTGCGCGCTTCAACTTTGCCGCCGACACCATCTTCATCGCCTTGGTGATCTGCTGCGTGTTCTTGACCGACTTAATGCGCCGGCGAATGTCTAGAAGGTTTGCCATTCCGTCTTGCGGCCTGGGAACTCAGTTGCGCTTTCTCCCTCTCCCTTTGGAAGAGGGCGGTACATTCATGCCCCTGCCGCCTGCGCGTTCTTAGCCCAGGTGTCTTTAAAATCCTTGAGCGACTGTTCCAGGTCCTTTTGGATCTCGTCGGTAATCGCTTTCTTCTCACGCAGTTTCTGTAAGACGGCTGGATGCGAGTTCTCGACAAAGCGCAGCAGTTCTTCCTCGAATTTTCGGATGTCCTCGATTGGAACGTCATCCGTGAAACCGTTGGTTGCCGACCAGATGATCAGGACCTGCTTCTCGACATCCATCGGTTCATACTGTGGCTGTTTGAGAATCTCGGTCAGTCGCTGGCCACGCGAAAGCTGAGCCTGCGTCGCCTTGTCCAGGTCCGATCCAAATTGAGCGAAAGCGGCGAGTTCGCGATACTGTGCCAAGTCGAGGCGCAGACTGCCGGCAACCTGCTTCATCGCTTTGATCTGCGCCGCGCCGCCCACCCGCGATACCGAGTTACCGACGTTGATAGCCGGACGAATGCCGGCATTGAAAAGATCGCCTTCCAGAAATATCTGCCCGTCAGTAATCGAAATTACGTTCGTGGGAATGTAAGCCGAAATATCACCGGCCTGCGTCTCGATTATGGGCAGACTGGTCAACGAACCTCCGCCCTTGGCGTCGGAAAGTTTCGCGGCGCGCTCAAGCAGGCGCGAGTGGAGATAGAAAACGTCGCCCGGATAAGCTTCGCGACCCGGCGGTCTGCGGAGCAGCAAAGAGATTTCACGATACGCTGCCGCTTGTTTCGAAAGATCGTCGTAAATGGTAAGCGCGTGCTGACCCCGATCGCGGAAATACTCGCCCATCGCTGCACCTGAGTACGGCGCGAGAAACTGCATAGCCGCCGGATCTGAAGCAGTGGCTTTCACCACAATCGTGTACTCCATCGCACCTTTGTCCTGGAGGGTCTTTACCACTTGCGCGACCGTCGAAGCCTTCTGACCAATCGCCACGTAAATACAAATCACGTCCTTGCCGCGCTGATTGATAATTGTGTCCACGGCCACCGCGGTCTTGCCGGTTTGACGGTCGCCGATGATTAGTTCGCGCTGGCCGCGGCCGATGGGCACCATTGAATCGATCGCCTTCAATCCGGTTGGCAAGGATTCTTTCACCGGCTGACGATCGACGACGCCGGGAGCAATCCGCTCGACGGCATTGTACTCATCGGTCAGGATCGGCCCGCGATCGTCGACGGGATTGCCCAACGCGTCCATCACGCGGCCAATCAGCGCCTGGCCCACCGGCACCTGCATGATCCGGCCGGTGCGCTTAACCAGATCGCCTTCCTTGATCGTCTGAAAGTCGCCAAAGAGCACGGCGCCGACTTTGTCCTCTTCGAGGTTTAAAGCCAGGCCGCGCACTTCGTGCGGAAACTCGAGCAGCTCGCCGGCCATGACTTTCTCGAGCCCGTGAATCTCGGCGATGCCGTCACCCACCTTGATGACCGTACCGACTTCACTGACGGTGACGCCGGTTTCAAAGTTCTCGATCTGCTGGCGAATGATATCGTTGATTTCGTTTGCTTTAATTGGTTCCATAGGTCATTTCCGATTTTCGATTGCCAATTGCCGATTTGAAACCGCCTCCGATGAATGATGGCAATTGGAAATCGGCAATGTTTATCCAGCCATCTTCTCTTTAATCTGCTGCAAATGATTTCGCACAGAGCCGTCGTAAACGGTCGAGCCAATGCGCGTCACCAGTCCGCCGATCAGCTCCGGATCGGTGGCGAAATTGACCCGCACGTTACTTCCGGTCAAGGTAGAAAGCGTCGCGTGCAGCTTCTGTTGCGCATCTGCGGGCACAGACCGCGCCGTAGTTACGGTTGCGGCCAGCATGCCGGCCCGAACGTCGAGCACTTCCGCGAATTTGCGATTGATTGCGTCCAGGTCGGTGAGCCGCTGATTTTGCAGCAGCACTTTCAGGAAATTCACGGTCGTGGGCCGCGGCCGCGCTCGCTCAATCAGTTTATTAAGCACAGCCCGCTTCCGATCCAGCGGGATCGTGGGATTGCGAAATACCTCCTGCAGATTTTCGCTCGATTGGAACAAGCGCTCCCAGGCCTTCAACTCCTCCTGCACCTCGCGCGCTTCGCCGCGTTCGAGCACTACATCCGCCAGCGCCGAGGCGTAGCGGCGCGCCACTATCTGCACACTCATCGCGCCACACCTCCGAGCTCTTCGATGTTGCGCGTAATTAACCGGACATCGTCTTCCGGTTTCATTTCGCGCCGGATCATTTCTTCCGCCAGGCGCACGCTTTGCTCGGCCGTGTAGCGGCGCAGTTCATGCCGCGCAGTCTTGCCGGCCCGTTCGATTTCGCGCTGAGCCTGTTCGCCCAGCCTGGCGATCTCATTTTCCGTGGCGCGGGCGATGCGCTCATTCTCTTCGGCTACTTCGCGCTGCGACTGTTCCTGGATCGCACTGACTTCGGTGGCGAGGCGCGCCAGACGTTCATCAACCTCTTTTAGCTTCGCCAGCGCGGCGTCGCGTTCCTGCTGCGCCCGCGCAAGTTCGCGACGAATATTTTCGCGCCGGGCTTTGAACGCTTCACCGATCTTCCACTTCCGCGTCAGCAGATAAACCATCGCCAGAACAAAAATTCCGAGATTGACAAACTTCCACAGTTCGAATCCGGGATAGTCCCACCAACGCGTTTCCCCGCCATCGGCGAGGGCAAACAGGACATTGCTAATCGCAGAGGACAGTAACATTGCTTAATTCATCTCCGCATCGCCGATGGGCCGGCTGAGCACCCGCGAGCCAATTTCGCGCGCTATGCGACGCGACTCCACCTCGAGCAACGTGCGCGCTGCTTCAGCCTGTCGCTGAATGGCTTCCTTCTCTTTGGCAATTGATTCCGCGAGTTGCTGTCGCATCTGGTTGAGCTTCACTTGTCGCTCCTGCATAGCTCCGGCGCGTTCATGCTCAGCCAACGAATAGGCTTCGCCGCGCGCCTGACGCAAGGTGCGCTCGTACTCTGAGAGTTTTTCGCTGACGCTGCGCAGAATCTCTTCGGCTTCGGTCAGCCGGCCGCGGGTTCGCTTTTCGCGCGCCTCCAGAATCCGATTGATAGGTTTGAAGAGGGTGGCGTTCAGCACATAGACCATCACCAGGATGATCAGAATGTGGAGCAACAGCGTGCCGTCAGGCACAAGTTGAATTGAGTTTTCGGCAAAGCCGAGCGGCAACGTCATCGCAAATTATGTAAGCTGGAATTTAGAACTCTTCAGACTACGAATCTCAGACTTCTTTTCAAATCCTAATCTCAGATCTGAGATCCGATCTTACAGAAGACTGAACTGCGCACCTACCTTGCAGTGACCCAACTGCAAGTGTGTCAAAAGCTTTGAAGGCTAACATGCGATTTTACAGCGCGTCAAGGAGCGTTGCCGCCTTCCTTGACATCACTGATGGCGCGCGTTTAGGCTAGGTCTTTTCCTTGAACGGGGGAATTATTCTCTATGCCGAAGCGAACCTTTCAACCAAACAATCGCCGCCGCGCCAAGACGCACGGATTTCGCGCGCGCATGGCGACCAAAAACGGCCGCCTGGTGCTCAAGCGCCGCCGCGCCAAGGGCCGCAAGCGGCTGACACCGGCACATTACTAAACCGTTGGTCCGAACGACGAACCAGGCGCCGGTGAAAGTGAGCCTGGCGCTGCCAAAGCGGCGCCGGTTGCACGCACGGGCTCAGTTCCAAAAAGTCTATGCCGAAGGGCAACGCTATGACGGCCGTTTGCTGGCCGCTTTTTTGCGAAAGAACGATTTGTCAGAGCACCGCCTGGGAGTGACGGCATCAACCAAGGCAGTCGGGAAGTCGGTTGATCGTAATCGAGCCAGACGTTTGCTGCGCGAGTTGTTTCGCCGCAACACCGCCGCTTTGAAGGGCTTGCAGCAAACGTACGACTGGGTCTTAAACGCGAAACGATCTTTGCTCGTCTCGGACGAGGAACATCGCTTTCGCGAGTTTCGTAAGATCATCGCGCAAGTAACGGAGGCCGAGCAGCGCGGGAGTTAGTTGTGGAGTGCGCCGGCCGAGCGCGACGACAACGGCGCTTTGGCTGACGATTTTGGCAAGTGGACAAAACGATTAACTTCGATGAATCCAAAGCGGGGTCGCGCTCCACTTGCCACCGCACTCCAAAGTTTTAGCGATGCGCGTCATACTTATTTCGCTCTTGAAGTTCTATCAAGCTGTAATCTCGCCGTGGCTGCCGCCGTCTTGCCGATTTGTTCCGACTTGTTCCGAATATGCACGCGAAGCGATTGAACGCCACGGCGCGATGCGCGGCAGCTTGATGAGTGTGCGACGTCTGCTTCGTTGCCATCCGTTTCATCCGGGCGGCTACGATCCGGTGAAGTGAGTTTGGAGTACCGCTTTCAGGCGGTGGTTATGAGCGATAGGAGACGACCCGCCTAAAGGCGGTACTCCAAAACTTTTCAAATGAAACAGCAACAACGATTCATCGTCGCTTTGGTGGCTTCGGCAGCGGTGCTGATTCTTTGGAACTATCTGTTTCCGCCGGTTAAGCCGCCACAGCCAAACGCCAACAATCAACCCGTGGCGCAAGCCTCGCCGCAGTCAACATCGCAACCTACGTCGCAACCGACAGCTACGGCAACTGTCACACCGGCGCCGGCGCGGGCCGCCGCATCTCCGACGCCTACCCCTGACACCACTCCGCCGCGAAAGCTCCATATAGTTACGCCCATGTACGAAGCAACTTTCGATACGCGGGGAGCAGTGGCCACCAGTTGGATTGTAAGAAGGGTTAAACGGAGCGATGGTACCTGGCGTGATCTCTACGCGGCTTCGTCCACCAAAGATAATCCAAGGCCCTTGGAATTGATCCCGACTCCACCGCCGGGTATAGCTCCGGAACAACTATTTCATCCGTTTCAACTCGTGACCGGCGACGCTGCGACTGACGCCGTTTTGAGCGGCCGGAACTTCAAAGTCACCGGGCCGAGCAATGACTCGGGCGATGCGACTGTGAATGTGCCCAGCGGATCGCAAAACCTCGACTTTGTGATTCACGACGACGCCACCGGGCTCGACGCGATGAAGCGCATAACTTTTTTCGCCGACCGCTATACCGCTGAAGTCGAAGTCAAAGTTACGCGCAACAATCAACCAGTGCCGGCCAAGCTGGCAATTGGTCCCAATATCGGCGACCAGGGAATCGATCGATATAGCTTTTATCTTTACGCGCCCGAGGGAATCGCCGTCGTCAACAACGAGGTGATGCGATTCAACGCCATTGAAGTTCACTCTGATCGACGGAACACCGGGTTAGTCAACCGCCTGCTGGAATGGCTGGGTCTGAAAACGCCGGTCACCAAACCTCCCGATCACGAACCCTTGGACGGATCAGTTCAATGGGCCGGCGTCGGCGATACGTATTTCGGCATGATCGCGGTCCCGGCGAAAGGAGTTTCAGGACTCGAGTATCGCACCGTTGCCTACGAGCACAGGGTTGATGACAAGCCGGAGCAAAGATTCCTGATCACCGGTCTCGTCCCACTTCCCACCGACGGCGCAAAAACTGAAATCTACGTGGGCCCGAAAGATCATCGCCTGCTGAAAGCCGCCAGTGAAGAGATTGCGAAAGCGAGCGGGGGGCAGGTCGATCTCGGCGAAGTCATCAATTTTGGGTTTCTCGGCGGCATGCGGCGCTTTCTCGCCGTGCCGATCCTGTTCGCGATCGACCGGCTCCAGCGCCTGACCGGCAGCTACGGCGTCGCGATCATGCTGTTCACGATCTTCATCTATTCGCTTTTCTTCCCGCTCAAGTGGCAATCGTCGCGCAAAATGAAAAAGGCGCAGAAGTACGCGCCGCGCATGAAAGAGCTGCAAGAGAAATTAAAGGGAATGAAGCAGAGCGATCCGCGGATGAAAGAGTTGCAGATGGAACAACTGCGGCTAATGAAGGAAGCGAACCCGCTGGGCGGGTGCTTGCCGCTGCTGATCCAGATGCCTTTTCTATTTGCGCTCTACAGCGCGATCACGATCTCGATCGACTTTCGCCAGGCTTCTTTCTTATGGATACCTGACTTGTCGGGACCCGAGCCTTTCTTTCTACACTTCCTGCGCATTCTGCCGATCATGTTCACCGGCTCAATGATTGTTCTGCAACTGCTGACACCCGCGCCCTCGGCCGATCCGCTCCAGCGCAAAATGATGGCTGTCGGCATGCCGCTCTTTATGCTCTATATTTTATGGAGCGCGCCGGCCGGGCTCTTGCTCTACTGGTTAGTAGGAAACGTTGTCGGCTTTCTGCAACAGCTGATCATTAATAAGCTGACAAAGGAAGAGCCGTCGCCGCCCGAAGAAAAAGGCGCCACGAAAAAGCCGCCGAAGAAATTGAAGCCGGCTGAAGCTTGACGACAATAATGAACCTGTAGGTGTAGCGTGTCAGAAGCCTGGCCGTGAGGGAGGGCATTTCGCGGAGCCGCGTTCGACAGGATTTACAGGATTAACAAGACAATAGGCTGCCTTATCTGATTGAAATCTTGTTAATTCTGTTAATCCTGTCTATTTTCGCGCTTTCTTCTTCTTCGGTTTTCGCTTTTCAACTTCATAATGCAGCCGCATCACTCCGTCCGAAAATTTCTTAGACGAAAGTAATTTCAAAGGCACCGTGCGATTTCGCGGCGCGACCAGCGGAATGCCTTCGCCGATAAACGTCGGAATCACGTGAATGATGAACTCGTCGATCTCGCCTTCGTCCAGGAACGACGCAATGATGCCGGCGCCGCCCATCATCCAGATGTCTTTACCTTTCCGTGATCGCAGCCGTTTCGCGAATTTCTTAATCGGTTCTCTTACAAACTCAAAACCCGGCGCGGTTGTGTTAGGCGGATGACTGGAAAAGGCGTAGTTCTTGATCTTACTGACCGATTCCATCATCGCGTTGCCTTCCTCCTGAAAGCCGAGCGCCATCTCGTAGGTCTTTCGTCCCCACAGAATCGTGTCGATCGACTCGTAGAACTCGCCCATGCCGTAGTTGCCCTTGACGCGCGGACGATCCAACCAATCGACGGCACCGTCCTTTCGGGCGATGAATCCGTCGGCACTGGTGGCGATGTAGACGATGATTTTTCGCATGCGGTGCTTTGCGCCTTTGCGCCTTTGCGCCTTTGCGTGAAGGAGTTTTCTGTTACCTAACGCTAACTGTCAATTTATACCTCGACGCGCCCTTTTTCTGCGTTGGCCGCGAAACCGTGATCAAATACTCACCGGCCTTTGGTAGCACTCCTGAATAATCGTAGTTCGCATCGTATTCCAGTCCCAGCGTGTCGTTATTCTCACCGAGCAGTTGGAAGACAGACGACTTAACCGCACCGACGTCAACTTGATGACCAAGCGCTGCCCTTTCTTCGCCGCTAAAACGTATTCGGCCTGTTCGTCGCCGCGCACCGTACCGCTGATAGTCGTGCTGTGCGTTCCGCGTTTGAATTCAATTCGGTTGGGCTCGGCCTTGCCTCCACGTTGAGCGATCGCTCCCGTTGATGTAAACAAAGTAACCAGCAAAACCGGGCCACAGATGAACACAGATCTGCACAGATAAGAAACTTTATTTGATCTGCGTGAATCTGTGTTCATCTGTAGCTAAAATCTGGGCTTCATCGTCATCACCGCGGCCATTGTCTCTATCCCATCCCAGAAGTTCTGTAAACGAAGATTCTCGTTTTCCGCGTGTTGATTGTTGTCGTAATTGACGATGGGAACAGTGATGGTCACAGTGCGAAGGCGATCCGTAATTATTGAAAGTGGCAGACTGCCGCCGGCGGTTGGCAGCTTGACGATTGGCTGGGTCGACGTTGATTGCACCGCTGCTATCACAGCAACTGAGATAGGAAGATCCATACGCGTGCGTTCGGCATTGTAACCACCGGCACGAGCGATGACTTTGGCAATCATTGGATATTGTTTTCTTTCATCATCAGTTGGATCGTGGTCGATAACATGGAAGCCCTGCCGGCGAATATGATCGATCAGCCGCTGCACCTGCTGCCGGTGATCGTTACCCTTTACCAATCTTAAATCGAGCACCGCCGTCGCGGTTGTCGGAATCACATTGCGGGCGAGCGCGCCGACGTCTCCGCTGCTCATGCCGTTAATGTTTAGCGAAGGCAAATTAATCAGCTCCAGCAAACTCTTCCCCGCTCCTTCATTGCGGGCAAAACCAAGCTGCGATTTCAGCTCGTCGTCATAAGCCGGCGCTTCGGCAATCGCGCGTTGTTCTGCTTCGCCCAACGGTTCGACGCCGTCGTACCAACCAGCGATTGTCACACGCCCCGTATCGTCTTTCATCGATGAGAGCAAACGCGCCAGCAACATCGCCGGATTAGGCGCCCAGTTCCCATAGTGCCCACTGTGCAGCGGCCGCTTCGCTCCGTACACGGTGAGGTCGACGTTCACGTCGCCACGCACCCCGAACACGGCCTGCTTGCGTCCCGACTGATGCACCGGACCGTCGCAGATGATCCACGCGTCGGCCGCGAGCAGCTCTTTGTGCAGATCGATGATCTCTCCGAGGTGCGGCGAACCCGCTTCTTCTTCACCTTCGAAAATAAATTTAATATTGAGCGCCGGGGTGATGCCTTGTGCTCGCAATGCGTCAAAGGCGGTGAGAATAGCCATGACGCCGGCTTTGTCGTCTGACGCAGAGCGCGCATACAGGCGCCATTCGGGATTGATCGCTCCGTCAGCGGGCAAGGCCATGATTCGTCCGCCTGATTCCAATGCCCCACTTCGCCAGACGGGCTGCCACGGCATCGTACCAGTCCACTGTTTTGGATCAGTGGGCTGCCCGTCATAGTGCGCGTAAAAAACAATCGATCGAGTCGCGCTCGGTATCTTCCATTCACCATAGACCGCAGGTGGTGATTCCTTCGAGCTGGTTTCCAGCAGGCGGGGGTTAAGTCCACGCCGCTGCATCATCTCGATGATGAGTTGCGCGTTGCGGCGAATGTTCTCGCGGTCCGAAGCCACGTTGGGAATCGCGAGCAAGCGGGTGAATTCATCGAGGATTTGCCGTTCGTGCGCGCGGCGATAATCGCGTATCGGCGGCTGTGCGTTGGCGGCAATTACGGAAAGCATCACCAGCCATAAGGCCGTGATGAGTCTACGATTCGTGCTCATGGGTTTAGTTGACCGGCCCCACGGCATATCGCTCACGCAGCACTCCCATGTGATGGCGCACATGGCCGGCCATGATGAAAGCCAGGGCCCTTACCGTAATTTGATTGTCGTTCGCCGTGCCGGTTCGATTCCATGATTCTTCATCCAAACTGCGCAGCATGGCGATGTTTGCCAGGCGAATAAGTCGGAACTCGGCCAAAAGGTCTTCCAACTCGATCCCATCGTAGGGCGCAGTCAGCATGTAATCGTTCTGGTCAAAGCCGGGCAGGTTCTGAGTCTCGCCGCGAGCAATGCAAAACGCGCGATAGCCGAACACCCGCTCGCCGTCGATCAAGTGACCGGCTATTTCGCGGATGCTCCACTTGCCGTCCGCATAACGATACGTTTCGCGTTCCGGCGCAACTCTGCCCAACAACAACTCGAGGTCGTCGAGTTGAGAACGCAGCACGGGGACGATTTCTTCCTCCGTGACGTGCGCGATATAGCCCCGATAAGACGGAGCGTATTCTGTTTCGGCCGGACGATGCATTTTTTGAGAATCCTTTCGATATCAGCCTGTCGGCAATGGGAAAGCGAATCATATTGCGAGTTTATGACTGATGCAACGGAAGTAGGTTCAGTAAGGTGGGCGCGTGAAGAGCCATGGCAACTGATCTGGCGAATCGCCCCGGCTCTTTCGTCAGCTTGCCGGGGCAAAACGCCACAAGCGGAACCCTGCGGTCGTGAATCTTTTGACATAGGATTTTGGGTACACTCATTGCTCTTCAGCAGTGCGACGAAACTTAAAGAAGCAGCTTCAAATGCACCGATCATCTCTTGCCCTCTTCATTCTTTTGTTTGGCAGCGTAGTCGCGCTCGGCCAGTCAGTCGCGCGCCTGGATAAATCCGCGAACCTCATTCCCGACAGCGAAACCTCCGACGAACGAGTTCTGGCAGTACGCACCATCAGCGCATTGAAGCGACTCGATAGTCAGATCATCGTTTACCGTTCCTTGGGAGACTTTGAGGCTGAAGGCAAACTCGCGCGGGTGCCATTTGCACAGTTCGCAAATGATTTGCAGGCAGTCACTAATGAAGTTGAGCCAATGCTTTCGCGTATGCCGCAAAGCAGGTTGAAAACAGAAATCACGAACGCCCTCTATTCTTATCGCGACGGGGCCTTCTGGTGGGAAAAGATCGATCAGCCGCGGGTCGTCCACATTTCAGCTCTTACTTCCACAGAGACTCGCAACTCGTCGGATTCAGCTTTTCTGGCAACCATTCCTTACACGGTGGCAATTCATTGGCGACAGGCCAATAGATATCTGAAACGCGCTGAAGAGCTGATAGACGGGCCAAGGAAATAGCCGCGCGTGTCAGCCGCGCACAACGCTCTCTCGCTTCTGACGCAAACGCTCACACGCCTCCAGATCCGCAGGTTGCGCGGCATCCCAACCAATCTTTTCCGATATTGAGGCCTATCGCATCCCTGTCTCCGCCACATTCTTTGCCGGCGGCGGATTCTTCTTCACATACTTGTCGTACCAGGCCAGGTACCGCTCGTAACGATCGCGAATGTAACTTGGCCGCGTGATGCCGTGATTCTCGTTGGGATAAATAATCAGTTGCGTATCGATCCCGAGGCTGCGCAGCGCCTGATACATCTGTTGGCCGCCCTGGACCGGCACGTTGAAGTCGCGTTCGCCGCCCAGAAACAGTGTAGGCGTTTTGATCCGGTCGGCATGCAGAAACGGATATGAAATCTTCTGATAAGTCTCCCACGCTTTCGGATTCCACGGCGGACCAATTTCATAGTCGTACTGAATGATGTACTGATCCGTGCCGTAGAAAGCGACGGTGAAGGCCGTGCCGGCGCCGCTGGTTGCGCCTTTGAAGCGCGTGTCGGTGGCGATCATGTAGTCAGTAAGAATCCCGCCATAGCTCCAACCGCCAACGCCCAGGCGATCAGGATCGGTGACGCCCATCTGAATCACGTGATCGACGCCGGCTTGCAGGTCTTCAACTTCGTAATGACCCCAGTCGGCGAAAATCGAGCGCGAGAATTTCTGGCCGCGGCCCGAGCTGCCGCGATAGTTCACTGCCAGCACTGCGTAGCCGTTGGCCGCAAAGACCTGGCGCTCAATACTGAACGAATGCTGATCCTGCCCATTGGGTCCGCCGTGAATCCGCAGCAACAGCGGCACCTTCGTTCCCTTCACATAACCGACCGGATAAGTCAGCAGCCCATGAACGCCGGTTCCGTCTTTGCTCTTGAAATCAACTTCTTCAGTCCGGGCGATCTCCAGTTCAGCCATCAACGCGTCGTTTTGATGAGTGAGCTGGAGCAAGGTCTTACCTTCCATCGCGTAAACTTCTGTTGGTTTTGTATCGTTGCCGGAGAGCAAGGCTGTATGGCCGCCGCCGTTCGTAAGACTGGAAACCACGACCGGCGGATTCAGCAGGCGCGTGACGCTGTTGCGCGTCACGCTTACCGGATAAACGGAACGGTCATCACTGACCAAAGCTATGAGCGATTTGCCGTCACTGTCGAATCGCAAGCCCGATACACCACGATCGAGATCTTCGACCGGTTTCGCTCGCGTCGGCGCGGCGGTGCCGTCAGCAACCACGAAAACGAGGTGCTCCATGCTGTAGGCGCCGTATTTTTTCTCGTCGCCTTCGAGAAAGACGATCCATTTGCCATCCGACGACCACTCCGGACGCGCGCGACCGGCGCGATTGTCAAGTGTCGTCAACTGCTTTTCAGTTGCGCCTGGTTGCGCATCGGCTATGAACAGTTGCGCCGCGGGATCCCGATCGGGATCGTCTGCGTGATTGCTCATGAAGGCGATGCGCGCGCCATCAGGCGACCACGAAGGCGAAGATTCGTCCCATTTGCTCTTCGTCAGTCGCTCGAGTTTTTGCGCCGCTATGTCATAGAGGTAGATGTAAGAGTGCCGGCCCGACAGTAAATATCCCTGTCCATCCTGTTTGTATTTATAGCGATCGATGACGATCGGCTTCGGAGCTTTTGCGCCGCCCGGGCTGGCGCCCGGCGACGGACTGGCGCTGGCATCCGCGTCCGGATCGGGATCACCAATTACTAAAGCGAGACCCTTTGAATCCGGGGACCATTCATAACTTTGCAAACGCCCCTTCGTCTCTGTTAGTTGGTAAGCTTCGCCGCCGGTTCGATCCATCAGCCAAACCTGGTTCCCTTTGGCTTTACCCGGCCGCGACGAGGTGAACGACAAATACTTTCCGTCAGGGCTCCAACGCGGCGCCGCTTCGCTGTCCTGACTGAAGGTAATCTGTCGATCGTTCTTGCCGTCATAGCCAACCATCCAGATGTGCGTGTTGGTCTTGTCTTCTTTAGTGTCGATAGTGGCAACGACATAAGCGACCCACTGGCCGTCGGGCGCGATCTGCGGATCGCGAACCTCGCGCAATCGCGCCAGGTCATCGAGCTTGAAGGGGCGGCGCGTCTGGGCGAGTACGGTAATCGTGGCGAGCAGAATTATGAATAGAATGCGAGAAAGGTTTTTGGTCCGCATGTGACTAAGGGCCTCCTAAGATGCAGCTAACTTTGCGACCTACCGATCACTCGACGATCGCTCTGCCAGGTTTCGGATCAGTTGCTCGAGAGCATTGGAATTCTTTTGGGAATGCCGCCTTCAGACGGAACTCTTCGGGCTTCAAATCTTCCGCCGGAAGGCAGTACTCCGAACTGACTCGCTCTTTTGGGCGAGCGAAAGTTTACTGCGAATCGCGCCGTCTGCATAGAATTCCCAAGTAGATTGGATCCCAGTTCAGCGCCGACTTACAGCCAGCCTTGAACCTTTCCGGGTTTTGCGGATAAGGTTGTCGCCCGACTTCTGGTCTGCGCCGCATGCGTCAGCCGGGTTGGGTATTGAAACCACATGAAACTAGCACTCAACGGCGCCACCACCATGAAAGCGGATCTCGCGACCGACGTGCGCGCGGCCGCTGCGGCGGGGTTTGACTATGTCGAAATCTGGGCCGCGAAACTGCGCCAGTTCCTGAAAGAACACCCGGTGGCAGAACTGAAGACATTGTTCGGTGAGAGCGGCGTCAAGCCGCTCAGCATAAACTCCATCGACCACATCACGTTTCGCGACGCCGCTGCGTACACGCAAATCAGAACCGAGTGTGAAGAGTTAAGCTCGATAGCGGCAGCGATCGGCTGTCCGTACATCGTAGTCGTGCCGGGCAAGTTTCCGCCGGGCGGCCTGAGCAGCTATGAAGTAATCGAGGAAACGGTCCAGGTGCTTAGAGAGTTGGCTTCGATCGGAGAAAGGCACGGCGTCTCGCTCGCTTTTGAATTCCTGGGTCAGAAGGACTGCAGCGTGCAGACGCTGGAGTTGGCCGACGAAATAATTGTGAAGGTCAATCGGCGCAACATCGGCCTGGTGATCGATAGTTTTCATTTCTACGCCGGCGGCTCGACGGTGAAGATGATCGATGCGATTGATCCCAAACGCCTTTTCATTTTTCACATCAACGACGCCGAAGATCTGCCCTCTGCTCAGCTTACCGACGCGCATCGTCTGTTGCCGGGCTTGGGCATTTTGCCTTTAAAAGAAATTATCGAAGCCTTCAGACGAATCGGTTACGACGGGGTCGCCAGCGTCGAGATCTTCCGCCCGGAGTATTGGGAGCGCGATCCGTTTGAACTGGCACGCGAGGCAAAGGCGGCGGTAGAGAGGTGCTTTTCATAATCCAATCCACAGATTACGCAGTTTTCACAGATTGGAGAGAAACAAAAGTTGGCAACGCAGTGAACCATGTCTGTGAAATCTGCGTAATCTGCGGATAGACCGTATGACCAAAATCAAGATCGGTTTCCTCGGCGCGGGTTACATCGCCGGCGTACACGCGGGGATTCTGGCGGGTGATGAGCGCGTCGAGGTCGCCTCAGTTCATGACGTGGTCCGAGAACGGGCGGAACAATTCGCGCGCTCGACGGGCGCCGGCGTCGCACATAGCTCATCGGAAGCGCTTGCCGTCTGCGATGCAGTCTACGTCACGACTCCCAACACCACGCACGACGAATTGGCAATCTTTGCCGTCGAGGCCGGCAATCACGTCTTCTGCGAAAAGCCCATGGCCACCCGCCTGACCGACGCGCGGCGGATGCTGAAAGCGGCGGAAAAGAGCAAGTTTGTTTTCCAGGTCGGCCATAATCGCCGGTTTGCGCCCGTGTATGCTGAGTTGAAACGAATGCTCTCAGAAAAGCATCAGCCACATTCGGCCCATGTGAAGATGAATCGCGGTGAGTTGGTCAATCCTGAATGGGTGGGCGATCCAAAGATTACGGGTGGCTTTCTCTACGAGACGACAATTCATATGTTCGACATGCTACGATTTCTGTTTGGTGAAGTTGCCACAGTACAAGCCATCGGTTCTTCGCATGAGTATCCCGAGACAGATGACTTCTCAGTGCTGATGACTTTTCGGAGCGGCATGCATGCGACGGTCGCTTCGTCAGCCGATGCGAGCTGGCTGTTCCCTTTCGAACGCATGGAAGTGTTCTGTCACCACTCGACCATCGTCACCCGCGAGATGGAGAGTCTTATCTATAGCGAAGGCCTGGACGGCCGCCACGTCGAGCGTTCCATGCATCAGCTCTCAAAAGAAGAAAAGTGGGGTTATGTCCAGGAAAACCGCGCGTTCATCGATTCGATCGTCAACGGAATGCCACCGGCGGTCACCGCGTTTGATGGTTTCAAATCGGTGGAGTTAGTGGACGCGGTTTACGAATCTGTGAAGGAAGCGAAGCCGATTGAGATTGGAAATGGCTAGCCCGCGCAGCAGACTGCTACCGTCGCTTGACCGAACCATGGTACATATGTACCATCGTACTCATCGAGATGAAGAGGAAGCCGACCACAAAAGTAGCCGGGCCGCCGGGAGAAGAAATAATCGTAGAACGAGTGCAGACCGGGGTGCGGCTGGAAAAGCGTCTGCTCAAGGTGCTGAAAGGTCTGGCTGAATATCACGACATGAGACTCGGCGATCTGCTGGAAGGCATTGTGCTGCATGCGTTCGATGGCCGGCATCCTTTCAGCGATGAAACTCGGCGCCGTATCGACGACCTCAAGCGCATCTACGGACTGGATCTCGACTCAAGCGCCAGTCATCGCTTAATGGAAGTGGTTGAAGAGCCGGGAACGGGAAAGACAGCGAAGCGCGGCAGCCACAAGCCAAAGAAATGAGTCCTCTAGATTTTAATAAGAGCTGGAAGTAAGAATGACTGATCAGGAATTCATCGAGCGCTTTGAAACCTGCACGCTCCCGGCAGAAGGCTTTCATCACCGTGAGCATGTCAAAGTCGTGTGGCTCTATCTGCGGCTCTATTCGCTGACGGAAACATTGACCAGGTTTTCGGAAAGTCTGAAGCGTTTTGCCACCGCAAACGGCAAACCCAATCTCTATCACGAGACCATTACCTGGGCCTACGCTTTTCTGATTAACGAGCGGATGGGACGAAATGGTCGGGCCCAAAGCTGGGAAGAATTTGCGGCCCAGAATGCCGATCTCTTTGATTGGAAGAACAGCGTCCTCAAGTCATATTACAACGACGAAACCCTGCGTTCGGATTTTGCCCGAGCCACATTTGTGTTTCCTGACATTGCTCGCGCGAAATAGTTACCGTTGACGGTTGCTGGTGGATTTTGCGGAAGCGCCGCGTACTCATTACATCTTAGCGCCAGACCAGTAAAAGAATCAGGAAGCCGCTAACGCCCAGCGAAAACACGCCGGCGACGATGAACTCCCAGGACCTTTCCATTGACGCGCGAGCCAGCATTTTTAGTCCGTGCTTCGGAAAAACAAAGTAGACGAAACTCTTCAGCACTAATCCCCAACCAATCAACGTGAGCACTATCGGCAAGCCATGCCAGACGTTATGGAATGAGACAATGACCACACCCAGAGGAAAATGAAGCAGGGCATTGAGGAAACTCCCAACTTCACCCTTGGTGTGCAGATAGCTGAAAAATTGCGCCCATACACGAGGCTGAAAGATATGTGATACGCCGGTTACGAAGAAGCAGATGATGGCCAGCTTTGTTACGGCGAGTTCCATGACTCTCCATACCTATTTCTGTTTCGCAAAGAACTCAGCCGCCCTGGCGTCGGTTTCTTCGGAACTCTGCTCTTTGAGCTGTTGATTGATTCCCCACTCATGACCGAAAGGATCGACGATCTTTCCATAGCGCGCGCCCCAGAACATGTCGGCGACCGGCATCAGCACCCGCGCGCCGTGCGCCACTGCGCGCTCGGCAACTCCCTCCGCGTCATCCGTCTGAAGCGTGATGCGCACGCAGGTGCCGCCGAGCGTCTGCGGCATCTTGCAGGTGCCGCCCTCCTTTTCTGAGAATTCGTCGCTCAGGAAAAGTTTGTGTCCGTCCAGAACTATTTCGCCGTGCATCAGGCGCTTGCCGTTGGGTTCCATCATGATGTCACCCTCTTCGGCGCCGAATACTTCCTTGTAGAATTTGAGTGCCGCCAGGTGTGGAATGAATTGATCTTCTCGGCTCATGGGTTCTCCTTGCGGATTAAGGCCTGGCGCCGCATGGGCCTGCGAGGGTTGATGTTCTTGAGCAGACCTGCTGACCACACCGCGAGTTGCTCGACCGAACGACGATTATGTTTCCGGGCGGCCCGATTGTACGTAGTCAGCAGTCGGCGCTGATCACAAATGCACTGAATCAGTTTCGCGCGGCCGTAGGTCTTTTCGATCACCACCGCCATTTTCCAGCCTACTGTATACCACGGGCCTTGCACTCCGAAGAACGAAGAAGTCGTCTCTTGCACTTGCTCGTTCGTCAGCCGGTTATTCATGAGGTCGAGAAAAAATGTTTCGACCTTCTTCAGATCTCCATTGAAATTTGCGACATCATGGTCCCAACGTGCCCGTTCTTCGGCGCTGCTTACGGCGTGAGGATGGATATCCGGACCGCCGGCAGCCGCCAGCATCGCAAAGCCTTCGCCGAAAGCGCCAATCAGTTTTATAACGGTCTGTGTACCTTTGGGCAGCTTTTTGATGGCATCCACTGTCCGTGGCGCGGGACAACCACTTCCATATCCAATGTGGTGCAGTTCGTGCGCAAGTGTGTTTTCGAATTTGGCACGGCTTACCTGAGGATCGAGGTAGAGGAATATGGCCGGGTTATCTTTGACCTCAAAGACAAAACTATTCTCGCGGGGCTTGATGACGGGATAGATTTTTGCTCGAATCGTTGCGTCTCGAGGCAAATAGGCGAGCGCCAATCGAGCCGCCCTCCCGATATCGGCTTTCTTCCAACGCTCTAGAGTTTCTGCCAATGCTTGCGCCCGTTCCGCAAGTGCGTCCGAAAGGACGAAAGCCTTGAAATCGGCATCCTCGAACGTACGACGCATGGCCGCCTCGCGCTTTTTCAGTCTGATGTAACCTTCGCTGGAAAATAAAACTTGCCAATCTGCATCTGTAGGCGCCTGGTGAAGCCTTTTCTTCAACAGAATGGCAAGCACTGCTTCTGCTTCGTCGGTGACCAGGTGAACATTCACAGCTTTTGGAACGAGCTGCTGCGCCGCACAGAGAGAGCCAAAGCTCGCTAAAAGCAAAACAAACGGAAGAAATAAACACCGGGAGATTAGACTGGGCTGCATGCTTTCAAAGAAACGTCTGCCGGCCGAACCAGTTCCACAAAACGCCGGGTAATGTGCTCGCTAGGCTGGGAGGCTTTAGACCGAGGAGGCCAGGGCATCCCGCAGTTTTGGCGGCGCGATCAGGCGCCAGGCTTCGTGCAGATGCATTTTCAACTCTCTGTCGCTAACGCGTGGCAGCTCTACACCGACCCAACCGGCCCCGCCAACGTATGGCGGTTCGTAGTACTTCTTAGGCGACGCTTCGATCAATGCCTGCTGGACGCCGATGGGCGCAGGCACGACAACTGCGATGTGTCCATCGTGATGATGATTGATGGAACACATCGCGAACACTTTCTTCTTAACAAAGAAAGTCGGCTCGCCGTGCGAGAGCTTCTCAAACGTCTCAGGCAACGCGAGACAAATGCCCCGGACACGTTCGATCTGCTTTTCGCCCTTATCGGGCTTTGGTTCTTTCGCTATTCGTTTCATCAGCACGGCCTTTTCGAGCAGCAGCGCCGAACTGCTGCCGGGTGATTCTCTTCAGCAGCGTCAACTTGAGATTTCCGCCTCTGGAGTAGTGTTATGGTTTCTTGTAGAGATTAGAACTTATCTGCTGAGCAACGATTCTCCATTGTCCCTGCCGCTTTACATACACATGACTATAGCGACGTTCCTGATTAACTTCCTGACCTCTATATTTGAATCCCCATTTGGCACGACCGGTGACAACTGCGGCGTCTCTATAAATCCTTACGCGCACATCTTCAGTAGTGAACGGGCGGATCCAAACTCATAGTCATTTTGATCGACTCTTCATTGTGGGTGGCCAGGCGTTCTGTGTCCTCAGCTGTCCGGATCGCCCGGCCTTGCCACACGTTCAGCAGCAGGCAGAGCGTTTGCAGATCGAGGGCCATCAACGAAGCCGAAAGACGGAAAAGAGGCTTTTCCGGCCCCAGACTGCAACTTCACCGTGTAAGTTTAAATACTCGGGCATGCGTCAGATTCACGAATATTTCGCGGCGATCTTTTTGACCGTATTCACATTTCGAAAGGTCGCCGGCATCCCCAAAGTTTTTTCCAGCAGCGCCCCGGAAACCGAAGACTCGCTGAAGCTGGTGCGGATTAGCCAATAGAGTTCACGGCCATGAACGGCAAAGTGATCCGTGGCGCCGGACAGTAACAACACTTTCTTCCCGGCTTCGTTACTCGGCTCAGCGGCAAGGAATCCGACATAGAGAGTGTTGCCGGCCGCCTTCAATTCAGCCTTAGGAAATGGTTCGTAATCGGCGACCTCAGTCAGTTCGGAAATTGATCTGATGAAAGTGCGCACTTCATAACCAAGAACCTTTCGCAGATGCTTTTCGATCTTCTGTTCGAGTGACGTTGTGTTCCTGGATTTTGAATCAAAGATGAAATTTCCGCTGGCAATGAACGTCTCGACATTTGCGAAGCCAATACTTTCGAACAGACTGCGAAGATAATCCATCTTCACGGTGTGGCCGCCAACATTAATCGCGCGCAGAAAGGCTACGTACTTTGGCATCTTAAACGATCAATGACCGTCAAACGGCGAACGGATCTTTGTCAGTCAAATACGCCAGCAACTCCAGCCGCTTCGGATGCGCCTGAAGCCACGCGCGGATTCTGGTGATCTCCGCGTAATCGTCGGCGCCGAATCTGCCGAGGTAAATTTCTTCCAGGCGCTTATGTCTGAGTGCTCTTTGCGCCTCGGCCTGCCAGAAGGAAGTGAACATTGCGTTCACGTCGTCGTGCAGGTTGCGCTCTTTCAAAGCCTGCCACTCATTGCGGTCGAGCCAGATGCCTTTGCATCCATTGCACTGATCCAGCGTAAAGTTGAAACCGTGCCCGACCAGATACTTGACCATCCGAAAGCGGCACTCGGGACAATCGATATGCTTTCCTGGTTCAGCCAGAGACAGACCACTGTCTCGATCGCTGCGCTCGGGCAGGTTAGGGCCATGCACTTCGAGCCACTTCCAGTACTCCGCGCCTCGGATCCAATTCCCACCGCATTGGGGGCATCTGAAGGAGGCAAGGTTCGACTCCAAATCCGTCGACACCAACTCCGATGTCCCGCAAACCGGACACTTCATTGCGATCTTCTTATTCCCGTACATTATCTAAACACCTAAATTTCCGTTTGATCTGCTCCTATTTATAACGAGCCGCTTGCCATACTAAACTTCTCTGGCGCGTGAAAGCCAGCGTCTACGCTAAGCTTCAGCGGCATCCGTCCGAATCCTCCGACCGATGACTTTTCAGGAGAGCAACAATAGTGGCGCGGCTCGTATCTGCCAGAGTAGGATTGCCCCATGGCTGATCCCAAGCATAATCAATTATCCACCATCGAAGAGTTTCGCGTCTTGCATGCGTCCGGTTGTTTTGTCCTGCCAAACCCGTGGGACGTGGGCACGGCGGTGTACTTGCAGCATGTTGGTTTCAAAGCGCTGGCCACGACCTCCGCCGGCTTTGCCTTCGCCCAGGGTTTACCTGATTCGGTGGCGGCGATTCCGCGCGATCTAATGCTCGCGCACATACGCGAAGTCGCTTCGGCAACATCGCTGCCGGTCAATGCGGATTTTCAGAATGGATATGCCGATGAACCCGACGGTGTCGCCGCGAATGTCGCTCTCTGCATCGCCACGGGAGTCGCCGGGTTATCGATTGAGGATGCGAGCGGCGACGTAGCCACACCGCTTTACGAATTCAATCAGGCAGTCGATCGAATTAAAGTCGCGCGCGCGGCAATCGAGGCTTCGGGTGTTCCGGTAATTCTTACCGCGCGCTGCGAAGCCTGGCTGGTTCGTGATCCGGATCCTTTACGCACGTCGCTGAAACGACTCGTTGCCTTTGCTGAGGCCGGCGCCGACTGTCTCTACGCTCCCGGCGTCAATAAGCCCGAAGAGATCGCCGCGATCGTCAAGGCCGTTGCTCCTAAGCCAGTCAATGTTCTGGTCTCGAGCAATAACTGTGATCTCAGCGTCTCCCAGCTCACCGACCTGGGCGTTCGTCGTATTTCCGTCGGCTCCGCACTGGCGCGAGTCGCCTGGGGCGCCTTCATCCGCGCCGCTGGTAGTATTAGGGAAAGCGGAAGATTTGACTCGCTCGCCGACGCAGCTTCATTCGCCGAACTGAACGAACTTTTCCTCAAGCGAGGTTGAGGATCGAACTGACAAGCTTACCTTCCGGGCACGGACTATCGTACCGCCGTGCAAATCAACGCCTGCATTCTTGCGCGCACGGGATCGTCCCCAAATTGAGCGGCTACGGCGTCAGCTACCGCAGCCTCAATCTCGGGAATTCTTGACTCGCTTCGTTCTCTGAGCACGTTAATCACCGGATTTCCGTGAACCAGGCCCCTGGCCGCTTCTTCGGCCGAGGGACTCACCGCCGGCAGCCGCAACAAAACGAATTGCATCTCGCTGAATCCCGCGGCCGACAGAAACAAATTAATTATTTCGACATCGTGAAACGAGAACGGGACGTCGTAGAAATCCGGTGGGTTGTCATCAAAAAAGTCTGCGATGATTGCGTGCGCAATGTGCGGCAGCTCGTTGTATTCGATCGCGTCCCAAACATTGAACAGGAAAGTTCCGCCTGGCTTCAGGACGCGATGGGTCTCGCTCAGCGCTTTTTCCTTATCCGGGACAAACATCAAGCCGAATTGGCACACCACGGCATCAAAACTCTGGTCTGCAAAGGGCAGGTCACTGGCGTCGGCCTGCTTCCACTCAATGGCGTCTTCAGGTTTGAATTTCCGGGCCGCGTAACTCAGCATCGCGTCGTTGAGATCCGTCGCGATTAGTCTGGCTTCGGATCCAAGCCGATCGCGCAAACGCCGCGTGACAATTCCGGTCCCGCAGGCAAGTTCCAGCACCGACGCGTCTGCCGAAACATTGAGACGCGACACGAGATCAGCCGCATAAGGATCAAACAAGACCGGCCCCAGATAGCGATCGTAATTCTCAGGAATAGATCCGACAAAAGCTGCGTTTTGGTTCGGCATTGATTCGTTCATAACCAGCAACAAACTTGGGTAGGGGATAATACAGGAAATGAAAAAGCCGGCGAAGCGGGCGATAGGTACCACCCCCGATTCGTCGGGGTAGCGACGGGATCATAGACTCAACTTGAATGGCAGCATCTATGCTTCACTAAAACTCGCGGTTCGGAAAATTCTATTCAGTCTGGTTCGCTAAGTAATTTTGTAGTGCTTTCTGTAACGCTGGGAGGCTGTGCCATTTCCGATGTGTCTATTGGTTGCCGCCAGACGGCGACGGGTACGCTCTGATCAGCAGGCAAACCAGGACGATGCCCCGAGTTCAACTGTTGAGCCATTCTCTGGCCGGCCGCGGAAGGGATTTCCCTTTGCACGGGAGTGTTTGGTTGCAAAAGCTTCGCGTACAGAAAACGCGCCAGGCCAACCATAAAAACCACGAGCACCGGAAAGAACAGCACCGCAGCATCGTGTTTCATTGCTGTCAACAACATCACGATCGGAAACAGCACTCCACTAATGATCATCAACAGGGATCCCCAACGAGCGCCCTTCTGACGCGGCGTAAGCTGGCGTTTTCCTTCCGTATCAAACCCGGCGAGGGCGCCGCCGTTGGCGACTAACTGCGACACGATCGTGAGCGGAAAGCCGCAGCGCGAACAGAAACGCATTTCCTCTGCCACCTGTTCCTGACTACATTGTGGACAATACATTGAAGTAAACCGTCGACTTTTTCTTAACTACCTGCGAGGAACTACGAAGAGCTTCATCATAAGGTTCATAAAGATCAGTCGGGTCTGAGCATTGATCGCATAACCGCAGCTAGTCTTAAAGCGGGATTCGTGGCGTCCACCACCAATCCATCCTCGATCCCCCAAATCGCCGACAAGACAGCCTGAGCGAAGGCCCAGCCAAGCGCCCGCTCGAAATCCAAATTCAGTTTCCTCGTAAACTGTTCGAGCCGCCGTGTGATTGTCGCGGGCGACAGAAATATCTCAGGTCGTTCACCTGGATTGCGCAATGCTGCTCCCAGTTCGTATTCGATTTCGCCGACGACGCCCTTGGGATCGATAGCCGACCAGCCACGGTCCGAATCGAACAGCACGTTGTAATGTTGCAGATCGCCATGAAGCAAAATCGGCCGTCGTTGCGACGCGCATAGGCCCAGGTATACTCGTTGACCTGCGGCAACCAGATCTATTGGAATCTGAGCATCGCCGGTGGCGATATAGCGATCGAACCCTTTAGCCCAATCCTGCACGGTCGCACACGCCTTCGGTAATTCGAGCGCGGACATTGATGATGCGCGCGCGGACATCCGCTGAATGACATCGGCCAAAATATCTGTAGCTTCATCGTCACGGCCATTGGTCATCTCCACGAGTGAATTACCCGGACTCAGGCGCTCCATAAGCATCGCACCCGGCACCCGGCGATGCACGCGCGCCACGCCGTTTCCGTCGAATGCCTCAAGGATCTCTCCCGAACTCCACTCATCTCCCGGTCGCTTGATTACCTTCAGGACCACAGATTGATGGTCGCGACTGCCGAACGCGATGATGGAACTTTCAGTTTCGAACGAATGCTCGACAGATACACTCCACTCGCGGGCGTATTCTTGCAGTCGGTTGAGTAGTTCAGATTCGATCAAGAAGTCCCGGTTGGAGCAGTGGTATTCGTCCGCTTCAGCGGACGCATGATAATAGCCCAGCTTTTCAGCGCTGGGTAAGCATGAAATGTATGAAAAGATCTACCACACTGGTGCTCGCTCAAACTTCATTCGTTTGTTCTTTTGATCGAACGTGAGCGCAAATTCGCGCAGAATTTTGAAGCCGACGTTTGTGTCCGACAGCGCCGGAAACGCAATCGTCGCCTGGGGATAATCAAAGCTGCCGATGTGAATGGTGTCCCTCAACTGCGCTTGCTTGATTTCGATCTGGTTACTGACCGAGCGAGCTCGACCCACTGTTACCGGTGGCGACAGCGATGGAAGCTGCTCCACAACGGCTTCCGGCAAGATGAAACCGGCCACAAAGTTGCCCGAGTCGATGTGTGCTTTCATTCTCAATTTTCCAATTGCAACTTCGATCACCGGAATGTGATTTTCGATCTCAAAGCTCAAAATGTTGGCTCCGTTGGCGACAGGTAAATTCCCGCGCGCCAGCCTGACTTGCATGGCCGGATAATCCAAAGTCAACAAGTAGTCCGTGAACAAAGCGAAGCCCAGCATTCCATCAATGTTCGGGTAGTCTTTCGTGATCCGTTGCGGGCGAATTACTGCCGTAACGTTCCGAAATTTTGCGCCGCCAAAAGTTAAAGAATCGATCCTCGTGATTTCAAGACGTCTATCATTTTGAAGCGAAGGATCGCCGCTGAGTACCGTGCCAAGCGGCTCGAGTTTGAGTTGCGTAGCAATCGAAGGGTCGATGTCCGCTTGCATCCCCCCGCCGGTGTCAATCGCAAAAACGAATGGTCCCTGGCCGTTAAGTTTCACCTCAATCACGGGCATCAGCCCACGAAAATGCATGGGAGCAACCGCTACAGATGAATTCTGGGCCGCAACGGAACCGACGCAGGCAAAGAAAAGTAGTATCGAAATAATTACGACTTTTGGGTTACCCATGAGACGTGTTTCCTCTTCCCCTAATTATCAGTAGCATCTGCGTTGGCTACTTATCAAGAGACTGATAATGCCTGCGATTTTCTCCTCAGTGAGGCGACAGAAGCACCCAGGCCGCTCTGAAGGCCAAAGAGATGGGGATGGCTTAGACTCTCATCGTGCCATGCGGGAGAGTTGCGCTAAGCCATCAATGAACCAGTCGCCCAGGCCATGCATGATCCCGACAATCCAAAGATTTCCGGAGCGCTTAAGAAGGATCGCAAAGAAAAGGCCAATGCCGAATATCGCCGCAAATATCCAGAGATGGGATGGATTCCGCTGGGCCGCCCAGAAGTGGTACGCGTGTAGAGGCCCAAACGTAAATACGAGATTACTTACCAACACGCCCTTAAGAGTCCCCCAGCGACGAACGAGTTCATTTTGAAGCAGGCCGCGATAAAGAAATTCCTGATAAAATCCCCAAATCATCTTCGTTACAAAAATGACTGATCCAATCTTCCACAAATCAGGACGCGCCCACAACATTTTCAGCTCCGCGGACACGAAGAACGTAAACACGAAAATAGCTATCGGTACGATCTGTACAAAATAGAACCGCTCGGTTCTTGACCAATGGAGCCATGAATAGAGGCCTAATTGGGACAGACGCACCCTGGCAAAGCTGATCACGAGCCAGCAAACCAATGAGGTCAAGAGGCCCATCTGCATCAGTGGCCACCACTTATCTTCAGAGATCTGCAGCCAGCGCGTGCCGGCTGCGAGCAGAGGGCGCACAATTACTTCCAGGAAGAAAAAGACTAAGAGAAGCCGACTACCTTGCTGTGAAGAAATGGTTCGTAGTCGCGGTTGGTCGAATAGAAGTAGCTGACCACGCCAGAAAGGGTGAACTTTGAGAGGTTTCGCAGTCAACGAAGATGCTTCGAACAATGTTCATCCCCGGCTAATCATCCCAAACCAATCGAGGAGATCCGTCGGGCGGGCACGGCCCATTACGAGAACCTTACTGCGCTGGTTTGAAATCATGCCGCACCCAGATCAGCGCGACCGTCATTGTGATTCCCACGATCGTAATCAGAGAGGCGCCAATCAGAAACGCAATGGATCGGAAATGTTCCGGTCGCATCACTAAACCAAGCACGATCGGTAAACTTAGAATGGTCAGCCCGTTGGCCAGGCTGATCACCCATGCCCAACGCTCGCCGGCGCGTATTCCAGAAGCACAATAGATCGTGATGAATCCGATGGGAATAAGCAGAATTCCCATGACGATGTGATTGAGGAGGAAAGGCGGCGAGACAATCAGCAACTCTTCCGGCGTCAGCACTCGATCAAGAATGACGCGCTTCAAAGTGGGCGTCACCAGGAGATGAATCGCTGCCGCAATCAGCAACAGGACCCCCGTCACAGTTATCACTCGAGCAACAATCGATCGCCGATTCATATTCGCGCCTCGACCGCCATGAACTGCTTTGCCATCGTAAACTCTACGACTGTTGTGCTACGAATGTTGCGCGTGAGAACCGACGGACCAGGTATTGTCAGGCAAAGTGAAGCTATTTGGAAGAAGATTTGTAGGAATTTAAGTCCGCACAGCGGACGTTTGATCATAGCCCAGCACTTCAGTGCTGGGTAGGCGATGAGATAACAAATCAAAGCCCGCTTTAGCGGGCGACAGATACAGAACCCGGAGCGGTAGCAACGGGATCATTTTGGAGTGCGGTGGCAAGCGTTAGCGCGACACCGCTTTGGATCCCGATCACATCTATCAGGGTTCAACCAAAGCGCCGTCGCCGCTTCGCTTTGCCGGCGCACTCCAAATGACTTGCGTGGCGGCATCCCCTCGCTACCGCTCGCGGTTTGTACCGTTTGCATTGAGACCTTTTGAGGGCAACACGCGACCAGCGTCGTAGGCGCGGCATATATGTAGCCCCGGGTGAGCCAGCGCAGCGAGCGTAACCCGGGGATCACGATTCTGTACCATTCAGCCGTCCGTTTCACGGACTACGCGATGCTCAGGTGTGATTTTTGTGTTTACTAAGTAGGCCCATGATTACAGCAATATCCTGATAGGTTGTGAGGCCACGGTACTGGGCTGCTCTGACGAGTTCAGCCATGACATGGAAATACTTCGTCGTCCTCCGGTACTTTGCTTTCACAATCGTCATCTTGTATTCCCGTCACTTTGAAATAGCGTCGAAGGAACCTTAGTAATCCGGATTTCTGTCATAACCCTTCTTTCCACCAATGGCTGCCCCAATAAGAATTCCCCAAGGCCCAGCGACTGAACCAAGTAATGCACCGACGACTCCACCTTCAAATCCATTTCTGGACTTGGCCTCCGCTCGCTTCCTCGCAGACAGTGGCGCTTTCTTTCGTCCGTATTGAGCACGAGCCCTTCTAGTGCAAATGGCTTGCTTCGAGCGATTGCAGGAGATATGCGCTGCATACAAGTTGTTGAGCCGATCTGTTCCGCCCTCGCATTTCGGTATTGAGTGCTCGACCTCCCAAGCTCCTTTCGCGCCGAAAAAGTTGTAGTTGCAGAAGGCGAGTTTACCGCCACAGATATGACAGTAACCAGAAGTCCGATCAAAGATGTCTTCAAGCCGTTCCGTTGAGTAGGCCATTAATGTTTGCCTCCTTCGACTCTAATCCCCTCATATCTTTCCATACCTCTTTGTGACGCCCGACTAGAAACTCCACTCTTTGAGTCAGTCCATCAATATCAAATATTTTCGCCCAATTATCAATCACTCTGAGAATTAAATAATGCGCACCTACAATCACGTCGCGTACCTTGTCCCAGTTAGGCGCATCAGTAAAGCCATAAGAACCTTCATCTCCAGACTCCAACCGATTAACTATCGAAATCACCTTTGGGTGCGTCTCCTGCATCGCAAAATAATAAATTCCGGTGAGTATCATGATATCGATTTCTTGTTCTCGCGCCATTGAAACGATGTCTCGTTCAGTCCAAGTAAAATGGTCTTTAGTCTTCTTGCATCTTTGGCACTCGTTCTCCGTGCTACATTCTAAACATCTTATAGGCCGACATTCCCGGCATACAGGCACCTTGAAACTGTCGCCTAAGGCTTCATAAGCAGTCTTCGCCGCTTGGAATTGTTCGTCTGGAAATGCATTTGGATATTCGATCGTAATCTGCCGCATTGCCTTGTAACGATCGACAGAATTATAGTCCCAAAATCGGTCGCTGTCTTCTGGGTGAAGCCTGAAATGGTTTGCGTAGAGTACATGCTCGAACATCGGTCTGAGTACTTTGTATCCGCCGCTATTGAACCCGTTTGCGCATAAAAGAAGTATTTCATTCAGATCCTCCCAAGCCATTCGACCAAGGCAGAAGATGATCCTTTTTGGAAGGTCGTCTGCGTGTTTAGCAATGTTGCCAATAACAAGATCAAATGTTTCTTGAAGTTCAGGCAAGTGAAGCAAGAAAGGCTTGAACGCCTTGAAGAAATGCTCTTGTCGATCAAAATGACCGAATTCAAACTCTTCTTTGTCGCTCATTTTTCTCGGCCCCGTTATTGATAGATCTCCCCACCGCTGGCCACAAACTCCTCCGCCTTCTCTTTCATCCCCACACCCAACGCCGCTTGTTCGTCGATCTCTTTCTGCGCCGCGTACTCGCGGACGTCCTGGGTGATCTTCATTGAGCAGAAGTGTGGGCCGCACATGGAACAAAAGTGCGCCAGCTTCGCGCCTTCCAGCGGCAGGGTTTCGTCGTGGTATTCGCGCGCGACTTCCGGATCGAGCGAGAGATTGAACTGATCTTCCCAACGGAATTCAAAACGAGATTTGGATAGCGCGTTGTCTCTGTACTGGGCGCCGGGGTGGCCTTTGGCTAAGTCAGCAGCGTGGGCGGCGATCTTGTAAGCGATGACGCCATCTTTCACATCTTTCTTGTTGGGCAGGCCGAGGTGTTCTTTGGGTGTTACGTAGCAGAGCATCGCCGTGCCATACCAGCCAATCATCGCCGCGCCAATTGCGGAAGTGATGTGGTCGTATCCGGGGGCGATGTCGGTCGTGAGCGGCCCGAGGGTGTAAAACGGGGCTTCACCGCAAGTCTCAAGCTGCTTGTCGACATTCTCTTTAATTAAGTGCATGGGTACATGACCCGGACCTTCGATCATCACCTGGCAATCGTATTCCCAGGCAATTTTCGTCAGCTCGCCGAGTGTTTCGAGTTCGGCAAACTGCGCTTCATCGTTCGCGTCGGCAATCGAGCCGGGACGCAGACCGTCGCCGAGCGAGAACGAAACGTCGTAGGCGGCCATGATTTCGCAGATGTCTCGGAACCGTGTGTAGAGAAAACTTTCTTCGTGATGAGCGAGACACCACTTGGCCATGATCGATCCGCCACGGCTCACGATACCTGTCGTGCGCTTGGCAGTCATCGGAATGTAAGGCAGTCTTACGCCGGCGTGTATGGTGAAGTAATCAACGCCCTGCTCCGCTTGTTCGACGAGAGTGTCGCGAAAGATTTCCCAGGTCAGCTCTTCAGCTTTGCCGCCCACTTTTTCCAAAGCCTGATAGATGGGCACGGTGCCGATCGGCACGGGCGAGTTGCGTATGATCCACTCGCGGGTGGCGTGAATGTTCTTGCCAGTGGAAAGATCCATCACCGTGTCTGACCCGCACTTGATCGACCAGCGCATCTTTTCGACTTCGTCATCAATCGATGACAGGACGGCGGAGTTGCCGATGTTGGCGTTGATCTTCACCAGGAAGTTGCGGCCGATGATCATTGGTTCGGCTTCAGGATGATTGATGTTCGCGGGAATGATCGCGCGGCCCAGGGCCACTTCGTCACGGACGAAAGCCGCGGTAACGAATTCAGGAATATTAGCACCGAAGGATTGGCCCTTGTGTTGGTGGTTGAGTGAATCACGAGAAGTCGACAAACTGTAGTTTGTCGGACATTCGTGGCCGAGGTTTTCGCGAATCGCGATGAATTCCATCTCGGGCGTGATGATGCCGCGCTTGGCGTAATGCATTTGAGTTACGCACGAACCGCTTTTTGCGCGCAGAGGCGTGCGATTGAGCGCGGGAAAATCTTCCAGACGATTTAGACCCTTGGCCTTCTCTTTTTGGCGCGCCTGGTTCGCGGCGTCGAACGTCAGGTAACCGTCATCGATCGGTTGCAGCTCGCGGCCCCGATATTCTTCAACGTCACCGCGCGCGACGATCCATTCGCGGCGCAACGCCGGCAGTCCTTCACGCACATCCGTAGCGATCGACGGATCGCCGTAACGGCCGCTGGTGTCGTAAACACGGACCGGCGGATTCTCTTCCAGCGAATTGTCGAAGTTCCGGGTCGGGCTTTGATCGATTTCCCGAAACGGAACACGTACGCCCTCCTGTTGGCCGTTGATGTAAATGCGGCGAGAGTTGGGCAAAGCGGCGTCGGGCCTTGAGTCTTCAATTTGCAGTTGAGCCATTGACCCGGTCGCTACCGCTCCCGGTTCTGACTTTGGTTTGATTGCGGCGCTCATGATGTTCTCCATTCTCCGTGTTCTCTGTGTCTCCGTGGTGAAATCCAACGTAACGCCAATAGCACCACGGAGACACGGAGTACACAGAGAAGAAAAAACCGCTCCACCTAAATCAAAAAGGATGGAACGGTCAAGATATGGCTGTTTCTCCCTTCGACGGTGTTAACCGTATCAGGTTCAAGGGGTCTCCTGAAGAATTTCGGATTGCGGAATGCCAATTTCGCAATTCTTCCCCGGACTCTCAGCCCCGATCCTTTGCAGATCGGGGCTCCCCCGAAACGTATTTGATTTTCAAACGACAAGCGAATTCTAGCCCCGTTGTGTCGACGATGCAAATGAGATCACTCCGCGGATACTGCTCACTGCCCGGCCGGTTCAGTCACCACGGGAGCGTTCAGATACTTCGCAAAGAACTTTACGTAACGGCGCACGCGATCCATCTGATGACGCGGCTCGGTAAAGCCGTGGTTCTCTCGCGGATAGACGACAAACTCGACCGGCACCTTCATCTCTTTCAGCGCCATGTAGAATTCCTGCGCCTGCGCGATCGGCACGCGCGTGTCTACCTGCCCGTGCATGATCATTGTCGGCGTCTTCACGTTCTTGATGTATTTCATCGGCGAGCGGTCCCAGTAGAGATCCTGTGCTTCCCAGGGTGACTTGTCCGAATAAAACCAGCGCAAGTACTTTTGAATGTCGTTCTGAGAATACATCGAATAGATGTTCGACAGTCCCGCGCCCGGCGACACCGCTTTGAAGCGATCGGTTTGAGTCAGAATCCAGAACGTCATGTAACCGCCGTATGACCAGCCAAAGGCGCCCAGGCGATCAGGATCAGCGATCCCGTTGGCGATCATCGAATCGACGCCGGTCATGCAATCTTCGTAATCGCCTTTGCCCCAGGTGTTCTTGTTCGCCTGAGCAAACGCCAGGCCCTTACCGGTCGATCCGCGAAAGTTTGGTTGCAAAACGGCGAAGCCATTCGCCGCCAGCACCTGGAGCGTGCCACTGAAGTTGTTAAGAGAGGCTCCAGTCGGACCACCGTGCGGATTCAAAAGCAAAGGAACTTTTTTCCCGGCTTCGTAGCCGACCGGCTTTGTCAGCAGGCCTTCGACATCCGTCCCGTCTTTGCTTTTCCACTTCACGACTTCGGTATCAGCTACCGCATAGTCTTTCAACCAGGCATTCTGATCCGTGAGCGCCTTGAATGAACTGAAATCGGAACTTGATGCGTAAAGTTCGGTGGGTTGCTTCGAAGCCGAAAACGTACCAACGATGGTTTTTCCGTCGCGGCTGATTTCGGTCACCCCGGTTGAGCCTCCCCGCCGCGAAAGCTGCTTTACTGCGCCGTTGGCAACATCGGCTGAGTACACTTCGATTGCTTCCAGCACGTTGGTGCTGAAATAGATCGTCTTTCCGTCCCGCGACCACACAGGCGTGCCCACGCTCAGATCAAATTTCGTACTGAGTTGTTTTGCAGTTCCACCCGTAGCCGGGATCAAATAAAGGTACGTCGTCGAGACTCCGGCATCCGCATCAGGATTTCCCGTATAAGCGATCCACTTGCCGTCCGGCGACCAGCGGGCGGTGTCACTCGATCCCGGATCGCCGGCGAGTTTGTGCTTTTCACCACCGGCGACCGTTAGAACCCAAACGTCGCTCAAGTTGCCATCGTCGGCTTTGGGCGTCGGTCGAGTTGTGTAGCTGATGCGCGTGCCGTCGGGAGACCATTGCGGATCGCTGACCGTGAAATCGCCCTCCGTGAGACGCTTCTCTTCCTTCTTCTCAATATTCCAAAGCCACAGGTGAGTCATCTTGATGTCGCGATCAATGACCATCGTATCGTCTTTGACCTTCTTGCGATCTTCTTCGTCTTTCGACGGCTGGTCAGTGGCCGAAAGCAGTAGCTGTTTTCCATCGGGCGAGAAGCGAAAGCCGCTGACGCCACCCTTATGTGAAGTAACAGCCCACGCTTCGCCGGCGTCGGCCATCATCATCCAAACCTGTCGCTCGCCATCTTTTTCCCGATCACTAAGAAAGGCGATCGTTGTTCCATCGGGCGACCATTCCGGCGCAGTCGCGCTCTTTTCACCGCGTGTATACTGCCGAGGTTTTCCACCCGTAATCGCCGCGACCCAGATCTGGCTGACGTTCTTCCATTCCTTGTCCTTCTCCATTTTCGTTTCGCTGACCGTGTAGACCACGCGCGCGCCGTTCGGAGAAATTCTGGGACTAGAGACACCGGCGATCTTCATCAGATCGAGCGCCGTCAGAAGTTTCTTTCCGTCTTTCGCGCGCGGCTCGGGCGCTTCGTTCCTGGCCGGCTTCTTGTCATCGGGCGAAGCCGATTTTTCCTGAGCGGAGACCAGCGGAATCCAGCACAGCAGGAACAACAGAATGGCAGCGAAACGTTTGTGGTACATCGAGCGATCCTCCAGCAAGAGAAGTTACAGTTTGAGCAGAACTGAGAGGCCGAAATTATGTCGGACAAACTTCAGTTTGTCGATCAGGAATTGGGGATTCGCCGGTGACGGCGGAGTAACCAAGGACCATGTTTGACTATCAGGCGATCAAACTAATGACCCCACTTGCTGACAATGGCGCCGATGATCGCTCCACCAACCGCGCCCAGCAGGATGATTGGCACATAGACCTTGGTAATAATCGCATCAGCCAGACTGAGCAGCAGGCCGAAGACGAGGCCGCTGGCCCAACCGGGCAGCGGGAGGCGCGCGGCGCCGATCACAAAGCCAATCGAGAAGCGGTTGAGAAAAGCTCCAGCCAGGGCGGCCTTTTTATCTGAGAACTCAAGCGGAATCATCGAAGCGGCTGAGAGAACTCCATACACCACACCGCAAATGGCGCCAAGCAACAGACGGGACATCGGGAAGACCTCCGACTGGATTGAACGGCAACCGAAATCAGCCGCCGATAAAACTCATCGACCGTGAAGGCGCAACGAAATGCGGATCGTTGATGTAGTGGCGCGGCTCTTTCTTCATTACCACCGATGCAATAAATTCGATGATTTCCGCGCGACTGGCGCCATCGCGAACTACATCGCGCAATGAATGTTCGACTGTCGAGAAAAGGCAGGTGCGAATCTGGCCGTCGGCCGTCAGGCGAATGCGCGAGCAGGCGCCGCAGAAAGCTTCGGTAACCGGGGCGATGATGCCAATCTCTCCGGGCGCGCCATCAGCAAAACGAAAGCGTGAAGCCGTTTCTGATCCGCGCTGGACATCGAGTGGTAGCAAAGGAAATCGCTCGCTGATGCGCTCACGAATCTCGCGACCAGACACGACATCGTCGCGCGACCATTCGTGGCCTGAATCAAGCGGCATGAACTCAATGAAGCGCATCTTCACGTCATGCTGGCGCGCAAACGCCGCAAAGTCGGCCGTCTCGTCTTCATTGTGACCGCGCACGATTACGGCGTTTATCTTGATGGGTTGCAGGCCGGCATTCTTCGCGGCTTCTAGACCACGGAGAACTCGATCCAAAACGTCCACACCGGTCATTTGCTTGAACACGTCACGCTTCAAACTGTCGAGGCTGATCGTGATGCGATCGAGCCCGGCGTCTTTGAGACCCTGCGCGCGATCAGGCAAGAAATAACCGTTCGTAGTCAGGGCCAGATCGCGCAAGCCTTTCGGCTTGAGTGCGGCGAGCTTGCGAATGATCACCTCAATATCCTGGCGCATCATCGGCTCGCCGCCGGTCAAACGAATCTTTTCAATGCCGAGCTCGACGAAAATATCGCAGATGTACTCGATCTCTTCATAAGAAAGCATCTGCTCCTTTGGCGCAATCGGCGGCTCGCCGTGCGGCAGGCAATAGAAGCAGCGAAAATTACAGCGGTCGGTGAGCGACACGCGCAGATCGCGTATGCTTCGGTTGTATGAATCTTTCAGCAACCGGGTGGCCGATGATCCTTGGGTTTTCGCCGGGGCCTGCATGGTTTCTAGATGATACGACGCGGGAGCGCGTCCACCAAACTGATGACGAGGGGATAGCTTTCTGATTTGGACTCCCCTTCTGCTTGGACCAGAACGATCCACGAACTCACACAAACATCATTAGTTCTATTTTCGTGTGTTTTCGTGGATCGTCGTTTTACTTGGTTCGCAACTCTCGAACTTCTGGCGTGTCTCAGGGGAACGCAGCTACAATCACATCCGCGTTGTCGGCCAGTTTAATGTCCTATGAAGCGCTGTCCCACATGTTTGCGAACCTACTCAGAGGAATCGCTCAGATTCTGTCGAGTGGATGGAGCAGTGCTTTCAACAGCCGAATCGCAGGACACTCTCATCAAGCTACCGGCGCTGGAAGGAAGAACGCCCGACACTCAAAGCCTGCAGGCCGAACCTGCGTCGCCAAAACTCTCGCAGATTACTTTCGACGAAGCCATTGAAGAGTATGCCGCGTGGTTGCCCAGCGGAAACGAAATACTGTTCAGCCGCGAACGCGCCGGCCTGAGGAAAATCTTTCGCAAGAACGTGGTTACCGGTGAAGAGGCGCAGCTGACCAAAGGAGATTGCGACGAAATTCAGCCAACCTGTTCGCCGGATCGCCGAACTATGCTGTTTGTGCGCGCGCGCGCGTCGCACATAAAACTTGAACCTGGTGATGTCTTCGGGGTGTTCCTCGACGGCGACATTTGGGCGCTCGAATTGGCTTCGGGCAAAGAGACAAAGTTAATCGAGAACGGGTTCAATCCTGACTATTCTCCCGACGGAAAACGGATTGCTTTTGATGCTTCATGGGTAGGTCCGCGTCGCATCTGGGTGGTGGATAGCCAGGGACACAATCCCCAACAGCTAACTTCCGACAGTTCTGAAGCGGTAACACACGTCCGTCCGCGCTGGTCGCCCGATGGAACAAAGATCGTGTTTCAAAATATCGAACGCACGAAATTCGATGTGCGCATCTTCGATCTGACAACGGGGCGATATGTGTGGGTGACGAATGACGCAGTCCAGGACATCAATCCCGTCTGGTCACCGTCGGGACAGTACGTGTATTTCTCGTCTTATCGCGGCGGAGGAATCAACCTTTGGCGGGCGCGCGTCAGTGCTGACGGCACACCCTCGCGCCTGCCCCGGCAGTTAACCATCGGAGCCGGTCAGGACGTTGAGATCGCCGTGTCGAACGACGGTAAGCGCCTGGCCTTTTCGATCTTGCGGCAGAATGCCGACATCTGGCGACTGGCTGTTTCGCCTGAGACGGGCAAGCCGACCGGCGCGCCGCAGGAAGTAATAACCACAACGCGCGAAGACAGTCGCGGCGCATGGTCACCGGACGGAAGCATGATCGCTTTTAACTCGGATCGCACCGGGGAAATGAACATTTGGCTTTACTCGATTGCCGACCGCGCGACTCGTCAGCTTACCAAAGGCGCGGGTGGAGATTTTCAGGCGAACTGGTCACCGGATGGAAAGCGGATCGCGTTCTTCTCGTCACGGGCAGGCACCGCGGACATTTGGTCGGTAGAAGTAGCGACCGGCGAGTTACAGCCCATCAGAACTACAACGTCGATCGACGTGAATCCATTCTATTCGCCGGATGGTAAGTTGATTGCCTTCAATTCTGATGAAGGCGGCCGCCCCGAACTGTGGGTAATGAAAGCTGACGGGACCGATGCCCGGCAGCTAACTAACGTTGGCGTAATGGGCCACTTTCAGCGTTGGAATCGAAATGGTGACGGAATTATCTTTCGCTGCCCCGGTCACGGGAATCCGCAGACACTGGAAGCGCCAATCGATGGCAGCGAGCCAAAGGTCTATTGTGAGGTAGCCGGTGGATCGCACATGTCTCTCTCGCCCGATTTCTCACGCGTCATGGATGTGATTGGACACAAGACCCTCTGGGTCTCAACGGTAAACTCAGATGCGCCGGAGAAGGTTTTCGAGTTCGACGACCCCGACGTCAGAATCGACTATCCGGTTTGGTCGCCGGACGGCAAATGGGTCCTCTTTGATCGTTTCAGACCTCAGGGCGGCGACATCTGGCTGATGGAGAACATCGAATAAGGCCAATGGTTATTCTCGAGAATTGCAGGTGGCTTTGATGTAGAGTCATTCGTAAGCACCTTCCATGAAAACACTCTCTGAGACCCAACGACCAGTATTCGCAGAATCGATTGGAGGGCGCCGGGGAGATTCAAGTTTGACCATTTGCGAGCCATGCGGGAGTTTCTTTTCTAAGTTAGTGGGGGCAAGCCCACCTTCCTAACCATGAGGTTATCCAACTAGACTCTTAGACTCAAGAGCTTGGTTTTCTGAATTCATGGTTTCGAAGTCGTCCCCGGCTTGGCAATCACCAGCGGATCGGTTTCCATCTCGCGACGATAGAAGACCCGCGGGCGCTGAACACTTCGCTTATCGGGCTCGACAGTTTTCTGCTCGCCTTCAGCGAACGATATGTCGATACCGAGGCCGCGGCCTTGCTTCATCTTCTCTTCCTGCATCTGGGGCACGCGCTCAGTGGCGAAATCAAGCCATTCACGAGCACTCAAGATTCCATCTTTCGGTTCGTTGTCAGCGGCCGCGGTCTTCAATCCTTCTTCAACCAAAGCATAAGTAAGCAGGCCATGCCCGAGTTGTGCCGCTTCGAGCGCTGCCTGATAACTTTGCGCGGCGGTGAGAATGTACATGCCTTTTTCGTAAGCAAGTTGCGCCAGTCCTTTCGAGTTCATCGGTCCCCGGCGTTTCTCTTCCGCTTCGAGCGCCTGACCTGAGTTGCAGGCATCGATGACCAGCAGCAGAGATCCGGCCGCCAAACCCTCGACCGAATCTTCCAGGTCCAGGTCTGAGATGCTGTGCGAAAGAATTGTCTTGAGTCCGTCTTCATCCAGCGCGCCGCGATTACCCGTGTACCCAAGATCGTGCGGAATCAGATAGAAGCGTTGTCCCTGCGCCGTGCCGTGACCCGCGAAGTAGATAATCACAGCGTCTTCAGGTTCGGCGCGTTTAAGTCGCTCCAATGGTCCAGCCTTAAGTGTGGGGGCTTCTGAAATGCCAGCCAGTCGCTTCAAAGCTGAAAGAATGTTCGCCTTGGTAGCGTTCTCGTTCAGCAGCGGAATTACTTCGACGTGATCGAAGCGAGCGACTTGAGTCTGTTGACGGCGCAACTCTTCAGCAAAACTCTGCGCGTCGGCCATGGCATACTTCAAGTTATATTGCGCGTTCGTGTATTCATTGACGCCTACGGCGATCACCCAGGCGGTGCCGGCGCGCTTCAAACTATCGGCGCCGGTTATCAGCAGGTTCGCGTCTTTACTCTTCACATTGTCTTTATTGAAAGCGTAAGTAGTCAGACGGTTCGGTCCGGCGATCAGAGTGATTTCGTCTTCCAGGGAAGTTGCCGCCTGACCTTTTAAAGCATCGCCGTGCCAGACCTTCACCACCGAGCCGTTGCGGAACAGACGCACGTCACGGGCGCCGCTGCCCTGCGGATGATCTTTGTCAGCGGGGGCATCAGTGATATCGATCTTTACTTTGATCGTGCGCGAGGAGATGCCGGCGGCGGGCGCAGCTTCGCCGGGAAGTGAAAGTTTCACAATGGGCTGGCGGCGATCCTTCTTTGAAACATCCTGGGCCACGCGCGGTCGCTTGCCGGCAAAAACGTCGGCGAGCAACCCTGGATAATAATACTCGTTGAAGAACCATTCGATCGGAGCGACGTTGAAGGTGTCCTGGTTATAGCGCCAGAGAATTTGATTCCAAGAGGCGGGTGTGCCGTCAAACAAACCTTCGGGCGTGACTACCATCCATTCGGCGCCATCGTCGAGCGAGATGAGCGTCAACAAATGCTCGCCTGTGTTTGCGTCCCAAAGAAAAGTGCTGCCGTCATCACAGGCCGATGCCAGCAAGCGTCCGTCAGGACTGAAATCCATCGAGTCGATGTTCGCTGTGTGTCCCACCAGTGTGCGCAATTCGCGCTTTGATGCGACGTCCCAAATCTTGATCGTGTTGTCCGTGGCGCTCGATGCCAGAAGTTTGCCGTCACGACTAAACGCAACGCCTGTAACCCCTTTTCCGTGTCCTTTAATCGCTCCGAGCTGTTGCCCGGTGGCGCTGTCCCAGAATAGCACCTGGCCGTTGGCTTCAACCTTGAGGTCTTTCAGAAGATCTTCAGGGTCCTGGGGCTTCTTGTTTTTCGACGCCTTCTGGTTTGCAGGATTCATCATGGTGGCGAAATCGAGATTGGATTTTGACTCGACTCCACCAGTAGCCACCACGTGTCCGTCGGGAGTGAAAGCGACGGACGTGACGCTGCGTCCCATTGTGCCGGCCGCCATTGTCCCCAGCATGTCATTCACCATCGCCGTCATGTCAGCCATGTTCGGCAGGTTCGCGATGTTGGGCATTGAACCTGGCTTGCCGCCCTTAGGGATATTGGGGATCGAGCCGGGATTTGGCAGCGTACTCGGGTTGCCCATTTTCGACATCGGTGATGTGGTCAGGTCACGCAAGCGTGTGCCGGACGCCAGATCCCACAACGCAACTTCCCCTGAAGCGATGGTCGCCAGCACACGGCTGTCCGAACTGAAGCCTATTTCGTTCGGACTCGAACTAAGGGTGAGCGTCTGTAGTTCGCGGCCGGTGGTAACCTCCCAAATCTTGACCTGGCTTTGAAGAGAAGGCATGGTTCCCGGTCGTTGCGTGCCCGGTGTCTCCATGTAAGTCGCCGCCAGCAAACGCCCGTCGGGACTGAAGCGGACACGCAACACTCCATCATTTGTAGTGGTGCGGGTAAGCGTCTGAAGTTGGTGGCCACTCGGAGTTTCCAGGATAGTGATCGTGCTGTTGTTGGGCGCGAACAGCGCGACTAGCTTTCCATCGGCGCTCGGCCAGGCAAGCTGCTTGTCGGAAGGCGCGGCAGTAAGACGCAGGCCACGACCGGTACGCAGGTCCCAACGCGTGCGGCCTCCAGCCGATAGCTGATTACCATCAGCGCTGAAGGCTACAGAGTAGGCCATATTGGTGCGGCCTTTCATCTGCATCAGTTGTTTTCCGGTTTCCGTTTCCCAAAGCAACGTCGGCGTTCCGAAACCACCAGTGGCGGTCTTTTTCCCGTCCTCAGTGAAAGCGACAAAGACGCCACCGTTATCTTTGAACACACCGTTATTCGGGATATTCAGCGCCGGCAGTTCGCGGCCCGTCGCGGTTTCCCACAGTTTGATCGTGTATCCTTCCGAGAGCGCCAACAGACGACCGTCGCTGCTGAACTTAATCAGGCTGAATTCCTTCAGGGTGGGGCCCAGATCGCGTTCGCTTTGCTTCGTGGTGACGTCCCATATCTTCAACTTCTTATCTACAATCCCCGCCGCTACCACACTGCCGTCTGCTTTGAAGCAAACCTCGAGGCTATCGACCTGGTCGTGAGGCAACTCTACTGATCGGATTTCGCGTCCCGCATTCAGATCCAAAAACTTGATCTCAGTTTTCGATCCCTTCGCTTCCGCGCGTGCCAACTGACTGCCATCGCGACTAAGCGCCAGCCCGCTCGCGCCTCTTAAGGCGTCCGCATTAATGCCAGTCGTATCCAGCGTCTTGATCTCTTGCCAGTTGGTGGTGTCCCAGACTCTGATTGCGTCGCTAACAGCCACCAGCCTTTTACCGTCGGCGCTGAAGGCGATTAAAGAAAACCCGAGCGCCGACATGAAGGTGGTCTGCCCTCCACCAGCCAGCGTCTGCAATTCACGCCCTGAGATCGCATCCCAGACTTTCACCGAGTTGTTGCCCGCGGCCGCGGCCAGCAGGCGGCCGTCTGCGCTAAAGGCCACGACGGGAGAAAGACCGGTAGAGTTCTGGCCGCCAGTGGACAGGTTGCGCAGCTCTCGGCCGGTGGCCGTCTCCCACAATTTGATCGTGCTGCTGCGGAAAGTGCCGGTGGCGAGCAGACGACCGTCGGGACTGAATACCAGACGCGTCGCCCCAAAGAAACTGTTGTATCCCGTCTGCAGCACGAGTTCAGGCTTGGCTTCTTTCGACTTTGTCTGATCAGTTTGGGTGTTGGTTGTCGCGCCGGATTCGATGCCGAGGCCGCGTTTGGCTGGCGGCGTAGGAGTAGGCGTTTGCGCGAGCAGCGAACCTCCTGCCCCCGAAATAACTACGATAATGGCGAGTCGCCAAACGCTCGACCAACTCCTGAAGATTTCTTTCATAGCGTGCAAAGAAGCGTAGTAGCTGACACGGGCACTGTCAACGACGGTACTAAACCGCTTGCGGTAACAAGCGGGTGCATTCATGGCTTCATGCGAGTGTCAGAAGCCCGACCGTGGGGGAGGGCAACAGAAATTGGCGCCGAAAATGGTTTGTCGGATGCCGATTACGAACGACGCGAACGTCGCCCTTGCTTACGCGCGGGCTTCTGACCCGCTCGCTATCGCGAGCGGTACTGCACCGATTTGCGTGGATACCAAAGGTGCGCGAACGAAACGAATAAACCGGCCAGCGCAAAAATGTAGAGTCGGTTCCAGAGGATATGTGTTGCACCGCCGGAAAGCCCCGGGTAATCCCAGAGTTGAAACAGTAGCGGATTGTAGAGCCAATGATTATAACCCTGGGTGTACAGGTAGAAGAGGCCCGCGCAAACTCCGATGGCCAGAGCGTATGTCAGATATCGATCGCGCACCAAAACACTAAGCGACAGCGCGGCGGCCGGCATGAAAATCGCATTCGGGACGACGATCACAAAGTAGATCTTCGCATAGGCCATCAATTCGATCGGCCCGTTATGCTTCATAGCTTGCAGAATAATCGTTATCAACGCGACCAGAACGACGAGCGCGAGAGTAACCAGCAGCGTCGCCAAAAACTTCGAAAGCAACAGTACGTGGTTTGGAACTGGTTGGCTCCACAGGATTGAGTCGATCCTTTGATCATGGTCGCGGTGCATGGCTTCGACCGTGTAGAAGACGGTGATGCCGATCATAAACAGTAATAGAGATCTTGCCGTGTTCCCGGCATAGCCGGCCGAGTAAGTAGGATCGGGGGCGACCTGCCAGAACGCTACCTCGAGCGTTGAGATCAGCACAGCCAAAGGCATGATCACCACGACGCTGCGCTCAGAACGAAGCAGCCGAAATTCGACGACTAATGCCGCGACTAGCTTGTTGAGATTCGCCCGCAGTCCCTCGCTCGCTAAGGCGACGGCGGGGAGCAGCACCTTTTCGCGAGAGTCGTGCCTTTCGAACCGGTCGCCGAGTGTCGGTTCGGTGATCGGCGGGTCGTAATAAAATCCTCCGACTCCGGTCGAAAGGTTGAGCACTGAAAACTTTTCTAGCTTCCCGGGTCGCTCGGCTATGGTGAAACGCAGGTAGACAATCGTCAGACAAATCGCCGCAAGCAGAATCATCACCGCGCGATTGACGATCAGGTCTGTTTCGTAAACGACTACGAGGTGATTCATCACCTCAGCGCTGATGGCGTGAAACTTTCCCCCGCGGTTCATAACCAGTGGGTCAAGAGCAAGTTTCCAGCACCACGGCAAGCTGCTCAATAAGACGGTCTGATAAGCGATGTAGAGCGGATAAAAAGCAACGCCCAGGCCGTATACGATCTTGGCATTGCGACTAAGAACTCCTACGGCAAAATAGAACGCCGCCAGACCCAGGTGCGAGATCACCACGAATACCAGAAAGTGTTTTATGTAAGGAAATACCTTCCACTGCTGGGTAATGACGCCTTGTTTTGGAACTGCCTGGAGCACAAACCACGTCACCACAAAGGCGGACTGACAGCACGCCAACACAAAAAAGTTGCCGAAGAATTTTCCCAGAAGATATTCGGCACGGGTTACGGGTTTAGAGAAAATGAGCGGATCGATGCCGACGCGAAAGTCTCTGATCGCAGGATCGGCCATCATGAGCGCCGTGTATAGAGGTAAGAACAAGAAAGAGTAAACCGGGAGCACGCTGGCGATGAAAAAGTCGGCGTTGACTGCCCAGCCGTGCCGGGTCGCCGGTCCCCAGCCCCACCAAAGCAAACCATTGCCGGCGCATAGAATGGCGATCGCGTACGGGGCCACGCGCTTGGAATTGAGCAGCACCTCATTCTGAAAGATTGCTAAGAAGGGCGTCCTGAACGGGCTTTTCATTTCACCTGGCTCGTTGCGGTTGGTTAACCAGATCAAAGTAATAGTCTTCAAGAACCGGACTTGCCGGACTGAATTCTTCGCTCGGTCGCTCTGCCTTTGAGATCACTCTCAGGCGCGCGACTCCGCCCAACATCTGCGAAGAGATTACCTGGTAGCGAGACTTAAAAGCCGCGACCTGTTCACGCGGCACAGTGGCTTCCCAAACTGAGTCCTTAAGTTGATCGATCGCTTGCTGCGGCGTGCAGGAAGCCAGGATTGCACCCTGTCGAATGACCGCCATTTGGCTGCAAAGACTCGAGACGTCGGAGACAATGTGAGTTGAAAGAATTACCACCGCGTTTTCGCTCGCTGTCTCAGCCAGCAGGTTATGAAAACGATTTCGCTCTTCGGGATCCAATCCCGCGGTTGGCTCATCGACGATGATGAGTTGCGGCTGCCCGATCAGCGCTTGCGCAATTCCCAGGCGCTGCCGCATGCCTCCCGAAAACCCGCCCACTCGCTGCCGTCTCGCGCTGGTAAGATTCACTCTCTCAAGCAAAGCATCCACCAGCGCTGCGCGTTCTTGCTTATCATGGACGCCTTTTAGTTTCGCAAAGTAATGAAGCGTTTGTTCAGCCGTAAGCGTGGGATAGAGTCCAAACTCCTGCGGCAGGTAGCCAAGCATCTTCCGCGTGCCATGTTTGTCGATTATTAAGTCGATGCCATTCATATCTGCCGTGCCTGAGTCAGGCTCAAGCAGCGTAGCCAGTATTTTCATTAAGGTGGTTTTGCCCGCGCCGTTGGGTCCGAGCAACCCGAACACTCCGGGAAATATCTCGAGGTCGATGCCGTTCAGCGCCTGAATCCGACCGGCATAGGTCTTGGTTAGACCGGTGATTCTCAGCATGTCTGGGCCACCCGTTTCTGTTGCCCCGCAAGAGCAGGGCAGTAGCCCGACGGTAACGGAGGGCTCGGTGAGTTGGATTGATTAAAGGAGCCCTCCCTTACGGTCGGGCTACGGCCCCGTCTTTTCGTCATCTGTGGCAATGCACACCTATACCTGCTTCTTCGAAGACTCTATCCGAATCTTGTGAAGAACAAATTGGTCCCAGTCCGTTTCTTATTTGTCGAAAATCACACGCTCAACGGGCGTGCGTTTGCTCGGGTCATAAGCCGCAACTGATGTTTGAGACTTGTCAATCAACATCAATGGGGACGAGGTCTCAGGTTTTGAAAGAAAGCTGGAAGGTCTCAACCCGCGCGCGTAAACCAATAATTGGCCCAGAATACCAACGGCCATTAAGATGTCCGCGCAATGCTTGACGTGGTACTCAGCAATAAAAACGCGCAACAGCACTCCGGCGAGAAAAACCAGAATCAGAAAAGACTTCAAAACGAGGATCAAAGGATGACGCCGCCGGCTGATTTCGACACATTCATCTTTGATCTGTTTGACGTCGCCAAAGCGTTTCAGGGCGGCCGCCCTGGCTTCTGCCAAAGGCAGATCCAATTGAAGATGTTCCTGCGTCAACAGTTCGAGGTGCAACCGCAGTTCCTCTTCAATCTCACGCTCAATCTCTGCCCGATTAAGCGGCTTGAATAAACGCTCTTTCACGGCTTTTATCGTGACCTCGTTCGGTGCATTACCGCACGTCGACGCCGCCTGACGGTCGGGCTACTGCCCTAAGCAGTCTGCAATATTCTCGTAATGGCCTGGGAAACACGCTGCCAGTTGGCGCATTCAGCCTCGAGCTGTTTTCGTCCGGCCCTTGTTAGTTTGTAGAACTTGGCCCGGCGATTATTTTCCGAAACGTCCCACGTTGAAGTAATCCAACCGCGCTCTTCCATGCGATAAAGCGCCGGATAGAGCGAGCCGTCCTCGATCTTGAGCAAGTCATCCGCGACCTCATGGATTCGCTGGGCTATGCCGTAACCATGCATGGAATCACTCGCCAGCGTTTTCAGAATCAACAACTCCAGCGTGCCTTGCATCAAATCCGTGCGAGCTTTTGCCATCGTGACCGCGTCTCCCTAGATAATCTGGGGGAAGAGAGTACAAGCCGTTCCCTGGATTGTCAAGGGAAAGATTAGACCTGCTGAATTGAGATTTTGTTCCCGTTAGCGAAAAGGTTGATTGGTCCGGATTCCGTGATTCACACGCCGGTTTCCTGTTTTTTGGTTACCTGGCCCGCGCCGCTGACATGCTTATTAACTTTCGCGTCGCCGCTATAGATTACGCGCCCGGCCCCGGAAACGGTTACATCAAGTTGTTCGCTGGCGTAAACATCAACGCTGGCCGCCCCCGTAACTGAGACTTCAACTCTGCTCGCGCGCAGATCGTGTGTATCGATCCTGCCGGCGCCGGTCGAGCTAATCCTGACAAAAGTGCTCTGGCCGTCGACGATGACTGTAGCAGCGCCGGTTGAGTGAATCTCGAAATTCTCGTTCTTCAGATCCGACACGCGAATTTTGCCGGCGCCGGTGCTGCTGACGCTGGCCAGATCGGGCACAGTAATCCGTAGCGAGATCGTATTGCGCGTGCTGTACCGTTTGGTGCTGCTGACGCGCAGCACGCCGTTGCGAACTTCGGTTTGAATCAGCGGCAGCAAATTGTCGTCGCCTTCAATCTCAAAGCTGGCCGGTTTTTGGCAAGTGACCTGGACTTCAAAAGCGCCGGTGGTTTCGATGGCGGTGAAGGATGGCAGGTCCCTTTTTTCCGTCTTGCGGACCCCGGACCCGTGCACACCGATATGACATCCCCACACCACGAACAGAAGCGAAGCAGGCAGCAGAACAATTGCGATTCTCTTCATCGGGTGAATCCTCCATCTGAGTGCAGTAGCGCAAGCTATACCTCTCTCTCCCTTTTGGGAGAGGGCTGGGGAGAGGGCCTATGGCGTCGTGACAACTCCTATCACCTCCGCACTCTGTCCCCCGCAGTTACCAGTGAATCCGAGCTCTCAGCCTGACAGTTTGCCCTTATATTCCTAAACGGAACGCTATTCGAATTGTTTCTTGAATTCTTCAAACTGACGGCGCAGGCTTTCGACTTCGGCAGAGAGCCGGGCAACTCGCTCTTGCAGTCCCGCGACCTGTTCAGAGTCATTCACGCGCGGGCTGCGATGGGCAGCCCTGCTCTCGGCCGGCGCTGCCGGCATTTGCTCGACGTTGATTTCGCCGCACAGCAGATGCGCGTACCGAACTTCCTTCTGACCTGCCTGCCGCGGCAGCTTGGTTACCAATGGCTCAGACTCTTTTGTGCTCAGTGCATGCAGCGTATCTTCGACTTCATCAAGCCCAGAAAACTCGTACAGTCGCGCGCTGCGGCCGCGGATTTCTCCTACTGTCTGCGCGCCGCTCAACATCAGTGCGCACATCACGGCCAGCTCTGCCGGGTTAAGCTGAAATATTTCCGGCATCACATGTTTGAACTTGGGCACGCGACTGGTGCTGCCGTGAAAAACGTAAGCCAGGTTCTTCTCGCGCAAACTGTCGAGCGCCTGCTCGACTTCACCTTCGCTTAAGGTCGTAACCGGATTGCGATTGTTCTTTTGATTACAGGCCAGCGTCAGAGCGTTGAGCGTCAGCGGATAGTACTCCGGCGTCGTGATCTGCTTTTCAACCAGCGAGCCAAGGACGCGAACTTCGTTAGGGGTTAGCAGCGGCACCGGGGGATTATACTCTCGATTGGATTAGTTCGGGGCTGTGCCGCCTGATGTGCGGAAGGCCTTTTGGCCTTCCGAGTTACGGTTGTTTGATCCATTGGGCTGCGCCCATTTATTGAGTCACAGGAAAAGGAGGGCGTAGGCCTAGCGAAAGAGAGATGCGATACGGTAAGGCAAAGCCTTACCGCGCATGGGGCGGCAGAGCCGCAAGACTTTTTCAATAGCTCTCACAACCGTATCTCCGTTTCACTTCAACGGCTGATCCAGCGACGAGCGATCGTCCAACAGAATCCACTCGACCACCGACAACGGCAAACTTCCATTCTTGATTAAGTCGTCGTGAAATTGGCCGAGGCGAAAGTCTTTTCCTTTTTGATCGCGGTACTTGCCGAGCAGACGCATAATCTGCCACTTGCCGGTCATGTAGTAAATCTTTTGGGTGGGACTCGCAGCCGCGCCGGCAGCTTCACCTTCTGCGGCTTCACGATCAAGGCCACCGGCCTCCATGAAATATTTTACTGCCTGGTCGAACGTCCAGCGGCCCGTGTGCAGGTTTACGTCGACTCCGATGCGCGCCGCGCGATATCGGGCGAGCCGCAGCACCTGCCCCTGCGACGCAGAGTTCAGCGGATAGAGACCGGTGCGCATCAACATCTCTTCGCCATAGAGCGCCCACCCTTCGATGAAGACGCCGTCACCATGCTGGCGGCGAATCTCGTCTTTCAAATGATTCGCGATTGAGAGTTGCAGAAAGTGGCCGGGAATTCCTTCGTGGCCGAGGATCGGCCGCGGGTCTTCGATAGCCGCGCGAATGTAGAAGTTCTTACTTTGCGGATTGTAAGTCGGGATGAAATAGAAGCCGCTATCATCTTTGTCGTAGACGCCCGGCGGATTCATGAACCCACCGGGACTGGTCGGCTTGAACGCTTCCGGCAGTTGGCGAATCTCGAACCGGCCGAGATACGAAGGCAGAGTGACCAGCTTGTTCTCTTTCAGAAAACTAATCATCTCAGCTTCACGGCTTTCGTAAGCTTTCAAAAAGTCGTCCTGATCTTTCGGGATTACTTTCGCGCGCTGAGGATTCGGATCGGCGAGTGAAGGGTCGGGCAGCAGCGACTCGAGCGCGCGATAACGCGCCAACTCGGCCTGGCCGAGCATCTCGACCTGTTTGGCGTCGAGCGGCAGCAGATAGACATGCTTGAGCAGATAGTTGTAGTTCGCCTCGCCCATCGGTGCGAAGGCCGGCATGGTCGGCGCGCGTTTTTCCAACCAGTCGGCGTAAGCATGAATCGATTTGATGGCCGCGTCGCTGGCAGTTACGAGATTTTTCATTTCCGCCGGCGACAAATCCTTTGCCAGCGCAGTCATCATGCTGTCTTTGTAGAGGCTGTCGATTGAGCGCGCGGAATCGATGGCCAGTTGCGCGTAGAGCTTGACGGGCTTTGTCAGATTCCTCTTGCCCTGTTCGATCATCGCCGGCATGGCCTGTAAACGCGCCGTGGCGCCGAGGGCACGATTGCGCGGCGTGTCGTACTCTTTTTTGAGCAGCGAAAAAATCGCGTTCGAGCATTCATTGACGTAGGTCTGCGGATCAGCGTGCTCGAAATCCATCACTCGATCGAAAAAGGCCGGACCTTCAAGCTGGGCGCGAAACAAAAGCCAGTCGATCTGATCGTCCTTCTTCCACTTTGCGGTTTGCATTGCGTTGACGCGGGCCAGCAGAGTGCGCACGTGCTGCCGCCGCGCCTCGATGGCCGCGGGCGAATAATCGGTGAGCCTGTTGTCCCAGGTATGCAGGCCGGCATCACTTGAGGCAACGGGGTAATTTTGGTTACGCCACTTGTAGTAGTCGTCGGCAATGCGGCGCAGGGCGGCGGGTGATGCGGGATTTTGGGCGAGTGCGGATGGAGAGGCGACCGTGGTAATGGCACCGACACATAAAAGCAAGAGCATGGACTTCATACAATGTACCTCGTTGGCCAAGTCTGACAGCAAAAAGGATGGTAATGACGATAAATGAGGTTCGGCTTGATAACAAGGCTTAACGCGGACGGTGAGCTACCAAATAGCGACAGTAGGCACTAACACTCTCACGGTGGCGGGCGTTGCAGAAAAACTTGCATGAATGAATCAACAGGAATAGGCTTACGCTGCTCACACTCCCTGACTTTGGATCGACCATCGCTCAAGAGTGTTGGTTCTTAAGACACTTGCTCCCAACGGGAGTTCTTACAAAGGAGAAAACAATGGCTGAAACAATCAATGTCGTAGTAGACCTCTCGCACCACAACGGCAATGTCGATCTGACGAAGGCCAAGACAGCCGGCATCGTCGGCGTTATTCACAAAGCTACGCAGGGTACGTCGATGATCGACAACAAGTACCAGACGAACCGTGAGAAAGCGGAAGCGGCTGGGGTGCTGTGGGGCGCATATCATTTTGGCACTAAGGGCGACGGCGCGGCACAGGCAGATTTTTTCCTGAGCAAAGCCGACCCCGACGATCAGACGCTGCTTGTGCTCGATTTCGAGCCGAACGGATCTTCGACGATGACGTTAGAGCAGGCGAAGGCCTTCGTGTCGCGCATCAATGAAGTCAGGGGCAGGTTTCCGGGGTTGTATTCAGGTAACCTGATCAAAGAGAAGCTGGGCGGCAAACCTGCCGATCCGGTGCTCTCCCAGTGCTTCCTGTGGATAGCGCAATACGGACCAGCGGCGACCAATATCCCGGCAACCTGGCCGACGTGGACCTTTTGGCAATACACGGACGGCAATGTTGGGCCTCAGCCCCATTCGGTCGACGGAATTGGTAAATGCGATCGCGACCAGTTCAATGGAAGCATCGAGAACTTGAAGAAACTCTGGGGAGTTGCAACTGAAGCCGCCGGTGGTTGATAACGGCACCGGTTCTGACTTGGGTTCAGTATTCTCTCTGCGTACCCCCCGTGTACTCTGCGTCTGGTGGTGAGTAATTTTTAGGAAGACTAACCACGGAGCAAAGAGCACGGCGGGCGCGCAGAGAAGTCTCAAATCAGGTAATGATCACTTCACTGATAACATTCCGCCGGGAAAACCCATTACTCGCTACTGTGTAAGAGAGCGTGCGCGTTGCGTTGCAGACCTGAAAGCTTGGCGCGCTTCATAGCGCTGCGACGAAAGCGAGTGGCATAGGCCTCCTGAGTCAATTCGATCACTTCCGAAAGCGATGCGTTAATGTTGCCCTGACGCGGTTCAAAGCGCGCTTCACTTGTCGCCGGCGTCATCTGGTTCCAGGGGCACACGTCCTGGCAGATGTCACAGCCATAAAGCCAACCTTCGAGTTTCCCCGCCACTTCATCGCTGATTTCCGGCGCGCGTGATTCGATCGTGGCATGAGAGATACACAGATTCGAGTCGAGCACATAGGGCTCAGTAATCGCCCCGGTGGGACAGGCATTGATGCACAGCGTGCATTCCCCGCACTGATCGGCAACTTCCCTTTGGTCGTAGTCGAGTTCAAGGTTCAGCAGCAACTCACCAATAAAGATCCACGAGCCGTATTCTTCAGTGATCAGATTAGTGTGCTTGCCAATCCATCCCAGACCTGCTCGCGCGGCCCAGACTTTATCCATAGCCGGCTGAATATCCACACAGACCTTGCCTTCTGCGTCGGGCCATTGTTCCTTAATCCAGAAGAGTAGTTGACGCAGTTTGTCGCCGACGACCTCGTGATAATCGTCGCCCCAGGCATATCGTGATACCTTACCGGGTTTTTCCAAATGTTCGTGCTCGGTGTAATAGTTCAAAGCAACGACTACGACTGAACGGGCGCCGGGAAGAAGTTTCCGCGGATCGGTGCGCTGCTCAGGATCGCGCGCCATCCATTTCATCTCGCCGTGAAACCCGCGACGTAGCCATTCTGAAAAACGTTCGCGCTCTGATGACAAAGCTTCCGCGGCCACAATACCGACTTTATGAAAACCGAGTTGGAGTGCGTGGGACTTTATTAGCCCGGACGACGCCGGCGAACCATAGGAAGGACTGCTGTGTAGCTGAACACGAGGCATTGCTTTTCTTAGAAAGCAGTTTCGCAGACTTTGCGGCAAAAGAAAATCGGGTGTGACCCTGTTTAAGGTCACACCCGAGTGATTAGGTACAACGGTTAGGCAGAGTGCTTTAGAACTTCAAGCGCAGCCCGAGCTGAATCTGGCGCGGCGCACCTGCGAAGTTGGTATTTCTAAGAGCTCCTGTGGCATCTCGGAGCTGCAGAAAAGCTGCATTGGACGGAGCGAGAACCTCGCCAGTATTCTCATTGACGCCGGGATTGCCATAGTTAAAGGCCGTCGTTGAACCATATACCAGGTTCTTGAAATTGAACAGATTGAAAGCCTCGAAAGACGGTGATAGTTCAAACTTCTCACCCAATTTGAATTTGCGCTCAAGGCGTAAGTCAAAAAAGCGGAGTGAACGGTTGCGATAAGCGTTGCGCTTGAGGCTTATGCCTGGCGCGAGGTAAGGCCGATCGTTGAAGTTACCGGCATCCTGGTTAAGATCGCTGGACGAGTTGCCCTGGAGTCTAACCAGGGCCGCGTATGCGGCAGCGGACAGACCGGCACCGGGTAGGCCGGAACCTGCTGGCGGCGCTACGATACTGCTCACAGTAATATCAATCGGAGATCCGGAAAGGTAACGGCTGGTCATGGCCATTTCAAATCCCAAAGGCAGATTGAGCACCGAGCTAAAAGCTACGACATGCCGCCGATCATTGGCGCCATAGTTGTACTCAGGACCAAGGTTGAAGGCGTTGTCATAAGAGGCGAAGCTGGCGTTGCGCTCAGTGGAATCGTTGTCGAGATTCTTCGAGAGCGTATAGAAGGCGTCAAACTGGCCGAACTTTCGGCGAAATTGAGCGCGAACTACAAACGCCTGGTACTTCGAGCGCGCCTGGTCATCACGCACCTGCACAAAGCCGGTATTACCAAAGGCCGTGATCGGCCGGTTTTGTGCTCCGATTAGAGGCACTGCGGGCGTCCCGATAGTGCTGGCAACAATCCCGAAAAACGGTCTCAGGCTACGGTCGCCGGCGCGGAGAACCGGGGTCGGCAGGTCGTAATCGCGGTTGAAGTTCAGACGCGTGGTCTTGACGTAGTCGTAGCTTGCGCCAACGGTCAAGCCCCGCGCGATCTCGCGTTCAAAGCCGCCGCCGAATTGAATTGAGCGCGGGTTCTTCAGCCTGTCTGCTGCGATGACCTGCAAGCCATTCAGCACATTGGGTGCAGTACCCCCGGCCGCGGAGATATTCGCCAGAATCGCATTTAACTGGTCGATGCTCAGGATGGGCAACGAACCCAAGGGAAAACTGTTCAAGTCAACTCCGATGGACTTAAACTGCTTATAGACCGTGTTCAGGCTGGTGGGCAGACCCGATGAAGGCAAGGTCAACGTCACGTCGCCAAACGGAGTGCGGAAGTTATTGAGTGGCGCCGCCAGCGTCAGGACCGGCGTGGCTGCAAAATAGATGCCGGCATAGCCGCGGATCACTCCCTTGCCGTTGTTCCAGGGATCCCAGGCAAATCCACCGCGGGGCGCCCACTGATTCTTTTGACTACGAATCACGCGCGGATCGACATTCCCGAGAGGCAAAGTTGCATTGAGCACCGCATTAGTCACCGCGGCATTACTGGTGTCCGGCTGAGGCATTATCTGCGCTTCATAGCGCAAGCCAAAATTGATCGTGAAATTCGGACGTACGCGCCACGAATCCTGGGCGTAGCCGGCGTACTGTGGTGATGACAACGTCAGTAACCCATTGCCGATGTTTCGAGCATAGCGCACGCGCGTGTCATCGAAACGATTGGTCGGATCGATAATCGTCCCCGTGATATTGCCGTTAGCATTCGCCGTGGTGGTATTGCCTCCAGCAGAAAGAATTCTGAGAATCTGAATGGTTTGGTCCGCCGATGTACTTGAAGAAGCTATACCTGAGAAGCTAAATTGCCCGAACTGCCGGAAAGCAAATACCTGGCTCGCCTTCGCGAAGTTGTACTCGCCTCCGACTTTCCACGTATGCGACCCGCGAAGCAGCGTTAGGTTGTCCGCAAGCTGTACGCGGTAGTCGGACTCGGTAGTCGGCAGGAAATTAACCGTGCCGAAGTTACCGTAGGATGCCTGAATCAGCGGCGAGATCTCATTTGCGAGACGGGGCCGGTTTTCTTTCGAATACTGGGCGCGGAACTCATTAATGGTGGTGGCGTTAACAAACGATGTCAACTGTCCCACAAACGTATTTGAGTTGTCGCCTTCGGTCCCGTTGTTGGAAAGCGCACTGTTCGTGGTTGGCGTCAGGGACGTGCCGGCCGTGACCGCGTTGAGTGCGGCGTTCACGCTGTAGTTGTACCGGACGTTGAGTTGGTGCTTCTGACTGAAGTTGAAGTCAAAGCGCGTCAGGAAGACCTTGGCATCATTGGTCTGTTTATACGAGCCTTCCTTGCTTAACGAGAAATTAAGCGCGTCGTCAATTCCGGGTGCAATCGTGCCACTCGTAATTCCGGCGATGTGCAGATTGTTCAGGAGAACAGCGCGTGACTGGAGAAGTTTTTGTTGCTCGTAGGCAACGAAGAAGAAGGACTTATCTTTGCCGCCGTAATGATTGCGACCACCCTCGCCAAAACGCGGTATCGGGAAAGGTCCCCCGACCGAACCGCCGAATTGCTGCTGTGTGGGCGCAGCGATCTGTCCAAAAGCGTTCTTGGCCGCCAGTCCCGTCGACCGGTCCACATAAAAGGCGCCGCCATGAAAGTCATTCGTGCCGGACTTGGTTACAGCATTAACAATGCCGCCAGTTGAGCGGCCGAATTCAGCGTTGTAGCCCGTGGCGACAACCTGGAATTCCTTAATGGCGCCCTGGGGAATCGTAAAGGCCTGGTTGGAGCGTTCGCCCCCGCGCAATCCTCCGAAGAATGGATTGTTGTAATCGGCGCCATCGATCTGAACGTTTCCGTTGATGCCCCGTTGCCCCGCCAGCGAGATTTGTCCGCGCGAAGGATCAATCTGGGCGGTCGGCGTTGCCAGCACGAAATCCTGAAAACGGCGGCCATTGATCGGTAGTTGGCTGATTGATGTTTCGTTGATATTGGTAGTGGTCTGTACCTGCGTAGTCTCGACGTTCGAGCCCGCGCTAACCAGCACGGTTCCGGTAACGGCTTGAATGCTCAGCGTGATATCCGCGGTGATAGCCGAACCGACTTCGACCTTATAACCGGCTTGCGTGAACTTACCGAATCCCTGAGCCTCAACGTCGATCGTGTATTCGCCGGAAGGCAAATTCACCGCGGAAAACCCGCCTTGATCATTAGTATTGATGGTTCGGGATAATCCGGTAGCGGGGTTAGTAACGGTAACCGTAGCTCCAGGCACCAGTTCGCCGTTGGGATTCTTCACGGTTCCAACAATTTGGCCCGTGCTGGCCTGCGACTGAGCCATCGCTCCAATCGCACAACAAGCCACGATTAGCAGGGTGACAAAACAGAGGCGTAGAGATTTACTCATGAGAACTCCTTAGAGAATTAGTAACGTTGAGACCGTCTTGCACGCGAACATTCGGGCGCAGAGTTAACTGAGACTTCCGAGAACGTTTTGGACTGCTTGTTCTTAAGGAAAGACTGCATACAATTGCAGAAGGCAGTTTCTATCATGATGGGCGGTAATAGCGCAAGCATAAAACCTTTAGGAACTGGGTTAAATCTTTGTGACGTACTTGCGCCAATAAATTCGAACGGCATTTAGATAGACTTTGCGGGCCAGGACACTTTTCGCAAGAATTGTGCCTGACCCATAACGACGATTGCGAAGACCATAACGAGACTGTTTGCCGACAGTTATTCGCACGGCTTTCTTTCTAGCCGCTAGAGCGCGGACGAGAATTTGGATTTTCTATGAAAATCTAAAGGCCCTGGTGAAGTGGAGCGGACTTTTAGTCCGTAAAAGGCTGCGGGGTCACAGACTGAAGTTTGTGCCACAATATGTCTTAAACTCGCTCACAGATGATCGCGATGCCTTGCCCACCGCCAATGCATGCCGTCGCCAATCCATAGCGCCCACCCCGCCGCTGCAGCTCATGAAGCAGCGTGAGAACCAGACGGGTTCCAGTAGCGCCCAACGGGTGACCCAGCGCAATAGCGCCCCCGTTCACATTGGTAATTTCGCGATCGAGACCGAGTTCCTGCTCGACGGCGAGGTACTGAGCCGCAAAAGCTTCGTTGACTTCAACCAGATCCATATCTGAAAGTTTCAGTCCGGCCTTCTCCAGCGCCTTACGAGTGGCCGGCACCGGGCCTATACCCATGAGTTCAGGCTCGACGCCGGCGTAAGCCCAACTAACGATGCGCCCGATTGGTTTCAAGTTTTTCTCTTTCACGATCTCCTCACCGGCAATTACGAGCGCGGCCGCGCCATCGACGATGCCCGAAGCATTTCCGGCCGTCACGAATCCGTCCTTGCTGAACGCCGGTCTCAGTTTCGCCAGTCCTTCCAGCGTCGTATCGGGGCGCAGGTGATCGTCCTGATCGAACAACACGGTGCCTTTTCTGTTCTTCACTTCGACCGGCACGATCTCTTCGGCAAAGAAGCCGGCGTCCAGCGCGCGCTTCGCCGCCTGCTGCGAACGCAGCGCATACTTATCCTGATCGTCACGCTGGATTTCGAACTTGCGCGCCAAATTATCAGCCGTGCCGGCCATCGGCGTGTTGCAGTAGGTGTCCAGGAGCGCCACCATCAGACTGTCTTCCAGCTTGCCCTGGCCCAGAGCGAATCCGGAGCGCGCGCCGCGAATCACGTGTGGCGCCTGGGACATCGACTCCATACCGCCCACCAGGCAAGTCTGCGCTTCGCCAAGTTGAATCATCTGCGCGCCGGAAACGATCGATTGAATACCGCTGCCGCACAGTCGATTGACGGTCAGCGCCGGGCGATCGAAGGGAATACCCGCCTTTAAGGCTACGTGCCGCGCGCCGTAGATCGCATCTCCCGAAGTTTGCAGCGCATTGCCGATGACCGTGTGATCGATTTCATCGGGAGCCACGCCGGTTGTTTCCAGCGCTCCGCGCGCCGCAATCGCGCCGAGATCAATTGCGGAAATATCTTTCAGTGCACCGACATACTCGCCCATCGGCGTGCGCTTGCCGCCAAGAATGAAAACGTCCTGAGCCATTATTCCTTTCCGCGTTGAAGCCGTTTGGAAAAATTAAGCCTAACAAACCCGCTGGGACGAATCAATTGAGTAGCGAAACCTTAGATTAAATATGCCGTGCGTCCTTGTGAACAAACGCAGGCCTGTGGCAATATTCTTTTCCCGACGCCTGCCGTGTTTTGTAACTCAATCCGACGGCTAGAACTCAACTACCATTTATTAATTAAGGAGTTTTTCATGAAAGTTAGGAATCTCACACGTTCTTTCATGGTCGCTTGCCGAGTTGCTCTTCCGGCAGTGATCGCTTTGTTAGGTCTTGGCTTACTTGCCCCTGCACGAGGCCAATCGTTTGACACCGTCGAGCGCCAGCGCGCACTAGATATGCTTAGCGTAATTAGAGACGATCTTAAGAAGAATTATTACGATCCTACTCTACACGGCGTGGATGTGGACGCCCGCTTCAAAGCAGCGGAGGGAAAACTAAAGCAGGCTGCTTCGCTCGGCCAAGGTCTGGGAATTATTGCGCAAGCACTCTTAGACATGAACGATTCACATTCCTTCTTCATTCCGCCACCACGTCCCGAACACGTTGAATACGGGTGGAATATGCAGATTATCGGTGACAAATGCTACGTGGTTTCCGTCAAGCCGGATAGCCCCGCCGAGAAAACCGGGCTCAAAATCGGCGACGAGGTGCTTTCCCTTGAGGGCTTTAGACCCACGCGAAAAGATATGTGGAAGATGGACTACTATTACCGGACACTGAGTCCCAGACCAGGTCTGCGCGTCGTAGTTCAAAGTCCCGGCGCTGAACCTCGTCAACTCGACGTCCCCGCAAAGGTGTGGCACGGCAAAGCGCTTCTCACGTTCGAACAGGACTACAATCAGATCATCCGAGAGTCAGAAGATCAAGACCGGGTCGACCGTCATCGTTTTTCCGAAACGGGAGGAGTCATTATCTGGAAGTTCCCCAACTTTGAATTCGAACCCGCGCAGGCGGATTCGATCATGTCTGATCGGATTAAGGGACATGCGACACTCATTCTGGACCTCCGAGGCAATCCGGGCGGCTATGTTAAGACTTTGGAACGATTGGTTGGTAACTTCTTCGATCACGATCTCAAGATTGCTGATCGCAAGGGCCGAAAGGTGTTGAAGCCACAATTAGCCAAGACGCGCGGCAAAGCAGCCTTCGACGGCAAGCTCATCGTCTTGGTCGATAGCGGATCGGCTTCTGCGGCAGAGATTTTCGCGCGCTTGATCCAGCTGGAAAAACGCGGGGTGGTCATAGGCGATCAAACGGCCGGTGCGGTCATGGAGGCCAGGCAATATTCGCATGAGGTAGGCACCGGCAACGTGGTTCCTTATGGAGCGAGCATCACGGATGCTGACATCATCATGTCCGATGGCAAAAGCGTGGAACATGTCGGCGTAACGCCGGATGAACTTCTGTTGCCCTCGGCGCAAGATCTGGCGACCCATCGTGACATCGTCCTCGCCCGAGCCGTTGAACTGGCCGGATCGAAAATTGACCCGGCGAAGGCCGGTGAACTTTTCCCAATTGAATGGAGAAAGATGCCGTAAGCAAAGCCCGCAGGAAGCAAGAGTCGGAGAAAAAGGCGCCCTTATTCTGACTCTTGCTTTTTAATGGCGTTGCTCGTTCAACTTACTGTCTATCAGCACAAGGCAAGGTAGAGATTTCCATTCCTCAATCCGTAAACCGATGTTTCTCGCGATAACGATGCAACAGCTCTTCGAGAAAGCCTTCGTAAGTGAAAGTTGCCATATCGTATTGCGGACGCAGCTTGAAAAGAATCGGCATGGCTACGCGCCAGGCCATCCACTGCCGCGGGTAATCCTTTAAGTCCCAACGCCGCCGCAGAAAGCTCTCCACCACTGAAATCTCCTGTTCGGTCAAACTGTTGAGGTCGGCGGTAAAGGCGACAGGCTTGAATGAACGGCGTAAGGCCGGGTCGGAAACCGGGGAGGCAAAAACTTCGGCAAAGGCCGGCGCTTCTGCTTCCCGCTCGCGCACGACCACCGTGCCGGCGACCAGATCGCCGACCCGCTGATCGCGGTCAGTGGCAAACACGGCAACCAATCCAATGGAATAAAACGGAAACGGCATGATGTCGAACTCGCGCAGAAGGTTTCGCACCACCGCTTCAAAGAAACTGATGGGCCGCCCGTCTTCGCGAATCACGCGCAGCTTCATCCAGCGCTTGCCCGGCGTTTGACCGCGCCATAACCATTCAAAGATCGCGAAGTATCCGGACATCAACAGGAAGACAAAAATGATGAGCAGAGCGATGACCCATTTAGGGGCACTCGTCACCTTGTTGCCCAAATCCGCGACATCAGCGACGGCCAGAAAGATAATGACGATCACGAACAGGGTAAAAATCTGGATCGCGTGATCGATGGCGCAGGCGATAAAACGATTCCCAATCGAGGCCAGGGCAAAATGCAGCGGCACGCGCTCAGGCGTTTCGATCACGAGGGTTTCGTCGCTGGTGATGGCTGCCGACATTGGCCTATCTTACTCCTGAAGATTATTACTCAGCACCATCGCGACAGCCTCAGGATAAAGCTGGTGCTCCTCTACCAGGATGCGCGCTGACAAACTATCAACAGTGTCGTCATCCAGGACAGGCACGACACGTTGCGCGATGATCGGCCCACCATCCAACGTCTGGTCGACAAAATGAACGGTGCAGCCGCTGACTTTAGCGCCGTGAACGAGGGCCTGCTTTTGCGCCTCAAGTCCGGGAAAAGAAGGCAACAGACTCGGGTGTATATTCAGAATGCGGCGGGGAAAGGCCGTGAGAAACTCGCCGGAGAGAACTCGCATGTAACCAGCGAGGCAAACCAGATCGACTCGCCGGTTCTGCAATGCCGTCACGATTTCGCGATCATGTTCTTCACGCCTGCGGCCGCTACGTTCGATGACCACCGTTTCAATGCCGCGATCTCTTGCTTTCACCAACCCACGGGCCTCAGGTTGATCGCTGATGACAACAGCAATCTCGGCATACGGAATCCTGCCGTCGTCTACAGCATCGACAAGAGCGACCATGTTGGAGCCCCGGCCTGAGATTAGTATGCCTATCCGGGCGCGCTTCGATGGTTTGGCGTTATCAGGCACGGTTCAAACGCTCGCGCCAAGAATCTGACCGAGGTGATGCTTCAGATGAACGACGTAATCCTTCATCAGATACTCAAGCGTCGCCGGTTCAGATTCACTCACAGTTTCGAAGGCGATTTTTTGCAGGCTGTGCTGGGCGCAACGGTGGTGCAGCTTGTCCGGGGCGGTCCACGACATCACGTGCAGCAAATGAAGATTGTATGCTCGCCATAGCTCGACGAGCTGCGGCCAGGGCGCTTCCTGATAATGCTGAACCTGCACCCAACCATTCTGATCATAGCCGGAAAAAATCAAATCGTCTTTGATCTGGCCCAGCACGAACCGCGCGTGATTGTTCGCGGCCGAGTCGATCAGGTGGCCAATGATCTGTTTTGAAGACCAATGGTCTTCGGCCCGCGGCTGTTCGCTTTGCGCTTCGGTGATTTGCAACAGACGGGGCGCGGCCGAGTCAACCGTCTCTTTGAAATCTGCCAGCCACTGATCCATTTCGGATTTCCTTCCTTTTGAGAAATGGGAACTAAGTAATCGCAACCTCGCCAGAACCGCGAATGACGCGGCCAATCTGATAACAAACACCGCCACTGGACTCGAGGTGAGTTTTGATGCGTGACGCGTTTGCTTCTGCGCAGACAATCACCATCCCGATGCCCATGTTGAAGGTGCGAAACATTTCTGCGTCTTCAACGCTGCCGATGCGCCGCATTAATTGAAAGATAGGCAGGACAGGCCACGAGTCGCGCCTGATTTCCACACTGGTTCCCTCCGGCAATATGCGCGGAATATTTTCCAGCAGGCCGCCGCCGGTGATGTGCGCCAGGCCTTTTATTACGCCCTGGTCGAGCAGGCCTTCGAGTGCCGGCAGATAACTCAGGTGCGGTTTCAAAAGGGCTGCGCCCACAGTGTCGGAAAGTTCATCGAGATAAGTTTCAGGCCCATAGCCGGCAGCCTCAAAGAAAAGTTTGCGCGCCAGCGAGTAGCCATTCGTATGCAATCCAACTGAAGGCAATCCCAACACGATGTCGCCCAGGGCGATCGCTCGGCCGTCGATCACTTTTTCCTGATCGACCACGCCGACGATAAAACCGGCCACATCGTATTCGCCATCGGCGTAGAAGCCGGGCATCTCAGCCGTCTCGCCGCCGAGCAGCACACAACCGTTTTCGCGGCAACCGAGGGCGATGCCTTCGACAATGCCGGTAATCGTCTGAGGCGCGAGTCTTCCCGTGGCAATGTAATCGAGAAAGAAAAGCGGCCGGGCGCCCTGCACCAGAATGTCGTTGACGCAATGATTGACGAGATCGCGACCAATGGTGTTGTGAACGCCGGTAGCGAAAGCGATCTTCAGTTTCGTTCCGACACCGTCCGCCGAGGCTACCAGCACCGGCCCGCGCATTGTGGGAAACGCCCCGTCGAACATACCGCCGAAACTGCCAATCTCAGACAGCGTGCGGGCGTTGAAGGTGGCGCGCGCCAGCTCTTTGATTTTGTCCGTCGCCCGGTTGGCGGCGTCAATGTCGACGCCGGCATCGCGATAGGTTGCAGGTTTAGTTTCCACGTGAATGAATCCAGAGTATTACGGCTCTGCCGTCTGATGTGCGGAAGGTCTTTGACCTTCCGGAAAAGGCTGGTAAGTCCCTGGGCTACGCCCTTCCTTCGATCTTCCAACTGCTTAAGCGTCTGAAACCGGGGCATAGCCCCACACTAACCAAGGGAGGCTCTCCGGAAGGTCATTGACCTTCCGCCCATCAAGCGGCGAAGCCGCAACTCACTTCTTCTTTGGCTTCTCAGGTTTCGGTTTCGGCGGCGGGCCAAAATCGCCGTACGCGATAAAGCCCGAACGAGATGAATCATCTTTCTGAGCTTCGCGGCCCATCCCGAGATCGTCTTTGGTTTCTTTTGCAGCCTTGATCTCGTAAATGTGGGTGCCGTTTGCGTCTCCTTTGCCTTTGGTCGTGATCGTAATCTCGCCCTGTAGATCGGTGCGCCAAAGCTTGACGTTGGCGCCTTTCAGACGATCAAGCACCGCCTGCGCCGGGTGGCCATAACGATTCCACGCGCCGTCGGAAATGATCGCGGCCTCGGGATGCACCCGCTTTACAAATTCCTCCGAGGTTGCGTACTTGGATCCGTGGTGCGCAACCTTGATCACTTTCGCATTCAGATCGAGATCTTTTTTGCCCAACAAGCGCTGTTCAGTCTGTGTTTCGGCGTCGCCCATGAAGAGCATGGTGAACTCGCCATAATCAAGTCGCATCACAATCGAGTTCGCGTTCGTATCGTTGCCGCCGGCCTTCATCTGATCCTTGTTGAAGAATGGTTCCGAGGGAGCCAGCACGGTCAGAATAGCGCCACCGCCGAGATCGTATTTCTTTCCCGGCTGCGCCTTTTCATACTGCGCGCCGCTTTGCTTTAACGCGGCCGCGTACTCATCGAAGAAGGTCGTGGCTGTCTTTACTTTCTTTTTCGGAGGTGGCGGCGGCGCTGCCCTGGACCCCTTGCCTTTCTTTGCCGGAGGTTCGGGCGCAGGGGTCGAGAGATCGACGCCATTATCTATGACGGCGCCAACCTTTATGCCGTTCATGACCTCGTCGGCGGCGCCGATATGATCCGGGTGTGGGTGCGTAGCTATGAAGTAATCCAACCGCTCAACCTTGTAGCGCTTCAACGCGTCAAGCACGACTTTGCCTTTGCCGGCGTCACCGGCGTCAATCAGCACGGATTTTCCCGTCGGCGAAACAATCAGAATCGAATCGCCGTCGATCGGCCCCACGTCGAGCACGTAAACTTTCAGTTCGCCAGAAGGCTTCGGCGGGCGCGAACGCCACCAGGGCAGACCCCATTTCACCCAGGCAAACACCCCCGCCCCTATCAACAGCACGAGCACTGCAATCGCGCATCCGCATCCACGTGTACTTCGCTTCACCTGAATTGACTCCGTTCTGCGGCCCTTACTTTACTACGCCGCACGAAACTATGAGAACCTGATTCGCTCAAGCACCAGCAACCCGATCGAGATCAGCGCCAGCGCGTACATCACCGGGTGGATCTCGCGGCGGCGGCCGACCATCAGATAAAGACCTACGTGTGAGATGAACCCCCACAGAATTCCCTGGGTGATTGAAAACGTCAGCGGGATCAGAATCAAAGTCAGAAACGCCGGCACGCCTTCCTCCAATTTTGAGAATTTAATCTGGCCGACACTCTTGAACATCGCTGCACCCACCAGAATCAAAACTGCCGCGGTGGCGTAGGGCGGCACCATGCCGGCGAGAGGTGCGATGAAAAAGCACGGCAGGAAACAAAGCGCCGTAAACACCGAAGTCATTCCCGTCCGCCCGCCCATGCTGATGCCGGCAATGCTTTCGATATAGGCGGTGCCCGACGACGTGCCCGCCACGCCGGCGCCCATCGTCGCCAACGAATCAACGATCAACCCTTCGCGCAGATTGCGCGGATGGCCGTGCTCGTCCAAAAGATCGGCGGCGTGGGCGACGCCTAGAAATGTCGAGATGGAATCAAAGAAGTCCGTAAAGAGAATGGCGATGATCGATGGGACCAGAGCGAGTTTCAAAGCGCCGAAAATATCCAGCTTAAGAAAGACGCTTTTGAAATCAGGCAAGCTCAAAGCCTGCGACGGGGCGGTCACCAGACCCAGCGCCCAGGCGACGAGGGTAACGACGACGATTGCGAGGAGAAACGCGAACGCATTCTTCCTGGCCATCAGGAAAACTGAGATCGCCAGTCCGAGAATCGTGAGCAGCGCGGGCTTGCCCAGCGCGCCCAGCTTCACAAACGTTACCGGATCCGCAACGATGAAGCCGGCGTTCTTCAAACCAATAAAGGTGAGAAACATGCCGATGCCCGCGGCGGCGGCGATTCTCAATTCAGCGGGAATGGCTTTGGCAATCGATTCGCGAATGGGCGTGACTGAGATGAGGAGAAAGAAAACTCCGGCCCAGAAAATAATTCCCAGGGCCGTCGGCCACGGCACTCCCTTTCCTAAAATTATGGTGTAGGTAAAGAAAGCGTTGATGCCCATGCCGGGCGCAACCGCAAACGGCAGCTTCGCGTAAAGACCCATCAGCAGAGTCATCGTAAAGCAAATAAGCACGGTCGCCGTCAGCACGCCCGTGAAGGCCATGCCGGTCTTGCCACCGGCGGAAAGAATCTGCGGATTCACGATTACGATGTAAGCCATCGTGAAGAACGTCGTGATGCCCGCGATGGCTTCGGTCTTAAGGTTGGATTTTCGAGCAGCAGATGAATCCATGATGACTTGAAACGCGAACGCCTAAGCTGGGAGCGCGGACGTCCCGTCCGCACAGTGCCGTAGGCGCTCAAAGTCTCTTGGCAATTGACGAATATTTCGCGCTTCGCGCTCAGTGCGGACGGGACGTCCGCGCTCCCAGCATTAACTAGACTTTCTCGGCTTAGGCTCTCTGGTTTAGTATCGCGCGCAGTTCGCGCAGCGCCGTTTCAATATCACCCCGCGACACATCGTAGTGCGTCACCATCCGAATGGAAGATCCGAAACCGGCAGCCAGCACACCTCGTTCTCGCAGTTGGGCGCAGATCGCGTCGGCCGTCTGACCGGTTTCAGTCACATCAAAGATCACGATGTTGGTGACGATCTTTTCAGGATCGATCTGTATGCCGGCAAGTCCGGCTACGCCTTCGGCCAGCAGCTTCGCATTGGCGTGATCTTCCGGCAAAAGCTTTGGTGATTCTTCCAGGGCAATCAAACCGGCAGCAGCAAGCACCCCCGCCTGGCGCATGCCGCCGCCGAGCATCTTGCGCACAATTCGCGCTTCATCGATGAACGCTCGCGTTCCCAGCAGCATCGATCCAACCGGCGCGCCCAGACCTTTCGACAGGCAAAACATTACGGAATCAGCGAGGCGCGCAAGATCGGCGACGGTTTCACTCAGCGCCGCCGCGGCATTAAATATCCGCGCACCGTCCAGATGCACGGGCAAATTCATCGCGTGCGCGCGCGTGCAGATATCTTCCGTGCGTTCGCGCGTCAGGACTGAACCACCGGCGAGGTTATGAGAATTCTCAAGCGCGATTAAACCAGTGGGCGCGACATAATAAGCCGAGTTGGAATGCAGCGCGCCGGCAATCTCATCCCAGGTCAAGATTCCGCTGCCGTCATTACTCTTCACCGGCCGCGCCAGCACGCCCGAGAAGGCCGCCATCGTCGCCATTTCGAAATTGAAGATGTGTCCGCGCTCTTCGATGACTACTTCCTGGCCCGGGCGGGTGTGCAGCTTGACAGCGGTCTGATTCCCCATGGAACCGGTGGGCACAAAGATCGCTGCTTCCTTCTCAAAGATCTCCGCGGCGCGCTCCTGCAGGCGATTGACGGTTGGGTCTTCGCCATAAACGTCGTCGCCGACTTCGGCTTCAGCCATCGCGCGGCGCATCGCCGCGGTAGGTTTGGTTACCGTGTCGCTCCGTAAATCGATCATTTTCCTGACCCGAACTCTATGATGTGTGATTCAAATATACTTTCCCCTCCCAAAGGGAGAGGACCAACAGACCGAAGTCCGTGCTGCTTCGAGCTGGAAAACTCTATCACAGAATCTGGAGATGATTATGGGAAGCTTTGCGGCAAACGGAGTTTAGATTTCGAGCGTTAGCCCGCGCCGGCAATCAGCAACCTAAAAGTTGAACTCTGAACTGGAAATTGACTAGCGACCGGCGGCAGCAACCAGAGGTTCTGTGTCGGCTGCATCCGGCACCGTCCTAACCCCACGCGGCCTGATCATGGAAAGCCTGGGAGTCTCGGCTGGTGAGTGCTGATGCAACTCGTTCACTGGCTTTTGAGAAGACTGCACAAAATGGCAATGACCTTCAAAAACCGCGCCCGGCTCAATTCTGAGCGATGGTGTTTCGATGTTTCCAAGTACCTTCGCAGAGCTGCCCATTTCGACCCGCACGGTTGCTTTGATATCACCCCGCACCAGCCCGGCGATGATCGCTACCGGCACGAACAGATCAGTATTCACTTCACCAGCTTCAGTCACAACCAGCGTCCCCGTGTAGGAACGCACCAGGCCGGTGACATAGCCATCTACCTGCAAGGTGCCTTCAAATCTGAATTCACCCGGCACCGGCGGTGGTTCTGCTGAGGGCCCTTTGGATGGACGAGTTTCGCTGCCGGGACCACGATTTTCATCTAACGTGAGTATAGGCTGGATCGATTCGAGCCATGCGTCAAAGTATGGCGATGTATTGGAAGGCAGATCGGCAGACTCGCCGGCTCCGGCAGAGTGATTCAGAGAAACTTCACCCCTGGTAACTTTCGATGATTCGCCATCCGCACCTGACATGGAACCACCCTCGTTAGGTTTGGCTATTTACTCGCCGATGTCTTCATTTTTGAGCATCCGGCAATCGCCATGAAAGACCGCGCCCGGCTTCATCGCGATGGAACGCGTCGAGATGTTACCGTTGATGACCGCGCCCGGCCCGAGTTCAACCCGTTCGTGACCAACGACGTCCCCATTGACCGTGCCGCTGATTACTGCCACGGCTACGTCAATCGAGGCATCAACCCTCGCTGAGCCATCGATGATCAGCGTTCCTTTAAACGAGAACACCTTGCCGGCGATGTGCCCGTTTACGCGCAGCATGTCTTTGAAGCTGATCTCTCCGGTGAGTTGCGGGACGGATTCCACCGGACCACTGTGGGGGCGCTGTCTGATGGACAGGGCGCTGCCGTCGGCGCCTAACTGCCCGGTGATCACGCCGTCCATGGCCATCAAGCCGCGAAACGTTGCTTCTCCGGTAATCACGGGAACCCGGGCTTGAAAGCTGTACGCGTTATCGCGGCCTGTTCTGACCGTGGTTGATACGGGCCCGCGATTCTTTGCTGCCTCAATACCCGTCACCGTCGTCGGAAGACGGCGCGGACCCTGGGAAGCAGCCACGGCTGCGGCTTGAACAGGGGGAATAGGTGGCTCGGCCTTACGTTTTGACTCAATGTTTAGAGCTGGCGTGACTGCAGGCATTTTTGTTCTCCCCAGGAACTCCTATGTAAGTTCCAAAATTGAAAATTCGATTTATTCGTGGGGGGGAACTCGCTCACGATAAGCGGCGGGCGAGCCGTTCTCGAAACCATCTGCCTTGAAGAAGCCGAACAGTATCACAGGCCAGCGGGTCGCACAAGAAGTTTCGGCAAGCTCAACCGTTAGGCCGGCAGGTGTTGAAGGTTTTAGTAGAATATTTTACTCAGCCGGTTGGGCGCCTCAGTCCGCAGTTCTCATAGTTCCGGTTGTTTTCTGTCCAAACAAGACCCAGCCCTTTCATTTCGCGTTCTGAATGCTTGGGCGAGCACGTCTTCGATATGACCGCTCTCTGGCAAACGGAAATGCAGTCAGGGTCAGAGAGATCGCCAGGATTAGAGACCGACTTGTTTGCTTCATGAAGACTAACTCAAATGTGAAGTTGAAGGCATTGTTGGCCTCAGGTTTCCGCCAGTGGAGCAAAACTCTCCTTCTTGTCACCCGCAGCCTTCGCGTGGCATCCTCAACGAGCACGCTATGTCCGCAGACAACAAAACGAAAACGAAACTCTTGCGCCGCATGGGCGAGGCGATCAGAGACTTTCGCATGATCGAAGATGGCGATCGCGTGATGGTCTGTCTGTCAGGCGGAAAAGACAGCTACACACTGCTGGAGTTGTTGCTTGACGTACAAGGGCGCGCCCCGGTGAGATTCGATCTGCTGGCTGTCAACCTGGATCAGAAACAACCGGGATTCCCGGCCGAAGTCTTGCCGGGCTATTTGAGTGAGCGCGGTGTGCCCTTTCGCATCGTCGAGCGCGACACCTACTCGATCGTCAAGCGTCTGGTGCCGGAAGGCAAGACTTATTGTGCGGTCTGCTCTCGGCTGCGGCGCGGTGTTCTCTACAACATCGCTGAGGAAGAAGGCTGCACCAAGATCGCTCTCGGCCATCATGCCGACGACATCATCACGACTTTCCTCTTAAATCTGTTTTATGTCGGCACGTTGAAAGCGATGCCGCCGGTGCTGCGTTCGAATGACGGGCGCAACACGGTAATTCGTCCGCTCGCCTATTGCCGCGAAACGGACATTGCCGAGTTTGCCGCGCGGGCACAGTTCCCGATCATTCCCTGTGACCTCTGCGGCTCGCAGTCAAACCTGAAGCGGGTGCGCATCAAACGGCTGATTGAAGATTTGGAAAAAGAGATTCCGCACGTCCGCGCCTCGCTGCTGACGGCGTTGGGCCGCGCGGTGCCCTCGCACCTGTTGGATCCGAATCTTTTCGACTTCAAGAAACTTTCGACAGGAATCGGGGATGTCGAGGCCGAACTCGACCTGGCTTTAGGTCACACCGACAACGAGCCGGCGCTGGTCGCGATTGCGTAATCAAGTTTTCACCACAAAGACACAAAGACCACAAAGCCGTCTATGGGTATTGGAATTCTCTTTCGTGTCTTCGTGTCTTTGTGGTAAAACCGCCCGCGTGGCGACGACGAAAAAACGCGAACTCGATCTTAGTGATTTTCCGCCCGGCACGGTGACTGAGTACACGACCCTCGTCTGTCTCGCCTGTATCTTTGACATTTTCACCAGGCAACTGGGTCTGGCGCCGCGCACAGCGTTCTCCGAAGTCAAACGTCACGCGCCAACGATTGCAGAACTGACCAGGCGCCAGGCGATGCGTCCCTACTTCGACAGCGACGAAAAGAACCCGCACTGTCCCTTTTGTGGTTCTGCAAAGCGCTGGCTCGCACGCTTTGATACTTACTGCATTGAAGGCAGCAGGACCACGGATGCCGCGCGACGCGCGTTGATCAAAAAACTTCCCAAAGCCGACGAGCAGTTTCTGGTAATCGAAAAGAAATCTAACTCGCGCGCCGTATTTTTTGATTGGCTGGACACGCTGGGTCGCAACCTCGAACTGAATGATGAAAGCTGGCTGGTCGACGCCACTCGCATGTATCTGGAGCGGCGCGAGCGCAAAACGAATTGGGCCGAGGTTTTCGAGGACTTGCGCGCGGTGCGCCGCTCAAGTCGCTTGACTGAAGGTTGGGAACTCGACGGCGGGCGTTTGTTTCTGGCGCCACCACTCTACAGCGAGGCCTTGCTGATCCAATACCTAATCAGCCGCTCGCATGCGCACGGGGGATTGACCCTCGAAGGCCGCCTGACCCTAATGGATCTGATCCGGCGCCTGCGCTACAGCGGCTATCTCGACGAGTTGGGAATTACTGAACGCGAACCGGGCGAAGTTTTCGAAAAACTGATTGACCATCTGGCATCAACTCACGAATGGTCTGGTGTCAGAGCCCCGGCTAATCGGGGTAGCGACCGGCTCACCGCCGCAAAGAAGAAAACAAAGACTGCAACTAAAAAGGGCGCGAAGAAATCATCGAAATCCCGCAAAGGGAAGTCAGCGCCACCCGAACCCGAAGCAGCCGTTACGGAATCAGTGAAGCTTCATTACGTTGTCGATCGTCGCGACTTCCTGGAAAAGGTGAAGAGCGTTTATGCCAGTTATGCCGGTTGAGAACTGCTCTACCGGTTTACGCGCTATTGCCCGACAAGTAGAGCCTTCCTGTTCACCGATCGACGATTCGATAAGTCCGCAGCAGCAGCCAGCGTCGCGCTTCTTTTTCACGCCACTGCTTTGCAGCTGTCAACAGAAAAGGATTTGACGGCCGGCCGTCGAACGAAGGTGTTCAGGCCCGGCGCTCGATAATAAAGTCGGCGATCGATTGCAGGAGCTCCGAAGGCCTTTCGATCCGATCGAGCGCATCGCCCGCGGCGCGATGGACGACTTCAAGCTGGGCGTGGCTGGCTTCCATCCCGTAAAGCGCCGGATAAGTTGCCTTGCGCGAGCGCGCATCCTTTCCCGGCGTCTTGCCGAGATCTTCAGCCGTTGCAGTCACGTCCAGAAGATCGTCGGTGATTTGAAACAACAGCCCGAGATTGTTTGCGTATTCCGTAATCGCCTGGAGTTCAGCTTCATTTGCGCCGGCGATGATCGCCCCGCAGCGAGCGGCCGCGCGAATCAAGGCGCCGGTCTTTCGATGATGAATGCGTTCCAACTCGCCGCTGCTAACTTCTCGGGATTCCGCATCCAGATCGTGGGCCTGTCCGGCCACCATGCCTTCGGGAGTTCCAGAGGCCCGCGCGATTTCAGAGATTAATTGGACACGCAGGGGTGGCGGCAACCTGGCATCTTCAGCGATCGTTTGGAAAGCGAGCGCCTGCAAAGCATCTCCCGCCAGGATCGCCGTCGCTTCGTCAAACTTTACATGGCAGGTCGGCCGGCCGCGCCGCAAGTCATCGTTGTCCATGGCCGGCAGATCGTCGTGAATCAACGAATAGGTGTGAATCATCTCCAGCGCGCAGGCGGTGCGCAAAAGATTGTCAGGTGCGGCGCCGAACGTTTGACCCGTGGCCAGCAGCAGCGCCGGGCGAAATCGTTTGCCGCCGGCAAACAGGCTCCAGCGAATCGCAGCGTGAACGCCCACCGGCTCTGTGCTCTCTTCGGGAATTAATTGATCGAGTTCGGAATCAATCAGCGCGCGACACGAGGTGAAGAATTCGCGGGCGTCGGTTGCGGCAATAGTATTAACCACAGAGGTCACAGAGAACCACAGAGAGTCTATGAATCATCATCATCGCTGGCACTTAATTCACGGTCCGGATCAAACGGGCGCACCGATGCGCGGCCCTGATTATCGCGCATGAGGATTTCGATACGACGTTCGGCCTGGCTGAGACGCTCCTGACAATCGCGGGAAAGCTTCACGCCCTGCTCAAACAGCTCGAGGCTTTTCTCAAGCGTCAACTCTCCCTGCTCTAATTGGCGCACGATGCGCTCGAGTTCTTCCAGCGACGATTCAAAAGTCTTTGGTTTAGTGGTGCTCATTAATGACCAAGGCCGTCCCCTCCAGCGCTGTTACTTCTGTCCGTTTTTCACCTTCTCTAACCGCTTGCGAATCTCTTCCTGTAACTCCGAGCCCTTGGCCGGCAAATTCCGTATCACGTCGTCGGAAATTTCCTTTGCCAGCTTGTCGTCCTGCACTGCCGTGATTCGCCAGCGGTCGCCTGCCGGCTGCATTGTAAGCCGAAGGTGCTCGTCAGAAATATTTACCTGCGCCTGGGCGGTATTATTTTCCTGCTTGATGTCGGCAAAACGGCCAATTACCAGGGCCACCAGGAAAAGCGGTTTGCCGGCAGCCGGCTCAGTCAGGCGTTGAAGTTCCTTGGCGACCTCGTCGTGTACGGTTTCTTTTAATTTTGGTGTCACCGACGGCAAGGCGGAATCAACCTGCGACGACCAGAGCGAATTGAGCACCGAGCCGGCAGTCCGTTCCCGTACCTGAGCCACAAAATCTTCCGTGATTTTTTCTGTGTCGAGAATACTGTCGACCGTGGTCGTGTCTTTGCGCTGGGAGGCATCCGCCAGCACTGCCAGAGTGTAAGCCGGACTGCTTTGATAATGACGCCACCAGAAATAGCCGGCCGCGACCACACCGCCGACTATGAGCAACAACACAAAACCGACGATTAGCAACACGCGGCCGATCCTACCGCGTCGCGGACGGGCCGAGCCGCCGGCGTTCGAATCGAGATTGATGACGATGCGGTTTCGTTTTCTTTTCATTTCACTCGTTCTCTACCGCTTCGACGCGACATTCGAGCGCGCCTTTCCATAAACGCACGCGCAAAGCGTCGCCGATGGCCGTGGCGCTGGCTTCGCGCACCACTCCTCCTTCGGCATTGTGTGCGATAGCATAGCCACGCTCGAGAACTTTCAACGGTGACATCGCATCAAGCGCGGCCGCCGCGACCCCCAATTTTTGCCGCGCCGATTCCAGCCGCATCGCCATGTTCGCGTCGCGTGTCCTGGTCAGCGACGCCAAGCGGACCTGGGCGGCCGTTACCGCCGAGCGAAGCTGGGCCGGCGACAAGCTGTGAGCCGCAGCTCCCAAACGACGCTGGACGCGCTCCAGGTTACTTATGATCGCGGTTTGCAGACGATGCTCGGCGTCGTCCGTTGTCGTCATCGCGTCACGCAACCGCGACATCACCGCATCGAAAGCCGGCGAGAGCGCCAGTTCCTGCACATCGTTGCGCGCACCGGAGATTCTGAATCGAATCGAACGCGCCAGGTTCGCAGCCAGGGTTTCGAGCAGCGAGCATAACTGAGCCTCGTGCGCCGCGACAATCTCAGCGGCGGCCGAGGGCGTGGGCGCGCGCAGATCGGCGACAAAATCCGCGATGGTGAAGTCGGTTTCGTGGCCCACTGCTGATATCACCGGGATCGTCGATGAGCGAATTGCGCGCGCCAGGACTTCTTCATTGAAAGTCCAAAGGTCTTCGATCGAGCCGCCGCCACGACCTACGATCATGACATCAATCCCGGCATCGATCCTTCCTTCGCTCAACGCGCGGGCATGAAAGTCATTGAGGAACTCAATCGCGCGCGCGACCTCCTGTGCTGAGCCCTCACCCTGAACCCGCGCCGGCACAAACAGCACGTGCACGGTGCGCGTGCGCCGCGAGATTACGTTGAGGATGTCGCGAATTGCGGCGCCGCTCGGCGAAGTGATCACACCGATGCGCCGGGGAAACATCGGAATCGCGCGCTTGACGGCCTCGGCAAACAAACCTTCAGCAGCCAGGCGTGCTTTCGTTTGTTCAAAAGCCAACTGCAACGCGCCGGCGCCGACCGGCTCGAGCGTTTCGACGATCAATTGATACTCGCCCTTTGGCTCGTAGACGCTTAGACGGCCGCGCGCGCGCACTTGCAAACCATCTTCGGGGCGAAACCTGATGCGCTGATTGCTGCTGCGATAACATGCTGAGCGCAGTTGCGCAAACTCGTCCTTCAAAGTGAAGTACCAGTGACCTGAGCTCACTGCGCGAAAGTTCGAAATCTCGCCCTCGACCCAAACGGTAGCGAAGCTTTTTTCCAGCGTCCCGCGAATTGCGGTCGTCAGTTCCGACACCGACACCGGCCGCCGTTCAGCTTCGTCAAAAAGCGATGCGAGAAAAGGCTGCGACATAACAGTTGATTGGTACTGCAGAACGTTCAGTCGGAAACCATCGGCCACCAAGGCTAATTACAGGCCACGCGAGACACACGTTTTGTTGTTACATTTTCGATAGTGCTGATCCTTGGTTGGTATTTTTGTCCGTCAAACTTAAGAATGGTTGTAAATAATTCAATAGCCGTATGTCCAATGGCTGCGATGTCCCGATAATCGTTCGTCGAGGTCTTGCGAATGTCTAACCAATCAGTCTGCGTCTTCAATACTAATTCATAACCGGGCTCAAGTCTCTGGCCAATTCTCGTAAATATCCAAAACGGTGTGTTATGCGCACCCTGTAAACAGTATTCATCCGCTTGAATAACCAACTCTGACAGGCCGTCACCATTGATGTCGATGGACGATGCAACAAAGTATCTCGACGGTGCAACGTGGCGGCCGCTTATTTCTTCACATCGCACTATTTCTTCGCTGTTCTCTTTTAGAAGTTGGTCTAGGACATCTCTAGGAACTTTAACTGGACGCTTGATAGGAGTTTCTGCTCCAAAACCTGTTTGGACTGCGGACTGACTTGGCCGTTTATGCTGTGCGGTTGCGGGTTGCGCAAAAATAATGGCACTGATTATTAACAACAGCACCGGTCGCACGCTTGCAGGTGTGGGAAGCATGGCGCACACGATACGAATGCCACAATTGAAAGTCAACTGTGCTCTGCAGTGTTCTTCAGCTTCGGCGAATGTGTTCGCGCACGCGTTGCACCAGCAGACGTCGCAGGATTTTGCCGGCCGGGTTTCTGGGAATCTGATCCACGAACTCCACGCGCCGGATTTTTTTGTGAGCGGCCACGCGCTCAGCTACGAAGTCGATAATCTCCGCCGGCGTGGCGCTTTTTTTAAGCACGACAAAGGCGATTGGTACCTCGCCGGCTCTTTCATCCGGGCTGGGAATTACCGCAGCATCAGCAATGGCCGGATGTGAAAGCAACACCGCCTCTAACTCAGCCGGCGCCACCTGCCGGCCCTTATATTTGATCAGCTCCTTCAGGCGATCGACTATGAAGAGCGCGCCATCTTCGTCCGCGTAGCCAATGTCGCCGGTGTGCAACCAGCTTTCGCTGTCGATGATCTCAGCGGTGGCCTCAGGTTGTCCCAGGTAACCTTTCATCACCTGCGGGCCGCTCACACACACTTCACCTTTCTCACCCGGCTCCAGATCGTTCTTGCTTTCCAGGTCGATGATTTTGCAGAGCGTGTTCGGCAAGCAATAGCCGGTGGAATCGGGCTTGTGCTTCTCAGCATTGCGATAGCTCAGATGCGAAACCGAACTCAGCTCCGTCATGCCGTAGCCATAGCTGATCCGCAGGCCAAGTCGCTCGCTGCACGAATTGGCGACTTCAGTTGACAGCGGGGCAGCGCCGCAGTGCAGCGCTTCCAGTTTCGATAGATCATAATGGTCAACCAGGGGACTCGCCGACAGGGCCAGCACGATCGGAGGTACGGCGGGAACCACGTTGACCTGGTATTTCTCCAGCGCGCGTAGAAATGTTTCCAGGTCGAACTGGCGCAGCATGACCACGGTTGCGCCTGTGCGCAAAGCCAGATTGATGACGATGTGCAGTCCGTATAAGTGATAGCAGGGCACGACACAGATGATAATGTCCTCGCTGCGCAGTACGTCCACGGTTTCCATCTGACGAAGCGTGGCCACCAGGTTGTAATGGGTCAGCATCACGCCTTTCGGCAAACCCGTCGTCCCGCTCGAATACGGGAGCGCGACTAAGTCTGACCGTGGATCGATCTCGACTGACGGCGCCTCGCCTGAATTATCCAGCAGCGTGCGGAACGAAGTGACGCCGTCGACCTCTCCGAGCACAAAGACCTCGCGCAGCTCAAGCGCCCGCGCCGTGGCGAGCGCCACATCCGCCAGCTGTGAATCGGTGAGCAGGTATTTCGCGCCGCTGTCCTTGAGTTGTGTGGTCAACTCCGCCTCGTTGAAGAGTGGCGAAACCATTGTGCACACGCCGCCCAGTTTAGCCACCGCGAGAAAAGCCACCGAGTACTCAGGATAGTTGAGACAATGAATCGCGAACACGTCGCCCTTTTGAAAGCCACGCGCGGCCAGACCCGCGGCCGTGCGATTCACCAGGTCGGGTAATTCTTCATAGGTCAGGCTGCGATCCGTGGTAGCGTCGATCAGCGCTGGTTTGCCTGAATAACGCGATGCGTTTTCCAAAATGAAATCGGCAATGGGCACTTCAGGAATGGAAATGTCAGGGTAAGGACTTTTGAAGATCATATGTGAGCGTTGAGCAGCTAGGGATAAAAGAACTCAGGTCATTGTTGATACGGCTCCGCAACAATCATTGATTATTTTCAACTGATCGACAAATACTCGAAGCCCCGGCAAGCAACAGGTTCAAGCTTCGATTCCCAGGCCCAAAGGACTGGCCTGCTCCGTATGCTATCACCGGGTGAAAGCAATCGTTTAGTTTTTTTGGTTACGCGCCGGCTGGCGTGATCGGTTTTCAAAAACCGGGGGCCAGCATGTTTGCGAAGGCCGCCGGGTTTTTGATCTGCTGCTTACGCATCCAATCTTCCGCAGCGAAGATCAGTTCAGCACCGTGATCGCCACCAATTATCTCGCCTAATCGCAGGCGCGCGGCCGTGGCGTATAATTCCATGTTCGCTAGTTCCAACCCTTCGATGGCCTGCGAAATCAGGATCGTGGCTTTTGACTCGTCACCGCGCTTTTTCGCGATCCCAGCCCGCAGTAGAGCCGCCAGCGGATCTGACCAGGCCATCTTTTCTTTGGCAAGTCTCTGAGCCAGGTCTTCGGTGATTTGCAGGCGTCGTTCTCGTTCACTTCCGTCGGCGCTAGCCAGGGCCAGACGCGCGCGCAAATGCATGGCTTCGAGCCGCAGTACCTGGAAACGCAGCAGCATAGATTTGACCATAGGCTTAATCTGCGCTTCGATATGCCTCCAGGCGATTTCGCGATCGCCGGTGTAGAGTTCGAGCTGGGTCAACGCAACCATGGCAGTGTAATGCTGCAAGTGGAAGCCTTCTCGCGGCCAGGTGGTAAGGGCGGAGATTACCTCCTCGCGCGCGCGATTGGGATCGTCGTCCGCCAACCAGATGGCGTTCATGCGGGTACGCAGATCCGTGGCGGCGAAAATATTGCCCTGTTCGAGCGCCGCCGAGAGTAGTTGTGGGACGCGCCGCGAAACTTCGGCCATCCTGCCGCGCCACAACAGCGCGCCGAGCATGAAGCGATAGGTAATAGTCAATTCCCAGGTAACGCCCGTGCATTGATCGCGCAAGACCTCCGCGGCCCGCTCGCAGAATTCGGATGCCTCTTTCCAATGGCCGATAAGGTAAGCGCTCAATCCCCTCGCCCAAATAGCCAGTCCGGTCGCGTGCGGATTACCGGCGCGCCGCGCCAGAGCTTCCGTACGATCCGCGAGTTGCAAGGCACGCTCGCGTGTCGCGCCGCCTTTCGCGGCAGTCTGGCCGACTTCGAAAGCCATCGCTCGCGCCACCCGATAGATCTCGCCGGCGCGCAAGGCCAGCAGCAGATGGCGGCTTTGAAAGTCTGCACCCCGGATTAGATCGACTACCCCTAACCCGGCGGCGACCGCCCAACAGATATCAATGCGAAGTAAATCGCCCTCAGGAATGCTGCTGATATCGCGTTCGGTGAATTCCAGTCCCCGCAGGCGAAGCCACAACCGATGAAGAATCAGTGACAGCAGCGCTCGCTTGGGTCCTTTCGCCAGTTTGAATCCCGCCGACTCCAGCACGACCCGAAAGACTTCCAGTCCCTCATCGATATGGCCTCCGGTCAACAGTTGAGCGCCGGCGCGTTGCTGCAAGTCGAGCGCTCTGCGCGGGGCACTGACCTTTGCGGCTTCGAGAAATTCTCTGGCAGCTTCGGCCGGACGACCGGCGTTAGCCAGAGAGTTACCGAGTTCGATCTTAAGATCAACTACATTCTCAGCGTCAGGCATCAACTCAATCGCGCGGCGGTAATAAAGTGCGGCCCGATCGAAAGCCAGGGCGCTGGCAGCTTTGCGCGCCGCGGCGTGGGCATGAAGCGCCGCGCGGTCTTCTTCACCGGCGCCAAGATAGTCTTCATAGAGCCCTTCGGGATCGTCCAAGCCACGCGCTTCGATTGCCTGAGCTAAGCGCCGATGAATCTGACGCCGCTCGTCATCCGAGAGCAACGATACGAAGGTCTCACCGATGCGATCGTGATAAAGCTCAACGCCATAGCCGGCGCCGCCGCTGCGCACAAACTGCGTGGCCCGCAGAGAACTCAACAGCTTCAGCGGATCGTCGTGCAATCCGGCGGCGTTCACGGCCACGTCCTGATTGACGGGTCTCCGGGCGACCGCGAGCGTATCGAGAAATTGCCGCGAGCCCTCAGGCAGCTGACTGATGCGCTCTTCCAACATCGTGGTCAAAGTGATTCCGGCCGTCGCCGCGCGCTCGCTCATCATTGCGTATTGCGTCAGTTGTTCCAGCAGGAACGGACTGCCCCCAGCTTCGCGCACTATCGATTCAACAAATGGTTCTACGGAAATTCCGGTCGCAGAAAAAAGTGAACGCGCTAATTCGCGCGCCTCGCCGCCCTGTAAAGGGTCGACGAACAGTTCGCGGCAAGTGTTAGTACCTGTCTGTAGTAAGAGCTGTTTGAGAAAAGGCCTGGCATCGATATCTTCCGTGCGAAAACTGCCGATCAGCAGCAACGGTGGCGCATCCGGAGGACGCAGGAGGTCTTCGAGCAGGAAGATGCTGTCAGCGTCAGCCCACTGCAGATCGTCGATGTAGATCACCAGCGGTTGGCGCCCGGATATTCGGCTCAGCAATTCACGCAGGGCCCCAAACGCCTGTCTCCGCAGGGTGAACAAATCGACTGTTTCGGGTCGAGCCGGGCGCGAGTTGAAGATTGCATCAACCTGAAGCATGACGGGAAACACGCGCGCCAGAGCCAACGAGTTGCGAGGCATCAGGGCTTCGACTCGAGCCTGTCGCAATGACGCCAGCTTCTTGCTCAGATTGTCTACGACTCCGTCCAGCGCTTTGTAAGGAACAGACTCGCGCTCGTAACAGCGGCCCTGTAAAACCATGGCGTTCGGAGCTTGCTGTTTCAATTGATCGAGAAACGCTCGCACCAGCGTCGTCTTGCCCATTCCCGAGTTGCCGTGAACATACACTGCCACGGTTTGTCCTTCGCGAGTAGCGCCAAAGGCTTCGTGCAGCGCGCCGAGTTGCTGCTCGCGTCCGATGAACGCGCCTTCCAGCATTGAGGGCACCACAAAGCGCGGCAAACTTCCGGGGGTGTAGGCCCCCAGGGCCCGCAGTACTTCACGGCCGTTCGGCCTTGCTTCGGCCTTACGTCGCAGCAACTTCACGCACAATTCATTAAGGTCTCGCGGCACCTCGCGATTGATCTCGATCGGTTGGATGGGATCGCGGGTTTGCTTACGCGACATGACTTCGAAGAAGCGGCCTTTGAACGGCAGCCGTCCCGTCAACGCCTGATACAAAATCACGCCGACGCTGTACCAGTCGCTCGCTTTCGAGATGGCCATCTGCGCGCCTTGCTCAGGCGACATGTAATCGGGAGTGCCAGCCAGCAGCGTCTCGTGAAGTTCGGGCTGGATGTCTTCAACCAATCCGAAATCAAGAATCACCACCCGCCCCTCTTCTGTCACCAGGACGTTCGAAGGCTTGATGTCACGGTGGAGCTTGCCCACCTCGTGCAGGCGGTTCACTCCTTCAGCCAGCTGGCGCAGCGCCGATCGCAATCGCTCTTCATCCAGCTTATTGAATGAATCGAGGAGCGAGGCCTCGTCGAGGGACGGCATCTCTCCCGATTTGTATATCAGGTGCGAGCTGTCGAAATCGACAGTCTCGGCTTCCGTATCGGTATTCGCGGCTGGCCGCAGACGGGGACCGAGGAGAGTATTGTCCGCGGCATCGGTTAACTCGTCGTTCGCTTCCGGTCGAACGTATTGAATGAAGGTAACGCCGTTGACCAGTTCCATGGTGAAGAACCAGTGCCGGCCGTCAGACATCAGTTCATACAACGAGGCCAGGTTGGGATGCGATACGTCGGCGAGCGTGCGAAATTCGCGTTTGAAGCGATAGATATGCGCGGCCTCGGCCCGGGTCAGCGTTTTGAGCGCCACGACCTTGTCCATTTCGCGATCGTGCGCTTCATAGACGACGCCCATGCCGCCGGCGCCCAGTCGCCGGCGCAGGATGAACCGCTCGGTACCGATAAATTCTTTGGCGGCCTCAACCATGGAAAACCTTGATCATCCTTACAGGCGGACGTAATTGTGTTGACAGAACCGCAATTGTGCCTTACATGAATTGCGCAATCAATAATAAAGAGACCGGCGAGGAGCGAAAATGGACTGGCGCGTGCTGCTGACAACTTTCGGAGTGATCTTTTTGGCAGAGATGGGCGACAAGACCCAGTTGGCCGCCATGACCATGGCCGCGGAAAAGAAACGGCCGTGGGAAGTTTTTATTGCAGCCTCGCTGGCGCTAACCGCCGTTTCGGCAATCGGCGTCATCGTCGGCACCGCGTTGGGACAATATCTGCCGCTCGAATGGATTAAGCGGGTGGCGGGCGCTGCTTTTATTGTCATTGGTGTATTGATTCTGATGGGAAAGTTCTAGCGTCAGGACATATAGGTCCTGTAGATCCGATACGTCCTATACGGTTCACTCTCATGCCCCAGACTCGTCACACTGAGCGTCACTTTACCGCGGGCGAAACCGTGCGCGACATCGTGATCGGCATGTCTGATGGTTTGACTGTTCCTTTTGCGCTCGCGGCAGGTTTGACTGGCGCGATCGCTCAAGCGGGAATTATCGTCACCGCCGGATTAGCGGAAATTGCCGCGGGCTCAATCGCCATGGGGCTGGGCGGATATCTTGCGGCCAAGAGTGACGCCGAACATTATGCCAAAGAGCGCGAGCGCGAGAAGCGCGAAGTGAAAGAGATTCCCGACGAAGAAAAACGCGAGGTCGCGCAGGTCTTTCATTCTTACGGCTTAAGCGACGAAGAAAGCGAACCCATCGTCGAAGCCCTCGCAAAGCATCCGCAGAAGTGGGTCGACTTTATGATGCGTTTCGAACTCGGTTTGGAAAAGCCAGATCCGAAACGCGCTTTGGTCAGCGCTTTCACGATTGCGGTTTCGTATGTGGCCGGCGGCTTGATTCCTTTGGCGCCTTACATCGTTGCCGATTTCGTCAAACAGATGAGCGTTGCGACCGCGCTGCTGCTTTCTGTCGCGGTGACCCTGGCCGCTCTGTTCGTGTTCGGCTTTATCAAAGGACGCTTTACCGGCACGCGGCCGCTGCGCAGCGCTCTGCAAACCGCGCTGATTGGGAGTCTCGCCGCCGGGGCCGCGTTTCTGATCGCGCGGCTGATATCATGAGGAGCAATGAACCTTCACGTCGGCACCAGCGGCTATAGCTACAAAGAGTGGAAGGGCAATTTCTATCCGGAAGATTTGCCGGCGAAGGAGATGCTTTCGTATTATTCGCGCCGTTTACCCGCGGTCGAGATCAACAACACCTTCTATCGCCTGCCGCAACCGAGCATGATCGAAAACTGGAAAGCTCAGGTGCCGGCGGAGTTTCGCTTCTCGATCAAGGCCACGCAGCGCATCACGCACATCAAGCGTCTGAACAACATCGCGGATGAAACGAAATATCTGCTGGAGACGGCGGCGCTGTTGGAAGAGCGCCTCGGCGTAGTTTTGTTTCAGCTTCCGCCGAACATGAAGAAGGACACGGGCAGGCTCAAAACTTTTCTTGAACTGTTGCCGGCCGATACCCGCACGGCTTTCGAGTTCCGCCACGAAACCTGGTTCGATGAGGAAACGTTCGGACTATTGCGCGAGAAGGACTGCGCCCTGGTCGTTTCCGATACTGACGAGAAACCGCTGACCGAAATCATCAGCACCGCGAGTTGGGGATACTTGCGTCTGCGCCGTACTGCTTACCAGGAAAGCGATCTCACTGAATGGCTGAAGCGGGTTAAGGATCAGAAGTGGAAAGACGCCTTCGTCTTTTTCAAACATGAAGACGAAGGCATCGGGCCAAAGCTGGCGGCGCGGTTTCTGTCGCTCGCCGCCCTCTCCAAAGGGTAATTCTTAATGAATTCCGCATTACTCCCAGGCATCCAGCGCATCATGCTCTCGCTCGCGGTGGTGATGTCTTCCTGTCTCCTCGCTCAAGCCCAGAACGAACCGCTTAAGCAATTGCGAGTGGACTATGCCCTGCGTTTTCTCGAGCCGGCGCCGCACATGGCGCTGGCAAAATATTTTCTGGACAATGGCAATCGTCTGCAGGCCTTCGACATTTTGGAAGCTGCGAGGCGCTCGCGTTTTGAAGAATCAGTTTTCAACCAGGCGTTTCAATTGGCCTTCCGCGGATTTGATTACAGCTCAGCCGCCGAGACCGCCCTGCTCAAAGAACTCGTTGGGCGTCCGCGATCTGAGGAAGTGATCTTCAAGCTCGCCGATCTCTACATCGCGCGGAGCAACTGGGCCAGGGCCAAACGGTACTTAGCTGCCGGAATTAGAATTCGTCCTGACGATTTCAAATTCACAAATGGACTGGCTGCGGTCCTCCGAATTGAGGGTAATAAGGAAGAAGCGGATCGCCTGATCAAGGACTATGTACGCAGGTACCCTGAATCTGAAGCCGCGGTCGCATTCAAAATCGAAGGATTAATCCAGACTGAGCCGGCCAGGGCGAAATCAATGACGCTGGAAGCGAGAGCGAAGTTTCCGAAGTCTGGTGGGCTGGCGTTCGACCTAGCCAGAATACTTCACGGCGAAGGAAAGCTGTCAGAGGCCGAACAGCTTTTTGTGGAGGCGGCCGACCTTTCTCCAAACTCTCCTGACATTCAAGCCTGGACCGGAAGGTTCTTTTTTAAGGTACGAGGCAATAAGCCCAGGGCTCTGGACTATTACCTAAATGCTTATTTTCTAAACCCGCACACCTACGAGACCGAGTTTGTTGAGTCGCGTATAGCTAAGCTGAGCGGCGAACTCGCGGAAGCTGAAATAGAAGGGCGGACTAAGGCTGGAATTCCTATCGACAAACTACTGGGCGATATAAATCCAGCGATTGTCGCCCTCGTTCTCGAGCAAATCTCAGAGAACTGGAAGCCGACTTACCTTGAAGCTGTTATCAAGTGTCTCGATCATGACGACGGGGGCGTTCGCTGGACGGCCACTGAGGCGATTAAGAAAAATGCGGATCGAACTATCGATGCAAAGATAAGGGCACTCTTGACCGATAGCGATCTGCGCAAGCGAGGCCTGGCCGCTTATTTGGCCGTTCATTTGTGGCAGAAGGAGAGCTTTCCTATCATTAAGAGAATGTTGACCGAAGAATCTCAGTTGCTGCGGTTCGATGCTGTGTCTGCCCTAATCCTCGAAGGCGGAGCAGAAGGTCGCCGGATCGCTTATGAGCACGCTGCAAACGAACCCAATCCTACTCTCAAAAAAATGATCGAATCGTCCAGGCAGGGGAAAAATAACGGACCGTAGCGGTGTCCAACTGGAAATGAAAGGGCGCCTCGTCAAGCGACGAAGCGCGCTATGGGGAAAGTTTGGTACCGAAAAAACCAAGCGCGGCTTTACTTGATCTTGATACCGGCGCCGACACGAATATTGTCCTGACGCTTGCCGTTAAAGAAAGTCGGCAAATAATCGACCTGCACCGCGCGCACGTCGAGATGTTCTCCGGCATGCACGTCCAGACCACCGCCGATGGCCATGGCAAACGCAGTGTCACTCTTGCGACACGACACCAGCGGATCATCAAACTTTGCGCGCATGTGCGAGATCCCAAACAGAGCGTGCACAAACGGCGTCACGCCGTCAGGCCGCCAGTTATAACGCGGACCGGCCATCAGCTCGTAACGCTGCACTCGGGCATCAAACGTCCGGCCTGAGTTCCGATCGACGTAACCAGTGGTGGCGTACGTGCCGGTAAAGCTGGTTACAATCCCAATGTGACGGGTTACGTTCTGATTGAACTCTGCGTTGAAGCCGTTGTAGGCCTCGCGCTTAGAAGCAAAATCGACCGGATTGCCATTGAAGGTGGCGGTGCCGTTCCGATCTATACGGTCGGCATTGTTGTTGGCTCTCTCGTGAGCATAGCCGACATAAAACTCGTAGTACGAATAGTCCTTGTTCTGCGCCAACACCGCGGGCGCACAAATCAAGGCAATCAGGAGCAAGAGAAAGAATCTTGTCATTCGGGGCGGCCTCCTTGTCCTCTGCTGTGCTGGAAAACTGGGATTTACGGTTAGATTAATACTACCAATCTGGAAAAATTCCCAGATATTTCGCGCGATTGCCCCTTTTTATTCTGAGGGACAAACAAAAACAAGATGCACCAGTCTTCATACGTATCGCGAACCAGCGGCCGGATCTTACTCAGCGGTCTGATGCTCATATGCGCCGTTGCTTTGGTGCAGGCCCAGAGTTCCAACGACGTAAAAGAGGCCCAGCGGCTCGCGCGAGTGGCGCAAGTGGCCCGACAGCAGGGCCGCCTCGAAGATGCCATCCGGGCCTATCAGACGATTGCCATTGTCGCGAAAAGTACTCCCGCGATTGCCGCGAACGCACACTTGAGCGCCGGCAACATCTACATGGCTTTGGGAAAGTACGAAGAAGCCGCGGCGGCTTTTCGCCACTCACTGTCGCTGGATGCAAGTTCCGCTGAAGCCCAAAACAATCTGGGAGAAGCGCTGGGTGAGCTGAAACAATTTCCGCGGGCCCTCGAAGCTTTTCAACGCGCGGTCGCGCTCGATGGCAGGTTTCTCAAAGCGCGTTACAACATGGGCGTGACTTACGATCACATGGGCCAGCTAAAATACGCCGAGTTTGTCTATCGCATACTGATTCGCGATTTTCCAGACTTTGTCCTGGCGTACGACAGTCTGGCGGTAACGCTTTCAAAATCCGGACGCGCGCGTGAGGCGATTGCTCTACACGAAAAAGCCATCAGTCTGGACGCCAAAGAACCTTCCTTCTATTACAACTTCGCAGTCAGCTATCTCGTGCTTGGCGATCTGAAACGCGCGCGCGAGCAGCAGCAAAAACTTCGCAATCTGGATCCGGCGATGGCTGAACATCTGGCCATGGTGATCGCCAAACACCAGTAGCGCAGGCGGGGAAAGACTAAGGCACAAAAAAGCACAAAAGGATCAGGACGGCTCGCGGAAAACCCTGGCCGTTCTTGCGCCTTTTGTGCCTTTTTGCGGCAAGAATTGCCTTAGAAGTTTCCCTGACACACGTCGTGCCCACAGTCGCAATCCAGCTCGATTGTCTGGCCGGTGCCTTCGCAGGAAGCGCTACAGTATTTCCCGTCGGGTTGCGGCGGGCATGTGCACGGTGGGTTCTTGCATTTTTCTTCGTCAGCCATGATTCCCTCCTAAACGTCTGCGGTAAACAAATTGAATAACGGGATGCAGAGCTTAACATAATTCGACTCGATTTGGTTATAGCAGGGTCAGTCAGTACTGGTGGGCTGCGCAAATCAATCGCAACTAAGCGCAAGCCCGTCAAGGAAGCGCACAGTTACAGACCCCGGAGGCTGCTTGATAATGTGGACGTAGTTGCGTCATCCGACATTCACTCGATAACATCGTCCGCGAAATTCATAGTCTTATCTGGAGAATCAATAATGAACGCACAAACGGCTGTCGCGCACCGGGGAAGAGTTTCGCGCGCTTTACCAAGCAGCCGGCTTTCGCCTGACGCGCGTTGTGCCTACTGATTCGCTTTTCAGCGTGATCGAAGGGTTACGAGTTTAGGGAGCTGGGCCAGATGGGCTCTGGCCCAGACACTGTGGGTGAGGACACGTTGGCAACTCACTTTGGTGCGCCGCGTTCCTTCAGCACGTTCACCACGTCGTTGTTTTCGGCTTCGAGCGCCAGCGCCAGCGCGGACTTTCCGTTGGTGTCTTTCGCGGTAAGATCGGCGCCCGCGTTGAGGAGCACTTTGACGTTTTCAACCTGGCCACTAATCGCGGCCCGCAACAGTGCGGTGCGGCCTTCCTTATCTTTGGCGTCAATTTGCGCGCCGGCATAGATAAACAGCAAGACCGTTTTTTCCGATCCCCTTTCAGCGGCAAAGAGCAATGCGGTATCTCCGTCATTGTCGCGCGCGTCGATCCTCGACCTGTTTAGGAACAACTCCGGGACGCGTGGATCTTCGTTGAATGCGGCCAACATCAATGCGGTTCTGCCATCATCGTCTATCAGACCGGTATCGGCGCCGCGCTCAATCAGGGTCTTGACCTTCTCAAAGCTACCAGCGGCCACGATTGTCATCAGGGCGGTCTGACCTTCATCATTTCTGGCATTCACGTCTACGCCGGCGTCTATCAGGAGTTCGATGGTTTCCGCGCTGTTGCTTCGCGCCGCGGCAAACAACGCCGTCTCTCCCGCGCTGTTGGTCGCATCGATCCGGCTACCTGCTCTTATCAATTCAGTTAACATGGCCGGCTTTCCGGAAGCCGCAGCATTCATGAGAGGGCTGACGCCGTCATCGTCTCGTGAATTTAGTTTCGCGCCCGCGGAAATCAAGTCGCGAACGAGCTCAGGCGTCGAAGTGTCAGACAAAAACATTAGCGCCGTTTTGCCCCAACTGCTCCTGACGTTTACCTGGGCGCCGGCGTTCAGGAGCACGGCAACGATTTCCCGATTGCCGTGCTCGACGGCCTCTCCCAACGGAGTGGATCCCCGCGCCTCGTCGGTTTCGTTAAGACGGTCGTCCGTGTAGGCCAACGCACGGACCTTTTCCACGTCGTTTTCAGAGACCGCTTTATGCAGGGGGTTGTCGACGATGATTAAGGATGCCATCGCTCCTCCCATCATGGACATCATTCGATCTTGTAGCGTCACATCAAGTCGAACCGCGGCATTTGGTTTCACGGGAACATGGTCTCTCGATGTAGTGAAGTTGCGCTTTCGGATCCAGAGCAAATAATCTCCTGCTGGTAAAGACTCAAAGAAGTATTCGCCATTGTGGGTCGAGGTTGTGTTCCGTTCTTCACCAGTTTCGCGATCCACCAGCACCACGGTCGCGTCGGAAATCAACGCTCCCTCTGATGAAGTTATCGTGCCCCAAACCCGGGCAGAAAATTCGTCGGTTGTGATTTCACGATCATAATCTGTCTGGACCAATTCAACCGACACGCCAGCCTGGCCTCCGGTCGAAACGGGTTTCGTCTGCGCGGCCGCGCTCGACAAACTCAGCGTCGCCGTAAACGCTCCCGCCGCGATCCGCGAAGCTCGCCGGCTGATGAGATGAAACTTCTCCGGGACTGTGCGGCTGACTATTCCGCCATCGGGTCTTTGGATGAAGCGGACGCAGAGACGACCCTGCGAACGCGCGACCAAACGCATTGCTTCGTGGCGCGTCATCGCCGAAAGATCTGTGACGTGCAAACTGCAGTGTTCGCAGAAGCGCACTTGATCATTGCCGATCATCGAGTCCCAATCGGCGTCACAGGGTGCAGGAATTGTAATTCGATCGAAAGAACGTACTGGCACTGCTGGCTCCTTTCAAATGCTGACCCTTTGATCGGAGAGCCTGGGGAGAAGCTCTGTGTTTGTAACGCAGAGTTAGACATCAAGCCGGAGCAAATGTTCCGGCACTAAGCTTGCTCAACTTTAAAGACGAACCTGAGGAGGTGCTCGACGTTGGACCGCTTTGCTCGACTTACCTGAATCGCGAGCCTGGGGAGAAACTTCGAGATTTGTCGCCTGAGATGCTCTTGAGGTCGAGCATGGTTGTTAGCGTCAGAGAAATGTTTGCAGATTCGATTCGAAAACTTGCAGGTCGTGTGGAGGTGTTTTAATGAAAACTTCGGCTGCTAACTATGGAGCTTTGACTGGCAAAGGAAGAGAGAGCGCAGGGGTCTTGTTCGTTTTGGTTTTCTTGACTGCCGCGATGATCGCGACTTGTTCCCAAAGCTACGCGCAGAACGTCGGGGTTCTGACGAGGCCGAACCGAATCGGCGAGACCTCGTCGCCAAGTCGAGTCTTTGTGCGCTCAAAGTCGCTGCTGGTCCGGGCCGCGGTGGTGGAAGACAAACTGCTCAAGCGCCCCGAGTTCACTCAGCTCGGTTTTGTGATCACGCGCGACGAGTCCGTCGCCGATCTGATCCTCGAATTGCGCCATGATTTGCTCACCAAGTATGTGTTCAGCGTCGTAGACACCAAGACACAAACGCTTTTAGCCAGCGGAAAAGTCAGTTCGCTTGGCGGCACAGTGGCGGGAAAAGTCGCGAAGCGCTTTGTCAGAGATATGGCGCGAATGCCGGCGCCGTAACCCAGGGTCTCTCAATTGAGTCCAAAAATTTACTTTGTGGTTCGTGTGGATTCGTGGATCGACTCTGTATTCCTGCCAAAAAACGATCCACGAAATCACACGAAATGTTAAGACAACTCGCGCGCGATCTCTGCCGCCACCCGCGCGTTGTTTTCCAACAGCGTGATGTTCGCGTGCAGAGTCGCACCTGCGCTGCGTTCGGCCATGCGCGAGAGCAGAAAAGGAGTAACGTCGCGTCCGTTGATCTTCGATTGTTCGGCATCGTCAAGGGATTCGTTGAGAATCTTATTCAATAACACTGGCGAAACTTCGGCCGCGACTGGAACCGGAACGGTCACCAGCAACGCAGTTTCAATTCCCAGGTCGCGTTGCATTCTAAAAAGCTTTACTACTTCCTCCGGCGAATCACAGCGCGCATCCACCGGCAAGCCACTCTGTCGCGCATAGAACGCCGGCATTTCGTCACAACCATACCCGACCACGGTGACGGCGTGGGTTTCTAGCCATTCACGCGTCGCTGGTAAATCCAAGACAATCTTGGCGCCCGAGCAAACAACGATCATCGGCGTACGCGCAAGTTCCGGCAGGTCGGCGGACACATCCGGAAGCAGCCCCCGATGCACGCCGCCGATACCGCCGGTCGCGAATACCTGAATGCCAACGCGATGCGCGACCCACAAAGTCGAGGCGACCGTCGTGGCTCCGTTCCAGCCACGCGCGACCGCAACCGCGAGATCGCGCGTGCTAATCTTTTTGATGTCGTCGTCATTGCCGATACGTTTGATCTGATTTTGGTCAAGACCTACACACAGCTTTCCCTCGAGCACCGCAATCGTCGCCGGAGTCGCGCCTTCATCGCGCACGATTCGTTCAAGGCTTCGGGCGGTTTCGAGATTCTGCGGACGCGGCAGACCGTGAGCGATCACAGTTGATTCGAGAGCGACGACAGGTCTGTTCGCCGCGAGCGCGGCTTCAATTTCAGGATTAATACGAAAAAAGTTTTCGTTCACTATTTAGATAAGAAGCGAGGGCCAGCCCGCCTTCCTGACCTGAGAGGTTTTCAGAGTTCGTCGCTTGCGTATTTGCTTGAAAGCCTTTCATTCAAGCGAAAATCACTCAAAGAGGAACATTTCTCATGTCAGGAAGGCGGTCTTGCCCGCTCCGTTCTTACTCAACCTGAACACTGTTCCGCCCCCGTCGCGTTTCGCCCACTCAACCTCTGCGTCGATCATGCTGGCGCGCGCGCGAATGTTGGCGACGCCGCGGCCGGGCTTTTTTCTCATCTCGCTGCGGTCAAAACCGCGCCCGTCATCTTCAATCGCCAATTCAAACACGCCCGCATTTAATTCGGCAGTCATCTTAACGTGTTTTGCGTTTGCGTGACGGCAGATGTTGCTCAACGCTTCCTGGGCAATCCGATAGATCTGAATCTGCACGCTCGAGGGCAGGTTCAGTTTTTCATCCAGCGCATCATCACAAACGAATTCATAATCGAACTTACAATCCGGCGCCGCATGTTCGACCGCGTGAGCCAGCGCAAACTGGAGCGCCGCTGATAGTCCGACATTTTCCAGTGCCGATGGGCTCAGGTCTTCACAGATGCGCCGCACTTCCTGCGAGATAGATTCGATCTCCGTACGCAATGCGCCCGGCGCAGAGGGAGCGCGGTTTGGACGCATGCTCTCACCACCGGTGACCGGAAGTTGATCGACCAGCAAGGCCAGATTTCGCAAATCCGCGAGCGTCTGATCGTGTAAATCACGTGCGATGCGTCGTCGTTCGGCTTCGGTTTCATTGGCGAGTTGCAGGCGCGCGTTGGCCAGATCGCGATTCGCCGCCGCCAATTCAGCGCTGGTACGATGAATACGACGATTCTGAAAATAACCCCAGCCGAGCGCAATCAGAGCGAAGATTAAGAGAATCGCGAGCGCCGTCGAAGTCAACGGAAAAGGCGCTCGCGCCACCGTGAATTCGAACGACAAAGGGGTCGCCGGGGTCAGGTCCCTGGTAAAGGCACGAGCGACCACCTTGTAAGTGCCTGGGCTTAGTTTCTCCATCGCGAACTGAGAGTCGCGCGCCAGTTTCTCTCTGATAATTTTTCCTGACCTGTCAGTGAGAGCAAACGCATATTGAAACTGTTCAGGAAACGTGCGACTGCTGATGGCAGTGACATCCAACAGCAGACTGTTTTGTGGATAGTCGAGCTTCAGACCGGTTTTCAGTTCACTCGGTTCGTGGATTCGCTGGCTGATGATGCGGGCCGGCAGGACCGTCGGTGCGACATGTCCCGGCTCGTAACGAACCACACCCCGGCCGGTTCCCGCAACCACACTTTCAATTCCATCGGCAGAGCGTTCAGACAACACCGCAAACAGTTTCTGCGAAGGCAGACCCTGTTCGACGTCCAGACGAGAAACAACGGCGCCGAACTGCTGATCGAGCGCGACCTTCAGCAGGCCATTGCCGACGGTGGCACACCAAACCTGACGCGCGCTGTTGTTGTCCGAAACGATGGCCAGGGCCCGCGCAGTGACGTCCGGGACAAGCGCTTTCAGTTGGCCGGCGTGGAGTAAGTAGAGGCCCCGGTCCGTGGCGAGCCAGATATTGGAATCGTCGGCGAGGATCGACCAGATAGCAGCGCCCCTGAGTTTGTCGAGCGCATTTTCGGTGCTGCTTTGGCGGCCGTCGAAAAAGAAAACACCGGCGCTGGCCGTGCCAATCATCAGACGATCGTTCGCGTCCTTACCCAAACTCGTAACTTCGCGTAGGCGAGCGTCCGCCGCGGAGTCAGGCCAGACCAGAGTACGCTGCGAGCCTTGCACTCTTTCGACTCCATAACCGTAGGTTGCCACATAAGTCGAGCCCCCAACATTAGCGATGGCGCGCACGCTGTCGCCCTGGGCGAGCCGGTCACCGGACGGTGGAAGGCGCACGAATTGTGTGTCTTTGTTCGCAGATGACGCGAACAAGCCGTTGCCGGTTGCCGCCAGCACGCGGCCGGTTTTGTCTTCTGCGATGGCATTAACGTTGCGCCGCCCCAGCTCTGAAATCTCAGTCCACGTTTTCTTTGTACCATCGTTTGCGTAAAGACCTGAATTTGTCCCGGCCAACAAGCGGCCGCGCGAGGTCCGAAGCAGCGCGCGCACATAGTTCGCGCTCGCGTCGGAAGTGATGTTTTCCGCGCGCATCGCATGCGGGTCATAGCGACAGACGCCCTTGTCCGTGGCGAACCAGACGACTTCTTCCGGATCGATGAAAACCCCGAAAATATGGTCCGAACGGAGCGCGCCGCCCGTGCCCTCAAAGGTGAAACGTTCAGTAAGCTTTCCGTTCTGGAAACGAAACGCCCCGCGGCCGTCGGTCGCGATCCATAGATCCTCGCCCGCGCCGCGCGTAATCGCCGTTACCGGCCCGGTCGAGGCGTTCGCCCTGACGGGTTTAAGCGGCTCGCTGCTATCAAAGAGGCCACCCTCTTCAACGCGCGCGCGCGCGCCCATCCAGAGCCGCCCTCTGGAATCTGTTGCCAGGGCATTAATAAAGTAGCTGCGCGGCCGGCTGACAATGTCCCGGGCTTCGCCGTTTTCGATTTCAACGATGCCGCGGCTTTGCGTGCCCGCGTAGAGTTTGTCTTGAACAAAAGCAAGACTGGTAAATTTCAGCGGGCCCGGATGATCTTTGTCCGCGCTTTCCAGCGGTTGATTGGGAATGGTTTTGACGATGAAATTAAGACCGGAATCTCCTTCACCCGGCCGAATCGTCGAAGTCGATCCGCCCTGGAACTGTACCTGACAGTCGAAGAGTTGACCGTTCTCTGTGGCCATCAGGACCCGGTCGGGCTGTGGCGTGATGATCGCGGTGATTACTTTGCCGGCAGTTTCCTTGACTGGAGCGAACTTGCCATTCCAAAGCCGCGCGGCGCCGTTTTCAGTGCCAATCCAAAGCGCGCCAGAGTCGTCCACTTTCAGCGCCAACACGCGGCCCGGCGGCAGGCCCTCTGCGTTGATGGCGTTGGTGCGCCGGCCATCATAGCGGGCCAGTCCGCCGTCCGTGGCAAACCACGTCACGCCGAATTCAGTCTGCGCGATCGCGTGCGTGCGATCCGATGGCAGACCATGAAAGGAAGTCACCGCGCCCCATTGGTGCAGATTCGGCGGCGGAGTGGGCGAAGGAGAGGGCGACGGCGCCGGAACAGGAGTCGGCGATGGTTGAGCTTGAGCTGGCGTTGTTTCGTTCTGCGCTGAAGAAAAAACCGTGGGCAGTAGGCAACAGATAGAAAGGCAAAGAAGGGCCGACCTGAAACGCAAGGGACGCCAGGTTTTCCGCAAAGGTCCCCAAGAGGTTTTCCTCGGCGTCCTCTGCGAATACCTCTGCGTCCTTTGCGTTAAGACATTTAGTCGCACTTGTTATTTCTTATTCGGGGCCCGCTTCTGCTCTTCAATAAACTTTTTCTGATCGCGTTCCAGCCAATTTTCCAATTCGACTGACGCTTTTTCCAACTCATCATTGTTTAGCAAGCCGCGTCTGAGCGCTTCAAAGAACGCGCGGGTCCGAACGTTGTAAGCCAACTTCTCATAAGCCTCGTTCGGCGTGCCTTCAGGCAGCGAGGTAAAAAGCTTTTCGTAGAGAGTGGCGAGACGGCTTTCAACTCCGCGCAGACTTAAACTGCATTTGCGCGCGATCGCCCAGTTCGAAAGTCCCAGCGCGAGATAATAAAGCGCTTCGGCTTCGAACTCCGTCAACAACGGCCGTTTGAATGAATCTTTGAAAGCCGGATCGATCATGTCAGCGCCATCTTCCAAAACGGCGGCGACGAAACGCAGAAAGCGCGATTCAGGGTTGTTCTTGTGAATGAAGCCGTAGGCCGGCGGCGGATCGACCGACTTCACAATCTTGCGAATTTCGTTGATGTAAATTTCGTGCGGAAACTGAGTCCAGAAAATGATTCGCGCGGTGGGAAAGTCACGCCAGATCGCTCGCGCGGCTTTCACGCCCGAAAGTTTTGGCATCTGGATGTCGAGAATGCAGACCTCGGGTTTGTTCCGCAGCGCCATCGCGACCGTCTCTTCACCATCGCCGGCCTCGAGCACCGGCTGATGCGAAGGAAAGTCGCGCTCGAGTATCTCGCGCAGGTAAGCACGCTGGGCCACGTTGTCTTCGGCAATCAGGATGGACATGATTTAGTCGCCGGTGATAATAGCGCGGAAGCCGCCGTTCTCGTAAACATAAGAAGTCGCCCCCTTCTCAAAGATGATCGCGTCAATAGCGTCGTGCTCGAAGGTGAACTCTTTCTGCGTATCGTAATCATATCTCCGGTCTCCCTTATGGATCAGTTCAATGTATTCGCCGTCCGGGTCTTCGATAACGTGTAACTGATAGCCTGGATCTCGCGCCATGAAGATGACGAGGCTGAAGTCCGGGCCAACGACCTGATCTTGCTCAACCCTGGTCGTGCCGTGAAAAATCAGCGCAGCATAATCCGCGCGGCCGTCCCCATCAAAATCACCACTGATCAGATCAGGACGAATGTTCGCGGCGCCATCTTGCTTTAGCGCCTGGCGGACTTCGTCGGATATGTCTGCATACCGCCAATCGGGAAATTTCAGGTAAAGGGCGTCCCGTGCCTGCGGCGGTAGTTCCAGCTTCGATGGCTGTTGCGTCGCCGGGGAGATCGGCAGGACACTCAAACAAGGCAGCAAGAGCAGAACAAGTAATGTAAGCACGAGTTGTATCCTCCGCGAGTAGGCTCCTCTATTCATGTTCTTTGATCCATGTGGCCTGCCACAGTTTGGCGCACGGCTTCGCCTGATGTGCGATGGCTGGAGCGCGGACATCTCTGTCCGCCAGCGTGCGTAGCAGGCTCAGTCTGAGTTCTTCAGAATCGCAACCAAGTTCGCGCTGCGCGCTCAGGCGGACAGGGATGTCCGCGCTCCAATCAAGGCACTTTGTGTCTTCGTGCCTTTGTGGTAAATGTCTTGGCCATGAAACCACGACGACTTTTGTTCTCTATATTGATTTCGTTTCTCGTTCCCACGTTCATCGCTTCGGCCATTCCAATCGGCGCACAACGCGCGACTCAGCCGGCGCCGAAAAAGCCTGCTCCGAAAGCGCCGGCGCAGCGAAAACCATCGACCCGCTCCGGACGCGACGAAGCGCTCTGGCAGAGAGCGCTGGCAATTCACCGCCGCGCCATAGTCATCGACACGCACAACGACATCACGACCGGGATGACTAATTACGATTACGATCTCAGTGGGACGCCGCCGGCCCCATATCGCACCAGCATCGCGCGCATGAAGCAGGGCGGACAGACGGCCGAGTTCTTTTCGCTGTACATCAAACCCGATTATGTAACGAGAGGCGGCGCGGCGCGACGCACGCTGGACATGATCGATGCGGTTTATCGCGCGGTCGAACGCCACCCGAACGATCTGATGTTCGCGACCAACTCCACGGACATTCGGCGCGCCAAGCGCGAAGGCAAGATTGCCTGTCTAATGGGTATCGAAGGCGGTCACGCAATCGAGAATTCGCTGCCCACGCTGCGCGAGTTCTATCGCCTTGGAGTGCGTTACATGACCCTGACGTGGAACAACACGAATGACTGGGCCGACGCCGGGCGCGGCGAGAAAAAGCACAACGGCCTCAGTGATTTTGGCAAAGAAGTCGTGCGCGAGATGAATCGGCTGGGCATGCTGGTCGATGTCTCTCACGTCTCTGATAAGACGATGAGCGATGCCCTGGATGTTTCGAAGGCGCCGATTATAGCTTCCCATTCCTCGGCGCGCGCACTCAGCAATGTGCCAAGGAATATTCCCGACGATTTGCTAAGACGCATCGCCAGGAACGGCGGCGTGGTTCAGGTCAACTTTTACAGTTACTTCATTGATGAGAAGACAGTCGGGCCGCAGAGTGACGAGCGTAATCGAAGATTGAAGGCGCAGAACGATGCGCTAACAGCAAAGTATGCCGACGATCCTGAACGCTTGTCCGAAGAGAAAAGCAAGCTCGAAGCGGCGAATCCCTTGCCGCCCCTGCCGCTGGCAAAACTAATCGATCACATCGATCACATCGTCAAGGTTGCAGGGATCGATCACGTCGGCCTGGGTCCCGACTTTGATGGCGCCAATGATTTCCCCGAGGGTGCACGCGATGTTTCAATGTATCCGAATATCACCTACGAATTATTGAAACGCGGCTATAGCGAACAGGACATTCGCAAGATCCTGGGAGAAAACTTTCTGCGGGTGTTTGCCCAGGCTGAACTCGTGGCGCGCCGGATGAGCCGGTCGATCAGTGGCGGCGGCAGCACGAAGAGAATCAGCAAATAAGCTGGAGATGAACGCGGATTTACGCGGATAAGACAAAGCATTCGCCACAAAAAGGCGCAAGCAGAACAAAACCAAGTTGCCTATTTCTGTTTATGCCTTTTGTGCTTTTTTTGTAGCCGTTCCTGAAAACAAAAGGGCCCACGATGATATTCCACTCAAGGAAATCAAACGTGAGCCCTGATGTGGACAGCACCACTCTTAACGCCTGGTGTGTTCGTTCTGGCCGCCTTCTTTGTAAGAGCCGCCGTCGCCGCCTCTGCTCGGGTCGAAGTCGCGCCGGCGCTCGCGGTTCTGGTCGTCCCTTTGATCGCCCCGCTTGCCGGCTGAACGATCGTCCTGCGGATTTCGTCCCGGGGACTGATGAGAGCCGCCTTGCTGCCCTTCGTGCATGCCTCGCTGCTGTCCCAAATTCTGTTTGTCTGCCATTTCTATTCCTCCCCTTTGCTTATGTTAGTAAAAAAGTTGGGCCTGGGTCGGGATAAAGCCCAGTCCGCTTCACTGAGAATCAACCGCTGTGCCAGTCTTTCTGCGTTAAGAATCGGGGTGGTGAAGATCAAATTGCGCAAGCGCAAGCATTCAAACAATACACACAGAATAAAAGTCGAACAGAGTCGTGAGTGCATCCGCAGATTTCGCAGATTATTACAGACTCGGTAACGTCGATCCTCCAGCTAACAAAGAGCAAGTTTGTCCGCCCTGGGTTGAATGAATCGGTGTAATCTGCGTAATCTGTGGAGAAAGATGAATCACGCCGGAGTCTACTTACACACTCCTTTCTGTCGCTCGCGTTGTTCCTACTGCGACTTCGCGACCGGAATGTATGAAAGCGATCTGGCAGAACGCTACGTCAATTCCCTGATTGAAGAGATCAAGCGGTGGAACGAGGTCGATCATCCGGCAGATGTGAATACTATTTATTTTGGAGGAGGCACTCCTTCACTGCTGGCGCCCGCGCAGATCGAACGGATTCTGAAAGCTGTCCGAGATCGTTTTCAAGTTCTGACCGGCGCCGAAGTTACTATTGAGCTGAACCCTGGCGATGGCGGCACAAGTGCCGCCGCCAAACTGGAAACGATTCGCGATTTTCAACACCTCGGAATAAATCGCGCCAGTTTTGGCGCCCAGACCTTTGACGACCGCGAACTAAAGCAACTGGGTCGCACGCACTCTTCAGACGACATCACTTCGACCTTTTATCAATTAAGAGAAGCCGGATTCGAAAACATTAATTTCGATCTAATCGCCGGCTTGCCGAGACAGACGATGGCGGATTGGCAGCGGAATCTTGCCGCGGCTTTGAAGCCGAGACCTGAACATCTGTCGCTTTATTTGCTGGACGTACATGAAGGGACGCCGTTGGCGGATCAAATCAAACGCGGGATGCGGCCAGAGCCCGACGACGATCTCGCGGCCGAGATGTACCTGATGTTAATCGACGAACTTTGCGCTGTCGGCTACGAGCATTACGAGATTTCGAATTTCTGCCGCCCCGGGTTTGAGTCACGACACAACACGAAATACTGGTCCGGCGATCCTTACTATGGTTTTGGGTGCTCGGCGCATTCATACGACGGCGCACGACGGCGTTGGTGCAACGAACGTGACATGGCGAAATATCCTGACCTGATCGAACATCACCAATCGCCCATCGTTGAGCGCACGGTTTTGAATGAAGAGGACGCGCGCTCGGAGTCGATATTTCTTGGCCTGCGCTTGATGCGTGGGTTGGATCTTATGAAATATCAATCGCGGTTTGGGTCCAACTTAAAAGATGAGTACGACTCGGATCTTGTTCGTCTGCGCGATGCCGGGTTAGTGGAGATTGATCGAGAGGTGCTGAGGTTAACTAAACGCGGCGCGCTGTTGTCGAACGAAGTGTTTGCGGCGCTGGCATGAGAGTGGGTGCCCTTAAATCTGATGGCTCAGCAATCCATCGCGCAGCTTTGGCTCGAACCAGGTTGATTTGGGCGGCATGATTTCGCCGGCATCAGAAACGCGCAGCAACTCCTCGATCGTCGTCGGATAGAGCGAGAATGCCACCGCCGCCTTTCCTTCATTCACCAGGTTTTCCAGCTCATCCGGGCCACGAATGCCGCCGACGAAATCAATTCGCTTATCGGTGCGTACGTCCTCGATCCCGAGAATCGGATCCAGAAGACGCTCCTGCAAAATACTGACATCAAGCGACTCAACCGCGTCAGTGGGTATTTCTGCATCGCTGCGCAAAGCCAGTCCATACCAGCGGCCGTCGAGATACATGCTCCATCGCCCACGCTTGTTCGGCCGGGGCGCTGCATTTTCCGTGACGCTAAAAATCCTCTCCACTCGCGCCAAGAATTCTTCTTGAGACAGCCCATTCAGATCGCGCACGATCCGATTGTAGGGAAGGATCTGCAACTGGTTATCAGGAAACAGGACGCATTGAAAAAAGTCGTATTCTTCGTTACCAATGTTGGCAAAGCTCTGTTCTCTAAGCTCCGCGCGCGCGCGACTGGCACTGGCGGCGCGGTGATGACCATCGGCAATGTAGAAATAAGGAACATCAGCGAAGGCTTCGACCAGCGGGGCATAGGTCGGCACGCGCCAGATTGTGTGACGAATATCATCATTCGCGACAAAGTCGTAGAGCGGAGGATTCCGGCTGAGCGCGTCGGCGACCAGCGAATCAATTTCAGGCCGGGCACGGTAGGTTAAGAATACCGGACCGGTCTGTGCACGCAGCACCATGATGTGGCGCGTGCGATCGTCTTCCTTGTCGCGCCGCGTACGCTCGTGCTTGCGGATGATGTCGTTATCGTACTCATTAACGGAACAGCACGCCACGACGCCAAGCTGCTCGTGGTCGTCCATGATTAAGCGATAGAGATAGAGGCTCGGCGTCTCTTCCACTTCCAGCGGACATTCCTTGGTCAGCTTTTCAAAATTGTTGACGGCTTTCGCATAAACTTCGTCGCCGTAGATGGGCGTGCCGGCGGGCAGATCGATTTCCGGGCGCGACACGTGCAGAAAACTCCAGGGATTTCCGGACGCCAGGGCCCGGGCTTCTTCAGTGTTCACGACATCGTAGGGCACGGCTGCGACCTGCGCCGCGCGCTCAGCCAGCGGACGAAGAGCGTTGAAAGGACGAATGATGGCCACGCGTATTCCTTGAAGGACATTCAAAAGTAGGGCAAAACTTTCCGCTAAGACTAGCGGGCGGAGAGAGGATTTGCAAAGCATTGGGGCAGTAGCCCGACCGTTAGGGAGGGCGTGGTTCTATCTCAATTGGACGCCCTCCCTAACGGTCGGGCTACTGCGCCGATTGCTGGGGACTAAAGCCGCGGCGTGTCGTAAAATGCTCGCGATGCCATCAACTGAGGACCTCAACCAGAAACTCCGCGCGATCGAAACCGAATTCGAGCGCGAGTTGCGCGCGCGTGGATTTGATCCGGCTCAGGCTGACAATGTCGCGTTGCCTTCGCATCTCGCCGCGCTTTACGCTGAACGCGAGCAGATCAAAGCGGAGCTTGAAGAGCTAATAAGAGAGGAAACCAATGACTGAGATTGAGAGGATTTTGGATCAACTCAAACGTGCTTACGAAGGCGGCGCCTGGCACGGACCAGCAGTGCGCGAAGTGCTCGCGGGTGTGACCGCCCGCCAGGCGCACGCGCGTCCGCTGCAAGACGCGCACAGCATTTGGGAACTCGTGCAGCACATCGCGGTCTGGGAAAACGTGGGCCGCAGGCGATTGGAAGGAGACCGGGCAGAGATTGACATTTCTTCACCGGAAGATTGGCCGCCGGCAGCTGACATGAGTGAGGCAGCCTGGGAACAGGCGAAGGCTGCGCTCGATGGCGGACACGAAGCTTTGCGCAAAGCGATCGCCGGTCTGGAAGAGTCACGTTTGGATCAACCGATTCTGGAGGGCTTATCCACCGCCTACGTCACACTGCATGGCGTGATCCAGCACGACCTTTATCATGCGGGACAAATTGCGATACTGAAGAAGGCGCTGGGTTAATGTCCGCAGATTACACAGATTACGCAGAAAGAATAAAGAAAGGGCGAGGCCCAGGACCTTTAGCGTTTTCCCGTTCAACCTAAAGCTCGTCTGAGCAAATTCACCGACTTAGCAAATACAGAAAGGAAAAACGAGGAAGTGCGTGATTAGTTTTTCCTGTTCTGCGCAATCTGTGTAATCTGCGGATGAATTAAACCGGCACTCGGCCAAACTCTTTCAGCAGCGGGGCCAGATTCTCAATCACCATCTCATGCGCCGCCGAGTTGGTGGCCACGATGCCGTTACGATTGTCGATGCGGACGCCGTTGTAACGAATGGGCTGGCCAAACAGATCCGTCAGCCGCCCGCCGGCTTCGACCAGAATGATCTCAGGCGCGCATGTATCCCATTGTTTTGTGCTCGGTGACAGATGCAGATAGAGATCGGCCTGCTGCTCGGCAATCAAGCCAATTTTTACGCCCACCGAACCGCGCCGCATTTCATCTTTGAAACCAAACGCGCCGGTCACGCGTTCCATGCGCGGGCTGCGATGCGAACGACTTGAGGCCAGCACCATTTCGCTGGGTTCCGTTCGATTCGAAACGAACATGCGTGCCGCCGGGTTGTCTCTGTTTTCGATCCACGAGCCCTCATGGCGGACAGCGCGATAAAGGACATCCCGCACCGGTTGATAGACGACACCGGCGACACTCTCTCCGTTGACGGCGAGACCGATCTGCACCGCAAAATCTCCATCGCGCGCAATAAAATTCTTCGTCCCATCCATCGGATCGATTAGCCACACTCGCTCCTTGTCCAAACGATGTTCGCTGTCGCTCGACTCTTCGGCCAGGATGCCATCGTCGGGAAATTCACGGCGGAGACGGGTCACTATCAGCTCATTCGCTTCGCGATCGGCCGCGGTTACTTCTTCGAGTTCATCCAGCATGTTTATTTTTTGCTCGACTAGAAAGGGACTGTGATAATGCTCGAGCAAAACGGCGCCGGCCGCGCGGGCCAGTTCCACGGCGATGCTGATTTCTTCTTTGTAGTTTGTATCTGTCACGATGATCAAGAGTGAATCCCTTACACGCTATCACACGTTCGGCGTCGATCTAAGTCGCCTTGCCGACCGCGCGCCGCGCCGCGTATAGTCGTCCGCGCTTACTCAAATCAAAATCCACCGGAGAATTTCGACAGATGCCAATCAACGGCTGCGCGACGCCGCAAGGTACGGCGCGCTATCGCGAACGGTTTAGGGAAAATGCGGCGGAAGAACATTTTCGGCAGGCACAGGGTCTTTGGCTCTCGACAATCGGGGTCGGCACCTATCTCGGCGACGCGAATGAAGAGACAGACGGACGTTATACCGAAGCCGTGGTGCGCGCCGTCGAGCTGGGCGCAAATGTTATAGACACGGCGGCGAACTATCGCTTTCAAAGAAGTGAACGCTCGATCGGCGCGGCGCTGAGTGAGTTAGTCAAACGCGGTTTCGGACGCGAAGAGATTGTCATTGGCACCAAAGGCGGTTATCTGCCTTTTGACGGCACGCCGCCGCGCGATGTGCGCCAATACATTGAAGACAATTTCGTCAAACGCGGGATTGCCACTTTCGCAGAAATCGCCGGTGGTTCGCATTGTATGACGCCGCGCTATCTGCAGGATCAGTTGGCGCAGTCGCTGCGAAATCTGGGGCTGGATTGCCTCGATGTCTACTATGTGCACAATCCTGAGTCGCAGCTGGCGGCAGTTTCCGAAGCAGACTTTTGGCAGCGTCTGCGCGCGGCATTCGGAACGCTGGAGCAGGCGGTTGCCGAACGGAAGATCGGAAAATACGGCGTTGCGACCTGGAATGGCTTTCGTGCTGAGCCCGAGACGGAGGGCTATCATTCGCTCGAACAGATGATTGCCACGGCGCGCGAGGCAGGCGGAAAGGATCATCACTTCGGCTTCATTCAGTTGCCGTTCAATCTGGCGATGCCCGAAGCTTTGTTCTTTCAGAATCAGAAGCTCGGCGACGAATACGTGAGCGTGCTGGAGGCGGCCCGCGCTCTGGGAGTAACCGTAATGGCCAGCGCCTCGATCTTGCAGGGCCAGGTAGCCCGCGGCCTCCCGGAAGCGATTCGGGGACCTTTGGGTTCGCTTGCCACCGACGCGCAAACGGGTATTCAATTTGTGCGATCGGCGCCGGGAATCACGACGGCGCTGGTGGGCATGAGCAGCGTGGCACATGTGGAAGAAAATCTGCAGCTCGCTCGCATTCCGCTGGCGCAACCCGATGATCTGATTCGTGTTTTCGATCAGGAGTGAGACTTGGTTAGTTTTGGAGTACCGCCTTCAGGCGGAGTTGAGCGCGAGATCCGCCTGAAGGCGGAACTCCAAACGAGATGCAGACAACTGGAAACAGCACGGCCATTTCAGTTCGCGTGCTCTTTTTCGGCGCGGCGCGCGATGCCGCCGCCTGCGAAGAAGCTGAGCTGAAGCTGAATCCGCCGCATGACTCAGCCAGTGCCTTTGCTCAACTGCTGAACGCCTATCCTGAGCTCCGCCGGTTTGGAAAGTCTTTGCTGTTCGCCGTGAATCAGGAATACGCGGAAGCGGATCGAGAAATCTTTGACGGTGACGAGCTGGCTGTGTTTCCTCCGGTCAGCGGCGGTTCAGAAAACAAATTGGCCACAGAGACACCGAGTCACAGAGAAGATGAGACTGAAGAAAAACAGCCGTCGGATGCCGGGAGCGCGGACGTCTCGTCCGCACCAGGATCCGAAAGGGACTTCTTCGAATTAACCACTTCCCCAATCGACGTCGGAGCAGTGGCCCGGCGGGTTGTCCTTCCCGAATGCGGTGCCACCGTAACGCTCGATGGTTATGCGCGCGAATGGACGCGCGGCCGTCGCACGCTCTACCTCGTCTATGAAGCTTACGCGCCGATGGCTTTGCGCGAGATGAAAAGGTTAGGTGAGCAGGCGCACGAAAAGTTCGAGATCGCCCACATCGGGATCGTGCATCGCACTGGCCGTTTGGAAATCGGCGAGACCAGCGTCGTGATCGCCGTGAGCGCGCCTCATCGCCGCGTGGCTTTTGAAGCCTGCGAATGGGCCATTCGCGAACTAAAACGAACGGTGCCGATTTGGAAGAAAGAGTTTTTTGAAGACGGTGAGGTTTGGGTAGAAGGCGAGGGCAGCGGCGAATAAATCATCCGCAGATTACACACATTTCGCAGATGGAAAAACAGGTAACGAACTAGCACCTGGCTGAGCACACCAAAACTTTTCTGCCATGCGTAATCTGCGTAATCTGCGGATGCCCTAATTCAACTAAGAGGGAACTTCTTCACTCTCATCTTCAGCTGCCGCCTCAACCAGAGACGCGCTGGTCACCATGTCGCCTTCGTCGGTCTTGATCAGACGCACGCCCTGGGCACTGCGGCCGGTCTTGCGAATAGCGTCGGCCTCCAGGCGAATCAATTTGGCCTGTTGAGTAATGATCATGATTTCTGAGTCGGCATCGACGGGAAACACGGCGACGACCTTGCCGGTCTTCTCCGTCGTCTTCATGTTGATGACGCCCTTTCCGCCGCGCGACTGCAAACGATAAGTCGAGATCGGCGTCTGCTTGCCATAGCCTCTCTCCGAAACGGAAAGCATTTTTTCCGAATCATCCGACGAAACCGCACAGAGCGAAACCACGAAATCGTCCTTGCGAAGATCGATGCCACGCGTGCCGCGCGTCGCCCGGCCCATCGGCCGCGCGTTCTTTTCATCGAAGCGAATTGCAAAGCCGTTGTGCGTGGCGATAAAAATGCGCTTGTTGCCGTCGGTGGTCACTACGTCAAGCAGCTCGTCGCCATCGTCGATGTTGATGGCAATGATCCCGTTGGATCGGATGTTCTGAAAATCAGACAAAGCAGTCTTTTTGATCACGCCTTTCTTGGTAACCATCAAAACGTAACGGCCTTCCGAGAATTCGCGCACCGGCACGACGCCGGCGAGCTTTCGCTCAGAAGAAATCTGGATCAGATTCACGATCGCCTTGCCGCGCGCGGACGCCGCCGCATCCGGCACCTCATGGACCTTGACCTTATAAACCAGTCCGTCGTCAGTGAAGATCATCAGGTAGGCGTGCGTCGAAGCGATGAAAAGGTGTTCGACGTAATCGTCGTTCTTGGCCATCGCGCCAAAACGTCCCTTGCCGCCGCGTCCCTGCCGAGAATAAGTGGTGATCGGGGTACGCTTGATATACCCGCTCTTGGTCACCGTGATCGCGACGTCCTCGTCGGCAATCAGATCTTCGATCGAATAGTCAGTTCCCGCGTCCGTGATTTCCGTGCGGCGGGCGTCGCCAAACTCTTTCTTAACATCTTCGAGTTCGTTAATGATCACGCGACGCAGGGATTTTTCGTTGGCTAGAATCTCTTCCAACTCGGCGATCAGTTTGATGATCCCCTCGTACTCGTCGATAATCTTTTGCCGCTCGAGCGCTGACAATCGCCGCAGTTGCAGATCAAGAATGGCCTGCGCCTGAATCTCAGAAAACGCCAGGCGCTCCATCGCTTTCTTCAGCTTGGGCAGATACTTGTTGAGCGGCTCTCCTGACGGGATTCCTTTCCAAGTCTTCACTTCGCTCGTTGTTTTTAATTCCCCGGTCAGCCACTGCCGAGCTTCATCGACCGAACGCGAGTTGCGGATCAACGTTACGATGTAGTCCAGCGCGTCGATCGCTTTGGTAAGTCCTTCGAGGATATGCGCGCGGGCTTTCGCCTTGCGCAGTTCGTATTCGGTGCGCCGGCGCACGACTTCGCGACGAAAGTCGACAAAGGCTTCCAGGATCTGCTTCAGGTTCAGCACGCGGGGCTGGCCATTGACGATGGCCAAATTGATCACCCCAAACGATGATTGCATCGGCGTCAGCTTGAACAGCTTGTTGAGGACCACCTGCGGCACCGCATCGCGTTTCAGCTCGACAACTATGCGCATGCCCTGGCGATCGGATTCATCGCGGACTTCGGCGATGCCTTCCAGTTTCTTTTCGTTTGCCAGTTCGGCTATGCGCTCGATCAGCCTGGCCTTGTTAACCTGGAAGGGAATTTCAGAAATGATCACAGCGTCGCGTTCCTGCGTTCCGCGGCCGATGCGATCGATTGAAGCCCGGGCGCGCATTTGCAGAATGCCGCGTCCGGTGAGATACGAGTTGCGAATTTCTTCGCGGCCACAGATAAACCCGCGGGTGGGAAAGTCCGGACCCTTTACGATCTTGAGCAACTCTTCGATATCGATCTCCGGATCGCGCAGAACTGCGATCGTGGCCTCCACGATCTCGGTCAAGTTGTGCGGGGCAATCTTGGTCGCCATGCCAACCGCGATGCCGTCAGAACCATTGATTAGTAAATTCGGGATTCGAGCCGGCAGGACCGTCGGCTCGCTCAGGCTTTCGTCGTAATTCGGTTGAAAGGTGACGGTTTCTTTCTCGATATCGGCCAGCAACTCGTTTGCCACCTTCGCCATGCGCACTTCGGTATAACGCATGGCTGCGGGCGCGTCGCCGTCAACTGAACCAAAGTTGCCCTGTCCGTCGATCAGCGGATAGCGCATTGAGAAATCCTGCGCCATCCGGACGATCGTGTCGTAGACGGCGGTGTCGCCGTGCGGGTGGTACTTACCGATGACGTCGCCGACCACACGCGCGCTCTTCTTGTAGGGTTTGTTGTAAGCATTGCCGAGTTCATTCATGGCCCAAAGCACGCGCCGATGGACCGGCTTCAAACCGTCCCGGACATCGGGCAGGGCGCGGCCGATAATTACGGACATCGCATAGTCCAGATAGGACCGGCGCATCTCGTCTTCAATGCTTATGTGCTGTCGTTCACTGGTTTCCATTAATCAAACCTTTCCGTTACAATCCGCGCTGCGACCCGGCGGCAACGACCCGTTGCACAGCCTGGACTGCCTGATTTTTTCCGGCACCAATTTCGGATGCTTGGTAATACCCTGGGGCTCGCGGCGGTGATTCATGCGGTTGCGGATTGCTTCTTTATTCTAACCCGAAACCGTAGACATCGCCAAGCTCAAAAAGACGTAAAACCCCCGTAAAATCAGGGCATTGAGCCTGACGAGGAGGAAACTCGCGAGTTGCTCCACCACCAACGAAGTAATTCGTTTTTTGGAAAATAATTCTTTGGCAGACAAGGCTGCAAAAGGCGAAGAAAAGTCGAGGCGGCTGCGCGAGCGAATTGCCCTGTCGCTGCCGGTCAGAATCTACTGTCGGGAAAGCCCGACTTACGACTGGACCGAAATGTCGCGCCTGGTCGATGTCACTCCGTTCGGCGCGCGCTTAAGGGTCAAACGACCAACTGAAATAGGTCGCTTGTTGCTTTTGACAATGGCGATGCCGCGACAGCTTCGTTGCTTTGATCATATAGAGGATCAGTACCGTGTCTGGTCGCTGGTACGAAACGTTACGCTCCTTGATCCCGACACCAACAAAGGAGCCCTGTTGGAAATAGGCGTGGCCTTCGTCGGCAAGCGCCCGCCGCGCAGCTTTGACGCTGACCCGGCGCGCCGTTATGAAATCGCCCAATCCAGCAGCGAGGCAAGTCTGTGGAATGTGAAAGAGGAAACCGGGCCTGTGCTGTCGGAGTTTTCCGAGACCGACAAGCGAAAGGAAAGCCGTCACACTATTCCCATCGAGGTGCTGGTTGAAGTGTATACGGACGAAAAAGGATCTTCACCCAGCGAAAAGACAGTGACTGAAAACATCAGCCGGAAGGGCGCCGCGGTATTTACGACTCTGGATGTTTTGCCGGGTCGCTTCGTCAAACTCAGCAGCGAACAATATGGGGTCAGCGTGTTGGCGATAGTGCGTGCACGGCGCTTTGGCGCTGACGGGATTCCGCGTCTCCACCTGGAATTCATCGGCAGCGAGTGGCCGTTGTAAGCTGCTGATGCCGCAGACCTCAGTCTGTGGTCCGGACGACGCAATCGTTGCAGCAGCAGCACCAGGACGGGCTTCAATGCCGGAAAACAAATCCAGGCAGAGCTTTTATTTTCCCCGCACGCCGTTGCTGGTTGAAATCGAAAGGCGCTGTGCCTTTCCGGGCTGCGCCGCCCGAAATCAAATCGGTTTGACGAAACAAGAAGCAATTGAGTACCGTGGATTCGAATGCTTCCAATGTGAACGGTGGAATGACGATCGCCTGAAGGAGCTGGAGTTGCCTGACTCGTGGAAAATCTCAAGTTGACCGGCGTTGCCGTCGGCAGCACAGATGTCGACGACGTGCTGGGCATTTGCTCTCTGTTGCTTAGTTAAATAATTCGTTTTGGTTCAAACCAGCACCGACATCGAACAAACTCGGGGGCGAAATGGGTCGCGCCCTTATCCCCGAATGCTGCCACAATGGGTGCTTGATCTTGTTCGCCCGATTGTCGGTTTGCTGAGCCGGCTCTTGTGGCGGCTCAGTTTGCGAAATACACAATATATCCCTCAAAGCGGAGGCCTGATCATCGCTTCCAATCACCAGACTTATGTCGACCCATTCTGGATCTCAATTCCGGTTCGGCGGCCGATTCGTTATCTGGCCTGGGACGCAGCTTTCAAGTGGCCTTTTGTGGGCATGATGTTGCGCCTGTTCGGCTCATGGCCGCTGCAACTGGAGGGTAGCGATCCGAAGCCCATTCGGCGTTCGCTGCAGTGGATCCGTGAAGGGGGCGCCGTGGTGATTTTTCCCGAAGGCGGGCGCGGCAACGCAGACGGCACGATGAGGAAGTTCAAAGCCGGCGCGGTGCGCATGGCCCTGGAGACCGGCGTGCCGATTCTGCCCGTGACGATTCGCGGGGCTCACCGGGTGTGGCCATCGCATTATCGCTTTCCGCGCCTGAGCGCCGTCGAGATCGTCTATCACCCGCTGTTTGTGATCGAACAGCGCGAGAGTGAAGACACGCGTGAGTGCGCGCGCCGCGAAACAGAGAGACTGGCTGAGATAGTTCGATCGGCGCTGTGAGTTCTGAAAATTTCAAATTTGAGATCTGCGATCAAGCGCTGAAACACCGTGAGAATACAGACCGGATTTGAATCTTAAACGCCTCACTCACGTGCGACACAACCTGAATATCTGAATGTATGATTCCGCCAAAACCATTCGTCACCGATGGTTGCTCCGGTTTTATGTCCTTCCTTTGGCGAGTCGTTCTGCGAGAGCCTCCGCCCTGGGAAGGCTGTTGCATTGAGCACGATCGCGCATACTGGCAAGGTGGGCCGAACTCGCTTCGTCTTGAGGCAGATATAAAAGTCCTGGAATGCGTAAGGGCGAATGGTCATCCACACTGGGCCGTGATCATGTTCATTGCAGTCCGCATCGGCGGGATGTGGTGGTTGCCGTTCCCGAGTCTGAGGAAAGTAAACGGGAAGTGGCGGTTCTCATTCAACGAGGTGCGCTGGGGTTATGGTTGGCCTTATCCCCAAAGAGGACTAGAGAAGTAACGAGAAAACAGGATCACCTGTCGAGGAGAGCTAACTAGAGGCTGAGTACGCGCATCATCTGCTCATGCAGCAAACCATTGCTCGCGAGCACCGGCGGCGTGTAGATATTCAAGGGTGCACCATCATACTTTGAAACCCGCCCGCCCGCTTCTTCTATCATCAAGGCACCGGCCGCTACGTCCCAGGGCTTAAGACCTTCTTCCCAAAATCCATCAAAACGGCCACAGGCGACATAAGCCAGGTCGAGTGCCGCTGCTCCGTCACGGCGCACGCCCTGCGCGTTCATGATGAAGTTTGCAAAGTGGCGCGCGAACTCGCTGCGCTCGCGCACGTCGTACGGGAAGCCAGTGCACAGGAGTGCGCCCGATAGATTGTTGACGGGTGAGACCTGTATCCGACGGCCGTTGAGCGACGCGCCCTGGCCTCGTTCAGCAGTGAACAATTCATCGCGCATTGGATCGTAAACCACACCCACTTCCATCCTCCCGTTGTACTCCAGCCCCATCGAAACACAGAAACATGGATAGCCATGCGCATAGTTCGTGGTGCCGTCCAGCGGGTCGATGATCCAGCGCCATTCACTTCCTGGTTCCTGATCCGCGGGCGAGCTGGCGCCCGATTCTTCGGCGAGGATTGCGTGGCGCGGAAGATAGGTCTTGATTCGTTCGATGATCAATCGCTCAGAGGCGAGGTCAGACTCAGTTACCAGATCGAGTTCGCTCTTGTTCGTAATCTCCAGCGTCCGCCCGAAGCGTTCCGCCAAAATGCGTCCCGCGTCGCGCGCAGTTTGAATGGCAAAGTTAAGCACCCGAATCCTTTCCTGCGATACAGTCAGTTAGATATTTTTATGAGGATATATCAGATCAGGGCAAGTGTCAGAAGCCGTCCGAAAGAGATCGCGGATCGCGGACACCTAAGTGCGAGGCGCGAAAAGATCTCTGACCAGGGCGTTATGTTAATTGAGAGCGCGCGTGCGCGCTGGCGGACAAGCTGTCCGCGATCCGAAACGAAGCGGCTTATTCGAGCGGAATTTCAAATCCTAAAGGCTTAAGACTTGTGACAAAGCAGGTCGAGCGGGTGCCGGCCTTTGGCCCGTCTACTCTGCGAACAATTGCGCGGGCGGACGAGTCAGATTCGGCGCCGATTCTCTCCACGAACACTCGTTGGCCGTCAGGGGTGAGGCAAAACTGGCCGACGATGCTGGTTGTTGATTCAGTTTCCATATTAATCACTATACGCTGAACTGAGGGATTAAGATACTTTGAGTCAGAAGCCCGACCGTCAGGGAGTGTCAGTTGCCCTTGCTGACGCGCGGGCTTCTGACACTCCTGTTGCCGCAAAGCTATTTCGGGCCTCCATAGTTCGGCTGTTCCTTATCACGATAGATGAGCTTTGGCTTGCTGATTTCTTCACCCTTGGGCGAGCGAAAATCAATTTCGAATGAGTAGATGTTGCCGCCCTGGCCTTTGCGATATTCAATCTCCTTGTTGCGTTGCTCTTCAGCTTCTTCACGCGTCTCGTAGTTCGCCTGCGAAACCTCGCCATTCAGCCGCACGTCCTGCTCGCCGTAATCGAGAGCGAAGCCGCGCGCTTCGAATGGGTCCATCACATTGCGACTAAAGTAAGGCATGATTCTCTGTTTGATCAGCGAGTAGGTCGGTACATCTTCCGGCTGCACCACGACATTCGAAAAGTACCAGCGACGTTCCTCAGGATTCTCGCTGCTGATTTCGACATCTTTCCGGTAAACCTTCGTTTCGATCTCGACGAAGAGGTAGGCGGTATTCGGCGTTTGCATCGCTTTAGCCGCAACCGGCCGCGATATCCGCAACGGCAGAAAACTGAGAATCAAGCTTATGAAAATAGCAGTTAGTTTGATGCGCATGACGGCTCCTTCAAATCGAACTTGCGATCTACATCGGCGCGCGCGCTTTGACCACGTGGGTGGCGCCGCCGGGTTCGTGCAGCGTGGCGGTAACGAACTTGGGCTGGGTTTTGGAAACCAGTCCCCAGAAAAAACTGCTGTCGCCTTTTCCGGGCGCGCCGCCTTCGCATACCGGCGAAGTAAACTTGAACTTGATGCTGCTTCCGGTCTGCACCGCCGACGCGATGCCAACAGTGCCGATCCCGCCGCCGGTGACCACGAACACCTGATCCGGCGCGGCGCTGCCGCCATAGTTCAGGGTACTGACAACCGGGCCGAAACTAATCGTCATCCAGTCGATGCATGAGATCGCGACCGCGCCTACAGCGTTGCGCAAATCAATCCGATACTCGTAAGCGAAAAGTCCCGCCGCCGGAGATTCCGCCGCGCCTTTGTAGGTTCGCGATTGCAGAAAGCCGGTCCCGCCGGTGCTCATCGCAATGTTGTCCGTCGTGTCGTTGACGGTAACGGTGCAGGGGGGATTGAAGACGCAGTTGATCGCCGGCGCGCTGACGTTGACGACTTTGAGGGGCGCTGCTGCGATTACCAGTGGCGTGAAACAAAACAGCAGCGCGAACGTTAATTTCTTCATAACCTTTACCTCCGGATGTGAAAGCCAGGATGTGCTCATTTCAATTCAGGACAGAGTGCTCAATAGCGTCTTATCCGAACGGCTTATCAATCGACGGGCTTTGATTCGTAAAGAATTTCGGACCGCTGTCAGTGATGTAGAGGCAGTCTTCCAGTCGGATGCCAAACTCGCCATAAATCACGATCGTGGGTTCATCACTGAAGCACATGCCCGGTTGAATCGGCGTCTTGTTACCGCGCACAAAATTCGTCCATTCGTGGCCATCGAGCCCGATGCCGTGGCCAGTGCGATGCGGCAAACCGGGAACTTTGTAATCCGGTCCAAAGCCGGCGTCGGTGATCACTTTGCGCGCGGCGGCGTCGACGACTTCGCAGGGCGCACCGACTTTCGCGGCGGCAAAACCCGCATCCTGCGACTTGCGTTCCAGATTCCAGATGTCGCGCTGACGCTGGGTCGGCTTGCCAAAAACAAACGTGCGCGTGATGTCTGACTGATAGCCCTCGATGCTGCACCCGCCATCCATCAACACGACGTCGCCGTCATTCAGCACCTGCGGCGTGATGCTGCCATGGGGAAACGCCGTGTACTTGCCAAAGCTGCAAAAGACTCCGCCCTCGACTCCGAGATTGCGAAACGCCGTGGCGCAGTTAGCCGCAAACTCGCCTTGCGGCATACCGTCGCGCATCGTGGCCCAGGTGGCGCGATAGGCAACAATCGTGATGTCGTTGGCGCGTTGCATCAGAGCAATCTCAGCCGCCGATTTGAACATCCGACAACCGGCAGTTACGGGAGTGGCGCTGACGAACTCGAGTTTGGGCGCTTCCTGGCGAATGCCCTCGTACAGGAAGAAGCGCACACGCTCTTCCATGCCGATGCGGCCGGTGCGAATACCTCGATCACGAATAATTTGCGCGACTCGACGATAAGGACTCTCGTCTTCTTCCCAGGTGCGGATGTCTTTGCCGAACTTGATCAGTTCGCGCGCGCGTTCTTCCTCGAACTTCGGACAAACCCAGGCTAGTTCCCCGCGCTGCGGGATTACCAGGGCGAACATCCGCTCGCTGGTACTCCAACGCATGCCGGTGAAGTAGAACATGCTGGCGCCCGGCTCGAGATAAATCGCGTCGATCTTGTGCTCGCCCATCAGGTGCTGCGCTTTGGCGATGCGAGCCTCCCGTTCCTCGGCGGTGATGGGAACGACGCCGGCAGTCATGCGCTTCAGCCTTTGAATTAGATCAGGAACGTCCTGTCGCTGTTGAATCGTGTCAACGTCTTCGGTGTCCGCGAAAGCGGACTTACCGCCGAGCAGCGTGGCGCCGGCGATTCCGGCGGAAAGTCGCAGGAAATCTCTTCTGTCAGTGCACATGGGACGTGATTGTAATCGAAGCTCCGCTTCGACGCCATAAAAAGCCACCTCAGACACCAAACTATTTCAGCCGCGGAAATGCACAAAAGGCGCAAATGGAGAATTTGCTTTTTCGTGCCTCCTGCGCCTATTCGTGGCCGACCATTTTTCTTTGCCTTATCCGTGTCCATCTGCGTTAATCTGTGGCTGACTGCTCGTTTGATTCTTGACTCGTTCGATTGAATTATTTGTTGCGCGGACTCTTAAGCTTGATTTGTGTTGCTGTGACGGGGTTACTGTGTCTGAGTACGGGTCACGCACAGCAACCTCTGCGCTGGGGCGCTGATCCGAGCGGCGGCGCGCCTTATGTCTACAACGATCCCAATCATCCGGACCAATACATCGGCTACGAAAAGGAGATGGCGGACGCGCTGGCCGCGGCTATGGGCCGGAAGCCAGAGTTCGTCCCTTCGGATTGGGAGACACTTGTCTCGGCGTTGCAGCGCGGTTCGTTCGACGTAATCATTAACGGCCTGGAGCCGACGGCCGATCGTCTCAAACAGATTCAGTTCAGCAAGCCCTACTACATTTTTCAACTGGCCTTGACCGTCAGAAACAGCGAGCAGCAGATCCACTCACTCGCTGACTGTCGCAATCGAACTGTCGGCACCCTGGGTAACACGGCAGCTTCGCGCCTGCTGGAAAAAGAGGGCGTTCCCTTTAAAGGTTATGCCGATCCAGTAGCTGCCTACCGCGACCTGGAATTGAAACGCATCGACGCCGTGCTGATGGACGTGCCGGCCGAGGTTTTTTATGTCGGCAAAAGCAAGACTCTGAAACGCGCCGGCGAGCCGTTCTTTCGTGGCACCTACAACATCGGTTTGCGCAAAGGCGACGACGCTTTGAAAGCGGAAGTCGATGCCGGGATTGACAAGATTATTCGTGATGGAACTCTGGAACAAATTCTGCGCAAATGGAGTTTGTGGAACGACGCTCAAACGGAACTGCAAACACAGATGCGTTCGGGTCAGACCGTTAATCCCGCCAATGAGCTGACCTCGTCGTCGTTCAATTGGCGCGGGGCGTTGTGGCGCCTGGCGCGCGCAGCGGTGGTCACGGTGCTGGTCGCGTTCGGCTCAATGATCATCGCAGTGATTTTGGGTATGCCGCTGGCCATGGGACAGTCGAAGGGGCCGCGCTGGCTTCGGTGGTTGTGCACGATTTACATCGAGTTCTTTCGCGGCACGCCGGTGCTGGTGCAACTGCTTTTTCTTTACTTTGGTCTGCCCACGATCGGGCTGGCGATGCCCGGTTGGTTGACCGCGCTGGTGGGATTGGGACTCAACTATGCCGCATACGAATCGCAGGTTTATCGCGCGGCGCTGGAAGCAATTCCGCGCGGACAGTGGGAAGCCTCTTATCTGCTCGGCATGAATCCGCTGCTCGCGTTTCGCCGGATCATCCTGCCGCAGGCGTTTCGGATCGCGCTGCCGCCGATGACCAACGATTTCGTTTCGCTCTTCAAAGACACTTCGGTGGCTTACGCGATCTCAGTCTGGGAATTGGCGACGGCATATCGCGAACTCGCTAATGCCTCAGGGCAGTTTCTATTGTTGGGCGCGGCCGTTTCAGTCTTTTATCTGGCGATGAGTCTGCCAATGGCTCATCTGGCGCGCCGGCTGGAGCGAAGGTTGCAGAGGCGAGAAGCAATCGAAGCAGTTGAAGCTGAGATTGTTTAGAGGCGGGCTACTACCCGCCATTGAGTTAATCCATGATTCGCGTAGAAAATCTAACCAAGCAAGCCGCCGGCACGCGCATCCTGCGCGGCGTCTCTTTCGCGGTCGCGCCCCAAACCGTGCTCGGCGTCATCGGCGCATCGGGCAGCGGCAAGACCACGCTCTTGCGTTGTCTGAACGGATTGGAACGAATCAACGGTGGGGCTATTGAATTCGGTGAGATACGGCTCGATGCGAATCTGTCGGCACATGAATATTCACGCCGGGTCAAGCAGCTGCGGCGCAAAGTCGGCACCGTCTTTCAGCACTTATACCTTTTTCCCCACCTGACAGTGCTCGGCAATATTATTGAGGCGCCCGTGCACGTCCTGCATGTGCCGCGGCGAAAAGCGGAGGGCGAAGCCTTAGAGTTACTGGAATCGGTCGGCTTAAAAGATAAGGCGCGACGCTATCCGGAATCGCTTTCCGGCGGAGAGCAGCAACGCGTGGCCATTGCCCGCGCGCTGGCGATGCATCCGGCGCTGCTGATGTTTGATGAGCCGACCAGCGCCCTGGATCCCAGGCGCAGCGCGGGACTCCGTTCACTATTGCGGGGATTCGTCGAGCGCGGTCACACGATGGTCGTCGTTTCGCATTCAATCGGTTTTCTGGAAGGACTCGCCGATAATCTGCTCTACATGGAAGGCGGCGAAGTCGTGGAGTACGGCGAGACGGAAAAGATCCTCAACTCACCCGGCGATCCGCGCACGAAGGACTTTGTTCAGCAGGCGAATTGAACCGCGGATAAACGCGGATAAGACAAAAGCAGCCACGAAAAAGCGCAATAAGCACAAAACAGAAATAATGCAATTTGGTCTTGTGCTTCTTGCGCCTCTTTGTGGCTAATACTCTTTCTTTGTCTGATCGATCTGATCCGCGTCCATCCGCGGCTAATTTGTATTTCTAAACCAGATTCATCGGCGTCGGGTTCTTCGGATCCTTCGTATAGTCGTAAAACCCGCGGCCTGATTTGCGGCCATACAAACCGGCCATCACCATGCGCTTTAGCAGCGGCGGCGGCGCGAAACGCTTCTCGCGAAATTCATTGAACATGATTTCGGCAATGTAGTAGGTCGTGTCGAGTCCCACGAAATCGCCCAGCGTCAACGGTCCCATCGGATAGCCGCAGCCGAGTTTCATCGCGTTGTCGATGTCCACAATCGAGCCGACGCCTTCTTCGAGCGCGCGAATCGAATCCAGCAGGTACGGCACCAACAAGCGGTTCACAATGAATCCGGTCTTGTCAGAAGCGCGCACGGGGACCTTACCCAGCTTTTTTCCGAACGCCACGGCGTCTTCGTAAACCGCGGGGTCGGTCAGGATCGTGCGCACAACTTCCACCAGTTTCATGATCGGCACGGGATTAAAGAAGTGCATGCCGATAAAGCGCTGTTGGCGCGTGGCCGAAGTGGCCGCCATCATTTGAGTAATCGAAAGCGAAGAGGTGTTCGAAGCAAAGATCGTTTCCGGCTTGCAGATCGCGTCTAATTGCCTATAGGTGCTTTGCTTTTCTTCCAGGTTTTCAATTATGGCTTCGATAATGATGTCACAGTCGGCCAGATCGTCGAACGTCGTCGTGCCGAACAGCCGATCGCGCGTCGCTTTCTGCTCTGCGGCGGTGATGGCACCTTTGGCGGCGAATTTTTCCAGCGACTTCTCGATCCCAGTGAAACCCTTTTGCAAAAGTTCTTCGGAAACTTCGCGCACGGTTGTTTCAAAACCGGCGCTCGCGGCTATCTGAGCAATGCCCGCGCCCATTAAGCCGCATCCGAGCACGCCTACTTTCTTGATCTCCATCTCAAATCTCCTCTATCCAATCCGCAGATTACGCAGATTACACCGATAAGAACTTTTCTGTTTAGATCAGAATCATGGTCTCACTCCGAATTCAATCTGTGAAATCTGCGTAATCTGCGGATACTCTTCATCCAAAATGTCGCGCCACCATGACAAAACACACCAGCACCAGAACCAGCGCGCCGATCTGGGCCACGCGCCAGGCGATCGTCATACCGGTCGAAGCGCCGGGCCGCTTGTAACTGACGACACTCGCCAGCGCCGCGCCTGACAGCAACCCACCCATGTGGGCAGCGTTATCAATCACACCGCGCAGCATAAATCCAATGCCGATGTTCAAGAGGATCACCGGCAGCATTCCAGTGCCAAAGGCGCGCTTGAAGCCCTCCGGCAATTCATGCCGGTATTTGATACCGAAGACAAACAGCACACCCACTAACCCGAAGAGGGCACCGGAGGCGCCCGCGGAAGGCTGGTCCGCCGATTTGATGAGAAAGCTTCCGACCAAACCGGGATGCGACCCTGGAATCACAGTCAGGTAACTCGCCAACACCCCCGCGGTGCCGGTGACGATCCAAAACACGACGAACTTTGCCGAGCCGTAAAGCTTCTCGACCCAGGGACCGATTACCCAAAGACTGTACATATTGATCAGCACGTGCGGCAGGTTGACGTGGATGAAAACCGGCGTGACAAAGCGCCACCATTCATGGCCGAATCTGATCAAGTAATTCGTTTTCGCGCCGTACGCCAGCAGCACCGGTTCTGAAAACGCGCCCCACAAAACCGTCGAAGACATGCCGCTTGATTCCCACATCAGCATGAAGACGAAAAAATTCGCAATTAGAAAAATGATGGTAAAGATGTAAGGACGAGAGAGCACCGCGCGCGCATAACCCATCGCGTAACGCTCATGCAAAGGGATCGCCGCCGCAGTTTGCCCGACCGGCGCGCCACACACATGGCAACTGGTCTCAGCAGCGCCGACCAACGCGCCGCAATTGCGGCAGATGCCGGGGCGGCCGGGATAATTTTGCTTATTAACAGCCAAGCGTATTTTCGGGAGTGCCGAGCGCGCGGACCTACTTTCCCAGTTCGTCAAGCAGGTTGACGAGGTCATCCGCGTGCTCTTCTTCCACGGCCAGGATAGTTTCCATCATGCGACGCGTCGTCGGATCGTCATTACCGAGATATTTAATGATGTCGCGATAACTATCGATCGCGATGCGCTCGGCGACCAGATCTTCCTTGATCATGTCGCTTAGCGTTTCGCCTTCGACGTATTCCGCATGACTGCGTGTCAGCAGACCTTCAGGGCTGAAATTCGGCGCTCCGCCCAATTGCACAATTCGCTGCGCGATTTGATCGGCATGACCCTGTTCATCATTGGAGTGCTGCAAGAACTCTGCGGCTACGCCTTCAGCATGAATTCCCGAGGCCATAAAGTAATGGCGCCGGTAGCGCAGCACACAGACGATCTCCGTTGCCAGCGCTTCGTTTAGCACTTTGATGACAGTTTCGCGATCGGCGCTATAACCTTCGGTTACCGCGCCCTGCTCGATATGTTTCCGCGCGCGTTCGCGTAACGTCTTGATGTCAGTCAGAAATGGTTTGTTAGCCACGATGTGACTCCTTCGAGTTTATAAATTTTGGGAAGCACGATATTAAGGCTTGCGGTAAGACAGAGCAAGCGAGCATCTGCGAAGGACTTAATCAGGCTCTTTTGACACGAAATAGCGATAGAAATTCAAGCAGTGGTTTTCTCAATCTGCCTTCACTCGCGTGGTCAGCTTTATTTCAGAAGGCGCCGCCGGGTCAGCAACAACCTCAACCGGGGCGCGCCAGACCAAAGTTTTTATGCGGCAGGTACCCGTGTTGTCCTCACGGCAATAGACGAAAGTGAACGACGCGCGCAGTTCGGCGCCACCCGCGCTCACAGCGCGGAACGGAATACGGATGGGTAGTTGCAGGCTTTTCGCTGCGCGGGAAGAGTTTTGCTGATCGATGACCAGGGTCTGGGCGCCGCTCTCAGTCGATACTTTATAGCGCTGGGGTGCGGCGGGATTGAGGTGATAGCCGGCCGGCAACTCTAAATTAATCACGACCGCCCCTTCGCCCGCGCGGATTTTCTGCGGCACTAACTTGATCTCTTCCTCGTTTGGCGCCGCGTCACCGTTGACCGTCGCCTGGTTCGACGCGGGCGGAAGCAGACCCTTAATCGACAGCGTCTTCGTTTCTTTCGTCTTCAAATCGACCACGCGAATCGCGTGATTGTTCGTGTCGGCGACGTACAGTTTGTCGCCGGCAACGGCCAAACCGCCGGGTTCGTAAAATGAAGGCTTAGCGCCATCGACCTGTCCGGGTTTTCCTGCGCCCGCGAAACTTTTCACGGATCGCGCGCCCGGATCCAGCAACTTGATCTTGTGATTGTAGGTGTCCGCAATCAGCAGCTTGTCATTCCAGCGCGCCAGACCGAGGGGATGTTGCAGGCGCACATCATTGCCGGATCCGTCTATGTCGCCGAAATCGAACAGGTCACCGCCGACCAGCGTGCGCACTTTCCCATCGGGCCGGAGATCGACTGCGCGAATGATGTTCGCTTCGGCGTCCGATACGTACAGTGTCTTACCATCTGTCGCTAATCCCGATGGCTGCGCAAATCCCGCCTCTTTCAGCGGGCCGTCAATCCGGGCTTCGCGTCCCGAACCAGCAAAGTCAGAAACCTCTCGCAACGTGAGATCGAGTTGCCAAATTTGATGTGGTCCGGCCATCGCGATGTAAAGCGTGCGCCCCACAAGCTGCACATCCCAGGGTGAGTTCAAAGCGATCGTGCGGGCCATTCCAATTTGATCAAGGCCTCGCGATTGCCGGCCGGTGCCTGCAATGGTCGTCACCGTCTTCGATTTCAGATCGACCTGACGAATCAGATGGTTTTCAGTATCCGCGACGTAGAGCGTTTCGCCGTTCAGCGCCATTCCCTGTGGGCGAAAGAAAGTTGCGCTATTGTACGCTCCGTCAGCGGAGCCATGCGCTCCAGTTCCAATTGTTTCCAGCAACGTGCCGTCAAATTTTGCCACCACGATCCGATTGTGATCCGAATCAGCGATGAACAGCCGGCCGCTCTTCTCGTCGGCGAGGACTTTGCCGGGAAAAGCCAGAGGTAGATCGCCAACCTTCGCGCGTTCCAGCACCGGCGTGAGCGGCGCCTCGTTCAACTCGCCGCGTTTGCGGAATTCGGCAACCGAGTCGGCAATCGCCTTGTCCAGCGCTTCATAGCCGCCTTCTCCGGACAGCCGACCGATGATGTAACCCGCCGGATCGATCAGATAGCGCGTCGGCCAGGCGTCAACGGCATACGATTTCCAAATTTTAAAGTCGGCGTCGTTGACAATCGGATGCTCAATCTCGTAGCGGAGAATGATGCGGCGGATATTCTCGAGGTTTTTTTCGTTTTCGAACTTGGCAGAGTGGACGCCGATGACGACCAACTCGTTCGGATACTTTTTCTCGAGCTTCTTCAGATCGGGAATGATGTGAATGCAGTTGATGCAGCCGTAGGTCCAGAAGTCGAGCAGCACAACCTTGCCTCGCAGCGCCGCGAGTGAGAGCGGCTTGTCGGTGTTAAGCCAGCCTCGGTCACCGGTTAACTCAGGTGCGCGGATTCGGGTACGTTCCTGTACAGGCATTTCCAAACCTTTCGGTGAGTGCGGAGATTGAGAGTAAATATTCGAGGGCAAATATGTCAGTGAAAAAACCAGGAATAGATCGATGATGAGAGGGAGAATTTTGCGGCTTTGCCGCCGCACAGTGCGGTAAGGCTTTGCCTTACCGGCTCGCGGGCCAAAGAACAAGGAGGCTACGCCTCCGAGCCGAGGCGCAGCCTCGCCTTTATAGAAGGAAGAACCACGGAAAGGCAGAGCCTTTCCGCACTGTGCTGCGGCAGAGCCGCGATCGCTGGCGTCGAACAGTCTCATTTACTCAACTCGTAAGACCTGATCAAGCCGCTCAACTGCCCGCCGCAGATGCGGGATGGTAATCGACCCCCCAACCACCAGCGCGACGTTGAACGCGTCCATGAATTGATCGCGCGTCACTCCGCAGCCGGCGCATTGTTTGATGTGATAAGTGATGCAATCGTCGCAGCGCAGCACGATTGAACCGACCAAACCCATTAACTCTTTAGTCTTCTTATCCAGCGCGCCGTCTTCGTAAGCCTGGGTATCAAGCGCAAAAAATCTCTTCAGGCCGAGGTGACCGCTGCCCAGGAGCTTTTCGTTCATCTCGGCGCGATAGTGATCAAAGTCATCCATTAGACAGTCCTTTCGCTAATTACGTTCGCCGCGGCCCAGTTGGTTTGTATTGTTCCACGGCAATGTAACACAGCCTGATGTCCCTTCTTAATTATCTATGCTCAGACCTTCGGCTTTAGCAATAATCGCAAAAGAATCAAAATGAAGTCGCCAGCAAAAGTAACTAACCGAGTGCCCCAGGTTAATTGACAGTCAAACAGCGCCGTGTTTTCATGCTGGCGTCATAGCGCCACGCGAGCTTTGGCGCGAACTCACGGCAGCCGAGTCTCAGCATGAAACTCTGGCGGGAGCGTTAGCAAAAATGCGGGAAGTTTCCCCCGATCCTCAACTCCATGATCTCGTGCCGTTTACCGCCGGCGAGAGAGTCTTCGCAGTCTTTGCCCACGAGGTCGAGGGCACTGCGGAAGCAAAAGTGCCCGCACCTTTGCCTCACTCGCCGCCCGCCGTTCTGGGCGTCGTTTGCGTGCGGGGCCGTATGCTCACGGTGCTCGATCCGCTTGCCCTGGTCACCGGAGAAACCGGCTCCTGGCCCGCCGCTTTGCCCAACGTGATTGCCTTGAGCGGAGACGAGCAACTGGCTGTCGCCGCCCGCGAACGCCTGGATACGATCACTATCGCCGCGACAGATATCCAATCGCCAACGCTTCCGGATGACGCCGAAAATCCGCATGGCGTCGCGCTTGGGATCGCGCGTTACGGTGGCGAAGAAATTACGGTGCTGAGCGTCGCTCATTTGTTTGCCGCGGCCATGCGGCGAAAGGAGCGCCGGCGGCGGCGCTTCTGAAGAATGCTCAATATTTCGCAGATTTTTTAAGGTTTCAGCCCCACTGCCCCGCTGACTTAAAAGCCTTGCGCTCCAAGGCAATTCCCGTCATACTTGGGCTCGTTAGTCCTACTCTCGCGCTACACTGATGATGGCGCCGGTCCGTGCCGCGAAGCGACGACGTTCGGCTGGAGAGAGAGAGTCAGGTTAGTTGTCAAATTGTCAGGAGCCGCTCTCGCCGAAGCCAGAGCACCGGGTGCGTCGCGTTTCAACGCAAAGGTTTTGCCTTACATCTGCGATCGAGAAACCAGCCCGCTCCATTAGCATCAGAGGATTAGGGATAGAAATGGCTACAAAACTTTACGTAGGGAACCTCTCGTTCCAGACCACGAGCGAAGATCTGCGCGATCATTTCGCGCAGGCAGGTAATGTAGAGTCAGCTTCGGTGGTGGAAGACCGGATGACGGGCCGTTCGCGCGGCTTTGGCTTTGTGGAAATGTCCACCGCAGAAGAAGCAGCGGCAGCGATCGAGCAACTTAACGGCAAGGAATTCGCGGGACGTAATCTGACCGTAAATGAAGCTCGGCCGCGAACCGATCGCGGGCCTGGCAATTACGGCGGCGGCAACCGCGGCGGTGGCGGTGGTTACGGCGGCGGCGGCGGTGGTGGTGGTGGATACGGCGGTGGCAGAGGTCGCGACCGTGACCGCGGCGGCAGCGGCGGAGGCGGTGGCCGCAATGACCGCGAGCCTCGCTGGTAACCGAGTCAGAACCACCTGCGGTAGCGGGTGGTTGATCTCATAAATAAAAGGCAAGTGTTAGACGGCGCGGCTGCGTCCATTTAGACTCTTGCCTTTTGTCTTTTCACGGTCTGATCGCTCTTGCGGAGATTAACCGCCCGCTACCGCAGGCGGTTCTGACTACTTTCTGGCTGCCGGCGTAATCTTTAGCGTCAGGTGCTCACTTCCACGCACGATCTCTACGTCGTACTCTTGTCCGGCTTTCATCTCGCCCAGCGCGTAGGTGTAATCATAAACGTTCTTCACTTCGTGGCCGGCCATCGTCACAATCTTATCGCCGGCTTTCAATCCAGCTTTGGCAGCCGGCGAATCGTCGCGCACGCCATCCAACTTCAACCCGTCATTCGAATCCGCATAGTTGGGAATCGTCCCGAGATACACGCGAAAGCCGGTGGAGCGTCCCTGTGATTCACTCTTGGCGACGGTGTAGGTCGGTCGCTTGTCGCTTTTGTCGATATCGCGAATGACGTTGGCTACGAAGGAGACTATGCGCGCTTCTCCTTCGTAGTTGATCTTGTCGGCGGTATCCGAAGGCTTGTGATAATCCTCGTGCGTTCCGGTCCAGAAAAAAAGCACCGGCACCTGTTTGGCATAGAAGGATGAATGATCGCTCGGGCCGTAGCCGTCTTGGTTGAGAGTCAGAGTAAATTGCCTTCCAGCATCGACGGTTACACCATTTCCTCCGGTTACGGTTGGAAGATTCAGTGTCAGACTTGCTGAGGCGGTGGTACTGTTGACTGAAACCTCCACGCCCTTCACGACGTTGTCCGAATCGATCAGCGAACGCCATTCCTGCGCCGTTCCCACCCCCCCGACGATCAAGTTTCTCTCTTTCATCCGTCCGATCATATCCATATTGATCATCGCCACGGTATTCGAAAGCGGGATGATGGGATGATTAACGTAGTAGCTCGAGCCAATCAGACCTTCTTCTTCGCCGCTGAAAGCGATGAAGACAATCGTGCGTCGGACCCCCGGATTCTGCGTCGATAACATCCGCACGAGTTCTATCAAACCCGCGACTCCCGACGCATTGTCATCCGCGCCGTGATGGATCTCACCTTCGCGCGGCGCCAGACTGCCCTCGCCGCCGCGGCCGAGATGGTCATAGTGTGCGCCGATCACGATGGCTTCGTTCTTTAAGTTTGGGTCGCTGCCCGGCAGGATGCCGGTGACGTTGAAAGAAGGTGATTCACGCCGAAGGACGTCGACAGTTAAATTCAGTTTTAGTAAAGCTGACGAATACCGCAACGCCAACGACTTGGGTATTTCGGCCATGGTGCTCGTCGGGTTGTCTCTCTTTACGTGAGTATCGACCTGCCTGACATCAGCCGTGGCACGATAATCTTCGAGTCTTCCCGGAAGGATTTTCTGAGCTAATCGGTTAGAGATTAGCATCACCGGAATTCCCGCTTCACCCGCATTGTCATAAGAAAGTCGTGAGAGCCGATCGTCTTTCAGCTTCTCCTCGTTCGCTATGATCAGAAGTGCACTCGCGCCCACAGCTCGCGCAGCGGCGGCTTTGAAACGGATTTGGCCGGCTTGCACAAATTGTCCGTGCGGATTGTCGCCGTCAGGCGTCCCCGCGAACACGATTGCAACGCGATCCTTCGCGTGGGAAACAGCGTAATCGTCGTATTTCAGTTCAGCCGACGATATTCCATAACCCGCGAATACGGCTTCGGCGTTTTTGATTGAGCCGTTGGTCGAAAATCCAAGCGGCATCCAGTCTTCGCCAACCAGGAACTGCGTCAGGTCATCAGCACCTCCAGGATTAACGTAGAACAGATTGTTCTTGCCCAGTTCGACGCTCGCGACATAAGGAAACGGCTGCAGGTAGCGCGACTGGTTTTCGTTGCGGGTACGCGCGCGTTGTGCGATCTGCATTCCCGGTCGTAAGCCGAAGCGGTTGAATTCACCGGCGATGTAATGCGCCGCATCGTTCGCGCCCGGCGTGCCCGTGCGTCGCCCTTCGAGCGCGTCCGAAGCAAGATAAGTAATGACCTGGCGGAGGCGGTCGACACTGGGCGTGTTTGAAGTTGGTGTCTGCGCAAAGATGCTAATCGACAGCGCCGCAATAAGAGCCAGCGATGTCGAGAACCGCATAATCTGTTTGTATTTCATGTTCACAACCTCTGTGCGCCCTCTATGACCTCTCTAGTTAGAATTATTGAACCCACGGAAGGCACAGAGAAATCACTCAACCCAATCCGCGATAAAAATATTCGTTTCGCCTTGTTTCGCGCCGTGACGATTTGAAGCGAACACCAGCTTCTTGCCGTCGGGTGAGAACATCGGGAAGCCATCGAAAGTGTCGTTGTAAGTGATGCGCTGCAGCCCCCTGCCGTCGGTCTTGATCAGGTAGAGATCGAAATCGCGGCCCTTTGGATCGGCATAGTTCGACGAAAAGATTATGCGCTTGCCGTCGGGAAAGAAATACGGCGCAAAGCTGGCCTTGTTCAGGTGCGTGACCTGCCGTTTGTTCGAGCCGTCCGCGTTCATGACCATGATCTCCAGCGTCGTCGGCCGGATTAGGTTCTGCTTCAGCAACGCGATGTAATCGGACTTCTCCTTTTCGGTGGACGGATGATAGGCACGATAGACGATCTGTTTTCCGTCATACGACCAGAACGGTCCGCCATCGTAGCCGAGCTCGTTCGTCAGCCGCTTAACGTTCTTGCCGTTCGCGTCCATCGTGTAGATATCGAGATCGCCGTCGCGCTTTGACGTGAACACCAGCTTTCCGCTGCGCGAAATCGTTGTCTCGGCATCATAACCCGGCGTGTTTGTCAGTTGCTTCAAATCCGAACCATCCGGTTTCGCGGTAAAAATATCGAACGTGTCATAGACGGCCCAGACGTAGCCTTTCGAGAAGTCCGGCCGCGGCGGACACTGCTTCGCGCCGAGATGCGTCGACGAATAAAGAATCCGTTTGTCGCCGGGAAAGAAATACGAGCACGTGGTGCGGCCATCGCCGGTCGAAACCAGGCGCACGTCCGACCCGTCGATATTCATCGTGTAGATTTGATCACACTCGCGGCCGTCGCGGGTCGATTGAAAAATAAGTTTCTTACCGTCGGCGGAGAAATATGCTTCGGCATTTTCACCACCAAACGTCAATTGACGGATGTTGCGGAGATGCTTTTCCTGGGGTAGCGCGAGATTGTTCTGCAGCGATGCAGTCTGCCACGGCAAAGTGATGACCAGCGAAGTAGTCGCAAGTACGACGAGTACAAATAAGCTTTTCATCAAGTTTAGAATCCCGTAGATGATCGACTGCCGCCTCAGTTAGGTTCTAACACAGAGGAAACCGAGGCTTCTCAGAGGAACACAGAGACTTGCCAGTTGCTATGATTTGTCGTTTTCTTCTCTGTGTCCTCTGTGGTTAATTTCTTACCCGTTTTTCTTCTCAAACTCTTTCATGAACTGAACCAACGCTTCGCAACCTTCACGCGGAAAGGCGTTGTAGATTGAGGCGCGAATGCCGCCGACTGAGCGATGACCCTTCAAGCCATCCATCCCGGCGGCCGTCGCTTCGGTCGCAAACTTCTTTTCCAGATCTTCTGAAGGCAAGCGAAACGTCACGTTCATTATTGAGCGCGAATCGGGATCAGCGTGGCCGCGATAAAACTCCGTCGAGTCGATCGCATCGTAAAGCAGCTTTGCCTTCTCTTCATTTTCGCGCTGCATAACTTCGAGACCGCCTTTTTCTTTCAGCCACTTGCAGACCAAGTTGATGATGTAGATACCCCACGTGTTTGGGGTGTTATGCAGCGACTTGTCTTTTACGTGGGTGCGATAGTCGAGCATCGTGGCCAGGCCTTCACGAATTCGCGGCAGCAGATCTTCGCGGATGATTACGAGCGTCACGCCACTGGGACCCATGTTCTTTTGCGCGCCGGCATAGATGATTCCGTACTTCTCGACCGGAATCGGACGCGAAAGAATGTTTGATGAAGCGTCAGACACCAAAGGTACATCGCCAACTTCAGGCTCATTTTTCCACTCGACGCCTTCGATCGTTTCATTCGAAGTGACGTGCACGTAAGCCGCGCTGGGATTCAGGTGCAACTCGTCCTGGCCCGGCACGCGCGTGAAGCCGCCGTCCGCCAGGTTGGCCGCGAGATCAATTGTGCCGAATTTCTGCGCTTCCTTGACCGCCTTCTTACCCCAACTACCCGTGACGATGTAGTCGGCGCTCCCGTCCAGCGACAGGAAATTCATCGGCACCATCGCGAACTGCAAACTCGCGCCACCCTGCAAGAAAAGCACCGCATAGTCTTTCGGAATGTTGAGCAAATCGCGCAAGCCGGCTTCGGCGCCCTGAATGATTTCGTCGAAGGTTTTCGAGCGATGGCTAATCTCCATCACCGACATGCCCACGCCGGGAAGCGTCAACAGATCGCGCTGCGCTTCCTCCAGAACCGGGACCGGCATGATCGCGGGCCCGGCACTAAAGTTGAAGATTCGTTCAGTCATAAATACTCGGGTGAAGGTGACTCGGGTGTTGGGTGTAGTTTCATGGTTAAGACAATGAATGTCATCTGGTCTGCAACACCCTATTCCCAACACCCTAAACCCTTCTGCCTTATCCTTTCTCAGTGTGCGACCGCAACACCGCTCCCGCAGTGCGTAAAATAAACGAGCGCGGTACTAAGCGCTCAGTCTCAATCAGAACGAAGTTTGTCCAGCCCGAAATCACCGAACTCTTGCCACGCTTGAGACCGCGCAAAGCCACCTCCACAACTTCATCCGGCGTTTGCGAGACGCGTCCAGGCGGTCTCTGCATCCGTGAAGCTTCGAAAAAGTTTGTGTCGGTAACGCCCGGGCACAGCGCCATCACTTTGACGCCGTGCGGCCGATTCTCTTCCCACAACGCTTCGGAAAACGAGAGCACAAACGCTTTCGTCGCCGCGTAAGTTCCCATGAATGGCACCGGCTGAAACCCTGCGGTTGAAGCAACGTTGATGATTGCGCCGCCTTTTCTTTCTCTCATCGGCGCCAGAAATCGGTGCGTCAACTCTACCAGCGCGCGCACGTTCAGGTCGATCATCTTCAGCTCGTGCGCCAGATCCAGTTTCGCGAAATCACCCAACGATCCGAAACCGGCGTTGTTGATTAAGAAATCAATCTGCAAGTCGCGCGTCTTTGTTTCTTCAAATAAGCGCGCCGGCGCCTCCGGCTCCGAAAGATCAATCGCGGCGTACTGAGCGCGAATACTGCGGGCGCGGCCGAGTTCATTGCAGAGCGTAATCAGTTTGTCTTCCGAGCGCGCCACCAGCAAAAGGCTATGCCCGCGCGCGGCCAGCCTGCGGGCAAACGCTTCGCCAATTCCCGAAGACGCGCCGGTGATGAGTGTCGTGTTCATTATTGAAGCTAACTCGACTTAAACCGAGTGGGTCCCAGCCCCGTCAGGGGCGACCGAAAATAGCCCAGCGATTTATCGCTGGGAAAAGGTCACCAAAAGAATAACAAGTCCCGCAGGGACGGAAGAAGTCAATCGAGCATCCATTGTTCATACTTAATTCCGTGTCTGTCGAGAAACGCGATCAATTCATCCTTGAACGAATGGATGCGGTGATGCTCTTTCCGTGATTGAATGTATCCAATTGTGTCTTGGATGCCAGTCACGGCAATGCTAAAAGCGCCGTATCCTTCCTGCCACTCGAATAGGCGCTGGTTGGCAAATGTCTCGTGAATCCACTTGGAAGAGTTTCCTTTGAGAAGTTGAACCGCCTTCGCAATCGAGAGCGTCGAGGGAATCGACAGCAGCGCATCCACATGATCTTCGACTCCGCCAATCGACATTGCTTTCATTTTGTTTTCGCGCGCTATGCCACCGAGATATGGGTAAAGGCGCTGTTGCAAATCCGGGGTTATTAGCCTTCGACGCTCGTCTAACTATCACGCGACGTTGACGCTGATAGTCTCCTTCAAACGGTGATTCATGATTTCATTCCTAAGATGACTAATGACGGTCGTCGAACTAACTTATTTCCAAAACATTCAATTCGATAATGTCCTCGTTCCCAGCGCGCAAGCGATCCAACGTGGCGGATGATGGCGCCCTGTCCAGATTGATTCTCGCCACGGCGGCTTCGGCGCCTTCGAAGACGATATTCTCCATCTCCTGCACGTTGATATGTTCGGCCTTGATGCCGTCCAGCACCTGCGCCAAAACGCCTGGACGATCGCGATGACGCACGACCAGACGATGCGTGGCCGGTGTGCGTTGGGCGAGATTCACCACGTTTGGCACCTGGCCCGTTTCCTTAAACGACTGAATGATGCGCACGGTCTCAGCGGCGATGGCTTCCTGCGCCTGATCGGTTGAAGCGCCAACATGGTGCGTCCCGTACACGCTCGCTTCGTTTGCGATTGGGTCGTCGAATTCCGCGACGGCCGAAGTCGGCTCGATCGCAAATACATCAAGCCCGGCGCGAATACCTTTCGAGTGCATGGCCTCGACCAGCGCCCCTTGATCTACAACTTCTCCGCGCGAGGTATTGATGAAGTAGGCGCCTTTCTTCATCCCTTTGAAGAAGTCCGGACCGACCAGCATTCGTGTGTCGGGCTTCAAAGCGACATGGATACTGACGATGTCGGCTTCGCGGGCCACATCGAACGGCGACTCCATCCTGACGACGCCCAACTCCGCCGCCTTTTCCTCAGTCAGGCTTCTGCTCCAGGCGATCACCGGCATCCCAAAGGCTCGGGCCCGTGGGATCATCTCCTGGGCGATCTTACCCAAACCCACCAGCCCGAGAGTCCGACCAAACAATCCCCGAGCTTTCGAGAATTCTTTCTTGTTCCACTCGCCGGCACGCAACGCGATGACGTTGTCGGCGATGCGCCGGTCGAGCGCGAGAATCAAGGCGAACGCAAGTTCAGCAACTGCGATTGAGTTTTTTCCCGGACAGTTCGAAACATAGATCCCGCGCCGCGAGGCGGCGGCCACATCGATCGTGTTATAGCCGGCACCGGCCCGCACGATCAGTTTCAAAGGCCCGGCGGCCAGCATCTGTTCGGTGACTTTCGTTCCGCGCACGACCAGCACGTCAGGCTTTTGGGTCCCGATCTCTTCAACCAGGGATTCGTCTTTGAGATCGGGCTGAAACGAAACTTCGCAGCCTATGGCCTGCAAGCCATCCCGGCCCGATTGTTCGAATTTGTCAGCGATCAGAACGTGCATTTCTTAAATTCCCATTCCGCCCGGCCTTCACTATTCCACTTCAATCTTTTTTCCGCCATGGCCGTTGCGTTTGGCAACCGCGTGCAGTCGCGCGCGTTCTTCGTAACCCCTGACTACTCGCGCCAGCAGATCACGCAAACGGCTCAGACGCTCAGAAGTAGACCGCAACTCCAGCAGCTCCTGTTTGGTCTCGACCTCAATCTCCATCGCGGCAGCTACCAGAAAGGAAAGTTTCTGCGGCTCAGTATCGCTGATGTCCGGGAGATTGCCGCGCTCGTCGTTGATCAAGCGAATCGCGTTCGCCACCCGCATGAAGATTGCTGCAACCTCTTTCGATTTGGACGCCAGCGCCTCGTCGCTTTCCTCTTCGTCTTCAAAGTAGTTCGCCCGCACGACCATATAAGGATCACCGCGCTCTATGTAAGCTTCGACTCGATAACGAACGACACCTACTGCCAGCACATTCGAGCGTCCGTCCGGCAACGCCTGCGTTTCAGTGACTTCCGCCACGCATCCAATGTGTCCCGCGGGTGGCATATCTTTTTCCGACGCGTCAGCGTCAAAGTAAGACAGACCGAACAGATTGTCGCCCGCCCGAATGTCGGCCAGCATCTTGCGATAACGAGGCTCGAAAATGTGTAGTGGCATGGGCATGCCGGGAAAGAGCACCACCGGCAAAGGAAAGAGCGGCAACTCGTGAATGCCGCGTACTTTGTCCATAGCTTCACTCATAAAGGGCCAGAGCGTCGAATCAATTATTGGGATGCGATTAGTTCGCAGGCATTATCGCAGACGAGTTATCAGAAGTCAGCCGCCAGCATCGCTTCTTATCCCCGAGACGCGCCGCCGGCTTAGTTTGTGATAGTCTCGGTTCACTGAGAAAGTGATATCCGAAGCGATCACGAGTTGCCTATCCTGAGGAGGAATAATGGCTGAACTGGCCGAACGTCAATGTGTGCCCTGCCGCGGAGGCGTGCCGCCGATGAAAGGCGACGAAATCGAGAAACTGTCAGCTCAACTGCCCGAGTGGCAGGTCGTCAATGAGCATCATCTGCAAGGGACTTACCGATTCAAGGACTTTGCCGAAACGCTCCGTTTCGTCAATCGCGTGGGCGAACTGGCGGAACAGCAAGGCCACCATCCCGATATCTGCTTTGGCTGGGGCAAGGCAGAGATCACGATCTGGACACATAAAATTGACGGGCTGACGGAAAGCGATTTCGTCCTGGCGGCAAAAATCGACAAACTGTGAACTGGCCCGGACCTTCGAGCCCCTGATCCTGGTCTGGCAGCACAGACTGAAGCCTGCACCAATATTGGTTATACTGAATCGCTGATATTGTTAGGAAAGGGCAACGGACTTGAGTCGCGCCCGCATCGAAACGGCGATTCGCGAGCCAGCCTCAGAGTTCCGATTCCAATTAACCATGAAAAGGATCGTCTCTTATCTCCAGCCAGGCTTACTGGCATTATTGCTGACGCTCTCGGTGACGTCGTCAGCATTGGGCCAGAAATCCAAGCCACAGCCGACGCCGACGCCGGATCCGGGACAAGAGAAAGAGATCGTAAACATTCGACGCGTCCGCCTGCCCATCACGGTCACCGACAGGAAGGGGCAATTTGTCACCGGGCTCACGGCAAAAGATTTTCTGATCTTTGAAGATAAAGTGCCGCAGCAAATCGATTCGTTCACCAGTGAAGAAAACAATAGCTCGCCGCTGTACGTGGCCGTGCTGATGGATACTTCGCCTTCGACGGCCGGCAAACTGAAGTTCGAGCAGGAGTCGGCAATGAACTTCATTCAGACAGTTGTGCGACCCAGAAAGGATCGTGTGCTGTTTGCTACCTTTGACGACCAGGTGACCTTGCGACAGGATTTTACCGATCGGCTCGAGTTGCTCGATCGCGCAGTCTTTGCCATCAAGAAGACGGGTTCGCAAACCGCCCTCTACGATGCTATCTGGCAATTCTGTGACGAGAAGATGCGCTCCGCACAGGGTCGACGCGCGCTGGTCATCATCACCGACGGCGACGACACTTATAGTCGCGCCGACATGAACGACGCGATCGACATCGCGCAGCGCACAGAGACGACGATTTTCGCGATCTCGACCAAAGCCGGCCTTTCCGGTGCGGTACCCGGGGTCGAATCAGGAACGGTGAAGGACAAAGGTGACAAGGGATTGGAACGGCTCTGCGACGAAACCGGCGGCGTGGCATTTTTCACCGGCGACATGCTCGCGCTGGAGCGCTCGTTCACCAAGATCGCGAGGGAACTGCGTTCGCAGTACCTGATTACTTACAAGCCGACCAATGATCGTTACGATGGCAGTTATCGCCGCGTGGAGGTCAAGTTTTCCAGCGGCCGCGAAAATACGAAGTTGCGAACCAAGCGGGGTTACAAAGCCGTCGCAGACAGTGTGATAACTAAATGAACAAAGCGAGAGCCATGTTTCCCTTGAGACCCAGTCTGATGGTCGCGCTGTTAATCATAACGGCGATCGGGGCAGGCCTGGCGCGCGGTTCACGAGCCCAGAATCAAACCGAAACCCCGGACAGCAATCGTCCGCGCCGAGCAGAAAACCTTCCCCCACCCTCTCCTACTCCGCCGAAGAAGGAAGACGATGTCACCTTGAGTGGTGAAGACGTGGTGCGCGTCGAAACTAATCTTACTAATATTTTCTTTACTGCGGCCGACAGGCAGAAGCGTTTTATCGGCAACCTAAAACGCGAGGACATCCGCGTATTCGAAGACGGTGTGCCGCAAGAGATTTTCACTTTTCAGCAGAACATCGATTTACCATTGTCGCTCGCCATCCTGATCGACTGCAGCGGATCCGAAGAGCGGACTTTGCCCGAAGAGAAAGCGGCGGCTCAATCGTTTCTTGAGTCCGTTCTGCGCCCAAATAGAGACGAGGCCGCAGTGGTTTCATTCACCGGCGAAGTAACCCTCGAACAGGGATTGACCGGGAACATTGGCCGCCTGCGCCGGGCCATCGATCAGGTCCAGTTTGTGCCGCCCTCCGGTTACATCGGCGGAGGTGTGGTAGTCGGCGGCACGCCGCCGATATCAGACACGCAACAACAGTTGGCCGGTTCAACCGCGATTTGGGATGCGATTTGGGCGACCTCGAACGAACTGCTTTCAGCCTCAGCCGAACATACTCGGCGCGCGATCATTCTGTTGACCGACGGCGAGGACACGATCAGCCAAGTGCACATGCAGGACGCGATCAATCGCGCCGTGAAAGCCGACTCGTTAATCTATGCCATCGGCATAGGTGATCGATACCAGTTTGGAATCGACGAAGGCGCCTTAAAAAAGATCACCGGGGCTACGGGTGGTCGTGCTTACTTTCCTCGCAACGAACGCGAATTACGAGAGGCGTTTGCCCAAATCCAGAAAGATCTAAGAGAGCAGTACCTGGTGGCGTATTCCCCTTCGAACAAGACCCGCGATGGATCCTATCGTCGCGTGGCGATTGAGGTCGTCAACCCCGACCTTCGGAAAGAAGAGTTCAAGCTCAACTACCGACCCGGCTATTTCGCCAAGTCTCCAGGCTCTCAAGTCTCTCCAAGCCAAAAAAAGCCCTGAATTCCGGCCATATTCCGCTGATGACAAACTTGTTTGGCCTTTGCTATACTGAGTTGGCCTGGGAGTGTCTAATCCCTGGCCCGCTTTAGTCTTCCATTTCCCGTCCGCCGATGATAGCGCCTCGGGGTGTGGCGGCCCTCAACAACCTCCCCTCTCCAACACGGCCGGGCGGATTTCCGCACCTCTTGATGAACAGACAACTGAAAAATCCCCCAACAGTTCTGATCGTTAACGACGACCAGGTAGCGCTTGATCTGTTTAAGGATCTGCTCGAGCCGGAAGGTTATAAAGTGCTCGAAGCGATCACGCCACACCGCGCGCTTGAAATAACCGCGACAGTCAGAATGGACATCATTATCTGCGATGTCGTCATGCCGCAGATGAACGGGATGGAGTTATGTCAGCGTCTGAAGAAAAATCCTCTCACCGCCAATACCCCGGTCCTACTGGTTAGCGCGGTGCTTAAAGGAGAGGCGGCGATGCTGGAAGGTTTCGGGGCCGGCGCCGACGATTACATTGAAATTCCCTTCCGTCATGAAGAACTACTGGTCAAGGTAGCGCGCCTCGCCGAACGTCATCGCGTCGAGCGGCGTTATCGCGACATTGTCGAACAAGCAGCGGATATCATTTACACCCGCGACATGGATGGACGCATCACCAGTATTAATGAAGCTGGAGCGCGATTCTTTGGTAAGGCCTCGTTTGAATTGATTGGCCAACCACTCAGTTTATTGATTGGCCCGGAAACCGCGGGCCGCGACATCGCAGAGATGAGGACCGTGAAGTCGTTCGAACCGGTTCGTTTCACCAGTTGTGTAAAGAACGCTTTAGGCGAGCCGCGATACCTGGAAGGAATCGTCACGCTCGAACGTGACGCCCAGGGAGAATTACTGGGCGTTCGCGGCGTGGTGCGCGACGTTACCGAACAGCAACTGGCTCAGAAGGCGCTGCGTGAAAGCGAAGCCCGCTATCGGGTGGTAGCTGAAACTGCTTCGGATGCCATCATAACACTTGAAGAGTCGGGCAAGATCTTGTTTGCCAATCCGGCCGCTGAAAGAATCTTTGGTTATGAAACATCTGAAATGGTTGGTTCTTCGCTGACGCTCCTGGTGCCCGATTGTCTGCGTCATATACACCGCAGCGTCAAGGAATCTGACTACAAAGCCGCACGACGTCATGCCGTCCCGGATACGGTAAGGATTTCCGGACTTCACAAATCGGGCGAGGAGATTCCACTCGAAATTTCGTTGGGAGAGTTCTTCGCCGACAACCGGCGCTTATTCACGGCCGTTGTTCGGGACGTAACGGAACGCATTCACACAGAAGTAGCGTTAGAGAAATCGAATGAAGAGTACCGGCTTTTGTTCGAAGGTAACCCACACCCGATGTGGCTCGTTGACGAAGAAACATTTGCCTTCCTGGCGGTCAATGACTGTGCGGTCGATCGCTATGGCTATTCACGCGAAGAATTTCTGGGCATGACCGTCAAAGACATTCGTCCCCCTGAAGGCATTCCCGAACTTCTGCCGCAAGTGCGCAGCACTGAAGCGGATTATGGTTTCGCGGGTCAGTGGCGTCACAAACGCAAAGACGGCACGTTCATCGAAGTTGAGGTGTCCTGGCACCGGCTGCCCTTTGCCGGCCGGCCGGCCAAGCTCGTCCTCGCAACCGACGTAACCGAACGTAAGCGCGCCGAGGCCGCTATGCGGGAAAGCGAAGAGCGTTATCGCGAACTGTTCGAGAACGCTAACGACATCATCTACACGATCGATCTTGCCGGCAACTTCACTTCGCTGAATCAGACCGGTGAGCGCGTAACCGGGTATACGCGGGCGGAAGCGCTCAATATGAATCTTACCCAGGTTGTTGTGCCCGAACAGGTAGACCTGGCTCGGGCGATGATGGCCCGCAAACTCGACACCGACGTATCGACTGTCTACGAACTTGATATCAATACCAAGTCGGGCCGGCGCATTCCGCTTGAACTGAGCAGCCGGTTAATTTATCAGGATGGAAAAGCGATCGGAGTCCAGGGCATTGCTCGTGATATCAGCGCCCGCAAGGGCGCGGAAGAAGCCCTGAAAGATAGTGAAGAGAAGTTTCGCTCGATCGTTGAAACCACCAACGAGTGGATTTGGGCAATCAATCTCGATGGGAAACACACCTACACAAATCCGGCGATCGAGCAGATTCTGGGCTACACCGCAGAAGAGATGCTGGGCGCCCATTCTGTCGCCTTTTTGCACGAAGATGATCGGCGCAAAGTCGAAGAGCTCTTGCCGCAATTTATCAGTGAAAGACGCGGCTGGACCGGTCTGGTTCTGCGTTGGAAGCACAAACAGGGCGGATATCGGTATCTGGAATCCAACGGTCTGCCAGTATTCGATCAGCAGAACAACCTCATCGGTTATCGCGGCGCAGATCGTGACATTACGGAACGCAAGTTGGCTGAAGAAGCTCTGGCGCAACAAGCCGAACGCGCCGCGCTCACCAACCGAATATCCCAGGCCGTGCGTCGCACTCTGGATGTATCCGAGGTATTTGAGACCGCCGTACGTGAACTGGGCGAGCACCTTGAAGTCGATCGTTGTTCGCTCTTTATGAAAGATGCACGAGCGGGTCGCATTACCAATGCCGCCGAATACCACGTCGCGGAAGTAGTGCCCGCGGGCCGCGACTTTGATTTGCCCCAGGTTCAGGGATTGACAGCCGCAATGGAAAAACATGGCGTCATGGCATTTGATGACGTAGCCAACGACGAACGCATTCGCGAGCTGTATGAAGGAATACTGAAGCCGATGGACGTTAAGTCCATCATGTATGTTGGCGTGACCGTGGGCCAGGAATTGCTCGGCGCTTTTGGGCTGTCGACAACCAAGCAGCTCCGTCACTGGAGTGAGGCGGATATCGAAGTAGCCAAGTCAGCCGCCGATCAAACCGGCATTGCGATTCGACAGGCGCGCCTTTATCAAAAAGCAGAAACCACATCGATGCGCGAAGCGCTGGTCAATAAGTTAAGCCTCGCCATTCGCGCTTCACTAAGCCTGACGGACGTCCTGGACACCGCTGCCCGAGAGTTGGGCCCGGCGCTTTCCGCGTCTCGCGTTCAGGTCCGTCTCTATGATTCGACCGGCGATCGATCAACTGCCCAACGCGAATATCTGGCCCCGGGTTGCAAATCCGTCGAGGCGTCTGACGATGACTACGACGATTTGCTTCGTCGGCATTTTCTGACCTCATTGACGCCGCTGGTAATTGACGACGCCCAGCAGTACGCGGGCGGCACTCCTGAATTTAATGAATGTCTGCGCGCGCATTCTGTTTCTGCCGGACTTTGCTCTCTGATTGATTACCCGTTGACTGTGAACGGAGAGTTTCGCGGCGTGATCTCGATTCATCAAGCCGAAAGTAATCGGCGATGGGCCGAGGATGAGGTCCTGCTGGTAGAGTCGGTCGCGGCGCAATTGGCCACGGGTATTGCCCAGGCTGAGCTGTTCGAAATGGTAGCGCGCGCCAAGAAGGAATGGGAGTCGACCTTTGACGCCATGTCGGACGGCATTTTCATTTTCGATCGCACCGGACGGCTAAGCCGCGTTAACCGCGCCGGCGCGGCCATGGACAATGCGCCCCCGGAATCGCTGCTGGGGCGAAAGTGCTGCGACATCCTGTTGGCGAGTTCGGACGATGCGGCCTGCATTGTGGAGCAGGCGCTAAGGCAATCGGGAAGTATCAACGTGGAAATCCTGCCTCATCACTTGAACCGACCGGTGCTGGTAACGGTCGAGCCGGTGCTGGACGAGCGCGGTCAAACCGTCGGCGCCGTCTGCACAGCGAGGGACCTTTCAGAGCTGCGCAAGGTCGAGGCGGTCGCGCGGGAGCGACAATCGCTCCTAAAGAACATTCTGGAAAGCGCGCGCGAAGCGATCTATGCCCTGGACACCGAAGGCAATTACAAGTGGTGCAACAAGGCCATGCTCGATATGACCGGGTATGAACTCGACGAAATTATCGGTCATCACTTTCTCGAACGCACACACGAAGAAGATCGAGAAATGCGCACTGATCGTTTTGCCCAGGCCTTGCATGGCGAGCCGCAAAGGCTTGAATCGCGTTATATCGCGCGCGACGGAACCGTTCGCTATGCGGCCATCAACAGTGCGCCCATTATTGTCGACGGCCAGACCACCGGGGTGCTGGGAATTGCGCACGACATCACGGAACAGAAGCAGGAACGCGAGCGGGCCGCGCGCGCTGACAAACTACGCGCATTGGGGCAACTTGCTTCAGGCGTGGCGCACGATTTCAACAATTCGCTAGCTGCGATTCTGGGCCGCGCGCAACTTATTCTGCGGCGGGTAAAAGACGAAGAACTGATTCGCAGCCTGGGCATTATCGTCACCGCGGCTGAAGATGCGGCGGCGACCGTGCGGCGCATTCAAACTTTCGCGCGCAAGTCCGTTGCCGCGGAACTCGAATTACTCGACGTCGGAGGATTGCTGCGCGACGCGATCGAGATTACGCGCACTCGCTGGCAGAACGAAGCGCGAGCTGAGGGCCTCAATGTCGACGTTACGTTGAATGCCGCGGGACGATTCTTCACTCGCGGCAGCGCGTCAGAGCTGCGCGAGGTCTTTGTGAACTTAATCGTCAATGCCGTCGACGCCATGCCGCAGGGTGGCAGTCTTACGATTTGCTGCAAGCAGAAGGGCGACCGTTTGCAACTGCGCTTTGCCGATACCGGAACCGGTATGAATGAAGAAGTGCGCGAGCGCATCTTCGAGCCTTTCTATACGACTAAAGGAGTGAAAGGCACCGGTCTGGGCCTGGCCGTCAGTTACGGCATCATTGAGCGGCACGAGGGCATGGTCACCGTCGATTCAAAGCTCGGAAAAGGAACGACGTTCTACATTGACTTGCCGCTGGCCGCACCCGACGAGCTGATTTCGGTACTGAGCCGTCCGGACGCGCAAACCGCTCCGCTCTCAGTTCTGGTGGTTGACGATGAGGAGTTCGTGCGGGAAACGCTCGCCGACATGCTCACAGATTTGGATCACAAGGTAGTGGCGGTGCAGGGCGGCCGAGAGGCGATTGAAAAAGTGTCGACTCAGGACTTTGATCTGGTGTTCACGGATTTAGCGATGCCGGAAATGGACGGCTGGGAAACTGCCCGCGCAATTCGGAAACGCCGGCCCGAACTGCCCGTGGTTCTGGTTACCGGCTATGGCGCCACCGCTCAACCCCCTTCGGGTGAGCTCGATTTAGTTGCGGGCATCATCGGTAAACCCTTCGACTTTGATCAAGTCACTGGAACCATTGCCAGAGTTTGTGGCGGCGTTGGAATTGCGCTCGAGGTGCGGTCTTAATTTCCCACCGTTGAAGTCTGGAAGCGCGCGATCTCGCCGGGTTTGCGCAGCATCTTGTTGACTTCGCCCAGGTGTTCTTCTTCTTCCGCAATCATTTTCCGCGCGTACTCTTCCAGGAACACCGAACGGTCACGGACGGCTTCCAAGAGTTTCTGGTAGAGTGCGAGTCCGGTTTTTTCTGCGGCCAATGATTCCAGCAGAATGTCGTTGATGCCATGCTTCTGGGTTTCCAGCAGCGCCCCAATCTTGAGCGAAGGATGCTCGCCGAGGTGAGTAACCATTTCCCCGGCAGCGTTGGCGTGCGACAAGCAAACAGTGGCTTCGCTTCGCAGCCAACTCACGATCGGGATGCGACTGTGGCCAAAAACCATTAGCGCGTAATGCGTATAGCGCACTACGCCGGCCAGCTCTTCTTCCATAATCTCGTTCAGCAATGCGACGACTGCTTTTTTATCAAATTCTTGTTCTGGCATAGTGTGGGAATACTAAAAGGTCAACGGCAAATAGTAAATGTCAGCAGCGGCCGGCCCTGGTGTCAGCGGAGTTGATCCGGTTATGACTCGATTCCAGATTCAGGTACGACTATATCGTCGGCTTCTCGACTTTGATGTCTGCGTTGTACTCATAGACGATGTGTGACTTATGTGCGTAAGTGGCGACTTTGAACTCCGAACCGTGTAAGACTTGAGGGGCAGAACCAGTTTGCGCAAGGCTCGTCTGAGGCCTGCTGTCATAAGTTTGGGGGGATGACGGCGCGAGATTATAGGCCTTGCTTTGCTGGCGACTCAAGAAAAAGTCAGATTTCGATGACGCCGCCATCCAGCAGTTTCTTAATCATCCGCAGGCTATCGGCTTCGCGAAAAGGGCAGACTGAAAGAATTGACTCGATATCCGATTCACCGCTAATGCGGGAAAGGACAAAGCCTTCCTCCGGCCCAAGTCGCTCGTGTTCAAGCTGTTCCTGGGTCACCACCATCCGGGGAACCGCGCGCGGCGACAATCCGTCCCGATAAAGCTGGGCGATCAATTTCTTTTCCGCCTCTTCGTGCAAACGATGGACTTCGGGAGTCTTTCCTCCCTGCTCAAGCGCGCTCTGAATAATCGCCAGCGCATTCTCGGCATTGTTTTCCTTCAGCTCGGCACGAGCCAGCGATATCAATTCAGGAACAGTCTGGGGTAGGTTTAGCGCGGATAAATCAGCGGCTTCGGGAGGTTCGGGCGCCTCGCCCGCCAACCTGATGACGTCCTTGGCAATCAGATCAAAGAGCAACGCGCACGCGTGAAAGAGAGACGTGTGCATGTTGTAGCAAATCTCAGCCGCGGTCATGCGCTTTTCGACTAGATAAAGGACTTCACGCACCTCTTTACTTTCGGTAAGCCATTGAGTCCAGCCAGAGTTGAGCTCAAAGAAAGCGCGTTCGGAAGGGATGACTTTCCGATAGCGCGCCCACTCATCGATGCGATAGATTCCATCCATGATCACGGACGTGGCGTTCACCTGAATGCGAATTAGATCGGCCGGCACTGGCTCGTTATCGAAAAATTCGAATTCGGCTTCCTCCCAAATGAAAAGATCGTAGATGATCTCCAGCGTCCGCGTGCGCAGCACTTCGACTACATCATCCTGAGTGACGAAGTCCCGCGCAGCCAGAATCACTCCCAGCTTGCCTCCGAACTGGCGCTGGATTTCCATCGCCGTCTGCAGTTGAGCTTCCTCGATCTTGCCGTAGTGCAGCAGGACCTGGCCCAGAAGCTCGCGCGGGTCGTTCGAGGTCGAGCCAACGATCAATCCATGCTCGAGATAGATCTCCTTTACGATGCCGCCACGCCCAAGTTTGAGCGTGCCGGTCTTCCGGCCCGTCGCCAGAAACTGGAGCAGGTCGGAGACACTCATCGTATGAAGATTTCCGTGAATTCCCATCGAAACTCTTAGGCGCAGCTTTTGGAACCAGAGCAGCTTTTGGAACCGGAGAGGAGACTAAATAGCGTGAAACACATGGCCAACTGAACTGAGACCAAACAAGCCAGGGCCTAAACAGACTACATTTTTCGCCAGGCAAGATTCAAGTGGGATTTGAAAAATACTCTAACCGTGACCGGATAAGTCAGCTTGGTCCTACAGAGGCTTCAGCGCGCTGCGGGCGAGTTTGCGTTTGAGACCGGTATAGCCTTGTTCACCGGCCACCAATTTGCCGAGCACCTTGCGGATGCCCCGATGGCCACGCGCGAATTCGATCATTCTTTCCGTAAACGGCGCGCCCCAGAAGTTTCCGTAGAACTTGCGCCGCATCTGCGAGGCACGCTGTAATTCGCGCCCGAAGTCAGCGCGCCAGAGCCGTTCGTAATTCAATGGCGCGCCGGCCAGATAAGCATCGGCGAAGAGTTCCGCCGAACGCAAAGCGTAATAGATTCCTTCGCCGGTGACCGGATCTGCAAATCCGGCCGCGTCACCAAGCAGTGCCCAGTGTTTGCCGCAGGCGCGGCGCGTGTCCCACGTTCGCGGCTCGAGGCCGGGAATGCGCGCGGCGTAACGCTCGGCAGTTTTCTTGAGCTCTGCGCGGATGTGGCTCAAGTTGCTAATTTGGGCTGCTGTTTTTCCGTTCGACCAAAGACGCATGCCGGGACGCGAGTTTCCCACTTGCGCTACCTCGTAATAGCTGACCATAAAATCCCAAAGAAGCCTGTCGAGAGCTTCATGATCAAAAGCATCCTGGGTCGTCGCAATGCCAAACGAAATATGGTCGGGACGGGGAAAGGCCCACGCGTAACCAACCCACCTGGGCAGAAACGCAACCACCGTGGCCGCGTTGCCGTCATCCGGCAAAGGGGCGCGATATCCAAACGCCACTTCCATCTCAGCCGGCGGCAAGGGGCCGGCGAGTTTCTTTGCAATCGCGCTGTTCGCGCCATCGGCGCCCACTAGCCATTCACTCGAAAACTCTGCGCCGCTCTGCGCGCGCACTATCCAACCATCGGCCGTCTGTTTGAAGCCGCGCGCGGAAACTTTTTCTGTAAAGACCCGGGCGCCGGCGTCACGGGCACGTTCGCGCAGGAAAGTGTCAAACGCAATGCGCGAGTAAACCGCGAAAGATTCGTCGAGTTTCAAATGCAGGAGTTTGCCCGAAGGCGAGTACAGGTCGAGTTCGTCGATAGTGCGGCCGACCGCTTCGAGCAGATGTGGCCAGGCTTTCAACGCCTTCGAAGTAACGCCACCGCCACAGGCCTTAGGCTCGCCCGGCGGGCGCCCATCGAACAGGGCGACCCGCACGCCCACGCGCGCAAGGCGTTCAGCCGCGAAAGACCCGGCAGGCCCCGCGCCAACGATCAGGACATCGAAACGATCCATGAGGTGCACATCATAAACCCGTTTTGCGAGCCCTGCTAACGCCCGGGCTTCCCAGGGCGTGTCAGAAGCCCGACCGTCAGGGAGGGCCAGAGGCGCGAGCACTTATCACGAAAGGGAAAGGGTGTTCCGCGGCTCTTTGACCATCGATTGGCCACCAATACGACTGTCGCCCTTGCTTACGCGCGGGCTTCTGACACAATCGCGTCAGTGCTAGAATCACGTCGTTCACTAATAATCAGATTTCCCTCGCTGATCCTCCAAGGCCGCTATGGTTGAGTTATGGCCCACACGAGCTCAGTAGTTTTTGCCGGCATTGCCCCGCATCCTCCAATTATGGTTCCAGAGGTAGGGCGCGAGGCGATTGCCGACGTGCGCAGCTCGATCAACGCAATGGCTGAGCTGACTGAGCGCGTCATAGCCAGCGGCGCCGAAACCATCATCCTGATTTCACCACACGCACCGCTCGAGTCTCAGGCTTTTGTCGCCTATGACGGCCCCCAGCTCTATGGCGACTTCGCAGACTTTCGCGCTCCGGCCGCCGCGGTTTCCGCGGAGCTGGATGATGAATTGCTAACCGAGATTACCCGCGCGGCCGCCGCAGAGAATCTCCTGACGCTCAGAATTATAGGACGCAAACTGGATCACGGCACCGCGGTGCCGCTCTACTTTCTGCAACGAAACGGCTGGAGCGGCCGCGTCGTCGCGCTGGGTTATAGCTTTCTCTCGAACGAAGATCACGTTCGCTTCGGTAAATGCATCCGCGCAGCTGTCGATAAGTTGGGACGGCCCGTTGCGTTTATCGCCAGCGGCGATCTCAGTCACCGATTGAAGCCGGAAGCACCGGCGGGCTTCAATCCGCAAGCACATCTGTTCGATGAAGAAGTTGTCGACGCGATTCGCAGTTGCGCCACCAGACGGATCGTTGACCTCGACCCGGAGCTGCGCCGCAGGGCGGGCGAATGTGGTTATCGATCGATGCTGGTGGCGATTGGCGCCGGGGAAGGGCTCGATCAGTCCTGCGAACTTTTCAGTTACGAGGCGCCGTTTGGTGTCGGTTATCTGGTAGCGCAATTGTTCGCCGCCGGGAGCGCGGACGTCTCGTCCGTGCAGCGCGCGCAGTCTGAGTCAGTAGCACCTGCGTCAGCGGGTGGGTCAGAAACTCATGCGGACACTAGGTATTCAACCGGCGCCGAGCTTCCCGCTCTGGCTCGCCGAGTCATCGAGACCTTCATCACCAGGGGCGAGGTCATCGCAACTCCCGAAAATCCTTCCGAGCTTCTTAAGGCAAGAGCCGCCTGTTTCGTTTCTATCAAGACCCGTGCAGGAGACTTGCGCGGCTGCATCGGCACAATTGAGCCGGTGAAGGGCACGCTTGCGGAAGAGCTAATCGCCAACGCGGTCAGCGCCGCTACGCGTGACCCGCGTTTTCCACCGGTCCGCGCGGATGAGTTACCTGCGTTGAAGTATTCAGTCGACGTGCTTTCGGCACCGGAACCTACAACGATCGAAAACCTGGATCCAAATGTTTATGGCGTGATCGTGGAAGATGCGAACGGCGTTCGGAGAGGTCTGCTGCTGCCGCATCTTGAAGGAATTGACACGGCCGCCCGTCAGGTAGAGATCGCTTCCCGCAAAGCCGGAATTCCGACGGGATCTGAAGTTAAGCTTTGGCGCTTTCGCGCGGATAGATATGGAGAAGAGTAGCGAGTTGCCAACTCGCGCAACGCAGTTAGATATCCAAGTTTCTGACGTCCAGCGCGTTGTCTTCGATGAACTTGCGACGCGGTTCGACGGCGTCGCCCATCAGAATCGAAAAAATATCGTCAGTTTCGACTGCATCATCAATCCTGACTTGTAACAACGTACGCTTCTCAGGGTTCATGGTTGTTTCCCAGAGCTGCTCCGGATTCATTTCGCCTAATCCCTTATAGCGCTGAATCGACAGATCCTTCTTGGCTGCGGCCAGGACCCTCTGCAACAACTCCTCACGCGTCGGGATCTCTTCGCTGGTCCCATTCGTACCGGTGATAAAGGGTGGCGCCAGATCGTCTTCCAGAGTCATGTAAAGTTCGACGGCCTTTTGAAACTCAACATAGCTGGCAAAGTTCCAATCGACCGATACACCTACCCCTGAAGTGGTCGTAGTTTCAATCTCCCACAAGCCGTGTTCTTCATCGGTCGAGAGTTCAGTTTTGAAGCCCGCCTTGGCTAATTTTCCCTCTACTTTGGCCATCAGGTCGCCATCCTGAAAGATGCTGCGCAACGTAGCCCCTTGCTTGCGCCACACACCTTTCTTTCCGGCAAAGGCCTCCAGAAGTATGTCGAGCAGGTGAAAGTCGCCGGCGAGCCGGCGCACGGTGCGCTCGCAGTAACGTTTCAGTTCGACAAGCTTTTCCAACGAGAGAGCGAGCTCTTTGCCTTCAATGTCCTTCTTTGCTCCGACTGACTTTACCGTCATGTCCGCGGTCGCCATGCGCATCAGATAACGGGTCATCAAGCCTTCGTCTTTGATGTATTCTTCCTTCTTCCCACGCTTCACCTTAAACAAAGGAGGCTGGGCTATGTAGACATAGCCCTTCTCAACCAGCTCGGCCATTTGCCGATAGAAAAAAGTGAGCAGGAGCGTCCGGATGTGCGAACCGTCCACGTCAGCGTCAGTCATCAGAATGATTTTGTGGTAACGCAGTTTGCTCGCATCAAAATCTTCTTTACCAATGCCGGTGCCGAGCGCGGTGATCAGCGATTTGATCTCGCTGTGGCCGAGCATCTTGTCGAAACGCGCTTTTTCCACGTTCAGGATTTTTCCCTTAAGCGGAAGGATGGCCTGGTTCTTACGATCGCGGCCCTGCTTGGCTGAACCGCCGGCCGAATCGCCCTCGACAATATAGATTTCCGACAGCGCCGGATCGCGCTCCTGACAGTCAGCGAGCTTACCAGGCAACATCGTCGAACCCATGGCGCCTTTGCGGACAATCTCGCGGGCCTTGCGGGCCGCGTCACGCGCGCGCGCGGCATCGAGTGACTTGCCCACGATACGTCGAGCCACTGTGGGATTCTGCTCGAGATACTCCGTCAGGCGATCGTTAAGAAACGACTCGACGGCGCCTTTGACGTCAGAGTTGAGCTTGCCTTTGGTCTGGCCTTCGAACTGCGGTTGCGGAAGCTTGACCGAGATGACCGCAACCAGGCCTTCGCGCACGTCATCACCGGTGAGCGAAGTTTTGAAGTTCTTTGCCAGGCCCGACGACTGAGCATAGGCGTTGATTGTGCGAGTGAACGCCGAACGAAATCCCGAAAGGTGAGTGCCGCCGTCGACCGTGTTGATGTTGTTGGCGAACGAATAGACCTTTTCGTCATAGCCATCGTTGTACTGAATGGCCACTTCGATCGAAAGTACGTCGCTGACCTTCTCGAAATAAATCGGTTTGTCGTGCAGCACACTCTTGTTCTTGTTGAGGTGCTTAACGAACTCAGCGATGCCGCCGCGATAATAAAACTCGTGCGACTTCTCAGGCTCCTCACGCTCGTCATGAATCGTGATGCGAATGCCCTTATTGAGAAAGGCCTTTTCGCGTAAACGTTCTGACAGTTTGTCGAAACTGAATTCAATCGTATCGAAAATCTGGGGGTCAGGTTTGAAGGTGATCTTCGTGCCGCGTTTTCGCGTCTTGCCGGTCTGTTCCAAACGCCCTTCGGCTACACCCCGAACGTACTCTTGTTCGTAAGTTTTTCCGTCCCTCCAGATTTCAACGTGGAGCCATTCAGAAAGAAAATTCACCACTGAAACACCGACGCCATGTAATCCTCCGGAAACTTTATAAGCATTCGAGTCGAACTTGCCGCCGGCATGTAACTTTGTCATCACGACTTCGGCAGCCGAGCGCTTTTCCTTCTTCATCATGTCAACGGGAATGCCGCGGCCGTTGTCTATCACCGTAATCGAGTTATCGAGATGGATAGTTACCTCGACCAGGTCACAATACCCTGCCAAGGCTTCGTCGATGGAGTTATCAACAACTTCGTAAACCAGATGATGCAGGCCCAACTCACCCGTCGACCCTATATACATCGCCGGTCGTTTGCGCACGGCATCGCGTCCTTCCAGGACGGCGATCGAAGACGAGTCGTAAGTTTCTTTTTTATTCTTCAGTTTTGATGATGGTGTTGCCAATTCTTCCTTACCTTCACTTCCGTTATCGCTATTTTCAGATGACATTTGCTGCCCTTGTAATTGCCGCATTCAAAGACGTCTCTTCCCTCACCGCGCCTTCACAAACCTCAAAGAATTTCGCTCGTTGACTAAATCGCTCGAAGTGGCTCTTCTTGGAAGTAGTAAGGAAAGTTTGCGTGCGTCCATCCAGGTAATCCAGCAAGCGCTCAATCCGGTTTCCATCGAGTTCAGCGTCGGCATCATCGACGAGGAAAATCGGATAATCTTGATGCTTGGAATAATACACTGAAATCGCCGCTAAATCAAGCGTTATCAATGCACTACGCTGTTGACCGGAGCTGCCAAAACTACGCAGATCCCGGTCCCCGAAAAGGACGTTCAAGTCGTCGCGATGAGGCCCGATCAAACAGGTTCCGGCAAACACCTCGGCCTGCATCCGAGCCTTAAGGCGTTCGGCGATCAAACCCTCGTAATCGCTCAGATCCCCTTTCCCTTCCAACGACGATACGTATCGGATAGATATCCTGTCGCCAAACAGACTGTGCTCAAGCGCGTCATTCAGAAAAATCACATAGTCAGTGCGGGCCCTGTGAACCTGTGCACTTAGACTAACCAGTTGGCCGTTCCACGGCTCCAAAAGTTCGACCAGTTCTTCTAATTGGACGCGGTCCTCAGCTGTTTGTTGTAGGAGTCTCTTCTTTTGTTTGATTATCTTGTTATAGTTGATGAGCGTCTGGACATATGGAGGATGCAGAGAGATCGCACCACGATCGATGAAATTACGGCGCGCTTCCGGGCCTCCGCGTATTACCTCTAGTTCGTCGGCAGTGAAACATACGGCATGAAGTTGCGCCGCGTAACGCGCCAGAGATTCTCGCTTGCCGTTAACCAGAGTTTGTCTTGAGCTTGCCTGAAGATGGACTTCGAGTTCGCGTTCAATGCCACTGCCCCGGGCGACTGTTCCCAGGATTGAAGCCGCGCTCCCAGTGAAGTTTATCGTCTCGTGAAGCTGCCGCGTGCGAAAAGACTTTGCGTAGGCGAGAAGATAGATCGCTTCCAGCCAATTTGTTTTACCCTGGCCGTTGTTACCGTAGAGAATATTAATGCCGCTTCCACAGTCGACGGACCCGTTAAGGTTTCTGAAGCTCTCAGCCCGGATCGATTTAAGCAACACATCGAAATTTTACCACACGCTTCGGTCCGGCCCGACGCGATCACCGGCAATTTCTGAAAAACAAAACGAGCGCCATCTTTGAAGTGGCGCCCGCGCGAAAAACCTGTGTGCTCCTTAAGGCCGTCTGTCGTTGAGAAGTGAGGTTTACAATCTCATGGGCATGACTACGTATCTATAATCCTGTTTTTCTTCCGCGACCGGCCGCAACTGCGCCTGTGAATTTCCATCCTTGAATTCAAAGGCGATTTTTTCTGTTCCGACAACGTTCAGAAAATCCTGAAGATATTGCGCGTTGAAACCAATCTCAGTTTCTTCGCCGGTGAAATCGGTTCCCACGGTTTCGCGCGCTTCGCCTTCTTCGGCGTTCTGTGAACTTATCAACAACTGTTCCTTGCTCAGACGAAAGCGCACCGCGTGCGAACGATCATCGGCCATTAAAGCCACCCGCCGGATAGCTTGATTTAGCGATAGGGTGTCGAAAACAGCAGACTGATCGTTGTTCTTCGGCATCACCATTTCATAGTTCGGAAACTGCCCCGATAACAACCTCGAGATCAAAAGCCTTGATCCCACCTGAAAGTAGACATGATTTTCATCAGCTCCCAGACTTATTTCGCCTTCGAAATCAGATGTTAGTTTATTGAGTTCGGCCAGCGTCTTTCGCGGTATCAACACGTCCAGGCTTCCATTCAGCAATTCCTGATCGACCTCGTTGGTCGAGACAAACGCCAGTCGGTGGCCGTCTGTGGTCACCATCTTGACGCCTTGTTTATCGAGTTCAAATTTCGCCCCGGAAAGAGTGTAGCGTCCCTCTTCCTGCGTGATTGCGAAGATGGTCCGGTCAATCAGGAGCTTAACCAGAGAAGCCGGCAATTTTAGCGGTGTCGATTTGAAACCGGGTAATTCAGGAAACGTGTCTTTTGAGATTCCCGGCAGTCTGAACCTTGACCGATCGCACTCAACCGTAACCCATTCATTTTCTTCCTTCCGAAAGCTGACCGGAGCATCGGGGAGTAGCCTGGCAATATCGAACAGTTTTCGAGCCTGAACACAAATTGCTCCTTGAGACGATATTTCCTGCGCGTCTGCATCGCACCTGATCGTAACATCCAGATCAGTCCCGCTAATTCTGATCGCGTTCTCACCCGCTGACTCGATCAAAATGTTCGCTAAAACAGGAATCGTATTCTTTCGCTCGACTATTCCCTGGACGAAAGCCAGTTCTTTTTGCAGCGCGCTCCGCGCCATCATAAATTGCATTGATCTTACTCCCTCAAATTTTCTTTCTTATACCACACTTTTGGTTTCTCTATTTGCAATGCACAGGCTTCTGGTTATAACTAAGGGTATTTTTGATCTGAGAATCTTTAGTAATAGTAGTATTGGCCTGTGGAAATGTGAAAAGCTTAGCTAACCGTTGAATCCGTAGACCCTTAGAAATTATGATGAGTTCGAAGATACCATTGTGAAAGATGTTCAGATTACGTTCTTACAGTTCTGATTCCACAGAAGGGTCGAAAGTTTTTTACTTCGCTTTGTGGAAATCAACCTTAAAGTCGAGCGCTTCTTTGTTCTACTGAGCACCAAGGCTCTCAGTTAGTCGCCTAACTACAGTACTCAGATCTGGATCGGTAGTTAACAGGCCGTCAATTTTTTCCACAGAGTGAATAACTGTGGTGTGATGCTTCCCGCCAAATTCCCGCGCAATCTCCGGATAGCTTTTTTTGGTTAGACGTTTGCACAGATACATGGCTACCTGTCTGGGTACCAGGACGTGTCGAACATTTGACCGCGCCCGGAGATTGTCAACCGTCAACTTATAATGATCCGCTACCGCCTTCTGTATTCGAGCAATGGATACTGGATTGTCGTCAGACCGACGTGACACGCCACGCATAGCTTCCTGTGCGAGCGTCTTTGTCAGAGGCAAACCTCTGAGAGAGGCCATCGCGAGAACGCGAATCAGAGACCCCTCAAGTTCGCGAATATTGTGTTTGCTGTTGCTTGCCAGAAAAAGAGCCACATCGTCAGGAAGTTCCGCGCGCTGAATTTCTGCTTTGCGACGAAGGATTGCGATCTTGGTCTCCAAATCCGGGGGCTCCAAATCGGCGATTAGGCCCCACTCAAAGCGCGAATGAAGGCGCTCCTCAATTTCTGGTATCTCTCGAGGCGGACAGTCCGAAGTGAGAACGATCTGCTTCTGACCATCATACAACGCATTAAACGTATGGAAGAACTCTTCCTGAGTGCGCTCTTTGCCGGCAATGAATTGAATATCGTCAATTAAAAGAACATCAATCGATCGATACCTTTCGCGGAAAACGTGTGTCTTGTCATAACCGTACCGGATCGCATTGATCAACTCATTCATGAAACGTTCGAGGGAGACATACGCTACCTGCAACTTTGGATTGCTTTTCTTTATCGCGTGACCAGTGGCCTGGACCAGGTGAGTTTTGCCCAGACCTACACCACCGTAGAGGTAGAGAGGGTTGTATGTCTTGCCCGGAGCCTCTGCCACGGCCTGCGCCGCAGCGTGGGCAAATCGATTGCAGGACGCCACCACAAACGTATCGAAAGAATATTTCTCATTCAGGGGCGACGAGGAAACGCCGGGCAAGTCGACAGCAGTTGTTTCTAACGGTTGCGTTGAGTCCGCCTCTGAATCCTTCAAAGCTACCGTGGCTACAGTCTCAAGATTCCCCTCGCGATCTTTCTTACGAGGAATCATCCACTCGATGCGGCCTCCGTCCAACTTCAACTCGAGCAGCGCTTCATCAAGCGCAGTTGCATAGGTCGACATAATCCAGTCGCGCACCGCAGAATTCGGCGCCGCAATTCGCACGACTCCGTCTCTCTGGTTACTCGAAACAGTAAGCGGCTGGAACCACGTCTCAAAGGCCTGTTTGCTCAACCGGCGCCGCAAGGCGGTCAGGAAAGTATCTGAAGGGGGACTATCGCTCTGTAGAATCATGAAAGGAAATAACGCGCACTACAAGGTACAACTAACGCCAAGCCCCAAGCGGTTTGTAGTCGGATATACGCAAGTAATATGGATCACTCTTGAACGAAACGTGACGCTAACACATCGGTTCGCGGGGTGGCAAGAAAAACACATCGGAAACTTCGTTACGGTCGACGACCAACGAAACCAAGGCCGTGCAGCCTGTGCGAGTGAGGGGAGAAAGAGAGTTAGGGTTAATAATTGCCTAAAAGAGAATTACATGGATTACCCATTAGCGGACGCGGCAGCTGGATTCGCCACGGAGTCGTTCCTGGAAAGTAGCGTATCGTAGATCCTGTTTAGGTCCGAGTCGCTGTAATACTCAATTTCAATCTTGCCGGGATGGCCGGGCTTTGCGGGCAAGATTCGCACTTGGGTACCCAAGTATCTCCTGAGTTTGACTTCAGCGGAACGGACATTGGGGTCTGGACTAGGAATAGAGACATTTGCTTTTTGACGATGGTCTTGGAAAGCGTGCTTAATGCGGCGCTCAGTTTCGCGGACAGACCAGTTGTGCTTAACGATCTTCTGCGCGAAACGTCGTTGCAAGATAACGTCCTCACTCAGCCCAAGCAGCGCCCGCGCGTGTCCGAACGTCAATTTCTCGCTCTCAAGGAGACTTTGGATCTCGGTCGGCAGTTTGAGAATACGCAGATAGTTGGTGATGAAAGTGCGGTCGCGGCCGATGCGACGCGCGACGTCGTCCTGGGTAAGATTGAGTGATTCGATTAACCGCTTGTAGGCGTTGGCCTCTTCGATGGGGTTTAGTTCTTGCCGCTGAATGTTCTCAATCAGCGCCAGCTCAAGTAAACGCTCATCAGGAATGTCGCGAACGATTGCCGGTATTCGCGATAGGCCTGCCAGTTGCGCTGCGCGCCAACGTCGCTCTCCGGCGACGAGTTCAAACAGCCCACCACGCCGTCGAACGAGGAGTGGCTGGATGATGCCACTCGTGCGGATCGATTGCGCAAGCTCCTCGAGCTTATCCTCTTGAAAACTGGTTCGAGGTTGTTGTTCGCTCGGTCGGATAAGATCTATCTGAATCTCACGGATTTCTTCGCTATCCGCTGGCGACGAATCTGTCGGGAGCAGGGCGCTCAGTCCCCGGCCCAACGGTCGTTTGGTCATGTGCCAGGACCTCCTTCGCAAGTTGAAAATAGGATTCGGCCCCGCGGGAGCGCGGGTCATAGAAGCTCACCGGCTGGCCGTGACTGGGAGCCTCGGCTAGCCTGACGTTGCGGGGGATTGTCGTTTGAAATACGAGACTGCCGTAGAAGCTTCTCAAGTCAGCGGCTACTGCAGGCGAAAGGTTTGTGCGCTCGTCATACATAGTGAGCAATAGCCCTTCGATTTTGAGATCCGGGTTTATCGCGCGGCGTATGCGGCTTAGGGTATTGAAGAGGTCCGACACACCTTCGAGCGCATAGTATTCACACTGGATCGGTATCAGCAGGGAATCAGCCGCGGCAAGTCCATTCAGAGTCAGGAGATTGAGCGCCGGAGGACAGTCAACAAGTATGAAGTCGTAAGAATCAAGGAGCGGCACCAAGGCCTTTTTGAGTACGAGTTCGCGCGCGGGAAAATCGATCATTTCAATCTCGGCGCCAGCGAGGTTCCTGTCAGACGGGACGAGTTGAAGGCCGTATTCGGTTGGAAGAATCGCATTTTGAATTGGCTCGTCGAGTACTAATACGTGATACGAGGTCCTCTGAGAGGAAGCCTTGACGATTCCCAGGCCGGATGTAGCGTTGGCTTGGGGATCAATATCGACAAGGAGAATTCGGTTTTCTAGCTGGGCCAGAGAAGCCGCGAGGTTGATGGCGGTCGTGGTTTTCCCGACACCGCCTTTTTGATTCGCAATGGCTATGATCTTTGCCATTCACACAGCCTGCAAGCTAGTGGACAATGGGACGGCAAACAGTAGCATAGACGGCAAACAGTAGCATAAAGGTAAGCCGGACGCCACCGGTTTAAGTTGGGGTTACCAACAGAGAAGTTGGGCAGGGGCGATGTTTCACGTGAAACGCAAATCTTGACGGAACCGGCACTTCCGATTTGCTATGTCTGCGGTGCTCCAATCGACCGCTGACCCGCAGTAAGATGAACGAGGAGGTTAGACAGGGCCGCCGGAGTCATTCCCGGAACCTGTCGGGCTTGCCCGAAACTCTCCGGCCGAGCTCTTTCGAGCCGCTCGACAATTTCGTGTGATAGGCTACCTACCGCTCGGAAGGAGAAAGCCGCGGGAATGTTCAGGCTGTCATGCTGGTTCAGACGGCGAATCGTAGCCGCCTGAGTATCCAGATAGCCGGCGTAGAGATGATCCGCCAGGGCAGTTTCAAGATCGCCCATCTGTATTTCGGAACGCACATCCGTTGGGATAAGGCTCATCACGACACGAGCACTAATGTTTGGACGCAACGCCAACTCTGCCAATGTTAGTGAGTCTCCCAATTCCTGTCCCGCGAGCTCCCTAAAATGCGAATATTGCTGGTCTGAACGACGGAGTCTAGTCTCTCTGAGGGCTGTCCGGACTCGAGCCAAACGAGCCCGCCTTTGATTAAAACGTTCCCAGTCCGAATCCCCTACCAGCCCCAGGTCACGACCTTTTGGCTCCAGCCGATCATCGGCATTATCGTGTCTAAGTGCTAAACGGTATTCAGAGCGGGAAGTGAACATCCGATAGGGCTCGTCCACTCCGTTGGTTATTAGATCGTCTACCAGCACGCCTATGTAGGACTCGCGGCGATCTAGTCGAAATGGCGGCCTGCCGGCAGCAGTCAACGCCGCGTTTATGCCCGCCAGCAAGCCCTGACAAGCTGCCTCTTCGTAGCCGGTTGTTCCGTTGATCTGGCCAGCCAGGAATAGCCCCTTTAACTTTGCCGTTTCCAGGAACGGCGAAAGCTCCCTCGGATCTACGAAGTCATACTCAATCGCATAGCCCGGCCGAATTACCTGCGCGCGCTCGAATCCGGGAATCAGGCTGACTAGTTGCTGCTGGAGTTGTGCTGGGAGCGAAGTAGAGAACCCGTTGAGATAGACCTCGTTAGTCGCATAGCCCTCAGGCTCTATGAAGAGCTGATGTCGCGTCTTGTCCGGGAACTTCACTACTTTGTCCTCGATCGAAGGGCAGTAGCGAGGGCCTACACCGGTGATCTTGCCCGAATAAAGAGGCGATTCGTGGAGGTTCTCGCGAATCGCCTGGTGAACCTGTTCGGTCGTATAGGCAAGATGGCAATTCAACTGCCGCTGTCGGATCTCGTCAGTTGCGAAAGAGAAAGGTACGGCATGCTCGTCGGGTGGTTGTGGTTCAAAAGCCTCCCAATCGACAGTGCGCCCATCAAGTCGCGGGGGCGTGCCCGTCTTTAATCGGCCGACGCGAAACCCGAGGCGCTTGAGTGCCTCAGCGAACTCTACGGCCGCTGGCTCGCCGGCACGGCCTCCCTCGTAAGTTTGCCGCCCGGTGTGAATACGGCCGTTAAGGAACGTGCCCGTTGCGATGACTATCGAGGTGGCCCCGATTCGGCGGCCGTCCTGCAATTCGACGCCACTAACCCCGTTTCCTTTAACGATGAGGTTTGTGACCAGACCTTGGCGCAAGTTTAGGTTCGGCGTAGCCTCGAGCGTACGTCGCATCTCAACTCGATACAGAGCGCGATCGGCTTGAGCTCGAGGGGCCTGAACCGCAGGTCCGCGAGATCGATTCAATAAGCGAAATTGAATTCCGGTTCGATCAATGACACGGCCCATAATCCCACCCAGAGCATCAATCTCCCGCACCAGATGACCTTTTCCAATTCCGCCGATTGCCGGATTGCAGGACATCTGTCCGATTAGATCGAGATTGAGTGTCAACAGTGCGGTGTTGGCCCCTAGTCGTGCGGCCGCGGACGCAGCTTCGCAGCCGGCGTGGCCGGCGCCAATTACGACCACGTCAAAAAATTCGTCGAAGATCATAATTCGTATTCCATTCGCCGACGCGTAATCGAGTTACTTGCCAATACAGAAGGTTGAGAAGATTTGGCCCAGGATCTCCTCAGTCGTTGTCTCGCCAGTGATCTCATCCAAATAGCGGAGCGTGTTGTGGAGTCCGACTAATACCAGTTCTTCGCTCACTCTTTGCCCGAGTAAACGTTCGGATGAATCAAGCGCTGCGATCGCACGCACCAAAAGATCGTGGTGGCGGGCGTTGGTAATAAGCAACGATTCACCTCGGGCGCTGCCGTTCGCGAAAGGTTGTAGTATAGCAGCCCGCAGACTTTCCAGTCCCGCTTCCGTCTTTGCTGAGACGGGAATGAGCGCGGACAACTCTCCAACTACACTAAGATCCTTGAAGTGGCCGATTGAAAAGCTTGGAAGGTCGCTCTTATTAAGAGCTACGATGTGCCTGGCGTTCGCCACCTCAGAGAGTACGTTCTGATCCTCCTGGCGCAAAGCCTCCGAGCCATCGATGACAACTATCAGTAGGTCTGCATCAGCCGCGGCGCGTCTGGTGCGCTCAACGCCGATGGATTCAATCTCATCAACCGAGGGGCGTATCCCCGCGGTGTCGATCAATACGAGTGGCACCCCATCTAAGCCCATCGCCTCAGTAATCGTATCTCTGGTGGTACCTGGAATCCCAGTTACTATCGCGCGCCCGTGTCCCAGTAACCTATTGAAGAGACTGGACTTACCGACATTCGGCCGACCCACGAGAGCTACTTTCAATCCGTCTCTCAGGAGTCTGCCCTGACGAAATGTGCCGGCTAATTTGGAAAGCGCCGCGCGCACGCGCTTCAGAGCGTCGCAGATATCCTGGGACTCGAGCGCGGGGAGATCGTCCTCAACAAACTCCAGCGAGGACTCAAGTCGGACGATCACTTTAAGCAAATCGTCCTTGGCCGGCTGCAGCTCGTTCGATATTTCACCCTTCAATTGACGCGTGGCTTGACGCAGCGCGGCGTCGGTTTGGGCATCGATCAGATCGCGAATCGCTTCAGCTTCTGCCAACTTCAAACGGCCATTAGCGACGGCACGAAGAGAGAACTCTCCCGGCTCGGCAAGGCGAGCGTCGGCTCTCAAGACGATGTCAATTACCGCGCGTATTAATACGGGCGAGCCATGGCAATGAAGTTCAACGAGATCTTCTCCTGTAAACGAGTGCGGCGCTTTGAAGTAGCAGACAAGCGCCTGGTCCAGAGTCTCACCGGTCGATGGGTCGATCAGACTACGCAAGTTGAGCAGATTCGGTTGTGGATTGAAGGATTCAGACGCTACGAGAGTCCGCAGAATGCTGAGCGAACTAGGACCACTTATGCGAATGACTCCGATACCGCTGCGCCCAGGTGGCGTAGACAACGCAACTATGGTATCGGTGTGAAAAACCACAGCACAACTGATTCAAGTAACATAGTAGTTTGAGCTTTAGCTCACGGCAAGCGGCTTCAAACTAACTCGCAGGCGCCGAGCGTTGCCCTCGCCCACAGATTCGGTGATCAAGTCGTCTTCAGCCGCCAGCGAGAGGTGGATCACGCGTCGCTCGCCCGGCTCCATAGGACCAAAAACAAACGCGGAAGATGTCGCGCGCACCTGGCGGGCCGCATGTTCTGCCATGGCGCGCAACTCGGCTTCGCGCGCCGCCCGAAAGTCGTTCGCGTCGCAGATTATCCTCTGACCCTTTGGCAGTGACCGGCCCAGTGCCTGGTTAAGGATCTGCTGCAGCGCGTCCAGTAATTCACCGCCCTGGTTTAGGAGCAGACCACTGTCCTCGCCGTCAATTGCCAGCAGGCAGCCCAGATCGGATTCCGCAGCCGACGCTCGGACGTCAAATCCTGCGCTTTCGAAAATTGAGTTGAGCAACTGCTCAGCTCTGGTGCAAGTCTCATTCATAAGGGGGCTGAATTGTACCCCAAGTGCGGATGAGCTGACCAAGCCGGATCGAAGACTGGTGGCTCGCGGATAAATCCAAGATCGAGGCGGAGCGAGTGACAATGGGAATCTTGACTGTGGCTGACCCGGTGTGAAGATGAGCGGCCGCGGATGATAGAATCGATGCCACTAGTTGTATATGGAAATGGAAGTAAGATCGAATCTCGCTGGCTTAACGGCCGAAGAGTTGCAGCGATTGGTCGGTAATCTCGGCGAACCTGCATACCGGGCGCGGCAGATTTTTGCCGCGGTACACGCTCGTCGTGTGCGATCGTTCGAAGACATAACTGACCTGCCAAAAGAGTTGCGTGCAACGCTTAACGAGCAGGTCCTCGTCGCGACGCTCAAGCTCGAATCACGTTATGTCTCAATCGACGGCACTCGACGTTACCTGTTCAAGACACATGACAATCGGCCAGTCGAGACCGTTTTCATTCCGGAAGAACGTCGCGACACTATCTGCTTTTCTTCGCAGTCGGGATGCCCGCTTCAGTGCACTTTCTGTTTGACGGCACAGCTCGGCCTGTTACGGAATCTTACCGCTGGAGAGATTGTCGAGCAGATTATCTTCGCTTTGAACGATGCTTACGGCGTGGGCGTGAAGCCTCCACGCGGAACAAATCTGGTCGGCATGGGAGCCGGCGAACCCTTCCTGAACTTTGAGGAATTGATGAAGGGCATTCGGATCATGAAGGAGCCGAAGGGACTGCATATCGTCCCGAATCGCGTCACGGTCTCGACGGCGGGTATCGTGCCGCGCATTCGAGAGCTGGCCACGATTCCCGATCGACCGCATCTGGCTGTTTCACTCGCGGCGCCGACGGATGAACTGCGCGACGAGCTGATGCCGATAAACAAAAAATGGCCGCTGGAGGAATTACTGTCCGCGTGCAGCGAGTTCGAAAAATCTCTAAAGCCGAACGAGCGAATGACATTCGAATACGTCATGCTCGCAGGCGTCAATGATGCTGATGAACATGCTCGCCAACTGGCAAACCTCTTGAATCGTCATGACCTGAGCGCGAAAGTGAATTTGATTCCCCATAATCAGGCGGAGCCTTTGCCTTATCGTCCTTCGTCAACCGAGCGAGTGGAAACCTTCCGCGAGATTCTGGAATCGAAGGGCGTTCACGCGTTCGTGCGGAGGCCGCGCGGGCGCGACATTCTGGCCGCCTGCGGTCAACTGGCCGCGCAAGTCACGCCGGTTGGGGTGGCGATATCTTGAGAGGCGTTACCAGGCGCTATTCTCTGCGGTGCGCCGACAAATGCCTTACCGAAGTCCGGTCCATGGGAGAGGAATCAGCTGGCAATCTTTTGATTTTGCAGTAAGCAAGGTAAAATCCGTTTCCACAAATCCAAAGTCTTCTTTGAAAACAAGATGAAAAACAAGCTGATACATCGAACATTCATAGTTGCGACTGTAGCCGCATTGATTAGTATCCCGGCGACGTTTCGAGCGGCTCCCGCTCCCGATCCAAACATTGGCGTCAAGGGGTACTATTCGAACGATAAAGCCCAGCGTGGACGCACGATCCGGGCGGCGATCGTCATCGACATCCCGACGGGCTATCACGTTAACGGCAACCGGCCACTGAATAAATATTCGATTCCGACGGCCTTAAAGATCGAAGCGCCGCGCGGCGTTACAATTGGCCCGGTGATCTATCCGCGTGCAATTGTACGCAAGTTAAAAGCCGTAAACAACGAACCGCTGGCGGTCTACGAAGGACGCGCCATCCTGCGTTTTAATGTGACTGTGCCCGCAAACTATCAGGGCGGCGAGGTGGTTTTGAAAGCACGCCTGCGCTATCAGAGCTGTAACGACGAAGTTTGTTTTCCGCCGAAAAATCAGGATGTGGATATGGGCATCGGTATCGTGGGCCCAAACGATCGAGTGCAGCGCGCCAACGGCTGGGCATTCGGCGGACGATAAGTAATCGCGCTGTTTAAGCGCGTCCGATAACCGACATCAGTCGTCCAACTCGGCCATTCAGGTTTTTCTCGCGACGATAGGAAAAGAATAGATCGTTGCGATCCATCGTGCACAGGGCCGCGGAATGTATTCGCTCAGGCAACACGCCGGCGTTGATAAGCTGATCGCGATTGGCTTGATGCAGATCGATTCGCGCGTGGCCCTCGCACGTTGGTGTGAACAAATGACCTGATTGCGGAAAGCGTTCTTTGAAGAAGTCAATTACCTCGCTACCGACTTCATAACAGCAAGCCATCGCTGCGGGACCGATAGCAACACGCAGGTCTGCGGCGCGGGCGCCGTATTCGTGCTGTAACTGCTCGATGGCGTGCCTGACGATCGATGTGGAAGTGCCACGCCAGCCGGCGTGCACCGCGGCGAAAGCGCTGGTGGTCGAATCGCCGATCAGGATCGGGACACAGTCCGCGGTCTTGACCGCCAGCAGAATCTTCGGCGTTTTGCTGACGAGCGCGTCGCAGTATTGGTCGTCACCGAGCACGCCGGGTTTCGGTTGAGCTTCCTGCTCGTTGTGAATAACGCGCACGTCGGCGCTGTGAATCTGCCAGCAGCCAGTCAGCGTCCAATCGCCGGCGAAGAGTTTAAGGAAACGGCGCCGGTTCTCATAAATATTTTCGGCTTCGTCTTCATTAAAACCGGCGAGATTAAGAGAGTTCTGGGGCATCGGACTAACGCCACCACCTCTGGTTGAAAAGCCGTTGGTGAAGCCGTCGTGCTCGAGTGGCGCGCAAATCAACGCGCCCACGCCTTCGCGTTCGCGCCAATAGAAGCCGGCGCTTTGCAGTGCAGAATCTTCCGTGATCATTTCAATTGGCATCGACATTATCGAAGTTCGCCGCGTGCGTGAAACCATCGAGCGCACGCCGCGGTTCGCGGAGCGCGTGTTCACTGAGGCCGAGCGCGCCTATTGTGAATCGCGCGGCGTAGTCGCCGCCCAACATTATGCCGCGCGCTTTGCGGCAAAAGAAGCGGCGCTGAAGGCGCTGCAAACCGGCTGGAGCGGTGGCATCGGTTGGCAGGACGTCGAAGTGTCGGCGAAAGACTCAGGCGCGCCGGTGATTCTGTTTCACGGACGCGCCCGAGAACTCTATGAACAGACGGGCGCCACCACGGCGCATCTTTCGATTGCGCATACAACGGAGCATGCGATTGCGGAAGTGATTTTGGAGAAGAATTAGGCCGGGGGCCAGCCTGTCTTTGGCTTTGAACTGCAGCCACACTGCGTGATCCTTCTTGCCGCACTTGAGGAAAGGGATATCCATGAAGCTCGTGACCAAATTCCTTGTCGTTACATGTCTTACCATGTCTGGTGTCGCGTGGGCACAAAAAGCGGATGGGTACGCATGGGAGCCCAAATGACAACTTCCGCCCCGGAGTTTACAAGGCCATAGTTGATGCGAAGGTTTATTTCGACATCGACAAGCGATTAAGAAGGGCGTTATCGTAAAGAAGGGAACACGGATCAGCGTCTACTCGGCGGGCTACCACAGCGCTCAACCACGTTCGATCGACTGGTTCAATCTGGGTGAGGGCCAGGAATGCAATGGGAAAGTGTTGCCCTGGGATGAGTTTGGTTGGATCGGGGTACTCAAGAGAGACTTCAGGCGTGTTGGAGACCTTCCCAAACCGATATAGAAGAATGGCCTAATTACAAATTGCGCCGCTAGGTAACTTGGACTTTTATGTCCTTGTCCGGTTTGGTTTGAGAGACAGAAGCTGCGACTCGACTGCGCCGGCACGACCGGCGGATAACATCTGCTCCCGGGCGGAGGGACACGAAGAGGAGTCCCTTATCGTCCAGTCACTCGCATCTCGTTCACCAGCACACTTCTGCCGCGCTTGTCCGTATCAACTCGCGTATCCCGTAATCCAGCGAACTCCGCAGTCGGTGACTTCGGGCGGTTCTTGGGTTCGCGCGGGGGTAGGGACCTGGCGGCAACCGTGGGCTCGACCGTCTGCACGTCGCTCGGCAGATCGAAATAGAAACCGTGACGGAAACATTCTGACCTTGGCGCTTGACTGGTGAGAATCGCGATGCGTTCGTGCGTTGGACAGCGGCTGGTGGCGAGCTCATCTGTTTCCGGATCGATTTCGGCGATCGTAATTCCGTCCGGCTCCGCGAATGACTTGCCGCCGAGTTCCGGTCGCAAATCAACGGCGCTCTTCATAAATTCAGTCCAGATTGGCAGCGCTGATTCGGCGCCCGTCAATCCCAACTGCCTGTTATCATCGAATCCAATCCAAACCGCGCAGACCAGGTTGGGCGTGTAGCCGACAAACCAACCGTCGCGCGAAGTGCCCGTCTTGCCGGCGAGCGCTGTTTTGGGGATCAGGCCCCGTGCCGCCCGCGCCGTACCATGATCGATGACGCCTTCCAACATGTCCGTAATCACAAACGCAGTTGTCGGTTGAATCACTTGAACAGGTTCGACCGTCTCTGTTTGGGCGAAGACATTTGGTTGAATGATTGAGCCGCCGTTGGCAAAGGCGGCGTAGGCAGTGGCGATCTGCAAAGGAGTAGCTTCGGTAGTTCCCAGCGCCAGCGCCGGGTAAGGCACCGGCCGCGGCAAACCAAATTGCTGAGCCGTATTAGCTACGCGTACCAGTCCTGTCTGTATCGCCACGTCGACGGTAACGACATTGAGTGATTTGATCAGCCCGGTGCGCATCGGCACGTCGCGCATCGAAAATCCGCCGCCGTAATTCGCCGGGCGATATTTGAATTTGCGATCGTAAGTGAATTCCTGCGGCGCATCCTTGAACATCCGAAGTGGCGACATGCCGCTCTCAAGCGCGGCTGCGTAAACGAATGGTTTGAAGACCGACCCCGGCTGGCGTTGCGCGTCCGTCACCCGATTCATTTGCGATTCGGCATAGTCCCTGCCGCCAATCATCGCCAGCACGTTACCGGTTTTCGGATCGAGAGCGACGAAAGCCACTTGCGGAGTGAGACCTCGCGGTTGGTAGATCTTATCCAGGCGCTCAAGCTGTTTGCGAACTGCCGCGGCAGCGAGTTGCTGCAGATCGAGATCTAGGGTGGTGAGCGTGGCAGGCGCATCCTGCGCAGACATCCCGGCCTGCGGTTCGCCAGCAGCACTGCCGGCGATTACCCGGTCGCTACCGCTCCCGGTTCCGTACCGATTCACATAATCGATGAAATAGGGCGCCACGGATTCGCGCGCCGGGTCGAAATCAGCCAGGGCCAGCGGTTCCGTCGCGGTCGCCGCAGCCTTTTCAAGCGGTATGAAGCCATCGCGCACCATTGTGCCGAGCACCGTGTTGCGTCGCGTCCGCGCGGCATCGTTGTGCCGGACCGGTGAATAACGGGAAGGACTTTGAATCATGCCGGCGAGTGTGGCAGCCTCCGCGAGCGTCAGGTCCTTCAACTCTTTTCCAAAGAACACGCGCGCGGCTTGATCGACCCCGCGCACGGCAATCACGCCGCGCTGTCCCAGATAAATCTCGTTGCAATAAAGCGCGAAAATGTCTTCCTTCGACAAACGCCGCTCGATCGTAAACGCCAGCATCGCTTCGGCATATTTGCGACGCAGCGTGCGTTCAGGCGTCAGATAGGTGTTCTTGACAAGCTGTTGCGTGATGGTCGATCCACCCTGACCCAAACGCTCGTCGCCGGCATTACGCAGCAACGCGCGCGCGATGCCAAAAAGATCGAGGCCCGGGTGATCAAAGAAGCGACGGTCCTCAATCGAAGTGATTGCCTGAACCAGCACCGGCGGGATGTCTTTAAAGTTGAGTTGACGGCGCGCGCCGCCTTTCGTCAATGGGTCATTCGTCAATGATTCGGGTGCGAGCGTAAAGGAATCCAGTGTGACTTCGTCGCCTGTCAGTTGAGCGATACGGCCATCGCTATCGAAACTGACCCGAAGAACTGAAGGAAAGCCGCCTGAGTTGTTGGGACGAATTTCAACTGCAGCGTCGCGAATCGAAAAGCTTCCATTCCAAATCTCGCTGGCATTCTCATCGTTCAGATAGCCTGCGCGGCGCAGCGCCACCGCCAGCGCTTCGGGCGAAAGCCTCTGCCCGGACCGCAGGGTGCGCGGCGCGGCATAAATACCCGCGCGGCTGATCAGATAACCGCGCGCCAGCCGCGCATCGACGATCTTTGCGTAAGAGCGATAGGAGTTGACGAAAAAGGCGCTGAGTGAGATCAGCGCCAGGGTGAAGATTGTGATCGTGAAGCGAGCCTTGCGGCTCTGTAACCTCGTAGCGAACAGCCTCACGCAGAGGCGCAAAGGCGCAAAGAAAGACCTGGATCTCGATTTCTCAGAAAATTTCATTTGGAAACCCCGAAGAGCCTGCCGAGCGATCTATCTGTTCAATCCGTTACTCTAAAGAAAGGGCGAATGGGGGCGGATTTCTTGGGGAACTTCGAGGATCAGGCGGTTCTGGCCAGCGGATGGCGAGCAATGAGTCTCTTGATGTCATCGATTCCCTCGATAGCCGCGTCATAACCGACTCGAAAAAGTTCGTCGGCCCGGCGGGTTTCGTCCCAACGGATGTGGCCGACTTTGGGAATGATGATTAGATCGGCTTTGGCGCTTTCCTGGTTCGACACGATCCGCTCAACGGCGACAAACGTTTGTGTCAGGACGCCCAGGGCGGTGCGCGGAACTTCCATGAAGCGCGCACCATCCGCGCCCACATCAACCGCAATTACGATATCGGCGCCCAGATCGCGCGCGTAGCTTATGGGAAGGTTGGCGACCAGGCCGCCGTCAACCAGCAGTCTGCCCTGTTCATCGCGGCAGGGAACGTAGAGAGCCGGCAGACAAGCACTGGCGCGGATCGCAAACGGGACATCGCCGGTGTCGCGTAACACTATGGCCGTACCCTGGCGCAAGTCAGTGACCATGACGGCAAAAGGGATCTTCAGTTCTTCAAAGCGGGTAACGGGCATGCGAGCGCGCAGGAAATCCTCCATGCGCGCGTTTGATTGCAGACCTAAGCGGGAAAATGAAAACCGCGCCGTATGGCGCCAGCGGAATTTCCGCGACAACTCTTCAATCTGCGAAATCGTAAGGCCCGACGCATACAAGCCGCCCACCAGAGCGCCCGCGGACGCGCCGGCGATCGCGTCAATCGGGATCGCGTTTTCTTCCAGCGCGCGCAGTACGCCGACGTGCGCAATCCCGCGCGCGGCGCCGCCGGAAAGCGCCAGGCCGACGCGTGGACGATTGAATCTTGGGACATTGGCGATCATTTTTCAGGCGGACCGTTGTGGTACTTTGAACTTAGTACTTCGTATTTCGAATTCTGTTCCCAGCTAGTGGTCAAATGTTACGCTACTACCGGGTCGAAGGAAATAAAGCACAAAGAACCAAGTACAAAGTTCGGTCTCTAAACAGGACTCAAGATCACAATCTCTGTTCCCGGCTGATCGCGCAAGCCGTCAACGAAGGTGTCGATCTCTGACGCTATTTTTTCTTCACTCAGATCATGCTCGATACGGTTGCGCTCCTGGTCAAGTGTGGGCACGATCCGGCCGCTATTTCGCAGCGGCGCAGTTTCCTGGTTGTAGCGATTGGTAATTTCTTTTTGGCTAATCAGCACGAAAGCCCGAAAACGAAAGTCGAGATATTTCTCAATGGTGACACGGTCGCGCAGGATTGAGTCCAACTGTTCGGTGGTCAGGCCGACCCGATTCATGCGCTCTTCCAAAAGGGCCCGCGAGCCAAAGGCCTGTGCCAACTCGTTCCGTTTTCGATCGACCGCGTCACTAAACTCCTTCAGGGCCTCAGGCGTGTCGGCGACCGGCAGCTTCCTGGCTTCCTGCAAGATCAGGAGCTGGTCCTCAAGTGTGTGGAGGGCCTTTTTGAGCTGGTCTGAGGCAGGCTTGTCGGAAAACGGCGTGCCCGGCTCAAGCGCCAGTTGCCATACCAGATCCGAATAAGTAATCAAATCGGGCGTGGCGCGCGAACCGTTGGTCACGCTGGCGACCGTTTTGTCGGTGACGGTCTGTGCCGTGACCGTGAGCAGTGAGCAGTGAGCAGTGAGCAGCAGCAGAAGCGTAAGCAGTGAGCAGTGGGCTGTGAGCAGCAGAAGCCTGCTGAGCCGGCTTCGTTTAGTTCGTTCTTTCCTGAATTTAAAAGAATTCGCTGCTCTCGTAATCGTTTCTGACATTGTACCTTTCCTCATGTGGCTCTTCTTATTGGTTCTTAACTGCTCACTGCCCACTGCTCACTCCCTCAAAACGTCTGCGTGAACCGGAAATGAATCTGCCCCTGGTGCAGTCGAAAGATTGCCGTCGACGGGGACGCGGTATTCAGATTCTGCGGAATCAAAAACTCCGACGGGTTCAAGAGATAGCCGTAATCGATCGCCAGGGCGCCGCCCAAAGGCGTCTTGATGCGAAAGCCGAGCCCGAGCGTGTGGCTCCAACGCACGCGCAGGTTCCGCGCATTCACATCTTCGACGAAATTTCCCGTCGGCGTGATCGGCTTGGGATGGAAAATATCGCTGATGCTGCGAAACACGTTGCCGCCGTCATAGAAGGGAACGACCTGCAACTCTCTGGTCACCGGAACGCGGGCTTCCAGGTTCATGACCACCATGGCGTTGCCGCCGATAGGAACCGTGAACGGATTTAGCCCGATCAGTTTACCCTGCCGGTTGCGAAACTGTCCCTGCGGGACGATCACCTGGCGTGGGCCCGCTTCCTCGTATCCAAAGCCGCGCAAAGTCGACGAGCCGCCGGAAAAGAAACGTTCACTAATGGGCAACAGGCGATCAAAATCGTCAATCAAACCATTCCCGTTTCGATCGCGCGGAGTAAATGTCTGCGCCAGACCAACGGTCAGGTTACCCGCCAGGATTGTCTTGCGCACGCTGTTGAGTTTGTAATAGGTGTGATAAGTCGACAGGAAACGGCTCATCGAGGTGTTTCCGCCGAGGCCCCGGGCGGCGAAACTGTAATCCGCCGACAAGAACTGGCCGCGAGTCGGGTCGAACTGGTTGTAACGACAAACCTCTCCTGATCGAATCGTTTCGTCTTCGGTTGTGGAGCTACCGGCCAACCGTCGCTCGCAACGCTCGCGCGTGTCATAGACGAACGAGGCGCCAAAACGCGAGAGCCGCACTACCGCATCCTGCCTCAGGATGTCCTGAATCAGCAGGCTCTCGATATTGCGCAAGCGAACGTCTTCATAGTTGTAGCGCAGAAAAACGATGCTGTGTAATTTTTGACTCAGCACTCGCTGCGTTTCGATACTGAAGGTGAGCCGGTCAATTGTGGGCTGGCCGACCCGGTTTCCCAGGACATCGATTGGATTGCCTTTCTCGTCCAGCCGCTGCACGATGCCGAACGTGCCGCGGTCGATAGTCGAGCGAAAGAATCGTGTGATGGTGGAATCGCGCAGGTACTGGGCCGAAATCGCCAGTGGCGCGAACTGTTTCTTTCCATAACGGGCAAAGCGCGGATCGAGGAACTCAAAGCGGATCAGTTGCTGGCGTTGACTGGCGCGAATCCGAATCGCGCCCTGGCGCAGCTTGTTCATGAAGTTGACGTTGGTCAGCTCCAGCAAACCAAGTGCGCCGGAATCGGTCGAATAACCGCCGCCATACTCAATCACCCGCGGCCTCTTCTCTTCCACATCGATGATGACGTCATATTTCTTGGAGCTGCTCGGCCCGTCGCCGGCCAGCGTCTGACTAATCAGCACCTGGCGAAACGCGTCCGTCACATAAAGTGCGCGCTCGGCTTCGGTAATTTTGTCCGCGCGCAGCAAGTCGCCCGGAGAGAGGGGAATCGCGCGAATAATCGCATCGCGCTTGGCGCGCTGCACGCTGGCGCTGCCGGTCACCCCGTTGACAATAATCTCGTTGACGATCGCTTTTGAGCCTTCCTTATTGACATTGAAAACGACGCGCACCTGCTCATCGCCGCCCTGCTTTGGCAATTCATCGATGGAAGGCCGGACTTCGGCTTCGATGTAACCTTCGCGCGCGTAGAGGTTCAGCAACCGGTCGTTATCGGCGCGCACTTGCGAGCGTGAATATGGAGCGCCCTTTACAATGGTAATCTCTTTGTGCAAGCGATCTTCGGGAAAAGCTTTTTGGCCGCGAACCTCAATTTCAGCCACCCGCGTAAGCGCTCCCTCGGTAACTTCGAAGGTAATGATCAGATTATCCTTCGTAGGATCGATACCTTGCAGCACGTTGACCTCAGAGCGCCGATAACCGAGATCCTGCATCAGAGCTCTAACGGTGCGCTTGTCTTCTTCCAGCAGCGCGTTGCTGGTAAAACCACGTCCGTAGCCGCCGAGAAAAGGAATGAATCCAAGGGCGCTCGCCATTCGAGACTTCAATTGTGGGACAACGTCATTGATGTCGAGCTTGTTCGTGCCGGTGATCCGGATATCCGTCAATTTCAAACGGCGCCTGAGATTGACGTCATAGACAATCTTGACCGTGCGACCGTTTAGTTCCGCTGGATTCAGATTCTGGCAGGTTTCCTCACTCCCATTTTCGATCGTGTTCGGGGTCGGCGGCGTGACGGTGCACAGCGGCTCGACGTCGGAAAAGAAATAGCCCTGCTCCTGAAGCTGATTGCGCACGCGGCGCGCTCCCTCTTCCAGAACTGAGTAGTCGATGTTTCCTTCGCGCTTGATGGGCAGTAGTTGGAGCTGTTTCTTCTCGCTCAAAGTGTAGTTGCGAAACGTAACCTCAACCTGCGGGCCGAGTTTGCCTTTCAAACTGATATCAATTTGATTGGTTTGCGAATTGAACTCGACGCGCGGATCGTCAAGCTGCGGCGCCAGGTAACCTTTGGCGATGAGGGACTGTTTAATGAGATTGAGGTCGTCTCCAAGGACTTCGCGAGTGAAAGGAGCACCCGGCTGCAGCTTGAGCGTTGGTTTGACCGCCGTGGCATCGAAGCCGGTGATTTCAAACTTGCCCACGCGTGCCTGCTCGCCCGGCGTGATGGCGTAAATCACTCGTCGCCGTGTTCCGGTCGCGTCGGACGGATCAGGCTCTTCAGAGTGTTCGACCGTAGCGTTGTAGTAACCGCGGTCGCGCAGGTAAGCCTGAATTTCATCGGCGTTGCGTTCGATGGCGAGGATGGAAAAGCGCCGGCCGGGCTCGAGCAGGTTCAGGCGCGCGCGAATCTCGTCACTGGCGATCGGCGTTCCTGTGGCCGGGGCGATTCGCAGAGACACACCGGCGATCACAATCTGCCTCTGGATCACGAAACGGACGCGGAGGGGACTGTTGCGGCCGCCGCCCGGTTGCGCTTCGCTGATTTCGACGCGCGCCGCCGCAACGCGATTCGAAGCGAAGAGATCGTGGAGTGACTGACGCGCCTTCACGGCCGAGTATTCGCCGCCCGAAACGATCTTGACCAGCGATTGAAACTCAGACTGGGCGGCGGGATCGGCCAGCGAGCCTTCCAGGACTACTTCGACGCCGGCGACGGGACGGCCCTCGTAATCGCCGACCTGAGCGAAGACGGTTACGCTTAACACGCAAACGACGACGGTTATGGCCCAGATGATTTGAGAAAGATGAAGACGCACCTTAGAATTTGCAGCAAACAAAGTCCGCGCAGCGGACGACCCGAAAATTTCCCAGGAGTGCAGGGCCTGTGTAAAAACCAGGAACGTGAATTGTCATCAAGCCCATTTTTACCGCAGAGGACGCAGAGGTTTTGGCAAAGGACGCAGAGAAGAATTGACCTTGCGTACCTCTGCGAGTGCCTCAGCGTCCTCTGCGTTTAAGAGAGTCGCTTCATCAGACTCAGGTCTGAAGTTTGACACACGCTTAACTGCTGGGTTCAAAAACCTACCCGTTGTGCGCGGGCTTAACTGTACGGCGGCACAGCCGCATGACTCGGCTTCAAAATCGCTTTCGGAACCTGATCTCAAAACTATAGTTGTTATTTCGCGTGGCCAGATTCCTGGTCGAACCCTGTTCGTATTCGGCGACAAAAGAAAGACGGTCTGACAGACGATACTCAACCGCGAGCACCTGGTTCGGATCCGACGCAATATTTGTCGAGTAAGTGACGACCAAATCCTTGCTGATGCGGCGCGCCGCGGTCAGCCGCGCTGTCGGCGTCGAACCTGTCCCGGCTATTACCGGACTGATTTCCAGCCGGCTCAGGCCGAACAGTTTGTTCGAGGCTTTTGAAATCGGCGCATTAATCAACGCATCGGTCAGTAAGCTGGCCGCGGTGCCCAATCCAGATTGAGCCAGCACTGAGGTGCTGGTGTCGGTTGACGACAGGGTGCCAGTTAGAATCAACGACACCACGTCGGCTTGCGGTAATGAAGGTTCGGAGCTGACGCTGGTGGTTGGGTGCGACAGCGGTCCTTCCAACAGCGCCGTCACTCGATAGCCGCGAATGATCGCCTGGCCTTCAATGTTCATGACCGGGTCAGCCCCCCGGCGCGCGGGAAAATAGATCAGGCCGCGGGTAATTTCATAGGGATTGTTCCGGAAGTTCAAGGTCCCGCGAGTGGCCGTGATGCGACCTTCGATGATCGGATCCTTGACCGGGCCGTTGAGTTGCAGTGACACCGACGCGACGACATCGCCGAGATTGTTGTGCATCACCAGAGCATTGCGGCCTTCGACTCGCAGCTTGTCGAACACGGCGGTCTGGGCGAACTGAAACTCGCCGCCTTCCTCAATCGAAGTCTGCGGGCGTTGATTAATTAGTTGCTCGAGCTGGATGTCCTTAGTGTACTCAGTGCGATGCACCTGAACGTTGCCGCGGATAAACTGGATTTGCGGGTTTCCGCGCAGCTCCAGGTCGGCGTCAACCGTGGAACGAAAGTCCTGCGGATAACTGAGGGTGACTTTCTCACCGTGGATGTTGAAAAGAAACTGCGAGATCGAGAACCCCGAAAGCTGCGCGCCGCCGGTTGCGGTTACCTTCCCGCCACCCAGCGTTCCTTCCAGTTTTTCTATTTGCGCCTGACGAGCATTAAACAAAATTACGCCGGCCAGGTTTGCCAGTTGAATGCGCTGATCGCCGATCAAAACGGAAATGGACGCGTTATTAACCGAAGCGCGGCCGGTGACGCGTGGGTTTTCGTAGGTGCCACCGACATTTACCGCCAGCACCGCGAAGCCCGAAGAGAAAACGTCCGGCGATACACCGCTGAGAATCCGCAGATTCACCTGACCATTCACCGCCAGAGTGTTGTGACCTCCGGACCCGGTTGCGACCGCGCCGCCCAGCGTTACGTTGGTGCCCTGCCCGGTAAATCGAGTTTCGTGAAAATTCACTTCATTGGGCGCGAAATCGACAACCAATGGACCGGCGGCCGAGAGCATGATGTCCTGAACCCTCACTGAGAGTTCGCTGAAGTTTGCCGTACCTGTCAGTCCTCGCAGCGAAAGCGATTCTTCGCCTTGATCGTTTTCATACATCAGGTTGCCGCTCAGCTTCAGCGTCCCGGTGGCCTGCCCGCTAACCACTACGTCGCTTGCGGGAAGCAGGACTTTAAAAACTTGCGTCAGATCGGCCCCGGTGATCGTCGATTCGATGGTGGCCGGAAGCTTTTCGTTCGAGAGATCTATTCGCGCCGTGACGATCTGCGGCTGCGCGCCCAACAAACCGGTGGTGGTAAGGGTGACGTTGAGTTGTTTGTTCTCTGTGCGGCCAACCAGTTTGATGTTTCCAGCGGCATGGCCATCGATGGTGACGTCGTTGCTATCGGCATCAAAATCGATTTGATAAGTTGAAACGACTTTGAAGTCGCTTCCTTTAGCGCTTACTTTGAGCGACGCCGTTCCGGCCAGCTTCGGCAAGTTCGGACGATTGGCAAGTGCCTCGAGACGATCAAGCTGAACATGATCACCCGTGCCGGTAAACTCGAAAGCCCTGGTTGCCGTATCGAATTTGCCGCTGCCGATAATGTGTCCGGCGCTGAGGCTGGCGTCGAGTTTGTCGACATTCACGGTTGTGCCACTGAACGTGGCATGGGCGGTCACATTTTGGAGGGCCTCGCCATTGATCTTTCCCGGGGCAAATCGTACGTCCGCGACGCCGCTCATGTTATTGGGTATGCCGTTAATTCTTATTTGGCCCGAGATGTTCGATTCGATGGTGGTCCCCTGAGGTATGAGCCCTTTGTTCACACTCTCGGCGAGCGCCAGCACAACCTCTCCGTTCATGCGATCAAGCGTGGCGTCGATCGAGATGTTGTTTTCGCCGGCACGGGGGATGACCAGCGCGAACTGTGCGCCACCGCCGCCCGCCTGAGCCAATCGGCCTTCACTGACGCGCGTCTCAGTCGCAGTCGAGGCGATGTTCGCGGCCAACGAACCCAGGTCGCGCCCATTCACAATCAATGAACCAAGTTCGGCGTGCCCGCTGACCAGCGGATCTTTCAGCGCACCATTCAGCGTGCCGTTGAAAGCGAGTCTGCCGCCGAGAGCAAGCCCGTAAAGCCTGAACTGTTCTTCGATTGTGGGAAACGCGCCCGAAGTGATCAGCAGCCGCTGAAGTTCCGAGGCATCAGTGGAAGCGACATCAACGCGTAGATTAGAAGTTGGCTGTTCGACTGAGAATTGACCGCTCGCGTTCAGCTTCGTGGCCGCCGTTTGCAGATTGGCGCGCTGAATCTGGAACAAGCCATGGTCGGCCGTGAGCGCCAAATCACCAGACAAAGGAGCGAGGTCGCTTCCCGGTCGCTGCTCGCCGGTGAGTTGCGCGTTGACGCTGCCCGTTGCGGTGGCGAGGTCAGTTCCGGTAAATGCCAGATCTGCTTTCCCTGTGGCCTTGCTGGTTATCGGTAGAACGCGGCCTGAGAATGCAGTGATGGCCGCCGGTAAATCGAAGTTTTCAAACGTCGCGTTGACGCGCGAGGCGCCACCCTTCTTAAGCGAGATCGTGGCGTTGCCGCTGGCGCGTCCCTCCAGAGCTTCGGCGACAAAGTTATTCAATTGAATTTGATCGCTGGTCGCCACGACCGCGGCGTGCGCCGGACCCAGCCTCATTTCGCCGAGCACGCCGCCGCCCAAACTCAAATCTGCGCTGGCGCGATAGCGGCCCGAAGGCTCGACCGTAAATACCGGCCGCGCGAGTTTCACGTTCTCAATGTTTCCGTTCTCCAGCTTGACGGCGCCGGCATTGATATCGTTGGTCGAACCCTGAATGCGCCCGTTGTGAATCGCCAGCCGCACACCGGCGATGTTGATGCTGCCGGTTTGCGCGCCTGCGGCACTGGCGGCGCCGACCTGAACTTCTTTCACCGTAACATTGGTGACGCTGCCGTTGCTCTTGATGTCGATTCCTTTTGCGGTCACGCCGCTGACGGTGGCGTTCGCCGCGGCTATCTTGCCGGCTTTGGCGCTGGCCACCGTCGCGGTCGTCGCGCCGTTCTCGGATCTCACGCGCAGATCGGTCGCCTGAATACCGTCGCGAATTTTGGCCGTTGAGGTGGTCAGGCTGCTGCCGGTGACCTGTGGCGCTGAAGCAGTGAGCACTCCGTCGCGATATTCGGCGCGCGCATCGCGCAAGATCAAACCGGTGATCGTCGTGCCGTAGCCCTTCTCGGCAGCTGCCCTTAGTTCGCCGACCCAGCGAAAGTCTGAGCCCGTGCCCATCACGCGGCCGGCAAGCTGCACCACGTTTAGCTGGAAATCGCCGGCGTTCAAAAGCTCAGCCACGGCGCGGCCATTGATGTCGTAAGACCTGCCCTGTCCTGATCCTTTCGCCGTGATATTCAGTCCCTGCAAACGGATGCCGTCGGCCGCCAGCGCGTCTGACTTGATGCTTCCGTCTATCTGATAGCGATCGCCTTCGCCGGTAACCGTGCCCGCAAAGTTCCCGGCGCCGCGCAGCGTCGTCCCGCTTTGCAGCAGGTCGGAAAGCTGTGTGAGATCGACTGTCGAAGTCACGCTGAGGCGATAATGCAACGCGCGCCAATCATCCATCACGCCCTGCAGGTGCGCTTCCGCCACTGGCGAGCGCAGCACCAATTCCTGAATCTCAGCCCGGGTTTGGTTGATGCGGGCCCGGGCTGAGATGTCGATGTTGTTGACTGGGCGACCGTCGTAAGTGAACGTCGAATTCGACGCGGTTAGCGTGACCGCGTTCATCCAACTGGCTGCCGGCGCGTTTGGATCATCGGGCTGAATCGTCGCATGAATATTGTTCGCTTCCCCCGACAAACTATGCCGCTTGTCGCCGTAATAGACGTGCGCGTTCTTGAGCTCAACATGCGCGGTGGAGTAAGCAAACAGGATGCGCTGGTTCGGCTCGGGCGGCGGAATGTGCAGATTGCGAAAGTTGGATTTACCTTCGGCGTCAAAGTTTACCCACAGCTCCAGCCCTTCGATCTGCAGATCCTTCAGATTGATATTGCGGCGCAGATTGAGGGCGTAGAGATCCTCGATGCGCACAGTTGCCAGCATCCGATCAATCTTTCCCAGTTTCTCGCCGGTTTTCGCGTCATAGAGTTCGATGCCCAGCATCTCAACCGTCTGCGGCGAAAACGAAGTGTGGAAAGTCTTGATTTCGGCGCGCACGCCGTACGTCGCCAACGTGTTCTTGATTTGTCCGGCCACGTAGCGGTCGACGAATCCGAGGCGAAACGCCAGAAACCCGATCAGAATCAAAGCGATGAGACCCGTAGCGAGACCGATCGTCGTGATGATTGCATTGCGGCGGTTAAGATAACGCCGGCGCCGCCGCGCTGGCGCACTGCTCGGCAATTCGCTGGAAGGTTCTTTGTGATTATCCACAGGCATTGACCAGAAGCCGCCTTAGCACTTCGAAATCTTACTTCAATTGTCGCCAGGAGAGCCCGAAAAGCAGAGGGTCAGAAACCGAAACAGGGGACAGAAAACCGAGGTCAGAGGTCAGTCGTCATCGCTGGCTAACCGTCTGATCTCTGACATCTAATCTCTGACCTCCGATCTGTTTGTAAACTTAAAGCGGGGGAAATTCAAGGCGCGTTGCGCAATGCTGTCAGCTCGTTTCGATCCGGGGAATCTTCTGATGCTGGGGACCCGAGCGGCACGTTGCCTACGACCTGCAATTCGAATCCTTCGAGGGCAGTGACTTTGGGGGGATGATTGGTCAGCAGCAGGATGCGCCGCAGTCCTAATTCGTGGAGGATTTGCGCGCCCACACCGTAATCTCGATTGAGTCCATATCCGGTTTCGGCGCTGGCTTCGGCTTTGCTGAACCCGCGCTCTTGCATCAATGCGTATGTGCGCAACTGATGAATTAAATCCAGGCCGTGCTCGCTTTGTCGGAGGTAAAGAACGACGCCCTGGCCGGCTTCCGCGATTTTTTCCAGGGCGCGCCGAAGTTGATAGCCCGTATCGTCGATCGTTGAGCCGAACATGTCGCAGGTCACGTTCTCAGTATGCACGCGCACCAGCACCGGTTCGTCAGTGCGCACGTCGCCCATCACCATCGCCAGGTGCACATCGCCATTCACCGTGTTCTCAAAAGCGACTGCGCGAAACTTGCCATAAACAGTTGGCAGTTCGGTTTCCATCGCTCGTCGCACCAAAACTTCTTTGCTGATCCGGTAGTGCACCAGGTCAGCGACCGTAATAATCTTCAGGCCATGCACCACGGCAAAGTCGCGGAGTTGCGGCAGGCGCGCCATGGTGCCGTCTTCGTTCATGATTTCACAGATTACTCCGGCGGGATAGAGCCCGGCGATGCGCGCCATGTCTACGGCGGCTTCGGTCTGACCCGGACGAACCAGCACGCCGCCTTTCTTGGCGCGCAGCGGAAAGATGTGCCCGGGCCGCGCAAGGTCCTTCGGTTTCGTGCGCGGATCGACAGCGGTCAGGATTGTGGTCGCGCGATCCGCCGCCGAGATTCCCGTGGTCACGCCGCGCCGCGCTTCGATTGAAACTGTGAATGCGGTACCGAGGCGGGATGTGTTGTCGGCCACCTGCGGCAACAGATGCAACTCGTCACAGCGCTCTTCAGTAAGCGGCAGACAGATCAGTCCGCGCGCGTGCCGGGCCATGAAGTTAATGATTTCGGGAGTGACCTTCTCTGCAGCGCACACCAGATCGCCTTCATTCTCGCGGTCCTCATCGTCCACGATAATGATCATTCGCCCCTCGCGAATGTCGGCCGCAGCGTCAGCTATTGAAGCGAATGGCATCTTTGAACTCTCTGGTCTCAAAATCTCAAATTTCGAGATCTTAAATGTAAGATGGGGCTTGACTATATTACCGCGCCGGCCACGATTTGGCGACTGCCCCCTTCGACCTGCGACTGACGGCCTTTCTCGGCGGTGTTGGCGCTTTGTGGTGCAACTCGACGATGGATCTTTTTGCCCTCGATGACTTATGAAACATGATGAGCTATCTTTAGCTCACCGTAACTATACCGGGCGTAGAGTGGGATTGAAATATCTTCAGCCATCCGCCGAGGTCGAAACATTGAGTAACGCGCTCTCCTATCTGCCGGGTCATTCGCAGGGGACTCTCTTTTGGAAATCGTGGCAGAGGGTCTTCGCGGTGGGCTTCCTAGTGTTACTGCCTGGAGCCGTTCAGATCGACTCAGCATCGCGCGCGTTGGCTGAACCGGACGCATTACTCGCTGACCGAACCCCGCTTAAATTGCCCCTCACCAAACCAAAGTTGGTAGTTAAGAAAGGCCGTCGAGAGCTGCTGCTGTATTCAAGTGACAAGCTGGTGCGTACCTATCATGTCGGCCTGGGCCTTAGCCCCGTCGGCGATAAAGTGCGCGCGGGCGATCGCCGCACGCCTGAAGGCGACTTCTATATCTTCATTAAGAATGACAAGAGCGCCTTCTATCTTTCTCTTGGTCTAAGCTATCCCAACGCCCCGCACGCTGAGCGCGGTCTGCGCGATGGCTTAATCAATCGCTCGCAATACGAAACGATCATGAGGGCCCTAAAAGCCCGAAAAGCTCCGCCGCAGAACACCCGTCTGGGTGGCGACATCTACATTCACGGGCACGGCTCGTCGAGCGATTGGACCTGGGGCTGTGTGGCCTTGGAGAATGAGGACATTCGCGAGTTGTTCGACGCGGTGAATGTTGGCACGCCTGTCACAATCCAACCGTGATCATTCCCAACCTCTTACCCGGTTACGCTGTTCGAACCTGGCTCTCGATCCTGTAAATCATTCCCTTCGCCGTTCGGTTATCGAGCGTTAACAACCGTTCGAATTGAGGGTTGACTGTCAACCTGACTTATAGGACGGACTCTCAAACGTCAGGAACACCAGACTTCCATTTCCGGTAGCGTCTTTGCGCTCTACTGGCACATTGGTTGCTGTAAGCCTCGTGAGATTGGATGAGTCAATCCAGAAGAGGTAACAACTATGAATATTCTGAGCGGCTTTTTCGCTGACGATCTGGCGATCGATTTGGGCACCGTCAACACAATTGTGTATGCACCAACTGAAGGAATTGTCTTGAACGAGCCTTCGGTACTGGCGCTGCACAAATACAGTGGTGAAGTTCTTTCCGTTGGTTCAGAGGCGCTGAAACTTCTCGGTCGCGAACCTAACGACACTGAAGTTCACCGGCCGATTCGTCGTGGCGCCATCGATAATTTTGAAGTCTCTCAGCAATTCCTGCGCGCGCTAATTAGTCGCGTGCAACACAACGATCATCCCAAGCGGAGTCATTTGGTGATTGGCGTGCCGGGCTCATCGACGCCTCTGGAGCGACGTTCTGTCAAAGATGCCGCCCGCGACGCGAAAGCGGGTCGCGTGGATCTGATCGACGAGGGATTGGCCGCGGCGCTGGGAGCCGGCGTGGACTTTGAAGATGAACAGGCCCGGCTGGTGGTGGACATCGGCGGCGGCACGACCAACGTCGCCATTCTGGCGTCAGGAGGTGTCATCAGTTCCGTGAGTGTGCCGGCGGCCGGCAATGCGATGGACGAGGCTATCAGAGATTACCTTCGCATCCGATACGCCCTTCAGCTTGGCGAGCGAACGGCCGAGCGCGTTAAAAGAGAGCTAGGCTCGGCCTGGGACACCGAATCGGATAAGCAGATGGAGCTTGTCGGCAAGCAACTCGCGAACGGTTGTGCTTTGCCGGTTACCATTGAGGCCCAGGAAGTGCGCAGCGCGCTTGAGCCGGTGGTTTCCGAAATAATTTCTACGGTCCGCCGCGTGATCGAAGATTCGAAACCGGAAGTCACTGCCGACATTTACTACTCGGGCGTGATTCTGACGGGCGGTGGCGCACTGCTCAGCGGAATGGCCGATCGCCTGCAAAGTGATTTGAGCCTGCGGGTAACGATGCCGGACGATCCTTTGACGACGGTGGCGCTCGGCGCCGGTCGTTTACTGGCCGAACCTGAAAAGCTGCAGCGGGCCTCGCTCAGACTCGACGTGCCCGCATGGGAAGACGCTGAGAAGCTGGTCGTGAACTGGTAGACGCGACGCACGTTTCTGCTCCCTCCGCCTTTTGGAGAGGGCTGGGGTCGGGAGTGGCTAAATGCGGAAGTCATACTGCCCAGCTTAAGCCTTTCATCCTAAGGGTCTCCCAAAGAGAGAGGAAACCGAGAACGAAAATCGTCTTATCCAGCACTCATCAGAGCCCCCAGCAGCTTCTCGTGAATCCCGCCAAAGCCGCCGTTGGACATGATGGCCACCACGTCGCCTGAACGCAGTTCCGAAACCAACCTCCGCACAATCTCATCGACATCACTGATCGCGAAGGCGGGTTTACTTTGTGCCGCGATATCCTCGATCAACTTTGCAGTATCCAGCACGTCACCCTTTTCAGTAGCCTTCCGCGTATCGAAAACGCCGGCGACAATCACATAATCAGCGGGCGCGAAAGCCTTCGCGTATTCCTGCTGAAAAACTGCCAGCCGCGACGACCACGATCGCGGTTCGAACACCGCGACCAGACGTTGGCCGGCGTATCTGGTTCTGAGCGCGCTGAGCGTCTCGCGTACGGCCGTCGGATGATGCGCGAAATCGTCAATCACGATAACGCCGTTGACTTCCCCACGCACTTCACAGCGACGGCGAACGCTCTTGAACGTAGGCATTGCGTCGATGATTACCTGACGTTCAATGCCCCACGCATCCGCGGCAATAATTACGGACAGACAGTTGCGCACATTGAACTCGCCTATCAAAGGAGTCTGAAACTCGCTCCACTCTTTTCCTTCACGCAGAACCCGAAAGCGCGTCATCCCTCCGGAACAATCAATGTCGCGTGCTTGCCATCGCGCGTCTTCACAGGTACCGAAGGTTTCGACCTGAGTAAACAGTCTCTGGCCCATTGACGCAATTACCTCGCGCACCAGCGGACTGTCCCAGCCCGCGATCAAACGTCCGTTGCCGGGGACGGTATTCATAAGGCGGCGAAAGGCGAGCTTCACTGCGTCGATGTCTTTGTAAATGTCCGCGTGATCGAATTCAATGTTACCGACGATGGCCAGCTCAGGCAGGTAGTGCATGAACTTCGGCCCTTTGTCGAAGTAAGCGGTGTCGTATTCATCGCCTTCGATAATGAAGTAGTTGCTGTCCGTGACGCGTGCGCTGGCGCCGAAGTTTTGCACCAGGCCACCCACCAGAAATGAAGGGCTCAGGCCCCCTTGATCCATTACCCAAGCCGCCAGGCTGGTAGTAGTGGTCTTCCCATGCGTGCCGGCCACCACCAGCGATCGTCGCCCGCGGATAAATTCTTCTTTCAGGACTTCCGGCAGCGAGCGATAAAGAAGCCGGCGATTGAGAGTTTCCTCAACTTCCGGATTTCCGCGCGGGATAGCGTTCCCGACGACCACGCAATCAGGCGCCGGGCTCAAGTTGTCTGTCACATAACCCTGGACCACGTTGATACCCAGCGAAGCGAGCATCGTAGACATCGGCGGGTAAACATTCTCGTCGGAGCCGGTCACCTGGTGACCGCGGGCTTGCAGCATCGCGGCCAGCGAAGCCATCGCAGTCCCGCAGATTCCGATCAGGTGATAATGCATTGATTCTTGTTTGTTGAGGCTGCGGCGCGCCTAGCTTGCCGGCATCTGACTTTTCAGACGGCCCAAACGCTTCGCGAAGTAATCAACCGTGGGCTGAAGCCCTTCGCGTAAAGGAATCTTCGGCGACCAGCGGAGCAGTTTCTCGGCCCGCGCGCTGTCGGGCCGGCGTTGTTGAGGGTCATCCTGCGGAAGGGGGAGATATTCAATTTGGATCGGGACCTTGCAGGCGCGCGCTACTTCATCCGCCAATTCCTTGATCGTAAACTCGCCCGCGTTCCCCAGGTTCACCGGATCGTGAACCTCCTGCGTGTTCATCAAACGAATCAGGCCTTCGATCAGATCGTCTACATAACAGAATGATCGCGTCTGTTCGCCGGTCCCATAGATCGTGATCTTGTCGCCGCGCAGCGCCTGAACGATAAAGTTCGATACCACCCGGCCATCGTTCTCTAGCATTCGGGGACCGTAGGTGTTGAAGATGCGCGCAATGCGCGTGTCAACATTATTCTGCCGGTGATAATCCATCATCAAGGTTTCAGCCAGGCGCTTGCCCTCGTCATAGCACGAGCGCACCCCGACTGAATTCACATAGCCCCAATACTCCTCCGGCTGCGGATGTACTTGCGGGTTGCCATAGACTTCAGAAGTCGAGGCCTGGAGGATGCGCGCGTGGACTCGCTTGGCGAGACCCAGCATATTGATGGTGCCGATGACGCAGGTCTTCACGGTCTTGACCGGATTGTACTGGTAATGGACCGGCGACGCGGGACAGGCCAGGTTATAAATCTGATCGACTTCGAGCAAGATCGGTTCAATCACATCGTGCCGCAGGAGCTCAAACCGCGGGTTGCTGAGGAGGTGTGCAATATTCTCTCGCCGTCCCGTGAAAAAATTGTCGAGACAGATCACTTCGTTCTCTTCGGCCAGCAGGCGTTCGCAAAGGTGCGAACCCAGAAAGCCTGCGCCTCCGGTAACCAGGATTCTCAAGTTCTTAGGGGACTGCATCATCATTTTTACGCGACCTTTGGGCGATTCATGGTTGGGAGGCGACGGCAGCGCGCGGTAACTTTGCGAACATATCCTGGAGAAAGACTTCGAGTCCTTCTCTCGGCGCCCAACCCAATTCCTGACGCGCCCGGCTGGGATCGACTTGAATGGCTAACGGTTCCGCCGTTCGCAGCAAATTTGGATCGACCATTACCGCGGGCTTTCCAGTGGATCGAAAGCAACCTCGCCAGGCGGCCGGATTTCCACCCTCGAGTTCCCAATCCAGTTCGAAGCCACCGATTGTAAACGCGCAATCCACCAACTCCCAAACGGCATGCGTCTTTCCCGTTGCCAGCACGTAATCTCTGTAATTCGCCGCAATGTCGGCTTCCGCTTCTCCCATCTGGCCGACGCGAACCTCGATCTGCCGCAAAATTCTACACATTCCTTCCACATAGTCAGGCGCAAACCCCCAGTCACGCTCGACCTTGAGATTGCCTATCATTAACGGCTGCTGCTGGACCGGTTCGCCGGCTGAACTCATCAGGTTGAGCACATGCCCGACGACCTTGCGCGAAAGAAAAGACTCGGGACGACGGTGCGACTCGTGATTGGATAGTATCCCGCTGGCGATGCGCAAACCGTAGACTTCGCGATAAGACCGGCACACCAGGTGGGCAGCCGCTTTAGCGCTGGCATAGGGACTCTGCGGATTCAGTGCCGAGTTCTCGTTATAGATTTCAACGCCCTCGGGCGACATGCCGAACATGTCCGTCGATGACGCTTGGTACAGTCGCGAATCCGGGTTCTGACGGCGCATGCATTCCAGCAGAGAAGCAACGAAGTCTGCGTTTAGCAGCCAGGTCGTTAGCGGCTCTTTGAACGAACCGGAAACGCTCGACTGTCCGCCGAGGTTGTAGATTTCCGCCGGACGTTCCCGGGCAATCAAATCGAAAAGCGGCTGCGGAGCGGATAGTTCAGCAGCGTGGACTTCGAGGCGTTGGTTTGCCTTCCCGGACTCACGAAGTCCGGCGAGATCCTCAGGACGACGCACCATCGCATGCACTTTCCATTGCTCGTCCAGCAGACGCTCGGTCAGGAAATAGCCGTCCTGTCCGGCAGCGCCGATTACCATTGCTGTCTTGGGATTCGTGGCCGAGTCTTTCATATCAAATTCAAAACGCTCGCCCGCGGATGCTCAAGCGCGTTGCGCCTTCCGCGCGAAAAATCTTGCAACTAAATCACCCAATGCATCGAAACCGATGAATGGGTGGGATCAGTGCCGCGTTAACAGAAAAGAAAACCGAAAGCTGTTACGAAGTGCAGGACGTTAATTGAATTTACCCGAGATAAGCAAGAGTCCTAAGGGTCACAAACATTAGGGCCTTTTCGAAGCGAGAAACCGTATATACCTTTCACCGTACGGATCATCGTTGAGCTCGTCCAACATGACATTCACGCTGTAGTTGCGATCGCGAAAAAACTCTATCAGGTCCACGTTACTAAAATGATAAGCGTACTCGTTCACCGCGTTATTATAACTGTTTCCAATTTCGATCTTCTTGACCAAAAATTTTCGGCCTTCGTATTCGAGCACTTCGCGATGGTCACTCGGCGTCGCCGGACCGGTACAGTATCCTCCCAGAAAAATGTTATCCGACAGCGACATTAGATTCTCGAAAAACAGGAAGGGAGCAAAACTGTGATAGTAGACGCCGTGGGCGAACGCCAAATCAAATTGGCCGTATTTCTGCCGGTCCGCGTTATGAAAATCATCCATGATGAGAGTCACGTTATCCCAGCCAAAGCAATAACGCGCGATCAGCGTTTTTATGAAGCTGACGGCGCGCGCTTCTATACACGTAACGCTCTCAACGCCCATGTTGACGAGTCCGGCGGTCTGCGCGCCCTCCATTGGCCCAAATTCTATGACCCGTTTGCCCGCCAGGGGAAAGGCCTGATTTAAGTCGCCAAAGAATTCGCCGAAGAAGTCGTTGCCGGCGTAATAAGACCCGATCTCTTCCAGTGTCTCGACAGAATACTTGAGAGAAGATTGAGCCTGTTGGATGGTGGTAAAGGGAAGCGTTAACTCCTGAATGCCGATGACGTTGTTGCCGTAACGTTCCTTCAAAGCATTAATTGTCCGCCACTGGCTCTCGTTCAACGGAACCTTGCAGACAATGATCTGTGCGTTCCCGGGGATCTCTCCTAAATCAGAGCCCTGCTGCCAACTCCATTCGATCCCTTTAACGTCGCGCCGGCCGTGCTTGGTAAAGCCGGCACGCAGAAACTCAATTTCTTCAGAACTTCCCAGGATAACCAGCGGGCGTTCCGGCGCGCGTAGGCGAAAAGGAATCATCTCGCGGAAGACGGGCTGGCTCCAAATCCTGGGAACCACCAGATTGCCTTCTACCAGTTCTATTTTCCCGGTCTCGTTACCCTTCCGGTGAATGTCGAGTCCGACCGTATGAAATGATTTCTTGATAACGCTCTTAACAAGCTGCTTCATCAACTGGCCTTCCTGATCTGTAAAGAATTGCTTCCCGGATCGTCCATCGCTCCATTCATCATGCCACTTGCGTCGTAGTTGCGTGCCCGGAGATATCTTTGTCCCGCCTGGCTAAAACCATGTCGTGGTCAACCATCAAGCGAACTAGTTCTTCAAAGCCCACCTTGGGTTCCCATCCCAGCTCTCGGCGAGCCTTACTCGCGTCTCCCTGAAGATAGTCGACCTCACTCGGCCGGTAATACCAGGGATCGATCTCGACGTATTCTTTCCAATCTAAATCAAGGTAACCAAAGGTCTGCTCTACAAATTCCCTCACCGAATGTGTCTCGCCCGTCGCGATGACATAGTCGCCACATTTTTCAGCCTGCATCATCAGCCACATCGCTTCAACGTAGTCCCGGGCGTATCCCCAGTCTCGCTTGGCCTCCAGGTTGCCGAGATACAGCTTGTCCTGCAGCCCCAACTTAATGCGCGTTGCTGCCCGGGTAATCTTGCGCGTCACAAAGGTTTCGCCGCGGCGCTCCGATTCGTGATTGAATAAAATGCCATTGCACGCAAACAGGCCGTAGGACTCCCGATAGTTAACCGTGCAGTGGTATGCATAGACCTTGGCGCAGGCATAAGGTGAGCGCGGATAGAAAGGCGTCCGTTCAGTCTGGGGTATCTCCTCAGCCCTCCCGAACATTTCTGAAGAAGACGCCTGGTAAAACTTCGGCCTGATCCCGGCTTCGCGAATTGCTTCCAGGATACGCACCGTTCCTAACCCGGTTACATCGCCCGTATATTCAGGGACATCGAAGCTCACGCGCACATGAGATTGAGCGCCGAGGTTGTAGATCTCGTCCGGCTGGACCTGTCGGAGAATGGTGTTAAGCGAGCTAGAGTCGTCGAGATCGCCATGAACCAGGAATAGCCGGGTTCCTGGTGTGTGTGGGTCCTGATACAGATGATCAATACGCTGGGTATTGAACGAGGAGGTGCGCCGAATGATGCCATGAACTTCGTAGCCCTTGTCCAGCAATAACTCCGCCAGAAATGAACCATCTTGCCCGGTGATGCCCGTTACGAGTGCTCGCTTACTCACGTGTTAGGTTTTCCTTAAATTTTCCAGAGTTGTTGACTGGCTTCTAACTTTTCCAGTCTAGCCCCCCTGCGACTGACTGGCGTTACGGTCCAGCACCCGGGCCAGGCAGTTTGTAACGTACTGCAGATCTTCATCAGTCAGACCCGCCCAGGTGGGAAGACTAAAACCCAGCCGGGCGATGCGCTCAGCCACCGGATAAGTAGTCTTATCTGCATCGTCGCGATAGGGCGGTAAGAGGTGCATGGGATAAAAAACAGGTCTGGTCTCAACGCCTAATTCCTGCAACTGCGCCATAACGTCATCGCGACCCAATGAAGTCTCATCAAGCATGATGCTGAACATCCAGTAGATGCGTTTGGCCCACTCCTGATCGGATTGCCAGCTGACTCCCGGAACTTTTTTTAGCAAATTCCGATACTGTTTTGCCACGCTCGCTCTGCGTTCGAGGTGCCATTCAACTTTCTCCAATTGGCCGAGGCCAACAGCGGCTGCGAGATTAGTCATCCGATAGTTATACCCGACAATCGGGTGCCAATAACGCCGTTGAGGGTCCATACCCTGACCTCTAAGCAAACGGAGCTTGCTTGCGAGTTCATCATTATTCGTCGCCAGCATCCCACCTTCTCCGGTAGTTATAGCTTTGTTGCCGTAGAAACTAAAAGCACCAACATCGGCCAGCGCGCCTACTTTACTATCTTTGTATTCGGCACCGTGAGCTTCGGCAGCGTCCTCAACCACGAACAAACCATGCCGTCGCGCCAGCGACAAGATCGGATCCAGGTCGCCGGGGTGACCGTAAAGATGCACCACTATGATTCCTCGAGTTCTGGCGGTAATCTTTTCTTCAATCAGGGCTGAATTCATGGTCCAGGAATCGGGCTCTACATCGACGAAAATCGGTCGTGCCCCACAATACCTGACTACATTAGCCGTCGCGACGAACGTCAGGGTTGGCACAATCACTTCGTCCCCGGGACCCAATCCAAGAGCAACCATTGCCAGGTGCAACGCGACAGTTCCGTTACAACAGGAAACCGCGTGCCGAGCGCCACAAAAATCCGCGAAGCTCGATTCGAACTTCTCGACGTACTTGCCGGCCGACGAGATCCAGGTCGAATCCAGACAGTCCATCACATAAGCCTTCTCGTTTCCGACGAACATTGGAGCAGAAACGGGAATAGTCCGCTTTTCCACTATGCGTGTGCCTCCAGTAATCTCGCGGGCTTTTCCATCCAGTCCCATCCTAAAAGCGAGCGGTCCTCGTCGCTTAACGCCTGGCGTGCGGCGCGCCGGTAGACCGCGCGATATGCTTTGGCTGTTCGCTCCCAGTCATAGTCCTTAATTCGCACATGACCACGGTCTGACAGTTCTTGTCTGAGACCGTTGTCACCAGCGAGCTGCGCCATGACGTTGGCGATGGCTTCGGGATCGTAAGGGTCAAACAACAATCCCGCGTCCATAACCTGGACGGGCAGAGAAGTGATATTAGAACAGGCTATCGGTGTGCCCTCCAACCAGGCCTCATAAACGGGTGAACTATCGGATTCAAAAAGTGACGGCATTATCAGGAACTGAGTAAGTTTATAAAGGATGCGCAGGTCGTCGTCTGGAACGTAACCCAGAAACCTGACCTCGGCCGCAAGCCCGAGTTCGTGAATGCGCGCTTGAATAGCTGACCAGTACGGCTCCAGGAGAGAGCCGGTGCATACAATCCGCAACCTCGCACGTTTGGTGTCGCGCAAAAGCGCCTGCGCTTCGAGTAAGCGCAGATGATTCTTGTGAGGCCATGTCATTGCCGGGTAAAGTGCAAATGGGAGATCGAGCCCATACTTTTCTTTTGCTTCGGATACCTCACTCGGCGAGGGATCCTGATACGCTTCGGTAGGAGGCGCCCAGGGAATAACCTGGATCTTGTTCGCGTCTGTTTGATAATGCCGAATTATGTCGTCTTTCACCCATCTCGAACTAACCGCAACAGTATGCGCAACCTGGCAACCCAATCGATAAGCCATCTCACGCCAGGCGATCTCCGATGGCTTGAAAAATTGCGGGAAGTGCAGATGTTGCAAATCATGGGGATTGTAGATGGAGGGCACGCCACACAAAACGAACCGCTGATGAGGAAAATGAACAACATCGCACCCGAGACTCTCGATGAACCCATCTGAGATCGGCATCGGTGTCTGGTAATGTGAATCGTTCCCGGATAATCGCTGCCCGATTGATTCTTTCGTGCGCGACAGAAGTCCCTGAATCCGTTTCCCGACCGATCGAGTCTTGACGGCGAATCGTTGGTTGCTCCCAAGATACGGCTTAAGAAAGTCTCTTTCCTCGTCTGATTCAACGACAATCGAATAATCAGTCGAGGAATCGTCAATCCGGCCAAGCGCGCGGACCAGGCCAAGTATTACCTGGGCCACGCCGCCGGCAGAAGCTGCGGACACCCGTGCATCGATGGCTACCTTCAATAAACTTGCATCACCCATTGTTTCAAGACACTACCTGACTCATCTGAGGTTTTGGACAGCGGATCATTCGGCCCAGCCGTTCCGTCGACTTCGGCTCACTTTTGGCGCACGAGCGCCAGCTCCAATTCTTTGATCAGTAATCTTACTCGATCCCTGGACAGAAAATTCTCCTTCGCGAATCCCATTCCCAGACTCTCATACACTTCCTCAGAATTAACAAACTTGTGGTTGTAATTGCGCTCGACCCGACGGACGTCGCCGCGCAGTACCCAATCCTGCCATTTTCCTTGCTTAAAGAAACTGAGCGTGTTTATCGGCTCGAAGTTGGCGTGCCAGACTCCTATAGCAGCGGCGGTCAATCTCTTCATCAGATCGGTCTTGGATACCCCCAGCCTTTTGCTGTCAAGCTTAACCACGACTTGAGTGTAAGCAGGTTTCCGTTGAGCTGAGGGCGCTACGGCAATATCGATTCCGTCGATGCTATTCAAACGGTCGACAAAAATGGCCACGTGCTCCTGCAACCGACGGAAATGCTTCGGGTACCCTCGAAGTTGCTCCAATGCAACGGCCGCAACAATCTCAGAAATCCGGCCATTCCATGACAGGGTCCTCTGATCTCTCACTCCATACTCAATCGTGGTGTCTCCCCAGTTTCTAATGACCCGAAGCTCTCTGGCTAACGCCTCATCGTCAGTCACGATCATCCCGCCCTCGCCGGCCTGTATCGGTTTCAAGCAACCGAATGAAAAGACCCCGGCGTCTGCGTTCGAGCCAGTCCGTCTGCCTTTCCACTCGGCTCCCAATGAGAGACAAGCATCTTCGAGAACGTAGAGATCACGTTGGTTCGCAAAGGTGGCGATCCAATCCAGGTTCTCAGGGTTGCCCCATATATGCACCGGCATGATGACCCTGGTTTGAGCGGAGACTTGATCTTCGACGGACGCGGACGCCAACATGAAATCGTCTTTGTTGATGTCTGCGAAAATAGGGGTGGCGCCCGCCGCCATAACCGCGAACGCGTTGGCGACACAGGTGTCTACCTGATGCACAACTTCGTCGCCGGGTTTCAACCCAAATGCCCGCAGGGCCATCTGGATTGCCATCCCCCCGGTGTTTACGGCGACGGCATAACGGGTACCGATGTAGGCCGCAAATTCCTCCTCCAGTTTTTCGTGAACCAGACCTCTCCCATAGTTCAGGTTCCAGAAAGGTCCGCTAAGAACCTCAGTAACCGCCGCGATCTCTCTACCCAGAGTGACAGGATAAGATGGTTTCCGATTACCTGGGAGCATTCTCGAAAACTTCTTGATCAGCCGAATGGTTCCAGGGTGCGTCGCTTCTTTGGATTTCAGGTACCGTTTAAGCGAGGAAAGCTTCATAAGGCGGCTCGGCGCAAAGTGCCGTTCTCGTTTCTTCTGGCGACGAAAGTGTACAGTCTTCCCTGTTCCTTATAATGAATCTTTAGAACCGAGATACCAAGCCGGTAAACCAACGCCGATGGTAGAACTCTCTTCAGTATTCTGCCTGTTCTCGAGTTGAGCAGCATTGATTTCAAACTCGCAAATGAACCAGGAGCCAGATTGATAATGGAATCATACGGCCCCAGGTCATGCAGCAATCTGACCTGCTTCAATTGGAATGCGCTAAGGTAGTCACGATGCGTAAAAGCGTTTTCGCCGCCATACAATTGATGATCCGGCTGCGCATCAAGGAAAGTCTGCAATCCTTGCTGATAGTCATCAACCACTGGCTCTCTTGCGGCGATGATCAGCCCGCCTCTCTTCGTGACTCTAACAGCCTCAGAAACCATCTGGCGCAAGTCCCGCGCATGGTGAAGTCCCTGCCTAATGTACACAAGGTCAAACTCTTCGTCTTCGCAAGGGAGGTTTTCACCATAGGCACTGATAATGTGAAGTTTCGCCAGTCCCTCTTTTTCCCGTATGTAGGCGATTGCTGAACTGCCTACGCTGGGAGATGGATCGGGCTCGATAGCCACTACTTCGAATCCGGATTTGGCAAAGGCGTAGGCGGCGATGCCGTTCCCCGCCGGCATATCAAGTACCTTAGTGGCGCCGGGCGAAAGCTCGCTTATCAGCCTAAGGACCTCTACGAATTCAGTGCTGGCATAAAACCTGTGACAGTTGTCTGCGAGGTCCGACGTCAAATATGAATCATAAATGAGCTTTTGATATTGCGGATCGTTCCGCAGCATCTCGACCGCCTGCTCCCAAGTGTATCCGAACTCTTTAGTCACCTTATTCCGTATGGCTTTTGAGCTTCCTGATCCGAGCTATGAATAATTTCATGTCGCTTGAGACTGTTTAGATAAAGTAGTAGTTCCCGATCACGTAATTGTACCCGCTGGCGGCCTGCTCCTCGGTCGGTAGATCTCGCGCGCGGCGATATCCGACTTCCAGGTACTCCGGTCGAAACGGCATGCCATAGCAGAGATAATCGAAGAAGTGTTCCTGGAGTGTGAAGCCTGCCTCGGTAAAAGAAGAAACAAACTTTTTATGACCCAGTCGCGCATTGTCATCGATGAAACTCTCGGCGTGATGAGCCGCGATGCTAACGATCACTGGAATTGATTTGGAGCCGATTACCTCGCGCAGCTTGGCTGCGGCTTGATATGGTTTTTGCCAACCGTCAGTTGAGCCCGCATTGCCATACCGCGTGTCGTTCAAGCAGTGGATAGAGGCCTGAGAGATAACGCAATCTATTTGTAGCGGTGGCAGGCCGAAGAAGTCTTTGCGCAACAGAATCAGCTCGGCAAGAGATTGCTGGGGAGATACTGGGACGACGGTTTGAATCATGGTGTTGTGATATATGGTTCCAAACAGCGCCAGATAGTCGGCTAGGTGCGCCATTTTGTTTCCCAGACTCAGAAGACGCATTTCGCCGAGAGGCCCGCGCTGCCTGAGCACTTCAAGCGCAAACAGACTGGTGTTGCCATAAAAGTCCACGTACTCCAGGTCAGGACGGTCCGGCCCCGGATTCGCTGTGCCCGATATGGCCGGCAGGTTCCTTCGACCAAAACTAAGCCGCGCTAGATCCCAGAGTGCAGGTGGAGTAATTGACCTAACGATCTTCTTAATCATTTAAGGGGTGTTTCCGGTTCGCCGCCCGAGAGGTGTTAGCTCTTTGATTAGTCGCGCCGGGTTGCCGCCCACGACTGTCCATGGTGCTACGTTGTGAGTAACTACGCTACCTGCTGCAACGACGGCTCCCTCTCCGATTGTCACCCCTCTAAGTATTATTGCGCGCGCTCCAATCCAACTCTTGCTTTTGATCCTTACCGGAGCAATCGAAACGCCTTCCCAGGTAAATGCTCCCGCGACCCAATCGCGCAGCGCATGCTGGCGTTGTTCGAAATCAATTGAATGAGAGTTGTGGTCCATAATCAGCGCGTCAAAGGCAACCAGGACGTCATCCCCGATCTCGACCAACGAGGCAGCGGAAATCGCAGTTCCGCCCCCAATATGGGAGCGCGACCCTATGCTCACACAAGCACCTTTTCGTTCCAGAGTGATGCTGCATTCTACATTACTTGAATCGCCGATGCTTACGCGGCAGTCATGAGGCTCGCGAACAATCAGGCGTGCTCCGTCAAGAGGCGTCTGCTGCCCAATTTGAAATCGATCTCCGAGTAACTGGCGCCACTCAGAAATCGGATCGGGAGGTGGTACTAATAGCTTCCTTAATCCAGTAGTGATTGAGCGATGTAATCTGGATAGCAATGATGTAATCTCAACTCAAAAGCCAGAGGAAATTGTGATGCGAGGCATTAATTCAATCGCAACATCGCAAGTTTGATACTTGATAATATCATCGTTCCCGAATTGCCCGAGAACCTGGCAAGCGCAAGTCGGCGATCGATCAAACCATCAGTCAGGTTATCGCCTCCCGAATCAGCTCGTCCAATTGCGCAGAGCGACGTTTAAAAGTATGGCAGGACAAAGTGCGTTGCTGTCCGGCTTGGGCGATTGCCTGCCTCTCGCTTTCATGCGCGAGTAAATAATTGATCTTTTCACTGCACTCTTCAGCACACTTGTAGGTAACTACCTCTGAGTCCGGCTCAAACATTTCGCTTAGGTTGCGTTTCCAATCAGTAATTAAACAGGCTCCCATCCCGGTGGCTTCATACAAACGCGAGTTACCTGCGTAATCTTCAGCGCAGTCGATATGATTATTGAGAGTCAACCTGGATCTCGCCAAAATGCGGAAATTCGCCAGCCCGAAGACTGGCTCGTGAAGCTTGGCCGCATAGCCTTTCTCTTTCCATGCGCCGGAGGGATCCGACGTCCGAGAGTTTCTCGTCATCGCTGCCTTGAGCCCGCCGCCAGAGCTCTTGATAAAGCCGGAATCAAGGCCGGCATCCTTTAAAGTCTTTTTCGCCCGGCTGGCAAGTTTGAGAAGCACTCGCTTACTGCGCGAGCCTGACTCAGGCTGGCTGATCGAGGTCCAAACCTGCAGTGAAGTAGACTCCAGCAATTTCTCGATCAGCGCGTAGCGTTGCATATGGAAGCCATCCTGCATGACAAGATTACCTACGAACGTAAGGTCCAAGTCTCTGGTCACGTGTCCTACCGCATCCAGGATAGCGGGCTCAAACGCATGAGGTAATAGGGCAGCATTAGCTCCAGCCTGACGCATATATTCCACAAAGTGAGGAGCGCACGTTAGCAGCACATCAACATCCTTCAAGCTTCCATAATCTTCAGTGGGCGCGCCCCTATATCCAATAATGAGAGGTCGTTTGGCACAAACCTCTCGCAATTGCTTACGGAAGTCTGAGTCAAACCGATAAAGGTCTTCAAGAAACAGCACATCCGGCTGAAAGGCCCTAACTTGAGCAAATAATATCTGCTTAAACCAGTTGCGCTGATCGTATCTGACGCCATGTTCTTCTGCCCAGGCCTTTTGCAGGGCCTCAAAAGAGGTAAATACCTCCTGCGCTTCGTTGCCCAGAGCCTTGAGATGCCTGGGGTAATAATCGGCCCACCCAAAGTGGGTTCCGACGTATCTATCGTACAGCTCTTCATACGGTAACTGTGTGGCGTCTGGATGATCGGAGAGGAACCGCTGGAGATATTCGGGATAGATTGTCGTCAGCTTCTGAAACCGATAACTCATTAAGAATCACGCGACCGAGAGGTCATTATGATCAACACCGGATTGAATGGTCAAATGCCTGTATCCGAGAACCCACTGGGATCCTTTTGTGCGACGATCAGATTCCAACCAAACCGGTCCTTTACCTTTGGTTTCAAGACTTCGTCCAACTCGTTCACGCCTTCCATTAGCCAGCTCGGGGCGACTGACTCTTCAAGGGCTATGGCATTGAAATTCATTCCCAGAACATAGGCCAGCATGTCCAACACGGGGCGGACATACATGATCAGTGGCAAACCCAGCAAGCCGTTCCAGCAATCATTAACCAGAAAACCGATTGCCATGTCATGCTCGATAATCCTGAAACCGTTCGCTCGAAAAAAATCTTCCCATTCACGCGGTGACTTGAATTGAAGGTGAGGCACACCGGGCGCCGGGGTGATGCCTCGTTTCCTCAGTTTTCGCAAGCTGTGTTTGAAATATCTCTCAAACAGACTTCGTCTGTTCGGGACTATTGTAAACAGATAGCCACGCTCGAGTAGTAGCTCACGAAAGGCACGCACGTAACTCCCCGGGTCTTCCAAATGCTCGATAACATCGAAAGCGATTACCAGGTGCACCGAGCCCCCCTCGGTAGATGTTAAGAGATTGGTGAGGGATCCCGTGAGTAGCTTTGGCGAAGATTTTATTGTGGTCCAATCATAAGAATCGTAATAGCGCCCTAGTGTCGTCTCGTCCAGATCGAACGAAATGACGCGAAAGCCCTGCTTTGCGAGTTCGTAGGAATCGCGAAGCGAGCCGGTTCCAAAGTCGAGGGCAACAGGTTCGGCAAACTCCTTCCGCAACGTTTCCAGCCTGTTGACGAATAACGACCAGCGATAACGAACGCCTCGCGTATTGCAGCCAAATAATTTCGAAACGTCTTTGCGCCGGTCGAAGATTAGGCGTGCATCGCTGGTCTGGGTTGCCGTGACTGAAGCATTGTCGGTTCGAAAACGCGGCGCGCCTGGAGAGGATCTGGTTTCAACTATCGTGCCGGTTCCGACTAATCTCAAGATCCAGGCCAGCACAATGAAAGGCACGAACAGAAAAAACAGTGCGACCCATGCCAGCCAGACTCCGACCAACACCAGAACAGCCCAACCCAGCCGCAACAGAAAACCGGCCAATTTTCCGGGACTGCGAATGATCCTGTTGGTAATAGCGGGTTGGGGTGTCATCCGAGGCGGTGGTTTTCGAGACTCTGCATTCACGACCCGGTTTTCACGCTTCAGCATAGACTCCGGCCAGCGCGCTGCAAACAGAATCGATGTGCTCCTCCGTCAGCTCAGGATACATCGGCAGGCTCACTACATCTTTCGAGACCTTTTCAGTTATTGGCAGCGTGCCACGGCGTATTGCCATGTGTTCGTATGCTGGTTGAAAGTGTAATGGCACCGGATAGTGAACGCCCGTGGCGACGCCCTTGCTTTTCAGATGGGCCTGTAACCGGTCGCGCTCGCCCGCGCGAACTACGAAAAGGTGCCACACCGGCTGAGCACTCTCATGAACGACCGGCAAAATGAGATCCGGGAGGGTGAGCTGTTCCATATAGTAGTCGGAGAGTCGACGGCGGCTTTCGTTCCAAACATCAAGGTGACGCAACTTCACGCGCAGGATTGCTGCTTGCAAGCTGTCCAGACGGCTGTTGACGCCTTCCATCTTGTGCGTGTATTTCTCCAGCCGGCCGTGGTTGGCCAACATCCTGATCCGCTCGATCAGCTCTTCGTCCTGACTGACAACGGCTCCGGCATCGCCATAAGCGCCGAGGTTCTTTCCCGGATAAAAACTGAAACAGGCTGCGTCACCGATTGAACCCACACGCCGCCCGCGCCATCTGGCGCCGTGGGCCTGGGCCGCGTCTTCAATCACTTTCAGTCCGTGCCGTTCGGCGATCTCCATGATCGCGTTAAGGTCGCACGGCTGGCCATAAAGATGCACCGGCACAATTGCCTTCGTGCGCGGCGTAATAGCCTGTTCCAGTAAAGCCGGGTCCATCAACATCGTGTCTTCTTTGATGTCCACGAACACGGGCCTGGCGCCGGTCATGGAAATCGCTTCCGACGTGGCAATGAAGGTGTGCGCCACGGTGATCACCTCGTCGCCCGTACCTATTCCCATGGCCTTAAGAGTGAGAAAAAGCGCGTCGGTGCCGTTGCCCACGCCCACGCAGGCTTTGGCTTCGCAGTAAGCGGTGAACTCTGCCTCAAACTGTTTGACCTCTTTCCCGCCGACGAACGCAGAACTGTCAATCACTCTTTGAATAGCGCTGTCGACCTCAGATTTTATTGAGTGGTACTGCGCGTTCAGGTCTACAAGCTGTATCATGCTCGATCTTTTTCTCCTTTTGCCGGTTAGGCCTTCTCGAACTCAAAGATGGGTCAGCCAATCAACCATCTCATCCGGGGTCCGAAGCAGCACATCAGGCTTGGCTGCCATTAATATGTTTTCGTCTCTAATCCCAAAGGAAACGCCCGCCGTCTGCCAGTTCAGCACTTTTCCTGCCTGGATATCCGTCTCTGTATCGCCGACGAACCAGCCACAGGTGGCGGCCGCATCGTAACGCTCACTTATCAAACGGGCCTTCGCCTCTCCTCTGTTCAACCTCTCATCGCTCACGTGTCCGGACACAACATCATCAAAGACATCAAGCAAGTCAAGCGCCTCCAACTGCTCCAGGAGCAGATTGCTAAATGACCGAAGGCTCGCCGCAATCAGTACAAACTTTTGCCTCAGCGGACGCAACGTATCAGCTACACCGGCCCACGGCGTATCAAGCCGCAGATACTCTTTGGATTCTATGCGCTCCTGGCGGAGTCGTTCGTAGCGATCTACAAACTCGATATCTGTCATTCCAGAAGCGCTAAGAATTTCTTTCTCTCTCGTCCCTTTGCGTTTTAGATCCCAATAGTCACTCTTTGAAAGCACCGACAAGCCCGGCTTAATCTTCCGATCTGCCAGTTCGCTGACAAGGTCGCAATAGAGTTCATAGTAACGATCCGAGACATCAAGAACCGGGCCATCTAGATCTAAGCAGAGAACAGCCTCTTTACTTCTCAGCAGTGGACCAGTATCTGTCTTCAAGCTTCAGTTCAGCTACGCCGCGCTCACGCTGCTCTTGGCATATATCATGGAACCCAATCCGGGCAGATCTCGACTAACCTCAAAGAAGGCGTCAGCCAGCCGAGTGCCCAGTTGTTCCATCTGAGCATTCGAGAGTGGCTTGATGAAGAACGTGCCCATCTCTTCGATAATCGCGCCGCCTAGCTTAAGGTCCTCTCGCAAGCGTTCTTCGGTGTAAACGCGCCGATGCCCCTGCCGTATGTCCTCATCAGTGAAATCATCAACCTTGCCGAGGAAACCGAGTGCCACTCCGACACGGCGATGAAGGGAGGAAGCATTTGGAACCATGACAAACAACGTGCCACCGGGAGCAATAAAACGCGCTGACCTCTTGATTATCTCAGCCGGATTACTGACATGTTCGAGAATGAATGAAAGAAGCACGAGGTCAAATCGCTCGGCTGTTTCAAATTCTTCAATCAGCGAGTGTATCAGTTCAATGTTCTTCACGTCGCTGAGACGAGCGCGCGCTCTTTCAATTAATTCTTTCGAGCCATCAACAGAAACAATACGCTCGAAAAATGGTGAGAGCGCCTCGGCCATAAAGACATCGGCGGAGCCTATATCCAGTACCGTTTTGCCTTTGCAAAGTTCCAGAATCTTGCTGACGCGATATTTGTTCATATAACCATTGAAGCCATCCTTCATGCTGAAGTGTTTGGCTATATCTTCAAGTCGGTCTCGCTCTTCTTTGAATGCGCTCATAAAATACCTTTCAGAGTCAAAATAATAATGCGCACTCTTGTCACTCGTCCACCATGCCAATCTTTGCCCGGCGATCTGCAAGTTGCGTTGCTTTGCCTTCTATATTAGCCATCGTGGTCAGCACAGGGAGCACATCCATGCCTCGCACCCAGGCGAGTCCCGGCTTGAGCGGATTGATCTTGATGCTGATATGGGGCACCTGGCCATCAAGTCCACACCGGACAAAAATGTAAGGCATGTTGAGTCCGGCGTTGGTGAAGAACTGGTGGGTCGTGAAAAATCTGCCGATATTGATTTCGGTCGGATTAGGGACTCCCAACTTGTCATAAGTCAGATCCACACCAAAGACTCCGTTTGGTTCTCTGTCAATGGCCTTGATGGCGGCGATAGCGATTTCATCAACCACCGGATCGCTGACCGTGACGCCGGTTCCGGTGATGCCGGTCACGCCACTCCGCGCGCGATTAGCAAACTCCCAGTAGAGTCGCTTGCGGCCTTGCGCGACCACGAGTTCTCCATCCTTCCAGATGGACTGCCAGGTGATAGTTTGTTCTTCGAGACACTCGGCCGCGGTGAATTTTCCCCAGCCTTTGTGAAACTCAACCCACAGATTGGCTTCCTCCGGATCACTGGTCGGAAGCGCGCCTCTTCCTGCCGAACCGCTCGTGAATCTCAACCAAAGCCTGGGTCCGAATTTTTTGAAGGCCCTGGTCAAGTCTTCAGGGCTGTTCAATAGAATTGTCTCCGGAACTTTCAAACCGGCCTCTTTCCAGCGCCCGAAGGAGGTAAATTTATCTTCACAGGCGACAATGGTTTCGTGTCTGGGCAGAAACGTCTTGCAAGATAGTTGATCCCGCAGCGCTGAGATCGCGATCATTTCCGCCGATATTTGAATGTGCATCAAGTCGGGCCGCGTCTCTCTTAAGATATCCAGGACTACCGGCAAATAAGCAGGATCCGAGACCTTTGGGACAAGATATGCTTCATCAGTTTCAGCACGTTGCAGCGTGTATTTGTTTGTGTCAAATCCAATCAAGTGGAACCGCTCGGGCGCGGCCCGTAGTGATCTGGTGAATCCAATGGCTGGACTTCCTCCAGCTCCCGTAACCAGAATTCTCTTCATCTAATTATTAGTTTCCTTAACTCTACAGACTTACCGACCGCCCGGAATGAAGTGATTTCTCCACCGCCTCCAGGACCGCAACGACATCTCTGGCGTGCTTCGGGCCGGTCAAAGGAGTTGTGCCGTTTCGAATGCAATCCAGGAAGTGTGAGGCTTCAAACTTCAAAGGCTCCTGAAAATCTATCTTTGGCAATAACACATCGCCAGTTCGGTGGAGGAGTTGGTAATTGCTGAAATGGTCAAAGGCCATGTCCTGTCCGACTCGCGGCACTCGATCGATCCCCTTGTCGAAGATGGCAATTTTGTCTTCACTGACGTCGTCGTAAACGATCATCTTTCGACTACCGACCAGCGTCATCCTTCTTATCTTGCCGGGATCAAGCCAACTTACCTGTATGTGCGCTGTAATACGATTGGCCCAGGTCAGGGTGGCGAAAACAACATCTTCGATGCCGGTCTGAATATAGTCAACGCCCCAACCAATCGCAGACACAGGCAACTCTCCGTCCATGAAGTACAAAAGAATACTGACATCGTGGGGCGCGAGATTCCACCACGCGTTCACATCCGATCTCACCTGACCGAGATTCAACCGCTGGCTGTAGATATAGTAGGTTTGACCAAGCTCACCTTGATCGAGCAACTTTTTCACATAGCGGACTGCCGGATTGAAAAGAAACGTATGACCGGCCATCAAAACCTTGCCAGTCTTTGCGGCGAGTTCGCTCAGCTCATCAGCTTCGACTGTGCTTCTGGCCAAAGGCTTCTCGACCAGCACGTGCTTTCCGGCTTCAAGAAATTGTTTTGTCAGTTGGTAATGAGAATCTGCCGGCGTAGCGATCACGACAGCGTGAATTTCCGGGTCGGATAAGACTGTCTCGATGCTTTCCGCCGCTTGGGTCCTGGAAAAGTTCGCTTCGACATACGCACGACGATCAGCGCTGGAATCGACAACGAATTTGACCCAACAGTTCTTTTGGGCCGAAAAGTTCCGGAGAAGATTGGGTCCCCAGTATCCACAACCGATCTGGGCAAGGACAAGGCTCTCTTGAGTCATTATTAGATGGTTTTCGGGCTTATTCTTCGACAAGTGGCTAGTTCAGGCGCAAACGCACTTTTTTTATGAACATTCGTGGAGAGCGCAGTGCGGCTATGCCTCTAAGCAAAGGGTCCAACGGTAACCTTACGCCATAACGACGCCGCGCGCAGTTAATGGTTCCGGCCAAGGCCCTTAGTTTGTCTCGGGGACCTAGTTGCGAAGCATATATGAGCCTCAGTTCCTCATTGCGCATTTCACGAAACAGTTCCTCCAGCGACATTTCTCGCCGGTTCGACTGGTGTGGCCCTTCAGTCGTCGCCAAGGCTCTCTTTTTCCAGGCTTCGGGGTCCTCATTCTCTTCCGGACGAACCTCGCGCCGATAGAAAAGGACTTCAGGTATCTGCGCAAATTCTCCCCTGAGCGATAGGTCGGCGAGTAAGATGATATCGGATCCCCAGGCATAACTCAGCAAGACAGACTGGCGGAGTACGTTTGCGCGCATGAGACCGTGAATGGTGTTACACGACTGAAGGTTCCAGATAAGTTTTAGGTAGCGTCGAAGCGGAGAGAGCTTACGGGTGTCCAGATCATCGGCCATGATGCCGTGATGGTTACCGTGAGTATCAATCAACATTGCGCGGGCGAAAACCAAAACCACCCCCGGGTCTGACTCCAACACCGAAACGGCACGCGAAACGAAGGTCGAACCCCAGAGGTCATGACCTCCGGCCCACATAAAGTATTTTCCGCTTGCCCGCTCAAATACTCCATTGAAGTTCTTAACGCCTCCAACATTAGTTTCATGGCGATGATATTTAACGCGACTGTCTCGCTCATAAAATTCGCGGCAGATTTCTGCGGTTCGATCAGTGGACGCATTATCAGAAATGATTAACTCGAAGTTGTGATAATCCTGCGCGAGTAAAGCTTTGACCGTCTGCCGTAGATAATTCTCTTCGTTAAGAACGGGCAACCCGATACTTACCAGCGGCTTATTAGCTAACACACTGTCCATTGTACAAATCCCTCCTGGCTCTCGGTAACGACAACTGAGGCCGCATATTCAGATGGTCGCTAACCTTGTCTCGCTTGGTTTCTCATTCAACACAGCTTTCAACGCCTCGCACACATACGCGACCTTCTCTTCGTTCAGATTCAGTCCTGAGGGAAGGTTAATCCCATAAGGCGTAATGCTGTAAGCGACGCGATTGCGCACACGCGCTGCACCGGCTTCTTTGGTATCGCGGTAAGCGGGAATCGAGCTGAGCGGGAAAAAGAAAGGCCGGCAGTCAATATTCTTCCCGTCCATCAGGCGCATCAGCTCTTCTTTCTTCAGTTCGAACCTCGGATCGAGCACGACGGTGACCATCCAATAGACGTTGCGCGTTTCAGGCGCGCCGTAATTAAGCTGCAGGCCGTCAATTCCGCGCAAATTCTTTTCGTACCACGAGAAGATGCGCCGCTTCTGCTCGAGCAATTCCTCGATCCGCTCAAGTTGTGCCAGTCCCAGAGCCGCCTGCATGCTGCTCATCTTGTATTTGTAAGCCACCTCGTGATTGAAAAACATCTTGTCGCCCGGCTTGCGGCCATGGTCTCTCAGGAAGAGCGCGCGCGCCCGGAGATCGTCGTCGTCGGTTACCAGCATACCGCCCTCGCCAGTAGTTAGGGTCTTCGAGCCGTGAAAACTGAATACGCTGGCGGCCCCAAAGTTCCCGGCCAGCCGGCCTTTGTACTCCGAACCAATAGCTTCGGCTGAATCCTCAATGACGGCAATGTTATGCCGTTGCGCGACTTCGAGGATAGCGTCCATTTCGGGCATGTTACCGTAGAGGTCCACGGCGATGACCGCCCTGGTTCGCGAGGTAATACACTGCTCGAGGGAAGCCGCGGAAAGACACCACGTTCGCTCGTCAATATCGGCAAAGACTGGTGTGGCGGCGACGTAAGAGATAGGGGCAGATGAAGCGATCCAGGTCGCGTCCGGTAACACGACTTCATCGCCGGGACCAATGCCGAGCGCGTCCAGCGCCAGGTGGATGGCCGACGTGCACGAAGGAAGCGCGATGGCGTGACGGCGCCCCAGATACTCGGCGAACGCGCGCTCAAAACGTTCGTGGTAGATGTTGGCGTTTCCGTACCAGGCGTTGGTAACGGCGTCCGTCACATAATCGATCTCCTTCTGCGTAATGGACGGGCCGGATACTAGTAAGCGTTCCATACTTCAGTCCTTGATACAACGGAGGTAGCCGCCTGGCGCCACTGTGATCAGCAACTTGGCCTCCATTTGCCGGTCAACTTCGAAGCGATCGTTGGTCTTGAGGAACTCACTGACGGCCGTCTTTGGGTTGTTCGTCCGTCCCCAGGGGCGGTCAGGAAAGAAGTCCTCAGGCATCTCACTGATAACTGTGTCGAAGACAATAAGATAGCTGCCCCGGGTAACCAGGGCTGAGTAAATCTCAAGCTCTTTCAGTACATGTTCATGCGTGTGATTCGAATCAAGGATAACCAGTACCGGACTGCTTCCCTCAGCTTCGCGGGCCACAAGGCGCGAAACCTCTTCGTCTACCGAAGAGCCCTGAATCATCGTAATGCGTCGGGCGAGAGGATGGTGCTCGATCGCGGTCCGATTATGTTCGCGAATGTCTATGTCAACGCCGACAACACGACCATCGCCTCCCAGAAGTTCCAGCATCGATGCTGAGAAAATTAGAGAGCCGCCGCGAGCAATGCCTGTCTCTATGATCAGTCGGGGACGGACTTCGAAAATGATCTCCTGAAGAGCAATGATGTCTTGCGGGAACTGGATAATTGGTCGGCCCAGCCATTTGAAATGATATGAATATTCGTATTGCGAACTGGCCGTGAACCACTCTCGCGTGAGGCGGCGCAATCGCTCGTCGGCCCCCATGCGCTCGATGGACCGACGGTTTTGCAGATCGAAATCATCCATCAGCTTTGGCCTTCCTCATCCACTCTCTTGATCGTGATGCGCACCTCGTAACGCTTACCCTCATCGTTGAACGAAGCCGCGGGGTGCGGCGGAAACGTGCGCGCGCGAAGCAGGTTGAAAAGCGTACGGGCGGGGTAAGTTTGATCGAGTTCGATTCGGGAAGCCTCTTCCAGTTCACGCGCGCGGTGAACACTGCCACGCGCCAGATCCTGCGGGATGCGTGGAATCCGGCCTGCTTTAATCTCAGGAAACTTTTCCGTGAACAGACGAACCATCTCCTCCTGGGCTTTGTAATAGAGCGTCGCGCCGGTGTCTTCCCAGCTTGTATCAATGCGCGATTGGAAAGCAATCTCGCCGCAGTCAATACCAGCCTCAACCCAGTGAAGCGTAACACCAAAGGGAGATCCCTCAACAATGGCCCAGAAATTGTAGTGCTTCCCACGATTGTATGGGAGCAGGCTCGGATGAAAATTCAAACAGCCCAAGCGAGGGACTTCGATAAGATCCTGCTTTAGGATATAGGGCCACCAGGCGAGCACGATTAAGTCGAGACCGAGCGCCCGCAGCCGGTCGAGGGTCTGCGGATCACGCAGCGAATTGCTTAAGAATACGAGGCTTGAATCCACGCCGCAGTCGGCGACGATTCTTGAGTTGAGTCCCGCGGGATCTTTCTCATCGATTGCCAGGCAGGCAGGCGGGTCGCCCTGCTCGCCAAAAAATCTGGCGATCCGGCTTCCGACAACATCCGCGGCAAACAGCCCAATCTTCATTCGACTCCTGTGATCGCCGGACCAGTCGGGCGAACCCGGTCTCAGAGCAATTGGAACTTTGCATCGCGCTCAGACATGACCGTAACCTCGAGTGGCCACTCAATGCCTAAGCGTGGGTCATCCCAGCGCAGGCCGCGCGCCGACTCAGGATGATATGTCCCCGACATCTGGTAAAAAATTTCCGTGTAGTCAATAAGCGTCTGGTAACCGTGGGCAAAACCTTCCGGAATGAAAAGCATGCAGCGGTTATCGGCCGTGAGTTCGACTGCCACCCATTGATAGCGCGTCGGCGAGTCCATCCGCAGATCCACTGCCACGTCGTACATCGCGCCGCGGGTACAGCGCACCAGCTTTGCTTCCTCGTGCGGCTTTTCCTGAAAGTGCATTCCACGCAGTGTCCCGCGCATGTTATTAAACGAGATGTTGCACTGCATCAGTCGCGGATTTAGTCCCTGCTTTTCAAACTCGTCGGGAGACCACGAGCAGGCGAAAAATCCGCGTTCGTCTTTGATCAGTTCAGGCTCGATGATAAAGACGTCTTTTAGTTTCGTCTCTTTAAATAGCATTGCGATGTGGTAAGCGATAAACGAAAGATTTTAGAGGGTCGAGTGTGAGACCTGCAACTTGCGTCGCCCCTAGTAGTGTCCTCACCTGAGTCTTTCAAATTCGGACCCCGCACTACGCTGGTTTCCCAGGGCTCAGACCACGGTCACCTCCGGTATCGGAATGATGAAACGGCCGCCCCGATCACGATACTCAGCCTGCTGGGCCAGAATCTCGCCGGCGAAATTCCACGTCAGCAGCAACACATAGTCGGGCATTGCCTCCAAGAGTTTTTCCGGCCCATAAATGGGCAAGTGTGTGCCGGGCGTGTAGAGGCCTTGTTTGATGGTGCTGCGATCAGCCACGAAATCAATTGTCTCTCGGCCGATTCCGAAATAGTTCAAGAGGGTGCTGCCCTTGGCTGACGCCCCATAAGCGGCGATGCCTTTGCCTCGGGCCTTCAGATCGGCCAGCATCTTTACCAGCTTGCCTCGCAAGCTGTCGACCTGCATGGCGAAACCCTGATAAAACCCGGCTTTCCCGACGCCCCACTGTTCCTCTTCCGCGAGCATCTGTAACACGCGCGACGAACTCTCCTGATTGTCTTCTGCCGGGAGCGTAGCTTTCTGCTGTACGAATACGCGCAACGAACCGCCGTGGATTGGCAGCAGCTCGACATCGCCGATCATAAGGTCGTGCCGCCGAAAAAGCTGATCCAGGGCCGTCAGCGAAAAATAGCAAAGGTGCTCGTGATAGATCGTATCAAACTCGCAACGGTCAATCATCTCTTTTACGTAAGGCACCTCGATAATCGCGACCCCGTCACCTTTCAACAGCAGTTGCAGCCCCGAAACGAAACCGTTCAGATCCGCGACGTGCGCCAGCACGTTATGGGCATGAACCACGTCGGCGCTCTCTCCGTCCGCTTTCAGGCGCGCCGCGAGCTCGGCCCCGAAAAACTCGCACAGCGTAGCAATGCCGCGTTCCTCTCGCGCCACCCGCGCGACATTTACCGCGGGTTCGATGCCCAGCACCCGCACTCCGGCCCGTTTATAGTACTGCAGAAGATAACCATCATTGCTGGCGATCTCGACGATCAGGTTCCGACCATCGAGGTCGCGCGATTCTGTCATGCGCTGCGCCAGCATCTCAGCATGATTGAGCATCGTGTCAGAGAAGGAAGAGAAATAAAGGTACTCGCGAAACAGCTTCTCTGGCGAAACAGTCTGGGGAATCTGAACCAAAGTGCACGCGGGGCAAAACACCAGGTCGAGCGGATAGGTCTCTTCCGGGTTAGCGAGTTGCTGTTGGGTTAGAAGGGAATTCGCCAGCGGGGTCCGGCCCAGAGAAAGAATCATTTCCAGCCTCCCGGCGCCGCACGAGCGACACCCCGGAGTCCAGTTATTAGCTGAAGTCATGAAGGCTGTCCGAGGAATGATTGATACCACTCGATAGTCCTCCGCAGGCCTTCGTCGAGTGTGAAGAGCGGTTGCCAGTTTAGCTCCTGGCGCGCGCGTGCCGCGCTCAGATACTGGTGCCGAATCTCGTTGGTGGCCTCGTTGCGGACCTCAAGCTCCAGTTCCGACCCCATCAGTGCCAGAAGTTTCCTTGCTATCTCAATAACCGTAACCTGCGTCTCGTTCGAAAAATTGAAGGCCCGCCCCGCAAGCTTGGGTTCCTGGCTCAGCCGTTCGGCGAGCATCATGTAGGCCGCGGCGCCATCTTCTACATAAAAATAATCACGCACATACTCGCCGTCTGATCGAATGACCGGGCGCCGCCCCCGCAACGCCGAGCGAATCGTGCCGGGCACAATTCGATTCCAGTTCAGGTCGCCGCCACCATAGAAATTTCCGCATCTCGTGACCACGACCGGCAAACCGTAACTGACGGCGTAAGCCTGAGAGATAATGTCAGAGCAGGATTTGCTCGCGTCATAAGGATGCCGTCCGCGCAGCGGCGTCTCTTCGTCATAGGGCAGATTAGCGGAATCGCCGTAAGCCTTGTCCGACGAAGCCATCACGATCTGTTTGACCGTCGGCGTCCGCCGGCAGGCTTCGAGCAGCGCCCATGTGCCTTGCACGTTCGTCTCCCAGGTCGAGACGGGGTTGCGATTAGCAATCGTGACGATGGTCTGGGCCGCCAGGTGAATGACTGTGTCAATTTCATATTCGCCCAGGGCGCGTTCCAGTAGAACCTGGTCACGTACATCGCCGCGCACAACTTTGACTTGCTCGATTACACCTGACCGCGCCAATTCACTTTGCGGCACCCAGTCGCGTACCAGGCAAACCACATCGGCGCCCGAGCTGACCAGGCGGCGCACCAGCCAGCCGCCGACTAGTCCGGTTGCGCCAGTTACAAAGGTGGGACGATCAAGCCAGAAGTTGTCCATAAGATCAGTCCGACATCCACCGTTACTGAAATCGACTTCGAAAGACTTGATTTACACCGGCGGTAAGAGTTTTTTCGCGTGCCTTATTCCCAAATCTTCCAAGGCGCCTGGTTCTCGCGCCACAGTGCTTCCAAATAGCGCTTATCACGTAACGTGTCCATGCATTGCCAGAAACTGTCGTGACGATAGGCGGCGAGTTGGCCATCTTGCGCCAGTCGCTCAAGCGCGCCTGCCTCGAGGCTGTCTTCATCGTTATCAAGATAATCAAAAATGCCCGGTTCCAATACCATGAAGCCGCCATTGATCCACCCTTCACCGACCTGTGGTTTCTCGACAAACTCTGTGACCAGGTCGCCATCGAAGATCAGGCCACCAAAACGTGAAGGAGGACGCACTGCCGTCACCGTCGCAATGCGGCCGTGCGAGCGATGAAAGTGCAACAGTTCTTGATAGTCGATGTCGCACAGACCATCGCCGTAGGTGAGAAGAAATGTCTCGCCTTTTACCCACGGCTCCAGACGCTTAACACGTCCACCGGTATTGGTCGGGATCCCGGTCTCTATTAAGTGCACGATCCACCCTTCACACTCGAGTGCGTGTCGAGCCACGTCTCCACGCGACAGGTCAATCGTCATGCTTCCGCTCAGGGATTGGTAGTCCAGGAAAAACCGTTTAATGACTTCGCCTTTGTAACCGAGCGCAATGACGAACTCTTTAAAACCGTAATGGGCGAAGTGCTTGGCGATATGCCACACCATCGGCTGCTCGCCAATTTCCACCATCGGCTTCGGCTTGGATTCGGTTTCTTCGGAAAGCCGCGTGCCCGCGCCGCCGGCCAGTATGACAACTTTCATCCAAAGGTCTCCCCGTCAGAAGCTGCGTCGGATGCTCGTGGTTCGAAGTGCGTCGTCCACTCCAGCATCGGTCGCACGACTCCCGGAATCGGCCCACCGTAATCGCCGCGCGCCGAGTCGCCGTCCAAGCTATCGATTACCTGAAAAGCGACCGCGTCACGCTCGAAAAAATGAGTCAAAACCGGGCCCATTGTGGTGACTGCGGCGCCCACAATCATGGTTCCCTCTGAGAGAAAGTTGCCCGGAATCCAGGCCGTGGTTACGTAGCTTCCGATCGGACGAGGCCGCCTATGCCATTCCGGATCTTTGTCGGAGGCCACGAAGGCGTAGAGTCCCTCTTCGTTGACAAAGTGATAGTTGGGTACCAGGACCCGCCCGGATCTAAGTACCTCGAATTCGATGTCAATGCCAACGGGATGTCTAATATCCACCGCATCGGTGGTGCGTCCGTCCTCTGTATGCACGCGGACCGAGCGGAGGCGAACAACATCGTCGCCAGGCGCTTTCTCCAAGTCGCGCCACTCGCGCAAAGCAGTCGTGCCCAAACCGGAGCGCAGATAAGTACCCACGACCACACGTGAGGGTCCGTCGGCCAGTATTCGGCCTTCCTCCATTAAGATCGTACGCTCGCATAATCGTGTGACCGCCGGCATATTGTGAGAGACAAACAAGACCGTGCGGCCCTGCTCGCCGGCGCTTTGCATCTTGTCCAGGCATTTCTTCTGAAACTGAGCGTCACCGACCGCCAGGACTTCGTCTACCACCAGGATCTCAGGATTGAGGTGGGCGGCAACTGCAAAGGCCAGACGCACGTACATCCCGCTGCTGTAGCGCTTGACCGGCGTATCGATAAACTTTTCAATCTCAGCAAAGGTGACAATCTCATCAAACTTCTTTTCGATTTCGGCGCGAGCCATGCCCAGGATAGCGCCGTTCAAAAATATGTTCTCACGCCCTGTCAATTCCGGGTGGAAACCTGTCCCGACTTCCAGAAGGCTCGCGATTCGCCCGTAAAGTTCGGCCCGCCCTGACGTAGGCTCGGTGATGCGTGAAAGGACTTTAAGCAACGTGCTTTTGCCTGCACCGTTGCGCCCGATAATCCCGACAATTTCACCAGGCAGCACGTCAAAGCTTACGTCTCTGAGGGCCCAGATTGTGTTGCTCTTCACATTACCGTTTGAGCGGCGCAAACTTCTCAAGGGCGCGCGCACGGCGCCCGTAATTGTCTCGCGCAGACTCCCATATGCCGCCCCGCGCTCGCCCAGGTGGTACTCCTTGCTCAAATTCTCGACCCGAACTATCGGCTTCATCACTTAAACAATGTCGGCGAAACTCCTCTCCATACGTTTGAAAGAGTAGGACGAATAGACAAGCAGCAGGAGCCCAATTAATGTTGACACACCGAGCGCAGTCCAGTTGAACGGTTTGCCAAACAACGCCGAGCGATAGCCTTCGATAATGCCCGTTACAGGATTAAGCATCAACAGCCAACGATACTTCTGCGGCAGAAAGGACGAAGGGTAAATTACCGGCGACACGAACATCCACAACTGGAGAAGAAACGGCAAGGCAAAACGCACGTCCCGGTACTTCACATTCAATGCCGAAAGCCACATTCCCATGCCTAACGCCAACACAACTGTCAACATTACCAGCACCGGCAGCATCAGCGCTGTCCAGGCGGGAGCAACGCCGTAGTAGAACATCAAGATAACGAGAATCACAAATGCAATGGCAAAATCAACAAGCCCCGCCGCCACCGCAGCGCCCGGAATCATCATGCGCGGGAAATAGACTTTGGTGATCAGGTGCGCGCTGCCAACGAGGCTGTTGCCGCTGGTCGTCAGCGCGTTTGAAAAAAACATCCAGGGCAAGAGTCCCGCGTAGGCGAAGATCGGATAAGGGATGCCACCCGTTTGCGCCTCTATTCCTGCCAGCTTGCCAAAGAAAAGCGTGAAGATGAGCATGGTGAAGAGCGGTTGGATAATGGCCCATGCTACGCCGAGCGCTGTTTGCTTATAGCGCACCTTAACGTCGCGCCACGTTAGGAAATAGAGCAATTCGCGATAGTTCCACAAATCGCGAAGATTCAGCGCTACCCATGACTTTGAAGGCTCAATCGTGACGACTGGCTGGTCAGGCAAGGAGGCGCGCTCGGGTATCTTTGGAGTTACCGTGTCGGTTGCCGTTTGAGATTCTGCGAATAAGGTCTTGGCTGTCACTGCTTATGCTCGGCGACGCGAAGAAGGCGCGCTCACCAAAATGCGTCTCATCATAATCGGTCCGGCATCTTCGATGCGGGGTGGATTCGGAAGTCACCCAGTCTAGCAGGAGCTCAGGTTCGCGGACAACTACTCGTTAGACGTCGGTGCGCCAGGTAATTGTCGGTCGCTCTCTGTTAAAGGCGCCGGGATCTGTCCTTATCTCTTCCCCAAACTTGAGAAGCGTTGAGGCGTGGTGCCGATTACCTTTGAGCTCAGCAAACGCTCATCAAAGAATTTGCCGAACCGAGAGACTTACGCTGTTCCAGTTGGATTGCTTGCTCACTCTATCCCGCCAGCGCGCCAGATTTTCCGGGCTTGGCTTTCCAACACGGAGGGGTTATCCCATATACTACTCCCCTTCGAGTTGCCTGTTCGGGCCAGAGCCAGGCGCGGATTTCGTGACCCTATGCAGAAGTACTTTATCACCGGGGGTGCAGGCTTCATCGGCTCAGCTTTTGTCAGGCTGGCTCTAGCCGAGATGCCGGAGTGTGAAGTCACTAACTTCGACGCCCTCACCTACGCGGGAAACCCTGACAATCTGGAAGGCCTGAATGAACGGGCTCATCACTTTGTGCACGGCAACATCGCGGATCGGAGCGCGGTGATCGCGGCGTTGGACGAGGGAACAGACGCGATGATCAACTTTGCCGCTGAGTCACATGTAGACCGAAGCATTGCCTCAGCCGACGAGTTCATCAAGACCAATGTGCTGGGGACCCAGGTGTTATTGGACTGTGCCCGTGAGCGCGGCGTGCGCCGCTTTGTGCAGATTTCGACCGACGAAGTAATGGGCAGCTTGCCGGAAACCGAGGACGGATTTTTCCGGGAAAACTCTCCTTTTGAACCGAATAGTCCTTATGCCGCTTCAAAGGCTGCCGCCGAGCACCTGGTGCGCGCCGCGCATCACACCTTCGGACTGGACACAGTGATCACCCGGTGCGGAAATAATTACGGTCCGCGTCAGTTTCCGGAAAAATTTCTACCGCTCTTACTGCTCAATGCCCTGAAGGACGATCCGATTCCGGTTTATGGCGACGGACTTAACGTGCGTGATTGGATTTATGTGGAGGATCATTGCCGCGCGATTTTGCGGGTTTTGGAAAGTGGCCGAGCCGGCGCGGTTTACAACATCGGCGCCCGGAACCAGCGGCGTAATCTGGATGTCGCCCGGAGCCTGCTCGATCTCCTGGGAAAACCGCACTCACTGCTGCGCTTTGTGAAAGATCGCCCCGGTCACGACCGGCGTTATGCTATCGATCCATCATTGGTCGAGTCTGAGTTGGGATGGCGCCCGCGTGAAAACTGGGAAAGCGGTTTGCGCAAAACGATCGATTGGTACGAGGCCAACGCGGACTGGGTCAGCCGCGTTACCGGCGGCGCTTATCGGGAATACTATACACGTCAATACGGCGCGGAGGTCAGTGTGCAGTGAAAGCAATGATTACGGGCGCCGCGGGTTTGGTTGGTCGCGCGGTTGCTGAAGCCTGGGCCCGTGCAGGTGATCAGATCGTTGGATTCGATCATGCGGCGCTGGATATCACGGACGAGCAGGAGGTATACGCGACCATCGAACGCGAGCGTCCGGAAGTCCTGATCAACTGTGCCGCCTGGACTGATGTTGATGGATGTGAACTCAATCCTGAACGCGCCCAGACGGTGAATGCGCGAGGGCCGCATTTGCTCGCGCGGGCTTGTCGCCGCGCAGGAGCGCTGCTAATCACGATTTCGACTGACTATGTCTTTGACGGCGAGAAGGACGGTTTCTATACCCAGCGCGATCAGCCGAATCCGCAAAGCGCTTATGCGGTTTCGAAGTTAGCAGGTGAACGACTTGCGCAAACCGCCTGGGCCCGCACGATCGTCGTGCGCAGTGGATATATCTTTGGCCACGGCGGAACGAACTTTCTCAGTTCGATCGTAGAGCGAGCCCAGCGCGGCGAACGTTTGCGGGCCATTAACGATTCGTATGGCACGCCCACCTATGCTCCGCATCTCGCCGATCGTCTTCGGCAGCTGGCGCAACTCGACTTGCCGGGCACTTATCATGTGGTGAATTCCGGCGCCGGCGCCAGCTTTGAAGATTTTGCGCGTTTGGCGCTTGCGTATGCCGGACTGGAGATCGACTTGGTTGAGGGGGTTAGTATGCGCACGCTGACCCGGCCGGCGCCGCGGCCTCAGAATTCGCGGCTCCGGTGCCTGCTTTCGGAAGCCATCGGCCTCGCCGAGATGCCCTCCTGGAAGTCAGGGGTGCGTGATTTTGTAGCCACCGGCCCGGCCGCAGCGACGGCGGGGGCTTCGCCTACCCTCATTTGACTTGCCTGAGGACGAACGTCTGTTATCATGTTCGATCTGCACGATCGCTAGACAGGGACTAAAAGCAGGAAATTAGGTTTTTTAACTATGATTCAAGATGAACGTCTTATTCCGGCCAACCGTAACTTAGATCGAACGCTGACTGATCTTGCTCAGTCAAAGCCATACGGGAAGTATGACAAATATACCGGCGCGCAGACTGAGACAAATTTGCGCGAATACTTCTTTGTAGTTCTAAAGCGCAAATGGCTGATCTTGAGTCTGGTGCTGGTGGTGACGTCGCTGGTAACGGTACAAGCATATCGACAGCCCTCGATATATGAAGGAGCAACTACGATACGCATCGAAGCCAAGCCGCAGAGTCCTCTGCAGACGGGAGGGATTATCATCAACACTGCCCCTGATCCTAGTTTTTGGAACACTCAACTCAAGTTGTTGGAAAACCCTTCGCTCGCGCGCCAGGTAATTCTGACTCTGAACCTTCAGAAGGACCCCGCATTTGTCGGAGGTCAGGCGCAGAGCAGCATCTTCGCTTCGCTTAAGCGAATATTCTCACGCGATAAGCCGGTTGTTCCTGCTACCTCTTCAGGGACTGAGAATCAACCGGTCGGCGAAGAACAAATGAAAGAGCGGCAATTCACGGCGGAGGAATTGGCCGGTCTTGAGCCGTACGAAGACGCAATTACCGGCAACCTGACTGTCGAGCCCGTCATTGGTACTAATTTGGTGAACATCAGGTACCGACATACCAATCCGGCTTTGGCGCAGAAGATCGCCAACACGCTGGCCGACGTTTTTGTCACCAACAATCTCGAACGCCAGGAGTTGGGAAACAGCAAGGCTGAGACTCTGCTGATGCAGGAGATTGCCAAGTATCAGGACAAGATCAAAAGAGAAGGCGATGCGCGCTTTGCTTTCGCCAGAGACAACGACCTGCCGCTTGATAACACGCTGGGGAATAATCTGGAGCAGGTCCGCGCCCAAACCTACAGTCAACAGCTTCTGACGGCTGAGAACGAGCGCCGTAACAAGTTGGCTGCTTATGAAGCAGCAAAGAATGCTGCTGATCCTTTTTCCAACCCAACAGTTCAGAAAGACGAACGTATTATTGAGCTGCGCAAGAAGCTCAGCGACTTACGGGATAAAGAGACGGCCTTACTCCAAAAATACACACCCGAGTGGCCGGACGTTAAGCAGATTCAGGCCCAAATCAAACAAGTGGAAGGAGAGCTGGCCCAGGCCCCGAAAGAAGTTATGGCCTCGATGAAGGCCGCCGCCGACGCGGCGGAAAAACAACAAAAGAGCCTTGAGACTTCATACATCAAGGCGCACAACGTTACCACCCAGCAAACGAAGAACATCGTCCAACTGGCGGCGATGACTCAGGAATTGACGACCGATCAACAATACCTGAACACACTGTTGCAAAAACGGCGGGAGTTAAGTGCGACCAGCGGCCAGGGTGGCACCAGTGTTTCAGTTTCCAACTATGGCCGGTTGCCGCGCGAGCCGGTGGGACCAGCGAGACTGCGCAACATAGTGATCGCTTTCATCCTGGCTCTGAGCGCAGGCATTGGTTTGGCCTTCCTGCTCGACTTTCTTGATGACACTGTCAAAACCGTTGACGATGTCGATCGTTATATTCACCTTCCGGCCCTGGCGTTGATACCCGCCGCTCGTAGTGAGAAGGGTCTGCGAGGTGAGCCGGCGCCCAATCCGAATGACGCGACCGCGCTGGCAATGGTCACTGACGTGAGATCGCCTATTGCCGAGTCGTATCGTCATTTGCGCACTTCTCTCCTGCTTTCATCTGCCGGGACGCCGCCCAGGACGATTCTCGTGACCTCGAGTCAGCCATCGGAAGGCAAGACCACCACGGCGATCAATACCGCGTTTATGCTGGCGCAAACCGGCGCCCAGGTGCTTATTATTGATTGCGACCTGCGCCGCCCGCGATTACACGCGCACTTCAATTTATCGAATGTTCGCGGTCTTACGAATTGTCTTTCCGGTGAATCAAACGACCTTGATAGTTTGATTCAGACCTATGACAAGCAGCCAAATCTAAAGCTGATGCCCTCGGGTCCGATACCTCCGAACCCCGCCGAACTGCTGGGCTCGGAAGAAATGCGCAAGCTGCTGGTTACCTTGAGCGGGAAATTCACTCACATCATTGTGGATTCTCCGCCGGCCATTTCGTTCACGGACGCGTCGATCCTGTCGACATTTGTTGATGGAGTGATTCTCGTGGTTCATGGTGGACGCAGTTCACGGGCGGTAGTCCGACGCGCCAAACAACAGTTGCTTGACGTGGGTGCGCACATCTTCGGCGTGGTACTCAACAACGTTAAGATCGAATCGCACGATTACTATTATGCCGGATACTATTCCGGCTATTACCGGTCCGACTATTACAACGACGAAGAAGATGGCGCTGCCGCCGACCAGAACACCACGCCGGCTTCGAGCTAATTACCGCCAACCGCAAATCGGCGCGTATCGGGCGCGGACTTGATGGTGGGAGTAGCGCCGGCCGATCGTTCGGACCCCGACGCAACCTGATGCTGAGCGTTTGATCCGTTGCCTTCCGATTCATGTCTCAACAGTTTTGTGTAATCGCTCCCGACGTTAAGCTCGGCCGCGATGTAATCATTTACAACTTCGTTAACCTTTACGGTTGTGAAATCGGCGATGGCAGCAGGATTGGGTCGTTCGTCGAGATTCAAAAAGGCTCCCGCGTAGGCCGCAACTGCAAAATCTCGAGCCACACCTTTATCTGTGAAGGCGTTACGATCGAGGACGAAGTTTTTGTCGGGCACGGCGTCATCTTCATTAACGACAAGTATCCGCGCGCCACCAGCCCAGGCGGCGCCTTACAAAGTGACGCGGACTGGCAGGTCGTTCCTACCGTCGTCAAGCGCGGCGCCAGCATCGGCAGCGGTGTAACCATCTTGTGCGGGGTGACCATCGGTGAGGGCGCGCTGGTCGGCGCGGGCGCAGTAGTAACTGACGACGTGCCCGCGAATGCCACCGTGGCAGGCAATCCAGCGCGAGCACTGGAGCGCAAACAAGGGTAAAGCCAGAAACAAGGATAACGGGTTGGCGTCTTAGGCGAAACGTTCAGGACTGTGCGGCTTTGGCTGAAGCTGAATTGTTGGCCCAGGGATGATGTGCGCCAGGGGTCAAAGTCGAAGCACTGCCGTTATTCGTTATGCGATGGTATGTCTCAAGCATCAAGGGCACAACGACCGCGGGAGAAAACAGCCTCTGATATCTCTCTTTGGCGGCCGCGCCCATTCGCTTCCGAAGTCCTTCATCCAGAGCCAACCGCAGCATCGCTTCAGTCAGGGCGCGTTTATCACCGGCCGGCACCAGGATGCCTGATTCCTCTCCGATCATATCGGGAATTCCACCAACTTCCGAGGCGATGATCGGTTTGCCGCAGGCCATGGCTTCGACAATGCTGTTCGGAGTGCCTTCGGTGAAAGACGGCATCACGAAGACGTCCAGACTTTCCATGAACGCGCGACACTCTTCGGGATGCGTATAGACCCCGTGATAGCGATAACGGCTGGCGACGTCCAACGCTTTGGCGCGCGCCGCGATCTTTTGTCGCTGCGAACCATCGCCGGCAATATTCAGACAGATGTCCCGGCACTGCTGGTAAGCCACGCCAAAAGCCTCCATCAAAACCATCGGGCCTTTCAATTCCTCCATCCGCGCCGCAAAGCCGAAAGTGATCTTCCCGGGCGCCGGCTGGTGTGGCTTGCGACCGTTGACGAATTCGTCCGACATGATGGGCAGGATGGAAAGAGCTCTTGGGTCCGGCAACTTCTCGCGACAGTGCTCGATCAGTTTAGGAGAAAGGGCAGCGATCTCTGCGCAAAGGGGAAGCACCGAAGTGAATTGTTCATAGTAAGATTCAAAGTCCGGCGGATGATAAGGAATTCCCAGCTCCTGATAGATCACCGGGATGCCCGCGTCATGGCCGGCCTGGATCATGACCATGGCACTTGGGTCGGGAGTCATCACGTGAATCAAATCGGCTTTTTGCTTTTCCATGAACTCGCGGCACTGGCGAGAATAACGAGTGGCCAATCTTGTCACCAGACGCAGAGACCGCCTGCGAATAAATTGCTTTGAGCCCGGGAAGGTATTGAACATCTTATAAGCCAGCTTGCGACCGGCGCCCATCGAAGTGTGCGCCAGATTCGAAGCGATCCAGGAAACAGGCACGCCGGCTTCAAGCAGTCGCTGATAGTACTGATCTTCCTCGGCGTGAAGATACATCAAGAGCACCGAGACATGGTGTCCCGCTTTTTGCAATTGCGAGGCGTAAGTGACCAGCGTTTCATCTGAACCGCTGATCGGCCCATATATTTGACCTTTGCAGAGGATAATCCGCATGTGTTTCTTATCTTACCGTCATCGTGCTCCCGGTCCAACTCCTGGTCAAATCGGATTTGAACGCTAAACAAAACTAAATACTTCCGGGATTCCTGTTTGCGGAAACCGGAAAATGCGATGCTCGACTATGCGCAAAAGCGTCAGCGGACTAAGCCGCGGAATAATCGAAAGATTCCGCAGGGCAAGCCGCAGTTTCCCGCAGCGCAAGGCGCGCGCCGATTCCCAGATAAGGTGCTCAGCCATGTTTTCGGAGAATCTCTGCCACGCGGCCCGCTTCGTTTTTCCTGGAGCGTCGACAGTCCGCGGCAGATTCATCCAACGATTTCGGAACTGCTGTACGCTCGACGAAACCAGTCCCGCCGCCTCCGAACTGCCCTGTCCGGATACCGGTGTCGGTCGCCGCCAAATGATCACGGGTGTTTCCAGGGCCATGATAGGATAAATCTCGGCGATACGCACCCACAAATCCCAATCATCCAATCCCGGAATACTGTCATCGAGCAGCCCAACTGATGCCAGGCACGAGCGGCGAAACACTACGCTACCGCACGGGATGAAGTTCCGATCCAGCAGTTTCCAGAATATGTCTCCGTGTGGGCAGATCGCCGGGTCCGAATGATCCCCTGGCTTGCCTTGCTGATCTCCCCGGATCGCCTGACCGTAAATCAACCCCGCCTGTGGTTCGCGGTCCAGAGCTTCGATCTGCGCGTCGAGTGAGCCGGGCAAACGCGTATCGTCATCGTCAAGAAAGCTTAGATACTCTCCATGGCTGGCAACTAATCCCACGTTGCGCGCCCCGGCTACACGCTGATTTCGTTCCACGCGCACATAATTAATCCCCGAAAGACTTTTGCAAACGCCGGCCGTCCCGTCCGAAGAGGCATCGTCCACCACAACAATCTCGACCTCACGGCCCGAAGCTTGGGCGCTCTGCACGGCCCGCGGTAAGAGATGCGGACGATTCCGCGTGGTGATTATGATGCTGGCCCTGGGCATGGACTTGATTCGCAATCGTGAAGCGGCGAAAAGAGATTAGCGGGTATGAAGAACTAAGCTGCCTGAATTTGTTCGCTCCGATTCACATTCTCGATTAGTGCTGATTGCTAATTTCACAAGTAGCCGTTTGCTAGCTCCTTATACGCGTTTGTACAGGCCGCGCGCAAGGGGTTCACTTGAAGAGCGCCGAGAATATTCTCATAGACCAGGCCCTATTCGCCACGTGAGCTGCGTTCCAAAGCAGAGTCTCGACCATCCTTTTTTGAGCGCCGCAATTCCCGAGTTTCGGCTCCAGCCGAAGGTCATGGATCCAAGTGAGTTCTCGAACGACGCTATTTGCTTGATCTGTGGAAGCGTCGTCTACAGCGGCAATTTCAACTGTGTTCCGGCGTTTTTAGGGCTCAACCGAATTAACCGTCGACGACACTCGCCATATTTATGGCAATCATGAATAAATTCAATGAGAGTGCCGACAATTTTTATTGACACGTTGGCAAAAATGGGGTATTAAGCCGTCCTCTTTTTGGAGAATTTGAGTCCAGGAAGACTTGCCGTTAGCGTTGATTGCCTTCAAGGCGCGCCGACAAAGGGCATTCCCGCAGAACCCGATTAAGTGCCTGCCGTTGCCGCAATCGACTAGATCTCTTGGCGGATTCAGGAAAGCATAAGAGGGTCGGCATATTGTCCCTCAATGGTTAATAAGCTTGCGTATAGTCCGAGTCTCCCCGCGAACAGATCGACGAAGGCCGGACTACCGCCATTATCTTCGTAGCGAAAGCCATAAGGAGAGAAATTCATGAAAAACGGAAATCACCGCCGGTATCTGACACGCTTTAGTTTTGTATTCCTACTCAGCGTTTTTCTCCTTGCGGTAGCTGCCTTGGCTATACCATTCCACTCAGCGCGATCGAGCTCCCTGCCAACGCATTCGCAACCTGGCGCCAAGGCCGGATCGCCGGCAAAGTTTGGCAAAAAGCCTTCGCTCGCAATATCCAGTACCGCAATTCCTGCTTCCTGGTCGTCAATATTCACCCCTCTCATACCGACGCCGCCATCTCCCGAAGGCATCGCAACTTTTAACGGCAGTGACTGCACCACGCCACAAAGTGACTTTTTTCTGGGCGACATTGTATGCGCCAAAGCCACTGGTGTACCTGTTACCCTATTCCCGTGGCACGTGCTGTGGGTCGATCCTTCGGGCTTTGTTAGGCAATCGGACAATGCTTCGACTGATGAGGCAACTGAGTATCGGTACCAGTTGCCTGCAACTGCGACGTCACAAGTGAACGGGCAGACGGTCGATAACCGTGGTACCTGGAGAGTGAACCTTGCCCGCTCAAACGGGGCCGTACGCCAAACTGCCCTTTTTACGGTGCATGAAGCAGCCAGTCCCGTTTCGGATGTTTTCGTTCAGAAGCTTGTTCACAGCCCGAGCGCATCAGTTTCGTCGGGAGACAATATTGCTTTCAGCCTGATAGTCGGCAACTCGGGCCCGGACCCAGCGGCGGTCGTCCATCTCATCGATTCGGTCCCAGCCGGGAGCACGCTGGTTCAGTTCACGCAAAATTCCGGTCCCCCCTGCGTACCCGTAACAGTGGGCGTCGATAACAACTGCATAATAGCGGCTTTGACGAACGGCGACAGAGCAGAGTTCACGGCGATTTACAACACCGGGACCACCACTCCCGGTGATTACGAGACATCGGCAACGGTCTCCAGCACCACGACTGATCCGAATAGCGCCAACAATACCTCGACTGCTCAATTCACAGTCACCCCGAGTAACGGCACGGCGACCTGCCAACTCATTTGCCCGGACAACATTACCACCCCAGCCAATACGACTGAGGGTGGGCAACGGGGGGCACACGTAAACTATGATCCTCCGGTCACATCGGGTGATTGTGGTTCCGTCTCCTCGACGCCTGCTTCAGGCTCGTTCTTCCCGGTGGGAACAACGGTAGTTAACGCCACTTCCGAAACCGGCGGCGGCTCCTGCAGCTTTACCATAACGGTTGAGGAGCATGGAAATTCGGCAACTATTAACTGTCCATCCAACAAGACGGCCAACGCCGATAATAACTGCGAAGCCTCTGTGAATGTCGGTAGCCCAACCTTCACGGGTGACAACGTAACAGTGTACGCTGCCCGGAGCGACGGCATGCCCATGTACGATTGCGATGGGAACGGCAACTGTACCCGACGGAGCCAGGATGCTCCTTTCACGGCTGGGGTAACGACTATCACGTGGAGTGCGACTTCGCACGATATTGCTGGGCCTTATCAAAGTGTCGAGGATGAGCAAGCGCACCGAACTGGGACTGCGTCGTGCACCCAGACTGTAACTGTTAACGACGTGACGCCGCCGGTCATCGCCGCGACCGATCAGACAATCTCGGCGGACGCAAACTGTCAGGCGGCGGTACCCGACTACAGCACCACCGTTTCAGACAATTGTTCGTGCTCGAATTCCGACACCTCGGAGAGTTGCGTCGGCCATCCTCATTTCACCGTAACTCAAGACCCGGCCCCAGGCACCGTGGTTGGACCTGGACAGTACCCGGTTCACATCACGGCAAACGACAACTCGAGTAACAATGATGGCGCCGGCAATACTTCGGAAAAGACCATCACGTTGACGGTCAAAGACACGACTCCGCCGACGATCAATTGTCCGGCAAACATGACGACCAACACGTTGCCAGGCACGTGTTCTGCGGTTGTGGTCGTGGGAGTTGCGACTGCTTCAGATAACTGCGACGCTCTCGTGGTACCCTCCGGCACCCGCAGTGATAACCAGCCATTGATTGCGCTCTACCCGAAAGGAACTACGACCATCACCTGGACAGCGACTGACGCCGCCGGTAATCAATCGAGCTGCACACAAACCGTCACCGTCGAGGACCACGAGCCTCCGACAATTACGTTCAATGGGCAGACGCCCTCGATGTGGCCGCCGAGCCATAGTTATCACACCTTCACTGCGGCGGACTTTATTTCGAGCGTCAGTGATAACTGCGACACGCTCAGCGTAAGCGACGTGGATATCATAATGGCGACGAGCGACGAGGCCGAGAACGGTGGGGGCGACGGCAACACATTGAACGACATCGTAATTGCTACCAATTGCAAGTCCATTCAATTGCGCGCCGAGCGCGTGAACAGCGGGAACGGTCGCGTCTACACAATTACGTTTAGACTTCGTGACCACTCAGGCAACACCACCACGGGCACGGCGAAGGTTTATTCGCCAAAGAACCAAGGTGAGACACCAGTGGATGACGGACCGCACTACACGGTCACAGGCAATTGCCCATGAACCAGTTTTTTGCAGGCCGACAATGGCAGAATGGGAGCGGGCGGCAATCGCCCGCTCACCTCAACGCTTTTTGAGAGGGAGACAACATGAAAAACTCACGTACCAGGAGCAATCTTTGCCGCCTCGTTATTCTTTGTATTGCTGTCTTCGCTCTGACGGCTCTATCAAGTGCGAGGACGGCGACGACCTCAGTCAACATTGTGAATAATTCGAGCAAAGACATTCGCAATGTGTATCTCTCGCATGTCAACGCTGACGACTGGAGCGGCAATCAACTGGGCGACACAATCATTTCGGCCGGCCAATCGTTTGCTCTGAGTAACGTCGCGTGCGACCAACAACAGGTTAAAGTGATTGCTGAGGATCAGGACGGCTGCTTTGCTTCGATGGTCGTCAACTGCGGCGATAGCGCTACCTGGACAATCACCAACAGCACCGCACGCGACTGTGGGAATTAGTTTTTCGCAGACTGTGTATTGGCAAGCACTCATCAAGGAGTTTGATGAAACACATTTCTCGTCAACAACTCGGGAAGCTCGGCGCAACAGTGGCCGGAACGGAATCCGTGTTCTACTGGCGGCCATCCCAACTTCAACAGAAAAAAGGAGACTCCAAATGAACAAGTTTCGGTTCACTATTAATGCACTTGCAATCGCGATCTTCACGTTCGCTTTTGCCTCAATGGCCCAGGCGCAAGCGTCGCGCACCTGGGTATCCGGCGTCGGTGACGACGCGAATCCATGCAGCCGCACGGCGCCTTGCAAAACATTCGCCGGTGCTATTTCAAAGACCGCTGCCGGCGGTGAGATTGATGCTCTCGATCCGGGTGGTTTCGGCACCTTGACCATCGGTAAGTCGATCACGATCGACGGCGGCGGTGGTCAGGTCGCCTCAGTTCTCGGCAGCGGCGTCCCCGGCTTCACTATCAACGCTGCGGCAACCGACACCATCGAGCTAGTTAATCTGAGGCTCAATGGCATCAATCAAACAACCAGCCCCGCTGGAACCATCGCGATTAGAGTCATCGCGGCGAGAGGTGTACATGTGCTGAATTGCCAGATAGAAAACTGGACCACCGGAATTTCCGACGAACGCTCTGCGGGCGGCTTTCTGGAGGTCGACAACACGACCATCATGAACACTAACGGGAACGGCATCTCTGCCAATCCCTCTAGTGGTTCAACGTCAATTCACGTACACATATTCAACTCGCGTGTGCAACGCACCACGAGTAGCGGTCTGTTTCTGGGGAGCAACGCCCAAGCCACGGTCTTTAACTCTGTGTTCACCCAGAACGCCGTAGCTGGAATTTTTGTTCAGCAAACGGCGGGAGGCACAACTACCGCCGATGTTGACCAATGCGTGGTATCGAACAACGTCTCCGGCTTTCAGGCGAACACGTCGAGTTCAATCATCCGTGTTTCGAACACCACGGCGATCGGCAATTCGAACCTTGCCACCGTCGTCGGTGGTGGAGCGGTGTCGTCATACGGAAACAACCAGACCGCAGGAGCAGTGTTCCCAAGCGCTCCCACGGGCCAACAATAGAGCCGAGTTAACTCTGTTAGTTCTAAATCACCCTTGCCACCCACTTGGTCACCCCGACTGAGTGGGCCGGCAAGGGTATTTTTTCTGTCAGCGAAAGGCCGCAGTCGAAAACGGTACCAGACTCTGACTGAAAGGTTCTCACCCGAAAGAGCTGTCGGTCCCCTGGACGAGCAATTCGGCATCGGCATGCTTGAGGAGGAGGCGAACGTCTCCCCGTTGCGGTCTTTGGTTATTTCAGCTGGGAACCGGAAAAGAAAACAACGGGCAGCGAACAGGGGCCGCACCCCGTTCCTGTCCCCGCGAAGAAAGTCGTATTACCTCCCATAAAGGTGGTATACGCAGTTTGCGCGCCGTTCGTCGTTTGCATAAAGATATTGGCAAAACCAACGCCGGGATTGGTTTGAAAAAACGCGGTCCCATTGGCGACGATGCTTCCGCCGTAGATACGGACCTCGGTTACCGCGTTGACGTTGTTAACTTGGCTACCATCGCTGCCCTGGCCGCTGGCGCTGACCGCGGTGGTGTTGCCATACAAAGACGAGTTGATGAGATCCATCTTGGCGGGTGATGGGCCGGTTCCAGTTACGCTGAGGCGGTGGTGAGACTTTTGAATTCGCAGTTTTCAACTACCAGCTTGGACGGGCCGTTGAATGTAAGACCGGTGGTGCTGCCCACGCCCAAGCCATCAACAAAAATGTTCCGCAAAACGATCACGTCGGTTGAGAGGCCAGTGACGGTGATGCCGGAAAACCCCCCGCCGACGAAGATGAACGCCACCTGCCCGGGAGCACCCTGAATCGTGATCGATTTATTGACTGAAAATCCGGAATAGCCGGTGCTGTCGAGCGCGATCACCTGGCCGCCTGCGTTAGTCTGGCCGATGGCCGTCTGGAATGTCCGGCAGGGCGCCGTCTGTTGGCAATCCGATACGCTGTTCCCATCGCTGCCAGTGCTGCTAACGTAGGTGCGGTTGGCGCTGCCTTGCGCAACCAAAGCACAGCACATCATAAACACTGAAACCGCCAGCGTGGTCAGCATGGTCTTAGTCTTCTTCATAACCTGTCTCCTTTGTAGATCAATCTTTAGAGTTTGATTCCAAAGAATAGAATTGGAATTCGGTAGGCGCGCACTCTACAACAAGTTACCGGACCAGTAAACGTCCGGCGCGACGCGTCCGGTAGTGGGATAACAATTGCCCCACTACCCGCGATGGCTTAGGGTTATTGCGGCGCGTTTGGAAAGTCCGCCGCCAGAGATCAACAAACAAGAGCCTGCGCCCGGCCGCTTCAGGAAAAGCGACCGGCCGTGGACAGGTCGCGTTGACGAACGCTTCAAACCGCAGGCAACGCTTTGCTTTACGGAATGTTTTCCATGCCAAAATAAAGTAGCGGGAACGTACAGACTCCGGCGGGGCATCCGGTTCCAGTCCCACTTTGAAGACCGACTGTTGTATTACCCATGATGTTGGTGAGAGACGCGTTGCCCGCGTTCGCTACTTGCAGCAGCAAGATGTTTGAAAGGCTAACTCCGGGGTTGGTTTGGAAAAACGCGGTCCCATTACCGATGATGTTTCCGCCATTGATGCGAACCATCGTTGTCGACGCAGCATTGCCGCTCGGACTACGATCGGTGCCCTGGCCGCTGGCGCTAATCCCGGTAGTGTTGCCGTTTACGTCCGAGTTAATCAGATCCATTTTGGCTTTTGATCCGCCGGTTCCGCTCACACTGATTCCGGTAGTACTACTCTTGAAGGTGCAATTTTCGACAATCAGCCTGGCGGCGCCGGTGAAGGTCAGACCGGTAGTGCTGCCCCCGCCCAATCCATCGACATAAATATTTCGCAATACAACCAAGTCGGTGGAGACGCCAGTCACAGTGATGCCGGAAAAGCCAGCTCCGACAAAAATGAAAGCGATCTGACCGGGAGCACCCTGAATCGTGATCGATTTATTGACTGAAAATCCCGAGTAGCCGGTGCTGTCGAGCGCGATCACCTGGCCGCCCGCGTTAGTCTGGCCGATGGCCGTCTGGAATGTCCGGCAGGGCGCCGTCTGTTGGCAATCCGATACGCTGTTCCCATCGCTGCCAGTACTGCTAACGTAGGTGCGGTTGGCGCTGCCTTGCGCGACCAAAGCACAGCACATCATAAACGCTGAAACCACCAGCGCGGTCAGCATGGTCCTAGTCTTCTTCATAACCTGTCTCCTTTGTAGATCAGTAGAATTGGAATTCGGTAGGCGCGCACTCTACAACAAGTTACCGGGACTAGTAAACGTCGGTCGCGACGCGTCCGGTAGTGGGATAATAATTGCCCCACCACCGGCGATCCCGCGATGGCTTAGGTTATTGTGGCGTGTTTGGAAAGTCCGCCGCCAGAGATCAACAAACAAGAGTCTCGGCCGGCCGCTTCAGGAAAGGCGGCCGGTCGTGGACAGGTGGTGTTCAAGAATCATCAGGCCGATCGAAAACGGGCCTGGTTAATTCAGATTTTCCGAGCCAGTATAAGTTATAGGAACCGTACAGGGGCCGCATCCGGTTCCAGTCCCAGCGGACAAGGTTGTGTTACCGGTGATATTGGTGAATAGAAAACCGCCCCCCGACGAGCCCGCCAGCAAGATGTTGGCAAAGCCAACTCCCGGGTTAGTTTGAAAAAAGGCGGTCCCGTTCGCGATGATGTTTCCTCCGTTGATACGAACCTCCGTAAGGGCCGCCGTATTGTTAGCTGCTTGACGATCGGTGCCCTGGCCGCTGGCGCTGATCCCGGTAGTGTTGCCGTTTACGTCCGAGTTAACCAGATCCATTTTGGCTTTTGATCCCCCGGTTCCAGTCACGCTGATTCCAGTAGTAAGACTTTTGAACGTGCAGTTCTCAACAATCAGCCTGGCGGCGCCGGTGAAGGTCAGACCGGTAGTGCTGCCCCCGCCCAATCCATCGACATAAATATTTCGCAATACAACCAAGTCGGTGGAGACACCAGTCACAGTGATACCGGAAAAGCCCGCTCCGACAAAAATGAAAGCGATCTGACCGGGAGCTCCTTGAATCGTGATCGATTTATTGACTGAAAATCCCGAGTAGCCGGTGCTGTCGAGCGCGATCACCTGGCCGCCCGCGTTAGTCTGGCCAATGGCCGTCTGGAATGTCCGGCAGGGCGCCGTCTGTTGGCAATCCGTTCCGCTATTCCCGTCGCTGCCTGTACTGCTAACATACGTGCGGTTGGCGCTGCCTTGCGCAACCAAAGCACAGCACATCATAAACGCTGCAACCGCCAGCGCGGTCAGCATGGTCCTAGTCTTCTTCATAACCTGTCTCCTTTGTAGATCAGTTGTAGATCAGTTTCTTGCCTTCTGAGGTCCGAAAACATCGGGAGTCTGCGCACTCTATAACAAGTCAAAGTATCTGGCAAACATCAACGTTATCGTTCGTTGGAACGAATTCAGACTGTCAGCAATCGAGGCCGGCAGATCTGGCGATGTGATTTGGGCAGGAGAAAACCGCCGGCCGCCGCAACTCAAGCGACCGACGGAACGACAAGCAGCAACATAACGACGGCGAAGAGCAATCTATGGCAACGCGGACAATTCAATCAAGGCCCAAAGAGGCTGTTGGTTTGATAGGTAAAAGGGAATGTCGTACAAGCAGGCGAGCAGGCCGCGTTCGTGCCATTCGCCGTCAGGTTCAAGATAGCGGGGCCGGTCGGTCCAAACAGAAAGATGTTAGACAGGTTGGCCCCGGGGTTTAGCATGCTTAAGCCAGTCGTGTTACCGGTGATGTTCCCACCGTTAATGCGGACCATGCTGGTCGACGTAGTGCAACAAGAGTTACTTGGATTGTTAGCACCCGAGCCGTTGGCGATGACGGCGATGCCGTTACCGAAAAAGTCCGAGTTAATGAGATCCATCCTGGCGGGCAAGGTCGTGTTGTTGGTTCCAGCGGCGCTAACTCCAGTGGTCAGATTTCTGAAGACGCAATTCTCCACCACCAGCTTTGCCGGACCGGGGAAGGAAAGACCGGTGGTGCTGACCCCGCCCAATCCATCGATGTAAATATTTCGTAATACGACCAGGTCGGTGGAGAGGCCAGTGACGGTGATACCGGAAAAGCCCGCTCCGACAAAAATGAAGGCGATCTGACCGGGAGCACCCTGAATCGTGATCGATTTATTGACTGAAAATCCCGAGTAGCCGGTGCTGTCGAGTGCGATCACCTGGCCGCCCGCGTTAGTCTGGCCGATGGCCGTCTGGAATGTTCGGCAGGGCGCCGTCTGTTGGCAATCCGTTCCGCTATTCCCGTCGCTGCCTGTACTGCTAACGTACGTGCGGTTGGCGCTGCCTTGCGCGACCAAAGCACAGCACATCATAAACGCTGCAGCCGCCAGCGCGGTCAGCATGGTTCTAGTCTTATTCATAAGCCGTCTCCTTTGTAGATCAGTTGTAGATCAGTTTCTTGCCTTCTGAGGGTCCGAAAACATCGGGAGTCTGCGCACTCTGTAACAAGTCATCGCATCTGGCAAACATAAACACCTTCGTTCGTAACGAATTGAGACTGCCAGCCATCGAGGTCGGCACGGTGGAATCCCAGCAGCCAAGCGGCGCAAAGCGGCGACCCTTCTACTGAAAGTTGTCGCCCATGCGATAGAGGGGAAATATACAATTAGTCGCTCCCGAACATGCAGTGTTGGCGGTGTTCGCTATCACGTTGAGGTTACCGACGGAAGGAGTCGGCGTTAACGTGAATACCCAGATGTTTGCCAGGAAAGTGGAATTAGTTGGGTCGATGCCGGGATTTTTCTGAAGCAGCCCGGTGCCATTGTTAGTGATGTTGCCACCGTTAATGCGGATCATCGCTACCGACACAGTTGAGCCGTTGCCCGGTGTGGAGGCGCCCGCACCATCGGAAGAGACGGCCGTGGTGTTACTGTACAGGGTGGAATTAACGAGGTCCATTCTGGCGTGAAAGACGCTAACTCCAGTAGTTAGACTTCTGAAGGTGCAATTCTCAACCACCAGTTTCCCGCTGTTGTGCTGAAGACCGATGTTGGTGCCCACGTTCAACCCATCGATGAAAAGGTTTCGCAGTATTATCAGGTCACTGGCAGCACCGGTCACGGTGACGCCGGTGCCACCTGCTCCGACAAAGATGAAGGCAGTCTGTCCCGGCGCGCCTTCAATCGTAATCGATTTGTTGATCGAAAATGCCGAGTAGCCGGTGCTATCCAGCGCGATCACTTGTCCGCCCGCGTTCGTGACCCCAATGGCCGAGGCAAAGGTCCGGCAGGGCGCGTTTTGTTGGCAACCCGTTCCGGTGTTCCCGTCGCTCCCGGTCCCGCTAACAAACGTGCGGTTGTTCTGTCCTTCGGCAATGAAAGCAGAACTCAGGATAAACACCGCCGTCCCCAGCACGTTTAGCATGAATTTGGTCTTGTTCATAAGCTGTCTCCCTTGTAGATCAGTTTCTTAGAGTCTTAATGCCCAAAAATCGAATTAAGAATTCGGCAGACGCGCACTCTATAACAAGTCGCCGGGAACTAGCAAACAACTATAGCGATTCCCATCTCTAGAATAAGCCACTACTCGTGTGGTTCAGTCGGAACTGAAAATGAGCCAGTATTCTGAGTTTAATAGAGCATCGTGTATGATGGCCGGTCGCAGGTTTACACGCAGCGGTGACTGGATGGCTCCGCCTTTACTGGTGGACATTCCAAACTTTCAACGAAAAAGAGGAGAATCTGAATGAGCAAGTTTCGGTTTATGATCAAAGTACTGCCAATCGCAATCTTTACGTTGGCATTTTTCTCAATAGCTCAGGCGCAAGCAAACCGCACCTGGGTGTCCGGCGTCGGTGACGACGTCAATCCGTGCAGTCGCACCGCGCCTTGCAAGACATTCGCAGGCGCCATTTCAAAGACTGCCGCTGCGGGCGAGATCAATTGTCTCGATCCCGCAGGCTACGGCGCAGTGACCATCATCAAGTCGATGATGATTAGGTGCAACTATACCGAGGGGGGCGTCCTCGTGTCGGGCTCCAACGGCATTGTAGTCAACACTCTCTCAACCGACGTCGTCTACCTGGAAGGCCTCGACATACTCGGCGTCGCTAGTCCCATTAACGGCATCACCTTCATTGGCGGTGGTACTCTGCATGTAAGGAACTGCGTCATCCGCCAGTTTAAAACCTCCGGCAACGGAATCAATTTCGCACCAAACACCGGCACGGCCCAGCTCCATGTGTCCGACACCTACATCTCTGAGACTGGATCCGGGGCTGGCACAGGCGGTATTTTGATCAGGCCAACCAGCGGTGCAAATGCCAACGTCAGCATCGACAACGTTTCCCTGAAGAACAACTTTAACGGGATCTTTACGGACGGCAATGGTGGCGGGACTACAATCAATGTCAACGTGAGGGACAGCAAGGTAGCCAGTTGCTCGAACAGCGGAATCGTGGCTACCACCATCGCCGCGACCATCGCCATGACGGTCGATCGCACCACGGTGTCGTACTGCCTCAACACTGGGATAGCTTCCAACGGCGGCAACGCCACTGTGCGGATCGGAAACTCGACGATCTCGAACAACGCCGCCGGCGTAGCCATTCTGGGCGGAAGCACTATGCAGTCCTTCAAGAACAATCAGTTCTCCGCGAATACCAGCGACGGTCCCCTACCGCTCGCGGCAGTCACTCCAAACGGAGGGGGGCAATAAGGTCAGTTTTCCACCAGACTTGATTCACTCCGGACGATGCGTGCATTGTCCGGAGTTTTTATATTCTCCTGGGACCGAAACAAAGTAGTAGGCGAGCTAACGGCGTTTCGTGGCACCAATCTGGCTGCGGTGCGCAGTCCACGCTACTGCAACGTGATCGGCGTGATCGTGCCAGATGTGTCCGTCCCATTACCGCGCACAAAGTTGTTGCCCAGCGACTCGAAAACTCCAAGGCTAAATTTAGCAAACCCCAAAGAGCTGTTGTTAGTCGCCGTGGAATGAGAGACGCGAATCGTCGCCGCGCTTGAAAAAGCATTCACAAGAAAGCCACGGGTATTATTGCTTGAGACGCACTCCTCACAGTTAAGCTCTGTGGTCGCTCCTGAAACACTAAACGCTAAGAACCCAGTGTCGTCATTGCTCGAAGCGACGCTGCGGTTAATCGTCACCCGTGAGTTGTTGGCAGCATAGAAGCCGTGGAACGTGTTGCGCTCCGCGCGGCAGTTGTCTATCGAAGCACGTACTGTCCCTGTGCTCGTCTGGATAAAGATGCCGGCGAGGCTGTTGTTCCTCACGATGGTGTCTTTGATGAAGATGTGGCTCCCGTCTGCCGTCAAATCGACGCTGATGCCATTACCAGCGAACCCGCTGATCACGCAGTCCTCGACGTGCAGGTTACCCACCGCCGTGACGTCGATGCCATGGCCTCCGGTACCTACTCCGAATGCTCGGATGCTTATTGAGCGCAGCACCACCGTGATCCCGGCTGTGGCGATTGTGATGGCGTCCTCGGTTGAAAAGGGGGAAACTACGGCACTCACTCCCACACCCGAGATAGTTACGTTCTTGGTGATGGTCAGGGTTCCGTAGGCTCCGGAAGTCAACGCGATGACCTCACCCATATCGGCGACTACGTCATGCGCGTGCTGAAACAGCCGGCAGGGAGAAGTGTAGGTGCATGGATTAGCGTCACTGCCCGTGACCGAGACATAGGTGCGGGCCGCCGCCTGGGTTGTGGAACAGAGCGCGAATGCGAAAAGAAGGACGGCCAAACCCTTAATCGCAATTCCAGATTTGGTCATTTGCTTTCCTCCTATGGATTGAAAGCCTTCATTAGGCTGTGATTTGTTTTTGAGGTGCGACACTCTGGTCAAGAGAGAAATACTCATGGCCGACTGCTATTGACTTGAAAACAGCGTGCTCGGAGTTAGTCAGTAATGAGCGCAACACTTCTATCCGAAATGCAGGAGCGAGTCAACAGATTTGGGCGGGGAGGTGGGATGAGCGCGCGTCTCTGCGCGCCCGCCGGCAATCCTGCGCGCTGAGAGAATCTCTGATGGGCAAAGTCTAATCTGGCTGCGGTGCGCAGTCCGCGCTATTGCAACGTGATCGGCGTGATCGTGCCGGAGGTGTCCATGCTAGTGTTTCCGCGCACTAAGTTGTTTCCCAGCGTGTTGAAAACTCCAGTGCCAGATTGAACGAACCCAAAAGCGTTGTTGGTCGCAGTGGAATGAGAGACCCGAATCGTCGCCGCTCCGCTTGAAACAGTATTCACGGCGAAGCCATTGTTGTTATTGCTTGCGACGCACTCCTCGCAGTTCAGCTCTGTGGTCGTCCCTGCGCCAATGCCAATCGCTAAAAACCCAGTGTCGCCATTGCCCGATGCGACGCTGCGTTTAATCGTCACCCTCGAGTTGAAGGAAACAAAGAAGCCGTTGAGGTTGCGCTCAGAGCGGCAGTTATCTATCGAAGCCCTTACCGCCCCTGTGCTCGTCTGGATGTAGACGCCGCCGCCGGCGTTGTTCCTCGTGACGGTGTCTTTGATGAAGATGTGGCTGCCGTCTGCCGTCAGAAAGACGTCGATGCCAATAGAAGCGAACCCGCTTATGACGCAGTCCTCGACGTGCAGGTTGCCGACCGCCGTGACACTGATGCCACTGCCTCCGGTGCCTGAGGCGAAGGCTCGTACAATTATTGAACGCAGCACCACCGTGATCCCGGCGGTGGCGATCGTGATCGCAGGCTCGGTTGAATTGGGAGAGGCTACGGCACTCACTCCTACGCCTGAGATGGTCACGTTCTTGGTGATGTTCAAGGTTCCGTAGCCTCCGGATGTCAACGCGATGACCTCGCCCATATCGGCGACTAAGTCATGCGCGTGCTGAAACAGCCGGCAGGGAGAAGTGTAGGTGCATGGATTAGCGTCACTGCCCGTGACCGAGACATAGGTGCGGGCCGCCGCCTGGGTCGTAGAAGAGAGCGCGAGCGAAAAGAAAAGCGTCGCAGCGATGCTGAGCAAGAATCTAAGTCTGTACATTGGTATTCTCCTCTCGGTTTGTTAACGGCGGTGCTCAGTCCACGCTATTGCAACGTGATCGTTGTGATCGTGCCGGAGGTGGGCGTCCCATTGCCGCGCACCGTGTTGTTGCCCAGGGTGTTGAAAACTCCAGTGCCGGATTGAACGAACCCAAAGCCGGTGTTGTTAGTCGCAGTGGAATGAGAGACGCGCATCGTCGCCACTCCGCTTGAAGTACCAATCGCATCGAAGCCATCGATGTTATTGCTTGAGACGCACTCCTCGCAGTTCAGCTCTGCGGTCTCGCCTGAGACATCACTGCGCGCATTGAAGCCAATGCCGCTATTGCCCGAAGCGACGCTGCGGTTGATCGTCACCCGCGAGTTGCGGGAAGCAAAGAAGCCGTGGAACGCGTTGCGCTCCGCGCGGCAGTTGTCTATCGAAGCTCTAACTATCCCTGTGGTCGTTGCGATGATGATGCCATAGACGCCGTTGTTCTTCATGATGGTGTCTTTAATGAAGATGTGACTGCCATCCGCTGTCAGACCGACGTTGATGCCGGTAACACCGAACCCGCTAATGACACAGTCCTCGACGTGCAGGTTGCCTACCGCCGTGACAACGATGCCATTGCCTCCGGTACCTGCGCCGAAGGCTCGGACAATTATTGAACGCAGCCCCACCGTGATCCCGGCGGTGGCGATCGTGATGGCGGACTCGGATGAATAGGGTGAGGATACGGCACTCACTCCTACGCCTGAGATAGTCACGTTCTTGGTGATCGTCAAGGTTCCGTATCCTCCGGAAGTCAACGCGATGACCTCGCCGCTGTCATCGACTACGTCATGCGCGTGCTGAAAGAGTCGGCAGGGCAAAGAGTAGGTGCACGGATTAGCGTCACTGCCCGTGACCGAGACATAGGCGCGGGCCGCCGCCTGGGTGGTGGAACAGAGCGCGAGCGAAAAGAAAAGCGTCGCCCCGATGCTAAGCAAGAATCTAAGTCTGTACATTGAGATTTCTCCTCTCTTGTTGACCGTGAATGCTCAGTCCGCGCTATTGCAACATGATCGGCGTGATCGTGCCGTTGGTGTCCATGCCAGTGTTGCCGCGCACTAAGTTGTTTCCCAGCGTGTTGAAAACGCCAGCGGCACCTTGAAGGAACCCATTGCTGGTGTTGTTAGTCGCCGTGGAATGAGAGACGCGGATCGTCGCCGCTCCGCCTGAAAAAGCAAACGCGTCGAAGCCATTCAGGTTACTGCTTGAGACGCATTTCTCACAGCTCAGCTCTGTGGTCGATGGGCCATTGCCTACCGAATAGAACCCAGAGGTACTATTGCCCGAAGCAATGCTGCGGCTAATCGTCACCCGCGAGTTGTTGGAAGCCGTGAAGCCGTAGAGCGCGTTGCGCTCCGAGCGGCAGTTGTCTATCGAAGCACGTACTGTCCCTGTGCTTGTTGTGATTTCGATGCCGCTGCCGCCATTGTTCCTCGTGATAGTGTCTTTGATGAAGATGTAACTGCCGTCTGCCGTTAGATTGACGTTGATGCCATGATCAGCGAACCCGCTGATGACACAGTCCTCGACGTGCAGATTGCCTACCGAGGTAACGTTGATGCCAAAACCTCCGGTGCCTGCGCCGAAGGCTCGGATACTTATTGAACGCAGCACCACCGTGATCCCGGCGGTGGCGATCGTGATGGCGGACTCGGTTGAGAAGGGCGAGGCTACGGCGCTCACTCCTACGCCTGAGATAGTCACGTTCTTGGTGATGGTCAAGGTTCCGTAGGCGCCGGATGTCAACGCGATGACCTCGCCGCCGGCGTCGACTACGTCATGCGCGTGCTGAAACAGCCGGCAGGGCGAAGTGTAGGTGCAGGGATTAGCATCATTGCCCGTGACCGAGACATAAGCGCGGGCCGCCGCCTGGGTGGTGGAACAGACCGCGAGCGAAAAGAAAAGCGTCGCGACGACGCTAAAGAATCTAAGTCTGTACATTTGAGATTTCTCCTCTCGGTTTGTTAACGGTGATGCTTCAGTCCGCTATTGCAACGTGATCGTCGTGATCGTGCCGGTGGTGTCCGTCCCATTGCCGCGCACTAAGTTGTTGCCCAGGGTGTTGAAAACTCCGTTAATTCGAGCGAACCCGGCGCTAGTGTTGTTCGTCGCCGTGGAATGAGCGACGCGGATCGTCGTTGCTCCGGAAACAGCATTCGATGAGAAGCCATATAGGAGGTTATTGCTTGAGACGCATTCTTCACAGCTCAACTCTGTGGCGCCTGAGATAGTGATACTCGCAAGGAACCCATCGGCGCCGTTGCCCGATGCGACGCTGCGGTTAATCGTCACCCGCGAATTGTTGGAAGCAAAGAAGCCGTGGATGACGTTGTGCTCCGAGCGGCAGTTGTCTATCGAAGCCGTCACCGTCCCTGTGCTCGTCTGAATTCGGATGCCGCTGTTGCCGTTATTCCTGATGATGGTGTCTTTGATGAAAATGTAACTGCCGTCTGCCGTCAAATCGACGGCGATCCCAGTACCGTTGAACCCGCTGATGACACAGCGCTCGATGTGCAGGTTACCGACCGCCGCGACAGAGATGCCATTGCCTCCGGTGCCTGCTCCGAAGGCTCGGATACTTATTGAACGCAGCACCACCGTGATCCCGGGCGTGGCGATCGCGATCCCGTCCTCGGTTGAGAAGGGCGAGGCTACGGCGCTCACTCCTACGCCTGAGATAGTCACGTTCTTTGTGATGGCCAAGGTTCCGTAGGCCCCGGAAGTTAGGGCAATGACCTCGCCGCCATCGTCGACGACGTCATGCGCATGCTGAAACAGCCGGCACGGCGAAGTGTAGGTACACGGATTAGAGTCGAGGCCCGTGACCGAGACATAAGCGCGGGCCGCCGCCTGGGTGGTGGAACAGACCGCGAGCGAAAAGAAAAGCGTCGCGACGACGCTAAAGAATCTAAGTCTGTACATTGAGATTTCTCCTCTTGGTTTATTGACGGTTTTTGTGGCTAACTACGGACCACTCGTCGAAAAGACGAAACCCATGTTGCTGAAAGAGAAACTACTTTCGAGCCAAACGCCGGAAGCTCTGAAACCGAACCTCTGCTAAAACTGCTTGTTGGGTCAGCACTTCTACTCTAGATTACAGCAGCGAGTCAAGACCGACTTCGCGTTTCACTGCGCCAGGAAGTTGTAGGTAAGTTGAATCTGAGGGTTGTAATTGCTTCTCGTTCACGCCCTGCATTAGAGACTCTTGTGTAACCCGGCTGAGGGAGGGTCAACCTCCTTACGCCGAAGGACCCGCGCAAACCAACCGTTCGCCAGGTATTGCATAATCTGTCGGGCGTTCGTCTCGGGCGTGTGGCGCCAAGTATTTATGACGATCTCGGGATGCTGCGGCGCCTGGGCCTAAAGCAGACCGAAGGCGCGCCTGTCGGGTAGTGAGCGCCTGGTGTTTCATTGATGCGCTCGCTCTACTCTTGAATAGAGTGAAAGCTGCAGAGCGACGGCGCGCCCGTCTGCAATCGAGCGCGCAGAGAGAATCTCTGATAGTCGAAGTGTATTCTGGCTGTGATGCTCAGTGCGGGCTATTTCGCCGTGATCACTGTGATTGTGCCGGAGGTCTCCGGCGTCCCATTGCCGTCCACCAGGTTGTTGCCTAGCGACCTGAAAATTCCACTGCCACCTTGAACGAACCCATAGCCGGTGTTGTTAGCAGCCGTGGAATGAGAGACGCGAATCGTCGCCGAAGCATCCACACGGAAGCCATAGGCGTTATTGCTTGAGACGCATTCCTCGCAGCTCAGCTCTGAGGTCGCGCCTAAGACATTGCTGAAGGCAACGAACCCACCGCCGCTATTGCCTGAAGCAACGCTGCGATTGATCGTTACCCGCGAGTTGGCGTGAGCCAGGAAGCCCTCGTTGCCGTTGCTCTCGGAGCGGCAGTTGTCTATCGAAACTAACACTGTCCCTGGGTTCGTCCTGAGGAAAATGCCGGCGAGGCTGTTGTTTCTCGTGATGGTGTCTTTGATGAAAATGTGGCTTCCGTCCGCTGCCAAGTTGACGAGGATGCCATAATTAGTGAATCCGCTGAGGACGCATCCTTCGACGTGCAGTATGCCCACCGACGTGACGTTGATGCCAGTGGTTCCAGTGCCCAACCCGTTGATCGTCAGATTCCGCAAGGCGACTACCGCGGTGGCGGAATTGATCGTAATACCATCGCCTGAGGGCACCGTCACCCCCGCATAGACACCATCACCAATAATGTTCACTGACTTGGCGATGGTAACTTGACCGTATCCTGCGGGATCCAGGACCACCACCTCACCGCCGGCAGAGACGACGTTGTGCGCTTGCTGAAACGTGCGGCACGGCGCCGTGCGACTGCAGGGATTCGCATCGCTGCCGACCCCGGAGACGAAGACGCGACTCTGTGCCTGGGCCGTGAAGCAGCAGATGAGTAAGAAAGCAAAAGTGAATGCGAAGCGAATTGACAAGTGTAGATTTTTCATTTTTGCTCTCCTTTTGTGGATGATTCCAGGTTAAATGCGTCCCCCCGCAGATTTTCGCCGATAGCGCTTAGCTTTAATCAGAAAACTCGCTAGGTTCCAGCGATCGGCGTGATCGTGCCGAAGGTTTGGGCCCCACCTCCGTTGTTGCCGACCACCGTGTTATTCCCGCGTGACTCGAAGGTGCCGCCGCCGGAATTGGTGAATCCAAACAGGGTGTTGTTCGTGGCCGTGGATGTTGACACACGCACGGTTCCACTAAAGGTTGCAATGCCGTCTTCACCGTTGTTCGAGGCGACGCTACTCTCGATATTCAACACTCCAGAGAATGACATGAACCCTACAGTACTGTTGCCTGAAGATAGGCAGCCACGGGCTGTTACTCTCGAGCCCGATCCGTTAACGACGAGGCCAATGCTAACGTTGTTCTCTGTTCGCGTCCCCTCGACTGTCGCCAGCAGAGCCGTGCCGCTGCCATTGCTGAGGGATATGCCACGGCTTCCGTTGTTTCTGGAGATGCTATCTTTGATGAAGACTTTCCTCGTTCCCACGGCGGAAGGATCAACGCGAATGCCAATGTCTGTAAAGCCGTTCACAATGCAATTCTCGATGTGCAGCACCGAGAAGTCAGTGGCGCTGATGCCATTAGTTCCGCTGCCCAGTCCGTCAATAATAAGCGAACGAAGAGTGACAGTGATGCTGGTGGTGGCGATGGTGACGCCATTCCCTGAGCTGGCACTAATCCCGGAGTAGACGCCATCGCCGATGATGGATATCGACTTGGTGATGGTAAGTTGTCCGAAGCCCGCTGGGTCCAGGGCCACGACCTCACCACCGCTAGAGACGACGTTGTGCGCTTGCTGAAAAGTGCGGCACGGCGCCGTGCGAGTGCAGGGATTCGTATCGCTGCCGACCCCGGAAACGAAGACGCGACTCTGTGCCTGCGCCGTGAAGCAGCAGATAAGCAAGAAAGCGAAAGTGAATGCGAAGCGAATTGAGAAGTGTGTGGTTTTCATTTTGTTCTCCTTTTGTGGATGATTCCTGTTGTTTAGGCCGCAATGGCAGACTTCGACGATGGCGCCTCTACAAGGTTGATTTGAACCCGTTACGTGCCAGTGATCGGCGTGATCCCGCCATCGACTTGGTTTCCGCCGGGGTTGTTGCCCTCCACCGTGTTGTTTCCGCGTGATTCGAAGATCCCGCCGATATTACGGAATCCTTGTAATGTGTTGTTCGTGACCATTGAGTTCGACACACGCACAGTCCCGGCAGAACTTACAACACCCTCAGCACCATTCGTCGAGGCGACGCTACTTTCAATATTCAACACTCCTCCGGAGCCTGACCAGAACCCGGCGTCATTGTTGCCGGAGGATAGGCAGCTACTGGCTGTCACTTTAGCACCCGTTCCGTTACTCATGATGCCAACGCCAACGTTGTTCCCCGCCCGCGTCCCGTCGACTCTCGCTTCCAGGGGCGTGCCACTAACATTGAAACCATTGTTGAGGCGTATCCCAAGATTTCCGTTGTTTCTGGAAATGCAATTTTTGATGAAGGCTTTTCTTGTTCCCGTGGTTAAAGGCTGAACGACAATGCCATCGCTCACAAAGCCGTTTACGACGCAGTTTTCGATGTGTAGCACCGTGAAATCAGAGGCGTTTATGCCATAGGTTCCACTCCCCAGCCCTTCAATCGTGAGCGAACGAAGGATGACCGTGATGCCGGCGGTGGCGATGTTGATACCATTCCCTGAGCTGGTGCTGATCCCTGCGTAGACACCATCACCAATGATGCTCACTGACTTGGTGATGGTAAGTGGGCCATATCCCGCGGAATCGAGAGTCACGACCTCACCTCCGGCAGAGACGACGTTGTGCGCTTGTTGAAAAGTGCGGCACGGCGCCGTACGACTGCAGGGATTCACATCGCTGCCGACGCCGGAAACGAAGACGCGAGTCTGTGCCTGGGCCGTTACGCAAAGCGCGAGTGCAAAAATAGGGCTCGCCAAAGCCTTGATCGTAATTCCAGATTTGGTCATTCGCTTTTCCTCCTGAGAGTGGATAGAGCTTTCGGGAGGCTAATGTGAAGCCAGAGTGCGCCGCTCTCGAGATCGAGACACCCGGCGGGACAGAGTCCACCCGCCGTAAAGGGTCCTCACTTAGTAAACGAAAGAGTGAGCGTGACACTTCTATGCCAAATCCCACACGCCTGTCAATTCATTTGGGGTCTATCGAGGCGACGAACAACTTGAATAGGCTGGTTATTTGAGATTGCTTGTCTTAGTCAAGACACAGACAGCTTTGCGTTTCCCTGTTTTGGCAGTTTGTCTAAAAGCATAACAAAGCCGTGCTGAAGTAGATGCTGAACAATTGTACGTGCATTTTGCTGTGCCGAGCACATCAGAGTGTCAAGCGTGATTTCCGCATTAAGCGGTGCCTCGTAAGGATCGTCGACACCCGTGAAGTGCTTAATCTCGCCGTGTCTGGCTCGGGCATAAATCCCCTTTGGATCTCTCTGCTCACAAACCTTCAGCGGTGTATCAACAAAGACTTCAATAAACCGGTCTGCTCCGACCATGTTGCGGACCTCGTTGCGCGTAGTGCGATACGGACTGACAGCGGCGCAAATCGCCACGCCGCCATGTCGCACAATTTCTGCCGCAACAAAGCCGATGCGCCGGACGTTTGTATCGCGATCTTCCTTACTGAAGCCCAGACCTTTCGAAAGATGAGTGCGGACGACATCTCCATCCAGCAAGGTTACCTGGCGGCCATGCTCGAGCAATAACTCGGTTAAGACTTCGGCGGTGGTTGATTTGCCCGCGCCGCTCAGGCCGGTGAACCAGACGCAAACTCCCTGATGGTGCCGTGGCGGATAAGCTTCTGCCAAAATCTGCGAGACCTCAGGACGCGAAAACCAATCGGGCAGCTGCCGTCCCTGGTCCAGATAATCTTCTCGCACCTGCGTGCCTGAGATAGTCATGCTGGAGTTAGACGAATCGGCAGAGGCCTCGGCGTAATAATCGCCTTCGGGAAAATAGGTCATCTCCTGGAATGGTACTACTTTGACTCCCAGCTCTTCGCTATACCGCTCCACCATTTCCTGCGCCCCATATGTTTCATAAAACGGATCACCCGCAGAGTTAAGGCCGGGACTGGCGTGGTCACGGCCAACGATTAGGTGGTTCGCGCCGTAGTTGCGTCGAATCAGCGCATGCCACAGCGCTTCTCTCGGTCCGGCGAGCCGCATTGCCAGCGGCACCAGAGCGAGCAGGATGCGGTCCTGATCGTAATAACGTTCAGCCAGGATCTTATAAGTACGCACACGTGTGTAGTGATCGATGTCGCCGGGCTTCGTCAGACCGACAACTGGATGCAGCAGCAATACGCCGTCCACCTTTTCAATCGCGCGTTTAGTCAGCTCTTCATGTGCGCGATGCAATGGATTTCGAGTCTGGAAAGCTACGACATTCGATCGGCCCATTTTTTCCAGTCTGCTCCGGACCGCTGCGGGCGTCAGACGCAAATCCTGGAAATCGTAGGAGCGCGGAAGTTGGAGAACACGCAGACGGCCACTTAGATTGAGGTTGCCCCAGCGCTGCATTTCGGCTACCAAAGGGTGCTTCGGGTCGTCCGTGCCGAGCAGTTTTTTAGCCGCCTCAGTCTTGTCCCAGTCGTAGATCTCTTCGACAGTCAGGATCGCCAGCAACTCGTTCTTGGTGCTGCGAAGCGCAAGGTCGTGGTCCAGACGAAGTTCCGGACAGGCGTCAACCGGCAGGGTTAACGAAATTGGAAAGATATGCCCGCTGCGCAAACGCATCTCATCGAGAATGCTTTGGTTCTCCTGCTTGCCGACAAAATGATCCAGAGGAGAGAATGCGCCACAAGCCAGCAACTGGAGATCACACGCCGCGCGTTCAGAGATGCGTATCGAAGGGAGTCCGTTGGCATATGATCTGACTTCATCCCGTTCCTCGGGATGAACCATCAGATCTATTAAATCGCCGCCATAAGGTCGGACCAGGAGAGAATGATTCATGTTAATCTGTTAGACATAGCGGGGTTTGTGTGTGGTTGAAGTAGTTTAGCATGGCCATGGCGCGGTGATAAATATGAAACGAACCATCAACTCGCATGCCTCGGCACACTTCCAGATCATATCTAATCCGGGATGAACAGGAAACCTAAACCAAGCGTGTCGGTGGTCGTGGTCCTTTACAACATGCCCCGCGAGGCGCCGCGGACGCTGCGCTCGCTTTCGGCCGACTATCAGCGGCACATTGACGCCGACGACTATGAAGTAATTGTCGTAGACAACGGCTCAAATCCCCCGTTCGATCCCAGAGAGCTCGATCATCTATCCGGCAACTTCCGCTTGATTCGTATCGATCCGGCCCCACCTTCGCCGGCCCGGGCGATCAATCGCGGTCTGGCTGAAGCGCGCGGGGACATCATTGGAGTGATGGTCGACGGAGCTCGCATTGTCACCCCGGGTCTGCTTCATTTCGCTCGTCATGGAGCCAGCCTCTATGACAGGGCAGTCGTCGCGGCCCTCGGGTGGTATCTCGGGAATGACTTGCAAAGGTTCTCAATGCAATATGGGTATGACCAGGCCCGCGAGGACGCGCTGCTTGAGTCGATCGATTGGCCCAGTGATGGTTATCGTCTGTTCGAAATCAGCGCCATGGACGAATCATCCGTTGATGGATGGTTCCAGCCGATTGCAGAATCGAACGCCTTATTCCTGCGACGCGGATTATGGGAGTTGCTGCACGGGTTCGATGAGGGTTTCGACGCTCCGGGCGGCGGCCTAATGAATTTCGACATCCTTTGCCGCGTTCTCGAGTGGCCAGATTCTGAGCTGGTCATTTTGTTGGGTGAGGCTACCTTTCATCAGTTACACGGCGGCGTCAGCACGAACGCGCCGCTCGATCGCCAGATCGACAACTGGACTCGCTGGGCCAATCAATACTCGACGATTCGGGGCGGGCCCGTCGGAACTCCACGGCCAAAGCACGCACCCACCTATGTCGGTACTTTGCCGCGCGCCGCGCTTGCCCGGATGGTTCGTGCGGCCATTCATCCAAGTTCGAGATACTTCGAGCAGCCGCTCGGTCCGGACTTCAACAAAGAGCTTTGGACTGGCTCGCCTAATCAGCGCTCTGCCGATAAGACCATTGCCGAACTCGTCGACTTAGCGCAGACCGAATTTCGTCATGGTCGCTTCGAGGCTGCTTGTGCGGTTGCGCGTCTGATCCACCAGCATGCGCCCGACGAGCCTGAGCCGCAGCGTCTGCTGTCACTCGTCTCAGCCTGGTTACCTCCAGGAGAGCTTCCGCCAGAGCCTCAACGTGCCGACTATCATCTCGCGCTCGGAGAAGCCTGCCGCCTCCTTGGCGAGAACGAGACGGCGGCGTTGAATTACCGCGAAGCGCTAACTTTCGGTCCGAATTTGGTACAGGCCCATCTTGGCCTTGCGGCGCTGCGGATGCCGGGTGACGATTATTTGGTTTGGCTCGAACGACTTTACCACTCGCTCGCGCCAGAAACCGTAATCGAGATTGGAGTCTTGCAGGGCGCCTCGCTCGCCCAGTTGCAACCTCCTACTGTGGCAATTGGAATCGATCCGATGCCGACAGTAATTTTTCCACTGAAAACCGAGACTCATATCTTCGCTGAGACTAGCGACGAGTTCTTTGCCCAACGCCGACACGAGCGGTTGCTGGCGGGTCACCCGCTGTCTATCGGCTTCATCGATGGCTTGCATCTTTACGAGCAGGCGCTCAGAGATTTCATGTACCTCGAGGCTTGTTGTGGGCCACGTTCGGTCATCTTGTTCCACGATACTGTTCCTTTGGATGAACCAACCCAGAGCCGGACTCCCAACACCCAATTTCACACTGGCGATGTCTGGAAGACGATACTCTGTCTCAAATACTATCGGCCCGATCTGGATATCTTTACGATCGCAACACCGCCGACCGGCCTTACTGTCGTGACCAGACTCGATCCAAAATCTCGTGTCCTTACAAACCGATTCGAGGAAGCATTAGGTCGGTTCGGCGAGATATCGTTTTCGTCCGTCGAAGGCGTTCTCGAAACGATGCTCAATGTCGTTCCCAACGATTGGAGCATGGTTCAATCCCGTCTTTCGAAGCGGGGGATCCTCTGATGGTGGTTATCGAATCGGCCAAGACCAAGCTAACAACCCCTTTATCGCTTTGCCGCAGCCCAGGAAATTGATCAGAGTCAGTAACCCACGCCTGGCCGCTCTTGCCAAAGCGTTGCCGTCGGATCGCGGTTCAGCGAATAACGATCTTCTGTGCGGACCTTCCAAGATCACTCCGCTAGCCAGCGCTCACCGTTTTCAGCCTGCGGTTGCTGTTCAGCTGTTGGGTCGTTTGGAAGACACGCCTCGATATTTTCAGAAAAGAGCTCGTCAATATACATATCAGAACAATCCTGTACGCCAGATATATCTCCCAATTTGGGCTCAGGAATGCCGTATTGAATGAAGAGGTTCCGATTGGTCTCCCTAAATCTCTGAAAAAGATCCAACCTTACGACAGGTGAAAGTTCAACCCTGCTTGCTTTCTGCGAGACCAGATTATTGACAACTCTTTCTTCGCTTTCAAGTAGTTTTCTGCCCATTCTATTGTGCAGAAACATTAGTAGATAGTCTCTTAAGGGTAATGACACGTTCTCAAAAAGCTCTTCATCAACATGCAAATCTCGCAGCGTTAGATTGAAAATCGATAGAAAATCACTGCATACAGACATTCTGGCCTGCTCGTATGATCGAACAACGACATTGACGTTCTCGGTTTTGCCAATCCGGGTAAGTACATCGCAATAATCGAAGTTGAATATCCACTCACGCCAGCGGAATTCACCCTTATCCAGAGTCTGACCGAGAACCCTGGCAAAAGGTAAATCCAAGCCAAAAAGCAGAAGCGTGAGGTATATCCGTGGTAGGTAGTCAATTTGATTTCTCACATACGGAATCACAGTAATGAGGAAACCGCATGAGTGCAGTAATGAGATGAAACTTGAAAATTTCGAGGTGTTATAGAGGGAGCATTCAAAATCCTCACTCGATAAGATGACGTCGTCGGATCTGTCTTTCACTTCTCTTATTAGGTCATCGATTGTGCCGTAACGATCCTGGTAACGACGATCGCCCGAGATTTCCCACGCTAGGTTATGTTGGCCCGGCAACATTTCGGGACAGCCGGCCTGGGGATAAAAATAACCCCTTTCCAGTAGTGCCGGGCGGTTACGATAAAGCATGTGCTGGATTGAAGTCGTACCTGTTTTGTGTGTCCCGATGTGAATGAAACACCTTCGCATGTTTCAAGCTCCGTATGAAATCAGACCCGTTGGGGTCGTTAGTATTGAAAGATTGTGCGGCTCCAATTGTCAGCGTAGTATTGCACGGTTCTGGTCCTGCGACCCAAACACCTGTGGCCAAAGCAGACCAGGAACAAACGTGGGAAGAGTTGTCGACTTGTTCGCAGGACCTTAATTACAATTGCGACCGCATAAGTCCGCATAATTCCCGATAGTCTCGCAACCATAGAGTGAAGCGTCTTGCAAATTGAGCGCGAATCTTCTCTCAATTCGCCGAAATATTGATATGAAGCGGTCTTCGTTCAAACCAATTAAGATAGTAGCGGTTAACTTACTCTTGCTTTTTCTGTTCGTTGAGGCAGCTTCGGTGGGCTTTTACTACCTCCGAACCGGCAAATTCTTTTATTCAACGAACCAGGGCGAAGACAAATCGATTGCGCTCCCGCCGGAAAATGATTCGGGAGATCGGGCACTCAACAACTCGATTAGTCATCGGCTCCATCCTTACTTTGGATTTGTTTATGACACGCACACTACCAGGAGACTGCAGTTTTCCAACGTCAACTACTCAGCGAATAATTTTGGCATTCTCTCGCCCTATGCCTATCCGGTTAAGAAAACGAACAACGAGCAATACATTATTGGAATCTTTGGCGGCTCGGTCGGAATGTATTTTGGCTTTTATGAGCTTGAGAACCATGTGCTGGTAAACGCCCTGAAGCGTCTCCCTTATTTCCAAAACAAACAAATTATTGTTTTGCCGTTCGCAAATGGGGCTTACAAACAGCCGCAGCAATTGTTGGCGCTGAACTACTTTATTTCCCTGGGCCAAGAGTTTGATATGGTCATTAATATCGACGGGTTCAATGAGACTGCCCTCGCGTACCTGAATAATAAATCAGGGACCGAGATTTCCATGCCCAACCTCGAGATACTTGGACCGATGATTGACCTGGCAAATAGGAACCTGGCGCTTAATGAACTTGATCTGACATTAGAGATTCTGAAACTGAAGCAGGAACTGAAAGAGACCTCAGGAAACCTTAACAAGTGCAGGATGGCAACCTGCTACACGTTGAGATGGATGCAAATAGAATACTTGTTGAGCCAATACCGCAAAAAACTGGAAACATTCAGCGGACTAAAGAGAGATTACAAACAGAGCGATTCACTGGTTCACCTGGACGCGCATGATGGGCCTCTGAATGACCAGGACGCTCTTCGAGAGATGGCAGATGTTTGGGCGAAGTCGGCTTTGGCGATGAACGATTTGTTAAGTAAGAAGCAAATCCCGTATTTCGAAGTCATCCAGCCGAATCAGTATTACGCCACCGCCAGGAAATTCAGCGAGGCCGAGAAGAAGATTGCGCTCAACTCGTCCAGCAGATATGCGGAAGGCGTGAGTAAAGGTTATCCAAAACTAATTGCTAAGATCGGAGACCTGCAGAAATCCGGGGTTAAGATTATTAACGCCGTAAATGCGTTTGACGACGTGAGAGATGTTCTCTATGAGGACGACTGTTGTCACTACAACAAGGTCGGAAATGAAGTGTTTGCAAACTTCATAGCCAGGAACATAGTTATGTTGCTAAACACCGAACCCGCGCCCAAATGAATTGGCGATCGCTCTACTCTTGAGGAGAGTGAAAGCCGCAAGCGACGGCGCTTCCGCCGTCTCGGCATCGGCGGTCAGCGTCACTAACTCACCACCATAGAGTGGAATTAGTGGGGATTGAGTCATGATACAAAGGTAGGCGAATAATTTTGCCGCGCACCGGAAGAAGCCAAACGATCATGCCTCTTCGTCTCCTCCCAGTTTGCTAGCGTTGCCGGTCTCTTGGCGCGGCATTTGTTCCTAAAGAGCTCGAAGCGCTTGAAAAAAGTTTCAGAAGACGGTGTTTCACGCGAGCATATCGCATAACCAGGCGCCATGAACGTGAGTTGACGATGAGATTAAGTTCGTGGTCTTTTACCCAGAGTTGATGTTTCACTTCCGCCACCTGCACCGAAAGGGACCTTAGCGCATCTTTCTTCTCCTCAAGCTCTGCCGTTTTCACTGCAAGCTCTGCCATTTTGTCTACGAGCTCTGCCATTTTCTCTGCAAGCTCTGCCGTTTTCTCTGCCAGCTCTCTCTTCAGTCGGGCTTCAAATACAGCGTGCGCTCTGTCTAGCCATTCAGTAATGGCATTTTGCACCGACTTGGGATCGTTCGGATCAAACGCAACATCTGAAGACGCGTCGGCCAACTCTCTTCGTAGAGACTCATGAAACCGGCCGCCAAGCAAGAAGTTAAAGGGATGGCCAAGCTGCGCGAAAATATCAGCATCGCTTCTCACCCTGGTCTCTTGCACTTCGCTCCGCTTTGCTATTAGTGAGTTGACGGAAGATTGAAATTCCCTGATGGCCCGCGTGGACGACTCCCGGGCGGCTGGTATCCATCGTTCCCGCTCAAGAAAGAAAAAGAAAAGCAGGGGCAGGATCTCTCGAAGGTTCTCAGCTTCAAGATTTTTGAAGACAGAAAAGAGTGTGTGTTTTTCGCTCCAGGTTTGGATAAGCTCAGGCGGTAGTTTGCTTGAAGAAGCCCCCCCGCGGTGATACACAACAGGCCCTTCCAAAAGAACGCATTCATAACCCAACAGCCACAGTCTCCAGCCCAAATCGACATCTTCGTGATACAGAAAGAAGTCTGGATCAAAACCCCCAAGAGCTTGAAAGACCGAACGCTTAATTAGTGCTGCCCCTCCAGAAACAAACAACGCATAGGCCGGAGAACCGGAAGCTAATCCAGGTAGAGCCGAATTGTCGGACGGAGAATAAGACAAAGCGAAGGCATCGTCGGGTCTACCGTTGAAGTCAACCCCCGTCCCATCCCACGTCAAGGTTGTTGAGCCAACACACGCAAAACCATTTCCCGCGCGAGCCGTCTCAATCAGGAGCCTCAACCAGTTGCGGTCGAAGCGCATGTCATTATTCAGGAAAGCAAGGTATTCGCCACTGGCACTCGCGGCTCCCAGATTCGCTGCCTTGGAAAAGCCCAGGTTCGTTTCACTTTGGATCAGAACCACGTTCGGGAATCGCGATTTGACAAAATCCACTGATCCATCGGTTGATTCGTTATCGACAAGAATGATTTCAAGCTGTTCTTTGGGAAATGTGAGTTCCATGAGCGACGATAAGCACAGGTCCAGATGCTCGCGTCCGTTATAATTCACGATGATCACTGAAACTAAGGTCTCTGGATTCAAACTAACTCCTTTCGCGAGGCAGCACGGTAGGCTCAAAACCTTCTTGCGGGCGCATTGATGACGGGCTCTTCACGATATCAAGAACCGTCCTGGACATATTTCGCGATCGCGATCTCTTTGTTTTCTGGTTCGCTCACTTGACCCGCGCTAACGACGAATACACGATTACACAGTCCTTGAATAGCAGCTATGCTATGACTGACGAAAAAGACAGTACGGCCTTCGCTGCTCACCTCTCGCATCTTTGCGAGGCATTTTTGCTGAAAAGCCAGGTCACCGACGGCAAGCACTTCATCCAACAAAAGCACCTCCGGCTCAAGGTGGGCCGCGACCGCGAATGCCAGTCGCAAGTACATGCCCGTTGAATAGAACTTGACGGGCATTTCCAGAAACTGCTCGACTTCAGAGAAGGCTACGATCTCGTCAAACTTGCCCTTGATCTCTCGGCGTTTCATTCCCAGGATCGTCGCGTTGAGATAGATATTTTCGCGGCCAGTCAAATCCGGATGGAATCCCGTTCCGATTTCCAGCAGGCTTCCCACGCGCCCGTAAATGTCTATTTCGCCATCGGAGGGCCTGGTAATGCGCGCCAGGATTTTCAGCAGAGTTGACTTGCCCGCGCCATTATTTCCGATAATGCCGATGACTTCACCTGGCTCGACATCAAAGTTGACATCGCGCAGTACCCAGAGCACGTCCCTGGAAGACCTGCCATTCCCGAGGCGCGCCCGCGGCGAGCTGAGCGCGCCGACCAGAGCCTCCCGTAATGTGGGGTTAGCCGAGTGCGACTTGCGCAATTCGTAGCGCTTGCTCAAATTCCTGACTCTGACGATCGGCCTCATTTTGGGTCTCCCTAAACTACATCCGCGAACTCATCTTCCATCCGGTGGAAAACATAAGCGGAGTAAACAAGAATTAGTAAGGTAATGACGGCCGAGCTAATCATGCTGCCCCGATCGAACGGAAGTCCGAAGAGAGATGCGCGCACATTCTCAATAATTCCAACCAGTGGGTTGAGGTTGTAGATCATCCTCCAACGTGCCGGCACCAGACTGGCTGGATAGATAATGGGCGAGACGAACATCCATAGTTGTAAGAGAACGGGAATTACAGTTCCGACATCACGATACTTAACATTCAGAGCCGAAAGCCATAATCCTATTCCAGTAGCCAGGATCGTGAGATGGACAACCAGCGGCGGCAACATAAACAGATTCCATGAGGGACGAACGCCGTAGTAAACCAGCAGGACGAGCAGTATGACAGAAGCGATCAGAAAATCTGACAGCCTCACGGCGACTGCCGCAACGGGGACGATCACCCGCGGAAAATAGACTTTCGTAATCATGGGAGCATTAACCACCAGGCTATAGCTGCTGCTGGCGATGGCGTTGGAAAAAAAAGTCCAGGTCAAAAGCGCTGCATAAAGAAAAAGAGGATAAGGAACGTGCTCCGTAGGAACGTGAACAACTATTCCCAGAAAAACCACAAAAATAAGGGTCATTAGCAGCGGCTGCAAAATAACCCAAAGTGCTCCGAGAACAGTCTGTTTGTAGCGAACTTTTAGATCGCGCCACACGAAAAAATAGAACAGGTCGCGATATGCCCAAACTTCACTTAGATTGATAAACCTAAACGGTCGGCTCGGTCTGATTCTAATAACTGGTTCTTCCGGCAGCAGGAAAGCAGAATGAAGAAGATCAGAGGTCGGCTGTAGGCTGCCTGACGTTCGGGGTGCGCTGGCACGGGCGTTTTCGTTAATCATAAGCGATAGGAAATAAGGAAACTATCGGAAGTAAGCGGCATAAACACCACGCGCAAACCAACTGGTGTGGGCGCGTCCGGAATATTCGCACGAAAGGCTCCATGTTCGCCAGTTGGCAGGCGCTGCGAATCGACAGTAGTCTTGATTTGACTTACGGAAAACAGATAGATTACACATCCGATGAGCAATGAACAGAAGAAACCTGAACCCGCAGACGGCGACTCTCCCGAGGATCTGCAACAAAAGTTGCGAATGCTCGAGACAGAACTGGAAGCAAGGGCCCAGACGATTGAAGCTCTTACGGCAGAGCTAACGGCAAGAGGGTTTCAAATGAGCGCCATCCTCAACTCGAGGGCCTGGCGCTGGTTGAGTCGTTATAGTCGCCTCAGGAGACGTTATCTGGCGCCTGCTTACGAGTCTCTCCAAAGCCTCTACGGAAACGAACCAATGGCGCCATCCGTTCCGGGAGATAACAGCAACCCTCCGAGCCGAAGATCACATGGCGAACAGGTCCTGGCTGCCTCGGAAATCAGAACCCTGGACGATCTACCCGAGTCACGGGATTCACTTGTCGCGCCGGAGCCAAAACAATTATTCATTCCCCCACCAACCTCGACGTTACCCTCTCAACGGTTTGATGTGGTTTGCTTTTCAATCTTTAATTGGGATTTCCGGTATCAACGTCCGCAGCAAATCATGTCGCAGTTCTCGGCGCACGGCCACAGGGTCTTCTATCTCAGGCTTGATCGGGTCTTACCCTTGCAGGACAGTCCTCGTTTTTCCGTGAGCAGCCTTAAAGAGAATGTATATCAAGTGACGCTCGCGGCGATGCGCGCGCCGTGGATCAATCACGAGGACATCAAAGGCAAAAACGCGCAGGCGTTCCTGGCCTCGCTGGAAGACTTGCGACGCGCCTACCAGATTAATGAGGCCATAGCCTACGTTATGACGCCTTCGTGGGCGAGCGCTGCGCTCGAAGCAAAGAACCGCTGGGGGTGGCGACTTATTTACGATTGCATGGACGAGTGGAATGGCTTCCCCGGCATGGTCCCGGACGTCACGGAAGCCGAACAAAGGTTAGCCCGCCAATGTGATTTGGTAGTTGTCACTTCACAGCATTTGTACGACAAGTGGTGCGGTCTTAATCGTCCAATGATTCTTGCGCGTAACGCGGTTGATTATGATTTCTATGCCAAGGGTTGCCGGCCGAATCCGCTGCTGGCGAGCGTAGAGCATCCGGTCGTTGGTTACTACGGAGCAATTGCCGATTGGTTTGACGTTGAACTAGTGACCTATGTCGCTCGTAAGCGACCCAACTACACGTTTGTCCTGCTGGGCGAGATCGTTAACGTAGACGTCTCGAAGCTGGAACGTCTGCCGAACGTGCGAGTGCTGGGCCAACAACCTTATGAGACGATGCCTCAGTATCTTTACCATTTTGATGCCTGTCTGATTCCGTTCAGGATGAACAGGACTACCGAAGCGACTGATCCCGTCAAGGTTTACGAATATCTTAGTGGCGGAAAACCGGTGGTCTCTGTCGCGCTCCCTGAACTCGAGTCCTTTCGGGATCTCTTATATATTGCTAGAGACCGGGATGATTTTCTCGTCCAACTTGATAAGGCGCTCACCGAAAATGATCCACTGGCGATTGAGCGACGCCGCAGCTTTGCGGCACAAAACACATGGCAAAAGCGGTACGAAACGATCATTCGGAAATTAGAGAATCAGCAAGAGATAGAACTGCTCTCATCGGAGCTTGCAGGGAAGCAACGGGACCTCGAGGCGAAGCAAGATAGGATAGAGTCGCTTTCGCCGGAGGCCGCGAAAGCCGAACGATCCCTGAAAATTCTGTCCGAGCAGCTCGCGGCGAAAGACCATCAGCTCAAACTCATTCTTAACTCGCGCTCCTGGCGCCTGGTGATGCGCTATGCCCGCTGGAAAAACCGGTATCTGATACCGCCATATCGATCCCTTCGCACTCTATTAAAAAAACCTCTCGCCCAGCGCAAAATAAGAACAACTGAGAAGAGCCGGCGAAAACCCCAGATGCTTTTCCCTAGTCCAGAACAAGTGGGATTACTAGCTTCTGTTTCGAGTAATACTTCCCCAGCGGCGCTCCCTAAACCAGATGTGGTCTGCTTTTCGATAGTTGATTGGGATTTCCGCACCCAGCGACCTCAACAGTTGATGTCGCAATTCGCCGCCGCGGGCCACCGGGTCTTTTATGTTTCCCAGAATTTTCATCCTGGTCAAGCCTACAGGTTTGAGGAAAGGCGTCAGAATATCTATGAAGTGTCACTTCGCGGGCTCGAGCGCAATGTGTACACAGACGTGCTGGATGACGAGGCGCGCGACGCCTTATTCAATTCACTTGATGCGCTGCGTCGCGACGTATTGCTCGGCGCCACCGTCGCATTCGTACAGTTGCCTTTCTGGTGGCCTCTGGTAAATGAAGCGCGAAATCAATTTGCCTGGCCTGTTGTTTACGACTGCATGGATCATCATCGGGGCTTTTCAACTAACAAGCAGAGCAAGCCGGACCAAGAGCACGATTTGCTAGCCTCGGCTGACTTGGTAGTTACGTCATCCGATTTCTTGGGAGAGCAAGCCTGTCAGCACAGTTCAAACGTCCTGATGGTGCGAAATGCATGCGACTATGAACACTTTGCTAATGTAGGCCAGGCAAACGGTGTCCGAAGAGTGGTCGGCTACTATGGCGCGATCGCAGACTGGTTCGATTCTGATTTGGTTGCCGACCTTGCCGAGAGGCGACCAGACTGGAACTTCCTGCTGGTAGGCTCCACTTTCAGCGGAGACATAGGCCGACTAGCAAGACTGCCTAACGTGGTTCTGCCTGGCGAGAAGCCTTATTCAGAGATTCCTGGTTGGCTGAGCAGATTCGATGTCGCAATTATTCCCTTCAAGCGCGGCCCCTTAACTGACGCGACCAACCCCGTCAAAGCATACGAGATTCTCGCGGGGGGCAAGCCGCTGGTGTCGGTGCCCATTCCTGAAATGACCGCATTTGCTTCACTCGTGCGACTGGCCTCAACCGCGGAAGAGTTTGAAAAAGAGATCACTGCAGCGCTCGATGAAAACGGGCCCGAGCTGGTAGCGAAACGGCGCGCGTTCGCCAGTGAGCACACCTGGCAGAAGCGATATGAAATTCTTGCGCCGGCCGTTCGCAATGTTTTCCCCAAAGCTTCACTCATCATAGTGACCTTCAATAATCTCGAGTTGAGCCGGCTGTGTCTCGAGAGTCTGTATGCGCGCACAGAATGGCCAAGCTTTGAAGTCATAGTGGTCGATAACGGATCTGCCGACGGAACGGCTGAATACCTCAAGGAAGCTGAAAACATTTTTCCAAATCTTCGTGTCGTCTTAAACCAAACTAATCTCGGCTTTGCTGCTGCAAACAACATCGGGTTGAAGCTGGCTACAGGAGACTATCTTGTCCTCTTGAACAACGACACTGTTGTTACTCGCGGTTGGTTGTCGGCGTTGATTCGCCACCTTCGTCGCGATCCGAAAATCGGCATGATCGGCCCGGTGACTAATGCCATAGCCAACGAAGCGAAAGTTGAAGTTGATTACACCACGGTGGAAGACATGCCTGTCTGGGCGGCGGATTACGTCCGCAAGCATGACGCACAGGTTTTACCGATTTCAATGCTGGCAATGTTCTGCGTTGCTATGAGAAGGGAGGTATTCGAAGAAGTAGGTCCACTCGATGAGAGATTCGGAGTTGGCATGTTCGAAGACGACGACTATGCTCGTCGCCTTCGCGGGGCTGGCTATGAGCTGCGCCTGGCCCGCGACTCGTTTGTGCACCACTGGCAGCGCGCTTCGTTCCGCCTTATCGCGGATGAGGAGTATCGCAGGATCTATCAGGAGAATCAGAACAAGTACGAAATAAAATGGGGAAAACGTCGAGGTACGAGGAATAATCTTCATAGTGGGCAGCTTAAGGAGGTACTCGCAAAGGTCGAAAAAAGTAAAGGTGTAGTCATTTTCTTGCCATCCATAGGCTGGAACATTCACTTGTTCCAGCGACCTCATCACCTGGCGCGAGAGTTCGCCCGCCTGGGGTATGTCTCTATCTTCGACAGCAGCAATTCGAATGACGAAGTGAACGGATTCAAGGAGATCGAGTCAAACTTGTTCTTATTTCGCGGGCCTGAAGACGTGCTCCACGAGATACCAGATTCAGTGTTGTGGACATTCCCGTACAATTTCGATCGCAAAGACTTTTATCCCAGGACTTCTCGAACAATATACGACTGGGTTGACGATCTCGAAGTATTCCCCTACGACCGTTCATTTCTGGAACGGAATCATCGCCGCGGGCTCCGGGAGGCAAGCGCGGTGGTAAGCGTGGCGCTCAGCCTGCACGAGCGGGCATTGGCAACGCGAACCGATGCCATTCATTTGCCGAACGGCGTGGAATACCAAAGATTTGCCGCTGAAGCTGAGACCCCGGATGATAGCGACATAGAAGCACTGTTGGGAGAGGGAAAGCCGATCGCCGGATATTACGGAGCTCTCGCCGAGTGGTTCGATTACAAGTTACTGGATGAAGTAGCTTGCCTGCGCCCTGATTGGAACTTCCTTTTGATCGGGCAATCGCTTGATCAGAGCTTAAGTCAACAGCAAGTGCTCCAGCACCCCAACGTCAAATGGATTGGTCCGCGTCCGTACGAATCGCTGCCTGCCTACCTGAGAGTGTTCGATGTTGCGACTATCCCCTTCTTAATAAACAACATTACGGAAGCGACGTCGCCGCTGAAACTGTATGAGTATTTTGCGGCAGGCAAAGCAGTCATCACGACTGCTATGCCTGAGTGTGAGAGCTTTTCGGATGTAAGGATAGTAAGAAGTGCAGGGGAGTTCTCGCAGGCGTTGGATCGCGCGAGAAAGCAGGGACGCGATGAAGAGTATCGAACGCGTGTTCGTGCAATTGCGCGCGAAAACTCCTGGACGGTGCGTATGCAAACAGTTGAGCGAATTCTGCGGCAAACGGCTCAGCCAAACCAAAAAGCGACTCAGTCGTTGCCCCCTGTGGCAACCGCACCAGAGGCTCAGCCCCGAGCGCCGCAGCCCCAGCAACAGCGACTCGTTGGCGCAGCAGCCGAGCTTGCCAGGCGTTTTCGCCACTTCGATACAGTCGGCAACCGGCGCTTTTTCGATGCGTTGTGCAATCATCTCTCAAGCCTTGCATCCGATTCCTGCCTTCCGATGTATTTTGAATTCGCGATTACCTGCAATGAGCGAGGGCGCCGCGTAGCAACCCTTCTCAAGAAATATACAAAGTTGCGCGGTAAGAGATATTTGGATGTTGGCTGTGCCTACGCCGGCTTTCTTGTAGCGTTTGCGCAGCAAGGCGCAGAGGTGGTCGGAATAGACACCGACGAAGTGGTGCTAACGCTCGCGCAGCCGAATCTCCTGGATAACAAGCTGAAAGCACCTTTACTTAAGAAGGACGCAACTCGGTTTGAGGAACTTGAGGGATTTCGCAATAGCTTTGACATCATCACGTGCAACGACGTAATCGAGCATGTCGATGACCCGCAGTCACTCCTTTGCAATATAGCCAACCTGATGCGCGACGATGGCGTTGCCTATTTCGAGATCCCCAATCGATTCCATCCTCGCCACGTTTTGCAAGATGGGCATTACCAACTTTTTGGCATCACACTGTTAGATTATCCGCAGGCTCACGAGTACTATTCGCTTCACGCGCCTGGCGTTCCCTACGGAGTGCGTCATTACCTGGAGCTTCAGCAGTACACACAAATGTTCGAGGAGGCGGGCATGACTCTCACCGTAATGGAGGAGAGTTTCGGCGCCCTTGATATGAAAATGGTGCATGACGACATTGCTGAACTTCGCGCAAGTGCCCAGACGAGGTTGGACACAGTTCCTCAGACTGTTCGTCATCGTGTCGAAGAACGGCTATCGCAGTACCTGAACGAACTAGAGAACTTGTCTCTTAGTACTCCCGACCAACAGGCCGATTTCAGGCTCCGCTACGGACTGGGGTTTTGGCAGCTGCTTGCGCGCAAAGCTCCCGAGCCGACGAAGTCTGTGATGGCCGGGGGCCACTTGGGCATTGTGAACCGGAACCAGCATCGTCCTCGATCCTCGTCCATTGACTGGAAGGAATCACCTGCTGCATCGAACCCAGAAGTTCAGAGTTCGGTGAAGAGACGTGCTTGCTTTAAAGGAATGCCGGCGCATCCCGGCAGGTGTAACATCTGCGGGAACGACACCTTGTTCTTTTACAATGACCCGGCGAGTTATCGTGAATCTCTAGTCTGTGGCGAGTGCCTTACCACGAGTCGCTACCGATCGATTGCGCGAGGAATCCTGCGAGCTATCCAGGAATTGACCGGCATCGATGCAGAGAGTGTTGCTGAGCTTGATCCGCTAGCTGGGAAAGCTTTAAGGATTTACGATACCCAAGTGCCGTTTTACTTTGAGGCCTGTGCTTATCCTGTTCCCGATCTGCTTTCCAGTTGCAAATGGATTGAGTTGCAAACATCCCAATATCACCCGCAGCAGGCTTGTGGGCTCAGACTAGGGGGAAACATAACCAATCAGAATCTCGAAGCCCTCACTTATTCGGACAGTAGTTTTGACATCGTCATTACGAGCGATGTGATGGAACACGTGAGGCTCCATAATCGAGCGCATCAGGAAATTCGGCGTGTATTGAAACCGGGCGGCATTTACCTCTTCACGGTGCCTCATTTCAGGGACCGACACCAAACCTTCTTCCGGGTGGCGGTGGCCGATCCAGAAGATCCGGCAAAGGACGTATTCATAACTGAAAAAGAGTATCACGGCGATGCGAACTCAGAGGATGGTAGAGCGTTAAGCTATCGATCGTACGGAACCGATATTGACGAGACCCTGCGGGCGCTTGGATTCGATGTCGATTACTGCAAAACAGACTTCCCAGAGCTGGGAATCATGAACACGGAGCTTTTTTTCTGCCGCCTTCGCAGGTGACGCCAGTCGCCAAGCGGCCGAAGTGAAACGAGAATGTGAAGCACTGAGCTGGCGCGCAGCCGATTTCAAGTGAGCTTGCCCAGCAGTTGAGTTTGCCGAGAGTATTGGAATGAATCATCCGAAGCCAGGAACAGTCGATTATGAACGACATGTACAAGAGGAGATTGAGTACTTCAGTAGTCTCTTCAAGGAGGGGGAAGGCCGCGAAACCCTGCACCAGCCTATCCCTCCATCCTGGCAGGAGGCGGAGCGCCGAGCCGCCATGCTGATTAACGAGAAGACGGGGAATTTCCTGGGCGGCCATATCGAGAAACGGCTCAATAGCCGCCCCTGCATTCGCTTGCTTTCGCTGGGGTCGGGAGCCTGCGGAATGGAGATCGACTTTGCGAAGACATGCCCTCAAGCCAAAATCGTCTGCATGGATCTTAACGCTGACCTTCTCGAATTGGGGCGCGAGCGAGCCAGGCAGCTGGGACTGAACATGGAGTTTACGCCGACCGATCTGAACACCGTGGATTTGCCCAGGAATGAGTTTGATTTTGTTTATTGCGCGGCTGCGCTCCACCACGTGATCGAGCTAGAGCGACTGGCGGAGCAAATAAAGGCGACCCTGCGTCCGGAGGGAGAGTTTGTCATTGTAGATGTGATTACGCAAAGCGGATACCTGATGTGGCCTGAGACCCGGGAAGCAGTGCGTAACATTTGGAAAACGCTCCCGGCGCGCTTCCGCATCAATCATACGTGCGGACCGAAAGGTCAAGTCGATGAGGAGGTATGGGAGTCCGACACAAGCCAGCACGGCATGGAGTGCGTTCGCTCAGGCGACATTCTGGCCGTCCTCGAGCAAGCGTTTGAGGTCAAGCATTTTGTTCCATACTTCAGCATAAGCCGCAGATTTCTTGACACTATGTATGGACCGAATTATGACCTCTCGGCTTCGCTCGACGCCGCGACCTTCAACTGGATTTGGGCGCTGGACCGGCACTATCTCGAATCGCGTCAACTGAGGCCCGAGACATTCTTTGGCGTCTACCAACCTAAGAAGCCGAAGCGCGGTTTGTTAGCCCGTTTGCGCGGCTCATTCTAACTAGAGCCGGCTCTGACACAGCAATCTTGCAGTTGGCGATATTGAGAATAATTGTTTCCTGGTCAAAGACCATACGGTTCGCCATGTACAAAAAGCATCGTATCGCTGTAATTATTCCAGCTCACAATGAAGCTCGCCATATCGGTCAAGTCATCCGAGGCGTGCCTGAGTTTGTCGATTACGTGATTGTTGTCGATGACAACAGCCGGGATGCTACCGGGGAGATTGCCTTGGCGATTCAGGATCCGCGTTTGATTCTTCTGAGAACTACGCAGCAGGAGGGTGTCGGCGGGGCCGTCATCTTAGGTTATCGTAAAGGCGTTGGATTGGGCAGCGACCTCTTAGTGAAGATGGACGGAGACGGCCAGATGCCTCCCGAATCCCTATCGTCTCTGTTGGACGCCGTCATAGATCAAGGTTACGACTATGCGAAAGGCAACCGCTTCCTGGCAGGGGAGTCATTGGCCCAAATGCCGAAGCATCGCCTCTTCGGTAATGTGCTACTTACCTTTATGACTAAACTCGCTTCCGGTTATTGGCACATCTTTGATCCCCAAAATGGCTATACCGTGATCAAAGCCGATGCGCTACGAGTTCTGGATCTCGACCGAATTAACAAACGCTATTTCTTCGAGAATGATGTCTTAGTCCAATTGAATTTCTTCAGCTTTCGGGTCAAGGACGTTGCTATTCCAGCCTGTTACGGGGAGGAGGAGTCAGGGATAAGTCTCTTCCAAGTCGGTTTTACGTTTCCGGTCCTTCTCTTGCGGAGATATTTTCGCCGCATCTATCAAAAGTATGTGCTGAGAGATTTCTCGCCGATTGCTCTCTTCTTGTTTCTCGGCTTGGCACTTTTTTCCTGGGGGTCTTCGTTTGGGGTCTACATCTGGATCAAGAGCTATGCCACCGGACACCCAACGGCAATTGGCACTATCATGGTGGCACTATTGCCGCTCATACTCGGTTTTCAGCTCTTGTTGCAGGCATTTGTAATGGACATTCAAGAAACTCCTAAGTGAGTATACAAATGCAACTGGATCTCATAAGATGGGAACCCACCGGAAAGAAGTGGCTCAAGATGCAGGACGAGGAATGCAGATTGCAGGGCGAGATGAACGCTGATAGCCGGATTAGTAACTCACGGGCTCTTAGTTAGCCAAAGCCGTGTCGAACGAAGTCGCCAGCGACTCGGGCTTTCCAAACTTATCAAGACGAAATGATGGAACACGATCGCGATTTATTACTTAAGACGATCATTGATAACGAAGGTCTTCGTTCAATCACGTTTGTTCATGCGCCAGAACAGTTTCTCGCGGAAACACAGCAGTATGGGGCCATGTTTATGCCAGTCTGGGCCTACACGCTCGCGGCTTACATAGAAGAGCAAGAGAGTTATGACCTGAGGTTGTGCGATCTCCGTTTTGAAAAAATCAACGAGATAGCCGAGGCCGATCTATTTGTTTTCAGTGGTACTAATCAGGATTACGAGGGTATTGTCGACGCGGAAAGGCAACTCCGCGCCAGTTTTCCCAATTCTACTTTTATCATCGGGGGCCCTATTGCGTGGTCTCTTAATCAGGCTGGCGAGGCTGAGAAGCTAAGCATGTTCGATCACATTTTTGTGGGCGACGGCGAAGAGGCATTTCCCAACTTCATAAGAACGTTTTCCCAACGACGCACACTGCCCAAAATAATCGAGACCACGAAGCGATTCGATGTCGCGAAGGCCAAGGGTTTTTTTCGGCCTTTTCTCGTTCAGACTTATCACCGCTACTATGGCGCCGTGCTGGAAGTGTCGCGCGGTTGCCCTTTTCTCTGTGAATTCTGTGATATTCGTATTCTTCCCGATAACAATCGCCCCCACAACCTGCCGCCCGACTTGATTATCTCAGAGTTAGATTATCTGGCCCGACTCGGAATAAGACAGGTGCTGCTCGCCTGCGATAATTTCATCGGTGATTTGCGATGGGCCGAAGAGATTGCCGATAAGATCATAGAATGGCAAGAGCGCACGGGCCTCAGCATGGCTCTTTACACCTGGCTGACCCTGAACGTCGGCAAGCACCCACGGTTACTCAAGAAGCTTCGCTTAGCGAATTTTGATATGTTGTTCATTGGAGTGGAGAGTTTTAGCGATAATTCACTTCTTGAAACTGCCAAGGTGCAAAACACCGCAGGTGATATGATCGCCATACTGCGCACGATTCATTCGTATGGCTTTGTGATCATCGCCGGACTGATTTTTGGCTTCGACTCTGATACCGAGGAATCATTCCAAATTACGCTGGATGGCATGCTCAAGTCGGGCCTAATCTCAGGGGATCCGTCACTGCTTACCGCCTTACCTGGCACGCCACTGTACCGCCGGATGCAATTATCTGGTCGACTTCGCAAGAATAAAAACAGCCTCGGCGGGTACAAATACTGCACGAACATTCGATACCTCATGCCGCGTCAGCAGTTGGTACGCGGCTATCAAAGCTTTGTAAACGCATTTTGCCAGGGCGAATATCAGTATCAGAGATTTAAGGGCTACCTCGACAATCTGGGTCAGGGTAATTATGTGCCCCTCCAGGCGAAAGGGTATGGCAGTCTCGGCAAATACCTCTTCATGGTGTTCAAGAGCCCGAATGCAATAAAGATGCTAGCGCGCCGACTTCTAATTGCTTCGCGTCCCAGTGTGATGTGGACAATACTGCGGGCCATTTTCTTGCTGATCTTAAGATCACAGCGGCATAAACACTTGACTGGCATTTTCCAGTTCTGGCTCTTTGCCTGGACGAACTCAATCTTGAAGTATCAGGGATTGAGTGATGCAGATTTCGACGTTGAGTCTGTGTCTGCGGATTTTGATAACTCACTGATCCTGCCGAAAAACTATGCGGAGTCGGCTGTGGAAGATATTCCCCAAGTCAAGATCAACGCTCAGCAACGGGTAACCATGCACCAACTCCAACGATTAACAGTTTCAAGGCAGTAAAGAGTTTGTTGGCGTTCTTCCCAGCTACTATTGAAACCGTTTCGCTTTCATTGCCTGGTTCACGCATCACAACGAACCACCCGACAGGTTTGCGGTCAACTCTGCCATCGGTCGCTTCGTGTGGCTGACTTGCTAACGGCGCGGTGCTTTGCCTGGGGAAGATACAATAGTCGACGCGCGCCGGCATCTTCGTTTTCAATTTACTTCAGCTAGCTGCCGCGGAACCTCTTCAGTTCTGCAACTCGTTAGAACTAGTAACAGAAAAAAATTTGAAACTCTATGGTGCTTCTTACATTTGTTGCTGCTCATTATTTGTTTCTGGTAGTGCTGGCAATTCTTAGCTACATGATCGGACGCAGACTTACGCTACGCGTGAACTACGATTCTCTGTGGGAAGAAGTCAGCATATGCATGAGCCTGGGTCTCGGCTTAATTGGCTATCTCATATTCCTCCTCGGAATATTGGGACTGCTATATAAATGGGTCGTGATCATAGCCATGACCGCGTGCGTCGCGGGCACTTATCCGGTTCCGCTGCAGGTAGCTCAAGGTATGATGTCCACGCTGAGACGCGCAAAGCTTCGCGCCTGGGCGCTGCTGGGTGCTGGTCTTGCTCTTAGCCTGCCTGTCCTGGTGCTACCGCTTTATCCACCTGCACAATTCGACGCAACATTTTATTTTCTTGCCTCTGCGAAGATCTATGCACAGCACCATGGGCTCGTGTTCCTCAGTTATCTTAGGTTTCCTGTTCTAACCCAGCTTAACGAGATGTTCTTTACTCTAGCGCTTCTGCTATATGACGACATCGCTGCCCAACTCATTCAGCTCTTGATGCTGATGCTACTGACATTAGCGGTAATTGCATTTTGTCGGAGGAATTTTTCGAAACAAGCAGGCTGGTGGGCAGCAGCACTTTTGCTGGCGAATTCTGTTGTGCTGTGGTGCGGCTCGGTTGCCTACGTGGATATATCCTTGATGCTTTTCTCTACGATGGCTGCATACACCTTCTGGAACTGGCTGAACTCTCGCCAACGTCACTGGCTAACGCTGTCGGGGCTATTTTGTGGGTTTGCGGCGAGCACAAAGTACCCTGGCCTTTTTTTTCCTCTGCTCTTCGGGATGGTGACGTTGTACATCGCAATTCGAGAACGTAGATACTTGTATCCTCTTCATCTGTCAGCAATGGCCTTCGTCGTAGCTGCACCATGGTATATCCGCAACTACTACTATACTGGCGATCCGGTTTTCCCATTCTTACCCCAGGTCTTCGGCTACACCTTTTGGACGCCCGCGGATGTGCAGGGACTACTAGGCGACATGCAGCGGTGGGGCATAGGGCGAAGCCTCCCGGCCTTGTTGTCGCTTCCGTGGTATCTTGCCTTCAATCAGGATGTTTTCCTTTCGCAAGGGCTCCATCTATCCACACTATACTTCTTTGCGCTTCCCATAATAGTGTTGTTTAGTATCAAGGATGCGCGGATCAGAAGGATACTAGGGTTTGCACTCGCATTCGTGCTTTTCTGGTGTTTCAGTTCTCAAGTCTTGCGCTTCATATTGCCCGCAGTTCCGATAATGAGCGTAGCCGCGGCCGCTTCGCTCGATATGCTTTTGGGCTGGGTTCCTTTCACCCGCAAATGGAGAAGTCATTGGATTGTGGTGGTCATTGTCTTCGTGGGGTTGGCCTTTGGAGGGTGGCGATATTCCGGGGCCGCTTGGCAAGCGAATGGTCCGATACCAGTATCGCAAGAGCAGCGAGACAACTACCTCACCGAGCGGCTACCATCCTATCCTGCGTACAAGCTGCTAAACAGCCTCAGGGGGCCCAGCTATACGCTGTACGCAATGCATGACGAGAATATGGCGTACTTCGTGGATGGCGTCTACAAGGGAGATTTTTTCGGCCCTGCTCGCTACTCTCGTATCTGGCCGTTTACCGACGGGCAGTCGCTTTACAGGGAGCTGAAAAGCCAGGGGGCTGACTATTTTTTGATAAACAATCAACGAAAGAAAATCGAACTACCCCAAGACAGCTTTTTCCGGAGCCACTTCAAACCCATGTACGAAGGAGGGGATGTTCACCTCTTTGAGTTAACTGAGTTAGCCTTCGAGTCCCGTGCAACCGACGGATGTTTGCGGCGCACGTGCAACTGTACTTCTGTCTCAACAGTATACGACGAGAGGCATTGGCATTATTTTCACCTAAAATATCCGATCACAGCATCCAGCCGACCTTACCGGTACCTTACTTCGACCCTTCTATTGACCAAGATGGCAGTTCCATAAGTATTTCGACACAGCCTGACTGACGAAAGAAATGCTCAGAGTCCTTTCAGTTTTCGGCACCCGCCCCGAGGCAATCAAGATGGCGCCGGTAATTCAGGCGCTGGCGGCCCGTCCCGATGTGTTTGAGTCGAAGGTTTGTGTCACGGCTCAACATCGCAGCATGCTGGACCAGACGCTGCAACTCTTTAGCATCGTTCCCGACTACGATCTCGACATCATGGCGAACGATCAATCGCCCACGCAGGTAGCCGCAGCAGTGCTTTCAAAACTCGAACCAATTCTGAAAACAGAAAAGCCTGATTGGGCCTTGCTCCAGGGCGACACTACAACCACCGCCGCCGCGGCGCTCGCTTCATTTTATGCGGGTGTGAAGATTGGCCATGTCGAAGCAGGCCTGCGCACGAAAGATAAGTGGCAACCGTTTCCCGAAGAGATTAATCGGCGGATTGTCAGTCTGATGGCTGACTTGCATTTTGCCGCGACTGAGTCCGCTCAGGGCAATCTGCTGGCGGAAGGAATTCCCGCGAATCGCATTCACGTCACGGGGAATCCTGTGATTGATGCGTTGCAGTCTATGTTGGGCCGCCCGATGCCGTCGCAAATCGCCTCGCTGCTTAAAGCAGCCGAACCGGAAGATGAATCAGGGAGGAGTCGAGTTGGAGGCGAGCTTTCAGCCGCGCCCAATGTGATTGATAGAAAGCTTATTCTGGTCACCGCACATCGCCGCGAGAATTTCGGTCGCCCTCTGGAAAATATCTGCCGGGCTCTACTCGCGATCGCACGTCGATATCAAGAACAGGTCCATATCGTTTATCCAGTGCATGAAAACCCCAATGTGCGCGGGCCGGTATGGCGGATCCTTAATGGCTCGCCGGCTATCACACTAACGTCACCACTTGATTATCTGTCACTGATTCATCTAGCCAATCACTGTTACCTGATCATCACCGACTCAGGTGGACTCCAGGAGGAAGGGCCGAGTTTAGGAAAACCCGTACTGGTGATGCGCAACATCACGGAACGTCCTGAGGCCGTCGCCGCGGGTAAGGCTCGAGTAATTGGGGTTGAGACAGAAACAATAGTAGCCGAGATATCTCGCTTACTGGATAACGAGCAGGCATACCTTTCAATGAGCTTACCAGCCAACCTTTATGGTGACGGCAAAGCCAGCGAGAGGATCTTAGAGGCCTTACTGGCGTTTTCGTGAGGACATTTGATAAGACGAGAAAACGCGTTTGTCGTGCAGTACGAACGAATGCCCACCGACTCCTACAAGTCTGGGCTGCCTACTGATAACGTCGATAACTTTGGACAGGGTTCCAGTCGCTTCCGGTCACTCGTGGTGGGATCGGGCAGGGTAGCAGACTCCCCCGGGAATGCTCGGCTGGCTGGCTCTGAGGCACCGCGCTCTGACGTACGACGCGTATCGGGCCCTCCTTCCATTTTGGCTCACTTGCCGGTTATGCTCAGGCCCTGATGAAAGCGATTAGCATTGGAGTAATCGGCTGCGGCTATTGGGGTCCGAATCTGCTGCGCAACTTCGCGGATAACGAAACGGTGCTGCTTACCTGGATCTGTGACATCGATGACCAGCGATTGGCGGCGATGGGCCGTCGTTATCCGGCTGCGCGCATCACCACCGATTACCGAATGCTGCTCGCCGATACCGAGCTTGACGCAGTGGCGGTGGTCACTCCGGTTGCGACTCATTTTCAAATAGCTAAAGAGGCGCTCACGGCCGGCAAGCATGTGCTCGTGGAAAAGCCTCTGACCGCGACCGTGCATGAAGCCGAGGAATTAATCGAGCTCGCGAGACGTAACGGCCGCACGCTGATGGTCGACCACACGTTCGTTTACACCGGCGCCGTGCGCAAGATGAAAGAGATCGTGGCCGGAGGCGAGCTGGGTGAACTGCTTTACTTCGACTCAGTGCGCATCAATCTCGGATTGTTTCAACGCGACATAAATGTGCTGTGGGACCTGGCGCCCCACGATCTTTCGATCATGGATTACCTGATCGAACGCCAGCCCGACGCCGTCAGCGCTATCGGCAGCTCGCACATCGAGCCGGGCATTGAAAATATCGCTTACCTGCTGTTGCACTTTCCGGACGAGTTCATCGCGCACTTTCATTTCAACTGGCTGGCGCCGGTAAAACTGCGCCGCACGCTGATTGCCGGCAGCCGCAAGATGATCCTCTACGACGACATCGAGCCGACAGAGAAAGTGCGCGTCTATGACAAAGGCGTCACCACCAACCGCGTCGGGGATCGGGAAGCCGACTATCAAACACTTATCAGTTATCGCACCGGAGACGTGTGGGCCCCGAAACTCGATCCGACCGAAGCGCTGCGCTTTGTAGTGTCAGAATTTCTCGATTCAATTCGCCGCGCGCGCCGGCCACTGACTGACGGCGATGCCGGTCTGCGGGTCGTGCGCGTGCTGGAAGCCGCCCAACAATCGATGAAGATCGGCGGCCAGATCAAATTCCTTTCATCCGCCGTATCAGCTCCTGCCGCATGATAGACATGACATTCAGATCGAGGCACAGAGGCACAGAGGCACAGAGACAACTCCTCAGGACATTGCGAAAGAGCTGACTCGGTATCTTGCTTCTGTCTTCTCCGTGTCTCTGTGTCTCCGTGGCTGGATAATTAGTTCACATGAAAGTCCCGCTACTCGATCTTCAGGCTCAGTACCAAACGATTCGCGACGAAGTGCGTCTGGCCGTCGACCGTGTCTTCGAATCGCAGCAGTTTGTAATGGGCGCGGAAGTCCAGGCGTTGGAAGAGCAAATCGCTGAATACTCGCAGACAAAGTTTGCGATCGGTTGCGCCTCAGGCTCGGACGCTTTATTGCTGGCCCTGATGTCCTGCGAGGTGGGCAAAGACGATGAAGTGATCACGACGCCATTTAGTTTTTTTGCTACGGCCTCGGCGATTGCGCGGCTGGGCGCGCGTCCCGTGTTCGTGGATATTGACGAGCGCACTTTCAATATCAATCCGTCGCTGGTCGGCGAAAAGATCACGGCGCGGACAAAGGCAATCGTGCCCGTGCATCTGTATGGACAGTGCGCGGAAATGGATCCGCTGATCGAGTTAAGCCGGCATGGGCGCCGGCGAACCGCCGACCAGGATGTCGGCGCTCCGATTCCGATTATCGAAGATGCCGCGCAAGCCATCGGGGCTGAGGACGCCCGACGTCGTGCAGGTTCAATGGGGACGATCGGATGTTTCAGTTTCTACCCGTCAAAGAACCTGGGCGGCGCCGGCGATGGCGGAATGCTGACGACCAATGACGTCGAACATGCGCAGCGCCTGCGCTTGCTGCGCCTGCATGGCGAAGAACAGAAATACCATCACAAGATTGTCGGCATTAACAGCCGGCTCGATGCTCTTCAGGCCGCGGTGTTGCGGGTTAAGCTGCGGCATCTTGACGAATGGACGAACGCTCGGCAGCGCAAAGCACGGCAATACGAGTTAATGTTCGCCGAAGCCGGATTAAGCGAAGAGGTGGAAACGCCCTTGGTGAGATCAGGCGCGCGCCACATCTTTCATCAGTTCGTTATTCGCATCCGCGACGGACGACGCGATGCTTTGCGCGAACACCTGCGCGAGCGCGGCGTGGGTACGGACATCTATTATCCCGTCCCGCTCCATCTACAGGAATGCTTTGCTTATCTGGGATACAAGGAAGGCGATTTCCCCATCGCCGAAAGAGCAGCGAAAGAGACGCTGGCCCTACCAGTCTATCCGGAGCTAACTGACGAGCAACAGGATTATGTGGTGAGCGCGATCGCGGAATTTTTTCGCGGGTGAGACGCCACACCAACGCCAGAGTTGACCGGCGCGGCGATTAGTAACCTCGATTTAAACAATCAAGTTGAGAAAGACGCTTCCCGGTGTCGGGCCCGATGAAGCTTGAATTCTGAACTGTCATTTCAGCGAGGCAAACGTTTCTGATAACATAACCAGCCTCGGGATCTGCTCAACTGTGCTTTAAACATCTCTCAATTTTGAACGACGAATTCCCTTACAAACGAGTGACGGTTACCGGCGGCGCGGGTTTTCTCGGGCGTTTCGTGGTCGAGAAACTCAAGACTTACGAAGGGGTCGAAGTGTTCGTGCCCCGCCAACGCGACTACAATCTAACCGAGAAGCATGACATCCTGCGCCTGCTGGAAGACTCGCGACCGGATCTGGTTGTTCACCTGGCGGCGGTAGTCGGGGGCATCGGCCATAACCTGATGAGTCCGGGAAAGTTTTTCTACGACAACCTTATGATGGGCGCCCAACTGATAGAAGAATCGCGCCTGCGCGGAGTCAAAAAATTCCTGGCGACCGGCACCGTATGCGCTTATCCAAAGTTCACGCCTGTGCCTTTCAAGGAAGACGATCTGTGGAACGGCTATCCGGAAGAGACGAATGCGCCGTACGGCCTGGCGAAAAAGATGATGCTGGTTCAGTCTCAGGCATATCGTCAGCAGTATAGGTTCAATTCGATCTTCGTATTGCCGGCGAACCTTTATGGTCCGGGTGACAAATTCGATCTCGCAACATCGCACGTGATACCGGCGTTGGTTCGCAAATGCGTCGAAGCGCGCAACCTGGCCGCATCGTTCGTTGAAGTCTGGGGATCGGGTCGCGCCTCGCGCGAGTTTTTATACGTGGAGGATTGCGCGGAGGGAATTATCAAAGCGGCGGCGCAGTACGACGATGGCGATCCAGTGAACCTTGGCAGCGGCCGCGAAATTACCATCAAAGATTTGGTTGAGATGATCGCCCGCCTAACGCGCTTCGAAGGCGAGATCAGATGGCAAACAGAAAAGCCGGACGGCCAGCCACGCCGCCAGATCGACACGACCCGGGCATTTGAAAGATTCGGATTTCGGGCGCAGACATCGCTGGAAGAGGGTCTGCGCCGAACGGTTGATTGGTATGAAACTGCTTTTATGGCTCGCGGAGCGTCATTTTCCCAGGTATGACACTAAAGCTAAGCATCGTGACACCGTCATTTAATCAGGGCCGCTTCCTGGAAGAGACGATTCTGTCGGTGCTCAACCAGAATTATTCCAATCTCGAGTACATCATCATCGACGGCGGCAGCACCGATGAAACTGTCGAGGTCATTCGGCGCTATGAAGATCGGCTCACCTTCTGGGTCAGTGAAAAGGATCGGGGTCAGGTCCATGCGATTAATAAGGGCCTTGAGAAGACGACCGGCGACATATTTGGCTTTATCAATAGCGACGATATCTATTTGCCGGGCACCTTCGACACGGTGATGAGTCACTTTGAAAATCATCCGACCAGCGAATGGATTTGCGGCGACACGATCATGTTTGGTGAAGGACATGAGGAAGAAATAATCCGGGCCGTCGTTCCGAAATCCGCGGCGCACTGTCTGTCGTGGGCTTACACAGCTCCGCAGCCGGGTCACTTCTGGAAACGCGAACTGGTCCAGGGCGGCTTTGACGAAGCCTGGCCTTATGATTTCGATCACGATTTATACGTTCGCCTTTTGCTTGCCGGTCATCGATGCGAACACATCTCGCAGTCTTTTGCCGGCTACCGTCTGCACGCGGCCAGTAAGACGGTCGCGGAAAACCGCCATCAGATTGCCGAGTTCGATCGCAGCGCCGAGGTTTACGAAAGCCGGCTGCACGGCGCTGACCGTCGCTGGTGCCGGGCGACGCGTTTCCTTCGCCAATCCTATGCCGCCAGCGAAGCAGGCCGCAGGGCCGAGAGCGCGCGCTGGCTGGTTCGGGCGCTGGCAACGTATCCTGAAAGCGTGGCGCACAGACCCTTTTGGGGGTGCCTGCGTAAACTAGCAACCAACGGTTCCTGAAAAAATGGCGCAAGCAGCAAACAGGAAAACCTCCCGGCGAGCAGAGCGCGAGTTTGGTCTGATCGTCGGCGGAGTGCTGCTCCTGCTCAGCGGCTGGTGGCTGTATCGGGGAAAGTTTCCAACTCTGTCGCATGTTGCTTTGCCTCTCGGCGGCTTACTCGTGCTGCTTGGTTTAGTCTTTCCGGCGGCGCTGGTTTGGCCTAACAAAGCGTGGATGGCATTGGCCGAAGTTCTTTCGTTTGTGACCACGCGGATCATTCTGGCGTTTGTCTTCTTCGTCATAGTTACCCCGATCGGTGTCAGCAAACGTTTGTTCGGATGGGACCCGCTGCATCGCCGCGCCGCCGCGAGTGATTCCTATTGGCTTCCGTATTCCGAGCGGCAGAAGGATCCACGTCATTACGAAAAGATGTTTTGAGGAATTCTGATGTCGAAAGTACAAGTAGTCAGTGAACTCTGGCAGTTCATGAAACAGAACAAGAAGTATTGGCTGGCGCCGATCGTGATTACGCTGGTCTTATTTGGCGTGCTGCTGGTGCTGGCCAAGAGTTCCGCCATCGCGCCGTTCATTTACACACTCTTCTAACGACTGCCTCACCAATGTCAGACGGGTCAAAAATCCTGGGCATCTCTGCCTTTTACCACGACTCTGCCGCCTGTCTGGTGGTTGATGGCGAGATTATCGCCGCGGCCCAGGAAGAACGCTTTACCCGCATCAAGCATGACTACAACTTTCCCGTTAACGCCGCTCGCTATTGCCTGAAAGAAGGCGGAATCACGGCCGAACAATTGGATCACGTTGGTTTCTATGACAAGCCTTTATTGAAATTCGATCGGCTGCTGGAAACCTATCTGGACTATGCGCCCGCGGGATTTCGATCGTTTCTTAAGTCAATGCCGCTGTGGATGAAGGAAAAGCTTTGGATGCCGGACCTGATTCGCACAGAGATGGCCAAAGCAAATGGGGTGGAAGACGAAAGAGCAGCGAAGAAGGCCAGAAAGAAATTCGAGTGGAAGCTCTTGTTCGGAGATCACCACGAAAGCCATGCCGCCAGTGCTTTCTATCCTTCGCCATTCGAAGAGGCCGCGATTCTTACGATCGATGGTGTCGGCGAGTGGGCGACCAGTTCCATTGGCATCGGAAAAGGCAAAGAGATCACCCTGCTGAAGGAGCTTCGTTTCCCGGACAGTCTGGGTTTGCTCTACAGCGCGTTCACTTACTACACCGGTTTCCGCGTCAACAGCGGCGAATACAAAGTCATGGGTTTGGCGCCCTACGGTGAGCCGAAATATGTTTCCCTGATCAAGGACAAGCTGGCCGAAGTTCGCGACGATGGCAGCATCAGGATGAATCATGAGTTCTTTAGTTACTCGCAGGGCCTGCGCATGACCAACTCAGCGTTTGATCGAATTTTTGACGGTCGGCCCAGACGGCCTGAGTCAAAAATTACTCAACGCGAGATGGATCTGGCTCGCAGCATCCAGGCTATCACCGAAGAAGCAATGCTCAAGATGGTTGGCCATGTGCACAAGGAAACCGGCATGAAGAAATTGTGCATGGCGGGCGGAGTGGCACTCAACTGCGTCGCCAACGGACGCATCCTGCGTGAAGGACCCTTTGAAGACATCTGGATTCAACCCGCGGCGGGCGATGCTGGTGGAGCAATCGGGATCGCGCTGGCGATTTGGCACCGTTACCTGGGAAATGAACGAGTGAGTGCAGAGGAAGCGGGAACGTGGAAGAGTAGCCACGCCGGAAAAACGCGCGTCTCGTCCGTCGATCACGCGCAAGATGCGCGTGCCACTCTTCCGCCTTACGTCGATGGTATGAAAGGATCGTATTTAGGTCCGCAGGATTCGGTCGCGGAGATCGAAGCCTTTCTACAGTCCCGCAATCTGCCTTACACGAAATACACGCGCGAGCAATTGCCAAAAGTGGTAGCCGATCTTTTGGCAGCCGGAAAAATCATCGGCTTGCATCAGGGGCGGATGGAGTTTGGCCCGCGGGCACTGGGCGCGCGCAGCATCATCGGCGACGCGCGCTCTGCGGCGATGCAGTCCGTGATGAACTTGAAGATCAAGTATCGTGAGAGCTTTCGCCCTTTCGCTCCCAGCGTGCTCCGGGAGCATGTCGCCGACTGGTTCGAGCTGAACTACGACAGTCCCTACATGATGCTGGTCGCTGACGTTGCCCGTACGCACCGGCGCCAAATGACCGACGAAGAAAAAGAACTCTGGGGAATTGAAAAGCTGAACATCAAACGCTCCGAAATTCCCGCGGTCACGCACGTGGACTACTCGGCGCGAATTCAAACCGTAAGACGCGAAACGAATCCGCTCTACTGGGAAATCATCGAAGCCTTTCGCCAACGGACCGGCTGCCCCGTGATCGTGAACACCAGCTTCAATGTGCGCGGCGAGCCAATCGTCTGCACGCCCGAAGACAGCTACCGCTGCTTCATGCGCACTGAGATGGATTTTCTGGTGCTGGAGGATTGCGTGCTGGACAAGAAAGACCAGCCAGAGTTTGCAGAGAAGACGGATTGGCGGAGCGAGTTTAGGCTTGATTGATTGAGCGAGTCTAAACCGGATGGTTCTCTCGGATCAGAGTCTAGCCCGGAGGCTGGTGCAGCTTGCCGGCACCGGTCTCATTAGACCCCGAACCAATACTGCTCCCTCCCTCGTTTGCTTTTCTCCCGCCCTCCGGCTTAAATTACAGTGCAAACATCGCCTTATTCACTAAGGAAAGAAAACAACATTTATGTCCGAACAAGTTAGGGTACTGGTTACCGGCGCCGGTGGTTTCATCGGCCACCACTTAACGAAGTATCTGGTCAATCGCGGCTATTGGGTGCGCGGCGTGGACATTAAAGAACCGGAATACGAGTCGACCTGTGCTCATGAATTTGAATTGCTGGATTTGACGAAGTGGGAAAAGTGCCTCGCGGCGACGCGCGGCGTCGATCAGGTCTATGGCCTGGCCGCGAACATGGGTGGCATTGGGTTTATCGAAACTCATAAGGCCGAGATCGTTCGCGACAGCTCGTTGATGAATCTGCACTCGATCGAAGCCGCGCGGCAAAACGGAGTGAAGCGTTATTTCTACACTTCCAGCGCCTGCATCTATCCCGGCTTCAAACAGCAGGACGCCGACGTCACTCCCTTGAAAGAAGAGGATGCTTATCCGGCCGACGCCGAAGACGGTTACGGTTGGGAAAAGCTATACATGGAGCGTGTCTGTCGGCATTACACCGAAGATTACGGTCTGGACACGCGGGTGGTGCGCTTCCACAACATCTTTGGCCCACTGGGAACTTACGATGGCGGTCGCGAGAAATCGCCGGCGGCGATCTGTCGCAAGATCGCTTTGGCAAATGATGGCGACGACATCGAAGTCTGGGGAGACGGCGGACAGACGCGCTCGTATTGCTACATCGATGACTGTGTCGAAGGGATTTACCGGCTGATGCAAAGCGATCATCGCGATCCGATCAATCTGGGGCAGGACCGGATGATCTCGATCAACGAATTGGTGGACATCGTTGCGCAGATCGCCGGTAAGCGGATTGGCAAACGTTACGACACCAGCAAGCCGCAGGGCGTGCGCGGCCGGAACAGCGATAACACCCGGCTGCGCGAAGTGCTGCAATGGGAGCCCGAAATCTCTCTGGAAGACGGGCTGGCCCGCACTTATCACTGGATTGCCGGTCAGTTGAAGCAGAACCAGGTCCCAGTTGCCGTTACCGCCTGAGGATTCACACTTCAGTTTATCGTCACGCACAAAAAAAGCGGTTCGCAAACGCAGACAGACATTCACGTCTCTCTGCGTTTGTAATTTTCGGCTCAATTTCTGTTAGCATCTCGGAACAGTGAAGGAACCTGTTACGTCGCCTCGCTCAAGCGCTCCGGAAATCAGCGTCGTGGTACCGGTGCGGAACGAAGAGGCCTCCATTCGGATCCTGCTGGAAACTCTGCTGACTCAAACTCTGCGGCCAAAGGAAGTCGTTATCACCGATGGCGGATCGGTCGACGCCACCCGGGACATCATCGAAGAGTTCATCAAAGCCGGCGCCCCGGTGAGGTTGATCCGCGAAGAAAATTCCCTCCCGGGACGCTCGCGCAATTTAGGCGCCAAAAATTCGCACTCAGAGTGGATCGCTTTCACCGACGCCGGCACGAGATCCGGCCCCGATTGGTTGGCGTCTCTGGCTGAGAATCTTGGCGATGGATCGGCGGTCGATGTTGTCTATGGTTCGTACGAACCCGTGGTCGACAGCTTTTTCAAAGAATGCGCGGCGATCGCTTATGTCCCGCCGGTAGCAAGCACGGCCGAGGGGCCGGCGCGCCCGCGTTCGATCGTGTCTGCATTGATGCGCCGCAAAGCGTGGGAAGCGGTGGGCGGCTTTCCGGAACATCTGCGCTCGGCGGAAGACCTGCTCTTCATGAACAAGATCGAGCAAGCAGGTTTTCGCACTGTCCGAGCGCCCCGAGCGGTCGTTTACTGGACTATTCAGCCAGGCCTCGGGAGCACGTTCCGGCGCTTTTACGTCTATGCGCGCAACAACATCCGCGCCGGTTTGTGGCGTCAATGGCAAGCGGCTATTTTCCGGCGCTACGCGGTAATCATGCTGGTCGCTTTGCCGGCGATTTTTCTTGGCGTGAGATGGTTGATTGTTCCGCTATTTTTCTGGCTCACGCTGCTGGTCGCGCGCGCAACCAGGGCGCTGAGGCAAAACCGTCAATCATATCCAGCCGGAATTTTTCGCAATAGTCTGCGCCTGTTGCTGATCGCACCGATCATCGCTACGCTGGACGCGGCTGCTTTCGCAGGCACGATTAGCTGGTTTTTCAGTGACAAACTTCGCCTCGCACCAATGAGACATGTGAGACCTAACGATGACTCTGGCGAATAGACGCGTTCTATATATTTCGTATAACGGAATGCTCGATCCGCTGGGACAAAGCCAGGTGATTCCGTATTTGAAAGAACTGAGCCGAGCCGGCGTCAGTCTCACCTTACTTAGTTTTGAAGGAGCGAAGGCTTACACGCCCACGGGACGCAAGCGATGCGAGCGGTTGCGTGCAGAGCTGGCGAGCAGCGAGATTGATTGGCATTTCCTTCGTTACCACAAGCGCCCTTCGTTGCCGGCAACGTCCTACGACGTACTGGCCGGAATAAGATACGGCAGCCGGCTGGTGCGGAGTAAGCAGATCGAAATGATTCACGCGCGCAGCCACATACCGGCTACGATCGCGCTCCGGCTCAAGCGGCGCTTCGGTCTAAGAATGATTTTTGATCTGCGAGGTTTGATGGCCGAAGAGTACGTGGACGCTGAACACTGGAAGAAAGGAAGCGTTTCCTATCGCTTGACGAAAGCGATGGAAAGCGCCTCGCTGCAAGCCTCAGACGGCGTGGTCACGTTGACTGAGAAGATTTGGCCGGCAATCAAAGACTGGAAAGGCCTGCGAGGTCGTGACGTGATTCACGAAGTCGTGCCCTGTTGCACGGACCTCGAGCTGTTTCGTTTTAGTAAGAGCGATCGCGAACGGATCCGCGCTGAGTTAGATCTGCAAGATCGATTTGTCATGGTTTACTCTGGTTCCATAGGCGGCTGGTATCTCACGGACAAAACGGCTGACTTTTTTGGCGCGCTGTTAAAGCGAAAGCCGAACAGCCATTTCCTCTGGCTCACCGGAGGCGATAAAGGGCTAATCGAAAAGCTCATGTCGGATCGCGGGATCAGCTCGAATCAATTTACGGTTCGGCGGGTGGCGCCGGCCGAAGTTTCCGGTTACCTGTCTGCTTCAGACGTAGGCATAGCGTTCTACAAACCAACCTTTTCCAGACTGGCCACCTCGCCGGTGAAGGTTTCGGAATACCTGGCCTGTGGTCTGCCCGTGATCGTAAATGCCGGCGTCGGCGATTCCGATACTTTCGTCGAATCTCAAACAGTCGGCGCCGTCGTTAAGGATTTCAATGAAGGCGAATACAAACGAACTTTAATGACGATTGAAAATCTTTTAGCGCGTGATGTACGCGAACGAGCCCGGACCGTGGCTGAGAGTTTTTTTGACGTGCGCCGCACCGGTCTGGAGCGTTACGCGCGCTTGTATGAGAAAATTCTCGATCTCCCGAACTGAAGCAATGTCCATCTCTGCACCAGAACTCACGGAAACTCTTCGTTGCCCTGCCTGTGTTGGTCAACTAAGTTCGACGCGTGACGCCGACGAGGATGCGCTGGTTTGTTCCAAGTGTGGGGAAAAATTTCCCGTGATTCGTTCAATCCCGCGACTGCTGCTGGCACCATTCCGAGAGGCGCTTTTAGGAAACGGTACGGTGGCGGGAACGGACGAACGGCAGTTGCAGACCGCTTTGAGTTTTGGTTTCGAGTGGACTCGCTTCCCGGAGATGTACGACGAATGGGGCCGCAGTTTTCTAGAATACATGCAGCCGCACAGGGCGGAGTTTTTCCGTGGCAAGAAGGTCCTGGATGCCGGCTGCGGCAATGGCCGCTTCGCTCATTATGCGGCAAAGTATGGCGCCGAAGTGTGGGCCATGGATTTGGGACCTGCGGTGGAAGTGGCGCAACGAAATACCGAAGCGGCCGGCAAAGCTCAGGTGATTCAGGCCGACCTGCATCGACCGCCTTTTGCTCCCGAGAGTTTCGACTTTGTGTATTCGATTGGCGTGCTTCACCACCTGCCTGACCCTGAGCCCGCTTTTCATAATCTGCTGCGCTATTTGAAACCGGGCGGCGAGATCCAAATCTATCTTTACTGGAAGCCGGAAGGTCAGCCGGTCAAGCGCGCTTTGCTGGCGCTGGTTACGGCCGCGCGTCAGATCACGACGCGTCTCCCGCACAGTCTCAACTACGCGCTGGCGTTTCCGGCCGCCGTGGCTGCTTTTGCTTTTTTCGTCTCGCCGTATCGGCTTTTGAAGAAGATTCCGGGCTTAAGGTCGCTGGCAGAAAAATTGCCGATGAAGCAATACGCAAATTTTCCTTTCCGGGTTTGCGTTAACGATCAACTGGACCGTTTCTCAGCGCCGATCGAAAATCGCTACACCCGCAGCGACGTCGAAGACTGGCTGCGGCGCGGCCGGCTGGAAGAAATCAAGGTCAATCCGAGCTATGGCTGGGTGGCCACCGGACGGAAGCCTCGCGGCGACTGAACGCGGCACGCGCATCTTGCGCGTGATTCACGGGCGGGATGCCCGTGCCACTGAGGCCGGTTGGACGGGGTAGCTTCGGTCTCATATACTGAATCGCGAATCATTCTCGCTGACGAATTTGCGCCAGGATATGCGTCTTCTTGCCATAGTACCGAGCATGTACGACACGTCGCCGGGCCAGCGTTTCCGCATTGAGCAATGGGAACCGCTGCTGCGCCAGCGGGGCGTCGAGATCACTTACGCGCCGTTCGAAAACGAACTTCTGCACGGATTGCTCTACAAAGCGGGAAACATGGGCGGCAAACTCGCGCACGTTTCGCGCGGCTTCGCCCGACGGTTGTCGCTGATCAATTCGGTAAAGCAATTTGACGCGGTTTACATTTTTCGCGAGGCCGCCCTGCTTGGCCCGGCCGTTTTCGAGCGGATGATCAAGCGAAGGCGCGTTCCGATTGTCTTCGACTTTGACGACGCAGTTTTTGTTTCATACCGGAGTCCCTCGAACGGCTATCTCAGCTATCTGAAGTTTGCCGCCAAGACAAAGACGATTTGTCGGCTCGCGTCTCATGTGATGGTGGGAAATTCATATCTGGCTGAGTACGCGCGCCAGTTTAATCCGCACCTCACGATCGTTCCCACAACCATCGACACTGAAAAATATTCAGTCCGGCAAGCCAACCCGTCCGACATCCCGGTAATCGGTTGGACGGGCAGCTTTAGCACGGTCCAGCATCTTGATACCCTGCGGGGTGCGTTGCAGAAACTGGCCGAGCGCGAACGATTTCGCTTGAGAGTAATCGGCACGCCAGAGTACCGCGTGGAAGGCGTTACGGTAGAAGCGATTCCCTGGCGTTCGGAATCTGAATTGGATGATCTGCGCCCCATTGAGATCGGCGTGATGCCGCTGCCAAATGATGCCTGGAGCAAAGGTAAGTGTGGTTTGAAGGCGCTGCAGTTTATGGCCCTGGGGATTCCGACTATCTGTTCACCGGTTGGCGTCAATACCGAGATTATTCAGGACGGTCAGAATGGTTTCATCGCCGACACTGAGCCGGAGTGGGTCGACAAGATGGGCCGTTTGCTGCGCTCGTCCGAATTGCGAAACCAACTGGGCCTGGCGGGCCGAGGAACGGTAGAACAGAAGTATTCGGCAATCGCTCAGGCTCCTCGCGTTTACGAAGTGCTCCAGTCGATTGCCTGTGGCGCTCACGGACTAACCCCCGCCCATCTGGTAGGACCTCCGCCGGCACGGTCAGGCTACAACTCAGTTTAAGACACCAAAGGAAAAGGCAAATCAGTTGGAAAAGTTACACATACTTGTTACCGGCGGCGCCGGTTTTATCGGCTCGCATCTGACCGATGCTCTGGTTGAGCGGGGGCATCGCGTGCGCGTGCTGGACCTGCTCGTGCCCCAGGTTCACGGAGACGACACACCCAGGTTTCTCAATCCGGCGGCCGAGTTTATTCACGCGGACGTGTGCGATCCGCAAGCCGTTCGATCGGCTCTTGAAGGTGTCGACGCCGTCTTTCATCAAGCGGCCGAAGTTGGAGTCGGCCAGTCAATGTACGAGATTCAACGTTATGTGCGCGCCAACGATCTGGGCACCGCCGTACTGCTCGAGAATCTAATCGAATTTAAAGACCGCATCCGAAAACTCATCGTCGCCTCGTCGATGTCGATTTACGGCGAAGGAGCTTACCAATGCGCAAGTTGCGGCGAAGTATATCCCCAGCTGCGGCCCGCCGCGCAATTGCTTGCACGTCGATGGGAAATGGAATGCCCGCGTTGCGGTGCGCAGGTCTCTGCTTCCGGCACGCGCGAAGATAAGCCCCTGTTTCCCACCTCGGTTTATGCGGTTACCAAGCAGGATCAGGAACAGTTTTGTCTGGTGACCGGTCGAGCTTATGGAATTCCCAGTGTGGCGTTGCGTTATTTCAACGTCTACGGCCCGCGGCAAGCGCTCTCGAATCCATACACCGGTGTCTGCGCGATTTTTTCGGCGCGTCTGCTTAATGACAATCGGCCGGTGATTTTTGAAGACGGCGAGCAAACCCGCGACTTTGTACACGTTAGCGATATTGTCCAGGCAAATCTGCGCGCGCTGGAAACCGATGGGGCCGACTATCAGGCAGTCAACATCGGCACGGGGGTGGCCACCTCTGTCCGGCAAATCGCCCGGCTGCTGGCGCGGGGGTTGGGCAAAGATCTCGAGCCGGAAATTGTTTCCCGCTATCGTGAGGGTGACATTCGCCATTGCGTCGCGGATATCTCGCGGGCGCGGGCGCTGCTGGGATACGAACCGAGGGTCCGGCTTGACCAGGGGATACCGGAATTGTTGAAATGGGTCAGCGCACAAGAAGCGGAAGACCAGGTAAGCAAAGCCACTACGGAATTGGAGACACGACAGTTGGTGCGGTAGCAGCGAACCTTAATCCGATGAAGAGGTACCCTCCGAACAGGATCCCCCGATGCATCGAGTGAGCAAATTCAGGTTGTTCGTGCTTGCCTTGATTGCGCCACTCCCGTCCTTCGTAATGCGGCCTTGTTACCGGCTGTTCTTTGGTTATCACATCGGGAAGCGCGTCCACTTTGGTGTCAGCATTATCGACGCAGAGGAGTGTCACATCGCGGACGATGTGCGGATTGGGCATCTCAATGTGATTATCGGGGTGAAGAAATTGAAGATGGGAGACCATGTGCGCATCGGGCATTTGAACATCATCCGCGGTGGCGAGGAAGTGCTACTGGAGCGCTACGCTGAGATAATGCGGATGAACGAGATTAACTCGATTCCCGAGCCCGACGCGGTGAATCCGGTTGAGCCGCGCTTTCGGCTGGGGCCTGGCAGTATCGTCACCACCGGTCATAAGATCGACTTCACGGATCGGGTCGACATAGGGCGACGGACAATTATCGGTGGGCGCAACTCTTCCCTGTGGACGCACAATCGGCAACGCACACGGCCGATAAGTATCGGGGATTTTGCGTATGTCGGTTCTGAAATTAGGATGGCGCCGGGAAGTTCGATTCCCTCGCGGTGCATCGTGGGAATCGGATCTGTAATCACCAGCAGTATCGATGGTGAAGAAAAGCTGATCGCGGGTGTGCCCGCAAAGCCAATCAAGGAATTAAGTCCGGAAGATAGATTCCTAATCGAGCGCCGGACGCGACCTGATCTTCCGGACGACGTTTAGCTTTACAAATGACGGGGAAAGAAAAGAAATGAACGGATTATTACTGGCCCTCTCGTTCATCATGTTTGTCGCAATCTTGATGGTGGCGCCGGCCGACGGCGCGTCGGCCACCCTGTTCGCGTTGCCGATAGCCGCGTTGGTCGGGTGGACAATCTATATACTAAAGGAGGACCGGCCTTTTCTATTTCGTTTGTTCATCAGCGCATTTTTGGTTCGCGTTCTGATCGGCACGCTAATCTACGGCCTTAGATTGCAGGAGTTTTTTGGCGGCGACGCTTTAACTTACGATTACTTCGGCCACGCACTGGTACAAGTTTGGGATGGCAACAAGAGCTATCAGGGAGCAATCGATGTTTTTTCCGGGGGCGGGGCCGCCAGCGGCTGGGGCATGCTTTACATGGTGGGGGCGATCTACAAGATCATCGGCCGGAACATGCTCGCGGTACAGTATGTCAACTCGATTCTGGGCGCCGCGACCGCGCCGATCGCTTATTTGATCGCGATGGAAATTTTTCCCAACCGGAGAGTGGCACGCGCGTGCGCCCTGCTTTCGGCATTCTTTCCCTCGCTGGTGTTGTGGTCATGTCAGGGGCTCAAGGACGGACCGATTGTATTTCTGTTAACCCTGTCCATGCTGGCTACTCTCAAGCTGGGAAACCGGTTTAGTTTCAAGTATCTGACGGCTCTGGCGCTGTGCCTTTGCGGCCTGCTCACCTTGCGGTTTTATGTTTTCTATATCGTGGTTCTGGCCATCATTGCCGCTTTTGTTCTTGGGCGGCGCCGTCTCACGGCACAATCCTTTGCGCGGCAATTCATTATCATGATTGTCATCGGGCTGGCCCTGGCTTACTTCGGAGTTAGTCGCTATGCCACCCAACAGTTCGATGCCTATGGTAGTTTCGAACAATTGCAGCGAATGCGGCTGGACGCATCTCAATCAGCCGGTTCCGGTTTTGGACAAGACGTGGATGTTTCCACCGCCGCCGGCGCGATCAGCGCGATACCGCTGGGACTCAGTTATCTGCTCCTGGCCCCCTTTCCCTGGCAAATGGCCTCGGTGCGATCAGTAATTACTTTGCCGGAAATGGTCATTTGGTGGTCTTCGCTTCCCTTGCTGGTTCTCGGCGCCTGGTTCACGATCAAATATAAGCTGAGAGAAGTTGCCCCGATCCTGATCTTCACGACCCTGCTGACACTCACTTATTCAATTCTTCAGGGGAATGTAGGCACCGCGTACCGCCAGCGCGCCCAGTTGCTCGTCTTTTATTTCGTCTTCGTGGCCGTGGGCTTTGTCCTCATGAAAGAGAAGCGAGAGGAGCGGGCGCGAAGAAGAAAGGAAGCGCGGAGCGAATCTCGCGGAAAACTTCGCTGGGGGCCGGATCGACCCGCAAGCGAAGACCACATGCCCGTCGCGGGATGATCGGGCGACCGCGAGTGCCAAGATCGGTGCTTTTGGACATGGCTGGCAGGCGTCCGCTAATATTAAGACCAGTGCTCGAAGGTCATGCTGAGGAAGACAGTAAAGAGAAGAACCAAACCGAACTTTTAGTCTTCGGCCGGTCGGCTTCGGCCCTGCTCATTAACTAAACAACGTGTGTGGAATCGCAGGAATTGTTCGCCGCGACGGCGCTCCGGTTGACCAGGAGCTGCTGGCGCGCATGAACGAGGCCATCCGTCACCGGGGCCCCGATGAAGACGGCTTCTATTTTAGCGACGGCGTGGGCCTCGGGATGCGCCGTCTTTCGATCATCGACCTCAAGAGCGGCCAGCAGCCGATTCCCAATCAGGACCGCACCGCCTGGATCGTTTTCAACGGCGAGATTTACAACTATCGCGAACTGCGCGAGCAGCTCGAAAAACTCGGCCACAAGTTTCACACCAACAGCGACACCGAAGCGATCGTCGCCGCTTATGACGAATTCGGCACGGACTGTCCAAAGTATCTGCGCGGCATGTTTGCTTTCGCGATTTGGGACGAACGAGCGAAATCACTTTTCCTGGCGCGCGATCGGGTCGGCAAAAAGCCTTTGCTGTACGCGCAACTGGACGGCCAATTAGTGTTCGGTTCGGAATTCAGTGCTCTGCTGCTCCATCCCAACGTCAGCCGCGATGTCGATTACGAGGCTATTCATCACTACCTCTCGTTCATTTGCGTACCCGCGCCGCTGACGGCTTATCGCGCGATTAGAAAACTCGAGCCGGGTCATTCGCTGTTATGGCAGGACGGCCAGATCAAACTCGAGCGTTACTGGCAACTCGACTTTTCCAAAAAAACCAAACTCAGTGAAGAAGACGCAGGTGAACGCGTCGTCGAACTGCTGCGCGAAGCGGTCCGCGTCCGCCTGATGTCCGAAGTGCCGTTGGGAGCTTTCCTTTCCGGGGGCATTGACTCCAGTGCCGTGGTGGCGCTGATGGCGCAGGAATCTTCCGAGCAGGTCAAGACTTTCTCGATCGGATTTGACGAGCAGGATTTCAGCGAGCTGCATCACGCCCGCCGCGTGGCCGAATACGTCGGCGCCGATCACCACGAATTCATAGTGCGGCCGGACGCCATGGAAATCCTGCCGACCCTGGTCGAGCATTATGGCGAGCCGTTCGCCGATTCGTCGGCGATTCCCAGCTACTATGTGTCGCGCGAAACTCGCCGTTATGTCACCGTCGCATTGAACGGCGATGGCGGCGACGAGTGTTTTGCGGGCTATGAGCGCTATGCAGCGATGAATCTGGCGCAGCGATATGCGAACCTGCCCGGCGCCGTGCGCGGTGGAGTTGGCAGCGTGGTTCGGGCCCTGCCCGGTTTCGAAGCCCGTCAAAATCCGTTGCGAAAGGCCAAACGCTTTATCGCCGCAGCCTCAATGCCTCCGGTCGAGCGCTATTTGCGTTGGGTGAGCGCCTTTGATGAACAAGCGAAGGTAAATCTCTATTCGGAAAACTTCCGGCACGAAACCGCGAACTTCAGCACGGCCGGCATCATCGCGCCCTGGTTCGCCAAAGCCAATGGCGCCGGCATCGTCGACGCTTCGCTTTTGACCGACACGATGACTTATTTGCCAAACGATCTGCTGGTGAAGATGGACATTGCCAGCATGGCCGTATCGCTCGAGGCGCGCTCGCCGTTTCTCGATCATCACCTGATGGAATTTGCCGCCAGCCTGCCGGAAAATCTAAAGCTGCGCCGGCTGACTACCAAATACCTGCTCAAGCGCGTGCTGAAAAAACTAGTGCCCACAGAGAATTTGACGCGCAGCAAGATGGGCTTCGGGGTACCTATCGGTCATTGGTTCCGCGTAGCAATGCAGCCCTTCCTGCGTCAGACTTTGTTGTCTGACAAAGCGGTCGCCCGCGGTTTGTTCAGGCCAGAGATGCTGCGCGGCATTATTGATCAGCACGTCGAGAGCAAGGCCGATCATTCGCATCGTTTGTGGTCGTTGCTGATGCTCGAGTTGTGGTTCGAGAGATTTATTGACTGACTTTTTCTGAGATCTCAAATATCAGATTTTGTTCAGACGCGGCACTTGTGCCGAGGTTGGGACAAGTCCCAACTCTAAACGCATAGGGGAGGATATTAATTGAAAGGCATCGTACTGGCAGGCGGATTGGGCAGTCGGTTGCGCCCGCTTACCGCGGTAACCAACAAGCACCTGCTTCCCGTTTTCAACCAGCCGATGATCTATTATCCGATTCAAACGCTGGTCAACGCGGGCATCACCGACATCATGATTGTCACTGGCGGAAACTCAGCGGGCGATTTTCTGAAACTGCTCGGGAATGGAAAAGCCTTCGGACTGAAACATCTCAACTATACCTATCAGGAAGGTGAAGGCGGGATCGCGGCGGCCCTGGCGCTGGTCGAGCACTTCGCCGCCCGCGAGCCGGTTTGCGTGGTACTCGGCGACAACATTATTGAGGGAAACATCCGCGCGGCGGCCGACTCTTATCGGGAACAAAACGAAGGCGCGAAGATTCTCTTGAAGAAAGTTCCCGACCCGCAGCGCTTTGGCGTACCCGAACTCGACGGCCGGCGGGTACTGCAAATAGAAGAAAAGCCCTTGCAGCCAAAGTCCGAGTATGCCGTGATCGGAATTTACATGTACGACGCCCGCGTTTTTGAAATCATTCGCACTCTCAAGCCTTCTGGCCGCGGCGAGTTGGAAATCACCGACGTAAACAACGCCTACATTGAACGCGGCGAAATGACCTGGGACGAACTCGAGGGTTGGTGGAGCGATGCGGGAACTTTTGAAAGTCTCCTGCACGCTTCAAATCTGGTGGCCAAAACCGGCGCCAATAATCAGAGTCCGGAAAAGATAACGGAAGCCGGTGCGAATGCCTGAATCCTGTTAGTTAGTCCCGACTGAAGTTCGAGGTCTCAAGTCTCAAGACATTCCTGCCGGTGCTGCGGGACTTGAGACTTTGTTGTCTATGAAAATCCTCCGCATCATCGCCCGGCTCAACGTCGGGGGACCCGCCCGCCATGTTATCTGGCTAACTGAAGGGTTGCAGAGTGCCGGCTACGAAACGCTGCTGGCAGCCGGCGTAGTGCCGCCGGGCGAAGACGACATGAGTTATCTCGCGACCGCCGCGGGCGTAACGCCTTTCATCATTCCGGAGATGAGCCGGGAAATCTCTCTGAAGGATGCGCTCACTACCTGGAAACTTTTTCGCTTGATGGTGCGCGAGCGGCCTGAGCTGGTCCACACCCATACCGCAAAAGCCGGCACCGTCGGCCGCGTGGCGGGATTGATGTATCGCTGGCTGACACCGGCCACGCTGATCGGGAAGCCGCGACCGTGCCGCTTTGTGCATACTTACCACGGCCATGTTTTTCACAGTTACTATGGCCGGCTTAAGACACGTCTGTTTCTGACTATCGAAAGATCGCTGGCGCGTCTGATCACGGATCGCATCGTAGTGATAAGCCATCAGCAACGCCACGAGATCAACGAAGTATTCCGCGTCGGGCGCAGTGAACAGTTCGCGGTGATTCCGCTCGGCCTCGACCTGAGTGGATATGCAAACCCACAGCAACACCGCCCGCGACTGCGTGCAGAACTACACGCAAGTGAGGCCACGATGCTGATCGGAATCGTTGGCCGCTTGACCGAAATCAAGAATCATCGATTGTTTTTGCAAGCTGCCGCCTTGCTGAAGTCGGCCATTGGCTCCGGCGCCCGATTTGTGATCGTCGGCGACGGCCGCCTCCGCGGCGAACTGGAAGCACAGGCAAAGATGCTCAGGCTGGACGACGACGTTTTGTTTCTCGGTACCCGAAACGATCCGGAAGATTTCTATCCGGCGCTCGACATCGTGGCGCTGACCAGCCTGAATGAAGGCACGCCCCTTACTTTGATTGAAGCCATGGCGAACGCGCGGCCCATCATCGCGACGGCGGTGGGCGGAGTAGTTGATCTGCTGGGCCCGGCAGTTTCCGCAAAAGACGGCTATACAATTTGTGAGCGTGGCCTGGTGGTTGAAAGCGGCGACGCGGAAGCTTTTGCGCGCGGGCTGAGGCGTTTGCTTGAAGAGCAGGCGCTTGGTCGCGAACTGGGTAGGCGCGGCCTGGAATTTGTGATCAGAAACTACGGGAAAGATCGTCTGCTGCGAAACATGGCCGAACTCTATGCTGAGCTCATGCGGGGCAATAGCCCGACCGTCAGAGAAGGCTCAGGAGCTTCACCAAACGATTATCATGCTAGACTTACTCCTCATCACTGAGACAGGAATTCGAAGGGAGTTCAAGGTTTGCGAGTTCTAATCACGGGCGGGGCAGGTTTTATCGGCTCTCATCTTTCCGACGCATATTTGCAACGGGGCGACGAAGTATTTGTCATCGACGATCTATCGACGGGCAGCATCGACAACATCAAGCACCTGAAAGATCATCCTCGTTTTCACTACACCATCGACAACGTGCACACGCAGCAGGTCACGGCCGAGCTGGTCGATCAATGCGACGTTATCTTTCATCTGGCCGCGGCTGTCGGTGTGAAGCTAATTGTCGAAAGCCCGGTGCGTACGATTGAAACCAATGTGCACGGCACGGAAGTCGTCCTCTCTCTGGCGAATAAAAAGAAGAAGAAAGTCCTGATCGCCTCGACCTCCGAGGTTTATGGCCTCAGCACCGAAGTTCCGTTTCGCGAAGACGGCAACCTGGTCATGGGCGCGACCACGAAGGGCCGCTGGAGTTACGCCTGCTCGAAAGCCATCGATGAATTTCTGGCCCTGGCTTACTGGCGCGAGAAAAAATTGCCGACCGTAGTTGTGCGACTCTTTAATACCGTCGGTCCGCGACAGACGGGACAGTACGGCATGGTGATTCCGACGTTTGTGAAGCAAGCCCTCGCCGGCCGGCCAATTACCGTGTACGGCAGCGGCAAGCAGACGCGCTGCTTCTGTTATGTTTGTAACGTCATCGGCGCCCTGATGAAATTGATGGACGACCCGAAGGCTGTGGGCGAAGTTTTCAACGTCGGCTCGAACCAGGAGATCTCGATCCTGGATCTCGCAAAGAAGGTTAAGGAGCTGACGAAATCAAACTCTGAGATCGTGCTGGTCCCTTACGACGAAGCCTACGAAGAAGGATTTGAAGACATGCCGCGGCGCGTTCCGGACATCTCGAAAGTAAATAAGCAGGTCGGCTTTAAGCCTGAGATGGACCTCGATGGGATTCTGAAGTCCGTGATCGATTTTCACAGCGGCAAGCAAGCTCCGGAATACAAAACAAACGCCGCGGAACGTTGAAGGTTCGCGGCTTCGCCTTCAGCCGAAAGTCATGGTCTACGCAACGTAAATCACGATCAACTATGGCACGCTCCAAAATCTTCTGGTTTCAATGTACTGAGTGGGCATTATCAGCCAGGCATTCGACTCTGTAGAAGTCGCGGGACAAGCGCTCGCCTTTTTTTCACCAACAACCACAAAGCCGCGCGGAATCAAAAACCTCTTACACACGATATCACCGGACACCGGAAGCTTCACTCTCCAGGCGTTGGCGGAACGCTTGGGATCATTGCTGCGGGAACACGCCGGAGAATTTACTTCGCCAACAACCGCATATCCGCTCGGTATGGGTGATATTTCCATCTCTGATCCATTCCACAACAAGAAGCCTTTGCACACGACTTCGCTGGGACCCGGTCTCCTGAGGAGCCAGGCGTTGGTTTGGTCGCTTGCCCGAGTGCTCGCCGGACACCTAGCGTCAAAGCCTTCCTGCACCAACGCGTAATCGCCAGGCACAAATGGACCTTTGCAAATCCAGCGAGCGTTTAATGGCCGCTTGTCTTCGATAAAGGTTTGGGACACAGCCTCGATGTCAGAAAGCGGAGCCATGACGGGAGCTTTATTCTCATACGTAAGTGTTCCAGCTTTGCCAAATGAGTAAGCAGGGCGGGCCCGCACGACCAGCCATGGTTGCCGCACACGCACTTCGACCCGACGAACCTCTCCCGGGTTGCCGGCGATCCGTGGGTAATATCCGAGGCTGTATTCGTTATGTAGTTCGTCGGCAATGCTCGCGATTGCCGAGTCAAGATTGCTCAAACTAGCAGCCGGATAAACTGACGTGCCGGTCAGTTCACTGATCTGATGGAGATATGCGTCCGCCCGCTGATAATCGACGCGACTGAACCCACTACCTTCGGGCGGCGGACGGCGGGCACGCGCAACCTGCCTGGACATCAGCGCGAAGGTGCTGAATTGAACTGCGTACACTTGCACGTCGGACTTGGCAATGTCATTGAGATTGGTCTGGTACTCGGCGTGACGGCTCGCGTTGTCCACACCGTCGGTCAAAAGTACTATCGCCTTTCGTCCCGCGATGCCGGCCATTTCCCGATTAAGTGCAAAATCGACCCCGTCATACAACCGCGTGCCCCCGCCAGTCTTGATATTGGAAATGGCCTTTCTTAACTCTTCCTTGTTGTTGGTCGGTCCGGCCAGTGTCTTGATGTCATCAGTGAGCGAGATAATAAGAGCTCGATCGTTGGCCCGCATCTGATTAACCAGAGCTATGGCCGCATCCTGTATGTTTCGGATCTCGAAAATTGTTGAGTGACTGTTGTCGATCAACAACGCTACAGTAAACGGCCGATCGACCGCGGCAAAATAAGCGAGCTCTTGCTCAACGCCGTCTTCGAATACATGAAAATCGTCGCGGCGCAGGGTGGCCACGTACTTGCGGTCGCGGCCAATTACCAGGGCGGCCGAGGTCACCAAATTAGTGGTCACCCTGACTACATCTTCTTCTGTTACCTCTTCTCCTGCCTGACTGCCCGATGGATTGGCGATCGGCGTTCGTGGTGGTGCTGGTGGTCGTAAGGAGGGTTGTGGTTTGGTCTGCGATTGCGCAAAGGCAGCTATCAACAAAAAGAATAAGAAGACGACGGTGGCAACAACTTTGATTGCGGCTCGCACGACTTAAGCTCCATGACTGCGGGGGCCTTATGTCTTAAGGAGTACTATCTAAATTTGGGATACGGAATAATAGCATATCTCATGGATGGCGGTTCTGCTGCCAACCACTATCTTCAGCGTCGCGGCTCTCTTCTCTTTGTAATTGACTACGCTGCCCTGAATCGCCACCCGCCAAGAGTCGCCGTCGCCTGGATGAACTCGCCCATTAGTCTGAAAGCAGAGTCTTTGTGACTTGCCTTTGCCGCCTTGATCGAATACTTTCCAGCTCACCTGTTATAATCACCGACCAATGTTCCCAGTAAGCATTTCCAGACTGATCCCGCCCGCAATCTCATTTGCGCTGGCCCTCGGGCTGACGCCGGTAGTGCGGAGACTGGCCCGTCGTTGGGGATTTGTAGCCAAGCCCAAAATCGACCGCTGGCACAAAAAGCCCACCGCGATGATGGGCGGCGTCGGGATCTGGCTGGCAGTGGTTGTGACCTACGTTGCTCTGGTTCCGCACACGGGCCAGGGTTGGGTGGTTATCGGGGCCGCTTCCTTTCTTTTCCTGGTCGGATTAGTCGATGACCTGCTGCACATAAAGCCCTACCAAAAACTGATCGGCCAGGTAATCGGCGCGGCCATCGTGGTCAACTACGGATTGGTTTTGCCCTGGACGCGTTCACTGCCGGCGAACATGGTAATTACGATCTTCTGGTTGATTGGAATCACGAACGCGATCAACTTGCTGGACAACATGGATGGCCTGGCAACCGGGATTGCCGCCATTGCCTCTTGCTTTCTCACCCTGAACTTTGTCAGCGGACATCAACCTATTGAAGCGATGATGCTCGCGGTGTTCGCGGCGGCGCTGCTGGGCTTTCTGGTTTACAACTCGAATCCCGCGTCGATCTTCATGGGCGACAGCGGATCGATGTTCATTGGATTCTTTTTGGCCGGTGCGGCCCTGGTGAATGTGTCGGGCGGGCGTTCGCGCAGTTTCGTGCCGGTGCTGGCAGTTCCCATCCTGGTTTTGTTCATCCCGATTTTCGACACCACGTTCGTGACAATCCTGCGCAAGCTCTCCGGGCGGGCGGCTTCGCAAGGCGGGCGCGATCACACGTCGCACCGCCTGGTGGCCCTCGGCATGTCTGAGCGGCGCGCCGTGTGGATGCTCTACGGATTGGCCGCACTCTCAGGCTTGCTGGCGGTGATGGTGCGGTCGGCAAAGTCTGATGTCAGCCTCGCGCTGATCGCAGCGTTCACTTTGGTGTTGACGCTGCTGGGCGTCTATCTGGCGGGAGTAAAGGGTTACGACGAAGAAGCCCAGGTACGCGATGCGCGCGACAAGCCGCTGTACGCTTTTCTGGTCGACTTCTCTTACAAGCGACGGATTTTCGAGGTGCTGCTCGACGTGGTCCTGATTGTGCTGGCTTACTGGTCGGCTTATGCGATCAAGTTCGAGCCGTTCTCTGACAGTCCGGCCTGGAAACTCTTCCTGCGTACCCTGCCCGTGCTGGTCGTGGTACGGCTGGCCGCGTTTCTGTTTTTTGGTGTCTATCGCGGTATCTGGCGTTATACCAGCATTGACGACTTGATGGCTTTCGGGAAAGCCGTCGCCGCCGGCTCAGTCATCAGTCTCGTGATCGTGCTGTTCAAGTTTCGCTTCCAGGGTTATTCACGCGCGGTCTTTCTGATTGATGCTCTGGTTATGCTCTTGTTGCTGACCGGCAGTCGCATCGCGTTTCGCTTCTTTCGCCAGGTGCTGCCGGCGGCCAACGGCGATCAGTCGCGCCGCGTCTTGATCTATGGCGCGGGCGATGCGGGAGAGTTACTCTTGCGCGAGTTGCTCAACAACCGCGACTTGTGTTACACGCCGGTTGGGTTTATGGACGACGATCCAAAGAAGCAGGGAAAGGTAATTCACGGTTTCCGAGTTTTCGGTGGAAATGGTTTACTGAAGAGGATTATCGGCGAGCATCAGGTTGAACAGGTGCTGATCTCGAGCCCGCAAATCTCAGAAGAGCGAATCGCCGAAATCTGGCGCGAGTGTGAAGCCCAGAACATTGAACTGAAACGCATGTCGATCAAGATCGAGAACATCGCCGACTATCCCTTAACGACTCTGCCGCGGCCGTCATCAAACGGCGACAGGTAGCTCTCCGGGAATCCATCCAGTGGCCAAAGCAAGGTCCCCATCCATCGTGACGATCCGCCTGGCGTCGGCAACTCGTTGGTTGCTGCTGTTGCCGGCGGCTTGTGCGATTCTCGGTTCGTGGTTTGCCGTCCGCTGGTACGTCGGTAACACCGTGTCCGAATACGCGCCCAGCGTCGAAAGCGGTGGCATCGAAATGGCGCGCCTGGCCGCCAAGTGGGCGCCCGGCGATCCTTTTACTCACTGGCGGCTGGCCTCGTTGGAAGAGAAAGTTTTCAACGCGAGCAACCTGGCTGATGCCGTTCGTGAATATCAACTGGCCGTAATCCTCTCGCCGAACGACTATCGTTACTGGATGGAACTTGGCCGCTCGCTTGAAGCCTCAGGCGACATAGCCGGTGGCGAAAAAGCTCTCCAACGGGCGGTTGATTTGGCGCCCGCTTACTCTCATCCTCGATGGCAATACGGCAATCTGTTGGTGCGCGAAGGAAAACTGGACGAAGCGTTTGTCCAACTCGCGCGTGCGGCTGAAGCAGATCAGGAAATGCGCCGACCGGTATTCAGTCTGGCATGGCAGGTGTTTGAGGGAAATGTCGATAAGATAGCCACGGCGGCCTGTCCCACCGCTGCTGTGCGAATAGAGTTCGCGACCTACCTGATTGGCCAGGCAAAGGTCGATGACGCTATGCGCGTTTGGCGCTCGATCGATCCGGCAGAGCGAAGAGCGCAGCCGGGCCTCGACGAAGGATTTAAGAAAGCGCTGGTGCAGTCCAAACACTTTCGCGCTGTACTTGAAGTCATGCGAGAAACCGACCCGGACCCGCAGGGACCCGCCCCGGAACAATTTTGGAATGGCGGTTTAGAGCGCGACCTTGAACCCACCCGCGAAAAGAGCTTTTACTGGCTGATCAATTCCCGACCCCAGGTGCGGATAGGTATCGACACCATCGCGCACAGCGGCCGCGGAAGTTTGCGAATCGTTTTCAAGTCGCCTAACAAAATGGATGCCGTTGAGGTGGCCCAGGCAATCGTCGTCACGCCGGACACGCAATATCATTTCGAGTGTTTCCTGCGCACCCAGGATTTGACCAGCGGCGCTACGCCTCTGGTATCCATACTTGACGCGACGAATAATGCGGAGTTGATTAGCTCGCCGCCGGCGCGCAGCGGCACCAACGATTGGCAACGAATTACGCTTGATTTCAAGACCGGCCCGAAATCCGATGGAATAATCGTGAAATTGTCCCGCGGCACTTGCGGCGATGATCAGGTCTGTCCCATTTTTGGCACTATCTGGTATGACGACTTCAGTCTTAAACGCAGCGGCGGTTCCGGCGCTCAGCGCTGATCCGCGATCAGCGGAAAACGCTAAACCGGCAAACCGCGAACACATTAAGCGTCGGCATACGCTCGCCAGCCGGCTGGGCTTTCTGACCATTAGTGTTGCGGTGGTCTTAACGACTCTTGCCTATGGCACGGTGCATTACTGGGCACTGGCTGCTTTCGCTTTAAGCGCCGCCGGAATTCTCTGTTTGTGGTGCGTGGATGGTCTGGTATTGCGCTCAGTTCAGTTCAGTCGCAATTCATTGCAATGGTTGCTGGTCGGACTGGTGTTGCTGGGGCTGGTTCAACTGCTGCCGCTGCGCACGCCTGACGACGCCGGACTGTCTTTGTCTCCGTCAAAGACGTTATCGCTGGATCCTTACGCGACCCGCCTGGTCCTGGTTCAGATTGCTTCGCTGCTAATCTACTTCGCCGCCACACTGATCTTCATTGACACGCCTCGCCGGCTGCGCACGCTGGTTCGAACTATCGTGATCTTCGGGTTCTTTCTGGCAATGTTCGGCCTGACTCAGTCTTTTACCAGCGACGGCACCCGGGTTTACTGGTTTCGGCAGTTGGCGCAGAGCACCGCCTTTGGGCCGTTCATCAATCGCCATCATTTTGCCGGCTACATGGAGCTGACGATTGCGCTACCGCTGGGCCTTTTGTTTTCCGGCGCGATCGAAGGCCCCAAGCGTCCGCTCTATGCCTTTGCGGCCACGCTGATGGGTGTAGCCTTGATCATGACGAATTCACGCGGGGGGATTATCAGTCTGGGAGCTGAGATTCTGTTTCTGGCAGTAGTGGCAGGTCCGGGCCTGAAAAGTGGCGAACGCCAGCCACGCGGCCAACGAATCCGCTCGGCCTTGCTGCGTGCGGGTGTGGCCTTCGGCCTGATCGTAGTGCTGATCGGCGGCACCGTAGCGGTAGGCGGTTCAGAGGTCTTTACCCGCCTGCTTGGTACTCCGTCAGCCGAAGATCCCACAACGGGCCGTTCGCATTTTTGGCACGTGACGCTCGATGTGATTAAGGCCTATCCGGTAATCGGATCCGGTCTGGGTTCTTTCAGCGTGATCTACACACGTTACGATACGCGCAACGGTTACCTGCGGCTGGAGCAGGCTCACAACGACTATCTGCAAGTATTGGCCGACGGTGGTCTTGTCGGCGGTGCTTTGGGTATCGCTTTCATTCTGATTCTGTTTCGCCAGGGCTTCACGCGCCGCGAGACTGACGACAAGTTCCGTCGCGGTGTCGCGACGGGTGCGCTCGCCGGCTGTTTCGCGGTACTAGTACACAGCTTTTTCGATTTCACTCTGCACACTACTGCAAACGCGCTGCTGTTTTTGATCCTGGCGGCGCTGGCCACTCAGGACAGCCGGGTGGTTCAGGGGTCTAATTATCGCGGACGGCGGCGACATAGCTCGCGCTCTCAGGGAGCCACATTGGAAGCCCCGGCGTCTCAACCGCCGGCATTAGAAGAAGCCAAACCAGCCTGAAATCCTCGGCTTTCTCAGGAAAACATGGCCCGTTTGGTTGTATCTTTTCAGGCGGAGGATGTAGTCTGTTACGGCGCTTTTCCGAATAAAACCTAAAGGAAGTGGCGCGAGCGTTACGCCTGCGAATCACGCGCAAGAGTCCGGCAAAAAGGAGATCGTTTTCTAGTGTCGTCGGCAGCAGTCGCCAAGGTCTCATCCGGCCACCAACAATCGAGCGCCCCCTCCACCTTGCCCGCAGTCTGTCTGGAGGCAATTACCCGGCACAACAAGCCGGACGCCGTCAGCGAAAAGCGGGAAGGTCAGTGGGTCCGGATCTCGGCCGCTGAATTCGCTCGGCGCGTGCGTCACATCGCGCTCGGTTTGGCTGACCTTGGCATCAGACCCCGGGACCGCGTGGCGTTGATATCTGAAAATCGTCCCGAATGGTCAATCGCGGATCTGGCGATTCTGAGCGCCGGCGCCGTCACAGTTCCTCTCTACACGACCCAGTCAATCGATCAAATCGAATTTATTCTCCGGGACTGCGGCGCGCGAGCGCTGATAATTTCCGGCGGCCGCGTGCTCAAGCATGCGCGCAAGGGATTTGAAGGATTGAATCAGCTGGAGCATGTCGTGGTGTTTGATGAAGAATCCGCGCGCGGTCTGAATCAGGCCACGACATTGGAAAGCATTGAAACGCGCGGAGCAGCGATTGAGGCCGAAGATCCAGCGGCGTTCGACGCACTGGTGGCGCGCGGACGCGCCGATGACCTGGCGACGATTATTTACACCTCCGGCACCACTGGTGAGCCTAAAGGCGTCATGCTCACGCACGACAACTTCATTTCCGACGTCCTTTCGATCACGAACGGTTTGCCCATCAGTCCGACGGACGTTTCGCTTTCGGTCTTGCCCCTGTCGCATATCTTTGAGCGCACGGTGTTCTATGTCTTTTGCTACGTGGGTGTCTCAGTCAATTACGCTGCGTCGTTCGATCAAGTCGGCGAGTATCTGCGTGAAGTGCGTCCGACAATCATGACCGCGGTGCCGCGTCTGTTCGAAAAGGTCTATCACCGGATTATCAAAAAAGGCATGGCGGCCGGCGGCCTGAAGAGCAAGATCTTCGCCGGTTCGCTCGCAGTGGGCCAGCGCGTCGCTGAATTGGAAGATAAGAAACAGCGCGTCCCGATTTCATTGAAAGCCAAACACGCCCTCGCCGATCGGCTGGTGTTCACCAAGTGGCGAGAAGGCATCGGCGGGCGGCTGCGTTACTTCGTTTCCGGGGGCGCGCCGCTTTCACCCACGCTTTCGTATTCGTTCCTCGGGGCCGGCATCAAGATTCTGCAAGGGTATGGCATGACTGAAACGTGCATCGTTTGCGCCAACCGCCCCGATGACAACCGCGTCGGCTCAATCGGGAAACCATTCGCGGGAATAGAAGTAGCTATCGCTGAAGACGGCGAGATGCTGGTGCGCGGCCCGAACGTTATGCGCGGCTACTACGGACGTCCGGAATCCACGCTGGCCGTGATGAACGACGGCTGGTTTGCCACCGGCGACGTCGGCCATATCGATGACGAGGGACACCTGTTTCTGACTGATCGAAAGAAAGATCTTTTCAAGCTCTCAAACGGCAAGTACATCGCGCCGCAACTGATCGAAAGTCTCTTGAAGCAGAGCGAGTTCGTCAACCAGGTGGTGGTCGTCGGAGCCAGCCGTAAGTATCCGGTGGCCTTGATCGTGCCCGACTGGGAAGCGCTAACAGCTTCGTTGCGCGCGGCCGGCGAAACCGTGGCGCCGACGCATGCGGAGCTAAGCGAACAAACCGCGGCCATCAAGATGGTGCAGAAGGACGTCACCACAATCACTGCCCACCTGGCTGACTATGAACGCGTCCGCCGCGTCGCGCTGCTGGCGGAAGAATTCTCGATCGACAAAGGCGAAATGACCCCCACTCTGAAAGTAAAGCGCAACGTCATCGACAAAAGATACGACCAGCTAATCGAAGATCTATACGGCTCAACCTAGCCCCGCCATAGCTCAAAACCAAAAGTTAGTTGCCGCCTGGAGGGAACGTGCGCTAAGAGTAGTGCCGCCAGTCAGATTTTTTGCAACGGCGAGAACTCAAACAAAGACGGCAGGGGAACCAAAGCGAAGCTAAGAGATCGTCAAAAGACTCTCGTTGACAATTATTGTGCTTCAGAGTAGAACTCCACCAAAGCGGGCGTGACCAATATGGTGACAACCTCAAGGTGTCTATCACCATAATCCCGAGGCCGCAAACGAGCCTTTCCTTAATGCCTTTGATGCTGCGAGGTAGCCCGGTTTGGTTGCACAACAGCTCTCTCATTACCAAATTATCAAAAAGCTCGGCGCGGGCGGCATGGGCGAAGTGTTTCTGGCCCACGACACCAGTCTGGAGCGTAAAGTAGCAATCAAGATACTGGCGGCTAAATCGGTCGAAGACGCCCATGCCCGAAAGAGGCTCATCCGCGAAGCGAAGCTCGCGGCCACTCTCGATCACCCGAACATCTGTACCATTCACGAAGTGAACGTCGAAGGGGATCATCCCTTCATCGTGATGCAGTACATCGAAGGCGAAACGCTGTGGAACAAGGTCAAAAACAATCCGCTTGCTCCCGCGGATGTCGTCAACATTGGAATTCAGGCGGCGGAAGCGCTGGCCGAAGCACATTCTCACGGTCTGATTCATCGCGATATCAAACCTCAGAACGTGATCATTACTCCTCGGGGTCAGGTCAAGATCCTCGACTTTGGCTTGGCCAAGCAACTCCAGACCGAGCGCGCAGTAGATTCAGAGGCGAGAACCGAGACCCGTCTTACTGAACAAGGACAGATCGTGGGCACGGTTGCCTATATGTCCCCCGAACAGCTAAAGGGACACGACAGCGATGCTCGCAGCGACGTCTTCTCGCTGGGCGTAACCCTTTACGAATCCGCGACCGGCAAGCCGGCCTTCTCCGGCAACAGCAAGATTGAAATTTCTTCTCAGGTGCTTCACGTCGAACCCCCCAGGCCCTCGCAGATCGTTCCGGGTATGCCGCCCGGATTGGAAGAAGTAATCCTCAAGGCGATGGCCAAAGACGTCGAGGCGCGTTATCAATCAGCTAACGCGATGCTCGAAGATCTTCAGAAGCTGAAAGCATCGCTTTCTATCGGCAGCGGGCTGTTGACCGTCCCGCCCCGCTCATCGGTGATCACTGCAGCCGTAACCCGAGCCTGGAAACGAAAACCGGTTAAGGTCGGCGTTTTGGTCACGCCGCTGTTGATCGTAGGAATTCTCCTGGGCCTGCGTGGCTGGCAGCCGACTGCGCATGTGATCTCTCCTGAAGCCAAAACCTGGTACGACCAGGGCTTAGTCGCGATGCACGCGGGCACTTACTACCAAGCGAGCAAAAGGCTGGAGAAGTCAATTGAATTAGACGATCGGTATGCGCTCTCGCACGCTCGGTTGGCCGAAACTTATCTTGAAATAAGCAGCACCGAAAAGGCCCAGGAAGAAGTGTTGCGCGCCATGTCGCTGGCGCCCGATCACTCCGGCTTGACGAGCGCTGACGCCGCCTATCTGGACGCGGTCGCGGCAACCGTAAGAAGAGATTTTGCCGCTGCCGTTGGTTACTATCAAAAGATTCTCGATCAGGCGACGAACAGCGACAAGGCGACCGTTTATGTCGATCTCGGTCGTGCTTACGAAAAGAACGAGAACTTTGACAAAGCGATCGAGTGCTACCAGGAAGCAACCAAACGTGACCCCCAATCACCCGCCGGATTCCTGCGGCTGGCGGTCCTTTACAGTCGCCGGCAGGATTCGGCCAACGCAGAAGTCTCGTTCAAGACCGCCGAGAAGCTCTATCAAACCATGTCCAATGACGAAGGACGGGTGGAAGTCCTTTACCAGCGCGGCGCGCTGCTCGCCCGCAACGGCAAGCTGCCCGAGGCCCGCGCCCAATTGGAAGAAGTGCTGGAGATTTTGAAGAACGTCGACAACAAGTACCAGCTCGTGAGAACGCAGTTGCAATTGAGCCTTGTCTCTCGCGACGAAGGAAACATCGACCGCGCTAAGGCGTTGGCAGCCGAAGCGATAAACCTCGCGCAGACCGCCAACATCAAGAACATCGCCGTCCAGGGCTTAATCGATCTAGGTTTGGCGCTGATGAGTCGCGGAGACTTTGACGAATCCGGCAGGTACTTCCGACAAGCACTCGATCTGGCTCGGCAGGACAAATCGCGGAGCGGTCAGGTGGGGGCGATTTTTGCTCTGGGCAGGCTGAACCAAACATTGAGTAACAACGACGAAGCTATTTCTCAACTTCAGGAAGCGCTGAAGTTCTACAAACCCGGAGGCTATCGCAAAGAGACTTCGATTGCCTTGAGCGTGATGGGACGCGCCTATCAGGAGAAAGGCGAGCCCGAAACTGCGCTCAAGATCTTCGAAGAGCAACTCCAACTTTCCAGGGACTCGGGCGATCAAGCGGGAGTGGCGGATTCACACACGAACCTGGCAAAAGTGCGACGCAATCAGGAATTGTATCCTGAGGCACTCTCCCATATTGACGAGAGGCTCAAAATTGATCAGGCGCGAGGTGCGAATTTGGCTTATGATCAAATGAATCGGGGGGTCCTTCTCTGGCAATTGGGACGCTACGCCGAGGCACGTGCGGCTCTCGATGCAGCTTTTGAAATGGCAAACCGGCCTGAGGCGAACTACAAGGCAGTGCTGGCGTGGGTGCATCTGACAAATGCTCAGATGGCTTTGAGCGAGCGTAACTACGCAGAAGCCAAAACGAAGAGCCAGCTTACCCTGGATGTGTCTGCGTCGCAGTTCCCGGATGTGACGCTTCAGGCAAAGTACTGCATGGGTCGTGCGGACGCTTTTTCGGGCGCGCCTCAAGTGGGCAGAAAGTCGTGCGAAGAAGCGGTTGCCATGGCCAGGAAAGTGAATTCTCCACAACTGATCTCGGGCGCGCTGCTGGCGCTCGCTGAGGTTCTACTGATCGCAAACGATTCGAAGGGCGCGTTGGAAAATGCCCTGGAGGCGCAAAAAATGCTTGCGCAATCTGGGCAGCAGGATTCAGAATGGCGTGCCCTGCTCATCGCCGCGCTAGCCAGCGATCTAACCGGAAACAAATCCGCAGCGTACGACTACGCATCGCGCGCTGGCAGTTTGTGCGCTGGCCTCGAGCAAAAATGGGGCCAGGAAGCCTACGAAGGTTACTTACGCAGACGTGATATTCAGAAGTATCGCAATCAAAACGAACAAATCTTGAAGCGCAGCAAATGAAGTGAATTCATGGTGGCTGGTCATTCTTATGGTTGAACAAGGGTTGCTGGGTTATTTGTATTAGCGAACGGACGGATGTGGTAGTGTAGCAGCCTTTTGGATTTCGACAGTCGGATAATTAACGACGCACCCGTGTATTCGCGACTCACGTTCTACGTCGAACAGATGAGGTGTGCAGGCCAAGGCCATTTACTGGCTCAACAGGTTCAACATTGAATTACCCACTTCTGAACTCACAAAGGAGCAAACAACCATGCCAAAGAAGACAAAGAAGACAAAGAAGACGAAGAAGACGAAGAAGACGAAGAAGAAGGCTCCAGGCAAGGGCGGTGGGCCGGACCAACCTCCATAAAGCGGCGGCACAGGCGACCCCTCCAGGCGGCGGCAATGCAGGTGGCGGCAAGAGGAAACCAGTAGGCCACCAGGAAGAGCCAAGCCGAAGAAAATTAAACGGCGCCAGACTGGGCAGAGTTAAAAACGTTGTCCTGGCCCTAGCTTAGAGTCAACGTCTATCGGGCCGGCGCTATTGACCGCAATAGCCGGGGTGGTATTGTGCGTTGCCGTATACCGGCGCTGAGCGAATCGTCCGAAACCAAACCGCGCTCTCAGGTCTCGCATTTCCGAAACTACTTGTTGCGCGCGTTTATCGCGTCTATTGCGCGGCTCCTACTTGCTCCGCCGTAGAAGAGCTTGTGTGCCTGGCGACCGTTGTCAGTGCGCGCGTAACCGTTAAGCCATGGGCAGGGGGTCGTCGCTTTTGCAGGAGAACGTTTATGGCTGAGAAAGAAACCGGCGCCAAGGCCAAACTACAAAAAATCGAGCAAGCGACTACCACAATGCCGCTCGCGAGGTTTCTTAAAACGATCGAAAAGAAAAGCAGGTTATCGAGGAAAGATCGCCTGCGAATACTGGATCAGGCGCTGTTGTTGCTCGAAATGAACTACGTACATCTCCCGCTCAAGCGCGCGATGCATGCGATTGATCCGATCCGGCGACTCAAACTGCTCAAGTTCCGTCTTGAAGAGGTGGAACGCGAGATGGAAAGTGAAACGCAATTCCACAAAAGATTGCTGGAGATTTTCGCCTCACTTCGCGATCTGCACACCCACTATCGGCTGCCGGCGCCTTTCCGGGGTCGAATGGCTTTCCTTCCTTTCCTCGTCGAACAGTATTTCGTACCTAAGAAAACTCGGAAGCAAGCGGCCCGCGGTCCTCACAAAAAGGCGAGAAAAGTAAATTGCAGGGATGAACGAGACGAAAAGTTCATTGTTTCCCGGATCGTGCATCAATTCATCCGGTCCAGTGCCAAGACTGGGCTCGAGCTCGTTTCTTTTCAGCCCGGCGTCGAGGTCGTCTCCTGGAATGGCGTGCCCATCAAGAGAGCAATCGAGCTGAATGGGGAGACACAGGCCGGCAGCAATCTCGAAGCGAGATTTGCGCGCGGACTGGATAGCCTTACGATCAGACCGCTGGACATGTCATTGCCTCCGGATGAAGAGTGGGTGGACGTTACTTACCTACCTAAAGCGGGAGCTAGAGAGAAGAAGAAAAAGACAGAGGAAGAGAAACTAACTCTGAGGCAAAAGTGGTTGGTATACACAAAGCCACTCGCTACGAAGACCACCAGAAAGAAAAGGGCCGCTATCGACATCAAGAAGACTAAGATCAATCAGCTAAAGAAAAGGTTATATCAACCGGAGAGAGAGTTAACTCCCGACGATGTGCGGGTGCCCAAGGAGTTTGAGAACATATTTTATGCCCGAAGACTGGACGGGAGAGATATCGGATACATTCGGTTGTTTACCTTTGCAGTGGATGATCCCGACCAATTTGTCCAAGAGTTCAAACGGGTAATCAAGCATGAAAGATTCCCCCAGGAGGGTCTTATCATAGATGTAAGAGGCAATGGCGGGGGTCAAATTAGGGCAGGCGAACGACTCCTTCAGTTGTTTACTCCTCGGCGCATAAAGCCTGAGTTGTTCGAGTTCATAAACACGCCATTAAATCTCGAGATTTGCAAGCGGGCGCCAAAGAATTGGGAGCTTTCCAAGTGGGCTAAATCAATCGAGGAAGCTGTGGTTACCGGCGCTATATATTCCTCGGGGTTTCCGTTTGATTCCGAAGAATCTTGTAACGATATCGGCCAGGTGTACCACGGCCCTGTCATAGTCATCACTGATGCCTTGTCTTATAGCACCACTGACATGTTTGCCGCCGGCTTCCAGGACAATGAAGTCGGTGAGATTCTCGGCACCAGCGACAATACCGGCGCCGGCGGCGCCAACAACTGGTATTACGAAGACCTGATGTCGGCGCTCAGCAAGAATCCCAATTCACCATTCAAGCCGCTGCCTAAAGGCGCGGATCTGGGGATCGCCATTCGTCGGAGCATTCGCGTTGGCCCGCGTGAGGGCAAACTGCTTGAAGAATTGGGAGTCGAGCCGGACAAGCGCTACTGCATGACAAAACGCGATCTGCTGAAGGGAAATGTGGACCTGATTAGGTATGCGGTAAAGCTCCTGAGGAAGAAACCAATCTACTCACTTTCGCTGGAAGGATTCAGGCGAAAAGCGTCTAGAGGTGTGCACGTAACCTGCGCATCGAAGATCCCAACAGCGAACACTAAGAAGAACATCTCATATCTGAATATCTATTTAAATGACCGGTTTTACCGGACGATTGACGCCAAAGATGGGGCGATAAAACGAAAGCCGGTCATACTGAAAGGCGGCAAGGGGAGAGTCAAAGTGCTGGTGCAAGCCTACGATGGCGCGAACAATTTGGTTGCCGCCTATCGGCATAAGTAGAGAAACGGGGTGCGCGCGTATTCGTCTAATCCGCATCGCGATCGCTAACGATCGCTTGGGCGGCTGGGATCCTGCCTCGCTTGTTGCGACCGCAGAAATTCCGCCAACATTCCATCATAGCAACTCTGGCACATGGCCAGCGCCAGCTCGCTGCCGTCCAGGCGAATTATCTCGCCACACCAGCCACATTTGACCGTTGGGTTGGCCTGCTGGGCAAGTTGCTCTTCCTCAGACAAATTGTCTTCAATCAGTACCAGCGTCATAGCCGTCACCTCCTTAACGAGGAGCGCCGCAAAAAAACTTTTAAGCCGCCCGTCTTCCTTCCTGCTCCATAAAAATCAGGCGCATCAGCCACGCAGGCATCGAGAAAGTGCGGCCGCCGGGTTCGCGCCGCACCATCACGCGGCTGTCATCGTTGGCGCATAACGAAACCACCGTCACCGTGGAATAATCTTCCTCGTAGGAACGGCCAATCAGATCGGCATGGGTATCCGCCGACCTCCGGTTTCGTCTCGCGCGAAAGGGCAGAGCGATTTGTTTTGCGTTCATAAGGACCTCTATCACGACTAACAAGTTACATCCAGTTAGAATCTGACAGCATCGCTTAAGTTGTATCACCGGGATTGTCGGATCTATTTATAGCGGACGCGTGTTAAGGGAGCGTGAACGGAAAGAGAAATCGAGGTTAATTCTGTGCGGAGGGAATTAACGAACTGTTAAGACATCCGTAACCGGGATTTAGCACCAGCCGAATATCATCTCAAAATCAGAAGGTAAGATCCGAACAAGGGCTGGGGGCTATGTTGGCGACCATTCACCAACATAGCCCGTTTTTACTCGCGCTGGACCTCGTTATTCTGCTCCCGAGCGATCGATTCAGGCTCAACGCTGGTTCCGTTCAATAATCTCAAACGGAGTCTTGGTGTCCGCAAATACTTGCCAGAGAGCGACGCGGCCGTCGTTCACGCTTCCTTTCCACGCCGCAGGTAAACGCCAGCTTTCCGTCTCTTTATTGTTGAAAGAACCGCCGGCAACGCCAAACAACGCGAGTGTGTCGTCGCCCTCGAACACATCAGTGACTTCGATGTAGTAGTCGGGAAACCATTCAAAATAACCGCGCCAGCCGGCGAGCATCTTCTCTCTGCCGCTAACCTGATTGCCGTGGGCGTCGATGAAGGTGTGATCGTCGCTCATCAAAGCAGCGAGTCCTTCAACGTCGTGCGCATTGATGCGATCGATGAAGGCGAGAATGGTTTGTTTGTTGGTCATAGCCGCAGGCAGCCTCCTTAAATCATAATAACCCCTACCGTTAAGGCAAAAGCCCTACCGCACTGTGCGTCGGGAAGCCTCTGCCATATTAATTATTGGTCAACTTCGTCATACTATTGCCATACGAAAGGCTTTCGATCCACTCGCAGCATATCCAGACGCGGACCTTCGAAAGGAGCATCCTAAAATGATCTATCGAACACTGGGCCACACAGGCGAGCAGGTTTCGGCAATTGGCGTGGGCGGCTGGCATCTGGGCTTGAGCAAGGTTGATGAGGACCTGGCGATTCGTATTGTGCGCTCAGCCATCGATCGCGGCATCAACTTTCTGGATAACTGTTGGGACTATAATGAAGGCCGGAGCGAGACTCGCATGGGCAAGGCCCTTCGCGACGGCTATCGGGCGAAGGCTTTTGTCATGACCAAGATTGACGGCCGGTCGAAGAAGGAAGCGACTAAGCAGCTCGACGAATCGCTTGAGCGTCTGCAAGTCGATTGCATCGATCTTGTTCAGCATCATGAAATTCTTCGTTTCGAAGATCCTCATCGAATCTTTCATGAAGACGGGGCCAACGCTGCCCTGGCCGCGGCGCGTCAGGCTGGCAAGCTGCGGTACATTGGATTCACCGGCCATAAAGATCCGCGGGTGCATCTATACATGCTTGAGGTTGCCGAGCAGAATGGATTCAAATTCGACGCGGTGCAGATGCCGCTCAATCTTATGGACGCGCATTACCGCAGCTTCTCGAGAGAAGTAGTTCCCGAATTGGCCACGCGGAACATTGGGATCCTGGGAATGAAGAGCATGGCAAACGGCATCTTGCTGAAGTCAAACACCGTGACGCCCATTGAGTGCCTGCACTACGCGTTGAATCTACCGACGTCGGTCGTGATCACCGGCATCGACAGTATGGAGATTCTCGATCAGGCATTCGAGGCGGTACGCACCTTTCACCCACTCAGCAAAGAGGAACTGGATGCGCTGCTCCAGAAAACAGCGGCGGCCGCACTGACCGGCCGTTTCGAGCCTTTCAAAACCACGTCAATTTTTGATGGCACCGCTACAAATCCCGAGTGGCTGGGCGAAGAATCGGCAGAGGTTCAGCAACTCATGCCGGCCTAAGAGTTGTCGATAGCGCAGGCGGTCTTCTGACACTAACGACCCACGGCATCGCTCGAAAGCTATCGGCTGTTACCGTTTTCGATTCGAGGATTGTCGATTAGCTCTTGCACGCGTTTTCCGAGCTTACTTCCATCGAACGGTGTTCCGTTTTCAAGTCCCAGTCGATCCATCCAGTAAATCGGCATGGGCGTTTGATCTTTCCATTCGGCATTTCGATCAAAGAGCAGATAGACGTCCCATGCCGGTCCATCGATTTGCAGCACGCGTGAATATTCGCGAACCAAATCTCTGTTTTGGTCCCAGTAATGGCTTACTCGTGCGTCGGTGAAGCGTTTGGTGGCCTGCGGAATACCGACCTTCCCATCGCTCCAAAGGATTGGCACCCAAACAGAATAAACTTGCAGATCCGATTGCTTGACCTTATCAAGTACTTCGCGCTGGACTTCGGAGGCCCCCCGAAGACAGCCAGGTCAACTAGGCGACAGTAACATTAGCAACCGCACTTTCCCTTTATCCTTATTGAACTGTCTCTGCAATTCACTGAGATCTGTGGAATAAGTTGCGCCACCGATCATGAAGTTTCCCACATAGATCAGTACGACCACGAGCAGCACCGCGATAGGAATCAGGATCTTGACACGGTTTAATTTCATTTTAATTTCATTGGAAGTCTCGGCTCGAACGATAAGAGTCCTTCGTTTGCAAGGAGAGTGTCCAGCTTCAATTAAACGTAGAGACGAGAAATTCTTTTGTGCCCTCGGGGCCCGTCAGATCCAGCCACATCGGGCCACCGTTCGCTTCCACCGTGATACGAAACCGGAGGAACGGACAGCACTGCCGCTCAAGATCGATCAAGCCCGCCAACTCACGAAGCGACTCACCTTCCGCAGGGAAAGAATAGGCGAAACCATCGTCGAGTTCTTTAACTTCTACGACCGCGCTTCTGACTTTCTGCAATAAGGTGCGGCGTCGTTCCTGAAGCTCTGCGCTGGTTAAGCTGCATGCTATTGGCAAGTCGCTCATAAGATTTGTGTCACAGAAGCCCGCGCGGCAGCAAGGGCACGTCAACGGGCAGGCCCTCCCTTACGGTCAGGCTTCTGACACTTGCATTATTGTCTCTTTGACTCTTTGCTCGATCAAATCACGCACTTTGCGGAAATCTTCAGGCGGCATGTCTTTCGGATCGGGAATGTCCCAATCCTCCCGCTCCCTGGCGCGCACGTAGGGACACTCATCGCCGCAGCCCATCGTTGCGACGAAGTCGTATTCGACATCTGGAATCACCGACAAGGATTTAGATTCGTGCCTGGACAGGTCATAGCCGATCTCGCGCATTGCTGCAATTGCCTTAGGATTGATCCTACCCGAGGGTCGCGAGCCGGCGCTGTAGGCTTCAACGCTTTCGCCGCCATGAATACGCGCAAACGCTTCGGCCATTTGGCTGCGATTGGAATTCTCGACACAGACGAAGAGAATGCGTTTCCGAGTCGAATCAACCGCGCCCGTATTACCCATGGTTGTTCCCTTCATGTGACAGCATCACTGCTTCCGCATTCTTTGGCAGCGTCGGCGCGAACCAGCGGAATAATAACGTGGCTGCCGCCGCCCCCATAAGCTGCGCAATGATGAAGCCCGGCGCGTCGATCGGTCTGATGCCCACAAACGTATCGCTTGCCGAACGCGCCAGAGTCACCGCCGGATTGGCAAACGAGGTTGAAGAGGTAAACCAGTAGGCCGCGGTAATGTAGGCCGCCACTCCCAACGGCGCCATCATCGGACGAAACCGCACGCATCCCCAAATTACAGCGATCAGTCCGAAGGTGGCGATGAACTCGCTGAACATCTGCCGCAATCCTGAGCGATCATGACGCGAGGCAAAGAAAAGCGGCAGACCGAACATCAGGTGCGCTATCGCTACGCCACCGAACGCGCCAACAATCTGCGCCGCAAGGTAAGCGGGAACTTCGCGCCACGGTAACCCGCCTTGAGAGGCGTCAGAGAGAGTGACGGCAGGATTGAAATGCGCGCCTGAGATAGGACCGAACGTAAGTATCAGCGCAAATAACGCCCCGCCGGTGGCCAGCGTGTTGGCCAGCAGCGCAATCGCCGCGTTTCCTCCGGCCAGTCTCTCACCCATAACACCAGAACCGACGACGGCAGCTAACAACATCGCCGTCCCGATTAATTCAGCAGTGACGCGGCGCACCAGGCTCATAATCGCTTTACGATAGGAAATGAACGCGCGGATTTTAGCATGGCCAAACTGCCCCCTCGTGTTCTACACCTAAACTCAAATCCAATCCAACTTGCACTGAGACTTAATTTTAATTCACTCGATGGGCACCAGCGGCCAAATTTAGTTAACCCTGCGTCGGAGTTGTTGAAAATGAACGGCTGTAAGGTGGGGCTCGGCGGCGGCTAAGTCGAGAGACTATAGATCGCTTTGATTATCCAGAATGAGAGCGCCGCGATCGTGGCGGCTGCCGGAATTGTCAGAACCCACGCCCACACGATGCGTCCAGCAACACCCCACTTGACTGCTGACAGGCGTCGGGTTGCGCCCACACCCACGATTGCGCCGGTGATGGTGTGAGTAGTCGAAACGGGAGTGCCTGTGAGAGTTACGTACGCGAGTGTGATGGCCGCGCCGGTTTCCGCACAAAAGCCACCTACAGGTTTTAGCTTGGTAATTTTAGATCCCATTGTGTGTACTATGCGCCAGCCGCCTGAGAGCGTCCCCAGGGCGATCGCCGCATGCGCTGAAAGCACGACCCACAGCGGAATGTGAGGCAGCGTTCCGTTTGGCCCGTAAGTAAGTCCGGCCACGCCGCCGGCGGTAAGGACCGCGGTAATGATGCCCATAGTTTTTTGCGCGTCGTTGCCGCCGTGGCCCAACGAAAAAGCTGCGGCCGAAAAGAGCTGGCCCCTGCGGAAGATGCTGTCCACGCGTTTCGGAGTGAAGCGCCGAAAGATCCAATGAACTGCGACCATCAAAACAAAACCCAGCACCATCCCGATCAGCGGTGACAACACGATAAACGTGATCGTGCGAATCCAGACATCCGTCTTTAACAACCCGCTAATTCCTCCGTACGCTGCGATCCCGGCGCCGGCGTAACCACCAAGCAGCGCGTGCGAGCTCGAGGTGGGAAGCCCGAGATACCAGGTGATGAGGTTCCAAATGATTGCCCCGAGCAGAGCGCCCAGCAAAACGTAAAGGCGCAAATGGGGAGCAATCAGATCCATCCTCACGCCGTCGCCAATCGCCTTCGCGACACGAGTGCCAAACACCGCAAAAGCAACGAAATTGAAAAAGGCTGCCCAGAGCACGGCCATGCCCGGCGACAGAACACGTGTGGACACTACGGTCGCGATTGAATTTGCCGCGTCGTGAAAACCGTTTATGTAATCAAAGATAAGCGCGAAGGTGATCAATACCAGGACAAAGGCAAAGTTGGCTGTCATAAGAAATTAGTCAGTAGTCAGTTGTTAGTAGTCAGTTGTTAGTAGTGGTTACTATCTGACGCCCTAGCCACATTCGAGGGATTCAATGTTCAACTTGACAGCCGCGGCCACTGACTACTGACCACTAACAACTGACCAATTAAGTGTGCTTAATGATGACACTCTCAATGATGTTGGCGACGTTTTCGCAACGATCGACGGCCGCTTCCAGTTTCTCGTAAATCTCTTTCCACTTCAGCACTGTGAGGGGATCGGGTTCTTCGTGAAAGAGCTGGGCAATCGCAGCGTGATAGATATCGTCACCCTCGTTCTCAAGACGGTGAATCTCCACAAGTCGCTGCGTAACATTCTTCGGCTTCTTCAGGACGGCTACGATTTCGCGCAGTTGCTCCGCCATCCGTTCAATCACAACCGCGAATTCGCGCGCGTATTCCTTAATCTCCTGAACGTCAAAATCGATTATGGCCCTGGCCGCATCGTCGATGAGATCCACGATGTCGTCCAGCGCAGTGGACATCGTGTAAATGTCCTCGCGGTCAAAAGGCGTGATGAAAGACTTGTTTAGCTTGGTCGAAATATTGTGAGTAAGCTCGTCGCAGGCGTGTTCAAGACCCTTGATGCGTCGCGAGTACTCTTGATAGTTGTGGTGCTTGTCTGCGAGCATTTCCTTCAGCTCGCGAGCGGCGTCGCAAATGTAAAGCGTCATTTGCAGGAAGAGATCAAAATACTGTTCCTCTTTCGGCAGGAAATTAAGCAGACCCATTCAGAGTTTCAACTCCATTTTGAGATTGCAGATTCGAAGAATCCGCAATATAGCCCACGGGGTCGTAAAATGTCCACGCCATTCCGTTAACATAAAGTTAAGGCCCCTGTAAGACCGATTTAACTTTCGTCCTCTAGGCTGGTTCTTCCGCTTGCCTTGAACTGTGAACTTGTTGATTTCGGTAAAAGCATCGACGCGCACGTCTGCAATGTCGAACTGACGAATCTGTCGATTCGGACCCAGTCTCAGGAGGACGAACATGTCTCAAACACCAGTTGGCCGATCAGGCCGCTCAGTGCATCCTCTGCTTTCGTCCGTAATCCTATTAATCTCCCCGGGGATCGTCTTCACTCAGTCGTTGACGGCGAAACAGCCAGACGTCACTGAGCGCTCATCTTCAGCAGCTGTCTCAAAAGATTCCGGCGTCACTGTAGATGACCGCCTGAAAGCTCTGGAAGACCAGTTGCGACAGCAGAGCAGCGCGCTCAAGGAAATGCGCACCATCATCGCTGACCAGCAGCGCCTCATCGAATCGTTGTCGGCCAGGGCGCCAGGCAGCGAACGCGGCGAGCAGAAAGATGCTGCCACAGTAGCTACCATAGCCGGGCCTTCGTCGTCCCCAGCGCCCACTACGACGCAGACACCCACGGTAGAAGACCGCGTAAAGAAGCTCGAAGGCCAGGTTCTAAAGATCGGTCCGTTCCGCTTCGGCGGAGATTTTCGTTTGCGCTTTGACGGCATCTTCCGCAAAGCTAACCCGGCGCCGCCCGTGGGTTTTGCGCCGCTTACCCATCAGCAAAACGCGCGCGTGCGTTATCGACTGCGGCTGAACCTGGATACGGATATTGATTCGAAGCTCAGCTTTCACGGCCAACTGGCAACCGGGCCCGCCAACAATCCGCTAACCATGGATCAGGATTTTGGCGAGACTACGACCAGGCATCCTTTCTTTATCAGCGAAGCCTGGGTCGACTTTCATCCGAACAAAGCCGTGCAACTTCAGGGCGGGCGTGTGCAGGAAGTCTTTGCCGACAACTCGCGCTTTTTGTTTGACGACGACGTGCGATTCAACGGCTTCAATGAAAAGTACACCCTCTCATTGAGGAACAACGGGTTGAGAGTATCCAGTCTGGAACTGCGCGCCGGGCAATATATCTTCAGTAATCCGAACGTGGCAATCGTTACCGCCGGCAGTCCTCTGGCTCAGGCCGGCGCGATCATCAATTCGACGGGTCGAAGTTCAAATCTTTTTCATCAGGGATTACTGCTAAATCAGAAGTTCAACGACCGCTGGAGCAGCCAGTGGGGCGGCGACGTTCAGCTCTATCGCAATCCGAATCAAATCCAACTGGCTTCGACGGCAAACGGAGTGGCCCTGATCGTTCAGAACGGACTGGGAATAGCTCTTTCGGGTCCGGTCACCGGAACCGGCAATGCGACGACGACGGCCGGCGGCGCAATTTACACGGCGCGGAATTTTCAGGTTGCGCGCCTGACCTATCGGCTCAATTGGGCTGGGTTTCAAAACGGCGGCCGCACATATCCGGTCACCTTTAACTTTCAAGCCGCGCGCAATGTTGGCGTCGGCCTGAAAGAACGCGACGCGCTGCTGGCTTCATTTCAAGTCGGCAAAGTCGCCAACCGCGGCGACATGTCTTTTCTGTACATCTTCTCGACCAAAGGCGCGAACGCTTTGATTTCGCAGGTCACTGATGACGATCTCGGCACTAACAGCGGTGTGAACCTGCGTACACACCATCTGCGGTTCGACTATGGGCTGGCGAAGAAAGTAACGCTGCAAAGCTTGCTGTTTATTCAGAGCGAGCTGCGCAACAGCGGAGACTTTCCAAACTTCTTCGTGCCGCTGAATGCGTTCACGCCACGCCAGTATCGCGTGCAGGAACAAATCGTCTTTAACTTTTAATTTGGAGTGCGGTGACTTGTCACCGCTTTCGACTTGCGAGTTCGAAATATCTGAACAAGCTGCGACAAGTCGCAGCACTCCAAACAAACTAATCGGAGGACCTCCATGTCGTCACTAAACAAGATAAAGTTCGCCCTCGTGTTCGCCGGGATAGCTGCCCTGTCTTTTGCCGCATGTGGCGGAAATAGTGGCTCCGGCGGCGAGATCAGACTCCAGGGCGCCGGCGCGACTTTCCCCAACCCGCTCTATCAAAAATGGTTGAGCGAATATGGCAAGCTGCACCCGAACGTCAAGATTGATTATCAGTCGATTGGCTCGGGTGGCGGCATCAAGCAAATCCAGGCGCGCACGGTAGACTTCGGCGCTTCAGATGCGCCGATGACGGATGCCGAATTGAAAGCGTCACCTGGTGAGCTGATTCATATTCCCACATGCCTGGGTGCAGTCGTTGTCACGTACAACCTTCAAGGCGTTTCTAAGCCGCTGCGGTTTTCGCCCGACGTCGCCGCCGACATCTTTCTGGGAAAGATCACCAAGTGGAATGATCCCCGGATTAGAGCGGATAACGCCGACGCAACTTTGCCTGCCGCCGACATCACGGTAGTTCATCGTGCCGAAAGCAGCGGCACATCTTTTGTCTTTACTGATTATCTGTCTAAAGTCAGCGCGGATTGGAAAGAAAAAGTTGGCGCTGACAAGTCGCCCAAGTGGCCGGTGGGACAAGGCGGCAAAGGAAACGAAGGGGTTACGGGGCAAGTCAAACAACAGCCGAACACCATTGGATACGTGGAACTGGCTTATGCCGTACAGAACAAACTACCGGTTGGCCTAATTAAGAATGCCAGTGGCAATTTTGTAGAACCATCGATTGACGCGGTCACCGCAGCCGCCGCTGCTTCGGCGGCAAACACGCCCGACGATCTGCGTGTTTCGATCACAAATGCAAACGGCTCGAACGTGTATCCAATCTCCAGCTATACCTACATTCTGGCCTACAAGGCGCAACCTGATGCGGCGAAAGGAAAAGTGCTGGTCGATTTTTTGTGGTGGGGAATTCATGACGGCGAAAAATTCGCAAGCGCTTTGCAGTACGCACCTTTGCCCGAAGAGATCGTCAAGCGCGCGGAAGTGAAAATCAATTCGATCACAGCCGGCGGCCAGCCTCTGCGCGGAGCGCAATGAAAGGAAAAAGTAAGAAGGTAAAAGGCAAAAGTGAAGAGGGCAAGATTTTTCCTTTTGCCTTTTTCCTTTTGCCTTTCTCAGGCTGGCGTAGACGGCTTTCTCCCACCGGCAACACGGGCGACGCGATTTTTCGCGGGGCAATGTTTGCCGCAGCGCTGTTCGTCCTATTAATCGTCGTCGCAATGATCCTGGCGCTGGCGTCGCACTCCACGCTTTCGATTCGCCAATTTGGTTTTGGCTTCTTGACCAGTCGTGAATGGAACCCCGTCAAAGCTCAATTTGGCGCGCTTGCCTTTGTCTATGGAACGATCGTGTCTTCGCTGATCGCTCTGATTATCAGCGTTCCCTTGTCGCTGGGCATTGCGATCTTTCTGGTGGAACAGGCGCCGCATTATCTGGCGCGGCCGATTACGTTCCTGGTTGAACTGCTGGCGGCCATTCCTTCGGTGGTTTATGGGCTATGGGGCATCTTCGTGCTGGCGCCGTTTCTGCGTGTCCACGTCGAACCGTCACTGGCGCGCTGGTTTGGCTGGCTGCCTCTGTTTGAGGGATCAATCACGGGAATTGGATTACTTACTGGCGGAATAATCCTGGCGATTATGGTCACTCCGATTATTTCCGCGGTGGTGCGCGATGTGCTGTCGGCGGTCCCGAATACTCAGCGCGAAGCCGCACTCGCACTGGGCGCGACCAAATGGGAGACGACGCTGGTAGTTTTGGTGAACGGCGCGCCGGGAATTGCCGGGGCGGTGATCCTGGGTCTGGGCCGAGCGATTGGCGAAACCATGGCGGTCACGATGGTCATCGGCAATCGGCCCGAGATTAGCCTCTCGTTGTTTCAGCCCTCATACACTCTGGCTTCTGTAATTGCCAATGAGTTCACAGAAGCAACCGCTGACATTTACCTGAGTTCGCTGGTTGAGTTGGGCTTGATCCTTTTCTTTGTCACCTTTGTGGTGAACGCGATCGCTCGGCTACTGGTCTGGCGAGTCACTCGCCGAACAGCGGGTGCGGGAATGGCCGCGTAGCGCAAATTGTGAATTTTCGCTCGCAACAGTCCAATGAGTCTCATTCTACGAACGGATCTCACGCGCCGCGCCGCCAGCGGCGTGATGACTATGCTAACGGCGCTCTGCACCTTTGTCGCCATCGGGATCCTTTTGATCATACTTTCATACATCGCTATGCGCGGAATCGGCGCGCTCAATTTGCGCTTCTTAGTTGATACTCCTCGCCCCGTCGGCGAAGGCGGCGGCATCGGCAACGCAATCGTAGGTTCCGCCGTACTCCTGTTGCTCTCATGCGTGGTTGGTATACCGTTGGGAATTGCCACGGGGGTTTATCTCTCTGAGTATGGAGGCGGAATGTTCGCGGGTGTAGTTCGTTTTCTGGTGGACACGTTGACCGGCATCCCATCAATCGTGACGGGTGTATTTGTTTACGCACTCTTCGTGCTGCGTATGAAACACTTTTCGGCCATGGCCGGCGGCATCGCGCTGGCTCTAATCATGATTCCCATCGTCGCGCGCACCACGGAAGAGATGATCAAGCTGGTGCCGCACAGTTTGCGAGAAGGCGCGCTGGCGTTGGGCGCTCCGCAGTGGAGAGTCACGCTGGGGGTGATTATTCCAGCAGCCGCTTCAGGAATCGCGACCGGAGCGATGCTGGCGATCGCGCGCGTTTCCGGCGAGACTGCGCCGCTGCTGTTCACGGCGTTTGGCAGCCGGTTCTTTCCGCGAAATCTGAACGAGCCGATCGCTTCGCTGACTGTCCAGATCTATAACTACGCGATTTCACCTTACGACGAATGGCATGCGCAGGCCTGGGCGGCAACGCTGGTGTTGATGACGCTAATTCTTAGTATCAATATTCTGGTAAGATTTCTAACGCGGCAAAAGTTTTGAACTGTCAATGTCCACTCCAACCCAGCTAATCACGCCGAAGTTCGAGCTTACGGGGCGTGCCACCCCGGCGCAGCGCGAAACGAAGATCGCCGTCGCGGGCCTCAATTTCTATTATGGCCGGGCGCAGGCGCTGCATGAAATCACCGTGAGCATTCCCGAACGAATGGTCATGGCTTTCATCGGGCCATCGGGCTGCGGCAAGACGACTTTCCTGCGCACGCTCAATCGCATGAACGACGTGATTCCGGGCACGCGCGTTGAAGGAAAAGTCTTAATCGATAATCTGGATGTCTATGCTCCGGGCGCCGACGTGGTGGAGTTGCGCCGAAGAGTCGGCATGGTATTTCAAAAATCCAATCCCTTTCCCAAGTCTATCTTCGATAATGTCGCTTACGGACTAAGGATCAACCGGTTGACTTCCGGCAAGAGTGAACTCGCAGATCGAGTAGAAGAAGCCCTGACAGACGCCGCGCTTTGGTCGGAAGTTAAGGATCGGCTAAAGTCCTCGGCGCTCGGCCTATCCGGAGGACAGCAACAGCGACTTTGCATTGCCCGGGCCCTGGCCATTCGACCTGAGGTGATTCTGATGGATGAGCCGGCGTCGGCGCTGGATCCCATCGCCACGTCCAAAATCGAAGAACTGATCTTCGATTTGAAGAGGCAGTACACTATTGTGATTGTGACGCACAACATGCAGCAGGCGGCGCGCGTTTCTGACTTCACTGCTTTTTTCCTGCTCGGCAAGCTGATTGAAGTAAACGCGACTGAAAAGATGTTTACCGCCCCAGATGAGAAACTGACTGAAGATTACATCACCGGAAGGTTTGGCTAAATAGAAAAATTGATGGAAGTTCATAGACATCTTGACGAAGAACTCGACGGGCTGCGGGATAGTGTCTTGCGTTTGGGCGGCGAGGCGGAAGCGGCCTTGAAACGGGCAATGTACGCGCTGACCGAGCGTGACAATGAGGCGGCCCGTGAAGTGCTCGAGCATGACGACGCGATCGACGAGCTTGAAATCGAAGTCGATCGCCAATGCGTGGATATATTCGTGCTTAGGCAACCGGCAGCGCGGGATCTTAGATTTGTAATGTCTGTAGCGAAGATGGCTCCAGTGTTGGAACGCATTGGCGACCACGCCTGCAACATTGCCCGCGCCGTCTTTGATCTCAATAATGAACCCGAACTAAAGAGCCACGTTCAGCTGCGCGAGATGGGCGAAATTGCTTCGTCGATGTTGGGACAGGCGCTCGATGCATTCACCAAGAACGACGCCGGCGCGGCCCGCGAAGTAATTAAGCGCGACGCTGAGATCAATGAACTCTATAACCAAATCTTTCATGACCTGATCGAAATGATGACGAAAGAGCCGGCTACCGCGACCCGCGACGCGCGCCTGTTGTTTGTCGCCAAACACCTGGAGCGAATCGGTGACTATGTCACGGACATCTGCGAACTGACCGTTTATATGGCTGAGGCTGCTGTCATCAAGCACCGGCATTGAGGGCATTGACTCAGATTATTTCGGATTGTTTACGTTCAGGGAAGTATCTAACGCCGGGTTACTAACAACGGCTTAGCTTTTAGCGTCCATGCCGAAATCTGCTCTAATCATTGAAGACGACGCGGATATTGCCGAGAGCGTCAGATACAATCTCGAAGCCGAAGGCTTCGCCGCAGTCGTCGCTTCAAGCGGCGAGCAAGGCCTGGCGCTCGCTCTCAACTCGCCGAGCCCACCGATGGTCATCGTTCTGGATCTCATGCTTCCCGGTATGAACGGAATGGAGTTGTGCCGTCGCCTGCGTCGCGAGAATCAAACACGCCGCGTTCCGATCATTATGCTCACAGCGAAAACCTCAGAGGCGGACCGCATCGCCGGACTCGATCTGGGCGCGGATGACTATATTGCCAAACCATTTTCGGTGCGCGAGCTTATGGCCAGAGTGCGCGCTGTGTTAAGGCGGGCTGACGACGAAGCCGGTGAATGCTATGACGACGGTCATTTGGCAATCGATTTCGCGGATGTGCGAGCAAGCTGCGCCGGTGTGAGTGTGAAACTGACGAACAAGGAATTCCTGTTGCTGGCAACTCTGGCTAAAAAGCGCGGCCGCGTTATTACCCGCCAGCACTTGCTTGACCAGGTGTGGGGCTACAGTTATTACGGTGATGCGCGAACGCTAGACGTTCACATTCGACGGCTGAGACAGAAGCTGGGTGCCTGTGGAGATTGCATCGAAACCCTGGTGGGCGTTGGCTACCGGTTTCTTGGCTGCGCTTCTGAGTCTCGTTCCTCTACTGATACCGCTCATGATTAGCACCCGTTCTCTTTTCATCCTCTTCAGTGTGGGACTCGCATTGACGTTGGCCCTGACCGTCTTTCCGTTCGGCTTGCCCATCTGGATTACAGTTTCGTGCCTGACACTTTTTATCGGACTAATCGCGGGCTTGCTTATCGGAAAGCATATTCGTCGGGCAGTGCCTAACGATAAGGTCGCGACACAATCTGACCCCGCGTCAAGCAAGGCAAGCAAGATTGACTTCTCACCCTTATTACTCGATGCGACGCTCAATGAGATGAGAGAAGGCTTGCTGGTTATTGATCACGAAATGCGCGTAGTCGCTTCAAATCGCACCGCTCACGACCTTTTCTCAAACGTCGACGATTCGATCAATTCGCGTCGCTTGACCGAGCTCACCCGAAACCCGGCCATTTACGACGCCTTCCTTGACGGTGTCCGCGGAACAGAGCGCGCTGGAGTGAAAGTGGAAACACATGGCCGCGAGCGGCGTGTGTTTGACCTCAGAGTGGTCCCCTTCCGCGCGGCCAACGGTCGTGAGGCGCATGGCGCAGTGGGTGTCTTTTTCGATGTGACGAGGCTTGAGCGCCTGGAAATCGTGAGGCAGGAATTCCTCTCGAATGTCTCGCACGAGTTGCGCACGCCCCTGACCTCTATCATTGCTTTAGCCGAAACCCTCGAAGCCGGCGCCCTCGACGATCGCGAACACAATCGCCGGTTCCTTTCGATTATTCAAAAGAATGCCGCGCGAATGCACCGGCTGATCGATGACATTCTCGAACTCAGTGCAATTGAAGCAGGGAACGTACAAGTAAGGCCAGAGATCATTGCCCTGCGACCACTGGTGGAAGACGTTGTCGGCAGCCTCTCCGCGGCAGCCGCAGCGCACACAGTTATCGTCCATAACCTGGTCACGCCAGAGGCCGAGATTCTTGCCGATCCACATCGCCTGGTGCAGATGCTAACAAACCTGATCGACAACGCGATTAAATTCAATCGCGACGGAGGCACGGTCTCGATCAGCTATCGCGGTAATAGTCGTGATCAAATTCAGGTCGAGGACACTGGCGAAGGCATTCCCTCACATCATCTCGATCGTTTATTCGAGCGATTTTATCGTGTGGATCGTGCTCGCTCGCGCGAACTTGGCGGGACCGGCTTAGGATTGGCTATCGTCAAACACCTGGCAAAAGCGCACGGCGGCGAGGTTGCCGTCGAGTCGCGCTATGGCGAAGGAACGCGCTTTACAATCGAGCTGCCGCGGAGATCTTCCGATGGCTCTAACTAACTCAGGTTGACCAAGGCTCCCCTGGTTAATGAGCAGACGAGTTTCAGGTCTGATAATATTTGCGGAATTTCGTGAAGCCTTCGACGGATACGCTAGTTCGGATAAGACCTTCCGCCAAGCGCCGAAGCGGTGTGGGCATTTCGGCAAAAGCATACTCTTCAGTGTCGCTGTGATGAAATGTCAGCAGTTGCAGTTCGGCGTTACAAAAGTCGCAGATAGCCAGGTGAGATTCAATGCGCGCGCTGTCTTCATAACTCAAATGCGACCGGCGAAAAGCAAGCAGAGTTTGAGATGAGGGGCAACTGACTCTTTTGCGGAATGCGGTCACTAATGACGAGGGCATCGGTTCTTCCTTCGCTGGCTTTAACTATGGTGCCAACCACCAAAAAGTTTTAATAGACGCCATATTCCAGAGTTGGCGCACTCTCCACCACCGCCTTTCTCCAACTAAATCAACGATTTGCACGGAGTGTAAAAAATTGTTGCCCAATTTTCAATTTGTTGCTAAGATGGCCGTGGTTGGTTGAGGAGCTTTTTACTCCTCGATTCCCTCTTCGATAATGCTTAGCATTTGTGGCATTAATCGAACCGCAGGTCCCCGCGTTTGTCCGGCTGAGAAGAGTCGGTACAAGCAGCATCTTTCCGGGATAAAAGTAAACAGATTAGCTGCCCGTCTCGATGAGTCGCTTTGGGTCTGCCTTCACCAGGCTAGATCCGCCCCAAGTCTCTCAACTTCCTTACCGCGAGCCATCGGACAATTCAAGGCAGTCCACAGCGAATGTCAGCGATCCTTTCGATCAAATCAAGCCGCAAACCAGTTCCTGCATTCGTGTTCATCCTACGGGAAACATCGTGAAATCAATCACTCAAAAAACGACGCCAGATACTCCTGTCAACGTGCCTCGTGAAGTGTCGCGCCCCAGTCGGTCGTCGGAACGCGCTGCCAGAGCCGGGCACTGGGTCGAAAGCTTGAATAACTCCGACGTCAACCGGTTGTGGGCTGAGCTGCATCGCATCGTCAGCAATCACCCGCTGGTGCGAGCTTCGCGAAGTGCCGGCCTCTTGATTGAAGAGGGCGCAAGCAGCGCTTATACCGATCTCACACAGGAATTATTCGTTCAACTGCTAACCAAGTCGCGTTTTCAACATTATCTTGATACCGCGATGACTGACGCCGAGATTGAATGCGAGATTGGCCAGATCGAATTGACGAATTTGCTAACGGCCGAACTGCGCAAGCGACATCCGGAAAGCTATCGACTTGCTCGTCGCATCTCCACTCTGATCCAGTCCAGCACAAATTTTAGACGCTTTGACAGTAGCGGTCTTTCCGAAGAACACCAACACCGCCGGTTGGCCGATCGAGTTTACGGGTTGAGCGAGTGGCCTAGCAGCAAGCCTGGCCGCAACTCGCACGAACTTGAGCAACGCGCGCACATGATTCCGGTTCGCCAGCGTGACACCCGCATGGTAGGGTGCACAGGAGACGCACAGATTGTAATCAGCAACTCGGATCTCGAAGACTTGATTGTCTCAGTCCTGGACGCCATCGATGCGCCGGCCGACGTGCGCACGCTGCGCAGTCTGGTCATGTCGCGTCTGCCGGTCATGGATATTTATCTGGTTCCGCTGGGTGGCGATGACGGAGATTCCGACGGCCCACGCTACGATCCGGCGGATCAGCGTGAAAACCCCGAAGAGAGTTTGTTGCGGCACGAATCCGAACAAGAGGCGGCCGGTTCCGTGGACAAATTCCTGACCAATCTACAGGGCAATGTCCGCAACAAGATGAAACAATACAATCGCATGCTGGGCGTGCTATGGCATTGTTACCTGAGTCCCGATCACGCGACGCAACTGGAAGTTGCCGCTACATTAGGCGTTTCTGACTCTCTGGTGTCCGACTATCGGCGCCGCATTGAGCACGAGCTGCGCGCGCTTTCGTTTACCGAAGTGGAAGAGGCGCGGATGTTCGAGCTGGCCCTGCGTGAGCGCGTCCGTACTTTGGTAGCGATCGGTGACGAACAAAGTGTAGCGATCTAGTTGCTCTTCGTCCGAAACTTGAGATAGCGATACATACCGAAGAAGCGCAGAGGTCCTGCGCTTCTTCTTGTTTTGACAATCGCGTGCGTTCCAACTCAAGCAGGTCACACTGGGTGCCAGACATGCCACGGCGAAATCTACTGATTGATTACCAACCCGTGACGCGGTCGCGACGCGGAGACGCGGCCCATAACGTGGGCGCCAAAGTCTCGCCTGGCAAAGCCGCGAGCCGGCGCAGTGCCCTTGACAGCGCGGTTTCAGGCAAGACGCCGACGCTACCTCGGATACCGAAAGCAGCTTCCACCGCAACATATCTAAGGCCGGGCCATGTTTTTTCTTATGCGGCGCTCTTTCTCTTCACTGCCATTCTTTACGCGCGGCCCGGTGAATTTTATCCGTCGCGGCTAACAGCCTCGATTGCGCTGGTCGTGGGCATCGCTACGCTTGGTTTTTTCCTACCTACTCAATTGTCTTTGGAAGGCGCACTGACTGCGCGTCCCCGCGAGGTGCATCTGGTTTTGCTTTTCTCGCTGACGGCGCTGCTTTCAATTCCGCTGGCCATTAATCGGCCGGTAGCCTGGCAGGAGTTCAGTGGGACATTCATACGATGCGTCGTGATCTTTATCGTAATGGTAAATGTCGTCCGGACTGAGTCGCGACTGCGTGGTCTAATGTTTCTGGCGCTGGCGGCCGCTATGTGGCTGAGCGTCCAGGCAATCAACGAGTATCGACAGGGCCTGATGACAGTTGAAGGTTATCGCGCCAGCGGCAGAGGTACAGGCATTTTCGGTAATACTAACGACATGGCGCTTCACCTCGTCACCATCCTGCCGATCTCAGTTGCCCTTCTATTCATATCAAAGGGAGCAGGCCGCAGAGTCTTCTATGGAGCCTGTGCGACCTTGATGATCGCGGCGATCGTACTTTCGTATTCGCGTGGGGCTTTCCTTGGCTTGGTAGTAGTTTTCGTTTTTTTCACGGTAAAGCTCGGCGGCCGTCACCGGGTCGAGATTCTACTGGCCGTTCTCGGCGTAGCCGTCGCGGTAGTCCTCCTTGCTCCCAGCGGATATGGCGGTCGTTTACTCTCGATCTTCAATCCCAGTCTTGATCCAGGCGGTTCGGCTGATGCCCGACGCGGCGAGCTTTTTCGCTCGATCTACATCGCACTCCGCCATCCACTGCTCGGCATCGGAATGGGGAACTATCAGCCGGAAATGTCCTATCGGGGTCTGGTCACCCACAATTCCTACACGCAGGTCGCGGCTGAGTTGGGCATGTCGGCCCTGGTCTGCTACCTGACGTTCATCATCTCGCCGTTGCGAAAGTTGGGACAGATCGCTCGCGAAACCTTCAGCGCACGCCGCAGTTCGTCTTTCTATTATCTGGCGGTGGGCTTGCAGGCGTCTCTGATTGCCTACATGGTTTCGAGTTTCTTTCTTTCGGTGTCATTCAATTGGTACGTTTTCTATCTGATTGGTTATGCAGTTTGCCTGCGCCGGCTATACGAATCTGAAACCGGACAATTTGTCGTCGTCGAAAATCGTAAAGAGCGAAAGCAGAACAAGCACGCGCAGGCGTCTCTGGTCAACGAGTGCGAAGCATTAATGACATGACGTTAAGAGTGGCAGCAGAGATAATTTTTGGCTTGAGCGCGACGGCGCTCTTCTATACTTACGCCGGCTATCCGTTGCTGCTCGCGGTAGCCAGCACGCTGCGGCCTAAGCGAGTGCGTCGCGACACGCTTGAACCAACGGTTACGATCGTCATCACCGCCTACAATGAAGAGCGCGCCCTGGCCGCGAAGCTCGAAAATACTCTGGCGCTCGATTATCCGCGCGAGCTTTTGGAGATAGTCGTGGCGTCGGACTGTTCGAACGATCGCACTGACGAGATCGTGCGGGAGTTTTCAGCGCGCGGCGTGCGGCTTTGTCGCCAGCCTGAACGCTTAGGTAAGACCGCGGCGCAGAACGCGGGCGTGGAACAAGCACATGGTGAAATCATTATTTTTTCTGACGCCACCAGTCATTATCAGCCGGATGTCATCCGCACAATGATGCCGAACTTTGCGGATGCCGAAGTTGGCTGTGTCGCCGGACGGCTCCTCTACGTAGACCCGACGGATTCCCGCGTCGGCCGCGGCGCCCGCTCATACTGGAGTTACGAAACCTTTCTCAAGAAACACGAAAGCCGGGCCGGCTCTCTAATCGGCGCCTCCGGCTGTCTCTATGCGGTACGAAGATCGGCTTACGTGCCTCTCGATCATGAAGCGTGCAGCGATTTCATCATCGCGACCAAAATGGTCGAGCAGGGACTGCGCGCCGTCTACGAGCCGAACGCGGTCTGCACCGAACAGACCAATCGACGCAGCGATGCTGAATTGAAGATGCGCGTGCGCGTCATTGCCCAGACCTTCACCGACCTATGGCGACATCGTTCAATGCTCAATCCATTTCGCAGCGGTTTCTACGCCGTACAGCTTCTTTCGCACAAGGTGATGCGTTATCTCGTGCCGTTCTTTCTAATTTCTCTCTTCGCTGCCTCGGCCATGCTGGCGCCTGCGTCTTTTGCCTATCGAATGCTGTTCGCGACCCAGCTTCTCGGTTATGGCTCCGCTTTACTCGCGTGGCTGCTTGAAAAAGTTGGCATCCGCAGCCGTCTGCTCGCGCTGCCACAATATTTTGTGCTCGCGAATGTGGCGTCTTTGATTGCCTGTTATCAGTTTATCCGCGGCGAGCGTTATGCCCGTTGGGAACCCATTAGGTGAGCTTAAGGTGAAGCCGAACGTTCTATTTATCATCGACAGTTTTGAGCAGGGCGGAAGTGAGCGCCAGGCGTTACAGCTTCTGCGTCAGTTGCACACCAGCGGCCAGTGCCGGGTCTATCTCGCCTGTTTGCAGGATCGCGGTTCGCTGCGTGCTGAGGCGGATCAGCTTGGCCTCGGAGAGATCCACGAATACGCGCTGACGAGCTTTTATGATCTCAACTTCGCCAGGCAGATCCGGCGGGTGGTGCGTTTCATTAAAGAGAAGAAAATCGACGTGGTGCACACGCACTGCTTTTACACAAACATCTTTGGAATGACCGGCGGATTTCTGGGCCGAGTGCCCGCGCGCGTGACTTCGAAAGGCGAAACCGATGGGTTCCGCACGCCGATGCAAAAACGCGCCGAACGCGTGGCGTTTCGTCTGGCCCACCGCGTCATCGCGAACTGTCACGTGGTAGAAAACCAGTTGATCAAAGAGGGTGTGGATCCGGCGAAGATCATTCAGCATTACAACGGCCTCGACATGGAACGTCTAAAAGTGCGCCCCGGTTTGCGGAAGGAAGAGGCGCTGGCCGCCTTCGGCTTGCCGGCGGACCGCCGCTACATCTCGATCGTCGCGAACCTCCATAATCCGGTGAAAGATCATCCGATGTTCCTGCGCGCTGCGGCACATGTGCGGGCAAGAGTTCCCGACGCCGGATTCGCGATCGCCGGCGAAGGTGGACTGATGGAAGGCCTGCGGACTTTGGCCGCGGAACTGAGAATTGAGAAAGATGTTTTCTTCATCGGACGATGCGATAACGTCGCCAACCTTTTGTTCGCTTCTGATATCGGCGTGCTCAGCTCAAAGGCCGAGGGTTTCGCGAATGCGATTCTCGAATACATGGCAGGCGGACTGCCGGTGGTAGCTACCGACGTGGGCGGCGCGCGCGAAGCGATCGCCGAAGACAAAACCGGTTACGTCGTGCCGTCCGGTGATGACTTAAGTATGGCCGCGCGAATCATTGATCTGCTTAACAGTCCGGAGCAGGCGCGCGCGATGGGCGAACGCGGCAAACTGATCGTCGCGGAAAAGTTTTCCTGTGACCGTCACCTGCAAAACACGCTGGAGCTGTATGAAGAGTTGCTGGCTCAACCGCGTAGTGATCAGTCTGAAAGCGGCACGGGAGTCCCGCCCGCGAATCACACGCGCAAGCTGCGCGTGTCACAACACGAATTGGCCGGGAATGGCGACTGAACGAATAAGCACCTTAACCATGCGGCCGACGCAACGATTCGCGTCGAAGACGCTCCCGTCGTCCAAAGCAAAGTCGGCGCGTCGACGGCGCGTCCTGCTGATCGCCGGTTTGTCCGCCGTAGTGTTGTGGCCACTCTGTGCCTGGCTCGCGGCGCGTTTCTTAATCGTCAAGGCTGAATTGACCTCCGCCGACGCGATCGTTGTCTTGAGCGGTTCTTCGACCTACCGGGAACGCACCGCCTGGGCAGCTAAACTCTACCGCGAAGGCCGCGCGCCTATTGTCATTCTCACTAACGACAGTCTGATCAGCGGATGGAACAATGTCGAAGAGCGCAATCCGTATTTCTATGAGCTGGCCGCCAAAGAACTGCAACAACACGGCGTACCGGCAGAAAAGATTCAAGTGATTTCGGACATCGCGCTGGGAACTTATGAAGAGAGTTTGGGCCTGCGCGATTACGCTACTGCTCACAACCTTAAGCGATTGCTGGTCGTCACTTCCGCTTATCATTCGCGCCGCGCGCTCTGGTCGATGCGTCACGCCAGTGAACGCAGTGGCATCGAAGTAGGCATCGACAGCCCGCCACCGGGATGGCAGACACCTGCGCCCTCGACGTGGTGGCTGCGTCGTTGGGGCTGGCGAGTGGTCGCCGGCGAGTACGTGAAGATGATCTATTACTGGATGCGGTATTGATGGAATGGCACAGACTCTAGTCTGTGATTCAACGATAAGTTAAGACGCAGACTGATGTCTGTGCGACTCATTTGTCTTGTCGATTCCTCACAACCTCGCGATAAATCTCAACCAGAGTGCGAACATAGTTCTCCGGCGAGTACCGTGTCCCGACCAGTGACGAGGCATTCTCCGTCAAACGTTGCGCAAGATCGTCTTCCGTAAGCACGCGAGCGATTGCTGCGCCCAACGTTGGGCGATCGCTAGCCGGAACCAGCAGTGCACTCTGGTTGTGCTCGACCATCTCCGGCACTCCACCTACATCCGTCGCCACGATCGGAATTCCAGCCGCCATGGCTTCCAGCAAAACGTTGGGCGAGCCCTCACTGTGCGAAGGCAGGACGAACACATCAGCGGCAAAATAGAAAGGCCACACGTTGCTGACCTGGCCCGCAAAGACAACGCTCTCTTTGCAACCAAACGAATTGGCGGCAGCTTCCAATCTTCCGCGCTCCGGTCCCTCCCCTACGATCATCAGCTTTGCATTTACTTCGGGAGTTGACTTGCGCAGACCACTAAACGCCGCAATCAAATCGATGTGCGCTTTCTCTTTCGACAAACGGCCAACGGCAAGTATCAGGGACTCGTCATCGGCGATGCCGAACCGGGATCTCACCGCTTGTGCTTCGGTGTCGGTTGCCGGCAACTGCGGTCGAATCGAATTGTGCAGGACAGATATATCGTCGAGCGCGACTCCGGTGTTGCGCGACAAGTCTCGCGCGAAGGCCTGACAAACGGTAATGATTCGATCAGTTGCCGGCAGCGACCATCGATCGAGACGATTGTAGACACGCATCTTTCTGTCGGTTGAGGTGTAGCCATGGTGAAAGGCGACCCAGGGACATTTCCGCGAGCTGTGTGATCGCCACAGCAGAAAATGCGACTTCACGGAATGGGTCACCACGATGTCTGGGCTGTGTTCATTGATTACTTTCTTGAGCTTGGGCAGAACACCGAGATCGAAACGGCGCCGCTCAGGAATGATTTCCACTGCCAGACCAAGGTCACGGGCAGCCGTCACAAATTCGTTTGGCGAGTCGCTCTCGCCCCGTTCAAAGGTCACGACACTGCCTTCGATAGCTGGAAACTGAGCAGACTTATGACTAAGTTCATTTGCCGAGCGATGGAACTCCAGAACGTTCCTGGCGACGGCATTGATCGTTGTCGCTTCGACCAGCGAAAGAATCCTGAGGAGTAATGGTGCGTCGGGCATCAGTGTGGCTGCTCAGTTAGTAGCTGCTGAAATGTCTCGAATAGATTCGCGCCCAACCTGGACCAATCGTAACGCTCAGAAACCAGAGCGCGTCCGGCCGCGCTAAGTCGGTGTCGAAGTTCTTTGCTCTCAATCACAGAAACAATTCTCTCGGCCAGTTGCTCGTTGGTGTCCGCGATCAGAATGTCCTCGCCATCATGCACGTCCAACCCTTCAGCGCCGAGAGTGGTTGAGACGACGGGCACGCCCGCGGCCATTGCCTCAAGAATTTTGAGCCGGCTGCCTCCGCCGACTTTCAGTGGCACGACCGCCGCCAAAGCTTCGCGATAGGACGGTCGCACGTCATCAACCGTGCCGGTTACTTCGATGCCCGGATATGTCGCCAGCGCTCGAACCTCAGGCGCAGGATCGCGGCCGACAATGGTAAAGCTCAATTCCGGATGACGATCGCGCAAACCCGGCCAAACGTCGTGCGCGAAACTCACTGCGCCATCAATGTTGGCGTGATAATCCATCGAACCGACGAACACGATTTTGGTTGGTTTGCTCGCTGCGTTGGCACCCGAGACAGAGGCTTCCTCGTAGTATGCCGTGTCAACTCCGTTTTCAATCACAAACACGCGCGCGTCCGAGTTGAGATTGCGAAGCTGTTGGGCGTCTCTCTGACTGACTGCGATGTGCGCGTCAAAGTCGTGCATGGCACGGCGCTCGAACTCGCTCATCAACCGCGCAGTTTTTCCAGCGTAAGCCCGTTTCAGGATATTCGGCTCGCGCTCGCTGTATCGACTCATCAGTTCGGATTCGATGTTGTGCCAATCGCAAATCATCAAGGGTCGCTGCCGAGCCGTGGTGATAATCGGCAGATAGGTCATCAGATGAACGCTTTCGACCTGGACAATATCAAAGTCCTGTTCTTGTAAGATGTTCTCCAGCGCACGCTTCATTGAGCCGGTCGTGTAGTTGAGCACCGGCAGCGGCGTGCTCCCTAACGTGCCGCGAATGATTTTTGAGAGCGTATAACCCGGGTCCCTGGGGACTGCGATAACTTGTTCGTAGAACTTTTCCAACTCGCTCAGTGACTGCTCTCCGTCGGTGAAGGCAAGCAAAGTAATGTCGGCCCGTTCGGAAAGAACCCGGGCGAGGTGATAGTTTCGCAGCTTGGCGCCGGTGTCCAGCGGCCAACAGACTCTCGGAGCAAAATGCAGCACGCGCATTGTCGATCGGTTCGGTTTCAGTAAAACCCCCCGAAAAGTCTTGAACTCGCCTCTAACAAATCTGCAGCGTAACCTCAATTCAGGATTCTAACGGCAAAATAGACACATTCCGAAGCAATTTTCCCCTGACTGACAAAATTTCACTGGATTCGTGACCACCTTCGTCCTGTATAATGTTGGTGGCAATCTTGCCGCCCTCCTGACGCGGCCCACCGCCCGATCCCACGATTGAGACACGCTTTCCCGAGATGATTCCCGGAGCAAAAGAACTGCAACAGCCTGTCATCGACGATCCGAACCGCCACTTTCGCACAGATCATTTGCAGAAGGATCTGGCGGGACGTTCCACCCGTGGCGGCGCGGTCACTCTGTCGGCGCAACTCGTGAAGTTTGCCGTCAGCACCGCCGCGACGATCCTGCTGGCGCGTTTGTTGGTTCCGCAGGACTACGGCCTGATCGGCATGGTGGCAATCTTGACGAGCTTTCTGGGGATGTTCCAGTACATGGGCTTGTCCACCGCAACGATCAAATGGTCTGAGCTCAATCACCGACAGGTGAGTACTCTCTTTTGGTTGAATATGGGTTTGAGTGCCGCAATCATGCTGGTGGCCCTGGCCGGCGCTCCGCTGCTGGCCTGGTTCTACAAAGAGCCGCGACTGATCGGCATCACCGCCGGTTATGCCGTAACGATTTTCCTGACGGGGCTGACTATTCAGCACGAAGCCATTCTGATGCGCCAGATGCGCTTTACCGCTGTCGCTATCATCGAGATTACCGCGATGACTGTAGGTTTGTGCGCGGCGATCGTCGCCGCCTGGTACGGTGCTGGCTATTGGGCGCTGGTGATCAATCAGATGGTGCTGGCTGTGGTCGCAATCATTGGACTGTGGACGGCGTGCAGGTGGCGGCCTGGTTTGCCGGGAAGCAGCAAAGACATCCGCTCGTTAATCTCATATGGCGGAAATCTCACCGGCTTTAATGTGATGAGTTATTTATCACACAACCTGGACAACGCGCTGATCGGAAAGTTTTGGGGTGCATACCAACTGGGCGTCTACTCCAGAGCGTATCAACTTCTGCTGTTGCCTATGGCGCAAATCAATAGCCCGCTGGTGTCGGTTGCGGTGCCCGCGCTGAGTCGCTTGTCCGATTCGCCTGAGCGTTATCGGAGCGCCTATCTGCGAGTGCTCGAAAAGATCGCGATGGTCACGATGCCCGGCGTGATCTTTATGATTGCTACATCTGACTGGCTGGTGCTCTTTCTGCTCGGTCCACAATGGCGCGACACCGGACGCATCTTCATGCTGTTGGGCGTGGCGGCCATGATTCAACCGGTCACGCGCACCGTGCAGTGGTTATTCACCACCCAGGGCCGCACGCGCGAAATGTTCAAGTGGGGATTTATTAGCAGCGGCATCGGAGTCATTTCCATCCTGGCGGGCCTGCCGTGGGGAGCCACCGGCGTTGCGGCCGCGTACGCCGCGACGGATCTTTGCGTTACGACGCCGCTGTTGTTCTGGTATGTCGGCCGCCGCGGACCGGTTCGATCAGCGGACTTCTATCGCACGATTGCTCCGGCGTTCTGCGCCTCAGTTTGCTCGCTGGCGGCGTTGCTGATCTGCCGCCCCTGGTTGGGAGTCTTGCCAAGTCTTATCACCCGGCTGGGCATCGCCTTCATGATTGTCGCTGCGGTTTCGCTACTAATCTTTTCAGCGCTGCCGGCGGGAAGATTGGCGATGCGCAGCTTTAAAGAAATGCTCCTCCTGCTGTGGAAACGCGATCGAGAGTCGGTCGCATGAATAACAATTCGACGATGCTAAAACGATTCAAGCAAGCAGCCCTGATGTCCCTGAAGACCGCGGGCGTATCGACGCTGGTGCACAATAGCCGCTGGCGCCGGCAGCGACTATTGATACTGGCCTATCACGGGATATCTCTGTCGGATGAGCATCTCTGGAACGGCTCGCAGTTTATTTCGACCGAGGTCTTTCGCACGCGATTGCGACAACTCCGAAAATCAAGATGCAAAGTCTTGCCGCTTGGTGAAGCTATTGAACGGCTCGCCGCGAACGATTTGCCGGACCGGGCCGTGGCCATGACCTTTGATGACGGCACTTCGGATTTCTACCGCAGGGCATATCCGCTGATCAAAGAATTTGAGTTGCCGGTGACGCTCTACCTGACAACGTTCTACTCGTACTACAACCGGCCGGTCTTTGATCTGATGTGCTCGTACCTGCTTTGGAAAGGGAGGAACGAGACTCTCGATTTGAAACCGGTCATCGGAGAGGATTTGAAAATAGAATTGCGCAGCAGCGAGGCGCAGGAGTTCGCCCGTCTGGCGATACATGCGTTTGCGCGCGCCCGGAAATTATCCGCGGAAGAGAAAGACGTTCTCCTGGCGAGCCTGGCCGGCGGCATTAAGGTCGACTACGACGCTCTGATCGAGCAGCGGGTCATGCACAACCTGCGGCCCGATGAAGTCAGTCAATTGGCCGCTGGTGGTGCCGACATTCAGTTGCATACACACCGTCACCGAACGCCCGGTGATCGCGCGCTATTCATCCGCGAGATTGAAGACAACCGCCGTAGCATCCAGGAGATGACCGGCTCGCGGGCCACGCATTTCTGTTATCCGAGCGGGGCTTACGATCGAAGGTTCCTGCCCTGGTTGCAGGAGGCCGGCGTGATTTCCGGCACCACTTGCGAGACGGGATTTGCCTCACAAAACTCTAATCGATTATTGCTGCCGCGATTTCTGGACAACAACACCTTGTCACCAATTGAGTTTGAAAGCTGGTTGACTGGAATCGCGATGGCGATGCCGCGCCGGGGCGCGGGAGTCGGCGCATTAGCGGGAGGTAGAGCATGACCCTGATCGCGGGGATTCTTTCCCGAAACAATCAGCCCCTGCCCGACTCGGCTTGCGCCCGTATAAGGCAATCGATTTCGCGCAATCCGGCTGATGAGATCAAAGTGTTTAGGGACCACAGCACCTTTTTTGCGAAAGTGGATGTGGGAGCTTTCGGCGAGCCCGGATTTATCGTGGATCAGAGCGGCGCGTTGTCATTGATGGCCGGAGAACCTCTGCTGGCTAATCGCGAAGCAGCATCCGTCTCCAACCGGCAACATGATCTGGCTGTCGTCCATGACCAATGTCTGAAGGGCAACTGGGATGTATTGCGCGAAGCCGATGGCACCTTCTGCATGGTTCACTATCAGCCACAAACGGGCGCTCTCTCACTCATGGCAGACAAGCTCGGCGTCAGGCCTCTGTATTTCTGGGCTCACAACGATGTGATCGTCTTTGCCAGCGCGCTGCGCATCCTTGAAGAGTTACCGCTGGTTCCTAAGCAGATGGATCTGCGCGCGGTGACCGAGTTGGTAGGACTGGGTGCGCCGCTTGCCGACCGCACGCCATACGCCGGCATTTCGCTGCTAAGAGCGGGCGAGATTGTCCGGATAACCAACGAAACAATTTCGCGACGCCGTTACTGGCGATGGGATGAGATCGCCACTTCAAGTGATTCCGAAGCCGTGCGTTTGGAAACTGTCTACGATCGTTTTCAAACGGCCGTGGATCGCAGAATCAGAAATGACCGAGCGACGACGGCTTATCTGAGCGGCGGACTTGATTCGCGATGCGTAGTTGCAGCTTTGCGCCCTGAGCGTGCGCGGGTGCACACGTTTAATTTCGCGCGACCCGGAACGCAGGACTACTGTTTCGGAAATGATTTCGCCGAAGCGATTGGTTCGATTCATGAAAGCTTGCCGAAGGAGCTTGGCGATAGCGTTCCCGATTATTCGTCACTAATGGCCAAAGCCTTGAAAGAATCGCAGTCCTTCCGTCAATCGCCACCGGAACGTCCGCGAGTGGTTTGGTCCGGCGAAGGCGGAAGCGTCTTGCTCGGTCTGGTTCACATAAGCAAATCAATCGTCGAGCTGATGCGCACCGGAAACATCGACGGGGCAATCGAAGAATACTTACAGAGAGAGCACATACACGTTCCGCGCCAACTCTTCCGGCCGCAGATTCTTGAAAACATCTGCCAGGTCATTAAGCGCGGCATTCACGAAGAACTAAGTCAACTGCACGCCGAAGACGCCGGCCGTAACTTCTATCTGTTCCTGATGCACAACGACCAGCGCCGCAAGCTGATGAACCACTTCGAGGATATCGATCTGCACCGGCTGGAATTTCAGTTACCCTTCTTCGATGGACAGTTTCTCGAATCGGTCATCGCTACTCCGTTCGACGTTTGTCTGCAGCACAAGTTCTACGTTAAGTGGTTGTCTCGATTCACTCCTGAGGTGACCGCGGTTCCCTGGCAGGCCTATCCCGGTCATGAGCCGTGTCCGCTGGAAACCCCCATCGGCCTGGCCTACCAGTGGAACGAGAGTTATCAGGCAAATGAGAATGCCTCGAAAAAGCGATGGGCTCTGCGACAGGCGCTTGAGCTGCTGGGTTCCGTCGATTTTCCGAACCAGATTCTCAGCAAAAGAAACCTGCGGCTGGCTGCCTTGATTCATTTGACGGGCTGGCGGGACTATCAGTACGCAATCGAAGCGGCCCAAACCTATCACATTTACGCGAAGAAATGCGGAGGCGAGTTCACTTTCTCATTTTCATAAAAGCATGGAACGCGCAATGACAACATCCAGAGAGGGCAATTCAACCGCCGGCGCACCGCCGGGGTCCCAACTTAATGATGCGCTCCCGCTGGTGAGCATTGTCATTCCCGCTTACAACGTTGCGCCGTACATCAGCGAGACGCTCAGGTCTGTCTTTGCGCAAACATTTACTGATTTTGAAGTGATCGTCATCAACGATGGCTCGCCGGATACCCGGGAGTTTGAGCGTGTGCTGATGCCCTTCAGGGAACGCATTCGTTATCTGAAACAGGAAAATCGCGGCGCGAGTGCCGCTCGCAACGCCGGCCTGCGTGCCGCGCGCGGCGAGTTTGTGGGTTTCCTGGACGCTGACGATCTTTGGCTTCCGCATTACCTCGAAGACCAGCTGGCAGTCATTCGCGAGCGAAATTGCGATTTGGTTTGCGCGGACGCTTTGATTGTTGGCGAATCGCCGGACGCGGGCCGGACTTATTTCGAAACGGTAATGGAAGCAGCGCCACCAAAAGAAGTGACGTTTCTTGACTTACTCAGCGGTGAACGAAGCCTGATTACCTCGGGAGTGTTGGTTCGTCGCGAACACATTCTGGAGGTTGGCCTTTTCGACGAGAAGCTGCGCAATGCGCAGGATTTCGATCTCTGGCTGCGCCTCGCACGACGCGGAACTCGTCTGGCTTATCAACCACGCGTGCTGTTGAAGTATCGCGCCCGGCTCAACAGCCTTACCGGCGGCGCGATCAACTCGCACCTGCGAGAGCTGCTGATCTTTGAAAAGGTCAGGCAGTCATACGGCCTGACCCCTGAGGAACGCGCTGAAGTTGAGCCGGTGATCCGAAAACGAACCGCCCTGGTGCAATACGAACTGGGCAAACTCTACTTGTTACCGGGTGACTTTGCGCGCGCGCGCGAAGCGTTCGCCACATCGAATCGACTGAGGCCGAGTTTGAAAACGCGGGGCGCGTTATGGTTCGCGCGGCTGGCTCCGTCTTTAATGAGGGCGCTATATATCCGGCGCAGCGTAAATAAACCTCAATCTGCGCCAAAGCCCGGCGATGTGCCGCCGGAAAACCACGGGGTGCCAGCGCAATTTCAGGAACAAACCTGAGGATCCGCTTTTATTCTTGCCAACCGGCCGAATGGGACGGGGCCCCTGGCAAAGACTTTGTGCAAATGTCGACGAAAGCTGACTTCGAAATGAACCCAACCAAAGCATTGCCGGCTGAAATGTCACAGTGGTTCAAAGACCGCTTTTATGCCTCGCGGGCGCTGCAGTATCCGTATCGATCTTGGCTCGACATGCAATCGAAGGCCGCGCTCGCACGCCGCCAACCTTTTGAAGCAGCTAGTCGCATGCTGCATATGTGGCGACAATTAGGCACCGAAGGTTTTGGCGCGGAACGTGTGGCGCGACTGATGGAAGTAGTGCGCGAGAATTGTTACCGCGAAAGTGAATTACTTCCAGCGGCCGAGAATCGTATGCGTTTGGAGTTTGTTCAGTCAGACAAGGCCCGGGAGATCAGAAGACTCTACGGCGCTTTTCCTCTGGAGCATCGCGTCCGCTTGCGCTATCCGAACGACAATGATCCTGAGCGGCAAGGCGACCTGATTGTGCTCAAGCCTTACGATCCGGCAACTGGCGAGCGCGGAGTTTTGATGTTGATGTACAGCGAAGCCGTACTGGCAATGGCCGCCGTGTACGACCTGGCCGCTCTGGCGTCACAGTACATGTTCGTACTCGAGCCCAGCAGTTGGGGATATCAGGACGCTCGGTTCCTTCTGTATCTCGGGTCCGATCTCGATGTGCTGATCCAGTCGCCACGCTATGCCGACTTTGAATTTATCGAGCGCCTGCAAACGAATCTGGTCGCGGTGCGGGTCGGCGCCGGCGAATGGGTTGACCCGGCGATTTTTCAGGCGCGTGAGAAAGACAAGCCGGCTGCGTACGATGTGGTCATGTTGGCGGCCTGGGACCCTCTGAAGCGCCACGAAGTTTTCTTCCGAGCGGCCGCGAAAGTAAAGCGCGAACGACCGCTGCGTTTTGCACTGATCGGCTATGACATGGGTTGGACGCGCGAGCCAATCGAGCGTCTATTGCGCCAATACGATCTGGAGAACGAGGCGACGATCTACGAAGACATTCCGCACGCCGAAGTCGCCCGTATAGTTGCCGATTCCCAGGCCTCGCTGCTGCTCTCGCAGCGCGAAGGCGCCAGCCGCGCAATCTACGAAAGCATGTTCTGCGGCACGCCCATCATCGTCTATCGAAATCAGTGCGGGGTGAACCTGGATCACGTGAACCCTCGAACTGGATTGCTTGCCGACGACGACGAATTGGCGGACGCAATCAAGAACGTTTTGGATCATCCGGAGGCGTTTGACCCGCGTGGATGGGCGACGGAGAACGCCGGCTACAGCAACGCTACGGACAAGATAAATGAGGCGCTCGCTGAGATGGCTTCGCTCCGCGGATGTTCCTGGACCAGAGACATCGCGGCAAAGAAGAATGCGCCCAACCTCCGCTATGCCGCAGCCGGAGTTTATGAATATTTCGCGGCAGAGTATGAACGCCTGAGTGAGTTTCTGCTGCCGCTCGACTGATTAAAAACCGTTATGAGAAACGTCAAGGAAATTCCGGTGCATCCCCAATCAGCGCCTGAACGGGCGTCGCCAGGGCGTCACGGCGAGGCCGATCGCTTAGTAACCGACCTTAAGAGAGACGGCATCGTGGTGTTGCCCGATATTCTCAGCGCCAGACAATTGCGCGGCATGCAACAGGCCTTCGCAGCGCGCCTGCGACACATGCGCTGGAATAACTTTGAAGGCTATTCAAAAACCGAGCCCTATCGTCACATGATTGAAGATCTGCTGATGCTGGATCAGGGGTTCGTAGATCTTGCTTTGCATCCTCTGGTCAAACAAATTCTGAACAGCTACATAGGAACCAACTACGCGTTGACCGAAGCCAAGGGCTGGAAATCATTACCGACCAAACGAGACTTTCACGGTTGGCACGGCGATTCGTGGTACGACCAGGAAGCGGCCGTCGAAATCCATAAGGAGGTTAAGCTGGCGTTGTATTTAACCGACGTCCGCAGCGGCGCTTTCAATTTCATCAAGGGAAGTCACCAGCAGCGCCATCCCTACGACGTGAAGCGCGCCGAAGTGAAAGACCTGCCGATGTCCGAGCTGCTGGAAGTAAAGGGCAAGGCTGGCACGGTTTTCATGTTTGACAGTTCGGCGATCCATCGTCAGGGGTTTCCCATGCTCGAGCAACGCCAGGCAGTCTTCTATGCCTATCACGATCCGTCAATTCCTTTGCGAGAAGAGGATGTCAGCTACTACCGCTATCATCCACTGCTGCTGAATGCTGCCTTTCTCGGCGATTTGTCTGAAGAAGACTGTCGGATTCTCGGCTTTGGCAACAAGACCAACTTCCAGCCGGCCTTTGAACGACCGGACGGACCTTCTTTGTCCTATCGCGCTTTCTGTGTTTCCCACGACGCCCGAATTCGAATGCTGCGGGTCCGCGACCGCGCACACGCGATTATTAAGCGGGCCTGGCGAATGTTTTAGCCAACGCTCAACCTATTCGCCGGATCCGAATCGGTTTTCGATAGTTACTTCAACTGCATATGTCGACGCTACTTTCAGTATTTGGAGTTAAGCCGCTGCGCATCGGAGGCACGGAAACCTTCGCGCGCGAGCTTTCACTTCAACTGGGTGAACGTGGGTGGAAAAGTGTGCTCTGTTTCTTGTCCGAACCCACGGAAGAAGTGCGCCGCTTTCTTGATTTACCGAATATTTCTTTGGAGGTGCTGGCAAACTCGACGAACGGAAATTGGAATACACGGCGGAACCTGATGAGAATTATGGGCAAGCATCGGCCCGAGAAACTGCACCTTCACTTCGTCAGCTTCCTCAATTCCTATTCATGGCTGGCGCGGGTTCGATCGGTCAAGCAAGTTTTCTTCACCGATCACCATTCGCGGCCAGCCGGATATATCAAGGCCCGCGCACCTTTCTGGAAACGAAATGCGGTCCGCGTAATCAATCAACCGGTGACAAAAGTGGTCTGCGTCAGCCGCTATGGATACGAATGTATGACCTCGTTTGATCTGCTGCCGCGAGATCGTTTTGAGATGATCTATAACGGCGTCGATCTTTCGCGAGTAAACAGCGATCCGCAGCTCGCAATGGATTTCCGCAACCGATATTCGATTCCCACCGACCGGGCGATCGTTACGCAGGTCAGTTGGATGATTCCGGAAAAAGGCATCGCCGATTTCCTTGACACGGCACGTTTAGTGCTCGCGCAAAACCGTGCCGTGCAGTTTGTGCTGGTCGGCGACGGCGTTAATCGCGAGCAGTATATGAAGGACGCGGATGCGCTCGGAATTGCTAATCATGTTACCTGGACAGGCATGGTTGAAGATCCGTTCGGCGAAGGAGTTTTTGCCGCCGCTGATGTGGTTTGCCAGTTCTCGCGTTGGGAAGAAGTTTTTGGCTGGATGATCGCAGAGGCAATGGCTCACGGGAAACCGGTTGTTGCCACGCGCGTCGGCGGCATTCCTGAATTGATCGAGGAAGGCGTCTCAGGTCACCTGGTAAGCCGTGGCGATACCACGGCAATGAGCGAACGAATCCTCAGACTGCTTAGTGATCCGGAGTTGCGATCGCGCATGGGTGCGGCTGGTCGTGCCAACGCGGCGGCCAAATTCGACCTGCGAAAGAACGTGGCGCAGTTGATCGAGTCGTATGGCATTACCGAATTCTGTCAGGAGTCCGGCCGTCAGGCAGGGCTACTCCCACAAGCGGCCCTCCCTGACGATAGGGCTTCTGACACAACCGGCTGACACAATCAGGAAAAGCGAATGAATTAGAGATTTAACTCTCCTGGCGGGCCGAAGGTCGTGGTTGCCCCCTTGTTTGAGCCGTTAAGGCATTGCGCCGTTGCTTTCCGGCCCGCACCAAAGAAGGCTTCGTGAAGAGATTGCCCCTCAAGAGCGAAGCGAGAATCCACATGAGTGTCGCCATCCCCCGCAAGTTCTATCAACCTTTGCTCATTGCCGGTGCCCTGGCATTTGTGTACTTCACTGTACTTGAAAAGCTGGGCCGCGATTGGTGGCATGACGAAAACTATTCGCACGGGCTGCTGATTCCGTTTGTTATTGGCTACATCCTCTGGCAAGAGCGGAAGCGATTTCAGGCTGCCCAGACCCGGCCTGCTGTCTGGTTCGGAGCCATCGGCGTGACCATATCTTTGTTGGCACTTTGGGCCGGAACGGCCGGAGCTGAACTTTTCCTCCAGCGCATCTCGCTGGTGGTAATGATGGCCAGCGTGGCGATCTTCTTCTGGGGCTTTCGACTGCTGCGTTTGGTCTTCGTGCCACTGATGCTATTCGTCCTGGCGATCCCAATTCCACAGATTGTTTTTAACAAGATCGCTTTCCCATTGCAGCTTTTCGCTTCCCGTTGTGCGGTCGGCGCAATGTCGCTCTTGAACATTCCAGTGCTCCGGCAAGGCAATGTAATCGAATTGATGCCGCTCGGTGCAAGTACGCCGAAGAAACTCGCCGTCGTCGAAGCGTGCAGCGGCATACGTTCGTTAATGACGCTGGTTACGCTCGCCGTGATTTACGCTTACTTTACGAAGCCAAAAGGGGGTCCGACAAATTTCAATTTGTCGTCGTCTTCCGGGAATATCTCAGGGGAGAAACACGACAAACTAAAGTTTGTTGGACATCTCAAGAGCTTCACACTTTGGCGGTCGCTGATGCTGGTGATCGCGGCGGTGCCTATAGCAATACTTACCAATGCCCTACGCGTCAGCGGCACCGGAGTGCTGGCGCACTACTATGGCACGCGCGTGGCTGACGGATTCTTTCATTCGTTCTCGGGCTGGGTCATCTACATCGTAGCCGCTCTGCTCCTGTTCGCAACGGGGTGGGTGATGGATCGCGCCGCGGCCTTTGCCAGGAAGGACAGGGACAGGAATTACAAGATGAACAAGATATCTGTCGGCCAGGTGAATCCCATTTTGTGAAGATGAAGACTCGAAACAACACTATCCGATTCTGGATCCTGTTCGTGACGCTGCTGCTGGGCGGCGGCATTATCAATCTTTGGGAGCGAGCGGGCGAAGCTAAGATTTCACGCCGCGCCTTAAAGGATTTTCCTTCTCAGTTGGGATCGTGGCATCAAATCGGAGGCGATACGCGTTTTGACGACGAGACTGAGAAGATACTCCGCGCCGATGATTACCTGTCCCGTAACTTTGAATCAAACGGTCGCCAGGGTTCGTTCTATGTCGGTTACTACGCAACGCAACGAAACGGCGCGACCTATCACAGCCCGCTGAATTGCCTGCCCGGTTCCGGCTGGACCATGAGTGAAGGAACGCGAATCTCGATTACCCCACAAGACGGCGGGCTCGCCTTTGAAGCCAATCGCTTTGTAGTTCAGAACGGCAAAGAACGCGCCCTGATGATCTACTGGTATCAGGGGCGTGGCCGCACTACTGCCAGTGAATATTGGGGAAAGATCTACACGATTCTCGACAGCGTACGAGGCCGGCGATCCGATGGGGCCATGGTCCGGGTCATGGTTCCGCTGGGCAATTCTGAGGAAGAGTCCCAGAAAGCCGCGCTCGATCTCGCCTCGTGGGCCGTCAGCGAACTGCCCGCTTTTGTTCCGAATTAGCCTCTCAAAGGCGGGGTGTAGCCTGCCTCTACCAATGAACCGCTCTCGGGAATTTCCTGGGAGAACCTGCGAATTGGACCTTTCTTATCTCTAACTCGCCAGTGCGTGCGAGTGACGATTTTTGATACTTAACAGACTTCGCTCTTGGCGCCTTCGAGTGACATTTGCCCGTTGCCGAAGACCAATCGCCTCAGCGAACCAACCCAGCGGCCGAACTGGAACTTAATGCAAACTTCCTGGCCGCCCATGGAGACAGTCGTAATGAAAAGTCGAGAGTGCTGCCGAAAGTTCTACGTCCTACCTCTGCTTACCCTGATTGCCGCCGCCCTATTTCTGGGCGCGTGCACCACACCTGAAAAAGCTAAAGCCCAACGCGTCGCTCGTGGCCAGGCTCTACTGAAAGACAAAAAGTTTCAGGAAGCGTCGCTTGAATTCCGGAACGCTTTGCAAATCGACGATCAACTCGCCGAAGCGCACTGGGGACTGGCGAACGCCTACGAAGGCCTGCAACGTTACCAGGAAGCATTCGAAGAAATGCGGCAGGTGGTCGAGCTGGATCCGAACAACCTCGATGTGCGGGTAAAGTTGGGTAACTACTATTTGATGGGCAGCAAGCAGTCGCCCGCGGCGATCACTGAAGCCGAGCGACTGGCAAAAGAAGTGCTGCAGAAAAATCCGAATCACATCGAAGGTCACGTCCTGATGGGTAGCGTCCTGTTCGCGCAGGACCATAAGCCGGAAGCCTTCGCAGAGTTGAATCGCGCGATCGAGATTGATCCGAAGCGCGTCGAATCATACCTGAGTCTGGCTAGATTCTACGCTCTGACGAAAGACCTGGTAACGGCGGAAGCCACTTTTCAACGGGCGATCTCAGTCAACGGCGCCTCGGCGCTCGCTCACTACGAATACGGAAAGTTTCTGGTGCAACTAAGCCGCCTGGATCTGGCGGAGGCTGAGTTTCTCAAAGCAGTTCAGGTCAACGAAGCCAATCGGGAAGCGCGTTTTGTACTGGCTAGCTTTTATCTGGTCAATAAACGATTCGACAAAGCCGAGGATGCTTATAAAGCGCTGGCCGAACTTGATAAGGACAAGCCTGAAGGACGCTCAGTGCTGGCAGATTTCTATTCTGCGGTCGGGCGACTGGATGAAGCCATCGCAATCTACAAGGAAGTCGTGGCGAAATCGCCCGATTACACTCAGGGCCACTATCGTCTGGCCGAAATTTTGATGATGCACGGCGACATCGCCGGCGCGAAAAACGAAATCGACGGCATTCTGAAAAACGATGCGAAGGATCGCCAGGCAATCATTCTGCGCGCGCGCATTGAAATGAAAGGTGGAGAGCCGAGCGATCTGAAAGTAGCGATCGAAGACTTGCGCGAAGTACTCAGGCAAGAGCCGAACTCTCGCGCCGGTCTGTACTTTATGGCAGAAGCCAATCTCCGTTTGGGCCAGATCGATCAGGCACGGGCGTTCGCCGGCGATCTGGAACGCAACTATCCCGAATACCTGCCGGCCAAACTGATGCAAGTGCAAATCAACCTCGCCAGTGGCGACGCCAAGTCGGCACTGCAGTTGGCTTCACAGTTACAGGACCGTTTGGCAAAAGCCGTGCCTGATCGCGACACATCGCCACAAATGCTGGCCGATATTCGGGCCAACACACTAATCGCTCACGGATCAGCCGCGTTACAGTTACGCGACACAAAGACCGCGCGGTCTGATTTTCTCGCGGCGCACGATGCGGCGCCCGGAAGCGCTGACATCTACGTCAAGCTCGCCACAGTCGCGCTGGCGGAAAATAAAGTCGACGAGGCCATCACTTTCTACAACAATGCGCTGGCTATCGACGGCGCGAACTTTAATTCACTCCGCGGTCTAATCAGCATCTATGCAAGCCAGAACCACACGGATCAGGCACATGCCCGCGTCGATCAGGCGATCAACTCGCAACCTAACAACGCCAGCCTGCATTTCCTGAAAGGACAGGTTTACGGCTTTGAAAGAAACGCGCAAGGCGCTGAAGCGGAATTTCGACGCGCATTGGAAATCGATGCGAACTATCTGGCTGCTTACTCAGCACTGGGCGCGCTGTTCGTTAATACCAACCAGCAGGACCGGGCCATCGCCGAATACCAGAAGATCGTCGACCGACGTCCCGACAACGCGGCGGCCTATACCTTAATCGGAATGCTGGAGACGAGCCGGCATAACATCGACGCCGCGATTGACAATTATCGCAAGGCCATCACTAAGGACGAGAACGCCATCTTTGCCGCGAACAATCTGGCCTGGCTTTACGCCGAATACGGCAAAGGCAATCTGGATGAAGCGGTGCGTTTGGCGCAGGGCATCGTGCAAACCCACCCCGAAGTCCCCAGCTTTGCCGACACGCTCGGTTGGGTTTACTACAAGAAAGCTCTGTATGGCGCGGCTGCGGAGCAACTGAAGAAAGCCGTGACCATCGACGAGGCAGAGGCCCGGCGCAGCAACAGCACGCCGTCGCCCATCTATCGTTATCACCTCGGCATGGCTTTGGCCGGCAAGGGCGATAAAGCCGGCGCCCGACGCGAAATCGAAACCGCTCTGCGCTTGAGCGAGAAGACGAAATTTACTGAAGCCGAGGAAGCCCGAAAAACGCTGGCGGCACTGTAAGAAAGAAAAAGCGGATAGGTCCTACAGGTCAAATAGGCCCTATTCATTTTAGAAGGAGTCCTTCAATGAGTGTTGAATTCCGACCACGCAAACTAGGCGAATATGCGCGCATTCTGCGCAAGCGCAAATGGCTCATCTTGCTGCCGGCCATTGTTATCGGCCTCGCCATTGGCTATGTCGTCTTTCGTCTGCCCGATATGTACGAGTCGGTCACGCTGATCGTCGTCAAGCCCTCGACGCTGCCGAATTCCGTCGTGCCCACGATCACGGAGGAAACGCTGACGCGCGAGTTGACCAGCATCTCTCAGGTGGTTACCAGCCGCAGCTCTTTGCAGCCGCTGATGGAGAAATACGACCTCTATAAAGAAGAGCGGTTGCGTGGAGAGCCCATGGAATTGCTGATCGATTCCATGCGCAAGCAGATCAAGGTCGAAGTCAACACCAGCCGCAACGACATCACTAACGGATTCAATATTACGTATCGCGGCCGCGATCCGAAAACTACGCAAGCGGTCGCTTCTGAACTCGCCAGCAAATACGTCGACGAGCAAACCAAGAGCACCATCAACGGGGGTGCATCGGCTAAACAGTTCATCGAAGAACAGGTGCGCCAGGCAAAGGAAGAACTCGACACTATAGACGGCCAGCGACTGAAGTATTTGCAGGAGAACATAAATAATCTGCCATCGCAGTCACAGGCGTTGGTCGGACGGTTGACGGCGCTGCATGAGGGACAGAAGGCGATGATCGCGGAACTGGGTCGGTCGCGCGATTTGGGCGCTGCCTATCGCAGCCAGCTCGCCGACATCACCAAGAGTTACGACCAGGAAATCGCCATGGCTGCCGAGAACACGACCGATCCGAAAACTACGATGGCCTGGGCGAACCTGGCCAATCGCCGTTCTGAACTCGAGGCTGAGTTGCAGAACCTTCTGACTCAGTACAAGGAAAAACACCCGGACGTGGTGGCCAAGAAGCAGCAGCTTGAATCGGTTAAGCGCGATCAGGACCAAATGATTGCGGAATGGAAAACGCGGATCGAAGAGCGCCGGCAACGACTAGTGCAGTTGACTGACCCGCGGATCCTGACGCTGAAAACCCAGATCACGATGGTCGACAGCGACATGGATCGACAACAGAAACTCTTAAACGAAACCAATCAGCAGATCGCCGATCTTGATGCGCGCATCAATGCTATTCCCAATGCTGAGGTTGGCCTGGAGGCGATTGATCGCGAGTATCAGACCAAGAAACTCAACTATGACAACCTGCTGGCGCAGCAACAGAAGATCGTGGTGGGCGCCGACGCCGCTAAAGACCAACAGGGCGGCGGCATTCAAGTTGTCGATCCCGCAAACCTGCCAGAGAGTCCGGTTGCGCCTAAGCGTCTTATGTTGACGGTCGCCGGCTTTGGTGTCGGCCTCGCACTGGGCCTTTTGTTGGCCGTCGCGGTTGAGATGCGCCGTCTCTTCACGATTCAAACTGCCGAGGACGCCAAGCATTACACCAGCTTGCCGCTGTTGGCCAGCATTCCCGAACTCATGACGCCGGCCGAGGCGCGCGCCATTCCCCGCCGGCAAAGACTAGCGATGGCTGCGGGAATCGCAATTGCCATTTTCGCGGTTCCCGCGCTCGCGTTTGTTTTGCGGCTAACGCACGTGTTCGACAAGTTCCTGCTATAGCGACTTTGGAGTTCCGCCTTTAGGCGGGGACAAGATTCCGCCTTAACGCAGGACTCCAAACTAATAGACCCGGAGGAGACATGTACGCTGAATTTTACGGACTAAGAGAGATGCCATTCGCGCTGACGCCTGATCCGCGCTACATCTATTTCACGCCTTCGCACACCGAAGTGATGGCCAACCTTCACTACGGGATCGAGAGCGGCAAAGGATTGATCGTGGTGACCGGCGAAGTCGGCACCGGAAAAACTACGATGCTGCGCTGGGTGATGCAGCGGTTGGACCGCACGGTCCTGGTCGCCTACATCTTCAATCCGCGTCTATCGGTGCCTGAGTTCTATCAGCACCTGGCTACGCTCTTCAACATCACCAATTGGGACAACAAGTCTGATTTTCTGATCGAACTTGGCAAGGTGCTTGAGTCGCGTCACAGCCGCGGCCTGCGCACCGTCCTGATTATCGATGAGGCCCACGGACTGTCGACCAATGTTCTGGAAGAGGTGCGCCTGCTTTGCAATTTCGAATCCGATACGGCGAAAAAGTTGCAAATCGTTCTGACGGGCCAGCCTGAGCTGCGCACGGTGCTGAACTATTCGGATCTGCGCCAATTGAAACAGCGCGTGGCGCTGCGGTGCGAAATCACCGCTCTGCCGAACGTCGAGGAAACCACGCAGTACATTGCTTCGCGCCTGAAAGTTGCCGGCGCCCGCACCGACATCTTTTCGCCGGGCGCTGTCGATTACATCTTTCGCTGTTCGGAAGGAATTCCGCGCAACATAAATAACCTGTGCGACAACGCTCTGCTGAATGGCTTCGCCGCCAGCGAACCAACCATCAGCCGCGCAATCGTCGAAGAGGTTGCGACAACATTTGACATGGTGCCGCCCGCCGATCGCAGTGTGCAAAACGGCGAAGAGCGGGAAGCTCCGGCCCGTATCTTCCGCGCCGCCGGTCGCGCTGAACTGTGGGCGGCGGGAAACGGAAACGGCGACTCGCACTTTGGTTCAGACAATTCCGTCGGGTCAGACGAAACGTTTACTGCGATCAGCACGCCTGAAACTGACATCATCTATCACGAGTACACCAACCGAAGTGAAGCTCCAGCAACCGTTGAAGAGCTTGGATCGGCGTTCAGCCGGTCAGGTTTAGGGAGAGGAAACAATGGGCAGAGTCTATGATGCGCTGAAGCGGGCCGAGTCCGCCCAGCGTCCTTTCACACCTTCGCAATCTTCTATTCGCCGCAACGGCAATGCGGATAACGTCGCCTACTTCCATCCGCGGAACGGCAACGATCATCCGTGGGAGGGCTCGCCCTTTACCGGTATGCCGGCGGCAACCAATTCAGCGTTCACTGCGCACACGACGGAGGCGACCGGCGGGCCGGCACTCCCCGGCGGACCAGCTTCTCGTGATGCTGGGGCAACCTTGGACGCTGTAGGTTCGGCGCGCGCTGCCGAGTACTCAACTCGAGACATCTTGGCCGCGCGCGTCGAACCACATCTAGTGGCAATCACCGAACCTCGTTCGCCCGAGTGCGAACAGTTTCGCGTTCTGCGGACACACCTGTTGCAGGCCCGTGAGCGCGAAGGCAAGCGGGCTTTTGTGATCACCAGCGCGGGCGTCGGCGAAGGCAAAACCCTGACGGCGCTAAACCTGGCGTGGCTGCTGGCACAAACCGACGGTGCGAGTGCACTGGTCATCGACGCCGACCTGCGTCGGCCGTGCACCGCGGATTACCTGGGCATTGAAGCCGAGTATGGGCTGTCCGAAGTCTTAACGGGAGAGCTAAAGCTGGGCGAAGCGATCCTCAAGCTCCAACCTTCGGGATTGCATCTGTTACCCGGCGGCGCCGCCCGTGAAGACGTGGCGGAGCTGCTCTCGGGCCCACGGTTTGGCCGCTTGCTTGATGAAGCGCGAAAGATGTTCGATTACATCATCATCGACGCGCCGCCGCTCGGCGTTTTTACTGACGCCAATCTGCTGATCAATCGCGCCGACGCCGCTCTGTTGGTCGTGCGCGCTGCCAAGACACGTTATGCGGTTATCGATCAACTGCTCGAACAACTGCCTCGCGAACGCATGCTGGGCGTGGTGCTGAACCGTGCGGAAATAAAGCCGGACGACACCTCTCATTACTACCAGCCGCGATCCTCGCGCACGTCAGAGGAAGCTGTCGAGGAGGAAACCGCAGTAGCAGATCACGATGAAGACGAACAGCCGGAGCTGATTTACATCGAGGAGGACTTTGTCTCTTGAAGCCTTCGCGTTTTAACGGACGGATGCTGCTATTGCTGCTGGCCGAAGCGATGTTGCTCTTCGGCGGCCTGATAGTCGCCGTGTACGTGCGTCTGGGCGCGATCGATGCTGAAGAGACGCTGCTGCAGCGTAATGGTTTTTATAAAGCCGCGCTGGCGACGGTTTTCTGTCTCGCATCGTTCTATCTTTTCGACCTCTACGATTTCGTCGTGATCCACGATCGGCGCGAGTTGGTGTTGCGGCTGATGCAGGCGCTGGGACTCGCCTGGGTGGCTCTGGCGCTGATGTTTTATGCCGTGCCGCAGGTCATGATCGGCCGAGGCGTTTCGTTCATTTCTCTGCCGCTGGCGCTGCTCGTGATGGTGGCGTGGCGGCTGGCGATTCACTGGGTGTTGGGCCATCCGGATCTTGGCGAGCGCATCCTGATCGTTGGTTCGGGTCCATTCGCTATCGAGATTGCCCGGGAAACGCTGGGCCGGCCCGATGCCGGTTTTCGCGTGGTCGGGTTTGTCGATAGCGATCCGGCACTGGTCGGGAAAAGCTTAATCAATCCGAAAGTAATTGGCCTGACTTCAGAGTTGAGATCAATAGTTAAGAAAGAAAACATCGATCGCATCGTGGTTGCGATTGGCGACCGGCGCGGTCAGTTTCCAACGCAGGAACTACTGCGGCTGAGCCTTTCGGGTGACGTTTCGATCGAAGAAAGCGCCTCGTTCTATGAACGCCTGACCGGGCGCGTGCTGCTCGACATGATCCGCCCGTCCTGGCTGATTTTTTCCAGCCGGGGCCAACGAGCCCGCGTCAACGAGCTATCGCGCGTCATCATGCATCGAGCTATCGCGCTAACAGGCGCTTTGCTTTCTTTGCCGATTGGGATCGTTACGGCCATCCTGATCAAGATCGATTCACGCGGTCCGGTGCTGTACATGCAGGAACGCGTCGGCAAAAACGGTCGCGTATTTACGTTGATGAAATTTCGTTCGATGAGGGTTGACGCCGAAAAAGACGGGCCCGTCTGGGCCAAAACTGAAGACCAGCGCATGACGCGAGTGGGACGCATCATCCGCAAGATTCGCGTGGACGAGATTCCCCAGTTTTGGAACATCCTGCGGGGCGACATGAATTTCGTTGGCCCCCGGCCCGAACGTACGCATTTCGTTTCCCAACTGGCGCAGGAAATTCCGTTTTACGAACAGCGCCATCTGATCCCGCCCGGGCTGACGGGGTGGGCGCAAATCAAATATCCGTACGGCGCGTCGATCGAGGACGCCAGGCAGAAGTTGCAATACGATCTTTACTACATCAAGAACCAGAGCCTGACGCTCGACGCAACAATCCTGTTCGAAACGGTCAAGACGATTTTGTTCGGAAGAGGGACCTAGGGGAGTTTAGAGGCGGGCTACCGCCCGCCTGGTCAGTAGCCCGACTCTAAACGAAGTACGAAGTTGGAGGTTGAAACCATGAAGAAGTTACTAACACACTCTTTTGCCCTGACGATCGCGATGGTGATTACGGCCGGCACCCTGGCACAATCGCCGAGCGGCTCGCGCCAACGCCGGACCGCACCAGAGACGACTCAGGATACTGCCGCGACTGATAAACCCGCGACCGTGTCCACTGATAAGCCCGGCGATAAGGCTGGCGACAAGAGCAATGACAAACCGGCCCCGGTTACTGCCGACGCGAAGACGAATCGCGCCGGCGAGTCAACCGACGAAGCCGCGATCGTGCAGAACTACAACAACTTCTTCACGACTTATCAGCTTGGCCCCGAAGATGTTATCTCGGTCACGGTTTTTGGACAGGATCGTTACTCAAAGGGCGGCATAAAGGTTCCGCCCAGCGGACGCATCTCTCTGGCGCTGATTCCGGACGGCATCTTTATCAACGGCAAGACGGTGGATCAAGTCGCCGAGTTGATTAAGAAGCGCTATGACGAATACATCATCGATCCACAGGTTTCGGTCTCACTTGATCAAGCCGGTTCGTATCGCTATAGCGTGATCGGCGACGTAGCGCAGCCGGGAATCAGATTGATGACGCGCCGGCTCTCAGTAACGGAAGCGATTTCCGAAGCTGGCGGCATCCTGCAAACCGGCGACAAGAAAAAAGTTTTTGTGCTGCGCAAGCAAGCGAAGGGAAATCTCACCCCCATTCCGGTCAACATCTCAGCCATCTATCGCGGTCAGGCGCCTGACTCGGTTTATCTACTGCCGGGCGATCAGGTGATCGTGCCCGGCAACAGTTTGAAGAAGTGGCAGACGTTGACCAGTTTCCTGCCGGTGCTTAGTTTCGCCAAGATATTTACGGGCGGATGGTAGAGGAACAGAAGATAGTAGGCAGCGAGCAGAAGGCAGGATGCATTTGTGCCGTTAGGCACGAAATGTTTATAGACACACGCATCATTTAGTTCGCATCGCCCATTTATGGGCCACAGAAGAAATATTTCGCTCCTATAACGGAGCTGGATGAGACTTCAATGCTCCGAACTATAAACATTTCGCCGCTACGCGGCGAGCCCACAACGCCGGTCCTCGCTAACACCTTTCGCGCCTGCCGTGCCCCACTGCTCACTCTCTTCGTTTTACTGCTCACCGCTCACTGCCTACTGCCTTCTGTTTCCGCCGCCACCTGGACGCGCCAATCTTCAAAAACGATGGCCTGGCTGCATGCCGTATACTTTCTCGATCAAAATCGCGGTTGGGCGGCGGGCAGCGGCGGCACGCTTTTGGAAACCAAAGACGGCGGCGCTACCTGGAAAAGACTTTTCCCACTCAGTAAGGACAACCTGCACGACGTTTACTTTGCCAACGAAAATGTCGGCTGGCTGATAGCTGAACGTGACGTGCTAAAGCTGAAGACCAACGACGAGCCACGGACCTATCTGTTGAAAACCGAGGACGGTGGTTTCAGTTGGCGGCGCATCTTTCTCAACGGCATTGACGCCAATGCGCGCCTGGTGCGGGCAGTGTTCGCGGATGCTGAGCGCGGATGGGTTTTTGGCGAGACCGGGATCGTATTTGCCACCCGTGACGGCGGCGCGCATTGGATGCGACAGGCATCGCCGACTAAACATCTTTTGCTCGGAGGCGCCTTCACCGATTATGCGCACGGTTGGTTGGTCGGGGCAGGCGCGACCATCCTCCAGACCAACGACGGCGGCTTGACCTGGCAAGCCGGCCTGGTGCGCGACGGCGTCGGCGCGCGATTTACGGCCACAAGTTTTGTCGGCAATCGTCTGGGTTGGGCAGTGGGCCTGGCCGGACGCGTGTTCACGACATCAGACGGCGGACTGAACTGGTTCCCGCAACGATCAAACGTCGAAGTTGATTTGCTGGACGTCAAATTTGTGAACGCGGTTGAAGGCTGGGCCGCCGGCAGCGAGGGAACGCTCCTGCACACGACGGACGCCGGCAGACATTGGACCACTGAATCAAGCGGCACCTCGCACCTGATTCAACGTCTCTTCTTCGTCGACCAAAACCACGGCTGGGCGGTTGGGTTCGGCGGCGCGATTCTTTTCTATGGCCAGAGCAACGCACCGAAATTGAAATCTTAATTGCGCCGCTGAGCCCCGGCTATTCTCATTAACACCTCGCTTCAGCGAAGGTGATCCAAGGACACTGAACGCGCATACGGAAACCGTTTCTCTCGAGCCGTTAAAACGTCTAACTTCCATTAGCTTCTCGCTAAGACCTCGCTTAAAGCGAGGTGCTAATGAATTTCAAACCAACCCACATTTATTGACAGATTGCTCCTCGAAGTAGTAGAACGTGCGGGCATTCGGTCCATCAACTCGTTCTGAGAAATTCTTAAGGAGAACCCCAAAATGAAGAGACATCTACCCCTGGCTGCGCTGCTGGTAATAGCGTTTGCGTCCCTGTGCTTCGCGCAACCGCAAGCAAGCGCATCGCCTTCGCCGGCGCCTAAGCCCAAGCCAAAAGTGAGCAAAGCACAATTGCTCAAACAGTTGTCAGCAAATGAAACCAAACTGTGGGAAGCGTGGAAGAACAAAGACGCCAAGCCCTTTAAGACATACCTCTCTGCCGACAGCGTGATGATTGGTAGCGGCGGCACCCAGAACAAGACTGACGCGATTAAGGAAATCACATCCATGGGCTGCGATGTGAAGTCTTTCAACCTGAGCGACTGGAAGCTCAGCATGATCGATGCGGACGCGGCTCTGCTTACCTATAAGGGCGCGGCCACCGGAACATGTGGCGGCAAGCCGATACCTGCCGCCTGGGCCAGCTCTGTTTGGATAAAACGAGGCGGACGATGGCAGGCCTTCTCTCATCAAGAGTCGAATGTAATGCCAGGTCAATAGAAGGTGAGCAAGCCCGACCGTGTCCGCAAGCCCGACCGTGAGAGAGGGCATGCTACAAAACCGCTCGCGCTGGTGATCGGCGTTTCGTTGGTGAAATTAGAAAAGGCGGACCCGGGTCCGCCTTTTTTTGTCTGGCTACCGAACTGCTCGTTTTAGTAAGCGAGTATCCGTGACGCTTAGACTTTCAGATTCGAGTCTTTAGTCGGTTACTTCGGTCAGCTTCGTCACCTTAATCGTGTCACCGTCCAGGGTTCCTTCGACCGTCACCTTAACGCCTTTCGCGACCTTGGTGTTCGCCAGTATTTCCACGGCCTTGGTATTGCCGGCATCGTCCAGCTTGTAAAGCTTTTTGTCGGCATAGACGGCATATCCATTCTTCTCGCAGGAGTCCATCTTGGCGCAGTTGGTCGGATGATTCTTGGACTTCTCGGCAAAGTCCTTGTCGTTGGCGTGACCGGCAGAACAGTTATTGTCGAGAAGATAGCCGGTAAGCTTCACAGTCTTGTCGTCCTTCGCGTACAGCACCACCGCGAAGAGGATGGTAAAGGCTATTACGAGAGTTTTTCGGGTCATTTTCGTGCCTCCTAAGTTTGTATCATTAACAACGGGATATCCCGCCAGGGTTATTTCGATCGCGTGCGCGCTAGTCCTCGGGCTACTGCCCAGGTTGTTCGGGACGCAAATGGGGAAACAGGATTACATCGCGAATCGAATGCTTATTGGCCAGTAACATTACCAGACGATCGATGCCGACGCCAATGCCCGCGGCCGGGGGCATCCCATACGACAGGGCGCGAATGTAGTCTTCGTCCATCACCATCGCTTCTTCGTCGCCGCGCTCACGCTGCTGCACCTGGTCTTTGAAGCGCTGATATTGTTCTTCAGGATCGTTCAGTTCCGAAAAGCCATTGGCCGTTTCCAGCGCACCAACGAAGAATTCGAAGCGTTCGGCCACTGAAGGATCAGTGGGCGAAGCTTTTGATAAAGGTGAAATCGGCTTGGGAAAGTCGGTGATGAAAGTTGGTTGAATTAAGTGTTCTTCAGCCGTCATTTCAAAGATGTATGCGATGCGGGCTGCAATATCAGAGCTAACCAGACTGTCTTGGTTCTTATCGCCAAGCGCATAGCTAAGAGCTCTTGCTCGAAACGTTTCTGCAAGCTCGGTAGCTTTTTGACTCACACCACCATCAATTTTCTGAGGCTCATAACCTGGAATCGTGGTATAGGGTTGAAGATGGGACCAATCGGCTAGCCAGTCTGCAAGGAATTTCACTTCAGTAGCATCATCAAGTCGGCGTGAATCCAACTCTATCCCTACAGTCTGCTGCAATTCATAAGTCCAGTACTTGATAATCGCTTCCTTCATTGTGATTCGATTGAACGGCTGCGAGAAATCAATATTGTGCTCTCCATAACGCACATGCGTGTGTCCCAACGCGGTGTACACGACTGAACGCAGAAGCTTCTCGGCAAAGTCCATCATCTGATTCACGTCGGCGTAAGCCATATAGAATTCGAGCATCGTGAATTCAGGATTGTGTTTGGTCGAGATACCTTCGTTGCGAAAGTTCCGGTTCAGCTCATAGACCTTTTCAAATCCGCCGACCACCAGCCGCTTCAAATAAAGTTCCGGCGCGATACGCGCATACAGATCGATGTCCAGAGCATTGTGATGTGTCTTGAAAGGTTTGGCGGCAGCGCCGGTCGCCAAAGGCGTCAGCATCGGCGTTTCGACTTCGATATAGCCGTGTTCATCGAGGAAGCGGCGAATCTCGCGCACGACTTTCGATCGCAGCTCGAATACTTCGCGCGGTGTCAGATCGTTTGCGTCGCGCTCTTCTAACTTTAAGCTGCCGGCAATTAGATCGGCGTAACGCTGTCGTTGGCGAATCTCTGGATCGTTTATGCCGTGCATCTTGTCCGGCATCGGCAGCAAAGCCTTTGCTAAGAACTGTAACTTCTCAACGTGCACGGATAACTCGCCGGTTCTGGTGACAAACAAGTAGCCTTCGACGCCGATAAAGTCACCGTGATCGAGCAGGCCAAACAAGTCCCAGCCGTTGACTTCGGTGCCTTGGGCATCATTGCTCACTCCGGCGACGTCCTGACGACGCACATAAATCTGCAAGCGTTGCGTGCCGTCGGAAAGGTGCACAAAGGCGGCCTTGCCCATCACGCGCGGCGGCGCGGCGATGCGCCCGGCCACCCGGATGCGAATCTTATTAAGGGTTGCGTTAGCCGATTCCAGCGCCTCTGCCGATGGCCTCTCGCCGTCTACAACGTGGGGCTCGAATTTTTTGAAAGTCTCGACAATTGAAGTGATAGTGTCTTCACCGCTGACATTTTCGGTGACCTTGCTGCGCTCGAACTTGTTGGGATAGACGTTCCCTACAAGCCGCCGCAAGGCTTCAAGGTGCTCGCGCCGCGCCTGGGTCTGGTCATTCTCGGGGATAATATTTTGCAGGCCTGGGTCAGACAAGACTCTTCTCCAATAGATAAAACGCGAATTATAGAGAGCGCAGAGAACGAGCGCAAACCTTATTCATTCCTAGAGGGTGCAGGGGTAGGCTCGTCCCCGCTACTTTCCGCAAGCCTTCGCATGCTAGATTGTTCGCTGATGACCACCGCAAAGATTCTTTCAGGAGAGGATCTTCTGGCGGAGCGCGCCCGTTTGCGCGCTGCCGGTAAGAAACTCGTTTTCACCAACGGCGTCTTTGACATCCTGCATGTCGGACACGTGCGTTATCTGGAACAGGCGCGAGCGCTCGGTGACGCACTGGTGGTGGCTATCAACAGCGACCACACGGTGCGCGAGTTGAAGGGCGCCGGACGCCCCTTGATGAACGAGGATGAGCGAGCGGAAATTCTCGGCGCCATGCGCGCAGTCACTTACGTGACGATTTTCGACGAGGTGTCACCACGTTCGCTGATCGCGGAGCTGTTACCCGATGTTCTCGTCAAAGGCGGCGATTACGCCCTCGATGAAATTCATGGGCGCGAAGAAGTAGAAGCTGCGGGCGGGAGGGTTATCAGTCTGCCCTTCGTCGCAGGCGTATCAACCACTCGGCTGCTGGAAAAGATGCGTGGCGGCCCTGAAGGAAAATAGAGAACCCTTGGAACATAAGCCGTATCTCAGGGAGATAAAACTGCGGAGAGCAGATATTGAGGACTTCAATATCTATCCGTTCAGCATATCTGGCATCAAGGGACTTGATTCTTTGCAGTTTCACCCGGACGTTACTTTCTTCGTTGGCGAAAACGGCACGGGAAAATCGACTTTGATAGAGGCAATCGCCGTGAGCCTGGGATTCAATCCCGAAGGCGGCACTAAGCAGTCTCAGTTTGCGACGAACCGAACACACTCAGAGTTGCATTCCTATCTGACGATGGTCAGGAGCTATAAAAAGCCGGCCGACGGATACTTTCTCCGCGCCGAGAGCTTCTATAACCTCGCCACGTACATGGACGAAGTTGGCTACCTCAAATCGTACGGTGACAAATCTCTGCACCAGCAATCACACGGGGAATCATTCATGTCAACGCTGCTGCACAAGCTATGCGGAGATGGTCTCTACATAATGGACGAGCCGGAGGCTGCCCTGTCCCCGTCACGACAAATGGCCGCTCTGTCGGCGATCCACGGACTCGTCAAGAGGAATTCGCAATTCATTATCGCCACACATTCACCAATCCTGCTGGCGTATCCCAGTTCGCGCATTTACCAGCTCAGCGAATCAGGGATCAGCGAGATCCCATACGAGGAGACGGATCATTACTCCGTCACTCGCGAGTTCTTGAATAACCGCGAAGAGATGCTAAGGATCCTGATGGAGCCCTAGGTTCGGAAGATGTCGACTGTCACGGAAACAAACTCAGTGTTGCAACAAACGCTGGCTTCGCTCGTGAAGAGTGCTGAGTTCCAGCGAGTACTCGACGAAATCAAACGCGGCGCGCCGGTGGTTTCGATCAGTGGATTGGTCGCTGCCCCCGCGCGCGCTCTGGCCCTGGCCGCGCTTCAACATGAAACCGGAAAGCAATTCGCGGTGGTCGTGGCAGCTCAGCGCGATCTGGAAAACTGGGAGCGTGACATCAGTTTTTGGTATTGCGCGCTGCGGGGAGTAACTGACTGCGAAGATGCCGTGGCCGTATTGCCGTCCTCGGAAAGCGATCCCTATGCGGGGGGATCGCCGCACGCCGAGACGCTTGAGAAGCGCGCGCTGGCGCTATGGCGTTTAGCGCGCCGCGGGAAACAACGTGGCCCGGGCGTCCCGCCCGTGGAATCCCACGCGCAGGATGCACGTGCCACCGATTTTTTGTTGCTGACGTCTCGCGCTCTGGCGCGGCGTACCCTGGCACCCGAAGAGATCCTGAAAGCCGGCGCCGTGCTCAAACGAGACGAAGACGCTTCTCCCGAAGAGTTGGTCGCCAAACTGACCGCTGGCGGCTATGTGCGCGAAGACCCCATCGGCGCAATTGGAGAATTCTCGATGCGCGGTGGGATCCTGGATGTGTGGCCGCCCGGCCGCAACGCGCCGGCGCGGATTGAATTCTTTGGCGACACAGTGGAATCGATTCGGGAGTTCGATCCTGAGACACAACTCTCAACTACTCAGTTGGCTGAGATCGAAATCGCGCCGATGCGCGAACTCGCGGTCCGGGCCGGCGACTTTCGCGATTGGGCCGCGCGGGCGCGCGAACGCTGGGGCAACAAACGCTTTGCCCGCTCGTTGCGCGATCGGACAGTGTTTGCTGAAGAAGGCGAAAGCTTTCCCGGTTGGGAGTGGCTGATCTCTCTGGTCAACGAAAGCCGCGCGAGCGTTTTTGATTACTTTAAAGACGCAGTTCTGATCGTCGACGAACCAATCACGGTGGAAAGTTTTCTGGCGAACGCCTTTCAGACTCTGGAAGAACGCTACGCGGAGACTGACGCGGCCGATGATCTCGGACTGGCGCCGCACGAACTTTATCTCAACGCCGAAGAGCTACGGGCCAGGATCGATTTAATGCCGCGGGTCGAGATGCGCGCGCTGGGCCGGACGGCGGCCAAAATCGATCAGGAAATCGCCCTGGATGCCGAAGCGCCAAAAGTCTCGGTCGGCAAAGAGCGCGCGAAAAGAAAGCCTTTGTTTCTGTTTCCGCATGCCGAGGGCGCAAGTTCACAACTTGCGGCACCAGAAATCGAATGGAAAGCGCAATCAGTAATGCGTTATCACGGGCGCCTGCCTGACCTCGCGCAGGACCTGATCGATCGACATGCGAACTCGCAAGCGGCCACTGTTTTCGTGATGCTCAGCGGCGGCGTGGCGGAGCGCGTCGCGGAAATTCTGCGCGAATATGAAGTCAGCGTGCGCCTCACTTCAATCGCGGACAAAACAGATGGCGCCGGAGCCACAGATGCGATCGTCACTGCCGGAAAACTTTCAGGCGGATTTGAGCTGCCTTCCGCGCGACTGATCGTTCATGTCGAAAGCGATCTGTTCGATGAAGCGGCTGAGCCGGCGCTGGAACGACGCAGCACGGCGATCAAGAGAGAAAAGAAGCGGCGCGCGCGGGCCGCGGCATTTCTTTCGGACTTTCGCGATCTGAAAGTTGGCGACTTTGTCGTGCACATCGATCACGGCATCGCGCGGTTTGGCGGACTGGTGACGCTTGATCTGGGACCTGGGCAATCGTCCACTGCGAGCGGGCTCGCCTCAGCCACGCGCGGCGAGTTCATGCTGCTTTATTACGCTGAGGAATCGAAGCTCTACGTGCCGGTTGAGCGGCTTGATCTGGTGCAGCGCTATTCCAGCGCCGAGGGCCATCAGCCGGCGCTCGATCGGCTGGGAGGAATCGGTTGGCAGAAGACGAAGGCTAAGGCCAAGCGCGCGATGCGCGACATGGCTGACGAGCTGTTGCGACTGTATGCCGAGCGCAAACTGGTTCAGGGGCACGCCTTTCCCGCAGACGCGCCCTGGCAACGCGAGTTTGAAGAGGGCTTTGAGTATACGCTCACGCCCGATCAGGAAACTGCGATTGAAGATGTAAAGCACGACATGGAAACGCCGACGCCGATGGATCGCCTGCTCTGCGGCGACGTCGGTTATGGCAAGACGGAAGTCGCGATGCGCGCGGCCTTCAAGGCCGTAATGGACGGCAAGCAAACGGCGGTGCTGACGCCGACGACCGTGCTTGCTTACCAGCATTTCGACACCTTTCGCCAAAGGTTCGCGCCCTTTCCCGTCAAGGTTGAATTGCTTTCACGCTTTCGTTCCGCTAAGGAACAAAAAGCGGTTGTGAAGCGCATCGAAGCGGGTGAAGTCGACGTCGTGATCGGCACGCATCGAATGCTTTCCAAAGACGTCAGCTTTCGCGATCTCGGTCTGGTGGTCGTGGATGAAGAGCAACGCTTTGGGGTCGCGCATAAAGAACGTCTGAAGCAATTGAAGAAGCGCGTCGATGTGCTGACACTTTCGGCTACGCCAATTCCGCGCACGTTGAATATGTCACTCAGCGGCTTGCGCGACATGTCTCTGATTGAAACTCCACCCAGTGATCGGCTGGCGATTCAGACCCAGGTGGCGCAGTCTTCGGACGCGGTGATCAAGTCGGCGATCGAGCTCGAATTGTCACGCGGCGGCCAGATCTTTTTTATCCACAATCGTGTTGAATCGATCGATACCATCGCGGCGCTGGTCAAGCGCCTCGTGCCGCAGGCGCGCATGGCTGTCGGTCACGGGCAGATGAACGAGAAAGAGATGGAGCGCGTCATGCTTGATTTCATTGACTATAAGTATGATGTGCTGGTTGCCACTACGATAATCGAGAATGGAATAGACATCCCCCGCGCGAACACCATCATCATAAATCGCGCCGACAATTACGGTCTTTCTCAACTCTACCAATTGCGCGGGCGTGTGGGCCGCTCGAATCGACGGGCTTACGCTTATCTGTTGATTCCCGCCGAACAGGAACTAACACCCATAGCCAGGCGGAGGCTGGCGGCCATCAGAGAGTTTTCGGATCTTGGCGCAGGCTTTCGCATCGCGGCGCTCGATCTGGAGTTACGCGGCGCCGGCAACATGCTGGGCGGGGAGCAGTCGGGGCACATGGACGCGCTGGGCTTTGATCTTTACACGCAGATGCTCGAGCGCACGGTCGCCGAGTTGCGCGGCGAACAGATCGAAGACGAAACCACCGTTTCGATCAATTTGGCGGTCGATGTGGCGATTCCGGACAGCTATATTGCCGACATGGGGCAACGGCTGCGGACTTACAAACGTGTTTCTTCCGCACGCGACGAAGAGGTGCTGGCTGCAATACGCGCCGAAACTGAAGACCGTTATGGTCGGATTCCCGAACCGGTTGAAGACCTTTTTGACTATGCACGATTGCGGCAGACGGCGGAAACCGTCGGGGTCGTTTCAATCGACCGCACCCGTGAAGGAATAGCCATTAAGCTCGCGGAAAACGCCCGCGTGGCGCCGGAAAAACTGCTGGAGTTAATCACCGCGCGGGAAGGCGCAAGCTTTGCGCCCAGTGGCGTTTTGCGGCTGGAACTGGACGAAGAAGAGAAGGACCAGGTACTGGCGGTCGCGCGCCGCATGTTGCTGCAAATCAGGACAGACGGTTAGAATCAGACGAGTCACCCGAAAAGCCACAGAGGCACAGAGGACAGAGCGTATCAGCAAAGACTAGGATTGTAATTTTCTCTGTGTCTCCGTGTCCCTGTGGCAAGTTCATACATTCGCTCCTCGGGAGCTTTATTTAAGGAGTATCAAGTGAAATTCAGATTTGTTATTGCGGCGCTACTGTTAACGGGCGCTGTCCTTATCTCTCCGTCGCCGGCCCGCGCTCAGGAAGGTGAGCCCGTGGTCGTCGACGAAGTAATCGCGCAAGTCAATGATGGCGTGGTCACGCTCTCGCAGTTGAAGCGCGAAATGAAAGAGCGCGTCGAGACTTTGAAGCAAAATGGAATGAGCGAGCAACAGGCGCTCAGCGAAGTCGAAAAACACAAAGCCGATCTGATTGCTACTCTGGTCAATGAACAGTTACTGCTCCAGAAAGGAAAGGAACTCGATCTGACCGACAAAGTGGAGGCAGAGGTTAACAAGCGCATGCTCGACGTAGCCAAAGAGAACCACATCACCTCAATCGACAAGCTGGACGAAGCTATGCGCCAGACCGGACTTGACCCCGCCGGCATTCGCCAAACCATGCGGGCTGAAATGACTAAGCAGGCTGTCCTGGAAGGTGAAGTGGATTCGAAATTGTTTTTCGGTCTGACTATGGACGAACTCCATAAGTACTTTGACGCCCACAAAGACATCTTCCTCAAGCCTGAAACGGTGGAACTCTCAGAAATATTTCTTAACCTCGCCGGTAAACCAGAGGCCGATGTGAAAGCCCGGGCGGCACAACTGGTAACTCAATTGCGTGGCGGAGCTGACTTTGCCACTTTGGCTAAAGCTTATTCCGAACGCGGTGCTGAGCAAGGCGGCAAGGTAGGGCTCTTTCAAGTACCCGATCTGCGTCCCGACATCGCTACGGCGATCAAGAACCTGAAAGCCGGCGGGATCAGCGATCCGCTGCGGTCAGACGAGGGCTATCAGATTTTGCGGGTCGACGCGCGCACCGCTGGCAGTAACTCTCCGACCTTTAACGAAAACCAGGTCCGTGAGGCCATGACCCGAGAGCGCTCACCCAAAGCGCGGGAAGACTATCTGCAGGAACTGCGCAATGATGCCTACGTCAAAATCGCCGACTCTTATCGCGACGCCGTCGAACCTTTGCTCAAGATCGTGCCACCAGCGGCGGCCACCAAACGACCTTCTAAGAAGGACAAGAAAGACAAGAGCAGCAAGCCGTAACTTTTAGTTTCGAGTTTCGGGTTCAGAGTTTCGAGTTCGGACCTTTGATTCACCAATCGACTAACTCGAAACCCGAAATTCGCAACTCGAAACTTCCGTGCGTCTCGATCTATTTTTGAAGCTGAGCCGCCTCTGCCCGCGCCGCACAATAGCCCAGGAGCTTTGCGACGCGGGCCTTGTTTTGCTTAACGGCCGGCCGGCAAAGTCCGCGCACGCCGTCAAAGCCGGGGACAAGATCACCGTTCAAAGTCGCCGGCGGGAAACTGTTGCGCGGGTGCTGATTGTTCCGGTCCGCGCGAATGTTTCGCGCCGCGAGGCGAGCGGATTGGTCGAGGTCCTGAGTGATCGGGAACTCGATCAGTTAGACATTTGAAAACTATTTTCTCGCGGATTTGGTTTGAGCTGGAGAGTGAAGCTCGCGAGAGTGATTCCGGCAGCTACTCCGTTGAAGCCGCCGAACGGTTTTCAGTTTCGGAACTTCTCAAGATCCGCTCGACGTATTTGGCGATCATGTCAGCTTCCAGGTTTACTTCGTCACCCGGCTTGAGCTTCGAGAAGTTGGTGACTTCCCAGGTCTTGGGAATGACGGCAATCTCGAAATAGTCGTCCCTCAAATTAGCAATCGTCAGGCTGATGCCTTCGACCGCGACTGAGCCTTTGAAGACCAGATAGCGCGCAATCTCCTTTGGGTAAGCGATACGAAAGGTCCACGACTCACCGTGGTTTTCCGCGCCCAGAAATTTCCCGCGCGCGTCGACGTGACCCTGCACGATGTGCCCGCCCAGCCGCGTTGCCGGCGTTACGGCGCGCTCGAGATTAACGGGTGAACCTTCTTTCAGGATTCCCAGCGTCGATCGGAAAAGCGTCTCTTTGGAAACGTCCGCGGCGAAGGAATCCAGTTGTATATCCAGGGCTGTCAGGCACACGCCGTTGACGGCGATCGAATCGCCGTTGTGCGAGCCTTCGGTCACCGTGCGCGCTTCGATCACGATGCGCGCATCTTCGCCGCGCTTTTCAACCGCGCGCACGTGACCTAGCTCTTCGATGATTCCAGTGAACATTCCTGAATTTCGGCTTTCGAATTGCGAATTTTATCAACTCAACCGACGGATTAGGTAAACCAGCAACAGAATGACGCCACCCACCGCCAAGCCTATGAGATTGAAAATCATCGACAACACCGCTTCGTTCTTGAAGGAAAAGTTATAAATTTTCATTGTCTAACGCTCCACGGTTCGTCGCCCGGCTCTCGACCGCACTCATCATCCGCTGAAACACTTCCTCGATTGGTTGACCAGTCGAATCGATCACGATCGCGTCCTCAGCCGCCATCAGCGGCGAATCGGCGCGGGTCGTGTCACGCCGGTCGCGCTCAGTGATATCGGCGAAGGTTTGATCATAGGTGGCGGCCGGATTGGTTTCACGTTCTTCAGCCAGACGTCGTTCGGCGCGTTCTTCCGGGACCGCGTCCAGAAAGAATTTCACGTCTGCGTCCGGGAAAACCACTGTGCCGATGTCGCGGCCGTTCAGCACTGCGCCACGCTTACCTAATTCTCTTTGTCGCTCAACCATCGCGCGCCGCACCGCCGGGATCGTCGAGATGATCGAGGACATATGAGTCACGTCGTCATCGCGAATGCGTTCAGACACGTCGCGGCCGTTGAGAGTTACTCGGAGTGAGTCCGGGTCGCCGGCGAGATCGATATTTATCCGTCGCGCCAGCGAGCCCACGGCCACATCGTCGGTCTCGCTAATCGTGGATTCAATCACGGCCAGCGCCGCGGCGCGATACATCGAGCCGGTGTCGATATAAAGCAGGCCCAACTCGCGCGCCAGCATCCGCCCCAAAGTGGATTTGCCCGCGCCCGAAGGCCCATCGATAGCAATAATCAGGGGTCGACTCATCGTGTGTCAGCAACGAATATTAGCGCTCATCATGAGTATGGGGTCAAGGATGGAAAGGCTAGCGAGTCAACACCAGTTCTTCTCTGCGCAGTCTCGGCGACCTCTGCGCCTCTGTGGTGAATCGTGGCCAACTGGTTTCGGCCGAGACGCAGAAAATGCGGAGTTAGCGCAGAGAAAATCAAACTAGGCCACCACCCGATAGACGCCATTCAAAAATTCGACCACCAACGGAACGGTGTCCTCCGGCTTCTCTTCCTGTGGCGCGTGTCCGCACTCTTCGATGATTTTCAAAGTGGAATTGGCTATGTCTCGATCCAGCAGTTCGCCCACTTTCAGCGGAATGATCCGGTCCTGACGGCCCCAAATGATCAGCGTCGGCACTTTGATGTCTTGGTATCGCTTGATTAGCTCGTCAAAGTTCGGCGGCACCAGTTGTTTTCCGGTTTCCCGCAGCGCGTGCTTTCCGCCGGGCGCGGCAATCGGCGCCGTGTAGGCCGCGATCTGATCTTCAGTGATTTTGCTGGGGTCGTAATATGCCTTACGAAGAATCGCGCGCACCGCAAGCCGGCTCGGCACCAAATACACCCCCAGGTTAATCAGAGGGACTGAGAGAAGTTTCAGATAGGCAGGGAGGTATTCCTTGTACGCACCGGCGTCGATAAGCACGAGCGATTTCAAACGCACCTGCTCGCCGGCGTCGGAGAGCATGAGCGAGAGCAGCAGCGACAGCGCCCCACCAAAAGAATTTCCGATCAAGGTCAGGTTTCGCAGGTCCTGTTCCAGAATGAATTGATACAGCAAATCGGCGTGATCCTGCGTCGAGTATTTCGTGTCCAGGGGCTTCGGAGATTTCCCGCAACCCTTCAGATCGATCAGGATTAGTTGATAGTCTTTCGCCAAAGGCTCGATGAAGTGTCGCCACGAATACAGGCTGGCGCCAAAGCCGTGGATACACACCAGCGGATCGCCCTGGCCGTAAATCTCATGGTAAAGCTTGATTGGTGATGCCGAGTTGGTTCCAGCCATTTGGCCTTAAGCGTTATTCAGGATCGATAGGGCCGTGCCTGCGAATATTTGCCGCTTATCTTCATCTGAAATCTGCAGACTTTCAATTGACGACACGGCGCGATCGATCGAACCCAACAGGTGCGGATAGTCGCTTCCCAACACCATTCGATCCGCGCCAATCATTTCGTGCACCATCCGGAGCATGTGCGGATTGAAGTTCACCGTGTCGTAGTAAAGCCGTTTCAGATACGTGCTGGGCAGCTCGTCGACGATTTTCGCACGGCATTCGGGAAAATCGCGCCAACCGTTGTCCATGCGTTCCATCAGGTAAGGCACTGCGCCGCCCAGGTGCGCGACGATCCAGCGAATATCAGAAAACTCTCGCAGCAGGCCGTCAAAGCACATACGCGCGACAGCAAGTGTCGTATCAAACATGAACCCAACGATTGGCCCGAGCACATATTCGCGAAAGGGCTCGGCGTTGACCGGCAGCATGGGATGAAGAAGTATGCAGAGCTTCATTCGATTGGCTTCGGCAAAGAACGGCCGATACTCGGGAGCAGTCAGCGGCTTGCCGCCGATGTTGCTCAAGAGGATCACGCCGTTCAACTTCAATTCGTCAATTGCGCGATGCAGCTCTCGGAGCGCGGCATCCGGATTGGCCATAGGAATCGAGGCGAAGCCCTTGAACCGCGTCGGATGCATCGTAATCAGTTCCGCGTAAGTGTCGTTGACCATGCGTGCGATTTCCGGTTGATGTTGCGCGCCGGCGAAAAAGACGTTCGGTGTCGAGAGTGAGATAACTTCGACGTCGATGCCTACGCGATCCATGTCTTCGAGTCGCAGGGCCACGTCGGTCATTGCCGGCGTAACACCAAAGAAACGGGCGCCGCGATAAGTGATGATGGTTTGCCCGGACGGACTCTGGCCAAAGGAAAACTCGGAAGGCAGCTCGCGAATCTTGTCGAAATATTTGGACGGATAGTAATGCGTGTGCAGATCCAGTTTGCGGCCCGAAGTTGTTGGCGTGTTTTGCGGACCAGGCATGGCGGCTGATTATGGCTGGAGGGAAATAGACTGGCAAGCAGTCCGTGTTTACGCTATGAATTTGGGATCATTCAAGTCCACCGTGAAGCGTCTTATGCTTATTCGCGTAAAGGGTCACGCGCGACCGCTACTTGGTCCTGGTTCCACTAAAGCGCTAAGCTGTTAATCACGCTCCTAATTTTCAGCAAGCAAGGAAGGTAAGATTATGAAGTTCATTCGGACCATTTCACGAGCCGTTCTAATCGTAATGGCAGTTTCAGTACTCGCCATCGCGACGGTCGCTCAGGAAAAAAAGATAACCGGGAAGGACGTGCCGGCGGCTGTCATGACGGCGTTCAAGACCGCTTATCCAAACGCGACGATCCGCGGTTACGCCCGGGAAAAGGAAAACGGCAAAGTGTTCTATGAGATTGAGAGCCGCGAGGGGACGACGACACGCGACGTCCTCTACAATCCGGACGGCACCGTCGCGGAAATCGAAGAGAGCATAGCCGCGGCAGATTTGCCGGCCGAGGTTCAACAGGCAATGAAAGAAAAATATCCGAAAGCCGTAATCACGAAGGCCGAAAGGACGACCGCCGGCGATAAAGTCAGTTACGAGATAGTCGCCAGACAAGGAAAGAAGAGAGTCACTGTTGAATTCGACTCAAGCGGCAAAGTGCTGACTAACAAGTAACCCTTTACGCTTTGAGTATTGCCAGACAAGTTAATAGACTAGAGATGTGAACGGACAGAGCATTCAGAAGATTCTCGATAAGTCACTCGGGGCTGACCGGTTGACCGCTGAAGATTGCACGGCGCTGCTTGAGTCATACGACGTGGCGGCTATTGGCGCGGCCGCGGACGACATTCGCCGGCGACGCCACCCGGACAACATCGTCACGTACATAATTGATCGCAACATTAACTACACGAACGTCTGCAACGTTGTGTGCACCTTCTGCGCGTTCTATCGCCGGCCCGGCGCGCCCGATACTTATGTGCGGACGATCGATGAGATCTGCGCGAAGATTGACGAGACAATTGCCCTCGGCGGCACTGGCGTGCTGATGCAGGGCGGGCTGCATCCCGATTTCGGCGTCGAGTGGTACGAAGATCTGCTGCGCACTCTAAGCGCGAAGTATCCGGGATTTCAACTGCACTGTTTCTCTCCGCCAGAAATTCACAATCTTCATCTGATTTCGGGTTTGGATTACGAAACGATCATGGGCCGTTTGAAGGAAGCGGGCCTTTACAGTCTGCCCGGAGGCGGCGCGGAGATTCTGGACGACGAAGTACGTAAACGCGTCGCCACCAAGTGCACCACCGACGAATGGCTGGCGGTGATGCGCGCGGTTCATCGCGTGGGGCTTCGTTCGAGCGCGACGATGATGTTCGGCATCGGCGATCGAATCGAGCATCGCGTCCGTCACCTGCAACGGATACGCGATTTACAGGACGAAACCGGCGGCTTCTTCGCGTTCATTCCCTGGACCTTTCAGCGAGAGAACACGGCGCTGGGCCGCAGGATTAAGGATGAACCTACCGGAATCGATTATCTGAAAATGCTCGCTGTGTCGGTTCTTTTTCTGGACAATATTGAAAACTTCCAATCGTCCTGGCTGACGCAGGGGTTGAGGTTGGGACAGGTCGCGCTGCGCTTTGGCGCCAACGACATGGGTTCGATCATGATTGAAGAGAATGTTGTCTCAGCAGCGGGGGCGAAGAATGAAGCTGACGAAAAGATGCTGCGTTATTTGATCAGTGAGGCGGGTTTCATTCCCCAACAGCGCGACATCCTGTATAGACGCGTCGATCCGCGCGAGTCCCGGACAGCGGAATTGCGAACGCTCACACCGAACGTCAAATCCCACATGACAGCCGAATAGGTCGGTTCGAATTTAAGCATGCATCAGGAAGCTGTTACGTGCGAAACAGGACGTATCCGACTACCAGAACAATCGGCAGGAGGACCGAAAACCAGACTCGGTACCAAGGGCAACCGGCTACGCGTCTTAAGGCTTTGGCGAAATTAAGGATCATTAAACCGACGCACAGGTACAACACGAGAATCAGGAGCAGCAATCTGACCTGGCCACCTGCCTTACCGAAACTCCACAGGAAGGCAAATATAGGTACCCAGGGCACAAAAATATAGAGCACGGAAAAAAAGACCTGGCCGATGGTCAAACGCTTGCGCTGCTGTTCCCAAACCCGGACACCGCAGACAAAAGCAAAAACTGTATAGACAATTGCCGCCAGGAATGCGCCGATCACAACTTTAACGGCTAAACCGAGGACCAGGGTGGGTGTAGTCTTAGGGCTTAAGAGACGCTCGCTGCCAACTACCAACCCCGTAAGCAGGATCACCATGACGACCAGCCGCATTATTCTGACTGACTCTTCGGGAAACTTCGCGTCATAGCTGAAAGGAGGATCGGTCGGTTGATTTATCAACGAAGCCAGCCATTCTCTGCCAGCTAATCTCATGAAATCGGTTGCCGAACTGAATAAGGCAGAGATCTTGGAGGGGGCCTCCTGGTCATCGCCATTCCCGCCGCCGCCCGAACCGTTAGAATTCTGAGCCACAGTTGTATGCTCAGCGACATTCGGTCCGGACGTGGAACCGTCTTGAATCATGGCAATCTCGGGCCTATGAATTACAGGCCGAGGCTTCCCTGGGTGCGGGTTTTCTGTCGTCAGGCCTTACAAACTCGCAAGACGATGGGCCGCATCGCGGCGCCGACCATTATCGTGATCGAATGAACCACCGGGAAACATATTCGGAATTTGATCGTAGATTAGATTCTCCTTCAGAGCCGCGTCGTAACCGGCGAAGAGAATCGGTCCAATGAGGCACAAGCACATACCGGTGCGCAGCCTGGTTGCCGGTGGCAACAGCTCACTGAGAATATTCCGAGCTGTATACCACCGCGCTATCCAATCCGGAGTCGCCGGAGAGCGCAGCGAAGCCTTGACGTAAAAGCTATCGTCTTGCTTTCGATCGCTGTTCCGACTGAACTGTCCACCATTCTCGATCCATTTCGCGGTCGCAGTCAGCAACTCCCGAAGGCCTTTTGTGGGTTCGGTTCTGCCAGCCACAGTGCTCCGCGGCTGACATCGAGTTGAATGAGAAGCTCCCAAATACGCTTGCAGGCTAGCCGGAGGAGTATAGCCCTCCAGGCCTTGCAACTGAGTTTTGGCGGTTTCGAGATGATCCTTAGCGCTATTCTGCCGCTCAAGGGTTGGTTGACCCGCGGATAGATCATCGGCAATCAACTCGTTTATCGCCGCGACCAACTCGGATCTTATTTCAGCGAGTCTTCCCTTCCGAGCTGGTTTGCCGTTACTCGCGGGCGTGCCCTCCAAATCGTTATTAAGGTCAGTCAACAGACCGGAGGTTGTGTTCAAGTCTTCGGTTGGTTTCTGCAAATCGCGAATTTCGGACAGTATCTTGCGCAATAAATTTGCGGCTTTCCGCGAAAGCGTCAGCGAACCGCTCTGACTCTCCAACTCAGCGGACACTTTGTTCAAACTGTCCGGGTCAAACGAAATCATCGCGAAATGCGGCGAGGTCGGCATGAACTGCTCCTCCGCCATACTTTCCAGCAGAGATGCCGATGCAATACCGACGTCTGTGCTGCCCTTTAGATTCGAAGTGTACGGCGCGGAGCGCAATTGGGGGACAAGTCGTTCCAGTTCCGCCACGTCGTCTCGCAGTTGATCGTAGCGACTCTTGACTTCCCCAGAGAGGCATCCCACCAAATCAAAATAAGGATTCAGAATATCTGCCCTGATGCGATCCAGCAGCAGCATATATAGCGATAGGGAATCGGCCGGCGATGGCAAGATCGGGACAGCTTCAATGGAGTTCGTTGCCCCAAAGGCCGGCTTCAGACTGGGGTTGAGCGCAAGCGTCACGCCTCCAATGAAACCGGCGGAGATGAACTGACGTCGGCGCACGCCATTGTTAGCTTTGACATGTTTGGCTTGGGATTCTGATTGTGACATGGGGTCACCTTTCTTAAGTCAATTGATGGGCCTGATGTGGGCCATCCTACGCGTGCTGGCTTCGCAAGGCAGTCGCTGAGAGGAAGCCCTACGTGATAGGAGAGTCCGTGACTTCTCGTTAAGGAGCTGGCCCTAATTACAACAAAAACCCAAGAATGTAAAGGAAAAATGTAGAGCAGAAAAGAAAATTGCTATCGCATCGGCCCACACGAACTTAGGCTGGTTTCGAACCGCGCTCTTGCCGGTGCCTGCTAAATGCTTGCTTAGAAACGGGCTTCGGACTTTCTTCGGGAACTTCAACTAACAGCGGTTCGAACTTTGAAGCATTCACCAGCAGGCCGCTGCCTTCCGCCGTTGGTTTTACTTTCGAGAGCAGGACGCGGCTAATGCGTCGCGGAATCAGCAAGGGCGCCACGGTCGCGACTGACTCAGCGAGTTGGACGATGTCGCCGCCACCGCGCCAGTGTTCGCGCACAACGCGATCGTCGGTCCGATCAATCAGGCGCAGCAGGGTGAGGGAAATCAGAAAGATGTCGTCGATCTGTCCCACGAATGGCAGCATGTCGGGAATGAAATCGAACGGGATGATGGCGTAGATTATGGCGGCGGCGAACAGGGCGCGCTCAGTTCGCGGCACCCGCGAATCTGCCATCAAACGCATGCTGAGAATAATCATGTTCGGAAGGAACATGAGCAGATTCTTCATCCGGCTTTTGAGCTCATATTTGGCCATCGTCAATAGTCAGTGTTAGTCATTAGTTGCCAGTTGCAATGTCTGATTCGAAAAGAGTCTAGCCGACCAGCATAAGCCGGGGCAAGCTTTCGGGCTGAGGCATCTCATGATAAATTTGCGCCCTCGATTTTAACAACTGACGACTAACGACTAACAACTAACCACTGACAATGTCTATCCTCGATCAAATTCGCCAGCGCGCCGCTTCGAACCTGCAGCACATCGTTTTGCCTGAGGGAGAAGACCCGCGCACGGTTGCGGCGGCCGGCATGGCTGCCCGCCAACGTCTGGCGCGGATCACTGTGCTGGGCGATGAAGAAAGAGTTCGCGCTGCTGCGCGCCAGGCCGGTGCCGATCTCGGCGGAGTGGAATTAGTTGATCCGGCTCGCGCCGGCGATTTCGAAAAGATGGTTGGGCTGCTTTACGAAGCTCGACGCGCGAAAGGCTTGACTACGGACGAAGCGCGGAAGGCCATGCGGGATCCGCTTTACTACGGTAATCTCATGGTGCGCGCCGGTCACGCCGACGGTTCGGTAGCCGGCGCCACCAATACCACGTCGCACACTGTGCGTGCTGCTTTGCATTGCATTGGGGTGCGGCCGGGCTTCAAACTTGTCTCGAGTTTTTTCCTGATGGCTCTGCGCGATCAAAGTCTCGGTCACAACGGAGCGATGATCTTTGCCGATTGCGGAGTCGTCATAGAACCTGGCGCTGCCGAGCTGGCTGAGATCGCGATTGCCTCTGCCGGCTCTTGCCGCGCATTGCTTGGCGTCGAACCACGCGTGGCGATGCTTTCATTCTCGACCAAAGGGAGCGCGCGTCACCGCCTGATTGACAAAGTAGTTGAAGCGACGCGCACTGTGCGCGCCCGCGCCCCTGAGCTTGAAATCGATGGCGAGTTACAAGTTGATGCGGCCCTCGTGCCCGCCATCGCACAATCAAAAGCCCCCGGTTCAGGCGTTGCCGGCCGCGCGAACGTGCTGATTTTCCCCGACCTGCAATCCGGCAATATTGCCTACAAACTGACCGAAAGACTTGGCGGCGCCACCGCCATCGGTCCGATCCTGCAAGGCCTCAACCGGCCCGCAAACGATCTTTCCCGCGGCTGCAAGGCTGAGGACATCGTTGATGCCATCGCAATTACGGCCGTGCAGGCCCTGGCGCGAAAAAGCGCGTAACGGGCAACGCGTGCGCGCCCTTTTGCGCATCAAACGTGGCAGTCTGAAATCCACAAACAGGACGTTGGCCTTGCTCGAAAGAATCACACCGATCGCTTTTGTCATGCTGATACTCGTCCTTTCGGGATCAGCGCAGGCACAAAAACCGCAGCCATCGCCCTCACCAACACCTAAGTCGGAAGACCAGGAACCCGTAAAGGTCTTCACCGAAGAGGTGCGTTTGCAGGTGGCAGCCCGCGATCTATTCGGACATTATGATCCGACACTCGAACTGGATGATGTCCTCGTCCTTGAGGATGGCGTGGCGCAGCAGATTCGCAGCATTCAACATTTGCCCGCAAACGTTCTCTTGCTGCTCGATACTGGAAATCAGCTAGGGTTGAAAAATACAAACACTACGAAAGAGATTGCATTGCGGGTCGTTTCCGGTCTGAGCGCCGGAAATCGAGTAGCAGTCATGCAGTTCGCCGAGCGGCCGGAACTCTTGCAGAACTGGACCGCGGACATGGCGGCGGCCAGCAAGACGCTGAAGACTAAAACACACTCAGGCAAGACCAGCCGGCTCTCGGCAGCCATTGCGATGGCGGCAGATCAGTTGAAGGATACTCCCGCAGGTACGCGTCACATCGTCCTGATTACGGACGGGGTAGAGGGTCCGGGCGGCAGATTCAATTTGCCCGAGTCGTTGAAGCAATTGAATTCGATTCAAGCAAGCGTACACATCATCAGCTATACAGTGTTGTCCCGAAAACGAATCGAAGAGCTCAACGCCTGGAGAAAAGGCGACGGCATCCAGCGGGACGGCAATCCTGCGAGCAATCCCGTAGCCAATGGTGATCCTACGCTGCCGCCTGGCACCACGCGCACTCCGTCATTCAAGCTTGCCTCGAAGAATGCTGATCCGGCCCTATTAAAGCGACGGGCGGAATACGAGCGCGCGACAATTTTTAGCGAAGCACAACTCTCAGAGATCGCTGAGGAAAGCGGGGGACAAATTTTCATTCCCGAGTCGACCAGCGACTTATTGAGCGAGGCTGAAAATATCGCCCGAGATATTGGATCGCAATACGTCATTACCTATCGTCCGACCCGTCCGCTGGCTGCCGCCAAATCCGGGGAATACCGAAAAGTCAAAGTTACATCCAGGCGGGTTGGCTTGTACCTGCGCAGTCGACAGGGTTACGTCGTGCCTTAAGGGGAAAGAGAGTCCACGGTGTAAGCCTACCGGCTTACTTTTAGCTTTCCTCTGGCTAAAGCGCGGTCAATGACACGGATGCATTACTAGAAATGAAAGCCCCACACCTATTGCGGCTTGCGGTCTTGTCCGGGGCTCTGGTCATGCTCATCCCCTTTTCTGGATTCGCGCAAACTAAAACAAAAGTGTCTCCCACTCCGACACCGGAACCCAGGGTTGAGAACCAGGATCAGATACGCGTGTTCACTGAAGAGGTGCGTTTGCCGGTTTCCGCGACGGACACGTACGGTCATTACGATCCGGCGCTCGAAATTGATGACGTGCTCGTACTTGAAGATGGCCAGCCACAGCAAATCAGAAGCATTCAGCACTTGCCGGCCAACGTGCTGTTGCTGCTCGACACCGGCAACGAGCTTGGATTGAAAGATACAAGACTTACGCGCGATGTTGCCATAAGGATCATCTCAGCGCTTCACACGGATAATCGAATAGCGATCATGCAATTCGCGACCAGGCCGGAGCTCTTGCAAAGTTGGACCACGGACAGATCGGCAATCGACAAGGTGCTTAAGACGAAGCTGAACTCAGGTAAGAGCAGCCGGCTGGCAAACGCCATCGCCGCGGCCTCCGATCAGTTCAAAGACACGCCGGCGGGCACGCGTCATATCGTTTTGATCACAGATGGCGTCAATGCGCCTGGCGGACAAGTCACAATGACGAGTGCTCTGAAACAACTGAATTCGATGCAGGTAAGCGTGCACATCGTCAGCTACACGGTGCTGGCGCGGCAGACTTTGCAAACTCAAACCAAAGTGATTCGTGGCGGCGACGGCGTGCAGCGCGATGCCAACCCGGCGAGCAATCCCGTGGCTAACGGCGATCCTACGCTGCCGCCCGGAACCACTCGTACCCCTGGTTTCAAAATAGTAACCATTGATACGGACGTGGCGATGCGGCGGAAACGAAAAGAATACGAACGCGCGACGCGTGCTAGTGAAGAGCAACTTGTCGCGATTGCCGAAGAAAGCGGAGGCCGGATTCTGCTTCCGGATTCTATCGAGAGTTTACTGAGCCAGGTTGAAAGCATCTCGCGCGACATTGGATCGCAGTACGTCATCACTTATCGTCCGACCCGTCCGCTTGCTTCCGCCAAATCCGGGGAATATCGAAGAGTTGAAGTCGCCTCTAAGCGGGTTGGTTTGCACCTGCGTAGCCGGCAAGGCTACGTCGTGCCTTAATAGAGGTAAGAGTTTGGGCCGAAATGTTCAGTCGCCGGCCTGGCTCATTGCTGAAAAGCTGGAAGGATCCACGAACCCACACGAAACCGGCACGAAGAATCAGTTTTCAGTTCATCTGATTTGGTGTGATTTCGTGGATCGTTCCCTGGTCTTTACCGATTTTCAGCAGCTCTTAACCCTTAGAGCTCTATTCGATGGTCGGCGCGAGGTGAAAGTTTGCAACGATCACTAGTACCCATCTTCTCGTTTGCTTTGATCTTCTTTGTCTCATCTGTTCATTTATCGGCGCAGACTGCAAAGCCATCGCCAACTCCCACACCCGAGCTGAAGGTAGAGAGCCAGGATCAGATCCGGGTTTTCACTGAAGAGGTGCGCCTGCCGGTGTCGGCGACTGACGCGCAGGGTCACTATGATCCGGCGCTCGAAATAGACGATGTACTGGTGCTGGAAAACGGCGTGGCTCAGACAGTCAGAAGTGTGCGGCACATTCCGGCAAACGTCTTATTGATCCTGGATACGGGTGGCGACGCGAACGGCCTCAGCGGACTATCGAAAAAAACCAGCACCACTCGGGCTGTCGCCTTGCGAATAGTCGCGCGGCTGCGCGAAGGCGATCGTCTGGCGGTGTTGCAATCTTCCGATCGAGCTGAAGTGCTGCAGCCCTGGACCGATGATGTCGACCAGGTCGTTCACGTGCTGACCACAAAGCTGTTTGCCGGAAAGCGCTCGCGCATCTTTGAAACGATGACCAGGGCGGCGCAGATGCTAGCCGAACAGCCCGAGGGCGGCCGTCATGTGGTTTTAGTTACTGATGGAGTCGAAACGCCCGGTGGCAAAATAAGCCTGGAAGAAGCCCTAAAGCAGGTCCTGGCCGTGCGAGCGACGGTGCATGTGATCAGTTATACGACCTTCGTGCGCCAGAAAACCGATCAGCACGACGTGAAGCTGGTCACCAAGAATAATCCCATCGCGCACGACCCGGTGATCGCTAATGATCCGACTCTGCCGCCCGGCGTGAACCGCGGGGGACCAACGTTTGGAGTCGGCATTACTTTCGATCCGGCCATGCGCAGAGTCAGGAAAGCCTACGAAGCAGACACGAAGAAAAGCGAAAAGTGGCTGACCGCCCTGGCCGAAGAAACCGGCGGCCGGATCTTTCTGCCCAAATCAACCGATGAAATGATCGCGCAAAGCGAAGAAGTCGCCCGTGAAATCGGCGCCGAATATGTGGTTACGTATCGGCCTAAGCGCCCGTTGGCTGAAGCGAAGCCCGGGGAATATCGAAAGATAGAAGTTGCTTCGCGGCGGGTGGGTTTGTACCTGCGCAGCCGGCGCGGCTACATTGTGCCGAACCCACAGTAAACCAGAAATTCTCGGAATAAGTTCAGAGTTCAAGCTTCAGCTTGTTTTTCGTAGTCTGAAGACTGAACTCTAAACTTCTAGCTCATCGGCGCAGTTAGCTTGGACTCGACCGCCGGGACAACCGGTTGCCATTCGGCTTCGGGTTGCTTTCGCATAAGCGAGCGGCGACGCAATTCGTCCCAATCTTCCGGCGGTACCCGGTGAAAAGCTTCGACCACTTTCGGATCGAATTGCCGGCCCACCCATTCATCCAACTCCTGGGACGCGGCTTCGTACGGCCGGCCCTGGCGATAGACGCGATCGCTGGTGATGGCGTCAAATGCGTCCGCCACCGAAAAGATGCGCGCGCAGATGTCGATCTCCTCGGCCTTCAGTCCCAAAGGATAGCCGGAACCGTCCCACTTTTCGTGATGCTGGGCCACGACTTTGGCGGCGCCTTCCAAAAATTTGATCCCGCGCAAAATCTGCTGCCCATGCATAGGATGCTCGCGCATACGCACCCATTCTTCATCGGTTAGTTTTGCCGGCTTGCGTAGGATCGCGTCGGGCACTCCGATCTTTCCGATGTCGTGCAGCAACGAACCGAACTCCAACGCTTTCATCTCGAGTGCGGTCAATCCGTATTCGCGTCCCAGCCGCAAACTAAACGTCACGACGCGTTCTGAATGTCCGTGAGTTTCGGAATCGCGCGTCTCCAGCGCGGCGGTCAAGGCTTGCAGAGTTGTGCGGTAAGCGTTTTCCAGCGAATCCAACGCTTGATCCAATTCGGCGGTGCGTTGTTCTACTAATTCTTCCAGATGATTTTCGTAGCGCCGCTTGGCTACGATCAGTTCGTGATGCTCGTAAGCGCGAGCGATCGCCGCTTCAGCCTGTCGCAGATCGAAAGGCTTCATCAGATAATCGAAGGCTCCCAGACGCAGGGCGTTAATCGCGCTCTCGATCGTCTGCATGCCGCTGATCATTACGATCACCGTATCGGGAGAGATGAGCTTGACGTGGGGAATCATTTCCAGCCCGGTCATTCCGCTCATGGTGATATCGCTAATCACCAACTCATAGTCGTGCTCACGCAGCTGCACGAGTGCTTCCTCAGCGGAAGAGGCCTCGCAGCACTGATATGTCTCGCTCAGGAGGTCGTGGAGCACGCTGCGGACTTCGACCTCGTCATCGACGATTAGAAGGTGCGGTTGGTGATTTTTCTCGTTCATGGGTTCGAGTCACAACTCTGGATTCTGCTGGTACTAAGTGGAAGCGAAAAGGGGGGAAATCTGCTGGTGGGCGAACTGCCTGAGCTTGCCAGTTCTGCACCGGCTTGGTCATTGTATAACAGGGCTTAGCATTTGGCAACACGCTTTTGCGAGCAGCAAGAGGGCCTGTTTTATTGGCTCTTTTGAGTGGTTTGGAGCCCCCACTGAAGCCATTGAGATTTGTCCCCGGGTTGACGGGCGCACCGGCTATCTCTAATATGACCTGACGACTTAAGCCGCAAACTGCCGGAGTGGCGAAATTGGTATACGCACCAGACTCAAAATCTGGCGAGGTCACACTCATGAGAGTTCGAGTCTCTCCTCCGGCACCAGACTTCCCACTCGAGGTTATCTTTCTTATCGGCGTTAACTATCGCTATCCCGTTCCAGTTGGAAATGCGTTTTAAGCGCACAGCCAAGTAGCAAACTTTTGACCTGCTCGCATTGGCGCTGCTATCGTGCGCTCGTGGCCACGCAGGCAACAGTTCGTGCCAAGGAACGTCCGGCCCCGGACTCGTCAACGCTGCGGTCGAAGCCGCCGCTGAAGTGGGCCGGCGGCAAGCGTTGGCTGGTGCCGCACATCGAACCGCTCTGGCGTCGGCAGCAACAGCGCCGCTATGTCGAACCATTTTGCGGCGGGCTCGCGGTCGCGCTGGCCTTGCAACCAGAGCGTGCTTTACTGAACGATCTGAATCCTCATCTGATAAATTTTTACAAACAGATTCGGAGTGGGCTGGCACTTGAGATCGAAGCGCGTTATGAGCAGAAGCTTTTTTACGAGCAGCGTGCGCGCTTCAATCAACTGATAAAAACAGACTGTGCCGGCACGAAGGAGGCGGCTCAGCTCTTCTATTATCTCAATCGCACCTGCTTCAACGGGCTGTGCCGCTTCAATCGTAGTGGCGAGTTCAACGTGCCGTTCGGTCAATACAAGACAGTTAATTACGCGACGGATTTTCATTCCTACCGCAAACTGTTCCGGCGCTGGTCATTCACGAATCAGGACCTCGCGAAACTGCCGATTGAAAGTGATGACTTCATCTATGGCGATCCGCCTTACGACGTGGAATTCACGACCTACAGCGCCGGCGGATTTACCTGGGAAGATCAAGTGCGCACCGCCGAACTTCTGGCCAGGCATCGCGGCCCGGTTGTGCTTTCGAATCAGGCGACGAAACGAATTGTGAATCTTTATCGAGGGCTGGGCTTTAAGTTGAAGTTCCTGGATGCGCCGAGAAGAATCAATAGCAACGGAAATCGCGACCCTGCGCGGGAAGTCTTGGCGAGCAGGAATCTGGGTTGAGCTGAAAATCTTTTAGGAGCTATTCCCCGAGGTAGGCTTCCTTAATCCGCGGATCTTTGGCGAGATCTTTCGAGGGGCCTTCCATGGTGATCTCGCCGGTCTCCAGAACGTAAGCGCGATCGGAATGGCCGAGAGCTGCGTGGGCGTTCTGTTCGACAAGCAGGATGGTTGTGCCCTCGCTTCTGATGTCGTCGATGGCTTCAAAGATTGTGTGGACGACCAGCGGCGCCAGGCCGAGAGATGGTTCATCCAACAGCAGCAGACGCGGCCGCGACATCAGGGCGCGACCCATCGCCAGCATCTGCTGCTCACCACCAGAGAGCGTTCCGGCTTTCTGATTCTCGCGTTCTTTCAGACGCGGAAACATCTCAAAAACTCTTTTCATTCCGGCGGCGATCTCAGCCCGGTTCCTTTGCAGGTACGCTCCCATCTGCAAGTTTTCACGGACGGAAAGATTGGCGAACACGCCGCGGCCTTCAGGCGACATCGAGATACCGCGCGCGACCAACTTATGCGTCGCCTTGCCGCCGATGTCTTCGCCTTCGTAAGTAACGCGGCCCTCGCGCGGCTCGAGCAAGCCGGTGATCGTGCGCAGCGTGGTCGTCTTTCCCGCGCCGTTGGCGCCAATCAGGGTGACGACCTCTCCTTTCTCGACACGCATCGAGACGCCACGCAATGCTTCGATCGCGCCATAGTTAACTGAAACATTTTCTAATACAAGCATAAGAACTGGTCTTTGATCTTCGGACTTTGGTCTTTGCACGCTGCCGTGACTTGCTGCTTTGGACCAGACAAGCAAAGTTCAAAGTCCAAAGATCAATCTCCAAGATACGCTTCGATCACTTTAGGATCGTTTTTGATTTCATCGGGCACGCCCAGCGCGATCGATTTGCCATAGTCGACCACCTGGATGCGTTCGCACACGCCCATAACGACTTTCATGTTGTGCTCGACCAGCAGAATCGTGAGCCTAAAGCGATCGCGTATCTGCTGAATCAAACTCATCAAATCTTCCTGCTCTGAAGGGTTAAGTCCCGCAGCCGGCTCGTCCAGCAACAAAAGCTTTGGCCGCGTGGCCAGCGCGCGCACGATCTCTAAACGTCTCTGCTTGCCATAGGGAAGACTCGTGCCGCCCTCGGCCTGCGAACCAGCGAGGTCGAAAATCTCCAGCAGCTCGAGCGAGAATTCCCGATGCTCGCGTTCGTCCTTTCGAAAGCGGGGCAGTCGCAGCACGGCATCAAGCAGATTCTGTCGCGCATGGATGTGACAGGCGGTCATTACAGTTTCCAGCACCGACATGCCCGGGAACAGCCTTATATTCTGAAAGGTACGCGACACACCGAGGCGCGAGATTTGATAAGGTCGCAACCCATTGAGACGTTTTCCTTCAAAATGAATTTCACCTGAGGTTGGCTCGTAAACTCCGGTCAGCAGATTAAAGATCGTGGTCTTGCCCGCGCCGTTGGGACCGATCAGTCCATAGATCTCACCGCGCCGGACGCACATGTCCAGCGAGTTAACGGCCACCAGACCACCGAAACGAATGGTACATTTTTCGGTGCTTAGCGGGTTATCGCCGTTTGGCTTGTTCAGCGCGCTACTCATCGATCGTCAATTTCCTTTTTATGATCGGCCTTGGCAGATCCACGTTGGGCGATCGGAACGCCTTTCGAGGCGCCCACAGTACCGCCGCCCTCGGGCTGGCGTTGCGGGCGTTTCAGCCACGAGAAGCCTAGTTCGCGCTGACCCAAAACGCCTTGGGGACGAGTTAGCATGATGATAATCAGCAGCGCCGCGTAAATCACCAGCCGGTACTTGGAAAAATCGCCCGGCAAACGTCGCAGGGCCTCGGGCAAAACTGTGATCACAATTGCCCCGAGCACGGAACCGGTCAGCGATCCCATGCCGCCGAGGACGATCATAATGATGACCTCGAAAGAACGAATGAACTGGAAGTCGTTGGTGCTAAGAAACTGAGTGTAATGACCGAACAGGACGCCTGCGACCCCGGCCAGCGCCGAGCTGATCACAAAAGCGAGCACCTTGTAACGCGTCGTATTGATGCCCATCGCTTCCGCCGCCAACTCGTCCTCGCGAATCGAAACCAGTGCCCGCCCCGCATCGGAATGAACTATGTTGTAAACGATTACAATCGTGAGAATCGCAAAGGCGCCCACCCAAATGAAGTTTGTGTAGCCGGGCACCGAGAAACCAGTGGCGCCGCCCACTTTGTCGATGTTGAGAATTACGATTCGGATGATTTCGGCGAAGCCGAGAGTGACTATGGCAAGATAATCGCCCCGCAAGCGCAGACTAGGTATTCCCACTACCAGGCCCGCAATCGCTGCTCCGAGAGCCCCGACACCGATCAAGAGCAGGAAAACCAGTGCGTGAGCCAGACTGCCGCCAACTATTTTCGCCAGCGACTGTTCCCAAACTCCAGCGTGGTAAACGGCCAGATACGCCGACGAATACGCTCCGACCGCCATGAAGCCGGCGTGGCCGATCGAGAATTGTCCGGTGAAGCCGGTGATTAGATTAAGTGAAACCGCGAGGATTACGTTGATGCCGGCGAGCATTACGATGCGCGAATAGTAGGGAGGGGCGCCGAAACCGAACAATCCCTGCTCGCCCAGAAACGCGTTCAGAGCGAACAAAAGAATTGCTATGACGATGACGCCGAGAAGTCTCTTAAGAAAGGTTGGCATCTAAAGATTTTCGCTATTTTGATTCTTGACCCAGCTCAGAGTTACGAAGGCGATGAGATAATAGTCGCAATTCGTCAGACCTTCTCCTGCACCGTCGATCCAAGCAAGCCGGTCGGGCGGAACAAAAGCACCAGAATCAAAATTGCAAATGCGACCGCGTCGCGGAAGGTCGAGGGAATACCGACATTTTGGCCATAGCCCACCACGAACGTTTCCGCGAGTCCAATTAGTAAACCGCCCAGGACCGCCCCCGGAATATTTCCAATGCCGCCCAGCACTGCCGCAACGAATGCTTTCAATCCGGTCAATATCCCCATCAAAGGATCGATTTGGGGATTGTATTGGGCCGTAAGCACGCCACCTGCCGCCGCCAGGGCCGAGCCGAGCGCAAACGTAATCGAAATAATTACGTCCGTGTTGATGCCCATCAACTTGGCCGAATTCAAATTGAAAGAAACTGCGCGCATCGCTGTGCCCACCCTGGTCTTGAAGATGATCCACTGGAGCAACAGCATCAGCGCGACTGACACCGCAAAGATCAGAATTTGGGATTTCGAGATGGCCGCGTTTCCGAACAGCGGATAACTTTGTTCGCGGAGCAGTTGCGGAAAAGCGCGCGGAGCAGCACCGAGTTTGGCGACAAAAAGATTCTCAATGAACAACGATACACCGATAGCGGTGATCAGAGTTGTCATGCGCGCGTATTTTCTGACCGGGCGGTAAGCAAACCGCTCGATCGCCATGCCGGCCAGGGCGGCCACGATCATCGAGCCGATGAGTACCATTCCCAAACCCAGCAAAGACGGACCAGTGGCGAATCCCAACTGAAAAGCGAGGAAATAACCGACGAAAGCCCCGAGCATGTAGATGTCGCCATGGGCAAAGTTAATCAGACGCAGAATGCCGTAGACCATCGTGTAGCCCAAGGCAATCAGCGCATAGATCGCTCCGACCGTGAGCCCATTGATGATTTGCTGCAGAAGGGTATCCATAGAAATCCGCGCAGACTCTGAAGAATTAACAACGCCGGCACTTCAGGGCTTGATGGTTTCCTGATAGACAAACTTTCCGTCCTGAATCTTTAGAACCACGGCCGACTTTACCGCATTGCGTTCAGCGTTGATGGTAATCACGCCGGTTACTCCGGGAAAGTCTTTGGTCGCGGCGATCGCGTCGCGCAGCTTTGGCCCGTTCGTGGTGCCGCCGCGCTTGATCGCGTCTGCCAGTACGCGCATGGCGTCGTAACCAAGTGCCGCCAGGGCGTCCGGCTTAATCTTATATCGCGAGTTGAAGTCGCCGACGAATTTCTGAATTGCGGGGGAAGGGTCCTCCACTGAGTAATGATTCGAGATGTAGTCACCGTTGAGCGCTTCACCGCCCAACTCAAACAGTTGCGGCGCATCCCAACCGTCTCCGCCCAACAGAGGCACGTTGATTCCGAGTTGCTTTGCCTGTTTGGCAATCACCCCGACCTCGCCGTAATAGCCAGGCACGTAGATCACATCGGGATTAGCCGAGCGAATCGAAGTCAACTGTCCTTTATAATCGCGATCGCCCTGTGTGTACGATTGCTTGGTGATTACCTGGCCGCCGAGCTTTTTAAAACTGGACTCGAAGAATTCGGTCAGGCCGCGACTGTAAGGCGAATTGAAATCCTCCATGATCGCAGCCTTCTTTGCGTGCAAAGTGTTGGCGGCAAATTTGGCCATCACTTCACCCTGGAACGGATCGATGAAGCAAACGCGAAAGATGTAATCGCCGACCTGGGTGACCGCCGGATTCGTTGAGGACGGCGAAATCATCGGGACTTTAGCGGCTTGGGCTTTGGGCGCTGCGGCCAAACTGTTGCCGGAAGCAACTTCGCCCAAAAGCGCGATCACTTTATCCTGATCGATCAGCTTAGTAACAACGGTCGCGGCTTTTTCGGGGCGGCCCTCATCGTCTTCTGAAAGAATCTGAATCTGCCGGCCATTGATGCCGCCTGCCTTATTTATCTCGTCGGCAGCCATCATTACGCCGTTCTTTGTGGATTGGCCAAAGTTCGAAGTACGGCCGGAAAGATCGCCGTAATAACCGACCTTGATCGGGCCCGTGTCGTTATCGCCACCGACGCCACCACGGCGCTCGCAGGCGAAACCAGCCAACAAGGCGGCGATGACAGTTAAGCTTAGAGCAATGCGCTTCATAGTGTTCCTCGCAAAAAGTTGAAGTTTTCGAACCTGGACGCAGTCACTTTTGGTTTAGCGGACAGCATAATAGCGGCGCGCCTTGGAATTAAGCAAATTAAAGGGGAGATTTGGTCGAGCCCAGGCATTATAACTATTTGATTATTGATGTCGAAAGTGTCAGAAGGCGGGGTGCTGAAGCCGATGAGAGCGATGCGGAGCGCTCAGGCGGACAGGGTGTCCGCGCTCCGATCCCCGGTGTGGGTAGCACCTGATCCGATTGTGGAGAACCGCGTGTCGCGTTCAGGCGGCAAAGCCGTCTAATCTGGTCAAGATGAAACGTAATCTGAAAGCCGTACTGTTAGTCGCGACGATGGCATTACTGTCGTCGGCATGTCAGCGTCAGGGCGAAGCGCCGCGCGAGGTGGCGACGCCGACTTCGTCGCCCGCAGCCGCCGAAGTGGAAACGATTCCGATTACGCTGCCGGTGCTGGATGCATTGCTTGCGGACAAAGCATTCAAGGCGGATCTAAAGTCGAAACTGCAGCTCACCGACGAGCAGATCGCCGCGCTGGGAAAAATCTCGAGCGAAGCGGTGACCAAGCTTCGTCATGCTAACGCTGAGAACCAGCCAGGCAGCGCAGAGACGTCCAGACAAAACGCGATCGAAGCTATCCGTCGCGTGATCGGCGCGGAAAAGTCAGAGCAGCTCTTGGCGCTGGCGCGTGACCGCTGGAACAAAGGCAGCGAAGAAATCGAAGCAACTGCCCCAAAGGATACCGAGCCGACCATGCTGAAGGGGCCAAATGCGATCCCAAAAGATACCCGGGTAGTCGTCAACATTCCGGCGTATCGCATGGACGTGTTTCAGAACGGGTCGTTGATCAAGTCCTACAAGGTGGGTATTGGCTATCCCGAGTTCCCTTTGCCTCAGGGTTTACGCAAGGCGCAAATGATTATTTTCAATCCAACCTGGACGCCGCCCGATTCGCCCTGGGTCGATTCGATGGCCGTGACTCCGGGCGAAGTGATCGCAGCGGGCAGCAAACAAAATCCGCTGGGCCCAATCAAAATTCCAATTGGTAGTCCTTCACTGATTCATGGCGGCAAGCCGCTGGCGAAGATCGGAACCTTCGCATCGCACGGCTGCGTGGGAATGACGAACGGTCAGGTCAAAGATTTTGCGAAACTGCTGGCCCAGGCTTCGCAGACAGAGCTATCGGATCAGACCATGGCCGCATACTTGAAGAACCGGACAAAGACCAGAACGGTCAAACTGGCAAACCTGGTGCCGGTAGAACTCCGCTACGAGACAATCGTGGTTGAGGATGGCAAACTGCACATCTATCGCGACGTTTACGATCAGAACACCAACACCGAAGAGAATCTGCGCGCGGTTCTGCAAGCAAACGGCATCACCTTTGAAGACTTAGGCGGTGAAGAGAAAGCTCAGGTGCTGGACGCTTTGAATGCGATGTCACGCAATCCTAAGAAACAGCCAACACCAAAGCCAAGCGTTGTCGGAAATCAGAATACTGCGGACAAGCTTGCCAGGGCGGCCGAAAGAAGGGCCGAAGCCGAGCGTCAGAAAAAGCTGCGTAATCGGAAAGAGATCGTGATTGAAATCGCCTTGCTAACCGGAAAAGGTTATCCGCCGCCGGCGAATCTCGATAGTGGGACGGGAACGCAGGTCGCTGGAGTGAATTCGCCCCCGCCCGTTATCGTGCGGCCTTGATCCATCACTTTCTTAGTCCTGGGTGCGGTGTCTTAATTTCACTTTTCTCTGCGGTAGTCTCAGCGACCTTTGCGTCTCTGCGGTGAAATATTAGGTTCAAATACACTCACCGCAGAGACGCCGAGCACGCAGAGGAGGCGCAGAGAATTCAAGTTAAGACATTACCTTCGCACCGCATTAATTATTTCGTCCACGTTACCGGATGCCACCAACTCCTGGAGGCGCCCTTCTTCGATACCTGCAAGCCGGCCGAGAATCATTCGCGCGTCCGAGGCATGATTCGGATCTCGCCAGCGGGCCATTTCTATCAGAGAGTCCAGCGCTTCTGATCGCAGGAGCCGAACTAGCCGAGGATCGCGACCGCGGCTGAGTACAGCCAGAAGCCCTCCGGCCTTGTTGCGATCCTCCCAAACGCCGGAGTTCAACATGCGCACAAAGGTTTCAGCCGGAATCCAGGCCGCAAGTTTTTCGCTGGATAGCGCCAGAACTCCCAACGCCCGCACCGCATTATTCCGCACGCTATTATCTTCATCGCGACTGGCCCGAACGAGCGCTGAAATCTGGCCTCGCGACTGCCGTGCATATCCGAGTGCGTGCGCGGCTACCTGGCGCTGCCTGGGTTCGGCTGACGATCTTAGTACCCGGCGAATCAGGAGTTCGTTATGGATCGCGAATTCCCGAATTGCCAGTTCTGTTTCGCGCAAAGGCCGATAGGCGGACAATCCATAACCTTTGGAACTATCTTCGTCTGGCTGCTTTTGCACTGCTTCCAGGGTCAGTTCCATCGCTCGATCGTAAAGATCCAAGATACGCCGCGAAAGTCGGCTGGGTCCTCTGGCGGGAGAATTGTATGGAAACGTCCGGCTCGAATCACCGGGCAGCCCGATATAAATCATTAAGTTCGTGCGGTGGTCACAGCATGTGAAAGAGACGTCCGTGGCCTCGCGACCGAGTTCGCGCTTGACCGATTGCATGATCTTTTCTTTAGTAGCGGGAAAGTCCCGGATTGCTATCACGTCGCCTTCATTGAGCGGTAACGCGGCTTTGATTCGATCAAGGTGAAGGTTTGAGTAGCCGTAGAATTCGATCTCGCCGACCATAAATGACTTGTCCTGAGCGAGAGCGGAAGTTATGAAAAGCGTTAGAGATAGTGCGGCAAGGGTTCTCATAAAAGAGGTGAGCAAGAAACGCCCTGCACAGCAGGGTGGTGTCCGATCTTCGAGAGTCACATAACACGATCGACGTTTGTTTGTGCCGTTTTGTGTGATTTCGTGGACGATTCTTGCGTGGGCGTGAAAACAAACCAAAAATAAGGCCCGGCTCATTGCGGAGAAGTTTAGGACGCTTGCGAACTACGATGATTAAGCCGCGACGCCGGCCGCGTCACACGAGTCCAGTGCCGGAGCCTCGACAATTTCGCCGGGCTTTCCGGCTTCGCCAAAGTATTGACGTCCGGTTGAGATCATTTCGAAGTATTCGGAAATTCGATCGAGAATTTCATCGACTGAGTGTGAGTGATAAAGTGCGGTGCGAAACAGCGCGCCGCCCTGAAGACCGCGGGTGAATTGTCCGGCAAGCTGCTTCATGCGACCGATGGCGGCCAACTGCGGCATGTCTTCTCGCAGCATGTCGAAATATTCCAGCAGCACCGCACGTTTGTCGTCCAGGGTTGGTTGGAAGGGTTCGCGGCCGTTCACGGTGTCTTCGATCTGGCGAAAGATCCAGGGATTAGCCATCGCGCCGCGGCCAATCAGCACGCCGTCACAACCCGTTTCGCGGAAACGATCGAAGGCCTGCTGGATGGTGGTGATGTCACCGCTGCCGGAAACCGGGACGCTGACGTTTTCCTTGATCGCGCGTACCAGGTCCCAATTGGCCTGTCCGCGATAACCTTGTTCTTTCGTGCGGCCGTGCAGGGCGATGTGCTCAACGCCACAGGCTTCGGCGAGCTTTGCGGTCTCGACCGCATTAATCGTGCTATCGGAATAGCCGGCGCGAATTTTGATCGTCAAAGGGATCGTAATCGCCTTCTTGATCTCTTTCAGAATCGTTTCCAGGCGAGGCAGATCGCGTAACAGACCTGAGCCGCCGCCATGCTTCACGACTTTCGGCGCCGGGCAGCCGCAGTTCACGTCCAGGATGTCGGCGCCGACTTCTTCGGCCATCTCGGCGGCCATGCGCATCCTCTCAGGCTGCCCGCCAAAAATCTGCACCGCGAATGGACGCTCGTTCTCATAAAAACGCATCTGGCGCTTCGACTTTGGGTTGTTACGCGTCAGGCCCTCGACTGAGATGAACTCGGAAACAGTCAAACCTATGCCGCCGCGTTGCTTGAGCAAGCGCCGAAACGAAATATCCGTAACGCCTGCCATGGGCGAAAGCACCAGCGGCGGATTGATTTCGATGTTGCGAATCTTGAATGCCTTGATCTGGTTCATAATAAAAGCCACAGAGGATTCTACCTCATGTGGCGTGATTCCTTACTGCGCTCCGACAATCCGCCAGTTGTTATCCGCTTCGGTGGGAATCTTTTTGTTGCGCTCGACCCAATCGATAATCAGTTCGCGCACTTCCTCGCTGGAGCGATAAACCACGGGCGCGCCTTTGTACATCGTATAGCCGCCGCCTCCATTCACGCGATAGTTGTTGGTGACCACGCGCAGCTTTTGCGCCGGCAACAGCGGTTGCCCTTTGAACTTCAGATTCTGAATCCGCTGGCCGAACGGCTTGGTGACGTCGAGTTCATAAGTAACTCCCTCAGCCATATCAAAGTCATAGCCTGGAATGCGTTGATCGACCAGTTCGCTCAGACTCTTTCCCGGTTCGAACGGCCGAAAGTAATGAGCCGAATGTTCGAGCGCGTCTTTCAACTGCTGACCCGTCAACTCCAAGGTCACCAGCGTGTTTTCGTATTCATAGAGTCCGGCGATGTTGCGCACGGTCACGGCGCCTTTTGGAATATGCGCCTCAAGATTAAAGGCCGCGGCCATCGAGACATCTGCCTTGCCGGCTTCGAGCTGCACGCGCTGAATCAAATCGATGATTGCCGTGTCGCGAAAGCGGGCCTCGCCCGCCGTCAATTCTTCCGCTGATTCGCCAATGGTGCGGCCCAGCCAGTCCTGGGTTTCCTGGTCGTAAGGCTGACCAATCTGAGCAATCTCCGGATCGATTGCGGTTTTCTCCGTGACGGGAATTGTGCGCGCGGCCTTTCCGATGACGTGCCAGCGATTGTCGCTGCCCTTTTCCAGATAGACATCCACACGCGCCACGTGACTGGCCCAGCGATTGGCCTGGCTGAGCAACACGCCGTTGACGACGAGCGATGGCACATCCCGATGCGTGTGGCCCATGAGGATTACGTCGATGTCCGGCACCTGGCGGGCAATAGCGACCGCGGCGTTTTCGTTCGGCACCTGCGCGGGATTCAACTTGCCGGTGCGCAGGTCTTCCTCGATGCCCATGTGCATCGTGATTACGACCAGATCGACCTTTTCCTTCTGGCGCAGAATCGACACCCACTTCTTTGCTTCGCTGATCGTTTCTTTAAATTCCAGGCCGGCATAGTTCGGCACGTTCTCCCAGTTGGGAATGCCCGGCGTCGTCAAGCCCAGCACGCCCACGCGCACGCCGTTTACTTTCTTGATGATGTAAGGCGTGTAATGCGGCTCATTCGTCCCCTTGTTGTAGCTATTCGCTGACAGCCAGGGAAATTTTGCTTCACTGCGAGCTTTCTCCAGCACCTTCAGGCCAAAGTTGTATTCGTGATTGCCGACGGCCATCGAATCGTAATGCAGCGCGTTCATCGCCAGCATCATCGGATCGGGAGGCGTGTTATTGCGTTTGTTGTGAAAGTATTCGAGCGGCGTGCCCTGAATCGTGTCTCCCGAATCAACCAGCATCAGATTGGGATCGGTCTTGCGAGCTTCCTTAATCAGGGTGGCGACTTTGGCGATGCCGACGTTGTCATACTTGTTCGAGTAGTAGTCGATGGGAAAGACACGCCCGTGCATGTCGGTGGTTTGAAGGATGACCACATGCGCACGCTGTGCCTCTTCGCGGCCGGCTGAGGTGTGAACCGACACCGCCAGCGTAAAGACGAACAGGGCGAAAATAAAAGGTAAGGGAAATCTTTTCTTCAGCATAACCAAGACTCTCCTCGGAGTACGAATACTTGTCCTTCGCTAACTGGATTCCTTGGCCGGCATGGTGTGAAGCGCTGCGGCTCTGGTTTGCTCTGCCAATGCTGCTTCTGCGTCGCGGGCCACAGTGCGCAACGACAGACCGCGCTGCACGAGCAGCGCCATGCCCACCGCCGACCAGAAGACGTCGCGTGCCTTGCGCACGATCGCCAGGGTGACACCGGTGACTTCGGCGAATTGCAACACCTTCGACACCTTGCCGGTCCCGGCCTCGTCAACGCCCATGCGCAGCGGGACAAACTTGAACACCACGGTGATCACGCGATTCACGGATTCGAGAATGAACGCGGTGAGAAAAGTCGGAGGCTGAAGCGGACTGATGAAGCTCAGAGTGACGTAAATTTCGCAGGCGCCGGCGAGATGAAAGCAGGCTTCGAGCATAAGGATCGGCAGAAAGCGCGATCGACTACGCTGGTAAAATCCGTAGATTCGATCTTCCAATGTGCGGCCCTTCTCCACCCATTTGACGTCCAGACCGCGACGATGAAGAAAGCCGGCGCCGCCGCTTAGAAATCTCAGTTGCTTGCTAATCCACAGACATCCCAACCCAATTATCAACAGAATCACAACCAGCGTGACGACACTGGCAATCCGCAATCCTTTTGGCAGACTGAAACTCAGTAGCAGCGCCACCATCCCCGAAAAGATGAACACTGCGACGGACAAACTATAAAAGATGTTTTCGATAGCGATGGCCGAAAGGCCGGCCATGAAAGGCACTCGATCGCGAATCAAGGCAGGCTTGGCGGGTTCAGAAATAACAAAGCTGCCGAACGGAAGTATGTTGCCAATCGCGTCCCCCATGACGCGCGCGCGAAAGGCGTCGCGAAACCGCAGACGATGAGGCGCTTCCATACACAGTATCCACGCTATTGAACGCGCGATCTGGCGCACCGCGGAAATCGCCAGAATCAGAAGGAAACCCGTCCCCAGGCGCTTAATCCCATCGACGATCTGACTGACTCCGGCTTTCTGCACGAAGTAAGCAAACAGGACGACACCCGCCGCCAGAAAGATAATGCCAAAGGGAGTCAGACCTTTCCTTGATCCGGTTGGTTTTTTAGTCATTGTTTCGGAAATCGCGGTAAGAAACAAAATAAAGCATCGCGCGCGCGATGTCCAAACAGCAAGGTGTGTGCCGCCCCCTTTTTGGAGGTCTAATCCTGAAGACGAGTGCATACGGAAACCAGAGCGCCGGATTAGTCAGACAACTGGATCGCAGGTTGAATGTAAGATCCGTCGCTACCCGGACGAGTCGGGTTTTGTGACTGACCGCGATCCTACAAAAACCTACATCTTGAACAGACTCTGATAATCTCTCGTCAACTTGTCGAGCTTGGCTTTGAAGGTTGGGTCGCGCATTGAGGTGCCCATGTACTTCACTTGCAGGTTGGCAATCTTCTTGGCATCGTCGACCAGGCTTGATTCCATCATCTTCCTGGTTTCCTCGCCAACCTGATAGCCACGAATTCCCTTTAGCGTGTCCATCTTGGTGGTCATCTCGGCTTTCTTCGAATCAAAATACTTCTGGGCACCATCAACGCCGGCCGCAGGGTCTGAAGCGGACTCAACCCGCTTGACCAGTTCATTGGTGAACGAATCGAAATCGGTGAGGACCGTTTTGACCTCGGCGTCTTTCTTGCAGCCCGCAAGGAGCAGGCAGGCAAAAGCGACTATGAGCGCAAGAGGTTTGGTTCGCATTTTGGGAAGCCTCCACAAGTTGGTTTTGAAGCGCTATCATCTAACCGACCGTATGAAGTAAAGTCAAGAAATCGCTGGGAGCGCGGAGGTCATGATACACACGGAAGGCTTTCTCAAACTCGTCAACGACGCGAAGCGCCGCGTCAAAGAAGTGACCGTAGCGGAGACTCAAGAGCGCCTGGCCGCGAACCCGAACGCTCTGCTGATTGACGTGCGCGAAGACAACGAGTGGCAAGCCGAACACGCCCACGGCGCGGAACACCTGGGCAAAGGAATCATCGAACGCGACATCGAGACTGCTGTGCCCGATAAATCAACCGAACTGATTCTCTATTGCGGCGGCGGTTATCGCTCCGCGCTGGCTTCGGATGCATTGCAGAAGATGGGGTATACGAATGTGTGGTCGATGGCCGGTGGCTGGAAGGCCTGGAAAGAATCAGGCGCGCCGGTTGAATCAGAGTGAACTGTCCGGAAGAGCCATAAACTCTCGGAGCGGAGACGGGAAGTTCCCTAACTGCGAACATCTTGAGCGCGTGATACAATCCGCCTCCGCAAAGGCAGCCCGGTGAGATTCAGCCGTAACCGAAGCCGGCGCCGGTGCGTCATAACGATCTAATCAGTCCGTTTTCTTTCAAAACTGAAAGTCTCCGAATCTTAATTCAGAGTAAACCAACGCGAGCAAGCTAATAGCTTGCGCTACACAGGAGAACGCCATGCGAAAACTCTATCCCCTTGCCACCGCCCTGCTCGTTTACACATTTGCGTCGCTCGCGTTTGGCCGTGAAGCCCGGTTGGTCCGCTATCCCAGCTACTCGAACGGCCGCATCGCCTTCACTTATCTCGGCGACATCTGGACGGCCAGTAGGAGACACCGCTTCGCGGTACTGCGCTCGAATGGTTGGAGAACCGATGTGGACTCACTCTTAACCTAGTCGAGCTTTAGCTCATATTCTGAACTATCCCAGCTAAACTCCTCGCGGCTGATCGCGTACTGCACCACGTCGATGTCGTAGTATCTGGCATGCTTTTCGTAATGCATGCCGAGCTTTTCCATCACGTGAATCGAGGCGGCGTTCGGCGGCTTGGTGATCGCCACGATGCGCTCGAATTGATGGGTTTCAAATCCGAATCTGAGACTGGCCCGTGCCAATTCCATCGCCAGACCTTTACCCCAATGCGCGCTCGCCAGGTGATAGACGACTTCGGGGGTGCCGAACAGCGATCTCAATCCACCAAAACCGATAAATTCCTGCGTCTGTAGGTCGACGGCGGCCCAGCGTCCGAACCCGTGGGTCTGCCAGTGACGGATGATGCTCTCGAGTGCGCGCTCTGTTTCTTCCCGAGACACCGGCTGGCCATCGCCGACATATCTCATTACCTGAGGATCGCGGAATAGACGAGCTAGTTCGTCCAGATCCTGCGGACTAAACATTCGCAGCAAAAGTCTCTTGGTTTCGATCGCAGGCATTTGAAGGTCGCGGCGAGCGCGGGTTAATAGAGGCCGTGTCGCAGGCTCGCGCTCGGAATGTAACACACTAGTGGTTGCACGATGAACCTCGACACATTCCGAGACGGCGGGATCGCTTCGCCTCCAGGCTTTTCACGTTCATTGTTTTGAGGGCGCAAACCGATTAGCGTCACCTTCGATTGTTGCCCCGGTGTCAATGTTCATCTCTGAAACGTGCGATCAAATCGTGCAAAATTGGATTGACTGCGGTAGGCTTTGCTGCCGTCAGTCAAAGGGCGAAAGCAAGACAAAACCAAACCAATAAGGCGAACTCCGTTGATTGAACATCAGCCAGGACTCTTTAAACTCCTACCTGCACTATGTCTACTGGGTCTGTTCGCTGCGACTGCCCAGGCCCAACAGCCATTCACGACCGACGACGCCGACGTAACACCTAAACGAAAGTTTCATCTTCAAGTTGGGAATGAATACGATATTTTGCAACGCTCTGCCTACCCCGCCTTGCGGCAGAATACAGCGAGTATTGAGATTAGTTACGGACTGTTCGACAACGTTGAGATCGGATTCACCGTACCGCTATTGGGGATCTCGAGTTCTCAGATAGTGACGCCCAGGTCTGCTTTGGGAGTCGGCGATAGCACGCTCAATGTTAAATATAACTTCTACAAAGAAAAGAAGGGATCCAGACTTCCCTCGATGGCTATTTCCGCGGAAATTCAGTTTCCAACCGGCGATACTGACAGGGACCTTGGTTCGGGTCTCACCGACTATTTCATCAATGGCGTCTTGCAAAAATCACTGAGCTCAAAGACGACGTTCAGACTGAACGGGGGAATTTTCTTTTCGGGTAACCAGCAATCTGGAGAGTTGGGGATTAAGGTACGCGGACGTGTTTTTACCGCGGGCGGCTCGCTGGTCAAGCAGTTTACGAAGAGGCTTGACCTGGGAGTGGAAATAACGGGAGCCGTGACTGGCAATTTCATTTTGAGCGAGGGACAGTTGCAAGGGTTGTTTGGCGGAAATTACGCCCTGACTCACAAGATGACATTCGACTTCGGAATTGTGGGTGGACGGTTTGCCGCCAGCCCGCGCGTAGGTGTTCTACTGGGCTTGTCGATTGATTTTTGATCGCCGCCGGTCAAATGGTTTTTTCCCCACCTTTCCGAGTCGCGCCAAAAGAGGTTCGACAAGCTTTTCCCCGAACCTTAAAGGTGCTAATCTCCCCGCGTTTGGCCAAAGGTGTTATAGGAGGAACGAAATGGGTCGCGATTCGGCAACAAGTGAGCGCCTGCGAAATTTGATAACCAGGATCGAGTCGTTAACCGAAAGCGGCGAGCTGCACTGGGAAAAGCAAACCGGTTCGGCGCATCGATACGCGCGCTTGAATAACAACTTGTTGATTCTGGGGCCCGCCACGCCGTTGAGCGACACGAGCGTGCCGCGCTACCTTTTCATCACTCCGTTTGATTCCCCGGACTGCATTGAGATCAACTCGGATGATAACGACCTTGGATCGGCGGTAGCCAAACTGGCGCAGGAAGTCGAAACAGCAAGCAGTAACGAGCCGCCGACGGATCCTTTCGCTATCGATGACCAGTGGTTGGAACGCCTGACCAGTTAATTATCATTAGGATTCGGAAGGGCAAATCAGCAAATCATTAGACTAGAGGATTCTTTAATATGGCTGCAGATTCAACCAATTTGAGCGAAGAGGCGCAAAGTCTCTCTCGCGTCCCGCTTTTCAAACGCCTCGAACCGTCCGAACTCGAAAAGCTCGCCGAAGAGATCGATCAGGTTAATTTTAAGAACGGCGAAGTAATTTTTAACGAGCACGATCGCGGCGATTCGCTGTACGTGGTCGAACGTGGATCGGTGCGTATCTGGGTAATCGATGAAGACGTGAACGAAGTCACCCTGGCAGAGCTGAGGCCGGGAGAGTTCTTTGGTGAAATGGCCGTGCTGGATCGCGGCGAGCGGTCGAGCAGCGCCACCGCCATCGGGGACACGCACCTGCACCGTTTGAGCAGCGACGACTTTCAGCAATTTCTGATCGAGCATCCGGACGCGGCCATCGATGTGATTTGCGAAATCGCGGCCCGCATGCGACAGACAAATCTGCTGGTATCACAACGCGCGAGCCGAAATATCAACGTCGAAATGGAACAGAAGTCGACTATCGGCCAGCGCATTGCCGACAAGGTTGCATCGTTCGGCGGTTCGTGGACATTTATTATTATTTACCTGAGCTTTCTCATTGCCTGGATGGCGTTCAATACTTTCGTGCTCGTTCATTACGGCCGTGGTGAGAATGGCGCCCAGTTCGATCCTTACCCGTATATCCTTCTCAACCTGATGCTTTCAATGACCGCCGCTCTGCAGGCGCCGATCATCATGATGTCGCAGAACCGGGCCGCTGAAAAAGATCGTCTGGCGGCCGAGCAGGACTTTAAAGTGAATCTGAAGAGCGAGCTGATGCTGGAAGAGATGATTCGCAAACAGAGAGTGCGCGACGGGCAGTTCGATCAACTCAACAGCGCGCTGGCAGCGCTCGAAGCGTCACTGAAGAATAGGTAGTTGTTTCAGAAGCCCGACCGTCAGGGAGGGCCCCCGGCGCCAGAATCGACAATTGCCCTTTGCAATATTTCCTAAGGCAGCCCGCGCTTACGCGCGGGCTTCTGACCTGATTTACGGCGACTTCCGCGGCGGATTCGTTCCGGGCTGACGAGCGTTGTTGTTTGTCGTCCTGGTAGCCGGCTTGGTCGCGTTGATGCCCTGCCCCGCGGTTCGTCCTGAACGTGTCAGAGCAATACGCTTGTCGCGGCCGGGCGCGTCGGCCACGTTCACCTTGATCGCGCGGTAGCTGCCGTCGTGAGCCTTATTTGTCGGATCGTAACTGATCACATACTGGGTGCGCAGATCGCGCACAATCTGGTTGGCGACCTCAGGCAGTTCAGAAATTGACTGGGGAAAGAAAGCCCGGCCACCGGTTTCGGTGGCGATCCGGTTGATGAGGTTGACCGCCTTGTCTCGAGGGCTCTTGCGGATCAGACCTTTCTCGGCATCCAGCTCGCTGACAAATCCGATCACGTAAATCTGCACGTCTTCCTCGCGCAGCCGCCTGAACAGATCAGCTTCCGGATAATAGCTGGCGCGATCCTCGCCATCGGTTACTACGATTAGGGCGCGCCGGCGACGATCATCATTAGCGCCTTTCTTGTATTCGGCCACGTGCTCGGCCGCCAGATAGACCCCATCGATGACCGCGGTTTGTCCGCCCTCGATGTACAAGGTATCCAGTCCGTCCATTAACGCGTCTTTGCTGGAAGTAAAATCCTGGACTGTTTCAATCTTGTCGCTGCTGATAAAGCGCTCCAGAAAAGTTTCGTCCCCTTTTTTGTTGCTGTTGATGATCGCCTTCGCGGCGTTGATTACCTGTTCAAAGGCCGGACGCAACGATCCCGAAGTGTCGACCGCCAATCCGTAGATCACCGGCACCTCTTCCTCTGTGAATGAAAAGATTGACTGCGGCACACCGTCTTCAAAGATGCGGAACTCGTCCTTGCCGATGTTGTTGATGGGCCGGTTGTTGCGATCGATCACGCGCACGTTCAGCGTCACCAGCTCAGTGTTAATTGTCAGTCTTTCGCCTTCGCTGATTTCGGCGGTAGTGGGATCGGGTGTCGGCGTCGGTTTGGGCTTCAACACCGGTGGAGGCGGTGGCTCGCCCAGTTGCGGAGCGATGCGGCGGCCCGGGCCCGACTGCGGCGTGGGCGTAGGTTGGGTCGGCGTCGGCGTTGCGCTCGGGGTAACTCCCGTAGTGCGCGGCCGCGAATCCGGTTGTTGAGCAAGGCTGGCCCCGGAAATCACTATCGAAAGCAGTCCGAACAAGCCAAGTGAAAGCACCAGGGCGGTCTGCCGGGCGCGAATAAAATGAACAGTGTGAAATCTCATTACTGCTAAACCTTCTATAAATAAAACCCTAATCTCAAACGATTTTCAAACCGGGAGAGCAGACGCCGCCATCGGTTGGGTTGCCGGGATGAACGGCAGCGCCTGTAAGGATGCGTAGAAGCTCGCTGAGCGTTGCCGCATAGATCGCCAAAAGACTTGAACCTTCTTGCTTGTCTCAAAGACTACAGGCCGAAGGCTGCACTGCAAAGGTCATTTTGGATTTGCGATGGCGTAATAGCCTTCCTTGCTGCGCACGAACAGCCGGGGCAGTCCGCGCGGCGGAGCAACCTTGACTTTGATCTTGTGCCACTTGCCGTCGCTCACAAAGTTCGGCGGGCGGTAGCCGATGGAATACTGGTGCCGCAGTTCGAGGGCGATTTGCTCGAAGATGTCGTCCATCTCTGGCGCGCTGCGCGGATAGAAAGCCTTGCCGCCGGAGACGCCGGCCAGTTCATCCAGGGTGCCCTGGCCTTCCATACCGAGCGAGCTGCCGACATCACTGCCGCTGAGAATTCCGATGGCATAAAGAACGACGTCCGATTCTTTGAGCACGCGCCGCAGCTCGTTGAACGTATAGCGCGAGTTGTTGTCCTGCCCATCGCTAATCAGGAGCAGGGCGCGCTTGGGATGCGTGCCGCGCTGCACGCGCTCGACACCGAGATAGCAGGCATCGTAAAGGGCCGTGTTGCTGCGGGTCTGCACAAAGGTCAGCTTGTCGAGTACGGCGTTGCCGTCACGCGTCCGATCCATCAGCAGTTGGGCCCGCGAATTAAAGGCTATCAGGAAGTACTCGTCATTATCGTGGCTGGTTTGCACAAAATGAGACAGCGCGTCACGCGCGCGTTTCACCTTTTCGCCGCTCATTGATCCGGAAACGTCAAAGAGAACTCCGACCGAAACCGGCGAGTCGTCGTCGCTAAAGAAGGAAATGTTCTGCTGCTGCTTATCGTCAAAGATGCTGAATGCATTCTTGCTCAGACCGGAAACAAATCGCCCGTAGATATCGGTCACGGTAACCGTGAACGTGATCAAGTCGGTATTGGTAATGACCGGACCTTTGTCGTCTATTTCACCGGGCTTCTTTTGCGGGTCGCCGGCGGGTTGCTGCTTCTGTGGCGAGCTATCCACGCTTACCTGGGGCGCTACGGGTTGGACCGTTAATAGGTCCTTCTTTTCAGGCGACGGGGACGGTTTCTGCTCGGGCTTCTGCTGAGCGTAAGCGGATGGAGAGAGAGTGAAACTCAGAAATAGAGCTATGCAGACAACGAACCCGGCTAACGTAGCGTGGCGACGCGATTTCATCGAACCCCCCTGTCTCTTAGCGTCCAAACTGAGTCCGCGAGCCCCAAGAACCACACGCCGTTCATCCTTGTGCGAGTGTGGGCCTCGGCGCATATCGCAGACCGAGATTGCTTTGATTCATACGAGTCTGCGCTCAAGTTTGAAGAGCAGCTCGGCACGATTTTCACTTTCGAAAAAAGAACGCTGCGGGGAAACGCTGCGCGAGCCCGATTGTTCCGGCTGATATCCGCATTGTAGGACAGGGCAGGCGCGCGTGCAAGGAAATTGAGTATTAATGCCGAACTGATTTGAGGAGCCCGAGGCGGTTGTCTTTAAATCTATAGAAGCGGGTAGCATAGTCACCGTCCTTCTCGTTTCTGGCTCCGGAAAGGACTATAAGGCTACTGTCGAGGCGAAACTCCAGCGGCTTGAACCGATCATCCACCCCCACCTCAGTGCCCCAACAGCAGAGCGAAAAGGGCAACATGAACACCCGTCCGGTGCGGGCGTCGATGATCGCGCCCTGGACGCATTCCGTGCCGCAACCCCAGGTCGTGACGATCAAGTGGCCGGCGAAGTTTGGCTTATCGCGGGCGGCTTCGCGTAAACGGGTGCGAAATTGTCGAGCCGCGCGCGTCAAGACCAATGGCACCGTCTTTCCGTTGAAGCGTTCGCTTACGGGATAGTCGTTGAAGCGTGGAACGCCGGGTTGTCCGTTAGCGTTAAGCGTGGCGACGAAAGGAGCAATCGCCAGGAGCAGGAAATCTCTGAACAGTTTTCGCATGATCACTTTCGAGCCAGCGCCGACTTGATCCTTGCAGCCGATTTTGGGCCGATGCCGTCAACCATTTCCAAACCACCACTCGTTACAAATCTGCGCAGGTCGTCCAGAGAAGCAATTTTGAATTTCTGATGCAGCGTGGCCGCGGTCTTCGGGCCAACCCCCGGAAGGTCCAGCAGGTCCAGCACGGTTGCCGGCGTCTCTGCGGTCAGCTTTTCCCAGGCGGCAAAGGTTCCCGTGTCTATCAGTTCTAAGATCTTTCCGGCCAGCGCCTTGCCGACGCCGGGAATTTCCAGCAGGCCCGCCAATCCGTCCTGCGCCGCGATCTTCTGCATGGGCGTGGGCCAGGTCTCGATCGCCTCGGCCGCCATGCGGTAAGAGCGGATGCGAAACGTGTCTTCACCGCGGACCTCCATCAAAGAGGTCATGCGATTAAAGCGGCGGGCGATTTCTTCGTTATCCATTGTCTGCTGAATCGTAAATCCTGGCTCGTGAATAGTAAATGAGCATCGCTGCCTCAGGGAACTTTTGGATAGACCCGAGCGTTAAAGTTCCCAGATCTGCTAGCCGAGTTTGCTGAACTGGCGTGTCCAAGCGCCCGAATCAATTCATGAGAAACTATCGAGTCATTCACATTGGCGCCTGGCTGTTGCTGTTGCTGGTGCTTTGCTCTGTCGTTGCCTCGGCCCAAACAGGCAGTCGGTCTTTTTCAGAGATTCTTAGAGATGCCGAGAGTAAGACCGCGGCAAAGGACTGGAAGGAAGCAGCCGTCCTATGGCAGCAGGTGATTGAGTCGAATCCCGTTAACGCGGGGTTTTGGAACCAGTTGGCGAACGCCCTCTACCAGGCGAAAGACTATCGCAAATCTATAGCGGCATACGAAAAAGCAGTCGAACTCCGGGCCGGGTTCCCGTCAAACGCGGCTTATAACATTGCCTGTTGTTATGCACTGCTGGGTGAGAAAGAGAACGCGCTGAAGTGGCTGGAAAAATCCTTCGACATGGGTTTCCGCGATCTCGAGCAGGCCCGGACTGATTCTGATCTTCAATCACTTCATAACGACGCTCGTTTTCTAAGAATCGTGGGGCTGGTCGATACCGCCAAAATGTCGCGTGATGAAGGCTGGCGCTACGATCTGGCGTTACTGGAAAGGGAAGTCAACCGCAAAGGATATGCTTACGGAATCACCCGGCCAATTTCCAGGGAAGATTTCCATGCGGCCGTGAAGACGCTCAGCGATCAGGAGCCGAAACTTACCGATGCGCAAATGGTAATCGGAGTTATGAAGCTCATGCGATCGCTGGGCGATGGGCATACAACCTTTCTTTCCCCGCCCCAGCAGCCTGACTATGCGCTGGCCCTGCCGCTCCAGTTCTATCTGTTCAAAGAGGGTCTGTTTGTAATTGGGTCCGACCCGAAATACAAAGGCTTGCTGGGTGCTCAGGTCTTGAGCCTCGGTGGACACACGGTAGGTGAAGTAATGAAGTCTCTCGATCAGGTCATCAGCAGGGACAATGAAATGTGGCCCGGTCAGTTGGGTCCTTACCACATGCGCAATCTGCCTTTGCTCCGCGGTCTCGGATTGGTTTCTGACATAAGGAAGATTGAGTTAGGGATTCGTGACGTGAATGGGGTTAATCGAACGGCTACAGTCGAAGCCGACTCAGAACACCCGAACATCTGGAACGAGTTTCCCTCTAACTGGGTCACTTATGCGCAATCGTTGGGCACGCCGCTGCCTCTTTACCTCAAGAATACGAAGTCGCACTACTGGTTCGAATACTTCCCGGAGAGCAGGGTTCTCTACTTTCAATACAATCGGGTGCTAAACGACGCCGAGGAACCTTTGGCTAGGTTTTCCGAACGGCTCTTCAAATTCATCGACGAACACGAAATCGACAAGCTGGTTATCGATATGCGCTGGAACAACGGAGGCAATACGTTTTTGTCCCGGCCGTTGCTTTACGGTTTGATCAAAAGCGATAAGGTGAACAAGCGAGGAAAGTTGTTCGTGATCATTGGGCGCCGGACGTTTTCGGCCGCGCAAAACACCGCCACCTTTTTCGAGCGCCACACCAACGCGATCTTCGTCGGCGAACCCACCGGGTCCAGTCCAAACTTTGTGGGTGAGGAGACGCCCTTCACCCTGCCTTACAGCAAGATTACCGTGAACATCTCAGATCTCTATTGGCAAAGCTCCTGGCCGCAGGATTATCGCACCTGGATTGCTCCACAGATCTATCTTCCCCCGACCTTTTCGGCATACCGCGAAAACCGTGACCCGGCGATGGAGGCGATCCTGAGGTACAAGTGAACCGCCTCGTTCACTTGCTTCAATATGTAGTTCAGTGGCCGTGCATGGTTCAGGTCTGTGCTTTTCCGCTTGGCCCGGAACGATCCACGAACTCACACGAAATCGCACGAACAGATGGCTTCCTTTCGTGTGTTTTCGTGGATCGTCGTTCTGCCTTGCTCGGCAATCTCGAAATGGGACACCACAGGTTCTCGCCCTCGCTCGACATTACCTCCGGCTGCCACTACTATTCTCAGGCATCCAATTGGAAGGCAAAGCGCTCTAAATCCTTCTCCGTTTAGATCAGTTTATCGAGGTTAATAAATGAGATTAAGAAAATTCCTGTGCGCGCTGGTTCTGGCGCTATTCAGTTTACAAACTCTTCAGTTCACGGCTCGGGCCGACGAGGGTATGTGGACGTTCAATAACGTCCCGCGCGCCGAGATCAAAAAGAAGTACGGCTTTGATGTAACGGACGAATGGCTGAAAAAGGTCCAACTGGCTTCGGTCAGATTCAACAGCGGCGGCTCGGGGTCGTTCGTTTCGCCGAATGGCCTGGTGCTCACGAATTATCACATCGTCGAAGACTTCGTGACCGAAGTAAGCACGGCCGAAAAGGATTTGGCGAAGGAAGGCTTTGTGGCCCGCAACCGGGCGGAAGAGATCAAGGTGCCGAGCCTCGAGCTGAATGTTTTGATGAGCATCGAAGACGTGACCTCACGCGTCAATGCGGCCGTCACAGCCGGCATGTCCGACGCCGCAGCGTTCACGGCGCGCCGCGCGGAAATATCGGCCATCGAAAGTGAGTCAACCAAAGCCACCGGCCTTCGGTCCGACGTCGTCACTCTTTATCAGGGCGGTCAATACAATCTCTACCGCTACAAGAAATACACCGACGTCCGGCTGGTGTTCGTGCCCGAGTTTCAGGCCGCGTTCTTTGGCGGCGATCCCGACAATTTTAATTTCCCGCGCTTCAATATCGACATGGCGCTGGTGCGCGTCTATGAAAACGATCAGCCCGTGCATCCGCCCAGCTATTTGAAGTGGTCGGCGGGCGCGAAAGAAAACGATTTGGTTTTCGTCATCGGCAACCCCGGTTCGACCTCACGTCTGGACACGGTCGCGCACTTAGAGGACTTGCGTGACAACGCCATTCCGATCGTCCTGCGCCTGCTCGAACGCCGCGAAGCAATGCTCAAGAAATACATGGCGATGGGAGCAGAGCAGAACCGCCGTGCGCAGAACGAGTTGAACAGTGTCCAGAACAGTTTGAAGGTCTACCGGGGACAGATTGCCGGACTTAAGGACAAGGCGCTAATGGATCGCAAGATGAAAGACGAAGCAGCTCTGCGCAAGTCCATCGCCGCCAATCCCGAACGGCAGAAAATGTATGGCGATGCCTGGGACGCGATTGCCAAAGCGCATCAGGCCTATCCGTCGTACATTCGCGAACGCCGGATTTTTGATCAGGCCGGCGGCTTCAACACCACACTATTCGGTTTTGCGCGCACTCTGGTAAGACTTGCTGCCGAGAGCGCCAAGCCAAATGCCGAGCGCTTGCCTGAGTTTACCGATGCGCGGCGCGCTTCGCTGGAGTTAGCACTTTATTCGCCGGCGCCGGTCCACGACGATTTCGAAAAGCTGAAGCTGGCTGACTCTTTGGGATTCATGGTGGAATTGCTGAGTGCGGATAACGCGCTCGTCAAACAGATCCTGAACGGTAAGACGCCCGAAGCTCGCGCCAACGAATTGATCGAAGGCACTAAGCTGAAGGACGTCGCGTTTCGCAAGGAACTCGCTGCCGGTGGCATTAAAGCGATCGAGGCATCAACTGATCCAATGATCGTCCTGGCCCGGACCATCGATTCGCGCGCGCGTGAGTTGCGCAAGCGCTTTGAGAGCGAAGTCACAGGTGTCGAGCGCACCAACTACAGCAAGATCGCCCGCGCTAGGTTCGATACCGAAGGCGCCAAACTTTACCCTGACGCGACCTTTACTCTGCGGCTCTCATACGGCGCCGTCAAAGGATACATGGAGAACGGCAAGAAGATTGCGCCATTCACGACGCTCGGTGGGTTATATGATCGCGCCGCCGGCTTCAAGCATGAGTTTCCCTATAATCTGCCGCCGAGATGGATGGAGAAAAAGTCGACGGTTAATCTGAACGCCCAGTTCAATTTTGTCTCGACCAATGACATCATCGGAGGCAACTCAGGCTCGCCGACCATTAATAAGGAAGGCGAGTTGGTGGGTTTGATCTTTGACGGCAACATTCAATCTCTGGTGGGCGACTTTATCTATGACGAGTCGGTCAACCGCGCGATCTCAGTCGACGTGCGAGCCATGCAGGAAGTGCTGCGCAAAGTCTTCGGCGCGAACGAGATTGCGGATGAATTGACGAAAGGTTAGTTAACCAGTTTGGAGCACCGCCTTTAGGCGGAAGGATTTGCGCTCCCCAGGTTCTGCCTGAAGGCGGTACTCCAAACCTCCCTTGCTCCTTCTCCTCCTTGGGTATAAGCTAAAGCCTAACCAAAACCCCGAGCAACTCTCTCCCTTGTAGGTTTCGAGGCAAGAATCTACGTGAATATTTTGATCAAAACACTTGTTGTTTAAAGAGGAAACACTATGAGAAAAATCATTCTGGCTTTGATCTTCGTCGTTGCGGCGGCGAGTCTTGCTGCGGCCGACACGATTTACCTGCGCGATGGGCGGACGGTAAGGGGGACGCTGTTGGGCTTTATCAACGGGCGTTTCGTCGTACGGGTCGAGAACCGCTATACGACCTATCCCAACGCGACCACGGATCCCAACGTCGCCCGTAACCGGGCCAACGAGGGCGAGATTCAGTACTTCCGCCCGAACGAAGTCGATCGGATCGAGATTGATGGGCGCGCTCTGGATGACGCACGCTTTGAAACAAAGACTGTGCAAGTGGGACTCGATCCGAACTGGGTCGACACTGGCGTTGACTTACGACGCAGCGAGCACGTGCAGATCAACGCGACGGGCGTTATCACTGCCGGGCGCACGCGAATAACGCCGGATGGTGTGCAACGCACCGATCCCAGCGCGCCTTTGCCCAACGGCAAAGAAGGCGAGCTGATCGGCGCTATCGGCGATGATCCTCGGGCGCCGATCATTGAACTTGGCGCGAACCGCGAGTTCATCGCCGATCGCGACGGGCGACTCTATCTCACCGCCAATCGTGGTTCGTATAGCGATGCGCGCGGCGGCTTTAGCGTACAGATTAGGCGCGAGCGCGACCTGACTGCGCTCGACAACAATCAGGATAGTTACTCGCGAAATCCTACCGGCCGGGGACGTTCGCGTTCACGACAACCGGTCCAGACTAACCCGCAGGAAGTGACCATCACTGTGCCGGGCACTTCGCGTGGCACGGATACCGGCATAGATGTCCATGCCGGCGATCCCATCACCATTACGGCGACGGGGACAGTTATTGCCGGGCGTCGTCTTGGCGAAGTTGGTCCGGATGGCGCGCGCAGCACTGGCATTGGCGCCATTATCGGCACTCGACCCGTGCCGACTGCCGGCGCCGGCGCGCTGATCGCCTACATTCGCACACCGACCGGCCAACTCAGCCAGGCTTACTTAATCGGGAGTCAACTTACCACCACTGTTCCCGTCGACGGCCGCTTGATCCTGGCCATCAACGACGACGATTACAGTGACAATGGCGGCAGCTTTACCGTGAGGATTAGGTACTAAAAGTGGTACAGAACCCTGAGCGGTAGCGACGGGTTCAATAACGCATTGTCGATCAACAACAGACGCCGTTCGCGATTCGCGGGCGGCGTCTCTTTGTTAAGCCATCTACTTTGCGGCCTTGTCCCTATTTAGAAGGCCGCTCTTCAGCTAAGACGATCCACGAAAACACACGAAGTGGAAATAGTTGTTCAGCCGTTTCGTGTGGTTTCGTGGATCGCCTTTTCGGAAACGGGGAAAAACACGACAGCCAAACCAAGCCACTACTTCGTGGGCGGACTCCTGTTCGACTTTCGAGACGCATGCTAATCTGTGCCGACGAAGCTCAATGAACATCCTCCGCCCACCTTGCGATGAAGGCGTCATCTCTGCGAAGAGAGGAGCCACGCCGTGCACCAAATCTCGGCGGCGTTGGATTCTGGCAGCGACGATTCTCGGGTCGAGCATGGTCTTCATCGACGGCACGGTCGTCAATGTTGCACTCCCCGCACTACAAGCCAACCTCAACGCTACGGCCATCGATGTCCAGTGGGTGGTCGAAGCGTACGCGCTCTTTCTTGCAGCACTCTTACTGCTTGGTGGTTCGCTGGGCGATCACCTGGGACGCAAGCGCATCTATGCGATCGGAGTCGTGGTTTTCGCCGCAGCTTCGGTTTGGTGCGGACTGGCGCCAAACATCGCGCAACTGATTATCGCTCGCGCGGTGCAGGGCGTTGGCGGGGCGCTCCTGGTTCCCGGCGGGCTCGCGATTATCAGCGCGTCGTTCCCGGAAGAAGAACGCGGACGGGCGATTGGCACCTGGTCAGGCGCGACGGCAATGACGGCGGCGCTGGGTCCGGTCCTGGGCGGCTGGTTGATTGAACATGTTTCCTGGCGGGCGGTGTTCTTTCTGAATTTGCCGCTGGCTTTGACCGTTTTGGCGCTGGTCTTTTTCTTTGTGCCCGAAAGCCGCGACGAAGAAGAGAAAGGAAAATTGGACTTGAAGGGCGCCGCCCTGGCAACCATTAGTCTCGGCGGGATTGTCTACGGCCTGATTGAATCATCGCGGCTGGGCTTCAAGAGTCCGGTAGTGTTAACCGCACTGATCGGCGGCGTAATCGTTTCCGCGCTCTTCATCTTTGTCGAAGCGCGCGTGCACAGCCCGATGATGCCGCTGTCGCTTTTTCGCTCGGCGAATTTTGCCGGCGCGAATCTCCTGACGCTCTTTCTGTATGCGGCGCTCGCGGGAACGCTTTTCTTTCTGCCGCTTAATCTAATTCAGGTTCAAAACTACTCCGCCACGGCCGCCGGCGCGGCGACGCTGCCTTTCATACTGATCATATTCCTGTTGTCGCGCTGGTCGGGCGGATTGGTCAAGCGTTACGGTTCGCGTCTGCCGCTCATCGTCGGCCCGATAATCGCTTCGGCCGGTTTTGCGCTGTTCATGCGGCCGGGAGTTGGCGGCAGTTACTGGAAGACGTTTCTCCCCGCAATAATCGTGCTGGGAGTTGGTATGGCAATCAGCGTGGCTCCGCTGACGACGACTGTGATGAACTCGGTCAAACAGAGCCACGCGGGCATCGCGTCGGGAGTCAACAACGCCGTCTCGCGAACTGCGGGGTTATTGTCCGTGGCCGTGCTGGGACTGATCATGTTTCATTCTTTCAATACCTGTCTCGATCGCCGCCTGGATCAAACGGCGGTTCCAAACGAGATACGCAAATCGTTGGACACCCAACGCACCAGACTGGCGGCGATGGAAATCCCCTCGAACACGAATGAAGAAACGCGCGCGGCCATCAAGCAAGCGGTGAACGAATGTTTTGTCTCCGGGTTCCGACGCGTAATGCTGGTGGGCGCGGTGTTGGGATTGATGAGTTCGCTGATGGCCGCGCTGGTAATTCGAGCCAGATGAATCTTTCTTTGCTCCTAAGGATGGCTTTGCGCCTTGGCCTGAACTTCTACGCGGCCAAGACACTTCACGCCAAGTCGCAAAGAAGCTGAAAGGCGCCAAGCCGGAGCCATGAACTCGCACCACATTCCTATTGGCTTTTTTCCGCGCGAGTCGCTATCTTATTAATACGCCCTGTCCGAAGAGAATTCCCCCTAATCCGATCGGATCTCACAATCAAAGACCGAATTGCGCTCGGGAAGGGAAAAACTCAAATGGCTGGAAAAGACGGCACACCTATCATTCTGGTGATCGAAGACTATGCGGACAGTCGCACGCTCTTGTCTTCTTTGCTGCGGGCTAAAGGCTACAAGGTCGTCGAAGCCCGCGACGGTAAAGAAGGTTTGCGGCAGGCAAATCGCGTCACTCCGGATTTGATCCTGATGGATCTGGCCATGCCCGAAATGGACGGCGTCGCCGCCACACGCCATCTTCGCGAGCGACACACACTCGCCCACATACCTATCTTTGTGATGAGCGCGTACGTCACTGCGGACGTGAAGCAGGATGCCATGGCGGCCGGCTGTGCCGAAGTATTTGCCAAGCCTTTAGATATTGAATCTCTGCTGGGGAAGATCAAGGCGACGGTCGGCGTCTGAATGGCAGAAGGCAGTAAGCAGCAGGCGCCTACAGCCATCCGCGACACTCCGGCGGCCTCTACCAAGTAGTCTCTGCCGACCGATACCTCAGCAACCTTCGAAGTGCAGGCTCAATTAATTAGCTTTCGATCGATCGCCAATCCTCGAACCAGAGCTTCCAACTCTTCCTGCAATCGCGCGCGCTCCTCAATCAAAGCCTGCTTGTCTTTGTTCAGTTGCTCCAGACGGGTTTCCTGGGTGTCGGCTTTGGCCACATAACGCGAGATCAGTTGCTTCGCTTCAGCCGTGGCCGTGAGCGCTTTGATGTTGTCGCGCAGGCGCTCCTGATCTTTTCCGATTCCCTCGACTTCTTCATTGATAGTCTCGAGTCGCGCCTCAGCGGCGGCCATTCGACTTTTGATGTCAATGATGTTCTCCAGCACCGCACGAGTACTCGCATCAATGTAATTACGCGCGATGAACAACTCGAGATCCTGACGGCTGAAATTGATCAGAGTATAAGTATCCATTAACGCTCTGCGTTCAGTGACCGGCAGCTCAACTTTCTGATGCGGCCCGAGCGGAACGCGAAAGCGATAATACCGCGTGCTCTTGCCGTCGGGTTTCTGCGTGTCGTTGCTTAGCACCCAATCATCACGGACGGGATGCTCGATATAGACGACGCGAGCCTTGTCCGTCTGGTTGGTCAGGACATAGGTCTTCTGAGTGGTTTGATGGTAGTGGGCCTGAAAGACTCCATTGACTACGCGCACCAGAAAAGTAGGCGCGCGATCTTCTTTCACACGGACGTTGACCAGCGTGCCCAGATCCAGAGCGAACGAGATTAGTCGCTGTTCGGCGGGTTTCAGCCTTTCCATCAAGGCTTCGCCCGCATAAGCATCGCCGTCGATTACCGTCAGCGCGCCATCTTCAAGAGTGAGCGGCGAAGTGTTCCGTAAAAGCATTCCACCCATGGGCCGGTCGCGGCGCGTGCCTTCGTTATAGATCGAGACCCGCTCTCCTTCCATCCGCGTTTGCAGGATCGGAATCAGCGCCGAGCGATCGCGCGGTACGGTCACGGGCTGGTCGATATGATATTCAAACAAGTCGCCGACCTCGCTGCCGGTCGCGGCGGCTTCAACACCAGAGTCGCGACTGGTGATTGCATCGCTAAGCGAAACGCCGCCAAAAGAACTGTTGGCACCGTCCGACGGCCTCAGGCCATTCAAGGTAACGTTGTTATTACGGCCGTTCATCGGAAGCTGCGATATTTGCCTTTGAGTCACACTATTCGAGAGGCTTGATGACGAAGCTGTGACTGTCACGGTTTCGGAGATACTGCCAACCTCAAGGGTAAGGTTTACGTAGGCCGGCTGGGTATTTCCGACAATAAGATCCCGAACCAGGTATTGCTTAAAGCCCGGCGCGTTCACTGAAACAGAGTAATTCCCGGGGGACAAGGTTGGCGACCTGTAGGTCCCGTCGCTGGCCGTCGTCGCAGTGAAAGACTGATTAGTCGTCGTGTTCGTGATCGTCAGCGAAGCACCGCCGATCGTAGCCCCGTTTGGATCGACAATCGTGCCGCTAATGGTTCCAGGAGCGCCGCCTTCATTCGCTTCGTAAGTCTGCGGTTCGAGTTTCAAATCACTGGGCATCCCCACCACCGGGCGATAGCGATAGAACGGTTTTTGAATCGGCTGAATAAACGAGACGGGCGAACCGGACACGAGCGAAAGCGAAACGCTGTTCCAGTCTTCCTCGCTGACATTGTCGACGATCGCCCAACCCTGAAAGAACGGCTTGCCCTGCGAATCGAGGACGACGCGATAAGTGGTTTTCCAGATCGGCGCCGCGATGGTATAGCTGACCAGCATCTCGCGTGAACCCGAACCGTCGGAAGTAACGACGATGGTCTTGGCATCACGCCGCCGCGCTGAGGCGCTTACGTTTGCGAACTCGGTGACGTCGCGTCGTGCGCCTTCATCAATCAGCTTCACTGAGCGCACGTCGGCCAGATCAAAACTAATCAGCTCGCCGCCTTCAGAAGCAATCACCAGCGCGTGACTGGTTACTGCCGGCTTGTTGGCGTCGATCTGGGACTTGCGCTCTTCGACCGTAAGAATCGATCCGCTAGCGGTGCGACTAGCCGTCGCCACCACTACTCGCGCGCCCTGGAGTTGCCCAAGCACGCCCGCTAGTCCACCACTGAGGTCGTTTCCCGATCCGGCACTGATCGAAAATGGAATCTCGGCCATCCGCGCCGCCGGCGGCGCGCTCGAGTTGTAGCTCACCGCGCCGATGCGCCCTTGGCCGAGGTCAAGCACGACCATCGATTTCAGAACGTCGTCGACCTGCGATTGCTTGAACGAGAGACTGATCTCGGCGTGACCGCTGACGGTGCCGCGTCGCTCGATATAAGCGACGCCGTTGCTATAAAGAATCACGCGCCGAATCGGCAGTGTCTGAGTGTTCGCCCTGCCGGTCGCGGTTGGCGGCGCGAGTGCGCGCGGGGCGCGTCGGGTCTGGGAAAAAGAGTTGACTGAAAGTAGAGAGACTACGACAAACAGGAGAGTGCGTTTCATGACTTGGCCTCCTCAGCCGAAAAAGGTTGTTCGAACTTTGAGGGGAGACCCGTGAAGGGGAGACGGTTGGAACTGACTCGCGAAAAACTGGATTGCTATCCGAATAATTGATGCGACGCGATGGCCGCAGGTTGGACTGCCCGTTGATGAAAATGAGCCTTCAAGAATTGTTCGGGGGGGTTCTTAGCGCCCTCGCGCCCTGGCGTGCAAATACAATCACGCAAAGGCGCCAAGTCGCAAAGTCCGAAACGCCAGCCACCCAGCAAATCCTGAATCTGTCTCGCCGCTCACTTTTGCGATACAATCCGCCGCCAATGAACTGTCCCCGTTGTCACAAGGAGATTCCCGTCGACGCCTCTTTCTGTTCGTCTTGCGGCTTCTCGTTTGACGATGCGACCCAAAGATTCGACTCAAACGCACCTCAATCCGGCAAATCGCAGCAAAAAGAATCGCGTTCGTCGATGTCATTCGATTCAATCGACGACGCGCGCTTTGTTCCCGGCCAAATGCTGGCCGAGCGTTATCGCATCGTCGGTCTGTTAGGTCGCGGTGGCATGGGCGAGGTCTATCGCGCCGATGATTTGAAACTGGGTCAGCCGGTCGCGCTCAAATTTCTTCCCGAACATCTGCTGAGCGACGGCGCGGCGCTGGCTCGCTTTCACCGTGAAGTCCGTGTCGCCAGGCAAGTGAGTCACAAAAACGTTTGCCGCGTTTACGACATCAGCGAGATCGACGGCCGGCACTTTCTCTCCATGGAGTTTATCAAGGGCGAAGAGCTGTCTTCGCTGTTGCGCCGCATCGGCCGCCTGCCGCAGGACAAAGCAATTCAACTGGCGCGGCAGATTTGCGCCGGACTCGCCGCCGCGCATGACGTCGGAGTGCTGCATCGCGATCTGAAGCCGGCCAACGTGATGATTGACGGCGATGGCAATGCACGCATTCTGGACTTTGGTCTTGCAGGTCTGGTCGAAGAATTCGGCGATGATGAAATGAGGGCCGGCACGCCGGCTTATATGGCGCCGGAACAGCTTGAGGGAAAAGAACAGTCAGTCAAGACCGACATCTACTCGCTGGGCCTGGTACTCTATGAACTCTTCACCGGCAAGAAGGCGTTTGAAGCTACGACTCTCAACGAATTGATTAAGTTACGGCGTAGCGATGCGACACCCACAAATCCCACATCAATCGTAAAGGATCTCGATCCGGTTGTTGAGAAGGTAATCGATCGTTGTATTCAGAAAGATCCATCGCTGCGCCCTTCGTCGGCCTTGCAGGTTGCCGCTGCGCTTCCCGGTGGCGATCCAATCGCCGCGGCGCTCGCGGCCGGCGAAACGCCCTCGCCGGAAATGGTGGCTGCGGCGCCCACGGAAGGAGTGCTCAAACCCGCCATCGGGGTCGCGTTGCTCGCCACTTTCATCGGCGTTCTCGCGCTCGGCTGTTGGCTGACAAAGTACACATCTGTTTACCGGATGACCTCGTTGGATCTACCACCCGAAGCTTTGCGCGTCCGCGCACGCGATGTGATTAGGAAAATGGGTTACACCGGTCAGCCGCTCGACAGCGAACAAGGCATCGTCGTTAAGTATGACTACCTGCGTTACATTGAGACTCACGATCAGTCTCTGGCGCGTTGGAACAGACTGCGCAGTGGAGGGCCGGGCGCTTATCGCTTCTGGTATCGCGAGAGTCCGCGATACTTCGAGACGACTGAATCAGTACAGGTTGACAGGCCGGCGCTGGATGTGTCCGGCATGACGAGTCTCTATCTGGACATGGAGGGACGCCTGCATTGGTTCGTCGGGGTCCCGCCGCAGCGTGAACCCTTCGGTGGTGAGAGTGCGAAGCCCGACTGGTCGGTGCCTTTTGGCGAGGCGGGCTTAGACATGGCGAACTTCAAAGAAGTCGCTTCGACCTCAGTGCCTTTGCATGCGTACGATACGCGCGCCGCGTGGGACGGTCCTGATGCTGCGCATTCCGAACTAAAGACCCACGTTGAGGCGGCCGCGTTCCGCGGCAAGCCTGTCTATTTCGAAACGATCTATCCCTGGGATCAACCGGTAAGACAAGAGCAAGTCCCCCAGAGTGGCCGGGACCGGGCGCTGATCTTCATTCTGATTGCGGTGTTCATCACTGTGGTGGTTGGCAGCGGCCTCCTGGCACGCAAGAATTTGATGCTGGGGCGCGGCGACCGTCGTGGCGCAACGCGCATGGCGCTCTTATTCCTGGTACTACGCATGCTTTACTGGTTGTTCATGGAACACCATAACGGTTCGCCCGGCTACGAGTTTGACCTCTTCGTTGGACACCTGGCCATAGCCGTCTTCACTGCAGTTTTCCTGTGGGTGCTCTACGTCGCACTTGAGCCTTTCGTGCGTAAACGCTGGCCTCAACGAATCATCGCCTGGAGCCGCCTGCTCGCTGGCGGCTATCGCGATCCGCTGGTCGGGCGGGACATACTGATCGGGGCCGTGTTCGGAGTGGGCATGATCCTCATGGGTTTTTTGACTTCTATTGGATTGAGATGGATCGGACGACCGCCTACATTGTCACTCAATCCGGGAAACACGAGCATCGGCGCTCATCTCTTCATCGGCAAATTTTTAAGCCAAATGAATGCGAGTATCTTTCTGCCCTTCGTCATGTTATTTCTGTTACTTCTGTTCATGAAGATCCTGAGCCGCGAGCGTCTGGCGTTCGGCGCTCTTTGGTTGCTGGTGGCAACAGTTAATGTGCTGGTTGGCCAGGTGCATGTATTAATGATCCCGTTTGCGGCCCTTTCCGCGCTTCTCGCCGTTTTCGTGCTCTACCGTTTTGGGTTGCTGGCGGCGGTGTCAGCGTTTTTCTTCGCCCATCTCTGGGTCTTCTTTCCAATGACAACCGAGCTGAGCTCTTGGTACGCGACTGACTTTCTCATGGCGCTTACCATCGGCGTAGCGTTGGTGATCTTTGGTTTCTACACCAGTCTCGCGGGTCAGCCGTTGTTTGGCGGGAAGCTTTTGCAGGATTAACTCACTCAGCTATTCGTCAACAGTTGCCGACTTCGACACGCCGGCGACTACCTGACGTACCGCCTCGGAGTTCAGGAAGGTTTCGCGGAGCGTAGCGTCATTAATATTTGCAGCGCAGGCGTTGATGATCTCAGCCGCTTGCGCAAACGAATCGCGGGCCGCGGAAGCATCGCCCATGTTTGATTTCAGACGGCCGAGTTCGGCGTAGGTTTTCCAGGCTACCACTGGCACCGGATGCTGCCGCAACTCTTTCAGCGCCGCCATGATTTCAGATTCTCCGCCGGCAGTGTCGCCGGCTGCGACGGCGATTTGCGCCATTAGCTTATGCGCGACTGCGATGTACTTGTACACTTCGTATCGGCTGGCAGTATCAAGCAAGCGCTGCGCGAATTCGCGGGCCTTCGACAGATCTCCCTGCCGCAGCCAGTGTTCGGCTGTAGCCGCTTCCAGGCGAATGTTGTAGCGCCAGCGAAACCAGGCATCGCGCTTGAAAATGTCGCGCACTTCATCGAACGCAGAGATTGTCTCATCAGTCTTACCAGAGTGCGTGTAATCGATTCCCAGGTTGATCAGAGAATTTGCCTCCGCCTCGAGCACATGATGTTGCCGACTAACTCCCAATCCTTCCTGATCATGTTTCAGGGCGCCCTCGAAGTCCTGTAGCTCGCGATGAATCCAGCCGATGCAGTTGGGCATGCGTGGATACCAAAAGAGATCGCCATTACGCCGAGCCATATCGATCGCCTCTGTGAGCGTCGTCAGCGCTTCAGACATACGTCCCAAATTTCCCCGGGACAGCCCCAGAAAAAACATCGAAGTAAGCAGCAGGAAACCATCGCGCAATTCTGACGCCAGCCGACGGGCTTCGGTCTCAATCTCAATTGCCCGCTCGTATTCGGTTTGGAAAAAATAGAGACAACCACGCCATACCAATCCGGCCGCCAACGTGGGCTTATAATTAATCGTGCGAGAAGTCTGGATCACGTCATCCAGGACCGATTTCCCCTCTGCCAGTTCTCCATAGCACAGATGCTTGAGGCCCATAAGGGCCAGTGTTTGGACGCGCAGCTCTTCACTGCCGGCGCGTTTCGCCGCGGCGATGGCTTCAGTGGTGCGAACTTCCATCTCTTCGAGCCGATGAGCAAAGAACAGTGTCAGCGCGAGAGCGTTGAGCGCAGCCGATTGTTTCTCAGGCGAGCCCAGCGCATCCTGGTGTTTCAGCATATTGGTGTAATCGTCAACCGATTCCGGAAATCTGCTCAGCGCCATGTTCACGGCGCCGCGCTTTTGATAAAGCGTCACCAGCGTTTCCGGCTGCGCTTCGAGCGGAAGCTTCTCAACCAAACCAAGCGCGTTCGTATAGTGCTCAGCGGCCTCGGCGTTGGCGTAAAGTTTGGTGGCGTTGTCGCCCGCTTGAATTACATGTTCGATAGCCCGCGCGAAATCGCGGCCCAACTCAAAATGCCTGGCAAGTTGCGTCGCAATCTGCGAAGCACGCTTGCCATAGTGCCGCACCAGTTGTTCGCCCGCCTGTTGATGAAGCATCGTCCGGCGTTTGTTGACCAAATCGCCATAGAGAAAGTTTTGATAGAGCGCGTGGGAAAAACGATAGCGCGTTGCTGACGAACCATCGGGCAATTCCTCCTCGCCGCGGGTTTCGATTAGCCGGTGAGTCTTTTCCAGATGGGCCAGGCGTTCTTCAAGATCAACCTCGTCGATCCTCAGCAGGCTGGCGACCACTGTTGATAGAAACTCCGTGCCCTCAACGCTCGCGTACTGGAGCGTACGCCGCTCCTCTTCCTGGAGAGCATCGATCTTCTTGCCAATCATGCTGCGCACGCTCTCGGGAGCTTCGAGATCCATTTCCCCCAGCGGACGAACCAGGGTCCAGTGAGTGTTTACTCTCGCAATGTCGCCGCGTTCACCCAGGTATTGCAACAAGTTGGCGGCAAACAATGGATGCCCTTCCGTCTTGTCGTGAATCAAAAAAGCGAGCTCAGGCGGAAAGTCGTTGGGCGTGAACGTCGCGTTCAAGTATTCCGCGATGTGCTCGCGACCGAGCGAACTCAAAGCTACCTCTTCACAAAGGTGGTGAGCTTGCATTTCCGCTTTATAGCCCTTGAGCGGATGATTGCTGCGTTCGATATCTTCGGGTCTGAAGGTTCCGGCTATCAGCAGGCGTTGAGTGCCGATCCGCTGGCAAATATGCCGCAACAGATCGACGCTTGAAGGATCGGCCCAATGCAGATCCTCGAGCAGTAATACAATCGGAGAACTTGCGGCAAACATCCCGAGCGCATCGCCCATCTCGCGCATCATGCGCTCCTTGGTCGCGCCGATCGTATCCTGTTGCAACCTCTCGAAGGCCCCGGTCGAAGCAAACGCCGCTGGTAACTCCATGCACCACGTCGGCGCGTAAGTCCGCATTAACGAGGTGAGTCTCTCACGACCGGGTCCCTCGAGCAGCGCACCGATGGCATCCAGAAATGGCAGGTACGCTTCACCCGTGCCGTATTGCTCGACGCACCGTCCACGGGAAACCAGTAGACCCGGATACCGTGTGCGCGCCCGGCGCAGGAATTCGTCAGAAAGCGATGTTTTGCCGATGCCTGGCTCGCCGGTGATGAAAACCAGGCGGCCGGTGCCGTCAATCGCCTGTTGCAGATATCCCTCCAGTTTCTCTAACTCAGGCCCTCGTCCCACAAATGAAAATGAAGGAGAATCGATCACGTCCTTATCAAAAACGATAGGAGCGCCGGACCACTGTCCACTGAGAGTGGCGCGCAGATTCCTTAACGCCTGGGCGATTTCCGCGACGGACGAATAACGTCTCTCTTTGTCTTTGGCGAGCGCGCGTTCGAGGATCAGATCGAATTCTCTTGGCAACTCTGGTCTTACTCGACTGGGTGAGAGTGGATCGGTGGTGGCGATCCCATGCATCACCGCGAGCATGCTTGGTCCTGAGAAGGGCAGGGAACGCGTGGCTGCCTCATAGAGTACACACCCCAGAGAAAAAATATCTGAACGCGAATCCAAAGCCTCTCCTCGGGTTTGCTCAGGAGACATGTAGAAAGGAGTGCCCAGGACTGTTCCTTCGTCAGTAAGGTGCATTAGCGTTAGCGCTTCGTTATCAACGCCGCCGGCGATCGTCCGCACAATCTTGGCTAATCCGAAGTCCAGCACTTTCGCGTGACCGCGTCGCGTGATCTGAATGTTAGTCGATTTGATGTCGCGGTGAATCAGCCCAATCTCGTGCGCAGCGTCAAGGGCGTCGGCGACTTGTATTCCGATATCAACCAGCTTCGTCAGAGGTAATGCACCATCACGTACGATCAATTCCTTCAGCGTCTGACCTTCGATATATTCCATCACGATAAAGTCGAGACCTTCAGTCTCTTCAATCGCGTGGATGGTGATAATGTTCGGATGATTGAGCGCCGAAGCCGACTGCGCTTCCTTCAGAAAGCGCCGCTTGGCCGTCGTATTCTCGTTAACGGCGGCGGGTAGAAGTTTGATCGCAACCGTGCGCCCGAGTTTCGTATCTTCCGCCTTGTAAACCTCGCCCATGCCGCCGCTGCCGATCTGCTCGACGAGCCGGTAGTGCAGGAGCATCTGTTGCGGTTCCAACGAACTCATAGGGCGGCTTTCGATTAGTTGCGACTTCCGGGTGCCGAACACTCTAATGAATCTGCGCGAACTGCGCAATCTTCGACTTCGCTTGTTTAGCTTTGAGAGGGGGGCGTCTTCGGCTTACCCGTATTTCAGGAATTCCGAGCCAAGCCAGATGATTAATCCGCGGTACGAGAACTATTTCTTGCCGCGTACCGATCCACTGATCTTTTTGCGGGTAGTTTCGCCGGTGTGCAGGACCGGGATCGCCCTATCCACTTCTGAGTGAGGGCGCGGAATGACGTGGGTCGCGACAACTTCGCCGACGCGCCGGCCGGCGGCAGCGCCTGATTCAACTGCGCTCTTGACCGCCCCGACTTCGCCGCGCACGATCGCCGTCACCAGACCGGCGTCGATCTTTTCCCAGCCGACCAGCACGACGTTAGCCGATTTAACCGCGGCATCCGCTGCTTCGATCATCGCCACCAGTCCGCGGCATTCGATTAGTCCCAGGGCTTCTCGTTCCATCTGTTACCTTCTTTTGAGGCGCTAAGATTAGTTGGTTTTTGATCCAATTGCCAGCGGTCAAAAGCGATTCTTCTTTGCGGCTTGCGTGTTAGCTTTGCGCCTTTGCGTGAAATAAAAGCAGCAATAAACGCATTTCACGCAAGGGCGCAAAGAAAACCAGAAGGCACTAAGATAAATTCTTAGTTCCGCAGGCTGTGTACCGGCGCTGGAATCCTACCGCCACGGCGAATGAATTGATCAGAAGAGAATCGGTTGACCGGCATAATCGGTGCGCTGCCCAGAAGGCCGCCGAACTCAACCATCTCGCCAACTTCGCGACCCGGAACCGGAATTATCCGTACCGCGGTCGTCTTGTTATTCATCACGCCGATAGCCATCTCGTCGGCGATGATTGCCGCGATGGTCTCAGCGGAAGTCGAGCCGGGCACAGCGACCATGTCGATGCCCACCGAACAGACACTGGTCCAGGCTTCGAGTTTATCGAGCGACAATGCGCCGACGAGTGCGGCTTCGATCATGCCGGCGTCTTCGGAAACGGGAATGAAGGCGCCGCTCATGCCGCCGACTGAGTTGCTGGCCATCGCGCCGCCTTTCTTGACTGCATCAGTTAATAAAGCCAACGCCGCCGTCGTGCCGTGTGTGCCGGCGCGCTCAAACCCCATCGCTTCGAGAATATTGGCGACTGAATCGCCGGGCACCGGAGTTGGCGCCAGCGATAGATCGATGATGCCAAACGGAATACCCAGACGGCGTGCAGCTTCACGGCCGACCAGTTCGCCGGCGCGCGCCAGTTTGAATGAAAGCTTCTTAATGAGTTCGGCGATCTCCTGTAGCGGCAGATCTTTCGCCGCTTGTTGCACCGCGTGATTGACCACGCCGGGGCCGGAGACGCCCACGTTCAGCACGGCTTCGGGCTCGCCAATGCCGTGAAATGCGCCGGCCATGAAAGGATTGTCTTCGACGGCGTTGGCAAAACAGACGAACTTTGCGCAAGCCAGTCCCGAACGTTCGCGCGTTCGCTCGGCGGCATCCTTTATTAAACGCCCGACGCGCGCGACAGCATCCATGTTGATTCCCGCGCGCGTGGTTGCAGCGTTTACCGATCCGCAAAGACGTTCGGTCGTGGACAGCGCCTCCGGAATTGAATCAAGAAACTCGCTCTCGTTGCGCGTGAAACCCTTGTGAACCAGAGCGGAATATCCACCGACAAAATCGACACCGACTGTGGCCGCGGCTTCGTCAATCGCGCGACCCAGATCGACGGGATTTCCCTGCGCGCCTTCCGTCAGAATCGAGACGGGCGTGACGGCAATGCGTTTGTTGGCGATGCGAATCCCTATTTCGTCGCCAATCTCGTTGACCGTGTTGACCAGCTGCCCGGCCGAGCGTTCGATTTTTTCGCGGATGCGCTCAGCGGTGTTGGCGATCGAATCGGTGACGCAATCACGCAGACTGAGTCCTAGCGTCACGGTGCGAATGTCGAGATGCTCCATCTCCGTCATGCGCACGGTTTGCAGAATTTCGGCTTGGGTGTACTCCATATTGAAATCAGCCACAGAGCCACAGAGCCACAGAGGCACAGAGAAAAAGAGAAATGAACTCTTACCGCTTCCGGATTTCTAATCTTCTCCGTGTCTCTGCGTCTCTGCGGCTTTCTTAAAACCCAGACTAAGGCTTATCCCATCACTTTGCTGAGTAGCAGCAGCACGAGAAAGACTACGAACAACCCGAGGGCCACCAGCACAAAGCGCAGGCTGGGATCGTAAGAAGCTTCCTCGAACATCGCGGAGGAAACGTGGCGAATCTTCTCGACCCGCTTTACGTTGTCGGCCAAGGCCCCGCGCGTGGCGCTTGAAGCGCGATGCAAACTGTCGCGGGCCTTTTCATACGTGCCGTGCTTTGAAACGGCTGCCGCCGAAGAATTCATTGCCTGATTGCCGGCTTCGGTCTTCGCCGGCTCAACAGCTGCCGCCGGTTGGTTCGCGGTTGAAACGTTTGGAGTTTCCAAAGGTGCAATCGCGGAAGGTTTATCGGCGGCGCTGAAGATATTGGTCGCAGCGTTGGCTCTTTCCAAAAGCATCGCACGGTTCACCTCAGCCTCATTATCCGCCACGGACGGCTTTGGCGTCTCTTCGTCTCTGTGCGGCTTCGTGTTTGCGGACGATTGTGTCAGGGCCTGGCCACACTCCGGGCAAAACATCGCCTGCTCGCGAATCGACGCGCCGCATGACTCACAACGATGTGAAATTTCAGGCTGCATTAATTCATTTCCGATTGCCGATTGCCGATTGCCGATTTGGAAATATTATCAAGGCTGGCTTGGTGCTCGCTGATCAATTTGTCGGGGCATCATTCATCGTACAAAAAACTGGCGCAATCACAAATCGGCATTTGGAAATTCTCAGATGCGATGCATCGCGTTGAATAAATCTTCGCGTTGAGCATAGATGTGGACGCCGAGTGTTTCACCTTCGGTGCGAAAACGCTCCTTCAATTCGGTTACTGACAACTGTGCCCGCTGAGTGTTGGCAATGATTACCATTGCGAACTTTCCCTGCACTACGGTTTGATTGATGTCGACGATGCTACAGCCGGCTTCAGCCAGGATTTGCGACACGCCGGCAACGATGCCCGGATGGTCAACACCAAACACCGAAATTATCAGCCGGTTCGCCGAGCCTTCAGAAGCAGCGGTTTCACCGAACGACGATCGGGACGAGCTGATAGTTGATCCTGTTGCCGCTCCGTTCCGCGCCAATTCCGGCTCGACAGCTCGATAGATGTCCGTAACCAGTTGCTCGACCGCACTTTCATCCGCGCCGGCGCCCAGACGCGCGTAGATTGCCCGAGTGATGCGATAGATCAGCTCTTCGTTAGCCATTCCAGGTTCGCGATTGCCGGATGAAGTTAGCCGCAAAAAGGCACAAAAGACACAAGAAAATTCAAAAAGAAGTCTGGACTTAGAACCAAGCTATCTTGCGCCTTTGTGCCTTTTCGTGGCTAATCTGCCGACGACGGATAATTCTCAACGTTGACCGTTATCGCGCGCCAGCGCGCGGGCGGCTTCGCGTAATTCTTCGGACTGTGTATCAGCCAGGTCCACCCGATCGACGATGCCTACCACGGCGGCTTCGATGGACATGTCCTGATCTCCAATTGCCGAGCGCGCCGCCTTGCCATAGGCGCACATCACCGTTTCCCCCGCGCCCGCGCCGAGACGATCTGCGACCACAACCACATTTTTGGTAGGTTCACGATCCAGATCAAAGGGATGGACAATGAGAAAACGAACACCCTCTAGATCGGGGGTCTTTTTCGTTGACCAGACCGTGCCGATGACTTTTCCGAGAAACATAGTGCTTAGATTTTAGAACTTAGAACTTAGTTTCCTTTTTGTCGATAAGCGAACCCCTGAAACAGAAATTACTAAAGCTCTAAGATCCAAGCCCTAACCTCAAGCTTTAGCAAACACTTCCGCCGGGTCGCCGATGTCGTGGGCTGAAGGCGTAATGATTGTGCGCGGGCCAACATAAATCTTCTCGCCTTTTTGAATGGCACGTTTCACGTCGTCTTCACTGACGAACTCGGCTGCCTTGCGGCCATTTGCCGCGGATGCCGAACCCTGCGCAGCGTTCGCCGGTGGCGCACTCGCGGTTCCTCCATTACCGCTCGGCCGTGCTGAATAATCTGTCTGCGGCGGAGCAGATGGCGGGGCGGATTCAGGTTGGCGGTTGGCCAGAAAGCGATCGACGATCGCCGCAATCTCTTCGCGACTGACTTTTGGCGTCGCACCTGAGGCTGTAGCACCGGCCGCAGGTCTGCTGGCAGCACTCGGTTGCGCCGGCATAATCGATGGCTGCGTCGCGACGGCGGGCCGTTTGCTGGCCACCGGCCGCGTTTCAAACGCCACGCGTTTGATGTCCATCAGATGCAGCGGCGAGACATTATCCGAAGTCACGTTGCCACCCCACGATCCGCAGCCGAGCGTCATCGAAGGGGGCAGCGCCGTTGAGAATCCAATCGCGCCGTGTGTCGTCGGCGTGTTCACGGTTACGCGCGAGGCGGGCACCTCAGCGCCATAACGCACTGCCGCTTCGCGCGAGCGGGTATGAATACCGGCAGTATGACCCATGCCGCCATAATGCAGCACTTCGCTGCAGCGTGCCGCGCCTCGTTCGATTCCATCCTCGACATAGAAGGCCAGAATCGGCGAAAGCTTTTCCATCGACAAAGGAAAGTCGCGGCCCACACCGCCGACATCCGTCATAATGCAACGCGTTCCCGGCGGCACGCTGATGCCCGCCATGTTCGCGATCACTTCTACAGACTTGCCGACGATTCCCGGATTCAAAGTCCGCTGGGGAGTCGCTACAATTTTCGCCAATTGATCGGCTTCGGACTGACTAATGAAGTAGCCGCCCTGCAACTTGAATTGCTCGCGCACGGCCATTTCAATCGGCGCATCGACGACGATGGCCTGTTCTGAAGCGCAGATGGTTCCGTTGTCGAAACACTTGCCCGTCAGGATATCCTGCACAGCCTTCGGCACGTCCGCTGAGCGTTCCACGAAAACGGGAACATTGCCGGGGCCCACGCCAAACGCGGGCTTGCCGGAAGAGTAAGCCGCGCGCACCAGACCGATCCCTCCGGTCGCCAGAATCACCGCGGTGGCTTTGTGCTTCATCAAAGCCTCGGTGCCCTCAATGGTGGCCGTCGTCATGCAGCCAATCGCGTCGGCAGGTAATCCTTCTTTGACACCTGCTTCGCGCATGCCTTTCACAGTTTCATTGATACAGCGCGCCGCCGAAGGGTGCGGGGACATGACGATCGCGTTGCGTGACTTGATGGCGATTAGAACTTTGAAAATTGCGGTCGAAGTAGGATTGGTAGAAGGAATGATGCCACATACAACTCCGCGCGGACTGGCAATTTCCACGACATCTTTGGTTTCAGAAACGACGCCGACAGTGCGTAGGTGTTTGAAATAGTTCCAGACGTCTTCGGCGGCAAAGCGGTTCTTCTCCTGCTTGTCGGCGACAATTCCGTAACCAGTTTCTTCCACGGCCAGCGCGGCGGTCCGGGGTGAATCTCGGAGCGCCGCCCGGGACATCGCCTCACAGATCCGATCGATTTTTGCCTGATCGAATCGAGCCAGTTCCGCCTGCGCGCGTTGCGCGGCTTCGACCAGGTCACGGGCCTGCTGCACGGAAATAAGATCTTTGTCGGCCGACATCACGAAACTCCTTAGAGCTTAGAGCCTAGTGCTTAGAACTCTGACTTTGCGAACGCGAACCAACTAAGAACTAAGTCCTAAGCTCTAAGCTCAGTCGTCACTTCGCTCTTTCCCTGGTGCTCTCGCGCGCGCTCAGCGAGCGTGCGGCGTCGCCCTGGCCGATTTGGCCGCGCGCTCCGCCCGGCAATTGTCCGGTTTCGTCGGGGCTGAATCCGGTGCGGCCATCGACGGGCAGCACACGCTCGACTTCGGCATGGGGTCGCGGAATTACGTGCACACTGATCAGTTCTCCCACCCGACGTGCCGCGGCCGCGCCGGCGTCGGTCGCAGCTTTCACCGCCCCCACGTCGCCGCGCACAAACACGGTCACATATCCGGCGCCGATGTATTCCTTACCCAACAGTTGCACGTTGGCTGCTTTGACCATCGCGTCCGCGGCTTCCACAGCGCCGACAAAGCCTTTGGTCTCGACCATTCCGAGTGCTTCAAGGGGCATCTCCGTCAGTCCTCACTTTTCGAGATTGTAGAAAATAAAAAACCAAAATCGGTTCTCCTCAAGCTACCACCCTGCGCGCTAAGAATCAAGAGAGGTGAAATCGGAAGATCACTAAAATTTGACAACGTTTGTGACCGAGCGTTATAGTGCGGCCAAAGAACAGCAGGCCGGTATCAGAGGTGGTGAGTGGGGACGCGCACCTTTTATTGGTTCAATGAAGTCAGTAGCTGTTCGCGACCTCGCGGGTTCACGATTGTCTGAGGCTGGCTCAACAAAAAATGGCGGCAAGCATCGGAGAAAAACTGCGACTCGAACGCGAGGCGCACGGCATTGCTTTGCGCGATATCTCTGAGCAGACCCGTATTTCAATGCGTTATCTCGAGGCGATTGAGTCGGATGACTATCGCCGGCTGCCGGGAGGAATCTTCAACCGGAGTTTTATTCGCGCTTACGCGAAATTCGTTGGCTTTGACGAGCAGGAAGCAATTGAAGAATACAACCGCACGCTGCTCGAACACGGCGAATCCACGGACGACGACGCAAACCGCACCGTTCGTTCGCAGGTCTACACCGATGACGGCGCCCACAACCGTTCGCCGCTGATGACGCTCTTTTTGGCAATCATTATTCTGGCCGTGCTTTCCCTGGCCGTCTGGGCCGGCCTGCACTTCTACCAGCGAAGAGTGGCGCCGCGAACCAATCAACGAATTACGCCGGGTAAGACGCCAGCCGCGAAACAATCCGGACGCGGGATTCACTTGCCGCTCGAGATCGAAATCGCAAAGGAGGGCCGGCACGAGTTCACGGTGTAAGGCGTCCGTGCGACAAACACTGCGCGCATTCGCAGTGTGGGCAATCCTGCGCGGACTCTTGAATTACGACGTCGCTGTCTTTGAATTTTCCGAGAAGTGCCCGCGCCAGGACTGCGGGCATTTTCTTTTTGCGTTAGAGTTAGCAACTAAATTATTTCCAGGAGTACTGTCAGAAAGCCATGATCACTGAAAAGATTCCCGAAGGACTTACGTTCGATGACGTGTTGCTGGTGCCGGCGCGTTCAGATGTGCTGCCGACCGAAACCGACACCTCGACACAGTTTACCCGCGGTATTCGCTTGCAGATTCCCCTTTGTTCGGCGGCGATGGATACGGTTACCGAAGCGGCGCTGGCGATTGCGATCGCCCAACAGGGCGGCATCGGTGTCATGCATAAGAACCTGAGCATCGAACGTCAGGCTGAGGAAGTCGACAAAGTAAAACGGTCTGAGTCCGGCATGATTGTCGATCCGGTGACCATTCCGCAGGACCGTCCCGTGCGCGATGCGCTCAATGTCATGCAGCGTTATCACATCAGCGGCGTTCCCGTGGTGGATGAAGACGGCCATCTGGTCGGCATCATCACCAACCGCGACCTGCGATTTGAAGAGCGTTTCGACCTGCCCGTATCTGAAGTGATGACCAAACAGCCATTGGTGTCCGTTTCGGTCGGCACGACCCTGGATCAAGCGAAGGCAGTCCTGCAAAAGCATCGCATCGAAAAGCTTTTGGTCGTCGATGTCGACAAGCGTTTGAAGGGTTTGATTACCGTCAAAGACATTCAGAAGGCGATTAAGTATCCCACCGCAGCAAAGGACGATCTCGGCCGTTTGCGAGTAGCAGCAGCGATCGGCGCCACCGGAGATTTCCGCGAGCGCGCGGACGAATTGGTAAGTGCGCGCGTGGATTGTCTGGTGGTCGACACTGCGCATGGTCATTCTTCGCGCGTCATAGAAGCTGTGCGCGAGATCAAGCGCCGTCATCCGGACACGCAATTAATCGCCGGCAACGTCGGCACGAGCTCGGGCGCACGCGAACTAATCGATGCCGGCGTGGATGGTGTGAAAGTTGGCATTGGGCCGGGATCGATTTGTACGACACGGGTGGTGACTGGCGCGGGCGTGCCGCAAATCTCGGCAATCCAATCGTGCGTCGAAGCCGCGCGCGACACCGGCGTGCCGATCATTTCCGATGGCGGCGTAAAGTTTTCCGGCGATATGGCGAAGGCGATCGCCGCTGGCGCCGATGTCGTGATGATTGGCTCGCTCTTCGCCGGCACGGAAGAAGCGCCCGGCGAAGTCATCCTCTACCAGGGCCGCAGCTTTAAGATGTATCGCGGCATGGGCTCGATCGGCGCGATGCGCGAAGGCTCGCGTGACCGTTACTCGCAGGAAGAAATCGCAACGGAATCGAAACTGGTGCCGGAAGGAATCGAAGGCCGCGTGCCTTATCGTGGCACGCTGGCGGAGATGGTCACGCAACTTGTCGGCGGCCTGCGGTCAGGCATGGGCTATACGGGCTGTCGCACGATCCAGGAGTTCAAGGAGAAGACGCGTTTCCTGCGGGTAACGCCGGCTGGCCTGCGCGAGTCGCACGTCCACGACGTGGTGATAACGAAAGAAGCACCGAATTATCGATTGGAGTAGCTGGGGCGCGGACATCAGGTCCGCATGAGCGCGAAGCGCGAAAAAGTCGCAATCGGGCATATGTCTGTGCGATCAAGAATGCCCGGGTTCCCGCTCACCGCATCAATACCAGGACGTCCGTCAAACGATTCACCACACCCAGCAGTGTCCTTCCCGCTTGATCGAAATGACCGGCAGCGGCCTGGGCTTCGGCGTTCGCGGCTCCGGACGCCGAGCCGACTAACTTCACGTAATACCCCTGCAGTCCCGGCGTGCTGCGAAAATAGATCTCAAGCTGATCTAAGCCTACGCGAACGTTCTCAAGACTGGATTTAACAGCCGCTTTGTTCTGTTCGTTCTTTTGCAGCGCCGAAGGCGGTGCTTCGCTGCGCCGAGCGTCAATGTCCTCGATCCCTTTCGCCACCCCGCCAAGAAGGTACAGAAACTTCGTCAGGTTCTTGATCTGGTCCGCAACTTTCGTCGCGCCTGCGGTTTTAGCTTCAGCAGCGGCCTGCTGCTCTGATGCCTTCGGTGTTTTCGAAGATTGCGTGCGCCTGGTCGTGCGCGAACGGGTCTGGGCCGGCGCCGTGGCCGGCAGAGCTAACAGGCAGACGATAGTGAGCATCAAGATACGGTTCATTTGGATTCCTCCGGTTATTCGCCTTAACATGCTGTTACAGTCTCGGATTCTACTCTGGCAATAATGCGACAGCGAACTTTGAAAGTCGAACGACTTGGCCGTGTCGAATACGGCGCGGCGCTCGAGATTCAAAAGCGAACCGAGCGCGCGGTTTTGACGGGTGAACAGCCGGACACGTTGCTTCTCCTCGAGCATCCGCACACGCTGACTCTTGGCCGGCGTTCGGCGCAGAACGGAATCATCGCACCCAGTGAGGTTCTGAAGGCACGTGGCGTGACGGTCTTTGAAACGAATCGCGGCGGGAAAATTACCTATCACGGCCTCGGGCAGATAGTCGGTTATCCGATTATCAATTTGAGTCCGGACCGCGAAGACGTGCATCGCTTTGTGCGCGACCTGGAAGAAGTGTTGATTCGCGCGATCCAGGATTTCGGGATTGCAGCGTTTCGCATCGCGGGCCTGACCGGCGTGCACACTCCGCGCGGCAAAGTCGCGGCGATTGGCGTGCATATCGCGCGCTGGGTAACGACCCACGGCTTTGCGCTGAACGTAAGCACCGATCTAAGTTATTTCGATCTGATTATCGCCTGCGAAGGCGAGCCGGTAACTTCGATGAAGGAATTGCTGGGGCGCGAAGTTGAAATGAGCGCGGTCGAAGATCGCATCATCGAACATTTTGCAGAAGTGTTTGGAATGGAATACAGCCACAGAGGCACAGAGACACAAAGGACAGAAACGGTTTCCGTCTAATTCTATTGATCCGGCTCCGTGCCTCTGTGTCTCCGTGGCAGAACCTATGCTGACGCTTCAACTAATAAAAGAAGCCGCTGATCGGATAAGACAGCACATCCACAGGACCCCGGTAGTCACTTCGCGGTCATTCAACGAAGTTGCCGGCCGCGAAGTCTTTTTCAAGTGCGAAAATCTTCAGCGCGCCGGTGCCTTCAAGGCACGCGGCGCTACGAATAAAATTCTTTCGCTTACAGACAATGAACGAAAACGCGGCGTGATTGCGGTATCTTCCGGCAATCATGCGCAAGCGGTGGCGCTGGCCGCCCGTGAAGCCGGCACGCGCGCCGTTGTCTGCCTTCCCGCAGACGCGCCGAAGATGAAGGTTGCAGCGACCCGCGGTTACGGCGCCGACATTCGTTTCTTCGATCGCCACAAAGACGACCGCGACGCCTTTGGTCGCGAGATCGCCGAACGCGAAGGGCTGGTCATGGTTCCGGCTTATGATGACTATCTGATCATGGCCGGACAGGGAACCTGCGGTTTGGAGTTTTTAGAAGAGGTTCCCGATCTCGATTGCGTCCTCACGCCGTGCAGCGGCGGTGGATTGTTCGCCGGAGTCAGCACCGCGGCAAAATCAATCAAGCCTGCCATAAAATGTTTTGCTGTCGAACCCGAGACCGCGAACGACACTCAGCAGTCGGTCGTCAAAGGCGAGCGCGTCAAAATTTCGCCGCCACCTACGATCGCCGACGGCCTAAGAGTGCAAACTCCGGGGGCGCTCACATTTCCGATCACCCGGACCAATGCCGACGCTGTATTGACCGTAAGCGATGAGGAAATTATTGCCGCGATGCGTTTCATTCTGTTTCGCATGAAGCTGCTGGTGGAACCGTCGGGCGCTGCCGCGGCCGCCGCGGTATTCACAAAGAAGATCCCGAAAGCATGCGCATGTGTAGGCATCGTACTCTCCGGTGGCAACGTCGATTCGGAGCTGTTAGCCGGAATCCTTGCCGGATAGATTCAATGATCGCTTTGTTACTGGATATCCCGCCGCCGCGCCGCGGCAGCGAGCTACTGGTTATTATCGCCCTGGTGGTAATAGTGATCGCGGTTGTAGTTGTGCTGGCGGTGGCGACCGGAATCTTCGTTTTTATCAGAATGCAACGAAGCCGCGCGGCGGCGCGCGCGATTAGCGAAGGATGGGCGGGCACGCAATCCAGTTCTCTCTCAGAATCTGCGTCGAACTCTCCGAATTCCTGAAAAAAACCTGCTGGGGCAAAACGCCTAATTGACTTGCCTGAACGAACTAGCGTAAGAAGGACGGTCTTTTAAATAAAGATCAAGGTGGACCGTAGATGAGAAGCGCTGATCTGCTGCCATGTTCTCGGACTGACAATCTTGTAATCCGCGAGTTGGACGATGAAACATTGGTTTACGACTCGGAACGAAACGAAGCCCATTGCCTCAACCAAACCGCGGCCCTGGTTTGGAAGCAGTGTAATGGAAAGACGACCGCGGCTCAGGCCGCGCAGTTTCTGCAAAGCTCTTTGAATGTGGTCGTCGATGCCGATCTAATTTGGCTGGCTGTCAAACAACTCGAGCGCTTCGATTTGGTTGCGATGACCGGGAAATCGCCCCGCGTGTCGCGTCGCAAGTTGCTCTTTAAATATGCCCCCGCTGCACTGGCCCTGCCCGCGATCATGTCGATCACCGCGCCGACTCCGGCGCAGTCAGCATCATGTGCTCCACCAAACGCAGTCCAGGGTTGCCCCTGCTCGAGCGATGGCGATTGCGCATCTTCTAATTGCAACGGGGGAACTTGCGGTCCTCCTCTCTAGTAAACTGATGCCGCCAAGAGCATGAACACCGCGGGGTCGCTTCACATTTCACTTTCCCGCCGGTTCTTCAGACCTTCATGCCTGTCCTGATTGAGGCTGGAAAGCTGCATTCTTATTGACTTGCCGAGCAAGCTGACGTAAGAAAAGAGCAGCTTTAGCGAAACCAAAACAACCAGGGCTTTCTTCGTAATTACCCAAGTGTATGCCCCACGCGCCAATCTCAGTTGTGATTCCGGCATATAACGCGGAAGACTTTCTCGAAGAGGCTATTCGAAGTGTCCACGCCCAAACGCTTCAGCCCGCTGAAATAATAGTCATCGCCGACGATTGCGCCGATCGCACCCCTCAAATTGCAGCCGAACTCGGAGCGACGGTATTAGAGCAGAAACGACGGAACATGGCAGCGGGGCTGAATCTTGGCGTGAGGGCGAGCACTCAGCCTTGGATTGCCCTGCTTGATGCTGACGATGTCTGGGACAAACGGAAGCTGGCTCTGCAGTGGAAAGCGATTAAGAATTGTCCTGCCGCCGCTCTCATCACGTGCGATATCTCGATTCTCGTTGACAAGAAAGTCACACCCTTTTTTCCGCGCCGGCAGGTGCGGGAAAGGTGGAAGGATCTCAACAGTCTCACCGTTAACGATAATTGTCATTACCTGGAAAACGTGCCAGGTGAGTTTCTCCCTCTCTTCAGTATGCACACCACGACTGTCATGCTGCGCCGCGATGTTTTTCCCAGCGTTGGATTCTTTGATGAAGACCTGATCTTCGGACAAACTCTGGAACTGTTTGCGCGCGTGGTGGCGCGCTACCCGTTGGCCTATGTGGAAAGACCGCTGGTTTATCACCGGCGTCATGACCGCAATCACACCAGAAATCCCGCGGCTTTCTGGCCTATGTATATTTCAATCATTAATCGCATGCTAAAGAATCCCGATTTATATCCCAAAGGGGCAGGCAAGGCTTATCGCGAGCGTTTGAAAGAGCAGTTCTATCACTTCGAACGCGCCATCGCCAGTGGCATGTTCGAAAACTTATGATAAGGCTGATACCAAGAGAGCCGAAACTAACTTCACATCCTGAAGAGTAAGCACTCAAGAGGTCGCTGGCGAGAAATAACCGGGGACTAGCGACGATAATTACGGAGGAATATCGGCGCATTTGTTCGCGCAATCAGAAGTCTTGCATGAGAGTTACTATTGACTTGTCAGGGCAACTGGCGTAATAAAGAGCGGCTTTCGCTATTCCAAACAACTCAAGGCGGACTTCAGAAGATGAAAGGCGCTGCCCGGTTGCCACGTTCTCGAAGCGAAAATCTTGTGATTCGCGAACTGGACGACGAAACTCTCGTCTATGACATGGAGCGGGACGAAGCGCATTGCCTTAATCAAACCGCGGCGTTGGTTTGGGAGCAGTGCGACGGCAAGACCACTGCGGCGCAGGCCGCGCGTTCGCTGCAGAGCAAGTTGGATGCTGCTGTCGATGCCGATCTGGTTTGGCTGGCAGTCAAGCAACTCAAACGATTTCATCTGGTCGAGGCAACCGCCAAAGCGCCGAGTGTATCGCGCCGGGATTTAGTATTAAAGTACGCACCTGCGGCGCTCGTTCTTCCGGTAATCATTTCAATCACTTCTCCTACCCCAGCGCAGGCCGCAACCTGCGGCCAGCCGTGCACTACGCAATTTCAGTGTCCCGCTGGCTGCATTTGCAACTTTTCGTCTGGTACTTGCGTACCGAACATAGGTTAGTCCTCTCGGCGCTTTGACACCGGGTAGCAACTCGCCTGCGGTTCTGAACCTGCCAGCACCTGCGCCAATCTCGGTAGTAATCCCGGCACATAACCATATGCAAACATCAGCGTCGAGCCGCCGGCTGGCTATTGACTTGCCCCAGGAATTGACGTAAGAAAGAGCCGTTTTCCCAAATCTAATCAGAGGATCGCTTATGAGAAGGAATACCCGGTTGCCTCGCGCTCTGACAGGGGATTTTGTAATCCGCGAGTTGGACGACGAAACCCTGGTCTATGACATTGGAAGAGACAAGGCGCATTGTCTCAATCGCACCTCTGCTCTCGTTTGGAATTACTGCGACGGGAAAACAACCGCCGCACAGGCGGCGCGTTCGCTGCAAAATGAGCTGGATGTAGCTATCGATACCGACCTTATCTGGCTGGCAGTCAAACAGCTTGAGCGTTTTCATCTGGTGGAGAGCAATGGAAAATCTCCTTCGGTGTCGCGGCGAACTTTAGTATTGAAGTATGCTCCTCTCGCATTGGCTCTGCCGGTGATCATGTCGATCAGTGCTCCCGCACCGGCGGGCGTGAGCAGTTGCCTGCCGCCGCAAGCTCCTTGCGGTAGTGCGGGGCAACCGCCATGTTGCCCGCCTAATGGTTGCTTTGGTGGGACCTGTAACTTAGGTTAGAAGCGTCTCTCGTGTGGCACGACAACTTGCGGCTCCTACAGATGAGCACGTTCTGTTCGAGCATGTGGCGCGATCAAGTAATTTCAACCATCGCCGGCAAACCAGCTCAATTCACCAATCCAAACCAACCGTAAGCATTCAAGACTTCGCCGCCGACAAATGACGCGAGATTGGCGATCACAATCGCGCCGAAGTCGCGCCACATCGAAGCCTTACCAAATTGTTCCGCTTCGCCGTAAGCCAACCAGAACAAAGCACACTCAGCCACCGGCGCAAAAGTTTCCGCGATGATTAGATAAACTGTGCGCGAGGCGCTGGGGAAAGCGAGCGGCATCACCAACACCACAATTGGATAAGTGCAGGCCGTAAGCCAGACTCCGGCGAACACTCTGCGCCTGAGCGGATGCCGCGGCGACAAACCGATGAGCAGGATCGGCGTCTCGATCAGAATTGAGAAAAGGTAACCGAGGGGAAAGAAGCGCCAGAGTTCGTTAGGAGACATAGAAAATTGATCCATTGATTCATTTTTCATTGATTCAATGAACCAATGAGCCAATGAGCCAATTTCTTCAAATCATTCTCAACAGAAACGGCGCCTCAGCCAGCACATGCGCGATTGCCACGGCAAAATAAACGTCGCGCGTGACTGCATAGTTGGCTGAAAAACCGATCCAGAGCAGCGCGACCAGGAACAATCCGCAGACCAGAACCGCGCCAATCAATTTTGGCCAGCCGCGCCGGTGACGCGCCAGCGGAATCGTCCTTACACTCCACACGGCGCCGGTGGCGCCGATTAGCGGCAAGGCGACGATCCAAACTCCGTAGTGCAGCAGCTCCAGAAAAACATGCATCGAGACCAGTAGATGAGTGGAAACACTTGGCAGCAACTCAGCTCCGGCGTGCTGCGTGATGCGCCAGAACAAGCCGTTGTCGTCGGAGAGCGACGGTGCGCGCGCCAGTTGCCAAAGCATTCCCATAATCAAAAATGGTAGAACTAACAGACACCGATGATACGCGCGCAACCATTCCGGCCGCGTCCGTCTTAAATGCCGATCAAGAAACCATAGCGCGACCAGCGGATGCAGGTAAACAATCGCGAGACTGAAAAGATCCGGCGCCAGCCAATTCAGGGCGCACAATGCAAACGTAACCGGCAAAGCCCAGAACCAGTCGCGCCGCGAATTCTGCTTGCCTCTCATCAGCACCAGCGCACCCAGCCACAAAAGCAGTAGGGTATTCCAGGTGGCGATCGCTGTGGGCCAGTTGCTGCCTGACCAAACGTTTGCGTAGTAAAGGAGGGGCAGAGAAACATAAGCGAGGGTGAGAATGAAAATGCCTGCGAAGGCGACTGCAAAGAAGTTGCGAGACCGTCCAAACCGCGCCGGCAGACGCATTAAGAAATAGCGCGCCTCGAACCAGTTGTGCGGGCCGGCAAAAAGAAACACGGTCGCGATCGAAACCTGTAGCGGCAGCCAACTAGCCAGGATCGCTGACAGGCAGGCGCTGGCGGCGAGCACAGCCGCAAACAGTCTTACCGATCCGCGCGCCCGATCATTCGGTCGCGCATCAGTCCACGCGGTCATCGAAATGTTGGCGGCTCGTTCCATTGCGTCGACGTAGCGCAAGTTGGCAACTTGCGCCACTTATTATTCCTCGCCCGGCTTCTTCGTACCCTTCATCGGCACGATCAGCTTAATTTGCTCGTCTCCGGGGACGATCTCGATGTCGAGCCCGCCACGCGTCGACTCTCCCTTGGTCAGATTGTCGGGCAGTTTCTTCCAGTAAAAAGATCCCGGAGGGCCGGCGTTCGCGCGCACGATAATTGCGGCGGCGCCAAGCACGGCCATGCACAGCACCAATCCGGCAGCGATCTTTTGATTGCGCCGTTGTCCGGAGCGCGCCAGCCAGACGCCCGCGAATGACACGGCGAGAAACATGAACAGGCCGGCCATGATGGTTCTCGGTCCGCTGGCCATGATTCGCTGAGTCACTGACTGGTTCGCAGAAGTGTTCGCCGTCGCCTCGCGTATCCGCTGCAGCGTCTGTTGTGAAATTTGCAGACGAGCTTCATAGACTTTTGCGTCCGGCACGATTTCCAGGCCGGTGTGAAAGATGACCTTGCCTGCTTCAGGCGAGGGCTTCGGACGCGCGATGTCGCCGAAAGTGAAAACGGCACTGGCGATCAGCAACAGACCAGCGGCGCAGATCAGGATGGTTCGTTTCATGACTTTCCTCCGTTTGTACGAGCCACAGATAAACACAGATGTTCACAGATAGGAGATCCGCGACATGATCGGCGTCCATCCCTTGTTGATCGGCGGCCCTTCTTTCAAATTCCGCGCAGTATAACGCAGAAATATCCCGTTCAGAGTACCGATTTCAGCCGGATGTTCGCTCAATGAAACCCCCAACTAAAGTTGGTACTCTAAACGCCTCCGCTTAGATGCCGAATTCAACCCGCGGATGCTAGAATGCTTTTGATCACTTCTCGAGGCAAAAAGATTGGCCCGCGAACTCCAGGTCCTTAACACTAAACCACGTCAGCCAAAGCCCGAGTGGCTCAGGATTCGTCTGGGCGATCCGACTAACCAGAATCATCTGCTCAAGTTGATTGAAGGACTTAACCTGCACACGGTTTGCCAGGAAGCACGGTGCCCAAACATTTTCGAATGCTGGACTAATCGGACGGCGACATTTATGTTGGGTGGCGATATCTGCACGCGCCATTGCGGCTTTTGCGCAGTTGGCAAAGGTGCGCCGGGGCAACTTGACGCGGAGGAACCGCGTCACGTCGCTGAGGCTGTGCGACATTTGAATCTGGCGCACACGGTGATCACTTCTGTTAATCGCGACGACCTGCCCGACGGCGGCGCGGCGCACTGGGCTGAGACCATTCGCCAGGTGCGCGCACACAATCCCGAATGCAAAATCGAAGTGCTGATTCCGGATTTCAACGGCGATGAAGCTGCACTGAACACCGTGCTCGACGCCCAACCCGACGTCCTCAATCACAATACGGAAACCATCGCCAGGCTTTACCGGCGCGTGCGTCCCGATGCTGACTATCAGCAGTCGCTAACTTTGTTAAGGCGAGCTGCGGAACGCCGTGATCGTGAAGCGAGCGGCATGCTTACCAAGAGCGGCATCATGGTCGGACTCGGCGAAGAGTTCGATGAGGTGGTTGAGTTGATGAAAGACCTGCGCGCGTCTTCCTGCGATGTGATGACCATCGGCCAATACCTGCAACCATACGCGCGACGGTTGCCGGTCGAGCGTTACGTCACGCCCGCGGAATTCGATCGCTGGCGCGAGATTGGGATGCAGATGGGATTTCGTCACGTCCAGTCGAGCCCGCTCACTCGCTCGTCCTACCACGCGCGCGAACAAGCCGAATAATCTGGGGTGCGGCGACTTGTCGCCGCTTTTTCTTGTCGTGGTCTTTGGGGCTTAAAAACCGGGGAACAGGTTCCCGCAATCTAAAGGGAGACGTTGCCTTAGAGCTCTTAGGTCAGCACTTCCATCGCCGCGTCGAGCAGTCTCATCTGAATATTTAGCAACTGCTTGCCGGCGACGCTGGCCTTACATTCCACGCTGCCGGCGTGTGCCAGATCAGGAATCATTACCCGCTCCCGAAACTCAGAAATCAATTGAGGATCGGTAAAGACGGCCAGAATCTCCTGATGAATTCGATAACTGAAATAATCAAAGTTTGAAGAGCCGGCGATCAAGTGTTCGTCGTCGACTAGCATCGCTTTCAGGTGGCTCATCCCGCCCTGATAAAGCCGCAAATCAATTCTCGACCGCGCTGACTCCAGCCGTGCATAATTTCGAAAGAAGCCCCAGTTGTTCTGCTCTGGCGTCACAATCGTTACGGCCACGCCGCGTCGCGCCGCCAGGCGCAGTCGTTCATAAAAAGGGAAGGTGATGTACGGGCTTTCAACAAAGATCTCTTGTCGCGCGCCGTCGATCAAATCCAGCACCCGTTGAAACGCGGTTCGGTTCGCGCGGCCATCGAGAGTGAAGAGTTCGACGCCATCAAACTGCCGATGCCTGATCTGATCGCGACCCTTCCAGCTAGCCAGAAAATCCGCGCGCAGGAACCCTGCGGCATTCGGATCTTCGACGCGCAGCATCATGTCATGCCAGGCGGCGTTGTGTTCGCTGAAATTGATCCCGCCGATGTAGGCCACGCGATCATCGAGCACGATTAGTTTCTTATGATTGCGACTGAGCAGCCGGCGCGGAGTGATTCCGAGCGGATTGGTAAATCGAATTCTCACGCCGCCGTTTTCCAGTTCTTGTTTCATCGCGGCGGTCTCGCGCGCCTCGCGGCGCAATTCGCGATTGCCAAAATTTGCCGGCGAGTACTTGAACTTATCGCTTAAGACAACCCGCGTGAACGAGTCGGCCAGGATCCGTTGGTCCTTCACGGGGGATGAAAGCAACGCCGATGACAGTTGTTTGCCAACTGAGTCACCTTCGAACGCAAAGGTCTGGACAAAAACAGATCTTTCGGCTGAAGCTATGTCTTCACGCAGCCGCGTCCAGAATTCGTGGTAGTTGACTAGAAGGTCTATCATCGTCGTCTCGCCTGGAAAGCGTTCGCGCCCCGCGCCATTATGAGCAGGACGCCCGCGCTTCCGGGTGGCCGATTGTAATCGATCCGAGTGTGAGAATGACAGGCTCAGAATGAACCATGCTGCACATACACAACGGCGACTCAACTGCCGAAACCGCTAAGAAATCGAATATTCCCGGCGAACACCTCGCCTGGCGCGAGGCCATGGTTTGCGGACCGACGCCCACCGGGTTGTCTGCCGAGGAGTTTTTGCAGCTGCGCGCGAAACATCTTTCTGGCGCTTATGGCGTCAGCCTCGAACAGTGTGAGCGGGATTTGCGCGCACAAGCAGAAGGACTGGCGCGCTTTCTCGGTCACGAAGAAGTCGTACTTTGGTTCGAACACGATCTCTTTTGCCAGGTGCATTTGATCTACCTGCTGAATTGGTTCGCGCAACGCGAACTGGGCAGAACGAAGTTGAGTCTGATCTGTGTCGGCGAGTTCCCGGGCATTGGGCGTTTTCGAGGACTTGGTCAGTTGAGCGCAGAACAGTTGACCGCGCTTTTCCCACAACGAGAGGAAGCCTCACCCACCCAGTTGCATCTCGGGGCAAAAGCCTGGCGGGCTTATTCTTCGCCGGACCCGGCAGAGTTAATACCTCTGATGAATTCGGACCTGTCCGCAATACCATTCCTGAAGCACGCGCTCATTAAACACATTCAGCGGTTCCCGTCGACCGGCAACGGGCTCGGTAGAATCGAAAACGTCGGTCTGGAGTTAATCGCCAATGGTTACCCGAGTTTCAAATCGCTATTTCCGGCTTTTGTCCGGTGCGAACCTGAATACGGTCTTGGCGATGCGCAACTCTATCTCGAAATAAAACGACTGGTCGACGCTTCGACTCCGCTGCTCAAGTTGAGCAACGCCGTCAAGGGAGTGACCAAAGGAGCGACTAAGGATGCGGCGCATATGTTGCTCTCATCATTTGAAATCACGAGGCACGGCAGAGCGGTGTTAAGTGGGGCTGAAGATTTTGTCAGGACCAATGGAATCGATCAGTGGCTGGGCGGAGTTCATCTTGAAGGAGACGAAGCCGGTTGGCGCTGGGATGAAGGTGCAAAAGAACTGCTCGTCAGACTGTGAAACGTGTAGCACAGACTTTAGTCTGTGAATAGTTACAATCACAGACTGAAGTCTATGCTACACGTCTTTCGCGCAGCGAAACCCACCGATCATCCAGCGCTCGTGCGGATAGAAAAAGTTTCGATAAGTCGTGCGGATATGAGAGCGCGGAGTGGCGAACGAGCCACCGCGCAAAACCTTCTGACCGACGAACCACTTGTCGTTGTATTCGTCGAACTCGGACTTGAAGCCCGGATAAGGGACGTAGTCTGAGGTTGTCCACTCCCACACGTCGCCAATCATTTGCTGACAGCCGTAAGCACTCTGGCCGTCAGGGTATGACCCGATTTGGGCAACGCTCCACAATCCATTCTCAAACATGTTCGCCAGAGGAGTGCGAGGTTCATCATTGCCCCACGGAAAATCCTGTTTCGAATTGAGCGCCGGCGAAAAGCACGCTGCCTTTTCCCATTCGGCTTCAGTCGGCAGACGCTTACCGGCCCACTTCGCATATGCAGAGGCTTCGAGAAAACTGACGTGCGAAACCGGCTCATTCGATCTGTCGGCTACCGGATGCAATCCGCCGAAGTCGCGTATCATCCATTCGCCATCATGCTGTTCCCAGTAGAGCGGCGCCTTCCATTGCTCCTGATTAACTTTCTCCCAACCGGCTGAATGCCACCAGCGAAAGTCCTGATAACCGCCGGCCTTGATGAACTCGAGGTAGTTGTCATTACTAACCGGCGCGCGATCGATCAGAAAGTCCTGCAAGAAAACCTTGTGTTGCGGCTTCTCGTTATCGAAAGCGAAACGGAGCGCAGGCATCCCTGCCTGCGGTTCGCCGGCATCTCTGCCGGCGATCACCCGCTCGTGATCGCGAGCGGTTCGGTATCCGAGCTCAAACAATCCACCCTCGACTTCCGCCATGCCGCTTACGATTTCCATTGCGCGCGGCGCTGGCGCAATTGGCGCGTCATATTGATCGCAGAGCAGATGCTTGATGTCGTAAACCAGAAGTTCCTGATGCTGCATTTCGTGCTCGAGTCCCAACCGCAGGATTGCCCCAATCGTTTCCGCGTCGTCGCGATCGGAAAGCTTCTCGATGAAGGCCAACATCTGTTCATCGATGTGGGTGCGATAGGCTACGGTTTCCGCGACCGTAGGGCGTGATCGAGTGCCACGCTTCGGCCGCTCGATGCGCGGCCCGTAACCTTCATAATACGAGTTGAAGTAGAAAAGAAATTCGTCTGAGTAGACTTCGTATCCCGGTTGATATTTTTGCAGCACGGTTTCGAAAAACCAGGAGGTGTGGCCGATGTGCCAGCGTGGCGGGCTCATGAACTCGGCCGTTTGAATCACATAGTCTTCAATCTCCAGCGGCGCCACGATCTCCATCGTGCGTGCTCGGACTTGTTGGAAGAGACCTGCGAGCGACGGCGCTTGAGATTTCAGTTCTTGAATTAAGGAAACCATCAGATTTGATTTGGATCGTCTCAATAATACTCGGCCAGACCCCGGTCAACCAAAGCCTGGCCACTCAACTAGCCCGCGCATGCGCCATCTTCTTCGATGGCTCTTTGTGCGTTTCGATCGACCAGGCCTTCTGTCGCGGGCAATTGATGCCTTTTTCAAAGAGGCTAGCTGAATTCATCCCTGCCTATCCATGGCCATAAACAAATTATTCAAAGACTCAGCCAGCGTCGGGTGCGCAAAGATGGCATCCTTTAAGACCGTGTAAGGCAGTTCGCCCATTATCGCGATCTCGAACATGGCCATCAGCTCGCCGCCTTCGACTGCAAGCACGGTTGCGCCCAGGATCTGATTTGTATCAGCGTCAACGATCGCTTTCATGAAGCCGCGGGTTTCGCTCATCTCGATCGCGCGCGCGATATTGGTTATGGGTAGCTTCGCGACGCGAAACTTCATCTTTTTCTCTTTGGCTTCGGTTTCGCTAATCCCGATGCGTCCCAGTTGCGGGTCGATAAAAACCACGTAAGGCACCGGACGCTTTTCCGTCGTAGCGTTACCGCCCTCGATCAGGTTCGTCCGAATGATGCGAAAGTCGTCATAGGAAATGTGCGTGAACTGCGGTCCGCCGTTAACATCACCCAAGGCGTAGACCCCATCCACGTTCGTCTGCAGTTTGTTGTTTACTTTAACGTTGCCTTGTTCGTCTGTTTCGACTCCAGCCGCAGAGAGATTTAGATCTTCCGTGTTAGGTCTGCGACCGACAGCTACGAGCAAGTGAGTCCCGCTGAGCCGCTGTTCGCCTTCTGTGGTGCGGACCGTCAATTCGATCTCCGCGCCTTGCTTCTGCACAGAAACAGCTTCGGTGTTGAGCCAGACCTTTACGCCATCCTCTTCCATTACTCTTTGAACAGCGTCCGCAACATCAGCATCTTCGCGACCGAGCAACTGGCTATCGCGCTGCACGATCGTTACTTCGCTTCCAAAGCGGCGAAACATCTGGCCAAATTCCAGACCGATGTAACCGCCGCCGAGCACCAGCAGGTGTCCCGGCAATTCGTCGAGTTCCATGATCGAGGTTGAGTCGAGCGCAGATACGCGGTCGATGCCGGCAAGCTGCGGCATAGCCGGACGGCCGCCCGTGTTGATGAAAATCTTTTCTGCTCTCAGTAGGCGTGTGGCGCCGTCGCTCTGTTTGATTTCGATTTCGTGTGGACCCGTGAAGCGCGCGTCGCCCCAGAACAAGGTAAGGTTTTCAGTTCTCTCAATCCCACGCAAGCCGCTCTCGCGAAAACTATCTACCACGCGCTGCTTGCGCTCGCGAACTTCGCGCATGCTGACCGTGACTTCGCCATGATGCACGCCATAGTCGGCGGCCCGGCGCGCGAGATAAGCAACGCGCGCGCTATTGAACATCGTTTTGGTCGGCGTGCAGCCATAGTTGATGCAAGTGCCGCCGATGTAAGCGCGTTCGACGAGCGCGGTCTTCCAGCCGGCCTGGCCCAGCGCAGTTGCCAGCGGCTTACCCGCCTGGCCCGATCCGATGATGATGGCGTCGTAATGGTCTGACAATCTCGCCTTTCTTTGCGTCTTGGCGCCTTTGCGTGAGATTTACCCGCCCGCATCCACCACCCCACGCGGGCTGCCCGCGCGGGGACCCCGGTCCGCAGGTGGTACTGACTCAATTCACAATGATTGCTTTCGCGCCGCGCTCACTGACTCGCCCGATGATCTCCGCCCGTGGATAATTCGTGCGCAACTCTGCCAACAAGCTGTTCGCTTTGTGTGATGCAATCGCTAACAATAAACCGCCGGCTGTTTGCGGATCATAGAGAAGCTTGACGAGATTTGGATCGATGTTTCCGATGAAAGAGATCTCTTCGCCTACATATTCGCGATTTGTCTTGTCTGCTCCCGTAAGCAAGCCGGACGCAGCTAATTCTCGCGCGCCTTTGATCAATGGAACACGATCCGCGTCGATTTCGATCGTGACGTTGCTCGCGCAAGCCATCTCCCAAGTATGGCCCAGCAAAGCGAAACCGGTGACATCGGTCGCGGCCTTCACGTCAAACTTTGCGATTGCTTCGGCGGCGTACTTGCCAGGAGTCAGCATGGTCGAAATGGATTCGTCGACAACTTCGGAGGCAGCTTTGCCGAATTTGATCCCGGTGGAAATTACACCTGTGCCGATCGGTTTCGTGAGAATGATTACATCACCGGGCCGCGCGCCGGCGTTGGTGGCAACCTTGTTCGGATCGATCACGCCGGTGACGGAATAGCCAAACATGATCTGCTCGTTGTCGACGCTGTGACCGCCGACCAGGGCAACTTGGCTTTCAGTCAGCACCGACAAACCGCCGCGCATGATCTCTCCCAGGATTGCAAAGTCAACGCCCTTCTTTGGAAAGCAGGTGATCGCCATCGCCGTGATCGGCCTCCCGCCCATCGCCCAAACGTCGTTAATCGAATTAAGTGCGGCGATCTGACCATAGATAAACGCGTCGTCGACGATCGGGGTGAAGAAATCCAACGTCTGCACCAGTGCGAGATCGTCGCGCAGTCGATACACTCCGGCGTCGTCCGCTTTGTCGAAACCGACCAGCAGATTGGGATCGAAAGGTTGTTTCTCAAGCCCGCTCAACACCTGAGCGAGGACGCTAGGCGCCAGCTTGGCCGCTCAACCAGAGCACGAAACCATTTCGGTCAGACGCATGTGGTTCTCCTTTCCTGCTAATCCGGGTGGATCTAATGAATCTTCGAGCCTCGGCGCACACGTGGTAGCTCTCTGAAGTAGATGGTGAAATCGATGAGTTTCTCTTCCCGATCCAACCTGACCTCGACATCGTTGAGCGTCAAAGGATACACCAGTCCAAGCCTGCTGAAGTTCCTCAGACTTCGATCCAAAGCCCTTCTGGAAAAGACGTCGCCTTCCTGCTGAAGGAATGCTCGCCGCAGAGTTTTGTCCCGAATGTGTTGATTGCCGCTAAACTCAACTTTACGAACCGTGTAGTTAGTCTTCTCCGCTTCGTCCATTAGGTGGAAATAGTATGCGGACTCATTTGCTTTTGTGAGGTTGGATGGAGCGATCCAAAGGTTCACTTCCATGCAGGCTGGCGAACGACGACCACGAATCGCCGTGAGGATGCGGTTCGGGTCAATCCCATACTTCCCTGTCAGGAGATTTGTGCTGCGATTGATTGTGCCAACGGCCTTAGTTGCACTGTCGCGCTGGCTCGGATGAATGACGATCCAAGCTTTTGCACTTGACTGTCGACGCAAGGCCTCGCCGAAGAATTTCAACCCGTCCTCGAGTTTGTACAGCTCAATCGTGAATTCCCCGACACACTCCGATTCGTTGCCGAGCGAGGCTCTGTCGAACTGTACTGGACCGTCCGGATTGAATTCCGGTGTCGAGACAGGAATCGGCGAAGCACTGCCAACCGGGAGTACCCAAAGCTCGAAACCGATTTCCTTTCTGACATCTCCTTCCAGAACTCGCACTCGCGAACCAAGAATCCCTCGCGAGTTGACCAGATAATCGAGATAACCATAAGCCTGGCGGAGGAACCAGCCGGTAGGCGAATCGCTCCGGTTATGTCCTACAATAAGACCCTGAAGGTTTGGATTCGAATTCAGCTTGACAGCGAAGAGGTCGAGATGGGCCATTGCATCGTCGGTGCTCACATTGCCAAACTCTTCAAGCTTGCGGGGTTCGGTGCTCCCAGTTTGGCTATACCCAATCTTGCAGGCGGTAATTATGAGCGAGACTGAGAAAGCAGTACTCACTGCATAGCGAAATAGTTCCTTATGCCCGAGTCGCATGGTATTAATCGGAAGGCTCAGCGTCGCACCGGGGCTATGTTATTGTCAATCAACAGAAATTGCAGTAAGGAAGTGAACCATGAAAGCCTTAACTCGACCCGCCCATCTCGTCGTGGCAATCGCAATTCTGTTTCTTCTCGCACGATCGACATGGGCACAGGATCCCGAACTCCTCCGCCACTTTGATTACGATCGTCATAAGCCGCTCATTATCAAGCAGATTGGTGTCCAGCATCGCGAGCACGCCAATGTCTACGACATATCTTATGACAGTCTGAAAGGCGGAGTTGTTCCGGCGTACCTGGTTGTTCCCAAAGGCCGTGGCCCCTTCGCCGCAGTGATCTGGGGACACTGGTATTGGGAGAACTCTTCGATGCGTAACCGCAAAGAGTTTCTCGATGAAGCGATCGCGCTCGCTCAGGCCGGCGTTGTCTCTCTGTTGACTGATGGTCCAGTCGCTCGTCCTGGTCATGTGGCGATCAAAGATCCTCTCGACGAAAGAACTTTTACCGAGTTCTTTCAGCAAGTAATGGACATGCGACGCGGCGTTGATGTGTTGCTGGCGCGCAAAGACGTCGACCGAAAACGGATTGCCTACGTGGGCCACAGTTACAACGCCGGAATCGGTGCTCTTTTGAGTGGAGTAGATCGCCGGTTCAAGGCATTTGTGTTGATGGCCGGTTCGATGTCCGACGAAATCGGTCAACAGACAAAAGAATTCAAGGAGTTTCGACAGAAGCTTGGCGCGGAAAAGGTTGATGCTTTCATAGCGAAAACTGCTTACCTCGACCAGGGCAAATATGTTTCACATGCGGCGCCAGCCGTCGTCTTTCTCCAGTTTGCGACCCGGGAGAGTTTTCTGACGCCCGAACGCGCCCGCCAGCACGCGGCGATCGTCAGCGAGCCTAAACGCGTTAAGTTTTATGAAGCGCCACACTCACTGAATGCCGAAGCACGTCGCGATCGTATTGCTTTTCTCATCGAGCAATTGAAACTCAAACCTCTTCCCGAGGACGCGATTGCCGGCATCCCCGATCTATATCAACCGCCTGAGCCGAACTAGTGATGCACGACGTCTTAATCATCGGCGCAGGGCCTGCTGGTCTTTCCGCCGCACGTTGGTGCGACGAGCTGGGCCTCGACACTCTGGTGCTGGAACAAAACGACGGGGTCGGCGGCCAGCTACTATCCGTTCATAACCCGATTGATAACTATCTCGGTGTTCATGCTGTCAACGGTCGCGAATTGCGAGATCGTTTCGTCGAGCAAACGAAAGACTGCGATTTTGATCTCTGGACCAATGTTGAGATTGAAAGTGTGGACTTGAAAGCAAGGCGCGTCGTTTTGCGGAGCGGCGAGGAAATTCAATCAATCGCGATCATCATTGCGACCGGATTGCGTCGCCGGAAAATCGGCATCCCTGGTGAAGACGAATTCGTCGGCCGCGGCATGATCGAATCATCCGCAGATCGACAAGCGTTTGCCGGAAAGGACGTATGCGTAATTGGCGGTGGCGATGCGGCCGCGGAAAATGCGCTGCTGCTCGCTGAGGTCTGTCCAACGGTTACGTTGGTTCATCGTGGCAAGAAGCTGCGCGCCCGCCGAGAGTTCACTGAACTATTCCACACTAACCACTGCATCACCGTGTTTCCTGAGTCAGTTGTGCGCCGCATCATTGGCCACGAACAGGTCGAAGCCGTTGAGATCGAACGCGGTGGCGCCATCAAGCCTTTTCAGATGGCCGTACAAGGTGTGATCGTGCGCATCGGGTTCGAACCAAACACTGAATCGTTTCGTGACCAGATTGATTTGGAGGAACGCGGTTATGTCCGAGTCGATGCAAGACAGGAAACGACTGTGACAAATGTTTTTGCGGTCGGCGATGTTGCCAGTCCCCTGGCGCCAACGATTAGCAGCGCAGTCGGCGCGGGCGCCACGGCTGCGAAGGTGATTGCGTCGCGGCTGAGTAGATAGCTATCCGCAGATTTCACAGATTGAGTTAAATCAAATACCAGGTATTAAAGGCAGCGCCGAATGCGGATTTTGTTTTGAGTCTGCGTAATCTGCGTAATCTGCGGATACGCTGGACCTATTTCCCATTCAGCCACGCTGCGCGTATCGACTTCGTTTCCGCCGAAGCGTTCGTCAATTCTTCAATCCGATAATCCATCACCTGTGGCGGTCCCAGGACGATTGAAGTCTGAATCTTGCGACGTCCACGTTCCAGGGTAACCGCCACTTTGTCGCCTGGTTTGTAACGAGACAGGGTCTTAATAAGGTTTCCCGGCGTCAGTTTGACTCCCCCCAATAGGGCAATCATGTCGCCTGTTTCCAGGCCTGCATTCGCAGCCGGCGAATTTGGCCGCACACTGGCGATCTTGAAATTAACTTTATCGCTCTCATCGGCGCTGATTCCGACTGAGACGGGTTGCCGCGGCTCTCGCACAAAACGCAAGCCCACCTGCGCGAACGCTTCTTCGTAAGGCGGCGGCTCGACGCCGCGCACATAACGTTTGAAGAACTCGCTCATGTCTGTGCCTGCGACTTCCGAAACCACGCGCGCGAAATCCTTGTTCGTGTAACCGCGCCCGCGCAGGTAGTACGTTGCGTTCGGACTCTTCAAATAAAATTCTTCATACATGCGCCGCATTACGTCGTCGAGCGAAGCTTTGCCCAGCGTCTTTCCGCGGATCAGCAAATCAAGCGTGAGCCCGAGCACTTCACCTTTCGGGTAGTAGCTGATCGAGGTATTGGCGAGATTGGTTTGTTGAGCATGCGGTGCGTCATCGATAAAAGGCGCCGACAGCGAAGACTCTTCCGCGCTCATCAAGCGACTGCCGGGAGAATTTTCGACTTCGGTAATCTGATCGCTCTCCGTGATCCAGAACTTTGCATCGTTCCACAGCCCAGCGCGTCGCTGCATCAGGTGGCCGTAATAGTTCGTAATGCCCTCCGCAATCCACAGCCCGCGAGTGTTTGCCGGCCGCGTGAAGTCCCACGGGCCCAGCTCGATAGGTCGCAGGCGCTTGACGTTCCAGACGTGAAAAAACTCGTGGGCGATGGCATCGATCGTCTCAGCTTCAGCCTCCGGATCGGCAAGGCTGCCCGGCATGATAATCTGCGTCGAAGTCAGATGTTCCATGCCGTCGCTGGAATGATCGTCAGCAGAGAAATGGATCAGGAAAGTGTAGGAATCAAACTCCGGCGGGCCCCACATCGCCGTTTCCGTCTTCACGATTTTCTCAATGTCGCGCACCAACGCCCGGCGCTTGCTGCCTTCGGGACCCAGCGAATGAACCACGACATGATAGTTTTTACCTTCAACCTTAAAGTTGTCCTCCGTCCAGTCGGGCGCGATTTCGGTGGGCGTGTCGATTAAGATGTCCCAGTTCGGAAACTTCCATTCCCGCTGATCTTTTTTCTCTGTGCGACCATTAACGATGCGCCAGTCTTTCGGCGGATCGATTTCGAGTCTTACCGGATCCTGCTTGTGGTTGACGACGTACATGAAAATGCAGCCGCCGTTAAAGTTGGCGTGCCGCGAATCAAGTTCGGAAAACGTACCGGAGAGATCGTTGGCAAAGACTTTGTAAGTAATGGTCAAGCTGGGCGAGTTCATGAAAGGAACGCGCCAGGTTTGATCGTCCACGCGCGTTACTGGCCTCATCGCCTGATCACACCGGGATCTGGGCGGACATATTCCCGCGGCTGCCTGAAACTCCTGCACGTTTTTCGCGAAATCAAACACCGCGTAGCGTCCCGGGGACCACTTAGCCATCTGGAAATCCAAAGAGTCAACCTTTGCGTCAGCCGGTTTTTCCACTTCTACGCTGACTTCAAAGAGGTGCGAACTTGGGTGGGTCATTGCCAGGCGGTAATTAATCTTGAGTGCTTCATCCTGCGCAATGACAGCAACACTAACTGTCAGCAACAACAGAGACAGAAATGCGCCGCGCGCGAAAAGAATTTTCAACCTGTTAATCATTTGATCCGCAGATTACACAGATTTCACAGATTCCGGCAACTGACCAGGCGAAGGTCGTAAGTTCTCAGCAGGCTGCACTCGGGCGCGTGTCTTTCTCAAAACTGAGAGTTTGTTATCTGTGTAATCTGCGAAAGCTGTGGATTGGTTTTTTGCTGATGACCGAATTAAGATGACGCTATGCCAACAACCGAGCGTCTGTACTATCACGATTCACGCTTGCTCGAATTCGACGCGCGCGTGGTTAGCCTGAGTGAAACCGACAAAGGTCAGATCGCGGTGACTCTTGATCGCACCGCATTTTACCCGACTGGGGGCGGACAACCGACAGATATTGGTTCACTTGGCGAGGCTCGAGTAGTTGATTGCATTGACACTGAGGACGCAGGCATCTTGCACGTGATTCAGGGACCAGTGCCACAGATGGGCGAGACAGTTCACGGGAAAGTTGACTGGCTGAGACGGCTTGATCATATGCAGCAGCACACGGGTCAGCACATTCTTTCCGCGGCCTTGGTCAGGTTGTTCGCCGCGCCCACGCGCAGCTTTCGTGTGCTTGAGGACGAATGCGAGATCGATGTCGCGCTCGACAATGCTACGGATGAGCGAATCGAGCAGGCCGTAGATCTTGCCAATCAAATCATCTGGGAAAGTCGTCCGATCAAGATTAGCCAGGTCACCTCCGAAGAGGCAGCGTCGTTGCCGCTGCGCAAAGAGCCAGCCCGCGAAGGCGAGCTGCGCGTGATTGAGATCGCCGACTTCGATCTGACTCCATGCGGCGGCACGCATGCGCGATCAACCGGCGAGGTGGGTGTGATCGCCGTGCGTTCGTGGGAGCGCGCCAAAGGCTTAACGCGAATTCAGTTCATGGCCGGTATTCGCGCGCTGCGTGACTATCGCAAAGCGAACAAGACGGCGCGTGCGGTAGCAGCGTTGTTCAGCGCAGGCCGCGAAGACTCGGCGGCCCTGGTCGCTCGCTTGGTTGAGGAGAACAAGAAACTCCGGCGACGCAATGACGGGCTTGAGGAAGTTGCTTGTCGGGTCGAAGCGGAAGATCTGCTTCGTATCAACAGCTCTTCCAGCTCAACACAGGATTCTTCATCGGCAGTCCGGGTTATCACCAAAGTCTTTGACGATCGCGATGCCGAGTCTCTCAAGCATCTCGCGCTCGCTCTGATCGCGCATCCGAAAGTTGTGGCCCTGTTAGGTTCACGCGACGGTGACAATGCGCGCCTGGTTTTTGCGCGCTCGGCCGACGCGTCAGGCGACATGAACATTTTGATGAGCCGGGCTTGTTCGCTGATTGGAGGGCGCGGTGGCGGCCGACCCGACATGGCGCAAGGCGGCGGAAAGAATGTGGAGAAACTTGACGAAGCGCTTAACAGTGCAATCTCTTCACTGAGAGAGCGACATGCTTGATGGCATTTATGCGTATTTCTCCGTGAAAATCTGCAGCCAAGGTCTTAACTCGAAACTTGAAACCCGAAACTCGAAACTGTATGCTCGTGCGCGTGGGGCAGTAGCTCAGTTTGGCAGAGCGCCGCGTTCGCAATGCGGAGGTCAGGGGTTCGATCCCCCTCTGCTCCACCAATTATTTTCAAGCACTTACAGCCACAGGCAAGTGTGGCTGTTTTGGCCATGTGGCCAATATGTGACCAACTTTTCCAAAAGTAAGCTTCACCGCCTCGACGGTGACTCGCTTACTGTCTTCAACCATCCTCACGTAGCGCATCGTTACCCGAACATCCGAGTGCCCGAATAGTTGTGCGGTCTTAATTGAATCTGCGGTTCGTGAGTGTAAGGGTTGCTTGGTGCCAGGAATCTGTCATTCGTCCCAGGAGTCTGTCAGCCGTAACACACGCCTACAGAATCCAACTTGTCCTGCGGCTCCTGTTCATGAGGATGGGGCTTGCGATTGCACTCGTTTGATTTGTTTTGGTGTTGAATACACTCCAATAGCGCAGTGATTCGAGGAGCTCCTCCGCTAGTAAGTTGGACTACACTTGTGCGAAGCCGCCATCTACAAACAATTCCGTTCCCGTGATGTAGCTGCTGTCGTCGGATGCAAGAAATACCACGGCCTTCGCGATCTCCTCGGGTGTACCGAACCTAGCGAGCGGAACACTCTTGGAAATAAGTTTCATAAGTTCCTCGCCAGCTTTTGCGGAATGCCATGGGGGCGTGTCCGTATAGCCCGGGCTCACGGCGTTCACGCGAATCCGGCGATCTTTTAAGTCCGTGGTCCATGTCCGCGCGAACGAACGCACCGCGGCTTTCGTGGCGCTATAAACACTCCACTCGGGCGCGGTCGCCTTACTGGCGGCGGTGGAGGCATTCAGGATGATTGAGGCACCATCCGGCAGCAGCGGAAGCGCCTTCTGTACCGTGAAAAGCACGCCTTTCACGTTGCCGTCAAAGAGCGCGTCGTAATGCTCCTCAGTAATCTTTCCCAAGGCGGCAAACTGCGCAGCACCGGCATTGGCGAATACAATGTCGAGCTTGCCCTTTTCCTGCTCGATTTGTGCAAAGAGGCGATCGAGATCGTAAAGGTTCGCCACATCTCCTTTTATGCCGGTTACATTGCTTCCGATTTCCCTGGCCGCGGCAGCCAACTCCGGCTCACGACGACCAGTGATGAAGACATACGCGCCTTCGTTCACAAACTGCTGCGCCGTCGCGAGGCCAATGCCGCTATTGCCGCCAGTAACGAGTGCAATTTTTCCTTCGAGCTTGCCCATATATTTCTCCTTACTTGTAATTTTATTTCTCATTAGTTGTGACGATGGGCTCAACAACGAACACTGGGATTTCACGGCCTGCACGGGCCCGGTAGCCAGGGAATTCCGAATAGGCGGCGTCGGCCCGCGTCCACCACTCGTGCTTCTCTTGGCCGAAGACTTCGCGGGCGCGCATCTCGTGCTTGACGGCGCCATCCTGTAACTCGACAAGCGGATTGGCGACGAGGTTGTAATACCAGAACGGATTCTTGGGTGCGCCTGCATGAGAGGCGACTACGGCGTAAGCGCCATTGTGTTCGATTCTCATCAGAGGGATCTTACGGATCTTGCCCGACTTTGCGCCTTGGCTGGTTAGCACAATCACCGGCTTGCCGTTTTGTGTGCCGCCCTCGGCGCCATTGGTCGCTTCATACAATTCTACCTGCCGGCGAACCCGTTCGCTCGGGCTTGGTTCGTATTCACCATTGAGAGGCATATTGAAGCTCTCCTTATCGAAGTCGGTTAGGTTCTTTTCCTGTGTGTTTACCTTTTCCAATGCGACCTGACGTGCGCTCGCAAGGATGAGAGCCCAGGTCATCTCGATGATGGGGCATGCAGTGACCAGTCGGCCATCTCCAGGGACGCGTTTTGATAATCGTCTAGGATGGCTATGCGGATCATTTCCGTCACACTCCTTGCAGCAGGGGCCAGCCCGATTCGCCGACTTCCATCCGTACGAGCTTGGCGTCCTGGATGCCACTTTCGTGGGGAATCAAAAAGCCGCCATCGGTCGTTACATAGAGCGCCTTCTCGTCACCGGGCGCTCTTCCGAAGGCGCAGGCCGTGCTTCCGACCATCCCCTGTTCGGGGCCAGCCAATGTTGTGCGAGCGCCTGACGGATCGAGGCGAACCAAAGTGTGTTCGGGATGCGTGGTGATGTAGACCGAACCAGACATCCCGAATGCGAAGTCGTCGGCCTCGAGACGCGTTGCCGCTATTTCGATATCGCCGGCGGAGCCATCCGGTTGTATTGGCACGCGGACCATCAACCTGCGTCCTGAGACACTGATCCACGCCCAGCCCTCGCGGATCTTGATCCCGTTCGAGCCCGGATATCCGGGCACAATCGGCCTAAGCCGATCCCCCTCAAGCCAGACTTCCCAGCGGCCAGGTTGGCCAAGATCGATCGCGAGGATATGGCCGGAGGCGCTCTCGCAGGCCAAGAGCGTTCGCCCATTCGGATGCATCGTGCACCCGTTCATGAAGAGGGCGTCCGGAAGTTCACACCATTGCCGGACGGCACCACTTCGCTCGACTCTCCAGATATGCCCCGGCCCCTTGAACAGCGTTCCGCCGGTCATCCAAAGCACGCC
>DASQAF010000010.1:0-76780 GCA_035635855.1 Pyrinomonadaceae bacterium
TATTTCAACTGCACTCCATATTCCACTCACGCTGTTGCTGATCGGAATCGTCCTGCGGGGCACAACGTTTACGTTTCGCGCTCATGATGCGCAGCGCGATGACGTGCAGCGTCGTTGGAGCCTGCTCTTCTCGATAGCCAGCATCATCACGCCGGTGCTGTTGGGCATCGTGCTCGGCGCTATCGCATCGGGAACTATCCGGGTTGAAAATGGTGTAGTGGTATCAGGCTTTCTCAAGTCGTGGCTGGCGCCGTTTCCCTTTGCCGTGGGCTTTTTCGCGCTCTCGTTGTTCGCATTTCTCGCGGCGGTTTATTTGACTGTAGAAGCGTCTCAGCCCGAACTGCAGGAAGATTTTCGAATGCGAGCGTTGATCGCAGGCTTCGCAGTCGGCATATTGGCATTAATCGTTTTTCTATTAGCCGGAACGGGCGCACCGACCGTGCGCGCTGGTATCAGCCGAAGCTGGTGGGCGTTAGCGTTGCACCTCGGCACCGCAGTAGTCGCCGTGGGCGCGTTCTATACTTTGTGGATCAGAAAATACAGAGTGGCACGCCTCTGTGCGGCAGCACAGGTAACTCTGATTCTCCTTGGCTGGGCGTTTGCGCAATTCCCGTATCTTGTCGAACCGGACATCACTATCTACTCCGCTGCCGCGTCGCACGACACATTGCGGTTGCTGATCATCGCGCTTGCTGTGGGGGTGCTCGTGCTCTTTCCTTCTTACTATTACCTGTTCCGCATTTTCAAAAGTGAAGTGTCTGCCGCTCCTCCTTCGGCGAGTCGGAAACTCAGTTGATCTGAAATATCCTCTTAGAACCACATGGAAAACTGAGTGCGCCAAGAATATATAAGAACGCAACTCCTCACGGACATTGTCAGGGGCTGGACTTCTTAGGTCGTATGTCTGATGAGGGGGTTACCACCGACTACGAGTCAACGATATCCCCAGCAAATTCAATCGAAATCAGCTTCGCAACGGAGTTAACTCCGTTGCGTTGGTCCATCGTCAAAAATTGATTGGCTGTAAATCGTTGAATCAATTGGTGCCGAGGGTGGGAGTCGAACCCACACGACCTTGCGGTCAACGGATTTTAAGTCCGTAGCGTCTGCCATTTCGCCACCCCGGCTTCTTGAGGCAGAAGATAACACAAAGCGGAAGGCGGAAGGCAGTAGGCAGTAGGTAGAAACAAACAGGAAAGAGCCGAACAATTCCGGGCCATTCATTTCCCTTCGATTTGCCACAACACCAACTCAAACCAGGAGGCGGTGCCATCAGGACTCATTTCATTGAGCCGCTCGCAAGGTGTAGAATGCGGTTGTCTTCTCAGCCGTCTGTCGCCTGACTTATATCAATGACTGAAGAGCAGGAAGTTTTCCTCAAACACATTCAGAAACAAGGTCTGAAGCGCACCGCGCAGCGCGATCTTATTCTCGACGTTTTTCTGCGCACTGAGGGCCACGTCTCAGGTGAAGATCTTTATCGTCTGGTGCACGAGAACGATCCCAGCGTCGGCCAAACGACGGTCTATCGCACGTTACGTCTGTTGACTGACGCCGGCCTGGCCCGCGAGGTCCGCTTCGGCGACGGGCGCGCCCATTACGAACATAATTACAAACATCAGCATCACGATCACATGATTTGCAAGGAGTGCGGGAAGATCATCGAGTTCTATTCACCCGAACTGGAAGCAATTCAGGACGCGATGGCCGCGAAGCATCGGTTCGAGCTGACTTCGCATCTACTACGCATGATTGGAATTTGCGCAGACTGCCGGCGGCAGGAGCGCGAGCGGAAACGTGACAGCACGAAGCAACCGACGGTGCGCGCGGCCGCGCGCGGAGCGCATCGCTGAGACGAGGCAATTGGCAATGAGCGTCGAAATAAAGTTTGAACCTGATGGGCCCAGCGGTTTGGTGGCCGAAGGCACCTCTGTGGTGGACGCGGCCAGGCGCCTCGGTTTTCAAATTCCGGAGTGTGGGATGTGCGATGGTACCTGTGCCATTAGAATCATCACCGGCAGAACTCTTCTTTCTGATTTAACCGACACCGAACGTCAGCAGTTGAGCCCGGCGCGATTGGCAGCAGGCGAACGGCTGGCCTGTCAGTGTAAAGCAGAGCGCGGTGGCGAACTGGTTATTAAGCTGGTTTCCAAATCCGAACGCACCCGCACCGCCGAAGAGAAGACCCGCGACCTGCGCAAAGAATTCAGCGAGTTGCCATTCGAGCGCAAAATGGCAACCCTGATACAGTTGGAGACCATCGCAATGTCGCAGGCCCTGGATACGATCGCGGACCGCTCGGTAGCCCTTGGCAAGATGATCTTCGATACCGTTCTGCCAAATAGCGGGGAACCGAAACACGATCAGGATCAGCCGTCGCCAGAAGACAAGCGAGTTTGAGGCAAGCATCGAATCGCGACCGAACCGCGCCATCCTATGACCACCCACCATACGCCATCCAGCGAATCACCGAACAATACATCTCGTTTCCTGGCTCTCGTCTTTATATTGCTGGCTCTGCTGATGATGCTCGGCTGTCCGAGCGGCGCCAACAAGCCCGTCGACGAACGTCCTACGGACCCTTCCGCTCCAGGTAAATCCGCCAGCGACTTTGACGGCGAGCGCGCGTTTGAGCAGGTGCGCAAGCAGGTTGAGTTCGGTCCGCGACCTGCCGGATCGGCTGAATTAGAGAAGACGCGAAATTACCTCATCGACCAATTGAAGTCGTACGGTCTGAAAGTCACCACCGACGAATTTCAGGCAGCCACGCCTATCGGGGAACGCAAGATAATTAACGTAATTGCCGAACTGCCGGGCGAGTCAACTGATGTGATCGTTGTTTCCAGCCATTACGACACCAAGCTTTTCAAGGAATTCAAGTTCGTGGGCGCAAACGATGCTGGTTCGTCCACCGGCGCACTCCTCGAGATCGCGCGGGTGTTGGCCCCGAAACAAAAACCGCGGCTGACTTACTGGTTTGTTTTTTTTGACGGTGAAGAAGCATTTTGTCGCGAATGGGACGATTGTCACAACCCCAATCCTGCCGATCCGAAGAACCCGCTACCCGATAACACCTACGGCAGCCGGCACTTTGTGGCGCAACTTCTCGAGAGGAATGAATTGAAGCGCGTTAAGGCGACCATCCTGCTCGACATTGTGGGATATAAGAACCTGCGATTCGGCCGCGACGAGATGAGTACGGCCTGGCTGCAGGACATTGTTTGGCAGACGGCGAAGCAAATCGGTTACGGCGCGCAATTTATCGATTCTCGCGAGAGTGTCGGCGACGACGATCACGCTCCGTTTTTGCGCGCTGGCCTCGACGCACTCGACATTATCCAGTTGAGCACGTATCCGTACTGGCATACCAAGGACGATACGCTGGATAAGATTTCTGCGAAGAGTTTGAAGATTGTCGGGGATACGGTGATCGTGAGTCTGCCAAAGATTGAAGAGCGGCTGGCGAGAAAATAGACTTTACCTTTTGCGGCTTTGCCGCCCGATGTATGGAAGACCTCCGACCTTCCCACACGCTGCATATTCTTTTCTCGCTTTGGCGAGGCTGAGCCTCGCCAAAGCGAGAGTCATATTGAGGGTTAGATCGGAAAGGCAAAGCCTTTCCGCACATCAGGCGGCAGAGCCGCCGGCCATCATCCGCAATTTATCTTCTACTGCGGCGCCGACTTCGCTGCAGCGGGCCGCCTTCGCCTCTCCGATCAAGTCGTAGGTCAACGTTTTACCTTCAATCAGGAGAGCGGCCACCGCAGCTTCGACTTGCTGCGCGGCCCGGTGCAGACGCGAATCTTCGTGTCGCGTGCCGAGCCAGTCCAGCATCATCTGCACCGCCAGAATCGCCGCCAGGGGATTCGCCTTGTCCTTTCCGGCGTGCTTTGGCGCACTGCCATGAATCGGCTCAAACATCGCATGTTCATCACCGATATTGCCGCCGACCGCCAGTCCCAATCCACCCGCCGTAGTCGCTCCGTTGTCGCTAATTATGTCTCCCACAAGATTGGGCCCAACGACCACGTCGTACCATTCGGGATTGCGAATCTGCCACTGGCAGAAGGCATCTACGTAGGCGTAGTCGAGACTAATATCCGGAAAATCCCGCTGCCCAACTTCGCGGAACACCTCACGAAAGAAGCGGTGCGCGCCAATGATGTTTGACTTATCCACGCACGTCACCTTGTGCTGCTTGTTACAGCGCCGGCGCGCCAGATTGAAGGCGTAACGCACGACACGTTCAGTCGCGCGTCGCGTGATTCGTATCGGCGTGACCTGACCGTCTGCAATCGAATTGGTCTCGCCGGTGTAAGCATCCTCGGTATTCTCGCGGATCACGACATAATCGACTTTGTCCGCGTCCCAAACCTGTTTCAGTTCTCCATGAATCTTGTGCTTGACGCCCAGGTATAGTTTCACCGGGCGGACATTTGCGTACAGATCGAGCTTCTGTCTATTGAGAATGACCTGAGCGAACCCGGCCAACTGTGGCTCGGGATAGGGCTTGCCCGGCTTGGTGAAAACCGTCTTTCCGTCGACCTCATGTCCGACTGCCCCGAGCAAGATCGCGTCGGCCGCCTCGCACTTTTCAAATGAACCGCCAGGCCATTCGGTCTCGTGCTCGATGTAGTAATGGCCGCCGCAAGGAATCTCTTCCACTCGGAAATCGATTTGAAACAGCTCGCCCGCAGTTCTCAAAACGCGGAGGGCAGCCGACAAGACCTCTGGCCCGATTCCATCACCGGGCAGCGCTACGATGTAATAGGATTGTTTTGGTGGCATAGTTCGATTCAACCCGTGAGATAAGCCCGCGAACCAACGGACATTTTGATTCGCATATCTCACGGGTTGAAGGGTGACTATAAGCGACTGGCCGAAGAATCGACAAGAACGTATGCTGCTTCCTGCGGAGTTGTTGGGACACGATTAGCCGTTTGAATTTCTTCCTCTGTGTCCTCTGTGGTAAAACTCGTCATTCATGTTAACCGCTGAAATCATCGCCATCGGGTCTGAGCTCCTCGCCGCCGATCGCACCGACACGAACAGTCTCTGGCTCACCGACAAACTCAATCGGATAGGCATCGACGTCAAGCTTAAGACAGTTGTAGGCGATGATGATGCGCGTCTCGAAGAAGTAGTGAAAGATGCCGTAAAGCGCTCGCGCGTGGTGGTGACCACCGGCGGCCTTGGTCCGACCGAAGACGACATCACGCGCAAAGTCGTGGCCCGAGCATTGGGGCGCCGGCTCGCCCTCGATGAAGCGGTGCTGGCCGAGATTCGCGAACGATTCAAAAGCTTTGGCATGAACATGCCCGAGCGAAACTCGCGCCAGGCGATGGTAATCGCCGGCGCGGAAGTTCTGCCAAATCCAAACGGGAGCGCGCCCGGCCTCTATCTCGAACATGAGAAATGTGCCGTCGCTTTGTTTCCGGGACCGCCGCGCGAAATGAAGCCGATGTTCGAAAATCACGTGCAGACCCGTCTGGAGAAACTGGCCGGCGAAACTCGCTTTGCGCGCCGGATCCTGCGGGTGGCGGGCATGGGCGAATCGGCAGTCGATGAAAAGATCGCGCCGATCTATTCGAAATACGAGAATCCGCAAACGACAATTCTTTTCAACAGCAGCGAGATCGAAATTCACCTGCGCGCGCACGGGCGCACCGAGGCCGACGCCGAAACGCTTTTGGATGATTTGTCGTTAAAAATTGAAAAAGAACTGGGCAACGCCGTCTTTTCTTTTCGCGGCGAGACCATGGAAGAAGTTGTCGGACGGCGTCTGGCAATTACCGGGTTCACACTTTCGGTTGCGGAAAGCTGCACGGGTGGCTTGATTGCTCAGCGGCTAACCAATGTTCCCGGATCCTCGAAGTACTTCATCGAAGGCCTGGTTACTTATTCGAACGAATCAAAGACGCGGCTGCTCGGCGTGGACAAGAAACTGATTCGCGAGTTCGGCGCTGTCAGCCAGCAAGTGGCGCGAGACATGGCGCGCGGCGTTCGTCATCGAGCGAAGACCGATTTCGGATTAGCGGTGACGGGAATCGCGGGCCCCGACGGTGGCACGGAAGAAAAGCCGGTGGGTCTGGTTTACATCGCGCTGGCCGACGACGCGCATACTGAACATAGGAAACTGATGCTGCCCGGCGATCGTGAGCTGGTTCGCTGGCGTGCGTCGCAGGCGGCGCTGGATATGTTGAGGAGAAGACTGATTTGATAAGGTCGCTCCGTGCGTTAGGTCTTCTGGAGTTTTTAGCGGCTATTTGAACCATTGCACGATTTTCCTGCTTGGCACCATCGCTCAACTGGATTGCAATAAGATCATTAAGGCGTTCGGGAGCGGGCTCAGTCCTCACAGCTTCGACTCGTTGATCCCAAGTCCCGTAGTCTTCTCTGTCTTGCCTTCAAGCGACATTCTCGTATGCTTTTCGACAGTTGCTTTCAACGTGGATTGTAATTGGTTGTGAGGGAAACGCGCTAGGAGTGGCTAACTAAGGGAAACCGTTCCGGATACTCGATCGATTGAACCGCCAAATCAATATCTAAATCAGGCCAATACAGATGGTGCGGCTGAAGCAACTGAATGTTCAAGACGGCAGACACACATGCATCCTTAAACCATGGGAATTTGTCGTATGAGAGAAACATTTCTTGGTTGTTGGCCAGCAACCAAATACCGTGTTGAGAAATGTGGCTGACTTCAACCATAACGCCAAAAGGGGCCTCGACCGATTGGAGAGGCGAACGCGGGACTGTTCATAGATGAGAAGTCATACCGCGTGAAAGACCTGAGTCACCGTAACCAGAATCGACTCCTCAGTCAGCGCCTCAAGAGATGCTGTCTTCACCTCATCAGCATAACGGGCGATGCTATCAAAATCAGTTGAAAGAGCGACGGGAAGATCGGTGTAGATTAGATTTATTCTGTCACGAGTCTTCGCCCCGATCCGGGACAGATAGCTGCCATCGAGCGCGCGAGAAATCGTGCAGCCGCCAAAGGCATAGGTGAATTCGCGATCAAGCGCTTCGAGCAGATTCCGGTACGCTTCCGATGGAAGATCAGGGACGTAGGCTTCCACTCTTGCTCGCTCTAACAGTGGCAATGAATCTCTCCTTTCGTTTGGAGAACTCCTTCATGCGTTTCAGAGCCTCTTTCCTGGTTATCACGGCGCGCCGTGGACGCTCGATCTTTGCTTCGCTTACCGATTTCGCTTTTCGCATAACGTTACCTGATTAAGTCACTTTCTATATTTCTCTGGAGGATGTCAACTGTTAAAAAGTTGCTAATGCCACCACGAATGAAACCTTACTGAACGCTGGACTCTCGGTTCATTTCAGCGAACGCGAGGGTCTGTATAACCAAATTTCCGTTCGCAAGAATCTTGCGCGCGCACTCAAGACCCAATGAAACAATTCGTTACCTTTTCCATTCTGCAACTTCTGAAACAGCTTGGCCGGCGAAGCCCCCCTCACGGTCGCGCTTCTGACACTGGACGTACTCGATAAAGCCAGATGTTCGCGCGCATGAATTTTGAGTGACTGTTCATCACCGGGATGAATGTGCCTATTCCATCTCCGTGCTCCAGGTCAGGAAACAGCTTTGCCGGAGTGGAGTCGACCTTGCTGATGAACACCAGATACTCGACGTTCTTCTCTTTCAGAAAAGCGAGAAAGCTTTTGCGATCCTTTGGCGCATCCGAGGATGTCAAAAACTTCTCCTCCCCAATTCCGGAAAGTACCGTAACCGTGCCTTCATCGCTAAAGATGCGTGTCCCCGCCGTTGGTTGATAATGATCGCGAAGATAATCCGCAACCGCGCGGTGCGCGCGATATTGATTCAGCGAACCAACTGCACCCGCGAACTGAACGCTCCAATCGAAAACGCAAATCACGATTATCGAAATCAAAAGCGTGCGTGCCCAGCGCGGTTTTTGCCGCTTCAAAGTAAGAAAGCACCACGCCAGAATCGGAATTCCCAGGCTGAAAAGGATCAGGCCATAGCGCGGGAAAATGATTGGTTGCTGGTGGGTTATGTAAGCAACTGACAGCAGGGCCAGGAAGGCGAAGAAAAAGATCACCGGCGCCAGAATCGGTTGTATGTCTTCTGTTCTGTCGCGCCGTGTCAAAAGATCAGGAAGCCCACGTACAACCAACCTGCCCGCGACGAACGCTGCGATCAGCACTGCAATGTCGGTGGAGATAAGGAGGGTAGCGCCGTCCTTCAGCACCGCCGCTAACGAAAAATGAGCCAGTGGGGGATTCATGGCGAGCAACCAGTCGTGATATTGCTGACGCGCTTTGAAACAGGCGAGCCAATCGCCCGTCGCTTTCCAGGAAATGTAGAACCAAGACAACGGCGGAACCAACAGTATGACGAGGGCCACAAAAGAGATACGCCGATCCCAAGCGAACTGAATCAAGGGCACCAGGGCGAGAAACATCCAGCTCTCAACGCGTGTAAGTCCCGCGAGCGCGGCAAAGATCGCGGCGAGAATCCAGCCGCGACGCAAAGCAAAATAGAGACTCGCCAAAACAAAGAAAGCATGCGGCACGTCAGTCATCGCCGATGCCGAATAGAAAATATGAAGTGGATTCAGCGCGATCAGCGCGAAGCCCAGGAGCGCCGCCGCGCGATTGGCGGTCAGCCGCAAAGTAATTTGGTAGACAAGGACACAGGAGCCGATTCCGAAAACTGCCGATACTACTTTGCCGGTATAAAACCCATTGCCGACGAAGACGTTGATGACGGCTGAAATGAATTGGTAGAGCGGCAGCCAGAATCCATAGAGGTCAGTAATCGCGAACGTCTTCGTGGAAAGTTTGAGACTCAATTCGCCGATCGTGCGGATGTAGACATAGGCATCGCCAAAGGCGTTGGGCAATAAGAAGGCCCCGAGAATTCGGGGAATTCCTGAAACGAGAACCAGCGCTAACCACAGGACTGTTTGGTTGGATGGACGGCGCATGGAATCAAATCGGAATGTGAGAATACCAGAAAATTGAGCGGCCTAGCGCTTCGCTAAGAGAGGACTGCCAAGTGAGACGCTTGCAGCCTCTTAAGATGTTCAGCAACTCCTATCAGGACGATACCCAAGCTGATAGCCGCTTGTTCCCCGTAGTCTTGCTTGTTATAGTCAGTTTTTGCTTGGCACAATCTGGTGATGGCAGCAGTGACGGAAGAAAAAGTTCTGGCTAGTAACCGCGCTGCGTTTCACAACTATCACATTTCGACGAAGTACGAAGCCGGAGCGGCACTGACCGGGACTGAAGTGAAAAGCGTCCTGGAAGGCCGCATTCAGCTCAAGGACTCGTACGTGGGAGTTCGCGAAGGCGAAGCATGGCTTTTCAATGCCCACATCTCGCCGTACTCCCACGGCAATCTTGCGAATCATGATCCGCTGAGGACGCGCAAGCTCTTGCTGCACCGGCGCGAGATCGATCGACTCGAGCAGTCGGCAGCGATTGAGGGGATGACGCTCGTGATCACTCGCGTGTACGTGCGGAAGAGTAAGATCAAGTTCGAAGTCGGAGTGGCCAAGGGAAAGAAGTTGTACGACAAGCGCGAAACGGAAATGCGTCGCATAGTCGAGCGCGAAACGCGCGCGCAACTAAAGGAACGTAATCGCTAGTCGGACAAACTTCGGTTTGGGCACAACGTACTTAGAATCGACTTGCCAGTCAGACTGGGCCCAAAGTTTGTTGACAGTTTTAGAAAGAGGATCAGAAATGGAAGTAAAAGGAATTTCTCAATCATTTGACAAGGTTGACGTGCAAGCGCTGGCAGTGCCGGTCTTCACAGACGAAAAGGCGGACAAAGGCTTCTTGAAAACGCTGGATACGGCGGTCGGCGGGCTGATTCGCAACGTGATCGAAGCGGACGAGTTTACGGCTAAGGATGGAGAGACGGCTTACTTCCAGATTGCGAGCAATAGATTGAAGGCCCAGCGGCTGCTCCTAATCGGCTGCGGCGACCGCGATGCCTACAAAGCGGCGCAGATGACGCAAGTGGGCGGGACCGCAGTGCGCTTTCTGCGAAGTAAGAACGTGAAGACGATAGCCATTGCGCCGCGGACTGAGGGCGAGGTCGAGAAGGTCGCGCAGACAGTCGTGGTGGGCGCGATCATGGGCCTGTTCGAACCTGACAAGTATCGCACTAAAGACAAAGAGGAGCGCGAGATCGAACAAATCGTGGTTATCATCGAAGGCGCGGACAAGAAAGCGTTGGAGGCGGGTGCGGAACGAGGCCGCGTAATCGGAGAATCAATAAACTTCACGCGCGATCTGGCGAACGAGCCCGGCGGATTCATGACGCCGACAAATTTGGCAGACCGAGCGAAATCCGTGGCCAAAGAATTCGGCCTCAGCATAGACGTCCTTGATCAGAAACGCATGGAAAAGTTGGGCATGGGATCGCTGCTGGGTGTCTCTCGTGGCTCGGATGAACCGCCAAGGCTCATCGTCATGAAGTACGAGCCAAAAAAGCCGGGCAAAGGATCTAAAGACAAACTGTTGGCGCTCGTCGGCAAGGGAATTACTTTTGACTCTGGTGGCATCTCGCTGAAGCCGGGAGAGAACATGGAACTGATGAAATACGACATGACCGGAGCTGCCACGGTCATCGGCACCATGCGCGCGATCGCGCAATTGAAGCCGTCGATTCCAGTGCTCGGAGTCGCGCCGTGTTCAGAGAATCTGCCGTCCGGAAAGGCGACCAAGCCCGGAGACGTCTTAAGAGCGATGACCGGAAAAACAATCGAAGTCATCAATACCGATGCCGAAGGTCGGCTGGTCTTGGCTGACGCAATCGCCTACGCAAAGAAACTCGGCGCAACCCAAATAGTCGACATGGCGACCCTCACTGGCGCCGTCTCAATCGCTCTGGGGGATGTCAACACGGCGATTCTGGGCACCGATCAGACGTTAATCGATGCGGTGATCGACGCGGGAAAGGAAGTCGGAGAGAAGTTCTGGCAACTACCTCTCGATGACGAGTACACCAAGCAGATAAAGAGCGATATCGCCGACATCAAGAACGTTGGCGGAAAGAAGGCCGGGACCATTACCGCCGCAGCGTTCCTCAAAGAATTCGCGGAAGACACATCATGGGCGCATCTCGATATCGCCGGCACGGCGTGGGGGGATCCCGCGACGCCATATCGATCCAAAGGGCCAACCGGCGTGGCGGTGCGCACCTTAATAGAATTCATCGAACGCTCTGCTCGCCAGGATGGCAATTGAAAACAGGCTGATTACGTGGTGCTCCCATCTTTGTGGGCTACCGGAAGCGACATTTACCGCCGCCTTCAAGACAAACCAGTCAAATCGAAGGGGCTAAACCGCTCGCGCCTGCCAATCAGGAAATGTTAAAATCTCGCTGAATTGACGTGGGGACAAGCTACGGATTCGCTGCTTGTTGCTCATAAAAGCATTGCCCGCTTGCAATGACTGACTACTATCACGTTCTCGGAGTTAAGCGAACAGCGACCGCGACGGAGATCAAGTCCGCCTATCGCAAGCTGGCGCGTAAACGCCACCCGGATGTGAATCGGGGATCGGAAAAGGCTGCGCGCGACTTTGCCATTCTTTCGCTCGCTTATCATACGCTGATTGATCCCCAGGAGCGCGCCTTTCATGATCAGCAACTAGACAAGGGCCCGACGCCAACTTCAATTCTTGACTCTGATAATCCACACGCCCAACGCGCCCGCAACATCGCCGCCCAGGCCCGCTGGGATCGAGTAGTCAATCAGATTCTGGAAAACGATCGCCGAGAGATCCAGGAGCGGCAGCGCGCGGTTTTTACCACCGTCTCGCTTTTTCTTTCCACATTTTTTGTGGCGATGATTAAGCCGCCACTCTGGCAATCGTTTGGTATAGCTGGACGCGCAGTTTTGGTAGCGCTCTTTATGACCGGCGTCTGGCACCTGGCGCGGCGGCTGCGCGAGTACTTCCGGCACTATACCTACAAGCCTGAAGACATTCATTACTCGATTACCAGTGAAGAGAATCGGCCGGCGCAGCCATTCACACGCTTCTCAGCCTATGCATTTCTGGTCGGCGGTTATATCGTAAGCCTCGGCATCGGTCTTTTCATCGGCTGGCATGCGCAAGATTTCTTTTCAGATTTAACCTTGCTCTTCCGTCATCATGTTCCCGGGCCAGGCAGCGCTGAATCGTATTCAGCGACCGCACTCATAATTTCAGATCTGCTGTTTTATCCGCCGATCGCAGTCCTGATTATCGATACGATGCACGCGATAGCTTCGCGGATAGATACGGGCTGAGTCGTCAAGCGGCACGGTTTCCAGGTTATTGTTTTCTATCGAGACGATTATGCGAATTTCATTTCCAGGTCGCTTATCGACACTTTTTCTCACCGCGGCAGTCTTGTTGAGCGCCGCGGCCACGAATACATTTGCGCAGGGCGGCGACCGTATGACGGCCGCGCAGCGTGAAATTCAACGCCAGCGCCAGCGTCTCGCCTCATCCGAAGCGGAAGAGCGTCGTGACGCACTGATGCGGCTGGGCAGCTTGAAACGGCTCGACGCGTCGCGTGCCGCGATAGTCGGATTGAATGATCCGGCGCCGATGGTTCGCGTTACGGCGGCACATGCCATCCTGTCGCTGCCGCCGCAGGAGGCAGTTGCGCTCCTGACACCGTTGTTGCATGACAAATTGGAATTTGTTAGGCGCGAAACGGCGTACGCGTTAGGCGAAACGCGCAGCCGTTCTGCCGTCGAACCACTCGCGAACGTTCTGCTTGGTGATAAGGAGGCGGGAGTTCGTGGCGCGGCCGCAGTCGCGCTTGGTCAAATCGGAGACGAAACCGCGGTGCCGGCCCTGGCCCAGGCCCTTGGTGGACCGACGCCGCAACCAAAGAAGAAGAAATCAAAAGCTCGCGAGAATGAATTCGTTTTGCGCGCAGCCGCGCGGTCACTGGGACAGATTCGCAGCCGAGCGGCCCTAAACATTTTGATCGCCGCCCTGGGAAACCAGGAATACCCGACCGATGTTCGGCGCGAGGCAGCCATTGCGCTGGGAATGATCGGCGATACTGCCGCAGTCCCGTCATTGCGCGCAGCTTTTTCGTCCGACGATCCTCATCTCTCCGCAGCCGCGCGAGAAGCATTACGACGGCTTCGGGTCTCCATGAATTAGACACGCGGCACGGGGGTCCCGCCCGTCGATCACGCGCAAGATGCGCGTGCCACAAATAAAAAGGCCCCGGAGCTCTCTCCGGGCGCCTATTTGCATCTCCTCAAGGTTTGGCTCGACTAGACTTCGCTCTTCTCGCCGCGTCCCTGTCCTTTCCTCGCAGCCTTACTTTCTTTGGCTTGCGGTATCGGAATACCGACACTGCCTGAGCGGGCTGCCAGTGGTTCCTCTTCGCGAACTTCGGGGCTAATCTCCTGAATGAGAGCGCCGCCGGATTTCTTCGAAAAGATCAATTTCCTGTCGCTGGGATTGAGTCCAACGTTGACCAAATCGCCCAAACCGATCTGACCGGTCGCTACCAGGTTCGAGAGCGGATAGACAAGAAAACGCTCGACGGCCCGTTTCAGGTGCCGGGCGCCGTATTTGTAATCGATGCCTTCCGCAAGCAGCATGTCCTTCGCCGACTCTGAACATTGAAACACAAACTTGGTTCCTGCCGACATCATGATCCGATCCTGCACTGCCTGCAGCTCCAGGTCGAGAATCGCCCGCAGATGATGTTCTTTCAGCGAGCGGAAGACGACCACTTTGTCGATCCGGTTCATGAACTCCGGCGAGAACTTACGCCGCGCGGCCTCGACCGCGGTGCGATAGATCTTCTGATCGACTTCGCTGTCCGGGTGTCTAACACCCTTGCCCGGTGCGAAGCCAATTCCGCCTGAAATCAATTCAGACATCTCGCGTGCGCCCAGGTTCGAGGTCATGACGACCATGCATTTCGAGAAATCAACGCGGCGATTGTCGCCGAGCGTCAGTGTAGCCTTGTCGAGAATTCCCAGCAGCAGTTGCCACAGCGAATCTGAAGCCTTTTCGATCTCGTCAAACAGCACCAGGGTAAGCTTTAACTCTTCCGTGTGCATGCGGTCGAGATTTTCCTGGGTCAGCATCGGAGAAGTCTCGCGATGGCCCAGGTATCCCGGCGGCGAGCCGATTAACTTGGCGATTTCGTGGGAATGCTGGAATTCCGCGCAGTCGATTTTCACCACGCCGTTCGGATCAGCGAAGAGAACCTCCGACGCTGCTTCGATAACGCGAGTCTTGCCTGATCCGGTCGGCCCAAGAAACAACATCGTGCCGATCGGCCGGTTGGGCGGATTCATGCCGGCCAGGAAAATTTGGTAGAGGCCGCTCATGCGGCGCACGGCCCGCTCCTGTCCCACAATCCGGGCTCCGAGGCGGTCTTCAAAATCCCGCGCCCGCGGGCTTTTCTGCTCAGGATCGAGCAGCACGGTTTCGTCAATCTGTTTTTCCGGGGCTTGCATCTTCTCTATTTCCATTTCGGCAATCATGGTCGTTGTTCCTTGCCGGCGATCATCATTACTGGCTTTCGCCGCTGCTGGATCCTCCCACCAGCACCTCATGCAAAGAACGATCCACTACGACAATTGATGCGCGGGAAACCCGGCGCGTTCGCTTTTCAAAAACGCGCGGTAAACTGCGCCTATTCAGAGTCTCCCTACGCTATATATACGACTCTGGAAAAAATGTCACCCAAAATATGAGGCCTGAATCTAACGGAGTTGTCACGGATGGGTTAAGTCAAAACTACATACGTGACATTTCCCGGCAGAAAACCAGTGACATTTCGTGTTGGCGTGTTGGCGTGATTATTAGCTGCGGCTGCAGAAACACACCGAAAGGGATTCGGCATGCCGGGAAAGGTCTGGAGATTCGGATTACCCGTCAATAGGTGCGGTCAGTCGTAGTACTCCAGCCCCAGATGCGTGATCAAATCCTCGCCGCGCAGGTGGCGGAGCGTGTTCTTCAGCTTCATCAGCTGAATGAAGATGTCGTGTTCGGGATAGAGCGTAGGAGCGGTCATCGGCGATTTGAAATAGAACGACAACCATTCTTGCACACCCTTCATCCCGGTGCGCTGGGCCAGATCGAGGAAAAGAGCGAGATCCAGAACGATAGGCGCGGCCAGGATCGAATCACGGCAGAGGAAGTCAATCTTGATCTGCATCTTGTAGCCGAGCCAACCAAAAATATCGATGTTGTCCCATCCTTCTTTGTTATCGCCGCGTGGCGGATAGTAGTTGATACGCACGACGTGAGAAAAATCCTTGTAGAGCTGTGGATAGACGTCAGGCTGCAGGATGTATTCGAGCACCGAGAGTTTTGATTCTTCCTTGGTTTTGAAAGAGTCGGGATCGTCCAACACCTCACCGTCGCGGTTGCCGAGGATGTTGGTCGAATACCAGCCATGCAGTCCAAGCATGCGCGACTTCAAGCCCGGTGCGAGAATCGTTTTCATCAAAGTCTGTCCGGTTTTGAAATCCTTACCGCAGACGGCGACACCCTGTTGGTTCGCCAAATCCATCAAGGCAGGAAGATCGACTGTTAGATTGGGAGCGCCGTTGGCAAAGGGTACGCCGGATTTCAGCGCGGCGTAGGCGTAGATCATCGAGGGGGCGATCGCTTTATGGTTTTCCCGCATCGCCTGCTCAAACGTCTTAAGGTTGCGATGCACGGCGTGCGTCTTTAGAAAGATTTCAGTAGAAGCTGCCCAGATCATTACCAGCCGGTCGCATTTATTCTTGCGTTTGAACTCGGCAATGTCTTCGATCAACTGCTGGGCCAGTTGGAGCTTGTTCTTGCCTTTCTTAACATTCGTGCCGGTCAGACGCTTTACGTAGGTTTGATCGAAGACGGCCTGCATCGGTTTGATCTTCTGCAGACGCTTGCGCAGTTTTGTCAGTAACTCTTTTTCCAGCACGCCCGCATGGGTCGCGGCCTCAAAGGCGGAATCGGGAAAGATGTCCCAGGCGCCAAAGACCAGGTCCTGCAAACGCGCAAGGGGCAGGAATTCTTTTATCTTTGGCACCCGGTTGTCGGTCCGTTTTCCCAGCCGAATAGTGCCCATTTGCGTGAGACTTCCTATCGGCTCGGCCAGGCCTGCTTTGATTGCCTCGACCCCTGCGATGAAAGTTGTGCTCACCGCTCCCAGCCCCACCAGCAGTACTCCCAGCTTTCCTTGCGCCGGCGCGATCTCCGCGCCCTTCGTTACCGGCATTCCTTTCAGTTACCTCCAACGATCAAACGGATGATTGACAAGACCGACGATGATACATGAGAGCGGATTGATTCGCACGTCGAGGAGGGCGGAACATGCGCGGGTGCGTTCGAGTACCGACGTTGGTCGGATCCTTCGCGATCAGGACGAAAGCCCAACTGAAGTTGGTACTCGAACCCTCATTGCCGCCGGATCATTGGTAATGAGGGCGTCAATTCCGAGACGAAGAGCGCGGCCACTCCATTTTGGATCGTCAACGGTCCAAACGACCGAACGCAACCTCTTGTCGGCCGCCAACCTGACGAGTCGACGAGTTGCCATTAAGCGGTGCAAAAGGATTTCGTCCGCTCCACAGTCAACCGCGGCTGCGATTAGCCGGTGTCCGGTCAGCATTTTGGCCGCACTGCGCTTTGGTTCAAATAAAGCTCCGGTGCGGAGCGACGGGTCGAGCTGTTTGATTTGGGTGAGCGCCTTCAGATTGAAACTCACTACTATGACGCGGTCCTGTAATTCGTACCTATTTGTGAGATGAACTACTGAGGCCGGCAAATCGACGTTTTCCTCGCGGGTCTTGTCCGCTTTCATCTCAACATAGATCACCGAATTATTGGGCGGATTCTGTGTCTTGAAAAAGTTGAAGACCTGATCAAGCGTGGGAACAACTTCGCGGCCGTATTCATCGCGAGCCAGTCGCGGGTGCGCGCGGTTGAACCAATCGCCGGCGCTCGTCCGGCCCAACTCTTTCGAAGTCATTTCCGAAACGACTCCTTCACCAAGGCCGGTGCGCCGCAGATTCGAGTCGTGAATCACAACGGGAACACCGTCACCCGATAGCCGCACATCCAGTTCGACTCCGTCTGCGCCACTCTCCAAAGCCAGAGCAAACGCCGCCAGAGTGTTTTCCGGAGCCACCGCTGAAGCTCCGCGATGAGCGATGATTAGCGGGGTGTTAACGAAAGGTTTTTCCAAGGAGTCCAGGGAGCGAGCCTATCTCTGAAAGCGCGCCAGGGTTTGGACGCCGTTTATTTGTTTGAGTTTTATGTCGACCGTGCCGAGGTTCAACTTCACCTGCGCCCAGACGGGAAGGTGACGGCTGTCGTCGGTAATCCAGATCGAGAGTTTTCCATCCGACCGGATCATGCGATCCTGGCCGAAAATGGCCGGCTCGACGCGCACCGCATTAACGCGCCCCAGCACGGTTTTGATTCGCTTCCGTTCCGTAACTGCTACGGTCAGGCGAAACAGGCGGCCCGAATCGATGACCGGAATCTCGAATGACTTTCCGACTTCGAGATTTTGCGTGCGGAGAAAGTAAATCATAGACAGTACGTCCTGGATGGGTGCTGTGAAATCCAGCGAGGTTACTCTCGGCGGCTGATTCTGATTCGGATCGCGTTCGGTCCAGGTGACTATGCGTTTTTCGTAATCAAAGACCGCTTCGCTGATTCGTACCCGCTTACCCTGTTCATCGAGCTTGTTGGTCTTAAGAGCGCTAAACCTCTCCGGGTCGATGGACGATTCGACATGTTGATGAAAACGAAAACCGGCCAGCCTGGTGAAGAAACCTTTGCTGACCACATCGGCTACCAATTGCAGAGGATCAGACGCGCCTTTGGATTTTGCCGGCACAGGCTTAGCGCTGAAACGGAACTCGCCTACATCAACACCTCGCAGCAGCGCTTTCTTGAACTCGGCTTGATAAACCAGTTCTTCACCCTTCGCAAACGGAAGTGATGCAGTGCCCGGCTGTTGGGCACGTGGCTGGACCGTGGCTGCCAGAAACAAACACGCGAACGCCAGAATTGAGACCAGCTTTTTCATTGCCACGAAATAAACGATCCTTATTTGAAATACGCCTCCAACGCTAACAGAGCCCACGCGACGACCAAGCCAATAGCTGCCCGATATTCGCGATAGCGCCGGTACAACGCCGGTTCAAATCTTGTTTCGGACCCGCCGGCTTGTTCATAACGCAAGAGCCGCGGCAGAAACAGCGGCACTGTCTGCGCGTAACGCTGATAGCTCTCGCCGAACAATGCTGCCAGCGTCGTCGATTCGACGCGCATTACGGGCACATAGATGCCCAGGAACAATGCAGCGAAGGCAATTCCCAAAAACCATCGGCCGGTAGCAATAGTGAAGCCAACGCCAATCAGAAAGCTGCCGAGATAAAGCGGATTGCGGGTGTAAGCGTACGGTCCGGTCGTCGCTAGGGCGGCATTTTTTCTCAGGTGCCCGGTGGCCCATGCACGCAACGCGAGTCCCGGCACAGCGACGGCGGCGCCGACGATCAGGGTCAAGGGCCGCGGTCGAGCCAAGACAAAGAAAAGCGCCGCGCAGGCGAAACCGAGCGGCACGCGCCAGCGTTGCATCCATGTTCCGCCTCTAGCCAATCGTTACCAATTCCGGTGCCAGTGCGTGAGCCCGCTGCAAACGATCCGTCACCGCATGGAGCACGCGTTCGACGTCAATGTCCATGCAGATCCATTGCGAGCACGACCGGCGATGACAGTCGACTCGACAACCGATATCGTTACGTTCGACACAAATGTCGGCTGAGAAGGGACTGCCGTTTCGCCACCATTCGGTCGGCCCGAACAGTCCGACTATTGGAGTACGTGCGGCGACAGCGAGGTGAGTTGGACCTGTATCGCCGCCGACGTACAGGCTTGCTTTCTTTGCCAGCGCATAAAACCCCTTCAGTGAAAGAGAAACCGCCCACGCTTTCCCTGATTTCGAATGGGACAAAACCTGCTCAGCCAGTTCGGCTTCGCCCGGCCCGCAGGTCACCAAAGAGTGCAACCGGAAATGATTCCAGAGTTCATCGGCCAGGGTGCCAAACTTGTCAGCGCTCCAAAGTTTTGTGGGCCAGCCGCCGCCGGGATTCAGAATCGCAAAGTGTGCTTCGGTTCTTAAAACGGCACCTTCGGCCTCTGCTTCATGGCTGGAACTTAGAGCTATAGGGAACTGAAAGTCTTCCGGCTGGTCGGGAACGGAAATGCCCAGCGCGCTCTCGGCCATCGTCAGATTTTTCCGAATTACGTGCAGACGTTCAGGAATTTGAACCGTTTTGTGGAGCAGAAGACGGCTGGCCGGCTCCCGCAGCGACTCGCGGGCAAAGCCGAAAATTCGTCGTGCGCCCGACAGTCGCGCAACCATTGCTGACTTAAGTAAACCCTGGAAATCTAAGGCGAGATCGAAGGCGGAGGCGCGTAGCAGACGTAACTGCTGGCGCGGTGCCCGCAGCGTCTCCCCAGACATCAGCCCGCGCCTCAGCGCCTTCGTGTCGACTTCGATGAGGCGATCCAGAAGCGGGTTGTCCCTTAAAATTTCGGCGGCGCCCCGTTCAACCGCCCAGGTGATTTCAGAGTCGGGCAAGGCCTCGCGCATGGCGGCCAGCGCCGGGAGAGTATGAACGATGTCGCCGATGCTGCCGAGTTTGACGATAAGAATGCGCATGAGTCGGTGAGCAGTTGGCAGTGAGCCGTGAGCAGTAAGAAGAATGATTGAGGTGTTTCCGGCTTACTGCTTACGGCTCGCTCCTTACCTTTTTGATCATTTCGGACGAAGAGTGATTCTTTCGATCGCCCACGATCGCCACTTGTCCGCCAAAGGATCGTACCACATCACGCTCCGGAACCGTCTCTTCGGTGTAGTCAGTGCCCTTGGCATGAATGTCCGGCTTGAGGGCGAGCAGGAGTTCCGTGACTGTTGGTTCATCAAAAATCGTGACGAGATCGACGGCGTCCAGGGCCGCCACGATTTCAGCGCGCTGGTCCTGCGGCAAGAGCGGGCGGCCTGCTCCCTTCAGCCTGCGCGCCTGCTCATCCGAATTGACTGCGACGATCAGGATATCCCCCAGCGCCCTGGCGGCTTCCAGATAGCGTACGTGCCCGGCGTGCAAGACGTCGAAGCACCCGTTGGCGAAAACGATCCGCTTGCCCCGGCTCCGGGCCGTTTCGACCGCGATCGTTATTTCGCTTCGGTCAAGGATCCGCGAATGAGCGACTAGGTCATCCTGGTGCTGGGGTGGCGTCATTTGCTCGTCACATCGCGATCGACGCTAGAAGTTCATCGGAAGTAACGGTAGCAGTGCCTCGCTTCATCACTACGATTCCGCCGGCAAGATTTGCCAGACGCGCCGCGTCCCGGAACGACGCGCCGGAGGCCAGGGCCAGGGCGTAAGTAGCAATCACGGTGTCTCCAGCGCCAGTCACGTCCACGGGCTGATGCGAACCCACTGCTTCGATATGAAAAGGAGCGGAACCGGCTTCGACCAACGTCATGCCGTTGCCTCCGCGCGTCACCAACAACGCCTGGTAAGCGAGTTGCAGGCGCAATTCTTCGGCTGCCAATGCGAGTGCGGCCTCGTCGGCGTGCTCAGCGCCGAGAAGCTCTGCCACTTCGTCTTCGTTCGGCGTCGCCGAACTGAAACCGGGAAACTGCGAAAGCCGAAAACGCGAGTCAACCAACACCGGAATCTTACGCGACTGGATGGCTTCGCGAACGATCGCGCCGATTTCCGGAGCGGCAACACCATAGTTGTAATCGGAAATAATCACGGCCTCGGCATCCGCTACTTTCTTCGTCACCGCCGCACGCAATTCGTCATGAAGCTTCGGGCTTAAATCCGATTCGCCGTCATAGTCTATGCGAATTACCTGCTGGCGAGTTGAATGAATCTGGCCCGCGAGTACCCGAACCTTGGTAGTCGTGCGACGTTCGTTCGCGACGAAAACGCCGTCAGAGTGAATCCCGCCATCGCGCAGTCTTTCCAGCAGAATGTGTCCCGGCTCGTCATCTCCAACGACTGAAACCAGACTGACTTGCGCGCCCATACTCGCGAGGTTGGCAGCGCAGTTGCCGGCTCCGCCTGGCGTAGTCTCCGTGTGCTCGTGCCGCAGGATGAAGACCGGCGCCTCACGCGACACGCGGCTGATCTCTCCGTAAATGAACTGGTCGGCGATTACATCGCCAATTACGACAACGCGTTTCCGCGAAAAGCAATCCACAATATTCGCCAGGTCCTTCATGCGCTGACCTCCGCGTTTTGTCGCACCATCAAGGCGGCTGCCCGCTCAAAGACCTCATCCGGCGTGATTGCCGTCATGCAGCGGTGATCGATGGGACAATCGCGCAACATGCACGGCGCGCAGTCGGGTGGATGGCGAAAGATTTCAGCGTTTGGAGACATTGGATAAGTTGTCAATGGATTGGTCGGGCCAAAGATGACCAGCGTCGGCGTGTGCAATGCCGCGCCAATATGGGCGGGCCCGGTGTCATTCGTAATCAACACCTCGGCGATGCTGATAAGTGCCGTCGCTTCCGCCACAGTCGTTTTCCCAGTTAGTACGATTGGTTGATGTTGTGCGTGTTTGCAAACCTCTTGCGAAACCCCCAGTTCACCCGGCGAGCCGATCAATACGACGTTCGCGCCCAATTCCATCAGACGATCGCCCAGGGCCGCGTATCGCTCAGCCGGCCAGCGCTTTGCTCGACTGTTGATTGAGCCGGGACAGAGCAGGACGAGCGGTGCGTCAATCCGCTGGCCGTGTTCATGAAGCAACCCGCGCGCTGCTTGTTTCCGATCAAGTGAGACGTTGAGGTCGAACTGCGGTGCCACAGTTTCGTTTGAGGTCGCGAGGTAAAGAAGGCCTTCCAATTCGCTGACGATGTTCAGGTAATAGAAGCACTCGTGCCGTTCATCCTTCCATCCAGGCAAGGGAAGAGGATTCGTCAACAAAAGGCCTCGCCGCTCGCTGTTATAGCCGACGCGCATCGGCACGCGAGCCAAAGACGCGATTAGCGCCGCCTCGAAGGCGTTTTGCAGCAGCACGGCGAGGTCGAATCGGTGATGCCGCCACTGCCGAACCTGTTCCCAGACAGAAGCAATGCCGTGGCGGTGATAGATCAAAACTTCATCAATGAACTCTGCGTCGATGAAAATATCTGCCGTGCCCGGCCGCGCGACCAGCGTGATCCGCGCATCCGGCAGGGTTCGCCGCAACGCGCGCAAAGCAGGCACGCTCATCACCGCGTCGCCGAGCCAGTTAGGGGCGCGGACGACGACGCGTTTGATTTGACTTGCTTGTGGCTTGAGTTCTAGCACGCAGCGTCTATTCTTGCGATCTCGCTGGCTCTCCTCTGCGTTGTCTCTGCGTTCTTTGCGTCTCTGCGGTGATGATTACGACGATTGGTTCACCGCAGAGACGGAGAGCTCGCAGAGGTTTACGTAGACAAAGCCCAGACGTTAAATCAAACTTTTCAACCCTTCCTCGATTCCTATCTGCGGTTGCCAGCCCAGTTCCTCTTGCACGCGCGTCAAATCCGAAATGTAATTCAGCGGGACGGGCGTCGGCAATGGATTACCCTCGTCGATTACCGGATTACATTGGATCATCTCTGCTGCTTTGTCGATCATCTCGCGCAAAGACAAAGCATTGGCGCTGCCACCGCCCAGATTATACAACCCATGGGTGACGGTGGAATCGATGAAGGCCCGGCAGGCGCGGGAAAAATCATCTACGTGCAGAATGTCGCGCACTGGCTTGCCTTCGAGCGGTAGTCGAATCGGCCAACCCCGTTTGACCGACTCGACGTAATGCGTGACAAACCCGTTTTCGTTTCCTTCCGAAGGCCGCGCGTAGACGGCCGACAGGCGAAAGATACATGAGCGAAAGTTTCTCTGAGCGGCATAGTATTCAACGTACTTTTCAGCGATCAGCTTTGACCACTCCAAAGGCGAATGGTGCTGGTATTCCGTACTGCAGTTCTCAGGAACTTCGGCGTAATCGTCAGCGTGGGGCCCGTAAACATCTTTCGTCGACGCGAAGATGAAGACCGAATTAGGTTCCGTTTCCTGCAGCAGGTTTACCGTGCCTTCAACGTTCGTGCGGAAAGAGATTTCGGCGTCGGCGTGATTCTTGCTGGAGTACGCGGCAAGATGAATTACGGCTTCATAAGCGCCGGCCCGGGCTGCATCCAGCGGACTGAGCACGTCCAGGTGCGAGCGCCGCGAAAAATCCTCAGCTTGAAAGAACCGGCGGACGTGTGTGCCGAGGTAACCACTGCCGCCGGTGACCAGTAGTTTCAAGTTCCGGGTTCCAGGTGCTGAGTGCAAAGTCTCAAGTTGGCCGTTACAGATCGAGGCTTGGAGCGACTCGAACGTGAAACCTGGAACCTGAAACTTGAAACTCAGCTCACCCCACGCGCCAGCTTGTTGAGTTCGCTCAGAGACTCGGCCCGGCCGATAGCAATCAGAATGTCGCCGTTTTCAATCTGCGAATTACCCGCAGGATTAAAGAGCGTCTCACCGGTCTGCCGTCGGATGCTGACGATCACGATGTCCAGTTCAGAACGAATCGTCGTCGAGCGCAATTCCTTTCCGACCAGCGGAGAGGCCGCATCAACTTCGACCTGCTCGAATCCCAAACCAAGCTGGTTCGCGGTGATCGAATCCATAAACTCGCTCACTGCCGGCTTGGTCAGAGCTATCGCCATGCGGTGGCCTCCGATAATCGTTGGCGCCACCACGTGGTTCGCTCCCGCGCGCGACAACTTCGCCACGGCTTGCTCTTCAGCCGCGCGGGCGACAATGTGCAGGTTTGGATTCAAGTCCCGCGCGATCAGGACAACGTAAACGTTATCGGCGTCGTCCGGAAGGCAGGCGGCCAGCCCGCGGGCGTGTTCAACCCGGGCTTCGCGCAAAGTCTCCTCCAGTGTCGCGTCGCTGACCAGGACATTGACGCCGCGTTGAGTGAACTCCGCCGCTTTTTGCTGGTCCTGCTCGATCACCACAAAGTCCTGATTCGTGCGCACCAGGTCGCGCACCAGGTGCGACCCGACGCGGCCGGAGCCGCAGACGATGTAGTGTTGGCGCAACTTGGACATCTTTCTTGTGCGCCGCCGCTGGCCAAAAGTCGCGACCAGTTCCGACTGCACCACAGATTGAACTATGGTCGAGACAGCCAGCGCAACCCCGCCCGCCCCCATCAGCATGACCACGACGGCGAAAAAGCGGCCTTTGCCTGTATGCGGAGGAACGTCGCCGTAGCCCACCGTGGTCAACGTTTGAACGGTCACGTACAGGCTGTCGGCCAGCGTCCATCCTTCGATGAAATAAAAGCCGAGGGTGCCGAACAGGATCGCAGCGGCCAGCGCCATCAACGCATAACGAATGCGAAAGCGAGTTCGAGGCCGATTGCGGGGAGCAGTAGGCATTGTCTTGTCAGAGGCCGTGAAAGCTGTCTTGATTTCACGGCGTTTAGAGTACCAACTTCAGTTGGGTTCTTGCTCTCCCTCACAAAAGCCCGACTAAAGTCGGTGCTCTGAACGCCGTTATCTAAGTAGGCGCTACTTTTGCTTCCAACGCACGCCGTCTTTGGTGTCTTCCAACACAATACCGCGCGCCGAAAGTTCATCGCGGATTTCGTCTGCGCGCAAAAAGTCGCGGCGATGCCGGGCTTCCTGGCGCTGATCGATTAGTTTTTGAATCTCGTCCTCGAGCATCTGTTTCTGTGGCTCGCCGAAAACATTCAGCACGCTGTCAAAGCGTCTAATCGCGTCGATGATTTCGCGTTGGTTATCCTGGCGCACAGTTCGTCTGGCGAGCGCCATGTTAACTTCGCGCGTGAGATCGTGAACCGCAGCCAGCGCCACCGACGTATTGAGATCGTCATCCATTCCGGCTTCAAAATCCTTGAGCGCCTGCTCAGTCGCGGAATGCAGTTCTTTGTTACTACCGGGTTCAGCCTTTGCTTCTTCCAGACGCGCGCGAAAATCGCGCAGACTCTCGACGGTCTTTTCAGCTCCGCGCAGCGCATCGAAAGTAAAGTTGAGTTGTTTGCGGAAAGGAACGCTCAGCAGAAAGTAACGAATTCCCGCGGGAGTAAAACCCTTAGCCGACAGATCGCGAAACGTGTAGTAGTTGCCTTTGGACTTGGACATGGTCTCGCCTTCGACTTTGAGATGTTCGAAGTGAAACCAGTAGCGCACGAATTGTTTGCCCGTGGCGCCTTCGCTTTGCGCGATCTCGTTTTCGTGATGCGGAAAGACAAGATCGATGCCACCCACATGCAGGTCAAAAGTCTCGCCCAGATATTTCATCGACATTGCGGAGCATTCGATGTGCCAGCCCGGACGGCCGCGGCCAATGCCGGCGTCCCACGCTGGTTCGTCATCTCGGCTCGGTGCTTTCCATAAAGCGAAATCGCGCGCGTCTTCCTTTTCGTACTTGTCGGTATCGACACGTTCACTGGCCCCGGCGACATTGCCCGCGAAATTGATCTTGGAGAGCTTGCCGTATTCAGGAAACGATTTGATTCGATAGTAAATCGAGCCGTCGGATTGATAAGCGTGGCCGCGCTGCTCAAGCTTCTCGATCAGCTGGGCCATCTCAGGAATGTGACGGGTGGCGCGCGGCGCAACTTCCGGACGCTCACAGCCAAGCGCGTCGAAATCTTCCCAGAATGCTTCAATGTACTTTTGGGTATAGTCGTCGATGGCCACCCCGGCTTCCTGCGCTTTCGCAATGATGCGGTCGTCGACATCGGTCAGATTCATTACCTGCGTTACCTTGAATCCCTTGAATTTAAAGTACCGGCGCAGGACATCGGCGGCGATCGCCGAACGAAAGTTTCCTATGTGGCCGTAATCCCAAACCGTGGGGCCGCAGTAGTAGAACCTGACTTCGCCCAGGACCATCGGACGGAACTCTTCCAGCCGGCCAGAGAGTGTGTTGTGTATGCGGAGCATTGTCAGCGAGTCTAAGAAAGGAGGGAAGGCGAGTCAAACAGACTTTCCGGACAAGTAGCCCGGCCGTGAGAGAGGGCGCGCGAAAATTCAAGCCTGAACGGGCGTCGTGCTTGCTTCTTCCCGCGGTTTCCCCAATACGAGTCTTCTCCAGATGGGTTCTCGGATTAGCTCGATCCGGGCACACAACCGGCGTTAGCGCCAACTAGCGCGATTTGATCGAAATTGAATTCCGCTTAACGGTGAAATGCTCGCTGGTTTCAAAAGCCTTCTATCGGCGAGGCCTCCAACCGTTTCTCCGTGTTCGGCCCATACGACCCGTCCTCAGCGATTTTGTCGTTGGGATTGTGCTGATTCCACAACTTCTGAAAAGCCCGGATCCCTTCATGGCCAAAGTCTGGATCTTGTCCACCGTGATAATTGAAGTGCGGTGGATCGGCCTGGCCGCGCCAAATCCAGTTATGTCTTTTCAGCACATTTATCCAGTCGCCGTGATTCTCAATGTCAACGGCGATACCCCGTTCGTGTGGAGACGTTCCGGGGCTCGCTGCCAGCACGACGCCGCATTTCTTCCCGTGCGTGTACCAGTAGAAGACAGCGTATTGTTGCGGCAAGACTCTGATTGCGTGCACCAATCTTGGGTTTTCACCTTTCTCGTTGATGGTGGCGATGAACGCTTCGCCCGCTTCTTTCTGCAGGAAGGGAATGGTAGACCCTCCAGCGATGGTCACGTGGGACGAGACATCGATCACCTTGTCCTGAGGAAGTCCGGCGAGAAGCGTTTCAGCTATTTGTCGAGCCAATCCCGCGATACCCGACGTACTGCAATTGGTGGGTAGATAGTCGCGAAGTAACATTCTGTTTTGCCTCCGTATGTGTGAGTAAGAGCATCGGTGGCGTTCGACGAAGCGATACGCCTGCGATGTATTTTGAGTTGTCTCGGTTCCGCCGCGCTGCGGTCGGACTGGCCGGTCGGTTCAGAGGTTAAGCCGTGAGGCCTAGCGCCTGAGAGTCAACACAGTGGCGATCCCGCCTACGGTCTTTCAATCGTGTCGGATGGTTGATCGCCACCAGATTAGCTGCGTCCCTTCCATTTGCAATCCTCTACGATTGCGCACGTGCATTTCTTTGCAAGACGAGCTATTCCCTTTGAATGGTCGGAGATTCTACCACACTAAGAACCCTGGCAAGGCAGGAATTCAATCGCGATGTTAGCTTGTTTTCTTAACCTTCAGTGCTGAAATGTTGGAAACCATGCGGCTGCAAGTGCCATACACGATTCCTTTCGGCGATGCGAATCGTGTCTGATTCATTAGTAACGTCGCCGATGTGAGAAATCTCCACGCCGTCGACTCGCTTGGGCAGGCGCGCTACGTCGTTGGGACTAACAGTAAACAGCAACTCAAAATCTTCGCCGCCGTGAAGCGCCAGGGCCAGAGGATCAAGCGCGCGGCGCCCGCACAGTTTGATCACATCCTTATCAATTGGAATCTGCGCAGATTGGATTAGCGCGCCGACGCTGCTTTCGCTACACAAGTGAGAAAGATCAGACGACAAGCCGTCGCTGATGTCGATCATGGCCGTGGCCAGACGCTCTTCGCCGAGGACGATGCCCCAGCCGACTCTTGGTGATGGGCGCAGTTGGCGAAGAAGCAGAGACTCGATGGCACTCATCTCAGAGGTATGTGCCTCTTGATCTGGGCCTTCACTCACGGTCGGCCCAGTGCTCCGCTCATTCATCTCCGCGCCGTCGATTACCGTCGAGTTGCGGTCAGGAGTTTGGATGCTGTTACTCGCAGTGGAACTATCAGCTCGCCCCCCGGCTCGGGGCAGGGAAGCGAGACCGCTTTCGCCCAGTCGCGCCCCCATCTCGATTAGTTTCAAACCACCGGCTGCGCCGCCGAGACTGCCTGTGACGTAAATCCGATCGCCGGCGCGCGCGCCTGAGCGCAACACGGCGGTTTCATTTCGGACTTCGCCCAGGACTATGGAGTCGACGACGATACCCGCTTTCGTTTCCGAAACATCCCCACCGGCGAGCGTGACACCGTATTGATCAGCCAGCGCAAGATAGCCGGAAAAGAATTCGTCCTTAAAATCACTCTTCCAAACTTCGGCCGTCAGTCCGATCGAAACGAAAGACCAGAAGGGCCGCGCGCCCATCGCTGCGATATCCGACAGCGAAACCACCAGGGCTTTATGACCGAGTAAGCCCGGCGGCGCAGCGTCGCGGTGGAAATCAACATCTTCGACGAGCAGATCCGTTGTGACGACCAGATTGCGATTGGCTGTCTCAGCAATTAACGAAGCATCGTCGCCAATTCCGATAACGACGCGTGCGGAATGCTTACGCGAGCGGGTTTGTGCGCGCAGGCTGCGAATGAAATCGAATTCGTTCATGCGGGATTAGCCACTGAGACGCAGAGACACAGAGAAAGAAATCAAAACAAAATTCGAAAAAAGGTGGAACGGCCCTTTTGTCTCAGCGCCAAATGTGTTTTGCCGTCTTATCTCTGTGCCTCCGTGTCTCTGTGGCAAGTTTCAGAGATTGCGCCGCATCGATTCCAGGCCGGCTTCGATCGTCTCGATCGAAGTGGAAAAGGAAAAGCGTACGTGGCCTTCACCCTGGGGGCCGAAAACCACGCCGGGCACCGTGGCCACCCGCGCGCGATTGAGGAGCAACTCCGACGCTTCGCGGCTGTCTTTGCTGATGGTCTTTACGTCGGGAAATGCATAAAAGGCCCCGGCCGGGAGCGCACAGCTAAGCCCCAGTTCATTAAGACCGGCCAACAGCAGATCGCGCCGCTCAAGATAAGCGGCGCGCGAAGTTTCCAGAAAGTCTGAGGCGGTGGTAAGCGCCGCGAGCGCGGCCCACTGCGTCGGCGTTGAGACACCGTTGGAAGAATACAACGTAGCTTTCCTAAGCCCGGTCATCCAGGGCTCGCCCGCAACCGCGTATCCGATGCGCCAGCCAGTCATGGCGTAAGACTTAGAGAGTGTGAACGCAGTAATCGTGCGTTCGAGCATACCCTCGAGCGAAGCAATCGAAACATGCTCACCGTCAAAAACTATATCCTCGTAAGCTTCGTCCGCGATCACCACGAGCTCATGGTCGATTGCGAACCGCGCGACTTCTTCAGTTTCCTCACGTGTGAAGACTACTCCCGTGGGGTTTGTGGGAGTATTGAAGTAAATCGCTCGCGTCTGTTCAGTTGCATAACGAGCGAGCGTTTCGCGGAAACCTTTCTCGCGAGCTTCATCCGTGGGCACCAGCACCAGCCTGCCCTGACAATGTGCGACCAGATCCTTTATCGGGGTCCAGTAGGGAGCAAAAATCAAAACATCATCGCCCGGATTAACGACGGACTGAAAGGCGCCGAATAAACCCTGCATGCCGCCGTTGACAACGATTACATTCTGTTCGCCGGCATCTATATGGTTGCGCCCTCGCAGCTTGTCGGCGACGGCCTGGCGTAACTCAGGTATTCCCGAAGAAGGGGCATAGCGCGTTTTGTTTTCTCTTAAGGCGGAATGAATTGCGTCTTTAATATAGTCCGGCGTGGGACGATAGGGTTCGCCGCCCCCGAACTGATAAACGGTCTCGCCCTGGGCGCGCAGCTCCATCACCCGATTACGAATATTGACGATGTCAGAAAAGCCTACTTCCTCAAGGCGTGCGGCGAGGCGAAACCCGGCGGCAGATGCGGGCACAGTTGGTTTTGAAACCTCCAGACTGACAATGGCTCGTTTCGGAACGCGCGATTATAGCTTGCGGGCTTCGTCACGTCCATCGAGCATGAAGTGAAGGAAACTGCCCGCGAAAGAGTTTGGTCCCAAAACTGAGCCCGGCGGAGCAATCCAGTTAACCTAAGAAGACACGTTTAATCTCTCGGTTTAGCTTTCGGTGTCTAAATGTAACTGTTGACACCGAAATCTCCGCACAGGTAACATCGGACTTCAAGTTAGCGTTGCCATTGAAAAGTCGGCCCGGCGACCGTTATAACCTTTGAATTAGATTTTCTGATTAGCATGAGCCAGGCAGCCCCCGCAATTCCTGAAAAACTTTTCTTCAAGATTGGCGAAGTGTGTGACATCGCCGGAGTGCAGGCGCACGTGCTGCGCTATTGGGAAAGCGAATTTCCGACCCTGGCGCCGCAAAAGAACCGCGCCGGACAGCGCACTTATCGCCGGCGGGATGTCGAGATGGCCCTCAGAATCAAAGAACTCCTCTATGACGAGCAGTACACGATTGCCGGCGCCAAAAAGAAATTGGCGAGCGAGATTCGTGGCGGCTCGGCGCGTGAACCGTCGACATCTATGACCGCGAAAGCGCCCGGCCGGAGTTTATCGCCGCCGCCGTCCCTGGCCGGCCGAATTGCGACGGCTTCGCCCGCGTCGCCGACCGCTCCGGCCGGCGATGATCAGCGCGCGGCCTTGCGTCAGATTGCCAAAGAGCTTCGCGAGATTCTTGATCTATTGGACGAAGGCGAAATCGAAGCGGTACCAACTCGGGCTAAGAAGCGCTGACCTGGCAGATTTGACAACGCGCTTTTTCGGGTCATACTGAAAAAGTTTGATGGCTGAAAAAGTTTTGACGGGACGTGGCGCAGCCTGGTAGCGCGCACCCTTGGGGTGGGTGAGGCCCCGAGTTCGAATCTCGGCGTCCCGACCAAATTAGAAAGGCTTCTCGGATTTCTTTCGCCGAGAAGCCTTTCGTGTTGCTGGAGCAAGTGTATCCGGTAGTTTCAGTGAGCTCGAGATTTGACGGTTTTTCCGCTCGTCGTCTTTGACTTGTTAGTTTGCGTGCCGCTGTTCGCTTTCGTACCGGTCGTGGATTTGGCCGGTTGCAGATCGGTGAATCCACCGGCGAGGGTAAGACAACACATCGTTCCGAATTCAGGATGAGGGCCGCACGAAAGTCCCGCAACTTTATAATCACCACTGAGCAGACGCCTCCGATGTCCGCGACTGGCAAAGCCATCATCAATCAGCCAGGTTAAAACTCGTTCGCGCGCCGAGTCGTTGCCGTAGGTAAGATTCTCGCCGATGGCACCCTGCCAGTTGCCAAAGGGCTTCACCCGTTGTTCGATGAGACTGTTGTCAGTGCCTTTGTGGCCGGTGCTGCCCGATCCGCTCTGGTCTTTAACATGTGATTGCGCCGAAAGCGAAAGACCCGTCGACGAGATCAGCGGAGGAAGAGGTTTGGCTGCACGAAGGAACTTGATCGCCTCGTCTACCGGAGCCCAGCCTTCCTGGGTCGTGAGCGCCGGGCGACCCGTGGGCTGGTATTGCTTTCCATTGAAGAAGGGCTGCAAGTTTGCGAGATAAGAAGCATAGGTGCCGGGATTGGCGCGCGCCTGATTGATTTCAGTCAGCAGATCCTGCTCAGCCTGGGAAAGGCCGGTTGCGGTTGAGGTCTTTTTTGTTTGAGAGTGACTTGAGTTCGCACCGGAAAACGAAGCGATCAGGGCAAGTGCGCAGCACAACGCCATGAGTCCGACTAATCTGACTTTCATCGCGGGGGAACTTCCTTTCATTTTTCAGGAATTGTAAAAACCAGCTTTGCGAAGCTGACCGGGCGCCATCGTCGGGGATTACGTCGCTAAAGTTAGCGAAAGCTGCCGTTGCTGTCAATGGATGGTAGACACCTTGATGATAAGTGTTTAGCATCTGAGAGGGAGACGTCCCCCCGGCCGATAGCGTCACCCGGTTTTTTTCATGGCAATTCGGCAACCACCAGACGATTTCATCCCCCGCGTTGTTCGTGGCGGCCGCGTGCAGCCGCCGCGCGTGGTTCGTTATGAGGAACCACGGCCCGCCTGGCATCGCCGCCTCTTTCGCTTTCTCCTGCGACCATACATCGCGCTTCCGCTGCTCTTCGCGACGGCGCTGATCGTCGGCGTGTTCGGCTATTACTGGATCGTGTTCTCGGCGCGCATCGACAATCTGTTGAAAGGCGAAGTCTTCACGCGCTCGGCGGGGATTTACGCGGCGCCAAAGCAGATTCACGCCGGGCAGAGTCTTTCGTCAGACGACTTACTGGCTTACCTGAAACGGGCCGGGTATGTCGAGCGCACTCAGCAAGCCGAAAGCGCGCGCGGCCGTTATGCCTTTGACGGCACGACCGTCGAAATTGATCCGGGCGCGGAGGCGAACGTTGATAACACGAAGGCCTTCGAGCCTTTGCGAGTCCAGTTTGCTCGTGGGAGCAAGTCGATAGCGGCGATCGTCGAAAAGGGCAATGGCGCTCGTCTTGATAAAGCTCAACTCGAGCCTGAATTGATCAGCTCGGTCACGGGTCGCGAACGAGCCAAACGCAGGGTCGTCGGTTTTAATGACTTGCCACCAGATCTGGTCAAGGCGATCACGGTGACTGAAGATCGCGCTTTCTTCGAACATCACGGCGTAAACATTCGCGGCATCATTCGCGCTCTGCTGCGACGATACGACAACAGCGATCCAAACTCGCCGCTGGCCCATCAGGGCGGGTCAAGCATCACCCAGCAACTGGTAAAGAACCTCCTGTTGTCGCCCGAGCGCACACTGAAACGCAAAATCGCCGAAGCCTATATGTCGGTGATCCTGGAGACGCGTCTGTCGAAAGAAGATATCTTTGCGCTCTATTGCAATCAGGTTTACCTCGGTCAACAGTCAGGCTTTTCGATCAATGGTTTCGGCGAGGCTTCAAGCGCCTACTTCAACAAGGACGTCACGACCCTGACGCTGCCTGAGTCGGCTTTTCTCGCTGGATTGATCCGCAGTCCAAATCGTTACAATCCCTTTCATGATCCCGACACCGCCCGCTCCCGTCGTAATCAGGTGCTTGAATCAATGGCGGAAACGGGGGCAATTACCCAGGATCAGGCCAAGCAAGCCGAATCTGTAGAGCTAAAGATGGCGCCGGCCAAAGGGCGGATAGACATTTCCGACGCGCCATACTTTGCCGACTATGTGCAAAATCAACTCGGAGATTTGATTACGGGACAAGGCGCCGATCATCTACGCATCTACACCTCGGTCGACATGGATCTGCAGCGCGCGGCCTACGCGGCGGTGACCAAACAACTCGCCAGCGTCGACAAGATAGAAGCGAAACGCGTTCCCGAAGGCACGGTGCAGGCTGCACTGGTGGCGATGAACGCGCGCACCGGCGAAATTGTCGCGATGGTTGGGGGGCGCGACTATGCCAAGAGTCAGTTTAATCGCGCCGAGGCCCTGAGGCAGCCCGGTTCGGCGTTCAAGCCTTTCGTGTACGCCACCGCTTTGAACACAGCCTACGACCCCGTGCCGCGGGTGATTACTCCGGCGACGATTTACAAAGACGAGCCAAAGACCTTTTCGTACGACAATCAGGAATATTCCCCGGGTAACATGGGCGACAAGTATTCCATGCAGCCGGTCACATTGCGCGACGCGATGGTCCACAGCCTCAACGTGGTGACAGTTGACGTGGCCATGGAAGTAACGATTGGTCGCGTCATGAACCTCGCGGCTAAAGCCGGATTGCCGCGCGTGCCGCATGCTTATCCGGCGATGGCTCTGGGCACGGCTGAAGCAACTCCTTTGCAGATCGCTTCGGCGTACACCGCCTTCGCCGCGAATGGAACGCGCACAGCGCCGATTGCCATTGATCGCGTCACCACCGGAAACGGAACAACGATCGCCCAACCCAATGCGCAGAAGAACGAAGTGCTGCGGCCTGAGATTGCTTACATCATGACTTCGTTCATGAAAGATGTCGTCAACCGTGGCACGGGCGCGCCGATTCGCGCGCGCGGATTCAAGTACAACGTCGGCGGCAAAACCGGCACGTCGCGGGACGGATGGTTTGTCGGCTACACGCCAAGTCTGGTGTGCGCGGTTTGGGTAGGGTTCGACGACGGATCGCAGTTGGGTCTGACGGGCGCGGCTTCAGCGCTTCCGATTTGGGCGGATTTTATGAGCGTTGCGCTGGCGAATCATCCAGAGTGGACGGGCGATTGGCAAATGCCTGAGGGCGTTCAGCAGAAGGACATCGATCCCACCACCGGACAGGTCGCCCAGGCCGATTCGACAAATAAGCGCGCTGAACTTTTTGTCAATGGGACTGGACCTGGTTCGGAAAACGCCGAGGTAACTGAAGAAATGGCCCAGCAACCTGCCGCCACCGACGGACAAGAAACAAACAAAGATCCCAGCATTGAGCCGGCCGTACTTCCGGATACTCCGCCGCCTGAAACGCCGCGAACAAAGCCCACGCCTAAAAACGATTCGCGATCAAAGAGCGATTCGCGCGACTTTTATGAAGATGGTTCGCCCAAGCTCCAGGGCACGATCACTCTGGATATTGATCCCACGACGGGCTTGATTGCGGTGGAAAGTTGTCCGGTGATCCGCACCAAGACCTTCGTCATCGGACAGGAACCAAAGAAATATTGCGGGCCTGAGTATCACAAGAAGCCGCAACCTTCGCCGGCGGCCGGGACTCGATCGCGAGTGATTAATCCCTGAGCAAAGAAAAAGGCGGGCGATGGCCCGCCTCTCAACCTCGAAACGAAAAACAACGCGAAGTGTTTAGAGGCGGGCTATTGTCCGCCTTCTTTTCCTCTTTCAATCGCGGCGCGCAGCGTTTCAATCGCGAGCGCTGCCGCATGCTGCTTCCGAGAAGGCAGACCACCAACGGCGCTGACAATTTCTTTCCGCGTCAAATGTAGCGCGCCTTCGACTGCCATTCCCTCCAGCATCTCCGCGAGCGCTGAACCACACGCCAGGGTCGCCGGGCAACCATAGGCGAGAAACCGTGCGGCTTCGATGCGACCATCGCGAATGCTAAGACTCAGGCGCAGGCGATCGCCGCAGACGGGATTGGTTTCCTCAGCAGTTGCGTTGGCGTCCGGCAGTTCGCCGGCTTTACGCGGATGCGCGATATGATCTTTAAAAGTTACGGAGTACGACAAGATTAAGTGACCGCAGCGGTCTGCCGCGACAACGGTGAAAGATGGCGCAGGCTGGTAACGGCGTGAACCAGAGCCTCGACTACGTAATCAACATCCTCTTCCGTGTTGTCTTTGCCAAAGCTGAAGCGAATCGCGCCTCGCGCCAGCTCTTCGTCGCGGCCCAACGCGCGGATTACCGGCGAGGGCTCAAGGGTTCCCGAAGAGCAGGCCGAGCCCGTTGAGACGGCGACACCTTGCATGTCCAGATGGATTAGTAGACCTTCGCCTTCGATAAATCGAAACGAGATGTTGGATAGATGTGGCAGCCGGAGTTCGCGATTCCCGTTAAAGGTAATTTCGTCAATTCGAGCCGCCACTTCGCTTTCAAATCGATCGCGCAGCCCGCGGGTATGCTCGTTGCGGGCGTCCTTCTCCTTCTGAGCCAGTTCTGCCGCAGCTCCGAAAGCGACGATGTTGGCCACGGATTCTGTGCCGGCCCGCCGTTCACGTTCCTGGTGACCGCCAATTTGTTGCGGCACCAAACGTACGCCTCGCCGGACGTAAAGTGCGCCTGCGCCTTTTGGCGCATAGATTTTGTGGCCGGACAACGAAAGCAGATCCACGCCGAGCGCTTCGACGTTGATGGCGACACGTCCGGCCGCTTGCACCGCGTCGCTGTGAAACGAAAGATGCCTGTGGTCGGCCGCGCGGGCCGCACGAATTAATGCTCCGATCTCTGCGATCGGTTGAATGGTGCCGATTTCGTTATTAGCCAGCATCACGCTTACCAGTACGGTATCTTCGCGCAGCGCTGCGCGGACATCTTCTGTTCGTACAATCCCGTCACCGTAAACGGGCAGGCGAGTAACTTCCCAACCTTGCTTTTCAAACGAATCAATAGCACCACGAACGGATGGATGTTCAATGGTCGAGGTGATGATGTGTTGTCCGTGGGAAGCGGCCGCTTCGCAAACGCCGCGGATCGCCAGACTGTTGGCTTCAGTACCGCCTGATGTCAGGACGATCTCGTTCGCGCGCGCGCTAATCAACCGGGCAATCTGTCGCCTGGCGCGATCAACGGCCGCGCGAGCCTCCTGACCCCACAGATGAACGCTCGAGGCGTTGCCAAATTTCTCCGTCAGGTAAGGAAGCATGGCCTCGATCACCCTCGGGTCCGGGGGTGTCGTGGCACTGTGATCGAGATAGACTCTGCGCATTGCTTTCGTGAGAGGCGTTAAGAGTACCGACTTTAGTCGGGCCTTACCTGTCGAAAAACGCCCGACTAAAGTCAGTACTCTAAACGCCGCTGACAACTGGGCTGAAATCCAGCGCATCAGAAACCCTGGCGCTCGGACTATTCGAGTCTAGGTTCAGCTAACGGGAGCGTCAAGCGCCACGGTTTGTTTACTCGTTTCACTCGGTGTTAGCATTTGAACTCGGAACCGGAGTGACTGGTTTGAAACTCCAAAGAAAGCTCTCCCTTTCGAAAAGCCGATCGCGCGTCCTGCAAAACTTTAGAGCGTTCGGCGGGAAAGGTTGAAAGATGAAACATTTTAGATTTGCTTTGACACTGACCGTCACCCTTGCTCTGTTGACGGTTTCCCTCTTAACGGCTCCGGCAAAGGCCCAGGACCCACAGACTCAGAACCAGGCCAGCGCCATCATGCGCGGGTATCGCACCGGCTACTCAGACGGATACCAGGCCGGCTTTCAGGATTCCACGAACAAAGCGGCGCGCGATTTTCGGACGAAGAATGAATACGAGCGCGGTGACCGCGCATATGCCTCTACCTACGGCGCTCTCGAAGAGTATCGCGACGGCTATCAGCAGGGATTTGAGCTCGGCTACAACAACGGTTACGACCGTCGCCCGTTTGATTCCAGTATTCCGGCGAATCTGCAACGGCGTAATGACGACTCTACGGTAAACAGTTCGGTCGATCCCAACCAAAGCGTTGGGCCGACTCCCACGAAGACGTCGGCTCCAACTTCCGCGAACACGTCGGCCATACCCCGCGACACGATCATGCGGGTCGAGTTAATGAGCAACCTTTCAACGGACGCGTCGCAGAAAGGCGATCGTTTTCAGGCTCGGGTGATCGAGCCGAAAGAGTTCGAAGGCGCGACTATCGAGGGACACGTGGCAAGTGTAAAACGTCCGGGCCGGGTGAAGAGCACCGCTGAATTACAACTCTCGTTCGACGAAATCCGAATGCCGGACGGGCGTTCCTCAAAGATGAGTGCTCAGGTAATCGAAGTTCTCACAACCGGAGGCGGCCGGGATACAGCCAAAGTCGATCCCGAGGGCGGCGTGCAGGGGCAGAGCTCAACTAAGAGTGATGTGCAGAAAGTCGGCGCAGCCGCGGGTATCGGCGCAGTCATCGGTGCGATTGCCGGGGGTGGAGTGGGCGCGGCAGTGGGCGCAACCATCGGCGCCGGAGTCGGAACGGCAGGTGTGCTCACTGAACGCGGCAGAGATATTCGCTTGTATCAGGGCCAGCAGTTGCGCATTCGCACGGCGGGCAATGCTGAGATTCAATAAGCGCCGACTTCGCGTAACATTAACCATGAAGACACGAAGGCACAAAGGAAAAATTGCCGACTAACTTTGTGACTTTGTGTCTTTGTGGTGAACGCCAATCATGCCGATCATCACTCTCCTGACTGATTTTGGCTCGCAGGATTATTTCGTCGGCGCGATGAAGGGCGCGATCCTTTCCCTCAATCCCTCCGCGCAAATTGTCGACCTCACGCACGACATTCCACCCCAGGATATCCACGCCGGTGCGTTCAATCTGCTCGCAAGTTACGCGGCTTTTCCTTCCGGCACAATTCACGTCGCGGTTGTCGATCCTGGTGTAGGTTCCCAGCGAAAGCCGCTCTTAATCGAATGCGCTGGACGGTTTTTTGTCGGGCCGGACAATGGCATCTTCAGTTGGATCTGCGAGCGGGAAGGGAAGGTTCGCGCGATTCTTCTCCAGAACGAAAAGTTCTTTCGTCATCCGGTGAGCGCAACCTTTCATGGTCGCGACATCTTTGCTCCAGTAGCCGCGGCCCTTTCAAACGGAGTGGCCTTTGAAGAATTCGGCGACTTGGTGAAGGATTATGTTCGGCTTGAGTCGCTGGCAGTAAATATGGTCGCCGAAGGTCAGTTGGAAGCCCGCATCATTCACATCGATCGCTTTGGCAATTGCGTAACGAACCTCACCCGCGATCATGTGAGCGACGCGGCGTTCAAGACGGGCGCCAAACTTTCCCTTAGCGGACGAGACGTCTTTTCCTTTCGGCGCTTCTTTGCGGAACCCGTGGATCCGCAGAACGAGCTTTTCTGCATCTTTGGGAGTGCGGGTTTTCTGGAGGTCGCGGCGCAAGATTCATCGGCTGCGGCAATCCTGGATGCTCGGAGAGGGCAGCGGGTCTTGCTCGCCTTGGATCGTGGTAATTAAGGAAGGCCCCTCCCTGACGGTCGGGCTTCTTACACAATCTCTCAGCCTGTGGTGCAGAAGCGACCCAAGTTGCTCCTTAGAAATATTGGTCGCGAGAATCTCTGGCTTGTCTCTCTCTTACCGCTCTGATATCTTCGACTCACTAAACCAAAAAGGACGCGAATGATGAACAAAGCGAAGGAGAGCACGGCCGGCAGTGCGGTGTCCACCGGACTGAGAGGCGTCGTGGCCGCCGCCTCGTCGATTGGCGACGTTAACGGCGAAAAGGGCGAGCTGATTTACCAGGGACTGAACATTCATGACCTGGCTACGAAATCGACATTTGAAGAAGTAGTGTTTCTGCTATGGAACGGGCGTTTGCCGAAGCGGGCCGAACTGGATGAGCTGAGAAAGAACATCGCCGCGTCTTATGAACTTCCCGAACCGGTCGCTACGCTGATTAAGACTTTTCCCGCCGCCGCTGAGCCAATGGATGCGCTGCGTACGGCAATTTCAGCACTGTCTTTCTATGACAAAGAGTCTCGTGACCTTTCGCGCGCAAGCAGCATCCGGGTTGCCACGCGCCTGACGGCGAGATTTCCGACTACTGTGGCGGCAATTGATCGCGCGCGCAACGGCCTCGATCCCGTCAAGCCCAGGCCGGATCTGAACATCGCGACCAACTTTCTTTACATGCTCAAAGACGAATTGCCCGACGAGTTCGACGCGCACGTGCTGGACGTAGCGCTCATCCTGCAAGCCGATCATGAATTGAACGCGTCCACCTTCACCGCGCGCGTGGTCGCCGGCACATTGGCCGATATGTACAGCGCAGTGACTGCGGCGTTGGGCGCGCTTTCAGGTCCGTTGCACGGCGGCGCCAACACGGCGATTATGAAGATTCTGCTTGAGATTGGCAGCATCGACCGCGTCGAGAATTATGTTAAAGAGGCGTTGGCGAAAAAGAAAAAGATTATGGGTTTTGGGCACGCCGTCTATAAGACGGAAGATCCACGCGCCACACACCTACGGCGCTTTTCAAAAGAGATGGGCGAGCGCAAAGGCGATACGAAGTGGTACGACATGACCGCGAAGTTGGAAGAAGTAATGAAGCGCGAGAAGGGCCTGCTGCCAAACGTTGACGCCTACTCGGCGTCAACCTATTACATGATGGGAATTCCGCTCGATCTCTACACACCGATTTTTGCAATCAGTCGCATCAGTGGTTGGACTGCACACATCCTCGAACAGTACGCCGACAACAAGCTGATTCGCCCACGCGCCGAGTACATCGGGCCGCGCAACGTGCCGTATGTGCCGATCGATGAGAGATGACTTTTGAACGTACTTCCATCAAGATCCACAAATGGCTATCTTGGAATCAGCAGCGTTACTCCAATGACCAAACCCCTTCGAATAAGAAATAGATAACTCACCAGGTCGAACCGATTGAGCGGATGATTCGGTTGATTCGAGCCAACTCTTCGATCCAACACCGAAGTCCAACTTTTATAGAGAATTCTGTTGACTCCTGCCAACAGTTCTTATAAGGTTCGCCTACCTCGCAGAACGCAGGCTGAATTAATGGAGCCTCTGCTTCCTTGCATACTCACTCGATCCAGCCTCTCGAATTGACACCATAAGTGGATACCGGAAACTGCTTCCTCGCACTTCAGTTGGAAGATCGCTGGAACTAGCGCAGCGCAGCTAGGGATCCGGAAAATATTCTCGTGTGCCTAAGCAGCCTCTGAACGCGGCTAAGGATTTCGCCCAATTTGGTGACCGCGCGTGTTGGTGCCAATGATAGTTAGAGTTTTACGAAAAACTCTCGAAACCTACCTTCGGAGGTGACTTATGTATAGAGCGCTAGTTATTCGCGCAGGCTGGGTCTCATTATGCCTGCTTACTTTTGCAACAGCCTCGTTCTCTCAGCCCGCGCCGACCGCGACACCGAGTCCGACAACTAGTCCGAGTCCAACTCCGCTACGGATCATTTATACGGGGAAGTTTCTTGGATACCTCCGGGTACCATCACTGCAACCCCTCAACCCCACTCTGATCGGCACTTGTCCTGATGCGTCGAGTACTGACAGCCAAGCCGCTATTAAGTTCCTGGCGGGGCCTATCGATCCCAAAGAGCGCGAGAAATTCGACAACTCCATTCGCGTCAGTACCGGTGACAACTTCGCGCCGCAACTGGAGGCGCGGGTGTTCGACTTCGTGCAGCCCAACCCCGAAGAATACAAACCGGGAAATAAAGAACTCTACGATTGGTGGGATGGCAACTGGGTTCGTCCTATAGACCTTTCGCCGGCGAACCAACAGTTGTTGGGAAAGGAAAAGGCGCTGGGCCGAGCGATAATTCCAACGGACAATGTCGCCTGTTTTCTCTCGGCGGCAAAATACACCGCGGTTGTTCCTGGAAAGCACGACTTCTATTTCGGCGCGGAACGCGTGCGTCTATTGGCTCGATTCATGGCCGGGCTTCATCAAGCGGATTTCAAGCCCGTACAAATGCTGGGAGCCAACCTCGTGATCAAAACGTCACCAATAGAGGCTCCGCAGACCACGACACAAAAACCCAGGTCGAAGTGGTCTGATGAATCGACAGTGGTGGAGCTTCGCGAAGGCAAGTCGGTTTATCCATGGTTCTCGTCTCCAGTGCGTATTCAGGTTCCCATTGCTGAGAGCCTCCAAGATGATTGGAAGGCCTGGCTTGAATCCCCGACACCAAGTGATCTCAAAGAATTTCTCAAGAAGAAAGCTGCCGAGTCCAAGGACGAGGCGAAGGACAAGTGGACCAAACTCCGAGACGAGGTGACAAATCTTGAATCCGTCTGGGTCTGTCCGGCAAATGACTTTAATGAGGTGTCTCTCGGCTGCCAGCGGGGATGGCAACTTTATCCACAGGTTTCCAAACTGGACAGCACCCGGATCAACTACTCAATGCCTATACTGCCACGCCCGCCGGCCACCCTCACGACGCCACCCGGGAGAGACCTTCACTACGCTACATTCGAGCCCGGCAAGAACTATGGCTTGTGTCAACGAGACCAGAACCAATCCACCAATGACAAAGAGGTCGAAAAAGGGTGTCTGTCATTTTCCATCTTTCGTCCCTTCTTTAATTTTCCGCACGAGATTCCTTTGATTGGCACCAAATATAACGATCCCGATCCCTTCGTCGTCATCCGAGACAAGGCCGACCACAGTCGTGATGTTGCCATCTTTGGAGTCGTAGATCCGAACATCGCCGCCGAGGTCGGGCTATTGAACTTTTCCTGGTCGAACGAAGATGGGAAGTTGAAGACACTAGTGAGCGCCGAGGACCCGGCCGAAGCCCTTCAGGAAGAGGTAGTGTACTTCAAAGAGTGGTACAAGCGGAACGGTTGGGGAGATTTCAAAGGCCTGAAAGTGTTGCTGGCCCAGATGAGTCCCCAGCTCGCCAGAGTCCTCGTCGCTCGTCTTCCATCACTCGAATTCCAAGTGGTTGTTACAGCAGCGGACGAGGAACAAGGCACGAGCGAAACGACATTGAGCACCGAATGGAAGTCCGGCACAAGCGCGGGCACATTCGTAGCAGTCCCATTACCGTACTATGACCCAAAGGATAAGAAGAACGAAGGCACCGTACATCTCGGCATGATCGAAGCCTCGCCTTCAAGCGACGGCAAGTCGTCGAAGTTTCTTGGAGACAGTTTGAGCCGGGTCGAGGTTCCTGCGACGAAGAGCGACGCCGGTTCATTCTGGAAAAAAGTTGAAGAGATTCTACCCAACTGTATGCCGGGGTTTAAGCTGACGGCTGAAACGCGGGCAGACAGAGTGAAGTGGCTGACGCTATGCGCGATGCGCGAGCGGTTGGGAGCCGATGTGGCCCTCATCCAGAAGCGTGATTTTTTTGACGGCCCTGACGAAGGCAGCAACGATATCGATGACATTCAGCACGTTTTGGATCGGAAGATCTGGAAAGGCGATCTACTAACCCTGATGTACGTTCCAGGCTCTGCGCTTAAGAAGGCGCTTGACCTGTCGAAAAGGTTCGACACTGACGATAAAAATCAATTGTCGCTGGAGAGCGAAAAGCTGCGCGGTCTGGAATATCTGGGTGTCACCAAACCCGGCAAGGACTATCTCATAAATGAAATGCCGCTCGACGAGAAGAAAGTCTACGCCGTGGCTACCTCCGACTATATCGGCGCGGGCGACACGGGCTATCCGGATCTGGCTACCGCCGCCCTGGATCCCAAGACGAACCCTTCACAGTATCCCGGCACACTGGAATCGATTAGCGGCGTCGTCTGTCGAAAACTCTTCTCTAATCAGGCTGAGAAGTATTGCCTTCCAGATATACGCCGCGATACCTATCTGGATAAAATTGCGGTTAACGCGCCGCCTTCGCCACGACCACCAAGCTTTGGGCGTAAGTTACACGATCTGTTCCCATTCAAGGCGCCGAAGGACACTGAGGCGCCAAAGAAGGCCGCCGACGCGCTCCAGCAAGTGGCGCAACACCATCCGATCTGGATGCTATCCTTGAAGAACTTTAGTGTTGGATTCCTTAGCCTAAGTAACAATCTGACTGATGCGCAGCTAGGTCAGAAATTCGCTGCAGTGTCCACTTCGGGTGTCACTGCAAAAAAGTCCCACACGATAACGATCGGGCTTGGTACGCGGCTCTCGCGTTCCTCCCATTTGAATGAGTTCTTCGTCTCCATGGGCATCGATTACAGCGAGCAGTCGATAGGAGACGTAGCTCCGAACATAAGCCAGCTTAAGAATCGGTTGACTGGAGATGCCGGTCTCATTCGCAACATAAAAGGCGGCCGCTCAAAGGACCGTGTGGGCATTACTTTCACGTTGCACGCGGAGACGCCGCTACGGCAGCCATTCGCGATTTTCACATTGAGCACGAAGGAGACACTGAAGATTACGCAGAATCGCAGCGTGTTGCTCCTGCCTCGAATTGGCATGCGTTGGCAGAACGGTGACAACTTTTTTGAAGTAGGAGGACAAGTGGGCAGAGAGATTCAGGCGTTTAGCGGATACCGATTCAACACGCAGGGATCCATTGTTGAATGTCTTCCGAGTGCCACACTGACGTTTGCCGATTGCATAAAGGGCAATACGGCGATAACGAAAGACTCCGTGGCCAGAGCAATATTGCGGAACCGTCCGCGCGCCGGTTTGTATTGGAAATATGGTCTGTCAATCCCTTTCGGTTCGAAAGTGAAGTATGACATCAACCAGGAGGGAAACCAGGAAGCCGATTTCTTCTTCAACTTTCACCAGGATAATTCTGCGGACACCAGATTCCTGGATCGCTCGAAACATAGCCTCAAATTCACTATCTGGCCCAGCTTCTCAATTGGGCCGAGTTTGCAGTTCCTTCTTTATCGAAACAAGGTGAATCACGATTTCCTGTTTCAAAAGCAGTTTGGGTTCGAGGCTAACTTCAGCTTCAATTTATCGAACCACCGCGAGAAGATGGTTCAGATCAAACACAAGCCGTAATGTGAATCGCCGGTAGCTGACAGTTCAGAGACGCCTTGCTTACTGATCATCCGTCACCCGGATGAAGTCGCCGCCCGGGCCGAACTGATCGAACCCGTCCGTCTCGTTGGATTCGATAATTGATCCGATCGGCGGATGAAAGGCGGGAACTTCCGGCACAGTCATGTCTGGCGCTGCTGAACACGGTGGCGCCGGCTCAGGCTCCACGAAGTGCGGCGGCGCCGGCTGCTGGGACACGTGCAGCTCTCGATCCTCGTACTTCATGCCGTGCGGGAAATCCTTTCGCACTCGTTCCGCGATATCACCGAGATCGATAAAGCAATCCGCGACGTCGATCAACTTTGGCGCGGTGTTCGATCGAAAGCCGGCGACTTCCACGCGGCAGCCTTTGTAGGCCACTGAGTTGACCGCATAGACAAAGTCTTCGTCGCCTGAGACGAGTACCGCCGTGTCGTAGCGACCGGCAAGCGAAAGCATGTCGACGGCGATCTCGACGTCGAGGTTCGCCTTGCGCGTGCCATCATAAAAGGTCTTGAGTTCCTTTTGCACGACGCGGAAACCGTTGCGCCTCATCCACAACAGAAAGCCCTGTTGCCGCTCAGCGCCGGCATCCACGCCGGTGTAGAAGAAAGCTCGAAACAAACGACCATCGCCTAAAAGGACCCGCAGCAATTTGTTGTAATCGATGTCGATATTGTGAAATCTTGCTGCGTGAAACAGATTGTTCCCATCAATAAAGATTGCCACTTTTCCGCGATGGCCGAACTGCAACGAAATATTGTTCGCCGAATCAAAGTGGTTCACGTTAGTAAGCTCCGCTTAATAGTTTTCTACACCAACTAGAATGCGGCTCGGATATGCTTGGGGTCAAGTGGGGCTACGGCTCACCGGTCGCCGCATCGTATAATCTCCCGCGAGGAGAACAAGAATTACGCTGCCCGAAGCATATTTAGCGGCGCTGCGGCCACAGGCAAGAGAGGATGGTTACTACGTAGTTCTGGCGCCTGCGCCTTCGCTGGACGACCGGCAGGCCGACGATTCAACCTTGGTGGAGGCGTCCCGACTGCTACGTCTGAAACCGGCTGAGTTGAGCCGGGCTCTGGCGTTGGCGCAGCCATTGCCGGTCGCTCGTATTCCGACCCAGGAGGACGCGGCCGCCATCGTCGGCGGCTTGCGCGGTTTAGGAATCGAGGGCGCAATTATCCCGAACGGCGATCTGCAAATGGAATTATCGTCAACTAAAATTCGCGCGCTGGTATGCTCAGACGATTCGCTAACGGCGATTCCGGGCGGCGGCGTTGCTCAGGTCTCTGTCGGCTGGGACGAAGTTGCCTTGCTTGTGACCGGGCGCTTGCTGTCGAACCGGGTCGAAGTGGAAGAGCGAACCAGTCGTGGACGTAAACAAACCGTCGACTCACGTCAGTTTTCCTCGGATGAAGCAGTCCTCGACATTTATGCAAAGACACAGCGGGCGAACTGGCGAATTGTTGCCGCCAGCTTTGATTTTTCCTGCCTCGGCCCTGCCAAGTCAGTTACCACCTTTCAGAACTTTACGGCTTTGATCAACTTTCTGCGCGAGCGTGCGACCACAGCCGAATTCGATGATTCGTACCTTCGCGCTCGCCCGATACTCGAGACGCTCTGGCCGCAGGAGCAACAGACGAGAAAAGGCGAATTGCGTCGCCGGGGTTCGAGCAAGTTTGATTCTGCGACGGTAACCACCACCGACAACGAAGCTCAATTCACTCGTTACTCTCGACTGAAACATTGTCTGAGGATGCGAGCACTGGAAGAAGACAAATGAAGAAGAAGAGAGCGGACCAGGCGGTTCCGGAAAATCATGGATTACTCTATGGAGTCAATCCGTTGTTGGAAGCGCTACGCGCCGGGGATCGAATTCCTGAAGAGGTCGTAATAGCCGAAGGTGCAAAGGACCATCGTCTGCACGAATTGATCGAATTAGCCCGCGCCAGGAAGATTCCGGTCAGGCGGTCGCCGCGAGCTGCTTTGGATCGGACCGTTGGTAATACTCATCATCAGGGCGTGATGGCGCGAATACCGGCGGTAAGCTACGCCGACTCAGAAGATCTTTTGAGCGCGATTGCCGCGCGAGTGGGCGGGGAGGTTGAGCCGCTGGCCATTGTGCTCGACGGAGTTGAGGACCCGCGCAACCTGGGCGCGATTCTGCGTACGTCGGAGTGCGCCGGAGTCGACGGAGTGTTTGTTCCGGAACGCCGGGCCGCCGGCCTCAGCGAAACTGTGGCCAAGGCCTCAGCCGGCGCGATCGAACATGTCCCGGTCGCTCGCGTCACAAATCTTTCCCTTTTGATTAAGCAATTGAAAGAGCGTAACGTGTGGGTCATTGGAACGGCGGCCGACGCTTCGATGGAATACACGGAATGGGACTGGACCAAACCTTCGGCCCTGGTTCTGGGCGGAGAAGGCGCCGGCTTGCATCGCCTGATACGCGAGCGCTGCGATGTGCTGGTGCGAATTCCGGTGCATGGAAGGATTGAGTCTTTGAACGTCTCAGTTGCGGCGGGGATCATTCTTTACGAAGCGCTGCGCCAGCGAAAGAACGTGCCAAGAGCGATTCAAAGATGAAACACGCCTCGGGTGCCAATCGTTTAAGCACAGGGGCCATTGCTGATTGATTATCTGGCTGGCGCGGCTATTGGGGAGCCTGGAAAAATGTTCTGTCCTAAATGCGCAACGCAAAATGTCGAAGGGGCGAGCTTCTGTCGTTCGTGCGGAGCAAACATCAGTCTGATACCGCAGGCGCTCAGCGGGCAGTTGCCCAACGCTCCGGCGAATGAGGGCCTCGATCGCTGGTCGCGGCGAAAGCGACGGCGCGAACCAAGTCTCGATGATGGCATCAGACATTTGATGATGGGTATCGCGTTTGTGATTATTTCAGTTCTTGTTGGCAAATATAGTCCCGGAGGCTGGACATGGTGGTACTGGATGCTGATTCCGGCCGCGACATTTCTCGGCCGAGGTATCTCTGAAATCATTCGCTCCAGGCAAATAAAACCCGCGGCCACCGGAGTGGGTCAGCCGCAGATGACTTCTGGATCGCGAGTAGAGAGTTTGCCGGCGCCTCGGACCGGAGAGCTGAGAACGCCCGTGCCGAGCGTTACCGAAGGTACGACGCGTCACTTGGGAACTGAAGCGCCGACGAAACATTTTGATTCGTGGGAAGGTCAGAAACCGTCCTGATCGTTATGGCGGGAAATTGTCCATGGATTAGGGGGCGGGCTAGTGCCCGCCCTGTTTTGTGTGAATCAATAATAATGGCGGGTAGCCTGCCGCTAAACCTGCTAAGTGGTTTCCGATTCGAGGCGATGGGAGTTTGGACGAACATCGCCTCGCATTGTCTTCAATGAAAGCGAACCCGACCAGGATTTGTGTTCCGGTTTGCGTTCGTCACTCGAACGAAATTCCGGCCGCGATGAAGCGTGCCGCCCAAGCGGCGGACATGATCGAGTTACGTCTGGATTACCTCGAGGAAAACGAACTCGATTCGATTGCGCGACTGTCGCCGGAACATCTGAATCAATTCGGCGTCCCCGTAATTCTGACTCTGCGCTCAGAGGATCAGGGTGGCCGCGCTTCGGCGGGGTGCCAGGCTCGCCAGCGCTTTTGGGCTTCATTGGAGAAGATTCCCGAGAATTGTCTTATCGATCTGGAACTTGATCTGGCGCAACAACTGGCAATGGAAAAGCCAGACAGCGGGATGTCCATCGATTGGAGCGCTGTCATCTGCTCGCATCATGACTTCGCCGGCGTGCCTGCGAATCTGGAAATGATTTACGAGCGGATGGCGGCGACGCCTGCGCGCATTCTAAAGATCGCAGTGCAAGCCGATGATGCCACCGACTGCCTGCCGATTTTTCGTTTGCTTGATCGGGCACAGAACGAAGGCCGCGAGCTGATTGCGATTGCGATGGGTCAGGCTGGGATCGCCACCAGGATTCTTGGCCCATCGCGCGGATCGTACCTCACCTACGGTTCGTTGGATGATGAAAGCGCGACGGCCCCGGGACAACTAACTGCGCGAGAACTGCGCGAGGTCTATCGAATCGATCTGATTGATCGGCAAACCGAGGTTTTTGGAATCATCGGCAAGCCTGTCGGACACTCGTTATCTCCGCGAATTCACAACGCCGCTTTCGGAGCGAGTAGGGTCAACGCTGTCTACATTCCCTTTGAGGTCAGCGACGTCAATCAGTTCATGCGCCGTATGGCGCATCCTCGAACGCGGGAACTCGACTGGAACCTGTGCGGTTTGAGCGTAACGGCCCCCCACAAGGCATCTGTGATGACTTGGCTGGACTGGATCGATCCGGCAGCGAAAGAAATCGGGGCCGTCAATACGATCGTCGTGAGGGGAAACGAGTTGCATGGCTACAACGCTGATGCGCCCGGATTCATCTCGCCATTGCGAAAAAGTTTCGGCTCGCTAAAGGATGCGCGTTGCGCGATTATCGGAGCGGGCGGCGGCGCGCGGGCGGCTCTCTGGGCGCTGCGAAATGAAGCAGCTCAGGTCGAGTTATTTGTCCGTGATCTTGTCCGAGCAAAACCTGCCGCCGAACGATTCGGCGTCGATTATCGGGTGCTTGCCAATGCCAGTTTTGAGGGCTTCGACATCGTGATAAATGCGACGCCGCTGGGCACGCGCGGTCTACAACAAGACGAAACGCCCGCCGTGGCTGAACAGCTTCGGAACGTGCGGTTGACTTACGATCTCGTTTACAATCCATTGGAAACACGTTTTCTGCGTGAAGCGCGCGCGGCAGGATGCGAAACGCTGAGTGGAATCGAAATGCTTTTGGCGCAGGCGGCTGAGCAGTTCAAGCTCTGGACGGGCCGCGAGCCTGAAGTTGAGTTGGTGCGGGCGGCGGCGATCCAAGCGTCCATGAAATAGCGAAAGCTTTAGTTCGCCCCTTTAAGAAGTCAGGGTGATCTCAGACTTGAAATCTCAAAACCCCAAGCACAATCGTTACAATCGACAGATTCTTTTCGCTGGCATCGGCCGCGAAGGTCAGCACCGTCTTCTGAGATCACGGGTTGCGATTATCGGTTGCGGCGCCCTGGGTTCGGCTCAGGCAGAAGCGCTGGCGCGGGCCGGCGTAGGAAAACTGCGGCTCGTCGATCGAGATTTTGTGGAGTTTTCAAACTTGCAGAGACAGACGATGTTCACTGAGAGCGATGCCCTCGAGCGCCTGCCTAAAGTGATCGCCGCCGCCAACCATCTCCGGGAAATAAACTCTGACGTCGAAGTCGAATCACAGATTGCCGACGTGAACTATTCAAACATCGAGCGATTGATCGCAGGCTGCGACGTCGTGCTGGACGGCACCGATAATTTTGCGACGCGATATCTAATAAATGATGCCTGCGTCAAGCATGATGTCGATTGGATTTATGGCGCCGCGGTCGGCTCGTATGGCGTGACTATGACCATTCGACCCAACCTAACGCCGTGTCTCCGCTGCGTTTTTCCCGAAGCACCTGCGGCGGCCAGCGCGCCAACCTGCGACACCGCCGGCGTTATCATGCCGATCATCAACGTCGTGGCGGCAACTCAGGTTGCTGAGGCCCTGAAGCTTTTGACCGGCCAAACTGAGAGTTTGCATCGGTCGCTGATGCAGTTCGATGTTTGGCGAAATGAATGGCGGCGGATTGCTCTGAAAGAACGAGCGCCGGAATGTTCGACTTGTGTGCTTCGTCGCTTCGGCTGTCTGGACGCCGACGATCGTGAGTTCGCGGCGATTCTGTGCGGCCGTCAGGCCGTGCAAATCTCTCCGGCGCAACCGGTGCAAATCGATCTGGCGGCGCTCAAGCAAAGACTACAACCCGCCGGCGAGGTCAACTCGAATGAATACTTGCTTCGTTTTCGCACCGGCGATTACGAGCTGACGGTTTTTCAGGACGCGCGTTCGATTATTCGCGGCACTGACGATATCGCCACTGCGCGCTCGCTCTATGCAAAATATATCGGTAACTAAGTCTGAGGTTTCATAAGGTCACTCATGCATAAACACAAAACTGTTTTCCGCTCGATGGCTGTCCTGTTTCTGTTTTGCTTTGGCTTGGTGTCGAACGCCTTTGCGGGTGAACCGGTAGTTTGGGAGATGAGTTCACGCAACGACTTGCTTAAAGGCGAGGCCCGCGGAGTGTCGGTGACCGACAGTGGGGTGTTGACGCTGGCCCCGGGCTTTAGCCAAATTTTCGACACTGAGCAGGCTTATGTCTGGTCCACAGCGATCGATTCCGGCGGCAACGTCTACCTCGGCACCGGTCATGACGGAAAGATCTTTCGCGTAACTCCCGACGGTAAGGGCAGTCTGCTTTACAAAGCGCCAGAGCTTGATGTGACGGCACTGGTGGTCGCCGGTGATGGCGCCATCTACGCCGCTACCTCCCCGGATGGGAAAGTCTATCGCGTGACTGCAGACGGCAAGGCCACGGTGTATTTCGATCCCGCGGACAAGTACATCTGGTCACTGGCGATCTTGAACGATGGATCGCTGGCGGTCGGGACGGGAGATAACGGTAAGCTTTATCGAGTGCGGGCGGCGGGTGCGAAGCCTGAAACTGCCTTGCTGATCAATACGAATCAGACCCATGTGATTTCGCTTGTCGTCAGCAAACAGGGCGACCTGATTGCCGGCACCGATCCGGGAGGGCTTATCCTTCGGATTTCGCCTGAGGGAAAGGCTTTTGGTTTGTACGATGCGCCGCTGCGCGAAATCCATGCATTGGCGTCGGCGCCGGACGGGTCGATCTATGCCCTGGCTTTGAGCGAAGCCGCGTCAACCACGCGGGCCAGCCAGACGGCGGGTCAAACAACTGACGCCTCCACGGTGACTACCACAGTGACTACAATTGCCGGAGCTACGGACGAAACCACGGCAGCAGCACAGGGACAAACAACTCCGTCCCGCAGCCGCAACGACCTTACGGGTGTGCGCAGTGCGGTCTTCCGTATCCTGCCGGATGGTGGCACCGACATTGTGTGGAGCTCAACATCTGTGACGGGCTTCGCTATCAATGCAACGCCAGGCGGCGTTCTAATCGGCACCTCGGACAAGGGCCGCATTTATTCTGTTACCGCCGATGGCCGGGACACCCTCCTGTTACAGTTTACGGAAGGACAGATTTCTTCAATGGTGACGAGTGGCGCCGTAGTCTTTGCCGCCTCGAGTAACCAGGGAAAACTTTTCCGCTTCGGAGGATCGGCGGTTAAGGAAGGCAGTTATGAATCGCCGGTACGAGATGCGAAGCTGGTGGCCTCCTGGGGAAGAATCTGGTGGCGGGGAACCGGGCCGATCGAGCTTCAAACGCGTAGCGGAAACAGCGAGAGGCCGGATTCAACCTGGAGCGATTGGAGCGGCGCCTACCGCGAAGCCGGCGGATCGCAGGTCACCAGCCCTAAAGCGCGATTCATTCAGTGGCGTGCGGTCCTGCGAACGGCCAGTGGGGCGCGCGCAGCGGAGCCCAGACTTGAAGACGTAAGCCTCGCCTACCTGCCACGAAACGTCGCGCCCGAAGTGTTGAGCATTACGGTTCTGCCCCCGGGCGTCGCCCTGCAGCAGCAGATTCAGATTCAGCTCGATCCAAATATCGAGGCGGCAGGCCTGGACGCTTCCGTGTTTGGGGCGGTGCCGCAAGCTCCGCCGCGTCGCCTCTATCAAAGGGGCGCACGGTCTTTACAATGGCAAGGCGAGGATCGCAACGGCGACACGCTGGAGTATGCGGTTTATTATCGCTCGCTGAACGAAACCAGTTTCCGCTTGCTCAAAGAGCACTTTCGCGAAAACTTTTTCACGGTTGACGGTGCCAGTCTGGCTGACGGTCGCTACATTTTTAAAGTCGTTGCGTCAGATGCCCTCGACAATCCGCAGGGCTATGCGCTTTCCGGTGAGCGCGTCAGCGAGCCGGTCGACATCGACAACACGCCTCCGGCGGTGCGACTGGTGGTCGCGCCCCAAATCGTCGGAGACCGGGCGCGCGCGGTGTTCGAGGTCGAGGATTCCACCGGCCGCATCAAGCGCGCGGATGTGAGTGTGGATGGCGGCCCCTGGCACGAAGTCTTTCCCGACGACGGCATTGCCGATAGTCGCCTGGAGCGATATTCTGTGAATCTTGCCGTGACCGGCGACGGTGAACACACCATTTCGATGCGTGCGTTTGACAACAGTAGCAACGTGGGCAATATCAGTGTCACCGTGCGAAAGTAGCGCCAAATTAGAGACCAAATGCACGATACGGTGCGAAAAAGCATCGAAATGGGTACCGGTCACTTTGCTTCGGACCGACAAACCACTGGATTGGCAAGAGAAGTTTGGCCTCAGATAGGCGAAACTTCGGTAATTCCCAAACTCGAGCCAAATTAGCGACTTATGTGGGGTCAATGGCATCGATCTTGCTGAAACGCATGGCAGCGCAACTCTCCGCCTCTCCCTGATGCGTGAACTTGAGTTAGACGCGAGGAGGCGGCAAGCAGTTATGAGAGAGCTAAAACGAATTTTGCTGGTGGTGTTAATCGGGGCAATGATCGCGGTGGGCGGATTAGCGCAGGGCAATAATAACCGGCCACCCAAAGAGAAGCCAAAGGTCGTCGATAAGGGCAAGGACAATCCACCGCCAAGCAATAGCAACAGCAATAAGAAGGGGAAGCCCTAACAATTCTGACTGGCGAGGTAGCGGTCAGAATTGTAGGGCGCAATCGTGAGACCCGTGCATTGCATGGGTCTCGTCGTTTTAGGAATTATGTATTCAAGAAGATTCGCAAACGTCGCAAAGGCTTTTTCGCTGGCCGTAGCTTTGATCACTCTCTCAGTGCAGGCCGCGGGTCAGTCCTATCGCTCAACAAACCCGGCTTTGGTTTCGCGCGCTGAGCAGGTGACCGGGGACAGGTTTACCGTGGTTACGGCCACGCCGATGGGCGTTACCGTGTTCGCGCGGATGACGCCCCACCTTGATCTCCTTAATGCCATTGATCGCGGGTTTGCCGAGCTCTTTGCCGTCGCGCAGCGCCACGGCTATCGCAACCGTTTGAGATTTGACGACTACACGGTTTTCATCGGGCGCGCCGACCGCACCAGAGATAGTAGCGGACAATACTCGCCGGACATCGCCGTGCCCGCGCAACAATACGCCGGCAGCGATTATGACCAGGGCGGTTTCATCTATGCAGCAGGCATGGTGCTCGCCTTCAATCCCTGTGCTTTCGTAATCGCTGAACACGATCGGGATCTGGGGCGGGTTTCAAATGTGGTTCGCTATGAAGGCGAGCACCTCATTCTTTACTACAATGACCGGGCGCTTTACGAAAGGACTGCCGACCACAGTCGCGGTGGTGGCCATCCTATTTTGCAATAGGATTCAATATCGCGTGAGTTCTGCTAATCAGTTTGCCTCCAAACTGCAACGGGATTAGGTGATCTTCTTCACGATCACTACTGCTACCGTTAATTTCATACTCATTCATTGCAGTGCTACGAGCGTGGGCAACGTGTCGGCGATAAGACGCGTCGCACTCTTGCCGACGGTTTTGCGCTTCAGCTTGGAAATCCCGTCACGCCGTTCGGTCAAGTTTCCCCGACCTGCAACCAATTTACCAAAGAAAGGAAAGGACTCATGGATATTCCGAAACAATATGACGACGCGGAGCGCCGCTTTCTTAAAAACCAGGCGCAGGACCTGAAGACCAACAATCAGCCATGCGAACTGCACACGCGAACGCAGGGGTCGCTCTACAGGGGCCGCGTATTGGAGGCCGACGAAGGCGGAATCGTGTTCCAGCAGGAAGACGGCCGACGCATCTCCGTGCCCATCTCGCTAGTGGAGAAGTTTGTTGGCATCCCCATTTCCTGGGGTCAGAAGACGGGCGACATTATGGCGCGAAGTGCCGCGGCGGGTGGCGGCGGCACTTACTAAGGGCCGCCTTGGATCGAAACCACATAGCGCGAGGCTCTTCCCCCGGCCTCGCTTTTTTTCTGGTCGCTGCCAGTATCAGCTTAGTTGATCCGAATCTTGATTGTCGCAGAGCCGGCCTTGCCCGCAGGAAAACGTTTCTGTCGCGCGATGCGCAACGCGGTGGCGTCCCCCGAGGCCTGCGTTACTCGCCCGTTTTCGTCATAGGTCACCTGCACTGTGACCTCTCTGGCTCCGGCCCTGGGCACAGATTGGTTCTTCGCAGAGCTCGAATTTTTTGCAGCCGGCTGTTTTTGCCAGGACTGGACTCCCACTAACAGTTTCTTCGCGACCGCAGAGCCGGGATTCTCACGAACCAAAGCCTCAAACTCACGCTCCGCTCCTGGAATCATTCCTTCACGGGAGTAGAAAACTCCGAGAGCAAGATTTGAGCCCGTCTTCTTCAACTGAGTCAATTGCTGAAGATTTCTCGCGGATAAGACCTGGAACTTCATTTCGGGCGCAGACGAACCAGGCGAAGCGATTTCCTTGCCATCAACAACCGCCACAACAGTCCAGACGTAGATTTCTCCCCGTTTGAGCGGCTTTGGTAAGAGCCACTCGGTACTTTCAGACGGTAATTCCTCGCTTCTGGTTATTTCCTGGCCGGCGGAATCTCTAATATAGACCCGATAGGAGCTAGCACCAGACACCCTTTCCCATTTCAATGCCGGTCGATCTGAGACGATCACGGCTCTCGAAGGAAAGATAAGCTTGAAAGATTGTGCATTTTCGCTAACCCTAAGGGCGTTCACGGTACCGGCAAGGTCCTTGAGAATGGCCGGGCGCGCGATTCTCTCTGACAACAATGCCTTTGCGATGTCATCACGAGTTGGGCCGGGCACGTCATCAAGTCCCGAGAGATTACCGCCGTTATCGACCGTGACCATTCCAGCGCGATCATTCAGGGCGATGATCGCGGCAGAGCTATCGGGATTCTCGATTGGTGATTCGTTCGGCGTAGCGAGCGGAGACAAGTCATTGGCGGCTCGATTACCCGGTCCCAAGGCAGGACTAGCTTGCGCCTCCTTCGCCCGCAGGTTTTCCGCCCTTCGCTTGAACCGAAGCGCGGCCCCAATCACCAAAGCGATTCCAATCACTATGATTGCTGCGGCGTAAATTGGCTTCCAAGCCAGTCCGCGCCACCAGGTCGCCCAAGACGTTCCCGCGCGCGTTGGCTCTTGCTCAATCGGCGCGTAGGCGACTTCCAGTTCCGGTGCGATCCCTTTTTGAATCGCGGGCAAGCTTCGTCCATTTTCCGTCGCGATCTCTTTTTGCATAGCGGGAAAGCTTCGTACAACTTCGGGCGCGATAAGCCTCAAATAACGTCTGCGATCTTCGTCACTGATTTCAGTGATCTGGTACATTGGTTTCCAAGCCAGTCCGCGCCACCAGGTCGCCCCAGCAGTTCCCTCGCGCGTTGGCTCTTGCTCAATCGGCGCGTATGAGACTTCCATTTCCGGCGCGCTCTCTGTTTGGACAGCGGGCAAGCTTCGCACATCTTCCGGGAAGATAAAACTCAAATAACGTTTGCGATCTTCGTCACTGATTTCAGTGATCTGCACACCGATTTGATACTTACAGCCGAGTTCGGCCTGCTCGAGCCTTTCGTAGCGCCTGGGAATGACGCGCATCGAAATTGGGCCTGTTGGCAACTCAAGGCTCAACTTGACTTCGCGGTCCTCGTCGGCGAGATAGTGACCATCAAGGTGCACCTGCGGCAGGTTCAAAGCCAGGCCACCTGCACTGAGATCTCCGGTATACCCTTTGAGAGCGCATTCGGGCCGCAAGCCCCTGACGTGGGAGTTCCGACAAAGTGAGACGGTGAACAGCAAACGAACTGGAACACGCGGCGGATGCCGGCGATCCTGAACGTAAGTCTGCATGCGGCTAAATACGGAACGGATTAACTCTGGCATGGCCAATCTCTTTCGAACAGTAGAATCAGGCGGACCTGAATCGATTAAGAGGAATGGCAAGAAGAAACGGACCCAGCGGTTGCCGGTATTCTAGCGGAGAGTCGCCCACCGGTGCAAATACTAAATCCAAGGGGTCATTCTTGCTAGGGGAAACAGCCAAGCCCCAGAGCTCGGCCGTGCCACCGAAAACTGGAATCCTCAGACGCTCGGCTTTCGCACGCCGAACGAGATCTTTTTCAGACGACGTTCTGTTGCAATTCAAACTTAAATTCACGAAGTGTAGAAGAACGTGATGGCAGACAAAATAATTTCGGAAAGTCTATGAACTCGACGGGTTCCAGCATGCTATTACTTAATCTCGCTGACTAGAATAACGTCGCTGGTTGGGTTGCCACGTGCTACTGCTAACTGCTTCGCGTCACGCGACCAGGCGTACGCTAGCACCGGGTCGTATGATTTGAAGTCGAGTAATTGTTGTGACTCTCCTCCATAAGGCGACTGTACCCAGATATTTGTTACACCGGTTTCGGCAGATAGATACGATAGCATCTGCCTGCCCGGCACCCACTGATACATCCCTCCGCGTGGCTTGAACGTTTTAATCGGCTGCCCGCCAGCAGACGGCGCAATAACGAGTTTGCTTGAGTCGTCATAGGCGAGCAAACTACCGTCGGGCGAGACCGCAGGGTTAAATGATAAATCGGTTGTCACTTGAACCGGCTCGCCGCCCTCGACCGGTAGTTTCCAGATAGTTGCTTTCCCGGTCTCCCACCCCTCAAAAAACACCCACTTGCCATCGGCGGAAAATACAGGGGTGCGCTCGACGTGCTTGTTCGTGAGTCGCTTCTGGTTTCCGCCATCAGTGTCCATGCGCCAGATATTCTCTGCGCCAGCCCGGTTCGACATGAACACGATGTAACGCCCGTCGGGAGAGACATCGGGCGACGTATCCGCGTGTGGGTCGGTCGTCAGTTGCTTCCGGTCGCTCCCGTCCTCGTTCATTGACCAGATGTCGGCGTTCCCGCTCTCCTCAACCATGTAGACGATTCTGTCGTCCGGCGTCCAGGCGAGCCGGATGTACGCGGCGCCTCCAGCCAGGTTACTGGATTCGATCAGCCTGGTACTGCCGCTATCAATGGAAAGAGTGCTGCTGGTACCGGAAGTTGATTCCGTGCCGTTAACGGGCATGACTGAGATTGAGAACGGGAATTCCGTTTTTGTCGTCACCAAGGCACTTCCGTCCGCCGCGAGGCTGAGCCCGAAATAACTGACGGTGTCGTTTGTAAGCCGATGCGCCACGCCGCTCGGATATGCGATGTACCAGATTTGCGCAATGCTCGAAGTCTCTTCCGTCGCTACTGTCAACAAGCCACTCATGTCCGGGAGCCAGGCGATTCCTCCCATGTTGGACCATCTCTGTGCAGTGATCGGCCTTTCCGCGCCTGTTTCGACGTTCACCGCGAAGATGTGCGGAGAGCTTTCAGTTCCATTCTGCCCGACGCAGGCAACTAATTTTGCGTCCGGCGACCACGACGGACTGATGGCGGTCTAGTAATAGTTCGGCGCCTGTCGCGTCACCACCTCCCGCTCGCCGGTTCCGTCGACGTTTGCGATGACCAGCGAGGTCTTTCCTTCGGGCAGATTGTTATACAGATAAGCGAGGCGTTGGCCGTCGGGCGAAAAGCTCACGTCGTGCGCCCTCTTCAAAGGCAATTGTTTTGCGTTTCCTCCCAACACTGGCACAAAATAAGTCGAAGGGGGTTGGTCTTTAAGCGCCACGCCGTAGGCAATATACTTACCGTCTGGTGAGAAGGTCGCGCTGATGAGGAATGCGCCTTCTGTCGGCGAAACTACTTGCACCTCGCTGGTGGTGCCGACTACCCGCAGCCTGATGCTATTGCCTCCCACCTCATCTTTGACGTAGGCCACATACTTTCCGTCTGGAGAAATCGCCGGCTCATGGACATGGCCGAAGCTCGTGAGCTTCGTCACCTTCATATTCTGAAAAGGAATGTTCGAGCTTCTCAATTTGAAGGACTTGTAAAGGCCAAAAAGAATGCCCGTGATAGCAACGACAATGACAGCCACACCTAGAGTTGCGGCAGCCCTATGCTGCTTCATTCCACTAAACAGGTGAGCAACGCTTGGGCCGGTAGAACCTTCCTTCAATTTCTTCAGGTCAACGAGCAGTTCCCCCGCCGTTTGGTATCGCGCTTCTTTATCTTTGCTCAGAGCCTTGGTGATAACTCGTTGTAATTCATCGACAGTCCGCGGCGCGTAGTGCTTTAGCGGCAGAGGCTCCACTCTAGTTATCGCTGAGATCAGATCGCTTGTGGTTTTGCCTTCGAATGCCGCGTGGCCTGCGATCATTTCATAAAGCACAACGCCGAGGCTGAAGATGTCGCTGCGCTGATCGACTTGCTCGCCCTGCGCCTGTTCAGGCGACATGTACTTTACCGTGCCCATCAGCAAACCGGAGGAGATATCGACGTTATCAGCGACATCGACTTGAGTTGGCGGCTCGCGCTGTTCTGTGAGCTTAGCGAGACCGAAGTCCAAAACCTTCACATAGCCATCGCGACGCAGCATGATGTTTTCCGGCTTGATGTCTCGATGGACAATTCCGTTATGATGCGCTGCGGCCAGCGCGCTGGAGACCTGAATTGCGATGTCCAACGATTCGTTAAGGCTCAATGGCCCACGTTTCATACGCTGGCGAAGCGTTTCACCATCGACGAACTCCGTGGCGATGAAATTCCGATTCTCGACCTGACCTATCTCGTGAATGGTTATAATATTTGGATGATTGAGGGCTGAAGCAGCCCGAGCCTCCTGTTGGAAGCGGCGCAACCTTTCTTCATTCGTGGTGAAGTAAGAAGGCAGAAGTTTGAGAGCTATCTTGCGATCTAGCTTTTCGTCGTGAGCCAGATAAACTTCGCCCATGCCGCCAGAGCCGAGTAACGAGAGAACGTCGTAACGATCGATACGATCTCCGGCGGCCAATGCAGGTTCATCGGTTGCCAAAAGCCGAGCCGCCATCTCGAACGCGGGCTCGTCAATGAAGCTTAGTCCGCCGCGATCTGAAGTGATCAGCGACTCTACCTCCGTGCGCAGCGTTTCATCTCCGCTGCACACTTCGTCTAGATAAGCCGCGCGCTGGTCAGGTTCGAGCGCGAGCGCAGCCTGGAAGATCTGATCAATCTGCTGATAACGCTCTGGAGTCATTACTACACTCAAATTCTACAGACCTATTCGTCTATCTATAGCGAGAAATCTGGGCAAGTTCAGTCACGATTCGTCCGTTTTGCTCATCGCGTGATGGAGCCAGGCCTTGGCCGCCCGCCACTCGCGCTGAACCGTTGACGGCGAGATCTTCATTACTTCAGCCGTCTCTTCCAGGCTCAGCCCGCCGAAGAAACGTAATTCGATGATTTGACTTTTACGGCCATCGAGCGCCGAAAGATCATTGAGAGCGTCGTCGAGTGCTATCAACTGCGCGGCTCGTTGTTCGGTCAAAGCTGCGGCCTCGTCAAGCGGGAGCTTGGGCGCGCCACCGCCGCGCTTGGCATAGTTACGGGTACGCGCGTGATCCACCAGAATGTGGCGCATCACCTGGGCCGCCACGGCAAAGAAGTGCGCGCGACTCTGCCACTGCACACTCTTCTGGTCGACAAGCTTCAGGTAAGCCTCATTGATCAGCGCGGAGGTTTGCAGTGTGTGGGCCGGATCCTCACGGGCCATATGGCGCCTGGCTAGCCGCCGCAACTCGGGATAGACGAGCGCTACTAACTGATCCAGAGCAGCCTTGTCACCCTGGCTCCAGTTGGACAGCAGTTGAGTTATTTCCTGGGGGAGGGCGGGCATATATGCAACCCAAGCCTCTATTACGACCGGTCGTCCATCGGGATTATGAGCAATATTCCACGTGCTGACAAACTCTCAGGCTCAAATTCTTTGGAAAAGTCGTGACTGAATTCACCGTCATTTTATCGCTATATAGAGTGAGGCCGGAACAAGATTAGTTGGAGGCGAGACGAAAGCGATCACCGACGAGTCTCGAGCTGCGTTCCGGCCAAGATTTGTAGCCAAGTCAAGAAGGAGAATCGAAGATGATGAAAATGAAAAGAACCCTAAGGCTGGCGCACACAGTCTCGTTGTTGCTTGCGCTGGTGTCGACAGGTTTGGTTTTTACGGTCGGAGCGAAGGGGAAACCGCCATCGGATACGCCAGTCACGACTACAATTGACGGGCTTGGCGTTGACACGATACCCACCCTGCGCATTCAAAGCGATCAACTTGGCGCTTACAGAAATTCAAGTTCGTTACAGTCCATACTGCAAGCCTCTCTGGGAGGCTGGGTCTTGGACATGCTTAATTACAATTCCTCGCCCCAACGCAAGGTCCTGATTGATCTGCGCGATGCGGTGCCGGGCAGCGGTCCGAATGGCGGCGCGCCGACCGCGCCATTCGCCTATCAGATGGTGCGAGCCAGATTCATCGAGCAGTGCAGCGTCTATGGAACTGACATGCGATCGATCCCCGGCGGCGCGACCGTGTATTGTCCTCTCGTCGTCGGTTTTGACGACGCGAGCGGTGTGCGCTACCGACTGACCATGCGGGCCGACAACTTCCCAGAAGTGAACCTGACCCAGGTCACCTGTGTCGGCACTGACGCGAATGCCAAGTGCAATCAATGGAAGATTGAACCCAGCGCAACCCAACTTAACGGTGAAATAAAGAACGTCGCCAAGCTGCTTAAGGTAGCAACTAGACCTAATCAGAGCGACCAGGACATGGGGGACTTCTACCTGTCGTTCGCCATACACCTGACGAATCCCTGAGCCTGTGCAACTCGCAAGTGCGCGGGCGATATCGGGAGATGATTTCCCTCTCATTGGCCCGCTTACACTATGAAGATAAGTTCCTTGGCTTGAGATCGGATCGGTTACGGATTATCTGCTGAAACTCACTACTCAAAATACATCCCGATTGGAGGTAGAAGGCGATGCGAAAGATCAACAACGCTACCAATGCTGCTAACGGACACGGCTGCTGTTGTGTGCCGCTGATGATCATTCTGTTGCTAGCTGGTGCTTCACTTGCTCAGGCGCAGCCTTCTCGCTTCGCCGCAGCCTACTACAATCGCGGTAATGAGCGGTTCAAGAAAGGTGATATGGATGGGGCCATAGTCGACTATGATGCAGCCCTCATCTCCTATCCGCGCTGGGCCAGCGCCTACATCATGCGCGGCAGCGCCCGATATCACAAAGGAGACCTGGACGGCAGCATACTTGACTTTACCCAGGCCATCGAAATTAATCCTCACATGGACCAAGCCTATTACCATCGAGGGAAAGCCCGGACCGATAAGGGAGACTTGGATGGGAGCATTAATGACTACAGCAAGGCCATCGAAATCAACCCGCGCCTGAGTGCCGCATATAACAATCGCGGCAATGTCCGAAGAGTAAGGGGGGATCTGGACGGAGCTCTGGCCGATTTCGATAAGGCCATTTGGCTCGATTCGCATAATGCCGCCTTCTACAATAATCGCGGTTTGGTACGCCGCGCTAAGGGAGACCTGCAAGGAGCTATCGCAGACTACGATAGGGCTATCAGAATCAACCCTCGACTCGCAGACGCCTACAGCAATCAAGGCAATACCTTTCAAGATTTGGGAGATCTAAAGGGCAGCATCGTCGACTACGATGCGGCCATAACGCTCGCGCCATCTTTCGCCAGGGCCTACGGAAACCGAGGATTGGCTCGGCTGTCTCAAGGCGACCGGGCGGGAGCGGAGAAAGACTTCGACCAGTGTCTCAAGCTGGACCCCTCGTTGATACCCGCCCTGCAAGAGCAAATCGAGAAAGTGAAGCGGAGGTTTCCGTCGAAGCAATAGCATTTAGTTGCCAGGTTTCGGGTCGAGTTTGCGATGATCCTAGGATGCCTCCAACGACAATCAGTCCAGAGGTCACGGTGAAGTGAGAACACGCGTTTCATGTGACAGAATAGTCGCTCTGTGATTGAGTTTGTTACTTAAGAACACCTACATTCACTCGCAGTATCAGCCTGAAAACTTCATCGAGACAAGGCAAGGTTCGGAGGGTCGATTTTGTGAAAAATCGTGGACGATTTTGACTTCAATGTGTTGCACGAAAATGTGCGCAGCAGAACGGGCGACCCAAAGATCGAAAGGGTCGCCCGTAAGTTATTGAAAAAGATGGTGCCCGCTAGTAGATTCGAACTACTGACCCCTCGCGTGTGAAGCGAGTGCTCTACCACTGAGCTAAGCGGGCAGATGTTTTAACTAAGTTTAAGCTATACAACAACTTGCTTTCTTTTCAAGCGTTTAGGAAAGTCGGCGACTTGGCTCGGATGGCTCGCATTTCCCGCTCGTCCCGCAAAAGTCCGCAAGAAGTCCGCAACGGTATTTGTGGACTGTTCACCAAGTATACAGCCCTTCTCGGTCGGGTGAAGATAGATTTTGAAGGACTCTAATGACTTGTGGCCGCTCCAGGACATGACTAGTGCTACGTCGTTTCCTGTTGCTTCCATCATTCTGGTGACGAAGGTGTGCCGGAGGCTGTGGCAGGTGAAACCGTCTTCGCGGCCGTAGTCGAGTTTCACGGCTTTGGCGGCTTTGAGGCAAGCGCGGCCAATGGCGTTATCGAATGTTTCTGTGGTAGCGCGGGGAAATAGGTATTGGTCGTCGGTGAGGCCTTCTGAGATTCTTTTTTGTACTAAGTCTCTTATGGGGGTCCAGAATGGAAGGTCTCTCTCGTTTTCCGTTTTTGTGGCTTCAAGCCTGACAATATTTTTCGACCACATAAACTGCCAGAGTTTGATTCGTAGTATTTCGTTAAGTCTGCCGCCAGTCATTCTCAGGAGTTGGATGGCATCTCCAGCTTCTCGCCATAGTGCTTTTCGTTCTTCACGTCTTGATGGCGCTAGGGGGGGATCCAGTAGGGTTTGAACCAGCGTGGCGTATTCCCAATCTTCAACAACTCGATGTTCAAACTCCGGGCTGCGATGGACTTTCAATGTGGGGCGTAGCCATGTGGCGAGATCTGCTTTTTTTCGCTGTGCGGCTTTCAGCATTCCTTGAATGCGTCCTATGAAAACGCCGGCACTATTTTTGTTCAGGCCTGGCTTGAAGCAAAGAATGTGATAGAACTCCCGAAGATCGTCTTCGGTGCATTCGCGGATCAGTCGTTTGGGGCCAAAGTGGTCTACGAATTCTTGAAGGACTTTGCAGTTTGAATTTACGTTGTGGCTGTATTGCTTCGCTTTGCTTTGCGCGCGGATATCCAAGGTGCGTCTATATATATTAAGCGCCTCTTGGGCGGTTGTTGGATCGCAACGAACTTCGCCTCGGTCTCGGGCGTCCATATCATCCATTACTTGGCGCAGGTGCTTTTCAGCATCGCTCTTTCGCGTAAACCCTTTTTTTCGTAATTGGACGCCTTTGTACTGACGCTCATAGCGATGGAGCGTTTGTCCGCCAGGACCGGTGTATTGGTGGAAATTCTTTGCCATTTGTCTGCGCGAGCTGTTAACAGGCGGTGCTTGAAGGATTGTAGTTCTTCGTTTGCGACTACCTGCTCGCAGCTCTTTTTCCTTGGGTGTTGGAAGCGCAGAATTATAGTGAGACTGCGTGTGGCTGTCCATAAGTTTTCTCACTTGGAGTTTTGATGGTAAGTTCGCGGTTATCTTGGTGGCCCTCTTGGCGCTGGGCGAGGGCTAATACTTCGTCGAGTAGGAACCGTACTTGTTTGGTGCCGTTGCGAATTCGTGTGAGGGCTTTAGTCCCGGCGCCGCCGTTAAGAACTGTTTTATGTGAGCAGCCGAGTATTTCGCCGACTTGCTTGGCGGTGATTCTAGGTTTTGTTGTTCGTCGAATGAGACTCATTGGATTGTCTCGACATTGTTTGGGCGTCTTATAGGATGGTGAGTGGTTTAATTAGGCCGGATTTCCGTCGCGAGGGACAAGCGACGCGCTTCTTGGGCCAGCCAGCGCCAATAACTTCCAATAGGTTCCACGGTAGTTTCTTTTACATCGTCCCAAATAGTGATCATACTTGCGTTCATTTCGGCTGCTAAGACAGCAGCGAGGAGAAGGTGGGGGAGCAAGTCGTCTTGTTCGTAAGGTTCCAGGTTGCCGGAAACTTCAAAGTTTCTAGCCTGTCCGCCGGACTGAATTTGTAGCGAACGCTCGTTATCACACGTTTGCGCTAAATCGTGCCAGGTGCGATCAAGTAGTGGTAGTTGTTGTTTATATGTTTCGATCGCGGTGTTGAGGTCGATATTGTTATCCGTTACCAGGCGGGCTATGAAAATATTTTTTGCCAATTCATCAGTCTGGTTTATCTGGACTTGTGCTAAGCGCAAGCGTTCGGCAGTGGTAGCCTGAGTGTAATCTTCGCCTTCATCTTCGTCTTCCATTTGCGCCTTCAAGATTAAGGGATAACATTTTTCCATAATGTCGGTGTCAAACGATTCCGAGAAATTCTCGAACTCTAAATGACCTTGATCAGTTAAGGTGAAATTAACGAACAAGTCGTTCGTTTCGAACAGTTCTGCTTCGGTTGCGTCACCTATTTCATCAAGGATGACTATTGCGGCATCACGATCTCGAGCGCTAACAAGCGAGAGATCGCCATTTGGCCAGCGACAAAGGAAATTGGACATGGGTTTCTCCTGGTTCAAGCTACTAAAGGTATCTGCATTGACATGGGAAGGAAGCTTCGTTGCGCCTTAGGATTTAATATCAAGTAAGGTGGAAGTCAATTGCTCGTGAGCTGGCCTAGGAAGCTTCAATCTGCCCTTTTGGTTTATTGCACCTGGTGTGCCATTTAGAGTGAATGTTTCTATGGCGAAGTAAATTGGTGGTTTGCGAGGGGTTAGGCTGAAAAGAAGCAGTGGGTAGGTGGGTCTGAAACCTTGACCGTGTGTATGGAGCGGGAGAATGAGCGGGTTGGGTGTTAAAAACCCAAGTAGATTGAGAAGGGTGCGTTGCTCGGGTGTTCGCGTTTGCTGACAGCGTGCGTTCGGTATTGTCTGCTCTCGTGAAAGTTGGTGGTAGGTCAAGCGGTCTTGGATTGGGGTTTTCCCCAGTGGGTGTGTGCCGTATATGGCACAGCGTCTGATTGGCGAAAATATCCGAAAATGCTAGACTCGCCGGCGTCATGCCGGCTTGTATTGTTTCTTATGTAGACATGGAAGGCTTGCGCCATTCCGTCGAGCTAGAGGCAGAGAGTCTTTATGAGGCGGCTGTCTTGGCGGTGCGGACATTCAGGCAGCATGATTGTGAGCCAGGTGAGCTGAGCAAGCTCGAGGTTGAGGTGCGCACGGCTATTACTCACACAGTCACGTTAAAGAAAATCCATTCTTGGTTGCAGGGCGGAGCGAAGAGCCCTAAAGAAGCGATTACTAAAGATCGGTTGCGAGCACTTCTCTAAACTTACCTTCGATTTTCGTCTGTAGTTGTGTTTGTAGGGGGCTAAAGAACCGAAAGGCCGGATTGTGTCCGGCCTTTATATCGGTTGACGGAGGCTTTCGCCTCTTGTGGTCACTGTCCTCACCCCAGCGACCTAAACGCCTAGTGCGCAGGATTTTATACGTTCAAAACTGGCTGTCAACAAAAAAAGTTCTTGCAATAAATATGGTAATCAACCGGTGGTCTACAGAAGTTTGAAGTTAAAGCAGAGTCAAAATTTATTGGATGAGTAGAAAGACTTGGTTGTCTTCGGCGCCCTCGATCGTTAATTGAGCTTGGCCGCATCCGGCGAGTTCGGTGGGAATGCGAATGATGATTTGTTGTAGTCCGGGCAGCGAGGGGAGTGTAGCGGCGAAGTCCTGGACCAATAGTGCTTGAGAGCCGGATTGGCAGGTTATGTGGAGAATGAGCGTGTTTTGCTCAACGAGCTTTTTTGCTCCGGAGGCGAACAGTAAAATACGTCTTGTGCCGTCTGCTAGAAAAGGAGCGTTAGGCGTGAAAGCGGTTAAGAGGTCGCCGTCCAGTGTGAGAAGCGGACCGTTTGCGGTTCCATCAAGGGCCCAGAACGCGGGAGCGGTTGCTCTAATTGTAGCGGTGGTGTTCCAGCTGCTTAGCGGTGCTTCCTGGTTAACGGTAACCGGGACTTGGGTTCCGGTAGTTGCCGCATCAGGGATAAGAAAATCAACGGTGTATGACGTAGGGTTAGAGTTAGGAATCCGTTTGACGGCGATCATGGCTGCGGAGAGCGAACCGATCTGTATTTGAAAGCCGGCGAGCGTGATGGGCCAAGTGCCGTTTTGATTTTGTTGTCCGTAACTGTCTAGCAGTGATGTGGCAGGCAAGGTGATCGTGACCCTGGCCAACGAGCCTTGAGCGAGTACGTTTTTGGTTGAAGCGGTTTCGAGCTTTGCCGGCAAACTTTGGAGCTGGATATTAGCGTTCGGTATTGGAGTTGGCGTAGGCGTGGGAGTTGGACTGGGCGTCGGTGTTGGCGTTGGAGTGGGAGCAGCGGTGAACAAGCCGGTGATTGAAGCTGAATTGTTTGATTGAACCGGGTCGGCGGTAGAGGCTGTTAGCGTTGCTGTTGTTGTAATGGTTCCTTGAGCATTTAGATTCGTTGTGGTGATTGAAAAGCTCACGGCTTCCTCGGTGGCAAGTTGGTTGACCGCCAAGTGAAAGTTATTACCAGTTATTTGAGTGGTTCCTAGCGTGGTTGCTGCTGAGATTGCGCTGAGTCCTGGTGGGATGGTGACATTGGCTTCAATCCCCTTGGCCAGACCTGGACCTGTGTTCGTGATTGTGAAGCCATAGGTGGCGTTGCTTCCAGCGCGAGTCTCAGTAGGCAGAGTCGTGTCTGCGGCAATTGAGAGATCTGGAGTTTGTTCGAGCATTTCGCCGGTTGTCCTGTCTATCCATAACGGTAAGGTTGCTTTGCTGACAGGCGTGGCATTGCTCAGGAGCTGAGCGCGCAGACTGAAGGGGCCAGTGCCGGCGGGGATTGGGAGTGACAATGAAAGCTGTTGTTGGAATGGAGTGGTTTGGACAAAGCTGGAGGGACCTAACCAGAAGCGGACAGCATTGGGCGTGAGTAGGTAGGAGCGGCTGGTATCTATGGTGGCAGAAACTTGGATAGTTCCTGACGGCATTCCGGGAGTTACGTTTAAGCGCACTGGTGCGGTTTGCGTGCCCGCATCTTCGACAGTGAGCGTGTAGTCAGAAGTGCCAGAGGTAGAGTTTTGAATTGTAAGGGCCCAAAGGCCGGGACGTGGGAGCGTGAGTACTTGAGCGCCGCCGCCGGCAACTGAAAAGGATTGAGTACGGCCATTCAAGTCGACGGGCTGGAGCTGTATGAAACCAACAAAGGTGTTTGGGCTTTGCAGGTTGAGTCGAAGCCGGCGAGGAAGAGAATCCGTGAAGTTGATAATAAGTGTGTCTACGTCTGAGGGAGTGACTTGGCCGCGAATCTTAGCTGGAATAGTGATAGTCGGCGCGGATTGTGCAGTTGAGGGAAAGTCGCTCTGCTCGGTCAACAGAAGATCGTCTACTATTCCGTCGCAGTCGTCATCAACGTTGTTTATAGTCTCGATTGCTGTAGGCTTGATCTGCGCGTTGTTGTCGTCAGTGTCTCCAGCTAAAGGCGTAAAACCATCGCCGTCGGCGTCTATGCAAAAGGGATTTGATCCGGGGAATTTTTGGCTGATTCTGTTGCGAGCTTCTGGAGTGGCAAACCAATGCCAGGTGTCTATCTCGCAAAGAATATTTCGTTGCGCGCCCTCGGCGAGAGCTTCGATAAGGAGGTCGTTTTTTTCTTCACGTGTTTGTGGGCTCGTTGGATCTGTGCCGGTGGCCGGATGAGTTGCGGCATAGTCGCGTATGTATCTGAAAGCTCGTTTGACTGCTTCAATCCCGTGTAGTTTGGTAAAGCGTAAGAGGAGTCCCGCCCAGGCGCTGTTTGCCAGGACATTCGGGCAGGTATTGCCATTTCTCACGCATTGGGCCCACGTGGCTCCGGTGGAATCCCACGCAAGGGTGTATTCAGTAATTTTCTTTTCGAATAGTGCGTCGGCATCGGATTGGAGAATGCCAGCGCGCGAATAGTATTGAAGAAAGGGAATCAGGAATGATGTCCAGGCGTGACTTGAGTCAGGATATCCGAGGCTTAGGTACAAAATCCAAATCTCAAAGTTGTGTGCGAGCTCATGAACGCACTCTGGACTCAGTAGATCGGAGTTTATGTTTTGGATCACGGAGCCTAATTCGTTCTCGGACAACTCAACGCCTTTGAAGTTTGAGCCTGCATGGCCGGCATTGGCGCCGGTGGGGATCACTGCGATGGTGAGAAGGCCGGTGCCTTGCGGTTCTCCTGCCGTGATTTCAGTGAGCATGGCATAAGTGAGATCAGTGAGGTCGATAAGTCGGCGCAGTTGAGATGGAGTGAGTGCGCCCGCTTGAGTCCAAGAATCTGGAAGGGCGTAGCGAGTGTATTTGCCGTCGTAGGCGGTAAGGTTGTAAGTCGTGCCTGCGAACGAGATGTACTGGATTGGGTAGCCGGAAAGGGGAGGCTGCTCCTGGATCATGACCGGCGAGTTTACACGGAGCGCAGAGTGCGCAGGATAAATGGGCGCAGTGAGGGATACGAAGGGACTGAAGATGAGGAGAGCCGTGCACAACAAGGCGTGGGTGGGGCTGGTTGATGTTTTGAACATAGAGACTCCATGACGGTCCTTCCTGGGACGCGGCGCGTAGTTGTCGCGCTTTGCCCACAGCCTTTATACCAGTTTTCACGATTTGAAGGAGAAAGTTGTGGTGAGGGCGATTTAGTTCGATGTATCGGGCCTGTGAAGTAGGGGTATGCGAGGTCGAGGTTTGAAGCCGATCTCTGTCCAGAATCGCTCGACTTCTTCGAATGCTTTATTTCTGAGGGTTGCATACCATTCGGAGATGCTAAGAGCGGTCAATTGGATATTTTCCTGAACGGCCTCGTCGATGCCTTTCGGTCCCTTCCAAAACACTATCTTCGTTGTTGTGGAAAGACCGTGCTCTAGCGAGTCTCGCGTGCGTTGGGCTATGAGTCTGGCGAGCTGGCGGCAGACAGCCGGGTTGGTTCTATGATCGGCGTCAAAGGCTATTAGAGCGTTGTATGGTCTTGATGCCTCGATGATATGAGGGTGCGAGCAGCTGACGCCGGTGGTTGCGATGACGCGGGCTTTTGGCCTGAACCTTACGAGAGTTTCTGCTTTGAGTGCTCCTTCGGTAATGACGACTGTTCCACCAGGCGGATAGTCTCGTGGAAGGAAAGTGAAGTGTATGGGCGTGCCAGAACTGGTGCCGCGGCGTTCGAGGGGAGAGGCGAGCCATCGGTATTTCTTTTCGCCGGTGGGAATGTCGTTCGGGTGAAGTCTAATTTGACATGCCTGGATCAGTCCTTCTGAATCCTTGTAGGGTATGACAAGGATAGGCATTCGGTAGTTTCGGGGTTTCCAGATATGGACCATACCAGAGGGGTCTTGCCAAAAGCCTGGTATGCCGACGACGCCGGCGCGTGAATGGAGTTTGCCGTCTACGGGGAAAGTATAGAGTACGAACCTACGCAAAGCAGATGCAAGGGCTGCGCGTTCTTGCTGGGTTGGTGGGAGAGCGCCGTAATTCTTAGCGTGGTGTTCGAGCAGGCCACGCGAGTACAGGCCGCCGGGGCCGGTGACGAGCTGTGCGTGATAGCTGGAGGCGGGTGAGATTTTGATTAGTTCCTGAAAAACGGCGTCGCGGATCTCAAGTGAAGCGAGTGGTATCGAAGGTGGGGCAGGGCGAGCGTTTTGGTGAACGGCTGGAGTAATAGCGATATCTGTGTGCACGTGAATGTTTCCGCCGTTTTTTGATTCTCCGCGGTAAGTTGAGCCGTCACTTATCCACATACAAATGGAAGTACGTTCGTCGGTTGAGTAGCCACAATAATAAGGTCTGCCGCAAATGCGGCACGGGCGCTTCTTGCTTACGCGCTGGAAGCCGCCGGAGACCAGTGGAGCACGAGTTCCGACGTTTCTTGAGGTAGAACGGTCTTTGTTGACTTGCGCGTTGGGCATCGGAGATCGGGAGTGTTTGACAGGGCCGTTCGGATTTTGATGGCTTAGGTGTCGTCCGCCGAATCTTTATTTCTTGGGCTTTATTCTTTCCAATGAATAAGGGCTACACGCCCTCGTGTCTTTGGTTGCGTGGTCCATAGTGTGGCCTCAACAGCGACTACGTCCGCAATCGCGGCAAACGTAGCAGCCTCCAGAAAACTCTACCTGTCCTCCGCATTCGACGCATTTTCCGATCATGCTGTGCATGCCACTTGCCTGTTTTGGCTGGATGTGTGGTGTAGTTTTATTAGCTCGCGCAGAATCCATCTGCCCGGCTAAACGGCGTTGCATGATGAGTAGACATTCAGCGATGGCTTGCTCAGGAGAAGTAAGCAGCCGTTGGTTGAACCAGACGGAATGAGTGCCGGTGGTAGTGTCGAGCATGTGCGCGACTTCCTTAACGTGAAAGCCTCCACGCAGCATTTTCGATGTTAGTTTTCCAACGCTCGACGAGATTGGTCCAGTGACAAATATTTCCTGGATTTGCTTACCGTTGTGATTAACAGTCACGTAGAGTCTTTGACCGTCGAATTCAATCTGCCAGGTTGAGCCGGAAAGCTCCTTGGGGCGGTCCTCTCGGTCGGGAGCCCAATCGATCACTGTAACCGCTTCCGGGAGTTCGGAGAGTGAGGGGATGGGATCTGCGATCGTTTCCTTGGGCTGCGCGTCCTTTTTCATGCTGGTGAGGACCTGTTCGTCGCGAGAGCCGTCGCGATAGTAACTGACGGCTTTGCAGCCGAGTTGTCGAGCGAGCATGTATAGCTCGCTTACCGATTCAAGCGTGTCGTCTTTTGCACCGTTGCAGGTCTTGGAAACAGAGTTGTCTACATTAAGCTGGGTGGCTGCGAGTACCTGTACGTGTTGCTCGGAGCTGATGTCCATCGCAGAAATGAAATGAGCCGGAAGCTCGCTTAAATGTTCGACAACATAGGCGGCGGCGCGTTCGATTGAGATCTGGTCTGTCTGATCGACGTGGAGTCCGAGCGCTTCGGCGGCGAGGGGATGTACGTAAGTGCGAGTGCCGATAGTGTCTTTGCGGACGTAGGCCCAGGAAAAGTTTGGCTCTACGCCACTCGAGGTTTCGGCAACGAGCGAGATTGTGCCTGTAGGTGCGCAGGTGGTTGTCTCGTAGTTCCGAGGAGTTAAAGGTACTTCGGGCGAAAGTCCAATAGTGTCGTAGATAAATTCCTGGTAGGCCGACCGGTTCTCTTCAAATTCGGGGAAAGCGCCTTTTTCCAAGCCGAGATGAAGACTCTTATTCCAGGCTTCATAGCGTACAAAGCCCATGACCTCGTGCATAAGTTCGCAGGATTCCGGAGAGCCATAAGTGATACCGAGTTTCAAACAAAGGTCGGCGAAGCCCATGATACCGAGCCCCACAGGTCGAGTGCGCTTGACGGTGTCTTCGATTTCAGGGAGTGGCCAGGTGCAAGTATCAATAACGTTATCCAGAAACTGCGTGCTGGTGTGGACGACGTGGCGGAGGTGGTTCCAGTTGATATTGCGGCGACCGCGGCTGTCGGTGTCGTGAAACTTGCTGACGTCGATCGAGCCAAGATTGCAGGAGTTGTTGGCGTGCAGGAATTGTTCGCCGCAAGGGTTACACGAGTAGATCGGTCCCATTGAGGCCATCAAATGGTTGTGGCGATTTACTTCGTCGATGAAGGCGATCCCGGGTTCGGCATACTTGTGCGCGCTCGCAATAATGCGATTCCAAATGTCGCGGGCATAGATCATTCCTGGGCCGGGAGGCGTGACTTTCTTGTATCGGGTCAGGTCCTGTTTAAGGAAAGCGTCACGGTCGCAAAAGACTAGTGGGTCCGGTGCGAAGCATGGGAAGTTATCTTCGCGAACGTAAATGGCGTAGTCGTCATCGGCGACAGGATCATAGATCGCCTGGGTCCATGGTCTACTATCGAACTCGAGTTGAAACCATTCGTTGTTATCAACGGCGGCGAGAAAGTTGTCCGTGACGTTGACCGAGATATTGAAGTTAACTAGGGAGTGCTGATCGCTCTTGGCGTGGATAAAGCGGAGAATGTCGGGGTGGGTGACTCGCATCATTCCCATATTCGCGCCGCGGCGAACTCCCCCTTGTTTCACGACATCGGTTACTTGATTGACGATGTTCATGAAAGAAACGGGCCCGGAGGCGGTGCCGTGTCTCAGGCTGACGGTGGCGCCTGCGGGGCGTAGCGACTCGTAAGTCATGCCGGTGCCGCCGCCGGTTTGATGAATCATCGCGGTAACCTTGGCATGGTCCATGATGCCGGCAATGGAGTCGGGAATTCCGAGAACAAAGCAAGCGGCAAGCTGGCCATTGTCGCGGCCGGCATTTACGAGGCAGGGAGTGTTCGGCAAAAACTCGCGGTTGAGCATGATCTCAGTCATTGCCTGATGGAACTCGTTATGCTTCGCCTGGTCCGTTTCGGCCCTTGAGACGTGATCGACAACGCGCTTGACAATATCGGGCCATTCCTCGATTGGGTTGCCGTGGAGGTCTTTAACCGAGTAGCGCTTGCTCGCAACTTTCCTGGCGTTACAGCCCAGGGTCTGCGATTTGAGTTGTCTCTCGGTGGGAGTGAAAGAGGCCTCAGGGGTTTGCTCGATGACGGTACTCATACTTTTCTAGTTACTTTCCCTTTAGCTGGCTGCCGTTTGTGGCTGCGAGACGTATTGCTCAGCTTGTGGGTGGTAGCTGCCCGCCCTTTTTCTGTCCAGGTCGTGATCGATGATGGTTATTGATCCGTTACACCTCGGATAATCCTCGCATCCGAAGAATTGTTGTTGATTGTCGCGGCGTTCGCGCAAGACAAGAGGCTTTTTGCAGTTTCGGCATCTTGGGCGCTGGTTGACGAGAACGAGTGCTTCACCGGAAGCGCGCCGGAGTCGACGACGCCAGTTCCCGGTCATGCGGAGATCTCCAGACCACATTTTTATAACCTCGCTGCCGTTGGCGGTGAAGTCCGGGTTTTTGCTGTCATCAAAGACTGAAATGTTGATGGTGTCTCCGTCAACGTTCGGATAAATTCGCGCGCTGAGATTGGTTTTTGTGACTCGGTAGATCCAGTGATAGCCGTGCTCGGTATCCTGCAGCCGGCGGTAGTTCGGCGGTAGGTTGTATTCAATCGCACGGAAGACAGACGGCAATGGCGAGTATTGCCGCTGTGTTGTGGTGGGTGGTCCAGCGACTGTGGCTGCGTTGTCGGGTAGAGTTTGTTCAGAAGCTACCATAGTGATTTCTTACCTCTCGCCAGCCGTTAGTAACGTTGGCGCATTCCTTCTTCGATACGGCGGTCCATATCCCTGGCTACGCCGCTGACAATGGTTGAGATTTCGCGGAGATGGGCAGCCTCGAGATTCGCGTCTTTGATTTGGCCGGCGGCAGTTGTAGTACTGCCGAACTGAACCTGGTTGGCTTGCACTTCAAGGGAGTACGCCTGATCGATTCCGGCTTTGGATATAGCTGCGCCACGGTTAGCGCCGCCGGCGGCGGTTCCGGCTCCGGCATTGATGGCCGATACGTTGCCATCGAGCTGTGCCTTGGTGGCGGTTTCCATGTCGCTCTGATAGGTGAACTGACTTTTTTGTACGGTGTTCGCGGTGGCTGTTTCGTTCTGTATGGTGTTGGTGGAAAACTCGTTGTTAGCTCGGTTGAGGTTGCGGGTTCTGTTGCCCACGGCAACGTTCCCGAATAGGGGATTGATAACGCCAGTGCCGGCATAGGGGATCGCGGTGGATGCGCCGCCCCAGATTTCCTGCTTGCGAGCCCTTGCCTCGCTGGCTATGCGGACCGACTCTGCCCCTTGTGAGATGCCTGTCTGGGTGTTGGCTTGGTTGGCGCGAGCCCACATTTGACGATTCGTATCGGCAACCTGTGCGTGCGTGGCGGCGACCGTGAAGTTAGCACTTGATTGGGCCATCCCGCGCGCTGTTTGAGCTCCGCCAGCGATTGCCGCCAGAGTCGCTTGTCTATTGCCTTCAATGTTCGCGTGCCCGGAAATCTGCCTCGCGTTAGCGCCGAGGTTAGAGGCATCGAGCGAACCTTTAGCTCTGGTCATTTCAGCTTGGTATCCGCCCTGGGTTTGTGTGTTCTCTGCCTGGCGCTGTAATGCCGCCCCTGTTTTCAGGCCGGTGAATTCGACAGCTGAGCCGATGATTGCGGCCATCCATCCGGAGGCGGTGCTCGAAACAGCCTCGAAGAGCTGGCCGGTGGCGATGCGATAGGCCAGGTATGGGGAGAGCCAAAGCATCATGCCGTTGATGAGCATGATGCAGAGCGTGACGATAATTATCAGAGTGGGATCGTAGGCATTGTTCTTGATGATCTGTGAGGTACGCTCGTCGATCGTGTAAGGAGCGGCGCCGTCATACAGCGACAGTCCAAAGCTGCCGACCGTATAAGCGATGAAGGTGAGGGTGTCGCGCACAACCGGGAAGATCATTGTGAAGACGACGGTTCCCCAGATGAATGGGTAGGAGATTCGTTCGGCGAGTTTTTTGTCGACAGCGACGGCGACCATGAAGGGCACTGCGAGCCGGAGCCCGATCATGATGAAGCCGCTTAACACAAGAAGGAATATCTCTCCTGCCTGAAGTATGCCTCGCGCAAGGTTAAGGCCGAAGAAAAGCTTAGGCATGGACCATGAGGTCATGTCGGTAGCGCCTTCCATAGCTTTCAAGCCGTTGAGCTTGCCGTCGCCGGATTCGCGATCAGTGAGGATACCGACCCAGCCGTATTCGCCGGGCTCGATATAGGCTGGCTGAATGAAAACGTTCTTTTCGTCTTTGATGATGAAGTGACCCTGCACAAACGCGTAGTACTGATCGTTGAAGGCTGTGCGCTTTTCCTCGATCATCGGTTCGATAGGGATGGTTAATGTGCGGCCGATCTTATAGAGAGTAGAAATTGCGGCAGGCGCAATCGCAAAGAGGGCCATGCAAAAAACGGCGCGGCCAAACCAGTAATAGAGCTCGCTCGAAGCGCCGTCGTTTTCCCGAATGGTTCTGATAAAGGAAAAGAGAAGGACGATGCTGGCAAGGATCATTGCCAGGAAGCTAAATTTTTCTAGGAGCGGTTTTTCTATCTGTCGGCGCATGTAAGGAACGAGTTCTCGCACGAGGTTCATGAGGGTGACCATCTGTGCGCTTGGTTGGCCGGCTTCCCAAGGAGGCGATGGAGGCGATGGAGTCGATGCAGGCGGCGGCGTAGCGGACTGGGATGGGTCGCCATTGCCTTGAGCAAAACAAGGTGGTGTGAGGATGAACAGAATGATTGTAATTAAAGCAATGGTCGCAACAGGAATCGGGTGGCGCCAGGGATTGAGTCTAGCTGTAGTTGGCTGTAGGACTGTCATCCTGTTCCTTTTCAGTTTGGCTTACGTTGTTCGGTGTCGAAGCAATGTATGTCCGCGAGTTACTGCCTAGTTATTACCGTCTGCGGGATCGTCGTCGATGCCTTCGTCCTTTTCGAATGTCTTGTCGATTTCGTCGAGGATGTCTTTACGTACCGGGACCGTAGCCTCCCAGGCTTTGTTTGTTTGGTGGACCTGTTGACCGTAGTCGGCACGGGTCTCAAGCTGAATGCCGTACTGTTGAGTCTTAGCGGCGAGCTTTTCTGTTAGGTCGTTAATTTGAGTCTTGATCTGTTCGATCTGAATCTTGGTGTTAGAAATTTGAGTTTGAATGATGCCGAGTGAATGGCGCTCGTCCTCAGGCTTGGCCATCTCGGTGGTTAGCATGTCTTCATACTGTTTGAGAACGGCTTGCGCTTCGGCGAGACGGCCGTAGGCGTTTTGGAGTTCGTAACGGAGACGCTCGAACTCGTTGTCCATATTTGCGAGACGTTCGATGTTGGCCACGGTGTCTTGTGACGAGCGGCCAATGGAGTTGCGCAGGTACTCTTCGAGATCCTGCAAATCTTGTTGCGGGTTAAAGATTCCCGCTTTGAGTCTTGATTCGAGGGAGCGCACGGCGCGGATACGGCATTGGACCATGTTTTCAATTTGCCGTTTAAGCATGTAGATCTGGCGCACGGTGTTTCCGATACTCGCGATGGTGGATACGAGGCTCTTGTTACGAGCGAGTTGCTTGTCGATGGTGGTGAGGATGCCTCCCAGACTGGTGACCTGCTTCACGGCTTTGTCATACATCTGGGAGTAGTGCTCTACGGTCTGGAGCCAGAAATCGATCTCTTTGGCGAACTCCTGGATCTTGAGCGCGTACGCTATTGGGTCGTGAGTGATCCATTGGGCCTTGGCTGGCTGGGCCGGGGTGATGATGAGGCCGAGTAGTAGGCCGATGAGGAGTTGTCTGGTGAACGATAGATGGCGCATTTGTAGGTGTACCTCTTCCGGAATTTCGGTGTGTTCAGGCTACTCGTAGCTCGTTGGTTAGTTCGGATTCATCAATGTCAGTGAGTCCCTGGGCGGTCAGGCCTCGGGGGTAACGTTCTGCGAGCCAGGCGATGACTACAGCCATGGGCCACATCGGTTTAATGCTTTGGACCCGAGCGCGTGCGTTGCGCTCGTCGGGGTTGGTGGTGAAGGTCCAGAGTTCGCTTGGAGAGAGATCGATCTGGAGCATTTCCACAACCTTGTCCTGTCCGGAGCCAAAGACGCCGAGGAATTGGGCGTGTTCGCCGGGTACGTTCTTTATTCCTTCAATGCAGGCATGAGCTGCAGGCGACAGGCCGGTTTCGGTAATTAGCCTGGTGTAGTCGCCGACCTGCTTGCCGATAAGCTTGACGCCGGCGGTTTTGGCGAGAGCGACGCCGATCGGGTTAGGAACATCCTTGCTTCCGGTAAAGTCCTCGTAAGCATGGGAAGCGAGCAAGGTGACAGCGTTTTCCTTACCGCCGGTGCGGGCGGCGCGTTCAATGACGTCGAGAATGAGCGGGTAGTGTTTTACCACTTCCCACATTTCATC
>DASQAF010000011.1:0-1775 GCA_035635855.1 Pyrinomonadaceae bacterium
TCCGCTCTGCACAAATTGCGTCAGCGTCTGGAACGGGGTGCCCGGGCTCGCCGTGGGGAAAGTACTGTAGAGCTTCGCGGCGACTGAGCTTGGATTGCCGGCATTGAAGGCGATAATCGCATTGCGCCATGCTGGGGCTTCAGTCTTGATGGGAGTCGGGTTGGCTTGTGTCACGAAGCGGTCGCCCTGATACGAAGCGGTGAAGAAGAGATGGTCCTTCCAGATGGGGCCCGTCAGCGTGCCGCCAAACTGGTTGAAGTTCAGCTTCGCCGGCTTCAGCGAAGGATTCTTGTTCGGATCCGTGTCGCCGGTGTTGTTGGCGTTGCGGAAGAAATTGTTGGCATCGAGAGCGCTGTTCCGGAAGAACTCGTAGACGCTGCCATGAAGAGTGTTCGTGCCGGACTTGGTCACCACGTTGACGATGGCCGCCGCGCTGTCGCCGTACTGCGCGGACATGCTCAGAGTGAGCTCCTGGAATTCCTGGACGATGTCCGCGTTCGGCGTGGTCACGATGCCGCCGCTTAAACCCTTGTCCGAGGAGCCGTTGAGCAGAAAGCCCGAGAAGTTCGGCCGCAGCCCATTCACCACGGTTCCGTGCCCGTTTTCGAACGAAACTCCCCGGGCATCAACTGCGCCGGGCGCCAGTTGCATCAGGTCGAAAACGTTGCGGCCGTTGAGCGGAAGGTTCGAGATCTGGCCGGCACCGATTGTCGTCGACAACCGCGAATCTTCGGTCTGGACCTGCACCGCGCCGGCTTCCACCATCACCGTCTCTGTCTGCTGGCCGAGCTCGAGTTTGAAATCCACGCGCTCGATGGCTCCCGCGTTGAGATAGACGCCCGTCTTCAACGCTTTCTTGAATCCCGGAGCCGTAACCGTCAACCTGTAGGTGCCGACAGCTAGCTCTGAAATTCGATACAAACCATCCGCATTGGTCTTTACCGTGACCGTTGCGTTCGTGCCGGCGTTCGTGATGGCCACCTCAGCTCCACCCACGGATGCGCCCTGGGGATCCGTAACCGTCCCCGTAAAGACGCCGTTCGTCACCTGCGCATGCGCCGGCATCGCCGCAAATGCGAGAAGTAGCAGCGCTACAAAGCAGCCGCAGAGAGACGCGCCGCGAAACAGTCTCGTCGACATCTCAAAATAATTTTTTACAGAATTCATGCATCACCCCCGCGAAGGACGTAGTGGAGTTTGTCATCCAATCAGAATCAGTACTCGGCCTGAAGCTTGAACGCAACAGAACACCCCGTTGCGCACCTATATCTCTCACTCGGCCCTCACTTGTCAATGAGTTTTTTGTATTTTTTGGCTCAGTGGGATGTTGCGTCAGGCTTATTCAAAAAAGTGGAATGTTGCGTCAGGCTCATCCCAAAAGCTGGATATCCGCAAATATGGATAGTTAAGTCAAAGTACAGCACGTACAGTACACGAATTGAGGGAAACACTGCCTTTGCGCAGTTTCATGCTATGCAGTTTTATGCCGACTTAAGGATTCCGGACTTCTCAGAATCCATCCTCAGACTTCCTCGATCTGCCATTCGAACGAAGGGATCCTATCGCCTCGACTCGGAGGGCACAGCCTCTCCCGCCCCTTCCCGAATCACCGTTTCCCGGTCCACCGGCAGGCTCGCCAGCTTTTCCACCAATCCGGAGGGCCAGCGAATTACGACTCGATCGACGCGCGTAGCCGATCCAAGGCCGAAGTGCAACCGCGCGTCACTTGCGGACAGATAGCTGCTATTGGCGCGCACCTCATCAACTTGTTTCAA
>DASQAF010000012.1:0-66846 GCA_035635855.1 Pyrinomonadaceae bacterium
AGATCTTAATATGTCCCTCATTCGCTCTAAGCGATCAAACAGATTCGAGCAAAAGTACCTTTCTGTTGCCGAGCTCGCCACCCGTTGGAGCGTCTCTCCAAGCGCCATATATTCTCGAAAGTGTGGGACGAGCGCGCTCTCGCCCATTCGGTTTGGAAAGTCAATTCGGTTTCTCCGAACGGAGGTCGAGGCCTTCGAAAGAACTCGCGAAGCTCGGGCCAGTAAGGCCCAAACCTCTCTGCACAACGACCGTCCCGCCAGTGCCGACTTAGCGGCATGAGACGAATCCAGAACCTCATATCAACCTAGGCTATCTCGGGAAGCCCATACAGCGTGCGTGCTCCATTCTTCAGAAAAGATGCGGCTAGCGCTTTTGCGTGAAGATGAAAACAGCAAGTAGCAAAGAACGGACGAGGGGCTCAAACCAGATTAGAAAGGTGCAGCGCTCTAAGGGAGAATTCTGGGGCTATGACGTATGGCTCCGACAACCAGACGGGACGCGCAGGCGCTACCGGGAGTTTAGTTTCTCTAGTAAGGCCGAGGCTGGACAAGCTCTGGCGGCATTGAAGACATCGGGGTGGAAGGCGCGCTATGGTCTCAAGCCGCCACCCACGGTCGCTCAAACTACTATCAGCAGCGCGATTGCAAGTTACCTAAAGGTTGCCAAGGCTAACTTAGCAGCAAATAGGACCGACGATAGCAAGTACTGGCGTAACATGCCGGGCCACATGCGAACTCTTGAACGTTGGGGTGAGTTCGCAGGCCTCGAACGTCATGTCAGCACAATTCAATCTGATGATTTTGTCTTTTGGATGGCCGCTGAGATGGAGCGCGGCAAAACCAACGGCCAAGCCCTAAAGAAAGCGACCATCAGACGTGGGCTAAACACAATCCGGGCTGCTTTGAATCACGCCGTGCAAACGTGTTCGGATCTTAGAACCTACAAGGTTCCCCGAAGTCCCCTTACAAAGAAATCAGAAGAGGAGCGCGACCGTGTTCTCTCAGATGAAGAGATTTCAAAAATATCTGGTGCTCTAGCTATTAGCAATGAATTAGCTGATGCGCTGTTCTTCTTTCAAATCGCTTTGATCACTGCCGGTCGTATGGCAGAGATTTTGAGGATGAAGTGGGAAGAATCCAGCGAACGATTTGGGACTGTAAAACTCTATTCTTCAAAAACCCAAAAATGGCGCACGATTAAAGCGCCGGCCGCCGCCGCTTTGATTGCCAAGCGCCGACAAAAAGAAAAAACCGCACCCACGGTTTTTGGGTGCCCGGATCACTGGATTCGAGGTGTACTACAGACGGCTTCTGAAAGTGTCGGCGTAATTTATGGACAACAGGTGCCAGGCGGCTGGTGCCCTCACGATCTGCGACACACATGCTTGACGAATCTTGCCCTAGCCGGTGTGCCTTTGAATGGGATTAAGGAGTACGCAGGTCACTCTTCGATTGTTGAGACACAGCGTTATTTGAAATTCATGCCGGAGTCAATAGAGTTAGCCGCAATGGTAACTAGCCGACTTGCCGAACTCACCCGTGCCACCGCCGAGTCACAACCAGGAGCGAATGCTATCGAAGATCCTGATGATGGTGGGCTAGCGCCGCCGACCTCGAGGGGTCGGTGAGGTATTAATAAACATGCGATCTGATCGGGGAAACAGACTCCAGAGCCCAAACGCACTCACGCTTCTAGCAACACTTCAGGATGTCGCTTAGCAATGGACAGTAACTTGAGCGCGGCATCACTCGGCACTCTTATTCCCTGCTCCCACGCCTATACAGTCTTCGGGCTGACATTCAACACACGAGCAAAAACAGATTGAGAGTATTTCAGTTCTTGCCGTATCCGTGCGATTTCTGCGGATGACATCGGCCGCGGAGGACTCGGCACCGCAATCCGCGTGACGCGATGCCCTGAAACCTCGCCTCGCTCATACGCGAGCGCCTGCTTAGCAGACTTCGTCAATTCGGCGAACGTCTCATCCGTCATGTGTCGGCTCTTAGTCTTCTTTCTGCTCATATCAGGCCTCTCTCTTGATGCTGGCAATGATCTTTCCCAATCTCCTACACAGTAGGACTAATGTCAAATCTTTAGCAGTCGTACGGACCTGGGGTTCAGCTTCCCGCGCTCCTAAGATACGTTTGGCCATTCCGATATGTAGTTGACTACATAATGTTCTTCGGTACATACTATGAAAGTGAAGTGGACGGTATCGTTTCATGACGAATTCGACTCGGAGTTTGGCGCCTTATCAGAAGCTGTGCAGGACGAAATGCTTGCTCACGCCAGATTGCTCGAAAAGTTTGGTCCGCTACTCGGAAGGCCCCGCGTCGATACTCTGAAAGGCTCCCGTCACGCGAACATGAAGGAACTGAGATTTGATGCCGATGATGGCGTTTGGCGCGTTGCTTTCGCTTTCGACCCGAAGCGCAAGGCTATCCTTCTCGTCGCGGGTGACAAGTCGGGCGGCAGTGAAAAGCGTTTTTATCGGCAGTTGATAGCGAAAGCCGATGAGCGGTTTGACGGCCATCTGTCACGCTTGAAAAAGGAAAGGAAGAACTAGCCATGAAGACCCTGAAACAGAAAATGAAAGGTATCGGTCCTGCGCGCCGCAAGAAGGTCGAGGCCCGCACTGCTGCGCTGATTGCCGAAGAAATGACCTTACAGGAACTACGGCAGGCCCGGAAACTCACTCAAGTGAGGATTGCGAAGGTTCTCGGCATCAGTCAGGATGGCGTTTCTCGTCTGGAAAAGCGCAGCGACTTCTTGCTTTCCACGTTACGGAAGACCGTCGAGGCAATGGGCGGCAACCTGTCATTGGTTGCTGAATTCCCAGACCGTGAGCCAGTCGTGCTGTCCGGCATTGCCGAAGCAGAACCGGAGCCTACGCCGACCCGACGGAAACCCGCTCCTTCCCACGCGTAACATGGGGTAAGGGGTTGAGGCGATCAGCTTGGCTGAATCTGTCCCGCCTCTTCGGGAGCCACCGGTAATGGATAAGAGCGAACTCGAGCTGCCAACTGCCTAAGGTGCCACTTGGCTACATCAATGAGTGCGACCACACCAGGAGCAAGAGAACCGACCCGGCATTGAAGGTTTCAGAGGAGGCATCTGTCACTTGAAGAGTTTCTTTGCCGCGATGCGACGCAATTCTTTGCCGTTGGTCTCCTAAACCCTAAGAGTTCTCCGCCTCCAACTTTCCGCGATTACCGAATTTTGGAAGCTTACATTGCCGAAAGTGCAAAGAGGAAGTAAAGTCTTGCCGAAAGTTCAAACCGATATTATCCACGTCACATTCTGCTCTTCAGGCACGATCTTAAAGAGTGATCGCCCCTCTGACCTCCGCATTGCGAAACGGACTCTCGGCAAAAACGTAAGTAATTGCCTTTTCTAAAGTTGCAGCCACCAAGAGATATCAAGGGTTTTCCGGTTTTTTCCCATTCCTTCCATCGCGTACCCGTAGTGTGCAGTTGTTTTTGTCCACGTATTGGCCACTTGGGAAAACGCGAGCGGAGATACTCGAAGTGTTGGCTGCGCAAGCGAAATTCACACCAACAAGTTCTCGATCTTGATTGGCAATTCCCGCACGCGAACGCCCGTTGCATGGTGAACCGCCGCCGTGATCGCGGCGGCTATACCAGCGAGCCCGATCTCGCCGATACCGCGCGCACCAAGCTCATTGATCTCTTTGTCCGGATAGTCGAGGAAATGCACGTCGATCGGAGGCGCGTCCGCATTTACCGTCATCATGTAGTCGGCCAGGTTGCTGTTGATGGGCGCGCCGCTCTGCGGGTCGTACGTGGTGTGCTCAAAAAGTGCCATGCCAATTCCCATCACGACCGCGCCCTGGATTTGATTCCGGCCGGTGAGCGGATTCAAGATGCGACCGGCATCCATCACCGTGACAACGCGGCTCACGCGCAAACGAGCGATCTCTGGCTGCCACGTGACCTCGACAAAGTGGCAGCCGAACGAGTGCATGGAGAACTTCGGGTTCGGAACAAAAGCCGTCTGTTCAGAACTGCCGCTGCCTGTGACCAGCCGTACATTCGCTCGGCGGAGCACATCGCCGAACGCAACTCCTTGCGCGACTCCTTCGGCTTTTACGAAGATGCGACCACCTTCCAGCGCGAGATCTTCAGGTTTGTGTCCGAGGAAAGGTGAGCCGGGAGTTGAGACGGCTACAATCATCAGCGACGTGATCGCCTGGTCGGCGGCCTTAAAGACGGCTGGAATCACTGAACTGGTGGCCAGCGAACCGCCCGAGATCGGACCATCTGGAAGCGCGCTGTCCCCCAGATCAACTTCGATCTTGTTGACTGGCGCCCCGGTCTTCTCCGACGCGAGCTGCGCCAGAATCGTATACGTGCCGGTGCCGATGTCCTGCGTGGCGCAGGCAATGCGCACGGTGCCATCGTCACGCAATTGCATGTTCGCTTCGGCTGCGAATCGCCCTGCTACCCATGCCGCACCCGCCATGCCCCAACCCAGCGTCAGGCCGTCTCGCTTCATCGAGCCGACGACCGGGTTGCGTTTCGACCAGCCGAATTTCTCCGTGCCAAGGTTCAAGCACTCCACGTAGTGGCGTGATGAAAATGGAAGGTTGAGTGACTCGTCGATTTTGGGCTCATTGAGGAGGCGGAAGCGCACCGGATCGATCTTCAGTTGATCGGCCATTTCGTTCATCGCCGATTCGGTGGCGTAGAGTCCGGGTACAGCGCCGGGGCCACGCATATCGGCGGTGGCGCCGATGTTGCGCCGCGCACGGCCGAAGGTCACGCGCAGGTTGGGAACGCTGTAATGGAACGGCGTTGCTTCACCGCAGTCCTCGTGGTAATTGTCGATCATCGACATGTGGTAGATGTAATCGTGCTGCAGCGAGAGGAGCTTGCCCTCACGCGTTGCGCCCACGCGGATGCGCTGCTGCGTGCGTGCGCGATGCCCTACGGTTTGAAACATCATCTTGCGGCTGACGACCAGCTTCACCGGTTTGCCTAACTGACGTGCCGCAGCAGCGGCGAGCGAAACGTGCGTCCACGGATAGAGCTTGCCCCCGAATCCAGAGCCGAGGAACTTCGCGATAACGCGCACGTTCTCCTTAGGCAATCCGAACATCTGAGCCAGAACCCCGCGCAGGTTGACCACACCTTGCGTCGAGTCGTACAGCGTCAACTTCTCGCCATCCCAGATCGCGGTGGTGGAATGCAGCTCGAGCGGATTGTGTGTTTCGGCGGGCGTGACGTAAGTTTCGTCGAGCTTGACGGGCGCGCTGGCGAACGCGGCTGCGGCGTCGCCCCGGTGGCTTTGCAGTCGCTCCACTGGTCCATAGGCGGTAAGGACGACGTCAGGATCGTTGCCCGCTTCGAGAAGCGACTCAACATTGGGTTTTTCTTTGGAGTACGTCGCACGTACTGCATCGGCCGCAGCCTTCGCAGCCTCGAAAGTATCGGCGACGGCGAGAGCGATGTACTGGCCGTAGTATCGGATCACGTCATCTTCGAATGGGGGCCGGCGCTCCAGGCAAACGCGATCAAACCCCGGCGCAGGAGTGGAACGAAAGATCCTGCCGATATTCCCGCGATGAAAAACCGCACGTGCGCCCGGCATCTTCTCCGCTGCCGAAGTATCGAGCGTGAGCAATTTGCCATTCGCGATCGTGGCTTCCACCGGCACGGCGTACAACATTCCGGGGAAATTGAAATCTGAGGTGTACTGGGCCAGCCCTGTGACTTTGCGCGGGCCGTCGATGCGCACTGTGTCGCGTCCGATCGGAGAAGTTGCGGGTGATTGCTGTGTTGTCGCCATGGTTGCTCCTGAAAATTCAGCTAGCGGCGGCCGTGCGCAGGGCGTGCGTCAGGCACCGTTTGGCTAGTTCGATCTTGAAACCGTTCTCACTCTGAGGCTTTGCACCTCGCAGCGCGGCTTCTGCAGCATGGCGGAAAGTCGTATCGCTTGCGGCTTTCTGGGTCAATGCAGCTTCCGCTTCCGGCGACCGCCAAGGTTTTGTACCCACTCCGCCGAGCGCGATACGGGCTCGCGTGATCATGCCGCTGGTGATCGTGAGCACCACCGCTGCCGAGGCCAGCGCGAATTCGTAAGACGCGCGATCGCGTAACTTGAGATACAGCTGCTTGCTTCCGGCGATTGGCGGCGGAAGCGTGACGTGGGTGATAAGGTCGCCCGGCTCCAGCACGGTTTCGCGATGTGGCGTATTTCCCGGCAGCAGATGAAAATCGCCCAATGCTATTGCGCGTGCGCCTTTCGGACCTTGGACGTGGATTTTTGCTTCCAGCGCCGCCATGGCCACGCACATGTCTGAGGGGTTGGTGGCGATGCAATGCTCGCTTGTGCCAAGAATGGCAAGCGTGCGGTTGCCGTCGGCGATGGCCGGGCATCCGCTGCCGGGTTCACGTTTGTTGCACGGCATCGCGGTGTCGCGGAAGTACATGCAGCGTGTGCGCTGGAGCAGGTTGCCGGCAACAGTTGCCATGTTGCGAACCTGTGCTGAGGCTCCTTGCAGGATGGCTTGCGAGAGCACAGAGTAATCGCGTCGCACACGTGGGTCATACGCTAGATCTGAGTTACGAACTGTGGCGCCGATCTTCAGTCCGCCATCGGGCATGAGTTCAATCTTGTCGAACGGCAGGCGATTAATATCGAGCACGCGTGCCGGAGTCTCCACGTCTAACTTCATGAGGTCGATCAGGGTTGTGCCGCCACCCATGAATCGCACGTCCGCGCCTTGCTGCGCCGTCTTTGATTGTGCGGCGGCGGCGATGGCCGCTGCGGAGTCTGTTGGCCGGATGAATTCAAAGGTATGCATGGCTTCTCCTGCTCTGTGGGTTAAGCGCGTTTTCGAACCTGTTGGATTGCCTCGACTATGTTGGCGTAGGCGCCGCAACGGCAGATGTTGCCGCTCATTAGCTCCTTCACGGCTGCGTCGTCGGGACCACACGGCTCTTTGAGCAGCGCTACGGCCGACATTATTTGCCCTGACGTACAGTACCCGCATTGATAGCCATCGCATGCTACGAACGCAGCCTGCATCGGGTGCATCGCTTCCGGTGTCCCAAGGCCCTCGATAGTGGTGATCTCGTTTCCGTCGTTCATCAGAGCGAGGTTGAGGCACGAGAGTACGCGCCGGCCGTTTACATGCACCGTACATGCGCCGCATTGACCGTGGTCACACCCTTTCTTCGTTCCGGTGAGCGCAACCGTCTCACGAATACAGTCTAATAGTGTGGTCCTTGGATCAATGCGAAGTTGGTGGTCCTTGCCATTAATACGCAGAATGATCGGGATGGCGCCCTCGATGGTCGGCGTTGCACCGGCCGCAGCCGAATCGTCCTCTCCTGCAGAGCTATTCGCGAGCGCCGGTACGTACGCCGTAACCAGGCTTGCTGCCACACTGCTTCCCGTGGTCAGAAGAAATTTGCGGCGAGTGGGATCTGGCGGACACGATTGGGGATCGTCGTCTGACATAGAGCCTCCGTTCGAAGGAAAACTGTCTGTTGAAATTTCACGTACTCTACACCCATCTTTCAGAAGCGTCGAACAATTCCATAGCTGAGAACGGTCCGGTGTATGTTTATTCGCCTCTTGATCCGGCGCGGTACTGTTTGTCGCTCACCTTTTCCATCCACTCAATGACTTTGCCGTCGAGCGCCTCTTGAATCGCGATGTGCGTCACAGCCGTCGTCGGCGTGGCGCCGTGCCAATGCCTCTCGTTCGGCGGGCACCAGACCACGTCGCCGGGACGCAGCTCAACTTTTGGTTGGCCTTCGCTCTGTACCCAACCAAAGCCGGACGTGACGATCAAAATTTGCCCGAGCGGATGTGTATGCCAGGCCGAACGCGCGCCCGGCTCGAACGTCACACTCGCCCCGCGCACACGCGCCGGATCGGGAGCCTCGAACAGAGGGTCAACGCGCACAGTGCCGGTAAAGTACTCATCTGGTCCTTTGCCGGAAGGCTGTGAGCCATTTCTTTTGATATCCATTTCTGAATTACTCCACTTGATGTAGCGGCATAATCATGACACGAAAGTTTTGGATGCATTCCTATCCGCATCAGGCGTGGCCATACTGCCATATTGTTTTTGTATACGTCGATCCGACCTTAGCTCTGTTGAACCGTACCCTCATCAGCTGACATCGGCGATACTGTTCATTGCTGCTTCTTGAAAATCTCCTTGGCGACTGTGATAGCGGACATCGCCTTGGGCCAGCCGCTGTAGAAAGCCAAATGGGTGATGGTCTCGATGAGTTCGGCCTCCGTGACGCCGTTCTCCTTGGCCCGTTGCAGGTGGAACGGGAGCTGCTCGGAGTTGCCGCCGGCGATGAGTGCGGCCACCGTGACAAGGCTGCGGTCGCGCTTCGATAGTTCCGTACGCTCCCAGACATCGCCGAATAGAACGTCGTCCGTGAGCTGCACTAACTTGGGCGAGAAGTCGCCGAAATTCTTCTTGATTGCGGAAGGTTCTTTGTTCATGTTTTTCGCTCCTTGTGATGACGGCCGATTGCCGTATTGCTCGTCGCTGACCTTTTCCATCCACTCGACGTTTTTGCCGTTGAGTAGTTCTTGTATTGCGATATGCGTCATGGCCGTCCTCGGCGTCGCACCGTGCCAGTGTTTTATTCCCGGTGGAATCCAGACGACGTCACCTTCTCGGATCTCCTCGATCGGGCCTCCCCATTGCTGAATCCAGCCGGTGCCTGCCGTGATGATCAGTGTCTGGCCGAGTGGGTGGGTGTGCCATGCTGTCCGGGCGCCGGTCTCGAACGTCACCCTCCCGCCGGTGGCGCGTGACGGATCGTGCGCATCGAAAAACGGGCTCAATGCGAACCGAGCCAGTAAAGTCCTGGGCTGATGCCTTACTGGATTGTTGCGAGCCCCTTCGGGTGATGTTGATCGTCTGTGAGTGTTGGGCCGACGCTACCTGACTCAGACAGGGAGAGGCCAGCAGAAAAAGCGACAGGACCATCGCATTGAGTAGTTTCATGCTGTACCTCCACTTTACTGCCTGCTGATCGCATCCATGTCGTGCGGACCCTTCAGCTATACCATGTCGAAGACGAAGCGATCGCGCATATCTTTGTTAACCGCTGAAGTTCTACTTGACCGACTCAATTGTCACTTTCAAGGAACCCAGCACATTGAAGGCTGCCGCGTCACCGTCTATTTTCCCGAGGATGATTAGTCCGTTGGCGTACTCGGCGTCTCGATAAAATATCGCCAGGTTTCCCCACGGAGCATAAAAAGCGATGTCTCCGACAGACGGATCACTGCCAGAAGGTGCGCCCTCTGTCGATAATCTCTTTGGCAAATCACTAATCTTTTCGATTGATGCGTAGTCTTCGAGTGTTAGAGTCAGCGGCAGCTGGGAAACAAAATCGCGAGCGGTCTTGTTGTCGCGCAAAGTCGCCGTCAGGACCTTGTCCTCGAACTTTATTCTTAGCTTCATGTTTTCTACCTGTTCATTTGATACTTGATTCGGTAAGTTCGCCGGGCCGTTTCGAAACCCAGCATTGCTGGCTTCGCAAGCGGGCTGACTAAGACATATCGCTACTGCCAGAACGAAAAACTGCATTCCCTGTATACGAGTCCACGTCAAAATCCTTGACCACCCCTTCTTAGTGTCGTCGCACGCTTCAAAAAAGCGCACTGCTTGATTAGGCATTGGTCTCGCGCGGCATCACCTTGACTGTCGCGGCGCGAGGGCCTGCGCCCATCATCGGGCTCAGGTAGGGGCTGCCTTTGTACTTCGCCCGGTACGCGTCATCGATCAGGTCATTGATCGGCCCATCAAGCGGCTCGAAGCTAACGTCCTTCGTCATCCCAGCGGCAGTAATGCGCCCGGCCTTCCGTCGCATTGCGGCCTGATACCAGCGAGAGTTCTGCCCGTTGTATGCGCGCACGTAGAGAGCGCCGTCGACCACTACGGACCAAATCCACGTCGGCGTGCCATACGTCTTCCCATCCTCTCGAAACGGTGAGATGTGAAGATCGTCTGCCTCAGCGATTTTGCACAATTCGTGTTTCGACCATATGCTCATTTGGAACTCCTTCGTTACGGGCGCAGCAGGGCCTTGATCGCTCGGCGCTCGTCCATCGCGCGGTAGCCTTCCGCAACCTGATCAAGCGGCAAGGTCAGATCGAAGACCTTGCCGGGGTTGATCTTTCCATTCCACACCAAGTCGATTAACTCGGGCAGGAAGCGGCGCACCGGCGCGGGTCCCCCATGCAGATGGACGTGTGAATAGAACAACTCTTCACCGTTGAGTTCGACTCCGTGCGGAACGCCGACGTAACCCACGGACCCACCCGGCCGGGCGGCACGGATCGCTTGCATCATCGATTCCTGGGTGCCGACGCATTCCAGCACCGAGTCGGCGCCGATTCCATCAGTCAGCTCCTTGATGCGGGCCACTCCCTCGTCACCGCGCTCTGCGACGATGTCGGTCGCGCCGAACTCGCGCGCCAGTTTCTGCCGCGACTCGTGACGGCTCATGGCGATTATCCGTTCAGCACCCATCTCCTTGGCGGAGAGCACACCGAGGAGCCCAACCGCGCCGTCACCCACGACCGCGACGGTTGCGCCCGGCCTTACGTTGGCTGCGGCGGCGGCGAACCAGCCGGTGCCCATCACATCGGAGACCGCCAGTAGACTCGGGATCAGATCGTCCGAGGGAATATCCGGTGTCGCCACCAAGGTGCCGTCCGCGAGAGGAACACGCAAAATCGGCGCCTGTGCAGTGCTGATGATCTCCTTGTGTTCGCACGAGGTCTGATAACCTGCTTGGCAGTGAGGACAGGTGTTATCGGAGGCGAAAAACGAACCGATGACGAACTGCCCAGGCTTGATGGAAGTGACTCCGCTGCCGACCTCCTCAACGATGCCGCAGTACTCGTGCCCCATCGGGGTCGGCTCGGGAACCGGATTGATTCCACGGTAAGGCCACAGGTCAGACCCGCACACGCAAGTGGCCGACATCCTGATGATGGCATCCGTCGGCTTTAAGATTGTCGGCGTGCCGCGCTCCTCGAAGCGCACATCGCGCGGACCATAGAGAACAGTTCCTAGCATGATCTATCTCCTTTCAGGTTTTCGTCCTCACCGTGCGGTGTATCCGCCATCAACAACGAGCGCGTGACCAATCACGAAGCTTGCGCCAGGGCTGCAAAGCCAAAGAACGGCAGACGCGATCTCCTCCGGTCGACCAAGTCGACCAATCGGCATGTCTCTCATGATCTCTTTCATAGCGTCTGGTTCCTTAGCCGACATCTCCGCAACCATCGGCGTATTGATCGTTCCCGGACACACTGCATTGATGCAGATTCCTCTGGAGGCATATTCGAGCGCGGCGCTCTTCGTCAGCCCGATCACTCCGTGCTTGGATGCATGGTAGGCTGCTCGACCGGCGATGCCGATCAGACCGCCAATCGAGGAGTTGTTGACGATGGCGCCGCTTCCTTGCTCGCGCATCTGGCGTAGCTCGTACTTCATGCAGTTCCAGACGCCGCGCAGATTGATCCCGTTCACGCGCTCGAACTCTTCGCCGCTGACATCAGCCATTTCCATAGCAGGAGACTGTATGCCGGCGTTATTGAACGCCGCATCGAGACGCCCGAAGGTGGATATAGTCTGCGCGACCATCGCTGCTACTTCAGCCTCGTCGGCGACATTGCAACGGATGCCAATGGCCTTATGACCAGCGGCGACCAGTTCTTCTGCGGCAGAGCGAACCGCACTCTCATTGACGTCTGCTAACGCCACCGCGGCCCCCGCCTCCGCGAAGGCTCTGGCTGTTGTTAAACCCATGCCAGAGGCAGCGCCAGTAACGAGTGCGACTTTGTTCTCAAAAGACATGTTCATAAATAAACTCTTCGTTCACATCGTGTGCGTCGACTTTAAGGGCTTGTGGATAATTATCGGTATGACGATTCTGGTGAATGATTGTACGTTCCTGCAAAACCCGGCGCGTGGACGTGTTTTTATGAACAAGAGAGATTAGTATGAAGGTATGAATCAGGAAGCCATACGCAATGCCGGCAGAGTAGAGACCGCAAGAGAGGAAATCGTCGAGCGAATGAGTCGCCTCCTTCCCGAAGACGGGAGGATCGACTTCGCTCCGGGTCTACTCCTTATCAAATCGTCAGTACCATCTGAGCCGGTTCAGTCGCTCTTTCAGCCATCCTTTTGTTTTGTGGCCCAGGGCAGAAAACGAGCGAGCGTGGGTGGGGAAGTTTTCCTATACGATCCGTTTCATTATTTGATTTTTACGGTCGACTTGCCCGTTACATTCGAAATAGAAGCCCCATCAAAGGAACTGCCTTACCTGGGAATGAGCCTAAACCTGGATTCCGCCCTTGTCGCTTCGGTCATTGTTGAATCCGGCATCCGGATAAAAAAGGGTGACGCCAGTGTTAAGGCGATGAACGTCAGCGCGATAGACGCCGACTTGCTTGACGCTGTTGCTCGATTGATACGCATCGCCGAAACGCCTGCTGAGAGCAAAGTCCTGGCGCCGCTCGTTATAAAGGAGATAATTTACAGACTGTTGGCCGGCGGTCAGGGTGCGCGACTTGCACATCTGCTCACTGCTAGCGACACCCGCCGCATTTCGAAAGCAATCGGCCACCTGCGAGAGCATTTTGACGAACAGTTGAAGATGGAAGAGATCGCACGCGAACTTGGGATGAGCGTCTCCGGCTTTCACCATCACTTCAAGTCCGTGACAACGATGAGTCCTCTGCAGTTTCAAAAGCACCTCCGCCTGCAAGAAGCCCGACGTTTGATGCTGGGCGAAGATCTGGATGCCGCGAGCGCCGGGTTCCGCGTCGGCTACGAGGACCCGTCTTACTTTAGCCGAGATTACAAGAAGCAATTCGGCGCGCCACCACAACGCGACCTTGCTCGTCTTCGGAATAATCTTGAAGCCTAGTACGCTATTGGCTTACGCCTAGCCTTCCGCATTGCGCGTGCGGCGACCTACTGAACACAAGAACGGGATCTCGCCTTGCACGTGAGCATTTTTGAAGATCTTGGTTGGACCACGCAGAGAGGATTTCAGGTGCGAAAGGCTCGTGCTAAATAACTGACACAACTGTCTTTGGTGGAGCAGATGGGACTCGAACCCACGACCTCTGCGTTGCGAATTAGACATCCGGCAAAAACCTAAGTTCCAGAGAGGACTCTCTTCCCCCACAATTTGGTGTCCCAACTAAGTCTCAACTAGGGGTAAAAAGTGCTGGAAGTTTGAACAGTGTAAAACGGTGGGTGAGTGAAAAGACCAGTAAAAATGAAGAAACCGCATTTGCATGCGGTATCTTGATCGGTGGTTTGGTGCCGAAGGGGGGACTCGAACCCCCACGAGTTACCTCACACGCCCCTCAAACGTGCGCGTCTACCAGTTCCGCCACTTCGGCTTGTTCGGGAAGGTTTTCAAAAACCGGGAATCTTAAAACTCACTCACGACCACGCATCGGTTCTTTGCTTTAACAACTGAGGCAAGCGACTTCGCCCTGAACGGCGCGCGGCGGTTTATTTCTTTGTCGGTGCCGCTGTAGCAGACGGTGATGCGGCCGGGGTCGGCGTTGCTTGTACAGTCGGCGCCGGTGTCGGCAACTGTGTTTGTTCAGGGACGCCCGATTGCAAAACCGAACGGCTTCCGGTAATCGCCGGCAGCGATAAAATCAGCGCGATTAGCATGAATGCCACGGCCGCGCCAATCGTGATTTTCGAAAGCAGTGTCTGCGTCCCTCTGGGCCCAAACGCCGTGCTTGAAACCGAGCTGGAAAAAAGCGCGCCGGCGTCAGACTTCCCCGGCTGCAAAAGGATTGTTACCACCAGAATGATGCACGCCAGGATAAAAAGTCCGTAGAAAATGTAAGCTAACAAATCAAAATCTCCACTGCGTAGAGCTTAGAATTTAGAGCTTAGAGCTTTGTACTTTGATCAACCTGGGCGGTAGAGTCTAAGTTCAAAGCTCTAAACCTGACTGAGTGTTCTAAGCACTAAGCACTAAAATCTAAGCTCGAGCACAAAGACCAAATACCCAATAACCACAACCGCCTATTTGTAATTAACAATCTCGGCAAAACTCTCAGCCTGCAAACTCGCGCCACCGACTAGCGCACCGTCGATGTCCGGCTGTTTCATCAAACCGGCGATGTTGTCCGGCTTGACTGAGCCGCCATACAAAACTCTGATCGCATCCGACGCCGCCGCTGAGTGCCTTTCCGCGAAAACGCGCCGGATAAACGCGTGCATTTCCTGCGCTTGCTCCGGCGTCGCGGTGCGTCCGGTCCCAATGGCCCAGACAGGTTCGTAAGCAACGATGATACGGTCGAGATCAGATGCTGTCAACCAGCTCAATCCGCCCGCTAGCTGATTGCGCACCACGCTCTCGGCACTCCCCTGATCGCGTTGTTCGAGGGTCTCGCCCACGCACACAATCACCGTAAGTCCGGCGGCCAGTCCCGCCTGAGTTTTCCGGCTGACAATCTCGTCGGATTCAAAAAAGTATTGCCGCCGCTCTGAGTGGCCGACGATCACGTGCGAACACCCCGCGTCGCGCACCATCGAAGCTGCCACCTCTCCGGTGAAAGCGCCTTCTTTTTGTTCCGCCGCACAGTTCTGCGCCGCGATCTTTATGTTCGACCCGTCCAGGCGATCGGCGACGCTCTTCAGCGCGGTGAACACAGGAGCAATCACCACCTCACAATGATTCGCGTTGGCGACCAGAGGTTTCAAAGCCAGCGCAGTGGCGACAGATTCGCCCACCGTCTTGTACATCTTCCAGTTTCCAGCGATAACAGGTTTACGCATTGTAGGTAACCACCAGATAACCACGAAGGCACAAAGAGCACAAAGACTCCACGTACCTTTGTGGCTTTGTGTCTTGGTGGTTAAGTCCGATCACTTAACGCCGCCACCCCCGGCAGTTCTTTCCCGGCCAAAAACTCCAGCGTCGCGCCACCGCCGGTTGAAATGTGCGTGATGCGATCGGCAACGCCGGCTTGCGTTACGGCCGCGACTGAATCGCCACCGCCTACGATAACTGTCGCGCCGCGATCCGCAGCTTCCGCCACGGCGCGCGCAATTCCGATTGTCCCTTGATCAAATGGCGGCTCTTCAAAGACGCCCATGGGACCGTTCCAAATAATAGTTTTCGCATCGTGCAGAGCGTTGGCGAACAGCGCGATGCTCTCGACGCCGATATCCATGCCGGCGTGGCCGGCATTGGTAAATTCGATCGGGATGGTCTTGGCCAGAATTTCTGTTCCCTTGATAGGTTCGTAGCTGTCGACGACCTGATGGTCTGTAGGCAGCAACAGTTCGACGCCCGCTTCTTCACAACGTTGCTTGATTTGCAAAGCAGTCTCCAGCTTATCATTTTCGACCAGAGACTTACCGACTGTGAAACCTTCTGCTTTCAAAAATGTGTAGGCCATCGCGCCGCCGATTAGTATCTTATCGACTTTGCGATCGATCAGCGCGTTGATGACCGGTATTTTGTCGGACACTTTCGCCCCGCCGAGAATCGCCACGAAAGGATGCTCTGGATCGCTTATGACGCGCCCGAGATATTCCAACTCCTTTTCCATCAACAAACCGGCCGCGGCTTGCTTTACGAACTTTGTAATGCCAACCGTTGAAGCATGCGCGCGATGCGCGGCGCCGAACGCGTCATTCACGTAAAGACCGTCGCATAACGAAGCGAGCTGCTGCGCAAATGCTTCATCGTTCTTCTCTTCTTCCACGTGAAAGCGAAGATTCTCGAGCAGTAGCAGGTCACCGTCTTGCAGGGCGGCGCTCGCTGTTTTCGCAGGCTCGCCAATGCAGTCACTCGAAAACGCAACCGGTTTGCCGAGCAAATTCGAAAGATGCTGCGCCACCGGAGCCAGGCTGTATTTCTCGACAGGCTGGCCTTTCGGGCGTCCCAGATGTGAAGCGAGAATCACGCGCGCACGCTCTTCCATCGCGTAAACGATCGTCGGAGTCGCCGCACGGATGCGCGTGTCATCTTCGACCTGGCCGTCTTTGATAGGAACGTTGAAATCTACGCGGATGAAGACGCGCTGGCTTTTGAGATCGAGGTCACGGATAGAAAGCTTCTTCATTGTCAGTAGCCAGTTGTCAGTAGTCAGTTGTTCGCATGATATTCTCAGAGTCAACAACTAACCACTGACCACTGACAACGAACACTCTCAGAGCCCTTTCGCCGCAATGTATTTGACAAGATCGCGCACGCGGCAGGAATAGCCCCACTCGTTGTCGTACCACGAAAGAATCTTGATCATCCGGCCACCGATCACCTTCGTGTATTCGGCGTCCACGATTGATGAATTTGAGTTGCCTCTGAAATCGGAGGAGACCAGGGGCTCTTCACTGAATCCCAGGATTCCCCGCAGCTGTTCATTGGCCGCGTCCTTCAGAGCTTTATTCACTTCTTCGGTGGTGGTTTCCTTCTCGACATCGATTACGACATCGACCAGCGAAACATTCGCTGTCGGCACACGCACGCTGATGCCGTCAAACTTTCCTTTCAATTCGGGCAGAACCAGGGCGACCGCTTTGGCGGCTCCGGTCGAAGTGGGAATCATGTTCAGCGCGGCAGCCCGAGCACGTCGCAAATCTTTGTGTGGCAGATCGAGTAGTTGCTGGTCGTTGGTATACGAGTGAATCGTCGTCATCTGTGCATTGCGAATGCCGAACTTCTCGTGAATTATCTTGGCCACGGGCGCGAGGCAGTTCGTCGTGCAGGAAGCGTTCGAGATTACGTGATGAGCCGAAGGGTCATAACTGCCTTCATTAACGCCGAGCACGATCGTAATATCTTCATTCTTGGCCGGCGCTGAGATGATTACTTTCTTGACGGTGCCGCGCAGATGCTTCTTCGCGTCTTCCGCTTTAGTAAAGCGCCCGGTGGATTCGATTACGATTTCAGCCCCGACTGACTCCCAGGGAATTGCCGCGGGATCGCGCTCTGAAAAGACGTGGAATTCCCTTCCCTCAACCGTAATCCCATTGCCGGAGGTCTTGATATCATGGCCGAGATTCCCCAGCACCGAATCGTATTTCAAAAGGTGCGCCAACGTTTTAGTATCAGTAATGTCGTTGACCGCCACAAAATCGATGTCTTTGTCGCCGAGCGCCGTGCGAAAGATATTGCGTCCGATTCGACCAAAACCGTTGATGCCCACTTTGACTGCCATGCTTACCAGACCTCCTCGCTATTCTCTCGACGATCACACACGTCAACCGCGGCAGTGGGAAAGCAATTCACTGTGAACGGCTGAACTAAAGAAGAAATTGCAAGATAATGCTCGCTTGGCGGCAGTGTCAAGCTGGCGTTTTGCAAAGCTTTTTGAAACCGCTTACAGTTTACCGACGTAGTACGAGATGACCCGGCGCTGTCTGTTTGCCCCGCATACGACGAGCGCCGGTTCGCAAATTCCGGACCGTTTTTTTGAGGAGCACTTTCGATGTCGAATCACTCGCTTCGCTTTTTCGCCAGAGCGCATTTCGTCGCGGTTGCCGTTTTTGCTCTAGGCATGATCGCGTCTGCCCAAACACCCAGCCCGACGCCGGTAAATCCGGCTGCGCAACCGCCGGGTCAACAACAGCAACCGGCTACGGCGCCTCCGGGGACGCAACAGCCTGCGCCCCAGACACCACCGGGAACCAACGTTGTTCCGACGGCCCAGCCGACTCCGATTCAACCGGGCATCCAGGAACCGCCGCAACCGAATTTCCCGGATGTTCAGGCGCAGCCTTTACCGCCGTTACCGGATCTAACCCGAGTGGGAATTACCAGCAGCAACGTGCTGACGTTGTCGATGAACGATGCGATTCGCAGAGCGCTGCAGAACAATAACGACATCGAGGTGGCTCGCGATGACGTGCGCTTTGCCGAGACGCAATTGCGTTCGCTCTACGGCGTATACGATCCGATCTTTAACGTAACGCCGCAGATCATTAAGAATGTAACTCCGCAAACGAGTTCCTTTCTTGGCGGCGGAGGCGCCGCGGGCACAACCAGCGTCACCACCCTTAATCTTAGCCCGTCGCTGACGAAGACCTTCGAAAAGGGTGGCGGCAACTACACGCTGACCTTCGCCAATTCACGTACCAACACCACCTCGACCAACAGCTCGCTGTCTCCTTTCTACTCGTCCAACCTGTCGCTCCAGTTTAATCAGCCGTTGCTTCGCAACCGGGAGATCGACACTTACCGTCACGCCATCAAGGTGCAAAAGAAACGCCTGGAGCAGACTGATTCGGATTTTCGGCAGCGCACCATTACGATCATATCGCAGGTGCAGGCGGCGTACTGGAACCTGGTATTCGCGCTGAGGAATCAGCAGAACCAGCTCGATAGTTTGAATTTGTCGCGTCAGAACATGCGCAACATCGAAGCCCAGATCGCGGCGGGTGCGAAGGCTCCGCTCGACCGCGCCCAGGTGCAAACCGACATCGCCACCCGCGAAACGAATTTGTTCGTGGCGACGCAGAACGTTTCGGTGGCTGAGAACAGCTTGAAGCAGCTCATGCTGCGTGATCCGCTGGCGCCCGAATGGTCGGCGCAGATTACGCCCACAGATATACCGTCCTTTGATCTGTCGCCCGTCGACCTTACGGCGGCGCTCGCGGAAGCACGGACGAATCGGCCTGAGTTGAGAAGACTAAGTCTGCAGAAAGAGATTAACGGAATTGACATTCAGTATTATAAAAACCAGACCAAGCCCCAGATAGATCTGACCGGCACGGTCGCCACGACTGGCCTGGCGGGTACCCCGTGTGTTCCCAATCCCGCCGATCCGAACAACCGGTGTTTTGCTCCGCCCTCGAATCTCGTCGGCGGATACGGAAAGGACATTAGCAATCTGGCTGGTCTAAACACCTACAACATCACGGTTGGCGCCGCCATCTCCCTCCCTATTCACAACACGACGGCCAAGGCCAACCTCGCCGGCGCCCGTATCCAGGAACAACAACTTCAAGCCTCGTATCGCTCCCAGGATCAGGCGATTGAGATGGACGTGCGCAACGCCGCCCAGGCGGTCGACACTGCGCAGAGGCGGGTCGTTGCCTCGCGGTCTGCGAGAGAGAGCGCCGAACAACAACTCGCCGGCGAGCAGAAGCTCTATGAAGTTGGCCGCTCGACCACTTTCCTTTTGCTCCAGCGCCAAAGCGAGCTGACCACCGCGCGCACCAACGAGTTGCAGTCCCAAACTGACTACAACAAAGCTCTGGCCGACCTGCAGCGAGCCACAGCGTCGACACTGCGGATTAACAATGTCGTGGTAGATCCCACCAAGCCGTGATAGATTTCGGGTTGTAGAGGCGTGTCGGAAGCCCGACCGTCAGGGAGGGCCAGTTGCCCAGGTTGCCCTCCCTGACGGTCGGGCTTCTGACACTCAGTTGATTGGGAAATCGGCAATTGGCAATGAAGATCTCCGCAACTATCATCACCTTCAACGAAGCTGAAAACATTCGCGACGCCTGCGCGTCCGTTGCGTGGGCTGACGAGATCGTGGTGGTCGATTCGGAATCGACTGACACCACTCGGCAAATCGCGACCGAGTGTGGCGCGCGTGTAATCGTGAATCCCTGGCCGGGCTTCGCGGCCCAGAAACAGTTTGCCGTTGAAGCCGCGAAGCACGATTGGATCTTCAGCCTCGACGCTGATGAGCGCGTATCGGCTGAACTTCAGGCGTCGATTAAGGCTCTGCGGGATAGTGACGAATCTCGCCTGGCTGATGGCTATCGCGTGCCGCGGCGCGCGTTCTATCTGGGGCGTTGGATCCGCGGCGGCGGGTGGTATCCGGACTATCAACTCCGACTTTTCAAACGCACGCGCGGAAACTGGAGTCCCCGCCTGATTCATGAATCGGTAACCATGAAACCGGACGCAAAGGTCGAGACGTTAAGCGGGGACCTGCTGCACTATTCGATGCGCGATCCCGAGCATCACCGCCAGGTGATTGAGGACCGGTATGCGCCGCTCGGTGCTCAGCAGATGTTTGCCGATGGGAAGCGCACCTCACGCGCAGCGCAGCTGCTGGCTGGCCCTCTGACTTACCTGCGCAGTCTCGTTTTGAAAGGAGGCTGGCGCGATGGCCGGGCCGGGCTTACCATCGCGAAGCTGGCGGCGCATCATGCCTCGCTCAAACATAAAATTCTCTACAAGATTCAAAATCAACACCGCGACGCTCCAGCGAGAAATTGAAACGAGCACAATCGCGAAAAGTGTTTAAGAGTACCGCCTTCAGTCGGGCATTTCGCCACCAAGAACCCGACTAAAGTCGCTACCTTGAACGCCTGTAGACAAGAAAAGCAGTAGGCAGGTAAATCACAGCCGCGCTACAATGACTTCCTGAATGATCTCGCCGACGATCGAGGACGCTTTAGCTCTGCCACTACCATTCGCTTGCGCGTTCATGGCAGTCTTCGGGGCGGTCATCGGCAGCTTCCTCAACGTCGTGATTCACCGCTTACCGCGCGAGCAATCGATTGTTTTTCCTAAATCGACTTGTCCGTCGTGCCGGGCTCCGATCAGAGCCTATGACAACATTCCGATTCTGAGTTTTCTAATCCTGCGCGGCCGCTGTCGCAAGTGCGGCGCGAAAATCTCAGCACGTTATCCGGCTGTGGAAGCGCTGGTCGCCTTGTTGTTCGCGGCGGTGACCTGGCACGACGGTTTGTCTTTCGCGCTGCCTTTCGATCTGGCTTTCACCGCGGCAGTCGTAGCGTTGATTTTTATCGACGCCGAACACATGATTCTCCCCAATGCTATTACCTATCCGGGAATCTTGTTCGCCTTGATCACTCGCGTGGCAGTTCCCTATCTGGCTGGCGCGTCGCACTTTGATGATTTGCCGCAACTTCAGTCGCTGCTGCCGCCCCAATATCCCCTCTGGCTGGTCTCACTGATCGGCGCGGCCATCGGAGCGCTGGCGGGCGGCGGTTCACTCTGGCTGATGGGCTTCCTTTGGGAAAAGCTGCGCGGCGTAGAAGCCATGGGCCTTGGCGACGTGAAGATGATGTTCATGGTCGGGGCGTTTCTGGGTTGGCGGCTTACCATTCTCACAATTCTGCTGGCCGCGTTCACCGGCTCGCTGGCCGGAATTGCGATGATGATTCGGCGCGGCAGTAGAAACCTGCAGATGATGTTACCCTTCGGAATCTTTCTGGGCATTGGATCGATAATCTCGCTCTTGATTGGCACGCGCATTATCGATTGGTACGCGTCGCAGTTTCATTAATTTGCTATGCAAGTCAGCCGCCTTCCAACCTGGCTCACTATTCTCGCCGGCATCTTTCTGCTCGGCGCGGTCATGATCTTTGCTTTGTTCGCGATGGCTCCCGGCACTGCCGTAGTCTACCGCCCATTTCTGCTGACTGCTTTTGTCGCCGCGCTTTTCATAGCTCTGGTTAGCATCGCCTGGCTGTTGCGCGGACTGCTGCGTCCTTACAGTCAACTGGTAGGCGAGGCCAGGCGCGCGCCCGTAACACACTCTGGCAAATCACAAAACGAAGCGGCGTTTGTGCTCGAGACCTTTCAATCAGTCATCGGGCAGCTGCAAACTCAACAACAGCAGCTCGAGCGTTTAAGCGCACAAGCCAGTCAGCGGGCCGACTCGGCCGAACGCTTCAACGAGCGAATCGTTGCCAGCATGCCGACCGGCTTAATCGCTTTCGATTCAACGGGCCAGGCGACGGTTCTGAACGGACCGGCACGCGCGCTTTTCGAAAACAAGGGAGGTGCAAAGGGTGAGCACTTCCGCGCTATTTTTTCTGAATTTCCCGCTCTGGCAGATATGGTTGAGGCATCTCTAGCCAGCGGTCAGCTCTTTCGCCGGGAAGAGGTCGAAGGAGTGAATAACGCCGAGGGCAACAAACGTCTGGGCGCCACGGTCGCGCCGATCGATCCGGCGACGAACGCCGGCGCGCGCGGAGCCCTCTGTATGATTACCGACATCACTGAAGTATCTCGTCTGCGCGAACAGGTGGCGTTGAAAAGAAATCTGGAAAGCCTCGGCGAGATGTCCGCCGGCCTGGCCCATGAGTTCAAGAATGCAATGGCCGCGCTACATGGTTATGCGCAATTTCTGCAGAGCGTGGATTACGATGAGCATGGCAAAGCCGCCGCCGATGGCTTGTTGCAGGAAGTGAGGAATCTTTCAGAGATGACTACTTCCTTCCTGAATTTCGCGCGGCCCCAGCCGCTGCAGTTGGAGGAAGTTTCGCTGGACGAGCTTATTCGCGAGTGCGCGAAGGAGTTGGAACGGTTGTTTAATGAACGGAACGTCAAGCTGATTATCGGAGAGGTTTCCTCTGCTCAACCTAGGCTTCCAGGCGAGCGAGGCGCTAGCCCGACCGTAAGGGAGGGCTCAGCTTTGAGTCTCAGCGTTGAATCCGATGCCACGAAAGTTCACCGCAGAGACGCAGAGAGCGCAGAGCCAGCGCAGAGAACTCGGATCCGGGGCGACCTGCGCATGTTGCGCCAGGCGCTGTTGAATCTCATGCGCAACGCCGCGGAAGCGATTCCTGATGACCATACCGATCGACGAGTCACCGTTAGCAGCTCAATGGAAAACGCACAAGGTAAGAAGTGGGCGACTATTTCGATTCAGGACACCGGACGCGGTATTCCCACTTCTAATTTGCAAAAGATCTTCATTCCCTTTTTCACTACCAAGTCCGAAGGACACGGCGTCGGTCTGGCACTCGCTCATCGCGTAATCAGCCAGCACGGCGGCACGCTCGCCGCCGAGAATCTTCCGGCGGGCGGCGCATTGTTCACGATCCGCCTACCGAGATGATGGGTTTAGAGTACCGACTTTAGTCGGGTATTTTTGGTCACTCAGACGTTGGGATGTTGCTCGGTACAGAACCGGGAGCGGTAGCGACCGGGTCAAAGACTCAACCTGGCTTTCTGGATCTGCTATCTCTGTCGCCCGCTAAAACGGGCTCGGAATTCTAATGGGGTCTGATGAATCCTTGCGACGCAATTTCGCTTATACACTTTTGGCGCAACCCAAGAAATCATTGGTTGCCCGCGCGGTACAGAACCGGGAGCGGTAGCGACCGGGTCAAAGACTCAACTTTCGTCATGACCGGCAATCGTAATCGATCAATCGTTGGGAAGAGCTCAAACTACGCGAGGGTTTTACTCGACCCACCGAGTTGGGTGGCTGGATCGCGTCGCTACCGCTCCGGGTTCTGTACCGAACTTTTTATTTACAGCGGTACATCCAACAAATCGTTGGACCGGAGCGCGGTTGAGTTGCTAACGAGAGCGTAATTAGGAGAGAGGCGGGATGAGCGGATCCGTTCGAAAGGTGACCAAAATTATGGTTCTGCGCCACGCCGAAAAGCCGGCGAAGGACCTTGAACCGTTCGGCGTAACACTGGAGGGAGAGCGCGATAGCGAGTCCTTGACGGCTCGCGGGTGGCAGAGAGCAGGCGCTTTAGCAAATTTGTTTGCCCCCACCAACAGCCATTTTCAACACGCCTCGCTCGCCGAGCCACGGTTGATATATGTATCCAAACCTCTAAAGCGGAAAGGAAGTAGACGCCCAATCGAGACAGTCACGCCGTTAGCTGAAAGACTCGCGATTAAAATTAACAAAGACTTTCCCCGGTCTAGGGTGGAAAGCATGCTGGAGGAGGTTTTCTCGTGCAAAGGAACAGTCCTTATCTGCTGGCAACGAGAGTACATTCCGCGGATCGCAGCCCACATACTGGGTAACAAAACGAAAGTGCCGCGGGTCTGGCCCGAGGATCGGTTCGATTTGGTGTGGGTATTTGATCGCGATCGCTCATCAGACAGGTTTACTTTCAAGCAAGTTCCCCAGAGATTGCTAATGGGAGATTGGACGACTCCGATAAAATCATAAAGAACCAAAGCGAGTTGCGTGAGTTATTACCCGCTTGAAGACAGACTGTATGGAAAACCGTGGCTGGCGTGAGTGACAGTCGTCTGTAATTCGTTCTTGAGGTAAGGCGAGCTTTCAAAATTTCAAGTCTGAAGGTAAACCATGAATCTGATTGGGATCGTGCTTCTAATTACCGCCGCAGTGATAGCCATTTTTAATCTGCATCGGGTGGCTGACTTAAAAATGCCCTGGCTAGCTCCTCTCATTATGGTTTGGGGCATAGTTTTCGTGATACTTGCAAGGCGACGCAAGGGATAGGTCTGCCGGTGTTTATCGGAATGTTAGTGACATACCTGCGGTATCGGCCGTCCCCGGCTCAGCATAGTAACCTGGACCCTTCCTGCTGTAGACTTTCTCACTTGACTCTACAGTGAGGTTCTCCGTTTCGTGTGATTTCTATGAGGTCGTGTCAAGGTAGAGGTTTGGTTGATCGTCTCACCCTTCTATCCGAGCTGCCGCCAGCACGCTGATTAGTGGTGCTTTTTTTGGCGGGCTCATTCAACGGTGCGAAGCCGCTCATTCTTCGTGTCGAACTCGAGGTTCAATCACACGACCGAGCTGGGCCTCATGTCAATCATCACGAACTCGCAACCTTCCCCCTGGAACCACGGCCCTGTTTCAGTGCCGGCCTTCCTCAACGTTCCTTTAACTCACTGATTGGTACATGGCTGGCGCCACGTCGTACCGTCACGCAACATGGCCCAACAATAAATCGCCAGATGCCTCGCCACCGCCACAATCGCAATCTTCTTCCGTGTTTTACTGCCGCGGTTCATTCGTTCATACAGGCTGCGCAGCCAGGGGTTATACCGCAGACTCACCCAGCTCACCTCCACCAATAATGAACGCAGCAATTTACTGCCACGTTTGGTGATGCGACACAATCGGTTCATCTCTCCCGATTGGTATTGTCGCGGTACCAGTCCCAGATAAGCCCCCACGTCTCGAGCCCGCTTGAAGCGATGCGGGTCATCAATCAGCGCCACCATCGCTTCGGCCAGCCGCGGTCCCACCCCAGGAATAGTTTGCAATAGACCCACGCGACCGTCGGCCTTCGCCAGCGTTTCCAGCTTCGCTTCTACTTCGCGGATCCGCTCCTGGATAACCTGCAACTGTTGCAACTCTGATTGTAGTTCCCCGCGCCATAGTTCAGAGATCCCTACTTCCTCCCAACTGCGGGACATCTCCTCCAACGCCGCACACCCCTCTTGACTCCAACACTTCCGTCCTCGGGGCAGCACCACCCCTTCGCGCACTAATAACTCCCGCACATGGTTCTTAAGGTCGGTGCGCCGTCCCACCAGATGCTGGCGATACTTGATCACTGCCCGCCATTGGCGAATCTCCGGCGCCGGCACATGCACCAACTCCAATTGATTCATCGCCGACAACCGCGCCAGCTTCAACGCATCTGCCTGATCATGCTTCTGCTTGACGCTGCGCCACCGCCACGCCTCTCCATTGGTGTTGACTACCTGCAGTTCGATCCCCAGCGCTCTCACCAGGTCACTTACCCACCCGCTCACCGAACTCACTTCGATCACCACCCGATCCGGCTCTATCTCCACCAGCAAATCGTGCAACTCTGCTGGCCTGGTTACCACCCGCCGATAACGATGCTCTCCGCTCTCGGCCTCGTACACGCATCCCACACTCTTGAACTTGCTTAAGTCTAGTGCCAATATCTTCATCACCGGGTCTCCTTCTATTTGGTTTTGGGCGTTTGGAAAAACTAGCCCGTATGAAACCAGAGGAGACCCGCTTTTCATAGTTTCTTTGTGGATCGTTCCTGGGGCGGACTATGATCCACTAAATCACACGAAGAATCACAAAAGTCTTCATGAGGACCCGACAATGAAAGCATCCGTCTTTGTTGGCACCAGCCTCGATGGCTTTATCGCACGGGCGAATGGCGCCCTCGATTTCCTGCCACCGGGCGGCGGCGAACCACACGGCTACGACGAGTTCATGGCCACGGTCGATGCGTTGGTCATCGGCCGCAAGACTTTCGAGACGGTCCTGGCTTTTGACACCTGGCCCTATGGCGAGAAGCCCGTTTTCGTACTCAGCACTCACGAGCTCGCGCCCGCTCCGCCCGGCGCCGTGGTCGAGCATCTGTCCGGGGAGCCGGCTGAAATCGTGTCGCAGCTTGCCGCCTGCGGCATCCAGCATATTTACGTGGATGGTGGGATCACCATTCAACGGTTTCTTCAGGCCGGGCTTATCCAGCGACTAATTGTCACGAGAATTCCTGTCCTCATCGGCGCCGGGATTCCGCTGTTTGGCGCATTGGAGAGCGACATAACCCTCAAACACGTCGCGACGCGGCAGTACCAGAGCGGTCTTGTTCAGAGCGAGTACGTTGTGGCATGAAAAGGTAATGACTCTTCTCTCTTATAGATTCGCCCGGGCTATTCGATTCCTGTTTATGGCAGCGATCGTTCTCGCGTCTGTGATTACCGGAAACGAACCGCGCGCCGCGCACGCCCCTCAAGTCGCTAATGACGGAACCCGAGTGAAATATCATCCCTCCCCGCGAGTCAGGGTGGCGCCCAACATCGTATTCGCGCGTTATGGAAAAAGATCGTTACGGCTCGACCTTTATCTTCCAGTCAACAGCAAGGAGGTGGTGCCCGGCGTCATCGTAATCCGGGGCGGCGGCTGGATGGTCAATGACCGAACAGAGTCCGCGCACGTCGCGTCTGCTCTCGCTGAACGCAATGTAGCCGCCGCCACCATTGAGTATCGGACCGCAGACGAAGCTCCTTTTCCGGGTGCGGTGCAGGACGTGAAGGCAGCCATCCGGTGGATGCGCGCCAACGCGAAACGATTTAGCGTTTCACCAGACACGATCGGCACTCTCGGCGGTTCATCGGGTGCACACATGGCGCTGTTGGCCGGCATCAGCAACGACCCCGACCTGGAAGGGGCCGGCGGCAACAATAATCTGTCGAGCCGCGTGCAGGCGGTGGTGGCGATGGCCACTCCCACCGACCTCCGCCGTCTGGACGCCGGTGGCCGGAGCGTCGCGGCGCGCTTCCTCCACGCGTCTCCGGAACAAAACCCAAAGTTATGGGCGCGCGCATCGCCGGTTAATCACGTCCGCGCCGGCGGACCGTCGATACTTCTGATACACGGCACCGCTGATGAAGCGGTTCTGCCGGAGCAGTCTTCGCAGTTTGCAGAGTTGTACCGCAAGGTTGGCGGCCAGGTGGAACTTGTGTTGCTTCCGAGAGCCCCTCACCCCTTCTGGAACTACAGACCCTGGTTCGAGGACACTATGAACCGAGCCGGCACGTTCTTTCATCGCGTGGCAAATCAAGCCAAACAAAACCAGCCCTAGCAGGCTCCTGAAAAACTCATATTGGATGTTCCGAGCTACAAATTTGGAGTGCGCCGACAGCGGCGGCGCTTTGGATTTCTTAGCATTTTGGTGGTCAGCGAATCCAAAGCGGCGTCGCGCTGCGCTTGCCGCCGCACTCCAAATCAGTTTTTCAGCAGCCTGCTAGACTTCCCTATTCCCCTAAGAGGCTCATGAAAAACTAAGCTTAGTCACAGAGACACCGAGACACAGAGAAAGATAAGAACAAGAGGATAAACATTTCTTGGTTTTTTGATTGGTTCTGAACCTTGCTCTTCTCTGTGTCTCCGTGGCTCCGTGGCGATTCCGCTTTTTTCAGCACCCTTGTAAGACTTAACCGTAAGGACCACAATCTCTGGCGGGACGCGAAAGCGGATTGGAAGAATACTCGTACCGATGCCCGTGGTGACGAACATGTGATGGCCGTTCTCAAAGATGTGGCCGGCGGTGTATTTGGAACCGAAGCGCGACGGCACGATGGGCGTTCCGATCAACGGAATGTTCACTTGGCCGCCGTGCGTGTGCGCGGCGAGCAACAGCGGGACCGTCTGAGGGAGGCGAGGAAAAATATCCGGATTATGCGCAAGCGCGATTATGGTTGAGCCGGCCGGAGCTTTGGCAATTGTTTCGTCGACATGTTGCCGGCGAGTCATTAGATCCGCCAGCCCGGCCAACCAGAACGATTTGTCTTTCCACTTAACTTCGGCGACCTCTTCCTCCAAAACCTTGATTCCGTTTTGCTCAAAAGCGCCCCGGACCTTCTCGCCGTTGTACCACCAATCGTGATTGCCCAGGATTGTGTAGACTCCCAACGGCGCCTTTAAATCTTTCAAAGCCGCTGCGGTGACTTCGGGCTCGACTCGATGACTGTGCCAACTGTTCGGCGACATGTAATCGCCCAGCAGGACGATGAGATCAGGGTTTTGTTGATTTGTTAACTCGACGATACGTTTCAGCTTCTGGTCGTTGATGAAGGGGCCGCCCGTGTGAATGTCCGCGATGACGGCGATACGCAGCCCGCTCAGTTCCTTTGGCCAATTAGCAATTTGAATCGTCTGCTCGCGAACGACCAGGCGGTTCGGTTCTATAAAGACCCCCCAAACAAGGCTCGCAAGGATCAGAACGAGAATGATTCCCAGCGCGATGCGGATTCGTTTCTTCCAGGATGGATGCATGCTGCTAAGATTCGGAGTGCGCCGGCAGAGCGAAGCGGCGACGGCGCTTTGGTCGGGCTACTTGCGCGTGGTAAACCAAAGCGGTGTCGCGCTCCGCTTGCCACCGCACTCCAAGGTCAGACTTCGCTTGGAAAATACTCACGCCAACGCCGATTCACTAGCATCGCGATATCATCGCGCACAACCAATTCATCGGGCAGACTCGGTTTCTTGCGCGCGTCGATCACCAACGGGCCGCGATACGACAAATGATGCCGTACAACTTGAGTCTCGGCCGCATAGATGTCACCCGCGGGTTCAAAGCGCGTCCAGGTCGACCAGAGAAAATCCGTCGGCGAACGAGCCACGGCGGCATTGTCATGCAGTATGACCAGGGGCCATTCCGAGAACACCGGGTTGGTGGCCAGGCGCGCGGCTTGTTCCGGCTCATCCAAATAAGCCGAGCCTTCGACAACCAGACAGCCGCCACAGAAAACTTCCGCGCGCTTAATTCCCTTTGGCAGCTCACCGAGAAACTCGCCTGGCAGTTCACGCACTGCGTCGCCAAGTCCCATCAGGATCGCCTTGCTGCCTTCATTCACTTTCCCGCTGGTGTAATCGAGCGTATCCATCGAAGTATTAGAAAAGATGAAGAAGTCTGTCTGCCAATTGACCCGCGCCAACACATGCTCGAGCACTCGGGGAAAATCATGCAGGTCAATTAACGAGTCGGTGAGGATCAGAAACTTGGTCAGTGCCAATTGACCTTCTCCCAGAATTCGGAACCCTGCCACCAGCGCTTCGCGCGTGTAACGCTCGCGCACAACGGCCGCCGCCAGCGAATGGAATCCGGTTTCGCCGTAGCTCCACAAATCACGCACGCTGGGCATCACCAAAGGGAACAGCGGCGACAAGAGCGATTGCAAGTAATCGCCGATGAAAAAGTCTTCCTGCTTTGGTTTACCGACTACCGTTGCCGGATAGATCGCATCGCGCCGGTGAAAGATGGCATCGCAGTGAAAGACCGGATAATCATGTCGCAGCGAGTAGTAGCCATAATGATCACCAAACGGGCCTTCCGGCCTGCGCTCATGCGGTTGCGCCTGGCCAACGAGAGCGAATTCAGCTTCCGCAACCAGTCGATGCGCGCCGCCGCTCGGATCCTTAGCCATTGGGAATTTCTTTCCTGCCAGCAGCGACGCGAGGATTAACTCTGGTACATCTTCAGGCAGCGGGGCAATTGCCGAGATCATCAACGCCGGCGGTCCGCCGAGGAACACAGTCACCGGCAGCGGCTGGTTCAACTCTTCGGCGGCGCGATAATGAAAGCCGCCGCCCTTTTGAATTTGCCAGTGAAGGCCGGCAGTCGTTTCGTCATAAACTTGCATGCGATAGATGCCGAGGTTGTGTTTCCTGGTGCTGGGATTTTCAGTGTAGACGAGAGGCAGAGTAATGAACGGCCCGCCGTCTTCCTGCCAGGTTGTCAGCACCGGCAATTCATGAAGCCGGCCGGGCCTTTGCGATTTTTCTGTTACCGGCGCGCGCGATACGGTGCGCGTGCCCAACTTGAGAAAATCACGCACCAAAGAACGATGCTTCCAGAGCTCTGAGCGTCGCGGCGGCAACAGCGCCTCGGCCACGCTCACCAACTCTTTCACAAAGTGTTCCGGTTTAGATCCAAAGGCGAGTTCGATTCGCTTTGCAGTGCCGAAAAGGTTGGTAACGACCGGAAAGCTGCTTCCCTTCACTCGCTTGAATAAGAGCGCAGGGCCACCGCGCTCGATTACCCGGCGATGAATCTCAGCGACTTCGAGGTAGGGATCAACTTCAGCCTCAATAGTGACCAGATCGTTTTCGCGGCGCAGGAGGTCGAGGAAGGAACGAAGGTTTGGGTGCATTGATTCTCGGTGTTCCTCTGCGTGTCCTCTGTGATGAAAATAATCTTACCACGGAGGACACCGCAGAACACGGAGACTAATTCTTACTCACGGCGCGACGCAGACTCGCATTATTCAAGTCGAGTTCACCAACAGGAATCACTTCGACCTGCGGAAACTCTTTCTGCAACGCGGGCAGAAATTTCCTGGCATCGCCAACGACGATCACGCTGGTGCTGTCGATGTTGAGGTGCTTGGCGGCGAAGGCCTTCACATCCTCAGCTTTGACGGCCTGAACGCTGCCGACAAACTGATTGAGCTGATCGAAGCTGACGCCGTAAATCGCCAGCGAGCTGACCTGGGCAACCATTCCACTAGTCGTTTCCAGGCCGCGGGCAAAACCTCCGTTGAGGCTGGCCTTGCGCGTTGTTAACTCTTTATCCGGAAGATCGCCGGTGGCCAGTTTCGAGATCTCTCCCAGCGTCAACGACGTCACCTCGGCGCCCGATTCATTCTTGGTTTGGGCCGACGCGCTGAACGATCCGGCCCACCGCCGCGTGTCGAGCGTGCTGCCCGCGCCGTAACTCAGTCCTCGCTTCACGCGAATCTCCCAATTAAGACGTCCCGAATATCCGTTCAATATTGCATTGGAAACGATGCCGCGGAAGTAATCCGGGCTGCCGCGATTGATGCCAGTGCGCGCGGCCAGCACGGCGGCCTGTCCGGCGTCCGGCATGTCAATCACCAGGATGCGGCGATTTTTGGTATCGCTGACAGGAGTTCCCACCGGCATCTTTGGCAGTTCCGTGGCCGGCTTTGCCCAATCACCAAAGTATTTCTCCGCCAGCGCGAATCCGTTTTCCGGAGTCATGTCGCCGCCGATTACCAGGATGGCATTGTCCGGGCGATAGAACATCTCGTGAATTCTGACGATGCCATCACGTTTGATGCGGGGCAATGATTCCGGCGTCCCGGAAAGCGGATGGCCATAAGGCGCGTCGCGATAGACCACTCGGGCGGCCGCGAAACGCGCAATTGATCCCGGTTGGCCCATAGACACTTTCAAATTGTTAAGGTACTGCCGTCGCAGCCGTTCGATCTCTTCATCCTTGAAAGCTGGATTGCGTATCACATCCGCCAATATTCCCAGCGCCGAATCAAATTGTGATGACGTGACGCCAACGGTTGCCTCCGAGGAATCCCACGCGGCTCTCGAGCCGATTGAACCACCGAGCGCTTCGATCTGTTCGGCGATCTGCGTGGCCGTGCGCGTTTTCGTTCCCCGCGTCAGCAACGCCGCCGTCATATCAGCCACGCCAGACAACTCCGCTGGATCAACTTCACCACCACTTTTGATGAGAAGCTGCGCACTAACCAGAGGCATTTCCGATCTTTGCACGACGACCACGCGCAGACCGTTAGATAGAGTTTTTTCAACCGGCCGTGGAAACTGGACCGTGCGCGGCGCAGTCGGTGGCGGCGGCGTAGCCTGGGGCGTTTGTGCGGAAACACAAACGGCCAACGACAGAATTGCGAAAGGAAGCAACGCCAACATTCTGTTTCTAATGCTTATTGATGCGTTCATTTCACGTCTCCTTTCGCTTGAACCCGCGCTGAGGCCGACGCCGGCCGCATTGATTCCGGCAAATAGAAAAATACATATCGATTCTGATCGGTGAAATACTTTTTCGCCACGCGTTGCACGTCGGCAGCCGTGACCGCCTGCAAACGCTCGAGTTCGGTATTCACGCGATTGGGATCGCCGAGCAACACGGTAGCGCCGCCCAGTGACTGCGACTTGCCGAGATTCGTCTCACGTTGACGCAATTGGCTGGTGATCAGCTGGTTCTTCGCTTTCTCGAGTTCAACCGCCGAGATAGGCTCATCCTGCAACTTCTTTATCTCCGCGCGCAGGGCGGCTTCGGCGTCTTCCGGCTTCTTGCCGGCGGCGACAATGGCCGTCAATTCAAACAACCCGGCATCTTCCTTCAAGTCCGCGTTCGCGTTGGCGCTTTGGGCGACCTGTTGCTGGTAGATTAAAGATTGATACAGTCGCGATGAACGGCCCTGCGAGAGAATCACATCCAACATGGTCAGCGCCGGCGCATCTTCGCTTTTCTCTGACGGAGTCAGGTACGTAATGCCGACACCGGGCAGCGGCACGTTCGCGCCGTATTCGGTAAACCTTTTCTCGCCCGTGCGTTCGGCCTCCTTCATCTGCACCCGCGGCAAAGGCAGGTTTGGTTTCTCAATCGGCCCGAAATACTTATCGACCCAGCCATCAAGTTGTTTTGGATCGAAATCACCCACTACTATCAATGTCGCATTGTCCGGCCGATAATAAGTCGCATGGAACTTCTGGACGTTTTCCAAAGTCGCCGCGTCCAGGTCTTCGATACTTCCAATCGTCGGCCGCTGATATGGATGCGAGCTGAACGATTTCTGCTGCAGCATGTAGAAAAACTTGCCGTACGGTGGGGCCAGAACACTTTGCCGGTACTCTTCTTCCACGACGGCGCGCTCAGACTTGAAGTTCTCCTCATCAACAGTCAATCCCGAAAGGCGATCGGCTTCGGCCCAGAGCAGCGTCTCGAGATAGTTTGACGGGATCACTTCGTAATAGACCGTTACGTCGTCCTCAGTGAAGGCGTTATTGTTTCCGCCCACGTCTTCGGTCAGCCGATCCATCATCTCAGCCTTCATGTTCTTGGTTGACTTGAACATGATGTGCTCGAAGAGGTGGGCAAAGCCGCTGCGATGGTCGGGATCGTCCTTTGAGCCGACGTGGTACCAGACATTGATCGCCACGGTCGGGCTCGACTTATCGACGACGCTGAGCACCCGCAATCCGTTTTTCAGAGTGCGCTCGCGAAAATTCATCCGCGGCATTTTTGTTTGCGCGTTGGTCTCAATCGCGATAGACAGGTTAGCAACGACAACCACGCCAGCCATTAGAAATAAAAGTAAACCTCGTCTCATACACTCACCTCTGACTCTGATCTCTGTACTTCCTAATCCAAGTCCAGGGGATTCCGATAAATCTTCGTGTCTTTCTCGGCCTTCTTCTTGGCTTCCTGAAACTTCTCTTCCAGCAGACGCCCGCGGTCCTTTTGAGAACTCATCTCCTGCGCAAATATCTGTTCGCGCGTCAGCTTCTGTTTATCCAGATCTTTCTTCATGTCTTCGAACGAACCGAGCGGTTTGTGTTTCTCTTCATGCGACAGCAGCGCGCCGGTGTCGGCATCGATGTTCAGCGTCGCCTCGCAACAGGGACAGATGATGGTAAAACGGTTGGAGTCACTCATAGGTTTCAAATCCTTATGACGCGAAAGTGCACCTCGCCGGTTGTTAAGACGGGAATGATAGCAGCGAGAGGCGCGGCGAGGCTAGGGAGGTGTGTGGCCCCTTCCCCAGATTGGAATTCACTCCAATTGTCGGAACTTGCGATCGTCTCTAAGCCAGTGAGTGTCTGAGGTCAGTTCTCGTGACCTCGCCGAACGCGCGCAATGGCCGTAGAACTATCGGTGAAAACTGCCGCCGATAAAATATCTCTGCCAGTTCTGGAAGCCTTCCTGATAACCACGCAGAAAACCGTCCCGGTAGGCCTGACTATACGAGCCGCGCCCACCGAAGATCGACAAGAAACCAAAGTCTCCGTGTTTGTAGAAGTGTGAACGCTCCGGATCATAGCTTTGATCGCGTCGCCCATCACTGGCGCCGGTAAACAAGCCGTCGCGGTAACCCCGTTCATAGGCGTCGGAACTGTATCGATAGCTCCCATAGTTCGAAGAGTTGTAAACCCTGGTGCTTTCGTAGATGCGGTTTCGATGCCGATCTCGATCCCTGTCACGATCCCGATCGCGGTCTCGGCGATCTCGATCACGGTCGTGATGACGGCCACTGTCGCGATCCCGGTCGCGATCGCGATCTCTGTCACGATCTTTGTCACGGTCTCGCTCTCTACGGCGATCTCGATCACGATCCCGGCCGCGGCTCCAGTTCCGGGAATCACTATTGGAAGAGCTGGAAGAGCGATCAGAGCTTTGCCCATCACGACTGACACGATCGCTGTCGTTGCGACGACTCTGTGTGCGACGATTATCGCTGTTGCCCCGGCGGCTACTCGAACTTGAATTCCGGTCTCCCGTGCTTGAACTCGAACTGCCGCTACGGCTGCTTGAACTCGAACTGCCGCTGCGGCTGCTTGAACTCGAACTACTGCTGCGGCTACTTGAACTCGAACTGCCGCTGCGGCTACTCGAACTCGAACTGCCGCTACGTCCTTCACCACCGCCACCGCGCCGACCCTGCGCCAAGCCGGTGGGTGCGGCTATGGTCAGTATTGAAGTCGCCAATACAAGTGTGCGCAGTTTGTTCACTTTTAGGACGGTCTTCATATGCTGCCTCCTGTGCCAGAATTAACAGGCACTCAACGAGAATGAAGGGTTGCGATTTTGTGAGGCAGTATACGCCACTTCTACCTTACGGGAAGATTAAGGAAATGGCTTCTGGCGCCGTACCAGGTCACGTGAGCATGTCGCACGTTTGGGGCGGCGAGGGATGTCCGGGCTGACCTTTTGAAATTCGCGCTGAAGATGAATCGACCGAACGCGTAACTGAAGAAAGACTCTCATGCTAGAAGAAAGAAAGAGCGACCCGGGCCGCTCTTTGTTCCGACATAGGTTGGCTTCGGTTTAAGGGTTCACGATTTTCTTAATCGTGTTGCCGGTTTTCTTAACTCCTCGTTTGGTTACGTCGACCACGGTCTTGGCGCCGGCTTTTGACTTGTTGGCGACCGTCTTGCTGGTGTCGACGGTCTTGTCGGCCACTTTCTTGCTGGTGTCCACCGTTTTGTCGGCCACAGTCTTCGCGCCTTCCTTGGTTTTATCGGCCGCAGTTACTGATTTGTCTTTAGCCCACCCGGCCGCATCGGCTATCGCATCGCCCGTTGCGTCCAGAGCCTTCTCTGGCTGGCTCTTGAGTTCACGCTCTTCGCCGCTCGGTGAATAGACTTTCACAGTGCGGGTTCCGTTGCTGGTCGTGACCACGACTTTCGACACGCGCGGATTATTTCGAAAGGTACGGGTTTCAGTTTTCACGCCATTCTTGTCCGTAGTCGTGGTGATGTCTGAATTGTCCGGCCCAGGAGTTGTAGTCGTCGCAGTCTCTGTGGTGTTCGCATTCGCATTTGCGTTTGATTCGCTCGTTTGTTGACACGCAATTCCCAGTAAAGCTATTGCGGCAATCGTCAGTGGTATTAAGAACTTCTTACTCATCGTCTCCTCCTTCGCGTTTTATTGAATTGTATCTGGCAAGCGATATGCCAGCAATGACCGAGGGTGACAGTGCCGTATAGTGAGGTTTTGCCAGGTCGTACTCAGCGGAGTAAAAAAACTGTACGGGAGCTCGTCGGAAGGATTGAGTGGAGTACGGAATGAGGTCAGTAAGACCTGCGGGTCAGAGCCGGGTCAAGATATCTCTTATATTGGTAGTGGGGTAATTGTGTGTTGCTTACCCACTACCCACAACTGGAACCCGCTCGCTTTCACTGATGGATCAGTGATACGTTTTATGAGTGCCCTGGATTCAGCCTGGAAGGAGAAAAACGCCGTGAAGTCTAAGCAAGACCCGATTGATTTCGAGTCGTACGTGTCTCGAAACATTGTTCCAGAAATAGGTAAGGTGGCCGGCGTCCCGCTCCTCATGCTTCAGTGCATGGATTCTCGCTACCCACATCGAACCATACAGACAATGGACTCCGAGGGTTTACGCGGGAAATACGATCAACTGATTTTGGCCGGCGCAAGCTTAGGAGTCGTCCATAAGCGAGAGTGGCAGATCACCTTTTTGGATCAACTTGGCTTTGCGATCCAGGAGCATGGCGTCTCGCAAGTCCTCATCCTCGATCACCGAGACTGCGGTGCTTATAAGAAATTCCTTGATCCTCCTGTCACCCCGGATGATCCGAAGAAAGAGAAAGAGGCCCACATTGAAATCTGTGAACGGGCCATCGAAGTCATCCGAGGAAAGTTCCCGCAGCTAACAAAAGTTCGTTGTTTACTTCTGCCCATCGAAACCGTTGAAGAATTAGTCACCTCGCCCTAATAACCTCAGTCTTGCTTTGACAATAAGGAGACAGCAACGCAAATTTACCCCACTTCCCCATGTTGGATACTTTCCCGCCTCATTCCGGCGTTACTCTCGCCAGATACACGGGCGCGGTCGAAACTTCTATGGAGATTCCGGACTGGTTTGTTGACACCGTGTTCAGGCCTTCTCCGAGGTGTCTTGTTAATGTGTACTGGCCGGCCGGAAGAGGAATAGTGATCCGATGCGCAGTCGGTAGAGTAGTCCAGGCCGCAAGACGCCGTTCGCCGCCTTTGGCAAAGACGAGAATGTAATCGTCATAGCTCCCCACCGCTAAACGCTCTGCGAACTTATAACCGTTGAAGAATCCGCTGAGCGCCTTTGCCGACAGGTAAGCCGGCTTGGGTTCATAGATTGGGTCGCGGCCCGGCATGTAAGCATTGCGGACTATTCCGAAGTGATGCTCGGCTTCGACTGGATCGCTGCCATCGTCTCGCCAATCGTACCAGATCGAGATGGGAATTCCGTTCGCGGCATTCGTCAGCATTTCCCGTGCGAACATCACAGATTGTTTGGCCTCGTCCATATTGCGCCAAGCTGAGGAATAACCCCATTCGCCAGAGATAATCGGAATGTCTTTGTTCGATAAACTTAGGTTTGTCGCACTTACCCCGTCGCGACCGCTTCCGGTTCGATAACGAGTGATCAACTCTCGCAATCGGCAATAATCGTTTGCCGCCTCTTCCGGGCCTGACTGCCGGTACGGGTGGACTGAGACGGCTGACCAATAATCGAGCAAGCCGGCTCTGAAACAGGCTTCGAGAAAAACGAAATCAATCGTCGAGGTTGCCGGACCGATCAACTTTTCATTGGGAACCGCGGCGCGGAAAGCGCGACCAACGGCGAGCGCCAGGGCAATGTACTCCGCGGCTTTCGGCTTTGGCGGCCAAAACATCGAGTTGTTCGGCTCGTTATAGATTTCCCAACTTACGCCGCGGTCCTGAAAGTGTTTCGCGGCCTCCACGGCCCAGCGCACGTACGCCTGGCGCGCGGCGTCGGTTCGCGGCGGCGCACCGGCGTCGTAAAGCGAATTCCCGTAATCAAGTATGAAGAGTGCGCGAATTTTGAACTGATCGAGCTCAGAGATTAATCGATCATAGGCGGCGAAGTCGTATTTGCCGCGCTCGCGCTCGGTCGCGTCCCATTTCAAATCCATTCGCACCCAGCGAAAACCCGCTTCAGCAAGCAGCTTGATTTCGCCAGGTTTAGGGTTCGTGAAGTGAATATTCACCCCTAAACCGCTTTCGAAAGTCTGGGAGTTCGGGGATGCCGACCAGGCTTGGGAACAATTGTTCGTGGTGCGATCCGCAGACGTTGATAGCAAGAGGAAGAGGCCCAGCAGAAGTAGAGTAAGCCGGAGATTCATTGCATTCAGGCGGCGGCGGTCGTTACCTGCGCGCCGGTCTCGGCCCTAATAAATCGTGCTACCGTGAAAGTCCCACAGCAGCAAGCGCGAGAAATTACCTTCGACGGCAAGCGCGGCCGCGTACGCGGGATGAGGAGACAAATCTTCAAAGGCCCAACGCGACACCTCTGCCGGATCCACTCGGCTCTCAAGCAGCTGTGCGGGAGCATCGGGCGCAAACGAAACATCAAATTGATCGAGCGGGTGCGACAGGCCCTCGCCCCGGGCCTTGATATAAGCTTCCTTGCGCGTCCAGCAATTGAAGAAAGATCGAGTCTTGATTCCGGCGGGCATACGCACGAGTTGTTTCACTTCCGCGGGCGAGAAGAAATGTTCGGCAACTTCATCGCTGGCAAAGTCTGACCGCATAAACTCGAGATCCACGCCGACTTCTCGACCACGCGTAATTGCAATCAGGGCCAACTGGTGTGAATGCGACAGATTGAATCGAAGGTCCAAGACGTTCGGGCCGGCAGCCAGGCCGGGCTTTCCGAAAGGCCCCAGGTCGAATTGCAAGCCGGCCGCATTCGTCTTCAGATAACGAGCCAGAATTGTTCGCAGGCAGGCTCGCGCCATAACAAAACGGTGTCGGTCGCCTTCAAACTTAAAGCGGGCGGCGCGCACTCGATCATCTTCTGAGAGTGATAATTCGAAAGATTTCGACAACTGGCCATCCAGTCTGGCGCGCCAGACGTGCACTTCATTTGGCCAAAGCACCGGCGAGGCCGGACTCTTCTGCCACGACTGTCGCGGTAGAGCCTGCGCGCTTGGTGACCGGAAGCCACGGCGCTCAAATAAGGAATTCATCTCCAACATATCTTCCTAAACCGGCTGCGTGGAAACTGTTCGGCCTAAGCTTACGCGCGCGCCACGTTTGGCGCCACTACCGCCAACCGCGGCCAAACCCTCTGAGAGATGCTTTGCGAAAGTAGTCGTGCACCCGCTAATAGTTCTTCGGAGCACGACGATGGCGCCACCGAACCGAGAAATTGGAGGACGCGAAAAGTAAATACAGTTCGATCAAATTTTTCGGCATGCCGGCGCAGCGTGTACTGATCCCAACGCATGCCTTCGAATTTTTCGATCGCCTCGCCGAGAGCCCGACTGTCCGGCTGATCGAAAAAGATTCCGGTCTTCCCTTCCTCGATCGTTTCGACGGCGCCGCCACCGCGATAAGCGATCACCGGACGGCCGGCCGCGTTTGCTTCGAGGGGCGCCATGCCAAAATCTTCTTCGCCGGGAAACAGCAACGCGCGGCAACGCGCGGCGTAGTAATTGACGACGGTGTCAGACTGACGACCCAAAAATTCGATGCGGTCATCAGCGAGCTTTTCCAGCCGCGCTCGATCGGGACCGTCGCCAATTACCACCAGGCGCCGGTTCATACGTTTGCAGGCTTCGATAGCCAGATCGATTCGCTTGTAGGGCATTAGCCGCGAAAGCACAAGATAGTAATCGTCAATCTCGCTGGACATGTGGAAGCGGTTCACATCAATCGGAGGCGGAATAACATGAGCTTCGCGCCCGTAAATCTTTCTGATCCGAGAAGCGACGAGGCGTGAATTCGCGATGTAGTAGTTGGGCTGTTGAGAGGCGCGCAGATCCCATTTGCGCAAGCCCCACAGGAGCATCGGCAAAGCGCCGCGGACGACCTTGCCGAAGCGCTCGCGCGCCACGTAATCGTCATAACGCCAAACCCAGCGCATCGGCGTGTGACAGTAACAAACGTGAATCGCGTTGCGACGGCGCCGCACGCCTTTCGCGTAGCCGGAACTGCTACTGAAGATTAGGTCGTAAGAAGAGAGATCGAAATGCTCGACGGCAAAAGGATAGAGCATGAAGTAGTGGCGAAAACGGCGCTCCATTGCCGGCAGCCGTTGCAGCAGCGAGGTGCGAATATCCGCTGTACGCAGACGTTGCGGCAGACTCTTAGGCAGTGCCACCGTCGTATACATTGGCGAGGTCGGAAATGAGTCGTGCATGGCTTCGGCCACGCGTTCGGCCCCGCCCATCTGAACGAAATAGTCGTGTACAAGTGCGATTTTTGACAAGCTGCTGATCCTCTGAACGTCTCTCTAAAGAAACGCCGAAAGGCGCTGCTTTTTCAATCTGCACTCAATTTGATTTTCAAAACTGTGGCATGCGTAGGCGGCACGTGATCTCATGGGCCAGATGCCCCTGCCACTCTGCTAACTTCGATGCCGTGAGCGTTGCGGGGCTCCGGGTTCTGGTCGCCGTCAAGCACGGCACGGTACAGGATCAGAACTTCCGTCATGAATCTGTCGATCGAGAAGCGCGCAATTGCGTCGCGCCGTCCATTGCTTCCCATTTTCCGGCGCAAAGCTTCATCACCGAAGAGGGTGAGCATCCCCTTCACGAGATCGTCATGATCGTGCCGCTTAACTAACCATCCATTTTCTCCATGACGGATCATTTCCGGCGTGCCGCCTACCGAAGTGGCTAGCACCGCGGTCCCGCTCGCCAGGCCTTCAAGTACCGTGAGCGCGAACGGCTCTTCGTGAGAATTGATTATCAGTAAATCAAGGCCCTGCATGAGCTTTGGCACATCGTTCCTGGGTCCGAGAAACCTAACGCGGTCGGCAATGCCCAGCAATACTACGGTGCGTTTGAGCTGCTCCGCATATTCTTCATCGCGATTAAAGAGGGCTTCGCCAACGATCAGCAGAATGGCATCCGGAACTTCCCGTGCCACGTGCGCGAAGCCTTCGATCAGTTCGAGCTGGCCTTTGCGCGGGGTGAGTTGCCCGACAATGCCGGCGACCGGTTGTGTATTCTTGAGGCCCAGTGCGCAACGCATCCCTTTTCTGGCATCCGTGTCGGGACGAAAGCGATCAAGATCGACTGCGTTGTGAATTACATTGATGGGCACTCGAAGGTTAAGTGGCCTTAGCAATACGCCGCGGAAACGCGTGGCTACGGCATGCGAAACGGCCAGAATGCGATTCCGTGAGGTCACGGCAGCGAATAGACGGACTGCAGTACTAAGCGGATGCCGCGGCAGGATGTCATGCGCATGCCAGACGACCGGTACATTCAATCCTAAGGTCGCAGCCGCCATTACCAAACCCGCGCGAATACTGTTGGCATGAATGGCGTCCGGTGACTCTTCAATAATGATCTTGCGGGCACGCCCAATGACTTTGGCGAACGAGATCAGATAGTTGACAATCCGATCCGGGCGCCAGGTAAATCGCGCGTCCAGTTGTCGCAGGCCGCGCGTTCTGACACTCTGACTGGCGGCAAGTTCCATCATCCGGCTGGCGTCAGGACACACGACGACCAGGTTGAAGCGATTGCGATCGAGACGTGCAAGTATCATCGACAAAACGCGCTCGGCGCCGCTGACAGTTCCGGTGTGGTTGTAGAACAGAATCTTCAAAATGGTACTCTCGCGCACAAGGTGGCAGCTTGCGTTACATGACTATGATCTCTCGCTCTTTGTCGCGACGGGTTCTCAATGTCTCGGCGCTGATCCAACCGATGAAGAGCCACGCCAAAGGCGCGACTGAGTAAAGCGTAAACGTCAGTCCAAAAATGCTGTTGAGAATCAACGCTGGCATTATCGCGGCCACGATGCGCCGCGTGCCCATATTGCCGCCGTCAGACTGCGGTTGGCGTGCGGTAACGATTGAAAGCCAGGTGGCGCGCCCGAGAATCCAGACGAACAACAACGCTCCGGGAATTCCGCAGGCAATGGCAACCACCAGAATGAAGCTATCGATGGCCGGTAGATCTGATTCTGCCTGAAACCGCACCTCGCCCAACGAGCCTGCGCCCAGCCCTGCGCCCAACGGCCGGTAGGGAATGACTTTCGTCAGCAGGTAGCCCCAATTCTCGAGGCGAACCTGAAAGCTTTCTTCACCGGCAGGCTTCAAAGTGCCTCGCTGAGTGTGCGACAGCAGGGTACTCACGGTTTCGTTGTCGCTCTTGCTCCACATCTCGTCGTCAGTGGGCGGCGAAACGAAGGCGACCACCAGCACTACCGGCAGCAATATGAGACCGAGCCGCATGAGCGCGCGCGGGAAATTGGTTGCGCCGAGCATCACTAACGTGCCGACGCCAATCATTAGCCCAAAGACCGCGGTCCGTTGTCCGGTTAGCAACACTGCGCCCAGCAGAGCGATGCCGCACAATAACCATCCGGCACGTTGCGCAATTCGTTTGACGCCGGCCGCGAAGCCAAACGCGGCAATGGCGCCAATTTCCGCATAGCGGCCCCATTCCTCCGCGCTGCTGAACGTAGCCAGTGCCCGGCGAACGTGTCCGACATTGATCGAGTCATAAAAGTCCGTGTTGTCCAGCCAGTATTGTTCAAAGCCAGGGTAGCCAAACATGAGCTGGTAGACGCCGTACAGCGACGTCAGCAATCCCAGTACGACGACCACTCGCAAGACCTTCGTGATGAAATCTTCGTTGACTGACTGTCCGAAGTAAAACCAAATCAACGGCACCAGCATGAAGAGTGCACCGGCGAGCCCTACGAAAAGACCACCCTGGAGCGGATTGAAGATTTCAATCACATAGATCAAACCCAGCACTGAGACTGACAAGGCCAATGGTGTCGCGGAGAATATCTCCAGACGACGCGACCTGAGCAGCAGCACAAACGCCAACAACGTGACGATGGGCGTCAGGACGTGGATTGGATCCTGGCTGGCATAACTGACAAAAAGGTATTGCGCGCGTCGAATCAAGCCACGGAGCGGCTCAAATAACATCATTGCGACCAGACCCGCTTCGAGGCTTACAAAAAGCGGTAAAGCCATCACCCACACCAGCCCGCCGAGGATCCAGGTCCTAAGCATCTGACCGCCGTTGGTAATCGCGATCACGGTAAAGACCGCCGCGGCCTGAATCGGTAGAAACCAAATCAAAGCCGAGCGCTGCGATGGTCTGGACTGTGCTTGAACGACGCTACTCATAAATAATCAAATCGCCGGCTCTCACAAGGCCTCTTCAGCGCTTTCAGTAACTTTGGCAAAGCCAAAACCGCGCAACACCCTCCAATTCGGCAGGAACAGGTCGCGCTTTCGCGGACGCAAACAACTCCACAGGCCAAGTTGACGCCTTCTCATGAATCCGAACAGTGCAATGACCAGCATCACGCTATAGCCGATCAGTGAAGCGATCGCTGCGCCGGTGATCCCTCGCCGGGGCAGAAGGATTAGCAATGCGACTGCGGTGACGACGGCGGCTGAAAAGCGCGCCACGGTGCTCAAGCCCGGGTAGCCGAAACCGCGCAGGCCGCTGATTACTATCGAGCCCAGACTCCACACCGCCGCCGCAATCAACAACCAGCGAAAGGCCGCGGTGGCGGGAACAAAATTTTCACCGAACAGGGTTTTCAAAATGAAGGGCCCGCTCAGCCACAGTAGAGGCAAGAGAATTACGTGCATGTATATGGCCAGTCGCAGGCTGCGAGCCCAAAGCAGTTCGGCCCGATCGCTCGACTTTGACGCCGCCACTTCGGGCATCAGCGCATCCGCTATCGCATCCGCAACCAACGTCGTCATTTCCGACAGACGAACCGCGACCACGTACAAACCGATGGCCACGTTCGAAGCCATCGCGCCCAGCATCAACTGATCAAGCCTCAGCGTAGTGAAGTCAGCGACTCCGCCGGGGTAATCGCGCAGGGCGTATTTCATGGAAGTTTTGAACTCAGACCAACTCGGCCGCCAGCGCGGCTGCAATTCTTTCCAAACCGCGATCAAGGCCATCAGCATCGATGCGGTCTGCGCCGTAATCATGGTCACCGTCGCGGTCGTAACGGTTAGCCGGCCGAAGGACCACAGACCGGCGAAACCCAGACCCTGTACGCCAAAGAAAATCAGGCGCGCGATGCCGGCCCAGCCAAAGCGCCGTGTTCCTTCCAGCAGCCCGCGCATCAAATCAAGGAACAGCGCGGCGGGAATATTTATCTGATAGATACGGAGTAAGGTACGGACTTGCGGACTGCGGTCGCCAACCAGGTGCGGCACGATTAGATCAGCCAGAGCGACGCTGATTATCCCGACGACTGCTGTATAGATCACGGCGTTAGTGAAGAGCTGCGAAACTTTCTCCGGCTCCCTCGCCATCCAATATCGATAAGCCGAAGGCAGCCCCAGTCCGGCCAGCATGGCGACCACGGGCGGCCAAAGAACGACGACCAGCAAATCCCCGCGACCTGCCGGCCCCAACGCGCGCGCGCCCAGAAGACTCGAGACGACCGTGGAAATCAGGATCGTGACATCGGTAATGAGGATCAGTCTGGCGTTGCGGGCAATCACTATTTACTCAATTCTTCAGGTTAGGAGCGGGCGCTCAAAAAACTCAGCTGGCGCCGCGCGCCAGTACGATTGCGGGTATGGTGCGCAGCAGAATCGACGCGTCCAGGCCGAGAGACCAGTGATCGATGTACTCGAGATCCAACTGCATCCATTGTTCGAAGGAAAGATTGCTGCGACCTGATACCTGCCACAGACAAGTGAGTCCAGGCTTGACGCTGAAGCGCCGCTTTTGCCAGGCCAATTCCATGCGCAGCGCGTCGCGCAATGATAGCGGCCGCGGACCAACGATACTCATGTCGCCCAGCAGGACGTTGATAAGTTGCGGCAGTTCGTCAACGCTGGTCTTCCGCAGCCAACGGCCTGCGCGCGTAATCCGCGGGTCGTTGCGAATCTTGAAAATCGGCCCGCTTTTTTCGTTGAGGTGCTCGATCTCTTTCATCCGGTTTTCGGCGTCCGCGGACATCGTGCGGAACTTAATCATGCGAAAACGTCGCTTGTTGAGTCCGACGCGCTCCTGAACGAAGAACACCGGCCCGGCCGAATCCAATTTAATCGCGATTGCCGCCAGCAAGAGTATCGGCGCACTAAAAAGGAGCAAGAGAGCGGCGCCCGTGAGGTCGATAATGCGTTTCGCTTCAGTGCGCCAGCTAAAACGTGGCGTGCTGTCCAGGGTTACAATAGGTAGCCCGTTGAAGTCACTCGGATGTGATCTTGCCAGCTTCTGCGGAAACAAATCCGACAGCAGATGGGTGGTAATTCCCTGCTCTTCCAGTAAGGCAACGGCCGTTTCGATCTGTGTGTAATGTGATTTGATTGGCAAAGCGATCGCCACTTCGTCGATTACTTCGTTCGCCACGATCCGGGGCAGGTCCGCAATCTTTCCCAGCCAGGGTGCGCCCGCGAGTTGCTCGTCGGCAAAGGCAAGATCGGTATCGACGTACCCGATCAACTTGTATCCCAGGTCCTGACGCCGCTCGAGTTGCGCCGCGAAACGCCGGCCACGGGCGCCGCCGCCAACCAGCAAAAGCGATTTCACGTTGTGGCCGCGCGCACGTAGACGCCGCAGATTCAATCGCAGGGCGAAACGTACGCAGGCAATCAACGTAAAGGCAAGGAGACTGAACTCAGCCACCGTGATCGCATTGATCGTCGGCCAGTTGCCGAGTTGCGCGGCAACCAGTAAAGCGCCCGAAGAAATCATGACGGCGGTCGTAATTTCCTTCAACTCCTCGGCCATCGAGCTGAGACGATGCGAAACGTACAATCCCTGCGCCGCAAACGCCGCATACCATGAAAGCAAGAGCGCAAACCCCAGAATTGCATTCGCCACTTTTACTCGCTGCGAAAGATAGTCAATGACAAAGGTAGGATTCTGGGCGGGTGAATATCGATAGACGATCGCCAAGCCGAGCGAAATTAACATCAGCGAAAGGTCGCTTAGCTTTAGGCAAAAGTCGGAAATTGATCCGTGACGAGCAACCATTGGATGTCTTAGAGTCGGGCCACTGCCCGACGGGTTCCTTTTCGCTGAGGGTTTAAAGTCGGGGCGCCATAAACGCAACGACGCTGGCCAGTTTCATGAAGCGCTCAATTTTAGAAATCTTGTCGCGCGGAACGAACACCATGTCTCCCGGCTGTAGCGTCAGATCGTTCTCCAAATCGCCAGTGCGCTTGATGCTCTTGAGGTTCAACAGCTTAACTTCCGCCATATCCGAATTGATTTTGCGAAACACGATTACCTGCGATGATCTCGCGCCTTCCTTCATTCCGCCGGCAAGCATGATTGCCTGAATCGCGGTGACCCGTTCGCGCATCTCGATTTTGCCGGGCTGGGCCACTTCGCCGGCCACCACAAAGTAGGGCTTCTGGAACTCCTTCAGCAGCACGGTCGCGACTGGATCCTGCAAACGTGCGCCCGCTTTCCTTAAAATCATGCGGCGGGTTTCTTCAACCGTCAGGCCGGCAACTTTCAGATCGCCGCCAATCTCGAGCGAGATGTACCCATCCGGCTGGACCGTCACTGTCTGATTGAACTCTGGCGAGTAGCGAAACTGAACCTCGAGCACGTCGCCCGGCTGCAGGCGATACCGTTCTTCGGTCACAGTCGTCAGCCGCGGCGGTCTTTGGTCCTGAGCGCGCGCAGCGAAAGGAAGCGCGAGAATGAAGATCGTGATAGCTAAAGTTAAGTTACGTTTCATCGGCACTCCCTGCAGGTTCGACAAGCTTCAGCTTGTCGCCGTTTGAGCTATTACGACAAACTGAAGTTTGTCGAACAAATATCAAAGTCTTCGATAAAGCCACTCGGGTACCGGATAGCGGCGCTTATTCAAAACGAAGCCGAGAAAATTTCCTCCGGCCGTCTCGATCGTGCGTTGGGCGTTCAGGATTTCATCGCGTCTGGCCTGGCCGGCTTCGACCACGAGCACGACGCCATCGACCATGGACGCGAGTACCGCTGCGTCGGAAGAGTTTCGCACCGAGCGGCAATCAATCAGAATGTTGTCAAAAGCCACGCGCAGGGCATCCACTGAATCCAGGCCGGTGTCGATTTCTTCACCGTGCTTGGCAACGCGCATCAGAAACGATCGCTTCGGAGGTTCCTGGGGCTCGTTATCATCGTAGTCAGAGGTCCCGTTTCGTTTGCGCGATTTTTTCGCCGGCAGGATCCAGAGGTTCTCAATGTTCGTCTGATGACAGTTCCAGGGCATCTGCAAATAGTCTTCGACGCCGAGACGCTGCAATCGCTCGGCGCTGATGATCAGTGTGCGGCGGCCCGTGTAACGAGCCATTTCCACTGCGAACAGTTGCGTGACGTGGCTGACTCCCTCGCCCAGCGAAGCCGAGGTGAATGCTATAGCCGCGCCCTCGCGCAATCTTTGCGCGCCGTTCTGCAGACTGGCCAGTAACAGTTGCAGGTTGTGCCGGCGATTACCGTTCACGCGGCTGCGAGCCGGCGGCATTGGGGTCTCAATGATTTGATCTTCAACTTGCACGCGTTTTCCACCTGTTAACTTTGTAGCTCGGCGATTGGCCTGGTTTCGATCTCGACTGGTTCGCGGCTGTTGCGCATAATCATTCGCCGGCTGTTCTCAGGGACGGTCGCCAGCACCTGCGCGCCGGTGAGCGCTTCGAGCTGCCTTGGCGTATGAATCGCATCGCTGAGCATTTCGGCTGAGAAGACACTACCTAAGCTAAGGAACGCCGCCAGAAACACTCCGAGCACCAAGTTCAATCCACGATTTGGCGACGACGGAATTTGTGGCGCCGTGGCCGCCTCGGCGATCGACACGTTGGTGATCTTCTGCCGATCCAGTTCGTCGGCAATCCGCGCTTCTTCCCGCTTCTTCGCGTAGAGCTGATAGTTGTCCTCGGATTCCTTTACCTGGCGCTGTAGGTCGTTGTGCCTCGTCGTGTCGCCCTCGAGTTTCTTGAGCGCGGCTTCGTATTGCTGCAATTGTCCAGTGAGCGTGTCACGCCGGGCGCGCGCTCCAGCCTGGTCGAGGCGAGCCCGCGACAGTTCTGTTTCCAGCGTCTGTCGCAAGGGATTTAGATCGGTGTTCTCTTCGACGGCGGTCTTTTGTTCGGCTTTCGCTAAAGCCTCTCTGGTCGTGCGAATCTGTTCGTCGACCTCGCGCACCAGGCGATCTTCGGGACGAAACTTAGTTAACAATTGCGTCCGCCGGTTCTGCAGCTCGACCATCATGGTGTTCAGACGCTCGGCGGAATACTGATTCGGAAGCTGCCGGTTCTGGGTCACGATCCGCTTGGGCACAGCCGCCAGTTGCTGCTCGACACGCGCAATCCGATTCGTCGCTTCGTTCAGCGCGGTTTCACTTTCTAGCAGTTTCGATTTGGCGTCAGCCGTTTTTTGCAACGTCAATTCTTTTTGCTGGCTCAGCACCACCAGGTTGTTGCTCTGCTGAAAGTCAGTCATTTGCTGCTCTGCTTGCCGCAGTTGTGTTTCGTATTCGTCGGCCCGTTGAGTAAAGAAATCGGAAGCACCCGGCGGGTGATTCAGCTTCAGGTGCTTTTCCAGATACAGCTCGCCGAGTTTCCGGAGCACGGCCGCCGAAACTTGCGGCGAGTTAGACGAATAGCTGATGGTGATGACGTTGGCTTTGCGGACCGGCGTAATAACCAAATCTTTGGCGAGGCGGTTGACAGCCGTCTCGACCATGACAGCCTGAGGTGGAGCAGAGCGCCAGAACCAGCTCTTTTCGCTGTTGGCGAGACCGCAATCGGTGACTACTTGCGTCAGCAGATCCTTGCTGGTGAGTAACTCGATTTCGGAATTGATCTGATTCTCGCTGACTTCATTCTCGATGGTCGGAGCGGGTGCGCCTGAGGTCTGTTCGGCTGTGATGGCGACGTCAACGCGCTGGTTCTTGACCAGAATTTTCATGCGCGAGTCGTACTTGTTGGGCAAGAGAAACGTGACTACGGCGGTGCCCAGCACCACCGCAGCAAAGATGAATACAACCAGACCTTTGCGCCGAAACAAAGCTCCCGCGCCGTCGCGCAGGCTCAATGAATTACCACCCAATCCCGTAGTTAGCTGGCCGTTCATAAACTAACCTTCCCGAAGCATTTAAAGGCCGAATTCGCGGAAAATTCCAACGATTAGGCGGGTTTGGGCAAAGGTACATCCGGATAATCGTAAAGGTTTGCGGCGCCGCGTTCGGCAAATGGGATGAAATGCCTACGCCTGATAGTGTTCCAGTGGGACTGGACGGTAACCTCCTACTGCTATTATCTCGCCCATGTTCCTCATTAGGAGGCCGGCTAATGAAGCCGTTCGGGGCTTTCTCGCTGGTCAACAAAGCCAGCCGTTTTCCTACCCGGAGATCGGAGCGTCGCGTTTGGCCGCGCCGGACGGATATAACGTCGACCACAATCGAATTAAGCTTGGTGAAGGCCAGGAGACATTTGCTAAAGCTGTCGAGGCCCTCAAGCACTGGAGGATGTTTGAAATGGACTGGATCGAAATCGCCCCAAAGGAAGCGCCGATTATGAAGGGATCCTGTGTCGCTATTACTGTGCGGCATTTCGGCTTTAGCTCGTTAAATGTCTCCCGAATCGTTTATGTAATCGAAGAGCATGGCGCTCGGGAAAGATTCGGTTTTGCCTATGGAACACTTCCCGGACATGTCGAACAGGGTGAAGAAAGGTTTAGTGTGGAATATCATCCTGTCGACAATTCTGTCTGGTACGACCTGTTTGCTTTTTCCCGGCCGCGCCACATTCTCGCGAGACTCGGGTACCCGATTAGCCGCCATTTGCAAAAACGATTCGGCAGAGATTCGCTGAAAGCGATGGAGAGGGCTGTAAACCAATGAACATTCTGATTCTGAATCACGACGACGTTGTTCAGCTACTGCCGATGACGGAATGTATTGAAGTCATGTCCGAGGCGTTGAGTGCGTTGGCTCGCGGCGAGGTTTCCCAGCCACTCCGGACTATCCTAAAACCGTCAGAGGTTAAGGGCGTGCTGGCCATGATGCCGGCGTTTCGCGCGGGCGACAAACCGATGTTTGGCTTGAAAGCGATTTGTGTCTTCCCCGGTAACACCGCTATTGGCAAAGATGCTCACCAGGGTGGCGTGCTGCTTTTCAGTGGCGAGACAGGAGAGCCATTGGCAATGGTTAACGCTTCCGCGATTACTTCGATTCGCACTGCAGCAGTGAGCGCTGTTGCCACGCGCTCGCTGGCGCGGGACGACGCGAGCGAGCTGGCAATTATTGGAGCGGGCATCCAGGCGCGTTCGCATCTGCAAGCAATGGCGTGTGTGCGTTCAATCAGGCGCGCCCGGATTGCCAGTTCGCGTTTTGATCGCGCTCGCCAGTTCACCAATGAGATGCAACCACGATTCACGTTTCCGATTGAAGCTGTTGCGACGCCGGAAGCAGCGGTCCGCGACGCCGATTTGATCGTAACGGCCACCACGTCGAGCGAACCGGTTATCCGTCACGAGTGGATTTTACCTGGCGCGCACATCAATGCCATTGGAACTTACTCGCCGGCGGCGCGAGAGCTTGATTCAGCCACGGTGGCGGCAGCGAGTTTATTCGTCGATCGACGCGAGTCGGCTTTGAATGAAGCTGGAGATTACTTGATTGCAGCAAAGGAAGGCGTCATCGGTCCCGAACACATTCTGGCAGAGCTTGGTGAAGTCCTGATCGGCGCCGAGGTTGGCCGCACTTCACCCGACGAGATCACAGTCTTCAAATCACTTGGTCTGGCGATCGAAGACCTCACTGCCGCGGAGCATGTCTATCAAAAGGCTCAGCAGCAAAGCACCGGGACCTGGGTTGAATTTTGATCGAGCGGCCAACTCATTTCGTCAGCGTTATCGTGGGCAAACCTGCCGCGCCCAGCTCCTGATTTAGCGCCACAATATCCTGGGTCCTTATGAGTTGCCAACGCTCTTGAAGTGCACGCGACTCTTCGCGGACGACGGGGACCGCGGCGGCGGCTGCCGGCGTCGGCGCGGCGTCCACGTCCTCAAACAAATTGAAGAGTGTCCTCACTCTGCCCGTCACCGAAGCGATGGTCGGTTTCGCATTGGCTGCGGCCGCGCCACCCGCGGGCGGTCCGCCGCCTGCCAGTGCCTGAAGTTTCTCGCCCAGGGCATCGATATGCTTCTTTAAATCCTCCGAAGCTCGCGGCCGCAAATCAGTAAGTTGACCCCGGATGACCTTGACCGTTTCTGACATTGCGCTGAGGGTCACCCACTCGTCATAAACCTGCTTCGAAAGTTTGAATTGCTCGGCGAGGTCGGCAGTCGAGGCTTTAACTCTCGGATCCATCTGCAAGGTTAAAGTTTGCGTGTAGCTCTTTCCACCGGCCGTAAGCACGACCGTGTACTTGCCCGGCATGGCCCAGGGTGAAGTCGCGGCCGGCGCTGTGTTCCGATAGACAGCAGCAATCGGATATTGCGGCTGGACACCCGGGACGGGCGCGTAATGCAGGTCCCAAAGAAAGCGATGCAGGCCCGGTTCGTCCGCGAGTTTCTCCGGCGGCCTGACCCAGTAAGGCGGAATCGCCAGCATCGGATCGGGAGTAGGGATCGGATCAGCACTCGAATAGCGACGCACGACTACGCCGTTTTCGTCCTTAATTTCAAGCTTGACCTCGCCCGATGTGGACGTGCCGATGTAGTAATCAATCATCGCGCCATCCGGCGGGTTTTCTCCGGCCGAAACATCCGGCGGCAGAGGCGTGTCGGGATTCATGTTCCAGCGTACTCGCACCGCGGGTTGCGACCGGAACAGCAAGGCAGCCGCGGAATTTATCGACGACTGCAACTGACGTAGCGGAGTAATGTTGTCGAGAATCCAGAAGCCTCGGCCGTGTGTTGCCACACACAAATCGTCGCCCTTGATAATCAAATCGCGCACAGAACTGGCCGCCATGTTAAGTCGGAGCGACTGCCAATGATCGCCGTCATCGAACGAGACATAGACGGTGCGTTCTGTGCCCGCGAACAGCAGACCTTTTCTTTCCGTGTCTTCGCGCACGACGTCGGTGTTTTCGTTCGCGGGAATGCCGTTCGTGACCTCGGTCCAGTTGGCGCCACCATCGCGCGTGCGATAGATATGCGGCCGCAGGTCATCCAACCGCAGCGTATTGACTGCCGCGTACGCAGTATTCTTATCGAAATGACTCGCATCGAGAATGGAAACCTTTTGCCACGGCTTCAGTTGTTTCGGGGTTACCTCTGTCCAGTGCGCGCCGCCGTCGGTGGTTCGGTGAATTAAGCCGTCATCAGTGCCTGCCCAAATCAGGTTGATATCCAGCGGCGACGGCGCGACCGCATAGATCACTCCGCGTTGTGTCGGCTGTGCAGTGGGTTGCGAGCGATACTTGCCGATGCTCTCCGGGATCTCAAAAGTTTTGCGCGTCAGATCGGGGCTGATTTGATCCCAATTTCGCCCGCTGTCCTTCGTCTTCCATAAAGTGTTAGCCGCGAAGTAGAGCACATGCGGATCGATGGGCGAGAATACTATCGGCTGTGTTCGCAGTAGGCGAAAATCCGGAGCACGAAATGGTTTCGGCAGAATGTTCTGTGCCTGGGCGGTGCGACGATCGTAACGGGTCAGCTTTCCGCCATACACAATGTCCGCGTCAAGTGGATCGGGCACGACGTAGCCGTATTCTTCAGCGCCTACCGGATGCCATTCCCGAAAGGTTATCTCGCCGTCGTTGCCGCGGCTGGCGACGCAGGCCGAGCCGCTCTCCTGTTGGCCGCTGCACAATCGATAGGGAAAGGCGTTGTCGGCATTGACGTGATAGAGCTGTGCGGTTGATTGGTTGTACCAACTGCTAAAAGATTTGCCGCCGTTCACGGTGATGACCGCTCCTTGATCGCTGGCCAGCAAAATAACGTCCGGGTTGTTTGGGTTGATCCAGACGTTCTGGTAGTCGTCGCCTCCCGGCGCACCGCGGAACGCCGCCCAGGTCTTACCGCCGTCAGTGGACTTCCAACTGACCGTGCTGGCTATATAAATCACATCGGGATTCTTTGGATCGAAGCGCGGAACAGAGAGATCGCCGCCACCGATTCGGCCCGCTGGCCTGGGATCCTTTGTGGCTATCGTCCAGTTGTCGCCACCATTATCCGTTCGAAAGAGGTTGACGCCGGTCGGCGTTCCCACTGAGGCGAACAGCCGGTTCGGCGAACTTGGTGCAATCGCCAGGTTGGCTTGAATGATTCCTTCCGGAAGTCCGCCCTTCAACTGTGTCCAAGTCTTGCCGTTGTCAGTTGATTTGAAAATGCCGCCGCCGGTTCCGTTCCACACCGCGTTCTCCCATGGACCCTGGCGCGCTTCCCAAAGCGCCGCGTATGCGACGTCGGGGTTCGAGGGATTAATTAACACGTCAGCTCCGCCCGTGTTCTCGTCCTTGTACAGGACCTTCTCGAAGTTCTGGCCACCGTCCGTCGAGCGAAAGATACCGCGCTCTTCATTCGGCCCATAAGGATGACCGGCCACCGCCACCAGAATGCGATTCGGATCGCGCGGATCGATGGCAATCTGTGGAATCTGCTGGCCTTCGCGAAGTCCCAGATGCGTCCAGGTCTTACCCCCGTCGCTTGATCGGTAGATACCATCGCCGACCGACAGATCGGGACGCTGCAAACCTTCACCGCTGCCGGCATAAATGATGTTTGGATCAGAGGGCGCGACGGCAATCGAACCCACAGAGCCAGTAGGTTGATCCTCGAAGATGGCCGTCCAGGTGCGGCCATAGTCAGTTGTTTTCCAGACGCCGCCATTGACTTGTGCCATATAAAAAAGATTTGGTTGCTGCGGAACGCCGGCCACCGCCCGCACGCGGCCGCCGCGAAACGGGCCGATGTTGCGCCAATGGAGTGACTTGAAGAGATCGGGATTGAATTGCTGCGCGATGGCCGGCGCACAGATCGCGATCAGAAAAACAAAAGCGAGCGCCGCCGCGATTCGGCTTCGCTTTGAATTGGACAAATGTCTAGTCATGATCCGCAAACCTTCGTTGTGAATAACAGTATGGTAAAACTCAGTGTTAAGACTGGAAATGCCGCAGTCGAACCCGGAATGCTCGTAACCGTCTGTTTGTAGATCTAACCTATCCGCCGGCAATGAATGGCCGGGATTGAACAATGTAAATCTGGCCCTTCATGTAAGCCCATTCGATGTCTTGATCTTTCCCGCCAAAGACACGCTTGATGTTTGTGGCCGCGGCAGCCAGGCGGCGAATCACTTCATCGCTTAGCACAACGCGCTCCCCGCTAATGGGAATTTCCTTGACCCCGCCATGTTCGTCAAATGTCAGCAGGCTGTCTTCCTCCGAACGGGTGAGCACCTGCACGGCGCTGGCGCGCGGGCGAAATACGACCTGCTCGGCAATCCTCTGCCCTTCCACAACCTTGATTCCCAAACCGCGCTTGGCGCTGATGTAGATGGCGTCTTTGTCTTCTCGATTGTAAGGATCGGCGGTAATCATCACGCCCGAACTTTCGGAGTTGATGCCTTCCTGAATCAGCACCGCCATGTAGATTTCCGTGTGGGGTACGCCGGCGCGCTCGCGCGCTTCATAGGCTTCAAAGTTCCAGACCGACGCCCAGACGGTCTTGAGCGCCTCGATGATCTGTTCGTCAGTGCGAGCATTGGGGACGGTGCTGTATAGACCGGCGCCACTAAAGTTAGGCAAGTCTTCGCTGTTGGTCGAGCTGCGCGCGAACACTCCCCTTCCAGGAAACTCAGCATGCAGACGCCGCAGCACCTCAGCTCTCAATTGCGGGTTCACGGCTCCCTTCTGAAATCGTTCGCGCATTTTCGTGAGGTAGCCACGCCGATAGGCGGGATCGTGAACAAACTTTTGGTCGTTCAGCATTTCGCCGATCGCGTCATCCAGTTTGTTTTCTTTCAGGAACTGGTCGTAATAGAAGAAAGGGACGGTGAAGCCAGGCGGCACCGTAACGCCGAGCAAACGCGCATGGATTAGCTCGCCAAGATTTGCGGACTTGGCGCCGTAGGCGATGCTCGAGGCGGCGCGTTGCTCGTTTAGATTTGCCAGCCGCCTGACGGAGAGGTCAGACCGCGGCTTCATCACATCCAGTCGCTCTTTCAGTCTTTTCAGATACTCATCCAGCGCATTGTTGTCGGCGCGCTTAATCGAGTAATTGTCGCGGCGCGCATCGAACTCGACCCACCAACCGTTATACTGCCTAAAAAGCTCCTGCGCGTTCTTGATGTAGACGTTCGGTATGCCCCAACCTTTGGCCAGCAAATTGATGTGCGACAGCGGCGTCGAAGGTTTGGTGGTAATAATCCCCGCGACGGGCGGTAGTTGTACCGGCACTTCGTCCAGTACCAGAATTTCGTTGTAGCCGATCTCGACGTGCTCATCGAGTTTCGGAATGATGTGAATCCGGCCCAGGCCCTTGGCGACGTTCAGCGCCTGATATTCCTGCTCCTTTGAAATATCGGTCTGCAGAATCCGCTGCAAGGCGGCGATGTTGACTGAGTCATTATCCTGCCTGGAAGAGTTTGGCTTGAAAGCAACTGGCGTGAAAAATGACGCATTGATGATCTCGGACGCGAGCTTGATCTGATCGGGAGGAATCAGATCGCCTTCCCAGAATTCAAAAGTCCAACGTCGCACCGGAGTCTGATATGCGACCGTGCCCAGAATAAAACGACGGTTAGGCTTCAGATAGTTGTTTTCAAAAAACTGCTGGCCGCGCTCAAGAGACAGATAGGTGCCATTAACGAAATCCTTATGAAATTTGTAGCGCTTGGTGTCGATATAATAGATGCGATTACGATTCTGGCGATCGATTACAAACAATACGTGCGGTAGAGCGTAAGGGGTGTTGGCGTCGTAAACCACCGCCAGCGAATCGAATTCCGCGCGCGAGTGGATTGCCGACAGAGATCTGGGCGGTTCCGGCGGACCGCCGGCAGGTTTTTGCGCCGACCCGCTGCCGATCGCCAATAAACAGAACGCCCCAGACAACAGCCATCGGCGCGGATATGACTTGTAAGTATACCGGGCCGTCATGGTGTTGCTGCTATGCCTGTTCCCTGAGTAAAGCGTCACCTTCAGTCTGGAGCAATTCTATCAGATCGTCGACGTGCCGGCGCTCAGTCAGATAACTGTTAATGTTCACGCGCAGCGCGCGCCGGCCGTGGAGGATCGTCGAGGGAAAGAAAGCCTGGCCGCTTTTTTCAATACGTTGCTGCAAGCGCGACTGAATTCGATCCTGCTCCTCGGGCTGGAGTGCGCGCACCGTTTCAGGTAAATAACGGAAGCAACAGACCGCGGTTTCAATCTGGCCAACCCCTTCAAAGTCCGGCAACTCGTCCAAACGCGCCGCCAGATGCTCCGTCAACTCGATATGGCGCTCGACCGTTTCGCCATAGCCGCGCCGGCCCATGAACTTGAAAGCCATCCAGAGTTTCAGCGCGTTGAAGCGCCGCGTGCCCATCTGTCCATAGCGGAAGAAATCGTACTGCACATCGGCGCCGCCGCGATCCTCGTTGAGATATTCCGGCGTAATGTCGAACGAGTCCCGCAAGACTCCGCCACCATCTCTCACAAAGGTCGCGCCGCAGGCAAACGGCACGAACATCCACTTGTGCGGATCAAAGGTTATCGAGTTCGCCAATTCAATTCCCCGCAGCTTGTCTTTGTGTTGATTTGAGAAAGCCAAACCACCTCCGTACGCCGCATCCACGTGAAACCAGCATTTGTTCTCTTCGGCGATGCGGGCAAGTTCAGGCAGCGGGTCGATCACGCCCGTCGAAGTTGCGCCGGCCATGCCTACGATACAGCAAGGGATGCGGCCTTCGTGTCTATCCTTTTCGATTGCCTCGCGAAGTGAATCCAGGCGAATGTGAAAGCACTCATCGGTATCGATCTTCCGCAAACTCTTGCGGCCAAGTCCCAGAATGTCGACGCTTTTCTCGAGAGAAAAGTGGCACTGCTCCGAAGCGTAGACGGTCAGGTCGCCTCCCGCGGCGCGCACACCAACTTGGCAAATCTTCCGCGCGGCTCGGTCGCGCGCGCACTTCAATGCGATCAGATTGGCTTCTGAACCGCCGCTGGCGAGCGTGCCAAAAGCCTCGGGTCCGTAACCGATCAACTCGCAAAGCCAGCGAATCACTTGCGCTTCCATCAACGCGGAAGTGGGACCATTGCGCCACGCTCCCGCGTTCTGGTTCAAAGCAGAGCAGAGCGCGTCGGCCCAGACGCCGATCGCCAGGGGTGTCGGATTGAACTGGCCAAAGTAGCGGGGGCTGGGAATCTGCATCGCGTGTGGCGCTACGTCGCGCTCGAAGCGGACCAGGATCTCTTCGGCGGACATTCCTTCCACCGGCAATGGCTCTGCGAAAATCCGTTCGAGGTCCGCCGGCGTCGCCGTTGAAGTCACCGGCGCCGAATCCAGCCGGCCGGCAAGTTCGCTGATCAATTTAGTGACAGCCTGGCCCAGAAACTCATGCTGCTTCTTTAAGGATTCGCTGTTCATGTTATCTTCGAACTGTCAGAACGATTTTCGCCGCTAGTGTAGACAGAAGACGCCGGGAAATGCCAACGTCAACTGAAAGATTGAGTCAAGCGCTCAATGACAACGCTCCGGAGTTTGGGATTAAGCTGCGACCGGAGCACGTAAGAGGATTAAGTGACTATTACCAACTCCTGCTCAAATGGAACAGCACGCTGCATCTGGTCGCGCCTTGTTCGCCGGAAGAATTTGCGACGCGTCACATTCTGGAATCGCTCTTTCTGCTGCCGCATCTGCCGCGAAATGCGCTCATAGCCGACATCGGCTCAGGCGCAGGTCTGCCCATCGTTCCGTGCCTCATAGTTCGCGACGACCTGCGCGCGACCCTGATCGAATCATCCCAAAAGAAAGCCGTCTTTCTGCACGAAGCCCTGCGTTGCGCGCCCAGTCGCGAGGCCGCTCGCGTTATCGTTGCGCGCTTTGAAAAAACAGTTGTGCCTCTGGCTGATTTCGTTACCTGCCGTGCTTTGGATAAGTTTCAGCAGCTGCTGCCGACAATGATTGACTGGGCGCCCGATGAAAGTGAGCTGTTGCTGTTTGCCGGCGTGAATCTGCGTAAGCAAGTAGAGGCGCTAATTCCGTCGGCCAGGGTTTATCCCATACCAAAGTCCGAGCGACGCTTCTTGATTCGTGGGCGAAAGATCTGATTGACGTCTGTCACGATCACACCAATCGCAATTTTCGCAGACTCGCCAATTTTGCTCCATTGAGCTCGCCTGATCGATATCGCTCGATAACGGGACTCGTTTCTGGAAGGAGAATTTGATTATTGGTTTCTCCCTTTTACAGTTTTGTCGTAGGCGGTGGCCGAGCTGGCCTTGAGAGCAGCTTAGCTGCAATGAACCGCACTTCAGTCCGAGTCACGAAGGAAAGGTTAAGAAATACTGATGCAGTTACTAACCAAAGTCAGCCTGGGCTTGGCCCTCTTATTTGCCGTGATCGCGTTCGCGCCGGCGGCCAAGGCAGACCCTCTTATGATCCAATCCGGCGGATTTTCGCTGAGTAATTTGGGAAATAGCGGAGCCGGCATCACCGGCCTGGATGCTCTGTTAGGGGCGACCGCGTCTAGTACGCATAGCCTCAACGGCGCCGGTAGCTTCATCGCGTTGCTGAATCCGCTGACTTTTACCACAGGCTTTACCGGAGATGGATCGGGCGGACCGCATGCGTTCACCTTTTCACAGTTATTGACCATCAACGGACAGACCCAAACCCTCGACATGGCAGGGAGCATTGACATCTCACATCTGGTTGATTCCGTACACATCATTGCGTCGGCGCCGCTGACCTTTAACTTCGGAACCTTTTCAGTTGATGTGCGGGTTCTGCCGGCGGACATAGACGGGTGGGGCCCGGGAGTTTTCTCGGATCAATTGAAGGCTGAATTCACTGTCACCAGCGAATGTAGTGGGCTGGTACCCGAACCGGCTACGCTCAGTTTGCTGGGATTGGGTTTGGCGAGTGTGGCCGCGAAGTACCGGCGGCGGCGTAAGCAATAAGCGCCTTACGCGTCGCACTATTTCACGGTCACGGCAATCACTTGCTGCCCGGTAATCACAAAGTCAGCGGGCGACAGCTCCCTTTCATAAAGCTGCGAGAGTGTCATCGGCGTGTAACCACCTGAGCTGCGCTCGTTATTCAGAGTGGCCACCATCGACGGCGGCAGGTTTGGCAGCTCGCTGCTTCCGATCACCACGCCCGGAGCTGGTCTAAGCAGCCTCAAATACAAGCGATCGTTCTTCTTGATCCTATTAATGGCGCCCACCAATTGGCCCAGGTCGCGCGGAACGAACACTCTCGCCGCGGACGATTCCTGCAAGGTCGCCCCATCACCAACCATGATCATTAGCTGACCCGACGGTGCGTCCGCCGGTATCTGGACGGGTATCCGTTCAACGAATTGCTTTCCGGAATCAGTGCGGACGTAAGCCTGAATCTCGACGTTCTCTCCGCGCCCGACTTCGGTCCGATCCAGCGAGATCCGCTCCAGGGTGGCCGCATGTTTTTCTTCACTGGTGGTGATGTCCAGCACGATGCCCTTGATATTTACATCATCAAACCCACTGCTTAAGAGGGCAGCGACCGGAGTGGCAATCGATCCCGCGGCCGTCATGGCCGCGTTCCCCGAAGAGAAGCGACGCTGGAGGGCAATCGGTTCATGGCCGTCGACTGAGATCGAGCCGTCGACGGTGACTGTGGCTTCACCTACGGAGCGTTCGCGCGTGGCGATGCTGTTAAAGACCGTAATGTTGAGCAGGAGCGGCGTGAGAAATTCATCGCTCACGATCTCATAGGAAAACTGCTCGACACTATCGCGGCTGGTGTGCAGATTGAGCTTTACCGGAATCATCCGGGCCGCACGGCCCAACTGGCCAAGAATGCCCGTGGCCCGGTCCTGAGAGATCGATCCGACCATTCGTCCCGGCACCGCGAGCTTGAATGAATTGAAGGCGTTCGGAATAACGGTCACGACCGAACTTTCCGTCATTGGCATGTCGGACGAGCCCAGGCTCAGAAACGGGTGGCCAAACGCATAGATGCGATCCCCATCGCGAAATGTGACGGTGCCCGATGCGGCGATCGAATAGTCTCCACGAGTAAGCTGAACGGTTACGGAATCCCCCGGCGCCAGGGTCTTATCATCGAAAGGCTCGAGCGGCGTAATCATGCCAGCGCCGCCAACTCCGGAAACCGGCAGTAGCCCGGCGTTGGTCAGTTCAGAGGAAAACAATGAAAGGCTTTCCTGTCGGATTCCACTGAAAACAACCGGCGTGGCGATCGGTTGAATCTGTTGGCCCATAAGCTGGGCCAGCGGCGATCCCGCAGCCACCGAAGCAATCAGCGAGGTCGGGCCGAACGCCGGTTTGGGCAGCGGTCGCTTCCACTCGGTACTCGCCATTTCCTTAAAAGACACTGCGCGAGCTTCACCACTTCCTTTAGGCTTGCCCTTTCCCGGTTCAAACACCTCAATCATCTGTGAGATAGGCGTGATGCCGCAGATTGGTTCTTTCGAGAACGGAAAGCTATAAGCAATGGCCCCTACCAGCCGATCGTCGATAAAGACGGGCGAGCCTGACATGCCGGCAAAGACGCCAGTCCTATCAACACCGGGGCCGCTGAGTTTTGCGATGATAGTGCTCTGACGCGGGCCGGTAAAACCGGGCAACAGGCCCAGAATCTCAACCGCGAATTCCTGCGACGCGCTGCCGGCAAAAACCGTGCGGGCCACGCCCTTCATGCCCGGCCGGACGTCTTCCAAAGGAAAAAGGGCGCTGTTCGAGTCGATGGCTTTGGCTGTGGTTTTCACAACTTTTCCCTGACCCGACGCTATGATTGAGACGCTCAGAAAAGTGACCGCGGTGAGAACCAGAGGAATGATTTGTTTGATTGACTTCATCTTTTTCGTACTTTCGCGAGGCAATAATTCGGCGCTATCCACGCCCGTTTCATCAGTCACTATAGCCCAACTTTCGGTAAAGTAATAGCATTGGTTTTGCTGAAAGCTATGTTGGATGTCGAAGGCTTCATTCTGGTTGGCGGCGCCTCGAGTCGCATGGGTTCGGACAAGGCGCAGCTAATGTTCGGCACGCAGACCGGGGTTCAGCGAATAGCGGCTGAACTGACCGGGCTCACCAATCGGGTGCGGGTGGTAGGATCACGCGGCAAACCTGAGGACTGTGGTTTCGAGAATGTACCGGATGTGCTCGAACATTGGGGAGCGCTGGGGGGAATTCATTCTGCCCTCGCGGCCTGTCAGACGACCTGGGCATTCGTAATAGCCTGCGATCTGCCGCTGGTTACGAGCGAACTCTTGTCCAGAATGTGGCAATTGAACAACGACAAGCTTGATGCGATTGTCCCGATTCAACCTGACGGCCGGCCGCAACCTCTCTGTGCTGTCTATCGGCGCGAAGTCAACTCTGACGAAGCGGCGCGACTGATAGCGACCGGCGAGCACGCTCCGCGCGGGTTGCTGGCGCAGGTCCGAACGCGCTGGGTCGAACCTCAAGAACTGGCTGACCTACCCGGCGCCGAATATTTCTTTCTGAATGTAAACACTCCCACCGACTATGAACTCGCTAAGCAGATTCTCGAAAGAAGAATCAGCGGGAGAGCGCAGAACCGCTCGCTTTAGTGAGCGTCTGAGGGCGAATCGCGAACTGCGAACGGCCCGGCAAAAGACAATCGGGGCGCAGGTTGCTACCGCTTAACCTTCTTACTGGTTATAATCCGGCTCAGCATGTCACCTCGGCACAGAGCGGTACGGAGAATGGTCAAAGCTTTTCTGCCCATCGTCTTTGTTGTCCTGGTGGCTGTTGCGGCCGTTACAGTCTGGATCGTCCGCGGCGTTACCCGCCCACCGCGAGCGCGGTATCTCGTCACCCCGCAAACGTTCTCGCAGGTTACCGGCCCAGTCCTGAACGCAAACGATGTCACCTGGCCCAACCATGACCGAACCACGGCGCGTGGCTGGTTGATTCGCGGCGCCGAAGGCGCGCCGGCAGTGATCCTTTTGCATGGATACGGCGCTGACCGATCGTGGCTGTTGAATCTGGCGGTGAAGCTTAACGAGACAACCAACTTCACCGTGCTCTGGCCCGACCTGCGTGGTCACGGAGAGAATCCTCCAGTCAATTGGACTTTGTTCGGAACCGTTGAGGGCGACGACGCGACGGCCGCGATTGAATATCTTCGCAGTCTAAAGAGTCCCGCCGGTAAGCCCCAGGTCGGCGGGTCGATCGGATTCTACGGAACCGAACTGGGCGCCTATGTAGCTCTTGATGCCGCCAGACGTTCTCCGGAAGTACGCGCCCTGGCGATGGATTCTGCTCCGGCGTCGCCTGATGATTTGATTCGCGCAGCCGCCGACGGCAAGGCCGGAATGAATAATGGGCTGCTGCAGCATTTGGCGCGCCTGGGCGTCAGAATTTATGCGCTCGGAAAGTATCAAGCCACTTCATCGTGCGACCTGGCGCATTCCTTACGTGTTCCACGGGTGCTGTTGCTGACTGGCCCAGAAGGCGATCCCTGGCGCCTCTCAACAATCGAACTAGGCAAATGCTTTAGCGGTACCGTGGAAATGAAAAAGGACCTCAGCCTGACAGGATTGAATCTTCCCAACGCAACCGGTCAACAGGAAGAAACCTACGACCGCCCGGTGATCGAGTTTTTCGATAAGGCGCTGCGCTGAATTACTTCCTAATGCCGTTGCCGGCACACACGCTCCAGATGGCTCTCCTTTAGCCTGGCAGACCGCAACAAAATTAGAAACTGATCTCCACTTCGCGACAACTCCCAGTCGCAAGGCTTCCTGCTAAAGTCCGCCCGCCTTAATCGTCGCCCTTTCCTGTCGCAGTTCAATGAAGTTGGTTTTACAGGTGCTAACTCCTTCCGAGCCTCTGTGGTCTCCCGCATACTCGCCAGTTAGCCTCTTGATCGAGGGTCATCAAAGCGTTCGTTTACTGTCTCATCGCGGAGGCCCGATGATGCGCGAACCAGCCCGCGGAAAAACAGGACACAGATCAATCAAGGGCAAGTCTGTATCGGCATGCTTCCGCGCTTTGGCAGTGGCCTGGCCTCCTTTTCTACGGCTTGATTGCCCTGGAAGAATCGGGAATTAACGAGCCGAACAAAGTTGTTAAGTAGAAGGAGAGCGTCATGGCAAGGAAAGAGAAGAAGGTTTTCCGGGCGAGCCTGGTAGCGGCTTTAACGTTACTGAGCGCGCTGGCTTTTGTTGCCGGGCGGTCGCGAAGCGCTGCCGTGAGTCATGGCGCAATGCCAAGCGCGCCGAGCGCGCGCAGCGCTGCTCTTGAAACATCCTATCCGGCTTTCACGCTCATTAGCTCGCGCACGGTTACGCTCACAAATGGCCAAACCCTCCGACGGTCGCAGGTGCAACGCTCTCAGCGATCAGATGGGATTTATAAGCTGGTACAAACGTTTTACCCCGTGGATGGCGGCAAGGAACGGCTGCAAACCTATTTCGGTTTCATCGGCCTCGGTGTCTTTCGACTCGATGAAGCGGGCCGGCGGCTCATTTTCAAAGGACCGCTAATCGAAGAGTCGATTGGAGACATTGAACAATTTCTACGCGCCAATCCGGCGTTCGCGGGCGAGGAATCGGTTGCCGGAATCAGGACCATCGTCTGGCGACAACCGGGCGAGGATGGGCCGGAAGATTTCTTCGAAGAACATCGCGCACCGTCGTTGGGAGGATTAGTGATTAAGACGGTAAGAGTCTCGGGGCGTGAGCGTGAAGTCTTTGAGCCGACTGCAATCCAGATGGGCGAGCCTCCGGCCAATCTCTTTAGCGAATTGCTTTCGTATCCGTCCGACTACTCATTCTATGAGCGGCGCGTACAGGAAGTGGAAAAGCACAACGAGCCTGACGCGGCTTTCATGCGCCAGTTGCTGGAGCGTATGCGCCGGGTCAGGCCCTAAGAGCGGCCGTATCGCTGAGCAGCCGTATCGCTTAATTAAGAGCCGCTATTTTGTCTCAGCATTCAGACTCAATTTCATGAGGAGTTGTCATGAAGAGAGTGACTTCCACATATTTTAGATTTGCCTTTTTCGCTTTCTCCGCGCTGTTTGCATGCGCCTCGGTTTTGGTCACGCCGGCCTTTGCTCAGGACAAGCGCTACACTGAAAACGGCCCCGACTTGAGTCTGAGGTCTGAGGCGCGCGTCGATCCTTCGACCCTGGGAATGTCGGTAGAGATACCTCTGGGCGGCGGACCCGGGCGCGCGGGAACGAACGCGTGGTCGACCTTACACTATCAGTCAAAGCAGTGGCGCATGAAATATGGCGGCGGCTGGCGGACCTATACGAGCTATCACACCAAGGCGTTTCCGTTATATTCAGAGAATGCCGCGGCCGGCTGGACCAGCAGCCTTGACGTTCCGTGGATCGAATACACGGGCCGCGACCAGCGATACGATGAAAACGGCTTTCCGCTCAGCGACGATCCGCAGGTGGAAAACTACGAGGCTTGCTACATTTTGCGCATCCATCTGCATTTGGCCGACGGTTCCAGCCACGAGTTGCGCCAGTCAGACACGCCTCAATGTTTTGGCATCACCGACCCGCCGCCGAATTTTACCGGCAGCTTCTACTCAACCGATGGATCGAGGATGCGTTTCGACGCCGACGCCGGCGTGCTCTATCTTCCGGATGGTGGGCGTTACCTCTTCGGTGCTGAGCAGACGCTCACCCGTTATAACAATGTGGACAAGACTGCGCGCTGGGCGACGCAGTACATCGATCGCAACGGCAACACGCTTAATTACGCGTTCAGTGCAGTGACCGACAGCATGGGCCGCACTTACAATAATCCGCTGGCGAACAATCCGACTGCCGGCGATCAAATCTACACCGTGCCTGGTTTTGGAGCTCAAAACATTACCTACACCCTGCGTTGGAGGAACCTGGCTGACGTATTGACCGCTGGGACGTTGAGTTACACCTCCAATTACAAGTGTCTGGGGCCAAACCAGTATCAAGCAGTTTCGCCTTACCTCTACACCACGAGTTCTTTCACACACATCTGCGCCGACTCCCTGGTCTTCAATCCGGTAGTACTGGCGGAAGTGGTGCTGCCCAACGGGCAGTCGTATCAATTCAAATACAATATTTACGGAGAGATCGACCGGATCACTTATCCGACCGGGGGCTATGAACGTTTCCGTTACGACCATGTGTCGCCGCTCGGCGATAGAAACGTGCATTACGGCCAGGCGAATCGGGGTGTGGTAGAGCGTTGGGTGAGCGCGAAAGGCGACGGTACTGACGAAACGCACTGGACGTACGCAGCGGACTATGCGGATCAATACGGCGCACCGCCCTACAAGGCGACGATGACCGCGCCGGACGGCACGCGCAGCGATCGCCTTTTGTATTACGGTGGGAGCCTCGCCACATTCGGTTTTGAGAACATCCTGGAGGGAATGGCTTACGACGAGCGGGTCTATAATGCGAGCAGCCAAATGCTGCGACGCTCGCTGACAGAGTGGCAAGTGTCGGGACCGCAGCCGGGTGGTTATTCGGGAGCCACTCGCGATCCCCGGGTGGGCAAAACCGTCAACCTCGTGCTCGACACCGGCGGAAATGCGCTCACCGGGACCACTACCATGTCATATGACGCCGATCTGAATGTCATCTCGACCAGCCACTACGATTACGCTTCGGTGGATTCCGCGACGGCGCAGACGGGGGCGATTGGTTCAATTCCTTTAGGGACGGTCGTGCGCACGGAAGAAACAACTTACCTGGTAAACGACACGGGTATTGATTCCGGCGTCCGGCAAAGCTATCGCAACCGCCAACTACTGGGACTGCCGACGTCGAGTCGCATCAAGAATGCCGGCGGAACGATCGTGGCCCAGTCGGCGATCAGTTATGACGAGGCAGCCTATCCGTTATTGACTTATGGCGGCGTCACCGGCTGGAGCGATCCGCAAACGTCTTATCGCGGCAACCCGACGACCGTCAGTCCGTGGCTGAACACCACGGGTTCGTATCTGCCCACTCACATTCAGTACGATCAGTGCGGCAGTGTGCGCAACACCTGGGACGCGAGCGGCAATCAATCTCAGATCGAATACTCGAGCACCTATGCTTACGCGTATCCGACACTGACAAGGACGCCGGTTCCTGACTCAAGCGGACAACATGGTTCCAGCACGGCGCTGGTATCGACCAGCGTCTATGATTACAACACCGGGCTGGTTACCTCGGTCACCGATCCCAACAATGTGACGACCACATTTGAATATAATGACGCCTTTAACCACCTGACCAGAACGGTGCGCGCGTCAGGCACTAGCGTCCAGAATCAAACCTCCGTGGCCTATGATTACCTTAATCACCTAATCACCACTACCACCGATCAGAACGGCTATAACGACGGCGCGCTCAAGAGCCAGATCCTCTACGACGGCCTGGGTCGCACGACGGAATCGCGACAGTATGAAGGCGGCACGAACTACATCGTCGTGCAGACGCAATACGACACGATGGGCCGCGCCTACAAGACTTCAAATCCGTTTCGACCGTGGCAAAGCGAAACTGCCGTCTGGACCACGAGTGTTTTCGATGCTCTTGGTCGTGTCCTTTCAGTAACCACGCCGGACAGCGCCGTGGTCACCAGCGCCTACAGCGGCAGCACCTCTGCGCCGGTAGGGACAGTGGTGACGGTGACTGATCAGGCAGGCAAATCGCGCAAGAGTGTCACCGATGGTCTGGGGCGGCTGACCACGGTTTACGAAGACCCGAGCAACTTGAATTACGCGACCAGCTACAGCTTTGACACGCTGAATAATCTGACGACGGTCACGCAAGGGAGCCAGACGCGCACTTTCGCTTATGATTCATTGAAGCGTCTGACGAGTGCATCGAATCCCGAGAGCGGCACGGTCAGTTACAGTTATGATAGTAACGGCAATCTAAGCAGCAAGACTGATGCGCGCAGCATCACGAGCAGCTTTACTTACGATGCACTGAACCGGGTGATCACCAGGAGCTACACGAATGATGGTGGAGTGACGCCGCCGGTAAACTACTATTACGATAATGCCAGTCTGCCTTCGGGAGCCCCCGCGAGCTTCAATCGCGGT
>DASQAF010000013.1:0-1915 GCA_035635855.1 Pyrinomonadaceae bacterium
CGAACCGGTGAAGAGCATCACCTTCTTTTACATTCTGGAACATCCGAGCCGGGAAGCGGCGGCAGCGAACTGGAAGGCCTTCCAGGACGATCCAGAGTGGAAGAGCGTGAAGGCGAAATCGGAAGAGAATGGGAAATTGGTCGAGAAGATTGACTCAACGTTTTTGACGTTGACAGATTTTTCGCCGCGGTTGGGGTAACTACGGTTCCACAGGCACTTCGGTCACTGGGTGTCGTCGCGCTGTTGGGCTGCTTCCAGATTTTCTATTGCCTTGCTCACTGAAATCTCCTTCACCAGCGTGGTGGCAGACGACTCCCCTGTCGCGAGTCTGCCTTTCAGCACATCCCGGAACTGAGCATTGTTCGCCGTTCGAACGGGCAAATTCTCGAACGCATACATAGTCGAGGGGAGAGAGCTTTGCCGTGCAGATGGATCCTCCACCGAGAGCAATGCAGGCAGCAGGGCAACGGGAAAGGCCGAACATAGTTCGCGCCGAGTTAGTGGCATTGTGTCTCCTCGGAATTAGCGGCTTTTTCAGTCATGCCATGTCGGCGGTAACGTGATGAACTTTCCTCGGTCGGCCGCCGAGATTACCGTTCGCGCGAACCGCAGCGGTTTTGGTGTGGGACTTAACACTGCCACCCACCTTACCAAGTCGCGCCGCCATCCAGCGGCGGGAACCAAGAAAACCCTCCAACAGGGCCGGCAAATAAATATCCGCGTCAATAACGGGAAAATGTAGTCCAAGTCCCGACGGAGAAATTTCTATCTTCCTTAATTGTTCCGGTTCAGCGTGCTCAAAGCCCTGAGCATCCTGCGGTTTGAATGCAATTGACAGGCCGCTACTAAGGTCAATGACCACACGCCCTGTGCGGCGGTCGTAACGCGCCGCCGCCACCGTGGCTGTCCTTCCCAAACGGGCAGCAGCCCGTTCATTAGCTGCCTCGATTTCTTCCTTACGGTAAACCATGAATCCTCCTCCATGCCGCGCATAAACTCATGCGAGAGCTGCCTTAATCTTTGAAAGCTTGCCTGCCGCAAAACCATAGTTCTCTCGCAACTCCGGCGAACCTGTTGGACAATTGAGCCTACAGCCTCACAGCCATCGCCGATGACATGCACATGGGCCGGTCGGTGGCCGTTGAAATAGATCACCACGCGCAGACCATCTATCGCGTCAACAGTAGGCATTATACCATTAACCTAAGCGCTTTGGTTATCTCTCCTTCGTCGTAGACTAACCTATTGATTTTAATGATTTATGCGACCTTATCGTATTGAGCAGTTATGTTTCCAAGATGCATGTGTCTCGGAGGGCGAAAAGCGCGCGAACACACCGTGCTCGTGCATGCGCCTTGCCTGTTCGCGCTTCCGATACAACCCTAAGACTTCTGGCCAGCGTCAAAGACCGGGATCAAGTGTCGCATCTGCTGCGCCGTGACTCAGGAAGACCATCAGCAATCGCAATCGCCACTTCTCTCCATCGGTAAACACTAGCCCGATACCAATCCGGCCAACGTCCTCGAAGCCCGTTAGATTCTGGGACCCTGACTGCCGACTGTAAGAACACTGCGCGATGTATTCCGCTCTATCACCCAAGTCTGCCGCGATCCATCGACGTGTGCTAGTATCCGCAGAAATCGGCTTGACCTGGTAGTCGGTATCGCGTGGGATTCCTTCTTGTCGGGATGGCGGCTGATCCGCTGGCGAGGTTGCTGGGCGACACAAACTTTCTGAACCACCCGGAGCCCTATGGTATCGATAACACGCCCGCAACGATTTAGGTTTGCTCGGCTCAAGCGCAGTCACATCGCGCTGACAACAATTGCGTTGTTGCTGGTGCTCGACCTTGGCCGTTCCATCAATGCGCGCGTTGGCTACGCCACCCCCGTATCGGAGTGGCAGCCTAGTCCGT
>DASQAF010000014.1:0-1585 GCA_035635855.1 Pyrinomonadaceae bacterium
CCTTCGCCGCCTGTAGCGACCCCTCATTTAAGCCGCAGATGGCGACGCGCGAGCCCTCGCGGTCGAATTCCTGCGCTGCGGCCAGCCCGATCCCACTGTTGCCGCCGGTGATAAGGATATTCTTGTTCGCTAGTCTACCCATTGTCGTCACTCCTTTAGATTAAACATGTCCGTGTCAGTTACATTTTCCGGCAAATTTAGCCGACGCCCGTCAAAGCCAGTTGTCCGAGGTGATGGCACATGTGATTCGTGCGGCCGAGCAGAATCGCGAAGCGGTTTCGATGAGGTTCCTTCACAAAGTCTTCAGCTGATACCGCGGCATGCTTCTGCAGCCAGTCGGCGGTCGAAAACGTTGCAAACCCTTCGAACAATTTGTTGTTAACATCCTTCCAAGCGTTCCCTATATCCGCTGCCGATGGAACACTCGCCTGCGTTTTATCGGGGTTTGAAATGAAGGCTGCATCGAATTCTGGATGGAGCCGTTTCCCCAAACCAAGCAGTGGGAGCATCGCGTCGTGAACCGCGGTGAGATGGCCCCAGAGATAGATCAAACGATTTTTCCCCGGTGCAACTTCTTGGAGTAATTCCTTGGCCGTGAGACCTCCAAATATCTTGTTCGCTCTTTCGATATTTGATCTCCATGCGTTCAAGGCTACTGATACGAATAACTCTTCATTGGTCATAGGAACCACCTTTTGGTTTTGATCGTTCGATTTCTCGACTCGGGCACCGGAAAAATTTAACTCACCACGTCAGGAGAGCCGCTGAGCCCCCCAGGCGGGCTTCGCGGCATTAAAACTCAGGTCATCCAATGTTAGTGGCCCGCCGATTTGCTGATGCTCATAGTGATGCTCGTACACTACCCGCGATCCATTCCATTTCCGGAGTGCGCGCCAACTTAGAGTGCACGTCATACCGGACACGCCGACCAAGTCGAGTGTCCACTCGGAATGCGTCTCGCCTGCAGCGTCTCCAGGCATCGCGATCTGTCGAATGGATACCTGCAGACCGCCGATTTCGGCCATTATGTGAAGCGGAATCAGGAAGTCGCAGAGAAGCGCGCGCACTCTTGCCTTCCGCGAATCTTTTCTTCGTGGGTTTCGCTGCTTACCTCGATATCATCGGCGTAAAAGGCGTCGAAGATCCCAAGATGCTCTTCGAAGCTTTCGCTGATGTTCGCCTGGACGATAGCCGCGTTTAAGGCGTCTTCGCGAGTCTGGGAACTTGTATATAGATCGCGATCAAAGTGATCGGCGGGAACGAAGCTTTCTTCGTTGTCGCTATTCCCACCGGTAATAAGTGCATTCTTTCTTTCAATCTCGTATTCGCTCATGGCTCTTAACCTCGCTCTTACTCACCCTGACGCGATCGCTGATGGCAACTCAAGTGCCTGACCTAACTAACTGAGTCCATTAGTCTGCTGTGGTTTATTTCACTGCCGAAGCTCGGCATTTGCTGACTTTCAGCAAAGGCAGTCAGATTGTCAGTGCCCTGCCGCCGCCGGCGCGCCGCGTCGAGTGTTCTTGATGAGCAGCACCAGCGGGACTGCAGCCAGCGCCAGCAGGCACAAGAGCCAGAACACGTC
>DASQAF010000015.1:0-83152 GCA_035635855.1 Pyrinomonadaceae bacterium
CGTGAACAGCCCGGTCGGACCTCCCTCCGGTCCTCCCGTGCCTACCGACGGCGACTGATTCCGAGGATCGTTCTCCAGCCTCTTCGTCTGGGCAGACGCCACGGCCGCCAATATCAAAATTGCGAGCGCACAAAGAAGCACTCTCTTAATAAGTCTCATCGCGTTTCTCCTACGGCAAAACTGACTTAAGACCAGTGAAAGCCTCGCGTATTGCTTTACTCGATAGCAAATGAGGCTTCTTCCGACTACACATTTATTGCTAACTAGAAAGTAACCCCTGATCGCCAAGAGCGTTAATTAAAGGAGTTCCGCAAGAACATACAGTAGGTAGCGGGCCAAAGCAAGACTTTCTTCACTGGTGGGCGAGATTGTCACGCATAGATGCCACGCATTCTGGTGTCATAAGCCACCCGATCAATCGCTAACATGTACGCTGCCGTCCTGGTGTCCACGGAGTGAGCGTCGGCAAAACGGCAAAGATCATTAAAACTTGCCACCATCGTATCCTGCAATCTTTCGTTGACGACATCTTCGCGCCAAAAATACCCCATCCGATCCTGGACCCACTCGAAGTACGAAACGGTAACACCGCCGGCATTTGCCAGGATATCCGGGATCACAAAGATCCCTTTCTGATAGAGAATCTCGTCGGCAGCAGCAGTCGTAGGGCCGTTGGCCCCTTCGGCCAGCACCTTACACTTTATTCTTTCAGCGTTTTGCGAAGTGATTTGATTTTCTGTGGCCGCCGGCACCAACACCTCGCAATCAAGTTCGAGCAACTGGGAATTGGTTACGTATTCTGCTGCGCCATAGCCCTCAAAAGATCTAGTAGCCTGAAGATACTTCAGCGCGGCCGGGATATCGATCCCCTTCGGATCATGGATTCCACCGTGTACGTCGGACATACCGACGATTTTGAAACCCGCTTCATAAAGCAACAAAGCAGCAACGCCGCCAACGTTGCCACTTCCCTGAACCACGACTCGAGTCGTGGCCGGGGTCATTTTGAATCGCTTTGCAGCTTCGCTTACCACAATCAACAAACCGCGTCCCGTTGCTTCACGCCGCCCGCGCGAACCTCCCAGGTCAATTGGTTTTCCAGTCACGACTGCATTGACCGTGTGGCGCGCATGCATTGAATAAGTGTCCATGATCCATGCCATCGTCTGTTCGTTCGTATTCATGTCCGGCGCGGGAACATCTTTTTCGGGTCCAATGAAGTCCAGTAGTTCTGACGCGTAGCGCCGAGTCATTCGTTCAAGTTCACCGAGAGACATTTGCGCGGGGTCGCAGATGATTCCGCCCTTGGCGCCTCCGAACGGAACGTTCACGACCGCGCACTTCCACGTCATCCACGCCGCGAGGGCACGTATTTCGTCGATATTGACGTCAGGCGAATAACGAATTCCTCCTTTGGCCGGCCCGCGCGCAAAGTTGTGCTGCACGCGAAAGCCTTCGAACACCTGTATGCGACCCGAATCCATTCGGGTCGGAATGTAAACCTTCAGTTCGCGATTGGGAACACGCATGACGGCGTAAAGATCGGGATCCAGATTGAGCAACTGCGCTGCTCGATCGAATCGCGACATCATCGACTCGAACGGGTTGTCCTCTTTGATCTCTTTGATGTCGTCGACCATTGCTGTAGACATAAGCAGTCTCCACCAACACGAAGATGCGAAAGCGGGGGCGATGAATTTCCTGTGTGACCGAAATCTTAACGCATGCGATTAGCTGGCGCAACCATCGACTTACCCGGTCAACAAATGGTTTTTGGACGCAACGCGAACCCGGGTGTTAACATCGAACCTCAGTAAAAGCGGCCAGGCGACGCCACGTCGACCTGAGCTTCAACTCGAACACACCGATGTTTTTTCTGCCGCGCTCGCGCCAACTCATTCTCAGCGCACTTGCTGTCGTGTTTGTGGTCATCTGTGCCCAATTGGCGGCAGCACAAGTAGACGACATTGGCAACGGCGAAACTGATCCGGTTAAGCTTTTTGAGCGCGGCCAAAACGCGCACGCCAGAAATGACCTGGTCACCGCGCTGGCGCTCTACGAAGCAGCACTGAAACTGCGGCCTGAATTTCCCGAAGCTGAATTCCAACGAGGCGTGGCCCTCGCCGCTCTGGATCGAAGCGCAGACGCCGAAAAAGCCTTTACCCGCGCAATCGAGTTGCGAAAGGACTGGGTGCTTCCCTACGGCGCGCTGGGAAATCTTCTCACTCATCAATCGCGCGACAAGGAAGCCGAACCCTTATTGCGTCGCGCGCTTCAATTGGGATCAAAAGATTTCGGCACGCTTGACGCACTGTCGGCCGTTCGGTTTCGCGCCGGCGATACCAAAGAAGCCCTCGCGCTCGCGCAAGGTGCTACTGAAGACGAAAACGCTTCCGCCTCTGCGTGGGCCTGGCGGGCATCAATCGAAGACGCGGCCGGAAATCGGGAAGCAGCGCTAAGCAGTCTCGAGCACGCGTTGCAGCTTGAGCCGAATCACTTGGTCGCTTTGACAGAGCGCGCGCGTTTACATACCAGCAGCGGCGCATACGACGCGGCGATTGAAGACTTGAAGAAAGCACTTTCACTCAAGCCCGGCGATAAGGAGATCTCCTTACAACTGGCGCACGTCTATGATCTCGCCGGCAGGCTCGATGAAGAGCAAAAGATTCTCGCCACCTTCAACCAAACCCAATCAAGTGCAAATTCATCGCGTCCTGGAGCCGTGATCGGCACAACCAAAGAAATCGAGGCGGCGAATAGCGACGATCCCAAAGTTGCGCAACCGGCCCTCGAAGAATTGATTAAGAAGAATTCAAAGAATGCGGCGCTGCTGGCTCGGCTGGGCGAGGTCACGCGCCTCACCGATCCACAAAGGAGCGCAGCATCTTACCGGCAGGCGAACGAGATCGATTCCAGGAATCCAAAATACGCGATTGGTTATGCCGCGGCGCTGGTGCAAATGCGTCGCTTTGCCGAAGCCGAGCCGATTCTCCGCCGGATAATCGCGACGGCGCCAAACGAATATACGGCGCACGCGAACCTCGCGCTGGCGCTTTTCGAGTTGAAGAGGTTTGCCGACGCCCTGCCCGAATACGAATGGCTTGCGGCCAGCCGCCCCGAAATTGCGGCCACGTACTTTTTCATCGCAACGGCGCATGATAATCTCGGCGAGTACGAGCAGGCGCTTGATGCTTACGAGAAGTTTCTGTCGCGCGCCGATCCGGCCAGGAACAAACTCGACATTGAGAAGATCAATCTGCGCCTTCCGCAATTGCGCAATCAGATCAAACGGGGACAGGGCGTCAAACGCAAAAAGCCCTGACCAAAGACTGACTTTCATTAGACTCGGGGTTTACACGAGAATGCCGGTTCCGCTGGGTCAACGTTGGTTCCTTCTGGCGCAAATAGTAGTCGTGTGCTCAATCCCGGCGAGCTTATTCGCGCAACCCCGCAGCCCGCAGATGCCCGCTCCGCCGCCGATGAGATTTGTCTCGCGTGATGAGCGATCACAACTCGTTGCTGCAAAAGATTTGAAGTCGCGCCTGCGGACTACGATCGAGTTGGCTGAAGCACATCTCGGTCACGCCGAGGATTCTACGGCGCAAAAGAAATTCGATCAGGCTTCGGAGGAACTCGGCCGCTATCTGGGTTTGATTGACGACGCGCGCCAGGTCCTGGGCGCTCTGGATCGCGATCGAAACAGCACTCGAGACCTTTATCGCCGTTTTGACATCGCGTTGCGCGCGCAGCTGCCGCGCCTGGCGGTCATGCGGCGAACCACGCCTGCCGACTATGCCATCCACCTCAAGGCGGCCGAGGAATTTGCGCGCGAAACGCGCACTGAGGCATTGGAGTCCTTCTACGGTCACTCTGTGCTGCGTGAAGAGCCCGACAACCAGAAGAAGCCGGAACAAACCAAGGATGCCCCCGAAGGAAGCAAGCGCCCATGATTAGATTCAGACCTGCTCGCGCCAACCGGCGGGCGACATTAGAGTTGTCTGCAAATTTCGTAACTCCTCATTTCCTTTTTAGCATCGTCAAGACCCTTAGTCGCGCGCGAGCAATACGCACGCTGCTCGTGCCCGGGGCCCTTATCGCAGTCTTTCTTGTCTTAGCCACGCCAGCCCTGGCTCAAAAGCGAGACCATCTGACCGACCCAGAGACTGAACTGGTTCGCTTTTATCAGGAACTCGACAAGCGAATCGAAGTTTTCATCAAGGCGATCGACCGAAGATTTGCCGTTATTAACGGAACCGCTCAGCCGTCGACGAAGAAGGTGGTGAAAGATGAACCCGAATGGGGCGAGGCGCCGAAAGGCACGCGAGCGGAATTGTTGAGTGACATCGCGGGAATTCTGGATGAGGCGATTACCAATATCGAGGATGTCAGCCGGCGCGATGAAAAGAATCCGCTGATTTCCAGGTCCCTCCGCAAACTAACTGCAGCCGCGAATGGATACCTCAGCCAACTTGCCGGACTAAAGAATCAGGTCAAGGAGCCGGAAGAGATTTCCGCTTTAGAACGCGTCGCTGACAACGCGAACCAAATCATCGAAGTTGGTAGAAAGCTGCCACCACCCGCGGCGGAAGAGAAGAAGAAAAAGAAACCGTGACGGCGCAAAGGCAAAGAGCTAAACGCCAGGCGCAAGAGACTCTTTGCTCTTGCCCTTTTCCGCCTTCCCTTTGCCCTTCGCTCTTGGCTCTTCGCCGACCGCTATTCCCTTCCCTTCTTCAGGACCAGATTCCTTTTCCCTTTGGCAGAGGAAGAATTGATTCATTGAACTATCGCCGGCTCTCTCACGTAAAATGGCTTGAGGAGAAACTGAAAATGGAAAGCCGCTATTATCCCGGCGTCGAAGCTGACGTCATTAAGCTAATGACTGAACTTCGCACTCTCTTTGATGAAGACTTTGACGTACAGACTATGCAGGTTTCATCGACCTCGGTGCTGCAAGCGCGCAAGTCCAGCACGCTACGCGAACTGACCGGACTCGCGGCCGCCCTCACCATCAAAGTTACGCCCGAAACCGGCGGCACTCGCGTCGAGATTGGATTGCAAAAATGGTTCGATAAGGCGGCGGTCGCAGCGGTCGCTTTGCTCCTATCCGCAGGACTATTGATCGCGCTGCCGGCGCTGGGCGCTTACTGGCAATACAAACTCACCGAAGACGCGTGGAAGATAATCGAAGATCACATCGCGCGCAAAGCCGGAGGCTATGTGCCACCCCTACCCGGGCGTTGTGGCACCTGTGGCACAGCGGCCAGCGCAGGTTCTACTTTTTGTTCCTCGTGTGGCGCAAATCTGCGCGCGGGCCTCTCGTGCGCGGCCTGCGGCGCGGTGCAGAAGGATCCAAACGCGCGGTTTTGCAACAGTTGTGGAAAGGCGCTCCTCGAAGGGGCATGATGTTAGCTTCTCTGCGGCGATCCTTGCTCGCCGCGCTTAATTTACCTAAATGAATTGTATTGACTTGTCTCACGTTTAGTCTTATCGTCCGTCCCGTTCAATTAACCAAGTTGTGAGCCTAGACCTCCCCTGGAGATCCACTGACCACGTACGCGCATGTCGTACGAGGATCAGACATCCAGAAACATCTCACCACGACCTTTAACGACAACTGATCAGGAGGATATGAAATGAGAAAGTTTTTCTTTGTGTTGGCGATTACTCTGCTGGCTTCAGGGTTCTCGCAAATAACCGCCCAACCACCCAAGCGCATGGGCCCACCCCCGGTGCTCCTAATCGTTCGGGAAGACATCAAGCCCGGCAAGATGCCGGCGCATAACATCCACTCGGCGTCCTTCGCGCGCATATTCCGGCAACTGCAAACTCCGAGTTATCGAATCGCGCTGGTGCCCGTCGCCGGCAGCGAAAACGAAGTGATCTACATTACAGCCTTGGACACCTTCAAAGAGATGGAAGAAACGGGACGCGAAACGGACAAGAAGTTGTCCGCTGCCTCTGGAGCCATGAAGTCGGAGTTGGACAGGCTGGAAAAGGAAGCACCAGATCTACATGCCGGCATGCGCGACATGTTCGCGGTTTACCGTCCTGATCTCAGCTATGACGCCGGCGTGGACATCAGGCAGATGCGCTACTTCGCCATTAACACGGTCCGTGTTCGACCCGGCCAGGAAGATCAGTTCGCTGAGTACGTCAAGAACCTGACCAACACAGCGCGCACCAAAGCGAAAGCCGAACTTCACATCGCGGCCTTTCAAGTAATCGCCGGATCGCCGTCGACTACTTATATGTTCTTCAGACCGATGAAGTCGCTGGCTGAGTATGATCTGAGAATCGGGCCGCGGGTTCGCGAGGCGATGAGTGACGATCAGAAAAAGAAAGCGGACAAGCTGGCCGGCGAGAGCGTGGTCATCAGCGAAACCAGCGTCTATGCCTTCAATCCGCGAATGAGTTACGTGGACAAGGATTTTGCCGCCGGCGATCCAACATTCTGGAATCCAAAACCGGAAGCGCCTCCACCGCCAAAGCCAAAACGATCGGCGCCGAAAAAACCACCCGCCCCTCCAACTCAGTAGCGGTTCAGAAAACCAAGCTAGGCACAAGAGGCACAAGCAGCGCTAACCCTAGCGGCTCTTGTGCCTTTGGTGTTTCTTTGTGGTGACGCGGTCGCTAATCATGTCTCAGCGCCCGTACCGGATCGATTCGCGCCGCGCGCGCCGCCGGATAGAGTGCGGCCAGAATCGAAACCACCAGCGCGAATGTGATCGCACCCATCCAAAGGTAGGGCGGCAAGGAAAAGAAATCGACAAACGACGCGTTTTGCGGTTTTAAGATGAACCGATACGCCAGTCGATTGGCGAGACCATCAATTCCCCATGCTGCCAGCGAGCCGATCACGCCGCCGGTCAGACCGATTACGGCCGCTTCGAAAAAGAAGATCAACTTGATCTCGCGATCTTCAGCGCCGATGGCCTTCATGATGCCAATCTCACGTGTGCGCTCGAGGATGGACATGATCATGGTGTTAGCAATACCAAACGAGGCCACCAAAAGTGAAATCCCGCCCAGCAGACCCAACACTGAATCTATTATTAAGAAGACAGTGCGAATCTGATCCAACTGATCGACGATCGAAAAACTGCCAAAGCCAAGTTCGGTTAGACGCTTTCGCACGTCGGTCAACACCACCGGATCGTGCACGCGCACCACCGCCGAGAAATAGCCTTCTGAGTCTGACTGTCCCAACTGTCCGCTCTGACGCGCCAGGGCCAGCGCGACTTCCCCCATGGGATTGCGATGCTTCGCTACCCACTCGCGCGCAGCCGCGACCGTAATGTAAATCTGGGCGCTTGGCATCAAACCAATTGGTCCTCCCTGCGCAGCGCCTTCTCTCTTTTCGTTGCCCATTACTCCCACGATGCGGAAGGTGCGACCTACGACATTATTGGCCGGGGCGTTATTGCTTCCTTCCTCCAGAGGAAGGCCAAAAAAGCTCACCCCGCCGCCATCTTCTGGGTTGGCGTCTTTTTTCGTCGCCGCAGCCTGGCTTTCCTCTTTTTCCTTCTCGGTCGTCAAAAACTCGATCGTCTTTCCTATCGCATCGGCGGGCGCAGCGAAACCACAAGTTTCGATCAAGACATCACTGACAACGGCCTCGTCCGCGTCGGGACGGCTGATCATCTGACCGGCCTGGAAAGTCTTAAAGCGGGACGATTCATTCGGCACCGTCGCCCCATTGACGGACTGCGGAATCACGCGGCCGTTGCAGCGCACGTAAGCTGTAAAGCCTATGTCCGGCTCAACGTAAGCGACCCCCGGGATTTTGGCGATTTCCGCCAGAGCAGCGTCGTCGAGGATCCGCGTCGGCGCTTTGTCGGACCTAAAAGCCGGGCCGCGGCGGTCACCGGGATTTGGGTCTCTCCCCAATTTTGGATCCACGCCCGTGACAGCCATGCTAAAGACGTTCTTGCCGAACACTCTCATTTCGTTGAAAAGATCGAGGGCGCGAAAACGCGTCAGCATGTTGCGCTGCAAGCCAAGCCCGAACGAAACCATGGTTACGATCACGGCCACCCCGACGATGACTCCCATCGAAGTCAGCGTCGCGCGCAGACGGGCTTCGCGCAGGTTCCTCAATGCCAGGCGGAGAATATCGTAGAAGGACATATAGACGGATTTAGCTTAGCTGATCTTCGGAAGCTTTAGTAAGTGGAACTGGCACGTGCATCTTGCACGTGATTCACGGGCGGGCCGCCCGTGTCACGCTAGGGAGCCGCAATCCTGATGATAGCCCTATTGCTGACTGCGCCGCGCAATCCAACCTTGACCCACAAATCTCTGGGAGCGCCGACGACATTGTCTGGCAACCTGACAACAACCTGCGTAACCTCTCCCAAGCCGGGCAAGGGACCGATGAATTCAACGGCCAGATCATACATTCGCCCCTGATCGTCTTCTGCCAGCACACTCACATCTGAGGCTGTGTCGTTCGGCAAGAGTCCCAGGCTCCAGACAAAGATTGCCACACGTCTCCGCGAGTCGGTGCTGAAGTTGTTTCGGTTAATCAGAGAAAACGGGTCGCGCGTCTGCGTCACGGAATCCAACGCGATAGCAATCTGAGTGTTCTGTTCGGTCAATAGCACCGGAGCATCGTTGACAACCTGCACCACCGTTCCACTGCTGTTGAGCCACCCGTTGGTTCCAGTGAAATCGGCCGAGATGGAATGGCTTCCGACGCTCAGAGCGGACGTGCTAAACGATGCGTGTCCCGTGGCGTCGAGCGGTACGGTAGCTAATGCCGTGGGGCCGTCCTTGAACGTTACCGAACCTGTGGGTGTTCCCGTTGCGGCATATGTAGGCGTCACAGTCGCGGTAAACATGATCGACAGTCCGGAACTAGAGGGATTCAATGAAGAGGTGACCGTCGTTGCCGTTCCGTTTTGAACAATGTGAGCAACGCTTCCGATGCTCGCGGCAAATTGGGTGTCCGAAACGTAGGTCGCCACGATGCTGTGGCCGCCAGGCGGTAGATTTGATTTCGTAATAGACGCGCCGCCGCCGGAACTAAGCGGAACTTGTCCGATAACCGTGACGCCGTCCTGAAAGGTGACCATCCCGGTCGGTGTTCCAGCGCCAGAGGGGACGGCGGAAACGGTTGCGGTGAATGAGACTGCCTGTCCAAAGCTCGACGGATTAGGAGAGGAAGCGAGAACAGTGCTCGATGCGTTGGCGTGAACTTTCTGCAACATCGTCACCGACGACGCAGGGTGGCCGGCATCGCCGCTGTAGTTGGCTGTAATGAAGTGGTTGCCGAGAAAGCCGCCGCCGACCGCAAGGGATGACGTGGTAACCGATGCTTGTCCGTTACTAATAGGAACATTGGTGGCTAGAGTCGTCGCGACGGGCGTCGATCCGTTGTAAGTGAGATCCGTGAAAGTTACGGTGCCCCCTGGACCAGCGGGCGACCCTGTCACTGTGGCCGTGAGTGTAATCGGGCTGCCAACAACGGTGTTACGTAAATCGGGAGATGATGAACTGATTATTACGTCGATGCCCGAAACGTTCCCAAGTGCAAAGAGGGTTCCTCCGTTAAGTGTGTACACCGTCCCGTCTGAACCGATCACTGTCGGGACATACGGCTCGCCGATTCCCTGTGTTAGCACCACGGCCTGATCCAAAGTGTTGGTTACGAGATTCCAGCGATAGCTACGGCCGTCCTCGCTGGTAAAGAAGACGCTCTTCGTCGCCGGGTTGACTGCTGGTGCATTGATGCACCACTCCTTAACCGCGTTAGGAAATGTGTTGTGGTCCGGGCCAGGGTCCGGAGTTGGGCCGATCACTGTGAGCACCTCCCTCATCTCGACCAAACCTGCCGCGGTGGAGTGTGGATCGATCTGCGTGGAGTTGGGGTCGAGCAGGGCCACCCGGTTTACTCCACTTCCGTCGGAGAATGCATAGTCGTTGTATTTGCAGAACAACAGATAAGTGGATGAGCCGCCATAGGCTGGTACCGCCGAAGCCGGCACAATGCCCGCCGTATAGTCCCAGCCGAAAGCGCCGGGAGTCTTAACGACCGACAGATCGCCGCTGAAGTGCAAAAGAAAACCGCGCGAGCCATTGCTCGGATTCCCCAGCACTCCGAAATAGACGTCACCATCCGGAGCGACCATCGGAGATGCCGTGCCGTTGTCGCTAATTGTCGCCAGGTTGCCATTGCGCGGGTCTCTGAGAGACACCGAATATTTCGTTGCCAAAGTTGTCGGATCCAGGCCCAGCAACTTCGAGTTGGCGGATCCCTTAGCCACGACGTAAAGGGTGTTACCGTCGTTGCTCAACGCAGGCGCCAAGTTGTGGCTCACCTGGTTGATGGCGTTGTCGCCGGCAGCCGCACCGGCAAGAACAAAGGCCCCGTTACCGCTCGTATCAATTCGTGCGAAGCCGCTCTGGGTCGTGTTCAGTGGCGCGGGAGCCGTCCCCTGAACACGAAAGCCAAAATAGATGTTGCCAGCGGCATCGGCGGTAATTGGAGTGTTAACGAAGATGGCGCTGTTATAGGCAGCGGCATTAGCATTGTAGCCAGCCAGCGAAGTGTAGAACACCTCCCTAACCGGTGGGCCGGGCGCGTTTGAATCGGGGTTATCGATGTGCCAGATGGTGCCGCCGGCGCCGGCGTAATACATTCGCGTACCAAATGAACCTGTCGCTATGCAGGGGTTATAGACGGGAATCCAAACGTGCGCCGGAAGGATGTAGTCGCTGGCAGTCAAATATTTGAATGATCCAGTTAAGCCGTTGAAAGCGTCCACCCTAAAGCCGTCACCGGCGGTCTTAACCGGGACGAGCACCGTATTGTTCGCAGTTACCAGCGGCGAGCCGTAATGGGTGAGAGCGCCGGTATTGTTAAAGTCGATGTTGGCGGTCCACTTAATCGCGTTCAAGTTCTGCGCGGGCGCACCGTAGCTGGAGGTGTGCTGAGCGTTGCCGGCGAAGGTAGTAGCCTGCGCCAGCACTCGTCCCGAAGTGGACGCGAAGAGGCAGCAATACAAGCCAACGACGAACAAGCCAATGCCGCATCTGCTCTTTCGAAGAACCCAGCAGGACCAAGCAGACATGAAACTCCTCCATTAAGCCGGAGAGACGAACGCGTAGCTTAGCCTATTGTTGCCACGTGTTAGAAATCTCACCGCAAAAAGGGGGCTTTTTTGCGTCTCATACTTGACCGTAAGGAAGGTTTCGATACGGTCAACCTGCCCTCCCTGAGGGTCGGGCTTCGGACATACCGCGGTACAACTCTCACCCAGATTTCTGTATCTAATGGTTTACCCGGCAATTGAATTAGGTGAGATCATAATCCTCAAGCTGGTCATGTTGTTCCGACCCCTCACGACCTAAACTTGATGCGCCGGTCTTGCGAGATTAAACAAAGGCGGTTAAAAAGCTTTAAGAAATAAAGGAGTTACCCCAGATGATCCGATTACGAAATAACTACGTCAAAATTGCAGCTATCGCGGGACTGGTGCTGGCCTTTGCCGCAGCTTCCCTCGGAAAGACACATTCAGACCCGACTTTTTCAAACATCAAAATTGACAACTTCGGCAAGATGGACGAACGCTTTTATCGGGGCGCGCGGCCAAAGGAACGTGATTTCACGAACCTGAAAGCGTTGGGCATTCAGACTGTCATTGATTTGACAGACAATACCCCGGCGGAAAAAGGCTACGTTGAAGCACAGGGCATGCGTTATGTGAACATTGCGATTCCCGATAAGCAGGATCCAAGTGACGCGCAGATTCAGCAGTTTCTGAAACTCGTTGCTGATCCCTCGACCGGCAAGTTTTTCGTGCACTGCGCCGGCGGTCGTCACCGGACGGGAGTCATGGGCGCGGTTTACCGCTTCAACAACTACCATTGGAATTTCGACCAGGTTTATGCCGAGATGCTGAACTATGACTTCTACACCTCGAATGGCCACGGCGGCCAGAAGAAGTTTGTGGAGGACTATTGGTCGCGGATTCAGAGCAACACGGCGAGCACTTCGGGTACCGCCGCGACCACAACCGCGAACCAACACTAAACAGTTTCCTTATTCTGGAATCTGGAATTTGCAATTCGTTGAGAGGGGCCGCTTCATTCGAAGCGGCCCTTTTTTGTTCGTCGAGAGGACCCTCTCTTTGCATCTTTCTAACACTTTCGTTGTAGTTGGTTATCAGCCGTACCAACCTGCCTCACGGTTTGCTACTATGCCCTCCGAGCTTCCCCTTCTGTACGCCCTCCGTTCATAACCGACCAAAATCATCCGATGAGCGACCGAGAATCGCTCGAAGGTGCGGTCCCGTTCTCTCCCGGACAGGAGTCTAACCGTGCTAGCAATAAGCAGAAGGCGTTGGCTTGTAATACTGGCAAGCCTTTCGATTGTCGTCGGTCTTTCGCTTGAGGTTTTCTCGACGGCTAAATTCAAGAAAGCGAAAAAGCAGCACCGGGAAAAATCGGGGGCTGTTCTTTGGCGGAATCCGGGCGATGTGAGCAAGCGCGATCTTTATTATGGTCCCGGTTCAAGGGCCCTGGCGCCCGCGCCACCATTCCGCTTCCTGAAGGAAGTCAAAGAAGGCGGCATGCCAAAGTTTGACGTTAAAGACGCACGCGGCGTTAAGTGGCGCGTGAAGCTCGGTCCCGAGGCGCAGGCCGAAACGGTTTCGACTCGCCTGGTCTGGGCCATGGGATATAACGCCGAAGAGTCTTACTATTTCGATCGCGCAAATATCGCCGGGCTACCAAAACTATCGCGGGGAATGAAGTATGTGAACGGTGAGTCTGTGCGTGGGGCGCGATTTGAACCTCGGCGCAAGAATATCGATCGCGGCGAACAATGGGACTGGTCAAAAAACCCTTTCAAGAATACTCGTGAACTGAACGGACTCAAGACCATGATGGTATTCCTGAACAACTGGGACACCTTCAAGAAGAATAACCGGGTGTTGCACGTGAAGGATGCCGAGGGAAACAAAACCGAAGCCCGATACACGGTAACCGATCTGGGAGCGACCTTAGGCGCTGTCGGCGGTTTTGGCCGGCACCGCTCAAAGAACAACGTTTCTGACTTTGAGCGCAGTCGATTCGTGCGGAGGGTCGAAGACGGCAAAGTGAAGTTCGATTATGATCTGAAGCCGAAAAAGCTGGGATTGCTGAGCATCGTTTACCCGCCCTACTTTTTCAAACAACGTAAAGCCACCAACACGATGCAAAAAGTGCCGATTGAAGACGCTGCATGGATCGGAGCGCGACTCTCACAATTGTCGGACAACCAACTGCGTGACAGCTTTCGCGCCGCAGGTTACGATCGAGCGACCACCGAAGCATATGTGCGCACCCTGCGAAGTCGAATAAACGAATTGAACCGTTTGCGGCAATCGCAGCTTGCCGAGCGCCAGCGTCGGGTGCGTTAGGCTTGAACCGCATAGAGTGCACGGGAGGGGAGGGCTCAGTTTTATTTAAGTGCAGAACTACAAAGGCCGCTTCATTCGAAGCGGCCTCTTTTTGTTTGTGGTTTTCTTGCAGAGGTTAGTCGGCAAATAATCGTGTTCGGCCGGAATAGATCAGAAAGTTCAGATCGTCTCCATCTCGCGCGAACCGTCTTCTTTATCACCCTTGAATTGCAATTCGTAAAGCCGCGAATAGAGGCCGCCGTTTTCGAGCAACTCCTGATGAGTCCCCTGCTCGACAACCTGACCGGCTTCGATGACGAAGATTACGTCCGCGCGCAGCACCGTCGCCAGTCGATGCGCGATCACGATCGAGGTGCGCCCTTCCATCAGATGACCGAGCGCGTCGAACACGAGTTTCTCCGATTCCGCGTCCAGCCCCGCAGATGGTTCGTCCAGCACCAGGATGGGAGCGTTGCGAATGACCGCGCGCGCAATGGTGATGCGCTGGCGCTGGCCTCCGGACAGAGTTACGCCGCGCTCGCCAATCATCGTGTCGTAACCTTCCGGCATCGCGGTGATGAACTCGTCGGCGTGGGCGAGTTTGGCGGCGCGAATGATCTCTTCACGCGTCGCCTCGGGTTTGCCGTAAGCAATGTTCTGCCAGACCGGCGCGCGGAACAATAGACTCTCCTGCAAGACAAAACTGATTTGCTCGCGCAGTGATTTCTGCTTGAAATTTCGCACGTCCTGGCCGTCGATTCTGATTACACCCGCAGTCGAATCATAGAAGCGCGGCAGCAGGCTGACGATTGTCGTCTTCCCGGCCCCGGTGGGACCAACCAGGGCTGCCAACTGGCCCGGCTCGATTTTCAAACTCAAGTCCTTGAGGATCGGTTGGGTCTCGCTATAGGAAAACGCCACATGATCGAATTCAATCTTGCCTTTGAATCGCGGCGCTTGCTTGGCGCCCGGCATATCACGCACCTGCATTTCATTCTCGAGCACTTCGCGAATGCGTTCCCAACCGATCGACGCTTTTGAAATCGTGTCCGTCATCTTCGACAGCTCGCGCATGGGCTTGTACATCTTGCCGAGATAGAGCAGGAAGACCAGTAACTCTCCGGACGTCAGTCCGCCGGACAGCACCAGACGCGCGCCGTACCAGAGCACCAGACAGGTTCCACAGGCGACGATAATCTCGACGATCGGCGGCAGCTTGGCCTTGACGTTTCTGGCCTGCAAGGCCGCTTCGACGCTTTCCCGGCTCTCCTGTTCGAAGCGCTTCTGTTCGTAGTCTTCGCGCGCAAATGCCCTGACGACGCGAATCGACGAGAGCACTTCTTCGAGCACTGAGACGACCTGGCCCTCCTTGCGACGCTGGTCCCGCGATGCTTTCTTGATTCGATGCGTAAAGTAATAGACGACCAGAAACAACCCCGGCGCGACCGCCAGCGCAATCAGAGTGAACGTCCAGTTCAGATAAAACATTACGGCAACCATGCCGACCAGCGTCAGGACGTTCACCAGGATTCCCAGCAGCACGTTGGAAATCAGGTTCTGGACCGCATCGATGTCGCTGGTGACGCGGCTAATCAGGTCGCCCGTGCGTTTTTGATCGTGATATGAAAGCGAAAGCTTCTGGATGTGACTGTAGAGCACACGCCGCAAATCATGCATCACCCATTGTCCGACGCTGCTGGTCAGATACTTTTCAAAGTAGGAGCTGAGCGCGCCGAAGATCGCGATGACAATCACGGCCAGCACCGCAAAGTTGAGGATCGAAGCCTTATCCGTGCCGATCCAACCAACGATGCCGGCCAGCCACTCCGGCATTCGTTTCGATCCAAAGACGTAATCGAAAACGATCTTGAGCGGCCAGGGCTCGAGCAGATCGGTCAGGCTTTCACCGACCACCGCGATGAAGGCGAGCGAAAGAAGGGCCCAGTGAGGGTAAAGCAGATCGCTGATGCGAATTTTCTTCTGCATGTTCGATTAGTTTCCGAGTGGAGTGTTGAGTCTCTCTCTGAAAGGCAATCAGAGTCAACGCGAATTAAAGGAATTGTTAATTCGACCGATCTCGGCTGGGGTAGCGACGGCGATTGAAGGGTGGTGAAAAGATTTTAGTTCGGCTCAGCCCGGCGGCGGGCCATTACTGGGAAAGTCACCGCGTCTAAAGAAGTCCCTCTCGCGAATCAGATTTAACGCAGAGGTCGCAAAGGGTTTCGCAAGAGAAACGCCGAGGAACACTTTTGCGTGACTCTGCGAAACCTCCACGTTCTCCCCTAATAAGAAATCAGATGTCAACATTCATCTGGAGGCCTTCAAAATGCATTTGACTGTCGAATCGCTCTTCATCCACGCCCGGCCGCACTCGTTCGTATGAACCGTCGGGCTGCAACAGGCGCGCTCTGGCGTTGTCCTTCAGGTAAGCCTGAAGGACTTCGTCTTTGAGAAAAGCTCGCAGTTTCGGATCATTCACCGGGCAGACAACTTCCACGCGGCGATTGAGGTTTCGCGACATCCAGTCGGCGCTGCCGATGTACACGTCTTCATCACCGCCGTTCAGGAAATAAAAGATCCGGCTGTGCTCGAGAAAACGTCCGACGATGCTGCGCACGCGAATATTTTCGGAGATTCCCGGCACGCCCGGCCGCAACATGCAGATGCCCCGCACTATCAGGTCGATGAAAACGCCCGCTTCCGAAGCATCGTACAGAGTTTGAATGATGTTGGGATCAGCCAGACGATTGAGTTTCGCGACGATTCGCGCGGGCCGGCCGGCTTTCGCGTTTGCGGTCTCTCGCTCGATCAGCGCGGTCAGCTTTTCTCGCAAATCAACCGGCGCAACAAACAGCCGGCGATAGTCCTTTTGCCTCGAGTAGCCGGTCAGATAATTAAAGAATTCAGAGGCATCGGCGCCAATGTCTTCGTCAGCGGTGAACAATCCCAGGTCGGTATAGGTACAAGAGTTCGTAGGATTGTAATTACCGGTGGCGATATGAACGTAACGTTTCAGCGCGCCGCGTTCGAGCCGCACTACCAGAGTCAACTTACAGTGTGTTTTCAATCCCAGCAGGCCGTACACGACGTGCACACCGGCGTGCTCTAGTCGTCGGGCCCACTCGATATTGTTCTCTTCGTCGAAACGCGCCTTCAACTCGATCAAGGCCGTCACTTGTTTGCCCTGCTCGGCGGCATGAATTAGCGATTCGGCAATCTGCGACTTCTGCCCCGTGCGATAGAGGCAAATCTTGATCGCCAGCACGTCGGGATCCTCCGCCGCGCTGCGAATGAAATTCGTCACCGTCGAATATGCGGTATAGGGATGATGCAGTAAGACGTCCCGCTGTTTGATGACTTCGAAAATCGAGCCGCCCGTCTTGAGCGCGGATGGCAAGGAAGTTCGCAGAGGGCGAAACTTCAAATCAGGCCGGTTGATTTCACATAGGGCCGTCAGGTCAGAGACATTCAACGGGCCGGCGATCCGATAGATGTCGTCGGACTCCAGTCCCAAAGAGTTTGTCAGATAGTCGAGCATCTCATCGGGCATTCCGTCAGCAACTTCAAGTCTGACCGGCTTGCCGAAGCGTCTCCTTCGCAACTCAGTTTGCAGAGCCCGCAGCAGATCGTCAGCTTCATCCTCACGGACGTCGATGTCGGCATCTCGCGTCACGCGAAAGGTGTGACTTTCGCCGACACGCATCCCGGGAAACAACGAACCCAGGTTGGCAGCGATGATTTCGCTGAGAAACGTGAATGTATTTTTCCTCCCGCTGACCGCAACCAGGCCCGGCAGCACCGGGGGCACCTTCACGCGAACGAAACGGGCCTCGCTCGCCGTCTTTGAAAACCGATCCGCGTCCGGCGACTCGACCATCAGCCCAAGATTGAGACTGAGGCCTGAGATATATGGAAACGGATGCGCCGGATCGACCGCCAGCGGCGTCAGCACCGGAAAAACGTTCTCCTTAAAGTAATCATCCGCCTTGCCGCGTTCCGCCGGCGACAATGAAGCATAAGAAGTGACGGCGATTTCCAGCTGCGCGAGTTCCGGCAGAATCTCCTGCTGCAGACACCGCATCTGCTCCGCAATCATGGGGCGCAGGCGGTGTCTGATCTCACGCAGTTGCTCGGCGGCGGTCAGTCCGTCCGGCGAGGGCTGCACCCAACCCTCTTCGACTTCTTCCTTCAGCCCTGACACTCGAATCATGAAGAATTCGTCGACAATGTTTGAGAAGATGGTCAGAAACCTCAGCCGTTCAAGCAGCGGGTTTTGATCGTCAAGCCCTTCCTGCAAGACATGGCGAAAGAACTCGACGAGGCTAAGCTCTCGATTCAGCAGCCGCTGCTCAGCTTTAGCGGGTGCCGTTGCTTTGACAAGTTTCGGCCGCGCCGGACTTGCTGCAACACGATTCTCAATTTGTAAATTTGAAATCATTTTTTGTTGATAATCTCGTTTGGAGTACCGCCTTAAGGCGGAAGAACTGATCCAGACAATCATTCCGACTAAAGGCCAAGCAACCGTTTCATAGATACACGTTTCCCGATGCCGTGAACCCAGCAACTCTTATTCCCAGACAATGTTCTGAGGCGGAAAGAATCTGTTTAGTTGGTTTGCGCTGAGCGCGCCAGATCAATCAGAAGCAGGCTGCAAACTCGACGCAATCTAATCGTACGAATTTGCATCACGAGCATATGGGGATCGAACGGTATTGATCGCGGTCATGAGTACGGACCTAACGCAGTTTACTCCTGGGCACCGTGTATGCGCGCCGGGATGGAACACTCACTATTTGATTTGACTCCACGATGAAAGCAGTCAAATGGCCCCCGTATACGCAGCCTGTGTCGAGTCCAATCGCACGCGGCGTACGTCTCGGCTGTTTCGCCGGCCAGTGACCGAAGAGGACGGTTTTCCTGCCGCGATAGACCTCGTACCAGGGCACGCCCTTTTTACTCGCCGGATTCGCGCCCATGGTGCGTATCTCGGTCAGGTCGCTGGCCATTTGATGTTTAAGCCGAACGCCCGGACGCACGCCGGCATGAACAACCAGATGAGAGCCAAGATCGATCATGTAAGGAAGCGACTTCAGATAATTTGCGTAGCGTTCGCGGTTGGTTTCAAGCTCGGCCGAGGCTTTCTGCTGTTCTTTGGTCAGGCGATTGGGTTCGCCACGCCAGCGCTGGCGCAAGGCTCGATCATGATTGCCGATGACCGAAGAAAAGCGGTCATCGTCGATAAAGAGATCCAGCACCTCGCGACTCTTGTCACCTTTGACGATCAAGTCTCCGACTGCAACTACGCGATCGTCAGGGCGCAACTTGAGGAGCTCGAGCAAGTCGGTGAGTTCGTCAAAGCACCCGTGAATATCACCAATAATGATTGTGCGGCCCATCCTTGCTCGCTCAATCAAACAAATAGTGTACCGCGTCCGTGTTCCAGTCAGACAGGTTCGGAGTCACGACATCTGCCTGGGCGCTCCGCAATTCGCTGGCGGAAACCGTACTGGTAACACCGATCGTGTGCATGCCGGCGGTACGAGCGGCCTCAATCCCGGGGGGCGAGTCTTCGATTACCAGACATTCGCGCGGGAGGAGGGGCATTTTCCTGTCGCCGCGCCTTTGCTCGTTCAATAACTCCAACGCCAGCAGGTAACAGTCAGGCGCTGGTTTATGTTTCAAGCCCGGCGCGGCCGTAACAAACACTGAGAACTCGCTCCGGAAATGCGCGAGACCGAGCACGTAATCGATCTCTTCGCGCTCGGCCATGCTGACTATTCCCAGTTCATAGTGACGTGAGGCTTCCCTGATGAAATCGACGACGCCGGAATACACAGGCAGTTCATCGTTAATGAGTTGCCGATGCAACTCGTGTTCGCGCTTGATCACTGCGCGCATGGTTTCGCCGGTTAAAGACCTTCCCGCGCGTCCATAAGCGGCCCGCACAAACGCGACATCGTCCATTCCCAGCGACGCGAAGTAGTCTTCGTCGTTGAGGGCGACGTCCTCTGCGGCCAATACTTCGCGATAGGCTTTCAGATGGATGCGCTCGTCATCGATGATGACGCCGTTAAAGTCAAAAAAGATCGCTGCGATCATTTGGTTAAGGCTAATCAGTGAGGGCCCTGGCCGGAAACCATCGAAGACGGCGCGCTCAGCTTTTCAATCTTATCGTTTTGCTGAGCAAACAGTTGCGGTAAACGTTCGCTTTCGATTACATCCAACCGGCGCAAGACTTCAGCAAGCGAGATTTCGTTTTTCAAATTAACCTGGAAATCGAGGTCCGCACGTAGACGATCCTTTTCCGACTGCCGGTTCTGCGACATCATAATGATCGGCGCTTGCAGCCCGGCGATTATGCCCATTACCAGGTTAAGCATCTGATACGGCGCCGGATCAAAGCCTCGGAACAAAATGTAAGAATTGAACACGATCCATGAGACGATGATCCCGATAGCAAAACCGATAAACTTCCAACTGCCCCCAAACTCAGCGAGCATGTCTGCGGCTCGGTCGGCAATGGTCATGCGCTTATCCTGTTCCTCGTTGACGTTGCGGGATACGCGCTGCTGCAACAGCTTGTCCGTCCGGCGCAGTCGCGAGAAAGTCGCGCTCAGCATCGCCAGTGCAACAGTCGGATTATTATCGATAAAGCGCAGAAAACTATCTCGTGAAAGCACCGCCAGCCGCGCATCTTCGGTGACCGTGGCGTCTGCGGAACGTTGCTTACCGTCAATGATCGCCATCTCGCCAAAGAAATCACCCTGGGCCAGTTCGGCCAGGACGAGCTCTTTGTCGTCGTCATCCGTCAGGGCAATCCGCACCCGGCCGCTTTCGATCAGATACATGGCGTCGCCCTGGTCGCCGGCGCGAAAAAGATTGGTTCCGTTAGCGACTGTGCGCGTTTGCAACAGGTTGCGCAGTTCGATTGCCGCCTCGTCGTCAAGCGAAGCAAAAAGTGGAACGGAACGGATAGCATCAAGCGTCATTTCTTGCGGTGTTGGGGTTGACATTTATTTACCTCGCTGAATCAAGGAAAAAGTAAGAAGGTAAAAGGCAAAAGTTAAGAATAGCGTGCTGACCCTTTCCTTTTTCCTTTTGCCTTTTTACTTTCATTCCTGCACCCGGCCATCTTTCATCATGATGATTCTATCGGCAAAGCTGCTCGCGAGTTCATGATCGTGGGTTACCAGCATTACGGTGAGTTTGTCCCTGTCGACCATTTCGCGCAGCAGAGCGAGCAGCTCGCGAGCCCGAGTCGAGTCTAGATTGCCGGTCGGCTCGTCGGCAAGCAACACGCGCGGACGGTTCGCCAGGGCGCGCGCGATGGCGACACGCTGCTGTTCTCCTCCGGACAATTCAGAAGGCCGGTGCTCCATCCGATCGAAGAGCCCGACACGTTCCAGCAAAGTTTTCGCGCGCTCTTGACGCGCCGGGCCCCGCACACCGCCAAACGCCAGCGCCAGCCGCACGTTCTCAGCCGCGGTCATGGTAGAAATCAGATTGAAATTCTGAAAGATCATTCCGACTGAGAAGCGTCGATAGCGGGCCATCTGCTTCTTTGTCAAAGGGCCCAGCGGTTTCGCATCAAAAAAGACTTCGCCGCTGGTGGGGCGGTCAAGTCCGCCGAGCAGATTCAGCAAGGTCGATTTCCCCGAACCGGACGTTCCCTGAATCGCGACGAACTCTCCCTCATTCACGGCCACGTCGACACGATCCAACGCCGTGACCTGGTTCGTTCCCATTTGATAGACGCGGGTCACTTCCCGAGTTTCAATTAATGGCATAGTAGAAGATAGTCGCGTTAGACGGTTTTTTCCGTCCCGGCAAGTCAAAACAACGGCCGGACCGTCCAGTTCCTAAACTCTCGCTGAACTGCTGCGCGCCACGCGCCAGAGCTCGAACCGCTCGTTGTCAAATCCTTTCAAAGGAATCGCAAAGCGCGTCGCCACAAAACCATTGCGGGGATCGCTCAGTAATTCGCGCACTCCCGGATCGTCGTAAACTGCCGCCGAGACCACCACATCATCGCCCGTTGATTGCGCTTCCAGTCGCGCGGCCAAATTCACAGTCGAGCCAAAGTAATCAAGTCTGTCGTTAAGCGTGACCGCGATGCACGGCCCCGTGTGCAAACCAGCTTTCAAAGTGAGCGGCCGCATCCCGTCGGGCGGCGATGCCAGGCGCTGCTGCGCGTGCAACATCGCGCGCAGGGCGGCGGCCGGATGACGAAAGACAGCCATCACGGCATCGCCGATCGTCTTTACCAGCGCCCCTTCCTCTTCGGCAATTGCCTGTTTCAGAACGTCGAAGTGATTCATCACGCGGCCGAACGCCGTGGCGTCGCCGATCTCTCGATACATCCTCGTCGAATCCTTCAAATCCGTGAACAACACCGTGAGAGTGCCCACGGAAATCTGTTCACCCGGACGCAGTGCTTCACTCGCAAACAGATCGCGGAAGACTTGCAGTGCGGTGACCTCAGCAGCCGTGGCCGCGTCGTCGCTCCAGGCGGTCCGCTCGAGGATGAAGAGTTGTTCTTCGTCGGTCGCGTTTTCAAAATCAAGACTGGCATTCGTGCCAATCTCGAGCTCTTCATTCGACCAGCCCACGCCACTCGCACTCAGAGTCGCGACGGGCTCTCCGGCCTCAGTGGCGCGTAAATGCTGCCAGCCGGCCAGGCCCATCGTGCGCAGACGGTAGCGGCCTGCTGCCAGCTTCAGATCGATGGCGCGACTCGAGACGGGCGGGAGCAGTTGCTGCGCCGCGATATGCGGAGTCACCTGCGGTCCGCCGATGCAGAAGGTTTCTATGTCGGCTATGCGGATCGAGGGGTTCGGACGAAAGGTAAGTTCGACGGACTGCTCAAAGTTTGCGGTAAAGTCGATGTTGCAGCCGGGGCAATGTACCTGTGATGAGATTTCTTTCAGGGTTGTGCTCGCGCCGCCGCCACGGCACATCGGGCAGATGAGGTTCCATTGCAAGTCCAGAATGCCGGCGCGCGTCGCGCAGAGACAAGTTTCCAGCAGCGCACGCTTTGGCTGGCCCCACAGCCGCGCCAGTTCGTACGGCCGGATTCTTGCCACGGCGAATTCGTCGGCATTCTCAATGTAATCCACCAGCAGCGCAATTAACTCCTTGTCGCTGCCCTGCGCCGCCATTTTTTCACTGAGCGTAAGCAGCCGCGCGCGGCCGCCGGGAATCAATTGAGCCCGGGGGGAAAAGGCTTGCGTGACTCGCCCTGCGCTCGCTCGTTCGTCGTATTCGCGAAAGGTTCGGGCAAAGTTTCGCGCGCTCAGCAGGCCAATCTGGATTGGAATAGCAATCAAGCCGAGAATGTTCTTCGGCTTTGCCCATACCTGATAGATCAGTCTAGTTCCCGTCGATTGTTCGTCCGCTCTTTCAACCGCGGCGTCGCGGCGCTTTTCGGTCGGGATCAATTCCGCGAGGACCCGCAGCTCCTCGATCGGTCCTTTTGAATAACGACGTACCACGCCGAAACGCGCGGGCCGCACCCATTCGAACGGCTGCTCTTCCCATTCAACCGGAATACCGAACGACGACAGTCGCAAACGACGGCGAGCATTCCGAAGCGCTCCGCCGGGGTTCGAAAGGTTCTCAATCGCAGGCACGCCCGTGTCGCGATTAAAACGGTTCGTGTCGGCCACCAGCGGCCACAGTTGTTCCGGCGACGATTCGAGATCGAACTCCCAGCGGTAATCGAATTCACGGAAGGACATAGCTAGAGAAATAAAGTAAAAAGGAAAAAGGTAAAAGGCAAAAGGAAGACAACGAGATCCTCACTTTTGCCTTTTTACTTTTGCCTTTTGCCTTCCCTAGACTTCCTTATATTCCGAATCTACATCCTCGTCGGAAAACGCCACGCGGTAATTCTTTGACTGTACCTGCTTCGTGATTAAGAGGTCGTCTTTCGTCTTCAGCAGATCCGCGCGGTTGTAAACTGACAATTCAAAGTTGTAGCCGTGCGTGATTGCATCTTTCGGACAAGCCTCGACGCAGTAGCCGCAGAAAATGCAGCGCCCATAATCGATGTTATAAACCTTCGCGTAACGTTCATCGACGCCGACGCGTTCAGCAGGCGAGCGCGGATCGTCAACGGCTTCGATGTAGATGCACTCAGACGGACAGGCTGCGGCGCACAGAAAACACGCGACACACTTCTCTTTGCCGAGCTCATCGACGTGCAGCAGATGCTGGCCGCGATAACGCGGCTGCATCGTCACGGGCTCCTCGGGATACTGAACGGTCTGTTTCCGTTTGGGCAGGTAAGACAGTGTCACGCTCATCCCCTGGATGATCGCGCGCGTTGATTCGATGACTTCAGAAATTATTGACATAGGATGAATTTCGGATTTCGGATTTCGGATTGCGAAATTTTAAGCCCTGGCTGCCTTAGCGGTTCTCCCGGAGCTCGTGAAAATTGCCAGGAGCTCGCCAGACTCCTGGAGCAACAACTCCCGCTGCTGAGCATCGCCGAATTTGGCTTCGTCGCAAATCTCTAACCAATACTGACTTTCAGAAGCTTCTTTCTCAACGATTCCAATCTTGTGAATGAAGTCATTTCGGGATTCGGCCCGATTTGCTTCACGATAATTCGCACCAACGGATGTCCCGGCTTTTACCAATTGATATTTGATTACATCACCAGTTTTCCCAACCGGCAACGTTGCCGCGAAAGCGATGATTCGCAGGGCGAATCGCTTCGTTCGCTTCTCCAACTCGGCTTTGTCCATCTTACAATTCGCAATCCGCAATTCGAATTTCGCAATTCATATTCATTTTACACGAGTAGCATGCGAGGTCACAGCTTGCCAACGATGGTCTCGCCACACGAACGTGTCAACAAAGTCGTACACATAGGTTTCATCTGAGGTTTCTTCTTTCAGGTTACCGTTGACCACGGCGCGATCGCCGGTTTGATTCACCGTCAGGTCGTATACTTCCCAGTTCTCAACCGAAGTGTCCGGCTTAATGGTATCGATGTACTTCCGCTTGGTTCGCGAGTTGTCATCGTTACCCACATATTCTTCCGCCAGAATTTTCTCCAAAGTTTGCTTATCGCCTTTAATATTGGCTTCGGTCCAATCTTTTTCCAGTTTGGTTAGCTGCGCCAGGACTTCCACGGAATCCGTCGGCACCTCGTCGGTCGAGGCCGGGGAAGCGTTCGGCGTTGGGCTGACCGACGTGACCGGCCGCGAAGGCGACGGCTCAGGCCGGTTGTTATTTTTAGCAGCGCGAAGGAATCCGGGAACTGTAAATGCCGCGACGATCGCAACCACCAGAATCGAAAGAATCGCCAGGATGCCGATCACCCACGGCCAGGTCTTACGTTTTGGAGCGGACGGCGCGGCCGTGGATCGATATGGCGACGCGCTGACTGTGGCTTTGCCGGGAAGTTGACTGTAGGACTGAGTCGGCGCCATACCGCTCCCGCTTTCGGAACCCATGGCCGGGCCGCGTGGCGACACGAGCGTCTCCTGTGAATCTGGCCGGGTACTCACGTCCGCTACCAGGGGCGTCCCGTCTTCAAGACAGAAACTCAGCGTGTCATCGTCAAAGGTGCGTTTGCAGGTAGGACAATGTTTCATCACTCGACTCTTAAGCGGATCAACGTTGGTTCGCGACCGCCGCAATGACATAAAACACCATCATACCGGCAAACATAACCAGTGCCAGGCTGCCGGTGATGATCCCGGCTATGGCCATCGGCTTTCCGGTCACTCGTTCCGGATTCTTCTTGATTTGTGAAAGCGAGACCGAGCCCAGAATGATCGCTGCGACCGCCGGGATTGGTCCGAAACACATCCAGCCCACCGTGACGCTAATTATTCCCAATATCATCGAAGCCACGCTCAGGCCCTTACTCGGCGGCACGGTGTACGCCGGCGGAGGCGGCGGTTGCCAGACCGGCTTAACCGGTTGCGGCTCGAAAATCTGCCCGCCGCCTAATCCGCTTCCGGACGGCAGGTTCCAGGTAGCCTGTTCGTTTGGCTTCGAGGCTTCAGTTGGAGTCGACGCCTTAATCGTTGGCGGTGTCTCGCTCGATAGCGGCGCAGAGTCGATTAGAGTCGTTCCGTCCTGAGTACAGAAACTCAGCCACTCTTCTTCGAACGTTTGGTTACATGTGGGACAGCGTTTCACACCGATTTTTCCTAACCACTTCAAGACTGAGCTTGCGCAACTCGCCTTGTCTACTTTACGCCCTGCATTAGAACCGCAAACAGAATGAAGACTGCGATGATTACGAAATACACCGCGCCCATCACGATCCCGGCTATAGCCATCGGCTTTCCTGTATTTCTTTCTGGACTCTTCTTGATCTGAACCAGAGAGATGATGCCGAGCACAATCGCGATCGGGCCGGTGAGGACGCCGATGTAACACCAGCCAAAGGTAACGGTGAAAATGCCGAGAATAAGCGCAGCGACGGCGAGGCCCTGCTGCGGGACGACGGAATATCCGGGCGGCGGCGGTGGCTGCCATGAAGGTGCCGGCGGCGGCGGCGCGAGTCGCCCCGGCGGTTGGTTGTAACTGCCGGGCAAATTAAATGTCGGCTGCCCGGTTGGGTTCGTCGGAATACCGGACGCCCGGATGGTGGGCGGCGGTTCTGACCGCAGCGGGCCGGACTCGACCAGGGCCGTGCCGTCTATGGTGCAGAAACTCAGCCACTCTTCATCGAAGGTTTGGTTGCAGGTGGGGCAGCGTTTCATATTCGGAAACCGATCTTTGGTTTTTGGTCTTTGATCTTTGGGCCTTTGAGCTGGATCATCGATCTCTCATCAACAAGCAGGCAAAGATCAAAGTCCAAAGATCCGATTGGTCCGCTAAACAATCTCCAGCCTACTAAAAAAATATGCAATCTCGATCGCGGCGTTTTCGTCTGAGTCCGATCCGTGCGTCGCGTTCTCTCCGACAGAACCGCCGAACGCTTTTCGAATCGTGCCCTCTTCCGCTTTAGCCGGATCGGTTGCGCCCATTAGATCACGCCAGGCCCTGACTGCGCCACCTTTTTCCAACACCATCACCACGCATGGCGCGCTGGACATGAATTCCGTCAGGCCTTCGTAGAAGGGTTTGCCGCGATGCACGTCATAGAAACCTTCGGCTTGTGTGCGCGTCATGTGAATCATTTTCATGGCGCCAATGCGAAAGCCGCCGCCAATAATCCGATCGATTATTCTTCCTGTGTGACCCGCGCGTACAGCGTCGGGCTTGATGATTGCAAAGGTTTGATTACCTGCTTGTTCTGCCATCTGTCTCCCTTGATGCTCGAGTGTGAATTACTTGTCCAACAGGATCACAGCTCTCAATTCTTAACCGCCGATATGCAGCACGAGTGCGGTACTCGATCCGTGACAGCAGACATCAAATAACACATCCCCGGGTCGCTCGGATTATACGCTCCCGGCCTGATCCACGTCAGGCCCTTGCAGTTTGCGTTTCCGGCGCAGTCCGCCTGGCACAGCGCGAAGCTCGTCCGCTGATAGTAGGTAATTCGAGACCCGTTAAAGCTGATGTTGTTAAGCACCGCGAACATAGTTTTCGGACGCGACGGTGTGGGTGTGGGACGGTCCGGCGTCGCAGACGGTCTCTCAATAGGCGTAGGAGATTTCTTTACTTCGCTCGTTGGCGCCGGCGAAGGAGTGATCCGGACACTGGGTACGGGCGTCGGAGCCGGATACTTGCCGCTCGTGTCACCGGCGGATCCACGCGTCATGATCCACGCTATGAGAACACCGGAAGCGCCAAGGACCAGGACGATCGCAAACACCCACGGCAACGGGCTTCTTCGCGGTTCGCCGCGGGCGCCGTCTGCGCTGACGTGCGGCGGCGCCATCTGAAATTGTTCCGGACGAGACGTAATTGTCGACTGCGCAGTTGGAGGAGTTGGGCGAGGACTAGCCACAGTCGGGGCAGGAGTTGGCAGATTCCATGTGGCATTCGAATCGAGTGCGCCCCGTTCTTGCTCCAGTCTCGCTCCGTCGTCGAGACAAAAGACCAGCGACTCGTCTTCGTAAGTTTTACGACAAGAGGGACAGGTCTTCATTGATGTTCTGATGCTGATTCGACCAGGAACTCGGTGGTCATCGGCAAGCTCACGCCAGCGCTTCTTTCATCGCCGATCCGATATCCGCCGGCGACTTCACCACATGGATGCCGGCCGCGGACAACGCCGCCATCTTTTCTGCCGCAGTCCCCTTGCCGCCGGCGATGATCGCGCCCGCGTGTCCCATACGCCGTCCTGGCGGTGCGGTTTGTCCGGCAATGAATGCGACGATTGGTTTCGTGACATGGGCTTTGGCAAACGCGGCGGCCTCTTCTTCAGCAGTGCCGCCGATCTCGCCAATCATCACGATGCCATCTGTCTCACTATCTTCTTGAAATAACCTAAGCGCATCGACGTGGGTCGTGCCCACGATCGGATCGCCACCGATGCCGATCGCGGATGATTGGCCGAGACCTAACGAAGTTAGTTGTCCGACCGCTTCGTACGTCAGCGTCCCCGAACGCGAGACGACTCCGACTCGCCCTTCGCGATGAATGTGACCGGGCATAATACCGATCTTGCACTTACCAGGGCTGATAATGCCGGGACAGTTCGGCCCGATCAGCCGCGTTGATTTGTCGGATAAATATTCCTTGACTTTTACCATGTCGAGCGCGGGAATGCCTTCGGTGATGCATACCACCACGGGAATTCCGGCATCGGCGGCTTCCATAATCGCATCGGCGGCAAACGCCGGCGGCACGTAAATCACTGAAGCGTTTGCGCCGGCTTCTTTGACAGCGTCCGCGACCGTATTGAAAACGGGAATGCCTTCATGGATCGTGCCGCCTTTGCCCGGCGTCACTCCGCCAACGACGTTCGTTCCATACTCGACCATCTGCTTCGTATGAAACGTGCCTTCTTTGCCGGTGATGCCCTGCACGATTAGGCGGGTAGATTTATCAACGAGAACGCTCAATGGAGTTTCCTGGAGTTAAAGAGTAACGAACGAATGGCGGAGTATAACAATTGGTGAAGTAGGGAACAACAGCGCTCGCGATGTCGTGTCGCGATCATTAATATCCCAAGACCCGCGATGTGGAGCTCAAGCGATCTGCTGGGAGCGCGGACGCCCCGTCCGCAGCGCGCCGCAGGCGCGAATGTCTTTTACCAGATTTAGAGTCCATTAATTCGTTCGCACTTTGCGCTTAGTGCGGAGGGGACGTCCGCGCTCCCAGCAAAATGGAACTCTTCAAACTAACGGCTCGCGTCTTCGCCGCTTCGCGGATGGAGCAAGCTCTCGTCTACACCAACTCAAACTTTTCCCCGTACTGCGGCACTTCAATCGACCAACCAAACTGATCGCCTAGATGTCCGGCCATGGCATCGGCCGCTTCGGGTTCACCGTGAGTGACGAACACCCATCGCGGCGGTGACGGCATGCCTTCCAGCCAGCGCAAGACTTCTTTCCAGTCCGCATGCGCTGAGAAGCCCCCGATCTTTTCAATCCGGCAGCGCACGGGAACCCATTGACCAAGGACCTTGACCTGCTTCTCGCCATCGGCGACGCGGCGACCGAGCGTTCCGGCAGCTTGATAACCGACAAAGACAACAGTCGCCGTCTCATCGGGCAAGAGTCGCAGCGCGTGATGAAGAATGCGCCCTCCGCTCATCATCCCAGACGCGGCAACGATCACGCGCGCGTCTTTGAGATCGTTCAGCCGCTTCGATTCCTCCCGCGTACTACACGCCAGCATCGAATGGGTGCGTAACGGAGTCGGATTAGTCTTAAGCGCATCGGCGTAATCCTGGTCCTGCTCTTCAGTCCGCCGCGCATAAGCCAGGGTGGCCGCGGCGGCCATGGGCGAGTCCAGACAGACGGGCAAAATCGGAATGCGCTTTTCATTTTCCAATTCGCGAATCAGATAAAGAATTTCCTGTGCGCGACCGACGGCAAAGGCGGGAATCAACACGGCGCTGTTGTGTTCGGCCGCGTATTTTATGATTCGTTCCAGCGCGTCCTTCGGTTTCTCACTATCGTGCAGACGATTGCCATAGGTCGACTCAACGACCAGATAGTCGCAGGCGGGCGGCGCAACCGGATTCCGAATTATTGGCTGGTCGTATTTGCCCAGATCACCGGAAAAAAGTACGCTGCGGCCTTGTTCGCCGTCAGTCCGCACCAGCACCTGGCTCGAGCCGAGGATGTGACCGGCAATGCGAAACTCGGCGGTAATACCCTTCGCGATATTAACGATTCTCCCGTCATTCGGGACCACCTGAATGAGTTTGAGTGCCTCGCGCGCATCGGCTTCGGTGTAAAGCGGCAAGGCCGGCGAATGCTTTGTGAGCTTGTGTCGGTTTCGATAATCGGCTTCTTCTTCCTGCAACCGCGCGGCGTCGGGCAATAGAATCTTCAGTAAGTCAGCCGTGCCGCGTGAACAGAATACCGGGCCGCGAAAACCATGACGGACAAAACGCGGCAGATAGCCGGTATGATCGATGTGCGCATGGGTGATGATCACCGCGTTGACGGCGGCGGCCTTGAAAGGCGGCTCCTGCCAGTTGCGTTCGCGCAATTCACGCAGGCCCTGAAACAGACCACAGTCGATCAGCACGCGAGCGCGATCAGACTCGATCAAATACTTCGAGCCGGTGACGGTACCCGCCGCACCCCAGAATGAAAGTGATGGCATAGTCCCGATGTTAGCTAATTATTTCTCGCGAAGGAAAGTAAGCGAAAGAATCAGACGTGTCGATTCTGCGGGCGGGCCCGTTAGGTTGGCGCAAGACCGACAATCCGGCGGTGTCTCAATTTCAATATTTCTCCCTGCGCAGTCTCCGCGTCCTCGGCGCTTCTGCGGTGAAGAATAGATCTAGAATACAATCCCCGCAGAGACGCCAAGCATGCAGAGAGGCGCAGAGGACCTCAAGTTACGACACCACCCGGGTTTCTTTGGACTTTTCAGATCACGCAGCAGTCGCTTATCATCCAGGGCGGAAAGTAGATCGGGAACAAAAGGAGTTCAATGAAAAGATCCAACGCTCGCCTTAACAGCTTCGCCATAATTTTCTCTGCTCTGGTTTGCGCGATCGCCGCGCAGAGTCTGGGATTTACCCAGCCACCAAACCATCGCGCACCGGACCGATCGCGTGACGTTGCCTTTGTCCAGTACGACGACCCTTACTCCGACTTTCGCAATGCACGTTATTCAAATACTGGGCTTTTGAACGAGCGCGATGAGGTTAAGCTCGGCACGCAACTTCACCGCGAAGTAACGAAGAAATATCGCTTGACGGACGTGGGCCTGGATCGGGTGGAACGACTGGGACAACGTTGTGCGAGAGTCAGCTTGCGTCCAAACATGCTTTACAAATTCCACGTGATTCAAAGTCGCGAGATTAATGGATTCTCTCTGCCTGGCGGACACGTCTATATCACCACTGCGCTGCTGAGACTGGCGAATGATAACGAACTGGCATCCGTTCTGGCGCATGAAATCGGTCACATCGTTGCTCGCCACAGTTTGAAGACCTTGAAACAAAAGCAGGAGTACGATGACATTGCGCGTTCGTTGGGCGAGCTGACCGGCGTGGCCGGGGACCTGGCGCGCGATCTGGGCGTGGCGTTGGGCCAAATTGTCGCCGAGGGTTTTCTGACCGTGCACACCCGCGACGAAGAACGCGAAGCTGACTTTCTCGGCGTCCGCGGGATGGCTCGCGCGGGATTCGATCCCCAGGGCATGGTAACTATGTTTCAGAAACTTCAGCGCATCGAAGAACGGGATGCGAGCCTGCTTGGCACGCTCTTTTCCGATCATCCCGATGCGCAGGAACGGATCGCGAATACGCGTTATGAGATTGGGCGGATGAGGAGAAGGTAACAAGCAAGCGCGCGTGTCAGAAGCCCGACCGTTAGGGAGGGCCCCATGTCTTGAGAATGCGCGGATGGGAAAACGGTAAGCCGCCACAGCGTCAAGCGAATTGCTTCCAGCCCTCCCTCACGGTCGGGTTTCTGACACTCCCCTTATCCGCGGCGCCCCGAAAAACACAATCAACGTCGGAATCAGCAGGGCCAGATTTCGGACGGCCGTTTTGACGCCCAACTGGCTGCCGATAATCCTGCCAAAACAGCCACACTCAAGCGGCTCGCCGTGCAGAACGTAGACATAGTAAAGGGCAAATCCGCTGAAGCCTATTAGCAGGAGCGCCGCCAGCAGCGCACCTAGGCGCACTGTGCGAGGAACCAACAAAAAGATCGCAGTGGCAATCTCGGCGGCAATTACCGCGATCGCGACCGGCCATGGCCAGCGTTCATAGTTAAAGTGAGCTGAGCTGAGCAGTTCGGCGACATTGTGCACAAACGTTTTCAGGATCCAAAGTTTTGCGCCGGCAGTGAAGAGAAAGAGCGCCGCCAGGCCGAAGCGGCTAATGAGAGCTATGAACCGCAGCACAACGCGTGCTCTCATAACTTAGGCAACCTGCTTGATCTCTTTTCCAATCTCGTACAAGAACTCAGGCGCAAAGTCCGCCCCGTTGGGCCATTCAACGGTTCCGGTCTCCGGGTTGACGGCCACTCGTTTGAAGTATTCAGGATCCTTCAAAGGCTCGAAGACCTCGCCGTGGAGTTCGCCGCTCAAGTCAACTCGCTTCACCACGCCGTCGCTGAATTCCAGACTTAACTCGAATGCACTCACATCGCGGAGTTCTGTCACGTGCAAAAACATATTGTTACCTAGGTTAGTGGTGGAACCTGCTGCAATGACCTTCTCGCTCGCGCCCGATTCCAGTTATTCATAAGCTCCTGCTGGTACTTCTCCGACCACTCCAAAACCATGCGTAATGCCTGCCGAGACATCCTGCCTTGCACCAGACCGGTTTCGATTTCCACCGTCACTTCATCCTCGTTATACCGAGCGTGAAAGTGTGGAGGAAGATGATCATTGTAATTCATGAAGATGATAATTCCGAAGAAGCGGCTAATGGTCGGCATTGTTTTAATTTGGGCTGCTTTATTGTGCTGGTTCTATGTAGGTATCGGATAGTCGGTCCTTAAAACGCCTTCTCTGGTGATCAAAACTGGCGTCATAGGGCAATCTCCACAACTGCCTTTGAAAATCCCTGTACCTTATTTCCCCAAGAGCGAAGAAGGTTATTGTTCCACCATTGATCGCTTTGCGATCCTCGTCTGTAACAGGTTTCTCAAAAACAACCTCTATCTGTTTTCTCGTTCCCGCCGGTATTATTACTTCACGCTTATCGAATCGCTCAAGCCGCGGGATATCGTCGGGCATTTCGGAGGCTATGACCGCCTGCCCTGCACACTCCAATCCCCAAGAGGGGGTTCGCCCGCCGTTAAAGAGCGTTATCGTAACAGCCCAATTATCTCCGACATGTGTCGGGGTGAGCTGCATATCTTCAATCACAAGGTAGGCGCGTTCGCCTGCGGAAAGAGCCTCTTGCGCGGTCTTGGCGTTATCCTCCGCAGCTTTAACCGCTCGTTCGTTTTGGACGACAAGATTGCGAGTCTCCACAAGGGATTCGCGCATTACACTTTCCTGCCTTTCTATTACCTCCCACTGCCTACGGTAGATGTAGGCTTGAACAGCAATCACCGTCAATACCAGGAGGCTCAGCGCGTTTAGTGTGAAAAACTTAACGCGCTCGGTCAGGCTGGGGAGGAAAATGCTAAGGAACAGCAAGGTCGCGAGCAAAACCCCTCCAGCAATACAAATCCACCAAAGCCCAGCGTGAGAGGTGCGGTCGTCCTTCTTATCGGCCTTGCCGGGATCGTTGTTGGTCTTTTCATTCTCCGGCATACAATCATCCATTCTTACCCCGCCAGCGCCACAACTTTTTCAGCCGCGTCCTTCATTCCTTTGGCAACGGTAAAGTTCAAACCCGACTCGCGAATCACACGCTGGCCTTCTTCGACGTTGGTTCCCTCCAAACGAACCACGACCGGAACTTTGACGCCGAGTTTTTTTGCCGCCCCCACCACGCCGCACGCCACCATGTCACAGCGCACAATGCCGCCGAAAATATTGATGAGCACGGCGCGCACGTTTTTGTCGGCGAGCAGGATTTGGAAGGCAGCTTCGACGCGTTCCTGTGAAGCCCCGCCGCCGACATCGAGGAAGTTTGCCGGCTCACCGCCCGCCAGCTTGATGATGTCCATCGTGGCCATCGCCAGGCCAGCCCCGTTGACCATGCACGCAATGTTGCCGTCCAGCTTGATGTAGTTGAGATCGAACTTTGACGCTTCAATTTCCAGCGGCTCTTCTTCGTGCAGGTCGCGCAAGTCTTTGAAGTCCGGATGCCTAAACAAAGCGTTATCGTCAAAGTTAACCTTGGCGTCGAGCGCGATTAGCCGATTGTCTTTCGTCAGCAGAAACGGATTGATCTCCAGCAGTGAAGCGTCCATAGCTTCATAAGCGCCGTAAAGCGATTGCATGAACTTTGCTGCCGGAGAAATCAGCGCTCCCGGCAACCCGAGTGCGAACGCCAGTTTGCGGGCCTGAAACGGGCGAAAGCCGACTGCCGGATCGACCGTCTCTTTGAAAATCTTTTCCGGAGTTTTCGCCGCGACCTCTTCAATGTCCATGCCGCCGGCGGCCGAAGCCATAAAGACCGGCCGGCCACTCGCGCGATCCAAAACGATGCCCAGGTAAAACTCCTTATCGATCGGCAGACCTTCCTCGATCAAAAGGACACGCACTTCCCTGCCCTCCGGGCCGGTCTGATGCGTAACCAGTTTCATGCCCAACATCTGTCTGGCGATCTCACGCGCTTCCTCGGCAGTCTTCGCCAGCTTCACGCCGCCGCCTTTGCCGCGACCGCCGGCGTGGATCTGCGCCTTCACAACGACTGGTTCGCAAGCCAGATCTTTCGCGGCCTGGTATGCCTCGTCGGGCGTGCGCGCAACGATCCCGCGCGGCACCGGCACACCGAGTTTTTTCAGTAACTCTTTTCCCTGATACTCGTGTATCTTCATCTCATCATGATTGACGAACGCGAATTGATCTTACTTAGAGCGGAAACGAGTTTAGCCAGCAAACGCAGTCACGGCAAGCGGGCATCTTTAAGTCAATCAGTACGCTTGCCGGTTTTCCACTAAGGAGACACCCTATGAGCGATGTCACGGTAACTTCCCTCGCCAATCTGCGAAACGAAGTCCGTTACGGCGCCGGGCACGTTCTGATCACCGACGAACCGGTCGCAGTGGGTGGCGAAGATGCCGGGCCTGATCCTTACACGCTCTTGCTCGCTGCACTGGGAAGCTGCATCTCAATGACGACGGTGCTTTATGCCCGGCGCAAAGGCTGGCCAGTCGAACGTGTTACCGTCCGTTTGCGGCAACAGAGAATTCACGGCAAAGATTGTCAGGAATGTGAACAGAAGACTGAAGCGTTCGTCCACCGCGTCGAGCGAAGTGTGAGCTTTGAAGGCGCCTTGACCGAAGAGCAACTCGTCCGCCTGCAGGAGATCGCGCACAAATGCCCGGTGCATAAGACACTCACCTCGCCAATTATTGTCACCGAGATGAAAGATGAATCCATGGGAGGCATCTAGGTTGCCGTGAGTTCTATCAGCCTCGTCACTCGCCGCTCGTTTCTTTTGGCCGCTGCGCCTTTGGTGCTGGGGCTGCGCATAAACGCTCGCGGTCAGACTCCGATCGAGCGCGGGCGATTCAACGAGGGTGATCTCCCGCTGGCTCGCGAGCTACTGCTCAAAATGGTTAATAAGGAGCGTGCCAGTGTGGGTCTCAATCAACTCGAACTCGACGACCTGGCGTGCAAAGTTGCGAGCGAGCACGCCGCCGATATGGCCAGCCGGAGTTTTCTTAGTCACTGGGGAACCGATGGACGCAAGCCTTACCATCGCTATTCCTTCGCCGGCGGAACTGCCGCAGTGCAAGACAATTGTTCGTCAGCTGATGACATAGAATCGATCAGCTCCAAGAGTGTTTTGCAGGTGGTCCAGGACATGCACCAGTCGATGATCGAAGAAGTCCCCCCAAACGACGGCCACCGCAAGACGATTCTCTTTCCGCGGCACACTCACGTTGGCTTTGGGATCGCATTGCAAGGTCACAGTGTCAGAATGGATGAACTCTATGTCGCGCGATACGTGGAGATTGATCCAATCCCGCGACAGGCAAAACCGAAGGCCACGGTCCTGCTGAGTGGCGCGGTGCTCTCTCGGAAGCAAATTCTCTCGGGTGCTGAGCTTTACTACGAGCCGCTGCCTTCGCCACCAGAGATCAATTGGCTGCGGGTACCGCGCTCGTATGGCATGCCCGAGGCAGAAGAAAGGCTCTACCCGCGATTACCGGCTGGTCATTCCTATTCTGATGGCAGTCGCGGAACGATTGATGTGGATAGTAACGGGAAATTTCGGGTCAGCATCAGCCTTTCCAAAAAGCCGGGAATCAACACCATCATGATTTGGCTGACAGAGCCTCAAAGCGAAGTTGACTTTCCGGCTTCCCAAATTTGTATTCGGGTTGAATGAGATGACAAGTCGCGACTCTTTTCTTCAACGCAAAGTCACGATCTTAAGATCGGTGATCCTCATTCTGATCTCATTGTTGTCGGCGCCAGGCGTCTGGCCTCAACAGCCAGTCAACAAACCCCGCCTCGCATCTGAGGTCCGCGCTGAATTCATGCACGCCTGGAATGGCTACAAGAAATACGCCTGGGGCCACGACGATCTTAAGCCGCTCAGCAAGACTTATCACGACTGGTACGCCGAGCCTTTGTTGATGACGCCCGTGGATGCGCTCGACACAATGATCCTGATGGGATTGAAAGTCGAAGCGAACCGGACGCGGCAGTACATCGTTAAGAATCTTTCTTTTGACAAAAACATTGACGTGCAGAACTTCGAAATCACAATTCGTCTCCTCGGTGGTTTGCTTTCAAGTTATCAACTTACCGGAGACAAGCGTTTACTTGATCTAGCTGAAGATTTGGGAAACCGTCTCTTGCCCGTCTTTGAATCGCCGACGGGTCTGCCCTATCGCTACGTCAATCTCAAGACCGGTAAAGTGCGCGGCAATGTAACCAACCCAGCCGAAGCGGGCACACTGCTGATCGAGTTCGGCACGCTAAGCAAGCTGACTCACCGTCCGGTGTTCTTCGAGAAAGCGAAGCACGCGCTGGTTGAGATTTACAAACGGCGCTCGCCAATCGGTCTGGTCGGCACCTGGATCAACGTCGAGACCGGTGAATGGACGGACACGGACAGTCATATCAGTGGGGCTATCGATAGTTATTACGAGTACCTGCTGAAATGCGCGATCTTGTTTGACGATCAGGATTGCAAACGTATGTGGACGGAGAGCATCGCTGCTGTTAATAGATATTTGTCGGATGACGTAACAAAGGAGAACCTCAGTTTCGTTGGACGAATACCTTACAAGGAGCTGTGGTACGGCCACGCCGACATGAACAGTGGAAAGCGTACTGCGACGACTTACGGAGCGTTGGATGCTTTCTTTCCTGCGGTGCTCGCGCTGTCAGGCGATCTCAAACGCGCCAAGCTGCTGCAGGAATCTTCGTACAAGATGTGGACGAAGCACGGCATCGAACCGGAAGAGATCAACTACACAACGATGGAAGTCACGTCGCCCGGCTATCCTTTGCGGCCGGAGATTATCGAATCGACTTATTATCTTTATCACTATGCGAAGCTGGGAGCGCGGACGTCTCGTCCGCAATCTTCAACCAAGCTCGACCCTAATCACTATCAACAAATGGGCGCGATGATGTTCCGTGACTTCGTCAAATACTGCCGGACCGATGAAGGCTATGCGGCGCTGAAGAGCGTCGTCACGAAGGAGAAATCCGATTCAATGCAAAGCTTCGTTTTCGCTGAAACCTTCAAATACTTCTATCTTCTCTTCGCACCGCCCGGGACGCTAAACTTCGATAAGGTAATCTTCAATACGGAGGCGCATCCGATTAGAAAGGGTTTCACCGCTGGTAAATGATGCCGCCGGGAAGCTGGATATTTGGGGTTCAGACCAGATGTTACGTTCAAAATCAAAGCCATATGCCGTCGAGACGAGACACTGATAGGTCAGTTGTTAACGCTTTCCATTCGTGAAACGTCCTTGTTACGACAAGGCTCTGGCGCTTGATTTCGGTATTAATCGCTGTAACCAGCGCGGCGCGCGTTGCGTAAGATCAGTCAGTAACAAGGCATTCTCTCCCCTCCGAGAAGCGGTAGGCACGAGGCACTAAGCAGAGCAGCAAGCATTTGCTCAGCCTCAGCGCATCTACTCGCCCATTCAAAGTCTCTTCCCAATGCTTTCCCGAGTCGCAAACTCTTTGCGGACTCTGCACGGGAGGTGAACAATGAAGCATCGAAACCCGACTCTGTTGTTTCTTCTCTTAGGATTTCTCTCAACATTCCTTTCTCTCCTTATCATCTCTTCCCATTCGTTCGTTACTTCGCAAACCCGGTCGCGGCGAGTTAATGCGAATGACACTCAACCGGGAAATTCAGAGAGTGCGGACAAGAGGTCCGCGCTCCCCGAAGAAGTAGTTAAAGTCGATGTCGATCTGGTTACTGTCGATGCGCTGGTTTTGCAGAAAGACACCGCGCGTATAGTCGGCGGCCTGAAGAAAGAAGACTTTACGCTTTACGAAGACGGCGCGAAGCAAACCATTTCTCACTTTAGTCAGGACAGCCTGCCGCTGTCGGTCTTACTGCTGATTGATCGCGGGGGCTGTCTCGATCCATTCGGCGAGCAGGTACATCGTGCCGCCAGCGACGCAATTGCGCGTTTGAAACCGTCGGATGAAGTTGCGGTAATGACCTATCACGACACCACTCGTCTGTTACAGGGCTTCACGCGCGACCGCGCGTTGATCGAGGATGCCCTTAATCAGGTGCCCCAGCATGATGAGCAGGCCGATCACTGTCTCAACAAGTTATTCGCCGCCGCGGCCGACTATATGGTTAAGGCGAGTAACCCTACCGGCCGTCGAGTGGTGATTGCGATCACCGGAGTCACCCGCAACTTTGATTGCGCTGGTGGACCATCGGGCAAAGCCGCGTCCCAGTCAATCTATGAATCGGGCAGCGTCGTCTGCGGCATCATTCCGAAGACCGATGATCAGGCACTCGAGAATGGCATCATGATTTGGGCCACGCCGGTGGGACGAATTGGTGGCGCACCATACCTCGACATCCAAACCCTGGCGAACGAAACCGGCGGCGAGTTGCTACGCGATAAGCCAGAAAATCTGAGCACGACTTTTCAAACGCTGATGGATCATCTGCGGAGCCGCTACAATCTGGCGTTTGTTTCTTCAAATAAGAAGCGCGACGGAACCACGCGCAGGCTGAAGGTCGACATGGCGCCGAGCTTGCAGAAACAAGGAAAGCTGGTTGTGAAGGCGCGACGGAGTTATGTGGCACCGAGGACTTAAACGAGCTCGCCACGCTGCGCCGACCTCGCCTTCCGGCATGCGACTGTTCTTACGAGCCTTTGATTGGGGCTTAGCCTCAGAGACTTTTTGAGGCTAGGCCCTGCCCCACTGGATTGCCATAGAGTGCCTCATTCTTTCGCTTTCGGTCGCTGGCTCCGACGTACTGCGCATTGACTCGCCGCGTGTTTTCCCGTAAAAAGCCACTGCTCGAATGCACCCGCGCTCTTTGTTCTTAACTTTGCTGCTTCACTTTGATGAGGAGATCAGACATGCCCCAAAATGGAAACGACCAGGCTGCCGCGGTCCTCTTTCCCACGAAACGTTTGTTTGTAATAACAACAGCTTTGATTGCGCTTGCCTGTGTGTTCCAGTCAGGTTGCAGCAAAGGGGCTGAAGGCAGCGGTCTGCACATCAAATCGGCGGCCACCGGCGAAAAGGACTTGGCCGTTAAGTCGGCTTACGCGTTCGCCGTAACCAAGAGCTTTACCGACGTCACCGGCAAGATCACTACGGCGCCGAGCTATCGTGTTTATGCTGCTAACTACGATCTCGATGCAGCGGGCTTTGCGATGACGCTGGATAAGCCGCTTACTGCGGACGATCGCTTGCGCGTAGTCTTCAGCCTGGTGGGCGCACAAGGCGGCAACGAGAAGACGCCGCTCAAAGCCGGTACCTATTCAGCCAAGGCGGACAAGTTTATGAAGGTCGAAGACGTAGGCATTGTTTCGCGCAAAGGTGGAGCTGACAGCAAGGGTTGGCTCGACCGCAGCTTGCTGAGCGGCGAGGTCAAGGTGACTTCGGTGTCAGGAGACACCATGAGCGCCGACGTCGATCTCAGCGCGGGTGAAACATCCATTAAGGGATCCTTCACTGCCAAGATCCTAACCAGAAAATAGCCGATGCGATGTCAGTGGTCGGTGGTTAGTTGTAGTCGAAGAGGAGAGTTTGCGTTTCGTGATTTTTCGTGTGACCTAGTGGACCGTATTTAGTGCACAAGGACGATCCACAAAATCACACGAAGCGGGCGAAGAGAACTCACGGTTTCTTATGCTTCTCTCCCGACTGTTGTGACTGTTGCTGCGGCCGCGGCTGGGCCTGCTGTTGCACCCGCTGCGGCTGCGGTTGAGCCCTCTGCACCTGCGGTTGCGCTCTCTGCGGCTGCGCTTGTACTCGCTGCGGCTGCGGTTGCGCTCTCTGCATCTGCGGTTGAGCCCTTTGCATCTGCGGTTGCGCTCTCTGCATCTGCGGTTGCGCTCGCCGCACCTCCGGTTGTGGTCTCTGTTGCCGCTGAGCCGGCGGTGAAACTACTCGCGGCTGGGCCTGCGGAGCCCGATATTGCGGCTGCCGTCGCTCTCGCTGCTGGGCGGGCGCCGCTTCGGGTCGGACCTGCTGCACTCGCTCCGAGTTCCGCACCGCCGGCGGTTGGGCGCGCGGGACCATCTGCCGCCGCTGCTCACGCTGAGTTTGAATCTGTTGCTGAGCCGCCGCGTGCCTTTGTTGCTGGTTCGTAATCATTTGCTGCCGGGCAGCCTCTCTCTGCACTTGCTGTTGTTGACCCAAGGCATCTCGCTGACTCTGTTGCTGCTGTATCTGTTGGCGCACGCGTTCGCCCTGCGCCTGTTGAGCGTTCACGCGATCTGCGCGTTGCTGCTCAACCTGCTGCCGGCGCAAATCCTGTATCTGTTGCCGCGCGTTTCGATCACCGCGCGCCGCTTGTCTGGACAGATCCGCAATCTGTCGCTCTCTTGCCTGCTCCGCCGCAAGATTCTGCTGTTGGCTTGTCCCCGGCGCGGACTCGCCCTGTTGGTTTTTAGCAGTTGAGGCGCGTTCGTCTCTGAACTGAATCTTCTGATTCTTAACCCGGTCGGGCGGCGACTGAACTCTCAGAGTCTGAGCCAGATCTCGCCTGAAGGGCGGCGCCGACGGATTGGTGCTGGTTATCACCGGAGTGTTGGCGATTCTTTGAGCGACTGTCTGGGGCACGTCAATCCTTTGGCGCGCTTCACGAGTTTGAAATGCCGCACGACGCAAAGGATCGACTGTCAATGGATCGAGCACAGGCCGCACCCGCGTGAATGTCTGCGGATCAACCCGCGCGACAACCCCAGGATCGATGACTCGCGTAAAGTCCTGCACCGGCACCACGGTGACGGCGCCCGGCACGCTCATGTTGACGATTCGCTGTTCGATCACCGACGGCTGAGAGTAGTAAACCGGCTGCCAGCTTTGATCATAATACCGGTACGAATATGGATCACTCGGGCCCAAAGGCACCCACGCCACACTCGATTGGTTAAAGGGAAGAAACGCGACGAGAGCCGGGGAATAGGTTGGATAGGTCCGCGTGCCTTCCGGGATCCAGTACCACTGATTTCCGGAATTCGCCCAACGGCCATAGTGATAGGGCGCATAACCCCAGGGCTCGTTCGAGACCCAGGTCAAACCGTACGGATAATCCATTGTCCAGTAACCAGACTGATACGGCGCCCAGCCGTTATCGACGCGCGGGTGCCACCCGTAGCCATAGTCGCTGACGTATTGCCAGTCGCCGTAATAATCCAGATCGTCGATCCCCGGTACATACTCCGACACGTAGTTGTAGCTGGGATCCTGGCGATAAGGATCGTAGTAGTAGGGGTCGTCGAGGTAGGTGTAATAGTTGTGGTAACGCCCATCGTACTTGCGGGGATAGCGAGCGCGATAGTAATTATCGAGTAAGGCGCCCGCCTGACCCGCATCTACACGCGATAACACGCCCGAACCACCCTGGCACGGAACGCTTATCGTTTCGCCCTTCTGGATGACTCCGCTGCCACTCTGTCCGATCAATTGAGCGTGCCCGCTCAGCGCCGTGATCGACGCGTTCCCACTGTCTTCTATAGCGACTCGATAAACGCCGGCTTCCTGCAGATCAACTGCGCCGCATGGTGTGGCAACCTCAAAGAGATTACCAGAACCAAGGGATCCAACATCGAATAGCCCTGATCCGTTTCGCAGCGCAATTTGAGTTCGCTGATTTGAAAGGTCCAACACATCGAGCGACGTATTAGGATCAAGCGTGGCAAAGTTGCGTCCAGTGAACGCTATTTCAGCGCCCGAGTTGTCACGCGTATAGACGCGGTCGCCCACTGAGATTGGCGTATTTTGCGTCGCCTCAGTCCAATCGTTGGACGCGCTATTATCCAGACTGTGATTGACACCGACCTGCCCATGGACACGGTCAATGCGCGCGGCGTTAGGCAGACTCTTCGCCTCTGCGGTGCGTTCATACCTTACCCACAGGGCTGCGCCGATTGCGGCTATCGCTGCGAACCCAAGCACAATCAATATGCCGTGCGGCCAAATTCTGATTCTATTCATAAGAGCTAACCTCCAATTCCGTATGACCCTGGCAAATGTAACTCTGCTGATTAAGAAATTTGAGGGCCCTACCGAGGAGAGTAATGTATTCGACGCAAAGGTTAGCACGAGAGCGGCCTACCCCCAATCATCACTAGCGAATTACCATAGTATTGCTGGAGAATTGCATGATGAAGGAGGCCTTTTTCAAGAAGAAGGCGGGGCAAGTGCACTTAACTCGAAGCATCGAGATCCGTTTTGCCGAGCCTCGCGATGCGGCGGCGATCTGTTCTTTGATGGCCGACGCATTTTCAGAGTATCGACCTCTCTACACGCTTGAAGGTTACGCGGCCACCGTAATCACCAGCGAGCAAGTGGCCGGTCGCATCAGGGAAGGTCCGGTGTGGGTGGCGCTGTGGGATGAAATTGTGGTCGGAACAGTCTCCGTCGTCGCAAGGAAAGGATCGCTGTACGTTCGGGGAATGGCTGTCCGGCCAACTGCGAGGGGGCAACGCATCGGTGAATTGCTGCTCGGAGAGGTTGAGAAGTTCGCGGTGGCGGAAGGATTCCGGCGACTGTTTTTAAGTACGACTCCTTTTTTGGATCGAGCCATTCGGCTGTACGGGCGCCTGGGTTTTCGTCAAATCGATCAAGGCCCGCACGACCTGTGCGGAACACCGCTGTTCACCATGGAAAAATTTCTGCCAGAACAGTTCTAGCTCGGCGAGTGCGCGCCAAGCTGAAGAAACTTCTGATCAAAGAGTGGATGCCACCGAGCGGCGGGGGCAAGCCCGCCTTCCCGACCTTGGAGACTCTCCGTTGATCGGTAACTCCATGAAGGCCTTTCAATCAAGAATGAGCAACTCAAGGCGACCAGTCTCAGGGTCGGGAAGGCGGGCTTGCCCCCGCTGCCGGCGAGTGCTTTCTGCACTTTGCGGGAAATGAGATTCTCGTTACTCACTCGAATAGATTCGTGTACAATGCCATTCGGTTATGAAGGAAGAAAGCACGTCGCTGCAACGCCCGCCCAGCGTGGGTGAGGAAATCGCCAATAGCCTCAGCCACGGCGTCGGTCTGGCTCTGGCGATAATTGCCACGCCAATTCTAATTATCGCTGCGTCACGTTCCGGCACTGCGTGGAATGTCGTCGGGGTCGCCGTGTTCGCGGCCAGCATGATCACACTGTACTTCGCCTCGACGCTCTATCACGCGCTGAGACACGAGCGGGCCAAACGATTTTTCCGTATGCTTGATCACGGAGCGATCTTTCTGCTGATTGCCGGCACCTACACGCCTTTCACACTTGGCATCCTGCGCGGGCCGTGGGGTTGGACGCTGTTCGGACTGGTTTGGGGTCTGGCAATCGTGGGCCTGACGATGAAGGCGGTTCTTGGCGCGCGCTACAGCTGGCTCTCTGTAGTTCTGTACTTGACCATGGGATGGCTGGTGGTGATTGCGGCGCCTGAGGTATTCCATCGGGTCCCGCTATCAGGTCTTGCCTGGATAATCGCGGGAGGCATTGCCTACACGGGCGGCGTAGGCTTCTATGCCGCACATCGCGTGCGCTATGCCCACTTTGCCTGGCACTTATCCGTGATTGCCGGAACCGTCTGTCATTTCTTCGCGGTCCTTTGGTATTCCGCTTGAGTTTAGAAAACCAACCTTGGGCTTTTGAATCCAAAACACCCAACTAAAGTTGGTACTCTAAACACTCGGTGCTATTATCTGGCCAGTTAATCACCATGTGTAAGCAGCAACCCACACATTATCGACCTCTCGACAACCGCGCCGACCTCTTCGCGGACTAGTGGTAATTCATCAACATCGCTTCGCCTGATCCCGACACTTCTCGTAAGTGTCTTTGTCCAACTTTCCAGGGAGGAGAGAGATGATGGCTACCGCAATTGCACCAAAAAAACCTGAAATCAAAACCGAATTGCCCGGACCAAAGGGCCGTCAAGTTATTGAGGCTGATGCGCAGTTTGTGAATCCGGCCTATCCGCGACCATCGTTCAAACTGGTGGCTGAACGAGGCAGCGGTGTGTGGGTCGAAGACGTTGACGGAAATGTCTTTCTCGACTGCAACGCCGGCGTGGCCGTGTGTTCGACCGGACATTGTCATCCGGAAGTAGTGGCCGCCATCCAGGATCAAGCTGCGCAACTTATTCACATGTGCGGCACTGACTATTACTACCGGCAGATGCCTGACCTGGCGAAAAAGCTGGACGAGATCGTGCCAGTGGCGCGGCCGACGCGGACGCATTTTGCCAACAGCGGCACAGAGGCAGTTGAGACGGCTCTGAAGCTCGCCATGCACGCGACCGGACGCGAAAAGTTCATCGCCTTCTTTGGCAGCTTTCACGGACGCACACTGGGCTCGCTCTCGCTAACTTCGTCAAAGGCCGCGCAGCGACTCGGATTCAAACGACAGGCGCTGGATGTCGTCCACGTGCCTTTTCCCAACGAGTATCGCAATCCCTTCAGCGCTGAAGATTGTGGAAACGAGGGCGCCGGCCAGGGAGCCTTGAATTGGATCGAGAATCGTCTCTTCAAAACCACCACTCCGCCTGAGGAAGTTGCCGCGATTGTGGTTGAAGCCGTTCAGGGCGAAGGCGGTTATGTGCCCGCGCCGGAAGGATTTCTGAAGGGACTGCGACGCATCTGTGACGAGCACGGCATTCTTCTTGTCGTTGATGAAGTCCAGAGCGGCATGGGTCGCACCGGAAAAATGTTTGCGTGTGAACACTACGATGTGAAGGCCGACATTGTATGCATTGCCAAAGGTATTGGGTCCGGTTTACCTATCGGTGTTTGCGTGTCACGGGCAGACTTGATGGACTGGAAGCCAGGCGCGCACGCGTCAACCTTCGGCGGAAATCCTGTCTGTATCGCCGCGGCACTGAAAACGATCGAGCTGCTCGAACGCGAACTGGTGGCGAACAGCGCCGAGGTGGGGGCTTATCTGAAGCGCGGCCTGGAAAAGTTGATGGGCAAGTATGAGTGCATCGGCGACGTGCGCGGCATGGGGATGATGCTGGGAGTTGAGTTTGTTAAGAGCAAGACCACCAGAGAGGCAGACGTGGAACTGCGTGATCGGGTTGAAGTCGCCAGCTTTGCGCGCGGTCTGATCTTGCTGGGCGCCGGCACGAATTCGATTCGCTGGTCGCCGCCGCTGATTTTGACGAAAGAGAACGTCGACGTGGCTCTGAAGATTTTTGACGAAGCGATCGCGGCGTCGGTGTCAGAAGCCCGACCGTGAGGGAGGGCCTGGTTATCGAGCGTTGCTTGCTTACGCGCGGGCTTCCGACACTATCCCCTTAACGAGGAATGCATATGTTCGAAGGCACAGTCATCTCAATTAACATCGCTCCAGCAGCGGAAGCGCCGATGCAATCGGTCACTGAAGTGCTGGCCGTTCCCGGAAGAGGCCTGGAAGGCGATCGCTATTTCGATCACAAAGGCACCTTTTCCAAACCACAACCGGATCGTGAACTGACGCTTATCGAAGCTGAAGCAGTAGAAGCAATGAAGCGCGAGCTGGATGTCGATTACGGGCTCGGCGACAGCCGCCGCAACGTGGTTACGCGCGGCGTGCCTCTGAATCATCTGGTCGGCAAGGAATTTTGGATTGGCGAGGTGAAGGCCCGCGGTCTTCGGTTATGTGAACCGTGCTCGCATCTGCAAAAGTTGTCGCATGAAAAGGTCCTGCCCGGGTTGGTTCATCGCGGCGGTCTGCGCGCGCAGATTTTGAGTGAAGGAATAATTCGCGTAGGACAAACAGTGAAGGAATCGACGCCTCAAAGCCGATAACGCACGTGCTTGCGCAACTCTTCGTCCTCAACCTCGATGTTTTGCAGGCGCAGCATTACGTCGGCATTCAAGTCCCAGCCGGCGCGCTCGCCTGCCTCCAACTTTACTGTGCCTGCGGCGGCAATCATAGCGGCGTTGTCGGTTGATAGATGCAGCGAGGGAAAATAAACCGGCGCGCCCAACTTTGCCGCAGCCTCGCGCGCAGCGTCGCGCAAAGCGCCGTTGCAGGCGACCCCACCGGCGACGATCAGAGTCTTTGGCCGGTAGTCTTTCGCCACTCGTTCCATTGTCGAAACCAGCGAGAGCACAACAGTACTTTGAAAACTGGCGGCGAGATCCTTTATGCCCTGCGACGGCTCTCCGCCATTCTGCGCCGGTTGCAGGCCCGACTCGCGCACGTACTTGGTGACCGCGGTTTTCAATCCGCTGAAACTAAAGTCCGGCCGATTGTCCCCCATCCGCGGCAGCGCAAATTTGACGGCCCGCGGATTCCCTTCTCGCGCCAGCTTCTCAATGATTGGCCCGCCGGGATAGCCCAGGCCCAAAAGCTTAGCCACTTTGTCGAACGCTTCTCCGGCCGCATCGTCGCGGGTGCGGCTGACGACTTTGTACTTGCCCGGCTCAGGAACGAAGAACAGATTTGTGTGTCCGCCCGAAACAATCAGCGCCAGCGCCGGATGCTCGACCGGCGGATTCTCAAAACACACCGAGTAGATGTGGCCCTCGATGTGATTGACGCCCACCAGCGGCCTATCGAGCGCGAAGGCCATCGCCTTGGCGTAAGAGACCCCGACGAGCAACGAACCAATCAGGCCGGGACCGATGGTGACGGCGATGCCATCAATGTCATTTTTCGTAATATTGGCGCGAGTGAATGCTTCTTCGACCACGGGCGCGATTTTGTCGAGGTGTTCGCGAGAGGCGAGCTCAGGCACTACCCCGCCGAATCGTGTATGGGTGGCGATCTGTGAGGCGATTACGGACGAGACAATCTCTCGGCCATTGCGCACAATCGCCGCCGCGGTTTCATCACAGGAAGTTTCGATTCCAAGAACCAGCATTGTCAGTTGTCAGTCGTTAGTAGTCAGTAGCTTTCGATTATTCCACGATACTGCGCCACCGTAGCAACTGACAACTGACGACTAACTACTGACAAAAGCGATAAAAACTCAAGCAAGAATCGCCCTGCTTCAAGACGCGATAACGCTGCAGCTCGTCGAATACCTTTGGCAAATCCTTTTTCTTATGATGCTCAACCACCAAGACGCCTCCCTTCGCTAATAAATGCGCCGCATTCTTGCCGATGTAATCCAGCACTTCCTCGTAATCCATCGCATATGGGGGATCGAAAAAGATCACGTCGAACGGCTCTGCTTCGTTCTTGACGTTTCGGCTGAGAAAGTCCAACGCCTCCCTGCTCACAACCTCGGTCTGCCCATCGCCAACGTTCAGCAAGTCCAGGTTCGTTTCAATCAACGCGTACATCTTGCGCGAACGATCGACAAAGGTAACCTGGGCCGCGCCGCGGGATAATGCTTCGATCCCGACCGCTCCCGACCCGGCGCAGAGATCGAGGAATCGCGCGTCTTCAATCCGCGGCGCGAGAATATTGAAAAGCGTCTCGCGCAAACGATCAGAGGTCGGCCGCGTTTTCAGTGACGGCGGGCTTTTTAGTTTTCGTCCGCGATATTTTCCAGAGATGATACGCAATGTTGCCTCTCGGAATCTGAGAATAGCCGCTTAGCGCTATGAACGCTAAGCGGCATTCGCCCGCGAAGATCTGGACAGGCGACCTGCTCTCCTGTATTAATTACCGCTTTCGCATACTTTTTGACTCGATCATCAATGCCATGAAAAAACTTGTCCCTTCCGTTCTCCTGCTGAGTCTTTGTGGGCTGGCCAATGCTCAGGGCGGCAACGCCAAAATTGATTACAGCGCGCCGCCCAATGCGCCATTCACTGCCGAAGAAGTGACGGTGCCCGCCGGGGGATACACGCTCGCGGGCACGCTGTTGCTGCCAAAGAACGCAAAGCGTAGCTTGCCCGCTGTGATAACCATAACCGGCTCGGGACAACAGACGCGCGACGAACCCCTTCCGTTTCCGAATCTCGGAAAGTACCGGCCGCTGCGACAGATTGCCGAAACTCTGGCGAGCAGAGGCATTGCGGTGCTGCGCGTCGACGATCGCGGCGTGGGCGGCTCCGGTGGATTGGATGGGCTCATGAACGCCACCAGCTCCATCTTTGCGAACGATGTGCGCGCAGAAGTTGCTTACCTGCGCTCGCGTCCTGAGATTGATCCGAAGCGAATCGCACTCGTCGGCCACAGCGAGGGCGGCGTGATCGCGCCCATGGTCGCCGCTGGTGACTCGCAAATCGCGAGCATCGTTTTGATGGCCGGGGACGGCAAGCGCGGCGATCAGATCAGCAAAGATCAGCTAAACGATGTTCTCGAACGGACGAACATGACGGCCGAAGAGAAGAACAAAGAGCGCGCGAAGCAGGAAGCATTGATTCGCGCCGTGCGGACGGGCGCTGACCTCTCGAGCTATCCAGCGCAAGTGCGGATACCGTGGATTAAGGAGTTTTGGACCTACGACCCTTTAGCGACAATTCGCAAAGTGCGCCAGCCTATACTGATCCTGCAAGGCGCGCTCGACCGCCAGATCACCGTTGAGCAAGCGGGAATGCTCGAGCAGGCCGCACGCGAGGCAGGCAACAAGGACGTGACCACCCGGATCTTTCCGAATCTCAATCACTTGTTTCTGCCCGCTAAGACCGGCGCATTCAGCGAATATTCAACGCTTGAGACGAGTGTCATCGGCGACGACGTGTTGAAGGTTCTGGGAGACTGGTTGGTTGTGAAGCTCAAGGTGAAACACTAGCGTTAGAATTTTCAAGGCTCACCCAACCGCCGCCAGTTTCATTCGCGCATCGCCCTGGGCGCGCTTGATCATCTTCGCAGCCTCGAGAGAAGTCTTTCGTTGATTGATATAGAACTCGGCTTCTTTGCGCGCAGCTTGCAGGATGTCGAGGTCGCGCACCAGATTGGCGATGCGAAACTCAGGGAGACCGGCTTGCCGCGTGCCCATCACTTCACCGGGGCCGCGAATCTCTAAATCCTTTTCGGCGATCTTAAACCCGTCGTTGGTTTCTTCCATGATGCCCAGACGCTCGCGCGCAACTTCGGTTTGTTTGTCTGAAGCCAGCAGCACGCAGTAGCTTTGCTCAGCACCACGGCCGACGCGTCCACGCAACTGATGAAGCTGGGACAGGCCGAACCGCTCCGCATGCTCGACCACCATCAACGAAGCGTTGGGCACGTCAACGCCGACTTCAATCACCGTCGTAGAGACCAGAATCTGTGTCTTGCCGCTGACAAAGTCACTCATCACTTTTTCTTTTTCTTCCGGCTTCATCCGCCCGTGCAGGAGCGCTACGGAGAACTTTGGAAACACGCGGTCGCGCAAATATTCATACCGTTTCGTAGCGTCGCGCAAATCCATCTTTTCCGACTCTTCGACCAGCGGATAGACGACATAGACCTGGCGTCCGGCGCGCACTTCGCGGGCGATCAACTTCTTCACCTCCTGCCGTGCCTCTTCTCCATAGACCCGTGTTTCCACAGCCGTCCGGCCCGGCGGCATCTCGTCGATGGTCGAGACATCCAGGTCGCCGTAGACAGTCATCGCCAGCGAACGTGGGATAGGGGTTGCTGTCATCACCAACACCTCTGGATTCAAGCCACGCGCGCGCAACTCAGCGCGCTGCATCACGCCAAAGCGATGCTGCTCGTCGATCACTACCAGGCCCAACTTCTTAAACGCAACGTTCTCCTGAATCAGCGCATGAGTGCCTATGCAGGCGTTGACTTCGCCAGCGGCGATGGCTTGATGCAAGCGTTTCTTGTCGGCAGTCTTCAATGAACCGAACAGCGATTCGACACGGAAAGGACTCTTCGCCAGAATTCGTTTGATGTTTCGAGCATGTTGTTCGGCGAGAATTTCAGTCGGGACCATCAACGCAGTCTGGTAGCCATTTTCCATCGCCGCCAGCATGGCAATCAGAGCCACGATAGTCTTACCGCTGCCAACGTCGCCCTGCAGTAAACGATTCATCGGCGCGTCGGACTTCATGTCCTGAAAAAGTTCCTTCACTACTTTCCTCTGCGCCTCGGTGAGTTTGAATGGCAGCACGGAAGCAATCCGCTGCTTCATGGCAGCGTCGATCTTGATTGGCGCGCCTTTGCGTTCCTTAATCCGCTGCCCGCGCTTTACGGCGAGCCCAAGCGCAACCCAGAACAACTCTTCAAAAATCAACCGCCGATGTGCCGGGCTGCGCATGGCGTTGTAGTCGTCGAGCGAAGCATCTTCTCTGGGGAAATGCGCGTGCAGCAAAGCCTCGCCGCGCGCGACGATCCCTTGACGCGACCGCAGATCGGCCGGCAAGGTCTCTTCAATCGCCTTCCCGGGGAGCCGAGCCAAAACTTCATGAACAATCTCACGCAGGCGTTTAGTGCGAAAATCTCCGAGCTTGCGATAGATGGGAACCCGACGGCCGACATGGATCGCCGCCAGTGTCGGATCGGTTTCGATTTCGCCTTCTTCGTTATCGGATCCGATAACCAACTCCAACTCATCGGGCTTATTCAACCGTAGTGAGTAAGTTCCGCGTCGCTTGTCCCACTCCCATTTTCCAAAGGCGATGAACCGCGTCCCGGGAACGAAGCGTTGCGAGTTGTATTGAATGATTTGCTGCGCGCGCGCGCCGGAAATGAACCACCAGACCACGACCGGCCGGCCGGTGCGTTGATGATCCGCAGCGCTGATTTCGAAAATGTAGAGACGTTGCTTGAATGACCGGCGGTTGCGAACCTGGAAACCTCCGGCGATGCGCACAGTTAGATCTAGCGAGGCTTCCAGACCGTGATACAGATGCCGAATTTCGACCATGCTCGAACGGTCTTCATAACGACCCGGAAGATAGTTGACCAGGTCTTCGACATTGACGGCGTTGATGTCTTTTCCCGGAGAGACTTCCGCCAGCGCCAGTGCCAATTTGCGCGCGCTTTGCGGACCGAAGCGAGGGACGCCGCGACCGGGCAGATCGGTTATTCGGGTATCCAGAGTGATGGAAGAAGTGGGCGTCATTACGGCGATAATAACACCAGTCAAGCCCTGATGGTGGCGATTGCATTAGCAACAATTCTCACGAAACTCGAAAGCGGCATTTTGCGTTTTCAATATTGAGGAGCAAATCAAATGAAGCATTGGGAATCTCTTGTCGATCAGAAAATTCGCGAAGCGATGGAGCAGGGCGAGTTTGACGACCTGCCGGGCATGGGCGAGCCCATCGATACTTCCGTTAATCCCTTTGAAGACCCTGAAATGCGTCTGGCCCATCGGATGCTGCGGAATGCCGGGTTCGCACCATCATGGATCGAGGAACGCAAGGATATTGATGCTGAGCTTGAGATTGCGCGTACCCAACTCGCGCGGGGATGGACAATCCGGCAAAACGCGCAAGGCACTGAGAACGAAAGAGGAGCGCAGGCCCGCTGGGAGAAAGCCGTAACTTCATTCCGAACTCAAGCGAGCGAACTCAACCAGCGCATCGCCGCATGGAATTTGAAAATCCCGGCGGCGGGCTTTCAAAGACGGCTAATCGATATTGAAAAAGAAGTGAGGCAGGTCGAGCATCCCGGCGAAACGGGCGCGGCCAAGTGAAAGGGGCACGGCGCACCGTGCCCCAAACATTTAGCTTCCGGTCGGCGACCGCAAACTAACAGACTGCATTACTGTTTTCCCTAACTACTTACCGCAACCGGCGCAGCGCAATGCTTCTCGAAAGCCTGTCGCAATTCTGCGGCAATCTGTTCCGGCCCTCTGCCCTCGATCTGATGTCGCTCCATCATGTAGACAAGCTGTCCATCTTTCAAAAGTCCGATTGAGGGTGACGACGGCCCAAAGCCGGTAAAGTAACTGCGGGCCCGTTCGGTCGCCTCGATGTCGCCTCCCGCAAACACGGTCGCGACTTTGTCAGGCCGGACTTCATTCTGCAGGGCCATGGCAATCCCAGGACGCGCTTTGCCGGCCGCGCAGCCACAAATTGAATTAACTACAACCATGACGGTCCCTTTTGAATTCTTTAATGTTTCATCGACCGCTTGCGGTGTTCTGAGTTCCTGAACACCGAGCCGGGTCAACTCTTCGCGCATCGGGCGAATAACTTCTTCCGGATATGGCATTTCTAATTTCTCCTCTGGATATGTTGATTAGTTGATTGAGTGTTGATTGTAGCACGATCACTGCATTGCCGCGGCCGAGTGGCACAGACCCTGGTCGGGAATTGAGTTTTTCATTGCGTCGCCGCTTAGACTGACGTCTGTGCTACCACTGAAATCCTCCGAGGTTCCTCGCCATCGCCTGAGATGGACACGCGCCAGACATTAGCCGGGAGCGGGTAACGGCCCATCCGTTCAGCCCATTCAATAATCACGACTGCCTTCTCATCAGTTAGTATCTCGTCAAGGTCTACTGCGTGCGCCGCCGACGCGCCTTCCTCCAAACGATATAGATCGATGTGATATAGCAGCAGTCGCCCGGAGTGCGGATTGACCAGGGTAAACGAAGGGCTGGTAACGTCCTCCGCATCCAGGCCCAGGGCACGCGCGATGCCCTTCACGAATACCGTCTTCCCCACGCCGAGGGGGCCATTAAGCAAAAGGATCTCGCCGCCGGAGAGTTGCTCTCCGATGCGTTGGCCCAATGCAAACGTTTCTAGTTCGTTGTGTGAAACGAATTCGCCTGTTGAGATCGATGTTGAAATTGCGGTCATGTTTCGGCAGGCAAGGTAGCAAGTTGCGCTACGTCGGCATTTCTCCTCCAGGATCGATGGCGCAAATTGCCGCGCTGAGATGTTCACGAATATCAGAGGCCACCATCGTTCTCATCCCAAGTTCGTCTGCTGCGATATCACCGGCCATGCCGCTGATGTAAAGTGCCGCGATGACTGTCTCCAGCGCGTCGGAATTTTCCTTCAGCGTTCCATAGGCTTGCGCCAGAAACCCTGTGATTATTCCGGTCAGCGTATCGCCGGCGCCGGCGGTACCGAGTCCGGCATTGCCGGTAGGATTTACGAACACGCGGCCATCCGGCGCCGCAATTATCGATCGCGTGCCCTTCAACAAGACAATTACCTCACGGCTTGTGGCAAACTGGCGCGCGGCCGCGACGCGATCATCGAGCGCGGTTTTGTCATCGCTTCCCATCAACCGTAGCATCTCTCCCGCATGAGGAGTTACGACGATTGGAAACTCAGCCGATCCGCGCAAATCCACGGGCCATGGCGCCAGGCAATTCAATCCATCCGCATCAATCACCAGAGGCGTCCGGCGCTGTTCGACGACGGCCCTCACAAAGTCGCGAGTCCGTTCATCCTCCGAAGAAAGGCCGGGCCCCACCGCTATCACGTCAGCTCGCTCTGCAAGTTTTAAGACAAAGCCAATGGCGTCGTCGCTGACTGTGCCCCGGTCAGTCTCAGCAAGTTCTGCCGTCATGATCTCGGGCATAACTTGCACCGCTACCAAGCCCTGAGACGACGCCGGGGTCGCGACGGTCACAAGTCCTGCGCCCGCACGCATGGCGGCGTTACCGCACAAGGCGGCGGCGCCGGTGAAGCCGCGCGATCCAGCGATCACCAGAGCATGCCCATGGGTGTTCTTGTAAGAATTGGGAGCGTAACGCGTCTGAATCAGCCAACGGCGGGCGTCGCTTACTTCGATCAGAAACAGCTGCGAGCCGGCCGCGTCAACCAATTCAGCCGGCGAGCCAATGTCCGCCACAGTCAACTCTCCGTTGTAATTAGCCGCCGGCGGCAGTACGTTCGCCGGCTTTGGCGCAGTCATGGTGACGGTGAGGTCGGCATGCACGGCTTCTCCAATGAGTTCGTTGGAATCCGAATTGAGGCCTGACGGGAGATCAATCGAAACAATAAGTAAACGCGGACCATCGATTGAATCACGCATCTCACGCAGCCCGCGCACATAACGGACGCCTTCCAGGAGGAGGCCCTCAACCGGACGCGTAGTGCCCGTGCCCAGGAGCGCGTCTATGGTGACATCATGCGGGACGCTCAAAAGGCTGGCGCGCAATTGATCCCAGCCCGTCTCTGAAACGCACTGAAAGAAACTGATGGATCCGAAGTCAGCCAGTGACGCTCCCTGCTCTTCCCTAATTGCGCGCGCGTCGTTCCAGGTGTGCAGCCTCTCAAAATTTGTTCGGGCATCGGCTTTAGTATCTTGAACCTTGCCAAACAGAACCACGTCGACTTTGGCTCCCTCGATCGCGAGTAAGCGAGCGGTCGCCGCTCCATCACCACCATTGTTGCCGCGTCCGCACAGAACCAGAATTCTCCGACCCGCTATTTCACCGCCAAATTGATCGGTGACCGTCCGCGCGGTTGTCGATGCCGCAGCTTCCATCAGCGTAAGCGACGGCACGCAGTAACGCTCAACGGTCAATTGATCAATCTCGCCCATTTGCGCGGATGAGATTACAGGTCGCACGTCGTGATGATAAGGAGAAGGTTACAAGCGGGTCAATTGGGCCTTGGAGGTGCGTCGATATCTGGCACATGCTCCAAAAATGAAAAACGCGGCCAGGGGATTTTCCCCGCCGCCGCCGCCGCTGCTCCAACCGATCCGTCTTTTCGGGATACTCAGGTAAACGGGCAATAGTCCAGCATCTCCAGAAAATTTCAACTCAGGAGTCGAACCTCAGCTTTTCCGACTCCGTCATTCTGATTGACCGATCTCGCAGGGTGACCGTGGCTGACAGCCCTCCGCCTCCCAAATTATTCAAAAACAGGCTCAAAAACAGCGTTTCGGGTGATGGCACGGCCATTGATAAGTGGACGACGCCAGCACTGCATGTGCGGCATTTGAAAAACGAAAAGGGAAAGTAAGTGCGGAGCCTAAAATGACCAGAGGAAAAAGAATCAGAAAGCAATTCGGTTGGCGATGGCTGATGGCCGTCGGAATGGCAGCATCGCTGCTGTCCGGTATCATCGTCGCCGAAAAGGCCTCGGCGCAAAACATCCGGAAGCCGCGCAGCGCTGCGACGCAGGACACGCTGAGCAAATACTCCTGGGACCTTACCGCCGCCGCCGCTCAAGGCCGCTTTGATGCGTCTACCGAGCGACGCGCAGAGACAAACCAGGCGATTCAGATCCTTTCCAACTCTCGGAAAAACAATCCCGTTATCCTGACTGATTCCCAGGCCGTTCGCGACCTGGTTACTTCCTCAGTAGCTCGCCGCATCGCCACTGGCGACGTACCCGAAGCACTCTATGGCAAACGTCTGCTCAAGCTGAATCTCGATCTGTTGTTTCACGACTCGGCGAACGATGCTGAACTAATCAAGACACTCTCTGCAATTCTTTCCGAAGCCTCCCAGTCTGATTCGAAGACCATCCTTTTGATCGATCCGATTCAAGCGTTGGTTGGTTCGTCAGCCGCATTCGATGGCGCTGCTTCCGCATTGTTGCGAGAGGCAATCATTAAGGGCGACGTGCAATGCCTGGGCGCATCAACCGAAATCATTTTTAAGGAGAACCTCGCCAGCGACCAATCTCTGGCAGCCCTGTTTACCGGTATCGAAATGCAGGACACTGCGAGCGCGAACAACGAAAGCAGCACCGACACAAAAAGCAGCGCTGCAGCAAAAACGTCCGGTGAAGAGTTCGTCGGAGACAAAGTTTCGAGCGACCTGCGCGAGCTAATCGACAGCGGCAACGCGCCTGCCCGGGTGAAAGCGATCCTGCAAGTTGACGACACCAACAGCAAGGCATTGCGCGCTCAACTGTCAGCCTACGGCGTGAATGTTGACGCCCAGATGCCGCACTTCGGCGCTCTAGCGGTGGACGTTCCGACGCAGGCAATTGAAGCACTCGCCAATAACAGCCAGATGCGTCATATCTCGCTCGATCGAGCCGTTGAATCGTTTGGCCACGTTCAGGCCACCACTGGCGACTCCGCCATGTTGGCTCAAAATGGAAACTCAAGTCTTGACGGTAGTGGCGTCGGAATTGCAATCCTCGACTCGGGCATTTCCAAAACACACCACTCCGTGTACGGAAGAGTTGCTTACAGCCAGGATTTCACGGGTGAAGGCCGCACCGATGATCCTTACGGTCACGGAACCTTTGTCGCGGCCATGGCCGCCGGCAAAGACACGGATTACAGCGGCAGTTATAGCGGTATCGCTACCGCAGCCAAGCTGGTCAATCTACGTGTGCTTGATTCGCAGGGAAGAGGAACGGTCTCTGCCGTCCTCAGCGCTCTCAATGTGGTAATGGCAAAGCGCGCGACCTACAACATCCGCGTCGTCAACATGAGTCTGGGTATGTCGGCGCTCGACTCTTACAAAAATGACCCGATTTGCCGCGCGGTTCGCCAGTTAGTCGACGCCGGTATCGTGGTTGTCGCCGCCGCCGGAAACGATGGCAAAGATTCGACTCACCCCAAAATGTATGGCCGCATTCATTCGCCGGGCAACGAGCCTTCGGCGATCACGGTCGGGGCTGCGAACACGTTCGGCACTGATGCGCGAGGCGACGACGGCGTGACTACGTATAGCTCGCGTGGGCCGACCCGCAGCTACTGGACTGACTCGAGAGGGTCCAAGCACTACGACAATCTGATCAAACCGGACATCGTGGCTCCAGGCAACAAGCTTATTGGCGCTGCGGCGAACAACAATTCCCTCCTCTTACAGAATCCTCTTCTTTCGGTGCTAACAGGATTCGACAAGTCTGAGATGCGCATGAGCGGTACTTCCGCCGCATCTCCAATCGTAGCCGGCGCGGTGGCAGTGTTGCTGGAAGCAAATCCCAACCTGACGCCTAACATGATCAAGATGATTTTGATGTACACCGCGCAGCCGTTGGCTAAGTTCAACATGTTCGAGCAGGGCGCAGGCGAGCTGAATATCGAAGGCGCCATGCGACTGACAAGACTGGTGCGGACTGATTTGTCATCCAGCACACAAGTGGGCTCTTCATCCGGCATACAAGTGGGTTCTCCACTCTTGACTTCGGCAGCACCCTCGGCCCAAACCACGATCGCCGGAGAGACCTTCAAGTGGTCGCAAGGTGTAATCTTCAAATACGACTGGGCCAAAGGCACTGAACTCATCACCAAGTATCAGGGAATCTACGACCTTGGCGTTCTGGTATGTGATGGCGTGTTGGTTACCGACGGCGTGCTTGTGGCTGATGCCAGCAAGCTCACTGGCGGCGTACTAATCAGCGATAACATCCTGATAAGTACCGGCATTACAATGAGCGACGGAATTGTGCTGCTTAGCAGCGGTGTCCTGGCTGGTGACGGCACCTTGATTAGCGATGGCACCTTGATCAGCGATGGCACCTTGATTAGCGACGGTACCTTGATTAGCGACGGCACCTTAATTAGCGACTCAACTCTTCTTGGAGATAACACTCGTTGCATGTCTCCATGAAGTTTCGGTCTCAATCCCCCAGACGGGCCCAACCTAAACACAATCTATTCATTCGGGACTTAAGCCGGGATTCATCTCCCGGCTCTTTTTCTTTCACGATTGCCTGGGTTCGTGCCGACCATAGCGACCTTGTTGGTCGATCTAATCATACCGACGGCAGAGTTCGCCGTTGCTGGTCAAAAATCGACCCAAATCGCAACCTGTGTTATTTTCACAGCGTTGGGACTAAGAATCCATGGGTTCACGCAGCGAACGTCATGGAGCAGCGGTTGGAAAAGAAGATGAAAAGTGCGACCGATTCGGACTCTAATTAGTGTGCAAGTTTCATTAAGTTCGCCCCTGGCGAAAGCAACGGCAGACGTGCTCTGAAGAGAGGAACCTTGGCGTTGACTAAGAATGGTTCATACTCTGACGAAACTGTTGTCGATCTGGCGCGTGCTCGCGTGAGATTACGCTCGCCAGCCGTTGCAACCTCGCCCACGTCCCACACAAACGAGCTGGAAGAGATTAATCTCCTTCTGGATAAGGGCCATTCGGTCGAAGCCAGAACCCGCCTCGCTTCCCTTATATCAGCAGCGCGTAACGATCCCGCCTTGCTGGCCGGAGCCCGCCTCTCGCTCTCGCTTGCCCTCGAAATGCATGGTGAGTATCACGAGTCCTTGCAAGCGATAGTAGTGTACGAGACAGAAGAATATCGAGCGAAGCTGGATCCTATGCTCTCATTAAAGCTAAGAGTGCAAACCAGCCTCGCTTACAACTACTCAGGCGATCACCCGAAGGCGATCACACTCTTGAAAACGGCGCTGCGCGATTTGGAGGAGCAAGGAGCCAGCCTGGACTTTGGAGCAGTCTACGCAGCTCTGGCGCGAGTCTATCGCAGTATTAACGAGTATGCGATTGCCCGCGATTACTCGCAGCGAGCGTTGGAGAGTTACCGGCAAAGTGGCGATTGGCGGGGGTTGGCGGAAGCTTACTTCGGAATCGCGGTTGCCGATCACGCGGAAGGCGAAAACGAATCGGCGATCGAAAACTTCGAGCAGGCGTTGAAGCTGATTGGAGATCATCCCGCGACGTTTCTCCTGGGCAAGATCTATTCAAACATGGCGAGTGCCTGCCGTTGGCTGAAACGTCCTCAGGAAGGCATCCGTTACCTCGAGAAAGCTATTGGCTATTACGAGCGCACGGAACACAAGAACCTTGCTGCCGACGGCCACAACAACCTTGGGGTCAACCTGCTTCTCGTCGGCCAATGGGATCGTGCCCACGAAGCTTTCGAACGTGCGCTGGCGTTGGTTGGCGATGTAGATGAGCAAGCTGAGCGGCTCTCCATGATTCTCGACTCACTTGGAGAGCTGTGCCTGCTCCGAGGCGACCTGGATGAAGCCAGGGGTTACCTTGAACGGGCCGTGGATATGGCCACTGAGAAAGGCAACAAGTGGTATGCCTGTCAGGCTTGGCGCACCCTCGCGCGCTGTCACCTCGCAATGAATGTGAGCGACAAAGCTCTGTCAGCGGCTAAGGAGGCGCTCGACTTTGCCGAACGAATTGGAAACCGTCAAGCCACCTGCGAATCGGAGCTGCTGCTGGCGGAAAGCTATCTGCACGGCGGGAACCTCGAAGCCTGTGCCGCGGCTTTACAAACGGTAGCTGAACAAACATCGGAATCAGCCGCCGACATGGTGCTGGCTGGTGAGACGCAACGTCTTCGCGGCTTGCTGGCACTGGCGCGATCTGACGCGTCTACGGCCGCGCAGCACTTCGGCCGCTGTGTGTCGATCTTTGATTTGCTTGGCGATCGGTATCGGAGCGCCCGTTCGCATCATGACCTTGGTCGCGCTTATGTCCTGGCGCAACCAGAGCATGCCGCGGAGCATCTGTCGCGAGCAGTTAATGTCTTTCGGGAACTGGGAGCGCGTCTGGATCTTACCGCAGCCGAAGCGGCGTTGGCTGCGCACAATGAAACAGCGCCGCAACAGCAACGGCAGCGAGAGGCAGTAATCCAATTAGTTACGCTGCGACTTGCCGAGGCCGTTGCTTCACGCGCCTTGCTGTTGCGTGAACTGGCCGCTGTAATCCGTCAGGAAACCCAGGCGCGACGTGTCCTGATTCTCGAACCTGACGAAGAACAGCGAACCCGGGTTGTCATCGCTCAGGGTTGCGACAATGCCGAGGCAACGGCAATCGCGGACGAGTTTTCATCGCTCGAGACCGATATCGCCCGCGAACGTTTTGCCAAAAAGCACGACGCCGCTCTTATCGCGCTGCGCTCTAGCAATTCCCTGCCCGCCACACTCTTGATTTCGCCGCGCGATGCCGCGCAGCTTCCCGCGGGACTTACGCTCGATCCCCTACTGCGCGTTGTTGAACTCGGAATGGACGTTTGCGCTTTGCGCGCACGCGCCCCGGCGAGTCAAAGTACGCAAGCGGATGGGGGAATAGCCGGATCAAGTTTGATGCCGGGCTTCATTCATTCCAGTCCGGCAATGACCCGACTAGTCGAAGAAGTCCACAAGATCCGATCGTCGGACGTGACCGTACTGGTGACGGGCGAATCGGGCACCGGGAAAGAACTCGTTGCCCGGGCAATCCACGCCCTCTCTTCGCGGCGGCAAAAGATTTTCGTGCCGTTTAACTGCACGGCAGTGCCGAAAGAACTCTCGGAGGGATATCTCTTCGGCCATGTCCGCGGCGCGTTTACCGGCGCAGTTTCCGACTCACCGGGTGTAATTCGCACCGCCGCCGGCGGAACTCTTTTCATCGACGAGGTGGGCGACCTGCCGCTCGACCTACAGCCGAAGCTATTACGCTTTTTGCAGGAAGGCGAGATACAGCCATTGGGTGAACGTCAACCAATTCAGGTTGATGTTCGAATCATCGCAGCTACCAATACGGACCTTGAAACGATGGTCGAGCAGGGCCGCTTTCGCGAAGATCTGTACTATCGATTAAATGTGATAAGACTACGGGTCCCGCCGCTGAGAGAGCGGCGTTCTGAGGTACCTTCCATCGTTAACTATTACATTAATCATTACTCAGCAAAGTTCGGCCGCCACAATATTCAGATCACGCCCCAGGCGATAGATCTCTTGATGGTCGCTGACTGGCCCGGTAACGTACGCGAGCTTTGCAATGAAATTCAGCGTGTGGTCGCACGCACGGAAAACGACACATGGATCACGCCCGAAGAGCTCTCACCCGAACTGCGGCGCGTCGGTGTGCCGGCGACGCCCCCGGCCAGCGTGGCAGTGCTCGGCACCACCAACTCTGGCCGCTCAGAGATCGTGCCCCTGGAAAACGTGACTCTGGCGGATGCGCTTTCCGAAGTCGAGCGCCGCATGATTAGCGAGGCGCTACGCAAGCACAAGGGCAACATTTCCCGCGCCGCTCGCGAACTCGGCCTCACTCGCCGCGGTCTCTACCTCAAGCTCGAGCGTTACCAAATGAACCCCAGCACCGCAAACGGAACCACCAACCTCTGAGCCAAGATTTTTCGTCAGGCGCCATCTCTTCTACGCCCACCTAGTTTGAGTACGCGGCCAAGCACCGCATTGAGTTCCGGAACTCTGAGCACAGCCGTGACTGCAAAATAAATTAGTCCGTAAGGAAGCAAAACCAGACCCGCTACGATCGCGGGATGGTAAGCGCCAATGTAGAGCTCAATAGCCCACCCCGCGCCGGCCCCGGCGGCAGCGGCCAGCCAAAGCTTGACTACATAAGTAAGCGGGAGTCCGGTCCGGCCAATGCGCTTGTTCAAGGTCCGCCTGAGCAAAGCAAACTCGATCCAGCCTGCGATGCCCGCTGAGGCGGTCAGCCCCGCAACACCCCACTTTGGATCAAGACCAATCGCCGGTGGCAAAGGAATCGCGAATAGATACCCAAGGACAGTTGTCAGTGTCACTCTGATAATCGCGTAGCGGAGCGGAGTGCGCGTGTCATGCAACGCATAGTAGGTTGATGCGTAAAGGCGTCCGAGCGTCGAAGCCAGCAAACCGATAGTTGAACCGGCCAGGATCCCCCACACGTATCTGGAGTCCGCATGTTTGAACTGCCCGGTTTGATAAAGAGCCGCGGTCATCACATCACCCAGGGCCAGCATCGCCATTGCGGAAGGTACGATGAAAAACGCGATGCGTCGTAATCCACCATCCAGCCGCCGGCGCAATTGGTCGGCGATCTCGTCGCTGGTGCCCAGGGCGCTGGACATGGCGGGAAGTTCGGCGGCCGAAACGGACATGCCGAACAAACTTACCGGCAGCGTGTAGAGACTCTGTGCGTAACCCAATGCTGAGACCGCGCCAATGTAGGGCACCAGGCTCGCGAGGCCGGCATCTATGAAAGCGCTGATTTGCACTACGCCGCGGCTCATGAACACCGGGAAGAAATTACGGAGCACCGTTCGAACGTTAGCGTTCGCAAAGTCGAATATCGGCCTCAGCCCCCGGACGAGCCAGAGCACAGTCGGAAGTTGGACGACAAACTGGAGGGCGCTACCGATAACTGAGCCCCACGCTGTAAGAATCGCCAGGCGAGCCTGAAACGCGCCCAGTTGCACCCCCTCGAGGTTGCCCGAATGACTACCAAACAGAATGAGGGACGCAATAATCGCGAGATTCCACACGACGGGCGCAGTATAAGAAAGCAGAAATTTTCGGTGGCTATTCAGGACTCCGAGGCACCACGCCGACATAACCAGCAGACCCGCTCCCGGGAAGAAAATCTGCACCAGGCGGATGGTCAGTTCGCGGCGCTCGCTAACAAATCCCCACGCAACGATGGTGACTATGTACGGCGTGCCGAGCACCCCAAGCAGCACGATAACCGCAGTCACGAGAGCCAGCACGGTAAGCACGGCGCTGGCTACGCGGTTGGCTTCTTTTTCGTCCTTTCTTGCCAGGAGATTCGCGTACACCGGAATGAAGGAAGCTGAAAGGGCTCCTTCACCGAACACGTTTTGCAGAAAGTTCGGAATTCTAAACGCCGCATTGAAGGCGTCAGCCGCGAGCGAAACCCCGAAATAATGACCAAAAACCCGCTGCCTGATCACCCCAATGATCCGGCTGATCAGAATACCGGCGCCAACCAAAAACGCCGACTTGCCGGTGCTCTCTCGCTCACCTCGTTCAACTGACGGAGGACGCTGAAACTGCCCCGTTGCTTCACCAACTACCGCGACAGTTTCGCCTGCGATTTCCGCCGCGTTGCGACGAAGATTTAGTCCTTCGCGAGTATTATCGGCATCGGGAGGAATGGATTCGGAGCTGCCCCCTTGAGAATCGGACCCTGGGGCCTGAGACTTGGAATCTGGGTCCTGCTCGTCGTTCATTTCTTAGAGTTGGTTCAGAGTTCAACCTTTAGATTGCTGTGTTAGGCACAAGCTGAGGCTTGAACTCTGAACGACTGGCTAAAGGCTGTAGTCCTTAATCTTGGTTAAGAGCGTTTTGTAGCTGACCCCGAGGGCTTCAGCCGCTCGGGTCTTATTGCCGTCGTGCGCTGCCAGAGTCTCGGCGATCTTGCGGCGCTCGACAAGGTGCACCGCCCGTGCGGCCGCTTCACCCAGGGTTCCCGTCGTATCGAAGCCAAAGTCGGCCGGTCCGCGCGCGTCTTCCGGGCCGAGACCAAGATCACGCGGCTCGAGCATTATGTCATCCGCGAGGATGCACGCGCGTTCGATTGCGTTCTCAAGTTCGCGCACATTGCCAGGCCAGCGATGCGTGCGCAATGCGGCAATGCCGGCGTCGCTGATGGTCGCCTCGCGGCCACGCAACTCTTTTCCCAGTTGCGCAGCGAATTGGCGGGCCAGCATCACCACGTCTTCCCCGCGATCGCGCAGCGGCGGAATCTCGATCGGAAACACTGCCAGTCGGAAGAAAAGATCGCCGCGAAAACCGCCGGTATCCACCGCTGCGCGCAAGTCCTTGTTGGTCGCTGCAACCACGCGCACGTCAACCGGGACGGGTCCGCGGCCACCGATGCGATCGACCGACTTTTCTTCGATTACGCGCAAGAGTTTCCCTTGCACGGCGAGCGGCAGCTCGCCGATTTCGTCAAGAAACACTGTACCGCCGGAGGCGAGTTCAAACTTCCCCAGGCGGCGGTCGCCGGCGCCGGTAAACGCCCCGCGCTCGTGGCCAAACAGCTCGTTTTCGATCAGCGTCTCAGGAATGGCTGCGCAATTAATGGCGACGAAAGGCTTGTCGCGGCGGTTCGAAAGATGATGCACAGCGCGGGCGAAAAGTTCTTTGCCCGTTCCTGACTCGCCCAGCAGCAGGACTGTGGCCTCGGTCTGGGCGACGCGCTGCGTCTCAGCGACCACGCGCTTGATTGCTTCAGATTCGCCAATGATGCGGGGAAAGCCGTAGCGCTTTGACCATTCTTCGCGCAACAGAATGTTTTCCGTGCGCAGCTGTAACTCTTCTAATGCGCGCTCAACCAGCAGCAGCAGGTGATTCGAATCCACCGGCTTCTGCAGAAAATCGTGCGCGCCGTCTTTCATCGCCTGCACCGCTTCATCGATCGAGCCGTACGCGGTCATGACGATTACAGGTACATTTCCGTCAGCGGCGCGCGCTGCGCGCAGGACGTCCAAACCCGAGCCGTTCGGCATGCGCAAATCAGTGAGGACGATCTTATAGGGGACGCGGCCGATTTCGATGATTGCCTCGCGCGCATCGGCTGCTTCAGAGACGGAATAACCCGCGTGCTCCAGCGTCAGCCGCAGCACCCGGCGCAGACTTTCCTTATCCTCGACAAGAAGAATGTCAGGCATGAATGAACATTTGAGATCTCAAGATCTCGAATCTCAGAATCTGAGATTTGAAATCCGGATTCCCGCGCTCATCATTCACTGCGATTTGCGGAGTGTCAAGCGGAACAAAAAGGTAACACGGGCCCCGCTTGAAAAAGTGAAACGGCTGTGCCGCCGCTGGATCGCGTGGCAGCGTCGCGTGTTACAAACAAAGCCAACCAAACAGAGGTCGGCGTCGGAACAACGAACTTCCCGATTAGAAAAATAGGATTGGCAGAAGAGTGAAGTTGAGAGCGGTTAGATCCTAAGAAGCTCAAACCACCAGGTTTTCGTCATGGCTAATTGGTTGCGCCGCCAAGACCAGATTCGCGCGGGCCAATACGTCGGCAATCGCATAGGGTTTGCGGATCACTGCGTCGATGCGGGCTTTCCCATAATCTTCTTCGGCGATCATCTCGGCGTAACCAGTCGCGATAATCACTGGCAGATCAGGACGGAATTCCTTGACCCAGCGCGCGACGTGAAGTCCGCTCAATTCCGGTAGGCCCAGATCGCAAATCATTAAATCGAACTTGCCCTTGTCCAAACGTTCGAGTGCTTCCGCGCCGGTGCTGGCTTCAACTACGTCATGACCCTCAGCACAGAACGCGTCGTTCAAGAGCGTGCGAATATTCTCTTCGTCTTCCACGACCAGTACGCGCGCCGTTCGCGCGCCCGAAATCGGTTTTGCGTCAGCAACTACGGATGGTGAGGCGACTTCATGAAGCGGCAGAATGATTTCAAAGCGTGTTCCCTTCCCTAACTCGCTGGTAACGTCGATATCGCCGCCGTGGTTCTCAATGATTCCGTGCGAGGCAGAAAGGCCGAGTCCGGTGCCACGCTCGCCCTTGGTGGAATAGAACGGTTCGAAAATACGTGCCATTACCGCCTGCGCAATGCCGCTTCCAGTATCTGCCACCCAGAAACGGCCGGTTTGTCCTTCGATTCGCGTTCCGGCTACGATCGTACCGCCGTTTGGCATTGCGTCTACTGCGTTAAAGATGAGATTTAGTACAACCTCGCGCAATTCAGACGAATCGCCAAGCACATTAACTGAATTGGCAGCTTCAATGCGCACTTCGATCGTTCCGCTGCGACTAGCCGCGTCGGATTGCCATTTTGGTCGCGCGATTTCAATGCTGGAAGTGATCAGCTCACTCAAGTCCACTGTCGCCGAATTGCGGGTCGCATCGCGCCGAGAGAAATCCAGCAAGCGCCGCAAAGTCTGGGAACAGTCGGACACGGCCTGAGTAATAACTTCCAGACTCTTTTTGTTTCCTTCTTCGGCGCTGTTACGCATCAACAGCAATTGCGCACGCCCCTGAATCACCGTCAGAGAATTATTAAGATTGTGGGCCACACCGGCCGCCAGCTCGCCCAGCGCTCGTAATTTGTCTGACCGGGCCGCGCGTTCCTGAGCCAACTTACGCTCAGTAATATCGCTCATGAAAACCATTACGCCGGTGATGTTTCCGTCACTCCACAAAGGCGAGGTGTGCACGTCCATGCAGCGGACGCGGCCATCGGTACAGAGCGTGCGCACCTCGAATTGCTTTTCTTCACCGCCCAACGTGTAGGCGACCGCGGCAGATCCTTCCGCTCTCGAGTCAGCCGTGAGAATTACGTTGAACTCCTGCCCCAGTAAAACCGACTGCGTAAAGCCGCTGTCAACTTCAGCGCGCTGATTCATCCAGGTAAACCGACGCTCAGTATCGAGGCTATAAATCTCGTCAGGAGCGAGGTCGGCCAGACTGGCCAGAAAGGCACGTTGCTTACCGGCTTCCTCTTCCACGCCTCTGAGCTCTGTAACGTCACGGGCAATTACGATGCAGCCCGCAGCGTTTGTTTTTTGACTCTTTTCTGCCGGAATGACCCGAACCAGCAGGGACCGCTGTGATTTGTTTCCCGCAGAAAGTTCAACTTCGACGGCGGCACCGTTGGCAACGGCCCGGTCAACCATGCAGCTAGTACCTTCCACCCCCCAGAGCATGTCGCAACACGAGCGCCTGGTGAGGAATGAGCGCGTCGCGCGTTCCAGGGTTTCGCCGGCGCGATTTATCCTACTGAGACGCTTGTCGGGACCGAAGATATAAACAGCATCGGGAAGCGTGTCGATGGTGACTTCCCACATCCGGTTGGCGGCCATTAAGGAATTGCAAAGTTCTATGTGTGCTTCAACGGAACTCATTTTAATTAGGCGGGCTCTTGAGGTCTGGATCCAGGGAACGCAGTCCTGTCCAACCTCGCACTGAGCAACACTCATGCCACCTTTCGCCTGGAAGAATGTCGCGATATCTCACCTGTCATCTATTTACGTCAGGTCATTTAGCGTCACGCTTTGTGACAGAGAGTGGCAGGTAACTTCACATGACAGAATGTCCGGTGATAGGAAGACCGACGCGGTCTAGTACTGGTTTTTTGGCTCGTACTCGCCGCGGGTCTTTGCGGTTTCATAGTCCGAATCGGCCAAACGCATGGACAGCCTAACGGGTCGATAATCGAAGGGCGCTGGGCCGCCCAACGTATTTTGGATCGCGGTAACAATTTGGTCCTGATTCTGGCGGAACCGCAGCACACTGCCGCGTTGATTGAGGATCACGAACAGCACCACGCGACCGCTCTTCGTTTTCATTTGACCGACCAGCGAACTGGCGCCGCCATCCGTCCGCACTAGCGTTCCGGTTTTGGCAACCACGCTCCCGCGCGATACCTGGTCAGTATAGCGCTCTTCCAGCGTGCCCGGATCGATTCCCGCGACCGGCAGGATGTCCGACAGGACAAGTCTATTCTTCTGTAACTCGGCGCTCAGTGCCCGCAAGATTTTCATCATCACCCGCGGCGTGACGCGGTTAATACCCAGACCACTGGTCGAAGCCAGACTGATTTCATCGGGACTAATTTTTAGGTTGTCCGCCAGCCGCGCACCTATCGTCTGTGGTCCGCCCAGGGTTTCGCCGATCCGTTCGGCCATGAAGTTGTTCGAGTAACAGAGCAGCACCTTCAGGACGTCGACCAGCTTGCTTGAGTTATGAGTGAGCAGCGGGACCGATCCCGTGGGCGCCGATCCGACGATGACTTGGCCGGAGATTACGAGACTGGGAACACTGCGCAGGCTTTCGTTGTCGCCGACCAGAGTGCGCTCGTCAAGCCACGCCCGCGTAGCGGCGGCCGAGCGGCGCGCGGCATCCACCGTTTCCAGGAATTCTTCTCCTGAATGCTTTGCCGACCAATTAAAGTTCATGGTGAAGCCGGGGGCGACGATCAGATTGCCGGTGACATTTCGCACACCCAAATGGTTCAGCTCGCGCGCCAGCATGACTGCGTGCTCGTAGTGGAAGGAGGGATCGCGTCCGGTGACGATCAAATCTCCGGTCAACGTCCCGGTACTCCTATCGATTTTTCCGCTGGCCCAGACGGAGGTTACGAAGCGATGGTCCGGTCCGAAGGTCTGTAGGGCTACCAGCGCCGTAGCCAGTTTGACTGAAGATGCAGGGTTAAATCTATCGTCAACTGATTGCGCCGCGAGCGTGGTCCCCTCGAGCGTTTCCGCTAATACCCCCTGCAGTCCGCTGATCGGAGTCAGATAAGCGGGCTGTGCCAATCCCGGCGCGCTTGACGAATTCGGCGTCGCCGCGCCAGAGTTGCCCAACAGAGGCGAGCCCGCAGGTGGCCGCGTCTGGGTGGGAGGGGATTGCGATCCGGCGGGCGCCGCCTGCTGCGCGAAAGTAAACGTCGCGCCGATTAATACCGACGCGAGCGCGCTGCCGATCTTTGTCAATAACTGGTGCATCCTTGAAAGAAAACCAAACGAACCAAACTGTGTCAGCCCATCGTTGGCTCCCGCCGCGCATCATAGCATGAAACGAGTCGGCGCTTTCGGCGAGCCGAGAAAAGCAACATTTGATGTCCCGCGGCCACACCGGGATGCACTTGCTACGGTTGCCGGCGTGGTGGTTCACGAACGCAAGTTCGTTGACAGGAAAACAAGTGCGAACCTAAAATTTGTTTTGTCTAAAGAAAGTTCGTGCCCCAAAGTCGAGTACCGATAACGATCGCCCGTTTGCGCGTCACACACGCGGCGCGGCGCAAAGACATTCGAGCGCGACTAAAAGAGTTCCAACAGGTTTGGAGAACAGGCTCGGATGCGCGACTGTGGGAAGAACTGGTGTATTGCATTTTCACCGCCGGCGCATCGGCAAAGATGGGCTTGCGTTCGGTGGAGGCTTTACGGCCACTATTGAAATCGGGACGACGGCCCGCGATGACGCGAGCGCTGATTGAGGCCGGCGCGCATCGCTTTCCAAACGCCCGGCCCGCGTATGTAGTAAGCACAAGGAGTTATTTGCAGAAATCAATTTCGATGCGGCTCCGCGACCGACTGGACAGTTTTCGCGACCCCTTCGAGCGCCGCGACTGGCTAGCTCAGGAACCGCAGATCAAAGGCCTCGGCTACAAAGAGGCGAGCCACTTTTTACGCAATGTGGGATTCAAAGGTTACGGAATTCTGGACAAGCATATTGTCCGCTCGCTGGCTGAGCTTGGGGTAATAGATTCACCAAAGCCGCCTACGGGTCGCCACCCCTATCTGACGACTGAGGCGCGCATGCGGGAATTCGCTGCCGCCGTGCAAATAGACTTTGACGAACTCGATCTGCTTCTCTGGTCGATGAAAACCGGTGAGATCCTAAAGTAGCCGTCGATAATTTGTCTGACATTGCGGACGATCAAGCTCATGCAGTTCGGACCTATCAAGTCACCATTTCATCAAATCGTGATTCGCACGCTGGCCGCCGGCTTGCTCTGTCTGGCGCTGACCAGTGCGGACCCTGTCAAGGCTGTCGATAAGGAGAAAACTCGTAACCGCGCCCAGCGAGCTTTGCGCTCCGGCGATTTTGAGCGCGCTGAACAACTTTATCGCGAACTGCTCGCCAAGAATGATCGGGACACGGACGCTCGCCTGGGCTTGAGTCATGCCTTGCTGAAACAACGCCGTCTGCAAGATTCATATGATCATGCTGCGCGAGTAGTGGCCGCCGATCCCATGTCGGCGCGCGCTCACTCGTTGTTGGGCTCGGCCCTCCTGGCGAGCGGAGATTTTCGCCTGTCCGTGGGAGAGTTTCGCACGGCGCTCAGTTTGAATAGCGACGAAGCGATGGCCATCGCCGGGTTGGCGATGGTGGATTATTACGAAAATCGAGCTGCCAAGTGTGTCGCAGGATTGCGCCGCGCGGCTTTCATCGATCCGAACGAGGCTGATTACTTATTCAACCTCGGACAGGCCGCGGCGCGCATCGAGCGTTACAAGGAGGCAGCAGATGCCTATGAAAGATTCCTGGTCGTCGCCCCCCACACCGACACTGACCGGCGGGCCCGGATTCGGGGGCTGATTGATTTTCTGCGTTACCTGGGACAGCAGGGCAACCTTTACAACCTTCAGGGTCCTGACCGTACGGTGCTGCAGTTCGACGCGCCTGATGGTCGTCCCATCATCAAGCTGCGCATCAATGGGTCGAAGGAATTCCTTCGTTTCGTGCTCGACACCGGGTCGGGAATGTCCGTGATTTCCGATGAGACGGCACGCAAGCTCGGCGTTAAGGCTGTGGCGCAAGGAGGACTAGCAAGGGCCGTGGGTGGTGGCGGCCGCTTTGAAATCGTCTACGGATATCTCGATACGATGGAGCTCGGCGAGGTTCGGATTGGCAACGTGCCAGTCTATATTCGCCATTTTTATGATGAACATAACCCCGTGGACGGATACCTGGGAATCGCCGCGCTTAGCCGTCTCCTAATCACTTTGGATTATGGAGTACGCACTCTGACGCTCACGCGTCAACGAAGTTCCCAGACGGAAGTGGGAACAGTTACGGCCGGCCAGGGAAAACCGGTGAAGGCCGAGGCGGTCGAGCCGCGACCTGAAATCGGCGTGCCGGTGCGCACGACTTCCAGTGGCTTTCTAAGCGGCGAAATCCTTATTGACGGAATCACAAAACCTCTCAACTTCATTATCGATACCGGCGCGACGGTGAGCGTCTTGTCTGAGAAAACAGCGGCTCTTGAGGAGGCGCGGACTTTCATCAAAGAGGGTCGAATGCGAGTCTTTGGCGCGGCGGGCATTGCTGAAGACGTGAAGACGGCGTTGCTGCCGAAGGTCATGATTGGCACGTACGCTCTCGAAAAAATCAACGCCGCCGTGCTTGATCTTGAACCGGTGAACGAAACCGCGGGCTTTCAGCAGAGCGGCATACTGGGCGCCAATTTCCTGCGACACTTTCGGGTAGCGTTCGACCTTCAAAAGGGCATCGTCCGTTTGCAGCCGCTTGACGCCGCTCCAATCCAGAGCGCGAGTCCCCAACCTGAAGGAACAAGGGAATAACATGAAGCCCAGCACCTACCTGGAAACTTCTGTTATCGGGGCCTATCTTGATAACGGCGAGCCCTTCCGGCGCGACCTCACGATTCGCTGGTGGGAGCATGAGTTGTCCGAGTACCGCGCCGTAATCTCGCCACTGGTAACCAGCGAACTGCAACGCGTCACGGAACCGCATCGGTCCGCTTACCTCAAGCTGGTCGCCGGACTGGAACAAGTCGAACTCACCGAGGAAGCAACCATCCTCGCCGAAGGATATGTGTCGCGCGGGATCTTTCATCGCAAGTTCATCGCGGATGCTTTACATGTAGCCCTTGCTTCATTCCACAAGATCGATTATTTGGTTACCTGGAACTTTGGTCACCTCGCGAACGTGCGCCGCCAGGCGCGCATCCGTTTGTTTAATACGGCGGCCGGGTTTTTTGTCCCCATGATTGTGACTCCGGAATTTTTGGTTTCCGAGGGAACTGAGCGCGAGACCACGACGTGAGGTGATTCCTCAGCTGAGGTTTTAATTCTCCAGATCTCGGAATTTGATTTGCAATCTGTGAACAAGAAAGCCAAGAATAGATAAGCGAGAGCGGACCATTGTTAGAATCATTAGCCGCGGCAGCTTTCATGGCCGCCGGAAGCATTTGAAAGTCGGAGAATCGGCTTGAGCGTTTGAGAGTTGAAGATGCGCGCAATGTATCGCAGACCAAAATTCCTGACCGTGCTCCACAAAATACGCGAGACCATGTCCCGGGAAGCGGATTACGATGTCGATCTGTTTGCTGAAATGGTGCGCACCGGTGTCCGGCCGGACTTTGGTCCCCAGCGCAATATTCGCGGATTCAAGAAGCGTGCGCCACGAAACGACGAGCCTGAGGAAGCTCCGCCTTTTGAGGAGCGGAAGCGAGTAACACGATAGGGCTTTATTTTGAATTTCAAATTTCAAATTTGAGATCTTAGTCCTGAGTCAGCATGATGGACGCCACGTTTGAGACCATCGGTCTGGAAGTGCCCAGCGAGAAAGCCATCAATTTTCTGGCTGAACGCGCTGAAAACCAGGGAGAGCCGACCCGACTTTTGCGGCGCGGTGCCGTCCTGCACGGGCGTTGCTGGAAACTCGGTGAAGGCCTCGAGGTTTGGACCGTCCTTTACGAATCGGGAACCGGCGATGTGTTTTATGCGAACTGCCGTCCGAGCTTTCGCGCCCGCTACATGCAACGCATCGCCCCGTGGGCGCTAACCGAATACGATGAAGAAGGCGAGGCAGTAGTACACGGTTACTGCGACGGCACCGACACGGAAGTTTTGTTTGAACTGCAGAATCTTACTGAGGTCGGGGCAGCGGGATTTCGCGCGCCGGCATTACATGTTGGTCTGTGCGGATTAGCTTATCGGGCCCGGATATGCGCGCGCGGGATGAACTCGCGCTGGCTACCGCTGGAGCGGGCCGCGCCGTCGCGGGCCGCCCACGAAAATGATTGGAGCGTTCGCGGTCGCGTGTTGGCGTTTAAGCCTTTGCGTAATCCGCTTTCCGGCAGCGAGTTGTACTGGATCTATCTCGATCTTGAGAAGCTTAAGCTGGAAGTGCTCGTCAACACGCGCGCGCTTACCGGCGGCCGGCTTCACGTCGGGGCCACCCTGTCGGCCGAAGTATGGCTACAGGGACACGTCTTTGACGACCGGGCCCTGCGCCTGAGATATGAAGGAGTCGATCGCGCTTCGATTGTTGGAAGCTTCTGGTCACGCTTTTCCAGGAGCAATTAACTCGTGAATTCGGGCGCTGCCAAAAATCAGGTCGCTTGATTTCCGCGTTCTTGATCGTGCCGGTTTTTGTTTCTTGTTGAATGAAGCGACTAGTTGTCATCATCCTCACACTCCTGGTTCTGGGCCTTTTGGGCCTCTACATTTTCGACCAGTATTGGATTCATCGCTACGACTCGTTGATTGCCCGCGAGGCCGGCATTCATCACATTGACCCCGACCTGGTTTGGAGCATCGTCTATGAAGAGACTTACTTCAGTCCCTGGAAGAAGGGCCGCAACGGCGAGATCGGCTTGATGCAGGTAACGCCGGCAGTTGTGCGCGAATGGGCTGCTGATACGGCCACGGCGCCGTTGGAACCGCGCAGCCTCGCCGACCCCACCACCTTATTGAGCGATCCGGAACGCAATGTTCAGATCGGTTGCTGGTACCTTGAGAAAGCCGGCCAGGATTATCGCGACACCCCCGGCGTCGAGGCGCGCATGCTGGCAGCTTACAACGCCGGTCCCAGTCGCGCCGCGGACTGGAACCGCGTGCCCAAAGGCGCGCCTCCTTTAACCGAACAGCAATTTATCGCGCGTATCGATATTGCCTCAACGCGAGCGTACATCAGTTCAATTCTGGAGCGTTATCATCGAGTGAAGTCAAAGCAGCGGCTCTAAGTAAGCGCGTCGCCAGGGCCCGCCTGTGCTGATAGTCTGAGCGAGGCGCCGGACACCGACATCACTGAACTACGAATGCCTTACTCTCCAAACATGCTGATCGCTGTGAAGCTGCTCGTGGCCGTAGTTTGCGGCGGAGCCATCGGACTCGAGCGCGAACTTAGCCGCAAGCCCGCTGGTTTGCGCACCAACGTTCTGATCTGCGTGGGCGCCGCTCTATTTATGATTGTTTCGCGCCATATCGGCGGTGGCGCCCCGTACACAGATCCCGCACGATTGGTGGCTCAGGTCGTCACCGGTATAGGCTTCATTGGCGCGGGCGTTATTCTGCAATCGCGTGGTTCAATCAGCGGGCTAACCTCTGCAGCCACGATTTTTGTCGTCTCGGCTGTTGGCATCACCATCGGAGAAGGCATGTTCACCGTCGCTTTGATGACCACACTACTTATCATTGTGGTGTTGGTGTTTCTGCGAAGGGTCGAGCGCGGCTTCGTGCGGCGCCGCCGGCTGTTTCATTATCTGCTGAAGACAAGCGATACGCCGCAGGCTCTGGCTGGCCTGTTCGACTTACTCGAAAAAGAAGGCCTGCGCATGGACGATTTCAGTATTAAGGACCTGGACGACGGCCATCACGAACTCCGCTTTGCGGTGGTAACTTCTATGGAAGAAAACAGTCGCTTGATAGGACTGCTCCCGTCGATTGGGACTGAAGTGCAAGGCTCAACTGTTCCAGGCTCAGACTGAAGGCTTGGTGAAGTGTAAAGCGGCGCCGACTTCAGTCTGTGTTTCGCGCCTTGAGCGGAAATAAAATCATACAGATTGAAGTCTGTGCCACCACGACATGCCCATCATCTATTCAGCCCGCTGGGTCCTGCCAATCGCTTCCCCTTTGATCGAAAACGGCGCAGTCGCTGTCGATAATTCGATGATCTCAGGCGTCGGCACACGGAACGAGATCATCTCCAGGTTTCCTGATTCCAGAATCGAAGACTTTGGTCAGGCCGCGATCCTGCCCGGCCTGGTTAACGCGCACACCCACCTGGAACTGACGGTCATGCGCGGCTTTCTGGAACGCGAAGAGGGCAACTTCTTCGCCTGGCTGCGAAAGTTGACAGTCGCGCGCATGACGATGACGCCCGAAGACGTGCTCGTATCAGCAACCTGCGGGGCAATCGAAGCGACGCGCGCCGGCATCACTTGCGTGGCGGATGCCAGTTCGGCTGCGACTGAGGCAATGAAAGCGTTGCGCCAGGTCGGCATGCGCGGCGTCGTCTATCAGGAATCGTTCGGGCCGGATCCAAAACTGGCGGCTGAGAATGTTGCGAAACTTCGGGAGCAAATCAGTTCGATGCGCGAGATGGAGAACGATCTGGTGCGCGCTGGAGTGTCGCCGCATGCCCCATACACAGTCAGCGCGCCGCAACTCGAATTGATTTCGCGCCTGGCAATCGACCAGAAACTGCCTGTGATGATGCATGCGGCGGAGTCACAGGCTGAGAAGTTGTTCATGTTGGAAGGTCGCGGTGTTTTCGCCGAGAGTTTGAGCGCTCGCGGCATCCAATGGCAAGCTCCTGGAGTTTCGACGATTCAATATCTGTCCCATCACGGCATTTTCGAAACAAAGCCTTTGCTTGCTCACTGCATCAACGTCGATCACGCCGACCTCGACCTCATCATGCAGAGCGGCACCGGCATCGCGCACTGTCCCAAGTCAAACGCAAAGCTTGGTCACGGTCGCGCGCCTTTCGCACAGTTCATCGCGCAAGGGCTCAACGTCGGACTCGGCAGTGATTCGGTCGCCAGTAATAACATCTGCGACCTCTTGGAAGAAGCCCGGTTTGCCACGTTGCTCTCGCGTACGGATCGGGGCATTAGCCCGACCGTCAGGGAGGGCTCAATGTACTCCGATATCAACGAAACATTAAGAGCCCTCCCTGACGGTCGGGTTAATGCCCCGGTTGCCGCGGAGCAAGCGCTCTTCGCGGCCACCCTCGGCGGCGCTCGCGCAGTTGGGCTCGACAATCAAATCGGAGCCCTTGTCGAAGGAATGCAGGCCGATATCGCTGTCGTCTCGCTCCAAGGCGTCCACCAGCAACCAGTGAACAATCCAGCGGACGCGCTGATTTTCTCTTCATCAGGTCGAGATGTTCTGCTGACGATGGTGGCGGGAAGAGAAATTTATCGCGATGGGAAGATGAGCGGCGTTGACGAAGTCGAGTCTCGATCGCAGATTCAAAGAGCCAGAACCAGAATGGAATAAACAATAGGTCGAATAGTCTTATTGGTCCTATCCTCTTTTTGTCCCTAAAAACTCGAACGGGCAGGAAACCAATCCTGCCCGCTTCTTCTGCTATTGCTCGGTTTTCTCGGTCCCGGCACGCGGGACCCGATGTGGGCCTTATCAACCCTCTATCGTGGACATCGCCGTTACGGCTTTCTTCTCGTAGGCGGCGATGACGACGATGTTTCCTTTCTCAACTACACTCAAAGAAGCGTCAGTGTAATTCGGGTTGGCCTTGTACCAGTCAAAGCTGGCGAAGTATTTCTGCGTCCACGGATCCTTGAATACCTTGCCATGGCGCGCGTAAATCTCGTCGCGCATCTTGCGCACGTCTTCGACAAACAAGCCCTGCAGCAACGTGCGTGTGAGTGGCTTGGTAGAGATTGAATTGTGCAGTTTGTTTTCGTACGCGACGATGGCTTCGATGTTGGTTTTGTCGCTGCCCGATATATCTTCGTCTTTGAAATTCTCTTTCGGGTCGTACCAGGGCTGGCCGCCAAAATACTGCTCAATCCACAGGGTCTTAAAGATGCGGCCATGTCGCGCATAGATTTCGTTTCGCAGCAGGCGCAGCTCGTGCAGGCTTAAACCGCGCAGCATTGCTTCTGAGATTAACTTGTTCTCGAACAACTCCATGTCGCCGGGAGCCAGGGCAACGCGGCGCTGTTGCCGCTGAATCGTGTCGATCAGTTGCAGGTTTTTGCGCTCAATCTGACTCAGCCCCTTGGGATCGTACCGGTCGGCAGCGTGATACCAGTAACGCTCGTCAAAATACTGCTGAAGCCAGGGCGTGCCCTCGAAGCGCTTGCCGTGAATAGCTTCGATCTCAGCAGCCAGCACGGTCCACTCGGCGTTGGTATGCGTGCCGAGTTTCTTTCGCGTCAGAGCGCGGTCCTGATAAAGCCGCATGTCGCCGGGTTGCACGGTCTGATGCTGCTGCGCCTCGGCGATGCGAATGACGTCAAGGTTGCGGCGTTCAGTATCGTTGAGCTTCGAATTGTCAAAGTTAGGATCCGCCTTGAACCAGGGGCGCGATTCCAGGAAGCGACGAATGTCCGGGTCCTTGAACAGGCGGCCGTGCTTGCCAAAGACGATTCCGCGCACCAGCTTCAAGTCTTCGATTGAAAGCGTGCTGATGTCAGCGGTTTTGATACTGCGGCCGGCAAAGTCAAAAGTTTCCCAGTTTTTCAGGGCCGGGTATTCATCCTGAGCGTTGGCGACGGAAAAACCGATAAGAATAATAAGCAGCAATGACGGGAGGGAAAATCGCAAAAGTCTAAAGGGGGATTTCATTACGTTACCTTCCTTCGTTACAAGACGAGGGTGCGGCGCGTTTTTTGCGGATGCCTGGCGCCTGATCCGCCGCCTCACTTCGAAGTAATACTTTCGACGGTTCGGTACGCAAGCTAACAGAGCGTTACGGCTAACCGAAAATGTCGCGGACCTTGTCGACGAGTTTCTTGTCTTCCAAATCCGTCGTTTCGATTTTGGCCAACTGCTCCAGCAGCTTTCGCTGTTCGCGCGTCAAGGTTCTTGGCGTGACTACTGAGACTGAAACGAAAAGATCGCCCCGGCCGCGGCCGCCCAGCACCGGCATTCCCTGGCCGCGGACACGAAAGACCGTGCCTGTCTGTGTTCCGGCGGGAACCTTCAGCGGTTGTTCGCCGTTGAGCGTGCTGACACTAATCTCAGCGCCCAGCGCCGCTTGCGCGAATGTGACCGGCACAGATGCGTACAAGTTATTTCCCTGCCGCTCAAACTGTTCATGCTCGGCGACATGTATAACCACGTAAAGATCTCCGGCCGGGCCGCCGTAAGCCCCGGATTCGCCCTCGCGTTGCAGTCGTAGTCTCGATCCGGTCTCGACGCCGGCCGGAATCTTTACTTCGATGGATTTTTCGCGCTCCACGCGCCCTGCGCCGCGACAATTCTCGCACGGTGAAGTGATCACCTGACCGGTGCCGCGACAAGTGCCGCAGGTGCGTGAGACTGAAAAGAAACCCTGCTGAAACCGGACCTGACCTGCGCCTTCGCACGTGCGACAAGCCTCGGGCTGTGTGCCTGGCGCTGAGCCTGCGCCATTACAAGTCTCGCAGGTCTCAAGCTTGGGAATACGCAATTGTGCAGTCATGCCGACCGCGGCTTGCTCGAGATTAATCTCCAGATCGTAGCGCAGGTCTGCGCCGCGCTGTGCGCCTGATCGCCGCCCGCCCGCCCGGCCCCCGGCACTAAACACGTCTCCGAACCCAAACAAATCGCCGAGGATGTCCTCGATGCCTCCGAATCCCGGCGCTCCCCAGGCACCACTGGCCGCGCTGGAAACACCGGCGTGGCCAAAGCGATCGTACCGTCCGCGCTGTTCGGGATCGGAAAGCACTGCATAAGCTTCGGCCGCTTCCTTGAATTTGTCTTCGGAGTGAGGGTCGCCCTGGTTCTTGTCAGGATGATGTTGGTGAGCAAGCCGGCGATAGGCGCTCTTCAAATCCTGATCAGTCGCTGAGCGAGTGACGCCGAGAATTTCGTAATAGTCGCGTTTGTTAATAGCCATAAACGTAGGTATCAGTTAAGTATCAGTAACGAACGGCCAGCAGTTGAACCGGTTAAGCCGGCAAGCCACTGACCGATTTTCTTATTCTAGCTGAATGAATCGGAATCGCTCAAATGATGTTCGTGGCACGCGCATCTTGCGCGTGGTTCTATGGGCGGGACGCCCGTGCCAGCTCGCGCCACCTCAATTCTCTTCTGTCTCAGCCCCGGCCGTCTGCTTCATCATAGCGTTGGTCAGTTGCCGCGCCAGACGCTCGACGCCGTCGAGCGCCAATCTGAACTCTCCCAACTCAGTTGAGTCGAGCGCCGCCTCGCCTTCGCTCAAGAGACGTTGCGCATTTTCCTGTTCATCCTTTGAAAGCAATCCGCCGAACTCCAGAAATGCTCTCCTGGTATTCTTTACCAGACTGCTGAGCTTGTTGCTGAGATCAACTCTTTCCCGCTGCCCGCGATCGGTTTCCGCGGAATTTTCTGCTTCAGTGATTATCCGTTCAATCTCGTCATGGGAAAGGCCCGAAGTTGGGGTGATGCGCATCTGCTGCTCGCGCCCCGTAGCTTTGTCGCTAGCGGAAACCGAGACTATGCCGTTGGCGTCGACCTCAAAGGATACGTCAATTTGCGGCACACCACGCGGCGCTGCTGGAATTCCGACGAGCTCAAATTTTCCCAACGAGCGATTCCCGCTGGAGACTTCGCGCTCGCCCTGAAGAATGTGAATCTCCACTGACGACTGGTTGTCCACGACGGTCGTAAACGTCAGGCTGTTGCGCAGAGGAATTGTCGAGTTCCGCTCAATAATCCTGGTAAATAAACCGCCACGAGTTTCGAGTCCTAAACTCAAGGGCAGCACGTCGAGCAGTACAATGTCTTTTACGTCGCCGCTCAACACGCCGCCCTGGATGGCGGCGCCCATGGCTACAACTTCGTCGGGATTGATTTCGGCAGACGCTTTCTTCCCAAAGATTTTATCGACCGCGCTCTCGACGATCGGCGATCGTGTCTGCCCCCCAACCAGGATTACTTTGTCGATGTCGTCAGGTTTCAGCTTGGCATCCCTGAGCGCCTGTTCACACGGCTCGACGGTTTGCTGCACGAGATCGCCCACCAGTTCTTCAAATTGGTCGCGGCTGAGCGTCTTATTAAGGTGCTTAGGCCCTGAAGAGTCGGCCGCAATAAATGGTAAGTTGAAACTGGTCTCGGTAGCTGATGACAATTCGCACTTAGCCCGCTCGGCCGCTTCCTTCAAGCGTTGCAGGGCGAGGCGGTCCTTACGCAAATCGATCCCCGTATCGTGCAGAAACTGGTCGGCCATCCAGTTCATGATACGCTCGTCAAAATCCTCGCCCCCCAGATAGGTGTTGCCCGAAGTGGACAGTACCTCAAAGACGCCGTTGCTCATTTCCAGAATGGAAATATCGAACGTGCCGCCGCCCAGATCGTACACCGCGATCTTCTCGGCTTCAGATTTTCCCAGACCATAGGCCAGCGCCGCCGCAGTCGGCTCATTGATAATTCGCTCTACCTGTAAACCGGCGATCTTGCCCGCATCTTTGGTCGCCTGCCGCTGCGTATCGTCAAAATAAGCAGGCACGGTAATGATCGCGTCGGCCACCGGTTCTCCCAGAAAATCTTCGGCCGCGGCCTTCAAACGCTGCAACACAATCCCTGAAAGCTCCGGCGGACTGTACACGCGACCCTGCACGCGCACGCGCGCATCGCCGTTTTGCGAGTCAACAATCTCGAAGGGCGCTGTCTCACGCATCCGCTGGGTCTCGGTCGAGTCGAACTTGCGACCGATTAGACGCTTCACCGCATAGACGGTATTCGCGGCATTGGTAACGGCCTGGCGCTTGGCAATCTGGCCCACCAGCCGTTCGCCTTTGTCGGTGAATCCTACGACGCTGGGTGTGGTACGGCCGCCTTCCTTATTGGGCACGATTTGCACCGTGCCGCCTTCGAGCACCGCGACGCAGCAGTTAGTGGTTCCTAAATCGATGCCTATGATCTTGCCCATGACTTCCGAATTGACAGCCTACTCGTCGTCCGATGGTCTGGCGGCTACCTTGACCATTGCCGGCCGCAGCAGCCGGTCACCAATACGATAACCGCGCGCCAGCTCGTCAATGACTGTGTCCGGTTCGTACTCGTCCGTTGCTTCGGTCACGACAGCCTCATGAATATGCGGATCAAAGCGCTCGCCCACCGCGGCAATCGGTTGCACCCCAAAAGACTCGAGCACGTCATTTAGTTGTTTGCTAATCAGCTCGACTCCATGCAGAAAATGTTTGAACTCTTTCGACTCGCTGGCCTCCACCGAACGTTCCGCATCCAGCGCCCGAGTCAGGTTATCGACTACCGGCAAGAGCTTCCGCGCGGCTTCAGCCACGACGCGATTGTGCGCCTCGCCACGGTCACGCTCGATGCGCTTGCGATAATTTTCAAAGTCCGCCTGCCGGCGCGCAACCGCTTCCTGGGCTTCGGCCAGGGCCGCTTGAAGACGTTTTAGCTCCGACCGCGACGCTACTAATTCGGCCAGTTCCGGTCCGCCCAGACCCGAGTCGCCGACTCGGGATTCCGGACCGCTGTCGGCACGCTCAGGTTCGTGGTTAACCTCGCGCTCGGCTTGCTCTTCGCTCATGTTCTCGTCCTCTGAATCCAGACGCGAATCGTCCTCATCGAAGAAGCTAATAGGAATGCTGTTCGACGGTTTCTGCTTGCGGTCTGATGTCATTGAAATTCGAGTCGTCGTTAACCAATTTGGGGCAGCTTGCGGCGAGCAACTCAATGAAGAGACGCTTCATGCGATAGAGCGCGTTCGATGAAACGCGCAAGGTAGTTTACCACAGCCATCATGCGTCCGTACTCTATTCTCATGGGACCCACGACGCCCAGCGTGCCGAGCACCTCGCCGTCGACCTGGTAAGTCGAAGTAATTACCGTGCAACGCTTCATCGAAGACGCCGCGTTCTCTCGGCCGATGACCACGTTAACACTACCGCCTGCCTGGTCGCCGGAGACGCACTCGTTGAGGATTTTGACCAGGCGCGACTTTTCTTCAAACGTGCGAAACAGCTCGCGCATTCGTTCGGCGCTGGAAAACTCGGGTTTCGTCAGAATGTTGGACGCACCATCCAGATAGACCTCAGACGTAGCTTCATCTTCTCCCTGCAGGCTGCTTTCGCATAACAACATCGCATTGCGCAGGACGGTGTCATAGAATGCTTTTTCTTCTCGCATTAAAGCAATAATTTCGGCGCGAATTGCCAATAGACTCTTGCCGCTGAACTCGACGTTCAGATAGCGGGCCGCGCGATTCAGTTCCTCCTGGCTGAAATCTTCATCCAAACCGATCACCTTGTCGTGCACGATGTTCGAAGTCGAAACCAGCACCACCAGTACACGGTTGTCCGGAAGACGCACGAAGCGAATGTGCTTCAATCGGTTCTCTGCCAGCGAGGGCCACACCACTATGCCCACGCTTTCAGAAAGTTCAGAGAGCACATGCGAAGCCTTTTCCATCAGGCGATCCGGGCGCGCTTTGATTTCGTTTCCGAAACCAATGCTTTCAATTGCCTTAAGATCGGTGCGGGACAGACGCGTAGAGTCCAGCATGTTATCGACGTAATACCGATATCCTTTGTCAGTGGGCACTCGCCCGGCGGAGGTGTGCGGCTGTTCCAGCAGGCCGAGGTCTTCCAGCTCTCCCATGACGTTGCGAATGGTAGCCGAACTCCATCCGGTGGCCCGCGCAAATCTCTCCGAAACAGTGTGAGAGCCAATTGCCTCTCCACTGACCAGGTGCTCCTGAATGATCGCCGACAACACTGCCTGGCGCCGACGGTCCGGGCTCGGCCGTCCTGACTTTTGTGAACCTGGATTGCGAACCATTAAACCTCTCGAGTGGGTAACGTCGCGACTTGTCCGCGCGTGACAGTTTCCGGAATCTGACGGCGGAGTGCCCATCCGCGTGACTGCGGTCAGTATAGCGAAATTATCAGATTTCCCGCAAACCATTGCCTTTAAAGCATTCACGCCGCCAGCCACGCCCGGCGAAACACGAGGTTATTTCACAACCAGATCGGATAATTCCTTGAACAGCCAAAACTTAGGTATGCCGGGAGAATGAGTCGGGGCCGAGCAATAGGCCCACGAGCTGGGATTTGCCGTTTTTGCGCCACTTCAAGCAGCCCTTCCCGGGGCAATTGACGCCCCGGCAAGTGCCCCTCTAAGATGGCTTGGCCGCCCGGTTCCGCAAATCGATGTCGCAGCCGAATCTACATCTCAGAAGAGTTTTCAGTGACGCCTTTCGCCAGCTCGAGCGAGGCCGTCGTTTTCGCCCGGACATCTCTGACATCGAGGTAAAATTCTACCCCTACGCCGGATTACACCACACGATTCGCGTCAGAGCGGGCCGAGTTTACGTGCGGCTTTCGGATCTCTTTCAGACGGCGCCCCCCGAGGTAATCAGAGCGTTAGCGTTCCTTTTGGTCGCGCGTCTGCTTTCCCGAAAGGCGCCTCGGGATCAGGAGCGCATTTATCGGGCTTTCGCTTTCAGCCCTCAGCTTTTGCGTGCCTCAGACCTCGCGCGGCGCCAACGCGGCCGCAAGGTAGTCTCATCGGCGCACGGTACGGTCTATGATCTGGAGAAGATTTTTGCGCGGCTGAATCGACGTTACTTTGACGGCGAGATGGAAAAGCCAGTGCTAACCTGGTCGCAAAGACGAGCCCGCAGCATCCTTGGCCACCATGACGCCGCTCACGACACCATCACCATCAGCAAGACCCTGGATTCGCGCGAGGTGCCCGAGTGGTTCGTCGAATACATACTCTTCCACGAGATGCTGCACATCAAACATCCCGCTCGGATCATCAATGGCCGGCGCTACTATCACACATCCGCCTTTCGCTCTGAAGAAAAAGGCTATCCGCGGTACCAACAGGCACAGGAATGGTTGGAACGCGTGATGCGAAAACGTCACGAACTGCGCGCCCGCGCGGCCTAGGGTAGTGTCTCAATAATAATTGAACAACAGGCTGTATGTTCGCCAGCTCCATGAGTGAAAGAGACATTTTGTTTTTCGTGATGTTTCGTGTGATTTGGTGGATCGCCTGGCCAGAGACGAAAGACTCGATCCACGAAGAAACTATGAAAAGCGGGTCTCCTCTGGTTTCATACGGGCTAGTTTTTCCAAACGCCCAAAACCAAATAGAAGGAGACCCGGTGATGAAGATATTGGCACTAGACTTAAGCAAGTTCAAGAGT
>DASQAF010000016.1:0-2379 GCA_035635855.1 Pyrinomonadaceae bacterium
GCTCGGCTCTTTCATCCTGCTGGCCGTGGGCGGCCTCGCTGCCAGCCGGCTCAAGACTGACTTTTTTCCAAAGGATCTTTCTTACCTTTCATACCTTGATGTGTGGCTGCCCGAAGATGCACCGCTCTCCGCCACGAATGAGGCCGCTGGGCGCGCTGAAGAAGTGGTCCGCGGCGCGGCGCAGGAATATGGCAAGGCGCATCCCGGGAAAGATGGGAAGCCGCGTGAGATTCTTGAATCACTCACCACTTTTGTCGGTGGCGGCGGGCCACGGTTCTGGTTCTCGGTCGCGCCTGAACTGCAGAAGTTGAACTATGCACAGGTCGTCATTCAGGTAAAAGACAAGCATGACACCAACGAACTGATCGGCCTTTTTCAGAAAGCGCTGGACGACAAAGTGCCGGGCGCGCGGATTGATGCCCGACAACTCGATACTGGCAAGCCCATTCCGATGCCCGTCGAGGTTCGCATCGCGGGCGCGGATATGGCCACGCTGCGCCAAGAAGCCGAGAAGGTGAAAAATATCCTGCGCACCACTCCATACGCTCAGCGCATCCGCGACGACTGGGGCGAGGAGAGATTCGCGGTCAAACTTCAAACCGATCCCGACCGCGCGAACGCCGCGGGGATCACCAACCTCGACGTGGCGGCTTCTTCGGCGACAGGGATCAACGGCGGACAAGTGACAGTGTTGCGCGAAGGCGATAAGCAGATTCCGGTCGTGACCCGGCTGCGGATGGAAGAACGCGCGCAGCTGGCAGACGTTCAAGACCTGTACGTTTATTCCGCACAGGGACCGCAGAAGGCGCCCCTGCGGCAGGTCTCATTGGTGGACCACGAGATGCAGACCGAGACGATTCGCCGCCGCAATCAATTTCGCACGATCACAGTTGGCTGTATGCCCGAAGCGGGACACCTGCCTTCTGAGGTCATGAACGCCATACGCCCTCAGTTAACAGCCTTCGCCAACCAGCTGCCGCCTGGTTACCAAATGCAGATTGGCGGATCGGAGGAGGAGCAGGTCAAGGGATTCAAGAATCTGGTCGTCGTCCTGTTGATTTCCGTTAGCGCGATATTTCTCAGTCTCGTGTATCAGTTCAAAAACGCAATCAAGCCGTTTGTCGTCTTCGCGGCCGTGCCTTACGGAATTATGGGCGGACTGACCGCACTCTGGACCATGGGAACACCATTCGGGTTTATGGCCTTTCTGGGAATCATCAGCCTGGTCGGGTTGATCGTAAGTCACATCATCGTGCTGTTCGACTTCATTGAAGAGAAACACGCAGAAGGCGAGCCGCTCAAGGAGGCTGTGCTGGATGCGGGCATCATGCGACTGCGGCCGGTGTTGATAACGGTACTCGCTTTAGTGATTGCCCTAGTCCCTCTGGCCCTTCGGGGCGGGCCGCTGTGGGAGCCGATGTGTTACGCACAGATGGGCGGAATGCTCTGCGCGACCTTCATTACCCTGCTGCTGGTTCCAGTGATCTATTCGATCTTCGTCCTCGATCTCAAACTCATTAAGTGGGAAGTCCCGGGCACGCCGAATAGCGAAGGTCAGCAACCCGAAGCTGCCATTAATGACGATGGTGATACCGCACAAATCGCGGCGAGTTAGCACTATCTGAATAGCTCAGCGGAGCGGCGCGAGGCTATGACCGAGGGACGTTTTCGAATAGATCGATTATCCGAATCGTGTGGTCGCCTGATGCGGCGCAATTGAAAGAAGCCAACTTGGAGAATCCTATGGGAAAGCTTGATGGAAAGATCGCATTAGTGACAGGAGCATCGAAAGGAATCGGGGCCGGCGTCGCGTTGTCGCTGGCAAGGGAAGGCGCCGCGGTTGCGGTGAACTACGCCTCCGATCGAGAAGGTGCCGATCGTGTTGTTGAAAAGATCAAAGCGGCCGGCGGAAAGTCCATTGCCGTGCAAGGGAGCGTGACCTCGTCGGAAGCGATCGATCGGTTCTTCAGCGAGACAGAGGAGCAACTCGGCAATGTGGACATCCTTGTCAACAATGCCGGCGTCTTCTCCTACCTGCCGTTGCAAGACGTAAACGAAAAGGAGTTTCATCGCCAGTTCGACACGAACGTGCTCGGACTTCTTTTGACTTCCAAACGTGCTGCAAAGCAATTTGGCGAGAAGGGCGGCTGCATCGTCAACATCGGCTCGGTAGCAAGCACTTTAACGCCTCCGGCATCGTCGATCTACGCAGCAACGAAGAGCGCGGTGGACGCTATTACCCGCGTGCTCGCGAAGGAACTCGGACCGCAGAACATCCGCGTGAACTCCATCAACCCTGGCGTAATCGACACCGAGGGCGCGCGTGCTATGGAGACTTACGAGCAAGTCGCAAACGAGATCAAAGCGCTGACTCCGCTG
>DASQAF010000017.1:0-151931 GCA_035635855.1 Pyrinomonadaceae bacterium
CAGTGCCTGTGACCGTTGCCGCCATTCCCGCTACTTTCTCCTAAACTTGCTGCTACCTCGGCCGCTTCCGGCTCTGACTGCATCATGAAATCCTTCGGCGCGCCCGGCACCGCGAATTCGTATGGGCCGCGATAGACCTCAGGCACTATCCCGGCAAAGTTATCGTGCGGCGGCGGCGACGCGATGTTCCATTCCAACGTCGTTGCCTCCCAGGGGTTCTCGCCGGCCGGTTTGCCCTTGAACATGCTCCAGAAAAAGTTGAAATAGAAAACAACCTGGATGCCCACGGTGATAATTGCCGCGATGGTGACGAACAGCACCAGCGAATGAGCGTTCTTCAAAAATGCATACTCACCAAAATTGGCGTACCGGCGCGGCATGCCCAGCATCCCCATCGCGTGAAAGGGAATGAAGATGGCATAGACGCCCAGGAACGTGATCCAGAAATGCAGCTTGCCCAGAGTTTCGTTCATCATCCGGCCGAACATTTTCGGAAACCAGAAGTAAGTCGCCGCGAACATGCCGAAGATCGACGCCACGCCCATGACCAGGTGGAAGTGCGCCGTCACGAAGTAAGTATCGTGAAAGAAAAAGTCCAGAGACGTCTGTCCTAGGACCAGGCCGGTGATCCCGCCGGCCACAAACACCGAGACGAACCCGATCGCAAACAGCATCGGGGTGGTAAAACGAATCTTCGCGCCCCAAAGTGTTCCCAGCCAGTTGAATGTCTTGATGGCCGAAGGCACGCCAATCGAAAGCGTGAGGATCGAAAACGCTATGGCTGAGTAAGGACTCATGCCGCTGATGAACATGTGGTGGCCCCAGACAAAGAAGCCCAGCATGCCGATCGCGAAAATCGCGAAGACCATCGCGCGATAACCAAAGATCGGCTTGCGCGCAAAGGTCGAAAGGATGTGTGAGGTAGCCCCCATGCCCGGCAGAATCGCGATGTAAACTTCCGGATGGCCAAAGAACCAGAACAGGTGCTGCCACAGCAGCGGCGAGCCGCCGGTATGCTGCGGAACGAGATTGCCGCTGACGAATAAACCGCCGGGAATGAAGAAACTGGTGCCCGCGATGCGATCGAGGAGCAACAGAATCCCGCCGCCCAGCAACACCGGAAAAGAAAGCAACGCGAGAATCGCAGTGGTAAACCAAGCCCAGCAAGTCAGCGGCATGCGCATCAGGGACATTCCCCTCGTGCGCATATTCAGCAACGTCGTAATAAAGTTCAGCGCGCCCAGCAGCGAGCCCACACAGAAGATGGCGATGCTGATAATCCACAGATTGACGCCCGCGCCCTGCCCTGGCCCGGCAATCGGGCCCAGCGCGCTCAAAGGTGGATAACCTGTCCACCCCCCAATCGGCCCGACGGTGCCCGTGCCGCCGGCGAAAGACGCGCCCAGCTTTGAAAACCACGCGCCCACTGTCAGGTTCCCTTCGGCAAGGATCGCCGTCAGGAGCACGATGAAGCCAACAAACGTCACCCAGAAGGACAACATGTTCAGCACGGGGAAAGCCATGTCTTCGGCACCGATTTGGATCGGTAGAAAATAATTGCCAAAGCCGCCCTGCGGCGCTGTGGTCAAGACGAAGAAGACCATCAATGTCCCGTGCATCGTGACCAATGAAAGATAGAAAGAGTCCGACATCACGCCGCCCGGCGCGCCGGTCGGGAATAGCGTTCCCAGGATGGACCACTTCGATCCCGGCCAACTGAGGTTCACGCGCATCAGAACCGACATGATCATTCCGACCACCACCGCAGTCAGCGCCAGCAGAATATACTGGATGCCGATTACCTTGTGGTCGAGACTGAAGATGTATTTGCGAATGAAGCCTTTCGGCGCCGGGTGCCGATGCACTTCGTCGTGAGTTGCTTCTGCCATCTCGCTTCTCCTCCAGCTCGGGCGAAAATCCGGAACTCAATATTGCGGAAGTTGATACTTAGCCATCAGCTCGTCTTTTCGTGTCAGGAACTGAGCGGGCGGGAGATTCGTCAGTTCGATGAATTCTTCCTTAGGCAGAACCAGCATGAAGGACTTCATCTTATAGTGATTCATCCCGCAAAGCTCGGCACAGGCGAGCTCGTATTTGCCCACCTTGGTGGCGGTGAAGTGCACCGGAATCTTCATCCCCGGAACCAGGTCTTGCTTGAACCGAAGTTGGGGCACAAAGAAGCTGTGCGTTACGTCTTTCGATCTAAGAATCAGCTCGACCGGTTGGTTTGCGGGAATTACCAGGGTTGAGACCTGTATGTCGTCCTTCGCGTTCGGGGCGGTTTCGTCCAGGCCGACAAAATTCTGGCCCTCGTCATTGATCAGCGATGGGTCCGTCCGTCCAAACACTCCGTCCTTGCCGGGATAACGAAAGGTCCAGGCAAACTGCTGGGCCACCACTTCGATTTGATAGGATCCCGGCGGCGCCGCATTCAGATGAAGCGCAGCCCAAACGCGCTGTCCCATCACCGCCAAACTTATGAAGACGACCGCGGTCACGATGGTCCAGATCACCTCGAGTCGATTGTTTCCGTGCGAGTAGGTGGCGCGTTGCGCGCTCCCGCTGTCGCGATATTTCCAAACCACCCAACCCAGTCCGATCTGCGCCGCGGCAAACGAAATGCCTACCACGATGATGGTGATCATGAACTGATGGTCAACAGCCGGGCCGTGCTCAGAGATGGCTTCAGGAAACCACCAATGCTTGGTGACAAACATCAGCACTGAGAGAATTGTTATGACCCAGATGGCTATTCCGAGAACGCGTCCCATCGGTTATCTCCTTATGACTACTGACCATTTACCGATTCAAAACCATCACTCCAAACAACAGCGGCAGGTAAAGCACTGACGCCAGCAGGAGCTGGCGCGCATGCTGATTCGATTTGGATAGCGCCGCGCGCACAGCGCTCGCGAGAAACAAGAGACCGAGCACCAGCGCCGCAATCAAGTAGAACTTGCCCGAGATTCCCAGAATTACCGGCAGCAGGCTCACTGGAATCAGCATCAGCGAGTAGACAATAATTTGCTGTCCGGTTACCCGGCCGTCGGGTTCGACCACTGGCAACATGCAAATGCCGGCGCGTCCGTAATCCTCGCGATACATCCAGGCGATCGCCAGGAAATGTGGGAACTGCCAGAGAAACAAAATCGCAAACAGGACCCAGGCGGCAATGTCGATTTCACCCCGCGCGGCGGTCCAGCCCATCAGCGGCGGCATGGCTCCGGGAAACGCGCCGAGCGCCGTCGACAATGTCGTACGTGTTTTCAGCGGCGTGTAGACAAACAGATATCCGGCAATTACCGTCAAGCCCAGCACCGCGGTCAGTGCATTCACAAACAGGGTGAGATAAAGTTCGGCGGAAGCCGTCACGACTACCCCGAACCACAGTGCTTCCAACGGCAAAAGCCTCCCCGAAGGCAGCGGCCTGTCGACGGTGCGGCGCATCAAGCCATCGAGGTCCCGCTCCATAAACTGATTCAGCGTAGCGATACCCGACGACAGCAGCGCGATTCCCACCATTGCATGCGCGAACCTCACGTAATCAACCGAACCGCGCGAGCCGAGACAGAACGCCGCGGCCGACGTCAGCGCAATCAGAAACGTAATCCGCGGCTTGGTCAGCTCGACATAGGCGGCAACCCTGGCTTTGGCGCTCAAGGGCGCTACTACTTCGGCGCCGGCGGTTGAATGAAGTTCTAAAGCAGCAGTCTTCATGCGAATCTAACTATCTTTTCGAAAAGTCGTCTTATCCGGTCCACGAACCTCACTTGAGGAACTTTTTATGAAGCCCGTTTCCTGAGTAATCCTATGCAGGAGCGAGTACGTACTCCTGGCGATCTGCCCGCACGACTTTGAATACCCTCAGCGTCAAAACAATCGTCGTAGCGAAAACCAGCGCGCCACAGGCGACATGAGCAACGGTCACCGTAATCATCGGGTTAAGCGGCTGCGGATCGGAAGGCGACGCAGCGCGCGTAATGTACGCCGCCAATCCCAGGAGCAATTGAACTGCCAGCAACGCAACCGCGACGAACGCCGGACGCGCCAGATATTTCTCGTCGCGGTGACGCATGAGCACGATGAAAACAGTAACAACCAAAACCAGCGTAACAATTACCGCGCCGCCAATATGTGCTAACAACAAGCCAGTCGGCAGCGGCTGGTCCCAGGTTGCCGAGTGCCGCAAGGTTGCCCCCAAAACCAATTGGACCAAAATTACCAACAGCGCTACGACGCACAAAGCGCGAATCGAAACGCCCGCGCCGGCTTCACTGACTGTGGACGCCGGTGTAATCCAACTTCGCGAAGTAAACACCGCCAGGCTAACCGTCGTGAGAAAGAACAACTGCGCCAGCGTGGCATGCGCCGCTGAAACCGCCAGCGGCAAATTCATCTTAACCGTCAAACCACCGAGTAAGCTCTGGGCGATTACGCCGCCCAGAGCGATCCAGCCCAGCCGCTTTACCCACGTGCGGCGTTCGCGTATTTGCAAATAGATGACCAGGGCGATCGTCAGCAGACCGACACTCATCGCCACCTGTCGATGGCCGTGCTCCCAAAACAGATTGCCGACCATTTTGGGAAAGAACTGCCCGTATGAAAGCGGCCAGTCCGAGGTCGCCAGACCGGCATCGTGGCTGGTGACGTTCGCCCCCGCGATAATCAGAAAGAAAGTCGCGCAGGCCACCAGCACTGCGAAACGATGCACACCCTTGGACATTTTCGATTGCCGATTGTTGATTGCCGATTCTCCGGCTGGCCTTGGGACTTCGGCCTTTGGTCTTTGAAAATGCTCGCGACGCAACTAGGAACCAAAGACCGTAAGACCAAAAGCCAAACACCAGAGCTCAAATCGGCAATTCTCCTAGTACTTCATCACCATCGGAAATTCGATAGCCGAAACCACCGGCATCGAACTCGGCCGTCCGCGCAATTCAGCGGTGCCGCCGAACGCAAAGTCCGCCGTGGCTGCGCCCTTCGCCGGTACAGTGACTTCCATGGTCTTCTCTGTTCCGTTGGCGCCGCCTTCATGCCACGCCACGACAGTATATTTTCCGGGGGGCACGCCCTTGATGGTAAAGCTGCCATCCTCGCCGCTTACAGCAAAGAACGGGTGCTTCAGGACGCCCACGTAGGCCTTCATCCACGGATGCTGGTTGCACTTTACGGGCACCAGGATTTCGGCGACATTAAGCTTGTGCGTCATGGCCGCCGCGCCGTTCGATTGTTGTTGGTTCCAGTCGGGATTGTTCTTGGGCGTAAAGTGAATGTTGTGGGTCGTCGGGTCGCTGTTGGTAATCGTGATGTCTTGCTTTACGACCACGCCCATCACGTGCGGTTTGTAATGACAACCGTTCTGATCCAGAGTCGCGGGTGTCGAAGGCGCTGGCCAGGTGAACTCAGAGATCTTCTTCCCACCGTCCATCGTTCCGTCCTTGATGTAAACGAAGGTGTTCGCGACTTTGCCGTCCTTAACTACCCACTCCTCGGTTTTCAAATCCGGGCTCTTTGCGGTGCAGGCCGCGTCCGCGGACGTGTCGATCTTCTTCGGCTCAGGCGCCGTGCCGGTGTAAGTTACCTTGCCGGTGACAGTTCCCTCGTCGCCTTTTGAAGGCGGCGGCGTAGCGGCGGTCTGCGTCCCACCATCATTTGTCTCATCTGTTTTGGTGCCACCGCCACATGAAGATGCCAGCGACAAAAGGCTTATGGCCATAATCAGCCCCAGCCACAATCGTGCGCGTTTACTCAACATAATCTTCTAATTCCTCCAATAGAAATGACTTCGAATTTGAGCAAGCATACCCCAGTTAGCTTAGTCAGTGATAGCCTGCAAGAGGCAAACTGCCGCGCCTCTGCTAGAGATCAAAGACCACAGATCGCGCGTCCGGCGCTTTTCCACTGTCGTCCGCTCGGACCGATTCGAACCAGTGGCCGCGACGCATGCGATCGGCGGCGAATCCCGTGATGGCCGGCGCGATCTGAAACACCCGGTCCGGATTTATTGCGGCCCGTTTTCTGTGGCGCCGGTGGGCTCGCTGCCTGAGGCGGCGGCGCGGGCGTCGCTGACAAAAGCCGCCGCTGTTCGTCCGGTGTGATCAGGAACATGTAGCGCACCAGCAAACGCGCGTGGTCGCCATGATAGTTGGCCACATCCGTCGGCGGATTCGGCAAATTCACCACCCAGCGATCGCCTTCCTTCCGAAACAAGCCGGTAGGCATTGCCGTGCCGGGCGCGATCTGGGCCGGATCCAACAGCCAACGGAACGTCCAGTCAGGCTTCAATCTTTGCGAAGCCAGCAGGAAGTTCGGCGCGATCGCCTTTGCGTCGTGCGTCGGCTCGCCCGTGATGTGACACTTCAGACAAGGCGTGCCTGAGACAAACATGTTGCGGGCGATCGATTTCTCCGTCTCGGTCATCGGATCCATCGGCTCTTTGATGTATGGATCGTTTTGCGAAGAAACAGCCATGAAGAACCGCACGAGAATCCGCAGCTCGTTCGGCGAGAAGTTGAACGTGGGCATGTGCACCTGCAAGTAAGGTCGCACCCCGTTGCGGTTGGCGCCCGGCTGCGGCATCAGCCGGCCGCCACTCTGATCGTTCGCGGCTCCAGGCGGTTTTGCTCCCCCACTCGGCGAGGCTGCTGCTGTTGGAGACGACGACGGCGCGGCCGCGGAAGATGTGGGCGCCGTTGACGGAACCGTAGGCTTCTCGCCCGCCTGCATCATCGACGGATCCTTCAGGAACTTCATCAGCCAATCAGGATCGACGCGCGCGCCTTCGCTGGTAAGCTGCGGCGGCAGGAACTCTTTCTGGCCCTGATAGAACGACAGCGCATTCAGCACCGCGCCCGTCGTCATCGTTGGTTGGTCGGAGTTATTGTAGACACTAATCTGTTGGCCCGGTTGCAGCACGTGGCAACCCATGCAGTTATATTTCTTGATTACCCACCAGCCGTTTTGAATGTCCTGGCGCCGCTGATCCGGCGGGTTATAGAAGAGAGCTGCGGGAACATTCGCCCCTTCCGCTCCCAGACTACCCAGCAGTAGGGTAGTCAGACCCGTGCGCCAATCATCGGTCAGGTATGGCTTCGGCATCCGCAGGCGATCCTTTGGCTCGAGGTACTGCGACTTGCCGGTATCATAGATTCCCGGCTCCGTCAGCTTGTGCTCAAAGAACCCGCGGTGGTTATACCACTCTTTTTCTTTGTCCTTTGGATGCAGCTTGAGCGGGTCGCGGCCGTACTCAGCGTCCTGCGTCAGCAAAGCAAAGTCGAGACGCTCGAGCGGCGTCGCGCCTTCGGTCGTCAGCTCTTTGCCAATGCGCTGCTCCTCTTCGAACCCTTTGATCTCATGACAACCGGCGCAGCCGTACTGTTTGATCTCAGCCTTCCCTTCCTCAATCAGCTTCGGATCCTCCATGAACGAAACGTCCGTAGCCGACGGCGCGGACGAAAGCGAGAACAGATAAGTCGCGACGTCGCGCGCGTCCTGTTCGGACAGGCGCAGGTTCGGCATTACGGTCATGTTCTGCACCTGTAGTTCCGCCCCGTCGTTCGGGCACTTCGAATGCAGTTCCGTGTCGAACACAAAGGGCAGTCCGTGTTTCGAGTAATCTTCCGGCGTCAGGTCACGGTGTTCTTTTGGACAGTAAGGGGCCCAGCGCTCGCGCGGGTTATAGATCCAACGCACGATGTAATCATAATTTGCCTTCTCGCCCACCTTCGTCAGATTCGCGGCGAACGTGCTGCCCATCTTGCCGTCGCCTTCGCCGATTGAATGGCAGGCCAGGCAGCCGCGTGATTCGAACAACTCCTTGCCGTGCTTATCGTCGCCCTTTGCCTGGGCCGGCGCCTTGCCATCAAAGCTGCTCTGCCAGAGATAAGCGGCGACGGCCTTCAAATCGTTCTCGCCTTCTTCTCCGTCGATCTTGAACCGCCAGAAGGTCGGCATCTTCGTGCCCGGTCGAAATGCCTGCGGATCCTTTAACCAGAGAGGAATCCAATCCCTGCGCAACTTCAGCCGCACGTCTTTCAGGTTCGGTCCGATCTTTTTCTGATCCTGCTGTAGATAGCGCGTCTGCAAATTGAGCTCGTCAATGCGCGCGGCCAACTGGCTGTTCGTCACGCGCAGCGACTCGGCATGAGCGAGCAAACGCTGCACCTCAGCGGTATCGTCACCGGCGTTGGCGCTGGCGTCGGTATCAAGTCTGGACTGACGCTCGTTGGCGACTATTTGATCCTGAAGCTGCGAGATTTGCTGGCGCGCGTTAGTTAGCGCGTCGCTTTCGCGATCGAACGCTTCCATGCGATGACACCCCACGCACCCGCGCTGATAGAACAAATCCTTGCCCAGATTCAGCGTGTCCGCGCCCTGCGTTACCCGGTCGTTCGCGTGGCACATCTGACAACCGGCTTCGGTGTTCTCCTTATGGAAGAGGGGATGCAGCCAGAATGGATTCAAGCCGTGGGCCTTCACGACGCTGGTGGTCGCGCGGCCGTTGCCACCGTGACAAGCCGAGCAGCCAAATTTTTCCGGATTGTGAGTTTGCAGCAGTTCTCTGCGCGGATGGCTGACGAAAGCACCGGCCAGTTCATCCGGTTTCTTCCCTGGTCCGCCCGGCGCCATGTCGGAAGCCTTGATCGTCAGCGGTTCGCGTGTTCCGAGATGGCAAATCTCGCAGCGGTCGACGATCGCGAACTCGTTGACGTTGATTTGATGGCCCAGGATTGTGTAATCGAAAGCGTTTTCGTTCTTCTTGATCAAATCGTCAATGCTCTTTTGCGGCAGCAGGCTGACGTGGTTCTTCAAATACTCATCACGCTTGCGGGCCATCTCGGACGGTTCCTTCAACAACTCTGCTTTCTCGCCGAGGACTTTTGCCTTTTCATCCCGCAACTCATTAAAGGTCCGCTCGAGTTGCTCAAAGTTCATTTTCTGGCGGACGGGTTTTCCGCCTTCGGATGGCAAGTCTACAGTGACTACTTCCCTCTTCTTGTCATCGAGTTGGCTCCGGTAACGCTTGCGCCAGAAGTCGCTCGGCGCTGTCTCAAGCTTATAAGTAATGACCACGATGCGGCCGCGCTGATTCTGAAACGGTTCGGTAACCGCGTCCAGCTTGGCCTGAACCTGGGCCACACGCTTATCCTTTTGAGCGATGTCAGACTTGACCTTTTCCAGAGACGCCTTTGCCTGTTCGTCGAGCTGCTGGTATTCGGGCGTGTCCTTTACTTCAGCTTCCGATTTTCCGGCGTCTTTGCGAATGCTCTTCAGGTAGGCGATGTAGCGCTTAGTGAATTGCTGTTGCATTCCCCGCCACGGGCGCTGGCCGAAACCTTCATCGTAGAGTGCCCAGCCGGCTGAGACTATGAGCAGCAGGGTGCAAATGAGAATAATCGCGCTGGTCGATCGACTGACGATCGGATCGCGTTGCGGTTCCGCTTCTTTCTTTACCAGGGATTCAATCGGTTCCGGAAATTCTTCCACAGGTTATGATTTCCTATTTAATGTCCGACAAACTTCAGTTTGTCGTTGCGTCAAAGCTGCCATCAGACCGAAGCGACAAACTGAAGTTTGTCGGACATCAGACGTTGAACCACGGAGTCACCCAGACGTACTTGATCGTGAACACTAGTCGCAGGAAAAGCTTTACCGGCATTGCCAGTAAGACGCTCACCGCAAAAAACTGGAACGTCATATATTGCAGGATGCTGGTGTTGGCCAGGAGCTTGAGCTCGAATGGATCCGGAGTCCTAGCCCACTCCAGAAAACGCTTGGGAAAGACGAGGTAGCTAAACCGAAATGGCCCCCGTTTCATCAGCCAATGAAAGAACAGTCCACCTAAAATGAAGAAGCCGCTGACAATGATGAGTCCAAAGATTCCCCTGACCCATGGAAGCAAACTAAGGTGGTTAGCAAAATTCTCGGGCGTAATTCCCAGGATTTCGTGCAGGTCACGATTTCGATCAAATACCACCGTGTTGTGGTCCCAGGTCTGTCCGGGCCAAAACCAGATCCAACCCGGTCCGCGAATGAACGTACCGATCACGATCAGCAAAATCCACATCAGAAAGCCCCAACTGAACATGTTGACCGCGAACCGTCTCTGCCTGAGCGTGTAATACCCATTACCCAGCGGATTAGAATCGACATACGGAAAAACCATCAAGCCGACCATGATGATCGAAGGCATCACCACACCCGCGATCCACGGATCGAAGTAGACCAACATCTCTTGCAGCCCGAGGAAATACCACGGCGCCTTAGACGGGTTCATTGTCAGGTTAGGATTCGCGGGCTCCTCGAGCGGGGCGTTCAGCGTGATCGACCAGACATACAAAACGACCGTCACAATGACGGCCGCCAGAAACTCAATGCGCACCAGGTAAGGCCAAACGTGCAGCTCCTTTGCCCAACCCGGTCGCCATGGTTCGACTTTGCGATGATGCGTCTTGGCGAGCTTGGGATCGGTCTCCAGTTCGCCAATTAGATTATCGTTGGCCTTTGCCTGCTTGATTCCCAGCCAGGTAAAGAACGGCACCAGGAAAAGCATCGCCACAATGGGGACGTTGTCCGGCGCAGAAACAATCTTCCAGATTTGATGCCAATCCTGGACCGAATAGACGAAGAGCCCAAGCAGAATCAAGACCACGACCAGCCCGATCAGCTTGTTGCGACGCGAATTTGATCGTGGTTGGACTATGGCGCTCATTTCTTCTTCGCCACCTTCATCTCTGAATCCAGCATCACCGGCGCCGGCCCGGATATCCCGCCATCCTTGCGAATCCTCCAAAAATGCACTGCCATAAAGATCGACGCTACCAGCGGAATCCCAATGCAATGCCAGATGTAAGCGCGCAGAAGCGCATTCGAATCAACAATGGATCCACCCAGCAGCCCGAATCGAACATCGTTGTACGGAGTCAGCCCAAGCTGCGCGCCAAACGGGCCCTCGTTCCCCAGCAGAGGTGTCGCGCGCGCCATATTGGTTCCTACCGTGACCGCCCAGAATCCAAGCTGATCATCCGGCAGCAGATATCCCGTGAACGACAAGAGCAGGGTCAGCACCAGCAAAACCACGCCCACGCACCAGTTGAATTCGCGCGGTCTCTTGTACGAGCCGGTCAGCACCACGCGGAACATGTGCAGCCAGGTCGTGATTACCATCAAGTGCGCTGCCCACCGGTGCATGTTTCGCAGCAGCTTGCCGAACGGCACGTCATGCTCAAGATAGAGAATATCTTTGAAGGCGATGATCTTGGTCGGGTGGTAATAGAACATCAGCAGCACGCCCGTGAACGTGAGCACGATGAAAAGATAAAACGTGATCCCACCCATGCCCCAGGTGTACTGATAGCGCACCGCATCGCGATTGATTTTCGCCGGATGCAAATGCAAGAAGACGTTCGAAAGGATCGCCAGGCTGCGGTTGCGCGGATCATGGCGTTCATGAGAGACGCGAAAGATCGATTTCCAAACCTGGGTCTGCTGCGGGTCCTTGTAGTCCTTGGCTTCTTCGAGCGCACGATCCTTGAGCGCGACGGCCGATTCTTTGGCGCGCTCAACCAAACCAACATTGGCTTGTTCGCCGGTTAGCTGTTTGGTTTCTTTTTGATCTTTGGGTTCGTCCATACATTACCCGCCCGCTACCGCAGGCGGTTCCGACTCTAGAGCGGAATGTAAGCGCCGGGATCGTTGAATTCGTTTTTCTCGCCCTTGGGCCACTTGTACAACTTCGCGGTGTTGACGACTATCTGGCCTTCCGCATCCAGCTTCACTTCGGCCCGATCCATCGGCCGCGGCGCCGGCCCTTCGAAGTTGATCGCCTCGCTGTCATAGCCGCTGCCGTGACAGGGACACTTGAACTTGTTCTCACTCGCCTTCCAATCGGGTGTGCAGCCCAGGTGGGTGCAGCGCGCATAAACGACAAACAGCCGGTCCGAAACCTTATCCACCCAGATGCGATACTGCTGCTGCCATTTGGTATCGACGCCCAGCGCATAATCTCCGGGAAAACCGATCTTGAAGGTGCTGGATGGTTCGAAGATTGCGCGTGGCAGGAAGAAGCGAACGAACATCAGGAAGCACACCGTCAAAAACCCGGTGATGCCCGCCCAGACGATGCGCCGGCGCATCTTATTAACCGGCGGGTCGGGCGCGGATTCGACCACGACGGGCGCAGGCCTTGCTGCCGGCCTGGCAGGAGTCTTTGCTGCCGGTGCCGCTGGCGGCTCAGCCACTGCGACTGATGTTTGTTCCTTCGGATTGCTATCCACTGCGGAAAAACCTCCGCCACCTGATGGGCGATCTTTCGGGCCTGGAAATGCTCACACGTCAACGCAGGGGATTGCTGACTAAATTATACAATTCCCCGCGACACAGGATCGATGTCTCTGTGAAAACCCAAATAGTCTTGTTCACTAGAAGTGCTGCCGCACGCAAAAATTTATATTAAACTGGCTCAGCAGCTGACTTTTATACAACTTTCGGCGCGGAATTGGCAAGAGGATTCGTTGAGAGGTTCGGCTCAGGTGCGTTAAGGAGTACAGTTTGGAAACCAAAGCGCGCGTGGTTCTTTATTCAAAACCGGGCTGTCATCTCTGTGAAGAAATGAAAGCAGAGATGAGCAGGGCCCGGTGCGCGGATCTTTACAGCCTGGAAGAGATCAATATCGAAAGTGATGCCGTGCTGGTTGCGCGCTACCGTCTTGAAGTACCGGTTCTTTGGATCAATGGCGTCGAAGCTTTCCGTCATCGACTTCGAGCGGATGAGTTCAAGCGTCGTGTGACTTCGTTGGCTAGTGAGCAGAGTTAGAGTTTGAGGCCTGGCTGGCCTAAATTGCCCGCGCAGAACTGAAATTCAATTCCTGGCTCTGCTGCTCGATTGCGGCAAACAGCCGCTGACGTTCCTCTTCATCCGTCGACCGGCGGTAATTGCCAACGAGATCCTTCATCGTCGCCAGGCCTTTATAGAGTCCGGCGTTTTCAATCGGTGGCGTCAGGTAGGAAATCAGCTCAGCATAAGAACGCCGCTTGGCGATCGTCCCTTCCGAAGGATTGTTGACGCTGTAAATGTATATGTTCGGCAGCTCACCAATCAGGCGATCCGGCCAGCACGCGCTCGACATTCCGACCTGCTTTCCTGGCATGAATTCCATCGCGCCGTGGGTGCCGACATGCACCACCACATCTGCCTGAAAGATCTTTTCCAGATAAGCATAGAAAGCCGCGAAGCCGTGATGAGGAGTGCCGCCTTTGGCCATTAATAACTTTATCGGATCGCCTTCGTATCCAAAGGTCGGCTGCACTCCGAGGAAAACTTTGCCGAGCTGAATACCCTGAATCAACAATTCGCCCGCGCTCGAATTGATCGCGCCCGGCGCGGCTCCCCAGTCAGCTTCGATTTCAGGAATGAATGGACAAACCCGCTGGTACTCATCGACACTCATTCGATAAGCAACGTGGGCGATAGCGTCGGGACTGTCTGAATTCCCGTCCAGCAACAAACCTCGCACGGCATCAGCGCTGTCAGGAAGGTCGACGTTGTAGCCGTCAGTCTTTAACCTTTCCAGGACGCCCCAGAGGGTCGCGAACACATCCAGGTCCGCCGCCGTTCCGATGTTCCCCTTGTTGGGTGGAAAACAGTAGAGGGTCAACGCGACCCTTAGTTCGTCGCGCGGTGATGTTTGCAGCCGATGCCAGCGCTTGAGTCGTCGCGCAATTCTTAGACAACGATCTTCCAAAGGCGCCGGCTCAACGCCGCGTGCGGGCATGCCGCCGAACACAAACGGTTCGGTAGCGCCGTCGAGTTCGGGAATCGCAACCTGCATCCCGGTCTGCACCGGATTAAGGCCCGCCGGCAAATCTCGCCACGACTCGATCGTCTGCGCGTCCAGACTAACGAGCGAGCGATAGGGAATATTGAGTTGGTTCAAGAACTCGCCCGCCGCTTCGCTGTCATTCATCGCCGGTCCGCCGACGAAGCTGAAGCCGGTGAGCGAGACGATCTGGCTAACTCGTGATCGCGCGCCTCCGTTTCCGTTTCTTCTGACTTCTGATCTCTGACCTCTGACCTCTGGCGCCCGGTCACGCTCTACAAAGAACTTATTGCATGCTTCCCTGTTGTCCATCAAGGTGGAGATCGCCGGTATCACGCTCAGCCCTTCAGCTTCAATCGCGCGAATCAAAGCGTCGTAATGCTTACGCGCGTTGCTGACGATCTGTGGACGCATCAAGAGGAGGCCCACAGTGGTTTGTGGATCGAGAGGACTGTGATTGGTCTTTGGACTTTGGTCTTTGGTTTTTGGATTGCGTTTCCGGTGCCAGGCTTTGTAACTCTCGAACGATTCAAACAGCGCCGGCGCATCGGGATGATAGATCGCCACCGAGGGCATGGACTCTGGCGGCGGAATCTTGATCCCCGCCAGGCGGTCGTCCGGCACATAGTTCTGAAGCGCTGACAACAGCATCGAGCGAATGTTTGCCGGTGTCGGCTGGAGGAAATAGCAGAAGAGGTTTAGATAGTTCTTTACATCGCGCAACGCGCCCACGCTCGGAACATAACGCAACAGCGTTGGCAGACGGTCGACATACTTCAGGTACTGTCGGCGGCCGTGCGTGTTGCCATTGCGCCTTTTGCTTGCTTGATTCCCGCGCGCCTGGCGACCAATCCACGAACCCACAGACGACACAATACTCGTCGCCTCGTCCCGTTCCCTTTCCGATTCTCTGCCGCTGCTGCTTTGCACTTTTTGCCTTTGCGTCTTTGCGCCTTTGCGCGAACCAATTCCTGGCAGTCGCGCAAAGTCCAGCTTCCCCATCCGCGTCCGCTTCATCAACTGCGGCATACAGTTGATAACTACGACCGCTCGATGCCGCTTACTGAAGCGATCAAGCATGGGCAGCAGCCGCGAGGCGTTCTCGCCATCCATCACGTGAATGACGAAGACGACATCGGCTTCGCCCAGATCACTTTCAATGGCTCGCCATTCTTCATCATTGAATGGCGCGCCAAAGTTGTGCGCGGCGATATGCAGATCCAGCCACTGTTCGCGATTGATCTCCCGTTCCGCGACTTTCAGCGGCGCCAGCAAACTGGACCCGACGTAGAAAACTGTTACTTGCATGCTTTTAACGTAAGAAACCATAGAGACAATTCGTGTCCGTTCGTGTGAATTAGTGGATCGTTTCTATCTCGGACAGCAGAAAAACGATCCACTAAACCACACACAATATTGAATTATGGCGCCACCGAGCTCAAACCATGTCAAATCGCCGGAAGGTCAGATCACGTATCGCTTCCACTCGAGCTTAACCGCGCTGCCAAAGTTGAAAAGTAAGCCCACTCTTTTGCTCGTGGCTTTCATGTAATTCAGAATCTGACCTTCATCGGTTCCGGTTAACCGGTCAGAAGCTTTTAACTCCGCAATGATCTGGTCAAAGCAAATCAGGTCGGCGATGTATTCTTTGTGTAAAGGCTCGCCTTTGTAATGAATCGTTAAGCGGCATTGGGGTTCAAAGGGAATGTCTCTACGCCGAAGTTCCACTTCAAGAGCCTCCTGATACACCGGCTCAAGAAAGCCACGTCCTAGTTGCCAGTACACCTCCATTGCTGCACCTACGATCTGATAGACTTCATCCTTAAGAATCAATTCCGGCATTGACGCTTGTGATCCCGATGAAATTCGAAACTCCTTCGTGTGATTTTGTGGATCGCTTACCTCGATCTACTAAACCACACTGGTCAATGCAGTAATTCTTGCTTCGGCAATAGCGCAAGTTACTCTATGTTCGTGTGATTTCATGGATTGCCGGTAACCATAGGATTCAAAAATGATCCACGAAGTCACACGAAAAAATCATTAAGGCGCGCGCTCATTGGCTTTCCGCTCTTTATGATCTTTAAGCTCATCGACGATCTCCCGCAGCCTCTCCAAGATTTCTTCGGCCGGATTCCAATAGCCGCGATCATGCGCCTCGAGCAGGCGCTTTGCCAGCGACCGGACCGAATGTGGATTTAGTTCCATCAGGCGATTGAACATCTCGGAATCCAACAGGAAGGTCTTGGTAATCTCAGTGTAGATCCAGGGATCGACAGCGTCCGCGGTCGCGCTCCAGCCAAAAGTGTTCGACACATGATTCTCGATCTCAGCCACACCGCGAAAACCATGCTTCAGCATTCCTTCATACCACTTGGGATTCAGGGTCTTGGCGCGCGTCTCAAGTCGAATGGTCTCTTCCAGAGATCGAATCTGCCTCTGCGGCGAAAGCGAGTCTGACAAATAGATCGCCGGACGCGATTGCGCGCGCTTCTCGACCGCTTTGGAAATGCCGCCGAGATATTCGAAATAATGATCGACGTCGGTGATGCCGACCTCGAACGAATCAATGTTCTGGTACGTCGCTTCGACGGTGGACAGCGCGTCATCCATCAAGTCGCGCGCTTCGCGACCCTCAATCGTTCGCCCCTTTGAATCGCGGGTGTATGCAAAGCATTTACGCGTAACAAAAAGATCACCCAGTGTGTCACTCGTTTCCCACTGAGACTGCATCACCATGAAGTTGACGTTCGTGCCATAGTTGCCGGGCGCGTTTGAAAACACCCGCGTGACCGCGTCATCAAACTCAACAGGACCAGCATCCATTCTTTCTGAAACATTACGCTTGACGTAATTCATCTCAAGCGGTTCGTCGAGCGCCGCAACCCGGCGAACGGCTTTATCAAGTAAGGCCATCGTCGGCGCAAATAAATCGCGGAAGATGCCCGACACCGTCATCACCACATCAATGCGCGGGCGCCTGAGTTCTGCCAAAGGAATTACTTCGATTTCAGTCGCGCGATTCAGCGCATCACGCACGGGTCGAACGCCGAGCAGCCACAGCGCCTGCGCCACGCCTTCGCCCTGCGTCTTGATATTATCCAGGCCCCAAAGCACGAGCGCCATCGACTTTGGATAGCGCCCGTGTTCCCCAAAATAGCGCCTAAGCAACGCACCGGCAGTTTGTTCGGCACGCGCGAAAGCCATTTGCGAAGGAACTGAGTAGGGATTGATCGCGTGAGTGTTGCGACCCGTCGGGAGCACAAACGGGTTCTGCACGATGTCGGCGCCCGGGCCGGGCTCGATGTATTCGCCGCGCAACGCTCGCATCAACGACTCAAGCTCGTGATTGGAATCAAGTTGTTCAGAAACCTTCGCCAGCAACCGGAACGTGGGGAGCGATTTTTCCGGCTCGACGCTCGCTTTCGATTTCAGCCAATCAGCCGCCGCGTCGGGTCCCCCTTCTTGAAACTCCTGCACTGCTTCCGAAACGATGCCATCGATCAGGTCTCTCGTCTCAGTCGCTGCCGGATCGAGAAGTAACGCGTCATAACCTTCGATGCCCAGTCCTTCCGCGACCAGTTTAGGCAGCGCGTGCACGCCGTGCTCGGGCCTATCGAATGACCCGACCATGCGCAGCAGATCTACCTTCTCTTCCAGTTCCGACGCGCGGCCGAATACGTGTAATCCCGTGGGAATCAGCCGTTGTTCGATTTCAACGAGCTGTTCATAGAGTCGCGCCACGCGCGCATCGCGCTTATCTGTTGAAGCCTTCTTGATGATCATTGAAAGTGTCTTGAGTCTTGTCGCATGTCTTTTAGCTGAAAAACGTAGCTTCAGCAAGACAGCCCCACACCGAACTGCAGAATTTATGGGCTCCACTCAGCCGATCCGTGACTTGATTGTAATGATGTTAACTCTGGCCCTAGCCGTTTCGACTCTGCCCGTTTTTGATTCAGCGCCGTGAAAACTTTTTACTGTCACCGTGCAAATTTTTGCATTGACATAAAGAACTTTGAGGATTACAGTTCGCGCGTCTTGCCAGGTTTTGTACCTTGTGCTTTTGAGAGATAGCGGATACTGCTTTCGAGCCGGTGTCTCCCCGTGTTTTTTCTGGCTGCGGTAACCAGGTACAGGACTCTCACCTTTTCGGCCAGCCTTACGAGCAGGGGTTCAGGGAAAAGAACAACTAAACGACTTTCCCGATTGGTGAATTGCAACGATTCGTCTTGCACAGAAGTGTGTTTGACGCTCCAGGAGGTGAGCCCAACATGTCAAGACTCTTAAAGATTTTAGCTTTGCTGCTCTTTGCGGTAGCTGTGGCATTGCCAATGTGGGTGTCGAGACCTACTGCCGGTCAATCTCAAATAGGAAATGAAACGAGAGCTGGATTCGCCGCAGCCGCGGCGGCCACCGAAGCTCTTACAACTGATATGGATGCCAAGACCGATGACTTATTCAACAACTTCGGCGCCAGAGGCACGCCTATTAACGAATGCGTGGCCCCACCCGTACCGCCTACGGCGCGAGGCAATGGTAGATTCGAAGACAACAAGTTCATCTTCGAAGAGGAAGAGACTGTTGCCGATGGACTTGGACCAACCTATAACGACGTGGGATGTGTCACCTGTCACCAGGCTGTTGATACAGGCGCTTTCGGCCAGCAGATGGAATTTCGGGCCGGGCATCTTTCCGGCGGCAGTTTCGTCGATAACCCTGGTGGCCAATTGATTCACGCCCGAGGCACCGACTCTGATGTGGTGGAACACATAACTACCGCCGAAAACGTTCGCAGCTTCCGGGTCGTGCTCGGCACTCTGGGCGATGGCTTCGTGGAATCCATCGCAAATCAGACGCTGCAAGACAACGTTGCGGCCCAGCCCGCTGCCCAGCGAGGCACTCTGACCGCCGTACCGGTGGTTGAAGCCAACAACGCGTTACGCATCGGACGATTCGGTTGGAAGGCTCAGCATGCCAGCCTTCTATCTTTTTCCGGTGATGCCTATCTCAACGAGATGGGTATAACCAACAAATTTGACGGTTTTGGCGGAAGGAGTTCCACGGCTCCTGATGCGGGAACGCACGAGAACCCGGCGAGTACGGCCGAAGGCGTGATAAACGTCACCGGCCCGCCATTCGATCCGGTGGCTGATCCTGAAGACGACGGCGGAGACGTGCTTGCATTTACGGACTTCATGGCAGCAACGCGCGCTCCGGGTCGCCAAAATCCAATTTCCGCCGCTGCTGTACGCGGCGATCCACTATTCAATCAAGTAGGTTGCGCTGTTTGTCACACACGCACTTTCACGACCGCGCCCGCCGGAACGGTGATTAATGGCGGAGCGTTCACCGTCCCCGCCGCCCTGGGCGACAAGATAATTCATCCCTTTAGCGATTTCGCGCTTCACGACGTCGGTACAGGGGATGGCATTGTTCAGAACGCCGGTCAGTCAACGGCGAATCAGATCAAGACCGCGCCTCTGTGGGGCATTCGCGCTCGGAATAGATTTATGCATGACGGTTTGAGCGTTAACGTTTCCGAATCGATTCAGCGTCATGCAGGTCAGGCCACGGCTGCTCGTAACGCGTTTAATGCACTGACGGCTGCGCAAAGGTCGGACCTTCTGTTCTTTGTCCTGTCGTTGTGATCCGGCAGTTGATGGCAGGAAACCAACCATGAAGCTCGCCGGACGTTACTGTCCGGCGGGCTTCCCTTCCCGAAAGTATGCCAGTGTGTTCATGTTGATTCTCACCGGAGATAATCGATGAGACATTCACTTGTTCCTCCCCGTTGCACAACTACAGTAAAGTTGCCTTCAAGTCGCATCAAGATCGGCATGGCGGTATTGGTCGCCACTTCCTCGTTTGGCTGCGCGTGCACCAGTCGCGAGGCGGCGAAGGGTCCTGCGGAGCCGCCGCCATCCGCCGTGGCGCCGCCTTCTCAGCAACTTTCGCAGAGTCCGCCACCGAACCTCGTCGAGGTTCAGCAAGCCGTGAGCCGCGTTTTCAAAGGGGCGGCCCTGGTGGACTCAACCCGCGATCCGAATTTCCTGGCGGGAGACTTTAATGGCGACGGTTCACAGGACATCGCCGCAATTCTTAAACCTGCGGCGGGTAAACTCGCTCAAATGAACGAAGAGTTTCCTCGGTGGATTGTTAGGGACCCGTTCATCCCGGCTCAGCCGGGAATGCCGCCCCTGCGGATTGCCGCGACCGACGTGCTGCTGGCTGTGATACACGGCTACGGGCAAAACGGATGGCGCGACCCGCAGGCAACTCAGACGTATCTGCTTAAGAACGCCGTCGGCTCGGAGGTTAAGACCTTCCCGAAGAGTGACTTTATGGCCGCCAACCAGGGCAAAAAGATCCCTCGCCTGCTGGGTGACTCGATTGGTGAAGTACTTCGCGGCAGATCAGGTTACCTCTATTTCGCCGAGGCGACTTATTCCTGGTATGACCCAAAGACTTTCAAGGGCGAGCCCGAAAAGCATCTGACCCATTCCGGAGTCACAGCCCGCACGGATCCGTCTGACTTGCTTAACATGAGAGTCAAGCGCGATATTCCGGTGGAGAAGTGAAATCTTCATTCACCTTCTGACGCATGACCTGATTCCAGGTAAGCAAAACCGAAACGCTCCGTTCCGGAGGATGTTGCCATGAACTGTAGAAAGTTGGGGTCCTGGATTCTACTGTTGCTCTCAAGCTACTTGGTGATAGCTGACTCTGGCAGAGATCGGGCCGTGGTTCTCATGCAAACGGAATCTCAGAGTAAGACTATCCAGCCTGAGTTTATACGGGCGGAGGAGCTAAAAACAAAACTAGCCAGAAGCGAACCGCTAACGGTCATTGATGTTCGCGACACCAGCAGTTATGTTGGTAGCGACAGCAGGATCAAGGGCGCGCTTCACGTAAAGCTGAGGAGACTTAATTACCGGCTCTCTTTTGCACCGCTAAAGGACGTTCCCCGCGACAGCGAAGTCGTTACCTACTGTGCGTGCCCAAACGACGAGGCGAGTATTCGGGCGGCGCAAATTCTTTCAGATGCAGGCTTCAAACGCGTGTATGTCCTGAGGGGTGGATGGCGAATGTGGTTAAAAGTGGCTGGTCAGGTTGAGCCGCGAGCCAAAGCCTGAGTCCACGCACACAATAGAGGCAGTATTCATCTCCAACTGTCCGTTTCTCTCACGCTGGAAGTTTTTCTTGCCTGGTTCGATATTCGTCGAAGCGTCCAACGGCCTTCCAGTTTCGAACTCCGGGTGATCTTGCTGCCCCCAAACATTTGAAGAGACTCCAGCCATGACGTTACTCATGCAGTTTGGCGTGAACACGCGCATCTTGCGCGGGCTTCACGGATCCGGACGCACGCGTAGTTTCAAACTGTCGCGCCTTCAAACACTTGGGCCGTCCAGACTTTGCCATGACAAGCTCAACCGATGTCAGCTATTATCACGATCCGATCCAATTTGCTTGTCTGGTTTTGCTTATCCGAATCGCTTCACTTGTTGAGAACTGGTAATGCTGGAAGTCATAAGTCTTGGGTGCATTCGAGGTGATCGCCGCCTTTTCAAGGATCTGAACTTCTCGGCAGACCGCGGTGAATTGATCGAAGTACGAGGAGCTAACGGCAGCGGCAAGACCAGCCTGCTGCGCATCCTCTGCGGTCTGGCGCAGCCGGCTGAGGGCGAAGTGCGTTGGGATGATCAGAACATCCGTTCGCTCGGCGAGGAATATTTTGGCTCGCTCGCCTATATCGCTCATCAAAACGGTGTGAAGGACGAGTTAACGGCGATCGAGAATTTACGCATTGCCGGCGGAGTGGCCGGTAACAGGCTGGGCGAACGGGAGGCGCAGGAAATCCTGGCGCGTATCGGTCTGCAAAAGGAATCCTATTTGCCATCTCGCTTGCTTTCCGCGGGACAGCGACGTCGGGTGGCTTTAGCTCGTCTGCTAATAACCAAGGCGGAACTTTGGATCCTCGACGAGGTACTAACCTCGCTTGATGCCGCAGCGATCGCCCTGTCGTCCAGGTTTATCGGCGAGCATTTGCGCAACGGCGGCATGGCGATCATTGCCACGCACCAGGAGCTGAACATCTCCGCCACGGCCACCCGGCGGCTTGAAATAAATAGTAGTGTTAGTTGAACGTGGCCCGGGCGTCCGCCCGTAATCACGCGCAAGATGCGCGTGCCACAAAATTACTAGTGAACGCCCCTTTCCTTCCATCAATGTTTGGCTGGCTCGTCTGGCGAGATCTGATCCTGGCGTGGCGCCGGCGCGCCGATGTGCTGGCAACGTTTTTCTTTTTTGTCCTCGTCGTCAGTGTCTTTCCCCTGGGCATCGGGCCCGAAAGAGAACTCCTCCGCAGTATCGCGCCCGGCGTTGTTTGGGTCGCTGCGCTGCTGGCCTCGATGCTCTCGCTGGGGAGGTTATTCGGCAACGATTATCAGGATGGAAGCCTGGAGCAAATAATGCTAACGCCACAGCCGCACTATCTGGTCGTGTTGGCAAAGATCCTCAGTCACTGGGTAATTTCCGAGGTTCCGCTGATCATCGTGGCACCGTTGCTTGGAGTTCAGTTCGGTTTGGCGCAAAATACGCTTGGCGTAATTGCTCTTTCGCTTTTGTTGGGGACGCCCGTCCTTAGTTTGATCGGCGCGATTGGCGCTGCACTCACGCTCGGATTGCGGGCCGCGAACGTTTTAGTGGCATTACTCGTGTTGCCCCTTTATATCCCGGTGCTTATCTTTGGAGCTGGTGCTGTTTCCGCCAGCGTCGCAGGTCTCGACACGCAGCCGTACTTTCTGTTGCTGGGAGCGATGCTGGTTCTTTCTTTGGTGTTCGCGCCCTGGGCAACCAGCGCAGCGTTACGGATATCTGTGGAATAAGAAGTTGTTCGACAAACTTCAGTTTGTCGTGGTTCGCGGGAAGAATCAACGTTTAGAATCAGCGACAAACTAGAGTTTGTCGGACTTTCAATAGATGAGTCAAAAGAGAATCAATTGGTATAAGTACGCGGCGCCAGCGAATTTCTACCCATTGGCGGGCAAAATGATTCCGTGGTTTTCCGTGATCACGATTATCCTATTTGCTGTCGGATTGTATGTGGGTTTCTTTGTCGCTCCGACGATGGGCGGCGACCAACGAGAGGCTTATCACATAATCTTCATTCACGTACCGGCAGCATGGATGGGAATGTTTCTCTACGTGCTGATGGCGGTTTACGCTGGCATCGGTTGGGCTTTCAACGCTCGTCTGGCGTCGATGATGGCCACTGCAATTTCGACGACCGGCGCCATCTTCACCTTTATCTCGTTGGTCACCGGGTCGCTTTGGGGCCGGCCGGCGTGGGGTGTCTGGTGGGTTTGGGATGCGCGGATGACTTCCACGCTCATCCTTTTGTTCCTGTACATCGGATTTATTTCGCTGCAATCGTCGATAGACGATCCGCGGCGCGCCGATCGTGCGGGAGCAGTGCTGGCGCTCGTTGGCTTGATCAATGTCCCAATCATCTATTTCTCGGTGCAGTGGTGGAACACTCTGCATCAGGGCGCGACCATCACGAGAAAGGGTTTCCAGATGATGCCGTCGCAGCTGGCAGCCATGTTGATCTTGCTCGCCGCGTGCTGGATTTATTCGATTGCGGTTGTGCTGGCGCGCGTGCGATACATTATTCGGGAAAGAGAGCGCGAAGCGCCGTGGCTGGCCGCGGAAGCTGTTGGTTGAGAGTTCAACCTTTAGGTCGCGCTCGGTTTGACAAGCTGAAGCTTGAACTCTGAACTTATGCACTGGTCATCATTGTCAGAATTCATTTCAATGGGCGGCTACGGTCTCTATGTTTGGGGATCGTATGTCTTGACTCTGGTTCTGCTCGGCGGCGAGGTAATCATGCTTTTAAAGCGCAAGCGAGATTTGTCGAGGCGCGCAACATCACCGCAACTCAAAACCAGAACCCCTGAACTCGAGACTTTGTAATCATGAAAAAGCGTCATAAAAGAATCGTCTTCATCGTCGCCAGCCTTGCCGCGCTGGGTCTGGCAACCGCACTCGTGCTCGGTGCATTTCGCAACAACCTGGTCTTCTTTTTCAGTCCTACTCAGGTGATGGCAAAGGAAGCCCCAGTCGGCAAAACTTTTCGCATCGGGGGTCTGGTTCAGAACGGAACCTTGAAAAGGGACAGCGATGGACTAACTATTCGCTTTTCCGTAACTGATACGGCTACCAGCATCCCGGTGGTTTATAAAGGAATTCTGCCCGACCTCTTCAAAGAGGGCCGCGGCTGTGTGGCCCAGGGGCGCGTCGGCGGCGACGGTGTCTTCTATGCCGATCAGATAATGGCGAAACACGACGAGAACTACATGCCTCCCGAAGCCGCCCGCGCGCTGGATCAGGCGAAGGACATGGAGAAGATCAAGAATTCGGCGAACGAAGCGGCCAAGACGCTGTCGAAATAAGTTTTGGAGTGCGGCGACTTGTCGCCGCTTTTGTCTGAATGTAACGAGATGAAAAGCGCTGACCAGTCAGCGCACTCCAAAGAACGATCATGATTCCTGAAATCGGCCAATTCGCATTAATCCTGGCGTTGATGCTCGCGGTGACGCAGGCGACGCTACCCTTGATAGGCGCGGCGCGCGGCATTCCGCAATTCGTTAACGTGGCCCGCCCCGCGGCCCAGGCCCAATTCATCTTTGTGGCCATCGCTTTTGCCTGTCTTGCCTACTCGTTCATCTCGAACGATTTTTCCGTCCTGAACGTCGCCACGAATTCGAACTCGCTGCTGCCGCTTCAGTATCGGTTGGCTGCGACCTGGGGATCACACGAAGGATCACTCCTGCTCTGGGTGTTCATGCTCACCATCTGGATGGTCGCCGTCACTTTGTTCAGCAATCATCTGCCTGCTGAAATGGTTGCGCGAGTCCTCTCAGTGATGGCCGTTATCAGCACTGGCTTTTTGCTCTTCCTGCTGTTGACGTCGAATCCGTTCGTCCGTCAATTTCCGGTGCCGCCCGACGGCCGCGATCTGAATCCCCTGCTGCAAGACCCGGCCATGGTCGCGCATCCGCCAATGCTCTACATGGGTTATGTAGGATTTTGCGTAGCCTTTGCATTTGCGGTTGCTGCTTTAATTAGCGGCCGGCTCGACGCCACCTGGGCGCGTTGGTCGCGGCCCTGGACCACAGTAGCGTGGATGTTTCTAACCTGCGGCATTGCGCTCGGCAGTTTCTGGGCCTATTACGAATTAGGCTGGGGCGGCTGGTGGTTCTGGGACCCGGTGGAAAATGCTTCGTTCATGCCCTGGCTGGTGGGTACGGCGCTGATTCACTCGTTGGCTGTGACTGAGAAGCGCGGCGGCTTCAAAAGCTGGACTGTACTACTGGCGATTACCGCGTTCTCTCTAAGTTTGCTCGGAACATTTCTGGTTCGTTCCGGCGTGCTCACGTCCGTCCATGCGTTCGCGACCGATCCCAGGCGCGGCATTTTCATCCTGATATTTCTGACTCTGGTTATCGGCGGTTCACTCGCACTCTACGCCTGGCGAGCGAAACAGGTCGGACTCGGCTCAAAGTTTGATGTCGTGTCGCGCGAGTCATTCCTGTTGACCAACAATGTTCTGCTGATAGTCGCAGCCGGATCGGTTCTGCTCGGCACCTTGTATCCGTTATTCATCGACGCGTTGAACCTGGGCAAGCTTTCCGTCGGTCCGCCGTACTTCAACTCAGTCTTTGTCCCGTTGATGGCGCCGGCGATGTTCCTGATCGGTGTCGGCCCGATCGCCCGTTGGAAGCACGTCAAGTTACCCGAGTTGGCGGTGCGCTTGCGCTGGGCGTTTATGATCAGCGTATTGACGGGAATACTGCTGCCGTTTGTGATCGGCGGCTGGAAATGGCGCGCCAGCCTGGGCCTGGTACTCGCCTTCTGGATCGTCGCCACCGTAGTGCAGAATATTTGGAGTCGGGTCAGAACTACGACGGGTGGGTTAAGCTTTCTCGGCAAGTTGAAAGCGCCGCCCCGCAGCTATTACGGGATGCAGTTGGCCCATCTGGGTGTCGCGGTGTTCATCGCCGGCGTCACGGTCGTCACCAATTACCAGAGCGAAAAGGACGTGAAGATGAACATCGGCGACACGGTCAACGTCGCTGGGTACCAGTTTCGGCTGAACAACCTGGCAAAGATCCAGGGACCGAACTATCAGGCGGTGCGTGCCGACATCGAAGTAACCAGCGATGGATCGCCGGTGGCGATGATGCATCCGGAGAAGCGAGCTTTTACCGCGGCCCAGAACGTCACCACGGAAACGGCGATCGATCGCAGCATCCTCCGTGATTTGTATCTATCTCTGGGCGACGAAGTAGGAGGAGGCGCGTGGACCGTGCGGGTCTATCACAAGCCGCTGGTGAACTGGATTTGGGGTGGCGCCCTGCTAATGGCGATTGGCGGCGGGTTCGCCGTCACCGATCGACGCTATGCCCTGGCAGGTAAGCACGCGAACATCGAAACCAAAGTCAGCGAAGAGCCGGCTACTGTTGTCGCTGACTAACATCATGTTTTCTCCCTTCTCCCTCTGGGAGAAGGGCCGGGGATGAGGGCTTGAGAACAACGATGTCTTTTTATTCAGTTTCTGTGCTTCGGTAGAGCATCGTTGATGAAGAAAGCCCGACAATATCGTGGCGGTTATCAATCGGCCGGAATGACGCGTTTTGTCCGCGCGTTGCGAGCAGAAGAAACCCTTGCGGAAGGAAAACTCTGGCAGTTCCTGCGAAATCGTCAGTTGCTGGGCTTGAAATTCAGGCGGCAACATCAATTCGGAGAATACATCGCAGACTTCTACTGCCGCGAAGCAAGTCTGGTAATCGAGTGCGATGGCTCTGTTCATGATTCAAATCAGCAGTGGCATCACGATCAGAACCGCGATGCATACTTAGTTGCTCAGGGTTTACGCGTCTTGCGGTTCACAAATGAACAGGTCCTGAACGATACCCAAGCGGTTTTGAAAGAGATTTCAAAGCATCTTTTGTAGCTTGAGAAGTTTTACCGATTTATCCAAGGGGAAAGAAAAAGTCTTATCGCGCTCTAATTCGAAGGTATGTGCGTTGAAGGACAAGACAATCAATGATGAGGTAGTCGCTAAGGCCCTCACCCCACCCTCTCCCAAAGGGAGAGGGAGTAAGACGGCCTCTTCTTGTTGCGGGAGTGGGATTACCGGGAGGAATACAAATTAAAGTTCTAGTTTCAATCGTAACTCTAGTAAGTCTCTTCTTCTTATGGCGCGCATGGCGCAAGCCATGGACCCGAAGCGTTTTGCGACCTTTAGTCCTTGCAATCCCACTCGCGTTGTTTATTGCCCTGGTAGCTTTTCTGCTCATCGGCCTGCAACGCGATCCGCACGAAGTCCCGTCGCCGCTGATCAACCGGCCGGCGCCGGCGTTTCAATTGCCGCAACTACAGGAGCAAGCAAAGACGTTCACCGCCCAGGAAATGCGCGGCAAAGTTTGGCTCTTGAATGTCTGGGCGACCTGGTGCGTGGCCTGTCGCGACGAGCACCCGCTGCTGATCGAATATGCAAAGTCCGGCGCTGTGCCCATCTATGGATTGAATTACAAAGACGACCGGGCCGCAGCTTTGCAGCTACTTAAAGAAGAAGGCAATCCCTACGTTCTGAATGCCTTCGATGCTGATGGACGTGTGGCCATCGATTACGGAGTATACGGCGCGCCTGAGAGTTATTTGATCGACCGCGACGGCATTATTCGATTCAAATGGATTGGTCCGATTACTCCCGATGTGTGGCAAGGAAAGATTCTACCGCTGGCAAGTCGATTGAATAAGTGAAGCGGGTGTGCGCGGACATCCTTGTCCGCCTAAGCGCGACGCGCGAACAACATCGGTGAGGTGGATGTTAACCAACATGAAACGCATTGCCTGGCTTTTGGCAATTCTATTCTCGCTCGCGCCCGCGACGGCGATCGCCGGGGTAGCCCAGCCCAACGAAGATCCACAAATCGAGGCCCGGATGAAGGCGTTGACTGAGCAATTGCGCTGCCTGGTTTGCCAGAACGAAACGCTCGCGGATTCACAGGCGCCGCTTGCTGAAGACTTGCGCACCCAGATTCGCGAACAGATGAAAGCCGGCAGGAGCGATCAGGAAATTATCGCGTTCCTGACGCAACGCTACGGCAACTTCGTTCGCTATCGACCACCGCTGATTCCGAAAACCTATCTGCTTTGGTTCGGTCCGTTCGTCTTGCTGCCGGTCTGCATCGTGGTCCTTTATCGCTATCTGGGACGGCGAAAGAAATTAATTCAGGACAAACCTTTGACTGCCGGGGAACGCAAGCAAGCTGAAGACCTTTTGCGCGGTTAGGCGTAGCGCGAGGTTTCGCCTTGCGAGGGAAAATTTGAAAACTGCGCAAGCTGGCAGCTTGCGCTACGAGGACAATGTTAATCTTTTGGATAATCTGTGCTCTGCTGGTTTTGCTGGCATTATGGTTTGTGCTGCCTGCGTTCCTGCAACAGGGCGGGGAAACGAAGACGGACGATCGGCGCGCCGCCAACCTGCTCGTTTACCAGGACCAGTATCAGGAACTCGAGGCCGATTTGAAGAACGGATTGGTTGCTCAGGAACAGTTCCAGCAGGAGAAGGACGAGCTTGAGCGGCGCGTGCTTGATGACGTAAAGGTGAAGAGCACCGATTCTCCCGCGCCATCGCCGGCTGGGCGAAAAGTCGGCTATGGAATTGCCGCCGCCATTCCGATTGTCGCGGTCGCCCTGTACTTTGTCGTGGGCACTCCAAAAGCGCTCTCTCCGTCGGCAATCGCCAGCCAAATGCCCGGGCCCGGAGCCCAATCAGGCGACGTGCGTTCGCAGCAGCAGGTGGAAGCCAACGTTGCCAAGCTGGCTGAGCGGCTGAAACAGAATCCGAATGACGCCGAAGGATGGCAGATGCTGGGTCGCAGCTACATGATCCTCGAGCGCTATTCGGAGGCGGCGAATGCTTATCAGCGCGCGACCGTCCTCAACGATAAGGACGCCGGCCTTTTGGCGGATTACGCAGCAGCTTTGGCGATGGCCAACGACCGGCAACTGGCCGGCAAACCAACCGAAGCGTTAGACCGTGCGTTGCAACTGGATCCGAAAAATCAAAAAGCCCTCGACCTAGCCGGCAGTGCTGCCTATCAGGCAGGCAACTATCAAAAGGCGATCGACTACTGGCAAAAGCTTTTGAAAGTTCTGCCTCCCGGGTCTGAAGAGCTGCAGACGATTTCGGATCAGATTGCCAAAGCGCAAGAGTTGGCGAAAGGCAACGGTACCCGGTAGAGTTTGCGAGGTTCAGAGTTCCAAATTTGTGGGTTGGTTCTCGATCAGAGCTAAACTTGAACTATAAATTCAACAAGGAGACAAATCATGTCAGAAAGAAAATCGATCGACTGCCGAGACTATCCGAGCGAGAGGGGCTGCACGCTGAAGATGGAGGGCGCCGAAGAGGAAGTGCTGGACGCGGCTGTCAACCACGCGATTATGCAACACGGCCATACCGATGATCCGGAACTCCGCGAACAGATTCGCGGGCTGCTGAAGAACGCAGAATAGTGAGGTATGTGTTAGCGGTTTCGAAAATAATGAACGCCACAAAGAATAGAGGCACAGAGCCCTTCACAAGTCAGAGAATTCTCGCTCGACCTTCTCTATGTCTCAGTGCCTCCAGGGGCTGACTGCAACTCTACACATGAACAGAGACAACCTGCTCTTCGTCATCATTGGAATCCTTTTAGGCTTTATTGCCGGCTTCATGTTTGCCACCGGCTGGAGCCAACGCGACGCCGCTACGCGCGCTGCGGCCACGACCCTCCAGCAGGGCCAGAATCTGCCGCCGAATCATCCGCCGGTCGGCGGCGATCAAAGCGGAGAAGGTGGCCAGCAAATGCTTGCCCAGGTCCAGGAAGCCATGAAGCGCGCCCGCGAGCATCCTGAAGATTTTGATGCTCAGGTTACGGCGGCCCAACTCGAGTACAAAATTCAACGATACGATCAAGCCATCGAATACCTTCTGATTGCCAACAAACTGAAGCCCAATGATTTCAATGTCCTGGGGATGTTAGCCGTCGCCAACATGGATGCCGGACATTTCGATGCCGCCGAGAAATGGTATCGGGCCGCATTACTCAGGAAGCCCGATGATATTCCGGTGCTGGATGGCCTCGCCGCGACCCTGCTCAGCAAAGGAGATGCAAAGGGCGCGGAGGAAGTAATCAACAAACTCGCCAAAGTTGATCCCACGAACCAGGACTTACCGCAGTTCCGCGACAAACTGGCAGAATTAAAATCAGGGAAGAAGTAGGCCGAATCTTGGCTTCAGGCGTTAGAGTACCAGCCTTGGTTGCGTCCTTACTCCGCCAGGAAGTACTCGATCTGAAGCCGGCACTCTGAACACTTGCAGTCAGGGCAAATCAGTTTTTAGTTCGCGGCGGCGTCCGAGCAGCCAGCCCTTCAGAATTCCCGGATTCCTTTCATCGATCGCGAAGTAATCCTGAATTAACTTTTGATACAGCCGGCTCCGCTCTGCCAGGGTGAGTTTGTAACCGCGCGGCATCTGTCCACCCTTCACATAAGAACTAATCAGGACCCGATCCATCGGCCAGCTGAGCGCGCCTAAGCCTTCGGCATGATGACAGGCAGCACACGTCTTGCCGTCAGTACCCAGGTTCGACTTCAGTCCTATTTCGGCAAACAGCGGGGCCTCGTTGGTTCTGATCGAACCGAGTCCGGGTCCAAGTTTGGCCGCATCCAGATATCGATCGAAGCGAGGCCTCGGGTAGGTGAGGAAACGCGCGTTGACCGTGGCCACCATCGCCTGCTCGTCGCGACTCACGCTTCCGGCTTCAGGGAAAATCGGCAGCACGCCGCTCTTATGACATTGCGCGCAGTTGTCGTCGCCCTCGCCAAGTTCCCAGCGACCCTTGATGGTAATCGACCCGTTGCGACGATAGGTCCGGAAGTAATCTTTGAAGTAGACATTGGTCGTTCCTTCCTCGCCGGGCTTGTCGCCGGATAGGGTCGCAACGACTGAGACATTACGGACCGTGGCGCGCGCGCGCGGATCGGGCACTCCGAACTGTACCCACTTTTCCGGGATGCGCCGCGCAGCGTTTCCGGGAACAACGATCAGGAGACGCGTGAAGCTGTCGGGATTATCCGGCGTACCCAAATGTCTCGACTCGTAACTAAAAAATAGAAGCTGATCGTCGGGCGCTCTGCCGGCATTAAGCTGGCGCAGCATGGCTTTGGCTTGCGGCAGGGTTTCAAAGCGACTGACAACGCGCAGAAAAGCCGGCGTCAAAAGAAAGTCAGGAATCTCGACGTACTGTCGAGTCTCGGCAAAATAAACACGGTCCGGAACGTTGAATCCGAGTTCGTGATCGGATTCGCGTGCGAGAGCGAGCGTCGTTACATAACCGAGAAACTCCGGATAGCGACCGCGAAAGTTCGCATCCTGCGTCAGGCGGCACTTGTCGACCTCACTCGCAATTCCATCGATCGTTCGTTCGTACGCTCGCTGCATATTCTCTCTTTCGTACCAGGCGCGAGCCGCCACAACCAGCGCGTTAACCCTTCCCTTTACCCAGGCATCCGGCTGGGCTTTTATCTGCGCGCACGGGGTAGACGCTGCGACCGCGGCCGGAAGCACCAGACACAAAACAAGCGCAGCGATGAAATACCGAAGGGTGTTTGCGAAGCGAAGCGGGAGGTGACAATAATTCATGATCATCGCATCAATAGCAGACGGTCGGCAGACGTGTCAAAGTTTTTAGAGCGGAGTCCGGGTCAGGTAATCATTGACTTGGCCGGCGATTTGCCCTAGAAAGCAATGCAACGTGAGAGTAACGCCAAAATCTTTTCTGGCCAGTCTGCTCGGGGGGATGATAGCCGGCACGTTGGATATCACTTACGCCTGTGTTTACAGTTACCTCAGGCGCGGAACCCCTCCCGCGACCATCCTGCGATCGGTAGCCAGCGGGGCCTTCGGTCAAAGCGCCTTCACCGGTGGCGCTAGAATGGTTGTGCTTGGCGGAATCTTTCACTTCCTGATTGCCCTCATCGCGGCTGTCGTCTACTACCTGGCTAGTCGCTTGCTTCGGTTTCTGATCACCCATGCGGTAATCTGCGGCATACTCTACGGCGTCTGCGTTTATCTACTCATGAATTTCGTCGTGCTGCCCCTCTCAGCCATACCCTTCAAAATGTCATATCCGTGGCCTTCACTTATCGGCGGCTTGCTCATACATATGTTCGGCATCGGTCTGCCTATTTCTCTCGCGGTGCGTTGGGGTTCAAAGTCGTCGACATGAACGAGATCAAACTCGAAACTGAGCGCCTGCTGCTGCGGTGGTTCCGCGAAGACGATTTCGAGCAATTTTGTAAGATATGCTCCGAACCCGAAGTCATGCGCTTCCTCGGCGACGGCCGGCCTATGACTGAGATGGAAGTATGGCGGCAGATGGCCACGTTTATGGGCCACTGGTATTTTCGCGGCTACGGCATTTGGGCAGTTGAAGAAAAAAGCAGCGGCAAAGTGATCGGAAGAATCGGCTTCATGAATCCGGCGGGCTGGCCTGGTTTTGAATTGGGCTGGACCCTTGACCGCGAAAGTTGGGGAAGGGGTTACGCGACCGAAGGCGCGCAGCGTGCGTTGGAATACGCCTTTACCGAGATGAATCGAGATCATGTCATCAGTCTGATCGCGCCAGAGAACGTGGCGTCAATCCGGGTGGCTGAGCGGCTCGGCGAAAAAGTAGAAGGGCGAACAGAAGTCCTGGGCCGAAACGTTTTCATCTATGGCATTGGTCGAGATGACTGGCTTCGCACTCGCTCCGATCAGGCCCCGATACCTAATAGAGTCTCTGAAAAATGAATATACAACCGCCAGCGAGGTCGGCAGATCTATGAATGAAAGAAACCAGCCTTGCCTTTCGTGCTTTTTCGGTGTGACTTAGTGGATCACCGGCTGTGGGTAAATATTCGATCCACGAAATCACACTAAGCAGCAAGAACAATCTGTACGGTTAACTTGGGAACAATCCCACCAGAGGGGAGAAATTGGACACAATAACCAGAAAAACGATCGCCGGTCTGACGTTACTCGTGCTGGTCCTCAATCTATCGATGACCGGTAAATCCGTTCAGCGCGATCCATCTATCCAAACTTTCTGGACGAAGTTCAAGGCAGCTGTTATTAAAGGTGATAAGGCCGCCGTAGCTCAAATGTCGCAGTTTCCCATCGAACTGGAATACGGCGTCCCCAGTGTCAAAACCAGCGCGCAACTCATCAAACGCTATCGAGAGGTCTTCAACGGAGAGACAAACGCCGCGAAATGTTTTGCCGAGTCGAAGCCGGAAGTTGATCCGCAGAACTCGAAACGGTTCACCGTGGGCTGCAAGATAGAAAACACGGGCGATGTGGTAATAATTTACGGATTCGTCCGGACTAAAACCGGTTGGAAGTTCAATTCGCTCGACAATATCAACGAGTGATTGCGTGCGCGGCCGAACGCAGCGCTACGGTTCGATGGCCATCCTGGCCACGTTAGACATCGGGATGCGTTCGATCCGCCCGGTCTTTAGCACGATCACGATCACTCCACTCTCGACTATCACGCGGCGAATAGTCGACATTGGCCGATCGATTCGCGTCCCGTCTTTCTCTTCAATAATCAGACGTGCGCCCGGCTGAGGCGACGAAGGTTCCTGGGCCGCAGGCTTCTCTTCAGTCCTCTGCTTCGCAGGAGTGGTAACGGCGGACTTCTCTTCTCCCTCGCCGGTTTCTTTCTTTGGTTCTTCCGTCGTGGCGGTTTCGGTTTTTGGCGGCGCTGGTTTCGTGCGCGCGGGCGGGATCCGCCGGCGTGGATTACGGACAGTCGATCCCGGCGGTCGGGTTCTCGCGGATCTCGGCGGTGATGTTTTCGCCGACTTATCCTCGGCAGGCCTATCCGTAGTATCTGTTGCCGGTGTTGGTTCGGGGGTAGCCGGCGGGGGCTCCGCGATGGTCGCGCCGACAGAAGATACTCGTCTGGTCCCGGGCTTATTACCAGCGACCTCGGTCTTCTCTTCACTGGTTTCGGCCACCGGAATACCGCCGCTGAATGGCGCGAACGCACCACTGAAACGAATCCGATAAGTGCCGGCATCGTCGTTTGGCGAGCGGGCTTCGACTCGCAGAATCAGGATCTGTTTCGTGCGCAGATAGAAGCTCTTGGTTACTTCAGGAGATACGGTGTTCGCGTAAATACTAATTTTCATCAACGGTCGAAATGTGACTGCGGTGAAGACATCCATGTCGCCATTCAGATTTCTGGTGTTGACATTGACTATCAGATCGCCCGGCTTTCCTTCGAATGCATAGAAGTGCCGCGTCAAACGCGAGTCGCCCAAATCCAACGGCGCGATGTTGCCTTCTACCGCGCTTCCAAGCACGGGTGTTGGCAGGCTCTGATCGGAAGACTGTGCGGTCACTCTCACCGTAACCGCGGCGAGTAAGACCGGAAGCAGCGAAATGATTAAGTAGCGTTGGAATTTCACGGCAATCACCTGAGGCAAAGGCACACGCTGTCTGGCATCCTCTTGCTGGAATTGACGACCCGTAGAGTATCAGATTTGTCTTTAGGATCGAATCCGCAAGCGCCCGACCTGAAAGAGTAGGCTTGCGGAAGCTGAGCGCTTCAAATGAAGATGGTCAACACGCGCCTTTAGTCCCGGAGAAGCTCTTGTCGTTATAGCTCTCCAAACTGAGAGAAAGTTGCGATGCGGTGGCGGAGGCCCTATTTATTGGGTTCCGATCCAGGCATGGAACCTCGTTGACCACCGACTGAACGCAACCGTCATTGGAGGCTCAAAAGGACATAAATCTCACGCGTTCCCTTTGCCAAAGGCTCTAGCGCTTTGCCGACGATTGTGCCTGGTCGATGAATCTGCACACCTCTGACCATAATCGGTAACGACTTCATAGCAACACCAGGTTTATCACTCGTCACGAGCAGGTCGCCGATTTTGATTGCGTGTCGGGTTGCATCAACCTTTACTTTCACGCGTCCGGTGGTTGCGACCAGCACTTTCCCCGTGCCGGCTTCGCCGAGTATGACACCGGGCCGTGCTGAGACGACGCCCGCGACGCGCGTGTCATAGGCGTGGCCTGAAGGTACTACCGCATTGGCGAATCGCGGATCAAGGATGACGAGCGTACCTGGCGTGATCGGTTTCCGCGCCTGAACCCACTCCGCGACGTCCTGATATTTAGCCGCTATGTTTCCGGCTATGACCGCGTTCCCGGTCACGTTGATGTCGCCAACCACGTCAAGCTTGCTGGCGGGTGTAGCCGTCCCGATGCCAACGTTACCACCGGCAAAAATAGCGCTGTAGTTGTTAGTAGCTCCGGACTGAGCATCGACAAATAATCCATAAGAATTAGTCGTGCCAACGATCCCCTGGTTATTTATACGCACTCCGTACTGGTTAGAGGGCTTCAATGAACCAAATACAAAAGGTGAGTTAATCGCAAATGCGGTACCGTTAGTAACCGCGCCACCAGTGTTACTGTAAACGTTAACGGCATCACCTCCGTAGCCATCGATAATGGTGACACCCGGTGGCGGGGCAAAAAAAGCTGCTGAGATAAAGCCGCGAGCTAGTGAGATACTTGCACTCGGCGCGAAGGTAGGCGCCACATCCAGAGCCACTTGGTTGGTAGCGTTGCCGTTAAAAGTATTCCGCATCCTAATGCCAGAAGCCTGGTTCTGATTATTCGTGAGAGTGGTTCCAATTTCGAGTATTCCTCCGGGCGTGGCTAAGGTTTGACTCCCGGTTACGATGATGCGCCCATTCGCAACCTCTAAGGCTTGAGTCGGTGTCGGCGTCCCGAGGCCGATGTTGCCGGCTGACTCGGTAATGACGGAATCACCGAGGGTGCCGGCGTTATCCGTCCACTTGGCAATGTGGTCCTGTGTGCCTGTACCGGAGGCAAGTGGTTGCGCTGAAGCCGCGGTGTCTGTGGGCTGCGCCGAGTTGCTGGCTAGTGCCTTGCTGCCGAGAGGATTTGGTTTAGCGACCAGGAAGCGCTGGGCGCGAATCGTACCGGCTACATCCAGCGTCGAGCGAGGGTCGCTGGTGCCGATACCCAGCCGCCCATCTTCGGTTAGGCGCATCTGCTCTTGATCGACGCCGGAAAAGAAATTGCCGACGCGAAATGTGAGCGCACCGCGCCCTCTAATCATCTGTCCATCCGTGCCGTCGTGGGCAATCACGGTGGGAGTTTGCAGTTCGTCCTTCGCGGCAATTGTCCAGGACGAATCCTCTTCCACGGGCCCAATGGTTTGTGCCTGCGGCGTCGAGAGCTGGGTCGATGCCGCCGGCTGCACACTCACCGATTTCTCTTCAACACTTACGCTGCCGATTCTCTGAGCCAGCTTACCGGAGGTCGACTTGGCCGTGACCACACAGACGTATGTGCCTGGGGCCAAACGCTGACCCTGACCATCCTGCAGATGCCAGTCAAAGACGTTGCCGCCTCTAATCTCCTGGTCGAAGAGTTTTTCTCCACTGGCGGCATAGACCTCGACGTGCATCTGTACTACCGAAGAAGGCGCGGTGATGCGCACGCGCTCGCCGGAGGCAGCCGCGGTGATCGTCAGAGATGATCCCAGCGCACTGGAACTGTTCCCTTGCGCCAGTGCTGTCGTTAGCAGCGTGAAGATTAGCATCGAAGCGAATGTGATCCGTTTAAGAATAAGCATGGTGGTGACTCCTTCATCAGGTTGTTGCTGGTTGCGCGAAGGCGAAGTACTGCTCGCAAGCCTTTGGGCGTCCAATTTAGACAAGAAGTTTCTAATAGTGTTGTTAGACATTGTCCTTTTCCGTCCGCCTGATCATTATCTCATCTGCGGGTGGCCGAATAACGCCCAGGTCATCCTGCGATGACCCTGATGCGCTGGCGCAGATCCTCAACGTGTATCCGCTTGATCGAATAACCCGTGCTCAAAGACGGATCGGTGTACGGCGAAGTCGAATAACCGAGCCTCGTCGCCGCGTCATCCAGGTATGTCCGCAGATCCAGAATGTGTATTGCCCTTATCGTATCGCCAGGCGCCAGCGCCGGATCAGTCCAGGGCGCGCCGGTCAAACCAGCGACAGCTCGCAGCGCATCCACCGCCTGACGCAATTCAACAATGTGCTGCGCCTTGGCCGTCGTGACGCCCACCATAAGAGTGTCATCAGTAAATACAGTCGGCAAGTAGGCAAAGGCGTTTGCTTTCGAGTATGGGCTGCCCGATGTTGGAGTCAGGTCGATCTGCACTGCACCGACCGCGTGTGCTGGGGTGGTTACCGTTATCATGCTGGTATCAAGGCTGCCATTCGTATAGAACCACGATGCGGATGCGCCGCCCATCGTTACTGTAGAAAGGTTGGCGAAGGCTCCCGCCAGAACGATCTGTTGTCCGCCCGAGACGCGTCCCGCTGGTGGACTAACTTTGTCGACGGTTAGGATTCCCTGCAGTTCGTAAGCGCCGATATCGACGATGGCCGTGCTGTTGCCGTCACCATCGGCAATTCGGTTAAAGCTCCCGCCACGCTGGTCGGTAAAGGGTGGGCCCATGAATGGCGGGTTGGTGACCGCCGCGTTATTACCTGCATCAATCGCGGGGCTGCCGGAAAGCAGGGCGTGGGTCATGGTCAGTCCGCCGTTGTTCGTCAGCGGAGCTAATTTCGCATCACCTACGCCAACTTGATTATTATTAACTCCATTTGTTAAGCCTCCCGAGCCACCAGTGCCGATAAGGTTGAACGCGCTCGACGAGTCGACCACTCCATTAATGTCATCAGCTGTAGTGCTGGGACTGGCACCACGATAATTACTCGCCACGATCGTGTTAGCTAGAAACACCGTGCCAAATGAATTGTCGATTCCGCCCCCGCGCTCTCCACCGCTGTTGTTGGAATCCGATCGGTTATTTGTAATTGTCGCGTTCACCAGATGGATGACGCCGTTATTAGCTTGCCGAATGCCGCCGCCGTTCTGGGTGGTTGTGTTACCCGAGATCGTAGTATTAACCGCAAGTAAATTAGCGCCCTCAATATTAATTCCCCCGCCGCCCACTACAGTAGAATTGTTGGAGATGAGGCAATTAATAAGCGTGACTGCTCCGCTCGCGCCGACACCACCGCCGCCCCCAAATACCACATTGTTACTTATGTTGACGTTAATCAACGTCGTGCCTCCCAACGAATTCGTTACGCTGATCCCCGTACCGGCGTTTCCGACGATTGAGCCACCCGTCATCACCATGGTTCCAAATTCAGAAATGCCCGCACCGCCTCCGTTCGCTCCGTTGCCTTGACCGGGCGCCGTGCCGCCGATGTTGCAATTATTAAGCGTCATCGATCCGGCGTTGAATAGCCCGCCGCCCCCAGCATCAAAATTTACTGGGTTTAGGTTGTTACCATAAACATTGCACTCGGTCATCGCTAGGGTCCCGCGATTAGAAACTCCCCCTCCGGCTTGATTGACGGCCAGTCTACCGTTAGAGATGGTCAGACCCGAGATGGAAGCAGTGCCAAATTGAGGAATGGTAAAGATTCGAAAATCGGGAGTTCCTCCTGCCATGCTGCGCATGACAGTCAACTGATTTGCGCCCGGTCCGTTGATTGCCATCGACGTGGAGAGATCTGGTAACGCTGTTAAGAGAGTGACTGTTCCAGTCAGACCGATCTGAAAGTTGATCGCATTCGAATCCGGGCTGGCGTTGGCGTCCGAGATCGCTTGTCGCAAGCTACCTGCTCCGCTATCAGCAGTGTTCGTAACCAGAATGCTTTGGACCTCGTAAGCACCGATATCTACGGTGGCGCTGCCGTCACCGTTGCCATCCGCGGAGCGGTTAAATGCGGCTCCACGCTGATCGGTGGTGATGGCGGAAGGGAGTGCGGGCGAGCAGGAGTTATTCAGCACGCAGTTGTTTCCGGCATCAATCGCCGGGGAACCGGGCAAGAGGGCGTGCGCCTGCGTCGAACCGCCGTTGTTGGCGAGCGGACCAAGCAAAGGGTCAACGCCCGTAAGGTTGTGCGTAGTCGTCCCGGAGAAACTCGCGCCCGAGGTGTTTCTGATTAGATTGTAGTCCTGCGAATTGAATGTGCCGTTCAAATCAGGACCACTGCCGCTGCTAATCGTATTATTGGCTATGATTGTGTTCCTTAGGTTGACTGTGCTGCCGTTATTCGAGATGCCGCCGCCAGAGCCACTTGCGCTGACTGTGTTATTACATACCGTGCTGTTTGTTAAAGTGAGCGTACTGGGGCCGCTAATGAAGATGCCGCCGGCGGCGTTGCCGGCGCCACTTGCGGTGTTGCCGCTCACCGTGCTGTTCGTCAGAGTGAGGAGCATCCCGTTTTGATTGATGCCGCCGCCGATGTGAGCGCTGTTTCCGCTCACCGTACTGTTGATCAAAATTGCCGGTGTCGAGGAGTCATTCTCGATGCCGCCACCAAAACCAAAGCTGGCGCTGTTGCCACTCACACTGCTGTCCATCAGCGTCAGTGCGCCAGAATTGCAGATGGCGCCGCCGCTTCCGCCACCCCCCGTGGCGGTATTTCCACTCGCCGTGCTATTCGTCATCGTCAGCGTACCTTGGTTGAGGATTCCAGCACAGCCGCCTGCGCTGGCTGAGTTGTTACTCAGCGTAGTGCTCGTCAATGTGAGCGTACCCTGGTTGAGGATTCCGCCCGCGGCGCTGAAAATGGCAGAGTTCCCACTCACAGTGCTATTCGTTAACATGAGAGTGCCACTGTTTGAAATGCCCCCGCCGCTGGTTCCACTTGGCGGGCTGCCGCGCGAGACGGTAAGACCGGATATGTTCACGGAAATGCTGCTCTGGATGGTGAAGATACGAAACGCCGGTGTGCCGCCCGCCGTGCTGCGTTGCACCGTCAATAGGTTTGCACCCGGCCCATTTAAGTTGACGTTGTGATTGATCGCCAGCAACTCGGTGCCCAGATTAATCGGGCTTGTAACACCACTGAAGTTGATATCGATCGTGCCACATGAGGAGAGCGCATTCGCTTCTTCAATCGCCGCGCGCAAAGTGCAAACGGCGCCCCCAGTTGCGCACGCCCCGTCGGCGGGCGTGGCGTCTCCAGCGTCACCGTTGTCGTTGACTGTGAACGAAGTGGGACAGCTTGGAGTCGGCGCTGGGTGCGGCATTTCTACAGAAGGAGTCATTCGGTTGCCGGTGAGATTGCGGGTGTCATTGGTTCTGGCTGGATAACGACCTTCGACGAGCCGATGCCGCAAATCGTAGTTGTATTCAATCCTATCGGCATGCGCAGTCCAACCGCCAGCAAATAAAGAAAGGATCAACGGTAGAAGTGGCGTCCCGTTACGAACCACCAAATGTCTTTGACTCTCGAACACTGCTTTAGAACCTGCTCTTTCACCAGGCGAATCAAATGTGTCATTTGCCCTGTCGAAAACTACTCAATGATTCTTGCGCGCTTCGACGGTTTCCGGGATTCGTCGCCTTTCTCAACCCGCAATCGTTCTGATGCGCTGCCGTAACTCTTCGATGTGGATGCGTTTGATTACAAAACCTGAAGTGAGCCCGGGATCAGTATACGGCGAGGTTGAATAACCGAGCCTCGTCGCCGCGTCATCCAGGTATGTCCGCAGATCCAGAATGTGTATTGCCCTTATCGTATCGCCAGGCGCCAGAGCCGGATCAGTCCAGGGCGCGCCGGTCAAACCAGCGACAGCTCGCATCGCATCCACCGCCTGACGCAATTCAACAATGTGCTGCGCCTTGGCCGTCGTTTGTCCCACCGTAATCGTGTTGTCCGTAAAGACGGTCGGCAAATATGCAAACGCGTTGGTCTTAGTTAACGGGCTGCCGGAGGTAGGTGTAAGTACAATATTAACTGCGCCCACCGCGTGGGGTGGCGTCGTCAAGGTAATTTGGCTCGTATCACCGGCGCCGTTGGTGTAAACAAACGAGGCCGCCGATCCTCCCATCGTCACCGTTGAAAGGCCGCCAAACGCACCGCTCAGAATGATCTGTTGTCCGCCTGACGTCCGGCCCGCCGGCGGGGCTACAGTATCAATTCTTAATGTTTGCGCATCGTTGAAGCAGATCGTGACGTCGTTCAAGGTTGGCGTCAGGCTGCTATTCGTGGTGCTTAGATACGCCTTGTACTTGAGATACCGAAAACCATTGAACTGACTTAGCGAGGCACCGCTCACGGTAAAGAAGGTCGCCGCTGTGCCATTAGGTCCGACAAAAGTAAAGGGGCCATATACGCTATTGCTCGCGGCCGCCTGGAATTTCAGCGTCGTATTCACCGGCGTGCTTGCGGTCCAGGAAAGGGTGGTCCATGTTGCCGTAAAACCTACCGCGGGGTTCGCGTCCTTCGATGACGAGACAAAATCTCCGGAGGACGCGAACCCATTCTTCATGTAAGTTTTGAAGCCTGCGTCGGTCGTGACACCTCCAGTCGTTGGGATCGACCAGGTGGAACCGCTGTTTGCCGAACTGACCCGGCTTCCTCCAGCGTAAACGTCGGCACCCGCTCCGCTGGTACCGCTCCGAGTGAGTGCATAGGTTCCTGCTGACGGAGTGGAGTTCGGTCGTATCACCAGGGCGTATTGCGTGCCCGAAGTCAACGTCGCAGGACTGCCAAAGGTTCCCGTGTAATAAACCGCGGCGCCATTTGAGAAACCCGCAATGGTGGCGGTTGCCAGATCTGCTCCAGTTGGTAAGCCGCCGCTCGTTGCCCTAATCGACAGGGTTAGATTAGGTGTTGTGCCCGTACACCCACTGCAGAAAAGGTTGATATCCGCCTTTACGAGTTGTCCAGTTATGGCGGCCGTAAACGTTTGACCGCCCCATGTTGTCGTGTTGATGCCGACGCCGAAACTTCCTAACGTTGTGTTTTGCTGGTCAATGTTTGCGGGACTCAGCAGGATGACATCGCCGGAGCTGGTGGTCAGGTCAGCATTTGTGGCGACGCCCATTTGGAAGTCAGCTTGCGTAGTATCTGTAAGACAGCCGCTGGTTGCTGCGGAGGTGAGCGAAAAATTCTGCGTCGTCGTCATACTATCAGTCACAACGATGCTGGTCGCGGTGCTGGAGTTGAATCCTGCTTTACTGGCGCTAATGTTCGGATAGGTGCCGGCGGGAATTCCAGTGAAGGAATAAAAACCGCTGCCGTTGGTTGTCGTGGTGCGAACACCCAGCGCGACCGTCGCGCCGCTAATCGCCGAGCTGTCGCTGGCTCTGGTCACCGTACCTGAGACCGTGCCGCCACTTCCCACGGGCGTACACGCGGCAAATTTGAAGGAACCGATGCGGGTGAGATCATTCAGACCGTTAACGGCGTAGTACTCATTGGTGTACCAGAATGTGCAGCCGTCAGGATCCAGAGTCATCGCGGTGTAGTCACCCCAGCGAGTGCAGGTGCCGCCGCAGCTACCAGTCTGGGTCCCTGTCCCTTGAATCAGAGTCTGCTCAGTCTGGCTGAACGTGTTGACTGGATCAGTTGACAGTCTACCGGCGTACTTGATCCCCGGATTGGTTGTGCTGTTCGAAGTGGTGTAGCCGATTGCCATGTTGCCCGCGCGGTCGACGGCTAAACTCGGCACATATCTATGAATGACATTGGCCCCATCGGGATCCCAAGTGACCGACTGAATGTCGTTGGCGCCGACGGTGCCGCCAGTCACCGGCACTTGATACCATCGCGGCGCCGCAAAGCCCGCTGTATCCTGTCTGCGAACAGTGTGCGTCGCCCAGAGAGACTCCACGCCGCTAAGATTAGTGTATTGGTTTTGGGCCATCGCGCGCTGCTGAAGCACATCCAGGAAATTGCCGGGGGTGGGCGCGTTGGGTACTGATGCGGCTGGCCAACTGCTGCTGGCGAGTGGGTTGAATGGTCCAGTGAACGTAGAAAGAGAGATGCTATTCCAGTCGACGTGGAACTTGTACACGTCTTGAGCATTAAGGAACTCTGATGTCGAAATGAAATAGTTGGGACTGCCGGGCGGCGGCGTGCCTGCTTGCAGTCGCGCGTTACTCGGCAGCAGCGTAAACTCTGACGCATCCGCAACATCGAATGAAACAACTTGAGGCGTCGGCGCGGCCGCGTACATCTGGGCCTTGTTAAAGGCAAACACACGCACGTTCTGGAACGAGCCGCCGGCCGCGTAGTCGAACATGTTGGCCGACATATAAATGCCGTCCGGCCAAATGCCGAACTTTGGATAGTCGCCGAGGCCGCCGGTCGTGTTGATAGAGTAAAAGTTCCAACCACCCGCGACCGGATCTCCTGTCTTGGAGACGGCGATGCACTGAAATGAACCTGGCGGATTAATGACGTTGTTCGAACCATCAAGCTGGAAAGCGAAGTCGGTGATGAACCAGCGGTCTTCGAACGTGTCATAGAGCACGACTGGGTCGCCAAAGTTATCTGTGTCACATAGGTTGCCAAAACTCCCCTGACTCATGAACGTATCGAACGTGAATGCCGCTACCCGGACGCCAGTACTCTTATTATAGATGCCGATCGATGTGTTAACTGTTTGAATGTAATAAGTCGGGCCGACGTCGCCGTTCTCGTCGGGCGGATGACCGGCGCCCCAGTTCGCGAAATCGAGCCCATCGAAACTGATGTTGGGTGTCGGCGCCGGAGCCGCTGGCGTCGGCACAGCCATCTGTGTTTGAGCTGAGGGTTGCGCAGGTGTTGTCGTTCCGGGATAAATCTGAAGAACGCGATGAGGTGGTTCGCGCTCGGGCCGCCACTTCCTAACAGGTTTCCGGTACGGTAGCTTCCGAAGGTCGCCGTCAAACGGGTGTGCTTTCTGCAGACGTAGTTCCCTGGGACCGCCAGCACGCGAATCTTTCTCGTCCTTCTTGTCCACAAAAAGAGCGTTATACGCTTTTACTTTGGGGTTATTGACGCGAGCCGGGGAATTGGCAGAAATATTCGCCCTGCGACCACTACCTTTCATCAATGCCCTCGCCGTAAAGGCGGTCACAACCATGGCCGCTACGATGACGATCAAGAACCATCTTGCGCGGGATATCAACATCTCGCCCTTAGGATGAGAGTACCTTACGCGGCAACGTTGCTCCCTGGGTTTTCCTGATGTCCTCATGTCTTGTTTGGATAGTGGCTTTCTTGTTCTTAAGGGTTGTTCATTTCCGATTCTCTCAACCGGCGATGGTTCGGATGCGTTGACGCAAGTATTCGATGTGAGCGATCGTCACCGATTAAATAATTTTTCTTACGCAGCAATTCCTCCTGACCTTCGACGCGCGTTTTTGGATTTGGGCCGATCATCCTCAAAGGGAATAGGCAAACTTGTTGGAAAGGAGTAGTTGAAGGCTCACCGGCCACTGTTGATGTTTTGAACTTATCGATGCCGGGTGGTGGAGGCTTTCGCAGAGTCAACATCTTTCGTACATCGCACCGGGGCTCATTATTACCCCCACCGCGCTTCGATCGCAAGATAGGCTCCGGTTCAATCGGGACAATTGGGTTTAAGAAGTTCGGCCGAAGAAGCTTGAAGCATTTTTCGGAAGTTGCCATGACAATTGATAATCTGTGCCAGACGTCGCCCTCACCTGTTCCTGGGCGAAGCTAATGTTGTGCACGGCTAGCAGATTTTTGAAAGTGCGGAAGACTCCTTCAACCTCGATTGTGCTCATCTATAACAAAGGAGGGCGCCGCAGATCGCGGAGTAAGCCTCGAGAGTATTCACGTGTTTGCGGACATTATTGCACTTCAAGCGGAGGCTCACGTTCGCGTACAAGCCAGGCTCAGTCACGCGGCGCGTAATAACCGGTGCGCGTCGTGGCATGGTAAGCGGGTGTGGCAGTTTCGACGCTAACGCGCCGAAATGAGCCGTCCCGCTCCCTGTTCAAAGGGGTGTAATAAAGCGAGTACTGGCGGCGCAACTCATCAGCGACCTCAGTATAAGTCGCGTCAAGTTCATCAAAGCTGGCAGGTTTGTAAAGTCGGCCGCCCGTGGCCGTCGTAAGTTGTGAAAGTCGCTCCTCGCTGAAATCGATTACTCTTAATCCCTCTCGGAGATCGTCTATTCTGATCTGATTGAAGCGTTGCTCGGAATCCGTGCCTCGGGTCAGCTCATCAAGCTCTGTTTTCTTCGCAGCCCGCTCGATCGCCGTGTTACTCACTACGTAGACCGCTACCTGCGTCCGCAGGAGTCCCTGTAAAGCCGCCTCAAACGTCGTGGTTCCACGCCCGCTGTCAATACCGTCCGTCAAGATAATCACCGCGCGACGCGATCGGGACGGGGCGAATTGATCCCTGGCGGCGAGCAACAACGCATCGTTGAAGCGCGTGAACATTCCGGCCTGAATGCGGTTCAACGCCCGGCGCAACTGAAACTTGCTCTGGGTCCAGTCCTGCAGCAATTCAACCCGATCGTCAAACTTGATCAGGCTAAACCGATCTTCCGGAGCCAGTCGAGTGACAAAGCCTTCCACTGCCCGGCGAAAGTCTTCCAAATTGCCGGTGACCGACGACGAGGCGTCAACCATAAGGACGACATCAACCGGCACCTGGCGTAAGGCGAGATCACTCAGAGGTTGTTCGCGACCTTCCTCGAAGACGCGGAAGTCTCTACGAGTCAAATCCGAAACCAGGCGCCCGCTCGAGTCGCGTACCGTGACCGGCAACATCACTTCACTGGTGTTAACCGAGATTACGTCGCCGGGCTTAACCTCCAGTTCCTTTTTCTTCTTCAGGATGAGGGCCGGCGGAGGTTCTCCCATTGAACTTAGTCTGGAAGATGGAGTTGGTTTGGGCTGCGCGCCCTGGGAAGAACCGGTGGGTCGCTTATCAGATCGGGTCTGCCCGGTTAACTGTTGCGCGCTGGTGAGTCCGAAGAGAGTGACTGCAATCAAAGCAGACGTCAGGGAAAGTTTTACTGAAGCTGAGGCCGGCTTGCTACTCTGGTCTTGGCGTGCCATTGGAGGTGGCCCCTGTCTTACTCGCGTTGGAATCGTCTCCGCTGGCGGCCTTCATCGCGTTCAGGACTTTGTCGCCGACGTGATGCTTACGCAGGTCAGCAATTTTTTCTGGCGAAAGATCAAAGTTTACGGGCGATTGCTGGATGCGCCGAACGATCGTCCCCTCAGTGAAACCTGCTTCCACCAGATCAATGATCGATTCGTTGGTAAGCGGTGATGTTTTTTCAAGTTTTAGCGGCGCGCCGGCCTCGCTCGGAGGCCTGATAATGCGCACCGTGGCTGTTCCGGTCGTTTGAATATCGCCGGATGACGATAAGCTTCCGCCACGACTTTTTGTGCTACTCTGCCCGCTTCCACGCGAACCGAAGATGTCCGCGCTGTTTCCGTTGTCTGATTTCCGATTATCTTTTTGTTTGGCCGCACCCTGGTCAAACAATGGATCGTCGGTCCAGTTATCGTCGCCGACACTCATGCCCACCTGCCTGGCCAACATTGCCAGAATGACCTTTTCGCTCACTCCGCTCTTCTTTAATTCGATCATCCGATCGGGCGAAAGATCATAGGCACCCGGCCGTGCGGCAACAATCGAGATAATAGTCTTTTCTTTGAAACCGCTCCGCACAAGTTTGACAATCGCAGCGTTCGTCAGCGGCGTGTTATTGTCGCGCGCCTGAGCTGCGGCCACGCTCGTGGTCAACAGGGCGAGAGCGAGCACTAGCAGAGTACGATCCAGGAAAGGTCTCATAGAGCCAGCCTTTCTTTATTGCGGCGGCGCCGAAATCTTTTCGGCAGCATCTGATGTGTTTGTACCATAACGCCGGGTGATCCGTCTTACATAATCCCGGGTCTCTCGATAAGGGGGAACGTTGCCACCATACTTTATCACCGCTCCCTCGCCCGCGTTATAACTGGCCAGAACCAAATCCAGCCGGCCATCGAACATTTTTAGCAATTCCTTCAGGTATTGTGTGCCGCCGAAAATATTCTCAGCCGGATCGAAAGGCCTCCGCACTCCAAATCGGCTGGCGGTGCCGGGCATCAACTGCATCAGCCCGCGGGCCCCTTTCGGACTGATCGCCCGGACGTGAAAATGTGATTCATGCTCGATCACACAGAAAACCAGATAGGGATCCAAACCGAACCGCGTACTGTTACTGCGAATCAATTCATCGATTCTGCCGTTGCCCGTTGTCCAACCTCGCTCTCTCCAGCCGGTTTGTTTCGCTCTGCCTGAGTCGCGTTCGATACGCTCGATCCGGTCGCGCTCGATGAAAATTGAGAGGGTGTCGCGCTGGTACCATGCTCCGGCGTCCGTTTCGGCGACGTCTTCCACCTTCATGCGCGCGCCGCCCTTCAAGTAAATCCAAAATGCCACTGTCGAGCGTGATTTACCGTCCGCGGAAACCGCGGGCGGCGCTGCTACCAATTTGGCCGGCTCCTTTTTTGGTTCGGCCCGGATGGGATCAATAGTGCGAATGGGACGATCTATCCGCTGCGTCACGCCACCGGTACGATACCAAAACTCCTCTCCTTGTTTCCAGACTTCATCGGCGTTGAGGGCCGAGCCGTCAGAGAAACTTATTCGCCGACCGATTATTTCTCCCTCCGGTTGCCGGGCCTGCGGCGCAGTTGTGGCAGCCGTCTTATCCGATCTGACATGCCTTGGCTTGTGTTTCAGGCGAGACTGAGCCTGAATCGTGTTCGCACAGACTAATGCGAGGCCGGCAAGCAGCAGGCAGGAGATTGACTGGATTCGAATTCGGCTCACGATTAGCTCTCGATTAAGACTCAAACCTGCACCGGTGCGACACTCGTTTGGCCGGCGGCCTGCGCCATGGTCTGACCAAAAGCGTGAGCAGTGCCAAAATAATTGCGCCAGGCAATATCGATCAACCCCGTCGTCAGGCTGGCCTTGTTTCCCTCGAACAGGCAGATGTCAATCACGCGGTTCAGCAGGTCACGCGGTTCGCACGATTTCATCTGCCGCCCCTCGACCACATACTTGCGCAGCACATAGTCGAGTAAGGTCTGGTCGAGAGCGATCCCGCGCTCAGCAGCCGCGCGCCTGAAAATTTCGATGTAGGCCTCGCCGCTGGGTAGTTCCAGGCACGCCCGGTAGCCCATTCGCCGCAGGAATGCTTCATCGACAAAGCCCTTCTCGTCGAGATTCGTCGAAAAGATTACCAACTGTTCGAACGGGACCTCGATCTTCTTACCGCTATGCAGCGTGAGAAAATCGGCGCGCCGCTCGAGCGGCATAATCCAACGGTTGAGCAAATCGGCAGCTGCAACCCGCTGGCGGCCAAAGTCATCAATTACCAGAGTACCGCCATTCGACTTCAGTTGAAAGGGCGCTTCGTAAAACCTGGCTGTCTCAGACCAGGTCAGGTCCGTGTTCTCCATCGTCAATTCGCCGCCGACAATAATCAACGGGCGCTCAATTTCGACCCAGCGTTGATCATGTTCAGAGGCTGAAGCCTTCTCGGGTACCTGGCGATGGCATTGCGGATCAAAAATGCGGATGATCTGACCATCAATTTCGACTGCATACGGAACCCAGATAAATCCGAACAGGGCTTTGTTCATACGTTCAGAGACCGCTGTCTTGCCGCTACCGGGAAGGCCAGTGAGGAAGAGCGACGAACGAGAATTGATCACACAGCCGAGCGTCTGCAGCAAAGATTCCGGCAGCACCAGATCACGGAAAGCAGCGCGCACCATGTCCATATTTGCCGCCCGGAACGGTACTGCCTGCAACCGCATCATGTGGCTGTAATCTGCCAGCGAGACCGGCGCCGGGCCGGCGTAGCCGCATTGTCTTTGCACTTGGCTCAATCTTTCCCATCCGTGATCGAGCATGGCATAACGCGTCGCGCCGGGCATACCGTGCGAAAGAATCTCGATCAGCTTTTCGCGATATAGTTGATGCAGCAGCTCTTCAGTCAGACTTCGGGGAAGGTGAAGTTGTTCGGCCACCTTTGCGGTCGTAGGCGCGGATATTGTGGCCAGGTTTTTAAGAGCCAGGTCGCGAAGGAATGTCTCGGGCACTTCGGTATCCGCCAATTCCTCCGGTGTGGGTGGGCCCAGGCCGTCGATCTCGGCGCGCGTTAAAGTATTTAAGTAGCTCATCGGGAATTTCTAGAGGCATTCCTTCCTTATTTGATTCCTACTGCTTCGGCCCCGCCGCTACTGTACGGAGTGCGACCGCCGAGGCCCGCGCTCCGCTGGCATCGGCACTCCGGCCCACACTCTCGTAAAGGACCGCAAGACGCGACCAAAGTTCAAGCGAATCCGTTTTTAATCTGCGGGCCTTCTCAAGTTGCTTAATGGCTTCCTTGCTAAAATCCTGGCGCTCGAGATAAGCCGCGACTTTTAGCCGGGCCTGAAATTCGCCCACGGCATGCCCGAAGCTCTTGTAACAGTCATCAAACTTGCCGGCCCCACATTGGGCCATGCCAAGGTTGTTCCAGACGCGTTTGTCTTCGGAATTGATCTTTACCGATCGTTTTAGATATTTGATGGCCTCGTCGTACTCACCATTTTTGTAGAACAGGTAGCCAAGATTGTTTAAGTGCATTGCCTGGTCATCGGGAGCATGCAAGGCGGTTTCAAAAGACTGTTGCGCGAGGTCGCGGAGCCCTTTGCGATCATAGGCGACCCCGAGCAGCGTGTGGGCTTCACCTGATGCGCTATCGAGCGAAGCAGCCAAAGACAATTCCGCAATAGCCTCATTCAACTTGCCCGCATTGAGAAAATCACGGCCTTTCTGTAGATGCTCGGAGGCACTGTTATCTCCCGCAGGCGCCGTTGGTGGCGCCGTGGGTCGCGCATCGTTGACGCGGTTCACCGGAGGAGCGCTTTCAAATTTGGCAATATCTTTCTGGGTGAGTTTCTCCGGGCGTTGGTTGCGCTTCTTGCCGCCGCCGAACAGTCTGCTCAGGGCGCGGAAAGGAGCGCTGAGCGCTTGGCCCAGGCCGTTGCCGTTTTTCTTCGGTTGTTCTGTGGTACCGTCAGGCCCGTTTAGATTCAGTCCGACCGCACTAAGCGCGGGCCAACGCGGGACACTTATGGTCAACAATAAGACCAGTGAGACGAGAGCAGCGGTAAGTGTTTTTCTACCCATGGAGTTTTGTCCTCTTCAGAATCATCTCGGATTACTTGAACAACAGGTCGTAAAGATTGAAGAGCGAAGGCGCCAGAATCACCAGAATGATTACGGGAAACAGAAAAGCGACCAGTGGAAACAGCAGTTTAAGGGTAGCCTTTTGCGCAGCCTGCTCAGCCCGCTGGCGGCGCTTTGTGCGCAGCGAGTCGGCGAATACGCGCACAGCCTTGGCAATTGATGACCCGAAACGGTCGGCCTGAATCAACAGGGCTACGAAGGCGCGAATGTCGTCCACTCCGGTTCGCTCAGCCAGATTTCGCAAGGCCTCCTCGCGACTACGGCCCACGCGAATCTCCAGGTTCACCAGTTCGATCTCTTCGTGCATGTCCGGGTGTAGCTCCTTCAACTCTTCACCCACACGATTTAGCGCGGCGTTCAGACCCAGTCCCGCCTCGACCGCAACGACCATCAAGTCCATCGCATCGGCCAGACCCCAGGTGATACGTTGCTGGCGGCCGTTAGTAATCTTTCGCAGCGCATAACGAGGCAGATAGAACCCAAAAGCAGCGCCGACCATGCCCCAGGCGAGAAAATTGTTTAGCGGGCGATCCAAAATAAAACAAACGATCGCGACCAAAGTGGGCATCGCGATGAGCAGCGTAATCTGAATGGCCCGGAAGGCGGTCGCAGCTTCGGGCGAACGATACCCGGCCTGAAGCAATTGCTTTTGCAGTTTCGCGGCCTCGACCGCTGAAATCGGCACGACCCGATTAAGCGGATCCGCAACCCGCTCAGCCATCACGGTCAGCGGATTGTTCTCGACCAGGGCCAGCGACGGATCCATGCTCTCGAGGCGCGCGTTGACGGCTCCGGCAGGACGCGAGAAAAGCCAATAGATGCTCATCACCGCGAGCACTACGCCACTGAAAACCAGCAAGATAATGAGAGCTAACATGGGAAACCTTTCTTAAAGTCAGAGGAACCCTCAGACTTTAATATTCAAAATCCTGTTTATCGTAAAAATGCCCAGTAACTGTAGGATAGCAGCCACGATGAGCACATAGTGGCCGCGCGGTTCATGTATGAGCGAGGTCATGTAATCCGGGTTAATAAACGTTAGCAGCGCTATGATACCGATGGGCAAACCGCAAAGGATCCAGGCCGAGCCGCGAGAGGCCGTGGTCATGGTGCGGAAGTCTTCCATCAGTTTGAAGCGTTCGCGAATAGTGTGGGAAACCTTCTCGAGGATCTCGCCGAGGTTGCCACCTGTTTCACGTTGAATGTGCATCGCCGTAACGCAGAGACGCAGATCCAGCAGTGGAATTCGTTCAGTCAGGCGGTCCAGCGCGGCCTTGGTCGACAGCCCCAGCTTCTGCTCTTCAAAGGCGATGCGAAACTCAGTCGCAATCGGGTCAGGCATTTCCGAAGCAACCTGGTGCAGCGATTCGGAAAAAGCGTGGCCCACTGAGAGAGATCGGCTGAGCAGGTCGAGTGTATCGGGAAGCTGCGCGTTGAATTTCCGTAGCCGTTTTTTCCGCTTCATTGACACATTAAGAATTGGCAAGAGGGCGGCTACCAATGCCACCAGCAGAGCGAAAGGTGCGTTCACAACCGTATAGGCTGCAAGTCCAGCCATCAGACCGGCCACCAAACAGAACACGAGCAGGCGGGTAACCGTGATTTGCATGTCGGCCTGTCTCAGCATCTTGTCGAGTTTCGTGGTTACATCCAACGAAGACAAAAGCTCGTTGACGAACGGAGCGCCACCGATCGAGTCTTCGCGGGTTATTTGAATCTCGTCGCCGGAAACCGTGGCTGAGTCCTGCAAGGCTTGAGCAACACGCTTCTGTAAGCGGGCGTGGCGCGTGTCCGTCTTGCGCGACATTACTAAGAACAACGCGTAAGTGGCGAACAGGAAAAAGAGGAACACTAAGGTAGAAATTAACATCTCGTGAACGCCTCCTAAAAGAACGCCGGCAGTTGCATCCCGTATTGCTGGAACCGTTCGGCAAAGCGAGGACGAACGCCGGTGGTGCGGAAGCGTCCCAGCACCTTGCCCGATCCGTCCAGACCAGTCCGCTCAAACTGAAAGATTTCCTGCATCGCGATGGTCTCGCCTTCCATCCCGGTAATCTCAGAGATCGAAACGATCCGGCGCGTGCCGTCGTTGAGTCGCGCTACCTGAATTACGACATTGACAGCCGAAGCGATCTGCTGCCGCATGGCGCGATCGGAGAGTCTCATCCCGGCCATCTGGATCATTGTTTCCAGCCGGGCCAGCGAGTCCCGTGGTGAATTGGCGTGGATGGTGGTTAACGAGCCGTCGTGGCCGGTATTCATGGCCTGGAGCATATCGATCGCTTCGCCCCCGCGGACCTCGCCAATCACTATTCGGTCGGGCCGCATGCGCAGAGCATTTCGCACCAGATCGCGCTGGGCCACCTCGCCTCGACCCTCAATATTGGGGGGCCGCGTTTCCAGCCTGACCACGTGGGGCTGTTGGAGCTGCAACTCGGCAGAGTCTTCAATCGTCACAATCCGCTCGTCTGAGGGGATGTAGGCTGAAAGGGCATTCAAGAGCGTGGTCTTACCGGCGCCGGTGCCGCCCGAAATGATGATATTCAGGCGTGAGCGGACGCACATCTCGAAGAGGACAGCTACCTCTTTGGTCAGCGCCCCGTTCTGAATCAACTGGAGTATCTTCAAAGGATCGGTGCCAAAGCGGCGGATCGAGAGCACCGGCCCATCGATGGCCAACGGCGGAATGATGGCGTTCACGCGCGAGCCGTCGGGCAAGCGCGCGTCAACCATCGGCTGCGCCTCGTCTATGCGGCGGCCGACCGTCGAAACAATTCTTTCGATTACGCGCATCAAGTGCTCGTCGTCTCGAAAGCTGATGGCGGTTTTTTCCAGCTTGCCGCGGCGTTCGATATAGATACTCGAATACGAGTTCACCAGAATGTCAGAGATGGTGCCATCGCTAAGCAGCGGTTCCAGCGGTCCCAGACCAAAAAGCTCGTGATGTACTTCGTTGACCAGCCGGTCGCGCTCGGCACTCGAAAGTGGCGTGTTTTCCGCCAATAGAAGATCTTCTGCCAGCCGCGACACTTCAGCCTGGACGCGGTCGGGCGCCAGGGCGTTGAGTTTGGTCAAATCCATGCGCGAGATGATCGCGCGATGCAGCCGGGCCTTCATTTCCTGGAACGCCTGGTTCCCGTAGATGCCCTCTTCGGCCGCGGGCGACGCGCCGTTACCGCTTCTGTCCTTGACGTATCTTTCTCGCAGAGCCATTTTGCTTCCTTTGCCAAATCCGTCCTGTTCCAGCGTTGTAACCATGTCTGTCAATCCCTGATTCGCATCGCACTATGTCTTGATGAGCGTCGTTGCGAGATCAAGAGGTGCGGTCGAATTTTGACGACCGAAAATGCCGCGCAAAGACTTCCGGCGCGGCTGCATTGATAATGGATCCCCATGGTCGGCGGCCAGCGCTGACGCTATCCGTTTGATCTCGGCGGTGATTTTGGACGCTGGATCAGAATGCACGTGGGGCCGTCCCAGGTTGATTGAATCCATCACTTTCACGTAATCGTTCGGCACAAGGCCGATGAACTGCTCGCCGATATGTGCCTGCACTTTCTGTAACTCAACATCTATATTCCTGCTCCAGCGGTTGACCACGACATGGACCTTTGTGCGTGGATAGCCCAACCGTTCGAAAACCTTAAGCGCGCGTTTGGTGTTGCGAATACCCGGAATATCGAGCGTCATTACCAGCAGGATATCGTCGGCGAGATCGAGCGCCGCGACCGTAATCGGATCAAAGGTATGCGGCAGATCCAAAATGATGCGATCGAACCTGCGTCCCAGAACATGAAGTATCTCCGTTACGCTTTCGGCTTCGATCTCATCTGCCTCATGTGTCTCGAGCGGCGCCGCCAGCAGCGCCAGATTCGCGGAATGTGTGGTAATCAGACTCGTTATCAGCGCGTCATCAAGCCGCGCCCGGTTGCTGACAAAGTCAGCGATTGAATACCGGGGCTCGATCCCCAGGAAAGAGGCCGCGTCGCCAGCCTGTAGATTTAGGTCCGCCAGCAGCGTGGGAATGTTCATCGCGGCGGCCAGATTGGTCGCCAGGAACGAGACGCCGGCTCCGCCTTTGCCGGAGAACACGGCTATCAGACGGCGGTTCTTTCTATCCGCGGTGTCCCCAACCTCGCTGAGTTTCGACACCCGCTCCAGCACCGTCTGGAGTTCGGCGGGAATGACCGGGATTTGTAAAAATTCTTTAGCTCCAGCGCGCATCCCGCCCAGAATCATTGCCGGCGAGGCATCGCGCGAAGCGGTGATGATGGTAGTCCCGGGACACTCGGCCGCAAGCTGACGAATCAGGTCAAACTGATTCTCGAGATTGTTCTCCTCTAAGATAATGATTGCGGCGGTGGGCCGCACGCGCAGGACATCGGCGAGCAATTGCTCGGTGTCATCGCATTCTGTCAGCAGTCGCGTGTGCACGTTGCTGAAGACCGCGTTCTTGATCTCTTCCGCGGCCTCGGGATTGCTTCCCATTATGCTGAAGGTCATTAGATGCATGATGTTCTATTCTTAAGCCTTGAATCCGTTCCCTGTTTCGCGCTGGTCTTTTAGGGACAAGTAATAGGGAAAGCGCCCGCACTCTCGCCCGGGACCGTGGTGCGATACGCCGGCATCGCGACCACTTTACTAAGACCTGGGATGACGAAGTTATAGTTAAAGTTGGTGATGCTCACCGTCACTGTGCCCGTTTCCACGCCGAAGTTTGCATATTCAACACAGATATTCGACGGCTGAAGGCCCAGGAGGTTTTCTCCTGTGCCCGCTGAGTTCCCGTAGATCGCGTAATTCTTGATCGCCGTCAGACTCGGTCCGGTCGTATCGCAGCCGCTCGTAGTCCTGATCGTACCCGCCGGATTGCTGGCCGCCTGCGTAGTGGCGAAACGCGCTCCGCGGCGGGTCCCCTCGACCATGGCGTTGTGCGTAAAGTAGAAATTTCCCGCAGCCACAATGCCTACCAGCAGCATCAGAAAGAACGGCGCGATGAAGACGAATTCCATCAGCGAGCCGCCCCTTTGGCGCTTGTCGGTAAGTCTTGATTTACCCCTGGTGACCACTTAAAGAACCCTCGAAACTAAAAGCGCATGTAACGCATGGTTGTGCTCGGCGCCAGCGAGATATTGAAATTCCCTCCGGTCAACGCATTCAGATTAAAGACCAGCGGCTGATAGGTATATCCGGTAATTGCTATCGTGACGTACTTGACACCCACGCCCGTGGCGGGCGGCGTCACTACGATATTGCTGGCGGTGAAATTCGGAAGGATCACCGGCGGCTGGTTCGGTCCACCACACCCATTCACATTGCCGCAAAGCACCATGTTCTTCGCTGCGGTCGTGCAAGATATTTGCGGAGATCCGCAGGTGCTCGCCGTCACATCTTGCAGAGTTGAAAGATAGCGTGCGCCACCGCGGCTGGCTTTGGCCAGCGAGTTGTAGGTGTAGAACATCCTCCCCAGTTCCGTCGTGCCGGCAAACATCAGCAGCAGCGCCGGAAAGACGATGGCAAACTCGATCAATTGAGTGCCATCATCGCGCCGGAGAAAGTTGCGCAGTTTTTTCTTGAGCTGGAACATTTCTACTAATAGCACCTCATTTATAAAGAACGGCGAGAGTCAAAGTCGTGCAACCTGCGGTGGGATCAAAGCTGCCGCGACCGATGACTAAACTCTCATCTATCCACTCGACGTCAAGATCCGCGCTGTTTGGAATTTGGCTCTTCACGAAAAAGGCGCCAAACCTGACCGTCGGAGGACCGGGGCTCGCTTGGTATGTTCCCGGGGTAATTATTGGTACGATAAGGATGCGCCGCTCGTCCTGCCCGGTGTGGGACGGTGGGGTAACATATCCCTGCAGTTTGTTGATGTACTGGTCAAACGTTATGCCCTCCTTAATGTTTGTGTCTGGAGGGTATACGGCCGGATCGACGTAGTTTTTTCCGGGATTGTCGAATCTACTGTTCCCCCCCCAAGCTATTGCTTTTGGCCCGTTGCTCTTGTTCCCACTGGGGGTTATGTGAAAGGGAATATTTGCGTTGAGTGTCTGGCAAATCGATGTTACGCCAGCCGCCAGCAGCACAGTCTCCTTTTCACCATTTCCGGAGATCTCAGGAACGTCGACAAGTATATAATTCTTGTCCACAAGTGTGTTCGACCCGGGGTCACCCTGCACAAAATGGAGAGTCATTGTCGTGTTGGGCGCTGGATGAGTATTGCTCAGAGCGACGACGACGGGAAAAAAGTCGCAGATGGTATTTATCCCAGGCGACATCCCAGCGGTGGCAGTCCGTGATTCCGTGTGAGCATTCCCCAAAGCTTGAATGGCGAACAATATCGGGGTGGCCGTGGATTGCGTGGTGACGCGAACGAAACGCATATTGGCGGGATTCCCCTGCGCAGTCGCTGAGTTGACATACGTACCGTTGAGAGCGTCGCTGAATTCCACGGTCGCAATAGTGATCGCCGTTCGATTGAAACCGTAGCTGTTGACTATCGTCGTCGCGCGCGTGACAGCATTCTGGATTCCGCCGGCGCCGGAATCCAATTCCCGAACCGCCGCCAGCGACGCCGCATCCGCGGCGTTCTGAAGTTCCGTCCGCAACATGTATATCCGCGCCACGTCGATGCAGAGGCCCATCGCAAGCACGATGCCCAGCATGAGAATCGTGGTCAGGATCATGACGTTGCCACGCTCACCTTTTTGCCTGCTCGTCTGGTGCGTCAAAGGTTAATGCCTCCCTGCTCGAACGAAACTCTTAAGTCCATCCGTTTTTAGTTCGCATCGCCGCTATAAATGGGAAAAGGCGGCGGGTGCGGCGCCGCTTTGGATCGATTCGCTATGTCCCGCGTCTATTCTTTCAAAATCCAAAGCAGCAGCAACGCTTCACCCTTCCGGCGTAACTCCACACATCGAGTTGCACCGGACCGTGCCCGAAAGACTCAAGGCTTATTCGGCGCCTTTACCTCCGGCGGCGGAGCAGCAGTCTCCAGAGTCCTGGAAACGCTCGGACCGGCCTTCTTGTCGGCTGAAGTAGCTGGAGCGTTCGGTGTCTCTGGCTTCGCCGGAGCTGCGGCCGGTGTCGTCTGCTGTGCTCCGGATTTCTGAGGGGGCTGCGGCGTACTGATGATGTAACCCGACTGGCTGTCCGCTTCCCCGGTCTGCTTTGGTCCAGTATTGGTCTGGGGACCGACGCCGAGCAGCGATCCCTTCTTCAGGTTATCCACGTTTGGCAGTGCCGGCAGATCGTCGCGGTTAACAGGTTTGACAATCTGCGCCGTGACGATGAACATTAGCTCACTTTCGTTCTTTTGAAACGAAGTTGACTTGAACAGATTGCCAAGAATGGGGATATCGCCCAGTCCCGGTATCTTTGAAAGCGTCCTGGTCTCGCTATTGTCGAGCAGCCCTGCCAGCGCAAAACTCTGACCGTCGCGCAATTCGACGCCCGTCTTGGCGCGGCGCGTGCGCAAACCTGGAATAACAAAGCCGCTAAATTTCACCCCGTTAGCGAAATCCAGGGTTGAGACTTCAGGTTGTAATTCCAGCCGGATGTGATCTTCGTTGATGATCGTCGGTTTGAAGTTCAGCCGCACGCCATATTCCTTAAACACGATCGTCACTGTGGGGCCGTTGCCACCGCTGCCTCCTTGTATGATCGGCACAGGATACTCGCCGCCGGCCAGAAAACTCGCTTCCTGCCCGTCCATGGCAATCAAGTTTGGCTCAGCCAGAGCGCGCAGCGCACCGCGGGTTTGCATGGCGTGGATGAACGCCTGAGTTCCTATGCCCCTGTTAAAGAGGAAGATATTCAGCGCGGAGCTGGCAAACTCAGTGAAGAGGGTCCCATCCTGGGCCGAGGTCAATCCCGCGGGGCCCCCACCACTTGAATATACCGAGGTGCCGCCATTCACTGATGCATACGAAGAACCGAGTTCGCGCAAGCGCGTTCGGTTAACTTCGGCGACCCTCACCAGGAGTTGGACCTGTAACAGGTCCTTAACCGGCGACTCCAGCATGTTCACCGTTTTGAAACCCGCGGCCTGCACTACTGCTTCCGCCTGGGCGGCGATTTTCGGATCGCTGACTGTTCCCGATATGACCACTGACCCATTGGCCTGGCTCAGACGAATATCGTCTTTCGGAAAGAGGGCGCGAATTTGCGAATCGATCAACCCCAGGTTAGTGCGCACGTAAACATCAAAAATGAGAAAGCGACCCGTGCTTTTCTCCCAGGCGATGAAGTTGATCTGGCCAAAGGCTTTGCCATTGACCACGACCTGGTCCGAAGTGACCAGCACCGCCTCGGCGATGTCCGGGTTTGAGACTGAGAAGCGCTCAATCGGACGGTCAAAGGTGATTAGTCTGGACTGGCCCACGAGTACATTGACGGGAATGGGCTCTTTGTTCTTCCCGAACGAAGCGTTATAGGTGGTTTCCTGGCCGTACGCGGCCGGCATGAATGCCAGCAGTGTGATTAGGGCGAAGAAACAGAGGAAGCGCTTTCGCAGCGTTGTCCACGTGGTGCTTTGCATGATCGTTACTCCTTAAAGTTTGGGGCTCTTTTTCTTAATCTCTGATCTCGGCCTACGGCATTTCGACGTCGCGCCTCTTGGCGCCTTCGATTAGCTCGATCGACTTGCGCGGGGCCGGTGGCGCAACTGGTTTTTCTTCGCGCGGTTTAAGTGCAACGGGTGTGCGCTTGACCGCCGGGGGTTTCGGCGCCTCAGGTTTGGCTGCGCTGGGGGGCGGAGGTTCCGGTTTCACGTTATCGCCATTTAGCAGCGTGTTCTTATTCGAACCTTTGGTTTCAGTGTCCTCCTGGTCGCTATAGTTACGCATCACCAGTTGCAGCTTGCCTTCGTTAGCGGCCAGCACCAGTTTTTCCGCTTGCTCAGGAGTGACCATAAGCGTCACGGCCTTTACGCTGGTGGGCTCGCGCTGATTTTCCGGAGAGTCGATCTTCGCCCCACTGGCCAGGACCTTTATGTGTTGCAACACGATCTTTGAGATTGGCCCTTGCCCTTCTGTGCCTTGCTGGTTTTGTGGGGTGATGACCGCCACGACGTCGACGTAAGATCCAGGCATGACAAAACCCGAAACGCCAACTACGTCATCGACCTTGACGGTCATCGCGCGATAGCCTGCCGGGATTACTGCGGGAAGTCCGCCACCCGTTCCGTCAGGCGCCAGCTTCATAGTGGTAATGGCCTCGCGCGCGCCAATCGGAGTGATCGCTACTCTGCCAACCACCAGCTCCATCTTCCTGAAGACTCCTTCAGGCAAAGAACCGTTCGGGATCGGGGCCAGAGCCAGTTGCTCCAGGGTGATCTTTGTGCCGAGAGGGATCTCCTGTTTGGCAACGACTACATTCCCCAGGTCTTTGGTGTAAGCCTCTACCTGGGACAAATAGCGAGTCACCAGCATGACACCCAGCAGCCCGCAAATTACCGCACCCGTGAGCGCGATGATTAGACGTTTATTTCGCATCAGTCAATTCTCCCTTACCGAAAGCTAATTACCAGGGACCGCCTCAGGCGCGGAAAAGAAAAAAAGAAACGACGCTGCCAAAGCAGATAGGTACCGCGTAAGGTAGCGTGAAAGTCGGATCGGCCGGCACATCAATGCGGGGCACCGTGTGGCCCGGCAGCAGGCCATAGAAAAACTGGAGTACGCCGGCCATGGTCGTGACCACCCGCCGTGCGTAAATCATCTTGCAAACGGCCAGCACCCCTCCGGTCAAGGCCACGATCATCAGCGTGGGTAGCACGTGTGAGATGCCGACAATGGCGCCGACGGCAGCAAAAAGTTTCACGTCCCCTGCCCCCATCGTGGCAAACACATGAAGCATGAGCATCAACCCAAAAGCCAGTGCCGAGCCGCCGAGACTCACCAGTAACCCGTTCCAGCCGCCGAAAACGGTATTTACTATCAGGCCGCCAATGAGAGTGGCCAGCACGAGTCTGTTGGGGATACGGCGGTAGCGCACATCCGTGTACGCAATCGCGATCGCCAGCGGTATAAACATAACCGCGAGGGCAACAGTCCGCGGTATGAGCATCTGCAAGCCTCCGAAATTAGTCCTGACCAGAATCGGCTATCAATATCCTGCTTACTCGCTGGATTTGATGCCTGCGAATAGAAACAGTGGCAGGCGGAAATTGCCGGCCCGCCACTGTCCTTAACAATGGGCTCAGCCCGTGGTTGACGAAGCGGTCATCCGGTTCAACAATGTAGTACCCCAGCCGCTGGCGTAAACCAGGACCGCCACGGCAGCTATGAGACCGGCGATGACCGCGTATTCCAGCGTCTCCATGCCGGACTCGTCGTTGAGAAAGTTCTTGATTCGTTTCATTATTGATTCTCTCCCTTGTTCCTTTTTCTATGGGTAGCTAGCCGATACGAGCCCGTTCCCGTGCCTTAGACAGAAAAACTACGGGCTGGTTTTCGCTAACAGAAAAAGGCGGTGGGCCTGGGCCGTAGATCTGGATGGCGCGCCCACCACCTTCTCCAACAACCCCAGTCATCAGCCAGTAGTGCTCGCGGCAGTCAGTCTGGTCTTAAGCGTGGCGCCCCAGCCGCTGGCGTAAACCAGAACAGCCACGGCGGCGATAAGGCCGGCGATTACCGCATATTCCAGCGTTTCCATACCGGACTCGTCCTTGAGAAAGTTCTTGATCATTTTCATCGTGCTTTGCTCCTTGTTAGTTTGGTTAAGGTTCGCGCCCGACTTGGAAATCAGGATCGGGGGCTGTGCGTTGGCACCGAAAGTGAAGGCGTCATCTCAGGAATCCTGAGTGATCGCTTCCTCGCCGATCACGGCAACATTTTTGGTGCAAGGTTCGCATGAGCAACGATCGTGCCGTTGATAGCAACACGTAAGCGGCGGTTCAATATTGTCTTGCTGGGATAGATAAACCGCATGATTCGTTCTCTTAAAACTCGATAAACACCAGGACGAGAGGGCGAAGTTAAGTGTTGTTCCTGGTGCGAACTGCTCGCCAGCGAGCACTTGTGGCAGGACCGAGCGAAAGCCCTGGCGGGAGCTCAGACAACGAGCGACACAACCAACCAATTCTTTCGCTGAGTTGATTTAATATCGGCTAGAATGACTTTATGACGCCTTTGCCTTCTCACGCCGTCAACTGGAAATGGTGTGTTTTGCCTTCGCTGGCGATGGTGTTGCTATCCCTTATTCCTCAAATTCATCTCTGGGTAGTGCGCGGCCGGGAATGGAACGGTGCATACGTGAGCCCGCAGGGAGACGAGCTTCTTTACTCCGCCTACGTAAACGCGCTGATAGACGGACGAACACGAAAGAATGACCCTTTTGGCGGTAAGGACAGTTCCGCGAGCGCGCCTCTGCCGGAGTCCATTTTTTCAATCCAGTCTCTGCCGGCTTACGTGGTTGCGTTACCAGCGCGGGCATTTGGCGTCTCAGCATCAACGGCCTTCGTCGTCCTCATCGCCGTGGCCGCATTGCTCGCGAGCTTGTCTGTTTTCTGGTTACTAAACTACGTTACCCGCGATCCTCGAGTAGCTGCGGCGGGAACATCATTGGTGCTCTGCTTCGGATGCGTTGTAGGAAGACGCGGAATTTTTGGAACATTCGTGGATATTGGCCCTGCCGCTTTTCCATTCCTCAGACGATATCAGCCGGCAGCGGTGTTCCCCTTGTTCTTCGTCTTTCAGTTGCTCGTTTGGCGTGCCTTTACGAGCGAGCGCAAACGCAGCGCGCGAGTCTCCTCTGCACTCGCAGGCCTGGCCTTGGTGGCGCTCATCTTTTCTCATCTTTACTTATGGACGGCTGCGGCTGCGTGGCTGGCGTGCATCGGTGCGCTGTGGCTTTATTTTCGACCCTCCGATCGCCGGAAGACGTTGGCACAGGGAACAACGATTGCCGCCATAGTAGCCATTGCGCTGGTGCCGTACGGTTACCTGGTTTCTCACCGAGCGTCGACACTGGACGAGCAGCAGATAGTGATTTCGACTCATAGCCCGGACCTGTTGCGTTTACATGAAGTCCTGGGCGCAACCATTCTTGCTGCTCTAGTCATTGGAATCTGGCGCGGCACCATCGACCGGGCTGATCCGCGGGTTATCTACGTCGCCTCTCTGGCGTTACTTCCCTTTGTGGTCTTCAATCAACAGATCCTGACCGGACGGACGATGCAGGTGTTCCACTTTGAAGTTGCTGTTGTTAATTACTCCACACTGGTTGCCTTGCTGGTAACGATCACGCTCTTATGGAAGCTTGTTCCTCGCCGTTTGTTGATATGGATAGCGGGCTTGTCCTTCGCCTGGGCAGTTCTTTTGGTAGCTCTGCCCGCACGATTGCTCTTTGTGCCCCAGGCAATCGCCAATGATCGAACTATTCCCGTGCTACTGCGGCTGAAAGAATTATCAAAGCAGGACGGAACGCTTGCGGACTTGCGCACGAAGGGCCAGGCTTCGACACTGGTGTTTTCGCCCCGCGTAGCACTGATTGCATTCCTGCCGACGTGGACATCCCAAGGTACCCTGCTCGACATGACCGGCGTGGATTGCCGCGGTGTGACGCGCAAAGAACGAAAAGAATTATTTTTCATGCATCTCTATTATTCCAACGCGGACACCGAAGCCTTGCGCAAAGCGCTAAACGGCACACCGGACAAATCCCACGATGAGCTATCATCTGTTCAAACTGCGATATTCGGATACGAGAGGACATCGCCGGCCCTGACTCCGCAGTTTAAGCCCATTCAGCAAGACGAAATTGAGCGCGAGGTCCAGGCTTACCAAACCTATGCAAATTCCTTTTCGCGCGCAGAGGCCCTCAAGCGCTCTTTGACTTATGCGGTGATCCCATCGGAACGCAGCTTCAACTTCGCGAATCTTGATCGCTGGTATGAACGCGACGCCGGCGAGCGCGTGGGCGATTACACTCTTTACCGGTTGAAGCTGCGCAATTAATCGCGCAGCGCTGCATATTAGCCAAGGGAGGCTAGCTGTTGACACGGCAATAAGACGATCCACTAAACCACACTAAACGACGCGAAACCCAGATCTCGGTTAGAGTTATTTCGTGTGAGTTCGTGGATAATGTTCGGCGTTAGATAACCACAAGATTTTTCATCAAACACAACTGACTCTCCGATAGAATGACGCGATGAGCACTTCGCCCGGACCTGCGACCAAATGGAAATGGTGTGTTCTTCCGTCGCTGGCGATGGTGTTGTTGTCCCTCATACCGCAAATTCACCTCTGGATAGTGCGTGGCCGGGACTGGAACGGAGCGTATGTAAGTCCGCAGGGAGATGAGCCTTTCTACTCGGGTTACCTAAATGCGTTGATAGACGGACGAGCACGAAAGAATGATCCTTTTGGGGCGAAGGACAGCTCCGCGAAGGCACCTCTACCGGAATCCACTTTTTCAATTCAGTTTGTGCCGCCCTACGTGATCTCGCTGGTTGCCCGAACATTCGGCGCCTCAGCATCAACGGCCTTCATCGCTCTCAGTAGCGTGGCTGCATTGCTCGCGAGTCTGTCTGTTTTTTGGTTACTCAATTGTGTTGCAGGCGACAATCGATTAGCTGCGGCAGGAACATTCTTCGTGCTCTGCCTTGGCGGGTTCGCCGGAAGTTATGGAGTCTTTGGAACGTTCATAGACATCGCCGTTCCTGCGTTGCCATTCCTCAGGCGTTACCAACCCACAGCAGTATTTCCACTGATCTTTATATTTCAGGTACTGGTCTGGCGCGCGTTTACCACGCAGGGTAAACGTGACTCGCAAGTTTGCGCGATCATCGCGGGTCTCACATTAGCAGTGCTTGTCTTTTCTTATCTCTATCTATGGACAGCCGCCGCAGCATGGCTGGTGTGCATCGGCGCGCTGTGGTTTTATGCTCGACCGTTCGACCGGCGGAAGATTCTGGCGGCGCTGGCAACAATTGGCGTCATAACAGCTATTGCGCTCGTCCCATATGTTTATTTGCTTTCGCACCGAGCGGCGACGCTGGACGAGCAGCAGACTTTGATTTCGACTCATAGACCCGATCCGTTCCGCGTCCATGAAATTCTGGGCGCTGTCATCTTGGTGGCGCTAATCACGGGAGTCTTGCGCCACAGGTTCGAACGGACTGAGCCACGCGTTATCTACACCGCCTCTCTGGCGTTGCTTCCGTTTGTTGTCTTCAATCAACAGGTCCTGACCGGAAGAACCATGCAAGTATTCCACTTTGAAATCTTCGCTATTAATTACTCTACTACGCTTGGTCTGCTGATCATGGCCACGCTCTTTTGGAAGCCTGTTCCCCGCCGGTTGTTGATATGGATGGCAGGCTTGTCCTTCTTGTGGGGTGTTATCGTTGTAGGTCTGCCTTCACGAGTGGCCTTTGTGCCTCTGGCCATCGCCAATGATAAAAGTATTCCTGTACTGCTGCGCCTGAAGGAATTATCAAGACAGGACGGCACAATTGCGGACTTGCGCTCAAAAGGTCAGGCTTCGGCTCTGGTTTTTTCATCAAGGGTGGCGCTGATTCGACTACTGCCGACGTGGACGTCGCAGGGGACGCTATTGGACGTGGGTGGTGTTGACTTCGGTAGTGCAACGCGGGAAGAGCGAAAGAAATTCCTTTATCTGCACCTCTATTATTCCAAAGCGGAAGGCGAAACCTTGCGCAAGGTCTTGAATGGGATGCCGGACGATCCCGGTATGGGCCTCTACGCCCGTAGTGTAATATTCGGCCACGAAAGGGTGACGCCTGCGCTCAGTCTTGATTTTAAGCCTATTCAACACAACGAAATTGATCAGGAAGTTCTCGCCTACCAGACGTACGCAAATTCTTTTACTCGCGAAGAAGCTCTCAGGCGTCCAATCGCTTATGCCGTTATACCTGGCGAAGGCAACTTTGACTTTACGAATCTTGATCGCTGGTACGAACGGGATGCCGGCGAGCGCGTCGGAGACTACACTCTCTACCGTTTGAAACTACGCAACTGACCGCGCCGGCACTCGGCGTTTCCCTGTTCGGTTTTTTTCCACAAACACGATTGAGTCTCAGGTAGAATTGCCGCAATGAGCACCTCGCCTTCTTATCTGGCCAAATGGAAATGGTGCGCTTTGGCGTCAGCCGCGATGGTGTTCCTGTCCGTTCTGCCGCAGCTTCATCTCTGGCTTGTACGTGGCCGGGATTGGAATGGAGCATATGTCAGCCTTCAGGGAGATGAGTCTTTTTACTCAGCATATATAAACGCCCTGATGGATGGACGGACTCGGCGGAATGACCCCTACGCGGGCAAGGACAGCACGTCGACTTCGCCACTACCTGAGTCGACTTTTTCAATTCAATTTGTACCAGCCTACGTCATTTCATTTTTGGCGAAGACAACCGGCCTCTCAGCATCGACGGCTTTTATCGTCCTGCTCGGCGTCGGCGGATTATTCGCTAGTCTGTCTGTTTTTTGGTTGCTCAACTCCGTTGTGGGTGACGCTCGCCTGGCCGCGGCCTGCACGCTATTTGTGCTTTGCCTTGGCGGTCTTGCCGGAGGTCACGGTCTGCTTGGACTGCTGCTCAAATCCGATCTGTCCATTCCCAGCTTGCCATTCCTCAGGCGGTACCAGCCAGCCGCGGCCTTCTCCCTGTTCTTCGTCTTTAACGTACTTGTCTGGCAGGCGCTAACCATTCAGAACAAACGCAGCGCGCGAGTGCGGGCCATGCTGGCGGGCCTGACGTTGGGAGTCCTCGTACTGTGCTATCTCTACTTATGGACAGCCGCCGCAGCTTGGCTGCTGTGTATCGGTCTCCTCTGGCTTTACTTCCGGCGTGCAGACTGGCGAAGAGTACTCGAGATCCTGTTGACGATTGGCGGTGTGACTCTGATTGGGCTCGTGCCCTACCTTTACCTGGTGTCCCACAGAGCGGCGACCCTCGATGAGCAGCAAACATTGGGCACCACCCACCGGCCCGATCTGTTTCACCTGCCCGAGGCACTTGGCGCGCTGATTCTCTTCATGCTGGTCATGGGAGTGTGGCGACACAAGATTGAAACGAGCGACCCGCGGATTGTCTTCGCCACTTCTCTCGCGTTGCTTCCCTTCCTCGTTTTCAATCAACAAATTCTCACGGGGAAAACGATGCAGCCATATCACTATGATGCCTTCGTCGTAAATTACTCTGTGCTGATAGGGCTGCTGCTAACAGTCGCGCTCTTATGGAAGCCTTTACCAACGCGCGTACTCGTGTGGATTGCCGTTTTGTCTTTTTCGTGGGGGGTTGTAGAGGTCGGTCTGCCGGCCCGATTTCAGTCTGTCCCCGCGGCCGTGGTAAACGATCGGATGGTTCCCGTGTTGCAGCGCTTGAAAGAACTATCAAAACAGGACGGGACGCTAGCCGGCTTGCGCGCAGAAGGCAGGGCATCGACGCTGGTGTTCTCTCCGCAACTCGGAGTTACCGTACTTCTACCTACCTGGACATCCCAGGGAACGTTGCTCGACATTGGAGGTCTGGACTTCGGCAGTACATCACGGGAAGAGCGGAAGGAATTCTTTTATATCCATCTTTATTATTCCAAGGCTGATATAGGAGCCTTGCGCAAGGCCCTGGCGGGAGTGCCGGACGATGAGTCTATGAACTACTATGCCCGCGCTGTCGTATTCGGCCACGAGAGAATAGTTCCAGCGCTGAGTCTTCATTTCCAACCAATCCAACCTGACGAAATTGAAAAGGAGATCCGCAGCTACCAGGCTTTCGCAAATTCTTTCTCGCTCGAAGAAGCCCGCAAGCGCCCGTTGACTTACGCCGTTATCCCGGCAGATGGGAAGTTCGACTTTACGAATCTCGATCGCTGGTATGAGCGCGATAGTGGGGAACGTGTGGGCGCGTACACGCTGTATCGCGTCAAGCTGCGTGATTAAGACAGCGTCAACCTCGTCAACGAACGCGAAGTGGCGACGGCAGAGCCGGCACGGGCAAGTTGCGCGTGCTACATTAATCGCAACCCGGCTGCTGACTCAGATGATAATGACCTCACAATCAGACTGAGGAGACAACCGATCCTGTAATTGCGTTTGCCTATTTCTTTCCGCGTCTGATTACCAACCAAAGAATGAGACAGACGATGATGACGACAAGAGCTCCGATGGCCAATGGGTTGTGCAGCATGGGGGCGTGTTCTCCTCTGGAGAGATTTGAATAACGGCTGGCTTATATACCTCGCCCAGCGGAAATGCAAGGTATGGGTCGCACAAATTCCCGCAAATGCTGCGATCCGTCGATCGTTTAGGGATCGTTTGTCATCACGCAATGTTGACTGTCGACGCGGTCGCTCTATACCAGGGTCACTCGATCTGCAAGTGTCGAATATTGTCCCCTTAACGGTCACAGTTACTGTCGCCCGGCCGAATTACCTCCACAGGAAAAATCGTTTTCCCCAACGATTGGCCCGAGCAAACGTTGCGGCACGTCACTTGACGCATGAATCTACGGCCGCCCTCCCGGCCGTTAATAAATAGCAAGCTGAAACGCATTCTAATGATTCCGGGCTTAATCAATTATCATCAAATCCTCTCAGGTCTCTCTTACCGCGGGACTTTTGTTCCTTCAATAGTGGTCTGCGCTGCGCTGGCCATGATTGTGCACGAGCTGGGTCATTTGGTCGCGGCCAGAATGTGCAAAGTTGCAGCATCTGAAATTGGCCTGGGAATGGGCCCGAGATTGTTTGGTTTTCGTCTCGGGGGTATCACGTTTAGTCTGCGCACGATTCCGGTCGCTTCATTTCTGCGGATTGACGGCGCGGCGCTCGCAGCGCGATCAGTGCCCCAACAATTGTTCGTGCACCTGGGCGGAATCGCCTTAAACCTGATCGCCGCCTTCTTCACTTACGGAACTGTCTTTGGCTGGATCAATATTCTGATCGCGGCCTTCAACCTTCTGCCGCTCTACAAGCATGATGGATGGAAGTGCGGCGTGGTCGTGATGCGCGCGTTGTTGCGCAAGAAGAGTCAGCCGGTCGAGTGGACGCTCACCTTCTCAGGCGGTTTCGCCAGCCTCGTCATCATCGGCACCGTCATTCAAGTCTTCAACTAAATCAGCGGGGCAGTAGCCCGACCGTGAGGGAGGGCTCAAGCCGATGAAGAGTGGTCAAGCTGTGGAAAAGGTTTGCCTTTCTCTGCGCGCCCCCCGATCTACAACTCGATCGAGAGCGACCGGGTTCCTCAACAGTTGAGGGCCTCGGAACGGACCCAGTCGCTACAGCTCCGGTTCCGTAGTTCGTCGATCCAGGATGCCAGGCTCTTGTAAAGATGAAATTGCCGGAGCCACTCTTGTGAGCAGCTCCGGCAATGTTGCTTTGAGGTCGAATGTTATGGCCGCTACTTGAACTTGAAGTTCGCGTAGTGGTGGGTCCCATCATTCAACTGGAGATCCATGACCCGGCATGATCCCTTGGGATAGTTCGGCAGCGTCTTCCAGTTGATCTGCCAATTACCATTACCCTGATACGTAAGGCCTGATCCTCCCGGGGCCACTACTTCAATCGGCGCCTCGAGGCCATCCGTGGTCCCACAGTTTACCTCGTATGAGAAGAGTCCTACGAAGCTGTTGGGATCCGAGACTGGCGCACCGCCTGCGGTGGTCAATCGCCACTTGACCGGCACCGCCGAACCGGCTTTAACCGTGTTCACGATCGGCGGGTTGTCGATCGGGGCGAAGAAGCCCTCGAAGGTGTAGCCGGGCGTGTCGTCGTTGGTGATGGTGCCCAGGCCCTGGTTGTCGGCGATGGTGGCGTTGGTCGCGCCGGAGAGGTTGACGAAGAAGGTCTCGTTTGCCTCGTTAACAGTATCGCCGCAGACCGTGACCGTGACCATCATTGTCGTGTCAGCTGCCGCAAAGGTGAGGGTGCCGTTCTGCGATACGTAGTCGATGCCCGCGCCGCAGGCCGCACCGCCCGTCGCCGGGTTAGTCGTGCCGTTGGCGGTGGCAAAGTTCACCGTCGCCGATAGCGCCGTCGTCCCCGTCTTGGTCACCGTGAAGACGAAATTCGTCGTTCCGGAGTTGCCTTCGTTGGCTATCACGTCGTTAATGGCGAAGCTCGGCTGCGCGTCGTCGTTGGTGATCGTGCCCACACCCTGGTTGTCGCTGATGGTGGCGTTGGTCGCGTTCGAGAGATTGACGTTGAAGGTCTCATCCGTCTCGAACTTGGTGTCACCATTGACCAGCACCGTGATGGTCTTGGTCAGATCGCCCGGCGCAAAGGTCAACGTCCCGCTGTTAGCCTGGTAGTCACTGTCCGCCAGCGTGGCCGTGCCGTTGGCTGTGGCAAAGTCCACCGTCGCCGACAGCGCGGTCGGCCCCGTCTTGGTCACCGTAAAGACGAAATTCGTTGTCCCGCTGTTGCCTTCGTTAGCGGTCACGTCGTTGATGGCGAAGCTCGGCTGAGCGTCGTCGTTGGTGATCGTGCCCACACCCTGGTTGTCGCTAATGGTGGCGTTGGTCGCGTTCGAGAGATTGACGTTGAAGGTCTCATTCGTCTCGAACTTGGTGTCACCATTGACCAGCACCGTGATGGTCTTGCTGGTGTCGCCGGCCAGGAAGGTCAGCGTGCCGCTGTTGGTCTGGTAGTCGCTGTCCGCCAGCGTGGCCGTGCCGTCAGCGGTGGCAAAGTCCACCGTCGAGGTCAAAGCCGTCGTCCCCGTCTTGGTCACCGTGAAGGTATAGCTGGTGGTCCCGCTGTTCCCCTCGTTGTGACTCACGTCATCGATCGCGAAGCTCGGCTGAGCGTCGTCGTTGGTGATCGTGCCCACACCCTGGTTGTCAGAGATGCTGGCGTTGGTGGCGTTTGAAAGATTTACAAAGAAGGTCTCGCTGGGCTCGGAGACTGTGTCGCCGCAGACCGTGACCGTGACCGTCATCGTCGTGTCGCCCGGCGCGAAGGTGAGAGTGCCGTTCTGCGACACGTAGTCGATGCCCGCGCCGCAGGCCCCACCGCCCGTCGCCGGGTTGGTCGTGCCGTTGGCCGTGGCAAAGTCCACCGTCGCCGTCGATGCCGTGGCTCCGCTCTTGGTCACCGTGAAGGTATAGGTGGTGGTCCCGCTGTTCCCCTCGTTGTGCGTTACGTCATCGATTGAGAAGCTCGGCTGCGAGTCGTCGTTGGTAATCGTGCCGGTGCCGTCGGCGTCTGAGATCGTGGCGTTGGTGGGGCTCGAGAGGTGAACGGTAAAGGCTTCGTTGGCCTCGTAGGTCGTGTCCCCGTTAACCAGCACGGTGATCGTCTGGGTCGTAACGCCGCCTGCAAAGGTCAGCGTGCCGCTGTTGCTCGCGTAGTCGGAAGGCTGCGTGGCCGTCCCGTCCACGGTGGCAAAGTGCACCGTTGCTGAAATATCCGAGGCCCCATTCTTGGTTACCGTGAACACATAACTGGTCGTGCCACTATTGCCTTCGTTGTGCGTCACGTCATCGATTGAGAAGCTCGGCTGCGTGTCATCATTAGTGATGGTCCCCAGTCCACTGCCATCCAGAATGGTGGCGTTGGTGGGTGTGTCGAGGGTGACTGTAAAGGTCTCGTCCGCTTCAAAGGTGGTGTCGCCATTGACACTCACACTCACCGTCTTGTTCGTCTCCCCGGGCGCGAAGGTCAGCGTCCCGGAGGTTGTCGTGTAGTCAGAAGGCTGCGTCGCCGTCCCGTCGACGGTCGTGTAGTGCACCGTCACCGTCTGGGCACTCGGGTTCGACAGCGTCACCGCGAAGTCGAAGTTGCTCGTCCCTGCGTTGCCTTCCGTCTGCGTCTTGTCGCCAATCGAAATCGCCGGCTCAGTGTCGTCGTTGGTGATGGTCCCCAAACCACTGCCGTCAAGAATGGTGGCGTTGGTGGGCGTGTCCAGGGTGACCGTAAAGGTCTCGTCCGCTTCAAAGGTGGTGTCACCATTCACACTCACACTCACCGTCTTGTTCGTCTCCCCGGGCGCGAAGGTCAGCGTCCCTGATGTCGTCGTGTAGTCGCTGGGCTGCGTCGCCGTGCCGTCATTGGTGGCATAGTGCACCGTGATCGTCTGATAGCTTGCGTTCGACAGCGTCACTGCAAAGTCAAAGTTGCTCGTCCCCGCGTTGCCCTCAGCCTGCGTCTTGTCACCAATCGAAATCGCCGGCTCAGTGTCGTCGTTGGTGATGGTCCCCAAACCACTGCCGTCAGCGATAGTGGCGTTGGTGGGCGTGTCCAGGGTGACCGTAAAGGTCTCGTCCGCTTCAAAGGTGGTGTCGCCATTCACACTCACACTCACCGTCTTGTTCGTCTCTCCGGGCGCGAAGGTCACTGTGCCTGAGGTGCTGGTGTAGTCACTCGGCTGACTGGCCGTGCCGTCGACGGTCGTGTAGTGCACCGTGATCGTCTGATAGCTCGCGTTCGACAGCGTCACTGCAAAGTCGAAGTTCGAGGTGCCCGCGTTGCCCTCTGCCTGTGTCTTGTCACCAATCGAAATCGCCGGCTCCGTGTCGTCATTGGTGATGGTGCCCAAACCACTGCCATCAAGGATAGTGGCGTTGGTGGGCGTGTCCAGGGTGACCGTGAAGGTCTCGTCCGCTTCAAAGGTGGTGTCGCCATTGACACTCACACTTACCGTCTTGTTCGTCTCCCCGGGCGCGAAGGTCAGTGTCCCGGTGCTCGTCGTGTAGTCAGAAGGCTGCGTCGCCGTGCCGTCATTGGTGGCATAGTGCACCGTGATCGTCTGATAACTCGCGTTCGACAAGCTCACTGCGAAGTCAAAGTTAGAGGTGCCTGCGTTGCCCTCTGCCTGCGTCTTGTCGCCAATCGAAATCGCCGGCTCAGTGTCATCGTTCTGGATCGTCCCCAAACCACTGCCGTCAAGAATGGTGGCGTTGGTGGGCGTGTCCAGGGTGACCGTGAAGGTCTCGTCCGCTTCAAAGGTGGTGTCGCCATTGACACTCACACTTACCGTCTTGTTCGTCTCCCCGGGCGCGAAGGTCAACGTCCCTGAGGTCGTCGTGTAGTCGCTCGGCTGACTGGCCGTGCCGTCGACAGTCGTGTAGTGCACCGTGATCGTCTGATAACTCGCGTTCGACAGCGTCACTGCAAAGTCGAAGTTCGAGGTGCCCGCGTTGCCCTCAGCCTGCGTCTTGTCGCCAATCGAAATCGCCGGCTCCGTGTCGTCATTGGTGATGGTCCCCAAACCACTGCCATCCAGAATGGTCGCGTTGGTGGGCGTGTCGAGGGTGACCGTGAAGGTCTCGTCCGCTTCAAAGGTGGTGTCGCCATTCACACTCACACTCACCGTCTTGTTCGTCTCCCCGGGCGCGAAGGTCAGCGTCCCTGATGTCGTCGTGTAGTCAGAAGGCTGACTGGCCGTCCCGTCCACAGTCGTGTAGTGCACCGTGATCGTCTGATAACTCGCGTTCGACAAGCTCACTGCGAGGTCGGAGTTAGAGGTGCCGGTATTACCCTCAGCCTGGCTCTTGTCGCCAACGCTGATCGTAGGCTGGCTGTCGTCATTCTGGATCGTTAACGTCGTCGGGTTGGTCCCGCCGAGCACCGCGCCATTAGTCGGCGCGCTCAGTGTCAGGTTAACCGTTTCATCCGGCTCAAAGGTCGTGTCCCCCTTCACCGTAACAGTAAAAGTCTTGTCCGCGCTGTCTCCATCAGCCCAGTTGAGATCGCCAGATGTCTCAATATAGTCAGAGGCCACTGTGGCAGTTCCCGCGCTGGTTGCGTAATGCACTGAGACCGCGCCCCCTGAACCGCCGGTGCGCTGGACGGTAATTGTGACGTCGTGATCCGCATTGGTTTCACTGGCCGCAAAAGGCGCCCCAGAGAAAGAAATCGTGCCCGGACTGTGCACTGTAGTCGTAGCAGTTCCAGTGTTATTGGCCGGCGTGGGATCTGTGGTGGTGCTGGCAGCCACGGCGTTGTTCGTGATCGTCGTCAAGTCAGCCGTACTGGCGTCAACCTTGACCACCACCGTGAACGTCGCTGTCTCTGCGGCAATCACGCTGGTCTTGGAGAAGACAACATCGCCTGTGCCGCCGACAGTTGGGTTTGCAGTCGTCCAGCCGGTGCCGACCGTCACTGCCGATGAGACAAAGGTCGTGTTAGCCGGCACGGAATCCGTCACGGTCACGTTTTGCGCATCGCTCGGTCCGTGATTGGTAAAGTTGACGGTGTAAGTAATGTTGTTGCCGGCAATCACCGGATCGGGCGAATCAGTCTTCGTCACTTCCAGGTCAGCCCGTGTCTGCGTCAAGGTGTCGGCAGTGATGTCGGTGTTGTTGCTGCTGTCGGGATCGTGCGTAGTCGATGTGGCCGAGGCCTTGTTGAGAATATGGATGCCACCGGCCACGTTGGTGTTGACCTTCGCGACCACGGTGAACGTCGCCGTCTCGCTGTTCGCCGCGCTGGGCTTCGTAAAGGTGAGCGTGCCTGTGCTGCCGACCGTCACTGAATCGGTGCGCGTCCAGCCCGCCGGCGTGGTCGTAGACACAAAGGTTGTGTTCGCCGACAAGACATCAGACACGGTGAGCGCGTCGGCGCTGCTCGGCCCATTGTTCGTGAAGACAATCGTGTAAGTGATGTTCTCGCCCACATTGACCGGATCAGGCGAATCCGAGTTCGTGATAACGAGATCAGCCTGAATAACAGTAGTCGTAGCTGTGCCCGTGTTGTTCCCTGGTGTCGGATCTGTCGTCGTGCTGGCGGCCACGGCGTTGTTGGTAATCAACGAAGTGGTAGCGTTCGCATCGACTTTGACCACTACCGTGAAGGTCGCTGTCTCGCCGGCAGTCACACTCGTCTTCGAGAAGACAACATTGCCTGTACCGCCAACGGACGGATTCGAAGTTAACCAGCCGCTGCCCAAGGTGACTGCGGATGACACAAAGGTCGTCTGCGCCGGCACAGCGTCAGTCACCGTCACGTTCTGCGCATCACTCGGTCCGTGATTGGTAAAGCTAATCGTGTAAGTGATGTTGTTGCCGACAGTCACCGGGTCGGGTGAATCCGTCTTGGTAACTTCCAGGTCGGCGTTTGTTTGCGTCGTCGTGTCGGCAGTGATGTCGGTGTTGTTGGCGCTATTCGGATCGTTCGTGGCTGATGTGGCCGTCGCCTTGTTGAGAATGTGAATATTAGCCGCGACATTCGAGTTAACCTTGGCCACCACCGTGAAGGTTGCCGACTCTCCATTCGCCGCGCTGGGCTTCGTAAAGGTGAGCGTGCCGGTGCTGCCTGGCGTCACTGAATCTGTGCGCGTCCAGCCCGCCGGAGTTGTCGTGGATACAAAGGTCGTGTTCAGTGACAAGAGATCCGATAACGTTACCGAGGTGGCCGTATCCGGCCCATTGTTCGTGAAGACGATCGTGTAAGTGATGTTCTCGCCGCTATTCACCGGGTCGGGTGAATCAGAGTTCGTGACTTGCAGATCGGCACTCTCAGCCTCGCCCACGGCGAAGTCGCTCAGATCGGTAAAGCCTGTGCCGGTGATGGTATGTGTGCCGGTGTTGACGCTGCTACCTCCCGGCGGGGCCGTCCAGGTTCCCGACGTCAATTTACGCAGGATAAAGTTTGCTTCGTTCGCGGCGCCGTCAATATCACTTGCGGCGTAGGTGAAGGACGCGTCATAAAGTGAAAGGGTCAGACCACCGCCGCGCGTCAGATTCCAGGAGCGGTTTACATCTTTGCTGACATTGATGAAGGAACCGGGGTTGCCGGTGACGACATTGTCATTGCCCGTCGTGCTGCCGGTAATATTCCCGCCGCCCGTCACATTCAAATTCGCCAGAGCTGCCGGCGTGTAGTGTCCCAGGATGTCTCCAATGTGGAACGTGAACGATTGACTGCTGCCGGTAGTGAAATTCTTCTGCACCTTACCGACCACATAGCCGCTCGTGCCGCCGTTGAGACCTCCAGTGACATCGACCGTCAGAGTCTGATCGCCACCAAAGCTCATCTGGAGAATTCGTCCCAGCGTGAGCGTAGTGCCGTTATTAACTGTCGCGTTATTACCGAAGAGAATTCCTCTCGAGTTGCCAACATTGCCGAAGGTGGTCGCGCCGCCACTATTAATGACTATTCCGCCTGAGCCTGAGCTGAGAATGACATCCGCCGCCGTTCCGCCGGCTCCCGCGCCGGTGCTGGTAATGTTGCCCTTGATCGTGACGGTGCTCGTTCCCGAGCCGTCAAACTCGAGTTTTGAATTCAAGCCGGCGGGGCTGTTGACAGTCAACTGATCGAACTGGAAGTTGCCAACTGCTGCGGCATCGGTGGCCTCTACTTGCGAACTGCCGTCGCCAATTGTCAGTTTCGAATAAGATCTGCCTTTAGCGTCAAAGCCCGTGGCCGTCAGGTAACGGGCTTCGCTTCCTGTCTGGAAAACAACGACGTGCTGAGTAGCGGAAGCACCAAACGGGCTGGCGCCGTTGTTGTGAGTGTAGATTGAATTGTTAGCAAAGATGATTGAGTCATCCGAGCCATTCCCGGCCGTGCCGGTACCAAACGGATTCGTGCTGGACGAATAGCTTGGGGCAGTCGTAAACGCATTCGTGCCGGTGAACGTAACGGTGCTGCCGCCCGTTGCCAGCAACTGGTGCGCGCCGTCCTGGACGATGATCTGGCCGGCAACCGAACCCGTTGCACCTGACGTTACGAGAAGGTCAAGCTTGTTAGCTGTCGCCAGCGTCAACAGGCTGGTGCTGCCCGAGACCAGCAAATCGCCGCCCGCGCCGGAGATCGTCAGAGTCTTGGCGCCGGGAATAATCGTGTCCGCATTGAACGTGGCGTTGACGCCGTTCTGGAAGTGCAGACCCTTGTCTGTCTCTGTCGGGATGCCGGTAACCGTAGGCGAGGGCGTTGTGCCGCCGTCAAAAATCAAAATATCTCCAACCGTCGGTATCAGGCGTGTCGGCGACCAATTCAACGGATTACTCCAAAGCGTATTCACGACTGGTCCAACCCACAGGTAGGTGCCCGACGTATCGTCGTTCTGAATCGTCCCGACTCCCTGGCTGTCGCTGATCGTCGCATTAGTCGGAGTGTCTAGGTTGACGAAAAAGTTCTCATCAGGCTCGACGTGCGTGTCGCCGTTTACGAGCACTGTAATGGTTTGCGTCGTGTCGCCTGGCGCGAACGTCAGCGTGCCTGAGTTCGCCTGGTAATCACCGTCGCTGACCATTGCTGTGCCGTCGGCCGTTGAGAAATGAACAGTGGCAGTGAGCGCAGTGGTTCCCGTCTTGGAAACCGTGAAGACGTAAGACGTCGTGCCGCTGTTCCCTTCCAGATGCGCAACATCATCGATTGTGAACGACGGCGCAGTATCGTCGTTCGTGATCGTGCCTGTGCCAGTGGCGTTCGTGATCGTGTTGCCCGCGCTCGCGATGGTCACAGTGAAAGTCTCATTGGCCTCAAAGCTCGTGTCGCCATTCACTGAGACCGGAACTGTCGTTGTCGTTGAACCGGCGGGGATGCTCCACGCTGCTCCCGAAACCGCCGTGTAGTCCGAGCCGGCAGTGGCCGTGCCATTTGCGGTCGAATATGTACCGCTGACGGTGGTCGTCGATGCGTTAGACAAAGTGATTGTGAAGTTGAAGTTTGACGACCCTGAATTGCCCTCGGCCTGAGTGACGTTGCCGATCGAAAGCGACGCGTCATCGTTCTGAATCGTGCCTGTGCCAGTGGCGTTCGTGATCGTGTTGCCGGTGCTGGCGATCGTCACGGTAAAGGTCTCGTCAGGCTCTGAAGTCGTGTCGCCATTCACTGAGACCGGAACTGTCGTTGTCGTTGAACCGGCGGGAATGCTCCACGCCGCACCTGAAACTGCCGTGTAGTCCGAGCCGGCAGTGGCCGTGCCGTTCGCGGTCGAATATGTACCGCTGACAGTGCTCGCTGAGGCGTTAGTCAGCGTGATCGTGAAGTTGAAGTTCGAGCTGCCAGCATTCCCCTCAGCCTGAGTGACGTTGCCAATCGAAAGCGATGCATCGTCGTTCTGAATCGTGCCCGTGCCTGTAGCGTTGGTAATCGTGTTGCCCGCGCTGACAATAGTTACTGTAAACGTCTCGTCAGGCTCCGACGTAGTATCGCCGGTTACCGAAACCGGGACAGTGGTGGATGTCTGTCCGGCGGGAATACTCCACGCCGCACCTGAGACTGCCGTGTAGTCCGAGCCGGCAGTGGCCGTGCCATCCGCAGTCGAATATGTACCGCTGACGGTGGTCGTCGAGGCGTTAGACAAAGTAATTGTGAAGTTGAAGTTTGACGACCCTGAATTGCCCTCGGCCTGAGTGACGTTGCCAATCGAAAGCGATGCGTCGTCGTTCTGAATCGTGCCTGTGCCCGTCGCGTTCGTGATCGTGTTGCCCGCGCTGACAATAGTTACCGTAAAGGTCTCGTCAGGCTCCGACGTAGTATCGCCATTCACTGAGACCGGAACTGTCGTTGTCGTTGAACCGGCGGGAATGCTCCACGCTGCTCCCGAAACTGCTGTGTAGTCCGAGCCGGCAGTCGCCGTGCCATTCGCAGTCGAATACGTGCCGCTGACCGTGCTCGCTGAGGCGTTAGCCAATGTGATCGTGAAGTTGAAGTTCGACGTTCCTGAATTGCCCTCGGCCTGAGTGACGTTGCCAACCGAAAGCGACGCGTCATCGTTCTGGATTGTGCCCGTGCCAGTGGCGTTCGTGATCGTGTTGCCCGCGCTCGCGATAGTTACGGTAAAGGTCTCGTCAGCTTCTGAAGTCGTGTCGCCAGTTACCGAGACCGGGACGGTGGTGGATGTCTGTCCGGCAGTAATGCTCCACGCTGCGCCCGAAACTGCCGTGTAGTCTGAGCCGGCAGTGGCCGTGCCATTGGCGGTCGAATACGTGCCGCTGACAGTGCTCGCTGAGGCGTTGGACAGCGTAATCGTGAAGTTGAAGTTCGACGTTCCTGAATTGCCCTCGGCTTGAGTGACGTTGCCAATCGAAAGCGACGCGTCATCGTTCTGGATTGTACCCGTGCCCGTCGCGTTAGTGATCGTGTTGCCCGCGCTGACGATAGTTACGGTAAAGGTCTCGTCAGGCTCTGACGTTGTGTCGCCATTCACTGAGACCGGAACTGTCGTTGTCGTTGAACCGGCAGTAATGCTCCAAGCCGCGCCCGAAACTGCGGTGTAATCAGAGCCCGCCGTCGCAGTTCCATTCGCGGTCGAATATGTCCCGCTGACGGTGGTCGTCGAGGCGTTAGCCAATGTGATCGTGAAGTTGAAGTTCGACGTTCCTGAATTACCCTCGGCCTGAGTGACGTTGCCGATCGAAAGCGACGCATCGTCGTTTAAGATCGTCAGCGTTGTGGGATTTGTGCCGCCGATGGTTGCGCCGTTAGTCGGTGCGCTCAGGGTTAGATTGATAGTCTCATCAGGTTCGGACGTCGTGTCGCCCTTCACGGTGACCGTGAAAGTCTTATCGGCTGAGTCGCCATCCGACCAGTTAAGATCGCCCGACGTTGCAACGTAGTCCGAGCCCGCGGTCGCAGTGCCGCCGCTCGTGGCGTAATGCACTGACACAGCTCCGTTAACGCCGCCAGTGCGCTGCACGGCAATGGTCTTAGTGTGGTCAGCATTAGTTTCAGAGTCACTGTACGGCGCGTTCTTGAACGAAAGCGCACCCGCTGAAAACGACCAGTTCAGGTTGTTGCCGCTATCAACAGAATTACTCGCGCGCACAGTATTGCCGCTGTTGGCGTTGCTGTCTTTCACGTCGACGAAACTTACGGACTGCGTCGTCGGCGCATTCAGGTTCCACTGTGTCCCTGTCAAAGTTGAGCGCAACGTTAAGAGCTGTCCCGATACGCCTGTGAAAGTAAGTGAGTGCGTAACTGTCGTGCTGCTGCCCGCCGTGAAGTTGAATTGCTGGGCGGAACCCACCGATTTGGTGAAGTCATAAAATGTCGTATCGCCACTTATGGTCTGTCCGGTCGCCCCGTTGAAAGTGACGTTGTTGGTTCCCGGCGTAAATATGCCGCCGGCGTTCATCGTCCAATTGCCGTTAACGGAAATAGGACCAGACAGCGCCAGCGTACCGCCGTTGTCTATCTGAACGTCATGGTATTGAGTGGCGCTAGTGAACGAGCCGGATTGCACGCGCAGCAGACCATTCACGGTGAGCACGCTGGTCGCCGCTGTCACAGCACCTGTACCAGTGTGGTTGATCGTGAGGTTATTGAACGTGTTCGTGCCCAATAAACCCTGCGTGTTGTTGTTGCCGTTGAGAGTAACCGTGCCATTGTTGTGGCTGAAGCTGCCACTGTTAGACCAGTTGCCAGAGACGTTGATGGTTCCGGTAGTAGAAGTAAGATTGCCCGTCCCGCCGATGGTGAGATTATTGAAGTTGAAATTGCCTGCCCCGCTGAGACTTGTAGTTGCATTGAAAGAGACGGTGCCGGTACCACCATTGAAGGTGCCAGTAACGCCAAAGCTTGAACCACCCACTGTGAAGTTATGAGAGCCGGCATTCACAGTGTTCGTACCGTTAATCGTGACAGTTCCAAATGTCGTAGTGCCGGTGCCTGACAAACTGTGAGTCACGCTGCTCCCGGCAAAAGTCGTACTTAGAGTTGAGTTCTGTGAGAATGTGCCGTCGTTGGCAAAGTTGTTATTAATGGTAACGTTGCCCGTACCAGAAGCCTGAGTGATGCTTGCGCCGCTATTGATCTGTAGGTTGTAAAAGGTCTTTGAGCTCCCACCGGCAATTGACCCGGCCGCGCCGGTGAAAATTATGGTGCCGGTCCCCGGATCCATTGTGGTCCCGGAAGTCCTACTGAAAGTATTGGCGATGGTAGTTGTGGTAGCGCCGAAAGCAATCGTCCCGTTTGTGTTGGATACGGTTAGATTGTTGAATGTCGTATTGCCCGAGAGCGTCTGCGTATTGCTTGCGGTAGTGTTGTTGAATGTGACGGTACCGCTGTTGTGAGTGAAGGTCCCGCTGTTTGTCCAGTTTCCCGTAACTGTAAGCGCACTTGGAGCGGTGACACTGCCATTGGTTATCGTAAAGTTTCCGCCGACATCCGCATTACTAGAAAATGTCCAGCCGCCACCCAAACCGTTGAAGGTCAGGTTGTTGAACTTACTTGCGCCGGTGAGTGTTCCTGCAATCGTTTTTCCGGTTGTTGTCGACGTGAATGTTACTGTGCTGGTGTTCGCCGTGAATGTTCCGCTGTTGTTGTTCCAGCTACCTGCTACCGACAAGTTGTTCGAACCGGTTATGGTGAGCGTCGCGCCGCTGTTGATGGTGAGATTGCGGACCGTGCCACCTACTGCTCCTATTACGGGCTGGTTTCCACCTGATGGAATTGTAACGTCGGTAGTAGAGGTCGGAATTACACTGCATGACCAGTTTGTAGCGACGTTCCAATCGGTACTGGTTGTGCCAAGCCATGTGCCAGGGGTCGTCAAAGTTTGTGTACCACTTGCAGCACTAGGACCAGCAGTTACAGGCACGTCGGCTGTCACGTTAGAAGACGCGGTTCCGTTGACCGCTATGGTGTGTCCACTTGTTGGCGACGAGACGACGTCCATACTGATCCAAAAATAACGAGGGTTATTCCCAACAGCTCGAGAAAAGGTGGGAAACGTTTGTGTGCCAGCTGCAGTCGGAGAAGCAATAGTAGCAACTAGGGTCGTCGTTGAGAAGGAGTTAGTAGTGTCAGTGTAATACAATTTGAAATTTACAATGTCACCGGCGGCGTAGCTTCCCGTCGTAACAAAACTCAGGCCTGTAACTGTGCCACCGCCACCACTGCCTGATAATGAAAAACTATGTATGGGAACGTTGGTTGATCCTGCACAGATATTAGCTGCACTTATTGCATTGTTGCCGATTGCTAAGCTTCCGGCATCCGTTAGCGCCGTCTGCGCAGTCCTACCTGAAGTTCCACCGGTCGCCGCGAGAATGTAGGTGATGCCCAGATCGGAATCCTCAGGAGCGTACTGTTGATTAACGAAGTTCCCGTCGGCGTCGGCTTGCACGGTGAAGGTATGGGGATTCTCGGTGCCGACGTGCGGGTCTTCGTGGAACATGATCGTGACAACCTCGTTCGGTTGCCAGCCGGTGCCACTCACGATCACGGGCGTGCCCGGCGCGTAGTCGAGCTTGTCAGTTGTAATCGTCGCTGCTGAGCTGTTCAGAGTAGAGGCGGAATTTAAAAAGGCGCCGCTGGAATCAACGCCGCCTGTAACTAATGCCTGGTTCGATCCCGAAAGCTCAATTATTGTTTGCCCCGTGCGATTCAGTAATGTGCTGGAGGCGCCGAGACGAAACATCGCCGCGCGCGTCTGCGCATCCATGATCTGCTGTAACAACTCCGGGTGAATGTCGCCGATGGGAAAGACGTGCGCGTGCGCACCAAACGCGTTGATGGCCGGATCGTAGATCTCCATGTCTTCGTGATCCGTGCCGCCGATTATTTGCACCTTGCCGTCAGGCAAGACGCGCAGCAGCGCGCGAATGTGCTCATCCGCTGTGTGATTGCCGGCGTCTGAAAATGTCGAGGAAGCAACGTTGAGGATTTCTCCGGTAAGCACGTTGCTGCCGTCAGGCGCTTTACCACCGACAACCAAAATGTTTCCGTCATTCAAGAGCGCCGCCGAATGCATCGCGCGTGGCGCCGTCAAAGTAGCGCCGATACCCGTGCAGGTGTTCGCCTGTGGATCGTAGATCTCGACACTGCCCGCCGCGTCGCCGCCGGCGAAGACAATTCGGCCATCGCTGAGCGCAGTTGCGCTCTGGCCGGATCGGGCACTGTTCAGATTCGGTCCGTTATTGAATGCTCCCGAAGTGGGATCGAAAATCTCAGTTGAGTTGGTTGGCCCAAGGTTGGTACGACCACCGGCGATCAATACTCGCCCGTCGGACAGACGTGTAGCGGTATGGTCGGCGCGCGGAGCGCTGGGATTTCCCGAGACTGAAAAAGTTGCGGTGGTGGGATCGTAGATCTCTGCCTGGGTAACAAAACCATTTGCGTTCTCGCCGCCAGTGACCAGCACCTTGCCATCGGCGAGCAGCGTCGCAGTATGGCCGCGCCGCTCGACCGTCATGGTTGAGCTGGCCGTCGTTGTGACTGCCGCCGTCCACAGCGGATCAGTAAGCGCCGCTTTGGACAGGGCCACAGGACTTCCGGAACCGCCGGTCCCGCTGGTAGCCGCCCCGAAGATGAACCCGCGCAAAGACGACGATGAAACCGTGGCCGCGAGCGCTGTGGCCGCCAAAGTCATCAAGGCCAGCAACACGAGCAAACGTGCCGGCTGGCGTTTAAGTCTGATGATTTTGGTGGACAGCGAACGACGGAAAGAGCCAGGGCTGGAGCTAGAGGGGGGCTGCATACTCATTGAGACTCCTGAGACAACTTCTCCAAACAGGTGATGCCACCTGCTTGGGAGACGAAAATTTTCGCAACCACCAACGGTCTGGATCCAAAACGACCGCAGGGCACGCCCTAAAGCTTCCCTCTGATCGTTCCGACCGCCAGCGGATTACCCGGGGTATCTCGTGAATTTGCCTCATCGCGGGACCGCCAGATCGGGTGGAAAGCGATCCCCGCACATCGCGAAAGGAAAACAAACGATCCTGAATTTGAACCTGGCCTGAAGCTGTCTGTAGATGCGGACCTGGGCTTACTGTCTGCGCCAACAATGGCTTCAGCTATTTCTGCAATGCATCACCCAAAAACGTTGAACTGCGGGTGAATTCCACAACTGCGGACCATTCCTTCAATGGAAGACAGGAACGCCGAACACAAGAATCGTGTGCTGCGGAGGCAGCAACAATCAGGCCAAAAGTGTGAATGGAGAGCCGAGATCGCGCGATCAAGACACCTTTGGAGCGGGAGACTTTGTTGCGCTAACGCGAGTTAGGACAAGTAGCAGGCGATGAAAATATTTTGTTTTTTTGGTTTCGAGGTTTCAATTGGAAGGCCAAGAGTTGCTCGCTGGCGAGCAGTTGTGCGTTGAGAGCGGGCGCGCCTGAGCAATCGCGGCGAGGTTGGTAAGCCAGGGAGTGCGGAGACGTGACGCCGCTTTCGCGGGTAAGGCCGGCAAGATTTTCGGGATGTTGGCGGCCTCTTTTTAGTCGGGGCAAAAGCGGCGACAAGTCGCCGTACTCCATAATTTCCTATCCTGCTGATACTGTCGCCCGGCGCGGCACGCCGGCCGGGGCTTCGCCGGCGGCCACCTGCACTTCGGCTTTGGGGGTCGAGAGCAGTTGCATACCGTCGCCCTGCTCTTCCTGAAGAAACTTTACGGCCTTGATTCCATACTGCTTGAGGCGGCGATAAAGTTTGCTTCGATCAATTCCCAGCGCCGCGGCGGCCCTTACCTGGTTTCCATCAAACTGCTGGAGCACCGAAAGGATGTAGTGCTTTTCAATGTCCGCCAGAGGCGCGCCGTCGGTTCGGTAACCCTCCAAAACCTGCTTCAGGCTGAGCGGGGCGTCCTGGGTTAGCAGCGCAAACTCAGGCGGCAAATCCTGAATTCCCAACTCTTCCTGCGCGCCAATTGCCAGCGCGTATCCAACCGCACTTTCCAGCTCTCGCACATTTCCCGGCCAGGAATACTGCAACAGCGCCGTCATTGCTTCCGGACTAAACCGTGGCCGCGATACTCCCTGCTGCTCGGCATGACGATCCAGAAAATGGTCGATTAACAATTCCAGGTCGTCCGCGCGATGGCGAAGCTCGGGAGTGTGTATGGGGAAAACCCGCAAGCGGTAAAACAAGTCGGCGCGAAAACGGCCTTCACTGATCGCCTGGCTCAGATCGCAGTTGGTGGCTGAGATAATTCGCACATCGACAGCAATATTTGTGCGGCCGCCTACCCGGCGAACGCGTTTGTCCTGCAGGACCCGCAGGAGCTTGGCTTGAGCTGCCAGGGGCAGAGCGTCTATTTCATCAAGAAAAATTGTTCCACCGGCGGCTGCTTCGAACAGACCTTCACGATTCTCATGAGCGCCGGTGAAAGTTCCACGCTGATGGCCGAAGAGCTCGGCTTCAATCAAAGTTTCCGGAATTGCCGAGCAGTTGAGGTCGACGAATGGACCGCGCGACCGCCGGCTCTTTTCGTGAATAGCGCGAGCGACGAGTTCCTTGCCGGTGCCGGTGGCTCCGGTAATCAGGATCGAACTGTCGGACGGCGCGACCCGTTCGATGGTCGCATACAACTTCTTCATTACTGATGAGCGTCCGATCAGAATCGCAGTAGCTGCTTCCGCGGAACGCGTTCTCGGAACGACGACAGTTTGACTGGTTACTTTGCTGGCGGGGGCAGTCTTAGGCAAACGGTTCTTAACCGTCTCTGCCAGCTGCCGGCTCATCACAGCCTGTTCTCCACTCGCCCGCAGCGCTGCTGCTTCGGCCCGATTACGTTCCGTCAGGTCGGAGACAATCTGGGCCACGCAGACCGGTGACCCGATTCCGTTGTCGAGCGGGACCGTAGTTATCGAGACAAAGATTTGCTCCCCGCCCTTCTTAAGGCGGACTGTTTCAAACGGTTCGAGACGTTCCCGCCGCACGACGCGGTCGAATAGTTTCTGCAACTCCTCCCTGGAGCCGGGAGGATTGATAATCGAGACATGACGTCCGACGACTTCTTCTTCGAGGAAACCGTAAATTCGCTCGGCGGCGCGGTTCCAGGAGGTGATAATGCCATCAGCCGTGTGGGTAATGATTGCCTCGCCAACTGAGTCGGCAATCGACTCTAATCTGGTGATTGCCTCTTGCGCGCGTCTCCGTTCAGTCAGATCGGTGATGGTTACAACCGTTCCCACAACTTGCTCGCCGATAATCAGCGGCGCCCGGCATAACTCGACCGGAACCTGGGTCGCATCCTGCCGCGTCAGCGTTTCGGTGGTCATTAGAGCGCCCACGTCCGGTTGCACATTACCGGGCAAACTCCACTCTTGCCCCGCATAGGCCCAGTCTCTATCACTGCTCGAAGGCAGCAGCTCGCTGATATCCTTGCCGGTCAATTCGTATGACTGGTAGCCCAGGAGTTGGGCCGCCGATTTGCTCGCGAACGCGCAGCAGCCTTTGAGATCCACTGCCAACAAGCTCGCGTCTACGGCATCCAACAAAGTGATCGTTTCCGCCAGCGCCCGCGCGGGAGCTTTAGGTTTCGAATCGGCGATGGTTCGCAGTACCAGCACTATGCCATTAATCCGGCCGTCGTTGTCGCGCATCGGAGTGGCTATCTGATCAATCGGCACCTCAGTGCCGTCACGCGCGACCATGAACACGGGCCCATCGAGACTGAGCACGACGTTGTCTCTCAGCACGCGAGCTACAACTGTCTCGACCTCGCAACGTGTTTCGGCGTCGATGATGCGAAACAGTTCTTCGATCTCACGGCCGTGCGCCTCATGTTGCAACCAACCAGTCAGAGACTGGGCGATCGCGTTCATGAACGTAATCCGCCCCGCGGCGTCAGTCGTGATGACTGCGTCACCGATGCTTTTCAAGGTGATAGTGAGTTGCCTTTCGGCATCGAGCGCGGCCCGCTCTGCCTGGCGTCTGCCCAAGGTGAGCGAACTGACAAAAACTGCTCCAATCATGAAGGTTGCCAGTCGCAGCAGATCATCCGCGCCCAGAGAGAGAGACCCTGGTGGTTGAGCGAAAACCAGATTGCATGCGGCGACGGAGAAGATAGCGCATAGCAACCCTGGCCTCAGTCCTCCGTACCACGCAACAAGTAGTACGCCGATCAAAAAGAGAGGCGAGATCGTTGAGCCCAGCCAGGCCCACATGATGTAAGTCAGAACGGTTGCCAGAATCGTAACGGCCACGGCGCTGCCGTAGCGTGCCACGCGACTTCCTTTTCCAAATGGGACACGAGGAAGAAACGAGTGCTGCGGTCCGGAGAGGGGGGGCATTTCTACTCCTTATAATACTAAGGATGGATCAAGTTCCAATCATCTCGATCCATCGGGGCGTTGAACTTGCGAGCGTCGGGGAGAATGGGCGGCCGCGCCGCGTATCCATTCAGGGCCACCTCAAAAATCTAGGGTGGGATAATAATTAGATTGCAAGCATTTTGCAAGGACTTTCCAAGCCTTCTGAGATTTGCCTCTCTCAGGAGGATCATCCGGCCCTACCATCTTTGTCGCAAAAATGCTATAGAACAGACCCTAATAACAGTCTCGACCACCGTCTAAACCGGCTCTTTGGGGTAACGCGCTCTTTAAACGTCATAAATCCGAGTTAAACCCCCGTCATGTTTAAGATCGGCGTTAAGTATTTCTCAAGAAAAGCTCAATCATTGCCTTTATCCTATGTCTCAAGGAAATAAGCCTGAACTCAGGGACCCCAAGCGAATTGTCAGCACCGAGGACTCGACCGGGGGGCGTTGATTTGGTTGACCGCGGCTACACAAAGGATTCGGCATCCAGCGATGCATTCAACCGCGCGGATGTGCGCATGATCGCTTTTGTGCGGGTGGTGCTCGCCTTTTGGGCAGTTGTGGTCACTTATATTGATCCACCTGGGGCAGATCGGCTCACGGGTCTCATTTATCTAACGCTGCTTGGGTATTGCGTCTACAGCGTTGTGATCTATTTTCTTTCCGTTCGTCGTAGTCCGATTCTGCCATTCAAGAGCCTGCACTGGATCGACCTTGCGTGGTATGTCGCACTGATAGCCCTCAGCAACGGGACTGATAGTGTCTTCTTCCTTTTCTTTTTCTTCGCGATCCTGGTTGCCTCATTCGAATGGGGTCTTGTCTCAGGACTGCGCGTCACGGTTGCTTCGGCGGTTCTTTTCACAGTTGTCGGGTATGTCACTGCGCCGGTAGGACCTGAATTTCAACTCAATCGCTTTCTGCTTCGGCCAATCTATCTTTTGGTTCTAGGTTATCTGATTGCCTTCTGGGGCGGGCTCCAAAGCAGGTTAAGAGCGCGCCTCCAGCTAATGAAGGAGGTTACTGTCCTCTCCAATCCGCGCTTCGGAGTTGATAGGACGATTCAATCGGCCCTTGAAAGTCTGCGCTCCTCCTATCAGGCCGACTCTTGTCTCTTGATTCTTCCTCAATCTCAAGCGCGCCAACCCATCAGATTGTACGGAAGCAGCAACGAGGGACCATACAACCTGCATCGCGCCGATCAAAATGGTCCGGACCCAAGAAACCCATCCCGCAAAATAACGGAAGAGATGGCGCGGGTCTTCCTAACTGTGTCGCCCGCTCACGCAGTAATCTACCGCAAAGGAAATCCAGGCGAAATACTTCTGTATGACACGAAAACCGGAGACTTAACAAAAGGTGACCCCAAGAGTTCCACGTTCATTAGCGCTCTCGACGGCAAATCCTGTTTCTCTGTCCCGGTCTGTTATCGCGCACAGCCGGTGGGCCGGCTTTATGTTGTGGGCGGGACGCGTCGCCTCGATTATGTGGATATCGAATTCGTCTCGCAGGTGATGGAACAGGTGACCCGCGTTTTGGAGAATATCAGACTGGTCGATAGTCTCGCTTCGGACGCTGCCGGACAGGAGCGGAGGAAGATTACCCAGGACATTCACGATAGCGTGATTCAACCTTACATCGGATTACAGTTTGGTCTCGCGGCCGTCAAACAGAGACTCCAAAGCGGAGAAGATGTTCATAATGAAGTCGAAGAGCTCCTGGCGCTAACTAATGGTGAAATTGCCGACTTGCGTAGCTACATCGGAGGACTGCGAAGAGGTGAATCTCCTCGTGACATATTCGTACCCACAGTGCGGCGCTTTGCCTCAAAGTTTTCCGAGGCTACAGGCCTCAATGTGGAGGTTAACGCCAACGACGAGTTGCCTATCTACGACCGTCTCGCCGCGGAGTTATTCCAGATGATTGAAGAGGGATTGAGTAATGTCCGGCGACATAGTACCTCCACCTACGCGAAAGTAGAGATCGGCGTTAAAGACGGTCATCTCGAGATGCAACTTAAGAACCAGCGCCTCAAACGCCTGGGAGAGGCTTCTTTCACGCCCCGCTCAATCGCTGACAGAGCCGCTGCCTTAGGTGGCCAAACTGTAGTCTACACAGATCAGGATAATGACACAGTGGTATGCGTGCGGATTCCCCTATAGCCTAATATGAGTAGCGCCGCCCCAGAGCCGATTCGAATTCTAATCGTTGATGATCATGCCGTGGTGCGAGCAGGACTACGAATGCTTATCGACCAAAATCCGGCAATGAAAGTAATCGGCGTTGCCGGCAACCGTTCAGAGGCTCTGGCATTAGCAGCAAGCGAACAACCGAACATGATCATCCTCGACATCCTCCTGGGCGATGAAGACGGCTTAACCTTTCTTCCGGAGTTGCGGCAGGTGACCAGGAACGCACGGGTGCTGGTGCTCACGGGATTGCGAAGTTCCGAAAGCCAGCGTCGAGCCATACACGCAGGCGCTATGGGAGTCGTGTTAAAGGAAACCGCGGCCGACGTGCTTATAAAAGCCATCAACAAGGTTCACCAGGGAGAAGTGTGGCTGGATCGCTCGCTGATGGGCTCTGTCCTGAATGAGATGACGCAGGCGCCGGAGATTGATCCGGCAGAAGCCAAAATTGCCAGCCTCACGGACAGGGAACGTGAGGTGATAGCGCTAATCGCCGAGGGCCTTAGGAACAAGCAGATTGCCCAGCGGCTCTTTATCAGCGAAACCACGGTGACTCATCACCTCAGCTCAATCTTTTCAAAGCTGAACGTCTCAGATCGACTGGAGTTGATCATCTACGCCTTCCGCCACAGGCTCGCCCAGATACCCCGATAACTGAATAAGCAGTGGGGAGTTAGGGACTGTTGCACCTGGTCGTGCTTCTGCTTCTGCCTCCTGCAGAGGCAGAAAACTGCCATGAAAAAAGGCATCTTGCCCCGATGCACGACAGCCCCGGCATCTATATCCTGACGCCGCTACACGTGTCAGAGCGTGGACGAGCGGTGAACCGCTCAGGGGCTGTTGGCAAAGGGCAATCCAGAGCCGACGCTGGAAGAGAGATTGGCGTGTTGGAGCGACGTGGGAAAACCGAGTTTCAGAACTTTCCGACAACCGTCTCTGGCATTGATAAAACGGGCGAGTTTTTTGAACTTGATTGCGCTCGACAACATAAGCTCCACCGGTCTTTACCTGCGGATACCCAGAGAAATGAAATCGGGTGCTGAGTTGAGCCTGGTTATTAAGTTTCTGAATGGTCACGGCACTGGCGCCAATGCGATTTTGCTGGGACAGGTTTTGCGAGACGAGCCTCAGCCTGATGGACATCAGGGTCTCGCGTTGGCGATCAAGGAGCACCATTTCTTGTGAAGGCTATGCGAGTCGCTTGAGAGTTCGACCCGCACAAGCATGAAACACATCGCCCCAATGGTTTCTCGCGCACGCCGATCGAGCGTTTCCCGATCCACCGAGACTCTGCGCCACGCCGTCCGCGGCGACCATCGAGTCAGTTCACTCACCGACCGTTTCGGTACAAATATGTAGGAGCCCCCAACCATGAGAGAGATCAATTCCCCCCGCACCGCTCTTCGAGTCGGTGTCTTCGCGATTGTCGTCTCTGTTGTCCTATTCGCGGCATTTGGAAGTTCGGCTGCACGCCTTTTTGGCCTGGCTGCAAATCAGCCTGCCGCAGCGCCCCGCTCTGATGTGGGCCGTTTGAAGAGTCCGCCGAAGTCTCTCTTCCTGGCCGCCATGCGCGAGCTGCGCGTGGCGGATCCGACGGTCCAGACGGACAGGTCTGACTACGCGCCCGGTGCGACGGTGGTGATCACCGGATCCGGTTGGCAGCCGGGCGAGATCGTCGCACTCAGAATTGACGAGAGCGACAACGATACGGCCTGGCAGTCATCTGTGGCGGCTGATGATTTGGGAAACATTTACGATGCGAGCTTTGTGATCCAAACGCACGATCTAGGCGTATCGTTCGTACTGACAGCAACCGGCAGCAGTTCGGGTCAAGTTCAGACTACTTTCACTGACAGTGCGGCGAGCCTGGATCAGTTCGCCAATGACCCTCCAGTGGCTTGGGTGAATGGCAACTTAGGAGCGAGCAAATCAACCTACGTCGAGGGCGATTCCATCCCTTATCGGTTAACATTCACCGGCCTCACTCTGGCTTCCCATACGGTCACGTTCGAATGGGATACCACAAAGAGTAGCAAACACGCCATCGATTACTTGACCACCTTCAATCGCTCGGTAGGATCCCTCGCGGATCCGTGCGTCGGGGTCTCCGGCTGCAGTGGGTCTACCACATTTCCGATTCCGGCCGACCCGCAAGTTACGGGTGCGGGAGTAACCCCTATCGCAGGCGTCTTTACGATCTACGGCGGAACGATCACAGGCGTCAGCGCCTATTCATACTCCGCCGGAACCGGCTTTGTAGGCGATAAATCGGCGAGTATCTCTATCACCTTCACTGCTGGTGTGGCTAATCCTGTGCTCGCTTGGGGCGGACATATAGCGACGCGCACGGATTGGGGTCTATCCAACTCAGCCGTTTCCATTTCCGGCTCACCATATCACACTCGTCTCAAGGACCTTGATGGCTCGGGAGGCAACCAGGATCGCTCACTTTCAGCAGACGCGGTAATCTTTCCGGCGACCATCACCATCATTAAGGACACGGTCCCTGACGGTCCGCAGGACTTCAATTTCTCGGCCACTGGCGGGTTGACACCTGCGAGCTTCATATTGGACGACGATGCGGATCCAACACACATCAACACCCAGGCATTCAACAATATTCTCGTCACGAGCAATAGCGGCAACTCCTACTCCGTCACGGAGACCCCAGTCACCGGCTGGGACCTCGGCTCCCCAATAGTGTGTACCGTGACGAGTGCCAATGGCGGTAGCCAATCAGGTACCACCAACGGCGTGAATATCAACTTGAAGGAAGGTGAGAACGTTACATGCACCTTCGTTAATACTGAGAACCAGGAGGTCACCCACGGCAGGATCGTAGTAGATAAAGTCACTAACCCAAGCGGCGATACTACGCTATTCACCTTTACGCCGTCATACAACGGCGGCGCAACTTTCCTGTTGGCCGACGCGACCACACCCAATAATAGCGGGCTGCAACTACCGGGCACTTACTCAGTAGCCGAGACCGCTAGCTCAGATTACACAACCAGTGCTACCTGCACCTCCAGCATTGGCGATCCGGCGGATGATCCAAGTGCTATTCACCTTGCTGGTGGTGAAGTAGTTACTTGCACGTTTACTAACACGAAGAAGCCCAAGCTGACGGTCACCAAGACCGTGGTGCCATCGAACGATAGTGGGAAGTTCAACTTGAAGATCGACGGCACCACCTTCGCGACCGATGTCGGTGACACTGGTTCAACCGGAGCGCAGTTTGTAAGTATCGGTGCACATACTGCCAGTGAGGCAGCCGGCACCGGCACCGCTCTCAGTGACTACGTATCGGTCATCGGAGGCGACTGTGCAGCGAATGGCAGCGTAACATTGGCAGCTGGGGGCAATAAGACCTGTACCATCACTAACACCAAGAAGGGTATGGCGCAGGTAATCAAGACGTTCAATGGTGGCGCTCTTGGTGCCAACTCCTTTAACTTCCAAATCAGATCCGGCGCGTCAGCGGGCTCGGCCGGAACCATACTCGAAAGCGGTACGGCAAATTCGGGTAACAGTGGAACCATTAACTTTGCCACGAAACTGTTACCAGGAACGACCTACCAAATGTGCGAGCAGATGCAGCCGGGCTGGCTGACGACGCTGGGACCACCGCTTTATTCGGTGTTCAATCCAAGCGGCGACAACAGCGTGGTGTGCACTGACTTCACAGTGACTGCGGGTCAGACTAAGGTCTTTACCATTAACAACCAACCGCCACCGGGCGGAATGGGGCTTACGATCGGTTTCTGGAAGAACTGGTCAGCATGTGCCAAGTCGAACGGCGGACAGAAGCCTACCCTGGATAGAACGCTCCAGACGGGTACGCTCACCCTTGGGTCTCTGGTGTTGACTGACACCAATCCGAATCCCGACGTTGCCAGCGACTGTCAGCCGGTTGTGAATCTTCTTAACAAGATGACAATCAACGGCGGCAAGAAGGTGGCAAGCGACCCGATATTCAACATGGTCGCTCAGCTTGTTGCCGCTGATCTCAACGTCCTGGCGGGAGCGGGGCAGAGTACGAACTCCATGAACGCGAGGGCATGCGCTCACGCGCTTCTGGTTGCCATCAGCTTCAACGGCAACACATATAACAACCTGACGGCAGCACAGACGGCGCAGGCTAACTGCCTGGCTACACAACTCGACAGGTATAACAACAATCTGTCTGTGGGAACTTGTCCTGGCTGCCCGTAGCGTCTCTGAAGTTAACCGAGGCTCTCCCGAAGGGCCTGACTCCAAAAAGGGCTCGGCGAAAGCCGAGCCCGCTTTTTGTAAGAACGTTTTCTGCTACTGAGTAGATTGAAGACGACTGTCGTCTACTTTACTGCGAAGGTCACTACGCCACTGCCAGACACTCCGCCTGAGCTTGCCTGTGCTCGCACTTGATAAGTGCCCGCAGGGTCCTTCTTCCGATTAAAGACGTACGCAAAACTCGCGACTCCGTTTGCTCCGGTGGTGGCAGTGCTCGTCACAACTGAGCCGTTCGACCTGGTCATCGTGAACGTCACCGCTGCTCCAGACACAGGAGAACCGCCAGCCCTGACGGTCGCGTTGACGGCGGCAGTCTGGTTCCTCATGTATGACGTTTGACTCGGCACAACAGCTACCGCCAGCGCTGAGACAAGCGAATAAGTCGCAGAGCCGGATGATAAATTCGCAGGGCTCGAGCCGTTCGCAGCGCTCATGTTGATCCCATAAAACCCATCTGCCGCTCCAACTGCCGAGGTAACCTGCAGGTTTGTTGTGGCCGTCGACCCGGGGTCAACGGACAACACTGGTGAGCCGAAGCCAGCAAACCATCCACTGGGAACTACGGCTTGCCAATTAAAATTAGAGGCGGTGCAGCCAACGCCGTCGTTATTCTGGAGAGAGACGGTGAAGTTAGCCGTACTACCTGATGGAACCCAGGGGCTTTGTGATGGAGAAACAGTTAGCGTCGGATTTGCGCGCACACAAGGCTGAGGGGCTAACGTCACGGCCACCAGAGCTCCAGTTGCGTCTGCCGACAAAGTTGTAATCGTCACACCGGCGTCCGGGTCATTGAAGCTCTGGCCAGCGGTGAGAGCCGGGTCATACCACGAGGTGGTGGAAGGCGTCATGTCGAGCAGATAGTTCTCCTGGCCGCCCGATTCAGAGCCGGTATGGACCACGACACCACTCAGCACATTTGTGTTACCCGACAAGAAGTTGTCAAACCCGAAGGCGTAACGATGCTCGACGTAGTACCACGTTTTCATTCCCGTAACGGGATCTGTTGACTTCAAGATCTTCAAGCCCTTGGAAATCAAACCGGCCTGCTCGTAAGAATCCAACCAATAGGTACCACTGGAAGTTACGTTAGTAATCGGCGGCGAAATCGCTCCGTTGGCCCAGCCCAATCGCTCCTTCTGATAGAGATTGAAATGAGCGGTACCGCCTCCCATTATGTCCAGAGTATCTCCGTATTCGTTTGTAGTGCAGTTAGCGCCGACGCTGACTGCGCCGCAGTCGGATGACCTTGAGTGATATAACCCAAAGTTGTGACCAAGCTCGTGACCGACGATCCCCAACTCAAACCACTCATTGATCCAGGCCTCCGACGGAGTGCCGCCCACCGATCCGCGGCCCTGCCAACTGCACGCATTCTGCGGAAAGGCGTAGACGTAGTGATCATATGCGGATAGATTTGCACCCGCGGCGGCAGCTGCCTGTTGCGCATAGCTGGCAATCGCGGCCGTATCGCAGGCGGTGTAGCTCACGGGTATCGTGTACCAGCCAAACACATCGCCGGTAAGCCACGTTTGGCCATATGAAGCCTCGCGATAGAAGTCGCTGGTAGTACCGAACATAACAGTCTGCGCGTCCGCTTGAGTGAACGGCTGGGTCTGCTTGTCCTGAAAGTTAACCATAATAACCAGCACTCTGTGCTGGCCCATCGGATTACCCGAAACCGCTGGAGCGCCAGACGTCGGAGTCATGCTGCCGCCCGAATTCAGTTCCAAGGTCTCACCAACTTGAATTCCCCTAACGTCGACACGCATGCCGGTGCGAAGCGTTGTGGGCGGATTCCCGGGGAGATGAAGCGAAAGTTTCTTTCCGTTGGTGTGTAAAAAGTAGAGCAAACGACCGCTGGGATGGGCATCTTCGTATATCACTTCGAGCTCACCCTGAAGTCGAACCTCTTTAGCGGAGCCGTGATCGTTCAGGCCCTGCCCCCCCTGCGCATGTACGTTTTGTTTTATTGCGATTAGCGTCATTGCGGTCATAGCCAGAAGGACTACGACGCAGTTGAGCTTTAGAGCTCCATTGATTCTCTTCATTGTCTTCTCCGCACGGGTTTTCGCCCGAGATCAAGTGAGTCGGTTAATGGTCGGGGCGATGACCATGTCTTTGGTGAAAAGATTCACCGCAGACAGACGCGCGAGGACAAGAAGGTTCACACTGCGGAATGCAGGGGGCAGTAATTCCTTCCAAGGCCTGCCGGTAAGCCTAAACGGAGATTGATTTGCAGAGTTAAGGAGAAAGAAAGAGACGCGCAGGAAAACGCGAAGCTCTCGAGATCTTTCCCTCATTTCGGTAACCCAGCCAGGTCAAGTTGGTTTTGACCTCCGTTGGCTTTGCGGCCCCAGCTCACGCTGGGTGTGCCTTTGTCGCTTGAGTTCAATTATCAAGCCGGCAGCTCTCTTGTGTCGGAAACTGCCGGATATTTCAACCTTACCCGACGCACCCTGAGGTGGTCAAGAGTTTTCTAAGGCAGGGTAAGGGGGTCGGTTTGAAGGAGTGGCATGGCCGTTCCGCCGGTTGAACTTATGTTGTCACGGGTGCTGACTTGACCTTGGCCATTAAGTTTTTAAATGGTCACGGCACTGGCGCCAGTGCGATCTTGCTTGGCCAGGTTTTGCGAAACGAGCCTCAGCCTGATGGAGATCATGGCCTCGCGTTGGCGATCAAGGAGCATCATTTTCTCTAGGGCCGAAAAAGCACCTTATCGATCTTCTTTTGGAAAACCCCGATGATGTGTGAACTGGCTAAGGAAAATTTGAAGAAGTATGGTGCCGAAGGGGGGCAACGACCTCAGACGATCTCCTGAACTATTCACATTCAGGAGTCTCCTACAACCAACTACGGTGGCGCAATTTGCGAGTCTTCTCGCTCGTGCTCGTAATTCTCTTTAGTCTCTCTGGTGCTCGCCAATAGTAGACACCAAACAGACACCAAGAACATCTTTGATTATTTCTCTCGATGTCGAATTGGTACGTCGGCCGCGACCGCCAGATAATATACTTCCATTTGATCGATCAATCTTTCGGTCCGAACCTACGGCAGGCTTAAGATCGAACCAGGTCACGCAGCCGCGCGCATTGATCGAGCAAGTTCCGTCAGATAATGGTCAATGGCAACTTCGACGGCTCCCCCCAATCCTGCACCTGTGGGTTGTCCTGGTTCTATGGACCAGTTCGACAACCGTCCGGCCATCGTCTGAGCTACTGCTTCCTCGAGTGACTTCCGGATAAACATCCAGCCATGGACGATTCGTCCACTTATCACTACTCGGGACACTCCCAGACCGGTAATCACATTGCTGATGCCGATCCCGAGATTTTCACCGATTCGCGCCAGGGTGGTCTGCGCTCGCAATTCTCCTTCACCGGCACGCGCAACTATCTCGATAAATCGTGGGGGCGTTCTGCCTCGGGCGGACGCCCCCGAGCCCAAATAGATTGAGGCGGCACCAGCGGCTGAGGCATAGACTTCCCAACAACCGCGATTCCCGCAGGCGCACGGATCGCCGCCGGCGACAATTGTCATGTGACCGAACTCGCCGAGCAAACCGCGATCGGTTCCGCTTCCTCGATAGACCTCACCGCCCAATACCAACCCGACGCCGATACCGGTACCCGCCCGGACCAGGATGAAATTGTCTTGCGTCCCAGGCGTGCGGGCGCGCAAACGCCGCCGCGCTTCATAGATCGCCGCGGCGGTCGCGTCGTTTTCAACAATGACCGGCACTCCTTTCCTGGAGTTATCAGAGCCTGCCTCATTTTCGATCAACGCATCGGCGACCGGGACATTACGCCAGCCAAGATGCGGAGCAAAAAGCAGCTTTCTTCGTCCGGCATCGGTGGGGCCGGGGACGCTTACGCCGATTGAGACCAGCGAAAGCTCTGGCAATGCAGTTCGCAGCTGCCCCACCACGGATCTTATTTGGGTCATTGCCTTGTTTGAATCAGCAGGCGTGTCGAACGATTTTTCATCGAGCATTCGCCCATCGGTTGCCGCAGCGCCTACCTGCGTCCGGCGTACGCCAATGTTGACGCCGATAAGAAACGAGCGGTCGCCGCGTAGCGTGAGACCGATTGGCGGCCGGCCGCGCCGGTGTAGCGGCGCCTCTTCCGGTGCTGCTTCGCACAAAACGCCCGAAGCAATCAAGGGCGAAACAATCCCAGATACCGTGCTACGGTTAACTTCCAGTCGCCGGGCCAGATCAACGCGGGAAATGGGTTGCGCGGCCCGGACAATCCGCAACACGGTGCGCACGGTATCACCTGAGAGATGGGATGAAGCCTGAGACAAGTCTCTGCGGCCCGTTGCGGGACGCAAGGCAAGTTCGCCCTTAACGATCGCTTGATCGCTTGAGTAACCGACCACCTCGCCGGAATCACATCGAGTGAGCGACAACCTGGTCCGGCATTTTTGTTGAGCCTGCAAACGGCCTGCTTCGCCGGGAACGAAACCCAGCTGAGCAATCGCGCTCTCGACGCGCGCGCGCGTATCTGCTTTGACGCTCCGGGATTTGTTCACCACGCGGGAAGCAGTCATGGTCGAAACACCTGCGCGGCGCGCAACGTCACGTAAAGTCGTCATGAAATCTAATCCTCCTGGCACTACTCCTTTAAATCCGCTTTGAAACATGCAACTGATAAGCCAGCTCTCGCCGTCGGCAACCGACTACCTGGAAAACCCGGCTTCAAGAAAAGCAGATTCGTTTTATGCGCCAACTAGAACCTGGAACTTAGGGTACGAGACGATCATACACGCACAGTGTTACAACCGGATGAATTCGTGCTGCTTGAGATCATTTGATTTCGTCCCCGCGCAACGTTTGTGTCGATCTGGAAAAGATATAGTGACGAATTTGTAGGCTGCAAGAAACAGAGAGGCGGGATTCGTGAGTGATTGCGCGATAGAGTTCTACGATTGCTCGATCGTCCGGCGGCCCTTCATTCGCTGCCCATAAAGTTCGGTAGCTTCGCGTTGGCGCGTACGATCGCAAAGCGAATGTTTTTGACTTGCCGCCGTTCGTGTCGCAGAACACAATTCGTCGCGGCCCGCCGGACAGCGCTGCGCGCAGCGTCTCGAGCGCGTAAAGCGGATCGTTTCGGTAGCCGTCAAAGAAGTGCTCAGCATCGTAAATCACAAACGACACGCGGGCTGACAGATAACTAATCGTGTCCGCGATAATCTCGAGGTTCTCTTCGCAGCCGACTCGCAGGGCGTCGGTGACGTGTAGCCGCCACGATTTACCAAAGACGCTGACGACCGGGGTCTCGGCTTTCAGCAAGGCCTGTATGCTCGGGTTTTTATCGCAGGTAATCTGCTTGGAAGGGTAGCGCCAAAACTTGCGATTTGCGCCTGGCTCAAGTGAAGCGTGCGCGCCTGTTCGAAGAATGAAATGTCGCGCGGATTTGAACCGGGCCAACCGCCCTCGATGAAATCTACGCCGAGCGCATCGAGGTGCTCGGCCACGCGGCATTTCTCCGCGACGGAAGAGTTCACGCCCTCGCCCTGCGCGCCGTCGCGCAAAGTCGTGTCGTAGATTTCGATTCGCTCAATCATCGCTTCTTTGGTTATCGGTCACCGCGCCGACACTACTACTGGAAACCAGCGCCGCGTACTTTGCCAACACACCGCGACAGTAGCGCGAGGGCGGCGGTAGCCACGCGGCGCGGCGACGTGCCAACTCAGCTTCCGCGACGTTCAACTGGAGCAACCGCGCCTCGGCGTCGATCGTGATCGAGTCTCCTTCCTTAACCAGCGCAATCGTTCCCCCCACGGCGGCTTCCGGTGCGACGTGTCCTACGACCATGCCATACGTCCCGCCCGAAAAACGACCATCGGTGATTAGCGCGACTGAGTCGCCCAGGCCGGCGCCGATGATCGCGGAAGTCGGCGCCAGCATTTCGCGCATGCCGGGACCACCCTTGGGGCCTTCGTAGCGAATCACCAGCAACTCGCCGGCTCTTATCCGGCCACTGAGAATTGCTTGCTGGCAACCCTCTTCCGACTCGAACACGCGGGCGGGCCCGGTGATTTTCGGATTCTTCACGCCGGTGATTTTTGCCACGGCGCCTTCGGTCGCGAGATTCCCTTGCAGGATGACGAGATGCCCTTGCGGATAAAGTGGATCATCCCAATGGCGAATCACGTCCTGCTCCGAATGCGGTTCGTTGGGCACGGCTTTCAGCGCGTCCCCAATACTTTCTCCGGTAATTGTGAGTGCGTCACCATGTAGCCGGTCATGGACCAGCAACATCTTCATCACCTGCGGAATGCCGCCGGCGCGATGCAAGTCCGTCGCGACATAACGGCCCGAAGGTCTTAGATCGCAGAGCACCGGAGTGCGAGCACGAATCACTTCGAAATCATCGATGGACAACCGCACCTCGGCGGCGTGCGCGATCGCCAGCAGATGCAGCACCGCATTCGTCGAACCGCCGACCGCCATCACCACCGCGATCGCATTTTCAAAAGCCTGGCGGGTGAGAATATCGCGCGGTAGAATTTGTTTGCGAATAGCTTTGGCTAACACGGCGGCGCTGCGGGCCGCGTTCTCAGTCGCCTCTTTGTCTTCGGCGGCCACCGTTGACGAGTAAGGCAAACTCAGTCCCATAGCCTCAATCGCCGCGGACATGGTATTCGCCGTGAACATGCCGCCGCAGGAACCGGCGCCGGGGCATGCGCGGCGCTCCACCTCCAACAGATCGTCGGCGCTGATCCGGTTCGCGCAGAATTGGCCCACGGCCTCAAAGGCGCTGACTATGGTCAAGTCGTTGCCCTGGTAATGGCCGGGCTTGATCGTGCCGCCGTAAACAAAGATCGCAGGAATGTTTAGCCGGGCAATACCGATCATCGCGCCCGGCATATTCTTATCGCAACCGCCGATCGCGATCAGGCCGTCGACACTCGCTGCCTGACAAACCGTTTCAATTGAATCGGCAATCACTTCACGCGACACCAGGCTGTACTTCATTCCTTCGGTGCCCATCGAGATGCCGTCGCTCACGGTAATTGTGCCAAAGCTTTGCGGCATGGTGCCCGCTTCACGCAAAACACTCATCGCGCGTTCAGTCAGCCGATTCAGGTGCATGTTGCAGGGCGTGATCGTGCTGTAGCCGTTGGCCACGCCGACGATGGGCTTGTCGAAGTCCGCGTCACCAAAGCCCGTCGCTCGCAGCATCGAACGGTTCGGGGTGCGCTCGACGCCGCGAGTGATAGTGTGGCTGCGATGATTGTTCATAAACGATCTACGAGCTCCGCGGAACTGGTTTCGTATCGTACCGCAGGGCACTTGCCCGACTGTAAGGGAGGGCTCATTGTGGCAACCTGAAGAATCTGAGCCCTCCCTTACGGTCGGGCTAATGCCCCGTTGGTCGAGCAACTACTGGCAATTACTGGAAAATTCTGGACATCAACGTCAATTCTTCGCTTTATCAACCAGCCGCCCCTCGGCCAGCCAAGGCATCATTTCGCGCAGACGTGCGCCGACACGCTCGATTTGATGCGCTTTAGTTTGCGCCTCCAACTCCTTGAACCGTGGACGCCCACGTTTGTTTTCTTTCATCCATTCATTCGCGAATGCGCCCGATTGAACCTCTGCCAACAGGGCTTTCATCCGACGCTTCGTCTCGTCGTTGACTACCGCAGGCCCGCGCGTCATGTCACCGTACTGGGCCGTGTTGGAAACTGAATAGCGCATTTCCGAAATCCCGCCTTCGTAAATCAAATCAACGATCAGTTTCATTTCGTGAAGGCACTCGAAGTAGGCCATCTCGGGCGCGTAACCGGCTTCGACCAGAGTTTCAAACCCGGCCTTGATTAATGCTGTCAACCCGCCACACAGTACTGCCTGCTCGCCGAATAGATCTGTTTCCGTCTCTTCGCGAAAGTTGGTTTCGATCACGCCGGCCCGGCCGCCGCCGATCGCGGAAGCGTAAGCCAAGCCAATCTCACGCGTGTCGCCGGTGGGATCCTGTTGGACCGCGAGCAGGCAAGGCACGCCGGCGCCGCGTTTGTATTCGTGACGCACCAGATGGCCCGGCCCCTTGGGCGCCACCATAAACACGTTGACGTCGGCGGGCGGCTTGATAAAACCGTAGTGCACGGAGAAGCCGTGTGAGAACCCGAGATACTTTCCGGGGGTCATCGATTCGGCGACATCGCGCGCATACACTTCGGGCGCCAGTTCATCGGGGACCAGCATCATCACGACGTCGGCTTCAGCCGCAGCCTGCGCCACAGGCAGGACACGCAGGCCCGACTGTTCCGCCTTCGCCACCGAGGGACTCTCCGGGCGAAGGCCGACCGTCACCTCGCAACCCGATTCGCGCAGGTTATTCGATTGCGCGAAGCCCTGGCTGCCGTACCCGATGACGGCAAGTTTCTTTCCCCGCAACGCGTCCTGATTACAGTCTTTGTCGTAATAGATTTTCATTGATTCGATCCTCAAAAGTGATTCCAAAACTCCCTGATCGGGTTCTGAACAAGTTCGCTACAGAGACGCAGAGATGCGGAGAAAGCGAACGGGCAACCGACTCAAATGTATCCGAACTGCATATCTTCCTCTGTGACTTTGTGATTTGATTCTGTGGCTATTTCGCATTTTCAACAGGCACTACACCAACAAACGTCCAATTGCGATGCGACCGCCGCGGGTAATCTCGTGAATACCGACTGGTCGCAAGAGCTCGATAAAGGCTTCGACCTTTTCCTTACTCCCCGAAGTCTCGACAATCATCTGAGTGTGCGAAATGTCGACGACTTTGGCACGGAACACGTCTACCAAACTCAGAACTTCTTGTCGTTGCTTTCCGGGCTCAGCATTTACGGTAATCAAAGCCAGGTCACGCTCGATGTGTGGGCTGGTGGTTACATCCAGCACTTCGCGAACGCGCGCCAGGCGTTCGCACTGTTTGACGATCTGCTCGATCGTGCGATCGTCGCCGCTGGTCACAATCGTGACCCGCGCCCACTCGGGATCGAGCGTAGCGCCGACCGAAATCGTTTCAATATTGAAACCACGCGCGCTGAACAGACCGACGATGCGGGAGAGTTCGCCCGGCTGATCTGCAACGACGATGGAAAGAGTGTGATTCATTTTCGGATTTCGGAGTTCGACTTGCGGATTGCGAATTTGTGCTTCTGCTGACTCGCCTCTTAAATTCGCGACTCGCAATTCCTAAACTCCTTCACTCTGAAAAATCATGTCACGCGAGCTGGCGCCGGCGGGAACGATGGGGAACACATTCTCCTCCCTTGCCACCACGATCTCGATCACCGCGACTCCCTTGTGCGAGAGACCGGCTTCCAGCACCGCAGGCAATTCGTCCGGCAGAGTTGCGCGCACTCCAAACGCGCCATACGCTTCCGCCAGCTTGACGAAGTCAGGCGCCACGGACATATCCACTTCCGAATAAGCCCGGTCATAGAACATCTCCTGCCACTGCCGCACCATCCCCAGGTATCCGTTATTCATAATGACTATCTTCACCGGGAGATCGTATTGAACGGCGGTGGCCAGTTCCTGATTAGTCATTTGAAAACCACCATCGCCGACCACTGCGACGACGAGCTGATCGCGAAACGCCAATTGCGCCCCGATCGCCGCAGGCACGCCAAAGCCCATCGCCCCCAGCCCGCCACTGGTGATCCATTGGCGCGCGCGTTTGAACGGATAGAATTGCGCGGCCCACATTTGGTGTTGCCCCACGTCGGTCACAATGATCGCTTCCCCATTCGCCAGGCGGTGCAATTCGCGAATGACGTGCTGAGGTTTGATATGGTCAAGTGATCCAGTGAATTGCATCGGCTGCTCGCGCTGCCACGACCGCAGTTGCTCCCACCATCGATTGCGCCGTTGAATGCTCTGCCTAATACCTTCCGGGCCGGTTGACTCCACTTGCGCGCGCAAAGCAGTGAGCGCCTCACGTGCATCCGCAATCATTGACAGATCGGGCACCCGATTCTTTCCGACATTCGCCGGATCGATGTCGATATGAATCACCTTCGCATGCGGAGCGAACGTCGCCAGTTTTCCGGTAACGCGGTCATCAAAGCGCACGCCAACTGCGACCAGGAGATCACTATCGGCGACTGCCATATTCGCGGCATAAGTCCCGTGCATGCCGAGCATTCCCAAACTGAGCGCGTGCGAGGAAGGAAAACCGCCGAGGCCCATCAATGTGGGCGTGACGGGAAGTTGTAACTGCTCCGCGAAATCCAGCAGTTCCGCACATGCGCCAGAGCTAACAATACCCCCGCCGACATAAAGCACCGGCCGCTGCGCCTTGAGAATTGCGGCAGCTGCTCGCTCGACATCTAAGACATCGGGCGCCGATGTTCTCTCAATGCACGGAAAACTGATCTTTTCCAGTCGCGAGTAACGTGTTTGATCGGCGGAGACGTCCTTCGGTATGTCGATTACGACTGGTCCAGGCCGTCCCGTCCGGGCCAGATGAAACGCTTCATGAACGATTGCACCTAAATCGCGCACGTCGCGCACGAGATAATTGTGCTTAACGCAAGGCCTCGTGATCCCCACCGTATCCACTTCCTGAAAAGCGTCTGTACCTATCAGAGGCAGCGGCACTTGCCCGGTGATGACTACGATTGGAGTTGAATCCAGATAAGCATTCGCGATCCCGGTGATCGCGTTGGTAGCGCCTGGTCCAGAGGTCACCAGGGCAACGCCAACGCGGCCCGACGCGCGCGCATAACCCTCGGCCATATGCACCGCGCCCTGTTCGTGGCGTACCAGGTAATGCGTGATCCGATCGCGCTTGCGCCACAGTTCGTCATAAATGTGGAGGACCGCGCCGCCCGGATAGCCGAAGATCGAATCGATGCCCTCGTGAAGGAGACCTTCGACCAGGATCTCCGCGCCGCGCGGAAAACGTTGGTCTTCCGTTTCGGTCGGTAGCCGGGGCCGTTTCACAGTTTGTGGTCTTGCGCTCATGCTCTCTAGTACTTTCAAGCCGCCCTGTGATCGTCGGAGTGGCGAGTGTCAGGACTGCAACTAAACAAACAAGCCCAATTGAAGTTGGTACTCTGAACACCGTTTATCTAAGCACTGTTTCTCCCATCAAGTACTTGTCGACTCCTCTTGCCGCGCGGCGTCCATCGGCGATGGCCCAAACGACCAGCGACTGTCCGCGAGTCATGTCACCTGCGGCGAACACTTTAGGCGCGCTCGTCATTACATCGTCGTCGACGGCCACATTGCCGCGATCGTTGATTACTACTCCAAGCTGATCCAACAGCCCTTTTGTTTCGGGTCCCAGAAAACCAAGGGCAAGCAGAACCATCTGTGCCGGCCATTCTCTGCGGCTTCCCGGAATTTCATGCGGGCCTCCCCGCCCATTCTTCGGTGCCGCCAAATGGACCTCGACCGTTTCCACTGCGCGCAAACGTCCCCCTTCGTCACCAATGAAGCGCTTACTCAGGATTGAGTAGACGCGGGGATCGCGGCCGAATCGAGCCGCGGCTTCTTCGTGCCCGTAATCCAGCCGAAAGATTTTGGGCCACTGTGGCCAGGGATTATCCGGGGCGCGCTGGTCCGGTGGTTGGGGTAAGATCTCAAACTGGATCAGACTGCGGCAGCCCTGACGCAGGGCCGTGCCGACACAGTCGGTGCCGGTATCGCCGCCGCCAATAACGATTACGTCCTTATCTTTCGCGGACAGGTAACGGCCGTCTTCGTGTTTGCTGTCCAGGAGACTCTTTGTATTGGCGTGAAGAAACTCCATGGCGAAATGCACGCCGCGAAGATTTCTTCCTTCCAAGCGCAGGTCGCGCGGTTTGGTTGCGCCGACGCAAAGCACAATCGCGTCGAACTCGTCAGTAATCCTGTCCGCGCCATAGTCAACTCCGACATTTGCTCCATTGACAAAATTAATGCCCTCCGCCGCCATCAGATCGAGCCGTCTTTGCACCACGCTCTTGTCCAACTTCATGTTAGGAATGCCGTACATCAAGAGACCACCGGCTCGATCTGCGCGCTCAAAGATCGTCACCAGGTGTCCCGCCTGATTGAGTTGACTTGCGCAAGCCAGGCCAGCCGGGCCAGAGCCTATAATCGCCACTGTCTTGCCCGTACGCGCAACGGGCGGCTTTGGCACGACCCATCCCGCTTCAAAGCCCCTGTCGATAATCGCCTGCTCGATGCTCTTAATTGTTACGGGAGCATCGTTGATGCCGAGTACGCACGATCCCTCACAAGGCGCCGGACAAACACGACCGGTAAATTCCGGAAAATTGTTCGTCTGGAGCAGGCGGTCCAGCGCTTCACGCCATTGACCACGATAGACAAGGTCATTCCACTCAGGAATCAGGTTATCGATCGGACAGCCTGACGCAGAGCCATTAATGATTTGCCCCGTATGGCAGAACGGCACTCCACAATCCATGCAGCGCGCCCCCTGTTCGCGCAAATGACCCTCGGGCATCTGCTCATGAAACTCTTGCCAATCAAACACGCGTTCACCCGGCGGCCGTGCGACCGGAACCGTGCGGATGTGATCCATGAAACCGGTTTTAGTCATTGCCAATCGGTGCCGACAAAATCTTTCTCTTCTCCCTCTCTCAGGGGGAGAAGGGAGCACACCCTATCTCCCACCAACTCGCGCCAGGTCATGCGAGTTCGATTCGAATGCAGCCATCACGGCTTCGTGGTAAGTCATCCCGTCGCGCTGTCCTCGGCTCTGCGCCTCGAGCACCCGGCGATAGTCATTAGGGATGACACGCACGAATTTGGGCAGCCACTCATTCCACGAAACCAGGACCTCAGTCGCACGCACGCTGCGCGTGAGTTCGACGTGGCGAAAAATCATGTCCTTGACTGCTTCCATTTCTACTTCGTCGTCCAGACTTGTAAGCTCGACCATCTCGGTATTGCACCGCCGAGAAAACTCGCCGTCTATGTCGAGCACGTACGCGAGTCCGCCTGACATGCCCGCCGCAAAGTTACGGCCGGTTGTCCCGAGCACAACGACTCGTCCTCCAGTCATGTATTCACAGCCGTGATCGCCAATTCCTTCAACCACGACAAAGGCGCCGCTGTTGCGCACGCAAAACCGTTCGCCAGCAATTCCACAGATGTACCCCTCGCCACTGGTGGCGCCATAGAACGCAACGTTACCAATGATCACATTCTCTGAGGCGTTGAAAGTCGCCGAGCGCGGCGGGTAGACAATGATCTTTCCACCCGACAAACCTTTGCCGACGTAATCGTTCGCGTCGCCTTCCAGACTAAGCGTCATTCCGCGGGGCACGAACGCTCCGAAACTCTGACCGGCCGAGCCCGTGAAGTGCAGCCGTATCGTGTCCTCGGGCAATCCTTCGGGGCCGTAAAGTCGCGTGACTTCGCTGCCCACCATCGTGCCGACCGCGCGATTGACGTTTCGAATCGGCAGCCCAACCTCAACCTGTTCTTTCTTCTCCAGAGCAGCCCGGCAGAGTTCGATTAAGGTAATAAAATCGAGCGACAGTTCCAGTTCGTGGTCCTGTTCGACTCGACCATATCGGCCTACGGATTCGGGCACGTTTGGTTGAGAAAGAATTTGGGAGAAGTCGAGCCCGTGCGTCTTCCATTGATCGATTGTGGTCCGTTTTTCAATCAGCTCGGTGCGGCCCACCATTTCATTGATGGTGCGAAATCCAAGCTCGGCCATCAGCTCGCGCACTTCCAGCGCGACAAAGCGCATGAAGTTCACCACGTGCGCCGGATCACCAGCGAACTTGGCTCGCAGTTTTGGATCCTGAGTGGCGACGCCGACCGGGCACGTGTTCAAGTGACAAACGCGCATCATCACGCAACCCAGACTCACCAATGGTGCGGTTGCAAAACCAAATTCTTCTGCGCCCAACAGCGCAGCCATCACAACGTCGCGCCCAGTCTTAAGCTGGCCGTCGGTTTCCAAAATGACGCGGCTGCGAAGATCGTTGAGCACCAGAGTCTGGTGAGTTTCAGCAAGACCGAGTTCCCACGGCACGCCCGCGTGCTTGATGCCGGTGAGGGGCGCGGCCCCGGTGCCACCGTCATGGCCACTTATCAGGATGACATCGGCGCCCGCTTTGGCGACGCCGGCCGCGACGGTGCCGACGCCGACTTCGGCAACCAGCTTGACGCTGATGCGTGCCCGCCGGTTCGCGCATTTCAAGTCATAGATCAGCTGCTTGAGGTCTTCGATCGAATAGATGTCATGGTGCGGAGGCGGCGAGATGAGACCAACGCCGGGAGTCGAATGTCGCACGCGCGCAATTTCCGGATAGACTTTGTGGCCGGGAAGTTGGCCGCCTTCCCCGGGCTTTGCCCCTTGCGAGATCTTTATTTGCAGCTCCTGGGCGTTGACCAGATAGTTGCTGGTAACACCAAAGCGACCAGAGGCGACTTGCTTGATCGCGCTGTTTCGCGAATCGCCGTTGGCTTCGATGAAATAGCGCCCGGGATCTTCACCGCCCTCGCCGGTGTTGCTCTTGCCGCCGAGACGGTTCATGGCGATAGCCAACGTCTCGTGTGCCTCTTTGCTAATCGAACCGTAGGACATCGCACCAGTCTTGAAGCGTTTGACGATTTGATCGACTGGCTCAACTTCATCGATAGGGATTGGTTTGCGCTCAGACTTAAGCTCCATCAAACCGCGCAGCGTGCACAGACGCCGCGACTGATCGTCGATCAGCTTGCTGAATTCTTTGAAGACTTCATAGCTGCCCGATCGACAAGCATGTTGGAGTTTGTGAATCGTCGCGGGATTGAACAAGTGCAGTTCGCCTTTGCGGCGATAGCTGTATTGACCTCCGCCATCGAGCGTTTGTGCTTCGGCATGGCGATCCGGAAAGGCCAGCTTCTGTCTCATCCTCACTTCTTCGGCAATTGCATCAAGGCCGATGCCACCAATGCGAGACGGCGTCCAGGTGAAGTAGCGATCGACAAAATCCTGATCGAGGCCGATCGCCTCGAACACTTGGGCGCCGCAATAGCTCTGAACAGTCGAAATGCCCATCTTGGAAATAACTTTCACCACGCCTTTGTTAATGGCCTTGATGTAATTCGCCACTGCTTGGTCGGGTTCCGCGCCATCGAGCGTCCCCTGATTGATCAAATCGTGAATACTTTCGAAGGCGAGATAAGGATTGATTGCCGCCGCCCCGTATCCGAGCAACAAAGCGACGTGATGCACCTCGCGGGGCTCGCCGCTCTCGATCACAAAGCCGACCTGCGTTCGCGTCCCTTCACGGATCAGGTGATGATGAATGGCGGACACAGCGAGCAGCGCCGGAATCGGAGCCTGGTCCCGCGTGACTCCACGGTCGGAAAGAACCAGGATGCCGTAGCCCGACGAGATTGCTTTGCTCGCCCGGCGGCAAAGGTGGTCCAGTGAGTTCTCCAGTCCCCGCCTACCTTCCGCCGCCGGAAACAACATTGAAAGGGTGATCGACTTAAATCCTGAAAAGCCCACCGCCCCAAGTTGTTTCAACTTTTCCAGCTCTTCATTAGTCAGAATGGGCGAACTCAGTTTGATCTGTCTTGCACACTCGGGCGTCGGCTCGAGCATATTAGCTTCGGGGCCGACGGTGGTGTCGGTCGACATAATCAGCTCCTCGCGAATCGCATCGACCGGCGGATTGGTAACCTGCGCGAAGAGTTGTTTGAAATAGTTATAAAGCAGCTGTGGCCGCTCAGAGAGCACAGCCAGCGGCGTGTCCGTGCCCATCGAACCGATGGCCTCGTTCCCATCGAGGGCCATCGGCGTCAGCAACAACCTGAGATCCTCGCCGGTGTAGCCGAATGCCTGCTGTCGAGTGAGCAGCGAGGAACGATCTAAATCCGCAATTATCTCTGGCGCTGGGATACTCTCGAGGGTAATCAGGTTATCCTTGAGCCATTGACCGTACGGATGCTCGTTCGCGAGTTGCTGTTTCAGTTCCTCATCCTCGACGATTCTGCCCTGCTGGGTATCGACCAGAAGCATTCGGCCTGGCTGTAATCTTCCCTTCCGCAAAATGCGTTCTGGCGGAATATCCAGGACGCCGACCTCGGAAGCCATCACTACCAGCCCGTCTTCGGTGACGTAGTAGCGCGCCGGGCGCAACCCGTTGCGATCCAGCACGGCCGCGATCTGTATGCCGTCGGTGAAGGCTATCGCCGCCGGTCCATCCCATGGTTCCATCAAGCAGGAATGGAATTCGTAGAAAGCCTTCTTAGTCGCACTCATCGATTCGTCACGGCTAAATGGCTCAGGCGTCATCATCATCATTGCGTGAGGCAATGAGCGACCGGCGAGAGTCAGCATCTCCAGCACGTTATCGAACATCGCCGAGTCGCTGCCGTCGGTATCGATCACGGGCAAGGCCTTAGCCAGGTCCGCACCGAAAACATCTGACTTGAATTTGCTTTCGCGCGCATACATCCAGTTGATGTTTCCGCGTAGCGTATTTATTTCTCCATTGTGGGCGATATATCGATAGGGATGCGCGCGGGCCCAGCTGGGAAAAGTATTGGTGCTGAAGCGCGAATGGACCAGAGCCAGCGCCGATTCGAACGACGGATCGCGAAGATCCGGATAGAAAGTCGTCAGCTGATCGGTTGTGAGCATTCCTTTGTAAACAATGGTGCGCGACGAGAGACTGGCGATATAGAACATGCCGCGTTCGTGAATTCCACGCCGCGCGCCCTTGCTGACTCGCTTGCGAATTAGGTAAAGCTTTCGCTCAAAAGCGGCATTATCCGCATGCTCAGTTTTGGCACGCGCCGCTTGCGCGTGATTCACGGGCGGGACGCCCGTGCCACTACCTCTCTCCCGCGCAATGAAAATCTGCCTGACTATAGGCTTTGAAGCTCGCGCTGTCGGCCCAAGACCTGCCTCGTCCGTTCGCACCGTGCGCCAGCCTAATACGCGCTGGCCTTCGTCTCTCACGATCCTTTCGAATAGTCGCTCGCATTCACGGCGGCTGGCGCCATTCCGCGGCAGGAATACCATCCCCACGCCGTAGTCACCCACGGCCGGTAAACTGAATTTCCGATTAGCACACTCGCGCGCGAAAAATTGGTGAGGGATCTGAACCAGGATGCCCGCCCCGTCGCCCGTGTTGGCCTCGCAACCGCAGGCGCCCCGATGATCCAAATTCAAGAGCACCTGAATCGCTTGCTCGACAATCCGGCGCGAACGGCGGCCTTTGACGTCGACGACGAAGCCCAGGCCGCACGCGTCATGCTCGAACTGCGGGTCGTAGAGTCCCTGCTTCGAAGGGCCGTCCGTTTGTTTCATTTGCTTCGTGTTACTGCGAAAGCTCTCGGAACATGAATAAAGCCACCAACTGATTTCGTTGATGGCCCGGTAAAGTGATTAGCGTGGGCGACGGCCATCAAGAGCTGTCCTTCGTGTCCCCCACGACGGCGATAGCGACGCTAAGGCGATCAACGACAAAAGAGGTGGGCGAGCAAAAGGCCCCGGCCGGTAGCGGCACTAATCCTGGACCGTTCACCGAAAAAGATATTTGCCGCATGCCCACCACGATCCAGCTACGCTCACCCACAGATTGAAATCGCACGAGCCCAATCTAACTCGTTAACGACTCTTTGCATAATTTGAAATTTTTCGCTTCCTATAAATGTCACGCACGATGCCCGGGCCGTAAGTCCCAATCAGACATTTCTGTATCGAGCAGGGCTGGCGACGACAACAATGTAGCCGCTGAAGATCTCTCGTCCGCTGGAACTCGTGAAAAGAATTGAGGTCGACGAGCAAGGGACGCGGAACAAGACTTGCTCTACAACGTCGACATTGTTAGAGCGACTGTGCGGCGTACGCCGCGCCAATATTTGCGGCGTTGACTGAGGGGAAACATGACATCAGGTATCGGAGCGGCCTCGTATTTTAGAGAAACCTACCGGCAGAAAGTGCTGACGCACGCCGCGCTCCGGCTCACGCCGGTGACAGCCGAAACCGATCCAGCTTCCCTCTCTCGTCTGTTGCGACGGTTTCTTACGATTGAAGACTATCGCCTCAGAATGAATCACAACTTCGGCGCCTCCGGGTGCGAAACAGCGGCCGCAAGGAGCTTCGTCCTCGACCTGACAGTGAAGCACGCGTTCGCACATGCCTCTTTGGCTTTCCAGTCAAACCGGATGGCTGATGGCCTGCCCAACGCCTGCGCTTTGTTGGCGATCGGCGGCTATGGACGGGCTGAGCTGGCGCCCCACTCAGACATTGATCTGCTTTTCCTCTACAGCGGCCAGCGGCTTGGCCAGATGAAACCGGTGCTGACGAATCTTCTCCAGCTATTGTGGGATGCCGGACTGACCGTCGGCCATAGCTTTCGCACGGTGGGCGATTGCGTCACCACCGCGCTTGACGATGTGCACCTGCGAACTGCGATGGTAAACACTCGCCTCCTGGCCGGAAACAAGGGACTCCATCACTCTCTGCAGGAGGCTTTGGAAAAAGATCGGCGCCGGCGGGTGAGGCCATTTCTCACCGCGATCCTGCATGAACGCGACGCCCGCTATCTTAAGTTTGGAGGATCAGTTTGTCTCCAGGAGCCCAATATCAAGGAGACGGCGGGCGGACTCCGCGACTTCCACACTGCCGTTTGGTTGGCGCACGCGCAACACGGATACAAGAACCTGGCTGAGATGCGCGCGCACGATCTGATCTCGGAGCACGAAGCGCGGAAGATCCTTCGCGCATATGATTTTCTGTGGCGCATTCGTCATTCCGTCCATTACCGGACCGGGCGAAAGACCGAGCATCTCTCTCTCGATATGCAACCGAATTTGGCCGAGCAGTTTGGCTATAATCCCGGAACTTATCTACTGGGTTCGGAAAAACTCATGCGCGACTACTATCGACATGCGCGCCAGCTGCAGCTATTCAGCGAAGCCATAACCGCCCGCGTCACTGATACCGAACCGCGCACTTCGCGAAGATGGCTCAGGCGTCCGGCCAACGCGACGAATGAGCCCTTCGCAATTCGCAGTGGCCGGCTGGACTTTGACGGCGAATCTGAGTTTTTTGATAAGAAGCCGCTGGCCATCTTTAACGCATTCGCACTCGGACAGGCTGCTCGAGTCCCCTTCGACTATCGTCTGCGCGAGCTGATCACTCGGAGCTCGCGCGCCATTGGCCCGACGTGGCGATCTTCGCTTGAAGTCTCGAATGCATTCTTTGCCTTATTGCGCCGCCGCGGGCGCGCCGGTTTCGTGTTGCGCTCAATGCACGACCTTGGATTGCTGGCGCGCTTGATTCCGGAATTCAGCCGGATCAGTTTGCTGGTGCAGCACGATCTCTATCACCACTTCACGGTTGACGAGCATACCTTGCAGGCGATCGAAACCCTCGACGACTTGCATAACAGCGAGGGCAGGAACCGCGCCCACCTGCGCGGCGTGCTCGATCAAATCAAGGACCCAACTCTCCTCTATCTGGCGCTGCTGCTGCACGATATCGGCAAAGGCCAGGGCCGCGGCCACATTGCCCGCGGGGCCCAACTGGCCGAGCGCGTTTGCCGCCGTTTGGGTCTGAAAGAAGAGTCCGCCAGGAAAGTCGTCCTTCTGGTTAAGCAACACGTGACCATGGCCCATCTGGCCCAGCGGCGCGACTTGAACGAGTCCCGATTGATCTCTGATTTCGCGCGGCAGGTTGAGTCGTTGGATGTCCTCAACATGCTCCTGCTGCTTACCTATGCCGACCTCAACGCGGTGGGGCCGGGCGTTTTGACGGACTGGAAAGCGACACTGCTCTGGGACCTCTACCGGCGCACGCGAAAGGTGATGACCGGAGAGGACGCAGTCATCGATGATGTCGCGGAGTTGGCCCGAATCAAAGATGAGATTGGCAAGGCGATCGATCCGGGGGTGCCCTTCAGTGAAGTCGAGCGGCATCTTGCTTTATTGCCGGATCGTTATTTGCGCATCACCTCACCCGCCGTGGCCGCAATGCACATCCAAATGATCGAAGCGATCAAAACCGAGGGCTTTGCCTGCCGCTGGGTTCGGCATAGCGTGAACTCGCTCGAACTAATCGTCGTGACTCAAGATCGGCACGGTCTGTTCGCAGACTTGGCCGGCACCCTGGCCGCGAACGGGATCGAGATTCTGAGCGCTGAGGTCAACACCCGCGAGGACGGCATCGCTATCGACGGCTTCACAGTTCGTCAGGCTTCGACTCGTCGCGCGGTCGAGGACGATCGCTATCAGGCGATCGAGCTCTCACTGCACCGGGCCGCAAAGGGCGAACTGGATGTGTCCGCTTTAGTCGAACGCTGGAGCACGAGAAATGCTCCCCGCAAACGAATCAGAACGAATCCCGGCCGGCGGCGTAGCCTGCCACAGGTGATCTGTGACAACGAGGCGTCCCGATCATCAACGGTGATCGAGGTACACGCGATTGATGAACCTGGCCTCGCTTACAAGATTGCCAGCGCGCTTGCCGAGCTGGGGTTGGAAATCGTCTGCGCCAGGATCGCCACGGAAAAAAGCGATGCCCTCGATGTCTTCTATGTGACAGAAGGCGACGGCCTAAAACTCTCAGATGAAATGATCGAAGCCGTTGAGGGCGCGCTCGTAGCGAAGCTCGAAAGAGTCAATGTGATTATGGGCGGGGCCAAGCCGGCAAAGATGACAGGGGGAGAATTGGATGAAAAAAATCGAAGCGATTATCAGACCGCATCTGCTGGACGCCGTTAGAGCTGCCCTGCAGGAAGTCGACGTGCGCGGGATGACCATCAGCGAAGTCCAGGGCTATGGCCGCCAGCGCGGACACACAGAGACCTATCGCGGCGCCGAGTATCAGATCGAGTTTGTCCCAAAGATTAAAATCGAAGTGATTATTCCCGATGACATAGAGGATTTCGTGGTGAACGCGATTTTGAGATCGGCGCACACCGGAAAATTTGGCGACGGAAAAATCTTCGTCATTCCGATAGAGGATGTGATTCGCATTCGCACTGAGGAACGAGGTGAAGCGGCTATCTAGATGCTGCCGCCGAGTCGTCCCTAGCTAACAAATCCGGGGAACCGAACGTAAGTCAACTTAATCGAGGAGCTAAAGATGATCCGAAATCAATTTGAATCGGCTGGTCTACGTGTGCCTTCTATGTGGAGCGCTACGAGTTCGATGCGGCCATGCATCGCCTGGCCGCAGTACTCAATTATGTTGGTGCTGCTTCTCTTCACCTTGCTGCCCACAGTCGCAGCTCAGGAGCCTCAGCGCGATCCAGCTGGTACCGCCACAGGCGATAAACAACAGGCGGTTGATGCCGGCGGCAATTCGTTCGTTGTGGCTGAGCCAACTGACAAAACTGCCCCGGACTACGCCGCCAGGAAAAAGGCTTATGACGAATACCAGGCACAGGCGGCCAGAGAGCCGTTGGCTACAAAGCTGGCCGACTCGGTGGGACACTTACGAATCGGTACTAACTTTTCATGGACGCTCCTCACCGGATACCTGGTACTTTTCATGCAGGCCGGATTCGCGCTGCTCACTTGCGGGCTGGTACGAAAGAAGAATACTGCTCACCTGATGATGCTTAACTTCGCGGCCTACGTGTTTGCGTTTCTCGCCTACTATGCGATCGGGTATGCCTTCCAATTTGGGGCCGTCGCCATAAATGCGGCTCCGGTTAGTCTGGGCGGTACGCCCACCCTCAACAAGTTCCTAATTGGAAGTGGCGGTTGGGGCTTCCTCGGCGGCAAGGGTTTTTTTCTCACTGGCCCTGGCTATGACGCCGGCAGTCTCTGCCTGACGCTTTTTGAAGTAGTGTTCATGGAGACGGCCGGCTACATCATCGTGGGCGCGATCTGCGAACGGATAACCTTCTGGGCTTTTCTCCTTTGCGAACTTTTCGTGGCCGGGATCCTTTATCCAATCTTTGGTTGTTGGGTCTGGGGTGGTGGTTGGCTTTCACAGCTGGGTTCGACCATGAACCTGGCTCATGGCTACGTAGACTTCGCCGGCTCTTCAGTGGTCCATGCCGTGGGCGGCTTTTGTGCGATGGCCCTGGCCGTCATCCTGGGTCCGCGGCTGGGAAAATACGGACCCGATGGCAAGCCGAGACCGTTTCCAGCTCATAACCTGGCCTTCGTCGTTACGGGCACTTTCATTCTCCTGTTCGGCTGGATGGGATTCAATCCGGGCTCGACGCTCGCGGCAACTGACCTGCGTATTTCCGTGATCGCGGTCAACACCAATCTGGCTGCGGTTGCAGGTGCGGCAACGGCGATGGTGTTCTGGTACTTCCGTTTTGGAAAACCCGATATCACGATGGCTTGTAACGGCATGCTTGCCGGGCTGGTGGCAATTACCGCCTCATGCGCCTTTGTCTCGCCTACTTCATCGGTCATCATTGGGGCCATTGCGGGAATTCTGGTTTGCGTTGGGGTTCTCTTCAATGAACGGGTAATAAAGGTTGACGATCCCTGCGGCGCCATCGCGGTTCATGGCTACTGCGGTTGGTTCGGAGCCATTTGCGTTGGGATTTTTGCCGACGGGACTTACGGTAGCGGATGGAACGGAGTCGGAACCACAGCGTATCTGGGGAACGCGGGTCATGGAGTGACGGGCTTAATCCATGGAGACGTGCGGCAGTTCCTTTGCCAACTGATCGGAGCGACACTGTGTGTGGTTTGGGCATTCGGGGCGACCTACGGAGTTTTCTGGACAGTAAATAGGGTCCGCTCGATGCGCGTCAGTCCCGAGGTGGAACTCGAAGGACTGGATGTGCCTCAGTTTGGATTGCCGGGTTATGCCGAAGACATGATCTCTGCAGAGGCTTGACGGCAGTCCGCTTCCAGCTCCGCGAAGCCATTTTTGTCACGAGCGGAAGCGGTAACGACAAAAATGTTGCGACGCGTTCGGCCGGGTTTTTGGCGGATTGAGAGGTCACCGCTGTTTCTCTGAAAACAAAACGGCTGTGTTAGTATCCGCTCGAACAGGGATGGCTGCGGACCAATGGAGTTTTCGCAACTAGAATTTTTCGTGACCGTCGTGGAGGAAGGAAGCTTCTCAAAAGCTGCCTTGCGCGTCTTTCGCACGCAACCGGCGGTTAGCATCGCGATCCGCCGTTTGGAGGACGAGATTGGTTCCCCGCTCTTTGAACGGTCGCAAAAAAAACCAGTGCTCACCAATGCGGGCGAGCTTCTCTACGACTATGCCAAGCGCATTCTTTCGTTGCGCGATCAGACACTCAACGTCGTCGCCGAGCTGAAATCCCTTCGCCGTGGGCGCGTGCGAATTGGCGCCAACGAAAGCACATCGCTCTATCTTCTGCCCCATCTGATTCTCGAGTATCGGGCGCTTTACCCCGATGTGATGGTGGAGATTTTCCGCCAGTCGTCTGAGCGTCTGCCGCGCGAGGTGCTCGACCGAAATGTGGATTTTGCGGTGATGGCTTTTGAGCCGGTCGACGGCGATCTCGACTCTTTCCCGGTTCTGCGGGATGAACTCGTGCTAATCATGGAACCTGAACACGATTTGGCGAAGCGGCAATCCGTGACGGTCGAGGAACTCGGCAACCAGCCGTTCCTGGCACATAACGTCAAGACCGGTTCGCGCTACAGAGTGATGGAGACTTTTAGCCAACACCATACGCCGCTCAATATCACCCTCGAGTTGGCTACCGTTGAAACCATCAAGCGTTTCGTCCAACTCAAAGTTGGCCTGGCCTTTGTTCCGCGCATGTGCGTCGCCGATGAACTGGAGCGCGGCTCTCTGGTCAGTGTTCCGGTCGATGACCTCTCTTACGTGCGCACGCTTTGGGTCACACATCGTCGTGGGATGACCTTCTCGCATGCGGCATCGGCGTTTCTCGCGATTCTGCAGGATCACGCCAGGACTCATGTCAGCGAAAAGTAGATCCGCCTGTTTCGAACTGCATAGGTTGAGCCCAGCAGAATTAGCCGAATTTATTCGCCTATAAAAACTCTTATTTTGACATTAGACGATCCGACCTCTACGATCGCCGCTTTTGGAGACGCGGCCGCTGGTTCAAGTATGGTTGCGAACTGGTTTGCAGTAAAGGGAGGCAAAGTCATTTCTATCCCAACACAGGTAATGCATGAGCGATACGCAAACGGCGATCTTCCTGGCGCTCCCTTCTCGAACATGAAACCAGGTGAAGAGGAGACCCGCAAACTAGCAACCTTTCTAGAGATCGGGCAGATGCTCGCGGGAACCTATGGACTCAAAGCCGCGATTTCGCGAGTGTTGGAAACGCTGGGACGACATCACGGCGCGGTGCGAGGCGTTGTAATGCTGCTCGACTCTGACACGAGCGACCTTCGCATAATCGCTTCGCACGGTTTGGACGAAAGCGCGGTCCGCCGGGTCAAATATCGAATCGGCGAGGGTATCACCGGGCGCGTGGTCGAGACAGGCAAGCCCGTTGTGGTGCCCCAAGTCAGTCGCGAGCCGATGTTTCTCGATCGCCTCGGTGTTAGAAAGCCCGCGCTCAACCGGCAGGAACTGACCTTCATTTGCGTCCCAATTCTGGTTAACCGCAAGCCGGTCGGCGCGCTCGGCGTTGACCTCCGGTATAAGTCTGATCGCGACTATGACCGCGCCACCAGCTTTTTCTCGATCATCGCCACGATGATTGCCCAGGCCATCAAAGTGGATCATCTGATCGAAACCGACAAACAGCGGCTGCTTGACGAAAACATCCATCTGAAACAGGAACTGCGCGAGCGTTATGACTTCAGTCACATCATCGGCAATTCCAATCCGTTGCGACAGGTTTACGAACAGGTGACCCAGGTCGCTAGAACAAACACGACCGTCCTTCTGCGCGGTGAGTCTGGAACCGGAAAGGAGTTAATCGCACACGCAATTCATTACAGCTCACTGCGTGCAAACAAGCCCTTCATTAAAGTCAGTTGCGCGGCGTTGCCGGAAACGCTAATCGAGTCTGAACTGTTTGGCTATGAAAAGGGCGCGTTCACGGGCGCGCAGAATCGCAAGAAAGGGCGGTTCGAATTGGCCGAGGGCGGCACACTTTTTCTCGATGAAATCGGCGACCTGAACATATCAACCCAGATAAAACTGCTCCGCGTACTACAAGAACGGGAATTTGAGCGACTGGGCGGGACCGAGACCATCAAGATCAACGTGCGGCTGGTGGCCGCCACGAACAAGGATCTTACCAGGGCGATAAACGAGGCACAGTTCCGGGAGGATCTCTACTATCGCCTGAATGTATTCGCGATCTTCATGCCGCCCCTGCGCGAGCGCAAGTCTGACGTGCTGCTGCTGGCCGATCATTTTTTGGAGAAGTTCGCGCGTGAACACGGCAAGCGTATCAAACGCATTTCAACGTTAGCGATAGATATGCTGGCCAGCTATCATTGGCCGGGCAACGTTCGCGAGCTGGAAAATATCATCGAGCGCGCGGTGCTGGTTTGCGAGACTGGAGTTATTCACGGCCATCATCTTCCGCCCACGCTGCAAACTGCCGAGCAGTCGGGAACGCTGATGCGACTTTCTCTTGACGACGCCGTCGGGGCTTATGAGAGCGATCTGATCCAGGACGCGCTTAAGACCACCCGGGGAAATCGCAAACGTGCGGCCCAGCTGCTCGACACGACCGAACGTATCCTGGGCTATAAAGTCAAAAAGTACGGCATCGACTGTGACCGTTTCCGTTCTTAGGCAGATTTCGTCAACAGTTGCGAATGACGGCGATCGCGTCTCGCAGGTTGAATCGTCGTTCGTAAAGGGTCTTGCCGATAATCACGCTGTCAATTCCGCATTGGGACACGGCCACCAGCCGTTTCAGATCTTCAAGGGATGCTACTCCGCCAGAGGCCGTGATCTTCAGCCCCGACGTTTCCGCAATCATGCACGTTTGATCGAGATTAATTCCAGTGAGGGTTCCGTCGCGCTGGATGTCTGTATAAATGATTCGTTCTACTCCGGCGGCGGCAACTCGTTGAGCCAGAGTTAAAGCTGTCAATTGCTCCTCGGTCTCCCAGCCGCGAGTCACTACCTGGCCGTTTCGGGCATCAATCCCGACCGCGACGTGCTCCGCGCCGAATTGCCGGACAATCTCTGCCAGCAGATCAGGTGATTCCACGGCGAGCGTGCCAATGACAACCCTGGCGAGACCCAAACTGATTGCTTGTTCGACGTCTTTGGCGCCCCGAAGCCCACCACCAAATTGCACCGGTATAGTAATGGCATGGACGAGATCGCGAATCACCTCGCGATTGCGCCCGTTAGCTTCCCCGAAAGCGCCATCAAGATCAACTACGTGAAGCATTCGAGCGCCGTCGTTTTCGAACCCTTCCGCGACCTTGATCGGATCGGCATCATAGATAGTAGTTGCCTCTTTACGCCCCTGCGTAAGACGAACACACTTACCTTGCTGCAGGTCAATAGCGGGGATAATTAGCATTGGTCTCTTTTAATTCTTCTTTTCAAGTCTTTCCATTACGCCATTGAACAAGACGCCGTTGGTTGAGATGGCGTTGCCGCCGTGAATTGTTCTCATTCCCCGCCAGTTGGTGAATGTGCCACCAGCCTCTTCGACGATTGGGGACAGCGCGGCACAGTCCCAAAGATTCATCACCGGGTCGAGCATGATGTCGGCTCTTCCCGTCGCTACCAGCGCGTGACCGTAAGCGTCACCCCAGGTGCGCCGCGCATTTACCTGCCGCTCCAACGCCTGCGCGCCCGGTCCAAACCCATATTGCTCGCAGGTGCCGAAATCCGTCGCCAGGAGCAGAGCCTCGCTAAGAGATTGAGTTGCCGAAACGCGCGCCGGCTCATCATTCCAGAAACAGCCGAGCCCGCGCGCGGCGTAGACAATCTCATTGATGGCCGGAAGATTGATTACTCCCAGGACTGACTCGCCGTTGATCTCCAAACCAATGAGGACGGCAAAGAGCGGAACGCCATGGACAAAGGAATACGTTCCATCGACGGGATCGATAATCCAACGCCGCTGAGACGTTCCTATCTTCTCGTCTTCCTCTTCCCCGAGAATGCCATCCCGAGGGAAAGTTCGCTCGATGCCGGCGCGCAGGCTTCGCTCGGCTTCGCGATCGGCTATAGTCACAAAAGAATCATCAGCTTTGCGTTCGGCAACAAACGATCCTTTGAAGTGCCGGCAAGTAATATTTCCGGCTTCGCGCGCTATTCGCACGGCGAAATTCAGGAGATTCTTGAGTTCGGACTTGTCAGGGATCATTTACTTCGCTTCCTACTGCGGCTCAAAAGCTCATCGCGGACTTCCTCCAGAGCTAGACCACGCTCCACGAAAAGCACGAGCAAGTGGTAAAGGAGATCGGAAGACTCTCTAACCAGCGCCGCACGGTCTTGATTCTTGGCCGCGATGATAGTCTCGGCGCATTCCTCTCCGACTTTTTTGAGAATCTTGTCCACTCCCTGGTCAAACAGATACGTCGTGTATGAGCCTTCTGGTCTTTCCCTCTTGCGCGAGTCGATGAGGGAGTAAAGGCTGTTGAGCGTCTCGCCGAAGTCAGGCTTACTGCTTTCAGTTCCAGCCTCTGCCCTCGCTTCTTTTGACGCGCCTTCTATTTGGTTGTGAAAACACGTCTGAGCGCCGGTATGACAGGCAGGGCCTTCAGGTACCACCAGAACTCTGAGCGAGTCATAGTCGCAATCCAAATTCACCTCGACCACTCGCTGTTTATTGCCGGAGGTCTCGCCCTTGTGCCACAAACTTGCGCGCGAACGGGACCAGAACCAGGTCTCGTGCTCTGCGAGAGTTCGTTCGAGACTCTCTCGACTCATATAAGCGAGCGTCAACACCTGGAGCGTATTGGCGTCCTGGACAATCGCCGGCACCAGGCCATGCTCATCAAACTTTATGTCTGCGATGGCAATCTTCATCTCACAACCACCCCTCGTTCGCGCAAATATTTCTTCACATCCGCAATTGTGTACTCGCCAAAATGAAAGAGCGATGCGGCCAGTACCGCGCTGGCGCCTCCTCCGGTCAGCGCCTCATAAAAGTGTTCAGGCTTTCCGGCGCCGCCGGAAGCAATCACGGGAATGCGAACGCTATCGGAAATGGTTCGCATCAATTCAAGGTCGTAACCATCAGTCGTGCCGTCGCGGTCCATACTGGTCAAGAGAATCTCCCCCGCTCCCAGCTTCTGAGCTCGCGCGATCCAGTCGACTGCGTCAAGCCCGGCCCGGCGACGCCCGCCATACGTATAGACCTCCCAGCCTTTGCTCGGGTCGGAGGCGTCACGCCGTCGGGCATCCACCGCAACGACCATGCACTGAGATCCGAAAGTCTCCGCTCCCGCGCGGATCAAGTCGGGTTGCTCTATCGCCGCGGTATTGAGGGAGACCTTGTCGGCACCCGAGCGCAACACGGCGCGAATATCTTCCAGTGAGCGCAACCCTCCGCCAACCGTGAAAGGAATGAACACTTCGTCGGCGACTCGTCTGACCAGGGCAGCGACTATGTCGCGTTTGTCCGATGACGCGGTGATGTCCAGGAACGTCAGTTCGTCCGCACCCTCGGCGTCGTATCGCCTGGCCTGCTCAACCGGGTCGCCGGCATCAACCAGCGAGAGGAAGCGAGTCCCCTTCACCACGCGGCCCTGGTCCACGTCCAGACACGGTATGATTCGTTTTGCCAGGTTAGTCATGTTCGCGCGAAGTTTGATAACAATTTCAAGCCGGCCGCCTGACTCTTTTCCGGATGGAACTGGACCCCGTAGAGATTCCCTCGCCCGACGACGGATGAGTAGGCAACGCTATAATCAGTCTCGGCCAGTATCACTTCGCGTTCAGACGGTTCGCAATAGTAGGAGTGCACGAAATAGAAAAATGCTTCGTCGGCTATTCCTTCAAATAAAGGATGAGTTACTATTTGCCGTATTTGGTTCCAGCCAACCTGCGGCACAACCAGGTCGCCTGTGAAACGCCGGACCCGGCCGGGCAGAAGGCACAGGCCGGCCGTCGCGCCAAACTCTGCCGATTCCTCAAACAGCATCTGCATGCCGACACAGACACCGAGTAATGGAGTTCCTTCAGCGACGCGTTCACGCACGAGCCCATCAAATCCCCGTTCCGTTAGGGCTTTCATGCAAGCCTCGAAGGCTCCAACTCCCGGTAATACCAAACGTTCCGCCTGACGCAGAATTTTCTCGTCGGCACTTACCAGCGCGTCGCAGCCGGTCGCGGCAAATGCTTTTTCGACTGAGCGCAGATTTCCGACTCCGTAATCAATGATGGCTACTGCCGGCATTTAGATAACTCCCTTGGTGCTCAGCACTCCGACGATCCGCGCGTCTCGCTCGACCGCCCGGCGCAGTGCGCGCGCCGTTGCTTTGAAGGTACCTTCCAGGATGTGGTGCGTGTTGCGACCACGCAGGCAGTCGATGTGCAGATTGAACTTCGCTGTTTCCGCAAACGATCGCCAGAAGTGTTCCGCCAGCTCAACTGAGAAGTTGCCGATCTGCTGGCGCCGGGTCTTGACTTCATAAACCAGATAGAAACGCCCGGAGAGATCGATCACGGCCCGACACAGGGCCTCATCCATGGGCACAATCGCCTCGCCATAGCGCTTGATAGCAACTTTGTCGCCCAGCGCCTGAGTCAACGCCTGTCCCAGGGTGAGGGCCACGTCCTCGACCGAATGATGATCGTCGACCGCGAGATCGCCTTTGCAGTTAACATTGAGATCGAACAATCCGTGCTTGGCGAAGAGTTCGAGCATGTGATCAAGAAAAGGTAGTCCCGTACTGATCCGCGATTGGCCACTACCATCGAGGTCAAGCTTTACGTGCACTTCGGTCTCTTTCGTCCGGCGCTGGACGCGGGCAAGCCGCGTTGAGTTCTGAGCCAGACGCTCTTTAGATTTTTTCATAACCCTCACCCGTTAAAAGCCTGTCACCGCACTCCAAATGTTTCCCTGAGTGACGCCAGCAGAAGATCGTTCTCCTCGAGCGTGCCTACGCTGAGCCGAAAGTATTCCCTCAACATCGGATAGCTGCTGACGTCGCGAATCAAAATATCTCGGCTCACCAATTCCGCGAAAACCTGCCTGGGATCAATGGCCGATCGTACCAGAATGAAATTTGCGCGCGAGCTCACTGGCGTCAGGCCGTCGATGCTATTCAGGGTGTCGTGCAAACGACCGCGCTCCGCGATGATCTGACGCACCAGCGGGCGCAGTTCATCTTCGTACATCTCGATGGCTACTTCGGCGGCGGTCTGCGAAATGATATTCAGATTGTAAGGAAGCACGGCCTTGCTGATTTCACGCGTCAGCTGAGGCGCCGCGAGTAGATAACCTGCGCGCAGTCCGGCCATGGCCATCGCCTTCGAGAAGGTGCGCAGGACCACAAGATTGTCATGTGAACGCAGGAGCGGGACAACTGAATGCTCGGCAAACTCGTGATACGCCTCATCGACGACCACCAGGCCGTTCGTCGACTCCAGGAGGGATCGCAGGTCATCATCGCTGATGACGCAACCTGAGGGATTATTTGGAGAGCAGACGATCGTCACTTCGGGCTGCAACTCAACGATGGCATCTCTCAGCGCCTTAACGTCATAACCCAGGTCGGCACTGAGCGGACAAGTGATGACCTCGCCTTCAAGCACTGTGGCAATCTGACGGTACAGAGCAAACGTCGGCTCGCTGATGAGCACCCGCTTTCCTTCTCCCACCGTGACCATCAAAAGCGCCTGAATTAATTCATTGGATCCGTTACCGGCAACGATGCCGTCGGCTGTCCATCCGCTGAACTCAGCCAGTCGTTCGCGCAATCTTTGGGGCACAAAGTTCGGATAGCGCGACCACGCGCCATCGCTGAGGCGCTTCAGTGTTTCCTGCTTGATCTTAGAAGGCGTGTCCCAGGGGTTCTCGTTCTGATTTAACTTTACTCGCGCCCGGTCCGGCCGAAGTGAATAAGGTCGTAACTCACGCACACGGGTCTTGATGCTCGCCAGGTTGTTGTTCATCATCTCTTCTCCTCCAGGCGAATCAGAACCGATCTCGCGTGGGCGTCGAAACCTTCAGCGTGAGCAAGCGCTGCAATCGAGCGTGCCGTGCCCTCGATTTCGGCTGCGGAAAACTTCACTGTATTGGTTCGCTTGAGGAAGTCGTTAACGCTGAGGCCCGATGAAAAACGCGCCGTGCCGCCACTCGGCAACACGTGGTTCGGCCCTGCCATGTAATCACCGACTGCTGCCGGTGAATGCGGGCCAAAAAAGATCGCTCCGGCATTTCGAATGCGTGACGCAATCTCTTCTTCGTCGCGAGCCATGATCTGCAGGTGCTCAGGCGCCAAATCGTTGACAACCGCACACGCCTCCTCCATCGCATCGACAACAATGATTGCTCCGTAGCGGGTCAGTGACTCCCCAATCACCTCGGCGCGGGAAAGTCTACTTATTTGGATTTCCAACTCGCGGACAACTTCAAGCGCCAGCGCTTTACTGGTCGTCAGCAATATTGCGGAAGCATCTTCACTGTGCTCGGCTTGAGCCAGGAGATCACTCGCGACATAAGAGGCAGAGGCCCCATCGTCGGCTATGATCACCACTTCACTTGGCCCGGCTATCGAATCAATTCCGACTACGCCGAATACCAGTTTCTTCGCGGCGGCTACGTAGCTATTTCCAGGGCCCGTAATTTTATCGACGCGCGGCACCGTCTCAGTCCCATAAGCCAGCGCCGCAATCGCCTGCGCGCCGCCAATTGCGTAAACCTCGGTTATATCCAACTCAACCAACGCTGCCGCCACCGCCGGATTCTTCTCGAGTGTTCGTGGTGGCGTACTAACTATCACTCGATCCACGCCCGCGATCTGGGCCGGCACAACGTTCATTACGACGCTCGATGGATAACCGGCAGTTCCTCCGGGAACATACAAACCGGCGCGCTCGATCGCAGTAACACGCTGTCCCAGAAATACTCCCGGATCTGTTTCCACCACCCACGAATGCTGGCGCTCCAACTCATGAAAGGCGCGAACTCTCCGAATGGCTTCGCGGATCGATTCGCGCACACGCAATTCAACGTGAGCAGCGGTCCGGTGCAAGTCTTCTTCCTCGACGCGAAGCTCCGCAGGCTGCATGACGCAATCGTCAAATCGCGCGGCATACTCGATAAGCGCTGCATCGCCCCGCGCGCGCACCTCCTGCATGATTGCCGAGACCCTGCTCAATATCGCTTCATCAAGGGCAACATTGCGGCTCCGAATACGCGCGAGCGTCCCCGCGAGCCGGTCCCTTTCCCTGCTTGAGAGCATCTCAATCACTTTTGCAAGTCTCCTTCGCATCGCGTTCCTTCCAGGGCGGCGACCAGGGCACCCACCGCTGCAGCCTTCAATTGATAGCTGGCGCGGTTTACCACCAGACGTGCCGTAGATTCGGCGATGACTTCAACAATGCTGAGACCGTTGTCGTGCAATGTTCGTCCTGTTTCCACCAGGTCGACAATGCAATCAGCCAGGCCAAGAACAGGCGCCAGTTCGACTGAACCTGAAAGCTCGATGACCTCCACCGGCTGGCCACGTCCACCAAAATAAGTAGTAGCTATGCGCGGATACTTAGTCGCTACCCGCAACATTCCATCGCCATTGCCGGACCTTTCGGCTAGCGCGGCCACCACGATGCGACAACGACCAAAGCAGAGGGTCAGCGGCTGCAAAAGATCAGCTTGCGACTCCATCAGCACGTCGCGTCCGACAACGCCACAGTCGGCCACGCCGTGCGCCACATAAACCGGAACGTCCATTGGCTTAATGAAAATGAAACGAAAGCGGCCCGACTCGTCTTCCAACGCCAGCCGGCGAGACGACAGCGCTTCTGTCGTGTCGCAAAGCCCGGAATTCGCCAACAACTCGAGCGTTCCCCGCTGCAATCTTCCTTTGGCAATCGCGATCGTCAATTGAGTCATGGCTTCACCTCAGCAGAACCAATTACCAGGCGCTCGTCGCGCGCACGTCTCGCGAGGGCCTCAGAAAAGAGCGCCGTTGGGTCATTGTTTATGACGCATTGCGCTTTCTTTTCCGACTGGGCCGTGAGCATGACTCCCTTGTTGCGCGATAGCAGCAGGCCGGAGAGCGCATCCAGATCGAGCACAAAACCAACTGCCGGTTCAGACTTGCCGAAATTAGCAGTCAGGTTGTCGTAGCGTCCCCCGCTTCCAACTCTCGCCCCGGCACCCTCGATGTAGATCTTGAACGTGAGCCCGGTGTAATAGTCGAGTCTCGATACATCACCGAAGTCGATCTCGAAATGATCCGAAATCCCCAGCGACTTGATGATGAGCCACAAACTTTCCAGGCGATCGAGCGCGGCGCTGGATCGCGCGTTTGTGATCACGCGACGCGCTTTGCCCAGCGTTTCGAGCCGGCCTGAAAGCCGAATGAGTTGTGAGAAGGCCCGGCACTCCTCGCTGGAAGCGTATGAGATAAGAAAGCTCTCCAGGTCGGCCACGTTCCGTCCGTCAACCAGCTGTCGCAACTGGTCGCGGCCGTTGGCATCGAATCCCAGACCTTCGGCGACGCCATTGAAGACTTCCACGTCATTGAGCGTAATCACGCATCCGCGATCGATCTGTAATCGTTGGAGAACCTCGCAGGCGATGGCCAGCACCTCGATGTCAGACGAGGTGCTGTTCTGGCCCACCAGCTCACAACCAATCTGCGTTGACTCTCTACGCCATTCGATAGTTGATTGTCCCTGTTGGCGAAAGACGGGCGCGGCGTAGCAAAGACGCAAAGGCCGCGGGCGTTTGGCAAAGAGCGTAGCGGTCACGCGGGCAATTCCAGAGGTGACGTCCGGCCTGAGGGCGAGCAACCGGCCATCAGTGTCGGTAAACCTGAAGGCGTGATGAGCCTCTGCAGTACCCATACCGCGTTCGAAGAGCGAGTAGTAGTCCAGCGTTGGGGTAATGATTTCTTCATACGACCAGCCGTCGAAAACTGCCATTGCGGTTTCTTCGATCTTTCGCCGCAGGCGGGCTTCAGCGCCGGAGTAGTAACGGAGGCCGTCGGGAATCTTGGATAGTGGCTCAGACATAGAGTGAAATACTCCATTCGAAAGTTCAGATCAAAAAAGAACCCGCCGCCAAATACGTTTGGCAGCGGGTTCCTGAAGGTTTGGTTGTGTCCTTTTTGCTACTCTCGTTTACCGATCCACAACCGCCAACGCGCTGCCCTGATGCCAATGATGGTTGGCATGGTGCGAATGGTGGTGGTGAGTCTTATTAAAGCTCATGATTTCCAGCTCAGACTAAAATCGGCACTTGGTCTTATACGTGAGAAAGCGCCTCTGTGTCAACGGCGGTGCGGGGCAACGCAAATCAAGAATAGGAGGGGCTCCGAGAATCGATGACGGAGATCTTGTCATCGCCAAGGAGAACTGACTCCGTTGATAATGGGCGTGTTGTAGTTTGTGTAAACGACGGCGAGGCGTTAATCAAAAAACTACAGATAGAGCCCGATCGGTGCATACTTGTCTCGGCCAATCCAGAACACGCACCTTTCTCAGCGTCCTCTGATTTTCGAATTGTAGGGGAGGTAAAGGCTGTCATGAGCCATAAGGTGCAATGAACATCGTGCCCACAACTCAGCTGCTCGAAAGCAAGGTTACGCCCCACACGCATCAGCACTCCGGCGTTCGAGTCCACCTGTCGTCATCAAGCGCCGGCGGGTTCCCTATTGCACGGTATACATTCTGTGCACTATCCGCACAGAGCTGCTTCCTACAAGTCACACACGTGAGCACTAAGTGGACACTAAATTGAAAACTATGCGGATTCGCTAAGGAAAACTGAAAAGGTATGGTGCCGAAGGGGGGTCTTCGTCGGCGTCTCGAACTCATTATATTACCGACACTTACAGAATGTCCCAAAATCCCGAGTCTCAACGAAGTCTCAAACTTTTTGAGGAGCATCTAATGGTGACTCTGAATTGAGATTCATTTCTCCTTCCAAGAACTCGGGGTTATGAATCCTGCAGCCTAACAGAGCGCCTGTTACGTTGCGGTCGCACTTACTAACATTTACCGCGGATCGCCACCCATTATACTTGCGCTAGTATCTGCCTGTCGCTAGCTCTTTCCGTTTAAGACCGGGCGCAGTTTTCCCCACAGTCCCGAGCGACACACGACGCGCCACTAAACTTGTGCCCTCCTCATTGTGAAAGCGCATAATGCGTCGCTGCATTGACTCAAAATACTCGAACGCCCAAAGGGCCTTTCCCGGGAAGCGCTCAACTATTAGCGCCCAGCCCATCTTTGAGCCGTGTTCATGCAGTTCGTCCTCTCGTCGGACCGCGAAAACCACTAAGCAGAGTAAATAAGGGCGGACAGCGCTACTAGCGATCATAAGAGAGATCCAAAGGAACCGATGAAATGAGATTTTTACTTGGAGTACTCGTTGGCTACAGTATGCGAGGCAAAAAGAAACTACTAATCACAGTCCTTGCGACCGTAGCGTTCATTGTCTTCATAATCTTGCCGGCAATCACACTTTTGGCACTCCGTTTGGACGTACAACATGAGCGCCAGTCGAGACCACCTCAAACCAGAGTTCCGGCGCTCAAGGGATTGAGTTATGAAAGCGCCGAAACCAAACTTCACGCCTCTAACTTGAACATTCGACTGTTGGCGACACGCTCTGATCTTCCACTTCAGGCCGGACTGATTATCGACCAAACTCCACAACCTGGAGAGGAAGTTGATTACGGTTACCCTGTTGGCGTTACCATTACTAAAGCGGATTCCCATGGCCCTGGTCCGTAACGGCAAGACTCTTACCCCCACAGCCCAGGGACCAGCCTTTGGGTGGACGTGACAGTCAAATTCAGGCAACGGCAGATCACACCGCTCTCCACGTAAACCCTACCTCATTCGCCATTCGCGAATTGCGAATGTATAATCGCCACATGGCGCTCAAACCCCAAGATATCGTTGTTGTCCTCAAGCTTTGCGGATACGGTTCGAATCGACCTCCGTTCGCACAGATTGCCGCTGACCTTGCCATGAGTCCTTCTGAGGTTCACGGGGCGCTCAAGCGTGCTCAGGCGGCGCATCTTGTACATGGGTCGGAAATGAACAGCCGTCCGAACATAAGCGCGCTCGAAGAGTTTCTCATTCACGGTGTCAAGTATGCGTTTCCCGCAGAGCATGGCGGATCGACGCGCGGCGTTCCGACCTCTTACGCGGCGGCGCCGTTGAACCGACTGATTGCCGCCGGTGATGAACCAATTCCAGTCTGGCCCCACCCAGAGGGGAAGAGGCGAGGAATAGCGCTGGCACCGCTTTACAAGACTGTGCCGATTGCCGCCATGCGCGATCCGTTGTTGTATGAAAAACTAGCGCTCGTGGACGCCCTCCGCGACGGCCGTACTCGCGAGCGCAAATTGGCCGAACAAGAACTCAAAAAACTCTTGCGCAAGAAGGCCGATGGCTAACCGGAACCGAGGTCAGCGCGCTTTTACTGCGGTTGCTCCCTCAGCTGCTTCTCTGAATGCCGAAACCATTTCGGCTGTCTCAGTAGGAGCAGCTCTGGATATCACCTTTCGAACAGCTTGAACGAGGGGCTCGTTAACTGGATAAGCTGTTTCAGCGACGGCTACGCCGGCTCTAGCAACTGCTACTGGAGGAGCTGCGGCTGCTACAGACTCTACGATGATCTGAATCTGATCGGTAGCCTCAGCTGCCTCAAACTTCCAGCCTTGCGATTGCAGATAAGTTGAAACAAAGGCACCCCAAATCGCCACTAGAAGACCAAGGAAGGACACTAAAATCAACCCCACCGACAGCAACACGAACAGTCCAGCCAAAGACTGCTGTCCGGATGATTGAAATAGTCCAAGCCTTATTGTTATTAGGGTGCAACTAAGACCCAGTATTCCAACAGCAAGGATTCCTGAAATCGTCGCAAGCTTCCGGACGACTTGGCGAGGGCGAACCTCGTCCCTTCCAGTTATCTGCAGTGCCTTCTTTAAAATTGGCGTGGAACCATTTACTTCACTGTACGACAACTCATTAGTAAGATTACTGTTCATTTTTCTACCTCTTTGTTTGCCAGAAGCGCCGCTAAATGACTTCTTCCAAAGCGTCGCAAAGAACGAACGGTTGCCTCTGTGATGCCCATCTTTTCAGCGATTGCCGCAGCCGAATGCCCCTGGATTGTCATCATAACAACTTCCTGTTGACGTGTCGGCAGAGTTCTAACCAATTCCAACATCTCATCAGCGAATATCTCGCTCTCTTGTCTTGGCTGGACAGGCGGTACTAGATCTTGAGAAAACTCTACTGAAGTGCGCCTGGCAAATCGAAAACGATCCAAGATAAGCCAGTGAAGTCTGGCAAATGCCCATCTTCTAAATTCCGCCTTCTCAGAGAATCGCTCGTAGTTTTGGATCGCCAAAACAGCAAGATCTTGGACGACATCACGGGAATCGTCCGGATTGGTACCATATCGGCGAGCAACTCCGAGTAGTTCTTGCTCTGATTCCGCCCACCACTTTCCAAATTCCTGCCAATGACTCACTTGACTTATCCATAGGCCTTTTACCCCCACATTGGATCAAGATGAGCTATTGGCTCACCTGTCACCTATATCTATAGCGGAGATAGGCTCGAAAACGTGCAAATTCTAATGAAAAAAGTCTCCCCACTTCTCTCAAGATTTACCCACAAGGTGTTCCACGAAGACATACAGGTCTCTCAGCATATCTCGAACAACTTTCAGCGATTCAACCGGCCCGCTCTCACAGATTGCACCCAAACAAGCAAATGCGGCGACTGATAGCGCCAAAACAACACCTAGAAGGCCCTTCCCAAGGAATCTCGTTAGGTACAACAAAACGATGAATATCTTCATGGCCAGACGGGGCTCTTTCCTAAGCTCCTCGAGAGTCTCTTTGGCGGTTAGGTATGATCCAGCATCCGGTTTTGCCACCAACCAAATAACTACTATAGACAAAATGAAAACCAAGACTGCGAGGAATGCAGCAATGCACAATGAGGTTACGGACATCACTTGTAGGTCTCCCTTAGGAGGTTAACCAAAGAATTACACGGGAAAAAGTTGATCGAGAAGTGCGCATCCTTGGATTCAGAGCGTCCCGAGAATATTCCCAATAATGCGTTATGTCAAAACGGACTCATTGTCTTTTTGCCTTCCCATTTAACTCAACATCGGCAGAATTGCACAACTGTTGACGTTTTGATCTTAGCACCTATACACGACCGAATGTCACGGTCCGCGTACATGTTTCAGGAGAATGGCGTGGTATCGTGCAGGTCTTGACGGGGGTAAATCGGTAATGGATGAACTTGAAGGTCGACGGCTGAAGGCCGCTATCCTCCAGGAAGAGGTTAGCGACGACGTTTGGGAGAGACTCATTCCATATGCCGACCGCTTATTGAAAGCCATCAAGGCGTTCTTCTACCAATACACGCACATTTACAATCACCCAGACTCTGAAGACGTTTTGAACGCGACATTCGCTAAGGTGGTCATAAACATTGATAAGTATTCGCCGGAACTCCCACTCCTGCCTTGGATTAAGAGGATCGCACACAACGAAGTTGTTAATGTGCTCCGTTCGCGGAGCGAAGAAGTCCAGTTGGACTTCCTGCAATCAAAAAAGAATCGACGAAAGGTTCAGGAGAAGGATCTCAGTAGTGACGTTCCGCCTGACGCCAAAGGAGAGAAACCTGACTTAGATGCAGACGCTACCACCGGCGAATCTCTGAATCTCCTAAGTTATGTCTATGACTACGGTGACGACTCGTCGAAATTGGCGAGCACGACCAAAAGCAAGATATTCAGACAGGAGTTAGAGCTTCTATCGGATCAAGAGCAAACGCTCATCATCGATCATTACAGTAACGGAGTCACTCTGGTTGACTTGGCTAATCGCGAAGGAATTAGCCAGGAAGCGATGCGCCAGCGCGCTTCACGCACGCGCGCTAAACTTTTTAATAGACTAGTTCGTCATCCAGAGTTCGCCCGACTAAGACAAATTAAGGTGGCCAGAGCTCCCTTGCGCAGGTGAGCTTCCACAACAAGAAAGAAGGGGTGATAAATCGTGCCAGAAGAGAGAAAACAAGTTGGCTCTCCCGACCATGTTGAATATGACTCGGAGACCGACCTCATCTTCGACGAGTATTTGGAAACAGCTGAGAAGAGAGAAGAGTTTGCCATACCAAAGATGAGGGTCACGCAGCCATCACAGATCACGCAGGAAATGAGAGAGAGATTGCTCGACACGATGAAGCAGGCGTACGCTGAGAGACTCTTAATGGATCGGCTGGGGCACTGCCGAACTTTCGGCGAATTCTTCCGTGCCATCAAGCAGGCGCGTGGTTTGAACTGGACCGTCATGGCCACACAGTTAAACACACCGGCTGCCGACATCGGTAAGATTGAACGAAATGAGGTGCACCCAACTGGTCTATCGGTCGAGATTCATCAACGGGTCATAGTGCTGTTCAATCTCCCAGTCCAATACTATATCGACGTGCTCAGCAGCATCTTCATTGTAGAGGCAGAGAATGCCGCAGCCAACGCCAGAGTTCAATTCGCGAGGAAGGACGAAAAGATACTTAAGGACAAGGAAAAATACCTTGAGGCACTGTGTGCGAGCGCGCTCGATACCGAGCGCGAGGCGTTGGAGCGTTTCAGGGCGCTCATTCGTAACTTGAAAAATGAATTGATTGAAGACGAAGGAGAAGGTCAATGGGAGCGGTAGGCCGGGCTCGGACCGTGGCGCGGAGTATTCTTAAGAAACACCGAATTACTGCCCCGCCAATTGATGTTAACAAGCTAATAGCGGCCGAAGCGCCGGGATATCGGGTCATCTATGAAGAACGGTGGCCCTCCGACATGTCAGGCCTCACGAATCGGACCGAAAAAACAATCCGCATTAATAAGAAGCATCCACCCCTAAGGCAGAGATTCAGTATGGCCCATGAACTCGGACACATTTGTCTCGATCACGAGACGATTCTGCCCCATCGTATCGAAGAGGAAACGTTAGGCAGAGACTTCGAGAAAGAGGCGGACGAATTCGCCAGTGAACTCTTGATGCCAATCCAAATGTTCAAAACGGCTTTCAATTCAACTCCCAACCTGGATACCCTCGCACAGCTATTTCAAGTCAGCACATCGGCGGTGTCTGTCCGTCTTCTCAAGCTTCATCTCATTTGATTTCTCCTTAAAGTGTCACGCACTTCGTATAGGTGATGGGAGCGATCCCGATCATCTTTCAGAAGGGAGAATTCAAATGGAAAACGAATTAGAGAAGCATGACTCTCCGTGCCACACAATATCTGTCACCACGTTGAGCGGAACAAGCACGGGTTACTTTCACTCAAGTGACACGTTGCAGGAAGTAATTAATTGGGTCGTGCGCAAGCAGAAACTCGTCATTAACGGCCCAATGGTGCTCTCTTACAATGATCGCGCGCTAAATCCGGCGAACACGATCGAGAGAGAGGAATTACCGCAGGTTGCAAAATTAACGTATCTGGCGGTCGTCGGTGGCGGCGGACAATTGAGGTGACTACGCAGTGGACGCTGTAGTCAGTCATGAGCTGTTCGCCGAACAATTGGAAGAAGTTCGGGAATCCGACTTGCTTTCGATCAACCATTGGGAGTTATTGCGGGTGATCTACCCGACGGTTCTAATCCGCATGGGGCACCCGAGCGGCGCAAGGAGGAACTTCTTGCTCGACTTCAGCCGATACGATGATTTCCCCCCGTCCATAAAGCTCGTGGACGAAAGCGACGCACCCATGCTAGACGCGGCGAAGCTACCACAGGGAGGGCCACACTTCTTTCGTTACAACGCACCAACGAGCCCCTACCCGTCTATGTGCTACGACTTCACTTCTGAGTACTACGATTGGTGGCATGCAGGCTCGAATTCGGTATGGCACAGCAAGCGAGGGAGCGCCGAGTACCGCGTTCTTGGCATATTGAATCAGTTGTATCAAACGTACAAACAAACAAATGGATAACGCAAAACTCATCCGTAATGAGTCTGTCGAAGAGTCGGACACTCTTTCCGGCTGGCTCAGCATATCCAAACCCCTGATGACTGCCGAGGAATTCATATTTCTTTTGCCGCATCTCATATCTATTAACGCAATCGAGGAGACAGAGAACTTCTTGCGACAGGCAGGCGCCCAGGACTGCGAAGGAGCTGTACTCTGGATCGCTGAGAGAGAGGTTGACAGTTTTAGGGTTCAGCGAGTGATCGCCCCGAGGCAGAGTGCTAGTCGCTGGCATTTTGATGTTCCGCTCGAAGAACGAATACGGATCGCGATGACCCTAAGAGAAGAGGAGGTCGTTCTGCTGCAAGTCCATTCGCATCCGGAAGAAGCATTTCATTCGCCAACGGACGACCGCAAGGCAATGGTTGACCGCCAGTGGGCTTTGTCGATCGTCGTTCCGAACTTCTGCCGTGATGGAATGCGTGACCTGAACAAGCTATCTGCGTATGCGCTCCGCGGACCACTCGACTGGGTGCAACTATCTTCCGTCCAATTGCAAAGGCTCTTAGTGATTCAGTAGTTATGAAAGAGATACTCGAACAGAACATTCTGGCGATCAACCAGCTCAAGCTAAACCTAAATGCAGTCGAGCTAGGCGAGTTCCTTCAGACTCGTCAGGTATCCCTGATTCTCTCGGACGAAACACCCGCTCACATGGCCGCATTGAGAACCGCCACTGATCTTTTGGCTCGTCTTTCCTTTCAGGTCAATGTAAGTGCCAGAACGTCATCTCTTGACCGTCAAACGCGCAAGTTAGTAGAAAGCGCCAGGAGTTTCGGCTTCGACAATATAAGTCAAAGAAGACCACCTAATCCTGATTTGATTGTCGCGATCGGCATTGAGTCAGCTTCAGAAAGCAGCCTTCAGGCCTACGCTTCTGGTTGGAACATAGGCATTACTAGTTTGCCGGGGAAGAGTGACCACGTCCAAGCTTCAAATCCTATTTGCGGCGCGATGCTGGGAATCCTAATCGCGTCAGAGGCTTTCAATCGAATGGTCGGTCCGCTGCTTGGAAAGCATGATTTCCCGTCCGAAATTCTTGTCTCATTGCTCGACTATTCTTCCACGGTATCTGAGGAGCCTGCTGAGCTAACGGACTTACTCATCCCTCAGGCTACGCTAATCGGCTGCGGCGCCGTAGGTGGCGCTTTCGTGTACGCCCTATCGCTCCTTCCAAGCGTATCTGGCGAACTTGAAATCGTTGATCCCGACTGGTTCACAAGAACAAATCTCCACCGCTATCTTCTCGCCATGCCGGACGATGTCGTCGACAATCGCGTCTATAAGACTCAGCGCGCCCGGGATGTACTGAGGCATCATCGCGCACTGAACGTGTCAGAGTACCGAAAGAATTTTTCTGAATTCCTGGATGAAGACTGTGACGAGAGGAGAATCCCTTTCCTCATTTCAGCCGTGGACAGCCATGGGAAGCGCAGAGATCTCGGTCGTGAGACACCGCAGGAGGCGCTAAATGCCTCGACAGGCAATTTTACGCTCGCCTTATCAACTCACTATCAAGCATATAGAGACCAAGGTCCTTGTCTGGGCTGTCACTATCCTGCGAGTGACGCAGAGCAAGAGCACTTCGCCATGATCGCCCGCGAGATCGGCCTGCAGATTGGTGAGGTTCAGATGTTAAGCAACGCGAACGCCCGAATGACGAGCGACTTGTTAGCGAGTATCGCAGTATTTCGCGGTCAACCCCCGCATAGCTATTCCGAATTTGCAGGCCAGCCATTCGACAGCTTTTACCAACATGGTATCTGTGGGGGGATCGAAGTCGAAACGCCCTCAGGTCATGCGGAGATACCGCTAGCCCATGTTTCTGCGGCCGCTGGCATTCTCCTCGCGAACGAAGTCGTAAAGCGGTTTTCACCGGAGTTGGAACGCTATGCTCTTGATAACTTTCTGCAGCTTGACTTGTTGAATCTCACTAGTTGTTGGTTCTCGGAGAGAAGGCCTTCGCGCCCAGGCTGCGATTGCCAGAAGCAAATTTATCGGCGACGTTTTGGGCAAAAATATGAAGCGTGGCCGGCGGCACCGTTGACCTCTACTACCCGCAGCTCGGGTGTTCAAACAGTCATATAAGCATCCAGGCGACCGCCGGTACATGTCAGGACATGAGGCTAACGGGGGAGGGTCTACTCTTGCCTTCGCAAAAATAAAGCGCCTTGAATCTGTCCATCTGCTTTATTTTGTCTATCAATACTCGTTCCTGTTGCGAGCTGGCCACATTCCTAACCAGCGCTTTGGCATCCGCCTCGGTCAATCGCAAAACGAGGTAATTCGCAATCGCAGAGAACAATGAAATGTTGAAATCCTTTGCCTCTTGCGACGCGAGCACCAGCGATATGCCGTATTTTCGGCATTCCTTTGCCATAGTCGGGATGAGTTTCAATCCCGCAGCGCGATGAGCCTCGTCAAACACCACGGCATGCGTGATCTGGTCTCGGATGCCTCTGCGGAACATGTCCTTGTAAAGTCCATAGAAGACAAGCGACGCAAAGGCCTTCTGCAGATTGTCATTCTGGGTTGTGTGAATTCGAATGACGATAGGCTGATTGCTCTCCCAAAGGCTCTCGCGGGATTCCCCGAGATCGAAAAAGCCGTAGTCACCAAGTTCGTCCAAACGTGCCAGCAATGTGCGCAGGCCACGGTCCGGTTTCGGATCAGCTCGCAGAATTTCCACAAATCGCTTGAACTCGGGTTCCGGCAACTCACTCGGAACTGCGTTCGGATCATCCCACCCCACCTCAATAAAACTGTCCTTGATAGCCCTACGGATACGCTCCGCCTGGATGTCCCCAAGTTCCGGGAAAATCGCGACGAAGATGTCTCGCATGGCTCCGGCCACATCGAGATAGGCCGTCCGGGATTCTCGATCCATGACTTGGAGCGGATTGAAGCCTAAGCCGCGGAAATCGATGAATCGCACAGAGTCAACTAGGCGCTGAAGCTTTTCGTCGATGTCTTGGTGATAAGAGAAAACAATCGGTCGAATGTCGGCTGCGAACATCTGCTTGCAGAGGTTCAGAAGACATGTCGTCTTGCCCATTCCGGGCAGTCCTGCTACCAGGAGATGAGGATTCCCCTTTACAGTTAGATGCCATCGGACCTCTGCACCAGTAAGCACGTCCATTCCTAGACAGACCGAGGGGACTTCATCGACTCTGCTTACCTCGTTCTCTACAGTACTTCCCCTTTTCTCTAGCGATTCACCTTCGGGAACCGGTGCTACCTTGACGACCAGGTCCGAGTCAACATTCGACCTCTGACCTTCTTGTTTCTGCCTCACCGATGGACCACTAGGAGTCCGCCCTCCATCTTTTGGAAGCTGCGCGATAGACTCCAGGCGAAAATCTGAGTCAGGCAAAAGGCCCGAGCCGAACAAGAATATCCGCGTATCCCATCCAGCGGGAGAGATTTCCAAAGGACCGGTGCCGGCGTACTCAGGACAGAACACCCAGCCGCGATCACCGTTCTCCATTTCCCCAAAGGAGTAGTCTCCTCCCTTCTCGATCATGCGATCTATCTCAGAAGCCATGACTTCATACTGTTCTTTCGGCAAGTAATGCCTGTGCGCTTTGTCGGCGTAGAAACGCAATACGCGGGCCAGTCTTGCACGCCGGATGGCCCTGAACGAGGAGGGAGCATTGTCCTGGCAGTACCATTCATCCCAGCGCTTACGAAGTGACTCGACTTGCGCACGAATCCCCTCCAAGACCTCTGGGTTGCGAACGGCGCGGAGATGTCTGCGGTATTTTACCTCAATGAAACGGAACAGCAGCCCTTTGCGCGGAACGATCGATACATGTATCAGATCGGGCCGCGAGTCTCTTTCGTCTTCATTCCCCTCTTTTGCCGCCAGAGGCGGAAGCAAATCACGAACATCATCAACCGGAATGATGAAGCCGCTTTCAAGGGATACCCAACAATCGCTACTGTCCGGAGCATGCCGGCAATTCGCATGGCAGAGTGCAAGGGCAATGAGTTCCGAAGGTGGTGCTTTCTGCCCGGTGAGACGAATGGCCAATCGTCCGCTGAGCGCTTTGAGGTGCTCCATAAGGAACTCAGCGTTCCGGCGGCTGCGGCTGAGGCCCATCTGATCGAGCGCGCGATCGAGCAAATTTCTGACCTCTTCGAGATTGCTTGTCGAGGTTATCAACTGTAGGCAGCCAAGATCTTCGCGTTCAGGAACGCAATCGATCACGTACGCGTCGTAGATATCCCTGTTGTCCTTGGGTGAATCAAAATACTCAACTCCAGCATTCCGGTCTAATGTGATGACCCAATCGCACAGTCGGTGAAGTTCTGCCAGGCTCTGCGCTTTCTCGGGAGAAATCTCCGTTCTCAATGTTGGGAGATCCCCACCTCCGATGCTTCGGGCGACAGACCGTTGTATGGCCTGCTGCAATCGGACCAATCGGTCGGTGTGCGTTCGGTCTGACGGATGCTTTTCCCCGTCAGTAGAGAATAGGAGGGCGCTCCGCCATAGCGGAGAAGGAATGCTTGAATATTCTCTTTCCAAGAATGAAAGAAGGCCGAAAGCATACAGTGGTCTGGACCTTGTCATTTCCTGCTTGCTTTCTAGCACGACCCGTGACTCAAAGGTGTCGAATGCAACGGCAAGATGAGCCGCCGTCTTCGGATCCTGGTCGCTCTTACGCGCCCAGCGCAGCCTTGGTAGATTGACTCCACCCGGCAGGCTCAGCGACTCCAGCATCCAATAATCGTCGGGGGATAAGACTCCCGCGCCGCTGCGGCGTTTTTCACGCGCCTCCGCTATGAACCGTCCGGCAACCCCCCGTTGCTCTTGTGAGGGATAAAGCTCCAGTACGAATGCCGTCCCTGTCTTCCGCATGTCCTCATCGAGGTCTTCATCGTCAGAGGCTCTGCGATAACGCTCATGAACACGGCCAAGCGATCGCGCCACGGTGAGACCATCACCCGCTCGGAGGGCGTGGATATGAAGTAGTCGCGATGTGTTGTGGCAATCCAGATAATTGATAATCTCGTTTCCCAGAACAGTGGCGCTCTGCTTTCCCACCGTCGGCACAGTGTCCGCGGTCTCGCTTTCACCCAATGCTCTTGCGAGAATCGCGACGGCGGCCTTAGGCTCCTTGTCGTAATCGGGAACCATACCAACGGCGTGGAAACCGAGTGTGTCGGCGAATACAAAGGAACTTCCAATGTCGATGCCAGGCAGGAACGCCGGGAACATCGCACCGTCCAAAACAGATAATTCATCTCGAACGTCCTTGGGACTCATATGCTGCTCGAAGGCTGCATAAAGCACGAGGTTGTCATAAGCGACGAGCCAAGCAACACGCAGCGGATGGCTGGGCAGGACAATGAGTCCGATAGTCCGACCCGAAAGTGATTGCACCTCTACAGTATTTGCCAGAGCCAAGGATGGATCGCCTTCATCTAGCAGGGCGGTCCAGGCAAGCAGATATTCCTTCACGACAGTATCGAAAGCTTTCGAGTTCTCATCGTAGACTTGGCCGACGCCTCCCCCACAAGCGGCAAACCTTTCTCCCATCCGGCGGCTTGCTATTGCCGTGCGATCCCAAAGTGTTTCCCACAAAGTTCCCGAAGAGGATTTAGGACGGGCTAAAGCAACGAACTCTGCTTCACTAGCCCGCGCGCCTGAGGCTCGCACCTTTACGCGCCAGCGCCCAATCGCTCCCGCTTGTTCGGCCCATTGCTTCTCCACTTCATAGATCAAGGATGGGCGAAAGACCCGAAAACTCTTGCCGCGCTGCGGTGTCCGTAACACCACGAAGCTTTTGGAATCGATAGGGAGATGATCGGCCGAGGACGCAAGTGCCAACACGAACTCTCGACTATCTAGTTCGATTAGTCCTTCGCTGAAAGTCCGAACCTTCTTGCCAACACCTCGTTGCTCGTGTCCGGGTGGCTGGCCGAACCGAATGAGAAACTCGTCGCTCTCCTGCGGTTCGATCGAATTGTTACCTATAACAGAAACAATGATCTTAGCCGAGATCAGAGCATCCTCACTCAGCATGGAAAAGTCATCGTTGCTGAACCGGCATTTTTCTTCTCTCTTAGCGGAGTGTGTGACCTCGCGCGAAGCGAGTTCCTCGTCCATATCCGTCAGGACGGAGACCCGATACTCCACAGCACCCTGTTCAAGATTCTCAGGTCGGACTCTCCATCTCACTTCAAGCTTTGAGTAGTCGCCTGTTCTGTCCGCATCGGGTTTGAGAATAAGAACGGGCGGTTCGAGGGACTCACCCTCCTCAACAAGTCCTGACCACTTGGCTGTTCTTCCGGCGTTTGTTCGCCATGAGGAAACCTCCACATTCTGAATGACTTGGGCTGTACCCTCAATCCGCAACGAGTTCACCCAGAGATGTTTCTTGTCGAAAAGCTCCGCTAACGCCGTTAGAAGCGGTTTTGTGGCCGCCGAGTTGAGAAAGCGCTCTAAGTCTCTGGCTTGTTGCTCAGAGGGGTTCAGCAGCCTGAGCGGCTCAATCCTCCTAGCAGGAGTAAGACCTGAAACTGCCGTTCCGAGAAGTCGATCCACGAAGATCCTGGAGAGATCCAATCCATTGGTATCCTCTGATTCTTCAGCTTCTTGAACAGGCCACAGGCCCAGGAGATACACATACTCGCCTGGATGCTTCTTATCCGACGCTATCCGACAGAGGAAATCGAATTCCGTCCATAGCGACACACTGAACCGACGACCATGACCGCGCGCGATTCTCACTGCACGCTCGGCATACTTCCGGTTCTTGCCGGACAATTGTCGCGTTACCTCGTTAGCTGCTAAACGGAGGGCCTCCTCGAACAGGATTGCTTCGTCGACTTCTTGCGCTGCACTGTAGATCCCATCCATACCGGCGCCGGCCCGCGCGGTGTCGACTAACAGTAGTGTCGCGTCCCCCTTCGTCTCGCGCATCTCGACAGCGCGATCCGCAGTAGTCGTCCGTGCGTTCAAATTCTCCGAGTCCGCTACTCGCCACACCTGCCAGTCACGTGGAGCGAATGAGGGAGCACTAGCAAGGGCCTGAACTACGTCGGGTGTTAAACAGCGCACGAAGGCCAAAGCGCCGGTGTCGGCTTTACCGAGCACGCGTTCGAACGCAGAGCCAAGTATCCTACCGTGGAGGTCAGTCCATTCCATGTTCGCCTTCTTGTGCAAGATCAAAGCGCGCACGCAGGCGCTTCATCGCTTCGGCATCATTGACGCCCACAAGCAATCCTAAGTCGCGCAAGCGTCGCTCAAGAACTGATCGGTTCGCCTGCAGAAGGTCGTTCGAAATTGTCATACCCGGTGGCGCAACATCCACGCAGAAACCGAAACGGCTCCGAAGTTTACGAACGAATTCTCTAAGTGATAGCGGTCGAACACCCTCCGAATTGCCACTTGGTAGGAGTTGAAGATGAACAAGATAATCTAGAACGGAATCTGTGAATGCAAGGGAACGAAGATCAGTTCTCTTTCGTATACCGGCACCGGCCACGCTTCGTGTCGCGGTTCTCTTCAATGCGAGTCCATTCGGACGTCCTATTAGAAGAACTGAGTCAAGTAGTTCGATAAGGTTTGCTTGAGTATTGCCGCGGCCCTGCAAAGATGTCAGAGATTCAGCAAGGCGCCATATCGGATTGGGCTGGCTGCTAATGTTCCGCAACATCTGTGCTGAATCAGGGTAGTCGTCTTGTAGTTTATCTGCCAACTCCTGCGCTTTACGTGCTAGATCGTAGAGGACCGCAGGGGCCTCTGAGCGGCGATCAAGTAGCAATTCGCCAAGCATGTTGAGCCACGGAGTGGCATAAGGTTGGGTTGGAATGCTTTGTGCCCGAATATCTGGGTCATATCGTGCGCCGCGGTCCAGTAGTCGGATTGCCATAAGGATGACTGGGAAGCGTTCAACACGCCGCATGAAATCATCCAGCGACTGTTCGGCAAGGGCTTTCAGGCGCGGGTCAACTCCACTCGAGCAATCAACAAACAGGTGCGCAGGTTCTTGGTCACACTTTTCTCGTATTTCCCCTGTAGCCGCCCACTCCGAGAGGATCTCGATCACGCTAGTCAGGATTGTGGTCATTCCAACAGCGGTGCAGGATTCCAATAGTTCTACAAACGCATGTCGAGGTATTACATTTGCGTAGGCACGAACGAACCGTCGAATGTCTTCGGAAAAGTCCTCTGCCGCCTTTTCGGCGATTGGCCGCTGATTGGAGATCCGTTCTCCTTCCTTTCCTCTCAGCTTGTCAGGCGCCGCTCCCAATTGCTGGGCCAAGCGGATCATCAACAACTGGTCCAAACCGACGGATGTCTCCTCTTCAAATCGATCCGATGCGCGACTAGCCAACTCGCCGCGCCGAACCACGCCCTGATGGAAAGCCCGCAGAAGAACGTTGTCTTCAAAACCTCTTCCGACGGCGAACCATGTACGACGATCGCCTTCATGATTCTGCTGTACGTAAGCGCCTTCCTGATTGGCCAGCATCGCTACAATCATTTCAGGGACATAGCGAAGGTTCACTACAGTCACAGGTAAATCTATCCAGCTCGCCATGTAATGGGCTGGTGCTACGCGCAGAACTGTCTCTCTTCTGCCGAGGGCGTGTTTCGTATTCTCCAGACAGAAACACAATAGGAGATCGCCGAGGATGGCCTTTTCGACCTCAGCCTCGAACCCCTTAAAACTCTTATTCTCTGCGAGGGTGCCGGCGATCCGTTCTATTGTAGCTGCCTGCCTTTGTTCTCTGGGTGTTCCTGTGTTGGAGCCATACGTTTCAAGAAATTTTCCCTTTCCCCTACGCTGCCCGAAGCGGAACATGTAAAAGACGGCCGGGAGCACTGCGGAAAGATCAAAATCGGCTACCGACATGGGGAGCGCTTTCTGATAGCTTCCCGTCCAGATTTCCCGCGTCATATCGCGGCCAAACACATCATCGACAATGGCGCGAGCAGTCATGTTAACCCTGGTCTCCCCTCCCGACTGGACTTAAAACCATCAGCTGTTGTGCTACGTCGTCCGTGTGCTCAATTTTTGCGGTGACGCAATAGATCGACTCATCCTGCATAGGATTCCATGCCAACATTTCATGCTCATTTTCCCTCACAAGACGCTGCACAAAAATGGATAGGTGGGCGAAGGTGTCGTCTGTAGATACATCACCCAGTTGGTATCCGTCGCTCAACTCCAGAAGAAGATGAAACAGTTCGGCTCCCAATCGCAGCCGCTCCTGCCCTCCATCGCGGTACTCATATACTAGGAAAGCTTCCCGGTGTAGACGCTCAACTCCCTCGGCTTCGGGAGGGACATCGGCTTCAAGCGTGAAGGCGCTGAGAGGCTTCTCGACCCAGAAGGCTGTTTCCGTCGGCGTTCGGGGCGTGATGCGCAAAGGAACAACATTTCGTCGGTCGAGCGCTTGAGGCGGAAGATCTTCAAGCCGCGAGATGCCGCCGCATAGACGCTCGCAGAGCTTGGCTTGTTCCTCGGGATCGCTCTCAAGCGGAAGGTTTCGGAAAATACGAAGATGTCGCCCACGCGCCAGATCGAGGGCGTGAGGCTCGCCCGCGAGCTGTTCAATATGTTCTTCCGTCCATTCAAAAAATGCCCTTCGCCGGGCCGAGTCCAGCGCCAGATGATCGTAGTGTGGCGCTGTGTTGGCACTTTCCGGGGGAGGTTTGCTGAGCAAATGCCGGTCAATCTGGGGGTGCGCTTCAAGGGCTGGATCGAGGCGAGCCAGTTCTCTCAACACTTCACCTTGGCGTCCCGGAGAGTCCGGTGAGAATGCGCGATCCCAATAGGAAAGCGCGGTGAGATCGGATTCACCGTGATAGTCGGAGCAGTAATGTGCTCCGAACAGAACATAAACCAGGGCTGCGCGCAACTCACGCACTGTGATGTGGGTTTCCCCACGGAGATGGACAGCCTGAAGCGCTTCGAACAACCGCTGGCGGGCGCGAGAGCGAATCTGCTTGTCCTCCATACCTTGGAGTTGATCAGGACCGAAGATTCTTGTCGCTCGGAAGACCTCACAGCGATCCTTCGCCGAGCATGAGTGGCAGGGTGCCCAAATATCGGACGCTTGTTCGCCCCCATACAACTGATCCAGCAGACGCTCCAGGAAGCTGGTCAAGACTCGCTTTCGATCTTGTGTGATACCTCCGACAAGCGATCTTTGGTTCAGGCTAATGAACCGGATATGAGATTCCGGGACGGCCGATTCGTTCTCGAGGAGATCGTAAAGCTCATTCGTTAGTGGTGTGACAGTCCCGCCTTGACGCGACGCCACCCCCTCAAGCCACTCCAGCAAACGGCCGTCATTGATCGCTAAGAGATGAACCAGATCCTCGCGGGGCGGGCCTTCCTGAAAGGGTCCTAAGAACTCGTCAAGAAGCTCATCTGCTGAGCGTCCTCGCCATGCTGCAGATCCATCGAGGTTCATACGCACAATTGGGCCATTGTCCATCTGTCCCTCGAGAATCCGCTCGGACGAGGAATGACTCCCAAGTCCGAGTCGAGTAGCAAGGTGCTGAAGCAGCGCCGTCTTGCCGTCACCCGCGTTCCCACACAGGATGACAAGCTTGACTCGTCGGTCTCGAATATCGCGATGCAACGTCTCTTCAAGACTCGTTTCGACGTAGGTTTGAGCTGCAAAATCCGTGTCGAGGCCACGTGTCTCACGGTTCCCCCATCGCGAGCCTGGATAGGATTGCAGCAACGGAAGTAGCCATTCGACTTGTTGCTCGCGCAGTTCACTTTGTGGGACTACCTCCTCATGTGGAGCGGACGATTTCTCTCGCTCGACCTCTTCAATGTGTTCCTTCTCAATCCCGATCTGCGCCTCTGTTAACTGCGCGATCTTGAGGGCAGTGAGCGCTTCAGCGACCGAACCGAAACGCTGCTCTGGGTCGACGTGCGTTGCCTTGTCTAGAAAAGCGGCCAAGATTGGGAACTCTCCGCGATCGATCCCGTCCCAGTTGAAACCGCGTTCTTTGGCTTGAGTGCCGCCGTATTGGAATGGCTCCTTCTCGAAAGTCACATGGAAGAAGCTTGCCGCCAAAGCGTAGATGTCGTCCGAAGGAGAAGCCGCTCGCTTGTCTTGATAGGATGGTGAGCAATACAAAACCGTGCCCGGTGCAGTAATAGGTTCGCCTATTTTGCCGACGAAATCGTAGTCAGTGAGAACCAAGTCACTCCCCGAAACAATGATATTGCGCGGGCTAATGTCGCCGTGAAGGAGGCCATTCCGATGCAGCACATCCAAAGCCTCACACATTGCGCGGAGCCATCGCAAAGCTAAGGCCTCGCCGGAGGCCTCCTGCTGCTCTTCCGCCAGGAGTGGAAAGACGCCAGTGAACTCACCGAGCGGCGCGCCTTCGATCCAAGTCATGAGAGCAATGAAGTCATTCTCTCGCCACTCGCGCGCCACCTCAAAAATCGCTGAAAGCGCACTATGACGACCAAGGTGTGAGCGCGCCAGACTATAGGATCTTAGGACTCGTCGGCCTGTTTCTTCGATGTGGCCAACTTTGGCAACATAAGTTCCGAGCTCCTCATTTGTTGAGCGGTCGATTTCTACTACCTTAAAGGTTGTGCCGACGCCGCCAGAACCGAGACGCGCGACTATCCGATAATCTCGATCTCGGAAGCGCACGACCTGTTCTTCGGTCCAGAAGCGAGCAGAGGGGGGCGCGGGTGGTGGTACGGATTCGCCGAGCAGTTCGGAAAGCCACACTCCTAGATCCTGGAGTGTGCAGCGCTCGTCAGGTACCTTCACCGATCCCTTGGCAAGTGTTTCCGTGGCGCGATGACTTAGTTCATCCTCCCGCCCCTGAAACAGCTCGGTGAGGCAAGTGCAGAGCGAATAGACGTCCGAGCGTTGATCCGCAGCGCTCAGGCCCTGTTCGCAAACCTCGGGAGCGACCGCGGCATCCCACCCGGCAGTTGGCGCTCCCGTGGAAGCCACACTAATATCCGAAGGGATCTTCGTGCGCTCAAAGCCGGTCAGAATAGATGAATTGTCGTGCTTCACAAGGATGGTCTTGGGGGTGAGGTTCCGATGAACCATTGGCTCGTCACCGGTTCCGGATTCGTGCAACTCGTCGAGCGCGCAAACGGCGTTACGCGCAAACGCTAGGCGGCCCGTCGTCTCCCATGAAGAGTCCGAGGCGCGCTCCTCGATGCAGGGTGCGGCGGGATCGACCACCGCGAAGAAGGACATCTCGCCGGCATATCCAGGTGCGGCTTGGTAGGAATCCAAAATTCGCGGTGCCCAGCCATGCAGTTGCAGCCTGTGCAGCGCATCGTATTCCCGGCGGGCTTTGATCTCCGCGTTCCTTTCATCGCCCGCGGACAGGTCGTAGAGATGCAGTACGACCCGATCTTGCCTACCGGAATGGCTTCCCTTGTAAATACGATGAAACCGCTCCTCCCGCAGCGTCTGGAGTTCAAGATTGACGTAGCCGGCGAGTCGCCGCAGTGAACCATCCATCGCAACCGCACTCCTAGGCTCCAAAGCCCGGCCAAGTATCGTCACTTGTTGAGGTGTCAGTGCCATTGAAGAATCGAAGCCAATTGCATTCTGCCACTCGTTCAGCGAATAGAACCGGACTCCACGCACACTCTTGCCGACAAGCCGCTTCACTTTGGACGGTTCTTGAGTCAGCAGGATCGCACCATCCACATGTGGTAGATCACGTACGATCCGCCGGAGCGTCGTTCCAATCTTCTTAGCCTTGTTGGTTACGCGGTCCGCTTCCTGCCCTAGGAAATACTCGTTCGCGTCCACCCATTGCGCGGTCCAATGTTTCACTTCAATGACCCGAACACCCGGCGGTCCGATTGCGACGATATCGATTTCATCTGATTGGAGCTGATGAGTAACTGAGAAAGCGAGATTTGTCAGCAGGACCCATTCGTCATTGCCCGGTGCGGATTGCAAACGGCTGCTCAAGTGCTTGAAAGCCTTGAGCTCGCTTTCATTGGCTGCTGGCCCACATGAAAAGAGGGTTACTTTCATCTTGCGAATAGAAGTTGGTTCGTCAGTGCACTACCAAGTCTTCGCACTGGTTAATCCCATCGAAGCATGAGCGAACAATCTGTCGAAGGTGCTTCATCCAAACTCTCACATCGATGTCAAATTCCCTATCGGCCCACTATGTAACCTTCTCGGAACGCTTCGGAAGGGGAGAGGATTTCGCTTACAAAACCCAAGCCCGTATCAATCTGCTGGAATGCGCACTATAGATCGTAAGCACCTTCGACACAAACTTAAGCGCCCTCGCGTGGGCCAATTCCAGATGTCTTTCTATTTCCGCCTCGTCGTTCGTCCGCTCATCATAAACCGATGTTAGTCTTTTTCTAGCCCGACAAAACTCGGTTCATCGGTCCTTCGGCTGCGAAGCCGACTCAACGCGGACGGTCATCCGATAATCGGGCATTACGTCCTCCAAAAGCCCGCGCCCAGGAAAGGCGCCTGGACGTAATCTCTGTTCCCCCTTGCGCCTCCGCTTCACTCGCCCGCTCGGCGCGCCTCGCCGGGCTCACTTCACTAGCGCTCTCGCTGCCCAGCTACTGATACTCTCCAGCTATCAAAAAATAAGCGGAAGCCAAGGCAATAGACACTTCCAAACAATCGAGAGGTCCGGGGGAAATCCGTCTTCCAAAAACAAAAGTTTGAAACAATCACTGGAGAGTGCTCACCTGAGAACTCAGCATCGAGGGCCAATGTCAGTCCAAATTCCCTATACCAACCAATGCAGGATCATCAACTTTCCGCAACGGCAACGAGTCGCTATCAACGGTTTTTGTCGAGTTACTAAATACCGACCTTGCCGAGTTTGCAAAAAACCCGACTGGTGCGGTTACTCCACCGACGAACAAACTTCCATTTGCATGCGGATCAGCGATGGCTCCAAAGGGACTTCGCGCAATGGCGGCAATATCTTCCACCACAACCGTCTCTTCCTGGTTGCCAGTCCACGATTAAATAGGAAGCCAGCTCCACCTCCAATCGAAGTCGCTCCAATCGAGATTCGTAACGCTGTCTATGAGGAGCTGATTCGAAAGTCGCCAGCTGTGAAGTATTATTCCCAACTGATAGATGGGCCTGGCGGACTCTTATCAAGAGGACTGAGTGAGTCAGCGACAGAGAATTACGGCGCTCTTCCTCGCACTCAAAAGGAACGCGCCAGTCTGGCCATTACACTGAACAAGTTTCTCAAAGTCAGGTTCCCCGAGTATGCCGTCCGAAGCACGCACGCTGCCATAATCGGTGTTCCCGGGTTTTGGCAAGACGAAGCTGGCAACCTTCAACTCTGGAATCCTCGTGATTACAATATGCCATTGCTCGTCATTCCCTACCGTGACGACCAGGGCCGAATTCAAGCCTGTCAACTACGACTTCACCGAAACGATCTTCGCACCGGCGAAAAGAAATACAGATGGCTAGCGAGCCCATTTCCATTCCGAGGCGCGAGTTCCGGCGCGCCAATTCACTTCACCTTCAACCCGGTTGATTTGCCCCGGGGAAAAACGGTTATCATTACTGAAGGCACTCTCAAAGCTGACGTTCTGGTAAGTCTCAGACCGAAAGCGCGTGTCATCGCTACCAGCGGAGTTGGCTGTTCGCATGCAGAAATCATTGAAGCCGTCCGCGATTACAACGTGCTAATCGCCTTTGACGCTGACTACAAAACCAATCCAGCGGTCGCACGGCAACTGGCCCGACTTATAGCAGCCAGGGAACAGGACATCGCGGCCCGCAACCTCAGAACCTCTACGAGAATCGTCACTTGGCAAACATACAAAGGGATTGATGACGCCGTCCTCTCACACGTCCCACTTGAGACGATGTCGATTCTTCAGTGGACTTTGACGTTCGAAGGGAGACCGCTCCAAGATGTTCGGGAAGTCTGGGAGGAAATGGGCTACACTCCTTCGACAGCCAGCTAGAAACCAGTCGAAGTTAACAACGGCCTCGCCAGGGGCCAAGCGCAGCAGCGTTTGTACCTAGATACCCCAGACCTCTACCGTGTCAATCCGCGTCCCGGCGCCGCGTATGGCGCGTAAGGATTCTAATGACGCGTCCGAATGAAGCAGTGGCAGGGTGAGCGTCAGAACAGAGCGATATTGGCAAGCGGATGAATCGCATCAATTCTAAGCGTGTAGCATCAGTTGCTGAGAAAGGCGGTGCACAATTATCTAATCCCCTTTTCAACTCTCTCTTGAAGCCCCCGCCGCGAGGTTACTCCTAAGCAGTTTTGAGATAGGGTCCAAAACACTCACCTTCACATTTAACTGCAGGTTCTTTTTCACCCACCTAGCTTTTCTTGCGCCACAAGAGTTTCAACAGGTCTTTAATCGGTATACCCGTCGAGGATCTTCTCTATCGCCAGAATAGCTGGGCCAATGAGATTGGGCAGTAATCGTTGGTCCGTTCTTCCCGCTACCTAAAAACATCTCGCCAGACATCAGGTCCCTTGCCGCTGTTGCCTCGGTACAAAGATTGCACTGTGCTCCCGCAGCTTCGTGAACGCTGTCAACCAACAGACGCGTTCCTTGCTTTCGGATAAATCAATTTCAACCTCAGAAAAAAAGAGGGGCACATGTCAAAAGAATCAAAGACGCCACGTGTTGCCGACCGGGCAGCAGATGCGGAGGCATTCTTAACTATTGTCGAGGTTTCAGCGGAACTGCGATGCAGTTCAAAGACTATACGCAGGCAGATTCTGGGCGGGAAACTCAGGGCCGTTAAATTCGGCGGGCGCTATCTTGTCAGAGCCCGCGACCTTAAGGATTTTATTAGAGCATCGCATGCCTTAATTCTAGCGGCTTCTACTTCACAGCAGAGCAGCTAACCTCTTGATAACGTTCTCATTAGTATCAATTAGTAGCCTGCGTTGTCCACTCCTGTCCAAGCCCGACCGTAAGTGGCCGCTACAGTTCAATTAAACCTTATCAGATTTAGTAGTTAGCGATAGAAGTAAAGATGGGAAGCTAATGGCCCGCACTACTAATTATGAGGCGGGGAGCCATTGACGCGCAATTCTACAACGGAGCACCGCGCATGATGATCATACATCCCGAAAAGACACTTGGCCAATTATTCGAAGCCCTACTTGAGAAAGATGGCATCCTTCAGTCTCGTAGGGGCCCCATAAAGACTGCTCTCAAACACTATTCTCGATTGTTAGGCTCCAACAATTTCCATGAATGCCCTTTCGAGACTTACTTTCAGAGCAATCACGCGAGGAACCGCCTAATCGACGAGGGTGCGAGTAGGACAAACGCCGACAAAAGAAATGGTTCGATTCATCTTGGTCAAGATGCGATCAGGAATCTGAAGAACAATGTCAGTTTCGCCCTGAGAAGGGCCGTGGAGTTAGGGATCATCTCCCCGCAACAAGAGCTCCTTAGTGCAAAGACTCAACCCAGGAACTTCCATAAACGCCCGCTGCGACACGAATACGTGATTTCCAGTAAATATATATTGGATCCAATTCCGATAGGGCTAACGAAAGAAGTAAGCGAATACGAAGTGTGGAGTACCAAGATCGTAAATCCGGCGCGCCCTGGAAATCTTCTAAAACGCCAGGCAAGCTTTAAAAGCCACCGTCGGGACCTACTTCAGCTAGCTGGCTATTTAGTAAAGTTTAAGGGCTTCGACCGTGATTCGATTACATTGACGACGCTCATTACCGGGAGCAACCCCTTCGATTTCCTAACATGGTATATCGAGCGGCAGGGAAGGGTCACAAGGGGCGCCATCTTACACCTTGCAGTGGTTACTGTTCTTGCTAGGTATCTCTTAATCACCGCCCATGCTGATGAGAAGGCGGAAGTCCGGGAAATAGTCGAGGAATTAGATCGGTTTAGGTCCACACTGGGTCTCCCAGTAGCGGTGGTTGATAAGAGTAAGCGTTGGTTAAGCCTTAGCGAACTCGAGAGGGTTCGACTATCAGTTTATCCTTTGAATGCGCGAAGGGTTGCGGAGTTGGCTGAGGGAACTCGCCAGAGTCTTCTCCGACGTAAAGGATGCAGTTCCAGTGGAAATGGCCGGGGTTACGCTAGTGCCGTCCTAACGTCACTGCTGATAGGACTAGACATAAGAATACCTCTTAGACAGAGAAACCTGCGGGAGATGCTGTGGAACCCTGCGAATCCAGAGGATGGTCAAAACCTCTATCGCCACCATGGAAACTGGTATTTGCGTTTCTCAGGAAAAGAACTAAAGGTATCTTTTAGAAGAGGAGCTGTAAACTCGATCGAGCATGAGTTTCCCAGCGATTTGGCCAACCTTTTGGAAGAGTGGCTCTGGACGTGGAGACCTCTTCAGCTATCCGGCCAAAAGGAGCGCCAGAAAGGTAATGAGTGTTCTAGGAATGGTCAAGAGTTCGTATTTCTTAACATGCGCGGCGGGCCGCTTACCTCCTTCCGAGTAAATGAAGCTTTTCAAAACGCAACGTACAAATTCACCGGAACCGCCGTAAACGTGCATATGATTCGTACAATTTGGGCGACAGAATATATCAAAGCCACGAGAAATGTGATTGATGCTGCTTTTATGCTTGGCGACACCGTGGAAACAGTATTGAAAAGTTACGCCAAACTTCTGGACCAGGATTGCGGAAAGAGGGCTAGTCAATGGGTGGCGAAAACACTCAAGAATGAGCCGCCGTCGGTGAATGGTAATTCAGGCATTTCCCACGACAAGCTTGAAAAGATCCTTCGTATGCTGAAAGCTGGTTTGCCAGAGGGAAATTCCGACGAACAACTTCTGCACTCGATGAAGGATCTCCTAAAATGAGCCGAGCTTCATGCCAGCAATCTGAGGGGGTGTAAGCAAATGCCGACAATCTCAGCAGATGCCTGTCAGCGAACGCGAACACCCCAAGTCTATTAAAGTCTTACCAGCTTCCTACCTCGAGAATTGAGACCAGCTCCTGAGCAAAAACAAACCTCTAATTAGTGACGCGATGAAGTTCACACCAGGTTTTTTCACAATGAGTCCGATCAAAATAAAGACTGACTGATTATTCTCCCTTACGGCACGGAACGTGCGGTAAGGGATCATTGCCGAGAACACGCCGAAGACGATTGGGTTCTCTAGCACGAATAGCCGATCTTTCAGAATCAGGTAATAGAGGAACAGCAGACGCATTGAGCGGGCAATACCTCGAGTGGCCCTTCTCACAGCTTCAAACAACACTCCCTAAAAAGCGGCGGTTGGCCATAACGGGAGAGGAGAGCTTAAGAGCTTTGTTGCTACTGCAGTCTTCCAGAAGTTGTCGGAAGGGCTTCGGGAAAATCCCAACAGAGCCACATCCGCGAAACAAGATGCCGTACTGCCCGGCTGCCCAATTAAACATCTATAGCGACCGTAAACGACCGGGGAACCATCTCAGTTCCCCGCCGGCCAAACAGGAGATCTTAATATGTCCCTCATTCGCTCTAAGCGATCAAACAGATTCGAGCAAAAGTACCTTTCTGTTGCCGAGCTCGCCACCCGTTGGAGCGTCTCTCCAAGCGCCATATATTCTCGAAAGTGTGGGACGAGCGCGCTCTC
>DASQAF010000018.1:0-1761 GCA_035635855.1 Pyrinomonadaceae bacterium
CTGGCCGCCCCGTTCCGAAGGTTCGGCGCAACGCGCCTCTTGACAAATGAGGGCATGCTAAAGATTCTTTGTCCCGATGTCGAGGTACTTCTCGTGGACGTTTGTTCGAATTCGCTGAACAATGCATTTGTAAATTGCAAAAGGAGAAGTGATGTCAATCACGCGACGTGATCTGTGCCTGCTGCTTCCGGCAGCTCTCGTTCCTGCGGCTTTGCGGCCCGCAAACGCGGCTGCACAAGAAGGAGCGCTGCCATCCGCGATGTATCCGTTCGAAAAGCTGCCGGTTCGAACGCCAAACAATGCCCAGATCCGCGACGTTCTGAAAGGCAAGCTCGCTACCGGTGAATCGTTGGAGGTACATGAAACGACGCTGCCTCCGGGCGGCGCGCCTCACGCGGCACACCACCATGTGCACTCCGAAATGTGGCTGATTCGAGAAGGAACGGTGGAGCTGAGGGTGAACGGTACGAGCTACCGTCTCGGGCCAGGCTCCGTGGGTTTCGTGCATTCGAACGACGAACACGGAATCAAGAATGTGGGCACAACGCTGGCGACGTACTTTGTGGTGGCGGTGGGCCCCGGCGCAGGGTCTTGACGAAAACAGAAACGCGGCGCAGCGTATTACGTGCCGAGTGAATGGTTGGCTTCCAAGAGAATCATTGCGGGATAGAGGGCCACCAGCAATGGGCGTTTTTTGAATACATGGAGAGTAAGATTGCAGTAAAAATAAGCACTCGATGTGGAAGAGGCTGTTGTAAGATTGCGCTGCGAACGATTTCACTCGCGGTATTGACATGATGAGCGCAGGCTGATCTCTTGCGATTTGGTGCCGCCAAAATGACCTAGAGGAAGAGCGTCATGTATGGGTAGCGTTAGAATAAAAGACGTCGCCAAATTGTCGGGCGTGTCAACCGCCACCGTCTCGCACGTCATCAATAAGACGCGCTACGTCAGCGATGGAACGAAACGAAAAGTTCTAGGCGCAATTGAAAACGTCGGGTACGCACCAAACATACACGCGCGCAATCTGGCGTCCGGCCGGAGCCGGACTCTCGGCCTGATTATATCGGACATCACCAACCCATTCTTCCCGGACCTTGTTAAGTCCATCCAGGAAAGAGCGCTCGAACTGGGCTATGACGTCATTGTTCTTAATACGAATTACGAGCCAGAGCGCGATGCTCCGTATGTGCAGCGACTGCTGGAACTGCAAGTTCGCGGGGTGATGATCCTGACGACGGAGATGGATCTCTCCGTGATCGAGCGGCTGTCATCCCGGCGAATTGCCGTGGTTTTTCTGGACATCGGAAAGGTGGGACCACATACAAGCAATATTCGCGTGAATTATGAAAAGGGGGTCCATCAGGCGGTTGAACATCTGCTTGAACTAGGCCACCGGCAAATTGCCTTCATCGGCGGACCGGAGCACTTCAAGTCGGCGCAATATAGGCGTCAGGCCTTCCTCAGAACGATGAAGAAGCATAGCGCGTCCTTGCATACCGAGCCGGTGATCTGCAAAGGCGATTTCAAGCTGGAGAGCGGACAGCAGGCGGTCAGGGAACTCCTGGCATTGAAGATCAGGCCGACGGCGGTCATCGCCGCGAATGATTTGATGGCGGTGGGAGCTTTGCGCGAACTGGGACGCGCGGGACTACAAGTGCCAAAAGATATTTCAGTAATCGGATGCGACGACATCTGGCTGGCGAAACTTACCGATCCACAACTAACGACGATCATGATCCCGCGAGCGGAAATCGGAGC
>DASQAF010000019.1:0-4230 GCA_035635855.1 Pyrinomonadaceae bacterium
ACAGCGGAAAGCGATACCGGATTTGCCATGGCACCTCGATGAACATCTACGAGCTCGACGGCGCCGGGCGTCCGCGTGTTGGTTTGTGCTTTGTCCCCAAAGGGTACCTCGTCTCAGGCGACGTCATGCTGGCACAGAAAATTGCGCTGGAGACCGACGAGCGTCGCGCGCTGACAGTGGCAAACAGATTTTTTTCGTGTTTCGATTACTCTAGCTATTGATTTTGTTGCGCCGGATGGCCGAGCGGAGAACCTGCGGATGAAGTGAGGATCGAAGTGCGAACGCTTATCGCGATCAGATGGTGGCGCTGATGGCAACCTCGAGGCCTTCGCACGCAAGGCATGGTGACGGCAGGAAGCTCTGCGGGTCGTCCCTAAAGTCCGGTTTCGCTGGACGATGGTGAAGGGGCGCCGGTTCACGGCAGCGGACTACGGGACCGGAATATTTGTTAACCGCGTGCGACTATCGTTCGGGCAATCGCGGATCTCGTAACTCTTACCGCGAAAAAATTGACTAAAACCTGCCGTCTCAACCCGGCGGGTTTTTCTTTGATCTTTGCCGCGCGCGCCGACCCATTGAGGGTGTGGCTTTCGTTCCAACATTCTTTGGCGCCTTTGACGCAGCCGGTAGAGTGAAACGAGAGGCCCATCGCGGCTCGAAGCGTTTTTGAATGTGAAGAGGAATAGCGCTCACTGTTAGAGCTCCCGTTCCGGACCGCCCCATTCACAGCAACGCGTCCGCCATGGCTTAAGATCCGTGGTTCACGCCGATGTGTTCATTCCGACGATGAGCGATGAGGGCGCGCCTGGACAGATTAGCCAAATGCGATAGCGAGCAAGCCCGAGCAGAGCAGCACAAGGCTGGCTGCGGTTACTGCGAGGAATCCATCGGACACGAGGTCATGATTGCGCATGGTACACCTGCCGCTCGGCTAGTCACCGTCTCAATTGTCCCGCGCCCGCTCGAACAGAACGATATGCCACGCAGCGCCGTCAAAAGGATTTCGCGCTGCTCCGAAAATTGGAATCTGACTGATGCTTTAGAGCAACAGGGGCCTTGATCCGCACAGGATGCTTGGACATTTGCGAGTCCATTTGTGGGACATGCGGTAACATAAAAATCTTGTAACAAAATCATATTGTTAGTTAACCTGGTGGCGGCTGTCGGCGCCGCGCCGCCGGTGCTCATGATCAGGCTCACGGAAGAACGTCAGACCGTGCCCTACGTCTGGATGCATCCGGACGACGAGCGTTTCAACGGCGCTGCAGCATGAAGGTGGCGCCTTCAGTTCTGTCGCGAATTGCCGCAACAAAGGCTGTTTTGGAACAAAAGTTCCATTTACGAATTGAATGCGTTGTTCAAGGGCGGGGAAACCCAAGGTGGCGTGATGACGACCTTACAAGCAATGTGTTTGGGAGCGATGCTCGCGTGGACACCCTCGCTCGTTGTGTTGGCGTTGTTGCTTCACGAGGCTCCGCTAGATGAGCTTCAGCACGACCCATCCTAGAGCATAGACCCATCCCGTCATTGCCAACACGATCGCAATGACCAGAACCGCCATAAATAATCTATGCTTCATTTCACCGGAGGTGTCCGTTCACTCCGGGCCGAAGGCAGTTTCGGTTGCGGCGATTTACGGGCCGATAGTTGCGCTTTCCTGAACTGGTCGCGCAGTCTGTTCAATTCGCATAACTGAACATTGAGATTGACTGCGGCGTTGATGACAACTGCAAGGCGGGTGTCACTGGCAGCTGAAAGGCGCTGCTGAATAGAACTCATTTGAACCCCCAACAAACTAAATGGGAAGCTAAAAAACCGAACACAAATTACGCTGGACGCATGTCACCGTGGTGAACGGAAGTTCAAGTTAGGCCGCTTTCACGCGGCGGCAATCGTCTCCCATCGCGTGTCATTCGCGTCAGGAGTTGTCGCGGGCTTCGCTAGGTCACTTGAGCTAGTGGAGTTGCATTCTTTGAAGTGGAGAGCGATTTCAGCTTCGGCGAGATGTTCCCACCGTTCAGCATCTCCGAGAAGCTTCCAGCTATTGAGCGGGTTCAATACCGCGTTTTGTCGGCACAACGAACCCATGGCCCGGTAGCGTCGAACGTTCTCCATTGCTAGCCCTCTGTTTCATTATCCACAGCTTATTCACTCTCAAACGTCGGAGTCATTATGATTATGAGACAGAACGATTTTTAACCGAGTTCTCTAGACGACACTGGAACTAGACTTGACAGGCGGCGCTTACGTTCTCGGCTAGGGATAATTCCTTGCGTGCTTGCCCGTATTGCATCGGGGCGAGTCACAGGGATGCCTCCTGCCTATCAATCCAGGCATCCAGCGCCTTTAGCTGAGAGGGCCGCACGCTGTTTGGAAAGACGTCGGCCAAGCGTTGCTCGACAACGGCTGCCAGCACCGGACCGGATCCCACGAGGAGGATGGTTGCTGGCCAAATTGGATGGGGTAGGGCGGTCGGTCGAAAGTCGGAGGCAGCATCCCTGCGATTAGTTCGGAGGTTTGCCCTCAAGTATTTCCGAATCGGCGTGCAAGAGCCATTCGCGATTTTTGCCATTATAGATCCTCCGGGATGCCCTTAAAGAACGGATGGCGTAGCGTACCCTCGGCAGACTTCGCCCGGTATTCGACCTCTGCCAGCAGCGACGGTTCGACCCAGATACCACGATGGGCGATTTTTTTGGCATAGGGCTGAGTTTTCCGGATCAGCGGCTTGAGCCGCGCCTGCAAATCCTTGGCCGATGCAGTGTCAAAGCCGTGGTCGACCTTACCGGCGTATACCAATTCCTTGCCTTTCTGGCGGGCGAGATAGATGCCGTCGAACTTGTTTTCCTTGATGGCGAATCCCGCAATCGGCAGCGTCTCGCGCTGGTGGCAAGTGACCTTGACCCAATCGTTGGTGCGGCCAGAATGATAGCGCGCATCGCGGACCTTCGAGGCCACGCCTTCGAGCCCCACACTGTATGCGGACTTGAACATCTCAGCGCCGTCGACCTCAAAGCTGTCACTGAACAGGATGTCCGATTTGGCGATCAGCGTGCGAAGCGCGGCCTTCCGTTCGAACAGTGGCGCTTTGCTCATATCGTATCCGTTTAAATAGAGGAGATCGAACGCATAGAGCACAAGCTTATTCGATTTGCCGCGCAGCTCATTTTGCAGCACCGATGGTGTTTCAGATTTCTCGGTGGCGGGCACGGTCACCTCGCCATCGATGATCGCCGACTTCGCGTTGACATGCCAAGCATCCGCCGCGATTTTTTGAAACGGTTGGTTCAGTCGTGACCGCGCCGGGTGAAAAATCCGGACAGCCTCGTTCACAATGTGCACCTGCACACGGTAGCCATCGAACTTGACCTCATGAATCCATCGGTCGCCGCTGGGGACCTTGGTGATTGAGGTCGCCAACGCGGGAGCGATGAAGCCGGGGTAGTTGGCCTTGACACTACCGGCTGGCGGTTTTGGCCGAGGGTAGGGCATCGCTCAGGCTAGCCGAAACGTGAGCTGACGATCCGCGCCGAGGTGGCTTTCAACGAATGCCTGTATCGATGACGGCAGCTCATGCCCAGCGAGATCGAGGCGGCGCAGAATTTCCCGAGCGACATCCTCCGAGGCATCCTCGGCCCAATGTTCGGCGGTGTTAAACGCGACGACGCGAACCGGGTCGCCGTATTGGCCGGACATCAGATCGCCGATGGTGGTTTCGAGATCAGCTTCGCCGACGTCGGTTTCCGCGAACGCGGTGCCCGATTTCCCGAAATTGTTGATGACGAGATAAAAACTCTGATCGTGGCCGTTGGGCACAATAGACGGGGTCCAGCTCCGAGGCATAGGCAATACTCCACAGACGCAATACCGGGAATTTAAGCACGAAACTCGGGATTGTTCCTGCACAAAAATTGGGGCCCCGGAACCGTAGCTCCGAGGCCCGCAACCGCAACGAGGTAGATCCGCTCGCTACGGCGTTATATTGTCATATCGTGATCGCGGTTGCCGCGATCAATTGTCTTCTTCTGGCGGGCGGGATAAGCCGCACCTTTTTCGCAGCGAGCGCCCGGTCAATCGCCTTCTCGGCTGCGGTCACCGCCTCAGATTTGTTTGCCGCTTGGCCCATGATCACCACGCCCGCAACCGACGCCGTCCATTTCCAGACGCCGCGCTCGATGCCTTGAACGATGGTATATTCGATGTGCCGATATTTCATCGTTGGCCGCGCTT
>DASQAF010000020.1:0-1567 GCA_035635855.1 Pyrinomonadaceae bacterium
GTGGATGGTCGGCGGAACTCTCTTTTCACTGGTCCTGATGTTGGCTTGCCAGTCCAAGCAAGTACAAAAACCAATAGTACCGGTGAAAGTCGCGACAGTAGAGCTGCATGTTCCCAACAGCGGAGCTCGGTATTCAGCGACCATTATTCCGCGCACACAGGTGGAACTGGCTTTCAAGGTGGACGGCTACGTTGAGAAGCTGCAAAAAGTGCGTGGCGTCGACGGCCAACTGCGTGACCTCCAGGAAGGCGATGCAATTGTCGCTGGAGCGGTGCTGGCGCGCGTGCGCCAGAGCGATTATCAGGTCAAAGTCAAAGAAGCCGAATCTCAGGCCTCGGAGGCGAACTCGGCTATTGACGCCAGCAGAGCACAGTATCAGGAAGCGCTCTCCGCCATCGAATCGAGCAAGGCTCAACTCGCCGATGCTGAGGCAGCTTATGAAAAATCAAAACTCGATTTTGACCGCGCCCAAAACCTGTTCGCCAGCCAGAGCCTGACCAAAGCCAACTACGATGCGGCGAAGGCACAGCTCGAACAGGCGACTGCCAAGGTCGCCGCCGCGCGCTCGCAAGTTCGGATGATCCAGGCCAGGGCCGATTCTGCCAAATCGCAGATCGAAGTAATAAAGGCCAGGTCAACAGGGGCGCAGGCCGTCGTGCATGAGAAGTCAATTCCCCTCCAGGACACCGCGCTGAGGACGCCGTTGAGTGGATTTGTGCTGCAAAAATCGATGAGAGAGGGACATTGGTCTCGCCCGGCAAAACAGGTTTCGTAGTCGCGGACACGTCTTCAGTCAAAGCGGCTTTCGGCGTCGCCGATATCGCAGTGCCGGAAATGAAACTGGGAAGTAAGTTGACTGTTGAGACTGAAACCATGCCCGGCACCCAATTCGAGGGACAGATCACTTCTGTATTTCCCGGCGCCGATCCCAAGAGCAGGGTTTTTAATGTCGAGGTCACAATCCCGAATCCGAAAGGCCTGCTCCGACCAGGCATGATCGTCTCGCTCAGAGTAGGACGGTCGGAGGCTGTGCAAGCGCAGCCGGTCGTGCCGTTGAATGCGATCGTGAAATCCCCGACCGACCCAAACGGCTACGCCGTTTTCGTGGTGATAGAGCAAGGCGGACGCCAGATCGCAAGAGTTCGCGATGTGAAACTGGCCGCAACATACGGCAACACGATTGCCGTGACCGAGGGAGTGAAGGAGGGCGACCGCGTCATCACAACAGGCGTCACTCTGGTTAGGGATGGCGACGCGGTAAAAGTGATTCCATAGAAAGACGTCATTTGTCAGTTGTCAGTGGTTAGTGGTCAGGTGTTCGTGTTGTTCGTCTTGTTTCGTGTCTTCTATTTCGTGTGATTTCGTGGATCGGTCCTAATCGTATGGAAGTTGTCACGATCTAGATCCTGATAAGAACCGTAAACACCGATCCACGAAGAAACTATGAAAAGCGGGTCTCCTCTGGTTTCATACGGGCTAGTTTTTCCAAACGCCCAAAACCAAATAGAAGGAGACCCGGTGATGAAGATATTGGCACTAGACTTAAGCAAGTTCAAGAGTGTGGGAT
>DASQAF010000021.1:0-61696 GCA_035635855.1 Pyrinomonadaceae bacterium
CATCCTGGGGCTGAAGAAGGTCCCAAGGGTCCGGCTGTTCGCCGGTTAAAGCGGTACGTGAGCTGGGTTTAGAACGTCGCGAGACAGTTCGGTCCCTATCTGGTGTGGGCGCAGCAGGATTGAGGGAATCTGTCCTTAGTACGAGAGGACCGGGATGGATCCACCTCTAGTGTACGAGTTATGGCGCCAGCCGTAACGCTCGGTAGCTAAGTGGAGCATGGATAAACGCTGAATGCATCTAAGCGTGAAGCCAGACCCAAGATTAATCCTGACCGCGAGACTCCTGGTAGACCACCAGGTTGATAGGCTGGAGATGTACGTGCAGTAATGTGCTCAGTTGACCAGTACTAATCAGTCCCTAGGCTTGACCGTAAAATTTATTAGCCAGCAACGCTCTTTGAATTTCGAATCTCGAATTTGGAATCTTGAATTTCAGTTCCCTGATTCAAGAGCCGCGATGCTTTCAGGCATTGCACAGACTTGCCTTGGTCGCTATTCGATTTTGAAATTTCGAATTATTAAACAAGTTCCGTAGCGCGGACTTTGGCCCTGTTTTGCTGTGCGAGCGATAAGACGCTTGCACGCCCAGACGGCTAAGTCTCCGCTACCGAAAGGATTCGTTCTTTGAACTTTGATCTTTGGTCTTTGTTTTTGCCGGCTACGGTTAACGTTTCAACTCGCGGCAGAATTACAAAGATCAAAGTACCAAGACCAAAGACCGTCTTTTGAAAAGTTTTCCGGTGGTTGTGTCGAGAGGGTCACACCCGTTCCCATCCCGAACACGGAAGTTAAGCCTCTTGGAGCCGATGGTACTGCGCGGGCAACTGCGTGGGAGAGTAGGAAGCCGCCGGGATTATTAAACCGAAGCCCGCTGAACAAACCGTTCGGCGGGCTTTCGCGTCTCTACCTTCGGGACCAGCAAACCGTGGTAGAAGGCCCGCCGCCTCTGCACCAATTCGGGAAGACGTTCGCCATCCGGTGTTAATTGACGCATCGCTTTCCGCTGCCTGCACAAATATTTGACCTCGTCATCCGGAAAATTGATAAGATTGCCGTGGTATGTGGTGCCCTCGATGTAAAAGTTCCCGCATTCAGCGCGGCTATGACGAATCCTTGATGGTGCTCCAGATTGCGGGCTTGCACGAACTTCTCTGTAATAACTGCGGCCTGGAGTTCAAAGGCTTCGATCCGCTCCGTAGACTGCCCAGAGCGCCAGTTAAGAGGAAAAACTTTGAAGCCAACCAACGTCGTTTCCCGCGTTACAAGGTGCATCTGCCTGCCACCATCTCTCTGGTTGAGCGGAATGTTCTAACCTGGGATGTAGCCTACACGCACCGCTCGCGCGGGCATTGCCAAACAATCAGTCAGATTGGTCTGGCGCTGTCTTTCGTCGGTAGCCGGTTTTCAGGCGAACAGCTTACTCGACCGGACTGCTCTCTCTTTATCACTGTGGACCTTCCGGCAGGAACGATTGACGCGGTAGTCTCGATAGTTCATTGCGAACGACCCGGCAGCAAGGGCAGGACCAGTTGGTTTGTTGGTACGACCATCTCTCAGATGAGCGACGGCGATGCCGCCCGACTCGCCGCGTATCTCGAGAAGCGTTCCAAAAGCGAACCACTCATCCACGTATAGATCTCCATAGCTATGAGTTTCCTGGGCGACCAATGGTACTGCGCGGGAAGCCACGTAGTGGCAGAATGTTTATAGAACCTGCCGACCTCAAATAATTTCCCGCTCCGTCAGGAGCGGTTCTGTTCTGTCGTCAATAAATGGGCTCAGGAGGTTGGGATGAGATGTATAAACATCTTGTCCCTACGGGACTCTGAAGCCTTTCCCCAGACGTCCTCCCTCACGGTCGGGCTACTGCACCGCATCGTCGCATCGGAGTTCATCGTCCTTAACTTCATGAATAGTGCAAGGTCGGTTAGACTTGAACCTCTAGAGGTCAATGAATTTCACCACCTACTTTCGACTTGCCTCGTACGCCACCATCGCGGCGGCGGCGTTGGCGCTCTTCGTTGCCGGGGGCGTTGGGGGGTGGCTGGTCGTGGCGTTCGCGGTTGTTATGTTGGCGGGGTGGAAGCTCGAAGACACGCGCTGGCAGTTGTCTGAGCGCGCGGCGCTCATAGTCATTGTCGTTTCGCTTCCACTTTTCTATTTTGATTGGCGCGTTCTCACGCCTTATCTCCAAATCGAGTTCCTCGAAACCGGACGCCGTGCCAGCCTCGAAGTTACTGTGCTGGCGCATATGATCCTTTTTCTTTCGGCAGTAAAGCTGCTACAACGCAAAGCCGATCGCGACTGGTTTTTCCTGTATCTGATTTCGTTTTTTGAGGTGTTGTTGGCTGCCGGCCTAAGCGTGAGTCCGGCCTTTGTCGTAACGCTTACACTTTACCTGTTGTGCGCGTTATCGACGGTGGTGGCGTTTGAGATTCAAAAGGCCCGCCGCAAAGTCACACCGACGCAAACCAGACTGCTGGTTCCTCCTGATCGAGCTCTCTTCCGCAAGTTGCCAATGCGACTCTGGCGCAGACGCTATTTGGAAACGCGTCGGCTGCCTTTTGTGTCCATTGGTTTACTGCTCCTGATCATAGTCCTGGCGCTGCCATTCTTTTTGATTGCGCCGCGCACTGCCTCGAGCGCCCTTAAGCGTGGCGGTGGCGGCCTGGCCGGGTTCATCGGCTTTTCCGACAACGTAACTCTGGGAGAGATCGGCCGCTTAAAAGGCAGCGACGAGATTTTCATGCACGTCCGGGTCGAGAATTCCAACGCCGGGCCCGTCGCCGGCTTGCGCTGGCGGGGCGTCGCCCTCGATCAATTCACCGGACGGGCCTGGAAAAAATCCGCCGTTGCCGAGCGTTTTGAAAGGAAGGAAAGCGATCGCGGATTCTTTCAGTTGGGTACGACTGAGGATGTGCAGCGTTTGACCACGCAAACCTTTTTTCTCGAGCCCGTCGATACGCCGGTCCTCTTTGGCGCTCCTCGCGTCGTGGCGGTGCAGGGGCGGCTGCCGTTTGTCCGCGTCGATTCCGAAGGAGCGATTCAAACTCGATCACACGATCAAGAGAGAGTCATCTATAAAGTTTATTCCGATACTACAGAGCCCAGCCCGGCTGTCTTACGTTCGGACGCGCTGGAGTACTACGCTCCCGCCGCCCGCTATCTGGAACTTCCAGGCAATCTTGATCCCCGCATCGCGGCGCTGGCTAAGCAGGTGTCGACGAGTTCGGGGGCCCGGAACGGTTACGACGAAGCACGCGCAATCGAAACTTATCTACGGGACAATTACGGCTACACTCTGGAGATGAAAGCCGGCGGCCCTGATCCGCTGTCTGATTTTCTTTTCCGTGTGCGCGCGGGACACTGCGAATATTTCGCGACGGCGCTGGCGGTCATGCTGAGGACTCGAGGCATCGCCTCAAGGGTGGTGAATGGTTTTCTACCGGGTGAATACAACGAAACGGCGGAGGCCTACACCGTGCGCCAAAGCGATGCGCACTCCTGGGTAGAAGCTTATTTTCCACAAACCAAATCCTGGGTCACCTTTGATCCGACGCCGCCGGCGGGTCGTACGGCGCGGGCGCGAACCGGCCTGGCCGGACAATTGAGCAAGTATTCAGAAGCGTTGGAGCTGATGTGGTTTCAGTATGTAGTTGGTTATGACAAGCAGGAGCAGCATTCGCTGGCCACGTCCCTGCGTAACCGGCTGGTTGACTTCCGGCGTAGTTCAGCTGCGCGTTGGGAACAGGTGCGCAGTGCTTTCCCTTCATTAATTTCTATTGTTCTTCCTGCGCTCCTGGCCTTCGGTGCGCTGTTCATGGCGGCGGTTCTGACCGGCCGCGTGCGACGGCTGGGTTGGCGGCGCGGCTTGAAGGTTTGGCGGGGCGCAACCGGAGAGGAGAGCTTGCGCGTCGATTTCTATCGGCGACTGGTCGCGGCGTTGGCAAAACAAGGCATCAACCGCGAGCCGCATCAAACGCCGCTTGAGTTTGCGTCGAAAGTAGGATTGGCCGAAGCTGCGTCGATCACTAAGGCTTACAATCGTGTGCGATACGGAGAAGAAAAGCTGTCAGCGCCGGAACGAGAGCAGATTGAACTGTTACTAAGGCAGCTTGAACGAAATCGGAAGAATAATTGAACCACAGAGGACACAGAGAAGAATCGAAATGGCAAAGAGACAAATAGGGATTTGAATGTTAATCGGATTAGATTTTCTCTGTGTCCTCTGTGGTAAATGATTCGTATGACAAAAGTAGGTTTCATCAGTCTTGGCTGCCCCAAGAACCTCGTCGACAGCGAGGTGATGATGGGTCATCTCAAGCAAAAGGGTTTTGAGATTACCGCGGACGCCGAAGACGCGGATACGGTGGTCGTGAATACCTGTGGGTTTATTGATTCAGCGAAGAAGGAATCCATTGAAGCAATTCTGGAAGCCGCGCGCTTGAAGACCAATGGCAAGGCGACCCGCTTAATAGTTGCCGGCTGTCTGGTCGAACGCTATCGCGATGAACTGAAAGCGGAAATGCCCGAGGTTGACGCCTTCATCGGTACTAGTCAAATCAATGACATCCTCGCTGTTTGCGATCCGAAGACCAAAACTCGATCGCTTCCGGTTGTTCCGCTCGGCAATCAGAGCGCGACGTATCTCTATGACGAATCGACGCCGCGCGTACTTGCTACGCCTTCCCATTATGCGTTCATCAAGATCGCCGAAGGCTGCGATCGCCCCTGTGCTTTCTGTTTCATTCCCCAGATGCGCGGACACTTTCGCAGCCGGCGTTTTGGCTCGATCGTCGCTGAAGCACATCAACTGGCCGAAGAAGGCGTAAAGGAATTAATCCTGGTGGCGCAAGACTCATCGCGCTATGGCGAAGACCTGGGCAAGCAGGATGCGCTCGCGCATCTGCTGCGCGAACTCTCACACGCGGACGGTATTGAATGGGTGCGGGTGATGTACACCTACCCAACGCACATCAGCGATGGCTTTCTCGACGTGCTCGCCGAAGAACCAAAGGCTGTGAAGTATCTCGATATGCCTTTGCAACATGCGTCACAGAACGTCTTAAAGTTAATGAAACGTGGCGGTAATCGGGGGAGCCTGGAGCGGCTAATTAAACGCGTTCGCGACCGGGTCCCCGGCATCGCCGTGCGCACGACTTTTATTACGGGCTTTCCCGGAGAGACGGATGCTGACTTTGAGGAATTGCTCGCCTTTGTGAAGAGCGTCGAGTTCGACCGCGTCGGGGTGTTCACTTATTCGGATGAAGAGGGCACGCCCGCGTACGACTTGGCGAATAAAGTCGATCCAAAAATCGCGAAGCAGCGTCGCGGGCGTTTGATGAAAGCGCAGTCCAGGATATCGCGCCGGAAGCACCGGGCGCGGGTCGGGGAAACTGTGCGCGTCATCTTCGAAGGCGAGTCGAATGAGACCGAGTTGCTTTGGCAAGGACGAATGGAAACGCAGGCTCCTGATATTGACGGTTGTGTTTTGATTAACGATGCGCCCGAAGGCTTCGCTCCGCAACCGGGTGAAATGTTGAATGTCTTCATTACCGAAGCGCAGGAGTACGATCTTGTTGGAAGAATTGTTTGAAAGAGCTGTCAGTGGTCAGTCGTTCGTTGTCAGTTGTTCGTTAATGATAGTTGGTTTCACCCCGTAGGGGTGACATGTTTATAGATCGGGGCAGCCCTTGTTTCCGCTCCTCCGAACGGAGCTGGTACTGGCCTTTACTCTCCTCTCTATAAACATCTCACTCCTAACGGAGTGAAAACCGCGGTTGACCCTTGAACCTTTGTTCCCTGAAGTCTCAGTCTAATTAGCTTGAATGCTTTTGGTTGCGGCTAAGCCGCGCTGCGATGTTTGCGATGGCAATCAAAGAATCCAGCGATGAACTGAACCCGGCGCGCGACACCAGCGGCACAGTCGCGGCCGCGCCAAGACGAAAATCCGCCAGCGATTACTTCGCGCTTGCCTTCGCAACGTGTGGAGTCGGCTATTTTCCCATTGCCCCGGGGACAATGGGTTCGCTCGTCGGCGTCGGGCTCTACGTGAGCATCTGGACCGGCATTGACCGCGTGCTGACGTCCAACGCTTTGGCGAAAAGGCTGACCGCCCTATATGTCTTCACTCCGCAGTTGGCCGGCATGCTCGTTGTCATCTTTCTCTTGACGATGGCGGGAATCTGGGCTGCATCACGCGCCGAAAAACTGCTGCGGAAAAAAGATCCGTCGGTAGTCGTCATCGACGAAGCTGCCGGGCAGATGATTGCGCTGCTGTCAGGACCGTTCTGGCTTCACACCTGGTGGAGCATCATTAGCGCGTTTCTGCTTTTCCGCTTGTTTGACATCTGGAAGCCTTATCCGATTCGGCGGCTGGAACGTTTGGAATTCGGATTGGGAATTATGGCCGACGATGTTCTGGCCGGGGCGTATGCGCTGATTGTGAATTCGGTCTTAATATCTTCCTATCTGCTGCTATTTGCACCCACTCGGTAACCAGCGCGCAGAGTGCATTAGCCTGGGGGGTTGAGCTCGATTCTCGCCTCCTGCTTATTCCTAGTCTTTTTCCTTCCGCTGCCGATCCATCCGCGACGCCAAAACAACGCGAGCATTCCGATGGCCACGGTCAGCATTATCATCCACACCGCATAGTACCCATAGCGCGAATGCAGCTCCGGCATGTTTTCGAAGTTCATTCCGTATACTCCGGCAATGAACGTCAACGGCAACATGATCGCCGAGAAAATCGTCAACACCTTCATGATCTCGTTCATCCGATTGGAAACAACTGACAGATAAGCTTCCAATGCGCCGCTGATCAGATCGCGATAATTTTCAGCCAGGTCGGTCACGCGCATGATGTGATCATAAATGTCACGATAGAAGGGAAGGACTTGCGGTTCAATCAACGGAAACTCGCCACGGCTTATGCGCAGGATGACCTCCATCTGCTTTGCTGATATGCGACGCAGCCGCAGCACTCCGCGCTTCAGGTCCATGATCTCCTCGAGAATTTCCTGGGTCGGCCTCTGCAGAGTGAAGATGTCATCCTCGAGCGTGTCTATGCGCTCATCAAAGTCGTCCAGCACCGGCGAGTAATAGTCCACAATCTGATCCAGGATCTGATAGAGCAGAAACGCGGAGCCACGCTGGCAGGCGGCCGGACTGGTGAGCAAAAGGTGCTTGACGTTGTCGATGCTTCGAAACGGCTCATGGTGATAGGTAATCACATAGTTCTTTCCCAGGAAGCCATCGAGTTCGATCGTGTTGAAGTGGTCCGGACTCGTGTCCGCGCGCACCCCGTGGACGATGAAGTAAAGGTAGCCCGGGAACTCTTCAACCTTGGGATAGTTGCGCGTCTCGCGACAGTCTTCGAGGGTCAACGGATGGAAGTGGAAAACATCGAGCAGGACGCGTTCATCCGCTGCCGTCGGTTCCTGCATGTCTATCCAGGTTACCGTCTTTTCTTCTTTCAATAGCTCGGGGAGTTGATCGACAGTGAAGCCTGTTTCCACCTTCTCAGCACCTTCGCGATAGACCAAAAGCTCCATAATCTCTCCTCGTTGTAGCAACTGAACTCGACGCAAATCCGATGGGCTGCTACCATAACACCTTTTTGCAGACAAGAATAAAACAGTCCACCGGCGCTTCTTAATGCCTACGAACCAGATCAGGATCTTTGTGGCCGACGAAGTCAGCGATAGCGGTTTGCAACCGCTACGCGATGCCGGCTTTACATTGGACAAGCGAACCGGCTTGGCGCCGGATGCATTACGAGCAGCGCTGGCAGACAGCGACGGCCTGATCGTGCGCAGCGAAACAAAGATAACTGCCGAAGTAATGGACGCGTCCAAAACACTCCGAGTTATCGGGCGCGCCGGCGTCGGCGTCGACAATATTGACGTGGCGGCCGCCACTGCGCGTGGCATCGTGGTGATGAATGCACCTGACGGGAACACAATCACGACCGCCGAACATACGATGGCCCTTCTGGTCGCGCTGGCCCGTAACGTGGCCCAGGCGAGCAGCAGCATCAAGGCAGGGAAGTGGGAACGGAAGCGATTCATCGGTGTTGAGTTGCAGGGCAAGGCCCTGGGCATCATCGGCCTGGGTCGCATCGGCCGCGCCGTGGCCGCGCGCGCGCGAGCTTTCGGAATGAAGATCGTAGCTCACGATCCGTTCATCTCGCCGGAAGAGGCAAAGGATCTTGAAATCGAGTCAGTATCGTTGGATGAAGTTTTTTCGCGCGCGGATTTTCTTACAGTTCATACTCCACTTACTTCTGAAACTCGGGGAATCATCGGCGCTCCGGCTTTCGCCAGGATGAAAAAGGGCGTGCGCATTATCAACTGCGCTCGCGGAGGTCTGGTCGACGAAGCTGCGCTCTATGAAGCTATCAAATCAGGAATCGTGGCCGGTGCGGCGCTCGATGTTTTCGAACAGGAACCACCGCCGGTCAACCATCCTCTGCTGTCGCTTGAGGAAGTGATCGCCACTCCGCACCTCGGCGCTTCGACAACCGAAGCGCAGGAAGGCGTCGCGTTTACCGTGGCCGAGCAGATGCGCGATTATCTTCTTACCGGCGCCTTGCGCGGCGCCGTTAACGTCCCGTCTCTCGGCGCCAGGGAATTGAGTCTGTTGCAGCCTTACCTGGCGTTGGCTGAAAGCCTGGGCCGGTTTCAAGCGCAACTGGTGGACAGCGCGGTGCGCGAGGTGCGCATGGACTTTGCCGGCGAAATGGTTGAGCTCGACGCGGCGCCGGTAACCCGAGCATTTCTCGCCGGCCTGCTGCGCGATGTCAGCGCTCGCGTCAATGTCGTCAACGCTTTCGTGATAGCTGAAGAGCGGCGAATTGCCGTAACCACTTCATATCGACGCGGCGGCGAGATGACCCAGGCAATTTACACGCGCGTGATTGGCGAGACAGGCGAGCATACTGCTTCCGGAACTGTCTTTGGAATTGCCGGCGGCCGCGAAGGCCGCATCACTGAGATCAACGGCTTTCGGATTGAAGCCATTCCGCGCGGCCACATGCTGGTGATGCACAATCGCGACGTGCCCGGCGTGATTGGTCGCGTGGGCACCATTCTGGGCGAACGCGGCATCAATATCAGTGAGTTTCACCTTGGACGCCGAGAGCGGGGCGGGGAAGCGATGGCTGTGATCGAAATTGACGCGCCTTTGGATCGTGAAACGATTGCCGACATTCGCAGCTTTGCTCCAGTGATTTCAGCCCGCCAGATCGAACTGTGAAATCATCATGGCCGCAGCGACTGATAAAGCATCTGTCGAAACCACGCTTCAGCGGATCGATTCAATTGATCTGCTGCGCGGCATCGTGATGGTTCTGATGATGCTGGATCACACCCGCGACTTTGTGCATTCGGGAGCTTTCCAATTCGATCCGACCGACCTCAGTAAGACAACGGTGGCGCTCTTCTTCACTCGCTGGATTACACACTATTGCGCGCCCATTTTTGTTTTTCTCGCCGGCACCGGAGCTTACCTTCAGTTAGTTCGTGGCAAGAGTAAGCGGAACTTGTCGAGATTCCTCGTGACGCGCGGCCTCTGGCTGATTGTGCTCGAGCTCACGCTGGTCCGGCTCGGAGTTTTCTTCAGTCCTGATTACCGCTTTCTCGGTTTCCTGCAGGTCATTTGGGTGATAGGCGTGTCGATGATAGTTCTCGCGGCGCTGATTCATCTGCCGCTGAAAGTGATTGCCGGTTTTGGAATCGGAATGATTTTTCTGCACAACCTGCTGGATCGATTTCAAGTGCAACCATGGCAGGGACCGAACACCCCTGTCCCCTCCGTTGGCGCAAAGCTATGGATACTCCTACATCAGCAAGGCGGTTTTCCGATCGCTGGTTTTCCAAGTCCGATACTGTTTGTTGTGTACCCACTCATTCCCTGGGTAGGCGTGATGGCCGCGGGATATGCGTTCGGATATCTGTATCGACTCGACGTACTGCGACGAAGGCGTTGGCTGTTGATGATGGGCGCGGTCGCGACCGCGCTATTCTTCGCGTTGCGTGCCATAAATATCTATGGAGATCCATCCCGCTGGTCCTCGCAAAAGAACGTAGTCTTTACGGTTCTGTCTTTTCTCAACAGCACAAAATATCCGCCGTCATTATTATTTCTGTTAATGACTTTGGGCCCAGCTATGGTCGCTTTGGCCTTGTTTGAGATAAGCGGCCAATTGCCCGGAGTACTGCGCAAGGCCCTGGTCACCTTCGGAAGAGTGCCACTGTTTTTCTATCTGCTGCAGTGGTACACCGCGCACACAATCGCCATCATCGTCGGTCTGATTGCCGGGCAGCCGGTCGCCTGGCAGTTTGAGAGTCCGATAGATAAGTTCACGCATCCGCCAATACCGGGAGTTGGTTTCCGGCTCTGGGTTGTTTATCTCTGCTGGGTTGCCGGTTTGCTGTTGCTCTATCCTCTGTGCAAATGGTTCGCCGGCGTGAAAGCCCGGCGGAAGGATTGGTGGCTGTCGTATCTGTAAGATCGCCTGACGCCTTCGTAAAAAAGAGGAAGCAGTCCATGCGAAGTTATCTAATCCTACTGATGGTCATTATCCTTGCGGTGCTGAGTTTTAGCTGCGCCAATCCAGCAGCCAATAAACCCAAGGCCACGGTTCGAAATGCAGAGCCTGAAAAAACCGCGACCAACACGGGAGCGACCGAAAGGCTTGCCATTACGCCGGAAAACTCGAAAGTAGAATTCGTCGCCGCCAAGGTTACCAGGAGTCACAATGGTTCCTTCAAGCGATTTGCCGGCACGATCGATCTTGTCAACAACTCCGTCGAAGCCAGTCACGTGACAATCGATATTCAAACGAGCTCGGTGGTCACCGATGAAGACGCCCTGACAAAACATCTGCAGACACCGGATTTCTTTGACGTAGCGAAGTACCCGAAAGCGATATTCACCTCGACGAAGATCGAAGCCGCTAATTCCGGTAGCGCCACCCACAGCGTAACCGGAAACTTCGAGCTGCACGGAGTAAAGAAATCGATCACGTTTCCGGCGACTATTCAGGTTGCGCCCGATAGCGTTTCGGTCAACGCAGAGTTCGCGATCAATCGCAAAGACTTCGGCGTCGTCTTTCAAAACAAGACTGACGATCTTATTCGTGACGGCGTGGTCATTAAGCTGAGCCTCAAAGTTCCGCGCGCCAAGCCTTAGGGGCTGTGTTATCTTAACTCCGCTTTTCAATCTCGAATTTCCGGCTAATCTCTTATGGTGAGCGAAGCTGTCGCTCTTTATCACGAATTGTTGGCCGATGAGGAGTTGGCGCGGACTTCGCTCGCGCTGCTCGATGAAGGCTTGGAACGCGCCAAGCTGATGTTCGGCGGCCGCCGCTTGTCGCCCTATCTTCGCCCACACTTTGTCAGCGAAGAAGACTTCGCGCGGGTTCAGAACATTTGCGAAACGGTTTGGGGCGCGATTGAAAAGGTCAAGGACGCGGCCGTGAACGATGAATCGCTGCTGGATGAACTTGGTCTGACTGAGATTGAGCGCGAATTGGTCAAGATCGATCCCGGTTATCGCGCAGTGTCGCCGACTGCTCGGCTTGATTCGTTCCTGACCGAGGAAGCTTACAGCTTTGTCGAGTTGAACGGCGAGAGCCCGGCGGGAATTGCTTATGGTGATGCCGCATTCGAGATCTTTGCATCCCTTCCGGTCATGAAAGAGTTCGCGAAGACTTACAAGGTGAGGCGATTCGAAGGCAGGCCGTTGATGCTGAAGCTGTTGCTCGATTGCTACGAAGAGTTTCTCGGCCGGCGTCCGGATCGCGCACCTCAGATCGCGATTGTCGACCTTAAGGGGATGCCCACTCAGAAAGAATTCGAACTGTTCCGCGAATACTTTGAGGCACAAGGATACCCTTCGATCATTGCCGCGCCTGAAGAGTTGGAATTCAGCGGTGGTCGTTTGCGCGCGGGCGATTTTGAAATTGACATCGTCTACAAGCGTCTGCTGGTCAACGAGTACTTGCCGATCATGGCGTCGCAGCCGGCGCTGATCGACGCTTATCGCGCCCGCGCCATCTGCATGGTGAACAGTTTTCGTTCCAAGATCATTCATAAGAAGGCGCTGTTTGCGGTGCTTACCGACGCGCGGCACTCAGCACTGTTCAGTGAAGAGGAACGGGCGATGATCACAGCTCACGTTCCGTGGACGCGGAAGGTGCGAAGAGGCAAAAGCGATTACCACGGCGAAGAGATCGATCTGTTGGAATTCATCGCCGCGCGGCGCGACCGGCTGGTGCTGAAACCGAACGACGACTACGGCGGCCATGGAATCTACATTGGTTGGAACACGGACGAGATTGCCTGGGACGAGGCAATGCACAACGCGCTGGCCAACGGCGATTACCTGGTGCAGGAACGCGTGCCCACCGCCCGTGAAGTGTTTCCCGCGCTGACGACAGAAAGCACCATTGCATTCGCCGAACAACTTGTCGATCTCGATCCGCTGCTCTTCAACGGCAAGGTGGGGTCGGCGTTTACGCGGCTTTCTTCAAATGAACTGGCTAACGTGACTTCGGGCGGCGGCATGGTGCCGACGTTTATTATCAGTAAGAGGTGAGGCCGGCGGTGTTTAGAGTACCGACTTCAGTCGCGTGTTTTCCTGAACGGCGTAGCGTGTCAGAAGCCCGACCGTCAGGGAGGGCAAGCGGCGAGCGAGACGACCTGACCGTAGCAGAGCCTCGAGGGTGACTTGCCCTCCTTGACGGTCGGCCTTCTGAAACACCCGCCGTTGACACCACGGTCATTGCCGCGCTAAGGTGTAATCCCGTGGATCCCACGGAATCAAATTCCCAACAAATTGCAGTCGCAGTCATACCCGCCCGCTACGATTCTACTCGTCTGCCCGGCAAGCCTTTGTTGCTTTTGGGCGGGAAACCGCTGGTTTTATGGGTCGCCGAACGAGCCCTGGCAGCGCGCACCATTTCCCGGGTAATCGTGGCCACCGACGATTCGCGAATCATGGACGCGGTCGAAGCGGCCGGCTTTGAAGCAATGATGACGCGCGCCGATCATGCGAGTGGGAGCGATCGCGTGGCTGAAGTCGCGCGGGGCCTGGACGCGGGGATCATCGTCAATGTACAGGGCGACGAACCCTTGATCGAGCCCGAAACAATCGATCGAGCAGTCGATGCACTGATAAAGGATGGCGAGGCGATGATCGCTACTACCTGCGAGATGATCGATACGGCGGCTGATGTCTTAAGTCGGTCAGTGGTCAAGGTCGTTATGGACGATCAAGGTCGGGCCCTGTCCTTTTCCCGAAATCCGATTCCGTTTCCTAATCAGGCCGTACAGCATCATGGCTCGATCGAAGCAGCGCTCAGGAACGAACCGGCGCTGCTTTTTTCTTTTCGGAAGCACACCGGGCTATACGCGTATCGCCGCGAATTCCTTCTGGAGTTTACGGGCTGGCCGCCGTCAGTGTCTGAGACAGCGGAATCGCTCGAACAATTGCGTGCGCTCGAGCGTGGGGTCACAATCAAGTTAGTCGAAGCTGCCGCGCCGTCGATCGGAATCGATACTAAAGAGGATTTGGAACGAGTGCGCGCAATGATTGAAGGCAAGATGGAAGTCATAGCATGAGATGGCACGATCTTATCGGCTTGGGAATTATGGCGATCGTGATCGTCGGCGGGTTGCTCCTCCTCAATCAAATCACCAAGCCGTACGATGTGAAGGACGAGGAAGAGTTTCAAAAGCGAAGACGTGAGGGCGGGCGGGCGACAGGATTGATGGGCTTGCAGGGCATTCTGGACCCAGCCGTAAAGAAATCAGTTGAAGTCCAACAGGACTTGCGTCATGGGATCTATGACGACAAAGAAGAGCCCGACGATCCGCCGGAAGCGGGAGCCGATGCAAGGAAAAAGTAAAAAGGTAAAAGGCAAAAAGAAGGACTGCCCAACCTACACGTCGCTTCTTACTCTTACCCTTTTACTTTCGAATTCTCCGAAGGAGAGAAGCAATGCCTAAATATATTTTCGTAACGGGTGGGGTGGTTTCGAGCTTAGGCAAAGGCCTGGCTGCGTCTTCGATTGGCTGTTTGCTGGAAGCCCGCGGGTTGCGAGTGACGCTAATCAAACTCGATCCCTACATCAACGTCGATCCCGGCACTATGTCGCCGTTCCAGCACGGCGAAGTGTTCGTGACCGACGATGGAGCTGAGACCGATCTCGATCTTGGCCATTACGAGCGATTCACCCACGCGCATCTTTCGCAGGCCAACAACTGGACTACCGGCCGCATTTATCTTTCGGTGATCGAAAAGGAACGCCGCGGCGATTATCTGGGCAAGACCATTCAGGTGATCCCGCACATTACCAACGAGATTAAGGAAGCTATTCGCTCAGTCACGCCCGATGGCGAAGCGGATGTGGTGATTGTAGAGATTGGCGGCACCGTCGGCGATATCGAATCGCTGCCGTTTCTGGAGGCGATTCGCCAAATGGGTAACGAGGAAGGCCGGGAAAACGCGCTCTTCATTCATGCCACGCTGGTGCCCTTCATCGCCGCCGCGGGCGAGCTTAAGACCAAGCCTACTCAACATTCCGTACGCGAGTTGCGCGAGATTGGCATCGCTCCCGATGTTTTGCTATGCCGCTCTGATCGTCCGCTGTCGCACGATCTGCGATTGAAAATTGCGCTCTTCTGTAACGTAAAAGAATCGGCGGTCATTAGCGCCCAGGATGTCGATACGATTTACGACGTGCCGCTGTCGCTTCACGATCAGGGATTGGACGAACTGATCGTAAACAATCTACAGCTGGGTGAAGTGGCCAACCAGGGGGATTTGTCCGACTGGCGGCGGCTGGTTTCCACGGTTCGCCAGCCATCAGCGGGCGAGACTTCAATTGCCATCGTCGGGAAGTACGTTGAGCTTGAAGACTCGTATAAGTCTCTGCGCGAGGCGCTCACGCATGGCGGTGTGGCGAATAATGTGCGCGTCAACGTGCGCTGGATCGAATCGGAAGAATTGATGGACGACAATTACGAATCGCGTTTGCGCGACTTTGACGCGATTCTGGTTCCCGGTGGCTTTGGTAAGCGCGGTGTCGAAGGCATGATCCGCGCCATCTCGTACGCCCGCCGAACGCGCACGCCTTACTTTGGCATCTGCCTCGGGATGCAAACGTCGTGTATCGAGTTCGCGCGCAACGCCTGCGATCTTAAGGATGCCGACTCGACAGAGTTCAATGTCGAGACACCACACCCGATCATTTTCAAACTACGTGACCTGGTTGACGTCGAGCAGTTGGGTGGAACAATGCGCCTGGGCGCCTGGCCGTGCGAGCTGGCCGAGGATTCGCTCGCCCGCGAAGTTTACAGCGGCGCCGCGGAGATCAGCGAGCGTCACCGTCATCGATACGAATTCAATCCGGCCTTTCGCGAAAAGCTGGAGCAGGGCGGTTTGGTGTTCAGCGGCGTTTCTCCCGATCAGAAGTTTATCGAAATTGTCGAACTCTCGCGCAATGATCATCCGTGGTTCCTCGCGTGCCAGTTTCATCCCGAATTCAAATCGAAACCGCTGTCTCCGCATCCGTTGTTCGCTTCGTTCGTGCACGCAGCTTTTCAAAACCGTTTGCATACCGAAGCGGCAGTCGAACAGATCACTGAAACAGAGATGCCTGGGCTGGAGCGCGCGGTGACCGCGGGGGAAAACTAGTTTCCGGGAAACTGTCGAAAGGGGAGACGCCAAATCTTTCCGTCGAATTCAACGATCCACAAAGCTTCACCATCCCAGGCCAGACCGCTGGGGCGCTTGATTTGATTCAGGGTGTACCGGGCAATTGTGCTTCCAGTAGCGGGATCGATCGAGCACAGGCGCCCGCTCTTCACGTGCCAAAGCCTGGCGCCATCCCAGGTCAAGCCATGCGTCAAGTCACCTTGGGGTCCAGGCGGCAGCGGGTACTCTTTGACCGCCGCTCCAGTTTCCCGGTCGATTTTCAGCAAGAGTTGAGTTTGCGATTGGGGCAAACGATACTTGAACCAGTGCCAGGCGATCCAAAGATTGGCGCCATCGGAAGCTAGAGCGGCGTACGATTGGCTTGCGGGATCGTCGCGCTGTTTCCTGCGAAAAAGGTGTTCGATTTGCCACTGGCCGATGTCAATACTGCCAAAGGATTGACCGTACGAACCTGCTACCCATAACTTGCCCGCTATGAAACAGATTCCACCTGGACTCTGAAAATCTCCGGCAACCTCGGCGATAATTTTCTGTTGAGCTCGTGAGTTGCTCTTTTCCCAGGCTAAGGTCACTGGATCAAAAGTGGCGTAGCGACCCTGACCGTGATAAATAAAAACCCAAAACTTCTTTCCATCGTAAGCAAACCCGGATACTCTCTGCGGCAGGTCGGTAGGAAGTTGGGTGGCGAACCTCAACTCATCGAGGCTTGGCTCTCCAGCCCGACTGAGGTAACGGCTATTAACCGGAATCCCGTTAACGCCGTAAGACGGCCAGACCAGAAGAGTCGCGATAATCAGGAACAGACTTTTCATTTGAGATGTGGTTCCTATCCAGCTGGCTAACCAGACTCTCCGACGCCTGCATAATACGCGTTTGACGGAAGTAATCAAGCTTCGGCCTTGGGATCAAATTCCCTGCTGTAGCCGCTGGCGACGAGGCAGTACATTCAACGTCGAGGCGCGGTGTGAATGATTAATTTTGGCTCAGACTCTGCTGGAGCAGAGCGGGCTTTGACGGCGGTGTGCGTAGATCCCAAACAATTCCAAACCAGGAAAGAACTCGCAGGCCGTAGTGAGAGACATCGAGTTCCCACCAGTAAAACCCCTGTCGTTCTGATGTCGCATAATGGTGATGGTTGTTATGCCATCCCTCCCCCAAAGTAATCAGCGCGACAAATAGATTGTTTCGACTATTGTCCGCGGTGGCGAAGCGGCGATTTCCGAAAATGTGAGCGAGCGAATTGACTGTAAAGGTGCCGTGATAAAGGAGCACCGTGCTGATGAAGAATCCCCACACCAGCATCTGCCAACCCGACGTGCCCAGCCCCGGCGCATATCGGTGCAGCACAGAGCCGGATAGAAATGCCGCGATGGCTAATAGAGCCGGCGGCAGGGAGTAGAAGCGGTCCAGAAAGCGCAGGTCGCGATACTTGAGTAGGTTTGGAATCAAAGCCCACTCGGTCGCCTGACTGTCGCGGTGCAAGAACCAGCCAACGTGCGACCTCCACAAGGTGCGCGTTAGCGGCGAATGCAGATCGTCTTCGGTGTCGGCGTGCAGATGGTGGCGGCGGTGATGAGACGACCACCAGAGCGGCCCCTTCTGATAAGCTGCGGTTCCGGCAAACGCCATTAGAAAGCGGAAAATTCTTCCCGTCTGGTATGTGCGATGCGAGAAAAGTCGATGAAACCCAGCGGTGATGGCGAACATGCGGACCACATACAGAACCAGACAGACGACGACAGCGATCACGCTTACTCCCGTCCAAATGGCAGCCAGACAGGCCAGATGCATGAAAAGGAATTGAATACAGACTGAGTAATTCAGTTTCCCGCGGCCGAGCGGGCGAAGATTGCTGACGATGGACTCCGACATGAACGATTCTTAATCTCTCAACACATGATATCCACAATTTAACGTAATGCAACTTCAGCTTGATCATAAATATCGAAATCGGCTTTCCCGGCACGACGAATGAAGACCATGCGGGTGCGAAATCTCGCTAGTTGGGCGATAATGCTTAGCGCTCTCTGATCATTATTAAGATGCTTCAATGCCCACGATGCAGCCGGCAGTACCCTGACGATGTGTACGTGTGCCCGCACGACTTTGCGCCGCTACGCGCAGACGACACGTTCGCGGACATGCCCGTCGATCCGCTTATCGACCGGGTGTTCGACGGCAAGTACAGATTGGACGAACGCCTCGGCGGCGGCGGCATGGGCACGGTTTATCGGGCGACGCATTTACTCATTGACCGGCCCGTGGCTGTCAAAGTTCTGAGCCAGCGGTTTGTCGGTGACGAGACGGCGCAGCAACGCTTCCGCCGCGAGGCGCGCGCGGCCGGACGGATGCAGCATCCGAACGCCGTCATGGTCAATGACTTTGGGACCACAAACGACGGCTATCTGTACATCGTGATGGAACTGCTGGAAGGGCTGACGCTACGCGATCTGCTGGCGCGCGAAGGCCCCCTGGATTCGGCGCGGTCCGTCTCGTTCATGCTGCAGGCAAGCTCAGCAGTTGGCGCGGCGCACGAAGCCAAACTGATCCATCGCGATCTCAAGCCGGCTAATATTTTCATTGAGCAAAGGCCGAACATGCCGGCGGTCGTGAAGGTGCTGGATTTTGGAGTGGCAAAGTTCATCGTAGGAGAGCAGGAAGACGACGACTTCAACACGCTGACCCAGGTGGGCGCGATCATCGGCACGCCCCGCTATATGTCTCCCGAACAGTGTTCGGGAATTGCGCCGCTGACTCCGGCGTCGGATGTGTATAGTCTCGGCATAATTCTTTACGAGATGTTGTCCGGCGCTGTGCCTTTTAATGCTGACACACCGCTTGCCCTGGCATTGAAGCATGTGTCTGAGGCGCCACGCAGCCTGCATGAGATTGTGCCGTCGATTCCCGAAGACCTGGAAAAGGTTGTGTCCCACGCTTTGGCGAAGAACCCAACCGACCGGCCGGCAGACGGCAATGAGTTTCGCCGCGAACTGCACGCAACGGCGGCACGTCTGGGACTGGAACATGCCGACAGCACGCTTTCGCCCACTCTGGAGGATTTACGGCACGCCGGCACCGAGAGTCCTTCGGGGAGATTGGTGATCGATCTTGCGACCTTGCGTCAGGTGCAGGCAGCCACCAGCGGCGACAGCCTGGAAGTGCCTGCTTCAGTAGGAGCCATCGCTGGCGGCACGCCGCCCGCAGGGAATCGGCCACTTTTTTCCCGGCTAAATGTACCGCTATTGAAACCAGCGGCCGGCGAAGTCTCGCCTCGGGCGCGCGTCGCTGCCGCTGCGATGATCCTCTTGATCGCATTGCTTGGTTCAGGAGTGCTCGCATCGCGTTGGTGGCGCGGGACAGGATCTGCAAACGCGATTGTCAACGCGAACGTGGCTGCCGAACCGTCGCCCAGCCCGACGCCGTCACCATCGCCATCTCCTTCGCCTAAGCAAGCCCCGATAAAGCCTCCTCCTCAAAAGGAAAAGAAACCGTCGAAACTCAAGTCTATATGGAACAAGGCGAAGGGCATTTTTAAGAAGGATTAGCGAAAGGAAGGACGTCAGCGTGCGTAGACTAACGATTGTTTTCTTATGTGCGGCGATCTTGATGTTCGGCGTCACAGTGAATTCGAGCGCGCAGCTCGATCGAGAGCGCGCGGATCCGCGCCGGCCCTTGCGGCCCGTGCACACGTTCTCGATTGTGGCGCGCGATCCGGACACGGGCGAATTGGGAGTGGCGGTCCAGTCACATTGGTTTTCAGTCGGACCAATCGTACCGTGGGCTGAAGCAGGAGTCGGAGCCATCGCCACGCAATCATTCGTCGATTCGTCCTATGGGCCGCTGGGCCTGGCATTGATGCGCGCGGGACGCAGTGCGCCTGAGGCCTTGAAGGCTTTGCTCGCCGGCGACGAGGGCCGCGAAGTGCGTCAGGTGGCGATGATTGACGCACTCGGGCGGGTCGATGCGTGGACCGGCAAGAACGACATTCAAGCCGCTGGGCATCATGTAGGCAAAGACTATTCGGTGCAAGCGAACCTGATGATGAACGACAGGATCTGGCCGGCGATGGCCGCGGCGTTTGAAGCAACGAAAGGCGATTTGGCTGAACGCATGCTGGCGGCGCTGGATGCGGCGCAAGCCGCCGGGGGCGACATTCGCGGCCGGCAGTCCGCCGCGCTAATCGTCGTCAGCGGGAAACCAACCGGTCAGGCGTGGAAGGATCGCGTCTTTGATCTCCGCGTCGATGACAGCGCAGAGCCTTTGAAAGAGCTGCGCCGGTTGGTTACTTTGCAGCGTGCCTACAATCACATGAACGCCGGCGATCTGGCCGTAGAAAAGAAGGACAACGAAGGCGCGCTCCGTGAATATGGCGCGGCCGAGCAATTGGTTCCCGACAATGCTGAGATGATCTACTGGCACGCGGTGGCCCTGGTGAATATGGGGCGCGTGGAAGAATCGTTGCCGCTCTTCAAACGGGTCTTCGCTATGGATCGGAACTGGATCGAGCTAACGCCGCGTCTGCCAAAGTCAGGTCTGCTGCCAAATGATCCGAAGTTGATCGAGCGGATTGTGGCGGTGGGTGGGAAGTAGCGCCTCGAGCGTCGATTGCCGAGCGGCGAGTGTTCTAATTCGGTCTCATGCTTTCTCTCGACATAGACAGAACAGAATGATCCACGAAATCACACGAAGTCGGACGAACACTTGTTCGCTTCGTGTATTTTCGTGGATCGTTTTATCTGGCACGAATCCCGACAATTTGCGTTCGTGACGGGTCGCACTTTGGTTCGTGCTGGATTAGACTAATCGACTTGATAAAATCTACTGTTCGTTGATTTGAAATGCAGACAGGTTCACAAACGAAATCATTCAAAGTTGGTTCGGCGACCTTTGGCGATGGGCGTCTGACAATTATTGCCGGGCCGTGTGTGATCGAATCAGCAGAACACGCGATGATGATGGCCCGCGAGTGCGCTCAGCGCGCGCGCGATGCCGGGTTGGATTTTGTTTTCAAGTCTTCCTTTGATAAGGCCAATCGTTCGTCGGTCAAGAGTTTTCGTGGGGTTGGGTTGGCGGCGGGCCTCGAGATTTTGCAGCACGTAAAGGACGAACTAAGGGTTCCGGTGCTCACCGATGTTCATGACGTGGCTCAGATTGATCAGGTTGCTGCGGTAGTCGATGTGTTGCAAATCCCGGCTTTTCTGTGCCGGCAAACCGATCTGATTGCGGCGGCGGCCCAGTCGGGACGGGCGGTGAACGTCAAGAAAGGACAATTCCTGGCGCCCGAGGACGCGCGCAACATCGTCGAGAAAGCGCGAGCTGCCGGCTGCGACCGATTGATGTTGACTGAACGAGGGGTCAGTTTTGGCTACAACAACCTGGTCGTAGATATGCGATCGTTTCCGATTATGGGCGAGTTCGGCGTGCCGGTTGTTTTCGATGTGACGCATTCACTGCAACTACCGGGCGGTCTGGGTCATGCAACCGGCGGTTTGTCGCAATACATCGAACCACTCGCGCGGGCGGGCGTGGCGTGTGGCGTCGATGCGGTGTTTATGGAAGTTCACGAGGCCCCTGAGCGAGCGCCGTCGGACGGTCCAAACATGCTACCGTTGGGACGAATGGGTGCGTTATTAGAGGTGCTGCGGGACATTCACGCGCTGGTCGGCAAGAGAGCCCAGACCACGGTCGTCTGATTGGCGAGCATCTCCTTTCGCAGACGCGCGTGCTTAAGGTCCTGATGATAACCGAGCGCGTGTCCGTAGCCGCAGGCAAAATTGAAACCTTTCAAAAACATAATCATGAAATCTGTGCTGGCTGTCCTATTCGTCTGTTTGTTGTGCGGCTTCGGATTGGCGTTTTCAGTCCGGGCCCAGGACGAACCGCGAGCCGCCTGGCAGGTAACTAACTTTGATATCACGGTGAATAATCCCGGAGTGGAGCGCTCGCTGAACGCTCGCGCGGTTGTCTCGTTACGCAACGTCGGTCGCGGCGCCGGCTCGACTTTGAGTTTGCGGATAAATTCAAAAGCCGAAATCAAATCAGTCACCGTCGGAAGCGCGACCGCCAGTTTTCGTTCGACACCTGAGACGCGCGGCGGAGCGCAACGATTTACGATAACGTTGCCGACCGCGATTGCGCCCAATGACAACGTGAGCGCGACTATCGAATACCGTCTGCCCGTGGCTGAAAACTCGGGACTCGCGGCCCTCTCGCCGGTGGCATCACAGTTTTTACCGCAGTCATTGTGGTTTCCGTCGCCTAATACGCCATTCGCGGTACGCGGCGCCGACTACGCCCCGTTCCGTCTGACTGTCAACGGCGCGAACGCGATCTCATCCGGGATTGAAAAAGGCTCAAACGGGAACAGTGTTTTCGAACAGGCGCTCAACGCGCAACCCTTCTTTGTAGCGGGCACATGGGACCGCGTCGACGGCGCCGCCAACGCCAGGGGAATTAGCGCCTTTCTGCTTAAGGGCGCCGGTGCGGATGAGCGAAAACAAGCTGAGGCTCTGATTGCGCTGACAAACGACGCGCGCGCTTTCTTTGCGAGTCTGTTCGGTCCTGCACCCGATGCGCCATTGCGCCTGGTAACTGTCACGCGCGGAGCAGGTTTTGATGACGCGGGCACAGTCTTGCTGCGGGAGGGCGCATTTCGCCGCAAGAAGATTGATGCAGTTACGGCCCTGGGAATCGCGGAAACGGTTGCACGCCTTTGGATCGGTGCTGACTCACCGGTCCGGGGTGAAGGCCAGGGAGTCTTGCGCGAAGGATTGACGCGCTTCGTCGCCACTCTATTTATTGAAAAACAGTTTGGCGCCGACGCCGCTGAGGCTGAGCGGGCGCGGCAGCGTTTGGCTTATGCTGCGATCGCCAAGCGGGACGGCCCGCTCGCGCGCACGACTCCGTTGGACGCCACATATTTTAGTTCGGTCAGCAACAAGGGCGCGATGATCTGGCGTCTGGTCGATCATATCGTTGGACGTGATGAGTTCGTGGCCACTGTGCGGCGGTTGCTGGCGGGCGCCAAGAGCGATGCCGAAGGTTTATCCCTGACTCGTACTCGCGCTGTCTTTTCTGAACGAGGGGAAGCGCTAAAGAGCCTTCTCGATCAGGAACTCGATCAACCGACGGACATGGACTTGATGGCCGGTCTGCCGCATCTCGAAGGCGGCCAGTGGATCGCCGCGTTGCGCAACCTGGGCTCGGTCGAAGCGACGGTGAATGTTTCGGCAACCACCGACGCCGGGCAACGAGTCAACGCGCAGGCAACTGTTCCGGCCCATGACTTTGGCCAGGTGGTTTTCAAAAACGCTTCCCGAATCCTACGCGTCGAAGTCGATCCGGAAAAGTTCTATCCGCAGATTGACTACGACAACGACTCCGCGCCGCATTCAATTCAGGTGGCTACCTCCCTCGCTGAGGCGGCCAGGTTGTTTGGCGCCCAGGAATTTGCAAAAGCGGAAGCACTTGCGCGTGAGTTGCTCACCGTCTCGCCACGGACTCAGGAAGCGCGCATTGTGCTGGCCCGCGCTCTCTTGGCCGAAAACAAACTTGAAGATGCCGAGCGAGAGTTTCGTCAATTGGCCGACGATCGGCTGCCGACGCCGGCGGCGCTGGCCTGGTCGAGCATCGGTCTGGGCGAGATCGCTTTGAAACGAAGCCAGGCAGCCGACGCTGCCCGCTATTTCAACGAAGGTGTGCGCGCGGACGCAGAATACGCTTCAACGCTAGCCGCACGCGCGGCGCGCATTCGTGCCGAAGCAAACGCGAATTCGGCGCCGGCGATCGATGAGTCGATCAGAACTTTCGCCGGGCAACTGGATGCGGCTGTTCGTAGCGGCAGACAGGCCGACATCGCCCCCTTGATTGTTCCCGGCGAGTTGGTTGGATTCGTCCGCGGCGTGGTCGGCACTCAGCCGGAAGCCTGGCAAACTCGTGTCCTGCGCAGTGAGACGCTTGACGCAAACCGCGCGGCTCTGGATGTTGCCCTTAACAGCAAACAATTGGGAGTGGAACACTCCGGCACTGCGGTGTTTGTTCTGGCTCGTGTGGGAGGATCATGGAAGCTGAACGCGATCGAATTCTTTGAAGTGAAGTAAGAGGTGTTTTGATGTATTTCATCTCGGTTGGCGCGATTACATTAGGGAGTCGTTACAGAACCGGAAGCGGTAGCGACCGGATCCAGGCATTCAACACCATGCTTGCGCGCTCTCCCGGCAAACTGTGGAATAGTAGATTGAATTTAGCATCCGGTCGCTACCGCCCCCCGGTTCTGTAACGAACGGTCAGGTGGCCAGAGTGTCCCTGCAATATCTTGAAGATGGATCAATTACAGACAAAACTTGAAGCGCTGCGACAAACGATTCGCAAGGTTGACTCTTGCGCCGTGGCGTTTTCCGGGGGAGTTGATTCAACGCTCGTCCTCCAGATCGCGCATGAAGTGTTTGGTGCTCGCGCGATCGCCGTAACCGCGTTGAGCGAATCGCTTCCGACGGGCGAACTTGAGGAAGCTGAGGAACTGGCGCGCACGATTGGCGCGCGGCACGTTGTGCTGCGCACGTTTGAAACGCAGGACAAAAACTATCTGGCGAACGCGGCTAACCGTTGTTACTTTTGCAAGACGGAAATGTATGCGCGCATCGGCGAGTATGCTCGCCTTGAGGGTTTTGCGGCCGTGTTCGATGGCTTGAATCGGGATGATCTTTCGGATCGCCGTCCGGGCCGTGCCGCTGCTATAGAGCATGGGGTGATCTCGCCGCTAGTGGATGCAAATCTTGATAAAGAAGAAGTCCGCGCCCTGTCGCGACAGTTTGGATTGCCGACCTGGGACAAGCCCGCGCTTGCCTGTCTGTCGTCTCGAATTCCGCACGGGACTCCGATTACGCTGCAATCTTTGACGCAGGTAGATCGGGCGGAAACGTTTCTGCGTAAGCTGGGCGTGCGTCAGGTCCGAGTCCGTCATCTCGGTCCGACGGCGCGGATCGAAGTTGAACCACGCGACTTTGACCTCGTGCGACGTCGGGAATCAGAAATCACGGCGCATCTGAACGCACTCGGCTTTGCGGACGTCGTGGTCGATCCCGAAGGGTATCGCCCGGGTAATCTGCACACAACTTTCGCCAACACGTAATGCAAGCCGAAGTACTCCGCAGTCTTTTGCAAGAAGTGCGAGCAGGCTCGCGCACGGTTGAGTCGGCCATCGATCAGCTGCGCGATTTGCCTTTTGAAGACCTTGGTCACGCGCGGCTGGATCATCACCGCGCATTGCGCACCGGATTTCCGGAGGTTGTTTTCTGTGAAGGGAAGAGCCTCGAGCAGATAGTCGAAATTCTGGAGAGACTCTCGCAGAAGCATTCTCCGGTGTTGGCCACGCGTGCTTCGCGCGAAGTCTTTGACGCCGTCGTGTCACGTCTGCCGCAGGCGAATTATTTTGCCGATGCCCGTATCATTCAACTTGGAGTTAACGGAACTGAGCCGACCCGGACCACTGTGCTGGTGGTGTGTGCCGGAACCGCTGACGTGCCGGTGGCGGAAGAAGCCGCGGTGACCGCAAGCGCTCTGGGAAGCCGCGTGGAAAAACTCTACGACGTTGGCGTTGCGGGCGTTCATCGTTTGCTGGCCGCGCGCGACAGGTTGAATGCCGCGAACGTGATCGTCGTCGTAGCCGGAATGGACGGTGTGCTGCCGACAATCGTCGGTGGTCTGGTTGCGGCTCCGGTAATCGCGGTGCCGACGAGCATCGGCTACGGAACGGGGCTGGGCGGCACCGCGGCCTTGATGACCATGCTGAACGCCTGCGCACCCGGCATCGCGGTTGTGAATATCGATAACGGCTTTGGCGCGGGCTATCTCGCGCATCTGATCAATGCGCGCGGAAAGTCAGAACCACCTGCGGTAGCGGGCGGTTGATTCCAGGTTTTGATCTGCTGTGAAACTCGAAACTCGAAACTCAAAACTCGAAACTGACGATCTCAATCGTCGCGCTCAACGCATCAAGCTGCTCTTGATGGATTGCGACGGTGTGCTTACGGATGGGCAGCTTGAGTTGCTGGAAAACGGCGACGAGCAGAAGACCTTTCACGCGCGTGACGGGCAGGGAATCTCGCTCTTTCATCGGGCCGGATTAAAGACGGGAATTATCTCGGGTCGCACATCTAGTGCGGTCGAGCGGCGAGCGCAGGATCTAAAGATGGGTTACGTGCGGCAGTATGCGAAGGATAAGATCGAAGCGCTTGAAGAGATACTGGCTGCGGCGGGTGTCTCGGCAAACGAATGCGCCTATATTGGGGATGACGTCGGGGACATTCCGGTGATGCGCCGCGTGGGATTGGCGGTGGCAGTCGCCGACGCCGTCGAGGAAACAAAGCAAGCGGCGCATTATGTAACTGAGCTTAAGGGCGGCCGCGGCGCCGTCCGCGAAGTTACCGACTTAATCCTCAAAGCCCAGGGTCATTGGGAAGAGTTGATGAAACGGTTTAGTTAGTCAGTTGTTAGTTGTCAGTAGTCAGTAGTCAGTAGTTAGTAGTCAGTTGTTCGGTCTGTTTTAGTTGAAACCTACTACTCACTCGACCATTAACCACGAACAACTACCACTGACAACTGACAAGTAACCGGCTTCAAAGTTGACTTTCGGTTCGGCGGCAAATAACCTTCAGCGAGCCAGGAGTCTTTGAAGGGGCTTAACTTTTTACTTTTGACTTTTGCCTTCTCCCTGAGCGGGCGTAGCTCAATGGTAGAGCGCCAGCTTCCCAAGCTGGATGTTGCGGGTTCGATCCCCGTCGCCCGCTCCATTTTTCCGAGAATTCTTGATCTCAGTTTTCAAGAATTAGAGAAACGTTACAAACGAGCCGCAGACTTCTCTGTGCGCAAGTCTAAGCCACCGATGGACACTCGCACCCGGTCCACGAAACCGTGCTCAAAGCCTAGCTTTTCGCAAAGCGTAATCGCCTAATCCAGCCGCTCGTTAAGAGAAATCCATTGATTCGGTGGTGATCGTCTCGGGTAAACCGAATATATCCAAAATTATCATTCCAGAAGTTGTCGGCGAATGTTGCAAAAAGTTGAATCGCCTTCGCTTTCTTCCGCCGCAATATCAGAATCCCATCCTGAATCGCGAACTCATATTTCGATTCTAATTCGTCGCTGTAATAAGTGCCGACGTATTCGTGCAGTTGCCTCATTGAGGGCGTGACGTGATTGACTGCTTTGTAAGTCTGTGGCTTTCCGCCCCCAACTATTTTGATCACTTGGATTGGGCGTCCACCGGCTCTTGGTGTTTCGAAAAGGAGCTCGATGGATTGGCCGGATACGCGAAACCGATTCGGACCGATCGGAATTAGCACGGAGCCGCCGCCGCCAGGATCGACTAGTTTGCCCTCTTTAATGGTGAGCATCCAAAGACCCTCGGTAACCGGATTCCAATACACTCCCGCAAATCTTTGAAGCTCCGTGGCGGATAGTTGGGGGAACTCTTCCGCGAGAGGCGTTGGTGTGGGCGCAGGCGCTGGGCTGGTTTTAAACTCGTTTGCGAGATAAATGTCCGTCACTTGATCAGCGAAAGTATCCATCGGTGCATTTCTTGAATTACACAGGCAAATCACGGTAAATCGTTGATCAGGAAATCTGTTCATCGAAGTCTTGAATCCAAAAAAACCTCCATCGTGTCCTACCGCATTCAAACCCTTGTATGTGTAATTGAACAACCCGAACGCGTATCGAAGCTTCGTGCCGTCGTTCAAAGTATCTCCGGTTAGCAGTAGATCGATGAAATGCTGTCCAGCTCCCAGTTTGTTGCTGTAGAAATTTCGATCCCATAGCAGAAGGTCATCGACGGTAGTCAACACGCCAGCGGGTCCAACCGTTCCATTATTCAAATGCACGGGAACAAAACCATTACCCTGTGGTGAATAGCCTACGGCCCTATTCTTAACGACTGTGAATAGATCTTCGTAGTAGTGTGTGCGTGTCATCCCGAGCGGCCTGAAAATGTTTTCTTCGGCAAACTCTGGAAGGGACTTACCCGAGACTCTCTTTACAATTTGTGCGAGCAAGGCATAGTTCGAATTGCTGTAGGCCGACTCGTCCCCCGGCAGGAAATTCAGTCCTCTCTGGCGGGCAATCAATCTGAAAACATCTTCGCCACTCGTCAAAGCCATGGTTTCATACATTTCCGCATCTGACTCTATTGGCTCGGTCGGCAACCCGATTAAATAGCTCAGCACAATATGATCGCGAATGCCGCTGGTATGATGAATCAGATGTCGAATCAAGATGGGCCGTTCGTACTGTGGCATCTCAGGTAGGTACTTTCGAATGTCATCGTCCATAGAGAGCTTGCCTTGCATGGCGAGCAGGTCGATGCTGGCCGCAGTAAACTGTTTTGACATTGACGCAATGTAAAAGACCGACTGCGATGAAAGTGGAATGTCATGATCCAGGTCGGCCATTCCGTACCCATGTCGATAGATGAAATCACCATTGCGTATTACCCCCAACTCGCAACCTGGGGAGTTAGGCTTATCCCAGTCCTTGAATAATTCGTCCACTTTTTCATTGCGACTTACAGCTTGGGCCGTAGCGACCGTAATCAGTAAGCCGATCAAAGCCACCACCATTATCCCCTTGTTCATCTATCCCTCCGCGCTTTATTGCTTGTCATTGATTTAACAGTGACGTGCCTTAGCAGCCAATCAGACATGGCATCGAAATAGCCGGGCACGTACCTCTTCAAATTGGGCAACTCATTATCGTTTGGTTTGTCAGTTTCCATTTCCATTAGGATGTGATGAGCCTTGGGAAACACGATGATTGTGAAATCGGTGTTCTTTCGCAGAGCGAGAGTGCGGGCAAAGATTGGAGTCACCTCGCTTACCGGATCGAGTCCGTCCAACTCGCCAAAGACCCCCAACACCGGACCTGGATACTGTTGCCATAGCGCCCTTGCGTCAAAATTCGGATCGTAGAGAAAGAACCATTGATCGCGATGCTCCCAATCGATTTGCGGATTTGGTCTTGCTAAGAACCAATTCTTGCGCAGCTCGTCGGTTAGTCTCGGATTCTGTTGTAACTTGCGCACCAGTTCCTCCAAAGGCCGAGTGCTCGCCGTGGGGCCCTCCCGAATGATTTGATAAAGGATTCTGTAGGCTCTCTTCCACTCAGCAATCTCATCATTTGTAAAGCCCGCGTTATGAAAATCGATCTCCAAGTTGTAAAGCACCTGATCGCCGACTGAAATGCCAGCGCCAGCACCGGATACGGAAATAATGAAAGCTATATCCTTCGCTTGCGAGGTCATCTTGGGCATGATCCATCCAGCCTGGCTGCCGCCCCAGAGGCCGATTTGACGCGGATCGATATCTTTACGATCTTGGAGCATTTTGAAGCCGGCGAGCGCATCTGTCGCTAAGTCATCGAGCGTCTGCTTTGACCAATCGCCCGTCGATTCGCCTACGCCACGCTTGTCATAAATAAGCACTGCGATTCCGTGGCGGGCAAAATGATCAGCCACGAATCGAATTATGGACACAAAGCCATTGCGACTTTGCTCGCCGGACCCGTGAACACAAACGACTGCTGGATGCGGGCCCTCTCCCGCTGGAATGAGCAGAGTTCCTCCCAGGGTTGCGTTTCCACTTTGAAACTTGACCTTTTCCTCGCGATACAGATGAGTCTTTTCCGCCTTTCCAATTGAACCTTCTCGCGTCCACATTGATAAAGCAAAAACATCGGTGCCACGTCTTTGAAAATCTATCTTGAGCTCAACAGGAGCGAAGACTTGGAACGCTGGTCCGGCGACCCAAGTCAAATCGGATTGCGGAGATGTTCGATCAAGACCGCGCGCTACACCGCTCGATGGAAAATAAAAGTAAAGCCGGCGCTGTGATCGACCAATGACGATTAATTCTCCCGATGGGAAGCGATAAGTACCAAGAAAAGAGTCGAATACCTTTGGATCGAGATTCTGAGTCGCCGCATTTTGCGCAAAGGAGTTCGCGACTGTCATCACTACAATAAAACCTACGATCAAGGAGAATCTGCACATTAAATAAAGAAGCTTGACGTTGGACATATCTGCGCTCGTAATTATCAAATTGTCATCAAAGTTATGACGAAGAGGGTTACTGGTGGGACTCGGTCCATTGACAGGCTAGGGCTTCCAAGCGCTTGCCAGTTAGTTGAAAAAGCAGAAAATCATCAAGCCGATTAGCACCTTGTCGCAGGTAAAACTCCTTCGCCGCATAGTTGTTCTTTAAGGAACACCATCGAATTCGTCGGTGCCCACGCGCGAGAGCAAATTTGGCGAGGTGCCGGAGCATTTGGCCGCCGATCCCTGCGCCCCTTGCTTCCGGTCGAACATATAGATCTTCCAAATACAAGCCTGTGTCTCCAGTGAATGACGAGAAGTCTGTAAAGAAGACCGCATAGCTGACAGGCTCATCATGCTGATAGCCAATGAGCGCCTCTGCGGTTCTTTCTGTCCCAAACAAGCATTCCAACAGTCGGGGTTCATTGATCTTGACTTCAGAATTCACATGATGCTCATCCGCCAAAGCGATTATGAACTCCATGATCACGCTAACATCGCTCGGCGTAGCCGATACTACTTTAAAGTCATGAATGTCCATGCTGCCTATAGCATAAGAACAGCCAGAGAGGCTGTATTGGAAAAGTCAAACGCTTTGGACGCAAATAACATAGGACTGGCCTAGAGCGCCGAGCTGTTCTCGATGTATCATGACCTCTTATTGACAATGCGGGAGTGAAGATATGGAAATCAGGCTTTGTTCGGGACAATACTATGGTGCAACGAAAGTACACCAAGTGATTCAAGGTTTTCGACTAATGGAAGCCATCTATCCGGCGGGACTAAAGCTTCCCAAGCATTCGCATGAATGCGCTTGCTTTTCGCTCATGCTGCAGGGTGGGATGAGTGAGAATTACCGGACTCGAACGTTAGAATCAAAAGCCCAAACTGTCGGTTTTAATGCGGCCCAGGAAGAGCACTCCAATACGATCTCAAAAAGCGGCGCGCGATTTTTGATCCTGGAAATTGACCGGAACATCACAGAACGCTTACTGAAACTCGAGGGCCGATTCGGCAGTTCCGATGTATTTCGAGGTGGAGACTTAAGCTGGCTGGGCTTGAGACTCTATCGCGAAGCCAGCCAATTCGATGAAGTCTCGTCACTGGCAGTTGAAGGCTTGGGCCTTGAAATGATCGCGACGCTTTATCGAATGAACATAAAATGCTCAGGGCGAGCTCCGCAGTGGTTGCTCGAAGCCCGCGATCTGGTTCATGCTCATTTTGCGGAGCCGCTCTCTGTTTCCAAAATCGCCGATACGGTTGGAGTACACTCCGTTCATTTAGTACGCACTTTTCGACAACACTATCATGCGTCGATCGGGGAATACGTCCGTAGGCTGCGGGTCGAGTCAGCGCAGCGCGATATTTCCTCGACTGATTTGTCGCTTGCAGAGGTCGCGCTAAGGTCAGGTTTCTACGATCAGGGCCATCTGTCGCGAGTATTCAAACGGTTTACGGGTCTGACGCCAGGCGCATACCGCCAGTCTTTCCGATAGGTGGTGTTAGCTTTTGATCCCGGGAATTGAGCGAATCACTTACGGAAGTACGTCCAGATGCAGTGGAGACTATTCAAGTCTGACGGCAAGAACTTTGTAAGGCGACGCGAACTTTCAAGAATGCTCTTACGGCCGCCGACGTCGGCGCAATTGCTGGCGTTCACCCGGTCCATTTGGCGCGTGTGTTTCGCGCCAAACACGAGTGCACAGAACAACGTGACTGCATGAGGCAAGAGTACACGTCGTCCCGCAAACGTCCCGCAAGGACACGCAAATCAGGCACTGCGTGCACTGTATGCGTTGCATGCACGTACATTTTTGCTGAGCGGTTTTGTAAGTTGTGAAAATAAAGGAGCGAAAATTTTAATTCCCAAGCTGGATGTTGCGGGTTCGATCCCCGTCGCCCGCTCCATTTTTCCTCAGTGAGGTTTAGAAAGGCTATTCAAAGATCGCGACTTCGTCTTCACTCGTTGCTCACCTTGATACTGAGAGCGCAGAAGAGACTGACGAGACGATGACCACACAACCCAAGAATCCAGAACTACTCGAAAGGAGCACGCAATGAAACAACCAGAGCACAGATCGCGCCGTCGCTTTCTCAAAACGAGCTCGATTTTGGGTCTGGCAGTCGCGTTCAGCCCAGGGACGATCGCCGAGGCATTTGCAGATTCGAAATCCAAAACTACTAAAGAGGAGGACACCATGACCCAAACCAGTGCTACACAACCAGCCACCGAGCAGGCTGGTGAGAACACCGCTATTCGTCCGTTTCACTTCGAGGCGCCGCAATCGGACCTCGCCGATTTGCGCCAACGCATTAAGGCCACAAAGTGGCCAGAGCGCGAACAGGTCGGCGACGCCACACAAGGCGTGCAGCTCGCGACGATGCAGAAGCTCGCGCAGTATTGGGCGAACTCACACGATTGGCGGAAGTGCGAGGCCAAAGTCAACGCCGTGCCGAACTTCGTCACCGAGATCGACGGGCTCGACATTCATTTCATTCACGTTCGTTCGAAGCATGAAAATGCGCTGCCGATGATCGTCACGCATGGCTGGCCCGGCTCGATCATCGAGCAGATGAAGATCATCGAGCCGCTAACCAATCCGACCGCTCATGGCGGGACCGCGGCGGATGCCTTTCACCTCGTGATTCCGTCTCTGCCGGGCTACGGGTTCTCGGGCAAGCCGACGAAGCCGGGATGGAATCCCGTTAGCATTGCGAAAGCGTGGGCGACGCTCATGCAACGCCTCGGCTACACAAAATACGTGGCGCAGGGTGGCGATTGGGGCAATGCCATTTCGGAGGTGATGGCCCTGCAGCAGCCGCCCGGATTGCTCGGCATTCACACCAACATGGCGGCGACGGTTCCGCCCGATGTTTCGAAGGCCCTTGCGATGGGTGGCCCGCCGCCCGCCGGCCTTTCGCCGGAGGAAAAGTACGCGTGGGATGGGCTCGATGATTTTTATAAGAATGGGCTGGGCTACGCCCTCGAGATGAACAACCGCCCACAGACGTTGTACGGAATCGTTGATTCGCCGATTGGTCTTGCGAGCTGGATACTCGATCACGACATTCGCAGCTACCAGATGATCGTCCGTGTTTTCGACGGCAAGCCTGAAGGGCTGAGCCGCGACGACGTTCTCGACAACATCACGCTCTATTGGTTGACGAATACCGCGATCTCGTCGGCGCGTCTCTATTGGGACACGGCGCATAATTTGCCGGCAGGCGGCTTCTTTGACGCGAGAGGCGTCAAGCTTCCGGTCGCCGTGAGCGCGTTTGCGGAAGAGATCTACCAGGCGCCGAAGAGTTGGGCTGAGAAAGCCTATCCCAAACTCATTCATTACAACCGACTCCCTAAGGGCACGCACTTTGCGGCGTGGGAACAACCAGAACTATTTGTCGGCGAAATGCGCGCGAGTTTCAAATCGCTGCGGTAGTTTTTACGAGGGGGCGGCGTGCACCAACGTGCGCGCCGTCCGAGGCGCCGCGGCGTACGGCTTCTTTCGTACCCCAATTTGGTAAAGATCAAAGTGCAGGTCGTTTCAGGATTTCCGTCAGGGCGCGCAATCGGTTTGAGTCTGCTGTACTCTTCGCAGTGGCAGCGCTCTTTTCCAACGACGTTCCCAGAGTTTTGAGCTTTGCGAGTGAAGCCTTATTCATGTGTGAGCTTTCCGCAGCTTGAATGGCCTGCCGTAACGCCGCGATTTGAGCAGCCGGCAGAGCCTGCGATCGTTCTAACTGATCAAGATACGCCTTGGCCACGACCAACTGTCGCGGCCACTCAATTTTTTCCTGGTTCTGCACATTGAACTCAGCCACGCGAACCGCTTTCGCAGCGTCGATTTCGTTCTGAGTCAGGTCTTTTGTCGGCGTCAGCTCAAAGATATCCAAGCCGCGGGCTATCTCCGAAGCGTAAATATGACCGTTGTACCAGTAGGCGGACCAGTCGCCGCCGAGCACGAGCATCTTGGGATCAATCGGCCCGCGATCGTAATAGGCGATTTCAACCGGATGATCAGCGTCGGTAAAGTCCATGATCGAGATGCCGCCCTGGTACCAGGCTTGGACCTCGATGTCGCGGCCGGGAACTGGAACGAGCGACCCGTTGTGCGCCACACAGTTCTCGCTGTCGCCCTGGGCAGCCGGCAACTTGTAGTAGCTCGCAAAGCTCAGCTTGTTATCCTTCAGGCGAAAAACCGCATCAGCGCCCCATTTGTTCGGATCGTTTGCCCGGCATCGCGCGCCTAGTCCGCCGCCCCACTCATCGGTGAAAACGATTTTTGTCCCATCGTTTGAAAACGAGGCCGAGTGCCAATACGAATAGTTCGGATCGTTTACCGCGTCCAGACGTTTTGGATGCGCGGGATCTTTGATGTCCAACACGATTCCATTTCCAGAGCAGGCACCTGCCGCCAACCCAAGCGCTGAGTACACGGTGATGTCATGGCACTGATTGGTGTCCGATGGCTTTTGCAGTCCGTCCTTGCCATGGGTACCGCCATTATTCAGGCCGTTCAGGGCGCCAGTCCGTGGATCCATAAATACCCGAGGGCTCGAAACCACCTGCGCATTTTGCGGCGCCGCCAGCGGCACTTTAATTACATCAATGCGAAACAGCGCTGTATTCGGATCCTTGTCTGGTGCTTCACCCGAGCACCCGGCCAACTCTTCGTTTTGACGGACAAAAGAGGTGCCGGATACATAGATGTAGACATTGTTCTTATCATTCGGATCGACGACCAGCGTATGCGTGTGCGAACCGCGGCAAGTCTGCACCGCGGCCAACTGCTTCGGATTCTTGACGTCGGTAATATCGAAAATTCTCACGCCGCGAAAACGATCTTTTTGCGCTGCCGGCGGCTTTGGCTCTGCTCCCGGGGGCGTCGGAGGCCCTGGCGGAAATCCCTGTGTGCCGCAATCCAGGCGGCCGTTCGGCATCTCGACCGACATGAACATTAGGTTTCTGTAAACCGACACGTCGCCCTGTCCGCCCGGACACACCATCGACGTCAACAAGGTCGTCTTCGCCGGATTGGAAATGTCATAAATACTGACGCCATAAAAGTTTCCCTGAAACAGGTGATTGCCCTGGAACGCCAGGTCCGAATTCGCAAAAGCGAGCTGAGCCAGAACCAACTTTAACGGCTTGGGCAACTTCGAGGGATCGCTTACGCCGATTAGACCCAGACTCCTGTCGACCTGCGGACTATCAGGATCGTCTGAGCCGAGTTGAAACGGATCAGGCTTTTTAAGCAGTATGAGATGCTTGATGCCTATCGACGCTTCAGCTGCGTCATACATTCCCGGCGTCAGTTTGGCGCGTGGGTCCGCTGTATCTGAGCCCGTCATTCCAGCCGGTAGCGGCGGCGCCGGTGCCGGAGCAAATGGATTCGCTCCGCCGTTCTGGTTGGCCGGTTTGGTTTCTGGCGCCTTCGTGGGCGGCGGCGTCGAAGGTGAAGGGGAAGGCGTTTGCGCCTGCGTCCTCATTGAAAAACAACAGCATAAAACGAGCGAAGCTAATAGCGTCCGGAAAGCGATCCTGTATACCCGATTCATCGTTTCTCCTCCAAAAAGTTTTCCGTCGAGATGGTTCGCCCAAAAAAGTCTGCGGCATAGCCGAGTCGTGTGAATCACTTTGTCGGCAAAGCAGCTCCCAACATGGTTTGCATAATCCTGATCTCAGCGCGTTGGCCACTGTCGACATCCGTCGCGAAATTGAACAGTTCGGCATCCTGGCCCGAACCCGCAGTGTCGAACAAGTCTTTCACCATAATCAAGGCGCCGTTGTGGTGCTGAATCATCCCTGTCAAAAACAGTTGGTCGAACTCCGCGCCCTTTGCTTTTTTGAGAGCCTCCATCTGCTTTGGCGTAAGCATTCCGGGCATAAGCATCGGTTGCTTGGACATATCCATGCCTGGCATTTCCGGCATCGGCAGCGAAGTCGGCTCTCCCCTAGTCTCCAGCCAACGCTTCATAAACTTTATTTCTTCCGCCTGCGAGTGGCTGATTCGCGCCCCGAGCAACCGCAGATCCCTGTTCTCCGTATGCGACTCGATCAGCGCGGTCATCTCAACCGCTTGCTCGTGATGCATGATCATACCCTGCATGAACTGAACATCTGCCGACGAACGTGGCGGCAGTGTCGCCCTCGTCGATGGCGGCAGTGTCCGGGTCGGCTGGCCCGGCGCGCCAGGCTGCACCACGACCGGCGTCCCTGAATCAGCCTGCTGGGCGCAGACTCGCGGGACTGGCAGCGAGAACAAGCCCGCGAGAGTACTGGCGGCCACCAGCCCGCTTCGCCACGCTCCGCCTCCCATTACTGACTGGAGCTTACGCTGGCCCTTAAAATAAAAAGACTTCATCGGCGCGAATGCTTAAGCATTGAGGGTTTTACCTTATCACAAAGCGCCGCTGAGGGCACTTGGGTCAGGCCTCGGGATTCGATCGAAAATCTCGTGCGACAAAACCATCCCGCAAACGTCCCCCAGCGATACGCAAATCAGGCACTGCACGCAAGGTATGCGTTGCATGCACATTGATTTTTCCTAAGCGGTTTTGTAAGTTGTGAAAATAAAGGAGCGGTAATTTTAATTCCCAAGCTGGATGTTGCGGGTTCGAGGCTCGTCGCCCGCAACGAAATCTTCTTATGAGCAGTGTTTTTGCTGACAACATTCTCAAGGGTCGCGTGGCTTTCGTAACCGGGGGCGGCACGGGCATCACCGGTGGCGTCGCGCGCGCCCTGGCCGAGGCCGGCGCGAATGTGGTTTTGGTTAGTCGCCGCATGGAACATCTCGAACCCGCCGCGAACGCAATTAATGACGCACGCAGCCGGCCGCAGGGCACCAACCCGACCGTTGGCGAGGGCTCAGAGATAAAGGTTGGCGAAGCGTTCGCAGTGGCCGCCGACGTGCGCAAACCCGATGAAGTCGAGCAAGCATTATCTGCCACCGTCGAGCGATTTGGCCGTATCGACATCGTCGTCAACGGCGCCGCGGGAAATTTTCTTTGTGCCGCCGAAGAGCTTTCGCCCAACGGATTCGGAACGGTGGTAGACATCGACTTGAAAGGCACCTTCAACGTTTGTCGCGCGGCGTTCGCAGAATTGAAGAAGAACCAGGGTCAAATTTTGAACATCAGCGCGACACTGCATTACCTCGGCACGCCGATGCAGATCCATGTGTCGGCGGCAAAAGCCGGTGTCGATGCGCTCACCAGAAACCTCGCGGTCGAGTGGGGACGCCACGGAATTCGCGTGAACGCAATTGCCCCCGGCCCGATCGGAGACACTGAAGGCATGAAGCGACTGGTTCCGGAACCAATCAAAGAAAAGCTGAAACAAAGGATTCCGCTGGGAAGATTTGGCCTGATCAAAGACATCGAGAACGCTGCAGTGTTTCTTTGTTCAGACGCGGCCAGCTACATCAATGGCGCCGTCATCGTGGTTGATGGCGGGCACTGGCTGGCGGCGAACAGGCTGATTTAACCCGCCTCAGTTTGTTGTGGCACGCGCATCTTGCGCGTGTTTTCACGGGCGGGACGCCCGTGCCACCCGCAAACTGATCCACTATCCGCAACTCCGCTATTTGAAATTACTAATCAAGACAACATCGCTGTTACGACTCCCGCGAGAAAGGGCGAGTTGTCTACCGTCGCGCGAAAGGTCGAACCAGAAAATGCGGTCCGAAGTGAAGCCGGTCAACTGTTTCCGCTGCATGCCATTGACTGGTTGTGCCCAAAGGTTCGAAACGCCGCCGCTTGTGACAACGTAAACGACCGCGCTCCCGTCTGCGCTCCAGGATAGGTTTGTGCCGGCCTCCGCTGCCAGTGGAAATGTCTTGACTGGTTGTCCGCCCTGAAAAGGGAGGATAGCGAGCTTGGCGGGCGAATCCTGGTCTTCGAGATAAAAACAAACCACCTCCTTTCCATTGGGTGAGATGGCCGGGGAAAATGATAGCTTTTCAGTTAGTTGCATGAGCTGGCCGCCATCAATCCCAACCTTCCAAATCGTGTCCTTATTTGCAGTTGATACGTAAACCACCCAATGACCATCCGGCGAACAGTGTGGATCGACGTCGGACTTATCGGTTAGTCCCTTCTGATTTCCCCCATCAACGTCCATTCGCCAGATGTGCGGCGTACCAGTCCGGTCGGACGAAAAAATAATGTAGCGCCCATCTGGCGAGATCGACGACTGACCATTCATGCCGGAGTTTGCGGTCAATTGTTTTGGGTTGCCGCCGTGAGCGTCAATCAGATACAGATCAGAACCACTCGCCATGTTTGAGGAGTAGACTAGTTGGCCATCCGGGGTCCAGGATGGCTCGCTGTCAAAGTTCCGTCCGCGCGTGATCTGGGTTGCATGTGCGGCATCAAAGGCGGGCATCACCCAGATGTTTGCCACCGCCTCGGTCTGCACCGTCGCCAATTGAGTGAAATCCGCAGTGAGACTGATGGTGGAGTAAGAACCCAGGTCGCTGGTAATCGACTGTGCCTCGCCCGACGGATAGGAAACCTGCCAGATTTTGTAGTCGCGTGATCCCTTTTCGATGGCGGTAACTAAGACATGACTGCCGTCCGGAAACCACGCCACCTGGCGCACGTCGTACCACTTTTGCGGAGTGAGGAATTTGATCTGACCAGTTTCAACTGGAATCGTAGCAACGCTCATATAATTCTCTGCGCCATTTCCCACCGGCACAGCGAGACTTTTTCCATCCGGCGACCATGACAAACCGGCAAACGCGGATCTAAAGAAAAACTCGTTGCCACTTCGCATAGTGAGTTGACGTAGTCCGGTGCCGTCCGCATTCGCGATCATCAGCCGGTCTTGATCGCCGAAATAGTAGAAGAAGGCTACCTGGTTTCCGTCAGGAGAAAACGCCACCGCGTTATTAATCCCTGTAAGCAGCTTTCGGACAGGGCCCCCCGGCACGGGCACCTGGTACAGTATTCCTCTCGGGTCATTCTTTTGCTGCACTGAGTAATAGACATAATTGCCGTTAGGCGAAAAGACTACTCCGCTGTAGTAGAGTTCAGCCGGTGGAACGATTTGGGTGTCGCTCTTAACGACGGCCACCTGCTTGAGCCACAGGCTTTGCTGCCCGCCCTCGTCTATGACGTGTACCAACCACTTGCCGTCAGGCGAGATCGCCGCGTCTAAAGCTCTGCCGGTGGTTGTGAGTCTGGTGAATTTTGCCGATTGAAACGAGAGACCGGCCTTTCTTTGACGGGACAGCCTGTATACTCCGAAACTCAATCCCAGCAAGATGAGCGTCACCAATCCCACAACCGTGACCGTAGCGACCTTATGCTCTTTGATTCCGGAGACGAAATATTCGGCACTTGAGGCGCGGGTCGAGACGGAGCCCGGCGGCGTGGTGGCCGTGGCGCTCAGGGTTTGGCCGGGTGGAGCCTCGGTGCCTGAGCCTTCGCCCACTGGCAAAGACAGCGCGGCGGTATCGATGCTTTCCATCTCGCGCCGCAGTTCCTTCACTTCAATCGCCACATCCTTGATTGTTTGATAACGGTCTTCGGGATCCTTCGCCAGACAGCGGCGAACAATTCGTTGCAGCTCAGATGATATTGCGGGATTGACATCGCTAATTTGCGGCGTAGGTTCGTGTACGATTTTGTGTAGCGAGTCGAGCATATCCTTTCCTTCAAAGGCTCGCCGACGGGTGGCGGCTTCAAAGAGGATGCAGCCGAAAGAAAAAATGTCTGAGCGGTGATCTACCTCATTGGTCTTGCCGAGGGCTTGTTCGGGCGACATGTATCCGACTGTGCCGATTACCGTGCCGGGAGTTGAGTGTTGAGGGATCATTGCGGTGACGACTTCGCTGGAGCCTTTGACCGGTGTTGACGGTGGGCGCTGCTCGATCAGTTTCGCCAACCCAAAGTCGAGAATCTTGGCATGACCGTCGCGCGTGATCATGATGTTGTCCGGTTTCAGATCCCGATGCACTACGCCCGCGGCATGTGCCTTAGCCAGACCTTCCGCCACGTTTTGAAGGTATCGCAATAACTTTCTTAGTTCGGTTCGCTCCAGATGTATCTCCTCCCGCAGGGTTTCACCCTCGACGAACTCCATCGCGATGAAATGCATGCCTTCAGCTTCGCCAATCTCGTAGATGTGCGCGATGTTCGGATGATTAAGCGCCGCGGCGGCAGTCGCTTCCTGTTCGAAACGACGCATCCGATCGTGATTAGCGGCCACGTTGAGGGGAAGGATCTTTATCGCTACCTTGCGATGAAGCCGTATATCTTCGGCCAGATACACTTCACCCATCCCGCCTTCGCCAATCTTTGCGCGGATTTCGTAACGGCCAAGCCGTGTTCCAGCCGTCAGGTTCATTGGAGAGCAGAATGCGGATTGAGTAGCTTCGAGACGCGGCGGTGCGGCCGGATTATAGATTACTTCGACCAAAGTGCGCTAGAGTGCTTGAACTGCTTTTATAATACTGTTTGGCGGTCGGTAGCGAAGGTAATAAACGGTAATGTTCGATCTAACCCCGGCGACATTTGAAGATTTCGAATTGGAAGCGAGGCTCGGCAACGTGGTACCGGTTGTCCGGACCGTGCTCGCTGACATGCACACACCGGTAGGCGCCTTCATGCGCATCGCCGGCGATGCCAGTCATGCCTTTCTCCTGGAATCGATTGAAGGCGGCGAACGCGTTGCGCGTTATTCGTTTCTGGGTGCGAACCCCTGGATGATCGCACGCGGGCAAGGTCGTCAAACCATCGTGGAAAGGGACGGGGTGTGTGAATCGCACAATCAAAACGCCGTCGAGTTCCTCCGCGAATACTTTGCCGGGAAAAAACTTGCGCGGCGCAGCGGCCTGGCGCCGTTGGCGGGCGGAGCCGTCGGTTACCTGGCTTATGACGGGGCGAGTTGGTTCGAGCCGGTGCTCGAAGCTGACGGCGCTGCGCCCGGCGAACCGAACGATGCAGTGTGGATGTTCTTTCGTACTATAGTCGCCATTGATCGTGTGCGACAGCAGATGGAAATCACTTCAGTCGTGGCCACTGACGATGCCGGCGGCGATCGCGATCGTTTGCGCGCTCTGTACCAGCGCGCCGTTGCTGAAACCAAAGGCATTGAGAACAGCTTGCGCGACGCGCCCTTACCCGCTCCTCATTCGCCTCTTCGCGCCGCGGAAACTACCGACCAGTTTGGATCGAATTGGTCACGCAGAGACTTCGAAGCGGCGGTTGATACGGTCAAAGAACACATCAGCGCGGGCGATTGTTACCAGGTTGTAATTGCGCAAAAGTTCACGAAGCCGACCTCCGCGCCGCCGCTGGCAATATACCGCGCGCTGCGCGCCACCAATCCATCTCCGTACATGTATTTTCTGCGGACGGGCGAGGAAACGATCATCGGAGCGTCACCCGAAATGCTGGTCCGGTGTCACGACCGGCGGCTCGATTACCGGCCGATCGCCGGCACGCGTAAGCGCGGCGCGACCAATGGTGAAGACGAGGCGCTCGGTGAAGAAATGCGCAGAGACGCAAAGGAAGTCGCCGAGCACACCATGCTGGTTGATCTTGGCCGCAACGATCTTGGCAGAGTTTCGGAGTATGGTTCGGTACAAGTCGAAGCGTTGATGACGATCGAGCGTTATTCTCACGTGCAGCATTTGGTGACCAGCTTGCGCGGACGCCTGCGAGACGGGCTGGATCGCTTCGATGCCCTGGCCGCGTGCTTTCCGGCCGGCACCGTCACGGGCGCGCCCAAGATTCGGGCAATGCAAATCATCCGTGAGCTTGAACCCGCTCATCGAGGCGTTTACGCTGGCGCTGTGCTGTACGTCGATTACGCCGACAATCTTGATTCGTGCATCGCGATTCGCACGATCGAGTTGCGCGACGGCGTCGCGACCATCGAAGCAGGCGCCGGCATCGTTTCGGATTCGGTTCCCGCAAAAGAATATGAAGAGTGCTTGAATAAGGCACGAGCTCTGTTTAGGGCAATTGAATTGGCGGAGAAGGGACTGTGAGAGCAATACACTTCACCACGGAGGCACGGAGGACACGGATAGCAGACGCCGGTCTTCTCCGTGCTCTCCGTGTCTTCGTGGTTGGTACTCTTATTTTGGTAATTAGCGCGCTTGCCGCAGCTCAGAACCCAATTCCTTCCACAGAGACTTTGAAGAAAGCGAACCCTCGGCCGGCAGACACTAAGCCCCAGCCGGCTGAGCCTTTCGAGGGCGCAGCAGTGGAACGGATGACGGGCCAGTGCGTAACGCTAGATACTGAGAACGGCGCAATCGTAATCGAGATGTTGCCGGCAGCCGCCCCGGAAACAGTTCGTGGTTTTCTTAACCTGGCGGTAACGGGCGCGCTGGATACCACGACCTTTACCCGCGTCGTCAAGGGCTTTGTGATTCAGGGTGGCAACCTTTCCACCAGTGAAAACTGGAGCGCGGAGTTGGCGGCGAGGATGTCTCGCGCGCTCCCCGACGAGCCGAATGGAGTTAAGCATGTGCGCGGTGTCGTTTCCATGGCCCGTCCAGACGAACCCAATAGCGCTACGACGCATTTTTTCATTTTGGTCGGCGACGGCCCGCATCTGGACGGCAAGTTCACCGCGTTCGGGCGCGTGATAAAGGGAATGGAAGTCGCGGACGCGATCAATCGCGCTCCCGCGGAGAACGAAAAGCCCGTGAGTCCGGTGCGCATCAAACACGCCGGCGTGGCCCAATGCCCAAAGTAGTTCCCCATGCTTCTGGTAATCGACAACTACGATTCGTTCACCTATAACCTCGTCCAGTATCTCGGCGAGTTGGGAGAGACTATTGAGGTGCGCCGTAACGATGAGGTCACTGTGGATGAAATTGCCTCAAAGCTGCGGCCCGCGCGCATATTAATCTCGCCGGGCCCGGGTACGCCAGACACGGCAGGTATCTCAGTGAAGGTGATCGAACACTTCGCGGGAGGAATCCCGATTCTCGGTGTTTGCCTCGGGCACCAGTCGATTGGCCAGGTGTTCGGCGGCCGCGTGGTGCGCGCGCCGCAACTGTTTCATGGAAAGTCTTCGCAGGTCGAGCATGACGGCAAAACGATCTTTCGCGGCCTGGACCAGTCATTTAATGCGGGACGTTATCATTCATTAATAGTTGAAGCCGACAGCTTGCCAGCATGTCTGGAAGTGTCCGCGAGAACGTCGGACGGTGTGATCATGGGTTTGCGTCATCGCGAACTGAAAGTTGAGGGCGTGCAGTTTCATCCCGAATCGATCATGACGACCGAGGGGAAGAAGCTGCTGGGGAACTTTTTAAGAATCTAGCTGATTGTTTCGGCAGCATTGGGGGGGCACTAGCCCGACCGTAAGGGAGGGCTCAGTTTTTTCCCGAATCGGTGTTTGAGCCCTCCTTAACGGTCGGGCTAGTGCCCCGAGATCGAGAAGAGCGCTGCTTATGTCCATTGAGATGTTGAGAAATTCTTTAGCGCGTCTGATTCGCGGCGAGCATTTGTCGCGCGTTGAAGCGGCCCAACTCCTGGATGGATTGCTCGATAGTGATTCGACTGACTCGCAAATCGCGGCGACCTTGATCGCGCTGAGACTGAAAGGCGAGACCGTCGAAGAACTCGCCGGGTTGGCGGAAGGTATGCGCGCTCGTTCGGTGCGGATCAACTCGCCTCATTCCCGCTTCATCGACACTGCCGGCACCGGCTCGAGCTGTGCCAAGACCTTCAACGTTTCGACGGCGGCCGCGTTTGTCATCGCGGGGGCCGGGCTACCCGTGGCCAAGCATGGGAATCGCGCCGCCAGCAGCAGCTGTGGCAGCGCCGATGTGCTCGCGGCGCTGGGGGTCAACGTCTCGGCGCCGCCGGAAATCTCTGAGAAGTGTCTGAACGAAATTGGCATCTGTTTTATGTTCGCGCCGCTCTATCATGGAGCCACTGCGCGCGTGGCCGGAATTCGTCGCCAACTAGGCGTGCAGACCACATTCAATCTACTGGGACCCCTGACAAATCCCGCAGGTGCGCCGCGACAGATCATTGGCGTGTCAGACCGCCGGTTCGTCCAACTGATGGCGCAGGCGCTAGCACTTCTGGGAACAGAACGGGCGTGGGTGGTTCACGGAGAAGACGGACTGGATGAGATTACTATCGCCGGGAAAACGTTCGTGGCTGAAGCGCGCGATGGCGAAGTGAAAATGTTTGAGATTGGCCCGGAAGCATTCGGGTTTGAACGCGCCGCGCTTGAGGGCCTCACCGGTGGCGACGCGGAGGGGAATGCCGTGATTATTCGCGACGTGATCTCTGGCGCGCGACGCGATCAAGCCCGGATGTTAGTAGTTGTCAATGCGGCGGCGGCTCTCCATGTCGGAAGCGTCGCTGAAGACTTGCCCGCGGCGGCGCAACTGGCGGAACAAAGCATCGATAGCGGCGCTGCCTATCGAATGCTGGAGCAGTTGATAGCAAGAACGAACGAGGCGAAAGGACAAAGTTAGCGCTTTGCTTTCCTAATGGACTTGCTTTCAGAAATTGTTGACCGAAAGCGACAGAGGGTCGAGGCGGCCAGGCAAATCGTGCCACTTGCCGACATGCTGTTGCTGGCCCAAGAGGCCCGTGCCCGGGCTCGCGCCCACGCTTTCTCAGCCAGGCTGCAAACCAATCAACAAATCAATATCATTGCCGAATTCAAGCGGCAGTCGCCATCTAAGGGCGCGATTAATTCCGGCGCCGACCCGGTGACGATGACACAGGCGTACGAGTCGGCGGGCGCCGCGGCCGTTTCAGTTCTGACTGAAGAAGATTATTTCGATGGCTCGCTTGACGACTTGCGCGCCGTGCGAAGTGCAGTCCGGCTCCCCATTCTGCGCAAGGATTTCATTTTTGACGAATACCAGATTTACGAGGCAGCCGCGGCGGGCTCGGATGCGCTGTTGCTGATCGTCGCGGTGCTGAATGACAAAGCTCTGATTCGGCTGCGTGGACTTACTGAGGATGAATTGGGCATGGATGCGCTGGTCGAGGTTCATACCAGACAGGAACTCGATCGGGCCCTGAACTGCGGCGCGCGCTTGATTGGGGTCAACAACCGCGACCTGCGCACCTTCAACGTGAGCATCGCCACGTCCGAGGAGCTTGCGCGATTAGTTCCGGCAGACGTCATTCTAGTTAGCGAAAGCGGATTGAATCCGGAAGCCGTGGGCAAGCTGCGGGCGGTCGGTTATAGAGGCTTCCTGGTAGGCGAAGCGCTGATGACGGCGGACGATCCGGTCGCGGCGCTGCGGGAGTTCAACCAAAGGCGAGAAGGCGCAAAGCGTGTGAGGCAAATGGTCCGAATAAAGATTTGCGGCATTACGAATCTAACCGACGCGCGCGCGGCGGTTGACGCGGGCGCGGATATGCTGGGCTTTAATTTCTTTCGTCCCAGTCCGCGCTTCATTGAACCGAATGACGCGCGAGAGATCATTGCTCGCCTGCGGACTGAACTGGCCGCCGGCGTGCGACCGCTGACCATCGTAGGAGTTTTTGTTAACGAACCTTCGCCTGAGTCTCTGGTTCGCGTTGCTGAGGAAACCGGTCTTGACGCAGCACAGTTGCATGGTGACGAGTCAGTCGAGTTTTGTCGTAGAGTAAAACAGTTGCGACCAGAGCTGACCGTAATCAAAGTGCTTCGCGCGGGCACTGGCTTTCAACCCGACGAAGCGGTCAGGTATGACGTTGACGCTATTATGCTGGACACCTTCCATCCGCGGTTGCGCGGTGGCACCGGCCGCGTGTTTGATTGGACTGTGGGACGCCGCACCCGGGACGTCGTACCGCAACTGTTTCTCGCCGGCGGCCTTTCCCCTGAAAACGTGGCTAAAGCAATTGCCGAGGTGCGGCCGGATGCCGTTGACGCTTGCAGCTCGATCGAATCGTCGCCCGGACTGAAGGATGCCGAGCTGATGAAAGCATTTGTTAGTGCCGTGCGTAGCAGTTAAACTTCGGCAGCAAGCTTACGGAAAGACTTAGCGAGGGTCCGGGATTGCCGCAGACAATAACAGCACCGCCCATTGAATCGGCCGAACGGCCGGGTCAGTCAGAGTCTGCGAACCCTTTGGAAGAGCCTTCGGCGCACGCGCTGGCAGCCTTCAATTTGCAAAAGTCCTACGGCCGCCGACTAGTGGTTGACGACGTCACCCTGCACGTGGAACCGGGTGAAGTGGTAGGCCTTCTCGGTGCCAACGGCGCAGGCAAGACGACGACTTTCTATATGATCATCGGCCTCGAAACGCCGGAGGCCGGACGCGTTCATTTGGCGGCGCAGGACGTAACCCACCTACCGATGTATCTGCGCGCGCGTCTGGGGCTGGGATACTTGCCACAAGAGCCTTCAGTGTTTCGCAAGATGACGGCGGCGGAAAATATTCTCGCAGTGCTGGAAACGATGGGCTTGCGGCGGCGTGAACAGTTAAAGAGAGTCGAAGAGCTTTTGCAGGAATTTGGCATAGAGCATGTTCGCAATACGCGTGGCGACTCGTTATCCGGCGGTGAACGCCGACGTACCGAGATCGCTCGAGCGCTGGCTACTGAGCCGCAATTCATTCTGTTGGACGAGCCTTTTGCCGGTATCGATCCGAAAGCCGTCGATGACATTCAAAGCGTCATCCTTTATTTGCGCAGTCGCGGGATTGGAATTTTGATTACCGATCACAACGTACGGGAGACACTCGGGGTTACCGACCGGGCCTATATTATGGCTGAGGGAAGAATCTTCCGTTCCGGGGCACCGCGAGACTTGACAGAGGATGTGGAAGTTCGAAGACTTTATCTCGGTGAAAAGTTTCGCATGTAAATCCGGTGTGGGATCAGCGCGCAATGGGTTATAATTCCGGTGCGCGTCGCCCCGTAAAAAATCCCCGGCAGTTTGTTAACTTGGTTGTCATTTGACTTATGTCAGTCAGGCTCACTACCAGTCTTTCACAACGGCTCGTTCTGACGCCGCAGTTGCGGCAGCGGATCGAGATGTTGCAGATGACTTCTCTGGAGCTGACCGATCTGATTCAGCAGCAACTTACCGAAAATCCGGTGCTGGAAGAGGTCGCGACGCAGGAAGAGGCGCGCGAGCTGGCCGAAAAGATTCTCGATCATATGGCCAGCGGCGGAGAGCTGGAAAATTTCGAGGCTCCGACAGTCGAAGCGGCGGCGCCCGGACTCGGCGAACCGTCGTCGAATGGGTCGGGAGAGGTCGAAGCCGAAGCGCCTTTTTCGCCGGATGCAGAGACGGAATTTGCCGCCAACGCCGATGCCGAAGGAGCGAGCATCGAAGCCGGCGAGGAGCTTGCTCCTGAAGATTCGCGGGACTCATTTGAGGAAGTGGATTTTGGCCGCGAGTTCCAGGATTATCTCGATCCCGGTTACAAGACGCAGGAGTTCGAATACAAGGAAGACGCACCCACCTTCGAGCAGTTTCTTACCAAGGCTCCGTCTCTGTCTGAACATCTGGAATGGCAACTCCACATGGATTGCGCGGAGGGCGAGGTCTGCAAAGCAGCCGAGTGTGTGTTAGGGAATCTTGATGAAGACGGCCGGTTGACGACTACTAACGAAGAAATGGCTATGCAGGGTGGCTGGTCCGAAGAAACGGTCGAGCGCGCGCGCGCGATTGTCATGAGACTCGAGCCGGTCGGCTGCGGGGCGCGCGACGTGCGCGAATGTCTGTTGGCTCAGCTTGAGGCCAGCGGAGAAACTGAGCGGCTGGCAGCGCAATTGATTCGCGACCATCTGGCTGATTTACAGCAACACAAGCTTCCCCATCTTTCCAAACAAATCGGAGTCGACCTGGAGACGCTTGCGGCTGAGTTGCAATTCATTCGTTTGCTCGATCCCTATCCCGGCCGGCGCTACTCTTCGGAAGAGCCGGTCCTGATCTCTCCGGAAATTTATATCGAGAAGCTGGATGAAAACGGCGAATACGTAATCTACTTTGCCGACGATGGCAGTCCACGACTGCGCATTAGTCCCAGCTATCAGCAGATGCTGGCGCAGGCGAGCGTGACGAAGGAAACCCGCAATTTCATCAAAGAGAAGATGCGTTCGGCAGTTGACCTGCTGCGCAACATCGAGCACCGGCGCCAGACAATTTATCGCGTGGTCGAATCCATCGTTAACCGGCAGCGGGCTTTTTTGGATCATGGCGTCGAATATATCAAGCCGATGATGCTGAAGGACATCGCCGAAGATATTGGCATGCACCTTTCGACAGTCTCCCGCGTCGTCAATCGGAAGTATGCGCATACCCCGCAGGGCGTTATTGAGTTGCGGCGTTTCTTTACTGAAGGCATGTTGAATGAAGAAGGCGAAGAAGTATCAACCAGGATAATCAAGCTAAAGATCAAAAAATTGATAGAAGAAGAAGACTCTCACAACCCAATTACTGATGATCAAGTGGTAAAAATCCTGGTGAAAGACGGAATCAAATTATCGCGCCGGACAGTGGCAAAGTATCGTGACCAAATGAACATCCCGGGGTCGCGGGAACGCCGCGCGGTAGTCTAGCGGCACCAGGTCATGAGCAATGCGCACAAGCGCAGGGCCACAGATGCCTGGTAGAGATCGAGGAGGGCTAGAACTGAATGACGTTTGAATACACCGGGCGTCACGTGGAAGTTACGCCAGCAATTCGTCGTCATGTCGAAGAGCAATTCAAAAAGCTGGAACACATCTTTAACGGCACCAACGCCAGCGTACATGTGATTCTGGAGGTCGAGAAAAACCGTCAGACGGGCGAAGTAATCGTACATTGGCGAGATCACACGCTGACGGCGGCTGATACGAACATCGACATGTACATGGCCTTAAGTCGCGCCGTTAGTAAGATCGAAAAGCAGGCTCTGAAGCTAAAGAAGAAGATTATCGATCGCAAGCACGGCGCACGGAAAACGTCGGCCGTCGCGCCGGCGCCGGACGGACAGGTCGAAGCCACGCCGCCGCCTGTGAGAATTATTAACGCGCGGCGCTACAGCGTAAAGCCGATGACGGCGGAAGAGGCGGCGCTAGAACTTTCGGCCCGTACCGATAGCTTTGTCGTGTTTCGCGACGCTGACACCAACCGTGTGGGCGTACTCTATAAAAGGCAGGACGGAAACTTCGGCTTGATTGAGCCGTGACTAACTCTCTCTTAATAAACTTTTCAGAGGGGTAGCATTGATGCGATGTTGCTCCTCTTTTCTATTTCCGCCAGTAACCAGTTCGAGTTTCCAGGATGCCAAAGCGAAAAAGCCAAACTTCGCCTGACATAGTCATCATCACCGGTCTGAGCGGGTCAGGCATGACCTCGGCGACGAACGCGTTCGAGGATCTGGGTTATTTCTGTGTCGATAATATGCCGTTGACACTTCTGCCGACTTTTGCCCGTTTGGTGCACGCGCAGGAAGACGAGCGCGGCCGGATCGAACGGGCGGCTTTGGTTATTAGTTTTCGCGAAGGCCGATTTCTTTCTGATTTCGCCAAACAACTACGCGTGTTGCGCCAGCGTGGCCTGGGAGTGTCGGTACTATTCTTCGAGGCTTCGGACGAGATTCTGGCGCGACGATTCAGTGAGACCAGACGACCGCACCCCGCTGATCGCGGCAAAGGACTGTTCGACGCAATTCGGGCCGAACGCGAGACGATGAAACGCGTCCGGGCCCTGGCCGACGAAGTTGTTGATACTTCGGAGCACACGGTTCATTCGCTGCGGAAAGTTTTGCTCGAACGGTTTAGTCTCAGAGGGGAAGCGGCGCCCCTACACGTGCAGGTGCTGAGCTTCGGGCACAAATTCGGGACGCCGCGGGACATCGAGCTGATGTTCGACGTCCGGCACCTTCCCAACCCTTTTTTTGTAGCTGGATTGCGTAACCTGTCGGGCAGCGATCGCCAGGTGGTCAAGTACCTGAAAATCCAACCTGAGGTAGAAGAGACCTTGACGCGTTTTAGCGATTTGCTCTCCTACCTTTTGCCACAGTATCAGCGGGAAGGAAAATCCTACCTCACCGTAGGAATTGGCTGCACTGGTGGTCGGCACCGCTCCGTGATGGTTGCGAACGAGATTGCTGATCGCCTGCGGCGGGCCGGCTTTGATGCTAAAGCCGTGCATAGGGATATCAGGAAAGGAGCGGCGGGGACTCGAAAGTCATCGGACTCGTCCGGCCACAAATAAGATGAAGGTAATTGATGCGCAACCTCCTCAGCCTGAGCCCGGCCGCAGAGTGGGCGGCGTGATCGTTACGCATGGTCATCTGGGCAGCGAATTTCTGGCCGCAGCCGAGATGATTGTAGGGCCGCTGCCGCACGTTACTCAGGCTTCAATCGATTGGCATGATGACGTCGACGTCGCGCGTCATGAACTCGAACGCGCGATCGCACGCGTGTCGCAAGGGCAGGGTGTCTTGCTGCTCACCGACATGTTCGGCGGCGCGCCGATGGACATAGCCTCGATGTTCTTGGGTGACGCCGAGATTGAGGTGGTGACCGGCGTCAATCTACCCATGATTCTCAAGCTGGCCGAACAGGTACCTGAAGAGTCGCTCACCGTCGTAGCCGAACGAATCCGCGACAGCGGTAAAGATGGAATCCACCTCGCCGGAGAGTTGCTCGCGCCCCCATCAAAGGCCCAATAGGCCCATCCGGATCGTACTCACTGTGGCCCGATCCATACGCAAACCTCTCAAACCGAGCCAAATTAGCAATCAAGTCTAATCAAAACGCCTGGTTTTCTGAAACAGGAGGCTTTTCGCTGTTTATGAAAATCGTAGGGCCCGAGGTTTCTCTCGGGCATAGCATTACATTTCGGTTCGCAGGCCGGTGCCCTGGCAGGCGAGTCGGACAAGCCCACGGAGTTGAGTGTCAAGATGAAAAGAATCCTGTTTCTAACTGCGGTCCTGCTGGCTGTATCGACTCTTGCCGCAGCACAAACCCCAACCAGAGAGCGTCGATCAGGTAGTGTCGAACCGTTACCCAGCCCCAATTCAGCAGCGGTGCGCAATCGTGTCGTAGGTCCGGACAGGGCGGCAAATCATGCTGAGAAACAAAACCTGACTTCGTCCCTGGATCAAAAGCTCTCCTCGCCACTATCTGACAAAGATGCCGAGCCAAAGTGGGGGAATAGTTCGGTCATCAGAATTCCGGCTACGACCGGTCAAATCCTGTCCACGGCGGCTCCTGCAAACAACAACTCGGTGGCCGTTGATCGAACCAAGACCCCAGCCAGAAAGCTGATTCAGCCGACAGCGATCATTACCGAGGTCAAGCCAGCCCCGAACTCTATGCGCAGCAGCAACCCGAACGCGCGCACGCCCATGCCGCTACGCGTACCAGTCGAGACGACCGTGTACCATGTTGGCATAGGCGACGTGCTGGACATTCGGCTCGCGAATCTACCAACCCGCGAATCAACCCTTTTCACCGTTTTGAAGAACGGAGTGCTGGAATATCCACTCTTGAACGGGCCAATCAGTGTCGCTGGTCTGTCAACTGAAGAGATTGCGAATCTTTTGATGACAGAAATTAAGGTGATCCGGGCCGCGCGCGTCAGCGTTGCTGTCCGCGACTATGCCAGCCATGCGGTTGTCGTAACTGGCCTGGTTGACAGTCCGGGCAGAAAAATTCTACGTCGCGAAGGCATGCCGCTATACGCAGTCCTGGCCGAAGCGTTGCCGCGCGCCGAGGCAACGGTCGCTATCCTGGTTCGCGCTGGCAAGACTGAAACGGTTGCGCTTGATAATGAGCAATCGATGTCAACGCTGGTGAAGTCAGGCGATGTGATTAAGGTTTCCGGAAACGCAGCGATCGGAAAAGGCTTTGTCTATATTGGCGGTGATGTAGCATCTCCTGGCGAAAAGGAATTTCGTGATGGAATGACGCTAACCCAGGCCTTAATTTCCGCTGGTGGTGTACCACGCTCGGGGAAAACCACAGTGAAGGTGGCGCGAAGAAGTGCGAACGGTTTCTTAACAGCGAACGAATATAACGTTCCGTCCATTCAGGACGGAAAAGCTCAGGATCCTCTGCTCCAGGCCGGAGATCGCATCGAGGTAACGCGAGGCCTCTAATTCCACTCCCAGCGAGCAAATCCAGAAGGGCGGCACAATCATGCCGCCCTTTTTGTTTCAGAGTCTCCCGGTTTCAAATAATCGAGTGGCTGGATTACACTGGCAGTCTTCGATGGACTCCGGACCCCGATCAAAACTCGTTCAGCTTCTTATAGCTAAGGCCGCAATCGAAATCATCCTGGTAGCGGGGCTGGCGGTTGGTTTTTTTCTAATCACATTCCCTCATTTCCAGGGCTGGGGAGAGGCAACTCCGCATGCCATCGAAGGCTGGGTCGTCAGTCAACAGCACCCCGATCAAAAGGTTGAAGTCCAACTGTTCATCGATGATCGTTTCATATCGTCAGGCGTGGCCGACCGGTCGCGACCGGATATTGTTATTGCCGGCAAAGCGAAAGACGAATGGCATGGATTCAGCTTTGAGATTCCCGCTCTTAGCCAGGGATACCATGTAGCAAGAGCGTATGCCGTGCACTCTACCCTTCAGGGCTCGCGAAAGACCCTGCAGATGATCGGAGATCCAATTCCATTCGACCTCGATGCCGAGGGAAGAGCCCGTTGGTTGCGCACGAATTCTCCCAAGGCGACCGGCGGATCGTAATCAGACCGCGAAAAGGCATTAAAGCTGACTATGGATCAAAGCGAAATCAAAACCCCGGAGGCGGAAAAGATAATTAGCGAAAGATCTCTCGCCGCGTGGGAGATTATTTCGGTATTCATATCTTTTCTAATAACTGAATGGATCGTTCTGGCACTGGGCGGAAAGTTTCTTGCGGCCATTCCGGTGGCGGCTGCATTTGGCTACATTTTGCTGTCGCATCGGTTGCAAGGCGAGACCCCGCGCGATCTCGGGTTTCGAATGGACAATTTTGTGCCTGCTTTGTGGTTAGTGGCGATTCCCACGATTGGCGCGGTGGCGTGCTTTCTGTTGATTGGGTGGTCGGCGGGCGGTTGGCGTCTGGACTTACTTTGGTCGCGACCGCGATACCTACTCTTGCCGGTCTGGGCTCTGGCCCAGCAGTACGTTACGCAGGGCTTCATTAATCGCCGGGCGCAGACCGTTTTGGGCAGGGGCTGGAAGAGCGTATTGGTGACAGCCGCGATATTTGCTCTTCTTCACATGCCGAATTTGAATCTGGTCTGGCTCACCTTTCTCGGCGGTGTCGTGTGGGCCGCCACCTACCAGTTAAGACCCAATCTGTTTGCCCTGGCCATCTCGCACACGTTTACCTCAATGATCCTGGCCAGAGCGCTTCCGAACATCTGGGTCAACAGCATGCGAGTTGGCCTGAAATACTTCTTATGAGAGAAATTTCCCAGGTTTTTGCTCGTAGGAACGATTACAGAAGGACGGACTAAATCGTTCTGTACGCGTTGAACAATGATTTGCTATAATTCACCGGCCTTGCAAAAGAGAGCAAGTCGGGTGATCGCTGCTTCGAAGTTTTCAGGTCTCGATTCCGGGATTTGTAAACACGAAGGAGAGGAAAGTCCGAACACCAGAGGGCAGCGAGCCCGCTAACGGCGGGGCGTCTTGGGGAATTCCAAATTCCAGATTCCAGATATGGGATCTGGCGAGGAAATCGCTCGGACGACGACAAGTGCAACAGAAAACAGACCAGCCGACCGTGTTTCAGATTCTAAGATCTGGGATCTGAACACGGGGTGATGGGTGAAACGGTGCGGCCCGCAAGGGCTTAATGTAAGAGCGCACCGGCGCGCGTGGTGACACGCGCGGCCAGGCAAACTCCTCGCGGTGCAAGACCAAATAGGGAGGCGTTATCAGGGCTGCCCGCCTGAGGCCTCCGGGTAGGTCGCTTGATTCGGCTGGCAACAGCCGGGCTAGATGAATGATCGCCACTCCGATTTCAGATTTGAGATCTCAAGTATGAAATTTCAAATCTGAAATCGGGGGAACAGAATTCGGCTTACAGACTTGCTCTCAATTTTGCCGGGCCACCGTCCCGCGAAAAGTATTGTTTCGAACTTGCTTGTGCTCGCAATCAGTAACTCCGTAATTCACAAACGGTGTGTAGCTGATTTCTTCGATCGCTGTTCATAAGGAGACCCCAAAAGAAATGGCCAATCGCAAAGGAGTGTTCATTGGCGCCTATGTGCCAAACGAATTGAAAGAGTCGCTCCGGCGTCGCGCAGCAGCTGAGCATCGCACGCTCTCTCAGGAGATCACCAGGATTCTTACCGAGGCGATCCACGGGCGCAATCTTCCCGCGGGAAGTATCGATCGGCGCGCGCCTAACTCGGCTTCTCGACGCCGCGGCAGCGACGCTTTCCCACGACGGCGCCGAGACGATTTGCCTTACGCTCCAGCCGACGGAAAACGCGGCGAAGATACTTAGCTCGCCCATTGGTGAAGCGGCAGGCGGCGACCAGGTGATAAGCGGCTATAAGTTCTGATGGCGGAATAGGCAATTTGAAATACCTCGTCTTAATTGCTCTTGTCGCCCTGCTGTTCTTTTTCCTTTACCGGCGGTTGCGTCCCTACTTGAAGCTCGTCCGAGAGTTCCTCAACACCGTTCGTCACTTTCAACAGATAACTGCTACTCGGCCAGGACGATCGAATCAGCAACCTGAGAAACTGGTTTGCTGCGTTACGTGCGGCACGTGGGTGCCAACCGGCCGCGCCATCAGCGCCGCGTCCGGACCGGCGGTCTTTTGTTCGACTGATTGCCTGAAAGGAAAGAAACGACGGACTCAAGACGGTTGAGGTCGAGTGAACGAGGAGTGGTTTGAATGTTTCCTGGCGCCCCACAGAAAGAACAGCGCCGAGATAAGTAACCCCGCCGGGACTACTAACAACGCAGCCGTTAAATGCTCACGTGCCGGATCTATTCCGAGAAGTCTGGCGAAAGCTCCGATAAAACTCGCATTACCTTCAGCCAGCGAATCCGATAGTTTGCCAACTCCAAATCTTGAGATTAGATCGCCGCAGGAGTGAATCACCACGATGTTAAGGGCCATCGCTGAGGCTCGTATGGCGGGGGGGACACTATTGACCAGAATGGCGTGGAACGGTGCGTTGTTGATGAAGAGTAGTATGACAGCAAAAAAGATCGCCGGCAGAAATAGCAGCGGGCGATGAGTGACCAGGGCGATTATCGCGGGAACTACGGCGAGCAGACTGCTGGCGGCGCAGACGAGGAAATATCCGTTCCGGCGCTTTGCGACGACGCGGTCGGCGATCCATCCTCCCCCAAAGGTCCCGGCGGCGCCAGCCACCAAACTAACAACTCCGAGCACAACCGCCGCGGCCGTCTCGCTCATGTGTTTGTCCCGAGCCAGCATTAGAGTCGCCCAGGTAGCAAAGGCGCCGAGCACGAAAGTGAGTGCGGTATAACCCGCGGTGGATAGAAGCCAGTCCCGCGTCATAAAGATCTGTCGCGTTGTGCTCCACCACGACTGACCTGCGCTCTGCTCTCTGTGACGTCCCGCGTGTTCGTCACTCCTAACTTCCTCTACAACAGGATCGTGCGCGCCGCGTCGCGGCTCGCGCAGGCGCCAGACAAAGAAAGCTACGATTAAGCCCGGTAGACCAACGACCATGAAGGCAACGCGCCAACCGAAAAAATGAGCCAGCACAGCCCCCAGCACGTAACCCAGGGCAAATCCCATTGGGATCGCAGCCTGGAAGACTCCGAGGGCCGTTGCGCGCCGCTCCAACGGGAAATAGTCAGCGACCAGAGTGGGTGTGATGGTGGAATAGGACGATTCGCCCACACCGACCATTGCCCTAACAGTGCAGAGTCCGAGGGCAACGGATGAAAGAGCGATGACCCCGAAGAAGGGCAGTTTAAGGTGCAGAGAGGGCGGCAGTACCGGCCAGCGGTCGACCCAGGCGGCCAACCCCGTGGCAATGCTCCAGATGACCGCTGCAGTGGCCATCAGACGCGTGCGAGAGTAACGATCTCCCAGCCGGCCAAACAGCGGCGCCAGAACGGTGAAGGAAAGCAGGAGAGCCGCTTCCATCGCACCGATCTCAGTGTCAGTCAGGCCGAGATCCCGTTGAATCGCCGGCGCCACCGCGGGCAATGCCTGGCGGTCGATGTAGTTCAGAAAATTTACCAGCGTTAGAACTGAAAGCGCGTAGTAGGAGTAACGCGGAACAGTTATCCTGGAAGGCTCAGCTGGATGCGAGGGCGAAGTCGGCCCGTCCTGACTCTCCATCAGTGACTGTTCCTTTCGTTATGACATCAACTATCGTGGGAGTAATGTCTGTCAGGCTGCGAATGCGCGACGCGATGTGCTCACGATGCCGGCCCCAAACAATGGTTGGGACAGGGTTGAGCGTGTGATTGCGTACGGAAAGATCTTCGATATTGCCGTGATCGCTGGTCAGGATAACAGTTGAGTTCTGCAAATCGAGTGTCGTCAGCAGGGTTCTAATGAATCTCGCCAGCATCGGAAGCACGCGGCGCGCAGCTTCCGGGTCCTGTTCGTGGCCAATCTTGTCTGTGATGAAGTATTCGTAAAGGGTAAATCTGTTGGCCGCGGCGATCCTCCCCAGCACCTCGCCGGCTTGTTCCGGGGTGCGCGTGGCGACTTGTTCGCCGCGCTCAATCAGCATCTCGTTTGTAAAATCCTGATAGACAGCCCGGCCGGCCCTGAGATCGTCCACGACATTGAAGCGCAAACCCGCCGCTTCGACGGCGGCCGTGGTGGCCGAAACCCAACGCGGTCGTCGCGCGAAGAATTGTTCAGTGTAGGTGTTGGCAAAAGTAATGGGATTTACCCCCGCGCGCTTGAGCTGAACAAAGATTGAATGTTGGCGAATGATCTCCAGCAGGGGTTGATTCGGAAAGCCCTGTTTGTGAGAACCAATAGCAGCCGGAGCATTGACGCCGGTCAGAATAGTCGTTTGTCCGGACGCGCTTTGCGGTCGCCCCTCGACTCCCAGACACGCATCGGTTATTGCCAGCCTGCCGTTGCAAGGCAGATCGGGCGGCTCTCCCTGGAAGAGTGCCAGCGGCTCGGCGCCCTCCAGGCCATCGAACGGATTGTGTGCCCCGCGCGTGCCGATTCCCAGGCCGTCGATGAAAAATAGAAGCAGCGACGGATCATTTTCCATTTGCCGTTTTCCAGTTTTCATTTGCTCACTAACAGATCAGCGAAACCGTGGGCAAGGCGATCGACGTTCGCAGCAATGGTAAAATGACAAAATGAGAAATGGAAAATGGAAAATGGAAATTGGAAACGGTCCCTAAGGTTGCTTCTTATCACTCAGCAACCCTTTTGCTCGATACGAATTCAGCTTGTTATGCAGCGTCTTCAAACTTATGTCGAGCAACTGTGCAGCCCTGGTCTTGTTGTTGCCCGTCTTATCCAGTGTCCGCAGAATCATCTGGCGTTCTACCTCTTCCAAAGGCGTAGCCACGGGGAACGTGACTGTGTCCTCGGCGCGAAGTCGCTGCCGCTCATCGAAGGGATAGGGCGCGAAGTGATGTCGCTCTATTTGCTCTCCTGAGCAGATTACCACCGCGCGCTCTATAACATTGCGCAACTCGCGTACGTTTCCGGGCCACGAATGAAATCGCAAGGCTTCCAACGCCGCAGAACTGAGGAAACGCGCCGGGCGATTGTGCTTTGCGGCCAGCCGCGTAACCAGATGCTGAGTAAGCAACGGTAGATCGTCCATCCTTTCGGACAGCAGAGGCATGTGAATCGTGATTACGTTCAGCCGGTAAAGCAGATCCTCGCGCAGCGTGCCGTCCGCCACGGCTGAATGTGGGTCCTTATTGGTGGCCGCGAGAATACGAATGTCCACGGGAATGTCTTTGCGGCTTCCCAGACGGTGCACGACTCGCTCTTCGATCACGCGCAACAGCTTGGCCTGGAGCAGGGAAGGCATCTCGCCGATTTCATCCAGGAGCAGCGTCCCGGTGTTGGCCAGCTCAAAGCATCCATGGCGGCGCGAAACGGCGCCGGTGAAAGCTCCTTTTTCATGACCGAAAAGTTCCGACTCCATCAACGTGTCGGGAATCGCCGAGCAGTTGATGGCCAGAAACGGCGCGTTTCGACGCGGACTCAAGTTGTGGATAGTGCGCGCCACCAGTTCCTTACCGGTGCCTGACTCTCCGGTAATCAAGACTGAAGCGGACGAAGACGCCACCTGCTCAACCAGTGAATAGACCGTCTGCATCGGGTCCGAGCTACCCACCAACTCGCCAAAGGCCCCACGATCGCGCAACTGCCGGCGCAGAATTTCATTTTCGCGCCGCGCTTCCGCAAGTTCGACTGCACGCTCCAATACCACTCGGAGCTTGCCCGGATCGAGCGGTTTTTCGAAATAATGATAAGCACCCTGCTCTTGAATGGCGCGCACGGCCGTCTCTATAGAGCTATCGTTGGCCGCCACGATAATGGGTGTGTGTGGATGACGCGTGCGAATTTCTTCCAGGGAAATCAACGAAGCGCCACCCGGCGGAAGCGCATCGGTGATGATTACGGACGGAGCAAAGACCTCAGCGTCTTCAAATCCCCTATCGCCCTCGGATTTGGTGAGAACTTCGTAACCAATGCTCTGTAATTCCTTCCGCAGGGTTTCGGAATATTCGCGGTCGCTGTCGATGATGAGAATGCGGGGCTCCATCGAATGCAGTTTATCACACGGCGAAGTCCGAGTATCGGGCACTATTGGTCATCGGTAAAGTGATCAGCAATGGACTCGACTATTGCCCGATTTGCTGGTTTAGAGCTCACAAGATGACGCAGGCCAAAATCATGGGCCACATTCGTGGTGCTCTCATCAACGCAGAAAACCTGGATGCCGGCCGGGATCGTGGCGAGTTCGAGGGCGTCGAACAATTCCGCCAGATCCCTCACGGACACCGGACTGTCGAAAACGACACAGTCGATCCCGCCTCCAGTTAGAAGCGCAGTCAGTTGCGCCAAAATTGCCCGGTTTGAGACGTTGCGATAGGCGACGACCACATCGGCACGCGCCCCGGCTTCTTCCAGCATGTCGCACAATCCGTCACGTGCCGCGGCCGCGCGGGGAATTAGAAAGTTAAGTCGACCCAGGGCTCCCCGGCCTCCTGCGTAGCTTTCGATCGCCGCAAATACGGCGTTAGACGTCGGCGAATCTGGAATCAGATCGAGGTGAATTTGGGAGGCTTCGAGTTTCGCGACCGTCGCCTCGTCCATCGCGCAAACCCGCAAGGTATCAAGTTCGCTGACTTCGTGGCCAAGCTTTTGAAAACGTCTCATGAAGAACTCGGCCGCGGTTTGGGTACGAAAGAGCAACCAATCATAGCCGAACAGGTTTTCGATGGCTTCATCGAGGGCGGCGAAGCTTTCAGGATCACCAATCTCAATCTCGGGCCAGGTGATAACGCGCGCGCCGTGACGCTCGAGTTCCATCACAAGTTCGCGCGGAGCCGACGGTGCTATTAAGATAGTCCGTCCCACAAGTCTCAAGTCTTTACTGCAGTGATCTTCCATTGATCGGAGCACTCATCGCGCTGTGCGGACAGGATGTTCGTGCTCCCGGCACTCACTTGGCTTTCCGATGTCTGCGAACCCGCCACACAACGACCCCGATGACAATCGCCGCAATCAGAAGGATTGTTCCGCTGCGTCCCACCCATTTGACCAGCAGCGGCAGGCTGGCCCCAAAAAGATAACCCAGAAGTGTTATCACTACCGACCAGAGAACCGCTCCGGCAACGTTGTAGACAAAGAATATCCGCCAGGGCATTTTTGAAGCGCCCGCCAGCAGCGCCGCGAAAACCCGCAAGCCCGTAATGAAGCGCGCTACCAAAATCGTCTTATTGCCATGGCGCTTGAAATAGTTCTCCATGTGCTCGACGCGTTTAGGGGTCAGAAAGAAGAAGCGACCCACGCGCAGCAGAAAACCGCGACCGAAATGATGGCCGATAGCAAAGCCAATGTTGTCGCCCACAACGGCCCCCGTTGCGGCGATGAGCATGACAAGAGCAAGGTGAAAGTGGCCGGTCGAGGCAAAGTATCCGGCGATCAGAAGAATGGTTTCGCCCGGCACGGGAAGTCCGGCGTTTTCGAGCATCACGCCGAAGAACACCGCCCAGTAACCATAGGCGAGCATGTACTGTTCGATTAGTTGGAGCGAGTTGTGCAGGAAATCCATTATCTGGTCAGGAGATGATCAATAGCGGCGGCGTAGATTGCGAAACCGGGCATTACGGATTCTAAGTTAACCGAAGCGACAGCGGCAAGCTTGGCGCCTTCGTCGAGTAGGTCTAGAATGGCTTCGGTTCTCCCTGAACTTTACACCAGCGTTGCCGACGAAAGTCGCCAGCCATCCGACGCCCTGGTCAACCCGTTGCGGTCATCATGAGAATCCTGACAGCTCTAATCGTCGTCGTGGTCTTGTTCGTTTCACTTGCGCCGGCCCAGCGCGCGCGCGCGCCGCAACGTCCGCGTGAGCCCCAGCCTGCCAAGACAACGCCGCCTGAGCCAGAAGCTGGACCGCCGCAGACGGAAGTCGAGACCATCAAGATCGACACGAATCTGGTAACCGTTCCGGTGGTTGCCAGTTCACGCAGCGGCTCTTACATCAGCGACCTGCGCAAAGAAGAGTTCAGTCTAACGGAAGATGGCGTAGCTCAACAGATCGCATTCCTGGCGACAGTGAATGCGCCGTTTCATCTGATACTGCTGCTTGATACCAGCGCCAGCACCGAGGAGAAGATTGGACAGATTCAGCGAGCGGCGATCTCCTTTGTCGAACGACTAAGTTCTGCGGACAAGGTGAAAGTTATTTCGTTCGATACCGAAGTGCGCGACCTGAACGAGTTCACCAGCGACAAAGCAGTCCTGCGCGGCGTCATCCAGAGTACTCGCTCAGGTACGGGAACCAGACTCTACGATGCGGTGCAGTTATCGCTGGACACTCTCCGTCCCATCAACCAGCGGAAGGCGATTGTCCTTTTCACTGACGGATGCGACTGGCACAGTGAGAGTGCAAGTTTCGACGCCACCATTCGGGCCCTGGATGAATCCGGGGTAATTGTTTATCCGATTCGCTTTGATACTCGAGCTGAAACTGAGCGCATCGCCCGCGAGCAGCAGGGCGACCTGGGCGGTGTTCAATTGCCGACCAGCAGTGTGATCCGCCAGCCGCCGGCAGGCACTACGCCGCCCACATTTCCGAGCGACGAGCCACTTCCCGTCCCCACGGGGCAATCGCGCCGCAGCTCTCTGCCGATACCGGACATCCTAAACCGGCGCCGAAATCCCAACCCGCCTCAGAATCCAACTACTGATCCGTTTCCCGACGGCAGTGGCCGAGATACGAGATCGCGAACCCCCGGGCCACCCGATACCGAAACGCGAACACCCGGTGGCGGGAGCCGGGATGACGGCATCGGCGCTATGTTGGACCGTTTATACCTGATGGCTGATAGCTATTTGAAGGAACTCGCCGACCGATCAGGCGGGCGGGTCTATCGCGCGGATACTGTGGGTGTGTTGCCGCAAGCCTTTGCCGCGATCGCTGCCGAGCTGCGCACACAATATTTGCTCGGCTATTATCCGACGAATCGAGTTCACGATGGTGGCTATCGCAAGATCGAGGTCAAGACCTCACGCAAGGACATTGGGATTCGCGCGCGTCCGGGCTATCGCACCAGGAGTGGTGGATAGAGTTTGCACTGCCTGACTTGTTAGCGCAGGTACGTTTTGGCTTTCGTGAGTTTTCGTGTGACTTAGTGGATCTGTTGTTTCAAGAAAAGACTCGATCCACGAAGAAACTATGAAAAGCGGGTCTCCTCTGGTTTCATACGGGCTAGTTTTTCCAAACGCCCAAAACCAAATAGAAGGAGACCCGGTGATGAAGATATTGGCACTAGACTTAAGCAAGTTCAAGAGT
>DASQAF010000022.1:0-1955 GCA_035635855.1 Pyrinomonadaceae bacterium
GATTTGATGGAGAAAGACGGCATCGTTGGCCCGCCGGACGGCACCAAGCCGCGCGAAGTGCTCAAAAACCGCAACTGGATGCGCGAATTTGACCAATCAGCCGAGTAAGTAGCGAGCCGCTTCCCTGTGCTAGAATCCGCGTCCAAGTTCCCACAGGGTTCTCATGCGGCGCATTCACCTCATCCTTGGACTGCTCGGCGTAATTGCATTCCTGCTTACCGGTCAGTTTATGAAGCATCACAGTCCGCCGATGCAGCTCCTTACGCCGGAGTTGCGCCTGATGTACGTTTCCAGGCACATCTACCTTCTGGGAGCGGCTCTCGTAAATTTCGTTCTCGGGCTCTATCTACGGGAGTATGCGACGGGCTGGCGGCGCACTCTGCAATGGATTGGTTCTGTATTAATTTTTCTCGCAGCTCTGTCGTTGCTAGTGGCCTTCATCGATGAACCATCGCTCGGGATGGCCGGGCGCAGCTTCAGAAGCTATTTCGGCTTGATTGCGCTCTTCGCTGGCGTGATGGCACATTTCGTTGCGAGCTTCGCGCGTGAGGCGAATTGACAGCACTGGCCATCGTCTCTAAAATTGAAAAGTTCGAATATGCCGGGGTAGCTCATTGGTAGAGCGCCGCCCTGAAAAGGCGGGCGTAGCCAGTTCGATTCTGGCCCCCGGCACCATCCGAACGTCCGCCAAGCAGGTTCCAATCCCTTTCGATTCGGAAAGTTGATCCCTCCGGACGTGAGCGTTATCTCCGTGCAGTGCTTCGAGAGTTCAGCTTTGCGCGGGGCGCGTCGGCTATCCTTCCGATCTTCGGCATCTACTTGCAGCCAACCGTCGCGCGGCTTGTGTCTGCATACTCGTCCGGCATCCTCCCTTGTTGGCCAGATTCGCCGTTCTGACTCTGTGATATGGATGTAAAGAAGAGCGACAATGATATCGTCCGCTGATTTCGTCTTTTGGATTTACGCGACCGTCCTCAGCATCTTTGTGGCCTTCGTAATTATCGTCCGAGGCCAGTTTCGCCGTTTCTCTCTACTGGCGATGTACTTCGTAATCGTGTCTGCGGTTAGCCTGCTGCGGCTGCACGTCTTCAACAGGTACGGGTTCACCTCCCGCGAATATGGCTATTTCTACTACTATTCGGATCTCCTGCTCAGCGTCGCTCTGTACTTTGTCATCGCAAGCCTTTACCGGAAAGTGTTCCCTTCAGGGAAGTCTCATCTGCATGTGCTCAGAGGTTCGGTCATGATTGCCGCGGGCGTTGGCATTTTCTCGTTTGCGATTGTCCAGGAATTCTCCAGTCGACTGTTGACGCACTGGATTTTGGAATATGGCCAGGACCTCTATATTGTGAGCGCGCTCGCGGCGTTGTTTCTGTTCGGCGCCTCCACTCGCAAACCAAATACTCCCAAACTCGTGCGCCAACTCACATTCGTGTTTGCCGGGTACTATCTTTTCTTTGCGATGATGTACATGATTCGCAATCTCTCGCCTCATTGGAACAGTCTTGGCAAGTTTGTGGCTTTCTTCGGAATGTGGCTGCCGCTCGGTGTGGCTTACGTCTTCTGCGATCCCAGTATCAACAAATCGTTGGACGATCCGTATCCTCCGTTGTGATTTGCTGGCGACGTCTGACCTGCAACTTAGCTGCAGACGCCCCCGGTTCCCGTTCTTGCCGTTGGGTCCACTGGATCCGTAGCACCCTCGCCGGTAATCAGGCGCGCGCCGCGACTAAACGTTAGATATTCGAATCCCCATTGAATGAAAACGATCACGCGGCTTTGAAACTCGACAATGTAAATCAGATGTACGAATAACCAGATCAGCCACGCGGGCAGCCCCGAAACGTGAAAGCCAAAAATATCGGCGACGGCCGCAGCCCGGCCGATGACGGCCATGTCGCCCTTATTGAAATAGTGAAATGCCGGCAGCTCCGCCTTGCCTTTCAAGCGTGACC
>DASQAF010000023.1:0-254800 GCA_035635855.1 Pyrinomonadaceae bacterium
CCTTCAGTCCCGCAACCATCACCGCGAACTCGCCTGGCTCGACCACGGGTTTGTTATTGGTATCAATGAACGAAAGATCATCAGGCCTTAGCTGGAAGGTCAAAGTACGACTCTGGCCCGGCTCCAGATAGATCTTCGCAAAACGTTTGAGCTTTTTTCCGGCGGGCGATAAAGAAGCTACCAGATCGCTAACATAGAGCTCGACGACTTCCTTGCCTGCTCGCCGGCCGCTGTTGGTTACGGTGACGCTGACTGACAGTTGATCACTCGCGCCAATCGTCTTCCGATTGAGACGCAGATCTTTATAGCTGAATGCCGTGTAGCTCAGACCGTCGCCGAATTCAAACTGCGGTCGGATGCCGGCATTGTCGAAAGACTCTGTCTCGAATGCCTTATGATCGTAAGTCATCAAGGCATTCGGAAAGCGCGGGTAAGTGAACGGCAGCTTGCCGCAGGGGTTAAAGTCGCCAAACAGAACGTCGGCCACTGCCTGCCCACCTTCGTTGCCGGGGTTGTAGGCCATCAACACGGCGCTCGCATTGTCGGCGATACGATTGACGATTCGTGGCCGGCCTTCGACCAGCACCAGCACGACCGGCTTGCCCGTGGCGGCGATCGCTTCGGCGAGTTTCCGTTGCGGCTCGCCTATGGTCAGATCAGCAATGTCGCCGGGTGTCTCCGTGTATGATCCCTCGCCAAGACAGAGTACGACCACATCGGCAGCGCCGGCAGCGCGCACAGCGGCAGGAATATCGACTTCCGATTCGACATTAGTAGGAGTGTTATTTGATGCCGTTCCGGGAGGGCGCGTGATCTTCGTACCCGGTACATAGGTCACATTGGCCGCACCTGCCTTTGCTTCGATAGCGCGGCGAATGGTTGGACGATCCCTGGGATAAAGTGACTCTTCGGAACCTTGCCAGACATAGGTCCAGCCGTTGTTGAGGGAGATTAGCGAGTCAGCTGTTGGACCAGTAACGAGCACTTTGCGATCTTTCGAGAGCGGCAGCAAGTTGTTCGCGTTCTTCAGCAGCGTCATCGATTCACGGGCCGCCTGCAGGGCGGCCTGTCGCGATTCGGGTAGACCAATCTTTGACTTGAGCGCAGCACTGGGCATTGAGTTCTCGAAGAGACCCAGCTCAAACTTCACTTTCAAAATCCGGCCCACTGCTTCATCGATACGCGACTGGGGTACCGAGCCCTCCTTAACCAGGGCAATCAAATGATCGGCGAAGCTATAGTCGAGGGGCACCATGCTCATGTCGATGCCGGCCATGATTGCCAGGCGGGTTGCTTCCTTCTCAGTGGCCGCGACATGCCAAACGGTTACCAATTTCTTGATGTCCTCCCAGTCAGAAACTACAAATCCCTTGAAGCCGAGTTCATCACGAAGGATGTCAGTCAGGATGTGTCGATTGATGTGGCCGGGAACGCCGTTGATCTCCGCGGAGTTGACCATCACCGTGTGGGCGCCGGCTTTGACCGCGGCGTCGAATGTCGGCAGGAAATATTCCCGTAGATAATTTTCCGGGATCCAGGCGGGAGTGCGGTCGCGACCACTGAGCGGAAAACTGTAGCCCATGTAATGTTTCAAGCTGGTGGCCACATGGTCCTGCGAGCTGACATCTGAACCTTCCATGCCACGCACGAAAGCTACGCCCATTAGTTTTGCGAGGTAGGGATCTTCACCGAAGGTTTCGTAGAAGCGTGGCCAGACCGGTTGGCGCCCGATATCAAGCACTGGTGAAAAGCTCCAGGGGATGCCGGCGGCCCGCGTTTCCATGGCGGCGATTTCCGAACCCCGTTTCATCAACTCGGGATTCCAGGTTGCGGCCATGCCGATCTCCTGGGGGAAAAGAGTTGCACCCTGAACGTAGTTGGCGCCATGAATCGAATCGATCCCGTAGATTACCGGAATGCCGAGCCGCGTCTTTTTTGTAGCGGTCTGTTGAATCTGCCCGATGATTTCATGCCACTTGTCAGGCGTCAGAGCTTGCTCCGCGACGTTAAGAATTGATCCGACACCGTAGTGCACGATTGCTTTATCAAGCTTGGCCGGATCGATCTGGATCTCCTGATCCCTGCCCTTCGCAACCATGCCGATGGCGAGTTGAGTCATTTGTCCGACTTTTTCTTCAAGCGTCATGCGCTTGAGTAAGGCGTCGATCTTTTGCGAGTTGTCACGTTGTGGCCCTGCCGCGCTAATGGTGTGTTGAAAGAACAGATCGCTATCGTCGATGTCCGCTGCCACTGGTCCTCTTTCGCCTGATTGAGCCGGCAAGGCACTCATGTCTTTTGCCTTATGTACTGGCAGGCCGAGCCAGAGTGAAAGCGCAGCAATCGCAAGCCCGAGGGCCACTATTCTCATCAGATTATTGTTTCCTTTTTTAGGAAGGGATCGAAAGAAACTGCGTCGCTATTTTCGTCTATTAGAAGGGGATATTCAAGCGGTTACGGGCGAAAAAAATTCCGGCAAATGACTCGAGTTCTTCAAACACTCTCTTCCTTGCATCCCCGCCGCTTTTTGCGGCAAATCTGCTGCTTGTTCTCCGTGGTCTCCGTGTCTCCGTGGTGAGTCTAATTGTGGGCAGGAATTCACCACGGAGGCACAGAGAACACGGAGGCAAGTCAAACCTGGGACACTACGCCCGTCCATCCCACTCGCTCAGCGCTGTGCCTTCCCGATCAATTTGCCGAGTTCGCGCCAGGTAATAAGCTTGACGTTATTCTCCTTGAGCACCTTGCGAAAAGCATCGCTGGTCACAAAAGCGAAATCTCGCTGCCGCCATTCAGCGCCCCAATTCGGATGGCCAAAGGTCACTCCCTTCATCTCCTCGTCGGCAAATGCCAGATGCACGATCATGTCCGTCACGCCAGGTTGCAGGTTCTTTATTTCGTTTGTGTAGAACCTGGACCAGTCCTCGGGAGCCACAGTCGGCTCAATGCTTATCGTTCTATCGAGCACGACGTCGTCGGGGCCAAGCAAGGAAGGCATAAATGTCGCCCTGGTAAACCAGTCCTGCGAAACTCTGAACGGCAGTTTGTTTTCGCGCGCCACTCGCAACAGCGTCTCGAACAGGGCCTTGCTCTGGTAAAGCGTCCCCATATGAGAATCGAGATGCGTGGGTTGAATACCCAATGCCCTGGCCCGCGCGATCTGGGCCCGAATCTCCGCTTCCACTTCCTTGATATCCACGTGTGCGGCCGCCTCGTTTTCCAAAGGGTATAAATAGCCGCTGCTGTCCAAAAGCGAGGGGACGCGCTCTTTCCCCAGGACCGGCCCCCAGCGATAGAGACTCCACTCGCTGGTGAGCGTCAGGTGCAAACCGAGATCCGCTTCCGGATGAGCGCGCGCATAGGCAGCTATCTCCGGAAGCCACGGACACGGAACCATGATGCTGGCAGAACTGACCAGCCCGCTCTCCAGCGCTTTGATCGAAGCGCTGTTAATAGAGTGGGCCGCTCCCAGATCGTCGGCATGCACGATCAGAAGTTTCGCGTCCCGAGGATAGCCAAGCCGTTCCGCTAATGTCTTCGTCGCGGACTGTGGCCGCGACCCTTCTCTTCTATGACGAGCCGGGGCTGACGAAGCAGCCAGCACCAACGTCATTGTGGCGACAAAAAGTTTTCGTCTCATGTTTCTCACCTGTGGTTTATGGTAACTGTTTTCTGCGCTTCCTCTGCGTGCTCGGGATCTCTGCGGTGACGGGCGCTAGCCCGACCGTAAGGGAGGGCTCATGTCCCAGGGGGTGCCTAAAAACGGAGCCCTCCCTGACGGTCGGGCTAATGCCCGGTGATCGATCACTTGAGCGAATCTTCCTTCTGAGACATCTTCGCAGTTAACCGCGAAGGGTACTTTTCGCCGCATGAAACGTCAAACAGAATCTCTGCTAACTCCCCGTAAAGATTGGAAATACGCAAATAATTCTCTCTACAGAACGTCATATTCGGATATGATGTGAGCTTCAAAAAGACGTCAATAATCTCCATGGCATCCGAATCCCGGAACCTTGAAAAAGAAGGTGCGCCTCTGCTGAGACGCTTTGGGCTGGTCCAGGCGACCGCCCTGAACATGTCGAACATGATCGGCGTGGGCCCTTTCATCACGATCCCACTCTTGATGTCGGCACTAGGTGGTCCCCAGGCCATGTTGGGTTGGATTGTCGCTGTTCTGATCGCGATTCCTGACGGGATGGTCTGGGGCGAGCTCGGCGCGGCGATGCCCGGATCGGGAGGTTCTTACCTGTACCTGCGAGAGGGTTACGGTCGGGAAACCTTTGGCAGGCTCATGGCATTTCTGTTTATCTGGCAGTTCATTCTCAGCGGGCCGTTGGAAATAGCCTCGGGCTACATCGGCTTCGCCAAATACACCGGTTATATCTGGCAGGGAATCACGGCGCCTCAGACACTCATGGTAGCCGCGGCGGTGGGCGTGGTTAATGTCCTGCTGCTGTATCGCCGCATCACTTCAATCGGCAAGATTACCATCAGTCTGTGGATTGGCACCTTGCTTACTACTTTGGCAGTTGTGGTCACCGGAGCAATCCATTTCAGTGCCGCCCGCGCTTTTGATTTTCCACCGGGGGCCTTCACTTTCTCGCTCGGTTTTCTCTTCGGATTGGGTGCTGCCTCCCGGGTTGGCGTCTATGACTATCTGGGCTATTACGACATCTGTTACATCGGTGACGAGGTCAGGGACCCGGGCCGGACAATTCCACGTTCAATCATCATTAGCGTAGTCGCGGTAGCGATTATTTACTTTGCAATCAATCTGTCAGTTATCGGAGTTGTGCCCTGGCGAGAGTTTGTGCCGTATCAGGCGCACCCTGAATCCGGTTTCGTGGTCTCGCTAATGATGGAAAAAATCTATGGACCAAAGATCGCGACCGCCTTTACGGCGATGGTGCTCTGGACAGCCTTCGGTTCAGTCTTTGCCCTCTTACTCGGCTATTCGCGCATCCCTTACGCGGCGGCGCTGGACGGGTACTTCTTTAAGGTGTTCGGGCGACTTCATCCTACGAAACGATTTCCGTACGTCGCGCTAATCGTGCTCGGGTTGATCTCGATCATTTGCAGCTTCTTTTCGCTGGATATCGTTATTGACGCGCTTATTTCAACCCGCATCCTGATCCAATTCATCGGTCAGATCTTTGCGCTCATATTGCTCAGAAAGCGGGCGCCGGACATGTCGCGGCCATATAAGATGTGGCTGTACCCGCTGCCCAGCATTATTGCGCTGATTGGCTGGCTGTTTATCTTTGCGACTACGCCCTGGCCGGTGGTGGTTCTCGGTCTCGGCACGCTCGCCCTCGGCGTGGTCTTTTTTCTGGTCTGGTCCTGGTATACCGAGCGTTGGCCCTTCACTCCTATCCCAACCACAGTTGAATGACGATTGAGAGAGAATCCAATGTTCAAACAATCGACCTTCGGTCTGATCTTTCTAGTCCTTAGCCCTGGTCAGTCGGCGATGGCGCAGAGCCAACGCCGGCAACCTCGACCGGCAAAGATGTTTCTGCGCGAACATTGGGCAATTCAGTCTTCTGCTCAGGTCAAAGAAAAGGGCGACGTGCTGTCCCAAAGGGTCTTTCAACCGCGGGACTGGTATCCCGCCAGGGTTCCTTCAACGATTGCCGGCACCCTGGTCGATAACAAGGTGTACCCTGATCCTTTCGTTGGCATGAATCTAAGAATGATGCCGGGTTGCAGCTATCCCATCGGCGCAAACTTTTCGCTGCGGCCTATGCCGGAAGACAGCCCTTTCCGCGTGTCCTGGTGGTATCGAACTGAATTTCAGGTGCCGGCCAGCTATAGTGGACGGAACATTTGGCTTCATTTTGATGGCGTCAATTTTCGCGCCAACATCTGGCTCAACGGAAAACAGATTGCCACCTCGGATCAAATCGCCGGTACGTTCCGCCTGCATGAGCTGAACGTCCGCGGCCCAGCCCGGTTGGGCGAACTCAATACCCTGGCAGTCGAGATATTCCCGGCTCTGCCCGACGATCTTGGTTGGACCTGGGTAGATTGGAATCCGATGCCGCCGGATAAGAACATGGGCATCTTCCGTGACGTGTATCTCACCAGCAGCGGACCGCTCACACTCCGTTATCCACAGGCCGTCACGCATTTCGATCTGCCTTCGCTCGAGACCGCGCATCTGACCGTGAATGCCGAGGCGCACAACGCCACAGATCATGAAGTCGAAGGTGTCTTGAGTGGGCGCATCGAAGAGATTCGCTTCTCCCAGCGAGTCAAACTCGGACCTCAGGAGACCAAATCGGTTTCCTTCACGCCTGATCAGTATTCCCAACTCAACGTCCTTCGTCCGCGTGTCTGGTGGCCGGCTCATCAGGGGCCGCAGAATCTTTATGAACTGCAGATGGAGTTCACCGCAGACGGCAAACTTTCCGATCGGCAAAGTACGCGCTTTGGCATTCGACAGATCACCTCCCAATTGGACAATCAGAATCACCTCGTCTTTAAAGTCAACGGCCAGAATGTGCTTATCCGCGGTGGTGGCTGGGCCTCAGATATGTTTCTTCGTTTCATGCCTGAACGTCTGAGAACAGAGTTTCAGTATGTCAAAGACATGAACTTGAATACGATTCGTTTGGAAGGACAGCTTCAGCCGGATTACTTTTTTGATCTGGCCGACGAATACGGAATTCTGATTATGGCCGGTTGGTGCTGTTGCTCGCACTGGGAACACTGGCAGCATCGGGACGACTACAAGGAAGGACCGGTTTGGGACAAAGAGGACTACGACATCGCGGCAAAGTCGCAGGCGGATCAGATCAGACGCTTAAGGAACCATCCAAGCGTGTTGGTCTGGTTGAATGGCAGCGACAATCCGCCGCCTGCCGATGTCGAAAAGATGTACGTAGACATCCTTGAGAAATATCAGTGGCCCAATCCATTCATTTCGTCGGCGACGGCAAAGAAGGCCGAGTTCAGCGGCGCTACTGGAGTCAAAATGGAAGGACCATACGAATGGGTGCCCGCTTCTTACTGGCTATTGGATAAAGAGGCCGGTGGCGCTCATGGATTCGCGACCGAGATCAGCCCCGGTCCCGCCGTGCCTCCGATCGAGAGCCTCCAGAGGATGATCCCCAGGGAGCATCTCTGGCCCATCGATGAGTTCTGGAACTATCACGCCGGCGGCGGGCAGTTCAAGAACATAGATTTGTTCACCGCCGCTTTGAATGGTCGCTACGGTGCGGCGAAAGATGTGCGTGACTTTGCTCTCAAGTCACAATTGATGACCTACGAAGGTCAGCGGGCGATGTTTGAAGCCTATGCCGGTAACAGGTACACATCGACCGGAGTGATTCAATGGATGCTGAACAACGCCTGGCCTTCACTGATCTGGCACCTTTATGATTATTACCTGATGCCGGCCGGCGGCTACTTTGGAACTAAGAAGGCCTGCGAGCCGATCCACGTGCAGTATTCCTACGACGACAAAAGCGTGGTCGCAGTAAATACTACCTATCAAACTCAGCGAAAATTGAAGTTGACGGCACAGGTGTTTGATCTCAATCTGGCGGAAAAGTTTTCCAAAGCAATTGAGATAGACCTGGCCGCGGATGGTAACTTCAAAGCTTTCGCCATACCGCAAATAAAAGATCTGACTGCGACTTACTTTCTCAAGCTCACACTGCAAAACTCCACTGGCCAGATTGTCAGTTCCAACTTTTACTGGCTGTCGACCACCGATGATGTGCTCGATACGAAGAAAACCAAATGGTTCTACACACCGGTGAGTTCGTATGCCGACATGACTCAGCTCGAAAAACTTCCCCCGGTAAGATTGGCCGTGGCTGGCAGAACCGTGCGTCGCGGCGGCGAAGAGATCGCGCGCGTGACCATATCCAATCCCAGTCGCAGCCTCGCCTTCTTTGTTCACCTCCAGATAAAACAGGGAAGCAGTGAACGAGACGTCCTGCCGGTGGTTTGGGAGGACAACTACGTCTCTCTGCTGCCCGGCGACCGCAGGGAGATTACGGCGATTTACAAGGTGAAGGATTTGGGTAATGCGGCCGCGATTCTGAAGGTTGAAGGCTGGAATAGTGCTCCGGTTAAGATTTCCCTGGCGTCGAACAAGAAACGGTGAAGACGATCCACGAAAATACACGAAGCGGAAAATATTGTTCGTGTGATTTCGTGGATCGGTTTTGTCCGGTCGGCTCAGGCCATCCTCATTTGCGCCTGTCGTTCCCGATCGTCAATGCGTTAGCCAGAGTCAGCTTTCCCCGCAATTCGATCTGTTCCGCTGACCGGCCTACGAGGACCTCAAAATCGCCTGCGTCTGCCCGCCATTGTTTTCGGTTCGCGTCAAAATAGGTGAGCGCGCGGCTATCGAGAGGCACCGTTACGCGTCTTGTCTCGCCGGCCCGCAAACTCACTTTCGTGAAACCTTTCAACTCCTTGACGGGCCGCGGCACTTTCGCGTGGGTGTCTCCCACATAAACCTGCGCCACGTCCGCGCCTTCGTTGCTACCGGTGTTCTTTATATCGAACGAGACCTCGTAGCGCAGACTTGTGGAGTCGCTGTTGGCGATGGTCTTGATCTGCAAATTGCTGTACTTAAAGGTTGTGTAGGACAGCCCGTAGCCAAATGGGAAGAGAGGTTTCGTTCCGTTCTTTTCATAGCCACGATAACCAACGAAGACGCCTTCCTTGTACACGACGCGGTTCGTGCCGGCTGCTGGGTAGTAACTGTCATGCACCGGATTGTCTTCCCAGCGGCGCTCAAAGGTAACCGGCAGCCGACCCGAAGGGTTCACTTCGCCGAAGAGCACTTCAGCCAGTGCTCTGCCGCCCTCCTGACCCGGATACCACATCTCAATGAGCGCTGGAACGCGATCAAGCCAGGCGTTCATCGCTACGTTCCCGCCCGACGTGAGCACCACAATCGTATTCTTATTGGCTGCTGTGATCTCCTCGATTAATTGGTCCTGCCCCGGTGGGAGACTAAATGTGCGGTCCGCGCCTTCACTCTCAGACCCCGGATCGAATCCTACCGCCAGCACTACGACATCGGCTCTGGCGGCAAGTTTCTTCGCTTCAGCATCGACCACGGTCCCGCTTCGATTAATGCCGAGTTGAAATTGCATTCTATTCCAACGAGGCCGGCCATGATGCTCTAACACTACCTTGTGCGCCGCAGCGTCGAACGCCATCTTGGTCTGGCCCACGACAGCGGCGGACGTGGTCCAACTATCGAACACGAGCTTGTCATCGAGATAGAGGCGATAGTATCCACCGTCTTCTCCGCTCGAGGCCACAAAGATGTCGTAGTTGCCCGGCTGTTTGGCCAGGTAGTAGCCGGTCCAGCGTGATGAAAGAGTGGCCGCAGGAAATTCCGCGCGCGCCGAACCTGATCGGAAATTGATGTGTTCTTCAGTGCGCGCTATCGACGGCGTGCCTTGCAGATCCTTGCTGTTGAAATATTCGGCGCGCAGACCCGGCTGACCATCAACGGGCTCGGTGGAAAAACTGGTCGCATCGGCCATCTCACCCAGGGAGGGCAGACCACGCGCGTAATAGATCGGAACAGCGGCGCCAAGGTAGTTACTCAAACCTTCAAGCATACTGGTTGCGACAAACGGTTCCACGCGCGCGCTGCCGCCGCCGACGGGCACTGCGGGATACGCGTCCGGTCCGATGATGGCAATCGATCTAATGTTTCCCTTTTTGAGAGGCAACAACCCGCCTTCATTCTTCAGCAGCACCTGACTCTCGCGCGCGGCCGCGAGCGTGGCACTGCGGCCCTGCTGGTTGTAGCGCGGTATGGACAGGTCGGTCTGGTCGCGGTCAAGCCAGCCAAATCGAATTGCCGTGCGGAGGATGCGCCGCACCTTTTCATCAATGGTGGCGACGGTAACCTTGCCCTCCCGGATCGCCGGCAGGAGCGTCTGCCGGTTCATAAAGACGCCAGCCGGCATCTCGAGATCGAGCCCGGCGTTCGCTGCCGCTACGCCGTCGTAGGTAGACGACCAGTCGGACATCATGATGCCGTGAAAGCTCCACTCATTTTTGGCGACGTCCGTATTCAGGTAACCGTTCTGTGTGAGATGCGTGCCGTTGGTGAGGTTATAGGAATCCATAATCGCACCTACCCGAGCTTCCTTTACGGCAGCTTCGAACACCGGCAGATAAATTTCGCGCAGCGTGCGCTCGTCAATAATTGAGTCGGTGTTGTGCCGGTCAAACTCCGAGTTGTTCCCCATGTAATGCTTGACGGTGGCGCTCACACCCTGGGCCTGCACGCCTTTGATATATGCGACCGCGATGCGCGAAGCGAGAAAGGGATCTTCACCAAAGTATTCAAAGTTACGTCCATTCATCGGCGCGCGATAAATGTTCACGCCCGGCCCCAGAAGGAAATGCACGCCCTTTGCTCGCGCATCTCTACCGATCTCAGTCCCGACTCGCTCTGCCAGCGCCGTATTCCAGGTCGCGGCCAAACCGACCCCCGCGGCCATCGCGGTGGCCGGTCCAAAGTTGCGAACGCCCATTGGTCCATCCGCCATTTTCAATCGCGGTAAGCCAAGTCGCGGGATGCCTCGCATGTAAAAGCCGTCGACGCCTCCGAGCAGGTCGATCTTTTCTTCGAGCGTCATTTGGCTGAGGAGAGACTCGACGCGGCGCTCAACTGTGGCGGTGTCAGGCGCGGTGGTCCGAGCGGGCGCCTGGGCAAGCGCGGAAATGACATTAAGGCTCAGAAATGTTAGAAGGGCGAGAGCTGAGAAGTGTTTTAGCATGGCGTTTTTCTAAGTTCAGAGCCGCGGTTCCAGAGCTCGCTCTGGATCGCGGCCCGTGCAGATCGGCTCCTTATCTTGTGCATTAAACGAACTGTTGCGGGTAAGAAATTGTATGATGGGTCCTGAAGCCGGTCAATGCTATTAGCGCTTGGGTGCGCGTAGTCTTAGCTATATCTTGAGGCATACCCGATCGCTGGGGAGGGTTACGTCTCCTGGGTGGTAGTGTCCTAGTTTGAAAAACTCTGCGCCACCTCGGCGTTCTCTGCGTCTCGGCGGTGAGTGTATTTGAACCCAATCATTCACCGCAGAGACGCCGAGCTCACTGAGACTGCGCAGAGAAAACCTTCATCAGGACACTCCGGCCCCGGCTGCTGACGTTGTCATTATGAAACCGCTAAAAATCGGCATCACTGGTGTGCGAGGCATTGTCGGCGAGACCTTCACGCCCGAAGTGGCCGTCGGATTCGCCCAGGCGTTTGCTACTTATCTCGACAGCGGTCGCATTCTTGTTTGTCGTGATACCAGATTATCAGGGCCAATGGTGCGCTCCGCAGTTGTCGCCGGCCTGCTGGCCGCGGGTTGCGAGGTAATTGATCTTGGCATTTGTCCTACACCCAGCCTGCAATTGGCGGTGGGCTGGCTGAAGGCAGACGGAGGGATTGCGGTCACTGCCGGTCACAATCCTGCGCAATGGAGCGCGCTGAAATTTGTGCGGGGCGATGGCCTTTATTTGAATCCCTTACAAGCCGAAGAGCTTTTAGACATCTACCATCAGGGAGAGTTTGCCAAGGCCACGTGGGATGAAATCCAACCCGCCATCCAATATCAGGATCCGATCGAGCACCACATCGATTTACTAAAGAATGCCTTTGACACTACCGCCATCAAAGCGCGTCGCCTGAAGGTTGCGGTCGATTGTTGTAACGGTGCTTGTTCACTACTTATTCCGCGTTGGCTTGCGGAAGTAGGTTGTGAATTTCTGGCGATCAATGCCGATCTTAACGGCGCCTTTCCCCATCGGCCGGAACCAACGCCAGAGACTATGGCCCAGCTCAGTGCGGTGGTTAAAGCAGGCCATGCTGATATTGGTTTCGCTCATGACGCTGACGGAGAGCGACTGGGAATCGTGACCGAACTAGGCGAGCCGCTCTCAGAAGAATCGACACTGGCCCTCGCCAGCCGTATTCGTCTCGAACAGGGCGCCGGCGCGATAGTGACGAATGTTTCAACCACCGGTGCGATAGAAAAAATCGCTGCGCGCTATGGAGGTTCCGTTGTGCGCACTCAGGTCGGCCAGACCTACATTGCCGAGGCAATGTTCGAACACAACGCCGTTCTTGGGGGCGAAGGCAGTGGCGGAGTGACCGTTCCGCAAATACATTTAACCCATGACAGCGCCGCCGCCGTTGGAATCATTCTCGAAGGCCTGGCGCGCTCGGGTGAACGGGTCTCGGACGTCGTTCGGCAACTTCCCCGATTGTTTATGTTGAAGCACAACTTGGCGGTGGAACCGAACCGCTTGTATTCGGTGCTGCAGGACTTTCGTGTCGCAATCGAGCGTGAGCAGCCAGCTTATGATCTGACAGACGGCATTAAAATAGAGTTACCCGAGGGTTGGATACACGTGCGAGCTTCCAACACCGAATCGATGATTCGCGTTATTGTCGAAGCCGAAGATGCGACGAAAGCTCGCCGCCTGCTTGATTGGGCGCGCGACAGATTGAATAAGTAAAAAGTGGAACTAGCCGCGGATTAACGCGGATGTTCGCGGATAAGAAATCAGAGATCCACATTTGTCTCTTAGCTCCGCCCTCGTTCACCAAATTATGCGACCGATACCAACCCTCAAAATCAGCATCTCCGGCGTGCGCGGAGTAATTGGCGAGTCTCTGACGCCCACCCTGTTGACGCGTTTTGCACAAGCCTTCGGTACTTACGTCGGCGCGCGTACGATTGTCATCGGACGCGATCCTCGTACCTCAGGTGAAATGGTCAAACAGGCAGTTGTCGCAGGCTTGCTCTCGAGTGGCTGCCGCATCCTTGATATCGGTATGTGTCCAGTGCCAACTATTCAACTTCTTGTGCGTCATTATCGCGCCCACGGCGGCATTGCGATTACGGCAAGTCACAATCCCGCGGAATGGAATGCACTGAAGTTCATTGGTCAGGGCGGATTTTTTCTGAACACTGGTCAGGCCCGTGAGCTGCTCGACATTTACCACCAGGGAGAATACACGCGGGTCGGCGGCGCGGAGATGCGGGAAGTGGTCGAAGCTTCCGGAGTGACTGATCTTCATATTCAAACGATCCTGGAAGTACTGGGACCGCTGCCAACGCGTCAGAAAAAGCTGCGCGTGGTTCTGGATGCCTGCAATGGGGCCGGCTCGCTGGTGGGTCCAAAGCTGCTTGCGGCGCTGGGTGCTGAAGTCATTCCGATTAATGTAACTCCGAACGGATCATTCCCCCGTCCGGCAGAACCACTGGCGGAAAACCTCGGCGACCTGTGCGCCGCAGTAAAGGCGCAACAGGCCGACGTTGGCTTTGCGCAGGACATGGATGCCGATCGCCTGGCGATAGTTTCAGAAGAGGGCGTAGCGATTGGTGAGGAGTACACGCTCCTGCTGGCGACACTCAAGGTTCTCGGCAAGCATCCCGGGCCAGTCGTAGCAAATCTATCAACGACGTCCGCGCTCCAGGAGGTCGTCAGCCGGTTTGGTTGCCCAGTCTTTCTGTCGAAGATCGGCGAGGCCAATGTCACTGAGGAGATGCAGAAACAAAACGCCGTAATTGGCGGCGAGGGCAACGGCGGCGTCATCTATCCGCGCATTAATTTTGCGCGCGATAGCCTGGTTGGCATGGCTCTCATCCTGCATCTGTTAGCGGAAACCGGTCAGACTATTACTGAGTTGGTAAATACCTTGCCGCGGTTCGCTATGATCAAAGAGAAACTGGTTTGCCCCTCAGATAAAATCGCCGCGGTGCTCAGAATGCTTCGCCGTGAGTATGCGGCCTATCCGATGGACCTGCGCGATGGTGTGAAAGTTAGTCTGCCCAACGGATGGTTCCTGGTGAGAGGTTCAAATACCGAGCCGATCATCCGCTTGACCGCAGAGGCAGAGCGTGAAGCAGATGCCAGGGCGATCATCGACAGCGTGTATTCAAGGGTTCGGGAGTGTCTTAGCTAACGAGTCATTATTAGTAACCGGGGCACTAGCCCGACCGTTAGGGAGGGCTCAGACACGCGGCCAACACATGAGCCCTCCCTAACCCGTCGGGCTAGTGCCCCGTTGTTAGGCGCCGATCTTTACGCAAACTTTAGAGACGACTAGTTGTCTTAATCCTTGACCGCCGGCGAGACTTCGGAAAGAATTCTAGTCGTTCGGCGGCTGAGCAAACACCATCAAGCAGCACCAGGTGCGAGGACTTCTGTGATCTCATTTCATACCGTTGCATGCCTCAGTCTTTTGTTGGCAATAGGAAGCGGGAGTCTCGCTTCAATCAACACACTTACCGCTGCTCCCGTACCTGCGGGACGGCTGACCGGAGAGCACCCAAATGTTTCACAGGTAAGTCGGGGCAGGGACGTGTCCTCCCAAACACTCTTCGACGATTTTAACTACGCGACCTACAAACAGCTCGCGAAACACGGCTGGATCATTCGTACCGCGGCCGGGTGGCCCGGAGTGCCGGGGGCAACCTGGGGAAACAAGGGCGTCTCATTTCCTGTCGACCAGGATCACCGAGGCAATCGTCTGCTGCGCATGATCTCTTCCACCGACGGCACCGGATCCAATACCAATCAGACGCAGATTTGCCACCAACGCAAATACCTGGAGGGTACATACGCCGCTCGGGTTCGCTTTGTTGATGTGCCGACGGACGGCCCCAGCGGGGATCAAGTCGTACAGAGCTTCTACACGATTAGCCCTCTGAAGGCGCCGATGGATCCTGATTACAGCGAGCTGGATTTTGAGTATCTGCCGAATGGGGGCTGGGGCAGCGCTGGGCCTACGTTGTTTACGACTTCCTGGAGGACCTTCAGTCCGGAACCTAATTGGAAAAAGGACAACGTCTTTGACACCAGCACTGGAAGCATTGCCGGGTGGCATACACTCGTAACCCAAGTCTCTGGTGGAAAGGTGAAGTATTTCATCGACGGCAAGTCTCTGGCGGAACATGGCGGACAGTATTACCCGCGATCGCCGATGTCGATTAATTTTAATCTTTGGTTTATCAGGGATGCGACCGTAAAATCCAGTGCGGTACGTCATTACCAGGAAGACATTGATTGGGTGTTCCATGAAGCAAAGAAAATACTGGCGCCGGGAGAAGTTGAAGCGAGGGTAGCTGCCCTGCGACGAAGGTCTATCAGATTTCAGGATTCAGTTCCGGCCCCTGTGCCGGCGTTGATATCACCTTGCGATTACTGAGGGAGCCATTGCTGGAGCTCTGGTTTAGTTTGCCAGGAGTGCTCTCATTAGCACCGGGGCTTTAGCCCGGTGATTAGAAATTGAGTTCACACTGAAACCGTTTAAACGGTTTTCAGTTTGTCGGGTACCACATTCACCGCGCTAAAGCGTCGGTGCTAATGAGAAACGGCGTCAGAATTCAAACTGCACAACTGCCGAATTCTGGAGGAGTGTCCATGAAGAAAATGATGTTTTTCCGATCTGGAATCTTAACAGTCTTAATCCTTTTGGTTGCCGGCCCGGTTCCTGGCCAGAACGCTTCGAAGCCTCCCGAGTCCGAAGCCTCCAAACTCGTCTATGCCGACTTTCAGAACGCACAAAGCGGGCGGCCAGTCAGCAAGCATGGTGGCGCGGTGCGGTTGAACGTGTATGCTCAGAACTTAGCAAACCCTCCCCAATTTCGTGGTTTGGAAAATGCAAATCCTCCCGCCCCGGCGTTTGCGCGGGTGACGGCGGATGATGTTGCTGCTGCTTTCGATTACGAACTGCGCATCCCGAACGAGTGGGAGGGCGTCAATATGGAGGTATTCGGTGAGCCCGAGAAAGACGGCAAACTCGTGCCTGACGATGTGAGTGGCTATAAGTTCATCACCCTCCGCGTCTTTGCTAAAGGCACCCAGTACGTAAAACTCGAGCTGATTACGCGCGGTCAGGGCTCCAATCTCGAGTCCGGTTATCCCGCAGCGATCATTCACCTGTCTCCGGGTTTCAATACCTACAAAGTCAAGCTCGACTCTTTTAACCAACCAGATTGGGCGGTGCAACTTGATCTCAAGCGGGACGTCCTCAAGAAGTTAACGTCCGTCACTGTCGGGGTGCACTGCGATAAGTGCGTCATGGAGAAAGGGACCGTGGTGGTCGACAACATCGCTTTCGAGAAATAGGGTCCGCTGTAAGGTCCGAGCTGGGAGCAAATCCAAATCGTCTCATCGCCTAACGGAAACTCTTGCCGTGGAGAAAATCAAACCCGTGACCCCCAAAGCTGAAGGCGCGCCTGCGCGGCGCGAGTTTTTAAGATTTGCCGGTCTCGGTGCGCTGGGACTGACTCTGTCAGAGCTTCCCTTTGGTCGTGGGCCGAAGCGCGAACTGCTGCTCTACGTCGGGACCTACACGACGGGCAAGAGTGAAGGAATATATCTGTATCGGTTGGACCTCTCTTCGGGAGAGTTAAAGCATGTCGGCACCACCAGGGGCGTAGTTAACCCGTCGTTTCTCGCTCTCGCACCCAGCCGGCGTTATCTGTACGCGGTCAACGAAGTTGGAGATTTTGCGGGTGCAAAGAGCGGAGCCGTGAGCGCGTTTGCTGTCGATCAAAGAACTGGCGAACTGCGGCTGCTGAACCAACAAGCATCGGCGGGCGCCGACCCCTGTTATGTAGATGTGGATGCTCGAGGCAAGTTTGTTTTGATAGCGAATTACACCGGAGGCAACGTGACGGTTTTCCCGGTCGAGCGCGACGGCGGTTTGGGCGAGGCTACGGATATGAAGCAGGGCCGGGGCTCGAGCATAAACCGGGAGCGTCAGGAAGGTCCGCATGCGCACTGTATCGTGCTGGATCCAACCAACCAGTTCGCGTACTCATGCGATCTGGGAACAGACAAGATTATGATTTTCCGCTTCGACCCGCGACACGGAAAGTTGCTGCCGAACGAACCGCCCTGGGTGCAGATCAAGCCAGGCGCGGGACCGCGCCATCTGGCTTTTCATCCAAACGGCAGATACGTCTTCGTGCTTAACGAACTGCATTCGACGGTAACAGCGTTCGCGCGCGACCCAGAGAGGGGAAGTTTGAAAGAGCTGCAAACCTTAACCGCTCTGCCAAAAGACTTCACGGGAAGGAACACGAGTGCCGATATCCACGTTTCCCTGGACGGCCGATTTCTTTATTGCTCGAATCGGGGTCACGACAGCATCGCTATTTTCGCAATAGATCCGCGCCGCGGTGGCCTTACTACGGTTGGCCACGAATCCACTCGAGGCGTGACGCCACGCAACTTTGCCATCGATCCAAGCGGAGCGTTTCTGCTGGTGGCTAATCAAAACTCCGACAACATCGTAGTCTTTCGACTTAATCAAAAGACTGGCCGGCTCAGCGCGACGGGACAGGTGGCCCGGGTGCCATCTCCTGTCTGCCTTAAGTTCACCGCTCCGTTTTCGTAACATCGCCTGTTGTTGGGTAGTATGCAATTTTCAGTCTTCTCTGCGTAATTCTAAGCGAGCTCTGCGTCTCGAAAGTCAAAAGACTCAAAAAAGAATCAACGCAGAGAGGCCGAGCACGCCGAGAACGCGCAGAGAGTTCAGATTAAGACGCTAAGCGGCAATTGACCTGGAGTATTTCTGAAATGATGCGACGCCTAAGAAAGCCAGCGCACTTGTTGGCCATCCTTCTGTTAAGCCTCGTACCTTCCTTAGCCAGCGGACAAACAAGATTCGTCGTCAGGCGCGGAAAAGAGCTCGTCTCGCCGAACGGAAAACCGCTGCTCTTGAAGGGCATTAATCTCGGCAACTGGCTGCTGCCCGAGGGTTACATGTTCAAATTCAAGCAGACCAATTCGCCGAGGTTGATTCAGGCCGCCATCAGTGAGCTGGTCGGGGAAGACGAGGCGCGACGATTCTGGAAAACTTATCGCGACAATTACATCACGCGCGAAGACATCCGATTCATAAAGCAGTCCGGATTCAACTCTGTTCGGGTTCCTTTCAGCTACCGGTTGTTTGTATCAGACACAACGGGTCCAGGACTGGATGGCCCCGGTTACGAACTGTTAGACAGAGTTGTCGACTGGTGCCGGAGAGAAGGTCTCTACGTAATTCTGGACATGCACGCAGCTCCGGGCGGACAGACCGGCGACAACATCGATGACAGTTTTGGGTACCCGTTCTTGTTTGAAAGCAGCGAGAGTCAGGAGTTGACTGTTAACGTGTGGCATAAGATTGCTGCTCGGTATCAGAACGAACCGAATGTGATCGGATACGATTTACTCAACGAGCCAATCGCACATTATTTCGATGTCGCATCCCTAAACCCAAAGCTGGAACCGCTCTACCGCAAGATCGTTTCGGGAATACGAGAAGTGGACGGGAACCACATCATCTTTTTGGGTGGCGCGCAATGGGACACCAACTTCAAAGTTTTTGGACCGCCCTTTGATCGAAAGCTCGCCTACACTTTTCACAAGTACTGGATGACGGTGAATCAGGAGGCGATCCAGGAGTATCTTAACTTCCGCGACAAATACAACGTCCCTGTCTGGATGGGCGAATCCGGCGAGAACACCGATGAATGGATCGATTCTTTTCGGAAGTTGCTCGAAGCGAATAGCATTGGTTGGTGTTTCTGGCCTTATAAGAAACTTGACGCGACCTCATGCATCGTCTCGATAAACTCGCCCGAAGATTGGACAGCGATCGTCGCCTTTGTGGAAGGGCCAAGGACTACTTTTGAAGAAGTGAGGAAGCACCGGCCGCCGAAAGAGAAGGTTCAGAAAGCATTGAACGATTATCTCGAGCGGATAAAGTTTTCAAACTGTCGAATCAATCAGGGCTATCTGAAGGCATTGGGATTAAGGTAAAGGTTCTATGTTTTCGGCGTTTCGTGTGATTTCGTGGATCGTGTCCTATGTGACCGAAAGAACGATCTACGAAATCACACTAACGGCACGAAACACAAACTTCCTATTTCTTGACGCTCAATCCCAGAGCTTTCACGACCTCTACATCAGGCGTCGCGTGGCCATTTTGCTTATTAACCACCGCAAAGCCGCCTGCGTAATCCCACATGGTCCAGCCGATGCCGTACTTCTCCAACGCGGTGCGCATGTCCCTAAGCCAAACAGCGCGGTCCGCAGGCGGCGCAAATCTGCGATAGGCGCCGAATTCGTTACAGGTAAGGGGTACCTGATACCTTGCAGCCCAGGCGGCAGCCATCCCAATCTCCCGGTCAATGCGGGCGGAGTTCCAACGGTCTTCGCCATAGCGAAGCAGATTGTTACGTGCTGGTTCATCCTGAATCGTGTCGAGGACCTTGCTTACGCTTTCCGGATTCGACGGATAGGGGATGTTCTTATAGAAGGTCACGTTGGCGCCAGCCCATGTCGCGCCCTGATGCGTGAATGCAAACGGCTCGTAGAAGTGGAAGTTGTAAATAATATTCCGGTCGGCATAAGGCTGCAAAAACAGCAACTCGGGAAGGCCTGACCACCTATGGCCCGACGCGATTACGGTATGCTGCGGTGCGCCTGAGCGAATGGCGGAAATGAGTTTCCCCTGCATGCCAAACCAACGATAGCCATCTTCCACCATCGGCTCATTGATGACTTCAAGAAAGACGCGCTCGGGATCACGCGTTGAGAGATGCTGGGCCAGGGCTCGCCAGAATTTGCCGAAAGCTTCGATCTGACGATCGTTGCTATTAAGCCTTACCTTAAATTCATCAGACGGATGGATATCAACGATCACGGCCAAGCCTTGCGCCAGTATCAGGTCAAGCGCGTCGTCGAGATACTTCAGGTACTCGACCTTTAGTCTACCTGGATCATCCCCATTGAAGAGCGGTGCGGGCTCGAGGGTAAGGCGAACATGATCAAAGCCAATGCCTCTAATAAGAGCGATGTCTTCCGCCGTGGTATGTGATTCGAGGTGAGCTTTTGAATAATCGCCCGACTGCGCGAACCAGTGACTCAGATTGATTCCGTGACGCAGCCGGCCAAGTCTGGAGGCCGGAACCCCCGACTGCACTGACGAGTACTCGGTCGCGTCGACTTTACCATCAGGTGACCTGCCGCTTACCGCGGTTGACACGGGTGCCAAAATGGAGATAGTTACGGCACTGATCAATAAAGAGAGCAATCGTTTCAGCATGCCGATTCTTTTAACAGCCTCAGCAAAAGAAAGCAAAGTAAGATCCCTTTGGAAAGTTGGCCAACAGGTGAACATGGCAAAACTGCTGATCCTTTTTCTGGCGCTGTTAACTCTGACTGCCGGGACCTCTCAATCTCAAACCAAACTGGGCAGAGAGATCGGCAGGCACAAGGTCACGATACCCGTACACACTGGGTGGCAATTTCACGAGGTCGGCAAAGACAAGTGGTACCCCGCGAGCGTCCCCGGCTGTGTGCATACTGACCTGCTTAACAGCAAACTGATCGACGATCCCTTCTATCGCGACAATGAAAAAAAGCTGCAATGGATAGGCAAGACCGATTGGGAATATCACACTACCTTCAACGTCACGGCTGAGATGCTCGAGCAAACAAATGTAGAACTGGCCTTCGAAGGGCTGGATACTTACGCCAGCGTGTTCCTCAACGATCAACCTCTGATCAGTACCGACAACATGTTTCGCACCTGGCGAGTGGACGCAAAACGTCTCGCGAAAGCTGGCGCCAACATCCTCCGCATCCGCTTTCGTTCGCCCATCAATGAAGTCTTGCCCATCATGGCAAAGATGAATTACGAACTGCCGGCGGGAAATGATCAGGGCGAGAAAACAAGCCCGCATACCCGCAAAGCGCCTTACCAGTATGGTTGGGATTGGGGACCGCGGTTTGTCACCAGCGGTATTTGGCGTCCGGTTTACTTAGAGGCCTGGGACCAGGCGCGCGTGGACGATTTGAACATCTTGCCAAAGCAGATAACGGCTGCCGCCGCAACATTGACGGCTGAGGTTGAAGTCGTTGCCAACAACAGGGCCAACGCAACAATTATCGTGGACAATCTCACCGACAAGAGCGTGGCAGCAAGACGCGAGGTGAACCTGGCGCCTGGCCCCAATCGCGTCTCGCTCGACTTCATTATTCCGCATCCAGCTCTTTGGTGGCCTAATGGACTGGGCGCTCACCCTCTCTATACTTTCGAAGCGCGGCTGCTGATCGATGGCAAGCCCGTGGATGAAACAACGAAGCGCACGGGCCTGCGCGCGTTGGAACTCAGGCAACAGCGCGACGAGTCCGGCAAGAGCTTCACCTTTGTGATTAACGGCGTGCCGGTCTTTGCCAAAGGCGGCAACTGGATTCCGGCCGACAGCTTTCCAACCCGCATCAGCAAAGACAAATACCAGCAATTGCTGGAATCGGTGCGCGACACCAACATGAATATGCTGCGCGTCTGGGGCGGCGGTATTTATGAGAGGGACGACTTCTACGATCTTTGCGACGAAATGGGGATTCTCGTCTGGCAGGACTTCATGTTCGGGTGCAGCTTGTATCCGGGTGATGAAGCATTTCTCGAAAACGTGCGCCAGGAAGCCAACGATAACGTGAAGCGCCTGCGGAATCATCCGAGCATAGTCATCTGGGTCGGCAATAACGAGATCGAGTCCGGCTGGTTTCACTGGGGCTGGAAGGAGCAGTTACCTGCAAAGCTCTGGGACGACTATCTGAAAATCTTCTACGGCGTGTTGCCGGAAGTGTGTAAATCTCTGGATCCTTCACGCCCTTACTGGCCGAGTTCACCCAGCTCGAACCTTGAGGACGATCCGGAATCGCAGAAGATGGGAGACCTTCACTACTGGCAGGTTTGGCACGCTTCCGCTCCCTTTACTGAGTATGAGAAACAATTTCCGCGCTTCATGAGCGAATATGGTTTTCAATCGTTTCCGCAGATCGAAACTGTCACCACCTACACTGCACCCGCCGATCGCGACATCAAGTCGCCGGTGATGATGGCCCACCAGCGGCATCCGCGCGGCAACCAGTTGATCCGCGAATACATGCTGCGCGAGTATCCTGAGCCGAAGGACTTCGAATCCTTTCTCTACGTTAGCCAGGTCTTGCAGGCTGAAGGGATCAAGGTCGGCGCCGAGCAGCTGCGGCGCATCAGGCCGCACAACATGGGCTCGCTTTTCTGGCAGATTGACGACTGCTGGCCGGTCGCCTCTTGGTCGAGCATCGACTACACGGGACGATGGAAAGCGCTGCAATACTATGCGCGCCGTTTCTACAACGACATCCTAGTTAGCCCGCACGAAGAGAACGGTAAACTCAACTTCTACATCGTCTCGGATCGGTTACAGACGACTGCCGCGCAATTGCAGGTGAGTCTCCTCGACTTCGAAGGACGTACGTTGTGGAACCAGGAGCAGGACATCCAGGTTGCCGCCCTCAACAGCAAGGCCTATTTGAACATTCCGATTGACACGTTATTGGCAGGGAAGGATGCGAAGAGCGTGTTTCTGTTTGCGGAGTTACTGGTGGATGGCAAGCCCGTATCGCGCAACGAACACTTCTTTCAACCCTACAAGAATCTCTTCCTGCCGCGGCCGCAGATGAGCACGCAGGTCGTGCGCATGCGGGCGGGCTTCAGAATCACTCTGTCTTCGGACAAACTGGCGCGGGCCGTTTACTTATCGGCGCCGGACTATGCGGGTTTCTTTTCCGACAACTACTTTGACCTGATTCCGGGAAGGAAAGTCGAAGTGGAGTTCCGCACCGGCGGCGCAGTAAATTTGGCCGACTTTCAGAAGCGGCTAACCATCCGCTCACTGGCTGATGCTTTTTAGGTGTGGATCAATCACCGGGGCACTAGGCCGACCGTAAGGGAGGGCTTCTGTATTAGCGACGTGCAGTAAGACTGAGCCTTCCCTTGCGGTCGGGCTAGCGCCCCGTGGGCATGCGCCCATCTTGTTATTAGAACTTTAGAGACAGGACACCAGGCACGCGGAAGTCTGCCCAAGCGCTTCCGCGAAATTCAAATCAATCACTCAACCTGTACTCAAAAAAGAAGCGTCCAACCTGAATCGACGCCCGGCCGTCCGCGGGCGGACTGATGAGCAGCGAGCGAACCATGCTGCTTTTGCGATTGACGTGCGCGTCGACTGTGCCGATGGCTTCACCGCTAGCGGCGCGGTAAAAGCTCACGCGAATCGCGTCGTTGTTTATTCGCTGATAACCAAAAACGTACTCGCCCGGTTGCAGCAGCATGTTGCCGATCTTCAGCGGCGTCTGCGTGATAAAGAAATGCGAGTACTTACCTTCGGCTGAGTATCCGGCAGTGATCATTACTACCCCGGCTATGAATTTGCCGCGTCCATCCGTGACTCCTGAAGCAGTCCGAAATTCGGTTTCAATGTTCTCTTTGATGACCGGTGCGCGCGCGGGAATCAGCTTCCGCAACTCCGGTTCAGTAGCGGTGCGCCAGCGTGTGCGAACTGCTGGGATTGCCCCGGTCGAGCTTGCCAGGACCAGCGATGCAGCGACCAGGAGGTTCATTAGAAGGGCGGATGGCAATGATGCGTCTCCTTAAGACCAAACTATGTTAATGAGAGAGCGTCCGCGGCACAGGATTGAGTATAATCGATTTCGTTCTGGTTAGGGTGATTTCGGCGGAGGCAAATTTCAACTATCTCAGTCTAGCTGAGGTGCGACGTCGAGGGGGGAGTCCGCTAACGCGGACTAGAAGTCTTCTTAACATCCAGTCGCTTGATCCACAATCGATGCGCGCAACGGCTCAACTTAACAAACCGGCGGTCGGCATTTTTTGTTTGCTTCTCTTGCTTTGCTTTGTTTGCAGGCAGGCGGTGGCTCTTGATCCCAGCCGCGATCTCTCTCAGTTCAACGCCCAGGTGTGGCTGACTGAAAACGGCCTGCCACAAAATACAATTCACTCGATCACACAAGCAAGAGACGGATATGTGTGGCTCGCTACCGAAGAAGGTCTGGCCCGCTTTGACGGAATCAAGTTCACTGTTTTCGACAAACAGAATACGCCAGAGTTGAAGAGTAACGGCATTAGGGTACTGCTCGAAGATCGGCGCGGCGCCCTCTGGATCGGCACCACCGATGGTCTGGTGCGACTCCTGGATTCAAAGTTCACCGCGTTTACCATTCGAGACGGATTGCCGAGCAACGTCATTGATGCCTTATGCGAGGACCACGATGGCTCGCTCTTGGTGGTAACCGCTGCCGGAATCGCACGCTTCGGGGATCGCGTCTTCACCCCTTTCGCGGCCCAGAGGGAGTTTCCCAAAAATGGAATCAAGGCTTTGTTTGCAGATCGAGAAGGTGCGCTCTGGATTGGTTCGTCCGAGGGTCTGGCGCGCTACCAAAACGGAGCTGTCGTCAAATACACGGTGCAAGATGGCCTGGCCAATAACAGCGTGGTCTCGATTGATCAGGATCTGGACGGCCGCCTGTGGGTCGGCACGAGTAGTGGCTTGAATCAGCTTGAGGGCAGACGGTTCCTTACCTATACAACGCGTGAAGGGCTGCCGAACAATCGGATCATTTCGCTGGCGGTAGACCGCGAGGGCAGCGTATGGATCGGCACCGCCGGTGGCTTGAGTCGCTTCGCAGACGGACATTTTTCCAGTTTTCGTCTCGGCGATGGACTGGCAAACGAAATCATTCTCTCGATCTTTGAAGATCGCGAAGGCAGTTTGTGGTTGGGCACTGAATCGGGCGGTCTGAATCTGTTGAAGGACAAAAAATTTACCACTTACACATCAAGGGAAGGACTGAGCAGCGATCTGGTCAAGTCGATCTACGAAGATCGTAAGGGCAACATTTGGATCGGAACGAACGGTGGCGGCTTGAGCCTCTTGAAAGATGGAAAGTTCACCACCTATACAACAGCGGATGGCTTATCCAGCAACGTTGTCCTGGCGTTGTTCGGCGATGACGACGGAAATCTCTGGGTCGGAACTCCTGACGGATTGAATCGATTAAAAGATGGAAAGTTCAAAACATTTACTTCGGCTGACGGACTAGCTAATGATTTCGTTCGATCAATCTACGCGGACCACAGCGGCAATCTCTGGATTGGCACGCGCGGCGGCTTAACGCGATTGAGACGCGAACGCTTCAATATTTACACGACCGCAGATGGGCTGCCTAATGACTTTGTCGGAACAATCTATGAAGACGCGCAAGGCAACATCTGGATCGGCACGCTCGGTGGGTTGAGCAAGTTTAAAGACGAAAAGTTTACTAACTACACCACCCGAGACGGGCTCTCGAGTGATGTCGTCATTTCGCTTCACGAGGACGCCGATGGTGCGCTGTGGATTGGTACGAGCAGCGGCGGACTCAATCGGCTAAAGCAGGGCAAGTTCGCTGCTTACACGACTCGAAACGGGCTGTCCGATGATGTCGTTTATGGCATTCTCGAAGACCGCCAAAGCAGTCTCTGGTTAAGCTCCAACAAGGGTATCTTTCGCGTCAACAAAAAGGAGTTGGACGACTTTGCAAATGGGACTGTAGGCTCGATCACTCCGGTGATTTATGGAACTGCGGACGGAATGATCACGCGCGAGTGCAGTGGTGGCGGCCATCCCGCGGGCTGGCGCAGCTCTGACGGTAAACTCTGGTTCTCGACCATCAAGGGTGTGGCGATGATCGATCCTGAGAAGATAAAGCTGAACGAGCAGCCACCGCCGGTCGCCATCGAGCAGATCCGCGTTGATGACGAATCGATTAGCCCGGCGCAAACTATCGAGCTCGGCCCGGGCAAGAGCCGGCTCGATTTTTATTACACAGCGCTCAGTTTCGTGGCCCCTGAAAAAGTCAGATTCAAGTACAAGCTCGAAGGATTTGATAGTGACTGGGTTGATGGCGGGACGCGCCGGATTGCTTACTATACAAATCTGCGGCCCGGTCGCTACAAGTTCCGCGTGATCGCTTCGAACAATGATGGCTTATGGAGTCCCACCGGCGCCTCCTTCGATCTTTATCTGAAGCCACACTTCTACCAAACGTATTGGTTTTATGCTCTCTGTACTCTTATCCTGGCTGTGATCGTTTGGCAGCTTTATCGATTCCGTCTTAAGCGCGTAGAGTCGCAGTTTGCCGCCGTGCTTGCCGAGCGCAATCGCATTGCTCGTGAGATTCACGACAACCTGGCGCAGGAGATGCTGGGCATCTCGGTACAGTTGGAAGTGGTGGCCCGAACGATGCCGGCTTCCGCGGAATTGGCCAAGACCCACCTGGACCGAGTAAGAATGTTGGTGCGCCATGGGATTGCAGAAGCCCGCCGCTATGTTTGGGATCTGCGCTCGCAAGCGCTGGATAAGAACGATCTGCCGGCGGCATTGAGTGACACAGCGAGGCGTCTGACCACTGAGACCGCAGTCTCTGCCAAAGTGGAAGTCAGCGGCACATTCCGGCCCCTCAGCCCGCTGATTGAAGGCAATCTTCTGCGAATCGGACAGGAAGCCGTTAATAATGCGGTAAGACACGCGCAGGCCCGAAACATTCTTATTAATTTGAAATTTGAAGCGAGGCGCGTACAACTAAGTGTGCGAGATGATGGAGATGGTTTTGATTATCAAATCGTACAGAATGGGGATGGAAAGCACTTTGGCCTGATCGGCATGCAGGAACGTGCAGCGCGAATTGGCGGCACACTGAAAGTAGATAGTCGTGCTGGCAAGGGTACGGAAGTGCTGGTTGATGTACCGATCAGTGGCTGAGTCAAACACAGGGAAGGGAAAAGTCAATTTCACGAAGCTCTGAACAGCTCAGTGGTCGCTAGTCAGTTGGTCTTCCCTTTCTCCTTCTCCTCTGGGAGAAGGGCTGGGGATGAGGGTTTGCTAGAGGGAATCAATTTTCTGATTTGTGCTTCGTGCTTGGCGAGTGGCATTCAAAGACAAAAACTATCGATCGGGTGGACTTGGCGGTAAGCCCTCACCCCAACCCTCTCCCAAAAGGGAGAGGGAGTTAAAGCAACAACGACAAAACTGAAGTTTGACGAACCTGAGATGAGTGACAACCCGATCAGAATCATGGTGATTGACGATCAGGCGGTCGTGCGTCAGGGCTTCGTCGCTCTCATCAACACCGTCTCAGATATGATCGTAGTTGCCGAGGGCACGAACGGTCAGCAGGCGATCGAACTCTATCGGCAACATCGGCCTGACGTTACTTTGATGGACTTACGGATGCCGCAAATGGGCGGAGTTGAAGCGATCGTCGCCATTCGAAAAGAATTCCGGGACGCACGTCTGATCATACTCACTACCTACGACGGCGACGAAGATATCTATCGTTCATTGCAAGCCGGAGCTCAGGGTTATTTGCTGAAGGACATGTTCTTTGAAGAGTTGGAAGATGCAATTCGGAAAGTCCATGCCGGGTCGCGGCGAATTCCCGCTCAGGTGGCAGAGCGGCTGGCAGAGAGAATGGGCAGCACTGATCTCACCGGGCGAGAGATCGAAGTGCTTGAACAGATCGTGGCCGGCAATAGCAATAAGGCAATCGCTCACCGACTGAATATCAGTGAAGCAACCGTTAAGAGCCACATCAATAGTATTCTCAGCAAGCTGGGAGTGAGCGATCGGACCCAAGCTGCTACTACCGCCTTACAGCGCGGCCTGGTGCACCTGCGATAGCGGGCTACGAAGAACTATTGAGCATCGGTCGGGATCGGTGAAACCATCCACGAAATCACACGAAAATAAAACCACTCGAAATCATCTTGGTGGTTCGTGCGGGTTCGTGCATCGTATTAGTTCTTCGGCGGCCTGCCAGGCTCACAGTGCCCGCCCTCAAAAAACTAGCCAAAGATGAACCACGATGATGTAAATCCGCGGCCGCGGCTTATCATCTCCACCTAAAGTTGTAGACGAAGACCCATCAACGGGCGCATGACACAGAGGAAGCGTCGTGCTACTTTCCCTTTCGTAATAACCATTTTCCCGGTCTCGGGTTCGTTGAGTCAGAGGTGTATTTCCTACCTTAACTTTGTTGCACACTTAGCGACCTCTGATTTCATGTAATCGAGCCCGCGACCGGGCCCTAAGTCGAGCAAGCACGGATGGCCCTGCAGTAACTTTAGTCTTCATTCGGTGTGTTTTTGTTCAGGCTCTAACTAACTCAATCCGGAATGAGTTCGAAGGAACTCGAAAGCAGGTGCTATGTTCGAGCCACTTAAGCATTCTTACGGAACCCTTTTGGTCATGCCTTTGCTGGTTCTGACCGGCTTCCTTTGGGCCAGCCCACACGCGTGGGCCCAGGGTTGAATTGCCGCACGTCAGAGCGCGCCCGTGATTGGCGTGCAATGCTCAGGCAGTGAAGGTTCTGGTTCGCACGATTCGGGTTTCCTCGATACCGGGCGATGGCAAATCTCGTTTGGATTGCGCAAGCAACGTTCCCATCGGCACTTTGTCGGGACTGAGGAACAGAAGCAACGGGCCATTGCCGGGACCGAAGTTGTTAATGACATTTATCTGTTTGATGTAGCGTTAACCTACGCGGTCAGCAGGCGCTTCAATCTCACAGTGGCCGCGCCTTTCCAGCATGCGACCAGGCAGCGCGGTACTTCCACCCAAATCTTTCATAGTTCGGGGATTGGTGACATTAGCGTGATGGGCAGGTTCTGGCTGCTCAAACCGCCCAGCGAGTCCGGTCAGAACATTTCTTTCGGCATCGGCTTGAAACTGCCGACGGGAAAACCCGGCCTGACGGATACAACGACGCTCGCCGATGGCACACGGGTGACGTCGGTGGTAGATCAGTCAATCCAACTGGGCGACGGCGGCTGGGGTATTCCTCTCGACGTGCAGGCATACAAGCGGATTAAGAAGACGACGATCTATGCTTCCGGATCGTACCTGCTCAACCCGCGCGATACGAACGGAGTCAAGACAGGAAGATCCCGTCCATCTGAAGCGATAATGTCGGTGTCAGATCAGTATCTCGCTCGGGTCGGCATTGCGCGGCCGGTCCCGCACACCCGCCGCTTCGCCTTTACTGTCGGTTGGCGCATTGAGGGCGTTCCGGTTCGCGATTTGATCGGCAAGAGCAATGGCTTCCGGCGGCCAGGTTACGCGATGTCTATCGAGTCTGGAGCGCAATACTTCCGAGGTAGAGATACCTGGTCGTTGTCGGTGCCGGTAGCCGTGCGGCGAAATCGAAAAAGAAGCGTCTCGGATATTCTGGTGGGTGGCACGGGCGATGCCGCTTTCGCGGATTACTTCATCACGCTTGGTTATTCGCATCGTTTCTAGCCGGCTAAGGAAATGAAGCGCAGACAAACCATCCTGAGATTCGGCATCGCGCTGGCCACCATAGCTCTCTGTAACTTTGGTCTGAATGTGGGTGCTCAGAAATCAGAAAGCTCCAAAGAGAAGACAAAGCTACTCGCTATAGGCGCAACGGCCCCCGACTGGGAACTGAGCGATGCGGATGGTAAATTGCAGGCGCTGGCCCAATATCGCGGCAAAATCGTGGTCCTGGACTTCTGGGCGACCTGGTGCGCTTCATGCACCGAGGTAATGCCGCAAATGCAGACGTTGCATGAGAAGTACAAAGACCGAGGGGTCGCCGTTTTCGGAGTGAGCTCCTGGGAGAAGAACGATCCGGGAGTTTTGATGAAAAAAAAGCACTACACCTACGGGTTGCTGCTAAGGGGCGACGACATTGCCGATCGGTACGGAGTCAACACATTGCCGGCCGTCTACATCATTGGGGCTGACGGCCGAGTCGTCTATAGGCACCAGGGCGTCGCCAGGGATTTCGGAAGCATAATCAAAAAGCAGTTGGGCGACTAAACCAGCCAGACGATGTGACCGAATCCCAGGCCCGCTCGATGTGACTGGAGCAACGCCCTGCTATTCGGCTAAGACCGCAGAATCAACCGATCCCTTAACGCTCTCCTCTTTCACGCCTTTTCCAACCGAAATGATCATCAGGCGAACCATGAAATTCTATTCTTGACTGAGCGTTCCAAAAAGAGTATAAATGTTACAGAGAAAAAGAGATGGCGCGGCACAGAGAGTTCGATCGGGATGAGGCCCTCCATAAGGCAATGGAGGTATTTTGGTCGCGTGGCTATTCGGCGGCGTCAATCCAGGATTTAGTCAGGCATATGGGAATCAATCGCCAGAGTCTGTATGACACCTTCGGCGATAAGCACGCGCTTTATCTATTGGCCCTCGACCGCTACCGCGAAGTAGAAGGTCGCAGAATGTTTGAGTTGCTGGAGCGGCCGGGCCCGGTGAAAAAAAGTCTACGCCAATTGTTCGAAGGCACGGTTGAGAAAGCGCTCTGCGACGAGCAGCGTCGCGGCTGCTTCATGGGTAACGCAATGTCAGAGTTAGCCGGCCGCTGCAAAGAGACGGCGGCCAAAACGTGCACCAATATGGCGGTGGCAGAGGAGGCTTTTTATCGCGCGCTGCTGCGTGGAAAGAAGGAGGGGGAACTCAAAAGAGTTAGCGATCCTCGCGCCGTGGCGCGGTTTCTCTACAGCAGTCTCCAGGGTCTGGTGCTGATGGCTAAGGCCACACAGGATCGCAAGACGCTGAAAGATGTTGTAAAGGTCACGTTGTGGGTGCTCGAGTAAAGTTTTTGGGCTGGTCTGAAATAAATGTTCCAGAATGCGTTAACTGTAACGTGCAAGGTTGGGGAAACAATATGCGACCTGAAATCGAATTTCTGATTAATGAATCATCTGATCCAGAGCACGAGAGCGCCGACCGTTTGACGCATGCGGAGCCGGATGATGAAATCATGGATGCGTATTCCCGCGCGGTGATCACCGCAGCGGAAAAGGTCAGCCCATCGGTTGTCTACATCGAAGTCCATCAACCACACAGAAGTCGAAGGGGAAATGCTCCGGGGATGCCCGACGAAGCCCGGGGCAGCGGCTCGGGTTTCATCTTTACTCCGGACGGTTTCATTCTGACGAATAGCCACGTGGTGCATGGGGCCGGGAGAATTGAAGTGACTGTCTCTGATGGGCACAAACACCAGGCGGATTTGATCGGAGACGACATGGACACCGATTTGGCGGTAATCAGAATCAATGCGCCCAATTTGGTCCCGGCCTATTTGGGCGAAGCACAAAAGATTCGGGTCGGACAATTGGTGGTGGCCATCGGCAATCCGTTTGGCTTCCAGTACAGCGTCACTGCCGGAGTCATAAGCGCGCTTGGCCGATCGCTGCGCGCTCAGTCCGGCCGGTTGATGGACGATGTGATTCAAACGGACGCGGCGCTCAATCCCGGCAATTCGGGTGGACCACTGGTTAACTCTCGCGGAGAAGTCATTGGCGTCAACACAGCGATGATTCTGCCCGCTCAGGGAATCTCGTTTGCTACTTCGATTGATACAGCCAAGTTCGTCGCCAGCCGCCTGATTCGCGACGGCAAGGTGAGTCGGAGCTATATTGGCCTGGCCGGGCAGAACGTTCCGCTTCCGCGTCGAATCGTGCGCTATTACAACCTCGCGGTTGAAAGCGGAATCCTGGTCGTCTCCTTTGAAAGTAACAGCCCGGCCAGAAATGCCGGGGTGCGCGAGGGCGATATTATTGTGGGCTTTGACGATCACTCGACTGCCGGCATTGATGATCTTCATAAGCTACTTTCGGAGGATCGCATCGGACACAAATCGTCCGTCGTCGTCATCAGAGGCACGGAGAAAATGAGCTTCGAGGTGGTTCCTGAGGAGTCCCAGCGCGAAAGAAACAAGTAGAATGTGAGACTTATGGGAAAAGTTGAAACAAAAGGGACGATAGTAGCGTCTTAAATGAGTTTGCGTTACAACAAATTAGAAGTTGAGTGAAAGCGAGGTTGCTAATTGATAAGACTTGAGAGGGAACAAGGTGAAATGGGTTTGATGGCTGCTGCCGGTTCTGCGTTTACCGTGAACCAGGGACTGATCGAAGATTCCGTCACAGCGGAGGAGATCGATGAGGTTTTGCACAAACTCGAGACTCCGGGCATCGGCGCAGAAGAGCTGCTGATTGAAGACGTCTCTGCCACCGCAGCGGCTGATGAAGATGACGAAGCCGTGGCCGAGGACCCTGAGCTGGATCTTTCGGCCGGCGAGCTGGATAAGCAGTTAGATCCGGTTAGGGTCTACATGCGTGAAATGAGTCTGGTGCCGTTACTGAAGCGGGAACAGGAAGTCTCGATTGCCAAGAGGATCGAAGGGGGACAGACGCGGGCTCAAAGAGCTGTAGCACGCTCTCCGATCGCGCTGGTTGAGCTGCTGAAGATCGGCGATGAATTAGAAGCGGGAATGCTCGGTATCCGCGATGTCGTTATTTATTCCGATCAGCCCGAAACCCCAGAAATCGAGGAGCAGGAAGACAAAGCCGCAGAGCATCTCCAGCGGACCATTGCCGGCATTCAAGATGTCCGCAAGCTCTACCGGCTTGGACTTAGAGAATTCGAGCAACTCCGGGCGGAGCTTAAAATCACCCGTGGCAGAAGGTCGAAAAAGTTACTGAGGCTCAAGCGGAAGCTGGCGCGGAGGCGTCTTCAAGTCGCGGGGGCGATCGAAGATCTTGGTTTGAAAGACGCAGTCCGTCAACGTCTGGTTCAGGCAATCAACGCGGTCTACGAAGAGACGCGTGCGATTGAGCGCCAGATCGAAAGCTATTCGGAGAAGCTGGACGGCAAACGCGTCAAGGCAGCCGAAAAGAGCGAGTTTAAGCGGCGCATTACCGCGGCCCGCCGTCGTTTGAAAGAGATCGAGAAGGATCATCACGTCTCTCCAGCTGAGATCAAACGCTCGCATCGAATGGTCGTCATAGGTGAGGCCCAGGCTGCCCAGGCCAGGCAGGAGTTAACTGAAGCGAACCTGCGGTTGGTGGTCTCAATTGCCAAAAAATATCAGAATCGAGGTTTACACTTCCTCGACCTGATTCAGGAAGGCAATCTCGGACTGATGAAGGGCGTGGAGAAGTTTGATTGGCGCCGCGGCTACAAGTTTTCAACCTATGCTACCTGGTGGATTCGCCAGGCGATTACGAGAGCGATTGCGGATCAGGCCCGCACGATTCGCGTTCCGGTTCACATGATCGAAGTGATCAATAAGGTCAAGAACGTCACGCGCGAGCTGGTGCGGGAACTGGGGCGCGAACCGACTACCGAGGAAATCGCGCACCAGATGGGCAGTTCAGTCGAGAAGGTCGGCAAGGCGCTGAAGCTTGTCCAACAACCTATCTCATTAGAGACGCCGATTGGCGAGGCTGGAGATTCACAACTGGGAGATTTGATCGAAGACAGGTCAAGCGACAGTCCCGCTGAAAGGGTGATGACTGCTAATCTGCGAGAGGTCACCGGTGATGTGCTGCAAACCCTGAGCCCCCGAGAGGAAAAGGTCATACGCTTGAGATTTGGGCTGGACGCGCAGGGCCATGAACGCACCCTGGAAGAAGTGGGCGAGGACTTCAACGTCACACGCGAGCGGATACGTCAGATAGAGGTCAAGGCTCTACGGAAACTTCGCCATCCATCGCGGGCGCGAGTGCTTAAGAACTTCACCGAAGGCCAGAAGCAATAGAGGGCTTGGCGTGGCACGAGCATGCGCGTGATTAACGGGGCGGGACGCCCGTGCCATGCTTACCCATAGGACGATCTGCAATGGCAAAGATGCTTGACCGCATTGAGCAGGTCTTACGGAAAGAGGCGCCTCCTCCACCGATTGCTCGACTGATCGGCTTCAATCTCACCTCCGTCAAGCCCGGCGAAGCGGTTATTGAATTTCAGGCTACCGAAGCCCACGCGAATCCAATGGGTACGCTTCACGGCGGGGTCCTTTGCGACATAGCAGACGCCGCGATGGGCCTCGCTTACGCGGCAAATCTCGGTGAAGGTGAATCGTTCACCACACTGGAGCTAAAGATCAACTTCCTGAAACCGATTTGGAAAGCGCGGTTGCTCGCGGTAGCGCGAGTGGTCAAACAAGGTCGGACCGTTGGTCTTGTCGAGTGCGATGTAACTGACGACAAAGACACTCTGGTCGCGCGGGCGACGAGCACTTGTATGACATTGCGAGGCGAGCAGGCCAAGGGAAGGTGAGCAAGCTAATGAGCAAGCCAGTTCGTATTCTTTTGCAAACGACTATCGCGGCGGTCGAAGATGACTGGAACATCGATCGCTTTTCGCTGCTCTTCGAACATTTGAGTTCAATCACCGACGACCGTGGTATCCCTCTTTATGAGGTAACTGCGCGCAATGGCGAGGCAGACGCCGACGGCAACGACAAGGTATTGAGCAGCCTCGACTTGAGCGACTTTAATGAATTATGGCTTTTCGCCGTCGATTCCGGTGATGGGCTGAGTGTCGCAGATTGTGAGGGCGTTACGCGCTTCAGGCAGAGAGGCGGCGGAATTCTCACGACGCGCGATCATCAGGATTTGGGATCGTCGCTTTGCACCCTGGGCGGCGTCGGCCGCGCGCATTTCTTTCACACGAGGCATCAGGACCCGGACGAGTCGCGACATGCGCGCGACGATCAGGACACGCCAACGATCTCGTGGCCGAATTATCATTCAGGCAGCAATGGCGACTACCAACTGATTACTCCGGTCGAGCCAGTTCACGAACTGCTGCGCAATTCTCAATCCGCTTCCGGCGTGATTGAGTATTTTCCCGCGCACCCACACGAAGGCGGCGTTGGTGTTCCGGAAGGAGAAGAGCACGCGCGCGTGATCGCGACCGGTGTAAGCCAGGTGACGCATCGTCCCTTCAACTTGATCGTTGCGTTTGAAAGCATGACTGATGGTCACGGCAATACGTTGGGGCGAGCCATCGCCGATTCAAGCTTTCATCACTTAGTCGACTATAACTGGGACACTTCAAAAGGCTGTCCAAGTTTTGTGACCGAGCCACCTGGTGATCAAATCCAAAGAGAGCCTGAAAAACTGAGAGACGTGAAGGCTTTCGTTAGCAACCTTGCGCAGTGGCTTGCGTGATCTGGCAGCTCTCGACATTCGGAGCAGCGATAGTGCTCGCACCAATCCTGCAAGCTGAAGTAGTCATACACCTGGGAGATCATCGTGCAATATCGTGAATTGGGACGCACTGGCTGGAAGGTGTCCTCGATTAGCTTCGGCACCTGGGCGATCGGCGCCGAATGGGGCGCCGTTAACGATCAGGAGTCGCTGGCGGCACTTCATCGCGCGCTGGACCATGGCGTGAATCTCTTCGACACGGCCGATGTCTATGGAGATGGGCGCAGTGAACGACTCTTAGCACAACTGCGTGGCGAGCGCAGCGAGCCTTTCTATGTGGCTACCAAGGCCGGACGACGTCTCGACCCACATGTGGCCGGTGGTTACAACCGGGAGAACATCACAGCATTTGTTGAGCGCAGCCTGCGGAATCTGAAGACGGACGCGCTGGATCTACTGCAACTGCATTGCCCGCCCACATCTGTCTATTACATGCCTGAGGTGTTCGAGGTTCTCGACGAACTCACCCAGGATGGCAAGCTGCGTTTCTACGGAGTCAGCGTCGAAAAGGTTGAAGAAGCGCTGAAGGCTATAGAATACCCGGGTGTGCAATCGGTCCAAATCATTTTCAACATTTTCCGGCAACGGCCGCGTGATTTGTTCTTCGCTGAGGCGCAGCGCCGCCGAGTTGGTATCTTTGCGCGAGTGCCACTATCGTCGGGCCTGTTATCAGGGAAGTTGACGTCCAACAGCCTTTTTGCGGCGAGTGATCACCGCGCTTTCAATCGCCACGGCGAAGCGTTTGATCGCGGTGAGACTTTCTCGGGAGTGGACTACAACACAGGCTTGCAAGCAGTTGAAGCGCTTCGCCCACAGGTGCCTGCCGGAATGACGATGGCCCAGATGGCACTGCGTTGGATACTAATGTTTCCGGCGGTGACCTGCGCCATCCCCGGCGCAAAACGACCGGAGCAGGTAGACGAAAATGCCGCAGCTTCCGACCTGCCGCCACTGACGGCTGAAGCGATGTCGGAGATCGAAGCCATCTACAATCGGCAAATACGCCCGCAAGTACATCATTATTGGTGACGATGTCGTCTAGCTCCAATGCAAGAAGAAAAGCCTATGTGAGTTGGTATCCATGACGCGTTGGCAGTCGCTGACTAGCTGGGACGCTGCCAGCGAACAATCGTATAGATAGGAACTCCAGATGAAGATCGCAATCGGCTCCGACCACGCTGGGTATAAATACAAGGAGAAGATCAAGCAGTTGCTCAGCGGATTGGGACATGTGGTGGTTGATTTTGGCACCGATTCGGAAGAGCCAGTCGACTACCCGATCTTCATACGTCCGGTGGCTCTCGCGGTGGCTCGGGGCGAAGCCGACCGCGGTGTCGTGCTCGGCGGTTCGGGCAATGGTGAAGCTATGGCTGCGAACCGCGTCAAAGGAGTGCGTTGCGCTGTCTGCTGGAATGTTGAGTCGGCGCGTCTGGCGCGCCAGCACAACGACGCGAATATCATCTCACTGGGACAACGTATGATTACGGAGGAGGCCGCTTTGGAGATCGTGCACGTCTGGCTCGAGACGCCTTTCGAGGGCGGCCGTCACCTGCATAGGATTCAACTGCTCGATCTGGAGTAGCCGCCACCCCAAAAACATAGTGCCTCAAAAATATAGTGCCCTCAAAAATATAGTGATAGCCACTAACCTTCCCAATCTTAAAAACAAAAGTTCGGATGTCCTGATTATCGGCGCGGGCGCCGCTGGTCTGGCTGCTGCGCGTGATCTCAGCGTCGCCGGCCGCAAGGTGATCGTGCTGGAAGCGCGCGATCGCATCGGCGGGCGTATCTTCACTCGCAGAGATCCAGCCGCCGCGATTCCCATCGAACTCGGGGCCGAATTCGTGCATGGCAAATCCCCTGAGCTTTGGCATCTCGCGCAGAGGGCGCACCTGAAACTCTACGAGGTGAGCGACCGCCACTTGTATTTCGAGAATGGCAAACTAATTAAGTCAAAAAACTTCTGGGCCAAAATCGAAGGTCTAAATGAGAAGATGTGTTCAGCCGGCACTGATCAATCTTTCAAAGACTTTCTTTCCTCATTGCCTGATGACCAGGAAACGCGGCGCGCCAAAGCCATAGCCGTTCGCTATGTTGAGGGCTTCCATGCGGCTAGGATCGACCGCATCGGCATCCACGGCCTGGTCAAAGCTAACGAAGCCGCCGATTCTATCGAAGGCGGTAAGTCGTTTCGCTTTCTCGATGGATACGATTCGCTCGTGCAGGCTTTGCGAGCCGAAGCCGAAAGCCACGGTGCAACCATTCGTCTAAATACCGTGATTAAAGAAATTCGTTGGAAGGGCATCGGCGTTGAAGCTGTCTGCGACAGTGGCAGTGGAGACAGTTCGTTCGCGGCATCTTGCGCCGTCATCACGCTGCCGCTGGGCGTGCTGCAAGCAAGTCCGGACCAACCGGCCGCTGTGCGATTTATTCCTGAACTGCCGCCAGAGAAGCAAACTGCCATTAAAAATCTTGAAATGGGCCACGTCCTCAGAATTGTCCTCAGTTTTCGCGAACGCTTTTGGGAAACATTGACCTGCTGGGATCAGGATAACAAGCCAGTGAAATTCGCGGATGCCGGATTCATTCACTGTCCCGACCTGCCGCTTCCGACCTGGTGGACTCAATTGCCGGTTCGTGCACCGGTTTTGGTTGGTTGGGTTGGCGGGCCAAACGCGGATCGCATCAGTGGGAGCAGTACTTCGAGGCACACTGTCGCTCATCAGACGGAAAGGGATAACGCTCAGGCTGCCGGCGAGCGACTTGGTTCTCTTGTGCTCAATCAGGCGATTGCCTCGCTCACGCGGATCTTCGATCTTTCAACTGAATACATACGCGATCGATTGGCGGCTTTTTACTTTCATGACTGGCAACATGATCCATTCTCGCGCGGCGCCTACGGGTACGTTCCCGTTGCAGGTCTCGATGATCAGCTCGCGTTGTCGCAACCGGTGGACGGCACTTTGTTCTTTGCCGGCGAAGCGACGAGCGTCGGCCACATCGGCACTGTTCACGGCGCAATCATAAGCGGCCAACGCGCCGCCAGGGAAATCCTTGCCCGACTGTAGACGAAGTGTCAGATTCTTTTAGTGGGAATCATCAGTTTTTTTCCCCTTTTGCGAAAGGCTGATTGCGAAGTAGGTAATCGTGTCCCACGAATTATGAATTCCAATGAACAACAGCAGCAGCGCCGCCAGGGCAACCAGAAAAAGAGGCCGCTGTGGATGGCGGGTAAGTAAACTTGCCGCGACGAGCACCAACGCATAAGCGATAAGTGGAAGCACTGTATGCCAGAGCCAGTCTTCAAATACCGGGCGGTAACCGGTCTGTTGTCGTGCTCGCCGAATGACTATTACTCCGTAAACAACGCCTGCGAATCCACACGCGCCCAGTGCCAAAGCGACGCTCGATAAAGAGTGCCAGGGTGCGCTCACAATTGCCGAGACCAGCAGCACCGCGCAGAAATGGATTACCGTCGGAGTGCCGAAAGCGCTGATCTCTCGCCCAGTGCTTGGTCTTTCGACTTCTGCAATAAGCGCCATCACCACAAATTGCAGTCCGGTCAGCGCCGCTCCTGATGAACCGACGATGACGTAAAAACTTTCCCATTCACGCAGTGCGCTAAGCGCTCGGGCGGCTTCTTCCATGGTTGATCCTCAATGAAAAAAATAACACGCTTGTCTTGAAAAGTAACTGTTGCCGGTCCGCACCAGCCTGAAGAGGTTTTCAAGAGAGCGTCTCTGGTTCTCGTGAGTTTGGCGACTAATATTTCGTGCCCAAGCGCGCTGGGGTAACACGTTGAGTGCCCCCGATGCGGCCCGCTTCAAGGTGAGAGCTAGAGTTCGTTTCTTAAATAAGAAACCGCACTCCCGGCCTTTGAGGACGCCTCTCTCTCTACGCTGTCATCGCCGTCGTGCGCTTCGCTTCCAAAATGAGTCGACAGACTTCCTCAATCAACTCATCGTTGTCAGCGGGCTTGACCAAATAGGCTTGCGCGCCGGCAGTCAACGCCTGCAGCTTGTCACCTTCGTTTGCCGCGCCGGAATAAAATAGGATGGGCGTCCGGGGATTGAACTCGCGAAGCTTCTTACACAAATCAATTCCTGAGCATCCTGACATCCAGTTGTCGATCAGATATAAATCGAACTGACTTGATCGCGCGATCATCAATGCGTCGTCGCAGTTTTCGGCTGGAATGACCTTGTAGTGGCTGCGAGCCAGCACGTAGGTAACGAGTTCGCGAGTATCCTTATCGTCTTCTACATACAGGATCGAACCGACCGAAGATGAAGACCTTCGGTTAAGTCGTCTGCCTGGTTGCATACCTCGTTCTGCGAGCGAATAGGGTTTGTCATACATAACCGTTCAATGCCGCTGGAATTTTGTGAATGGGCGACCGAACATATTCCACTAACAACGTGCCTTGAAGCGAACCATGTGTCTTCCAGTACAAACCTGTGGGTTGGCTCAAACCCCGGTTAAAAAGACTCTTCGTTCGCCCAAGCGTATTCAAGCTGCCTGAACGGGGAAGTTTACCTGGGCCCACGCCGAAAACGTGGTCGGTTGCCGGCCTGCTATTTTGTTTGCAAGCGCAATTTGAGCGGACGAATCCGAACCCAGGTAGGTGTGAGCTTCCCAGTAACTGAACATCTCGACAATTTCGGTTGCTCCAGGAAAGGAACCCGCGAAACTTTCCTTTGGGACCTGCTTGCATGAAAGGTTATGACCCTGTCGGTTTAGGGTCTCAACGATTTCATTGAAGCTCATGAAATCTCCGACGAGTGGCAGATACTCACCATTGCCTGCCTCATCCGGATGTGCGAAGGCGCCGGCCACGATGTAGCCGAGTTCGTTGATGTCGCCCATGTGAATGACCCGCACAGTTGGATCAAGCGGAAGGGTCCAGCCCACGGAACCTTCAGCCTGCTTTTGCGGAGCCATCATGCCCGTAAGGTTCCCGTAGTAGAACGGCGCGATGACGAACGTATGGTTCGAAAACGCGGCTTCCTTAACTATCCGATCGATCTTGGCCTTGCCGGTAAAGTGAGGAACGTCGAACTTGCCGCCGCTGATCGCTTCTACATCAGGCAGCGTGGACCAGATAAAGTGTTTGACGCCGGCATCCATTGCAGCGCGTATCGCCGCTGTTGCCTGCTTAAGCTCGTCGGCGCCTCCGTGTGCCCAAAAATTGGTCACCAGGAAAACTCCGTGTGCCCCTTCAAATGCAGCGTTAAGGGTCTCTGGCTGATCTAAGTCAGCTTCGACGACTTCCTCTGCCAGTTCGCGATGCTTGTCTGGATCGCGAGTCAGTGCGCGCACTTTGAATTGTCCGCGGGCTTGCAGAGCGCGTACGACTCCGCCACCCTGGTGTCCCGTTGCGCCGATCACGGCGATCAGTTTTTTATTGTTGGATAACATGTCGATTCCTTGTTTGGTTCACGTCCGTTGCACAAATAGCCCGGAGAAGTATTGCCGATGCCCATAGAAAACAATCAACCACAGGACCACTACAACAATTGCCAACGCTACACCAGTTAGGTTCAGGAACACGTGGTATAAGACTATGTTCACAATTACCGGACCAAGCAGCACAAGACCGAGGGGCACGAACCTATTCACCAGCAGCAGCGCGCCGCCTGCGATTTGTAGCGCCGCGACTACCCAAAAGTAATGAGACAGTACGAGTGCGCCAACAAATTGTCCCGCCAGTCCTGAAGGCATAGGGCCCATGCTGAGGAAATTCAGAAATCCATTTAGCCCGAACACAACAAAGATTAGCCCAAGTAGCAGCCGTGCAATCAAGGTTAAGATTTTCATTTTGCTTTCCTTTCCAATCGTAGTTTTAGAAGTAGTGTTCTCAAGTATTCAGTCATCGAGTTGAAGAAGACCTTCGTCGAAGTAACGGTCGCCGATGGTGCTTCAAGAGTTAATCGCGCCCATCCTGCCTTGCTGATAATCTTCAATCGCCTGGCGGATTTCGCCTTCGGTGTTCATGACAAACGGTCCGTAGCGCGCGACTGGTTCGTTCAAGGGAACTCCGGCGATAAGTAACACTTCGAGCGTAGCCTTCGCGTCTGCCGGGTTCTCGACTCTCACTTCGTCGCCGTCCTGCGTGAATAAAACCATCTGCCCGTCGCCTGCGTGCTCACCATCTGCTCCGAACAACCCCTCTCCATCCACGACGTAAGCGAAAGCGTTGTAAGCGCCTGGCACCTGTTGAGCGGCTGCGCCTCCAGGCTCGATCCGGTAATGCAGGTAGATGATCGGCGTGCGCGTCTGAATGACGGCTTTCTCGCCCATCGCTTCGCCCGCGATTACACTCACCTTGACCAGGCCATCGGCCGAAGTAGCTTTAGGGATTTGCGAGTTCGGAATCTCCTGGTAGCGCGGGTTCATCATCTTGTCGCGCTTCGGCAGGTTCACCCAAAGTTGGAATCCGTGCATCCGGCCTCCGTCGCGCGCGAACTCACGGCTCGGCATCTCTGCGTGGATCACGCCCGCTCCGGCAGTCATCCACTGCACGTCACCCGGTCTTAGGCGTCCCGCGTGTCCGCGAGAATCTTTATGTTCCATGTCCCCCGCCAACAGGTAGGTCACCGTCTCGAATCCGCGATGCGGATGATCCGGCGCGCCTTTCGCCTCACCGGGCGCCACGTCCATTGGCCCCATCTCATCAAGTAACAGAAACGGATCAAACTCTGAAAACGACGCCTTGGGGAACGGACGGCGAACCAGAAAGCCCCCGCCTTCCAAAGTCTCAATGCTGTTCACCACTCCGGCGACCGTACGCGTTCCTTCCACACGTTCCTCTTCATTTCTCAATGCTTCACTCACCATCGACATAACAACTCCTCTCTTTACCGATCTGGCGCGCGCTAGAAAATGACGTAAATGACGCGAACGACTCACGCCGTGTTCTCCTTTTCACGTTGCGCTAACGCACCTGCTGCCTCATAGCCAATCTTCTTCAACAGGCGGATAAGTGTCTTGCGCTCCGCCCTGGTCAAGGAGGCGGACGCGAGCCTTTCCATGTCGGTGGCGTGATCGGCGTAGACACGTGTGATCACCTTCCTGCCTGCCTTGGTCAAATGAACTATCCTTGCCCGCCGGTCAGTGCCGTGAGCGCGCCGCTCCACCAACCCCTTCGTCTCTAAGCGGTCAACTGCCACCGTGATCGAACCGCTCGTCAGCAGAACCTTTTTCCCGATCTCGTTAACTGGAAGCGGCCCTTTGTGCAGCAGCGCCTCAAGCACGGCGAAGTCGCTGCCGCACATCTCCAACTCCAGGATGCTCTTTTCGGCGTAGGCCTGAGCCGCACGCGACGCCTTCCACAATACGAGGAAAACGTGAACGCCACTCCCGCCCGTCAACGATTCCGATTTGTGCTTGCTCATCTCTCCTATTTGTTATGTACCTTGACATCAAGATACTTCACATTAAGGCAGATGTCAAGTGGTGCCCGAAGCGATGCCTAAAGTGAAACAGCTTTGTCACAAAAGTGGTTTATCAGTCCGCGAGGCAGACGAATGATAGTAGCCCAGCATTTCACTGCTGGGATAAAGAGCTGAAGTATCTGTAGTCCGTGAAGCGGACGGCTGCCGCTCCCAGCGATGAGAGGCTGTGGTCAAAACCCGGACGTGAGTTTGATCGAAGTGGCTTTGAACCGCAAAGGACGCAGAGGAAGGCCTTTCTCAGCGACCTCTGCGAAAGACTCTGAGACCTCTACGCTTTAAACCAAACTTAAGATAACGCATCTTGAGTTTTGAGACAGCCTCTGAATCGCTGGAATAATTTCACTCGTCCGCCAAGACGGACTAAAGGAACGCCACTTTTTGTGCAAAGCCTCTGTCAATCTTCAGGTCTTGAACCACTATGAAGGACGTCGCTCGCCTCTCAGAAGCTTCAATCCCTCGACCAGCGGTGGAAAATCAGCGAGAGCATCCTTCTTTACTCCCCAGGTGGTGAACATATGGCCGAGCAGTTTTGGATCAGCATGCAATCGGGTGAATTCGATTAACGCCATTGTCGCCTCAAGGTTCTTCCAGCCAGCCGGCAAGACCCGGAAACCCTTTTCCAGGAACACGGGGATCGACGGATAACTCTCCCTCAGTTCGTAGTGCCATGGGCAGACAATGATATCTTTCGGGATCAGGTCGATAGCCGCAGCGGTCCCGTTAGTGGAGGCTTCCCACTCTCCAAAATCGTACTTCTTGCCGTCAATCAACCGATCGCCCCACATCAGCATCTCGACGTGACGCTTACGCACAAGGTGAGCGTAAATTTCGTTGAGGGCCTTTGCAAAGAGTACGCCAACGTCTTTGCCCTTCGTCGATGGCGAGAGTTCCGAACCCAGCAAAAAGATCTCATCCATGCCGACGTGAAAGGCGTCGGCCCGAAACGCGTCAATGATCTCGTCCATCAACTGGAAGACGACTCGCCAGACCTCTGGGTTAAGCGGGTCCCATTCGCGGCAATAGATACCTTCGTTATTGGGAAACGCTCCCGGCGTCAGGTCGAAGGCTGGGTAGACGCTGAGAAGGGGAAAAGTTTCAGCCTTCCAGGACTGATGACCGAGCGATTGAAACTCAGGAATCAGCCGGATGTTGAACTTCTTGCAGAGCGCCGCGAATCTTCGTGCTCCATCGCGTGTAATCGGATTTGTTCCTCGCCTAAGTTCAGGATGAGACTTGAACGCGAAGTTGTAGTCAACCTCGAGAATAATTACGTTAAGTCCCTGCTTCGCCAGGTTTTCAAGATTCTGCCCGAGTGCATCGAGTGCACTGTCGCTGTTGTAGTCGAGGAGGTGTAAGGCTCGCCAGGGTCTCGACTGCTTTGATGCGACACTTGCACCGACAGGCGTCCACGCGGCGCATAGCAAGAGGCAGAGAACGGCGCTGAGATAACCGGTCAATTTCATGATTGAACCACCACGAGTGCTTGTACTTCGAATCCATGAGCGTAATGCGCGGAGTATAACGAGCGGCTAAGACTTGTCAAAGATTTATCTGGAGGTAGCTTTGGATGCTAAGCTGTCAAACTACTTTCCCGATGGTTACGTGAACGACTGAAACCGCCGACAATAGCTCCGTCCCTGGAGTAAAAGGAGAGAAAGTCTATGGACAAGGTTGCCGTTATCGACTCACTGTTCGGCGTCCGACGGGCGCTTATCGGGGTCGTTCACCTTCGGGCCTTGCCAGGCACTCCTGCTGGTAAACTCGACACACGGGCCATCACCTCGATCGCCGTCCAGGAGGCTCGCGAATACGAGGAGGCAGGATTCCACGGCGTGATGATTGAGAACACGCATGATCGCCCGTACCTGAAAGCGGGCGTCGGTCCTGAGATCACCGCCGCGATGGCCGTCATCGGCGCGGAAGTACGACGGGCGATAGCGCTGCCGCTGGGCGTTCAGGTACTCGCCGGCGCCAATTCGAACTCTCTTGCGATTGCGCTCGCCTGCGGCGCGAGCTTTGTGCGTGTTGAGGGCTTCGTGTTCGCACACGTCGCTGATGAAGGACTGATCGAAGCCAGCGCGGGCGCTTTGTTGCGATATCGACGTGCGATTGGAGCAGACCATATCCGGGTTTTTGCTGACGTGAAGAAGAAACACTCAGCGCACGCGATCACTGCAGATGTTGACATCGCTGAAACAGCGAAGGCCGCAGAGTTTTTTCTCGTCGACGGTGTGATAGTCACCGGGGTCGCCACAGGCCAGCCTGCGGAACCCGACGAAGTGAGTTCCGTTGGCCGCGCAGTCAGCGTACCGACCATCGTGGGCTCTGGAATCACAACGGAGAACCTCCGCCATTATGCGGACGCAGACGCGTTTATCGTCGGCTCTTCAATAAAGAAGGACGGAATCTGGTCAAACCCAATTGATCCTGATCGCGCCCGTGCACTAGTCCGCGCGTTCAGCGACGAGTAGTCCGCGGAGCGGACGAATGAAAATAGCCCAGCGATTCATCGCTGGGAATGCGAAACGCATCAAGCGCGAAGTCCGCACAGCGGACGACTGCCGATCCCAGCGATGAATCGCTGGGGTAATTTCAGTCGGCGAGCAAACCACATGGAACGTAAGGAGAGCGTTGAGCATGAATAGGACCTTCACCATGTCTGCCCTCACGGTATTGAGCGCTGCAGTGCTCATCTTCTGTTCAGCGCTTAACGCGAATAGCCGCAAGCCGAAGTTCAGAGTCATAGCGTTCTTTACCGCCAAACAGGATCAGGCGCATATCAGCTTTGTCCATGAAGCCAACCGATGGTTTCCTGAAATGGCGGCGAAATACAATTTCAGCTATGACACCACCTCCGATTGGCAGAATCTGAATTCAGACTTTCTGGCCAAATATCAGGTGGTTGTTTTTCTGGATACTCGTCCCGAAGATCCTGCACAACGAGCCGCGTTTAAGACGTACATGGAGCATGGCGGAGCCTGGATGGGCTTTCACTTTGCCGGCTTTGCATTGACACCTTCACCGTATCCGGCAAACTGGGACTGGTACCACAACACCTTTCTCGGGTCAGGCTCATACCGGAGCAACACTTGGAGACCGACGTCGGCGATTCTACGTGTCGAAGACCGCCGGCACCCGGCCACTCGCCATCTGCCTGAGACTTTCAAGTCTTCGCCAAACGAGTGGTACCGGTGGGAGAAAGATCTGCGACAGAATCCTGACATAGACATTCTGCTCTCCATAGACTCAACCAGCTTTCCGCTGGGCACCGGGCCAAAACAGTATGAGATCTGGCACAGCGGGTACTATCCCGTGGTCTGGACGAACAAAAACTACAAGATGCTCTATCTCAACATGGGCCACAACGACATTGACTATGAGCACAAGTACGACACTACCAACAAGACGTTGTCATATACGCTCAACAACACAATTCAGGATCGACTGATAATCGACGGCTTGTTATGGTTGGGCGACAGAGATAAGAAGGCACCTTGAAGCAACTCCTCCGCGTCGACCCCGATTGATATTTTTGTCTTTGAATGCCACTCGCCACTCAGGGAGCCCAATAGAAAAATAGTCTCCTCCCGTAAACCCTCATCCCCCGTTCTATACAAAGGGAGAAGAGAAGAACAAGCAGGGTATGTCGCTGGTCAAGTGCAGATTTCATCAAGCTAACGCCGAACGATGGAGTTAACCGGGCGCGGCGACATCTGACGTTTCCACCTGTGCCAGTCTCTCCATCAACGTGATCACTGCCGAGAAGTCTTCCTCTTTGCCCTCGCTGAATTCCGCGACATTCATTTGAAAGGCTGCCGCAGTTGCCGGCATGGACACCTTTGCGGCAGCTGCGGTTTCGAGAACCAAACCAAAATCTTTGTTCATGAGCCGAATTGCAAACTGAGGACTGTAGTCTCCACGGTCCGCCCGTGACAGCTTTCCGAGATGTGCAGGGGCGATCACCGACGTTCGGGATAACACCTCAAATAGCCGATGACGATCCAGTCCTTCCTTCTGACCCAGAGCAACCGACTCGGCGATCGCCTGCATGCCAACTCCCAGCAAGGTGTTCGCAACGAGCTTCATCGCGGTCCCCGAGCCGCTGCCGCCCAAATAAAAATATTGGCTGGCGATCGAGCTGAAGATTGGTTGGGCGGCTTGAAAGAGTTCTTCGTCTCCCCCGCAGAAGAGCGTCAACGTACCCTCTTCAGCAGCAGGTGTGCTGCCCGAGACCGGCGAGTCCAGACATTTCACGCCAGCCTCGCGACTCAAGTCGTACAGCTCGCGCGAAGTTGCGGGAAGCACGGTGCTCATCTCGATGATTGCCGAGCCGCGACGTACGTGAGCGAAGACACCTTCCGGATTGGTATAGACACTCTTAACTGCATCATCATTGGTAAGAGACGACAAAATGACGTCCGCTTCTGAAGCGAGTTCAGCAATGCTGTCAGCGACCGTGGCGCCGTATTTAACCAACGCTTCGGCAGCCTTGCGACTTCGGTTGTACGCGGTGAGTTGGTAGCCGTGGTCGAGCAGACGTTTAGCAATGCGGCTTCCCATGTTGCCGATGCCAATAAAGCCAAGGCGCGTATTCTCTTTGATCAGCGAGTTCATTTCACTCTCCTTACACTATGTTTCAGCTTTGATTATCTGACGCACTTTAGTAGACCGTCGTAATCCCAGCTATATGAGCGCAAGCTCCTTCAAAAGTCGTTTTCTCCCTATTCGTTTAGCACCTGATGTACGAAGGCGACCGCAATCGATCCTTCACCTACTCCCGACGCCACGCGCTTGAGGTTGCCTCCGCGAACATCGCCCACTGCGAACACGCCGGGTAAACTGGTTTCAAGGAGATAAGGCGCCCGTCCGAGCGGCCATTGCGCACTCGCCAAATCTTCAGCCGAAAGATCGGAACCGGTCTTGACGAATCCTCCCGCATCACACGCAACACACCCTTCGAGCCAACTCGAATTCGGCACAGCTCCAGTCATTGAAAAGAGATAGCCGATGTTGTGTGTCTCGACTCTTCCGGTCTTGTTGTCGCGCTACTGCACGCGTTCGAGGTGATCGGTCCCTTCCAGGGCGGTGACTTCGGTTTTGGTTCGCAAGTCGATTGTTGGATTCTTCGTAGACAAGAAAAGCATGCGAGCCTGCGAGGGCAGAGATCAGACGAAGCCAGGCAAACTGCGCGTGATTGATAACGAGTTGCAAAAGCTCTCCGCTATTGACGCGACCGAAGACATTTTCAAAGTTCGCGCGCTCCCTGTCCAAGCGATTTATGCAGATGCAACAACTTGAGGCGGAGGTCACGCAACTGTCTAAGCTCCGGCTCCGGAAACGCGTGGCCCTTGCCCGTGATTTCATCGCTCATTGATTTGATTATCCGGTTATCCTGAGGCTTCATCCATTAATCACGGCCCCCTCCGAGCGCTACGAGGTCACGGTTCTCCAGCACCTTCTTGGGTGCACCGTGCCGCGCGATGCGGATCATCGCGCGGCCCAACTCCTCGGTTGTGATCATCGCCCCAGGCGCAATCACTCGGAGCAAAGGCCAAAGCGGCTGAAAGAGCGTGTAGGAGATCCGGGTCCAACGGCTCTTTGAAACTTCTCCGTGCATTGCTCGCAACGCGCCCAGGCGGAACATGTACGCAGACGGGAACAGGGTGAGTAGCGCGTCCTCGGTGCGCCCCTTCACCTGTGCCCACATCGCCTTGCCCCCGGTGCCCGCGCCCGAAACATAAATGAAAGTCATAGCGGGATTGATCTCCGCCAGCACCTTTGCCCAACCCAGCGTCAGATCGTAAGTCAGGCGGGTATAGTCCGCCTCGCTCATGCCGGCAACGGAAACGCCGAGGCAGAAGAAGCAGGCGTCGTACCCTCGCAGTTCGGCACCGGCCGCGCCGAAGTCGAACAGGTCCTCACGGATCAGCTCGCGCAGCTTGGGATGCGCCTGACCGGTGGAGTTGCGGCCGACCGCGAGCACGCTCTCGACACCGTCATCGCGCAGGCACTCGCGCAAGACGCCCTGCCCCACCATCCCCGTCGCTCCGAAGAGAATCACTTTCATGATAGCCCCATGACGACGCTTATGCCCGTTGCTTTCCTTACTCGCCTCCTGCAAAGGTTAGGTGTGGGTATCGAGTGCTACGTCACCATCGGCATTCTCCGAATCTTGAATCATACGGATGACCGCCTCAGCGACCTGGATCGGGCTTTCCCGGTGAGGGAAGTGGCCAATACCTTCGAGCAAGAGGCGCTCATATCTTCCGGTAAAATAAACCTCAAGTCCCTCAGACTCCTTTGGATCATCGCAAAAGTCGGACCCGCCCTGAATCATAAGAGTCGGAGTAGACAGACGCTCCACTTCACCGAGCCTCCGCTGCAATGAGTCGTAATGTGGATCAACTTCTTCACCCGGCACCCAACGAGCCCGGTACGCGTTCAGCGTAATCGCCACCCAATCCGGATGTGAAAAGCCTTCGGCGGTTGCCGCAAACTCGTCCTCGTCAAACCAGCCTGGAGGACTCCACGTGTCCCATTGTATGCGGGCAAACCCGACCGGATCTCTCCGGATGGCCTCTCTTCCGCCGTCGATACACAGCAGCCACTGATACCAGAATCTCTTCGACTGTTCGAAATCGGGAACCTTGAAGACGCCATGCGGCTGATAGCCAAGCGATAGTGCCGCCAAAGCTGTTAGCCGCTCCGGGAACAATGCTGCCATTGTGTAAGCCGCACGCGCACCCCAGTCGTGGCCCACGACGGCGAAGCGTCCGAGTCCCAGGGTATCAGCCAAATCGATTGCATCCTGGGCCAGCGCGGCAGCTGCTCCAAAACGTGGCGTGGCGTCTGATAGAAATTGCGTCGGCGCCGAACCCCGAAGATACGGGACGATAGTTCTCCTTCCCGCAGCATGAATGGCTTGGGCCACGCGGTTCCAGCCGCGCGGAGCATCAGGCCATCCGTGGAGCAACATCACGGGGCGTCCGTCCCGCGGCCCGTCGTCCTCGTAGGCGATTTCAAGAAGCGATGAGCGAACAAACTTCAGCATCGTTGTCACAGCGAGCTCACGAAAAGCGCCACCGGCCTAGACTTGTGCGAAGCCGCCATCCACAAACAATTCGATTCCCGTGATATAGCTGCTGTCGTCGGACGCGAGAAAGACCACGGCCTTCGCGATCTCATTGGGGGTACCGAGCCTGCCGAGCGGCACACTATTGGCGATCATCTTCAGCCGTTGCTCACCAGTTGGTGAGGAAGCCAGCAGATCATTGAGTCCCGGCGTGTCGATAGAGCCGGGGCTGACTGCGTTCACGCGGATGCGACGATCCTTTAAGTCCGTCGTCCATGTCCGCGCGAACGAACGGACGGCGGCTTTTGTGGCGCTATAGACACTATTCGACGACAACCCTTTGCTGGCGACGATGGACGCATTAAGGATGATGGAGGCGCCATCCGGCAATAGCGGAAGCGCTTTCTGCACCGTGAAGAGGAGGCCTTTTACATTAGTGTCAAAGATCGAGTCGTAGAGTTCCTCAGTGACCTGGCCGAAGTTGGCATACTTCGCAACACCGGCGTTGGCGAACACAATATCGAGCTTGTTTATTTGTCCGGTTGGCTCTCGCTTGATTTGCGCGAAGAGGCGATCAAGATCGCCAAGGTTTGACACGTCTCCTTGTACGCCGGTTACATTTCTTCCGATCTCTTTTACCGCCGCGGCTAACTCCGGATCACGCCGGCCGGTGATAAAGACGAACGCACCTTCATTCACAAACTGCTTTGCTGTCGCCAGGCCAATGCCGCTGGTACCACCAGTAACTAGTGCAATTTTCCCTTCCAGCTTACCCACGGTATTCCTCCTCGTCCTCAGTTCTCATCTCTTTGTGTTCTAAGCGAGCCTTCCATCCGACGCTTACCAATACCAATTTTGGCTCCTGTATCTGAGGCCATCTCAGACGGTGAATTAGTGGTGTGACGTACGCCCCATTAAGGCTCCCCGATGACAATTGTTTACGCGGTGAATTGGCTGCTGAACATTATATTGACTCGGAAGATTTGCACAATGTCGGTGCTTTGAAACTGCATACGTCGGAAGGGTTGATAGGATCGTCGATCTGGCTTCTGAATTTGCTCGTCGGGGCGTAAACTGTGGCCTAAACCGACCGAGAGCAAATCGGAATAGGGCAGAATGCAATCTGCAAGCTGCGCAGTAAGCTGCGAGCATATTGCTTTTGCACTGTGCGTTACTTAGGAAAGGAGAAATACATGAGTGCCGAACAACTCGGTGGACCGGAGCGCGGAGAGCGTGTTACTTAACTTATTTGATGCGACGAAGGTTGAATGAAATCGCTGCGCCCGGTCAACTGGACTTTGGGCATCTTTTGTTGGTCAATAAAACCTGTTTAAGAGAAAGGAAAACATCATGGCTTTAGAGGCAAAGACAATTGCATGCGTCGAACTTGTCAGCGAACTTTAGAGACAAGACATTGGTAAAGAGGCTTCTATGAAAACTTTCATGCGTGCGTTGGCAAACGGCGTGCCGATTTTCCTTCTTGCGCTGACAACTTACATTCCCGCTTCTGCGCAGAAGCGTATAGAGGATCGTTTCGCGACCGTCAACGGAGTACGGATTCATTATCTGATCGCCGGAAAAGGCGAGCCAGTGATGCTCCTGCACGGCTATGCGGAAAACAGCCACATGTGGCGGCCGCTAATTCCCGAACTTGCAAAAACTCATACGGTAATTGCACCGGACCTGCGCGGATTCGGCCAGTCTTCAAAACCGAGTAGCGGCTACGACAAGAAGACGATGGCCCAGGATGTTCACACGCTCGCCATATCGCTCGGGTATCACCGCACGATTGTCGTCGGCCACGATATCGGATTGATGGTTGCTTACGCCTACGCGGCGCAGTACGCGGCCGAAGTCGATCGAATCGTTTTGATGGATGCGTTTCTTCCCGGCGTTGGTGATTGGAAAAGCGTCTGGCTGTTAAGAGACTTGTGGCACTTTCATTTTTACGGCGAGACGCCACTCAAGTTGGTTGCGGGACGCGAACGAATCTATTTCGAGCACTTCTGGAATGACTTCGCCGCCGACCCAAAACATTCTGTGCCTGAAGTGGATCGTCGATTCTACGCGGCGGCTTATGCGCAACCCGGCGCCATGCGGGCCGGCTTCGAAGTGTTTCATGCTTTTGAGCAGGATGCGAAAGACTTCGCGGAATTTGCGCAGACGAAACTAACGATGCCCATGCTGGTCCTTGCGGGCGAGAAGGCATCGGGCAATTTTTTGATTGAGCAAGGGCGTTTGGTCGATTCAAATGTGCAGGGAGTTGTCATCAGGGGATCAGGACATTGGTTGATGGAAGAAGCACCGGAACGGGTTATCCCGCTGCTCGTGGCGTTCATTAATAGGCATTAATAAATCAAAGTAGAACCGAGACCGGCCAGTCCTCTTCAATAAGAAAAGCGAGTTCAGCCAAAGTCGTATCTCACGAGGTCAGTACCACTTTGCGGTGGCGAGTGGGTTCGCTCGCATTTTTCACAAGCTGAAGGCTTTCGATTGGTATTATCGTTCTTCTACTTGTTTGCGGGATTGCCGCAGCGTCAGAATAACCAGGGAAGCTGCCACTGCTGAACAACACAGATAGATCATGCCACCATAAAAAGATCTCGTTGTGGTGTTGATGTATCCAGTGATGTAAGGTCCGAAAAATCCGCCCAGATTACCAACTGAATTTATTAGACCGATCGAGGCCGCCGCCGCTGAGCCGGCGAGGAACCTGGTAGGGAAGGTCCAAAAGACGGGTAGATAACAGTTCAGTCCGGCGCACGCCACGCATAACATTGCAATAGCAATAACCGGCCGCTGCGCCAACACGGCGCTGAACAAGAGTCCCAGTGCTCCAAAAATTATGGGCACGGCTGTATGCCAGCGTCTCTCTTCAGTTCGATCTGAGGACCATCCATTTAACACCATGCACAGCAAAGCCAGGCTCCAGGGTATGGCCGTGATGAAGCCGACTCCAAGGTTCGAATAGCCGGACGCGTTCTTCATAAGAGTTGGCAGCCAGAAGGTCAGACCATAAGCGCTGGTAACTACCAGGAAATAAGCAAGAGTCAACAGCAGGACCTCGCGATGTCTAAAGGCCGCTAATATGTGCAACGGGTTAGATTGGAGTTTCGCCTTCTTCTCGTTCTCCAGTTCTGCCGTTATCCAGTCGCGCTCGTCATCCGGCAGCCAGTGAGCCTGTTTGGGCCTGTCTGTCAGATAAAAGATTGTGACGACTCCAAAGATTACTGCGGGCACTCCCTCCAAAATAAAAAGCCAGCTCCAGCCCCTGAGCCCGAGCCAATTTATTCCCAAAAGCACGCCCGAGAGTGGCGACCCGAGAATATTGGAAATCGGTATGGCCGCCATAAAGAGAGCCACGGCCTTGGCTCGATCGGCATAACGAAACCAATGGCTGAGATACACGATGATGCCAGGGAAGAAGCCGGCTTCGGCCGCGCCCAGAAAGAAGCGAACAACGTAGAACTGCATGGGAGTTTTGATGAAGCCCATGCCTATCGCCAGAAGACCCCAGGTCACCATAATCCGCGCAATCCACTTTCGTGCACTCCAATGTTCCACAATCAGGCTGCCGGGAATCTCGAGCAGGAAATAGCCGATGAAGAATATGCCGGCGCCGAAACCGTAGACCTCCGCGGAGAAGCCCAGATCTTTGCTCATCTCGAGGGCGGCGTAGCCAACGTTAACGCGGTCCAGAAAAGCAATGATGTAAATGAAAAAGAGGTAAGGCAGGATGCGACGCATGATGCGCCGGCGTGCTCGTACGCCAATTGCGTGCATTGTGGATGGTTGCGTTATCGGGGCATCCATTCAAATTTTACCGACCCGTAAATGATGCCGAATGGATTTGTTAACGAAGCTTTGTGGCAGCCATCGATTCAGCGCCGGGAATCTTACACTTCGTATCCTGCTGCAACAAGCAGCGCAGCGGCCAGTGGTTCGTTAGCGAAGGACGATAGCGTTCACCCGCGACTCCGAGGTCGTACTGACTTCACGCCACGTGCGCATTTTTCAGTGTCATCGCCGTCTTCTTTTCGCCTTTGCCTTTGCATTCTTCGCCTTTTGCGATTTGCCCTTGGCTTTCGCGGCTTTCTTCGTTGGGTGGTTCGCTTCCTTAACGGGCGCGCCGGCCTCTTCTAACGACGCGGTGATCAGTTCGTCGTTCGGTCGCACACCATCAACGAAGGCAAACACGTGGTAATTGGCGTTCCGCTCGCGTAAGACTTCAATTCGCTCCTGGTTCTTCATGCGCGCGAGTTCGGTCATCAGAAAAGACTGTTCGGCGCCACTCATGTAACGATAGTCGATGTCGAATGCCAGGCCCGTCGAGTGGGGAGGCGTATCGATGATTACTGCATTCCGGTTCACCTTGTGCAAGGTCTGCTGGTACTGTTCCGGCCTGACCAGCGAACTTACCGGTAAAGGACGATCAAACGCGCGGCGATAATCCGTGGCTATCTCTTCCAGGATTTTTAAAGCCGCAGGTCTTAGCGACCTAAGCAGGCTGAGCTTCATCGCCTGGCGATCAGCCGGGTTGTCGAGGTCATAGGCGCGTCCGCCGAAATTCTTCGCCAGCGATTGTAGCGACTCGTAATCGCGGAACAATCTCTGGCGACTGTCCGGCTGTCCGTAGAATTGATCCAGTAGCGCTTTCTGTTCATCTGTCGATTTCAATTCCTGCTGGCCTGCCGCGATTTGTTTTTGCAACTCTCGCTGTTTTGCACGGTCGCGTTTCTTGAGCGCGCCCACCTGACTGTTCAACTTCGCAATCGCGCTCTGCAGGTTCGTGCGGGTCGCATCGATGCGGGCGTACTCATCGCGCAGTTGTGCTTCGTTATAAAGTACGATGCTGTGATCGTTTGCATATCTGCTGAACACGCCGTCATCTGCCTTCGCGCCCACTCCGAACAGCACGTAGGTATCAGTGACGGCCGGTACCGTAACCATTTCGCCGCGCTCGATCATCGCTGCGAGATCGACAAAGTCCTGACAGGTTTGGATATTGTGTTTCTTAACCTCAGCGACCTGGGTAGCCAGGAACCAGTGCCTGTCCTCGTAATGCCGCAGCTCTGGCGGAACGTTGATGGCAGCTTGTCCGTTGGCCGCCTCGCCTCGATCCTCTTTGACTTTCTCTATCGCCCGCGCCCACTGATCAGCGTTCGTGTTGCTGGTTAAACTGGATATGCTGTTGGTCGATTGGCCGTGCCGTCCTGGAGCAGTAAAGTGGAGCAGCGCCCATGCAGCGACGCCCGTCGCGGCACTTGCAAGAATAATCAGGACGAGGCTGGTACTTTTTTTCATGAACCAAACAGCGGAGAACGCCGGCTGATTAGTAGACCGGCGGTGCTCACCAAGATTTCCTCTGCGCTACCTCTCGCTCTTTGCGTCTCGGCGACTAATTGTTGAGGATACCATTCCACAGAGACAAGAGGTCTCGGAGACCACACAGACAACCGAAAATCAAAGCTTTGATGCAAATTTCGGGCAAAGAGACCCGAGTAGCAAATCCGTGCCGTGAGCGCTGTCCCTTGTGCGAATGTGTCGCGAAAAAGATGCAGCTTGAGATCGTATTTCTGTTTCGATTCTGGACAGGTTCAGTTACTCAATCAAGTGAGAACTCATGATCCTGACCAAGTAGCACATGCTCCACAGCACTGGTTGGCTGGAACATTGAACCAATCACAACATTGACCTCCTCGCACACCCGGCGTATTTTGGTTGTCGGAAACAAGTTTCAAGTCTAGGGCTTCAAGTTTCAGGTTCGAACTTGAAAAAAGTCCTTAATCCCCCAGGTCTCTCAATCTTCATGGGGTTCGCATGACCGCACTAAAGAAACTCATATCCGCAGTACCGCTAATCCTGAGTCTGCTTCTCTTGACTGCAACCGCCGCATCGGCGATCACAAAACCTGGCCAGCGCAAAGCCCGTCAGCCCAATCATTCACTTAGTCGGGTCGAGTTGAAGGAGGCCGAAGCGCGCCTCTCAGAGATGGGTTACGGGACGGGCCGAACTGCCCTGATTGCTTTTCAGAAATACGAAGGCCGTAAAGTTACCGGCCGCATGAGCCGCGAGGACTTCGATCTAATAATGAATGCAACGGCGCCAATGCCGAGGGACACTGGGTATAAGCACGTCGAAGTGGATCTCGATCGCCAGGTGCTCTTGTTGACGGACAGCGAGGGAGCCGTGAAAAAGGTTCTTCCGGTGTCTACCGGCAGCGACAAACACTACAGCCAAAATGGCATGAGCGGCCGGGCATATACGCCGCGAGGCCGCTTCAGGATTTATGCGAAGTTGTCAGGGTGGAAGAAATCGCCGCTCGGATTGCTTTATTATCCCAACTACTTCAGCGATGGACTGGCAATTCATGGAAATCCTTCGGTTCCGCAATCACCTCAGAGTCACGGCTGCATTCGCATTCCCATGTCAGCGGCGGTCGAGATCAGCAGGCAGCTGCCGGTGGGAACGATCCTGCTCATCTATGACAAGCAGGCGTTCGTTTCCGCCAGAGACTGGGCCGCAGCAGATAAACAATAACAGGAAGCGAATATTCGGTAGCGTGGGGAAGGTGGGCTGGATTTTGGGCAACCTTTTTAACGGTTTTCTCGTAGGCTATTAAGGCCGCCAGGTTATTTGAGGCGAGGCTTAATTAACCGCACAAAAGTTAGGCTTGAAGAAGATTTAGCGAGGCGTGAATGAATATTTTTCGATAATAGTGAAACAGAATCGAGTTTCAAGCGTCTTCTCTTTCAGAAGCTTAGACAAAAATGATGTCACGGAACGGGGAGCGGCGGTGTCTGACTAATATAAGGTGTTGCATTACTGAACTGAGCAGGGGAGGCGGTTATGTTAAAAGTACAAGCCAGGAATTTGGGTAATGTTGCTCTTCTTTGCATGCAAGGCCAACTAGTGAACGGTCAGACAGACGCTCTGCGCAATGCTGTTCGATCCCAGTCAGATGCCCAGTCAGATGTCAGCACAGTCGTGCTCGACCTGGCGCTGGTGAGTACTGTCGATGCCGGCGGCCTGGGCGTGATGTTGGAGTTGCGCGAACAGGTTGAAGCAAAAGGAATCGGCTTCAAACTAATGAATGTGAACAAACTGGTAGGCAAGGTGCTGGAAGTCACGCGCCTGGATACTGTTTTCGAAGTTGCCTCCGGAGTGGAATTCTTCCCCGCGGTCTCGCGGGGCCGGCCCGCGTCAGCAATGAAGTGGGCGTCTTGCGCGTAGCTGCGGCCCCAACCGCATCCGCAGATTACACAAATTCAGACTCAATAAGCGATGGCTTCGGGCTGAGGCTGAGGCACGCGCATCTTGCGCGCGATTCACGGGCGGGACGCCCGTGCCGCTCCACTACCTCAGATCAATTGGAGTTGCCGAGCCAGATCTGTAGCCGTCTGCGGTCGATCACGTCGATCTTTCGCAAGCGCATTCATGATGGCCGCTGAGATCCGCCTGGGGATGGCCAGCGAAGGCGGCAATGGTTCCGGAGCTTCGTACAAGTGCTTGTTAATGATTCCCGAGACCTTTTCGGAAGTAAAAGGCCGCCGGCCGGAAAGCATTTCGTAGAACATCGCCCCCAGGCTATAAACATCTGAACGCGCATCGAGTGGTTGACCGAGGCATTGCTCAGGCGACATGTAGAAGGGCGTCCCCACCACCGTGCCGGTGGCGGCGGCGCCTGCTTCAGTCACCAGCTTAGCAAAGCCGAAATCAACGACTCGCACACTTTCGAACTCCGAGTCATCATCGGGTGCGACCACCAGAATGTTGTCAGGCTTGAGATCTCGATGTATCAGTTCGTGCCGATGCGCCGCACCCACGCCGGCACAAATCACGCGCATCAGCCGCCGGGCACGCGCGACGGGGAAGTGACCTTCGCTTTGCAAGAGGTCACGAAGGGGCGTGCCGCGGACGAACTCCATCACAATAAAGGCGGGAACGTTGCCGTCATCTGTCTCGCCGAAATCATGAATGGTAATGACGTTGGGGTGATGTGCGATCGCGGCGGCGCCCGCCTCTCGGCGAAACCGCGCGCGCGCGTCATCGTCCGTAGCTAATTTTCGCAGCAGGACCTTAACGGCCACTTCATCTCCGATATGAACACGACGAGCTCGATAGACGACGCTCATGCCACCTTCGCCAACGCGGGCAGTTAACTCATATTTGCCTTCGATGATCTGACCGATGAGCGGATCCGGATGGACGAGGCGTACCGTGGGGAGCGAAGCAGAGTGGTGTTTTTCATAGTACGGGTGCGTGCCGCGAGAGCTCGGCAAAGTCAGCGGCAAGCCGCAATCCGCGCAATAGAGGGCGTCTTCATTCAGGAACAACTCGCATTCGGGACAAAAGGGATAGTTGCCCCGCAGATCCAGGAGCATCTGATCCAGTTCGTCTTCGAGGATTTCCAACCCACCCTCGCCGCTGGAAAAACTCCGCAGCCTGCGCTGGGTATCAAAAAGGTAGTACGCGGGCACAGAGCCTTGCTCGTTCAAAAAGGCTGCACGCAACTTGTGCTCGTTATCGATCGCGCAAGGCTCCGTCAGGTTGAATCTCGCGATTGCGTCGCGTACTGCTCGTGTGTCCCTCTCGTCTTCATGGCGCGGCAGATGTACGGCAATAACCCGCAATCCTTCGCGCTTGCGGCGGTCGCGCAACTCTGCTACAAGCGGCAGATTCGTTTCGGAGATTTTAGAGTTAATCGACCAGAAATGAACCAGCATGGGCCGGCCGTTTGCTTCGCGAGCCTTCGGCGTGGCCTGGTTGAGCCATTGAGTAGCTCCCTCAAGTGAGGGCATCGGCGAATCGACCTTCATGAGATGCGGAATATTAGCACGAGCGGGAGCAGCTTCCACGAGCCGATATCCACTTGTTGCACCTATTTACTTATCAAAGCACGATGGGTTATGAAGTCGTTATAACATTACGAACCCTGAAGAATATTCTCTCATGCTGATCAATCTCGACGATCTACGGCGCTTTACTGTTGCGCGTAACTTCTTTCGGCCCACCACGCTGAAACGCGCCCTCGATAGAATGGGTTTTGTGCAGGCCGATCCAATTCGCGCACCGGCTCGCGCTCAGGATCTAATCCTGCGTCATCGAGTCAAGAATTATCATGCCGGCGACCTTGAACGCCGCTACGCAACGCTTGATATCGAAGAAGACTTCTTCATCATCTACGGATTCGTGACGAAGTCCTTACATGCGCTGATGCATCCACGTTCGGATTCTCGCGTTCCTGCCGACGACTTGGGATCGCCATGGCCGGCTGCGCAAAGGAAAAGGGCGCAACTCCTGCTTGAGTTCGTGCGCGAACGCGGCGCAGTGCACCCGCGCGAAGTAGATGAACATTTCTCGCACGGCACGGTGAAGAACTATTGGGGCGGCTCGTCGAACGCCACGACCCATCTGCTGGACGCAATGCACTACCGCGGCCTTCTGCGGGTGGCGCGCCGTGAGAAGGGAATTCGAATTTACAGCGCGCGCGAACAAGTGCTCACGCCGACGGATGCAGCAAAAAGCGTCCCGCCCGTGAATCACGCGCAGGATGCGCGTTCCACCCCTGACCGCCGCGCGCGGATCGACGCGCTGGTCGATGTGGCCGTGCGCATTTACGCGCCGCTGCCTGGTCCGAACCTATCGTCCCTGGTGAGCCGGCTGCGCTTTGCGGTGCCGCAATGGCAGACGGAGTTGACGCGTGCTTTGCAGCGAGCCAAAGAGCGGCTGTCGCATGCGCGCGTTGAGGGCGTCGACTGGTATTGGGCGAAGGAGGAAGCGGTGTGTGGCGCACGGCGAGATCGGGTACGTCTATTGGCGCCTTTCGATCCAGTGGTGCGCGACAGGGACCGTTTCGAGCTGTTGTGGGGCTGGGTGTACCGCTTTGAAGCCTACACACCCGCGCCGAAACGCCAGCTCGGCTACTACGCTTTGCCGCTGCTCTGGCGCGAACGCGTGATTGGCTGGGGCAACCTCTCAGTGAAGAACGGCGAGCTTAAGTCTGAGTTCGGCTATGTCGGATCTCAACCGCGCGATCGCGCCTTCAAACGCGAACTCGAGGCTGAGCTGGATCGCATGCGGACCTTTCTGGGCCTCGAGCGCTGAGCGTGTTGTTGAAAGTGAGCGAAAGAATACCAGTTCGAACTGCCTCCGCTTCGGACCGTGATTTCCGGGCCGAATTGCTTAGTGGATTTGCGGACTTCGACGAACGATTACCAGCGACATGTCGTCTACGAGCGGGCGGGTGGCGGCGAAGTCCTGAACCGCGCCTAACACCGAAAACAGCATCGCATCGGCAGAGTTGGTTTGAGCGCGGCGCAATTGCGCCTCGATGCGCGCATAGCCAAACTCCTCGTTCGCATTGTTAACCGACTCGAGGACGCCGTCGGAATAAGTCAGCAGCACGTCGCCCGAGCGCAGTTCGACGCAGCCACTCGTATAGGGGGCGTTTGCAGTGACACCGAGCAACAGTCCACCGTCAGAAAGCAATTCCAAATTGCCGTTCGCGCGTAAGAGCAGCGCGGGTGGATGTCCGGCACTGCAGTACTCGAGTTTTCCAGTAGTCGAGTCAAGCCTTCCCAGAAACAAGCTGGCCAGCGGTACCGATCCCATCCCGCAAACGTCGCGGTTCACGCCCGCAACTATGGATTCCGGATCGGAAGTCACAGCCGCGTGCGCCCCAACCAATCCCACCAGGTGCGTGGTCCACATCCCGGCCGCCAGACCTTTGCCGCAGATGTCACCCAGCGCCAGAATTACGCCGGCGCTCGTCGTCTTCACCGTGAAAAAGTCGCCGGGAAGATGGCGAACCGCGAAGATTTCGCTGGCGATCTCGAAGTCCCCGTAACGAACCAAACGCGGAGCGCACAACCGCCGGTGCACCTGCGCGGCTTCGAAAATTGCCGTATGCAGATCAGCGTAATCCTTCTGTAGCGCCGCCAGCTTCAGCTCAAGTTCCTGCCGCCGGGTCGCGCGTGGAGTCCGGCGTCGGGGCAGAGGCGCCTGGAGATCGACGGCCCGCCGGGCTGCTAAGCCACCATTGAATCTTGTCTGACCCATAAAAGATCTTGTCCTTATCCGACGAACTTATAGCCACTGCCATGAACGGTAAGAATAAAACGCGGCTCTTCCGGATTTGGTTCCAACTTCTGCCTGAGATGAACTATGTGCGTGTCGACGGTCCGAGTATTCGGATAGTTTTCATAACCCCACACCGCATCCAACAAACGGTCGCGGCTGAGTGTCTCCGCGGGATGCGCGACGAAGTATGCAAGAAGGGCGAACTCCTTTGCCGAAAGGTCGACCGCCGCGCCGGCGCGCAGCACTTCATTGCTGCGGACGTTCACTTCGACATCGCTGAAACGATAGACCTCGGATGGGGGTGCGTGCGGCGCGACACGGCGCAGCACCGCTTTCACGCGAGCCATCAGCTCGCGAATAGAGAATGGTTTGGTAACGTAATCATCGGCGCCCAACTCCAGGCCTACCACCTTGTCGATCTCCTGGCCGCGCGCGGTTAGCATGATGATGGGTATTGACGGCCGCTGGGACTTTAACTGCTTGCAGACGTCCAGCCCGCTCATCCGCGGCATCATTACGTCCAGCACAACCAGATCCGGATTATCAGCGAGGGCGCGGTCAAGGCCTTCCGCGCCGTCGGCGGCACTGATCACTTCATAGCCTTCATACTCGAAGTTGTCGCGCAGGCCGGCGACCATCGCCGGTTCGTCCTCGACAATCAATATGCGAGTCTTCCGGCTGGTACTCTGTTCAGCGACGTTGCGGCCGATTGAAGCAGTGGCCCCGGACGGACCGCCGATCGCGTTGCCGTTTGATTGCCCGTTGAATTTGATTTTTCGTTTCATCATGCGCTGATTCCTTATGCTGCGCGATCTGCCGACTCCTCGGCGCGCCTGTCAGAAGGCCGACCGTAGGGGAGTCCCGACACGTCGGGATTGCTTACGCGCGGGCTGCTGACGCCGATCCGGATGAAGCCAGCGGCAACGACAGCGTAAACTTACTGCCTTTTCCGGGTGTACTCTCCACGGCGATCTCTCCGCCGTGAGCCTGTGTGATGTGGCGGACCAGTGATAAACCCAGGCCACTCCCTTTCGTGTTGTGCACCAGCGGATCGCCGGTCCGATAAAACTTCTCAAAAATCTTTGCCTGGTCGCGACGCTCGATTCCGATACCGCGATCCGCCACCTCGAGCTTCAAGACGCCGTTTTCGCGGTAGAGTTTCACCCCCAGGAATTTTTCGTCGGTTGAATACTTCAGCGCGTTGTTCACCAGGTTAACGAGAGCGCGCGCGATTGCTTCCCGGTCCACACGGACTGGCGGCAGATTCGAATCAATGCTCTCTTCAAACGCGAAGCCCTGTTGCTCGATTTGGTAGCGATAAGAGTCGAGCGTGTTATGCACCAGCTCCGCGATGTTCGTGTCGCGGAATTCATATTCCTTGCGGCCCGCCTCAATGCGCGAGAAATCCAGGATGTTGTTGATGAGCGCGGTCAGCCGCTCGCTTTCCTTGCGAATGATGCGGTAATACTGCTGCTTCTTTTCCCGCGTTGTGATGCGTCCCAGTTCGAGCGTTTCGGCGTACAACCTGATCAATGCCAGTGGCGTGCGCAACTCGTGCGATACGTTCGAAACAAAGTCAGATTTCAGGCGAGCTAAAGCCATTTCTTTGCTGACCACGTGTTTTGTCAGCACCAGGCCACCAATTATCATCAGCGAAAGAATGCCGAGGATCAGAAAACTGCGATGCATCCAGGTCTGGCCCAGCGCCTGCACGCTCGTGCCCTGGTATTTTATCCCCAGCGCCAGCCCGCGGAAACCGTCGTCGAACTTGCGCATGACTTCCGGCTTGCCTTCGCCCCAACCGGCCGTGGCGGCCAGAGGCTTAATATCTTTTCCCATCTCGGTGTCCGCGGGATAGATCATCATGGCAATCTGGTTTCCACTCTGGTCACTCGATTTCTGATTGACCTGCTCCTCGAGCGCCTGTGGAAATAAAGTTCCCTTCAGGTAACAGGGATCGAAGATGACTCCGCCCATCACCACTCTGTCTGTGGAGAGCTGAGGCAAAACGAAATAGGCAGTGGCGATATAAGCTTCGACTCCCGCCCGCTTTGTATGCTCAGGATAGAAATTGATGGGTCGGCTTTTCTTGTGCAACATCTCCACCAACATCTTGCCTTCCATGCCGAACCATCCATGGAAACTCTCGACCATGCGCTCATGCTCTTCGCGGACGTACTTATCACTCATCTGTCCCGGCTGCGAGCGGAGTACTAATCCTTTTTCGTCAAAGAGGAAGGCGTGTACCATCCATGGATTCTTTGCCAAAATGAGATCAAGCTTCTTTTCTTTGTCCGCAGGGTCTGCGTCCGGCGATGGGAAAAGATCTCGTACTTCCTCAGCCATCGTGTAGGCCTTCTTATTGATTTTCTTCTCGGTAATGGCGAGCATTTCCTGAAAGTCGCGATGAATGGCGGCCTCCAGGACCTTGTCGCGCTCGAAGGTCCTCAACTGGCTGAAGTTGACGTATATAAGCGCCGCTGCCGGTAATAGCACAGCCAAACCCAGGGTCAGCATAAGCCGGAACCGGTTGAAGCCGCCGAGGAATTTTCTTCTTTTTAATTTCATCTTGACCTCTGAAATGTCTTGCGGTATGCGGACGACAGCATACGCCGCTCGGTATTAAGCTGTGTCAAGAGCAGGTAAAAATTTGTTAAGAGTTGTGAACTCCAACAATCGGCTGACCTCATTCTACTTACCTATCTTCCCACAGGCTATGCTGTCTTGCCGGAATATGCCTGAAATCCCAAATCCCTGGCCACAGTTTGATTGACTTCTCCAGCCGCTGAGTTAGATTCTGTTTGACGCTGAGTGGGTTTTTGCAAAGGGTAGCGGGGTCCGGCCCGCTTTCTCGGCTTCACTTTACAACTAACGTTCTGTAATGGAATTCATCGTTACTTTTGGATTTTACCAGCGATTGCAGGGGGCCGGATCACGAATCACGGTTGGAGAGCGATGAGATGAAGCTTGCGCAATTCCAAACAAGAGCCTCGGGCGAGTGCCGTCTGGGAATCGCTTTCGGAGACACGTTGTGCGACGTGGCTGAGCTCGCTCGCGCAGTGAAAGCCGCCGGAGGTCAATCTGCGAACTGGCTGCTGAATGTTTCCGATAGCGCGAGCGTGATTAACCGGGGCGAGACAGCGCTTAAGGAAATCGATGCGCTTCTAACTAACACCGAAGCGCGTCACGCGCGCGCCGCTGCCACGGCATTCGCATTTGATGCCGTCGAATTTCTTCCCCCAGTGTTCCCGAGCAAGATTCTTGCTATCGGACGCAACTACGTTGACCATGCCATCGAAGGTGGGGCCGCACCGCCCAAGGCGCCGCTGATCTTCAACAAGCTGACCAGCTCTCTAAATGCCCATAACCATCCGATCATCCTGCCGACGATCAGCAGTCAGGTGGACTACGAAGCGGAGCTGGCCGTCGTGATAGGCCGTCGAACAAAGCAGGTCACTGAGGCGGACGCGCTGGATCATGTGTTTGGCTACAGCTTGATCAATGACGTCAGCGCGCGCGACCTTCAATACGGCGATGGGCAATGGACCCGTGGCAAAGGTCTGGACACCTTCGCGCCGCTGGGACCGTTCATTACTACGCGCGATGAAATTCCGGACGTTCAGGCGCTGAAGATCGAGGGTCGCTTAAATGGTGAAGTCATGCAGTCATCAAACACCGAGAAGATGATCTTCACGGTGGCGTATCTCGTCTCGTATATCTCGCAGGGAATCACACTCGAGCCCGGCGACGTAATTGCGACCGGCACACCGGATGGCGTGGGAATCTTTCGCAAGCCGCCGGTCCTATTAAAAGCCGGAGATGTTTTCGAAGTGAGCATCGAAAAACTTGGCACCCTCAGTAATCCGGTAGAGGGTTAAGAGTGTGTTGCTGATTCTCCGAGGCATTAGCCCGACTGTTAGGGAGGGCTCCGAGGCGCATTAATGAAGCCCTCCCTGACGGTCGGGCTAGTGCCCCGCATCTGATCGATAAACGCTGGCGTCTCCAAATTCATTCAACGGTTGTGAGAAATAAAGACGCAAACAATCTTGACCGCGAAGACAGGCCTCCTCCGCCGGACATCAGTTCGATGGGATTGGTGGAACTGCTCGGTCTTTGGCGCTCGAGAGCCGCTGAACTGTGGCGAACTCGATCTGACCTTTATGTCTCGACCGCAGATCAGATGCTAAGACTAGGTGAGCCCCTAATGGCTTACGATATTCTGGTTGAGGCGCTGAAAGAATGGCCGGTAGATCATCGTTTAAGACAACTACAAGCGTTGGCGCTTCTTCGTTCAGGCGCGCCAGACAAAGCCGAGGTGATTCTCCTGGAACTTGAGCAGGAAGATAACCTGGATGAAGAGACGCTGGGACTTGTCGCGCGCATTCACAAAGACCGCTGGGAGAATGAAAAAACAAATCTTGACGTCGCCGCGCAAGAGCTCTCCTTAGCTCACGACTATTACCGAAAGGCTTACGATTTGGCCGGTGGTTACTGGAGTGGGATCAATGCGGCAACCACGGCCCTGCTCTCCGGGCAAAGAGAAGATGCTCTTACACTTGCGCGAAAGGTTCGCGAATCGTGCGCTCGAGAAATTGACCGAACCGATACTCACGGAACCCAGGAATACTGGCTGCTCGCCACCTTGGCGGAAGCATCGTTGATCCTGGAAGACTGGCATGAAGCAGAGTCGCTGTATCGGCGCGCGGTCGCCATGGACCGAGGCAAGCTCGGTGACCTTGCTTCCACCCGGCATAACGCGTCGTTGATTCTGAATCATTTTGGCAAAGCGGAAACCAGCATTGAAGAGATTTTACGGATTCCACCAGTAGTAGTCTTCTCAGGTCATATGATCGATGGTCCTGATCGTGTCTCGCCGCGATTTCCGCCAGAGCTGGAAAACTTAGTGCGACAGGCAATTCGGGAGCGCCTAAAACAATTAGATCCCGGCTCCGGATTCGCTTCGGCAGCGAACGGATCGGACATTCTGTTTCTGGAGACACTGCTGGAAATCGGCGCCAAGGTTCACGTAGTTTTGCCTTACAACAAAGAGCAGTTTCTCAGCGACAGCGTTGAGGTTATACCCAGTGGCGATTGGAAAGCACGCTATGAAGACATTCTGGAAAAAGCAACTGAGGCCCTCACGGCCTCAGACTTAAGAATGGAGGGCGGGGGAATCTCGAACGAATATGCGAACCTGATGTTATATGGATTGGGGGCTACTCGGGCGCGCCAATTGGGGACCGAACTGATTCCAATGGCCGTTTGGGATGGACGTGAAGGAAAGTTGGGCGGTACCGCCGGAAACGTCTTACGTTGGCGCAACGATGGCCTGCGGGTCGAAGTAATAGATCTGCAGGAAATTCTGGAAGCTGCTGGATTGAATAATCTGAAAGAGATTCGCGCCGTTAGCCGGGACGATGTTAAGTCGCCCGTTCCGAGTCTTGTGCCGGAGATTAAGTCCTTGCTTTTCGCTGACGCGCTGCATTTCAGCAGGCTGAACGAAGACCAGATCCCGCTTTTCCTGAATCAATTTTTGGGAACTATTGCTCAACTTTTGAAGCGAACCGCTTACCAACCCGTGATGAAAAATACCTGGGGCGATGGTCTCTTCATGGTCTTTCGGGATATTGAGGCAGCGGGCGGATTTGCTCTCGAATTATGTGACGCGATCAATCAAACGAATTGGGAAGAGAAGTCATTGCCCGCAGATCTGAACTTAAGGATGGCCCTGCATGCGGGTCCGGTGTTTGAGTGTATTGATCCTATTACTGAAAAACAGAACTTCTTTGGCACGCATGTAAGTCGCGCGGCCAGGATCGAACCCATCACACCGCCCGGTCAGGTATACGCGAGCCAGGGCTTCGCGGCGCTGGCGGCAGCGCAGGGAACGCAAGCCTTTGTCTGCGATTACGTCGGGCAGGTGCCACAGGCCAAGGGTTATGGTACCTTCCCGACTTATCACGTTCATCGTCGCGGCTGATGACGTCCCGGCATGGTTATATTGAGAAGAGGGCACTTTCGGAACACGCCAAACAGTACAGTCGCATGAGTATGATCTTTCCCAATGCCCATCTGGTAGTTCAACCGGAGGCGGTGCTGTTACCTGTAGGCCGCGAAACTCAAGAGCAAGCGCCGGCACCAAAGTTTTGGGGACTTGTCTCAGTGAGGCTGAAGATTACGGCACCTCTACCATATGAACTTCGGCGACTCTTCCATGAGGCTCCAGGCCGAGTCTGATCTGCGCCCCTTGCTTGAGCACTACAGCCTGGCCGGGTGGAACCCTGTTGCCGCTCGGCGAGGTCAGTGAAGCGAGATTCTGATTAACCAGGATCCACTGTCCCTGATAGAACTGACAGTATGCTTGCGGTGTTCGATCCGCCTCTTCACCAGAAAAAACATTATCGAAAACATGCCACTTAAAGAGGTATATTCCATCGTAGACAACCACCTGAGCATCCAGTAGCCACTGGCCCGGACGTTCTTCTTTGCGCAGCCTCAAAATCGGAATTGGGCCTCGTGCTTTTGTTTCGCAGAATGGACACTGAACCTTCGCCTGATCGTGCAGAACAAACCATTTATGCGAGCAGGAAGGATTACGACAGGGATGTATTAAGTCCCAGGTCTTGACCAGGCCTCGTTCCCACTCATGTGCTGAGGGCCGATCGTTGGGAGAATGCAGTCCTTTGGCGAAGGCACTGAGGAACAGCTCAGACAGATGCGGGCCCAACACAGAAAAAGGAATCTTCAGGTCCTTGGGCCGATTAGAACTATCATTCGGATCTTCGACGAACAAAGCTTTCGCGCCCATGCTCAAGTGCTCATCTTCCTCGGGTGACAGCTTAGAGTTCACTTTCGGACCTTTAAACGGATGTCTGGACAACAGGTATTCGTAAATCAAAACCGGTAGCGCGTGCAGGTCGGTTCTGGTGCTGGGAAAAATCCGATTAGGATCTCTGAGATCCAATTGTATGGTTGAGAGCACCTCAGGAGCGACATAGCCTGGCGTCCCGGCTACATCAGGGGGGAACAGGTTCGGGACCACCAGCGAGTCGATATTGATCACGATGCTTTGGCCGTTTGAAGGATCGATCAGAATGTTGCGACACGACAGATCAGAGTGGGCAAGTCCGACGGAATGTAATCGTCGCACGGCACGGGTCATCAGAATGCACAGCTTGAAATAGTTAATCCAAGTGCCGCGCTCTTCCTCGGGTAGCATGCCGCGCAAGCGCGTGCTGGTAAACCATCTGCCCTCTTTTTCCAAACCCTTGAAGGGCCCTTTATCAAAGAAGTAGTTCGGCGGATAAGTTGGCGCCACAATGCCGATGTCGGGCTGCACTACGATGCCCGTCGGCCAGCAGAACAATCTCTTGAAGTATTCCGCCGAGGTTTTGGTAACCCCGCGGGCTCCACCTTTCGCTTCGGGAAGTGTGGGATTATATCTTCCCAGGATCAAATCCAAACGGGCCAGACGCTGAGGATCCTGACCGGCTGAGTGGTCATGAAAGAATTGTACTACATAGGATCGGTCCGGGCTGAAATAGGTTTTCTTCATACCGCCGGCCGGAGGATCGCTCGTCAGGACAAACTCGACCGTGCGCCTATCCTTAAGAGTGGCCTTCACCACACTCATCACGCCACCTCCCGATCGAGAAGAATATTGAACCTCGGGCGGAAATGAACCTGACACCGGGGCTGGTGGCGGCGGGGGTGCGGCCATCGGAGCGGGTGGCGGCGCTGTAGCCATCGAAGGCAGTGGCGGCGGGGCCGCGGCGATTGGTGCCGGGGGCGGCGGGAAGTCGTCCAATGGAAACTGCGGCGTTGCCGGAGGGCGCGGTAGTTGCAGCGGGAATTCGTCTCTAGCGTCTTGCCGCGGAGTTGTAGCCAGCGTAGATAGTGGCGGTAGAGGTGAGGCCGGGATCGGAGCGGCGTATTCATCAGAATAGTTTCCGCTGCTGCCTATTTCCGCGGGCGAATCTTCAAGGATCGATGCTGGCGGAGGCGGAGGGAACTCAATCGTATTGCTATACCGGCCCTCTCCCGAAGCCGGCCTGCTGCGGGTAGTTTCCGGCGCCGCGGCCATCGGCATTCCTTCCTCAGTTGGCCACTCAGCTCTTCGAGAATAATCACCGCCATGAATCCGCTGGAAATGCAGTCGCATCAGTTCTTCGGGCGGAAGTTTCTGATCGGGTCTGGCAGGCAGCGGCTCTTCCCAGTAAGTAGGCCGAATGAAGTTTGGCCGCCGAAGTGACAGCGCGTATTCCCACTCCTGCCTGACAAACGGTGAGTTCATCGAGTTGCTCGACCAGAAAAGTTGAAAGATGTCTGCCTTAACGATCATCTCTTCCAACTTTTCGCTCCACGCTTCACCGGCGCGCAAATACGTCACGTCGCGCAGGTATCGATCACCTAAAGCCTCCACAAAGCGCTCGAACTGTTCGACGACTTCAATATCGCGATGCGAATAGGAAGCAAAGATTTTCCGGTAAGGGCGAGCATGTGTTTCCTCCAGAGCTTTTCTTTGCTGAGTCGGCGTCTGATGGCTATCAACTCGGATGCTCAGCGGAATATCCGCCAGCAGGATCTTGTCTAGAAAAACGGAGAGACGTCCTTTCAAAACGCGCCCATCGTGACTCCGTTCAGCGCGCAAGCGAAAGTCCTCGCGATGCACTGACTCTTCCCAGGTGAAACTGCGACTGGAAGGATTGAACTCGATGCCCGGCATCGTCGGCACAAAGGTAATCGTGCCCTCGCGGGGAACGGCCTGCAGCGTGTCCTGCATCAAATTCTGATAATCAGCAGCCTGCTCGCCCAAGATACGCTGGGCCTGCTGGCGCACTTCGGCCACCGGATCCGGCTCGTCTTCAGTGGCGTCTTCGCGCTTTTCCGACAGATGCGCGAACGCCAGCAGCGAATACCATTTTTGCGGAACCATAGCTTTCGGCCGATAGACTGTGAATTGAACGTTCTCGTCCAGATAAAGAGGCGTGTCCGGCCCGGTTGCGTAATCCGCCGGCAATTGCCCGGTGACTGGAGCGGGAGGTTCAAACTCCTGGGTCGGTGGAGGCGGCAGGAACATTAATGAATCGACTGGCGGAAGTTGGAGTTCCTTAGTGATCGCTTCATTTTCAGCCGAGGCCGACAGTGTCGGCTCCGTTGAGACTGTTCGTTCCTCGTCGGATGCGTCAATTGAGACTTCCGCCAGGTATTCGCTGACCATCGCACCCGTGCCAATGGGAGCTATGATTCGAATCCTCTGGACTAGACCTTCGTCTTCCAAAACCGAAACTAACTTAGGCGTGGCGGCTTGCGGATCGACATTCGATTGCGGCGGACCTTCCGAAAACGAAGCCGTCGTAAGCAGTCGCCCACCCAAAGCTTCCATGATGAAACTCCAGTCTCTGAGAGACGGGCGCGCCTCGGGTGAGCGCGATAGCGCACGAGTAACGAAGTCGCTTATTTCCGCCGGAAGATCGGGGCGCATTTTTTGAAGCGTAGGGAAAGCGGCGGACGTTACTTGCCGCACTGCGCCCTCAATGTCGGGCGCGTTGATTAGTCTTTCGCCAGTGAGGAGTTCAAACAGCAAACATGCCAACGAGTAGGAATCGGACTCCGGAGTCGGGGGCCGATAGACGAAGTCTTTCGGGGTAGTAAAGCAAAGCAGTGCTTCAGGTGCTGAGTATGCCAAGGATCCCATGTAGCTGGTTTCAGAATTCTTGAACGCTTCGGTCGGCGTTGGAGGCATCATCCCGAAGTGAAGCTCGCCGTCAACTGATTCAGTGGTGCGTGCTGATTCATACCAGGCCGAGAAATTCAGACCCCGAAACTGAGCTTGGTGCAAATATGACAGGGCCTCTGAGACTGAGAGCAAGACTGAGGCAATCGTTACCAGTTCGTTTCGATTGGCCGTAACGCTGCGGTCGTAGAGCCAGCGCCACTTACGCGGGTGAGCCTGACGAACCAGGACCCATCGATCCTGATCATCGACGCAAACATCGAAGACCCGCAGCAGGGTTGGATGTTGTAGATTCACAACCTGACAGGCATAAACCTTTGGCCAATCCGGGTCGATTATGTATGACTTGTCGGTTCCAAACTGTAGCTCCGCCAACATAGTTTCAGTTCCTTCTGCTCGCCTCGCGGAAAACCGTTAGTAGGAAATCGGCTTCGTGGTCGCGAGCGGGAGATCGCTCTACTAACTCGCGGGCGGATCGCAATTGTCACGAGAAAGCATGGGTCATTACGCTTACAAATCCGTCTTGAAATATTTCATCGTCAGCATGACGCCCAGGAATCTGTCGGCGATGATTCGAGGTGGGCGAGTATATCAGCGAGGGACAGCCACCGAAAGCTTGTTTAGATCACTGTTTGGGTTGGGAGAAATTTGCTGGAGACCATTAGTTGGCATTTCCGTAACGATCACATCCATCGCCCGAAACCCTCCGCCCTCGGGCAACTCGAACGAGACGTCGAGATAACCGCTCTGGCTTTCTACCACGTCTGAAACTATTTCAGTCAGTTGAGATGGTTTAATGACGCCTCTTGAAACCATGCCTCTCGATGAATCAGCCATAGACCAAACGACCAGGCCTCTGGCGACACTGATCTTGGCGTACATTACATAGCGACCACCCGGCCGCACCATGACTCGCTGCGAGAGCTTTCCGCCCGGCTGAGCTCCCATTCCCTGACCTCCCATCGTGGTCAAGGCTTCGACTGGGCCACTAACTGACCAACCTGTGGCGACGGGTCCGGATTTTTCTGTGAGATTGAACGAGCCGTTAGTGACCAGATTTGTGCCGGCAAAAATTCCCAACTCCTGGGCCCGCCAGTGCTCGTAAGCGCATACTTCGACCGGACCGCTCGAAGACCGAACTCGAATCCCTCGGTTCTGATCTCTTCTGTCCCTGATGAAAAGAACGTTGCCGATAAGCTGCGCGAAAATACCGGGCACAACTTCTCCCCGCCGTTCGACGATTGTGTTGCCGTTGGTGTCGAGACCTTCGATGACAGCGTGGTCGTCGGTTTGTAGCCAGAACCGATCGTGCATATTCAGGGGCTCGAGCCGGGTATCAACGTAATAGACCAATGGTCCGCCGGGCTTGTACTCGTAGGATATGTGGCGAAAGAAAAGGCGCGGATCAACGTAGTAGTTTCGCACCAGCGATTCTGCCGATGAATTCTGGGATGCCAATTTTATCTCGCGACCCTCCATCAATGCTTCGTGCAGTTGCAGTGCGCTCGCAGGTTTGCCATCGATTTCCCAGTGGCAGTCGAAAGTCGAGTCCTGATAGATCCAGCCGCCCATTTGCGGCACCCAAATTTCTGCCCCGGCATGAGTATCGCTGCCAAAAGTTCCGTCGCGCACCATCAGACTCAAACCGACCGGCCGAGCCACAACTCCCGCAGCTTCGCACAGGGCCACGTAAATTTCAGCCAGGTTGCCGCAGAGCACGGGTCTTCCCTGACGCATCTCCTGGTAGGCTTCGCGGGGAACCCTTGTCGACAGACCCGGCAGGGCCATCTGGTAATGGGCGTTTACCAGCCAGTTTCTGATTCGGATTGCCCGCTGCCAGGCAGAATCAGAAGGAGAAAATACTCCGGTTAATTCGTGGCGAAAAAATTTCAGATCCTCAGGACTTAGACCTAGCCGTGCAACGATCTGTTTTCGAGACGCTGGCAGACCGGTCACGGCATTTCCGTGACGTTCGACTACAAAGCGCGCGAGCTCGCTTGGCTGTAATCTGGGATCAGTAATCGTGATCGTCGTCGAGCCTTCCGGTAAAGCAACGCTAAAGTCCGTAGGAGGCACGGTCACAGCCTGGGGTGGAGGTTTGGTCCGGACTACCAGGGCCACGGCAAAGCCGGCAATAAACGCAACGAGAAACATGACGACAAAAATCAAGAAAAGGGTGCGCGTGCGGAGGGTTGAAAAGACTCTGATGAGTCGAGTCATTGGAGAGCTCTCCCTCAATGCTCCTGCACCGGAAGCAACGGTTTACAAACTGCGGCTGAGAACACTGGCATCTGAGGCATGGATGCCGTGAAAGAACGGTGTACCAATAGGTTCGATCTCCATCGCCGTCTGGGGTTAATTGCGCAGGAACTATTGGCAATTGGGTTGTCTCTAGTTCAGACGCCGGGCTGAAGGTTTCAGTTACAAGTTTCACGGCGATTGGCAATGAAAGGGGGCGAGTCAGTTAACTGTGGGGAAAATCGGGGCATGCGAGGCAAAAGCGGTACTGGCAGCGGCGAGAACGCTCTTGTCTTAGCTTCCGTCGATATCGTATAGTCAAAGACAAGGAAGTTCCTTCTCAGTCTCTGGCACTTCCTGATAGTCGACGGCAAGCAGGCCGTCCGCCCCTCGGTAAAGTCCTCTCTGCTAATTGTGACAATCTGAACGCAAGTCCGGTCGTGGCCTTTCTCTGAGTTGGACCTGCTCCGTCCTTAACAATCCCACGCGCGGCCAGAAAAGTCTCTCGAAGATGGATAACAAACCGCCAGTGTCGGTCACCAAATTGGAGAACCGTTCGTCTGTCCTGACGTCCGGCGATGTCCTACAGGGCCGTTACCGTATTGTCCAACGGTTGGGCAGCGGAGGCATGGGGGCAGTGTATGAAGCAGTTGACGAGCGGCTGGACACAACGGTGGCGCTGAAGGAAACCTTTTCACTGGATAGCCGGCTACGTCGACAGTTTGAGCAGGAAGCCCGTCTCCTGGCAGGGCTACATCATTCGGCGTTGCCCCGGGTCAGCGACTACTTCACCGAAGGCGACCGCGCGTTCCTGGTCATGCAATATATTTCGGGGGCCGACCTGGCCGAGATCATCGCCACCCAGCCAGGACCATTTCCACTAAATCAGGTGATCGCCTGGGCGGATCAATTGCTGGATGCGCTCGTCTATCTGCACACCCGCGACCGCCAGATCATTCATCGCGATATCAAGCCGCACAATCTAAAGGTGACTGCAAACGGTCAAATCGCTCTGCTCGATTTTGGACTGGCGAAAGCCGAAAGTGCGGACGCCTCGGCGGTAACATCATCCACCAGCATCTTTGGTTATACGCGGCGCTACTCGCCGCTGGAACAGATCCATGATCAAGGGACTTCGCCGCGGAGTGACATCTATGCGTTGGGGGCCACGCTTTACCATCTGCTTACGGGCGTTAAGCCGCCGGACGCGCTGGCGCGCGCAGCCGCGGTCGCGAAGTCGAAGACTGATCTACTCAAGCCTGCCCACGAGGTTCATCCCGCGGTTGGCTCTGAGATAGCTGTTATCCTCGGTCGCGCGATGGCCCTGGAGCCCGAGGGCCGGTTCCAGAGCGCGAGCGATTTTCGGGAAGCCCTTCGCCGCGTGGGTCGCAAAGAGAATAGCCAGCGAAAAGAAACAGCGATTACTTCGGGGCGTAAGTCCACAAATGACTGCACAGTTAACACGACCGTAGTCGGAACAGGGCGCGTCGCAGAAGTCGACCCCTTTGATAGCTATTCGATCCTCAAACCTCACGACGACCTCTGGTTGATTCCCAAGCCGACCCGTGCCCCGGCGGTGTTGGTAGCGATATTACTCATTCTGCTTGCCGGCGGCTTTGTTACCTTTTATGGTCTTAACCACTGGGACGAGAGTGCCGGCGAAGTCGTGGATTATGCCAAAGCGAATCCAAAAAAAGACTCGAGCGGAACCAATACCGTGCGCACGAATAAGCCTGACGCTGCTCACCTAAAACCATCGAGTGCGAGGAATGGCTCGACAGATGCTACTGGCGAAGCCGCTAGAAAAAACAACGGCCAAAAGCGCCGTACTCTTCGTGCGACTGCCGCACCTTCAAAGGTGCCGGCCCTCACGCCGCCACCGGTCTCTCTTCTTCCATAGTCACAGCCTTAGTCACAGCCGAAACATAATAAGACTATCTGGGCTGGGTGAAGAAAACCTACACACCCTCCATGCTAAACTGTGTGCGCAGCTCCGGATATACGACTGTCTAAATGGATTCAAGGTGTAGCGCCATAACTGAATCGTTGCGCGAAGCCCGCGAACGCACCCGTGCGCTGGTCGATGATCTGAATCAAGATCAGATGATTGGTGCGCGGCTGGATATCGTTAATCCATTGCTCTGGGAAATCGGCCACGTCGCCTGGTTTCAGGAGTATTGGGTGCTACGTCATCTGCATGGCCGGAAGCCGATAATGGCCAATGGTGACGCGCTCTATGACTCGGCAAAGGTCGCGCACGAAACTCGCTGGGACCTGACGCTGCCGTCAAAGTCCGAAACGTTTGTCTATATGCAGAATGTTCTGGACGAAGTCATGAACCTTTGCGAATCTGAAAAGGACTCAAGGCGATTTGAAGAGGCCATGTATTTTCTTTCACTGGTTCTGCTGCACGAAGACATGCACGACGAGGCGATTGCCTGTACACGGCAGACCCTGGGTTACTCGAAGCCTAAGTTTGCCGATGACAGAGAGATGAAACCTTCACCAGAACTAACCAATCAGATTAAGGACGAGCCATCGCCGGAGACATTAGGCGACACTATGATTCCCGGGGGCCGTTTTCTGCTCGGCAGCGCGCCCGATCGTCCGTTTGTTTTCGATAACGAGATGGGCGCGCACGAAGTTGAAGTAGAGCCCTTTGCGATTTCGCGCACGGCTATGACCAATGGCGAGTTCGCTGCGTTCGTCGAGGATCGTGGCTATGAACGGCGTGAACTTTGGATCAAAGAAGGCTGGCGCTGGCGGCAACGCGTAAGCGCGCAGCATCCGGTTTATTGGCTGCGCGACGGAAGCAAATGGTTTTGCCGCGAATTCGACGAGGTGGTTTCGCTGAACGAACGTCAACCGGTGCTGCATGTGAACTGGTACGAAGCCGACGCTTACTGTCGCTGGGCCGGTCGTCGCTTGCCCTCGGAAGCAGAATGGGAAATAGCCGCCGGCGCCGAGCCGACCACCGACGACCAAAGCATCACGAAACAGAAGCGAAGGTTCCCCTGGGGTGATGAGACCCCGACACCTGCATGCGCAAATCTCGATTGGCGAGCGATGGGTTGCGTCGACGTTAGACTATTGCCGGCAGGCGACAGCGCGTTCGGCTGCCGGCAGATGATCGGGAACGTTTGGGAATGGACCGCGAGTGACTTTGGCGCTTATCCGGGATTCGTGCCTGGACCATACAAAGAATATTCGGCGCCCTGGTTTGGCGATCACAAAGTTCTTCGCGGCGGTTGCTGGGCGACCCGATCGCGTCTGATTCACAACGCCTATCGAAACTTCTACCCGCCTGATCGCCGCGACGTCTGGGCGGGCTTCCGCACCTGCGCGTTGTAACCCACTTAGAGGGTAGCCCTCTCGCATGGTCGGGCTTCTGACACTAAGCCGCTTGATACCGAAGCATGAGGATTGGAATCATTACCCCCGCGCCGCCGGGCTCAAATTACGGCAATCGCGTAACCGCGGTTCGCTGGGCTAAAATTCTCAGAAAGCTCGGTCATCAGGTTTCGATTGCCGAGAAATATGACCAACAGCCTTTCGGTCTTCTGATCGCGTTGCATGCCCGACGCAGCAGTCCATCTATTACTCGTTGGCGTAGAAAGAATCCGGACGCGCCGCTGGTCGTCGCGCTCACCGGCACGGATTTGTATCGCGACATTCAAACCAAGATTCGAGCAAAGGAATCGCTGAAGCTTGCGGACAGAATAGTACTGCTGCAACCACGGGCCTTAAAAGAACTGACGTTGTCTCTGCGAAAGAAGACGCGAGTGATTTATCAATCAGTAGAAGCGAAGTCGGTGCGGACCAACCGGCGGGCGCCTCGCCGGGTTTTTGATGTCTGTGTAATTGGCCACCTGCGACCGGTAAAGGATCCTTTTCGCGCGGCCCTCGCGTCGCGATTGTTGCCGGCGACATCACAAATACGCATCCTGCAGATTGGTCGGGCAATGACGAAGCAAATGGTAGAAAAGGCGCGTGGCGAAATGAAATTCAATCCACGCTATCGTTGGCTGGGCGAGGTGTCGCGGGCGCGTGCGCTGCGTGTGTTGGCCAATAGCGATCTCTGTGTAATCCCTTCCCGGATTGAAGGTGGCGCTAACGTCTTGTCAGAAGCGATCGTCGCCGCAGTTCCCGTCCTGGCTTCACGCATTGATGGCAACATCGGCATTCTGGGCCCAGACTGTCCCGGTCTCTTTGGTGTGGGTGACACTCGTGAACTGGCGCGGCTAATGAAGCGAGCAGAAAGTGATCCGAAGTTTCTCTCTCGGTTGAAAACTCGTGCTAAGAAATTAGCGCCGCTGTTCGATCCGGCGAGAGAAGTACGCGCGTGGGCCGATCTGCTTGATGAGTTGTATTAGTGATCAAGATCAACCGATCGGAAGTCAGCTTCAAGTCCGGCCGATCTCATTAGCACCTCGCTTCAGCAAGGTGCTAACGAGTAAACGAATAATGCTGCAACCGTTTGAACGGTTTTAGCGAGGAAGCCGTTGAAACGGCTCGAATGATCTTTGGTTGACATTGGTCACCTCGCTAAAGCGGTGCTAATGAGATCGCAGACTGGATCGACTACCAGGACTTAGACGCGAACCTCTCACATGAAATTAGGCGTATGCAGATCCGAAATCGTCTCTGCCTGCTCGAGAGTGAATCCTGCGTGTCCCAGTCTTCTCACGCGGCTGGTGTGCATGGTTTCGAGTAGTTCACGATACGCTTCATGACCGCGCGCCACGGCTTTCGGTTCCGTGCTGCCGGCCGCGAGGATCGTCAACGCATCCTGTAGCGGCGCCGGCACGCCACCCACTCCGTGCAGCGCCGCCGCCCTGCGGCGCACCGCGGCTTCCAGGCGACCGTACAGGCTCGGATCGTTTGTCAGCCCGTAACGCACGTGCGCCAAACCAAAATGAACGTGGCGCGATTCGTCGTTTTTGGCGCGCCGCACGAGTTCGGCTGTTGCTTCATCCGGCGCAAAGCGCTCAATGAAACTCAAAAGATCCAAAAAGGTTCCTTCGCCCAACACTGAAAGCAAAAACGCGGCTTCGGTGAAATCCTCTGTTTGCATTAATGACAGAAGCGACCGCGAAGTAGTAACTGAAGAAATGCCCAGGCCCACGCCACACAAACGCGCGCGCTTGAGAAAGACATCGATGTGACGCGCTTCATCGGCGAGTTGCGTGGCCAGGAACATCGCCACCTCCGCGTAAGCCGGATGGATGCGCGGAATGAAGCGCGCCGGCACGTACAGCGCCGACAATTCATTCTCGGCAAGAAAAGTCATGACTTGCGCGAGTGCGCTGGCCAAAGGGAAGGGAAGTGTCTTCGCCTTCTCCCAGGGGATGTCGCGCGTGGCGTCCCACTGTGCGCTTACTGCCTGATCATAAAGCCTGGCAACTTCAGGTGGCGCAACATGCTCGCGCTGATTCAAGGTGAAAGGATAAGCCGGACCACCTGGTTCGACGCGCGCGCCGCGGGGAGCGAAACCTGTAGACGGATCGGCGGTCAAAGGCAAAGGCGAAATGTCGAGCACACTTGAGGCAGTCTGCTCTCCTTCACTCGGCTTTAGCTTTCCTTCGTCCGGCGGCGCTTGCTTTGAAACTGAAAACACGCCGCGGGCAATCATGTGACGATCGATGTCCCCGGGGATTGCCTCAACGCCGAGATACTCATGCCGTTCAGCCCGACACCAGGAGGGTAGGTCTTCGCGTACACTCGCCGCGCGCGACAGGACGGCCAGAATTCCTCCGCCCTCCAAATCGTTCAGCGCGGGTCGTAATAGCGAGAGCAAGCCGCCGCCGAGTGGCAGGTCGCCGCAATCCAGGGCCATGACTGCAATCTCGGCACTCATTCGCGGCCCTGTTGCTGCAAGGCTTCTTGCAGACTTTGATAGCCAGTCTCACGCGGTGGTAACCATTCGCGCAGGCCTTCCAGTTCAAGCAATCTGCGCTGTTGCGGGTTTTCCCATTTCATCGCGAACAATGCGCGCTTGAACGCTTCCGTCTTCTCTGGCGCCAGAGATGGATGCGCGTCAAACATACAATGGTCGAAGCCGGGCGTCGTCCACAGCACTTCAACTTTACCCGAATCGACGTGACCGGCGGACTGTTCGTTTACCCAGATCAGATCGCCGACGGTCCCGGCGTCGGCGCGACCTTCATGCAAGGCCTTGAGCACGTCGATCTCGCTGGTTCCCGTGTCGCCGTGTTTGCCTAGATCCGTGTCGAAGGCCAGCAATTTGGTCTGACTGACATCGACACCTTCTTTGGCGATGAAGTAGAGAGGCAGGATGCGAGCCTGAGTCGAATCGGCGCTACCGACCGCCAGAGTTTTTCCGGCCAGGTCTTTCAGCGACTTGATGCCAGCGTCGCGCCGAACAACGACCTTGGCGTGAAAGTCCCGGTCGGTGTCCCGCATTCCCAACGAAAGCGATTCGCCTCGCGTTCGTTGCCGCACGTGCACATGGGCCAGCGGCGTATTCCAGGCAATATCGATGTGACCCTTGAGCAGTTCTTCAACCTGTCGCTCATAGTTTGAGAAGAGCGCGAAATCCATCGGTACGCCTTGTTCCTGAAAATGTTCGCGAATTCCTTCCCAGATCGTCAGGACTTTGGGATCGTAGGCAACCGCGCCCAGTAGAATTGTTTCGTCGTTACTCATTTGTTATCAGAACAGCGGCAAGCCGGTCAGCGCTTTGCCGATGAAATCATTCAAGTGATCTACAGTTGGGGCCATGACCCATCCGGCGCGCGCGTCGCGAAACAGACGCTCAACTCCGAGATCTTTCGAGAATGCCGCGCCGCCACAGGCCTTCATCGCCAGATCGGTAACGTCAACCGCGGCCTGCAAAGCGGCCAGTCTGCTTTGCAAAACGAACAGCGGAGTTACCTCGCTGGGACTCTCGATTTGATTAAGCGTCTGTCCCAGAAGACTACGAGATTGTTCAGTGCGCACGCTCATCTCGGCCAGTCTTGCCCGCAGGTTCGGCAGGTCGCGCAATTTCGTACCATCATGCTCAAATCCAGTCGTGGTTAGATGTTCGGTCGTGCGTTGCAGGGCCGCGCGGCAAATTCCATTGGCCATTGCCGCGGTTCCGATCGCAAACCAGGGGAGTGCGACCTCCAGAATCACCTTTGGTCCCTCGCCGAGAGGTGAGATGAGATCGTCTTTCTCGATCGTGACTTGCTCGAACGATACCGGCGCGGAATCGTTTCCGCGCAGACCCAATCCATTGAAAGCCGACGTGATGCTGATTCCATTCGCCTTTGCACGCACCAGGTAGACAGTCGACTCGAGCGGCGAAACTGCATTTGGCTTTTGTGCGGTGGAGACGTACGAGTCTGCGTGGCCGGCCGCCGTCACCCACGACTTTGAAGCCGAGGTCACATAGTGTCCGTCTGTTTCTTCCAGTTTCGAAACCGGGGCCCAGAATTGCGAACGCGATCCACGTTCTGAAAACGCGAGCGTCGTTAAATGATGGCCGGCCGCGATCTCTTTCAGAATCGAATCGCGATGATGCAGCGTGGATGAGTTGGCGATTGCCTGTGACGCGGCGACGTGCATTACATAGATCATCGCCGTCGAAGCGCAGGCGCCGGCGAGTTCTTCGACCACTCCGGCAAAGGCCCGCATGTCTTCGCCCTTCCCCCCGACGGCTTTCGGCAGGCACAGACCATACAGACCCGCGCCGGCCAGGGCCTTCATGCTTTCATCGGGAAACCTTCCTTCCGAATCCACTTCGGCAGCATTGGGCTGGGAAACGTTGGCAGCAATTTTTGAAGCGGTCGAGACGTACGCGCGCGCGCTGTCGGACAAACCGTAAACGTGAACCATTAAGATTTTCCTTTGCGTGAATTAGATTGAGAAGTTAATCATCCGTCCGGAAGCGGGTCAAGTGTAGAGAGCAGTTTCGTAACGCCAAGCGGTCAGCTAGCATTCATCCTGGCTCTAAGAAGTATGGTCCTCGGAATGCACTGGTGGCGATAACCAATAGGTCCGTCGCGAAAGCTGGATCTGCTCCTTGCGTGACTTACAAAGGCTCTGCTAAACTTCGGCTTCGTAATTAATACGACGGACGAGCAAAATGCTCGGCTGGTTCGAACTTTTGATAGGATGCTCCGGAAGACCTTCGTCATGAATCGAACATTCACTCGGTTCACATTTTAATTGCCGAACTCCGTCAAATCGGGGCTCGCGGCGAAGGCGCTCCTATCGAATCCGATCAGTTGGTACTGGTAAATCGTGAATCGTAAATCGTGATGAGAAGGAGCGACAGCGCTTCCTTTGGTCTGACAGGTCCGCGCGCAATTGGCGGCTTTGCTGTCCGATGTGCGGAGGGCCTGTGCTGGCCCCGCAGGGGTTCAGGCTGAGTTTTTTGCAAGAGATGAGTGAGGTCAACGTACAACTTAACGACGGCGCGGCCGTACAGGTGCCCGGATCTACGACTGTGGCTGAAGCGTTGAAGAAGCTTGACCGCGACCTGGCCAAGCAGGCGCTTGCCGCTCGCGTCAACGGTCGCGAAGTCGATCTGGCTTACACCCTGGACGCCGAAGCGAACGGCGATGCCGTTAAGATCGAACCAGTTCTGCCACAAACTTTGGCAGGCCTGGACGTGCTGCGTCATTCGACGGCGCACCTGCTTGCTGCCGCCGTGCTCGACCTGTTTCCCGGAACGAAGCTGGGCATCGGCCCTGCGTTGCTGGAAGATCCGCGCTATGGATTTTTCTATGACGTGATCGCGCCCAGGCCGTTAACGGAAGCCGACCTGCCGGTAATCGAAAAGAAGATGCGCGACATCGCGAAGCGCAATATGCCTTATCGCCGTGACGAAATTAAGAAGGCGGAAGCCTTGCGCATCTTTGCCGAACGTGACGAGCCTTTGAAGTGCGAACTGATAGATGAAAAAGCGGGCGACGTCGTTAGCGTCTACTACATTGACGGTTCGCCTTTCATCGATTTCTGTCTGGGCCCGCACGTGCCGAACACAAATCGCCTGCGCGCGTTCAAGCTGTTATCGCTGGCCGGCGCTTACTGGAAGGGTGACGCGGAGCGTCCGCAGATGCAACGCATCTATGGCACTGCCTTCTTCACTCCGGAAGAACTGGACGCTTGGCTGAAGCAACGCGAAGAAGCCGAGAAGAGAGATCATCGCCGGCTGGGACGCGAACTCGATCTGTTTTCGATTCAGGAACAATACGGGCAGGGTCTCGTCTTTTGGCATCCGAAGGGCGGCATCGTACGCCAGCAGATGGAGGACTATCTGCGCGAAGAATTGGTCAAGCAGAACTACAGTTTTGTCTACACGCCGCATATCGCCAAACGCGAACTCTGGCAGTTGAGCGGTCACGAGCAGAACTACGGTGACGCGATGTTTGCGCCGACGACGCTGGAAGAGACCGAGTTTCGTCTCAAGCCGATGAATTGTCCGATGCACATCGGAATCTACAAGTCTCAGCAACGTTCCTACCGCGATCTGCCGCAGCGTTACGCTGAGATGGGCACCGTCTATCGGGCTGAACTTTCCGGCACGCTGCACGGTTTGTTGCGTGTGCGCGGGTTTACCGTTGATGACGCGCATCTGTTTTGCACGCCAAACCAGACCGCGACCGAGATTGACGCCTGCGTCGATTTCGCTTCCCGCGTGCTGAGGACGTTCGGCTTTGACAAGATCAAGTTTGAGTTGTCGGTGAAAGGGAATGACACCAGCAAGCTCTATCTCGGTAAAGAAGAAGATTGGCAGAAGACTGAAAAGGCGCTGGCGGCTGCCCTGGACGCTCGCGGCATTCCCTATCAGCGTATGGAAGGCGAAGCAGCATTTTACGGGCCGAAGATCGATTTTAAGATCGAAGACGCTATCGGCCGTTTGTGGCAACTGGGAACCGTGCAATGGGATTTCAACCTGCCCGAACGCTTTGAACTCGAATACATCGGCGAGGACAACAAGCCGCACCGCCCGGTGATGGTGCATCGGGCGCTGTTTGGATCAATCGAGCGCTTCTTCGGCGTGCTCATCGAACATTATGCCGGGGCCTTCCCGATGTGGCTGGCGCCGGTGCAAGTCGCGGTGTTGCCCATCACAGATCGAATCAACGAGTACGCCGGAAAGGTTGCGCAGGAACTGCGCGCGGGCGGCTTGCGCGTAGAAGTCAACGTGCGCAGCGACAAGATTGGCGCTAAGATTCGCGATGCGCAGTTACAGAAAATTCCATTCATGCTGGTGTTGGGCGACCGCGAGATGCAGGAAGGTAGAGTCGCGGTTCGCGAGAGATTGAAGGGCGATATCGGCGCGATGTCGCTGGATGAATTCAGAGAAGTGGCGCGGCGGTTAGTTGAGACGCGGGCGCTGACGAATACATAGTTTCGAGTTTCGAGTTTCGGGTTTCGAGTTCCGCTTGGCAACTAACTCGAAACTCCAAACTCGAAACTCGGAACTCCTTACTTAGGAGGTGCAGAAATAGCTACAGGTTTTCGAGGCCGCGGTCGTCCCGATCATCGGCGCGCGCCGGCCACGCGCATTAACGAACGCATACGCGTCCCGCAGGTGCGCGTAATTACTGAAGACGGGGAAGAATTCGGCGTCATGGACACGCGCGACGCCATTCGGGCGGCGCGAGAAAGAAGCATGGACCTGGTCGAGGTCGCACCGAATGCTGACCCACCGGTTTGCAAGATCATCGACTATGGCAAGTTTCAGTACCTCGCCAAGAAGAAAGCGAACGAGGCGAAGAAAAAGCAGGTTGTCATTACCGTCAAGGAAGTCAAGTTTCGCCCCGGCACCGACGAGCACGATTACAGTTATCGCATGAAGCATGCGCGCGAGTGGCTGACTGAAGGCGACAAAGTAAAGGCCACCATCTGGTTCCGCGGCCGCGAAATGACGCACCGGGAATTGGGCGCGCGGATTCTGGAAAAGCTCGAGAAGGACCTGGCGGACATCAGCGAAGTTGAGATGCGGCCCCGCATGGAGGGTAACCAGATGTTCACGATCTTTGGGCCGAAGAGACATAAGGGCGGTGCGAAGCCGGCTTCTTCAAACCAGAGTGGCGGGAGCAGCGGAACTCGGCCGGCGCCGGCATCATCAACACCGCCAGCGCCACCAGCGACGCCGGCGACATCAGCAGCGCCAGCGGCACCAACAGCATCGGCGCCGACAGCAGCGCCGGCAACGCCAGCGCCTCCGGAAGCCGCTACTGATGAGAATCGGCCCAGTTGAACTTGGTCGGGCCGGTCGCGTTTTGAGGCGTAGGATTTGAAATACAAGATCTGAGATTCGAAAGGGAGTAATCATGCCAAAACTAAAAACACACAAGGGGGCGCAGAAACGTTTTCGCCTGACTGCCACTGGCAAGATTAAGCGCGGCCATTCGCATGCGCGCCACATCTTGACCAAGAAGACTAACAAGCGAAAGCGCTTGCTGGATATTGACGGCCTGGTCGCTAAGGGCGACCAGAAGCGTGTCGAACGCATGCTGCCTTATGGGAGAGATTAAGTGAAATTGAGTCTTTAAGTCATTTGGTCATTGAATCAATGGATCAATAAGTCAATGATTAATTGTTGGAGGGAATCATGCCGAGAGCAAAACGTGGAAACAAGCGCCTGGAGCGGCGCAAGAAAATTCTAAAACTGGCAAAGGGTTATCGCGGTACCAAGTCAAAGCTGTACCGTTCAGCAAAGGAATCGGTTGAGCGCGGATTGAACTTTGCCTATACCGGACGCAAATTGAAGAAGCGAGATTTTCGCTCGCTTTGGATTGTCCGCATTGGCGCCGGCGCGCGACTTAACGGTCTGAACTATTCACAGTTCATGCATGGATTGAAACTCGCCGGGATTGAACTCGATAGGAAGATCCTGGCGGATTTGGCGGCCAAACAGCCGGACGCTTTTGCCGAGCTGGCGTCGCAAGCTAAGACATCTTTGGAGAACAAGCCGCAGGCGCGCGCGGCTGCATAGAATGCTTTACCAGATATGACGATCAGGGGCAGGGCCTTGTCCCTGCCCGTTTTTTTAATCAGAGAAGACTGTGTCGGAACAGAACCCGAAGTTAGAGGTTGAGGCTGCACGTCGGGCCTTTGAAACAGACTTTGAACGCTTCGTGCCGTTTCGAACGGGCGTGGGGCCGGACACCCTTTCGCTGAAGCAAACCGAACAACTCGCGCGCGAGTTGGGCGAACTGCGGAGCCGCCATGCCGGCAAAAAGAGCGCGCTTGCTGCCTGCAAAAAGCTTATCGGTCGTGTCCAACCTGAAGAGAGGGCTTCGTTTGGCCAGCTTGTCCAGCAGACGGAAGTGACAATAACCAAAGCGCTGGATGAGGTCGATGGGTCACTGAAGGCTTTCATTGAACGCGCGCGCCTCGAACGCGAGAGCATCGACGTGACTATCCCGGGTCGCCGGCCGCGCCCGGGCCACTTGCATCCAATTACCTTAATGCGGCAACGCATTGAAGACATTTTTGTCTCGTTGGGATACGCCGTCGAAGACGACCGCGAGATTGAAACCGACTTCTACAATTTCGACGCACTGAATATTCCGGAAGGCCATCCGGCGCGCGATCCTCAGGATACGTTCTACACGACCGAAGGGTTTGCTTTGCGCTCGCAAACGTCCACGGTGCAGATTCACGCCATGCAGCGACGCGGCGCACCGGTGCGCATGATCGCGCCCGGCCGGGTCTTTCGCCGCGACACACCCGACCCAACGCACAATCCTATGTTTTTTCAAGTCGAGGGCCTCTGTGTCGATCGCGGCATTACGATGGCGCACTTGAAAGGAACCCTCCAGGAGTTTGTGCACAGACTGTTTGGTCCGGAAACCAGGACACGTTTTCGGCCGTCGTATTTTCCATTCACGGAACCAAGCGCGGAGGTCGACTACAGTTGTTTTAACTGTGGCGGCCCGGGATGTCGCATCTGCAAATGGAGCGGCTGGATCGAGTTGGGCGGCTCGGGCATGGTGCATCCGAATGTGCTGCGCGCGGCCGGTGTGGATCCGGAAGAGTTTACTGGGTTCGCCTTTGGCCTGGGCATCGACCGCACGTGCGCGCGAATTTACGAACTCGACGACATAAGACTGTTGTTTGAGAACGATGTCCGATTTCTTGAGCAATTCCGATGATGTTGTCAGTAGTCAGTTGTTAGTAGTCAGTTGCTTGTTTTTGGACAAAGCCATCAACTGACGACTGACGACTGACGACTGACAACTGACAACTGACAACTGACGATGTTAATTAGTTACAACTGGCTGCGCGAATTGACCGGCACGAAGCTAGGCCCTCAGGAGGTGAGGGAACGGTTGACCAATGTTGGTCTGGCTATCGACGCGGTTGAAGAGCGCGGCGACGACTATGTTTTGGACGTCGAAGTTCCTTCGAATCGCGGCGATTGCCTTTCGCATGTTGGGATTGCACGGGAACTCGCCGTAATAGAGAAATCTCAAATCTCAAATTTGAAATTTGAAATTAAGAACAAAGAAGGAAAGACTACCGAGCTAACCGCAGTTGAAATCCTCGATCCTGATTTGTGTCCGCGTTACGCGGCCCGCGTCGTTCGCCAAGTGAAGATTGGCCCGTCGCCCGACTGGCTGGTCAAAAAACTCGAGGCCATCGGACAGCGCCCAATCAACAACGTTGCCGACATTACCAACTATGTCCTGCACGAGTTGGGACAACCGCTGCATGCGTTCGATCTGGCAAAGCTCACCGACCACCGCATCGTTGTCCGCCGCGCCGCCAAAGACGAAATCATCAAGACGCTTGACGGCATCGAACGCAAGCTCGACGGTGAAATGCTGGTGATTGCTGATGCCAAACGACCGGTGGCGGTTGCGGGCGTAATGGGCGGGGAAGATTCCGAGATTTCGAACACCACGACCGATGTCTTGATTGAGAGTGCCTACTTTAATCCGGCATCGGTGCGTCGCACGGCCAGGCTCCTGGGTTTGCACACCGAAGCTTCACATCGTTTCGAACGCGGAACAGATCCCGAAGGTGTTCTGCGCGCGCAGGAAAGATGCGTCGCCTTAATCTGTGAAATCGCGGGAGGCGTTGCGACTGACGATGCGCTGGATGTTTATGCACGCCCCAGCGGGGGGAAATCAGCGAGCCTGCGGCCGGCGCGAGTGGAAGTGCTGACCGGTTTACGCGTGGAAACTGAGGAAGTGCTCCGCATTCTTTCCGCGCTTGGGTTTGAACTTTTCAATGAATCCAGCGAGCATCTGATCGTGAACATTCCCACGTGGCGTCACGACGTGGCGATAGAGGAAGACCTGATCGAAGAAGTTGCCCGCCACACCGGCTTTGATAAGATCAAGACTGCACTTCCGCCCGCCAGCCTGGCCGGCGAATATCACTCAAGTGAAAGACGCAAACGGGCGTTGCGCCAGGCGCTGTCGGCCCTCGGCTATAACGAAGCCATCAGCCTCAGTTTCATTGACGCCGCACTCGACGATCAATTCGAATTGATTCCGGCGTTTGCCGTCGCGGGCGGCCAGCCTGAGAAATTCGTCACTCTGCGGAATCCAATTATCGAAGACTGGAAGCGAATGCGGCCCACACTGCTGCCGGGTCTGCTTAACGCTGTGCGTCACAATCTGAACCAGGGCACGCGTGACGTTTCCTTGTTCGAACTTGGTCGCGTGTTTCGCGCCGGTAAACCGGGGGAACTTCCTGATGAACGCGAAGCGCTGACCCTCGCAGCGACCGGCGGCGTGCTGGAAGCCGACAAAGCCGGAGCGTCGCGGGATTTTGATTTCTATGATCTCAAAGGAGCATTGGATACGGCCCGAGAAGCACTGAAACTTCCGGCACTGGATTACCATGCCGCAGAGGTCAAGCATCTACGCGCCGGCCAGAGCGCCGCGGTCAGCATCAACGGCATTCGCGTCGGTTCGATTGGCCGGCTGGCCGAAGCCGCAGCCGGCATACATAAATTCCGTCAGCCGGTCTTTGTCGCTGAAATCGATCTAACTGCGCTTTTGGAAATCAAAGAACTGCCGGTGCTTTATGCCCGCCTGCCGAGGTTTCCTTCCGTCGTGCGCGACGTTTCTCTGCTTGTTGATCGACAGGTTACCGTGGCTGAGTTGATCCTTGCCGCCAACATTCAAAAAGTCGAGAACTGCGTCGGCGTGATGTTCGTTGGCGTCTATGAAGGTGAGGGGATTCCCGAAGGCAAGCGTTCAGTCACCTTGAGTTTTGAATATCGGGCCAGCGATCGAACACTGCGAGACGAAGAAGTGGACGAACTACACTGGCCGCTGGTGAAAGGATTACAGGAGAAGTTCGCGGCAGAAGTTCGGTAGGGGAATCTCACTAGCACCTGGCTTCAGCCAGGTGGCAAGGTACTTATCGAAGGAGCGAAACCGTTTTCAACGGTTTCCAGGAAGCCGTTGAAACGGCTCATCGGATTGTTGAGGACGTTCGCGACACCTCGCTAAAGCGAGGTGCTAATGAGATCGGAATTATTAATACCGAAGGCACAATGCTCTTGCGCTCTCGCTGATGAAGTCGGATAATCAGCCAGATTTTCCTGAGCAGCACTGAATAGATCCGGGAGACGACGATGGTAGCCCTAGACGGACTGGAAAAATTCTCGCACCTCGAAGACAAGATTTATCGAACCATCGAACTGGCCAAGACCCTGCGCCAGGAAAAGGACGACCTGGAGCGGCAGTTGGCTACAGTTCGTAACCTGGGCGGAGACAAGCAGCAACTATTAGCTCAAATCGAACGGCTACTCGCCGAGCGCGAAGCGATCAGAGCCAGGGTGCAGCGTACGCTCGACGCCGTGATCGCGGCCGATCCTGAGATTGCGGAGGCACTAGGCCGATGAGCACAGATATCACAGACATCGAAAGAAACGCAGATGCGTCGCCGACGATCAAGGTCGAAATCTACGACCAGGCTTATACTGTGCGCTCCGACGGTGACCCTGAATACTTGAAAGAGCTGGCCGAGTATGTTGATTTGCGCATGCGAGAGATTTCCTCGGGCACGCTGACAGTTGATTCGCGCAAGGTGGCAATCCTGGCGGCGCTCTACATCGCCGACGAACTGTATCAGCTCAGAAAACTTCACGACCAGGCCGACGCCCAACTGGCGACCCGCAGCGCCGAATGTTCCGAGATGCTCGATCGCCTGCTGAAAGTGCCGCGCAGTCTTACGCGGCCAGCGGCCAGCTCCTAAATTCCGATTCTGCGTCAGGCAATTCAAAGCATTAGTGTAGTGTCCTCAAATGACTTCACAGTGAGTTCCTTTCGTGACGTTTCGTGTCGTTTCGTGGATCGTCTTAATCGCGGGATACGATCCACTAAATCACACGAAAAATCACGAAACTCAAAAGCTTTTTCTGTGAAAGATGTGAGCATCGTTGTGATTACGGCTCTGCGGCAGTACGGGCGGTAAGTCTTCGGCTTACTTTGGCGAGGCTTTTGAATCTCATAGCTGGTCGAATTCAACGTTGAAAATGACCCACAACCCCCACTAACCACCCGTTCCGTTTTATGCTACTATCCCCGCGGCAGAGGGAAGTCTTCTGCGGGGTTCGTCACCGAGTAAAGATGATTGAGCCAACGTCGTTGAAAAGGGAGACCGACGCCGCGCGCTAGTGCGTTTCTTCATCGTTAAGAAATGCCGACAGCAGGCGGCGAAACAAAGGTCACCCACCTGTTCACTCAGGTTCAATCACGACTTCGGAACGGCCCGGCGGTTTTCCCTCTCGCCAATCCAAGTCGTAAATCGTAAATGGTAAATCGTGAATAAGGATTCTCTATTCACGGTTCAAGGTTTATGATTTACGGCTTTTGTCTATTCACTGTTAAGGATTTACCATTCACGGTTCTTATGAAGCTTCTCTTAATCGGTGACGTTGTGGGCAAGCCCGGCCGCGCGGCTTTGCTGGATCGTTTGCAGGACTTGAAAGAGCAACACGCGATCGATTTCACCGTGATGAATGCCGAGAATGTCGCCGGCGGCTTTTCCATCACCGCGGCTATCGCCGATCTGCTCTTTTCGTCCGGCATCGATGTGATGACCTCAGGCAATCACATCTTTGACAAGCACGAAGTCATCGATTACATCCGCAAACAACCTCGGCTGCTACGCCCGGCAAACTATCCGCCGGATACGCCGGGCCACGGACTTTGGGTTGGTAATGTGAACGGTGTCGGCGTCGCGGTGATGAACTTTCTCGGACGAGTCTTCATGCAGCCGTCCGATGATCCGTTTCGGATTGCTAATGAGTTGGTAGCCTCGTTGCCCGCGGAAGTTAAGGTGCGAATTGTCGACATGCACGCCGAAGCGACGTCTGAAAAAATGGCCATGGGATGGTTTCTGGACGGCCGCGTCTCTGCCGTCGTCGGCACGCACACCCATGTGCAAACCGCGGACGAAAGAATTCTCCACGAAGGCACTGCTTACCTGACCGACCTGGGCATGACGGGAAGTTATGGCGGCGTCATTGGCATGAAGAAGGGCGACATTATTGCCCGCTTTACCTCGCCGCTCCGGCGTAAGCCGGATCACTCGAGGAGTGAGGTCCGCATCTGTGGCGCGGTTGTTGATGTTGATGAAGAGACCGGACGGGCGCGAACAATTGAACGAATTAACTTAAGTCACACGTCGTGACTAGCCCGGCCCCTCGTCATCAGGGACGCGTTCACCTTCAGGCGCCGTATCCGTCGGTGGTGAAAGCAGCAGTTCGGCAAAACCCGACGGTAGGGAACGCACGCGGCCATTCGCGTCCGTGACCACATGGCCAGTCTCACCTTCGGCGATCACGGTTCCGTCCGGGACACGGATGATTTCATAGCCAAACCGCAAAGACCTGCGCCGCAGTTCCGTGATGTGGGTCCTGACGACCAGCTCGTCGTCATAGTAAGCGGGCGCTTTATAGCGGCAGTAACTTTCGGCGACCACCAGAAAAGAGTTCTCATTCTCCTCCATGTCGCGATAGGAAAAGCCTCGGGCGCGGCAAAACTCCGTGCGGCCAATTTCGAACCAGATCAGATAGTTCGCGTGATAGACCACGCCCATCTTGTCGGTTTCGGCATAGCGAACGCGTAGCAGCGCCTCGTGCCACTCGTCTAAGACTTCGTCGTCGTCCGGATTCATCAACTAAATATTGTCCCCCCGGGACGTCCCTGATTTCCACCCGCGGTTACGGATGGAGCAGATTACTTCTGCTGTTTGAATTGCTGATCGTTTTAGCGGACTATAAGAGCGAAAGATGAGGATGTCAAAGCAAATTCGAATGGGGGCTTCGCGCTGGAGCGCGAACATCCCTGTCCGCCTGAGCGGGCAGCGCGAACAGGCCTCCCGTGCGAAACGCCGGCGCGCTGCCCTTGTGCTGGCAGCATCATTCTGCTTTTTGGCGATCTTCGTTACCGACCTTACGGGCTTAGCGCAGCCCGCTCCCCAATCTCCGGCCACAACCACTGCCTCCCGTAACGCGGCGCTGATCGCCGCGACCGCCGAGGTTCTGAAAGAAACGAGCGAGATCCGCCAGCTCCCAATCCTGCGTCCGGTGCAAAGCTCGACCCAGTCACGCGCCGAAATCGAGCGCATGCTGATTAAGAATCTTGACGAAGAAACAACTCCCGCACAGATTCACGCCACCGAAGTCACTTTGAAAAAGCTCGGTCTGGCGCCCGCGGATTTTCAGTATCGGGCTTTGATGCTGCGTCTACTCACCGAACAGGTGGCCGGATATTACGATCCAAAAGCGCAGCAGTTTCATCTGGCCGACTGGATCGATCTCGACGGCCAGAAGCCGGTGATGGCGCACGAACTGACACACGCGCTCCAGGATCAGCATTTCAATCTGCGCCGGTTTGAGCATTGGCCAAAAGGCGACTCAGACGCTGAGTTGGCTGCGCATGCCTTAATCGAAGGCGATGCGACGCTGGCAATGACGCTCTATGTGACGAGAAACCCGCTGCGCGCGCTGGCGTTTCTGAAATCGCTCGGTGCGAGCGGGATGCCTTCGGATGAACTCGACCACGCGCCGCGGGCGTTGCGCGAAACGCTTTTGTTTCCTTATCAGGAGGGTATTCTCTGGACCCGCAATCTGTATCAACGTGATGGCTGGAATGAAGTTTCGCAGGCTTTCACTACGTTGCCGCAATCGACCGAGCAGATTATGCACCCGGAAAAATACTTCGCGCACGAAGCGCCGGTGAAAGTGGCGCTCGCGGATATCGGGCCGATACTGAATCACACTGGGCGCGTGGCAGTGAGGTCAAAACCGCCCGCGGTATCGGGTGGTTCCCGGACTCAACCCGCTTGGAAAAAGTTAGACACCGATGTCAACGGCGAGTGGGGCTTCTATTTAATCCTCGATCAATTTCTCAAGTCGCCGTCAGAGTCACATCGCGCCGCCGCGGGCTGGGGAGGAGATCGTTACTCGATTTACGAAGGTCCGAAAGGCGAGGTGCTCTACATTTCACTCTCGACCTGGGACACAGAAAACGACGCCCGCGAATTCTTCGACGCCTATGTCAAACGCACCGAACATCGCTACGCGAGCGTGGTACCGACCGAGCCGGCACCCAACACCGAATCCCTCTCAAGAACCTTCCGCACCTCCCAGGGCACGGTTCTGATCGAACGTCGCGGCCCGCGCGTCCTTGTTCTGGAAGGCATTCCCGAGCAGATGAATTCGAATTCAATGGCAAAGTCTCTCTGGCAATAACGCTGGAGACTGAGGGTCAGTCTTGATCCTGGATGACCTTGAGCTTTGATCTGTGATATTTTCACCGCAAGCTAACAATACGGATTCTAAGGTTATCGGTTTTCCAATTGAGACTGAAGATGTCTGAGACTGAAGTTTTACCGGCTTCGGGAGTGACGGCTCAGCCTCCGTCCAAGGTGTCGAGTCCAAAGAGTTCGGGGGACACGACTTCCCGTCTGCGAGAGCTAACCGAAGAGCTTCATCAACTCGAAGCGAGGCTGCGGCTCGGTGGCGGCGCTGAGAAAATTGAGAGGCAGCACAAGCAGGGGAAGCTGACGGCGCGGGAGCGGATTGAGTTGCTGCTGGACAAGGATTCGTTCCAACAGGAAATCGGATTACTCGTCGCTTATGATCAATACAAATCAGAAAGCAGTAAGCAAAAGGCAGAAGGTAAAGGGCAGGAAGAGACGGGGAGACGGGGAGACGCGGGGACTCGGAGAAACGAAGACGGCGACGAAATAGGAACAGCGCCGGCCGCAGGTGTCGTCACAACTATTGGCCAGGTTGGGGGCAGGGAAGTTGTTGTCGTCGCCAACGACGCGACAGTAAAAGCCGGATCGTGGTGGCCTGAGACGATCAAGAAAATTCTGCGCGCGCAGGAGATTGCCATGCGCTCGCATCTGCCGATCATCTATCTCGTCGACTCGGCCGGCGTTAATCTTCCTTATCAGGGCGGTGTCTTTCCCGGACAGTATGGCGCGTCGCGCATCTTCTATTACAACTCGATCATGCGGCGCTATTTGAAGGTGCCGCAGATTGCCGCGGTGATGGGGCCGTGTATCGCCGGCGGCGCATACCTACCGGCGCTTTCGGACATCATCATCATGGTCGAAGGCACTTCGTTCATGGGATTGGGCGGCGCGAATCTGGTCAAGGGTGCAACTGGTCAGACGATCGACAATGAAACTCTCGGCGGCGCACGCGCGCATAATGAACTTTCAGGAGTCGCACACTATCGCGTTAAAAATGATGAAGAGGCCATCGCAAAGATAAGAGAGTTTGTTTCGGAGCTGCCGCTCCCGAGTGGGTCGCTTAGCTGGGGTGGCCACCGGAGTCACACAAAGAGATCAATGGGGGACGAGGCGCAGCAGGCCCTCACCCCCCTAACCCCCTCTCCCAAAACGGAGAGGGGGAGTGAACCGAAAACTGCTGAAGAAGAACTGTATAAAATTCTTCCCGAGGATCATCGCCAGCCTTACAACGTGCGCGAGCTCTTGGATTGTCTGTTGGACGACGGACATCTGGACGAGTTTCAAGCGGACTATGCGAAAGAAGTCATCACCGGGCACGCGCGCATCCGCGGGATCCAGGTTGGAGTGATAGCGAACAACCGCGGCATGTTTCGCGATCCGGCTGGCGGCTCGCCAAAATTTGGCGGGATCATCTATACCGAATCGGCTGAGAAGGTTGCGTACTTTATCGAGACCTGTAATCGACATCACACGCCGCTTGTCTTTATTCAGGATGTTTCCGGATTCATGGTCGGAGCACAAGCGGAGCATTCCGGAATCATTCGCGCTGGCGCGCGCTTTGTTGAAGCGATGGCCACTGCGATAGTGCCGAAAATCGTCTTGACAATAAATCATGCCTCGGGCGCCGGCTACTATGCGATGGCCGGGCAGGGTTTCGATCCGGACTTCATTTTCAGTTGGCCGACGGGTCGCATGGGCGTGATGGAGGGCGAGTCAGCCGTGCAGGCAGTCTTCGGAAGTCAATTGGAAAAGTTAAGAGCCAGGGGCGAAGAGCCTGACGAAGCACTCAATGCTGAAATGGATCGCGTGAAAGACACGTATGAGAAGGAATTGGACGCGAAGTATGCTGCGGCGCGGGGGTTTGTCGATGCGGTAATCGCCCCGGAAGAGACAAGGGACGCGCTGGAGCTTGCATTACGCGTGAGTATGAATTATTCAGGACCGCATCTCGGGCAGTTTGTATTACCGGCGGGATTGGCGTAGTTTGTTGGCCACAGAGACACGGAGACACAGAGTCTGAGAGAGACGAAATAGATTGGGAAGCTTTTCTGATTATTCCTGATCTGTATTTCTCTGTGACTCAGTGCCTCGGTGGCTCATCTTGAGCGCGTCTCATAGCTTGACGAGGTGCGCGAACACACAAAAGGAGAACACTCGTGAGAAAGAGCACCATCTATCCTTTCTACCTTGGATTCGCTGTTGTTATCGTCACGGCGCTGGCCAGCGCGGGCCTGGTCGTATCCGCGCAGAACACGAACTCGTCGACGACGATGGCGAATACAAATACCGGCACGACAAAACATAAACCGCGCAAGCGCAAGTCTAAACCCAAGGCTGCGACTAGCGACACATCTGCTGATACTTCCAGCACGCCGCAAGCGCCGCCAACCTCTACGCGCAAAAGGACAGGTCGTTGCGATCCGACGCAACAGGAGCAGACTGATCTTTCCGGTGACTATACCGGTAAAGTGAATTATCCGGATGCTTCTTTGACGGGCGACGCGACGTTGAATATTGCCGGAAACGATTTTACGCTGACGGCCGGAGCGACGACGCAGAAGGGCCGGATTACCGCAGTAACTACCTGCGGTTACACCGGGGCCACGATGATGTTCGGCGACTTAACGCCGCCGACCCCCAGCCGCAACCCACCGCCCGCTTTGCCGGCAGTATCTTTGCGCGTGCGAAAAATGGGCAATCGGGTAACGCTGACGAGCGTTCCAGGTGAGAAGCGAACGTTCTCGTTCGGCACGGCCGGAACCGGTAACAAGCAGCGGAAGCACAAGAGCAAAGGCAAGACGAAGACCGACGCCACGGCACCTACGACCACGCCGCCGCAGTAGTTAAGCGCGTTTTTGTGATCTGCGCGGAGACGCGAAGACACGGGGAACCCGGCGACACAGATATGAGAACGTTGCCCGACGTGGCAACGCGTCGCGTGCTGTTCGCTCAGCGGTTTCCCGTGTCTTCGTCTATGGACAACATTCTTGAGTAGGCATGAAGTCGAAGATTCGAATCGCGGCGGGGCAGGGATTCTGGGGCGATCTGCCTGACGCGCCTGTGCGCCAGGTGGAAGGTGGGCCCATTGACTATCTGATGCTCGACTATCTGGCCGAGGTCACGATGTCGATCATGCAGAAGCAGAAGGCGCGCGATCCGAAAGCTGGTTACGCGCGCGACTTTGTGCCGCTGATGAAGCAAATACTCCCGGCTTGTGTTGAGCGTGATATCCGGGTGACTGCGAATGCCGGTGGCGTCAATGTTGAAGGATGCGCCGCAGCCGTACGCGATGCGTCACGTGACCTCGGGCTTGAGGGCAAGTTGAAGATTGGAATCGTGACCGGCGATGACATTCTCGATCAGATTGACAACCTGCTGGCCCGAGGGATCGAGTTGCGTAACATGGATACGGATGAGCCGCTCCAGAGCGTGCGCGATCGAATCCAAAGTGCGAACGTCTATCTCGGCGCGGCCCCAATTGTGGAAGCGCTCAATCGCGGCGCGCGGGTCGTAATCACAGGTCGCGCGACCGATACGGGATTGACGCTGGCGCCGATGATTCATGAATTCGGTTGGGCTGCGGATAATTGGAACCGTCTGGCTGCCGGGACAATTGCCGGTCACATCATTGAATGCGGGGCGCAGTGTTCGGGTGGGAATTGTCAGTATGAATGGCGCAGCATCCCCAATCTGGCCAACATTGGTTTTCCCATCGTCGAGGCAGCGCCCGACGGCACTTTTGTCGTAACGAAACACGAACGCACCGGTGGCTGGGTCATTATTCCGTCGATCAAAGAACAGTTGGTTTACGAGATGGGCGATCCGCATTCCTACATCACGCCCGATTGCATCGCGGACTTCACTACCGTGCGTCTCGAGTATGAAGGTCGCGATCGGGTTCGTGTATTCGGAATCGAGGGACGGCCGGCAACCGACACTTTCAAGGTCTCGATAAGCTATTCAGCCGGCTACAAAGCTGTGGGCACGCTCGTCTATTCGTGGCCGGAGGCTTACGACAAGGCACGGGCCGCAGACAGGATACTGCGGGCGCGTCTGGATCGGCTGGGATTGAAGTTTGATCAAATCCTGACGGAATTTGTCGGCGCGAATGCGACGCATGGCCCGCTGGCTGGTGAACCTTCGCCTGACTTGCCGGAAGTTCAATTGCGCGTCGGCGTGCGCAGTGAAAATCGCACCGCGGTCGAGAGATTTACGAAAGAAATCGCGCCTTTGATACTGACCGGACCGCCTGGAGTCACTGGTTTCGCCGGCGGCCGGCCAAAAGTTGAGGAGATAGTCGCTTACTGGCCGGCGCTGATTCCGAAGAGCGAGATCACACCGCGAGTTGAGGTCATCGAAGCATGATCTAACGCAAAGGACGCAGAGGATTTCGCAGAGGGCGCAGGGGGCTCTTGTCTTCGCCGAGGCACGCTGTAAACATGAGAGTACAACTCTTAAGACTTGCCCACGCGCGGTCAGGCGATAAAGGCGATACCGCCAACGTTGGCTTGATCGCTCTGCGGGACGAGATTTATCCACTTCTAGTGCGCGAAGTCACCGCGGCGCGCGTTAAAGAACATTTCAGAGGCATCTGCCAGGGCGAGGTGGAACGCTTCGAATTGCCGAATCTCGGCGCGCTTAACTTCCTACTGCGCGAGAGTCTCGGCGGTGGCGGCACGCTTTCGCTGATGACCGACGCGCAAGGGAAAACGTTTTCGACCGCGCTGCTGCGCATGGAGATTGACGTCCCGGACGACGAAGCAGCGGAACTCGGCCTCTAGTCTCTCTTAATTGACTTACAGAATCCTTAGTGGGTGCTTCGTGTGGTTTAGTGGATCGAGTTTTTGGTCGTGAAGAAGACGATCCACGAAGTCACACAAAAAGACTTTCGAGAACTCGCACGGGACGATTCGCCCACTTGTTCAAGTTGTTTCGGGAGGTTTCTGTTTGACGCCATGCGACCTGAACCCCAGTTGGCCGTTAGTCACGGTTTCGCAGAAGTTGATGGCATTCGCCTGCACTACGCCGAATGTGGAACAGGAAATGAGCTGGTCATCCTGCTGCACGGTTTCCCGGAGTTTTGGTATTCATGGCGTCACCAGTTGCCGGTGCTCGCTGAACGCTATCACGTAGTAGCGCCGGACATGCGTGGCTTTAACTTGAGTGACAAGCCTGTCGGGATTAAGAACTATCGCATCGATTTGCTCGTCGCAGACGTGCTTGGCCTGATCAGATATTTCGGGAAAGAGAAAGCTGCGATAGTCGCTCATGATTGGGGCGCGGGCGTCGCCTGGGCGCTAGCTCAAAGACACCCGGAAGCGGTCTCGAAGTTGGTGGCCATGCAGGTACCTCCGCCTGCTGCGTGGCGGGCGAACTTCACGCTTCGCCAATTGCGACGGAGTTGGTACATGTTCTTCTTTCAGTTGCCGCGTTTGCCGGAGTGGTGGGCGAGTGCGAATGATTTCTCTAGAGTCGAGAAAATGTATCGCGAGACCAGTGTCAGGCCGGATGCCTTTACGGATTCGGACATTGCTATGTATAAGGAAGCTTTGCGGCAACCCGGCGCGCTTAGTTCCTCGCTTAATTACTATCGGGCTAATGTGCTCAAGTCTTTGTTCCGCAGCGGTGGCGGCGAGACCCCCAACGAACGCAATGGGCGCGTACGCGTGCCGACGCTTTTCATCTATGGCGAACAAGACGTTGCCATCATTCCCGAGACAGTGCGCGGAGTTGAAAGGTTTGTCGACGCGCCATATCGCGAACTCCGCATTCCCGATAGCGGACATTGGGTGCAGAACGAAGCGGTCGAGGAAGTGAACGCTGCTCTGCTTGATTTTCTAACCGACGAGTCGTTAACTGCGAACTGATTATGGCGAAAGACTACCCAACGGTTCTCTATGATGTTGACGGCGTTGTCGCGCGCATCACATTGAACCGGCCGGAGAAACGCAACGCCTTGAACGAGGAGTTGATCGCAGGGCTCAAGGAGGCGCTTCGGCGCGCAAATGATGAAGAGGATGTGCGCGTCGTGGTTGTCTCAGGCGCAGGTGATGACTTTTGTTCCGGGGCTGATCTGGCGGCGTTGCAGAAAGTCGCGTCGGCTACGATTGCCGAAAATCTTGAAGACGCGCGATCGTTGATGGAATTATTCATGCTGATTCGCGAACTGCGAATGCCGGTTATTGCGGCGGTGCGGGGGCGGGCGTTGGCGGGTGGATTCGGTTTAGCGTTAGCCTGCGACATGGTGCTCGCCGGGCGTTCGGCGCAATTTGGTTTTCCCGAGGTGAGGATTGGATTCGTTCCGGCGATGGTCATGGCAATCCTGCGGCGAAACACTTCCGAGAAGCGGGCTTTCGAGCTTTTGACTCTGGGCACTGAGATTGGCGCTGATGAGGCGGCGGCGTTCGGCCTGGTCAACAGAGTGCTGGATGATGAAGCCTTTGATGACGAAGTCGATGTGTTTGCCCGTCAATTGGAAAGAGTCAGTGGTTCCGCTGTCAGCTTATCCAAGCGGCTTTTCTATGCGGGTGATGCGATGACTTTCAACGATGCGCTGGAATGCGGCGTCGACATCAATGTATTAGCTCGGATGAGCAAAGACTGTCAGGAAGGTGTGAAGCGGTTCCTGGACAAGCAAACAAAGAGCTAGGTCTCGACCCGCCGTTCAAGGTGCCGACGTTTTTTGACTGTCGGCGCTCCTCAATTCCGGCACGTTAAAGTCATTGCTACTGCGGGCTGCGCAGCTTTTTGATCGCATCACGCATAGCGTCTGCGTTCTTTGCATCAGGTGTTTGGCGTAAGTATTGCTCCAACTCGTCGGCGGCGCGGACGCGATCACCCCTCTTTTCGTATAGCCTCGCGAGCTGCAAATGGACAGCCGCAAGTTTCTTCTCGCTACGTTCGTAAGCGCGCAGAAGGGCCTTTTCCGCTTCCGCGAAACAGTAGGCGCGTGCGTCTGTAGCTTGCTGGGTCTTCGCATCGATTGCGCTGCCTTGATCTATTAGAGCGGTACCTTGCATCAAAGGATATTGAGGCTCGAGCGGGTTGAGATTGGCCGCTTCGGCAAAGACACGTGCCGCGACAGCATATTTGCCTTGCTGCACCAGCGCCTTGCCGAAGGCATACCAAATGCGGTCGTCTTTCGGATTGACCCGTTGAGCTTCGTTGAGATGCTTAATCGCTTCATCCAGCTTGCCTTGTTTGGCGAGTTCGCCGGCGAGTACAAAGTGTGCCTCGCAGTAATCCGGAAAAATCCTGATTGCTGATTCCAGTGCAGTCTGCGCTTCCTGCGTTCGCCCGCTGCCGAGCAGTTTTGTTGCCTGTTCAAAGGCACTGAGTGCGGATTTTGGCACGTTCTGGACAAAGATTAACCCGGCGCGGGGCGAGCGGGAGCTTTTTCCGACGAGCGTAATTTCGACGGTGCGGGTCTCGCCAGGATCTTGTGGCGAGATGTTGCGGACAAACTCCACCCGTTCCGATATGGGATTGTAGTCGGGAGCCGAGACAGTAATTACGTAACTCGTGTCACCCAGACCCCCGAAAAAGAAATCACCTTCGTTGTTTGTGACCGTCTGATTAATCAAGCCGCCGTTACCGCTCTCCAAGCTAATCGTTATTTGCGACATATTAACGCCCGACGAGTTACGCACTTTGCCGCGAATGGTGTGACCCTGCGCGCGGGCGACTGGGGCCGCATAGGCTAACAGAGCGATGGCGAGAGCGGTTAGGATGGTGGCGCGGATTTTCATCCTGGTACTCCTGTGAAAAAACCAACGCTGGCGGACTGCCATAGCGGGCTCGAAGAGTTAATTCCTCGGACGACTGGTAAAGAAAAGAAAAGGTGGAACCATATTTCAGGCTCCACCCGTTTAAGCTACCGCAGTCGTGGCGAAACCGTCTAGAAGCGGAACTTCGCCGCGAACTGGAAGGCTCGCGGACCACCTGTGCCGAACACGCTTGTGGTGCGGGCTGTTGGTCCGTGGATTACATTCTTAATTACACTTGGCGATTCACCCTCCTCTGCGAGAGTGATGGCCGATGGGTAAGTAAGGTTAGCTATGTTGAAGATGTTGAAGACTTCGCCAATAAGATCGAGCTTCAGTCTTTCGCTGAAGCTGAAGGTCTTCGTTAGGCGAATGTCCTGCGAGATAACCGAGTCGCTGCCGATCTGGGTGCCTGGCGGCAGCAGAGCGAGCCGGACGATCGGGTCCCCGAATCCCGGGAAGTTGCTGTCGCAACGCCCGGTTGGGCTGTTGGCCAAGCCGCAATTATCACCCAAGGTCGGGATGCTCGCGTTGAAAGCTGTGATGAGCGCGTTGAGCGCTGCAACACTATTAGCACTTCGCCCGACTGTACCTTCCCCAGTACCGGGGAGGTAGCTTTGGAAAGTGCCGGTCCTGGAGAGATCAACGAAGTTAGGCAGGAAGACGCTCTGCGGTGTACCGCTAAACGCCGTCGAAATAAGCGAGATCTGCCAGCCGCCCAGAAAGTCACGCTTAAATCTGTCGCTGCTCTTGCGGAAGAACGGCAGATCGTAAATCCCACTCACCACAAAGCGATGTGTGCGGTCGAGACCAGCCGGACCAAACTCCCGGCGAAGGTTGTTCAGATCCGTAACGGTCGCGCCCAGGCCTAGAGCATCGCTGCCGAATGCCTTGAAGCGCGAAAGCGCGTAGCTGGCCGTCATTTGGAATCCGTTAGAGAAGCGACGGTCCAAGCGGAAGAGACCCGCCATGTAGGTCGAGAAGCCCGATGAATCTGCGTAAGGTATCGCGTTGCCGAAGGCGGTCCTCTCGCCGAATTCGGAACCAAAGTGGTTCGCGTCGTAGACGAGCACTTCATGCACGCCCTTGCGATAGTTGAAGTCGCCCTGGAAGATCATCTTCCAAGGTAGCTCACGCTGGATCCCAATCGAGTATTGGATTGAGTACGGTATCTGGAACTCGGTAGAGAACAGTGGCCCGGAAATCGATCCAAAGCACTCGACCGACGTCGGCAGTGTACAGTTGAAGGCGTGCGACTCGATGTCAGCGCGTGCTGCTGGGACAAACGCCAAGGCCTGCGCAAGCGTGACATTCTGGCCGAGCGTGAAGCGACCGTCGCCACCCGGGAAGAAGGGGCTGACGAGGTCGGTGCCGACGAGGAACAATTCCGCTCCTGGCGGTCCGAGGTCAGCACGCTCGAAAAGCCTCAGGTTATCGATAGTGTTGTCATAGTATATACCGGCTCCACCGCGAATGACTGTCCGGCCGTTGCCGCCCAAATCCCAGGCGAACCCGAGGTTCGGCGCGAAGTTATTGGTGTCCTTCGGGCTGGGGGCCGTACCCTTGCCAAAGACAGCGGCAATAATCGCCGGATGCCCCTGATCGTGGTTCCACAGATTTGAGTCAACCCGATAAGAGAGACCGTAGTTGAGTGTGAACCTGGGCGTCAGTTTCCAGGAATCTTTACCGTAAAACGAGATGCGATTGTTATTGGTTGCCTTCCCGTTATTAAACGGAAGGATATCCTTACCTATACCCATCGAGATGTCGCGTACCGGGTAGTTCAGGAAGTCTGCCTCCGTCTGCGGAACCGGTAGCCCGTTGGATATTGGATCGAAGAGCCGTATGCGGGCGGGCTTAGCGAAGGCGAACTGGCCGTTAATGGAAGTGCGTTCGAAGTTGCCGCCGAAGCGGATCGTGTGATTGCCACGAGTCATAGTGAGGTCGTCTCGGAACTGGTAACGCTCCTGGAACGTGGTTTGGGGCGTGATGTAGTTAGTGCCCGATCTCCAGAGCTGCGATCCGAGGAGGCGAATCTCCGGAACCCCTACGGTCTTGGGGAGAATAACGTTTGAGAAATCGCTTACGTTAAAGACGAAGTTATTGCTCACCGTCGGGCTGAAAGTGTGTGTTATGCCGGTAACGATATTGTGTGAACGGTTCGTCACGAGTTGGTTGTCCGACTTGAAAATTCCCGAGGGGACGTCGCGAGGCACGATACCCGAACCGGGTGCGAACGGTACATCTTGTTTGTTGTCATCGAACGAATACCGACCCTGAACATTAGTTCTGCTGCTTACCGCCCAGTCGACTTTCGCTGTGAGCAGCTTTTCGTCGAATGGGTTAGAGGTGAAGCCGGCGAAGCTGGGGGACTCGGGCGGGTTATGAAGCGCCGAGCCGTCCTGATTGTTCCCCTCATAGTTGAAAAAGAAAAAGAGCTTGTTGCGCACGATGGGCCCGCCGAGGGTGCCGCCGTACTGTTCGCGGTCAAACGGAATACGAGTAGCACGCGCGCTGGGTGGAATGCCGTTCGCCGCGTCGAGGCGCCCCAGTGATGGGAATGCCGCCCAGCGGTCGTCGCGAACGTAGAAATAACCGTTGCCATGGAACTCGTTCGTGCCTGACTTAGAAATGATGTTGACGGATCCGGTTGACGAAGCTCCCGTTGAAAGATCGAAGTTGGAAATACCCAGCTGGAACTCCTGCACGATCTCCTGTGAGAAATTCTGCACGGTCGTGCCGACTACGTTATCAACCACCGAGCCGCCGTCGACCGCAATCTGTGCGGAACGACCGGCCTGTCCGGCTATGGAAACACCCGTATAGTTTGCCTTGGTCGGGTCGAAGTTGCCGCCCTCAACCTTTTCGACGCCTGGCTGAAGCTGCGCGAGATCCAAAAAATTCCGACCGTTGAGTGGCAGATTCTGAATCTGCCGTGTGTTTACGACCCCCGAAACAGTATTATCTGTACGGTCAATCTGGACCTCACCACCGCCCAGGACGGTGACGGTTTCGCTCGCCCCTCCTACTTGTAATTGAACATCGAGCGGGAGCGTCTGACCTACAGCTACCACAACATCGGATACGACTGAGGTCTTGAAATTCGCCCCCACGACCTTCACCTCGTATGTTCCAGGGGCAAGCTGGGAAATTCGATAGTGTCCATTGTCACCCGTTGTAGCCGTACGAGTGAAATTCGTGGCAGCATTGTGCACTGTTACTGTCGCATTTTGCACTACTGCACCTTGCGGATCCTTTACGGTTCCTTCAATCGAACCGGTGGGCTCTTGCGCAAAGACTGCCGCAGCACCGAGTGCGATACACAGCGCCAAAACGAACATGAAAACTTTTCTCATCTTCTGTTTCCTTTCTGGAAAACGCGTTTCCTGTGGAGCGCCTCATTCACCCGCATTCATTTAAATAAGCAACAACCCAAAACGAATGTGCGCTGGCATTGTTGGCCTTCTCAATATTCCAATTCGTTGGCGAGTTGGGGTTCTTCTCCTAACCGGTCGTGAATCCATCCGTCATCCCTACTAGCCCGATAATTCGATTCCGGTCGTTCTTAGGCAATGGCGATGCCGTATGCGCGGCGTCCATGCCATGCCGCAAAACCTTCGACTTAGAACAGGTTTTGGTAGTGTTGCAAATCCGAATTTTCGGTTTAATTCCGAAATTCCGTAAAATCCGAAGGGACAATTTTGTGACAACTCAACTACCTCGCGCACTAGAGCGGTCGCGAGGACTGCAACGGGAGGCCATGCGCCGTTTTCCCAAGCGATGGAGAAATTCCCGGTCTTCATCACGAGCAGCTGACGATGCTGAGCCGTCACCATTCAATTCATAAGACATGCCGAGCGTGAGGTGATCAGCCTTCATCCTGCCACCACTTAGTTCGGCGGCCTGCGCCAAAGCATTGCGGCGTTTCTGCGGAAGGAGTAGCATAACCGCGGTCAGTTCAGAAACTCGATAATCGCTCATAGTCATTAGGATTTGTCGTTGACGATCGAATGTGAGAGCTGTTATGGAACTAACCACGCGAGCTGGGCTCTGCGAGGACAGTCCAATGGTGGGTGTCGAGTTAGAATTCTGTGTTCTCCCCCTTCACTTAACCGCGTCACGTTAGGAGGTGAACCATGAGCTATTTTCGTCGATTTGTTTTCGGTTGTGTTGCTGTCGTGTTCTCGATCACTGTATTTGCTGCCCCGGCATTCGCGCAAGTAACGACCGGAGACATCACGGGCCGCGTAACGGACCCTCAGGCAAAGGTGATATCCGGCGCAACTGTCACCGCTACGAATAAGGCAACCGGGGCTTCGCGCACTGCGACCACGAACGACTCTGGTGACTACACAATTACTCAGCTCTCCCCAGGCAAATATGAAGTTGTTGCTGAAGCCAGGGGTTTCAGCAAAGCTGTGGTGCAGGACTTCGAACTGAACGTTGGTTCGACAGTCACACAGAATTTCGAGATGAAACCCGGAGAGGTTACAGCGACGGTACAAGTAACATCTGAGGGAACGCCGGTTGAAACTACAACTTCTGAAATCGGCAAGAACATCACCCCCGCCGAAGTTCAGAACCTACCTCTTCTGAATCGAACGTTCGCAAACCTTTCTATCATCGCGCCGGAAGCTCGGCCGGTGGGCACTTTCGATCCGACAAAAACACACGTCGGAAATATCGCATTCAGTGGCGGGGATGGAAGGCAAGTTGACGTAAACGTAGATGGCGGCGACAACAAAGACAATGTCGTTGGCAGCCTGTTACAGAATTTCGCCTACGAGTCGATCCAGGAGTTTCAGGTGTTGCAGCATCGCTGGACCGCAGAGAGCGGACGCTCAGTCGGCGGAGTCGTTAATGTGGTCTCTAAATCGGGGACAAACGATTTACACGGCTCCGGCTTCTTCAATTTCCGGAACCAGGCCTTGCGCGCGAGGGATTTCTTTGAGAAGCAATCAACGGCTCCGAAGCCAACCTACGATCGCGAAGAGTTTGGCGGTTCGGTAGGTGGCCGCATTATCAAGAACAAGCTGTTTTTCTTTGGGGCGATCGAACGCTTTCGGGAACGACAGAACCTGCTGGTTAATCCTGCGTTACTGCCGGAGATTGCCGCGATTCCTGGCGTAACCGCATCCCCTACGATTCCGTTGCCGTACAATGACACCCTGCTTACGGTCAAGATTGATCATCACATCAGCGGGCGGCAGACGATGTTCTATCGGTACTCGTTCCAAAAGAACGATTCGCCCAATGACCAGTTTGACCCCGGTCAACCGGCCGACCTCGCCGGAGGAAACACGAATACCAACAAGCTTCAGAGTCTTGTTGTGAGCCATACCTACACTTTTAGTCCGCGAGTCCTGAACCAGTTCTCGTTCCAGTGGCAGACTTTCGAGAACAACATCCTGGGCGTAACAACTAATCCTAACATTGTCTTCCCGTCAGTGCAGAGCGGGGCAAATGTCAACGTGCCGCAGCAAACCAAAGAGCGAAAGTTTCAGTTTCGAGATGACATCTCGGTTCTGCGAGGCAATCATGCCATGAAGTTTGGCGTGAACTACATTCATACTCTACTAACAGGGTTCTTCTTCTTTGGCGCCAATGGTTATCAAATCACCTTCTTTGACAATCCATTGACGATCAAGAACAATCTGCCGTCAACGAATTGTCCGCCGAATCCGACGTGCTATCCGCTGGGATTCGCCACTCCCGGCACCGTGCAGGAGATAACGTTCAATACCGGCGCTGGCGACACCAGTCAACCGCCCTTCCACCAATTGGCTCTTTATTTTCAGGACGACTATAAGGTGACTCCACGATTGACCTTAAACCTTGGGCTTCGTTGGGACGCCAACATAAAGATGCTCGTGGACCAAACAAACAACCGCACGATGAAGATTTTGGCCCAGCTCAACAACGAGCGAGCTAAGGCGATTACCGGCGCAGACTTGAGTAAGACCACCGGCAGCTACAAAGAATTTCAGCCGCGCATCGGGTTCGCCTGGGATATCAAGGGTACTGGACAGACGGTGATTCGCGGTGGTTATGGGATCTTTTACGATCAGATCTTTCAGAACCTGACCCTGTTTGCGAAGCAACAGGCCAATCCCACGATTTACCAGACGGTGCTTGACCTTAGGAATGATTCAGTTGGCGTCGGTCAACTGGCGACCTTCCGCTTCGGTGTCGATCCTCTTCCCGCCCCGGGCGCAGTGAACAATACGAACCTCGAATTCGGCGCTTTTGGCCGAATTAACGACCCGCTTTTGCGCGATCCTTATGTTCAGAAATGGTCGTTAGGTTTCGAGACCAAACTAGGCAAGAACTATGTGCTTGCCAGTGACGTCGTTCATACTCTGGGGCTTCATGAGAATCGAGTGCAGAACATCAATCCGCGTATCCGAACTATCTGCGACGCCACCTTCCCGGGGTCTAACCCGGCATCTTCGCTCTGCGTCAGAGGGTCAAGTACGAGATTCTTCGACGCGGCTTTTGTAGCTGCTGGCCTGGGAGCGGGGCGGCTTGAACAGATTAACATGTTCACCGCCACGAATCGCTCGCTCTATGATAGTTGGGTTACAACACTGCGCCGCCGTACTCACCGCACCCTTCTCTCCGCGAGCTATGTGCTGTCCAGTTCTCGGTCCTGGGGTGGACAGCCCACTGCTTCCTACAGCGGCAATGGCATTGCGATTACGCCGGAGAATCAATTCAAGCCTGAAGAGTTCGGCCCAACTCGAATCGACGAGCGCCACAGAATCGTAGCCAGCGGATTGTTCGATCTGGGTCACGGGTTCCAGCTCGCGCCCATCGTCCAGTTTGCGACGGCGCGTCCATTCTCACCTATCGTTGGGAGCGATATAGATGGCGATGGACGAAGCACAGTCGACCGCATATGTTCAGGTGTCAGTGCATTCAGCGTACTGCAGGCAATAGTTGCAGGCACAGCCGTCCCAGCGGCCGCCACCGCAAGGGGATGCACACAGACCAAGGTAAACAGCCAACGCACTGGCTTCATAGTAAATGGCACTACCATCAAGGAATCCAGTGGGCGCTTCTTTAATGTGGACCTGCGCGCGACCCAGACCTTCAAACTTGGTGAGAAGGTCAAGGTAAAGGGATACATCGGTTTCTTCAACCTATTCAATCGCGATAACTTGTCCTTCGGTGGGCGACTTGGCCTGACCAGTCTTAGTGGTGGTCTTTTCCTGCAACCGGTTGCGCTTTACGGACCGGGCTTCGGTCCGCCCGTGGGTCTGCCATTTACCGTCCAACTGGGAGCGCGAATCGAGTTCTAACCAGTTCGATGTAAGACATGTCTGTTGGGGCGCCGGACCTGGTTCGGCGCCTCTTCTTTTTTGCGTATCCCTGGTACAGTTCTTTCGCGGTGGCGGCGTTTGGGCTGGCCAACAGAGTGCTGGATGATGAGGCCTTTGATGACGAAGTCGATGTGTTTGTTCGCCAATTCGAAAGAGTCAGCGGTCCGGCTGTCAGCTTATCCAAGCGGCTTTTCTATGAAGGCGATGCGATGAGTTTTAAAGATGCGTTGGAACGCAGCGTCGACATCAATGTTAACCAAGAAGTAGATCTCGACCCACCGTCAAGGTGCCGACGGTTTTTTACTATTGGCGCCGCTGCCGCAAAGTCTAAGCGTGCTCCCGAACCTGAGCGGCATTAGTGGATCATGCGCATGGCGCCCTTCGGCTTTTTAAGGTTTCTGCTGCGGAGCGGCGAAGGCCAGCAATCCGTGCGGGGTGGTTATCAACACCAGATCACCAACCATGATCGGAGCAGCGCTGCTGCTGTTGTCTTCGCCAAGCGCCAGGGTGTTTACCGGCTTGCCGTCACGTAGTCCCAGGACGATCGCACTATCGGTCGACAGTGGGGTAAACAGGGCGCCGTCGGCGGCGGTAATTGGGCGCGAGGATATCCGGCCGGGAAGCTGACGCCGCCAGACGAGCGAACCCTTATTCACAGATAACAGGTAAGCAAAATTATCCAGCGAGACCGCGAGCAATCCGTTGTCAACGGCAACTACGGCCTGAACTGCGGCGCCCGTACGGCGACGCCAGACCAACTTGGATCGCAACTCGCTGAACGCATAGACGTATCCATCCCCGGATCCAAAAAAAACTGTGCCGTTGGCAATTGCTATCGGTCCCTGGATTCGGGCCCGAGCCCGATACTGCCAGATTAATGCGCCGGTAGCCTGATCCAGAGCGAGTAAGGTTCCGCCCTCGCTTCCCACGTAAACGAATTGTCTCGCGAGTGCCGGTTGGCTGGAGAATGCTTCTCCGTATTGATTGATCCAAAGGGTCAAGCCGGTGCGCTTGTCGAAAGCGTAGACGCGTCCATCGGCGCTGCCCGCGAACAGGGCGCTGGGACCGGCGACCAGACTGCCCGCAAGCGGGGCCGGCAGCGTCCTCATCCAAAGAGTCACGCCGGTTGACTTGCTGAGCGCCCGGAGGGTCCCGTGAACGCGTCCCTGCGCAGTGTCTACATACTGAGTAGGCACAAAAACGCTGCGTTCATCGGCTGCCGGCGAAGCAGAAAATTCACCCCCCGTTTCGGCTTTCCAGATTAGCTTTCCATCGGCTGAATTCAGAGCAATCAGGACTCCTTCAGCCAGCGGCAGATAGATGGCGTTCTTATCCGAAGCAGGTGTCAGGTTCGTCGTGCGATCAGATTCGTAGCGCCACTTTACGATTAGCGGTTGCGAGAGCGCGGTCTGCGCCCGCGCGGGAGAGGTAATAGCGAACTGCAAAACCGTCAGCGGAATAGCCAGCAGCAGGCAAGCTAAAGTCTTGCAAATGAGGTGCACTCGTTCGTGGCGTGAGGCTGCCCAGTCGGTGTTCATGAGTCAATCTGTCTAATTGGCCCTCGGCTGCGTTGGCGGTTCCTCAAGTGCCAACCTATAATTCGAGGTTCCGCAGGCTTCGGCATGTTTGACGCGCAATCTGCCACGGAGGTTTTCTTTTTTTGCAAAGGACAGTTCACGAAAGAGTCATCATACTCGACTTTGGTTCTCAGTACACTCAACTGATCGCGCGGCGAGTACGTGAAGCCGGCGTGTACTGCGAGATTCTCCCTTTCAATGCCTCGCCTGGAGAAATCGAAGCACAGGACCCGCTCGGACTGATCCTTTCCGGCGGCCCTTCCTCGGTCTACGATGAAAATGCTCCTCACCCGGATCCGGATTTGCTTTCAGGATCAAAGCGCCCGGTGCTGGGTATCTGTTACGGCTTGCAGCTAATTGCTCATAAGCTCGGCGGCGAAGTTCAACCGTCTCGGAGTCGAGAGTACGGCTACGCGCGTCTAAACGTTCTTGACTCGTCCAGCCGTTTGTTCGCCGGATTGCCGCAGGAAATGGACGTATGGATGAGTCACGGTGATCAGGTCAACAATCTTCCAGACGGATTTCGCGTAACGGCCCGGACAGCCGAAGCCCTCGGCGCGTTTGAAGATCCGCGGAGCAGAATTTACGGGCTGCAATTTCATCCCGAGGTTGCTCACACGCCCCTGGGCGCGCAGATTCTGCGCAACTTTCTTTTCGAAATCTGCGGTTGCACAGGCGACTGGACACCCAGCGCCGCGATTGAGGAGCAAACCGACCGGATCAAAGAATATCTCGGGGAAAATGGCCGTGCTGTTTGCGGACTTTCAGGTGGAGTGGATTCGTCCGTTGCCGCTGCGCTGGTTCACCGGGCCGTGGGCGATCGTCAGACGTGTCTGTTCATCAATAATGGCTTGCTGCGCGAAGGAGAATTCGAAGGGACGCTCGCTTTGCTAAAGCAGAAGCTCAAACTCAACATTCATGGAGTTGACGCCAGCCGGCGCTTTCTCGACGCTTTGAAGGGCGTGGTCGATCCTGAGACGAAGCGCAAGCGAATCGGCGCGCTTTTCATCGAAGTATTCGAGGAAGAAGCTGCGCGTATCGGCGGGGTCGATTTTTTGGTGCAGGGAACACTTTATCCGGACGTAATTGAGTCGGTGTCTGTGCGTGGACCGTCAGCGACGATCAAGAGTCATCATAATGTTGGGGGTTTGCCGGAGAAGATGAATCTGCAATTGATCGAACCGCTGAGGGAACTGTTCAAAGACGAGGTCAGGCTCATCGGGCGGGAGTTGGGCGTGCCTGAAGAGATCCTCATGCGGCATCCTTTCCCCGGCCCCGGGCTGGCAGTGCGTATTCTCGGCGAGGTGACCGAAGAGCGGCTTCGCATTCTGCGCGCGGCGGATCGGATTTTTGAAGAAGAACTGCGGCGCGCAGACTTGTACGGATATGTCTGGCAGGCGTTTGCAGTGCTGTTGCCGATTTCAACCGTGGGGGTAATGGGGGACGAGCGCACTTATGAGCGCGTGATTGCGATTCGCGCCGTCACCAGCGTCGACGGCATGACCGCGGACTGGGCGCGCCTACCGCATGATTTGCTGGCTCGCGCCTCAACCCGGATCGTTGCGGAAGTTCAGGGAGTCAACCGCGTGGTCTACGATATCAGCTCAAAACCGCCCAGCACGATCGAATGGGAATAGGTAAGAAGTCACTTCATTACGAGCGGATTTGTCCATCATCAGATAAAAGCAAACTACAACATCGTGTTTGGTTGATTCGCCGCCGCCACGTGATATAGTGTGAACCTGAGCCGATACTGAGTCACTCGCAGTTGGATCCTTCAGCAATTATCAGATCATGCAGGACAAGGAATTCGTCCATCTTCATCTCCACACTGACTACAGCCTGTTAGACGGCGCAATACAAATCAAGCCCCTGGCCGAACGCGCAGAAAAGCTGGGCATGAAAGCATGTGCCATGACCGACCATGGCAATATGTTCGGCGCGATCACCTTCTATAACACGATGAAGAAGGCGGGAATCAAACCCATCATCGGCTGCGAAACCTATCTGGCGCGCGGAAGTCGGAAGGACCGCGCCGGTCGCGCCGCCCCGGGAGAAAAAACAAACCACCACCTGATTCTCCTGGCGAAAGACTTCGAAGGTTATCGCAATCTATCACGTCTGACTTCAAAGGCATTTACCGAAGGCTTTTACTACAAACCGAGAATCGATAAGGAACTCCTCGCCCAACACAGCAAAGGTCTGATAGCGCTCTCTTCCTGTATGTCCGGCGTGCCGTCCGCATTGCTCGCAAGGGAACGTTTTGATGAAGCAGCCACCGCCGCTCTCGAGTTTGAAGAGATTATGGGGAAGGGAAATTACTTTCTCGAAATTCAAGAGCACGGCCTCGAGGCGCAGGCGCGGATTCGCAAGCCACTCGTCGAGTTGTCAAAGCGCACCGGCATTCCTCTGGTGGCCACAAATGATGCTCACTACCTGATGCCCGACGACTCGCGCGCTCATGACATCCTGCTTTGTATCGGCTTGGGAAAGACCGTAAATGATCAGAACCGCCTTCGTTACGGCACGCCCAATTTTTACGTTCGGTCACCCGACGAAATGTGGGAGATTTTCGGCGGCGAACTTCCCGATGCGCTGCAGCGAACTGTGGAGATTGCCGAGCGCTGTGAATTGACTTTGCCGACCGGGGTAAACTATCTACCCAACTATCCCATTCCCGATTCGGATGCCGGGCTGAGCGCGAATGAGTTCTTCGAGAAGACAGTGCGCAACGGTTATCAGACCCGCAAGGAGCAAGTTTGGGATGGAGAGCTCGCCCGAGGGGAATTGACGCACACGTTCGGAGAATACGAGAAACGGCTTTGGCATGAGATAGAAGTCATTAAGCGAATGGGGTATTCGGGCTATTTTCTCATCGTGTGGGATTTTGTTCGGTACGCCAAGGACCATGGTATTCCGGTGGGCCCGGGTCGCGGATCCTCTGCGGGCTCGCTGGTGGCTTATTGCCTCGGCATTACCGACATCGATCCCTTGAGATACAACCTCTTCTTCGAGCGATTCCTTAACCCGGAACGCGTTTCCATGCCGGACATCGATATCGATTTCTGCGTTCGGGGTCGGGCAGAGGTAATCAACCATGTCGCCGATCTTTATGGACGGGATTCCGTCTGTCAGATCGTTACCTTTGGGACGTTGGCATCGCGCGCAGCCATCAAGGACGTCGGGCGCGCGCTGGATATGCCGTATGCCGAGGTCGAGCGCATCTCAAAAATGATCCCGCCGCCGGTCCGAGGCCGTAACGTAAGCATCGAGCAGGCAATTGAACAAGTACCTGAGCTGCGCAAGGCGATGGAGACTACCGAACAGGTCCGGGACCTCATCGATCTCGCCAGGCGCCTCGAGGGATGTGCCCGCCATGTTTCCGTTCATGCCGCCGGCGTGGTCATCACCCCTGAACCTTTGGAAGAGCTAATCCCGATCGCCGTTTCGGCCAAGGATGAAGTCACTACGCAGTACGAGATGTCAGACCTCGAGAAGGTTGGCGTCTTAAAGATGGACTTCCTTGCGCTTAACACGCTTACGATCATAAGCGATTGCTTAAAGAGCATAAAGCGTCTGCTTAGCGAGGATGTTGCGTGGTCGAAGATATCGCTTAACGACGAGCGGACTATGCAACTGTTTGCAGAGGGAAAGACTGATGCGATCTTCCAGTTTGAGTCTTCCGGCATGCAGGACATTTGTCGCAAACTCAAGCCAAAGAGCATTGAGGACCTTTCAGCGCTTAACGCGCTCTATCGACCAGGACCGATAGACGGGGGAATGGTTGATGACTTTATCCAACGTCATCACGGCAAGAAGAGCGTTCGTTACATCGTGCCTGAGATGAAGGAGATTCTCGATACCACCCAGGGCGTTATCGTTTATCAGGAGCAGGCGATGCAACTGGCGCAGAAGCTCGCCGGATACACGATGGCGGAAGCCGACAGTCTGCGGAAAGCCATGGGCAAGAAGAATCGCGAAGAGATGGCCCAACAGGAGCAGAAGTTTATTGTGGGCGCGGTAGCACGGGGTATCAAACGCGACAAGGCGCAGCAAATCTTTTCGCTGATGGCCCAATTTGCGGATTATGGCTTTCCGAAGGCCCATAGCGTGGCCTATGCCTACCTCGCATTTCAGACTGGTTATCTCAAGGCGCATTACCCTGAACATTTTTACGCCGCGGTCCTGTCAAATGAAATTGACGACACCGGGAAGGTTTTTCGCTATACGAAGGAAATGCGGGGGCAGGGAATTGCCCTTTTGCCGCCGGATGTTAATGACAGCGACGTTGGTTTCACGCCGTTGAAGGGCGCAATCCGTTACGGCCTGGCGGCCATCAAGGGTATTGGCTTTGCCAGCGTCAATGCGATTATGAAGGCGCGTACGGCCGGGCCGTTCCGATCTATTTTCGATTTTTCCGAACGAGTTGAAGAGGGCGCCATCAACAAGCGGGTCCTTGAAGGCCTGGTGTGCAGCGGCGCATTTGATTCTCTAAAACTTGAAGGCGCGGCGGTCAACCAATGGCGAGCGCGGCTGTTTGCAGCGATCGATGTTGCGCTCGCGCGCTCCGCAAGGACGAGACGGGCGAAAGCGTTGGGCCAAAACGATCTCTTTGGTAGCGAGCAGAGCGAGGCGACTGACGCGGCAACTGATCTACCTGCAGCCGTGGCCTGGACGCCTACTGAAATGTTAGCGGTCGAGAAGAAGGCCCTGGGATTTTATATCACTGGCCATCCTCTCGACGCGCACTTCGAAGCCGTCTCGAAACTAGGGGCCGTATCGTCTGTCGAGTTGGGACTTCAAGAGACTGGATCACGCGCGACGGTTGCCGGGCTAATTACCGACCTTCAGCTGCGCACGACCAAGAAGGGCGATCGCTTCGCAATTTTCCGGCTTGAAGATCAAGCGGGGTCAGTAAAATGTGTGCTTTGGCCGGAACCCTTCAGACGTCACAGCGCGATGGTGACCGACGAGGCAACAGTGCTGTTAAGCGGCCGAGCAGAGATCAGCGACGAAGGGACGATTACCGTCATCGTCGAGAGACTTACCGAGCTTACCCAGGCAGTGCAACAAAAGGCGACCGAACTGATCATTCGATTTCCCGCCGGCGCCGATTCCGCGCGGTTGTCTGAATCAATCAGGACACTGCTCGAACAGTCAAAAGGTGAGTGCCACGTCTTCGTCGAAGTAGTTTCTGAGGACATGCTGGTTCGGATGAGGGCGCACCCAACCCTGAAAATTCAGGGCAGCGTAGAACTCGAAGCTGCCTTGCGGAGCCTGGGTTGCGAAGTCAGGTGGGACGGTTTTGTTTCCCAAACACGCGCGGCGGCGGCCAGTAACCTGGGGTGACCTTTTCAATGGCAGAGAAGAACAAATCAACCAGCAAGCATCAGGCGACCGCCTTCGAGCGAGTTCAACTCGCGCGCCATCCAGAGCGGCCACACACGCTCGATTTTATCGAGCGCCTGTTCGAAGACTTCACCGAAATCCATGGCGATCGCCGCTATGCCGACGATCCGGCCATCGTTTGCGGTTTCGCGCGTTTTCATGGCATGCCGGTTTTAATTGTGGGCCATCAGAAAGGGCGCGATACCAGGCAGCGGCAGTTTAGGAATTTCGGCATGCCCAAACCAGAGGGTTATCGAAAAGCAATCCGCGCGATGAAACTCGGCGAGAAGTTCGAAAGGCCAATCTTTAGTTTCATCGATACTCCGGGCGCGTATCCCGGTATTGATGCCGAAGAGCGTGGCCAGGCCGAAGCAATTGCCTACAACCTGCGCGAGATGGCCAAACTTACTGTTCCCGTCATCGTGACGGTGATCGGCGAAGGTGGTTCCGGCGGCGCCCTGGCAATTGGCGTCGGCGACCAACTGCTGATGCTCGAGAACGCGATATACTCGGTAATTTCTCCTGAAGGGTGCGCCGCCATTCTTTGGAAGGACTCGAGTCAGGCTGCGCGCGCGGCTGAAGAACTTCGACTAACTGCCGAGGATTTGCACCGTGAAGGAATTGTCGATCAGGTAATCGATGAACCCGAAGGAGGAGCGCAGGCTTCGCATGACGAAGCAGCGCGCTTACTCGATTCGGCCTTGTGCGCCAGGTTAGCTGAATCTGTGACCAGCAAAGTCGATGAGCGTCTCGCGCGGCGCTACCAAAAGATGCGGCAAGTGGGTAAGTGGGGAATCAGCGAGTCGCCGAGTAGCGCTTGAGAGACCTCCTAAAGGCCGACGGGGGATCGGAACGTCACTCTCTCAAAATCAAAATGGAATGTCGTCGTCACTCAGATCGGTTGGTTCAGGCGCCGAGTCGGTGGTTGCGGCCGCCGCAGCCCTGGCCGGAGTACCGCCGGCGTCTTCGCCTCTGCCGCCGCCGATAAACTGCATATCAGTTGCGTGGACTTCGAGTGTATGTCTGGGTTTGCCGTCCCGATCGGTCCACTCTTCCACACGCAGCCGCCCTTCGATGTAGACGGGACGGCCCCGGGTTAAATACTGAGACGCCGTCTCAGCCTGTCGCCCCCAAAGAGTTACGCGGAACCAGGTGGTGATATCGTTATTCTCACCGGTAGTGCGATCTTTGCGCCGCTCGTTCGTAGCGAGACTGAAGCTGCAGACGGGTGTACCTTGCGGTGTGTAACGCAGCTCGGGATCACGACCAAGGTTGCCAACGAGAATGATCTTATTGAAAGACATTTAGTCCTCCGTCTACTTTCGCCCGTAAGGGAGTCAGGAGTCATAAAACGAGAGGGCGATACTACTCGGAGCATTACGATGCGTCAAGCATGTTCGCGTAAAAATTATTTGTCTATCATCGATAGGAACGACACCACGAAATCTGTTAGACTTCGCGTCAGTTGCTGAAACGATCATCATGAGCACGACGGTCTACCTCGAAACGTTTGGCTGCCAAATGAATGTCGCTGATAGTGAGCGTGCTGGCATCGGCTTGCGAAAGGCCGGGTTCGATTTTACAGAATCACCCGAGACCGCGGACATAATTATTTTTAATACTTGCTCAGTCCGGGAACGGGCGGCGCATAAGGTTTTTACTCGTATCGGGGAAGTCCGCCGTCAGCGCCTCGGCCGGGAACCCGTCGTGGGCGTTATGGGCTGCGTGGCGCAATTGGAAGGCGAGTCCATTTTCGATAACAGCCCTTCGGTTAATCTAGTTGCGGGAACGCGCGCTACGGACCGGCTGCCGGAATTGATCGGACGAGTTCTTGACGGCGAACAGCGGGTAATTGATCTTGAAGAGCGCGCCCCGGGCGAGCATTGGAACGTTCCGGCGACCGCCCGGACGTCAAAGCACGTCGCCTTTGTTCCCATCATCGAAGGCTGCAACAAATTCTGCACGTATTGCATTGTTCCGTATTCTCGCGGACGAGAAAAGAGTCGCGCCGCGGTTGAGATCGTAGCTGAAATAAGGGAGCTGCGTGATTACGGCTATCGCGAAATTCATCTGATTGGACAGAACGTAAACAGTTACCGGCCCGGGACTGAGGCAGGGTTGGAGGGATTCAAAGGCGCGACGCCTTTCTGTCGACTGCTGCGAGCGTCGGCGGCGACCGGAATGGAGCGCATCAAGTTTACGACTTCTTTCCCACGGGATTTTCATCCGGATATCGTGGCCGCGATCGATGAATACGAAAACCTCTGCGAGTGGATTCACTTGCCCGTGCAGTCGGGCAGCGATCGGGTCTTGCGCGCGATGCGGCGCGGTCACACCGCCGGCGATTACCTTGGCCGAATCGATGCGATCAGAAAAGCAAAGCGCCGAATGGCCATAACCAGTGATATCATTGTCGGCTTTCCCGGAGAAACCGAAGCCGATTTTCGCGACACGTTGAAGTTGGTTGAGCAGGTGACATACGACGCCCTCTACATTTTCAAATACTCAGAGCGCCCGCATACTCCGGCCGCCAAACTCGTCGACGATATAAGCAGAGGTGAAAAGACCGCGCGGTTTCTCGAGCTGGAAAGAGTTCAACGGCGGCATCAGCGGAGAACCTACGAGAGCTATATAGGGCAACAAATGAAAGTCCTGGTTGAGCGGCCCAGCTCGAAATCGAACGACGACCTGACCGGCCATTCGACCTGTCACAAGGTGGTAAATTTCCCTGGGGCGTCAGTCAAAGCCGGGCAAGTGGCCACGGTGCGTGTCACTGAGGCAAAGATAAACAGCCTGTATGGCGAAGTATTATCGGCGTCATAGGCCGGCGGATCATCTGGAATAAGCGGGGTATCAAGCATGGAAATCGAGGTCAAAATTCGCGCGCTGATGATGGATCCAAACAGCGGTACGCCCATAATTATTCTCAAGGACGTCAACAGCGAAACGATGCTCCCGATCTGGGTGGGCGCTTACGAGGCAAATGCAATCGCGCTGGAAATCGAAAAGATAGCGCCGCCGCGACCAATGACGCATGACCTGCTGCGGAACTTGATCGTTGAGCTGGGATTGAAAGTTGATCGCGTAGTGGTAACTTCATTGCGCGATAATACGTTCTATGCGGTAATCGAGATGACCGGAGAGAATGGTGAGCCAATGCGGCTCGATTCGCGCCCATCCGATGCGATTGCCCTGGCGCTCAGAGCCGACTGTCCCATCTACGTCGACCTCGAAGTCATTCAGGCATCGCGGAATACAATCGCGACCGACGAAGAGGGCGAAACAGAAACTGAAGGTGGAGAAGAAGAGTGGCCGGAAGTAATCGGCGACGCCAGCGATCTACCGATGTAAGCCGAAAGAGGCTGAATCAAAAGCGTGATAATAGCAATCACAAATCAGAAGGGCGGGGTCGGGAAAACCACGACGGCCATTAATCTCGCGGCCGCCTTCGCCCGGCGCGGGACCAAAACTCTGCTGCTGGATCTCGATCCGCAGGCCAACAGTTCTATTTCATTCCTGGATCCGCTGGCAATCCAGGTGTCGGCCTACGAGTTGATGATGGATGGGCAGGGAACTGACGAACTTCCGGTTTATAAGAGCCCGGTCGAAAATCTCGATATCATTCCGGCGAGAATCAGTCTGGCCAAGCTCGAGTCAAAACTTGTAGGAGACTTTGATGCCCCGTTTCGTCTGAAGGATCGAATCCAGCCGCTGAAGAAGCTCTACAAGGTTATTGTGATTGATACGCCCCCAACACTCGGCCTAATTACCGTGAACGCGTTGGTAGCTGCTAGTCATGTGTTAATTCCCATTCAGTCGTCATATTTTGCGTTGGAAGGAACCGACGACTTGCTGGAAACGATCGAGAAAGTTAAAGCGCGGCCAAATCCGAAGCTGGAATTGCTTGGGGTTCTGGTCACTCTTCACGACAAACGCACGACATTGGGCAAGGAAGTCTACGAACAGATTCGCCGCGTCTTTGGAGCGAAAATGTTCGACACCGTGATCACCAAGAGCGTTCGCTTGGAAGAATCGCCTGCCTACAAGGAATCGATTTTTACTTTCGCGCCGCAATCTTCGGGCGCTGTTGAGTACGAAAAACTTTGCAAAGAGGTAATGAGCCGTGTCTAGAAGAGGTCTGCCCACCGGTTTAAGCATGCGCCACGACGCGCATTACGTCGAGGAGTTGACGCAGTCCACCACCACCCACGTGGGGCGTATGATTCCCATCGACAAGCTCGATCCAAACCCCGACCAGCCGCGCACTGAGATTGGGGACCTGACTGAGCTCACCGCTTCGATTCGCGAGAAGGGCGTGCTTGAGCCATTGCTGGTGAAGCCAATGCCTCTGGGGCGCTGGATGATTATCGCCGGCGAGCGTCGCTGGCGATCGGCGACCGCGGCCCGCCTGACGGAAGTACCGTGCATCGAGATGGATGTAGACGACAGCGCTGTCGCTGAAATTGCGCTGATCGAAAACATGCAGCGCAAGGACCTGACGCCCTGGGAAGAAGCCGACGGACTGCGCGCCTTGTGCGAGCGCTTTGGCTATACACACGAAGATGTCGCGCGCAAAGTAGGCAAGAGCCGCAGCACTGTCACAGAGGCACTTTCAATTGCGTCGATCCCTGATTCGATAAGGAAAATCTGTCGCGAATCGGAAATAACTTCGAAATCGCTGCTGCTGCAGATCGTTCGCCAGCCTGACGATGAATCAATGCGGTCTATGGCTGAACAGATTGCCTCTGAAGGCTTGACCCGTGATGGCGCCCGCAAGGCCCGGCGCGCCTTCATCGATCCCACCGGAGCTTCGGAACCCTTCGTTTATCGTTATGAGGCACCGGGAAGGGAATTCAGAGTTGAGGTGAAGTTCAAGAAGGCGAACATCTCCGCCGAGGAACTCTTCGACGCGCTTAACGCCGCTGCGCAGAACATCGACGAAGCGACCTGAAGTGGCACTTCAGATGCCGATGCGCGGCAAGTCTTTGACTTGCCGTGAGTGGCTTACAAGCTGGAATTCCTAGCGGCCGGTGTCGGCAAGTCGAAGACTGGCCGGACATCGGAGCGGCGCAGCCATTACGAATACTTCCTCGTGCGAGACAAATTCTCTATCTGTAAACCTCAGCCTTTCTTTTTCTTTTCCGCTGCCGCTCGTTTTGCCAGGGACTTACTCCAACGCTCAAAGGTAGGCTGTAATGGCTTGAACAGCTTCGCGCGAATCTTGTGCTGCTGCTCGTTCCAGGCCTTCAACTGTTTCTCGACGTACGCGCGCACGGCGGGTTCCACCGCGCCGCGCTTAACGGAGTGCCGCAAAGTGAGATGATAATGCTGAGCTATTAGCGAGAAGACCACAGCCGCCAGATTGCCTTTGAATGAAAGGCGGGGAATGATTTGTTTCAGAAATGGTTTGTTAGCTGAGGTCAACGGTGTGACAGCGACTTCGAACCATGCGCCCTGCGTGCCCTGGCGGGGATGATACAGCCCGGGCAGGTCAGTACCTTTGGCCGCCATCCGCGCCCGCGGCTCAGTGATCACGCTGACCAACCGCAGCCGCTCGATTCCACGGAGATGCTCACGCGGCACGCTCGCCAGAGCGCTTTCAATGTTTGCCAGCGTGTTCCGCGGCAACTTGCCCTCATACTGGTTCTCAATCTTAACCGCCATTTACGCCTTAAGCCTTCCTTAGCACTCCCTGATATGAGCAAAGCACTCTAGGAGACGGCGACATCATTCGTCAACTGGCGCTGCCGCCTCTCGATCCTTACTTAAGCACCCAGCTAACCCACGCCACTCAAGAAGCCGCCGCCTTGGGTATCCACGCGTATCGACGTTCACCACTATCATGTCAGCATCTCTAAACAGACTCGCCCCTGAAAAACCGGAGCAGGCAACCACCATAAACCATCCAACTGCATCGCCCAGCTGACCACAGTTAGCGCGTCTGATAATACATATTATGTTGGGATGGGCTTTGCCTCATAAATCGCATTTCAGGTTCCTTTATGAGGCAAACGCGATTTCTGCCCCAAAAAGCCGTGGCTAACGATATTCGGGTGGAATGTTGAGGTGGAGTTTGTCTTTGCAATTTACGCAGAACCAATCAACATTCACGCGATCCAAATGTTCATTTAACCCCGCGTCGCATCGGCGTTCACCATCTAACTCTAAGTATTCTTGGTCACACGGCGGCGTGCGAAGCTCTATGACTTCGTACATTACACAAGTGTTGACATCGCAATGGCGGCCAAGGCAGACGCGTTCGCCGGTGGTTGCATTGACGTAGTGCGCCTTTTTGTAGTGGCCTTGGTTGTGGACAATGTTGTGACCAAGTTCGTGAATTGCTAACAACTCCAGACGACGAAGATATCGGTCACGGTCAATGCTGAGCGACGATGCCGCCGTACTGGTCTGCCCCATAAGGCGACCGATGCTGACGGTATGGTAAGGGCCACTTTCAGAGGTGCCGCCGAAGGCCCATTGATCAGCCTTGCTGAATGGAGCGAGCATGTTACAAACAAAGATGTCTCGGCGCGTTAATAGAAATACAGCCTTACCCTGAAATTGCTTTGCCAGTTGCCCATTTAGATTAGGGTCGTTGCAATAGAACTCCCCGGTTGCTGAGATTTTCTCAAAGAATGGATCGAGATTATAGTCCGACACACGAACGGGTATCTTATAGACTCCCTCGATCACGCCTTTCAAGAACTCGGCCTCATCATTCTCCATTTGCTCGTGAAGTAAAATCATCATGCAGCCTCCGCCAAAAACGTGGGCTCAACGCCGAATTCGTGCATTGATTGAATCACGACGCAGATGTTATGACAAAGCACCTTGCAAAGTGCTTCGTTGATCTGCGCGGTCATGGTCTTGCTGCGGAGCCTCTGACCAAACTTTGATTTGATCATGTGGAACGTGGTCTCGACGTTCGACCGCTTGTGATAGTGCCCCAAGAATTCTTCCCGGTGCTGCATGTAGAAATGGAACATACGATCCCACAGCGTTGACTTTGCGCCATACGTTGAAAGCGCACTCGGTTTCGAGTTTGTCTTGAACGGAATGTAAGGGATCGCGCCGTGCCGCAAAGTTGTCAGAAGATTTTCGCCACCCAAGTATGCTTTGTCGGCTGAGACTTCCGACAGGTTAAAACCATTGGCTGCGGTCGTCTCGACTAACGGTTTGAAATAATTGTAATCGTTCGCATAGCCGTCGCTGATTTCAACCGAAGTGACAATGTTCGTCTTAACTCCGCACATCAGATGCACCTTGATCCACATCCGGCGATCTTCTTCCTTGCCGTATTTCACGTCCAGCCAGCGCGTAAATTGCCCGGTACTGAATCCGCTGGAGTCTACCGCGAAATCTTTTTCGATAGACTTGAGCGGCAACGCGCTGGTCGCTATCAACTCGTACAGATAAGGCGTCAACGCTTCCGATTCGAGATATCGGAACACCGAATTGTAGTGCGGCAACCGCGCTAAATAGCCGCGCGCTTTTGCTTCGCGCAGGTCCGTTGCGAAGCGACGCCCTGAGACTGTGGAATAAATCTTGAACGTCGAAGAAAAGATGATGTCTGCCAGCGAGAGGCGCGGGCGTCCGCGTCCCTGCTCTGGTTCTGCAACTGTTCGGCATAGCTCGTAAAGTAATTCCTGCAACTGTGACTTCTCGTGAGTCTGTGCTTTGTTGTATGCGGGCCAGTCCTGCGTATAGGTTTTCTGCGTGACTCTAACGCTCTCCGTCACGATGGTCTGGCCGTCAGCGGTCTGCTCGCGTTGGATCGTGTATTCAACTGCGAAAATATGCTTGCAGCGTTTTTTTCGATCTTCAAAGTCAGGACAACTACAGTGAGGCTCCAGCGGATCGGCATTGACCGTGTACTTGGCACCGCGCGTTGATTGTGACGGGACTAGCCATTCATCACCCTTGCGGGTCAGTTTCGATTTGGCGGCTATTTCAAGCGCCTTCATTTCTCGTTCTTCCATCGTGATCCCTTGCCTTTCGTTGGGCGATTACGTCACAATGGCTTTGCTTGGAAGTCCAGCGTGAGCAATCGCGTTGAGTTTTCAAAATGGGCTTTATCGGTTAGCGCCGGTGAAGCCCTTATTTCATGTCTGTATTATCCCTTATTCTTACTGTGAAGTCAATTCATATATGGCTTGACTTCACATAGTGTGGGGGTTAATATTCGGACATGGCCAGAGTCAAAAAGACCGTCTATTTCTGGAAATGCGAACGATGCGGCTACGAATGGCTTTCCCGAACTGAAGGTGCCGAACCGTCCGGCTGTCCTAACTGCAAAAGCCCTTACTGGAACAAGCCCAGAATCCGCAACTTGAAAAAGAAAGCCAGCAAGAGCAAAGTATGAAAGATCGCCTTGCCCCGGAAGGCCGTGGACGCGTGAAACACCCAGAGCCCTCCGGGACTAGCCTGATGGCGTTTGACACCCTACTGAGCGGCGATCCTCAGTAGGATTTGTTCTTCTTCCCATTACACAGTGCCCTCCTAACAATCAAAAAGAAAAGCGACGGAATTTCTTCCATCGCTTCCGAGTTTATACCCCGCACAAAGGCCGCAAGACTGCTAAGGCCCTTTCACCAAATCGCTACTTTTTAGGGAGAAGCATCGGTCGTTGATTTTTCGCTCAGACGAGCCGTTATGGTGAAGTTTTGTTTCGGGTAAGTTTCCGCGCTTTCGGCGTTTTCGGTGAAATTTTGTCGCTTGCGGATTTCACTGGATAGTGTTCGTCCGGTGAAATATTCACCTCTGCGGTTTTCACTGAGCAATGTTCATCCATCCGACCTCGCAAAGTTCTTGGCCCGTGCTTGAACGGTTTCATGCCGCAAAGTCGTGCAGCTTGCTCCAATGCCATATTGGACGCCTTTGAATAGTCCTCGCTGTTTTCTGTTGCCTTACGAGCGTGCGCTGGGAGGCGTTCGAGATCGGCGGGATCACTGGACAACAAAATAATTAAGTCATCGTCAAACTGGGGAAAACCTGCCTTGATCATTCCGTGCCAGTCTCGACTTTTGTGATCCTCATACACGGCTTTAGCGCCATTCGCGAGCGGCAGAAGCACATCGTAGTGTGCTTTCATTTCGTTCCAGCGTGGTCGAGTCAAATGAGCTAAAGAGCCAGTCAAGAATCGTTTGCGCTCGGAAATCATAGCTCTCGCTAGACTCTCCACCTGTTTCTTAAAACTCGGACGCGCTACGTTCGTAGAATCCGCATATGAGGTTTCGAGAAATCCATTTAACCAGACCGCAAACTCTAGCTGCATTTCATCTAAAAGGGTGCCGGCTTTACCGTGCATACCCTGCAAGAATGCACACGCCAAAATGCGAGCGGCAATCTGTAAATCTTCCTCTGGGATTTCCTTGTTGGTAGTTACCCCATGCTCGGCAGCAACCGCGTTCATCGCTTCCTTCGTTGTTCTGATGGCCCATGTTTCGAGACCATCAGGAACGAAATAGAAGATCACCGCGCCCGACTCGCCAACATAGCCATAGCTGAGCGCATACCGTCCGTCTTCTTCTTCCTCAATCTCAAAGAGCCGAGCTTTCTCGTTTGTATTGTCAATTACTTCCTTGAGAAAGCTGGAGGCCGGTTTCTTCTTCGCTGGCATAGGCGGCTTTCCTGTTAGCCGTGATCCTGAAAAGTAATCGGCTCGCCTGAAGCGTTCAGGAAATCGCGTCTTGTCCTCTGCCTTACCTGGCCGGGTAATAACAGAGTTGAGGCGAGCCGAAGTCTATTAGCGTATTATATCTGCTCTATATGAGTGCTGCACAAAGAGAAAGATTAGAACGGGAACTGCGAGAGAGCAAGGAGATTGAGCGACAGGCTCTGGAACTTGGAATTGATATTCCGAAAAAAGAAGACTGGTGGCGCGACGATGCCGAGGATCAGATCGCGCAAGGAGCTTCATCAGAAGATTTACAATATCTGACTAGTTATTGGTTGTCGCCGCAAGGCAAAGCCGCCACTAAGAGGCTTATTCGTGAAGAGTTGGCGCGAATAAAAGATAGGAAGATTCGATGGATTTGCCAGATCGTTGCTGCTGTCACAGGATTGGGCGGAGCCATTATCGGCATCTTGGCGATAATTTTAGCGATGCTCAGGAAATAGCAGCATAGCAAGTCAAGTCGATCAGTGATATAAAGCGCAGCCATGACACTCACTCATAATGAAGTCGAGATCGATGATGCCGTGGTGGTAATTAACATTCATGAGCAGTTCCCTCACGTGAAAAACGCGCAGGAATTGTACGATTGCACCAAGGGAGCGTGGCGAATGCGGCCCAAACGTGCTGGAAAGGCAAAGTATTTTTTCGCTGTGTTTGAGGGCGAAATCAGGGAAGCGTACGAGGTTATTGACTGCATTCCGGCAACAGACGAAACAAAGGAATACTGGCGCAACAGATTGCTTTCGCAAGGCAGGCATCTCCGGCCCGAAGTTAACGAAGGACGAGCCGAATTCGTCGGACAGATCGCATCCGATGATGTGCGGGCAAAATACGTGGGCAAGTGCCTTACGGTGAAGCTAACTCAGAATCCCGTACGCTATTTCAATTGCTAGCGCCGGCAACACACTAATAGAGCACCACCCCGCGATACGTTGCTGAGACTTCTGGTTTCATCGAATCTTGAGTACAAGAACTTAACCGCATAGAACGATCCTACTTTGACTCAACAAAGATGCGATTGTGTCCCTTACAAGTGTGATAGATAGTAAAATCCTTGGTGAAATATGCGCAAAATTCTGTTATCGCGATTGTCTGAGGCGGCATCGCGGAATCTCTATATTTAAGTACGACGAATAAATATAATTTCTTCTTACCGGTTATCACCTCTTCGTAACCATCCTTGCCCAAAAAGGGATTGTTGGCAGTAAAGAACGTTCCTTCGTCACCTGGTTGGATTTCATTCGTACTTTTCGAGTCAGGGTCGCTTATATTGGCAGTCGCCACACGAATTCCCTGTGTTTCTTCTTCTTCATTCAACTGTCTATCAATTAGTCTGTACGCAGCTCCACTATTTAATCCGAGAGCGGGAAGCGTGCCTCTGTTTGGCATATACGTATTGATCATGAACGGTTGGTTAGCCTTCGGCGGGAAGACCACTAACTTTCCAACCGCAACTTTTGCAGCACTTTCATATTGAGCTTTAGGCATTTGCTGGTTTATAGGCGTTGGTGCCAACGCTGCCACGTCAGGGCGAGCGCCCCACCAGAGAAGTGTTAACACCACGACCACGGCAAAACCCAACAGCGCGTTCCACTTTCGCACTCTGAATGGCTGTACCTTTATGATAACAAGAATTTGGATTCCGCACGCCGCGATAAGCATGACAAGAGAAACCCAAAGTTTAGCTTGGGTGCCGCCTATTAGTGCCAGTATCACGTCGCCCAACCCTGAGAACACGAGTAGTAGGTTCTCGCCCAGCGTAGATTCTTGTTTCGGAGGCGGTTGTTCCACGCGCTGTGTCTCATCAATAGGAGTGAACCCCGCGCGGCTATGAAACTGCGCCATTTCGCGCCACCGTTGATCCAATTCTTTTTGCCTTTGTAAGCTTTCTTCGCGGCTAACCAATTCCTCGTGCTTTCGCAATCTCCGGTCCTCATCAGATTCAGGAGGGGCATTCTTCTGCTTTTCAAGAAAGCGCTCAATAGGAGTCTTGCCGTCGTCTGTAGGTGGTTTTTGCTTCCGCGTAGATGTCCAGTCAAGCGGAGTTTCAGCACTTGGCGAATCGGACTTCTCTGGCGCAGCCTCTGGGCGCTCGCCTGAGTTCCACCGATACCTGACAGCCTGTATGAGCTTCTCCCTATCTGCTCCTGTGAGATCGTCCCTGTCCCAACGTTCCCGTTCGGATGGGAGCATGATAGACAACAGTTCGGTGAGTCCCGGTCCGCGAGGCGTAAGCATTCAGACAGGCCCATCCTTCTCCGAACGAGATCGGACAAATAGGTAAGATGTGCGTGTCTTGATATATCGTGGCGCGTCTGACGAATAAGAAACGAGCAAGCAGGAGCGAAGCATACCCGCAAGCCTACCACTAACGCCACGTCAGTGACACGGTAAGCCGTTGGCCTTACGCCAGCCATGCAAGAATTGATTTTTGGGGCAAACGACATCTTTATGAGGCAGGCGGCCTTTTTAAGGCAAAGCCGTTGGGATGTTGGGATGTTGGGATGTTGGGACGGTTGGGACGTTGGGACGGCGTTGCACTGGACCCTTCTGAAGCAGAATATCTCATTGAGGCTGCACAAGAATTGGCCGGCGACCCCCAAGTAAGTCCTGATTGGGCAGGAACATGCCTTGGCTCTCATCGAAGGCGGTCGGCCGGCACGAAGTAAAGAATCTCTCAACTACGCGGGCAAAATGGCAGGATTGGGCATTCATTGGCTCCATTCTTCGAGGTCAGCTTCTGTATTCAGAACTTAGAGAGGAGTGTCGGAATTTGGCGAGGGCTTACCTTTTGATCGAGTTGCGTTTCCGGTGAAATAAGCATTGCATTTTCCAAACCGGTTCCCCGCCTTGTCCTTACTAAGCTTGACAAAAGTATTTCCGGGGGTTGATCCAATGACAAGCAACGCAATTGCGGAAACTCCGTTAGTAGCATGAATTGGCGCATCTTCCAACGGCCGGCAAAACGCATGGCGTATTCGAACAACTCATGGCATGCGCGCGTTGTCAGTACGTTCGGTCTAAGATAGGCGAGGCGATAGGTTGCGGCATCGTCACGGCGGTGGGAAATAGCAGCGATTCCACCACGATCGCAGGCTGAGGCCTGGAAAAGAAATACCCTTGTCCTTCGTCACATGTAAGCTGCTTCAGGAACAAAGCCTCAGACTCGCTTTCAATACCCTCAGCGACTACGCGTAAATTCAGATCGTGAGCCAGCGTTACCATGGCACGTACCATTGCGGCATTGTGAGGATCCGTATCCGCACCACTAACAAATGAGCGATCGACTTTGAGCGTATCAACAGAAAACTGCTTCAGATAGCTCATCGATGAGTAGCCCGTGCCGAAGTCGTCGATCGCGATTGCGATCCCTAGCGCTCTAATTTTCCTGAGGCACTCAGCCGCCGCCTGTGGATTCTCCATGATCGAGCTTTCGGTCAATTCCAACTCCAGCGAGCGCGGACCCAACTGACTCTCCGCAACGATATGCATAAGGCGATCTATGAAATCCTTTTGTCGAAAATGACGCGCTGAGACGTTGACCGCGATTCGCAGATTCTTCTGCCCTTGCTTTTGCCATTGCAGAGTCTGACGACAGGCAGTGCGCATCACAGATTCGCTGATCTCGATGATCAGGCCGGTGCTTTCTGCCAGGTCCAGAAATTCGATGGGAGCTAACAAGCCAAGTTCCGGATGCTGCCACCGCACCAACGCTTCCAGCGCCGCAACTTCCCGAGACGACAGATTGACAATCGGTTGATAAAACGTGACGAATTCTTCATTGTCGATCGCGTGGCGCAGGCTTGTTTCAAGCGATAATCGCTTGAGAGACGTGGCATTCATGTCGGCGCTGTAGAATTGGTAGTTATTTCCGCCGAGTGTTTTCGAGCGATGCAGAGCTGCGCCCGCATTCTGCAGGACGCTCGACGCACCATTGGTGCTATCGGATGAGCTGCTGATGCCGATGCTCGCGGTCAAGTAGACTTCCTGATTAGCTACAGCGAACGATTTCCTAAATATGTCTCGTATCGACTGGCAGACCTGCTCGGCTTCTGTTGAGTCACTAATCCTGTTCAGCAAAACACCGAATTCCGCACCTTCGAAACGCGCAGCAATCGCATGGCTGCTCAGAATAGCTCGAAGCTGAACCGCCATAATTTTCAACAACTGATCGCCAGCCTCGTGTCCCAGCGTGTCGTTTATGTTTTTGAATCGATCCAGCGATACGAGCATAACGGTCGCCAGATGACCGTTCGCCTTTGCGTTAACCATTGCTTCGTTGCATCGATCGACGAACAGAGTCCGGTTCGGCAAATCTGTCAGGCGATCGTGGTAAGCCAAGTACTCGAGTTCAGCCGTTCGCTCCTGAACCAGCTCTTCCAGATGATTTTCGTATCGGCGCTTGTCCTTGAGCAATGCGCGGTGCGACAGCGCGCGCCGAACAGCAGCTTCGATGTGATCAATGTGAACCGGCTTGGTGATGTAGTCGAAGGCACCGGCCCGCATGGCTTCGATCGCGTAGTCTATAGTTTGTTGTCCGCTAACCATTATGACAACCGCGTCTGCATCCTTCTGAAGTATCGTGGGAACCAGTTCAAGGCCGCTAATTCCTGCCATGTTTATGTCGCTGATGATGAGGTCGAATTCCCTTTCATCAAGCAACGCGAGAGCGGACTCAGCTGATTCCACGGCGGTGCAGTCATTTCGCGTAGCTAACAACCGCACGAGCAGCAGGCGAATCTGCTCATCGTCGTCGACAATCAAAATTGCTGGCTTGTGTCTGACGTCAGACATTCAGTTACCTTGTTTAATTTGGCGACACGAGGTCCAGCTGGCGTTCGCGCATGGCGGGACCTAAACGTGCCTCCGGGGCCAATTCATCCGTTGTTGCGAGTTCGGCGATTTCATTCAGTCTCGCGCGCAGCCGGTCATTTACCATCTTGAGGTTATGTCGAGTCTTCACCGCGTCGTAATGCGCAAGCGCCCGCGAGACGGTTATGGCCAACTCCTCGTTATTCCACGGTTTTGTGATGTACTTATAGACGTGGCCACAATTGATTGCCTCAATCAGACTGCTGACGTCCGTATAGCCCGTTAAAAGAATCCGCACCAGGTGCGGCCGCAGCGCCACCGTCCGTTCAACGAGTTCTATTCCAGTCATCTCCGGCATGCGTTGATCCGCAATCAGCAGCGCCACGTCGTGATTCTCAAGCGCTGCAAGCGCCTCAGCACCCGACGTGGCTGTTAGGACCTCGTGCTCGTTCCGGAATAGTCTTTTGAGCGCACGAAGATTTGCCGGTTCATCATCGACGATCAGAATCTTGTACTTCATCTTTTCAAACCTCTCTTGTGTTCTTGGCGCCAACGCCGTTTCCCTGGATGTGAATAGGTAAGGAAACATTGAAAGTTGCGCCACGTCCTAGAGCGCTCTCCACTGTCAATGTCCCTCCATGTCGAACAACAATTCCGTGAGAAATGGATAGACCCAGTCCTGTACCTTCCCCAACCGCCTTGGTCGTAAAGAACGGATCGAAGATTTTGTCCATATGCTCAGGCGCTATACCTTTTCCAGTATCACTGATGCTTACTGAGGCCGTTTTCCCATCTGACGATGTGCGAATGCACACTTCGCCGCCGCGGTCGGCAATCGCCTGAGCAGCGTTCACCAGCAGATTCATCCAGACCTGATTAAGCTGCCCGGCATAGCACTCTATTGGCGGTACCAACCCGTATTCGCGTCTCAAACCGATCGACGGGGCACTGTAGTATTGCGAAAGCAAACGAATCGTAGATTCAATGCCCTCGTGGAGGTCAACGTGTTTTATCTCCGCCTCATCGAGTCTTGAGAATAATCGCAGGTTCTGAACTATATCCCTGATGCGCTCAGCTCCGCCGTAGGAGTCTGTTACGATTGATTCGAGATCGGACATCACATTCTGGTAGTCAGCTTCAGCCTTGGCGGCGGTAACACGCGCTGCATCAGGCTCATTTAAGAAAGCCTGTTCATAACTCGCCAATACTCGCCCGACCCTATTAAGGTATTGAGGTAGCGCTTCCATGTTGCTGAAAATGAAGCCCGCTGGATTATTCAGCTCATGCGCGATCCCCGCCGCCAACTGTCCGAGCGATGCCATCTTTTCACTATGGACCAGCTGCGCCTGAACTCTCTCCAGTTCGCCTTTGCGTCGCGCCAGCTCTAAGTTCCGCTTCTCCAAGTCCTCTTTGTATTTTCGGGCATTGCGAAGTAGCGTTCGACGCTGTAAAGCTCTGTCAACGCATAATTCCAGCACATCAAGATCACAAGGCTTAACGAGGTAGTCGTAAGCTCCCATTCGGATCGCGTCAATAACACGCTGCGTTCGGTCCACGCCCGAAATTATGATCACGGCCGTGTCGCGGTGAAGCTCATTGATCTTGCGGAGTAGTTCGATACCTCCCAAGCCGGGCATCTGAATATCGGTGATCACCAACGCGAACGGTTCCTGTTGGAGCCAATCCAGGGCTTCCTGGGCATTTGCCGCTGTTTCACACGAATATCGTTCATTAAGACACTGCGCGAATAAGCTGCAAACTTTCTCTTCGTCGTCAACAATCAGCAGCCGTCGATCATGTGCTTCAGCGTAGGTCTGATCGACCGATTGCACGATTAATGCTTCATTCACAACCTTGGCTACCATTGGCGTCACGCGCTTTCCTCCTGCTCCAATACCTCACGGACTCTACCCGCGAGTTCGTCGGGCGCAAACGGCTTCTGAATAAAGTTCGCCGACTCATCGAGTACTCCTTGATGCACGATCGCGTCGTCCGTGTAGCCAGACATGAACAACACCCTCAGTGATGGCCGTGTTTGAAGCATTCGCGTCGCCAGTTCACGCCCATTCATTCCCGGCATAATCACATCTGTCAGTAGCAGATGAATCGCTCCCTCGTGTTGAGCGGACAGAGCAATTGCTTCATTACCGTTCGAAGCTTCTACTATTTCATAGCCGTAGCCTTTCAAAGTTTGACGCGCGAGCTTGCGCAACATCTCTTCATCTTCAACCAGCAGGATGGTCTCTGTTCCCTTCGTCACTCTCGCGTCTTCAATATTTCGCTTGTATTCTTCAGCGCCGTCGTCAACACGCGGCAAGTAGATCTTGAATGTGGTCCCTCTGCCGATTTCGCTATACACCCAGATATTGCCACCCGACTGTTTGACGATGCCATAGACCGTAGACAACCCTAGGCCGGTGCCCTTACCCATCTCCTTCGTGGTGAAAAACGGTTCGAAAATCCGCGCCAGGGTTTTCTGGTCCATCCCGTGACCCGTATCGGTGACGGCCAACATTACGTGAGGACCAACTTGGGCACCTAGGTGATCCTTGCCGTACTCTTCATCGAGATAGATATTGTCTGTTTCGATCGTGAGCTTTCCGCCGTTAAGCATCGAATCGCGCGCGTTCACAACGAGATTCAAAATGATCTGTTCGATTTGGCCAGGATCGGCACTGACGTTTCCCAACTTCGGCTCCAGTACCGCGCGGAGATCGATGTTCTCGCCGATCACGCGTTGAAGCATTTTCTCCATATCAATCACAACCGAGTCTAAATTTAGGATCTTCGGCTGCAGTACCTGCTTGCGACTGAATGCCAAAAGTTGACGCGTTAACGACGTCGCCCGGTCGCCAGCTTTTTTTATCTCTTCAAGATTCGCCAGCAGCGGGTCTTCATGGTTCAAACCGCGCATCGCAAGCGAACAGAAGCCATTAATGACGGTAAGGAGATTGTTGAAGTCGTGCGCTATTCCACCCGCCAGTTGGCCCACACCTTCCAGCTTCTGCGACTGTCGTAGATGTTCCTCGGTTTCTTTGAGGGCTTGTTCAGCCCGTTTACGGTCCGTCACGTCGTTCGCCAGAACGAGCTTCGCGTTTCGCTCTGCGAACACGAGCGGATGCGAGATTATTTCGACATCAATAGAACCGCCGTCTTTCTTCTCATGCTTCCACGTGCCCGCTGAATTGAAACCACCTTCTTCCGAGATACGGTCCAGGAGCACCGCCACATCTTCTGCGGAGCGAATATCTCTAATCGTCATCGAAAGAAATTCGTCACGTGAGTAACCATAGTGAAACACCGCTGCTTCATTCACGGCGAGAAACTCAAGCGTGTGGCGGTCGTAGACCCACATCGGCAGTGGATTGCTGTCAAAGAGCAACCGGTAGCGCTCTTCGGTCTCGCGCAAGGCCTGCTCCGCTCGCTTTCGCTCCGTTATGTCTGTGGCAACACCCAACACCTGAACGGTGCCGTTGCCGGGGAGCTTAAGTGGAACCTTGATTGTCTGAAACAGCCGCGTTTCGCCAGTCTTTGAATTAGTAAGTTCTTCTTCAGGAATGAACTTAGGCTTCAGAGTGCGAATCACTTCGTCATCATCATGGATGAACGTCTGAATCTCAGCGTGGTAGCCATTTAGATCCGCTTCCTTTTTGCCAAGGATTTCTACGGCCGGTCGGCCGTAAGCCAGCTCCACCGCTTTATTAATCAGCGTGAACCGTCCCTCGGCGTTCTTGACGAAGATTGGATTTGGGCTGGTTTCTACGATTGCCCTTGAGTATTGCTGTTGTTCTTCCAATTCTGCTGTTCGCTCGCGCACGCGTTCTTCGAGTTCATCATGCGCTTGTTGCAAGGCTTGTCTGGCAGCGCGCCGCTCTTCAGCATTTTTGCCGGAACCTTTAATCACCAAACCTGAGCCAGCCACAAGAAAACAGACGGCAGTATTCAGAGCCATCGGGATGGTGCGACTACCGTACATGAGCGGGGCGCCATACAAGTAACCGAGGCAGAATGCTGCTCCAATAGACGCCACAACGATCGATAGACCGTGACCGATGCCCTGAGCCCAACGCTTGGACCAGGTGAACAAGAATAGAGATGTGCTTAATAAAAGAAACGTAAGCGCGGTGAGGAATGCCATCTTGCCCACTGGCGCTAACCCGATCGAGTCTGAAGGGAAGTGAAAGATCCAATGGTCGACCCGCAACTCAAGTGAAGTCAGATATTCACTCATCCGGGCCACTGTCAGCACTGCAGCCACAGCGATCGCTACTCTGGCAAGCCTGGAAAACCGATGTGCTCGACTTCCAGTGACGATAAGACACAGCCCGCTTAGAACAAAAACAACCGTGGTATTCGGCGCCATCGGAATGTATGCCGCTCGAAAGCCTTTTAGTATTACCGATCCAGTCAACCAACCGACTAGTGCCGCTACACTGATGAAAATTACAATGGCTCCGCACGCTTGCGACACGCGCGAATATCTCGCCAGCAGCCAGACCTTCATTTTCACGTAATGCTCCCGGTGCGTAAGGAATGGGCAAGAAGAGCTTTCGACGAACTAGCCAATCTGGGAGTATTAACTAACTCCCTCCGTCTATTTTGATAAACGAAGTTCGCGCGGGTCAATAGGAATCTTCCCCACGGTTGTCACGTTTTGATTTCAGTGGTCCATTAACGCAACTAAGTGACACATTTTGTCAGGCGGGCATGGATGTTTCGCCGCATCAGGCGCTTGGCCCAACACAATCACAATAATAAAAACTCTAGCGTGGGCTGATCGCCAAGTCTTATATTCGATGTTGTACCGAATAATTCTATGTCGCAGATCAGTCGGCAACTGGGAATACTCTCGAGGCTAATCTTCGTCGCGTTCTCGATCGCGGCGACCTCGCTTCATGCGCAAACGCGCAACCATCGATTGGAATCAGATGACCTTGCGACGAAGGCGCCGATCGTAGATGGCCGGATTGGCGCGACCCAGCAGAACGACATTGTCTTGGCAAACCGTGCCATCACAGCTCTAAAACAACTACAAGCGAAGGTCATCGTTTATCGCTCCCTGCAAGATTTCGAAGCTGACAGCAGGCTTGGGCGCGTGTCGTTGGATACGTTCAAAGCCGACTTACATTCCGTTAGTACCGAACTAGAGCCAATTCTTACTCAACTGTCTGACCGAAGACTCAGAGCGCATCTAACTAACGCCCTTTGTTCATTCCGTGATGGCGCTTTCTGGTGGGAAAAAGTAGTTCAGCCCCGCGTTGTCACGACCCGAACGGCCGGTCTCACGCTTAGAAGTGTTACGCCCGCAGAAACTTTTTTCATAGCCACTGTCCCTTGCATAGTAGCGATACATTGGCGGCAGGCCGCCAAATTCTTGCTCCAGGCCGAAACACTCGTGACCCCAAGATGTAAGGACCTTTTGACGCGGTCTGCCGCGATCGCGCGCGTAAACAGCAACCTGGCGGGCGTTGCGTCAATGAAAAGGGGAGCAACTTAATGAGTGAGTTTCACATTACATTCAAAGAACCGACGCCTAACAGGGTGCTTATCGCTGATGACGATCCGGTGATGACGCACCTGTTAACTACCATACTCAAGCAGCAACAGTGCCAAGCGGTCGTTGCCAACGACGGTCGTGAGGCGTATCGCATTCTTCAATCGGATTCACGCTTCAGGGCAGCAATCTTGGATATGAGTATGCCCTTCCTTGAAGGTTTAGACATCATCCACTACATGCGCTCAGAAAGACGTCTTATGCGAATTCCAATAATGATGATAACGGCCGAGCAGAACATCAAGTTGATGACCGATAGCTTTTCAGCTGGCGCGACTGCCTTTCTTCCCAAGCCGTTTACGCCGGAGCAATTGGAAAGCGCCGTCCGCATGTTAATCGGAAGCCAGAAAAGCAGAAGAGCAAACTAACCCTCGGAAGAGGGCGAAGACAATGTTAGTTGAACAAGCAGCCAGACTGAGTGACGAAACCAGTGGTCCTCTGACCACGGCAACTGCCAGCATCACAAACGACGTCTTGGACGTCGAAACGCTGAAGGCTTTTGAGAAAGTAAAATCGGAAGATGGCTCAGATTTCGTAATCGAACTGATTGATCTTTACCTCGAGGGCACTCCCCAACGGATTCAGGCGATCCGCGAAGCCGCGTTCGAAAAGGAGTGGGTCTTGCTAAAACGCACTGCGCACACGATAAAAGGAAGTAGCAGCACTCTCGGTCTCCACCGAGTCGCTCAAGTTTGCCAAGAGTTGGAAGTTACATTAAGTTCCAATGACGCTATAGATGGTTTGGTACAAGCGTTGGAATCACGATTCGCTGAAGCACGGGAAGCATTGATAGCAGAGCGCAAGAGAAGGCTTCAGTGAAGGACTGTAGTGATCTGTACCCTTGGATCAGGTCTAATGGCACCGGGCGAGTAAATTATTGCCAGGTTCGCACAACTTAACCGCACAAGAAGATACGAAAACCTACATCCCACAGGAACTCCCGACGTTTCCCTTCCTCGCTGGTTTCAAATCAATCTGAATCTAGACCAGCTCGGATCAGATTAAACGCAAGTTTACACAGAATGGGCCCTGGCTTGCCGGTCTCTCTGTTACTTGTGCAAGCGTGTCGCATTATTGTGCAATTCGATAATTTTACTGCAAAGCCTGTTGGGACGGTTAGATACGATAGGCGGTTTTTGGCTCGGAAGCCAGACCATAACCCGTTTACGTAAAGGTCCAGAGAGAATACTAAAGTCGGCGTAGGCGGTCCGTATTGGTTTCCGTCTAAATGAAGGTTCCTTTCCAGTTTTAGCCGGACGTGCGCCAAAGGGTTAAACTGCGACACATGCTAAGAAGAGGCATTAGCAATTAAGAATGTCGGACGTTTACGAAAGAGATTGCCATAAATGAGAGTGTTATTTATTGGAGGCACTGGAAGGATCAGCTTGGTTGTGAGTCGGCTAGCCATCAGTAGGGGCATCGACCTGTATCTGCTTAATCGGGGCTCGCGTAATGAGGAGGTAGTCGGTTGTCATCATCTGACCGCGGATATTGAACAACCACAGGATGTTCGCGCAGCACTGCGAGGATTGGACTTCGACGTAGTCGTCGATTGGATCGCCTACACGCCTAACGAAATCGACCGCGACATAGCGCTCTTCACGGGAAGAACCAAACAGTACATTCATATCAGTTCCGCTTCGGTATATCAGAAGCCACCCGTCCATTATCTCGTCACTGAATCAACGCCGCGCCACAATCCCTACTCGGACTATTCGCAAAACAAGATCGCCTGCGAGGAGCGATTGCGGCGCGCTCATCGCGAAGAGGCGTTTCCGGTTACGATTGTGCGTCCTTCGCACACGTATGACCGGCACTTCCCTTTTGCTCTGGGTGGGTCTGCCGGCTACACGGTCGCCGACAGGATGAAGAAGGGTCAACCGGTGATCGTACATGGAGATGGCTCATCTTTATGGGTTGTGACGCATGCAGAAGATCTTGGACGTGGGCTTCTGGGACTAATGGGTAACGAGCAAGCAATCGGAGAGGCATTTCACATCACCTCAGATGAAGTGTTTACCTGGAATCAGATCTATCAGACGATTGGCGAAGCATTGGGAGTGAAGCCAAACATCGTACACATTCCCTCAGATTTTATAGCAGGCGTTGAGCCAAGCCTCGCCGGTAGCCTATTCGGTGATAAGACCTGGAGCGTAGTCTTTGACAACAGCAAAATTAAAAGGTTTGTGCCTGAGTTTGAAGCCATCATACCCTTTCGCGAAGGAATTCGACGCACGGTGGAGTGGTTTGAAGCCGATGAAGCGCGACGAAACGTCGATCAAGGTCTGAATGATGTAATGAACCGCATCCTCGCGGCTTATGCTGGACGTGACGGATAATCCACAGAGTTTGGGATACGACCGGCCAGCCTCGAATCAATCTCGGGTCGCTTGGAGGCGGTCTTAGTCGCCATGGCTCCGAACGCTGACTTGCGGCGCGAATGAGCCCGAGGTTGTAAAGAGACGTGACGCGATAGTAGCAAGTTTGCGATCGGCTTTCTCGGTGTCGTTGGAAACTATCAGGCGGGTTGAGTCCTCAGCAAACGCGCAGCCAAAGGATGCCGGGAAATACAGTGCGTGTCCCAGGATCTTATCCAGGATGGACGAGCGGACTTCGTATATGAAGAGAGATGTGGTTGCTTCAAGGTGAACGTAAACATTCGCGATCTCACCGAGTAGCTTGCCGTCTTCAGTAATCACCTTTACGCCAATCAGATTCTTCTTGGCAAATGGGAACGCTTTGAGCGACGACTGATCCGGTAACACAAGGGATTGGTCGCTCTGAACTATGACGGCATCGGGGCCAATGCTACGGATTTCTTCGTTGCCAACCAGGAAATGACTTTCATCGGAGAGCTGGACTGACAGGCCGACCATTTCACCTTTGGTCGGATGAACAATCAGGTCGTGGACTTGACCGAGCTTATTGGCAGTCTCAACTGAGAGGACTGCCCGGCCGATTAATGCATCAATTCCCTGAATCTCGGTCATCTCAACTTTTCCTTATGGAAGACTTTCCTACGCTAACCACTGTCATTGGAAAGCTGCTCTTTAATAAAACGACACGCTCGCGTCGTGCCAGACTTTGGATAGAGTGCGCCCATTGGCTATTCAGCGATTTCCTGGATCAAACCGTGCGCTTGTCACATTAGGGTGCGCGCTTTTCGAACGAGCGCAGACAACGGTTAGTCTGCTTTTTATACAGATTGTTTCCTGATGCCAACGGGTCGTCCCAGGTGGGGTGAAACCGAGTTGGTGGTGTCGGACTTCGTTTAGGCTTCTACTAGACTTGGACGAGAATGATTCACGAACTCACACGAAACGTACGAACGGAGATAGTTCGCTTCGAGTATTTCGTGGATCGTCTTACCTGACAGTGAGATCTCTCAAGGGCAAGACACGACTCCTGGTCGGCGTACTTTCGGGGTCGCTGCTTGACACCCCTTTAAAATGGCTGCTATCGTACGCGGTCTCTTAATTTTCCATTAGTGATCACCAATAAGCACTAAAGGTTTTATCGGAGGAGTTTGAATTGAATAATCATCGCGGAACTTTGTTTACATCTGAATCGGTTACTGAGGGACATCCCGACAAGATTGCGGATCAGATATCGGACGCGGTTTTGGACGCAGCGCTGACGCAGGACCCAATGTCGCGTGTGGCGTGCGAGACCTTGCTGACGACCGGCATGGTCATCCTGGCCGGCGAGATTACCACCAAGGCATTGGTCGACTATGCTGAGGTGGCCCGAGAGACGATTAGAGCCATTGGCTATGACCGGGCCAAGTATGGGTTCGACTGTGACACGTGCAGCGTGCTGTCGGCCATCCATCGCCAGTCGCCGGACATCGCCATGGGTGTGGATCCGGGCGGCGCCGGAGACCAGGGCCTGATGTTCGGGTTCGCCTGCAACGAAACGCCTGAGCTGATGCCGCTGCCAATTCAGCTCGCACATCAGCTGGCGCTGCGGCTGTCGGAAGTCAGAAAGTCAGGCCAGCTTCCCTATCTGCGGCCTGATGGCAAGTCACAGGTCACGGTTGAATATCGAGATGGCCGGCCGTTCCGCGTAGATGCGGTGGTCATCTCTTCTCAGCACGCTCCGGAAGTTACCAACGAACAGCTTCGTTCTGAAATTCGCGAGCACGTTATCAGACACACCGTGTCTCCAGAACTGCTCGACGACCAGACCAAGTATCACATCAATCCCACGGGCCGGTTCGTAACTGGCGGACCGCAGGGTGATTCCGGATTGACAGGCCGCAAGATTATCGTCGACACCTACGGTGGATACGCGCCTCACGGTGGCGGCGCGTTCTCTGGCAAAGATCCGACGAAGGTCGATCGCTCAGCGGCGTATATGGCGCGTTATATCGCCAAGAACATTGTCGCGGCGGGTCTGGCGGACCAATGCGAAGTCCAACTCGCGTACGCGATCGGCGTGGCTGATCCCGTTTCGGTTCGCGTCGAGACCCGCGGCACCGGCCGCGTCGCTGAGGCGCAGCTTTCCGATCTGGTTCGGGATCACTTTTCGCTGACGCCGAAAGCAATCATCGACGAACTCAACCTGCGTCGACCTATCTATCAGGCCACTGCCGCCTATGGACACTTTGGCCGCAGCGGAGATGGATTTACCTGGGAGCAGACCTCAAAGGCAGAAGCCTTGCGAGCTGCCGCCGGTGTGTAACTAGCCGGGTTCGGAGTACTGCCTTCAGGCGGAGGTTCCCGACGGAGAAAGTTCGCCGCCTGAAGGCGGGACTCCAAACTCCGAACCTGCAATCAATGACATCAACTTCAACGAATAGAGGAACCTTAACCTAATGAGTACTGCAATGCGCGCAATTGAACACGACATCAAAGACATTTCACTCGCCCCGCAGGGCAAGCGGCGAATCGACTGGGCCGAACGCGAGATGCCCGTACTGCGTCTGATTCGCGAACGATTCGGAACTGAACAACCTTTGAAAGGCGTGCGCCTGGTGGCTTGCGCGCACATTACTACCGAGACGGCTAATCTGGCGCGGGCTCTGCAAGCCGGCGGGGCCGAGTCGATGCTGATCGCCTCCAATCCCCTTTCCACTCAGGACGACGTCGCAGCTTCGTTGGTTGCCGACTGTGGCATTCCGGTTTTCGCGATGAAGGGCGAGTCCACGGACACCTATCGGCGACATGTGCAGGCAGCTCTCGATTTTGAACCGGACATCATCATCGACGACGGCTCAGACGTGGTCGCGACGCTGATTAAGGAAAGGCCGGAGCTGGCGAAAAAGATCGTCGGCTCGACGGAAGAGACGACGACGGGAATTGTTCGCCTTGAAGCGATGCTGAAGGCCGGCGTACTTACCTTCCCTTCGATCGCCGTCAACAATGCCCAGACCAAGCACTTCTTTGACAATCGTTACGGCACCGGACAATCGACGCTGGATGGCATCATCCGCGCCACTAATATTTTGTTGGCCGGCCGCACTTTGGTAGTTGTCGGTTACGGATGGTGCGGCAAAGGCGTGGCTCTGCGCGCGCGGGGCATGGGCTCAAACGTCGTCGTTACTGAAATCGATCCTATCAAAGCTGTCGAAGCAGTAATGGACGGATTCCGCGTGATGCCGATAGCAGCGGCCGCCAAGATTGGCGACATCTTCGTTACCGTCACCGGCAACCGCCACGTGATCGACCGCGACCATTTTGCGTCGATGAAAGATGGCGCGATCGTCGCCAACAGCGGACACTTTGATCTGGAACTTAATCTCGTGGCGCTGCGTGAGCTATCCGGTGAGCCTGAGACTCTGCGGCCATTCGTCCAGGAGTACAAACTCAGCGACGGGCGCCGGATCATGGTTTTGGGCGAAGGCCGCCTGATCAATCTGGCTGCGGCTGAAGGTCACCCGGCCAGCGTTATGGACATGAGCTTTGCCAATCAGGCGCTTTCGGTTGAGTACCTGGTCAAGAACAAAGGCAAGCTCGAGCCCGGCGTGCACCTGCTGCCGAAGGAAGTCGATCAGGAAATTGCGAGTCTGAAGTTGCGCGCGTTGGGAATGTCGATCGATACGCTGACCTCGGAACAGATCGAGTACATGACGAGCTGGGAAACGGGCACCTAAGCATCCCATTTTTCATTTGGAATTTGCCATTTGGCATCCAGAGGCCGCTGAGTTCCCTGCTCCGCGGCTTTTTTGTTTGGCTGGAGCGCAGGCATCCTGCCTGCACTGAGCGCGCAGCGCGAACCTTGCGAGTAGGTTACCTTGCGGCTAACTGCGAACTGATTTCTAGCCTCGATGATTGGAGGGGTTTAAGATGCTCCAGAACGCACTTAGGCCACACCGCGTGGCCTAATACGTAGTTCGGTGGTTCGCATTAGTGGACACTAACCGATCAAGCCGAAGCCGAAAGGACTGAAATGACGCTTCGCAGAATCTTGGCGCTTACTGGCCCGTTGCTTTTGTTTCTCGGTGTGTTCGTCCCTATTTACAGCGTTCCAATCATCGGAAATGTCAATTACTTTAATAATGGCCGCGGCGATGGCGTAATAATTCTGGGGCTTGTCGCGATTTCAGTTCCCTTCGCCTTGCTAAAGCGCTTTCACTGGCTTTGGGCGACCGGCGTGGGCTCACTAATTTTGATCGGCTACTCACTCCTCAATCTGCGGTCGCAAATGTTTGCTATGACAGCCCAGGTTTACTGGCAACTTGGACGGAATCCTCTTCGTGAATCAGCGTTTGACTTGATGCAAGTCGCACAACTCCAATGGGGCTGGGCTTTGTTAACTCTTGGTTCCGCGTTCACAATCGCGTCTGCAGCCATTCAACCTTCTGCTGACCGCCGTAAGTGTCCACATTGCGCTGAGTCTATACGAACCGCCGCCGCTATCTGTCGGTACTGCTCGCGAGAGGTCCCGTCAACCATATCCAAATCCAGGAAGGTATCTCGGATGCCTCTCCGAGTTGCCATCGTTACCGCCGCTGTTGCTGTCATAGTTCCTGCGGTTGCTTGGACATTTGAGAACTTTCAAGCTATTAGGGAGATACTGTACACAGATTATGGAATCAAACTACCCTAACGCGAAAATGCCTTCCGTCAGCGACCACCGAACAAATCGTTGGACCGGAGCGCGGGGAGCGTGTTTCGCAAGGTGACTGATTGAATCGAAGGTTGAATGTAATCGCCGCGCCCGCTCAACTCAACCGTTAACTTTGATGTGATCCTAATCACATCACCTCCATCAACCCGCAGATTGCGCGAAAGGAGTTTTCTAATGAAGAGGTTTACGAATAATCCCGTCACGGTGACTTGCTTGCTTCTGTGTCTTTGTGCCGTGGCGCTGGCCGTTCTCGTAACGGCGCATGCTGAGCCACCTGCGACTACGATTCAGGCTTGCTATAACAACACGAACGGTGGCCTTCGTCGGGTCAACTCTGCTGCCGATTGCAAAAACCACGAGACCCCAATCAGCTGGAACATAGCGGGGCCTGCAGGACCTCAAGGACCGGCGGGAGCTTCGGGACCGGCCGGACCTCAGGGACCAGCGGGAACAGCGGGGGCAAACATAGTAACTTTCAGGCACACCCGCACGGTCGCTAACACCTGTGGTCCATTCAACAACTTCAGCTTTATGGACCAGCCATCGATAAATGGGAACGCGAGTGCTCTGATCTTTGTTACGGGCATCGTCGGGATTAATGGCGCTCGAACAAATACCAACCCCAATTCAAATTTGAATTTGACCTATACCGGTGCCGTGAGTTTCGGTACTTGTCCCGCCGGGCGATGGATAGTAGCAGGCGGCGATATTGCGACCGGAGCTCAATTCAACGTTATGGTGGTTAATCCATAAGTGCTTGATCTTCTTTGGCTGGCGGGATGTTGGAAACCTTACAACCATTCGGCTCGCCTCGCCGGTTGACGTTTCACGTCCTCACCCGCGAGATAAAATACAATCCGCCGCAGGCAAAGATTACGATTGGTGTCCAGACCGCCGGAGCCGGCAGCAGTAGGGAGGGTCGAAACCCTTGCCCCTTTCCCTCTTTCGGTATAGAGTGCGCAGCCGCGCCGGGAGGCCCGCCGAGTTTGAGTCCCGCGCGGCGTGGCTTGTCTATAGAATCTCTCTGAATTCAGGAGGTAGCATCTTGAGAAATAAGATCAGGCTCGCTTCGGTTCTTATGCTTTTCGCGTTGGTGGTAGGTCTGCTGGTCGCGGCCGGCACTTCTGCCGCCGGCCAGGAACAACCGGCCGTCATCAAAACCTCGCTTCAGGTGACCGCCCGCACACTTAACTTCTACGGCAAGAATCGCAACCTGTGGAGCTGGGTGCCCTATTTCAGGTTCAGCCTCACCCGCGACCGCGGCAGCGGTGACCAGCACTACGTCGAATACACCATCCCCGGCGCCGGGCCTGCACTGAAGTTTGACTGCGAGCTGAATCAGAAGGGGGACGGCTTCGAGTGCGGCGGGCGCAGCATCCCCGAAGACAAGGGTTCGACCTACACCGGCCCGGTCAACTTCGCCATCAAGGTGCGGAACGAACTTCAAGGCACAGACGCGACGGTCTTCACCGGCAGGATGAAGGTGGCGAAGGCCTGCACGAACCCCGCATGCCCGGTTACCGCTGGCGAGTGGGTATATTACGTTGACCACGACTGGAACCTGCCGATCGGCCACATCTTCTACAACATGAAAGAGCCGGACTACCCAGCGTTCAACGTCGCGTTCTGGGTGCGCGGTAACACATATAACATGGAGCCCCATTTGTTCTACCAGGGCAAAGAGATCGGCGTCATTTTCAATGACGGCATACAGATGGGTAAGGCCATTTGCCGGGCCATCGTGGAGAACGAACCCACACACACGCCGCACAACATGGTCGGAGGGGCTAAGTGGTCGCGCATGGACTGCGAATTTCCGATAGTGAAGGGGTGGGACAATAAGGGGGAGAACCAAAAGGATATATTCAAGATGGCGGAGAACCCGGGCGAGTACGAGTTCAAGCTGCTATGGAATAACAAGCTGGCGCGCTCGATCAAGTTCACGGTCGGCCTCAACGGTAAGCTCGACAACGGCATCGCAGCGGCCAACAAGCTGGGTACCGGCCGCGTGATTGTGCCCGTAATGATCATCGGCGATCAGGACGGGCTGTGGGATAAGAACGCGTGGAAGACCGACGCCTTCTATGGCAACCCGCTCAGCGGCTTCACGCCCCCGCAGTGAGACGAGGGGCGCCGCCTTAGTTGTTCGAATCAAGATGGCGCCCCCGCTAATTCTCTTGCGACAAACTGAAGTTTGTCGCACATCACGTCCGCACGCGCGAAGTAAAATACAATCCGCCGCAGGCAAAGATCACAATCGGCGTCCACACGGCCGGGCCGGGTGGCAGCAGCGCGTGTTCGCCCAGTTGCTGAAATCCTCCGGACACCAGCCAGAACGCCAGACTCACAACCACCGCGGAACATAACGCGACCACGGTGCTCTTCCGCCCGAGAGAAATCGCCAAAGGCATACCGATCAAAGCCATCACGATCACACTGAACGGCGATGCATATTTGCGTTGAAGAGCGACGGCCAACGCGGCCGTGTCGGCACCGCGGGATTTAAGCGTCTTGATGTAGGTCCGCAGTCGATCGGCGCTCAGTTGTGAAGGACGATCAACTGTCGGTTTGAAGACTGAAGGCGGATCCACTCCACTGATCCTTAGTTGGGCTGCGGACTGTTGGGTTACTCGCGCCTCGTCCAGGTTAATCCAATGCGCGCGATCAATCTCAAACTCACTGCCCGCCAGCCACTTCCCTTCCTCGCCAAAGGTTACGCGCTTTAACTCAACGAGATTTTTGTCGAACTCATAGATTGCCGGCTTGAGTAAAACCTGGCGGCGCTCGTCGAATTCATAAGCGTAAATTCGCGCGCCGTCGGCGCTCACCAGCCAGCGTCGCCCCGTTTCGTTAGCGACCACGACGCTACCTCCTCGTATTTGGGCGCGGAGGCTGTCCTGACGCACGTTCGCCTCCGGCATCACGCGCTCCTGCACGTACCACGATCCTACCGAGATCAAAATTGCGAAGCTCAGACCAGGCCACATCAATCGATAGACGCTTTGCCCACTAGCCCACCAAGCCACGGCCTCGCGGCGTTTGGCGACCAGTGCGTAAGTCATTAGCGCCGCCACCAGGACACTGCCGGGAAAGAGCTCGACACTCACCAACGGCAAAAGATAGAAAAGGTATTGGGTCACGAGCTTAACGCTGGCGCGATTTGCGGCGATGAAGCGCCACAACTCAAAAGTCGTGAAGACGTTAAAAATCAGCAGCAGGGCCACGAACCCAAAAAGGAAACTGAAGCCCATCGTGCGGAGGATGCTCCAGTCAAGCAGAGTAGGAAAACGGGTTACCCAGCGTCGCGCGTCCGCGTAAGCGGTTCGCCGAGCGGGCGCCGAATGATCTTCAGCACCGTCCCGGGCTGACGCCGGTCTGGCGCGCCTAAACCAGTGGGCGATTTCGCGGCGCCTCGCCGCCAGCAACACAATTCCCATCGCCATCGCTGACGCCGTTGCGAGCCACGCTCCGACTGCGGGCGGCAGCGACCCGGCGCGGGCCATCTGATCGCCGGCCAACGTTACCAGGTAATAAATCAGCATGATGAGAAGCGAGACCAGGACGCCGAAGCCGCGGCTTCCGCGACGCAGGCGCAGGGCCAGCGCCGCTCCAAATAACGCAAACACGAGAGGGGCGAACGAGAAAGCAAGCCGTTTGTGAAAAATCATGCTGGCTTCGCGGTTCCTCGGCCCCGTGGTTTCTGCCATTGTTCGGCGCAGCTCGCTCCATTCCATCTGGTCCGGATCTGACTCAGACTTCCGCATTCCCGCCAGCAAGCTGCTGCGTCCGGTATTAATCACGATGCGAAGCTGGGAGATCCGCTCGACCACGTAGGACTGATCGCGAGCTTCTGCTGAAGGAAGTCTCGTCTCCATTGCATCCTGCAGCACCAGTTCCGACTGTTCCGCCGAGGAATCAATCCGTCCTACCCGCGCGGTTCTGAGGAGTGTCGAGTGATCCGCTTCCTGTGACTGAATGAAGACCCGTCCCCATTCGCCGCGAGATTTATCGCCATCCCGTACATAAATCACGTAACCGGGAATGTCGCTGGTAAAGGTCCGGGGTTCGACGGGCGAGTCTAACTTGTACAAGGCGCTGCGGACCGCCACGCTCTTCAACTGCTGCTGTGCCCGCGGCGCTTCCTTCAGGTTCAACTCGAAGGTTGCAGCCGTCGCGATCAGTCCGAGCGCCAGTGCGGGCCAAAGCATTTTCCAGGTGCTGACTCCGGCCGCGCGCATGGCGACCAACTCGCTGTCGCTGGCCATACGACCCAAGCCGATGATCGTACCCGCCAGCACAGCCATGGGAATCGTAAAGACAAGAACCGTAGGCAGCAGTGCCAGCGCCAGTGAGTAAACAAGCGTGGAAGGCACGAGGCCGTGAAAAATCGTTTCGAAGTAGCGACCGGTTTGTTGAGCGAAAAGGATCGTCGTCAGGAGTACGAGCGAAAAGAGCGTGTAGGGAAAGATCGCCCGCAGAATGTATCGCTCGATTAATTTCCTTCTTGCCATGCTGTTTGGCCTTCGACCGTTCGTCCGCTTTAGCGGGGCGACGCTCTGAAGGTGCGCGGCCGCCGCTCCAATGCCCGCACGATCAAGCGATGCGTGAGGTCCGCAAGCTGTGCTTCGGACGGCGCTGAAAGATCCTGGAAGGATTTAGCAAAGTCTGCCGGCCCAAGTTGCTGGGTTCCAATCAAAGTGCGTTGAGTATCAGGCAACAAACGCTGATTGCCACTGCCGGCACAATTACGACAGTGAGGTTTCACCTCAACATCCAGGTACGCAGATTCGCCTTCGCCGATACGTGCGCCGCATTCGCCACATTCCCGCACGTCTGGAAACAGACCCGCGAGCCGCAGCAGCCAAACTTCGAAATAGCGCATCACCAATTGACTGCGGCTGGGGGTCTCTGCCAGAGCATCAACGCAGGCACTCACCATCCGGAACATCTTTTCATTCGCTTCGTGCGGCGGCGCAAAGTCGCCCACTAACTCTCCCATGTAGGCCAGAACCTCTGAACCCTCAGTCTGGCTGGCAAGATCGAAGCGGGACTTTATGATCTCAGCCTGCGACATCGTCACCAGCTCGCGGTTCTCTTTCTCGTAGAATGCCAACTTGATTAGGGTGAATGGCTCGAGGGCGGCGCCAAACCTGCTCTTCATTCGCCGCGCACCCTTGGCGACGGCTCGTACCAATCCGGCACTCCGCGTCAGGCAGAGAACAATCCGATCGGCTTCCGCCAGATTGTAGGTGCGAAGAACGATTGCATCAGTGGTAACTAAGGCCATGGCGGGGTTCGCAGTGAAGTAAAGCGATACATTAACGAATCGGCAGGAAATAGAGGATCCAGCCAAGGACGAATGCGATCGCGACAAATTCTCCGAACACTCTCAAACCGTAAATCAGCCGATGCCGGTCCGTGCCTTTCGACACCACACCGAAGACAATACCGGTGAGTCCGGCAAAGACTGCCATCCAAAGTACGTGCCTCATTCTTTCCTCCCTGCGGCAATGTCAAAAGCGTCGAGCGCGGCGAGATAATTGAGGAGGCCCGCGACCAGCAGAAACGTGTTCCCGTATTCATAGGTTAGCCGCTGGGCCTGCTCAGCAAACCCCGTATTCGTCAGCCAGCAGGACAAGTAAAGCAAGCCGGAACCTACGTTGGCGCTCATCGGTAATAGTTGAACCAATGCCGCAAGGCCGTGGTCGGTAACCGTGAACAGGTGACCACCCAGCCACAGGCCGAGGAAAAACATTACCCATACGGCGCCGCCGAGCAGCAGGCCGCGCATCCACCTTCGTTGCAGGACATGACCTAAGCCGGGCACCGCCCAAGCGGCCAGCCCCATGAGCCACGCGATGCGCGGTGTCTCAACATTTTGAGTTTGCTCAATCGACTTCGCAGCCAAGATTCTCTCTCCTCACTACCTAAACGTTTGAAGAATTTACCGGCGACTCCACACTTCACGTACGTTCTGAGGTTACCATCCCGAAGCACTGTCACTTTGAAGATTCCTTTAGCTGTCGGCTCAACCACCGCTTACCTTTTCAATAAAGCAGAAAATTTTCCCTGGTCGCTCTGAATTTCTCCAGAGGCGCCTGCCAGGTAGTTTGTATATGATCGAGAGAATCGCCGCGCTCAATAGCTTCCCTCATCCTCGAGGTGCCCGAGATGATGTCGAAGGGATTCCGATCATACTCGTACTCGTATGGGGGGTCCTTCCAGCGGAAATCATCCGGATACATGTCGAAGGCCGTCTTCACTATCGCGATGCCGGAGATTACCGGTTCAAACGACGTCCGATCAGTAACGTGGATTTGAACGCCGCCGCATGCGTGACCACCGTGTTTCTGAAATGTCGGCATGAAGACATTTGAACGAAAGTGAACTCCTGAAAGACCGAGGCCGGCAAGCGCATCGGCGAACTTGTCGGCATCAATGAATGGAGCGCCAACCAATTCAAAAGGTCGCGTGGTTCCTCGCCCTTCAGACATCTGCGTCCCCTCTAAGTGGACCGACCCGGGAAAGACTGCCGCTGTCTCACACGTCGGGATGTTCGGCGAAGGCAGGACCCAGGGACCATCCGTCTCATCGTACCAGAATTCCCGAGACCACCCCTCCATAGTGATGCACTCCAATTCGCAACCAATACCGAATTCTTCATTGAACATCCTGCCCAACTCGCAGACCGTCATCCCATGACGCGTCGGAATGGGAAACTGCCCGACGAAAGAAGCGAACGCGGGGTCGAGCACATTGCCTGCGACCTGAATGCCGCCAATCGGGTTGGGACGATCGCAGGCGATTACTTTCTTGCCGAACTTCTTTGCCGCGCGCATGCAGTTCGCCAGAGTGTAGACAAATGTGTAGATGCGACAGCCGACGTCCTGTAGATCGAACACGATCACGTCGACGTCGCGCAGCATCTCTTCGGTTGGTTCGCGCGTCTCGCTGTAGAGGGAAAAGATCGGCAGTTCGGTTTTTCTGTCTCTCGCGTGCGACGTCTCGATCATATTGTCCTGGACGTCACCGCGGATTCCGTGTTGCGGACCGAAGAGCGCGGTCAAATTGATCGCAGGATGCTGATGAAAAAGATCTGCGACGTGGTGGAAGCCGTGATTGACGGACGCTTGATTGCACACCAGGCCGACCCGCGCGCCGCGCAAGTGATGAATTTGCTCTTCCAGCAGTCTTTCGACTCCGAGGACGATGCGCTTTTTGGCTTCAGGGCGATTGGAAGAGCCCGGATAAAATCGAGGTGCTGGACCTTTCTCGGCTAGTACATCTCTTGCGGCGTCGATTCGTAAACCGAGTTCGAAGAGAACCTGAGCGGCCAGCGAATCTTCCATCCTCAGCAGCCCGAGCAGAAGGTGCTCGGTTCCGATATGGCGGTCACCGAGCCGGTCGCTTTCTTCGTGGGCGCAGATGAGTGCGAGTTTTGTGTCGGCCCCCAAAGGGATTTCGACGCTGGCGGGTGGTCCGTACTTTGGTGGACTACGCTTCTCAATTCTTCCACGGATGGACTCCAGGGATTGCGGGCCATCGGTGAGGAATCGGGCGAAGAGAGGTTTGTCCTCGCGCGACAAGCCGAGCAGAAGGTGCTCAGGCTCGATCATCGAAGCGCCGAACTGGGAAGCTTCGTACCGGGCAAAGAAAATCACCCGACGCGCCATCTCTGTATACCGTTCAAACATTTTCGATTTCACTTATCTGAAGTCGATTGCTCGGCCAGGTCGGTCACGTTCATCCACAGAGGACGGACCCGCCGTTCACATTTAGAATTTCCCCATTAATGTGGCGCGCCCATTCGCTGCACAGGAAAATAATTGGCCAGGCTATGTCCCGAGGCGAGGCAACGCGGCCAACCGGATGCAGGTCTTCAATCGACTTGCGAAAGTTTGCGTCCGCAAAAACATCGGCGCACATATCCGTATCAACCCATCCTGGCGCCACCGAATTGACATTGATGCCGAATGGCCCGAGTTCGGCTGCCAACGACTTGGTAAAAGAAATCTGCCCGCCTTTTGAAGCCGCATAGTTTGAAACGTTGGCTTCCCCTCTTTGCCCTGCCGTGGAGCTGACAATCACGATGCGGCCGAATTTCTGACGCTTCATGTGCGGAACGGCAGCGTGGCAAACTGTCCAGGTACCCTTAAGATTTAAGTCGATCGTACGGTCCCAAACCTCTTCGCTCATTTCATCGATGGTCGCGCCTTCCCAGATTCCCGCGTTGCAAACCAGAAAGTCGACCCGGCCAAAACGTTCGACGGCCGCATCGATCAAGTGTTGCGCCTCATCCGCGCGCGATACATCGGCCTGCACCGCGAGCGCCTCTACGCCCAGTTTGCAGACGGTATCCACTGTTTCTGCTGCCGCGCGCTCATCCTTCAAATAGTTGACGACCACATTGGCGCCGAGATCGGCAAAGCAATCGACAGCGGCGCGGCCAATTCCGCGCGAGCCGCCGGTTACGATTGCTATCTTGTTCGTTAGATTCAATGAAGTGCCAATGAAGTGGATTGGGGAATTGCCTATCGGCTCTGCCAAATGTGTGCGCTCTCCTCAAGCAGAAGATCAGTTAGAATCTGGTTTTCAAAGCGTTGCGGTCCTGGCCTCAATATCGCGACTTCTGCTTTCAGCGAACTGGCGTGCCTCAGAAACAAAGCGCTCAAATAGCGCCTGCGAGAGTTTATCTCGCTCCCAGCCCAGCTCGGGATGCCATTGCACACCCAGAACGAACCGATCGCTGCGCGGATCTTCAACTGCCTCGATAATACCGTCCGGCGCCCAGGCCGTTGCCACCAGTTCCCTTCCCAGTGTTTCGATCGCTTGATGATGATGACTGTTGACGGGCGCGCTTTCACTTCCCGCCAGCTGACCCAGGGTGCTGTCCTCTAATAGCCGCACACGGTGCGAGTGTCGATCCCTGGGCGCGCCCTGTTCGTGCTTGATAGCATCTTGATGCTGGCTAAGGATGTCTTGTATCAGCGTTCCGCCGCGGGAAACGTTCAGCGATTGAATGCCGAAACAAATTGCAAACAGCGGCATCCCGCGGTCTTCGACCCGCTCCAGCGCCAGCAGGTCAGTCTCGTCCTTGATCGGATGCACACTGCCTAGTCGTGGATGCGGCTCGCGTCCGTACCGCTGCGGATCCATGTCGGAATCGCTACCGGGCAGTAACAAGCCATCCAGGCTGTCCACTATGCCATTGACAAAATCCGATTTCGGAATCAACGGAATGTGGACCGGAAGACCGCCGGCGGCCTTGACAGCTTCGCTGTAATACCGCGCGAGATAGAATCGATCGGTCTCCAATTCAATCCGCATCGTTATCCCGATGCGCGGCCTGGTTTGCTCAGTCATTCGGTAACCCTGTTATGGAAAAGCGATTCAGACTCGTCTCATAATAGCGCAAACGAATACTTCCTTCACAATCACCCCACGCGTTGTGTCTTAATCTTATGTTCTCAGCGCCTCCTCGGCGTGCTCGGCGTATCTGCGCCGAGAAGGCTGACATCAAGGCGCCACTCGCGCGTTTGAGAAAACGAGAGTATCGCATACTCCTCCGGCGCATGGCTTGACTATTCTTCGCGCCAGTTCCTATAGTGCTCTTTCACCGATGAGCGACAAAAAACCTTTGCAAGTCCGCAGCACTACCGTGCTCCTGGTACGGCGTAACGACCAAGTGGCCATGGCCGGTGACGGCCAGGTCACCGTCGGCGAAACCGTCATGAAGGCCAGCGCCAAAAAGGTGCGCCGGCTTTATAACGACAAGATCCTCGCCGGCTTTGCCGGAGCGACGGGTGATGCGTTCTCGCTGCTGACGCGGTTTGAGGGGAAGCTGGAACAGTATCACGGTAATCTCGAGCGCGCTTCGATCGAGTTGAGCAAAGAATGGCGCACCGACAAGATTCTGCGGCATCTCGAGGCGTTGCTTGTAGTCGCTGACGAGAAGAGCTCTTTTCTACTCTCGGGAAATGGCGATGTAATCTCGCCCGATGACGGCGTGCTGGCGATTGGTTCAGGCGGGTCGTATGCGCTGGCGGCAGCCAGAGCGCTGATCACCAACACCGAACTGTCCGCCCGCGAAATCGCCCTCGAATCAATGCGCATCGCGGGTGAGATTTGCATCTACAGCAATACGAACATTGTGATCGAGGAATTGAAGAAATGAAGAAAGTTGGCGGGCCGACAGTTCATCAACATTTGACCCGCTGCTAGTCTGCTAAAGAAGATGGTTATCTATCTCGCAGGTGAAACCGAAGAGCCGGAAGCGCGTCTGGATGAGATGACGCCGCGGCAAATCGTGGCCGAACTCGACAAGCACGTGGTCGGCCAGAACGCCGCTAAGCGCTCGGTGGCGATCGCGCTCCGCAATCGCGTGCGCCGAAAGAAGCTGGCTCCCGATCTCGCGGCTGACGTGATTCCCAAGAACATCATCATGATTGGCTCGACGGGTGTAGGCAAGACCGAAATCGCGCGCCGGCTGGCGCGGATGTCGAACTCGCCCTTTCTGAAAGTCGAAGCCTCAAAGTTCACCGAAGTCGGATACGTGGGCCGCGACGTGGAGAGCATGATTCGCGATCTCACTGAGATCGCCGTTGAGATGACCCGTCAGGAAAAGATTGAAGAGATCGCGGACAAGGCCGAACTCAACGTGGAGGAGCGTATTCTGGACCTCCTTTTGCCCCCGCCAAAGACGTCCACTTCAAATCCCCTCTTCGATTTTGATTCCGGCGAAATAACCGCCCCGGTGCTGGTCCCTGATGCGGAACCCAAGGACGAAAACTTTGCCCGTACTCGTGAGAAGCTGCGCACCCAGCTTCGCTCCGGCAAGCTCGACAATCGCCTGGTCGAGATCGAAGTACGGGAAAAGAGCTTTCCCACGATTGAATTTGCCGGGCCCATGGGCGTCGAAGAGATGGGCATCAACATGAAGGACATGTTGGGCAATCTGTTCCAGGGCCGCAGCAAGCGGCGCAAGTTGCGCGTCGACGAAGCCATGGAGTACCTGATGCAGGAAGAGGAAGAGCGGTTGATCGACATGGACGCGGTGGCCCGCGCCGCACTTGAGCGGGTCGAGTCTTCCGGCATTATCTTTCTGGACGAAATCGACAAGATTGCCGGCCGTGAGTCGGGTCACGGACCTGATGTATCGCGTGAAGGTGTGCAACGCGACATCCTCCCGATTGTCGAAGGCACGACCGTGAACACCCGCTACGGCATGGTTCGCACTGACCACATCTTGTTTATCGCCGCCGGAGCGTTTCATGTGTCAAAGCCTTCAGACCTGATACCCGAATTGCAGGGCCGCTTTCCCATTCGCGTTGAGTTGGAATCACTTACGATCGAGGATTTCAAACGCATCCTGGTTGAGCCCAAAAATTCCCTGGTGAGGCAGTACGTGGCTCTGATGGATACTGAAGGCGTGAAGCTTGATTTCACCAGTGATGCGATTGACGCCATCGCCAACTTTGCGGCGCGCGTCAATCAACAGACGGAAGATATCGGCGCCCGTCGACTGCATACGATTATGGAGAGGTTGCTGGACGAGATTAGCTTTGAGGGGCCGGATCTCGAGCCGAAGAATAAATCAATCGATGCGGCCTATGTCGAGTTAATGCTGGCCGACACCGTGAAGGACCAGGATCTCAGTCGTTACATTCTGTAGACTTTCCTCTTTTCTTCTTATCCGAAACCAAAGTGGTCGTACCGCCGACAGCTCCAGCATCCAAGTGCCGAACAAAGGCGCCTCAGCTTGTTTTGCTCCTGGCTATCTCAGCCCTTTCCTTAGCTCCGACATGCGGAAAACGGAGACCGCCGCTGCCGCCAGTTGAACGAATTCCGCAGCGCACTGAACTGTTGTCGGGAGCGCAGCGCGGCAATCGAGTAATCCTGAGCTGGCCCGCACCGCGGCGAAATGCCGGCGAGGGCAGCGTGCAAAGCATCCGGCGTGTGGACGTCTATCGCGTCGCCGAAAAACCAAACGCGCCCTTACCTATGACCGAAGAGGAATTCGCCACTCGCGCGAACTTGATAGGCTCGGTTACCTATGAAGAGATTAAGAAAGCCGGTGATGAGCTTACCTACACGGACACACTCGAGTTAGCGGGCGAGCCCGCGCGTCTGCGTTATGCTGTTCGGTACGTGAACGCTGCCGGTCAGCGCGCCTCATTCTCTAACTTCCTGCTGATCGAACCGGCGGCGAAAGTCGCGGAACCGCCAACCATCAACAAGACAGGAAAGGAACTCTCTGAGTCAGCGCTGACCATCACGTGGGATCCTCCCAGGGCAAACATCGACGGGTCAACGCCGGTGAATCTGCTTGGCTATAACGTCTATCGAACCATCGCATCGCAGCCTGTGGTTAGCCTGAGCCCGCTTAATCAGGCGCCCATCACGTCGACGCAGTACCAGGACAGAAACTTCAAGTTCGGCGAAAAGTACACCTACGTCGTGAGGTCGGTCTCATTAGGGTCTGAAGGCAAGCCGGTCGAAAGCCTGAACTCGAACAGTCTTGAACTGTCGCCGGTCGACATCTATCCCCCTTCGACACCCGGCCAGATATCACCCGCGCCGGCGCCCGGCCGCATCGCTCTCTTCTGGCCGGCGAATCCTGAAGCTGACGTTGCGGGTTATCTGATCTATCGCTCCACCGATCCAAATCTCGCCAAAGACAAATGGACGAAACTTACGCCAGCTCTCTATACCAAAACCACCTTCACGGATGAGAACGTCGAGGCCGGTAAGACTTACTATTACTATATTGTGGCAGTTGATAACGCCGGCAACGTAAGTCCGCCGTCAGAAGTTGTTTCGGAAACAGTGCCATGATGGAGCGCGGACATCCTGTCCGCCCGAGCGCGACGCGCAGATTTTGTTAACTTGACGCGCCGTGCCGGCATCGCCTGCAAAAAGGAATGCCCGGCTCCGCTACTTAACGGAACCGGGCAATTTTTTGAGTCGCCCTTCCTGACGGTCGGGCCCTCTGACACGGATCTAGTACCGGGTGAGATCAAGAATCATACCCAGGATGTTCCCAAGTATCTGGTACTTTCCCCCCGAGTAACTTCCGTACTGATAGCGGCCGTAATAACCGTCTTCGTAGCCGCGCCGGAAGCCTTCACGGAAGTAATACTGATATTCCCCAAGGTCGACGTAGTAGCCGTCGTATCCGTAGCTGGAATCCGTATAGGCATCGCTGTTCTCGGAATCGAATTGCCATCCGTCCTGACGATCTGCCTGACCGGCACGGAACCCTTCTTCGTAACCTGCCTGAACTGCGCGTGTCAGCAAGTCCGCTCCGTACTGATTCACATCGTAGTACTGACCGCCGCGAGAATAGTAATAGTTGGGCGAGCCGTAATCGTAATAGTTGAAGCTCTGCAGGCGGATCTGATCCTGGCGCAGCCTGCTCCAGTAGCTTTGCTGGAATCGCCATTGGTTTAGCCGTCGCTGCTGCTGCAGGGACTGCTGCCGCTGTTGCCACCAGGAGTTATTGCGCTGAGACTCGCGCAAGCGAACCTGCGATTCACGTTGCCGCCACGACTGCTGTTCACGGTGTCGCCAAGCGTCTGTCTGCTGACTAGAGAGAACCCGTTGCTGGCCCTGGTTTGGCCAAGTGCGGTTTTGTGAGTTGCGATCGCGCTGCGGCATTTGCCGTTGCTGATCTTGTCGCTGCCGGTCCCATTGGCGCTGTTGATTCGAGCGCTGCGTTTCTTGAGCTTGTTGTGTTTGCCGCTGCAGTTCAATCTGCCTTTGCTGCTCATAAGCTCGCCGCTGCGTATTGGCTTGATTCTGTTGCCGGTCGTAGACGCGGCGCTGGTTCTCTTGCTGTTGCGCTGGTCTTTGCTGGTCCTGCGCCTGGCGTTGCTGTTCAAATATGCGACGCTGGTTCTGTTGTTGCTGCGCTTGTCTTTGCTGGTCCTGCGCCTGGCGTTGTTGTTCATAAACGCGACGTTGATCCTGCTGCTGCGCTTGACGCTGCTGGTCCTGTGCCTGGCGTTGCTGTTCATAAACGCGACGCTGGTTCTGTTGTTGCTGCGTTTGTCTTTGCTGGTCCTGCGCTTGGCGTTGTTCCCATTGTCGCTGTTGCCCCTGCCTTTGCTGATCCTGCGCTTGTCTCTGCTGTTGATCAGCCGCGCGGCGTTGCTCTTGCGCCTGACGCTGCTGGTTGTCGCCCTGTCGCGAATCGCGGCGCTGCGGTTGAGATTGGGCCGGTGGCGATTGCTGTGAGGTGTCCTTGTCCTTTTGACGCTGCTCCCGGTCCCGGCGGCCCTGCGCGCTGGCTATCGTGTTCGTTCCTAAGAGCGATACAGCTGCGAGGACTAGCAACATCGAGAGGCGATTAATATAATTAAACTTCATGGCTAAACTCCTTCACTTATGCTGAGGGGAAAGTAATTACGCGATTGCAATCGCAATTACTATTCCACTAGCTCCGCCACGCTTACTGAGAACTTGATCGCTGTTCAATTGACACGATATGGTTGCGAGATAGACGATATCGGTCGATTTTCCAACACCTGTGGGCTGTTTTCTCTTGTGCTCGCTATCAATTCCCGTCGCGTTTCGCTTATATTAATTCCCAGAAGAAAATCAGGAGGCCTTTATGAAGTTCTTTCTCGATACTGCGAATCTGGAAGAGATTCGCAAAGCGGCAGCCCTCGGACTCGCGGACGGCGTGACCACCAATCCAACGTTGATTTCCAAGGAAGGCGACGTCGATTTCAAACAGCACATCGCGGAGATTTGTAAAATTGTCTCCGGCCCGGTCTCGGCTGAAGTTACCACTGCCGAACGAGACGAGATGCTGCGCCAGGGTCGCGAATACGTAAAGATCGCGCCCAACGTGGTAATCAAATGCCCGCTCACGGCTGATGGCCTGGAAGCGACACGGATCCTCGATGAGGAAGGAATCAAAGTTAACGTGACGCTTTGCTTCTCTGCGGCGCAGGCGGTCTGCGCGGCGAAGGCAGGGGCGTCCTTCATTAGTCCCTTTCTTGGTCGGCTGGACGACATCGGCGATAACGGCTTGCGTCTGCTCGAAGAGATCATCGAGATCTATGACAACTACGGTTGGAAGACTGAAGTCCTGGCCGCCAGCCTCCGTCACCCCATCCATGTGATCGAGGCCGCGCGCCTGGGCGCGGATATCGGGACCATGCCCTTCAAGGTCCTCGAGCAACTACTCAAGCACCCACTCACCGACAAGGGTCAGGATCAATTCCTGGCCGATTGGAAGAAGCGGGCAGCAAAAGCATAACGCCCTGCACCTCCGTTTAGGGTGTAGGGCTTAGGGTGTAGATGATGAAAAAGGACGGCGATTTACGAAACCCTAAATCCAAAACCCTAGCACCGGACGGAGGCTCGGTCGTCCACGCTCGCGGCCTCACCAAAATCTACGGCAAACAACGTGCGGTTGACGCGATCGACTTTTCCGTTCAGCGCGGAGAGACGTTTGGCCTGTTGGGACCGAACGGCGCCGGTAAGTCCACGACGATGCGCATGATCGCCTGTCGCACGCCGCTAACTTCCGGTGAACTCCTGGTGGAAGGTTTCGATGTGCGTAACCAGGGTCGGGAAATCCGCTCGCTGATTGGCGTAGTGCCGCAGGAAAATAATCTGGATCCGGATTTGAATGTGCGGCGCAACCTAATCATCTATGCCAGCTATTATCGGATTCCCAAATCCAGGGCGGCCGAACGTGCTGATGAACTTCTTAACTTCATCGGTTTGAGCGAGCGCGCCGGCGCGAAGATAGATCATCTTTCCGGAGGCATGAAACGTAGGCTGATGATCGCACGCGCGTTGTTACACGAGCCGAGACTGCTTGTCCTCGATGAACCAACCACAGGGCTTGATCCGCAGGTGCGTCAGGAAATTTGGCAGAAGCTGGAAGAGTTGAGGCGGGTAAGCGGAGTGACGATTCTGCTTTCGACGCATTACATGGAAGAGGCGGAAAAGCTCTGCGAGCGTTTAGTGGTAATCGATCGTGGACAGATTTTGGCAGCCGGCACGCCCAAAGATCTGGTGCTGGCCAGAGTATCAAGGTATGCGTTGGAAGTGCGCGACGTGGGCGATCTCGCGCTGCACCCGACGCGAAACGGGGTCAGCGCATTGGCTCGCAACAACGCACATCTCTATTTCGCCGCCGACGCGGAAACGCTCACGCCGATAATGAAGGAATACGAGGGCCGCCGGCGCATGATTCGTCTGTCGAATTTGGAAGATGTATTTCTGCAGCTCGTCAGCGACAACGAAGAGGCACCACCTGCGGTAGCGGGTGCGTGATCGGTGATGTCAGAAGCCCGACCGTGAGGGAGGGCCAGTATCGGTATTGCCTCCTGGGATGATCTATCAATGCACGCATCTGACGTTGTTGAGCCTGAGCAAATCACAGTTCGCGTCCTGAAGTACGACGGCACCGAGTACCGCCGCTGGAAGGCGCTGCTGACGCGACAAGAAGATTCTTTGCTGGTCCTCGACGCGAAATTCGAGTACGACGTGCAGCATCAACTGCTCGGAGAGATTAAGCGCGGGACGCAGACGATTGAATATTATTGGCTCGATCGCTGGTACAACATCTTTCGGTTTCTTGACGAGGACGGTGCGACTCGGCTGTTCTACTGTAACGTCAACATGCCGCCGGCGTTTGCTGATAGCACCTTGAGTTACGTTGATCTCGATATAGATATTCTGGTGCAGCCCGATCTCTCCTATCAGGTGCTCGATCAGGACGAGTTTGAGAAGCATGCAGAGTTGTTCGGCTATGATGAGAAGACGAGGCGAGAGGCGCACTCAGCAGTTGCTGACTTAATCGCACTGATCGAAATGCGCCAATTCCCTTTTGTCGTTGATGATCTGTCATCCTCTGTGTCCTCTGTGGTTAATTAATCAATAACGATGCTGGCCGCAACACAAATAAATCTTCGCGATGCGCTCGCCGTCTGGCGGCGCAATGTCGTCGTGCACTTGCGCCTATGGAAGCTGAATATGGTGGCGCCGATTATTGAGCCCGTCATTTCGGTGCTGGGATTCGGCTGGGGCATCGGCGCCCTGGTCGCGGGCAAAGTTTCCGGTAGTTCATATCTGACCTTTGCCGGCGCGGGACTCCTGGGAATAACTGTCCTGATGCGCGCGATGTTCGAAACCACCTATGCCGCGTACTTTCGCATGGTTTATCAGTCAACCTATGACGCGATTCTGGCGACGCCGGTAGACGCGGAATCACTCGCTTTCGCCGAAATACTCTGGGCCGTGACTCACGGTCTCTTCGACACAATAATCATTCTTGCGGTGCTGGCAGTTTTTGGCGCCGCGACTTCGCCCTGGGCGCTCCTGGCGCCGCTCCCATTGTTGGGGGGCGCCGTTTTCATGGCCGGCTTGTCACTGGGAATTACAGCCCACGTCCGAGACATCGATGCCTTTAACGTCTACATGGCGGTGTTCTTCTCAACGATGTATGTGTCCGGGGCTTTTTTCCCGCTCGGCGTACTGCCGGTATGGTTGCAGATACCTGCACGCGTTCTGCCAACGACTGAATCGATTGAGCTCACGCGGGCGTTCTTGACGGGCCACTTTCTCCCGCGCCATCTATATGAAGCTGCTTATCTGGTAATATCTGCGGTTGTAGCGTGTGAATGGGCGATGCGAAGTTTGCGAAAGAGGATGGTAGCTTAAAGGCAGAGGTCGGAGGTCAGGGATCAGAGGTCAGAAAGAAAGTGGACACGAGATTAGAGAGCAACTCCTTTGCGGTCCTCTGCGAAAACCTCTGCGTCCTTTGCGGTTAACGATTCTGCGTAAGAGTACAACCTGATGTCAAAAGAAAAAACCGCGAAAATTTCCAAACTCAATCAACTCCGCGAGCGCGAGAAACGAGCCGAACAAGGCGGCGGCGCCGCTCGTGTCGAGAAACAGCATGCCGCCGGCAAGATGACTGCGCGCGAGCGCGTCGAGTTCCTGCTGGACGAAGGCACGTTCCAGGAATTCGATAAGCTGGTCGAGCATCGCTCGCAGGACTTTGGCATGGAGAAAGAGATCTATCCGGGTGACGGCGTCATCACCGGTCACGGCTTGATCGAAGGCCGGAAGGTTTTTGTCTTCGCCCAGGACTTCACCGTCTTTGGCGGTTCCCTTTCCGAAACCCACGCGGAAAAAATCTGCAAGGTGATGGATTTGGCTTTGAAAGTCGGCACGCCGATCATTGGCTTAAACGATTCAGGCGGCGCGCGTATTCAAGAGGGTGTCGTTAGTCTCGGCGGCTACGCGGATATTTTCTTACGTAACACTTTAGCCAGCGGTGTGGTGCCGCAAATCAGTTGCATCATGGGCCCGTGCGCCGGCGGCGCGGTCTACAGCCCGGCGATCACCGACTTTAACATCATGGTCAAGGACACGTCCTACATGTTCATCACCGGTCCGGATGTGATTAAGACCGTGACGCACGAAGACGTGACGAAGGAAGAACTCGGCGGCGCCGCGACGCACAATCGGAAGTCAGGCGTTGCTCATTTCGCTGCGGACTCAGATGAGCACGCTCTCAGAATGGTGCGGGAGCTGCTCTCGTTCATTCCTTCGAATAATCTTGACGACCCGCCGCGCGTTGCGACGACAGATTCAGCCAACCGCGCCGACACAAAACTAAATTCAATAGTACCGGAAGCTTCCAATCAGCCATACGACATTCGTGAAGTAATCGATTTGATTGTTGACGACGGCTATTTCTTTGAAGTGCACCGCGACTATGCGCCTAACATTGTGGTTGGATTCGCCCGTCTCGATGGCCGGCCTGTGGGGGTGGTCGCGAATCAGCCGGCTTACCTCGCCGGCGTTTTGGACATCGACAGCTCTTTGAAGGGAGCGCGCTTTGTGCGTTTTTGTGATTGCTTCAACATTCCCATCGTGACGTTCGAGGACGTGCCCGGCTTTCTCCCCGGTATTTCGCAGGAGCACGGCGGCATCATCAAGCATGGCGCGAAGCTGCTCTACGCCTATGCCGAAGCGACCGTGCCCAAGGTCACCGTGATTACGCGCAAGGCTTACGGTGGCGCTTACTGCGTGATGGGCTCAAAGCATATTCGCACCGACATCAACTTCGCCTGGCCGACGGCTGAGATTGCCGTGATGGGACCTGAGGGAGCGGTTGATATTCTTTATCGCAGCGAACTGGCTGAAGCCGCGGATAAAGTGTCGGCCCGCCGATCCCGCGTAACTGAATTAGAAGACAAGTTCGCCAGTCCTTACGTCGCCGCTGAGCGCGGCTTTATCGACGAAGTGATCGAACCTGCACAGACGCGACCCAAACTCATCCGCGCTTTAGCGCTGCTTGAAAACAAGCGCGACACCAACCCGCCGAAGAAGCATGGAAATATTCCGTTGTGAAGTAATGCGATGACACTTCAGGCGATTAGAGCGAGGCTTGTACTGTGGCGACTCACCCACAGCGCTCAAATCTCCAATTTCACAAACGTACCCAAGTCACTGGTAATTACCTTGATTGGGGCATTACTCGCCGCATTGCTCTACCTGCCGAGTTCACAGAGACTAATCAGTCAGTATCGGAGCATCGACACAATCTTCATTGCAGCGGGCGGGATGATAGGAACCATCATCGCCCTCATCTTTTCGCTTTCGATCATCGTTGTGCAGCGAGCCGCCGAGACATTCACCCCGTTCATTACAAGGCTATATCGCGAAGACTGGAAAACACACCTGATATTTGTGGTCTTAGTGGTGCTCTGTCTCATATCGTTTCTTTTCAGCATAGATGGTATTGCTTTTGGACTAACCCAAACTAGGTTGCTTCCAATTCAGATTGTAATCATCGCTCTAACGTACGATCTTTCACGTTTGCAGTACCGGCGCGTAAGTCAACTGATGGACACTAATGAGGCTTTGAATATTCTGCTGAGAAAAATGTTTAGACATATAGATGGGATTCAGAAAGACGTTAACAAGTTAGCAAAACAACTTCGAGTCGCGCTTTTAACCGATAAGACCGAAGACATGCCTATTGAAAATTTCGAAACGGTCGTTTATCAATCGAGCCCTCTATACACCGACCTCTTGGCAATAGGCTTGGGAGAAATGGCTGAACTCGCAACTAGGGCAATATCAAAGGGAGAGATTCATACTGCGCAAAAGGCGATTTCATCCATCAGTGCACTTGCGGTCTACTACCTCAACTCTCGCAAAGCCAACATCGCACTCTTTCCCGCTCCCACACAGCCATTCAGCGGTGTGATTGTTGGTGATGTAGACAGGATTCTCGATCCTGTCTACGAGCACCTGATGGAAATCAACCGGCGAGCGGTTGAGAACAAATCCCAAACGATCTCTATAGAAGTAGTGGAATGTCTCGGACGAATTGGCGTTCACTTGCTGTCCATTGGAGAGAAATCGCAACGAATTGCGTGGAAGCCAATCGGCTATTTGGGTTTTTGCGTTACGACTGCACAGGCAGCGCATTTACATGATGTGGCGTTACGCTCCAGTGATGCGCTCCTTCGGTTCGGGAAGGCCATCCCTGAGGATAATCTTGACATCCGGATCTACATACCTGTCATTGAGCTCTGGCGAGACATAACGATGAGAGCTCTGATCGCGCAGAATCCAACAACAGCGGATCTCGTTCTGAAGGATACGATGAGCCTTCTTGAGCATATTCTTAAAAAGAAGCTGAAGCTTTTTGAGCAAGCGTTCTCCCTTACGTTGGATGAGATATACCGACTTGTCCCACTTTGCGTGGCAAATGAAGGGCCCTTTGGCGGGCCATTTGCTCCGTACCAGATGACGAATCTGCGTTCAGTTGGTTGGCTCATTAGCCACGCAGCCAAGTTGACCGTGAAGGAGCAGGATGAATGGAACAATCCTTACAACGACTTCATTGAGTTGAATGAAAAGCTAAGCGCCCACTTCAGACACATCGGGACAAACGTTGATATAGGGATGAGCCGTCTTGTTTGGGAGATTTCCGAGACCATAAAGCACGTAAGCGATGTCTTTTTACATCTCCTTGAACATCCACTCACCGAAAACAAATCCTTTATTGGCGATCTCGTAAATCGGATAAGGTGGTATATCACGTTTTTCTGGAACGCCTTCGACAAGGCAGAAAAGATTAATCATTACTATGCCTACAGTGCGTGCGATCAGATTGGACAAATCTGCCTTGCGTTTTGCGAGCAGGGATTCTTGGAGATTGTAGAGTCTGGAACTAGCGCCATACGTTCGATTGCTGTTTCGTATAGTAAGAAGGGTGAAAAGAGGTCTCCTTATCAAGTCGCTGATCTCTTGGAAATCATTTGGCATGTTCGAATGTTCGCGGAAGCGAAGAACGACTCAGGCACTGTCCGCATGATCGACGAGCAACTTAGCAATTCGAAGTTGTGGGAAGGAGAAGCTGGCGAGTTCTTGGGTCAAGCATTTGAAGAGCGGAAATACCGTTTGAAGCAAGAACTGGTCGACTTGAATTCGTCGCCACCGCTAGATGATTCGACCAGCCTTTTAAGACGCTTGCTCCAAGAAGACCATCCAAACGTGCTTCAGAAGATTTTAGAGGAATTATACGGTAGGTCCCCGTAGTTTATCCCCCTTGGGCCAAGGGGTTCTTGAATTCTAAGGCTGTCACGCTTCCCACGCTACCTCGCCCGTTTGTCGCGCGCCTTCAGCGCTCAAACTAATTTGTGGGGCTTTCGATCCAGCGGCGGTGCCCCTGGCTATTACATTTCACGCCTTCAACGTGAAGACCCGCCCGCTACCGTAGGCGGTACTGACCTCGATCCGCGCGTTATAATGAGACCCAATAATGGCCACCAAACAACTCATCGATCTCAGCCACACGATTGAGCATGGCCTGATTACTTACAAAGGCCTGCCGGCGCCGATCATTTGTGACTATCTCAGCCGCGAACAATCAAAAGAACATTACGCCCCCGGCACGCAGTTTCAAATCGGCAAGATCGAGATGGTGGCCAACACCGGTACCTATCTCGACAGTCCCTTTCATCGCTATGAAGACGGTAAGGATTTATCGGAGCTGGAACTGACTTCCCTTGCCGACCTTGAGGGCGTGCTCGTGGTTGCCGGGAACGATCCGGCTGGGCCAGCCATTAGGATGGATGTCTTTGACAGTGTTGAGGCAAAGGGAAAGGCGGTGCTGATTCGCACAGGCTGGTCCGCGCACTGGAAGACGGACAAGTATTTCGAAGGCCATCCTTTTCTGACGAAAGACGCCTCGCAATTTCTCGCCGATCAAGGCGCGGCTTTGGTGGGCATCGATTCATACAACATTGACGATACCGCCGACTTATCCAGACCGGCGCACAGCATTCTTCTTGGCGCCGGCATTCCGATTGTCGAACATATGTGTAATCTGAATGAATTGCCGCCAGCCGGATTCAAGTTCTTTGCGGTGCCGGTGAAGGTTAAAGGTTTTGGGACGTTTCCGGTGCGGGCGTTTGCGATTGTCGGGCGTTAGACGAAGCGCCCAGCCGAGCCCGCGAGCGGGCGACATAATTGAATTCGCTGCATATCTTAGGTCGCCCCATAGGGGCTCTCACTTAACCGTCGTGATTCTTTCCCACAGCTTGCGCTGTGGGCTACTGATATATCGTCGGCTTCGCCGACTGGAGGCACGATTGATCCAATCCAAATACCTCGTAGCCGCAATCGCATTGCAACTCAACTCAGCAGGCGCGCATCTATATATTTCCCGACACCTTGCTTCGAGAAAGGGCATCAACCGGAAATCCGGCTGGATAAGCTTTGACACGACGTGAGTTCTCCCGGCGGTCCTGAAATATCAATAACCGAAAGCTGAAAGCCGATGAGAAAAAGCTTTATTTTCCTCTTAACGATATTTGTGTGCGCGCTCGGATCCACAGCAGCGTCTGCCCGGTCGGACCAAAAGAGCCGAACAACCACCGCATCGCCATCCTCGCCTGCCTCCAGTAAGGCGTCCGAAGCCGCTGTTGCCACGGGTCTTCCCTCCTCCGATATTTCCAGCTGGATTAGCGAAGCCCGGCGTTTACTGAGCTCGCGACAAACGTCTGGGACGTCGCGCGATCTGGTGACCCTCGCCGCGTTCGACCCGGCAACTTCTCAGATAAGCATCTTTTCACTGGCGAAAAGCGAATTCCTGGTGAAGGACGCCGACCTGTCAGCGAATACGCAGAGCGGCAGCGCCATGCGTGTGCGTGTGGTGCGCGCTAACGGCGTCAACACGGCCGTGACTGTCGCCGATGCGTCGACCGGCCGGCAGCTGGTTCCCCTTCTGGTTCAGTTTCCGATCGTCAAAGCCGGCGCCGTGAGCGAGATAGCTTATTACACTTCGGCGCATCCGGCCCTGGTTTCGCCGGGAGTCACCGAAGCGGGGGAAACATACGTGCGGAGGATGCTGGATGGGGCTGCTGGGCGGCTGGCGGAGGACGGAGTTCTGGTTAGCCCTGACATCGTTGATATCGCCGAACACCTCTGCATCGTTGAGCACACAGACCACAAGCGCTTCATGAACGAAGATCACACGGTTCTCTTCCCTGAGATCCTTTCGCTGTACGCCCTAAATGAAGGAAATACTTTTCGATATTCGGTGAGCACGGCCGGCGCGGGCGGCATGATCCAGATGATTCCGCGAACGTACGAGGCCATTCGGCAGCAGCACGCCAACGTTTCGCTGCAGACGGATTTCGTCAGCGGTATGCGCGATCATGCCAATGCCCTGGAAGCGATGCTCCTTTACATGAACGACACCTGGAAGAATTTGAACCAGAGTACTGAGGTTCAGGCGGCGCTGCGCAACGGCATCGCCACCAAGCCGGAACTCCTGGCGGCGGGCTATAACTCAAACCCGATGAGGCTGCCCGCCTATCTGAAGAACGGCGGCGCTCAGTGGCGCACGCTGATCCCCGCTGAGACACAGATGTATCTGGCGATTTATCGTTCGATAGATGAGACCGTTCGGCTTGGATCGGATTCAATCAAGAGCGATAACAATTCAGGACGGGCTGTGGGCGTGTCGAATCCAGGCAGGCCTTTAAGCTTTGCGGCCGTCTTGTCGTGGCTTGGCCATTCGCTTCAGCCCAGCGGTTTATTCCTCGGCCGCACCCTCTACTGATTGCAAGGCGAACCCTCCTGAGATCTAAAGGCGGCGCCTCTTATCGAGACGCCGCCTTAGAGCTCAGTAACGGTATTGCCGATTACTTCGCCGGCTCTTTCAGGCTTGGATCTAATTGATAAGACATACCGCCAACGAGAATCCCGTCAGCATATGCTTCAAGGCGAATTGTCTTGTCTTTGGCGGCCTTAACATCTTTGGCCGTGAAGGTCTTGCCGGGGCTTTAACCTCAAAACCACTGGTTTCGCCTCGCCGGCCTTCAGAGCGGAACGCATCGGCGCCAGGATTTTCAAGCGCGACTTGCCAGCCAGCCTTGATCAGAATTTTCGGCAGCGCCACCTTCACGATTACGCGAGCATCAGTCTTCGCGACATAAATGTTGGATAGGGCGACGTGAATGTATATCCGAACATCGAATTCCGCAAGGTTTGTTGCGAGAGCTGCGGCACCGATGGCTTCTCATCGACGAATGCGCTTTTTTCTGGGTAGTTTCTTAAATTTGAAATTCTCTGCGCCCCCTTTGCGTTCTCTGCGTCTCAGCGGTGAGTGTAGTCACGGAAAGATTCACCGTAGAGACGCCGAGGACGCCGAGACCGCGCAGAGAAGACCTGAAATTAGGAAACCGCACCTTTTTCTGGGGGTCGGTTGACACGATGTGATAACCTGCGCATCGTTTCCGCCCACTGGTTAAAGAAAGGAGATTAGATAATGGACACCTACCTTATCAGTGTCGTTATCGTTTTGATTATCGGCGGAATTAGCATGTGGCTCAGAAAGCGTTACCTGAAGAAGGTAATGGAAAAAGGGCTGGGGAGAAAAGTAGAAGATCGAGATCTAACCTCGATCACCGAATGGATGGAAGCTATTCCGGAAGAGCCACCTCAGAATCCACCTCGTAAGCCATTCGGCTGAGGATCGGTTCAAGGCGACGCACTGGATATCAGCTTTCGCGCCATCACCGCGACCTGCCCGTTACGGAACCGGGAGCGCCATACATAGAGTAGCGACCGGATTATAGACTCAACTTGACTGGCAACATCCCATCGCGACCGCTCCGGGTTCTGTACCAAACTCTCTTAGCTTCGGTTTGACTTGCGATAGGAATTGTCATAAAAGCCTTCACGTAAATTTCCGAAACCAATTCCATTCTTAAGGAGAACGACAATGGCCGTGTACATGGTTGAACGCGATCTACCGGGAGTCACAATGGATCAGTTGGCCGCGGCGCAGAAGGCGGCGATAGATACTGGAAAGCAATTTACCGAAGAAGGAAAGAACGTGCGCTACATCCGCACCACGTTTGTGCCGGGCGAGGCTCATTGCATGTGTCTGTTCGAAGCCGATAACCCGGATTTGGTTCGCGAGGTGAATGAAGCGGCGCAAATTCCCTTCACGCGGATAGTCGAGGCGTTGGATCTAACTCCTGCAAAATAGCTCGGAGTTCAGCGGCCTTCGATAGAGAATTCTAAATGCGAAGAATAATATTCCTGCTGGGGTTGATGGCGGCAGCCTCGTCGGTCGCGATGGGCCAATCGGTTCCCAACAGGACTATCGCACCATCGGCGCCGACCATTTCCAGCCGAATTGAGCCACCGCGCTTGCCTTTACCATCAGTTCAATGTCGCGGCGCCGACTTGTCTGTGCGTCAAGTTTCTGACGACGCGGCGATGGGCGGAGAACACCTCGTCCTCTATGCGTGGCGGAACAATTCGTCGATGCCATGCACGCTGAAAGGCTATCCGCGTTACGAGTTGTTGGATAAGTTGGGGGCGGTGCGACCGCGTGGGCGGGCAATCAATTCCAAACAACTGCTGGGAGACGAAGCATTGATGCCTGCCGAGTTGGTGACGATCGCGCCGGGCACTGAGGCGTGGTTTCGCGTGCATTACAACTCTGGCGGCGCGGGTTACCTCGGAAAGCCTTGTCCGGTGTCACGCAAGGCGAGAATCGTGGCGCCCGGTACCACGCGAGCTTTTGTTTTGAAAGAGGATATTAGCTCGTGTCGCAAGGTTGAGGTTTCAGCCGTGCGCAGCGGGCCGCTGCCTGAGTAATCTGCGTTAAGAGTACCGATTCGATTAAGCTTGGGATTTTCTGACCCTGAAGGCGACGACCTTCTCACTCGTCTCGATACCAAGGTCGCTTCCGCGGGAATCCGCGATTTGTCGATGAGGACGCTGTCTTGCGATGAAAAGGCCGGGGCAGACAGGGCCAAGAAGAGCACGCCTGCCCCCAAGGCCACACTTCGGAACATCCGGCAACTTCCTTTCAACGACGGAACGATTCGTCTTCGGTTAAGGCATGGTCAGGTGAAACTTGTACCAGCCGGACTTGCCAAAAAATCTGCCGCCTTCCTTGTCGTAGAGCGCCAGATAGAATTTCAGATCATAGTCATCACCGCTGGCCATGTTCAGCGCTTCGTAAGGCACAAAGAGCTGCAAATCATTGTAGACCGCGGGATCGTAGGCGGGAGTGAAATTCGCGTGCGCGGAGACAATACCGTTCTTGCTGCGATAGTTCGGGTCGTCTGTTTTTAGCGGCGTGGCCTTTTCATCGTCAAAGTAGAAATAGGCGATCAACATGCAAGGCACGTCCAGGCCATACTTGACGCGGAACTTGGCATGGACCCGCATTCCCTTTTCGCCGTCGACCGTGACGTTGTGCACGATCCGCGCGCCTTCATAGATCGCCTCCGGATCGTCAGGAACAATCGTCAGGTTATTCCGCGCGACGTTAACTTGCGGATCATTGGTTTTCAGGTTTTGCCGCCCGCGACTGGCGGAGGTCGGCGTAAAACCGGCAAGGGCAACCAGAGCACAAGCCAATATGCCCAGTACGAATAATTTGAACTTCAGGTCTTGCTTCCTCATTTCTGTAGGTCTCCTTCTTTTTTATGAACTACAAAATATTTCCAGAGCATGCCGACGCGCACGTAGCGGTCCTGTCCTTCAAAGACATAGTTGACGAGGATCGAAGCTTTGCTGCTTTGAGGAAATATTCTGGCAGTACCCTATGGGATGTTTGAAGGCGGAATATCTCTCAGGCGTCGCTTAAAGTCAACACCTTTTTCGACGAGGCGGGTAAAACAGTGCATGCGGGAGTAACAAGAGTTGCTAGTTTCGTCTCTGTCCGGTGGGGACCGGTGCAATTTCGATCAGCCGGTGAACAGGATCGAATCGCAACCGGAAGGGTCGTAATGCGCTCATGCCCAGCAGGACCGGAGCGTCGGTTTCAGCGCCAGAGATTATGTCAGTGGGAATCCGTCGTAACGTGAGCGATCCGATCGAGATAGTAGTGGGAGCACCTCGCCGCGCTGAAATCCTGCCACCGCCTACGTCCCTGACCTCATAGCCGGAAATCCTTTGCCCGTCACCGCGCGAGTTCTCTTTCACCGCAAAGCCTAAACTTGATCCGGTATCCAGCAGAGCGCGTTCCCCGTTATCGAGCATCACAAAGGGCCTGCGGCCGTGGCTTTCCTTCAGCCATTGAACGACCGTGCCTTCGGCCGGCTGTTGATTAAGCCGCAGGGGATTGTCTCGAGGATCAAACGCGGACAGCTCCTGTCGCGGAAGGTCAATAACGTATCCGAGGGGTGAAAAAGCTTCGGTTGGGTCAAGCACGCCATCAAGATCGCGCGGCAGGCCACTGGTGACGACAACGGCGCCCTTAGCAGGCAGATAATTCTCGCTTTCGCCTACTGCTAAAGTGTCAACCGATGCTTCGTGCGCTCCGACAGCTGCGCCGCTGAGCCCTGCGATTGAGGTCGCACGGCCACTCCTAATTTTCACCCGCGCTTCTTCAGCAACACCGGTCGATAAGAGAATTGCACCCGCGCCGGTATCAATGGCGAAGCTGAAGGGTCCGGCGCCGTTCACCCAGGTTCGGACCAACAACCCGCGCCCGGCGACTTCACGAAATCCGACGGGGTTAGGAAGTGGAACCGTCTGTTCCAATCCGGTTTTTCGAAGAGGTTTTTGTGTCGTGCGCGCAGCAGAAAGGGCAGTTCCGAATGAAACTGCCCTTGCGCCTGTTGCTAGTACCAGAATCACCACAAACAGAAGCTTGCATCTTTTGTCCACGCGCTTACTCCTGTCCATGATCCTGGTCTGAGACCCGGCGGCGATTAATCCGCCGCGAAACCGAAACATCCTCGCTTAGTAGCGACGCGATCGGTGGCGGATCTTGTACGTGTAGAGTGCCGAGCTGCCCAGTCCGACCAGCGAACCGATGCCCGCGCCCCTCTTACCGCCGATCAATCCGCCAATTATGGCGCCACCGCCCGTGCCCATAGCCAGCGTCAGCTTGTCACGGTGCTTCTGCCAGAAGCTACGACCGCGGGGTCGAGTAGTGCCGTAATCGTAATAGACGCGACGACTATTGGAATACCGGCGCCCACTATACGTCCGATAAGTCGCAGGATAGGTTCCCGTCCGCGACGTCCCGAGCTGGGCGTTGCTACACGAAGTATACCCTTCGTCAAAGCCCTGCTTGTAAGCTGTTTGTTCCGCCGACGTGCGGAATTGGGCGCTATTGTCGGTCGCTACCTGGTTGGTGTCTCTGGCCGCTGATTCAGTCGGCAGAGCGGTCTGGTTACTCGTATTTTCGGCTCTGGCATCACCGCCCGCCGAACGAGTTACCAGTGCGCCAATGCCTGCGCCGAGCAGGGCGCCGACAAGTGTCAAAGCAAGTAGCATCTTCTTTGTAATAAGCATTTCCAATTCTCCTTTTGCTTTCTGGCTGCGATCTAGGAATTTTTGAACTCGCGCACTTAACGCGGCAATATGCGTGCCCCAGACCGCAGCTCGCTAATCTCTTTCGCATAGTATAAATGCTTTTGGGAAAATCTTTGCTAAACGCAAACGATTGCAAGGGAATTGTAAGAATGCGGTAAGTTTCAAATCAGAAGAGAAGTTTGACTGTATTTAAGGTTGTGTCCCATATGGGATCGTCGAGCATTCCAAATGATCATGAGGCCGATCGGTTGGAAAAACAGCGAAGGGCTTCCTCACTTCGCCGAATCGCTTAACGGGCGAGCCCGGCGGCTGCGACTATCCGCCGCCTCGCCGCCGATAATACACTTCCGAAATGGCTTATCCGCGGCAGTTGGACTATTTTCAAAGGCGCTGGTTTGCCAATTGTCGGTGGCCTTCGGTTTTGGCAGCCAGCTCGGCAGAGGCATCATCAGATAACGCGACATCACTTCTGTATACGGCTCATACATCGCCCGCAGTTCAGCCAAAGTCGTATCGTCGCCGGGCTGGTTGCGTAAGGCGGTTCCCGAATCAGATAGAATCGAGCGAAGCCCGGCCAGGCCGTCCGTGGTCAAGCGTTGGCCATCATCTTTCGACGGCGCAGCATTGAAGATCTGCGCGATGTCCACAATGGTATGGCGAGCCATTTTAAAGGTCAGTTGCGCCTGCCACTTCGGCGTCCCATCGATACCCACCATTACCAGGCTGCAAGCATCAAGTACCGTCGAAAGCGCCGCCAGCCATGACTGATTGTCGTGCTGCGAACGAAAGAAACAGAGCACCGGATACGACAAATGGCTTTCGAGCATGTCAGCCGCCCAGCTTTCCCAATCGCGCAGCAGTTCCTCGAGGTTACCCATACTCTGTGCTTCCTGATGACGCCGCAGTAATTCAACAGCGGTTGGGGGGGTGCCGGCGCGCGCGTCCAGCATCGAGATATTTACTTCGCGCCTTGAGAAAGACTGATACAGGACCGGGAGATACCCGATCACCAGCGCCAGCAAGCCGAATCCCACACTGGCTTCAATCACAGTCACAGCGCGCGCCGTCGCTCCCAGCGGTGTGACGTCGCCGAGACCCAGGGTGAAGAAGGTCGTGCCGCTAAAATACAAATCGGTTAGAAAACTCTTCGGCCCGCCTAGCGAACCTATCCGCGACCCGATCGCCCAATGCATACAGGCGAACCCCAGAATCAGCGTGGTGGCCCATAAGGTCAGCAGCACTAACAAAGACAGTGGGCCAAAGATACTCAGGAAGGTTTCGCGACGCTTCTTGTTTTGCACCACGCGCGCGACAGCCGACCACGGTTGCCAGACAAAGCGATAGAAGAGCCGGGTCAATCGCACGCGACGAGTGACGCGACGCGGCAAGACAATCGTCTCGAAAACGTCCCACAGGACGACGACGATCAGTACCACGCCAATGATTCCGATCAGAACATTCATTTCAGCAAGACCAAACGAAAAGACCGGGCAGACGCGCGTGACGTCGCTCCGGCCTTTCCGAGTAGTTAACAGGCCCTGTCTAGGCGGCGCGCTGCGCCGAAGCCGCAGGCTTGTCGCGCAAAAGCTCGAGCGCTTTCTTCAGTTGAGTATCTTCGGCCTGGGGCTTGGGCGCGAGCGGCTGAGACGGCGTGCCGGGCTTGACGTTTGGTTGATTCGGCTTCGTTTCATCGTCATTGCCGGAAAGGTCTTCAACATTGGTGCTGTCGGCATTTTCCGGTCGCTTCACTTCAACCGAAGGCGCCAGGCCGGAATGCGCTCGGTCCTCGCCCAGGAAAGGCTTGCCGCTGGCGGAAGCCCACTTCACCGTAGTCAGCAACAATCCGTCACCGTCGCGCAAGGTGAACAACTCCTGCTCGGCGCCGGCGCCGAAACTCTTTTCGCCGACTACATCGCCACGCTTCTGTTCCAGGAACGCGGAGGCAATAATCTCTGCTGCGCCGGCCGTTCCGTTATCAATTAAAGCGACCACCGGGCCGTTGAACAGCATGTTCTTTGGATCAGCTTCGAACGTCTTCAGCACTTTCTGTTCGCGGCCAATCGTCTTGGCGATCACGCCATCACGAATAAAACAGTTTGCCACCGCAACGGCTTCCTGAATCTCGCCACCGGCGACGCTGCGCAGGTCAAGAACGATCTTTTGCGCGCCCTGCCTCAGTAGCTCCTGCAGACGCGATTTCGCGTCGACAGCTTCGCCGCTGTCCAGACTGTTGATTCTCAGGATACCGATACGGCCGCCTTCCATTCGCGCTTCGGCCGCGGGTGACCGAAACGATCCACGCTTTACCGTCAGGGTCAGCGGCCGCGAGTTGGTGCGTAGAATCCGCAGCTTAACTTCTGTCCCGGCCGCGCCGTTCAGCAACTGTCGCGCGTCATACAGGGAAATATCCCGCGTGGCTTTGCCGTCGATGTATTCAATGACGTCGCCCGCGCGCACACCTGCCTGATCCGCCGGCGCGCCTTTCACCGGAGCCACCACATAGAGGAACGAAGCGACTTGCGACAATTCAGCGCCGATTCCCAACTGCTCTCCCTTATTGCCGGAACGATAGTCTTTGACCTGCTCAGGAGTCAGATAAGTCGAATAGGGATCAAGCCCGTAGGCCAGGCCGCGCAAGGCGCCCGCGCGCACCTTTTCCATGTTGGGCTCGTCCACATAGTCGTTTTGAATATGCTGGAGCACGCTCTCAAAGATTTTCTGCTGTGCGCCGGGATCGTTTGCCGGTTGCTGTGCGCGAGTAGCCAGCCAGGCTCCCGCAATCGTGTAAACGGCCAGCGAAGCCGAAAGGACTATCAAAGTAAATTTACTTTTTAATGACATCAGTTGGACCTCGAAGAAAACCGGAATCAAGCCTGGCCGTCCGGGAGACTTAAGCGTTTGACCAAACGCCTGTATCATACCGTGGCCGTATAAGGCGCGCAAGCGAGTGCGTTCCGCGCATTCCCTTAATTTGGAAGAGTGGCACGGGCGTCCCGCCCGTGAATCACGCGCAAGATGCGCGCGCCACAATCCGCGACCTTCGATGGTAAATTCGCCCGTCGCGTTGCTGACAAACCGATTTGTTGAAACCAGAAAGAGAAGACGCTGCTGCCAGGGTGCCATCTGAGTCACCCGGCCGCTTGCTGGCGATTGACCTCGGCGCCAAGCGAGTGGGGGTGGCCGTTTCCGACGAGTTGCGGATAACCGTGAAGCCTTTGCCGTCGATTGTACGCCGAAGCTGGAAGGATTTTCTGCGACGGATAGTCGCGTTGGTAGAGACATACGACGCCCGGGGTATGGTGATCGGTTTGCCATTGCGTTTGGACGGCGTCGAAGGAGAGGCGGCACAGGACGCGCGGGCGGTGGCGAGCAAATTCCAGCGCTCGCTCGGTATTCCTGTCTATTTGCAGGATGAGCGCCTGACTACGTTCGAGGCCGCATCCAATCTAAGATCGGGCGCGCGATCCGAACAAGAGATTGATGCTGCTATCGACAGCGAGTCGGCCGCCCTGATCCTGCGAGACTTTATTGTTCGTAACGACCGGCCCACCGCTTTGGAGAATTCGACGTAGTGCCAACTGTTTAGTTTGCGCGCAAGCTAACAGCTTGTGCTACAAGCATCCCTTCAGGCTAATATCAATACGCATCGACCGAAACCATGGCAAAGAAGAAGAAGCGACTTCTGATCGGCATTCTGACTCTCTTGTTAGCGGGCGCGGTGGGATTCTCTCTCTGGTTCTATCGCGCGCTCCACCTGCCCGTCACGCACGCAAAGGCGGCTGAGTACATAGAGATTCCGCGCAAGTCGACGCCCGAAGGCATTGTCAACAAACTTGTCAGCGAGGGCGTGCTGCGCCAGAAATGGCCGCTGCTTTTCTATATCAAACTCACCAGCAGCGCCAAATTGATTAAAGCGGGCGAGTATCGCTTCCCTTCTCCAATCACGCCGCTCGGCGTCTTGAAGAAACTTGAAGAAGGCGAACAGCGGCTGAGCCGCTTTACGGTGATCGAAGGTTGGACGCGTTGGGACATCGCCGATTCACTTGCGCATGTGGAAGAATTGCACCTGCGCGACAGCAATGAAGCGCTCCGGCTGATGGACGACACCAGCGCGATTCGCGATCTTGATCCGGCGGCGACCAACCTCGAGGGTTACCTGTTCCCGGCCACATATAGTTTTCCGCCGGACACGAAACCGGCGACGGTGATTGGCGGCATGGCGAAGCGCTTTCACCAGCTGTGGACACCGGAACGTGCCGAACGCGCGCGCGCGCTGGGCATGACGCCGCGCCAGATTGTGATCATCGCTTCGCTGATTGAGACGGAAGCCAAACTCAAGGAAGAACGGCCGCTGATCGCTTCGGTCATCTATAATCGACTGAACAAGCACATCGCGCTGGGCGTCGATTCAACGATCATCTACGCATCAAAGCTGGCGGGTAAATGGCGGAACGACGGCAAGGTTTATCTGAGCGATGTTAATCGCCGCTCGCCTTACAACACGCGGATCTTTACCGGCTTGCCGCCCGGGCCGGTGGGCTCGCCCGGCGAAAGCTCAATCGACGCGGCGCTGAATCCGGCGAAGACTGATTATCTCTATTATGTTCGCGAGCCTTCGCGGGACGACGGCGCGCATAACTTCTACAGCAAGGACGCTGATTTTCAGAAGGGCGTGCGGGCCTTGCGTGAGTGGGAGCGGACTCAGGGACGCTAAGAGCTTCTGGCGTGGGCGGGACGTAGAGTGCCACGTCCCGCGCCTAACGGATCGAACTGGGTCCGGCCGATGGCAACATACGCGCAGGTCAGGGGTCACCCAACTCAGGGATCGGTTTTGGTTTTCTGAACAAGCGGGGCTCTCCCAGCAGCAGCTGGCCGACCGACTCGGGCTCACGCAAAGAGCCTACGCGCACTGGGAGCGCCATCCAGTCGCGCTGCGCGCCGAGCAGCTCTTGAAGTTGGCCCAAGCTCTGAATGTCTCGGTTGAAGATTTGGTGGGTACTAACGGAAAGAAGAAACGGGGAACCGGTCCAGCCGGCAAGATGCGTCAGCTATTCGAAGCCGCCTCTTGACTCCCGCGTAGCCAGCAACAAAAGATCGCCGCCCTATTGGAAGCTTTCATCGCTCACAATCGCGGCGCGTAGATTCCTCTCCGTGTCTAATGATCTTCGGGGTCAAGCTTAATAGAACGAACATCCATAAGCACGTCAGTGTGGTGGTGCCCTGTAAACGCATGAAACAAAGTTCCCTTCACGAGCACTGTCTTGCCGATAAACTCTTTGTGGGGCATCGTGAGGACCAACTCGATCTCTCGTACGTCCTTAACAGACCGTCTGTCAAAGCGTGCCTTCGGGTTAGGGTTTCCACGAACATTTACAGGTTTACTAAGTGTTAGAATAGGAAGCGGTTCCTTCGCATCGGTGTCTGGGTTTTCCCCGTAATTGGGGGGACCGTAATATGTCTTAACGCTAAGTGTCCCTTTGAGCTCAACAACTTTCGGTTGATAAGACACCCAGTCCTTCACCTGGGCGGTTTCGGCGAACCCGCGAGTCACAATCAATACGAAGAAAGTAATCAATATCAGCTTACAAACTCTCATTGCGCTCTTTGCCTCCAACAAGTCCGCCTTCCTGGGGTCCAGCCTTCGACGTTTCTAATCGCATTTGCGACGGATTCTAGCTGTCCCTGAGTTAAGGTACTCATTTGTGTTTGTCCGTCTAGACCAGTTAGATTCTGGACCCTCGCCTGATAGGCCGCTGTGTCATTCTCTACTGGAGGGGCCCAGCGGTTGATTGCCCCAAAAACTGTCAACGCTTGATAAGCAGGTCTACTTAGCAACTCAACGATGGCCGACTGTCCGGCAGACTCGCGACTGAAAACCGCGAACCCTCCAGCATTGCCAATTTCTCCTTGGAGATTCCCCGGCCGAATGTTGCCGGGATTATTATTTCTCCAAGATCTACTACCGCCCTGGCGGATCTCTCGCGTTCCGTCAGTATAGTTGAGGACGACAGCGTTTCGTCTGCCGGCACTCGCGCTTTCCGCCGCCGCATCTGGACAATCAGCTCCATTGGCGCTATTTGGTATGAGACAGTCACCGTCCCAGGGTTCTGCGGAGTTCGCGGTTGGAGGAAGGCGACACCAGTCAGCGTCGTCTCCCAGTGTCCGGGGCGTTTGTGTAAGAACGCAAAATGTCGCTCTCATCAAAATAGCCGTCGGCATCTGTACCACTCGGCCCGGTTGTTGGTGTGCCCGTGTCCTTGACCCAGCGACGCTGGCCTCCCAAGCCCATGCCAAATCCGGGCGGTGCGTTGACTCTGTTCACTTCGAAAGAGATGTCAGGATGCGTCGCCGCGATAATTCCCAATACCGAGCAAGGGACCCAGTCGCCATCCCAGGTGCACTGCGAATCACTGCTCAAGTTCGGACTGCCGAAGCCGGGATAGGACCAGGTCTGTTTGTGCTGAGGATTCGGAATCGAATTGCTCAGGCCGGCGTCGTTACCCAAAGGATCAAGCTCCGCCGACTGCTGTGAAATCGCCAGGCCGCCGCCGCCGGCCGTGACGCGGTAGCTCGCGTTGCTCGGGTCTCGATGTTCCCATAACAGCGCCTGGCTGTTATCCGTCGACTGCCGTTGCCACGCCAGCACCGCACTCCCCAGATACACAAACGTGCGCTGCTTCTGTCCCGTCTCGTTCAGTTCCGTCACTACTTGATTCAGCACACTCGAACGCACCAGGTAGGTCGTCGTCGTGGTCGTCGTGTTCCCTTCCGTGTAATCGATAGTGGTATCGCCCGCTACCTTCTTAACCTTCTGTCCGTCGCCGTCAAAGCTCTGCGTCAGGTCAACACTCGAACCCCAAACGGTCGAGTCCGGATCGTGATAGGAATCTATTGCCACCGACACGCTTCGGCTGTTTCGTCCCGCCGCATCAACCGTGTACTGAACATAGTCGCTTAACTGTGTACTACCGGTATCGGTTAAATTGCCGTCGGCATCATATTGCCAGTTCACGTTGCGCTCGTTCTGATAGTTTTGGTGCTCAGGCGAGAACATTCCTCCCGGTCCCGACCAGACATTCCTGAAAGGCCGCTCTACCAGATGGCCCAACGCATCGTAAACAAACGTCTCTTTGTAAGGCCGCACGTTGGTCGTCCCCTCATTGCGCGCTTCCCCGCCCGAGAGCGCCTGGGTGATCCGTCCGGCGTGATCGTAACTGTATGAGCGGTCCCATTGCGAGTTAATCAGGTCATGCGAAAAGCTGACCCGTCCGTCCGCCTGATAATCATAAGTCTTGCTCATCAAGTTGGGTATCGTGAAGGTGTGTTGACAGGTCCGGGGTCAGGCCTATTTGCGATTCTCATCCGTAACATAGGCCGCGCATCCTACGTGTAGCTAGTCCGGGCGTCAACCCACATCGCTGCAAGGATTTTGCATCAGCGTGTTGAGTATTCAATATCAAGACTTTGAATAAAGTTAGGTGGCTGTTTGCATTCGGATGGTCCGAAGGGAAGGGGTGACAGAATCGCAAATCGCAGGCCTGACCCCCTTTCAAGGTTCAACCTTGGGTACCATCTGCGAAGGCGCGGAAGAACACGAAACACTCTTTCGCGCTGTTCAATTTCTTGGCCGCTTCTTGACTCTGCTTTTGGTCCGGACGTGAAGGGCTATCGAGGCTGTTTTTGTACAAATACTTGGCGTGGTTACTTCGCCAATAACCAAGATGGTTCGCGCCTTTGAATTTCTTGCGGATACCCTGATGCGCTCCCCCTCGGGAACAAAGGAGGCATTCTTGGACACGGACCAATCGATTGTGGGTGAGAAGCCCAGAGGCGCCTCGAACCTAGCACTACACGACACGGGCTGCCCAATACTTATCTCCCCAGACGAGCACTCAACAAAAAACAAATATGGCATACAGTCTCGAAGTCGCTGCTCCTCCGCGATTGAGTATCCGGGACACCGCTTCGTTTTATCGCTTCGTCTCGGACCGTAAATATATGCCTCTAAGACATCATCGAATACAGACAGTGTGACCCCATCCTCTTCATTGACAAATAACAGGTAGGACGGGTTATCAAATGATCCTGGCTCCTTGCGGAATTTGGAAAGGTCCCATTGCGTTTCTGAGAGCCGCACTTTTTTCTTAGGCACGATTTCCACTGACGTAACGGTATTAACTGGCACATTCCAGCCCTGACGGTCGAATCGGCAAGAGCGTTTTAGATAGAAGACGTCGATCGTTTCATTCGCGAAATCGTACTTATTCACCCCGCCCACGACCTTCGGCCGGCCTAACAGTCTTTCCACTTGCTTACGGGAAGTACGCAATGGCCGAATTTGTCGCCAAGCTTGGGCAAAACTGCTCTCAGCGAGCAAAAAGAGCAAGCACAGGATTTTCACGCGCATGAAGTGGTTACTTTTTCGCATAGGGGTCACACACAATGTGCAAGATGGATTGGAAAACTTGCGAGTTGTGAGTATCCGCATTTGGAACGCCGCGAGCCCAAACCTCAAACTTTAAGTCAGAAGGCGGCCCGTTTTGGTATTTCTGAAGATTGATGTTTGCGCTTGCCGCGGCGCTAAGCGCAGCTTCGGCCATCGTACGATGAGAAACAGATCCGGATCCTGCACCGCCGCTGGCGTGTGTTCCCTCATGAATCATTGTGAAGAGGGGATCACCGGGGAAGCCGAAGTTGATGGTAACGCTGGCCGAACCGTCGTCGATATTACCGCCTCCATACCCTCCAATCTGGAATCCCCTTCCAATCGTGAGACCGTCTTGGTGGAACAATCCTCCGTGGTCGGCCATATAATTAAATACATCTACCAGGTTGTGCGCCCCGGGAATGTTAGCCTGAATGCCGTCCAGGAATTTTTTGCAATCTCCTCTGTAAATACTTTGAAGCTGGCCCCGGAAGTTCGAGATTTCTTCTGGCGTCATCTGCCGCCGTCGCATCTGTTCTGGTGTTTGCAGCCAAACATCGTGTAGTGCGTAATTCTGCGGTTGGCTCTGATTCCCGAATTGCGGCAAACCAACGATGATGCTATCGATTACCTTTCCCGCGCTCCAGCCAGAAATTTCCTCTCCGCTTTCGAGTTCACTAACTCTGCTCCTGACGGCGGCGTGCACTGTGTAAGCATGGAGGCCAGCCGCGAACAGTGGGTCGCGGCTGATGATATCGATGTGGTCCACGTTGTACGTCCGTGTGATAGTTCCCAATACGGAGCAAGGCACCCAGTCGCCATCCCAGGTGCACTGCGAATCATTGCTCATGTTCGGACTGCCGAAGCCCGGATAGGACCAGGTCTGTTTGTGCTGAGGATTCGGAATCGAATTGCGCAGGCCGGCGTCGTTGCCCAAAGGATCTAGTTCCGCCGATAACCCGGAAAACGCCAGGACGCCGCCGCTGCCAGTGACCCGGTAGCTCGCGTTGCCAGGATCCCTATGCTCCCATAACACTGCCTGACTGTTATCTGTTGACTGCCGCTGCCACGCCAGCACCGCACTCCCCAGATACACAAAGGTGCGCTGCTTCTGGCCTGTCTCGCTCACTTCCGTCAAGACTTGATGCAACACACTCGAACGCACCAGGTAGGTAGTCGTCGTGGTTGTGGTGTTCCCTTCCGTATAATCGATGGTCGTATCGCTCGCAACCTTCTTAACCTTGTTTCCGTCACCATCAAAGCCTTGCGTCAGGTCAACACTCGAACCCCAAACGGTCGAATCCGGATCGTGATAGGAATCTATCGCCACTGACACAGTTCGGCTGTTTCTTCCCGCCGCATCTGGACAATCAACTTGCTCCATTGGCGGTATTTGGTATGAGACAGTCACCGTCACTGTAGGGTTCTGCGGAACTCCTACAGAAGAAGTTCGCTACTATTTACATTTGAAACGCCCAAACCATTGCGCCGTGTTCTTGATATTCCCCTTCTCATCGAAGCTGTCGAGGGAAACCTGAATAAGCCGTTTCGCACATTCATCAGATTCCGAAACCAAAGCTTCTTTCAGCGCAGAGACTGCTGATTGGCCACCTATGTTCGCAATACAATAGATCGCGGCATATCGTATTTTGGGATCACCATTGTGTTTTAGCGCCTCACCTAGTTTGGGGATGGCAATCGGACCCATTGTGATTACTCCTAACTGCGCTGGATGATTACTCAGCAACGGGCTGCCGAATACAGGATCATGCAAATTCAAATGAGATATTAGAAGGTCGAGTGCTTCGGCTGCTTTTAAGTCACCGAGTATCTCAGCTCCGTAGCGCCAGAGGTAAAAGTTTGAGCTATCAAAATTGGAGTCGAGGTTTGGCTTATCCATCGCTTGCATGAGCGCCGCAACGACCTCAGTTCGGCACTTCGCCGACAACTTGGATTTGTTGAGAAGCTCTGAATTTGCTTGGTCAACTTTTGGTGGATCGCCCGATGCTAAATCTCTCAGCGCATTTGAGAGTTGACCGTCGGCGAAACAGCTTCCCTTCTGTGCCTCGGATGTTGTTGCCCTATCTTTAGAAGGTGCTTGGTGTTTGCAGTTTGTTGCACCTAAGACGAATACAAAACAAAGCGCCACGGCGATTCTCATCTGACTCGCCTCCAATTCACCGTTTGCGGAAACCCGCCAAGATCCAAGTCGATTCGCCACAGACTGAAGTCTGGGCCACAGAGACGGTGAGCACGTTGCATTGGGAGAACTCCCTAAAAAAAACTTTGGCAGTCGCTCTGGGAAAGACCGCCGGTGTTGACTGTCCGGCTGAGCGGCGAGTTGTCAGAGGGCAGCTCGTGGAAGCCAGCCGTTTGGAAGAAAACCTACTCTCTTTCGCCGCTTATACTACTAACCTTGTCTTAGAGCAAGCGATCTTTCCGAGGCCCGACCTAAGTAAAGGAAGTGATTGCGCTACGTCGCGTTAGAAAGATTCTTGAAAACGCGCTATGGCTCCAGATGCCTGCTTGTATTTGCCGATCAGGTGCTTTATTCTCAAATCGTTTCCCCGCCGTCTGATTCTTTTCGGTGGAGGATTGTTTTATGAAATATCGAACACTCTTATTCGCATTAGGGCTCGCACTCCTGGCCACGACTGCCGCGGTAGCTCAGGAAAAAGGCGTCGACTCGCAAAGTCAGCGTATTCGCGACACCGGCAGCAATCGCGGGGCGGCGAATAACGGCGCGAAAACGGACGTCGGGACCAACGGCTCCGGAATAAATTTCGGCAAAGATAAGACCAAAGCGGTCGTGATGCTGCCGAATCCCTACCGTCTGACCGCGCGGCGTGATGTAATCATGCGAACAGTTGCCGACGTGATGCGCGATCGCAAATTGGTCGTGGACGACGCTGCCTCAAAGCCTAACGAAGGAATCATCGTCAGCCAACCTTACACCTTCATCAAAGGGACCGTGGTCGCCCAGTCTGAGCTGAACCGCTTTGCAGACATTGAAAACTCGCCGGCGCGCGGTTGGACGCGCGGCCGCTACACGATAACTGTCGAAGTACAGCCGATTGACGGCACCAGCTCGAACGTTTCGGTCACCGCGAAAATCGAAGGCCGCTCAGATGGCGGCAGCGGAGCCGAATGGATTACCCTGCAAAGCAAAGGAACCGCGGAGCAGGATTTTCTTAACGCCCTGATTGAAGCCATCGGCGGCGGAAGTCCCTCGAGCAGTCCATAGTCGCGGCGCGGGCTCCCGCTGTTCCGGTCAAGAAATATTTTTTGCCTCCAGAGTTTTACTATTTTTACTATGCAAATCCTGAATCAATTAGAAACTGAACCACTCCCGATAGAAGAAGAAGAGAAACGTCACACTCGCCGTCTGCTGATAGGAGTTTTCTGCGCCGTTCTTTTGACGGCAATTGTGCTTGGTGGATATTTATGGCTGCGCAAGCGGCATGAAAGACAGTTGGCCGCAGCCGTCGCCGTCGAGAGCCAGAAGAAAACTCCCAAGGTTGAAGTTCTCGTCGACGACAGCACCGTCGAGGGAAAAAAAGCCTTCCTGGGCGGAACTATCCATAACATCTCAAACGAATCCCTGCGCGGTATCGCCATTGAGTTGCAGCTCAGGCGTCGGGTGGGCGGAGGAGTAGAAACGCGCACCGTTCTTCCTGAGTCAAGCGATCTGGCGCCGGACGCCAGAACCCGGTACAGCCTCGAAGTTCCATCCCAGGATTACATCTCGTCCACGCTTTTGCGCGTAGTGTCCGGAGAAAATCGCGCCGCCGTTCCCTTCAAGGCTTTGCCCGGCGCAGCCCGCCCGCCACTGGAGACGCCGGCCTCAAAGACTGTAATCGTCAACCGTCCGAAGCCAAAAGGCGACGAGTTCATCAACACGCCAGCTAATCCCGGCAAGGTTCCTTAGCCGCGGTCGCTCCAGTTTTGGATCAAGCAGTCATCCAAAACTTTCTCTTCACCCGGCCAACGATCCCTTTCCCTTTGCTCGTCACAGCATCGTACCGACTTGAGCGTTCGATTAGCTTTCGGCTAGGATTGCTCGTGGAAATTCTCGTGAGTTCGCTTAAGGCTAAAATCCAATTCACGCGTTATCTTCGCAACGTGTCATGCGCCGTTGTCCTCTGTCTTCCTGGCGCTTTGACAGTTTCTGCCCAATCGCCGGGGGCGCCCCCACCGAACGAACCTTCGAATGCCAAGTCGGAAAAGCCTGAATTCGGATCGCACGAAGGCGAAATGCGCGCCCGGATGGCTCTCAAGGAAGAAAAAAAACGATACGACGAACATTTAGAGCGAGCCCGCGAGGTTTCACAACTCGCCGCGCAACTTTTAGAGACCTACAAGGCAAAGCAAGCCTTTGGCTCTGAGGATGGTAAAAAGCTCGAGCGGCTTGAAAAACTCACCAGGAGAATTCGCAACGAAGCCGGCGGCTCGGAAACAGACCCGGACGTCAAGAACATTCCGCCCGATATGGCCTCTGCGGTGAAGCGTGTAGCTGAAATGGCTGACGATCTGCGCAAGCTGGTGGAAAAGACACCCCGCCATGTGATGTCGGCCGCCGTGATTGATCACGCTAATGCATTGATCGGCGTCATCCAGTACGTGCGAAATCCGACACGCTAGGAGCTTCATGATTCTCGCCCAGCTTAACCTGGCCAGGCTGCGAAACTGTCTGTCGCTGATCGTGCTGTTCGCGCTCGTTGCTCTTTCAAACCAATCCGCCGTCTTTCCGGCCGACGCTGGAAGCTCTTTGCTGGCCCAGGCATCGAGGCAGGATCAGGATGACGATGTGATCCGCGTCAACGCCGAGTTGGTCATTCTGAACGCCACCGTGCTCGACAAGGACGGCAAATTCGTTTCCGGTTTGCGTCGCACGGACTTCCGAGTTTTCGAGGATGGGCAGGAACAGAAAGTTACGACCTTTACCGCCGAGGAGACCCCATTCGCCGCGGCGATTCTGCTGGACACCTCCGGCAGCATGGAAAGCCGTTTGACGCTGGGACGCTCGGCGGCGATTCGCTTCCTCGACGGATTGCGCGATGAAGACGTCGCCGCTGTCTATACCTTCGACACTAAAATTGAGCAGTGGCGGGACTTTTCGCCCGGGCGTGATCTTCCGGCGCGCGTTTACGGCCTGCATACCAGGACGTTTACGGCTCTCAATGACGCGGTACTCCGCGCCGCGGATGATTTGGCCAGGCGCCCCGAAAAACGGCGCGCGATTGTGGTGCTTTCTGATGGCGGCGAGAATTTCAGCCACGCCAGCGCCGACAAAGCTCTCAATCACGCCACGCAATCCGGAGCCACGATTTATGCGGTCAACATGTCAGAGCTGGGTGTTTCGCGCGACCCTGCCGCAGCAGCGACTCTAAAAAATCTGGCTGAGAAGAGCGGCGGACGTTATGTCGCCTCTCCGGGCGGACAGGAGATGCGCGATGCGCTGGCTTCTATTGCCGAAGAGCTGGGTCATCAATATACGCTTGGTTATCGTCCCGCCAATCGCGCGCGCGATGGTCGCTGGCGCGGAATTCAGGTTAAGCTTCCAAAGCCGGACGTAACCGTGCGCACTCGGAAAGGATATCGAGCGCCAAAGAGTTAGCTGCCTGCGTGTCAGCGTTATTTGGAAATTTCTCTCGTTCCCTCTTTCAAGCCTTCGATTCTTTCCGCCAACTTCGTACAGAGCACCAAGGGGTTCAAAGTTGTTCCGTTGCCGCGCGCTCAACCAACTGAGTATATTCTCCAACTCCTCACTGAAGAACCAGGGCTGCGGCGCCCGGAGGTCCAGCGACTTGTCGGGCGCGCGTGCCAAGGCTGGCGTTACCGGAGGAAAGGGATATATACTCCGCGCCACAAAAGTAATCTTTGATATCTTCAAGACTGCCGATCGCACCTGCTTCCAAAGCGCGTGCGATCACCTCATCCGGTTCGTCGACGTTAAGGAACGCGCTATCCGCTCTCCGATCCAACCAAGTGCTAGGTGGCACGCGTTCGAGGATCAACCAGGTGTGAACCGCCTCGTCTCCACAGCGATAGCGCCAGTCCAACGACTGTCAAGCCGAACATTATGAGGTTCACGACGACACCCGGCGGTGTTCCGACTCTGACAATCGGAACGAACTGGAAAATCACCTGGCCGCCTAGATAGGCGAGGCCGAGCACAACAAACATCAGCGGCACGGCGCTGCGATATCGGAACAACACGACCGCGCACATCAGCGAGATAATCAATCGTCTGAGCGAAGAGACCATGAAGATCGCCAGGATTGTTTGCGCGGCGGCGCCCGGGTAATTCTCAAGCGGGATCCCATCGGCGGACTGCGCAATCGAATAACCATTGACCATGACCATTACGCTCTGCAAAATGTGCACGAAAACGATCAACCCAAACAACCACAGCGCGATCTTCGAACCCGAATATGTATTATCGATGGGTTGGGGAAGAAGTTTTTCGACCATGGAAGTTCCTTTCGTGATGACGAGCTAGTGCATCTGGGATGCATACGAAAGGGTGTCTCCGAAGGTTTCGCGGGCGCTGGTCTGGGGTGCCACGCTCCCCGCGTGCCGATCCAACCCCGACCTGTCGGGGTTCGGCGTCAGCGAAATCTAGCTCCGAGCCTCTTTGGCGCGCTTCGAGAAATGCCAAAGACCACCCGTAATCTCAACGGGCAAACGATAGCCCAATTGGCGGGCGAGCATGACAATCTGCCCGCGATGGTGAGCTTCATGCGCGACGAAATAGGTTAGGACATGCCCCACGTCGAGGGGAAGATTACGCCAGATATACGACGAGGAAGCTGGGATCGTGCCGCCTCGGTCAAAACCGAGTGTCAGCAAACTCATAATGCCGCGGCTACTGTGGCCTAGTGCTGGAATCAGCTCCTTCGGTCCAACCTTGAGTCGATTGACGGCTCGCGGCACCGCGATGCCGTGTTCCTTTCCCAGCGTCTTGATCCACATACACCGCGCATTGTGGATGTGGCCGGCGATCATCCGAACGGTTCGACGTGGAGCTCCCGGCACTTTGGCTTCCCATAGCTCGTGGGGTAAGTGCTCGAGGAGGAAGATGGTGACGCGGTTGTTGGTTCTCCACGCATCAAGCAGAATGTTTCGCTGGTCAAGTTCAGAGTGCATTACAACACTTTAAGAAATGAACAACCTGACGCCGAACGGTTGATTGACCGGGGCGATAACATTCAACCCTCGACCCAATCAATCAAGTTGCGAAACGCGCTCACCGCGCTCCGGTCCAACGACATGTTGGATTGCGCTGAAAGGAAACCACGCAACTTGTTGTTAAGTGAGCCACTACTCACGAACTCCATGTTGCCGTCTCGGTGGCGTTATCTCTTTCGGCTGCGCAACACTCCAATGATGACGCAAACAAGACCACCAAAAAAGCATAGAGAAAGCACGTCAGTTGAAATGAAAGCAACTGACCTGAGCAACCCGGGCTCCATACTGCTCGCAACCTGAGAAACCGGACGAGGAGCAAGCAGCCCGAGAAGCATCAAAACGATGCCCAACGGAAGAAGAACGGACTTCTTCGAGACGTTTCGAGTTGGCGGTGGTGTTTGTGATTGAGCGTTCATTATGCGATGCAACCCAACGAATTGTTGGGCGTCATTCCTCGATTTTAGACAGAGTCTCGAAACCGCCAATACGTCGACCTTTTAGAACATCCAGAACAAGGGTTCCCTCGGTCGGGTGTTCGACGAGGATATTAGTCTCGAACTGCCATTCGGAGCCAGGCTTGTTCGGATTGTCTGGATTTACAAAGTAAGTGTAGGCCGCGCTTCCTCGCCAAGCGCGACGACAACACCTAGAGATCGCATCAGGAAGCCAAGGCTCTTCTGGAACTTGTTCCCTCGCCAGCTCCACGAGCCAAGTGGGATCGTATGGTTCCCAAGTGTTCACGATATGCTGCAAGTGACGGCCAACGCCAGAGTTGACCGGGCGCGGCGATTACATTCAACCTTCGCCGGACCAATCAAGCTTGCGAAACACGCGACCCGCTCCGGTCGAACGCGTTTTTGGGCGGCGTACCTGTGCAACGGCACTGATGCGCCTCACTATGTCCTACCCTCCCCCTAGTCTCCCAAAGTCACGACTTGACCGACACGAAGCTCGCCCGCCCTGATCACCGTGCCGTATACGCCGGCGTAATTCTCGTTCATACGAACAACAGTCTTCATCACTTCAGAATCTCGCTCGGCTGTGTCCGGGTCAAAATTAACCATGACACATCGCTCATCCCTCATAGTAACCCTGACTGCTGCCCCGCTGTTCCCTTCACCAAACATCAATTCCCCGCCCACCCATCTGTCTTCCGCAAACGGCTCAGCGCTATCTGTTTCGATCACAACGTTTGGTCGAAATCTGCGCAGGTCGCAAGAGTCGACGCCTCGGCCCGATTCACGCGCCACCGAATGCACTGTGCCGAGGGTGATTACCGAAATCGGAGACTCGTCGAAGATGCCATGATTGAGATTCATCAATTCGACATCACTGCCACACCGGCTCGAAAGTTCCTTCCGTAGTTCGTCGCTTGGGAGTTCGTACTCTTTCCCGTCCGGCGTACAAACGTGCGTCGGGAGTAGCTCGCCATTCTTACTGTTGGTGTTGCTGTCGAGACGAAACGGTTTATAGAGGAGCAACTGCGGTAATTTGCTCGCGCTCAGCCATGGGAACCCACTTTTGTCAGTGAGTCGCCGAAAAGCTAGCCTACGATCACCCTCAATGCCATGCCAACTTAGCCTTGCAACATCTAGTAATTCACCGGCCATTGACTTAACTGGGTAACGAAAGATGGCACTAATTCGTCCTAGTTCCATATAACTCCATAGCAACTCTATACTGTGACCATGTAGACGCCCAACGAGTTGTTGGGTTGCACCTCAGTGAATAAGCCTAACAAGTAATCATAAACTCAAATTGGTTTGTTCGCGTCAACGAGCCGCGGAGCGGCGGCAGATAGTGGCCCGGGTGAGCGAGCGTAGCGAGCGTAACCTGGGGATCATGTCCTCAAAATTCCGAGTCCGCTTTGGCGGGCGACAGAAAACACCGAATCCCGACGAGTCTATGACCCGGTCGCTACCGCTCCCGGTTCTGTACCGAGCAGCAACCCAACGTCAGAGTTGACCGGGCGCGGCGATTACATTCAACCTTCGATTAAATCAATCAAGTTGCGAAACCCGCTCCCCGCGCTCCGGTCCAATGAATTGTTGGCCAGGCACATAAACCCTTCACGCGTCACTTTACCTTCTGCGACTGCGATTCCACCCACGAACGATAGGTCTTGGGAACGTCCAGCGTCTTCAGTTTTCTCCAAGCTTTCATCGCCTGTTCTCTCGTGGCGACCTTCTCCGCAGCCAGGAAGTCGCTCATGAAATTGATGTATCTCCCGTGAGGGATTTGGGCGAAGGGCCCCTTGGTCTGGTTTAGTCGCACGTATTCCTTAACCAAGTCTCCGTAGGTTAGCTTGACGCCCTTGATGACTCGCTCTTCACGCCAACGATTGAGCCGGTAGCGCACACCGGATTTCCTCTTCAACCCCGGAGCGAGCTTCTGAGCCTCTCGTTCGAGGAAATCTTTGGTCTCCTTGTCGTTCGTATAGACCACCACCGGAAGATTGAGGCGCAGACCTCTTTGGATATCCTTGATACCTGACATCGAGAGGCTCCTCTTTGCGGGGTTCTTGATCTCGCCGGTCTTGAGAAAGAGCCTAACGGCTTTTTCAAGCTCGTCTTTGCGCAGCTTGCGTGCGGATGGAAGCCCAATCATCTCAGCGAATGTCTTTAGTTCGGTTGCATACCAATAGCCATTGTCGAACTGAGCCAAGGTCATTGACGCTGACAGTTTCGTTTTAGGTTTCATGGGCGGCCTCCACCGGGCCGAGCATTTTTCCGATCGGTCTGACTCGCATCACGGTTGTCGGGCCAACGTCAAAGGTCACCAGCGCCCGCCAGGGCGTCCGGGGCACCGCCTTGTTGGGCATCTGATGATTGGATCTGCTTCACAATCTCATCAATACAAGAGATGCATTCTCCATCTGTCGAGACTTGGATTGTGGGTACATCGAACTTCGGCTCTGCATAACTGGCAGGGAGTGAAATTTCGCCTGTTTTCCTGTAACGGGCGACACGTTTATCGCCGTGATAAAACTCCCGGTTTGGATTCTCTAAGCCTCGTTGGAGATGACGCCTTGCGGCCACTGCACCATCGGCGGAGCATAAAACAATCCATGGTGAGGCCAACTCAAGGATCTTAGGCATCCTGGGCTCCCAAACCTTGTGCTGAAATGCTGCCTCTATGACAACAGAGATATTACTGGCAAGATATTGATTCACTATTCCAAAGAACAAGTCGGTGACCAGACCATTGGTGTCAGGTGGGAGTTGGTCATGTTTGACGCCGTAGGTGTTGACATAGCCCTCTTTGATCTCATCGCGGCTTATGACTGGCATCCACAGGCGTTCCCCAAGCTTCTTAGCAAGAGTGGTTTTTCCCGATCCCGGCCGGCCTGTGATGATGATGCACTTTGGTTTTCTGTTCATGTTTCTGGATGCCCAACGGCTTGGGCATGAGCCGCGGCGCGTCTTTTGCGCCCGTCGGCTCCATGCCCGTGTTAGGCGGCGCCTGCTCAGTCACAGTGAAAATAGAAACGGTTTCCGTCTAGGTCCTCAACGGTGAACTGCCTCAAACCCCAGAGCTTTTTCTCCAGTGGCTCCACGATCTTCGAACCTAACGATCGGAACTCCTCGTACGTGGCGTCGATATCTTCAGCGAATACCCAATGAACCGCAGGTTCAAAAGGTTCTTGTCGTCTTCGGAAGAAGATGACCACATTTCCACGTGAGACAGCGCCGATCTCTTTCCCTGGATAAAGCCATCCGATTTCAAAGCCGAGAACATCACGGTAGTACCGCTGTGCCTGTTCTACGTCTGCTACCGGTAGTTCCGGTACCGGCTGGCCAATTGTCGTCAACGACTCCTTTTGATCCACTACATACTCCGATCGGCCGTGTGCCTCTCGCGCCGCCTAACGGCCTGGGCATGAGCCGCGGCGCGTCTTTGTGCCCGTTGGCTCCATGCCCGTGTTAGACCGCCCGTTGTTTGCCCTTGGTCTCACCTTGCGTCCCCTTTGCTAGCCGGTAGTGAAGCCGGACGACCCCGTCTGAAAAATGTTTGCACGAGCGGAGACTCAGCTGAATTTCTCGCTGCCCAGGCCCCAGGAGTGGAATGCCCTCCCCAATGAGCGTTGGCATTACATGAATGATGAACTCGTCGATCTGGTCTTGGTCGACGAATGCCCCGATCAGTGCAGCACCGCCCATCATCCAGATGTTCTTGCCCCGCTGAGCCCGGAGATGTTTCGCGAACGCCGCTGGCTCTTCACTGACGAACTCCACTCCAGGTGCCCTGACCAGGCCAGTCGCATTTCGGGAAAAGACGTAGTGTTTGGGCTGCGTCCCGAATCGGGCTCCGTGCTGAAGGCCAAACTCGTATGTCTTTCGCCCAAGCACGATCGAGTCGATGGATCGGCGGAATGCCCCCATGCCGTAGTCACCAGCCGTCCGTGGACGATTCAGCCAATCAACGCTGCCGTCGGGGCGAGCAATGAAGCCGTCAGCACTTGTGGCGATGTACACAACAATCTTTCGCATGTTTACTCTAGGCGGTCCAACGGTTGAGTTGACTCGGCGGGAAACAACCGCGTTACGGACAAGTGGTCGATGACAAGCTCGCCGGATTCCGCTCGCGTCCAATCTGTTAGCCCGCGGTCTGGACGAAGCCGATGGCTATGATCATTTGCGTTTCAGTCCATCTCGCCAGGCAATTACCTCGAGTTCACCGCGGACGGCTTCCTCGACCGTAATGACGGGATGCACCTCGAATACGAAAGCAGGAAGCATCGAACAGAATTTGTGAATGGTCACCGGATCATCACATTCCATCAGCATATGCCCACCCCACTCGCCGACTCGTATGACGAAGAATTCGATCTTGAAATTGGCGGGCGCCTGCCATTGACCGAATACCTCAAGGATTCGCTTCTGGGCATTCTCGTACTCCATGGGCGAACCCTGCGGGCGTTCGAACCAGCTGATCACGTACTTCATCGGCATCCTCCTAATACTGTTGGTCTTCGGAACGATTGCTGTTTGGACGGGCTAACGTCCGAATTAACCGGGCGGGAAGGATTGTATCAAGCATTCAATCTTGCGGTGAAAAGCAAGCTATTGGCGCTCCGGTTGAATGAGTTGTTGGGCGCGTTCCGGATACGCGACCTTTTTCCCATTTACCACAACGTGACCCGCTTGCTTAAGCGCCTTAACCACATTGGCGACCTCTTCCGGGGAGAGCAGCTTGTGGAAGTGGGACAGAATTGCGCTCTGCAAAGACGTAACGGTGGCAGGACGAGCCTTGGCCGATGCGATGCGCTTCTCGTAGAAATCTGCGGCCCGCTCCTTTGGAGGCAGCTTATCCGAAGACTTTACCAACGGAATTTCCGAAACTGATGAAGATCTGGCACAAAAGATCTTCTGCTCCTTTAGGTGCTTGATAAGGGGGTCAAAGCCCTTGTCCTTGGAAATGATATGAAAGTAGGCGTCCGGATTGGCCGCAGACAACTTGCCTATGTAATAGGCAACGTGGAAATCCAGGGCATTAGGTCCCTTGCCGCTGATTTGGACATAACTGCCATTGGAACCCAGCGAATGGACGGCATTGACTATTGCGAAGTCGAGCCGCTTCTGATTTGTACCGACAAAGACTACAACGCGAAAATGCTCATGCTTAAGCTTTTCAATGGACTCAGGCTTCACATTCTCCGAGTCAATCAGAACGATGTTGGTGCGCACTCCGTACCTCCCAGTTAGCGGCTAACGATTGAGTTCAGGTGGCCGCGCGAGTGGCGACAACCTGAGAGAATAAAGACTTGATGAAGGTCACGCAATCGCGGCTCACCTGCAACGATTTGTTGGTTGCCGGTATGGCTAACCCGACTTCTCTTGATTCATCCATCGCAAGATTGCCTCCGCCACATCTGCAATCGTTAAGGTGGTGGTATCCACAACATATGTCTGCCACCTGGGATCGCCCCTTTGCCAATCCTCCCACCGCTCCCAGTGCATTTCCGTAGCACCATCATCACGAATGGTATTTTGGTACCACTGCGGATCGACGGCATGCATTCGCTGCCATGCTGCCCAACAAAGCATCTCCATATTCGCCCCGTTTGAGCCTCTGGCACGCAGGCGATCCATCCGAACGACGTCAGAGCAATCCAAGAGACAGACCGCAAGGCGATTGATTTCCGGGGCCGAAGGACAAGCCAGAACTTCACCTAAAATGATGTTTCCATTGATGCAGGTGTCCAGCCCCTTGGCTTGATTTTGAACGGCGCGTTGTAACCAGTATTCAGTCGTCCGGTGCCGCCACCGCTTATCCGCGTTCGTGGGCACTCCAACCTCGTCGAAGTCGTACCAGACGACCTGCGGATTACGTTGACGGAGGATGTCAAGACAAGCTGTTTTGCCTGAACCGCTGGCGCCGGTCACTAGATACAACATACATTCTTCTCATACGAATGCGGGCGAAATAAAGAGGCATCCAACGTCTGAGTCGACGCGGCGCGATTTAATTCTACCTTCGCCGGACCAGTCAAGTTCCAAAACACGCTCCCGCCGCTCGCGTCCAACGAATTGTTGGGGCGCGTCTGGCTTGAAGAGAGATTTCACCGCGTCAAAAGTTTTCTCGTCAAGAGTCACGATGAACCAACCGCCATGCGTTATGAAATACATCGGCCACGCAGCATTGAATATGTCTCCGGGCGGATTCGGTTGCGGCTGTCCGCGAAATGAGTAAATGTAACGCTTGTTTTCGCGGTGCTCGATCAGCGAAAGCTTTTCTGCTCCGTTGTCGGGAAAAAAGACAACTTCCAAAATTCCTTTGTCCGTTTTGAAGAAAGCTGCTTTATGAACACCGCGAAAGAAACCGTTAAGCTTGGAGTTATGGACACTGTTTACGGTAATTTTGCGCTCATTGAGAAAGCGAGCAAACTCCATCGCGTCAGCATAAGCAGGGTAGGAAGGCCGAAGCAGTGACTCGTCTTGTGATTGGGGAGTTTGTGTCGCCACTGTAAAATACGTTAGAAGCACCAGGCAACATACAACAGGAATTCTCATTTCATTCACCTCACTCACCGCGATTCACGGGACGAGCGCCGAACGGTTGAGTTGACGCGGCGGCGCGAATCAATTCACCCTGCGCCGCACCAAGCTAGTTGAGAAACACGCTCCCGCCGCTCGCGTCCAACGATTTGTTGTGCGCGTCGTTTCATAGTTACTACTCCGTTTTCTTCACGATGTAGTCTCCCTTACGTTCGCCGTTCGTTACGGTCCATCCGGCGTTTAGTTCCAGCGTCCAACCGTCACCTTGTATAGACGGTGCACTCAAACTGCTCGGTGCTGAAACGTAGATTCTTGAGAAAGTCGAATTGATTAGCGCCCCTTTGGATACTGTCAAGATCCCCCATACATCAACGATCCTGATATCCGGATAAACTGTTCCCAGCGAATCAAGCGGCACCAAATTGCCGGGATTAAATTGCATGTTCATCTTCTGCAAAGGAATTGTCAGCACAGGACCGTCCACCAAACTGGCACGATAAGCTGCGATTACCTTTTGCCGATTATTCTCACGCTCAGTCTCGGCCGTCTGAAGCCGGTCTCCATCATAATTCTTCGCGCGTGCTTCAGCCGCCGATTTGACGTTCAGCGGGAATCTGATAGCCAGAATCTTCCCCAACGTAGTCCCAAGATCATCTTCTTTGGTCAAACCTTTTCGCCATTTCCTACCAGTCTGATCCAATAGGATGCCGTAAGCTGGACCCGTCGCATACGCAAATGACCGCACGAACGTTTGTTTCTGCGCGGCTTCTTTGAGGGTCCCGTTAACCAAATACTGATTCAGATTCGGACTTTCACTAAGCTTTACGCCAGTGTACTCCGCCAGCCCTTCGTGCATCTCCATTCCGCGTTCCTTGGAAGCAGCTCGCGGAAATATTGTTCTCCTGTAAGCGCGAAACAAAAGCGCGTCCATTATCGCCAGCCGACGCTGTTTGCCACGACTGGTTAATGCAGACGCAAGTGCGCGCCACTCCAATTGCAACCACACGCGCCCGTCGCGCGAATCGAGATGATTGTTTGCCGTACCTGAACTCGGAAAACCGATTTCATTTTGGATGCGATGCCATAACTCATGAGCCATCAAATTTGCGCGACGATATTTGTCTTCAGGCAGGGGAAAGATGATCATCGTCCATTTCACGCCAGCCCAGTCGATAGCCGTATTTGCAATGTTTACTTTAGCAGGCAACGTCCCGACGAAAACATTCCCGTTCTTGGTCAAGATACCTTCCCTGTCCGCCTGATTGGCAACCACTGCGCGCGTCTTGCGGTCAACAAAGATCATCGGCCCACAAAGCGAAACGCCCCAGAGCCTGCCATTGTCTCGGCGACATAATGCTTGGGCCTCTTTGAAGTATTGATATGCAAGCCTCGTATCAATAGATGAACTCTGCGCTAATACGCCACCCTGTAATGGCGGTACGACGGCTAGAAGCGCAAAGCTGGCTAAGATATGCAGACGGTTCATCTTCATACTCCCTCTCAGTCGGCTTTGTAACTTCGACAAAGGCAAGCGCCCAACGGTTGAGTTGACGCGGCGGTGCGAATCAAGACACCCTCCGCCGCACCAAGTTAGTTGCGAAACACGCTCCCGCCGCTCGCGTCCAACGATTTGTTGGGTCGCGCTCGAACCTGAAAAGGGGCAGACGCAAGCACAAGCTCAATTCGCAGGTCTACGTCAACGAGAACGCATATCGATGAGTCAATACGAACCTTCTTCGAGGCGATACATAGTTCCTCATCAAAGCGTTAAGGAATTGGCCCTGAACTGAGGTTAAGCGTCACAATACTTCCGGGCGGCGCCCCGGTGCCCGCCTTGGGCGACTGGCTCCTAACCCAAGCCTGTGAGCCAGGCGTACCTATGAATTTTGGCTGCAAGCCTGCGGCTCTGATTCGTGCTGCTGCAACCGTGGCACGCAATTCTCGGACATCAGGCACCGTGATGTCGTCAGTAGTGACCTCGATCACGAACCCGGCAACAGCGGCGAACACTGTTATTGTTGTCCCGGTGTCCGCATGTGTGAAACTCTGCCCTTCGGTCAATGCTGTAGGTGTTCGCAATTCCAGCGGTGGCCAAGGCCCATTTGGATGCACCCGCGGCCACGGGTTCGTCTCTGGCGAAAACTCATACACTACTACGCCCTCTGACTTAATACCTTTAGAGCCTGAGAAGCCTCGATCCCATCGATCGCTCTTCAGTCGTGCTTCGATAATAAGATATCGTTCAGACCCCAACGTCTGAACCTTGACGCACGCTACGCGTCCAGCTGGTGATGGATGTGGTAATCCGATGGCATGTAATGTGTAGCGGTGTCGGCCGCCGGGATGAGTTGCAACCTCAAAGGGATCGAGCCATCCAGCGACAATCTTGGTGTAAGAGGAAGGGTGCGTCGCAACACTGTCCGCCATTTCGTCGAATCGGCCAGGATGCAATACCCCATTGTAATAGTCGCCTATGTCAGTAACGTTATGCAGAATCTCCATCGCCCAGGCTCCAATTCGTTCGTCGAACAGGAATCGTGACCGTGCTCTAGTACGGTTTGGCGTCCGAGGAGGATCGAATTCAATGCTTCCTGGTTGAGCCATACCACCTCCAGCTCCAAGTGAGTTCGGGGGATAAACGACAGCTAGGTATTCAAACTCATGCGCGTTGGGATGTGCGTTGATTGCGAGTATCGTAGGGTTATCATCGCTTCTCAAGTTCGTCAGCGTAATCGGTCTTGAGACTGTGGCATCAATTGACGCCCTACCATATGAAATAGAAGCAATATACGACATCAATGACCTATCCTCATTCGTCTGTGCGTCAGGATCGAAAAAGACGCGCCGCTGGACAAATTCGCGATAATTGGCTGGCGGTGGGTGGTATCCAGCAGTCCCTTCCACTACAAGCGGAATGAATAGGTATTTTACAGAACCGATCCATGGGCGAGTCATAAGTCCTCCTCTTGCTGTTGACCCAGCTTGCAACTATTTTCTCACCTGTTAAAGGCGAATCGTCCTATTAGACTCTTACGAGTTGGACTTGCAAGGCGACCCAACGGTTGAGTTGACGCGGCGGCGCGAATCAAAGCTCCCTTCGCCGCACCAAGCTAGTTGCGAGAGGCGCCACCGCCGCTCGCGTCCAACGATTTGTTGGGCACACGTCACGGACCAACAATTTCATATCGGACGCGAATGTTGCCAACCGAAGATTCGTTGTGAAAGACGCGCGCCTGTTTGTCGTACGTAACCAACAATTCTGTGTCGTTTGTCCACGACACCGCGACGAACGGACCAGAGGGTTCGTTGCCCCGGCCGCCGTCAGCGACAAAGACGTTGCCGCCGTCATTGGGTAAATTGCTACTGGATGGCAAAACGGAAACCTGCGTATTGAAGCCCACAGTAGCCCCACAGTCACGCTGAAAGACGACAGCTTTCATCTTTCCATTCGGCGAAGCGATCTCGCGTCGAATCTGATTGCTGCAATCGCCGGCGAGGCTGACGCAAGCGGTACCCGCGCTGGTCAGCGCGATCATTAACGTCAGGACTGAGCTTCGTTTCAAATTCATGAGAGTGTGCCCAACGACTTGTTAGGCTTCGTCCATTAACAACCGCTCCTCAATTACCGAATCTCTTGAACCAACATTCTAAACCACTCGTGTTTCATCGCTGGCTCCTTTACCAACAACGAAACGAATCGCTCTCTTCGTTCTTTTGTCCGGCCAAGCTCGAACAGCTCGTATGCCAATCGTAGTGCTTTGAGTTGACTTTCGGAATAACTTGGTAAGGAAAGCTCTGGGTCACCCCAGCGAGAAGGTGTGTAGGATCGGCTTACCTTGTATTGATAATTCCCTAAGTACTCCCACAGTTCACGAGGAATTGATACATTCTTTACGGATCTGCTCTCAAGCCGTGATAGCCATGAAGCCTGTTGTTGCCACCGCCATGTCTTTGGGCTTGTTTTTGTTTTTTCTGTGATACCGATAAGACGTATCCTTCTTTTGACCGCATTCCAATCGTATTCTATCTCCTTGGACCAATTGCGAAAGAATGTAACCAAGCGCCCGAAAGTATCACCCGTTGCCACTAAATCTATGAATGCTATAGGTCTAATTCTAGTAGCTATCCCTTCCGGCTGTAAGCCAAGATGCTGCAAATACGCGCGCATTGCATTTATTGATTCTGGATGCTCTTGATGGACATCGGCCTCTTCTCGAAAGCGCATCGAAAAATGTAATAGCTCAAGCCGGCTAAACCATGATGAGTCGAAGAGCAATCCACTCAGATGATCAAAGATACTTTCTGGCGACCTACCGACAAAAATGAGATCAAAATCGCCGCCGAAGGCTAGAACCCTGGAGCAGCAAGGCAAAAGATGATCTAAAAAGGCAGCATACGATTCAGCTCGCTCAGCATCAACTAAACTGCCGAGATGATTACGATGGGTAAGATCCCAACGAAAGGGTATTTGGAACATGCACAGTTCAAGTGAGAAGCCAACGTCTGAGTTGACGCGGCGGCGCGAATTCATTCAAGCATCGCCGCACCAAGCAAGTTGAGAAACACGCTCCCGCCGCTCGCGTCCAACGATTTGTTGGGCGGCAACGCTGACACCACGTTCCACCATTTGATGCGTATGCCCATAGAGTCGAGGATCTGTTTGGTCTGCGCTTTGTTCTGCCTGATGACGCCATCGGCGTTCGGCGGACGAAGGCCACCTTCGCTGACAGCAACAATTTTTCCGTACGGCCAATAGCGACCGGGCAGTTCCGACAAATAGTCGTGCAATTTGTCCACTGGCACGCGTGCGCGATCGTCCGGCAATACGATTTCGATGGCGTCGGCATCGACCAAGAGAAATGGGTTTTGCCAATCCTTGGCGTCACGTATGGAATCGTAGTCTATGGAAGCAGAAGAACGCGGGCGGCACGACGACGCTAGTACGCATGCGAGCGCCAGGACGATGCTGGCCCTGTAATAACTAGATTTGTGTTTCCTGAGAGCGACCATTGAGAAAACAGTTGCCGCCCAACGGTGGAGTTGACGCGGCGGCGCGCATCAAAGCACCCTTCGCCGCACCAAGCAAGTTGAGAAACACGCTACCGCCGCTCGCGTCCAACGATTTGTTCGGCATCGTTCAAGATATTGCGAATCTGCGGCTTGGTAAAAGATTCGACGGGATTAGTGCTGCCGCCATGGTCATAAACAAAGAGCGATCTAACGCTGGCCTTCAGACTGCGGGGCGCGATCACCATTTAGGCTGAAGGAACAAGGCTACTTAAGAAGCATGCAATCGCGCCGTCAGCTGCAAAGCTTTGTTGGGCTTAACTGGCGCTACGTTAGACGGAAAGGAATTATGTCATCACGGGTAAAGCGGCGGCTCCGGTAACGTCCCTCGCGAGTATTTCCACATGTTCGATGTGATTGTATATCTCGGCACATTAAGGGTAAGATCAGTGTCATCGTTGTCGACCCTCCAATTATAAAGTCCCGGTAGATCATATTGTTCCACCTTCTCAATATATTGAGAGATGTCTCCGTTCGGAGGATAGAATGGGGGTTCTGCGGCTATACCGCAAAATAACAGCGAGGTTTTTATTCCCGCATTAACATAATTGTCTATGTAGTTAACCCGCTCATATGACTGAACAATAACGGCATCAAACAACTGGTTCACCACATTAATATCAAGAGACTGGCCGGTCGGGGTATAGCCGTCGGGAGTTACGGTCATCAGTGGAATTCCGCACTCCTTTAAGTACCTTCTCGTCAGCGTGAATAATAATGTCGCGTTTTCAGTCGTCATATTGTAGGGAACGCTTTCCCAATCGAAATCAACTCCATGCAATCCATATTTGTCTAAAAACTTCGGGATCGATTTCGCAAACGTATCCAGTCTGCTTTCGGTTTTGGCCGGATCGGCAACCAATGGAGCTAACCCGGAGGCCCAACCCATTTGAGCAATGATTTCGATAGCTGGATTCTGTTTCTTCGCTTCATTGATTGTCTTAGTTGCTTTATCGGAGTATTCCCCGGTATAGCTCAAAAATGCGTTGTCGGGATCCTCTGCATGAATGTCTGCAAAGGCGACTTCTAACCTGTCCATATATTTAAATGGCTGCTTACCATTTTCAATCGTCTTCCACATATTGTCCCAATCGTGGTCTTTTGGGTTTCCCAGATATGTAGATTGAAACACGTCACATTTTTTGATAGTCATATTTCCTCCTATTGTTTCTGAGTTGAAAGGCGCGAGGGATTCATGTCTTTGTCGAGTCCCTTCTAGCGGCATCGGCGACGGAATGATCTCAACTGTATCACCCTTCCCGGCCATGCTCGATCGAAGTTTGGATTGGTCTGAATGTAGTTCAACAGAGGGTCACTCTCCAGAGTGATCAAGACAGTAAAGATAATACCCAACGGTTGAGTTGGCGAGGCGGCGCGAATTCATTCAAGCATCGCCGCATCTTTGATCATGAGAAACACGCTCCCGCCGCTCGCGTCCAACGATTTGTTCGACCGTGCGTCAGGGAACGTGCGCCTTATGAAAGACGATCTTGTCGTAATACCCAAACAGGTTAAGAAGGTTGGCGCGGGGCGAATTCTCCACCAGTTTTCGGACCTTGTTTGATGTCGGTGGATGTACACCCAGTGCATGGTAATCCCAATCGAACGTAGCGACGGTAACGTGCCACGAATCATAGTCCGCGTTGGTTAGAAGCAATTCCAGGATTTCATAGAAACTGGTTCCGAATTCGTTTGATTTGCCGTCGCCACTCGCTAGTGTGAGTTGAGTAGGCTCCGTACGATTCTTGGTGGCCAATCGCCACATATGACCAATGAGCGAATGATCTACGCCGCGTTCTTTCCAATTCGTATCACGAAACAGACGATTAGTGTCGTAGCCAGCGTTTTGATATTCGGTCCAAACCATTTCCATTCCCGGAGGCACACCGCCCGAAACAATTTTTGTCACGACGTTCATGGTGCGTCCACCAATAATCTGGTCGAGGCTCCTAACAGACAATCTGGCATCGGCATCGTTTTTTTCAGGGTTTCGAATTCTCGAAGCCAAGCGCGCGCCGCCCCAAATGTTACTGTGATCGATGAAGATATGTTTTTGCATAGACGTTGTGTGGGGTTCAAAGTAAACGGTCGAACGGTGGAGTTGACGCGGCGGCGCGAATTCAATCAAGCATCGCCGGACCAATTATCTTACGAAACAGGTTCCCGCCGCTCGCGTCCAACGATTTGTTATACGGCGGTTCGTTGCCACCGCAGTTTACCAATAGATTTGAATTTGCTGACGGCCATGGCACCACGTTCATTTCGAGCGCGCGATCCCGGTGCCGTAAGTGCGGCGATCACCGGAGCTCGCTCGGCTTCGTAGATAGCGAACGCTTCGAAGTTTTGGTCGAGTAACACTAGGAGCACAGCGTCAAAATCTTTTGAGATGTTGATGGACGGACACATTTGACTCCGCTTCGAGTCGTCCAATATGCAGCGACTCTTGATTTGCAGATGTCTCGTTGCGCCATTGGTTGTTTCGACCGCATCGTAGCCCTCTTGGCGTGCGGGCGTCAGTTGAAGGTTAAGAACCCGAGCCGCTTCGTATTCGGCGACTTCGCCCGTTACCCCAAGTGGTTTGCCTGTAAGTTGGCGGTACTCGCGCGCAAGCAACTTAGCCTGCCGCAGAATTTCCATCACACGTTCAGTATCGGACATCTAGGTATGCCGCCGTATAACTACTAATTATGCATCATGCAGCAATAATACGTGATACTCGGTATTATGAGTGACTCATAATACGCTCCAGCAGCGCAAAAAACATCATTCTCTTCTTCAATAAGAACGCCTCTTTATTGCTAAGACTCGTTTCTTTAAGACGCACAAACGTTTGTAAGTGGCCCGATCTCTAAGTGAATGATAATACCGTCAATTACGGTATTATGCATCACCTATGGCCAACCGGAAGCTGCTCGATCAGGTGAGCGATATAGCTCGCTTCAGACATCTCAGCCTGCGAACCGAAGAAACCTATCGCAATTGGATCAAGCGATACATTTGTTTCCATGGGAAGCGCCACCCAAAAGATCTTAATGCCGAGCATGTGCGCACATTTCTGACGCACCTCGCCGTCAACGAACACGTGGCAGCTTCCACTCAAAACCAGGCATTCAATGCTCTCCTTTTTCTTTATCGACAAGTCCTGCAGATGGAAGCGCCGGATATTCAAGGCGTGGAACGAGCGCGTCATTCGAGACGGTTGCCCGTGGTGTTTACAAAGGCGGAGGCGACCGCGTTGATTGCGCAAATGAAAGGTGAGAATCGATTGATTGCCGGACTCTTGTACGGCTCAGGGCTACGAATAATGGAAGCGGTGCGACTGCGCGTGAAGGATGTTGACTTTGCGCGTGGCGAAATCATCGTACGTGACGGTTCACCCCGTGAGATAAAGATATGGACCAGTATTGTTACGTGTATGTTCTCTGCTCCCTGAGGGATCATCTGTTTTATGTGGGATTCACAAAGAATCTGAAGAAAAGACTTGAAGCCCACAATAGAGGAGTCGTTCCTTCGACCAAGCGACGGGTCCCACTAGAACTAATCTATTGGGAAGGGTGTCGTAATCAATCAGACGCCACTAAACGAGAGAAATACCTGAAGTCTTCATGGGGAAAACGATACATCAAAAACAGAGTGCGAAACTATCTCACGGGGTAAAGGAGAGCAGGATCGATTGACGATGTTGCCGGAGGCGGTGAAGAATCCGCTAAGCGAGCAATTGGCAGTGGTGCGCAAGCTGCATATTGACGACTTGAAAGCGGGGATACGGTGCGATTTACTTACCCTACGCGCTGGAAAGAAAATACAAGAATGCGGCCAGGGATTTTGTCTGGCAGTACGTATTCCCGGCAGACAAATTCTCAGTCGACCCGCGCACCGGCGAAGTCCGGCGGCATCACATTTCCGAACAGAACGTGCAGCGAGTGGTAAAAACCGGGCTGCGCACAATAGGAATTAAAAAGAACGGAAGCTGTCATTCTTTTCGGCATAGCTTTGCCACCCACTTGTTGGAAGATGGTTATGACATCAGGACGGTCCAGGAATTGTTGGGTCACAAAGATGTGCGCACAACGATGATCTATACGCATGTACTAAATAAGGGCGGAAGAGGAGTGCGCAGTCCGCTGGATGGTTAAAGTTTGCGCAACCGCGAAACTTCAAATACTCGTCTCGTTCCGGGCACGTTCCCCATGACGCTCCAGGGCCAGGTCGATCAGTTGATCGATGACCTGAGGAAAAGGAATTCCTGAGGCTGCCCACATCTTGGGAAAGCCGGATACGTCGGTCAGGCCCGGCAGCGTATTAATCTCGTTGACCAGCAGTTCGCCGTCCTTCTTTAGAAAGAAATCCACGCGCGACAGTCCGGAACCGTCAATCGCCTGAAACGCTTTGACCGCCATCTCTTGAATCCTTTTTGCCGTGGCTTTGGAAACCTTCGCCGGCACCACGAATTCAACATGGCCCGTGCTGGAATATTTTTCGGTGTAATCGAGAAAGTGCGCCGCCTCGTTATGAACCAGGTATTCACCGGGCAGACTGGCCTGCGGCTGGTCGTTTCCCATCACGGCACATTCAAGCTCTCGGCCTTCCACCGCCTGTTCGACGATAATCTTTCGGTCGTAACGCGCAGCCAACTCAATGGCTCCAGCCAGAGACTTTCGATCGCTCGCCCTTGAAACTCCGACTGACGAACCCAGGTTGGCCGGTTTGACGAAAGCGGGAAAACCAATTTGCCTGGCGATGCGGCTCAGGACTTTCTTCGCATCCAGCTCGTATTCGGATCGCAGCAGCCAGGCGTATTCGCAGATGGGCAGACCGGCATTTCGAAACAACGCTTTCATGATCACCTTGTCCATGCCGCAGGCCGACGCCAAGGTTCCGCCACCGACAAAAGGCACAGCGGCCATCTCCAAAAGCCCTTGAAGAGTTCCGTCTTCACCATACGGTCCGTGCAAAACGGGAAAGACGACATCGAGTTGTTCCGCGGGTTTGCCGTTGGTTTCAAGCCGCACCAGGCCGCTGCGTGAAGGATCGCCGATGATGGCGACGTCTTCTTTGTGGCCGGCGCGAGTTTGGGAGGAAAGCAACGCGCGGGTGGCGGCCGGCAGTAATTCAGCCGCCGCGGCAGGCGCCAGCCAATTCCCTTCCTTGGTGATCGCGATCGGAACGACTTCATATTTCGCCGCGTCGATCGCGTCGATTACCGCCCGCGCAGAACGGATTGAGACTTCATGCTCGCCCGAGCGGCCGCCGAAGATCACGCCGATGCGAAGTTTCTTTGCCATTGATGAATATGACGTATAGGACCTATTGGTCAAATAGGACGAATAACACCTACAGTATCGTCTTTCCCAAGGCCGACAGAATCAATTCGACGCCCAATTCAGCCGTGCGATTGTTCACATCGAGAGCCGTATTAATCTCGACTACTTCGAGCGAACGCATCCCGCCGTCTTCGGCGATCTTCTCCATCGCCAGATGAGCCTCGCGATAACTAAGTCCGCCGCGTACCAGAGTTCCAGAACCCGGAGCGTCGCCAGGATCGAGCGCATCGACGTCGAAGGTGACCGCATACCCCGCAGTTCCCAGCCCCGCGATGGCAATCGCTTCATCCATGCATACGGCCAGGCCCCGCTCGTCAATTTCGCGCATCGTAAAGAAGCGCATGCCGAGCCGCCGAACCAATTCGCGCTCGCCCGGATCGATGTCGCGCGCGCCCACGTGGGCGCACAACCTGGGATCGAACTTCGGCGCAAAGCCGCCGACGTTTACCAACTCAGGCGCGCCGTATCCCAACAATGCCGACAAAGGCATGCCATGAATGTTACCAGACGGCGAAGTGTCCGGCGTATTCATGTCCGCATGCGCGTCAAAATAGATCAGACCCAATCTTTCATCGCGCTTACGGAACGCCTTTACCACGCCGGCCAGCGATCCGATTGCAATCGAGTGGTCGCCGCCGATGGTTATGGGCAATTCGCCGGCGTCAACAATCTGTTCGACCTGCGCCGCGAGGCGCTCGCAGGCATCGTGGACTTCGGTCAGATATTTTAGCTTTTCACCCTCCGACGGATGTGAACGCGGCCGTTCGATCGGCAAGTCGCCGAGATCGTTAACCTCATAGCCCAGCTTTCCGATACGCGCGGTGATTTTGGCGACGCGAATTGCGCCGGGTCCTAAATCGACCCCGGCCATGCTCTGCCCGAAGTGAAGCGGCACGCCGAGAATGCTAACGCGCTTTCCCTCGCCGGGGATCTCGCGCCCGTGATTCCAAACTGCGTGCTCTGTCATTTTGCTGACCATCGTATGTTGACGACCCTTATTGATCCCATTCAAACGCGACTTCAGAGATCGCAGTGTCCGGGTCGGTGCCATAGTAAACCGACTTGATCACGAAGCGCACCCAACGTGTCTTGACCGATCCGACATCGACCTTTTGACTGTCCATGCGGTTCGCGAAAGTAAGTTCACGCGAACTGCCGTCAGAAAAGTAGACGGTGAGGCTCTCGATCCGATTATTCTCAGCCCAGATTTGCGAACTCTTGAAATAGCCGGGTTGAATCAGGATCCGATGCAGATTTATCTCGCGGTCAAAGTCGAATCGAATCCACTCGCCCAACCCCGGTCCATCCACCCCTTCAATCCACGCCGTGCTGCGCTTGCCATCGATCGCATTTGACGCATAGTAGGTATTGGCCTGGACTGCCAAACGTACTGACGATGCACTGGCGGTAATTTTCAAAGGCGTGCCCGGCTGGGACTCACTCGGGCTGTTTTCCGGGCTCGCGTTGCGCCCTGGATTGGTCGGCGATGGACTCGTTTTCTGACTCGGTCCGTTAACGTTAGCCGGGCTGGTGTTGGTTGTTGCTGATTCATTACCGCCGGATTGCTTCAGCACAAAAAAGGCCACGATGCCCACCAGGACCAGCAAGAGGATGGCGATTGTAATCACGCCTGCGGTTAAAATCGGATTGGACGGCTGAGTAACGCGCTCAACCGAGCGAACTGGATCGCCACCGCGAAAACTCGGAACGGTGGGGCCGGACGACTTTAATGTCGGCGTGCCGCGCCCGGGTAGAATCTCGGTCGCGGGAGCAGCGGAATCGCGCTCGTCGAAGAGCGGGGTTCCATCGTCGAGACAGAAACTCAGCGTGTCGTCATCATACTTGCGTTTACATTTTGGGCAACTCTTCATGAGAGCATCCGCAGATTTCACAGATTAGGCAGAATACAAAATATCATAACCGCTGGGGGTTGACGCTCCTCGCCTTACCTTGCTCAGAATCTGTGAAATCTGCGTAATCTGCGGACCTTCCTGTTCACACGACAGCGCCCTGAGATTTCTCGATGATGATGTGCACAGCCTCTTCAGGCGTGCTAGCGAAATCCAGCATCTTCACGTCATCATCACTAACTTCAAGGTGACGCTGCCACTCTTTTACAATCGGCGGCCAGCAATCACCAAGCAGCACCAGCGGACGCGGATCAAGCACGCGCGTCTGTAGCTTGTTCCAAACCAGGGACAGCTCAGTCACTGTGCCCATGCCGCCGCGCAGAGCTATGTAGCCAACCGACTGGGTAATCAACCGCTGGAGGCGTTCGTAGAAATGCTCCGAAGGCACCTTATCTGTCAGGTAGCGATTCGGTTCTGACTTGAACTGGTTCATAGTGATGCCGATGACGCGACCGCCGCGCTCATGCGCCCCGCGACTGGCTGCTTCCATCACTCCAGCGTACCCGCCGGTGCAGATGGTAAACCCTGAATCAACGAGCAGCTCACCGATTCGCAACGCCTGTGCGTATTCCGGATCAGGTTCGCGACATTTCGATCCGCCAAAGATGGTAACGATGCGTTCCTGGAGTTCACTCATAAAACATCCGCACATTTCGCGTACTAAAACATCCGCAGATTACGCAGATTTCACAGATTAAGGAACTAAGAAAAGTCTTTGTTAGCCAAACCAAAGAGTCATTTGAAGATTTCCTAAGGAAGCAAAAGTGAATCTCGATGTTTAGTCATCTTCTGTGTATCTGCGAAATCTGTGGATTTTTGGATCAGCGCTCGCCAGTCAACATCAACGATCCCGTTCGCCTGTACTCTTGATAGTCTTCCCGGCTCTTGAAAGAGCTGCCGGTGTAATCGTCAGGCACCGGCCTCGGATCGAACAGACGCAGGTCAGAAACGTTTACGAAACCAGCGTCCGCGAATAACGAACGATATTCGTCGATGCTCAGGAGCTGGACTGGGACGTTTAACTGCTCGACCCACTGATGCGACGCTCGATTCTCTCGATAAAGATCGATCACCGTGACGAAGATACCGCCGGCCTGCAAGATCCGGTGAATCTCTTTTAGCGCCGCCGGAATGTTCGCGTAATAGTAAAGTGATTCCATTGAGAACGCATGGTTGAATTCGCCGTCTGCAAACGGCAGTTGCTCAGCGCTGGCCAACTGATATTCGACATTGGGAAACAATAAGGAAGATTCGCGGGCGAGACGAACCATCTCGTCCGAGATATCAATTCCCGTAACGCGGCCATTGACTGCATACTCAGCCAACAGACGCGTCGCCCATCCCGATCCGCAACCGACATCCAGCACGCGCGCATCGGCCGGCACGCGCATGAGTTCAATGGCCTGCCGGCCAACCGGCCCATGACCGCGTTCCATGCTCTCGCCCTTGCCGCCGCGGGCCCATTCGTTGAATTCGGTGCGTAGTTGTTCGTCCATGCGATGTCCGACAGACTTCAGTTTGTCGTTCTAGTTGATCTTTGATCCAGCCGCTCACGCGGGCGGTACTGACGTCATGCTCGGGCGAAATGCGACAAACTGAAGTTTGTCGGACAGTCAGGGCTTCAACCGATACAGCATCCGCGGAAACGGAATCGTCTCGCGAATATGCTCGATCCCGCACATCCACGCCGTGCAGCGCTCAATGCCCATACCGAAGCCTGCGTGCGGCGCGCTGCCATAGCGACGCAGGTCCAGGTACCATTCGAAGGCCTCCTTGGGCAGGCCGTGCGCGGCGATCTGTTGCTCGAGAAACTCAATAGACGTAGCGCGCTCGCCGCCGCCGACCACTTCGCCATAGCCTTCGGGCGCCAGCACATCTACGCCCAGCGCAATTTCATCGCGTTCCGGATCGCGCTTCATATAGAAAGCTTTGACGGCCGCCGGATAATGATGAACCATTACCGGCTTGTCGAATTTGCTCGACAGATACGTCTCGTCCGGCGCACCCAGATCGCCGCCCCACTCGAATTTGTTTTCGACGGCACCCGCGGCAAATCCTTCATGCAGCATCTTCACCGCCTCGTCGTAATGAAGACGCGGAAACGGAGGCACGATGGCTTCCAGCTTCGCGGTGTCGCGTTCGAGTGTCTTCAATTCTTCCTGTCGCGTTTCCAACACTCGCGAAGCAATGTACGAGAGAAATCTTTCCGCCAGGTTCATTGCGTCATCCAGCGTCGCGTAAGCCATCTCTGGCTCGACCATCCAGAACTCAGTTAAGTGCCGGCGAGTTTTTGATTTCTCGGCGCGAAACGTCGGACCAAAACAGTAGACTTTTCCAAAGGCGGCGGCAGTTGCCTCGTTATAAAGCTGCCCGGACTGGGTCAGATAGGCTTTCTCATCTCCGAAGTAGTCCACTTCGAACAGCGTGGTTGTTCCTTCACAGGCCGCGGGTGTAAAAATCGGCGTGTCGCACAGGGTGAAGCCGTCGTTGTCCAGAAAATCACGCACGGCTTTGACCACCGTGTGCCGCACCTTCAGAATCGCGTGCTGCTTTTTTGAACGCAGCCACAGATGACGATTGTCGAGCAGGAATTCCGGGCCGTGTTCTTTTGGCGTAATCGGAAAGTCATGTACGTTCTGGAGGACTTGCGCGTCGCGGATGTCCACCTCAACCCCGCCCGGCGCCCGGCTGTCTTCCCGCACGCTGCCGGTAACAATCAGAGCCGATTCCTGTCCCAAAGGTTTCAGCGCTTCCCAAATTTCTGGGGTCACCGCATTCTTGGCAACCACGCACTGCACGGTGCCGGTGCCATCGCGCAGTTGCGGAAACATCAGTTTACCGCTTGAACGCAGGTTGTAGAGCCAGCCCTTCAGCGTTACTTCTTCCCCGATATGTTTCGATAAATCGTTTATGTAAGTTTGGTTCATATCTTCCAGAAAGCAAATTTAGCCACCGAGACACAGAGACACCGAGTAAGAATTGATCAAGGGCGTGCCAATTGAATTGTTCGAAATCTCTGTGCCTCTGTGACTCTGTGGCCAGGGATTCTCTAACTTAATCTTTCACTAATCATCCGCCGCAGCACCGGAAAGCGATCAAGCCACTCGGCGGCCTGGAGGGTAATGGCCAGCATGGGCTCGATGAACTGCGCATAGGGCTCGACCCGTCCGCGAACTCCTGTCTGAAACGAAAACGTCCCGCACGCCTTCAGACAACGCTGCACCGTCATTAAACGGAACTCGCGTGCGAACTCATCCGGGTCATACGACTCCAAGCCCAGACGCTCACGCTCAGCAAGCAGGAAAAGACGGTGCGCTCGTATCTCTGCTAGGGGAGGCATGGCAGTAACACGATCGAGCAGCAGAGAGACCAAGTCATAGCTCGCGGGTCCCATGCGAGCATCTTGATGATCAATAACGCGCAGATGATCCTGCTTATCCAGAATCAGGTTGAATGCATGATAGTCGCGATGACAAAGTACGCGCGGACGGCTCGATAGCTCAGCCGCGACGTCATTCAGCTCGACTTTCAACTCTGCCGCTTCACCGCGACTCAAGGTCTCTTTGCGCAGGCTGCCGAAGTAATGATCGAAAAAGAAATTCAGCTCCCAGGCCAGCTTGGCTTCGTCAAAAGCGAGCCGGCAGGCGATCGAATCTCGCGCAAACGCTTTGGATGTAGCTGCCTGAATGCGCGCGATGATCTCGATCGCCTGCTCGATCAAGGTTTCGCGCTGCTCAGCTGAAACGGTTTCGAAGACCTGGCACAACTGCCGGTCGCCAAGATCCTCCTGCACGATAATGCCGCCGGCGCCGTCCGCATCGTAGACTTCCGGCACCGGCAACCCGCATTCGAGAAACAAACGCGTAACGTCCAGATAGGGATGCACGGCGGGGTCGAACGGTTCGGGATAGACGGCTGCGATAGCCGTGCCGCGCTCCCACGGAATGCGAAAGTACTCACGCGTCGACGCATCGGGCGTTAGCGAAGCAATCTCAGTTCGAGACGCGCCGCTGTGTTCCGCAACGTAACTCGCGATCCTCTCGCGAGCAGTTGCAGTGAAGGCATTTGGGGTAGTCTGAAAGGCTGAACTCATGCAGCGAAGAAACGCACCCGCAAAGCTAAAAAGCCTTCCATTATCCGGACCATACTCTTTTCATTGGCCGCTTTGCGTTAAGCGAATCTTATCACTGCGATAAAGGGACGACAAAGTTCTCACCCCGGACATATCCCTCCAGGGCCTTTGCCGGCGGCGTCAGACCGGCGACCAGGTCGGCACGGACCACCACGGCTTCCTCAACCAATTCACCCGCACGCACCCGCACTCCGTCACCCAGAACTGCCCGCCGCACCTGCGCCCCTGCTTCAATAGTCACTTCATTCCAAAGAATCGATTCCCGCACCTTTGCCTGCTGGTCAATCGACGGGTTGTCGCCGGTATAAAGATTAAGGCCGCGCTGGTTCAGCAGAGCCAAACTGATTTCCAGATATCGTTGCAGCGTGGAAAGCTCGTACCACATTCCTTCGGCCACGTGCGCGGCCACATGTTCGCCTTTGGCAATCGCCTGCGGATAAACGTCTACGGTGGAATGTGAGAAGACACCGCGCGGAATGTATTCAAAAATCCGCGGGTCGAGAATCTGGATCCCGGTGAACATCAGCGGCACAGGCGCAACGCTTTCCGGCGACTGTGGTGGCGGCATGCCGCCGAAGCGCGTGACAAAGCCATCCTTTGTCTCAACGACGCTGAACCGTTCCCGCTTCGGATTCTCTTTCAGTACCAGCGTCGCCAGCGCCGCCGTGCGACGATGTGTTTCCAACGCCGCTCTGAGATCGAGGTCAGTGATCAGCTTGCCGTTAATTACCACCAGCGTGTCGCCGGCGAGCAGTTCGCGTGCGTTATCAAGTGCGCCGCTGGTACCCAGTATCACCAGCTCGTGCACATAGCGCAGCTTGACGCCGAACTGACTACCGTCACCCAGCGCACGGCGAACTGAATCCGGTTGGTGATGCAGATTGACGACCACATCCGTGATTCCAGCCTGGGCCAGGTACTCAGCCACATAGCCGACCAAAGGTTTGCCGAGCACTGGCAGCGCGGGTTTTGTGCGGTCGGCAGTCAACGGCCAAAGCCTCTCTCCGTAACCCGCCGCCAGAATCATTCCCTTCATCGTCAATACATTCTAACAGAGGTGTTCGGAGTACCGACTTCAGTCGGGCACTGTTTGCGGAGAAAGGCGCCGACTAAAGCCGGTACTCCAAACCTTCCAGTTGTCTCGGCATCGCTCGATGTCGTAAGCTAGCTGGGTTAACAGATTCTTAGAGAGCCAGCCATCATACATGCCGTCCGATAGACTTCTTACACTTCCCTCTGAACAACAGATTGGGCAATTCTTTTTTATCGGTCTTCCGGGAACGCAATTGGACGACGAAGCCCGTGAGCTGATCGATGAAATCAAACCGGGCGGCATAATTCTTTTTGGCCGTAACATCGAAGCTCCCGAACAGGTGCGCACCTTGCTCGATGGCGCGCGGGCCATGCTACCGGTTCAGCCACTGTGTGGCGTCGATCAGGAGGGCGGCCTGGTCGATCGTCTGCGCGAGATTTTTCCGTCCATGCCCTCCGCCCGCGCCATTCGGCAACACGGCGATCTCGCCGCTGCGCGCTCGTTAGGGCGGATAACTGGTGAAGTCCTCCGCATGCTCGGCTTTGATATCAACTTCGCGCCGGTGATGTCGATCATCACTCGCGAGCGGAGCCAGCTTACCAATGGCCTTTATTCACGTTCGTTCGGCAGGTCTCCCGGAGAGGTGCTGGGCTACACGACGGTGTACATGCGCGGCTTGCAGGCCACGGGCTGCCTCGGTTGCCTCAAACACTTTCCCGGGATCGGTGCGGGTGCGGTTGATTCACATATGGAGATGCCGCTGGTGCCGCTGTCTCACGATGATTTGCTGGCCCAGGATCTCGCTCCTTATATCGAACTATTCCAGCGGGCTGACGATCGCGTTCGAGTGGTGATGGTGAGTCATGGCGGCTTTCCCAACATCGATATCAAAAAAGGGACTACCGGTGGATTGATCGAGCCGGCCTCGATCAGCCCCAGTATCGTCTCGAAGCTCCTGCGCCAGGAACTCGGGTACAAGCACCTGGTCGTTACCGACGACCTGGAGATGGGTGCGATCGCCAAGCATTGCGAAATCGAAGATGCGGCCGTGCGCGCCTTCCACGCCGGCGAGGACATGCTGCTGATTTGCGCCACGCCCGAAACGATTCGACGTGGATATCGTGCTTTATTAAAGGCGGCGCGCGAGGGCCAGGTGACTGAAAAGCGAATTAGCGCCTCGCTTAAACGGATAGCCGCCACCAAGGCCCTGGCGCAACCACCATTGCCTTTGGATATGAACAGGTTCGAGCAATTGGCAAACGAGATCACCGAACTCAACAAAACGCTGGAATACCGCTATCCGGGAGAATCGAATGTCGATTAACGTTAAATCGCGAATGTCGCGCAGTCCAAAGATTCGTTTTGCGAAAACTCTCGGCTTAATCTCGCTGCTGCTGGTTCTGGTTTTCTCTTCAACGTGCCGTCGTCAAAGCAATGTCTTCGTCATTGCCCTCTCTGACAACGTCAAGACAATCGATCCCATTGGATCTCCTTCCGTTGATGCCGCCAGTGAACGCGTGCGCACGTTGATGTTCAATTCTCTGGTGAAGAAGGACGAGAAGTTCGACTATGCGCCTGAGCTCGCGTCGAATATTCAGCGTTCAGAAGACGGCCTGACCTTCACCTTCACTTTACGTGACGGCGTGACCTTTCACGACGGGCGGCCATTCACGTCCGCGGACGCGAAATACACTTTGGACACCGTGCTCGCGTCGACTTTTGCCAAGGCCGCGAGTTTCTTTGAGGGCTCAGGCGCGAACAAAAGCGCGTATGTCAAAAGCGTCGAAGCACCGGACGCGCGCACGCTGGTGATTCGTCTGAACAAGCAATGGACGGGCTTGCTGCCGAATCTGGTGCCGATTGCCATTATTCCCAGGGACAGTTACGAGTCTGAGAAGACACATCCGCTCGGCACCGGACCATTCAAGTTCAAGAGCTATGATCAGTCACAGCAGGTGATCGACCTTGAGGCTAATCCCAGTTACTGGGATGGCCCGCCGCATATTCCGGCGTTGCGGGTCCGGGTGATCAGCGACTCGAATGCTTTGCAAGCTGAGCTGCGCAGCGGCCGCGTCGACATTGCACCGCTGCCAACCAGTCTCTCGCCTGATGCGATCAAATCGCTCTCGCAGGATTCGAAATTGAACGTCAATCAGTTTGAAGGTTCCAATCTCAACCTGCTGACCTTTAACACCAAAGAGGCGCCGCTGGACAACGTAAAGGTGCGTCAGGCAATTGCCTATGCCGTTGACCGAGAGAGCATGATCCGCGATCTCGTTCTGGGCCAGGGAAAGATCGCGCACTCGATCCTGCCCGAAGCTTCATGGGCGTACACGCCGGGCCAGACCTATCACTTCGATCCGGCGATCGCCAAAAAGCTGTTGGATGAGGCAGGCTTTCGCGATCCTGACGGCGACGGCCCGCAGATGCGTTTTCCGAAGCCGATAGTCTTTCGCATCTCAGGCAGCAGCGGCGCCGCGCGGCAATATTCCGGCGTAATCTACAATTACCTGAAAGACGTAGGCATTCCGGTTTCGATTGAGACTTCGGAACTCAACACGTTGTTCGAACTGCTGAGACGCGGTCAGTTCCAGATGACCTACGGCCAGTGGGTGGGTGGCAATCAGGATCCAATCTTCTATCACGACCTGTTCGCTACTTCTGAAATTCCCACGGAGACCCGCGCTGCGCGGAACCGCGGGCGCTATAGCAATCTGGAGTTGGACAAGATCCTCGACGAAGCGGGGAACACCTACGATCATGCGAAAGCCGCGCCCTTGTACGCCAAAGCGCAGGAAATCGTCAGCCGCGACGTGCCCGTGTTTCCGCTCTGGTATCAGGCAAACATGGTGATTGCAAAGAAGAGCGTCGGCAATATTAAGGTCGACGCCAGCGGTGATTGGGGATTCGTAAAAGATTTGACGGTGGGGAAATAGTCGCGGATTTGCGCGGATCAGCGCGGATAAGACTAAAACCCTCTCCACCGCGGCTATTTATCGGTAGTTGTTCAGAACTGCCTGCAGTCTCTTTTCGCTCTCACTCGATACGCCGAGGAATTGAATTCCCGCGCCCCTCGGTTCTTCCATAACTCGAAGATGATATTTGATCGTTCCCTTCAGATTGATGGGGCCCGATAATTCACCAGACCATCTGATGAAGATATGGTCCCCACTATGCACTTCTCGTTTGGTCGCCAGAAAACATCCACCAAGGCTCAAGCTGGTTATCCGATCATAGAATTCATACTCTGGTCCCCGGCCCCAATCGGCAAAGAAGTCCACGTTGACGCGTGGATGCTTTCTTACGATGTAAAACTCATTTGTCATTTCTCGTTGAGCAAGCCCTCGTTCGGAACCAGGAGGGGTGGCGACGGGATGCGAAATTCTAACTGCACTCTACGGTCGCGCGCGCCCGACCTCTACCACTGAGTCGGGAGCTTGGATCCGGTCGCTACCGCTTCCGGTTCTGTAACGACATGCCTACATTGATATTGAGCGAGTCAACCACCCTGTCTCAGCACCCGAATGTCTGACCACGCAATCACCCCTTCGCGAATCAAACGGGGTTCAAGCTGGCTAACGTCCACAACAGTCGAAGGCAAATCACCGCGCGCCGGACCGCCGTCAACAATCAACTCAATCGCCTTTCTGAAATAATCGCTAACCTCTTGCGCGGTTCTTGCCGGCTCATGATCTGCAGGATTCGCACTGGTGGCGGTCAACGCGCCACCACATTCTCGCACCAACGCGCACACGTTATCATCGTCGGGCAGCCGCACGCCAACAGTTCCCGTGCCGGCCGTGATCTCTTCGGGAAGCCCTGGCGCCGCTTTGCAGATCAGTGTCAGAGGACCGGGCCAAAACTCTTCGGCCAGAACATCGAACGCTTTGGTTCGCTCGGCAATAAAGCGGTTGATCTGCTCCCGTCCGCTGATCACGATCAAGATCGGCTTCCCATCTTCCCTGCCCTTTAGTTTTTTGACCTTCCGTACCGCGTCGCGATTGAAAGGATCGGCGCCGAGGCCATAGAAGGTGTCGGTGCGAAAGGCGATGACGCCGCCACGCCTAATCGAGTTAGCAATCTGGGCAAGAACTTCAGTCGTTTGGGGAATGATCACCGGATTAGAGCGCCGCTAGGCGCGCGATGTTTATAGAACCCGATTGTCTTTAAGATATCAAGAGCCCCTTGAGGAGCGAAACGTTATGTCGCTCCTAGAGGAGCTCATTGGAACGAGAGGTTGCAATAGCTATAAACATCCGGTTCCTAACGGAGCCGTGGCAGACTATGAAATCTTAACGCCGTAACCGAGCCCATCGCCCACAGGCAAAACCTCTGCCCGCAACTGCGGATGATTGACGAAGTATTGATTGAATTCGCGCAAGGCTTCTGTAGACATTTCCTGATCGGGGGCGCGAATTTCTCCGGCCACCTGTCCGCCCCACAAGAGATTGTCGCAGATGACCAGGCCGCCCGCGCGCAGTTTGGGTAAGGCCAGATCGAGATAGCCGCGATATTCCTCTTTCACCGCGTCGATGAAAACCAGATCAAAGGTTTCGTTGAGGCGGGGAATGACTTCCAGCGCATACCCCTTTTCGATTTGCACTCGCTCGCGCACGCCGGCCCGCGAAAAGTAACCTTCCGCGGCTTTGATCATTTCGTCGCTCGGATCGATTGTGACTACCAGCCCGCCATCCGCCATGCCGCGCGCCAGATGGATCACCGAATAGCCGATCGCCATTCCGCATTCCAGCACTCGACGAGCCTTAATCGCGCGGGCCGTGATTTCGAGAAACAGCGCAACCTCACGGTCAGCGATGGGCACGTGATGCTCGGCCGCAAAGCTTTCCATTTCAGCCAGCAGCCCCATGTTCGGTGGATGAAGATATTCGAGGTACTCCGCTTGTTCGCGTTTAATGATGGCGTCTAGGCGTGCTTTCATGCAAATGATTCTCGCTGAAGTTTGTTTATAAAGGAAGTTAAGGAACCACGAGTCGTATAGGCAAATCTTTTTCCCCTCTCCATTGGGAGAGGGGCTAGGGGTGAGGGCCTTACACAACTCACCCCCTTACGATAAACTGTGTCGCGGATATCGTCCCAAGTTGAGCTTAGCATCCGGTCGCTAGCGCTCGCGGTTCTGACCGGACGCGCATCTGGAGCGTATCTAGTGGAGTTTTAGTTTCGATTCAATAACCGCCACAACGCTTTTCTTTTTCGCGACGTTGCTGAGACTTCTGACTTCATCCAATCTTGAGTACAAAGAGCTAACCAAAGACAAAGTGGCATAACAGCTCAGGTAAATGGTTTCTTTACCCGCATTTTAGGTGTTAGTTCAAGTTCACACTCCTTATGAAATCGATGACGAGTCTGAGTAAAGAGCACAACTCGCACGCTTATGGAATCATAGGGTGAAAATGTAACTGGCGCTGGAGGCGTGAAACGATTGTCAAAGGTCGTAACACTTGGGTTGGTTATCCCATCTTAGATGGGTCACATACCCGATGAAGAGGGTCCGCGGGTCACCTCGTTCAAAAGTGGCTTCTGGAGATTCCTGCTGCAACCAAAAACCTCGGATAACAGGACGGGATACTTGCCCTGTAGCGTTGCTAAATGTTAACTGGCTCAGAACGCCAGCCAACCCCTTAATCTCTAGTCCTACCTCTAACTGATTTTGGAAATCGACGACGATTGCCCGCTTAGAATTCGCATTGAGGTCTTCGCGAAAGACAAACTTCTCGTCACAAGTCACAAAAGCCACTCGCGGCTCTCCCAGCAAGATAATGTTCGGCTGCGGCTTAGTTTTTGAAGTAGCCGCGTCATTAACCTTTCTCGGTTGGTAAGCAGCAGCCTGATAAGATCGCACAATGATCACCAATGCGATAATGACCGCAACGGCCACCCATGCTGCGGCTAGAACGATCAAGCGAGGCCACCCATGCTCTGCCAACCACTCTGGTACGGTCTCATGGGTAAGGGTTGGCCAAATAGTGCCGATGCCCACTGGCAACCCACCAACCAAGAAAGCCAAAAAGTACCAACCGGGATGCTTTTTGATTTCAGCCCAAACCTTGATATTGATCTTTCGATTCGATGGCTTATCCGCGCTTGCTGCGTCAAGTGGCGGTGACAAGAGTTCATCGGCGAGATTCTCAGGCTTAGGCTCAGACGGCGGTTTCGGTTTATCAGCCGGAGGCATGGTAAGAGCACCGACCGTTCGCGGTTTTCCAGTGATGAACGAAACGTCTTCGTTAGGTGATGGAAAAGCGTTCCAGCCGTGGAGTTCCAACTCTTTCTTCCGAAATGCCTCAGCCAATTTTCGCTCGTACCGTACCTTCTCCGCCGCCTCTTCTGCCAAATCCTCTGGATCAGGTCGCTCGCCTGATTGAATCGCTCGGTTGATACGATCCTGCCTATTCCACCATTCAGGCGGATTGGCGAAAGGAATCCTATGCTGGGAACGTTTGGTCTTTTCGTCGTATTCTTGCTCTTCCTGGTTAGACATGAGACCCAACATTTCGCGAGTCTCGTCGTCAATCTTCGGATCTGGCTTCTCAGGGGTCTCCGGCGGTGGAGCGTTTGCTGCTCTCCATTGCGCTTCAAGGGCTGCTCGCACGACGGGATCGCCACGCTCAAAAAGCGGTAAGGTGTCGGCATGGCAAATCCGGCGAAGATCGTCCAGCGTAGGTTCTTTTGATTGAAGTGCCGGTGACGGGAACGGGTTGGGCTTGCCAGACTCAGTCCACGGATTCTGCCCACTGAGCAACAAGGAAAGTTCTTGAGAGGTGAACTGGCGGTTTCTAATTCGGTTCTGCTCCGCCGGGTGAAGATGCGAGAGATCGAGACTCGAAGGATCGAACTTTGAAAGATCGAACGGAGGATCAGCCATGCCGCAAAAATATCACTCTTGTCGATCTTTGTCAGCGCCCACCGCCACATACCTTCGCCCCAGCCCCAGCTCTCTCAACTTGTGCTGAAGCGACTGCCTATGCATACCCAGAACTGAAGCTGCGCGGGTAACGTTGCCGCCGGACTCTTCCAGACAGCGCGCAATGTAGCGCCGCTCGAATTCGCGGCGGTCGTCACGAAAATCAGAAGTGTAAGGAACTGACAGGTCGCCGTTAACCGGACTATCAATGGCAGTCACCGAAGTTTTCTTTGTTGGCGCGTCGGTGATATCGATGGCGTTCAGCTCGTCGCCTTCGGACATGATCGCAGCGCGTTCGATTGCGTTACGGAGTTCGCGCACGTTGCCGGGCCAATCATATTCGATTAACCGGCGCAGAGCCTCGCGTCCGATCGGCCTCTGCGGCAAGCCGTGACGTTCCGCGGACTGTTGGGCAAGCGCCGTTGCCAGGACGGGAATGTCTTCGCGGCGCTCGCGCAGCGGAGCGATGTCGATTGTAACCACGCGCAGGCGATAGAAGAGGTCGGCGCGGAAATTTCCCTCAAGGATTTCCTCTTCCAAAGCCCGATGCGTCGCGCTGACAATACGCACATCGACCGGAATCGATTCGTCACCGCCCAGTCTTTCAATCCGCCGTTCTTCCAGCGCGCGCAGCAGCTTCGCCTGCACGTTCGCGCTCATGTCGCCAATCTCATCCAGGAAAAGCGTGCCGCCATTTGCCTGCTCGAATTTACCCTTGCGGCGCGCTGCAGCCCCCGTAAACGCGCCCTTTTCATGGCCAAACAGCTCGGACTCGATCAGCTCTGTAGGTAAGGCTGCGCAGTTCACGGCCACGAACGCCCCACTGCTGCGGGCCGTACTGCGCTCGTGCAGCTCGCGCGCAACTAACTCTTTGCCGGTGCCCGACTCGCCGCGCACCAAAACGGTGGCGTCGGTGTCGGCGACTTTATCAATCATCGCGCGCACGGTCTGCATCGCTTCGGAACTTCCGAGCAAAGCGCCACGCTGAGACGTTTCAATCTCGATGCGGCGCCGCAGTGAAAGGTTCTCGCGACGCAGCTTGATGTTTTCGAAGGCGTTCTTGACGACCAGCCTGAGATCGTCGAGCTCGAAGGGTTTCGAGACGTAATCATAAGCGCCGCTCTTGACGGCCTGGACAGCGAGCCGCTCAGACCCGTGCGCCGTAATGATCACGACCAACGGCATCTCTGCCTGATTTCCGCTTTGCAGTTCCTGGAGAAATTCCAGTCCGCTGATTCCTGGCAGGTTGACATCGAGCAGTAGCAGATCGACCTTCGCATCGGCCATCAACTCTCGCGCCGTTTCGACGCTGCCGGCTTCGTTAATCTCGCAACCAAAAGCCTCGAGCGCGCGCCTAATGCCATAGCGCGCCGCCTCTTCATCATCCACAATCAACAATCGCAAGCTGTTCTTTTCCATCTTGACCCCCGGATTTTAATACTTTTCCGGGAGTTTTGCTTGCGCGTGGCGTGCCAGAGGCAGCGCGGCTCGTTGTGCCACGCGCATCCTGCGCATGATTCACGGGCGTGATGCCCGTGCCGCTTTCTACTTCGGCGAGCGCTTGACTGAAATAACCACTACCAGCACATCGCCTGAAGGCCCGATGTTGAGCGTGCCCACCACCACCGGCTCGCCTTCATTCAGACTAATATCGGTATGAAGGCCCGTCGGCTCGTAACTGATTGATGGGACCGAGAAGTTGCCGGTCGAAGCCACTGTCGCGCCGGTCTGTACCGGAACCCGCGATCCAAAATTAAAGCCCTTCAGACGAACTATGTGGCTGCCGTCTGCGGCGGTCCCCAGCTGCACGGCGTCGATCGTAAAGTCGTTAAAGCTGGGCGTCGAAGATGACGACGATGCTGGAGCAGCCAACGGTCCGCCAATCCAGCGTACGCTCAGCCGACCACCATTCTTCACTCGATTGAGCAGAGTTGCGGCCAGCGCGTAGTTCTTGAATGGCAATGTCGCCTGTAACTGTCTGACAACCGGATCAAGTAAGGCCGGCATCCTGGCATTCGCAGTCGGCTGGTTACTTGCCAGAACCAGATAAAGTTGCGTGTCCATATTCGTTTCATCATCGCCGCGCGCCTCTGTCGAAGCGCGTGATGTCTGACTCGTATCCTGCGCGGTTGCTAACTGCGCTGACCCGATCACCGCGACCAGGCACAGCAGCGCACAGAACATCACCCGATCTAACTTGGTTGGGATCATCACTCGTTCTCCTTTTATTGAATTACGAAAATGGCGATTGCTCGCCAGGCAGGTTGGTTGCTCTTCCATCTGCTCACACGCCGAGGGCAAAGGAAAGTTCCGAATAAAGAGATAGCGCAAGTTGCACTTGCGATTGTCACGAGCACAAATTGCCAACCTGCGCTACCGGCACGCGCAACTCGAATCTTGCGCCTCTGCCGTTGTGCGAGGGCACGAGCCGGGCCGAACCGCCGGCGTCTTCCATGCGTTTGCGCACAATCGCCAGGCCGAGCCCGGTGCCGCGCTGTCGCGTGGTAAAGAATGGCTCCCAAATCTTTGTGTTCATCTGCGGGTCGATGCCCGGTCCGCTGTCGGTAACCGCAAAAACGATCTCTGCGCCATCGCGAAAAGATTCAACCGTCACTTGTCCACCGCCGGGAGTTGCCTGCAGCGCATTTAGTAGAAGATTCGCCAGCGCATCGCGAAGTGCGCCCGCCTGCACACCGTCGTGTTGAGCGTTGGCCTCTGCCCGTGATTGAATACTGAGGTTGCGTTCCCCGGCGTCGGCGCGAAATAGCCCAGCGACGCTGCGCAGCAACTCGTCAGTGCTGCACGGCGCGGCAGCGGGAGGCTGTTTACTCGCAAAGCTGAGCAACTGCGTCACGCTTTTGCTGAGGCGGTCTGTTTCTCCCACGATCAGGCTGAGGTCTCGCGCATGCTGCACGTTGAGCGCTTCATCCTCGCTCATCACCTGGGCTATTGATTTGATTGCCGAGAGCGGATTCTTAACTTCGTGGGCCACCGTCGCGGCCATTTGTCCCAGCGCCGCCAGACGCTCTCCTTCCGCCAGCTTCCGTTCGAGCTGGACGTTTTCATTAGCCAGACGAAAATCCTCAATCGCGATCGCCACCTGACCGGCCAGTACTTCAAGTACGGCCCGCACGTCGGGGGTTAGCGCATTGGGCGAAGCTTCGATCAGCAGCACCCCCGCGTTTCGATCGTCGCGACGCAGCGGATAGGCGATGTGGTATCCCGCCTCGCGCAGGTCGTCGCTATCTTCAAATGAAGAACGACCGGCGGTCTCGGCTGCGCGCAGTAATCTATCGATCAATCGTGATTGCTGGTCATCCGGCAAAGCCTCTTTCTCAACTCCGTCGGTCTCCAAAATAATCTTCACGCGGCTCAGAGCGAGAGCGCTGGCAGTTTGGGATTCGATGAAATTGAGCAGCTCAGGCAACCGGCGATACTGTCCGGTCTGGGCTCCGACGCGAGCCACAACGTCGCGATAGAGGGCGGTCTCTCGTTCGAAGAGGGCGCGAAAACGCTTTTCCAGCCAGCCACGCAGAGGAGCCGCCAGCAACGTTAGCGCGAGTATCAGGATCGCTTCAACGGCTCCGGCGCGCAGCCCATAGTGCGCATTCGCCCACTCGCCGATGCGCCGAATACCGTAGAGATAGACGGCCAACACCACGGCGGCAAACGTCGCCACAATCAAACTTTCTTTGATGATCAGTTCGAGATAACGATAACGATAGATGTAGTAGGCCAACAGCGCCGAAGGCAGCAGCGATCCCAGATTGGCGAGCGTTTGCAGGTATTGACCGGCGACAGTTCCCTTGCCCAGCCCCAGCCCCAGGGATGACAGAATCAAAACCGCTATCACGATGAAAGAGAACGCCAGCGTGTGCAGAATGCGGCGTTCGCTGAGCGAAGCGGCACGCCGCGCCACCAGTAACTCAGTCACGGCTACGACGGTCAGCGAGTAAACGACCCAGAGCGCGAACGGCAGGACAAACACGGAAAGCTTCGCGATCATCGGCTGGTAGGTTCCCGTCCAAAGGCGCGGGACTACCACGAAAAGAAAGAGACACGGGAGGTAGGAAAGAAAAACTCTTATGCGCTCGGTACGTGTCAGGTTGCGCCCCTGTGAGCTCGCCCATAGATGCAGGTGCACATGCAGCAGCAGCGAGTAACAGACAGTAATGCTGATCACGGCGATTGCATTCGCCAACCGCAGCAGAGGGGCCCAACGCGCGACATCCAGACCCAACAGACTGCGGAGAGTAACGATCAGATTGCCGGCGTGCCAGCCAACCATGCAGAGCCCCAGGCCCAGAAGCAGACGATGGATTTGCACCACGCCCAGGCGCTGCCTGAACAGGAGATAACCCATCCACAGCGGCAGCACCGCGCCGAGACTGTAACCAATTAGTTGGAGGGCTTCGAGCAGGGACATCTGTAGATATCAGCGCGGCAGTAGCCCGACCGTGAGGGAGGGCGTTGCACTCGCGCGTTCACTCGTCATCATCGTTATCGAAGGAGGCATATCGAAGGAGCCTAGCCAACATTCACCCTGGGTGGAGCGCTACTTTGGTTAGCGTTATCAGTATCTGCTCAGGGTCGCTTCCAGGATCCTTTGAGAGCTGACTCTTGAGCAATTCTTTAAGGCTATCATCGGCCTGAACGCCAGTCTTATGAATCTTTCGAATCGTACGGCCTAACTCCCGGATTAGCCCTTCCACAACCTCGAATCCGAGATTAAAACGTTTCTGAGATATGCTCCTGGGATGAGTCCACCTCTCGCCATCGAAGTCGACGTAGAGGCCTTGCTTCTTCATATCGTTCGCACCGCCAACCAATTCTAGGAGGATAATGAGCGGGTTCTTCTTTCGAGAGTGGGAAGCTAAAGACTTGAATTCCATTTTGAGTTCGCTCACAAACTCATCTCGCAACTCTGGCGGAAAATCCTTCACTCGGTGGCGCTGCTGAACGCGCAAGGCCGCGCGGACCCGAAGGCCTTGAATCATTGCAGTGTAGAGAATGCCAAACGCAATCGAGTGTCGTACGTCATGCTTGCTAAGCACCTCGGCTAGCATACTTTTTGGCAGATCCACACCCATGCCTAAAAGAGTGAGCGCCCATGATTTCGTCATTTCTTCCAAGGCAAGGACTACGTGAGACGCGGCCGATCCAAATAAGCGTTCGTCCGCCAATATTTCAGCCGCCCGCAAATGGTGGCGAGCGTTTGTTAACGAAAGGAGCGCTCCTCGCGCAGAGTTTGATCTGTCTGGAAGGGGCCTTCGCGTTCTTTCCTTCTTTTGATGTCTTCTCATATGAGGTCTAAAAATCCATCGACGACGCCCTCCTTCAAGGGTCGCGTTACTGCCCCGCCAGGCTCAAGGTTATTTCCGTCCTTCTGTTCTTTGCGCGGCTGGCGACTGTGGTGTTTGGCGCGACCGGACTTGCTCCGCCCAGGCCGCTCGCCTGTATCCGGGTTACATCTACGCCGGCTGCGGCAAGCCGCTCAGACAAGACTCTTGCACGGTCTTGTGTCAGTTGTTGCAGAGTGCCTTCATCGCCGCGATTATCAGTAAACGACTCAATCGAGATTTGATAATCGGGGTTATTGGCCAGCAAAGCTCCCAATTGATCGAGCTTCGCGGCGGACGCCGCACTGAGGTTTGTCGAGCGCGGATTTACCCACAGCGATTCCGTCAAAATCACCGTCAATCCCCGGCCACTCTCCCGCACGGTGCCAAAGCGACCGAGCGATTGTTTGAGAGTTTCGGCGGCGGCACGCTGGTCCGCGGCGCGCTTCTCCGTCGCTCGACGGGTGTCCTCGGCCTGCTTCTCGCCTTCAATTCGCGCCAGACGAACTTTCGCGTCTTCGGCGTCGGCGCGGACGGTTTGAATTTCATCGCGCAACCTGGAGATTTCGGTGCGTGCGTCACGCAATTGCTCGGTGGCGTTCAGCGCATCGCGCTCAGCCAACTCACGCGCGTGGCGCTCAGTTTCCAACTCCGCTTTCAAACGACTAATTTCCTGGTTCGCAGTGGCGGTGGATTCTTCCGCGCTGCGCAGCGCCAGGTCACGGCGCTCGACCTCTTCGCGTCTTTCGCGTGCTGCTCGCCGGACCAGCGCCATGTCTTCCGCCTTGGCCCCGCTGCTGATTGCCTGCCGGGCCAGGATATCTATCTCTCGGATTGGCTGCCGCGTGCGCAGAGCACTTTCAGCTTGTTCCAAATCGGCCTGCGCGGTGCGCAATTCGTTTGGCGCATCGCGTTCTGCTCCCGCGTATCGCGCCAGGTTGATTGCCTGACGGGCGCCGAGCAGCGCCACCGGAATATCCCGATAGTCCGACTCGGCTATAGCCGGCACGCTGGCGTCGCGAAAGTAGTCGCTCGTGTTCCCGATGTACTGAATCCGTGAAGTTTGTACCTGCGCATCACGGATCGCGACCGGCGCCACATTTTCGAGCACCACCATGCGGCTGGGCGAGTGCACCAGAAAATGCGGTTCGGCGGTGACCACCAGCGCGAACGTCTGCAAAGGCGTAGTCACGTCAATCTTTGAATCTATCAGCCCGCTGCCGCTGCGTTTGATTTCGCCAAGATTGTCGACGTGCCCGTCAGGAGAGATCGCCCACAACACATAAGTTGTGTAGACACCGCCCAGCTCGTAAGCGCGCGGCATATGGTCGATGCTCAGCTCGACCCGAGTCCCGCGACGACCCTGCCGCCTCACCTTTGCCATGCCTGTCAGACGAGGCAATCGAGTGGTCCCGTGAAAAGTCACTTCGATCGTTTGATCCAAAGGATAGGTGATGGCGACCGTCGTGCGACGATTCTCACTTTGGCCGAACGCGCTGGCGACGAGAGAAAGGAGAATCACGATACCTGTGACAACCGTGGTTAGTTTGAAAGCTCGGTTCATGAATGACTCCAGCAAGTTTTCTGCGAATACTGATCGAACGGCCGCGACCGTCCGCATCGATTGATGCCTTAACTCTGGGTAATTGTTGCCGAAGGAGGGCGAAGTGGCAAGCTTCGGAGTGGTTAAGTGGCCTCCGATTTTCAAGAGCTTACCGGGCCAAGTAAACGACGATCCACGAAAACACACAAAATGGAACTAGTTGTGTCTGTGCGATTTCGTGTGAGTTCGTGGATCGTTCTGGGCCAGGCAAGCGCGCCACGCGCGCTTTCGCGGGTAAGGGTGTCCCACCGTCCCATTGACGACTAGACCTGCTGGATGAGGAGTCTTCAGTTCTAGCGGGGCAGCGATCGTTCGTAGGCCTTCGTGCGCAAGTCCTGAACAAGTTGAATAACAAAGCAGGAGACGGCGATCAGCAGAAGCACGTGAACCATGCCGCTTTTGTGCAGCAGGAACTTTAATACCAACCAAGCCACCGTCAAAAGTGAGCCTACGATCCAGAGCATTCGAGATGCGCCCCTTCCGAGATGCTCAGAATCTTACGCGTCACGACCTGTCCGGTTCAATGACGAACAGGACTAGTGCCTGGCTTTCGAAAACTCAATCGCTCGCAAACCTGTTCGCGAAGGATCGCCGGCAATGATGAGTATCCCGGAACCGGAAGGTACGGCAACGACCCGGCGCGATGCGGGTGATGCCGCGTGGTTCGCCACTGACGAGAGGGATTCACTGTCCTTCCAAACAATCGAGCCGTCGCGGCCGGAGAGCGCCAGCGCAAAAGTGTTACCACCGGCCACCAGAACATCCAGCAATCCATCGCCGTTAACGTCGGCGAACGCCGTCGTTTCGGTATCGGCTCCGCCGTCAGCTTCCCAAAGGATCTTACCGTCGGCTGCCTTGACGGCGACAACTCGGCCGCGATCAGTGACCATGATCACTTCGACGGTGCCGTCACCGTTGAGATCTCCAGCGGCCAATGTTCCGCGAGGCGCATCTCCGTTGAGGGTAACTCTACCCAGCGCGCGCAAGTCGGCGGCACTCAAAGCGGTCAGGCCACTCTTCGTGCCCACCAGGATCAAGCCGCCGGCCGATCCGTTTACAAAGAGCGGAGGCGTAGTTGCCGGGCTGCCTGCGTCTCCTGAGCGTATCAGCGCGCCGATGCGGTTGCGAACTTCAACCTGCCCATTCTCCAACGCAAGTATCACTCGGCCGATGCCGTTGTCATCAAGCACGACCGGCGCGCCTGCGACGCGATGCGGCAGTTTGATTTGGCCAATGATGTTTCCAGTAATCCCGTCGAGAATAAAAAGCCTTTGGAGAGAATTGTCCACGACGAAAATCTCCGACGCGCGGCTTTCGCTGAGCACGGCCGCAGTGTTTACAACCGCCGGCAATGTCGCCCGCCAAAGTTCACGACCGGTGGCTCCTTCAATCCTGGTCACAGTGACGCCTGACAAGACGGCAACATCGTCCAGGCCTGAACTCGATTTGATCAAGAGCACCACTGCCTGAGTTGTGGCGGATCGCAGACTCCTGCCCTCAGGTATTCGTCGGCTCGTGGTCCACAAAGCAACTCCGCTCGTGGCATCCAATGCAAAGGTCGCCCCGGCGGTATTTACGGCTACAACATCAAATCTGCCAGCGGAACGCAGATGGGCCAGGACGGGATTCGTGACTTCACCGACCAGGGCCCGCCAGCCGCCTCCGGCGACAACCGAGCCTGAGCCCGGTGTCAATCGGGTATCGGTCGCTCTGTCCGGCGGAGCCTTCGGTGGTTGAGTTTGCGTGCCGGCTTGCGCTGTTTGCAGCGTCACCTCAATCGCCGCGGCCGCAGAAAACTCGCCCAGCTTCGTAGTCAAAGGCGCGATGCGCCAGTAGTACTTGCCCGGAGCCAGGTCATTGATCTGATACTCGGTTCCCGCGACCACGCGGTCGAAGATAATGTCATTGAAGCCGTGGTCCGTCGCCAATTGCAAACGATACCGAGATACACCGGGCCGGGCAGCCCAGCGAAGATGGATCGTCGTCAGGCCGCTCTCCCGCGGCTCCTGCTGCGATTGTGAAATCGGCGAATGCGTGTATGGCGACGGGAGATCGCGTGCGTGGGCAGAAACCATGCCCAGCGATATCGTTGCGGCGGCTGGAATTAAAACGCGAAGGTGGCCTAAGCGGTACATGGTCACCTACTAATAAACGACTAATTGCACCTGGTTCCCTTCTGCGCGCCGTCTGATCAGGGACTCTCGTTGAGTTTGTATCCGACGCCGCGAACGGTCAGCACGTAGTGGGGATTCTTCGGGTCGGCTTCCAGCTTCTTTCGCAGGCGGTTGATATGCGGATCGATATTGCGCTGATAGCCTTCATACTCGGTGCTCCAGACGCGATCGAGCAGGTCGTTGCGCGACCAGGCGCGCCCGGGCTCTGACGCCAGCAATTCCAGAATCTGAAACTCGAGCGGAGTCAGATCGATTTTGGCGCCGCCACGCGAGACCTCGTGCCGCCGCTTATCGACCACCAGGTCGCCGATCTCCATGCGCTCCTCGTCGCCGCTCGCCCGCGTTGCCGGAGAGTTGCGGCGCAACAACGCTTCGATTCGATATTCCAGTTCGCGCGGACTAAAGGGCTTCGCGAGATAATCGTCGGCGCCCGCCTCGAACCCGGCCACTTTGTCGTCGAGCAAATCGTGAGCCGTCAGGAAAAGCGCCGGCGTTTCGTTGCCGCGCTCTCGGAGCTTTTTCAAGAGTTCGAGACCGGACATTTCCGGCATGGCGACGTCCAGGATAAAGCAGTCGAAATGATCCGTAGTCGCAGTTTGCAACGCCGCTATGCCACTCTCTTTTTCGGCCACTTCAAAGCCAAGCCGCCGAAAATACTCGGCCAGGAGCGTGCGCATTTCGACGTCGTCGTCAACGATCATCAGCCTCTTGGCTTGTGCGTTCGTAGGTTCAGGATCCACAGTAGTTTTCCTTGTGTTCAGGTCAGACCGAAACGGTTAGACGGCGACCGCTTAGTCCTCGACCTGCAATTTTTATCTCTGAAGCATCAGGGGTTTCGCTTTAGTATGTACAGCCTGTGCCTTGACGTCAAACGTTTAGGCTAAGTATATTGCCAGCCTGTAATCGTGCGCCGGGCTTTCTGGTCCTTCCCGATAAACGATCCAGATATCCGATTTGAGATGAACGACCTGCGGCGGCTTCTAAGATATCTTCTGCCTCACACCGGCACGTTTGCCTTAGCCACCATTGCGATGATCGTCGTGGGCTTGCTGGAAAGTGCCACGGGCGCCTTGATCGTACCCATTTTCGATCAGGCCTTTGCCCAGGCGGGCGGGCATCGCACACCCACGCTTTTTGGATTGCAAAAAATAATCCCGGCCTCCGGCCTCGCTGCCTGGCGAACAATCGCGGTGTTGTTACTCGCCTTTACGATTGTAAAAGGAATCGCCGAGTACTTCTCAACCTATTGGATGGCCTATATCGGGCAGTCTTCAATTCTCAGTTTGCGTCAGGATCTTTACAGCCATCTGCTTTCACAGTCGGCAGCATTCTTCGAACGCCATCGCACGAACTACCTGGTTTCGCGCCTGATCTCCAACGCCGCGTCAATCGAAGCAGCGGTGACGCACACGTTGCGCGACATGCTGCGCGAGGGCTTTACTTTGATCGCTTTGCTGGCGGCGTCGTTCTATTTCAACTGGCGACTGACTCTGGGCGCGTTGTTAATAGCACCACCCATCGCCGGGTTGACGATGCGGTTTGGGAACTCGCTCCGTAAACTGGCGCGCGAATCCTCCGAAGGCAGCAAGCGCTTGACCGATACCGCCCAGGAAGCTCTGGCCAATCACAACATTGTGAAGGCATATCGCGGCGAGACCCGTGAACGGGGCCGCTTCACGGCGGTGGCCGAACGGATTCGCCGAGCCAATTTGCGCTCGGCCAGTATCGCCGGGATGTCGCCGCCGATCATCGAGCTCATTGGCGTGCTCTTTGTCGTGGCACTGCTCTTCTTTGGCGAACGCGAAATCCGTCTCGGTCGAATGAACACGGCCCAGTTTCTTACTTTCCTCTTCTTCCTGGCGCGCAGTTACGACCCGATGCGGAAGCTTTCGCGGCTGCATAATTCCCTGTCCCAGGCCCTGGGCGCAGCCAACCACCTCTGGGAAGTCATGGATGAGGATGACGAGATTCCCGAGAAGCCAAACGCCGTCGCATTGCCGGCATTGCGGCGCCAGATCGAATTTCGAGACGTGAATTTTGGTTATGCGAACGAAGGCCGCGTCGTCTTGCGCGACATCAATCTGACGGTGCCGGCGGGACGGATGGTGGCGCTGGTCGGAGAATCCGGCGGCGGCAAATCCACCTTGACTAAGCTGTTGCCGCGCTTTCACGACCCCTCCTCGGGCGCGGTGCTCTGGGACGAAATCGATCTGCGAGACGCAAGCATCCCCAGCCTGCGCCGCCAACTGGCCCTGGTTACCCAGGAAACAGTGCTCTTCAACGACACCGTCCGCTATAACCTCTCATATGGCCGGCCCGACGCCACGGACGAGCAACTCCACGACGCCGCGCGCACCGCGCTGGCGCACGATTTTATCCTCGAACTGCCGCGCGGCTACGACACTGTGATCGGGGAGCGCGGCACTTTCCTTTCCGGCGGACAGAGACAACGTCTGGCAATCGCGCGAGCAGTGCTGATTGACGCGCCTGTTCTGGTGCTTGACGAAGCGACCTCTGCGCTGGATGCTGAATCGGAACAGTTGGTGCAGCGCGCGATTGCAAATCTGATTCGCGACCGCACGACGATCGTGATTGCGCATCGCCTGTCGACAGTGCGCCGGGCTGATTTGATCGTCGTCATGGAACGCGGCCGGATTATTGAACAAGGAACTCACGCCGAGTTACTTGCGCGCGGCGGGCAGTATCAGCGACTTTATGAATTGCAATTTGCTGATGAAGAAGAATTGTCAGTTGTTAGTGGCCAGTAGTCAGTTGTTAATCAATAGTCAGTGGCAAGTTGTCAGTACTCAGTTGTTTCGCTCTTATCGAAAGATCGTGGATACTGGCGGACGCGCTAATGAACAACGAACGCGGGCTCGTAACTGTTAACGACTGACTATTAACGACTGACCACTGACCACCACTTATGAAATCAATGACCGGATTCGGCCGCGGCGCGGCCAATGGCGACGACTTCGCAGTCGCAGTTGAAATCAAGACCGTGAATAATCGATTTCTTGATATTCACTTGCGTCTTACCCAGGAACTCTCGGCCATCGAGACCATAATTAGAAGACGAGTGGGCGCCCGCCTGTCTCGCGGCCGAGTTGATCTCAGCATCAATTTTGATCGCACCGGTGAGACCACCTACGAAGTCAATAAGCCGCTGATTGCCGGCTATGTAAAGGCCATACGTGAAATCCAGGAGCAATTTGGCTTGCCCGGGGAGATCGACGTCAATTCGGTCGCTCGTCTTCCCGGCGCACTGACACCGGCGCGGGACGGATTGAACGAGGTGAATATGGAAGGGCTGCAACGTGCGCTGGACGAAGCACTCGACAATCTGGAAAAGATGCGCGCCAGCGAGGGCGCGGCGCTGGCGGCTGAGATGCGCGTGCGGGTTGCCAAGATCGAAGCCGAAGTCCCGGTCATCGAAGCCACCGCCACCGCCCTGGTTGACGCTTACCGGCAACGTTTACAGAAACGCATCGGAGAGCTGATGGCCCGCGGCGGCCAGACGATCGAACTGGACGGCAGCCGGCTGGCGCAGGAAGTGGCCTACCTGGCCGATCGTAGCGATATCACAGAAGAGCTGGCGCGGCTAAGAAGTCACTTGGATCAATTTCGCTCGGCAATCGATGCCGAGGGCGAGGTCGGTAAGCGTCTGGATTTTCTGCTTCAGGAGCTTAATCGCGAAGCCAACACCGTACTGGCAAAATCGACGGAAGTTTCAATTAAAGACGCAGCGTTGGCAATCAAAGCTGAGGTTGAGAAACTGCGCGAACAAGTGCAAAATGTTGAATGAGCTGACAACAGCAGAAAAACCCAAAGACGCGATCACGACGATCGGGCGTGGAATGCTGATCGTAGTCAGTTCGCCGTCGGGGGGCGGCAAAGGCACCTTGATCGATCGCGTATTGAAGACGGTGCCCGGTGTTAGTTATTCGGTATCCTACACTACTCGCCAACCTCGCGAAGGCGAACAACACGGTCGGGAATATCATTTCGTTTCGACTGAAGTGTTCGAAGAAATGATTCGCCGCAGCGAGTTTCTCGAATGGGCAAACGTTTATGGCTCTCTGTATGGAACCAGCCGGGCGCAGGTCGAACGAGAACGCGCTGGCGGACATGACATTATTCTCGAGATCGATGTTCAGGGCGCATCCAGTATTCGCGCCCTGGTTCATGACGCGGTAAGTGTTTTTATCCTGCCGCCGTCATTTGAGTTGCTGCGAAATCGACTGGTAGCGCGGGGAACAGATTCCCCCGCGGATCTCGAGCGTCGGTTACGCGGTGCGCCGGGCGAAGTCGAGCAGTACAAATATTTCAGCTATGTGATTCTCAACGACGATATCAACCGAGCCTCAGCGCAACTGGCGTCGGTGATTTACGCCGAGCGAGCTCGCCGCGAGCGCCAGGAACCAGGCCTAAAAGATACGCTGGCAGATTTTGGCGGACGTTGAGAGCCGAGCGGTTTTTCATCAAGCGGGAAGGGGTGAAATCGTTTTAGTTCGGAGGTCACCAAAACATTTTATGGCTACCAAAGTTCGCGAAGAGGTTATCGAGACAGCAGAACAACCGCATTCGCAGGAGATTGATTCCAAGTATCGTCTGATCATTCTGGCCGCCAAGCGCAGCAAACAACTTCAACGTGGAGCGCGGCCGCGTATCGATATCGACCCCACCAAACATAAGCCGACTCGGATCGCTCTCGAGGAAGTCGTCCAGGGCAAGATACCGTTTCATACGACAACTGACGGCGATGATGACCTGGGCGAAGAGTCTTAGATATAGCCGACGATTTAGCAAATCCATTTTCTATTTCTCATTTGACATTTTTCATTGATCATTTGCAGGGCGAAGGATGTATTCGCCCTCTGTGGTTAACTTCGAGAGGAGATGAGCGTGGTGTTCCAAATGGATATATGAAAATGTCAAATGAGAAATGGAAAATGATTTTGGAACCAACGTTGCCACCCAACTACCTTACTCACATCCCCTTGTAATCCGGACCGCCACCGCCCTCGGGAGTTACCCAATTGATAATCTGATAGGGATCCATGATGTCGCAGGTCTTGCAGTGGACGCAGTTTGAGAAATTGATCTGCAGTTCGCGCCGTCCGTTGCCCTTATCAGTCATTTCATAGACGGCCGCGGGACAGAAGCGCTGACAGGGGTTGCCGTACTCTTCTGCGCAGCGTGTGGCGCAGATGTTCGTGTCGAGTACGTGCAGGTGCGCCGGCTGATCTTCATCATGCGCAACCGCCGCATGATACACGTCGGTGACCTTATTAAAAGTGAGTTTCCCGTCGAAACGAAGATCCTGGTAACGCTGCGCCGCATCATCGCCCTGGTAACCATAGGCGGATAGTTTCCGCAGAGCTTCGTGACCGGGCTCCTGATGATCTCGATCCAGAATCCCCCACGCGCGACCACCGGTTATGTACTGCAATCCGGCATTGGCCATTCCCAACCAGCGCCCGTGACGAAAGCCTGCGTGAAAGTTCCGATAGCGACGCAACTCCGGAGTGATCCAACTCTCCTTCACGCGCCGTTCGTAACTCTGTAACTTGCTTGCCGAGAAATCCTCTGCCAGCAGTGCCTCAAAGATTGTTTCCGCGGCGAGCATGCCGCTCTTGATGGCCGAGTGGATCCCCTTCAATCGGGCCGCGTTCAGAAACCCCGCGCTGTCGCCGACAATCAGCACGCCGTCCGCGTACATCTTCGGCATGGCGTGCCACCCACCCGCAGCGATCGCCTTGGCGCCGTAACGAATCATCTTGCCGCCGTCGAGCAGCTTGGCCAGAAACGGATGGGTCTTGAAGCGCTGAAACTCTGCGTGGGGATCGATGAGCGGATCGCGATAGTCCAAACCGGTGACGTACCCCAGATTCAGGACCCGGTTCTGCATTCCGTAGATCCAGCCGCCGCCATACGTCCATTGGTCAGACGGAAAACCAAGCGTGTGAGTCACGCGCCCGGCCGGATAACGGTCGTCGGGCAGTTCCCAAAGCTCTTTGACGCCCAGGCTGTAAACCTGCGGCTCGCGACCTTCATCAAGACCGAGTCGCTGAATCAACTTCTTGGTTAGCGAACCGCGAACGCCTTCGCCCAGCACGGTGACCTTCGCGAGCAAATCCACGCCGGGCTCAAAGTTCGCCTTGCGCTTCCCTTCCTTGTCGATTCCCTTGTCGCCCGTGCGCACGCCGACGACCCGATCCTCCGCATCGTAAAGCATCTCAGCGCCCGGAAATTCGGGGAAGATGTTAACGCCGGCCTCTTCGCACTTCTCGCCCAGCCATGCGGTTAGCCGGTTGAGCGAGACGATGTAGTAGCCATGATTGTTTAGCGGCGGCGGATTAATCGGTGAACGAATGGCGTGCTTCGGAGTGAGGTACAAAAACTGATCTTCTTTGACGGGCGACTCCAGCGGCGCGCCCTGCGCTTCAAAGTCGGGAATCAGCTCTGCCAGCCCGCGCGGATCCATCACCGCGCCCGAGAGAATGTGCGCGCCAATCGATGCGGCTTTTTCGATGACCGCGATCTGAATTTCGCCCAGCGCCTTCCCTGTCCCCGGTCCCCGGTCTCCTGTCCCCATTTCTTTGGCTGCCGCTTCATTGTGCTCTCTTACGAGCCGCGCCAAATGGAAAGCAGCGCTCAGATTTGCCGGTCCCGCGCCGACAAACACCACATCCATTTTCAAACTTTCACGTTCCATCAATCTCTTCCTGCTTCAATGTAGCGCAAGCTACTAGCTGGCGCGCGAGCCATTCGCCTCTGCAGTGGTGAGCGCAGAGTGCCGTGGCGTTACAGCTCATCACTTTAAGAATGAATGACCATTCAGTTGAGGAGTATAGCAGAGGAAGGAAACGCGTGAAATCAAAACGAAGTCGAGCCAGGAAGCCAAAAAGAAGGATGCAAACAACTTGCTAAAGCGCTTGCCATATCTTTGCTGACTCCCACAATCTGATTGACTTCACCGGTTCACAAGCAGTAGCCTCTAGCCGCCTTGGGATAGCAAATATTTTGCAAGGCGCGCACTCCTCGCTTCTCTCAACTCCATTTCGACTGGCCTTGCGCCAGACTCGACTTGCAAGGAAAGGAGTCCTCAGATGTGGAAAAGAAAAACTATTTGCATCCTCGCCACCCTTGCTTTGCTCTTGGTTCCGATAACTCTGGCACAGCAACCCCAGCCTCTGACAAATCAAAATATCGCGGCCCTGGTTAGAGACGGCGTTTCGGAACGCGTCATCATTGCCGTGATTCAGTCGGGGCCAACGGACTTCGACACGTCTGCCGCCAGTCTTAGAAAACTCAACCAGCGTGGTGTCAGCACGGTCATTACTAATGCCATGAAAGTGGCCCACGCAGGCGGCACGACGATGACGCTCACGACGGCGACATCAACGACTGACTCAGAGATGACCATATCACCCTCGATGGCGAGAACGATCGTCAAGGCCACGTCGATCCAACCCGAAGTCTGTGGAGACGAGGGTGGCCCGGTTGAAACCATGGAAGACTGTCATCCCAGATACAAAACAGGCTGCAGCGCAGCAGCCGGTTACGACGCATACTTGAATTATCTGAAGAACCTCTTGCTCAAGCCGACTACCAGTCCCGTGAAGACCTTCAAGGCCAAGAGCGGCTTTAAGACACTTGACGACAACACTCCGGACACCTTGACCACCAGGAACCATGGCGAGCACGCGCAAGAACTTGCCACCCTCGGCGAAGGCAAGATCGTCCAGGTTGTGGGCTATTTGTATTACGGTTATCCGAGCGGCTCTGAATCGTGTAACTGCGGTTTGGGCAGTTTGGATGCCGTCGATTATCACCTTGGGGTTGGCTTTAGAGAGTTGACCGGAACTGAGCTCACCACCGTCCGTGACGTTGCGACGTACCTTAGTAGCCACATTCGATTCAAGAGGGACGACCCGAACAAAGCTGCACTGGCGCCTTTTGAGCAGGAAAGCGTCGTCGTCGAGATGACTCCTCATTACCGGGCCAAGTTTCACCCAGGGTGGACAGTTCAGCGAGTAGAGACCGCGGTGGGCCGACAAGTGAAAATCGTCGGGCAGCTGCTAATAGACAATGCTCACGCAACCGCGACCCAAATCTGTGATTATCCCGACGCAAATATGGAAAAGTGTTGGCGTTGGTCAGCCTGGGAGGTACATCCGGTTATTGAGTTCTATGTGTGCAAGACAGCAACGCCGTGCGCGACCGAGTCTCCCAATTGGCGAAGACTTGAGGATCTGCAATAGCGGCTCCGTAACACCAAAGCAAAGCGTCGCCGCGGCAGATCCGTCAATGATGGGGACGAGGCGCTTCAGTTGGCTTCTTTCTTGCTCGATTAAGACCCGACTAAGTCGGTACCCTCAACACCGCCTATAGGATACGGCTGCGAAACACACAACCTTTGCCCGTCTCATTTGCTGGTGTAAACTGACGCCTCAGCTGATCGCAACGTGTGTAATGAGACCGGACCTTTCCAGAAAAACCATCTTCATTCTTGCCGCATCTGGGGTGCTACTAGCATCGCTGGCTCTGGGTCTTACTAAGGCGCGCTCGGTAATCAACAGACGCAATTTGATCACAAGCAAAGCTCGCATGAACGAAATGCCGAGCGTGATTTTGTGGGCGTGGGAACGACCGAACGATCTTCGTTTCATTAATCCGCGTCAGACGGGCGTCGCATTCCTGGCGCGAACCATCCGGCTGCGCGCCAATGAAGTGACAGTGCGCCCACGGCTTCAGCCGCTGAGTTTGCCTGAAGGCTCAAAGGTCATTGCGGTTGCCCGGCTGGAATCTGACGTTGTTAACAAGCCTGAGCTAACGGACCAACAGCGTACCAGCTTAGCGACCGCCATCGTCGAGATGGCAAAGCTTCCCAACGTCTCGCATATCCAAATCGATTTTGACGCGACGAAGTCCGAACGTCCTTTCTATCGCGATGTTATCGTCGACGTTCGCCGTCGTTTGCCGGAGAGTGTGGGCTTATCGATTACCGCCCTCGCTTCATGGTGCGCTCATGACGATTGGATTTCCGACCTGCCTATCGATGAAGCGGTGCCGATGCTGTTCCGCATGGGTGTGGAAGAAAAGCAGTTCTCCAATCGTCTTGAATCAGGCGAGGATTTTATCGCGGCGCCTTGCCGTCAGAGTTATGGCATCTCGACAGACGAACCCCGTGCTAATCTCAACCTGGCTCGCCGTCTCTACGTCTTCAACCCCGACCCGTGGACCGAGGTTTCGGTCCGCGCAATTCTGGAGTCCAGAAAATGATCGCTAGAAACTCGACCAGGGCGTTCGTCGCTCTCACATTGATCGCATCGGTTTCGTTCCTGCTCCCCTACCGAACTCGGGCTTGCGGTCCCTTCTTCACCGACGCGATTTTCGTCTATACAAAGCATCCCGATTTCCCGCTCGAGAGATTTGCCGCCGGAAAGCTGGGGGTCCTGCGTCCGAGTTACGCGCGTTCCTATCTGGTTGCGGCCTATCGCAATCTGTCGGGCAACAGTTTGAGCGATGTTGAAGCGAAAGGCATCAAATCCCTTTGGGACGATCGACTTAACCTCAGCTGGGAATTGCACGATGAAGAGTGGATCAAGACGTGGGTTGAAGCGCGCAAGAAAGTCCCGGGCGTTACCGCGGCCCCTGAGATCAAAGCGTTTCGGAATCGAGAGAAGCCGCACGAGTATGAAAGCTATCTGAACTGTCAGCAGGACGCTTTCGATAACGCTGTCGCAACCTTGAACGATCGTATTAAGCAGCTCGGCGCCGACAGCCCGGGTGTCAAGAGTTGGGTGGCTGCCCAGGATCTGGTGTTTGCCAATTGTTCGGAGGGCAAACACATGCCTGCCGAAGCATCCACTGAGGCTCCTGACCTGCCGCCGCTACTGCGCGTGGACCGGGCTTATCAGATAGCCGCCGCCAATTTCTACGCCGGAAGTTTTGACGAGGCCAGGCAACAGTTTGATTCAATAGCACGCGATGACGCTTCACCGTGGCGAGACAAAGCCGCTTATCTTGCCGCTCGTTCTCTGCTGCGTAAAGGAAGCTTTGCCGAGAAGGAAGCGGAGGGACGTCCCGCGTTGGCTGAAGCTGAAACTCGGCTGAACACTATCGTCAAAGACAAATCACTGGCCTCAGTGCATCGCCCCGCCGCAAGGCTTTTGAACCTTACCCGTCTGCGTTTGCGACCAGAGGAGAAACTTCACGAACTTGCCAAGGTAATCATGAAAAGGGATGCGAGCTCAGATTTCAAACAGGATGTTTGGGATTACACGGTGCTTTTGGACAAGTTCCTCGACATCGAAGATGAGAGCGCGAAAGCGAAGGCTGCGCCGGCAAGCCTGAAGAGTGACGACTTAACTGATTGGGTCAGCACGTTCGAAAATCAATCGCACGAATCGACCGTCCATGCACTTCAGCAATGGAAACAGACAAAGTCTCTACCGTGGCTGGTCGCAGCGCTGGAACGCGTCGAGGGCCAGAACCCGCAAGTGGAAGAGCTTTTAGTGGCGGCCAAAGATGTGGATCATGGCTCGCCTGCTTTTCCGTCGACGGTTTTTCACAGAGCGCGCCTACTACTAGCGTTCGGGCGGGCCGGGGAAGCGCGCTCGTTGATAGACCAGACACTCGCAGATAATCGTCGGCAGTTACCGCCATCCGCAATTAACAAGCTGTTGGAGCAGCGTATCTTAATGGCAGGGAATCTCGAAGAGTTTCTTGCAGCCTCGCAACGCAAGCCCGCCGGTTTTAGCGATAACAACGATGGTCGTGAAATTCCCGATGAAGACATTCCGACGGCCGAAAACCTCAAACGCCCGGAACTCTTCTTTGATTCAGACTCCGCTGCAATCTTTAACCAGGCTATGCCGGTCACAATACTTCTCGAGGCGGCGCGCAACACGACTGTAGCAACGAATCTCCATCGCGATCTGGCTCAAGCGACGTTCGTGCGGGCTGCCTTACTTGATGACCGCGAGACTGCTGTGCGGGCAGGAAGAATTTTTGCGGGTCTAAAGCCTGAAGTACGCCAATACATTACTGCGTACGAAGGCGCAGCGACGCCGGATGCTCGCCGCTTCGCTGCGGCATTTACTTCTCTGAAGTTTCCAGGGTTACGACCTAATGTCTCAGCCGGCATCGGCCGCACAACCGCGCTTGCAGAGATAGATAGCTATCGCGACAACTACTGGTGCGCGGCTCCACCGTTTTCACTCTCCGGGACCTCTTCGGGAGGTGAAGGCGGAGAATCTAAAGCTAAGCCGGTGGTACCGCCTGCTTTTTTGATGTCTTCACGAGCCTCGGCCAACAACCAACTCGCTGCTTTGCAAGCCCTGGGCACCGCCCCCAACTATCTCTGTCGCATAGCAATCGAATGGACAGAGAAAAATCCGGCTGACCCGCGCTCACCTGAAGCTTTGCACCTCGCCGTTAGATCTACTCGCTACGGCTGTACCGATAAGGAAACCGGGCGGTGGTCAAAGGCAGCCTATGACTTGCTCCATCGCCGGTATCCCAATACGGTCTGGGCCAAGAACACAAAGTATTGGTTCAAAGACTGAATGAGGGTCGCTCGGACAAGGAACAAGCGTGAAGGAAAATAAGCACACCAACAATCTAATCAACGAGACGAGTCCTTACCTTCGGCAGCACGCCCACAACCCGGTCGATTGGTATCCGTGGGGCGACGCCGCGCTCGCCAAAGCACGTGCGGAGGACAAACCAATCCTCCTTAGCATCGGGTACTCGGCGTGCCACTGGTGCCACGTGATGGAACATGAGTCGTTCGAGAACGAAGAAATCGCCAAGCTCATGAACGAGAACTTTGTGAATATTAAGGTGGATCGTGAAGAGCGGCCGGATCTCGATCAGATTTACATGAGTGCGGTACAGATGATGACCGGTCAGGGCGGATGGCCGATGACCATGTTCCTAACGCCAGCGGGTGTTCCTTTCTTTGGCGGCACGTACTTTCCGCCGGCAGATCGCTACAACATGCCGGGCTTTCCCCGCGTGTTATTAAGCGTGGCCGAAGCCTACCGCTCGCAACCCGAACAGGTTGCCGGCACGGCAACCGCGATGCTGGGCGAACTCAGACGCGTCGGGCTGGCGGAACCTTCGCGAGAAAAGCTCACGCGCGAGCTTCTTGATGCCTCATACCGCCGCATCGCGGCCAACTATGATCGCGTCAACGGAGGTTTCGGTGGTGCGCCTAAGTTTCCGCCGGCAATGACGCTTGAATTTCTGCTGCACACTTTTCATCGCACCGGCGACGGCGAGGCTCAGAAAATGGTCGAGCACACTGCACGAAAGATGGCGAACGGCGGGATGTACGACCAGATCGGCGGCGGCTTTCATCGCTACTCGGTCGATGCCAGGTGGTTGGTGCCACACTTCGAAAAGATGCTATATGACAATGCGCTGCTATCACGCATGTATTTGCATCTCTATCAGGCAACAAAGAATCCCGATGCGCGCCGGGTGGCGGAAGAAACTCTCGATTACGTGGTGCGCGAAATGACCGACCCGGCAGGCGGATTTTATTCCAGCCAGGATGCTGATTCCGAGGGCCACGAAGGAAAGTTTTTTGTCTGGACGCGCCAGGAAATTATTGACGCCCTGCAACAACCGGACGCGGATCTCTTCTGCGACTATTTCAACGTCACTGAAAGTGGAAACTTCGAGGGCCAAAATATTCTGAATGTGACTGAGACGCTCGAGGATGTGGCCGCCCTAAATAAGTTGTCTGTCGAGAAACTGCGCGAAACCCTGGAGGCGGGCCGTCGCAAGCTTTCCACGATTCGCGAGCGGCGGATCAAGCCGGGCCGCGATGAAAAAATCCTCACTGCCTGGAATGGATTGATGTTGTCGAGTTTCGCTGAAGCCGCCGCCATCCTGGATCGTCCCGATTACCGGCGGGTGGCCGAGGCAAACGCCAGTTTTCTACTGGAGCATCTTCTGAATGATGGCCTGCTCCTCAGAACCTCCAAAGCCGGCGAAGCAAAGCTTAATGCCTACCTCGAAGACTATGCCTGTTTGATCGATGGTTTGATTTCGCTCTATGAAGCAACCGGTACGCTCAAATGGATTGAGAGCGCGATCTCCCTCGCTGACCGAATGATCGATGAATTTTGGGACGACGAATCGGGCGGCTTTTTCTTTACCGGAAAGAGTCACGAACAGTTGATCGTTCGTTCGAAAGAATTCCTCGACAACGCTACGCCTTCCGGCAACTCTATCGCCACGTTATCGCTGCTCAGACTGAACGTGCTAACTGGAAACGAAAACTATCGCCGGCTGGCGACCACCGTCTTGCGCCTGTTGGCCGACCAGATTGGAAGGTACCCTTCCGCTTTCGGTTTTGCCTTGACCGCCCTCGACTTCTATTTAGACGTTCCGCTTGAGATTGCCATCGTCGGAGACCCGGCCGATAGCCGCCTATCTGAACTTTTAACGGTGGTCTGGCAAACCTATGTCCCAAATCGAGTGGTCGCCCTGTGCACAGAAGACCATAAAAAGGCCGCCAAACTACTTCCACTCCTGCGTCAGAGGGACACGCTGGCATCGCAACCGACCGCCTTTGTATGCGAAGCCTACACCTGCAGAGCTCCCGCCCACAGCGCCGACGAACTGTCTCCGCAACTGTCCCCCAAGGTCAGCCAGCACCAAAAGCCCAGCCTCTTAGGCTAGAAATCAACCCAAAAAGGCGAGAATTCCGTTGACTTTGTTTGGTCGCCCCCGGTATTCTCCTAGTGGCCAACGATGTTGGCCGTCGTCGGCTCGATATAAACTCTCACGCGTCATGTCAATACACGGCGATGTTAGTCGTCGTCCTCTCGGTTATAAATTTCCTGGAAAGTTCTTGACGAGAAAACAATGCCAAGATTGAACTGGAAGAGTCTGATACTCGTCGCTGGCGTAAGCGCCATAGGTTTCGCGTTACTAATAGTCGCCGTCACCTCTGCTCTTAGACTACCCCTGATGGGTTGGAGCGGCCTTGGTTCTTTCGCCGTGCTGCTGATCCTAACGGTCGCATGCAGCAGGTTCACGGTACCCGTCACGAACGTGGACGGTGTCAGCGAAAGCAACAAGTCGGTCGCCGACGCGTTTATCTTCCTCGCAGTCATGATGTATACCCTCGCGCCCGCTAACAACCTGGGCCCGGCAATTATCCTCGCGGCAATCGTTGGCTTCGTTTCCTCCTTCTCTTTTGCCAAGCGCATGACCACCGTTTTTGCAATCGGCAGTTTGATCATTTCTACGTTCGTAGCTTCTTTGGTTTACAGAACACTGCTGCTGAGTCTTGCAGGTGGGGCTTTAACCGGAAACAGCAGCGAGGTCGTCCTTGATCTATTGCTCTTTCCGCTGTGCGTATTCGGAATTGTTCAATATGCATTGAGCACGTTTGGCACGATTGCGTTCCATGCCTTCCATTCAGGCAAAGGCGGGATTACGGTTTCTCCCGAAAGTTTGATCTGGACCTTCATCACTCAGGTAGCGAATGTTACCTCGGCGGCCTTGTTGTACTCCGCTATCCATGGCGGCGGCCTTCCGTTCCTCTTCGTAGGCGTACTGATCGTCGGATTGGTGCACTTGCTCTATCGATTCAACGAAAAACGGGTCGGCGAGGTGACTCGCGCCCAGGCCGAAAAGGTCCGCTATATGGAAGAGATCGCCAATCTTCACATGAACACCATCGAATCGCTGGCAATTGCCATCGACGCGAAGGATCAGACAACGCACGGCCATGTTCGCCGCACGCAAATTTACGCTACTGAGATGGGAAGACTGCTCAAAGTGAGCGAGTCGGAGTTAAGAGCACTGGTCGCCGGCGCCTTGCTGCATGACATCGGCAAGTTGGCTGTTCCGGAGTACATCCTCAACAAACCCGGCAAGCTGACAGAAGCGGAATTCGCAAAAATGAAGATTCACCCCACGGTCGGCGGGGACATCCTCAAACGGGTCAACTTTCCGTACCCCGTCGAAGACATTGTTCGCTATCACCATGAAAAATGGGATGGCAGCGGTTACCCGAAAGGCCTCAAGGCCGAAAAGATCCCTCTGGTGGCGCGGATCATCTCAGTTGTCGATTTTTATGACGCCACGCGCTGTGACCGCCCATATCGGAAAGGCATGAAGCGCGAGGAGTCATTGTCGTTGTTGCACAAGATGACGGGTTCGTCATTCGATCCAAAGGTGGTCGAGCTATTCAGCAAGCATGTGACCGAATTCGACAAATTGATCGGTAACGAAGACATTCAGGAACAGGTCGCCTCGCAGGACCTCGACCTGATAACCAAGACCAAGCCCGATGCCGGATTGGCCTCGGACATTCTGGGTTCGCCTGATCACAGCCTCGGCTTTAGATCCATTACGGAGGCCCAGCGAGAAGTCTTCGCGCTTCACGAAATAGCTCAAACAATCGGCTCGTCCCTGAACATGAACGACACGGTGACGTTGGTTTCCAACAAACTGCGCGCGATTGTCCCATTTGATACCTGCATCATTTTTATAGTCGACGATCGGTCCGGTAAGGCCATCGCCATGCACGTTGTCGGCGACCACGCAGAGCTGTTCGAGCGCCGCCGCATCAGTATCGGAGACGGAATTACGGGCTGGGCGATCGCCAACAATCGCTCAATGTGCAACTCTTCGCCGGAACTTGATTTGGTTGGCCTGTCCGACGAGATCGCCAAGCACTATCGGAGCGTACTGGTCTCGCCACTAATTCGCGAAGACGGCGCTTTCGGCGCCATCACTCTGTATTCCAAGGGCCGCACGTCATACACAACGGAACACGTCCGGCTGCTTGAGTCCGTTGCCCAGCACGCGGCCTCGGCGCTAAACAACGCCATCACCTTTGAGAAGACGAAAGAAAGCGCGCTCACCGACCCGCTGACAGAGTTACCCAATGCGCGCGGCTTCTACATGATGCTGGAGCAAAGGTTGGCTGAATGTCAGCGCTTGAACCGAGAGTCACTTGCGCTAATTAGCATGGATGTCGATGACTTCAAGATGATCAATGACCAGTGGGGGCACGCCATCGGAGATCGCCTGCTGGCCAGCGTGGCGCGCGTCATTCGGAAAGAGCTACGGCAAATGGACATTCTGTCGCGTTACGCCGGAGACGAGTTCGTGGCGATCATGCCCATGGCCTCCCGATCGATGGCCGAAAGCATCGCCGAGCGTATTCGCAAAGCGGTTATAGACCACAGCTTCTCTGTCAGAACCGGTAAGTCTGTCACGGTTGCGATTAGCACCGGCATCGCGAGTTTCCCGGACGACGGTGAAAACACTGAAGAGTTGCTGACCAGTGCCGCGCGGAGCATGCAGCAGCAAAAACACATGCGAAAGAACCTGCACAATCTCGCGACGATGCCGACTCCAGCGCGAATAGATCATTACACCTGAGCTGCAATCACGGCTTTATTGGGCACGCCATGCTTCTCGCTGGCGTGCCTTTTTTCTTTCTCTATTTTGCCTGACCGCAGGTCTCGCGTATAATCGCACCAGTTAGTTCAACATGACATCCAGGCCAGCGGTAAGCTGGCCGATTCACATTAGGCAGGAAGTAACTCGTTTCAAATGAGCAGCCAGACAACTGAGCGAAGAGAAAAATCGAACGCTCCGGCGGGCAGTGCGGCCGGAGTACTCGATGCGGCTGGGACCAAAGAGCGACCAGCTCGTCAGGAATCGGCTATCCAAAACGAAGACCGTGGGACTCTGATAAAGCTCTTCCATCAGATGGTCCTGATTCGCCGCTTTGAAGAGAAATGCGCTGAATCCTATAGTCTCGGCAAAATCGGCGGATTCTGTCACCTGTACATCGGCCAGGAAGCCGTGGGTGTCGGTTCCATCTCGGCAATTCGCGAAGACGATTATGTAATCACCAGCTATCGCGAACACGGGCAGGCGATCGCCAAGGGGATTTCGCCCGAGGCCGTCATGGCCGAACTTTACGGTAAAGCCGGCGGTTGTTCGGGCGGCAAGGGCGGCTCGATGCACTTGTTTGATAAGACCGTCAACTTTCTCGGCGGTCACGCGATTGTCGGCGGTCAGATTCCCCTGGCGACGGGCGTGGCGTTTGCCAGCAAGTACCAGGAAACCGATAAGGTCACCCTGTGCTTTTTTGGCGAGGCCGCGGTCAACCAGGGAGCTTTCCACGAGTCGCTGAACATGGCCCAACTTTGGAAGCTGCCCTGCATTTACATTTGCGAAAATAATCAGTACGGGATGGGAACATCGCTGGCACGTGCGATGTCGCTGCAGAACATAGCCGAGAAAGCATGTGCGTACGAGATGGCTTCAGAGTTCGTGGACGGCATGGACGTGATGGCTATGCGCCAGGCCACGCAACGGGCAGTGAAGCGCGCGCGCGAAACATCCCAACCAACACTGCTGGAAGCGCGCACCTATCGTTACATGGGTCATTCGATGTCCGATCCGGGAAACTATCGGACTCGTGCTGAGATTGAAAAGTATCAGGAACGCGATCCAATCAAAATCTTCACTGCGACACTAAAGGAACAAAACATACTGTCGGACAAAGATATCTCGGACATTGAGGCTGAGGCGAAAGAGCAGATCGAGCGTGCGGTTCGGTTTGCTGAGGAGAGTCCAGAGCCCGATCCGAGCGAGCTATACACCAATGTCTACGCTAACCCGTTAAGCTGATTTTCGAATTCCGAGGATTGACCGATGGCCGTAATGACGATGCGCGATGCTTTGAACCAGGCTCTCAAAGAAGAGCTGGCGCGCGACCCGTCTGTCTTTTTGATGGGTGAAGAAGTCGCAGAGTATCAGGGCGCTTACAAGGTCACGCGTGGCCTGCTGGATGAGTTCGGGCCCAAGCGCGTGATCGACACGCCGATTACCGAACTCGGGTTCGCGGGACTTGGAGTCGGCGCCGCCATGGCAGGTCTGCGCCCAATCGTCGAGTTCATGACTTTTAACTTTTCGATACTGGCAACTGATCAAATAATCAACTCCGCCGCCAAGATGCTCTACATGTCCGGCGGGCAATTCAAGATTCCGATTGTCTTTCGCGGGCCGGGCGGTTCGGCCTATCAGGTTTCATCGCAGCATTCGCAGGCGCTGGAATCCTGGTACGCTTATTTTCCAGGGCTTAAGGTGGTCATGCCTTCGACGCCGGCGGACGCCAAGGGGCTCTTGAAGAGCGCCATACGTGACGACGACCCGGTCATCTTCATCGAACAGGAACGTATGTACGGCATGAAAGGAGAAGTTCCGGAAGACGAGGACTTCATCATTCCGCTGGGCGTTGCCGAGGTCAAGCGTGAAGGCAGGGACGCTACGATCATAGCGCGCTCTTTGATGGTGCCGACCGCTTTGAAAGCTGCGGAAGAACTCGAAAAAGACGGCGTGTCATGCGAAGTAATCGATCCGCGCACGATTCGACCTCTCGACATTAACGCGATCGTCGAGTCGGTGAAGAAGACCAATCGCGTAGTTATCGCCGAAGAGTCACACCCGTTTTGTGGGGTCGCCGCCGAGATCAGTGCTGAGATTAATGAGCGCGCCTTTGATTATCTCGACGCGCCGGTCAAGCGCGTCTCAGGCGCAGATGTGCCGATGCCTTACGCGAAGAACCTGGAGCGGCTCGCCATTCCGGACGTTGAGCAGATCGTGGCAGCCGTGCGCGAAGTTTCTTATTTGTAAGCTGTTAGTGGGTAGTTGTTAGTAGTCAGTTGTTCCGCACTAAGCGAGTGTTGACTACAGCGATTGAAAGACAAGCCCCGTGGGTGCCACTAACTTCTAACAACTAACCACTGACAACTAACTACTGACCAAAGAGATGGCCACTCAAGTCGTAATGCCGAAGCTGTCGCCCACGATGGAAGAGGGCCAGCTTGCGCGCTGGCTCAAGAAAGAGGGCGACAAGGTTTCGATGGGCGAGCCACTAGCCGAAATCGACACCGACAAAGCCACTATGGAAATGCAGGCGCTGTCCAATGGCGTGCTGCGCAAGATTCTGATCAACGAAGGCGAAAGCGCACCACTGGGACAGCCCATCGCGATCATCGGCGAGCCCGACGAAGACATCTCTTCCCTGCTCAAATCATTTGAAAACAAAGCGGCGCAAGCTCCGTCGCCGGCAAAGGCCGAACAGCCTGAACCTGCAGCTGCAGCAAGTGAATCCGAACCATCTGCTCCTGTCGAACAAAGCCCGCAAGCTGCTCCGCCATCAAGAGACGGAGGCCGCCAGTTGATTTCGCCGATCGCCGCACGCATGGCCGCCGACGCCGGCATCAGTCTGAGTTCTCTGCAAGGCAGTGGTCCCGGCGGACGAATAGTCAAGCGAGATATTGAAGCAGCAATGACTGAAAAGCCGCGTGCCAAAGCAGCGCCGTCAGTGCCGCTGGCCGCTCTGAACCGGCCGGCCGAGAAGGGCGCCGTCTACGGTCCGTCTGCGTATCGGGACGAACCCATGAGCGAAATGCGTCGCACGATAGCCAAGCGGCTGGTGACTTCGCTGGGGCCCGTGCCGCATTTTTTTCTCACCATTGAGATCGATATGGAGCGCGCTGCGGACCTCCGGCGCTCCATCAACGAGCTCTATCCCGACGCCAAGCTTAGCGTTAATGACGTCATCATCAAGGTCACTGCCGCTGCTTTGATCGCTCACCCAAAAGTGAACGCCTCGTTCCAGGACAAGACGATTCGCCACTACGAACATGCTGACATCGGCGTCGCTGTCGCTACTGATAACGGCTTGATTACACCCGTCGTGCGTTCGGCCGATTTGAAATCCTTAGTCGAGATTGCCGCCGAAGTGCGGGAATTAGCTGGTCGAGCTCGCGCGCGCAAACTCAAGCCCGAAGAATACACCGGCGCAAGTTTTTCCATCAGCAATCTGGGAATGTTCGGTATCGATGAATTCACGGCTGTCATCAATCCGCCCGAAGGCGCGATTCTCGCTGTCGGCGCCATGGCGCCCAAGCCGGTGGTTAAGGACGGATCGATCGTCGTCAGACAAACAATGCGCGTGACGATGTCATGTGATCATCGGGTGATCGACGGTGCTACGGGCGCGGAGTTTCTGCAGACATTCAAACAAATACTCGAGAATCCGCTTTATCTATTTCTGAGCCAGTAAGGGTTTAGAGTTCAACCTTTAGGTTGCTGACTCAGCATCGGGATTTTCTCCCGATCTTTTTTTTGCCCAGATTTCGATTTCGCAGTGAGCAAACCAACGCCAGAATCGTCTTCAGCGCCGCACCTGGCTTTGATTGCCGTCCAGGTAATGTTTGCGACGTGGCCTATCGTAGGAAAAATTGCTCTGCGCGCGGTGCCCAGCGTTGCTCTGGTCGCTTTTCGTGTAGCCGGCGCGGCGTTGGCCTTCATCCTGATCGGCGCAATTCGTGGCCGCGTGGGCACAATTCAAAAACGCGATTGGCCTTTGCTGGTCGCTTCCAGCTTGCTCGGTGTGGTTTTGAATCAGTGGCTGTTCGTGAAAGGACTGTCACTCACTACGGTGATCAATGCGACGCTACTGGGCACCACGATTCCGATCTTCACCCTGCTGGTTAGTATAACTTTGCGGACGGACCGGGCCTCGTTGCGGCGAATCCTGGGAATCCTTCTGTCGGCCGGCGGCGTCGTGTATCTGATCGGGCCGGGAAGCGTAGAGTTTTCGTCAGCCACGCGCCTTGGTGATTTGCTGATCGTGACTAATTCGCTTTGTTATGGGACCTATATCGCCATCTCGAAAGATCTGATGACGCGTTACAGCGCGCTAACCGTCATTACCTGGTTTTTCATCGTCGGCAGTGTCGCTACTATGCCGGTCGGCGTGATGAGTATCTCGCATGTCCCTTTAGCTAGCGTCAGCGCCACCGTCTGGTTGGCGGTCGCCTACATCGTAGTGGTGCCCACGGTGGGTGCCTATTACCTGAACGCCTGGGCCCTCGGGCGCGTAACACCAAGTACGGTCGCGGTCTATATCTATCTACAGCCGTTGATTGCGTTCTCGCTGGCGCCCCTCTTGCTGGGCGAGAATCTGAATTGGCGAACGATTGTCGCAGCGGCGCTGATATTTGCCGGCGTGCTGGTGGTCACACGGCGCGGACGAAGTCGGGCTATAAGGGATGTGTCCGAACATCCTGAAGCTTTCGGACACTAGCTTCTGCCTGGTACCATAGGGCGATCCAGTTCGTCAGTTCCTGCGGTCGTCAACGATGTAATCCGGCCACTCGTCTACCTCTTTTTGAGGCGCGACAATCGAGGTCTTCAAGAATGGTTTAGCCTGTAAGGGCATGTGCTGGAGGATCTCCGCCAGCAGGTGAATCATGGTCAAGCGATCCTCACCGGCATCAATAGTACGCCTGCCGGCCCTCTGGAAGATAAAACGCGATTCGCCTGACCGATGCAGGGTGACTAATTCTTCCTCCTCTGCCCCTTGACGCAAGGCTTGACGAAGAGCGCGGCGAGCTTTCGTGATTTCATCGTCGGACATTTCCATCAGCGAGCGGCACTCTGCGGCCACATCAAAGACTTCGCGGATTGTTTCGGGCGAAAGCTTCATCGTGTCCGCAATTTCTTCAAACACGCCGTCAATTATGATGAGAGTGGCCAACAAAAAGTGGACCGGCTCGATTCGTGGACTGCCGGCGAGACAGGCTTCGACATTGGCAATGTTCCAGGCCAACTCGACCGAAGGATGTATCTCGATTCGTCTCATCGCCTCAATACATCTGTTGCCTCAAATGAGATGAGCCAATAATGCACGATCGACGCGCATTTTTCCAAAACATGCCAATGACCGCGTTGGATCAGGAACCGGATACATCAGACATTTGGCCGGGGGGTCCCATTTCTCTAAAGTTTGGAGTTCAGAACCGCGAAGCGGTGTCGGCCTCCAGCCCAACGTTGCTGAAGGCTACGTTGGGTAACGCTTACCGCAGGTTGCTCTGGCAGGCGCGGCAGTTCGTCCGGCGTTTGGCGTTAAGTGTTCCGCACGCCGCGCATCTCAGGTACATCGCGCGCGCGAAGAAGTGCGTGACGGCATAGCTACCGCCGAGAATCGCGATAGCTATGCCGATATTTAGCAGAGTCTCTTTCAGGGTTCTCTTTGTTCGCCAGCTTGGGTGAAAACAGTCTTTAGTCAGCTATTGCCCGGAAACCACCCGCTCTGAGAAGTTGTTTTCACGCCGCACGCTGCTTATCTTTCGCTTTCGCCGGCACCTTGTAGGTTTCTACAGTGTAGGTCAGATACCGTTGCCCGCGGTCATAGCCCTTTCGAAAGGCTGGCGTAGCCGAATCAGCACCGTACTTCCGCTGTAAGTTCGCAGCCTCGTCTTCAGACGATTTTCCGCGCCGGTTCGGATGCAGGGCAGCCTCGAAGCCGAGACGATACTTGGCTTCGTCCACTTTGAAATCTCCGCCCTGACTCGTGTAGTGCTCCTGCTCCGCTCCACGTAAACCGATCCACCATTCCTCGCGGGCGGCGTCGACCGTCTCAGCACCGGCGTGCTTCAGTTCAGCGCGAGCATTTTCTGCGATTTGCTCATCGTCCGCAAACGCGATTACGACCGAGCGCCCGCGTCTGAGCGCGTCTTCGTAAAGATAAAGCTCATCGTGCGGTAGTCCCTGATCGATCGCCTTCTCAAGCGCATCGCCGGCGAATGCTCCTGCGGCTGCGCCACCGGCTCCAAAGATCGCCGCGCCGAGCAATCCCAACGCCAGGACCGGGCCCACGCCCGGCACCAGAAAAGTCGCCACGGCAACGCCGGCGCTGGCGCCGCCGGCCACGCCGAGCGCCGCGCCCACCGTGCCGCCAACCGCCCGCCCCATGCCTGGCTGTTCAGCGTCGCTGGTGGGAACGCGCGCTTCAAATTCGGTCTCAGATGTGTGCGGTGAGAGTACACTGATTTTATCTTCCGCGATTCCCAACGATTTCAGAATCGCCGCGGCGCGCCTGGCGTCCGCCGATGAATTGAAAATTCCCACGATGCTTTGCATGTGCTGGTTCCTCCTGCTGAAATCTGCACGCGTGCGCTGTGCCATGAATGCGGTCGCTTGGCGCTGACATAGTTAGGTAATAGAAAGATCACTCCAAAATAATTCCTAAACGAAAGTAAACAGTCATTGAGCGAGCCAGAGCGCCTGTGTTAAGGTAAGACTCGATCGGAAGACCGCATCCGCAACAGGAGTGATTGTAGCAAAGTGTTCGATATTGTAGAGAAGCATTGGCCGATGTCGGTCGGGGACGGCAAGGCCACGCGCAAGAAGCGTCCACGCATCCTGGCCATCACCACCGATTGCTGCACCGGGTGCGCGGGTTCACCTGCCTGCATCGAATACTGCCCGATCGAAGCTTGCATGTTCTGGGTCCCTGACGAAGACCATCCGCCATTTGGACGAATCGAAGTCGACCCATATCTCTGTATCGGCTGTCAGAAATGCATCAGTAAGGGACCCGACGGCGCGTTCCTCGACGGCTGTCCGTGGGATGCGATCGAGATGATTCCGACCGACGATTGGGAAGCCATGCACGAGATCGCTTTGCCCGATCTTCCTCCACCACCACCGGCGATCGCCGGCTAATGCTCTCGGCTTCACTGCGTCCGAGTTTCAATAGCCTTCACTGTTAATGCAGCCTGCTGTTTGATTTCAGCGTCGCTGGTCGGCTTTCCCTCAGCCAACGGTGCAATCAAAGGCAAATCATCCCTGGTACCCACATACGCAAGGGCGCCCAGAGCATCGCTAATCGTAGCGCGGTCCGGCGATAGAGTAGCGATCGGCTGCCCGACCGTAACAGCTTCCCCTTCTTTCACCGAGAGGCTCGCAATCGCGCCATCCAGAGGCGAGCGGAATTCAGAAACAATGTTGGAAGCATCGCGAATTCTTGCCAATAACCCACCCGCCTTAATCTTCGATCCGCGAGGCAGCAGGCTGACAATTATTCCGGCCATCGTTGACTCTACTTCGAACGGTTGCAGCATTGCGCGCAGCTCCGGCCGGCCCGCCGCGTCGCCAAAGCGAACCAGTTGCAAAGCTGCGTTGCGTCGCACCAGCGGTTCGCTGTCAGTCAGCAGCAAAATCAGGGCGCGATGAAACTCTTCCGCGGCCGGATCCTGCCCCATCACCCAGGCGGTGGTCTTGCGAATCTCAGCCACCGGATTCCTGGTCAGAGCGATGACCTGTGGGTAGAACTTCCTGACGTTGGGATCGTGCTTTTCGATTCGCTGCTCAATTTGTAAAAGCGCGTGCTGGGTGTGGCGGGGACTCTTTTCATCCGCGAGATACTTTGCGACTTCATCGTCTGATAGTTCGCGGCCAAACCAGGTGCCGTACCACGTAAGGAAAGGGACGATGATGAATAAGGCGGCGACGATGATCAGCCAGACATTGGAAGGCCTGCGAGATCGCGGTAAGGCTGCCATAGCCTGAGAGTCGCTTCCGTTGGGATTCATTTTTATTCGACGAGAACCCTCTCTCCCTTGAGAGAGACTAGCGTGAGGGACTTAGGCGGCGCAACACCTCCCAATTCCCTCTCCTAAAAGGGAGTGGGAAGAAACAAGACTACCCGCCTCATTGTGCAGGATAAAGGTGATACAGCATCACGTAAACCACGACGCCGGTGATCGAAACATACAACCATATCGGCAGGGTGACGCGGGCAATCCGCTTGTGTCTTTGAAAGTCCCCACGCATCGCCCGCCTGACGGTGATGATTACCAGGGGAACGATCACCGCCGCCAGGAAGGTGTGCGTGTAGAGAATCGTGAAATATACCGGCCGCGCGATTCCCTGCCCCGCGAATCGCGTGACGCCATGATGCGCGTGATAGGTCAAATACGAAATGAGAAACAGGATTGAAGTTGCCAGAGCGGTTAACTGGCAATTGCGATGAGCCGTAACATTCTTCCGCCGGATGAAAAAGTATCCGCTTGATAACAGAACGAAGCTGGCGGTGTTGAGAACGGCGTTGAGATGAGGCAGAACAGAAAAATAGTCCGTCACGCGGTCACTTAACTTTCTTTCTTGCGTGGAGCATTCATCTCGGCCACCATCCGGTTGACATCCGGCGGCATGGCCCGGCCTCTGGTGTCCTTTAAAGCCGGAGCCTGTTGCGGAGCGGCCGATGGAACTGCGCGGCCACCTGTGGCCGGCAGCGCTCCACCACCGGCAGTCGCCAATTGTGGCGTGGAGGAACCTCGAGCCAGCGCCCTCTTTTCCATTTGGCGCGCCACCGCGCCCATCGCCGGTACCATCAGAAAGCAAAGCGCCAGCACCAACGGCACTACAGTAAAGAACAATCCGTCAGTGCTGATGATGCTGCCGCCGGCCAGGATGTTGTAAGCGATGAGGGCAAAAAAACCCGCCGCGACCAGGATACAGACGAGCTTTAATAATGATTCTTCGCGTTTCATTTATTATTCGGTACGCATTGTTTACTGCCTGAACGGGCGGGAAGTAAGCCGCCGCTAAACCTTAATGCTTCTTTGCGGGTTGTTTCGCGGCCCGCTCAACCAACTGTTCGTATCCGCAGCGCTCGCACTGCCAGGACGGAAAGACTGCGCTGGGATCTCCGGCGTTCTGGTAAACCGCGTGTTGGGATGGAATGATCTTTCCCCCGCACCGCGGGCACGCGCGCCCCCGCGTCGTCCGCTTTTCAATGTCGATATTCTCGAGCTGGCTTTGATCTTCCACAATATAAGTTCGGACCCGAGCGGCCTTTACCTAACCGGATTTACGAAGTCGAAAAGCCAGGAAGAATATCGCGCAAAAGATCGAGACCGGAGGCACCAACAAAACCAGCGTGCCAATGTTCAGATGGCGGACAAAGTTGCTGTTTGCGGACAGCGACGCGCGGCACATCACACATTGGGCCGGCGCGGACTCGGAAAACAAGACACAGACTAAAGCCACCGCCAGGGCAACCAACATCAGACGAACAATTCGGTGGACTTTACCAGTCATAACAAACCTCAATGACTCTCGGCGGCGGGCTGAACCGGTCCCTGATAGCGCAACTCTCTGGCGCGAAAACTATCCGGGAAAAATACCAGCAGCATCAGGCAGATGCAGATAACCAGCGCCGGCACGATCGTCAGGACTAAATTCAAACGCTCAAACCGCAGGTGCATAAAATAAGCAACGATCAGCGCTGCCTTGATGATCGATGCGCCCATTAGGATCACCAGCATATAAATCACCGGCAGATGCTTATAGCCAAGGTATACTTCAATACCGGTCAACGCCAGCAGCCAAACCCAGACCGAAATGAACAGTTTGTTGGAGCCGGCAAAATGCTCTTCACCACCCGCCGCGTGTGTACTCATCTCGTTTCCTCCAACAGTCGTGTTCGGCTACCTACTTGCTCGCATCGACCGACAGTATATAAATCATGGGAAAGACAAACATCCATACCAAGTCGACAAAGTGCCAATAGAGCCCGCTGATCTCTACGTCTTCATGCTTTAGTTTGTTGACTCGGCCAGCTACTACCAGCAGATAGATACAACCGGTGAAGACGTGAAACATGTGCATACCGGTAATGCCGAAAAAGGTGGCGCCGAACAGTGGCGTTGCTCCCGGCCATTTTTCTGCCCACTCTTTAGGTAATGCGAATGGCCTGAGGCCTTCGCCAATCAGGTGCCGCCACTCGATCATGTGCAGCACGATAAAGGTCGCGCCCAGCACCGCGGTGGCGATAATCCACATACGCACCTTGGATCGTTCACCGCGCGCAGATGCCGACACCGCCATCACCATCGTCAGACTGGACGACAAAAGCACCAGCGTCATGATGGACGAAAACACGATGCTGGGATAAAACTTAAACGGCGTCGGCCAGACATTCGAGGCCCTCACGTAAGCATAGCCAATCAGCAGCGCCGAAAAGGTCAACGAGTCGGACATGATGAAGAGCCACATGCCCAATTTTCGATGTCCCACTCGATAGGGATGAACTCCGCCACCCCAGTCGCCCGTTATAGCTTGAGCTTCAGTTGCCACCAGTCACCTCCACGAAGATGATGTCCGACAAGCTTCAGCTTGTCGTTCAAGCCTGATCTCGACAAACCAAAGCTTGTCGTATGCTTCACTTCCAAAAGAACAGAAGAAAAAACAGCGCGACCCACAGCACATCCATGAAATGCCAATAGATCGTCGCCGAATCGGCGGCGCCTACCCGTCGCAACTCGCCGTCTATCGTTGAGCGCCGCTGGCGCGTGCGCAGCAAGAGATAAGTCAAAGCCATGATGCCGCCCAACAAGTGCAGTCCATGCGCCGCGGTGAACAGATAAAAGAACGAGTTGTACGGGTTGCTGGCCAGGTATATTCCCTGCCGCACAAGTTGTCGCCAGGCAATAATCTGCGACCCGAGAAAGCCCAAACCGAGCGCCACCGTAATCATCAGCCAACGTCCATAACGCGCGTCCCGTTGTTGCTTCAAAGAGCGGCGCGAAACTTCCATCGTCACGCTGCTGATAACGATGAGTAGCGTGCTCAACCAAAGCACTTTCGGCATCGCGATCGGCTGCCAGTCATTCCCCGAGGCTGAACGTACGATGTAAGCGCTGGTCAGCGCCGTGAACAACATAACGATGCTGCCAATAGCCATCCAGACGCCGATGCGATAGCGCGCCGGCGTAAACCGCAGCGGTTCCCCGTCCTTGCCATCCCGGCCGCCGCCATTCTTAGGAAAGCCGTTGCCTCCACGCGAACGCGGCCCACCGCCAATCGCAGTTGCGACGCCTTCAGTGTTTGTGACCGTTGCCGCCATTCCCGCTTCTGTCTCCCAATTCTGCCGCGACCTCCACGCCTTCCGGCTCGGTCTGCATTACGAAATCCCGCGGCGCGCCCGGCACGGCAAACTCATACGGCCCGCGGTGCACCGTCGGAATCACGCCGGCAAAATTATCGTGCGGCGGCGGCGTCGCCGTGGTCCATTCCAACGTGGTCGCTTCCCAGGGGTTGTCCGTGGCCTTCTGGCCCTTGAACATGCTCCAGAAAAAGTTGAAATAGAAGACGAGCTGAACAGCCGCGGTAATGATCGCCGCCACAGTCACAAACATTACCAGCGGATGTGTGTTCTTCAGGAACTCATACTCACCAAACTGCGCGTAACGGCGCGGCATGCCGACCATGCCCATCGCATGGAACGGAACAAAGATGGCATAGACGCCGATGAAAGTGATCCAGAAATGAAACTTGCCCAGGCTCTCGTTCATCATGCGGCCAAACATTTTCGGAAACCAGAAATAGGTCGCCGCAAACATGCCGAAGATCGACGCTACACCCATGACCAGATGGAAGTGCGCGGTCACGAAGTAAGTATCGTGAAAGAAGAAATCCAGAGACGTCTGGCCCAGCACGAGTCCCGTGATCCCGCCGGCCACGAACACTGAAACGAAGCCGATCGCAAACAGCATCGGGGTGGTAAAACGAATCTTCGCGCCCCAAAGTGTTCCCAGCCAGTTGAATGTCTTGATGGCCGAAGGC
>DASQAF010000024.1:0-7309 GCA_035635855.1 Pyrinomonadaceae bacterium
CCGCGTCCAAGGATGTTTTCCGGCTTCCGGATCGTCCTGATCTCAGGGCTACCCAGCAACTCTACCAAAACATCATTGTCGGACATCTGACACCTGTACTGCCGTCTCTTTGGTCAACCGACGACGACCTTCGGCGTCCATACAACAACAGACATCTTAAATCCTTGCGAAGCGACGTAAGAGAGATCGGACGTCAGCTTTAACCAGATGCTGAATGTATCGATGCCGATTTGTTTGCGAAGCCATTCAAGCTGACTTAACGCCGCGCTAACGCATCTCGTTAATAATCATCGGACACTTTAGGTCTGGATAGCGTGCCCGTCGTGTTATTTGAAAAGTTTTCGAGCGTTTTTCCTTTGAGGCAGGGTTGGCGGAGGTTCACGCGCCGCGCTGATGGCTCGTCTCGTGGTAAGCAGGTAAGCTTCGTATCGTTGAGCGATGGTGAATTCGTTCGAGAGCCGTCAGTACCAATCTCAGTCAAATTTGCATCCTTCTCAGTAAATCTACTGGCTTTGGCGCTCCCGCTATCGATCATGCAGGTCTATGACCGGGTCATTCCAAACCATTCTTTGGCGACGCTCGCTTACCTGTTTTTGGGTCTCACATTTGCGATTGCCATTGATTATGCCTTGAAGATTTCCCGATCAGCACTCTTGTCCTGGCATGCGACGCAGTTCGTCGAGAAGGTGGAGAACGAAGGGGTTTCACGTTTTCTTCGAGCCCCTAATGGCTCGTTTGAGCGCTGTCCCGCCGCGGTAAACATCAGCCGTTATGCCGCCGCAGCGGCACTGGCCGACTATCACAGTGGTCAGGCCCGACTGGTCGCGATCGATCTACCCTTTGTAGGCATAGCGCTGATCGTGTTGACCATTGTCGGTGGCACGATGGTACTCGTTCCCGCAGTCTTGTTTTTGATGTTTGCCGCGCTTGCCATTGGTCGTGCGCGCAAATTCCGAAAGATTCTGGATTTGCGTACTGCGCAAGACAATCGGAAGTACGACTTCATCGCCGAAGTTTTAGCCGGGATACATACGGTCAAGGGTATGGCGATGGAGCCGCAGATGCAGCGACGCTTCGAGCGATTGCAGCAGGCGGTTGCCGAAACAACAATGGCATCCATACTAACCGGCCAGGCCAACCAAACCTCGGCAATGCTTTATGGCAATATCTCGCAACTCATTGTGGTCGCGATAGGAGGTTCTCAAGTAATAAATGATCATCTGACAATGGGCGCTTTGGCTTGTTGCACCATGTTGTCAGGTCAAATTCTCCAGCCTCTTTTGCGCGCAATCTCGCTCTGGACGGAGAGGGAAAACGTAGACCACCGCCGTGCCGAAGTTCGGTTGCTGCTTGATTTACCTTCCGTCGAGCCCGCTCCTGCTCCTGTGGGTCTTACAAGCGTCGTCGGTGACATTCAGTTTGAGAAAGTCACATTCAGGTATGACACTGCTGCCGATCCCGCCTTGGAGGTTGTCGATCTTTCGATCAAGGTGGGAACGATCACGGGTGTCAAAGGTAAAGGTGGTTCAGGTCGAACCACACTGTTGAAGCTCATTCAAGGAGAGATCGAACCGACCTCGGGCCGCATCACCATTGGCGGTGTCTCAACGATGGAGCCGAACTTCCAAGCCATACGGCCCTGTATCGCCTATGTGGGAGCCGCGCCGGTGATGTTTTCCGGCACGATCATGGAGAATCTCACGGTATTCAGCCCGGAAAAGCGCGATTTCGCGCGAAAGATGTCGCAACTGCTCGGCCTGGAAACTACGATTAATCTACTACCGGACGGATACGAAACGGAGCTCGGCCGAGGAATTGGCGACGACCTGCCGATGTCTATCGCCCAACAGGTGAACATCGTTCGTGCTTTGACGAATAGGCCACGTGTGCTCGCTTTGGATGAGGCCAATATGGTCCTCGACGCGGTCGCGGAGCCTGCGTTGATACGTGCGCTCGAAACGCTGCGCGGTCGTCTGACTGTAATCGTCGTAACACACCGTCCATCCCTGCTGGCCCTTTGCGATCGTTTGATTCTTGTTGAAGACGGACATGCTACTTGGTCTGTTCCTGCGCCAAGCACGTTCGAGAGAGCGGCGTCATGACCATACACAGCAGCGTCAGCCCCGCTCTCGACGGCATCCCGGATGCAGGCCCGGTGAAATTGGACAACCCCGTTCACGCGAGCCTCGCCCGGATTGCCGAAGAATTTGCCGGCCCTTCGGATGCCCAACTATCTTCTGGGGAAACTTCGCTCGTCACGGACATTAATGACATCGTCCGACCTCAGACGCCCGCGGAAGCTTGCCTTGCCCCCACGCTGGCGTTGTTTGGGTGGGCGGGGGAAGGCCGCCGAATTCGCGAAGCTCTGCCGCATTTTGATCGAGTTGAAAGTATTGAGGCCTTACGTCTTGTTCTCACGCTTTTGGGTTACGGAACGTCACAGCGATCGGTCAGGCAGTCGGAGATAGCCAATGAGGCTATGCCCTGTTTGTTTTCTTGCGACGGCTCTGACGCCATACTTATCGTCGAACGGCATGCAGATGGCACGCTGCTGGTATTCGACGGAAGCTCTGCATCCTGGAAACAGCTGGTCCCGACAAGCCAGCTTGGTTCTGTATTCATCGTCTGGAATCACACTGGCAAAGAAGAGCTCCTCGATGAAGGAAAGTCCTGGCTGTTTTCTGCCGTAAAGCGATTTAAACCAGCGATTGCTGCCATGCTGGCCTTCAGTTTTCTAGGAAATCTCGCCGCGCTCACGCTGCCGATTTTTGTCATTTTCGTCTATGACCTGGGAATTGGCACGAGATCCACGAATACAGTGATTATGCTCGCCGTAGGTGCCGGAATTGTAATTGCCACGAACCTGGCATTGCGAAGCATTCGGGCGCGTACGATGGCCTATTTTGGCGCAAGAATTGATTCGTTGATCAGCATGAAGTCATTCGAAGTCATTCTCAACATGCCGGTCTCAATGATAGAATCGGCTCCCATTGGCGCTCAGGTTTCGCGCCTCAAACAATACGAAAGCATGCGCGACTTCTTTACAGGAACGTTGGCGTCGTCAATCGTCGACATTCCTTTCATTTTTATCTTCATCGTAGCAATCGCGGTTTGGGGCGGCCATCTCGTCTGGGTGCCTATCTCGCTGATCGCGGTTTATGCCGCGCTCGCCGCCGTCACGATTCCGATGACGCGCAGCTACGTGCGCGAAATCAGTTCTGCGAAGCAGCGCCGACATCTCTTACTGCAAGAACTTTTCAGTAAACGCCGCGTAATCCGGGCGCTCAGCGCCGAGGAAGTCTGGATCGCACGCCATCAATACCTGTCAGGCCTGATCTCCCGCCTGAGCAATCGCGCGCGCAGATTTAACAATATTCAGCAGTATTTAGGCGAGATGCTGGTCAGTGTAGCCGGCATCGCAACGCTTGGTCTTGGCGCACTCCATGTTAGCAATGGTTCGATGACATCAGGTGCGCTGATTGGAACCATGGCATTGATATGGCGAGTGCTTGCGCCTGTGCAATCGACCTATCTTTCGCTGCCTCGAATAGAGCAGGCGATGCAGACGTTCAAACAGATCGACCGGCTGGTGAAGATACGTAGCGAAAGACATGCTCATGCCCAACGATCATTCTTTCGCCATTTCAAGGGGAAGATTTCGACGCAGCGTCTGGCGTTTCGCCATGCGCAACGACCGGAAGCGGTCTTGCGCAATATTCAGCTTCAAATCAAGCCCGGCGAAATGATTGCGATTACAGGTTCCAGCGGTGTGGGCAAGACAACGCTTCTAAGGGTGATGGCAGGGCTATATCCTCCCACCTTCGGGTCTGTGCTGGTGGACGATATGGATTTGCGCCAAATTGATCCAGCCGAATGGCGATCGCAGATAGCATTCCTGCCCGAGACTGCAAGTTTCTTTTACGGTAGCCTAGCCCAAAATATTCGCCTTTCCCGGCCGGATGCAAGTGACGCGGATGTAATGCGAGCCTTGACGGAGATGGGGCTCGACAGCGAAGAGCGGCTGACGGCTGGGGGGCTCGACAAACGACTTACAGCAGCAGATTTCGAGAGTTTTCCAGACGCGTTGAAACAGCGAATGGCCCTCGCGCGTTGCTTCATCAAAGATGCCCCCATTTTCATGTTGGATAATCCCGCGGCGTCCCTCGACACTTCTTCAGAACGACATCTGCTCAGAAAGTTTGCGGCGCTTAAGGGCCGTGCAACCGTTTTATTTACGACGTTTCGCCCAAGTCATATGCGCGTGGCCGATAGGGTCATCGTGCTAAGGGATGGACAGATCGCTTTGGACGGGCCGCCGGAGAAAGTGTTGGAGCGGATTTATGCCGCTGCCTGATTGATCTGCCAGCACTGAGAATAAGTCTTCTTTATTCAGAGGTTCACGATGCCGATTTGCGCTCCGCCGGAGGTCCTAGATACCTTGTCGTCACCACCTGCCAGGCGAGTGGAAATCGCGCGACGGCTTACACGACCGCTCGTGCTGGAGGACGGCCGGCCACCTCGTTTACTGGTCGCGACACTGCTGACCGCGTCCGGTTTCGTCATCGCCGCAATCGTTTGGGGTGCCTTGACGCAGGTTCGCGAGGTTACCGTCGCACAGGGCCAGATAGTTCCGCGCGGCCAGGTTCAGAATGTTCAACATCTTGAAGGTGGCATCGTCGCCGAAATCTTTGTTCACGAGGGCATGACTGTAGCCGCCCAACAACCCCTGATCAGGCTGCGGCCGGAAGCGGCAATCAGTGACCGGGACCAGTATGAGGCACGCCGTGCGAATCTGAAACTTCAACTTATCCGGATTGAGGCGCAAAGCCGTGACGAGATACCGGACTTCGGCAGTTTGAAGGAGGACTTTGCTGACTTGGCCGCGCAACAGGAAAAATTGTACGTTAGCTCCGTCATTCAACGACGCCACGAGCGCGCGACCCTCGAAGCCAAGGCCGCTCAGAAGCGCAGCGAAATCGCAACGCTGAATTCTGGTCTGGAATCCGCGCGAGCGCAAGTTGAAGTTCAGCAGGAGTTAGTTGCGCTACAAGACGGCCTTCAACGAGCCGGCCTTGGTGCTCGTAAGAGCTGGCTCGAAGCAAAATATGTCTTGCAACATGCCGAGGGTGAAATCCCGAATTTTCAAGGTAAGCTCGTTTCGGCGAGGGATGCTGTCATAGAAGCTGAAAGTAGCCTGGCGGAAGCCGATGCTAAGGCTATACAGAAGCTAAGCGAGGAGCGTGTCAAGGCGGCCTCAGATTTGGCGGAGACCGAACAGCAATTGATCAAACTTGCCGATCGCTTTGAACGACTCTTGGTGCGCGCTCCCTCAGATGGAATTGTTCAGGAACTAACCCCGAAATCCGTCGGGGAGGTCGTCAAGGCTGGCGATCCGGTGGCTCGGATAGTTCCCACCGCCCATGAATTGGTAGCCGAGGTACGAATCGATCCGAAGGACTCCGGTCACATTCATTCGGATGCAGACGCGGAGATTCGGCTCCTGACCTTCGACAGCGCGATATTTGGCTCAGTTCGCGGCAAGGTGGAATTCGTGTCGGCGACTACCTTCAACCCGCCGCCGGGACAGGCCGCGCCTGGTCCGAATAGTAGCGAGCCTTATTACAAAGCCACTGTTCGTCTGCTGCAGGACCATGTGAGTTCTGGCGCAACCAATTATCCGATTGCACCTGGAATGGTCCTGCAAGCCCACATCCAAACCGGTTCAAAATCTATTATTCGGTACATGTTCAAACCCGTATTCAACTCGTTGGACGTTGCCTTCACCGAGCGGTAGGTAGGGCAGGGTGGGCTTGACCAGATTCGATGACTAGAGCTCGATTTGCTCGGCGATTTGTAGAGCGTCGTCTACCTCGACCCCAAGGCAACGGACTGTGCTCTCCAGTTTTCGATCGAGAGGATCAAGCTGCGTCGCTGCGTCATTGAGCTTTCCGTCCAAACACGATCGAGCGGGGCCGCTGCCTTCGCGCAGCAGCAAGCCCTAATCGCGCGGTACGCATGGCCGGCAGGAGCGGCGTTGGTCAAAACCGCGCGACTATCTTGACGATAGAATTTCGAATGGGCGCCGCAACGAAACTCGCTCGTTAAGCTTGATGCCTGCCGCTGCGGGTTAATTCTGGAACCGCCAAACAAAAAGACCGCCCGAAGGCGGTCACTGGCAATTGGAAAATTGAAAAGGCCGCAGGACATTTTCCGCCGCCAAAAACTGCCCCGCGGCCTCCGGGTGAAAATTGAGTGTATGCACTCACCAGCCCCGGTTGTTAGAAGCTAATCGAAGCGGCAGAAACCCGTGAGTCAAAACGACTGTTCCATCTGAAGAACCAAGAGACTGTGATGAAGCGGTCACACTCTCTAATTGCATCTAACTTCCCTTCGGCTTCAGCCAAGAAGTCTTCGAGATCGGTATCTGAAATACGTTGAAGGTCAGGATATAAACGACTTCACGGAGTTAAAAGCGCCGACGAGTGACGACCATGCCTCTGGTACGGTTTCGAATTCGCGCTGATGCAATTTATCGGCACGATCCATAGAGGCGTTGATCTGAAATTTAAGATGTTCGATTTCATCGTTGCTGAGCGTGCTTGAACGCCTCGAAGCGCTCGCTGAATTTCGATGCAATCCAGCGAACCATCGCATTGCGCCGAACAAGGCGACGAAAATCACGCCCGCGCTAAGAGCGGTGAACCCTAATGCCGCAGGATACGGTTCGATTGCGCGATAGAGGTCAAGCATTCTCCGATCCCACTCTCTCACGCCCCGGTTGAGTCAATGTCTCCCACCCGAAAGATAGTGGATTGAAGTCCGGAATACGCACCGATTTGGCTTTCTTAGGCCATCGAAGCGGCCCGGAAGCGCCCCAATAAGTTCTAAAAGGCGACCGTCAATGAAAAGACCAGCGGCAAGAACAAAGCACGCGTGTCAGTAAAATGAACCGTCACGATCCCAAATCGATGTCCGCCGAGTTGCCTTGGTCCGTTGACGAGTTTGTCGCCTTCAATCGAGTGCAGGCCGCAACTCACATTGTTGAGTTTTGGGCGCAGGAGCAAAGGCTCAAGCAGCTGAATGATTACTGTGACAGAGCTGTTGCCGAAATTCGTGCTTCGCTAGATCGGACCCAAGACGATCAGGCCCGCTATTGCGATCTCTCGCCAATACCGATCGACTACCAGGAGGAGGGCTTCTACCGCGGCCTGCCACTCCTCGAGATCCTGCTCGGTTTTCGGCAGGCTGGTGATGTAGTCGCCGGCATCGCGCAGAGTCACGATCTCGCGCCCACCCGGCAGCAGGATAG
>DASQAF010000025.1:0-294753 GCA_035635855.1 Pyrinomonadaceae bacterium
AACAAGGAAAGGAAAGCGATACAGACGAGAAACTTCGTAGTAGAGTTGGTCGCAGAAGACGCAATCATAAAACCGCATCTCTACTCGAAACGCGCGGCAGAGTCAAATGCTCGTTCGATAAGTGCAACGCAAACTTTGAGCTTGCGTCGCAAGTCCGGCGTGCTCATAAAAACGGAATGAGCGCTGCAACGTGGGCGTCGCAGCGCTCATCCATTTGCGTGGTTACTGTCCTCACCCCAGCAACCACTTGAGACGGAGGATCCACCAACCGTCTCTCTTGCCCCACAATATACATCGCAACCATTATGCCGCGCAATAGAGATTTGTTTGCAATCGGAATTTCAACAAAACACGCGGTCTTGCTCGGCTTTTATACGATTCATAGGGTTTGTGGGTGCAATTATTTCACCGTGCCCATTGTAAGAATTTCTCGATCAGACCGCTACTCGGACTCTTGCGGCGAAGTTGGGCAGGAGGTTTTCAGTCGTCGGCGCCGAGCTCAGTCTTGATTGCTTCAGCGAGCGCGTTGGCCTGACTTTCGATCTGGCTCTGGCTCTCTCCTTCGATCATGACGCGCGCGAGCGGCTCTGTGCCCGAGTAGCGCAACAGGAGTCGCCCCCGGTCACCCAACTCCTGCTCAACCTTCTCTGCCAGATTCTGCACCGCGGGAAGGTCATCAAACGGCAGCTTTTCCCGCACGCGCACGTTCACCAGCAGTTGCGGGTATCGTTTAAAGTCTTCGGTTAACTCAGCGAGAGAGCTAGCCTGGTCGCGCATTGCGCGCAGCAGCCCGATGGCCGTGATGATTCCGTCGCCGGCCAGGCTCAATTTAGGAAAGATTATGTGACCCGACTGTTCCCCTCCCAGAGTTGCTCCAATGCGAAGCAACTCGTCCAGGACATACTTATCGCCGACATCGGTGCGCGTAAGTTTGATCCCGCGCGAACGCAGGGCGACTTCCAGACCAATGTTGCTCATTACCGTCGCTACAACAGTGTCGTCAATCAACTCGCCGCGCCTTTCTAAATAGTTAGCGAGCACCCACAACGTTGCATCGCCATCGACAAACCTGCCGCCCGAGTCGACGAACAGCACCCGGTCAGCGTCGCCGTCAAAGGCAACGCCAAGATCGGCGCGCTCCTGTAAGACGCGGTGCTGCAGTCCTTCGATATGTAATGACCCACACTCGCGGTTGATGTTGCGGCCGTCAGGCTGATTGTTAATTGCGACAACGCGGGCGCCCAGGCGTTCGAAGAGCTGCGGCGCGATTTCCCATGCGGCTCCGTTCGCGCAGTCAACCACCATAGTGAGATGTTCAAGCGACAGACCATGCGCGACATCATGAGCCAGGTAATCAAGATAAAGCCGGCGCAAGTCAGTCGGGCTTCGCTCGGCTATATCGGCCTCAGGATTATTCTTGGCGCTGCCAGCGGTTTCCGGCAAAGCGTCGACGACGTCTTTTTCGATGTCCCGTTCAGCACCCTCATCGAGTTTGCGCCCCGAAGGCTCAAAGACCTTAATCCCGTTGTCCTGGTAGGCATTGTGAGAAGCGCTGATTACCACTCCGGCATCAGCCGGTAACGTACGCGCGAGAAATGCAATCCCCGGTGTAGTGATGATCCCAGCGGATTCAACCTCAGTGCCTTCGCTGCGCGCCCCGGCGACCAGATCTTGTTCGATCCAGACACCTGATTCGCGAGTGTCGCGGCCAATAACGATGCGCGGTGCTCGTCCATGGGTTCGTTTTGAGAGATGTCCGGCAAGCGACCTGCCGATGATCCGCACGGTGCGCGAATCGAGGGGAAATTTTCCGGATTCCCCGCGAATGCCATCCGTGCCGAAAAGTTTCCTTATGTTTTCCGGCTTCAATTCGTCTCTCGGGGCTTGGCCTTTGGATTTTCGACAGCGATGATAGTGACGTGAACGTTGACTGTATCACGCACTTCCACTCTGGGATCGGAAATCCTGATGAGCGCCTTATGCACATCAAAACTATCGTGGCGGCCTTCAATAGAAATCTTTTCGGTAATGGCCTTCTGCAGGGCATTCACGTGGCCTGCCGGTCCGGCGACCCGAACCGTGGCCGGCGTCGACACGACTTCTCTGACTTCGTACGTGGGCGCCGGCTTGCCTTCCAGCTGAGGTTCAACGACAAGCTCGCGCTCAATCTCGCGCCCGGATACCATAAACCAAAGCACCAGAGTGATCGCCAGCGCCAACAATTTAAGGCTCCAGTCTTCGATGAAGATCCGGCGCATCAGGCCCCCGGCAGTCCCAGGTGAGCGAGTGAATCTGCTGATTTCGCGAAAGGGCATAAACGGATAATTCACGCCGAAGCAATTTCTTCAGTTTCTCGGTCTGATTCATTAATGCGCGCCGCAGTCGCAGCCGGGGCTACGTGGCCTTCGATAGTTTGAAAGATGGCCGCGCGCAGGCGCGTCGGATCCAGGGCCCGCTTGATTCGTCCAGCGCGCACAAAAGAAATCAAGCCCGTCTCTTCAGAAACTACGATAGCCACGGCGTCGGAATCCTCTGTGACGCCCAGGGCCGCGCGGTGACGAGTGCCCAGGTCTTTCGACAACTGCGGGTTCAAAGACAGCGGTAAGAAGCACGAGGCAGCGGCAATACGATCCCCACGCACAATAATCGCGCCGTCGTGCAAGGGCGCCGCCGGATTGAAAATCGCCACGATCAAGTCATAACTGAGCTCGGCGTCCAGTCCGACTCCGGCGTCCACGATTCCTTTCAATCCCACGTTCCGCTCGATGACAATCAGCGCGCCGGTCTTTGTTGAAGCCAGCGTAGTAGCGGCCAGAACAATTTCGTCATAGATACTTTCGCCAAACTGGCTTTGATGCCGCCGCGTGAATGGCAAGCGGAAACGGTTACCGAATCTGATTAGCGCCTGGCGAATCTCAGATTGAAACAGAACAATGATTGCGACCCCGACATAGAGGAGGGCGCCTCGCAAAATAAACTCCAACGTCGCCAGGCCCTGATAAACTGCCAGCCAATAGAGTAACGCGAAGGCCCCAATGCCGGCGGCCATGGCCGCGGCGCGGGTGCCCCGCACCAGTTTCAAAACGCCATATACGACCAGAAAGACCAGTACAATATCCAGGATGGCGCGCGGCTCCGCCAATCTCAAAAGATAGTCGCCCAGCGATGTGAGTAGTAATAACATGCGCCTTTTAGTAGTCGATTACCGTCCGATATCGGGGTACAAAACCACGCTATCAGTCGTGCCTCAAAACCAAGATCAATTGCCCGAGGGGACCGCACAGACAGTCGCGCCCGGCCAGATATTAACGGACGCTCCGCTGGGATTATCGCGGAAAAATGGGCGTGAGGCAATGGTTATTTGGTGGTAATACCTACAGAACAGCCCGCTCAGGTCTTTCGTCTCTTCAATCGGCCGCGGCGCATGAACCCCACCAGTTCACCCGCTCCATTGACAACCGCAACCGATCCGACGCCATTCCGTTCGATCATTTCATTGGCACTTTCAATCGTTGTGTCCTGCGACACGAAAAGCGTCTTGTTCACTGCTCTCATTACATCGCGGACGCGACGATCGCGCCATCGCTCTCGGGGAATCTTCTTCAACTCCTCCAGCGAAAGAATCCCGAGCAACCTCCGTTCATGAGCGACGGGAAAACTGGCATGTCGATGAAGCGGAAGAATCTCGTCGACAAATCTGCTGATGGGCAGGTCCGGTTCGATCGCGATCGGCGCCGACATGGCATCGGCGACAGTCGCCGGTTCCGGCGTACTCCGCACCACACTGGTAGCCGCTCCCAAAAGAAAGACGCCCACCAGAACTGCCCAGAGGCCCATGAAGTAAGCCCGGAAGCTAGGCGCAAATGCCATGTAAAGCCCGAATGAAATCAGCACCAGGGACATCAGTTGGCCGCAGAATCCGGCGATGCGCGTGGCATCGCGAATACTGCCGCTGCGTTTCCAGATGATCGCGCGCAATACGCGGCCGCCATCCAGTGGATATCCGGGGAACAGATTGAATACCGCCAACAGGAGATTTCCGGCGCCCACAAAAAAGAAAACAGCGACCCCGGAGTTAAACCCGGCCATCGCCGAAAGTTTGGCGCCGGCGAACCCGACCAGGGAAAAGAGGAAACTCGCGGCCGGACCGGCGACGGCGATGCGAAACTCGGCACGGGGGCTGTCAGGTTGTGTGCGCAATCGCGCCAGGCCACCAAACGGATGCAGAACAATCTCTTCAATTTCGATACCTTCGGCACGCCCCACTAATGCGTGAGAAAGCTCGTGGCCAAAAACGGAAAGAAAAAGGGCGAGTGTTGTCACGACTCCCAGAATCCACGCGCTCAACACATCGGTGGGCGGAAGCCGGTAAGTGACAAGTTGCAGGTGACTCTTGTGAAGATTCGACGCTATCAGGAAGACGCTGAGGGCAAAGATCAGAAACCAACGATAGTCTATGCGTACGGGAATGCCGTAAACGCGGGCCACCAGGATCTGTCGTTTGAAAAAGTCTTTAAAGCTCACGGGACAAAGTAAAAGGAAAAAGTAAAAACGCAAAAACTAGGACACCGCCGAACATCATACAGTTCCAAACGTGGCGCGCCCGCAACTCGCCTTATTCTTTTTACTTTTTTACTTTTACCTTCCTACTTTTTCCTTGCCTAGGTTCCGGTCGCCTTTTGCCACTCAACTTCAAAGAGCGGCACGGGCTGCTCGCGGTTCTTGACGCTGATCGGCTCACGCGCAGTGAGTTGATAACGCGAATGGGCCGCCTTGGCGGTGACTTCGCTCACCAGTATCTCGCCGCCTTTTGCATTTGATTCCAGGCGCGAAGCGGTGTTGACGCTGTCGCCGATCGCTGTGTACTCAGATCGACGTTCGGAGCCGATGTACCCGACGGTGACTTCACCGGTGTGCAAACCAATACCGATGCCAATCTCGGCGAAGCCTTCCTCGATCAACTCGACGTTGATTCCGATCATGCGGCGCTGCATGGCTACGGCGGCGCTGAGCGCATTGGCCGCATCCTTTGGTGTCGTCGTCGGCGCGCCAAACAACGCCATCAACCCGTCGCCGAGATACTTATCGAGTGTGCCGCCGTGCGCAAAGATAATGTCGGTCATCGCCGAGAAATAACGATTAAGCAATTGCACGATCTTTTCCGGCGGCGCGTGTTCTGAGATGCGAGTGAAACCGCGGATGTCGGCAAAAAGAATGGTGATAGTCTGGAGGACTCCGCCCAGCTTGAAAGAATCGGGGTTCTCGAGTATTTGCTTCACAACATACTCAGGCAAGAACCGTCCGTAATTGACCCGAGCCACTTCTTCTTTCGCGAGACGTTCGTGCGCGCGGACATTCTCAACAGCGATTGCTGTCTGCGCCGCTACGGCGCTGATCAATTCCAAATCATCGGGCTTGAAAGCTGAGAAGGGATCAAGGCGGTCGGCATAGAGAGCGCCGTGCACACCGGCTTCAGTGAACAGCGGCGCGCAGATTGTCGAGCGCACACCCTGCGAAACGATCGAATCCACCCCGGCAAATTGTTCATCGGCCGCGGCATCCTGCGACAGCAACGCGACTTTGTCCTTCATCACCTTGCGCGTGATCGTGCGGCCGATGGTCATCTTGCGCGCGTGTGCCTCCAGCTTTTCGTCGCGGGCTCGAGTGGCGATCGGGAACAACTTCGCTTCGTCGGCGTTCTGCTCTGTCACTATGCCTTCGGCCAGCAAAGCAATCACGCGATCCGCCGGCGTCGAACGGAAAATGATGTCCGTCGCTTTCTTGAAAATCTTGTCGAGATCGAATCCGGAGCCCAGCGCTTTGCTCATCTCGTAGAGTTCGCTGAGAATGTTGGCCTTGCGCTGCAGGGACTCCAGCACCTTGTCGCGCGGCGCTCCGGCGACGGTGCCTGCTCCCGAATCGCCCTGACGTAACACCGTCGTCAGCACGTCCTTCGCGGACATCAGCAGTTGCGTATGTCCCAGGGGCTTGTCGTCGTAACTGAGATCGGCGGTCCTCTCTTCCCTGGCTTGTTCGAATTTGAGCGTGCTGGCTCCGATCGTCACACGGTCGCCGTCCTTCAACGGATGCTCGAATTTCTGATCGCCGTTGACATAGACTTTGTTGGCGCTTCGCTTGATCTGGCCATTGACGTACACGCCGTCGATCATCATGAACGAGCCGTCATCGGTGGACTTAATATGCGCGTGATGGCGGGACGCCCGTGGATCATCGAGCACGACCTGATTGTCGGGCGCGCGGCCAATGGTGCAGGGCGCGCGTGAATTCAGTTGATGTTGCGTCTGGTGGCCGCTGGCGTCGGTGACCTTTAAGAGAGCCATAGATCTTCTTGGAAAACTGTGAACAAGTCTTTAGAGAACCTCCGAACTTTCCCGTTCGGCGGCTTGATTCTACAAGGTAAACGCCATTTCAGCCTAGCGACGTTTGTAGGATTTTGCATCATCAAAAGGGGCGCCAAGGTATGATTCACGGCGGGGCACCGCTCCATCGCATCCGGTCCACCCCGGAAACCGCCGAAGCCTCTTTCCAACCATGTGAGTAGCTTGAGAGCTGACATCCATTTTTCTTCTCCAAACATCGAACGGCTTCGATTGAGAAACCCAAAGACATTTGCTGCCGTAAAAGAATTCGCATCCAACGGTCATTCTGTGACGTCGTAGTCTTTATGGTAGATTTGTAATTCAATCGCAATTTGGTTTAGGCGGGCTAATGCCTGCTGCTGATTTGCTTAGTCAAAAAGGGGCGCGTCGTAGCCCGCTCCGACAACATAACGGGAGTTACCTTGAAACGAACTTTTCTGATTCTCGCGCTTACCTTTTCAATGGTCGCCACGCTAGTGGCGCGGCCGGCTGCTATGTCGCTGCGACTCTCGCAGGGAACGGCAACTGCGAAAGTCGCAACCACCAGGCCGGCCTCGGACATTGCCAGTCGCGTGCTTGCGAACGGCCTCGAGATCGTCGTTTTCGAAGATCATTCAGTCCCAATCGTCACGGTTGAACTGGCCGTGCGCAACGGCTCGTTCACTGAACCTCCGGAGCTAAACGGACTGTCGCACCTCTACGAGCACATGTTTTTCAAAGCCAACCGCGCCATCAGGAACCAGGAAGATTATCTGCAAAGAATTGGACAGCTCGGCATCGCCTACAACGGCGAGACTCGCGAGGAAGTCGTCGAATACTACTTTACGACGACCAGCCCGAACCTACGCTCGGCCATGAATTTCATGCGCGACGCGACGCGCTATCCACTTTTTGACGAGAAAGAATTTGAACGCGAACGCCAGGTGGTAATCGGCGAAATCGATCGCAACGAATCAGAGCCGACATATTATCTCAACAAAGAAATGACCGACCGCCTGTTCTACAAGTACCCGAGCCGCAAGAACGCGCTCGGCAATCGCCAGACAGTTTCCGGCGCCACGACTGAGATGATGCGTCTGATTCAGGGCCGGTATTACGTGCCGAACAATTCCGCGCTCGTCATCACCGGGGACGTGCGCGCGGAAGAAGTATATAAGCTGGCGCAGGAGTTCTTTGGAGACTGGGCCCGGCGGGAAAAAGATCCGTTTGCGGAGTTTCCGATGGTTGAGCATCCGCCGCTGGCAAAGAGCGAGGGCGCGATTATCAAGCAACCGGTAACCAACGTATTGATTGAAATCGCCTGGCAGGGTCCGTCGGTGGGAAAGGACGACGCCGCTACTTACGCCGCGGATACTTTCTCGTTCATCATGCAACAGCCCAACTCGCGCTTTCAGCGTAACCTGGTTGATAGCGGGCTGGTGAACGGCGTGGCGATTGGTTATTACACGCAAAGAAACACCGGTCCCATTAACATCATCGCGCAGACCACACCGGACAAGGCGCAGGCAGCGCTGCGCGCCATCTACAACGAGATCGCGCATTTCAACGACAAGGATTACTACACCGACGAGCAGCTCGAGAGCGCCAAGGCCCTGCTGGAGGCAGACGATCTCTATTCGCGCGAAAAGTTTGACGAGTACGCAAAGACGCTCGGCTTTTGGTGGTCCTCAACCGGCATCGATTACTTTCGCGGTTATCTCGGCAATTTGCGCCGCACTTCGCGCGCGGATATCAGCCGCTACGTGACGACGTATATTCAGGGCAAGCCGCACGTCGGCCTGGCTTTGATCTCCGAACGGGCTCAGCAACAAGCAAAGTTGACGACTGAGGATTTGATCGGACAGTAGGATTGCACATTTTTGATTTTGGAATCCTGGTTTGAGGTTTGAAATCTCAAATTTGAACTTTCAGATTTCATATTTATGGTTTCAGCTTGTTCCGCTCTAATAAAAAACGCAATGCGACAAAGAAAAGAAAACAAGTCAATCGGTGACCGGACTTCCCAGTCTGCCGCCTATCGCTTACTGCAGGTCACTCTCTGCCTACTGCTCGCTGCTCTGCTCGCGCCCGCGACTCGCGGGCAAGCGACCCAATCGGCAACAACGCCTCCGGATTTCCAGAGCGTGATCGCGCGCCAGGCTGCGCTGGTTACCGAGTTTGAAGTCAACGGCCTTAAGGTCCTGATCAAACGGCGCGAAGGCAGCCAGACCGTGGCGGCCGGTCTTTTCATTCGCGGCGGGGTCGAGAATGTTACCGCCAGCAACGCAGGCGTCGAGGCGTTCATGCTGAACGTCGCCAGCGAAGCCAGCGCCAACTTTCCCCGCGAGCGTATGCGCAAAGAACTTTCGCGCATGGGCACCGTTATCGGCGACAGCGCCAGTTACGATTACTCGGCGCTGTCCTTGGCAGCGACCCGTGCCAACTTTGATCGCTCGTGGGAGATTTTTACAGACCTGGCGCTGCGTCCCTCGTTCACGAAGGAAGATGTAGCGCTGGTTCAGGCACGCATCGTCGCGAGTTTGCGCGATGATACCGATGAGCCTGATTCCTATCTCCAGCGTTTGCAGGAGCGCGTCGCCTATGTTGGTCATCCTTATCTTAATCGGCCTGAGGGCACCGCCGAGAATATCAGTCGTTTGACGGCCGAAGACCTGCGCGCGTATCACCAGCGAATCATGCAGACGTCGCGCCTGCTGCTGGTAATCGTCGGCGATCTCGACCCGGCGATGCTGAAGGCGCGGATTGCGGCGAGCTTCGGAAAACTCCCGCGCGGCGATTACAAGGCCCAATTGCCTCCGCAACTTTCCTTTACGGCATCCACGGTTGAGGTAACAGCTCGTGAGCTGCCGACTAATTACATTCAGGGACTGTTTACGGCGCCGCCACTTACTTCACCGGACATTTATCCCATGCGAGTGGCGTCTTCGCTATTGCGCGACCGTGTGTTTGAAGAGGTCCGCGTGAAGCGGAATCTCTCGTACGCTCCGGACGCGTTCCTGCGCGGCCAAAGCGCCAACACGGGCGGTCTGTATGTCACGGCCGTCGACGCCAACCAGGCAGTGCGCGTCATGCTCAACGAAATCGCTCGCCTGCAGCGCGAGCCGATTGGCCCGGACGATATCAACGCCGTCATTGCGCAGTTCTTGACCACCTACTACATCAGCCAGGAAACCAATGCCGCCCAAACATCCGAGCTGGCGCAATACGAATTGATCGGTGGTGGCTGGCGCAACGCTCTGATGTTTTTGGAAAAGCTGCGTGCCGTCACCCCGGCCGACGTTCAGCGCGTTTCGCAAAAATACATGCGCAACATTCGCTTCGTCGTGCTCGGCAACCCGCAGCAGATCGACAAGAACGTTTTCATCGGACAAGCCGGAACCTAAATTCCGGAGCGCACCGGATGAGACTGGCTCCGAACCTTAGAATCTGCGTGTTTTCTCTTGCTGAATGAGCATTCATTCAGTATTATTAGACCCTTATGATCAGGGTAGAAAAAGCTGCCGTGCTCGGCGCGGGCACGATGGGCGCGCAAATCGCCGCGCATCTCGCCAACGCGCAAATTCCAACTCTTCTGCTCGACATCGTTCCGCGTAATGATCTGTCAGAAGCCCGACCGTCAGGGAGGGCTCCGTACGCGGCTGCGGACGATCGCAACCGCATTGCGCGCGCCGGTTTGGAAGCCGCAAAGAAATCAAAGCCCGCCGCGTTCTTCACTGCTGATCTCGCTTCGCTGGTTACCGCCGGGAACTTTGAAGGCGACCTGTCAAAGTTGAAAGACTGTGATCTGATCATCGAAGCCGTCGTCGAAAATCTCGACATCAAGCGCAGCCTTTACGAAAAGGTCGAACAGCATCGACGGCCGGGTTCCATCGTCGCTTCCAACACTAGCGGAATTCCGCTCAAGCAACTTGCCGAAGGGCGTTCGGAAGATTTTCGCGCGCACTTCCTCGGCATGCACTTTTTCAATCCGCCCCGTTACATGCACCTGGTCGAGTTGATCCGCACCGAATGGACCAGGCCGGAAGTGTCGTGTTCGATGTTCGGCTTTCTCGATGAACGTCTTGGCAAAGGCGTGGTCGTCGCCAAGGACCGGCCAAACTTTATCGCCAACCGCATCGGCACGTTTGGGGCCCTCGTAACGATTCACGCAATGCTCGAAGACAGTTATTCGATTGAAGAAGTCGACAAGATCACCGGGCCGGCGGTAGGCCGTCCCAAGACCGCAACGTTTCGCACCTTTGATCTGGTCGGACTCGACGTCCTGGCGCACGTGGTGAAGAACCTGGGCGAGAATCTTCCTGAAGATCCCGAGCGCGCGATGTTCGCTATGCCTGAGTTCGTCGGCAAGATGATCGAACGTGGTTTGCTGGGCAACAAGACGAAGGCCGGCTTCTATCGCAGGCAAAAAGGCGAAGGCTCCGGGGCAGAAGCCCGACCGTCAGGGAGGGCTCAGGAAATTTGGACTTTGGATACGACGACGTTGGATTACCGGCCGGCACAGAAGGTGAAGATACCTTCGCTCGAGATGGCGAAGAATATCGAAGGGACCGCGGAGCGCATCAAGACGCTCGTCTGGTCGAAAGATCGCGCCGGCACATTTCTCTGGAAAACTTTTTCCCGCACGCTCTGCTATGCGGCCGATCGCATTCCCGAGATTGCCGACACCGTGGTGGAAATCGATCGCGCGATGCAATGGGGTTTCAATTGGGAACTGGGACCGTTCGAGGCGTGGGATGCAATCGGTGTCGAGAAGTCAGTCGCGAAACTAAAAGAAGAGGGCAGAAGCGTCCCGGCAAATGTGCAGAAGCTGCTCGATGCCGGTGCAAAGTCATTTTACAAACAGGAGAAGGGGCAGCGCTTCTATTTCGACTTCCCTTCCGCGCAGTACGTCCCGGCCGCCGATCCCCCGGGGACGATCATTCTAAAATCTCTAAAAGATCGCACCGGTGTTATCAAGAAGAATTCCGGCGCCTCGCTGGTTGATCTTGGTGACGGTGTCGCCTGTCTCGAGTTTCATTCCAAGATGAACTCGATTGGCGGCGATACGCTGGAGATGTTGAAGATCGCTCTCAACGAAGTCGAAAAGAATTTCGTTGGCCTGGTGGTCGGCAATCAGGGCCAGAACTTTTCCGTGGGCGCAAACCTGATGCTGATGCTGATGGAGGCGCAGGACGAAAACTGGGAAGAGTTGGACATGATCGGCCGGTTCTTTCAACAGTCAGTCATGAGCTTGAGATATTCGCCAAAGCCGGTCGTGGTGGCGCCGTTTCAAATGGTTTTCGGCGGCGGCTGTGAAATGGTTCTGCACGCAGATCGCGTGCGCGCTTCGGCCGAAACCTACATCGGATTGGTCGAAGTCGGAGTCGGCATCATTCCCGCGGGCTGCGGGACAAAAGAGATGCTGGTGCGCGCAATGGATTCAATCCCGAGCGACATGAAAGACGCGGATCCATTCCCGTTCGTCAAACGCACATTTGAAACTATTGCGCTGGCAAAGGTCGCAACATCGGCTGAAGAAGCGCGCGACCTGGGTTTTCTCAGCGCAGATGATTCAGTATCGATGAACCGCGATCGCCTAATTGCCGATGCCAAGAAGGAAGTCCAGGCGCTGGCCGCGAGCGGTTATGTGCAGCCACAACAGCGCACCGACATCCTTGCGCTCGGAAATCCGGCGCTGGCGACATTGAAGCTGGGCGTGCACATGATGAAGCGCGCCGGCTATATTTCCGATCACGACGCCTTGATTGGCGAGAAGCTGGCGCGGATTCTAACTGGCGGCGACTTGAATCACGCGACGCGAGTTTCCGAACAGTATTTGCTCGATCTGGAGCGCGAAGCCTTTCTGTCGCTGATCGGCACGCGCCAGACACAGGATCGGATCGCGCATATGCTGAAGACCGGCAAGCCGTTGAGGAACTGAAGGCATGAACCACGAAGGCACAAAGACACGAAGCAGGAAATCACTACGGCTGGTTGGCTTGGTTCTTTGAGATGTTTTCTTTGAGGCTTTGCGTCCTGGTGGTTAGTTTGGAAGGTTAATCAAATGCAAGAAGCAGTAATCGTATCGGCAGTTCGAACCGCAGTCGGCAAAGCGCCGAAAGGCACTCTGCGTGACACACGCCCGGATGAAATGGGCGCGGCAGTAATCAAAGAAGCCATGGCGCGCGTGCCCGGGCTGGAAGCGTCGGAGATTGAAGACGTGATCATGGGCTGCGCCATGCCGGAGGCCGAACAGGGCATGAACGTTGCGCGTGCGGCGGCGATTCGGGCCGGGCTTCCGGTTGAGACCAGCGCCATGACGATCAATCGTTTCTGTTCTTCGGGATTGCAGTCGATCGCCATAGCGGCCGATCGCATTCGCACTGGCAGCGCGCAGGTGGCCCTCGCCGGCGGCCTGGAATCGATGTCCATGATTCCGATGGGCGGCCACATCATTCGGCCCAACCCTTATCTGATCGAACACTATCCCGACTTTTACTTAAACATGGGGCTGGCGACTGAGAACGTTGCGCGCAAGTACGAAGTCTCTCGCGAAGACCAGGATGCCTTCGCCTTGCGCTCTCATCAACGCGCCGCCGCCGCGCTCGACGCCGATAAATTTGCGGATGAAACTGTGCCGCTAACTGTGAGCGTCGAAGCGCTGGATGCAAAAGGCAAAAAGCAGCATCGCGAAATCACTTTCGACAAAGACGAGGGGCCAAGACGGGATACTTCCGCCGAAGCTCTCGGAAAATTGAAGCCGGCGTTTCATATCAAAGGCACGATCACGGCCGGCAATTCTTCGCAGATGTCTGACGGCGCCGCCGTCGCCGTAGTAATGTCAGCGGATCGCGCGAAGGAACTCGGCGCAAAGCCGATGGCGCGTTTTGTGGCGTACGCGACGGCCGGTTGTCCACCGGAAGAGATGGGTATCGGGCCGGTGTATGCCATCCCGAAAGTCTTGAAACTCGCGGGGCTGACTTTGGATCAAATCGATGTGATCGAGTTGAACGAAGCCTTTGCCGCCCAGTCGTTGGCTGTGATTAAGACGCTGGGCCTGGACATCGACAAGGTTAACGTCAATGGCGGCGCCATCGCTCTGGGTCATCCGCTCGGTTGCACCGGAGCGAAACTTACCGCGTCGATTCTGCGCGAACTTGAGCGGCGCAACGGCCGCTATGGCATGGTGACGATGTGTGTCGGCGGCGGCATGGGCGCCGCGGGAATATTTGAAAGAATCTGAAACTCATTTGGTTATTCAGTAGGTCCGATAGGCCCTATAGGACCTATCGATTTGAATGAGGAAAGCACTATGGCAGCCGTAATCGAAGCAAAACAGATCGTTAAGGGCGGCAGTTTTCTGATCGAAGAACAAACGCCTGATTCGATTTTCACCCCCGGTGATTTTAATGAAGAGCATCGTATGATCGCCGATACGACGCGGCAGTTCATGGACGCGGAAGTGTTGCCGCGCATTCCTGAGCTCGAAAATAAGGACTGGGATCTGGCTCGCCAACTGGTCAAGAAGGCTGCCGAACTCGGCCTGGTCGGCGCCAACATCCCGGAAGAATATGAAGGGCTCGGACTGGATCAAACCAGCGGCGTCATTATCGCCGAAAACATCGGACGCTCTGCTTCGTTTGCTACGACGCTCGGTGCGCAAAGTGGTATCGGTCTGCTGCCAATTGTCTACTTTGGCACTGAGGCGGCAAAGAAAAAGTATCTGCCGCCGATCGCCGCCGGTGACTTGATTACTGCGTATGCCTTGACTGAAGCGGGTTCGGGTTCTGACGCGATGGCCGCCAAAGCCACCGCCAAGCTAAGCGACGACGGCACGCACTACCTCCTCAACGGCGAAAAGATGTTCATTACCAATGGTGGCTTTGCTGACATCTTCATCGTGTTCGCGAAAGTCGATGGCGACAAATTCTCGGCCTTCATCGTTGAGCGCCAGGAGGGCTGTAAGAGCGGTGCGGAAGAACACAAGATGGGTATCAAAGGCTCCAGCACCACGCCGCTGATTCTTGCTGATGCCAAAACTCCGGTTGAGAATTTACTCGGCGAGGTCGGCAAAGGCCACAAGATCGCTTTCAACATTCTCAACATCGGCCGCTTCAAACTGGGAGCGATGTGTCTGGGCGGGATGAAACTGGCACTGCACGAATCCATCCGCTACGCGAACGAACGCCAGCAGTTCGGCAAATCAATCTCGTCATTCGGCGCCATCAAATCCAAGTTGGGCGAGATGGCCATTCGCACGTGGGTCGGCGAGGCGATGATCTACCGCACGCTGGGACTGATCGAAGCCGGCCTGGCTGCCGTCGAAGATTCGAAGGACATGGACGCGCGCTTGCGCGCCATCGAGGAGTACGCCGCCGAATGTTCCATCATCAAAGTGGCGCTGTCTGAATACTGCGACTACACCACCGACGAGATGGTCCAGATTTTCGGGGGCTATGGATACTCAGCGGATTACCCGGCTGAGCGCGCGTATCGCGACACCCGCATCAATCGCATCTTCGAGGGCACGAACGAAATCAATCGCATGCTGATTCCGGGCCGTCTGATGAAGGCGGCGCTGAGCGGGCGTCTCGCTTTACTGCCGGCCGCGCAGGCTTTGATGGACGAAATTCTTTCGCCCTCGATGGCCTCATTCGATCTGGACGACAGTCTACTGGCAACCGAGCAAAAGCTGGCGAAGAATGCGAAGAAGGTGGCGCTGATGACCCTTGGCACCGCGGCGCAAAAGTACATGCTGGGGCTCGGCGATCAGCAGGAAGTGCTGATCGGAGTTGCCGATATCATCATGGACGCGTTTGCGATGGAGTCGGCGATTCTGCGCACGCAAAAAATGGCGGCCTCGCAAAGCGAAGAAGCCGTGGCCCGCTATGTCGACATGACGCGCGTGTTTTGCAACGACGCGGTCGAGCGGATCGAAGCAACAGCCAAGAACACTTTGGCGGCGATGGCGGAAGGTGACGAGCTGCGCACGCTTTTGGCTGCCTTGCGCCGCTTCACCAAAATGACGCCCATCAACACGGTGGCCGCGCGCCAACGAATCGCCAATGCGATGATTGAGGCGAATAAATACGTTTATTGAGAAAGCAAGCGGAATTACCGACGCGGCTCTTTCAGCTTTTTCGATTGCGAATCTGCTCGAGTTCTTTCAGGAAGTCTTCGCGGTCTTGGGTCTCTTTCGATGCACGTCGGGTTTTATTGGTCAGATACCGCTGTCCTCGCACGTCTGAGTTTTGCAGCGAGTCCGCCCAAGCCCGGAGTTGTCGTGAAACCTCTTCCGCTTTGGATTTCAAATTTGAGATCTCAAATTTCAAATCTCCGAAACCCTCCAGGTGTTCACAGAAGTACAAGGCAGAACGAGTTTCGCCAGAGGAGCCGCGCGCGATATAAAGAAACGTCAGGAGTTCCTGAGTCGTGCCCCTTTCAAAGCCTTCGGCAATGTTGTTCGATACTGACATCGCGGACCTTTCCAGCTGATTCCGAACGCTGTAGTAGCGCCTGAAGATGGGACGCGAGGTTAATTTGAATACGCCGAGGCCTAACTCGACCGCGGCTTTCCAGACTGGCAACTCTTCGAAACGGTTATACTTCATTCGAGCTGACTCTGAGTCCTTTGGCGATCGGAAAAGGTTGGTGCCGTATGTGCCCGGAATTGTAGATCGGAATTCTGGAGTTTGAGCTGGAGATTTCAAAGCGCTCGTCAGCCCAAACCTAATTAAGAACTTAATGCGCGTAGCAAGCCGGAAGAATCTTGAATCGCGAGTTTGTCGGAATAGCCTTTACCTTTTAACGTCTTAAACTTTTGAAATTTCAAATTTGAGATCTGAGATCTGAAATCGTTATGAAGATCATCACCATCTCTCTGCCCACTCCTTTCTATATCGGCCCGGTCAATGTCTATCTCATCGCGGAAGATCCGATCACGCTTATCGATACGGGGCCGAAGACCAAAGAGGCAGTCGAGGCTTTGAGAGCCGGATTGCGACAAGCGGGCCTCGCCGTTTCCGATATTCGCCGCATTCTGCTCACGCACGCGCACGAAGACCACTGCGGGATGGCGCGCGCGCTGCGCGACGAAGCGAAGGACGCGGAAGTTCTGGTACACGGATGGGAAACCGGCCATCGCGCCGGTCGTTTGGAATACGAAGAGCATCGCCAACTTCTGGTGCGCGCCGGCGTGCCGCCCGACGAGGTTGAAGCGATGCGAGCGGTTTACGATGACGTGCGGCAGTATGCGGACTCGTTGGAGGAAGATCATGTCGGCGAGTTAAGAGACAATGCCGAGTTGGAATTTGAAAGTGGGGCGTTGCGCGTGGTGCACACTCCCGGACACACTCCGGGTTCGTGCTCGTTTGTGCGCGAGGCGGATCGCACGGTGATCGCCGGGGACTGTGTGTTGAAACGGATCACTCCCAATCCAATTCTCTCCCCCGATCCAATCGATCGGTCGCGCCGCTTCCGTTCGCTGGCTGAGTATTTAGTAAGTCTGGCGCGCGTGCGGAGTCTCGCGCCCACGCTGGTTTTAGGGGGACACGGCGATCCGGTCCATGATTTCGAAGAACTCTTCAACCGTTACCTGCGGGCGATTCGCGAGCGACAGGCGAAAATGATTCGCCTGATAGCCCGGAACGGCGCCACCGCCTGGGAAATATCCCGCGCGATGTTTCCCGACACGGACGACGTGCATCGCTTCCTCGCCGTTTCCGAGACGGTCGCCCACCTCGACTATGCTCACTCTGAAGGCAAGCTGGCGATGGAAATTGGCGATGGGCGCGAGATTTATCGGAAGATTTCTGACTAAGCCCTTTCCAGGTTCGTCAACCCTATTCCTCGACTCGTTTCAGCGATGACGAGAGAGAATTTGGAACCGGCCACCCTACCCAGCGTGAAAACACTAAAATCTTTCCGGAGGATTCAAACATGACCCGTAACAGACTGGCCCTGGTAATTGCTCTGATTTTTTCAGTCGGCGTCGTTGCCGGCGGAATTGCCTATGCTCAGGAAGCCCTGGCGCCGCCGGCCCTGGACGAGAATCAGGATCCGGGAGCCGCCCCCCGCACATTTTCATTTTTTGTCGATGGCGGCGCGTTTCTGGGCGTTCATGCCGAAGAGATCACCAAAGAAAACATGGGCCGCTATGGCGTGCGCGAAGCTCGCGGCGTCGGCGTGATCCAGGTCGTGAAAGGCAGCGCCGCCGAAAAAGCCGGTTTGAAGAAAGACGATGTGATTCTTCGCTTTGACGGCGAGCCGGTAACGAACGTCCGCAAACTGAACCGCCTGGTCAGCGAGGCCGCAGCGGACCAGACTGTGAAATTGGTGATTAGCCGCGGCGGAGCCGAACAGGAAGTAAGCGTCACGCTTTCGAAACGCAGTGACGTGGAAGGTCTCTTTGGCAGTCAAATTCGCGACGAAGTATTGCGCGGCATGGAAAACAACTTTCCGCAAATCAACACCGGCGACGGAAACTTCGTGTTCTCGTTTGGCGCCAACCGGCGCATCGGCATAAGCACGCAGACGCTGACCAAACAACTGGCGGACTATTTCGGGGTAAGTGATGGCGGCCTGTTAATAACTTCGGTAAACGAAAACAGTCCGGCTGCAAAAGCAGGTTTGAAAGCCGGCGACGTGATTACCGCGGTTGATGGCGAGAAGGTCGCAACCTCAGGCGACATTGTCCGGGCGATTAATAAGAAACAGGACGGAGACATAACGCTGACCGTCGTTAGCAATCACAGCACGCGCACAGTCACCCTCACTCCCGAGAAGAAACCGGAGCGACAACTGATACGACCGGGAACGGTCGGCACTCGCCGCATCGTCATTCCCAGGATCGAGGTACCGGAAGTAAACATCCGGGTGCCGCGGATCGTGATTCCAGCGATGCCGCCAATCGACGTAACCGTGCCGCCCAGGGCGCCCCGGACTCTGGGTCGCGCGCGAGTAATCATCATCTGAGCCCGGTTTGTTCCGGCCTGCAGCCAAAGGAAGGGGATGCCTCCTGATTTCTCATCGGGCATCCCCTTTAGTCGATTTGCAATGCGTTGATAAAGAATCTTAACCTTCCTCTCGTCATAACCAAATTCTCTTTTAGTTAAGGTCGGAGGCTCCCGTCCGCGAGGCGCACATGATCCTGCTGCCGGATTCTGACGAAGACTTGCTGCGCCAGTGCGCGGTCGATACCTTTCGGGCGAGCGGACCCGGCGGCCAACACGTCAATAAGACAGAGAGCGCGGTCCGCCTGACGCATCTGCCCTCGGGTGTGGTCGTCACTTCACAACAGGAACGCAGCCAACATCGAAACAAAGCCCTCTGTTTGCAAAAGCTGCGCGCGAAGATCGCGAAGCTGAACTATCGCCCGGCCACACGCGTGCCTACGCGCGTTCCGCGCAGCGTAAAGAACCGAACCCTGGAAGAAAAGGCCCGCCGAGCGCGGATCAAGCAATTGCGTTCAAAGCCAACCCCGGATGAATGAAGACGACAAAGACTAAATGAAACTTGAGTTGTTTAGAGGCGGGCTGTTGAAAAACGAGAACGACGAGCCGCTAAGCCACGCTGAGCCAACTTTCGAACTAATTCTCGTGGTTTCGTGGATGGTTCTCTTCCTCACGCTTCAAAGATGACTTCATCGGAACAAGGCATCGTGTATCATCAAACAAAAGAGGCCAAAGGGAGATTACTCAATGATAACTGTCGCCAATCGTATCTACGTCGCGCCGGCATACGGCGATGCCTTCGAAGAGAGGTTTCGAAAACGCGCCGGACTGGTGGACGGCATGCCGGGCTTTGTTTCCAACCAGGTCCTCCGTCCGGTCAATGATGGCGACCCATATATAGTCTTCACCATCTGGAACAGCCGCGAAGATTTCCTTAACTGGGTGCGGTCTGATGAGTTTGTTAAGGGTCACGCGCAGTCGGGCACAATGCCGCCAGAGGCCTTCACCGGCCCGAACAAGCTCGAGGTCCACGAGGTCCTACAGGATTCCACGCGTCCTGGCTTAGAGCCAGAGCCAAAGGGCGGTCCGATTAAGATGCATTGAGAGGGCACCCGGGTTACAAAGGTTTAGACTTGAACTCCCCGTAAGCAGCCATACCTTCGATTGCGCCTTCGTGTATTCGCTCAGGACGGACGTTAAGCCAATGCTTTTCAAACTCCTCCTCTGTCATGTCCACCGCGACGGCCCGCTCGTTATTTTTTAACCATTCTTCCACCCACCGCCGGATTTCCGGATCCTTGTTAAGCGCCATCCGCGCTGAGTGCATGTTAAGAGGAGTGCTCATGAACTTTCCCTTCTTCGATTAATGCCTAATCCGAAAAGATTTCCAGCGAACTACATATTTCCTCTGGGTCTCAACCAGTGTCACGTCGATTAGCAGGAGGCCGCGAGTCGTTGCGTGCTTCATTCTATTTCGAAAAAATATCGGTTGGCGCGGTGGGAAACTTTTGTCTGATCCGCTCGACATCCTTGCGGCTGGGGTAATCGAGATTCTCAGGATCGCTTGGATCATTCACCATCGGCGGCAAACGCATGACGGCCCACTGCCCACCCTGGAGATGTAAAAGAAAGCCGTTGTATTCTCCGAACGAATCCTGAGAATCGGACGAGTGCGGATAGCCGTTCATCCAGGCCCAGCCGTTATGCACCTGCAAGCGATTTACGACAAACACGATGGTGCCTCTGTGCGACGTGTAATAGGGACTCTGCCGATTATCAAATTCGGCGCGCAACGCATCCATGACTGCCTGGCGTTCGTCAGTGCCTTTCGCCGGCGTGTGCAACTGATCTTTTACTTCGTTGCCGGCGTTTGCGGGCGCGCTTTGGTCATTACCTCCGGTCGTGGACGTGGCCGAATCTCCCGGCGGCCGGGAAGTTTGATCGGCGTGCCCCGATGATGAGGAGGGGACGTTTGCCGTCGGGGCGGATTTTGATTTCGTCAGAGAACAACCGGCCAGGAAGCTGATGCATAGTCCCAACATGAGCACCGATGATTTTCTCTTCAAACTAATCTCCCGTCGTCGTCGTCATCAAAGTAAATCGTCAAAACTTTACGCCGACAGCCGCCAGGATTGCCAGCACCACCGCGATGATCGCCTCGCCGGCGATCAGACCTGACGCCAGCGGAATTCGATAGTCCTTTTCAGTCTGCGGCGAAACTTTCGCCCAAATGAACTGTCCGATACCGCCCAAAATAAAAGTCATCAGGACCGCGGCCGGAATCAACATGCCGATGCCGATCGCCGCCGGCGAAGGCGTTATCTCTGCCCATTTTTCCGCCAGCAGGGTTAGCAGAATGCCGACTGCAATTCCTATCACCAGTCCAACTAAACATCCGCGTGGCAATGCGCTGAAGCCTTTCGTGAGTAGCTCGGCGAAGCCCGCCCACTTAACACTGATGGGCGCCGACAAGCCTTCCGGTCCGATGCCGAATTTTCCGCGCAGAATTGGATAGACGATTGCCGTCGCGATTGAACCGACGGGCGCTGCGATCAACTGTGCGATGGTCAGGTTGCGCGGATTCGATTTCACCAACTGCCCCGCTTTGAAGTCCTGCATCAAGGCTTCGGACGTCACCGCGATAGTTCCAGTCAATCCGCTCGAAGACATGTTCACCGGCACGTTGCCCGGAGAGATGAAAGCGAAGACCGCCTGCATCATGTTTGACATGGCGCTGATCGGGCCCCAGTTCGTTTCACCCAGCACGCGCAGCCCCACCAGCATCAGGGGCAGCGACAGCACTATAGCGATGAACGAGAGATAGACTGGTATTCCCATGCTGAAGTACTGCACAAAACAAATCACCACCGTCATGACGAGCGAACCTACGACGACCCACTGCATGGGAAAATCTTTGACATCTATCTTGCTCCCCCGCAGCCCGCGAAACGTCTTGACGATCAAATGCCACTTCAGCGCCAAAGACGTTAGTCCGCCGGCCACCATCAAGCCGGTTGCGGGCCACATCACCCAACGCAGTGTCGCCGGAAATGTTTTCTCAGGGACCATTCCGTACTTCACAAGAAAAGTTGGCAGAATGAACCAACTGACTGCCGTGCCGATGGCCATGGCCAGACAGATCCGAAAGCCCACCAACAGTCCAGACCCGAACGACAACAGGCTCAGATTGAAGCCAATGCTCATCGGCTGCATGCCGGGAAGAAACCACGTGTCTCTGATCCACTTAAAGTAAGTCGTTACGGCCATCAGCGCCCCGGATGCCAACGTGCCCAGCCCCAGCGCTTTAACCGGTCCGGCCGACACGCCTTTCTCGCGGCCTTCGTGCAGTACTTTGATGGTTTCGCCCGCCGCCAAACCGTCGGCATAGGTCAGGTTCTCTTCATCGATATAGTGACGGCGCATCGGCACTGCCAACAAAATGCCGAGCAGGCTGGCGCTGCAGAGCCAGAAGAAAATCTGCCAGGTGCCGAGATGAATCGGCGGATTGAGCACTCCCTTCGCATTCAACAAATCAAACGCTGCCAGCAACACGCACATAAACGCCGTCTGGCCCGCACTGGTGCCCATCGTCTGCACGATGTTGTTCTCGCGTGGATTCGTGTTAGTAGCACGCAGAATCAGAACGAGCGCGATGAATCCGAAGAACGCTGACACGACCGACAGGTTAGGTCCAAAACCAAGCTTGAGAACACAGTAGGGATAAGCGCTGCCGATTATCACGGCTACGATTAGTCCAACAACGATCGATCTAATCGTAAGTTCAGGGCCGGCTGTGGCTGCCGTGGTCTGCGTCTTTGCCATCAGTTGTCTCCGTCGTGCCTCACTTCGATTTTAGATCTGCGGCGGTCGGATGCTTCGGCTGATACAGACCGAGTTTGCCGCCACCCGGCAGCGCGACCGTTGTCAGCAATCCCCACGGTGGTTCCTGCACCTCAGAACATTCAATACCCTTCTTGGTAAGCGCAGAAATCTCGGCTTTCAAATCGTCGCACATCAGATAAAGTTGGTGGTCGCCGTTGTCCCCCGGATGGAACGCTGCTTCAGCCGGTGGCAGCGCGAAGATTAACCACCCATGCCCGGCATCGACTGAGGGAAAGCCCAGGACGTCTTTGAAGAAAGCGCGATCAGCCTCGGCGTCCTTGCTATAGACGATCACGTGCGCACCATTGATCATGCACTCGGTCCTCTTTTCTTCACGAGATTCAATTGGTTTGCTCCCGTCCTCCGGGGATTGAGGTTTACGTACAGGTCTCTGAGCACTTTCACTTGCACGGGTTTGCTCGAAAATGCTTATCGATCGCCTTGACGCTCGCCAGGACCTCCGCCGTTCGACTGGCGTTCGCCTCAAGCTGTCGAAGTACCGCCGTTTCTCGCGCCTTGTCACGTTCAGTCTTCTGCTGCTTAACCAAATCTCTCTGTTTCTCAGCTCCCCGCAAGGCTTCATCGTTGGCGCCTTCGGCCTTTAGCATTGCCACTGCGACAAGCCGATCGATCCCGTTGTTCCCAGATTGAGAAGATCCTGAGTTTGAAGCAGCAACCATCAGCACGCTTATGGCTGCCAACAAGACGATGCATCTGGCGATTTGTAGTTGCATTTGATTTTTCCTCTCTCGCGTGGATGGCACGAATAGCTGTTTCTAGACCTGCTCACCACGCCAACGCATATCTCCCTCGCCGCGGATCGGCGCCGCCAGAAATCACTCCCGACTTTGGGTCATAGACGATCACCGTCGGCGAAGAGCCCGTGCCCCAGTCAGATTGTATTTTCAACTTGTGCCCACGCGAGCCAAGCTGGCGAATCACATCCGCAGGGATACGCGATTCCACATTCAGCACGCCGGCCAGAAATTCGTGATTGTCGAACGAGCTGACATAGTGCTGAGTATCAAAGCGGGGAGATTCGACGGCTTCCTGCGGATTCATCCCGAACTCGATCACGTTCAAGAGTACCTGCAGCAGGGCCTGATCCTGATTGTCCCCACCGGGCGTGCTCAAAACCATGAAGGGCTGGCCGTCCCTGAGTACCAGCGTGGGAGTCAGGGTGATTCGCGGACGTTTGCCCGGCGCCACGACGTTGGGACTCTTCGGATCGGTCAAGGCCGATTGCAGACGTTGTCCCATGAGCACGCCCGTGTCGCCGGCAACGACCGCGGGCAGCCAGGCACCGCTGGGCGTCGCGCTGAACATGTTGCCGTCTTTGTCGATCAGGTTGACACAAGTAGTGTCGTTAGCTTTCAAGATCTCCGGAACGGGCGCGGCGTTGTAAGAAATCGTGGTCGTCGATGCCAGCAGGGGCTTCATGTTCGTGGGATCGCCGGGACGCTGTGCCAGCGAAGCCTTATGTCCGTCAATCAGAGAGCGCCGCAGCGCCGCATAGTTTTTTGAGAGCAACTCCTGCGTCGGAATTTTGACAAAGTTCGGATCGCCATAGAAACGATCGCGGTCGGCAAAGCCGAGCTTCAGGGCTTCGGTCACCGTGTGAATGTACTCAGGCGAGTTCTGGCCCATCTTCTTCAGATCGTAGCCTTCAAGCAGGTTCAGCACTTCGATCATCATCGGCCCCTGGGCCCAGAAGCCGGTCTTGTAGATTTCATAGCCGCGATACTCGCCTTTGGCCGCTACTCCTACCGTTGCATGCCATCCGGCGAGGTCTGAAGCCGCGAGCAGCCCGCTGTGCGTCTGCATGTAATCGCCAATCCGTTTGCCAATCGGTCCGCGATAGAAGTAGTCGCGCGCGGCCATCAAGGCCGCGTGCCGCCCGCGCCGCGCGTTTTGTCTTTCCGCCGTCGCGATGGCCCGCAGACTGCGAGCGAGGTCGGCCTGTACAAACACATCGCCGACCTTTGGCACTTCGCCATTCGGCAAAAAGATCCGTTTCGCGTCGGGCCATTGTGAAAAGATCGGTGCGCGCGTTTTTATGTACTGCACCCGCAGCTCGTCGATCGGAAAGCCGTCGGCAAGTTCGATCGCCGGCTGGATAACTTCGCTGAGTGATTTTGTGCCGAATTGATCCAGCGCGGTCACGCAGGCGTCGAGCACGGCCGGCACGGTCGCCGCCAGAGGCCCGGTTGACGGAATCATGCCCGACTTTGCGCCGGCCATCGTCGGCATATCCGGGCCGGCGTTTGTCACGCCCTGGGTCGCGGATGAATCCGGCGCGTTTGCATTTGTGCCGGCGCCGCCCATCTGTTTCGCTCGGTTGACAAAGAATTCGCGCGTTGCTTTCGCGGGAGCAGTGCCCATGCCTTCGACGACGGCTACGTCTCGTCCTTTCAGCTTGATCAGAATCGGCACTTCACCTCCAAACGAGAAGTGCGAGAACTCGATCACGGAGGCCGCCAGAATTGTCGCGACACCGGCGTCGACCGCGTTGCCGCCGCGCTGCAGAATGCGCATGCCGGCCTCGACTGAAAGCGGATGGCCGCCCGCGACCACCCCGCGTCGACCTCGTACTACGGGACGAAAAGTGTCAGCTCTGGAAACCTGCAGAGCTGTGTCCAAAATTGCTAATGATAATGCCAATGAGAGACAGGTCACGAACCACCGATGAGTCTTCATCTGATTGACCTCCGAGATCAAACACTGCTGCGAATGCGACAGATTCTTATGCTTCTTCGCTTCAGAGTCAACGAAAACTTCCGCCTAAGGGGCCCGCCTTCGTTGCTGAGTCCGCCGCGAAACCTGCTGTTAAGGAAAGGCCTTCACAAGTTCATCGCAATGTTTTTGCAACCCTTCGCTTCGCAGACGAGTTTAGTATGCGTTCATTCATTGATTCTCCTTGTGAGAACTGAGACTGAAGGGTAGGGCGTCGACTTTGGGGGAGGTCGGCGCCTTTGCTTTTTCTGGCCGCTGGTCTCCACCGCCGCTTGCACTTTCCCACATTCTGACGATAATCGCGTTTTTCAGCTTTTCCGACTAATAAAAGCGAAGATTCCGTCGATGACTCAAGCGAAGGTTGCTCCCTATGGCTCGTGGAAGTCGCCAATTACATCCGATCTGATCGTAAAGGAATCAATTGGCCTGGGTCAGGTCAAGATAGATGGCGATGACATCTATTGGATCGAGATGCGCCCCTCCGAGGGCGGCCGCCAGGTTATCGTGCGACACTCGAGCGCCGGCGCCACGACCGACGTGACTCCGCCAGGGTTCAACGCGCGCACGCGCGTGCATGAGTACGGCGGTGGAGACTACGCCGTCCATGAGGGCGTGGTTTACTTTTCCAATTTCACCGACCAGCAACTTTATCGGCAAGCGCCGAATTCAGCACCTCAACTTCTTACTCGCACAGGCAGTGAAGAGGAGGTCACCGATCTGCGTTATGCCGATGCGATTTTTGACTCCAGGCGGAGTCGGCTGATCTGTGTTCGGGAAGATCACCGGCAAAAGAATCGTGAAGCAGTCAACGAGTTAGTCGCGATTTCGGTCGACAATGGCGAAGCTAAGGTGCTCGTCTCTGGCAACGACTTTTACTCTTCACCGCGAATCAATCCCGAGGGTTCGCGCCTGGCTTGGCTGACCTGGAACCATCCCAACATGCCCTGGGACGGCTGCGACCTTTGGGTCGGGGAATTTGCCGCGGACGGCACTCTTACAAACCAGCAGCGCGTGGCCGGCGCCATCGATGAATCAATCTTCCAACCGGAATGGTCACCGGACGGTACGCTTTATTTCGTTTCCGACCGCTCAGGCTGGTGGAACATCTACCGTGCTGACGGCAACGGCTCAACCGAATGTGTTTGCGAGCTGGAAGCTGAGTTTGGCGTCGCGCAATGGATCTTCGGATTGTCGACTTACGCGTTCGAATCGGCAGATCGAATTGTTTGTGCCTTTGCTGAGCGCGGCATCTGGCATCCTGGCGCGATCGAAACGCAGACGGGACGGCTCGAGCGCATTGACGCGCCTTATACTGAAATTTCTAATGTCTGTGCCTCTCCAGGGCGTGCGGTGTTTCGCGCCGGGTCGCCGACGGAGCCGTTTTCAATTATTGATTTCGACCTGCCTACTCAGCAGGCAAAAGTGTTACAGCGCCAGAGTAAGATCAAAATCGACGCCGGCTATTACTCCCAGGCGCAACCGATTGAGTTTCCCACTGAAAACGGAGTGAAGGCGCATGGCTTTTTCTACCCACCACAGAATCGCGATTTTGCTGCGCCCGAAGACGAAAGGCCGCCGCTGTTGGTAAAGAGCCATGGCGGACCGACCTCGGCCACGATCGCCGTGCTGATGCTGGGGATACAATACTGGACCAGCCGCGGCATCGCGGTGCTGGATGTGAACTACGGCGGCAGCACGGGCTATGGGCGCGCCTACCGCGAAAGGCTGAACGGCTCCTGGGGCATCGTTGACGTCGACGACTGTGTGAACGGGGCGAAGTTTTTGGCCGATGCAGGAAACGCCGATGCAAATCGTCTGATGATCGATGGCGGCAGCGCCGGCGGCTACACAACACTCTGCGCGCTGACGTTTCGCGATCAATTCAAAGCCGGAGCCAGCCACTTCGGCGTGAGCGATGCCGAGGCCCTGGCGAAAGAGACACATAAGTTTGAGTCGCGCTATCTCGACGGTTTGATCGGGCCGTATCCGGCGCGCCGTGATCTCTATATCGAGCGCTCGCCGATTTATTTTGCGGACAGACTTTCGGTTCCGGTAATCTTCTTTCAGGGATTGGAAGACAAGGTAGTACCGCCAAATCAGGCTGAAATGATGGTTGACGCCTTGCGCCGGAAAGGTGTTCCTGTTGCTTATGTGGCGTTCGCCGGTGAGCAGCACGGATTTCGGAGGGCGGAAAACATCAAGCGATCCCTGGATGGCGAGCTTTACTTTTATGGACGAGTTTTCGGATTTGAATTGGCCGAGCCGGTCGAGCCGGTAGTGATCGAAAATCTGTCAGAGCCCAAAATCGCCACAGAGACACAGAGGCACTGAGGTGGTTAGACCGGATTGATCACTTTAAGCTTCTATTCGTTCTCTGTGTCTCAGGGTCTCTGTGGCTAACGGATATGTCACGAATCCCAAGATATCGCAGACCCTCTACTTGAATGGCAAAAATTGACCGCCTGGGCTGGGCGGACGGAATGTCGTTCATTTCTTATGGCGTGCGCGTCGGCGTGCGGGTCAACGACGCGTCGATTCTCAAAGATGTAATCGCGCGATTGCCACCGGGATCAAAGCCGGCCACGCTAAAAGTCGTCGACCAACTGTATTCGGTGATTGGCGGGAGCGCGAATCCAAACGCCAAAGTACGACGCCTTAATCTCGCCTACTGGAACCTGCTCAGAATAGCGCGTTCGCGAAATTTCGATGAGGTGCTGGAAGCTCTGGAATCTCATGTCCAGTTGACCGTTGCCGAGTATGCTCCGCGCCGCATCTTTGTTCATGCCGGCGTCGTCGGTTGGAAGGATCGCGCGATTCTCATCCCCGGAATGAGTCACAGCGGAAAGACGACCCTGGTCGACCGGCTGATTCGCGCCGGGGCAACTTACTATTCGGACGAGTACGCGGTGCTCGATGAACGCGGTCGCGTCCATCCTTATCCCAGGGCGCTGGGGATGCGTTTTCCAAACTCGTTCGAGTCAAAGAAGGTGCGCGCCGAAGACATCGGCGCCGCCGTCGGATCAAAACCTCTGCGGGTGGGATTGGTAGTGTCGACCAATTTCAAAGACGGCGCGCGTTGGCGTCCGCGGCCATTGTCGCTCGGCAAAGGAGTGCTGGAACTGATGGCCAACACTGTTTCAGCTCGTTCGCAGCCGGAACTGGCCCTGACTGTTTTGCCGAAGGCTTTAGAGGTGGCGCAAATTCTGAAGGGCGTGCGCGGCGAGGCTACTGAGATAGTGGAATCGATTTTGGAACGTGTGGCATAACGGCATCCGCAGATTACACAGATTTCGCAAAATCAAATATTGAAGAGTCGCGGATACCTAACCGGCCATCCAAATTCTCTGCCTGCAACTACATCTGCGTAAATCTGTGGATGAGTTCGCTTGCTGTTACTGAATCGGATTATCTGCAACGGTCGCTGGTCCACCGCCGTGATCGTCACCGCGAACCACGCCGCTCTTATCAACAAAGAATGAGCGCTTACCAGTCTTGCCATACTCACGCGGCGTGGCCACCGCTTCGAATTGATCATCTGACGCGGTAACTTCAATCCGGTATCCGTACTTTTCCAGAAACTCCCGGTTGACCAGTTTCGCTTCGACCAGATCATCCAGCGTGCCGTACTTACCCTTGCCGGTGGTTGACTGGTACGTGCTCTCAGCACTTGAAATCATTCGCAGCGCGCTCTGGGCTATCATCTCATTCGCTTCCGGTGGGGGATTTTTTGTGGCCGATGAAATCCCGGCCACCATCGTGATGATCAGATTCTTGGGCAGATGGATTTCGTGCTGAGTCCCCAACCCTTCGTTCGACAGAGCATAAGTGATTGCCGAGGCCGTCGGATCCAGCCCTAAAATGAAATCGCGCATCGTGGGATCCATCGTGCCCGCCTCTTTACGGATCGCGTCGTGATACCCCTCCATCATCGCCGGCGAAAAGTAAACTTCTCCCAGATTCTGGCGCGGCTCCCAACGACGCGAGTTCCGAAACACCGTGTTCGACACCAGCGTTTGATGATTTAGATAAGAGTCAACCGCACGTCGCACCGAGGGCGTTTGTGAAATGATCAGAAAATTGCCAACAAAAGCGTAGGCAAAGAAACCGGAGTAATTCACTATTTCGACGTCTTCACGCTTTTCCGTCTGGGCGATCAGATTAGCTTCGCCTAACCCTAACCCATCCAGCACGTGAGGCATCGCTCGGCGCGCGGCTTCACGATCCTTCACAGCGATCAGCAGCATGGGAAGAGCTTCGCTCTCCTTTTTCTCCTGACTCTCTTTCGCTCCAGCTTCGGGTGCAGGCTTTGCCGAAGGTCGAGATCGAATATTGAAAGGCCCCACGCCTTCCAGCAGCTTGAGCGAACCAGCGAGGGCTATCTCGTTACCCAGAGCCGGCAACAAGTCCTCGGTAACCTTGAAACCCGCTTTCTTCTCAAACTCCTGAAATGGATCGGTTGGCTCTTTCCCGCCCGCGGGCATCTGGCGCATTGCGGCCTTTGCTCTGATGTCGGCCTGCTTTCTCATTCCTTCATAAGTTTGCCGAAAATCGATCGAGGCGCTGACAAAAACTTCCGTGCTTTCGGGCAGCACTGACGGGGCGTCAGAAACAAGCGCCGGTCCCGAGATCAGTTGCGGAACGAACGGCAGCGGCAGTCGTTTCGCTTCGGGCGGCTCGATCAGGAGCGCTCGAATCACGTAGTCGTTGTTCTCCAGCGCCAGCGCGACCCCGACCGCTTCCGGCCATTGCGGCTCGCCATAACCGATAGAGTCGAGCAGGCGCCCAATCTGCGAGGACGCCGCCATTTGAGTCTCCTGCTCTTTGGTTGGTGTCGGCGTCGCGGATGGTGGCGCCTGCACACTAAGCGTGGCGACGATCTTCGGTTCAGTGCCAGGTGATTCTTTGGCCCGGCGGTTGTTCTCTTCCTCTAATGCCTTCCTGGTTTCTTCCTGCTGCTTCTCTATTTCGGCCTCCATCTCCCGCTCCATTTGTTCTCGTTCCGCCTCGGTAATCATCGGCGTCGGGGAGGGCTGGGGTCGGGTTCGATCTTCGAGTTGCACATTGAAGTACAGAAAGACTGATTCGTTTGAGAAGCGATCGTGCGCCACCCGAAAGTTCTGATCTTCGGCGAGCGATTTACTCGATGCGGGACGAAGCTTTTCGAATTTAAAGGCCTTGTCGCTGATGAAAACCAGATTACCCTTATGCGACAGCACAAACGCCGGACGTTCGGCCGGTGGCGATGGCGAAGCTGCCGGAACGGCCGCTGTCTCCTTCTTGTCTCGCGCCCCAGTCTGCTGTGGAACGTCGGTCGGCGTGGTTTGCCCAGAGGGCTTTTCTTCGGGTGTGGCCACCGGCACGGGCGGAAGAATGCCCGGCAGAAATGTCTCGAGCTTAGGGGCAAACTTTGCTGCGTCTTCAGCCGCGGGAAATTCAATCGCCACAAAGGCGTCCGGAATCCCGGTGCGCGCCGGCCAGGTTACAAACAGCAGGCGTGAACTGGCCAGGGCTTCGGCGTTCGTCTTTAGAAATTTGATAATCGAATTGAATTCTTTTGGAGGATCGGCCAGCTTGATAATTGGATCGACGATGTCGCCCATGCCGCCGTTGCTCATCAACTGACCTACGTTGCGCACCTCGCCATAGAGCTTGTAACTGTCGGTCGAAAGCAAAGTCTCAAACGTGGGATCGAGTGTTGGCGCCGCGGACTGAGGCTGAGGCGCAGGCTTTGCCGGCGTTGCCGTCGGTTGCTGCGCACAGAGCGGCGCAGCGAACAGGATCATCACGACGAAAAGCGAAACGATTTGGACAAGGCCGTAAGGGAGAACCAAGCGGGGGAAATGAACCTTCATGAGCGGATACCTCACAGGAACGAGTTGGGCTCGGGCGTCAGCATAACAGATTACCGCGCTGGGGAAGAGAAAACTCGAACGTTGACGATCGCCCGTCACGTCCTATTTTGAAAACTTCAGTCGCTGCTGTAACTGATTTCCATGCGCCGGATGCGCCTGCTGGCGGCGAATAAAACCAGCGCGGTCACGATCAGCAATCCCGGAATCGAGATCCAGGCGGGAGTCGGTGAGGCAGCCACCGCGATGGGCCCCTCGGAAAGCGGCACGGGAACCAGCGAGTTCAGATAATGAATCACGCTGATCTTTTTCAGGAGCGGCGGCAAAAGGAAATTGAGCCACTCCCAGCCGTATAGAAACATCGCCGGAATGATCGGGTTGCGGAAAAACAATCCCACGACCAGAAAGAACGCTCCATAACCGATGCACGCCAGGATGGTAATTCCTGCATAAGTCAACAACTGTCCCAAACCCGCGCCTTCCAGAAAGAAACGAGTGCTGGCGGAAAAGAAGTGAGGAAAGAAAAGCAGCAGCATCGAGGCAATGGCGACCGTCGTAAAGAGAATCCCGGAAGTCACCAGACCCGAAAGATACTTACCGGCGACCAGGACCTCACGACGCACCGCGGCCAAAAAGTAATAATGCAAACTGCGATCGACGATCTCGCCGCGAAACAGGTTCATAAAGATCCAGGCACAACCGAAGAAAACGACGGTGCGGAGGATCAGCGCGTTATAAATCCCTGAGAACAGCTGCGGATACTGCGCAAAGTCGATCCAGTTGCGGTCATTGGGCTTCACGACCGCGATCAAGGCGAGCAGACCTACCGGCATCAGCGCCAAAAGATAAACCAGCACCGCGCGCTTACCGAGAAAATTCTTCTTCACCTCGAGGCGCATAATGGCCAGGACTTGCCGCAACCAAAGCGACCACGAAGAATCTCTCCCGACGGCGATTTGAGGTTTGATTGTCTCGGCTGTTGAACTCATAAGTAAAAAAGTCGCGCTATTGCGCCCCGATCAGATATTCATAAACCGCGCTCAGGTCGTCGTCCACCGGTGCTACTGACTCAACATTAACCTCGCCCTGGGCAACGACCTCGTTGAGCAAAAGATAAAATCGATCGGGGTTTCGCGTCTTCACGAATAGACCCTGGCGATCGACATGCACGCGCGCCTCGACGACTTCGTCGCTGCGAAACATCCGCGCGGCCAACAAAGAAGGTTTGTCGCAGCGAATCAGAATCTGCATCGGGTGCTCGACGTCCATCTCATCGCGCACGCCGTGAATGCCGCCCTCGGCGACCACATAGCCGTTGTTCAGCAACACCACGCGATCCGACATCATGTCCACTTCATGCAGAATGTGGCTGGAGATAATCAAGTGCATCCCATCGGCGGCCAACTGGCGAAACAACGCGATTGTCTCAGCCCGCACCATCGGATCCAAACCGTTTAGCGGCTCGTCCAAAATCAGGACCGAAGGCTGATGAGCTATGGCCTGTGCCAGGCGCACGCGCTGGCGCATGCCTTTGCTGTAGGCCCCGATTTTCCGATCCCCGGCGGGCAGCAAGTCGACGCGTTCGAGCGCCTCTTCGGTCCAATCCTCAGCCTGATTTTTGGCGACGCCCGAAACCGACAGGAACGAATTGATGAACTCTCGACCGGTTAGTCCTCGAGGAAAGGAATCGAATTGCGAGCAGTACCCGACTTTGCGAAACAACTGCTCTGGCCGATCGGTCGGGATTCCCAGCACTGTCACATCGCCGCGTGTGGGCCGCAGCAATCCGGTCATCAAATTCATCAGCGTCGTCTTGCCCGCGCCATTGGGACCCACCAGACTGGTAATACCGGGCGGAATGGCGAGGCTCACGCGATTCACGCCGAGAATCTCGCCATAGAATTTCGACACGTTGTCGAACGTGATCGTATTCTCGAATTCCGGATTGCGAATTTCGGATTGCGAATTTGATTGATCTTGGGCCATAAACGCGTAACTTCGACTATTCTAGGATTCGAAATCGGCAATTCGTCTTTCGAAATTCACTTCACCACCTCATAGGCTCTTACTTTTCGCGATAGCAGCCACAGGCAAAAGGCGCAGATCAAAAACAGCATGAACCATGACGCCCACAAGGGCGGCTCGGTCCTGAAGGCAGTGGCCACTATGCGGCCGTTGCGAAATTCCCGGTCCTCAACAACCTGGCGCACAAAGGTGCCGAATAACCCGGACCAGACATTTCCGATCAGAGCGCGCAAATCGAAGAGGTGCGCCCAACGCGTCTGGAAAATTTCATTAATCACTTCGGCAAAGATGGTCGGAATGAAGAAAACCCCGAGCAGCGCAGCACGTGCCGCCAGGCGCCATTTCACCCAGGCCGAGATTGCCTGGGACATCAAAGCCAGCAAGACGATCCATACCAAACTGCCGAGAAAGATCGCGCTGGCCATCCAGATGTTGTCCCCGAACCAAGACCAGCCTTCCAGATAGCTTTGCAGCAGAAAAAGTATCAGTCCGGGCACCCAGGTGATTGCGGACAAGAGAATCACCACGATCGACATTTTGCCCACGACGTATTCCGAACGCGTGAACGGCCGGCAGAGATAGAGCGGCAGCGCGTTGTTGGTCAGATCACGCGAAACCTGTTGTGGCCCGACCAGCATGGCGAGAAAGAAACCCGTTATCCCCTGCCACACCACGTAAAACCGAAAGAACCCCGCGTCGATTGGCAAAAGATCCCGCACGTTCCAATTCATACCGGCGAGCGCGTTCACGTTGTGATGTAAATAGATAAGGATCGCGCAGCCCAGTGGAAAGACAAAGGAGAGCACAAAGAAAGCCGTGAAGATTTTCGAGCGAAACACATCGCGATATGCATGCCGCGGAATGATTAGAAAGCGGCTCCAGAGAGGCGACTGCGGCCCCTGATACCGTTTGTATGCGCGCTCAAGAACTGCCACGTTCGTTGTCCATCCTTTTTTGCGAGGGCAATTCCCCTCTCCTGAAAGCGAGAGGAGCGACCCTACTAACTAACCAGCAGCGGATCATCTCCCGCCTGGCTACCGTTTTCCATCGCTTTCAAAAAGATATCTTCCAGCGAATCCCGCTTGTACGTCAGCCGGCGAATCTGTACCTGCGACTCGCCAGCCAAGCGGTAAATGTCGCGAATCTCAGCGCCCGCCTGCAAAATTACTTTCAGCCGCTGGTTGCTGGTGACGGCGCACTCGCATCCCAACGCCTTGACCGCAGTGACAAACTCTTTCAGCTCGCCGCGCGTCTCAAGCATCAGGAACTTCTTGTTGGCTTTGCGCTCTTCTTCCAGATTGCAGTAAACGACGAGCCGGCCGTCTTTCAGAATCAGAATTTCCTCGCAGCATTCTTCGACGTCGCGCAGCAGGTGGGAAGAGAGGACGATGTTGGCCTGACCGCTGTCGCGAATATCGCGAATCATCTTGATCATGCGTTGCCGGGCCGGCGGATCCAGACCGTTGGTCGGCTCGTCCAGAAAGATCAAGCTCGGCCCGTGCACGATCGCCTGGGCCAGCTTCGCTAACTGCTTCATGCCAAGCGAAAATGTATCCAGGTTTCGATAGCGAGCTTCGCCCAATCCAACAAAGAAGAGCGCCTCGTGCGCGCGCTCAAGCGCCGCGGACGGCGGCAGTCCGGAGAGCTCCGCCATAAACCGCACGAAGTGCACACACGACATCCTGGCGATAAACGAATCTCGTTCGGGCATGTAGCCGATCAGCGACCTGATCTGGCTGGCATCGCCGCGAATGTCACAATCAAATATGCGGGCGGTTCCGGATGTCGGAGGATGAAAACCCAGGAGGGTGTGAATCAGTGTAGTCTTGCCGGCGCCGTTGGGCCCCAGCAAACCAATGGCCCGGCCGCGTAACTCGCCGTGCAGGTTTTTCAGAATCGGCCGGCGGCCGAAGCTTACTGACAGATTGTCGAGAGTAATGACGCCAGAGCTACCGCTATTGGCTTGCGGATTCGTAGCTGCGGCGCCGTCTGTCATTCTTTTGCCTGAGTCCTCGGAATGCGTGCACGAGACTGGACCAGTTTAAGATCAAAAAGAACGTTCCCCAGAATAAACCGACCGATGTTCTTACGAAAAGACTGTTCCATGAGTTCAGAAATAAAATCGAGAGCCCCAGCGCAATCAGAGTCAGGCCATCGACCAGACTCCGACGCTCACCGGAAGAGCCTGAATTGACGGGTTGGTTTGCTTGAGCAACATTCATGAGAAACGTCTCCTTTGAAAGATCGATACGGTCCGGCTATCTAAGGATTGGGCGGAGTTTGATCCGCATCGGGTTTCGACTGCTGACCCGAACGCATTCCCTGCTGCAGAATGTGCTGCAACTCAAAGGCGTTCGGCATGCCCAGCAATGTCGCCGGGCTCAGCCCGAATGGCCCGCCCTCAGTGTTGGTGGCAAACTCGATGCGATCGCCGAACGCATAGGCGTAGGCCAGTGTCGGTTGCATGTTCGACGCTATCGTGGCAATCGCCTTCTGCTGTTCGTCGGACTTGGCCGTATTCGTCAGCCGATTCGCAAATGGCTGCACCAGCGGCGCCAGATTGTGATAGATGAGCGCCGAGAAATTCGCGTTACCATCCGCGGGTAACCCGGCCGTGAATTTCGCCGAGTGGTTCAGGGTCAAGCCCGAGTCGTGATAGCGCAGGGCCTGCTCGAGCAGCGCGCGTGTCGGGCCGGCGATCAGATAGCCGTTGGCGAAGACATAATTGACCTCGACGCCAAAGTCTTTCGATCGCAGCGTGTAGAAGGTTCGTCCGCCGGAATCGGCGCGGTCCCACTCCAACGGGCTCTTCCCCTCTTTGGTGATCTCCTTGTTCACTTCCGTGACGACCTGCTCAAAGCTCTGCTGCAAATGCGCGGGATCGTTGACCTCGAATATCAGCTTCCACGAAGGTGTCGGCAGAATCGGCCCGTCAATGGCGAACGCGTACTCACCGCCCAACGGCGCGGCAAAGTCGTTACGCAAATTCAGTCCATGCTCCGTCTGCAATTGATCAAGTTTCTTGTTCAAGTCTGGACAGACAGTGTTCAGCACGCCCAGCAGGTCGTCGACCAACGCTTTTGTATCCTTGACGACAAAGCCGCCGACCAGATTCGCATCCGGCGAAATGTATTCGAGCGAGCCCATCGGCGCGGGCTGCGCCAGCCAGGACGTAACGCCGCGCTGCGTCTGATTGAAAGAAAGCACGGCGCGAGTATGCGTCTTGCCCTCGCTGTCTTTCTGATCAAAGACAAACGACTTCAGATTGAACACGCCCAGCTTATCCAGGGCCTGTTCGTGCTGATCGCCTACGGCGATTCTGCGGACGCCCCTGGTGTGTTCGATGATCTTTTCCAAATCTGCCGCTACCACCAGCCCTGCACCTTCGCGATAGACGCCGGCGATGCGCGCATAAAACGGTGTGGTTTTGAAACTACTCGTGCCTTTCGCCACGCTCGCCAGTTGGTCGAGCTTCAGCGACGCCACCAGGATGTCGCCGGCGATCCAAACATACAATTCCTTGACGCTTGTCTTTTTCGTATCGGCAATGGAGTTGTTCGCGGGCGGAGGCGTGCGCGGATCTTCAACCCACTGAACTTGTGGCGCCTTTCCCTGGGCGGACAACTTTTGTACTTCGGCGTCGAAAAACGCGCGGAAGCCGGCGGGGTTCTTAAGTTCGGCCAGGACGATGGGTGACTCTCCCTCGCCGCCATCGTTCATGCCCGCTCCGACGGCGATCTCATCACCGAGCTGTTCGCCGAATTCCTTAATTACCGACACTGCGTGATCCACGCCGGGGCCTTTACGGTCCTGGCGATTTGCAAACCAGTCGCGCAGCGCCGGGTTTTGTTGAATCCGCTCTTCGATAATTCGGTTCGATTCGGCGATCGTCGCGCTGAGGTTCGGCAGCGCCGCATACAGCACCGTGTTCTCAGGCATCATGTCGAGCAGCCGCGTCGAGTAACGCACGCCCGGCTTGGCCACCGTGTTGAGTTCGTTCTGTAGCGCGGTCAGGCCTTCCAGTGTTTTCGCATAACGCGCGGCATTCCGGCTCCAGGCAACTTCGTCCTTAACCGGAATCGTCTCGATAGATGCGCTGGTCGTCGCTTGTTGGCCGGCGCGCAAAACTTTCTGGTCACCGTTGCGATCGAGGTGAACTTCGCCTTCGATAACGCTGACGCGCGTGCCCTTGGTGCCCGCGTTCACTGCGAAAGTAGTCCCCGTGACTGAAACCAGAGAGTCGCCGGTGTCAACGAACAAATGGCCTTTCTGTCGCGCCGCTTCGACGATTACGCTGCCGCGGTCGAGATGAACCGTTGTGCCGCGCAGCGTCCGATTGATCGAAAACTCAGAGCGATCCTTCATCTCGATCGTCGAGCCATCGCCCAGACGTACGACGGCATGCGCGTCTTTCGCGGTGCGAATCGTGTCGCCTCGCCCAATCTTTTCACCCGCATTCAGCGCCCGCGTTTTCGCGTCCGCAACCACATAGACCGGCCCATCGGCTGCCTGCACGGTCGCCTCAAACGAGCCGAACGGCACATAGCGCTGAATCAACGGCCAGGCGATCAGCCCCAAACCAATCAACAGCACAGCCGCAATTCCCCACCGTCGGATTACCGGCTGTAAACTGTATCTGGTATTCCTGCGAGTCTGCCTCCGAATTGAGGGAACGGCCACAGCGGTCCGGGACTCACGCGCTTGTTTCAGCGCCTTCCGGCAGGGAATACATTCGTGAGTATGATCCACCAGCAGAAGCGAGCGAGCTTCGGACAGCTCCCTGCGCAAGTACGCCGGAATCAGCGACTGAAAATCAGCGCATCCTTCTATCCGATCCGCGGGCATAGCTTCGGCTGTCGCCGACACCGCGGCTTCAGTAGATAGCCCGGCCCACACGCCCTTCGCTGCATTGTTTACCACTGCATCATCCACCTGCTCCGTGCGAATGCCCGCAACGACTTCGTCCAGGATGTTTTCCAGTTCTTTGTTCTTCATGACTTACTCCCAAGATGATTTCGAAATGAATTCTTTAAGGTTCTTTGCGCCTTTACGCGAACCCTTTCTGCGTAATCTGCGGACTATGTCCGGTGCCTCTGCAAGTAAACACCAATCTCTTTTCGCAGACGCGCGCGCGCGCGATGCAACGTCACCCCCACGACCAGTGCCGAGGTGCCCATCAGCCGCGCAATCTCGCCGTTGTCAAAGCCTTCAAAGTAACGCAGCGCAAACATTTGCCCGGCCGTCGCCCCCAGCTTTGATACCGCATCGCGAACCAACTGTCTCAGCTCGCGATCCTCATGATGTGTTTCGGGATTTTGTTTTGCCACGAACGCTGACAGGCTCGCACGGTTTTCGACATCGTCGATCCCGACTGCGTTGGTTCGTTTCCGGCTCCGCAGCAGATCCAGCGACGCGTTAATCGCTGCCCGAGTGAAATATGCCTGAGGGTTGAGGCCAATACCCGGCGATTCGGGTCCACGAGCCAGCCTCAGAAATACAGTCTGCAACACGTCCTCGGCATCTGCGGCGCTGCCCGTGACACGATACGCCGTGCGAAAGACCCGGTCATGATGGCTTTTAAAAAAGCCTTCGAGGGTTGGCGACCCTGCTATAGTTGACGAATCTGTCATTGGGGTCTCGCCAAAGGACGCCGATCCGTCGGCGAAAGACTTGGGGCCAGCTACCTCGGGCAACGTCGAATTCGCGGTTTTGAGTGTTTTTACAGCAGCCAGCACAGCTTCCTCCTGAAAATCTTCTCCGCTCATAAAACGCTCCTCAGGAGAGATTATTAACACCGTGAAGAAGAAACTTGAAGCCAGAGGTAGCTGCGGGCTTTCACTTTGTGGCGGGTTTTGCAGGACAAACTATCAACCTGGGACTGGATGAGGGGCGCATTCGGGGGAATCTACCGCCGTTGAGGTCGATGGATCGAATAGGACCTACTTCGCCTTTGCATTCGCCTGCGCTTCAAGACGCTTCCTCGCTTCTACCGCTTCCGGACTCTTCGGATAGCGCTGCACGATCTCGCGCCAGGCGGCGCCGTCATACGAAAAGGTTTTCGACATTCGATCGAAAATGAAAGTAATTCCGGCGCGATTATATCGGTCCAACCCGTTGTAATTCAGGTAGTAGCTGTATTCGGGAGCGCCGTTGGCCGGCAGTTCAAGCTTCGCAAAGCGTCTTTGTGCATCGCGGGAAAGCTTCCCGGCAACTTCGTCCGCTGCGCTGGCATAGAGCGCCAGGACGCGCGGACTCAAAGGCGAGTGTCGAAAAGCATCCAGGAAAGTTCGCGCGCGCACGATGCGATCAAATTCGTCGGATTTCTCGATCAGTGTTACCAGTCGCCGATCGTCTCCGCGACGCCAGGGCACCACCACCGCTTCACTCTGCAACCAGCCCGAGGTCCTGCGCGTAACAGCGACTCGATAAAACCTCAATCCGTCAATCACTTTTTCGCCGCGAATCGAAACCAGGCGACCGCGACTCAACCTTTCGATCAACCTGGCTCGCAGGTCGGGCATAACGCGCAATGCCGAAAGACGCTCATCAACTACAACGGCAACGCGACCACCGGGCGGTACGCGGCGTTTCTGAGCGTACACATCCGAGAAAATGGCCAGAGACAGGAGCACCAACAAAAGAATCTCAGCCGGCTTTGGGAAGGATTTGACAGCCACGACGGAAAGCCTCCTCTTCAAGGTGAGGTTGCGAAGACGGCGAACTTGCGAGTCGCGCTCATCAATCGCAGGCAAGCTGCCTGCGATCCGCATGCAGGATGCGTGCGCTCCTATCGAGTCGCGCGACGACGAGTTGGGCCCGCAACCGTGGGCTTGGGTTTTATGCGAGCTTCCGCGGCCAACAGGCGTTGACTGATTCCGGCGTGATGAAAATGACAGATCGCGACTGCCAGAGCGTCCGCGGCATCGTGTGGTTCGGGAACCGACGTCAGGGAAAGAAGCACCCGGACCATCTCCTGAACCTGACGCTTTTCCGCGTTGCCGTATCCGGCGACAGTTTGCTTGACGCGACGCGGCGAATATTCGGCAATCTCCAGCGCCGCGCTCTCCGCCGCCAGCAATGCGACCCCGCGCACCTGGCCCAACTTCAGTGTTACCTTGGGATTGGTGGCATGAAAAACTTCCTCAATTGCGCAAGTGTCAGGTTTCAGTCGAGTAATGACTTCTTCCAGGCTACGACTGATCTTCAAAAGCCGCGAAGAGAAAGTCGCAGACGTAGACAACTTGACCGCGCCGAACTCTACGAGGCGGTACTTGTGACCGTGGCCGTCGCCTTCGACCACGCCCCAGCCGGTGGTTTCGCTACCCGGATCAATTCCTAAAACTCGCATGCTTTTTGACGAGTGAAAGTTTACCGCATGGGGCAAGTCATTTCGCGGGACAGCCAGTTAAGCTCGCAGAATAAGCCCTTTAAGTGTCTTTGCAAACCCTCGGGACGAGCTCACGCCGCGGCCATGTCGGCTTCGTCGATATCAAAGTTGGCGTAGACCTTCTGCACATCGTCGTGGTCTTCGATGGCTTCCATCAGGCGCAGCATCTGTTGCGCATTGCCGCCTTCCAGCTTGACGTAGTTTTGCGGGACCATGGAAACTTCGGCCATCTGCGGCTCGATGCCGGCCGACTTGATCGCCGATTGAACGCCTTCAAATTTTTCCGGCGACGTAATGATCTCGAAGTTGTCTTGATCGTCGCGCAAATCGTCGGCGCCGGCTTCGATGACGATATCAAACAATTCTTCTTCCGGCTTCGCGGCTTTGTCGACGACGATGTAGCCCTTCTTCTCAAACATCCAAGCCACTGCCCCGGCGGCGGCAAGGTTGCCCCCATTCTTTGAAAACATGTGACGAATCTCGGCCACGGTGCGGTTGCGGTTATCAGTCACCGATTCAATCAGCAACGCTACGCCGCCCGGACCATAGCCCTCGTAAGTGATCTCTTCATAGTTCACGCCCTCTTCCGCGCCGGTGCCCCGACGGATAGCGCGATCGATTGTATCGTTGGGCATGTTGCCGGCCTTGGCATCCAGGATTGCTTTGCGCAGCCGCGCGTTAGCATCAGGATCGCCGCCGCCGGTGCGGGCGGCGACGGTGATTTCCTTGATGAATTTGGTGAAGAGTTTGCCGCGCTTGGCGTCAGTCGCGCCCTTCTTGTGCTTAATCGAATGCCACTTCGAATGTCCGGACATTTGAGATTAACGATCCTTAAAGAGATTCACTTGATTGAGTTTGAGAGCAAAATATATCATATGTTTTCGAGGGCCGCGACTTATCGCTGGTTCTCCGGGACGGTTGCGCTTTACGGCTTATGACGGCAGCCTGCGCTCCTTCATTTCAGCTTGTCGTATTCCTGGTGCGCGGCGATGAGAATGGGGATCGAAGGATCAGCATCTTTCCAGAGCGTGAAAAAATCCTGATATTCCTTGCGTGCTTTCGCGGTGTCGCCATTGAGCGTAGCCGCGCGAGCCAGCTGGACATGGGCCAAAGCATACAGCGGCGAGAGCGGATACCAGCCTCGATGATCGATTATGTTCTGGAATTCAGCGGCTGCCTGGGCGCTGTTCCCTTGTTTCAAGAATGCTTGCCCGCGAATGAATTGCGGCCAGAACTCGCCGGCCACGTCATAGCGCCGCGTGGGCTCGAGCAATTGAATCGCCTGGGCGGCATTGCCACGGCCTAATTCGATCTGCGCCCGCATTACCGGAATCGAGATTGTGTTGACCAGAGTGTCTTGAGGAAATCGTTTGGACAGCTCGTCAATAAGGGATTGAGCCGGACCTGCCTGACCGTAAGTCGTCAGGGCGCTCGCCGCCGCCACCAGTTTTGCTTGCTCCCGCGACAACGCCAGGGCTTGTTGGGTAATTCCGGCCACGGGTCCGCAGTTTCCAAACGTAGCGTCCCGGATTGCTTGTTGTAAAAGCAGTTGGGCAACGGTTTCCTTGGAATCGTTTAGACGCGCCAACTCAATAGCGCGGTCATTGAACTGGTTGGCTTTGGTTAGCTGTCCGGAGAATTCAGCCGCTTGCGCCTGCCACATTTGCGATTCGTCGGCTTTGGCCGCGGCAGCCGAATCCAGCTCCTCTTTCATTCCGGCAGCGTTACCCTGAATGAAAGCGATCTGATAGAGCCGGCCATGCATGTTCGCCGATTCCAACTTCTGGGCCTGGGCTTGCTTCAGCACACTCTTCGCCTCGTCGAACCGACCGAGACCCATAAAGCCCACAGCCAGATTCACATAGGCCTGGGCCTTTTTCGGGTTGAGACGAACCGCCTCTGTACCTTCCTGGACAGCTTTGTCGAATGGCCCGACCAACGTGTATCGATTAGCCAGCACATTGAACGGCTCCCAATCGCGAGGATAAGTTCGCTTCCAAATCTGCAGCGTCTCATCGGTCTTTTCCCAGTCTCCGCTCACGCCGCCGTAATAGCTCCACGACACAATTAACTTTTCGCGCTCGCTCGCCCGATCCCGGTATTCATAGGCTTTCTCAGAAGCTTCGCGAGACAGTTCGTACTGCTTAAGGCTGTTATAGCAGGCGGCCAAACGAGCGTAGGCAATCGCGAATTTCTCATCCAGTTCAATTGCGTGTTTGTAAAAAGGAATGGCCTCGCGGTATTTGGTGTCCGAATGCTTTTCCCGTCCCAAAGAATACTGCCTCAGCGCCTCGAGCGAAGAGGTAGTAACCTGCTCAATGGGCGCGTCGAACTTTTGAATCGAGCTGAGCGACTCACCCAGCTTTTCACGCAGTTTGGAAGCTGCCTGTCCCAGGGCTTTCAGAATCTGCTCTTTGCCGTCGGCTTCGACCTGCTCGCGAGCGATAATGTCACCGGTCTGCGCGTTTGACGCTTCGAGCGAGATCACGTAATGGCTGCCCATGCCGGAGATTGATCCCAGCAACATCGCTTTGATGCCCTGACGCTCACAGATTTCGCGAGCCACATCGCGGGTAACTCGCTCGTCCGGCGCGCGTTCCATGAAGCGCAGTGCGTCGCGCACGCGGTCTTCCGAAAAAATATCCAGAAACGGCGATTGACCAAGATGGACGGCCAGCGCCTGTTTGAGCGTGTCGTCAAAGACTGGATCGCCTGTCGTATTAACAAAGTCCGCGAGTAGAATCGTGTCTTTGTCGGTGAGTGCCGGACGTTTCCCCCTGACCGAGAAGAAGACGATTGCGGCCGCGATCAGCACCACTGCCAGCCCGACCAACAAGGCGGTGGTTTTATGCCGCTTGATTTCACGGACGATGTATTCAGCGCTCGACGCACGAGTCTGCGCTGCACTGGGCAGAGATTCTGTCGGCTTTGCGGGCGCCGGAATCGACGTGTGGGCGCTCAATTGCTGGGCGCCGGCCGGAATGTCAGTGTCGGGGAAACTGCTTAGCGCTCCGGTAAATCGTTCGGAAGCCATCGAGCGCTCCAGTTCACTTTGAAAGTCGATGCGCTGCTTCAGTTTCTTCAGATCTGATTCCAACTCTTTGACAGTCTGATAGCGCTCGTCCACATCCTTACGCAACGCCTTCATTACGATCCATTCGAATTCCGGCGGAACATTCGGAGCAAAACGCGCCATTGGCATGGGATCGATCTTGGCGATTGCCACGATCACGTCTGTTTTCGTCTCTCCGGTGAAGGGGGCGCGACCGGCGGCCATTTCATAGAGGACAACGCCCAGGCTCCAGATGTCAGTACGCCCGTCGATAGGCTTACCGCGGGCCTGCTCAGGCGACATGTATTGCGACGTTCCCAAAACGACGCCGGCATCGGTCTGGACCATCGCCCGCGTGATCGCTTCTGTATCCGCTTCTTCGGGTCGTTCGGTTAATTTGGCCAGTCCAAAGTCCAGAACCTTCACGTGCCCGTTGCGGCGAATCATGATGTTCTCGGGCTTGATGTCGCGATGCACGATACGGGCGGCATGGGCTTCTTCCAACGCACCCGTCACCTGGATGGCAATATCCAGGACTTCCGACAGCTCCATTGGCGGGCCTGAAAGCCGCTTTCTCAAAGTCACGCCGTCGATGAATTCGGTGGCAATATAGTGACGCCCCGCTTCATCGCCCATTTCATAAATTGTCAGTATGTTGGGATGATTCAGGGCCGAAGCCGCGTAAGCTTCCTGATCAAAGCGACTGAGACGATCGCGATTCTGAGTGAGTTCCTCGGCCAGCAACTTGAGAGCAACTTTCCGGCCCAGCTTGGTGTCTTCTGCCAGATAGACTTCGCCCATGCCGCCCGCGCCGAGCTTTTCGAGGATGCGATAACGCGAAATGGATTTCAGCTCCACTTGGGTCTCGTCTATTTCGAAAGGATCAATTGTTCGAGCTTTGCAGCTTTCGCGCCGCGTATTCGTACCGTTTTGCTTTTTGAATTGGTTCCCGAGACGATCTCGACCGCATTCTGAGGCAACTCGAATGATTTTGCCAGAACTTTGATCAATTCCCGGTTGGCCTTTCCTTCTGCCGGCGCGGCCGCGACCCTTACCCGCAGCGCTCCGTCGTGCTCGCCGACAATTCCACTGCACGACGCGCGAGGAACAACACGCACCGCGAAAGTGAGGCCGCAGTCATGTTGCGAATAGCGAATCACTTCAGGTGAATAATAAGTCGTGATTGGTAAATCGTAAACGGAAAACCAAAAATAGTTAAGTGGCGACAGCAACAATTGAACTCGGCGATCGGATGGGCGATGCCTCCCATCGAAGAGCTTCTACCGTTCGTCAGACCTTCCCATTTACAAACCTTCAAAAGAACCGGGTAGGCCAGCCGGCCAGTAGTGTGGCGGCCACTGCCGCCTGGCAGATCCATACAATCAAAAAGGCGATAATCGGCGAAATATCGAACATGCCAACCGGCCGAACGAATCGGCGCACGGAGCCCAGCAACGGTTCTGTCGCTCTGAATAATAAACGCATCAATGGATTGGCATAGCTCATTGATAGCCACGAAAAAATTATTCGAATGAAAATTGCCAACGTGTAAAGCCCGAGAAAACCATAGATGACATAGCCGATAATGGCGACAGGGGCGCCGGCGCGTCCGCTCGTTATCGCGGAGACAATTCCCTGCATTGTATTCAGAATGGTGCCCGCGACCTGGACTGTCAGGTAGCCGGCGACGATGATCAAGATCACCGCGATGAATGGCGCAACTCTCGGATCGATTCGAAATGCGACCAGCACGCGTCGCACTGGCATGACCACTGGGTCGGTAACACGCCCCACCGTGCGGGCGGACCAACTAAACGGATTCACATCCATGTAGTTGAAGAGAGCTCGCAACACGATTAGTACTATCGCTGCCACGATAACCGCGGTAACGCCCCAGGTAATGAACAGATATAGTAACGCGATAACCGACATCTCGTTTCTAATCTCTGGGTTGCGGCGCGCCCATCCTGACGCGGGTTCAGGGCCGAGACGCCTTTGCCACGCTCAGTTACGTTCGCCAAAAATCGCCGTACCGATGCGCAGCAGGGTGGCGCCTTCTTCAATTGCTATTTCGTAATCATGTGTCATGCCCATCGAAAGCTCGCCGGGCTGATCACCAAATACACCTTGCGCCCGAAGTTCATCCCGCAGTTCGCGCAATCGGCGAAAGAACGGTCGGACTTCCTCGACATCATCAAAGAACGGCGGCAAAGTCATCAGCCCAATTAGACGCAAAGCCGCCGACTGTCTTATTGCATCAATTATTTCCCCCAATTGATCTTCGGTTGCGCCCGATTTGGTCGCTTCATGGGCCAGGTCGACCTGAACAAGCACCGGCAATTCGCTGCGGTCCAGCTCGAGGCAATAACGATTAAGCCGTTGAGCCAATGCAGCCGAGTCGAGCGAATGAATGACGTCAAACAGTTCGACCGCGCGCCGCGCTTTGTTCGACTGCAAATGCCCGATCAGATGCCAGCGGGCCTTATCACGACCCACTTGCGGGATCTTCTCTTCAGCTTCCTGCACGCGGTTTTCGCCAAAATCTGTCAGGCCCGCCACCAGGCCTTCACGAATCATTTCCGGCGGATGAGTTTTGCTTACGGCCACCAGGGTGACTTCTTCAGGCTGGCGATTAGCACGAGCAATGGCAGCCGCAATCTTTTCGCGCACGCGCTGCAAACGACTTCTGAATTCCTCTTGACGCTGCGCAGTTGAATTCATTTCAGCAACGGAATTGAAGGCCAACTATAACAATCGCGCATGTCGGCAGCAAACGCGGCTAAGACAGCGCATTCGATACGAGCACGGTTCGAAACGATATCGTACGTCTCTCTTCGATCAATGAGCCGAAAACCCTTTGTTCTCTGTTCAGACCGCCCGGCATGGATGTTGTTATATACTCGCGACGAACGGGATTACAGTTTGGGTTAATGGAGGTGTTATGAGGTTGATGAAACGTAATCGCAAGATAGTCCTGGTGCTGGTGAGTTTGTTTCTGCTGTCGGCCCTGCCGGCGATAGCGTCCGCACAGGGTCGCGGACGTGGCCAGGATAAAAAGCTCGACAAGTTCGTCAATGGTCACGACGCGCGCGATGGTCGTTGGGACGGTCGCGGGCCCCAGGGCACCCGAGTAGGACACCGGAATCGGTGGGGCAACAGAATCTATAGTTCGCGCAATTGGCGATGGGGAGTCGATCGCAATCGGAATAGCGATTTAGATCGAGATCGCTTTCTGCGAAGCCGGCGTCACAACAGATGGGACCGCTTCGAGCGGCGCCAGATGCGCAGACAGTGGAGACGCGAAGACTTTCGCCGTCGCTAAGTAACGCTGATCGCCTGCTTGACACTCTGCTCGCCGCGTCCGTAAGATCACACGCACGCGGATGTGGCGGAACTGGCAGACGCGCAGGTCTCAGAAGCCTGTGATGGTGACATCGTGGAGGTTCAAGTCCTCTCATCCGCACCAAAGTTTAGGGCGAGCTCGCAAAGCTCGCCCTTCTTATTTGTAGAGTTTGGAGTTCCGCCCTCAGGCGGAGTCGCTCGCCATTGGTGTTGCCCCAATAAAGCGATCCACGAAACCACACCAAATGGCGAAATGCAGGCTTGGTTCTGGTTATTTCGTGTGAGTTCGTGGATCTTTACGGATGTGATTAACGATCTCGTCAGGTCGCTAGGATTTGCGCTTCAGCTTCCCGCCAATCACCACACCGACGGCACCGATAACCGGACCGAGGAACACGACCCATGTCGGATGCCTGGCTTTATTCATCGCCTCTGTGTTGGAGACGTTTCCGACGCGCACCTCATGAGTGTCAGCGGGTCGCAACGTGGTACTCAAAACCGCGAGCAGGAAGCCGAGTACCAATACCACGGCAGCGAGGGCCAACGGCGCTTTACCTCCCCTGTCGATGGCCGCACAAATCAGACCGGCGATCAGTGCGGTGACGAAGATCACCGCAAACTGCATCACGGTCCAACGCGTGGATGCCTGATACGAGCCTGGCCTGAATGACCAGTCTGCGCCCATCAATGTATAGATGGTCATGAAGGCGGCCACCTGAAGGATGAACATCACGATGTAGCCGACGATTACCGCGAGCACACTTCTAAGCATGTTTGACTCCTCGTATGCCTAAGCTGTTACCGCTTTTGAAATGGTCCTTTATCACGAGGCGGCACACTCGCGCAAGCTATTGCTTCGCAATTGAACTAAGTCCGCCACGCAGAACATATTTTTGAATCTTGCCGGTAGCTGTTTTCGGCAGCTCTGCAACAAACGTCACCGTGTGTGGCGCCTTGAAGTGCGCGAGGTGCGCGCGCGCAAATTCACAGAGTTCATCTTCAGTCGTGTTCGCATCGCTCCTAAGCACGACAAACGCATGCGGCGCCTCACCCCAGTGCTCATGAGGAAGTCCGACAATCGCCACCTCCTGCACCGCCGGATGACGCAGCAGGACCCCTTCGACTTCCACCGAAGAAATGTTTTCGCCGCCACTGATGATCACGTCCTTCAAACGATCGCGGATTTCAATGTAACCATCCGGATGAATAACGGCGGCGTCCCCGGTATGAAACCAGCCATCGCGCATCGCCTCAGCTGTCGCTTCCGGATCGTTGTAATAGCCCGCCATCACCACATTGCCGCGCACAACTATCTCGCCGACCGTCTCACCGTCTGATGGCACCTTGTTTCCCTCGCCGTCGATCACTTTCGTCTCGCCGGAAGTAATTAGTTCGACGCCCTGCCTGGCTTTAATGACTGCGCGTCCCGCAGCCGGGAGCTGTTCATGTTCCGCACGCGACTCACAGACAGTAATGAAGGGAGCCGTCTCAGTCAGCCCGTACATCTGTGTCACCGTCCAGCCGAGTTCGCCTTCCAGCCGCTCGATCGTAGAAGCCGCCGGAGGGGCGCCCGCCGCTAGTACGCGCACTCCACGTCGCGCATTTCGCCGCACCGCTTCATCGGCATTCGCGAGACTTATCAAAACGGTCGGTGCAGCGCACAGCATCGTGATCCTTTCGGTGCCGATCAATTCAAACACTCTCTTCGGATCGACCTTCGAAAGACAGACGTGTGTTGCGCCCGCGGCCGTGATCGTCCAAACAAAAGTCCAACCGTTGGCATGGAACATGGGCAGCGTCCAGAGATAGCGATCCGCGCACTTCATATGCTCGTGAAGGAGCGTTCCCACCGAGTTCATGTACGCATTGCGATGCGTGATCATGACGCCCTTGGGACGAGAGGTCGTGCCACTCGTGTAATTGATCGTGAGTAAATCACTCTCGCGGATTTCGGGACGAACAAAGTCGTTGACACCTTCGGCGACCAGGGTTTCATAGTCGAGCCAACCTGCATGTGAACCTTCGAGCGCGATGAAGTGATCAACCGCCGGCAATTGTGAGCGAATGCTCTCAACTGCGGCGAGATAATCGGCATGAGCGCAAACGACTTTAGCGCCGCTGTGATTGACCAGATAAACGAAATCGTCCGCCGTCAGGCGGTAATTGATTGGCACCAGGACCGCGCCAATCTGCGGGATGGCATAAAAGGATTCCAGTTGGGCGTGCGTGTTCGGTGCAACGTAAGCCACCCGATCGCCTCGGGCCACGCCGAGCTGTTGCAAGGTCGACGACCAGCGATCACATCGATCAAAGAATTCTTTGTAAGTTAGCCGCAGATCGCGATCCACCACGGCTTCGCGATCGCCATACAGCTTCCGCGCGCGCCGCGCAAAGTCCATCGGGGTCAGCGCTGTTTCCATGTCGGTATCTCGGAATGGTGTTTCGTGACCGTGTCCAAAAAACTTTGCTTTCCAGTCTACGGCTTACTTCGCTTGGGCTTGTTCTTCTCTAAAGATTTCTCAGACTTTGATTTTTGTTGCAGACATACATCCACCAGCGCCAGCGTGGTGATGGCTCTCAGGAACTTATCGGAAAAGGTGCTGGCCAGATTCAGCAGATTATCGAAATCAATCTTCCCAATTTCGCGAAAGGCGGCCTCAGGACCGAAGCCGGGCGTGTAAATCCCAGCGTAAGTAGCGAACGTCTTGCCTTCGATCTTTCTAATAACGAATTGGTTGCTGAAGTCCGGTTGTTCGATTCGGTTGATGCATTTCACCGCCTCACCCATCACCGCAACCGCGCGATTCATATCAAACTTCGTGTAAAGGTACGCCACGCCCATCAATGCGCGGGCCGTGACCGGAGTATTCGGAGCCTTAGCCGCGGCGGCGACGACTTCGTCGAGCACGTCGCGCGCCTCTATCTGGTCCGCGTTGTGCTTGAGCGATTCTTCGGCAATGCTTAAGTAGAGCCACGCGCGTTGGTCCAACTCTTCGACCCTGACAGCAAATTTTCTGGCCTGGTCGAGTTTCTGATCCTTGATGGCGCGTTCCGTGCGCTCGAAGTAAAGCCAGTTCAGCAATGGCTGGCGCAGAGTTGAATCGGCGATCTCGTCCAGGGCGTTGAGCACGTGATCCAGGGTTTCGTCCTTCGAAGCACCAATGATGGCTACAGCCAGTTGGCGATCGCGGTCGTCGACATTCGGGTTCTTCCGCGCCGCTTCAACCTGCTCGTCGAACGTCTTCTGAGGGCCATCGTCCGGATGTGCGATCCGGCCAACCTGGCGCTGGGAAGTCGGTGACAGTTGTACATAGAGGTTCACTTTAGCTGCGCTCACCTCAGCCGCCAGGTCCGGCAAGGATTGCTGAATCTGTGTTTCCAGACGCGTTAGAGCCAGCCACATTTGCTCAGGCTCTGATAGCTGATCCTCTGACGCAGGATCCGTCTGATGATCGGCGGACTCTCGCACACGTTGCAGAATTGTTTGCACGAACATCCTTTGCAGTCTCGAATTCGGCACAAACCTGGCGGGAACCTGGTAAATCGCGGAACCGGGCATCTCTCCTGCTTCGCGATCGTTGCCAAACGGATATGACGACAAATAGAGGAATCGTTCCATGGGCGCGCTTGCGTAGGCGGTCAAGGCCTCCTGATAAAACTGATCTGAGGCCGGCTGGTTAATGCCCGCAAGCTTATAAAGAAACTGCGATAGATAGAACGTTGCTGGATATCGCAGACTGTTACGAGCAAAGTTGAGCGCGGCCGCCTCCTCGGCAGGCAATAGCGAATCGGCCATCATTAACAGTTTCCCGGCGGTTTTCGTGTCACGCTGAATATCCTTAGTCGGTTTGTCCTCCGCCTCCTGCTGCTCTTCTTTGAGTATCTGGTCAGTCAGTTTCTTGGCCCAGGCGGCGTCGTGTTTCGCAATCGCTTCGATTACCGTGTAGCGCGGATCCGGCAGACTAATCATCATCGTCTTACCGCCGCGCATCAGCTCGTCGCCTTTGTCTTTAAAGTTTTGCACCGCCAGGTCGAAGGCTTCAGTGAAGGTCGCGCGCGACTTCTTTTGCTGGAAAGCCCAGAGCAAATCGGCCGCGCGAATCAGGACAGTTACTCTCTGGACACCGTTATCGAAAGTCCTGGTGGCGCCAATCTGTTGCTCGATGATCTCCAACGCGTTATCGCGAGAACACGACGACGGCGGGGCTGGAGTCTGCGGCTTGTCCTGGGCCGCGGCACTGCCACCAACTGCCAGCATCATTCCGCACAACGCAAATGCGGGCCAGGCTTTCGAAATGACGCGCATAATTGAGTTCCGGCGGATTGATCGTTATGAGCCAACGGCTTGCTGCAAGCTCTTCGCGATCAGCGGCACAATCCGACGCGGCACGTCGATCGCCGCCTTGATATGACGAGCGTTCGTGAAGTGGCCGGCGACATAAACTCCACGCACGTTGGTTTCGTAAGTTTCCGGATCATAGACCGGCATTTCAGTCAGTTTGCCGGGCGCGGTTTGCACTCCCAGCTTTTTCAGCAGAGTGAGATCCGCGTCACTACCTACCAGGACAAAGACCACTTGGTTCGGAATCGTTCGCTTTTCTCCGGTCTCAGTAGTCAGACTTACTTCGTGCGCAGTGATTTCGTCGATGTGCTGATAGAGAATAACGCGCAGACGTCCTTCCGCGATCTCGCGTTCGAGCGGCGTACGGACCCAATGCTTCATCGCGCCAGCTTTCGGATCGCGGTTCTCCCAGTCTTCGCGCCAGATAGCCATCGTCGTGCGCGCCCCCTCTTCGGCAAGAAACAACGCGGCCTCAGCGGCGCTGTTGCCACCACCGACCACCAGCGCTTCTTTTCGCACGTTAGCATAAGGCTCAACAAAGAGGTGATGAACTTTCGGCAGGTCTTCGCCCGGAACATTCAGCCGTCGCGGATGGGCCATTGCGCCGATCGCAAACAAGAGTCGGCTAGCCTGGTAAGTCGCACTGGTTTCCTGACCGATTACATCCAAACTCCGCGTATGGACGATGAACTTGTCCGGCTCTGGATGTTCAACGTCGGATACTTCTTCGCCGGTGTTGATGTGCAAATCACCCTCAAGCACGAAATGAATGTAGTGCGAAAGCAGTTCTTCGCGAGTCGGCTTTTCCCGCACTGGTTGCAGCGCGCCCTCTTTCATCTCCAGTTCATTGGGAGTGGAAAACAGTGTGCGGCCTACCGGGTATTGGCGAATCGTGTCGGCGATCGTTCCCTTCTCGATTACCAGATAGTTTAGGCCTTCGCGCGCCGCTGCATCCGCCGCAGACAGTCCCGCCGGACCGGCGCCGACGATCAACAGATCGAGTATTTCAGAGTTCATCTAGTTCCGATTGATTGACTGGGCTTTTCTCTTTGCGTCTTTGCGCCTTTGCGTGAAACTTAATGCGGCAACCGATAGAAACTCACGCCAAGGCGCAAAGGCGCAAAGCAAATCAGTTTTTAGAATTCGAGCATGCCGCGCGCGACCACCACCGACGTCCCGCCGACGCGAACCTGCTCAACTTTGCCTGGCTCGCCTTTGACTTCCAGCCCGATGCGGCTGGGACGATTGATGAAATCGCCCTGCTCAATCACGAATTTGTAAACGCCCTCAGACGGATCGACCCCAGCCGCGCTGTGATGAACCAGATAACCGCCCAGCGGCCCGGCGGCGCTTCCCGTTGCCGGATCTTCACCGATGTTTTGGCCGATGAAGAATCGCGCGTGCGCGCGTGCGTCGCCGACTTCGATCGTCTCCCGCGTGAACGCGTAGCAACCCGTGGCGTTCGCTTCCGAGAAATCGCTGCGTTCGTAAAACTCTTCGAGCATTGCCAGATTCGGCCGGCAATGACCGAGATCAGCCAGAGCGCGCACCGGCACCAGCAGCATCGTGTTCCCGGTTGAGACGGCCTGAATCGGCAAAGTCTCGTCCAGATCCTCGCGCGCCAAACCGAGTGCCCGCGCGATCTCAGCCTGTTCCTGCCAGTCTTCGATCTCGCCACGAATTTCAAATTTCCCCTGCGTCATTACAGTGCGCGCCGGCGCGCCATCTTTGAACTCGATATCGATCGGCAGTACTCCGATGCCGACCTCATGCTTGAGTTGAACCCAACCGTTGCCACCCTCGGGCAAAGGCACCACGCCTTCGCCAGCCAGACAGTACCAGGTGCCTACGACCGGATGCCCGGCGAACGGCAGCTCGCTGGACGGCGTGAAGATGCGCAAGCGGCGCAGCGCTTCTTTCTTTTCCGAAGGAAGGACGAAAACGGTCTCAGACAGATTCATCTCACGGGCGATCTGCTGCATCCGCCCGTCGTCCAGGCCCTCAGCCTGCGGAAAGACAGCCAGAGGGTTGCCGCAGAAAGCACGGTCGGTGAAAACGTCGAGTTGAATAAAGTTATAGGTGGTCAAAAGTTTTCGTCTCCTCTGTTCGACATAAGTCCCTTTGCGTCTTTGCGCCTTGGCGTGAAATGCATTTAGATCGCCCGGTTCGCAGTTGTGCGAAAATAGCTTCACGCAAAGGCGCCAAGGCGCAAAGCGATAACGTCAAAGCGTCCGCGTCCACTCAGCGACTTTGTCCATCACCGTTTCATAGATCTGTGGCTGCGGTACCCCCGCGCTCTTCGGAACCTTGAAAGAATGATCGCCCCCCTCGACCACGTAGAGTGTCGCGGGCAGATGAAGCTTCTTGATGATGCCGCGAATTTCTTCAGACGTTCCAAACGCATCACGCGCACCCTGGCAGAAAAGCATTGGAGCCTTAATCTCCGGCAGATGCTCCGCGCGCAACTTATCGGGCTTACCCGGCGCGTGCAAGGGGTAACCAAGAAACACCAAACCATCGATGCCATCCGGATTGATGGCCGCGACCTGCGAAGCGATGCGCCCGCCCATCGACTTTCCGCCAATCACCAAACGGTTTCCTTTCAGCTTTCGCTGACTGAGCGCCGCGTCAATCACCGCGCGATAGCAGGATTCAAGGCGGGCTTTGGGATCGGGAAAGCTTCGCTTTTGCTCGGCATAGAGAAAGTTGAAAGTCATCGCATCTAACCCGCGCGCCGCCAATCCACCGGCGACCATGCGCATAAACCCGCTGAGCTGGTTCGCGCCGGCGCCGTGACCCAGGAGCACCGTCACACCCGCACGTTCCCGTTTGGACGCCGGATAAAGAAGCGCGGTGACGTTTTCACGTTCGTTGATTCTTACTTTTAGCGTTCCAGCTTCCATAGCCCTGCGAGGCAACTCTTTGAGCATCGCCACGAGACGTTGAGTTTACTTGCAGGCCGGATGTGAGGCAAAGCACAGATGAGAGCTGACAGATCGATCCAAGCGGTGGCTGAGAGTGGAATTGATGCGGTTGAGAGGACGGAGCCGCCGGGCGTGCTGCGGACCGCACTCATCGAAACTCGTTTTTCTCTACAGTTATTTCGGCCCGAGATGCAGTTTAGCTTGCTCTTCGAATCTCTTAAACGGAGAAAGGTTCTTGTCGGCGGCGTAGGAACTGATCGTCTTGATCATATGCGAACCCAGCATCCGATAGCTTTCAAACTGCGCTTCGCCGAACCACTGATCCACGATTGTATCTTGTGGAAAGGCAGGATCGCTTTCGTGAAAATTCAGCACGTCGGCGGGTTCTGTGCCATTCAACGAAGGCTTGATGTAGATCAGCACGCCGTCGTAGGCAGGATTAGGAAAGGGGCCGTGCGGTTTGTCGACGCAAGAATACCGAATGTCTGCGATTGCGCAATACTTGCTCGGGTTCTCCAGGTCATTTCCGAGCCGCATTTTGTCTCGAAATTCAATTGGCACGCCGAAATCAACACGAATCTGGCGAATCGCATAAGCCAGCGATTCGAAACAGTAGGTCGGATCGGTACTGGCGTCACTGACCACAATAAAGCGGCAACGCCGCAGAATCATCTCGTATAAACCAAAGTTATCGAAGTGCCCCCCGTCTGAGAGATAGACATACGGACTCTTATCATTAGTCATGCCCAATGCTTCGGAGAAGATCGGGCCAACTGAGTACGTCGGCGAGTCTTGATCAAAGGTCGGCTTGCGCGGATTGCCCAGCCAAAAGCCGAGTCGTACATTGAACAGCGTCATGATGAATCGAACGACGGGCGAAGTCATCATATAGCCCATGTTAGGACTGGCCGCCGCGCCCGAGATTGCCACCGAAGTCGCCAGCGAAATGCCGTTGGCTCCGCCGTAACGTTCCGAATCGCGATACCCAAGCCAATAACTGCCGCAATGCAGCGGCGAGATGGTAAACGACTCGGCCTTACGATCCTGCCACTCCAACTTGTCACCACCTGCCAGATTCAAGGTCACGTTGACGACGTGCAGCGGTTTTTGTTGCTTCAATTCGTACATCTGCACATTGTCTTTCAAATCGAAATCAGTGAACTTGTTTCTGGTTTCATCGCGCTCTTCTTTATCTCTGGAAACACCCAGATAGGCACGCATCATGCGGTTGCGCCAGTAGTAATGCAGCGAGAACCTGTTAGTGTTAATGAACAGTCCCAGCACCCAGCCAACTACTGCGATAACTAACATGAAGGCCACCAATACTCGGCCCGGCGATTCATAGATCACATGTTGCGGGTCACCTGCTATCGAATGAGACCCCGCGCGAAGTAATGCGCCGGCCCGTTCGCCCAACGGTGAAGCCAGAATTGAATTCGTGACGAGTGCGATTACGATTACGATGAAAGCTGCAAAGACTACTGCGGCCACACTGGTGGCAATTGATAACACCTTAGCTTTCCAATTAGTCGGTTTATCTCGCTCTCCATGTGCCGGCGTTTTCGCACTGGATCCACCCAATAGAGTAATCGCGCCCGAGACAAATCCCACCACGGCGGTAGCGATTCCCTTGATATCGCTTCCGGCCCAACTCCTGTTGAGCACTAAGTTAACGAGGTTGTGTTGCACGCCAAGCAACAGCACGGGGCCAAACAGCACCAGTAGATGAAACGCACTCCAACCAACAATCACAATCAGAATCCACGCTCCGGACCGCGCCCACCACTCTTGATCGTCGACGTCGGTGAAACGGCTGGTAAATCCGGCGATGAAGGTTCCGCCCACGGTGAGCAGAATCAACAACAGGGGAACGGCTAAGCTGGCATAAACTCGGGCAAAATAGATACCGTTGAAATACTTCGGCAAATTGAGGTAATTGGTGATGAACCAGATCAATAGCCCGGCGAGGGCAAATGCGATCAGGATCAGAAACGTGGCTCCAACATAACCACCAAAAGTACCTTGCCAAGAACCCTTGATCAGTTTTATCAGCAAAGAAACAAACCAGGGCAGTGCCCCAAGCAGCAACGCAAAGCCGATGAATTGCCACCAGACAGGCCGGCCGGCCACGCCCAGACGAAACCAATAGGTTGTCAGCGCCATAGCTGAAATCACCAACGGCGCCAGACAGAAATAAACAAACCGGCTTTCGTGAAAATTCCATAGTTTGGCGCCCGGCAGATTTGTTCCGATGTATCCCAAAGCAAACGCGGCTGTTAAGAAGCCGATTGCCAGCAAGGTTGTCGAGTCGAGATACGATTCCCAGTACGAACTCTTCACGAAGGCAACCCAAATCCGGGGTAACATCAGAAACGCGACAATCGCGGGGATAAAGACCATCCAGTTGAGTAAAAGGTTGCGTAGATATATGGCGATCAGAGTCCAGGTATCGACTGAAAGCAGGCCCTTCTCTGGTGTTAGATAGTTTGCGTAAATTCGCAGGTTGTAGAGTGGCTTTGGTTCAGGCTCGACCGGATTATCGGGTTGTTTAGCTAACTCCTTTACGACTTCTTTGACCTTTCCCTTTTCGCGATAGATCCACGCCGTTAGCCAACTGCCGATGAAGCCGCCACCCGAAACGGTAGAAAGGTAATCAAACTGATCAAGCAATCCGCAGCGCGCCAGTCCCTGCAGGATTCCCAGATTGAAAACTGCGCTGCGAACGCCTCCGCCGGAGAGACAGAGCGCCGAGCGCCTATGCGGCAAGTTGCGAATAATCTGGTAGATTTCGGGAACGAGATCTGAGCTAAGCTTGTCTTTACACTTCCACACCAATTCGTTTGGATCGCTCTCGTCATCGTCAATTTCTATTCCCTTCTGCTTACAAAGTTCCTCGATCTCCTTTTGACTCCAAGCCGGCAGCGTTTTGATCTCATCGATTCTCTCATCCACGCCGTCCCAGTCGGTCCCTTTGGTAATGGCGCGGATTATCGCGCGCCCCCGGTTCTCTCCTGCGGTTATGGCAATGTCAATTTCGATTTCAGACTCATCGATGTCGGAGCACGTGGCTTCGAGTTCCTCGAAAAGAACCTCGGCGAGGGTGAGCGGATATTCTGATTGTGAGCTTGGCATGGTCGAGTCACTCCTGTTCTTGCCTGAGAGCAAGGCAATAGAGAGCGTTTGAAAGTTCGGGCAAATTCAGCCGGAATCTAGTAAGACAGTTAGAGCTTTGGCTGGTACAGGGGGATGCGGCAAGCGCAGGCTCTGAGGACCAGCCTGTATCTCCTAATTGGCGCCGCGACAATATTCCAGTTTCGGCCCGACGTCAACGTTTTTTGTCGATTTCGGTGGTGAAAAGATTGAGGGTTCATCTGGCTAGCAGGCTGGCTTGCGGCCGTGTGATAGAAGCCCTCAATTATCATATTCAGATCTGACGTAGAGCCTGGGAACTCGAGCGCTGACGCCACAGGTAATCTCGTAGGATATGGTGCCGATGGCTTCGGCAACCTCTTCGGCGGTGATCGACAAATCGCCGGCCCTTCCAATCAAAGTCACACGATCGTTAAGCTTCACACCCGGGACATCAGTTACATCGGCCAGCGTCAGGTCCATCGAAACCCGACCCACCACCGGCGCAAACGATCCACGCACAATAACGCGGCCACGATTCGACAGCGCGCGGCGGTAACCATCGTCGTAACCAATTGGGATCGTTGCGATCAACGAGTCGCGCGCGGTTTCAAACGTACAGCCGTAACCCAGCTTTTCGCCTTTGCCGACTTTCTTCAAGAGCATTATGCGTGAATGCAGGGACATCACCGGGCGCAGCGGCGGCGCGGCAATGTCGTCGGGAAAAACATCGCGCACGAATCCGTACAAAGCGCCGCCGGGTCGCACGAGGTCGTCACGCGATTCAGGCAACGCAAACGTGGCGGCTGAGTTTGCGGCGTGAATAAGACTTGGGTTAAAGCCGCGGTCGCGGAACAAACTCACCGCCTGCTGAAATTGTTTGAGCTGTTCTTTAGTAAAGTCCTCTCGGTTATGTTCGTCGGCGGCGGCGAAGTGCGTCATCAGCCCGTCAACGCGAAGGTTCGCGAAAGACTTCAGTGCGACGCAAAACTCCGGCACCTCATCCACTTCGACTCCGAGGCGACCCATACCGGTGTCAATCTTCACGTGAACATCGGCGATGACCCCGGCACTTCGGGCGGCGCGATCGAGTGACTCGGCCATGTCGAGCCGGTACACTACCGGAGTCAGGTTCTGTTGCAGGCAAATGTCTTCCTGGCCTTCCCAGAATCCGCCCAGGCAAAGAATTGGCCTGGTGATTCCAGCATTTCTTAACTCAACGCCTTCCTCCGGTAACGCGACGCCAAACCAGTCAACGCCCTCCTGCTGCAAACGTCGCGCGCATTCCACAGCGCCGTGGCCGTAAGCGTCGGCTTTGACGGCGGCCATTATTTTGACGTCACGTCCGACCTGCTCGCGAATCACGCCAAGATTGCCGGCGAGCGCGTCGAGATCGATTTCGGCCCAGGTCGGGCGGCCGGTAATGTTCTTTGCCGTAATCGTCATCGTTTTCTTTTCCCCTCTCCCATTGGGAGAGGGGCTAGGGGAGAGGGTGCGAAGCTTAGCGCGACCTATTTCCTGGTAATCAGTGCGGATGGCCAGCACAACACTATATCAAAGTTGGATCTTACTAAGGCCCTCACCCAACCCTCTCCCAGAGGGAGAGGGCGGAAGAACATAAGCAAGGATGATTAGAGATGTTAAAACTCTTCGCCGCCGCGATTGATGCGCGCCGAGCCTTTTGCGCGATCAAACCCTCTCAGGTATTCGCCGCGCTGTTCCGTAGCAAGATCCTCGAAACGGACAAGCTGACTGCGAAATGCAAGATAGACAGTATCTGTCGGTCCGTTTCGCTGTTTCGCGACGATCAATTCGGCGATGTTTCGGTTGGTCTCAGTGCGATTGTATTGCTCTTCACGATAGATAAACGCGACCACGTCGGCGTCCTGCTCAATGGCGCCCGATTCTCGCAAGTCGGCGAGCTGTGGCCGGTGGTCAGTGCGATTTTCGGGCGCACGCGACAACTGGGACAGCGCCACCACTGGAACGTCCAATTCTTTTGCCAGAGCTTTGAGCTCGCGCGAGATTTGCGAAACCTCTTGTTGCCGCGACTCAAATCGATTAGAAGAACCAGCCATCAGTTGCAGATAGTCAACCACAATCATGTCGAGTTGCCTCTGCTCTGTCGCCAGGCGGCGCGCTTTGGCGCGCATCTCGAGTACTGAAAGTGCCGGCGTGTCGTCAATGAAGATCCGGGTATTGGCGAGTGTGTTTAATGACTTGGCGAGTCGGACCCATTCTTCGTTGTTAAGAAAGCCGCTGCGAAACTTCTGTCCGTCCACTTGGGCTTCCGAGCATAGCATCCGCATAGCCAGCGATTCCGCCGACATTTCCAACGAAAAAATCCCGACGACCGCATCACTCTCAATGGCGGCATGCTGGGCGAGGGTCAACGCCAGACTGGTCTTACCCATCGACGGCCGCCCGGCGATTACAACCAAGTCCTGCTTCTGAAAGCCAGAAGTGATGGCGTCGAGATCACGAAATCCTGTTGCGACGCCCGTCACTACCAAGTCCCTGTGTTCAACCTTTTCAGCCTTTTCAAGAACCCGTTCGGCGGGTTCTTTGATGTGCTCGAAACCCTGCCTTATTCGCGCGTCCGCCAACTCAAAGATTGCATGCTCAGCATGATCCAGAATGTTCTGCGGTTCGTCTTCCTCTTCCAGAGCCTCAACAGTGATCTTGGTTGCGACTCTTACCAATTGACGAAGCAAAGACTTTCCACGAACCACCTTAGCGTAATGCACTAAGCTATTTGTATGCGGTATTCCGTAGGTTAGGTTTGTCAGAAACAGCATGCCACCGGCCGACTCAAGAGAGTTATCTCGGCGGAGTTCCTCGGCGATCAAAATCGGATTGATCTCAGAGCCATGCTCAAATAACGCGACCATCGCCGCGAAGACGCGCCGATTCGCCGACACATAAAAGTCCGCAGGCTTCAGCAACTCAATTGCTTGAGAGATGAGTGCATTGTTGAGAACAATGGACCCGAGAATCGCTCGCTCGCTTTCCGGGCTATTCGGTAAGGGTCTTTCAAGACTCGGTTCGCGAATCGGATCAGGCGTGGCCATTTTTGGAAGACTAAAAGAAACTAGACCTCAAAGCAGGAGGGCACAGACTATACGTTCGTAACAGATTAGGCTAGCGTTTCTCTTGTTTTATTTCCTTGGTGACTTGAAATCTGGATCGCTGACAATTTGTTCCAGTAAGTTCTGGAGAACGTCAGCGATGCGTTGCCAAGAAAACTGTGCTGAATCTTCTTCTGAGAGCAAGCGGTTGATCTGCTCGCGAAGTCGGCTTGCTTCTTCGTATGACTCGAAGACCCCAACAGGTAGATAATCTTTTCGCTGTCTTTTGCGAACATTATTGATGTTGTCCTGCAGCACCTTCTCCAATGTGCGAATGAGCGGTCCCTCCGTCAAGCTATATTCCAGAACGAAAAGTCTTAGTGCGAGTTGCCTCGTGGAACTTGGCGGGCCGGACGCTTGATCGAGAGATTCTTGCATTTACTCTTCTGTTCTACCGCTCGTGTCTGGCGCTTGCGCATCGTTGGCCGCCACGGCTTCACCGCCAACTTCTGCGTCCAGGGCCGAGACATCGATCTCGATCCCGCCTTCGCCGAGCACGCTTACGGGTAGTTCGACTGTGACGTCGCGATGCAGACGGACCGGCACTTCATAATTACCAAATCGCTTGATTGGCTCGCGCAGCACGATCCGGCGGCGATCGATTTCGTAACCCTGCTCTTTGAGAGCGTGGGCAATATCCATCGAGGTTACCGAGCCATAGAGCACCCCGGCTTCGCCGACTTTGCGCTCAAATTTCAAGGTTAGGGTGCGCAGTTGTTCCGCCTGAGCATCGGCGCTCGAACGCTCTTTCGCTTCCCGCTTCACCAGCGCGGCGCGCTCGCCTTCGATTTGCCGCACGTTGTTGGCGGTCGCCTCAACGGCGAGCCGGCGTGGCAGCAAGTAATTCCGCGCATAGCCCGCCTTGACGCGCACAATCTCGCCGCGAGCCCCCAAATTATCAATATCTTCGCGTAAAAGAACCTGTTTGTGTGGCATTGTCTCGTTACCCCATTCATTCTACCTCTCCCATTGGGAGAGGGAAAAAATTCAGTCAGCTGCATACGGCAGCAGAGCAATATTGCGCGCGCGCTTGATCGCCTCAGCCAGCATCCGCTGGTGCGCCGCGCACACACCTGAGATACGTCGCGGCAGAATCTTGCCGCGTTCAGGCACGTAAGACTGGAGCAGCTTCACATCTTTAAAGTCGATCAGATCGACCTTTTCGATGCAGAAGCGGCAAATTTTTCTCCGCTGCATGCGGCGCTGACCACGCGGCATGGCCCGGTCATACTCGCGCTCAAACCCATACCCGCCGTCGCGATCTTCATAATTTGATGACATGATTTCTTCCTTCTCTCAACGTTCCCGGCGTTCCGCTTTACGTGAGCGCCGCCAAAACTGAATTCACAATCCTCCGATTAGGCCGCGAAGCCCTCTTCCAATTCATCGGACGCGGACGCGCTTTGCTTCTTCTTGGATCCGGGCTGCTTGGCAGCCTTGCGCGCGCGCCGGTCTTTGAGCTTATCTGCCCGGCGTCGATCTTCGTCTACCCGAATCGTCATGTAGCGAAGAATCTGATCGTTTACGCGCATACGGCGTTCCAGCTCCGCAATCTCAGCGCCCGAGCCTTCCACTTCCAGCAGCACATAGGTGCCGTCTTTCTTGTGGTTAATCTCGTAGGCCAGTTGCCGGCGGCCCATAATTTCGGTCTTGGTGATACTGCCGCCCTGGCTGGTGATGATCTTCTGCACCCCTTCGTTGAGCCGCATCACTTCATCATCGCTCGCCTCGGGGTTGATGATGAAAACCACTTCGTAAATTCTTTTTTCTGCCAAGTTGCCTCCTCTGAGATCTTAAATTTCCGATCTCAAATCAAGGGGTTTTTGTTTCCAACTTGCCTTGAAAACTTTTCCACCCAAACCCCAAACCGAATTTCAGTTTCTAAATCTGAGATCTCAAATTTGAAATCCCAAATCAGTTATACAGCGACATTACCTTCGCAACGCCGTCTCGCAAAACCGCGCGAAGTGCCTCAGCGCCTCGCTCCAACGTTTCCTCAACCGCCCGCCTTTCAGCGCGCGGAATCTTGTTCAGTACAAATCCTTTAGCATCGTCGACCGGATGCTCGGGCTGAATTCCAATTCGCAATCGCACGAACTCGTTTGTTCCCAAGGCCGCGATAATCGACTTCAGGCCATTGTGCCCACCGGCGCTCCCCCGGGCACGCAAACGAATTGTCCCGAGCGGCAAAGCGAGGTCGTCGCTGACTACTATCAGTGACCGGGCGACGTCCCCTTCGTACTTTGCCACCAGGCAGGCGACGGCTTCGCCACTCAGATTCATGAAGGTCTGGGGCTTTACCAGACGCACCCGCCGGCCTTCAATCACCGCGCTGCCAACCAGCGAACGGCATTCGCGCCGCTTCACCGTTGCCGCTGCATCGGCGGCCAATTTATCAATGAGCATGAATCCGAGGTTGTGCCGCGACCACTCGTATTCATCGCCAGGATTTCCGAGTCCTACAATCAGAGACATTGCCAATTGCCGATTTCCGATTGCCGATTAAGACCGCCAAATCCCGTCGCCATCTGAACGTCACTAAAGATAGCCGCTGGATTGAAAAGCCAATCGGAATCGACAATCGAACTATTCCTTCTTGCCTTCGGCCGGCTTCTTGCCTTCGGCTGGCTCCTCGCCTTCCTCTTCCTTCTTGCCCTTGCCAATAACTTCGGGTTCAGTTGGCACTTCGCCTTCCACCGGCGCCACGACTGCTACCGGCTCTTCCTTCACCACGCCAATCGTCGCAATCACCACATCCGGTTCCGCCAGGATCTCTATGCCTTCGCTGATCGGAATGTCAGAGACGTGCAACACATCGTGGACGCCGAGATTTGTGACATCAACTTCGAGCGCTTCGGGAATCTCGCGCGGCTCGCAGCGAATTTCCACGTTGCGAATGATCTGCTCGAGCACGCCTGCCTGTTCGCGCACGCCAATCGGCTCTCCGACCAGACGCAACGGCACCGTGGCTTCGATTTTCTCGCCCTTTACCAGCCGCTTGAAATCCGCATGAATTAAGCGACTCCGAACCGGATCGATTTGACGATCGGCAAACATGACCTCAGTGGCCTCGATGCCTTCCACGTCGAGCGTGAAGATCGTATTGCGTCCCGTATCGGACCTCAGGATCGCCGCTAATTCGCGCAACGGCACCAGCGCGGACACGGCCTCGCCTCCGCCGCCGTACATCGTCACCGGCACCTGTCCATCGCGCCGCGCGCGCCGAGAATCGTTCTTTCCGCGGCCCTCGCGCGGCACCGCACGCACTGTAATGTCTTTTCTCTCTGCCATAATTACTCTCCCAAAAATAGTGGCCCAGACTTTTGGTCTGTGAATAAAACTCCCGCGCTCAGTTTAGAGTCGGGCCACGGCCCGACCAGGCGCTCGGTAGCCCGCTGCTAAACCTCAACACCGCCCAAATTGTTTTTCTGAAAGCTGAGGACTGACGGCTTAGCTTTCAGTGTTTGCCCTTCGATTGACTGCGCTATCAGACGCAGTTGCTAAACAAAGAGCGAAGAGACGCTGGTCTCTTCATGGATCGACTTGATCGCTTTCGCCAAAAGAGGCGCAATGCTCAAGACTTTAATGTTCTTCAGTTCCGCTGCTCTGGAATTCAGCGGAATCGTGTTCGTTACCACAATCTGCGCAATATCCGAGTTGCCCAGGTGCTGTGCCGCACGACCAGAGAGTATCGGATGCGTGAAACAGGCGTCAACCCGCGCCGCGCCGGCTTCTTTCAAGGCCTGCGCCACCTTCGTCAGCGAGCCGCCCGTGTCGCACATGTCGTCAACTATCAAACAATTCCGGCCTTCTACGTCGCCGACGACATTCATCACTTCGGCCACGTTTGGTTTCTCGCGACGTTTGTCGCAAAGCGCCAACTCGGCATCCAGCCGCTTGGCGTAAGCGCGGGCGCGTTCGGCGCCGCCGGTGTCCGGAGCGACCACCGTCAGTTTCTCCAGCGGCCGGTCCTGATAGTAGTGAATCATCACCGGCGCTGCGTACAGGTGATCCACCGGAATATCAAAGAATCCCTGAATCTGTGCCGCATGCAGATCAATTGTCAAAATTCGATCGGCGCCTGCTGTTGTCAACAGGTTGGCAACCATCTTCGCCGCAATCGGGACGCGCGGACGGTCTTTCTTGTCCGATCGTCCGTAACCGTAATACGGCAGCACCGCGGTCAGGCGCTCGGCTGATGAACGACGGAAAGCGTCGAGCATCACCAGCAACTCCATCAGGTACGCGTCGGTCGGCGGGCACGTCGGCTGCACAATGAAAACATCAGCGCCGCGAACGTTTTCTTCGATCTGAAAATTGAACTCGCCGTCGGAAAAACGCGCGGCCGTCGCTTTCCCCAAATCACAGGAAAGTTCCTGGCAAATCTCTTCGGCCAACGCCCGATGTGCAGTGCCCGAGAAGACTTTGATGCCGCCAGTCGTGCTCATTCAGTGTCCGACAAGCTTCAGCTTGTCGCTATCCGCAATCGACAAACTAAAGTTTGTCGGACATCGTTGAAAAATTGGCTGGGGCGGAAGGATTCGAACCTACGAATGCCGGATCCAAAGACCGGTGCCTTACCACTTGGCGACGCCCCAACACTGTCGGCCCCATGTCATTGGCCCTAAACCTCAACCAAAGGCATGGGCGAAGATTTCGCCCGCCGAGCTAATCGCGCTTCGATACTGGCTGCGCCCAACGGTCCTACAAGGAAAGACACGCCAACCAGCTTCGAGTTCGATCGTCTGAATGGCGCGTTCCCGCGCATTCCCGCCGTCAAAAATCCCGAATACCGCTGAGCCGCTTCCCGCCAACAATGCCGCACGCGCGCCCGATCTTATCAAGGTAGCTTTCGCTCTCGCAATTTCAGGTTCCAGGCCAAAGGCCACCGCCTCGAAGTCGTTCTGGAGAGCATCGGAGTCAAGATTGTCAAAAAACTCGCCGCGTTGTGAACTTGAAAGAATAGTTTTGCCCTCTGCGGATGTCAAGGATGGAGCATTCAGGGCCTGGTAAGCTGCTGCTGTTGAGATGCCGGCGTTAGGTTTTATAACGATTAGAAACTTTTCATCAGCCTCGGTGAGTTCGGCGACATCTTTTCCAATTCCCGTTCCCAGCGCCGTGCCACCCCCGAGAAAGAAAGGCACATCAGCGCCCAGGCGGCCGGCGATTTCGACCAAGTCATTTTCAGTCGCGCTCGTCTGCCACAAGTGCGCCAGAGCAAGTAATGTCACGGCCGCATCTGAAGAGCCGCCGCCCAGCCCGGCGTCGGTCGGGATCTTCTTTTCCAGACGGATGTAAGCGCCTTGCTCAACTTTACAGCCCTGCTGCAAAGCTGCCGCGGCGCGACAGACAATATTGTCCGCACCCAACGGCACTCGGCGATCGTCGCACGCTAAAACAATATGAGGGGCATCCGTAACAGTGAACCTAAGCGTGTCACTCAGGCTAATGGTTTGAAACACAGTCCGGATTTCATGATAACCATCGGGCCGTCTGCCGAGCACGCGAAGGCCGAGATTAATCTTGGCGAAAGCCGGAAGTGTTATCGTTGTTTTAGGCATACTTGACTGGCAGCTTAGGGATTACGAACCTAAACGCAAAAGGCGCAAAGTTCTTCGCAAAGGACGCAGAGAGATTTCCTTTGCGTACCTTTGCGATTCCTTTTGCGTTCTTTGCGTTAAATGCCTCTAGCTGGAAAGGCCTGCACGTTCGGCCAAAGCGTCAGCTTCCCGATTGGCCTCGGCGATCACGCTCGCTTCATTCAGCGTCAGCAACTCGCCATTACGCATGACGATTCGTCCGTCGATGATTGTCGCGCGCACATCCGACGGCTGCGCCGAGTAAACCAGTGCTGACACGACATCAGCGCGCCAGGGGCTTGAGTGCGGTCGATTGAGATCCACCACGATCACATCCGCGCGCTTGCCAACTTCGACACTGCCGATTTCTTTTTCCAGGCCCAGCGCGCGGGCGCCATCCATCGTGGCCATCCGCAGAGTGCGCGCTGCCGGCAAAATCTCCGGTCCGTGCAGGGCTTTCTGAAGCAGCGACGCCGTGCGCATCTCCGTAAACATATCGAGCCGGTTGTTGCAGGGCGCGCCGTCCGCGCCCAGTGAGACTAAAATACCGCGGTCCAGCATCTCCGTCACTCGCGCGATGCCCGAACCAAGCTTCAGGTTTGACGATGGGCAGTGCGCTACGTTCGTCTTCGTACGCGCCAGCGTGGCCATTTCTTGCTTATCAAGATGAACACAATGAGCCAGCAACACGTGCGCGCCTGAGATTCCCAGCGAATCAAGATAACCGACATTGCGTCGGCCAGTTTCGCTTTTGACAATTTCACACTCGTTCTTGTTTTCGGCAGCATGCGTGTGAATCATCACCTTGTGCTTCTTTGCGAGTTGGGAAACCTGACTCAACAATTCACGCGTACAACTGATCGCGAAGCGCGGTGCGAAACAACAACGAATGCGGCCGTCCGCTTTGCCGTGCCACTTCTCGATTAACGCGACCGATTCGCGAATCGATTCGCTGGTTTCTTCATGAAGCTCCCCTGGCACGCCATCGCCTTTGTCCATCATGCACTTGCCGACGGTAGCGCGAAACCCGCTTTCGTCGACCACGCGCAAAACTTCTTCCGTATGTTGCACGGTCTCCATCGTCAGCGCGCAGGTCGTGCCGCCTTTCATCAGTTCCGCAATTCCGAGTTGCGCGGAAGCGCGAATCGATTCCCGCGTGTGAGCCGCTTCCATCGGCCAAACCCGTTTCTTCAGCCAATCGATCAGTGAAAGATCGTCCGCAGCCCCGCGAAACAATGTCTGACAGAGATGAACGTGCGTCTGCACAAAACCCGGCAGCACGACGCAGCCTTCCGCCTCGATCACATCGTTAACAGTTTCATCGATCTCGCCAACCAAGCCGGCGATGCGCCCGTCACGAATTAGCAGATCACCGCGAACGATGGAATTCTTTTCGTCCATCGTCAAGACGGTACCGCCTTTGATAAGAATTGATCTGCTCATGGATGCGAATCAGGCCGCGCGGATTATGCGGGGATATGAGAGGTGCTGTAAAGGGAGGTTAACCTGAAAGTGTGCTCACATTTTCAGATCTTCTTTGCGTCTTTAGTAATGACTTTGCGCCTTTGCGTGAATATTACGCACGGAAAATGCATTTCACGCAAAGACGCAAAGAAAGATGGAAGGCGCGAAGAGAACTTGACTTACTTCTTGTCCGCCGCTGCGGCCGCTGCCTTCTTTTGCTCGATCGCTGGCGGCGGCGCTTCCATAGTCGCAGCTTCGCCGCGCACCGTTATTCCCAGCGCGCGCTTCACGTCATTCTTGATGCGCTCTAATACTTCAGGCTGATCTTTCAAAGTCTGCTTGGCATTCTCGCGGCCCTGGCCCAGGCGTTCTCCTTTGTAAGAGAACCAGGCGCCGCTTTTTTCAACTACGCGATTATTGGAAGCAAGATCCAGTAGATCGCCTTCCCGCGAAATACCTTCGCCGTACATGATGTCGAACTCAGCCTCGCGGAACGGCGGCGCGACTTTGTTCTTGGCGACCTTCACTTTGGTGCGATTGCCGACGACGCGATCGGCGTCCTTGATGGCCCCGATGCGTCGAATGTCGAGCCGCAAAGACGCATAAAACTTCAGCGCCCGCCCGCCGCTCGTAGTTTCAGGATTGCCGAACATCACGCCAATCTTTTCGCGAATCTGATTGATGAAAATGAAACAAGTGCCCGACTGGGCCACGATCGCTGTCAGCTTGCGCAGCGCCTGGGACATGAGACGTGCCTGCAAACCCGGTAGCGAGTCTCCCATCTCTCCATCCAGCTCAGCGCGAGGAACCAGCGCGGCGACCGAATCCACGACGATCACGTCGACGCCATTCGAACGCACCAGGGCTTCCGCAATCTCCAGCGCCTGCTCGCCCGAATCGGGCTGCGAGATCAGCAGGTCGTCAATGTTCACACCCAGCTTGCCCGCATATTCGGCGTCCATTGCGTGCTCAGCATCGATATAGGCTGCCACGCCGCCGGCCTTCTGGGCTTCAGCGACGATGTGCAGCGCGAGAGTCGTTTTGCCGGAGCTTTCCGGTCCATAGATCTCGCAAATGCGGCCGCGCGGTACGCCGCCGACGCCGATCGCCGCGTCCAGCGACAAGGAGGTCGTCGATATCGCTGGCACATCGGAAACGTCACGCTCGCCCAGGCGCATTATCGATCCTTTGCCAAATCTCTTTTCAATGTTAAGCAGCGCGGCTTCGATGGCGCGACTGCGGTCACCCATTCGGTCTTCAGGCATAACAGGCATCTCTTTCTTCCGCTCCTCTTCTGTTTAAGTTGCGTTTCGGGGCAGCCCATAATTTGATGGGGCGAGCATAACACAACTCAAGCGAGAATGGAACAGTGTTGCACACATGACACGTAGATTTTTTCGAGCCGTAAAAGACGCGTTAGAATACTCTAAGAACGCGGGCCAGTCGAGGGACTTTTTCGAGTTGCAAGAGAAGTTAACAAAGCAAAAGTGGTTAAGGGGCTTTGCAACTGTCGCCTGTCCAGCGAGGACAGGATTCTTGAGGTAAAAAAGCTTGACCAGGCAGGAACAGGATCCACGAAAATACACGAAGCTGGAACGCTCTGTTCGTGCGATTCGGGTGAGTTCGTGGATCGTTTCTACCCAAGGGAGAGAATCTCGAAACCAAATCAAGACACGGCCCTATTCGAAATTAGTTCCCGCGTGAACCGTCCAACTCTGGCAACCGCATCCGCCGCTGATTGAGCCTGCTCAATTTCACTAACGATTGCTGAACCAACCACAGCCGCGTCGGCATATCGCCAAACATCGGCGACGTGTTCCGGTTTCGAGATCCCAAAACCTACCGCGACGGGCAAATCTGAAAACTTTCGCACGCGCGTAACCAGCTTCTCAGCCTCAACGCTCATCTCTGCGCGCACGCCGGTGATGCCCGCGCGCGACACAGCATAAATAAAACCGCTCGCGCGTTTAGCGATCATTTGCAGACGCTGATCTGTTGAAGTCGGCGCCACCAGGAAAATCGTGTCGAGCTCGTTCGCTCTTAAGGCAGCGCCGAACTCATCTGCTTCTTCGGGTACTAGATCGGTGACCAGGATTCCGTCGACGCCCGCGGCCTTCGCGGTCCGGGCAAGTTTCTCGAAACTGAATGCTGGGAGCGCGGACGTCTCGTCCGCTCCTTGATCTCCGCAAAATTGCAGCAGTGGATTGAAATAGCTGAAGAGAATGATCGGCACGTCAGTCTGCTGACGCACATCAGAAACAACTTGCAAAACCTCGGCGAGTCCGAAGCCGTGACGTAGTGCCCGCTCAGATGCGCGCTGGATCACCGGGCCGTCGGCCATGGGGTCGGTAAACGGAATGCCGAGTTCGATGAGCGTCGCGCCGGAGCGGGACAGTTCAACAATCAGGTCCCGAGTAGTCGGAAGATCAGGATCGCCGGCGGTGATGAAAGGGATGAAGCCCTTTTTTCCGGCAGGCTTTAGCTGAGCGAAAGCTTCGGCAATCCGGCTCATTTTTCCGCTTTCAACAAACCCTTCTGCGCTTCGAACCAATAAACATATTTGTCATCAAGGCCAATACAAGTCGGCGAAGCATCTCGCACCAATGCCGTTGCCTCCCCGCCTTTCCTGCTCATTCGCATGATGCGGTTATCCTCTTGCCAATAGAGATTCTCCCGATCAACCACCAGACTTGGGCCGTAGAAGACAAGGCCTTTGCCCTGGTAGAGCAACCGAGCCCTCCCGTCCGCCTTGCTTATCTGATAAATGTCGTTGGATCGCGTCGCTAAGTACAGATGCTCGTCCGCGGTAGCAATCCTCAGCGGTTCAAATGACGAGCCTTCTGGTTTGAATAGGATCGTGAGTTCACCGCCGCCTTTCGCTACCTGGGGCACCGAGTTATACGCAACGTCCACCAAGTATATGTTCTTTTCATCAACGGCTCCGCTGACCGCCGACAGAATATGTGAAGCGACATACTTAGGTTCGCCCCCGGTCTTCGGCACTTTGATGATAGCCCCGCCTTGTTCCTCGGTTAGCGCTAAAACATAAACGTCCGTTGCGTCTGCCGTTAAGAAAGTTGAAGCGGGAATTCCAATGTTCGGGAGTAAGGTGGTAATGCTGCGTTTCTTGCCAGTTGTTCGTAATTCCCCTTTCATAGAAAAGGATTTTTCGGTCTCTCCCCATTCATACTTGTTCTGACTTAGGTAATAAACGCCGGTGGAGTCGACAATGAAGAGCTCGATTTTGATGTTTGTTCTGACTAAAGGAGCCGGATATCTGCCAGTTTTCCCGGTATATAAGATGTTCTGGCCGTTTTCCTCGAGCCAGTAAATATCGCCGCCGTTAACGACACATCGGGTAATGATTCCGATGGGACCTTTTACCAAAACGCTGGGTTCAGTTTTTGGCTTTTGTATTTGCGACTGAGCGATTCCGGCAAATAGCACCGCGCTGACGAAAACCAGGAACACCTTCATCTTCATTATTTCGTCTTCCTCCCTTCCCGGGTTCAGGCCAAATTCTCTCTAACTGTATCGACATCCTTATCCCCCCGACCAGATAAATTAACGATCATGATCTGATCGCTCGTCATCTCGCTGGCGGCTTTCAAAGCGTGCGCCACCGCATGCGCGGATTCCAGAGCGGGAATGATCCCTTCCGACTTTGAAAGAGTCTGAAAAGCTTCCAGGGCTTCATCGTCGGAAACTGAAGTGTATTCAACCCGTCCTTCGTCATGAAGAAAGGCGTGCTCCGGACCAATCGAAGGATAGTCGAGACCCGCTGAGATAGAATGCGTCGTCGCAATCTGTCCCCATTCGTCCTGCAAAACGTAGGTCATGGTGCCTTGCAAAACTCCCGGGCGGCCGCCGCCATTCGCGTTGAAGCGGGCGGCATGCTGACCTAACCCGCTGCCCATTCCTCCCGCTTCGACGCCAATCATCCGCACCGAATTGTCGCCTAGAAACGGATGAAAGAGGCCGATCGAATTCGATCCGCCGCCCACGCAGGCAATCAAACAATCCGGCAAGCGGCCTTCCTGTAGCTGAACCTGCTCGCGAGCTTCGCGCCCAATCACAGTTTGAAAATCACGCACCATCAAAGGATATGGATGCGGCCCCAGCGCGCTGCCTAGCAGATAATACGTATCGGCAACATTCGTCACCCAGTCGCGCAGCGCTTCGTTAATAGCATCTTTCAAAGTGCGCGATCCGGAGTCCACTTCGCGCACTTCCGCGCCGAGCAATTGCATGCGAAAGACATTCAGCGCCTGCCGCCGCATGTCCTCCGATCCCATGTACACGACGCAGTCCAAACCAAACAGCGCACAGACCGTCGCGGTCGCCACCCCATGCTGGCCGGCGCCGGTCTCGGCGATGATGCGCCGTTTGCGCATGCGGCGCGCCAGCAGAATCTGTCCCAGGGTGTTATTGATTTTGTGTGCGCCGGTGTGGAGCAGGTCCTCGCGTTTGAGATAGATGCGCGCGCCCTTCGCCTGTTCAGTCAAACGTTGCGCGAAGAAAAGTGGAGTGGGACGGCCGGCATAGTTGCACAACAAATCATCAAGTTCTCCCTGAAAACTTTCATCCGCGCGCGCTGCTGCATACGCCGCAGACAATTCTTCCAGCGGCGCCATCAAAGTCTCAGGCACAAAGCGGCCGCCATAGCGGCCCCAATGTCCAAGGGAATCAGGTTGTGTGCTGGGCTTCACGTTTTAGAGTTCAAGCTTCAGCTTGCGCTCTCTTAGAAGGCAACCTAGAGGTTGAATTCAACACTGCAATCACGGATTCTTAGTAACTTTGTGCGTCGACCGCACCCGGCCAGGGGATTGCGAGCCGCGAGTGTCGTCAACGACCACGCGATTCTCGCGCCGATACATGGTCAACCGATTACCGTCGGTAGTTCCCTGCTCGTCCTCGACGTGCGCAGGGTTGCCTTTCAGGATCGCCACTTCGTCGGCGGTCGTATATTGACACCAGTCTCCCGTGCCGCGCTTGCCGGGTTGAATCAGCACCACGTTGCGCTGCGCGATGGTGCGCTCAACTTCATTACCGTCTTTCTGCAAATAGACATCAGCCACGCCGGCGGTCATTCGATCGGTACCCTGCTTAATGTCCACATTGTTTTCGTAATGTAGCAGCCGTTCGGGATCGGAATACCGCATGAACTCAGCCGTCGCAAAAACTGGCACCACCGCGGTGGTATTGCCTGTCTTTTGTTTGGTCTGATAGAGCGCGCTTTGCACGTGGCCGCGCGCTTCCATTCGCTTCTCTTCGCGAAACAGCGTGATCGTATCGCCGCGCACAAAATTGTCATCCTGCCACATGCGCGCGTTGCCGTTGTAGACCGCCACGCCGGAATCATGATTGACCTCGGCCCGATCGCCGAGCAGATAAACCGGACTTTTAAGTTTGCGAAACGGCGCCGCGCCGTTCGTCTGTTCCTGACTGTAGTAAGTCGTCTGGACTTTGCCACGACAGTAGGAAACATGGGTAGTGTTATTTGAATCGATCTCGATCGCTTTCGTGCGCGCGCGTGAATCCCAGACTGTTGGTTCACCACCGCGCATGCGCACAGTTTCGTCCGACGCATTGTAAGAAACGGTGTTGGCAACTCCGTTCCGATCCTTTTCGTTGAACTTGGCGTCGCCGGTGGCGTCAACCTTATCAACGTCCTGAGTCTCCTTAATGAAGAGCGCCGCCATTTTCTGCGCCGTCATCGTTCGGGTTCCCTGTTTCTCGCTCGGCTGTAGAGGATCGAAGACAGCCTTCGCGCCACCGGACGCCGTGCAGTTGCGGGCGATGTTCCCGCTTTCGTAAAAATCACAGTCGAACCGCGGCGCGGTCAGCGTCTTACGTTCCGACTTCGCAGTTTTCTGCACCGGCTCAACATAGAGTTCGGCATCGCCGATGGCTTCAGCCCTTTCCAAATCCTTACCCGTCGTGCGCCAGGTCATCTTGATCGAGTTAGCGGTCAGGCGCTTACCGGCGGCGCGCGGATCGTTGGCGCGCGACTTCGGCGCCGACAGCGTCACCACGGACCGGCCATCGGCGAGCATTTCTTTCAAGAGACTGCGATCGCCCTGGGCCTGAAAATCAATGTTAAGTTCGGTCGCTCCGGTAAGCTGCATCTCGGAATCCGCATTCAGAGTTTGCGCGCGAATATCACGCGAGCCATGCGCGCGCTGCAAGCGCTGATCGCCGTCGAGAAAGAAATCCATGTCGACCGAATGTGCTTCGGCGGCCCGGCCTTCTTCCATCGTGCGCAAGTAAGAATTGCCGCGCATCTCGATCTTTTGCAGCTTCTTCTTGTCGTTGAGGATCGCGGTGAGGCCATCGCCGCTCATAATGTCCAGGTCCTGTTCGGCCGTGGCGCCGCCAGAGAAAGTCAGGCGCATCGAAGCCTGTTCGAACACTGCCTGCGCCGACTTTATCGTCACCGGTTTGGCGCGAGAACCTTTCAACTTAGCCGGCTTAGCATCTTTGTTACCGGAATCCTTCAGGACTTCGGGTGCGACTGTCACCTCGACCTGGTTACGAAGCTCCAGTCGCTTGTTTTTATCGTCCACCAAAGCCCCGGTTGATTTGCCTGAGACGTTCTCTCGTTCGAAAGTAATTGGCGAAGATGTCTCGGCAACTTCTGTATCCTGGTGATAAAGAAGCGCGTCGGTTTTCACTTTCAGGGCCTCGTGTGTATCGATTTGCACGTTGCCGTTGAACTGCAGCAGTCCGTTTTTCTGATCGTACATCGAGCGATCGGAAACGATTTGATCCGGCTTGTCGCCGGTGGGCGGAAAGACTTGCAGGTTGACCTGCTCCAGTTCGTGATGGCCGTCAGCGTAGGTGACATCCCGCGCGGCGCGCAACCAAAGATACAGGCGATCATTTTTGGTGATGCGCTGCTCATACCCGTTGATGATGCCGGTGATTTCTTTCGACAGCGCCGGATTTTCGGACTTCAAACGAAACGGCGTGTTGTTGCGCATCTTGTAGTAAGACACGCCCACGAAAATCGCACCACCGATTAGCAGAAAGATCGCCAGGGCTCGCGCGATCGCCGGCACGCGCGCACGCAAATCGACGGCACTGATTCGCTTCTTTCGAGTTACTTCCTGCATAACGAAGATTAGCCACGGAGGCACAGAGGCACAGAGATAAAAGAAAACTTGGTTGTTGTCTCTGTCATCTTCTCTGTGTCTCTGTGCCTCTGTCGCTTAGTTATTGGCAAAACGCATATCTTTAACATTCAACTGCAGCCTGATGTCGCCATTCCAACGGTTCCCTTCCAGCTCGTAAGCAAGATCGATGCGCTGATTAGGTGCCGGCGTTTGCTCAACCTCCTCGATTCCGCGCCACCAGATGGCTTCGATCGGGCGATTGTCGTCCCCGCCGACCCGCAGTTTCAGGTGCTGCTCCTTTATTCTCTGCGGCTCGCTCAGCACGCGAAATCCGCGAGTAACGAATACCGGCCGCGGATTTCCGGCGCCAAAAGGTTCCAGCGCATGTAAGTCCTGCAAAAGCTGAAACCCGAGGGCCGCCGGCTCGACTTCGGCATCGATACTCAGCATGGGCGTCAGATCGGTTTCAGTCAAACATGAGGCCGCATGTTCATTCAAGCGCCGGCGAAATTCCGCGATGCACCCACGGCGGATCGCCAGCCCCGCCGCGTGGGAGTGCCCGCCGAACTTGTCCAGCAAATCGCGGCAGGCCGTGAGCCCATCGAACAGATGATACGCTTCGATGCTCCGGGCCGAACCGTGGCCGATGTCGCCTTCAAGCGAGATGACGACGCACGGTCGATTAAGGCGCTCAGCAATCTTTGATGCCGCCAGCCCGATCACGCCGCGATGCCATCCATCACCGGCAATCACGGCCACGTGAGTCTGGGCATCACGCTCGGCGCCGCCTTCAAACTCTTCGACTGCGCGATTGAAGATTTCGCGCTGAGCTTCCATGCGCTCACGATTGCGAGTATCCAGGTGCTCAGCTAAACGCCGGGCTTCTTCTTTGTCTTTGGCGTTAAAAAGTTCGACCACCGCGCTGGCCGCGTCCATACGGCCCGCTGCATTAATCCTGGGCCCGATGCGAAAGCCAAGATCGTAGGCAGTCATCTCGCTGTCGTCGCCACAGCCGGCGATTTCAATCAGCGCGCGCAGCCCGGGATTCACCGCGCGCGGCAAATCGGAAAGTCCCAGCGAAACGATCGCGCGATTCTCGCCAACCAGTTTTGCGACGTCGGCGACCGTGCCGATCGCCACCATCTTCAGAAATCCAGGCACCTGCGCTTCTCGCCCACGCTCACGAAACAACGCGTGGACCAACTTGAAAGCGACGCCAACGCCGGCCAGATTCTTGTCCGGATAATCACAGCCGTGCTGATTTGGATTAAGCACCGCAAGCGCCGACGGCGCACCTTCGTCGTCGTCCGGCAGGTGATGATCGGTGACGATAATGTCCAGCCCGTGGTCACGCGCCCAGTTCAGAGGCTCGTGCGCGCGTATGCCGCAATCGACGCTGACGACGAGTTTGTAACCTTCGTTGAATGCTTTTTCCAGGCCTGCCTGCTGAATGCCATACCCTTCGGTAAAGCGATGGGGCACATGATAGCCGGCCGTTGCCCCCAACATGCGCAGCGCTCGCAACAGGACGGCCGTGCCGGTCGTGCCGTCGACATCGTAATCCCCATAAATGAGGACGGGCTCGTGATTATCGATGGCGTGCAGCAGACGATTGACGGCATCTGTCATCCCGCGCATCAGAAACGGATCGTGAAGTTGATTGAGAGCAGGATTAAGAAAAGCTTCCGCTGAACTATTGTCAGAATAACCGCGCGCGACCAGTAACCCGGCCACAATCGGCGAGACGCCGAGGTCGCTAGCTAAAGCCGCGGCGCGAACGGTGTCCGGCTCGCGGACGATCCATTTCCTGGAAACTTTCTTAGGGGAAGGCCTGGCGCTCATGACGGTGGAAGTTTACTTGTTGTCGAACGGAAGAGCTATGACATTTTCCATTGCTAGCGCAGTGTCCTAAAAAAATAACTGCAACCAGGTGAGCAAGTAGCTAGTCCTGCGAAGGAAAGAAACTAATTAGTGTGATTTAATGGATCGTCCGCGATTAGCAAAAGACTCAATCCACGAAATCACACTAAACCCACGAAATGCTTTTGGATTAGTGCATTGAGAGACACTAACTGGTTGCCCTCCCTTGCGGTCGGGCTTCCGACACGTGACCCTACAAAGGACTAATCCGCCCGCTGAACAGCATGATCAGAATCGCGCCGCCAACAAGCAGTCGATAGACGATGAAAACTCCGGTCGTGTGGGTGCGCAGGTAGCGAAGTAGAAACCAGATCGACGCATAGCCGACGATCCCGCTGACAATAGTGCCCACGGCCAACGTCACCAGGCTGCCCTGCGGCAGAACATGCAGTGCCTGTTTCAATTCAAGCAGTCCGCTGGCGGCAATCGCGGGCATTGAGAGCAGAAACGAAAACCGCGCCGCCGTTTCTCTGGTCTCACCTGCAAAAAGTCCGCCCATGATCGTTGAACCTGAGCGGCTCGATCCGGGAATCAGCGCGAGGCATTGCGCAAAACCAACCGCCAGGGCATCGGCGATTCCCAAATCCTGCATCCGCCGCCGCTGCTTGCCAACCAACTCCGCAACCGCCAGCAAAAGCGCGATCACGACCATCATCGTCGCGATTACCCAGAGATTTTTTGTGAAGGCTCCCTCAATCTGCTTCTTAAAAATCAGCCCGACGACCCCGACGGGCAGTGAGCCGATGATTACCAGCCAACCGAGCTTCGCCTCATGACTGAGACGCGCGTGGTCATTCGTTCGATGAAACTGGTCGCGACGGCCTTCTTTCAAAAGCACAAAATGATCGTGAACAAAGGCCCGCGTGATGTTCCAGATATCGCCGGCGAAATAAATGATTACCGCGACGAGCGTGCCGAGCTGAATCACGGCGATCGAAGCCGTCAGTTGCTCTGGCGTCAGCGCCAGCTTCATCACTCGTCCGGCCAGAACCAGATGTGCGGTCGAGCTGATGGGTATGAATTCTGTTAAGCCCTGGACAATGCCGAGCAGGATAGCCTGAAGCAGAGACATTCGTTAACTTGAAGCAAACTTTCGATCTGAAATTCGAGAGCTTAGAACTTGGAGCTTAGTACTTAGTTCCTGGTGCTAAAGTCTAAGCTCTAAGATCTAAACCCTGGGTTTACTCCCGAAACGAATTCCGGCGCGAAATCCAATCGTACACGAAATTCGGCATAAACATACCCGCGCGCACGATGGTCGCGAGCTGCCACGGAAACGCGTAAGACTTTTTCCGGGCTTCAGTCGCCTTCAAAATCTTGTTTACGGCGTCACTTACTTCCATCAACCACGGTAACTGCGCCTGTCGTCCGGCGGTCAGGGGCGTCTTGATGAACCCGGGATGGATAATTGTCACCTCGACACCGGAGCCATAGAGATCAAGCCGCAAACTTTCAAAAAAAGCCGACACCGCAGCTTTGCTCGCGCAGTAGGCCGCGGATTTCGGCAAGCCACGATAAGCCGCCAGGCTGGAAATTGCCACCAACTGGCCCTGGCCTCGCTGGATCATGTCGCCGATGACCCCCGCGACCGAGTTGACGACACCGATCACGTTGACATCGAACAACTTTGCGACCGCTTCGGGATTGAGACTCGTCGCGTGGGCCGTGATGCCGACGCCGGCGTTCGCAAACAACACGTCTACCGGCCCCAACTTAGTCTTTAGCTCGTTGACGGCGCGACGCACCGCCTGTTCATCAGTAACATCAGCCGGCAATGGGATCGCCTGGCCCCCCGCTGTTACGATCTCTTCGACGATTTCCTGCAACGCATCAGCGCGCCGGGCCAGTAACCCAACCGCGGCACCGCGCCGCGCCAGTTCAGTTGCCAGACCGCGGCCAATCCCGGAAGAAGCGCCGGTAACGAGAACGACTCTGTTCGACCAATAAGCAAACATAAAGAAACCACAAAGCCACAAAGCACACAAAGTCTAACTATGATTCCTGCTTGCTTCGTGCCTTTGTGTCTTGGTGGTAAATACCGTCCGTCAAACCTGTTGAATCACCGGCACGATCACCGGACGGGCGCCGGTTTCTTTTTGGATGAATCGCTTCAATTCAACGCGGACATGTTCTTTCAGCAGCGACTCATCTGCCAACACTTGGCGCGACGCGCCGGCAACCGCCGCGGTCACAATCCGCTCGGCGTCCTTCAGTAGATGCCTCGACGCGGACCCATTCTGACCTGAGTCCTGAGACTTGAATCGGGAACCCGACGCGCCGTTAGTTTCAAATCCGCGCACGCCCTGCGCCACGATTTGCGGCGGCGCGTGCAGTTCACCTGTCTCGCGATTAATGGTCAGCACCAGCGTCACCATGCCTTCATAGGCCATCTTCTTGCGCTCGCGCACGGTGTCGTATTCAATCTCTTCAAAGCCCGAATCGTCGATAAAGGTGCGCCGGATCTCACGTCGATCGATGACGGCAGCGCGTTCGCCATCCAGCTCGAGCACGTCGCCGTTTTCGATCAGAATGATGTTGGCTTCCGGAAAGCCCATGTGATTCTTGACGAACTCTTTGTGGCGAAACAGCATGCGATACTCGCCGTGAATCGGCACCAAAAACTTTGGCCGCACGGCTTCGGTCATGATCCGTATGTCTTCCTGCGACGCGTGACCGCTGACGTGAATCAGCCGGCGCTTCTCTTCGATGATGTTCGCGCCCCGCTTGTAGATGAAACCGATCAGCCTTGAGATGGCACGTTCGTTGCCGGGGATGATGCGCGCGGACAGCACGACCGTGTCCGTCTCTTCAATCGTCAAGCCTTTGTAAACCTGCGTGGCCATTTGATAGAGCGCCGCGCGCGGCTCGGCCTGCGAACCGGTAACCAGGAAAACGATCTCGTGATCCAGCATCTGCTTCGCATCATTGATGCCAATCAACATCCCGTCATGAATATCGAGATAGCCAAGCCGGTCCGCAATCTCGACGTTCTTCTGCATCGAGCGTCCCAGCACGCAGACCTTGCGATTGAACTGCTGCGCCACGTCAAAAACGATCTGGATGCGATGAATCGAAGAGGCAAAGCCGGCTACAATGATCCGGCCCTTAGCTTCGGCGAAAATCTCTTCAAAAGCCGGAATCACGGCGCGTTCTGACGGGGTTCGTCCCGGAACCGTAGCGTTTGTGGAATCCGAAAGCAGCGCCAGCACGCCTTCCTGCCCGTAGCGCCGGAGCGTACGAAGATCTATCGGCTCGCCAATCACGGGCGTCTCGTCAACCTTATAATCGCCGGTGTGAATGATCGTGCCGATCGGCGTCTTAATCGCCAAATGGAAACAATCAATCAGCGAATGCGAGGCGCGAATGAATTCAATGGTGAACGAGCCGATGGTGACTACGTCGCGCGGCTCGACGCGATGAAGCATCACGTCGCCGAGCATGCTGTGCTCTTCGAGTTTGTACTCAGCCAGCGCCAGGGTGAAATTTGACGCGTAAACCGGCACGTTGAATTTTTTCAGGATGTAAGGCAGCGCGCCCAAATGATCTTCGTGGCCGTGCGTTAGAACAATCGCAGTGATCTCGTCGCGGTATTGTTCGAGAATATCAAAGTCAGGAATGGAAATATCGACGCCATAGACGCTCTCTTCAGGGAAGCCCATGCCGGCATCGACAACGATCATCTCGTCGCCAAAACGCAGCAGCGTGCAATTCATCCCAAACTCGCCGATGCCGCCGAGGGGAATGATCTCTAAGACGTTAGACACTTATGATTTACTCTGCTCCTCGAATGTGGCACGCGCATCTTGCGCGTGGTCGTAAGTAAAGCAGTATAGCACGAGCCTCCTGCTGAGGCAGGTAACGTCATTTGAGGGCTAGAGAGGTTGTGGTCATTGCAACTCGACGAGAAGATTGAAGAGCAAGTAGGATTCAACGTCAAAAAGTCGAATCGAGACATTGCACGCGCTATGACGCTCGATGATGATCTTCAGGGCACTGACCTCGGTGCTTTCTTTGATCGGGTGGAAGAAATCTGTCCGCTTGAGACATCTTCCACGGAATGATAATCTCAACCCATGAACATCAAAGTCATCGTGGAACCGGGCGAAGATGGTTACTTTGTCGCCCATGTTCCTTCGCTGAAGAGCTGTTGGTCTCAGGGGAAGACTAAGGAAGAAGCGCTGCAGAATATTCGAGAAGCGATCGATCTTTACCTTGAGCCGGGGCGTATTAGTGGGTCTGAGGAATATTTATCATGTCAACAATGATCGATGAGAAGGAACTAAAGGATCTAGTGAAGGCCGCCGTAGCTGAAGCTCTCGTAGAGCAGCGCACGCTGGTGAAAGAGATTGTCGAGGAGGCGATCGAAGAGATCGCGCTCGCGCGCGCTATCGACGAAGGGCTCGAAACCGAACCAGTGACGCGGGAGGAAGTCTTCCATATCTTAGAGCGCCCGCAGTGAAGGTTCAATTCAGGAACAGCTTCGCTAGAGACCTCAAAAGAATCAGGGACAAAGCTCTCTCGAAGCGACTCCGCGAGATTATCGAAGGAGTCGAGCGCGCAAAGTCTCCCTCTGAAATATTAAATCTCAAAAAGCTTAAAGGCCGCGGTGATTACTATCGAATCCGCGTCGGCGAATATCGCGTTGGCGTCGCGCTCGGCGGTGATCACATTGTGTTTGTCCGCTTCCTGAACCGTAAAGACATCTACAAATACTTCCCATAATTTCCTGGCCGCTTCATCGACAATCGAACATGATTCGACGCGCCCTAACGTTCTTAGCTCTCTTTCTCTGCTGCTCACTCGCAGCCTTCGCTCAATCCCCCGAATTCACCGAACCCTGGAAGAATCCCAGAGTCGCCCTCGCAATCGATCCCTACGAAGGCAACGACATCAATTGGGACAAGCTCGCTATGGACACGCGGGTCGTGGCCATCATTCATCGCGCCACCATAGGCGACCACGCGGACCGCAAGTACGCCCAGCGCCGGGATGAAGCGAAGAAGCGCGGCTACAAATGGGGCGCTTATCACTACGGAAAACCGGGCGACCCGATCAAGCAAGCTGACTTCTTTCTTGATACCGTAAAGCCCACGGCGGATGATTTGATCGCTCTCGATCTCGAAAGCACGGATGGGACGAAGCACATGAGCTTTGACGAGGCGCGCGTTTTCATCAATCGAATCAAGCAGAAGACCGGTCGATATCCATTTGTCTACGCGAACAATGAAGTGACCAAAGCGATCTCAGACAAGTACGGCGCGGATGATATCTTTGCGAAGACTGGTCTGTGGTATGCGCGCTTCAAAAGGAACGTCACGGACTTTCCGCAGCCCACGTGGAAGACTTACACCCTTTGGCAGTTCTCCAGCGAACAGAATTGCAGCCCGGCGAATCGGCCGGCGTGCCTCTACACAGTGCCGGGCACTGAATACGACATGGACGTCGATGTTTACAACGGCACGATTGAGGACTTGAGGGACAAGTGGCCGTTTGATCGGTGAGCTTTGGAGTGCGCCGGCAGAGCGAAGCGGCGCGCCGCCGTCCGACCATTATTCATCCGACCATCATTCATCGGTCAGTATTAACCTAAGCGTAACAAGCCACAATCTAATTAACATCAACTGATCATCAAATAGCGGTAGATGCGTTCGCCTGGTAGACGTAAGAATCTGATCTAACTCCAGCTCCAGTTGGCCCCTTTTTGTTCTTTCATTACTTAGCTCAGGTCTCTCCGCGTGTCTGAAACTTTTCGACTTAGAAGGGAGCATAAGCAATGCTGAGTGCAGTATCTTTCCGCTTGTCGCACCTGCGTACGGTTGTTGCGCTGCGCCGGTCGCATTTATTAAAGCGAGCCGTCACCTGGTCAGGCATTCTGCTAATGGTGCTCGGTATTTCCTCCGGAGCTTCGGCGCAGCATTATCAACAGACAAATCTGGTCTCTGATGTGCCGGGTCTGGCGCCAGTTACGGATGCAAACCTGGTAAATCCGTGGGGACTAATAGCCAGCGGTACCAGTCCCTGGTGGGTTTCGGACAATGGCACCGGCGTCTCGACGCTTTACAACGGCGCAGGTCAGAAACTCGCGTTGACGGTAACGATTCCGACGCCGCTGGGAGGGACACCGCCATCGACGCCCACAGGAATAGTTTTCAATGGAAGCTCAGACTTCGGCGCCGCGCGCTTCATCTTTGTTACTGAAGATGGAACCATCTCAGGCTGGAGTGGAGGGTCAGCCGCCGTTCTCAAATTCACCAGTCCAACGCCAGCCATTTACAAAGGCGCAACCATAGCGCAAGCCAACGGCGCAAGGTTTCTCTACGTCGCCAATTTTTTCAACGGCAGCGTTGATGTCTTTGATACGAATTATGCCCCGACATCTGTACCGCCGGGAGCTTTCACGGATCCAAACATTCCCAGTGGATTCGCACCGTTCAATGTGCAGAACATTGACGGAAGTATCTACGTCACCTTTGCCAAACAAAGTGCTGACAAGCACGATGACCTTCATGGGCCTGGGCTGGGTTTTGTCGACGCCTTTGATCCAAACGGTATTTTGCAGCAGCGGTTCAGATCCGGGCATTGGATGAATGCGCCGTGGGGAGTAGCGCTCGCGCCTGATGACTTCGGAAAACTAAGTGGAAAGCTACTGATCGGACAGTTCGGCAGTGGCCAAATCGCCAGCTTCGATCCGGATAATGGAAACTTCCAGGGTCTGCTTCGCGGCCGTCATGGGCAGCCGCTTGAAATCGAAGGACTTTGGGCGTTGCGCTTTGGAAACGGAGCGAACGCCGGACCTTTGACTACCCTGTTCTTCACTGCCGGTATCGACGACGAGCAGCACGGACTGTTCGGCACGATTACACCGATTTCGAAGAAAGACGATGATGACGATGACGGCGGTTCGTAAGCTCGAAAATCGCCCGCTGGATCTTTGTCTTTAGGTGCGGCTACCTGCGCTTGCTTGAAGCCGGCGCAGTTGCCGCACTTTCCACAAACCTCGCTCTCGCGTTACCTTCTCCGTTAAACTAAGCGCACGATGCCCGACATGCTTGTCAATCTGCTGAAGCTGCCGCCGCTTGAACCTTTTCTCGACCAACAAAAGGAAGCCGGGGTTAACATTCGTCGCGCGGAACCGTTCGAGATTACGCCTGTGCGCGGTTTCATCGAGACGAATTTTTCGCTCACCTGGGCTGATGAGATTTCGATCGGCTTTGCAAATAAGCCGGTGAGCGTTTACCTCGCTACTTACTCAGGTCGAGTGATTGGCTTCGCCGCATACGAGTGCACGCGCAAAGCTTTCTTCGGACCCACAGGCGTGGCGGAAGGTGAACGGGGGCGAGGCATTGGGAAGGCTTTGCTGGTAGCGTCGCTGTGGAGTTTGCGGGAACTGGGATATGTGTATGGGATCATAGGCGGCGTCGGGCCAATGGAGTTCTATCGGGAAGCTGTTGGTGCGTTCGTGATTCCGGAGAGCGAGCCGGGAATTTATACGGATTTATTGAAGTAGCTCTGTCTTGATGAAATCAAACCCTTCGATAAGTGAACTCGCACGGGTCATATCCGCCGGCAAGAAGTCGCACCGTGCAATTCGCCCTCCAGGTCCTAAAGGCACGCCGGTGATGGGTGTAATGCGCGAGTTCAATCGCGACTCGCTCGGCTTTATCGAGCGCGCGCAACGCGAGTACGGCGACATCGTGTGGATGCGTTTCCTCTACGTGCCGGCCTTGTTTCTCTATCATCCCGACGATGTTGAGTATGTGCTCACCACGAATCCGAAAAACTTTATCAAGTCGATGTCACTGCGCTCGAACTTCTTTCAACGGCTGGTCGGCAATGGTTTATTGACGAGTCAGGGCGAGGACTGGAAGCGCGCGCGCCGCCTGTCGCAACCGGCTTTTCATCGTGAGCGCGTCGCAACCTACGCGGACACGATGGTCGATTACACGCGGCGGTTGACTGCGCGATGGCAAAACGGGGAATCCCGCGATATGCATCGCGACATGATGCGTTTGACGCTGGAGATCGTCGTGAAGTGTTTGTTCAGCTCCGACGTTTCGGATGATGTGGATGACGTCGGCGCTACTTTGAAAGAACTGGTGAAACCGTTCGCTTCACAGGCGACGCTGGGATGGATTCTGAACAATCGTCTGCCGACCCCTTATCATTTTCGCTTTCACGCGCTGGCGAAAAAGATCGACAACGTCATCTATCGCATCATCGCCGAACGACGCGCCAGCGGCAAAGACGAAGGCGACCTGCTTTCGATGCTGCTGGCCGCGCGCGATGAAGACGGCAGCCAGATGAGCGACTGGCAACTTCGTGATGAAGTGATGACATTATTCCTCGCCGGTCATGAAACTACCGCGCTGACCTTGGCGTGGTCGTGGTATCTACTCGGGACAAATCCGGACGCGGAAGCTAGATTTCATGCGGAGCTGGATGAAGTACTCGATGGACGAGCGCCGACCATGGCCGATGTGCCGCGCCTGAAATACACTGAGCAGATTGCGAAGGAATCCATGCGACTGTACCCGCCGGCGTACGGCCTGGGTCGCGAGGCGATTGACGATTGCGAAATCGGTGGCTATCACGTGCCGAAGGGAACCCAGGTGTTCATGTTTCAGTGGGTCACCCAGCGCGATCCGCGCTTTTACGATCGTCCCGATGAATTCATGCCCGAACGTTGGACGGAAGATTTCATCGCGTGCTTGCCAAAGTACGCCTACTTCCCTTTCGGCGGCGGCCCGAGAGCTTGCATCGGCGCTTCGTTCGCGATGATGGAGATCATTCTGTGCCTGGCCACGATTGGCCAGAAGTTTCGCCTGGAACTGGTTCCCGACCATCCCGTCACGATTTATCCAGCAATGTCTCTGAGGCCGAAGGATGGCGTAAAGGTCGTTGTCACGAGTCGCACTCCGGCGATGTAGATTTCGGGGCGAGCCTTTGATAGAGTTCATCCATTCAAGTAAGGAGTCGCACGCAATGTCAGCTTCAGCCGAAACTCTGTTACGTCAGGCGCTACAGTTACCCCCCAATGACCGCGCGGCGCTGGTCGAAGGCCTAATCACGAGCCTCGACAAACCTGACCCTGAACTCGACGCCTTATGGCTGAAGGAAGCTGAAAGTCGCATGGCTGACTATCGCGCTGGAGAGCTTGGCGCGATTGATGCAGATGAGGTTTTCGCTGAGTTAGGAAAAGAGTCTTGAAGACAAGATTCCTGCTGCCTGCTCGTCGGGAACTCCGGGACACGATTCGTTATTACAACGCGCAACTACCGGGCCTGGGTAAAAAGTTTCGTGACGAGGCGTGGGAGACAGTTCGACGCATCCAGGAGTTCCCAGAGGCATGGCAGCCATTAGGTGGCTCGATTCGTCGCTGCCAGATGCGACGTTTTCCTTACGGCCTTATCTATGAGCCTTCCGCGAGCGAGATCGTTATCATTGCGGTTGCGCATCTCCATAGGAAACCTGAGTACTGGCGCTTACGAGTTGAGTAAGAAACGGAGATCGAGCTGTCCTCTTTCTCGTAGACCTCGTGTGGGCCAAAGTAACCGAGGACTCGGGCAAACAAGGACGAGGCCGAGGGAGACTTGTTATTGTTCAGACCTCGCGCTTATGCGGAAGCCGAACCAAATCGATTTTAGGAGACCACAATGGAAAGATCCTGGCTCGATGCGATCAAGAAAGTGCTCACAGAAACCGAAGCACCCCTTCATTACACCGAGATATCAGAGCAAGTCCTTTCGCGCGGCTATTACGTAACGGATGGAGCAACACCGGCATCAACTGTAAACGCGTTGATCACATCATCCATCAAGCATGATGGCGAAAGATCGCCATTCATTCGCGTCGGCCGGGGCACTTTTGCACTTCGAAACTCGGCGTCAACTACCAGCCAATCAGTTCTACCTGTCAAACGAACAGTTCCTGAACCCATCGCAGATCTCGAAGTGGAGTCATCTGATTCGATCATCCAATCCTTCGGGATGTACTGGCAACGAGACCTCGTGGTTTGGCGCGGCGAGCCGCGCGTGTACGGCAAGCAACAAGCGTTATCCAAGGCGGTGGACTTCGGAAAACAAAAGGGAATCTATGTCCTCTACGATCAGCACACCGTCATCTACGTCGGGCGCTGTATTGATCGCCCTCTGGGTAGGCGGCTATATGAACACACGGTTGATCGCCTTGGAAGTCGTTGGAATCGCTTCTCTTGGTTTGGTCTGCTCGACGTGACTCAGGAAGGAAACCTCCGCGAGTCGCCAGTTAAAGCCTCACTTGCAGCTCTCGTTGCAACGCTTGAGGCTCTTCTCATTGAAGCACTGGAGCCACCCCAGAACAGGAGGCGCGGAGATGATTTTTCGGCCGTTGAGTACGTCCAAGATGTGGATCCAGAATTGCGAGACCGAGAAATCCAGAACACGCTTCGCTCTATCGAGCAAAAGATGCGCGGCGGCTCGTAAGGAAATCTAAGCGTTCGCTTGGGAGCGTGAGTGTTTCCGCGCATGCAGTGACGGAATGCCTAAGCCGCAAAGTACTAAGGCAAAATGCGAGTAGATTTTTCGTGAGCACTCGCCAGGTTTTTCAGGAGTCCCCTTGGACAAGACACTCGTGAATTCAGGGCAGACAGCACAACCAGCCGGAACGCAGCCTGCCGTTGCCGTTAATCAATCCGAACGCGGAGCCACCCCGGCGCCCCTGGCCCACCAGGCGATCCACGACACCGTGGTCCGGATTCTGGAGCAGCAGCCGCGGGGAGCCCTGCTGGACGTGCCGGCCGGAGAAGGCGCCCTGGCAGCTCGACTGATCGCGGCAGGCTTTGCGGTGCATTGCTGCGATCTCTATCCCGAGATTTTCTGTTTGGAAGGGGTGGAGATTCATCGCGGTGATCTGAATAAGGAGCTGCCGTTCAGTGATCAATCCTTTGATTACATCACCTGCCTCGAAGGATTGGAACATATTGAGAATCCACAGCAGGCCATTCGCGAATTCGCACGGCTGTTGCGGCCGGGAGGGCAGCTGGTTGTTAGCGTGCCGAACATCTTGAATGTTGAAGAGCGTTTGAAGTGGCTGCTCTACGGCTACACCTCCCACTTCAAACCGATTACTCGTGCGCAGGCGACGCGGCTGCGGGCGGAGTATAACAACCGGGAAGAAATTGCGGCGCATGTGAATCCGATTGGTTATTCCGAACTGCGCTACACCCTGGAGAAATACGGCTTTCAGATAGCGAGCGTGCGTCGCGACAAGCCGAAGTCAAATGCCTGGCTCTACTGGCCGGTCGTGGCGTTGATTAAGCTGGTTGCGCGCCTGACGCCGGCGAAGAAAAGGGCGGAGCGTTGGACCGAGGAGTTGGCATCGACAGAAGTCTTGCTGGGTGGAAATACTTTGATTGTTCATGCAATGTCTAAGTGATTGCGGTTAATCTCAATTAGGAAATCGCGAAGCCAATGAGCGAACTAACCCATATCGACGAACAGGGCCGCGCCCGCATGGTCGACACCTCCGATAAGACAGTCACGAATCGCCGTGCGGTTGCTTCTGCTCGTGTATTGATGTCACCCGAAACCGTGGCCGCGATTCGCGATTCCCGCGGCCCTAAAGGCGATCCGTTGGAAGCCGCGCGGCTCGCCGGCATCATGGCGGCCAAGCGCACGGCTGAACTGATTCCGCTCTGCCATCCGCTGCCGCTGACCCACGTCGATGTGCGCGCTGAGTTACAGGACAGCGGCGTCTATCTGGAAGCGGAAGTCACCACGCGAGCCCAGACTGGAGTTGAGATGGAAGCGCTGACGGCCGTGTCAGTGGCCGCCCTGACCGTTTACGATATGTGCAAGGCCCTGGATAAATCGATGACAATTACCGAGGTGCGTCTGGAATTGAAGAGCGGTGGAAAATCGGGCGACTATCGACGCGAAACAAATCCTTAGGAACAAGCCGCGCGAATTCTGCGTTCTTGATCGTGACAGAGACTGCTGTGGATTACGGCGGAGGATTGATTTATGAAATACAAACTTTCTCAGGACGCCCGCCCCCAGGCGATGACGCTACTCTTCGCCGCGGCGCTTTCTATCATCTTGTGGTTTGTACCGTTTGCCGAGATTCTGAGCTATCCCTTTCGCATCTTCGTTACTTTCATTCATGAAGGTGGACACGCTATCGCGGCGTTGCTAACCGGCAACTCAGTGCAAAGTCTGAGCGTGGCCATGAACGCCAGCGGCGAAACTTATACGACGCAGGGTGGGACGTTCGCACAAATGTTCGTTTCCAGCGCCGGCTACCTGGGCGCCATGACATTTGGTGCGCTCTTGCTGGTGCTGATTCGCGGCGCAGTGGCCGCGCGCGTGGTACTGATGGGATCGGCGGTGATAATTCTTGTTCTGACTACGGTCTTTGGATTCTTCAAGCCGCTGTTAGCCGGGTCGTGGAGTTCGCTCAGCGGAATTCCGTTTACTCTGTTCGCCGGCGTCGCGCTGGCGATCGGTTTGTTCGCCATCGCGCGATTCGCCAGCCCCCGCGTGGCGACATTTGTGCTGAGCATGCTGGCTGTCCAATGCATCCTGAATGCCTTACTCGATCTGAAGAACGTGTTCTTTCTTTCATCGCCGTTTGCGCCGGCGGTTCCCACCGATGCGGTGAATATGGCAAATGCGACGCACATTCCGGCGATCATTTGGGCGATCATCTGGATCGTCTTAGCGTTTGGAATTCTCTTGCTCTCGCTGCGCTTTTACGTCGCCGCGCGCGACCGCGCGTTTGATGCGAAGCAGGATTCGCCGTTCGAGCAGAAAGCGGAAGCCTGAAAGAAGAGAAAATAGGAGCCTTGACACGATTTACAAGATTTACAGGATTTGAGAAAGCAAACACAACTTTTTTTGTTCATCCTGTAAACCCTGTTAATTCTGTCAATTTTCCTGCTACTGTTCGCGTGCTATCATACCTGCGCTCTCCCGAAATGAATTCGCACATCAGAGGAGACGCTATGCATTTGCTTCAAAAGGCAATCTTTCTTTCTGTCATTGTGGCCAGCGCGCTGGCACTGATGGCTTGCCCGAGTAAAACCACGATTGCGAAAATTAATCAGAACCCGTCGAGGTATCAAAACCAGCAGGTTGGATTGATTGGCACTGTAACTGATAGCTATGGCGTGCTGGGAAATGGAATTTACGAGTTGGACGACGGCACCGGAAGGATTTGGGTGATGACCACTCGGGGCGTGCCGACAAAGGGCACGCGGGTCGGCGCGTCGGGCCACGTTCATACCGGCGTGAGTTTTGGCGGCAGGACCTATGGCATGGTTTTGCAGGAAGAGCAGCGACGGACAAAATCGAATTGACGAAGATTGGTTCATGACGTAGTGGATCAATGACTCGATGGACAAATTGATTTCGTGTCTCGATCGACAGTTTGCCGAGCTTCACCGGGCCCAACGTGAATTAATTGGAGCGATCTCGCCCGAGCTGCTCTATGAACAGCCGCCCGGTGGTTCCAGCTTGTTTCCGATTCTTTCATGCGGCGAATATGTCTTGCGCAGCGCGGCTGCAGTCGAGCAGACTTTTGGCGGCATCACTTCCAATCTTTGGGACGACCCGTTTGAGTGGACGCTCCCCGAGGCCTTGGCGACGCCGGAAAAAATAGTTGGCTATCTCGAGGAGGTCGAAGCCACACGAAAGCACGGGTTCGAGTTTTTGCAAAGCGATGAAGATCTTTTGAAGGAAGTCATGGCCCCGGCGGGCCAGACGCAGCTGTTTTCGCTTTTGCTGGACACGCTCCAGCGTGCGGCGCATCACCAGGGCGGCGCCGCTGCCACGATGGAACTGCTGACGGCTAATTTAAAGGGCGTAGAGTAAAGTTTATGATTGCAACTTGTACGCGATGTCAAACAAAGAATCGAATCGATGAGCGAGCCGCCAAAACGCAGCAGCCGGTCTGCGGTCGTTGCGGGGCGCCGCTTGAACTTGGGCAGCCGGGTGATTCTGCAAACGGCGGCAAGCCGCGCGTAGTTACTGACGCCAGCTTCGAGAGCGACGTTCTGGAAGGGGGCTCGACGCCAATCCTGGTCGATTGCTGGGCGCCATGGTGCGGACCCTGTCGAATGATTGCCCCGGTACTCGACGAATTGGCAGCCGAGTCGAACGGACGTTACGTGATCGCCAAATTGAACGTAGACGAAAACCCGCAGACCTCCGGCCGCTTCGGCATTCGCAGCATCCCGACCATGCTGATCTTCAAAAATGGCGAACTCATAGATACACTTGTCGGCGCGCTGCCCAAGCAGGCAATCGCGGCACGATTGGCGCGAGCGGCGTAAGAGCCAAGCGCGAAGCAAAGAAAGCCCAAGACCATGTTTTGTCCCCGTTGCGGTCAACAGCAGGCTACCGATTCAATGCGATTCTGTTCGCGCTGCGGCTTTCCCATGGAAGGCGCGATGCACCTGCTTGCGAATGGAGGATTGATTCCACAGTATCAGCATACAGTCGATCAGAAGGGCCCCTCTCCGCGCCGCAAGGGCGTAAAGCAGGGCGCGTTGCTGATGCTCATCGGGGCCATCATTGTTCCCATATTCGGCGTGATGTCCGGCTTTGCCCCGGGGAGACTGGAGAACGTCTTTGCTTTCTTTGCCGCGCTCTCCGCGATCATTTGTTTCCTCGGCGGACCGTTGCGAATGCTCTTTGCCGGTATCTTTGAAGAAGGCGCGCCGCCGAAATCCCAATTCATGATGAGCAATCCCTATGCTCCGCCGGTGATCGCGGCGCCACAGGCACGCGTTTCGTTGCCACCTGCGCCTGTTAATACGGCTGCGTCCTGGAGGCAACGGCCACAGACCGCCGAAATTCAACAACCACCCAGCGTCACCGACAACACCACGCGTTTACTCGACAAGAAAGAACCTGAAACTGAGTAAGAGGTCAGGTTGCGTTCAGAGTTCAACCTTTAAGTTGCAAATTACAGATGCAAGCTTGAACTCTAAACTAATCGCTGCCGGCAGAATCATCACGCGATGTCCGCTTCCAGCAAAGTAAGAAACTCGGACCCGCTCAGTGATCGTCTGCGCGCTCGTATTAAGCAGCAAGGCCCGATTCCGTTTCACAAGTGGATGGCCGCTGCCCTTTACGACGAGCGCGACGGCTATTACTGTCGCGCGGATCGAATTCCCCAGGGCCGAGCCGGTGACTATCGGACCGCGCCGGAAACGAGCCCGCTTTTCGCCGCCACGTTCGCCTCTTACTTTTCGAAGCTCTTTGTCGATCTGAAATGGCCGCCGTCCTTAACCATTTTCGAGGCAGGCGCCGGTAGTGGCGAGTTCGCTCATGGTGTCTTAACCAGCTTGCGAAGAGACTCTCCCGAGGTCTTCGCGGTCACCAGCTATGTAATCGATGAAATCAGTCGTGACGCGCGCTTACGAGCGGCCGAACGTCTGGCTGAATTTTCCGATCGGATCAGTTTTCGGCGGCTGATTGACATCGACACACCCGTTGTCGCAGGCATTATCTTTTCAAATGAAGTCATCGACGCTCTTCCGGTACATCGAGTAATCAAGCGCGACGGAACGCTGCGCGAACTGTTTGTTGGAGTGAACGAAAGCGACTTTGTATGGGTGGAGGGTGACTTGGACACGAGTGTCACCGAATACTGCACGCGCGCTGGAATCAAGCTATCGGAAGGCCAGATTGCCGAAATCAATCTCGAGGCCGAGAGGTTTGTCGCGCGTTCTGCCGGTTTACTTGATCGCGGCTATGTCGTCACCGTGGATTACGGCGCCGAGCGAAACGATCTCTTGGGCGATCCGAATCGCCATCGAGGAACGCTGCGGGCGTTCCGTCGCCATCGATTTGTTGACGACGTATTGACGAGACCTGGAGAGCAGGACCTGACGACTACTGTCGATTGGACGCAGATCATAGAAGCTGGTGACCGAGCCGGCCTGCGAACGCTCCGTTTGGAACGGTTGGATCAATTTCTGCTTGGGCAAGGTCTGACCTCGGTACTGACGGAAATGATGACCTCGACGCATGACTCTGTCGAAGCATTGCAACTAACTACGAGTTCGCGCGAGCTGATTCTGCCCACTGGAATGGCAGCTTCGTTTCAAGTCCTGGTGCAGGAAAAGCGTGGCTAGTTATCGTGGCTACGAACGTATGCAGTGAAGAGTAAGCAGAAAACAGTCGGGACATTAGCCCGACCGTCAGGGAGGGGCTCGACGGTCGCGAGTCAGGAGCCCGACCGTGAGGGAGGGCAAGGGAGGAACAAGAAGGCGGCCATCATCGGCCGCCTGTTTCTTAGCCCGATTCATCGGGCTTTCCCGCAGGGTTACTAGACCAGCCGTTTTACGGCTGGGGCCGCGATGCGAATATTCTAAAACTGTGAGCCCGATTGATCCGGCTTCTCACGAAGGCTTTAGCCCAAAGTCATTCGGGTAAGCACGCTGAAGCGCGCTAATTGAAATTACGCCGCACGTAACCAGCGCTAAAAGCGCTGGTCTAGAAACCTGCGGGAAAGCCGCGTGAACGCGGCTATACAACAGCTTCATGTCGTGGTGGACGAGTCTGCGTTCACATACCGCGAGATAAGCTATCGGCCCGGATCCTCATCCGTCACGCGATACTTTTCCTTTTCCTTCTCACGCTGCAAATAAGGAATTCCTTTCTGCATCCACTCCGGCGCGGGCGCGCCTTTCAGGAAGTGATCGAAGAATTCCTGCAAGCGCCGGGTGTAGTCCTTCTGGTTGATCCGCTTGCGCAGGCCGTGCTTCTCGCCGTTGTAGCTGAACATGTAGACCTCTTTGTTCAGCCGGCGCAGCGCGAGAAAGTATTCGATGCCCTGATACCACGGCACCGCGTCGTCTTCGTCGTTGTGAATCATCAGAAGTGGAGTTTGGACGCGGTCGGCCCGAAACACCGGCGAGTTTTCCAGGTACCTCATCGGGTATTCCCAAAGGCTGCCGCCAATCCGCGACTGCGAATGTTCGTATTGCCACTGGCGCGGCAGGCCGGTGCCCCAGCGAATGCCGCTGTAGGCGCTGGTCATGTTCGAAACCAGCGCGCCGGGCGCGGCGGCTTTGAAACGGTTCGTCTGGGTCACCAGGTAAGCGATCTGATAGCCGCCCCAACTATGTCCCTGAATCCCGATTGCGTTTTCGTCGACGAAACCTTTGTCGACGATGGACTGGATTCCCGGCAGCACGCACTTCAAAGCGCTCTGTCCCGGATAGCCTACGGTGTAGACGATGTCAGGCATGTAAATCAGATAGCCGTTGCTGACATAGTAAGTCGGATTGATCGAAGTTCCCGGAGACGGATTGCGGAAAGTATGTAAACCCTGCGTTAGCCTTTCATAGATGTAGACAATCATTGGGTACTTCTTTTTTGGATCAAAGTTGTCGGGCTTAAGTAACAGGCCCTGCAACGCCACGCCGTCGGTATTCTTGAAACTTACCAGCTCGCCGCTACCCCAATTGAACCGAGCCCGTTGCGCATCGCCATTGCTAACCCTCTTAAGGTCTTTGAAGTTTGAACTTGTCACCCAGACGTCGGGAAACTCATCGAAGCGCGAAGCAGTCAACATGAGAACGTCCGCATCTTTCGCTTTTGTCGGGTTGTTAAAATCCTTCGCGGCCATCAGGAGTTTTTCCGGCAAGCCACCGTTGACTTTGTCGCGATAAAATCCGGAGTCCCGAGTCTCTTCATTTTCCGCGTGCAGCAACAAAGGTTTGGCCGGATCAATCGAACGCTCTTTCGGATCCAGCCGCACGTAGCGAAACACGATCTTGTCGCGACGACCGACGCCGTCCGTCAGGTTCTTCGCACTATTGCCATCAGGCGCCACCTGCCAGATGTCGTAACGATCATAGATCAGCACCTCGCGGTCGTCTTTGGTCCAACCCGCGATGCCGTACGACGGCGGTGTCGCTGGTTCGTCATTGGTCTCGTTGAAGAAATGCGCGCTAAGGTTTTTCGTCAAATTCACCGTGCGACCATCCGCGATTGAATACGAGTTCCAATCTTTGCCGTCGAAGTAAATCGCATACCTCGCGACGGGCGACAGCGAAACTCCAAATCGCTGTTTTTGACCCACCAGCTTGCGCGTGCCATCAGCCGTGTTCACCAGATAGTAATCCGTGAGACCGGGATCGTAGTCATTCGTAATTCGATAAGCGCGATTGTCGGAGCCGATCGCATACCGTCCGTCATTCGAAGGCGAGATGGTTTCCATTGACTCATCGGCGAGCTGGACGAATTTTCTTTCCCTGACCAGATAGGTGCCGCGATACGACTTGTTGCGCTCTTGCTCAGCGCGAATCCGCTGGATCGGCTGCACGTAGTCATCCTTCCAATGCCATAGATCGACCAGGACTTTTTCATCGGCGGGAGTCTCTTCGTCCGGGGACTTTTCCGGTTCGAGCGGCGGCGCGGCTCCCAAAAACAGATGACTGCCATCCAAAGAAAAGCCCAGCGTCGCTTTCTCGCTGACCACGAAATCTTTGCGAAAACCTGCCGAGGAAGTTGAGACGACCTCAGTCGCGCTATTGATCACCGAGCTAGCATGGTTCCGATCTAAGCCCTCCCTAACGGTCGGGCTACTGCCATTGCTTTCGATAGCCGCGGGAGCGCCGCTACGATTCCACAGGTAGACCTTGAACTTCGGCGGTTTCGAATCCTGATCGTCACGGTCGCTGATGAAAGCCAGTTCAGTCTGATCCTCATCCCAGGTAAGTTTTTGATATTTCCCTTTACCCGACAGCAACGGCACCGGGGCCGCGTCGTTCTGGGGGGCAACAGCGAAGGCGCCGTTTGTTTCTTCCTTCCTGGCAGCGACTGTATAGACCAGCGTCTTTGCATCCTTGCTCAGTGTGTAATCAAGCACGTCATTGACAGTGCGTTCCGTTCCACTCGTCATGTTTCGCAGGACGAGATCGGTTCCATACTCTTTTTTCTTTTCTTTTGAGGTTGCAACCGGCTTCGGTAAAGGTGAGGTTTCGGTCGGTGAAGTTTCTTTTGAGCCCTCCTTCACGGTCGGGCTAACGCCCGGTTTCGGCTCGAGCAGATAAGCAATAAATCCCGATCCGTCCTCCGGCACTTGAAAGTTTTTTACTCGCTCAATGCGGGCGACCTGGCCCGTCCCGACGTCCATGATGCCAAGCGCGTTCTTCGGCATGTCTTCGGGCTTCTTCTTATCCTTCTTTGCCTTGTTCACTTCGGCTTTGGTTGGCTCAACACTGAATATTACGAAGCGACTGTCGGCAGTGAAGACCGGTCGCACCAGGCGCGCCTGGGCAGCGATGATCTCGGCAAAGTTGGGAATCGAATCGTCAGGCGGCGGCGCCGGTGGACGATAGCCGCGCGGCGCTCGCCACTCAGCGCCAGTCGCCCGGTTACGCACGACGATCTCGCTGTCGCCGTCCTGCGCCATGAAGGCATACGCGATGAACTTTCCGTCGCGCGAGATTTGTGGCGCCTGAATCGATCGCCATGAATCATAATCCTGATGGGTTAAGGATCGCTTGGTGCCTGAGCCTCGATCCTGCGCCAGGCCATTGACCAAAGCAGTTGCCAGCAACGCGACCAAACAAATGATGGACACGCCTCGCCTCTGTAGGTTAAGGGTTTTCATGAAACACCTCGCCGTGAATCAGTGTGATTGGCGGTTTGGCCGCCCGATATGCGGAAAGGCTTTGCCCTTCCAAGATCTGAATTTAGTTAGTGAAGACGACGCCCGGGAAACATCAAAGGCGAAGCCTCAAGGATTCCAAAAGAAGTCGTTACCCGGCGGAGCCATGGACTCTTCGCAAACAGCTGCGGCCCAGCCAAACGCCTGCTTAGAACAGCTGGAACTTAATCGTCAGATACTTCTTCGGGTTCTGGCGAAAGTCGTAAAGCAGCTTGACGCCTTCGGACGAGAGATTATTTACGTTTGAATAGAGTTGATCGTCGGTGATTAGTTTCCCGAGCGTTCCCTCGCCGCGTTGGGCTCCGGCGACCACGTTATCGATCCTGGCCGCGGTTGTGTTAAAGCGGGCGATCGCAGTGCGCGTGTCGTTATAGAGGCCTTCATCTTTTACCAACTTGCCCAGTGTGCCCTGGCCCGAGTTTACTCCCGCTACGATCGAATCGATCTGATCCATTGAATGGTTTACCCGATCGGCGATTCGGTTAATCTTATTGTACATTTCGTCGCTCTGCAGCAACTTGCCCGCGGTGCCGCGCCCGGCGGCGAGATCCGCGGAAAGCTTGCGCAGATTCGCGGCGATGTCGTTGGCGTTGTTGTAGAGTGCCTCGTCATAAATAAACTTGCCGGCGGAACCTTTGCCGCTCTTGATTTGCTGTGCCAGTTCTTCAGCGTCACGAATGGTGGCGTTCAGATTGTTATAAAGCGCTTCATCATTGAACAGACGGCCAACGGTGCCTTTGCCTTCACGAACATTCTTCACGACTTCGTTGAGCTGGTCCGATAATTTGCTTAGGCGTTGAGCCAGATCGGTTCCCGAAGTAGCCAGGTCGCTCATGGTGCTGCCCGACGTTGACGGCAAAAGGGAATTCTCTGACACTGGCTTCCCCAGGGCGGTGCCGGGCGTGATATTAATGATCATTTCGCTGCCGAGAATGCTGGGCGATGCCTGGTTCGCGGTCGAGTCGGTGCGAATGCGGTCGGTGGCCGGAACGCCGTCGATTTTGGTATCGATGGTCAGGAACGCTTCAATCTTTTGCGGATTCGGCGCCGTGCCCACTTCGGAAGCGGTCATCAATCTAATCCGCTCGACTTTGCCAATACGCACGCCCGCGAGGCGGACTTCCGAGCCCTCGCGCAATCCGTTGGCGTCAGCGAAACGGGCGCGCAGGTGCAGATGGCTCTTGAAAGGATTGATCTCGCCTGAGGCGTTCAGGATCAGAACGACTAAAACGGCGATGGCGATCAGCACGAGCAAACCGACGCGCAGCTCGCTGAGCCCTATATTTCTGGTTGATTTTGGCATGGCCTACTCCGATTTGCGATTTTAGATTTCAGATTTGCGATTTGGATTCTGTCGTCCGTTTGCGCTAAATCGGCAATGGGCAATCGCAAATCAAAAATTGCTTTCAGTGTCCGCGCAGAAATTTATGAATGTACGGGTCATCCGCCTTGCGCAGGGTTTCGTCCGTTCCGCTGAAAATAACCTGGCCGTCGCGCATCATTAAAACCTTACTGTTAATCAGGCACAGCTTTTCGCCTTCCTTCTCAAAGACGACCTCACCGGCTTCATTGACCACAGCGTACTCCGAAGTCAGGTAATCAAGATTGTTCATCTCATGCGTGACGAAGATGGAAGAGACGTCTTCCAGGTCGCGCAGCTTCATGGCCAGCTCGCAGATGGTGCGCGCCGTGGGAGGATCCAGACCCGCGGTCGGTTCGTCGAACATGACAATTTTCGGGTCGCCCACCAGAGCTCTCGCGATTCCGACGCGCCGGCGCATGCCGCCGGACAGCTCTGACGGCATTTGATCGATGGCGTCTTCCAGATTTACGAACCGCAGCATGCGGCGCACTTCGCCTTCGACGTCGTCTTCGGGGACGCCCTGTTCATGCAGCTTGAACGCTACGTTCTCGTAAACTGAAAGAGAGTCGAACAGCGCGCCTTCCTGAAAGATCATCCCGATCTTCTTGCGTACTTTCATCATATCGGTTTCGGCGTATTCTGTAACATCTTCGCCGTCGACCAGGATTTGACCACTGTCCGGCTTGAGCAGACCCAGGACCAACTTAATCGTGGTTGATTTGCCGCAGCCCGAGCCGCCGAGAATGATCTTGGTCTCGCCCTTCATCACCTTAAAGCTGAGATCGTTGAGGACCTTGCGCCCGTCGAAGATCATGGTGACATTGCGAAACTCGATCGCGGGTATGGCGCGATCGGAATCGTCCACCTCGCGGAACGTCGATTCAGCCGCGCGGTCGCTGACACGATTGTCAGTCGCCGGCCCTTCGGGTCTGTCAATTGAAGCTTGTGACATCATCTTTGGGTGCCCAGAACAAGTTGTAGCGCGCGGGCCAGGATAAAGTCAGCGATAATCACTATGATGGACGCCATCACCACGGCCGAAGTCGTGGAACGTCCCACGCCGACCGTACCGCCCTCGGTCTTCAGCCCCTTGCGACAGGCGATTGTACCCATCAGGAAAGCGAAGAACAAAGGTTTGATAATGCCACCAATAATGTCGTCGGTGGTGATGCCGTCGCGCACGGAATTGGTAAACATCGCCGAAGGCAAGCCGAAAAGAAAGCTTGAAACCGCCCAACCGCCTCCAATGCCGACGACGTCGGCGATCAAAGTCAGTAAAGGCAGCGTAATGATTAGGGCGAGGATTCGCGGGGCGACCAGCTTGCGAACCGGATCGGTGCCCAGCGCGCGCATCGCGTCAATCTGTTCCGAAACGACCATCGAACCCAACTCTGCTGAGATCGCTGAAACGACGCGCCCGGTGACCATTAAGGCGGTCAAGACGGGACCGAGTTCGCGAACGAGGGAAATCGAAACCAGATAGCCAAGTTGATCTACCGCCCCGTATGAAGCCAGCGTCTGATAAGTTTGCAGTGTGAGCACGCCACCGGTGAAAAAGCCGGTGAGCAGAATGATTGTCAGGGAACCCACGCCGATGCTGTCCATCTGCGCGATGGTCTCGGGAACGTAACGCGGTTTTCTAAAGAGGCCACGCGCGGCACGGCCTACCAGCAACGACATCTCTTGCAGTTCCAAAAGAAAACGCGTGGCTATGTTCATGCGAGACTCAATGACAAATAGGCCGCTCGAAATCAGCGGCCGCCAAGACTAATCGAGAGGTTGGTAGTCTGGCAAGCTGGGCGCATCATTGATTACGTAAAGTGCGCGAAGCGCCGGCGCGTTGCGAGCCGATTTTCAACAGAGCCGCCTATCATGCGCAGAACCAACCGTGTGCGTCAAGGTTAATCCTTGCAGGCAAGCAAGAAAGGGCAAAGAAAAGCCGGCCCAACTGAGTCAGACCGGCTTGAACGTACTCGAGCTTTCCAATTTTAGGGATTTCGCTGTTGACGCATCAGCCTTCGTTGTCGCAGAGGCGCCAGGGAATTGTTATTACCCCGCACTCCGTCCTGACGTCGATTAGCTCCATTCCGCGGAAACTGTTGATTGCCGCCCCGCCGTAGTGCCTGATTCCGCTGTCGCATCTCTCTCAACCGGACTCGTTGTTCCGGCGTTAGCACCTGCAGAATTCGCGCTTCGGTAAGGGAACGAAGGCGAATCGTGGCCGCCTGAGCATCGGCGACCTCGTGAGAGCGTTGGTCAATCAGCGCTTCATTTGGGGTTGGAGACTCAATCGCTTCAGTCAGCGCGCGCTGTGCCTGGCGCAGATGTTGTATCGCAGCCTGGCGCTGGTCCTTCAGCTCCGCGTTGATGGTGCGAATCTTTTGAATCTGATCAGGGGTCAAGTTCAGGGGCCCGAAATCAGGAATTTGATTGGTCTGCGTCTGAGTTTGCGTCTGAGCAGGATCAAGGGGACTCTGCGCGGTCTGCGCACGGGTTATCGTGCCTGCGCCAATCAACAGGAGCAGAATGGCTAATGAAAGACCACAGCTTCGTAGTTTGGAATTGTTTCTCATGATTGCAACGTCCTCGCTTCCCGTACGCCTTCGCCGGAGGCGGTCATTGATTAGGCTCCTCGGAAAACACAAACGGCAGTTCGTCTTCGTCTCTGGGAATCAGTCGCAAGTCCGCCGCCAATTGCACGCGCTCCTGTCGAGATAAGCCGCGCGGGTGCACTCTCGGCTGGCTTCGGTTCCCAGCAACTTGAGACTGGCGGCTCTTATCGTTCGACTTATCCGTCGTGATCGTTGAATTCGACGATGCGGAAGGGTTCTTACTCTTCAGTTCGCCCATCCGACGTTTGACCTCGTTCGCGACCGCCGTATCGAACTGTTCCTTACTGTACGCATCGTTTTTCGGTTGATTGTTCGCCAGCGGAGGCGGCTTGTTCCATGAGCGTGAAATTGCCAGAACGGCCAGCACGCAGAACATCAACGCAGCAAACGCCGTTGCGGCGCGCAGCCATAGGGGCGACGCACTAAAGAAGTTGCGCAGCGCGCTCAGCGCCGAAAGCCGGCGTTCGGGCTGTACGGTTTGAATAGAAATCGGCCCTGCTTCTGTAATAGCCGGTGCCGGCAAAACCGCCGTATTGAAGGCCGAGCTCAGCGCTTCGTTCCGCCAGAGCAAAATAGACTCGTGGACTTGTTTGAAGACGGCGAGTTCGGCGCGACACGCATCACACGCTTCGGCGTGATTGGCAAAGTCGCGGGCTTCCGCTTCATTCGCCTCGTCATACAGGTAGGTCACCAGATCTTCCGCCCGGTGGCAATCTGGACGTTCGTTAATTTCTTTCATCTCGAAAACTACCTCACCTTCGCGAACTCCTCAGGGGACTTATTCGCCAAACTTTTTTAAGCGCATCTGCAATTGCCTGAGAGCCGTGTACAGTCGGCTTTTGACTGTGCTCAAAGGCAATTCAAGCGCCTCTGATATTTCCTGAAACGTAAGCTCCTCGAATTCTTTCATTAGCACGACCTGTCGCAGGTCCGCCGGCAACGCCGACACTGCTCGTCTGACGGCAACGCTTCGTTCCAGGTTTTCAACCGTGCGCGCCGGCGAGCCGTCCAGCGGCATCGCGAAGACGGCAGCGTTTTTTTCCGCTTCGTCTTCCAGGGCCGTTTCGCCCCGCACTCTGGCGCGCCTTTGCCGCGTAATACACTGATTGACAGCGATCCTGTGTAGCCACGAGGAGACCTTTGCATCGCCACGAAAGCCGCGCAAATTGCGAAATGCCGCCAGGAAGGTTTCCTGAGTCGCATCACGAGCGTCCTCCTCGCGGCCAAGCATGCCAAAGGAAAGCGCGAAGATACGTCGCTCCCAGCGGCGTACGATTTCTCCAAACGCTTCGGGCTCGCCCGACAGGGCGCGCTCAACCATCTGCTCGTCGCTTGTGGCCGTCTCCATTCGGTTCCGTGGCTCGCGTCCGGCTCTGCGAGGCCGTCCAAATGCTTCACGCGCAACAACCCCACGCGCTCAACCTTTTAGACGCTGCCCGAGGCCGGCAAGTCGGCAAAAGTATCGCACGAAACCGAGCTGGCCTATCAGATCAGGCCTAAGCGACGGGCCTTTTGATCGTGAGCCCTTCGCTTCGCGCTTGTTAGATTCTCGGGCACAACCGTTTAATCTAAGTATTTCAGCAGTTAAAGCACGGCCAAAACGGTTGACACAAGGGCGATGACCAACTAGTCTAGGTGAGGTGGCCAGTTGGCCAAGCGGGCGGGACCGCCTCTTACCCGTAACGTCCAGCGCCTATCTCGAAAAGTTTTCCGCAGTTCACCACAAGGGTTTCCACGATTCAGAGTGTTCGAACGCTTTAACCGAATCCGCCTGCTTTATGTCGTGCTGGCAGTGTTGCTGCTGGTCGGCCTTTTGCCTCTCGGCCTCGCCGGCATCCTGTTGTCGGGGCGCAGCGCAGAAGAACTGCGCGCCGTCGAGGGACGCTATCAAGCGCAACTGGTTCAGGACAAGGCCAGACAAATCGAACTTTATGGCCAGCGCTATCGCGACGTGGTCAGCGGTCTGGCGCGCGCCTTTGAGATATCCGGCGGCATTCGACTGCTCGCCAGCACTCGTGATGATGTTCGCCTGCAGACTACGCTACAGGACGATCCTAACTTGATCGCGCTGGCGATTTGTCCGGTCAGAGGAGAAGTCCATCGCGCCTTTCAACCTGACTTGATCAAGCGAGAAGAACTTGACCAACGCATCAGCGAGGTACTGGTCCGCATGAATAGCCGCGGCGTAGTCATGGGACGGCCCCAAATCATTCGTTCCGGCCAGGAGATGGGGCTGACGATTGCGGCCCCGGTAATGGATGGCGATGAAATCGTCGCTGCCGTAGTCGCCGTGGTCTCGTTTCAGGAAGTTTTCAAGGCAGTTCAGCAATCATCGTCAAAGAGTGCGCGCGAACTACTCGATGCCGGACTGCCCGTCGTCTTTGTCGTCGACCAGAACGGAAAAGCCGTGGCGCATCCCGATGCCGCCGTGGCTTTTTCAGAACGGCCGATGACTGATTTGAAGGTGGTGCAGGATTGGCTTGAGACAGGTGCACAAGTGCAATCGGCGCTGGCGCCGTTCACTCTCGATCGCGACGGCCGCATCACACCGATGCTGGGGTCGTACGCAACGGCCGAGCTGGATCACAATTCACTGTTGGGCGTGGTCGCGATTCAAGACGAAGCGGCCGCGCTGGCGTCAGTCCGCGACATGCGGAGACAAACGCTGTACATAAGTTTGCTGGCCGCCACCCTCGCCTTGCTCATCGGATTCTATTTTGCAGAGAAGCTGACCCGTCCGGTGCGCGAACTGGCTGCCGGAGCGCTTCGCATCGCAGCCGGCGATTTCTCGCAACGCGTCAAAGTTCCGGGACGCACCGAGCTGGGCCAACTTGGCGCTTCGTTCAATCAAATGACGGATCAGGTGGAACGTTTTGTCGGCGACCTGCAGCGTTCGGCTAACGAAAATCACGATCTGTTTCTGGGCACGGTCAAAGCTCTCGCGGCCGCGATTGACGGCAAAGATCCTTATACGCGCGGCCATTCTGAACGCGTCTCGCGATTTTCTGTGGCTACGGCCCAGGGGCTCGGTTTGCCCGAGAACGAAATCGAACAGATTCGCATCAGTGCTTTGCTGCATGATATTGGCAAGATCGGAATCGACGACAATGTTTTGAAGAAGCCGGCGGCGCTGACTGACGCCGAGTTCGAAATCATGAAGACCCATCCACAAAAGGGCTATAAGATCATGTCGCAGATTCCGGCGATGCGCGATTTTCTCCCGGGCATGTACATGCATCACGAGATGATTAATGGCGGCGGGTATCCACAGGGTCTAAAAGGCGATGAAATCCCCATGCAGGCGCGGATCGTGTCCGTGGCCGACACTTTTGATGCGATGACTACTGAGCGTCCGTACCAGCGGGCGATGGACCTGGAGGCCGCGCTCTCCAGACTGAAGAGTTTCGTCGGCACGCGTTACGACGCGCGAGTCGTAGCTGCTTTCATTGCCGCTTGCGAAGCAGGCAAGATTCGTCCCGGCGTGTCGCGCGTAAATCGCAACGGAACCAATTCGCTTAATCAGCCTGTCAATTCTTTGCCTTCCATAGAACCAGTGTCGGATTCTCTGCTGGCGGTTAGCTAGCAATAAGATGATGTCGGAAGCCCGATCGTAAGCGAGGGCTCCCTAACCGATCAGGCCTTCCAACGGTAGGGTCAGGTTCGCAAAACTCAATTAACTCCTTATTCGGCGCGTTGCCTTTGCGGCGACGCGCCGCTTTCGGTTTATAATCCAAAGAATTCATTTATCTTTCGATCCAGGAAAGTATTCAATGGCTTTTTGGCGAAGAAAAAAGGACGACTTTGTCTCGCTGGGCTTGAGCCGGGGTGCTGAAGAGCGCGCCACCGACGTTCAGCCCGAATCAAATACCGGGATCCAACCGATTCCATCGGCGGCCGAGCCTGCCGAGAGCGCCGTGCGGTCGCCCTGGCAGACGTCGGTCCTGGGGCTCAATCTTTCTATCGAGGAATTACAGGCGCAGGAAGCCGCGCTGGAACAGGAATTCTCGGCCCGCTTTCGACGCGCCGTGGCGGCCACGCGTGAGTCGCTGTCGGAAAGAATCGACACCGTCTTCGCCGGCGCGAAGAAGATCGATGCAGCTTTGCTCGACGAACTCGAGGAAGCTTTGATTGCCGCCGATATCGGCGTACCCACGACGATGCATGTGCTTGAGACTGTGCGGCGAGGAATCAGCCGCAAAGAGATCGACGACATCGCCAAATTGAAGCAGGCAATCAAGTCGGAGTTGCTCTCGATCCTGAACGCATCAGAGCAGAACGGCGTCGCTTCCGAAGCCAGTGTGCCGGAAAGCATCGCGCCCTACGTAATGATGATCGTCGGCGTGAATGGCGTCGGCAAAACGACGACGATAGGCAAGCTGGCGCAGCGAATCAAAGCCGAGGGCAACGACGTTTTGATTTGCGCGGCCGACACGTTTCGTGCGGCGGCCTCTGATCAACTGGCGATCTGGGCTGAGCGGACTGGCGTGCCCCTGATTCAACAAAAGCAGGGGACCGACCCTGCGGCGGTGCTGTTCGATTCGATGAAAGCGGCGAAGGCCCGCGGCTCGGATGTTTTGATCGTCGACACCGCCGGGCGTCTGCACAACAAGTCCAATCTAATGGCCGAGCTGGAAAAGATGAAACGCGTGGCAGGCCGCGAAGTCGAAGGTGCGCCGCACGAAACTCTCCTGGTGGTGGATGCGGTGACCGGACAGAACGGCCTGGAGCAGGCGCGTCAATTTTTGAAAATTGCGGGCGTGACCGGAATCGTTTTGACGAAACTGGACGGCACGGCCAAAGGCGGTATTGCCGTCGCGATCGCCAAAGAGCTGGGTCTGCCAATTCGTTATGCGGGAATTGGCGAGAAAGTTGACGACCTGGTCGTCTTTGATCCGGAAGTGTATGTGAATAGTCTTTTTAACTAAGATTTGATCCTAGTCATTCGCAAACTAACTGGGTGTAGCATGAGGGCGGCGGTCTCGTGCCGTAGGCACGAAATGTTTATAGCTCGCAACGCCCTTTCTTATTTTCTTATTTCGCGTCAGTGCCACCGCCGAATACATTGCGCTCCTACGGAGCGCTCTGACCTCTCGGCAGCCCTTGGGCTATAAACATTTCGCCGCTCTGCGGCTGAGACAAAACTTTGGAGCAGACTGACATCGATCGCCAGATGATGACCCGCGCGCTTGAATTGGCTGCGCGTGGCATCGGCCAGGTCAGTCCGGGCCCACTCGTCGGTACGGTAATCGTTGATGATGCTGGAGAGATCGTCGGTGAAGGTTTTTATGTTTACGATCAGTTGAAGCACGCCGAGACGCTGGCGTTGGAACAAGCCGGCGACCGAGCCCGCGGCGCAACGGCCTACGTATCGCTTGAACCGCATGCCCATCAGGGTCGCACACCGCCCTGCACTGAAGCGCTGATCAAAGCGGGAATCAAGCGCGTCGTTGCTCCTATCGAAGATCCCAATCCGAAAGTCTTCGGCCGCGGCTTTGCTCGCTTGCGCGAAGCCGGCATTGAAGTCTGCACCGGCTTGCTGAAGGAAGAAGCGGCGCAACTAAACGAGGCTTACATTCATTTCATGCGCACTGGCCGGCCGTTCGTTCACTTGAAGCTGGCGGTGTCTCTGGACGGCAAGGTGGCGACGTTTAGTGGAGATTCGCGCTGGATCACCAGCGAGGAAGCGCGCACGCGAGCGCATGAGTTTCGGCACCAGTACGACGCGATCATGGTTGGCGGGCGTACTGTCAGCGCAGATGATCCGCTGCTGACGGATCGCTCTGGCAGAAAGCGACGGCGGCCGTTAGTGCGCGTGGTAATTGAACAATACTTACGGATGTCGTTGGAATCGCAACTCGCGCAGACTACCGATGCTGCGCCAGTGCTCATCTTTGCGCACGATTCCGATCCTGAGACCATCAGCGCTTTGCAATCGCGAGGCATGGAAGTAATCAGCCAGCCGGATTCGACCCTGGAATTCCCCAGCGTGCTCGAAGAACTTGGCCGGCGGTGTATTCAGAGCGTTCTGCTTGAGGGCGGGCCGAGCCTCGCGGGTCTTTTCCTGGACGCCGGGCTGGTGAACAAAATCACGTTTTTCGTGGCGCCCATGATCATCGGGGGCCAGGATGCGCCGTCAGCGATTGGCGGAGATGGCGCGGAAACAATTAGCGAGGCCTTAAAACTTGAAAATGTTCAGGTCGAGCGTCGCGGGCGCGACCTTGAAATCACCGGCTATCCGGCCAAGACATCGGGGCAGTAGCCCGACCGTTAGAGAGGGCTCAAAACTCTTCCGCAGCCAATCACATGACAACCGCAAAGCGCCGCTTTGGTCAGAACTTTCTCGTCGATCGCAACGTCGTCGAGCGAATCATTGAGGCGGTAAGGCCGCAGCCAGACGAAACAATTGTCGAGATTGGATCGGGTCGCGGTGCCTTGACTTCCCGTCTGCTCGAAAGAGCCGGGCGCGTGGTGGCGATTGAGTTCGACCGCGATTTGGTTCCGCAACTACGCGAACAGTTCGCCAACCATTCAAATCTAACAGTCGTGGAAGCCGACGCATTGTCTACCGACTTCTGCGCCATCATTTCTCCCGCTGCCAGCGCCCGCGTGGTTGCGAATCTTCCTTACAACATCGCCACCGCAATTCTGCAACGACTGATAGAACAAAGGCATTGCATCAGCGACATGACCTTGATGCTGCAGCGCGAGGTGGTCGATCGCATCACGGCGGAACCTGGTTCGAGTGAGCGCGGCTATCTCTCGGTCCTGATCGAAGCTTACTGTGAAGCCGAACAGCTTTTCGATGTACCACCGCAAGCGTTCCGGCCCGTTCCGAAAGTCTGGAGCACGGTTGTGAACTTGCGGGTTCGCCCCAAGATCGCAGCGGAAGTGAAAGACGAACTTTTGTTATGGCAAGTCGTCAGCGCCGGTTTCGCTCAGCGGCGCAAAACTATTCTTAACAATCTGCGCGAGGCGCCGGAATTAATTCAGGAGTTAATCAAGAAACGCGGCGGCGCCAGCATTGTCCTGTGCGAAGCAGGCATTCCGCCACTGCGCCGTGCCGAGACGCTCTTGCTGGAGGAATGGGTCGAGCTCGTTCGTGCCTTAACAGGCTGAACATGTATGGCTACCTTTTTCTCTCTAGATCTGTGAAAGCGGTCGAAGGGACGATCCACTAAATCACACAAAAATTCCGCGAAATCTCGAGGGCAAGTTTCTTGGTTTGTTTCGTGTGAGTTCGTGGATCAGTTTCCTTTTATTAGCCTGGCAGTCTCGTGATCTTAACAGACTGGCCTTTCTCAAGAGTCTTTGCTCCAGCAGGCACGTTAATCAACGCCGTGGCCCGCGCAAACGCCACGAAATCTGACGAACCGCCCCACTTCAAAGGCTCAGCCAGCAGAGTTCCGCCGTCGTCAGCGCGCAAGACCGCCGGCAGATAACTTTCGCGATCCGGCGATCCTTTCAGATCGCGTGCCAGCACCGCAGTTTCTTCCGCGAGCTGCGGCTGTTGAGCGCCCTGCATCACTCGCAACGCCGTGCGCGTGAAGAGATTGAAAGTGACTGCAACAGAAACAGGATTGCCGGGAAGACCGAAGATTAACGTGTTGCCGAGCCGGCCGAAAACCGTGGGCTTGCCCGGCCGCAAAGCTACGCGTTCGAAATAGATTTCCGCGCCCAGTTCTTTCAATGCGGCTTTCGTGAAATCATAGACGCCCATGGAAACGCCGCCGGAGGTGATCAGCACATCGGATCGTTCGGCAGCCGCTCTAATTTGTCTCTTGAGTTCTTCCGTGTCATCGCCGGCCAGCGGCAGACGCTCGACCATCGCGCCGGCCAACGTCGCGTACGCCGCGATCGTATAGTTGTTGGAATCCCGAATCTGATCGGCGCCGGGCTTTTCATCAACGTTTACCAGTTCACTTCCCGTCGCCATTACCGCTACGCGCGGCCGCTGCCCGACCTTTACTTTCGCATAACCGAACGACGCCAGCGTCGCAATCATTGCCGCGTTGATATCCTCGCCCGCATGCAGCACCGTCTCACCGGCTTTGATTTCAGCGGCCCGGTTAACGATCGACCTACCTACTTCTACTGGCGTCAGAATCTCAACGATCGCGTTTCGCTCGACTTCGCGCGTTAACTCAACTTGCTGCACGGCGTCAGCGCCCACGGGCACGGGCGCGCCGGTCATGATGCGCACCGCTTCCCCGGCTTTCATTTCATGATGCCAACCCGCGCCTGCGGCGGACTCACCGACAATGCGGAGTTGCGCCGGCACATTTGCAACATCAGCGGCACGCACTGCATACCCGTCCATCTGCGCGCGATCGAAAGGAGGAAGATCGGAATCGGCGATGATGTCTTGGGCTAGCACACGGCCCAGGACCTCGCTCAACACAACTGATTCGACTTTAAGCTTGGGCGAATGCTCAAGAACGATACTGATTGCTTCGCTGATGGGAATCATCGTGAGGAGTGTAAAAGCAAAAGCGGTCGCTCTTCAAATTCCTACCAGAACAGGTAGTGGACTCTTGTGCTCTCTGCGGTGAATTTGACTTGAGAATACCCTCACCGGACAGACGCAAAGAACGCAGAGGGAGCGCAGAGAAGCAACTCAGTCCCCCGTCGCCAAATCGGATGGCAGCGATTCAGGGCGGGTTTCGCCGGCAAACTTCGGCTTGCGGCGCGAGCCGAAGAAAGACGTGCGATCCAGAACCTTTTCCTGAAACTGTTCGAGATAAAGATAGATCACCGGGGTGATATAGAGCGTGATGAATTGCGAGACTATCAGCCCGCCGACTACCACCAACCCGAGCGGTCGCCGCGAAGAACCGTCCGCGCCATAACCTAACGCGATGGGCATCGCGCCAAAAACCGCGGCGAGTGTGGTCATCAGGATCGGGCGAAAACGATCCATGCTCGCGTCGTGAATTGCTTTGTCGGCAGGCTCGCCCGCATCAACTCGCGCCCGGGCAAAATCGACGATCATGATGCCATTCTTCTTCACGATTCCCATCAGCATGAACATGCCGACAAACGCGTAGAGCGACGCTTCCTGTCCAAACACAAAGAGAGTGAACAAGCCTCCCACCAACGCCGTGGGAAGCGTCGAGAGCACGGTCAACGGATGTACATAGCTCTCGTAAAGGATTGCCAGAATCACGTACATCACGAAGACCGCCAGGGCCATCAGGATGGTCAAGCTGGTGACCGTGTTGCTGAACGTCTGCGCCTCGCCTTGCAACTCTGCGCGAACCGTTGGCGGCACCACCTCCGTGGCTGCTTTCTGGATATAGTTAGTCGCATCGCCGAGCGCCACGCCCGGCTTGAGATTAAAGAACAACGACATGCTGGTGAATTGATTCAAGTGGTTCACCGCCTGCGGGCCCAGCGTCTGCTTCCAGGTGACCAACTCACCGAGCGGCACCAGACGTTGACCGTTATCGGAGCGGATGTAGAGCTTCCCCAGGTCTTCCGGGGTGGCGCGGGCTGAGTCTTCCATCTCCAAAATAACCTGATATTGATCTTCCGGCTTCTTGATCAGGTAAACGTAGTTCTGCGAATACGCATTGCGCAGCAGCGTCAGAATTCGCGCTTCCGACACTCCGTAAGTCTTCGCTTGATCGCGACGCAGTTCTATGTCGAGGTTCGGAGTGTTGGCGAAATAATCTGACGAGACTGTCAGGAACCCCGGATATTGCATGAGCTTGCCCATCAGTTTCTGCCCAACCTCGTAAACCTGTGGGCCATTAACTCCGGACACGGTAAAAGCGTATTGTCCCTGCTGCTGACTCGTGACTCCGGTGCTGATTTCCAAAACCGGAAACGGGCGCAGAAATGTGAAGACCCCCGGAATCGTGTTGAGCCTACCCATCATTTCGGCAGTCACTTGTTGAATCGGTGCGCGCTGCGCTGGCGGTTTGATGAAAGTAAAAGTGATTCCCTGATTCGACGCCAGAAATCCGGTGGCGCCGGTCAGGGTGAAATCCGTGATGACATTTGGATCCTGATGCAGAGCCTCGTCCACCTGATTCTGCAACGCCTTCATTTGATCCGGCGAAGAGCCTTCGCGCGCGATAAAGGCGCCGAAGATTACGCTGCTGTCTCCGGGCGGCAGAAATGCTTTGGGAACCAGCATGAAGAGCACAATGGTGCCCGCCAGGCAGATTACCCAAATTATTGGCGAGACCCAGCGATGCCGCAGGAACCACCAGAGCGATCCGCCGTACATTCGCAGCACTCGCTTTTCAATACCGCCGATCACGCGTTCCATCCACGTCTTTTTCGAACCTTCGCCGCGGGCCTTCAAAAGCCGCGCACACATGAGCGGCGTCAGCGTCAGCGACACCAAACCCGAAGCGAAAATGGCAATAACGATGGTGATTGCGAACTCGCGAAAGATTCGTCCGACCAGCCCCGTCATGAACACCAGCGGAATGAACACGGCCGCCAGCGAGATCGTCATCGACATGATGGTGAAGCTGATCTCTTTGGCGCTGCTGATGGCTGCTTCGAACGGCTGCTCACCACGCTCCATTCGGCGCACAGTGTTTTCCAAAAACACGATCGCATCGTCAACCAGAAACCCGATTGCCAGGGTCAGCGCCATCAGCGATAGATTGTCCAGGCTGTATCCGAGGATTTGCATCGCGACGAATGTGATCAGCAGCGACAGCGGCAGGGCAACTGTGGGGATGAGTGTGTCCGTGGCCCGGCCGAGAAACGCAAAAATCACCATCACCACCAGAACGAATGCGATCAGCAGCGTTGTCTGTACGTCGACAACCGAATGAACGATGCTTTGGGAACGATCGTAAATAGGTGTGACGCGAATCGATCCCGGCAGCTCGTTGCTGATCGTCGGGAGAACTTCTCTAATGCTCTTCGAGACTTCCACCGCGTTCGCGCCCGCCCGGCGATTCACCGCGACGATTACCGTAGCCGACGGCACGTCGTATCCGCGCACCCAGAAACGCATATTGATCCGCTCGTCCTGAACGGAGTCTTTGACGGTGGCCACGTCGCGCAGATAGACGGGAGCATTGCCGGTGCCGCCGACAATCAAATTGCTAAATTGATCGGCGGTTTCCAGTTGACCTTGCGGCCGCAGAATAGCGGTGCCGGAACTGCTGTCCAATTGGCCGGCGCCGGTGTAACTGGTGCCGTTTCGAATCGCGTTGCTCAGATCGTCGACGGAAATCCCGCGCGCCCACATCGCCGAAGGCCTGGCTTTGATCCGAATTGCCGACTTCGTGCCATAGACATTCACGCGTGACACCCCGGGCAGGATGCTGATTCGCTGGCCCACCTGCGTGCTCGCGTAGTCGTATAAATTTCCCGGCGTCACGGAATCGCTGGTCAGCGCGATGTACATGATCGGCTGATCGTTGGGATTGCTTTTTGAGTATGTCGGCGGCGAAGGAAGATCGGCGGGAAGACTGCCCGTCGCTTGCGAGATCGCCGTCTGCACATCGGTCGCGGCTGCATCGATATTTTTTTCGAGCGCGAATTGAAGGGTGAAAGTTGCTACCCCCTGCGTGCTCTTGGAAGTTACCACCTCGAGCCCGTTGATCTGCATGAACTGGCGCTCGAGTGGGGTGGCGATGTTGTTGGCAATCGTATCGGGACTCGCTCCAGGATAACCGACTGTCACCTGGATCACCGGATAGTCCACGGCGGGCAGATCGTTCACCGGGAGTTGGAAGTAGGCCAACAGCCCGAAAAGGATCACTGATAGCGTCAAGACCGCAGTCATGACGGGCCGGCGAATAAAAGGTTCCGAGAGGTTCATTACTTAGACCCGCTGCTCGCGTTCGGTTGGCCGGTTTGATTCGGTTGCTCGATACGCACTTTGCCGCCCGGCGTGACCCCAACCTGGCCGTTGGTGACAACCCGTTCACCGGGCTCTACGCCCTTCTCAACGACGATCAAATCTCCCTGACGCTGGCCCAGGGTTACTTGCCTTTGCTCTGCCGTCGAGTCCGCCTTGACGACATAAACGTACGATCCTTTAGCCGACATCTGGGGCGCCGCGGCGGGCACGAGCACGGCGCCGTGAATCGTGCTCAACACTAGACGAATATTGACGAAGCGGCCCGGCCAAAAGCGATGTCCATCGTTTGGAATCGTGGCGCGGAGATTGACCTGCCCGGTTGTGTTCTGTACCGCGTTGTCCAAAAACGTGAGCTGTCCGGTAACTGAATCCTCCGCATCGGGTAGACGCACTTGAGTCTTGAGCGTGCCCTCGCGCATCTGTTGCCGCACGTTATCGAGATCGTTTTGCGAAATAGTAAAGTCCGCATAGATCGGATCGACACGTTCAATCACCAACAGCGAGTTAGTACTTCCGGAAGTTCCGCTGGTCGAGCCAGTGCTGCTCGCGTTTCCGCTGCTGGAACCGCCAGGGTTAACGACGTTTCCGATGTCCACGAGTCTTTGGCCGGCGCGTCCGTCGATCGGCGCGCGAATGAAGCAATAGCTGAGGTCCACTTTTGCGCGGTCAACTGCGGCCGTGTCCACCTTGATGGATTCCTCCGCGCTGTGGATCGCGGCGCGATCGGCTTCGACGGTTGCTTTAAGAGAGTCCGCATTCGATTGAAACTGATCGTACTGCTCTCTCGAAACGACGCCCTGCTCGACCAACGTTCGATACCGTTTGAGTTGGACGTCGCCAAACTTCTGTTGGGCGACGTCTCTGGCGAGATTTGCTTCCGCTTGATGCTTCAACGCTAAATCTTTGGACACATTCGCCTGTGCCTGGCGCAAACTCGCTTCGAAAGGTCGCGTGTCGATCGTAAACAGCATGTCGCCCTTCCTGACATTCGCTCCGTCGGTGAAGTGGATTTTGATAATGCGCCCGGAGACCTGCGGCTGAATGGAAACCACTTCGCGCGCAACCGTCTTGCCGATCGCGTCGATGTAGGTCGGCACATCCTGCATAACCGCCGCAGTCACCGTTACCGGCGCGGGTGGACGTTCAAAGCCCTGCTGCGCCGCCTTGTTTGCACAGCCAGTGAATGATGCGGCCGACAACGCGGTTAAAAAAAGCGTCGCGCAAAAACACGAATTCCACTTCAGGTATTTCATAGCTCTGATTTCTACTTTAGCTCTTTTTGGACTCAGTGATTATCATCCCCTGGCGCAGATCAAGCAACCAGGGCACACGCTACTCCACCTTGCCTGCATGACATTAATCTGCGGAACGTTGGGAAGGGCGTCGCTCGTCTCATCGCCCAGGAAACCCAACGAAGGCCGGCAAACAAAAATGGGTACAGCACCAGGAAAAGTACTGTACCCCCTTTGTTGCCAAAATGGCGGAGCCGACGGGACTCGAACCCGCGACCTCCGACGTGACAGGCCGGCGTTCTAACCAACTGAACTACGACTCCGCATAAAAACCCGAGAGACCAGATGTCAGAGATCAGATGTCAGTTTCTAGTCTGACATCCGACCTCTGACCTCTGACATCTGGATCTGGTGGGCGCGGAGGGACTCGAACCCCCAACCTCTTCCTTGTAAGGGAAGCCGTCTACCATTGACATACGTGCCCGTTTTCAAAAATCGTCACGGCGAAGGCTGATCGTAAGGAAAGCAACGATAGGTGTCAAGAAGCGCGGTTACCGGGTAGCGATGTGGATTTCTCTCTGCGTAATCTCCGCGTTCTGTACGTCTCTGCGGTGAACAAATCTAAAATACATTCAACGCAGAGACGCCGAGTGCGCAGAGGAGGCGCAGAGAACGCTTTCGTATCGCGAGGTTTGCGGCTATATTTACTGAACCCAGACCCGTTCAAACCACGGATTTCATGCGCACACGTTCAGTGGAAATCAGAATGCCTGGCGGCTTGATCTTTGCCGTGCTCTTACTTGGTGTCTTGGGTGCTGCGTTCAGCGCCACGCGCCAAGCTGCGCAGCAAACGAATAGCCAGCAGCAAACTAATCAACAGCGGCCCCGGAGGGTTGGCGGCGAAACAAATACGCCACAGCCGGCAAGCACCCCCACCGAAGAAGTTGCCGAAGGGGACGTAGTAAGGGTCGAGACCCAACTCGTTTCCGTTCCGGCTGTCGTGAGTGATCGGAACGGTCATCCGCTTTCCGGCTTGCGTCCGGAAAACTTTACCCTGCTCGAAGACCGTACGCCGCAGCGGATTACCAATTTTGCGACGACTGAAACGCCGTTCGAGATCGCTTTGCTGCTCGACACCTCAGGATCGACGCGAGAAGAACTTGGTTTGATCCGCGACGCTGCCAATGCTTTCATCAGCGCTTTGCGTCCGGGCGACCGGGTCGCGATTGTCGCCTTCAACAACACGCCGCGAAATGGCTCGCCTATGGCCACGGTCGAAGTCGCGTCGCCGCTCGCCGATGATCGGCAGGCGCTGCGGCGGGCCATCGCCGGTCTCGGCACGAGCAATGGGACTCCTTTCTACGATGCCCTGGGACGTATTGCCGATCAGGTCTTTCGCGATCCGCCGCGGCCGGAAATGCGCGGCCGGCGCGCGATCGTGGCGCTGACCGACGGAGTCGATTCGAGTAGTAATACGGGTTACGATGACGCGCGCGCCAAGCTTTCACGCTCCGGCGTAGCCTGCTACTTCATTCAGGTAAGTACGGAAGACTACGTCGAAGATCGTCTCTTAAAGGATTGTCAGGACGATGGGCGGCTGACTTTGTCCGCGAAACAGTTGGAGAGATTTCGGCAGCTTTTCGTGCCGCAGGCGCAGAAGGAAGAGTACCAGGATTTTTGCCGCCTGGGACAATTTGAACGCATGGACATCAGCCGGCAACTCTACAATCTGGCGCGAAGCGAGATGAACGAGATGGCGCGCGCTTCGGGCGGCAGAAATTTTGCGGCCGCCAGCCTGAACGAAGCGCGGGCCGCGTTTGCGCAAGTTGCCAACGAGATCGGCACGCAATACAGTCTGGGTTATTATCCGACAAACAAAGCGCGCGACGGTCGCTTTCGTCAGATCAAGGTCGAGCTGCGCGGTGTGAAGGACGCGACGGTGCGCGCGCGTGAAGGTTACAATGCGCCGAAGCAGTGATCATTTTCCATTTGGCGATCCTCAATTATCAGTCGCGGAGTTTATTGGTAAGTTATTTCGTGTGACTTCGTAGATCGTAGCTTGGCTGGGAAATGAAAGAACGATCCACGAAATCACACGAATAGAGACCAAGAAAACGCCGCCGAATGATATATGGAAAATGTTTCTTTGAACGTTCCTTTTACACGAATCACCTTAATCGTCCTCGACGGCGCCGGTATTGGCGCCATGCCGGACGCGCCTGAGTGGGGCGACGCCGGATCGGACACGCTCGGTCACATTTGCGAATCGCGTGCGGTACGTCTGCCGAATTTGCAGGGCCTCGGTCTCGGCAACATTCGTCCGCTGAACGGCGTTGCGAAGATTGAAATACCCCGTGGTGGTTACGGCAAGTGTGCTTTGAAATCCAACGGCAAGGATACGACCACCGGTCACTGGGAAATGGCCGGCATTATTCTCGAGCGCGCGTTCCCAACTTACCCTCACGGCTTTCCGCAAACGCTCATCGATGAGTTCATTCGGAAGACGGGCGTGCCGGGAATTCTCGGCAACATCCCGGCCAGCGGGACTGAGATCATCAAACAGCTCGGAGAGGAACACGTTAAAACCGGAAAGCCGATCGTCTACACCTCAGCCGATTCTGTCTTTCAGATCGCTGCGCATGAAGAGGTAATTCCGCTCGACCGTCTGTACGAAATCTGCGAGATAGCCCGCGGCATGTTGCGGGGCGAACATGAAGTTGGCCGGGTCATTGCGCGGCCATTTCTCGGCACGCCGGGATCGTTCTATCGGACTGAGAACCGGCACGACTATGCCGTGCCGCCGCCGCGCGAAAACCTTCTCCCGCTGCTGAGTGAACACGGACTCGACGTGGTTTGCATCGGCAAGATTGCTTCGATTTACGATTCGGCTGGGGTGACGCAGGACTTGACCGCAAAGAACAACGAGCAGTCGATCGACCAAACCATTCGCGCTTTACAGGAAGATACCCGCGGTTTGATCTTTTCCAATCTAGTCGACTTCGATATGCTCTACGGCCACCGGCGCGACACTGAAGGCTATGCGCGGGCACTCGAGCATTTCGATTCGCGCTGGCCGGAAATCGAGGCCGCGATGCGCGAAGGCGATTTGATAATAATCACCGCCGATCACGGCAACGATCCGACCTATCGCGGCACCGATCACACGCGCGAATACGCGCCGTTGCTGGCTTTCGGCAAACGCGCGCGACCGGGCGTCGATCTCGGCACGCGCCGATCACTTGCCGACATTGGGCACACGATTGCCGAGAACTTTGGATTGAAGTTGGGCGCCGGCGAAAGCTTCCTGGCTCAACTTCAATAAGAAAAGTGACTCCCGATGAGCATCCTGAAAACAACCTTCATTTTTCCGGCAGTGGCGTTTCTCTGCTGCGTCTTAGGCCAGTCCACGATCGACGCGCAAACAACCCTCATGAATGTGCCATCGACGGATGTCGTAGCCGCGAGGAAGATCTATCTAGAGATGGACTTTCTTACCAACTACGCGTGGCAAAGACAAGGTTCCTTTCAAAACTATATTCCGCGCGCAGTGGTCGGCGTTGGCCGCAACCTCGAAGCAGGCATCAATGTTTCCTACACCCGAATTTCAGATGAAGTCAGCCAGCCCCTCGAAGTGCAACCGAACATTAAGTGGCTGTTCTATAGCAATGAAAGTCGAGGCGTGGCGGCCGCGGTCGGTTGCGTTCTGTACGCACCCGTAACGCATCGGACCGGGACGAATACTCTGGGCCAGTGTTATGCGGTCACCAGCAGGAAGCTGAACGGTAAGTATGCGCCGCGATTTACCGGCGGAGGTTACGGTCTGATCAGTGCCGGCGATGAGAAGACCAAGGCCGGTGCAATCGTGGGATATGAGCAGCCGCTCACTGAAAAGATTCTGCTCATCGTGGACTGGTTTAGCGGTGACAATCGGTTTGGCTATGTAAGTTCCGGTCTTTCCTTTACTACCTCAAAGAAAAGCGCCCTTACGACAGGCTACGCCGTAGCCAATCACGGGCGCGGTAAGAATGCGCTGTTCGCGTATTATGGTGTCCAATTTTAGTTTAGGTCGTTTGCGATGATTTAAGCTTCGTTCGGATCCTTCAGCACTGCAATAAATGGCAGGTTGCGATAACGTTCGGCGTAATCGAGGCCATAACCGACGACGAACTTGTCCGGAATCTTGAATCCCAAATAATCAATCGGCACGTCCTTCTCACGACGCTCATATTTGTCGAGCAACGCCGCCAGCTTCACACTGGCCGCGCCGCGCGACTTCAAATTCGCCAGCAGATAAGAAAGCGTCAGCCCTGTGTCGACGATGTCTTCGACGACCAGAATGTGCCGGCCTTCGATGGCCACGTCCAGATCTTTGAGAATCCGCACTTCACCCGAGGTGCGCATCTCGGCGCCATAACTGGAAATCGCTATGAACTCAACTGCCAATGGAATGTCGGCAGCCCGCATCAGGTCGCTCAAAAACGTGCAGGCACCTTTCAGCACGGCGATCAAAAGCGGATTACGGCCGGCGTAGTCGCGGGCGATCTCCGCGCCCAATTCCCTGATGCGGTTTTGGATCGCCTCGAAGGTAATGAGTGGTTCCAGATTAGGATTGCTGAACTCAGACATGATTCGCGCACGTGATGTTGACAATGCTTTCTTCCTTTCGACAGGTCTTAAGTTTCGCTCAGAGCCGGCTGGTCGTCAAAGTCCCGTGGCGCAAGTTGTTAGCATGCCTGCGCAAACCAAAAGTTTGCGTTACCCTGTTTGCGCGCGCGCCAATGCTGCGAGATACTATTGAACCTTCCGTCGTCAGGTCAATTCGCAAGCGTCGATTGACCTGTTATATTTGCGTTCGTCAGGTTTCGATCCGGAATCCATGATGAAGAAATCCGCAAGAAAAACAGGTGGCAGAGTTGCGTTACCACTGTTCCTGCTGCTGTGGCTGTCCCTGAGTGCGGCGGCCGTCTCTGCCCAACCGGCGGCTAAGACATCGCCGCCCGTGAAGCCCCAGCCGCAAGCACCCGCGCCCACAACCCGCGGCTTGCCCGCCCGCGTTACTGAGACATTGGTTGATTCGTCGATCCCAAGCGACCCGGGCGTCGACAAAATACTCGCTGCTTACAGCCCTAAGGTGCGCGAACTCGAAGTCGTGGTTGGCAAATTGCGGGGCGAGCTAAAAAAGGAAGGGATGGGTGCGGGTTCGTTAGGTAACTTCGTTGCCGATGGTATGCGGAGCCAGGCCAGCCTCAAGCTGGGCCAGCCAATCGATCTGGCTGTCATGAACGGCGGCGGCTTGCGTCGCAACGTGATTGGTGAAGGCGAGCTGCGCGCGCGCGACATCTTTGAACTGTTGCCGTTTGAAAATGCGCTGGTCACGCTGGAGTTGACCGGCGAGCAGGTCATGAAACTGCTGGGCGTGGTCGTTAGTGGTCGCGAAGCCCAATCAGGAGCTCGCATTACTTATATCATCAAGGCCGACAAGTCGGCGGAACTTGAAAGTGCAAAGCTGCTGGACAAAGATCGCCACGAAAGAGAGATCGATCCCAAGGCGACATATCGGGTCGTGACGATCGACTATCTGATCAATGTAGGCGGCGCCCGCTATGCCATCTTGCGCGAAGGAAAGAACGCGCGGCCGCTCGGCGTCACCTTGCGCGATGCGATCATTGCTTACGTGAAGTCAGAAACTGCGGCGGGTCGAGACATCGAGCCGAACGTGGATGGCCGATTTGTTCTGGACCGGGTTAAATCGGTGCTGAGTGGGGAGGCGCCACGGCAATGAGCAAACGTAGAGATTTCTTGAGAACGGCCGTAGTCGCCGGCTTGGGTGTGCCGCTCGCGCATTCGTCGTCGCTACTTCGTTGGCGGGAACCGGCGTCAATTTCCGCGCCGTTGTTAGAACCTGCAAAGGGCGAGACATTAATCACGGTGCTGCACACCAACGACACTCACTCGCAAATCGATCCGATTCTGGAAAACGATAAGACCTATGCGGGCAAAGGCGGCGTGGCTCGCCGAGCAACTCTGGTTAAGCGGGTACGCAAAGAAAATCCCAACACGCTTTTGATCGACGGCGGCGACGTGCTGCAGGGCACGCCCTACTTCAACTTTTACAAAGGCGAAGTCGAATATAAAGCCATGTCTTTGATCGGCTATGACGCGGGCACGATCGGCAATCATGAGTTTGATAACGGCGTAGAATCGCTGGCCAAAGCGCTGGAGTTCGCCAACTTTGACATCGTTTCCACCAACTATGACGTTCGCGGCAGCGCTCTCGAAAAGAAAGTCAAGACCCACTTAGTCAAAACAGTTGGCGGTATCCGCGTGGGCTTATTTGGCATGGGCATCAGTCCGATCGGCTTGATCACTCCTGACAACTTTAAGCCGCTGCAGTATCTGGACCCCGTGCGAATGGCCCGCGGCGTCACGAAACTTTTGCGCGAGCAGGAACATTGCGAACTTGTGCTGGGGATGTCGCACCTCGGTTATTACCCCGAGGCGACTCACGGCGAAATCGGTGACACTCAAGTGGCAGCCCAGGTTGACGGCATAGACTTTATCGCCAGCGGCCACACGCATACGTTCATGGAAAAGCCGGTGCTGCAAAAGAGTCCCTCGGGAAAAGACACGATCATCTTTCAGGTGGGCCGCAGCGGCATCTATGTCGGTCGCGTCGATTTCACTCTGCGAGGTGGCAAGGTGACCGCCTACGCGGGAAGGCTATTGGATTTGCGCGACGAGTCGCTGGCATGATTTCTTTGGAGTGCGGCGACTTGTCGCCGCTTTTCCAAATGTCGTTTGATAGGTGGACGTTACCGCCCTTGAACCGTCTGCGAGGCGATAAGGGTCTCTAGTCAAAAGCGGTGACAAGTCACCGCACTCCAAACATGGCTGATGATGCAACCAGAGATCGAGTGCGCGCGCTGGTGCGTGATGTCTTGAGCAAAGCGGTTCCTGCTGAAAGTCAGTCAACTTCTGGGACTGGATTTTCCAACCCATCTCTTGCGCCTTCCACAAAACCATCAGGGTCGGCAGTTACTCGTGACGAATCCGCCAAACTTGTAATCACTGAAGACGACGTTCGCGGCCTGGAAAGCGGCGCAGTCCTGCGCCTGGCAGAGAACGCGCGCCTGACGCCGCTGGCAGCGGACATCGTCAACGAACGCGGCATCGAAATTGTGCGTCGTGTTCCCCGCACCGGATCGAAGCAAAGCAGAACGGTCGCAGTAGGAGCCGACCACGGCGGCTTTCCGATGAAAGAAGAACTCAAGACTTTTCTCGCTGAACTGGGTCATCGCGTTCATGACTTTGGGACCAATTCAGAAAGCGCGGTTGACTATCCTGACTTTGCCCATGCAGTCGCGCGCGCGGTCGCCGACGGCACTGTGGATGTCGGCATCGTCATCGATGGCGCTGGCGTGGGGTCGGCAATGACCGCGAATAAGGTCCCAGGCGTCCGCGCCGCTGCCTGCTACTCAGTCGAAGTCGCGCGCAACTCTCGCGAGCACAACGACGCCAACGTGCTCACGCTCGGCAGTAAGACGATCATGAGCGCCGAAATGCGCGACATCGTCAAAGCTTGGCTGGGGACTGAACTCACCGAAGACCGTCACCGCAAGCGCGTCGGCAAGATCGAGGCGATCGAGCGGCAGTACCAGCGGTGAATTGTTTGGAGTTCCGCCTTTAGGCGGCATTCTTTCGCGCATCGCCGCCTGAAGGGCGGAACTCCGAACGCTTGCCGCTGACGTGCTAGAATATCTTCACGCTCGCCAACGTGGGCGACTCTGGCTGATATGCCTTATTCAAACAACGGCGATTTCGAACAACTGGTTGAGCAGATCACTGATGTGATCTATGCGCGTCTGAATGGTGAGGTGCTCGATCAGGCAAAGATGTGCGGCTGCACGTCGGAATGCTTTCATCGTTGTCCCGAGCGCATGCATCGCGTCGTTGATGCCGGCGCTTCACGCATCGGACTGGTGCTGGGCCAGACGGCTTCGGCGCGCGACTGGGCCAGCTTGATCGATCACACGCTTTTGAAACCTGATGCCACCGAGAGCGAAATCAAACGACTCTGTGAAGAAGCAGCGCAATATCACTTCGCTTCGGTGTGCGTAAACCCGACCTGGGTGCGCGCCTCAGCCTGTCACCTGCAAGGTACCGGCGTGCCCGTATGCACGGTGATTGGATTTCCGCTGGGCGCGACTTTATCGGACGTGAAGGCCTACGAAGCCCGGCGCGCGATCATGGACGGTGCGCGCGAAGTCGACATGGTAATTAATGTCGGCGCGCTGAAGAGCGGCGACGATTGTTTAGTCGAGCACGACATTCATTCGGTTGTCGAAGTCGCGCATGAGTACGATGTCACCTGCAAAGTGATCATCGAAACGGCGCTGTTGACTGACGACGAAAAAGTACGCGCCTGTCAGGCGGCCAAGAGTGCGGGCGCTGATTTCGTCAAGACTTCGACGGGATTTTCGAAGGGCGGCGCGACCGTAGCCGATATCGCCTTAATGCGGCGCGTAGTCGGATCGGAACTGGGCGTCAAAGCCTCTGGCGGCGTGAAGAGCATGGCCGACGCGCGCGCTATGGTCGAAGCCGGCGCCACGCGCATCGGCGCCAGTGTTGGCGTGAAGATTGCCCAGGAAGCCGCCGGCTCAAAAAGCAACGGCCGCGCGCCGGCGGGATACTAAGTCCGTCGAATGAAATCATTTTCAAAGCTCGTCGTTGCATCCAGTCTGCTCTTTGGCCTCGCTGTCCTGGCTCCTGCGCAAACTCCCGAACAGGATGTCGACGTCATCCGCACTGAAACTGATCTCACAAATCTGCTGTTCACCGTCACTGACAAGAACAATCGTTACCTTGTAAATATCCAGCAGAGCGACGTTCGCGTGCTGGAAGACGGCGTGCCGCAGACGCTTTTTACGTTTCAGCGCGAGACCGATCGGCCGCTGGCCATCGCGTTCCTGATTGACGTCAGCGGCTCTGAAGAACGCACCCTGCCAGATGAAAAGGCAGCCGCGCGCAGTTTCATTGAAAACGTCATCCGATCCAGCAAGGATCAGGCGGCAATTATTCCTTTCGAAGGTTACGCGCATTTGGAACAACCGCTGACGCGCGACGTGCTCGGCATATATCGCGTGCTGGAACGCGTGGAAGTCGCCTATCCGGCTTATCTCGGTTCGGCCCCGCCGATGACCGGCATCACCTCGGGTCCGGGCACCGTGGCGCCTCCGCGCGAAGGTTCGACCGCAATTTGGGATTCCATAGCGCTGACCTGCCGGCAGGTCCTGGCTCGCAGTGCGGGTCTGCTGCGCCGCGCGATCATTCTGTTGACCGACGGACAGGACGGCAGCAGTCGTCTGGGACGAAGCGCTGCGATAGATCAAGCGATTGCGACAGAGACGGTCATATATGCGATCGGAATCGGAGACCCAAAGTACGAGGGCGTCAACAAAGGCGCTCTGCGGGAAGTTGCGGAGCGCACAGGCGGGCGGGCGTTTTTTCCGAAGAAGCAGGACGATTTGAAGGCGGCGTTCGCAGAGATCGAACAGGAGCTGCGCTCGCAGTATCTGTTGGCCTATACATCAACAAATAAGAAACGCGACGGCGGGTTTCGCAAGATGACTCTGGAGATTACTAATCCGGATTTGCAGAAAGAGAAACTGCAGTTGCGGTATCGTCCGGGTTATTTTGCGAAGCGATCGGGGCAGTAGCCCGACCGTGAGGGAGGGCGTTCTTACTCGTCGTCATCATCATCGTCGCGCCTGAACAGCTCATCACCTTGTCCCACTATCACATACGTACGCCCTCCCTCACGGTCGGGCTACCTGCCCCGGACCGCTCGGCATCATCCGCCATTCTTCTGCAGCACAAAACTCAAATATCGCGAAGATCCACTTGCGAAACTATGGTAAGTACTCGTGCCCTTCATGGCGGCGAATTCTTCCATCCGTCTCCGCAAGAGCCTCGGGCATTTTCTCTCAATCAGTTGTGCCTTGCGATCGTTATCGAGTTCCAGGGCCTTAACCACATTGTCGGTGATGTCGGTCTCGGTCAGCAGCGTGAGCCCCGCGTCCTTTAGTTGCTTATGCAGCACCTCCACCTTGTCTCTATCGCGATGATCAGAGAAGAGGAAATAGCCCCCTGGCCGCAGGATGCGATGCACCTCGCTGAGGAATTTCTCCATCGAGCCATAGCAGTGCGACGATTCTAGATTCACGACCGCGTCGACAGTAGCGTCTAGCAAAGGAAGATTTTCGGCGTCACCCTGGGTGAACGTAAGACCCGCGGTGGAATAGTGCGTATTGCAAAAGTCAACGGCTTTGTCAGAGAGATCAATGCCGCGCATCGTTCGCGGTTTCAAATAGCGAGCAATATAAGATGCGCCGCCGCCGCGACCCGAACCAACTTCCACGACATCTTTTGCCGTGAGGTCTACCGCCGCCGCGACGTGGTGATAAAGCTGAATGCAGTAACGGTTATCGCGCTCGGCATCGTTCAGCGCCAACCCGTTCGCCCCCGGATCGAGGTTGGCATAGCCGTAATTCATGAAGGTGATCTCGCGCTGCCGATCGATTACCACCAGCATTTGATACCAGAAGCGAATCATCGCGCGGCTCAGGCGCGGGGATATTCGCATTGCAAACTCAAAAATTTTCGTCAGCATGATTCTTTACTTGCCGTGATTACCGATTTGCGTCGGACAATTACTCTCCAATAGTTTTCTCGATGCGCCGATCCGGCACCAGCCACATCACGGCCACCAGAATATACAGCGCGCAGGCCATCCATGATCTGACAAAGGCCAGCGGAATCGCCACGAGGTAAATTACCATCGAAACCTTGCCTTTGAAATCCCGCCCCAGCGCGATTCCGATCACCGAATCCTGGCCGTGCAAAGAAACCAGCACGTGCGCGAGGATGAAATAAGCGACGGCGGCAAATAGTAAAACCACGCCATAAAGCGCCGCCGGCCAGGCCGCGAAATTATTCTCGCCCATCCATCCGGTAACGAACGGAGTCAGCGACAGCCAGAACAACAGGTGCAAGTTAGCCCAGAGGACACCGCCGTTGACGTGCTTGACCGCCTGCAGCAGGTGATGATGGTTGCTCCAGTAAATTCCGAGGAAAACAAAACTGAGGAGGTAACTGAGAAAGACCGGAGCAATCGGAACCAGCGCCTGCCAGGTGGCGATATGCGGCACCTTCAACTCCAACACCATGATGGTGATGATGATCGCAATCACCCCATCGCTGAATGCTTCCAAGCGGCTCTTGGTCACGGTCGCGTTACCTCGGCAGACAAATGTTTTCTCATCGGCACTAACCCAAGTGTCAGACCTTCGCCGACTTCCAGCTCGATACGTTCGTTTCCTTCATACCCACAGGCCCGGTAGAGTTTGATTCCGGGGACTGTAGACATCAACTCCAACGTTTGAAAGCTGGCGGCTTTGGCTTCGGCTTCACAGACATCCAGAATCGCCCGCGCAATTCCCTTCCGCGCATGCTCAGGATGAATGAAGAAGGCGCGAATCTTTGCCGGCTCAGTTCTCGGATCGAGTTCGGCCGCGTCACGCGTCGCATACTGGTCGCCGCCAAACAGAGTCCTTCGCTTACTCCAACCGCCGCAGCCAATCAACTCGCCATCATTATCGGCGACGAAATAGGTCCCATCAAGAATCAGATTCGTATCGACGCCAAAGACTGTCTTGATGGCGCCTTCGATCTGCTGTTCGGAATAGTCGGCGCGGCTGAGGCCCCGGGCGGAGGCAATGATGAGTTGCTCGATCCCGAGGCGATCGGCGAGAGTGGCTTTGCGGATTGAGTAATTCATTTGATTACCAAACCAGCGTACAAGGGCTGAGACGGGGCAGTAGCCCGACCGTTAGGGAGGGCGTGGCCACTAATCACTCATCATCATCGAGCCGAAACAGGTCATCACCCTGGCCCAGCAACATATACTCAATGGCTTTTGCCACGTCTTTCTCCTTCCATAGATAGACTGTGCTGCCATGCCGAACCCAGGGCTTTACTTTCATGGGCATTAGCTTTGCTCTGCGTAGTGCTCTGGTTGCGTATGCCTTGAAGGCCTCCAATACGGGTTCAGGGTCTTGCATTGCGGACACTACTGTGTGGACATGGTTGGTCCTGACATTCATTGCTCGAAGGACGTAAGGACGATAGTCACACACCTCCCTTATAGCCCTCTCTACAACGCGTCTTTGTTTTGCGTTAAGAGTAACCGGCGGATGTCTAAGTTGTTTCGTGTCCGATTTATGAAGTGGTGGGTTTGGCTTAATTTTCGAGGTGCCGTAGACGTTATGCTTTCGATCCATTGAGCTTCGTTCATCACCATGAAGCCATGTTCCATAGGTGCGTAGCGTGATGAGATACGCGACTGGAAATTCATTGTCATCGAAATCTCGCATGATATGGTTGGGTGTAGCGTGAGGATGATACGCCCTCCCTGACGGTCGGGCTACTGCCCCGACCTCCGACCGTGAGTCGCTCCGAAACCGTAGTTTCTCATGCGACGCTGCCAGGATTAGCCCGACTGTGAGGAAGGCGATGAACCGCACAGCGAATATGTCCACGCAGCGGCGAATTGAATAACTGCCGGTAACGCCCAGCAACGATTGCGTGCTTGGACTTTATCCTTCTGATCTGCCGTCGGCGTCGCCTATTGGTTGGCTCAACACTCTTCGCTCCTCCCCTTGAATCCTTCATCCCTTTCCCTATATCCTCGCCCCAGTTTCAAATGGCTTCAAAGCACAGTTTATTAGCAGTAATCCTGGGCGGGGGAGCGGGCAGCCGTTTGTTTCCGCTGACGCGCGATCGTTCGAAGCCCGCGGTGCCTTTGGGTGGAAAATATCGCCTGGTCGATGTGCCCATCTCGAACTGCATCAACTCAGACGTGATTCGCATGTTCGTGCTGACGCAATACAATTCGGCGTCGCTGAACCGGCACATCGCCACGACCTATCGCTTCTCTCCGTTTGCCGACGGCTTCGTTGAGATTCTCGCCGCTGAACAGACTCCCGAAAGCGGCCAATGGTTCCAAGGGACCGCTGACGCCGTGCGCCAGGTGCTGCCGCACATCCGAGATTGGCGCATCGATACGCTGCTGATTCTCTCCGGCGATCACCTGTATCGCATGGATTATCGAAAGTTCCTGGCGCGACATTACGAGACCAACGCCGACATCACTATTTCAGTGATCCCCATCGCGCCCGATTCCGCCAGCGAATTTGGTTTGCTCAAGACTGACAACGACGGGCGCATCATCGAGTTTCGGGAAAAGCCAAAGGGCGAAGACCTCGAGAAAATGCGCGTCGACACTACTTCGCTGGGTCTGACGGCTGACGAAGCAAGCGCGCGCCCATATCTCGCGTCCATGGGGATTTATGTTTTCAAGTACGACCGTTTGGAAGAAGTTTTGAAGGAGGACTCGACGCGTCTGGATTTCGGTAAGGAAGTAATTCCGGGAAGCATCCACAAGTACAACGTGCAGGCTTATCTTTTCAACGACTACTGGGAAGACATCGGAACCATCGCTGCTTTCTACAAAGCGAACCTCGACATGACGACGGCACTTCCGCCCTTTAACCTGTTCGACGCCGAAGCTCCGATGTTGACGCGTTCTCGCTACTTGCCACCGTCAAAGATCGACAACTGTGAGATTCGCGATTCAATTGTCAGCGACGGCTGCATCATCAACGGCGCGAAGATTAGTAACTCAGTGATCGGATTGCGCAGCCGCATCGCGGGAGGCGTACAGATCGAAGCGTCTTATATGATGGGCGCGGATTACTATCAGACGCTGGAAGATATGCAGACTGATCGCACCGGCGGCACGCCCTGGATTGGGGTCGGGGAAGGCAGCATCGTTCGCCGCGCGATCGTCGATAAGAACGCACGGATTGGGGCCAACGCGCGCTTGCTAAATGAAGCCGGCGTGGAACACGCCGACGGACCCGGTGGAAATTACTACATTCGCGACCGAATTATTATTGTGCCCAAGAACGGTTTGATTCCGGATGGAACGGTCGTGTGAAGTTGGTACAGAACCGCTCGCTATAGCCAGCGGGTAATCCCCTGGCCCGAGGCCCCAGGTCAACAAAAAAGGCGGATCCGTAGATCCGCCCTCACCATCAACTCAATCATCCGGTAGCTACCGCTCCGGGTTCCGACCGTCCCCCGAAAAATCCTTCTTCAAGACCGGTGGCTTTGGCTGGGTTTGGTTGCTCTGCGCCGAAGCATTCGCCCCGGGCTGAAACACGTAACTATCGCGAGTGCGCACGACCAACTCAGGACGAGTCACGCGGACTTTGATCCCGCGCCGTTCACCAGGATTCGGTTTGCTCTTCGGGTAATACCCGAGGCTGTACTGCCTGCGCAATTCCTCGGCCACCGAACGAAACGCGGAATCCATATTCTGCTGCTCGGCGTTATAAAGCCGCGCTCCGCTGACGCGCGCCAGATCGTGGAGATACTGATCGCCGCGTTCGTATTCCTCTCGGCTGGTTCCGGAACCGCCGCTGCCACCGGGCCAGTTGCCGCCGCCACCGTGCCGCCCACGTCCGCCACGGCCACCCGGATAACCGCCGCCGCCGCCGCCACCGCTATTGCCGCCATTGTTTCCGCCACCAAGGATCGCTCCCAGGATATCTATGATAACGTTGCCGCTCGAGCCGCCGCCTCCGGGACCCCACACTCCCATATCTGTGTAGGTATCGTATTCAACCGGATAGATGAGCGCATCAAGTTCTTCGGCGTCACGCAGGGTGCTTTCATAGCTGGCATGTTTGCTGGTGGTATCGACGCCGTCGGTGAAAAGTACGATCGCCTTCCGCCCTTCGATGTGGTTGAACGATTGATTAATTACCTGATCGACCGCGTCATAAAGACGAGTCCCATTCCCTGGTTCGGTCTGCCGAATCGCATTGCGCAACATATTATGATCGTTAGTCGGCTGAGAAAGGAGCCTGATCTTATCGCTGAAGGAAACCACCATTACTCGATCATCGGCGCGTAGCTGGTCGACAAAGGTGATCGCCGCGTCCTGAATTTCTTCCAGCTTGAATTTTGTCGAGCCGCTGGTGTCGATCAGCAGCGCCACCGTAAAGGGCTTTTCAGTCGATGCGAAGTACGCCACCTGTTGTTCCACGCCATTCTCCCAAATGCGAAAGTCTTCTTTGCGCAAATTGGGAATGTACTTGCCGTCGCGATCCATCACGCTAACGGGGATGCTGACCAGGGTAGTTTCCACGCGCACGACGTCGCCTTCGCCCACGTCTTCCGGTCCGGAATCTTTCTGCTGACTGGCGCCTGGTTTTTGTTCGTTCGGGTCCCGATTCGCGCCACCGAGTACCGGGGGACGTGACGGGCGCGTTGTCTGTGAACCGTCATCCGATGGCTGCTGTGGTTGCGTCCGTGTTTCCTGTTGCCGGGGTGTGGGCGCCTGTCCGACGCGACGTGCGCGCGTCTGCTGGGCTGATGAACTTTGCGCCAACACCGCTGCGAATGCGCAAATCAGTGCCAAAATAAAGACTTTTTTCATGGTGAAAACTCCTGTAGGGAAGACCGGATTCGCAGGCGCTTTGACCGGGGAGATCGCGCGACGCATCGTTGGAACTTCGCTCCAGTTGGATGCAAATAAGCCGTAAAGGATGGCCCGTGCAAGTTCTTAGCTCGCGCGCATCACCGTTTTCCCTGAGCTAGACGCAAGATAACATCCTGCGACATCTGTTTTCCTGGGGAGAGAAACTGCGGAAAGAGTCAGCTGACGAAGGTCAAGATAGCACCGGCATTGAGTTGAGGCAAGGATCTGAGCGCGAACATCCTCGTCCGCCTAAGCGCGCGGCCCGAATATCGCCGGTCGTGTGGGCAACCGGGATTTAGCGTGTTGCCCCGCTGCCGGGCAGGATGCCCGCGCTCCGACATTACCGTGCCAGGTTAATCGCGTTCCAGATGAAGGGAAATGTGCCCCAGGTTTGGCCACGATGTTGTGGGCGAAAGCCAAACAACACTATCCGGCCTTTGCCGTCATCAATCTCAGCGAGCGCGATCCGATCCTTGATCTTGTCTTCGCCAAGTAGCCAGCCTGAGCGTAGCAGATTTTCTTTGGCATAACGGGCGATTACACGTACCGGCAGAGGCGTTGGCGGCGCATCAAAAACCGGCTGCGGTGTGTTGGTGATCTCAAATGCCGAGCTATTGATGAAATAGGCGTCCACATCCGGGGACATCGTCCGGGCGATTGGATTTGTGTTGTCTACCTTAAGACTCAGAATCGAACCGGGACAGTAAAAGTCCGACGAGCGCAATCCTTCCAAAATGTTTCGCAAAGGCAGCCTCCATTTCTTCATTAACTCACCGCAAGAGCCGTCAAAACAGATCAGGGTGCCGCCGTCTTCGACAAAGCGCGCGAGATTTTTGAAACCTGTATCGCTGATGCCTTTGCCGCCTTCGATTTGCTCGTCTCTGTCGGCAGGCTCGCGAGTTCTATCCGAAGGCAGAACGATGGCATCGAAACGATTGCGCGGGTTCCCACTGTCCAGAACCGAATCGCGCAACGACTGGTACGGCACATTGAAGCTGTCAAAGACGTATCGGGTCCAGCCTTCATCCATGTTGCCGGCGCGCGATTGATAAATACCGATCCGAATGCCGGGCTTGATTGGGTTGGCGATTGGCGACTTATCGTCTGTCCAAAGCGTTAAGCCAAGATCGCGGCGCACCTCGTTTTCGTTTTTGATTAGCGTCAGCTTTCTCTCGCCGGGGCTTTCCGTGATTGACATCAGCGCCCGGGTCTCAACGCCCATCTGCATCGGCAGCGTCCAGCCGGCAACGTCGTATGGTCTTTCAGCTTCGCCGGTGGGCGTAACTCGATCGGGATAGTTTTGTGGCTCGAACAACGCCAGCACATTCTGGCGATAGGGCTGGTTAAGAAAAACTACATAACTGCCGGCGGGAATTTCCGGCGCGCCGCCTACAATCGCCGACAGGATATTAATCTGGCGTACCATCTTGCCGCGCTCGCCCGGAACAGTGCGCAGATACTGCCTGCCGGTCAGGCCGTGTACTTCCCGATCAAGCCGATGGACTTCGATTCCCTGTTCGATCAAAGCACCGATCATTTTCGCGACGTTTTCATCGCGCCCCTGACCGGCGGGAATTAAGTAACCAATTAGCTGACCTGCAGCCGTGGGGGCCAGACCGGCTTTGCCGAGTTCATAAAAATTGCGCAGGTAGTCAACGCGATAGTTAGCCGCCAGGGACAACACCGAATGACAAGCGATCAACTCCATCTGCATGATGTCGCGTGGCCGCCAGGCGCCGCCGGCCCAGGGGTCGGGAAAATTCGTCGTGGCTTCCAGGGCCGTGCGCATTCCGCGTGTGCTGCCGCCCGCCAGTTGTTCACGCGTGACGTTGGTCGGACTCATCAAGCGCGCGCTGGCGGCTTCGGTAAGAATGCCAATCGAGTTGTGATAGTAAGGCGCGGTGCGAAATCCTCCGTGCCACCAGGTGTCATAAAGCGCGTTGGTCAACACGCCGCGAAAACCCGCCGCCGTCACGTCCGCCGCCATCTTGTGGCCAATCAGTCCGACCTGTCTCAACAGCAATGGTGCGATGTGCGGATTCGGCGGATCGTAGAATGGCGGCACAAAGAAACGCGATCCGTTCGATCGCTGCTGATGAATGTCATAGACAATTTCCGGATACCATTCTTTCCAAAGCAGACGCGTAACCGCTTTCGTCTCTTTCAAATTGAGCATGAACCAATCGCGGTTATCATCGTGCCCGGCATAATGGTGATAGAGTTCAGGCGGGTCGCTACCTTCAACCGGAGTGCCGAGCGTCTTCCGGTACCAGTTGGCGACGATGTCCACCCCGTCAGGATTGGGCGATGGAATCAGAATCAGAATTGTATTCCGGAGGATCGAAAGCGTGTCGTCGTCATTCGCACTGGCCAGGTTGTATGCGAGTTGCATCGACATTTGTGAGGCGACAATCTCAGTCGAGTGAATCGAGCATGAGATGACCACGACGGTTTTTCCGTCCCGCACCAGTTGTCCGCTGAAATCCATGCGGCCATCAGCCGGGTTGAGTCGCGGATCAGCCAGGCGGGCTTGAATGTCTTTATACTTTTCCAGGCTTCGGATATTCTCTGGCGCGCTAATGAACGCCGCGATCATCGTCCGGCCGAGGGTGGATCGGCCAATCGTTTGCACCTGGACGCGTTCGCTGGTCCTATCAAGCCGCGCGAAGTATTCAGTAATCTGCTTCCAGTCGGCGACGGTGCGATCATCGCCGGGATTGAAGCCCAGCACTGAGCGCGGTGATGGAATAGAACCGTCAACGGCTCTTCGCTGCGCAAGCGCCGTTGACGCTGCCAAGAAGAATGTAACCAAGAATGCGAAGAGAAAACCCGAGGCATAACTGCGGCCAATCCGCCGGGTGGTCATACCGGAAAAGCATAGCCTTTCCACACTGTGCTGTGGCAAAGCCGCGACGAAAGAGCGGTGACGACGTTTCGCCAGGCTTGATGTGAGCGATTCACGATGCATTCAGAAGTTCCTTCGCCAGAATTTATCGAGCAGAGCGCGGACCCGCCGGCTAACGCAGGTGGTGCTGATCTAAACTCTGAGATGACCGCAAAGAACGCGGCGCAGTCTAGCATAAGACGCGGCCCGCGAATTATCGGCAAGCTGCTCTTTGCCTGGTCATGGTTTGTCGCCAGCGCGTTGCTGCTGTTCGTGGCGCCGCCGGTCCTGCTCATAGGTGGTCTGACCCGGCGTCAGGACTGGATCTATTCGTGGGCTGATTGGGGCGCCCGCACCTGGCTCCGACTGAGCGGCGTGAAGCTGAAAGTAACCGGCCAGGAGCATCTCGATCCGAACCAGACTTACGTTTTCGTCGCCAACCATTGGTCGTACCTCGATGCGGCACCCTTGTTTTGCGGGACCGGCCGGCGCATGGGCCTGGTGGCGAAAATGGAGTTGCTGAAAGCGCCAATCCTGGGATACGGCATGGGCTTCGTAAACGTGATCGCCATCGATCGATCTAATCGAGAGCGCGCGGTCGAAACTTTGAAGATAGCAACTGAGCTTTTGCGCTCAGGAGTTTCTTTCGGAGTTTGCCCCGAAGGCACGCGCGCGCGCCCGGGCGAAATGCTGCCGTTCAAGAAGGGCGCGTTTCATATGGCTGTACAAGCCGGCGTGCCCGTCGTACCTATGGCCTTTAAGAATAGCGATAAGCTGATGCCTCGGGGAACAGCGGAAGCATGGCCGGGAACGATTGAGATGGTGATGTTGCCGCCAGTCGAAACCTCCTGGGTCTCGACCGACGAGGACTTGCGGAAACTCGTCGAGCAGGTTCAGCGAGTGATCATGAAAGAGCTGGGAGTTACGAAACTCTCAAAGCGCCCACCAAAGCCTACTGAGCCTTAAAATCATAAGTCAGTATGCCGCTGACCTTCACCGCTCCTCCTGATATCAGGGTTGGAGCAAAGCGTGCTTTCCTGGCAGCCGCCAGCGCAGCCATCCGCAAGGTCTCCGGTCCTGAAAGGATATCGGCGGACATCACGCGGCCCGTCTCATCGACGATGACTTTTATCTGAACTTGTCCCGAGGCGTGAATTTTTCTCGCCTCGGCGGGGTAAATCGGCGGAGGCAACTCGATGGCCTTACTGTTGAGATTGCCGCCATCGATCGGGCCGGTCGGCCGCGGACCGTTCGCGGTCGTCTGTGCCTCGCTTTGCGCACGGCGGATTGATTCGGCACTGGCTTCCTCAACTTCGGTAATCTTTACCTTGGAGTGTCCGACCTGATAATCCGTATATTTTATGCGCAGGCGAAGACGCAGATCCTGGCCATTGTCGAAGACCAGGTCGTCATCAGCATACGAATAGGTGGGAAACCAGTATTTGCCGTCGATCTCTTCGCGGTAGGTTTCGACAATTGGAAACTTGTTTTCCTTGGTTTCGGGAACGCCTTTGCCTCTTGACTTCACAATCTGCAGATCGCGATCATCAACCCAGATACGGCCGGAGAAAAACCGCGGAAAAGTTTTCTTCGGCGTCACTTTCGGCGTTACGTCAAATATATAGAGATCCAGTTCGTCAATGCGCTCTTTGCCCACATACTTAAAGTTGTACTGATCAATCTTTTCGGCTTCCAAAGCAAATGGATTCACGCCGCCCAGATCCTCCAAATCCTCCTGGGTGACTCCGCCGAACGAAGGCATGGGAAAGAACTGGATCTTCTCAGTGCGATTGCCCTGGTCGTCAAAGGTCAAATTCGACACGCGATGATACTCGCCGATAACCTGTCCGCCCATGCCCAGTTCCTGAAGCAGAGCGTCGCGTTTGAATGCATAGGAGTTCAACGCGTGGCGAAACGCAGTCTCTTTGGCTGTGAAGGCGCGAATGATTCTGTCGATTTGCGCGGGACTGAGCGCCGCGGAACCGCTGGTTGTTGGCTGGCCCGGGGCGTTCGAGGCCGTCTTTTGCTGCCCCCAGCCGGTAATACCCGAAAAAGCGAACACGCCGGCAAGCAGACTGAGGCACACGGCATATTTGAGCGGAGCAATCATTAATCTCATTCCCATCCTCGAATTGGTTGAAGTCGCGCCGTCAGGATTATAACAACCTTCCCGTCGCAGGTCTGCAAGTCTCTCAGATGAGCCAACTGCGGCGGGGTGTTGCCAGCCCGGATCGAAAAGGACGCCGTTTCCCTGGGAGCGCGGACGCCTCGTCCGCATTGAGCGCAAACGGTGTTCAGAGTACCGACTTTACTCGGGCTTTTATCGAGCGAGAAGGAACCCAACTGAAATTGGTACTCTAAACGCCGCTGAAATTACAACACCGTTCAAGCGACTGCAGTGGCGTAAATCTGTGTTGCGGGCGTCGCGCTCCAGCATGACGCTTGATAAAAATCATTACTTGACCCGCCTGTTAGAATCGCTCTGACTGAACACATTTGAATGTTTCATTAATTACTTGCATAGCGCGATTGCAAACTCTAATGGAGGACTCTATGATGCCAGAGAAATCAGCTATCACCGTGAGCCAACCTGTTCTCAAATGGACTGACAAGAAATTCGACCTGACACCTTTTTTGAAAGATGTCGGAAGCCTTCCCCGTCCATTTTATACAACATCGCTAGGGGCCTTGTATTCCGCAGATTGCATGTCGGCATTGCCTCTTATCAAGGATGGAGTAGTGGACACGATCTTTGCCGATCCACCTTTTAACCTTGGTAAGCAATATGGCAAAAACACTGACGACAACCTGTCTGCCAAAGAGTACATAGATTGGTGTAAAGAATGGCTTGCGGAGTGTATCCGAGTACTAAGACCCGGCGGCTCGCTCTTCCTGTACAACCTACCAAAATGGAATATTCTACTCGGCGCTTTTCTTGATCAGGAAGGATTGAAGTTTAGGCACTGGATAGCGATAGAGATCAGCTCTGGTCTGCCGATAGCGGGAAGACTTCACCCGAGTCACTACAGCTTGCTTTATTACAGCAAAGGCAAGCCAAATACCTTCCACAGAATCCGAACGCCCATTCTTACGTGTAGGCATTGTGGAGGCGAGGTCAAGGATTATGGAGGTCACCGAGGGGCAATGAACCCCAACGGTGTGACACTCAAAGATGTCTGGACCGACATTCCTCCGGTGCGACACTGGAAATTCAAATCAAGAAAGAGACGGGCGAATGCGTTATCAACAAAGCTTCTTGATCGCGTAATTGAAATGTCCACCAATCCCGGCGATTTGGTGGTAGATCCGTTCGGAGGTAGCGGAACTACTTATGCTGTTTGTGAGTTGAAACACCGCCACTGGATTGGAACTGAGATTGACTTCGCTGAGGACATCAAGACCCGGCTGGAAACCACTGATATTAGAACACACAAAAACGGGGATTTCGTTGAGCGGAAAGAAGAGGTTTAGCCAAGGGCGCGTCCGGCTGTCATCTTTGGAATGCGCGGGACGTCGGTACTAGTCGCGTCGTGTTCAATCGCCACGATCTCAAGAATGCCCTGCTTACAGCGTATTGAGCGCCACAGATCAAGGTATGGTTCTAATTCTTCCATGCTGCCAATACGATCAGTGAGATACCTGTAAAGGTTTCGGGACGGAACGACAAGGATTCCACACGCAAGAACTCCCTTCATCAAACCTAGAGACATCTTGTTCAAGGCTCGGTGACTAGAAGAAATGTTGCCAGTTTCCCACTCCAGCGCGACAACTCCGTAATCGGTATTGAGAACTGCATCGAGCTTCCCGATTCCTTTCACATCAAGCCGAACTTCCCGCGTCCAGCCCTGCCGCACCAATTCTTCCATTAGGCCGTTTTTGATTGGAACCACACCATTACCCTGTCCCCGCTTCTTTCCTGACTCTGGATAAATAGTGAAGGAGCCGGAGCCTGGTGGCCACTCAACCTCGCGGATGGCTTTGTGAAGACTCTTGCGGGTGCGTCCCCACGCTCTAGAACTCGCATACTTCCCGCACGAAATCAGTTTTTCCTCGCGGACTATTCGCATTAGGCGGATTGTACGTGACTGTCCAAAAAATCAGCAACATATAATTACCCACTACTGAAGCGACTGCGCGTTTCGCTTTGCCAGCTCTTTCGCGCTAAGATGTGTGGTTTGCGAGAGCTCGCAGATTCCCGACTGTGGACTCCAGCAACGGATTAACCCATGTCCCAGGAAGCCATCGAAGTCCGCGGCGCCCGCGTCAACAATCTCAAGAACATTTCGTTCTCGATCCCAATCAACCTGATGACCGTAGTCACGGGTGTCAGCGGTTCGGGCAAGTCTTCCCTCGCCTTTGACACGATCTATGCCGAGGGGCAGCGCCGCTATGTTGAATCACTGTCCGCTTATGCGCGGCAGTTCCTCGAGCGCATGGACAAGCCCGACGTGGACGAGGTGCGCGGGATCGCGCCTGCGATCGCCATCCGGCAAAAGAACACGACGCGCAATCCCCGTTCGACCGTCGCGACGCAAACCGAAATTTACGACTATCTGCGGCTGCTGTACGCGCGCGTCGGAACGACGATCTGTCGCGTGTGCGGACGGGAAGTTCATCGCGACTCGCCCCAATCCGCCGCGGACGAGACTCTCAGCCAGATAAAACCAGCGACGCGTTTCTTCGTTCTGTTTCCTGCCAATGCGGGATTGCGAGTCGAACTCAACGGCAACGGCGGGCCTCCGCCGGAGCGCAAACGTAAAGCGAAAGAGGCGGACGTCGAGCCGAAACTGAGCCGGCACATGATCACGGCCCATGTGATGAGCCTGATGCAGCGCGGTTTCACCCGGATGATTCACGCCGGCCGGCAGATTGACCTGGCGTCGCCGGATGATTATCAGCGAGAGGACTTTGACGATGTCTATGTGCTGGTTGATCGCCTGGTGGCTCGCGAAGATGTGCGCCAGCGTCTGGTCGATTCGCTGGAGGTTTGCTTCCGCGAAGGACACGGCCAGGCCGTGATTGAAGTGTCAGAACCGGGAGCGGTAGCGACCGAATCAGGGGATCTCCTCGGAAAGAACGAGACTAAGAATGCACAGCGCCTGCGTTTCTCGGAAAGCTTCGAGTGCAAATACGACGGCACTGTGTATGCGACGCCTGAACCCCGTCTGTTCAGTTTCAATAATCCTTTCGGCGCCTGTCCAACCTGCCAGGGCTTCGGCAACACGATCGGCCTTGATCTCGATCTGGTGATTCCCAACCCAGGCCTGGCGCTCAGTGAAGGGGCCATCGAGCCGTGGACCAAGCCACAGTACGAGTGGGCCAGGACAGAACTGCGGCGCTTCTGCAAAGCCGAAAAGATCCCGCTGAATCTTCCTTTCAATCAACTGACGCGGAGCCAGCAACGCGCTGTCGTCAACGGCAAAGGAGAATGGGCCGGCGTGCGCGGATTTTTCGATTGGCTGGACACGAAAAAATACAAGCTGCACGTGCGCGTCTTCCTTTCAAAGTATCGCGGCTACACGCGCTGCCCCGATTGCGAGGGTGCGCGTTTGCGGCAGGAAGCCCGCGACGTGCGCGTGGGCGGGCGCACCTTGCCGGAGATTTCCGCGCTTTCGATCAAAGACGCGGCGGCGTTTTTTGACGCCCTGGAACTAAAACCGGAGCAGTCGGCGATTTCAGATCGAGTCCTCTTTGAAGTTCGACGGCGGCTACGTTTCCTGGTCGACGTTGGTTTGGACTATCTGACGCTGAATCGTTTGGCTTCGACACTGTCAGGCGGCGAGGCGCAGCGAATTCAGTTGGCAACCAACCTCGGTTCTTCTCTGGTCGGCGCGCTTTACGTTTTGGACGAACCGTCGATTGGTCTGCATCCGCGGGACAACGATCGTTTGATTCGCCTGCTCCACAATCTGCGCGACATCGGCAACACGGTGCTGGTGGTTGAGCACGATGCCGACATGATGCGCGCTGCTGATCACATTCTCGACATCGGGCCGGCGGCGGGCGAACTCGGTGGGCGGCTGATCTATGAAGGCGACTTTGCCGGCCTGCTGTCAGAATCACTGTCGTTGACCGGACGCTATCTGCGGGGCGAGGCCGAGATTAAAGAGCCGAAGCATCGCCGGCCGCTGCAACTGAAGCGCCTCAGCGTTCGCGGCGCCAGCGAGCACAATCTGAAAAACATCAATGTAGATATTCCGCTCGACATGCTGGTCTGTGTCACCGGAGTCAGCGGCTCAGGCAAATCCACTTTGATTCACGACTGCATTTTTGCCGGTTTGAAAAAGCAGCGTGGCGACTGGCAGGGACACGTCGGCGCTTTTCATAAGCTGGAAGGCGGGCAACACATCGACGAAGTTATCCTGGTCGATCAATCGCCAATTGGCCGCACGCCGCGATCGAATCCGGTGACTTACATCAAGGTCTATGACGCGATTCGCGAAACATTCGCCGGCACGCGTGAAGCGCAGGCGCGCGGGTTCGAACCTTCGCACTTCTCATTCAACGTTCCCGGCGGCCGCTGCGACGTTTGCCAGGGAGACGGCACGGTTACGGTCGAGATGCAGTTTCTCGCAGACGTTGAGTTGGTTTGTGAAGAGTGCAAGGGCACGCGCTTCAAGCAACAGATTCTCGACGTGCGCTATCGCGGTAAGAACATTCACGATGTCCTCAACATGACCATCCGTGAAGCGATCACCTTCTTCCGAGACATCACAAAGATTGTTAACAAGCTGCGCGTGCTGGACGAAGTTGGTTTAGGGTACCTGCGTCTTGGGCAATCGGCGACAACGTTGTCGGGCGGCGAAGCCCAGCGAGTAAAGCTGGCAGCGCACTTGGCGAAACGCGCCGGCGCGCGCTCGCTTTATATTTTTGACGAGCCAACGACGGGCCTGCACTTTGACGACATCAACAAGCTGCTGGCTGCATTTCGCGCGTTGATCGACGCCGGCGGATCGCTTCTGGTGATCGAACACAACCTGGATGTGATCAAGACTGCGGATTACATAATTGATTTGGGTCCCGAGGGCGGCGATGCGGGTGGGTACGTGGTGGCAACGGGAACTCCCGAAGAGATAATAAAGGTGAAAGCGTCCCACACCGGAAGGTATCTGCGGGAATATTTGGCGCGGTCGAATGGTAAAGTCAGATTGCCGGCCGCATGAAAGAGGCCCGGCCCGCTTAGAACGGCGTGAAGGAAAAGACGCTTACGGTCCAATAATGCTGATGTGGGACACCGCTCAATGATCCGTCCTTTACGCCGCCCAGCAGCGCAAAATTCCTGCCTGACGGATTGAACTTTATACCCACGCTGCTCTGATGATCGAGGATCACGAGCTTACTCGAAACGTAATTCATGAACAGCGTGTTCTGCCGGTCGCTGAAGATAAATACAGGGTAGGCGTCCAGAACCTCAAAGTCGGTATTATACCAAACGTGTAGGTCATTCGGACGCGCCTTCAAATTCAGATCGGCAAGCGAGATGCGTTGTTTGATCTCGCCCGTCTGGTTATTCAAACGGTACACGATGGCACCGTCAGTGAGCGCGAACAACTCGCTCTTCGACTTCGCCGTAATGAGTCGCTTAACGGGCTCCTTAATCCCGGTTCTCAGACTCCGAGTTACTTTCCCGTCAATGAGATTGAGAAAGACGATCTGGTTTGTAGGCACGCCTAAGCTCGCGGATCGCTCAACTAAGAGAACCTCATGGTCGCCATCGAAAAAGATGGCGGAGTCTTGAAAAGCCCTGTGCCAGGCTACGCTCCTGGTTTTGAGATTCCATACCCAAACATCGCCACGATCAGATGAGAACAACCACTTGTTATCAGGTGAAAGGCCCACGGACGAGATTTCTTTGTCGCCGGGCGCATCAAGCGAGATCATGGAGGTGTAATCGCTCGTGCGGAGAATCTTGATTTCACCTCCTCCGCTTTTGTTCCCGTAACCCCCAACCACAAGGAATTGGCCGTCCTGGCTGAAGGTTAACCCCACCACGCCGTTGTCACGTGAATCGGGATTCTTGATGGCAATCTCTTTCCTCGATTCGATGTCTGTAACCAGCACTGTGCCAAGTTCGGAACCCGTCGCCAGCCGGCGTCCATCCGTGCTGAAAGCAGCACAGGTAACAATGTCGTCGTGCCGAAAGCTGAAAAGATATTCGTAACTGGTCGTTGGGGTTTGGGCCTCGCCGGCGTGGAAAATATCCGTTCCTCGCAGCATCATCGCCCTTAGCGCGGTCACACCGGACATAGACCCCCTGAATGACAACAGGATGAGCAAACCAATGGCCAGTGACGCAGCGGTTTTGTGCGTCTTGCTATTCCAATGCATTAATCTCTTCATAGATGAATCGCAATCCGACAACGGAGCTTAGCGAACTTTCCCCGGATGCGCTAGAGTGTGTTTGCACCAGCGAATTCTTGCCAGTACGTTGAGGGAGCATGGGCCTAAAGGATCAAATCACCGTGGACATGACCGCCGCGATGAAAGCAAAGGACAGCGCGCGCACGTCGACTCTCAGAATGTTGAAGGCGGCGATGGTCAACCGCCGGATTGAAAAAGGCAGCGAGCTGGACGACGAAGAACTGACGAAGCTCCTGCGAACGCAGGTCAAACAGCGGCGCGATTCGATCGAGCAATATCGCAAGGGCGCTCGCCAGGACCTGGTCGACAAAGAAATGGCCGAGATCGCAGTCCTCGAAACGTATCTGCCTCAGGCCGCCTCACCGGAAGCAATCGAGCAGGCAGTCGCAGCGGCGATGGCCGAGACCGGCGCCACGTCGATGAAGGAAATGGGGGCCGTAATGAAGGCCGTGATGGCTCACCTCGCCGGCAAGAACCCTGACGGTCGCGCAGTCAGCGAATCTGTGAAACGGAAGCTCGCGGGCGGGTCCTAAAACTCCTCTATCAACTCACATTTCTGTCATAAGCAGAAAGACCTTCCAAGTTTCGAATTTCTATGGTAGAAGTGTGGGCCATCCTGGACGCGCCAGCCTCCGCGGACCCCAACGCTACAGAGCGCGGACCTGGCTTCGGATCGCAGACGCGTCCGATTCACTGTTGAGAACCTTACGGCAGCGCCCGTAGCATTCGCCCCTGGTCTCAGTTCTTTGACCACCCGACCGCCGTGTCATGCGCACTTTTGATTCCTGCGGTCTCACTTTTTTCTCTACTTCGTTCTCTAAGGGAGGGCTTCGATGAAAAGACAGCTTTGCAGTCTGGTGCTGGTGGCATCAGCGCTTATCATGCTGGTCGCTCCATGCCTGGCAAAGAGCAACAGCGGCTTCAAGCAGCAGGAACGGACCATATCGCTGGAACTGGAGTTTATCAAGAAGAGTTCCAACCCTCTGCAACGCGCTATTACTTTTCTCAACTGGGGCCCTAACGCCTACGCCACCGGTTTTCTGGTGGGTGGTCGATTGGTGATGACTGCTTATCACGTAGTCTCTGGAGAGTTGGACGAATCAAAGAAGATAGCATTGGGTTTTGGACGCCATGACAAACTCGAGGTCAAAGTCTATACCAACGGCTGCCAGGCCAAAGTGCTAAAGGTCGACCAGGATGCCGATTTGGCGCTAATTCAAATTTGCACTGCGGCGAAGCAAACCACGCCGGCGTTTCAAACCACTCTGAACAGGAATGAGGATCTGATGCTGGTTGCCCGACCACACGGCGATCGGATCGTCAGTTACGGGACCTTCTACGGTTCTTATTCTCTTAAGGGCGTCGATTACTGGTCGGTAAAAATTAATGCGCGCGATGGATTTTCCGGCAGTCCCGTCTACAATCAGCACGGAGAAGTCGTCGGCGTATTCAGCGGTTATGATTGGGCGCAGAAACTGGCGGTAGTGAGTCCCGGAATCAGGGCCCAAAAGCTACTCGAAGAGTATGAGTCGCCGGTCAAACCATGAACTCGACTTGAATTCCCGATTTGATTAGCACGTCGCCGAGCCCGGCGTGCTAGTCAGTACCCGGTTAGTTGCCAATTTGCGCGGTTGAGGTAGGTTGACCCTCGCTTGCTTCCACCCGATCGTTCTCGTATAATCCACAGCTTACTCGGATCGTCGGATGCGTTGTCCGGTGGGTTTTCGCCCACTTTTTCTTTTGGGCGCAGATAGGCGCAAATTGACAACTTACGCCAGCGAGTCATGGATTCAAGGTCGGTTGCAGAGCGGGTGCGCGATATCGCCGAACAAGTTGCGGTCGACCACGGTCTGGAATTGGTTCATGCCGAAGTCGGCGGTCCGGACGGCCACCCGATAGTCCGAGTGTTCATTGATAAGCCCGGCGGAGTCACTCATGACGATTGTTCGGCAGTGAGTGTTCACCTGGGCACAGTTCTCGACGTTGAGGATTTTATCCACTCAGCTTATACGCTCGAGGTTTCGTCTCCCGGTCTTGAACGGGGTCTTTACAAGCGAGCTGATTACGAGCGGTTTGCCGGGAGTAACGCAAAAATCAAGATGCGAAACCCGGTCAATGACCAGCGAAATTTTCGCGGGCGCATCGTTTCAGTGGACGAAAGCTCTGTGATTTTTGAGGATCGCACCAGCGGTCGCGTGCAACTCCCCATCGACGTTATCGCCAAGGCGAACCTTGAGGTTGATGTGGACAGCGAGTTCCGCCGGGCGCGCGAGCAAGAAGAAACCGACCGGGAACTGATCGGCAAGAATATCCGCTGAGGACTGAACTAGAATTGAGAGATGGGCCGGTTCGCTGACGAACCAGCCGAAATAAAATTAATGAGTACGAGCATTGCGCAAAACATCGAAGCCCTCTGCCAGGAGCAGGGCATTGATCGCGAACTGGTGATCGAAGCGATCAAGGAAGCCGTGCGGGCCGCGGCAAAAAAACAGTTCAAGGGCGGCGAAGACATTCAGGTGGATTGGAGCCCGGAAACGGGACTCGAACTCTCGGCTTCAAAAGTCGTGGTTGACGACGTCGCGGACCCTTCGACCGAACTGTCGATCGATGAAGCGCGTGAACTGGGCGGCGACGAAGTAGAGGTTGGCGATGCCCTCCTGCTGCCAATGCCGATGGAAGAGCTGGGCCGGATCGCGGCGCAAACTGCCAAGCAGATTCTTTTTCAGAAAGTCCGCGATGCCGTGCGATCCAATGTTTACGAGCAATACATCGATCGCGTCGGCGAGCTGGTGAACGGATTTGTGAAGCGGTTTGAACGCGGCAATATGATTGTCGATCTGGGTAACCTGGAAGCCATCCTGCCCCGCTCGCAACAGTCGCGCGGCGAACAATGGAACCAGGGCGAGCGCATTCGCGTCGTGATCACAAACGTTTCAAAGGAATCAAAAGGGCCGCAAATCGAAGTCTCCCGCACCTCTCCGGAATTGCTCGAGCGTCTGTTCGAGATGGAAGTGCCCGAGATTTACGACGGTACCGTGGTGATTAAGTCCTGCGTGCGCGAGCCGGGCGAGCGGGCCAAGATCGCCGTGGTATCCAACGAACGTGACGTAGATCCTGTCGGCGCCTGCGTCGGCATGAAAGGTTCGCGCGTGCAGGCGATCATCCGTGAGTTGCGCGGGGAAAAAATCGACATCATTGAGTGGTCAGAAGAGCCTTCGGTGTTTGCCGCGAACTCGCTGTCGCCGGCCAAGGTCAATCAGGTGCGCATCACCGACATCGAAAACCGGCAGATGGAAGTGATCGTCAACGAGGACCAGCTGAGTCTGGCGATCGGCAAGCGCGGCCAAAACGTGCGCCTGGCTACCAAGCTGGTCGGCTGGAATATTGACATTCGCAGCGAAGAAGAATTGAAGAAGGAAGTTGCCGAGCAGATGGGCGCGATGATTGCCTCCGGCGCGCCGGTGCCGATCTCGGTAATCGAAGGCGTCACTGCACAGCAGGCTGACGCGCTCGCGGAGCATGGCGTTAACGATATTGACGGCCTGGCCCAAACTTCGGTCGACGATCTGGTTGAGTTTCTCGACGTCAGTCTCGATGAGGCTGAGACTATTCTCAACGAGGCCCGCGCCGTGATCGCGATGCGCGAGCAGACGCTGCAGTCCGGCACTGAGGAAGGCGAAGAATCACAATCAGTTGAGCAACACGCAGCGTCGGCGGAACTGGACGAAAACGCAGTCGCAACTGAAGTCCAGCCGTCTGATGAAAGTACGGCCGCTGGATACGACGAAGCTGTCGAGCAGGGGGTGCCTTACTCAGCCGAGCCGAACATTAGGGCAGAATATTCCGCCGATCCGGTTGCGCTGACCGAGGCCGATCCCATGACCGTGGACGAGTTGATATTACAGGATGCCGGGCGTGACTTGCGACCGGATATGATCACTCCGGCTCCGGACGTGACTTCAGCGGCCGCGGCCGATTTGGTAGCCGCCGAGCTGGAAGCCCTAGCGTCCGAAGAAAAGGAAGCGGCGCTCGTTGATTCGCCAGACGAAGCGCAAACAAGTTCCGCTCTCGAATCGTCATCCAGGAAAGAGGCCGCGACGGACGAGAGCTTAGAGGACGAGAAGCAATGAGATGCTTCCGATGACGCGGCCAAATAATCGCAACGCGCGTGTTCAAAGGAATACGCGTGCTCGCCTCCGACACCTGCTGTAGCAGGGCGCTCCTTCCAGGTGCGCTTGCAGAAGGTGGACGAAGGCAGTCACTTTCGCAAGCAGCAAGGAGCGCATGTCAGCAGTTACCTCAAAAGTTCGCATTTACGATCTCGCGAAAGAGCTCAAGATAGACACCAAGCGTCTGATTGAAGAAGTGCGGCGCGAAGGTGTGGATGTTAGTGTGCCTTCGAACTCCGTCTCGAAGGAACTCGCCGAAAAGATTCGCGACAAGTATTTTCCCAAGAAGGACACCGCGGTCAAACGCGCGGTCAAGGTCGTGAAAAAAGCGGCGCGGCCGGTGGTCGAAGAGACCCCGCCTCCTGCGGAAGACGAAGTCGTCGCTCCGGTCGAGGCCGCCGAACCCGAATCGCAGGCAAGCGAAGAACCGGTAACCGCTCAGCCGCTTACTCCTGCTCGAGTAGTCCGCAAGCTATCGCCCGCCGCGCGCGCCGAAAAACCGGTCGCTGCAGAACCGGCACCCGGGCCTCGGGAACCAGCCGCGGCGGAAACTGTTTCAGCGCCGGAATCGGCTGAGACTGTCGCCTCCGCGCTGGCGCCAGTGGAATCCACTCCCGCGCCATCGCGGCAAGTACGAGTGCTGCGCCCGACTGCCGCGGCTCTTAGTGCCGGCATTCGTCATGGAGAACGTGCGCCAGCCCCAGCGCCATCCCCTACCACGCCGGCGGCGCGCGAAAGAAGCCGCGAGCGTACACCCCGCGGCCGCGTCGAATACGCGGGAACTCCCGGCGAGACTGCGACGCCGCAAACAACCTACATTCCTCCGCCCGATGCCGGTCGCCGGCGATCGCGCCGCGGCTCATCGCGCAGCGGAAAACGCGGCGGCGAAGGCAAAGGCAGCCGCTTTGATCGTGATTTCATTGCGCCACCACCGACTCTGACGCTGGAACAGCGGATCGCCGGACGCCTCGATATGGCTTCCGTAGAAGGGGCCCTAAAGCCCGTGCGTCTGGTTGAGGGATCGACCGTCAAAGAGTTCGCGGAAAAGCTCGGCATCAAACCGAAAGATATAGTCACGTTACTCCTGCAGCAAGGCGTATTCGCCACTATAAATCAGGCTCTGAATGATGAAGTGGCCGCGGAACTCGGAGAGCGGTTCGGCTATGACGTTACTTTCGTGCCTTTCGAAGAGATGGTCGCCGAAGAAGAATTCGAAGAACTGATCGCCACTGATGCAGACGATGTCGAGGTGCCGCGCGCGCCTGTGGTCACCGTGATGGGACACGTCGATCATGGTAAGACTTCCCTGCTCGATGCTATTCGCACCACCAACGTGGCTGGTGGCGAGGCCGGCGGCATCACCCAACACATCGGCGCCTATAGCGTCGAAGTTCCCAGCCCCGATAATCCGAACGAGAAGCGCCGGGTGGTGTTCCTCGACACGCCCGGTCACGAAGCGTTCACGTTGATGCGCGCCCGCGGGGCAAAAGCAACAGACGTAGTCGTTTTGGTGGTGGCCGCCGACGACGGCGTCATGCCGCAAACCATCGAAGCGATCGAACATTCGCGCGCGGCCGGCGTTCCCATCGTCGTCGCGATTAATAAGATCGATAAACCCGACGCGAATCCTGATCGGGTTCGTCAGGAACTCTCGCAACAGGGCCTCAATCCCGTGGCCTGGGGCGGCGAAACGGAAATGGTCGAAGTCTCTGCCAAGAAACGCCAGAATCTTGAAACCTTGCTCGAGACTATTCTGCTGACCTCTGACATTTTAGATTTGCGCGCCAGCACTACTCGTCTGGCCTCCGGCGTGGTGTTGGAAGCGAAGCTGGATCGCGGCCGCGGTTCCGTTGCCACTGCCCTGGTGCAGCAGGGCACTTTGCGCGTCGGCGATCCGTTCATCGTCGGGCAAATTTTCGGCAAGGTCCGCGCGATGTTCAACGATCGCGGCGAACCGGTCAACGAAGTCGGACCGGCCACGCCGGTAGAAGTGCTCGGATTACAGGGCGTGCCGCAGGCGGGTGAAACTTTTCAGGTGGTCGCGGATGTGACTCGCGCCCAACAAATATCCAGTCATCGCCAGGCGGCTGAGCGGCAGCGCACGCTGGTCAAGACCACCAAGCGCGGCATCGAAGCGCTGGGCGAAACTGAAGTCAAGGAACTTCTGGTCGTCATCAAGGCCGACGTACAGGGTTCAGTCGAAGTGCTGAAATCGACTCTGCAAAAGATGTCCAGCGAGAGGGTGAAAGTAAAAGTCATTCGCTCCGGTGTCGGCGCGATCACTGAGTCGGACGTGCTGCTCGCTTCGGCGACCCAGGCGGGATCTGCTTCGACTGCAGTGGTGATCATTGGTTTCAATGTTCGTCCCGGATCCCGCGCCACAGATTTGGCTAAACAGGAGAGCGTGGATATCCGGCTGCACTCGATCATTTACAAGGTCGAAGAAGAAATTACGGCTGCCATGATCGGCATGCTCGAGAAAATCGAGAAGGAAAAGATTCTCGGCAAGGCCGAAGTGCGCGAAGTCTTCCGCGTGCCCAAAATCGGAGCGATTGCCGGCTGCATGGTGCTCGATGGCATTATCAAGCGCAATGCGCGCGCGCGGCTGATTCGCGACGGCGTCGTCGCCTGGGAAGGCAACATTGCTTCGCTGCGGCGTTTTAAGGATGACGCTTCGGAAGTTCGCGAGGGCTTTGAATGCGGCATCGGGTTGGAAAACTTTAACGACATCAAGGTCGGCGATCAGATCGAGGACTACGTGATCGAGCGAGTTGCCGCTACTGAGCTTTAAGGAAGTGTCGCGTTTAGAGTCTCGGGTTTCGAGTGAGTCCGAACTCGAAACTCCAAACCCGAAACTCGAAACCGTGTTTTGACATGCATCGTCCTGAGCGCATCGCCGAGACCCTGCGCGAAGAGATTGCGCAGATTGTGGGTTACGAACTGGAAGACCCGCGCCTGACCATGGTGACAGTGACCGAAGTCCGCGTCGCCGACGACCTTCGCGACGCGAGCGTGTACGTCACGGTGCAGGGAGACGAGCAGGAGCATCTGACGGCTTTGCGCGCGCTGCGTCACGCGGCGCCGTATGTACGCAAGCAACTGGGCTTTGCGCTCAATTTGCGGCATACTCCGGCGCTTCACTTTGTCCGCGATACGGTCGAAGAGAAGGCCGAACGCGTCGATTCTCTCCTCGAAAAGATCGAGCACGGTGCGGAAAGGGTAAAGGACGCGGAATAATGCTGGTTTCGGATTGCCAATGAATTTGCCGTGCAATCCGAAATCCGCGATTCGAAATCCGCAATCTTGTAATGCTTAGCCAAGTAGTTGAGTTGATTGAAAAAAGGGATCGCTTTGCGATTACTTCCCACGTTCGCCCCGATGGCGACAGCCTCGGTTCCTCTTTGGGTCTCTACTGGTTGTTGCAGGCACTCAACAAAGATGTGGAAGTAATCATGCGCGATCCGGCGCCGCATTCATATCAGCAACTGCCGGGCGCCGGCGCTGTCCGCGTCACACCCGCGGTCGACCGCGCGTATGACGCAGTGTTCGTCATCGAATGCTCCGACATCGATCGCCCCGGCCTGATCGATCTGGAAAAGCAATTTGTCGTCAACATCGATCACCACTCGACCACCGAACTGTTCGGCACAGTCAACTGGATCGATTCGACCGCTTCGGCGGTCGGCGAAATGATCTACAACCTTTGTAAGGCCACCGGCGTCCGAGTCACGAAAGAGATTGCCGAATGCGTCTACACGGCGCTATTGACCGACACCGGATCGTTTCACTACTCAAACACCACCGAACGTACTTTCAAGATCGCCTCGGAGCTTGTCCGCACTGGAGTCAAACCGGCTAAGACCGCGGAAGCGATCTTTGGCAGCTATCACTGGCCGAAGATTGAGTTGCTCAGTCAGGTTCTCGGCACGGCGCAGCGCGATGAGAGTGGGCACGTCGCCTGGATGCGCCAGACGCTCGAGATGCAGGAGCAGACAAAGGCTTCGGAAGAGGACGCGGACGGATTCGTAAATTACCCGCTGGCCGTCGGTGAAGTCGAAGCGACCGCGCTGTTCAAAGAATGCGCGCCGGGTGTCTATCGCACCAGCCTGCGTTCGAAAGGCGACGTCAACGTTGCCAAGATCGCCGAGCAGTTTGGCGGCGGCGGCCATCGCAACGCGGCCGGCTGCACGCTGAAAGGCGATCTCGCAGAGCTCGAGCAGAAACTGGTTCCACTGCTACAGGACGCCGTCAAGCGCGCGAATGGATTGAAAGATATTACTGAAGACGCCTTGTCAGAACCGCCTGCGGTAGCGGGCGGTTGATCTCGGCCCCCAGCTAATGTGGAACGATACGGATATTCCTCTAGCTTTCCTGATTACGTTTCGTACCTACGGAACATGGCTGCACGGCGACAAGCGTGGTTCAGTCAACCGCTTTCGCAATCAATACAAAACACCGCGTTTGCCTCCAGAAGAGAAATGGCTTGAGACAAATGCGAAACGACTCAAGAGAGAAATAGTTGTGCTCGATGCGGCCCAGCGTCACTGCGTCGACGCTGCGGCGCGCGAGACTTGCGAGATTCGGGGCTGGCATCTGCACGCAATTAACGTGCGAACAAACCACGTTCATTCGGTAGTCTCAATAGGCAAAAAGAAACCAGAAATCGCTCTTAGCGCATTCAAATCTAACGCGACACGCAGAATGCGAGAAAACGGTTGTTGGCAAAGCACGATGAGTCCATGGGCCGATAAAGGTAGCAACCGATACCTGTGGAATGAAGAAAGCATAGCGCGCGCCGTGGATTACGTGATTAACGGCCAGGGTGATGACTTACCTGACTTTGATTAGCACTGAGAAGCGCCTGCGGTAGCAGGCGGTTGATCTTATCCCCGAGAGCCAATTGATATCCCAAGTTCAACGGCCCGCTACCGCAGGCCGTTCTGACTCCATGGTCAAAGAGAAGAAATACAAATGGCGTCGCGCCGACTATCAGGAGCACACGCGCGGCCTGCTGATCGTCAATACCGGCCACGGCAAGGGAAAGACGACCTGCGCGCTCGGCTTGATGATGCGCGCCGCGGGTCAGGGCCTTAGCTGCTGCATGATTCAGTTCATGAAGTCGCGCAACGATCGCTATGGTGAGCACGTCGCGGCGGAAAAGCTCGGGATCGAAGTCCACACCATGGGCGACGGTTTTACCTGGGACACTAAAAATCCCGAACAGGATCGCCAGACTGCTCGTGAGACCTGGAACCTCTGCGTAGAGAAACTGCGCAGCGGTGATTACGACATGCTCGTCTTTGATGAGCTGGTCTATGTCCTGAGCTATGAAATGCTGCCAGTTACCGAAGTCCTGGAAGAAATCCGCGCGGCCCGCGAACGCCAGCCCTCCGTTCACATCGTGGTCACCGGCCGCGACGCTCCCAAAGAATTAATCGAAGCCGCCGATCTCGTCACCGAGATGACTGAGGTAAAGCATCCCTTCCAAGCGGGGATAAAGGCGCAAAAAGGGATTGAGTTTTGAGAGCGCGAATGATCAACTGGATCAGTCCGCGCAGCGGACGATTGGAAATAGCCCAGCGATTCATCGCTGGGATCTTCGCACCCCATTAGAAAAGAGTCCGCGAAGCGGACGAATGAAACTTCGATACGGAACCGCGAGCAGTAGCGAGCGGATGCCGGCATTCAACTCGCGTGTCACTGAATCTCACAAACGTCCCAAGTTGAGCCTTGCATCCAGTCGCTACCGCTCCTGGTTCTGTACCTGACGCCCGTTTCACGGGCTTTGGTCTCATATCCAACCGCTTTCCCAGCACTTGAAGTGCTGGGCTTGTATCAATCGTCCGCTGCGCGGACTCGCCGTGCCCAACGTTCACGTCTAAAAATCAATAAAGACTTCCGCTACGAAAGGGAAGATAATCTTGACACGCGGATTCTGACTCAAGTCAGTGATCGAGCCTGCGAGGGCGTGCGTGGATGCGCCAAATTGAAGTAGCAGTTAAATCCCTTTACGATTATCAACGGTCATCTTCCTAAAGCAAGGACGTCAGATAGATGCGCACGACTGTCGTCAGCTACCTGGACGAGTTCATCTCGCGGGGAGGTGAGATTGCGTTTGCGCATCGGCGCGGTCTGCGGGTTGCGCGCTGGTCATACGAACAAACAGCAAAGACGGCTAATCAATTCGCGCGCGAGCTGGAAGCACGTGGTATCGGGAGAGGAGATCGCGTTCTGCTGTGGGCCGAAAACAGTCCGGAGTGGGTCGCAAGCTTCTCTGGCTGCCTGTTGCGCGGGGTGATTGTCGTGCCGCTCGACGTTCAGAGCGACCCGGCATTCGTCGCGAGAGTGCAAGAAAAAGTTGGCGCAAAGCTTGTACTCTGTGATGCTGTAACTCGACCGTTTGCTGATCTAAATCTTCCGATTCTTACGCTAGACACGTTTAGTTCCCACGTTGCGCATCATTCCCCGGCTCCCTACTCAGTAACAGACATCGATCAGAATGACACCGTCGAGATAGTTTTCACCTCGGGTACGACAGCCGAACCAAAAGGTACACGCATAACGCACCGCAATCTGCTCGCGAATCTCACCCCGCTGGAACAGAAGATCAAGCCTTACCTGAAATGGGAGCACGCGGTTCATCCGTTGCGCTTTCTCAATCTGGTCCCACTCAGCCACGTGCTCGGACAATTCCTGGGCATCTTTGTGCCGCAACTATTCAGCGGAGAAGTTTTCTTTCAAGAGTCTCTCAGTCCGTCGCAAATCGTGGAAACGGTTAAGCGCGAGCGAATCTCGGTCGTCGTCACCGTGCCGCGCATTCTCGAAGTGCTGCGTGCAAGAATCGAGAGAGTCTACGAAGCGCAGGGAAAGCTTGAGCATTTTAGAAAAGAGATTGAGGCTTCCGAGGGTGAGCATTTCATCTTACGTTGGTGGCGATTCCGCAATCTTCACCAAATGTTCGGCTGGAAGTTCTGGGCGTTCGTCTCAGGCGGCGCAACACTCAATCAGGAGACGGAAACTTTCTGGCGGCGACTCGGATTTGCGGTAATTCAAGGTTACGGTATGACCGAGACCGCTTCACTCATCAGCGTTAATCATCCCTTTAGAGTCGGACGTGGCTCGATCGGCCGCGTCATGCCCGGGCAGGAGGTGAAGCTGGCTGAGGACGGCGAAATCCTGGTGCGCGGCGAGAATGTTTCGCCTGGGTACTGGCGCGATGACGTGCGGACAACAACCGCGGACGATGGCTGGTTTCGCACCGGCGACATTGGTGAGATGGACGAGGAAGGCAAACTTTACTTCAAAGGGCGCAAGAAAGAAGTCATTGTCACTTCGGCGGGTGTGAACATCTATCCGGAAGATATTGAACCCGTCCTGGATAGCCAACCGGAAATAAAGGCGAGCGCCATCATCGAAACCCAAAGTGCACATGGGCCGGAACCACTCGCCGTATTGATCCTGCATGACAATCGCGTGAAACCAGACGCGGTGATCGATCGCGCCAACGCGTCGCTGGCCCATCATCAACAACTGCGGCGCTGGTTTGTCTGGTCCGGCGAAGACTTTCCCCGCGGCACGATGCAGAAGGTTCGCAAACAACTGGTGGCCGAGAAAGTCAGGGCAGAGTTGGCCGGCGCAGTTCCTTCCTCTTCCACCGGCTACCAGGAGCCTCTCGCTGAAATCGTCACGCGCATAAGCAAAGATGCACCGTCGAAGCTTGATCCCTCAGCGAAACTGGGAACCGATCTCAAGCTCGACTCACTCGGCCGAGTTGAGCTGTTGAGTGCGCTCGAGGATCGCTATCAAGTCGAGATCGATGAGGCCGCATTCACCGACGCGACGACGCTCGCAGACGTTGAGAAAATAATTCGGGAACGCAAACACGAAGAGGCCGAGCCTTATCCTTATCCCCGCTGGCAACAGCGCTGGCCAATTAGCTGGCTGCGAATCGCGCTGTTGTATTCGATCGTCCTTCCGGCCATCCGAATCATCGGCTGGCCCAGAATCAGAGGCAAGGAGCACCTGCGCAGACTTCGCGGTCCGGTCCTCTTCATTTGCAACCACGTGACGATGGTGGATCACGCGTTGGTTCTATTTGCGCTGCCGGCAAGATTCAAGCGAAAGATGGTGATCGCCCAGGACGGCGAGCTCTTGCGCGAATGGCTGCATCCGCCAAAGGGAACAGGACTGTTCACGCGGTTGCTCCATCGGCTCCAGTACATCTCGGTCGTTCTTTTCTTCAATGTGTTTTCGATGCCCCAAAAGAGTGGTTTTCGTCGCAGCTTCGGCTTTGCCGGCGAGATGATGGATCGCGGTTACAACCTGATGGTTTTTCCCGAAGGGCAGCGCACCAGGCACGGAGCAATGAATCCTTTCATGTCCGGCACAGGGCTGCTGATCCGGGAACTCGATGCGCCAGTGGTGCCCATGCGGATTGATGGTCTCTGGGAACTCAAGCGAACTAACAGACACTTCGCCTTGCCCGGTGAGGTATCAGTGACGGTCGGCGAGCCGATCCATTATTCAAATCAGGATGAGCCGGGACAGATCGCCAGAGATTTAGCGAGTCGGGTGAAAGCGCTATGATCGCCTTACGAAAAATGCAAATAGAGCGCTCGACATTGTTGCTTCTGTTTGTCCTGCTGTTCGCGTCCGCTTATGCGCTTGCGCAACTGGGAAACGGCAAGACGAGCACGCCTGCAACTCCCCGGCTTGAAGAGTTGCGAGAGAAGGGTTCCGAAGCTGTGTTCAATCTCGACTACGAGGCCGCGCGCCAAACATTCAAAGAGACGGCCCGTCTGTTTCCGGACGATCCGACTGGGTCGCAGATGTTGGCCTCCACCCTGTGGTTGGAAACTTTGAATAAGTCGCGCTTGCTGCAAGCGGCGATCTACAGCTCGCAGTCTTTCGATGCGAATACCGAAGACAAACCTGACCCGGGTGTCATCCAGGAGTTTCGTGATTTGACTCGCCAGGCGACGCAGCTGGCGAGGGCTCGGTTGGAACGGAATCCGCGCGATCCGCAGACGCTTTACACACTGGGCGCCATCGACTCCTTGAGGGCTTCATTCGACGCCACAATTGAACACCGATTCCTGGCGGCCCTGCGCGAGGGATCGAGCGGCGTGGACAGAGATCGCGAAGTAATCAAACTTGATCCGAACTTCCACGACGCCGAGCTGACGATTGGCTTGTACGATTACATCATCGGCACCTTGCCACTGCCGGCCAAACTGGTGGCGAGCATTGCGGGAGTCCGGGGTTCGAAGAAGCGGGGAATTCAGACACTCGAACGCGTTGCGAGAGAGGGACACTGGGAACGCGATGATGCCAGACTCTTGTTGATGGCTCTCTACAAGCGCGAAAAGCGGTTTCCAGAGTCGCTCGTCTTGTCACGTGAGCTGCAAGAGAAGTATCCGCGCAACTACTTGTTCAGATTGGAAACCGCAGACACTCTTGTCTCACAAGCTGCTGGTGAGCGGCGGGCAAATCGAATGGCAGCCGCAGACGCCCTGGAGAAAGAAGCGTTGAGTACGTTCGACTCGCTACTCCGCGAACGCTCAGCGGCGGGCGTAAATGCGCGCGCGTTGGACCTGCTCCATTTTCGTTATGGCGAGACTCTACTGCTATTGGGCCAACCAGAGAGCGCTGCTCGACAATTTCATGCCGTCACAACAGCGGGCAGCGCCGAGACGGTTCTGGTTACGCGAGCGCATCTGCGGGCTGCGCAGTCGCTTGATCTAGCTGGCAAGCGAAGCGAAGCACTGAGCGAGTATCGCATCGTAGTGACTCGGCCAAACACATACGATTCGCTTGAGCAGGCGCGCCGCGGACTCAAGGAACCATACAAACAGACAAAGTAGAAAGCGATTATCAAAAATGCGCGAAGTGAAGCATCCCTTTCAGGGGGGGATTAGAGCACAAAAAGGCATCGAGTTTTGAAACCCTCGCGACGAGGTCTCTTTACGAAAGCTCTCAAAAGGTCGAGAATCCTGCCTTAGCTACATTCATGCTTGAGCCCTCCAGGAACGGTTTCCGCCACTATCGCCAATTGGCACTGGTCGGATCGCTAATGTTCGCGACGTCGGTATGCCTTGGTCTTTTCGCTCTCCGCATAGCGCATTCACACAAGTTCGCCTACCGTTACTTAATCTGGAATCTGTTCCTTGCCTGGCTTCCTATCCTGAGCGCGCTGGTGGCCTACAATCTGCAAAGGAGACACTCGTGGGTTAACTGGATTCTCGTGCCGGCTTGCGCTCTGTTTTGGCTCGTGTTCTTCCCCAATGCGCCGTACCTGATTACGGACATCATGCATTTGCAGCGGCAGGCGACGGCGCCATTTTGGTATGACCTGATTCTGTTTGTCGCCTTTGCCTGGACTGGTTTCTTTCTCGGGTTGGTATCGCTCTTCATGATGCAGGAATTAGTTCGCCGGGCTGCTGGTAACGCGGCCAGTTGGGTCTTTGCGCTGGGCGTCCTGGCGCTGAGCAGTTTTGGAATCTATCTGGGCCGCTTTATGCGTTGGAATAGCTGGGATGTTTTTCTCAACCCGGGGAGGTTATTTGCCGACGTATCACAACAGGTGCAAGATCCGTTCACCCGCTTCCAGGCCTTCGTATTCTCGGTACTCTTTGCCTGCTTCTTTCTAGCCATGTACCTGGCGCTGGTGGCAGTAACCCATTTCCAGCAGGAGGTGCGTGAGGGCGGGACAAAATGAGCATCAACGCAATCCGATTGGGGAAGAAACCGGCTTGGCCGCCGCGAGATGATTATCCGGTCCCCCTTCATCCCTCCTTACTTTCTGTGCTACCCTTGTTTTCCTCAATGCTCAATCTTGTAAGCGCGATTGCGATCATGAGCCGGCTTTCGGACTTCTGATCTCTGACTTCTGTTTTCATATGCCCTGGTTTCGGAAAAAGAAAGGCAAGATCGAGCCGGTGCGCGACTCAGAGCGCGTGGTGCGCACTGAGAATGTCTTTGTGCGCTGCGACGAATGCGGCGCCCATCTCTACAAGAAAGAACTGGAAGAGGCGCTCCAGGTTTGTACGCACTGCAATCATCATTTTCGCGTCGGCGCCTACGACCGCCTGGAGATGTTGTTCGACGATGCTTACTGTGAAGAGCTGGACGCCGAAGTCGTCTCGACCGACCCGCTGGATTTTGTCGACAGCAAGCCTTACCTCAAGAGAATTGCCCAGGCGCAAAGCGCCACCGGATTGCCGGAAGCCGTGATTACCGCGCGGGGAAAAGTTGGCGGGCATCGGGTGCTGGCCGGCGCCATGGACATGAACTTCATCGGCGGTTCGATGGGTTCGGCGGTGGGCGAAAAAATCACGCGCTTGATCGAGCGCGCGATTAAAGAACGGGGCGCGGTCATCATGTTTGCCGCGTCGGGTGGCGCGCGCATGCAGGAAGGCACCCTATCGCTAATGCAGATGGCGAAAATCTCGGCGGCCCTGGCCGCGTTGGAAGAACGTCATCTGCCTTTCATTTCGGTGCTGACTGATCCGACGACGGGCGGTGTAACTGCAAGTTTTGCCATGCTTGGCGACGTCATACTCGCCGAGCCCAAAGCCCTGATTGGTTTCGCCGGCCCGCGCGTAATCGAACAAACGATTAGACAGAAACTGCCGAAAGACTTTCAGCGCTCTGAGTTCCTTCTGGCCCATGGGATGATCGACGCCATCGTCGATCGCCGCGAGCTGCGCCCGCTTATTATCAAGGCCCTGGACTTTATGATGAACCCGGACATCACTCGCGAAAGCACGGCGCAACTTTCAGGTCTGAAGTTTCAGGTTTCCACCTAAAGTTTCAAGTTTCAAGTTTGAGGTTTCAAGTTCGCCAAACGTTGCTGCCGCGATTATGGTTCGAAACTTGAAACTTGAAACCTTAAAACCTGAAACTAAATGAATGACCTTGCGTGACGCCCTTGCCTATCTCCTGAGTCTCGGCCACGAGACACTGACCATCAAGCTCGGCCTCAAAAACACTGAAACACTGCTCGACGCGATCGGAGATCCCCATCGACAATATCCTGCTGCCCAGATCGCCGGCACCAATGGCAAGGGCTCGGTTGCGGTCACGCTCGATTCAATCTGCCGCGCCGCAGGAATCCGAACCGGTCTTTTCACTTCACCTCATCTGGTTTCAATTACGGAGCGCATCGCGGTCGATGGCAAACCAATCTCAGAGCCGGACTTTGCGCGGTTAACGTCGCAAGTGAAAACAACCGCAGAAGCGCTGGTAAAGCAGGGCGAGTTGGAAACCCTGCCGACGTTCTTTGAACATGTGACCGCCATAGCTCTGCTCGCTTTTCGCGAAGCTGAGGTTGAGCTCGCTATTCTGGAAACCGGACTGGGCGGACGACTCGATTCGACGACTGCTGCCGGAGCGGACATCGTAGCGATTACTCCGATCGCGATGGATCACGAAGAGTACCTGGGACACAGTCTCGCCGAGATTGCGGCAGAAAAAGCGGCCATCATTCGTCCGAACGTAACGACGATCGTTGCCCCGCAGACTGAAGAGGTTCTGAAGATTATCATGCGTCAGTGCGAAAGCGTCGGAGTCGAACCGCGTCTGGTCGATTTCCGGCTTACCTGGTCGACGCCCATACCCGCGCGCTACCGCGAACGTTGGCATAGCGGGCCGGGTGACGCGACCGCCGATGGCCGTTGCATCGCAACGTTCGAGACCGATCGTGAAGTCTACGAAAACATTACGATCGGCTTGCGCGGTCGTCATCAGGCGGCCAATGCGTTGACAGCGCTTGCCATGGCTGAAGGACTGCGCGAACGCGGCTTCGCCATCTCGCGCCAATCGATCATTGATGGGATCGAATCGGCCCGGCATCCGGGACGTTTGGAAATGTGGCCAGGTCAGCCGCGAATACTCTTCGACGGCGCACATAACCCGGCGGCCGCCGCCGCTTTGGGTGCGTATTTGGATGAGTTCGTTCAGGAACCGTTAACCATGATCTTCGGGGCGATGCGCGACAAAGCTCTTAATGAAATGGCGGCGATGCTCTTCCCGAAAGCTGATGAACTTATCCTTACTAGCATGGATAACCCTCGCGCAGCCAACCTGGAAACGTTGACGGCAGCCGCGCCCGAGACCTTCAAGATGAGCCGGATGCATCAAGCTTCGTCGGTGATTGAAGCGCTGCGACTCGCGCGTCAAATCACGTCGGCAGATGGGCTGATTTGCATTACTGGTTCGCTGTATCTGGTTGGCGCGGTCCAGGAAATTCTCAGTCGCGAGGATCGCATCGTTGCTCATCAACGCGTGGAGCATTAAACTCGTAGCGACAACTCTATAAGCGCGACTACGCAAGTTAACAACTTGCACTACATCCACATGGCTGAACCAAAATCTCCGCTTCCCGAATTTCTTGACTCGAAAAAGATCTTCTCCGGACGTGTCTTCGAGGTTACCATTGATACGGTGCGCGAAGGCGACAAGACCTACGTGCGCGAAGTGGTACATCATCCCGGCAGCGCGGTAATTCTCCCCGCGTTCGAGGATGGCACGATAGCTCTGGTGCGACAGTATCGTCACCCGGCCGTGCGTTATCTGCTGGAGCTCCCGGCCGGTACGCTGAACGACAAAGAGCGGCCCGAAGAGGGCGCGGCCCGCGAACTGGAAGAAGAACTTGGTTTGGTAGCGGGCAACCTGGAAAAGATTAGCGAGTTTTTTGTCTCGCCCGGCTTTTGCGCAGAAAAAATGTGGTTGTATCTGGCGACCGACTTAACTGAAACACAGCAGCGGCTGGAAGACGATGAAGTGCTCGAAGTCGTACGACTGCCAATCGATCGCGCTTTGCAGATGATCACTGACGGCGAGATCGAGGATGCCAAGACGATTATTGGATTGATGCTCGCCGCGCCACGGATTGGCCTTTCGGCCTTCGCGCCTGATTATCCGGCGGTGTAAACATCGGAGCGCGGACATCATGTCCGCCTGACGCGAAGCGCGAATTGGTTCATCGGCTTTCGCAAACAGAAAATTTAGCGTGCTACGCACGCTGGCGGACACGGATGTCCGCGCTCCGATCCGTCAAAACCAAGGCACTTGTCGAGGCAAGCCAACTGGGGTATCTTGGCGGCGCAAGTCTTCGCGTCCGACCTGACAACGATTATGAAAAAACTATCCTTTCTTGCCCTACTGTTCAGCATTTTTCTCGCCGCGCCGACGCGCGCTCAGCAATCACTCGACGCTATGGTTGACCGCGAGCTGGCTCAACTTGTCTCAACCTACAAGATGCTGCACGCGGCGCCTGAGCTTTCCCATTATGAGGAGAAGACCTCCGCGTTCTTTGCCACCCAGATGCGCGCGCTCGGTTTCACAGTCACCGAACGAGTCGGCAAATATGAACGCGCGGATCTGGTCGGCTACGGCGTAGTGGCGGTGATGAAGAATGGCGATGGCCCGACGGTGTGGGTGCGCACCGACCTGGACGCTTTGCCGGTGGAAGAAAAGACCGGGTTGCCGTATGCCAGCAAAGTCAAAACCAGGAACGAAGCCGGCCAGGATGTCAGCGTGATGCATGCGTGCGGGCACGACGTTCACATCACCAATATGATCGGAACGGCAAAGCTGCTGGCAGCACTAAAGGATCAATGGCACGGCACGCTGGTGATCATCGGACAGCCCGCGGAAGAAACCGTCACCGGAGCCCGCGCTATGCTCGCCGATGGTTTGTATAGCCGCTTTCCCAAGCCGGATTTTGTCCTGGCGTTGCACGACAGCGCGGACGTGGCAGCCGGCAAGATAACCTTCTGCCCCGGTTACGCAATGGCCAGTTCGACCTCGGTCGACCTTGTGATTCGAGGCCTGGGCGGCCACGGCTCGAAACCCGAAGCGACTAAAGATCCCGTCGTCATAGCGGCCCAGACTATATTGGCCCTACAAACAATAATCAGCCGCGAAAACTCGCCGCTCGATCCGGCGGTTGTTACTATCGGCTCGATTCATGGCGGGACGAAACGCAACATCATTCCTGACGAAGTTGTGCTGCAACTCACGATTCGCACTTACAAAGAAGAGGTGCGTCAGCACATCCTGACTTCCATTGAACGGATTGCGAAAGGAATTGCTGCGGCTGCCGGCGTGCCTGATGATCGCGCGCCCATACTCAAGGTGATCGAAAGCGAGGGAGCGCCGTCGCTCTATAACGATCCACCGTTGACCGAACGAATTACCAACGCGATTGGCCGGGCGATTGGCGCCGAGAATGTTGTTAAGGCTCCCCCTTTGATGGCCAGCGAAGATTTTGGCCGGCTCAGTCTGGATCATCAGATTCCGGCCTTCATGTTCTGGCTCGGCGCGATCGAACCGTCAAGAGTCGAAGCCAGCCGTAAATCCGGGAAGCCCCTGCCCTCCCTGCACTCGAGTTTATTCGAGCCGTTGCCGGAACCAACTCTGCGCACCGGGATCAAGGCAATGACTACGGCCGTACTCGAGTTGATGAAAAAGAACTGACAACTTCCGGCTTGGCGCCTGTGCGGCTTAGCGTGAACTGAATCTCGCAAAGGCACAAAGACGCGAATTGAATCAAACAATACAAACCATAAGGAGCAGCGAAAATGGGCAAAGGCGATCAGCGATCTCGACGTGGAAAAATCTGGCGTGGAACTTTCGGCAAGCGCCGGCCGAAGAAGAGCAAGAGTGACGGAAAGCCTGCCGCCGCCACGGGCCAAGCTACGGCAACCGATAAGAAACAGGTGGAAGCTTCCAACTGAAATACGCCGCTTCGCTCTCTCAAGATGAAACTCGCCTTCCGAAAAGAATCTACGGATCAAGCGGACGCAAATTCACTTGTCGTCGCAGATCCTGGCAAGGTCGCTCCGCATTTCGGTCTCGGCCGGCGCGGTGAAACTCTCGCCCTCGAACATATCGAGCGCGCGGGTTACCGCATTGTGGCGGCAAATTTCAGCATTCCCATTGGTCGCAATAGGCGCAACGTTACAGTTAATGCTGAGATTGATCTGATTGCCTACGAGGGACCGATTCTCTGTTTTATCGAAGTGAAAACACGGGCGTCAGAGGGATTCGCGCCACCGCAAGTTAACGTGGACCTCCGCAAGCAACGTCAAATCGCGCGCGCGTCGAGGGGCTATCGCCGGATGCTCGGGTTAATGGGTTCGCCTTACCGCTATGACGTGGTGACCGTGATTTTGCCGGCCTCAGAAGAACTCCACAGCGAGCCGCGTATTGAGCTTCTGAAGAACTACTGGACGGATGAAAAGCTCCGCAAACGCAATTGGCATGACGCGCGCTGGGATTAGTTGAAGCATTGGCCACAAGAAGGCACACGAGGCTCAAAGTGATTCGAGGAGAGATCAGACATACTTCTCTCCCGGTTTGCTGGATAGTCGCTTGAAATGCTTTTGACTCTTTGTGCCTTTTTCGTGATTACGGTTTTGATGTCCAAATGAACGGCTTGGAACGTTATGTCGGTCAGGTACTTGACGACAAGTACCGCCTGGAACGCCTGCTCGGCCAGGGCGGCATGGGCGCGGTGTACCTGGCCACACACCTCGGCACAGAGCGGTATGTTGCGCTGAAACTGATTGCGCCGCAGTTCATGCGCAATCCTGAGTTTGTCGAGCGCTTCAAGCGGGAAGCACGGGCCGCCGGACGACTTCGTCATCCCAATGTCGTTGACGTAACCGACTTTGGTTTTTCAGGAGCCGGCACTGACCGGGTGGCTTACCTGGTAATGGAGTATCTTGACGGCTGCACGCTTAGTGACGTGCTGGCCGAAGAGGATCGCCTGCCGCTTTACTGGGCCGTGGACATTCTGGAACAGGTTTGCTCGGCCGTACACGAAGCGCACCAGCAGGGTATCGTCCATCGCGATCTGAAACCTGACAACATCTGGCTGGAACCAAACGGTCTCGGCGGTTATCGCGTCAAGGTTTTGGATTTTGGCATCGCGAAACTTGCAGAGGCTGTGGCAGAAGCGCCTGAAGCAGCGTCGGAAGCAGCCCGCATTAAGCAGAACGCGGACGACACGCCCACAATCCACTTTTCTGAATCCCCGCATGCACGAACGGCCGCAGCCGGTGTTGCAGAGTTAGAGCCAACGCGTGTTCCCCCTGCTCCACTCGCTAATCTGGAATCTGAAACGCTGATTCAGCCTCCAGTTGAGGCCAAACAAGACGTGCGCGCGACGCAAGAGGTTCAGGCCAGCGACCAGACGCGGCTGCTGGTAGGAGCGGCGCAGCAAACAGACGGTGCGCCGATCGCCGGGCATCGAACTACGGACGCTTTGTCGACCGCGGCCACAAGCGGTCTGACGCGCGTGGGCGCGATTCTGGGAACGCCGCTCTACATGTCACCTGAACAATGTCGCGGCGAAAGTCTCGACACGCGTTCGGACATCTACAGTCTGGGAATTATTGCTTACCAGATGCTGGCCGGGTCACCACCATTTAAAGGCGACACAAATTCAGTCATCCGCGCGCATAGCGAAAGCCAGCCCACCACCCTGCGCGAACAGAATCGCAAAATAAGTAAGCGAGTTTCGCGTGTGATCATGTCGGCGCTGGAGAAAGATCGAACCGCGCGACCGCAAACGGCGGTGGCTTTTTCCAACGCGATGCGCGCGAATACCGATGGTCTGGGCGCTCTTTATCGCCGCGCATTCGCCCTCTACAGCGAATACTTCCCGAAGTTTCTTAAACTCTCGCTGCTGGCGCACATTCCGGTGATCATCGTCACGCTGATGGCCCTGGCGCTGCGATTGACGGAGGCGCGACTCGGCAAGGTGACCACTATCGTGTTGGCGATTCCGATTGCTTTACTGCAAATCGTCGCCAGTTTCGTGACGGCGTCAATTGTCTCTGGCGTCACCGCGATCATTGTTACTCAACTGGCTGTTGCGCCGCACAAGCCGGTAGAGTTGCGTGCCGCCTTGCGAGTCCTGCGGGCACGCTGGCGGCCGTTTCTCAATACCGGCGTCCGCTTCAGCCTGCGTCTCATGCTCGGTTTCATCTTGCTGGTGGTTCCGGGAATTGTGATGACCATGCGTTATTCGCTCTGGGGGCCGGTGGTGTTGATGGAGGGTCTGGAAAAGAAGGCAGCCCTAAAGCGGGCGCGCGCACTGGCGTCGCGTTCGTGGCGGACCATTATCTTTGCCACCTGCATCCAGTTTTTGGTCCCTGTTTTGACCGGAGCCGTGTTTGGGGCATTGATCGGGGCGAGCAGCCCTAAGAAGGGGAGCCTGCACGTCGAGATAACCTCACAAGCGTCCGCTCTGACCAGGATCTTCGTACTGCCGCTCATGTCCATCGTGCCGGCGCTGCTCTATCTGAAGATGCGACAGTTCGGGGGCGAGACGCTCCATGATGTAATGGAGCAGATCGAACAGGTCGAAGGCGCGCGCAGTGATTGGCAACAGCGCATGCGCACGCGCCTGATGGTCAACACGCCGTCGAGCAGAACCTGAACAGACATCTTCTGGAGTGCCGTGGTGCAAGCGCAGCGCGACGCCGCTTTGGTTGATTCGTAAGTTAGGCAAATCCAAAGCGCCGTCGGCGCTTCGCTCTGCACTCCACAATTCACTTCACCGCGGTCTCCTGCTTCGTTCGCGGCGGGGCATTCTTCACATACTTATCGAACCAGTTGATCCGCTCCGCCAGGATATGCAGCAGCGTTTCGCGGCCCGCATAGCCGTGCGCCTCGAACGGCAGCGTTACATAGCGGACCGTCGCCCCCTGGCCCTTCAGCGCCATGTAGAAACGCTCTGACTGGATCGGGAAAGTTCCCGAGTTGTCATCTGCTTCGCCGTGCATCAGCAGGATTGGATCTTTCACCTGATGCGCATACCAGAACGGCGACATCTTCGCGTAGAGATCCGGGACTTCCCAAAACGTTCGGCGCTCGCTCTGAAACCCAAACGGCGTCAACGAACGATTGTAGGCGCCACTTTCCGCAAAGCCGGCCCGGAACAGGCGCGAGTGCGCCAGCAGATTTGCGGTCATGAACGCGCCATAGCTGTGACCGCCGACACCGATGTGTTCACGATCGCCGACGCCCATTTCGACGACTTTGTCGGTCGCGGCTTGGGCGCTGGATACGAGTTGCTCGACGTATTGATCGTTGGCAGTCTCGCCCGGCCCAACGATCGGCATCGTCGGATTATCGAAAATCGCATAACCAGACAACAGCAGGAATAGGTGCGAGTAACCGCTGACGATCGTGAAGCGATTCGGCGAGCCGGTGATTTGGCTGGCTGAATCAGGATCGCCGAATTCCCTGGGATACGCCCACATGATCACCGGCAACCGCTGGCCAGGTTTATAGCCCGGCGGCAGGTATAACGTGGCCGACAACTTCACGCCGTCTTTGCGCTGATAAGTCACCAACTGATGCGTGCCGCCGCGAAGCTGTGGCTGTGGATCTTTGAATGTCGTCACCGCGCGCTTGGAATTGCTGTTGAGATCACGCACGTAGTAGTTCGGAGGATCAGTCGGCGTCTCATATCGGGTAAGCAGGATTTTGCCGTCATCGTTGAGCGGCGCGATAACCGTTTCGTAGGATTTGGTATCGCTGCGGAACAGACGCTCAGTCACGAAGGTCTTAAGATTCAGCCGATCAATGAAGGGCCGATCGCCGTCCGGGGACGAACCCTGGCCGGTAAGGTAGATGAAATCCCCCGACTGCATAATCACAGTGGCGCCGCCACCGCCAAATCCACCGCCGCCACTATCGCGGCGCATCACCGGGTTGCCGGGATTCTCGTACGCTGCCTCCTGCCGCCGATCCCAAAGTTTGCGCGGCGCGGTGCCTGATTCGAGAATCCATGTGCGTATGCGGCGCGTCACTCGGTCGGCTTCGCTCAGCAGCCCAATCCCCTTTTCGGTAAACGACAGGCCCGACAACCGCCACTCCGTTTTCGCCATCTCAGCCGGTGCATCCTGGAAGGGTGCCGCCAGCGACATAACTTTATCTCGGAATGGAACTTTGTTTTTCAAGTCACCGCCGTCCAGCGCTTCAATCCAAATAACAGTCGCCGGCTGATCGGGACGCCAACGATGTCCGCGCGGTCCGGTCTGTACTCCGGTAAGCGGCACGCCCTCGCGCGAGGGTATGTCTGCGATCTTGCGAACAAGTTCGCCGGTGCGTTGCCACACTTCGACCTCTTCGGGAAATCCATTCACGGGGATCAAGTGCGAGAACGGACGCTTGATCCTTGATACCAGAAGGTATTCGCCGCTCGGTGAGGGCGAGACCACGCCGAAGATTGCCGGTCGCCCAATCAGCGTCTTGCGCCCCGAGGTCACGTTAATCGCGGCGAGCTGACTGGTGAAATAGTATTCAAACAACGCCTCGTCATGCGCAGTCTTGAGCATGTCTTCAAAGGTGGCCGCCGGTGCCGCCTTCCCGTTATTCTCCTGAATATTCGGTCCCATCGGCACGGTTGGCGCTTGTGGCGCCGGACCACGGCCGGCCGGCACCAGTTCACAAACCAGGGTCGTGTTGTCTTCCAGCCAGTCACAGGGGTCGCCCATCGTCGCGTTAAGGCGATCCGTTCCACTCAAAAGTTTCGCTCGGCCGGTTGCTGTCTCAGCGACCCACAGTTCGACGCGGTCATCTTTGCGGTTCAGAAACGAAAGACGCGAACCGTCGGGCGAGAAGCGTACGTTGGAAAGATTCGCCCCCGGTGGGACGGTCACTTTTACTTCGCTGCCGTCCACGATCTTCTTAAAGGTGATCGCATAGATCTCCGACGCGCGTTGCGGGCCGTTGTTCTTCGGATTGATGCGCGCACCGGCGAGCCGCAGCATCGGCTGAGCCAGTTCGGCAATCGTCGGGTACGGCCGTCGCAATGTCAGAGCCATCACCTGCTTTGAGGGGCTGAGGATCGCCTGCGGCAGTGGCGGCGCGTCGAACGCGGCGACGATTTCTTTCGGCGGTAACTGGTAGCGCGCGGTGTCAGGTGTTTGTGCAAACTGCGCCGACGCTGCCGTAATAATCAGCGCGACAGCAAATAGGAAATTTCTTTTTCGCACGTCGAAGTCTCCTGGAATTTTTTCGGGCTGGTCACTTAAAGAGCGCGGATTCTATCAGAGTCAGGACCACCTGCGGTAGCGGGCGGTTGATCCCTAACTGTCGAAGGTTCGAAATATTACTGAACAACTGCCCGCTACCGCAGGCGGTTTTGACTCTACCCGCGCACGAACTCATATGTAATATGCAGAGTCAGCGCCGACGGAGTGATCTCAGGCCGAATTTCTTTCGCGCGCAACTGCAGCGCGCCTCCGGCCGGCTGAATATTTACGCGCGTTGAAAGTTGATCCAGGGTGAACAACGCCACCGGATTGTAGCGACTGTCCACTGTCCCCTGAACCATGTTCAGCAAGGGGCCGTTCAGGACGACAGGTATGTCTTTAAGATGGATTTCGCGGACCTTAAAGCGAGCCAGCAGTGCGCGTCGCTTCTTGTCGAACTCCAGTGTTACCTCAGCGTCCGCCCAGCCGGAAAACTCTATGCAGCCCATCAGAGTCGAGCTGTAAGCTCCCGCGAAAGCCAATGGGCCCATGATGCGACCATTCTCAAAATGGACCGCGGTGCGCACGCCGTTGACTTCGCGCTTGAGCCGGATCTCGCTCCGGCATTGCGCGGTCGACGAGGCGCCGCCGACGGTCAGAGGCATCGAAGGTTCATTCAAATTATCGAAGACGGCCGTGAGAAAAGAGTTCAGAAACTGTTCGTTGACGGTGACGGTCGCTTCGGCTGCGGGTATTTCTGAAGCGCGACGGGTGCGAGTGGCGGCTGATTCCTGGGCGCGCGCAAAAGCGAATTGGCCGCTTACCATAAGCAATCCCAGCATAATCGCTGCAACCTTCGAATCGCGCAGTATGGAAGGGGGCTTGCCCCCGTTTTCTTTGATTTCACTGAGCATTGGATAGAAACCCCTCTAGATCAAAAAGTCGAGGCATGGCCTCGATAAACCACAACTAATCTCTTTCCGCACTGGTACGGCGGCAAAGCCGCGACAACGATCACAATCCGCTACGCACAATATCGTGCAAGCGGATCAAACCTATGCACTTCCCATTGCCATCAACAACGGGCAGCACGTTGATTTGCGAAGGCCGGTCCTCCATCAGACGCAATGCGTCAAAGGCCAGCATCTCCGGATTCGTCACGGTCGGGTTGTGCGTCATCAGATCGTCGCATCTGAGGTTTGCGAAGGCCAGATCCCTCGGGCCCATTCGCTGGAGCGAGCGCCGCAGATCGCCGTCGGTAATGATGCCTGCCAAACGGCCCTCGTTATCGACAACATTGACGGCCCCCAGACCGTATTGCGTGATCCCCGAAACGATATCCATAAATGAAGCGTCCATGGTGATCGTCGGATTTTTCGATCCGCTGTGCATCAGATCCGCAACCCGCAAGTTAAGGCGTTTACCCAGTTGTCCCGCCGGATGATTCGAAGCAAAGTCAGTTTCTGTAAGGCCCTTCGACTGCATCAGTGTCATTGCCAACGCGTCCCCGATCGCCAGTGCCACCGTCGTGCTGGCCGTCGGCGCCAGGTTCAAAGGACAGGCCTCCTGATCTACCGACGCATCAATCACCGCGTCCGCTCGCTGCGCAATCGTCGATTTTAGATTGCCGACAATCGCCACCAGCGGCACTTCACGGCGCTTGAGATAAGGCAGCAGCTCCAACAGTTCGTCAGTCTCGCCGCTGTTACTCAACATAATAACGACGTCATCAGACGTGACGATGCCCAAGCCCCCGTGCAACGCATCGGACGGGTGCAGATAGACCGCCGCGGTGCCGCTGCTGGTCATGGTGGCGGCGATCTTTTGCGAGATGATTCCTGATTTTCCTACGCCTAACAGAACGATCTTGCCTTTGCAATCCGACAGGATCCCGATCACTCGATCAATTTCACCGGCTTGCAGACGCGATGCCGCCTTTCCAATAGCATCGGCCTCGGCCTGCAACAACTCGACGACCTGTGAAAAACTGGTTTGCTCAGACATGCAGCCACCTTGATATACGACTAGCGAAGCGTTTGGCAAGTTGCGCGAGGCCAGAAACACAAAACATAGACATATACCCGATGTTTCGATAATATTGCCGCTCTTCGATCGAGTCCTGATTCAGAGAGATCCTGGTGGAAAATTCGCAGGAACTGCGGATGGTATTCGGCGTCGTCGACACGGCCTGAAACCGGTTGAAAGATTGCAACCAAAGCGAAGCGGCCATGCGCCGCGTGAGGTCCCCTCCCATGCATTGTGTTAGCTGTGGCACTGAACTTCCAGCAGCGAGCGCTTTTTGCCCAGGTTGTGGGCAAGGGCAAAGGCCAAAAGTTTCCTACTCTGGTGGCGTCGCCGGGCTGTCAGTTGGCTTTATTGTGGCGATCGTCTTGCTTGCCATTGGCGTTGTGGCTTTCCTCGCTGTTGTTTCCTTCGGCCCGTCGCTGATAAATAGCGGGCGTTCCGGCACCAGCCCGCCGCTTAGTCGGATCGTAATCGATACACAACAAGTGCTGAAGGACGGTAGTTCAATTGGATGGAAACTACAGCCTGGAAATTATCACTTGGATATGACAGCGAGCGATGATGGCGCGACTGTTGAATGGATCGGCGGGAACTGTCCGTCGACCCAACCGATGCGCCAACTTGCCACGAACTGTGAGATGAAAAATGAAGGGCAGTTAATCATCAAAAATCCCACGTCGTTCGGGTTGGGTTCACCTGTATCTGTAACAATCAAGGTCACGCGATACCTTCTCTGAACAGTTACTTCTGCTTTTCCGCATCCTGGTCTCATTATGCTATCGTTTCAATAACACGTGCCCGCGTAGCTCAGTGGATTAGAGCGTTCGCCTCCGGAGCGAAAGGTCGCAGGTTCGACCCCTGCCGCGGGTACCAAACTCAAACATAGCATCACTCCAGACCGTCAATTCGCGCCAGCTGCTTTTTGAGCTATTTTGTTATCGTAACCTTTCAGCACCGAATAGGTTCGGCGACGAACGGAATCGGATTTCATGAAAGTGTAGGTCAAATCCAAGGCGTTAGAATTCTCTGGCGAAGGTGATCAAGCCTAATGAATAGGGACACTATTTACAGTTTGCAATTTCGCGGGCATTTGCAAATGACGGAAGATAAGTCTTCCCCAATAGTCGCGACGGTAGAGTTTGAAATCCACAATCCAACTTCGCTGAAAATAGAGATACTACTTATTGGCACTGAAAAAGAGAACCGAGTTGCTTCCAGTTATCTTCGTAACTTCCCGTACAATCACCTGCGACTTCAAAACGAGGAATTTGCCAGCCAATCCGTTGATGTTTGGGGAATTCAAGGATATGAAGTCACAGGATTACGAGCGTCCATTGCCGCGAGTCTTGTGCAAATTGGCATATCAAAGGAACCCATCGCAGAGGATACAATCTTTTACGCTAAGGCGGAGTTAACTCCCAGCGGCATACTGGTTCAACCTAAGATTAACGAACTTTTTTACACTGGAGAGTCTAGAGTCACACCCATAGTTAAAGGGAGAATTGAAGTCCCTTCTAGATTCGGAGTTCTTGAGGTGGGACAGAGATATGCGCATTACCATTCTGAACAATTTGGCAATGACATCACTCACTCAGTTGAGCGAGTATCGGTAACTAGCAAGGTTTCAGCTCCTGGCGGTGAAAATGTTTTCTCGATTAATGAAAGGATAGAGCAAGACATTCGAGATATATGCAGAGTGCTCTCGTTTTGTTATCGACAGCCTGTACGTCACTACGAGATCGAGTATTTTCGGGCTGAATCCGCCATTGGCAGCTTGCGGAAACGTATATGGCGAAGACGACTTCCTTCATCCGAAAACACAATCAAGCAAGATGAATTGATCAATTATCGGAATCTTGTCGACGGTGGTTTGGAGAGGTTACTACGCAACTTTCAAAACGCTGAACGTGCGGATGAGATTTCTAGAGTGATAGATTTTCTTTCAGCGTCTTACAAGATGGTCACTCTTGAATCATCATACTTTCTTGCGTATTCAGCATTGGATCTAGTTGCCTCCATATATAATCCGAATAGCCTGTATCTGCTAAAATCTGGAAAATGGAAAAAGCTGGAAAGAACACTTCGTGAATATATAGATAGTATTGCGGACGGCCACGATCTTGCAGAGATTATTGACTCACTGAAACAGAAGCTGCCTGAACTTCGGCGAGCATCCGGTGACAGCCGAATATTGGAAGCCTGTAACACGCTTAACGTTAATACGTCAGATCTATGGCCTATCAGAGGCTTCGAAAATGGCTTAAAGAGTGCCACGGGAATGCGTAATGACTTATTCCATTCGGCGCTAGCTGAGAATGCGAAGGAACTGTTCAATCATCTTGTCCGCGTGCGAACTCTTGTCGAGCGCCTCCTATTAAAGATTTTGGATTGGCCAGATGATCAAATCTGGGTTTGGTATGATCAGAATCTCAAACAGGTTAATATCGGGCCTACCGATTCCTAAAGCGTTCTCAAGCAGCCTTCTTCCTTCCAATGCTCTAACCTCTGACTGAAACGTTACGAAACAGCCCGGTCCGTAATCTCCAGTCCCTTATCGATGATTGCGAACGCTTCGCGCATCTCGGCGTCTGTGATACACAGCGGAGGGTTCGTAAAGAACGTGTTCCAACGCACGAACGTGTACAGGCCTTCCTGACGAAAGAACTTGCCGAGCGCCTGCATCTCGGACGAAGTACTGTTGAAGGCCGCCATCGGTTCGCGCGTCTCAGGGTTTCTTACCAGCTCAACGATTCCAAAGAGCCCGATGCTGCGCGTCGCACCCACCGACGGATGCCTGGCTTGCAAATCCTCAAGCAGGCCGCGCATCAACGCCCCCATGCTGCGCGCGTTCTCGATCAGATGATCTTCTTCGTACACGGCAATGGTTGCCAGCGCCGCGGCGCAGGCGAGCGGGTGACTGTTGTAAGTGAGGCCGCCATAAAAGACGTTCTTCTGAAAGTGATCGGCGATTTGACGCCGCATTCCCACCGCACCAAGCTGCACGTATGCACTCGTCAAACCCTTGGCCATCGTTATCAGGTCGGGGACGACGTTCCAATGGTCGACTGAGAACCACTCGCCGGTGCGCCCAAAGCCGGCCATCACTTCGTCGGCGATCAGAAGGATGCCGTGCTTGTCGCACAGCTTTCGTAGCCCCTGCATGTAGCCATCCGGTGGAATCAGAACGCCATTAGTCCCAACGACAGGTTCGACAATGATCGCCGCTACGGTCTTCGGACCCTCGAGCTCAAGTATCTCTTCCGTTCGCGCCAGCACCTCCTCAGTCGTGTCTGAGCCTTTCTGAATGCCATGGTAGAAATCCGGGATGCGGAAAACGCCCGGGATGCCCGGCTCGGCCGCCCAGCGGCGCGGATCGCCAGTCAGCGTCAGCGCACCCGCGGTTCCGCCGTGATACGACCGGTACCGCGCAGCAATTTTGTGACGGCCGGTAAACAGCCGCGCGATGCGGATCGCGTTCTCGTTTGCCTCGGCGCCGCCGTTGGTGAAAAAGAAAGCGTCGATGTCACCGGGCGTGATCTCGGTGAGCTTTACACTCAATCGAGCACGCACCTCGGTGGCCATAAATGGGTTGGCATAGGGGAGCACTGCCGCCTGCTCCTGAATTGCGCGCACAACCCGCTCGTCGCCGTGACCGATGTTCACGCACATCAGTTGGCTGTTGAAATCGATGAAGCGCTTCCCTTCCGGAGTCCAGAAATAGATGCCTTTCGCGCGCGCAACGGGAATCGGGTCCACCGCGGCTTGCGCGGACCACTCAAAGAGAGTGTGCCGGCGGCAGACATCGACGATCTGCTCGCCCGTCATGGTTTCAGTAATGGTAGTCATGCGAACGCGATGCTATCCAAATCGAGACCGTTTGACAACGGAGCAAGCTCAGCTCTGCACCCCTTATTGACCCGGTTCGTTCTTTGCCGTATCGTTTTCTTTTCGGGGCCCGCGTTCGCCTACGGAGTAAAATTTCGCACGCGATTCCGGTTGCGGGTACCGAACATCTTGCCCAATCCTCCAGTTGTTATTATGGAAGACCAAACTGTGCAGGACTCTGGGAAGAATCAGGCGCGCACGATTCTGTTGGTCGAAGATTTCGACGACACGCGCTTGATGATGAAGATGTGGCTGGCCAAGCGCGGTTATCGCGTTATCGAAGCCGAGACTGGTGAAGAAGCCATTACTGCCGCGCAGCGCGAGCTGCCGGATCTAATCCTGATGGACATGATGATGCCGGGCGTAAATGGCCTTGACGCGACCCGCCGAATACGCGAGTATCAGGCGCTAAGCCGCACGCCAATCGTGGCCGTCTCTGCTTATGGCGCCAACGAATACCGGGCGCTTGCTATCGACGCGGGGTGTGACGAATACGTTTCGACGCCCTTCGAGCCGAATGAACTGGCGGGTTTGATCGAAAGCCTGATCACCTCGAGAGCATCTGCAAAGCCCAATGTTTTTCTCACGAATGACTAAAGCGAGCTTATGGTTGCTCGTCGTGGTTCTCTTTACCGCGAAAACGCTGTCCGGCCAACCACCCGCCTGCGCTCTTAAGCTCGATCAATTGCCAAACGTCGCAGAACTGCGCGGCTTTCATCTGGGAATGACTTACGAGCAGGTAAAGGCCCGCGTGCCGCAGATTCAGTTCGGCCCGGCCGATCAATTTGGCGTAACGAAGACCAGCATCAATCCAGGTTTTGATCGGAGTTTTGATCAAGCCAGTTTCGCCGACGTGCGCACAATCTCTTTGGACTTTTTGGATGGACGGCTGGTCAATTTGTGGATCGGATACGAGAGCACCTTTAAGTGGCAAACCCTCGACGAGTTCGTCGCCGGGATGAGCAAGGCGCTGAACCTGCCGGCCGGCTGGTCAGTGAAACGAGGAGGCCGGCAGCTAACCTGTGATGGGTTTTCCGTGTTTGCGTCGCTGATCGCCGGCAGCCCCAGCATTCGTTTTACCGACGACCCGGCGCAGGACATTATTGCCACGCGCCGGGAAGAAGCCGCCGCCGCCGCGGAAGTGATGGTCGTCGGCGACATGCGCAGTAAGGCCTATTATTCGTCAGACTGTGACGGCCGGGACGCCATTCCCGCGCCGAGCCGGATTATTTTCAAAGACAAAGACGAGGCGGAAAAGGCCGGCTACAAACTAGCGAAAGACTGTCAGTAGACGGTCGACAAACTTCAGTTTGTCGCTTGGCCGGTAAAGACGACTCTCGCGGAGCCACGACAAACTGAAGAAAGCTCTGATCAAGTTCGAGCTTGGGTGTTTTACCGCGAAGCGGTTACGAAGCTCAGCCCAGGGTTGCCGCGCTTTGGCGGCTACCCTGGGTAACGGTTCTAACGATCGCAATCCCAACAAGGGTTGTGTCAGTCTCTCAGCTCGATGGTGATTCGGTTCAACGTTGCCGCTTCACCGTGGTTTTCGATTTGCGCAGAAGTCGCAACCCCGTTGGGGTTGCGCCCCTTGCGAGAACTCGATCCCAGGGTAGCCGCCAAAGCGAGGCAACCCTGGGCTCTGTTGCGCAACCGCTTCGCGGTTGGAAGGATCACTTAATCAGAGCTTCCTGAAGTTTATCGGACAAAAAGAAAGGAGAGAACCATGCTGAAAGAATTCAAAGAATTCATCGCGCGCGGAAATGTCATCGACCTGGCTGTGGCGGTGATCATCGGCGTGGCCTTTGGCAAGATCATCACTTCACTGGTCGAAGGAATCATTATGCCGCCTATCGGATTGCTGCTGGGCAAAGTTGATTTCTCGAGCTTGTTCTTAGTACTCGATCACGCCAAGGGCCAACCCGTTTCTCTTGCCGACGCCAAGGCGAAAGGCATTCCCGTTGTGGCCTATGGCGCCTTTATCAACGACATCATCAACTTTCTGATCGTCGCGTTTGTGATCTTTCTGGTGGTGAAGATGGTGAACCGAATCAAAAAGAAGGACGTTGCCACCAAGGACTGTCCTTACTGCCTGACGGCAATTCCACTCGCAGCCACGCGCTGTTCCGGTTGCTGTGCTGAACTGAAACCCGCATAGCTAACTGGAAGATCACGAGTTTTTTCGTTCTCCATGACCACCGGCTTGCTGAAAGAGTGGCGTACGTGGACTATCAAATCCGAAATCGCACAAATCGCATCAGGCCTGACCCCGTCTTACATGTTAAGATCGCAGTAGGGTCAAATCAACTAGACTTCTTCCATTCAACCGTGACAGCGTAATCCCATTGATCACTTGCCTTTTCTCCTGCGTATTCAATTACAATCCAATACTCACCTTTGCGAAACTTGAGTTGACGTCCCCCCAAGTCTCGGCCCCAATCTGTCATCGAGCGATCTTCCACAAGCGTCCAGCCTGCCGGAGTCAGGTGCTGCAAAACGAAACCCTTAACCTCCTCATACTTACTCTTTGAGGAAAAATACTTCTCCTCCAGAGCACCTTCGGCTTTAGACTGAAACGAAGAGCCCGTTTCCTTGAAGTCAGGCGGTAATGCGAGTTGCGAATACAACTGCCGAACTTCGTAGAGCTTGGTGTCATCTCTGTTAGGAGAATGCTTCTTGGCAAAATAGGCGAATATCGATACTACGACTATTATCATTATGCCAAGTAGAATCTTCCTTGCGTTAATCCACATAAGTCCTCACTTGATTATGTTACGGAAAAAACCGCTTCGTTAGATCCCTCCAATTGGGGGCCCAGCCATTGCTTCCAGAAAATCCTCCCCCTGCGCCCACCCCCAGCGTCACAGACCATTTCGTTCCTGGGTTCTCAGGGGATCTTACGAATCCGCCTCCGCCTCCTAAATCAGGACCCGTCCAAGGATTCCAAAAGATATCCGCTCCGAAAGAAGGTCCCGTGAGGAAACGGACTACGGCGTCATCAGACGGTTTATCAAGCTGAAGAAGCCATCCAGCCATGAGTGTAGCCACATTTCCAGTCGTGCCACCCAGAGAAACAGTGAAGGTACACGCCCTAGTCACCGCGACCGAGCCCTGAACACCCGCCGCGAGGGTCAAAATGTAAAAGTCAGGTTTTCTAGCTTTCCGAACTAGATTGACCAGAGGCAGTAACTCTTTCGGAATCGGCGTTCTGACGCCGTGGCCAAATCGCCTTTGAGAGTCCTCCTGGCCATAGTCTCCGGCCGACGAGACAGCATGAAGTTGCTCATGAATGTCTGTAGAGGAGTTCTGCGGTATGACCTCTAAGTTTTCATTGCCATTGACAATCTCCAAGAAACTACCCATATCCCCAGCAGCCGCAGCTTGAATGGCCCTAACCGCATCACGCGGGGCTTGCACCCGTTGTTGATGCGCTAACTCACTCTGCGACATGCCGGGTTCATCATCCTGATTCCTTCCTGAGCGTGACGCATCGTAACCTGACGACAACAGACCGGTCGGGTCAGTGAAGTTCAATGGATTGTTCGAGACGTAGGCGTAACGGTTGAATGATTGTGGATCAACAAGCCGCATGCTTCCCGTCAATCGATCGGCACTGGTGAATCGGCCCTGAGTTGACGAGTAGTACCTTGCTTGCGCAAAGTCCAGCATTGTTTCGTTGTCGCGCTCATACGAGGTGAACTTCTTCCGATTGTTATCGCCGCCGTTACTGAAGCCCATTCCGGTCGTGCGTCCGCCTACACTCGCGCCGAGTTCTTCGCCAAATGGCATGTAGTGATGCCGACTGACAACGCCGGCGCTGGCGTTCGTCACCACCCGCGGCGAGCCCAGATGATCAGAGGTCGAGTATTGCGTCCCATTCGAGTTCACGGCCGTCGGTTCAATCGTGATCAGACTGGAGCCGTAGACATGTTCTTTCTTGAGGTTGCCCGTTGACCCGTCGAACTCAGCCATCAGTTGGCCACCAATGCCGTAAACAAACCTCGTATTCTCACCAACCAGCTTTCGGACCCGCTGACCTTCGCCGTCATAGGTGTAGGCCGTGGTGCTGTCAACCGTCTTGATCTTATTCTCAGCGTCGAACGTGTAAGCGTGAATGGTGTCGTTGGTTAAGTTGCCCGCGGAGTCATAGCTGAAACCGCTGGTCGTGATGCGGTTGGTACTGATGCTGAAAGCGAGGTTGTGACTTCCGCCACCGTAATCGATCCAACGATTGCCATATTGATCGTAACCATTAGTCTGCGACCAGCTTGAGCCGGAGTTTTCGTTCGAGGTGGTCAGGCGATTCAGCGCATCGTAACCAAAGCTCTGCGTGTAGCTCAGTCCGCCGCCACTGTAACTAACGCTCTGGAGATTTCCATTATTGTTCGTCGTGCCGTAGTTGTAGGCGAGATCAACTATCGAAGTCGGATTCCCGCTGGTACCCAGTTTGATCTCGCTTGGCTGCAGGCGACTGTTATAGCTCACGGCATGAATTAGATTATTGCCGTAGGTCTGGCTGGCCAGGGAATTCGTCGGCCCGTAAGAGATGCTGCTGACACTTGCGCCCGGCGCATAACTTGTCGCACTGCTCGAAAGCGAACTCAAGCGCGCAGCATTGTCGTAACTGAAGCTGATCGTGCGCCGGTCGCCTGCCCCAGGAACCGATGGATAGGTCTCTGTCGCCATGCCGCCTGACAGAGTAGAGCTCGCCTCCGTCAGATAATTCACTGAATCCGTCTGCTGATACTGCCTCAGCACCGCACCCACCGCATTGTAACCCCGATAGTTACCTGCGCTGCCACCGCCGTAGGTCGCTGCGACCAATCGCCCAACTGCAAACCCGCGATCGAAGCTCGGTGCGCCTGTGGGTAGAGTCTGGCTGTCGTAAAAGTAACTGACCGCCGGCGTGCCGCTGGGATCGTTTTGATAGCTGCGACTGGTAACGCGACTCAAAGCGTCATAGACGTAGTTCGTCACAATCGAGCGGGCGTCCGTCTTTGCCAGCAGATTGCCGTTGTCGTCGTACAGATAGCTGACCGTTCCGCTTTCAGGATTCGCCGCGCTCGTCAAACGCTTTAACGAGTCATAAACAAAACTACGCGTCTGCACCCCCTGTGAAACCGTGGTTAGATTGTCGAGCGTGTCATAGTTGTAGCTCGTCGAATAGTTCACGCCGCTCGGGTCTTCGTAAACCGTGGTCAGACGCCCCAGACCTGCGGGCTTTGCCCGCCTGATCGGTTACGGTGACTGTGTTGCCGCTATAGGAAGACGTAACGACGGCGCTGTCTGGTGTGGTGACAGTGGTCACGCGTCCAGCCAAATCGTAGGCCGTAGTCGTGTAGATCGCGCTTTCTCCCAGTGACGGACGAAAGGGGTTGCTGGTTTGCTTTACGCGACTCAAAGCGTCGTAAATCGTCACGACTTTCACGTCACCCTGCGGATCCTTTGACCAGCCTTCAAAAACTAAACTGGGGGTCAGGCCTGCGATTTGCGATTCTCAATCGTTACCGCTTTGGTAATTTGATGATTGTCAGTCGCGAGATCACGAGTTTCTACATTCCATGAACACCGGCTTGCTGAACCTGTGGCGCACGTGGACTATTAAATCCGAAATCGCAAAAATCGCAGGCCTGACCCCAGTTTTGAGTGCCTCCGGCCCGTCACCCGAGACCGCAATCATTTCGAGCCAGCATCGATCACAAATCGGACTATTACTTCGGTCTTGACAGGGCGCCCGGATAGAACCTTAGGAGTAAACTTCATTTCGTTTACGGCTTTGATTGTCTTTTTGTAAAACGCGGGGTTACCTAAAATTGGCTGGACGGAGACTATTTTCCCATTTTCATCTACCAACACCCGTACCTCAACGATGTTAGAACCCGCAGCTTCAGCACTAATAACGGTGTTCGATACTGGGGGCCCGCATAGTAAGGGAGGCACTCGCTTTCGCTTCGAGGATCTCTTGGATTGCTTGCACCTACGGTCTATCTTAACCGCATTGTCGCCAGAGGGCTGCGCGGGAGCTGATGTCTGAGAATTAACCGTGCGGCCCCCTGACAAAACAATAAGAACCAACGCGATTATTGTTGACCCTCTCAAAAGTTGACTCTTAGTGCTCATGGAGTTATTCCTCGGTACCGTATGATCATTCGAACGACTTTGATTCAGTGAACCAGCAAACGTTGCATCCTACTCCGGAGGTATGCGTTCGCGCGGGATCTTGATCTCTACTGTCCGAACGGTGATGGGTTCTAGTCGATCTCCCTTGTCTTCCGGATGGATTCTGCCACTCTGCTTTAATACGGCATTCCCAGCGTCAATGCCGCTCTCTAATCCATTCTTCATATATCCTGTGACGAGTGCGTTCATTGCCCCCACACCAGCGGTAACTGAAGTCTCACCGTTTTTCCCACCATTAAGGACCACGTAATCCATCTGCTCGTTCTTGGGTTCCACGACAAGTCCCAAGCTCTCGGTACCACATCCCAACATAGCAACCACGTTTGCGTTTGATTCAGGCTTAATACCATTAGAGGTCGTTACGTCAGGATTCTTCGGATCAACCGGTGTCATTACTCCTACAGTGCCAAGTTTTCCATCTTTCAGCGCTATGTACTTACCGCCCTCGATGATAGGTCCCGAATGACCGATCACGAAGGTTGCATCAGCGGTCTTCAGTGATTGCTCAACATTAGCGATGGTGCTTTGCTCAAGATTATGTACATTAACCTTGTATCCATTTTTATCACCAATTTTCTGCAAGGCCTCTTGGCTTACTGATACTCCAGCATCATGCAATTGCTTGCTTGATATGGCAACAAAAACGTCGATGACCTTGCTGCCCCCTTGCCCGTCGTCGTCTTGGCCATCCGGGTCATACAAAGCTAAAGGGTTGTTGACGACGTAAGCATATCGATTCCACCTCTGCGGGTTAACGACTTGCTTTAAACCCAACATCTTTGGATCCGCACCAGTGAATCGGCCTTGCACGCTTCCGTAGTACCTCGCGCCAAAGAAATCTAGCCCGGTTTCATTGTCCCGTTCTTTGCGGGTGAACTTCTGGCGCAGACCATCGACCGCGCTGTAACCCATGCCGCTTGTGCGGCCACCGATGGTGACGCCAATTTCTTCCCCAAAAGGCATATAGTCATGGCGGCTGACTACTCCCGCGCTCGAACTCGTAATCACACGCGGCGAGCCTAGGTGATCCGACGTCGTGTATCTGGTCCCCGTGCTGGGTTCAATCGTTGCAATCAGACCCTTTGCTCCGTAGACATATTCTTTCTTCAAAGAGCCGGTAGAAATATCATACTCAGCGAGCAGTTGACCGCCGCTATAGACCATTCGCACTTGCTCACCCAAGGCGAAGTTCTTCCGCACGCGGTTACCGTCACCATCGTAGCCATAGACTCCGTTAACGCCGTCCACCATCTTGATCTTGTTCTCAGCATCAAAGCCGTATGAATGAATGCTGTCGTTCGTGAGATTACCGGCGGCATCGTAGCTGTAACCGCTGGTCGTGATGCGATTCGTCGTCGTGCTGAAGCTCAGATTGTGGACGCCTCCACCATAATCTATCCAGCGGTTTCCGTACTGGTCATAACCATTAGTTTGCGACCAGCTACTGCCCGAGTTCTCATTCGAAGTCGTAAGCCGATTCAATGCGTCATAGCCAAAGCTCTGGGTATAACTCAAGCCACCGCCCGAGTAGCTGACACTCTGGAGATTTCCATTATTCGTGGTCGTGCCGTAGCTATAACTCAATCCCATCGTGCTCGAATCAGTGCCGGACGTGCCCATCCCAATCTGCGTCGGTTGCAGACGGTTATTGAAGCTCGTGTGCTCCCAAAGTCCGTTGCCCAGCTTCATTACCGATACCGCTCCATGTGCCGCGTACTGCATCCGGTTCGTCGCGTCGGTTGAGGCCGCACCTGCGTAGTAGACGCCACTCGACTGATCGCGCACGCCAGCCAGTCTTCTTGCTTCATCATACTCACTCAGAATTACCCGTCCCGAAGGATAGGTAATCGAGCTCAGGCTTCCGGCCAGATTGTAAGCATAACTCATTGAGTACGTTTGACCATCGGTGACTTGATTGATGGAGGTGACTTTTCCCAACGCATCGTAAGCCGTGTAGTTTGTAGTTGAAACACTCGAACTCGCCGAAGCCAAACGGCCTTTGCCATTCGTCGCGCTGTCGTAATTGTAAGTTACCGCTGGCGTGCCGTCGGAATAACTGCGCGTCACCGCGCGATTGATGGCGTCATAAGTGTAACTTGCTGTAATCGAGCGCGCATCGGTCTTGCTGGTCTGATTGCCGTTGCTGTCGTAGCTATAGCCGACCGTGCCGCTCTCAGGATTGGCTGCGCTCGTCAAGCGCTTCAATGAATCGTAAACAAACGTGCGCGTCTGCGACCCCTGCGAAACCGTGGTCAGATCATCCAGCGTGTCATAGCTGTAGCTGGTCGCATAGTTCAAGCCGCTCGGATCTTCATAGACTGTGGTCAAACGACCGAGCCCATCTGTCACACTCTTCCGCGCCTTGCCGGCCTGATCGGTTACGGTGACCGTGTTGCCGCTATAGGAAGACGTAACGACGGCGCTGTCTGGTGTGGTGACAGTGGTCACGCGTCCAGCCAAATCGTAGGCCGTAGTCGTGTAGATTGCGCTTTCTCCCAGTGACGGACGAAAGGGGTTGCTGGTTTGCTTTGCGCGACTCAAAGCGTCGTAAATCGTCGCGACTTTATCGTCGCCCTGTGGATCTCGCGACCAGGTTTCGACCGTCCGGCCAAAACCGTCGGTGTGCGTCCACGACCGCAACATCGCGTCATCAACGCTGGTTTGGTCTTTGGCCGTCAGCATGTCGTTATTTGTGAGGGTAATGCCAAAGACAGTTGCCGGTGCGTAGTACACCGCGGCGTGACTCTCAACTCCGTTGATACCCAGTGCTGCTTTCACCACAGTGGGACGGTCAAAGGGATCGTTGTAGAGAGTCTGGGTAATGATGCCGTTGCGATCCTTGAAGCCGGTCAGCAGGCCGGTAGAAAAGTCGTACTGGCTGCGTGCCGTATGAACTGCGGCACCCGGTGTCGGCGGCGGACTGCTGATGAGCGTCGGCAACGCGTAGGTAGCTCCGTAGGCGCCACTCGCTCCGCCGCCCGGATTGCTGCCGTCTCCAAAGTCGTCCGCAAAGCTGAGGCTCGTAACATTGCCGCGCGGGTCCTTTGCCGAGACGATGTTGCCCAGCGTGTCATAGCGCGGATAGCTGTAGATGATTGTGTTGTTGAGGTCCAGCCAATGCCCTACGGCCGTGGGATTGCCGCGCGTCAGCCGGCTTTGTCCGTAATTCGGGTCATGCTGCGTGGCCGAGCCGTAGTCCTGGAGTGCTGCATGATTACCGTCACCAGCATAGTTATCGTATTCAGTGATCGTGCGCGCCCGTTCGGTGCCGCCGCCATCGAAGACAGACTGTTGCGAACCTAATCGGAGCAGATGAATTGCATCGTCAGTAACGTAATTGTAGCCATTGTTAGTCGTTAAATAACTGGTGATGGTGCGTCGCTTCAATGACTGATCGAAGTCGTATTCGTCCACCTCGATGGGATTGTTGTATTGGTCGTAGAAAGTGTCGGTCCTCGCGGTGCTGCCCGTATCCAGAATCTTGCGCTCTTCATTGATGCGGTTATCATTTTCTGTCTGGTAGGTGACGTAGTTCGTTCCCGTCCACACAATGGGCGTGCGTTGTGTCCAATCCTGTTCTGTGGCAGCGATGACCGCGGTCCCATCAGCATTCAGCGTCTCCGCGCGCTGTTCCACTCCCGTTGACCAAAGGTTATAGCCACTTCCATCCACACCGCGATCCGGTACAGGAGTGCCGACGCCCGGCCCTGGATACAGGTTACGTCCATTCGCGAGAAAGTAATGCTTCTGATTTAATAACACCGCGCCAGCGGTCGAGGTGGCGGTAACCTGTGCCGTTGCCGTTGCATAGCTATAGCTCCAATCCGCATCTTTGGTAACGCCGTCAGCATAGGTGCGCCGTGCCACGACTGCGCGCTCGATGTCGCTCACATTGCTATCGAAGTGCGAGGTGGATATCTCGCCGGGCAGCGACTTTCCCGCGGGCAGGGTGCTCACGTATTGGTAGTCGTACTGCGCCTTGCCGCCTGTGGGCATCTGCGCTTCGGCCACCTCGCCGAACTCGTTGTAAAAGAACTGGACGGAGCGCCCGTCCGGCAACACGAACTCGCTCAGCACCTCAGCCGTGTCGATGCGCGCGGCGTCCAAGCCGTGCGAACGAGCGAAGAGCCTGGTCGCCGTGCCCCACGAGAGGCCCCAGCCCAGCGGGTCGTAGTCACCGTTAATGACCGGAAGCGTTGGGTTAATCCCGGCGCGATAGCGTTGGTTCATGACCAGAGTTTTCACTTTGTAGTAGCGCGACTGCCCCTGATAGCCGGAGATGGTGACGAGCAGCGCCAGCGTGACTGAAGGATTGTTTGGGTCAACTATATTCTTTTGAATCTTGGTTACACGACCCAGTTGATCGGTGTAATCAACTTCATTGCCGTTTGGATAACTGATCTGGACGGTATTGCCGTTGCGATCCGTAATCGAGACGGCCCGCGCCAGACTCTTGATGATATCCACCGAGCCGCCATAGCCGCTACTGACGTTAATGAAGCGATAGCGCGTTCCATCAGCGGTAATCAGCACGCCGGCTACATCTCCACGTGCAACACCATTATCGTTGTCGCTGATAAAGACGATTCCTGATCCATCAGTGGCGTGCCAGCGCCTTCCTCGATACCCATCATCAAGAAAGCATCCGGGAAAAGAAACTTGTGCAGCGGGCAAAGGGGCGCCATTAGTAGTATCGTCACGCAATTGGATTTCACCCTTATCGGGCAAGATCACCGTGAGCTTTGTCAGCGCATAGTTGTAATCATTCGTGCAATTGCTGATATTGTTCCCAATCCCGCTACCACGTGCAATCAGCGTGGGCACCGCGCCGATGGTCCACCCCGGAGCCACGCGACTGTATAGATCCATCAGGTTTTCAACGTCCGCATAATTGGCGTAGGCCACCGGGTGATACCCTGTCTCATCAGCGAAGTTGCTGTCGCGGCTCGCCGACCAAACCTTGCTGCTGTAGTTGAGCGTCAACGGCAGGGAGAAACCGCGCCCACCAACAGAGCCTAGCGGCAACTTAATATTGAGCGCACCATTGGTTAGATTGATCGTCCCGAGATCAGATGAGGTATAACTGCCGAGCGGCGACACCCCCGCAGCGTGTTGCGGCGGCGTGCCGTGATCATATTGGCCTCGGTCTTGAGCGATGGCTAACAGCGCGCTGGCTAGGAGAATAAGAAGGAGTGAGCCAATTCGGCGGGCTTGAGGGCATGTAATCATTTGCAGTGACCTCATTGAAATCTGAATCGATTAAGGAGCCCTCTGTGAGCTGAGTAATTGAGACCACCTATGGCTCGACGATGAGTTCTGACTCACTCGTCTGGCGACTGGCATTCGATATTCGGTACCGTCCCGGATCTAACGTAAACCAATCGCGGCCGCGCAATTGATTAGTGGGCCGCATGACCTGACCAATCGGTACCCGCCCGTTACCGTTTTCCAGCTCAATCAACAGCCCCCTGCTGCTTCCTGTGCGATCTTCGATGGCGATCCCAACTATCCCTTTGCGAACGCGAAGCTGATGCGGGTAGATGCCAACGTCATAAACAGTAAAGCGAACGTTCTGGACTGGTCCGCGTACAAGCGTTAATTGCCCGGTGGCCGTTTCACTCAAACCAGAGCCCTTTGGTTTCCTAGTGTGGCCGAGCGCCAACAGAAGGGCACTTAGTAGCACGGCTGTCCCTATTAGGGTCGGCCAGAACATTCGCTTTTGTTTTCTTGACATGGGGTTCTCCTTTCTCAAAAACCCTACGTTCGTTTACGATTTGCTACTTCGTGCCAGGCGCACGAGTCCGCTGATTGCAGGCGAAGCACAGAGATATTCCTCCGATGAAAGGCTGGAAAGGATTCGCGGCATTGGTTCGGGCATGATCGGGCCTCCACGATAGGACCTAAACGAACCTGATGACCCTGCATTAAGAAGCTAACTGGCGAGTATGCGGGAGACCACAGAGGCTCGGAGGAGTTAGCACGTGTAAAACCAACCTCCATGAGCTGCGACAGAAAAGGACCTGCGACGATTGGGTCGGGGGGACGTTAGCAGCGACGCTTGCGGACCGGGTTGCCACCAAGCTTAGATCAGGTTGTAATTCTATTGGGGTTAGGGCCCTAGTGCCCCGGCCTTCAGTTCTGTCAGAGAAGCTGCCCCGGTTGACCAGATTAACCTGATGTATCCCGCACGCCGACCGACCTTCGACGTCACTCCCTGTCGGCTCGATGTCGAGGCGATGAAACCCTTTAGTCTCGACCACATCTCGCCGGGACTCGGATTGGGCCGCCTGCTTGACGCTCATCGTAAGGGTTCTTAGAATGAACTTGTAACCCCTGATCAACGTACAAGAGTTTTACCAAACTTAAGGAGCACTATCTGATGAGTACATCTTTTCAGCAACAACCAGACGGTTCAGATAACAAAGACGAGATGATTGTGCAAGAACACGAACATCAACACGAATCTGAGCACGAAGGAGAGCGTTCCGGCGTGGGCGCTTCCGTCCGCGATATGGCCGCGCGCCTGCCCGAGCAACTTTCGGCCATCGGGCGCGATATCAGCCGCACTATTGAACGGGCCATCTCGGCCAAGGATGACTATATGCTGGCCGTGAAGGTTTCGCCGGATGCGCAAATCAAATTGGGACAACTGGTCCAGGCCGGCGTCTTTGGCACGCGCGCCGAAGCTGCGTCTTTTTTGATCGACGAAGGCATCAAAACTCAAACTGCGCTGTTCGAACGCGTCGAGCAAAAGCTCGCCGAGATCGAGCGGCTGCGCGCCGAGTTGCGTGGGCTGGTCGGAGAGAAGAAAACCTAAAACCAATAAATTCACCAATGGCCTTGAGCCCGCCCTCTAAGTCGGGCTCGCGGACTCGCTCCAATCTGCACTGGCTCACGATTGCAGAGTGGAGCGTCTTTGTTAATAGGGGTCGTAACGCGGTAAACTCTTATTCTTAAGCTCTACTAGCGTCCAATTAGCCGTGAGGCACGGTTTAGATCGAGACAGCAAGTGCAGAAAACTCTCCAAGTCCCACATACACCAATAGAAAAATTTACTCTCGGGAACGGGTTGCGCGTGGTGCTAAACGAAGACCACTCAGTGCCGGTGGTTTCCGTGGCCGTCTATTACGACGTCGGCTCACGTAACGAGCGCGAAGGTCGCACCGGTTTCGCGCATCTTTTCGAGCACATGATGTTCCAGGGCTCAGAGAATGTTCCCAAGGCCGCGCACTTTCAATACATCTCGAACGCGGGCGGCACCATGAACGGCACAACTTCGAGCGAACGAACAAATTATTTCGAGACTCTACCCGCCAACCAGTTGCCGCTGGCGCTGTGGCTGGAGAGCGATCGCATGCGTTCGCTGAATGTCACGCAGGAGAATCTCGACAACCAGCGCGAAGCCGTCAAGGAAGAAAAGCGTCTGCGTTATGACAACCAACCTTACGTCAACGGATTTCTGCGACTGTTCGAAATGTGTTTTCGTAACGCGGCGAACGCGCATTCAACGATTGGATCGATGGAAGACCTGGACGCGGCCACGGTTGAAGACATTCGCGAGTTCTTTCGCATCTATTACGCGCCCAACAACGCCGTGCTCTCGATCGCCGGAGATTTCGATCAGAGGGAAACGCGGCGGATGGTCGACAAGTATTTTTCTACGATCCCGCGTCAGCCTGAGCCACCGCCTGTCGATGTCAGCGAGCCGGAAGAGGTGATGGAACGTAACGACGTTTTTCTCGACAAGCTGGCGCCGGTGCCGGCGTTTGCGCTGGGCTGGAAAATTCCGTCGCGACGAAGTCCCGAATTTTACGCACTCTCGCTGGCCAGCCACCTGTTGTTCGAAGGAGAGAGCGCAAGGCTTTATCAGAAACTGGTCAAAGGCGAAGAATCCGTAGTCCAGATTCAGGGTGGCATCGACGAGCGCCGCGGGCCTTCGGGATTGTTCATCGTGGTAATTCCCAAGCCCGATCGCGATGGCCGGCAAATCCGCGACGCGATTCTGACCGAGCTCAGGGAACTCGCCGTCGTGGGGCCGAGTGATGAAGAGATGGAGAAGTTGCGCAACAACCTTTTCAACAGCTCCGTGCGCAGCCGGCAGTCGTCACAGTATCGGGCGCAGCAACTCGCCGAGTTCGAGCTTTACGACCACGAGCCCGAACTATTCAACACCGACCTGCAGAACTATCTGGAAGTGACGCCGGCACAAATTTCCGCGGCGCTGCGTCGTTATCTGGATACTGACAATCGGGTGTTGCTCGAAATTGTCCCGGCGCCAGAGGAAGCCGCGCCGGCCACGCCGCAAGCTCCGGGCGAACCGAAGCAGCCGACTGCCCCACTACCGCAGGTTCCCCCGGCTCCCGACGATCCGACTACGGGCTCACTCCAGGCGCCACAAGTGACCGAACCGGCGCGTGAATCAACCTGATTTTCTGAAAACGAAACAAACAAATCTGCCGCATGACTGAAATCGAAGCCTTTCGCCGCCAAATGCCGCCGCCGCTTCAGCCGCGGCCGTTGAACCTTCCTGAGCATTTCGAGATCAAGCTGCCAAACGGACTGGGATTGGTAGTGGTCGAAGACAAGCGCCTGCCATTAATTAGTTTTCGCCTGGCCTTTCGCAGTGGCGACGCAAACGATCCGCCGGCGCTGCCGGGATTGAGCGACATGATGACGCATCTGTTGACCGAAGGCACCGCGACCCGCAGCAGTCGCGAGATCGCCGAACAGGTCGAACGCCTGGGTGCGACACTGACCGTCGGATCGGGCTCAGATTTCACTACGGTCGCGGCTTCCTCGCTTTCACTCTATGCCGAAGAAATTCTCGAGCTATTGGCTGAGGTTACTTTGAGCCCGTCTTTTCCGCAGAATGAGATCGATCTGGCGCGCGAGAACACCAAGCAACTCTTGATTCAGCAAAGGGCCCAGCCAAATTTTCTGGCTTCCGAGCGTCTGGCTCAGGTCCTGTTTGGCGAGCATCCTTACGCGCGCGTGTCGCCGACGCCGGAATCGCTGGATGCTCTCAACCGCGAGGACCTCGTGAGGTTTCGCGAGTCAACCTTTATTCCCAACAACGCCGTAATGATTATCGTCGGTGATGTCGAATCGGATTCGATCGTAGCCCGTGTCGAACAACTCCTGGGTAGCTGGCAGCCCGGCGAGCCGCCTGATTCTGATTTTCCCGCGCTACCAAAGCGGGCCGCGCGCGGGGCTTATCTGGTGGACAGGCGCGGCTCGGCCCAATCGAACATCGTGATCGCCAATCGCGGAATAACGCGCACGAGCCGCGACTACTTCCCGATGTTGTTGATGCACACAGTCCTCGGGGCCAACGCCTCGTCGCGTTTGTTCATGAATCTCCGCGAAGAGAAAGGCTACACCTACGGCGCTTACTCGAATCTGGACGCGCGGCGTCTGGCCGGAACGTTTCGGGCCACGGCGGAAGTGCGCACGCCGGTAACGGGCGCGTCGCTGCATGAATTCTTCTATGAGCTCAACCGCGTTCGCGACGAGGCGGTATCTGACGAGGAAATCAAAAACGCCAAGTCTTATCTCACCGGGGTGTTTCCGATTCGCATCGAAACTCAGGACGGACTCACCGATCAGCTGGTGAGCATCAGGATGTACGATCTGCCCGACGATTATTTGCAGACTTATCGCAATCGGATTAATGCGGTCACTGCCGAAGATATTCAGCGCGTCGCGCAAGAATATGTCAGACCTGAAGAAGCCGCGATCGTTATCGTGGGCGACGCCGCCGAGACTAGCGAACAAGTCAAACCATATTCAGAAACGACCGAGCTCTACGATACGGAAGGAAATCGGAAGCAGCCAGAGGCAAAGAGCTAAGAGTAAGCCTCGACCATTGCCTTTCGCACTTTGCCCTTTGCCCTTTGCGCTTGGTCCTCTGCACTTACGCCGCCCCTTGCAACCGCTCAACATCCAGCACTCCGGGCACGCTCTTGATCGAGCTAATCACCTTGTCCAGGTGCTTCACATCAAACACTTCAACGGTGACTTCGATGCGGCCTTTCTGATCAGGCCCGATTGACGCGCGGGCGTCGCGAATGCCGGTCTTCATGTCTGAGATAGCGCCGGTGATGCCGGCAATCATTCCGGTTCGATTCTCGGTAAGCGCCAGGAGCTTGACGGCATAGGCGGTCTTTTCAGGCCGCGAAGCCCACTCGACCGTCACGATGCGCTCAGGATTGACCATCAACTGTTTGACGTTCTTGCAGCGCGCGGTGTGCACGGCGACGCCTTTGCCGCGCGTGATGTAGCCGATAATTTGTTCGCCGTGCAAGGGATTGCAGCAACGCGCGCGATTGACCATCAAATCTTCCACGCCCCGCACGACGATGGCATCGTCGCCCGTAATCAGCCGCTTGACCGCGCGCACGCCGGTGCGCAGGCGTGATACTTTCTGTTTGTCGAGCTCTTCGAATTTTTCCGGCCCCAGATATTTGGCGATGATGTTGCGCGGCACGATCTTGCCGTAGCCCATCGCCGCCAGCAGATCGTCCGTCCGTCCATAGCCATATTCGCCGGCGATGCGTTTCAAGTCGCCATTGCCGTCGGCCAGCATCTTCTTGACCGAAAGCTGAAAACGGGCAGCTTCCTTTTCAAACAACTTGCGGCCGATTTCAATCGACTCAGTGCGCTGCTGATCCGCCACCCAGTGACGCACTCGATTGCGGGCGCGCGAGGTAGCTACGAAGTTCAGCCAATCGCGCGACGGATGCGCGTTCGAGCTGCGGATAATTTCGACGACGTCGCCGTTTTGAATCAGCGTGCGCAGCGGAACCATGCGGCCGTTGACCCTGGCGCCGGTGCAGGTGTTCCCTACTTCAGAGTGAATCATGTAAGCAAAATCAACCGGCGTGGCCCCGCGCGGCAATTGGATCACTCTGCCCATCGGGGTGAAGGCGTAAACATCTTTAGGATAGAGATCGAGCTTCAGCGCGTCGATGAATTCGCGCGAGTCCTTGACCTCCTGTGTCCACTCAACCAGCGAGCGCAGGACCTTCAAGGCCTCGTCGTCATCGCGCGGACCGCGTTTGCCTTCCTTGTATTTCCAGTGCGCGGCCACGCCTTCTTCCGCGATGGTGTGCATTTGCTCGGTGCGAATCTGTACTTCGAACGGCTGGCCTTTCGACCCGATCACTGAAGTGTGCAGCGACTGGTACAAATTGTCGCGCGGCGTGGCGATCCAATCTTTGAAACGGCCCGGCACCGGCTTCCAGGTGTTGTGAATAACCCCGAGTGCGCCATAACAGTCACGAATTTCGTTCGGGGTAATCACCCGTGCCGCCACCAGGTCGTAAACCTGATCCAGATCTATTTCCTGGCGTCCCAGCTTTTTCCAGATCGAGTAGAGCCGCTTAACGCGGCCTTCGATCCGCACAAACGGCACGCCCGTCTCCTGCATCTTCTCCTGGATCGTCGCCGTCACGTCGTTGAGGAAGGCTTCGTTGGCAGCCCGGCGCTTTTCCATCTGGGCCGTCAAGTCGCGGTAGTCATCCGGATGAAGGTTTTTGAAGGCGAGGTCTTCCAACTCACCGCGCAGTTTGCCCATTCCCAGCCGGTGAGCGATGGGAGCGTAAATGTCCATCGTCTCCTGCGCGATGCGGCGCCGCTTTTCGGCGTCGAGATATTCCAACGTCCGCATGTTGTGCAGCCGGTCGGCGAGTTTCACCAGCACGACCCGCACATCGTCAACCATCGCCAGCAACATCTTGCGGACGTTTTCAGCTTGCTGCTCTTCCCGCGAAACACTGCTGATGTGCGCGATCTTCGTCAGACCCTCGACCAGATGAGCTACCTCATCGCCGAAGTACTCGCGAATCGTCGCCGTATCCGCCAGCGTGTCTTCCACTACATCGTGGAGCAAACCGGTCGAAACTGAGACGGCATCCAGCCGCATGTCGGCGAGAATGTTAGCGACTTCGAGGGGATGGACCAGATACGACTCACCCGAGGCGCGCTTCTGGCCTTTGTGTTCGCGGGCCGAAAACAGATAAGCGCGGCGCAGCAGGTTCAGGTCCGCCTGGGGATGGTTGCGCCTTACTTTCTCGCAGATTTCTTCGATACGAACCATATACAAAAGTGGTCAGTTGCCAGTTGTCCGTAGTCAGTTGCAATTGATAGTTCCCAATCAACTGACTACTGACAACTAACCACTGACCTGGTGCTGATTATAGCAATAGGTGACGCCCGACCCGAAAGTCTACGTCACCTATTCGCTGCTCGCTTGTTGTGCGCGAGAATCTGCTGGCGTTTGCGGTTCTCAGGGAGCCGGCGAAGCCGCTTGTGAGGCTGCTTCCTCTTTCTTTCTCCGTTCTTCGGCCAGAGTGGTAGCTCGCTTCTGGGCCACTTCAGCTTGCTTGGTGTATTGAGCCGCCTTGTCGGCCTCGCCGTTCATCTTGGCGATTTTCGCTGCTTCGATCAGTAGATTCGTTTTGTAAGACCAGGCGGACTCGTTGTTCGGATCGTATTTGATGGCCGTCTCAGCCTCTTCCAATCCGCGCACGACGCAGCGCTGAATCATGTCAAAATCCTTCTGCTCCTTTGGTTTCTGGTAAGTAACTTTCGGACTCCCACCTTCATTCGAGGTCACCTTCACTTCAGGCTGCTCAGTAATCTTGAAGGAGCAGTCCCAATCTTTCCCGGCTAGAATTGCATACGCTTCAGCGCGCTCTTCATTCTTTCTATTGGAATCATTGGCTCGGGCCAGGATCCACTCCCGCAGTTTCGCATCGTCCTTTATGGCAGCATAGAGGACCGAGACCGCCTTAAAGGCTTCTTCGTTATTTGGATCAATCTCCAGAACGCGTTTGTAGGCCTCGATCGCATCGCGGGCCTTCTGGATATTATCCGGTGTATCTACGCCGGGTTTGTACTGCTGGTGGATAACGCGCGCGATAAAGATGCGAGCAGTTTTGTTGGTCGGATCATAGAGCAGAGCGCGCCTGGCATGTTGTTCAGCTTCTTCGAAGTGCCCTTCCCTGTAGGAACGCGCCGTTTCGTTCAGCTCGTTCTTGGCCCTTACCTTATTGATGAGCGTGCAGCCGGCGCCGGCGACCACAAACAAAGCCAGGATCGCTGTCGCGCCGATCCTGGACCGAGAGAATCTCATTTCGGTTAGCTCCGTCTTAAATGAAAGATGCCGCCTCGCTTTCCGGTAAGCAAAAAAGCGATTCGGGCGGAAGAACTACGGGCAACTATCGCTTCTGCGACTAAGGCAGATCGTCCACCTGCAATCCGACCGGACTAGCGCCGGCCCCTTTAATGGCGTCGATCACTTTTACCACATCACCATACTTCAGGGCGCGCGGCGCCTTAACGAACACAGTCTTCTCGATCCGCTGATCTTCAGGAATGTTGGTCGCAGTTTCCATTCCTACTTTGTAGGCATGCTGCTCCTTGCGCTGCTGAAACGTTTGCTGAAGTTTGGCCGCCAGCGCACTCGTGTCGTTCACCGAACCCATGGGATCCTGATTGAGCTTCAACTGCAGATCGGGAGTTATTGATACCACCAGCGTCAGCGGATTTGGCTTAAGCTTGCTGACATCCTCATTGGGATCCCGCTGGGTCGGGATATCGGCTTTAAACCGGCTGGGCTTTAACGGCGTGACCACCATGAAGATGATCAGCATCACCAGCAACACGTCAATCAACGGCGTGACGTTAATGTAGGGAACGGCGCGATTGCTGCTCCCAGAAGTCATTGCCATAGCTTTATCCTCTTTCGGACCTGCCTGCGGACACCCTTGCTCCGGGCCTCAATTCGATCAGGTTGCGGGAGCAGTGGCTCCCTTCTTCTTCCGGTCGGCCACCAGTCCAATCTTGTCAACGCCCTTCTCGCGTACGGCGTTAATTACTTTTACGACCTCGCCATAACTGACATTCACGCCGCTCTTGATATAGACGATCTTGTCTTCTTCCTTCTTGTTAGCCAGGGCCTTTTCGACTGCCGTCTTGAGGTCATCCAGGCTTACTTTCTTCTTAGCCAGGTAATAATCGTTATCATTCGGGACTGAGATGATCACCGAAGTTTCTTTGTTGATGGCCTGATCTTCGTCGGGGTTTTTCAAGTCGCGCGGGATAGCAACCGTGATGCCCTGCTGCAGGAAAGGTGTGACCACCATAAAGATGATCAGCAGCACCAGCATGATATCGACCATCGGCGTAACGTTGATCTCCGACTGCAAACCTCCGCCACCGCCAGCTTGCATTCCCATAAAACAATCTCCTTAATTCGACCGAGCCACGAAAATAGGCGAGTTCGCTGACGCGGAGACTCTCCGCGTCCGATACCCGCCTCAAGTGCGCACTACGGATTCAGTTGCTTCGTACGATTCTTGATGAAATAGTCAACCAGCTCAGAAGCCGAGTTGTCCATCTCTACGACGAAGCCATCCACCTTGCCGGTAAAATAATTGAAAAGCCACACGGCCGGGACCGCCACAACCAGACCAAGCGCCGTGGTAAACAGGGCTTCGGAAATACCGCCGGCGACGGCCGCGATACCGGCTGATTCGGCATTCTTCATCCCGCGAAACGCGTTGATGATGCCGAACACGGTGCCGAACAGACCCACAAACGGCGCCGTCGAACCAATGGTGGCCAGACCGGACAAGCCGCGGCGAAACTCGGCAGTCTTAATCGCAATCGCGCGCTGCAGGGCCCGCTTCGACGCTTCAATCTCGTCGCCCGAGATATCGGATGACCCCTCGTGGGCGCGAAACTCCTGCAACCCGCTGCTCACCACCATGGCCAGGTGCGATTTCCGATGTTTGTCGCTGATATTGATGGCCTCTTCGATGCGGTTGTTCTTCAGCGCCTGCGCCACGCGCGGAGCAAACTCGCGGGACTGCTTTTTGGCCGCCGTATAGGTCAGATAGCGCTCGACCATGATGGCGATTGAATAAACAGACATGATCAGCAGAATGATCACGACCGTAATAGCGACGGCGCCCATGTTCTTGACCATTTCGGTCATGGTGAATTCATTGCCGCCCGCTGCGCTGGCAGAAGGGCTAGGTGTCTGCCAGAGGAACCAAAGAAAGCCAATGGCTTTTGTTCCAAGGATGCTTGTTAGAATAGTCACGGTAACTCCTCCAAAAAGTTTTGATTACATTGATTCCTGACCGGCGATGAACCGAGCGCTGGTTGCTCTCGGTTTTCTGGAGCGCACCAGCGCGCCGGATTGTTACTGCGCCACAAAGTTGTAGATGATTACGCCACTAACCTTGACGGGCTGACCCGAAAGCTTGGTCGGGGTGAACTTCGACGCACGTGCCGCGCCTACTGCCGCAGCTTGCAGCAACGGGTGCCCGGACACCGCATGGGCCGAAATCACATTTCCGTTCTCGTCAATAGTAATCTGCACGCTGACCTGGCCGGACGCGTGCGCGCTGCGCGCAATCGGAGGATACTGCGGCTGCACCAAACGCACGGCTTTTCCGTTTAGCACACCGCCAGAAATCGGCGCCCGAGGGGTCGGCTTCGGGGGTGGTGGCGGCGCGTCATCAGTCTTAACTTGAACCGTTTGGGGTCCCGAAATAATGTTGCCGGTACCACTTCCCGGAGCAATCGGCGCGATCGCATTCGAGTTACTACTACCCTGCATGGTGACTACGCCTTTGCGCACCGGAGGGATATCGCTCGCTTTGGCGGAAATCGTCTTCGGCACCAAATCGGTGCGCGTCACATCCGCAATCAGTTCTTTGCGCACGTCGACATTCTTGTCCAGGTTGACCTTTTCCGGTTTGGGCTGGTCTTGTTTTTGTTGTTGCTGCTGAACCGGAACCGGCGCAATCAAAGCGGTGAGTTCAAGCGTTTGCTGGTCAATATTTGCCGTGGCCAGCATGATACCCGCGATCGCCGCCGCCACGATGAGCACGGCATACACGGCCAGAGTGATTAGAATGAACGAGCCTTTTCGCGCTACATCCTGTTTGTGCGAACCCGACTCAACTAAATTGTCGAACATCCTTCTGTCCTCCCTATTCGGTGCCAAAGGGGTCAGGGTTGAAAAAGATCAGTCACAATTGCGTCATAATCCGTTGTTGGAAAAACCCGCTTGATAAACATTAAAAGAGAAGGAAAGCAGTGGAGAACCAATTCAGCGTGTCGCCGTGTTGAGTCCAACCACCGTGCGAGACACAAAGAGACTGGCCATCTCAACATACAACCCCCCGCGCGTCCTACCCTCTAAAAGCCAGAGCACGATAACAAAGCGTATTTAATTGGCCAGCAACTTTTGCAGTCTATGCCGCAATCACTCGCAAAGTCAAGAACAAAACCCGCCGCAAAAGAGTGTCTTTTGCCACCCTGAACCGAGCAGGTCGCCGGTCAACTCCCGCGATGATTAGACTCCAACAAACGGGTTTGGGTTCCCGGGTCAGGCCGCGCGCGAAGGCTTGCCAACTCCGTTGCGCGCGCGCCCACCCGGCGCCGGATTGCGACCGGACGCAATGCCTGATTCGCGCGTCGAAACCGCGGCCTTTTTATTGGCCGCTTCCAATCTTCTTTCCCACCAGACCATGATCGGACCGGCGACGGCGATCGTGTCGTAAGTACCGAAGATGATGCCCATCAATAAGGCGAGCGAAAACGGCCTGAGCGTCTGGCCGCCCAGCAACACCAACGCGACGACCGAGAGAAAGACGAGGCCCGAAGTAATTACCGTGCGCGAAAGTGTCTGGTTAATTGAAAGATTCGTAACGTCGTAGAGATTCATCCGGCGATAGAGCTTTCGATTCTCGCGAATACGATCGAAGATCACGATCGAGTCGTTTACATCGAAGCCGACCAGGGTCAGCAGGGCGGCGATGACAGTTAGATTGATCTCGATCTGAAAAATCGAAAAGAGGCCCAGCGTTACCAGCACCGTATGAAAGACGGCGATCACCGCCGCGGCGCCGTATGTCCATTCAAAACGAAACGCGATAAAGAGCAGCATCCCGATCAGCGCGGCGATCGTCACCGCAATAGCCTGCGTACGCAGTTGCTTACTGGCCACTTCGCCCACCGCGTCAGTGCCTTCGATCTTGTACGCTGCCTTAGGATCTTCTTCGAGAGACCTGGTGGCTTCAGCTTCCTGACCAAATGTATTTAGGGCTTGTCTCACCATGGTGCGGGCCGCATCTACGCCCGCTTGATTCTCACCCGTATCCGATGTCTGGGAGCCCTGGTGTGGCACTCTCACGAGAAACCCGCCGCGCTTATCCAGAATTGGTTGAATGACGGCATCCCGAACGCCAACCTGATTAATCGCGGCGCGGAGATTTTCAACTGAAGGTGGCTGTTTGAACCGGACGGTCACGACCGTGCCACCCTTGAAGTCAACGCCCAGATTGAATGCTTCAGTGCCGTTCGGATGAAACTTGTGACGGTATATGGCCGAACCCATGCCGGCCAACATGAGGACGATCGAAATGCCGATAAAGAATCGGCGCTTGCCCAGCCAGTCAATTCTTATGTCGTGAAATAGTTGAAACATCTTATCGTGAATCCGAAAACTGATTAGCCGAAAGCGGCTCTTCCGATGTCTATCTTCCAATCACCAGGGTTAAACGGCTTTCAGATGCTAAGCGACTCAACGCGTCTTCCCTTACGACTGAGAAGCCACATAAAGATCGTGCGCGAAACATAAACCGCCGAAAACAAGTTAACCAGCAGGCCGATCACCAGCGTGACCGCAAACCCGCGGATTGGCCCGGCGCCGAACGCATACAGAAACAGCGAAGAGACTATCGTGGTCACGTGGGTATCGATGATCGTCACGAAAGCGTGCCCGAAGCCCTGCTCGATCGCCGAGGGAATGGTTTTGCCTGAGCGTATCTCCTCGCGAATACGTTCAAAAATCAGCACGTTGGAATCCACCGCCATGCCTATTGTCAGGATGATACCGGCGATACCGGGCAACGTCAGGGTGGCATTAAACATAATCAGTCCGGCCAGCATCAGGATCATATTGAGCAGCAACGCGACCACGGCATTTATACCGGCGCCGCGGTAATAGATCAGCATGAAGGTCACTACCAATATTAACCCGAGCAATGAAGCCCGCACCCCGGAGCGAATCGAGTCGGCACCCAGGCTTGGTCCGACGGTGCGTTCTTCTTCATATTGAATACCGGCAGGCAGTGCACCTGAACGCAACGTCAGCACCAGATCGTCAGCATCTTGTTTGGTGAATTTTCCGGTAATCTGTCCCTGATCGAAAATCTGGCCCTTGATAAACGCAATAGACTTCACTTCATCATTGAGCACCACACCCATGTACTCGTTTATGTTGGCCCCGGTCCACGCTCCGAACTTGTCGGCGCCGGTCTTCTTGAGCGAAAAGTCGATCTCGTATTCGTCACCTCCGCCACGTGATTGCGCCGCTGTCGCAGTTCGCAACTCGGCCCCATCGATAATTGCCGGCGACTCAACCACCACCCATTTCTGAGGCGGTTTGATGTTGGGATTCGCATCCTGGCCGGTTAACCCGGGACGCTCAGTGTAAGGAAGCACGCGCCGATTTGCGGGAATATTGCCGCCGCTGTTCAGCGAGGCAATCGCCTCTTCTTTGGTTGCATAGGTCTGAACTGAAGCAGGACTCGGTGGACTAATAACGTGGACCAGCTCGAGGTGCGACGGAGTTCCCAACTGTTGCTTTACGTGCTCGGCATCCTGGATGCCGGGCATCTGCAGCAGGATCTCATGAGAGTTCTGAGCGCCGTGACGTTGCAGCGTCGGCTCGGATACACCGAAAGCATTAATGCGGCTTTCAATAATCTTCAGAGCCTGTTCGGTTGCCGATTCCGCCAGTGTGCGTTCGGTCGATCCGCTCAGCGTCCAAACCAGAGTGTTACCCGAAGACGAAAACGACCAGCCATCACGATCGCCGATGTTGACTTTCTTTTCCACGGCGTCGCGAATTTCCTTGATCTTGGACGGATCGCTTACCTGCAAAACGACGCGATGGTTTCCACTGGACGTGTCGGCATGCGCTTCCTTCACTTCAAAGCCGGCATCCTTGGCGGCATTCTGGGCCGCGGTGACATTATCTTCGGTCAGGCGCTTCAGGTAATCCTCAATCTTGACTCGCATCACCAGGTGCGCTCCGCCCTTGAGGTCCAGCCCCAGATGAATGTTCTGCGCCAGATTTTCCTTTATTCCGGAGGGCGTGAAATCTTTGAGATGAGGACGACGCCCGTGTGGTCCGATAACTATGTAGAGACCAACCAGGGTTACTATCCCGATGACTATTGATCGCTGCAGCAGGTTCCGTTTCTTCATACAACGGTGGCACAGGTTTTAGCCTGTGATTCTCTCAACTTATTTTCCACAGACTAGAGTCTGTGCCACTATTTCTTTTCTTCTTCCGAATCAACACCGGCCACGGCCGAGCGAGCAATCTCAAGCATCGACTTATCAGCGCTTCGGATTAAAAAACTAGTGTCACGCACGGCTGTGATCACCCCGATGACACCGCCGGTCGTGATCACCTTGTCGCCGGCTTTCAATTGCGCGATCGTGGCCTGCAGCTCGCGCTGCTTCCGCTGTTGGGGCCTGATTAGCAGGAGATAAAAGACGCCAAAAACAAGCAGCATCGGAATCAGAAATCCGAAACCCCCGCCGCCTTGAAAAAGAAATAAGAGCATAATCTTAGTCGATGCCTCTCCCGCAACTCGCCCGTCGCCGGGCCGTCTTACGCAACCCCGGCCAAGCGGCCGGTAACGTCCGGCGTCTCACGAGTTCAGACGCAATCTTGTCCCAATCCTGAGCTTAGCTGCTCTGTGAACTCTCGCCGAAATTTAGCGAATTGACAAGAACGGATAGCTTGCCTTACGCGTCGCATAGTGTCAAGGAAGAACGCCAGATTATGGTGCGTCAAAAGGATGCTTGCGAGCATCTCGCCGGACAGATACAGATGCCTGAGAAATGCTCGTGAATGGCGGCGACACACCGAACATTGGCAGGCTTCGTCCAAAGGCCGCTGGTCCAGAGCATAGCGCGCGTTTTTGATGTTCAGTTTTCCCAGCGAAGTAAAAGCCTGGCCCGTGCGGCCGTTACGCGTCGGCAGAACGCAGTCGAACATGTCGACGCCGCGGGCGACGGCTTCGACCAGGTCCGCAGGTGTTCCCACGCCCATCAAATACCGAGGCTTATCGGGGGGCATCCGCGGCGCAATGTACTCGATCACTTCAAACATCAAGGGCTTCTTTTCTCCAACGCTGAGTCCGCCGATCGCATAGCCATCAAAGCCGATCTCGACCGTTCGTTCCAGGCTCTCACGGCGCAAATCCAGATGCGATGCGCCCTGCACGATCCCGAACAGAGCCTGCCGGTAGCGCAAGTTGTTAACTTGCGCAGCAGCGACGTCGGGATCAGGCCGCAAGTTAACAACTTGCGCTTCCTCAAACGCTTCTTTCGATCGCTTCGCCCAGCGCAAGGTCAGTTCCATGCTGAGGCGCGCTTCTTCCGGTGTCGCCTCACCGGGTGCGCATTCGTCAAAGGCCATAGCGATCTCGGCGCCGAGCACAGCTTGAATCTCCATTGAGATTTCCGGCGAGAGAAAGCAAAGCGCGCCATCGATATGCGAGCGAAACTCGGTGCCTGCTTCCGAGATTTTGCGGAGCGCGCCCAGACTCCAAACCTGAAAACCGCCCGAGTCAGTCAACATCGCGCGGTCCCACCCGATGAATTTGTGCAGGCCGCCGGACGCCCTAATGGTTTCTATTCCCGGGCGCAGCCAGAGGTGATAGGTGTTCCCCAAAATGATTCGCGCGTCAAGATCGTCTGACTCCAATTCTTCGAAGCGCATTCCCTTCACCGTGCCGGCGGTGCCGACAGGCATGAAGACGGGGGTTTCGATCACACCGCGACGTGTGGTTAAAATGCCCGCCCGCGCTTCACCTTCACGAGCGTCCACGTCGAACTTGAGTGCTTGAGTTTCCATCAGTTTCCTAACCGCAGAGGATCGCAGAATTCTCCGCAAAGCTCGCAGAGAAGTCCCTCTTGAGTCCTCGCGATTTCCTCAGCGGCCTCGGCGGTCAATTAATCTTTTCCGGCCATCGAGATTCGCATATAAAAGCTTTACCGTTTACGTTTCCCTTTGTGCCTCTCGATGATCCTGATCGGCGTCGCAAAAAAATCAAACTCTTTCCGCAGACGGTTCTCAAGATGGCGCAGGAAGGAAAAATGCAAGCCCGCCTTTCCGCCGGACGTGAATACGACCATGGTTGGCGGACGGACTCCTATCTGGGTGAGGTATTGCACGTGCAAACGCGAGCCCCCATGCGTTTTCGCCGGCAAGATACCTGAGCGCTGCCTGATCTCTCGGGTAAAAAATTCGTTCAAACGCGAAGTCGGAATCCGAACCTTGCGCGCCTTGTTAGCTTTCACTGCAAGCGGCAAAAGATTTCCCACGCGCTGACCTTTCAATGCTGAGATGGTGACCACCGGCGCCCAACTAAGAAACTTCATCTGCTCGCGCACTTTGCGTTCAAAAGCCGCCGGCGTTCCGGTTTTCTTATTCTCCAACGCGTCCCATTTGTTTAGCGCCAGGATGATCGAGCAGCCTTCCTCAAATGCATAGCCCGCGATCGCAGCGTCCAGCGCGGCAATTCCCTGCTCGGCATCAAGCAGAATGATTGCCACATCAGCACGCTCCAGACTCTTGCGCGCCATCACTACGGAAAGTTTTTCCGCCATCGCCAGGGTTTTGCCTTTGCGCCTGATGCCGGCAGTATCGATGATGCGAAAGGTTTGTTCGGGAGTTTCGAGCAAGGTATCCACTGCGTCGCGCGTGGTGCCGGCAACCGGCGAGACAATCGCGCGCTCTTCACCCAAAAGCCGATTGAGCAAAGACGACTTGCCGACATTGGGCCGGCCCACAATGGCCAGGCGCAACTCTTTTGCTGGGAGCGCGGTCGGGTCGTCCGCTTCTTCAATCCCTTCAGCTACGCCCTCCCTGACAGTCGGGCTACTGCCCCGGGGGTCCCTTTGCGTCTTTGCGCCTTTGCGTGAAATCTTTTCTGAGCCCTCCCTAACGGTCAGGCTAGTGCCCCGTATTCCACTCACCAACTCATCCAGCATCTCGCCAATTCCATTTCCGTGCTCGGCTGAAATCGGAAAGACATCGGCGAAGCCAAAGCCGTGAAATTCTCCGGCGTCGCTTTCAAAACTCACCGCGTCGGCTTTGTTGGCAGCGACCAGGACGCGTTTTCCGGTCGAGCGCAGCAACCGCGCGAGTTCCTGATCGAGCGGCGTGATTCCTTTGCGCGCATCCACCACCCAGATCAAGGCCACCGCGTCATCAATCGCGAATCCGGCTTGCTTCAAGATATTCGCCGGGATTACCGCGTCGTCATCGGGAACGATGCCGCCAGTGTCGACCAGGGCGAATGACGTCCCGTTCCAATCGGCTTCGCCATAGATGCGGTCGCGCGTAATGCCAGGCTCGTCGCCGACAATCGCGCGCCGCTGTCCGATCAGCCGATTGAACAAAGTCGACTTGCCCACGTTGGGCCGACCGACGATGGCGACCAGGGGTAAAGCCGTACTCTCAACCTTTTTGGACTTCGCTGTCACTTCAAATTCTCTCCGAGCTGGCCACCGATGATAGCGCAAACGGTTGCGGGTCGTTACTTGGGTAGGTCATAATTCCCGGTCACAACAAACCGGCTGTCTATTTGAGGCAAGCCGTAGTCACAATGAAGGGTAGAGTTTGATGACCGAAGAAAACACCGAAGTATCTTATGAAATCCGCGTTGCCCCTGGCGCCGCAGGCAGTGATCCCGAAGCGCCGGATTGGCAGGTATGCGAACTGGAAGACGGCGTCATCAAGAACGACGCAGATATCTACGACAATCTGACGCTTGCCGAAGCCCGACAGATCGCCGGCATGTGGACCAAGAAAAAAGAAGAAGCCGAAGCCTCGTAGCTTTTTATTATCTTTGCGTCTTTGCGCCTCGGCGTGAAAATTCGTTTTGCATAGGTGACAGTTCACGCAAAGGCGCCTAGGCGCAAAGTTCCGCAAGCAGCTACCTTCTCATGACCCAGCAACCCTCCGCGCTTAACAAAACCAGCGTCGACCCGAATCCGATCCGCCAATTCCAGGTTTGGATTGACGAAGTACGCGCCCACGGAGTGTCAGAGCAGGACGCGATTTCCATGACGCTGGCCACCGCGACCAAAGACGGAAATCCAGATGCCAGGATCGTCCTGCTGAAAAGCTTTGACGATCGCGGCTTTGTCTTTTACACGAATTACCAAAGCCGCAAAGCAAACGAGCTAAGCGAGAACCCGCGCGCGTGTCTGCTTTTCTATTGGTCACAACTCTGGCGACAGGTGCGAATCGAAGGCGCGGTCGAGAAAATTTCCGACCAAGAGTCTGACGCTTACTTCCAGAGCCGGCCGCTCGGGAGCAAGCTGGGCGCATGGGCTTCGAACCAAAGTGAAGTGGTTGCCAGCAGGCGGACTTTGGAAGCGCGCTTTGCTGAACTACAAAAACAATTCGGCGATCACGTGCCGCGCCCACCGCACTGGGGCGGCTATCGTGTGAAGCCCAGCGCGATTGAATTCTGGCAGGGCCAGGAGAATCGTCTGCACGACCGGCTGCGTTACCGTTTGCGGGAAAATGGTTCCTGGCTGATTGAGCGCCTGGGACCTTGAGTCAGAACCGCCTGCGGTAGCGGGCGGTTGAACTCTCGTCACCGAACATGAATCAGCATCAGACATCAACCGCCCGCTACCGCAGGCGGTTCTGACCTCAATCCAGCCTCGGGTGCTCCGCTACAAAGTTCACCAACGCTCCTACATAATCCGGAAACTTTGGACAACGAATTCCGTGAGGCTCCAGCAGCTCGCGGGCCCGGGTTGTGTCGTAGGTCTGCTCGAGAAAGAAATACGGCACGGCCGAATGCGGCAAGCCGGTAATCCTTGGCGCCAGCGGCAACATCAGCACGGGATAGACGATGCCGGCCGGCGCGGTGGCCAGTGAATCGCGTCCGCCGATCGCTTTTGAGATCTCATCGAACAGTTGTCGGGTAGTCAGGGGCGCCGGATCGGCAAGCTGCACCGTAGCGCCGATTGCGCGATCGTCTTTGGCCAGCGTAATCATTGCCTCAATCACAAAATCAATCGGCACCAGATTCAGACGCACCTCCTGATTGCCGATGTTCAGGAGCGTCAATCCGCCGGGCCATTTGCGCAGGTAATGAATCAAATAATAGATGCCATCGTACTTTGCCGTTTCGCCCGTCACTGAGTCGCCGCAGACAACCGCGGGCCGGTGAATGGTCACGGGAAGCTCGGCTTTCAATGCATCGACTTCCAACTCAGCTAGATACTTTGTCTGTTCATAGTGATTGCGAAACCCTGAGTCATGGTGTAGTTCGCTTTCCATGATCGGACCTTCGCGCTTACCAGCGACGTAGCAGGTCGAGACGTAATGATATCGCCGCAAGTTTTCAACCGACTTAGCAAACAGGTTGACGTTCAGCGTGCCTTCGACGTTGACGTGCGAGGCCACGTCGCCGGCGACCGCCAGGTCATAGATCGCGGCCAGGTGAAAGATGGTTGTCGTTTCCTGACGCGCGCGCTCCAGGTCGCTGACTGAGAGACCAAGGCCGGGTTTGGTGATATCTCCCTCGACTATCCAAAAATGATTCGCGTCGGCGCCGGTCTCACTGGCGATCTGAGCTAACTCTTCCGCGGCCGTCGCGAGAAACACCGGATGTACCAGCAGAATAAAGCGCGCACCTTCAGCCGCCAGACGCTTAACCAATCGAGTCGCGATGAACCCCGGAAAACCGGTTATGAATACTGTTTCCTCAAACATATGCGTTTAGAGTTCAACTTTCAGTTTGTCAGTCGCGACGAAACAAGTTGAAGCTTGAACTCTGAACTTCAAATGATTGTCGCAAATCACTTCGTCTCAGTATAATCCAAACGTTTTGATCCAACACGTTACGGGTTCACTGAGAATTCTTTCCTGAAAGGCTTCAGTCATGATTCCTATTCGTTTCGCCACGCGGAGAGTGGCGCTTGTCTCGGTCGCATTGATCGCGGCGATTCTCGCTCTTACCACGTCCGCCCTTGAATTCAGCCGCGCGACAGCGCAGGAAAAACGCGACTGTCCAGTCCGCGTGACTCTGCTGCAAGTGAACGATGTCTATCAGTTCGCGCCGGTTGACGGCGGTACCCGCGGAGGTCTGGCGCGCGTTTCGCTGCTGCGCAAAGAGATCATGAAAGAATCACCGCACACGCTCTTCTTGTTGGCGGGCGACACGATCTCGCCGTCGATCGAATCGAATACTTATAAAGGCAAGCAGATGATCGAGGCCTGGAACCTTAGCGGACTCGACTATGCAACCTTTGGCAATCACGAATTTGATTTTGGACCTGCCGTGCTACAGGACCGCATGCGCGAATCGCAGTTCAAATGGCTGGCCGCCAATGTCGTCGACAAGAAGACCGGAAAGTTGTTTGCCGACACGCCGGAATTTGTGGTCCGCGAATTCGATGGAGTAAAGATCGGCTTGTTTGGGATCGTGCTTCAGGATACTTTGCTGACTTCGCGGCCCGGGCCCGACGTGGACATTCAGGACCCTTGCGCCGCGGCGACGCGCGTGATTCCCAAGATTCACGCGGCGGGCGCACAGGTGATCGTGGCCCTGACGCATCTGTCGATGAGCGAAGACAAACAACTCGCGCGCTGTTCTGGCGTGGACGTAATCATTGGCGGCCACGAACACACCCTGCTGGAATCTATGTCCGGTCACGCGCCGATTTTCAAAATGACTTCGGACGCGCGCGAACTGGGCCGGATCGATCTCAACATCTCAAAATCAACGGGCAAGCTGGAAAGCATCGACTGGCAGATAATTCCGGTGACCGACAAGTTGCATGACGACCCGGCCTTCGCTGTCCTTGATCGAAAGTACGGTCCGCTACTGAAGAGTTTGGAACAGCCGGTCGGTCGCACCGATGTTGAATTGGATATAAAGAGCGCCGATGTGCGGACGCAGGAAACGAACATGGGTAACTTTATCGCCGATGCCTTTCGACAGGCCATGGGCGCCGATATCGGCCTGGTAAACGGTGGCTCGATCCGCGCCGATACCACGATTGAACCCGGAGTACTGACCAAACGTGACGTGCTTTCGATTCTGCCTTACAACAATAAGGTGGTGAAGATACAACTCACCGGCGCGGTGATTCGGGCGGCGCTGGAACACGGCGTTGCTTCAATCGGACAAGAGGCGCAGCCCGGCCGTTTCCCGCAGATCTCCGGCTTGCGCTACGCGTACGACGCTAGCCGAAAGCCAGGCGCCCGCATCACCAGCATTACTGTCAACGGCAAGCCGCTCGACGACCAGCGAGCTTACACTTTGGCGACGACGACTTATGTGGCGCTTGACGCCGGCGATGGCTATGACATGTTTCGCAACGCGAAGCTGCTGATTCGACCGGAGCAGGCCCCGTCTGAGACAGACATTTTGCAGAAAGCGATTGCGTCCGTGCCGGCCATCGCGCCAAAGGTTGACGGTCGCATCAAGCGGGTCGATGTCGGAAATCAGAGTACGTGTAACTAGAACCGATCGCGGGAGACAAACTAATCATGACGCCAGCTATTCGTCTCTTCCTTCTCGCCTCCATTTGTCTAGTTTCATTCAACGTTCACGCCCAGACGCGCACTGATTCCGATCTGCTCAACGAGATTTCCCGAATCAAAGCCATCGACAATCACGCGCATCCGCTGAAGTGCGTCGCCGCGGGCGAAAAGCCCGACGATGAATTTGACGCTCTGCCGCTCGACGCGCTAGAGCCGTTCCCCCTGCCGTTGCGTCTGAATACCACCAATCCGGAATTTATCGGCGCCTGGCGCGCGCTCTATCGCTATGCGCACAACGACATGAGCGAAGCGCATGTGCGTGAACTGCTCGCCGCCAAACAACGCGTGCTGAAAGAGCGCGGCGATTCGTTCCCGGCCTGGGTTTTGGATCAGCTCAACATCGAAACAATGTTCGCCAATCGGGTCGCGATGGGCCGCGGATTGTCGGCGCCGCGTTTTCATTGGGTAGCATTTGATGACGCGCTGATCTTTCCGCTGAACAACGAAGCCGCGAAACGATTCAATCGCGACTACAAAGCCTTCTTTCCCGGCGAAGAGCGTCTGCTGAAACGATATCTCGCTGATTTGAAAGTCAGCGCGTTGCCATCGTCGCTGGATGAATATTTGAAACTGATCGTGACGCCGACGCTGGAACGACAAAAGAAAAACGGCGCAGTGGCAATAAAGTTTGAGGCTGCGTATCTGCGGAAACTCGACTTTGACGATCCTGACGAAGCAAAAGCCCGCGCGATCTATGCGCGATTCGTGAGAGGCGGCGAGCCGCCGGCGTCGGGTTATAAAGTCTTACAGGATTTTCTTTTCTATTACGTCGCGCGCGAAGCAGGCCGTCTGGGAATGGCGGTGCACATTCACTGCATTGAAGGCGCCGGCGGTTATTATCGGCAAAGTGGCAGCAATCCTCTCTTGTTGGAGACGGCCTTCAACGAGCCGGCTCTGCGAAAGACGAACTTCGTAGTGATTCACGGCGGCTATCCCTTCACCCAGGAAATGCGGTCGTTGATGAGCAAGCCGAACGTTTACGCGGATTTTTCCGCGCAGACATTTTTCATGTATCCGCGCGAGCTGAGCGGGATTCTGCGCAACTGGCTAGAGTTCTATCCCGACAAAATCCTGTTCGGCACAGACGCGTTTTCTTTCGGGCCGGAAGTCGATTGGCCTGAGGTCGCCTGGCTCTCAAATACTACGGCTCGCCAGGCGCTGGCGCTGGCATTGACGGGAATGATGAACGACGGCGAGATTACTCGCGAACGAGCCAGCGAACTGGCGCGGATGGTTTTGCGCGAGAATGCGAGCAGGCTTTATGGGTTCAAACAATGACTTTGCGCCTTGGCGTGAAATGCGCTTTTCGCAGTAATTGTTTCACGCAAGGGAATTCTCTTCGACAACTGTTCAATTCTTCAATATCGGATCGCGGACATCCTGTCCGCCAGCGGACGAACCCGCTCAGACTTCTCTGGAAGGAATCGCTATTGAAGAGGTTTTCGCGCTGCGCGCTCAGGCGGACAGGATGTCCGCGATCCGTGTTGCTATTGCGTTTCCGGAACAACCGCTGCGCCCTGGATTACGGCCTCTCTGCTTCCTGCCTTAAAGAATCCCAACGCCGAAAGCGCATAGAACAGAATCGCCACCAGCACCACGTACTGAAATCCCAGCAGCATCGACATATTCTCGGCCAGTCCGCCCAGCATCGCGCCGGCAATGTTGAAGCCAAAAGCGCGATCCGCCTCGGCCGTGCGCTTGAAGCTCGCGGCGAAGATCACGCCCGCAAACAGCACCGGAGCAAACACCAGTAGACAAGAACCAGTCACCTGAAGAGTGCGATTCATTCCTAAAAAGAAATCGAGCGGAACGATCGTATTCAACGCCAGAGTCACGAATAGGCCCACATAGTAAGGCCAGAGCCGCGTCACGTTTGTCTTTAGGGTCCAGACATTCGCGAGCAGAATCATTACCAGGACGGCGAAGAAGACGACCGAGTTGACTACCCAGGTGCTGCCGAACAAAAGCGCCATAGTGACTACGGCTTTCGTTTCAATCAGCATAAACCCAGCGCCCAGAAAAAAGATTTGCAGGTTGAGCGGCCCTGAACGCTCTTTGTTCGGCGCGCCATTCTCTGCGCCGCGCCGCGGCACGAACAGGAATATCAGCAACAGCGCCAGCCCGGCCATGATCAGAATTCCGCGCAGACTCAGCGCCGGCATCATCGGCTTGCGCAAATAAAAGAACGGCCAATCGTCAGTCGCGGGCGGCAAGGCGCCTTGCGGTTGGACTACAGTCGCCATCCCGAACTTCTGCCACTGAGACTTCTGCTTGTCGGCTTCTGCCGCCTGGTCAAAACGCTGCCTTTCATCAGCAGCCGGTTGCTGAAAACCGTTCGGCGAATCTGGCGCAGGCGCCTGATCGGTACGCAGAAAATATTCTGGCTGCTGAGTGAAGGCCTGACGCAGGCTGCCGGTGTTACCGGAAAAGAAAACCGTAAAGTCGCCGGCCGTGTTTACTTCCGGCTCGATAACTTTGCGGTAAGGCAAAGTGATGCAGAGCGGATTACCGGCGCCAAAAACCTCATCCAGACTTCGCTGCAAGCGCGAAATCAACCATCCCTGTCGGAAATAGTTATAGACGACAAACGTGCCTTCGGGTTTCAAATGCCGCTTCACATCGGCGAAGGTCTGCTGCGTAAAGAGGTAACTCTCCAGACGAATGTTGCTGTAGCCGCTGTGCAGCACCAGCGAATCCACCAGGGCGTAGATAATCAGATCGTATTTGCGATCGGTGGCCCGCAGAAAGTTGCGGCCATCATCGTTATGAATTTCAACGCGCGGGTCCTGATACGGATGATCCGGGTGATACTGCGTGCCCAGACGATAAATGGCCGGATCGATCTCGACCGCGTCCACGTGCTCGGCGCCCCACTGCAAAGCGCGGCTGACGTCGTTGCCTGAGCCCGCGCCGATGATCATCACGTTCTTAAAAGGCGGCCGGCCGGAGTCGCGATTGAGGATGTGCGGCAGAGCATAAGCCGCGTACCGGTCGTTTCGCGAAACCATGGACTGGTGAAAGATCAGGTTGACCGAAAGCGACAAATCATAAGGCTTGTAATCGATGCGATAGTACGGTGACCAGATCTGGCGCGCTTCCTTCTGGCCCTGAAAATCATTGTGTATGAGTGTGTAGGAAGCCAGGCCAATGACGAGCAGCAACAGCAGGCCCATCGCCGGGGCCAGCACGTAGAGCTTCTTGCGAAAGCGACGGCGCGGAGAGATGAAATAAAAGTAGCCCAGCCCCACCGCCACAAATCCAAACCACCAGATCGGCGACAGTTGCAAGTAAGAGCATGCGGCAAATAAAACGATGCCGACGATGCTGCCGGTTATGTTGATGGTGTAGGCCTGCACGCGGTTGGGCCAAAGATTCAGCGCCCGTCCAAGTTCCTGGCCCGGCCCAATCATGGCCATTGCGATCACGATAAAGAAGAATCCACACAGAACCTCGACTGGTATCGGATAACGAAAGATGTCCGGCGTGTGCGTGGCCACGCCAAAGAAAACCACTTGCGGCGAAGCACGTCCTTCGTCCCACTTCACGAACGAGCCACTGGTGATTTCTACTATGTGCGCGGCGGCCATGGCTATAACCAGGAAGACCGGTGTCCAGGCCAAATAGTTGCGGCGCCGATTCGCGGCCAGACAGCCGACCGACATTCCCAGAAAGCAGGCCAACAGAACAACGTTGGTGAAAAATGTCAGGTGCAGAGCATGCGCCGGAAACCAGCGAATGCCGGCCAGCTCGAGAAAAAGAATCAGCAGGCTGATCAGGAACAACTCAAAGCCGGCGCCAGCGCGCGGGGCAGAGACTTGTGCAGCGGGGGTATTGTTCACAGGCGGTCCTCGTTTCTGGATCAGATAAGTTCAGAGTTCAAGGTTCGGAGTTCCGACTTTAGTCGGCACTGCTTAAGCAAGGGCCGCCTGAAGGCGGAACTCCGAACGCTAACCTTTGGTTGCCGGTCGCAAACAGCCAGCTAAAAGATTGCACTCTAAGCTGACAACCAACGTTAAATCAATCAGACCATTTGATTTGAAAGAGTGCCACGGGCGTCCCGCCGTGAATCATGCGCAAGATGCAGCATGCCACATCAGAATCAAAATCATTTGAGTTCAACTTCCACCGGCGCGGCACCGTGAGCCTGGTAGACCGCGGGCCAGTTTGAGATGTTGATGCCATAAATCCAATCCGAATCCGGCAGCACCGCGAAACGAATTGTGAGAGGCTGGCCCCGCGCCGCGCGCCAGCGCGCTGAGAATGAATCGACCTGCCACTCCTGAATTAGCGGCGCCTTGGGATCTTCTACCGGCACCTGACGCCAGCCGCAATCACTGCCGTTGACGAACAGAGTGACTCGCGTTTGAATCTGCGACGGCTGCGCGTCGTTCGGCAAGAGCGGCTGGATGTGCGCGCGCACGACGATTTTCCCAACCCGTCGATAGCCCTTGCGCGCCGGCACCACGTATTCGAAGTACCCGGCGCCGGCTCCCCAAATGTACCCGTCGCCGCCGCCGAGTTTTTCAAAACCACCCCGCACGACCATGTTCGGCCACACGCGGTACAGGATCGTGCCATCGGGTTGATAGATGGGTTCGGGTTGTACCGCCTTTTCGTTTGGGTCTCGCGCGAAAACAAACTGGCGCGGCACCAGATGCCTCGCGGCGTCGAGCGTAGCCGGTGGCGGCGAGGCGTTTACCAGCGACGTAAACAGGTGCGCGCCGCCGGTGATTTCGGCCAACAGGGCCGCATCGCGCGGAATCGTCCAGGTCACCCCATAGCCGCGTTGCGGGTCAGGCGTCAGAATCCAGAACATCGCGCCCGACGCGCCTTCGCGCGCGGCATTATCGAAATACGCTCGATACCAATCCGCCGGCGACAGACCTTTATAACCGTCGCCGGACATGCCGAACTCGCCCACAACCAGAGGCTTTCTCACTGAGACAGCGGCGGCCACGCGATTCTGTATGAACTCTCCCAGGGCTTTCGGTGAATCGACAAAACTGTCCGTGTCGTCGCGGGGATAATTGTGCACGTCGCAGTAGTCGACGTTCGGCAGCGCTTGATCAGCGAGCCACTCGCGCCGTTCCGCCGCCGAGCGATAACCCCAATCGCCCGGCACGATCGGATGATCGGGATCGAGTGACTTCAGATAGGAACTCATCTCAGCCAGCCACGCCCGGCGCTCAGCCCAACGTCCAGTCAGGCACTGGGCTTCGTTCATCAGTTCGTAACCAAAGATGGTTGGATCGTCGCGGTACATTACGCCGCTGACGGTGTTACGCCGCGTCGCAATTTTCTCGACATGCTCGCGATAAAGGCGGCGAGCAGTCTCGTTCGAATAAAACAGCATCGCCTTTTCTTTGTTTATGCCGTAAGGATATTTGTCGTCATCGGCGCCGTCGATGCCGGCCCAGCGCAGGTATTGTGTCACGCCGCCCGTGTCGCGCCACCAGTTTGACAGACAGAGTTGCACGCGCAGTCCGTCGCGCGCGGCTTCGGCGATGACCCGATCGAGAAAGACAAACTGCTCTTCGTTCCATTCGCCCGGCTTGAGACGAAAATAATGTGTGCGCGGCCAATCGTTAAAGTCACTGACCGGCTTGACGTCATTAGGCCCGCCTTCACCCGTCGCCCAAACGCGCACGACCTTGATGCCTAGGCGAGCAGCCTGCTGCAAAGTTTCCGGCATGCGCGCGCGGTCTTCGTCGCGACACATCACCGCCACATTCGCGCCCACGAAACGAAACGGCTTGCCGTCGATCATGAACCGCGCGCCATTCGTATAGACAAACGCGGGGCGGCCGTGACGCCTGCTATCGCGCCACTTTGAAATCGCAAACAAAACCGCCGCGCCCGCAATCAACGCGGACACGGCGAAAAGCAATTGTTTTCTGCTCATCAAAACCGGAGCGACCAGCCGGCCACGCGAAAGCTAACGCGGATTGGTCAGACGGACAAATCCCATCACGGCACAGATGCCGCCGAGCACCACAAAGACATTGAAGAATGCGCCAAAGCCGAGTACCGAATCAAAGTCGTTCTGCTGCGCGCCCATAACCGCTACGATTCCCAGCAAGACAAACTGGATGTGGTAAAGGAGTAGGAACAGCGCAGCAAAACTAAACCAGCGTGTCGAAGCGCCAAAGGCCCGCGCCCGCGCAAATCCGAGGACCGCCGCGATTAGCCAACCGATGCCGCCCGCAATCAGGAGGCCGAGAAACACCGGATAGAAGTATCCGGGCTGTTTGGCGCTCATTCCGCTTTGCAAAAACATTTCGGCGAATAGTGGCTGCATCGTTCCGCTGCTCCTCAGGCAAGGTCAAGAGATATCCAGATGTCTGGCATTAATAGAATCGGATCAGAAGAAAACGCCGCTCGCGCTTGAATGTTTTCCAGCGCCAACGGCGTCTCCAGATCATGCTTTCATTCCCGGCCTGAGGTCGGGAAGCTCAAGCCGGCGAAAAGTGTGCTGGGTGCTGAAGGTCTGTCGCGAGCAATCATCCAGTGTCGCGGTGATGCTTCCAACCCCTTCTACTGGGTAATGTGAATTTCCTCTTCCTTGTTCACGTGGCGCAGGAACAACATGAGCGCGCAGGCGCAGAACACGACGGCCAAACCCAGCGAAATCCAGCCGTATAAGTGTCCTGTCCCAGTATCGGTGACGTACTTGTAAAACTCATAAATCGCGCCACCCAGCGAGGCCACACCTACAATTGACAGCAGAAAGTCAACCATAATTTAACCTCCGGTGTCCGGTAAACTCTTCGAATGAAAGTTACAGAAAAAGCCCCGTGACCGTCACGGCGAAAAATGTTTATCCCGACTTGAACGGCTGCATGTTAACGCCACCATCCGGATAAGGCAAGCCCTTCCGATGCGATCGAGCGACGCTTGCGGTTCTCAAAATCTGAAGCCGGCAAGGTTCCCTTCAGGATCGATTGTCAGCGCACCTGCCAGATATGCGAGTTCACCGCTCGGTGACTGCAAACGAATGCTATATTCTCCCGGCGGAGCGTTGGGCGCAACGGTAATTTCGAAACTAATCACGGGATAAGAAGTAGCAAACTCCTCAACTACCAAACTGGCCGGATCGACCGTGATAAAGGGCGAACTGACGGAAATTCCGTTGGCCAAAATCTGATCCAAACCCTCGCCCCCCACATAAACCGTCACTGTCTCGCCCGGTTCCAGAGGCAATGCCACCGTCGATAACTCGCCGTTCATGCCAATGACTCGGGGCTGCAGTGTTGGTGGCGGAGTCGAAAGTCTGATGAAGCCAAGCGAAGTCGCGGCCTGGCGGGTAACGCTCACAGACTGGGACGCGCCGGCGCCGTCTCCGACGAAACTGCGGAACACCGGCCTGGTTTCCGCCAAAGCTGAATACGACCCACCCGCCGAGGCGATGTCGGCAGCAGAGACTGGCCCCTCCAGGCTTTGACCGATCAGGCGATACTGCCCGGGGGTGATGGCGCTGAGGCGAAAATCTCCCGAGGCCAGAGTGACGCTGCCGGCGACGACTCTTCCGGTCAGTACGTCTTCGGCAAAAACGTGCCCGCCAAAGATCGCTTGTGATTGTCCTGCCGGGCCATCTGCGATCAGCCGGCCGGAAATCGAGCCCATTCCATTCAGCGATCCGTAGAGCGCTCGCGCCCCGGCCTCATCGTCTTCAGACAAAGTCCGTTGGGTGAACGCAGGCAAACCGTAAAGGCCGTTCTTTGCCTGGCGCGGCTGCATGGTGGCGCCGATGATTGCTGAATGTTCCAGTCCCAGCAGATGCCCGACCTCATGCGTGAAAGTTGATTCGAGATCGTAAGTGCCAAACGTTCCATCGGTCGAGAATAACTGAGTAGGATTCAGGGCGATGTCGGCTTCCACGATCGCTCCGCCTGAATCATGAAAGACTCGCGTCCGGCCAGGACTCTCTGAAGTTCCAAACGCTGCGGAGTTCTCTGTGGAAACAGTGATCAGGTTAACGCCGTCACCGGCATTCGGCGGGCTGATTGTCTGCGCCGTGGATCGAGTCTCGAAGAACTGAATGTTGGCCACACTCGCCCAGCGATCCAGCGCCCGACGGGCGGCCCCGATTACATCGCTGCCGGACTTGATATTGGCGGGCGGCGAACTGAGCGAAGTTGAGAAGGAAACGATGATCGGCCTTGTCAGCCAGCGGCGCGCAACTATGCCTGAGCTGTCGCGGTACTGCAGCGTGTACGCGCGCACCGGCGCCTGTGCGCTAATAAGGGCGCACACTGCCACAATGGCGCTCAGTCCCCTTCGGCTCATTTCTCTCTCTCGATTCGGGAAGACACTCAGTCGCAACTGTACTGATTAAAAGCCGGCGCGTTTACTTCAAAAAAGCCGGCGCGGGAAAGGATGGCCCCCGCGGGCAAATCTTATCACGGTCACGGCACAGTTTGGTTTCGTTTTTCCGGGTCCGCGCCAGAATCCGTGGAGCAAGTTTCAGAGCCGGGATTTGTGGATGCTCTGGTATTGAGTACTATCTTGAGCAACCCAAGGCTGTTAGCTGGAAACTAAAGGAATTGGCGGCTTGCGGTTACTACAGCCCAACGCTTACAATGTCCGGCCTGACTGCTGAATCACTGGGTAGTCGTTCGTTCTATTTTGGCTCAATCTCCTGTGGTATTTTGATCGTTCGTTCGGTGTCTTAATGTTGAGATTCGTTCTTGCTTTCCTGTGCGCGGCAGTGGCGTGTATGCTCGTCGCCGGCGCGCTTTCTTCAGCTCAGTCACCGGCAACCTCGACGCCGGATCCGTTTGTTGCCCAAATCACACACGCCCAGGCAGGGCGAGACTCTTCCGCGGGTGATACGTCGGCTAACGGCCGCTTCGTCGTAATCGAATCCGACGGAGACATCGCCACTGAGAAAACAGCCACTCGCAATAACCAGGACGGCAACCGCGAGATTTTTTTGTTTGATTACGCGCAACGACGAATTTTTCAGATTACCGACACCAAGAGCGTATTGAAGCCTGCCGGCAGTCCTTCGCCAAGCCCGAGTCCGTCACCGAGTCCAAGCGCAAGTCCAACGCCCACTCCGGTTGATCCGAGGGACGTGGCGATCGAAATAAGCAACAATCGTCCGATGCTTAGCCTCCAGCCGGCCCTGGTCGCCGGCCAGCGCACGTACACGATCGTTTTTAGTTCAAATGCACCCGTCACTCCGGCGAGTTTTGACGGCACAGACCCTGGCGCGCCAACAAACGCTGACATGAACCAGGAGATCTGGACCTATCAATTTACCGTTGCAGACACTTTGGATCTTTCAAGCGGGGCCGAGGTCGGGCCCATAGATCTGACAACGGGAACCTTTACGCGCATCACGAATACTCCGGCCAGTCGCGCGCCATCGCCGGCAACTTCGACTGCGCCCGCGTTTATTGCCGACGATAATCGTGACGCGACCATCAGTGATAATGGAAACATAATCGCGTTCATTTCGACGCGGGATCTGGTAACGGGTGGTAACGTCGACACTGGGGCAATCCCTAATCCTGAAGTCTTTCTTTTCAATCGTACGACTGCGGCTTTTACCGAGATAACGAATACAATAACCGCCTCAGTTGCCAATCCAATCTTTAGTTCGAACCCGTGCCTTTCCAGCGATGGTTCGGTGCTCGCCTTTATTTCTAACGCGAACCTGGCTGCGACCAATGCCGACGGAAATGCGGAAGTTTATCTTCGAGATGGCTCCGGTCTGCGCCAGGTGACCAGGACGAAGGATCCTGTCGATTTGCAGGGTCATGCTCTGGCGACCGCAACAATTTTCAGCTATGGCAGAAGACTGAGTCGGAATGGTAAGTTTCTGGCCTTCGAGAGCCTGGCTAACGATCCAAAAGCGGATGGAACAAATGGGACGTTTCGCGCGACCTTTGTTTACAATGTAGCGACGGACACGTTCGCCCAGCTTACCCCGCGCGCCACAGTATTTCCGGGTGACGTCGGGTCGTTCCCGACCTTTACCGACTATGACTCTTCGCTGAGTCCAACCTCAGTAGTATTCACTTCGTTTTTAAATCTCAAGTCCGATGGGACAATATTGGCCAACGCGGACATTGCCGGCTTGAATCCGCAGAATACTTTGCAGCTCTTTCTCTCGCCATTACCGCCGCCGCTGCCTGCAGCGCCGACCGGTCCGTTCATTCGCCTCACGAACACGACCGGACCTGCTGGCGCAGGCCTGCGCGGCCTTCCCAGCGACTCTCGGCGACGCGTCGCATTCAGTCTGCAAGGCGCGGAACTCGGAGGCGGTAATCCAGATTTTTCGAAGGAAGTTTTCTATCAACTATCCCCGGACATCACCACCGTGTCGACTGGATCGATTTCACTATTGACCGGCGCGAGCCTGATTCCGGTCGCCTCTCCGACCGCGAGCCCGAACCCGAGCAGCAGCCCGTTCGTTGTGCCCGGACTGGCAACCGGCGAATTGGCGATCGCACAATTCACCTTGAGCCCGGGGCCTGCGCCAGCGTCGGTCAGCAATAGCAGCGCATCCGAAACCAAACGCTCACCGGCCTTACCTGTCGAGCTAAACGGCGTTTCAATTTCAATCAACGGCGCGGCTGCCGGGATTTACTCGGTAAGTTCTTCGTCGATCAGTTTTGTCGTGCCCATCGGTCTCGCCCCGAACACCGGCACGGCGAGCTATCCGCTCGTTATTAATTTTCACAACGAGGCCGCCGGCACTGGAACAGTGATTCGGGGCCAGGTGGTAATTGTTGCCGCACAGCCTGATATCTTCACCAACACCAACGGACCAGGCGGGCGCGCCGTTGTTTGCAACATCACGAATCCTACGATTGCTACGTGTGTAATCGAGCCATTCAATGTCACTACGCTCAATGCCAGTGGCACCGTGGTCGCCACGGTGCTTGAGATTCATCTAACCGGCATCCGTGGTATATCCGCCAGTGCGATCAGCGTCACCATCGGTACGACGGCGATCGTTCCGTCAACAGCGATTTCGTTGGATCAGCCGGGATTTGACGTAGTAGACATTACTCTGCCTTCAACGGTTGATCGAGGCGATTTGCCAATAGTGGTCAAGGTGGGTACCGCAACCAGCCGGCCGACTGACTCAGCGCCGCACGTGACGATCAATCCGTAGGCCAATAATCAGGTAGGCCGTCCGTCGGATCAAGCGAGTTAAGTTCACGCTGGCGCGCGCAGAACGGCTCTCTGTTACCTGGTTCGCGCGGACTCGGGCATGGTGGCGAAGCATTCATCTTGAGATGATTTCCGTCCATTGAGCGGTAATCTTTTCCCAACCCAAGACATTTCTCACATAGTCTGCGCAATTGTCCGAAATAGCCGCTCGTAAATTCCTGTCGGAGAGCAACGCGCTGATGAATGCGTACAATACTTCCGACTCATTTTCATTATGTGTTAGTTTCCAACATACGTTATCAGGAAACTCGCGATACTGATTTGTGTCGCTAACGATCGTCGGTTTTGCGGCAGCCAGAGCGTGCATCAGAGTGCCCGACGCTTCGCCCATCGAAGGATTTCGCAAGTTGATAATAATGTCCGACGCGAATAGGACGCTGAAGTAATCGGCTTCATTTTGATATCCGGTGAAGATGATTTCTTCGCGATGCCTTCCGGACCGCACCTCTGACACTAAATCCTTAACTTCGGGCGATGGCTCGCCGGCAAATACCAGTTGCACGGGATATCCAGCATCTATCAATCGCTTGACGACATCTATTTGCAGACCCGGCAACTTATTTCGATTGATGAATCCAAGACAAGTTATGACGAAGTAATTATCTCTCAGGGCTAACTTGCGCTTAAGGTTCCTGATCTCTTCTTCACTCGGCTGATAATTGAGCTTCGCAAAGTGTGGGATAACCTCTATGTGTTGGTTGTTAGTAAACTGATTCTTGACCCACCGATGATGGACGATAACCTTCCTGCTTCTGCTAACGATCGCTTGCGACATCGGAGATTGGGACGAGCCCGGGAGCAGCCGATTAATTAGCGTTTGAAACCCTTTATGCCGTTCGGCTCCGTCACCGCGGGGTAATGCTTGTCTATACAGCTCGCGATTCTGACGATAGAAGGCTTCATACATGAAGGCACTGAGATTGTAATCGTGTAGAACTATCGTGCCCGGGAAGTTCCATGCAAGTTCATAAATTCCCTTGTGAAAATCGCTATTGTTCCCGAGGTGATAGATCGCCTCATCGTAATCTTCATGTTGCGCCGAGAAGGCGGCCAGTGGGAAAACAGCAAATTCCTTTTGAAGTTCAGTAACGGGCGCTTCATTGTCGTAGTACAGATCAATATCAAAATGAGGTCTAAGTCCTTTGACAAGCCAATAACTATAATTGGCAATGCCGCTTCTTTGTGGAGGGAATGGCGAAAGCCAGGCTATTTTCGGAAGTCTGTTAGCGGAGGTGTTCAAGGCGCTTGGATGACTCTACTTCACTTAGGTCATTGAATTGTCTGTATGAACCTGGTGTCGAGCCCCTAGGGTTGGCCGAATCTGGTTCGGTACTCTCCGGAGTTGAAGAATCCCTGTACCAGGGTAGGTTCGTTTTTCGGCCGGCTTCTGTAAATCTGTAACCAGTAATTGTAGCCTTCCGGATCAGGATCGCGCTTCAGGTAGACAAAGTAACACAAGGTGACAAAAGCTTTATCGTCCTCAGGTTTCGCTGACGAATTGTCGATTAGATTCAACAATGCCCCGGCGCGAGTCAGCTTGCCCTGGCCAAGATTTTCGATCAGCGTTCCCCGTTCGGATTGGTCCGCTGTTTGGCCGGAAGTCTGGAGCAGCTTGTCTACATACTCACCATTACTCAGAGCCTCCGGATAGGAATTGAGAAATTCCGGTCTGCCTACCCATTCCTCGGCAAAAGCGACTTTTCCCTTGCCGGCGGCAATCAGTTGGTTCACGTCGCGTTCCCACTCGACATGTTTCGGTGCCCGTCCCAGTGCCGCCTGATAAAGACGAAACACAAAACCGCCAGTATCCTGGAATTCGCGCGAGTTAAGCAGATTCAGGTCTTCACTGATGCGACGATCGAGAACACAGGGAAGTTCTCCCCGGCAGTCGTTAATTAAGGTTGTCCATTTCTCCGACTCAGCCTTTTCAGGTTCGCGATGGAGAATATCCAGGTACTGCTGTCGCACAAAGGAATAGCTCGCACTTACTCGGCGGGGCGTTTCTGTCTGCGCATTCGGCTCGGTCTTTGTTATCGCATAGAGATCGTCCGGTGCGAGTGGGTTTCCGTAACTATTGATAAATCTGATTCGTCCGGCGGCTATTCCGCGCGAGATTAGAGCTTCAATAGCCTGGCGGCTGTCGGCCGTGAGCAAAGAGTTGTGCACCACCAGGTAAGAGGCCGGAATGGTCTCGAGAAGGTCGATAAACTTATCGGGAATGGGCCGCGTCAAAGTCAACGATTCGATCTGCTGAACAAAGGGAGGAGAGAAACTTGAGCTCGCAGTGATAATCGGACGGCCATGATCGGCGGCGCGGAGTACATAGCTTTGATATGCATAATTGTCCTTTTCGGCCGGAAGCTCAACCAGCCCGCCCAACATAGGCGTCTGTTTCAAACGAAGTGTGAGCGCATCCGGATCGGCTTCGCCGCGAGCGAATTGAATTGGCGCCACTCGCTGTTCGAAGAGTATTAGAACAACGAGCACCGAATAGACAACTGTTCGCGGCACGCGCGGACTCCAGCGTCTCACCAATTTTGCCACATGAACTGCGCCCAACCCCGCCAGAATCGCCAGGCCCACAAAGCAGATCATCGCCCAACGCGCGGGCGCGCGGATGCTTCTGAAAGGAAGGATCACCGCGAACAGGAAACGATGAAACGGAAAGTGCATTCCGAGAGAACCGAAAAAGCCGGTGACGGTCCAAATTAGTCCCAGCAGTATCGCAATTGCGCCGGGATTGGATCTGAAACTCGCGAAATAGTTTTTTTCGCCGATGATGCGTCGAATGACTTCCGGAACCGCGATTAAAAACCGAATACCCACGGTGAAAAGAAAAAAGACCAGCGGACGAATTGGATGAGAGGATCTCAATAGTTCAACCCCAAATAATCGAAGGTGAATACTGCCATAGCCTATGGTCAAAAGTGTGATTAGTAACCCCGCAAAGGCGACGAGATCCACCAAGACGGTGAGCAAGTGGCGAGGAATAACCAGGCCCGTCTTCGTCAATTTGATCGTGGGAAACTTTTTTGCGATCGGGCTGATGAGCAAGAACGCAGCCACAGCCAGAAGCGGTGGTAGAAGTCCGGGGAAAAGCGACAGTTCATCTGACGCCGCCGCGCCACCCAGCCCTTTCCAGAACTTATTTCGCTCGCTGACCGCCAGCCAGTTAATAGGTCGCGCCGATAGAGTTACCGCGTCCGCGGCGCTGCGCGCGAAACCATACATCTTATGAACGCTGTAATACGGATACAGGAATCCCACGATGGCCAGTAAGGCAATGCCGAGAACAAGGCCGCCGCGTAGCCAGAAGGTCCGGTCACGTCCCAGACGACACCACCATAAAAGAAAGATGGCTGACAAAGCGAAGGGAATAAGCGTCAAGGTAAACCACACTACGCAAGTCAACGCATTCATGAGAAAAGCAAAACCAAGCCAGAGGGAACGTGACCAGGTGCGCCGGCGGGCGAACAGAACCAGCGCCTCAAGCATTAGTGGAATCCATCCGGCAAATATCAGCGGCAAATGAGGTAATCTTTGGAAATGATATGGTACAAAGGCAAACACTATGGCTGCGACCCAGGCAGCGCCGTTTGAGCCGGTCAGCGTCCGAGTCAGACGAAACATCCCATAACCCGAGAAAGCAAAAGCGACGAGCGTCGCCAGGCTAAAGACTGTCAGCGGACGAAAGCCAAGCGCGTAAAGCGGAAAGAATGGAAGCGCAACTCCGTAGTCGTTCTCACTAAAAGCGAGCGTGTCCTTATAAGGGTAGAAGATCGTCGCGTTGAAAAGGTTCAGCGGGTCATGAACGGTCTGGTGATAATCCCACCAGGTGAAATAGGTGTGAAGGTAAGGATCTCCTTTGTCGGAAACCGCATCACGCAGATGCAGGATCCAGGGCCATGTCATGATGGCGGTTAAAACGAAAAGCCCGAGGAATACTGAAATTTCGCGCAGGATGATGCGACGTTTCATGTGATCGCCGTTGGCAATGAGTTTTCTTTTTCAGTCTGAAATGCTAAATCCAAGTATTCCCTCGAGTCGTCGCCGCTCGCTTCGCTCTTTTTCTTCCACTCCTCTATTACTTCCGCAGGGGACGATGCTCTTGCAAAACCACCGTCAACAGGTTGAAGTATCGTAGCTGTGTATCCCTGCGCAAAAATGTCATCAAGTAACTCATCGCCTCGTGTGGCCGAATACTTTTCCAACAACGCGGGGAAGAATTCCATGAGTATGACCGGGTGATGTTTTTCGACGACTTGCTTCATACCCCGCCACGCTTTTCCTTCTGAACCTTCGACATCCATCTTAATCATGTCTACGCGAGGTTCATTCCGCAGCAAGAAATCCAAAGTTACTGCGGGCACGATCACCGCCTCATTATCATCTTCGCCCAATTCATCGACAAAGCCATTACTAAACCCACAGGAGAAACTCATGAGTTTCTCTGCGTCGCTAATTGCAAATGGATAGACCAGGACGTTATCGAGCCCGTTTCGATGCAAGCTCATGTAAAGCAACTCGCAGTTTTTGGGATTGCATTCGACGGCAATCGTCCTGCCTGAAGTCCCTATCTGAGTCGCCGCGACCAGCGTAAAGTAGCCGATGTTTGCTCCGACGTCGACAAAAGTCGAGCCTTCTTTCAAATGCTGTTTCAGAAAAGAGGTTACGTGAGGTTCATACTGTTTGGTCTGGACTATTTGTTCGCCAACGTCCCAGTCATACTCGTAAACATAAAGGTCGAAACCATCGAGTGCTACCCGCTTGATACCTCGTGCCCTCGCGCTGGTTGCATATTCTCTGGATTTACAAAAATACGCGGCCAGCTTCGAATAAGTGAACTGTTCGCTTGCCAGTCTTTGACTCCAAAATTTCCAACCTTCCTCGCCTGGCTCGCGACCTAATAGAAGGCGGTAACAATAATAAATATCGTCCAACGTCGCTTCATCTGACCAGCGAGGCTTGAGAGGTTCATCCATGGCAAGTGCAAATCATCCCATCAAAATTTGAACTCTAAACGACTTCAACCTCCAGCCGTACTATTGGAGATCCATTGTGCTCAAACCAACAAACCATTTCGCTCACCAGGTCGCATTGCAGAATATACTTGCCGGTTGTTGAGGGCACGACAACCTCGGCGTTAAATTCAACTGTTTCGCCGGGAAGAATCTCACGTCCTTTGCCCGGCGTCAGACTATGACGGAAATAGTCGATATCTAATAATGCGCCGCTATGATCGAAAAGCTGAATGCCGAACCGGACGGACCCAAGGTGTGCCGGCAAGGGGATCGGTCTCAGGCGGAACAACTTCCTGGACCGGGCGCGAAGATCATCTCTCCACTTCGATCGCGTTTCGTCCGGACGTGTAGGGAGCCAAACGCTGGAACCGCTGTTTTTGACCACTGCTTTGAAATGCAGCGGCTTGCCGGCAGCGATTCGGGTTGACGTTGCCTCGATTGCTAGCTCAGCCATTAACCCGGCGCGATGACGACTATCGGCAGGAACTGCAGATTCACCTTTGATTAAAAAGAAGACGCGGCGATGCTGCATCTGTTCACGCGTCTCAGAAATGTAGCGCTCGCCCGAATCTTCCCCGCTCAGGTAAGCTTCAAATTCTCCCAGGGAAAGCAAGAAGGGGTCCGGGTGAACGAGTGCCAGCTTGATGTCCGTAAACCCCGCTCTCTGCGCCTCGCTCCAGATTTCTCTAACGTCAATATCGTTTTCAATAACTCGGTTCGTCCGCATCTCGTTTTGGGCCTGAGGGGATTTCGAGTGATCGGGGCCGGGTTCTGAGAAGCCGGCGATGCCACCTTCTTTGAGAACTCTTCCCATTTCCCGGATCACCTGCCCCGGATTGGGCACATGATGAAATGCTTCCCAGCAGCTAATTCGATCGACACTATCATCAGGGAGATCAAACCTCTGACCGTCAAATTGTAAGAATCGCGGCTCAGGTTGGTTGCCGATAAGGGGATGCCGTTGATACAGCCTTTGGCCGATTTTGAGCGCAGACGTTGAGACATCGAGGGCAATGACCTTAAGACCCAGCTGGCTGAGAAAATGCGAGGTCCAACATGATCCCGCGCCGAAGTCGAGGATGGTCATGTCAGGCAGTAAGTTCAAGCCTCGCACAACCTGCGCGAAACAAATAAGCAACTCGGGGGTCTCGTCGATTTCGGCAAAAGGTTTCGCATGAAGGCTGTCCCAATTGACTCGTTGTGCGAAAAACTCCTCGGCTGTTCGACACAATTCTTCAACGCTCACTTCCTTCATGAGCTTACGTACATCGATAAAGTCAGAGTTGATTGCTTCGCTACTCATGATCCACACCGGCGCTCACCGCTACTCTCTTGCGCTGAGCATCGCCTACGCAATCAGCAAAGGCTTTAAGAGTAGCGCGGGCCGTTTCCGGCCAGGAAAACTGCTTAGAGTATTCATACCTTCTTTGCCGGGCCTGATAGTCCATTGGCGCTCGTAAAGCCTGGTAGAGACTATCAGCCATTTCGTCAATATTGTAAGGGTCAAAATAAATTGCCAGTTCACCGCCGACTTCGGGAAGCGACGAAGTGTTTGACGACGCCACCGGAAGACCGCACGCCAGGCCTTCCAGTAAGGGAAGTCCAAATCCCTCGTAGAGGGATGGAAAAAAAAGACAGCGGGCTCTTTGGTAGAGCGCACGCAAATCGTCATTATCAATAAAACCAGTGAGCCTGACTTTCCCGGTCAACCCTAAACGATCCACGCGACGAAGCATACGACTCTTTGCTTCATCATCCAGACCGCACACGATAAACAGTTGTGTGGCGCTTATGTTCTGATCCCCCACGTATCTTTTCTGTAATCTGGCAAAGGCTTCCAGGGCTCGATCCATGTTCTTCCGGGGATCGAAGCCGCCCGTGTAAACCACGTAATCGTTCGCGCCGGCAAACTCCGGGAACGGATAAGGCCGGAATGAACTGTCTGCTGCCAGCGGGGTCACGACGTGCCTCTTGGTTTCCACTTGCAGCATTCTGGTGAAATCGGATTGTGTGTGTCGGGAAATATGGAGAAAGAGATCATAGTCTCGCTCCAACAGGTGCAGTTTTTTCTTATAAGCGGCCCTGGCTGAGGGCGAACGATGTTTGGCATACTCCTTTGCCATCACCAGGATTATCAAATCGAAGATCGTCACGGCGAATTGGCAACCACTTGCTTTCCCAGCAGGGAGGACTACATTGTCCATCAAAGCGTTGGGAGACCAATAGAGATCTATTCCTCGCTCCTCAATATCATCGTTCAAGGCACTCGAATAAAGCTCGGCGGAATATTCCCGGCCGCGCTGATGAACGGCACGAATATCATAAGCTGGGTCATCAATGATGCAGAGCTTCGCCCGTGCCCACGGTGACAAGCTATTGAGGTGCGCGCCGAGTGGTGTATTTATGTAGAAGTCATTCGTAAAGTCGCTCGCCAGAATATTCTCGACGCTGTTTTTGAAATATATGCCTATCCCTCGGTTGATCTCGGGAGTAAGAAGCGTCTGGCCGTCAATTAATATTCTCATTTCGGGGAAGGTCGCGCTGGACGAAGACCGCAAGTCCGGTCATGCAGCCGGAGCAACTCATGTCAGCTCGCAGTCGAACAAAGCTGTTCAGATTTTTGATGTTGACGAAACTCTCGTAAGTATCTTGCGAGCACCGCATCGAATGAAAACTCTCGCGAAACATATTGTTGCCCGTTGGCGGCTAATATCTTACGGACCGCATCTTGTTCTTCCAGATATTCCAGGGCAAGACCAAATTCGTCGCCATTTGCGACGTACAAACCCCCGTTGCATCTTCTGACGTGATTTGTGGTCACGGCGCACCCGGCCGAGACTATGGCTGGAACTCCGAGCAGCCAGCCCTCCATTATTACAATGGAAAAACTCTCGTTCTCAGAAAGGTTAATAACGCCTTTCGATTGCCTGATGACGTGCTGCTTCGTCGCTTCCGAAACGAAACCAAGGTCAATGAAATGATCGGTTGAAGGAATGAGAGACTTGTCACCCCCGCCGATGAAGATCAGTTTGGTGTCGCGCCGGAATTTTTCGGCATAGCTGGTAAACCATTGACAGAGCAGTCGAACGTTTTTCCCGACTTCCTTGCGACCGGCGTAGACAAAATAGCTATCGGGCAGTCGAGGTGAGATGGCCCCTTGTTGGTCATCAGATATTAGCAACTCGACACCAACTCCGGTAACGACACCTTCAACGATTCGTCGTCCCACTTTTTGGCCATACTGTCTAATCGTCATCTGCTTTTCTTCGGCAGAGTTAAAAAAGATGAGTTTCGCATGGCGAAGCAAGGCTTCCGTAGTTCCCCAGTAAAACTGTGGCTCGTCATGGAAACATGGAATCAGCGAGATCTTACCCGGATACCTGTTTATGACTGAATTTGTCAGACCGTGAAAATACGGGAGCGCGATAATCTCATAATCACCGTCTGTGAATCCTGCCAACTCGTCAACCAAATCGCTACTGTTGATACCATAGTCGAAAAAGTCTTGCTCATCCCGGGCCGTCAGATTTGTTCCGCGCCGCAGCTTACCGATTACCGCGTCATAGCGTGCTCGGCTTTTCACGGTTGCGAATCTTCTTGTTTCTATTCCCGCAACATCGTAAACACCCGGCCGGTAATGGTCCTTCCACCAACTATCGTAGGGTGATAAAGAGCAGGTAGTGAAAACCATCGTGGGGATGCCGCGCTTATCAAACTCACGGGCCATTCCTTTTGCCAGCAGCTCAGCACCTCCGGCAAAACGCTCGAACCAGGGAGTAACGATAATTATTTTCTTGGCGAACATCGCGCGTGAAGCGGGTACGACGAATATGAATCAAACCTTCCAGCCGATGATCCCGTAGTCGGGCGCACTGTAAAAATATTCATTGAAGCGTTTGATTATCTCGGTGTTGCCGTCGATTCTGGCCGCGTCCCACGGACGAAGCTTCATGACCTCGATGCGGCCCAGGCCGCGCGATTCGAGCAGAAACTGGAGGGTCGCGCTGGGAATTGGATTCCGATGCGTTGGATCCGCATAAAAGCTATAACTGCCGACCATGAAGTTCTCCGGGTTGGGTGTTTCCAGGATAAGCAGCCCGCCGGACTTCAACGTACGAACAATCTCATCCAACAATTTGACTAATGTCTCAAACGGCAAATGTTCGACGAGGTGAAAACTCGTTACCGCATCCAGACTACGATCCGGCAAGCTCCGTAGATAGGCGAGGGCATCTGCTTCCACCACTTCCAAACCGCGTTGCCGGCACTGCTCAATGAAGACACGGTTGCGATCTACTCCGCGAGCGCGGACTCCTTCGTGCTTCAGAATTTCCAACCACTCGCCACGGCCAGAGCCTATGTCCAGCACGTCCTGGAGCACGTTCGCACCCTCGAGGATCGGTAGATAGACGCGCAACCGATTCTTGATCTCTTCGCGTTCGCCGCGAAATTGATCTTCAAAAGAAGCATATAAGGGGTCCAGCAGGTGATCCTCTTCAGTCGCCATTAGCTGCAAGATCGGCTGATCAAGCGCGTCCGGCGAACGTTTGCGGGCCTCTTCAAGCAACAATGTGAGGCGCCTCTCTTGCATCACTATCTCGGTTTGCGCCAGTTGTTGGCCCCGAAGAAGCCGCTCTATTTGCTGGCTCAGCTGCTGGGTTAGTTGCTCGGCGACCTGTTGCGTCTGTTCCTGCTGCTGTCGAAGTTGCTCTTGCGTTTGCTCTGCCGCCTGCTGAGACAACTGCTGATGTTGGCGAAGAAACTCTTTCTGCTCGGACAGCTGTTGCGTCTGTTCTTGCTGATGATGAAGCAGCCGCTGTATCTGCTCCGCCGTCTGCTGAGCTAACTCCTGGTATTGGCGAAGAAAATTTTCTCTTTGTTCATCCAACTGCTGCTTCAGAGCTGTCGTGCGTTCGTCCACATGCTGTCGAGAGTCGATCAACCCGGCTTCCATCAGATTATTGAACTCGATCTGTCTTGCGGCGAGATCATTCTGCTGCTGTAACAGTGATTCGATCAGTAGCTGCTGATTTGCCGCGGTCTCGGTTCCCGCGAGCGTTTTTGCTGAGACTTGCGTCAGGGCTTCCGCCAACTGTTTGTGAAATTGAGCGTCATGGTTGGCGATCTGTTGTTGACGCGCCAGGAAATAGAATTCGGATTGCCTAAGATGTCGAAGCAGCCGGGGTAATCGTCCCGCTGCAATTGCCATCTCAACCAGGTAACCGATAATCGGCAGGCGTTCCAGACGCCTGATCGTAGCAGGCCAGGCCAACCCCGCGACCTTCACTTGTGCTCGCTCACCCTCTGGCGAATAACGCAGGCTGGCCAGAACGTCGACTTTATTAAAGTGACCGCTGGAAAGCCTGCTGAGATACTCCGTCCAGCCGCTCGGGTCCGGCTCTCGTTTTAGCAGAGCACGATAAGCGTGGCGCAAAAACTCCTCCCCGTGATACTTCAGAAAATCATCGACGTGATACTGGTCATCGGGGTGAAAAGAAAACTCGGGCTGCAAACTCAGCGAAGAAGAATCGCCTTGTGAGTTCGAATCAATTTTGCCGGTTAAAGAAAAACCACTCAACGACTCCGAACCATTTTGGCCTGCGCTCTGATTTTGCCTGGCCACAGCTTCGCGAATCTGATGCATCAGACGGTCAACGTTGATCTCGGAGTCGCTCATTTCGAACATTTGCTTCCGCTTCATTCGAACCGTGCCACACAAAGAGTCCTAGCGCGTGGGGTTCACCGATATTTTGCGCCGGTGAATTCTATCTTAAAACCAGCACCAGCCTTAAGCGTCTTGGTGTCAGAAGCCCGCGCGTGAGCAAGGGCAACTAACGTCGCGCACTCCGTGCCAGGTAAAAAAGCGCACTTGCCATTCTTTACGACGAGCGGCCGTCAGTCTAGCCCTCCCTAACCGTCGAGCTTCTGCACGCACCATTTGTCAGATGTTGTGCCGAAATCAACGCCAAAATCTTAGAGCGCGACTTGTAGCAGGACTCTCTGCCTATAGTTCGCGCTCTATTTCCCAACTGGGTTTTGGTTACAGCCTACTGTGAAATGCCGAGCGTTGGTGTGTTGCTGCTCGCCACGCCGAAGAGCGTTACCGTCAGGGGCAGATCCCCCGCCGGCAATCCCGTAGGAAGTCTCACAATGATATAGGACGCATTGAGTCCCGCCACTCCCGTCAACGGCCCGACACTTTCCACCGTCAATGAGGTCCCACCTGCCGTTACTGTTAGTTTCGACGGGTCGGGCTGAGTCAGTCCCAGGTCAGAAGTGAACAAAATTACACGCGTATGGTGATCGGCGCTAAAGTTGAAAAATGAAATGATGGGAAATGGCCCTTTCACAAACGTCACCGAATCGACCGACGCCGCGCGATTGGTTCCCTCTTCTGTCACTATCGTCGGAGGTTGAGGGGTCGGCGTTGGACTCGGCGTCGGCGAAGGAGTCGGCGTTGGTGTCGGCGACGGAGCAGCCGCGCCAATTGAAATTTCCCACATGCCGCGTCCGTGAGTGGCAACGCGCAACAACCGATTCGTATTCTGAATCTTCATGTCAAAGACGGCTGAGCGCGGCAACCCGACACCAAAGGGCGCCCAGTTCAAGCCGCCGTCAGTCGAGTTATATACACCGATGTCGGTACCAGCAAAGATGTTGTTAGAGTTCGACGGATCAACGACCAGAGCATTGATGGGAATACTCGGGATGCCATTTCCCACTGCCGTCCAGGTCGCTGCTACTGGCGATGAACCTGCCGCCGCGCCGAGATTTGTTATCTTCCAGACGCCCTGCCCCGCCGGGGCAAAGAAAGAGAAGGCTATGTAAGCGACATCTTTATTGTTGGGATCGATGAAAGCACGACCCACGAACCTGTTGGTCGTGCTATTGTTCGGATTGGCTGGAACCGATCCGTCTCTCAATCGAACGAGCGTCGAGGACCCGGTCGAAGTAGCCCACACCTCGCCGTTTTGAAGTCCGACGATACGGTAGTTGTCATCCTGCGGCGAGATCGCAATCGTGCTCACCGGCGAGGTTCCTGAAATCGGCGCCTGACTAACAACTGTATTCGTGTCTCCTCGATCGGCCGAACGATAAAGGCGGTCTGTTCCCAAATAAACCGTATTCGGATTGCCTGGGCCGAGGGCCATCGGTGCATAGAAGAGCACATTGTCGGTGCAGTTAATGCCGTTTGCTGGAGTGCTGTTTCTACAACCGAGACTCGTCCACCCTCCACTGACTGTAGTCGCGCGTTGATATTCGATCTGAGTACCAGTTGTTCCACCATCGAAGAAAAAGGTGTGGTACATAGTGACGTTAGTCGTGTCAGCCGCGTTTTGATCGATCAAGGCGTACCCGCCGTCACCGCCGGCGGAGATCGTCCAGGAGCCGCTGGTTGTTTGCTGAAGTTCGGTTCCGTTGTCCTGCGTTCCACCGATCGTCAGATTTGCGTCTACCGGGTGCACCGCAACACTCTCGAACTGAATAGTATTTAGAGGCGCATTGTTCAGATTGGTCCACGCACTTCCCGCCGCTGCGCTCGCCGATCGCTTCCAAATACCCCCATCGTTGCCGGTATAGATGTTGCCAGCGCTATCAAAGAAAAATGAATGATCGTCAGCGTGCAAACCCGTACTGTCGTTGCTAAACGTGTCGCCGCCATTTATCGATTTTCTGACGACTCCTGAGCACGAAGTTGACGACGTTTGACCACCGATGTAGACCACACTGGCATCATTCGGATCAACGGCGATCGGCATATCGTAGAAACATTGCTGTCGGCAGAATCCGCCACCGCCTGTAAGCTGCCCGCTCCACGTGGCGCCACCATCAACGGACTTATGAATTGCGCCCGAACCGCTTGCGGTACACCCAGTCGTGTTGGTTGGCGTTTCGCTTGTCGCCGCATAAGCGGTAACGGTAGAGCCGGCCTTATTGATTGCTAATTGAACTCGAATTCCGGATCCATTTAATAAGGGCAACGCCAAAGTCTGTGTGAAACCAGCAGTCGTCAAGGCGTTCGTTGTTTGATAGACACCTGAGCTAGTGCCATTGAGAGCGAATACGCCAACCAGAATGTGATCCGGATTCCCTGACTCCATCACCATGTCCGATATACTGACGTTACCGGTCTGCGGATTGTCGAAGCTGTTGTCAGAACTTACGGCCAGCTTCTGAAAAGTCACCGACCCGGCTGCCGCGGTCGCGTTGGTGGAACGATAGACTCCCCGTAGACCCATCGTTGGAACCAATCCGAGTGTACTACTACCGCTGCCGCTGATTCCTGAGCCTGTAGCCACAAAGATTGTATTCGGATCGGTGGGATGGACCAGAATTTTGCTGATCGAGCGCCCATTGAAGATAGGAATGGCCTGAGGCGTCCCATTGTTGTCCGTATAGTTGCGAACCGGATTGATTGGCCCAACCAGAGTGGCCGACGTGTCGGCATTATCGATGCGGTACAGGCCGACGCCGAAAAAAGAGTCGATGCTGAGATTGAACTCTCCTGTTCCCACGTACAAGATTGTGTGGTTAGACGGCGCGATCGCCAATGCTCCAATTGCGAGTGACTGGGCGTTATCGAAGATCGATGTCCAGGTCGCTCCGCCATCAAGTGAGCGCCAAACGCCACCCTGCGCTGCACCGACGTAAACCGTATTCGGATTTGTCGGATCGACTACCACCGCAGTGACGCGCCCTGAAAAGAAACCCCCAACGCCATTGGGCAGGGGCGCCGGACCAAGTTCGGTCCAAACCGGTCCGGCGTTGACGTTGATTCCGAGGAAGCTGGCTATTTTGCCGAGGAATGAATTCTTCCCGCTTAGTTCCAGTTCCTGATCTTCCATTTGCTCGATGGCTCTACCGCGCGCCCTCGGATCAAATGGCCGGCCGGGTTCAATGCCACGACGCAGCGCGATATATTCATCGCGCATCCGCAGATACGTTTCCTTATCAATCGATCCGCGCGTCCCGGGAGGCAGATCCGGATCTTGCTCATCGTCGGCATCCGGCGACTGCGCTTCGGTATTCGATTCGTTTTGTTCGGGACGATAACTTTGTACTCGAGGACGTCCTGTGGGGTCCTTTGGCTTGGCGCTGCTTCCTGAGAAGCCAAACCCTGCCACCATAAAAAAGAGAAACAGGCCAACGGCCGGAATTATCAGTAATCTCGTACGCTTCATTTGGGGAAATGAATCTCGAAGACTACGCCCCTATGGTGAAATGCTGATTGTCGGTGTGTTGCTGCTGGCCACGCCGTTTAAGGTAACGGTCAACGGCAAATCGCCCGCCGGCAATCCGTTAGGAAGTCTCACGACGATATACGAAGCATTCAACCCCGCCACTCCCGACACGGTCCCGACATTTTCGACCGTCAGTGATGTCCCACCTGCTTGCACTGTGAGCGACGGACCGGGTGCGCTCAATCCAAGGTTAGATGTAAACAAGATTACGCGCGTGTGATGATCCGAGCTGAAGTTGAGAAACGACATGATCGGGAATGGCCCACGGACAAGCGTCACCGAATCGACCGCGGCAGCGCTGTTTGTATTGCCCTCTTCGGTCAATATCGTAGGCGGCGGAGTGCAATTGCTTTCCGTCCAATTGAGCGTGATGTTTCCGGTGTCGCCACCATTTGACGAATTATCAAAGCCGTTCACGGCGATGCGATAGATAGTTCCCTGGGTAGCACTGAAGGTCACCGCACTCGTAAGATCCGAATTAGGTACGGCATCGTCGTTGTTCGCAACCAGGGTCAGCGCATTTACGCTGCTTCCGGTGTAAACCGCAAGCACGGTATCAAAATCGCTGCCGTGAGTATCTATGGTTGCGCTGCCCGTGCTCGGAGCCTGCCAGCGATACCAGACAGACCTGGTACTGGTCGGGCTGTCAGGATTGTTCGGCTCTCCTGCTTCTTTTGTAGCCGCGATATTTGTGCCGGTTACACTGCCGGAACAACTACTAACGACCTGTGCATTGGCAAAGTTGTCATTCGGCGGAGGCGACGGAGTCGGTGTCGGTGATGGCGGTGGCGGCGGCGTGCCCGTCGGCCATCCGATATCTTTCAACAGAGAAAGCGTCAAATCCTGAGGTTTTGTCACGCTGTGGGAGAGGTCAGTATTAATGTTCGGCTCCATCAATTGGTTGGGAAATTCGCTGCTGTCCCAGTGAGAGACCGACGAGCCGGACACGAAAGGATTGGGCGCGAACATCAGTGCGTGTCCCAACTGGTCGGCTCCTGCAAATGTTGACGTGTCAAGTAGCAATGTAGCGTTCACACCCGATCCCAACTGAGCTTTGATCGCATTCCCATCAGCCAGGGTAATAGACACAGAAGGAATCGTGATTGTCGGATCGGAGCCTGACATCCCCGGAGGCGAGCTCGATGAAACATTATCCGCGATAATCACACCGACGGCGCCTGCATCCTGAGCGTTCTTTGCCTTCACCACAAAAGCGCAGGGACTGCCGGTGGGCCCTCGATCAATAAGAGCGATCTTTCCCGACACGGCTGCTCCGATCGCAGTGCAGCCATCGGCAGGAGAAGCTTGCGCCACGTTCGCGGTCACACCTGGGGAGGTCAGAGCGGGACCAAATGTGGCGGTCCCAATGGAGTAATTTCGGGCGATTCCAGGCGGTGAATTCACTCTGAGTCGCGGAGTACCGGCGGACGACAACACGGCGGGAACGTCAGTCGTTACCTGCGGACCATTCCAAACCAGGTTGTTTGTATTGATCGCGGAAGCCTGACGCTCAGCGTCAGTCGTCATTTGCGCCCAAGTCTTGCCGGCCGTGTTGTCAAAAAGAAATCTGTCATAAATGCTGGGAAACCCAAACGCCTGTGCACCCGTGCTGGAACTGGTAAATGTCTGGAACCCGAGGCCGTGCGCAAATTCGTGGATCAGCACCGTCACTAAGTCAACGCCGGTCGAGCCGTGATTATTGTCGAGTCCATAATACCAATGAAGGCTAGTCAAACAGTTGCTGGTGCCGAGATTGAGATTGAATGTCGCATTTATCTCCGGACTGGCTCCATTGCGGTCGGTTCCGGATAACGCGTTGGCCAGCGCGTTGCCGTACCAGGTGCCGGGAACTGAGCCGGAAAAGTCTCTGTAGATATTGCCCGCATTTCCGGCCGCGCCGAGTATCCCCGAACTTGCGGTACAAGTCATGGTCGACGACCACGTCGCATGAATGGTGATTGTCGGCGTGCTGGAAACCGTCGCGCCCCAGATGGTCGCAGCGGCCTGAAAGGCAATCAGACGTTGCTGTCCCAGAGTAGTACCGCTGTTCCCACCGACCGGGGCTACCGAAGTCGGATCATTGAAGCCGACCCCGGGAGAGTCTCCATTCTCGATCACAATTGTGGCCTGCCCGAATGCAGACGAAGAAACAATCAGCCCGACGATCGCAGCCAGCAGAAGAATGGGAACCCTGTTGAGAAGATACTTCATTATTTGATTAGGATTACTTGGTTCTTGTTTTGCTGGGCGCATTTTCAATCAGTTTCGGATCGATTCCGAAAAACGCTCCCGCAGCTTTCGGATTATTAACGCAGGATTGAGAGACAGTGCCGTCCTTGTTCACCCTCGCGACTGTTACATCCTGGAAGCGGCCCTCAAGATCCACCGACACTGATCCGTCTGGATGCTGTACCTGTACCAACCCTTCAGTGGATCGGTTAAGCATGGGCTTGAGTCCCTCAGCCAATCTCGCGGCCTCTTGAGGAGTCAACGGCTGGATCTCGCCCGTTTGGCTGTCAACGTGAACATCCTGGCCGGCCACCTTCATGGTGACGTAGTTTTTGTTAGGCTTAGTAGGCGCGATAGAGGTGGGCTGTGGGTTTTTCGATTCCTTCGCCCGGCCCGTTTGCCGCGACAGGACAGTTACGGCGCTGATACCGAGAACCAGCGTGGCCACGATCGCAAAGACGTGCAAACGCCTAAATCTTCTTGCCACAGTGATTCTCTTTCTTGTTGCTTTTCTCACCATGTCCTCCTCTTTGGTTCTGTGATTCCTGAATGACGAGCGTCGAGTGAGGCGAGTCGAGGGCGTGACTTGTTACATTCAAAGCTCCTGAACCCCTGAAAAAATGCTGAGTCTCTGTTGAGCCGGGTCAAGAGACTATTCAATATAACAATTATCGTTCGTTTACCGCAATAACCACATGTGTAATCTGGCGGGCCTGGGTCAACCGGCAACAGTATTAGTGGCGAAACCTTGCGGAACAGTTGCCCATCCTGATTCGCAACTATCCCGAAGGTCGGAGCGCGGACATCCTGTCCGCCTGAGCGCGAAGCGCTAACCGTATTTTGAGGTAATGCCTTTTATAATGAAGGGTGAGCGGGCTGTGCCCGCTGGCGGACAGGATGTCCGCGCTCCGCAGAACTCAAATAAGGTTCGACATTCGCACAGGCAGTTCCCTATCATAAGCACCATGGCCGTCGCACTCTGCGTTGAAGGGATTTCTAAGCAATACCGCATCTACGAGCGACCTGTCGATCGTTTGAAAGAGACCCTGACCCGCGGACGTTGGAAAACGCACCGCGAATTCTGGGCCCTCCGGGACGTCAGTTTTGAGGTCGAGCAGGGCACAACATTCGGCATCATCGGTCCCAACGGGAGCGGAAAATCAACGCTGCTTCAGATTGTTGCGGGCACGCTCGAACCGACGCACGGCAGCGTTCGGCACACCGGCCGCATCGCCGCCCTGCTGGAACTTGGCGCGGGGTTCAGTCCGGAATTCACCGGCAGGGAAAACGTCTTCATGAGTTCCTCGCTGATGGGGTTTTCGCGCGCCGAAACCGAAGGCATGCTGCCGGAAATCGAACGCTTCGCAGAGATCGGCGATTTCATTTATCAACCCGTTAAGACCTATTCGAGCGGCATGTATGTCCGTCTTGCTTTTGCGACGGCGATCAGTGCAATGCCGCGAATCTTGATTGTTGATGAAGCTCTGGCCGTCGGCGACGCCGTCTTTCAACATCGATGCATGCGCCGGATCAGGGAGATGCAGGAAAGCGGGATGACCATTCTTTTTGTTTCACACGATCCAGGCGCGGTTCGCGCCCTGTGCTCGCGCGCGGTTTTGCTTCACGCCGGAGTCGTAGAAGCCATAGGCAAGCCCACAGATGTTCTCAACCGTTATCAGAAGTTGATCATGGCGCGCGAGGACACCTACGAAGCAGGCCAACCGGCAACCGAAGAAGGTATCGAGACTCTGGCCGAGGATGCCAGCGCCCCGGCGGCTTCTTACGTTTACCGTCATGGCGATCGAAGCGCTGAAATCCTCCGAGTCGAACTACTTAACGCGGCGCATCACCCGGCGGAACTGGTGGAGTCCGGGGAAGCCGTGTTATTACGGCTGCGGTTGCGCTTTAACGCGGAAGCAGAAAGGCCAGTATGCGGTTTTCTCTTACGTAATCGTCACGGGATTCATCTTTACGGAACCAACACAGAGCTACAGCAAGCTGATTTTGGCCCGGTACGGCGGGGCGAGGTTTATGAAGTCACCTTCGCGTTTAATTGTTGGCTGGCGCCCGACAGTTATTCCGTGACGGCCGCGATACACAGTCACGATGGCGTCAGCTTTGATTGGCGTGACGGAGTGCTGTTCTTCCAGGTGATGAGCGCTACGGCAATGGAAGGCGTCGCAAACCTTAATGCCACCGCAATGACAAGACGGATTGCGATGGGCACAACCGAATTGAAGCCGGAAAGCATAGGAGCATAGCGTGCCCAATGCGGGTACAAAATTAAAGTGAAATCAAGCCCTCTTAAGATCGAGGGGTTTACGGAACTGAGCGACTTTCTTTTGCGTCCTGGCGCGCCCTTTGAGAAGTCTTTCGCCTTGGCGCACAGCCCCGCAGCGGAATAAGGTAACCAAAAGCATGGAGCAGTTGTCGTCAGCTCAGGAGATCGCTACGGCGGGAAGCCAGAGAGTCAAGCCGGATGCGAGCATCCTTTTCAAACGTTATTTTCTGCTGGCGCTATTACTATGCACCTGGTTGCCGATCGCTTTTTTCATTCTTCTTGCTCCGCCGGAAGCGGCGACTGGGGGTCTCGCCGGTATCAAAACTGTCTTTCTCTTTCTGGGAACGGCGCATGTCCCGGCCACACTATTCTTTTATACCGACAAAGAGTTTTTCGGCATCATAAAGGGCCATAAGCTCAGATACGTTTATCTTCCGATATTCCTGACCCTCACGACCGGCCTGCTGTTCGCGGTCCTCAGTAATGTTGCTCAAGCCTTCCTCCTGCTCGCTTACTGGTCCTGGCAGGCATTTCATTACGGCCGCCAAAATATCGGTGTCTATGCCTTTGCCTCGATAGCGCAGACGGGAACAGCGCCGCACCGGGCAGAGAAAATGGCGATCGATTTTGGAACCATCCTCGGGATTCTGGGAACTTTTAAGATACTCGGGACGGCGGTAGCTCCGACTTACCTGTACAGTACTTTTGATCATCTCTACCTATTCGGGTCGGTTACTTTCGCCGCGGTTCTCATCTTCAGCCTGGCGGTTTACGCAAAATTTTACCGGGACACAACTGTCTTCAAAACGCTCTTCTTCTTCACCTCGGTGTTTTTCTTCTACCCGGTCTTCATTTCGACTAACATGAACATAGCGTTTCTCAGCTATGCCATGGCGCACGGGCTCCAATACCTCATCTTCATGACGGTAGTTTCGGCGAACGCTTCACGAGGCGATCAGCCGCGCTCAGTTCCGTACCGAAACATCTGGAAGCTGGCGATTTTTGTTCTCGTCGTGGGGTTTCTGTTTTGGCGCGTCGGCGATTTGAAGCAGCTGGAAGTGGTCAAAAGCAGTTGGCTGTATACGGCGGCGGCTGACTTTCTTTTTGGCGCAGTCTTAGGGGCCACAATGTCGCACTTTGTCGTTGATGCCAGCGCGTGGAAGTTAAGCATGGCGCCCCAACGCGCCTATATCTCCCGGCGCTTCGATTTTCTCTTTGCTAAAACCAGGCCGCAGATTAAGTCTCCCGAAGGCGGGAAAGAGATTCCGACTGTTGGCCAATAAGTCGCCGCAAAAAAGTTTGAGGCCGGCCATCTATCGATGACCAGCCTCAAGTATCTTCGCGACAAATTCCAAACTCAGAACCGATTGATGTATTCGGGCGACTCGATGAAACCACGAACTATCGTGTTCTCTAAGAAGTCCTTGTTGGCAACATTCTGGAAGCGCTGGTTATGGAAAATGAATCCACAACTAGACGGTGTGCCGTCAGACCAGTTGGCCGAGTTATGACAGTCTTCAGGTTTGCGCCGCAGATAACCAAGGTACTCCATTGTGACAAAGGCGGGATTGTAGAATTTCGCGTCCACCTCGGGACTCTCCGCAAACTCTCGCAGAACGCGCGCGCGCGTCTTGGTCCCGGCATTGAGTTCCGCAACCCAGTTCTGATTCGACGGTGTTACACCTGAAACGTCGATGAGCTTTTGTACGAACGCGGAATTACTCAAACCTCCGTAAATACTTTGGATTTGAGGCCTCAGCATCCAGGCGTCGGCCAGGGCTGCCTTTTTCTGATCGGTGAGCGCGGGATCATCATTTGGAGTTGAGATGCTCGACAGGTCCGCGAAAAACTCGTCGTAGCCTGGACGGTCGTTCAGGGTCGGATCGTTCTTGAGCGGGAGCTCCGCCGGGGTTACCGGTCTCTGTCCAATTGAGACCATGTAGAGATACATGACGTAGGAGCCCTTGCGCTGAAACTCGGGCGAGCGGAAGAAATTGGCCGACAGGGCGCCGCGCGTGTATTTAATGCACTCGATATCGCTGGGGTTACATCCATTCAAGATGTCGACATAGAACTTCAACGGATCGTCTGCCGTCCCGTAGATCCCATCCGGGCCGGCTTCCGGGAAACGCTTCAACAAATCTATGTAATTCTGTTGAATAAAGAAATCGTAGTCGGCGATCGTGATGGGTGTATTGGTTCCGGGACGCAGTCGCACTGGCTTTACCTTAACGTTCCCGTAAAAAAGCTCGGAGGGTAGTCCGGGCGTTTCGGTCACAATTTTTAGCGTAGGCGCCTGGCCTAAAGCACCGACGGCAATGAGGCCGATCATGAAAAGAGTGGCTACTAGCTTCTTCATAACTCTCAACTCCGTATCTTGATAATTATCCTGGTTCGGTAAGGCCCTGGGACAAGTCAAAGCGTTCCGCACGCGCGAGGTAAAACATACCTTTCCGCCCCTAATCTTGTCAATGCGTTGCCGGAAATAATCGAAATCGAAGGCGGCAATCTTCGATGATGGATTGCCGAGCCTGGATGCTTTTATAGACGCGCCAAAAGGCCAATTGTCTTACTTTTTTTCCCGGTCGTACCTTTCGCAGGCTTCCCGATAAACCCCGAGCATTGACTGTGCCGTGCGGTCCCAGGAGAACTGCCGAGCACGTTTCAGCCCGTTTGAAGATAAACGCTGACGCTCCTTTTCGTCCCTGAGCAACGTCATTATGCTTTGAGCCAGGTCATCAACGCTGGCAGGCGCGACCAGGCACGCGGCTCCTTCTGCCACTTCCATAATGCTCGGAATTGAAGTGGTAATCACGGGCGCTCCGCAGGCCATGGCTTCCAACGGCGGCAGGCCGAAGCCTTCATATATTGAAGGATAAATAAATATACGGCACGAGGAATAGAGAGCGCAGAGGTCGTCGTCCGAAAGATAACCAGTAAGGTTAACGCGTTCCTCAATTTCTAACTCTCGGAGGCGAGTAAACAATTCGTCGGTCAGCCATCCTTTCTTTCCGACAATTACTAATTGCGGGCATGACTCCGTGGCGCGTAGCAATTCCCGGTAGGCGCTCAACAGGATGAGCAGATTTTTACGCGGCTCGATCGTCCCTACAAAGAGCAGAAACTCATCCTCCACGCCGAGCCGTTTTCTGGTCTCGACTGTCCGCTCTGCCGGCAATGGCCGAAAAATCGAGCGCGCCGCCGCCGGAATGGGAACTACCTTTTCGCGCGCTACGTGCAGATGCTCGACAACCTCCTGCCGTACGCTTTCGCTATGTGTAACGATTTGCGTCGCGATCCGTGCCATCAAGGGGAGTCGACGGCGCGAGCGCCGCACGTGCCGTGCTTCATGAGTTTCAGGATAAAGGTACGCAGACAGATCGTGGACAGTGAGAATTGTAGGACAACGCTTCCATAGAGGAATGTCAAAATTCGTGCCGTGGAAGAGAGTCAGCGATCTCCTTTTGAGATAACGCGGCAGTCCTATGGCCCACCAGTTTCGCTCAAGCAGATTAACCTCGACCTGCATAAATCGCAGATTCGGTGGTAATTTCTCCTGGCCATGCTCGCTCTGGTTCAGATGCGAAAAGGAAAAGGGAGAAATAATCTCCAGTTGATCTGTCGGTGAAGCAAGGGCAAGACTTTTCGCCAGCTCAAAAGTATAGTGACCAACACCTGTTTTGATATCCCTGAGCGGAATACCATCAATTCCTATAAGCATACGGATCGAGTGTCACAAGTGGGCGGGCGAGTAAACTTCACTGCCGCCGCTTAGTTGAAGAATGCATCGCAAGCCGTATCCGCGAGTCAGCAGGCGGCGAGATCTATGGGAAGCGCTGCCCAATCTTTTCCGTCCCAAACGTCCCGATGCCGTTTAAGCGAAAGGCGAACACCACACGGTTTTCGTTGCGCAGGCCGACATTGAAGGTGAAGTCCTGGGCGGTGATTGAGCAACATTTCCAGGTGTAGCCAATGGTCGCCGTCGAACTAATGAGTGAACGATTACTGCCCGCGAACGGATGCTTCTGAAAATCGAAAAAGAGCGAGACGCCACCGAACAATCCCTTCTCGCGATTGCCGATAAAAACTGAAGGGCTCCATTGCGAACCGCGCAACGTGCCCGGTTCTTTCCCGTTCGCGGCGGCAAACTGGCGCAGCGACGGCACCAGCTCGACCGCCCTTGTGTAATAAAAAGTCGAGAACGCCTGCATCAGCGCGCGATTCAAGCCAAACGTGGCCGACATCGCGCGTAGTGTACCGCCGCCCCGCGTGTCGATGTCGCTGCGAAAGTCGGCGAGCAAATGCTCGCTGGGCCGATAGCGCACATCGACGTTGAGAGGAGAAAACTTGCGTGGCACCCCACCATAAGTAAACCCGGAAAAAGTATCGAGCGGATAAAACTGATTGCGCCGGCCGGGCTGAAGCGCACCGCCAAAGAAAGGGTCGAAGAAATACTTGCCGCGAATCGTAACGGTCAGCGCTTCGTACGGCTGGGCCGGCAATGGTTTTTTTCCTCTGGCTACGCGCTGCGCCTTCCGGCCGACTGTCTCGGTAGATCGACGCGTATAGAACCGATTCGAGATTCCGTATTCGATCTCGTTCGTGTCGGCAATCGCGTCGACGTAATCGAAACGCAGGATGTCGTTAAAGTTATCGATGCCTGCAATGCGCCGATAGATCACATAAGGCTCAATGACGTGTCGAAACCAGATTGAGCCGTCGCTGCGGCGAAAGTTTCGCGCCAAGGCGGGTGGGCGCACGTCGAGCTCAAATTCGCCATAGCCGCGGACCACGTCGCGGGGAGAGACCAAACGCGTCGTGGGGTCGATCGAATTTGAATAGTAAGTCGCGCGCGCGCCGGCCGTCGCGGTCACTGTCCAGCCGGCCAGGTTGAGCGGGATCGAAACGTTGGGATGAAAATCGAAACGCTGGACTATCGAAGGCGTGATGATCGGATCGCGGCCGGTCTCGGCGCGAAAAATCGCCAGGTCAGCCGCTGTCTCTTTACGGCTGACGCCTTCCAGACCGCTTTCAAACGAAAAGTAGATCGGAACCGTCTTGAACCAGCGCAAAGGCGACGGCCGCCGGTCGAGGGTGACGCTGGGCAACTCGCGTATGCGAATCTGGGAATTCTGCAAAGATGTCGCTTGCGTGTTCAGCCGGAAATTGAAACTGTAGGCGTGATAGTTCTTGTTGATGAAAACCTGCGAGCGTTCTTCCGGCGAAATCGCCTGTTGGATTGAGTCTGAGAAAATCTGGCGAAACGCCAGGCTGGAGGTTATGTTCACATCGGCAGCCGCCAGAAATCCGTTCGGAAAATAGTGCACCGCGTCGATGTAAAAGCTCGAGCCTCCCTGGTCGGGATGTTGCGCGTCGGCTTTCGCCCCAAGGATGCGATCCTTGACGATGTAAAAGCCCATGTTAAAGAACGAGCGCGAGTTGGCGCGCGTGCGCAGATCGCCGCCGACACCGAAGCCCCGTTTCGAAAACAAATCGCCGCGCAAGGTAAAGTCAGCCGACCGGCCGAGTGTTAAATAGTAGGCTTCAGAAATCCGAAAACCTTTCGCGCCTGAGGCACTGAAGGTCGGCGTCAGAAAGCCGGATTGGCGGTCGTTATGTTTAAGCGACAACGACGCATAAGGTAGATAGAGGATCGGCACTTTCTTGACGCGGAACGTGGGCGAGGAAAGTTTCACGCGATCGCCGGTTTTGATCCTGGCTCGTTTGGCGTGAAAACTCCATTTGGGCACCTCTTCATCGCAAGCGGTGATCTCGCCATTGATAACGACGATTGTATCCAGGCTAATCTTCTCAATCCGATCAGCGATGAAATACATTCGCGTGCCGTCCTGCGTCTGATTTGTGTAGCCGGTCGAGTTTAAGAAAAAGCCGGTCTTGGTCCTGTAATTCCATTCGGCGCGGCTGCCGGTGATGCGTTGCTGGTCGCCCTGATCAAAAACAACGTTGCCTTCAGCGACGACTTTATTGGTGGCTTCGTAAACGGTGATTTTGTCTGCTTGCAGACGGTAAGTGCCGATGCGCGCATCGACGTTGCCCTCGTCAACTTCGACCAGGGCGCCTTTTGTGCCGGAAACGGTTTTGGTGTTGGCTTCAATGCGCAACTCGTCGCCAGGCTGAATTCCCGGAGGCTTGCCCGGCGAAGGTGGTCGCACGGGTTGATCCTGCGTCAGCGGGTTTACATTAGGGGTGTCAGTGATCGGATTTTCGACTTTGCGATCGACGGGATTCGTTTGCTGCGCGCGCGTGGCGGCGGCGCATACGCAGGTGAGGGCGACGCACGCCAGTAGCGGCAGAATGCGCCTCGCCCGCAACTTGATTGTCGAAGCAGTGCAGCGCACGTGAAAGCTACCGACCTCCGCGCCCAGCTATGATCACAGGGGCTATAATCAATCGCGCCTTCTGCAAAGGCAAGAAAAGCCCGCAGCAGGCGCGCCGTTTTCACTAACGGAATGCGCCGATGCTAACATGCGCGCGCAGTGATGGACAAGCAGGTTAACAAAACCGGCAAGCCTATCGGACCGAACCATTTTCCATTTGTCATTTCACATTTTTCATTTTCCGATCTGCCTCAAGGCAAGGCCACGACCGCTTATTATCCCGTCGGCGAATACAAACGAAGAGTTATGGTGAAACCGAGTGACAAATGACGAAATGAAAAATGACGAATGATGAATGGAAAATGAAACCCCTTCCCTTAATGATCGTCGCCGGCGAAGCGTCCGGTGATGCGCATGCCGCGACGCTGGTGCGCGCGCTGCGGGAAGCAGCGCCTCAAACTCAATTCGAATTCTTTGGAGCCACCGGGGCACAGATGCGCGCGGCTGAAGTCGTTTCCGTCGTCGATGCAGACCAACTGGCGATCCTCGGCTTGTGGGAAGTCGGCCGCGCTTTGCCAAAGTTCTGGAGCGCTTTTGGCGAATTGAAACGCGCCGCGACCGAAAGAAGACCAGACGCCGCCATTCTGGTTGATTGGCCCGACTTTAATCTGCGTCTGGCGCGATGGTTACATCGTCGCGGTATTCCGGTCATCTACTATGTCAGCCCGCAATTGTGGGCCTGGCGTTCCTATCGCGCCCGCAACGTGAGACGCGACGTCGATCTGCTGCTTTCGATTCTGCCGTTCGAGAAGGATTGGTACGCGGCGCGTGGCATGACGCACGTCGAATATGTCGGCCATCCGCTCGCAGGTGAAGTGAGTCCTGCCTTTGGTCGCGAGGAATTCTGCCACCGCCACAATCTCGATGCCTCGCGTCCGATTGTGGCGCTGCTGCCCGGCAGTCGCCACAAAGAGTTGGTCCGCATTCTGCCTCCGATGATTGACGCCGCGGCGATTGTTGCCGCACCACGGCCGGAGGTCCAATTTGTGCTGGTGGTGGCCCCGAATCGCGATCCCAAAGAAGCGGCAGAGATATTGAATGCCAGCGCATCCTACCCTCAACTTGGGAGTTCATTGCGAATCATTAATCACGAAACGCGCGAAGCGCTCTTTGCTTCGGACGCTGCCGCAGTTGCCAGCGGGACGGCCACGCTCGAGGCAGCTCTGTTGGGCACGCCGCTAGTGATTGTCTACAAGGAATCTGTGCTCAACTGGCATGCGCTCGGCAGTCTGATTACTACGGAACATTATGGCCTGGCAAATCTTATTGCCGGGCGCCGAATAGTCACTGAGCTAATCCAGGATGAATTTACCGGAGAGTCACTTGCCCAGGAGTTGTTGCGGCTGCTGGAGCCGGAAGGCAACGCCTCGATGCGAACCGAATTGAAGGGCGTCGCGGAAAAGATAGGTGCGCCGGGAGCATCAGGCCGAGCGGCCGATGCGGTGCTGAGCTTTCTTCAATCACGCCGGCTCGAGCCCGGGAATTAGTTGCTGGGTTTCTATTCTCGCTTGACTGCCTGCGGTGAACAAAAGACTCAAATACACTCACCGCCCTGACGCAGAGAACGCAGCGATGGCGCAGAGATTTTTCAGATTAGGACACCGCTCGAAGTTTGCTAAACTTGGTTTCACTCATTTCATAGGATTAGGAGAATACAAAAGCGAATGGCCCGACGTGGTTGGAAAAAGTTTCTGGGCATTACCTTGATCGCCATCATCGCACTCGTGGGTTTGGGAATTACTTTCACGATTGGGTGGCGGCCGTTTATTGGCGCGAAGAAACGCGAGCTCACCGACCGAAAGTTTGAAGCCACGCCGCAGCGCCTGGCGCGTGGCAAATATCTGGTCGATGGCGTGATGGGATGTTTCGGCTGTCATACCGATCAGGATTGGTCAAAACCGGGAGCGCCGCCGATTGCCGGTCGCGAAGGGTCGGGACACATCTGGTCCGATCAGGAGCTGCCCTGGTTGATAGCTCCGAACATTACGCCGGACAAAGAAACCGGAATCGGCAATTGGAGTGACGACACGCTGGCGCGCGCCATACGCGAAGGCATCGGACATGACGGACGCGCGTTGTTTCCGCTGATGCCATACCCGGATTATCGCCAGATGTCGGATGAAGATCTCGCCTCGGTAATCGCGTATGTGCGCTCAGTGCCCGCCGTGCGCAATCAATTGCCCACCACTAAGATGCCTTTCCCTCTAAGCTTTTTCATGAAGAGTATGCCTGAGCCCGTGACTGCAACAGTGCTGGCGCCGGATCAATCGACGCCCGAGGCTCGCGGCGCGTATCTGGTGCGCATGGGTGCCTGCGCCGACTGTCATACGCCGCAGGAAAAAGGCCAGCCGCTGCCGGGAATGGATTTCGCGGGCGGCCTCGTTCTGCATGAGCCAAAGGGTGAAGTGGTTTCGGCCAACATTACGCCGGCGCCGTCCGGACTTGGTTATTACAGCGAAGCCACGTTTGTGCTGGCCATGCGAATCGGCAAAGTCGGAGCTCGGCCGCTGCATGCTTCAATGCCGTGGTATTTCTATGGCCGGATGAATGACGAAGATCTCAAATCAATCTACGCCTATTTGAAAACGCTAAAGCCGGTCAAGCATCAACTGGACAACACCGAACCGCCAACGTTCTGCCGCCTGTGCAAACAGAAGCATGGCTTTGGCGCGACGAACTAGCCGCGAATAAACGCGGATCAGAACGCATTAGAATAATACGGACAAAGTGTTCAGCCACAAAAAGGCGCAAGCAGCACAAACGAATTTCTTCGTTCACTCCTTGCGCCTTTTGAGCTTTTTTGTGGCGTGCTCTTTTTTCTCTGATCCGCGTCTATCTGCGTTAATCCGCGGCTTGTCTCTTGATTAGAACCTGAATCGCGCCGCCAATTGAATCTGGCGCTCACCCAAAAACGTGCGGGCGAATCCAAAGGGTGTTGACGGCGCCGGATTGGACACCGTCGTTGCCGTACCACTGGTAATAACGTAGCGTCCGGTGTTTACTGTCGCAATGTTTGATCGATTGAACAGGTTGAAGGCTTCGGCAATGAAACTCAAGTTGTATTTTTCGCCGAACTTGAATGACTTTGTCACCCGCGTATCGAACACATAGATGCTCGGCGTGGTAAAAGCATTGCGGGCTGTGCCTGGAACGCGGTCGGTCGCCGAGTTGCCGTCGTTGTTCGCATCGCCTGTAATCGCTGCCGAATAGGCAAAACCGCTCTGTAAGGTGACGATGCCTGAGAAAGTCCAGTTGCTGAGAAAGCCGCTGGCCAGCGCGTTGTCCTTCTTGACCGTGCCGATTTCGTAAACCGGGCTGAAAACGAAGCGATGGCGAATGTCCAGATCGCTGCGTCCCCAGTCGGCGCTGATGTCCAGGTTGTTCTGCAAGCCCTTAACATCGTCTGTGCCCACCACTACCATCGTCTGATCCGGCTTGTTGTCTTTCGCGCTCGAGTACGTGTAAGCCATGATGAATTGCAAACCCCGAGTAAAGCGGCGTTTCAGCTCCACCGCCAACCCGTTATAGCGTGAATCAGCGGTGCTCTCGAACAAACTTATGCGTGTGAAGCCAACTATTGGCCGCGCCCCCAGATGACGCAACACAGTGAAGGTCTGATCGGGAGCAGTGATCGTGACCGGCGTCGGGGCTCGCAGGTTAATATCGCGGGTGCGCGAAAGATGGACGCCTTTGAAGAAAAGATAAGTGACCGACAGGCTTAGGTTCGGAATCAGTTCGCGCTCAACGCCGAGGCGACCCTGCTGCACATAAGGCTGGGCATAGTCTTTGGTGAACAAGTAGATACTGGGCGTCTGCGCGCCCGTTGCTGGTGGCGTGGTAAAAATTGCCGGATAAGTCAGACAGGGATTCGGCACCAGCGTGCAATTAAGCGTCACGCCGGTTACCTGAATTCCATTTTGCGAATGCGACGTGCCCAGCATGATGGCCGTGGTGCGAGCAAAAAAGATACCATAGCCACCGCGTACCACGGTCTTGTCGTCAAAGGCATAACTGAATCCAAAGCGCGGCCCAAAGTTATTGGCATCGCGCACCGATGTGGTCGTATTCAGGCCCGCCGCGGCCAGGGCGGCGCTCGGATTATTTACCGTGGGTGGGGCCAGCTTCTGATAGTCAAAGCGGAGTCCGAGGTTCAAAGTCAGTTTTGGATTCACGCGCCAATCGTCCTGAGCAAAGAATCCATACTCGCTGAGATCCGGATGCGTCGTCCCGCCCGACGTACCCGCGCCAGGAAAATTCTGGGTATAAGATGCCGGCACGTTTGCCGCAAAGTTTTGATATCCATTCGCCGATGGGACTGTGGTTGGATTAAACGTATATTGCCCGCTAAATAACCCCGGGAAGAAGTTAAAGATGCGATCAAAGTTAAGGTCGGCGCCAAACTTCAAGCTGTGCGCGCCCCGGGTGTAGCTAATGTTGTCAATGAACTGCCAGCGCTTGATGGTGGTTTCGCGCGGGCTGAAGTTATTGCGGCCCAACTGCAAAAATCCGCCACCCGTCTGAATCCGCGCTTCAGTCACGTCGCTGTTTGCCTGGCCGGGCTCGCTGTCGCGGCCGAATTGAAAGCGAAACTCATTAATCACCCGGCTGGTCAAGGTGGAAGTTAGCGAGCCGGAAAACGTCGTCGTTTTCGCCACGCTGTTTCCAGAGTGTTCCTGTACGCTCAAGGCTCCGCCGTTTTCGTTGTTGTTGCCGGTAAAGTTCTGCTGATTGAAGCGCAGCACCAACTGGTTCGAATTGTTTACTCGAATGTCGGTCTTGAACATGTAAACATTCTGATCGCGCCCGACGTTGTAAGTTCCCATCTTTGGCGCCAGCAGCGTCTGGATAGCGGCGGATTGGGCGAAGAAGTTCGGCGCGTCAACCACGTTGGGAATAGTCGAACGCTGTCCATCGTAGGCGGCGAAGAAAAAGGCTCGATCCTTTTTAATCGGGCCGCCGACGGTGCCCCCGAACTGATTGATCTGAGACTTGGGCCGCTTAGCTCGGCGCGCGGTCAGAATCGGCGTATTAGAGTTTAAAGACTCATCCCGGAAGTATTCAAACGCGCTGCCGTGCCATTTGTTAGTCCCTGATTTGGTGACCACATTGATCACCGCGCCCCCAGAGCGTCCGAACTCGGCCGAGAACCCGTTCTGGTTCACCTGAAACTCCTGCACCGATTCCTCCGAAAACTGATAAGGCGGGCGAGTGCCGGTACGGCCAAACGACTGGCCAAAAAAAGTGTTGTTGTTGTCGGCGCCGTCAACCTGCAAACTGTTCAGCGTGCCCTTCTGGCCGCCGACCGTCAGGTCCCCGCTGCGCGTAGGTTCGCGCACCACGCCCGGCGTGAGCGTAGCGAAATCCAAAAAATTGCGCCCATTGACCGGCAGGTTCTGAATCGCGCGCTCGTTGATAGTAGTAGAGACAGCCGTGCGCGTGGTCTCAACAATTTGGCCTTCAGCCGCAACGTCCACCATCGTGGTCGTTCCGCCTACCTTCAATTGAATGTCGAGTGGTGTTTGCCCACCGACCGTGACGGTGACATTTCCATAGTCGGCGCCCGCAAAACCTTTGGTTCCGCCAGTCGTGACCCGGTACTTGCCCGGCGGTAGAAAGATAATGCGGTAGATACCCTCAATATCAGTATCGGCAGTTTTCGCCAATCCTGTTTCCTGGTTGGTGGCCGTGACGGTAACGCCGGGGATGGCGGCGCTATTTGTATCGACGACGCGCCCCTCAATGTTTCCGGTGGTCGCCTGCGATTGGGCAAACGCGGTAAGTCCCGCCAACAACAGGCAGGATACTAGAACGCAAAAGGTAGTAAGGGGACGATATTTTCCAGACATGTTTTTCCTCTCTCAATTTATTTCGAACTTAAGACTGAGTCCTAACTTACGGGCTCGGATTTGTGGGCTCTAACAAAAACAAATTGCGGGAATCAGTAACAAGAAGACGAATACTAATTCAGTAAGAGAGATTAAGGCAAGAATTCATCGAAAAAAACAGTTGTCCTGGAGTCAGTACGGTCGGCATTAGCGTTTAGCTGGCCCGTTTGACGCGCCCGCCGACGCGAGCGCTACTGACCTCGTTTACTCTCCATTCAATAATTTGTGAGGATCGCGTCAGCCGCAAAGCCCATTTGCTGCAAACGATCTCGCGTCTGTTCGATCATCGCGCGCGAGCCGCACACCAACGCGACCGGAGATTTCAACTCAGGCAGCACGTGATCCAGAAGCGTCTGCACGTAACCTGTAGGCCCGGACCAGTCGTGACCGTCCGGCCGTGAAATCACCTGGCGCAACTCAACGCCCGCGGCTTCCCAATCTTCGGTTTCGTCTCGATAACAAAAATCATCGGGCGTGCGCGCGCCGTAAAGTACCACCAGTCGTCCAAAGTCCTGTTTGCGGTTCAAGACATGTCGCAGCGCGGAACGCAGCGGCGCCACGCCGGTCCCCATCGCGACAAAAACCAGATCTTTCCCCCTCTGTTCGTCGAGAGCGAAGCCGTGGCCAGCAACCTCCAACAACTCAATCCGCTCACCCGGACTCATGTCGAAGATCAAATTACTGGCGCCCAATTTTTGTTTTACCAGAACTTCCAACTCCGCATCCTCAGGAGCGCTCGCAAATGCAAAATACGCCGGCGCTTCGCCCCTTACTGCCAGCACTGCAACTTGCCCCGGCACAAAGCCGACGCCATGCTTCTCTCCTGCACTCTCAGGTAGGAGATCGAATGAGCGTACACCGCGTGCTTGCTCGCGAACTTTCGTGATGATCAATGAAGGCACTTGGCTCTTAGCCTCTTGATTCGGACAAAAGTGAAACTCAAATGGAGTTTACCAAACAAGGTCATGGATTCGTCAGTGCGGGTGCTACAATGCAAATCAACCGCGCGTGTACAAATGAATGGTCTCAGGCTAACGCCAAACCGCTCGCCAGGTTTACGCCTCGTTGCTGTCAGCTTCGTGGTAGGTCTTTTCCTGGTCTGCGTATCGACTGCGATCGCTCAGTCAGGCCGGCGTGGGCAAAAGTCAACGTCTGCGCCTGTTTCAATTCCCGAACCTACTCCAGTCAACAAACCAATTGAAAAGGAAAAGGCCACGATAACGTTCATCGTGGGAGTGGACCGGTCTCTGGGTTTCTCCACGATTCCTTTGTCCTTCTATGACACCGTCGCCCGCGGTTGTGCGGAACGTCTCGACGACGCACCAGGCGCGAAGATCGAGGTCGCGCATAAAGAAATGAACCGCGGCGATGCGGTCCTTAGAGCCAGGGCTGAAAAGGAAGCGTTTACTGTCTGGCTGCAACTGAAGGTTGAGAGTGTCAGCGGCGACCCCACGATGGTAAGCAATCTGAGCCAAATCTTTATTGAGTATGCGGTTTTCGCGCCTACCACAGCGAAAACTGTGACCTGGGGCCACACGTATCAGCAGGGTTATCGCAAAGGCGGTGTAGTAGTCGGCCCGCCCGGGTCAAGCAGCGGCAACGTAAGTCACAGCGAGTATCTGCTGAAGCAGGCGGCTCGCGAAGCTGCCGAGCGCATTCTTAGTGCCTTAAAGATGGGAGCGCCATCGCCACATCTGGCCTCGCGCGATTAAGTTTGACGTTCAAATAACGGGCGTGATCAGTTAATGATTTTTCCATGGGTCAGGCCTCGGGAAACAGGAGGTGCTGCATCCAAGAGAGCCAATGGCCCTCGGTCGTAAGGCCAGCCTGCCCGCTTTGTGGGACGGCATAGCCGCAGTACACAATGCTAAAATGTGAGTACAAATCATGAATACGCTCTATCGCCGGCTCTTTCTCTTTATCGCGATTCTATTAAGTTGTGTGATTACGCAGGCCCAGTCCGGTCGCCGCTCGACCAGCTCGCCGACGACCTCGCCATCTGTTTCCGGGCCCAAGCCACTGGAAAAAACGCCGGCCAAGGTTCCCAGAATTCATCTGCTGGTCGGAGTTGAGAACCGCAACCCCTTAACGAATATTCCGTATTACCTCTCAGACACAGTGCTTGATAATTGCGTGAGGCATCTCGCTGATTCAGCAGACGTTGTTCCCAATGCCGTCGGCCGGGGAATGGATCGCGTGGACGCAGTGCGCCGCGCGAAAGCCGAAAAAGAAGACTACGTTGTTTGGCTGCAGATTGAGGGTGACGTGCTGGATTCAGGCAAGCAACAAAAGAACGGACCCGACGAGCTATACGTGCGCTATACGATCTTCGAACCGGTCACGGCAAAGGTCAGACAGTCTGGCCGAACTCATCAGCAAATTTACAAGACCGGTCGGGGCGGAGTCTCTACTTCTACCAAGAACAGCCCAGTCTATTCCGAATACGCCTTGAAGCAAGCGGCCCGCGAAGCCGCGGAGCGCATCCTGGAAGCATTCGAGATCAGGGTGCGCGACGAGAGCCTGCTTCGTTGAGTGGAATTGACTTTAGGTCTGTGCCCGCGTAAATCCGATCAATCACGTCCCGATACTTTTCATCGACTATCCGCCGCTTAACCTTCAGTGTTGGCGTTAGCTCGCCGCCTTCCATCGTCAATTCGTGAGGCAACAGCGCGATGCGCTTAATCTTTTCAAACTGGGCCAGCGTCTCAGTCCGCGCGGCAATCTGACGCTCGAACAAATCGATGATCCGCGGGTCCCGGCAAAACTCTGCGTGCGTGCGCAGGGCCAGGCCCTTGAGTTTGGCGTATGACTCGAGCTGTTCCCAGTCAGGCACAATCAAAGCTGCCGGAAATTTTCGGCCATTGCCGATCACCACCACCTGACTTACAAAGCGCGAACTCTTGATCAATTGCTCGATTGGCGCGGGCGCGATGTACTTGCCTCCGGAAGTCTTCCAAAGTTCTTTCTTTCGATCGGTGATCGTCAGATATCCGTCGGCGTCGATACTGCCGATGTCGCCTGTCTTGAACCAGCCGTCTGGCGTGATCACGGCGCGCGTATCATCGGGCTTGTTCCAATAACCGCGCATGATGTTCGGCCCGCGCGCTTCAATTTCGCCGTCGGCGGCGATGCGCACTTCGACGTTGCGAATCGGTTTGCCGGCCGTGCCGACTCGATCGTCTTCAAGTTGCCCGGCGGTAATCACCGGCGACGTTTCCGTCAAACCATAACCCTGCACAATTGGTAAGCCCGCCCCGTTAAGTGCCAGAGCGGTATCAGGCGACAGGGCCGCGCCGCCCGAAACAAAAATCCGAATGCGCCCGCCCAACGCTGTCCGCATTTTCTTGTACACGAGCAAGTCAGCCACCGCATGCTTGAGCGAAAGCCAAAGCGGAATTCGCCGTCGACTTGCCTTCAACTGCGCCCAGCGTTTTCCCAACTCGAGCGCCCAGGAAAACAAAGCGGCATTGGCTTTTCCTTTGGCTGCGGCGCGCTCGGCGGCTTTCTCCAAAATCTTTTCGTAGATGCGCGGCACGCCGACAAAAACCGTCGGATGTACTTCGCGCAGATTCACGCCAATCATTTCCAGCGACTCGCCGAAATAGACACTCATGCCGTGATACAAATACATGTTCATCGCCTGGCGCTCGAATCCGTGGGACAGCGGCAGCACCGAAAGGGCCGAATCGTTTTCACCGAATTCGAAATGATTGGACGAATCGATCAGGTTTGAAACCATGTTCGCGTGGGTCAGCATTACGCCTTTCGGTTCTCCGGTTGTGCCTGACGTGTAAATGATCGTCGCCAGATCGTTTGGGCCGGCGGCCTGCGCCAAATCATCAGCGAGTTCAGGTTGTTCGCTTTCGAGTTTGCGGCCGCGCTCTTCCAGTTCAGCGAAGCTCAGACAGTTCGGCCGGTTCGAACCATTCGGATCGAAGATGATGATGTTTTCTACCCTGACACAATGGCTTACCGCCGCCTCGAATTCTTCGAACTTCGCTGGTGTGGAAATGAAAAGCGCCTGCGCGCCGCTGTCATTTATGATGTACGCAGCCTGTTGGGGCGTCAGTGTCGGATAGATCGGAACGCAGATGGCGCCGGCAAAGATACAACCCTGATCGGCGAGCACCCATTCGACGCGACTCTCAGAGAGCAGCGCCACGCGATCCTCCTTGCGCACTCCCAAAGAATAGAGTCCCAGCGCAATCCGGCGTGATCGTCTCAGCATTTCGTCGGCAGAGATCGAATGCCAGACGCCATCGCGCTTGTAGTTGAGCGTGTCAGGTTTCTGATATAGGCGGGCGACGCGCTCGTACACCTCGACCAGTGTCGTCGGCTCGTCCGCTTCAAGGGGAACACGATGTCCGACGAACTTCAGTTTGTCGTGAGTTTCCAACATAGATTGCCGCCGCGAACGATAAACTGAAGTTTGTCCGACGCTTTCACAGTGCTCACTTTTGGCTTACTCCGCCGAGAAAAACGTCCATCACGATTTCGGCCATTGGCTCCAGCTTGTAACTGCGTTTTGAAATAATCCAGTTCGTAGCCATTTCATCGAGCGCCCCGAAAAGAATTTTTGACACCACCTTGGCGTTAAGATCCTTGCGAAACACGCCGGCGCGCTGTCCTTCCTCGAATGTCTTGCAGAGCAAGTCCAGATATTCCGCAAAGCCGGCCGCGGAAAATTCCTGCATGAACTTAGTCGAGCCGCGCAGCTCAACCTGAAACACGACGGCGAGATCGCGGTCGGCGCCCAGCCGCTCGAGGTGGAGCGTCGCGATGCGGCGCAGCTTCTCACGCGGGTCGCGCGAATTCTCGATCAGATTCCGGCAGGCCGTGATGGCTTCGGCCATATTTTGATCGAAGATCGAGTGGAGAATCTCTTCCTTGCTCTTGAAATAAAGATAGACCGTGCCGTCGGCGACGTCTGCGGCACGCGCAATGTCGGCCACTTTAGAACTGAAATAGCCGTTGCGGGCGAACACACGGGTGGCTGCGCGCAGGATTGCCTCGCGCTTGTTGGCGGCGCCGTTTCTTGTTCCCTTGCGGGCCATAATCGGAACTGAATGAATCGTCACTCAGTAATGCGCCTAGCCTAGCCTGTACCGCAGATGCGCGCAAGCCAGATAGTGCCATAACCAGGAGGCGTTGATGTCTAGCATCGGTCTGCCTCGGCTCTCATATCACGAGGAAGGCAACATCACCCGGCGATTCGAAGTTCTAAATAGCAAAGGCAACGTCTTAGCCAGAAATCGCACAAGACTAATTATCTACTTCAGTTCAATTAGATAATTAGTCCTAATTCGACGGGTCGGCTATTGTAACTCTGACACCTTGGGTGTATAAGGTTCTCGTTCCTCGCTTCGCCTTCAACCTTCCGTCTCTCGAAAGGAGGCTCCTTGCCATGAAACTCGTACATCGCTTCACTCTCTTAACACTGCTTATTCTTTGTTTACTTTCAACTGCGCAGGCTAAGAAAAAGCCCAAGCCCAAGACGATAATTCCTCCGTGTTCGCAAGGCACACCCTATCGAGGCTGTCCGGCTTGTGGCAGCAAGACGCAGGACGCAGAACACCTAAAGCTCAATGTCGATAAGAATCGAGGCACGGCAGTCACCAATCCGCAGAAGATCACCGTGCAAGAAATCCGCGATCCAGCTAATGATCAAGGGGTATTCACTCCAAAGAAACAGGTATTTGTGAGAGGCTTCGTTGCCAGCGTCGATCCAGGAGGTATGCCTGAGACATGCAACTGCAAACGGAAGACCCTAAGAGACGTTCACATTAACATCGTCGCCGATCCTTCGGAGGTTGGGGATCAATCAAAATACGTCGTTGTGGAGTTCACACCCCGTTGGGAAAAGAAGTTCAACTTTGACGACAGCAACTATGACGCCATGCGGCAAGCTGTTACAACTCAAATTGGCGGCAAGTGGGTAAAGTTCTCAGGTTGGATGCTGCGTGATTTCATTCACGCGAACGCATCGCAAAGCACTTCACCGAACCAGCCGGTCTGTCCCAACGACGGCAAGCTACACTCAAACTGCAACTGGCGCGCGACACCCTGGGAGGTGCATCCCGTGACGGCCTATACGATAGTAACCGGGCCTTGATCCGAAAAGCCCGTGCCAGAACAAGCAGTGAACATCGGATTTGCCTGGGTCCGTAACCTCAATTAGCTTCCCGGTCACTCGATTTTCCATCGACGATGAATTTGTCGCCGCTGTCCAGGCGCAGGGCGCCTTCACGCAGGCGCAGTTCAGTTTGCGGGAATGGAATTTCGATGCCGGCCTCACGAAAGAGTCTTTCGATGCGATAGTTGATGTCGCTGCGAATCTGTGTGTGCAGGCGAGGGCGGTTGGTCCAGACGAGCAAGCGAAAATCGAGCGACCAGTCGCCAAACTTGAGGAATTGTACTTTGGGCGCCGGATCGCGCAGCACGTTATCGACGTCTTCGGCCGCCTTCAGCAAAGTCTTTGTGACCAACTCAACATTCGAATCGGCGGCGACGCCGATATAAATCGAAATGCGCGCGCGCGGATCTCCATAAGACCAATTGATTAGACGCTGGCTGATCAGCTTTGAATTCGGCACGATGATCGAGATGCGATCGTTGGTCGCCACCACGGTCGTACGCAGGTTAATGCTCTGCACATCGCCTTCGTCGTCGCCGATGGTTATGCGATCGCCGACGCGCACCGGCCGCTCGAACAGCAAAATAAAGCCGGAGGCAATGTCAGCGGCGATGTACTGTAAGCCGAATCCAATGCCGACAGAGAGTGCCGTGAAGAGTACCGCAATGGAAGTCAGGTCGAGACTGAACGCGGCTTTCAGAGCAAGCAGGATGCCCAGGGTGATGATCAGGTACTGCGAGAGTTTGCCCAGCGTATAGCGCAGACCCGGATCGAGATAGGCTTTCCTGGCAATGCTGCGCTGTAGCAGGCGGCTGAGCGTGCGCGAAAACACCACGGTCAGGGCCAGGATCAGGGCGCCCTCGATTAGCTTGGTCACCGAAACTTCGATATTGCCAATCGTGATCGGATGATTCAGGTAAAACCAGATGCGGGCCAGGGCGCTCTGCCAGCTTTGCAAGGCGGCCAAGCCTGTCAGGGATTGAATCAACGTTGACGGCGTCATAATCAGCAAAACCTATTTCACCTTAACAATATAGTCTGGATCGACTAACGGGCAAAGCGCACACCCGCGGGGCAATCGATGTCTCAATAATGATCCCTGGATTCAATCTTCTCGCCATAAAAAAGTACTTGGGTCAGTTTTGATGGGACACGCGCATCTTGTGCTTGATTTCACGGGCGGGACGCCCGTGCCACTTCTTCAAACTGACCCACCCCATAGAAAAACAAATGATTGACAGGCCGCTACGCATTAAATAAGATGCAACGCGCTCACCGAAGAAGTCGTGGCTTACTGAGACGCGTTCATGTCTGAGAAATACGGACCCTTTGTTTACCCTGCGCCGTTGCGCACACCCTTTCTGAATCCTCGCTCGACGCTAATTGGAAAACTGAGAACTCCAAACCAATAAGGAGAAGAACTATGCAGAACATGGCAGTTCCCCCTCTTGCCCAATGGGTAAAGAGGCTCGGTCTTTCTGTGCTTGTCATCCTGGTGGTCGCGTTGGCGGTCGTGGCACAGACTCAGATAACTACCGGTACCATTCAGGGCACTGTGACTGACGCTAACGGCGCCGTCATGCCCGGAGCAAGCGTGGAGATCAAGAATCTGGACACCAATCTTTCGAAGACCCTGACCACCGATGATGGCGGGCGATTCGTGGCGTTGGCACTGCCGCCCGGCAAGTATTCAGTTACGGTTTCAAAAACGGGTTTCGCGACGGCGGTCGCGGAACAACTTGATCTAACCGTCGGCCAGGCTCTCAATCTTCCTGTGGCTATGAAAATCTCAGGGGTTGAAGCACGCGTGACCATTACTTCGGCGCCGACAGTGGATACGGTGAAGACGGAATCCAGCACCACCCTCAACGAAACCGCGGTCAACACCACTCCGATTCTGGGACGCAAGTTCGAAGATCTTCTGACGCTAACTCCAGGCGTAAGTGTGGTGCAGGGCCCGGATGGCGACGAGATTACTTTCTCGGGACAGCGCGGCGTTTTCAACAACGTAAGTTTTGATGGCGGCGACTATAACAACGGTTTCTTTGGCGAGCAGCTTGGCGGGCAGCGCGCGGCCATAGACATCCCGCTGGACGCGGTAAAAGAGTTCCAGGTGGTCGCCACCGGGGCAACCGCAGAGTTTGGCCGCACGGCCGGCGGTATTATCAACGTGATTTCAAAGTCGGGCACCAACGACGTCCACGGCAGCCTCTTCTACTTTCAACGCCTGGAAGCGCTGAGCGCGCACACGTCCGACGGTAAGCCCCTGAAAGACTTCAATCGGAAACAGTTTGGCGGTACGATCGGCGGGCCGATCAGCAAGAACAAATCCTTCTTCTTCTTTTCCTTCGAAGGCATTCGCGAAAGATTGAGCCGCGCGAATCTGAGTGAACCGATCGGAACGCCCTGCGGAATCACGGCTCCGGTAATTACCAATCCGGCCCATGAAGCAGCGATCAATGCCAGCCCCGATTGTCAAAGAGTCGCGCTGATCAATTTCATCAAGACGACCAGGAGCCAGGACGAGGGCCTGCCCGTCAGTCATAAGATTAACAACGAGGCGTTTCTGGCCAAGTTCGATTTTGACCTTAACTCGTCAAACAAGCTGGCGGTCTCGTACAACTTCGACTATTCGAAGAACACCAATCAAACGTTTGACGTGGCGACGTACGGCAACTCGGCCAATGGTATTGAAGGCCCGTCGAAGATTAACAACTTCAACGTCAATCTGTTTAGCTCACTTTCGGCCACCCGGCTGAACGAAGCTCACTTCTCTTACACGCGCGAGCTGCGGCCTCGCAACGCCACCCCCTCGAATGTGCCGGCGGACACGGCGATGGGCTTCGGTACCACCTTCAGATTTGGTCACCCATTCTTCCTGAATCCAACTATCGACGAACTGCTCTGGCGCACAGATGCCAAGGACAATTTCTCGATCGTCTCAGGTAAGCACACCGTCAAGATCGGCGGCGAGTGGTTGCATACGCTCAACGATCAGATCTTCCGCGGGTTTTTCGAAGGCCGATACATTTTCGACGGCGTCAGCGGCTTTTTGCGTTACGCGTCACCGGACGCAGCGGGCGGGTTTGGCTCAACGGTCGGCGAGTGCTTTAACGGAGCGGGTGCTTTTACCGGGTGGGTCACTCAAGGCGCCGGGTTTAATCAGACGTGTGCGGCGGGCAGTTCTGTAGGCGGGCCACTGTTATTGTATTTACAGAACGGTATTCCGACCGGAATCTCCGGGGTGCCCGCCCCGGGCAAATCAACCATCAAGAATGAAGATCTGTCTCTGTTCGCTCAGGACAGTTGGCGACTGCGGCCCAACTTCACTTTGAACTACGGTCTGCGATGGGAAGCCCAAATCTTTCCCAAGCCGATCGTTGCGCCTTCTAAGACAGCCTACGGACCATTACTTAGCAATCCACTCTTTCCTTCAGACGGCACGTTGCACAGCCCGAAGAAAGAGTTCCAGCCGCGCGTGGGGTTCGCCTGGGACCTTTCGAAGAAGGGCACGTCCGTGCTGCGAGCCAGCTATGGCATTTTCTATGGCCGGCAGAACATGTTGACGCAGGTCGGGTCAATTACCGACAACGGAGTGCAGCAGTTCGGCATCTTCTGCAATTCCAGCTTTGCCTTTACCTGTTTCGGCGCCGCCACCAGACCGCCCATCTGGCCGGGGGTACAAAGCGTGCCACCGTCCGGAGGTATTCCCTTCGGTGCTTCGGTGCGTGTCTTTGATAAAAATTACGCAAACCCGCGCATCTATACATTCAACGCGCAGTTCGAACAGGAAGTCGCGCGCGATCTCTCCGTGTACCTTGACTTCACTCACTCGAAGGGCGTCCATCTGACCCGCTTTCTCAATTACAACCGGACCGGTCCACTCATGCCTGCAACTCCGCTGTTCCCAACCCTGGGTGACGTCTTCGTCACCAGTGCCGTCGGCAAGTCGCTCTACAACGGCTTCACGGTCGGAGCGCGGAAGCGTATGAGCAAACGATATCAGTTCGAGGCGAACTATACCCTGGCGAAGGATCAGGACGACGATTCGAATGAGCGCGATCCGTTCACCGATCGCTCGCTGACATTTCTCAACCTCAGCTTGGACTATTCAGTTTCGGATCGAGACATTCGGCACAAGTTCAATTTCTTCACCTTCGTGCAAATGGGCTGGGGTCTGGAAGGCAACTTCCGGGTTCAAGCTCGGAGCGCGCAACCCATCTCGGGGGCGCGGAGTGCGGCCAGTCCCGCAAGGAATACCTTGCGCAAAGACAACGCATACTTCTCGTTCGATTGGCGAATTCAACGTCCGTTCAAGCTGGGCGAGCGTTTCGCGCTAGTTCCAATCGTCGAGATGTTCAATACCTTTAACAACAAGAACAACATCAACCCGCTGAGCACGCCGGGTCTCTTTAACTTTGATGGTTTCCTGCGTCAGGGCGTGGGCGATCCGCGTCAGTTACAGTTGGCAGTTAAGCTGACATTCTGAACGGCAGGAGCGGTTCTCTAAACGGCCTCGCGCGAGATGGTTTCTTTGCCAACTCGCGCGAGGCTTTGCTTTTCGAGTCAGAACCGCTTGCCGTAGCGGACAGTTGATCTGTATCGCTGATGTATATTTTGTCCACTAGATCAACCGCCCGCTACCGCCCACAGTTCTGACCTTCGCGCCATGCGAGACTTTCCGGTAATAGACATCTCAAGCTTCACCGGCGGTTCGTTGATCGCCAGAAGATCTCTGGCCGCCCGCGTCGATGAAGTTTGTCGGGCCACGGGTTTTCTGGCAATCGTTGGTCACGGTGTGACGTCGGAAATAATCGCCGATGTCCGGATTACGGCGAAGAGTTTTTTCGATCTGCCACTGGCCAGAAAGCTCGCGGTGAAGATGCCCTTTGCCGGTTATCCTTACGGCTATGCGCCTTTGCAGGCCGAGGCATTAGCCGGATCGAGGGGCGATCAGACTCCGCCTGATCTGAAAGAGAGTTTCAGCTGCGGTTCGCCTGACCGCCCTCTGCGCGGTTCAGAGTCGCCGGAGCAGGATTTTCGTTTTGCGCCTAACCTCTGGCCAGCTGAGCCAGTTGAATTCAAGGAAGTATGGTTAAGGTATTACCGCACGATGAGTGAACTGGCCGCGCGTCTGATGCGAATCTTTGCTGTAGCTTTGAATCTGCCGGAAGAGTTTTTTGCCGATAAGATCGACGAACACTGCAGCGCGATGCGGGCCCTAAACTATCCCGTTGACCTCGCGGCGCCTTTGCCCGGCCAACTCAGGGCCGGAGCGCACACGGACTATGGCAGCGTCACAATATTGTTGTCGGATCCGGATCCGGGCGGCCTGGAGATTTTTGCGCCTGAAGGCGAATGGGTCGCAGTGCCTTCGGTGCCCGGCGGATTTGTGGTCAACATCGGGGATCTGATGGCCCGCTGGACTAACGATCGTTGGGTTTCTACTTTGCATCGAGTGGTCTGGCCGCCCGACGAATCTGGAGCACAGCGACGTCAATCGATCGCCTTCTTTCATCAACCCAACTGGGACACGGAAATCGTGTGCCTGCCGACCTGTCTCGCGGCCGGCGAAAAACCGAAGTACCCGCCGGTGACTTCGGGAGTGCACCTCAGGGAAAAGTTCCTGCGCGGACTAACGTCTGTGTTACAGAACTCCGACTCGTCGTGGTAGCGACAGGATCCAAACCGCAACTTCCACGGCGTGATTCTATTCTCCTAAACCAGAGAGATACTCAGTAATCAGCTTTGCCGTGTCCGCCGCCGACCGATGAGTAGTATCCAGCGACAATCCGTCTGGCAGGCTGGGAAAGCCAAATGCGCCGGCGGCTTTCAGGTTTCGGTACTGTTCGACCGACCGCAGTTTGCCGAACTTCCCGCGCGAGGGATCCGCGATCCTCCGCTCGAGTTCATCTTCATGACAGGTCAGTGCGACAAAGATAACCTTGCCGCCTGCGCTTTCTATGACCGTAAGCGCGTCCTGGATGAATTGCTCACGAACGGTGCGCTCAGGATTGAAGGTAAAAACGAGCGATACATTATTTGTGGCGGCCTGGTGAAAAGCTGACAGCCAGATCTTCTCACGCAGCGCGACGAAGGGTTCGCTGCCAAAAGCGAATAGCGAACCAACCAAATCAACAGTCAGATGATTGTGAAAAAGTTTGCATCCCGTCAGGCGGGCCAGCTCGCGCGCGACCGCCAGCTTGCCGACTGCCGGTGGGCCGTGGAGAAAGACAAGCCTCATTTGATCGATGTTCGCGATCACGCGCTTCGGCGGGGGCGTCTTAAAAGTTTACGGCGCCAGCGTGAAGCCCGTAAGCGGATTCCCATAAAAAGCATCGGTCTTCCATGCCGTCTTGTCCCACTGGCCGTCCGAATCTCCCATTACCTGCACCGGCACGATGACGCGATTGTCACCGAGCTTGTTACTGTTCGCGATGCCGTTATCGACAATTTTCCCTTCCGCATCGACCGCGAATTTGATCGACCGCACCAGGTGGCCTTTGTAGAGAATCTTGATTTCATAGTCGCCCGGATTCTCACTCATCAGGTAGAGCGGACCGAACATGGTTTTGTTCTCTTCGCCGGTCTTGTTCCACGCCTTGATGTTCGGAAAATTGCACCTCATGCGCGTCCAGATGAATTGTCCGTGAGGCTCGGTGATATGCGTGGGGTTATCCTCAATTTCATTCATGCCACAGCCTGGCTTGCCGACCTCTTCGCCCCCGTACATCATCTTGCCTACTTCCTTTCCGGCATGAAACAGATGTGGCTCGAAGGGCCCATTCAGCTCGGTGCGCGCCCAAAACGCAAAGCTCAAAGTAGGTTTCTTCCACTGGTAAACGTCATCGGGTTCAAGGAACATATAGCCGATCGGCAGGTTCCAATCCTGATCCACGTAATAGACAAAATGGTTTACATAATCCGGTCCCGTTTCATTCGAATGCACCTTCGCCACTTTGAATTTGCCGGTGAAGAGCGTCACGTCACCACCCATCAACTCGTTTCGCATCTTAATCGTGAAATTGACGGACCCGGTGTAGGTGATGCCTTTGTCTTCAGGAATGCCATCGCGGCCGCCGCACTCATCGGGCTGCCACCAACGACCCTTCTCTGTCTCCTGCGTGTGGCAGTCGAACTTCACCCATGGCCCGATGCCGGGAACGTTGAATTCGGCATAGAGCTGGCTACCGCTGGCGATTGGTCCATTAACGCGAAGGTTCAACCTGGGAACCCAACTAAAGACCTTAAAGTCTTTCTTGTAGGAACTGAGCGTGAAAGCCGTGACTTGTACAGAATCTTTGGCGATTGTCGGCTGGTCCTGGGCGGCCGAATTTACAGCAGACAGCAGCAGAATGATCAGAGCAAAGCGTATGAAAGACCAAGTCGGCATGATGTTTTTTATCAAGGCGCACCTCCTAATTTCATTCGCGATTTCCCATGGTCCTGAGCGGTTGCCCAGTTTACACCCAAGCATGATTGTGAGTTAAGAAACTTTTGGGCCGCGCAAAAACAGGCGGCCTAATTAACGTGTCTCGCAGGGCCGGAAAAGAATCAACGTGCTGTGCCAACCTAGGTCCAATGTGTTAGCCAGGTGGCGAAAGCGAGCCAGGCGTGTGTGCTTCCAATCACGAGGCGCAGCGGATGCGATATGACGATTAGCGCGCCGCCCAGCACAGTGACCCGGTGTGGGCGGCCGCGCGTGACGACGTCATAGATTAGGCAAGGCACTATAAAAAGATCGCTGAGGCCGTAGAAAACCAGCGGGCCGCCGGTTTCTATGAATCTAAATGGGAACCGCGCGACCGCCGCCGGAAGAAGCGCGATCGTAGCGAGCAACATAAGACGTTTGTGCATATCAACGCGCCGGCGAAAATAAAACGCTGCACCCACCAAAATCGCGAACACCAACATGTCACCCAGGGGTATTGTGAGAAACGAAAGTGGATTGACTCCGGGTATGGGAGAGGGACCTTTGGCTCGCACGATGGCCGTAACTGTTCCGATTACAATCATCAGACCGGCGATCACGCCTCCGGCAATTCCCAGTCGCATATGAGTTCGCGTCCGCTTCGTTGCAATCAGCGTGGTTTGCGTAATCAACAGAACAATCCATGAACTAAAGACGACGCCGTGAAGAACGAGTAGCGGGATCAGCGGTTGAGTTTGGAAATGGGGCCGGAGATAAAACGTCCGCGAAAACCCGGCGAAAACGGTAATTATGATCGCCACAACCATGCCCGGATAGAAGAGGCGCTCGCGTCGCTTGTTTTGATCGGGCCCGATAACTTCTGCTTGATTTGCCATCACTCTTTTCCGTCCGATTAGTCTAATGTCTGACACTGCTCGGAATGTTCTTATAAACCACTCCGCTTTTCATGACAAATAACACGCGCCGTACGGCCGTGATATCTTTCAAAGGATCGCCGTCGAGCGCGATGATGTCCGCCTGCAAGCCGGGAGCGAGCGCTCCGATCTGATCGGACATGCCCAATGCTTCCGCCCCCAGCGAGTTGGCTGAGATCATCGCTGCCATCGGATCCATTCCACAGTCGCGCACGCGATCGATAAACTCTTCGGCGTTGCGCCCTTGCGAACCGGCCAGCGCGTCGGTGCCGAAAACAATCTTCAACCCCGGAATTTTCAGTGCCCGTTGGATAAACTCGTGGTACATCGGAATCAACTTCTCCATCGACGCGAAACCGGCCAAAGAATTCGGATACCCGAGCGTGCCCACAAACTTTTCCTTGTTCACCAAATAATTCTCCCAGACCAGGCCGGCCTGCGGATCAAGAAAGGCACCCTTCGCGGCCATCAATTTCAGATCGTCGTCGGTCGCCAGCACGCCATGCTCAATCTGCGTGCAGCCGGCCAGAGTCGCCGCGCGAACCGCATCCTTGTAGGCGTGGACGAGTGTGCGCAGGCCCTGCTTCTTCGCTTCATCGCAGGCCGCGTTTAGTTGCTCCTGCGAAAGCGTCATCGCTGGCCGGCTCGGACCTCCGGCCGCGAAGATTTTGATCAGATCTGCACCGGCCACCTTCTGCTTCCGCACGAACGCGCGGATTTCTTCCGGCGTGCCGGTTTGTTCCCCGCGTCCCATCAAAGGCTCGACGGCGGTCAGGATGCGCGGGCCAGGCAGCTTGCCTTGCGCGATCGCATCGCGCAAAGGAATGTCGGCGGGTGAGCCCACGCTTTGCACCGTCGTAAAACCGGCCATCAGCGTTACCCATGCGTTCGATGCGGTTTGATACGCAGCCTCTTCTGCCGTCCATCCGCCGCTGCCATTCTTTCCATCTTTGCCAAAGCTCCAGGCAATGTGCACGTGGGCGTCAATCCATCCCGGCAAAACCGTTAGGCCGCGCAGGTCGTAATCAGCCGGCGCCGTTTTTGGATCGGCCTTTGTTTCGACGGCGACGATCTTAGAACCCTCGATCACGATGCGAACGTCGCGCAGCACACTGCCCCGGCCGTCGAGCACAGTGCTCGCGGAAATCAGAATGCGTTTTTGCGTGGGCTTGTTAAGTTTGTCCTGCTCCAGTAAAAAGGGTTTGCTCTGGTCGGGCGCCCGGGTAGAAGTTCGTTTCGCGATCGCGCACACGCCCAGAATAGCGAGGAGGATGAGAATGACTTTCACGGATCGCATCGCCTTGGTTCCTCCGTCCGATAGAGCGTAATACTTACCACATTGGCGCAATCCAGCTCCAGAGTCTGGTCGGAAAAATGATTTTTCTCTGCGTAATCTCCGCGCGCTTTGCGCCTCTGCGGCGGACTGTCAGCGCAAGAAAAAGGTCAAGCGGTTTGCGCCGCGGAAGCCTTCAAAAATTTGTCGGGCCTCGTTATCAATTACACGTTACAATCTTCACGCTAAGAAACCCGCTCGATTAATCAATCTGGGAGGACCGTTATGTCTGCTTCCGCGAAAGGACTTATCGTCACTGCATCGCTTTTCATCGCCCTCGGGTCAGGGTGCAAATCTTCCATTGACAAGGGCCGCGGTTCCGCGAATAACGCGAACGGCAAAAGTTCTTCGGCAAAGCCGGATGACCAGGGCATCATCCATTCCGGCGCCGGCGAGGAAAAGGAAAGGCCTGACGCCGGTAAGGCCAACGTCCAGGGCAAAGTCTTCTACAACGAAAAACCTGCGGCGAACATAGAGGTGAAACTGTGTGAGAAATTCAGTCAGTATTTCAGCGGGTGCAGCGGCCAAATCTTCTCCGCGAAAACCGACGCCGGCGGCGAGTACGTGATCAAGAACGTGCCGCCCGGAATCTATGAAGGCCTAACGGCGAAGGTCTTCGATACACCTTACTATGTTTTCGCGACGTCCGGCTTCGTGGCCTCAGCCAAATATAAGATCGAAGCCGACCAAACGTTCTTCGCGCCTGATTCAAATCTTTTCAAAAGCGATCTGAAACTGGTCAGTCCTAAAGCGGGCGCCAAGATGGGTGCTAACAATATCGAAGTGAAATGGGAAAGTTACACGGACGCTGCTTACTATAAATTCAGCATCAACCCCGACAGCTCGAGCGGCGCCCAAACCAACTATGACTACATCAACAAACGCGTTGACGGCACGTCGTATGTTTTGGACCAGCCGCTCGCCGCCGGCACATACAGCTGCACCGTTACCGCCTACAACAGTAATGACGTCAAGCTGGCCGAAAGTTCTAGCGACATCAAATTTACCGTGACCGGCGGAGGGAAGTAGTCTTGCAATGTTATCTTCCGATCGCGACTGTGTCTCAGTTGGAAAACTTACTGAGCCCAACTGAAACCGTGCTTCGACAGTGGCAGGGAACGAATTCGTTTCCCCGTTACCGCAAAGATCGCGTTGCACGCTGCCGGCAGGATTGGAGGCAGCGCAGGCTCGCCCAGGCCGGTAGGCGGGAATTCAGTTTTGAGGAAATGCGTCTCGATTTCTTTGGGCGCTTCTGACATTCTCATTGGAGCATAGTCATGAAAATTCCGCTCAACTGCTCGGCCATTCTTGATGGTAATTTGATATCTCATCAGGTGGCTGAGCCCCTCAATAATTGAACCCTGAACCTGGTTCACGGCGTTGAGCGGGTTGATGATCTGACTTCCGATATCTGCCGCGACCCAAATCTTGTTCACTCGCACCTTGCTCGAGCTATCAACGCTGACCTCCGCCACTTCGGCGAAATATCCCGCATGACTGAAATGAAACGCTACACCTTCGCCGGTCCCTTTTGGGAGTTTACGCATACCCCAGTTCGATTTTGCGGCCACCAACTCCAGCACGCCGCGCATTCGCTTGGCATTGAATCCTGTGGCAGCACCACCCGGGGCGCCTGGCGCCGGAGGCGGAAGGGGAAGGGGCGGCGTGTCAAGGATCGAATATCGGAATTGGATCGGATCTTTACCGGCAGCCTGCGCCAGCTCGTCAATGAATGATTGCATCACAAACGCGATGCCGTTACTTCCAGGAGCACGCAGTGCTCCAGTCGGCACACCCGACGCCATTACTGAAGTATCAAGCGAAAAATTCGGCACAAAGCGGGACGGGAATTCAGTCGCGTTAATTCCGGCGCTGCTGGCAAATCTGTCTCCCGAGCCAAAAGTCACAAAGTGATTCCGCCAGGCTATCAGCTTTCCTGACGCATCGATGCCGCCCTTAAAGAAATGGAATCCGGCCGGCCGGTAAAAATCGTGCGCCATATCGTCTTCGCGCGTCCACAACAACTTCACCGGAACGCCGATGGTTTTCGCGATCCAGGCGGCCTCTACTACATAGTCGTTGCTCAGACGGCGGCCAAAGCCGCCCCCGACGCGAGTTAGATGAAGCTTTATGTCAGCCGGAGCCAGGCCTGTCGTCCGGGCGACCAGGTTAAGACCGGCTTGTGGAGTCTGGCTGGGGGCCCAGATTTCCAACTTGCCATCCTTGAAGTGTGCGGTGCAGTTCTGCGGCTCCATCGGAGCATGAGCGAGGAACGGATAAGAATAAGCAGCCTCGACCACTTTCGCAGCATTACTGAGGGCAGCTTCTACGTCTCCGTCGCTGCGAAGTGATCGCATCGGCTTCTCTTTCGAGAGAGCTTCGGCCTGGCGCGCGAACCCTTCGCTGCTCTGCGAAACCGTTGCCCCTTCGTCCCATTTCACTTCCAATTTCTCGCGCGCTGTCTTTGCCTGCCACCAGCGATCGGCGACAATCGCCACACCGCTCAGGAGTCCGTTGAGTTCAGTGCCGCCTTCGACAACAAACGCATGGCGAACGCCGGGCATGGCCTTGACCGCGTCGATGTTTGCAGAAACGACCTTGCCACCAAACACCGGGCACTTGGCAAACACCGCCCAAAGCATTCCCGGCAAAGTGAAATCAATCCCGTATATTTGTTTGCCCGATACAATCGCAGAGGTGTCTACGCCCGCTCGCGGTGTACCGATGATCTTGTAGTCCTTTGGATCTTTAAGCTTGACTGTTTGCAGGTCAGGAGGAGTCAAGGTCGCGGCCTTCGCGGCGAGTTGTCCATACCCAAGTGAGCGATTTGTGGCCCGATGCCAGACCTTACCAGAAGATGTTGCGCAGCCAGATTCCGGCACGCCCCACGTTTGCGCCGCGGCCGCGATCAGCATCTGACGCGCTGCGGCGCCCACTTGTCGCATCGGGTTCCAACTGTTGGGCGTGGCCGTGCTGCCGCCTGCCGACTGATTCGAATACTTCGTGCTGTCCAAATCGGCCTGTTCGACGCGAACATCTTTCCAATCGACGTCCAGCTCGTCGGCGATCACCATCGGTAAAGAAGTTTTGACTCCCTGGCCAATCTCCGGATTCTTGGCGATGATCGTGACGATCCCGTCGGGCGCGATCCGAATGAAAGAGCTGGGAACCGGAATCACGGGAGCAGCGGGTTGGTTCTGTGCAAAAAGGGATGGTTTGAAGTACAAACCAAGCAGCATTCCGCCGCCTCCGATCGCGGTAACCTGTAAGAATGCTCGCCGGCTAATTGATCTGGTCTTCACGAGCGCCTCCTGCCGTCACGCGCGCCGACCATTAACAGTTAATTTGAACGGCATAGTGTCAACTCCTCGAATCGTCGTAATTAAGTTTGACTATTTAACGCAGGCGGCATCGAATTGCAAACGAGATTGACCGGATTTCACGGCGTAGACGTTATAGGGCGGGGTAAGTGCGAGCACGCCAACTCGGATCCCACGAAAGAATTCCCAGCCCGCGAAGCGGGCGAGGGGTCACAGCAAGCCGCCGAGCGGCCGCAGATCTGTAGCCCACGGCGTCAGCCGCGGGTGGATGGTCGCACAAGGACAAAGAGCCGCAGAGCGGCGCAACAAAATGTTCCGCCCCTCCGGGGCTCGTTACATCCTTCGATTATCCAACCCATGGCTTGCGCCCTGGGCTACAGATCTAACGCCGCTCCGCGGCTTCGAGGCCTGATTTTTCAAAGTCGATTTGGCATCCACTCGCTGGCGCTCAAGTGTTGTATCCGATCTGGAACGGGAGACGCACTTAACGGTAACGACCGCTTTCGGGTTGGGCCAGCGGGGTTGATTGCGACTGACTAACCCAATTCGGCGCGCTGGACGGATCACCGGCGGGCTTGAGCTTCCGGCTAATGTACCGGCCGCGAGTTACCCATTTGAAACGGAAACTTCCGAGGGGAATGATCGGGATGAAGAGCACGACCAGCCATTTTCTCTTGATGATTGAACCGCAGTGGGGACAGGGACTCTTCGCACCATACATGGTGGTACCGATCCCATTCACCGTGTATGTCGAGCCGGCGCTTTTCGGCGTTGTGCCTGCATCGCACCATTGACAGAAGCCGGGACAACGATAGAAGTTCTGGCACGCACTGTTACAGAAGATTCCGTTCTGGTCGCGCTTACCGGTGATCAAGCGGGTTCCGCAGTTTTTGCATTTCTCGAACATAATGACTCCTTTGGTTGAGCTGAGTGTGAGAGTTTTCGCGATCTGTTGACGGGGTCGGAATGCTGAATAGCGTCCGGTAGGTTGGGGACGCTACTAAAATACCTATAGCACAGCCAAAGAGGGACGGACAAGAGTAAACTTTGCAGCAGTAGTGTCTTAATTTGAAATTCTCTGCGCCACCTTTGCGTCCTCGGCGTCTCTGCGGTGAATCTTTCTGTGACTACACTCACCGCTGAGACGCCGAGGACGCTGAGACCGCGCAGAGAAAACCTGAATTAGGACACCACCCTTTGCAGCCAATTAAAGGCAGGTAAGGATCGATAGGTCCGGTGATGAGTCGAACGGTCGACGACTTTTTTGGAGTGCGGTGGCATGCTCGGCGCGACTCCGCTTTGGATCGTTTGGAGTTCCGCCTTTAAGCCACATATTAACTGTGTTAGAACTGCCTCAAGCGGTCATTACAACTAATTGGAGGTTACGTCGATGAGTTTGAGGACTTTCGGTTTTTCCCTTTTTTCGTTTGTCCTTGGTGTCGCACTTGTCACCGCGATCACACGGAACGTATCGACGGCGAACATTCAGGACGACCGCGCGGCTGATCGCGAAGCCATTCGCGCGCACATCGACAGGATCTTCCAGGCCTTTATCCGCAAAGACGTCGCGGCGCTGCGCGCGACGCACGCTGAGAACTGGCTCGGCTACCTGGAAGGTTCGCGCACGATGATCAAAGGTGTCGACGGTTACATGGACTGGAACCAGGTCGATCCGAAGAGTCCTTACGGCATGAAGAGCTACAAGATGCGCGAGTTCGACATGATCTTCAAAGGCGATGCTGCGTTTGTTTGCTTCGTTGCCGATGTCGAGTCGGTGACGCCCAACGGTCCATTCCATCGCGCGCTGCGCATTTCGGATTTCTACACAAAGCAGAATGGCCAGTGGATTCAAAACGGCAGCGACACAGCGCTGCATCAGGAGTCACTTGAAGAGCAGTTAGCTGCGCCGCGGCCTTTGGGTGATCAAATGAAGAAGCGTCTGCTCGATGCTCGCGAAGCCGTCTGGCGCGCTTACTTCGCCGGCGATCGTGCCACGCTTGACAAACTGATCCCTGAAGAGACGATAGCCATCGAGGCCGGCGACAACACCTGGTCAAACCGCCAGACGATTCTCGAAGGCTCGGCGCAGTTTGCAAAGGGCGGTGGCAAGCTCGTCAAACTAGAGTTTCCCAAAACCGAAATCAAGGTTTACGGTTTCACCGCAGTCGTCTATTCGAACTACGCGTACGAACTCGAGACCGGCGGCCAGCACATCAACCAATCCGGCCGCGTCACCGAAGTCTTTGTACTCCGCAAAGGGCAATGGGTAAATCCGGGCTGGCACATGGATAGTGGGAAGTGAGGATCGCGATGCGCTCACCGCGACGCTAGCTTCTCGTCGTACCGAACCAGGAATTCGCATCCGGGACAATCTTGCGGGTTCGAACGGGCTACTTTTTCTTGGGACGCGGCGGAGGCGGAGGGTCGGAATTCCAAATGTCGGCCACTGTTTTCCAACTCCCATCGGCCTGTTTCTTCCAGACCTCGACGTACTTGCCGCGGTCTTTGACCGGCTTGCCTTTGGCGTCATTCAAAGTAAAGTCATACGTTCCGCTCAAATAGGCCAGATCCCCCGACTGCGCCACTTCCACCCTGGTCGCCGTCCAGCCTCCAGCAAAGCCGGGGTTCGTAATCATGCCTTTCCAGAGACCCTTAATTGCTTCCTTTGTGGTCGCGGCGGGAGCATTCGGCGGCAACACGATGGCATCATCCGCGTAGTAGGAGACTGTTTTGTCGAGGTCTTTGGCTGCTGCCGCTTTGGACCATTGGGCGTCCAGCTCTTTCAGCGCGCTCTCAACCGCGGCCCGAGTGTTCGGAGCCTGCCGCTGGCAGGCTAAGGGGAAAGTAAGTAGAGCAATGCAACCGGCAAGCACAAGTCTGGTTCTCTGTCTGTGCTCGTGACGAACGATAGGTTGTAGATCCGTTTGGCGACCGGCAAAAACCATTTGTCTTTTCATGAAAGCCTCCAGTGCAGAGGGTTCGGAAAGCGCGCTAACCGTAGTCCTGACTCATTAGGTTGTCAATGTTGACTGAAACGGAGGGAACCTGCGGAGCAGGTGTCAGCGTCACTATCGATCGAGGTTGCCTAACCACTCACCGTATCCCCACCAGCCCCTGCACCGATTGAATCAGTTTCTCTGAGTCGTAGCCGACGCCGTCTTTGAAAACGATCTCGACTTTTTCGATGTCGCTGATGTTGGCGGCGGGATTTCCTTTCACGATCATCAGGTCAGCTTGTTTGCCGACGGCGATTGAGCCTAGCGACCGGTCCTCGCCCAGAAACTTGGCGCCGTTGAAGCTGGCAATCTTGATCGCTTCTAAGGGAGTAAAACCCGCTTCGACCAGCAACTCGACCTCGCGCAGGTCGCCGAAGCCAGCCACCACGCCGCCGTTGCCGGTGGGGTCGAGGCCGGCTATTAACAACCCACCGGCCGCAACAAACGCGCGTTCAAAATCCATCGCCTTGCGGAACAGCGTCAGGTAATCCGAAGTGGAAGAAACGCGCGCCCGCGCCGTCAGGTAACGCACCCGCGCGTCGGTATTCATCACGTTGAGCACGCGCGGATTCAAGAGCGCGCTCGACGCGCCGATGCCGCTCTGAGTCAAGGGCGCGCTGCCGGCTTCGAACACCGGCAATGTGGATGTTACGGCCACGTTCCTGGCCACCAGCGTGCGAATCGTTTCCTGCGCGGCCGCGCCCTTCAGATCCAATTGCCGCAGGCTGGCACTGACGGCGCTGCCGGCGGGACATTTGTCCGGCTGTTTGTCGGCCACAAATTCCGAATCGACAAACAATCCGTGTTCGAGGTCATCGATGCCAATCTCCGCAGCTTCGCGAAAACCAATCGAGCAAAGATGGCCAGTAACTTTCAGCCCGCGCTTGTGCGCTTCTTCTACAACCGCGCGCAGTTCGTCGCGCGTGATATTCATATAAGCTTTGAAGGATGTTGCTCCTTCATCAGCCCAGAAGTTCACCATGCGGCGCGCGTCTTCGGGTCCGGTGAGTTCGTGCATCACCGGCGTGAACGCTCCCGCTCCTTCCAGGTAGGGCGCCGTGATGTGCATCTTCGGCCCAATCATTCGGCCACTGTCAATCAGCTTCTTGATTTCAAGATCCGTGAAAGGCACAACGCTGCCGGTGGTGCGAATCGTAGTGACGCCGTTGGCGAGATAGAGGCGCGGGAAGCTACTGCCCATGTTCGAGTACATCGGCGGGTTTCCACCCATGGGAAAGAACATGTGGTCGTGCATGCCCACTAAACCCGGCAGGACTGTGTAGCCTTTGAGATCGAGTATCTGCGCGCCCGTTGGTACCTTCGCGCTTGTGCTCGGCGTTATTGATTTGATTTTGCCGTCGCTGATCACGATGGTCTGATCGTCGAGCGGCGCCGCGCCGGTGCCATCGATCACGCGTACATGCGTCAGAGCGACTAACGGCGCTTCGACGCGAATGAACTGCTGGCGATCGGATGGAGGCGTCTGCGCCAGACAGGCGATGACAACGGCGAGCAAAACGAAGAAAGCGGTTGTGATTTTCATGGGGTTTCTCCAACTCGTAGTTTGGCCTTAACCAACTTCTCCAACATATTCGGCCAACGCTGCGCGCCAATCTCGCAACGGCGCCAGTCCAATCTCTTCTGAGACCTTGCAAGACATCGCAGTGTAGCGTGGGCGCTTAGCAGGAAGCTGAAGGTCAGATAACTTGATTGTCTCGATTAGCGTCCTCAACTCGAACTCGGAAATCTTGAGAATGCGCCCGGCCTCTAAAGCGAATTCGTAGTATGAACAGAGCCCGCTGTTCACCACATGGTAGGTGGCATAGCGACGCCGCGAGACAATTTCCATGACCCTCGGCACCAGGTCATGCACGTACGTTGTGCTTGCCCAGACATCGGTAATCGCGCGAATCTTCTGCGCCGCGGGCAAAGAACGAGCGACAGAGCTAAAAAAGTTGTTCTTACCGGCGCCGAAAACCCAGGAGGTCCGCACAATGAAGCACCGATCATTCGCGGCGCTCACGGCGCGCTCAGACGCAAGCTTAGTCTGCCCGTAGATGCTGATCGGATTTGGCGCGTCCTCGATAGTATAAAACGAGTTCCTTGATCGCTCGCCATCAAAAACAAAGTTGCTGCTGAGCTGCGCGAACTCGGCGTCAACAGAGTTCGCTGCCTTGGCCAGGTTTTCGGCGCCGGCGACATTCACCGACCACGCTAACGACGGATCGAGCTCACTGGCGTCCACTCCGAGCACGGCGCAATTGACAATCAATGCCGGACGCTCGTTCAGGATCGTCCTGGTGACAACCTGGCTATCAGTGATGTCCAGGTCGGAATGTCTGAACGACAAAACGTCATGACGAGTGGACAAGTGGCGCGCGAATTCGTTTCCTAGAAGGCCGCCGGCTCCAACAATCGCCACCTTCATATCACGCCTCTATCCCAAGCTTAGCCGCAAGCCGCGCTTTCACCTCCGGCCACTCTTCCCTGATGATGCTAAAGACGACCGAATCACGTATGCGACCTTTCGGCATGATCATGTGACTGCGCAAGGTGCCTTCCTCTTTCGCGCCTAAACGAAGAATAGCTGCGCGCGACTGCTGGTTGAGAAGGTCCGTGATGAGTTCGACCCGCACACATTGCCAATGTTCGAAAGCGTGCGTTAGCAGCAATAATTTACTTTCAGTGTTTACCGCGGTACGTTGCGCGCTCGCCGACAACCAGGTGTAGCCGATAGCGACGCGCCGATCGGCCGGGACGATTTCATAGAAACGTGTGGTCCCGACGACTTCTCCTGACACCTTACGAACGATGACGAATGGCAACTCTCTTCCCTGGGCCTGACCCTCCAGTGCAGCTTCGATGTAAGCAGCCATCGTCGCGCGAGTGGGTACGATGGTTACCGTAGAATTCCAAAGCTCGCCATCACCAGCGGCGGCGATCAGCGCTTCTTCGTGCGCCACCGAAAGCGGTTCCAAACGTACATGCTGACCTTCAAGAGTGACCGGAGAGATTTCCACTGTTCTTTCCTGATGCTTGAGAGTTCGACCCGCGATCAGGCGGGAAGCGGACGCTCCTGGCTAAAGTTATCCGCGCTTCGGTTAACGGTGAACGGAAGAAATGTGAATGTCTGACGAACTGCAAGTCGTTGAAAGAAAATGGCGGAGGGGACAGGACTCGAACCTGCATAGCCTTTCGGCCGGCGGTTTTCAAGACCGCTGCACTACCATTATGCGACCCCTCCGCATCTCGGCTGCTTTAGACTATATCGCAGCCAGTTTGACGCCTCAACCCCGAACCACCCGGGGTGAAGGTTCTTCGGAGATGGGTCTGGGTAACGGCCTATTACACGCAGAGGACGCAGAGGCACTCGCAGAGGTACGCAAAGGCTGTCTCTCTGCGTACCTTTGCGAAACCCTCCGCGCCCTCTGCGTTAAAGATGTACCTACCTTAGGCTCAAGTCTGGAAGAACCAAACCCGGTCGCTGCCGCTCCCGGTATTGACCTCACCGCAAGCTCAGAATTGACAACCTACTTCCCCTGTAATAGAGTCCGATACGCACCATGCGAAAGAGCATTCCGCAAACTCACCCTCTCAATCACTCGACAATTTACGCAGGAGAAAGTTTCATCAGTTGAAGCAAATTGAGCTTCCACCAAAAGGACTGGAAACGCTTTTCGGCGTTCACGACCAGAACATCAAATACCTCGAGTCGTTGCTCGACGTTCAAATCAACGGGCGTGGCCACAGTCTGAATGTTGACGGCGATCCCAAGGACGTCGATACGGTTGAGCGCATTCTGGCAGACTTCTCGCAGTTGTTTGCCGAGGGCCGTCAGTTTACCGACAAAGAGCTGCGCGAGGCGTTCACCCAGATCGCCGAAGATCGCGCCTACAGCCTGCGGGATTATTTCACGCGCTCGAGGTTCAGCCCTGCCGGCAAGAAACAGGTGGCGCCCAAATCGGCAATGCAGCGGCGCTATATCGAGACGATTCAGCAAAAAGACATCGTCTTTGGCATCGGCCCGGCCGGAACCGGTAAGACCTATCTGGGTGTGGCGATGGCCGTGCAGGCCCTGATGCAGAAGCAGGTCAACCGCATAGTCCTCGCCCGGCCCGCTGTGGAAGCTGGCGAGAAACTGGGATTCCTCCCCGGAGATTTGCAGGAGAAAGTCGATCCATACCTGCGGCCGCTATATGACGCGTTGTTCGACCTGGTCGATTACGAACGCGTGACCCGTCTGTTGGAAAAGCAGGTGATCGAAATAGCGCCGCTGGCCTTCATGCGCGGACGGACCCTCTCTGACGCGTTCGTGATCCTGGACGAAGCCCAGAACACCACCAGCGAACAGATGAAGATGTTTCTGACACGCATTGGTTTTGGATCAAAGGCGGTCATTACCGGCGATGTGACTCAGATCGACCTGCCCACCGGCAAACGGAGCGGGCTGGTCGAGGCCGAGCGCGTGCTGGCAAACATCGAGGGCATCGAGTTTGTTTACTTCAGCGATAAAGACGTCGTGCGACACAAGCTGGTGCAGATGATCATCAAGGCCTACGAGACGCATACCAAGAAGAGCGAGATCTAGATAATTGCCGATCTTCAATTGCCGATTGCCGATTTGAAATCCTACGAGCAGCAAAGCTAACCACTAAAACTGACGTCTCGCCTGCAATCGAAATCGGCAATGGGCAATTGGAAATCGGAAATGATTGAAGTTATCAATCGCCAGCGGCGCCGCAAGATCATTGCGAAGCAATGGCGCGACTTTGGGGAACAATCGCTGCGAGCAATTGGCAAGAGCGAACAGAGCGCGACGATTGTATTCGTCGCCGATGAAGCTATAAAGAAGCTGAACCGTCAATTTCGCGGAAAGAATTACGCCACCGACGTGCTCTCGTTTACCAGCGAAGCCGAAGCCTTCGAAGTTGATCAGCAAAAGCATCTCGGCGAGGTGGTTATCTCAGTGCAGCGCGCGGCGGCGCAGGCCAGGGACAATGGCCTCAGCTTTTCGAATGAAGTGAAGCAGTTGATTCTGCACGGGCTCTTGCACCTGTCAGGTCACGATCACGAAACTGACAGGGGCGAAATGGACCGGCTCGAGTTGAAGCTGCGAAAACAACTGGGAATCTAACTCTCTGTGTAACTCTGTGAAAGCTCTGCGTCTCTATGGTAATGATTGCCTGTTTACCACAGAGACAGAGAGAAGCACAGAGGTTACACGGAGAAAACCGCTCTCGCTTTTGTCTATTTACCGTTTAGGATTTACCATTGACGCGCCTCTATGGAAGTCGAACTCGCCCTTAGTTTTCTGCTGCTCCTGGCGCTGACATTTTTGGCCACCGTCGATATGGCCTTTGGCCAGTTGAGCGATGTAGGACTGCGCCGGCTGGCCGCCGAGGCAGAAGAACATCCGACTGCCCGCTACACGCCTTTCCTGAAAGAGATTCTCGAGAATCGCGCGCGCTTTAGTTTCACTCTCTCGGCCGCGATCCAGATTCTGCTGATCGTCTTCTCGGTCCTGGTTACCTACATCTGTCTGCAATGGTTTTCCGCCAACAGCCTGGCGCTGTTTATCTCGCTGGCCTCGGGACTGGTACTGGCGGGAATCTTTCGCCAGTTCATCCCGCGGCTGCTCTCTCTGCGTAATCCGGAAGGAAAGTTGCCGCGCCTCTTGCCGTTGCTGCGGCCTTTCTATCGCCTGCTCGCTTTTGCCGCCGAACCATGGCACCGCTCGTTCGATCGCATGCGCGCACAGGAGGAGCTGGAAGAGGCGAACACCGAAGAGGAAGAGGACGACGGCGATGACATTCAGGCATTTATCGATGTCGGCGAGGCCGAAGGCATTATCGAAGAGGAAGAGCGCCAACTGATTCACTCAGTCTTTGAATTCGGCGACAAGACCGTGGAAGAAGTCATGACGCCGCGGACAGAAATCGTTGCCCTGCCGAACACCGCTTCGGTGCGCGAGGCCTGCGATCTGATGATCGAAACAAAGCACTCACGTCTGCCCGTCTTCCGCGAACAGATCGACAACGTCGAAGGCCTAATCTACGTGCGCGACCTGCTGATTTGCTGGACCGCTAATAAGGCTGAGTCTCCGATCACACCACTAATTCGGCCGGTCTATTTCATCCCCGAAACAAAACCCGTGGCCCGGCTGCTCGAAGAAATGCAAAAAGCGCATGCCTATCTGGCCATAGTGATTGACGAATACGGCGGCATCGCCGGATTGGTGACGGTAGAAGATATCCTGGAAGAGATCGTGGGCGAGATTGAAGACGAAGACAAGAGCGGTGAAGAGCCGGAAGAAATCGTCTCGGCCGGCGACGGCGTCTATGAAGTGCTGGGCGGCACCGAGATTGGAAAGATCGAGCGGTTGTTCGACATGGAAATCGAGGCCGATGATTTCACCACGATCGCCGGTCTGGTAATCGCGCAAACGGGGAGCGTGCCGCGACCGGGAGCGCGTCTGACTTTTCGCGGCCTCGAGGTCGAGGTGCTGGCCGCCGACAAGAAACGCATCGAGCGGCTGAAATTAAAGCGGGCTCAGGAAGTGAACGCCAGCGATGCGGCGGCAAACAGATGAAGACAGAACTTCGAAAACTTGCCGGCCTGTTTTCAACTCGCCTGAGTGGGCCTTCAGTGTGCGAAGCTTGCGGCGACAAGTTCTCGTGCGGCGCGAGCTTACGCGGGTGCTGGTGCTCAGAAATAAAATTGAACGACGAAGCGCGGGCAGAGTTGAAGTCTCGATATAATGGTTGTCTTTGTCGCCGATGTCTGGAACGACTGTCAGAACCGCCTGTGGTAACGGGCGGTTGATTCTGACCTTCAACATTTCCGCGTTGTGAGCAATCGAAGGGCGAAATCATGGATACCATTAATGCTTTGCTACTGGGTGCTCGTGTTGGCAATCATCTACCTGGAGATCAGGTATATGTCATCATCAGATTGGGCCGGACTAGCCGGGTTTTTCCTCACCCTGCCCCTCAGCGTGTTCGTCGTTACGGGATACTTACTGGCAAGCTACGCAACTGAAGTCCGTGGATACAACATACACGTAACCGAATATCACGTAGAATATGGTTTTCTGATTTGTGCATTCCTAAATGCCTTCATATTCTATCCTCTCTATTGCTGGCTGTTGGGCCGCAAGCAACCTCGATCGGCTCAGCCCCCGCCGTCACCTCCTATTGATTTCAAACATGACCGTACCAGTTGACAACACACGCTGACTCGCCGACTATTCCTTTTCACGTTCGCTAAATCAAAAAAGCAATTCCATAGTCCACATAGTCCAATAGAGTCTTGGCAAAAAAACCGCAAAGCAAATTTCTGCGAGGCCGGCGAATCGATCCAAAGCCCATCACCGGCAGCACCAAACTTGTCGAGTTGGTTGACAATGCATTCCTGGCCTACAACGCCGCGCGTCTGCGCGAAGCCTGTTGGCTGTTCACCGAGAAAATGCTGGAGCCGGACGTCACCGTCGGAGTAACGCTGACCGGCGCGCTCACGCCCGCAGGTCTGGGCATGTCGGCCTTGATTCCCCTGATCAAGGCCGGCTTCATCGACTGGGTGATTTCGACTGGCGCTAACTTGTATCACGACACGCACTTTGGCCTGGGTCTGCCGATGCATGAAGGCAACGCTCAGACTTCCGATATCGTCCTGCGGGACGAGGAAGTGGTGCGCATCTATGACATCTTCTTTGACTATTCAGTACTGTTGGATACCGACGCATTTTTTCGCCGGGTGATTGAGGCGCCTGAATTTCAGCGGCCAATGTCCACGGCCGAGTTTCACCACCTGGTGGGCCGATATGTCTGGGAACGCGAACGAAAGCTGGGCCTAAAGAATAAGTCACTGCTGTCGGCGGCGTACGAGTACGCAGTGCCGCTCTATACTTCATCGCCGGGCGATTCATCAATTGGCATGAATGTCGCGGCCAAAGCTTTACAGGGAAACAAGCTCGCTTTCGATCCTTCTCTGGACGTGAATGAAACCGCGGCGATTGTGTTGGCGGCAAAACGCGGCTTGATTCATGATGGCGTCAGAATCGGTAGCGGTAGCGACCGGGTCAAGCGCTCGAGCCGAAAGAAATCCGGCAAGTCCGCGATTTTCATTCTCGGCGGCGGCTCACCTAAAAACTTCGCCTTGCAGACTGAACCACAGATTCAGGAAGTGCTGGGTATCGACGAGCGCGGCCACGACTATTTTCTCCAGGTAACCGACGCGCGGCCTGACACCGGCGGACTGTCCGGCGCGACGCCCGGTGAAGCCGTGTCGTGGGGCAAGGTCGATCCCGATCGTCTGCCTGATGCAGTTGTTTGCTATCTGGATTCGACGGTAGCATTACCTTTGATCGCAGCGTATGCTCTAGCCAGGCGCAAGCCCCGACCGCCGCGCCGGCTCTATCAACGTAACGAAGAGTTCATGAACCTGTTGGTGGCTGAATACAAGAAGTCGAGCCGCAGATAGAGAGCGCAGACGGGATGGCCATAATCGAAACGAAACCTGCTTACTACAATTGTTCGAAGTGTCCGGCGTACTGCTGCTCGATATACGAGCGCGTGCAAGTTACCAAACGCGATCTAAAACGCCTGGCAAAACACTTCGCGGTCGATTTGGAAACTGCGGCGCGGCGCTTCACCAGCATCTGGCAAGGTGAACGCGTCCTGCGGCGCAAGGCCGATCCGATTTTCGGCAAGGCCTGCAAGTTCCTGAATCCCGACACGCGGCAGTGCACCATTTATCACGCGCGACCACTGGTGTGCCGCGAATTTCCGGGCCGGGCGCGGTGCGCTTACTATGATTTGCTGCAGTTTGAGCGGGTCCAGCAGGGCGACGATACCGTTCTGCCGCTGGTGCAGATTACCTTTCGCAACGGCCACAAGTAATTAATCATGGAAGATTTTTTGAGGACCCTGATAGGTCGCAAGATCGACGCTCGCTGTGGCGCCACATTGAACCTGCGCGGCGAAATCCTCAACGTGGAAAACGGAGTGCTGCATTTGAAGGACGAGGATGGCGAGGTGTGCTACGTCGCCGTCGATAAGATAATCGCCGTCTGGGAAAAGCGTGATAAGGATAAAGAACGCCAGCCGGGTTTCGTGTTCAAGAGCTAGAGTTAAGCATTGGCTCAACGGTGCATTAGCCCGACCGTAAGGGAGGGCTCAGAGTTCGGCGCGGAAAGGAGCCCTCCCTTACGGTCGGGCTAACGCACCGTCGGGCTCGCACCGGCGAGCCAGGCAAACCAAAAGGCCGCAGCGGAAATGCTCCGTTGCGGCCTTTGTTTGTCTACACGATTCGGAAAATTAAGGCTGATTCTCGTCTTCCACGTCCGTCACTGTCGCGGGTGGCTTTGCGGCGCGTGCTTTCTGATTCATCAGCGGTGTTTGCATCAGATCCAGCGGCACTCGGCGAAAGCCATCGACGCGCGACAACCAGTAATCGTTGAAAGGCGAATAGATGACGCCATGATGCCGCGAGGAATGATAAAAGCCGTGTTCATCGCCGACGATCCCGACATGCGCCAGCCCGCTGAAGAAAACCAGGGTGCCAAACTTGAACTCCTCACCCTTTGGCGGCGCGGCGAACGTCGCCCAATAGGAACGCGCCGGACCACGTTGGAAATTCAGACCTATGTCCTGAAACGAGCGCCACACAAAGCCTGAGCAATCAAACGAGTCCGGACCTGTCCCGGTGTAGTGATAAGTCGCTCCCAAATGCGATTGCATCGCCGTCAACAAGAGCTGATCAAAACGGCCGCTTACAACGCCAGCGCCCACGGTCCGCGGTCGGCCCTCTTCCGTCATCGGCGGCGTCGACATCTCCGTCTCCAATCGCGGCGCGCCACTGGAATCGACGGTCGGGCGAGTTTTGTGCGAATCGCTTTCGCTGCTTTGGGCAGCTACACCGGCCGTCAGAAGAAATGCGAAGCAGACAACAAGCAAACGGGGGAATAGTTTTAGAACAGTCAAGGGGTTCTCGATTCTGCTAATCAGTCTTGGTATTGCTTAACTTAATGCGGGAGGAGTCGGGGCAAAATCGATTCTAACTGCTGCGAGTGAGTGCCACAACAAGCAATGTGACTGTTTCGTGATAACGCATCATCATGAGTTAAGGAGTGACCCGATTGAGGTCATCTGATCAAGAACCTGCTCTAAAAAATGAGTGACGAAAGGCAAACCGTCTCATCTAGGAACATAGGCGGTCAGTTTGACGGTGCGAAAGTTCAAAACGGGACAAGCGCTTTCGGAAACCTTTATCTTGAAAGGACCGAAGCGGGCTCGCGAACATTTTCCAGGACTTTGCTTGCGTTGCGCTCGCGATCGCGGCTGTCGTACATCGCGCGGTCTGCGTCCTCGATTGCTCGACCCAGGTCCTTCAACGATTGGAATCCGCAAACGCCGGACGAAACTCTGATCGTAACCGGCGCACCGGTCCATTGCTCGCCATTTCGCTCCAGAATCTCGTTCAGGGATTGCATACGACGGCTAGCCTCTTCCTCGCGAAGCTTGAACAGGAGCACCAGAAACTCGTCGCCGCCCCAGCGGAACAGCATGTCGTCCGCGCGAATCAGCGAGCGCACGGCGCGCGCCACCGCGCGAATTGCTTTATCGCCAACACTATGACCCATCGTGTCGTTGATCGGCTTTAAGTTATCGATATCGATAACCGCGACACAGCCGTCTACTTCGGATTCTGAGTTCCCCGCATCGGGGCTGAGCAAGGAATGAAAAGCATGCCGGTTCAGCGCTTCAGTGAGCGGATCCATGCGGACCATCAATTCCAGTTTGTGGTGCGCCGTGGTCATCTGGCGATTGGCGGCTTCGACTTCTCTGCGGACGCCTTCCAGCAGCACCATCATAGTGCCAAAGCCCAGCAGAATTTCCAGAAGCAGATCGAAGATGGATGTGTATTGCAGATAGCCGGTCGGCACCGTGATTCCCCAAAGGCCTTTGCGGGCTGCAAAGGCCGGAAGGTAATGAAGAAAGTCGAGACTTAAAAGAACCAGCGCCGCCGCCATTACCCGCAGACCGGGACTTCCCTCGCGACGGCGAAACGCCGGGAACAGCGCGATGAATGATGCCGCGAACAACCCGGCCATGACCGTCGCCTGCACCATGAAGAGATCGTTGAAGTCGAGGGAAACATACGGCAGCACCGCAGCCAGCAGTGCTGCCGGAATAAATAGTAAATAGCCGCGCACCGTCGGTCGCGTCCCGGTCGCCAGATAACGGCAGCCACCAATGAACATCAGACCGAATGTGTATTCACCAAAAAAATAGAGCGAATAAAACAGCCGGTGCTGAGGCGCGATATGAAAGCCGGCAAACAAACTCACCAGCGCCAGGGACAAACTTATCCACGCGCCCGTCCAGCATTTCAGAGCAGCACTCTTGATCGAGCCTCGCATTGACAGCGAAAGCAGGGCCATCAATAAGATGCCAACACACTGAATTGCCAGTCCGACGTTCGCGCTCATTTATTTTCCCTGAGTGTGAGCTGACGCATCTTGAAAAGATGCGAGGAGGAGGGGGGCGAACCTGCTCGCCAAAGGCATTCTACCGAAATCAGTAACGCAGGCGCTACAACTTTGTATGCGGGTAGTGGCCCAATCGTACGAATTGCGGGTTTTGACTAAAAAGTGCAGGAAAACACGCACATCTGACGGTCAGGCCACCACCTCCTTCGCGGCATCGACTCGAGGATTACCGTTGCAACTCTGACAGCAGCTTGCGATTCAGCTCAGCATCAAGCGGCTCAAGCATACGACTCTGGGCCATGGCTGACTCGCGATCTCCGATTTCCAGATAGGCCAGACCGAGGTTGTAATAGGCCTCAGGTTGGTCGGGCCGCAAACGCGCCGCGTGCTGGTAAGCTTCAATCGCTTGCTTGAAACGCCCGGCGTAGTAATGCGCATCGCCCAACTTGTTGTAGGCCTCCGCCGAGGTCGGGCGGAGAGCCAGCGCGCGTTGATAGGCGCGAATCGCCTCATCATTGCGGCCCTGCTTGACCTTGCAATAGCCGATCTGGATCCAGGTCTCGGGCCGGCGCGGATTACGATTGGCGGCGGTCTCGAAATAATTGAGAGCGCTCTCGTAGTTTCCCAGCCACAGCGAATCAATCCCGCCGCGATACCACAACTCAGCAATGACCTCCGGCTGGGTCGTCGATCGGTTTTTCGTCGCCAACTGATCGAAGCTGATGAGCTCTCCTCGAGTGAGCGAAGCCACGCGGGGCGCGCCCAGCGCCAGATTAATGTTCTGTCCGTTGGTCACCTTAACCGTGATGATACCAATGACCTGCCCGCGCATATTGAAAAGCGGGCTCCCGCTGTTGCCGTGCGAAACCGGCGCCGTAATTTGAACGATGCGGCCGATGTCCGGCACTTCGCGGACGGCAGAGACTATTCCATCGCTTACCGAACCTTCGAGCCGCAGCGGATTCCCGATCGCGAAAACTCTTTCACCTTCTTCCGGCAAGGCAACTGCGAGAGTCAGCGGTCGCGAACGTTCCGGAGGCAGGTCGACACTGAGTAACGCCAGGTCGCCTTCCTCGTCAACAGCCAGCGCGCCGCCGACCGGATAAGTTCGACCCTTGCCTTCGAGCGTATGGATTTCTACTCGGCGCGCGCCGCGAATGACGTGCAGGTTGGTCACCACTTCACCGGGCCGGATAAAGAATCCGCTGCCGCTAATCAGCGGCTCTCCCTTCGCGTCATAGGTCAGCACTGAAACGACCGAAGGCTTAACGCGACGGACAAGATCGGGAAGCGCGTCCTGCGGAGCTTGGGCGACAAACGTTACCTTGTCGTTATTAACCGGACCGGAAAGCGCGTCCTGCGCATGAACGAGTTGAATAGACGCGAACAGGGACAGAACGACTATGGTGAGACGGGGGATACTTCTTTTCAAGGCGACCTCCTACTGCGTACTGCGAAACGAGACTGAAGGGTGCGTCAATGGCGCGTGCAACTTACGCGTCAATCGCGCGCTCACGCCACTTGAAAAACTAAAAAGTACTCTTTGCCGGGATTGTCTGCTGTTTTCAGCGCTGCTCGCCAGCCGGCGCTACGGTCGGGAAGACTCAAAACGAGACGACTGGGGACGCCATCGTCGCGGGCATCTTAGCGCAAGCTTCGCTGGTTGGGAAGAGAAATTTGTCGTCGTCCCTTTCCCAACAAGAGCGGCGGGCGCGGTAGGCCAATTCAGGCGCCAGGAGTCTCCTCTTCGCTGGGAACGCGGACGTCCCGTCCGCATTGAGCGCAGCGCGAAGAACCTAAGCGAACTTCGTTCGCCGTGCGGACGAGACGTCCGCGCTCCCAGCCCCCAAAAAGTAAAACACCCGCCATTTTCAGCGGGTGTTCTACTACTTGGGAGCTGTGGAGGAAGTTAATCTTCCTCGACTTCGGCGACTTCCACTTCCGGCTCGTCTTCAACCTCGGCCTCGGTCGCCGCCGTGACGGCGTGCACAGGAGGTGGTGGCACGGGCATCTCGCCGCCCAGAATCCCGGGGAACTCTTCCAGTTCCTCGCGCTGGGCCTCGCCAATCGTTTCGTCGCGTTCGATCTCCACGTTGCGGTAGTACTCCATGCCGGTACCGGCGGGAATCAGACGGCCCATGATCACGTTCTCTTTCAAGCCGCGCAGGTAATCAATGCGACCTGAGATCGCCGCTTCAGTAAGCACGCGGGTCGTCTCCTGGAACGACGCCGCGGAGATAAACGAATCGGTCGAGAGTGAGGCCTTGGTGATGCCCAGCAATAAGGGTTCAGCCTGAGAGACTTCGCCCTTCTCGCCATGCACCCGCTCGTTCTCGTCCGAGAAGCGGAAGCGATCGACCTGCTCTTCCAAAAGGAATTCGGTATCGCCGACTTCCTTAATCTTCACCCAGCGCAACATCTGGCGCACGATGACTTCGATGTGCTTGTCGTTGATGTTCACGCCCTGCAGACGATAGACCTCCTGAATTTCGTTGGTCAAGTATTCCTGCAGTCGGTTCATGCCCAGCACGCGCAGAATGTCGTGTGGATTGAGCGGCCCGTCCTGCAACGCCTCTCCGGCTCGCACGCGGTCACCTTCCTGCACGTTGATGTGCGTGCCGCGCGGGATATCGTACTCGCGCTCTTCACCATCATCGCCGGTAATGATTAGTTTGCGCTTGCCCTTTGAGATGGGCCCGAGCTTGACCGTACCGTCGATCTCAGACATCACGGCCGCTTCCGCCGGACGGCGAGCTTCGAACAACTCGACGACGCGCGGCAAACCGCCGGTGATATCTTTGGTCTTGGTGGTTTCGCGTGGAATCTTGGCAATGACATCGCCCGGTTCCACTTCTTCGCCGTCCCCGACCATCAGGTTCGCGCGGACCGGCATCTGGTAAGTCTTGAGCACCTTGTTGGCGGCACTCCGGATTTCCAGACGCGGCTGTTTCTTTTCATCGGGCGAATCCTTAACCACCATGTGCGACAGACCAGTCACCTGATCGGTCTCTTCTTCAAAGGTCACGCCTTCTTTCAGGTCCTGGAACTTCACCCTCCCGCCGACTTCCGTCAGTATCGCGAAGGTGAACGGATCCCAGGTCGCCAGCAACTGATCCTGAGCGACCGTGTCGCCGTCTTCGACCAGGATGTGCGCGCCATAAACAATCTGGTAGCGCGCGACTTCGCGGCCGCGTTCGTCCATGATGATCAGCGCGCCGTTCCGATTCATGGCCACGCGTTCACCCTTGCGGCTCTTGACCGTCTGGAGTTCCACGTACTTGATTTTGCCTTCAACGCGCGCTTCGTGCTTGGAAGATTCTTCCAGACGCGCCGTGCCGCCGATGTGGAAAGTACGCATCGTAAGCTGGGTGCCGGGTTCGCCAATCGACTGGGCGGCAATGACGCCGACAGCCTCGCCAATATCCACGGGCCGGCCCGTCGCCAGGTTTCGTCCGTAACACTTGATGCAGCAGCCGCGACGCGATTCGCAGGTCAATACCGAACGAATGCGCACGCGCTGCACGCCCGAACGCTGAATCTCAGCGGCCAGGTCTTCGTCGATCTCCTGGCTGGATTCAACGATCACCGTGCCTTCGACCGGATCGATGACGTCTTCGAGTGCCGTGCGGCCAACGATACGATCGCGCAGGCTCTCGATTTCCTCGCCGCCTTCGACGATGGCCGCGGAAGAGATACCACGCAGGGTGCCACAATCCTGCTCGCTGATGATTACGTCCTGGGCCACGTCCACCAGCCGCCGGGTCAAATAGCCGGAATCGGCCGTCTTCAAAGCGGTATCGGCAAGGCCCTTGCGCGCGCCGTGCGTCGAAATAAAGTACTGCAACACATTCAGGCCTTCGCGGAAGTTTGATTGAATCGGGGTCTCAATGATTTCGCCCGAGGGCCGCGCCATCAATCCACGCATACCCGCCAGCTGGCGAATCTGCTGGGCCGAACCACGAGCGCCCGAATCCGACATGATCAGGATCGGGTTCATCTCGTTGGTGGCCTTTTCGCGATCGTCCATCGCTTTGAACATTTCCTTGGCGACCTTGTCCGTCGCTTCGGACCAGATGGCGATGACCTTGTTGTAGCGCTCGCCGTTGGTGATCACACCGTCGCGATACTGTTGCTCGACCGTGATCACGTCCTTCTCAGCCTTGCCTACGATCTCAGGCTTGGAAGGAGGCGTCACCAGATCGTCGATTCCAATCGAGATGCCGGCCTTGGTCGCATACAGGAACCCAAGCGTCTTCAGATCGTCGAGCATCTTCACGGTCATTTCGTGACCGAGGCGAATATGCGAATAGTTGACCAGCGATTGCAGGCCCTTCTTGCGCAAAGTGCCGTTGAAGTAAGGCAATCCTGCCGGTATTGAATCGTTAAAGATCACGCGACCAACGGTTGTATTAATCACGCGCCGAATATCTTCCTGTGCGGTCGCGCGCAGAATGTCCTGCGAATCATGCTCTTGCGTCAGATCGATCAAGTCACCGGTGATGCGCAGCTTGATCGGCGTCTGGGTTGTTACTTCCTTGGCATCCAGCGCCAGCAGCACTTCCTCACCCGAAGCAAACACCCGGCCTTCGCCCTTCGCGCCTTCCTTGTCGCGGGTCAGGTAGTAGATGCCGAGCACGATGTCCTGCGAAGGAACTGCGATGGGCTGACCACTGGCCGGACTGAGAATGTTGTTCGAAGAAAGCATCAGCACGGCCGCTTCGATCTGCGCTTCCGGCGAGAGCGGAATGTGCACGGCCATCTGGTCGCCGTCAAAGTCGGCGTTGAATGCCGTACACACCAGCGGATGGATCTTGATCGCTTTACCTTCAACCAGGACCGGCTCGAAAGCCTGTATGCCCAGGCGGTGCAGCGTAGGTGCGCGATTCAGCAGCACCGGGTGTTCGCGAATCACTTCTTCGAGGATGTCCCAAACGACCGGTTCCTGCCGCTCGACCATTTCGCGGGCCTGCTTGATTGTCGCCGCGTGGCCCTGTTTCTCGAGCTGGTTGTAGATGAATGGCTTGAACAGCTCGAGCGCCATCTTCTTTGGCAGACCGCATTGATGCAGCTTCAGTTCAGGGCCGACTACAATTACCGATCGTCCTGAATAGTCGACGCGCTTGCCGAGGAGATTCTGACGAAAGCGTCCCTGTTTGCCTTTCAAAGTTCCGGACAGCGATTTCAGTGGACGATTGTTGACGCCGCGCAGAACGCGGCCGCGGCGACCGTTGTCGAACAACGCGTCCACCGCTTCCTGCAGCATACGCTTTTCGTTCCGGACAATGACTTCCGGGGCGCGCAACTCCATCAACTTCTTGAGGCGGTTGTTGCGATTGATCACGCGTCGATAGAGATCGTTTAGGTCGGAAGTGGCAAAACGTCCGCCATCCAAAGGCACCAGCGGGCGCAGCTCCGGCGGAATCACCGGTATCACATCCAGGATCATCCAATCGGGATGATTGCCGGACTTGAGAAAGGAAGTCGCAACCTTCAGGCGCTTGGAAAACTTCAGCTTCTTCTGTTGCGAAGTTTCTTCGCGCATCCGGCGGCGCAACTCTACGGCCAGCTCTTCGATATTAACCATCGACAGCAGTTCTTTGATCGCTTCGGCACCCATCTTGGCGACAAACTGGGCCGGATAGTCACGAGTCAACTCGCGAAAGCGCTCGTCGGTGAGCAGCTCGCGTTCCTTCAGTTCCTTCACATCGCCGGGATCGATGACGATGTAAGATTCGAAATAGAGGACCTTCTCCAGCTCGCGCAGCGGAATATCGAGCAAGTGCCCGATGCGCGACGGCAAGCCTTTGAAGAACCAAACGTGTGAACAGGGGCTGGCCAGATCTATATGGCCAAGCCGCTCGCGACGCACCTTTGCCTGGGTAACTTCGACGCCGCACTTGTCGCAGATCACTCCGCGGTGCTTCATGCGCTTGTACTTGCCGCACAGACACTCCCAGTCGGCGACGGGCCCGAAGATACGAGCGCAAAACAAACCATCGCGCTCCGGCTTAAAGGTGCGGTAATTGATCGTCTCAGGCTTGGTAACTTCACCGTGCGACCACTGACGGATCTTTTCGGGTGAAGCCAGCGAGATGCGAATCGCCTCAAAGTCAGGCGCGAGTTGCGTTTTCTCTTGATGAAATCGAAACACTTTAGTTTCTCCGTCGTTCTTCAAATACGACCTATAGGACTTATCGGACCTATAGGGCTTATAAACCGAGTTAACTAGATCCCCGACGTGATCAGCGGCTCAGCGATTGGCTCATCAGCTTCGCCGTTCTTTTGCACCAGCTCAACGTCAAGGCAAAGCGATTGCAGCTCGCGCACCAGCACGTTGAATGACTCCGGCAAGCCCGGATCGAAATCCGCTTCGCCCTTGACGATCGCCTCATAAATCTTCGACCGTCCCGCGACGTCGTCCGATTTAGCCGTCAGCAATTCCTGGAGGATGTGCGCGGCGCCGTATGCTTCCAGGGCCCACACTTCCATTTCACCGAAGCGCTGTCCGCCGAACTGCGCCTTGCCGCCCAGCGGTTGCTGCGTGATCAGCGAGTACGGCCCAATCGAGCGGGCGTGAATCTTATCGTCGACAAGATGCGAAAGCTTCAGCATATAGATGTAGCCGACCGTCACCTTCTGCTCGAAAGGATCGCCACTCAAACCGTCATATAACACGGCCTTGCCGGACTCGTTGACGATCTGAGGTAGCCCGAGTTCGTCCGCGCGAGCGCCGGCTTCTCGAAGTTTCTGTTTGATCTCTTTTTCGGTCGCGCCGTCGAAAACCGGCGTCGCGAAATAGAGACCCAGGACGCGCGCGGCCCAGCCGAGGTGCGTCTCGAGAATCTGACCCACGTTCATTCGCGACGGGACACCCAACGGATTCAGAACGATTTCTACCGGCGTGCCGTCGGGCAGATAAGGCATGTCCTCTTCCGGCAGGATGCGCGCGATCACACCCTTGTTACCATGGCGGCCGGCCATCTTGTCACCGACCGAAAGTTTCCGCTTCATGGCTATGAAGACTTTCACCATCTTGATCACGCCGGGTGAAAGCTCGTCGCCCTGTCGCAGCTTGGCAATCTTCTCTTCGTAAATATCGGAAAGAATCTTGATCTGCCGCTCCGTCCGATCCTCGTACTCTTTAACTTCGGCAGTCGCATCGACGCGCGAGCCGGCGACCTGAGCTTTGCGCAGTGCTTTGGGTTCGACCGCTTTAAGCATCTCGCGCGTAATCGGCTCGCCTTTGGGAATCACCACCTCGCGATTGGCGGTCAGATCGTGCGAAAGCTTGCGGCCTTCGAACAGTTCGTAAATGCGCTCGTCACGCTGCTCGTGCAGGATGCGAATTTCATCTTCCAGGTCACGCCGCAGACGTTCTTCTTCGCCCTCTTCGATCGACAGCGAACGCTGGTCTTTTTCCTGACCTTTGCGCGTGAAGACCTGAACATCCACCACCGTGCCGTCGATTCCCGGCGGCGAAACCAGCGAAGCGTCTTTAACGTCCGCGGCTTTCTCACCAAAGATTGCGCGCAGCAGTTTCTCTTCCGCGGTTAATTGCGTCTCGCCCTTGGGTGTGACTTTGCCGACCAGGATCGAACCGGGCTTGACCTGGGCGCCGATGCGAATGATGCCGCTCTCGTCCAGATCACGCAGCATATTCTCGCCGACGTTCGGAATGTCGCGGGTGATTTCTTCCGGACCCAGCTTAGTGTCCCGGGCTTCGATCTCGAGTTCCTCGATGTGGATCGAAGTGTAGTAATCCTCTTTAACCAGCCGCTCAGAAACCAGGATCGCGTCTTCAAAGTTATAGCCGCGCCACGGCATGAAGGCGACCAGGACGTTGCGGCCCAACGCCAGCTCGCCGCGATCGGTGCAGGGCCCGTCGGCGATCACCTGACCTTTTGCGACGCGCTCTCCCACGTGCACGATGGGGCGTTGGTTAATGCAGGTATTCTGGTTCGAACGCTTGAACTTAATCAGCGTGTAAATGTCCGCCGTCACTTCGCGCGAGATCGTGCCGTCCACATTGTGATCGGCTTTGACGATGATGCGCTCGGAATCAGTGTAGTCGACCACGCCGTCGCGTTTCGCGATTACCACCGCGCCTGAGTCGCGGGCAGTCACGTTTTCCATGCCGGTGCCGATGTAGGGTGCTTCGGCCCGTAGCAAAGGGACTGACTGGCGCTGCATGTTCGAACCCATCAGGGCGCGGTTCGCGTCATCGTTCTCCAGAAAAGGAATCAAAGACGCGGCCACGGAAACCAGTTGTTTCGGCGACACGTCGACGAATTCGATCTCGTCACGCTGGGCCAGAATAAACTCGCCAGCCTTTCGCGCGGCGTTCCGCTCGTTAACGATGTAACCGTTCTCGTCCAGCTCGATGTTGGCCTGACCGACGACGTGCTTATCCTCTTCCCAGGCGGTCAGATAAAACGGGAACGGCTCAAAGCTCGCCTTTTCACCGCTGGCGCTGACGCGCTTGTTGGCTTTGTCGACGTCATCGTGCGGCACGTGATCGTTGGGCTTGAACTTTGTATCGCCGCCGTTGATGACGCGCACAAACTCAGTCACGACGCCATTGACAACCTTGCGGTATGGCGATTCGATAAAACCGAATGGATTGATGCGCGCATAACATGACAGAGATGAAATCAATCCGATGTTCGGACCTTCAGGCGTCTCGATGGGACAGATACGTCCATAGTGGGTCGGGTGTACGTCGCGCACTTCGAATCCAGCGCGTTCGCGGCTCAGACCGCCTGGTCCCAGGGCCGACAGGCGCCGCTTGTGCGTGATCTCGGAAAGCGGATTGGTCTGATCCATGAACTGTGACAACTGCGACGATCCGAAGAACTCGCGCACCGCGGCCGTGACCGGCTTGGCGTTGATGAGATCGCGCGGCATAGTCGTCTGCATCTCCTGATGGATCGACATCTTTTCTTTGATCGCGCGCTCCATCCGCTCCAGCCCGATGCGAAACTGGTTTTCCAGCAACTCGCCGACGGCCCGCACCCGCCGATTGCCGAGATGATCGATGTCATCAGCCTGATAGATGGGTTTCTTCTCGTCGTCGACCGGATTCTTGCGCATCTTCAGGACGTAAGAGACGACTTCAAAGAAATCGCCGGCCGCCAGCAGCGGATCTTCCATCCGCAACATCTCCGGCTTGCCCATCTTGATATTGAACTTGAGACGGCCAACCCGCGAAAAGTCGAACTTGCGCGGATCGAAGAACATGCCTTCCAGCAACCGATAGGCAGTCTGGACTGTCGGCGGATCGCCAGGACGCATCTTGCGATAAATCTCGAGCAAGGCGTCAACCGGCTTGCTGATCGTGTCTTTCTTCAAGGTCTGAGAGATCACGACCCCGACGTCATCGCCTTCAGGGAAGAAGATTGAAAAGGTCTTCACTCCGCTTTCGCTGATTTCCTGAAGCTTGCTGGCCGTGATTTCATTGTTCGCTTCCAGAATCACTTCGCCGGTTTCAGTGTTGACCACATCGGCGACAGCGTAGGCACCTTCAAATTGAGCAGGCTCGATTTCAACTTCGCCAATGTTGGCTTTGCGCAAGCCCTCCAGCGAGGTGCGTGTGATTTCCTTTCCTTTGCGGACGATGGGATCGGGGCCGCGGCCCTTGATGTCGAAATCGACCTTCATTCCCACCAGGTTCGTCTTGCCTGTTTCCGGCACCTGCACCATCAAACGCCCGTCTTCGACGTGCACTTCGTCGACCACATAAAAGGCGCGCAGCAAATCTTCGTCGCTGAACACGGCGGTCTTTACCAACTCTTCGAGCTGACCATCGCTGCCGAAGGTCTTACTCTTCAGATTCGTGTTCAGCCATACACCCAAAGCCCGCAGAAAGATTGTCGCCAGGAACTTGCGCTTGCCTACGCGCACATAGAGCAGGTTCTTTTGATCGTATTCGAACTCAACCCAGGACCCGCGGTAGGGAATAATCTTCGCGATGAAAATCTGTCCGCGTTTGAAGAAGACCCCGGGCGATCGATGGAGCTGCGAGACAATGACCCGTTCGGTGCCGTTGATAATAAAGGTGCCGTTGTCGGTCATTAAGGGAATTTCGCCAAAGAAAACCTCTTCTTCCTTGATGTCCCTAATCGATTTGACGTTAGTGTCCGGGTCCTTATCGTAAACAGTGAGACGAATCTTGACCTTCAGCGGCACGCTGTAACTCATGCCGCGCTCCTGACACTCCTGCTGATCGTGCTTGTGTTTTAGTCCGACCGGTTCTCCACAGTTCGGGCAGAGTTCGGGGCGGACCGAATTGAAAGTGCCACAGACGTGACAGAGGGTTTCGCCGGGACGCAACGGATCGACTTTGATACTGGCGCCGCAATTCTTACAGGCCGAGCGCAGGTATTTCAGCCCTTCCAAATTGCCGCATTTGCACTGCCAGTTTCCAATATGATACTCGACAAAGTCGAGCGTGGCCGTCTCGCGAAAGTCCGAGATGGGAAAGACCGACTTGAACACCGATTGCAATCCGGTGCCCTCTCGCTCTTCGGGCAGCAGGTCCATCTGCAAAAAGCGGTTATAGGACTCGCGCTGAATATCGATCAGATTCGGAATTGGTACCGCCGTCTTGATTTTGGAAAAATCCTGACGTTCCGGGGCCTGGCTCGTGCGCCGCCCCAATCCTGTGTTCACCGTTTCAAGCAAGTTCGCAGCCATGAATGTTCCCTATCGTTTCGGTTACGCCTCGAAACCGAGGCCATAATTACTGGTCAACAACGCCGGACCCTGAAGAAACTGGCCGATGATCGCTCTAAACAGACGTGTGCGCGGTCAGAGCGCACCATGCCCCAACCGCTTCAGTAATGAAAAGCGACTTCCATGCTTCCAGATTTTCCGGGAGTAACGCCAGCGCCTCAATACTCCCCTAAGTTAACCACTCAGGAATCAAAGGTCAAGCCGTCAAAGCCCGGTGGCCAGGTCTCAGGGATCGAGAGTCAGATGTCGACACCCGCAGCCGGCACCTGACAACCCGAATCTGAAACCTAATTATTTAACTTCGACGGTTGCTCCTGCGTCCGCCAGTTTCTGTCTGATGGTGTCAGCTTCTTCTTTAGAGACGCCTTCTTTAACTGCTTTCGGCGCCGCCTCGACCAGATCCTTGGCTTCCTTCAGGCCAAGCGCGGTTACCTCGCGGACGACCTTGATCACATTGATCTTATTCCCGCCGATGGCCTGAAGAATGACATCAAACTCAGTCTTTTCTTCAGCCGCGGCAGCAGCCTCGCCTCCGCCCGTAGCAGCGGCAGGCGCTGCCATCGCAGCAGCCGCAGCCGAGACACCGAAGGTCTCTTCCATGAGCTTTACCAACTGGGACGCCTCGAGCAACGTCAATTCTTTTATCTGATCGACGATTCCCTGCAATTTATCGGACATGATGAATCAAATTCTCCTGCGTTCGTTCTCAGCAAAGCGTTAGTCTGCTGTTTTCATCGGCGGCCTCAGCGGTTTGCATCTCCGCTGCGCTCGCCATCTCCATGGCCGTCCACTGACAAAGCACGACGGCCGTTATTGAATTTCGAATTGCGGATTTCGGATTGCGAATTTCGAGCCCTTGCTAGCTCTCGTCATCGGCAACCCTCAATTGTCGAAATTCGAAATCCGCAATTCGAATTTCGCAATTCTTATGCGACTTGCGCTTCTTTTTGCGCGCGCACTTGTTCCGTGACTATCGCCAGATTACGCGGCACCGCCTGCAGTACAGTGACCAGACGTTGCGCCTGGCAATTAATCAAGAACAGGACCTTGGAAATCAATTCCTCGCGCGAAGGCAGACTCGCTATCGATTCGACTTCCCTGAGTTCGACGACCTTGCCTTCGACCAGGCCTACTTTAAAGCTGAAAATATCCGGGTTTGCCTTGCCGAATTTAGCAATGGCTTTCGACAAGCCCACGGGATCGCTGGTACTGAGCGCCACCGCGGTCACGCCTTTGAACTGATCGCTCATCGGCTCGAGCGGCGTACCGGCCGCGGCCTTCCGCGCCAGAGTGTTCTTCACCACGGAATAAGAGACACCAGCCTCATGCAGTTGTCGCCGCAGTTCCTGGTCCTTGGCGACGGTCATTTTGTTAAAGCTCACCAGCATCGCCGCGTTAGCGTTCTTGAATTGCTCAGCGAGGGCGTCGAGGTCTTTCTGTTTTTGTTCGCGGTTTTTCATTCCCAACTCCTCACTTATTTGGCAAACGCCGCTTCGTCCAGCAGCACGCCCGGGCTCATGGTGCAGGCGATATTAACCTTCTTCATATACTTACCCTTGGCCGTCGAAGGTTTCGCCTTGACCACGGCTTCAATCAAAGCGCGCGTGTTCTCAGCAATTTTGTTCTCGTCGAACGAGACCTTGCCAACCGCGGTGTGAATGACTCCGGTCTTATCGACGCGGTATTCGACCTTGCCGGCTTTGGTTTCCCTGACCGCAGTCTTTACGTCAAAGGTTACTGTACCGGTTTTAGGATTCGGCATGAGCCCGCGCGGCCCGAGCACTTTTCCGAGTCCGCCGACCAAACGCATCATGTCGGGCGTCGCCACCACGGCGTCGAACTCAAGCCATCCACCCTTGATTTTAGCAACCATGTCTTCGCCGCCGACAAAATCAGCCCCGGCTTCCTCAGCTTCCTTGATTTTCTCGCCCTGCGCGATCACCAGGACCGTCTTGGAGCGGCCCAGGCCGTGCGGTAAGACGAGCGTGCCGCGCACCAGCTGATCAGCTTTGCGGGGATCGACGCCCAACCACATAGTCAGCTCAACTGTCTCGTCAAATTTTGCGAAGGCAATCTCTTTGAGTATCTTGACTGCTTCTTCCAGGCTGTACTTGCGCCCGTCCTCAATTTTCTCAACCGCGGCGCGATATTTCTTCCCGTGCTTTTTCATTCAAAAACCTCCGAGGTGCATGCGAGATTTTCGCTTTGCGAGCTTTGATTTGCGATTTACAAACCAGCAGCCGCCCGACAATCTCTCCCTCAATTAATAACCGGCGATGCCTTCCAATCGGCAATCGCAAATCTAAAATCTAAAATTACTCCACCGTCAATCCCATCTGCCTGGCGGTACCTTCGATCGTTCGAATCGCGCTCTGCAGATTGGTGGTGTTCAGATCGGGCATCTTGGTCTTGGCTATTTCTTCCAACTTGGCCCGGGAAATTTTCCCGATCTTTTCTTTCTTGGGATTGCCAGAGCCCTTTGCTATTCCCGCCGCTTTCTTTAGCAGATCGGCAGCCGGCGGCGTTTTCGTTTCAAACGTGAACGACCGATCCGCAAAGACCGTGATCACAACCGGAATCTTCATGTCCGGATCCATCTGCGCCGTCTTGGCATTGAAAGCCTTGCAGAATTCCATAATGTTGACGCCGTGCTGCCCCAATGCGGGGCCGATGGGCGGCGCCGGATTGGCCTTGCCTGCCGGAACCTGCAGCTTGATGTAACCTGTAATCTTCTTTGCCATTATTCTTCTTCCGTAAACTTTATCTTCTCAACCTCAAGGAGGCTCAATTCAATTGGCTGATGCCGACCGAAAATCTTAACCATGACCTTCAGCGTGGCGCTGTCTTCGTCGACTTCTTCAATTCGGCCGGTGAAACTCTGAAACGCGCCTGCCTTGATACGCACCATTTCGCCTACTGAATATGAGAAGTTCGGTTTCATTCCTCTTCAGTGAAGGTGACTTTCTCGACATCCAGAAAGTTCAACTCGACCGGCGTCGAGCGGCCGAAGATCGTCACCGTGACTTTCAACGTCGACTTATCCTCGTTAACCTCTTCGACCTTGCCGGTGAAACTCTGGAACGGGCCCGATTTGATGCGTACTGTCTCACCCGCCGCATAAGAAAACTTCGGCTTGGGTTTTTCCGCCGCCTCCGCCACATGATGAACGATCTGATCGACCTCTTGAGGCGTCAGCGGCGTCGGTTTTTGACCGCCCACAAATCCCGTCACCTTCGGTGTCGAGCGAATCGCATGAAAAACGTTGTCGGGAATATGCCCGCGCTCGTCGCACTCGATCTGCACCAGGACATAGCCGGGATAGAACATCCGCGAGGACTCGACGCGCTTATTGCCGCGCATTTCGACCACGGTTTCCGTGGGCACCAGCACCTCGCTGATCGCATTCTCCAGCTCAGTCCCCGCCACCCGAGCTTTCAGGCTTTCGCAAACCTTCTTCTCGTGACCTGAATACGTATGAAGTATGAACCACTGATTCATTTGCAAAACTTTCCGCTCGTCAACCGCCCAGCCAGGTGCGTAAGTGATCTATTAGAAATGCCCAAACTCGATCGACCCCAAACAGATAGATGGCAAAGAAAACGACCGCAATCAAGGTTATGATCGTGGTGTTCTTTACCTCGTTAGCCGTAGGCCACGAAACCCGCCGCATTTCGGCGCGGGTGTCGCGCAGAAACTGTCCGGTTCGCGAAAAAAATCCGGCACTCGTGGCCCGGTGTTTTTCGCGACGACCACCGCCGTCACCGCTTGAGCCAGGATGCGTCCCGCGCTCGATCTTGGTTGGCGGCGTTCCGCCGGGCGCCTCTGGCGCTCGGACGCTCGCAGTCTCCGTTTCCAACTCGACGTCCTCTTCTTCCACTTTAAGCTTTCCGAACTTCAGTAACTCAGCTCTTCCCTAATTCAACTGGCAGGGGTACCAGGATTCGAACCCGGACTTTCGGTTTTGGAGACCGACGTGCTAACCGTTGACACTATACCCCTTCGGACATTGCCAATTACCAATTCTCGATTGCCGATTACTTCTTGCTCCCAACGCCAATTGAAAATCGGCGATTGGCAATCGGAAATGTTACTTGGTCTCTTTATGATCCGTGTGCTTACGGCAGCGCCGGCAAAATTTACTGAACTCCAGACGATCCGTGGTTGTCTTCTTGTTCTTTGTCGTGACGTAGTTGCGGCTTTTGCAGTCCGTGCACTGAAGTACAATGTTGTCGCGCGGCATAAATCAAGTCTCCAACTTCAAAAATCTTTCTGCTCGGACCCTATTCCACCACTTCGCTGACCGTCCCGGCGCCCACCGTTCTCCCGCCTTCCCGAATCGCGAAGCGCAAACCTTTTTCCATCGCAATCGGCGCGATCAGCTCGATGTTCATCTCCACGTTGTCGCCAGGCATCACCATCTCTACTCCGGTAGGCAGATTCGCCACCCCGGTCACATCGGTGGTCCGGAAGTAAAACTGCGGCCGATACCCCGTAAAGAA
>DASQAF010000026.1:0-64807 GCA_035635855.1 Pyrinomonadaceae bacterium
CGCCGCCACTGCGCTGGCATTGTTGGACAGTTCGTTCTTGATGTTATGGCTGACCAGGGCGCCGAATTTGAGATCGTGCGGGCCGGAAACCTTGGAAAAGTCGTCCTTCCAAATGAAGAGGTCTTCGTGATTTTGCCAGGGTGCCTGGTGCCAAAGATTAGGATATCCCCCGCCGCCCCAGTTTAGTGCCAGGCCAAAGCCCGGTGCTTTCGGAAACACAGTGGGAAACTTCGAGCCGATCTCCTCATTGAGCGCCACCCCAGCTTTGTTCGTCGAAATCTTAATGTCATTTCCGGCGCGCGAGAACTGAAACTCGTTGACTGCAGTCGAACTCAAAGTCGTCGCCAGCTTAACGGCGAAACTGTGACTGGGCTGATCCCAATCCGAGCTCAGGGTTGGGAACGGTGTGTCGCCCCAGAAGTTGCCCGCCGCATTCGCGTGCGTCCAGGTCTCGTTTGTATACTTGACCAGCAGATTCATCTTTTTCGAAATGTTGATGTCCCCGCGAATGCTGTCCTGGCGGGTTTTGATTGGCTCCAGCAACGACGAGATCCAGTTGGTTGAACCAGTCGTATTGGGGAGCGGGAATATCTTAAATATTGCCAGACCCTCCGGGCTGAGGTTGGCCGTCGGGATTATGTTACCCGGGAAAGGCAGCTTGGTGATGGGATCGTGCGGTAGCGGACCTGTCAGTGCTCCGCTGAAATCTCCGATCCGCTCGGCGGCAGTCGGAACCTTGGCTGAAAGCACGATACCGCGCTGCTCGCGACGCCACTCTTCATTCCAGAAAAAGAAGATTCTATTCTTCTTGATTGGGCCGCTAAAGTTGAAACCATAATTGTTGTATTTCAACTTTGCTTTTGGCTGAGGTGGATTTGCTTTCGCTAGAAAATAATCAATAGAATTCAACCTGTCACTGCGATAAAACTCAAAACCCCCGCCGTGAAACTCGTTGCTGCCGCCTTTGGTAACCAAATTGATTACCGCTCCCTGCGCCTGACCGTATTGCGCGCTGAAGCTGTTACGCTCGACGCGGAACTCCTGGATCGAATCGATGGACGGAAAGACCAGCAGCGTCGCGTTTGAACCCACGTCCATATTGTTGACACCATCAACCGTCCACATGTTGGCATTTGATTGGTTGCCATTGACCGACATGTCCACGTGAGAGTCGAGACCGGTACCCGCCGTACCGAAAGCACCGCCGGCGCCGGCCTGCGTAACCGGCGAAACACCCGGAACCATCAGTGCCAGTTGGGCGTAGTTGCGGCCGTTCAGCGGCAACTCGGTCACTTGTTTTTCTGAGATAAGACTGCTTACTTCTCCGCTTCGCGTTTCGACTGGCGCGGTATCAGAGGAGATGGTTACCGTTTCGCTCACCTGACCTACTTGCAGATCCAGGTTGACGACTTTATTTTCTCCCACATGCAGATCAACTGCCGAGGCAACGCTCTTCTTGAAGCCTCTGGGCGCGCTGCTAACTGTGTAGCGCCCCGGGGGCAAACTAGCCGCCAGATAGAATCCGTCAGCGTCGGATTTTACCTCGCGCGATGTTCCAGTGCCCTCACCCTCGATAGAAACTTCGGCCTTGGGAACAACAGCTCCCTTTTCATCTCGGACGGTGCCGCTGATTGTTCCTACCGTGGTCGTCTGCGCATGGGCGCTAAAAAACAGCGCGCCGATCAGAACCAACACCAGTTGCAAGCCAAGCTTCTTAAGCATACGAACCTCCATAGCGTTTAGCGCTCACACGACTTCGGTCAGAATGATCAATGCGAGCGACTTTTCGGAAAGTCAAAAAGTTGAATTCAGCTGGTTCTTCACGAAGCCCCAGCTCGCTTCTTTGTTATTGCGTTGAGGTCTCAACGCGCTTACGAACAGTCACCCAAGTTTGCTTATTCGGACTTTGTTGCACTACCAGACAAAAGTGTTTACTCTCTGCCGAACTCTTTGTCAAGAGTTTTTTCAATCCGTATTCAAAAATCTCGTCGATTAGGTCTCACCGGAAAAGAGAAATTGTTGCACTCCGACTCTGTTGAGGCAAAGCGAATGCCGCGAGGTTCAGCGTTTGGATTAGATCGTAAACTTAGCGATAAGAGCGAAGCAAAGTCGAAAGGAAGCGGTCTTATTAGGCTGCGCGACGAAGCTGCCGATGCCATTGTCCGATTGGAGAATTTGGAAAATCATCCGAATTCATGAATGCTACGCAGGTAGCACCGAGGCGAATTTGCTTGCGAGCACGAGGCTGAGTGCGCCCATTAAGGTAGGTTGGGGGCCCAAGGTTGAGTCCATGATTGGCGTTGAAGGAAAACCTCGACAGATGCTGGAATCTACAGACGCTTTGAGATCCTCGACGATCACTGGCCAGACGCGAGCGATTGGTCCGCCCACTATCACCGCTTCGGGAGCCAGGCCTTGAATCAAATTAGCAATGCCTACGCCCAGGTAGCGCGCCGTTTCTCTTAACGCAGTCCTCGCATTTCCCTCTCCCTTCAGCGCCAGGTCCATTAGCTTTGCAAAATTGAGATCGTTTCTGCCGTTGGAACGTGACAGCTTTTGATAACGCGCGAGCGCTGATCGTTCGGAGGCAAATGCTTCCCAGCATTCTCTACTACCTACGGCACATTGCACAGGTGCGCCTGTACCAATTGTCATGTGACCGAACTCCCCTGCGGTTCCGCCTTCGCCGCGATAGACTTGCCCATCAAAGACGATACCCGTACCCACTCCTTCTTCCACCAGAACTAGAATGAAATCGCGAACTTCGCGGATCTCAGGTCGACCGAACCACAGTTCCGCAAGAGCCGCCGCGTTGGCATCGTTGTCAATGCTGACGGGAAGCGAAGTAGCACGCGTCAGCGTTTCCGCTATCGGTTCATTGCGCCAATTGAAATGGGGAACATATAGGTTGCCAGTTTCCGGATCAACCACCCCCGGTAAGCTGATGCCGATTCCTTCAACTGTACCGCTGCTCCTTCCAATCAGTCGTTCGGCGCATTGAACAACCTTCCTTAGGGTTTCTTTTACATCTCGATCGGTCGGAAACTCTTCCTGCTCCAGTACTCTGCCGACCAGATCGCCTCTGGCCATTACTGTCTTAACCGTTCCCAGATCCACGCCGATTGCAACCGCGTCCGCCGCGCGCAATGACAGCAAACTGGGTGGGCGTCCCCCGGTGGACTCGCCGCTGACTTCCTCTATCAGGCCATCCACTCGAAGTTCGTCGACGATCAGCGAAATAGTTGAGCGTTGTAATGCAGTTTCGCGGGCGATATCGGCGCGAGAGATTGGTCCCAATTCGCGGACGTAATTCAGCACAATCTGACGGTTTATGTCCCGTATGGTGTTTGAGCGCGCTGCATTAGCTTTCTTGAGATCTATTCGTCGCACCAGGCTCCTGTCTATGAACCCTACGAATGGTAGGTCGATCCTTATTTGCGGATTTAGAAATAACTTTCGTCGGCAAGTGCTATTAAGTAGTATAACTGCCCCGCTCAGTCAACCCTTTTTCGCTTAAATTCTTGTTAATGGAAGATGACGCCGGTGGATTCAGGGCCGACAGAGGTGTGCAAATAGATTTGTTGCCGGTACGAGAGAGGCTTATACTATTGTCCATTCAAGCAGCGATGACGGAGGCGTCGATGGAACCGCATGAAGTCAAAGCGAATATTAGGCCCTGGGGCATGCTCATAGTTTCAATCGGCTGCTCGATATTCTTTTCGGTGCCAATCGCAGGTCAGAATGGTGGCGACCCAGCTAAGGCTCAGATGCAAGAGATGACGCGGCGTGAGTTGCAACTGAACAGCCTTGGTGAAAACAAGGGACCTCCCAACGATCCCAAACGCTCGCAGGCTATGATGGACCAGGTGAGCGAGGACTTTCAGCGAATTCTGACTCTTCACAACGAGATAGTTCGGGCCATTACCGCGAACCGATCTCTCACTTACAAGTTCATTTCCGATGCCACTGGTGAGATTAGAAAGCGGGCGGCTCGGCTACAATCATCTCTAAAGTTACAGAAGCCTGAGCCTGCAACGGAAGATCGAGCGCTCAACGTGGTGGAGACGAAAGATGAACTGCTCCTGCTCTGCAAACAGATCGAGAGCTTTGTAAGAAACCCAATTATCGACAAACCTGGTACGGTCGATGCTCAACAATTAGGAAAGGCTCGTAAGGACCTGCAGAGTGTAGTGGAAATCAGCGACGCGATAAAGAAGCAGGTGGATAAGCTGAAACCTTAGTCAGACGTCTTTTCATACTTAGGCTAGCTGCTACCATACTTCAATCCTTTTTGACTTTGACGCGCCGTTCATGCTGCACCTCAGGCGGCAGCGGCTCCCGCAAATTTGCTGGCAAGCACCAAACTCAAAGCGCCCATTAATGTCGGGTCTCCATTCAATGTAGAGCGAAGAATTCGCGCCGACGGCAACCCGCGACGAACACTACGCTCAATTTTTTCCGTGAGAGCTTTTTCGATCAAGGGCCAAGCTCGAGTTATCGCACCACCCACTATCACAGCTTCCGGGCTAAAGCCGACGATCAGATTCGAGATGCCGGTGCCGAGATAGCGAGCCGTCTCCGTGAGGGCGGCCTCTGCTTCCTGTTCTCCTTCCAGCGCGCGATCGATCAGGGTCGCAAAGTTTGGCGCGCTATTACCGCCAGTTAACTTGTGGTAACGCGCCGATGCCGCCCGTTCAGAAGCGAAGGCCTCCCAGCAGTCGTCGTTTCCGCATGAGCAGAGGACCGGCGCATTACTGCCCACAATCATGTGACCAAATTCACCGGCCGCCCCGCGTACTCCGCGATAGACCTGGCCGTCAAAAATGATTCCGGTCCCTACTCCATCGGCAACCAAAACGAAGATGAAATCCCGCGCGTCCCTGACTTCGGGTCGTCCGAACCACAACTCAGCAAGGGCGACTGCGTTGGCATCATTGTCTATGGTAACCGGCAGCCCGGTCGCCCGAGAGATCATTTCGCCGATTGGCAAGTCACGCCACTTAAAATACGGAATGAAGATCACATTCCCAGTTGCCGGAGTAACCAATCCGGGAATACTGATGCCGATTCCTTCGATAGAACACTGAGCAGAAAGCTTGCGAATAATTTCTATGATACGGTTCAGCGTATGCTCGGGAGCAGGAACGGTTGGGAAGGCTTCTTGTTGCACGACGACTCCAGCCAGATTACTACTTGCGATAGTCGTGTAGGTGGGAGTGATATTGACGCCAATCGCAATCGCGCCAACTGTGCGCAATCGCAACAGGGTCGGTCGCCGGCCGCCGGTTGATTTACCTTCACCGATCTCCTCAACCAGACCCTCGCCCGTCAGCTCCTCCACAATTTCGGAGATCGTAGAGCGTTGCAGAGCTGTCTCGCGAGCGATTGTGGCTCTTGAGATCGGTTCCCTTTCGCGAACGTAGTTCAGAACTATCTGCCGATTAATATCGCGAATGGTGTGCGGGTTGGCGGCCTGAACGTTTTTCAAATCGATTCGTCGCACGAGCTTGACCTCAGTTCCGGTTGTGACTGGTACTCGGGTTTAATTAAACCCTGCGCGTGGTTGCGGCTTTGAAGAAGCGAGCAGCGATTAATATTACAACGCCGGGTTTAAGTCAACGAGTTCTCGGCTCCGATTAGGAGATGACGAAGCTGTTAGTCGCCTTCTCGCCAGCCCAATTGATGGTTTGGGTCGGCTTCAATTGAACATAGGGACGATAATCGTCGTATCAATCACGAACCTTTTGAAGGAGCAAAATCATGTTCTGTCCCCAATGCGGCTCTACTCAAAGCGACGAGTTGAAATTCTGCAAATCATGTGGCGTGAACCTGGACGCGGTACGCGAAGTGGCAGCCCTGCGACCCGCCGGCGAGAAATTCGATTGGAGCAGAACCTGGGTCGCGGAAATGTTTCTGTCTGAGAGCGAGCGAAAAAGGCGCAACGAGCAGATTGATCGCGAGCGCGGCATTACGCCGGAAATAAAGCGCCAGACAGAAATCAAGGCCGGTGTCATTACGAGCTCCGTCGGCGTCGGATTGACGATCTTCCTCTACGTGTTTATGCAGGGTGTGATCTTGAGCGGCCACCCTGCGCCGGGTGATGCGGCAATCCTCAGCCGTTTATGGGTCGCCGGAGTAATTCCATTCTTCGTGGGTGTTGCTTTAATTATTAACGGATTGCTCGTGAGCAAAAGGCAGGTCGAACTTGCCCGACAAGCAGCAGAGACCGGGCAGGACATGCTAATGAGTGACGGAAAAACTCCTCTGCTGCAGTCTGCTGACACCGCTGAATTCACTCCCCCAAGCTTTGGTGTAACGGAGGGAACGACCAAACACCTCAGTAGTCCCAGCCAGAAACGCTAGAACCCGCGAGATCACAAGGATCGAGCTTCTGACCCTGGTTGGCGTCCGATGACATTGCGAAAGCTAAACCACTTGGCGCAATAGCTGCGGGCCTTCGGAATGCACCTTTAACACCAACTCGCCGAAAAGTGTGTTTGCCCACGCGAACCAGGAGCGCGTGAATTTCTTCGGGTTATCCCGTTCAAATGATTCATGCATGAACCCCGTTCCCGCGTGCGTGGTCTTCAACATTCTGAGGCAGGAAAGAATCTCTCGGTCGTCGCGGCTGGTCAACGCCCGCATGATGATCCCCAAAGGCCAAATCATGTTCAGTCCGACGTGCGGCCCACCGATGCCTTCGCCTGCGCGCCCGCGAAAGAAGTAAGGATTGTCCGCGCTGAGTACGAATGCCCGGGTTCTTAGGTAGGTAGCGTCGTCAGCGGCACAACAGCTGAAGTAAGGGAGCGACAGCAGGCTCGGCGCATTTGCATCGTCGATGAAAAGCTGGTTTCCGAAACCATCAACTTCATAGGCATAGATTGAATCGTGCTTCGCATGACCTGCTTTGCCATAGGTGTCGAGCGCACCTCTTACTTCATGCGCCAAGTCCTGACACTCTCGCGCGAATAGTTTATCCCGGAGTTCCAGCGAAAAGATGTCCGCAAGCTGACCTAAGGAAACCACCGCGAAGAAATTCGAAGGGATTAGAAACGGGTAGATGCAGGCATCATCCGACGGCCGAAAGGCTGAGTGAATCAACCCCACACTCCTGGTAGGGTTGCCGCGCCCTTCGAACGGCGCCGTGTCAATCGGGTTGTCAGTAGTTCTTTTAAAGGTGTAAGGACCAGCGTTCTTCTTTCGCTGCTGCTCGCGAAACGTCCGGACAATTAGCTTGCTCGCTTGCACCCAGTCGGCATGGAAACATGAAGCGTCTCCCGTAGTTTTCCAGTAAGCATGTGCGAGTCGCACGGGATAGCAGAGCGAGTCGATCTCCCACTTGCGCTCGCACAACTCCGCCCGAATCGGCGGCTTGTCGTTCTCGCCCCACGGGCAGGCTTTGGCGCCGAAGTCGAAGGAGTTTGCGTAAGGGTCAATCAGGATGCAGCGTGTCTGGCGGTTAATGACCCCGGCGATCATTTCTTTGAGCTTCTTATCTTCCCGCGCGAATGGCAGATAGGGTGTGACCTGCGCGGTCGAATCGCGCAGCCACATCGCGTTTATATCTCCGGTGATTACGTAGGTGTCGGGCCGGCTCTCATGCGTGCCGAAAGTGACTGTCGTATCGAGTGTGTTCGGGAAGCAGTTCTCAAACAGCCAGGCGAGTTCCGGATCCGCAATCGCACGGTTTATTTCGACAATCTTCGCTTCAACTGCCTCGCTCACGAATTTCCGTTGGCCAATCGCCGGGCGGTTACTTATGAACTCATGACCTCCTGAAAGGAGCGCACGGCTGAGACCGCGGTCGGCGCTTAGCGCGACACCTGCGGCGGCATAGCCTAAACTCTTAATTACCGTGCGTCGCTTGTACATCTTTGCTGTCTTAATCAAGAGTCGTTTCTCACGTTGTTTGGGGCTCAGCACTTTGTCCTCGGGTGTGGTCGAAAGACGACGAAAGTTACTCCAGTGAGTTCTCGTTCGCAACTAACGTGGCGGAAGAAGCCGTAGCGCAGTGGTTGGGTAAGTTGCGTTGTTGGCAGCAGGGCCTTAGCTCGATCGTGAGGAAGGACTCGTTTCGCCGTGGTTTCCGAGCCCTCCCTCACGGTCGGGCTAGTGCCGCCAGTGTTCCGCTCTTAACCGTCGAGGCCATGCAGTGTTAAAGTTACCGCCATGAAAATAGATCGTCGTGGTTTCCTTGTCGCATCGTCTTCGGCGTTGGTGTTAGCGAAAACGCAATTGGGGTCGGCGGAATCTCTTCCCGCTTCTGAAACTTCAGAGCCGCTTTCGATCGGAAGCATCGAAGGTAGAGAGGTGGCGGTCTACACCACCGCTGACAATAGTAATTACCGCATGGCTCCGACCGACACCGTAGCCTTCAAGCAGATGGGCCAGCCACTCGAGACTCAGATCTGCGTCTTTGTCGATCCGGCCAGGAGATTTCAAACGATCCTGGGCGTCGGCGGTGCTCTTACCGATGCCTCCGCCGAGACGTTTGCAAAATTGCCCAAAGCTAAACAACAAGAAATCTTAAATGCCTATTTTGATGGCAAGAAGGGCATCGGTTACACGCTGGCAAGAACCAACATTCACAGTTGCGACTTCTCGAGTGGCAGTTACACCTATGTAAATGAAGGCGACAAAGAGTTGCAGTCTTTCAGCATCAGTCATGACAAACAATTTCGTATTCCCTTTATCAAACAGGCGCTGGCCACGGCCGGAGGGAGACTCAACATCTTTGGCAGTCCCTGGAGTCCACCGGCATTCATGAAGGACAACAACGATATGCTTCATGGTGGAAAATTGAAGCCGGAGTTTTATCAATCCTGGGCTAACTATTACACGAAGTTCATTAAGGCATATCAGCAGGAAGGCATTCCGATCTGGGGCATTACTATTCAAAACGAACCCATGGCGACGCAAAAATGGGAGTCATGCATTTACTCAGCGGAGGCAGAAAGAGACTTTTTGAAAAACTATCTCGGCCCGACGATGAAGAGAGCTGGCCTGGGGGACAAGAAAATAATCGCCTGGGATCACAACCGCGACCTCATCTACCAGAGAGCCAACACGATCCTAACTGACCCCAAAGCCGCCAGCTATGTATGGGGTATTGGTTTTCACTGGTACGAGCCCTGGAGCGGTGGCGAGCCGATGTTCGATAACGTCAAGCTCGTGCATGAATCCTTTCCGGAGAAAAATCTGATCTTCACTGAAGGCTGCTCCGATTCCTTCAGTGCCCAAAGGCTTAAAGACTGGAAATTAGGCGAGCTCTATGGACGTTCAATGATCAATGACTTCAACGGCGGTGCGGTCGGCTGGACAGATTGGAACATTCTACTTGATGAAACTGGCGGACCAAATCACGTAAAGAATTTCTGCTTCGCCCCGGTTCATGCAGATACGAAAACGGGCGAGCTGATCTACACAAACTCCTATTACTACATTGGACACTTTTCAAAGTTCGTCCGTCCGGGCGCAAAGAGAATCGCCAGCTCACCCAGTAGAAGCCAACTGCTTTCCACGGCTTTTATTAATCCTGATGGAAAAATATCGGTGGTAGTGATGAACCAGAGCGACAAGAAGATTTCCTATTATCTTTGGGTTGACGGCCAGGCCGCCGAAGTCAGTAGCTTGCCTCATTCCATTCAGACGCTTGTGTTCTGAGTGTCCTTTTAGGCCGAGTCAACTGGCCCAAAGGGGTCGGCGCGTCATCACCATAATCGAGTTCAATCATCAATAGGTTCCACTCAAACGCACATCGACGCCATCGCGTTTTTTGTATGGGGGGTCGCGGGTGTAGTTCTGAAGCAATCGATATCGCGGCGGAGCTCAAAAATTTGAAAACATCGCTACTGCTAATGATCCTCGTTCTGTTGCTGCTGGTCTTCAGCTCGCCGACCGGCCGGGCGCAGATGCAGCCGCCGGCGCAAGCGCAGGGAGACACGGGTCTTCCCGATTTCTCTGGTTTCAATCTCATCGATAGCTTCGCGAGGCTGCCCGCAGAGCGAAGCAACCTGAGCACGCTCTGCGATGTCAGGCGCGCCTCCATCGACGAAGTCACGGGCAAAATCGGGGACGCGCTAAAGCTTGCAGACGAATCGGCCGATCCGGCCGCTGCCGTCCGGCTGCACAATGCAATGGGTGTTGTCTGCCTCTACAAAGGCGACGTTGCCGGTGCGATCGCTCAGTTCGAGGAGGGTGTCCGAATCGCGCATCAGCATTCGACCGAAAACCCCAAGTTGGCCCCCATGGAGAGCATCGACCTAGCGGCGCTCGGGATCGCCCACATGCGTCGGGGCGAGGTTGAGAATTGCGCGATTCGTCACAACGCAGACATGTGTATCTTTCCGCTCTCGCTTGATGCCCGCCACACTCTGCGGTCCGGCTCGGAACGGGCAATTGAGTATTTCGAGCGCTATCTGGAACGCGAACCGTCGAGCCTGGAGATACGCTGGCTCCTCAACGTCGCCTACCAGACGCTCGGCGAATATCCGAACAAGGTACCAAAGGCTTACCTGATCCCGCCTTCGGCTTTTGAGTCGAAAGAAAACATCGGCCGCTTCGTCGATGTTGCTCCGGCGCTCGGTCTCGACAAGGTTGGCGACGCTGGGGGCTCAATCGTAGACGACTTTGACAACGACGGATTTCTCGACATTGTCGAGACCAGTTTCGATCCGTGTCAGCCGATGCGAATGTTCCACAACAACGGCGATGGTACGTTCACCGACGTCTCTGAGCGCTCGCATCTCGCCGGACAGCTCGGCGGAATCAATATCGTCCAGACCGATTATAACAACGATGGTTGGCTCGACATCTACGTGATGCGCGGTGGATGGGAATGGCCCATGCGTAACTCGCTGTTGCGAAATAACGGCGACGGCACCTTCACTGACGTGACACTCGAGAGCGGCCTGCTGAGTGTGGACCATCCCACTCATTCGGCGGCATGGGCCGATTACGACAATGACGGATGGGTCGACCTCTACGTCGGACACGAGCACACGCCCAGCCAGCTTTTCCGCAACAAAGGTGACGGTACATTTGAGGACGTGTCGGCAAAGGCAGGCGTCAACCGCGTCGCGTTCACGAAAGGCGTCGCTTGGGGAGACTATGACAACGACGGCTGCCCTGACCTCTACGTCTCAAACTATGGAGAGGACAACTTTCTCTATCATAACCGGGGCGATGGATCGTTTGAGGAAGTCGCGAGCCAGCTCGGCGTCGAGAAGCCCAAGTGGAGCTTCCCAACCTGGTTTTTCGATTACGACAACGACGGGCATCTCGACCTGTTCGTCGCCAGCTACTACTTTGCCGGCGGCGAGTGGGTGCGATCGTACCTCGGATTACCGCGGCAAGGAGATTCCATGAAGCTGTACCGCAACACCGGCAAAGGGACTTTTGTCGACGTCACACGTGAGATCGGTCTCGACCGCTCAGTTGCGGCGATGGGAGCAAACTTCGGAGACGTAGACAACGATGGGTATCTCGACTTCTATCTCGGCACCGGCGCTCCGACTTACACGGCTTTGATGCCAAATCTTCTTTATCGCAATCACGAGGGAAAATATTTCGTCGACGTCAGCTCCTCAAGTGGGACCGGACATCTACAGAAAGGGCACGGCGTCTCGTTCGCAGATCTCGACAACGACGGCAATGAAGATCTGTTCGAAAACCTGGGTGGCGCGGTTCCGGGCGACAAGTACAACAGCGTGCTTTTCATGAACCCCGGGCACTCGAACCGTTGGATCTCCATCAAGCTGGTGGGCGTGAAAAGCAACCGGGCGGCGATTGGAGCCAAGATCAAGCTGACGCTTGCGGGCCTCGGGCAAGCGAACGCGATTCGGTATCGCGAAGTATCGAGCGGCGGCTCGTTCGGCTCGTCACCGCTGATGCAACACATCGGCATTGGCAGGGCCACAGCGATCGCTTCGATCGAAGTGACTTGGCCCGCGAGCCGAACCCAGCAAGTGTTCAAGAACGTCGCGCCGAATCAGTTTATCGAGATCAAGGAATTCGAGAAAAACTATACCAAGCGACGCGTTCGGCCACTCACCTTAAAACGACCGGCCGTCACTGACCCGCGTATGCCCCACCGCCACCCGAATAAGGAGTAGTTTCACGCAACGGTGCATTAGCCCGACCGTGAGGGAGGGCTCAGCTTTACAGGTTGTTAACACATGAGCCCTCCCTTACGGTCGGGCTAACGCCCCGTTTTAGAATCGCGCGCTGTACTCTTCTTAATCCCGGCGAAGTCCTTCTGCTCAATCAAACCCTTCCCTTCTTTGATCGTCAACACCTTATTCACGCCAATCCCGGTCACGGTGTCGACAATGCCGCTGGGCCAGCGCACTTCGATGAGGTCGACTGTAGTCCGCTTCTCGAGGCCGAAGTGCAGTCTCAGATCATTCTGCGACAGGTAACTGCCGCCGCTACGCACTTCGTCTACCTGGGTCAGGTTCCCTGAAACGACTTTCACGCGCGCGCCGATGCCATCCCGATTACTCTTCACGCCGATAGTTTTCACGAGCACCGAGTTATTCCGGTTTCCTCCGTCATTGCGCAATAGTTGTGGAGGCCCGTCCAGATCGTTGACGATGATATCGATGTCACCATCGTTATCGATATCACCAAAGGCGGTTCCTCGGCTCGCACGTTCTTCCGCCAGGGCGCTGCCGCATTGCATCGCGACCTCCGAAAAGGTTCCATCGCGGTTGTTTCTGTGCAACAGCTTGCGCTGGCGATAGTGATCTCTCTGCGGGTAGGCATGGCCGTTGGCAACGAACAGATCGATCCAGCCGTCGTTGTCGTAATCGAAGAACTTGGTTCCCCAGCCAACATAAGGGAGGCTTACCATGGCCACTCCGGCATCGTAGGAAACATCCGTGAAAGAATCGCGAGCAACGTTGCGGTAAAGCACATTGTATTCATCGTCGAAGTTGGTAATGAATAAATCTAGTCTTCCGTCATGGTCATAGTCACCGACCGTCACGCCCATGCACCCCTGCTCGGCGCCGTTTCCGTTGACCGCCACGCCCGCTTCGAATCCGATCTCGGTAAACGTGCCATTGCCGTTGTTATGGTAGAGATAATTCGGGGTCGAATCGTTAGCGACGAAAATATCTAGCCGGCCGTCCCCATCAAAATCGCTGGCGACAACGTCGAGCCCGTAGTAACCGATAGAGTCGGCAACGCCAGCCTTTTTCGACACGTCGGTAAATGTCCCGTCGCCGTTATTGTGGTAGAGCGTGTCACCCGCTCCAGGCAGCCCTCTGGGACCACACTGCACCGGAACGCCTTTGAACTGGCACGTCGGGCCCTCGCCGAACGCGGGCAGGTGGTTCAGATCAAAGCCAACGTAATTCGTTACGAACAGATCCAGCTTGCCGTCATTATCGTAATCCAGGAATGCAGCTCCAGTGGACCATCGTGGGTCGCCAACGCCGGCTTTCGAGGTAACGTCCGTAAAGGTGCCATTGCCGTTATTTCTTAAGAGATGGTTGGGACCTAAGCAGGTCACATAAAGGTCGTCGAAACCGTCGTTATTGTAGTCGCCAACCGCTACGCCCATACCCCACCCGATATCGGCCACTCCCGCTTTGTCGGTGACGTCGGTAAACGTTCCGTCGCCATTGTTGTGATAGAGGGCGCTGCGGGTTCGCTTGTTCGACTTGAGCAGCTCCACGGTCAGAGAGTTGACTAGAAAAATGTCCAGATAGCCGTCGTTGTCATAATCAAAGAGCGCCACGCCGCCGCTCATCGACTCGACTATATATTTCTTTTCCGCTGACCAAACATGTTTGAAGGTGATACCGGCCGGGACTGTGATGTCGATGAACTGGACCGCATCCGACTGTCCATGGATTGTCTTGCAGGGTACCACCATCAGCAGAGCGACTAGCGCGCTGTTCAGAAACTTTTTCGGTTCCAATCCCATATGCTTCCCTACTGATCTTTTCGGCTCGGCGCGGTTTTTCTGACCTGATTCAACATCTCAAGAAGAACGTGGAGCTGGGGTGAATCGCCGGTAACCTTGGCCATTCGCTCAATTACCTGAGCCGCGAGCTCGGTTTTCCCCTGCTTGATCAGAGAGGATGCGAGCGCGAAATAGAGATCAATGTTAGTTGATTCTGAAGTGACTACGTCCGCCAGGAGTTCGGAAGTCTTGGGATAGTTTGAGGTCTTGAAATAGCTCAAGCCTAACAACCAACGAGCACGGATATTCTGTGGGTGAGTCTTTACTTCTGTCTCCAACGGCGGCACCGCGTCTCTGTAGGATTCTGCCCGAAAATATGCGAGACCGAGATTGTAATCAACATCCTCCTGTTGTGGGTTCCAGTTCGCCGCCAGACGAAACTGCTCCGCCGCCGCACGGAAGTCGCCTCGATCCGCTCGCAGCAATCCAATACTGCTGTGAACTGCCGCAAGTATTTTCGCGTAGTAATCTTCGGCGCGCTCCAACTCTCGTATCGCCTTTTCGTCCGGCACGTTAGACACAGCCTTCGGGCCGTCGACTGAAGCTGATGTCGGAAGCTTGTCATCTTGTTCCGGCAATTGGGACGTGCCCATCGTAGATGCGCCGGTGCCCGACGTTTGCGCCATCTTGAAGGCTTCGCCCTTCAGTTCCGAGCTTAACCGCAATTCTTTTTGTCCCGCTTCCACCTGCCCGACTTTGAGCAAAGACTGGGCGAGCCGATAGTGCGCAGTCGTCACCTGGAATTTGTTGTGGGCCAGATCCGGATTCAGGGCGATGGATTTCTTGAGCGCTGCTATCGCCTGATCGTGTTTCTGTAACTCCTGATATGCCTGGCCGAGCTGAAAATACGGATCCGGATTGTCGGCCTGGACTCGGGAGGCGTTTTTCAGAAACGCAATGGCGAGCTCCCACTTTCTTTGGAAGATATAAACGATGCCGAGATAGTAGTTGGCAAAGAATTCGTCCGGGTTTGAGATCAACTCGGTTTTGAACTCTCGCTCCGCGTCGACCAGGCGGGAGGCGCCTTCATTCATTAAATAGGCGAGCGCCAGGTTGTCGTGTACGCGCGCCAGCCGGGGATTGAGCGCTATCGCTTTCTTGAACTCATCTATTGCCTCAGGCAGACGGCCCGCCACCCGAAATGCCCGACCGATCACGACATGAAGCTCCGGCCGGTCACCGAAGTGCTGAAGCATCCAATCAAAAACCCGCCTTGCTTCAGTAAACTGACGCTGCTGCAGGTACGCTATCGCAAGCGTGAAACTGGTATCAAAGTCATTCGAACCGAACTCCAAAGCCACTTTAAGTTCTGCGGCAGCCTTTTCATATTCGCGAAGGGCAAAATAGGTCTTACCGAGCATGATATGCGCGCTGGGACTTTGGGGATTAAGGGCGATGGCTTTGTTTAGAGGTTGCAGAGCTTTATCGAACAGCTCTGCCTCGAAGTAAGTGATTGCCAGGTCTGCCAGAGCCTCGTCAGAAGCGGGTTCATAGAGAGCGGCGGCCTCGAGCGCCGCGATTGCCTGCTTATGCTTCTTCTGCGCCGAGTAAACTCTTCCGACCGCGCGGTATCCCTCGGCCAGGATTGCGGTGTATTCGGTTTCAGCCCCGGCGAGATTGCCCGCGCGGGCTTGCGCTTCCGCAGCCTCGTAATGTTGCTTGAGTCTATCTTGCGGAGATTGGAATACCAGAGGTAATAGTAAAAGCGATAGAAATCTCGAACCTATATTCATCGCTTTGTTCGCTAGCGAAGCTCAGAACAATGGGGCCGATTTGTCCGAAACGCACTCCTTCGTTTGGCGCCAGAATAGCATGCGCTGCTTCCTACCTACAGCGTAGCAAGCACACTACGAAAGATCTTGAAAGGCAGGCACCCGATTGTTGGACGATCCGCAAGTAACGGCCGATGTGTTCCTTACGGTGTGTGGTAAGACTTAGCCAGTGCTAGGTTGTGCCGGCTCAAATCGTACGAAGGGTCGTTTGCTCCGCTCGGTTTTTCAAACGTCGCATCTGCTCAGTTGACCGTCTTCGCCTGCCCTCCGTTTCTACCCCGCCAGATCGGAGGCAATGTCGCCTTTGCCGTTTCCCATTGCACAAGTCACGCGCATGAGGCCCGAGTCAGTTGCACAATCTCAAGAAACCGACGCGCGCGCTCAGTGATTAATGCGCTGTGACCTTCACGCAAGGCTCTGGGATCGACGAGATCGGCGCCCACGCCAAGAGCCATCGCTCCGGCCCTGAGAAAGTCGGCCGCTGTTTTCAGGGAGACCCCACCAGTAGGAATTAATTCAATCTGTGGCAGAGGAGCTTTTAATGCTTTCAAGTAGCTGGCGCCACCGACTGCGCCGGCGGGAAAAACTTTCACGGCGTCAGCTCCAGCTTTCCAGGCTCGCACCACTTCAGTCGGTGTCAGAGCCCCGGGGAAAACTGCGACATCCTGTTCGCGGCAGAGCTCGATCGTTTCTTCGTTTAGCGCCGGACTGACAATGAACTGCGCCCCGGCCTGAATACAGGCTTGAGCGGTTTCCGGATCAAGTACGGTGCCTGCTCCAATCAATGTTTCATCGCCGTAGTCGCTGGTTAATGCCTGGATGACTTCAATTGCGCCGGGGACGGTCATGGTTACTTCGAGGACATCCAGGCCGCCGGCCTTGAGCGCCGCGACCGCGCGCATCGCCAGCTCAGCCGACTCTGCCCGTACTACCGGTATCAAGCCCCTTACACGGATGCGTTTTAGAACTTCCGTCTTATTCATAGTCTTGGAAGGCACTGACTAGTCAGCGCCTTGGAAAGCGACGACTAGCGGCTGCCGAAAAACAAGTACGATCCACGAATCCCCACGAAACAAATACGAAGACCGAGTTCGTGTGATTTCGTGGATCGCTCATTGCTCTTTAGCGATGCGCAGCAGTTTTTCAGCGGCTTGCTGGGTGTCGCCGCACTCCAAAAAACTAGCGGTCAACCCTCGTCGTGCCACCTTTCATCACTTTCTCAACTTCGCTCAGCGTGGCCATCGTCGTGTCACCGGGAGTCGTCATCGCCAGCGCGCCATGAGCAGCGCCGCAATCAACTGCCCACTGCGGCCCCTTGCCGGTGAGGAAACCATAGATCAATCCTGAAGCGAACGAGTCACCGCCGCCAACGCGATCCAAAATCTCCAGGTTCTCGCGCGTGGCCGCTTGATAGAATTGCCCCCCAGCAAAACAGACCGCGCCCCAATCGTTCACCGTCGCCGTCCGGGCATGGCGCAACGTCGTGGCGACAACCTGGAAATTGGGAAACTCTTGAGTCGCGCGCTCAATCATTTTCTGAAAGTTAGCGGCCTCGAGTTTCGAGTGTTGCGTATCCAAATCGTCTACCTCGAAACCAAGAGCGGCGGTGAAGTCTTCTTCATTGCCCAGCATGACGTCTATCAAGGGCGCCAATTCGCGGTTGACTGCACGCGCCTTGTCCGATCCGCCGATTCCTTTCCAGAGTGAAGGCCGGTAATTCAGGTCATATGAAATGACGCTGCCATGTCTCCGGGCGGCTAAGATTGCGTCGTGGGCCACTTGGGGCGTCGTCTCCGACAGGGCACAGAAGATTCCGCCCGTATGAAACCAGCGGACACCTTCGTCGCCGAAGATTCTTTCCCAATCAATGTCACCGGGCTTCAGTTGTGAAACCGCTGTATGGCCACGATCGGAACAACCGAGGGCGGCCCGCAGACCAAAACCGCGCTCGGTAAAATTCAATCCATTGCGGACACTGCGGCCCACACCGTCAAAATCGATCCATTTGATGTGTGATTGATCGACACCGCCCTGATAAATGAGATCCTGCACCAGCCGGCCGACCGGATTGTCGGCGAGCGCGGTGACAATACTCGTCTCCATCCCGAAACAACGACGCAGGCCGCGGGCTACGTTGTACTCGCCGCCGCCCTCCCAGACCTGGAAGTTACGAGCCGTATGGATGCGGCCTTCACCGGGGTCGAGCCGCAGCATCACTTCGCCCAGGCTTACAAGATCCCAGCGGCACTTATCTTTGGGTTTGATCCTAAGACTCACTTGTTTGTGGCACAGACTTCAGTCTGTGATTGGAGGATCGAAACATTGGTTTGGGTCGGGCTATTGCCCGACCGAAGCGGGCGGTAGCCCGCTTCTAAACAACCACGACTTTCTAAGTCAAGAAATCTTCCCGAATCGGCGAGAAGATGTCGACTAGAATAACCTCCTCGTCGAGCATTGTCGCGCCATGCCACGTGCCCGGCGGAAAGTGAAGCACATCACCGGCCTGCGCAATGCGTTGTTCGTCGCCAATCGTAAACAGCACGCGGCCGCGCTCGATGATTGTCATTTGTTCGTGAGGATGACCATGCGCGGGAGTTACTATGTTCGGCGCAATGCGCAGGCGACAGATCATCAGGTTTTCCCCAATGATCATTTGCCGCTCAATGCCTGGCTCTAATTGTTCGACCGGAATCCTGCTCCAGTCCGTGTGTTGTGGTTGTAACTCTTCGATAGCTTCCATCTTAATCGTTCCCTTATTCGAGCGGTTTCGCTTATGGCACGAGCTTAATAACCAAATGCCAGCTGTTAGCCCGATTGGGCGTCAAACGCATATCCCACGATTCATAAATCAGGTGCAGAGGGATCGCTCCCCGAGCGCCACGTCCTAAAGCCGTGTCTCCCGTTGCCAACAGCGATATTTTCAAAGGCCAGTCTGCCCAGCCAGTGATTGAAAGGTCCGTTCGATCCTGACTGAAGGCAAAGTGGTCCATTCGCCGGCCGCTGACCAACGACGATTCATTGTGCGCGGCGGTCGTCGGAACTGCCATCCACCAACGACGGATTGTAATTGGTTCCGTCGATTTGAGAGTTTCATCGCGAGTCAGGGTGGAGCCTTCCAGATGCCAAATTATTTCGCTGGAGATGTGCGGATCGACGAGCTGCCCGGCCTTGCTTCCGATCAGGGCCCAGCGTCGCCACACTACGCGCAATGATTTGTCATCACCGGCCGGCGCGATCTCGTCCGCGCCGTCCGTTGCTGCGATTACGCGTCCGTCGGCAAGTTCGAGAAACGGCACCATCGCTGGATAGACTTGCTCAACCGGATTAGCAAACCCCGGCAGCCCATGCGGCGCCGGTAAATAGTCAGCCACGCCGGGCTTTGTGCCGGTGGTGATTGGCAGAGTGAAATAGATTGGCCCCTGCCGTACCAGCCAGACTCCGGCCGGCCGATCACCCTGACGAAAGAAGACAAATCGGGCGACATCGGGCCTTTTGATCTTGCTCGAAAACTCGTCGATGTTTTCACTGCGCATCGCTTGTATGAATCGCTCGTGCGCCAGCGATCCTTTGCCAAAAAAATTTATTGTCTGTTGCCATTCACGGTCGCGAGTGATGTAGGAATAGTTGCCGCGTCCGAAAGCGAAAACGGAAAGTACGTGCGTCTTGTCGTTGTAGTCATGCCGTAGCCAGTGCCATGCCTGGTAATAAGCGCTCGCCAACTGTTCCAGCGGCGCCGGACGGAATTCCGGATGGGCTGCGAGAAAGCCGACAATCTCCAGCGTGTCCATGTAACTAACGACACCCATGCTGCGGCCCCACGCATAACCGTAACCGTCGGGCAGAACCAGGTCCCACCACAAACGCATCTGCGCTTTTAGCGAAGGCGCGACTGCGACAAGGATGTCTTTCCGATCGACAGCCTCCGCAGCTTCCCAGACGAACCGCGCGTATTCGTTCGAGTAGCGATCGAAGCGACCCGTGGGCGGAGCATCGTCCGAATAAATACCCCGGTTGAGGAAAGGCCGCGCCGCCCGCGTGATCACACCGTCAACCAACGCGCGATCTTTGAGCAGACCCAGTTGATAACTGGCACTGGCGATGCGCGCTGCCACGCCCAGATAGTTTTCCGGCAGGTTAATAACCTGTTGTGTCTTTGGATCGTAAAAAGCGGAAATGTCGAGGAAGCGCCGCCATTGCGCTCGCTGTTCTTCACTCAGACTCTGCCAAACCGGATTGGTGTCCAGGTTCTCGCCGAAAAACCTTAGCCCCAGCACTCCGTACAATTGCGAGAAACGCGTCCCCTTCAAACGGTATTCGAGTAAACCAACCTGGCCCACCTCGCGGGCAAGATCGTGTCCGCCGAGCCTGCTTCTCTCAGTCAAAGCGGCATACGCTCCGACTGAGTTCATAAAGCTGCCCCAGGTGTATTCGCCCGTCGTGCCAGCGCCAAAGATTTTGTCGGGAGCTGGATCGTAAGATTTGATCTCGTTGAGGTGGGCAGTCATCTCCTGCGTGAAAAAGTCGTTGACTTCCTTGTCGAACGATGAAGTTTCGATGCTGTCGGGTGTGGATGAGCGAGCGGGCTGCGCCTGACATGGCCTCACGGCGGGCACAAACAACAGCGCGAATAACAATAACCAGATTCCCAGCCTCAACATGTAATTTCCTTAGCCTGCGGAGCAGGCGTCAGCATAAAAGCCTGGGGGCGTAAGCCCCAGGAACTGGTTAAGAAAAGATTCGGAGCCCGCGAAGTGGGCGACAGCGCGAACACATCATCAACGTGCTGAACTTCATAAATCGTCGCTCCACAAACGAACACTCTGCCGCCCGCCTTCGCGGGCTTATGATTCGTTGTTGATGCCCACCTGGGGTTCCGCTACGCTTCACCCCAGGCTTTATGCTGTCGCCTGCTCCGCAGGCTGGTCGGACACTTCTCACCTTCCCATCCAACCACCATCAACCAGAAGCACGTGACCGTTGATATAGTCGCTGGCCGCTGAACACAGAAACACGGCCGCACCGCCCAGGTCACCAGGCTCGCCCCAACGTCCGGCAGGAATTCGTTCGAGTATCTGCCGGTTGCGCGTCTCATCCTGTTGCAGAGCTTTCGTGTTGCCGGTGCGCATGTAGCCCGGAGCGATCGCGTTCACATTAATATTTTTCGCGGCCCATTCATTCGCCAGCGCTTTGGTCAATTGCGCCACGCCACCCTTCGAAGCCGCATAGGCCGGCACCGTGATTCCTCCCTGAAACGAAAGCAGCGAAGCAATGTTGAGAATCTTCCCGCTGCCCCGTTCGATCATGTGCCGGCCCGCGAGCTGCGCCATCCGAAAAACACTGGAAAGATTTACTTCGATGACTGTCGCCCAATCCTCTTCCGAGTATTCGGTTGCCGGCGAGCGGCGAATCGTCCCGGCATTGTTGACCAGAATATCGAGTTTGCCGAAGTGCTCGATCGTGTTTTCAATCAACCGTCGCGGTGTTTCGCTATCGCCCAAGTCGCCCGTCAAAGAAAAAGCTTTTCGACCTGCGCTGGTAACGGCCTCACAAGTTGCATCGGGTACGTGCGTGTTGCCGTGGCAAGCGACATCAGCGCCGGCTTCCGCCAGTGCGATCGCGATGGCCGCGCCGAGTCCGGTTGAGGCGCCGGTCACCAGGGCGACCTGGCCTTCGAGTTTGAAGGCGTCGAGGATCAAGCCGCTCCCTCGTTTTCAAGCCCCGCGGGAGCAAACCGCGGGACCAGCAGATGTACCAGTAATAGCGCCGTCAAGTAGGCTGAACCCGCTATGATAAAAATGGGTAGATAACTGCCCGTCCACTGCAGCACGTAACCGACCACCTTGGCGATTAACATGCCGCCAACCGCGCCGGCCATTCCCCCGATGCCGACAACAGAGCCCACGGCGCGGCGCGGAAATAGATCGGACGTCATCGTAAAGACGTTAGCCGACCAGCCCTGGTGCGCAGAGGCCGCCAGTCCGATGAGCGCGACCGCAACCCAAATGTTCGAGGTCTGCGAAACAAATACGATCGGCACGACGCTGAGCGCGCAAACCAACATGGCCGTTTTACGCGCGGCGTTGATTGCCCACCCGCGCTTGATGAGCATCGAGGAGAGCCAGCCTCCGCCAACGCTACCCACATCCGCCGCGAGATAGATCACCACGAGTGGCAGGCCGAAACTAGTGATGCTGTCGGCAGGAACGTGATATTGATCGTGCAGGAAGCCGGGAATCCAGAACAAATAGAACCACCAGATGGGATCGGTCAGGAACTTAGCCACGGCAAAGGCCCAGGTTTGGCGATGAGGAATCAGTCGCACCCACGGGATCTTCGTTTCCGCTTCAGGCGGATCGCAATTGATATGATCCAATTCCGGTTTTTTCACGCGCGGATGTTCATGCGGTTTGCGATAGAGCGCGAGCCAGGCGATGACCCAAATAAAGCCGAGCGCCCCTGTGAGAATGAACGCCCAGCGCCAACCGAGGTGGCCGGCGATCCATGGCACGCTCAGCGGAGTGACTATTGCGCCCACGTTCGTTCCCGCGTTAAAGATGCCGGTCGCCAGCGCGCGCTCCTTCTTTGGAAACCACTCGGCTACCGTTTTTATCGAGGCCGGAAAATTTCCTGATTCACCCAGACCGAGAGCAAACCTGGCCACACCAAACCCCATGACCGAACTGGCAAACGAGTGGGCCATCGCCGCCAAACTCCAGAAAAGCACTGCAAACGAGAAGCCTTTGCGCGTGCCAAAGCGATCCATCAGGCGACCCATAAGGATGAAGCCCAACGCATAGGCCGCCTGAAACCAGAAGACTACATTGCTGTAGGCAATCTCATCCCAGCCGAGTTCGGACTTTAGTGTCGGCTTGAGAATGCCGATTACCTGGCGGTCAATGTAGTTGATGGTGGCAGCGAAGAAGAGCAGCGCGCAGATTGTCCAGCGGTAACGGCCGATGCGGGCATTCACATTTTCCAAAACTGCGGCGGCGCGGCCGGTGGCGTTCGCACCCGCCGGGGATTGCGGTGCCACTTCCCTCAGGGACTTGACAGACGACGCGGCTTGTTCCGCAACAACGATCCGTTCTTTCATGGTTTCTGGCTCAGCCCACTTGGCTTTGGCGCCCCAGGTTTTAGCGGGTCCTCATAAATCTTGATAAGGATCATCGTGAAATCTTTGTTAGCGGTGCTGCGTTGGTGCGGCGTGCCGCGCGGCACGACTACCAGATCGCCCTTGGTGATTTCAAAAGTTTTGCCGTCGATGATGTTCGGACTGCGCCATTCCCCTGGCTCGATCTCTTTGGGCGCGTCTAGTCTTCCGCCGAGCACGAGGGTGGCCGATCCCTCCAGCACATAGTAAACATCGTCGGACGCGTCATGCAGTTCGGCCGCCGCGCCCGTTTTGTTGTTTTCGTGCTGTACCGCTACGCGTAACTCCATTCCGGCGCTGTCAATTAGTTCTTCAGTTTTGTTGCCGGGCTTTAGTTTTTCTTTCAGGTCGTTCAGGGATTGGCCAGATATGACGACCACCGGGCGGGTTGCTCCGGTTGGCTTTCGTTGCGCAGAAACAGTGAGCTCTGAAATGATAAGAAGGAACGCAAGGCCAAACAGATTGAGCGATGGTGAAGATCTGATCAACCGCAAAGGACGCAGAGGTTTTCGCAGAGGAACGCAGAGGTTTTCCTCTGCGACCTTTGCGAAGCCCTCTGCGTCCTTTGCGTTTAAGCTTAGGTTGTCACGATTATTCAACTTGAGTTTGGACACGAACTCTCCCCCCCTTCATCTCGAGGAACACAGACTGAAGTCTGTGCCACTACTTCCGGCTCGCCTCGAGTCCACTTCCACCCTGATCGAATCCTGGTTGCACGGTCACCACTCCGAATTGCCGGTCTTCAACCTCGCGATGCGCGGCCATCATCCACACAAAATTGATCGGATGGCCGGGCACAGAAACGTTAGGGTGAAAACCTTTGGGCATGATCACCGCGTCGCCGTCTCGCACAATACCGATGAACTCGGGTTCGTCCGGATTCGTGTAAACAAATTGCACGCCGAAGGAGGGCGCCGGCATGTCGTAATAAACGTAAAGCTCCTCGAGGATCGCAGCATGTTCGTGCGGCGGCCAACTGGTCCAGTGGCCCGGTTCGGAGGTCGTAAAACCGGCGAGGATGCGTCCCGCTTCAACATTTTTTCCCAGCGTAATGTTGACGGTGCGAGTAGTCGAAGGACCGCCGGTCTTGAATTTCAGCGATGCGTCCTTTTCGACATCCGTATACTTTACGACCTGAAGTGGATATTTATTTTCGACTTCCGCGGCACACTCAACTAAATCAACTGAAGTGTCTGTTCTGATTTCGACGTTGGTATCACGCGGCAAATAGATCGAATCATACCGGCCAATTTTGTTCGTCTGGCCGTCGGCGTTGATGGTGCATTCGCCTGCCAGGCAGATCAGCCCCGACTCGAGAACCCCGGTTGAAAATGTAACCGAGGGTACTTCCTGATCGAGGATCACGCGGCCGTAAACCAGATGCTTCATTGCGCTGTTGGCCGGCGTGATCGAAGTGTGTCGACCTTTCTGTCTGTTGGTATGCCGAAAGATCAATTGATCCTTTGTTTCTTTCATCTGCGTACTCATGATTACCCCTTTCAATTCTGGATTGGTTCATTGGTTCGTTCTACCAAGCGCGACCAATAAATCAATCTGTTAATGAACAAATGAACCAATGGTTCAATGAATCAATTCTTCTTGTGCTCGTCTAGCCAAAGCAAATCTTCGAGCAAATAATAATTGCCATAGACGAGATTGACGTCGCTGGGCCGCGTAACCGATCCGTGTCGCAAAACACCGGGAGGCGTCTGATCGCCGGCGCTAACCGGCGTCAAGTAACGATCAATTAGTGATTGTACGATCCGCTCAGCTTGCCGGCGATAATCACCAGCCGTCGTCTTGTCCTTAGTCAATTCAGACAGGCGCAGCAACCCGCCCGCCATGATCGCGGCGGCGGCCGTATCGCGATTGCGAAAGTGGACTCCTTCGTCAACCAGGTCGTACCAGGTGACGCCATCTTCGGGCAGGTGATCGATAACGTATCGGGCAATTCTTTCCGCCGTCGTCAGCATTCGCGGATCATTGGTTTCAGCCGCGGCCACGGCAAAGCCGTACAGCGCCCACGCTGCGCCGCGCGACCAGGTGGTATCGGCCGCAAAACCCTGATGCGTGTGCGTGAAAACTCTTTCGCCGGGACGAGCGTTGTTGGGCACCCTCACGACCGTCGCCGGCCCCCCCGAATTGAACTCCTGTCGATTGTCGCCCGGGTTGTAATGCACCGACTGAGCCACCGAGCCGTCTGCGCGCACCAGCCAGTCGGCCGCTTTGAGTGCGTGCTTCAAACCCAGCGCGCGCCACTCCGAATCGTTGGTTTCCCGCGTCGCCCACCACCAGATTTGCAGGTTCATCATTGTGTCGATGATGCTATCGTCGCCGCCCACTTCCCACGCCGCTACCAACTCAGTCGTGGGATTGTAGAGTTGCTTCAAACGTTCAGCCCCGCGCAAACCGCCCTCGCGATACTGCGGCGCCTTCGTCAAACGATAGCCAAAGACAGATGAATAGTAATTGAGGAAACCCGTGTCATGGTTCTCAGTCATTTCTTTCCCGAGCAATCGCGCGTTCCAAAGTTCAGCCCAGCGGCGGAAACGTTCGTCTTTCGTTTTGCCGTAGAGCAGCCACAGTTCGCCGACCCAGAAGTTCCCGGTCCAATAGAAACCCTTCTGCTCTTTCCATTCGCCAGTTTGATTATCAGCCTCAGTGAAAAAGCCGAGGCCCTGATCGCGGGTGACGCCGGCCGCGCCAGTGCGGGAAACGATCGGCTCCCATTTGGTCGCCGTGCGTTCAGCCGATTGCCTCAAGAGATCGATCGCTTCGGAATAAGTTTTCGGCCGCGCTGGTCGCAACGTATCCAGCGGGGCTGATTGCGGAGCAGCTTCTCGCGAAAGAATTTCGACCCGGGCTGGCTGAGTTATCCGTCGCGTAGTCTCGCGCACCAGTTCGACAAACGAAGCAAACGTAAAGGGCGCGTTCGGCGCCAAAGCCAATGAGCCCTGGCGAGATTTGTTTTCCGCGCTACGCGCGCTGATCTGCAGGTTGTCGCTGTTTTCCTGGTCCCAGACCCCGAGCACATACCAACTGGCCTGGCCATTTGTGAGCTGCGGTTGGACCAACAGATTGAGCGAGTCGTCGCCTGGGACTTTGCTTTCCGGGCCCGGTGCGATGATCGCCAGCCCCAGGTTCTGATCTGGAAGATTATGGATCGCGGTCGCTGGTGGTCCTTCTTCTTCAACCTGAGGTCCCCACCAAAAACGCGCCAGCACAGGTTCGGTCGTCGTCGGAGCGAACGTTTTCTCTTGAAGCCCCGGGTGCCGCACCACTCCGGTCACCAGAGTCAAACCGTTCGCGCCCTCCACCGTAATGCGATGTTCAAAGCCGTGCTTGCCTGCCCATTGGGTCATGCGGCTGATGAGATTTACCTCGCGGCCACCTACTTTCCAGCCCTTATAACTAAGCTCGACGATCACGCGCACCGGACCGGCGCTGATGATGCGCCACTTGCGTTCGGCCACATCGGAAACCTTCACGACCTTGCCGTCAACCAGAGCAGCTACGGCTCCGATCCCAATTGCATCGCCAATCCGGTAAATATCGCGACCGAGCGGCGACTCCCAGTGGTAGACATACTCCGGGGCTCCGAACATCTCAAGATAGAGACCGGGCCGGCGTTTGCCGAAGAGATCGATCGCGTTGCGCTTGTCAAAATAAATTCGCCACGCATTCACTTCTGATTCCCACGCGAGGCCGTCGAACTTCATCGTGAACTTAGCGGCGGTCCGCTTTGGGTAATCACCACGCAGCCGCTGCATGGTAGCCGCCTCGCCATAGGCGATGGTTACGATACGTGTCTGTTTTGGTTTTAGCTCAATCTGAAAAGCGATCTCGTCATACTTATTGTCTCCATCCAAGTCATCCGCCTGCGAGGGCAGTTCAATGGTCTGCAAAGTCTGGGCATCTTCAGCGAGAGTGGACGAGTCGCTGGTGGTCACAACTATGTCGCCCGCTTTGAAGTCCGGGGCGACACGTCTTAATTCAGCGACGCTGAGTACAATGTTTTCGTGCAGTCGCGTTTCGTCGGTAGGGTTGGTGATCGAGAGCTTCAGAACTTTGACGCGCGGCGCGGCGAAAGCGGACGCTCCGGTCATTAGGAAAGCGAAACAGAACAGTCTTACGAAATTTCTTGCCTTCAACTATGGTTCCCTCACTTCGGTAACGTCTCTTGTAGCGCTTGATAGTATTTCTGCACTACGTAGAACGCTCTTTTCTTCTCTCCACGATCAGAAATCAATCCCTTTCGGTTGTGGAAGTCCTGAATGCCCGGCAAAGGCCGGCGTGGGGAGCGGAAATCCATAAGGATCCAGGGACACGTGCCGCGCAGGAAAGAGATTCTTTTCAACATACTCACCTGGTGCTGGTAGAAGTTCTCCTGGTATTCCTCGGTCCATCGCGTCAGGGGATCGCCATGATTTCCGAAAGGCGCTTCAGCACCAAATTCACTCATGATCAAGGGTTTCTGATACTTCGTTTTCCATTCCATTCGATCAGTCTTTTCCGGCAAACCATCGTACCAGCCTACATACTCGTTACAGCCGAGCACGTCGAGGTATTCGCCCAGCGGGTCATCGATCATCTGCGTTTGCTCATCGACATAGTGACGTTCCATCGCCGCCGATATCAATCGACCGTTGTCCAGACTTCTGGCGTGGTCGATCAGTTTCTTCAAAAACGACAGGCGCGCATCGCCGAGAGGTGTCTCATTGGCCATCGACCAGACAATTACCGCGGCCCGGTTCTTGTCGCGCGTAATCATCTCGCTGAGTTGAGTCCGCGCGTTGTCGAGCGTGGCGGGATTTTCCCAAAGAATGGTCCAGTAGACGGGGATCTCTGACCAGACCATGATGCCCAGCCTATCAGCCTCTCTCACCATAAGTTCATTGTGGGGATAGTGCGCCAGGCGAACAAAATTGACTCCCAACTCTTTAGCCCAACCAAGCAGCGTTATTGCATCCTCCCGGCTATAGGCGCGACCACCGCGGAAGGGCGCTTCTTCATGCAGGCAGATGCCACGCAGGAAGATTGGCCGGCCGTTCAAAAGAATCTCGCTCCCCCTGGTTTCAATACTGCGGAAGCCAATCTGCTCTTGAACCCGATCGGTTTCCGCTTCGATCGATACATTGTAGAGTTTCGGATTGTCTGGCGACCACAATGTCAGATCGGTGTTGAAGCTGATGTGCGCGAATCCGTTTGCGTCCGTAGTAAAGGATTTGGAGATCCCGGCCTCAGCGATTCGCACCGTTACTTTTTGATTGAGCCGATTTCCATTCAGTCTTACCCAGCCGCTGACCTGGTTTCGCGAACCCTTCCGGAGTTGAATAAAATAGTCCTGGACGAAGGTCGCGGGCGTCTCGACAAGCTTGACCTGCCGAGTAAGTCCGCCGTAGTTCCACCAATCGGTGATCAACGTCGGAACTGCATCGCGCCGGCGCTGGTTGTCTACTTTCACAATCAGCGAATTCGATTTGTCCCGAACCAGATTGGTTATTTCAAAATTGAACGGCGTGAAACCTCCCTCATGCCGCCCAATCTTTTCCCCGTTGAGGTAGACATCGGCCAAATAGTTGGCGGCGCCGAAGTAGACGAAGAGACGACCGTTTTCCTTTCGTTGATAATCAAAAGATTTCTTGTACCAAATCGTCCCTTCGTAGAACAGCAGACGCTCTTGTTGAGTGTTCCAATCACCCGGCACAGCAAGTGACTCAGAAGTGTCGAAATCATATTCGATCAAATCACTCCTGGTCTTTGGCTTGGCGTCTTTGAAGTAGCCGTTGGCACTCGGCTGATAACGATAATCGTAGTAGCCGGCTTCGTAAGGATCGACGATCGTTTTCCATTGGCCATCCAGGCTAATGGTCTTTCGGCCGTCGGTGTTTCCGATTAAGCCAATTTGCTGCGCCTGAACACAGGGGATAGCCGCCAGAAGAAAGACAAAAAGAACAAAGAGTTTCATCGTACGACTCATTACTTAGCTAAATCAGAACTCCAGTGGCACAGGTCAACAGGAATATTGATCTCAGAACCTTGCTTCGCGGCGCAGCCCGAATGGGGCGCACCAGTCACCAAAAGAATCTTACGAAGTATTTTCGTTCAAGAATTGTTCCCGGTGTCGGATTAACTGGCGGCGGAAACGCTGACACCTGAGTCGACTGGCCGGCAATCAAAGTGAGAGCGCGTCCGCTCCATCAATTTAGTGCACCGCGGTGGATCTCGCCATTTCCTTACAGCTCCTTTCAACCCACTCGCTCAGTTCAATGATCTCCTCGAGGTCCCTTCCCGCTTTAATCAATATGTTTGCGTCAACCACCCGAGCCTTTTTGAAAACGGGGTTACCCGCAAAACTTGAGATCGACGCCCCGAGTACCGTTACCAAAGCCCTCAAATCCTCGGGCCTCGCTCCGAGGCTTCTCCTGTCGCCCTCTTTAGGCTTTGGAAATGCCAGCTCGAGCTGCAGCCGTTTGCCGCGCTTTTTTATCTCGGAGGCAGACTTGGCGAGAAACCTGAAATCGAGCACGCTGCCTTGCGAGACCCCTTGCGTCAGTTCACTGTTAAGGGCCTGGATGCGCTTGATGTCCCGGACGCGTGGCGCGGCAGCCGGTCGTCGATACGGTAAGGATCTCTCGTGAGCCTCGGCGACGCTGTTGAGTGCTTTTCTGCGCGCCTCCCAGTCGCTGAAGTCCCTCCAAAAATCGCTTTGCTGTCCCGCCGCCGGTGAGACCAAAGCGATCGGCCCAACCAAAAATGACATGGCAGCAAAGAGAAGCGCGCCATTTCTCACAACTCTCAACTCCAGAAGCAGTAAAGAAAGATCCGAGTGCGGGAGCATCGATAACCGCGTCGAATGCTCCCGCCCTGGTTTGCACTAAATCAGCTCACCCGAGCGCTGCCGCGCAATAGGCTTCCTTCTCTTAGAAATTCAGTTTCAGACCGAACTGAATGTTGCGGGCTGGTCCGGCAGTTGAAATCTTGCCGAAGGCCCCATTCGAAGGACCAAGAGTACCGTCGGGCTTGGCGGCAAGTGTCCCGAAGGCGATATCCGGCGCCCTGAAATTCGCCCGATTGAAGGCATTAAACATGTCCACCTGAAACCGCAGGTTGAATCGCTCTGTGAGATTGAATTGCTTGCGCATCGAGAAATCCCAGGTTTGCAGGTTGGGACCCTGAACAATCCCCACGGGGGAATTGCCGCGAAGGCCTACAGCCGGTGGGGCAAATGCCGCTGGGTTGATCCAACCGTTAGGACCTTTATTGGAAAGCAGCACTGGGCCACCAACGTAGTCTGCTCGGCGAGTACCGATCGCAGTACTGGCTGTCGGGGTAAAATAGGCACCGCTCTGGAAACGCGTAATGCCGCTTACTTCCCAGCCGGACAGAAACGCGCCGCCAATACCCTTCATCGAGCGCAAGAAGGGAATGTGATAGTCGTACGTGGCCACGAAGATGTGACGTCGATCAAAAGATGCCGGGCCAAAATTGTAGTGACGATTGAAAGGATCCTCACCCACATCTAACGCGTCACCGTTGCCGCTAGTATCAGTTAGTGTCTTGGACAAGGTATAGGCGGCGGTCAGCTCCAGGTCGCCTTTGCGCTTGGCCGCATATAGCTGCAGTCCTTTGTAGTCCGAGTTGGCGTCTGAAAGACGAAACAAGATCGCATTGTAACCTTTGTAAGGACGCAGGGCGTTAATATTCACATTGGGTCCCGGTGGTGTATTCGAAGGTTGATTCGCAGCCAGTGCCGCAAACGAAGGTTGGTTGAGATCCGGCTGGCGTATTAAGTGCCGCCCCTGATTGCCAACAAAAGTAGCCTCCACGAAAAACCCACGCGGCAACTCCCGTTGCACGCCGATGCTGTAATTCATCGAGTAGGAGATGTCCAGGTTTGGGTTGATGGCATTGATCGTGGCGATCAGGGCGTTCGCCGCGGGCGTGCCGCCGGCAGGATTCGCAATGTTACCATTGTCAAAATTCGGCGTGCTTACAAACGGAGGGACGTTGACCTGAGAGAAGATCAAGTTGCCCTCCACCTTATCGTAGAACATGCCAAAGCCCCCACGAATTGAGGTCTTGCTGTCCCCGAACGGATCATATGAAAAGCCAAATCGCGGCGCGATCTTGTTAGCAGGCTTGTAAAAACCACGGGGTGCTCCGGCAGGGATAAGTGCGAGAGCAGCAGCGCTGGTACTGACTCGGCCAACTTCACTCGCCGGAATACCGTTCCCCGCGCGGACTAACCCATTAAAGCGATTCCCACCCTTGCTCGGATCGATATTGCCATTCGCAAGGACGGTTACTGCCTGGTTCGGATCGTAACGACTGGGATCAAAGTTCGCCATGTTGTTTGCCTGGGTATAGGTCGGCTCGAAATGGTAGAAGCGAGCACCAATCTCAAGGCTGAGATTGCGAGTGACCTTCCAGCTATCGGTGCCGTAAGCCTCGTACTGATTGAACCGAAAGAATCCGATGGGGTCGTTATCGGCCTCGTTATAGCTGCGAAAGTTTCCCAGCAGCGCATCAGCAAAAGTGTTGCCCGTGGTCCTGGTACCATTCGTGTTGAATGCGAGCGTGCCCGTATACCCTGAGCGCCCGTTCTGGTCCTTGCGGTTACGAATGATGAGCGCCCCGGTCTTAAAGGTGTGCTTGCCACGAATGACAGTCAGGTTGTCGCTGGCAGCGATGTCAGTTGTGGGTGACACCAACGAGGCGGCCGGACCATTGAAATTCGCATACGCCTGGCCACCCGTAAAGGTCACGTTGGGTATGCCATTGTCATACCGCCCTCCAGAGAAAAGTTGCGGGTAGGTAAAGCCGTAGGTGTCGCGTTTCCAAAATTCGCCGACTGGCGGTATCCGCTGACCATTCCATGTCGCGTTGATTTTCGCTTCGTTAATCAACGTAGGATGAATGAGCCAGGAATAAGAAATCTGATAGCTGAACCCGGGACGCAGCCGATTGGAGGGAATCGTAGGCAAGGGCGAGTTGATGAAGGTGCCGTAGGGATCAATCAAATTGTAATAGTCATGGAAGTAGCGCCCATACATGCTGTGCTTTTCATTGAAGCGGTAATCAAGCCGCACGTTGTCCTCGCGCCAGTCGAATGGTCCCGGCTGCTGGAAAGTTGTATTGTTAGCGGTTGCCGTGTCTGCATAGGCCACGGCGAGCTTTTCCATGGCGCTGTAAACCGAGGCGATCGCCTTTCCATCCGCACCGATAGCCACCGGCGCGCCGTTGAGCCTCAGATTCGCTAGATTCCGACCCGGAATTGGTTGACCGGCAGCAACGGACGCGCCCGTGGCTGGATTGATCGCCGTGTACCCGGCCGGCACGTTGAGTGTTCCGGCGCGTGCACTGAAGTCGCCCAACCTTTCCGCGTGTGTCGGCATACTCCGTTTCACTGGGGCCGAATCCTGCCGGATGCGTTTATACTCCTGTCCCACAAAAAAGAAGAACCTGTCTTTCTTGATCGGTCCGTTGAAGTTCCAGCCGAAATTGTTGAAGCGCAGCTTCGCTTTTACCGGCGAGAAAAAGTTGCGTGCATCAATTTTGTCATTTCGCAGGAACTCAAAGGCGGTGCCGTGATACGAGTTGCCTCCGCCGCGAGTTACGATATTGACTGAGGCCCCGGCGTTGCGACCATATTCAGCCGAGAAGTTAGAGGTTTGAATCTTGACCTCTTCGACGAAGTCAATGCCGACGTTATTCACCTGGCTGTTATTGCTGCCTGAGTCCATGTTGAAGCCGCCATCGACTGACAGACTGTTGTAGTTGGGGCGGTTCCCATTGATGGCCGCCTGACTGATGCTCAGGCTGGTGGTCAACGCCAACTGATCTTCATCGAGGATGGCTGCGCCGGGAATAAGAGTAACGAGCTGCATGTAGTTCCGTCCGTTAAGCGCAAGGTTTTGCACCTGTCGTTTGTCGACCACGCGAGCCACTTCGCCTGACGTGGTGTTAACCGTTTCGCCGGCGATGGTTGAAATTTGCACCGTCTCTGTTACCTGGCCGGGCTCCAAAATGACATCCACGGTGAGGCGGGCGTCCGCAGTAACGGCGATCCCTGACTGGCTAGCGCGTTTGAAACCGGTCCGCTCCGCAGCCACGCTGTAAGCGCCGACGGGCAGGTTGGTCACTGTGTAGAATCCGTCACTGTCGGTGGTGCCCGTGCGCACCAGGTTTTTGGCAAGGTCGGTAATTGTGACGTTAGCGTTCGGAAGCGCTCCGCCATTCGTATCTTTTACCGTGCCCGAGATTCGGCCAAAATTTGTTTGTCCCTGTATCGTGAGACCGGCACAGACCATCAAGAGGAGCAACGCTGCGATCCGGGGGACGGAAAAGTTTTGCGACGCTGAGTTGTTCAGGCTTTGCATATCGAACCTCCAAAGGAAGAATTCCGAGCTTCAGCAACTCATACCGTTCGGCAAGAACGATTGGTTGCCCACACAGTTACGCTGAGACCTTGTTCTCTTACTGCTTAGAAAACGTAAAGCGAGCAATGCTCGTCGGGAAGCTAAGCGACCCGTGGGGCCGCGAAGGTCGGCGCTGCGATCAAGGCCGCAGCACCTCTCAATCTTGGGTATTCCTGGGTCGAAGTAACGCGGAGTGGTGTGTGCGACGCGGCTTCGGTCAAAGCGCGCTCAGCGACTGCCTCCCGAACCGTGTCCTCGATCAAATCCCAGGCGGTGGTGATTTCCCCTGCCAGGTAAAGGCAATCAGGATTAACGAGATTAATAATCGTGGCAATACCCAAACCCAGGAAGCGACCAGTGGCCAGTACGGCAGCCACCGCCTTGGAATCGCCGCGACGTGCACAGGCAATCAGATCTAGGACGGTGAAAGAACTTCGCTCGGCGTCCTTTAAACGTTTTGGACTATGTTTGGACAAATTCCAGCCAAAATAGCGCGAGAGGGTGGCCAGGTTGGAAGTGTAAGCTTCCCAGCATCCGTTGTTTCCGCACATGCAACGAGGGCCATCCAGATTCAAGGGCATGTGTCCAAATTCGCCCGCGATGTGATCGCGCCCCCTGAGTAGTTCTCCATTTACGACGACGCCGACACCGACGCCATCCGAGACACTGATATAGACAAAGTTATGTCCGCCGGAAGTCTCGCCGCGGGTCAGCCATAATTGATCCAGGGCTGAAGCGCGCCCCGAGTTTTCAATGTGTACCGGCAGACCCGTGGCGGAAGCCAGCTTGGTGCGGATATCGACATCACGCCATCCGAGTGCCGGCGCATTCAGGATCTTGCCGGTGCGCTGATCAACCATACCCGGAACTACCAGCCCGATGCCCTCGCAGGTAAACCCCAACCCCCGCCTTCTGAGCAGCTTGCGAATGCGCACAGCGAGGTCTTTGACGAATTCCGCAATCGGGACAACGGTTTCGAAATTTTCGATTGCGAGCTGCCGCCCGGAAAAGTCGCAGAGCATCAAAAAGGTGCGCGTGAAGCGCACGTCGACCGCTACCACTAAACGATCGTGCGTCCTGATATGGAGAAACGTAGGCTTGCGTCCTCGTGCTGCCTCACCGGTCGCCCCCTCATAAATCAACCCTTGAGCGATCAGTTCCTGCACCAGGACACTCACCACTCCACGGGTCATCTTCATCCCGCGAGCGAGATCGGCGCGCGAGATCGGCTGATGCTCGCGGATCAAGTTGAGCGCGATGTGACGATTTATGTCGCGCGAGGTCGTCCGAGTAGCCACATGAAAATCCCGCGTATTGATTTTTCGCATCAGATCCCTTGGGGTCCGGTATTGTTTGAGTTGCGAACAATATCCCCGGAAAGGAAGATCTGTCAAGATAATTTTTCAGGGCGGCGGTGTTTTGATTCAGGGGATCAGACGGAAAGGGCTGCGCGGGAAGTAGGTAAACGCCAACTTATCAGGTATTAAGAATCCCTTAGCTCCAACTCCAACCGGGTCTAAAAAGACTCTGAACTGTTGCATGATGTCCCGGTTAAGATGCCTTCAACGAGAGGACTTTGGCCCTATGATCTCGAACTCGGCGTGCAAACGAATGTCTTCCGAACTCGAGCCTATCATTACTTTGAACTTTCCTGGTTCGACCACAAAGCGCATGCTGCGATCCCACAGGGCAAGATCGTCCGGCCTCAGCACAAACTTCGCTGTTTTCGTTTCGCCGGGCAGCAACCGGATACGCTCAAAGCCGCGTAGGTTCTTCTCGTAGGTTGTGACGCTGCTAACCAGGTCTCGAGTGTAGAGCTGCACCACTTCTTCCCCTTCGCGCGCACCACTGTTCTTCACATCGACGCTGACTGTTACATCGCTCCGCGGATTTTGGACCAGCGGACTAACGCGCAGGTTACTATAAGTGAAAGTCGTATAGCTCAACCCATGTCCGAAATAGTAGAGAGCGCCGTTCACGCGAGTCTTCTCGCCCTCCCATTGCGCGTTTGGCTTGGTAGGGAAATTAAATGGAATTTGTCCCACCGTGCGCGGCACAGTAACGGTCAGCTTTCCGCCCGGATTGTAATCACCAAACAAGACGTCCGCGATGGCGGTTCCTCCCTGCGCGCCCGGAAACCAGGCCTCGAGAACGCCGGGTATGTATTTGCTAATCCAGTTGATGCTCATTGGACGGCCATTAATCAAGACTACGATTACGGGTTTGCCGGTTGCATGCACTGCCTTTACCAGATCCAATTGGTGACCCGGCAAGTCCAGACTTGTACGCGACTGACTTTCGCCGACAGTCTTCATCGAATCGCCCAGCACGACTACCGTCACATCGGATTTTTCCGCGGCGGCGACGGCTTTACCAATCTCGCTGGATTCTTCACGAGTCATGGGCTCGGGCAGCACTTCAGTCTCCGGCCAGTGAGCATCGGTGATCTCACAGCCCCTGGCGTAGTTCACTTTCACGCGGTCGCCGAGCTTTCGCCTGATCCCTTCCAGCACCGTCACTCCCTTTACGCCTGACGGGCCGTAGCGATAGCGAGCCGTACTGTCATCGTCGGCATTAGGTCCAACGACTGCAATGGACTTGATCTCTTTGTTCAGCGGCAGGACATTCTGGTCATTTTTGAGCAAGACGATGCTCTCGCGCGCTGCGCGCAGGGCCACTTGTTGATGGTCGACTGAATTAACCAGGCGTTCAGTAGCCGCCGCGTCGGTGACGTAAGGATGATCGAAGATTCCGACAATGAACTTTACCCGCAGTACATCGCGCACCCGGTCATCCAGCGTTTTGATCGAAACCCTTCCTTCTTTGACCAGTTCGCGTAATGGCAAAATAAAGTCCTCGGGTCTGGTGAAGTTTGTCTTAACATTTAACCCGGCCTCAATAGACTGCCGCACGGCATCCTTCATGTCGGCCGCAACCGCGTGCTTGTTATAAAGATATTCGACGGCAGCGCTGTCGGAAACTACATAACCCTTGAACCCAAAATCGTTTCTCAGACGATCTGTCAGCCAGTACTTGCTCCCGGTCACCGGCACTCCGTCATAGTCGTTGTAGGAACTCATGACACCCAGCATACCGCCTTCTTTGATTGCCGCATGAAAAGGTGGCAGCAGGATGTTTTCGACCTCACGGGGTGAAACCTGCGGATCAGTGCGCGCTTCACCTTCGCGGGCCCCTTTCCCCACGCTGTAAACCGCGAAGTGCTTGCCGGTTGATGCAACCGTGTAGTGTTCCTGCAAACCCTTCACCATTTCGACGCCGAGACGTGATGCCAGATAAGGATCTTCACCGTAAGTATCTTCGATGCGTCCCCAACGCTGGTCCCGGGACACATCCAGAGTTGGCGCATAGATGTTCGTGTAACCAAGAGCTCGAGCTTCCTGACCGGTGATGCGACCCATCTCGCGGACCAAAGCCGGGTCCCACGTATGCCCCATGCTCAACTCGGAAGGAAAGCTGGTAGCATTCGTAAACGCCACACCGCGCAATCCTTCATTGGTGAAGTCGACAGGTATTCCGAGGCGCGTCTCTTCCACAAAGAAGCGTTGCGTTTCATTCATCGCCCACACATGCTTGCGAATATCGGTTGCGTATGCGCTCTTTGAACCGGCGGCCCAGCCGTTCAAATGCTCATCGATATTGGCGATGCCATCTTTCCAGATCTCATTCTTCCAATTCGGCGTCGGCAATTCATCCTGTAGCACGCGCTTATAGCCATAGAGCGTCGCGGTCTGGCAGGTCTTCTCTGCGAGGTTCATTTGGGAAAGCAAATCTTCGACCCGTCGCTCAATCGATGCGGCTGGATTTTCGTAGACATCCATCCGGCCGTTCTTATTCAGATCAATCCAGCCGTCGTGGTAGATCTTTGACGGGGATTGTTTGTCCTGCGCCCTGAACGGAGCGCTGAATGACACGAGTACAGTAATAAGTAAGCAGGAGAGTATTCGCATGGTTATTCTCTATTTTCCAGACAGAAGATGCTCCCGATCGCTCGGATCTGATTTGGGAATCCTTAACTCAGCGGCTTTGAACTTCTCATCCTGGTAGTGCGCGGCGGCCCGGCGCATCAAGGGAAAGAACAATTTCACTTCGAAGCCGCCGATTTGTTGATAGGTCCACTTTCGATCTTCCGACGCGTATGGGTAGAGATATTCAAGCGCGCGGCGAATACTGCGCCCGTCCTTTGTTTCGTAGACCCATAAATCCACGCCGCTGTTTTCTGCCAGACGTGCCAGCATCATCAGTCCGTCCAGGTTAAAGTTGCTGTAGCTCCATGCTTTAGTACGCGACAGCTCCAACGGCTGACGACCGTCGGGTTCGATTTGCAGCATGATTCGTTTCTCTTTAGCCGCTTCGGCGATCTGCTTCGCCAGATCGCTCCGGCGCACAAACAGCGCAAACGACATTGCCTGGACATCGTAAAACGTGCCGTGATTATTCTTCTTCGCGTTCTCTTCACGACCGTTCCGGCTTTCCTGCATCCACTGCAGGAATGTTCCAAACCAGGCTTCAAGTCCTTCCTGATCTGCTGATGTCCAGGACCTTGAACCTGCCAGCAAACCAATCGCGTCGACTACGTTCGCCAAGCCTCGAGTTTCAATCAGCCCGATCCCGCGTCCGGTGTTGACACCCGGAATGAATTGCGCGTATTCCAGATTTGGATTCATGCGGGTGGCCGGATCAAGGAACCAGACGCGCAATAACTGCGTCGCTTTCGCGGCGTACTCTTCATCGGTCTTAAAATAGTAAGCGAGTGAGAGCGCGCGGACCGCAACTTCCATCTGATCGAGAGCGAGGTGATCGGTAATTTTGTCGAGCTCCGGATTCCGTTCGCCGTCACGGTTGATGTATGGCCGTCCGTCGGGTTTATTCGGGTCGGGCCAGAAGTATGGAGCCTGACTCGTGTAGTCGTGCTTGTCGCCGCTCGGTGGCGTGACCGCCTTGGTAACTACCGATAAAGGCCTCTGCTGCATGGCCCGGCGCGCGTCAGTTTCGAGTTTCGCGAGCGCGGCAGTGAAAGTTTGATCACCCGACTCAATCCGTCGCTTAGTCTCCGTCAGCTTTCGACCATCGATTAGAAAGATGCGCGGGTTTGCAGTTTTTGTCTCTTGCGCTACTGCAATTGAAGTCACCCCCAGAAATGCGGAAGAGATAATGCATAAGCTGAATAATGCCTGGATGATTTGCATGGAAAGAATTTCATGTCCGAGCAAAGCAAAATGAGTTCGCACTTTTATTCCAATCGAGCGTCTCAGGTCAAGTGATTAATGTCTGCGACCGGCGATATGGTAAATTGCGGCCACTAATTGGGAGTCAGAATCGTATTGGGAGCGCGTTCCACCTTCGCGGAGGCGACCTAATGGAAATTCTTATTTGGGGGCCGAATTGAAACTTAGATGGGGGTTGATTGGATGTGGCGACATCGCGCGCAAACGCGTTGCGCCTGCTTTGCGCGATACACAGTTTAGCGAGCTTATAGCCGTCAGCCGAGCCCGGTCAGAATTGGCAGCGTCGTTTGCCAAAGAGTTTGGTGCCAAGAGGTGGTATGCCGAGTGGCGCGACTTGCTGAACGATGACGAGATAGATGCGGTTTACATCGCTACGCCGGTTCATCTTCATGCCCCGCAAGCGATCGCGGCGGCTGAAGCAGGAAAGCATGTGCTTTGCGAAAAGCCCATGGCCATGAACGTGCAGGAGTGTGACCGGATGATTGACGCCGCTCGCAGCCAACGCGTAAAGCTCGGCGTTGCCTATTATCGCCGCTTTTATCCGGTGGTCGAGCGGGTAAAGGAGATTATCAAGTCAGGTGAAATCGGCGTGCCCGCTCTCGCGCAGATCGAGGCTTTTGAGTGGTTCAATCCAGCCGCCGGCGATGCCCGATCGTGGTTGCTGCAAAAACAGCTCGCCGGTGGTGGTCCTATGTTCGACTTTGGCTGTCACCGGATTGAAGTTCTCTTGAACATCTTCGGCCCGATTAGCGACGTCAAAGCCCTGATCGCGAACACTGTTTTCGATCGCGAAGTTGAGGACACGGCCACGGCCTTGTTTCGTTTTGCCGGCGGCGTCTGCGCCGTCCTCTCTGTCTCTCATGCGGCCGCGGAAGCGAAAGATACCCTTAACATCTTCGGCAGTTTGGGTTCGATTCGCGTTTCCGTCCTGAACCAGGGAAAGATACGAGTGATCGGTAAGTTGGGAGAACGATATGAAGTACACTCGCCGGCAGCAAACCTGCACGCCCCGCTGGTCGAAGATTTCACGAATGCCGTGTTAAGCAATCGGGAACCTGCGGTGAGTGGTGAAACCGGCAGAGCGGTGGCCAGGATCGAGGCGGAGATATATCGACAAGACGCCGCAGTCAAAAACGTCGAGTAATGAGGTCAGCACCGCGAGCGGTAGCGACCGGGTGACCGTCCTGACAAACTCGGCCGCGGTGTGAATTGAGACCCGGTCGCTACCGCTCCCGGTACTGACTGCGCAATCGAGATTTGTTTTGACACATAGCTCCAGGGGTTTACACTCTCGGGTTCGTGATGAATAGCGGCCCTAAAAGAGATCGCGGCATACCAACGGATTCATCAATAAACCAAAGTTCTGAGACACTATTAGTCATTATCAAAAAAAGGGATTGCTTCCAAATTCATAAAATGCCACATCAAGCTTTTGATTTAACCGGGAAAACAGCAGTTGTCATCGGCGGCACGTCCGGAATCGGGCGGGCGATTGCTCGCGGGCTGGCAGAGGCAGGCGCGGACGTGGTGCCGAGTTCGCGACGCCTTGAACAGGTCAAAGAGGCCGCCGCTGAAATTCGCACGCTGGGCCGACGTTCTTTGGAAGTTGTTTCGGATGTCAGCGATCGGGCTTCGCTGGATCAGTTGTTGAATAGGTGCATCGGAGAGTTTGGCAAGGTCGATATCCTTATCAATTCGGCCGGCAAGACGAAACGCACCCCTACTGTCGACGTCAGCGATGAAGAGTGGACTGATATCCTCGACACCAACCTGACCGGAACACTGCGCGCCTGTCAGATTTTTGGCCGCCACATGCTCGAGCGTAACTACGGCCGCATTGTAAACATCGCTTCGCTTACATCCTTTGTGGCGCTCTATGAAGTCGCAGCCTACTCAGCCAGCAAAGCTGCGGTCGCAATGCTGACGAAATCGCTCGCCATTGAATGGGCCGCGCGCGGCGTGAACGTCAATGCGATTGCTCCCGGAGTGTTCCGCACGGCTCTGAATCAAAAGTTACTGGACGACAGTGAGCGCGGTCGGGAATTTCTGTTGCGCACGCCAATGAAACGATTCGGCCAAGTTGAAGAGTTGGCCGGCGCGGCAGTCTTTCTCGCTTCAGACGCAGCGAGCTTCATCACTGGCGAGGTCCTGGTGGTGGATGGCGGGTTTCTCGCCAGCGGCGTTAATCAGTAATTGGAGAGTGAAGTCAGAACCGCCTGCGGTAGCGCGCGGTTGATCTAATCCTAAGAACACAATCGCATCTACCGATCAACCGCCCGCTACCGCAGGCGGTTCTGACAGGAACACAATGAGCAGCGCAATATTGGAATCCGTAATCGGGCGCGGCGGGGCGACGCTTTCACTCTCATCGGAAGAGTTGCGCGCCATTGTCACAGAAGCCCTCGCGGACATTGGATCAGGCGAACGCGTGCTGGCGATCGTTCCTGATAAGACCCGCGATGACAACACCGATCAGTTAGTTCCGTTCGCCGCTGAAATACTTTCACAGAAAAAGATTGAACGCTTCGACGTATTGATTGCGCAGGGTACTCACGGGCCGATGAATGAAGCTGAGAAGCGCGCCAAAATCGGCTGGACAAGAATCGCGCAGGGCTGCGTCGCCCGCATCTTCGATCATCGATGGGATCGCGAAGACGAGTTGGTGACAATCGGTGAGTTGAGCGCTGCACTCATCGCCAGGTTAACGGATGGGCTGATGCACGAATCAGTACCAGTACGCTTAAATGCTTTGCTCGCGCCTGGAAAGTACGACACGGTTCTGATCTTTGGAGCCACAATGCCGCACGAGGTGGCAGGCTTTGCCGGCGGTGCAAAGTATTTTTTCCCGGGCGTAGCCGGTCCTGAGCTGACCCATCTGACTCATTGGCTCGGGGCGCTAGCCACAATCGAGAATGTAATCGGTCGCATCGAAACTCCGACGCGGCGGGTAATCGAAGCGGCCGCAGCGCTGGTGCCCTCCAGGATAATCTCTTTTACGTCGGTTTCGACCCGGAATAGTGAGGGCCTGCGCACGCACGCACTCTTTGCCGGAGACCTCTATGAAGCCTTCCGCCTCGCCGCAAATGTCAGCAGCGAAGTTCACATCAAGCATATCGGGAGGAAGTACAAGCGCGTGGTCGCGCTGCTGGACCGTCATTACGATGAGTTGTGGGTCGGCGGCAAGGCCAGCTACAAGCTGGGCAGCATTATCGAAACCGGTGGTGAACTGATCATTTATGCGCCGCAGCTCAAACAACTTTCCGCCACCCATGGTCACTTGATCGAAAAGTACGGATACGCGCCGCTCGAACACGTGCGCGAAATGGTCGCAGGTTCGGATGAGTTGCGCGCTAATCTTTGTGTGGCGGCACATCTGGCGCATGTGAGTTATGGCAGCGCTCCTAATGCCGCCGGACAGCTAACGCCTCGGTATCGAATTACACTCGCGACCGCAGTTACCGAAGCCGATTGTCACAAAGTCAACCTTGGCTTCCTCGATCACCGGCGATTTAACCTCGAAGACTATCGAGCCGATTCTGAGACCCTGGTGGTTGAGGACGCGGGACGCGACCTTTACCTGGTTTGAGAAACGGTCTGGCCGATAGTCCAGTCCAGGACTAATATTTATTCTTAAACTTCCCGCGAGAATTGCCATCAAGCTGCGTGCTCGGCGTCTCCGCGGTGAGTGTATTTGAACCTATTCTTCACCGCAGAGACGCAGAGGTCGCCGAGACTGCGCAGAGACAAACTGAAATCAAAACACCAGCGCATAAGGAGGAAAGAGTATGAGCACACGGATTGCAGAAGCTTCGCCGCGTACTTTGGCCAGGATTACCGGTGTGTTTTATCTCCTCACCATACTGACGGGAATATTCGCTCAGGGTTTCGTGAGCGGCAGGCTTGTTGTAGACGGCGACGCCGCGGCCACGGCAAACAACATCCTCGCGCACAGGGATTTGTTTCAGTTGGGTTTCGCAGGCTACCTCATCGAGATGACGTGCCAGGTCGCCATGACAGCTCTCTTTTATGATTTGCTTAAGCCGGCGGGCAGGAAAGTCTCTTTGCTCGCGGCGTTCCTCAGCCTCGTCGGTTGCGCCATCAAAACTTTTAGCCGCGTCTTTTTTATCGCCCCCTTGTTCGTCCTGGGAGGCTCGCACTACTTGAGTGTATTCAGCGCGGAACAGTTGCAGGCGCTGGCGCTCCTCTTTCTCAAGGTGAATGACCAGGGCGCCGCGATGGCCCTGGTCTTTTTCGGATTCTATGCGCTCCTGACGGGCTACCTCGTTATCAGGTCCACCTTCCTGCCTCGGATTCTGGGCGTGTTGGGGATCCTTGGAGGTGTGGGTTGGCTGAGCTTCCTATATCCGCCGCTCGGATACCGTCTGTTCCCCATCATTGCAGTCCTGGGTCTCCTCGGGTCAGCAGCGAAAATCCTGTGGCTCCTCGTGTTCGGCGTGAACGAACAACGATGGAAGGAGCAGGCCATCGCAGCAGGTGTGTCGCGAGGGGAATGACATGCTGGCTCATCAGGGTGGTATTGCCTTTGGGAGAAGCTTAGGCGGCAGCCCGAAGGGCTGCGAGATAGTAGCCGGTGGTCCGCAGACCACCGGAACCCGAGCCATTGATCGCCGGCACCCTGAAGGGGTGCTAGAGAGCGCGCTTGAAAGAGTGGTGGCACCCCTTCAGGGTGCAAACTGATTAACTCGCTTTCCGGAGGTCTTCGCTCCGCTCGACCTCCTACTTTCTGTCAACCCTTCGGGTTGATACATCTTCTTCTCTCATTTCGAAGGAGCTGATTATGAGATCTGCGAAAAGCGTCGGCCGGCTAATCGGCGTGCTGTTGTTCGTACAATTAACGGGACTTATTGTGCCCTTCGTGTTGCTGCATCCACTAACAACGGGCCCTCGAGACTTCCTTGCAAATGCGGCGGGGGCTTCTCTTCAGATCAGACTGGCTGTGTTTCTGTTGTTCGCGAATTGCGCGCTTACGATCGGCATCTCAATCGCGGCATGGCCGGTTTTTCGTCAGTACAGCGAGCGTATGGCCCTGTGGCTCGTGGCCGCCAGCGTGATCATGTTTGCGCTGCAAGCGGTCGATAACGGCCACATACTTTCTATGCTGTCTTTGAGCCAGCAGTACGCCGAGGCCGGCGGCCCGGACGGGCTTTTCCAAACGCTGGCGGCGGTGGTCGGCTCAACCAGGAGGTGGGTGCATTTCACGGAGCTGCTGGTCATAGATAGTTGGATCTTCTTGCTTTACTGCGTTGTGTATCGCTTCGCCCTGGTGCCGCGCGCACTGGCTGCCTTTGGACTGCTAACGGTCATGCTTCACTTCACAGGGATCCCGTTGCCTGCGTTCCTCGGTTATAGCATCGTGACGCTGATGGGCGTCCCGATGGGTCTGAGCCACCTGGCTCTGGCGTTGTGGCTGATGGCCAAAGGTTTCGCAGAACGGGTTCCAAGCCAGGCTGCTCCTTAGGTACACCACCAGGAGAGGTCACGAAAAATATGTTCAGTATCAAAGCCATTTTTAAGCCGGACTACGAGCGTTACGAAGGCGTCCGCCCGATCAACATCTACCTCTTGCGGCTGCTCTTCTTGTTGGTAGTCCTATTTGTCGCGAGCGACTCGTGGTCGGCCATCTTCAAGCATCAGGGCCAGTGGGATCACGTGAAGGCCGCCGCGGTGTGCATGTGGGCGGCGTATTCGGTGCTGTCAATTTTTGGGCTGATCAATCCTCTCAAATGGCTCCCGATTGTGTTGTTCGAGATCTTTTACAAGATCATCTGGCTCGTCATCGTGGCATACCCACTGTGGTCAACAAACCAACTGGCAGGCTCGCCGGCCGAAGGAATGGCGCATGCATTTGTATGGGTTATCCTGCCGATCGTGGCGATGCCGTGGGCCTATGCGTTCAGGACCTACGTTTGGCCATCGAAGAAGAACAGCGGACAGCATGCTTCTTAGACTGGTTCGTGAGATCGTTGCTTGAATGCTGATCGCCCGCGCGTGGAATTCGATCGTTACGCGTCAGCAGCACAACGTAGGAGTAGTTTTCTTAATCTGAAGTTCTCTGCACCGCCTCTGCGTGCTCTGACTACGCAGAGAAAAGCTCCAGATAGAATCTTTGACAAGTCTTGTCCGGTCGTCAATACTCCCGCATTACATTCATGGATTGGAAGTACAAGCACTTTCATCAGGAGAGAGTCTTCGCGGCGTCGCGCGACCTCGTCACGGAAGCAGCGCGCACGTTTATGGCCGAATCACTCGGGTGGCAGGTCACAGATACACCCGACGGCTTTTCAGCACAAGGTTATAGTTTTACACACCGGGCAATCGCTAACCTGCGGATTCAATCAACAGCAGGCGGAGCGTCATCAGAGAGTGGGACGAGGGTGGCCGTCGAACTATTGGTCGAGCGCGTTGGTTGGCGGGGATACATGTTGTTCGATGTCGGCGGTTACTACAACATTCAAATTCGAAAGTGGCTTGACGGCATTCAGTGGTCGCTTCATCAAAAGCTCACAGGCAGTCATGACGAGTCTACGAATCCGCTCGTGGTTGCGCAGAATAAACCGGCCGCGTGCATTTTCAATGGTTGTTTAGTGTTCATTGTCGTGACCTTTGCTCTCTATCTCCTCGTGACCCTCATCAGCGCGGTGGTTGGACTTCTCACGGGAAATCTATTTTTGTTGGGTCGAGGCGATTTAACTATTCATGGAATCTGGGCGCGCATAGTCTCGGCGTTAATCTTAATGTTCGGAGCGTTTATCGGGTGGCGGATTAAGCGGAGTGGTAAGGCCCGAAGGGCCGTCATGCAATAGCCACGACCGTTAGAGTGTGGTTGGAAATATTGAAATTAATGGAGAGGTCCGAAGGACCGGCATGAACGTCATAGGTCGCTAGTCCGGAACGAGTCGTGCCGCTCACTTCACCACGAAACTTTGGCCGTACGCTCCGTAGTCATTTGTCTTGATTCCGTTTCGCGCACTGCCTTTGTAAGAAGACTCTCCGGGCCGTAGTTCGATCATTACGGAACCGCCGCTCGCCATCGTCAACTTGCCGGCATGGACCGCCGCATTACAGATCGACGAATCAGCGGTGTAAATGTCGGTGCCCCACACCGCGCTTTCTTTGCCACCAGAGGGACATTTGAATTTGAGGGTCTTGCCGGGTTCGAAGCTGACCATTCCAGCCGACGTATTCCACATCACAGGCGTTTGGTCCTCGGCTTCTCGCACGACCGCCTCGGTGTTTGGAGTTTTGAAAACGAAGCTCTGCCCATATGAGCCATAAGAGCTGGTCGTCACGCCGTTTCTTTCACTGCAGCCATAGATATTCTTTCCTGGGCGCAATTCGATGGTGACGGCGCCGCCTTGCTGATAGGTTATCAATCCGCTATGGACGGCAGCCGTGCAGACTGATGAATCGGCCGTATAGATATCGCTACCCCAAACCGGATGCGCTGTGCCGCCCAGAGAACACGCCAGCGTGAACGTCTGTCCATCTTTGCCGTTTAGCGACGTGGCGTTCGCCTCCCAGGTCGTTGGTGTTCCTTGACCGGGGGAAGATGCAGGTGCCGAAGACGGGCCAGTGTTTGAGTTGTCTGGCGAGGTATTTGTGTGGCCACCTCCACCGGTGTTTTCATTTCTCAATTTTGAGCAACCGGCGCTCCCGAGCACGATTGCAGCCAGCAAAAGCACAACGCGACCGCGGGTGATCTGTTGCTCGAGCCGGAACAGTGGGCGCTGGCATTGCGGCTCCTGTGTTGCCTGTGTTGATCGATACGATGGTGTCACGCAGACCGCTCCTTTCGTCGAAGAGTTCCGGCGAGATTGAGTTTGATGATTTTTTCTTTTGACCGCGAAGCGGCTACGTCCGAAGGTTTCCTCGTGATCAGCCCGCCTGCGCTTTGGCCAGTTCGTAAGCACCGTTCCACGTGGCTTCGACCTCATTCTCCGATTTTGACACGGTCTTGAACGTGCCACCGCCCGTGATGCCGCGGTATTCACCATCGCCGCCTGTGAATTTGAAAGTGCCTTCGACGGTCATCGTGGTGCCTGCCGCAGAAACTTTGCCCTCGAATGTTCCAAAGTCTCTGCCCCCGTCAGAATGGACGTTGTTGAAGTAACCGGTTTGCGAGCCCTCGGCGTTGAGCAAGTCGTTAATGCCCCAGTATGTAATCCGGGAGTTGTTCCACAACGGATCAGGCGAATTCTGTGTACCGTTAACCTCGACGATGGCGAGTAGGTGGTTGGATTGATCATTCAGGGGCAGACCAAACTGCTGAGTGATTTTTCCCGAAAAAGATCCTGTGATAGAAGGCATGACGTTCTCTCCTCTACTTTCTTAGGTTAATTGTTGCGCGAGTTGGGCGCATTTTGAACCTCCTGTTTCTCACTGTCAATGGAGGACAATCCGCAGATTACGCGGATTACACAGATTCAAACATAAACCGTTAGAGACTAGAGAAACGGTCTTGGCGTTTTCAGAATCTGTGTAATCTGCGTAATCAGTGGATACGCCTTCTTAAATCTCTACAATATTTCCCGCTGCCGTTCGTCTACAGTAGTGGATGGATGAGCCGCCGATCGACTCGATGACCGAGCAAGACCGTCACATCTCCGAAATCGTCGCGGGGGAACGATCCCGGCTGCGAAATTTCATCCGCCGGCGGGTGTCCGACCCTGCGGACGCCGAAGACATCTTGCAGGAGGTTTTTTACAAACTGGTGGAAGCCAATCGCCTGCTGATGCCGATTGACCACGTTACGGGGTGGCTTTTTCGTGTCGCGCGCAATCGCATCACAGACCTTTTCCGCAAGCAGAAGCCAGAGACCTGGAGCGACGCAGCGCCCAACAACTTTGACGACGAAGACGGAGAGCTGCTGCAGATCGAAGATCTCTTGCCATCGCCCATCGACCGTTTGGGGGCCGGGCCGGAAGCGCTCTACTTGCGCAGCGTGCTGCTTGATGAGCTGGAACTTGCGCTCGACGAACTGCCAGAAGAGCAGCGTGAGGTATTCGTTGCTCACGAACTCGAAGGGCGCAGCTTCAAAGAGTTGTCGGCAGAAAGCGGTGTGAACGTCAACACCCTGCTCTCGCGCAAGCGCTACGCGGTGCTGCATCTGCGCGAACGACTGCAGAGCATTTACGACGAGTTTTTGAAGTAGTGCCCGAATTTGAAATTCTCTGCGTTCTCTGCGATGCCTCGGTTTTTTCTCTGCGGTAAAGTCTTTCGGCGTCTTATTAACCGCAGTGGGCGCAGAGGTCTTCGCAGAGGCGCAGAGAAAAACGAAATTAGGTCACGACGAGTTTACGAATAAGTGAGGAACACAACATGAGAAAGAGACTGACGGACCTGACGAGAATGAAGAGACTGATGATAATAGCGCCACTGGCGATCCTGGGGATCGTGGCCTTCACTGCAATTGGTGGCGGAGTGGTGATGCTGTTGTGGAACTGGCTGGCGCCGGCCCTGTTCGGATTACGGCTAATAACTTTCTGGCAGGCCATCGGACTGCTGGCCCTCTGCCGGATTCTGTTTGGAGGATTTGGCCTTGGTGGCGGTGGGCACCGCAATTCGCGCCGGCGAATGGAGGGGCGAATACGCGAGCGAGTGCGCGAGCGAATGGCCGAGCGCTGGGAACAGATGACGCCGGAGGAACGCGAGAAGTTTCGCCAGGGTATGCGCTCATGTGGCGGCGGGCAAACGACACCACTGGATTCGCCGCCGACTGCGTGAACTTAGCATCATTCAAAATCGTAGTGGTTCTAAGGGGATGAAGGAGAATGTATTGTCCATCTTGCGGCGTGAATGTCACTCCGGGCTTGAGCTACTGTATTAATTCCATGGCCGCTAATTACGACGCGCGGGCGGCGCTTACTTTTGCGTTCCATTTCTGAACGTTAACGCCTTTCAGCAGCAACCAAACGGTCATTATAAGTCCACCAGGAAACATCAACATCAGCAGCACGTCTGATGCGTAAGCGGGCGCGAGGATCAGCAGAAAGTTTCTGACGACAAATCCAATGCCTCCGATTGCCATCAGCACGCTGAGGAACTTCGGAAGATAACTTGAACGAAAGATCAGGTACGAACGGACTATCCAGGCCATGCCGTAGTATGCGGTGAATATCATGCCCGCGTATCCATAGAACTTCAGCGACAGCAGTGCGAGCGAGTTGACCTGATCCGGTGTGAAGTTGTTGAGGTACGCGCGCCCAAGGATTAGCTGTGGCGCAAAATAAAAGAGTTCGGCAAAGGCGAAAGTAGCGGTGGCCATTAGTCCGAAGAACGCGGCCAGCAATGACAGTTGTTTGTTAACTGGTTTGAGCAACACGTACAGGATCAGCGCGAGCGCGGTATCGCACAGAGACTCGATCAGGAAGGCCGCGAAACCCAGCCGGTACAGAAAATCAAAATTCTTGATATTTGCCACCGTGGCCGCGGCATCGGCCCCGACGATGAGCCTGGACGGAACGTAAGCTTCACCAAATCCGCCCGCCACGAGCGACAGCAGGAAAAGGACTCCCGCAACTCTTGCATACCTCTGTACATTCATGTCTTATTCCTCCACGCCGGATTTTCGTGATTGCTCGAACTCAGCACCTCATCCACTTACCCTCTAAGACGATTAAGCAAGAGAAATGTTTCAGGTCAGAACCGCGTGCTTCATGCTCCTCTCCCTCTGGGAGAGGCTTAGGGTGAGGGTGCTCAGCATAAGCCTGCGGAGCAGGCGAGGCATAAAGCCTGGGGCGCAAGCCCCAGGATCAAAGCCAACAATTAACATTGAGCCCGCGAAGCGGGCGATAGTCTCCGCATGCAAAAAACATTACGTGACAAGCGTGCTAGGCTAAGCACATGTCCGACTCCTACACAAATCTCCTTTATCACATAGTCTTCTCCACAAAGGATCGGCGGCCACTCATTACGCCTGAATATGAGGTGCGGCTTTATGACTACCTCGGCGGGACAATTCGCAAGGTGGGCGGCATTTCTCTGGAACTGAATGGCACCGAAGATCACGTTCACCTGCTGGCTAAGCTTCGGCCGGATTGTGCTCTGTCTGACGTCTTACGAGATCTGAAGGCAAATGCGACCGGATGGATGCATGCTGTCTTTCCGTCGTTAAAGAACTTTTCCTGGCAGCGTGGTTATGGTGCGTTCACCGTAAGTCAATCGCACGTTGAAGCAGTACGTCGGTACATTGCCCGACAAAAGGAACACCACCAGAACATTTCCTTTCGCGATGAGTTCATTAAATTCTTGCAGGAGAATGGAATTGAATACGATGAACGATTCATTTGAGTCCACGGACCAGAACGCCGCGAGTTAAATAGTCCGCGGAGCGGACGCCAGCATAAAGCCTGGGGCGTAAGCCCCAGGATCAAAGCCCCAATAACAATTGAGCCCGCGGAGCGGGCGATAGCGTTACAGAACCGGGAGCGGTAGCGACCGGGTCAGCGTACCTAGCGCACGCCAGCATAAAGCCTGGGGCGCAAGCCCCAGGATCAAAGCCACCAATTACAATTGAGCCCGCGAAGCGGGCGATAGCGTTACAGAACCGGGAGCGGTAGCGACCAGATCATTAACGCAACTCGCGCTTTTGATCTCTTCGCTACCGATTCCGATACTGATTCGGCTGTCGCCCGCTCCGCGGGCTTGAATACACTTTTACCGACGCGCACCTGGGGTTCCGCTTCGCTCCACCCCAGGCTTTATGCTGCCGCCCGCTTCGCGGGCTTCGAATGTTTTCCACGACAGGCCCTGGGGTTCTACACCCCAGGCTTTATGCTGACACCCGCTCCGCGGGTTAGGAACTTGTGATACCGTGCGTTCGCTGCGCGGATTCGCGATCGCAAAATCGAAGGCCTGACCCCGATTTCGGTTTTCTAGTGCGCGGAGCGCACGCCAGCATAAAGCCTGGGGCGTAAGTCCCAGGATCAAGCCACCAATAAAATAATTGAGCCCGCGAAGCGGGCGATAGACCTGGGCATTGCCAATTGGTTAATTTCGATAAAGCCAATCGGCAATCACAAATCGTCAATCGCAAATGATTCGGCTGTCACCCGCTCCGCGGGCTTGGTTCATTTTTCCAACGCATTCCTGGGGCTTACGCCCCCAGGCTTTACGCTGACACCCGCTTCGCGGGTTAGGAAGATTCCCCGGCGCAGTTATTGACGGCGTGAGTTTTGTAGATTGCATCTTCCGTGGCGTTCGAGCCAGCGAGGTCGTGGAAGCAAGCGGTTCGATTCTATTCCGGAACGTCAAGATCGAACCGGCCGAGAAGGGTCGAAGTTTGAACTTGCGACCGACGTGGCCGTAAGACTTTACGAGTCATTGACAGCTGATTGAGAATCGCAAAAGTCGCAAGCCTGACCCCGATCTTGATCTTATCTCACATGTGATCTTCCGGCGTTAGCTGATCTGTGTTTTGCTTCATAAATATGGTATAAGGCGTAGATATTGAAGACTGGAACAGCCTTAAGTTTGGCGAGCCAATCAACGCTCCCACTAGCTCAGACGGGATCATTGTCGCCTCCATTAAAGTGGGCAGGTGGAAAACGATGGCTGATACCGTATCTCTTGCCTTACTGGGAAAGCGAACAACACAGAAGGCTCGTCGAGCCTTTTTGTGGAGGCCTCGCAGTTTCTCTGGGCCTGCGGCCGGGACAAGCGTTACAAAATGATATTAATCCTCATCTCATTAATTTTTATCGCTGGTTGAAGAAAGGTCTCGTCATAGACCTTGCCTTCAAAAATAACGAACGCGATTTTTATCGAAGTCGCGAAGAGTTCAACCGGTTACTTCGTACGGGCAGAGAAGATACCAAAGAAGCGGCTTCGCTCTTCTATTACCTTAACCGAACCGGCTATAACGGGCTCTGTCGGTTTAATAGCCAGGGGCAATTCAATGTTCCATTTGGGAAATACGAGAACATTACTTATCGATATGATTTTAGGATCTATAAAGCGATTATTCAGGATTGGGTATTCGCGAATGTCGGTTTTAATAAACTTCGACTGAAGCCAACGGACTTCGTATACGCCGATCCGCCGTATGATGTGCAGTTTAGGCAGTACTCGAAAGGCGGTTTCAGCTGGCAGGAACAAGAACAAACCGCCGAGTGGTTGTCAGCGCATCCTGGGCCTGTGATTCTTTCGAATCAAGCCACCACGCGTATTCTTGAACTCTATCAAGATTATGGTTTCACCATCATAAAACTAAATGGTCCGAGGAGAATTAGCTGTACAGGTGATCGAACGCCGGCTCGTGAGGTTCTGGCAATTAGGAATCTGGAACCATTACCAGGTCAGCAGTCCTCAGTTGCGCGCAGGTCGGTTGTGATTGAGAAAGCCGTTAAGCAAACAGACAGCGGCACAAGTCGTGGAAGGGAGCTCACGATGAAAGAGTCCTCTTCGGATGAAAAGGTAAAGGCTTGGCTCGCCAGGAACGGATACGAAGATTATGTCGCGTTGATAAATGATGTGGAGGCTGAGTGGAAAGCGAAAGGGAGCAAAGAACGTAAGAATTGGTGGCTAATAATGTCAGGCGGCGACAACGGACGACCCAAAATTGTTTGCGGTCGTGTTTTCCCGGTATTGGCGGCCTTTCAAGAACGACAGGGGAAGCCAGTGACAGAGAATGCTGAACGTCGAAACCCGGATGAAATCGCTCCCAAGGCAAAGCCGCAGGCGCGTTGGGCCAGCAAGAAACGGAAAAGAAAACGAAGATAACAACTCTGAATTCTCGACTGGACTAGTACGGCAAGATTGAAGTCCAAATAAACATGTGATCGATCATATTTTCACGATACATCTCGACCAACAAACGTGCTGGGAACGCCCCATCATAAGATTCTGCCTCATTTACAAAGCGAATGTTCGTGCCTTCGATGTTGATTTCATAACTGGGAAGCGAGCTGCGAAGGTAGTCCACCGTTTCTCGTAGATCAGTATCCATTCCAGTCTTCTTAGCAATCATCAATGCGACTTCAGCCGGTTCTAGCTTCGTAGCGGCAATGTAGCCCGTTGTAGGGAGCATTCCCGGGACTTCAGTCGCATCAAACCGTACCGGCAAAATGTATTCGGATTTTTCTTCGAATGCGCGCGCTTGGGCACTCTTTCGCTCGTGGTTCGTCCATAACTTGTCAGCATAGTGCTGGGAAATAAAGACGACGCAATATCGTGCGCGCTTGCGGTAGACATCATCGAGGTGCGTATATAAATCCTTACCCCACAGATCAACCTGTTCATAACGATCGTAGAAGACCCTTATTCCAAGTGCGTACAGTGCTGCGGCGACCTGTTCAACATAGGTGCGATCTTCCCCCGCGAATGAGACTGTTACATCGTAATCGTATCGGGGTGCAACTTGAGTTTGTTGGGCTAGAAATTCCGCTTCTGAAATATCAAAAGCGGCTACGCGATAAAACCCTTCACCTTGAGGCTCCAAGAAGTGTTGCCACTTCTTAGCGATGTAAGTCTTAATGGTAGTAGGTTTCCAACCAGTCGCCTGTTCTAGCTGAACCAGTTCGAACGTCTGACCCCGATGCTCGCGAAAGAATCTGTACGCTTTGGCGCTGGGATAGCTTTGAACTCCAGAACTACGATCCTTCATGAGTGGATTATACGCGCGGTTGAACATGCTAAGTCCATTACAGAACGGGTCGAATTGGTGGGGTTTTATGTTAATCTTGCGGCAATAGGAGCCAGTCATATATGTATAAGAGTCTGATAAACAAAAATGATGCTATTGATTGGCTGAGAGGTCTTCAAGATGCGTCAGTCGATCTTATAGTTACGGATCCACCATACGAATCACTCGAAAAGCATCGTGCTATCGGGACGACGACTCGTCTGAAACACAGCAAGGCATCGAGTAATGATTGGTTTGAGATATTTCCAAACGCACGATTCGAAGAATTATTCACAGAGCTTTATCGCGTGTTGAAGAAGAACCGCCATCTTTACCTGTTCTGCGATCAGGAGACGATGTTCGTTGCGAAACCAATCGCTGAAGCGGCAGGGTTTCGTTTTTGGAAACCACTGATATGGGACAAGCAGAAAATCGGCATGGGCTATCATTACCGATCGCGGTATGAAGTGGTTCTGTTTTTTGAAAAGGGAAAGCGGAAGCTAAATGATTTGAGCATTCCCGACATAATCCAGGTGCCGCGAATTCATAATGGCTATCCGGCAGAAAAGCCGGTGGCTGTATCTGAAACGTTGATAAAACAGAGTACCGATCTTGGAGAGCTGGTAATCGATCCATTCATGGGGTCGGGAAGCGTTGGATTAGCAGCGCTAACGCTGAAACGGCAATTTTTAGGTAACGACTTGTGCGACGAAGCCGTGCGCGTGTCAAAGGCGAGATTGTTCGATCACATTGCAGCAAATGGGAACGGAGCCCAATTACCGTCCAAACCGGCGGAGGTATTAGGAAATAGGAAAGGACGTCATGGCGCTTAATAAGGGTTCAAGGAAAGCTTTTGACTGGTTGAGAACACAGAGAGCAGGCACCGTTGTTCCCTATAAAGACTTAATGGACGCTGCTGACTGGACTAAAGTCTCACTAAATACCTACCTGAGCAAGAGAAAGTTAGCGCCATTTCTGCAGAAGCTTCAGGGCGACAAGCTTAAGGTGATGATGGACGGCAGTGACATCACCGAAGCGTTTTTTGATGAGACGTTCACTCAAACCGGTCCTCAAATCTTTACTGTATCAGCTGGCGACACTCTTACTGGGGAACTCGACAAGTATGAATTGATAGAGCCATTAGGTTCAGGTGCCATTGCACATGTATGGTCAGCCGAGCTCAAGAGCAACGGAACGCGGGTGGCGGTTAAGATAATGATGCCAACTGCGAACCTATTACAGGAATCCGTCTTGCCAAATGTTAGAGACCGATTTCGCAGAGAGGCACGAAACGGAAAGAATCTCAGCCACGCGAATATCGTTCGCTATCAAGACCTTGGCCTATATGAAAAGGTGCCATTTCTCGTGATGGAGCTGGCAGATGGGACGGTCGCCGCTCGAATCGAGGGCTTCCGTCAGCTTTCGGAAAGTGAATCTGCGAAAATCGTCCATTCCTGTCTCGACGGGCTCGAGTATTTACACGGAAAAGGATCTCCTCACCGGGACATCAAACCTGCCAATCTTCTTGAATTCTCGGACGTTGTGAAGTTAGGCGATTTAGGGATTGTTAAATGGAGCGATTATGATCCCGCATTTACCAAAGGCGGCACAACGACAAGGAAGTCAATGCAACTGGGGTCATGGTTTTACATGGCACCGGAACAACAGGAATCTCCCCACGATGCCATTCCAGCATCCGACATATACTCTTTGGCTGTTACATGGATCGAAATGTTGTCAGGCAATTTACCCTCTCCGCAGGCAACCATAGCCGGTGCGTATAAACTTCCAGCAATCAATCCCCAAATTGCCGAAATAATAAGACGAATGCATTCATATAATCCCAGTGAGCGACCATCCATTCCGGAAATTCGCGAAACAATGAACGCTGCCTACAACTAGAAACAAAGCCCCAAAGGAAATAAGACGGTGAGAGCAAGAATACGCTAACCGATCGGGGTCAGGCTTGCGATTGTGCGATACTCCACCCCGCTATCCAGTCAGCCACTGTTCGTCAGAGTTTCAGCCGATGGGGATCTCAGTGTCCTGACAAGACAATGCTTATCACCCCACCACTTTCCCTTTTGCTGACCTGCCGCCCTTAACCCAATGACTACTCCGCCTCTCCCCGAACCGATCGAACTCCATCGCGACCGGATGTCATTGATTCATTGATTCATTGAGTATTGATTCATTTGAGCCATTGATTCAGTTCCAAACACTCAGTGACTCAATGTTCAATGACCGCTGATTCTTTCTCTTGACTTGATAGACAGCGCCTCACCTGGTATCTCAAGGACGAAGTCATGCGCCGCGGCCGACCTGGGCCCTTTGCATGGATCCGGCGTTCCGACGTTTGCCAAATTGATTCGGGGTTGCTGGTTTGCTACGGTCCCCATTATGTCCGAGGTCATGTCCGAGCGTTCCCCAGAGCAAATACATAAGCAGATACGCGAACTACTCGACTCCCTTTATCGCGTGGATTCGGGACGAATCCTGGCAACTCTGATCCGCTTGCTCGGTGATTTTGATCTTGCCGAGGAGGCGATGCATGAAGCCTTTGCGGCTGCGCTGAGTGTGTGGCCGCGGAGTGGAGTACCCGGCAACCCGCGACCATGGTTGATTTCGACGGCCCGATTCAAAGCCATTGATACTCTGCGTCGACGGGCAAGATTTGATGCGTCCCAAGAGGAGCTCGCGCGATATCTCGAAGCGCAATGGAATTCGCTCGAAAAATCCAATGCAGAGGCAAGGTCCAATGAGGAGGACCATCTTGAGGATGGCTTTGAAGACGATCGACTGCGTCTGATTTTTACGTGCTGTCATCCAGCTCTCCCGCCGGAAGCGCGCGTTGCGCTCACCTTGCGTGAGGTGTGCGGGCTGACAACCGAGGAGATAGCACGCGGCTTCCTCATCGCTCCGCGTACGCTGGCGCAACGCATAGTACGCGCAAAGGCAAAGATTCGAGAGACACCGATTCCGTATGAAGTGCCAAGCCCGCAGGAATTGCCGGAGCGACTGGGCGCGGTGCTTCACGTCATCTATCTCGTCTTTAACGAGGGTTATTCGGCTGCGGCGGGAGCGGAGGTAACGCGGGCCGAGCTAACTGGCGAGGCGATTCGACTGGGCCGGTTGCTGATGGAACTCCAGCCCGAGCCGGAAGTCATGGGTTCGGAAGACATGGGGCCTGAAGTCATCGGGCTGCTTTCCCTGATGTTGCTACAGGAATCCCGTCACGCCGCGAGAACCTCTCCGACCGGAGAACTGATTTTGCTGGAGAACCAGCACCGCTCGCTCTGGAACCGAGAGCAGATCGCCGAAGGAGTGGCATTGCTGGAGAAAGCCCTGAAGTCCCGCCGCTTCGGTGCCTACACCCTGCAGGCTGCGATTGCGGCCGTTCATGCGGAGGCCGAATCGACCGCGGCGACCGACTGGCGAAAAATCGTTTCCCTTTACAATCAGTTGCTACGAATTCACCCTTCGCCAGTTGTACAGCTAAATCGTGCCGTGGCAATTGCAATGCGCGATGGTCCAGAGGCCGGTCTGACGCTTATCGACGCGGTGTTGGAACATGGCGCATTGGCAAATTATTACCTGGCCCATTCAGCCCGTGCAGATATGTACCGCAGGCTCGGCAGGACAGCTGAAGCTCGGTCCTCTTATGAGAAGGCGCTGGCGCTGACCCAACAGGAACCGGAGCGGCAATTCCTGCAAGAGCGGATTCGGCAGTTGAAATAATAGTGGAAGTTACGCCGGGCAAAGACCGGCGGGCAAAACAAGTGCGCCTCTCGCCGCAAGGCTGGAGCCTCGTGCGGCACAACCGTAGTACGCGAAAGCGGATACATCGCCGACTGGTACGCGACGTTGGGGAAGACAAGTACGAACAAGTTAACTAGCATCATTTCAAGAGATGTATTGAATTGATGGAATGGTCTTCCAGGTGTTAGCAGATCAATTAGCGGCCCTTCACAGTCTTTGCAATAAATTGACTGAGACGTGCTAAAATTCGCGGCCAGACGGTCTAAATTCGCGAGTTAAGCGCCCGAAAAGCTTGCCTGAGCAAAAGATACTAACGCTGCCGCGATGAAGAAAACTGCTTCATTCATCGCCGCGGAAGGTGCGCAAAAAATGTTCTCCCGGACAAGAGTCGCAGCGCTCACTATCGCGCACGACGAAGTAGGGGATGGGCAGGGAGTTGCTGCTGCTTGCGTATTCGTTGTAATAAGGAGATTCCGTCGACTCCGCTCTCGCACAATCGTTTCCCTGGCGCTCTTCGCTCTAGTCGCCCTTGCGCTGCCATTAATTATTAGTCGGCACGGCTCTCAGGCAAACAGCCCAGCCACCAAAGTTCCAAAGCTGACCAAACGCCTGGCCTCGGATAATTCAGTCAAAGCCTCACAGGCGCAATCCACCCAACCGCTGCCCAGCCTGCAAGGCAAGCAAGCCAGTGATTATCTGAAAGAGCACGGCCTTTATGTTCGACTGCAGAATTTGATCGAGGCGGCACAGTACCAGATCGACCAGCAGCCGCAAGCCCAAAAGTCGAGTGCGTTGCGATCGGGACTACGAAAGAACAATGCGGCGGAGATCTACGAAGCAACAAATCCGGCCCAGAAGGTGAGGGCCCGTTTCAATGGACGCGACGTAGTCTTGCAGCCACTCACCAATAAGCGCACGACGACGTTACAGGCGCGGTTAAGGCTGCGGAGTTACGGTTATGGTCGCCGAATGTTGACTGCCGGAGCGGGAACGATGCGCGTCGATGGCAATCGCATCGAGATTGACCGACGACTCGCTACGCAATCCAACCCCACAAACACTGACCAAGGCAGTTCGGATGAGATCGTCGAATGGTATCAAAATCGAAAAGATGGCCTTGAGCAGGGCTTTACCCTGACGGCGCCGCCCGGGAAAAGGCACGAGGGAACGCCACTGCGAGTGCGCCTGACGGTTACGGGTGAGGTCAGACCGGCGCTGGTGGATTCGGGAAAGGCGTTAGAACTGATCGGCGGCAATGGCAAGCATTGGCTGCGCTATGATCATCTGATGGCTACCGATGCGTCGGGTCGACAATTACGCGCCCGCTTCCGGGCTGACAGAAAACAGATTTCGCTCTTGATAGATGACACGGAGGCAGTTTACCCACTTCGGATTGATCCACTTTTCACTCAGACGAAGAAATTAACAGCTAGCGATGCGGCAGCAAATGACCGATTCGGTTACTCGGCAGCGATCGATGGCGACACAGTGGTGGTCGGAGCTTGGGCCAAGAACTCAAACACTGGCGCGGCTTATATCTTCGAGCGCAATCAGGGTGGAGCTGAGAACTGGGGACAGGTGCAGAAACTCACAGCCGTTGATGCGGCAGTGAATGACCAATTCGGTCGGTCGGTAGCGATCAATGTCGACACAGTGGTGGTCGGAGCTTGGCTTAAGAACTCCAACACTGGAGCGGCTTATATCTTTGAGCGCAATCAGGGTGGAGCTGAGAACTGGGGACAAGTGAAAAAACTCGCTGCGAGCGATGCGGTGGGAGGTGACGATTTCGGTTCGTCGGTATCGATCAACGCTGACACAGTGGTGGTCGGAGCTTGGGCTAAGAACTCCAACACTGGCGCCGCCTATATCTTCGAGCGCAATCAGGGTGGAGCTGAGAACTGGGGGCAGGTGCAGAAACTGACCGCAAGTGATGCGGCCGCAAATGACTATTTCGGTTACTCGGTAGCGATCAACGCCGACACAGTGGTGGTCGGAGCTTACAGTAAGGGCGCGGCCTACATCTTTGAGCGCAATCAGGGTGGAGCTGAGCACTGGGGACAGGTGAAAAAACTAACCTCGAGTGATGGGATAGGAGGCGACCAATTCGGTGTTTCGGTAGCGATCAATATCGACACGGTGGCGGTCGGAGCTATTCATGGAAACCGCGGCACTAGTGGTGCGGTCTATATCTTCGAGCGCAATCAGAATGGACTTGAAAGCTGGGGACAGGTGCAGGAACTGACCGCGGATGATGCGGCGTTACTTGACGAATTCGGTATTTCGGTAGCGATCGATGGCGACACAGTGGTGGTCGGAGCTTGGGCCATGAATCTCGCCACTGGTGGTGCGGCCTACATCTTCGAGCGCAATCAGAATGGCGTTGAAGGCTGGGGAGAGGTGCAGAAACTCACCGCGAGTGATGCGGCGGCGCATGACCAATTTGGTTCGTCGGTAGAGATCGATGGCGACACAGTAGTGGTCGGAGCTGTGGGTAAGAACTCCTACACTGGCGCGGCCTATGTATTCGATTTGACGTCTACACCGACACCGACTCCCACACCGACAGCCAACGCTAGTTGCGGTTTTACAGCCAACCTCGGCAGCCCGCCGGCGCCCGCCACCACCGGCACGATGACTACGCGCTTGTTGCGCGGCGACGCGCAGGGCACCTGCAGCACGAATTCCTTCCCTGGAAATACTGATTCCGGTTCGTTTCCATTCGACGCTTATACTTTCACCAACTCGTCGTCCTCACCGGTCTGTGTATCAGCAGCGTTAACGAAAAATTCTCAGTCCAATGCGAACTACCAAATCGCTGCTTTCCTGGCGCCGTTTGTCGCGACTGACATCACCAATCCATCCCGTTACCTGGGCGATCCCGGCGTCAGTAGTGGCACCTCTTCACCACTCATCACGTCGTTCCAGTTCACCGTCCCGGGCAATACCAGCTTTGCGATCGTCGTCTTCGCCGTCAACGGCACGGCGGGACTGGGCGGGAGTTACACGTTCCAGGTAATGTCGACGAGCAGCTTCTGCCCAGCGACTCCCACGGCAACGCCCACCCCCCCGCCGACCAAGGGGACCGCAGTGGCCTATCAAATCGACGCCACCCATAGCGGGGCGCAGTTCGACACGGTTATCCCACCTTTGGCGCAGCGGTGGTCCCGAGATCTAGGCGGTCAAATTTCATATCCACTGATCGCTGGCGGCAGGATCTTCGTCACGGTCGCAAACCCGATCAGCTATGGAACAAAGCTCTACGCCCTCGACGAGGCAAATGGCGCCACGTTGTGGGGGCCAGTCGATCTCGGAGGAACGTATGGCTGGTCCAACGCCGCCTACGACGCAGGACGTGTCTTCGCTGTGAACTACGACGGCCTTCTTCGCTCTTTCGATGCAGCGTCAGGTGCGGTGCTATGGTCGAAGCAGCTTCCAGGGCAATACGCGTTCGATTCACCGCCGACCGCATCAGGTGGCGTGGTCTACGTGGTCGGGGCCGGAACGGGCGTAACATTGTACGCGGTTGACGAGCAGGATGGCACTGTGAATTGGTCCGAATTGATGTTTAGTGGCAGCGACAGTTCTCCAGCCGTAACCTCAATTGGAGTATTCGTCTCATTTGCTTGCAACGCGGTCTACGATTTTTCACCTCAGGACGGGTCTCTGATCTGGCAACATTCCGAGGGGTGCACGGGCGGAGGGGGAAGTACACCAGTCCTCTTCGGCGGGCGTTTGTATGAGGGCGATTCTTTGACAGACAAGCTGATGTTCCACGCCCCTACTGGCGCGGTGCTAGGGACTTTCCCGGCAGGTCCACCTCCGGCATTCAGCGGCTCCACAGGTTTCTTCCTCACCGGATCCATTCTAAAAGCGCGCGATGCCTACTCTGGGGCAGTCCGGTGGTCCTTCACGGGCGATGGCACCCTCACTTCCGCGCCAATCATAGATAACGGCTACGTATACATTGGTTCTCGCAGCGGAAAGGTCTACGCTCTCGACGGGAGTACGGGTGCGAACGTCTGGACCGGGAACCTTGGTGCGGTCGTTCAGACGACCGAGTCGCCCGTCAGCCGGCCGCACACCGGACTCGGCGCCGGTGACGGGCTTGTGGTCGTACCAGCTTCTACTCTGCTGGTAGCTTATCAATCATCAACACAACCAACGCCAACTCCCACACCGACACCGACGCCCACTCCGACTCCGACTCCGACACCGACGCCAGGACCGCTTCAACTACTCTTGGATGAGTCTGGCCCGGCGTTAAACCAAGTTGCAGCATTAGACTCAGTACTCCTTACGCGTGATCCCTTTCCGGTCGTAAACGGGGCGGACTTACTCAATCTCGGAGTCGATCGCAACACCAGAGTAATAGTCTTCGCAATGAATCTTCAGTTGTTGCAAGGAGAGACTTCTTCTGCCGTTACGGTTAGTCTAGTTGATGGTAACAATCAGCATTACGATATTGCGGCTGAGGATGTGCGTCCCGTGCCGAATTTTCCGTTTACCCAAGTAGTTTTCAGGCTCCCTGATAACACCTCCATTGGCACATGCATCATCACACTCAAAGCGCACGGACAGACTAGTAATTCGGGCAGCATCAGAATTCGAACTTAAGAAGTCGTGTTACTTCAGCTCAGGCCAGCCTACTGATCCGAAGAAAATCGCGTCATGCCGGCCGATCCGATCTTTCCAGTCCTCCGGCATCATAGTTTCGTGCTTCAGGTAGTAATCGCAGTTCCAAATCGAAGTGGTCCCACTGCAATGGAATATCACTTTTGTGGCGGCGGCATCGAGTACTCGAAGGCCCTCCGGTACTCGCTCTTTGCCAATACCGTCACTTGGGATTGCAGCAATCCTGTGCTTCGTCATTTTGTTCAATAGGTTTATCGGAGCGGGCCAGCTCGACTGGCGACAGATTGTTGCGCTTTACGACCGACTGCTACGAATTCACCCTTCGCCAGTTGTACAGCTAAATCGTGCCGTGGCAATTGCAATGCGCGATGGTCCAGAGGCCGGTCTGACGCACATCGACGCGGTGTTGGAACAGGGCGAATTGGCAGATTATTACCTGGTCCATTCCGCCCGTGCAGATATGTACCGCAGGCTGGGCAGGACGGCTGAGGCTCGGTCCTCTTATGAGAAAGCTCTGGCGCTGACCCAACAGGAACCGGAGCGGCAATTCCTACAAGAGCGGATTCGGCAGTTGAAATAAGAAAGGATAGCCCGCGTGCATGCCATCAAGGAGCAGAACCATGTTTACTTCTTAGAGTGCGCGGAGCGCACGACAGCATAAAGCCTGGGGTGCAGCGAGCGAAGCGAGCAAACCCCAGGATCGCAATCCAAAAAGGGGTTCAGCCCGCGGAGCGGGCGACAGATTTGGAGTGCGGTGGCAAGCGCAGCGCGACACCGCTTTGGATCGACCCAATGATCCAAAAGCTGTCACCCGCTCCGCGGGTTCTTTCTATTCTTACCGATCGCGATCCTGGGGCTCACGCCCCAGGCTTTATGCTGTCGTGCGCTACGCGCACTATACTGTTGAAGAATTGCAAAATCGCAAGCCTGACCCCAATCGTGATTCATATCGTCAAACAGGAATTGGCATTCGATTGTGTCGCGGTAGAATTTTCCGGCGTCATCGAGTATCTCAAGGCCATCTTTACTCGTCATTGCTACTTCTGATGCGTAATCTCTTAAGCGATTAAATAGTGTCAGTCGCTTGTCGTACAGGTCGAAACGTAATTTTGCCTTACTGATCTTGTATTGTTGGTAGGCGAGGATTGATGCGGCAATACCGATTGTTACTGTGGCGAGAGCCGTGATAATTTTCAGTGCTAAGTCCATCAGGTCTATCATACGCTCGTGACCGAACCAGACTTCATTCAGTTGGAAGCCAACCCGGAACCCAATGAAGATTTACTGGAACGGATTCAAACTATTCTATTCGAGATTCGCGCCACTTCACCATCTGCGATTCAAGATGCAATTCTGCGCGGACGAGCTGCTACTGACCCGATAACCGATTCGACCCGCTTGTTGTATTACTACCATCGCCAGTGGAGACCTAGACGAGGGTTAGGCTTTTTCTACGCTGGTTGTATCAACAATCCGCTCATGGCCTTGATTCGGCATAAAGCAGCGGTGGACGACGCGGCTCAGGAGTCGCCAGTTTGCCGAATTGCACTTGAAGTCCTAGATGAATTCATGACCTGGAATTGGATTCACCACCGAGCCTTGAAGCAGAAGGCCGTTCAGAGAAAACTCTTAAACAACAATCGTAGTAAGTTCTTTGATGCTTTAGTCGAACGCGATGGTAAACAGTGCGCCTACTGTAAATCAAAACGAAAGAAACTGGTTATTGACCACAAGACACCTATTGCAAACGGGGGTCTGACCGAGTTGATAAATCTGGAACTTCTATGTTTTGGATGCAATAGTAAGAAGAGTAGTAAGTTCGTGGAAGCCTAAGTCTTCCAAGGGAAGGTGAAGACCTCTTCCACATCGAACATATATTGAAGCCTTAAAGATTTGAACGGCTCTCCATACAACAGAAGCGAATACTTGCTGGCAATTTCGTCCAGATGAGTGATGCACCTCTCCAAGACCTCGCCGGTTGCTTTGTCACCTTTCATACCGCCTCTGTCCTTATGGGCAATTTCTTTGTTGACTTGTTCTTTAATCGCCGCGCCTTCGGTTTCTAATAAATCAATATCAGCCTGAACGATTGCCGGGTCCAAGTGCCCACCGTGTCCGAAAGTCTGGTCAAACGTTTGGCCGAATTCATCCCATTTTTGAGGGTCATGAAAATTGTTGCCGGGAGAGAAGTTTTTTGTTCTTTGAAAATCTTCCCGCGTGAAGGAATCACAATTCTTTTGAACTTCGAGCAAAAAGTTAATCATAGACATCGAACGTTTGTCTCTATCGAGCTGTCTTCTAAACGCCACTGATCCCGCTTCAATGTAAGAGTTTTTCAACCACGCCAAGTAGTCTCCCCCAACTTTCATAATCCGCTCGTTCTTATTGGTTATATCTGTCATTCTCCAGAATAGGTCATGGTGCATCCAGAGATTACTCACGTCGTTGCTGAGAGAGATTAAGTCTTCTTTCAGTTTTTCTCTAAGTGGGGTTGTCATAGCGGGGAGTTTACAGCCTTTTGCTACTCCTCCTATTCCAAAATATCTCCGGGCTGACATTCTAAAGCTCTACAGATCGCCTCTAATGTTGATCGCCGAATTGCTTTTGCTTTGCCATTCTTCAACACCGAGATATTAGCCATCGTAATGCCGACTTTATCGGCGAGCTCGGTAACGCTCATTTTTCTTTTCGCCAACATGACCTCGATGTTAATGATGATTGCCACATTCGTTTAGACAGTCAGGTCGTCCTCTCAGATTTTATCTCCACGGCATTTTGTAAGATCCGCTGAAACACCGCGGCGGCTGTGGCGATGATGGCAGAGACCAAAATAATGAAGCCACCCATCATGGCTCCACCGGCAATATCATCCTTACCACGCATAAAGATGAATAAATAGGCTTCCGCCCCGAGAATAAAGATCGCCGTTGTTAATGCGCAGTACTTGATGATCCGCAAAGCTCGCACAGAACGCTGGGAAAATATTTCGTTTCGTCGGGCATACCCTAATAGCTTGAATGCCTGGTAAAGACCGACAAAAAATGGGACGAAGGCCAGGTATATATACGCCAGGAATGGATCCTTGAAGTAGATCTCAAATTGCGTGGCGTTCACGTTCCTGCCCTCGACTTGGGGTTCCCAAAGCAGCAAGGCAAGAACGCCTACGCCGAGAAGTGCAATTACTACCTGAAGGAAGATCGTCGAGCCTCGTTTC
>DASQAF010000027.1:0-325159 GCA_035635855.1 Pyrinomonadaceae bacterium
GAGCGGCTTCGCACCGTTGAATGAGCCCGCCAAAAAAAGCACCACTAATCAGCGTGCTGGCGGCAGCTCGGATAGAAGGGTGAGACGATCAACCGAACCTCTACCTTGACACGACCCGCTTTCATAGAAATCACACGAAGCTGCGCATTAAACGACTGATGCGGACGAGTGGCCACGATTATTGTGGAACTCCATTCATATTCGAGCGTGAATCAAATCAGGTAGGTGGGCTCCTCCTGAGCGCGAGCAAGCTGACTGAGTGTTATCCGTAAGGATGCATTCCCGAGGCTTGCTCGCTCTGTTTTTTTGTTTCCACCAGCGCCGATAGCACGGCTGGACAAGCGCGCACCTCGACCGCTAGACTACTTCGTTTGCGACAGGTAGGTGGTTCTTATCTATCGCTTCACCAGGCAAACTAATCAGAAAGACATAACATCGGTAATGGCAATTTCAGCAACCCAACTCAGACGCGGCATGGTTATAGTTTTCGAGGGCCAGCCCTGCAAAGTAGTCGAATTTCGGCACCACACGCCCGGTAATCTGCGCGCCATGATCCAAACCAAGCTGCGCAACATTCTCACCGGTTCTTCTTTCGAACACCGCTTTCGCTCAGTGGATACCATTGAGCGGGCGAGCCTGGAGCAGCACGAGATGGAGTACCTTTACTCCGACGGCTCGCATCATCATTTCATGAATACTGAATCCTACGAACAGGTAGCCTTGAGCGATGAGGAGCTGGGAGATTCAGCCCAGTGGCTGGCCCCCGGACTGAAGATTCAAGCCGAGTTTTATGACGGCGCACCCATTGGAGTCGAGCTGCCCGCTTCCCTGGAACTCACCGTCACGAGAACTGAGCCGACGATGAAGGGCGCGACGGTTTCCAACGTTAACAAACCGGCTACCCTGGAAAACGGTGTAGTCATTCAGGTGCCGCCGTTCATCAACGAAGGCGACCGCCTGCGCGTCGATCCCGTCGAAAGCCGTTATATCGAACGGGCAAAGTAGGTCGCAAAAGTTCAGAGTCCAACCTTCAGGTTGTACTCTTCAAAGCACAGCAAGCTGAAGCTTGAACTCTAAACGGTGTATTTCATTTACAGCCTGCTTCTGACGGTTGGCTTCGTTGTCCTCCTGCCGAAGTTTGCCATCGACGCCTTGCGTACCCGCAAGTACGTCACCGGGCTTAGTCAACGCCTCGGCAACCTACCGATCATTCCTCACGATCATCCCGTCATTTGGATTCATTGTGTGTCGGTGGGCGAGACTGAAGCGGCGCGCCCCCTGGTGAGGGCCCTCCTCGATCGATTCCCTTCACACCGTCTGGTTATTTCGACCACCACCGTAACCGGCCAAAAGGTCGCGCGCGATGCGTTTGGGAAAGACGCTGCCGCAGTTTTCTATTTCCCGATAGACTGGACCTGGACGATTCGCCGCGTGCTGCACGCGATACAACCGGCGGCCGTGCTGATCATGGAAACTGAACTTTGGCCTAATCTGCTGCGCGAATGTCGCGTCCGTTCGAGTCCGGTGGCGTTGGTTAACGGTCGCATCTCTCAGACTTCATTTCGCCGTTACCAACTGATTCATTCTTTTATCCGCCGCGTACTCAACGATCTCTCGGTGGCCCTGATGCAGTCTGAGCGCGATGCCGTTCGCATTCGCCAGCTTGGTCTCGCTCCTGACCGCGTCCTCATGTCCGGAAACGTAAAGTTCGACAGCGCTAAAGCCGCTACGGACAAAGCCGTTACTGCCAGCCTCTGTTTGCGCTTCGGCTTCAGTCAAACTCGTCCCTTAATCGTCGCCGGTAGCACGCACGCGCCGGAAGAATTGGTTGTGATCGAGGCCTTCAACCAACTTAAGGATCTTCAGCCGAGTGCTCGGCTGCTGATTGCCCCGCGTCACCCGGAACGATTCAGCGAGGTTGCGACGGTGCTGAACAGATCCGGTCTGAAATGGGCGCGACGCTCTGATGACCAAAAGCCTGACGATGCGGCGTGCGATGTTATCCTACTGGATACCGTCGGAGAGTTGCGCGCGGCGTATTCGTTGGCGACGGTGGCTTTCATCGGGGGCAGCATCGCTCCTCACGGCGGTCATAACGTGCTCGAGCCGGCGTCGCTTGGGATCGCGGTCGTCACCGGCGCCCATACCGAAAACTTTGCCGCAATCACAAAGGCGTTGCTCGATGAAAATGCAGTTGTCCAGTTGCCAAGCCTGGAAACGTCGCAGGCGTCGGCTGAGCTTGCTTCAGTTCTGCGCGAGCTTCTAGCCGACGAAGCGCGACGACGCGAAATTGGCCGGCGCGCCCTGACTGTCTGCAATCAAAACCGGGGGGCGACTGAACGTACCATTCAGGTCATCGAAGAAATTTTGGCGGCCCGTGCCGCGACGGACACTCCGCCCCCCTTCACTGCTCTGCACGTCACTGCTGCGAAATGAATCGCGTTGCGTCAGTCGCGCTCTCACCCCTGGCCCGCTTGTATGGCGTAACGATGAAAGCACGCCGCGACCTCTATCGCCGCGGACTGCTTCGCGTGCGAGAGATCAACGTTCCAGTTATCAGCGTCGGCAACCTTACGATGGGCGGAACGGGTAAAACCCCTCTGGTAGAGTGGGTCGCCGACGAGCTTGCTGCCGCAAATCGGCGAGTCTGCATCCTCACGCGCGGGTACGGCCGCGCGCATCCGAAGGAGCGGGTGATCGTTTCGAACGGAGGCGAGATTCTTTCGGGCGCCGAGCAAGCAGGTGACGAAGCATTCTTGCTGGCTGAAAGATTGAAGGGTCGCGCAGCGGTTATCAGCGACGCCGATCGTGTGTCAGCCGCGCTCTGGGCGATCGAGAACCTGGGAAGCGAGGTCTTTATTCTCGACGATGGCTTTCAAAACCTGGGCCTGGCTCGCAATCTCGACCTCGTCACCATCGACGCGACCAACCCATGGGGCAACCGGCGTTTGCTCCCGGCAGGCATCCTGCGTGAGTCACCCATGGAATTGGCTCGCGCCGACTGCATTGTGTTGACGCGCGCGGACGAATCAGACCAACTTCAGGAATTAGAGAGCAAGATAGACGCCTTAAGCAAAAGCCGTCCGGTTTTCCGTTCGCGGATGAAGATTCTTGGGTTGCGACCAGTTAGCGCTGTAGCCAAAGGACTTTCCGCAGAAGAAATCAAATCATCGAGAGCCGCGGCATTCTGCGGAATTGGCAATCCACAGTCGTTCCTTACCCAACTCCGAGGAGCTGGCTATCAACTCGGCCACGTCCAAATATTTCGCGACCATCATGTCTATACGCAGACTGATCTTGATCGGATCGTCCGCGCAGCGATCGCCGCCGGGGCCGAGGTTCTGATGACAACTGCCAAGGATGAAGTGAAACTTCGCTCTCTCAGGTTCGAGCTGCCCTGCTACGCCGTCGACATCAGTATTGAGATTGAAGGGGAAGATAATTTCCGATCTTTGATCGAAAACTCACTCGTGTCAGAAGCCCGACCATAAGGGAGGGCCGCTTTGGGAAACTCACGAGGCTTTACCGCAATGGGGGCGCCGTCTCCGGCTTCACGACGGTCTTTACCGTAGGTGAAACCTTCGGGGGCGGCGGTGGAGCATCCTTTGCGACTGGTGGAGAAGCCTTCGGCGCGGGTGATTCGCGCGGTTGGCTGGTGTTTCGATTTCCGTTGGCGCCAAAATCTCCGATGACACTGGAGGAAGGCACTTGAGAACCCCGATTAGTATTCGCGTTGGCGTTTGGGCTGATACCCGGGCTCGCAATGGTGACCGACTGAATGTTTCTTTCGCTTTCGCCGGTGGGTGTTCCGGACGGCTGGACAGGCTGACTGTTCGGATCCGCAGACAGGTTGGTCTGGCCAGGCGTCTGATTGGCCGGCGGGGTCTGTCCGGAGCTGCGGGTCAGTAGAAACACGATTCCAAAGACTGCGACCAACACGATGGCCGCGGGGACCATAATCCTCCAGGGACTGACCTCCCGGCTACCCGGTTCCTGAACTGGACTGGACAGAGGAATTTCCTGGCGCGATCGCGGCACTGTCAGCGGTTCCCGCGGCCGCACCACAGTGACTTCGTCCGCGTCGTCTTCGACTTTTACGGGTTCATTGGCGACTGTGTCCGGAGTTGCAGACAATGCCGTGACGGCCGGCGCCTCGGAGGCAGTCTCTGACAGCGCTGCGAACAACTCACCCGCCGTTTGAAATCGATCCGCGGGTTTTTTGGCTAGCGCTCGCTCAACGACTCCACTGATGCCCCCGGGCAAATCAGGACGCGCCTCGAGGATCGATGGCGGCGTATCCTGCACCTGCTTCATCATGATCACGGTCGGCGACTCTCCGGTGAAAGGCACACGCCCGGCAAGCATTTCGTAAAGAATCACACCCAGCGAATAAACGTCCGAACGCGCATCGATCGGTCCCGTCTGCGAGCACTGTTCAGGCGACATGTACTGCGGTGTTCCGATCACCAGGTTGGGCGCGGTTATGTCGTGATCGCGTGTACCTTTGGGCTCCTGAATCTTGGCGATGCCGAAATCGAGCACCTTGGCCCAGTCGCCGCCGTTCGTCTCTGAGAGCATGATGTTGTCGCTCTTCAAATCGCGATGGACTACGCCTTGCTGATGCGCTGCATCGAACGCGCCAGACACCTGACGCACGATTTCCACCGCCCGAGCGAGCGGCATCGGACCTTCGTTCCTGATAATCTCTTTTAAGGTTTGGCCATCCAGGTACTCCATCACCAGAAATACGACACCGTTTTCGGATTCGCCAAAGTCTGTGACGCTGACGGCGTGCGGATGCGAGATGCGTGAGGCGGCTTTGGCTTCGCGCGAAAAGCGCGCCACTACCACATTATCAACGGCCAGCGACGGTCGCAGGACTTTGACCGCCACGGTCTTGTCCATCAGCACATGCTTGCCCCGATAGACCGAGCCCATGCCGCCACTCTTGATAATTTCTTCGATTAAATATTTCCCGGCGAGCGTTTGCCCCACGAGAGAATCATTCGCTGCCTGCAATGCCGCTGCATCAACTGGACAGAGGCTCTGCGTATCTGAGTATTCCTTGGCGCAAACGGGACAAACTTTCATTTGATACTTCTTTCGTTCTTAATTTAGGCAAGCGTAACACACGGTTTTAGCGGCGAGCAAAGAAGGCGGATGTAATCCAGGCGGTCGCGTTGTGCGCGACTAACAGTTTGCGCTACATCAGACACGGCCGGCGAAAAAGAAAAATGCGAGCGAAGCTGGAAAGCCGCGCTCGCATTAATCTAATCGGGTTGGAGCCCGTCTTAGCCGGCGATAGGCTTAACTACCGCGAAAACCACCAGCAATGCGAAGAGTACCAGTGATTCGATCAGCGCCAGACCGAGAATCATCATGGTCTGGATGCGCCCAGCCGCGCCCGGATTGCGCGCGGCGCCTTCGCAGGCGGCGGCTCCGATTCGCGACTGTCCAATGGCGCCGCCGAAAACTGCGATCGCGAAGCCGATGCCGGCCGCAATGGCCACGTAGCCCTTGAAGCTCACGCCGGATTCAGCTGTTTGGTTGGCCGGTTGAGCAACTGCCGTCACCGCGGTGATCATTAAACCAAGTGCGGCAAAGCAAAGCATTCTCAATTTTTTCATTGCATTTCTCCTTGTCCGAAGCCATTACCCTGAACTACTTCAGACTGTTCAAAAACATCGCGCGTGAATGATCGAAAGTCGCCACCGGTCAGTATGATTTCGCCTAAACCCGGTATCCACCGCCCCTCTTACAACGGCGCTCCTGCGATTCAGACACTTTGAATTGTACTAACCAACGAAGATCGCCGATTGCGGTTCCGGACCAATCACGTCTCTTTGCGTCCAACGTGCGCCGCGGCAAAATGCGACGTCGCTCGGAACGCGCTCATAAAGCCATTAAGTCAAAACCGGCGCCACCAACTCCACACTCTCGTTGTCCTCGTTTTCATGCTCCGCGTGGCTGTCGTGTGGAGCGTGTGAAACCTCGCTCAGGTAAAGTTGCGACAACAGAACAAAAACGAAAGTCTGAATAAAAGCGACGAACAAGCTAAGCGGCATCAGGAGCACCGGAACCAGCCAATAGGTTATCCCGGGAGCCAGGTGCGCGATTGAATCCATCACCTTCTCATCGGCGAACATGTTGCCGAACAAACGAATGCCGAGCGAAAAGGGCCGGATGAAATTACTCACCAGCTCGATCGGAAAAATCAGCGGCGCTATCCACCAGATGGGCCCGGCGAAATGCTTCAAGTGCCGGAACAGCCCATTCTCTTTGATCCCGATGTAGTTGTAATAAACGAACGAGGATATTCCCAACGCGAAGGTCACGCTGGTCGCCGACGTGGGGGACATGAAGAGCGGGAACATTCCCATCAGATTCGAGATCAGAATCAGCACCGCAAAGGTCATCACCACCGGAAAGTATTGCAGGCCGTGCGGACCGACAATATCTTCCAGCATGCTGCGCACTGCCAGCACACCGACTTCGAGGGTCTGCTGTCCCTGTCCCGGCTCGTCTTCTGAAAGTTTTCCTTTGAAGATCCAAATCAGAACCACACTGAGGATGCACGCGGTGACAAACATCACCGTGTACCAGGGGATCGCGTTTTCCGGCGTATACGGACCAAAGGCAGCATCGGGCGTGGTCCCAAACTTTCCCAGCACCTTCTGCCAAAACGGATACGTGTACTTCATTTCAAGGTCATAGGCCCAATGACCGAAATAGTGATTGACTAACTGCACCAGAATTGGCGCGTGTTCAGCCTGCTCGGCTCCTTCACTGCTCAAAAGAAACATCAATAAGATTCCTCTCGACGGATAATTGCCAGATAAAACTGGCGGCCGGCTTCAACGAAGATCGCGGGCACGAAGGAAGAGAGCCCGGCGAAGAGCGCCGGCAATGAAACGAGGTTCAGTTTGTATCCTGCGAACGCTACAAAGCCGACCACGAAATAACGAATCACGTAACGCGAAGCGCGGACGCGCGGGCGGCGGGTTTCGATGTCGCCGGCGAAAATCGCCGCCACTGACGTTCGCAGCCAGTGATAATTCAAGAGCGAGAGCCCGCCACCCAGCATCAGACCGGTCGTAACGCGCCAGGGCGCTAATATCGCGCTGGCAATAGCGGCAACGGCGATGCTCGCAATCATCACGCGAAAAATGCGCAGCTCGACCGCGCCGTTATCTCTTCGGGTCAAAGCTTCACCATTCATATTGGGAGCGATCTGGCTCATGAATTAAGCGCACGATTTTACATAGAGTAACGGCGACTGTCGAGTTTGCGGGGATCACGCGCAGTTCTCTCTTGATCTCATTAGCACCTCACTCTAGTGAGGTGTTTACTGCAGATCAGATGAACGATCAGCCGTTTCAACGGCTTCGCCGAAAACCGTTAGAAACGGTTATCCCAGCGAGTGTCACTCTTCTAACACCCCCTGAAGTGAGGTGTTAATGAGACTCTCTATCGCAACTGCCGCGGCGGCGGAGGTTTGCTTGGATCATCAGGCGGGCTCTTCACGCCGCTTTCGGCAAACATCTCTTTGATTGTGCCCACGGCTGAGAGCATCGTCGAAGTTTCCACCGGCATAAAAATAACTTTCGCGTTGTTGCTCTTGGTCATGTCCCGGAGGCTTTCGATGTAACGCGTGGTGATCAGGTATTGCGCGGGATTGCCGTGCTCTTGCATTGCCTGGGCGACCTGGGTAATCGCCTGAGCCTCAGCTTCTGCCTGTCGCAGTCGCGCCTGCGCCAGTCCTTCGGCCTGCAAAATGTTCGATTGCTTTTCACCTTCTGAGCGCGTGACGGCAGCTTGCTTCTCGCCTTCGGCGCGAGTAATTGCGGCCTGACGTTCGCCCTCCGCCTGCAACACCAGCGCGCGGCGATTGCGTTCGGCAGTCATCTGTTTTTCCATCGTCACGCGCACGTCTTCCGGAGGATCTATGTTCTTTACATCAACGCGGGTCACCTTCACGCCCCACTTGTCCGTGGCTTCATCGAGAATCAAACGCAGCTTCCCGTTTATCTGGTCGCGCTGAGAGAGTGTGTGATCCAGATCCATGTCACCCATCACGGCGCGCATGCCGGTGATCGTCAACTGCACAATGCCGCCGACCAGATCGTTCATCTCGTAAACTGCCTTAACCGGATCTGTGATCTGCCAGTAGACAACAGAGTCAACATGGATAGTGACGTTGTCGCGCGTGATCACCGGCTGAGGTGGCAGGTCGAGGTACTGTTCGCGCAAATCGATCGAAGTAACGCCGCCGCGCGTATTGGTCCAAAACACGGCGCGCGGCTTGTCGAGGAACGGTATGAGAATGTTCAGGCCGCTGGCGGCGATCCGGCTGAAGCGACCCAGCCTCTCAACCAGCATCACGGTTGCCTGGGGCACAATCTTTATTGTCTTGGCGGCGATCACCAACAATACAATGCCAATGAAAGCCAGGAGAAAGATTACGAGAAACGCGGGCAATACTCCCTCATTCTGCAAAAGGATCAAGATCGCGAACGGCATGGTTTACCTCCGATGAAACTAAGGTTTGTGCTCCCCGAGCGAATTTGCGGCGCAACTATAACCAAAGCGCCGCGCGAATGAAAGACCGCGGAAGGCTTTCGGATTAGGGTTCAAGCTTCAGCTTGTTGGCCAGGAATGGCAACCTAAAGGAGAACTCTGCACTAGAACTACGGCGGTCTTTGCCAGCCACCCAGCGCTTCTTCTATCACTGTTGCTGCCGCTAATACGGTTCGTTCATCAAACGGCCGGCCCATAATCTGTACACCGATGGGCAATCCTTCCGCAGAGCGGCCGGCGGGAACAACTGCGCTTGGCAAACCAAAAACGTTAGCAGCATGGCTATAACCGAATGCTCGGAAGATGCTGAGCGATTGCCCTCTGACGTCAATGCGCGACGCGCCGTGCGCGAATGCCGGCCCGGCGCCTACGGGCATGACAATCAGCGGCGTGGTTTTCATCCATCGCAGAATCCCTTCGCGCAAACGCTCGCGCTCGACCAGAGTCCTGGCTAGCGCTTCCGCCCGCTCGATTTTCGCGCCCAGGTCATTCTCTTCCCTGGCGTCAGCTTGCAAAGCGCGACTTACCAGAGGACCCGCCTCGGATTCCCTGCCCCGATAAAACTCCCGAAGTTGTTCACGGGCCGCGCGGGAGAACAAATCGATCCAAACTCGAGAGCCCTCGGATATTCCCGGCGGCTTTGCTTCATTCACTTCAAGACCGGCTTCGCTAAGAGCTTTCGCGGCGGCCCTCACGGCTTCCGTAGTCTCTTCAGTAACCGGGACAGCGTTGTCACCAGTAAAGAAAGCGGCCCGCATACCGGCAAGCGATACTGCCGACAACTGGGATGACGATACGTCATCGTTATTTTCAAATTGGGGCGCGTCTGAGATGACACTGAACAATAAGTCGAGATCTTTGACGTACCGGGCCATCGGTCCAACGCATTCGCCTAACGAAAGTAGCCCCGTCGCGGCCGGCGTGTGGCCATCCGCCGGCACTCGCCCAGCCGTCGGCTTTAACCCAACGATCCCGCAAAAATGTGCGGGCACGCGAATGGATCCGGAGAGATCGCTCCCGAGGCCAGCCGGAGAAATACATGCCGCGATGGCCGCTGCTTCGCCGCCGCTGGAACCGCCAGGTGTCATGAGCGGGTTATGAGGGTTATTGGTACGGCCAAAGACCGGATTGTCGGTTTCATACGGGATAGCCATCTCCGGCGTGTTCGTCTTGCCGAGAATGATCGCGCCTGCTGCCCTGAGCCGCGCCACAACTGTCGCGTCGCGATCCGGAACATGGTCTGCGCACAGGCGCGAGCCACCGGTCGTGCGCAGGCCTCGAGTATCAATCGTGTCCTTTATTGTGAGTGGTACACCATGAAGCGGGCCAACCTCATCACCTCGAGTTAACGCAGCTTCGGCGATACGAGCCTGATCGATAGCGTCGTCAGCGAGCGTGACGATCGCGTTGAGAGATGGATTGATTTCTTCAATGCGCTGAAGATACGCTTCGACAACTGCGACGGGTGAGACGGAACGCGATCGAATCAGAACCGCGAGTTCAGTGGCAGATTTGGTGGTCAGCTTCTCAGTCAAGCTCTTACTTTCCGCCGGCTCTTGCCGCAAAGCTCCGTAGGAGCGGGATGTTTAGAGAACCTACGGCCTCGCAAAACTAAGCTCCTTTAGGAGCGAGATATTTACATGCCGCTCCTAAAGGAGCTTTTCAAATCTGAAGGCACTCTCGATCTATAAACATCGCGCACCTAACGGCGCTGAACTGTGGAAATTTCAATTTGTAGAAGCGGCTTGCGGGTGATTCGAAGGGTGTTGCTTGACACTCTCGCAAGCGCGCATTTAGACTCGCTTTTCTTTCAAACAGGTAGCGCAAGTTGTTAACTTGCGTCATTTTTTCATCGCCAACCAAGACAAGTTAACAACTTGTCCTAGATCGCGGCAAGTTAGCAACTTGCCCTACTGCAAAGGACCGAAACAAATGGGAGCACGAAAGAAAATTACTGTCGTAGGCGCCGGTAACGTGGGCGCAACGGCCGCGCATTGGCTGGCCGCGAAAGAATTGGGCGACGTGGTGCTGGTTGACATTGTGGAAGGCGTGCCGCAGGGCAAGGCGCTCGATCTCGCCGAAGCCGCGCCGGTCGAAGGCTTTGACGTGCGGCTGACCGGAAGCAATACCTACGACGAAACGGCCGGCTCGGACGTTGTGATCATTACTGCGGGCCTGCCGCGCAAACCCGGCATGAGCCGCGACGATCTTCTGCGCACGAACGCGGACATCGTCGGGAAAGTCGTCGACGAGTGCGTCAAGCATTCGCCCGAGTCGATCCTGATCATTGTTTCGAATCCGCTGGACGCGATGTGCCAGGTAGCGCTGCGCCGCTCAGGCTTTCCCAAGCACCGCGTGATCGGGATGGCCGGCGTGCTGGATTCCGCGCGCATGCGTTGCTTTCTCGCTGAGGCGCTGGATGTTTCGGTTGAGAACGTCACCGCCTTCGTGCTCGGCGGCCACGGAGACACGATGGTGCCGCTGCCGCGCTATTCAACCTGTGCCGGAATACCGATTACTGAATTACTCTCGAAAGAACAGATCGATGCGATCGTCAAACGCACCGCCGGCGGCGGCGCCGAGATCGTGAACCTCTTGAAAACCGGATCGGCCTACTATGCGCCATCCGCCGCGGCGGTGGAGATGGCCGAATCGATTCTGAAGGACAAGAAGAAGATTCTGCCGTGCGCGGCTTACCTCGAAGGCGAGTACGGAATTAACGGATTGTATGTCGGCGTACCGTGCAAGCTCGGCGCGAAAGGACTCGAACAGGTGATTGAGATTACCTTAACTGCGGAAGAGCGGATCGCCTTGCAGAAGAGCGCTGCGGCCGTGCAGGAACTGGTCAACGTGCTGGGAATCTAGGTCGCGCATCAAAAATGAAGGGCAGCGATTTTATCGATCGCCGCCCTACTTCCGGTTAAATCATCCGAAAATCACTTCTTACTCTGGCTCTTCGGCACGCTGACTGTAACAGTACTCGTGCTGACGTTGCCCACGCCATCCGTACACGTAATCGTGATCGTGTACACGCGCCCGGTACCGGTCCCCGATCGCTCTGAGCGCAGACGCACGTGATGCGCATCCACGATCTCCCAGTCGGGAGATGTGTCGCCGTCCCCCAGGCCATTGATCGGTTCGTTGCTGGTTACCGTCAGCACACAGGTGACGGCCCCACAATTATCGGTGGCGTTATAGTTCACGGTCACGTTAACCATCTGATGGTTTGGTGGCCACAATGAGTCTGGACTGGCCGAAGCACCAGTGATCACGGGTGGTGGATTCGAAGCAGTGATCTGTTTTGTCGAAGAGTTGTTGCTCGAATCGTTATCAGGAGTTGTGGAGCTAATCGTGGCGGTATTACTGACGATTGTGCCATCGGTTAGCGAACAATCCACAGTGGCGACCAGCGTGATCGTCTCTGAAGCGCCCGAGGCCAGCGACGCGAAAGTCACGGTGCGGTTGTTGCCCGAACCACCGCAGACGCCGCTGCCGGTCGACGAGCACGAGACGAACGTTACTGACGAAGGTAGATTGTCCGTGACCACCACGGAATTCGCAGTGCTTGGACCATTGTTGGTTGCCGTAATCTTGTAGGTTACGTTATCACCAGTTGTCACAATGTCCGAGACAGCCGTTTTGCTGATCGATAAGTCAGCCTGAACGGAAACGATGCTCTGCACGACCACGTTATCGAACATCACGCCGCACTGATGGCCGGGCCGAACGTCGGCGCAAGTTCCAAAACCGTCCTGAGTGAATTCAAAACGCAGTTGAGCGGTTGCTCCCGCCAGCCCGCCAGCGCCAGGGAACTTCAGGTGAACGTGCTTGAAGCCCAGTGAATCGCCGGCCCATACAGACATGTCGCCGTTCGGGAAGTAACCAGCGGCGCTATTGCGCGGCAAGTGCTTGGAATAATGCTGGAAGGAGCCAGTTTTAAATTCCTCCTCGAAGGCTTCCGCGAGTGCTGAGATGGCGACCCTTCCCACCGTTTGATCGGTAATGCGCAAGAAGAAGCCATCGTAGGCGAGGATGTTGAAAGCTGGATCATCTTCGGTGTCATAGGCGACATCCATATCAACCGTTATGTATTCGGCGTTCGCCGGAACTGCGAAAGTCGGACTGACCAATCGCTCAAAACGATTGTTGCCGGTGGACCCACTTCCATCATTCGCGTTGATATGGAAGGCAGCGTTTGACGTCGTCCCAAATAGAGTATTGTTCGTCGTCCAGGGCACAGTCGAGCTGCCCGCGCCATGAAGCGCCGTCCAGCCGGCAGGCAGACTGCCAGGCGCAACACCATTGAAGTCCTGCGTCAGCAGGGTCGTCGGCCCCGGAGTTCCAGTCGATTGAGTGAATAGAAGAGTATTCGTTCCTTGCGTACTAGACACTCCGAGCGATAGCTCGATATGCGTTCCTTTCACAAATGACGGAGACAGTTGCAATACATAATCGGTGGTGTTTGCCGCTGAGCCGCCAGGTGCGAGATCAGGATAAGTTGAGCTGGGCTGCGTAACCGTGACTCCCGGTGTGGTTGTCGACAGGTTACCGCTGATGGTGGTGACGGCTCCCGCGCTGAGTGGATTAGTGACATAGTTTCGCAACGGCATCTTCAGATTTATCTGCTCGCCGGCGTCGATGAAACCATTCGCGTTACTGTCAGTGAACGTCACCGTACCAAGATCAAGCGAGGTCTTGACGGCTGGCGCGCGCTTGAAGAATACGTCAGGTGTGCTGAAATTGCCCACAGGTTGCTGATCGGCGAAGCCCTTGAGTTCCGTGCCGGCCCAAACCACAAATAGCTGGCCTCCTTGCGCCACGGCCTGGTTGTAATCTCCCAGGTTCGGCTGACCCGTGTCGTTGCCCCAGCCAGCGTTGAAGGGTCGATCCGTTAACGGCATCGGCTTGCTCCAGGTCACACCAGCGTTGTCTGAAAAGAGATAGGTCGTTTCGCTTAGGTCGCCATTCGCCGCGATCCCCTGGTCGTAATAAAAGACGTAGACGCGGCCAGTGTTTTTATCCACCGTGACCCAGGGGAACCACTGAGCGCGGTCGCTTCCCGGCCTGCTGTCGAGCACTATGGGCGGTGAGAAAGTTAGGCCGGTGTCGATGCTACGCTGAAACGCGATGTCAGAGCCATCGTGATTGTTGTTGTTAGCGTAGACAACATAGATGTCGCCGCTGTTCAAGCCGGTCGAGTTGTCCACTGCAAGAGAAGGAGAAGTATTAACGCGGTCATTACCTAACACCTGGTCCATGGTAAGGAAATGAGTGGGAGCTATATTAACTGGAGCGCTCCATGACGCCCCGCTATTGATTGAGCGGGAGAAGCCGACGTTCTGATTATTTCCGCCCGGGAATCGTCTCCAGGCCACGTAGGCATTTGTGGAGCCGTTTCCTACGAAACCGGGAATAGACGCCTGGCCATCGGCGGCAGTCGCGCCGACGATCTGACGCGCCGACCATGTCGGCGGATTGGCCGTGATGTTATCTGAGAATGTCGTTGAGATTTCGACCCCGCCAGGTGCGAAAGGAGTGAAGTTTGACCAGCTTATCATCACACGCCCTGTATCGGGATCGACGTCCGCAAACTCCTTGTCTGCTGCGTCGCGCGGGTTTCCGGTCGTAACACTAAAGGCCCCGTGAGGGTTGGTGATGGTAGTGACTTCGTACGGGCCAGTCCAGGTGTGTCCGTTATCGGTTGAGCGATGAACGCACATCGTCTGGACAGCCTTTTTCACCATGCTGGGATTGATGATCGTTTTGACGCATATGGAAACGTAGATGAACGTGCTGCCACCGATATATTCGACTTCCGGATCGCCAAAGACCTGGGGATAGTTTGTTCCGGCGATGGAATCGGCTGCGATGGATCCTGCGCCAACTCCAGGTGTCGGAAGCTGTCCACCATCAACAAAAGTCACACCGCCGTCATCCGAGTAAGTGAAACCTGAGACTGAGACCGGATTTGCCGAGAAGCCGCGCGTGTCATTCACTCCCACGACGATGTGCTGTCCGGTACTGTCGACTGCGATTGACAGTTCGGCCTGACCGCCCGCCGGTGCTTCACCTAAATCGTCATCCCCCTCTTCTCCGTCGCCTGAGCCACCCGGGGACGAGGCGGCGAAACCCGTTCCGGACTTTTGCTGGTCTGCTCTCGCGCGGGCCTTGGCAATGGCTTTAGCCAGTTTACCAGTAGCGGCCAACTGCGCGAGGCGGCCTGCCGCGGACATCTGGTCCACAGCGATTGCATCACCGCTGTTCTCATCTCCGGCCGGCGACTTCGCCAGTTCCGGCGCCACTTTCTTTTCGGGACTCGGCTGTTGGGTTGGCTGGAGAGTAACCGACGGCTGTTTAGTCGCCGAATTCCTGGCAATACGTTTGGCGCGATTGGTTGACGGCCTGTCCTCACGCTTATTGTTTCGCTTGGCATCACTACTTTGGAGGACCAACAATGGCAACGACACCGCTCCAATGGCGATGAGAATCCAGGCAGTTTTGATCTTCATATCCATTACTCTCCCAGCTATTTAGTTTTCACGAGTTAAATCAAGCGCGCTTTCAGTTTCCAGGTTTAATGCCTGTGAACAGAGGTTAGATCCGACAAACGCGCGCGGTTTTTAGCAAGCTGCGATTCAATGAGGCGGCTAAGATAACAGAAACTTTCGAGAAGTCAATTAAATCTTTGCCCAACTTCAGAGCAGGGCGATTGGCGCGAGCCTCTCAGAAGTTTGGGCGTCGACCGGCGATCACGTTTGCGGTTTCCTGAACCTCCGAGCACTTGCCGGTGCGATCGAACTTGATCACCACTGCTATCTGCCCATTGTTGCCAGCCTCGGCGATGACCCTGGTCGTACCAAGAGCCGTGATCCCATCCGAATTTCTTAGGGCCTTCAAAGTGTCATCAGGCTTGGAGAATTCCAGGAATCCATCCTGGTGAAACTCCTGAGTCAGTCGCAGCCACGCGGTCACTGCAGACAGCGCGCGGCGTTCATCCTTAACCGTGATCAGTTTCGATCGAAATATTGTTTCCAGGACCGTCGTGTCAGGAATCTGCTCAACTCTGCGATCCGTGCTCGTCACGACGAGGTTATTATAGGTTAGAGCCTCAGGGAGAACCTGGGCGACCGGGTAACGCGGGTACCGCAGGATGTAAAACCGCTCGGAAGGAAAAGCTTGCATGACCGCGGCATCATCTATCGAAACAATTGAACCGCCTTGCGCACCCGGCATCCGAGCCAACCATCGGTGGATTGCGTCACGTCCATCTTTCTCCGAGATTCGTTCGCTTAACTGCGCCGGCAGGAACCATGTTCCGACAACCAGCACGATAATAAGAAATCTGTTCATCCTGATTTCCGCCAATCACTTCAGCTTTTCATAGTCCTTCTTTGCTTCGATCAGAATCGGAAGATCCGCATCGGCGTCTTTCCAGAGCGCAAAGAAATCCTCGTAGGCCTTGCGCGCCCCGGCTCTGTCACCATTTAGTGCCGACGCCTGAGCGAGTCCCAGATACGCCCTCGGATACAGAGGGGATCGAGGCGCCCAGCCCCGGTGTTCGATGATCTTTTTAAACTCGGCCGCCGCTTGTGTTCCTTTATGCAGGCTCAGGAACGCCTGTCCCCGGAAGTATTGCGGCCAAAAGGCGCCCACGATCTCATAGCGGTATGCCGACTCCAACAATTGGACTGCGCGGGCGGAGTCACCGCGGTGCAGTGCGATCAGAGCATGGTTTAAAGGCCAGTAGACGGTGTTCACCAAAGTATCATCGGGAAAGCGCTTGGATATTTCGTCCATCAGAGGCTGGCTACGTTCGGTGTCGCCGCAAAGTGCGAAAGCCGCGGATGCAGCTTGCACGGTTGCGGTGACGCGCGAGATGCCAAACGCTTTCGCTGCCAGATCGTTAACGCGATCGCAACGCCCGAAGAGGCCTTCGGTCTGCATTTGTCCCGCCAGCAAAAGTGCGGCGCCATCATTCTGTTTGTGTCCGAACGCTGATTCCACGGCTCGTTGATTGAGCTCTCGCTCTTTTTGCAACTGGCCGAAAAACGCCGCCACCTCCGCTTGCCATGCCAGGGCGTTATATTCGTCCGGCCGTCCCGCCCACCAATCGAGCTGTTGCTTCATTGCCGGCGCATCACCCTTCACAAAGGCAATTGAATAGAGGCCGTTGCGGATAAAAGTAGAATCCAGCTTCAGCTCCAGGGCCCGACGGTAAACTTCTCTCGCCTCATCGAACCGACCGAGTTCAATAAAAGCCACTGCCAGGTTATCGCGCGGCGCCGCCGCGTTTGGATTCAAGCGAATCGCCTCTCGGGCTTCCTCTATCGCCTTATCAAGGAGGCCATCACCGTCATACACGTTCGACAATTGGATATGCGGGATCGGATCGTTTGGGTAGGTGCGCTTCCAGAGTTCCAGCGTCTCAATGTACTTTTCCCGTTCTCTCGTCACGAGAGTGTGCCTGTACGCCGTTATGTAAAACTTTTCCCGCTCGCTGACGCGATCGCGCAAGGCAAAGGCCTTCTGCGCCGCGTCCGTAGCGAGATCACGTTGTGCCGTATTAGCGTAAGCCGATGCCAAACGCGCATAGGCAATTGCGAAATTATTATCGAGTTCGATGGCCCGTTTGAAAAACGGTATGGCTTCCGGGTAGCTGCCTTTCAGATGATGTTCCAAACCAATCGAATAGGCTTTAAAGGCTTCGAGAGATGAAGTTGTGGCTTGCTCGATCGGAGCATCGAATTTCTGAATCGAGGCCAGCGATTCTCCCAGTTCCTTGCGCAGCCTGGTGGTGGCCTCGCCGAGCTTCTTAATCACTTGCTCTTTGCTCTCGGCCTCGACCTGTTCCCGTGCCAGCGCGTCGCCGGTTTGCGCGTTGATGGCTTCGACAGTCATGACGTAGTGACTTCCGACGCCGGTAATTGAGCCGGCCAGAAACACTTTCAACCCCTGCCGCAGACAGATCTCGCGAGCCAGATCGCGCGTCACCCGCTCGTCAGGCGAGCGGCCAAGGAAGCGCAGCGCATCGCGCACTCGTTGGTCGCCAAAGATATTCAGGAAAGGCGACTGGCCCAGTTGCACCGTCAGCACTTGCTTCAGTGTGCCGTCGAATACCGCATCGCCGGTGTCGTTGACAAAGTCGGCAATCAGGATTGTGTCCTTATCCGTAAGCGGGGCGGTCCTGCGAAAAAAAGCAAAATACGCTGCTGTCGCCGCCAGCAAGAGCACCGCCAGCCCGGCTACCATGGCGATCCGGCGATGGCGTTTAATCTCGCCAACCACGTAACCGACGCTGGAGGCGCGCGTAGAGGGCGAAGTAGAATATCTATTCGTTGTCCGGCCCTCGCTTCGTGCCCAACCGGTCCAACTGAAGCGGCTCTCTCCACTGCCGGGAGTCGACGAGCCGGTCGCGTAGATGCTGCCGCCGTCCAATTGCCGCCGCAATTCCTTGATTTCAATCGCCACGTCCTTGATCGACTGATAGCGTTCCTCCGCATCTTTTTCCAGACAGCGCCGTATGATCTTTTGCAATTCCGCGGGCGCAGCGGGGTTGAAGTCGCTGACGGGCGGCGGCGGCTCGCGAATGATCTTGTTTAGCCTGTCAATCCGGTCTTTGCCCTCGAATGCCTTATGTCCAGTCACGGCTTCATACAAAATGCAGCCAAAGGAAAAGATGTCGGAACGCTGATCGATCTCGTCTGTTTCGCCCTGTGCCTGCTCTGGGGACATATAACCGGCCGTGCCCAAAACCAGGCCGTATACGGAGTGTGATTCCGGAATCGTGGCCGTAACAAACTCGCTCGCCTCACTGCTCATAGTCGACGATTGCGGCGGCTCAATAAGCTTGGCAAGTCCGAAATCGAAAATCTTGGCATGACCATCGCGGGTGATCATGATGTTCTCAGGCTTAAGATCGCGATGCACAATTCCAGCAGCATGCGCCTTTGACAGACCTTCAGCCGCGTGCTGAAAGAGCTGTAGCAGCTTGGGCAAATCCTGGCTGAGATCGAGAATGCATTGGCGCAGGGTTTGGCCGTCGATGAACTCCATCGCGATGAAGTTCACCCCGTCGGCCTCGCCAATCTCATAAATATGCGAGATGTTGGGATGATTCAGCGCCGCCGCTGCTTTCGCTTCTTGCACGAAGCGCCGCATCCGATCCTCATTGGCGGCCAGCTCAGTCGGTAAAATCTTCAGCGCGACTTTGCGGTCGAGCCGAACGTCGCGCGCAAGATAGACCTCGCCCATGCCGCCTCGGCCCAGCAGCGAAAGGATCTTGTAATGAGCGATAGATTGGCCGATGACGGCCGCGGATCCAGGCGTAGATCTCTCGTCAGGAGAGATCCCGCGGTGGCTGCTCTCGTGCGGAACGAGCAAAGCTTCGACTTCCCGGCGCAGGTCCAAATCTCCCTCGCAGGCGCGATCAAGAAAGGGCCCGCGCCTGGCCGGATCAAGTTCCAGCGCAGACTGATAAATCGCTTCGATTTTTCGGCGGGATTCCGGGGATACTGCCATGGCTGGCGTCTTCTCAATCCGCCGCGGCCATTCCTGCATCATGCCGCAATGCCTCCGCAGCTTATCACCAGCATACAAGGATTCCTATCTGAAAACGCCCGACCGGTTTGCCAGTTCCTCTCTCAGTGTTGGCAGAACAATCACTTCGTATCTTCGCAGCATTTCCTAATTACTATGAGGGTTTGAGGTAAGGCATTTCAGCAGAATTGCTGAAACAACATCGGGAAGCAGTAAAGACCGAAGGGTGAATCGGATCGCGCCGCTGGTTTTCAGTGATCAACCAGGAGAGTTATTTTTTCAACCAGCCCAGCAGACCGTAAAGAACCGTCTCGCGATTCTCTTCATAGATCGCTTTCGTAAGCGGAATGTTCATCGGGCAGACCTTGACGCAGTTCTGGGCGTTGCCGCAATTGGTGATGCCGTCATCGCCCATGATCGCTTCCAGACGCTCGTCGCGGTTCATGGCGCCGGACGGGTGCATGTTGAAGAGCCGCACCTGGGCGATCGCCTGCGGACCGATGTAGTGGTCGCCTTCATATTGCGGACAGGCTTCCAGACAACAGCCGCAGGTCATACAACGGGAGTATGCATAGCGCTCCTGCACGTCTTCCTGATCCATCCGCGGCCCCGGACCAAGGTCGTGCGTGCCGTCGAGCTCGACCCAGGCGTGAACGCGCCTGAGGTGATCGAACATCTGCGAACGATCGACCACGAGGTCGCGAATGTTCGGGAACTTCGTCATCGGCTCGAGCTTGATCGGCTGATCCAGATTGTCGACCAGCGCCGAGCACGATTGCCGCACGCGTCCGTTGATTACCATCGTGCAGATTCCGCACACTTGTTCGAGACAATTCATGTCCCAGGATGGCGGCGTCGTTCCCTTTCCTGATTTGGTGACGGGATTCTTGCGAATCTCCATCAGACAGGAAATTACGTTGAGATTCGGACGGTAAGGAATCTCGAATTTCTCCCAGTATTGGGGAGCATCCGGCGCCGCGCGCCGCTTAATGTGAATCTCGACTGTGCTCATGACAAATTAGCCGCGGAGACACAGAGAAAGGAATGAGATAAGCATTACGAATTGAACAACTCTCGGGCGCGCTGATAATCCATCTCTCTCTATCCTCAGTTTTCTTTACTGCTCTGAGACTCTGTGTCTCTGTGGCGATCAGGCCTTTGCCGTTTCTTTCTTCTCGTGCGAGTAATCGCGCTTGCGCGGTTCGATCAGCGAAATATCGACGGGTTCGTAAGACAGCACCGGCCCTTCTCCTGAATACTCGGCAATCGTCGTCTTCAAAAAGTTCGCATCGTCGCGATCGGGAAAGTCCGGTTTGTAATGCGCGCCACGCGATTCATTGCGATTGAGCGCTCCCAGCGTGATCACGCGCGCCAACTCGAGCATGTTCCTTAAATGTCGCGCCTGCGGCAGAGCCATCGTCGCCCACAGATTGGAATCGTTGATTGAAATGCGTTCATAGCGCGCCAGCAACTCGCGCAAATCATCGTCTGTCTGCTTGAGACGGTCGTTGTAACGGACCACCGTTACGTTATCCGTCATCATGCGGCCCATTTCTTCGTGCAGCTTGTACTGGTTTTCGTTTCCGCTTTGCCTGATCAGCCGATCGTTGATTTCCTGCTGGCGTCTGGTTTCTTGTTCATAAATTTGCGAGCCATCGGCGCCGTTACGCTCGACGTTCTGCGCCCATTCGATCGCCGCCGGCGCCGAGATAAAGCCGCCATAAACACAACTCACTAACGAATTGGCTCCCAGTCGATTGGCCCCGTGGATCGAATAATCGCATTCGCCGGCCGCCAACAGTCCGGGAATGTTTGTGCGCTGATCGAAATCCACCCAGAGTCCGCCCATCGAATAGTGTACGCCGGGAAAGATTCGCATCGGCACATGCCGCGGATCGTCGCCGACGAACATCTCGTAAATCTCCAGGATCGCGCCCAGCTTTTGATCCAAAGTCTCTGCGGGAATGTGCGTGAGATCGAGATAGACCTGATTCTCGCCGTTGACACCCATGCCATCGAGACATACTTGAAAGATTTCGCGGGTGGCGATGTCCCGCGGCACCAGGTTGCCATACGCTGGATACTTCTCTTCCAGAAAATACCAGCGCTCATTTTCGGGAATCGCGGAAGGCGCGCGCTGGTCGCCCTTCCTCCGCGGCACCCAGACGCGGCCGCCCTCGCCGCGCGCTGATTCGCTCATCAAACGCAGCTTGTCATCGCCGGGAATCGAAGTCGGATGAACCTGAATGAATTCGCCGTTGGCGTATTTCGCGCCCTGCTGATAGCAAGCCGAGGTGGCGCTGCCGGTGCAGACCATCGAGTTGGTTGACTTGCCATAGACGAGTCCGGGCCCGCCGGTCGCGATGATTACGGCGTCCGCCGGGAAAGCTTTCAATTCGAGCGAGCGCAGGTTCATCGCCACGATGCCGCGACAGACCTGGTGGTCGTCGAGCACCAAAGACATCATTTCCCACCCTTCGTACTTCTGAACGCGACCACTGTCTTCAAAACGCCTCACCTGTTCATCGAGCGCGTAGAGAAGCTGTTGCCCCGTCGAAGCCCCGGCGAACGCCGTGCGGTGATGCTTGGTCCCCCCGAAGCGACGAAAGTCGAGCAGGCCTTCCCGGGTTCGCGAGAACGGCACGCCCATGCGATCGAAGAGATAGATAATCGCGGGCGCCATTTCGCACATGGCTTTGGCCGGCGGCTGATTCGCCAGAAAGTCGCCGCCATAAACCGTGTCGTCAAAGTGCTCCCAGGTCGAATCGCCTTCGCCCTTGGTATTCACCGCGCCGTTGATGCCGCCTTGTGCGCAGACAGAATGCGAACGCTTCACCGGCACGACTGAGAACAAATCGACGGCATGACCTGCTTCCGCGATCTTCATCGCCGCCGCCAGGCCGGCCAGCCCGCCCCCAACTATCGCGATTTTGATCCTGCTCGCCATAACTATGTTCGGCAAACTTTAGTTTGCTCTGACTCCCTCTCCCTTTGGGAGAGGGTTGGGGAGAGGGTTTAAGTCTCGATCCACCCCAGCTACGCCCCTCATCCCCGACCCTTCTCCCAGCGGGAGAAGGGAGATATCAATCACAGAATTCCGCCCAGCAATCCACCGGGACGAATAAACGCCACCGCGGCGTTAATCCCAACCGCCAGCAATAAAACGCCGAATGCGATACAGGCATAGCCTGTTAGGCGCTGCGCGCGCTCGCCAATCGTAATTCCCCAATCGACCAGAAACAGCCAGATGCCGTTCGCCAGATGCCACACCGTCGCAGTAATACCAATCACATAAACTACGAAGATTGGGATCATGCGAAACTCGCGCGACACGATCGCGAACGCCTGGCCGGGATTATCAGCCACCGACAAGTTGTTGAGGTGCGGTATCAGCCCGAACCTGAAGTTGAGAACGTGAAAGGTGATAAAGAAGAAGAGAATGATTCCCGTCAATCGCTGGACCGTATAAAACCAATTCCGCGGGTAGGGATAGTTCAAATTGTTCGGCCGAGCTTCCGCCGTAATCAAGATGCCATACACGGCATGATAGATTAGCGGGATGAAAATGCCGCCGATTTCGACGAATAGAATGTAGGGAATTGATTGCAGGTCGCGGACGGCGTTATTGAAATCCGCGGGGCCGGTCAGCGCTTTCGAGTTAGTATAGAAGTGCTCCAGTAGGAAAAAACCGAGCGGCATGATGCCCGTCAACTGATGCAGCTTGCGCAGAACGAAAGTCCTGCTCAGACGAATCGCCAACGTTGCGCTCCTTTGCGGGATGAACTCAGCAAGACCTGCGAAGTTTGCGGGAACACTTTAATAAGAGTTTGCAATAACAAAGAAAATTATAGGGTGAACGAGCGAAAATGCAAAACGGTCATGATGATCCGACTGTCTGTCAGTTTGGGGAACTCTTCCCAGTGTCGATTCTTCTATCTTGATTCGACTTTGCGCCTTCCGACTTTCTTAGCGCCTTTGCGTGAAATGTATTTTTACGATCTTCGGTTTCACACAAAGGCGCCAAGTGGAACCAAAGTCGCAAAGTAGGAAACTAAACTCATGGCGCGACCTGACGACGAGAATCCCTTTCCCGAACCGGTCGAAATCGAAATCACCGACGTCTTCGACCTGCACACGATTCCGCCGCGTGACGTGAAGGCAGTGGTTGAGGAGTATCTGCGCGAAGCCCGCCGCCTGGGATTTCCCGTAGTGCGCATCATTCACGGCAAAGGCATCGGCGTACAGCGCGAGATGGTGCGCACGATTCTGGCTCGCACGTCTTTCGTGGTTGATTGGACCGACGCCCCGCCGGAAGCGGGCGGATTAGGAGCGACGATCGTGAGGCTACGTAACGATTAGTGAGTGTGAATCAAGTTCACGTCAGCCTTGTTTTAGTATCTCTTTTCCGACCTGAACGAGATATCGAAGAAAGTCTCTGCCTTCCTCCGTGATCTTTACCGAATTGGGCTCCCTGATTACCACTCCGCTATTAACCAAGAAGTCCAGCCATTGGTCAAAAGAGTAATTTTCGTAAACGGGTGGAAAAGTCTTTACGGCGTTCTCATAAAATTGTTTTGCTCTTTCGAGAGGACGTCCAGTCGCATACACAGCGTTGAGATCCTGAAGCAGAAAGATTTGACTACCAAAGATGAGGTTATAAAGATTCTCAAAGTCGACTGCCATCAAAACTAGCCCGGCAAGTTCTGGTAATATTTCTCTAAGTTGTTCGATTGTAAATTGCTGGAAGTCAACTTCTTTCCGTACCTTTTCAACCCTCTTATTCATTGCCGCAAACCGAAATGGCTGAATTGCTTTCTGGTACTCCTCATAACTACCGGAGGTGGCTGCAACCTCGATTGCGTCTTCTTTACCTAGACTCCTATCGGTGGATATTTGCTGTGGGGGTGCCTCAGCGGCAAATGAGCCTGCCTTAAACTTATTCGCTCTGTCGAGGAATCGGTGAACAGAAGGCTTAAGTGCTCGGATTGCCAGAATGCCTAGAACAAACGCGACGATCCATCCCCAAGGAACCAATCCCACAATGTCTTTCAGCGTCTCCAACTGCTTTCGTCCTACTAGTCTCAGATAATTATGGTGCCCCCGGCGCGATTCCAACGCGCGACCTCTCGCTTAGGAGGCGAGCGCTCTATGCAACTGAGCTACGGGAGCACATCGTGGGAATAGTACAACGTCAGTCGTTAGTTGTCAGTTGTTAGTTGTTAGTTGTTAGTTGTTAGTCGTCAGTGGCAACCGACCCTGGGCTGTCGTACAACTGACTACTAACAACTGACTACTGACTTTTAAGATTGATACTTAATCAACGACCGCACATCATAGCCTTCCAGCTTCTTTCGCCCGGGAAGAAATTCCAACTCAACAACGAAAACCAGTCCTTCGATCTTTCCGCCCAGGCCTTCGACCAAATCACAGACGGCTTTCGCCGTACCGCCGGTCGCCAGCAAATCGTCCGCAATAATGACTCGACTGCCGTCGCCGATGGCGTCCCGGTGAATCTCTAAAGTGTCCTGGCCGTATTCGAGGTCGTAAGAAATCGAAGCCCGCTCGGCGGGCAGCTTCTTTGGTTTGCGCACCGGCACAAAGCCTGCGCCGAGGTGATACGCGAGAGCGGGCGCGAAAATAAAGCCGCGCGCCTCGACGCCGACGACCACATCGATCTGCCGACCTTCGTATTCAGCGCCGAGCGCGTCCACCGTCCGCCGCAAACCTTCGGGATCTTTCAAGAGGGTCGTGATGTCATAGAAATTTATGCCGGGCTTTGGAAAGTCCGGCACTTCGCGAATCAGTTGTTTCAACTCGTCCATATATAAGCGTCGACCAAATCAGGTTTGAATGCCAAGAGCTGCAGCGCGAATTAAGTCCGTTTCCGCGGGCGGCATGATACCATCCCGCGCGGTCTTCCCGGCTATCCCTGAGCGCGGGTACTGGTGCAGTTTGCAATCGCCCGGAACGCAGCCCGCGCGTTGCCAGGGAATACTTGTTACAGAACCGCGAGCGGTAGCGACCGGATGCTGCATTCAACCTGCGGTCGACAATTTCGCCGGCAGAAAGAGCTGTAGGACCGGTTGAGTGCTTGGATCCGGTCGCTACCGCTCGCGGTTCTGTAACGACTCGCCGATGCTGCGTAACGGTATCAACTGCCTTGACTGGTACCACTTCACTCGTGTAAACAGACCCCGCATCTTCCGAAAAAGTGAGGGAATCTCAGAAATGAAACGCCGTGAGTTCATGATCGGTAGCGCCGCAGCCAGCGTCGCCCTGGCATCGGCCCGGAAAACAAGAGGCAAGGCGCCGACAATGCTGGTTCCGGCTGCCGTTAAGCCTCTGGTAATTTCTTCGGCCAACGGTAACCGTTTCAAAAACGGCGGCGACGTTACCTGCGTCCAGAAGTCGTTCGGAATGATCACGCACGGCGCCGACGTGCTGGACGCGGTCGTTGCCGGAGTGAATATCGTGGAACTTGATCCACTGGATGACAGCGTTGGCTATGGCGGATTGCCAAATGCCGAAGGTGTCGTCCAACTTGACTCATCATGCATGCACGGACCAAGGAAGCAGGCGGGAGCCGTAGCAGCGATCGAAGGCGTCCGCACTCCGTCACTCGTGGCCAAAGCCGTGCTGGAACAAACGGATCATCATTTGATTGTAGGCAAAGGCGCCCAGGATTTCGCGCGCAACATGGGTTTCAAAATCGAAGACGATCTGAACACATCGCACTCGCGAGAACTTTGGCTGGAATGGAAACGACGCATTGATCCTTCGCATTACCTCGACCCAAAAAAGCGGTTCGCGGCCGGCCGTCGTGCGGCGCTGGAAATGCTGGCTGAAGGTTTGCTCAGACCTGAAAGCTTCTATGGCACGATCAACTGCGACGGCATCAACAGTAAAGGTGAGATCTGCGGAGTGACCACAACCAGCGGTCTCGCGTGGAAGATTCCCGGACGGGTGGGCGACTCGCCAATTCTCGGCGCCGGCTTGTACGTGGACGGCAGCGTCGGAGCGGCCGGCTCGACGGGCCGCGGCGAAGCCAATCTTTACGGGCTGTGTTCGTTCCTGATTGTCGAAGAGATGCGTCGCGGCGCTCATCCTAAAGACGCGGGCATGGAAGCGCTCAGGCGAATCAAAGCGAACACGATCGAGAAGCGTCTGCTCAACGCCAATGGCCTGCCGAACTTTGGTGTGAATTTTTATGTTTTGAATGCGCGAGGCGAGTACGCGGGCCTGACGATGTACCAGGGAGCAAACGCGAAGTTTGCAGTCTGCAACGAAAGTGGGCCCCAGACACTCTCATGCGAGGGATTGCTTCCAGGCAAACCGGGAGATTAAGGGCCAGGGATGGCTACTCTATCGCTTCGAGGACTATCTGTTTCTTTTCGCGCTCGCGCACCAGTGAAACGACATGCTTCTTCTGGCGATTGAAAGGATATCCAAACGTCCAGGCGCCCCGGCCAATCACGCGGCCATCGATCGTTTCAATCACGTCGCCCTCACGTAATCCAGCGCGAGCCGCCAGACTCTGCGGTTGCACAGATACAACCAGTAAACCGCCCTGCGCGCCCAGTTGCGAGGCCATCTTGTTTGACAACGCCATCGTTTCAACCCCGAATTGCTGTAAGCCATTTGGCGTCGCTGTGACCATGGGCATCTCAAAATGCCACTTGAACAACGGCTCAAACGAGCTGCCCAGTTTTACGTCTACCAATATCGGTGACGGAGCGGTCGGCCGCCGCACAGTAAACCGAACGTCTTTGCCGCCGCCGGCTTCGCTGAGCAACTTGGAAAACTCTTCCGCGCTGGCTATGTCTTCCTGGTTCACGCTGACGATCACGTCGCCCGGCTTTAATTTGGCCACGGATGCAGGAGAGCCCGGCATTACAGAAGTCAGCAAGATTCCGACCTGCTTCTTAATCATCTCGCCCAACTGATCTTCGTTCCAGCCGTACTGGAGGAAAGTCGAGCGGGCGGCAAATTCCAACGGCTCGCCCCGGACCCCCAGCAAGGGCCGCGGGACACTATTTTGCCGCGCCAGCACTCGCCGCGTAGCCGCGCGAATGGTTTCGGCTGAGACAATCTGCGCATCGTTGCCCTCAATCGCTTCGACAATGCCGAGGGTATTTCCCAATTCGTCACAGGCGACCCCACCAACCATTTCGGGAGAAAGTTTGGCCGCGCTTACGGTCAGCCGGTCCATTTTTCCTGGACCTCTCCGCGCGAGTTTTGAGATCTTCGCCTCGAGCTTGCTCACCCGAACGTAGATAATCCGCGTTGAAGCTTCACCTTCCGGGGTCGTTCGTTGCGGAGCAAAAACCTGAACGCGTTGCCCTTCAGCCAACTTCCTGTTGTTTTCCGCCGCCGGTGGCAGTATGACCGTCGCATTTACTTGCAGCACGGACAGTCCCGTCTGCCCATCGAGTCCGATATAGTGGGCCCTCAGTCTTCTCCCATCACGGGTAATCACGGTCAAATCTGCCTCAGTACCCGGCACCGGCGGAGTGGCCGCTCCCGAGGCCTTGGCTTCTGCGGCCCGGCCGGTAAGTTCAGTGCGCGTCATCGGACCCTGGGGAAACTGCGTGAACTCAATTTCAGCTCCGGCCTGTGGTAAGCGCGCGACTATAGTCTTGCCGTCGTCCAACGCCCAACCTGCAATTATGCTGGCGTGCGCGTCGCTCATGATCGAATCCCGATCGATGGTGAACAGTGTGCCGCGGTCCCCTTCCTGCCTCAGCAGAAAACGAAGCATCTTCAGCCCACTTAAGCGATGAACGATGGTAACTACTTGAGGGGCAACTTCCGTCTTATCCGCGATCACGGTGACTCTGGCAGGCGGACCCAGCGGCCGGCGCGGCGTTCGTGCGGGCGGGGTGCGGGGTGGCTGGGTGCGTTCGGGCGCGGGCGCCTGTGGACTCCCAGGCGTTTGCGCGGCCGTCGACGCTGCGGGTGCCGGATTCTGCGCAAACGCAAAGACCGTCAAAGACATCATTACCGCAGCTAATAAAAAAGCGGACGGCAATTTATTGAAAATCGACTTCATCGTTTATACCGTTACCAACTTCGGCTATTCGTTGAACTCACCGGAAGGCGGTTGTCCACCAGCCGCTGCGAACCAAAACTTACGGGCGGCAATGAAATCCTGCGCTTCGTACCACTAACGTCCTCCAGCGACACCACCAACGGCTTAACCGGCGCACTGAGCGAAACCTCGCCGGTTTGTTGTTCGCCCTGCCGGATCGATTCCGCACCGCTCACATTAAAATCGGTTGCCGGCTCGATCGGCCCTCTGGCACCGCCGGACCTGCCACTCGTATCACGGTACGGGCTCCGATCCCTCGGCGCTTGTGCGGTCAGTGTCACAGGCGGATTCGCAGCGGCCGGAGCCGTGGGTAAGTTGGCATCAGTGCTATCTGCCCGCTTGTCACTCGGAGTAATAGTCTGCTCGGTCCTCGCTGGAGCTCCCGACGCAATTGTCGATTGCTGATTCCTCTGGTGCTGTGCTAACCAGAAAATCGCACCGGCCAACATCACTATGACCGCGGCCGCCGCGATCGCGGGCGTGCTCAACACAAATCTGTTAGAGAAAGAGCCGCGTGAGCTTTGTTGCCGGTCTGCGGCAATACGAGCACGCAGCCGCGCATCAAAATCTCCGGGCGCGGCGACCGGCTCAAGACTGCCGATTAACTCGCGGAGACGGGTGCGCTCGATTTCAAACTCGCGACAGGCCGGACACGAATCGATATGCCGGACCGCCGGACCACTCAAGCGCTGATGCAACTTCGACTGTTCAATTTCCTGCCGCGTGTTGCGGCATTCCCTGCTGTTCATGATGACACCACCTAAATGTAACTGCGCATTTTGTCGCGCAGGAAATTCCGCGCGCGATTGATACGCGACTTCACCGTTCCTTCACTCGTGCGCAAGATTGCGGCAATCTCGTCGTAGCTCTTTCCTTCCACATCGCGCAGGACGAGTGGTGCGCGATACTTGTCTGGCAGAGTGGCTATGGCCCGCTTGACCACGGCCCGCTTTTCCGCATCCACCAGATCGACATCCTGCAGCGGCCGTTCGTCGGGCGGATTGAAATCCCTGGCTTCCTGGCCGTCATCTGAGGCTAACAACCCGGTAAGCGAAACCAGCCGCCGTCGCTTCCGCTTGCGCAACTCACTGATGGCCAGGTTGGTCGCGATCCTATAGATATAGGTCGAGAATGCGTGCGTGGTCTGATATCGACTCGCGGCCCGGTACACTCGCAGGAATGTCTCCTGGGCCAAATCGACCGCGCCATCGTAATCGTTAGTCATCCGATAGATGTAACTCGTAATCTGGTTTCGATAACGACTCACCAACTCCGCGAAAGCATCTTCGTCACCGGCCAGCGTTCCTTCCAGCAACGCATGATCCGTCGTTCGCTCAACCATGACAGGGGCCGGCATGGTAGTGGCGAAATGCAGCTCGTCAATGGAAGTCAGCGTTCTCATCGGGCAGGCAGGCTCTCGGTTAATTTGGCACGCCGGATCTCTGACTTCAATCCCGCGCAACGCCGGTGTCGGCGACGGCCTCATCGTGGACAAAATTATACACGGAGCCCACGACTGCCTCGCAATAAACACGCGCGGCCGGCCTCCGGGTTCCGAAATGTGCGGGTCAGAAGTCCGACCGTGAGGGAGGGCTCCTCTTCAGGAAAGCCGTTATCGCTCGGTCGGGCATTCTTCCGCCAGGAATCAGTTAGGGATTTCCGGCCGAACTGGCCGCTTCCGGGTTCTGAAACAGCGAGTCTTCCATCTTCACCCCATAGGTGACGGTAAGGATCCGGGTTTCCAGAATTTGCTTTCCATCTTCCATCAGGACGGTCCGATACGGCACCTGGGTGCTCTGGGCGATCCGGTAATCGTAGAAACGCTTCGTATACTTGATCGGAGTAGTGGCGCCGGGTGGTGTCTCTTCGTATTCCAGCCACAGGACTCGGAAAGATTTCGCGCTGATAAAGTAGCGCGTTTTGCGGTTGGCGGTGTCGATCAGATCGATGACGTAGACATCGATTCCCTGCTGCTTGTCTTTGCCGGCCGAACTCAGCTTGGATTCATTTTCTTTGTAACGCAGCAACGCATCGATGCTGTGCGTTTGTTGCGCAATGAAATTTGCGCTGGCTTCCGCGCGCGGCGTAAAGGGTGAGCCGTTGATGATGCCAAAGATCCGCCCGGCGCCATAAATCATTGAGTACTCTGACTGGGCCGTCTTGTTATCGATGCGGACCTTGTCTTTCTCAGACTTGTCGCCGCGTACAAAGCGCAGTTCGTATCGCGCCTCTTCTGACCGGCCGTCTTCCATCATGCGGGTCGAACGCCCACGCTCAATTCCATTGCGACGAATCTGGTTGAGCACTTGGCGACCGAAACCATTGCCGGCAATCAGAATCACGCCCTCGACGATTTGGTCCGCGGTGGGAGGGCCGCCCTTTGGTTGCTGGGCGCGTATCGCCAACGATCCGCTGAGCAGGCAAAAACAGATCGCGAACGCTGTCACGCGCCCGAAAACCATGATGATTTGTCTCAAACGCATATCTTAAAATCCGAGCTATAGGACAAGTTGGTCGGGCCGGGCCGGAATTGTAGCACAAGACTTTTAAAGAATCAGGATCACCGCCCATGTTCATAGATGCCCGAACCTCGCCCGCCCGATGCCCTATGGCCATGGCTGGCGGTTTGACAACGACTCCGGATGGAAGCTAGCTTGGTTTTAAACCCAACCAAACACATTGTCGCTGCCGGTTCAATACCTGGCAGCAGCTATAGATAATGAAAGGACCCTGACTTAATGAAACGAGTAGGAATTTTAGTTGGCCGCGAAAAGACTTTTCCCGATGCCCTCATTCGCAATCTTAACGAACGCGGCCAGGGAACGGTTTCGGCTGAATACATAAAACTCGGCGGCATTCGTTACGATTCGCCGCCGGCTTATGACCTGGTGATCGATCGCATTTCGCACGAGGTCCCGTTTTATCGCGCCACCCTGAAACGCATGGCCCTGGAAGGCGCGATTATTATCAACAATCCGTTCTGGTGGTCGGCTGATGATAAGTTTTTCAATTTTTCGCTGGCGCGGAAGCTGGGCGTAGCTGTCCCCAAAACCGTGCTCCTGCCACAGAAGGATTACATCCCCGGTATTGTCAGCGAAAGTCTCCGCAACCTCGAGTTTCCACTTGATTGGCAGGCGATCATCGATTACGTCGGTCTGCCCGCAATCATGAAACCGTTTGACGGCGGTGGCTGGAAGAATGTTTCTCGGGTGAATACTCCGGAAGAGTTGATCTCGGAATACGATCAGACGGGCACGCTCTGCATGACCTTGCAGGAGTTCGTCGACTTTGATCAGTTCGTGCGCTGTTATTGTATCGGCCAGGAGGAAGTGATGGTCATGCCGTACGATCCGCGCCAGCCATACTTATCGGGCGATCAGTACATTAACGATCCCGACTATCTGGCCCCTGAGCTGGCACAGCGGGTCGTGAAAGATGTGCGGACGCTTTGCAATGCCCTCGGCTATGACATCAATACGGTCGAGTTCGCGATCAAGGACGGTGTACCCTACGCGATTGACTTCATGAATCCCGCCCCGGATGCGGAACTGCAATCCGTCGGCGAGTTCTATCACAACTGGGTTACTGAAGCGGTAACGAATTTGGTTTTCAAGCGATTAAGCGATCCCGCTCAAGCGCCAAACTATCGTTGGGACGCGATACTGAATCCGATGCCGTCCCGGACTGAGGCGCTTGCGTCGCGATCAGAACAGGGGGATCGCACCATCGTTCCGAAGACTACCGCGCAGAAAAAGATTTCAACCCGGTCGAGAGTAACGAAGGGGAAGGCGAAAGAAGCATCACAATAGGGGAGAGTCAGGCGTCGCTGGCTTCAGCGCGTCCGCGCGCGGCCAAAAGCTTTCTAATAACGAGCGAGCCTGACCAGCCGATGATCGCTGATGACGCAAAGGCCCAACCGAGACCTGCCACGGCTTGATCGACCGAAGATCCAATCAGGGCGATGAGTAAAGCGGCGAAACTAAGTCGCGCGGTTAATCGCTGCACCCGGCCGGCTCCCTCGAGCCAGTTCATCCGGCGCAATTCGGCCGCCAGATAATCTTCATCATCATTCAGCCGCGCGTAATAATCAGCCTCGCGTCGCGCCAGACGACCCGCGGCTTTGTCCGGAGCGACCCGCGCCGCCTCGTTGTAATGGTGAATGACATGCGCCAGCTTACCTTCGCTCAGGGCGACTTCGGCCAGGCCAAGCTGTGCCCGGTAAGCATGCTCGTCGATTTCCAGAGCCTGCCGGAATGCCTTTGCAGCCCGCTTCGGTTCGCCGTACTCGAGAAAACTCTCGCCGATTCTCTGCAACAAACCTGAATCAGTGACGCCCCGCATAGCCGCCAGCCTGAGCGCCGCGCACGCGCGGGCTAACATTCTCGCATCACTTCGGGCGCTGGCCTGCGACTTCAGCAAGCGCGCGAATTCGTAAATCAACCAGGCGTCGCCAGGGAAAATCAGCAAAGCGCGGCGAAAGGCCTCGGCTGACTGGCGCAAACAACCCGCCACTCGCAAATCATTCGCCACCTGGCGAAGCAAACGGCACCGTTCCGCATCCGCCGGCAAAGGTTCTTCTTCCGAATGCGCCTCCCGGTGTTTATCGACTTTCTTCCTGGTTGCCTCGCTGGTCTCCTCCAGTACGGATGCCGGCGCGATCCCCAACCGAGCCGCCTCTGCCCGCACCAACTTAACATTGGCCAGGTGATCGCGAAGCTCGCAAGCACGCGCATCAAGTTTGTGATCGGGAATCCGACGAAGCAGGCTGTGCACCATCTGACGAAACTGCTCACCGCCAGAGGCAAAGGCGATAAACAATCCCTTGCCAGCGAGTTCAACGCGATAGCGATAACGCACATTACCGCCGCGGCGGAGCGTCCTTAAGGTCGTAACTTCAACTCGCTCGATCTCATCGACGCTGAGGCCTCTCGTCCGTCCAAGTAACCGGCGCGCGATCAGCGAACTGAAACCTGTCCGCAAGAGCCGCGCCCCATCAAAGCTAAGGCGATCGGTGAAAACCAACAACGGAATTACTGTCCAAGTTCCCGCCACCAGCACCAGGGCCGCGAGATCTCTGTGCGTTCGCACACAAATCAGAGCGATAAAGGTAAGCAGCGCCGCGGCCGCGAAATAACCACCGCGCGTCACGCGCACACCCGCCAGTTTCTTTGGTTTGGGCGGGGCAACGTGGGCGCGAGCCGTTTCGGCTAACGCTTCACGAAGTTGATTCTGGGACGAGTCGCTCAATAGATTTTTTTACTCGCTTACGCGCCACCTCAAGGTGCGGGACACTCTACCGGAATATTTGCTGAGAAGTTCCCTCTTGACGCGCCAGGTTCAGTGTAACGTAAATCGGCAAATTGAACGAGCGTCTGCCCGATGCAGTTGTCACTTTCGACTCGGGCAATCGGGAATCTCGCGAAACCCAGAAGGATTTGGGCCCGGCGATCACGCGATGCCAGCGACTCGATCTGTTCGGCGCGGCCCGAGGGCTTTTCGTAACGCTCGATCGCATCAAGAGCGTTCGTCCCCTTACCAACGACCACCGTGGTCAAATCAGCTCGAAATCTGCCCGGGCCCACGCCGACAAAAAACCGATACATGGCCCGATCCGTCTCAGCAACGCACAGCCAGCGAAAGGGATTCGCGACCGTAGGCATCGCTGCGGCGCGGATAAATTGCTCGCCCCTCGCGCTCGAAATCTGATTGGCCAACTGGCTTGCGTCGCGCAGAGCGGCCTGATGCGTCCAGGCCAGCGCTCCCCAGTAGCAAACCACGAAGATAAGGACGATACGCGGAATCAACTTTCCGAAGCGCTTCTCGAATCCGATCGCGCGGCCGAAAGTAATCGACAGGATGCCGATAACCCAGATGATCCGCACCACACTGAGATTGACCGGTCCCAGCGCACGCTGGGCCGGCGCGAGGAAAACAAAAAGCGTCAAACCGAATCCGAGGACCGACCACGCGACAATCTTTGGCCAACGGTTGCTGGTAAGGAGAAAGGCCGCGCCGCCCAGAGCCAGCCAAATGTAAGGATCGACAATGAAAACCAAATCGCCATAGATCCAACGGCCATTCCACGGCAGCAACGGCCGCACACCATAGTTGTTAGTCCAATCCATTAACGGGTGTGTGGCCGCGGCAATCAGTGACGCGAGGAGCAGACCGCGATAGCGAATTCGCGGCCGTCGCCTGCGCCATTTCGCAATCGCCCGCTCCATCGCCCAGAAGATCGAAGGAATCAAAAGGCCGAGCGTCAACGTGCCGACTATGGAATGAGTGATTCCGCGATGGTACTGTAAGACAGTCCAACGATCTCCGAAGAACCCGGAAACGACGTCAATGTCAGGAGCGTTAGCAGAGAGGACGCACACGGCCGCGGTGTACGGCGACCAGCGCTCGAGTCCGGCTTTGGCTGCTGTCAGGCCAAGCAGTGAATGCGTCAGGCCATCCATTCGTCTTAGATCCTGGATTTCCTTGAGATCTTAGAGTTCAAATCTCAAATTTGAGATCTCGAAATGAAAGACCCGCCGGAGTCTTGACCCGAACAACTCAGGGTAAAAGCCCGTTCAGAATGAAAGGCCCGCTGGCGGAGGTATTGGCGTCAGTTGAGCGTGACGAGCCGGATCTATCTTTAGAAGTTTCTGGGCAGCGTCCCGCGCGGCGGCCGATTCAGGCACCGGCTTTCCGTCTTTGTCCCGCGCCTTGCGACCCGCGTCGACGATATTGAAGAGCAGATCGGCCGCCTCTTTCTTCTTTCCCTGCTTGTCGTAAACCACTGCCAGGCGAACATTGGCCGTTTCGGCAGTGACTATGGCTGAGTCCAGCTTGGCTACTTCGCCGTAAAGCCTCGCCGCCTCGTCAAGGTTTCCGTCAGCTTCCTTTGCCTGAGCCAACGCGAATTTTGCCAACACCCCAATCTCGCCGCTGGTCTGACTCATGGACACTAACTCGCTCTCAGCCTTGACGCGGTCCGTGACCAGCAGGTTCGTCGCAATAAAGTAACGCGCCTGCGTACGGTACGGCTCGCCGTATTTGGCCGCCACTCTTTCAAATTCCTTAATCGCCCGTTCGGAGCGCTCCTGCTGAGTGCTGAATACCGGATCCCGCGAGCCGGCCGCGGGAGTAGTTGAAATCTCTGCGCCATTGATAGCGATCGCGCGGCCCATTGCTGCTTCGGCTTCTTCGGCATGTTTGTGGCGCCAGCGAACCACGCCGTAAGCTGCCGCCGCCAGGACAATCAGGCCCAACAGCCCGTAAAGAATCTGCTTTCGGCGGCCGGCCACGCGATCAGCCAGCCGGTCGGCCAGCAGCATCGTGGTATCGCGAAACCGATCGTGCTTCAGTTCGCGTGCCCTTTTTTTCTTGAATTTCGCCAACGGATTTCCTCTTGCAAGTATGCACAGTCAAGTGCGTTCAATTTAGTGTATGATCGCGGAAACAGCGAATTTAGCGACCGCTCGGAACGTTGTCAAGCAGGCCGAGGGATCGGGTGGTATCCTAATTTCAGAGCGTTTAGGGTTCCAACTTCAGTTGGGTTCTTTCCTGCTTGATAAACGCCCGACTAAAGTCAGCACTCTGAACACATTTATCAAGATGAGGACACCACGCAAGATCGCAACGCTGACGAGGTTGTTTGTCATCAAATGAGCGTAGAGGCGATGGCGATGATTTGGTGGGAACAAACGAAAACCGGCCGGTGTCTAAATGGGCGTCTGTCCGGGAAGCCATTGCGGACGTCGGCTTTCGAGCTTCCCGCCCAAATGGGTGCTGAGGGGGGTGCCGAGTGAGCTACGGAGAGCAAATCGCCCTCCGCGGGCATGCGGGCTTGGAAGAAGCTGCTCCGGCCGCTGCAATCGAAGTCCGCTCAACAGCCGAAGACCAGTTCCTTGAAAGATTACGACGCGGAGAGGCGGCGGCTTTTGAGCAAGTCGTCGCCGAGCACTCTGGCGATGTTTACGCGTTGCTCTATAGATTGACAACTGATGCTGAGGAGGCGCGGGACTTAACGCAGGAAACCTTCTTGCGCGCTTTTCAAAGCATCGGCCGCTTTCGCGGCGACGCCAATTTGAAAACGTGGATCTATCGCATCGCGATCAACCAGGCACGCAATCGCTGGCGCTGGTGGCGCCGCCGCAAACGCGACCTTACGGTGTCGCTCGACGCCACCGACGACCGAAACGAGCAGCCGCTAAGCGCGAAATTGACAGATGACGATGCGATTGATCCGGAACAAGAGATGCTGGCACGGGAGCGAGAAGGTTATTTACGGGCGGCTTTGCTCGAGTTGAAACGACCGTTTCGCGAAGCTGTAATTCTCCGGGACGTCGAAGGATTCAGTTACGAAGAGATTGCCGAAACTCTTCAGATCAGCATCGGCACCGTAAAGTCACGGCTGTCGAGAGGAAGATTAGAGTTGCGGGGCAAACTCCAGGATCTTTGTAAATACGAATGGTTGGCCCGCCCCGGCTTCACGAAGAACTCGGTGCCAATGGGGTCGAAGTGACGATCTGGGAACGGGCGCAGGGCGATTCAGCCAGGAACGCAGCGATTTGAAAACGTGGCCAGCAACAACGCGTAGTTTTCGCTCCGGCTCTGGAGGTAAAGTCCGAACCGCTCGCGGTTTCAGATCGGCGTTGCTTCCCTTCGGGAAGCAGCCGGGGTCGGCCAGCCATTCGCCGGCGGAATTTTGAATTTGAAATTTGAAATCTGAGATTTCAGAGCCTATGTCGTGTGACGAGATCCAAAAATCGCTTTCGCTTTATGTTGATGACGGTTTGACGCCAGAGACGCGAGCAGTCTGTTACCAGCATCTGGAAGTATGTCCGGTTTGTCGTGCTCAGATAGCGGACCTGCGCGCGATCCGTCACGATCTGGCAATGCTTTCGCGACCGGCGCCACCGGCCGATCTTATTTCGTCAATCAATAAAGCTTTAGTAACAGAGGCAGCCGTCCAAAGGGCCCGTCGGGCCACTACGTTTGAAGACCTGATTATCACGGCACTGCAACCGCGGCTGATGCGTTATGCATTCAGTTCCCTCGCCTCACTGGTTCTTTTCAGCGCAGTGTTTTTGGCTTTGCGACCTCATATGCTGGCCCTTCACGACGCGGCCCGCGCTTTTGATGAATCGTCGGCAAGTGCTGGCAATTCGGGCAATACCTTGCGCCTGGGCTTCGACATCAACAAGCCAATCTCCCCTGAGAACTATGCCGCGTTGCGGGCGCCTTTCAACACCGAATCACCCAGCCTTGATCCTGGTGGCGCGCTGGCAACACTGACCTGGGAACCGGCGCATCTCCACGAGAACGGCCGCCAGGACGACGACGACATGGTCGTAGTCGCGGATGTCTTCAGTAATGGCAAGGCGTCATTAGCGGATGTGATGCAGGCGCCGCGCGATCGACGTATGCTGGCGGACTTTGAGAAGGCGCTCCGCCAGAATGCAGCCTTTGTCCCGGCCTCAATGGACCGCCGGCCCGAAACGATGCGCGTCGTGTTTTCCGTGCAGCGCGTCGACGTGCATGACACGAACTACTGACCAAGCTGGTCCTTGCTAACTTTTCTTAGAACTCTTCGACTTCTTAAAGCGCGCTTCGATGGTTCCGTTGCGCTTCTTCCCAAACTTTGCGGTTAAGGTAGGATAAGTCTCCACTACCGCAGGCAGATCCTCCGCGCCGATCTTCTTCTCAATGTGGGGGATTTCTCGTTCCGACGCTTCTATTTCCATGAACAGTCCGAACGGAAGCTCATCGACGAGGACTTCGGCCTTGCCGAGTTTCCATCGCCGGCGCCGCTTCTCGTAAACCAATGCGGGCCGGAATCCGAGAGACCGAAGAATCGCGTCCACTTTGTCGGCGTTGGCGACTTCGGTTTCCTCTTCCCGCTGATGCTTGACCGAAGATTTGGTAGGAATGCGTTGCTTGAAGGTCAGAATTGCGCGCCGGCCGACGCGACGCAGACGCAGCGCACAGCCTCCGAAATCGAGTTGCCCGCCTCCGTAGATTGTGTTCTCTTCATGCTCAACTTCGTGTTTGACGGCGCCAACTTTGCGCAAGCGACGTTCGATCGCCAGTCGCTGTTTCTGGTTCAGCCGGTATTTCTTTTCGATTTCAATCGGCATCGACTCACTGTCTCTGTGACTCTGTGGCTCCGGCTAAGCTTGTCGCACCCAACGCCAGACTTCCGGAATCGATGCTTTCTTTCCAGTCATCAACATGCCGACGCGGTAGATGCGTGACGCCAACCAAATCAAGCCCACCGCGGTCGCAAAGCCAATCGCCAGCGACAAGGCAATCTGCCACAGCGGCGGCGTTTCAGTCACAATGCGGACCAGCATAGTTATTGGCGCGAAGAATGGAAACATTGAAGCCCAAAATGCCAATGATGAATTCGGGCTCCGGATCACGGGAAACGCCAGGAATAATCCGCCTACCAGCAGCATGACAACGGGCGTAGACAGCTGGCCACCCTCTTGTGCCGTAGTCACCATCGACCCTATCAATGCATAGATCGTGGCATAAAGGAAATAACCAAGCAGGAAATACAAACCAAAATAAACGAACATCATCGCCGGAATATGCGGCAGGCTGATTGGTACTCCCTGCGCCGCCACCGCGCCCACTCCGTACAACGCAAAGAGGACAAACGCGAGGCTCCAGATCCCCAACTGCGTCAATGCCACCAGCGAAACGCCCACTAGCTTGCCCACCAACAGCGGAAACGATCTTATGGAAGAAAACAATATCTCAGCAATCCGCGTTTCTTTTTCTTCGATCACGGCCCCCAGAATCATCTGGCCGTACAATAGGGTGGTTATGTAAATAATCAAGCCGAAACCGAACACTACGCTGAATCCGCCGCCGGAATCCTGTTCTTCTCCGCCGGCGCTCACCTTTGTGCTTGACAGAGTCACCTTCCGGTTGAGTTCATTCACGACGTTGGGCGGCACATGCTCTTCCGCCAGACGTACATCGCGCACAGCGATACTCAAACGGCCGGCAACCGTCTCGCGAGTAAAAACGTCGCCGGTGTTCCGGCCATAAAATTGAGCCTTGCCGTTAGTCAAAATATCGCTCGGAATAATGACGTAGGCATCAAGTTCTGATTTTCGCACCCGCTCGCTAAGCTGCCGTTTGATATCTTCCAGAGACTTGCCGGCGCGATCGACTCGCTCGAGCGTGTAGCCTTGTTCGCTAAACTGCGCCGTACGCTTCATTCGCTCTTGTTGATTGGAATTGACCTGCGGAGCCGGTGCGTTCTGCTGTGACTCGGTTTCATCCTCAGCGCGCTCAGTCATGAGGGCATCGCGAAAACGATCGTAAAGCTTTGCGCTTTCATCAACGACCGCAATGCGCGTCGGACCGCCCGCCTTGATTCTGGCGAGGTAAGAGGGCACTACGGTAAACAAAAGCATTATTACCGGTCCCATCACCGTCATGACCATAAAAAACCTGGAGCGCACGCGCTGAATATATTCGCGCCTGATGACGGCGAGGAGTTTTCTCATGCAGCCTCTCTTGCTTTTTCAATAAAGATGTCGTGCAAACTTGGCTCGACCAATTCGAATTTCGTGACATCAACGCCCGCATCAACCAGACGCTTTAAAAGAGTTTGCGGATTCGCTCCCGGTACAAGTAACACCTCAAAGTCATCGCCGTTCTGCCGAATGTTCGCCACCAACGCCGGATCGTTCAAGAAGCCGTCGCCGCCGTTGATTTGCAGCGCGACGGCGTTGCGCGAGAAACTGCGCCGGATCTCGCGCAAGCGGCCATCCAGAACCTTATGCGCCCGATTGATCATGCAGACGTCGTCACAAAGTTTTTCCGCAATTTCCATCTGATGCGTCGAGAGAATGATCGTCTTGCCCGCCGCCTTTTGTTCCAGGATCGTTTCCTTCATCAAATCTACGTTGACCGGATCGAGGCCCGAGAACGGCTCATCCAAAATTACCAGGTCAGGATTGTGAATTACTGCCGTTATGAACTGGACCTTCTGCTGCATACCCTTTGACAGTTCTTTGGTGCGCGTTTCTTTCCAGTCGGAAAGTTGTAGCTTCCGGAGCCAGTTATCGATCCGTGCGTCGGCTTCCTTGCCGCGCAGGCCTTTCAGCTCGGCGAAAAAGCGCAACTGCTCGCCGATCTTCATCTTCTTGTAGAGCCCGCGCTCTTCCGGCAGGTAACCGATGCGATCCTGCAGCGCGCTTGTCATCTGTTGCCCGAACAATGCGATGCTGCCTGAGTCGGGAATGATGATGTTGACGATCATCCGGATGGTGGTGGTCTTGCCGGCGCCGTTCGGTCCAATCAAACCAAAGACGCGGCCCGGCCGCACCTGCAAGCTGAGGTCGTTAACCGCGGTAAACTCGCCGTAGCGCTTGGTCACGTGCTCAAGAACGAGCGTCGGTTTGGTGTGGTCCATGCTAACCGTTTGTTTACGAGATTGAACAGGTCACAGTTTCAGTGGTCAATGCGAAAGGATGAAAACAAGCCTGTGGGATCGAGATTGATCTCCTCGACATGCTGGACCGCCGAGAAGCGAGGGCCGGTCGCAAGTTCATGCTTGAGCGCTTCAACGTTCGGCGCCGGACCTTCCGCGAGAACCTCAACCCGTCCGTCATCAAGGTTCTTCACATAACCGACCACCTGATGACGCGCCGCCGCGCGCTGAGCGAAGAAACGAAAGCCCACCCCCTGCACGTCGCCACTGATGAAAAACCTGCGCGCAACTTTATTGGTCATTGATTTTCGATGCGAGCGCCTATCTTAACGCGCACTCACCAACTCAACAACCGCGATCCCGCCGGCGGCGATGTTGAGTGTGACACTGTCGGATGCGCCCGTTTTTCTGGTCACCGAGAGAGTTTGGTCCGCAGTCCATTCAACCGCGCTCAAAATTCCGGCGCCGCGTAAACCGATCGTCACGTTTACATTCGCGCTGCGATCGACCTGGGCCAATCCCTGCTGTGGCTTGAACACGCCGTTGTCATTGAAGAGCGTGACGACCCATCCGCGCGAATTGCGATTGATTAAGTATTCAACGTCGCCTGCAACTCTAACCGGCGTCGCATCGGCGGCGAGATGAGCGAGCAGATGAGCAACGAAAGGCAGCAGTCGTTCATCTTCACCCAGAAGGTGCGGGACTGTGACAAACACCACCTTGCCGCGACCGATCTTGTTTACGGTCACCAGTGGGTCGCCGTTGGGTGTTGCGATTAGAACTTCGCTTCCTTTGGGGACGACCTTCCTGTAGCGAAACGCCTGGCCGCTCAAGTCCTGCGGAGGTTCGCCTGCAGAAAGACAGCGCGCACTGTCTTCTTCTATGAGCGCGCCGAATTCCTGTACTCCCAGGAACTCCGGTGACAGGCCGCTCGTCTGGGCCGTGTTCAATACCACGACGCCACCTTTACGGACGTAGCTGAAAAGTTTCTGCGCCCAGTCGCTCGTCCACTTGATATCTCCACCAACAACAATAGCCCGGTACGAATCTATCGCGTCTATTGGGGATCCAACACCGTTCGCGCCTTCGGCGCTCAATGCGGACGAGACGTCCGCGCTTCCAGCATTTGCTCGACCTTGGACCTTGGATCTTGGACGTTGGAAGGGTGAAGCCACCAGCACATCGAAGATATTTCCAAAGACTCCCGGCACGAATGCCTGTCGCTCGCCGCTGGCGGGCTCGCCTTCACGAACCGGTCCGGGATAATAAGCCGCGCCAAACAACTCTCGCAGCGCGCGATCGCTGCGATTAATTTGAGAAATACCGAACGGCCACTGCGGATAGTCGGTCATTTCCCAGCCGTGCGCCGGATCGAGCAGAAACGCGATGGGCGTGTAAGGCGTGCCGCGGTCGGGATGCTTTTCAGCGAACCTGATGAACTCATCCGTGATGTGACCGAGCGGATTCAATTGAAACGGATGTTCGCCCGGGCCGGGTTTGAAAAACTGATCGAAACCCTGCTCGAGATAGATTGCGGATGCGCCCGACATGTAATAAAGGTAATAACTTTTTCGATACCACGAGAGCGACGGTCCCATCGTCGCTCCGTAACGCGAATGAAAAAAGTTGTCCGGGCCGGCAAAGTTTTGCTGCTTGGTAAACGTGGTCGCGCTATCACCAAAATTCGGCGCGTGATAATAAAAGAATTCGCCACCGTACTGCCGCGCCGCGCCGCGCGTGAACGCCAGGCGCATCGCCGTCATCGGCTGCACCGCCGCGGTTTCCATTCCAATCACCCGCACGCCCCACTCGGTCAGCGCATGCGCGAAAGACGTGCTGGAGGTTGATTGCGCCGGAATCATCTTGTCCCACATCGGCCCGGTTTGCGTCTTGAACATTGCGCTCCATTTTCGCGCGAGCGCGTCTGTGTAGAACGCCTGATGGGCTGCGAGTAATTGAGCTCTCGTCATGTCGGGCGAGATCTTCAAATACTGCGGCGCTTCGCTCCAGACAAAGCCGATGCTTTCGCCTGAGATCCAACCGAGGAACTGATCGCGCAAGTCGGTGTTCAGAAGTTTCCAGGCCGCTTGAGCCTCCGCGGCCGACGCAAAGTTGGCCGCGCCGTAATTTATCAAGACCGCAAACGGCGATTTCGTTTCAGCCAGATAACGACGAAACGCACTTCCCTCTTTTATCAACTCCGGCAGGTCGTTTATGTAGACCACGGGCACGACAAGGTTCGAAGCAAAGATGGGAACGTCACGTTTGCCTGAATAGGTTTTGACAAACTCGTCAATCGGCTCGGCATTGAAGGGATAGAGTGGACGCTCGCCGGGTGGTTTGTCGTAAAGCTGCCAGAACTCTTTCGCGATATTCCAGGGCATGAGAAAGTCGCGGCCGGCCAATTTCGGCCGCGACCACGCCGGCGGCAGATCGTTTCGCGGCGGCGCATCAATCAGCGGCGCCAGAGGCGCGCGCGTGCCTGACCACTCGCGGAGGTAACGCGTCGCGGCAAAGTCAGGTTTGCGACGGCCATTCGGCACGTATGCCAGGTCGTTCGTAATCAGAAAGCAATCGACTTGCCGACGTGCTTGTGCGGCCTTATCGATTTCGATTGAGACCCGTGCCGGGCCTTTAGTCAGCGTTGCCGCCGCACCGTCCCAGGCAAAGGCCCAACCCCAATACCTGCTCACTTCATCATGCGGATCGATTACGTCCCTGGTCCCGAACTCATGTTGAAGAGCCTCGCGCCCGTTCTGCGAAATACGGATTACAAAGTTCTCGGTCTTGTTGGCAAAGTCAGCATAGCGCACCCAGATTTGGTATTCGCCGGCTCTCGGGACTTCGAGATCCTGATAAATGGTTGCCCGCGTTTCGTCCGCTGCGGCGGCGACTGAATTCCACTCGCTCTCACCGCCCTGCGACCACTCGGCGGAAACACCCGGCCCGCTAATCGACCATCCCGGAGCTTTGGTTGCAGGCAATTCCAGATAGGAAGGATTCAGTAGTGGTTCATGACGCGACGTTTCAGTCAGGCCGCGCATGTTCTCAGCTTCATACCAGAGGTATTCGTTGACGGAGCGGGGGACGGTGAGACGGGGTGACGCGGAGACTTGATCCATTCGCTCAGTGCGCGACTTGGACGGACGAGCGATAGCGCCAAACGCGAGTGCGCAGCAGATCGCCAGACATATAAAGCGCGTCTTCAAGATGTTCTTAGTGTTCCCTCTCTGATTGCTAATGACCGATCTGCCAAGCCTTGATGGCGCTAACCGGACGAATCAGCATGATAATTTCCAGCAGCAGACTGTCTCTAATCCAGATCAGGAGCAGCAGCTCTGTCGCCACGAATATCACGATCGATCGGCGCCATCCAAGCTTCCGCGCGATCATGAAGCCAAGCCCACAGCAGATAATGTCGCCGAGCGAGTTGACGACCGTGTCGCCCTGGTAGCCGAGAGCTGCCGTCGCTTCACGATAGCGCTCAATCACGGTGTTGGTATTCTCGATCAATTCCCAGGCCGACTCGATCATGAGGGCCATAAACAACCGCCACCTCCAAGACATTCCGCGAACGAGTAAAGCCAGCAGCCCGCAAAACATCAGGCCGTGGAGAATGTGCGTAAAACTGTAGGGATCAAGAAAGGTTTGAGAAGTACGCGGGCCCCACGCATCACTTGTCCAGAGAAACCCCTGGCAGGCACACCACCACAAACGTCCCTGGTAGCGAAGTTGGAGGGCCGTGACCAACAGAACTAGCGGAATGCCGAGCGCCGGCCAGAGATTTCTATTTTTGAAGTAGGAAGACGTGAGAGGGCGGAGTGATTTGGATCCGTTGTTCAGCCTGTTTGAGGCAGGCCGCTTCGCGTCTGATTGCATCAGCCAAGCGCGTCCAGACACTCGGCCAGAGTGCGCTGCCGGCAGGTGAACATCGGAGTGTCGCGCAGGGTGAAGCAACTCGCCTTGGTTTCGCGCAGCTCCTGAACAAGATCGAGAAAGTCTGAAGGCTTGTCAGTCTCAAACGCGACCACAAACTCCTGATCGTCGAGACCGAACGAGTAAGTCGTGTGCAGTTTTACGGACCGGTACTTCGAGCCGATGCGAACATTCTCGTCCATCATCTCCTGGCGTTGCTCCTGCGGCCGCGAGTACCATTCGCGCGTTCGCTGCAAAGGGCAAACAAACAAATAGTCGGACTGACCGGGGATGATGTGTTGCCGGTCCTCTGTGTGCTCGGAACAATTTTTCGTGATGTACATCGAACGTTTCGTCATTGACAGAAACGATTTTGTCGGGTCGACGTACTTGGCCATGACTGTGCGATTGAGCCGCTGGCTCATTGCCTGAATCGGTTCGAGGTCGCAACCAATACGCCAGATCAAAAAGTCGGCATCCGTGCGCAGCCCGACAGTGGAATAAGTATGAATCAGCAAGTCGCTGCGAAAATCATCGACGGTGTGCGCGAACTCCTGTTTGCAGGCCGTCTTCTCGACTTCATCGAGCATGCGCCACTCTGGCCGGGCGCGATAGAAAGTGAAGTTGACGTATTGACGCGGAATCTTGCGCTTGTGCTCTTCCAGTTCGTCTACATTTGGCGCCAGCCGAAGCGAGCCCCGCGTAGAGTTGTTGGTTTGATCGCGTTCCGTGTCCATCGTCTCAGATTGTTCGATCAAAAAAGAGTTTCGCCCGTATCGTGCTGCGATTAAAGAATGCCTGAGTTGGCGCACCTATTCTGCCTTTTATCTTCGCCTGTTTGCAACCGAGCAGAAGCAATGGAGATATCCTAACTTCATGACGTTCAGAGTGCCGACTTCAATTGGGGGTTTTTCTCACCTGGCAACGCCCGAGTAAAGTCGGTACTCTGAACACCGTTTATCAGGGCGGGACACAACTGAAGCGATCAGGAAGCGCCGTGGTATACTCCGCGACATCTCTTAAGAAGTTAACGCTTGATGGTTCGGAGAATCCGAGGATGAAACGCTTATCAATCGTAATCATCGCGGCTGCCGCTGCGCTTTCGTCGGCTGCCTGCAACAAGACGTCCATGTCGCCCAACTCAAACACCAATAGTGGACCCACGACGGCCTCGGCGACGCCCGACGCTTTCGCGACGACGCGGGCCACGTTTGAGAAGAACTGCAAGGAATGTCACGGCGCAAACGGTACCGGCGGTCCGGTGAAACTCGCCGACGGCACGAAGCTAAAAGTGCCGAGCTTGCGCGAAGGCCATGCCCTGCGTCATCCCGATTCGGATTTTGTTAAGCAGATCGAAAAGGGCGGCGACGGCATGCCGGCGTTCAAAGACAAACTGACGCCGCAGCAGATTAAGGATATGATCAGCTTCATTCGTCATGAGTTTCAGGGTGGGATGATGCCGCCCGGCGAGCCAATGATGAAGAACATGAACATGAAGTGAGTATTAGTTGGTTGGTCTTTGGTCTCTGAACTCGAGAGGGTTATGTTCTGAATTCGAAGACTTAAGTACGAAGATCAAAGTCCATTCTTTCGTGTGCACCCATAGCTCAGCTGGATAGAGCGTTTGACTTCGAATCAAAAGGCCGCAGGTTCGAGTCCTGCTGGGTGCACCATAAAATCAAAAAAGGCCGGCGACGATGCCGGCCTTTTTTTCTATTCGCGAAGTAGCTCTCGCTGCGCCCTCTCTTACTTGCGGGCTACTGGCCCGATTTCGCGCTCTTGTTAGCCGCTGAGCTCTTCTCTGCTTTCTGATCGGATGTGGCGTTTGGTTTCTTATCGCTGGCAACAGAACTGTCCGCAGTCGTGTCTGCACGGGTAAGCCTGACGTTGCCGTTGATGCCGCTGATCGTAATCGGCGCGCCCCCGCTGCCGATGCGGGCCGAATAGCTCCGACTGTACTCTTGCCTATCGACCGTGACTTCGGAAATCTCTGAACGGACGTTGCCGTTCATTCCTTTGGCAGTTAGATCGGCATTCAAACCGCTGGCCAGGCGCAGCTCGATACCGCCGTTAACGCCGCTGACCCGCGCGCCGCGATCGTCAAGCGACTTCAAGCCGACTGAAATCCTTCCATTGATGCCGCTGATCTCAGCCGAGCTGGAAGTCTGTCCCAATTCGACGCTGCCGTTGACGCCCTTCACTTCCAACGGCCCGTCAATGTCGCCGCTACGGACGCGGCCGTTCACGCCCCTCAGCGCCAAAGCGATCCGCCGGGGTGCCTTGATTATTACCTCTTCCCTGGGGTTGCGGCCGCCGAACAGATGTTCCCAAATCCCTGCGTGCCGTGCTTCCTTGCCGCGTACGAGCAAGCCGTTGGCGGTCTGCTCAATTGTCACTTCCCTTCGGCTGAGAGAGTCGCGGTTGCCTGCTGTGCGCAACACGTAGACCTCGGCGGTTTTGGTATCCGAAGTTTGTACCTCAACTGAGCCGTTGATGCCCTGGACTTCCACGCGCGCGCCCGGCTGGAGCTCAAAGCTCTTGCGAATTTCATCGCGAGCGTCGCCCTGCGCATCCTCGCCCGATGCTCCCACCGCGCGAGTGAGCCCCTGGCGGACGCCTCCCTGGGATCTCCACAGGCCCAGAATCGCGGCGCCAACAATCAGAACTACAACGATCAGTACGCGTCTCATTGATTTGTCTCCTTCGAGTCTTACGAGGTCCAGCAGCTAGCTTAACGAAAACAGCTTCAATCAGGTTCCCCCGGATTTCGTCATGGTTTGGAATCTAAGCCCACTTTCTAAGAGATAAGGCTTGACATCGATCTAACCCAGGCTTAGGCTCAATCAACCCTCATCGCTTGGCTTTGGGAACACCCAGAAAACGTTTTTGACCTTGCCCTCTGAGAACGAATGAGCGAAAAGACGCCCAACAATCTGAAGATCCTGCTGGTCGAGGACGACGAAGATACACGCTACCTAATGCAGTTGGAGATGGAGCGCCGGGGTTATCGTGTGATCGAAGCCGAAGACGGTGAAAGAGCAGTCGTGCTCGCTCAACAAGAGTATCCGGATATTATCCTCATGGATCTCTCTCTGCCGAAGATGGATGGCCTCGAAGCAACGAAGCTGATTCGAGAGTTTGACGGCATGCGCGCGGTGCCGATCGTAGCCGTTACGGCTCATCAGGAAAGCGACTTTCGTGAGGGCGCAAAAGACTCGGGGTTTGATGCGTATGTCACCAAGCCAATCGACTTTGATTGGTTGAGCGAATTGATAGTCGGACTGCTCGGCTAGGAACTAACTGCCGGTAAAGAAAACGGGTTGGAAATTAAATCTCCAACCCGCTTGAAAGTGTTAACGACGTCAATAGTCAGAACGAGTACCGCAGGCCTACCTGCATTACTCGCGGCGTTCCCTGAATGGCCGTGAAATTCGACCAATTCGTGGGTGCGTTGGCCGGAACACCATTAGGTGGATCACCCTGAAAACCTTGTGAAATGCATGAAGCGCCGCTGCAACCGTAGGGTCTTCCCCCCGGATCCGCGGTGATGCCGTAACCCGTCCGGCTGGCATCTACACTTCCAAGTCTCTGGGTATTGGTTACGTTGAAAACGTCCCAACGAAGCTGCAGTTTGTGGTTCTCGCCCCAGGGCATCTTGAACTCTTTGCTCAGACCCAGATCCAAACTCACGTATCCCGGCAGCCTGAAGGGAGCGCGATCACCCGACTCTCCCGGCCTGGCGTTTCGGAAACTCCTGTATGCCGCTGTGGTATTGCATCCGAAGAGCTTGGGCGAGTCGATGCCGCCACGAGTTGGACAAGTGCTAATCGGGCCGACCCTGACGTTATAGCTCTGCGCGTTCCAATTCGTCGCCCAGCGGGCGTCATCATATGGAGCTGAGTACGGCAAGCCCGAATTCCAGCGGTAAATGCCTGACAACTGCCAACCACCGAGAATGCCGTTCACCCACCTGTTGGCATCATTGAACAGCCAACGACCGCGACCGATCGGCAGTTGCCAGACAGCATTCATGTTGATGATATGCCGAATATCGAAATCCGAATCGGCATACCAATCTCTCTGTCGCAGCGGATTGAGAATAAACGCCGCGCCATATCCACCGCTGGTTTGCAAACCTGAGGCGTCATCGAGCGAGTGTGACAGAGTGTAGTTGAAGTCAAAGGTAAGCGAGTTCCTAAGCCGCTCGCGGATGGATAACGTCCCCGCGTGATACCAGGATCTGCCAATGCTGCTGAAGGTTGCGAGCGCGCCATATTGTGGCTGGAAAAACATGTTTGGAAATATCCCGAAATCGTCAATCTCAAACTGCGTGTCCGTCCAGTCATTGCCGAAGAAATCCGTGGCGATTTGGTAGACTGCCTGCGTTGAGCTCAAGCTTGGATCGCCCCAGTAATTCGTTCCCAAATCAGGGAACAGATTCTCGAAATACGGAATCTTGGCGACTGCGGAGATGTCCGTGCCGTTAGCGCGGAGTATCTCGAGTTGCGTGGCCGCCGTATACCAATCCATCCCCGACTTCTTGTCGACGATATTGTTCAGGGCCATCACATCGCGCGTGGCGATCAGATTCTTCGCATAGCGACCAATGTAAGAAGCCTGAATCAGCAGACCCTTTGGCAATTGACGTTCATAAGTAAAGTTCCAGCTGTAATTAATGGGCGCTACTAGCCGCGAATCCAGCGACGATTCGATGCGCGGGGATTCATCGGCCGGTTGTAGGTTGGGAAATGTCACCTTGCTCGGAATGGAAATGCAGAACCTGGGTGAGCATGGAAATGTTCTGACTGTTTGTCCGAAACCGGTAAACAGCGGACCAGGCCGGGTCGTAAGATTGTGAGTATTAGCGGCCGTTGTTTGGCTTGACACGAACCCGATGGTGTTGTTCAAGTCGAAACTCACAGCCAATTGTTGGCCATAGTAATCATTCGTGATGGCAAATCCGCCACGAAAAACGGATTGTTCCTCTTTGCCCAGTATTCTTGACAGGAGACCGTGCTTGAACCTCGGGCTCCAGGCAATGGCGACCCGCGGCTGAAAGTTGTTCTTGTCCCAGTTATAGAGGGGCGATCGGCCGTTCGCCTTCCCTGAAAGCTCGACAGTAATTGGGTCGTTGAAGGCAGTTCCGTTGGCGGCTGCCGCAACTCTCTTGTCGAAATACTCTCCGAGGGGAATGTTGGTCTTTACCTCAAATCCCTGTTTTTCGTAGACAGGGTGGCTGATACTGTAGCGGAGCCCAGCGGTTATGGTCAGATTCCGCTTTACCTTCCAAACATCCTGCACATAGCCGTCATATTCCTCGGTGGCGAAGTTACGAATGTTCGGCTGGCCCAATTGTTTAAGGCTTCCATCCTTATTAAAAGAGAAGACACCAGAGTATTGAGAGAAACGGCCGATTAACGCGGTCACAGCGTTTTGCACGGTCGACGTGTATCCAGCTCCGATGGGGGAAAAGGCATCTACGGCGTTTGACTGAGCTGCACCCGCGCCACCGGCATAGAACGACGGATTAGCACTCGCATTGTCGAACGAGCTGCTGAAGTCCACCGAGTGATTTCGAATAATCCTGAAGTTCGCGCCAAATTGCCAGGTGTGACTGCCGCGAACCCAGGACAAATCGTCGGTTAGGTTCTGCACCGGAGTCGTCCGGCTTCGAGTACGATTGAAATTGAAAGGCTGGAAAACAAAGCGAAAAACTATGGAGTTTTCCGTTGAATCTCCTGGGTTGGTGAAAGCTTCACGAGTGAAGCCATAGCGAAGGTTGTTTACCATGCTATTGCTTATCGCCCACGTATGCCCGGCCACAAAGCCCCAGGGGTGGGACCAATTCTGTACCGCCGGCGTATCCGGAAAACGTGGAGCTACGCCAGTCTTGTCGTAGATCACGTTGGTGCGCAGCAAGAACGAATGTTTCTCATTAAGCTTGAGGTCAAAACGCGCGGTATGCGAGTTCAACGCGACCGGGGTACTGGCGTTGAAGCGAAAGCCGGCAGTGTTCAACTGCGTCGCCAGGGTGCTATCACCAACAGTGAAGTCGTTAGCGGGGTACTTGCTTGCAGCTTGTGCCAGGGCTGCGAAAGCCACCGGATTGACCCCCACGGTGTTGCCATTGCTCGTAAAAATTGTTTGCAGTTGGGCGGCATTTAGTGTCGTAATTCCGCCACTTGGATTTACGTATCGCAGTTCGCCACGTCCCAAACTCGCCAGCGGGACCACCCGCACAACCGTGGATTCGGCAGCATCACGACGTGCTTCATAGCTATAGAAGAAGAAAAACTTATCTTTCACAATCGGCCCGCCGAGGGCTCCGCCGTAAGTATTGCGGAGTAGTTTTGGCCGCGGGTTCCTAAGATCACCGACCTTGGCGGTTCCCAGGATTACGGCTGCATCCGTGGCCACATATCTTCCGTTCCGATTATTGAAGAAATCGTTCGCTGTGAAGATCGTATTGCGATGGGCCTCAAAGAGGGCGCCATGCCAGTCATTGGTGCCGCTCTTGGTAATCAGCGAGATCTGTGCACCGGAAGCACGGCCCTGGTTGGCATTAGCATTTGAAGTTGTTACGCGAAACTCTTCGATGGCTTCCGAATTGAGCCGAAGCACGGGCTCATCTATCGCGTTTGTCTGCGCTTCGTTGATGTCGACCCCGTCCAAGGTGATATTAGACTGGTCACTGCGAGCTCCGTTCACATATCCGTCCGGAGTAACCCCAGGCTGCAATGTGACCAGTGACAAGACGTTGCGAGCCTCAAGCGGTAGCTGGGTAATCTGCTGATTCACGAAATTATTTCCCAGAGTGCCATCGTCGCGATTCACCAGGGCTTCGCCGGCGCCTGAGGTTACAACGACCGTCTCGGACACGTTCCCAATCTCAAGCTGCACATCCACCGGCGTGACCTTGGACACGAGTGCGTGCAAATTGGTAATCACGCCTTTCTTGAAACCCTTCGCCTCGACCTCGAGGCGATAGTCACCAACGGCAACTTGCTCGAAGGTGAAAACGCCATCACCGCTTGAGGTAGTCGTGCGAGAAGCATTGGTTGCAGGGTTAATTAGCGCTACCGTGGCGCCGGTGACGACATTGCCCTGCGGGTCTCTTACGACACCCCGAACGGTCGACGTCGCTGACTGACCTAAAGCGGTCAAGGTCATCGCAGTGATAACGAAAAGCGCACCAACGGCTAATGCAATTCTGTTAATTAGAAAGGTTTGTCGCTTCATGGGTTCCTCCAAAAAGGTGTGCAATGGCGTTTGTTGAGGCTGAATGGCGTAATCCGAACAGACCGCCAAACTTTGCTGCGTAGATTGGTTCTCGGAAGACATCGTTAGGGAAACAAGTCGACCCGAGTTCTGGGAAATCCGGTCCGTTCAGACCGTCAAGAATGCAGTTTCGTGTGAGGAATACGCATTTATTGTTCCATCCGGAGGAGTTTCGAGTTGCCCTGAAAACTCGCTGAGATTTAGCGAACTGCTGATTCTCGATTACTCTCCATCATCCGAAAACCCAGCCCGCCATCCAAATTATTGGATGCCCGCTGGGGTCGGAACTTGTTCGATGCGAGGGGTCGGCATGACGGCGTTATGAACCGATGAGCAGGTTAGAGCCCTTCAAACGAGAATGGCGACAACGGTGACATCGACAAACAAACGGGATTGTCGATCGACGATTAACCTTTCTCTTCAGAGAGCCCCCGCTGCGGCTGTCTCGACGGGGAGGGAGGATCGCGCCCGGGAAATCAGGGTTTTTTATTATCCGCTATATACTTCTCGAGCTTTTTGCGCATAGGGTCATTAGGCTGCTTCTTCAGATATTCCTCGTATTCATGCGCCGCTCGATCTTTCAATCCGGCGGCATCGTACAATGTCGCGAGCCTCAGGTGTGCCTCCGGCCGGCCGACCTGGGCTGCCTTTTCCAGGTAAGGCACAGCCTTCGATCCCTTTTTGATTTGAAGATAAGCTTCGCCCAGTAAGTAATTTCCGTCGGGGGATTCCGGCTGTAGCTCGAGCAGACGGGTCAGCGTTGCTATCCCCTCTTCATATTTCTTTTGCGCTACTCTGACACGACCCAGATTCAGCAGAGCGAGCGAGAATGTTGGCCGCATTTCTACGGCCCGCTCGTAAGCCTTCTCGGCCTCGCTCTTCTTTTCCGTCATCAGATAGGCCGTGCCCAGTTCGGTCCACGCTTGAAAATCCTGCTTGTCGCCGTCAACTATCTGCTTGAAGAGGGTGATTCCTTCCTCGTAGTTTTTCTTGTCCATCGCCTGCTGCGCCTTTTTGAAGAGCAATTCGCCGGCAGCGCTGCGCTTGTATAGATCCGCGGCCGAGATGGTTCCGGGTTTATTAGGTAGCGAATTATTGCCCTTCCATTCGAACTCCAGATCCTGTTGAAAGTCAGAACCGGGGCGGCCGGCGACTGAAAGGTGGATCCGTGCGATCTCAGCCGTTTGGATCTCAACAGCTAGTTCATATTCCCCCGCCCGCAGATTGTTGAATCGGTACCGCCCGTTTGCCGTCACTGTCTGACGGCCGACGATGGTGGCGCCACCGAGCTGGTAAAGAATGACAGTGAGGCTTCCCGGTAAGCTGCCTTGGGCATTTCTCTCGTCGATCTTTACGTCACCCCAGAGCGTGATGCCCGTTTGACTGAAGACACGGTTGGCGCCGCCGAAAGTTACCAGAGCGATAAACGTCAGAAGGCTGATTGGCCTCAACAGTAAGAAGAGACTCTCCGGGAATCGTGGCTGAAAGACGACGCGAAGTTTGTGATTCATGGTCTGCTTCCCCCATGTCAAGAAATGAGGCTGCCGAGTATTTCATCGGCAGCCTACTCAAAATACAACCCGTGCTCGAGGTCAGAACGTGTATCTAAATCCAACCTGCATCACGCGCGGAGTTCCCTGGATCGCCGTGAAATTTCCGAAGCTAGGTGGATTTGGGGAATTCTGTGGATCAAGTCCCTGCACGAAGCCATCGACGGAAGTTAACCGCTGAGTGTTCGTGACGTTGAAGACTTCCCAACGGATCTGCAGGCTGTGTCGCTCGCTCCACGGCATCGTAAAGGACTTCGCCAGCGCCGCATCGAGAACAACGTAACCGGGATAGCGGAAAACGTTGCGGTCCCCGCGCTCGCCGGGATGGCCACTGCGGAAGCTCTGATAGGCAGCCTTGGGATCTGAGAACAAATTAGCGGGCGCCGCAGCGCTGCCGCGAGTTGGACTGGCGGAAACCGGCTTAATGCGAGTGGTGTAGTTGCGCCGGTTCCAGTTGGTTGGCCAACCACCAAAGTCGAGGGGCGCCTCGACCGGCAATCCTGAGTTCCAGCGGAAAATGCTGGACAACTGCCAGCCACCGAGTATGGCGTTTGCAACGCCACCATGATTCAGGAACGTTCGGCCTCTGCCAAATGGAAGCTGCCAAATCACGTTCGCATTGATCACATGCCGCACGTCGAAATCCGAAACGGCACGCGCCTGATGGATGTTGTTCGCATTTAAGATGAATGGGGTAAACGGCGCATCGGTCTGCAAACCCGACACATCATCCATTGATTTCGAGAAGGTATAGTTGATGTCATAACTTAAGATGTCTTTGAAGCGCTGCCGCAAACTAAACGTCGCGCCATGATAGTCAGATGAAGCGATGGTGCTGTAAACGGCGAGTGCTCCATACTGGCCCTGGTAAAAGTGTCTCGGCCCTCCCGCGAATTCCAGGTCGAGTTGGGTACTCGTCCAATCGTTACCTTCCACGTCAGTGGCATCGAGGTAAACTGCTTGCGTGTTTGTTAGGCCCACGCAAGTGCCAAGACCAGCGCACAGGCTTCCCGGAGCCCACAAGTTCTCGAAGAAAGCTATTGGCGCGATGCTCCCAACAGGCGCATTTGCAGCGCGGGCGATTTCAAGAAGGCTTGCCGCCTGCGTCCAGGTTTGCCCGGACTTCGGATCGGTGAAGTTCAGGTTGGTTTCGACGGCGTCGCGACCGGCAAGCAGGTTCCGCGCTGATCTGCCGACGTACCCAGCTTCAAACACCATGCCCTTTGGCAAGCTCCGCTGGAACGAAAAATTCCAACTGTAGTTGATGGGCGATGTCTGATGACTATCCAGAGAACTCTCGATGCGTGTCAGGCTGTTTCCCTTCTGTTGCGGAAAGGTGATCGCTCCCGGGACGGTAATCCCCGGCAGGGATCGGACGTCTTGGCCAAAGCCCGTAAAGAGCGGCGCCGGACGGGTGGTAACGTTGTATGTATTTGCCGAAATTGTCTGAGACGAAGCAAAGCCTAAGGTATTCTGGGCGTTGAACGTCACTGCTAGTTGTTCACCGAAGTAGTCGTTGGTAATCGCGAAACCGCCGCGAAGCACGCTGCGCTGCTCGCTTTTCGTGTTCTTACCCAGTATCCGGCTGAGGAAGCCGTCGCCAAAACTGGGTGACCAGGCAACTGCGACCCGCGGTTGAAAATCGTTCTTGTCCCAGTTGTATAAGTGATCGGTTTTGTCGACGATGATCTTTTCCGTGTAGTTAATCCCGTTGGCAGCGTTTTCGTGGCGCCTGCGGAGATACTCACCCAGCGGAATGTTGGGGGCCGTCATGAAACCTTGTTTTTCGTAAACAGGTTTGCTAAGCGCGTAACGCAACCCCAAAGTAAACGTCAGGTTCTGTTTGAACCTCCACGTGTCCTGGCCGTACACGTCGTAAGATTCAGTCGCGAAATTTCTGATCGTCGGCGAGCCTGCTTTCTGCGGTTGCCCGTCGAGGCCGAAATTAAATCTGGCGGTATATTGCGAGAAGCGCCCGATTACGGCAGCAACCGCCGCTTTCAAGTCATCGGGATTGCCCTTGATTGTGTAGCCAGCCGATGTGATCGGAGTCAAGAGTACGTTCCCAGATGACTGATAGAAAAAGGGATTAGTGAGAGCTTGATCAAACGCCGCTCCGTAATCCGTCCGTAGGTTGCTAACCCTTCTGAAGTTAGCACCAAATTGGATGTTGTGGTTGTTCTTAATCCAGGAGAAATCGTCGACGAAGTTATGGACTGGATTGATGCGGCTTAGCGTGAAGGATTGAGTTGTCGGGATGAACACAAACCTGAAGAAAATATCGTTGCCGGGCGTGTCCCCAATATTGCTTTGCGCTAATCTAGTCAAACCGTAGCGGAAATTGTTCGTCTTCGTTGGACTAATGGTCCATGTGTGACCGACCACAATGCCTGTCGGGTGGTACCAGCCGGCTCTAGCGACACTATCTGGAAACTGGAGATGGTTTGTTGTCGAGGTGCCAAGTCCGACGGGTTGTTTATCATATTGGTACGAGCCACGAAACATCAATTGCTGCGTGCCCGCTCGGTTGAGGTTGAAGTCCAGCCTTACCTGATGAGAATTCAGATTAACCTTGACTGGCGCGTTGAAGATGAAAGCGCCTGTGTTGAAGCCATCGCCACCCGGCGTGTTTGCCGGATATCTGCTGGCCGCGCCGGCCAAGGCTGCCAGCGCCACGGGATTTAGTCCCACGCTCGGGAAAAGCGCTGTGAGTTGTGCTGCAGTAAGTGTCTGAACAGTAGCATTGGCACTCGTGCAATTCGCTGCCGGCACTCCTGGAGCACAGCCCAGAAACTTCACGGTTCCTTGACCCAGAGCGGGCAGTGGCACAGTTCGCGGCGTCACGCTAGACTGGCTGGCGTCGCGTCGACCTTCGTAGCTATAAAAGAAGAAGGCACGGTCCTTCACGATTCGCCCACCGAACGCGCCGCCAAACGTGTTACGCAACAGAGTAGGCCGGCGTATGCCGGCACGGTTGTTAAAGAATGTATTGGCCGTAAAGATTGTGTTGCGGTGCGCTTCAAAAAGTGCGCCGTGCCAATCGTTGGAACCACTCTTGGTTATGAGAGATATCTGCGCCCCGGAGGAGCGTCCTTGATTGGCGTTGGGATTCGAGACCACAACGCGAAACTCTTCTATCGCCTCAGAATTCAGACGAAGCACCGGAGCATTAATATCGTTGGTCTGCGCTTCATTGATGTCAACCCCGTCGAGGGTGATATTCGATTGATCGGCGCGGGCGCCCGTAACATTGCCTGCACGGGTGACACCCGGCTGTAGCGTCAACAACGAAATCGGGTTGCGCGCTTCCAGGGGCAACTGCGTAATCTGTTGGCTGACGAAGTTATTTCCAATCGTAGCGTCCTGGGTGTTCAGCAGCACTTCGCCCGAACTGGACGAAACCGTCACAGTCTCGGTGACGGCTCCAACTTCCAAACTCACGGATACGTCGGTTGGTTTGTCCACCAGGGCGTTTACCCCTGTGATGATCGCTTTCTTAAAACCCTTAGCTTCAGCCGTAACCTGATAGCTTCCCGGCGGAACACTGGTAAAGGTGAACCGGCCTGAGTCAGTGCTCCTTTGGGTCCGCGTGAAATTCCTACTAGCATTGGTTAATGTCACTGACGCGCCGGGTACAACGTTTCCCTGCTGGTCTGCGACTGTGCCATTGACCGTTGACGTACCGGTTTGTCCGAGGGCGCTCAAGGCCGCCATACAAATAACCAGGAGCACGCCAAGTATTAATGCAATTCTGCTTGCTAGAAAGAGTTGTCGCTTCATTGGTTCCTCCAAAAAAGGTGTGCGATGGGTTTTGGCGAGGTTGATGGCATAGTCCGACAAGACCAGCAAAGTTTTCCGCCTGCGGATTTCTCGGGAGACATGGTCAAGGGGACTCAAGTCGACGCAAGTTTTAGGAAATTCGGTCCGTTCAGACCGTCAAGAATGCATTTTCGTGTGAGGAATAACGCATTTATTGTTCCATCCGGAGGAGTTTGGAGTTGATCTGAAAAACTCGCGGGATTTAGCGAACCGCCAATTCCCGATCGCTTTCTCTTATCCAAAAAGCTAGCCTACTATCCAAATTCTTGGATTCACCGGCCTTTGTGAAGCTTGTTCGTGCCAATAGGGGAATGCTCGCGTGATCCAGAGGGAGGCGCCTAAAGACCGTCGATTAGAATCGCAGACAAACGGGCCATCAACAGATAACCAGGATTGTCGACCGACCAATTAATTTCCGGCATATCGTCGACCGTGATGGCGATGGCGATTTTGCCGCGCTTCGAATAGACCAGGGCAATGCAACTCCGCAATCGATCGAGCGCACCATACTTGCTCGCCATCGGCACGTCCCAGACCGTACGAGCAATGGCATAACGCACTTGTTCGCGTTTCATCAACTCGATCATTTCTTTCGACGCAGCGGCGTTGACGATCTCGCCTCGGTCGAGCCGCTCCAGTATCTGAACCATCTCATGCGGTGTAGTGGCGCCGAGGCCGAAACGCTTATTATCGGGGTCCTTCCCTTCCCTGCTTTCGCCGCCGCCGCCAATTCTGCGCATGATGCGAGTGGCTTTAAAACCTAATGAACTCATCCGCGCGTTAACGCTGTCCGTCGTCAGATAATCGAGCACCATGTTGGTCGCGGTGTTGTCGCTGACGACCATCATAAGGTTTACGCAGTCCCGCAAAGTCAGTCGAAGACCGTCACCGAGTTCAGGCAGCACGCCCGACCCGCCGTACCGTGCTGCTTTGGTCAGCACTAACTGGTCAGTCCACTTCGCGCGTCCTTCCGAGACGCGGGCGAAAGCTTCGATCATCACGGCGACTTTGATAGTACTCGCCGTGGGCACCCGTTCGTCGCCGTTATAAGTGTATGTCTGGCCGGTATCAAGATTCTTCGCGAAGACTGAGACTTTGCCTCTGAAGGGAGTGATTTCCGAGCGCATGCGCGCATCAAGCGAAGCCGGCGCGCTCGGGGCCTGAGCGAGCAGGTTCGTGACTAAGAAAAGCGGAATATAAACGGCCGCGATCCAAAATCGACTTTTCATCGCTGGCGATATAACAAAATGTGGCGCAAGTTGGCAAACCTGCGCCACACCTATTTGGCTTTTATTTGAAGCTAGTACCTCACGCGAACGCGATACGACAGCGTCGCTTCGCCATCTTTCGCCACCGGCACATTGAATTGTGCTGCGAAGGCGGCTGTCTTCTTAGCCTCGAAAGTTGACGAGATCATTTCCCAATCACCACCGATTGGCTCGTTTACCACAATGGTGACCGGGCCATCCTTGTGATTGCGAATCTTGATCTCGTACGCATACTCATAAACATTCCGCGCAATCACTTTGTAGTCGGTTTGCTTCCGCTCAGCCACGATGTCAAACGCATCGCCGACTTTTACGCGTACGTCTTCGTCCTTGGGTGTGTGGTCGATGCGGTCTTCACCGATGAATTGCTGATTGCCCTTATCGTCTTTCTTGTAAAGCCGAACTGTGCCGGCGGGTAAGGGCATGCCCAGCTTGTTCTGCTGCGAATTGCGAAACTGAATGTACACGCCGACCTTTTCCTTGATTGGCTGGCCCGGATTGTTGTAGCTCGTGTAATAGTAATGCTGGCCGTTTAAGACAAACTCCTTCTTTACGTCAAAGCCGGCCGCCTCGAGCAGAGAAACCTGCTTGGTCTCGTTATCGCGAATCGTTGTCGGTCGCTGCAACGTGTAGAGGTGATATTCAAAGAAGCCCTGTTCCTGAAATTGCGATTCGCTGGACGCCTCCTTCCTCAACATTGCGTCGGCCACACCGTAGGTTCGCTGATCGGAAACCCGATTCACATCTCCGGCCACCAACTGCAGCCGGGCGTCCTCAAAGGTCGCGCCACTGCCATTGGTCAGCGTTACCCATCCCTGCAGATCACCTTTCGCGTCGGCGGCGTCAACCAGCAGAACGTAATCCGCGCGCCAGTTCATTCCGCCGGTCAGATAGCTTGCTTCGACGTTCTGTGATCCGATTTGGCCGTTTTCGACATCCCAAACCAACGTGGGTGTTGCCACCAGATTCTTCGGCAGATCAGGAAAGCGCATTTCCGCGATGTTCGACGGATTGATAACGATCTGGCCATTGATGCGCCACACCTGTCCGCCATTGTTTGACAGCAGCGTAGCCTGCACCGGCTCGAAGCTTTCCGTGTTGTTCTGGAAGCGGCGCAGCACGAGAGTGATCTCTCGACCAACAAACTTATCCAAAAGTTTTGCCGGGTTCAGCAAATCATACTGATAATTTTGCTCCAGTATTCGCAGTGCCGAAGGCGCTGTTAGCGACGCGAGATGAACAGTTTCAGGACGAATCTGGGCCGTAACGTCGGCGAATCTCAGAGCAATGCGTCCTGAGGGCAGCGTCAGCCGGCGCGTCTCGCGCACCAGGCCAAGGTTTGAGTTGTAAACAGTAATGTTAACTGACTGGCGATCGCGCGCGGTCGTTGTTTGCTCCGAAGTCTGTGCGATAGCTGTAACTGTCGCCGTGAGACTCATGGTGACCGCGAAAAAAAATCTTGTTAAGCGTGACATCGAAAAGTAACCTCCAAAAATAATTGTGCAATATGCGCGGCAACAGGCCCGCGTCTCGTTGTTAGAACGGCTGAGCAACACGCTGCTTGCGCAGAATATCAGAAGCCGGCAGGAAAGGCCGCAGCTTTGCGGACTTCGCAAGTCGGACTACTGATCTTCTATAATCGTCCGCGCCTGAAATGGTGGAAGCCTGTTCCATAAGGTTAAGATCTACTGATGGCTGATTACTCAAACCGCAGCAATCGAAATCGCATCGTCATAAAAGCCCCCGCCCGGTCCGGTCGCGGCCAAACTCGCAACCGGCGCTCTGCACCGAGAACGCGGGAGAGCCTCCTCGCGATCAGCGTAATCGCTGCAGCCGCTTTAGCGACATTCATCGCTCTGTTTTTGACCAGCCGGCCCTTTGATCCTATGAACTCAACGGTTCTGCCACAGCAGAGCGTTCCGCAGGGACCCGCAATGGTCCAGCCTTCGCCTAAACCTTCTTCCTCGACGTCGCCCCAACAGAAGCCGGCAGCAGAGCAGTTTCCGACACCCGCCAGTGAAACGACCGACGCTGCTGCTTCGGACGACGCTGCGATTCAATCGAAGATCGAGCGTACGCTCGCCGCGAACCCGACTTTATCGAAGCTGGACGTGAGTACATTAGTAAAAGACGGGAAAGTAACCGTGGTTGGTTCAGTGAGTTCGGCCGAGTTGAAAAGCCGAGTTGAAAAGGCAGTAGGCTCAGTAAAAGGCGTTGTCAGTGTGGACAATCAGTTGGTCGTTACTGAGGCCACGCCCCCTGGCAACGACCTTAGTCTGTGATGCCATTTTTTCGATCGCCTTTTCACAAGCAAACCGAGCCTCTGCGGGATGCGCTCTCATCCAACCACTGTTATCATGGGGGCATCGAATTTTCCGGGACGGAATTCATTAAATAACTTAAGGATTTCAGAATGATTCAAAAGAGGTTTACGGTTTTGCCGGCGGCGCTCGCAGTGCTTTTCGTCCTTGCCGGCACGGCCCGGAATGGGGCCGCGCAAACGGCCTCGGGCTCTGAGATTGTAGTGGTCCTCCCCTTCGAAAACGTTTCCACTCATCCCGAGTACAACTGGATTGGTGAGAGTTTTGCGGACTCGCTCTCAGCCTTGCTGAGCAAGCCGGGACTGATCGTAGTAACCAGCGACGAGCGCGCCGTTGCCTATCAGCGCCTGCGACTACCGCTGACGGTGCTGCCGTCACGCGCAACGGCGATAAAGATCGCGCGCGAACTCAAAGCCTCAATGATTGTGATTGGCACCTATAATGTCGTACTGCCGCCTTCAGAATCAAAAGACTCGCTGGCTTCGATCACCGGTGAAGCGCGTGTTATTCGGGTCAACGAAGGTCGCATGGCCGGGGATATCTTTGACAATGCCTGGGCGCCGCGGGTCTATGACTTTGGCGGCGAAGTAACCAACCTCCAGAGGGTCCATGGAGAACTTGCCTACCAAATTCTCTTTCAGCGTGACAAAGCTCTCTCGTTTTCACGAAACCAATTGGTTCAGGAAGCGACGAAGGTGCCGCCCCAGGCCTTCGAAGCCTATATGAAAGGATCGCTGACCGAAGAACGCGATCCGACGAGGGCCATCTATTTTAAAAACGCACTGAAGCTCTACGCCAACGTAAACGGCGGAGCAGTTTATTCCCAGGCGGCGTTTGAACTCGGGCGCTTCTTCTTCAACCAGTCCCAATGGAAAGAAGCGATCGAGTACTTCACGATGCTCCAAAAAAAGGATCCGCACTACGGCGAGGCGCAGTTCTATGCGGGGCTGGCCTACTGGAAGACTGGCGATCTTCAACACGCACTGGCGACACTCGTGCCGCTGGCTGATGAAAAAGTGATGCCGCTGGTGGGCGTTTATAACAACGCGGGTGCGGTTTCAGTCGAAGCGGCCCGCGACGAAAAGAAACCCGAGGAGCGTACGCGTCTGTTGGTTCAGGGCATCACCTTATTGTCGCGCGCCTTTGATTCATCACCCGACGACACCACCGTTTTGTTTAATTATGCGTACGCCCTTTTTATCAACGAGAAATATGCCCAGGCCGCGGAGAAGTTCGAGAAAGTGATCGCCGCCGATCCCAGAGATGGCCAATCCTACTTCCTGCTGGCCAAAGCGCAGGAACGAGCGAAGAACGCCGACGCCGCGAACGCAGCGGACAATCAAGCCCGCCGGTACATGCAGGCCGTGTACGCGAAATGGCAGACGGAATGGCAGAAATCGCAATCAGTTCCCAACGTCGCCTTGCGTTCACGCGACGTTCTAAATCAGGTTGATATTTCAGACCTGGGCCGTCGGCAAGCGGTTGACGCAGCCAACGCGAACACCACGCAGGATGCGCTGAACAAGATTCGCGATCTATACCAGCAGGGTCGGGATGACGAGGCGCTGGCAGAGATTCGCAAACTGCTCATCATTGAGCCAACCAATGCCGAAGCATTCCTTTTGAGCGGCAAAATCAATCAGCGGCAAGGGGATCCTGAATCTGCCATCGCAGCCTTGAAGACCGCTATTTTCTGGGAACCGCCACCCAAGATGATTGAAGCTCATATTCTGCTGGGCCGAATTTTCCTCGAGCGCGGAGATCTGGGCGAAGCCAGAAAGTACGCCGCGAGTGCTACCAACATCGATCCGAACAATCAGGAAGCGATCGCCCTGCAGCGCCAGGTGACTATGGGCAGACCCTAACCGATTGCAATATCGGATTGCCGAATGTGGATCTCTGTAAACCGTATTCAGCAACAGCTCCGTTTGCCTCCTACCGATTGATAACTGGCTGCCAAGGAAACGCACCGAAGCTCATCCAGACTCGTCAATCCGCGATTCGAAATTCGCAGGCAGAAATCTGAACACTCGTGGCACGGGAGATGCTGAAGAGGAGGATGGCTAGCACGAAATGAAACGTGCCCCCGCCGCCATCACTTCTCTGAGCGCCGCAAGCCGCTGCGCCAGCCGCCCGCCGAGCGACCCTTCAGTCAAATCCCCCCGAAATTGGAACCCGGTCAGAAATGACCGGGTTCTCCCGCATTTAGACCTAATCAATTCTGGTTTCGATTCACGCGCTAACCTCTAAGTAGATTCGATGAACGGAGATCATGGCACGACAAGTGCTGAGCATAAGGACGGCTAGCACGAAATGAAACGTGCCCCCGCCGCCATCACTTCTCTGAGCGCCGCAAGCCGCTGCGCCAGCCGCCCGCCGAGCGACCCTTCAGTTTAATCCCCCCGAAATTGGAACCCGGTCAGAAATGACCGGGTTCTCCCGCATTTAGAGAGCATTCATTTCATATCCTATTCTGGAATCGGGCCCGCCTTTGTAAGAAACATAAGATCACGCAGTCAGAATGGTGACTGGTCCGAGCGTTAATGGTTGATTGAGATCAGTCAACAGGCGGTCAGAACGGCGGATTTTGTCACTTTGACAGTGACGGTTTTTGTCGTTTCGCACTCAAACCGGCGATGACGACCACCGTCTTGAGTGTCCTTCCAAAAATTCTGAACTTATTTTTGAGTATGCGAGTCTGACTTCCAGAATTTGGAAATCCGCACCGAACTGGCATCGATCCATTGAGCGGAAAGCCAGGTCTCAGAGTAGGGTGGCGCTGGTCAGACAATAGCTGCCGGGCCGTGAGCCATCAACCTCGCTAATATCGACCCCTTACTGCTGCCGCGGGATACTGGTAAACTCGTCCCCATGCACGACGCGGTCGCCCTCGAGGCACCTCATCGCAGGCGGAACATCGCCAAGCTTGCACGCGCCAGCGCTCCTACACTTCCCGAAGTTTCCTTGGTCGCGTCTTCAGCGCTGTTGGCCATTCTTTCTTTTCCGAACTTTGATTTATGGTTTCTAGCGTGGATCGCTCTGGTGCCTCTGTTGGTGGCTACGGCGCAAACGCGGAACGGACTGCGCGCATTCCTGCTGGGTTGGCTTTGGGGCCTTATTTTCTTTTACGGGTCCTGCTGGTGGCTAACGTACCCGATAATTCATTACGGACATATTTCAGCCTGGTTTGCTTACCCGCTGTTACTGCTGCCTGTTGGTTTGGTGGCGATCTTCCCGGCGCTGTTTTGTCTGCTCCTGGCCCGTCTGATTGAGCATTTCGGATCGGCGGCAATGCTTATAGCGCCACTCATCTGGGGTTTGCTTGAATGGTCCCGTTACATCATAACGGGACAGGTCTGGAATGCTCTGGGTTATTCACAGGCATTTCATCCGTGGCTGATTCAATCAGCGCGCTGGGGTGGCGTCTACGCCATTAGCTTCCTCCTAATCTTGTCAAACTCCGCAATCGTTCTGCTGTTAATGCGAAGCAGAAAACTGGCTCTAGCGCTGATCGTCGCAATAGCTGTGGTTGTCCTGGCAGCTTCGTATGGCGCGCATCAGTTTTCACCCATCAAAAGCGGAGCGTCGAATAGCTCGATAGTGACCATCGCGATTCAGCCGAACGTTCCGATGGAGTTTTCCGATGAAGCTAAGGAAATGAAATCTCTGCTCGACCGTCATCTTTCGCTGAGTAGCGCGGCGTTAAGAGACTTGGACAGCGATGTCGCTCTGAAGCGTTCCGCAACGGCCCTGCCGCGTCTCGTCATCTGGCCTGAGTCACCAATGAACTTCAGTTATTCGCGCGATTCGCAGTTGCGAGACGTGGTCGCGACCCTTGCGCGAACCAACCACACCTCAGTACTGCTTAACTCGCTGGAGCCCGCTCCCCACGACGGTTCGCATAATTCTGCGGTCCTGGTAAATCAAGAGGGTCGAATCGTGGCACAGTATGATAAAATCCGCCTGATGCCGTTTGGCGAGTACGTGCCGCTGCCCCGCTGGCTACCGGGCGCGAGTTCGGTACGCGGAATCGTCGGTGATTTCACGCCCGGCAGTTCGTATACGCTGATGCCCCTCGGCGACTTGCGCGCCGGGGTTTTTATTTGCATAGAGGCAGCGCACCCTTTAATCGCGCGCAGGTTCACGAAAGATGGCGCCGACGTGCTGATTAATATTTCCAACGACGGCTACCTTGGTCCGACGCCGGTGATGCGACAACATTTGTCGAACGCGGTCTTTCGCGCAGTTGAAAACGATCGTCCCTTGATCCGCGTGACAAACAGCGGCATTAGCGCTTACATCGATGCGAACGGTTCGGTGTGGGATGCGACACCCGGTTTTACACAGGAAGTGCGAACCTGGACGGTAGCGAAAGGAAACGCAGAAACGACCTTTTACACACGGCACGGCGACCTATTTGTTTACGCCTGCGCTTTGATAAGCCTGGGATTTATCTCAGCAACTTTTCTGAGTAGACGGAAAAGAAGAATGGGGAACTAAATGTCAGAAGCCCGACCGTAAGGGAGGGCTTCTACCGAAAGTGGCCCTCCCTTACGGTCGGGCTTCGGACAGAAAGGTTAAGAATGATTGCAGTATCAATCCAGGAATTGAAGACTTCTTTCGAGGATTTGCGCAAGCGCGTAGAACAACTCGGGAGGTTTCTTTGATGTCCCGGCGAAACGCGCGGAACTAGAGACAATCGAAGCGCAGGCGTCCGCGCCTGACTTCTGGTCCGACCAGGAAGCCGCGCAGAAGCTTTTGCAGCAGCGCAGCCGGCTGGAACGCATCGTAAAACGGCAGGAACAGTTTGAAACGGAAGGTTCCGACGCCGGCGTGCTCTTTGAATTTGCTGAAGAAGACGAAGGTTCCTTGCAGGAGTTGCGGGGCCTGCTCACACGTCTCGAGCGGGAACTGGGCGAAGCCGAAACCGAAATGTTGCTGGCCGGCGAGAACGACGCGCGCAATGCCATCTGTACGATTCACCCCGGCGCCGGCGGCACGGAATCGCAGGATTGGGCCGAGATGCTCTTACGCATGTATCTGAAATGGGCGGAGCGGCGCGGCTTCAAGACCGAGATAATCGACTATCAACCCGGTGAAGAGGCGGGCATCAAGAGCGTGACGTTCAAAGTAGAAGGCGAATATGCGTATGGTCTTTTGGCCGCCGAAGCCGGCGTGCATCGTCTGGTGCGCATCTCGCCGTTTGATCAGAATGCGCGGCGCCACACTTCCTTCGCATCACTCTTCGTCTATCCCGAAATCGACGAGGACATCGAAGTCGACATCAACGATAAAGACCTGCGGGTTGATACGTATCGCGCCACCGGGGCCGGCGGCCAGCATATCAATACGACTGATTCGGCCGTGCGGATCACGCACATTCCCAGCGGCATCGTCGTGCAGTGTCAGAACCAGCGTTCACAGCATCAGAACCGCGCGGTAGCCATGCAGGTGTTGCGTTCTCGGCTTTATGAAATGGAGTTGGAAAAGCGTCGCGCCGAAACGAAGGAACTGGAAGCAAACAAGCAGGACATCAGTTTCGGTTCACAGATTCGCAACTACGTGCTCGCGCCCTACCGGCTGGTGAAGGATGCGCGCACCAAACTTGAGAAAGGCGATGTCGATTCAGTACTGAACGGCGATCTTGATGATTTCATCAAGGAGTATTTGCTTTCCCGACGCGCGGCGTAAATGGCGACAAGCTTCAGCTCGTCGTTTGATCCCTTGTACTGTTTAAAGGCGGGCACCGCCCGAGTGAGCAGACGTTAGGCAGTTCTTAACAAACAGCAGCGAACAAACTCTTAGTTTGTCGAACGGAAACTTATGGCAGCTATATCCTCTGACATGGAAGTTGAAGTTCACCCGGCTCCCAGGAACACGCGGGTCAACGAGATCGTGGCGATCGCTTTAGTGGCGCTGGGATTACTGCTGTTCCTTTGCCTCTTCTCCTACAACCCAAATGATCCGTCGTGGAATGCCGCCGGTGAAACGGGCTCCCACAACTGGATTGGCGCCGTCGGTGCCAACGTCGCCGCGGCATCATTCCAATCGATTGGCCTGGCCGCCTATTTGCTGCCGTTTCTGTTTCTCGCCGCCGCCTGGAGGCGCTTCCGCTCACGCCGCATCAATGCCCCGCTTTCCCGAGTAATCGGGTTGATTCTGGTCGTCTTGTCGTCCTCGGCTCTGCTGGCGCTGGCCCACTTCCGGTCTTTTTTTGATGCCAGCTTCAACGCCGGTGGGTTAGGCGGAGTCATGATTTCCCGAGCGCTGGTGAGCGGCCTGAACACAGTCGGCGCGGCGATTTTGCTGGCAGCAATCGCGGCCACGGGCCTCTTGTTGGCCACCAGATTCTCCTTCGCGCTCTTTTATGAAAACCTCACGCTCGTCCTGGGCGATCGTTTTGCCTCACTTAGGTTGATTCCGGAAAGATTCCGCGCCTGGCGGATGGCCCGCCGAGAGCGCCGCCAGGAACGTCTGGAAATGCGTCGACAGGCGAAAGCGGAACGCGAAGCGGCGGGATCGGCGGCGGAGGTCAATGCCGCAGGCGCGGAAGTCACCGCTGCGAATACAACGGAGATTAGAGCGGGCGGCGATGAAATCGCCGAGGCCTTTGCTTCTTTCAGCGCCACCACCACCAACGGGAAGACTATGGCGGCGGCCGCCGGTGCAGCTACTGCGCCCGCGAAGAAAACGGGTTGGTCTACGCGCAGCAAATCGACCGAGGTCGCTGAATCCGCGCTGGTTGAAGAGATGGTTCGCGAAGCTGCCGTCAAGCGCAAAACCGAAGCCCCGGCCACTGGCTCGCTGCCATTCGACGGCCAGCGCAGAGTCTCAGCCAAGACTGCGGCCAGTGACTATCAACTGCCTTCGGTCGAGCTCTTGAACGAAGCGCAGATGCGCCGCGAACAAGCCGACGACGAATTGCTGAACATGGCGACCAAACTCGCCGAAAAATGCCGCGAGTTCAACGTCACCGGCCAAATCAAGTACATCTGTCCCGGCCCGGTGGTTACTACTTACGAGTTCAAACCCGATCCCGGCGTGAAGTATTCGCGTGTTACCGGTCTGGTGGACGACCTCTGCCTGGCTCTGAAAGCTGAGTCGATTCGCATCGATCGCATGCCGGGCAAGCCACACGTCGGGATTGAAGTTCCTAACCCGCGTCGTGAGGTCATCTACCTGCGCGAAGTGATCGAGTCGCGGGCTTTCAAGGAATCGACTTCCAAACTCACGATTGCGCTGGGCAAGACGATCGACGGCCTCAATTACGTCAGCGATCTGACCAAGATGCCGCACCTGTTGATTGCCGGCACGACTGGTTCCGGTAAGTCCGTGGGCGTCAACTCACTCTTGGTTTCGATTCTGTATCGCGCCCGGCCCGACGAAGTTAAGTTGATTCTGATTGATCCCAAGCGACTCGAACTTGGTCTCTACGAAGACATTCCGCACCTTGCCACGCCCATCATCGTCGATCCGAAACCCGCCGCGCGCGCACTGCGCTGGGCCGTGGGTGAAATGGAGAGGCGCTACAAAGAATTGGCCGGCTGGGGTGTCCGCAACATCGACGGCTATAACGCCGAACGCGACCGCCGCAATACTGTTAAGGATTTTGACGAAAACGGCCAGGCGTGGACGCGCATGCCCTACATCGTCATCATTATCGACGAGCTCGCCGATTTGATGATGACTTCCGGCCACGAAGTTGAGGATTCAATCACGCGGCTGGCGCAGATGGCCCGCGCCGTTGGCATTCACCTGGTACTGGCGACTCAGCGTCCTTCGGTCGATGTAATCACCGGACTGATCAAGGCCAACTTCCCTTCCCGCATCTCTTATCGCGTCTCTTCCAAGGTCGATTCGCGCACGATTCTCGACACGAACGGCGCAGAACATCTGCTGGGTCGCGGCGACATGCTGTTCTTGCCGCCGGGATCTTCACGCTTGCTCCGCGTACACGGCGCCTATATCGACGAAACGGAAATCAACAAGATCGTCACTCACATCAAGGCGCAATGGGAGCCCGACTATGACGAAACCATCACTCAGTCGGACGAAGAAGCGATGGGTCTGGAAGACTCCGGCGGCGAACGCGATGAGTTGTTCGAAGATGCCCTGCGCATCTGCGTCGACATGAAGCGCGCTTCCACCTCAGTCCTGCAACGCCGCCTGCGCATCGGTTATGGCCGCGCCGCCGCCGTGCTCGATCAAATGGAGCGGGAAGGCCTGATCGGCAAGGCCGACGGCGCCCGCCCGCGTCCCGTGCTAGCCCGCGCATTTGAGTTGGTGGGTGAGTGGGATGAGCAGGAAGCTTCACAGTAGGTTCTGGAGCATCCTGCACGCCTGAGCGGGTAGCGCGCATCATTTGATTTTCTCTTCCACACTCTCTGTGCAAAACCTTGTGAAGATCGCCTCATTGCATGTCCCAACTTTTTGTCGCTGCAACACTTCCAGCAGAATGCACTCACCAACGGCGTTTGATCATTCCCTTTTTGATCAGTAACTTGCATTCATGAAACAGAGTGTTGAGCAGAGCACGGGATCAACGAAAGGGCGCATTTTGAGTCCCGTCAGGGACGGAATGTTTATTAGAATTATGCTTCACGAACAATCTTAGCTCCTTAGGAGCGAAATATCTCTCGTACCCTAGTTTCCAATAGTCGCATCTCTCGCTCCTACGGAGCTATTGATTATCGTTGCCAGGTAAGGCTATAAACATTCGGCTCCTACGGAGCTTCGACTCGGAGCTTTCGGGAGACAATCTGGAATGATGCTAAGCCGCTCGCGTTCTTTCCTGGATATTCGGCCCGTTTCATCTGTCCTTCTGGCGTTTACACTGATTCTTTCGATCTCTGCCTGCGTCAAACGCGCGCGCGACGCACATCTGGCGACTTCACCGCAGGCGAACGATCAGCAACCGGCAGCCACGAATCAACAAACTCCGCGCCGCATCAACATCAACACCGCTTCAGCGAACGAATTGGAAACGCTACCCGGCATTGGCCGGGGTTTGGCAGCACACATCATCGAACACCGTGAGAACTACGGCCCGTTTCGCCGTCCGGAGCATTTGATTATCGTGCGCGGAATTAGCGATAAGCGCTTTCGCGGGTTGCGGGAGTTGATAACGGTTGAATAGCTCGCTCAGATTTAACAGCTCAACGAGCCATCGGAGATGGCGGCAGAGTGTAGCCCCGGGCGTAAGCCCGGGGATCAGAGCAGTAGTGATCTCAAGCCCGCAAAGCGGGCGACAGACGTCAGTACTAAACCGCTGGCTGTCGAACATCTTTCGCTCGCTTCGCGGGCTCAATAGATTTGGCGGAGAACCGAAACCCCGGGCTAACGCCCGGGGCTACACTCTGACGCTCGCTTCGCGAGTTCGTTGAGTCGGCAATTTCGCGCTGCGCTCATGAAACTTACTTGGCTGACCTCTTGTTAACTGCCAACTTACCACGTGACACCCGTACCTTTCTGCCGCGGTATAATCCATCTCTAGAAATTCACCATGACGAATCTCACCCAACTTCGGCTCGCCGCGCGCGAGATTTTTGAAGCAGCGCTGCGAGCCGTCGATCCCAGCGCTGCTGTACGCCGCGCTGTTTGTCTTGAAAGGTCGAGGCTGAGCATCTGTGATACGGCGATCGACATCGGTAACCGCCCCGTCTATTCAATCGCGATCGGCAAAGCGGCCGGCAAGATGGCCTCGGCGTTGGAAGAGATACTCGGCGATAGGCTCACCGCCGGCATTATCGCGAGCAACGCCCCCCGGTTCGGCGCCGCTAACAGTGACCGAATTGAAAGAACACAAGTTAACACCTTGCGCCATACGGTCTTTCACGGTGGTCACCCCGAACCAAACGAACAGAGCCTGGCTGCAGCCCAAGCCTGTTTCGATCTGTTGGACAGAGCAAACGCCGAGCACGCACTCGTTTTTTTCTTAATTTCCGGCGGCGGCTCGGCGATGATTGAATGGCCAATTAATGAAGACATCACGCTCGCCGACTTACGCACGGCCAACAAAGCGCTGGTAAACTCCGGCGCTTCGATTGGGGAAATAAATGCTGTCCGGCGGGCGTTTTCATCGGTGAAAGGCGGGCGTTTGGCCGCCCGTGCTCCGAATTGCGATCAGGTTACTCTGATTGTTTCGGATGTTCCCGTCGATGAAGAAAGAAACGTAGCCTCCGGGCCGAGCCTTGCCCCGCCGGCCTACGCACCGGATGCGCGAGAGGTAATCGCCCGCTACAACCTTGCTTATCAATTGCCTGCGACAATCGTTCGTGCCGTGGAATCCGAACCAAAACCCTCTGCTGAAGCCTCCAGGGCTTTACGCCGACACTTCGTCCTGCTCGATAACCGCTGGGCCCTGGAAGCAGCCGCTGAAGCGGCGAGACAGCATGGCTTTGTTACCGAAATCTCCAGCGAGATTTCCGATCAACTGATTACGGAAGGCTGCTCAGAACTTCTCGAAAGACTCACTCAGCTCCAAGAGCAGGTTGTGAAAGTGCCGAATGAAAACGCCGGTGAACTAGTCTGTCTGATTTCGGGCGGCGAGTTCGCTTGCCCGGTCCGAGGTGATGGGATCGGCGGACGAAATCTCGAGACAGCTTTGCGCCTCGCTCTTGCGACAAACTTAAGTTTGTCGGACAACGAACACTTTGGCGCGCTTTGTGCCGGTACTGACGGCATCGACGGCAACAGTCCGGCAGCCGGCGCGATCATCGACGTCACGACAATCGTGCGCGCTAAAGCAATCGGACTCGATCCGGAAGATTTTCTCGAACGCAGTGACTCGTACTCTTTCTTTGTCGCGCTTGGTGATGTAGCTGCAACCGGCCCGACCGGGACCAACGTGCGCGATTTAAGAATCCTTCTCGCGGGGCTGTGAATGATGCAATTGCGGTTTTGCCGCCACTAACCTGAAAGTATATCCCGCCCACTCTTGACTCTGCGTGGCGCGCGCAATATAAAGCTACTGTGACAGCGTTTAATCAGGAGGTCACATTGGCAGCTCAACTTCAGCAGGAAAGCGAAAAGACTTCTGAACCTGCAATTGACCTTTCATTCCACGATCTCGCAGAGACGTTAGGCGCGCAACATTCAATCCCTTCGCTGGCGGACCTTTACGCGCTGGTCGAACGCACAAAACTTTCCGCGCGCGAGTTAACGCCTTACCTCGGTTTCAAGGCCGGCAACTATTGCCGCCACCGCGTGATGCGCAACGAGTTCGTCGAGATGCTGGTGCTTTGTTGGAAGCCCGGACAGCGCACGCCGATTCACGATCACAATGGATCACACGGCGCGGTCTTTGTTCAGGAAGGCATCCTGTGGGAAACGATTTTTGATTATGATGCCGATCGCGGACTGGCTTACAAAGCACATCGGGAATTGCGCGCAGGTGGGTTAACAGGATCAGAGCTGCCGGACATTCACCAGCTCGGCAATCCGGACGTCAGCGGTCAGGATCTGATCACGATTCACATCTACGCCCCGCCTCTGGGTGTGCTCAAGACTTACAAGCTGGGGAGCTCTACCATCGATCTCTACACGCCCGCCGATCCGGATTTCTTGTGAGGCGGTTAGAGATTTTGTTTTGCCCGCCGCAATCGACTTCACTGTCGCACAAATGTGCTCACATTCAACCCCCGCCCATCGGTCACTACTGTAATCGTTCCCCGCTGTCCCGTTGTCATGACCTCCGCCCCACTTGCCCGCCAACGCTCAACCACTTCCTTGTTCGGGTGCCCAAACATTGAGTGCTGGCCTACTGAGATAATCGCCAACGACGGATGCGTCGTCGACACAAACGCCGACGTCGAAGACGTCTTGCTGCCGTGATGCGCCACCTTCACGACGTCGCTGCGCAAAGCGATCCCTTCTTTCAGCACCGAGGCCTCTCCTTCCTTTTCGATGTCTCCCGTCAACAGCAAGCCCCTGTCACCAAAGCGGAGCAGCAACATGATCGAATCATTGTTTCGGGAAGGCGCGTTTTCATCTCGGCCGGGTGGCGGCCAGAGCACCTGCGCGGTGACACTTCCGACCCGTAACACATCACCGGCGCCAATTATCTGAACCGGCACGCCGCTTTCTTTCATCGTCGCCGCGAACCGCGCGTACTCGGAATCATCCGCTGGTGTGCGCGCCACCATTGCGCCCCGAACTGTGAAGTTGCGCGCCACGTCATTCAGGCCATCAATGTGATCAGCGTCAGCGTGGGTGGCCAAAATGTAGTCGACTCGATCCAAGCCTCGCGCCCATAGAAATTCTGAGACGACGCCTTCGCCGATGCTGCGCGTGTCGCGCTCGAAGGCCTCATCGGCATCAACATCGTCCGCGTTACTCCGATTGATGTTGGGCCGTCCACCACCATCAACCAACAAGGTCGTGCCGTCGGGCATTGTTAATAACGCTGAATCTCCCTGGCCGACATCCAGAAAGTCGACGTGAAGCTTTCCGTCCGGTCCGGCCGCGCTGAAAGGATGACAGACAATGACCGCGAGAGCGGCTGCGAAAGTCACCGATGCGAGTCTGAGTCTCGGCGCAGAAAATGACTTGCTCTTGATTTTTACAATCGACGCGGGGCGCAACGGATTCCATCGCGCCAGCGTGAAGACCAGGAGACCGAGCGGCAGATAGTACACAACATAGATACTGGCCGGCCATCCGCTGTAATGCGGCAGGCGGATCGAAGCGATGTGCAGACTGCTAAACGGATCGACCAGGTGAATCATCAGCCAGTTGACCTTTTCCGCCAGCCAAACCAGCGGCGCCCCCAGCCAAATGGTGAAATGCGAGAGCAGCACGGCCGCGAGCGCCACGAACGCCAGCATAGCCATCAACGCGCCGACGAAAATGTTAAGCAGTAGCGACGCCATTGAAAGACGGTGGAAGTAGATAACCAGCAGCGGCAGCATTCCCACCTGAACACTCGCCGAAACCACGATCGCCGCGACCGCAAATCGTAAGAGTCGCTGAACGTGCCATCGCTCAAGCCTGGTCGCGATTGACGTTTTAAAAAGCCGATAGCTGATATTTGAGGCGGCTATTTCCTTTCGCCACGCGCGATCGCTCCAAAACAGTGCTTCGGAAAGCCCGCGGAACCACGACGAGCAATCCGGCGGATATGGAGTCTCCATCGTCGGTCGCCACGAACCAACCTGTTGCAATCTCTGTAGCAGCGGTACTGCGAGCGCGACGATCGATAACACCGAAAGAAAAGTTAGTTGAAAGGAAGGGTCGAAAAGATCGTTTGGCTTCCACACGAGCAGTGGGATTGCTGCTCCGCCGAGGCTGTTGAGCGTGTTAGCCCGGCGTGCAACCACCGGTGCCAGCGCGACAATCGTAAACATGAGGGCGGAGCGAACGACTGAAGGATCAGCGCCCACGGAGATCGTGTACGCCCAGAGGAAGGTCGCGGCCAGGACAAACTGGAGCAGCTTTCGCCTGGTCAGCCGGCGAACTATTAGCAAGACAAGCCCGCCGATAAATGCTATTTGCAGTCCGCTGATTACCAACACGTGAAAGGTGCCGCCGGCGCGAAAGCGTTCCGCGGCCGTATGCGAAATATTGTGCTGATTGCCAAGCAGTGCGGCACCTAACACTCCGGCGGTCTCCGGAGAAAATCTTTTGCTGAAGACTCTTTCCAGTTGTTGACGCCATTCATAGAGCCAGGCCAAAGGCAAAAACACGCGCTCGTCATCAAGTCGTTCGATCAAGAGCGGACTCTTCAAAACCCCGGTGGCGTCATAGCCTTTGCGTTCGAGATACTCAGTGAAAGAAGAAGCTCCCGGGTTGCGAAAGTTTTCCTCGCGATCGAGCGTCGTCATCACACGCATCCGCGCCCCATGACGCAACTCAAGTTCATCGTACTCATCGCGCGCCCGTTGCTCGCGCGCATGTGCAAGCAGCAGAACTGTGCCCGATGCGGTCCGCTCCGCTCCTTTAGATCTAATGCTTTCCACTCGCAGGGTGAGATAGAAACTATCGGGCGCCGCTTCCGGCTGACCTTGAACAACGCCCATTAGTTCAACCGGTTCGTCCGATGCGATAAGGCCTGCGTCATACATGCGCGCGATACGATCGGACGTGGGAGGGCGCTCGCTAATCAAAGAGAGAGTAAAGCCGGAGCAGAAGAAACCGCCGACTAAGAAGGCCGACGCAACCTTCAAATGCGTTTCTATAGAGGACGGCCGCTTCTTAAGGACGAGCGAAAGAGAAAAGAGTCCGAGTCCGACGCTTAGAGCGATGCTTAGTACAAAGATTAATTTCGACTGAGACGTCCAGTAATGTCTCGCGAGAATTCCCGCGGACATCGCGCCGGCCAGGATGAATAGAGGGCTGGAAGTGAAACGAGCCTGCGGGAGATACACCATCTGCTTCTGGCCAACGGTTAGAGAAATGAGAGCATGCGTCGGCGTGAAGTTATCAAATCAGTTCACAACGTCAAGCGAAATGTCCCATGCAAATCGCTATGCAATCCCAAACGGCGCAAACTTTAAGCTAAGGATGGTTTGTAATGACTGTGGCAAGTGCCAGGTTCCTCGGCCCGAGAAGAATGAGAAGATGCGGTTTGAGTGAGCTTTGGCCTCAAGGTATCGACGATGAAATTGATTACTCGAAGCCCATGTGAGTTTCAGAAGAGGATGCGACTGGGTACAGAAGTCGATGCGACCAGTTTCTTGAATACACAAAAGTCGTTGCAACCAGGTTTGTACCGGAGCGACAAGATCGTTTGAAGTTTGAAGAAATTCCAGGGACTCGATGGACAAGTCGTCATGGCGCCCCCGTGGGGCACGCAGGAGAAGGGATTGCTATTCTCCTTTGCTTACAAGCGAGACAACGTCGGCGAGCATTTTGTCTAACTCGGGTCTAGTAATGAACGTGCCGCCAACGACCACGGCGTTGATCTTCCGGGTGTTGCCGATCTCAGCCAGCGGATTGGCGTCGAGCAAGACGAGATCGGCGATCTTGCCTTTCTCAATCGTGCCGATGGAATCGAGCCGACCAAGATACCGGGCAGGGTCGCGCGTCGCGGCTTGCAACGCTTCCATAGGCGTGAAGCCCGCCTGAACCAGTAACGCCAATTCGTCGTGCAGGCTAAATCCAGGGAAGACGTAAGGGTTGGCCGTGTCTGTACCGGCGATGAAGTCAACGCCGGCACGCTTCATCATTCCGACCACCTCGAGCTGCTTTTGAAAGACTCTTCGGGCGCGCGCGTTATCCTCAGCCGTGCGACTGCTAAAGCCGAATCCATCCTCCCAAAATTGCTTCCGGAGGAAGTTCTGAATGTACTTGAGGCGCAGATCGTTTCTGAAGTCCGCGTCACCGATGAATGCCTGGGCACGCAGCACAGAGAGCGTCGGACACATCCAGGTGCCGTTCCTCTTGAAGCGGGCAAAGAGGGCGGCGGCTTGCTTCGCGTCAAAGCTATCGAGCGCCCTGGATTGTTCAAGTGTCATCGTGTCGCGGCGAAAACCATCCGCCCGCAGTCGCGTCTCGTTCTCCTTTCGTAGTTCCTCCTCCTTTGCTGAGCACGCGACCAGAACGCCGGTCAGGTGTTCAATGCTCTTTTGCCCTGCGTCGGAAGCTTCGCCAGCGCTGACGAACTCAGGCACATGCCCTGCAAAGACCATGTTTTGTCGCTTTGCCTCATCGGCAATCGCGAAGTATGCGTCGCGGGGCAGCATGCTGTAGACCTTTATGAAATCAGACCCCATCTCCTTGACCGTCAGTACCGCTTTTCTTCCTTCAGCGGCGTTGCCCACGGCGATTGAGCAAGGGGCGCAGGCAGGATTTGGGCCGTCAAGGATGATGCCGGCCGCGACTATCTGCGGACCGATCGTTTTTCCCGCCGCCACTTCCTCGCGCCACTGCTTGATTGGGGGCAGCGGCGCAAACATATCGCGGACTCCGACGACGCCATTAGCGATAAAGAGTGGAAAGAATGCTTCTTTGTTCCACTCGTGAACGTGCATGTCCCATAAACCGGGGATGAGGAATCTGCCACTCGCGTCGACGACCTGAGCGCTCTTCACCAGCCGTATCGTGCCACGTCTGCCGAGCGCCGCGATTCGACCATCACGAATGACGACGGTCATGTCAGGTTTTGCTTCTGCTCCGGTGGCATCAATCACTGTCACGTGGGCGAAGACGAGGACTTGCCGGCTACTGGTTCTCTGCTGCGCCAACAGGAGGGACGAGCAAAAAAGGATGAGCGAGAGTCCTGCGATAGTTTTCATAGACTTCCTCTAGAGGAATTTGACCGCTGACGCTTCGGCTTACACGCGTTGTAATCAATAAGGTTCCATCTTCTGGCGGCAATACTGTCCACCGGATCCCGCAAGGAAGGAAAGATCCAGGAAATTGTGGTGAAACCATAGCAGCGAGAACAACAGGAACTGTTTGAGAAAAGTAAAGCCGCTCAGTGCTGTGGCAAAAACGAAGTGCCAAAGCCACCAAGCCCTCCAAGACCCGCGGCGGTCAATGTATAGGGATCAGCACCGACGCTCATTCGCACCTTCTTCTGTAATTATTCACATCCTCTTTTGTATATTCGCATTCTCTTCTAGAACTCACACAACAAATGAACAACCGTCTCCACGTGATGCGTCTGCGGAAACATATCGAAGGCCGTGATAGTGTCGAGGTGGTAACCACCGGCGATCAACTTTTTCAGATCGCGCGCGAGGGTGGCCGGGTCACACGAGACGTAAGAGATTCTTTGTGGCATCAGTTTGAGGATGCCGGCGATGATGCGCGACTCGGCGCCGGTACGTGGCGGATCGAGTAGCAGGAAATCCGGCTGACTTTGGAGTGAGGCGACTTGTCGCCGCTTTTCGGATAGCGGTGACAAATCACCGCACTCCATATTTTCTTCAAGCCAGCGACTTACATCCTGATTTGCAACTTCGGCATTATTCAATCCCGCGTCCGCCACATTTACGCGGGCGAAGTTAGCAGCGGCGGTGTCGCCTTCCACTCCGATCACATGTTTGAATCGTCGTGCTAACGGGAGCGTGAACAAACCAACTCCGCAATAGAGTTCGATGGCGGTCTCGCCGTGTGCTTCACCGATTGCGGCATCGATCAGTTGCGGAAGCAAGTTGGCATTTGCCTGGAAAAACGATTCAGCATTCAGACGGTATGTCTCGCCGTGAATTGTACGGGTGATGTCGTGGACGGCGTCTGAGCCCTCCCTGACGGTCGAGGTTCCGACACTGGGGGCGATGGATACGCCTTCATTACCGACCACTGCGCGAAAGTCGCGCGCGCCGTCGGGCAACGATCCTTGCTGCATTCGCTCTCTGAGCTGCGCCAATGTTGCCTGTAACTCAGGCGCAAGCACCGCGCACTCGGCCACATCGCACACTCGGCGCGAGCCACTCTCGAAATATCCGAGCCCCTGTCGAATCGCGTCATATTGCCATTGAGCTCTCGAGCGATAGTGCCACGCGTTCGGCGCCGGAGTAATTTGAATCTCAGGAACGTTTTCGATGCCACCAAGCCGGCGCAGACAGTCCCTGATGATTTCGACTTTCGCCTCGAGCTGCGCTTGATAAGACAATTGCTGAAAGTCGCAACCGCCGCAACGGCCAAAGTAAGGACAGGGCGGTTCGACCCGATGGGGCGATGGCTCGATTATTTCCTCTATCGAAGCAAACGATACATTTCCCTTTACTCGATCGACTCGGACGCGCAGATGATCGCCCGGCGCCGCCAAAGCGACCATGATCGTCTTGCCTTCGGCATGGGCGAGTCCCAGTCCTCCAGGCAGAATGCGTTCAATCGTGACTTCCATGCTCGACAAACTTTAGTTTATTGATAATGCCGCTTCTAAAACCATGAGAGACAAACTGAATTTTGTCCGACATCTTATCAGAGTGAAAGATAGAAGAGACTCAGCCGGGGCACGTTGAAATGCTCGCGCAGTCGTTTGCGTCGTAGGTTGTCGCGGGTCTGTTCAAAGGCCGCTTTGTCCATGTGGCGCTTGTAGGGTTTCAATTGCGCGTCGATCTCACCATCCATTGCCTTGAGATCGTCGCCATCCGCAACGGACCGAATCGCCTCGTCCAACATCCGATCGATCCCAGTTAAAGAATCTTCCAGCCTGCGCGCATCAGGCGCAGCGGCGCTCTGATAGTCATCGCGTACCTCTGCAAGCAAGGCTGTCGCTCGCGCGAATGCTTCGCTCAGTTCATCTTCGTTTGCGTGCCGGCCACCGTGGAGCTTCGTTAGCTCATCGAGCGCGCGCGCCAGATGAGCCAGCACCAGCTCGCGTGGAAAAGGCGACTTCTCTTCGCGGCTACCGCCTTCCGGTGTCTCTTCGTTACTGCCGACGCGCGTTTCCAGCCACTCGGCGTATTGCGCTTCAACTTCTTCCTGGCAATAGAGTAGCGTCTTAACGCTTCGCTTGCGTTGCTTTGCCTGATGCGAATCGAAAGCGTGCTCGATGCCGCGCAAAGCGACGTGTAGCGGGACGCCGCGCTCTTTCCAGCTTTCAATCAAAGCCCAATCCATCGGACTTAGCATCAGATGCTTGCCGCGCCGGCGAATGAAAGTGTCTTCTATTTCGGAGAAGTAGGAAAAGTAATTCAAAGTCCGTTATTGGTTTCTCTGCTTCTCTGTGTCCTCTGTGGTGAGTTTTTTCACCACGGAGGACACAAAGAAGAACAGAAAAACTCATCTCGTCCGTTCATAAACCAATCGCAGTCCTTCCAGCGTCAGCGTCTCATCCACTGTTTCGATAAACTCAGAACCGGTCGCAATCAAAGGCGCGAGACCTCCGGTGGCGATCACTCGCGGCGAGCCGCCGAGCTCTTCAATCATCTTCTTCAGGATTCCGTCCACCAGACCAGCATAGCCGTGATAGAGGCCGGATTGCATCGCCTCGACTGTGGCCGAGCCGATTACTGACGTTGGTCGTTTGATCTCTACTCGTGGCAATTTGGCCGCTCGTTCAAACAACGCGTCCGAAGAGATCGTGATTCCAGGTGTGATTACGCCGCCGAGATACTCGCCTTTATCGTTGATGGCATCGAAGGTCGTCGCCGTGCCGAAATCCACCACGATACAGGGTGCTCCGTATTTATGAATTGCTGCGACCGCGTCGACGATCCGATCGGCGCCGACATCTGACGGCGGCTGATAAAGAATAGTTACTCCCGTATCGATTGTGTGGTCGATGAAGAGCGGCGTCAGGTCAAAATAGACTTCGGCCATTCGCTTCAGGGTAAAGTTCAGCGGCGGCACGACCGAAGCAATCGCAATAGCATCGATCGCTTTGAAATCCAAACCAGCAAGCGCGAACAAATTGCGGGCGTGCACGCCCCACTCGTCAATGGTGCGCGAGCGCGCTGTGGTTAGACGCCAATGCGCCGCCAGCGTCTCGCCGTCAAACACGCCGAGCGAGGTGTTGGTGTTGCCAATGTCGACTACCAGGAGCATATAGTCAGTTTCGAGGGATGGGTCATTGAGTGATGCGCGATGATTCCACCACGAAAACACGAAGACACAAATATGAACCGACGCTGAACCAGGTTAAACATTACCCGGCCTTCTCTCCTTAGTGTTCTTTGTGCCTTTGTGGTTAATCACTTGCTGATGTTGCGCGCAGCGCCGTCACATCACCGGCGCGGACTATCCTTATTCTGCCGTCCTGAGTTTGGACGCGCAACGCCCCATCACCTTCAAGTCCGCGCGTCGTTCCCTCGAAAGTATCATTTCCAAACGCGACCCGCACTCGCCGGCCAATCGCATACGACGAGTTCGCGCACCATTCACGAATCGTGTGCTCCGTCCCCTGCGGACTCTGCAGGAGATCGTAGCGCTCGCCGATGGCTTTCAATAGTTCTTCAAGTACCTGTGTGCCATCTGGTCTGGCCCCAGTTGCAGACTCCACGGAGGTTGCCAGATCTTTCACCGTCTCAGGCAGACTATCCGCCTTCAGATTGATCCCGATACCGACAATCGCCGCCGGGCCAATCTCAGTTTCTACCGTCTCAGCGAGGATGCCGCAGACCTTACGGTCGTCGAAACAAAGATCGTTCGGCCACTTAATATCGGCGCGGCGACCGCCGGCTTTCATCAGCGCGTCGGACACCGCGAGGGCGCTCATCAAAGTAAGCAGTGGCCAGGCGTTTATTTCAAGTTGCGGTCGCAGAACGATGCTGAAGTAAAGTCCGGCATCCTTCGGCGATTGCCAACTGCGATCGAGACGCCCGCGGCCGAGTGTCTGCTCGCGAGCGATAATACACAAACCCTCTCGCGCTCCCGCTTTAGCCTGGCGTATCGCTTCGAGATTTGTAGAGTCGAGTGAATCAAAGCGAAGAATCTGCGGCTGAAGCAAGGGCATGCGAATCTCTTATGGAGTCCGCCGGCAGAGCGAAGCGACGACGGCGCTTTGGCTTGAGCGCTCCACTTCTTAACGGGTGCTGTTGGATCCTCCGGGACGCAGAACCTCGAACAATCTAAAGCGGTGTCGCGCTGCGCTTGCCACCGCACTCCAAATCACCTCGGCAGAGACTGTGGCATGCTCGCCAGCATGTATGCTAGCGTGGCGACCACCGCGCAGTTCTCCTGCAACTCTTTCGGGTTTACTTTGTCGAGCGTATCGGCCGCCGTGTGATGATAATTGAAATAAGTTCGCGCGTCCTGAATCGGCGCAAAAGTGGGAACGCCCGCAGCACCCAGCGGGCCGATGTCGGAACCTGTTTCCTCAGCGCTGCGTGTCACGCCCGCTCCCTGACTTTGAAGGATTACAGCGAGTGGTTGCAGCAGGGTCAAAATCTCAGGCTTGCCCGACGCATAGAATCCCATTGGATGCCCGGCGCCGAGATCGGCTTCGATCGCCGCGAAATGGTTCGCGACATCGGCCTTGTGATTCTCGAAATACGTGCGCCCGCCCATCAAGCCGTTCTCTTCATTCATCCAGGCAACGACTCGTATGGTGCGCTTCGGACGCAAGTGAAGTTCTTTTAGCAACTGCGCAGTCTGCATTGCCATGACCACGCCGGCGCCATCGTCGATTGCGCCGCGGCCGAGATCCCAGGAATCAAGATGGCCTGAGACGATTACGACCTGTTCGGGATGCTCGCTTCCTTTCAGGTCAGCAATCACGTTGTAGCTCACCGCATCAGGCAAGGTCTGCGGCGTCAGCACCAGATGCATTCTTACTTTGCCTTCGCTGGCAAGATGAGCGATCAGATCGGCATCTTCTGTGGCCACTGACGCCGCGGGAATCTTTGACGCATCATCGGCGTAACGCAAAGCGCCGGTATGCGGCAAACGATAATCCGCGCCTCCCGCGGATCGATTGAGCGCCGCAACGGCTCCCAGACGAGCTGCCGCGCTGGCGCCGATGCCCCGATAGAGCACCGACTGGCCATAGGCCTGACCGGCGAATCCGTTGTCGGCAAGCCGCTGATCAAACTTTGCATTGAACAAAACGATCTTTCCGGCGACGCGATCGCGACCGAGCGCTTGCAGCTCTTCCTGATTATTTACCACGACAACTTCCGCCGTTACTCCCTCGTTCGGCGTCGCTACGCTGCCCCCGTTCGCCGTGAGCACGATTTTTTGCGTGGTGCCAGGCGCCATGCCCGGATACTCCGTCAGTGCTCCCGTCTCTTCGCCGCGCACCCAATGCGGCACCATTACTTTCTCGAGCTGCACTTCGAGGTCGAGTTTGCGCAATTCGGCGGCAACATATTCAACTGCCTTTTGCGCCTGCGCTGAACCACTCAGACGCGGTCCGATATTGTTGGAGAGATGAGCCAGTTGGCGATAGGCGTAATCACTCTGAAACGCGGCTTGCTGAACTTGTTTTATCTCTTTGACAAACTGCGGCGAGTACGTCACTGGTGACGGCTGTGGCGGTCGCGACAATTGTGCTGGTGTATAGACTCCTAACGAGCAGAAAACGGACATCGAGATACCAAGCAAGAGTCGCGCACTCTTTTTCCAGTCAGTAATTGTAATCATACGTCGAGTCTTAGATAGAACCTCTTGTAATTGAAGTTGCTTCGAATTCGCAGCATAAACCAAACCTCGGACGCGCGCCAGCTAATCGAGTCAGCAAGAAGAATTCGCTTGCTCTAAGCCGCAACTAGTTCATAATCTGCCCCCTTAATCCCAGAGAGTCCGCCATGCTGCCGTTGGGAGAAACCACAGATGAACACAGATGGACACAGATCAGAGATGGACAGAGTGACTGAGAAGATAATCGGTTGCGCTTTCACAGTGGGCAACCGGCTTGGCTGCGGTTTTCTTGAGAAGATCTACGAGAACGCTTTGGTGATTGAGCTTCGGAAGGCCGGTCTTTGCGTCGTTCAGCAGCAACTAATGGAGGTGCATTATGACGACGTGGTAGTGGGTACCTACGTTGCGGATTTGGTAATTGAAAGCGCGGTTCTCCTCGAGATTAAAGCCGTCAAGCTTTTAGATGAAATTCACACAGCGCAATGCCTGAACTATTTGAAAGCAACTGGTCTGCCACTCTGCCTCTTGATAAATTTCGGAAGACCACGAGTCGACATCAAACGGGTGATTCTGACGACTGATACCGAGTCGCTAACAAGGACAAAGGGCGCAAATCGATGACTACCCTCACCCGCGCTCAGATTTTTGGGCTTTTTTTCTATCAGTGTCTATCGGTGTTCATCCGTGGTTCCATCAACCAAGCACGCCGCGGAACGTCGACGGATTCCCAACATAACCCGGAAACACAGCCTTCAAGTTAGTCGCGCCGAGGTGTTTGTAGGCGACTTCGCCAAATACATCGCGGAAGTCTGTCGTCAAAGCCAGGTCGCGGCCTTCATATAGCTGATCGGATTTCAACCCAGGCCATTCGCCATAGACTTTTCCACCGCGCACTGTGTTGCCGACGACGAACATCGCGTTCGCGTGCCCGTGATCAGTACCCCGGTTGCCGTTCTCTCGCGCGGTGCGGCCAAACTCAGACATCGTTAGCACGACCACGTCATCCATACGCTGACCGAGATCGGCGTAGAGAGCTGCGATCCCCGAGCTGAACTGACGCAAGAGATTGCTCAGTTGTCCCTGCTGGTTACCTTCGTTGACGTGTGTGTCCCAGCCGCCGATATCTGTAAAGGCCACTTCCAGCCCGACGCCGGCTTTTATCAACTGGGCGATTTGCAGCAGCGCGTTGCCGAATGGATTGCGCGGATAGTTGGCTCCATTCTCTGGCTTGTACTGAGCCGGATTCACTTGTTTCAGGTAATTGATCGCCTCGAAGGTTTCTTTGCCCGTGCCATGCAGGGCGTCATTCACCGTCTGATCGTAGATGGCTTCGAAGCCGCCTTGCACTGACGCCGAACTCTGGCCGGCGCGAATGTTGAAGTCAGCAAGATTCGAAATCGCCAGGGTCGGCGCTTTGCCCTGCATCGCGCGCGGCATGTTCTGGGTCATTGAGACGGCGCGGAACAGAGACTTCTGCGGATCGGCTTTTACCTGGAGGTAACGATTGAGCCAGCCGTCCTGCGTTGACTTCACACCCGGCGTCGCTGATTCCATGTAATCCTGTGCGTCAAAGTGCGAACGCGTGTTATCCGGCGAGCCGGAAGCGTGAACGATCGCCAGGCGCTTCGAATCCCAAAGCGGCTTGAACGATTGCAACGATGGATGCAAACCAAAATATCCGTCCAGATTGATCGCCGAGTCAGCGCCACCATCGGGCTTCGGAATAGAGATGTTCGGCCGCAGATCGTAATAGCTGTGCTCGCCAAACGGCACGACCATGTTCAGTCCGTCCACCGCGCCACGCTGAAAGATCGCAACCAGAGTCTTGCGCCGGCCACCGTTAATCTTGTCGAGAGTTTCCGCCAACGCGCGCTTGAGAAACGTGGGCGCTGTGGTCGTCACGCCGAACGAAGCGAGCGCGATGCCGCCGGATTTGATGAAGAATCTTCTGTTCATGATCGTCGTCCTCGAAAAAACATGACCCATGACTCATCGGTCTTCGGTCTTCGGTCTTCGGTCTTAGATTTAAAGGCCTAAGATCAAAGATCTAAGATCCTGTTACTGCCGTTGAAACTCGGGCGATCCCAAGATCAGGCCCGCAATCTTGACCAAAGGATTATCGATGGTCGCTGCGTTTACACTGGCCAGCTGTCGTCCCGGCTGCGGCTGCCTTTCCTGCTGCTGCTGTTGCTGCTGCGGTCCACCGGGGGCGGGAAGATTTCCTCTCTGAAACGCCGTTTCGAATGGATTTACTGGCGCGCCACTCGACACGGTCTGCATGCGCGGTAATGCAGGCACCGTAACCTGATCATTCAATTGCTTCAATAAGGTTTCGCGCGTCTTCGCCGAAATCTCTCCCCCTACAAGCAATGTGATGAATCGATCCAGCAGTTTCTCCTTATCTACAGACTTGTCATTAGCGAAGTCACCAACGAAGCGCGACAGGTCTACGCGAGTTCCCGGGATACGATTACTCACCAGAGCAAGTGCAAAGTTCATTCGCTCAAGCAGCGCGCCCGTGTTGACCCAGTTCTCGGCCACGTCCGCGTAACCATTCGGCGTCTGAAAGCCATAGAGTGGTTGGCCCATGCGGGCAATCCACTGATGCATCTGCGGGCCGCCGTTGGTCTCGGCCCCGAGCGTGCGCAGGGAGCTAATGGCCAGTTCAAACGGGCGTTTCACTTTCGCACGATAAGCATCGGGAGAGTTGAAGTCTGGTGAAAAGAAGATTGCCTTCAGCACTTCGCGAATGTCGCCGTCGGATTTGATAAAAGTTTGGGCCACGCGATCTACCAGCGAGGGCGGCGGATCGTCCGAGACAAAGTGCCGCACGAGTTTCGTGGCGATGAACTTCGCCGTCGACGGATGATGGGCCAGGATGTCCAAAACCATCAGACCGTCTTTTGCCCCGCCGCCGGCCGGGATCTTGTGACCCAGTACGATCTTTTCGCCGTCATCATGTACGCGCGAATTGAAATAGAACTTGCCGGCGTTGTCGCGCAGCATTTCCAGCCGGCGACCATCCGTGATTGCCTGGGCCGCGGCACCCGCGCCGCGCGGCGCAAAGATTGTCCAACCGGTGAAGCAGCGCGCCACTTCCTGCACATCCTTCTGCGTGTACCCGCCATCAACGCCGAGCGTATGCAGTTCCATCAGCTCGCGCGCGTAATTCTCGTTGATGCCGCGTCGCTGCTGTTGTTGCGGCCGCTGTTGCTGCGGGTTGTTGGTCATTGACGGACTTGCATTTCCGCCGCGCATTAACTGAGCGAGCGGACCTCGAGCCACTCCCGGGCGCTGCTGCGGGGTCTGTGCGTTAGGACTCACACTCTGAAAGTTGTCCAGATAGAAAAGCATCGCCGGACTTTCAGCGTCAGCGCGGAGCAGGTCATAGAACTTACCGAGTGTGTGCGGCCGGATCGTGTCGCGGTCGTAAGAAATCAAAAGCCATCGGTCAGCGCCTTTGCCGGCAAATACATTGAAGTGATTAGTCCAAAAATCAACGATCACCTCCTGGAGTTGTCGCTCGCTGTAGACAGCGCGCAGGATCCGCGACATTTGCAATTCACCCGTCATGAATTGTGCAGGGCGCAGATTATTTTCTTTGAAGTACTCCATTACGGCCCGGCGATACTCGGCGTTGTTCATCGGGTTCGCGTCGGTGTTGGCGGGCGCAGTATTGTTCTTCGCAGCTTCGTTAGTCTTCTCCATTCCAGGTCCCTGCATTTCACCTGACCCTTGAGGCGAGTTAGCGTCGCCCGTTTTAGGCGCGCCCGCAGTTGGCGTCGCGTTGGCGCCGCCCTTCACTCGATTGTCGCGGGCCGCGGCCAAATCGGCCGGCAGATCGCCGCGACGTTGAAGCTGCCGCAGCAATTGCCCGGGCTGTGGATACTTTTCATAAAGCTGGGCTGTGCTCATTCGCAGCGTTTCCAAGTTCTGAAGCTTGGCTTCGGCGGTTGCGTCATCAATCTTGTCCGGGAAAAGCTGCTGCGAGATGTAGTTCTCGACGCCTATGGTTTTTAGGCGCTCAAGATCGCCGGGCCGGGCTCCAAATCCCAGTCGATTCAGGACGTGCAGGATGCGTTGATCCTCGCTGAGCTTCGCCGCCGATTTACCCGTGGACGCCTTCATATTCTGAGCGCTAAGGCCGACGGCAAATGTGCTCAAAAGCAACGCCGCGATGGAAAGGGTGGCGGCGAATCGCCGCATCACTGAGAACGCCTGGCTGGAGTAGATTTGTTTGCTCCTCATAACACCTCTTCCTGTTTGTTTCGGTTGAGGAGAAACTCCCCACCCTCTTTTGGCAACGTCAATTAAGACGCACCGCCAGGAACGATGGTTGAAAAAAGCGTGGCATGAGCATTATTCGACATAAAGGATTTAGTGTCTATTCGGCAGCCTGGCGACCCAAACGGATGTCCCGACCGAACCCTTAGGGGACCATCGGGGCAAAGCGCCCCGGATTTTTTAGACTGAAGGGCTGCCGCCCGCGTCTAAAGATGAAACCATCGGCGAAGGATTGGGCAAAGAGACTTTGTCGGTGGCCTCCCTTAAGAGTTTTCTTCGGGGAGCGGGTGCTGCATCGGCAAGGATGCAGCGCCCGATTTTTATTACAAGGTTTAAGGTTGTGCAATCCAGCACGTTGTAGTAATCTGGCGCTCCTTACGCAGATTCATCGTTTTTGCTAGGTTGGTCGGCTCTCTTGCCAGAGCTGACATTCAGATCCGTGTCTTTGTCATCGTCCCATTCACGGTGATCAAGGAACCGGCATAACGAGAGCATGAAAAGATATCTCTTTGCCCTTCTTCAGTGGACGTGTGTGCTTAGCTTCGTCTCGTGGCTGAATCGAAAGAAAGTCACGATTCTGAGCTATCACAGCGTTCTCGATGGCGACGAACCAGCCTGCGTCGATCCCTACAAGCAGCATATTCCGCTGCGCCTCTTTCAAAAGCACCTCGATTATCTGCAGCACAATCGCACCGTAATTTCGCTGAGTGAGTTTCTCAGCGCTAAGCGCGAGCATCGTCGTTTGCCGAACTACTCGGTGGTACTGACGTTCGAGGACGGTTTCGAGGATTTTTATACCGTCGCAGTCAGCCAGCTCGCGCAACGTCAACTAGCCGCAACAGTCTTTATCATAACTGACCGGGCAGACGGGCGCTTGCCTCCGAATGGCGAATCTTTTCTTTCGTGGCAGCAGGTGCAGGAACTGGCGTCGTGCGGTATGGAAATAGGCTCGCACACGTGTTCGCATCCCAGACTTCCGGAATTACCGCTGGAAGAAGTGAGAAGAGAGTTAGCGGATTCGCGCGCGACGATCATCGCCCGGCTAAACCCACCCGATGTTCCACTCTCCTTCCCACACGGGCGGACGTCAGAATCGATTAGCCAACTGGCGCAGTCGCTCGGCTATTCCTGTGCGATAACCACCACCTTGGGTTTCAATGGCCGCGAGGCCGACATTTTCGCGCTTCGCAGGACAACGATTGCGAGTGATGACGATCTCGCTACCTTTGTCGCCCGTCTCTCGGGCTTGACCTGGTGGATAAGCATTCTCAGAAGATTCATCCTCGGTGCTGAAAATAGGAACGAGCTGCAACCAGATAGTTCTGTTTCGTACGAACCGTTGGCCACGGAGACTTATGATTACGAACCTACCAGCTAATTCCTGATACAACGATAGAAGGGCTCCGGAGCGATCCCATATTTGCGGCATTCTTCATCGGACAAGTTGTGAGGAACCGGACTCACCTCGAAACCAGACGCAGCAAGGGTCTGCGGAAAATCTGCTCCAAAGCTTCGCCTGTTACCTGACAAAGCCTTATCGCGAAAACCAAATTCCAGAGTCTTCTCCTGCGCATCTATCCCAACCGACACGATCAGTTCGCCTCTTCCGGGGCAAAGCACGCGGCCTAATTCACTGAGCGCGATCCGCACGTCCTCAACTTGCTCGAGCACGTGATGGCACCAAATCAAGTTGGCGACGTTCGCAGCAAAAGGCAGCCGCATCAAGTCCGCCAGCGTGTCTACCGCGCGGCCAGGTTCGAGATCCACTTTGCAAACGCGCATATTCCCAGCGGTTTGCCACAGCGGCGCCAGCGCCCTCTCGGGAGCAAACACCAACGCTATGCCTGCTTTTTCATGGATTCGATATTCATCTCTCAACCAGATGAATAGCCCGCGATGACGCGAATGACTGTCGCAGCACGGGCAAGCCTCATTCGGGACGGTATAACCCATTTCGATGTAGTCAAAGAAGCGCCGGCCCTGCCATCCACAACAAGGACAGATTAGCTTTGCGGGCAACGCCATATTGCTAAGAATGACAAATGCGCGGCGCCAACTTACTCGCCAAAATAAGCACGTTGCGGGCGCGATACCATGGTTCTTGATCTGTTCCAGATACCAGGCAAACATATTTTGAATCAGCAGAAAAGAGCCGATGTTGAGAGGCGTTTTCTTCTTCGAGCCTTGATCGTCGACACCAATTCCCAGGCGAGGCAGCGGCCGAACCCTTCACTGGCGTGAGGGCCGAGGCAGCGGATAGCTAACCGGACTCCGATTCCCTTCCTTATCGACTGCGCGTAGGCCAAAAAAATAGTTGTCCTTTGACATGCCCTTCATTGTGAAGTTCAGGACGTTGCCGACCGCGCGTGAGTTTGTCCAGGTCGCCGCCGTCGTGTCGCGCCAGACGATCTCGTAACCCACGAGGTCCGGCTCTTTGTTAGCGTCCCACTTAAGTTCGGTGTCATTAGACAGGCCCGTCATCACACCAACGTGTTTGGGCCGCGCCGGCGCGGACGCCAGAGCTGCCAATGCCGCGGCATTCACCCTCGTCACGCTGGCGATATAGTTAAAGTCGTCAAACTGTGGCAGGTCGCCATACTGAATTCCGTTTTCGATGCGTACGTTCTGATGCTGGTGGTGATAATTCTCGTTCGGTTCAGTAAACCTCACAGCCGCATAACCTCGTTCGAGAAACGGAATGTGATCGCCACCGCGGCCATAGCGATCGCGGCGATAGATCATCGAGACTTTCATCGAAGGCACGTAACGCTCGCTGGTTTCTTTGATAAACCGCGCCAGTTGCCGCGCAGCCGAATCATTCTCGCCGCCAACGCTGCGACGCGTGGTGGCTTCAGCCTGTGTTTCGTTCGAGGGAACACCTTCGGAAAAGACTCGGACCGAATGCGGATCACGCACGCCGTTGCCGCCGAGCGAGCTGCCGATGATATCGTTGGTGAACATCGCCTCGATGTCCAGGCTGTTCTTTTTCGCGGTCTCGGCAAAGTAAGTGGAACCAAGCAACCCCTGTTCTTCGCCTGCGACTGTCATGAAAACAATCGTCGCTTCGAACTTGTACTTCGCCATCACCCGGGCCATTTCCAGGACGGCCGCGGTGCCTGAAGCATCGTCGTTGGCTCCAGGCGCGTCGCACCTGGCATCGGTGGGACTGGTGCACATTGAATCGTAGTGACCACTGACAACATAAACCCGATTGACTGACTCAGGCTGGGCCCCTTTCAAGGTCGCGACGATGTTAGTAAGCATCGTAGGCTGTGGCACGCGCGCAGCCTTTGGCTGTTCAAAGCTCTGCTTCTCAACTGTCATGCGCCCGCCTGATGATGCCGCGGCCTTTTGAAACTCGCTGTAAAGCCAGTCCCGCGCGGCGCCGATGCCCCGGTTCGGGTCGTTCTGATCCGACAGCGTGTTTCGCGTGCCAAAACTCACTAATCGGCGAATGGTACTCTCGATGTTGCGAGGATTAATCTCGGCAACGATGCGAGAAATTTGCGCGTTGCGCAGCGATGTCCCGCGCTTAGGCGAAGGCCGGCGCGGCGGCGTACGATTCGCCGGCCCGGCTGACGATTGTTCGGACTGGGTCCTCTTTGAAACCTGTTGCTGTGCCGGCGCGAAAGGAACCATCGCTGACAGAATTGAGAGCAACAGGCAAGTGGAGACAAAGTAGATCGTCCGGAGCTTAGATTTCGGCATCAAGTGGCACCTCGACAACTCTATGTTTTGTGACTGGGACGAGACTGTACCAACTCAAAGGTTCTGAGGGCAACAGCTTGCGCTCCGGAACCGAACCAGAATTAGTGTTCGAGTTTTTTCGCAATAGCCGGATCGTTAGTTGTGGCAGGCTCGCGATAGGCAGGCTCAAACAGGCGCGTTGTGTTTTCTGTCACGCTGGGTGCTCCCTGAAGTTGCGCCGGCTGAGGTTGTAGGAGTTGTGCGGGTGTCGCGGCCGCCGGTGGTTGCTTGACCTTCGGCGGTTTAGGCGATGACAGGGACGCGCTAATCAATTTTGAAAGCTGGCGCGCCAGGAAGATGTCGGTTACCAAAATCGTGATCATGCCCAACATTACGATGGCCATGATCGGATCGGTGGCGAAACTTTTGCTGGCCAGCGCAGTCGCTCCGGCAATCACAGCAACAAAACCTCCAAGGGTTAGCACCGCCATGGTGGTCCCGATTATGGCTAGTGATTTGGTGACATCAACGGCCGCTACAATTGGTTCGGCCGACGTGAGATTGCTCAAGTTAGCGCCGCAGCGATTGCAGTACTTCAGCTCGATTGTGTATTCGGCGCCGCAGCTTGGACAGAACATGGTTTGTGAATGGTAAATCTTTAGTCGTAAATAGTAAAAGCGACCGCTGTACGCGTTCCTTGAACAATACGGCCCGCGGAGCACTGAAGTTCACGATTGTTTGTCCGACAAGCTTCAGCTTGTCGCCAAGGTGCGGAAGTACTTCGCGGGCTGCTACCGACAAACGGAAGTCTGTCGGACCTTCAGTGAATCCGATAAGCCTTATTCTTCCAGACGACGATTATCTCGCCGCTGAGTTGCGAGGCAATGGAACGAAGGCCGGAATCGAGCGAGGCAAACTCATCTGATCCACGCGTTATGGTGCGCAGCGACATCGAGGTCTTGAACTTGAGATCGATCCAGGAGGCCCCCTGCTTGCGAAACTTGCGGCCTCCAACTGAACGAGTTTCGGGGGCCGGTTCAGGCTTGGCAGGGGTGGTTGTGCCGGTGCTTTCCTTTTGCCTGGATTCAACCTGCAGTTGATTTGTCTGAGCGACATTTTCCTGGCTTCGCCGCGGTCCACCGCGCTTTTCCTGGTTTGCTATTCGGTTATTTTGCGCGGGCTGGTTCGCTGCCGCGCGATTACTCTCCTCGGCTCCGCGATCCTTTCCGGTGGTCGGCTCTGCGACTCGATCCGCGGATTTGTATTTATCGTCGACCGAGGAGCTCTTGCGGGGACCCCTCGCCAGGCCGCTCACGTTCGACTGTTGGCGAGTTCTGGCTTCCACGTCCTGGCTTTCTCCCGGTGGCGGAGGCGCGTATGACGGCCGCGATTCAGATTCAGCACTTTTCATTGCCAGCGCCGGAGTGGCTGCCGGCACTGTTTCTCCGGAAGATTTCGGTGGCGGAATTGTAGTAGCGACTTTGGACTCGTCACGCTCCGGACCGACTTTTGGTTTTTCCCCCGATTCTGCGAGATTGCTGTTTCTATTTGTGTCCGCACTCGCACTGTTACTCGCGTTCGCCTGAGGAGCAACCTGATCAGCGGGTTTCACCGCGGTCGCCGCTGTTTGGCTCCCCGGTTCGTTCTGAGCGACGAGAGCAGTATTATTCGCCGGGCGTCGGGCTACCAAAAATACGACACCGGCAGCCGCAATCAAAACAACCGCGAACGCGGCATAACGCAAAGTGCGCGGCGTGAAAAAGGCGGCCAGTCTCTGCGGCCAGGAAGCACGCTCCGCCTCGGTCGATTCCAACGGCTCTGCTTTCGTCACCGCGCCGGTGCTCATCGCCAGTTGAGAAACCAGTTGCCGGCAGTTGTCACAGTCGGCCAGGTGCGACACATAACGCGCTCGCGTCGCCGGCGGCAGAGCGCCTTCGGCAAATGCATTTAGCTCATCCGGGTCGAGATGCTCGGGAGGCGCTTCGCCACCGCTTTGCTTGGCGTATCGTCGCATCAGAACATCAATTTGTACGTCGTTAGGTGTCATTTGATCGTAATACTATAGAGCCCCGGCTCTCAAAAACTTCCTATTCGATGAACGCTCTCGACCAAAACAACTTGCGAAACCATCGTGAATGAATCGCAATTCGCCTTCAATCTCAATTTCCGGCGGGTGAACCTTGAAATCCGGGTTCAGGTTGCGCCAACAGCATCGGTTCGACTTCGCCCTGCAAGTGCGTTGCGACTTCGGCCAGCGACCGAGTCGCTTCCGAACGGGTCCAGCCATGCTCTTTCATTAGAATCGTTTCGACCTGCTCGCGCACCGAACCGTGAATACGCGTCAAACGGCGGCTGGCCGTCGCTTCGTGAACTCCGAGCACGGCTCCCGCCTCACGCAAGCGCAACCCGTCGAAATAGTACAACTTCATCAACAAACGATCTTCGTCGTCGAGTTCAGCCAGCGCCCGCGCCAGAGCTTTCTCGACGTCAGAAGCAGCCAAATCACCCGCCAACGTTTCTTCCGGACTGGGCGATGAATGAAAGGCGCCAAGCGCGCGGTGCTCGCCCTCGACATCTTGCGCCAGCCGGTCGAGATCCGAATCCTCTTCAGTTTGGATCAGACGCGCTTCTCGTCGATGCTGATCAATTGCGAGCTGGCCCACAACCGCGCGCAGCCAACCTCCAAGCGAACCTGCTCCTGAATAGTAGGCAAGCTTTCCCGCGGGCATGCCATCCTGGCGCACTTTTAAGCCATGCAGTTCTGCCCAGATCGATTGGGCGAGATCGTCAGACATCGCATCATTTGAGCTGGCAGAGCGCGCCGCTGAACGCACCGTCGCGCCATAGCCTTCGACCAGATCGCCCCAGGCTGCTTGATCGCCGCGTTCGCAAGCTATGACCAGGCACAGATCGTCCGCGTGCAGGCCGTCAATAAACTTGTCGATGGACGTGGCGCCGGTCGATCGATCGTGTTTGAGAAGGTATTTCTCGACCGCCGCCTGCAGTCGCGGGGCGAGCGATTTCGGCTCAAGCGCGCGCGAGTTTGCCGCGCGCGCCAGCAAACGCTTTGCCCCTTCAATAATCAGCTCGTCGATCTGCTTTTCGCTCTGTCTCAAAACCGTCAATCGCCCTGGGTCACCTATGCTATCACGATCATCGACGCTCAATGGCGCTCAATGTTGCGTGGCGCCCGCTGTCAATTTGATGACCGGCGGCGCCTTGGGTTGCCGGTAAGTTTAGAGGACCAACTTTAGTTGGCTTATTATCGAGCGGCAAAGCCGATTGAAGTCCGTACCCCAAACAGGATCGACAATCCTACATCCAGAATTTAGAATCTCTTCATGCTGCGAGTCACCGAAATCTTCCACTCGATCCAGGGAGAGTCCACGCATGCGGGACGGCCCTGCACCTTGGTGCGGCTGACCGGCTGTCCGATGCGTTGTGCCTGGTGTGACAGTGAGTACACCTTCACGGGCGGCGATCATCTTGCGCTTGATGACGTAATGCGGCAGGTGCGCGACTTTGGCTGCCCGCTGGTCGAGGTAACTGGTGGCGAACCGCTCGCTCAACGTGAGGCAATTGATCTAATCAGACGGTTGTGCGATGAAGGTTATGAGGTCTTGATCGAGACAGGTGGCTATGTCTCAACCGAAGCTGTGGACCAACGCGCTAAGATCATCCTCGATGTGAAGTGTCCGGGCTCGGGAGAAGCCGAACGAAATCACTGGCCGAACCTGATGCGGTTGCGGCCCGAGCAGGACGAAGTAAAGTTTGTGATCGCGAATCGAGCGGATTGGGATTTCGCCCGCAAAATTGTCGCAGAGTACGAATTAGAAACGCGCGCTAAGGCGATTTTGATCTCGCCCTCCTGGGGCCAAATCGATTTGAAAGAACTGGCCGGCTGGGTCGTCGAGAGCGGAATGAATGTACGAATGCAGTTGCAAATGCACAAGTACATTTGGGGGCCTGAGGTACACGGCGTGTAGTGTCCGCCAAACTTCAGTTTGTCGGGCCGGCGAGTCAGAGATCATCTTTCGACAGACTGAAGTTTGTCGGACATTAATATGGGTGGGTCTAACGATCAAGCTTATGAACAAGCCGGTTCAGACCCAGGTCTATCTCACCTGGCCGTCTGTCTCGTCTCTGGCGGAATGGATTCCTGCGTGACCGCAGCCATCGCCGGCGAAGAAAATGACGAGTTGGCCTTTCTGCATGTTTCCTATGGCCAGCGAACGGAAAAGCGCGAGCGCCGCGCTTTTGATGATCTCGCGGAGCATTTCAAAGTCAGTCAGCGACTCGCGGTTTCGATCGAGTACCTGGCAGGAATTGGCGGCTCTTCGCTGACAGATCAGGGAATTGAGGTAGCGGAAGCGGATCTTAGTTCGCGGAAGATTCCTACCAGCTATGTTCCCTTTCGGAATTCACACTTGCTCTCAATCGCCACGAGTTGGGCCGAGGTGATTCATGCGGGACGGATCTATATTGGCGCGGTGGCGGAAGACTCGTCAGGTTATCCCGATTGCCGGCCGGAGTTTTACGAAGCATTTCAACGAGCAATCGATGCCGGCACCAGGCCCGAAACCCGGGTTAAAATTGTTACGCCGATAATTCACCTGCGCAAAGCAGAGATTGTCAGGCGGGGGCTGGAATTGAACGCGCCTCTGCAACTCACTTGGTCGTGTTATCAATCCGAAGACATGGCCTGCGGGCGTTGCGATTCCTGCGCGCTGCGCCGGCGCGGATTCAACCAGGCGGGAGTGCCCGACCCGATTCATTATGCTTGACACTGACGCCCGCGCTGATTAACGTAAAGCCGGCTTCAGCTACAACTTGTTCGACTACTCTGGCATCTCAACCGGTGTCGGTCCCGGCGAGATTGGCAGATTGCTTTGGAGGATTATTCGATGCGTCGTCTTTATCTATTCCCTTTGATTCTGGTCGTTGCAACTTTTATTAGCACCGCGCTTACCGCTTCAGCCCAGACCGGTCAACTTCGGGGGCATGTAATCTTGAAACAGGCCGATGGCACAGCCGTCAAAGCCGCGGGCGCACAGGTAGATGTATATCGCGTGGATCTGCCCGGAAACTATCCGACAAAAACCAACAAGAACGGCGAGTTCGTATACGCCGGACTTCCTTTTACCGGCACTTACGTCATTGCCGTCAGCATGCCCAACGCCGCCCCAACCTATCAGCCCAATGTAAAAGCGGGACGCGAAATTGACTATGAACTTACTCTGTCGCCCGGTGACGGACGCCGACTGACCTTGGATGAGATTAAGAAAAGCGGGACCGGAGGAGCCGGCAATTCGGGGACTACTACCGTTGAAAGCGCGACCGACAAAGCCAAGCGCGAAGAAATCGAGAGGAAGAACAAGGAAATCGCGGAAGGCAACAAAAAGATAGACGAGACTAACCGGATAGTGAACGATTCTTTTAAAGCAGGCAACGCTGCCCTGACCGCCGCCGGCGAGGTTGACAGAGCAAACAGGCGCGACGAAGCCATCAAGCTCTACGGAGACGCTCTGCAGCAGTATGACGCGGGACTGGCTGCGGATCCGGATCAGCCCGCTCTGCTGACCAATAAGGCGACGGCTTTGAAAGCGCGCGGCGTCAATAAATATAACATCGCGGTTCTTTCAAAAGACGAGGCCACCAAAAACGCAGGTGTTGAGTCGGCCAAAGCGGATTTCAAAGCTGCGGCAGAAGCCGCCAACAAGGCTTATGACCTTTTGAAAAAAGAGACGCCGTCCGCCGACCCCGTTGAACAGAAACGGCAGACCTCGAACAAGTATGCGGCCTTAAGCGTGCGGGCCGAAGCGATGCGCCTGTTCGTAACCAAGACCGATCCGACACAAGTAGACGCCGGCATCGCAGCGTATCAGGATTACATCGCCGCGGAAACGGACCCGGCAAAGAAGGCCAGAGCGCAACTCGATCTGGCGCAGATGCTGTTCGACGCGAATGCCTATGACAAGGCCAAGATTGAGTATGAAAAGATCCTCGCCGAAAAACCCGACGACCCGGATGCGTTGGCAAATATGGGTTTGATTCTTTTCAATTTCGGCGCTGCTAAAGAACAGGAAGGAAAAAAGGACGAGGCCAAGGCGATGTATCAGCAGGCTGCGAATTACCTGGCGCAGTTCGTCGCAAAGGCCCCGGATACGCATAAGTTCAAGGCCGACGCCAAGGCGGTGCTGGAAGAATTGAAAAACCAGCAAAACGTTCAGGCCGAAAAGCCAGCGGCTACTCCACGACGCAAGCGGCCCTGATTGTAATTGTATTTTCGGTGTTTAGAGGCGGGCTACGGCCCGCCTCTTTCGTTTGGCGCTGAACAAAGCGTGAAGCGTCCGCTAATGAAAATCATGTGAACCAACACTCTCGAGCTTGATTTGCAGCGGCTCGACGCGTTTTGCTTTCACGGAAATGACGTTGTCCTGATGCTGCAATACTCCTTCAATTAGTAGAAATGGAGAATCGACTAAAGCCAGTCGGTTCACTTCGAAAAGCTGGGGGGTGACAATCACGTTCGCAATCCCCGTCTCATCTTCCAAACTTAAAAAGACGAAGCCCTTGGCCGTGCCCGGTCTTTGACGCACAATCACCCAACCGGCCACGCGCACCCACACTCCATTACGCAGGTTTTTTAAGTCAGCGGCTCGGGCGACCTTTAAAGTGTTCAACCAGGCCCGTTGATGCGCCATCGGATGGCGTCCAATCGTCATTCCTGTACCGTGTAGATCGGCATTCAAACGCTCGTTGAGAGTCATCGGCACGAGTGGCGAGCCATTATCTTCTGCAAGCGATTCATACAATGGCCCCGGATTGCGTGCGACACGTTCGACCTGCCATAGCGCGTCGCGACGATTTGCATTTTGTCCGACAAACTTCAGTTTGTCGTTAATTTTCTTCTCAGCCTCCTTATCACAGTCACGACAAACTGAAGTTTGTCGGACATCCGTCTGAATAAAATTCAACGCACCCACCGCCGCTAATTTCCGCAGTTCATCCTTTCTCAACTCGGTGACGCGTTGGTGCAAATCATCGAGACTCGTAAACGGCCGCTCTGTTCGTGCGCTTACAATCGCGCGACCTGCCTCTTCACGTAAACCTCTGACACAGCGCAGGCCGAGACGAAGGGCGAGAGGGTGTCGGGTGTAGGGTTTAGGGTGTAGTTCATTTGAATCTACACCCCACACTCCATCCCCAGCCCCCTCGGCTTCCAATGTGCATTCCCAATTCGATCGCGTCACGTCAACCGGCTTCACTTTTAATCCGTGTCGCTGCGCGTCCTTGATGATCGTAAACGGCTGATAAAAGCCCATCGGCTGATTGTTGAGCGTCGCGGCGGTAAACGCAGCCAGGTAATGACATTTTAGATAGGCACTCGCATAAGCAATTAACGCGAAGCTGGCGGCGTGCGATTCGGGAAAGCCATAGAGCGCAAAAGACGCGATCGATTGGACGATTTCATCCTGCGTCTGGCCGGTAATTCCCTTTGCTGTCATACCGTGCCGCAGCTTCACTTCGATGTCGCGCATGCGTTGTTCCGATCGTTTGAATCCCATTGCCCGGCGCAGCTCTTCCGCTTCACCGCCACTAAAGCCCGCACAGATCATTGCCATCTTCAGCAATTGTTCCTGAAACAAGGGCACGCCGAGCGTGCGCTTCAACACTGCTTCAAGATCGGGATGGGCATAAGTAATTGGCGCTCGTCCCAGACGCCGACTCAAGTAAGGATTCACCATATTCCCGACAATCGGCCCGGGTCGAATGATGGCCACCTGCACGACAATGTCGTAAAACTTTTGCGGCCTGAGGCGTGGCAGACAAGACATCTGCGCCCGGCTTTCGATCTGAAACATTCCAATCGTGTCCGCCTGCTGCAAAGCTCGATAAACTTGCGGGTCGTCCGGCGGCAGATGTGCCAGATCGACTTCTTCCCTATAGTCATCGCGAATTATCTGAAGCGACTCTTCCAGAACCGCCATCATCCCCAGGCCGAGCAGGTCAACTTTGATAATGCCAAGATCAGCGCAGTCTTCCTTATCCCACTGCACTACAACACGGCCCGGCATTGCCGCCGGTTCCAGCGGGACCACGGAGTCAAGCTGGCCCTGGCAGATCACCATGCCGCCTGAATGCTGACCCAGGTGCCGCGGCAGGTCCTGCACGGCCTGGTAAAGTTGAAAGAACTTTCTGATGCGCCGATCGCGCAAATCAAGGCCCGCTTCCTTGAACTGGCGCGCGGTCGTGTCCTTCGGATCTTTCCACTCCCAGGTATGCACCAGACTCGAGAGCCGCCCGAGAGTCTCTTCATCAAACCCGAGCACTTTACCGACTTCGCGCGCCGCCGAACGTCCCCGATAAGTGATCACGTTCGCGGTCATCGCCGCGCCCAGCTTGCCATACCGTTGGTAAACATACTGAATCGCGCGCTCGCGCTGATCGCCGCTCGGCAGATCGAGATCGATGTCCGGCCACTCACCACGTTCTTCGGAAAGAAAGCGTTCGAACAAAAGTTCCATCCCCACCGGATCGACCGCCGTGATCCCAAGCGAGTAGCAGACGGCGCTGTTCGCCGCCGAACCTCTTCCCTGCACCAGGATGCCATTACGTTTGCAGAACTCAATGATGTCCCAGACGATCAGAAAATAGCCTTCGAGTTTTAGTTTCTCGATTAACGCCAGCTCGTGCTCGATCTGTTTTTGGGCCCGCGCGAAAGTCGGCGAGCCATGGCCGCCTAGATAACGCCCCCGCGCGCCTTCATATGTTCGCCGGCGCAAAAACGAAGTCATTGTCTCGCCGGGCGGCACGGGATATTTGGGAAATTCATAACCGAGATCTTTGAGGGAAAATTCAAGCCGGGAGGAAAGCTCGATCGTGTTGGCGATCGCCTCAGGTAGATCGGCAAAAAGCTCCGCCATCTCTGGCGGCGATTTCACGAAACGTTCTGAGTTACTCGCGAGCAGGCGTCCGGCAGTTTCCAGGCGCACGTGATTGCGTATGCAGGTGAACACATCCGCCACCTGGCGTTGCCCGCGCGTGGCATAAGAGACTCCGTTTGTCGCCAGCAGCGGCGATTTCAAGCGGCGCGCAATTTCAATCACTGCGTGATTGCGCGCTTCTTCTTCCCGATTGAAATGCCGCTGCAACTCGGCATAGACATTTCCTTTGCCAAAGACGTCAATCAACCATTCAGTAGTTCTCTGCGCTTTCTCCGGGTCTCCGTGGTGATTAAATCGGAGCGGCCCATCGCTTCCGCCAGTCAAACAAATCAATCCTGCGGCATGCTCTGCCAGCTCGTCCGGCGTAACTGCGCACTCACCCGGCTTTGCATGCTTGGGCACGCGCAACTTCATCAGAGTGATCAGACGGCAAAGGTTCCGATAGCCGGCGCGATTGCGGACCAGAACAGGTACAGAGAAGACTTTCTTTGGTGAGCTCAAAGTCCAACGTCCAACGTCCAATGTCTGTCTATCGCCGGTTGGACTTTGGACTTTGGACTTCGGACTTCGGACTGCTATTTCCGCACCTATATGAGCTTTAACACCAAGTTTCTTCCCGGCCAGATGAAAGCGCGCCGCGCCGTAAACACCGTCGCGATCCAGCAGGGCCATTGATGGCATTTTAAGTTCAGCACAGACGGCGATTAATTCTTCCGGCGTCGCAGCGCCTTGTAAGAAACTAAAGGCAGACCTCGCGTGCAGCTCAACATACTCCTGCTTCCTGCCTTCTGCCTCCCGCCTCCTGCTTTCTTTAGTCATACACTCCTTCGACAAACCACTCTTCGCTTTGCAGATCGCGATAGACGCGACAAAGCACATCACTCTGTTCCGAGTTGGAACTTCTCACGGCTACGTCCCACTCATCTCTCGCCCAGAGGTCGGCGCGCCACCAGTCGCCTGAAGTGCGCCAGGGACCAGAGGCGCAAACCACCTGGCCGCGTATTACGTATGACGAAGACGCGCCGCGCGCATTAATTCGCGCCGGCCGTTGCTGCATGCTTTGCACTTCCGCAGGCCAGGGCGGCCGAAAAACTCTGAACCCCATCGCCGGCAACTCAGGCATCCTGCCCGCACTGAGCGCCGGGCGTGCGTTTTTCCCGCTTCTATAATTCAGTCGGAACTTAGTCATGCGAAAAGCGTCCGGCCGGTGAGTATTCAGAAGTTCAGGCGACCCGACATTCTCGGCGCCCACCAATTTCGCCAGTCGCGCCAATGTCAACTCCAGCTTTTCCGGTTCGGGAGCCAACGGAATAAAAAGGCCGGTCTGCAACTCTCTTGGCTTCACCGGTTCTGCTCTAATCATTACTGCGATAATTGCCGCCTGAGGCGGTTTCGATTCGATGTCAATTAAGAGCAAGCGCAGAAATATTTTCGGATCACACATCGGCACAGGCAAAGTAATCGCTCGCTTATATTTTGTTTTGTCTTCCAGCTTTAAGTAGAGGCACAATTCGTTGGTCGCCAGCGCCTGCGAGTTCAGATTTGTGCAAAGCTGATTAAGCAAACGGGCAAATATGAAAGAGAGCGACTCGAGTTCCGCGACCGGATGTTCCAACTCGAGTGCTTGTTCGAAACCAACGGGCGGTTGAAATAGATGCAAATGGCGCTCACTTTTACCCTGCGCAAGTTTTTGCAGTCGCACGCCTTCCTGTCCCAGCCTCTGCGCCACGCCTGCTACCGGTAAATCCGCAAAATCACCAAAGGTGCGGACGCCCCATAAACGGAGCGTCTCGCGGATTTCCTCAGCTTTCTGACTAATTCCCGCGAGGGAATAATCAAGCATCTTTAGCGGCAGGCCTCCGAGTTTCCTGAGTCCCTCTCCGACAGGAATTAAAGTTATTCCCTTGAAAGATCTGGCAGCATGAATCGCCACATCCGGGTTCGCGGCAATAGAAACATTCACTTTTACATCTGACAGAGTTGCGCGGCGGGTGATTTCATTAGCGATATTCAGCGCCCAATCGGTCTCAGGCACTCCCGAACTTACCGGCGCACCAAACAATAGTTCCTGCCCGTCGACATCAAGTACAACTGTGTCCGTTCCCGTCTGTTCCACCAAAGGAGAGAAGGTAAAAGCCAGATCGATAAGTAGCGTGGCCGCGTCGCGGCCGCGTTCAGGGAAAGCTCGTCCATAGATGCAGGCAAACATAACTTTTCATCCTGCAAGCAAAATCGATTAGAAGTCGGATGTTTAAATGCGACCCCTTACGTAATGCCTCGGTCAAATGTAGACCTGCGCGCTGAATTTGACGGGGCCGCCGATCCAGGCGGTGGGCCTCTCTTGATTTACTCGCACGCAGATTCCCCGAAACAAACGTGAATGAGGTAGCAGTGATTCGGGTGACCCATTTTGATTTGACTCTGTGACGAGCGACAGGTGTCTTGCTTGAGTTGTCACAGGCCCTCGGCTTCTCTTAATTCTTAATCTTGCGTCATCGCTTTTTAAGGCCACTGGTATGGCTTCGAGCCAGACAGCGGTTTCCTTATTTACTTCCAAAACCATCCTGGCGCACGAGCGAACACATGCTATCGGCGTAATTACCACCAGCGCAGTGGGGGTATTTTCCAGCGCCCGGCGAAATCGAAACCACCAGGACGAGATAATTCGGCGTGCGCATTTCGCGGCCACGTCCGCCAGGTTCAGCACCACCAAACCAAAACCACCGCTTTGTAATAAAAGATCGGTCGCTTTAAAAGCGCGCTCCAGCCGGTTGTTACAACGAACCCACAATAGGCGGTCAAGATCCACTTGAGCGGTTTTTGCGGACCACAGATCAAAACTGTCGTTACAATCAACCAACGCGCAAGTCTCTTCCTGTCTGGTCGCCACGGCCAACGCCGACAGTAATAAGCTGGTTCGCCCTGACGAGACCGCCCCTACAATCTCTGTAATCGCGCCCCGCGGAAGGCCACTCACCAGGGCATCAATTTCGTTCACGCCGGTCGGCAGGATTTCAACCGGCCGTTTTTCGCGGCGATGAAAGGCAGCGCCAAAGCGTTGGGCCAGCGCTGACTCTATTTTTGTTTTTGCAAGTACGGCGATCATCGTTGCATTGAGCATCGACACGTTGGAAAATGAAATTCCAATGAGCCAGGACAAACTTCAGAGTTCCGCCGAAGATTTCTTTCCTAAGCGAAAAAGCTTAAAGGCTTTTCGTGACGCAGCCGCTGATTGCAAAGGCTGCGAGCTCTGGAAACGCGGTACTCAGACCGTCTTTGGAGAGGGCGCCCGCCGCGCTGAAGTCCTCTTTGTCGGTGAGCAACCCGGTAACGAAGAAGATCTAAGCGGCAAACCTTTTGTGGGGCCGGCCGGCCGGCTGCTCGACGATGCACTTACGGAAGCTGGGATCGATCGCAGGCAAATTTACGTCACCAACGTCGTCAAGCATTTCAAATGGGAACCGCGCGGCAAGCGACGCATTCATAAAAAACCCAACGCCGGAGAGATTGCCGCTTGCCGACCCTGGCTTGAGGCTGAGATTGATCTGATTAAACCCAAAGTCATCGTTTGCCTCGGCGCTACCGCGGCTCAAGCGCTGTTGGGTCCAAAGTTCAGAGTCAGCAAAAAACGCGGACAATTCATTGAGTCAACGCTGGCGCCTTATGTCCTGGCGACAGTTCATCCATCCTCGATCTTGCGCGCCCCCGACGATGAAACGCGCCACGTTGAAAAACGACGTTTCATTGACGATCTGAAAAAGGTCGCTCATGTCCTTTCAAAGAACTAATATTTGCGAATAACTCCTACTACTACACCCTGAATTTGTAACCGCTCCGGCAGTCTGACAATAATTGGCTGGTAATTTGGATTCGCTGCTTCCAGACGCACGTAGTTTCGGCCAGCATAGAACCGCTTCACCGTTGCATCGCTTCCGTCAATCAACGCCACCACAGTCTGTCCATTTTCTGCAGTTTGCTGAGACTGAAGAATGATGAAATCGTCTTCCCTAATCTGATCATCAATCATTGAGTCGCCCCGCACACGGAGCGCAAACATTCGCCCCTGCCTGACCATGTCACGAGGGATACTGACCGTGTCGTAATTTAATATCGCCTCGATTGGTTGGCCTGCTGCTACTAGTCCCAGCAATGGAACTTCAGCATTTTCTTCTTCAGCCGTTTGATCCTTCACCAGTTCAATGCCGCGGCTAACATTGGGAATCCGCCGGATCAATCCTTCTCTTTCCAGGACCGACACGACCTTATGGACACTGGCCGATGAACTCAGGCCTAGTTCTCTGCCAATCTCAGCCATAGTGGGCGCCTCTTTATGCATGTTGAAATAACGCGAGATGAAATCGAAAACTCTTCGCTGTCTGGCTGTAATAGGCATCCTCTTATCTCCTTCTAAAACTTTCTTTCTTTGCCAAGCGCCGAACGTAGGCGAAGATTATCGAATATTAGCAAATATTTGTCTACTCATAATCCTGACCCACAGCCCTATACTTCAAATTTTGGGCTAAAATCTTTGTTGACAGACATCTAGTTGAACGTTAGAATCGGGTTTGCAACGGTGTTTAATCACCGGCGCTTGCCCTGCACCAGCGAACTCGAACCCAAATTTCCGGTTCGCCCCACCATTACTAAACTTTCTCTTTTCAATGGGAAACATCTGAAAACTAAAACCCCAATGTCTGCCAAACTCGGCGAAATTCTCGTTCGCGAGAACTTGATTAGTCCGCAACATCTTCGTCAGGCCCTCGACTATCAGCGAGAGCACGGCGGACGGCTGGGCTACAACCTCGTCAAACTCGGCTTGGTTTCTGACGATACGATTACCGCAGTTTTGTCCCGCCAATACGGCATTCCATCGGTAAACCTGGAACTCTTTGACATCGACGACTCGGTCCTTCGCCTCATCCCACAAGACGTTGCTCAAAAATATTCCGTCCTGCCACTGTCGCGCGTCGGCGCTACCCTCACCCTTGCCATGGTGGATCCGACCAACGTCTTCGCTATGGACGACATAAAGTTCATGACCGGACTGAACGTTGAGCCCGTTGTAGTCGCCGAAGCCAGCGTGCAGACGGCGATTGCTAAGTACTACAGCACCTCCCGTGAAATTGAACTAGCCGCAGTCGCTCCGGACCTCTCGGTTGAAGGCCTCAACGGAAACGGCTTCTCTCAGGCCGACCTGGTTTCCCTGGACAGTCTCGACTTTGATCACGAGTCATTGGAAAGCGAAGTCGACGTACTCGAAGACAACGACGAGATCGATCTTTCAAGCCTCACCCGGATGAGTGAAGACGCTCCCGTCGTGCGTCTGGTAAATGTACTTCTGGTTGACGCACTGCGACGAGGCGCTTCCGACATTCACGTTGAGCCCTACGAAAAAGAGTTGCGCATTCGCTTTCGCATCGACGGCGTCCTCTACGACGTCATGCACCCGCCTTTGAAAATGCGCGACGCTCTGATCTCCCGCATCAAGATCATGTCCAAGCTGGACATTTCTGAAAAGCGTCTGCCCCAGGACGGCCGCATCAAGATTCGCGTTAAAGTCGAGTCGCGTTCACGCGAACTCGACTTTCGCGTCTCGACGCTGCCGACTCTGTTTGGGGAAAAGGTTGTGTTACGTCTGCTCGATAAAGAGAAACTCATGCTCGACATGACGAATCTCGGCTTCGAGCCCGAGTCTCTGGTGAAGTTTCAGCGGAACATTTCCAAGCCTTACGGCATGGTGCTGGTGACCGGCCCGACCGGCAGCGGCAAAACGAACACGCTCTACTCCGCCCTGCAGTCGCTGAATACGGTCGACACGAATATTATGACCGCTGAGGATCCGGTTGAGTTCAATCTGCCTGGCGTTAACCAGGTACAGATGAAAGAACAGATCGGCTTGAACTTCGCCGCGGCGCTGCGTTCCTTCCTTCGTCAGGATCCCAATATTATCCTGGTCGGCGAGGTTCGTGACTTCGAAACTGCCGAGATTGCAATCAAGGCCGCGCTCACGGGCCACCTCGTACTTTCCACCCTCCACACCAACGATGCTCCCTCGACTATCTCACGACTCATGAACATGGGAATTGAACCATTCCTTGTAGCCACCAGCGTCAACCTCATTCAGGCTCAAAGGCTAATTCGCCGGATTTGTAAGGACTGTAAGAAAGACCATCCCACACCGGCTGAAGCATTGGTGGAAATCGGCTTCTCACCGGAAGAAGCCAAGAAAGTAAAGACCTACAAAGGAAAAGGTTGCGCAAGTTGTAACGATACCGGCTACAAAGGCCGAGTTGGACTTTATGAAGTCATGGAAGTGACGGACGAGATTCGCGAGCTGATTCTGATTGGCGCGTCTTCGCTCGAGTTAAGAAAGAAATCGATCGAGGATGGCATGATCACGTTGCGCGAATCCGGCCTGCATAAGATACGAAACGGAATTACCACCATCGAGGAAGTTCTCCGCGAAACGGTGGCGTAAAAAAGGGGTGAGACTATGTTGCGTCGAATCGTTCTTTCTCTAGGCTTGTTGGTTTCCATCGTAGTCATGTTGCCGTTTGCTACGTCAACTGCACATAACCTGAGATTTCAATTCTCCGCGCGTTCACATCGCTACCATCATCATTCGCGGGCGTGGTGGCGACGCCATCGCGCTATGCTGCGACGGCGTCAGGCACTGCTCGCCAAGAGGAAAGCAGCGTTGGCTTTAGCCCGTAACAAAGCGGATGGGACAGCGCCGACAAAGTCTGCTGATAACCATGCCGGCGGATCCGGTGCCCTTGCATTCCCTGAAGGCGTTTATCGAGAAGGGTCCTTTGCCATGCCGCTACCGAACGGCTGGTCTGCGGGGCCTGCAGCCAAAGGTGCTTCCAGTTTTCGGATTGTTCCGCACGAGGGGATGCCTGAGGCGCAAGCCGCGCTCGCAGTCGTCGCAGTCGCGCCGCCGGCTGATAACAACCGGGCGCCCGCCTTCGAACAAAGAAAGATGGTAGGCAGCGTGTCCGTAACAGATCTGCGACGAAGCGTGATTGACCGAATGATTGGGGCTGGAGGCTGGGTTATTAACGATCGCCAACGGGAAATCGGCGGCCACCGCGTATTCGAAGTGATCGCGCAAACGCCGGCCACCAGTGATGGTAAGCCAGAACAGGTTTGGAATTTCTATTTCACCGAAATCAACGGTAGGGTCTACTCGCTTACCACTCGTACCGCCGGTGGATTCAACGAGAAGCTGGCTGCCGATGCTGAGAAGTTTCTCTCGGCTTTTAGACCTGCCGGAGGCCGGCCATAACCCTGCCCTTGGCGGCATAGAATTTAAACAAAGGAACAAGTGACAATGGAAAACCCACCACAGATTTCTCTTTCCGAATTGCTCCATCGGCTCTCTGAGTTGGGTGGTTCAGACTTGCACATCACGACCGGGATTGCGCCATTGGTTCGCGTGCACGGTGAGATTCGCCCGCTCGATGGTTACCACCCGCTCACTTCCTCAGAAACCAAGCAACTGGCCTATTCCGTTCTCACCGACGCGCAAAAGCATCGCTTCGAGGAGAATCTCGAGCTTGACTTTAGTTTCGGCGTCAAAGGACTGTCGCGTTTTCGCGCCAACATTTTCAATCAAAGAGGCGCGGTGGGCGCGGTATTCCGAGCCATTCCCTACGAGATCAAATCCTTCGAAGATTTGGGCCTGCCGCAGGTAGTCAAGGACCTCTGCAACAAGCCACGCGGTCTGGTGCTGGTTACCGGTCCGACCGGATCAGGTAAATCAACAACCCTGGCGGCGATGATCGACAAGGTAAACATTGAGCGGCACGAACACATTCTCACCATCGAGGACCCGATCGAGTTCCTTCACAATCACAAGAGCTGTATCGTTAACCAACGGGAAGTGAACGCTGATACGAAGGGATTTGCTCAAGCCTTGCGCACAGCCTTGCGCCAGGATCCGGATGTGGTCCTGGTCGGAGAAATGCGCGACCTTGAAACAATCGAGTCGGCCTTAAGAATTGCCGAGACCGGCCACTTGACGTTTGCCACGCTCCACACCAATTCAGCGGTCTCTACCATCAATCGCATCATCGATGTGTTTCCTTCGATGCAACAGGCGCAAGTACGCGCCCAGTTATCACTGACCCTCGAGGGCATTCTTTGCCAGTCGCTGCTGCCGCGCCCGGAAGGTCGCGGTCGAGCGTTGGCGATGGAAATCCTTATTCCCAATGCTGCTATCAGGAACCTGATACGCGAAGACAAGGTTCACCAGATATATTCGATGATGCAAACCGGTCAGGACGTGCATGGCATGCAGACCTTTAACCAGTCTCTCGCGACGCTGTTTCATAGGCGTCAGATTTCAAGAGAGATGGCGATGCAGCGCTCATCGAACGTCAACGAACTCCGCGATTTGATTGATCGAGGAGCCGGAATAAACAGCGGCAATGGCTCTCACCCACGGCCGGGAATGCCGCCCGCCTACGGACAATCAGGCCGCGTCATTCGCAAATAGCCCGGGAGTTTTCCCGAATCAACCATAACCAAAGGAAATTCCAGTAACGAGAAACGGAGTGCCGAGAAATGCCAACCTATGTTTTTAAAGGCCGCAATCGCATGAACGAGAGCGTAATGGGTGAACGCGTGGCTGATAACCGCGAGGCCCTGCGCCAGATTTTGCGCCGCGAGCAAGTGACGCTGACCTCGGTGAAGGAGAAGGGCCGAGAGATCGGAATCCCTAAACTCACCGGCCGACGAAAAGTGAATTCAAAGGATTTGGCGATCTTCACCCGCCAATTTTCAGTCATGATCGACGCCGGCTTACCGCTCGTTCAGTGTCTGGATATCCTTTCACAGCAGCAGAAAAACAAACACTTTCAAGGAGTGCTCGCCCAGGTGCGACAGGACGTCGAAGAGGGTTCTACCCTGGCGGCCGCCATGAGCCGGCATCCCAAAGCATTTGACCAACTGTATTCAAACATGGTGGAAGCCGGAGAGACCGGCGGTATTCTCGATCTCATCTTGCAACGTCTCTCGACGTTCATTGAAAAGATTGTTAAGTTGAAGCGCGATGTCATTTCGGCTTTGATTTACCCGGCGGCCGTCATCTTCATGGCGATCGGGGCCATAGCCGTAATCATGATCGTCGTAATCCCACAGTTCCAGAATATCTTTCTGGGCCTGCTTGGTCCGGGAGAGCCGCTTCCGCTTCCTACCCGGATTGTAGTCGGAATCAGCAGCTTTCTCGCCGGCTGGGGCGGGTTGGTCATTCTGGTCGCACTGATCGGAACGGTTGTCGGGTTACACTTTTACTACAAGACCCCGGGTGGCCGAAAGCGCATTGATTTTCTGCTGCTGAAAATTCCGATACTTGGACCAATTTTTCTGAAGATAGCCGTTGCGCGTTTTTCGCGCACCCTTTCCACACTGCTGTCCTCAGGCGTGCCCATTCTGCAATCGCTGGACATTACAGCCCGCACGGCGGGCAATGTAATCGTCGAAGAGGCGATTATCAGCATTCGTACGGCCGTCGAACAGGGAAAGAGTTTTGTCGAGCCCTTGCGCGCCGCCGACATCTTTCCACACATGGTTGCGCAGATGGTGGGTATAGGCGAGCAAACCGGCGCACTGGACGCAATGCTGGGAAAGATTGCTGACTTCTACGAACAGGAGGTCGACGCGGCCATCGCCAACCTTTTGACTCTGATGGAACCGGCTCTAATTGGATTCCTGGGAATTACTATCGGGTCGATCGTGATATCGATGTACCTGCCCATGTTCTCGTTGATTGGCAAGCTGTCCCAGGGACATTGATGCTGCAAGGCTGTAGTAGTCTCCATGGCACCGGCTTAGGCTCTGCTGAGTCTTTCCCGCTTCTAATCCGCACGTCTGCCGGTAAGATCAGCTAAGAATTGCTTTGGGACCACTTTTAGGCTGAGGTGCCGCTGATCTTATTTGGCACCGGACCGGCCGAGGCGCTCCCAACTGTAAGCCTGAGTCCTTCTTCAAGGCGAATTCGCGGTTCGAATCCCAGATTCTCTCGTGCGCTGGTAACATCTGCCAGACTGTGCAGGATATCGCCGGTCCGGGCCGGCTGATAATCCGCCTCAATATCATCGCGGCCGAGGATCTGCCTCACAAGTTGAAAGAGCTCGTTAATTGAAACCTTCTCGCCGTTGGCGATGTTAATTACTTCTCCAATTCCGCGATCGCTTTCTGCCGCCAGCATGTTGGCCTCGACTGCGTTACTTACATAAGTGAAGTCGCGCGTCTGTTCGCCATCGCCATAGATTATTGGTCTTTGTCCTTTCAGTAGCCGATCTACGAATTGCGAAATGACTCCAGAGTAAGGTGAGCCTGGATCCTGTCGCGGGCCAAAGACGTTGAAGTAACGGAGGCAAACGGTCTCGAGGCCGTAGCTGCGAGTAAAGACCTGACAGTAATACTCGCCCACCAGCTTGGCCGCCGCGTATGGCGAAAGCGGTTCAGGTCTCATCGATTCAATCTTAGGTAGAGTTGGCTGATCCCCATACGCCGAGCTGGACGCCGCATAGACCACTCGACGGACCCCTTTTTCTTTCGCTGCTAACAGCAGATTAAACGTCGCTTCGACGCTGGCGAGGTGGGTTTCGCGAGGGTTGGAGACTGAGCGCGGGACCGAGGGCAGCGCGGCTTCGTGAAAAACCAATTCGACATCGTCCACCGCAAGGTGAGCAACAGATTCATCGGCAAGGTCTCCCTCGATAAACTCTATCTTGCCTTTCACCGCCTCCAAATTCCGGAGATGTCCGGTGCTCAGATTATCGACGACCCGAACGCGGGCGCCACGTGCAAGCAAAGCGTCAACGATATGGGATCCAATGAAGCCCGCCCCACCCGTGACCAGAACTATGCCAGAGAGCGCCATCAGGTTTTAGCGTCCCACTCCCGCATATTGAAATCCCATTTCGCGCATGTCCGCCGGCTCGTATATGTTTCGCAAATCGGCAATTCTCGGGACCCTCATCAGACCCCGAATTCGATCCATGTCCAGCGCGCGAAACTGGTTCCACTCCGTCATAAAGACCAAAACATCGGCGCCCTCAGCGGCCGCATATTCGTCGTCCGCGTACTCGATTTCCGGCAGGACTTTCTTAGCCTCTTTCTGGGCCACCGGATCATAGGCACTCACTTTAGCGCCGCGCTCCACCAGGCCCCGAATGATCTCAACTGAAGGAGCGTCACGCATATCATCGGTTTCCGGCTTAAACGCCAAACCGAGGACCGCGATTCGTTTGCCGGCTAGTCCCTCTGCCAGGTTTTCTATTTTGGGCACCATGGCCAGACGCTGTTGATGGTTAACTTCGATGACCGCGTCGACAATTCGAGTCGGACTGGAAAACTGTTTGCCGATAACGGAGAGCGCGCTCGTGTCCTTCGGAAAGCAGGAACCACCGAAACCCGGGCCCGGATGCAGAAACTTGCCGCCGATGCGCCGGTCCATTCCGATAGCGCGGGCAACTTCGTGAACGTCACAGCCAACCTTCTCGCACAAATTTGCGATTTCGTTAATGAAGGAAATCTTCGTGGCGAGAAAAGCGTTCGCGGCATACTTGATAAGTTCCGCGCCTTCGAGCGAGGTAATTACAAAGGGCGTTTCGATTAGATAGAGGGGCCGGTAAAGATCGCGCATGATCGCGATGCCCTGCTCGTCGCTGCTGCCGATTACTACCCGATCAGGACGCATAAAGTCGGAAATGGCCGCTCCCTCGCGCAGGAATTCCGGATTCGAGACGACGCTAAATTCGACCGGTTTTCGTTGATGTTTCCGGATCAGAGTCGCGAGCCACTTGCCGGTACCAACCGGAACCGTGGACTTGGTAGCGATTACCTTGTAGCTGTCCATGTGTTCGGCGATTGTCCGGGCTGCAATCTCGACATAGGTCAGGTCAGCCGAACCGTCGGCAGCCGGAGGAGTGCCCACGGCCAGGAAAATCACCAGCGACTGGTCACTCGCGGAAGCGACGTCCGTGGTAAATCGTAAACGACCGGCTTGTAGGTTTTTTTGGACGAGCTGATCCAGCCCCGGTTCGTAGATGGTGGTTTCACCGCTGGACAGGCGGGCAATCTTTTCGGCGTCCACGTCTACGCAAGTAACATCGACACCGAACTCTGCAAAGCAAGCTCCGGTAACAAGTCCGACATAACCAGAGCCAATTACGGCAATGTGCATTCCTTATTCTTACCTGACGGCCGCTTCAACCTTTGATCAAAACTTGCGGGCCACGCGCGCCGTTGGCGCGTGACCCGCAAAGTTGGATTCAGGTGCCGTGCGGTTATGCACGCCACCAGCCAGATTGGGCTTTCGTTATTTGGTCGGACTGACCACAGTCACCGAACCGCCGAAGTTCAGATCATTGTTATGGGTCACGGCAATAATAGCTGCTGCGACGGCACCGCCCGCGGCGAGCAAGAGAGCGGCAAGGGCGCCACCACTAAGCTTGCCGAAGCTATCGGGTCGGGTCAATCTGGTACAGCGCGTTCCTGGCTGCGGCGTACCTGCGGATTCAGACGTTCCGGCTGCCACCGGCGTCGTCTTATTGGCGGCACGCAGTTGAACGAGTCCGCCCTGAGAAGCAACGATCATGTTGCCGCATTCCACATCGACCATAAATGTCGCAGCCTGGCTTGCGTCAGCAATAGCGGCACCGTCTTTCGCGGTCACGATCGCCGAAACACCTGCCAGAGTCGAGACTTGAATTCGGCCAGTCTCAAGCGCAGCCGAAATATTCGCGTCGCCAAAACTCAGTTTGACGCTGGAATTCGGGAACAATTCAACACGGCCGAGTTTCCCCAGGCTAATAGTCGCACTGCTGTTCGCTGCCGTGGCAACTACGCTGTCAGAGAAAACAGTGGCGCCCGAAATAGCGGCCTGACCGTTAACGGTGACTTGCCCGGAAACCGAAAGCTCGCCCGACGCTGCTTTCTGTCCCGGCGTTGCCAGCGCCACCATCGAGTAAACGCTTAACACGGCAACCGCGATACAGAACGCGATAGACTTACGGCTCCAAGTTCTGCTAATCATCATTTCCTCCCGTACAAGTGAACAAGTTTTGTGGAAGCGCGCTGCGATCGTTGATAGCTTCGCAACCGACGGAAACTTCTATCCCCGTCTCAACTCAACCATCTCGCCCGCGCGAGACGCGCTAAAAAAGAATTCATGCCGAGGCCGCTCAAAGGCCCAAAAGCCGAGCCCTTTTTACACGAAACACGACCCATATGTCAACAGTTAACCCCATTAATTCCAAAGACCTAAGCTATGGTGTTAACTAGCTTTCGGGCAAGATAACACGGGCCTGAGCGCCTGTAAAGAGCTTTTTTCCCGGAATGCTGTCAAAATTCTGTGTCTTTTGCAGTTCTCACCTGGGATTTTTGATTTCCTGCGAGGACATGGCCGGAGAAAACAATTGACTCGGCGGCCCAGGGCGAACCGAGCCGAAACCTTCATCGCGGAACGGTCCGACGGGGCCTGGTCGTGGTATCGCCGATCCGCTGACCCGTCGCCGTCCGATTGCCCGTCGCGTTTCCTGCTGTGACGTCGGGCTGTTTAGCCTGGCGCTGAATAAGTTCCGCTTGCTCGTACGGGTCGAGCCGAGCAAAAAGGTAAAAAGCTTCGCCCGAATGGACCTCGCCTAAATACCTGAACCTATTATCCAGGATTTCATTCGAGTGAAAGGCTGTCGGCCTCGGCGGTCGCTCGAACAGCGTCCTCAATTCATCCAGAGTTACGGCTTCGAGTTCCGGCACATAATCGTTTCCGGTCTGTCGCACCAGGCGGATGGCCATCGTTCTGAGCGCCCGAATCCGGTTTGAGTTACGGCGGTAGTAGGCGGCAGTGATCTCTCTGCGACTGTTACGATCATCGACCACCTCTTGCTCGTTACCGAGATAGCCTAGATAGGCGCGCATGACCGGCCCAAAGTCCGAGCTGCCTTCGCTTGTTGAAGCGGCATTGGAACGCTGACCCAAAGCCACAACGCTCAGGGCGAACAGGACGAAAACTACGAACAGGAGACGAGCCAAACCAGTTAGGCGAAGCATGGCATGTACCCTCGGCATGATCTGAATTATCTGCTGGCCATTATCGAATCGCTCTCGATTGAAGGTTACTTTAGCCTACGAGGCGTTCGCAAGCCAATTCTCGTAGAGTGGCTCGGGATTATACTCACGCTCCGATCTGGCTGCATTGCGCGACCAATTCACCAGTGTTACATTTTGATTTCAGCATGAACGATAAAGTTGACGAGGTAAGGTTCGCCGGACGGCGTGTGGCGCTCGGCGTAACTGGAGGGATCGCCGCCTACAAAGCGATCGAGGTCCTGCGCGGCCTGCAGCGTGCCGGCTGTGAGGTGCGAGTAGCGATGACCCGTCATGCCTGCGAATTCATCAAACCGTTGACGTTTCGCGCTTTGTCGGGCGCTTATGTCGTCGTCGACGATTACGCCCCCGATAATCCCGATCCGATTGCCCACATTACTTTCTCGCAGACTATTGACCTGTTCGTCATTGCGCCGGCGACCGCGAACCTCCTGGCCAAACTTGCCAATGGCGTCGCCGATGATTTTGTGAGTTCGACCTATCTGGCCTGCACGGCGCCAGTGCTGGTCGCGCCAGCCATGAATCCGGTCATGTGGGAGCATCGCGCAACGCAACGGAACGTCGAAAAGCTTCGTGCCGACGGCGTGCAGATTGTCGAACCTGATGCCGGCGAAATGGCCTGCGGCACGATCGGACCAGGAAGACTGAGTCATCCGGAAATTATCGTGGCTGCGGCCCTTGAGATTTTAGCCAGATCAGATCCCGGCGCTAAAGGGTCGCACCCCAACGAGTCAAAAGATCTCAGCGGTGAAAATGTTCTGCTTACCGCCGGGGCCACGCGTGAGCCAATCGATCCAGTTCGTTTCATCTCCAATCGCTCTTCTGGCCGAATGGGATTCGCCCTCGCCGAAGCTGCGCGCGATCGCGGCGCGCAGGTTACCGTTGTGGCCGGCAGCACGACTGTTCGTGCACCGCATGGCGTGCGCATCGTCACCGTCAGCTCGGCCGAGGAGATGCGCCGGGCCGTAGCAGAAGAAGTCAGCCAGGCAACCATATTCATCGGTGCCGCCGCCGTCTCAGACTATCGAGCCAGGGATAAGTCCGATACTAAAATCAAAAAGGTGGACGTTGAGTTAGAGTTAAAATTGGAACGCACGCCCGACATCCTCGGAGAAGTTGCTCAATCGCGTCGCAACGGTCAACTGGTGATAGGGTTTGCCGCTGAAACAAATGATTTGCTAAAGCACGCTCGCGAGAAGTTGATTAGCAAGAACCTGGATGCTGTGGTGGCCAATGACGTCTCGCGCAAAGATGCCGGCTTCGATTCCGAGAATAATGCCGTCGTGATGCTAGTGCGCGATAAAGAGACGCCCGTGGAATTACCGCTGATGTCAAAGCTCGATGTTGCCCATAGAATTCTGGATGAAGTGGTAAAGCTACGCTGGTCTAACTCCGTCATTGAGCCGACAAAAACGAAGCGCGCGGAACAATAAATATGAGCGCAGATCCAATCGCCAGCGAAGTTTTAGAGTTATTGGAGGAATCCCGCGAGTATGCGAGATATCTGAGCGAACTGGGTGTGGAAACGATCCCGCACGCATCTGTAATTCAGGAGTTGTTGTTGGCACCCGCCCCTGGCTCGGCTTCAGCCATTGATGCCGCGACAAAAGTGAAAGTGGGAATTCCCTCTCCTGCCCAGCCGCCTTTAGAATCTCGCGCCGAACAAGCACCGCCCAGCAGCGTGGTTCCACGCGAGCCAACCGCACCCCCGGCTTCGCTGTTCAGCGATCTCGCAGTGTCGCCCTCGCTGACCAAATCCAGCGAGACTCTGGAAGACATCTGGCAAGATATTGGTGACTGCACGCGCTGCGGCTTGTGCGAGGGCCGCACGCAGGTGGTGAACACGCACGGCAATCACAAGGCGCGTTTGATGTTTGTCGGCGAAGCTCCGGGCGCTGATGAAGACGCGCAGGGGAAACCCTTCGTAGGCCGTGCCGGTCAATTGCTCACGAAGATAATCGAAGCCATCGGTTTGAAACGCGAAGAAGTACTCATTGGCAACGTGAATCGCTGCCGGCCGCCGGGCAATCGTCAACCGACGCTCGAGGAAGCTGCGATCTGCCGCCCGTTTCTGTTTCGCGAAATCGCCACCGTTCAACCCGAGGTTATCGTCGTCATGGGCAACACCGCGGTGCGCAATCTGCTGGAGACGCGCGAAGGCATCACCCGCATCCGCGGCAAGTTTCAGGACTTTCGCGGTATCAAGGTCATGCCGACTTTTCATCCTGCTTATCTTTTGCGCGATCCTTCAAAGAAGCGAGAGACCTGGGACGACCTAAAGAAGGTCAGAGACTATCTCGACAATGTACCGCCTAAGCCTCAGGGGTCTTAGCCGGTCCTTTCAATCACAATGCGGTTCGCGCTAACCTTCCACTGCGAATATCACGCCTCCGCAAATGACTTCTTCAGCTACAGCTTCCCGAATTGATCCGCCGCAGTACGCGCAGGTTGCGGTGCCAGTCCATCTCACCAAAACTTTTACCTATCGCATCCCTCCGTCAATGCAGGCCGTTGCGCAAGTTGGCTCGCGCGTTATGGTGCAGCTTGGGAGAAAGCCTACGACTGGTTACATCGTGGCGCTGCTACCCCGCTTGCGCTCGGGCACCAGTTTGATTGAATCCGAAATCAAAGACGTGCAGGAATTGCTGGACGTCGATCCGCCGCTGACGCCGGAGGTTCTGGAAATCACGCGCTGGGTTTCGGGGTACTATGCCGCGCCCTGGGGCGAGGTGCTCCGCGCGGCGCTCCCCGCCGGAATCAACGTGGCTATTGAACAGACCGTGTCGATTACACCGCAGGGTCGAGAAGAATTGATCCGGTTGGAAAAGAGCAGCGATACGACTGTTAAGACCAGGGCCCTGCGCCTGTTGGCTGACGAAGGCGAGTTCGAAATTAACGCCTTCTCTTTGCGGGTGGGCAGCGCGAAACCGCCGAGATGGCTGCGGGACCTGGAGCAGGCGGGTTTGCTTGAGCGATCGTATCGGGCGCATTCGACTCCAACTCGAGCCAAGCGTCGCAAAGCAATTCGCCTAAGCAAATCCACTTCAACTGATTCACAGACAACCAATGAACGCACGACCGCCGCCCAGCAGCGTGTGCTCGACACCCTTCGCGCCAATCACAATGAGATGGCGATCGTCGATCTCTTAAAGACGGCAAAGGTCAGCGAGTCGGCCATTCGCACGCTCTTGAAAAAAGGCGTGGTCGAGGAATTCGAAGAAGAAGTGCGCCGCGATCCTTTGGCGAGCGCCGAACTACCGGAGACCGAAGAGTTCAAACTAACTGCCGCCCAAACGGAAGCTCTGCGATTGATTGAAGCGCCAATGAAAGACGGCCGCTTCGCGACGATGTTGTTGCATGGTGTCACGGGCAGTGGCAAGACTGAAATCTATCTTCGGGCCATGCGCGACGCGCTTAAGAACGGTGGTGGCGCGATCATGCTGGTTCCGGAAATAGCGCTGACCCCGATTCTCTCGCGGCGGCTGCGCGCGCATTTCGGCGATCAGATCGCCATTTTTCATTCGTCACTTTCCCGGGGCGAACGCTTTGATGAATGGTCGCGCCTCCGCCGGGGCGAAGCGCGCGTCGTGCTCGGTACCCGCTCCGCCATCTTCGCGCCGGTTCAGAACCTCCGCCTGATCGTCATCGACGAAGAGCACGACACTTCCTATCGACAAGAGGAATCTCCCTTCTACAACGCGCGCGACACCGCGATTGTGCGCGCCCAGAAAGAATCGGCGGTAGTGGTGTTGGGCTCTGCCACCCCCTCGCTGGAATCGTTTCATAACGCGCAGACCGGCAAGTATGACTATCTTCATCTGCCTGAGCGGGTCGCCAATCGTCTGCTGGCGCAAGCTGAACTAATCGACATGCGCGAAGTCTTTGCTCGTCGCAAGAAACCCGCGGTCTTTTCGGATGAACTCCTTCAGGCAATCGAAGAAACACACGCGCGCGGCGAACAGACAATCATCTTGCTGAATCGCCGTGGCTATTCGAGCTTTATCCTATGCCGCTCGTGCGGCAATTCTATTGAGTGCCCGAACTGCGATGTCACCCTGACCTATCATCGCGAAGACCGCACGCTAATCTGCCACTACTGCAATCATCGGCAGCGTGCGCCCGAGGTGTGCCCGGCGTGCGGCAGCAAATTTATTTACTATGTGGGCGAAGGCACGGAACAGATTGAAGAGATCCTGCGCAAGCGTTTTCCCAGGTTGCGCATCGGCCGGATCGACCGCGACACAAAATCACGGCGGCATCAGTTCGAAAAGACTCTGCTGGATTTCGGCAAAGGCGAAATCGATTTGCTGGTAGGCACTCAGATGCTGGCAAAGGGCCACGACTTTCCCAACGTCACTCTGGTCGGAGTTGTCTCTGTCGACGCCGGTCTGGCACTGCCCGACTTTCGCGCCGCTGAACATGCCTTCCAGCTAATTACACAGGTCGCGGGTCGTGCGGGTCGAGGCGATTTGCTGGGCCGCGTGCTGATTCAAACTTATCATCCGCATCACTATGCGCTACGGCACGCGCAGGCGCAGGATTACCGAGGATTCTACGATGAGGAGATTCGTCATCGCCGTAATCACGGCTACCCTCCGTTCGTGGCGCTGGCGCTGCTCCTCTGTCGTCACAAGGACCCGGCGCGGGCTCTCGGGACGGCGCAACAACTGAAAAAGGCCCTGACAGAAGCGAACCGCGATCACGCGTGCCGCATTCTCGGGCCCGCGCCGGCGCCGTTCGCGCGCCTGCGCGGCGAACATCGCATTCAACTGCTGGTGAAATCGCGCAGCCGCAAACAGATGCGTAAGGTGATTGATCAGGCGTTAGCGGCAATGGAGAAGGCCGGACAGGACTTGCGCTCGGTTACTCTGGAGATCGATCCGGTAAGCATGATGTGAAGTGATTTCTCCGATCTTTCGCTAGTGTCTCGAAATCCTTTGCGCCTTTCGATCCTCTTGGCGCCTTTGCGTGAGCCGAACCTGTGGAGAAGATTTCACGCAAAGGCGCAAAGGAAGACTTAAGGCGCTAAGCGAACACGATTTGATTGTGTCAAGACGTGCGCGCTAGCAACCTATTGCGCTAAACTCACCACCATGAAACTCTCCGAGCTCGCAGCGAAAACGGGTGCTACTCACGACTTGAGCGACGCTGATCTCGAAATAGGAGGCGCAGCAGGGCTCGATCAGGCAGAGCCGGGCCAAGTGACTTTTCTATCGAATCCGCGTTACACATCGCGCGTAGCCGCGACTCGCGCTTCAGCCATCTATCTGGGCGAAGACGTCGAAGGCCCGCGCGCGGATGTCGCGGTCCTGCGTGCTAAAGATCCTTATCTTGCTTTTACTCGCGCGCTGAGACTGTTTCACCCCAGGGCTTCCTGCGAACCCGCGATTCATCCGTCCGCGATCGTCGATCGAACCGCGCGCATTGCGACCAATGTCTTCATCGGCGCGCATGCAGTCATCGGAAAAGGTGTTGAGATTGGCGAGCGCGTTCAAATTCATCCTAACGTTACGATCTATGACCACGCGAGCATCGGCGACGACTCGGAAATCCATTCAGGCGTCGCCATTCGCGATCACTCGGTCCTGGGAAAGCGAGTGATCGTTCACAACAACGCCTGTATCGGCAGCGACGGTTTCGGTTTTGCCAAAGACGAAGAGCGTCGCTGGTTGAAAATTCCGCAAACCGGACGTGTCGTAATCGAAGATGACGTGGAAATAGGAGCGGGTACGACAATTGATCGCGCATCGACCGGAGAGACGCGGATCCGTCGCGGCGCCAAACTCGACAATCTTGTGCAGATTGGCCATTCCTGCATCGTCGGCGAGGATGCTTTGCTGTGCGCGCAGGTAGGGATGGCGGGCAGTTCGCGGGTCGGCGATCGCGTTATCCTTACCGGCCAGGTAGGAATCGGCGGCCACATAACCGTTGGTGACGACGCCATTCTTTATCCGCAAAGCGGCGTGCCGAACGACGTCGCGCCCGGTCAAGTGCTGGTGGGCACGCCGGCATTTGAAGTCAGCGCGTTCTGGCGCGCGATTGCCGTTTTTAAGAAATTGGGAGATCTTCCGAAACGAATTCGGGCTCTGGAAAAGAGACTGGATGAGATTGAGAAATCAAGATCGGCGCAGTGACGGGCCGCATCACTCTCGCGAAGAGATTCGGACGGCGATCCTATTTTGGATTTTCTGGTCGGTTTATGTTCTGCTGTCGGCGTTCGTAATCATCTCACTGCTCAGTGATTGGCCCGCTTTTCTTCACTCTGGGGCGCCGCTTGGTCGGTAGCTTCACACCCGCGCACCAAAAATGAAACCAATCAGACCGCCGATTATTAGACCTGCGCCCAGAATTATCGGCCCAAAGAACAACCACATCGACCCGCTCGACGAGCTGTAGGTCGCGTACGATACAAGGATTCCCACCAGCAGCAGAATGCTGCCGATCAGCATCAGTCGCAGTCCCTTGCGGCGCTGCTGACCGGTGAACGACTGGCCGCAGTTCTTGCACAGATTATCGATCACAGTCCCGCCACAGTCAGGACACTTGCGGCCAAAGACATCCTGAGGCAGTTTATCGAAGATCGGGGCCAATCTTTCGCGATCTGAATCGTTGGCCAAACCAACTCTGATGACTGCCTGGACGTCGCCCGGCCCGCTGTTAATAATTCCGCGATAAGAGAACCGCCCCTTCTCGCGAACTTCATTCTTTAGTTCCTCGAGCTCGAACCACACGACTGTCGAAACCGTTCTGCCCTTTTTATTGATGACGCGGAATCCTTCCCGATCAAATTCCAGGGTCAACTTTCCGACCTTGCCACCAAGCGGATTGTACGAATGGGCTTCGAAACTGACGGGCTCGATGTCGACATTGATCGCTTCGCGATTGAGAAAAAGGGTGCTCATGCGTGTTACCTCCATACTTAGCTTTCAAGGCAACATGGATCGATCCGGCGTTGCGGCAACGGCCATCGCCTTCCCTTTGTTCGATCGTAAGAGGTGAGATTTTTTGGATTGACTAAGTGACCGCGCCGCCATCAACGATGACGACTTCGCCGTTCATGAAAGAGTTGCGATCGCTAACCATGAAGGCGGCGTATTCAGCCAGTTCTTCGGGGCGGCCCAGCCGGCCGCTCGAGGCCCAGAACTCATGCATCTGCAACCAGCGTTCAGGCAGCGTCTGGGCCAGATCCGTATCAAAGATTCCGGCCGCGATCGCGTTGACGCGAATCCCGAACGTGCCTGCTTCGCGGGAGAGACATTTGGTAAAGCCGATCATCGCGGCTTTGGAAGTCGCGTAGTGGACCGAAGTTGGCAGGGCGCGAATCGCGCCGATCGACGTGATATTAAGGATGCTGCCGGCGCGCTGCCGAATCATCTGCTTATAGATTGGTTTGGTGACGGCAAACAGGCTGCCGACATTCGTGTTTATTACTTCGTCCCAGGCGCGGTCGGTGGTAACAGCAAAGTTGTCCCCCCGATTAATGGCCGCGTTATTTACCAGAATGTCGACACCGCCCCACTCCTGCACCAGTTCCCGGGTCAGATGCTTCATACCGAAACGATCCGTGATCGACACTTTGAAGGCGTGCGCACGCCGTCCGTGCGCTTCGATCTTTCCAGTCATTTCGGCCGCCAGGTCATCGCGCGAGTTGTAGCTAAACGCCACATCGGCCCCTTCGCGCGCAAATACTTCGCACAGCGCCGCACCGATACCGCGCGTGCCGCCCGTCAAGAACGCACGTTTTCCTTCAAGTAACAGACTCATTCTTTGATCACCAGGAGGAGACTACCGGCCAATCTCATTAGTAAGTTAAGAGCTTTTGGACGAACGGATTAAATCGCGAAGCTGGTATGACAGTCAAGACGAGGTTCAGAGTCCAACCTTTAGGTTATGGTTTTTCAGGCACATGAAGCTTGAATTCCGAACCGGATCGGTTTCAGGCGGCGGCTGTCTCAGTAAGCTGCGGTTGCGCGGCCAGATCTTCTTCAAGTTTCGCGGGCGCCGGAATCAGCGCGGTTATTTCTTCGACGATGCGTTTTGTAGCATTTGGAATCGCCAGCGTAATAGTTGCCGCACGCAATGCCGCATAGTGTTTCGAATCTTCAATCATGCGATGCACGACGGGAACAATGTCCGACGCGCGTTGCAACAAAACGGCGGCCCCGCCTTTCACGATTAGATTTACCGTGCTGGCCTCTTGCGGCATTGGTACCGTCGTTCCATCAGCGATGATCGGCACACCCGAGGCCAGCGCTTCGAACGTGCTCAGGCCGCCGAGCTTCGAGATCATTACGTTGGCCGCACGCATTAGTTGCTCAACTTCATCCGAGTAGCCGATCACTTTGATGGGAAACTTCGCGTCAACCGCCAGCATTTCAGCTTCATGCTTCAAAGCTTCGTTTCGGCCGGCGAGAAAGATCGCCTGGACGTCCAGTTGACCGCGCACTAACTCGCGAAAGATATGCGGAATATTGCCGCCGCCTTCCCAGCCGGCGTTGAGGAAAACCGTGAATTTTTCCGGATCGAGGCCCAGCGCCGTACGGGCGACCCGCGCCGCACGATCGCCGGGAAAGGAAAACTTTGGATGCACCGGCATTCCTGAGATCTTGATGCGCTCGGGCGCGATGCCATACTCGATCAACTGCCGGCGCGCTTCCTCGCTGGCGACCAGATACAAGCTCACATCATCGCAGGCCCAGCCTTTCCAAAAGCCGTAGTACGGATCGGTCACGACGGTGACCAGCGGGATCCGATCCGCCAGCCCCAGTTCCTTCAGCACCCGCGCGAACATGTGTTGCGTCAGCGGATGAACGCTGACCACAATGTGCGGACACCAGCGCTGGAAAAGACCGGCGACATATTTGACAGTGCGTTTGTAGAAAAATGGATGGGCGTCGGGTCGAAAGCGATTGATCGCCCAGTATAGATATTTCATCCAGTGCTGTTTGTTACGCAACACCCAGTTGTAAATCGCCACCAGTTTCGCGGTGATGTGGTGCGCTTCTTCGATGGCCCGCACCGTACGAATCGCATAAGAATCGCTCTCGACCAAATTCTGAATTCCAGCGACGATCGCCGCGGCCGCGGAACGATGCCCGCCGCCGGTGTCCGAAGAGATAATCAGGATTTTTGGAGCGTTGGGGTTCATCAACTAAGCTCTGACCGTGATCCCGTCCGCTTGCGGTTCAGCTTGCTTATCAAATTCCCGGCGCGCCTTCTTCATTTCACGTTCCAGCTTCTTGATTTGAATCAAGTGCTTCGGATTGAATGGCAGCGACGGATAGTAACAATTCGATTCATGCGTGCAGAAACAGCCGTCGGCTGCCTGTTTGCGACGGGCCTTCATCGCCGGAGACAGCCAGAGCCCCTGGAAGTCCCAGTTGTAATCGCGCAGATTGCCAATCGGCGCCAGATTTTCGCACGACGATAACGTCCCTTCGTCGTAAATCACCGCGCCGGCTGTTCCGGCATAACAAGTTAGTTGTGCTTGTTGCGTTTCTTGCGTCTTAGTAATCAGGCCGTGCATGTAGATGTCGATCGCGGCTTTGAAAAAGCCGGCGTTGCCGCCGTAATTATTCTTGATCGCGGCGTGACGCGAGTCATCATCAATCATCTGTGCCAGCGTCGCGTAACGACTCTGATCGATGTCGAGTTCGATCGGATCGGCTGATGGCGGACGGATGTAATTAAAGTTAACTTTGTCCGGCTTCAGATCGTGCTTCAGAAAATCGTACCACTCAAAAATCGTGTCCTGGTTCGAGTGCATAAAGCAGGTGCAGGTCTGCAGGTCGAGCCGCGGGTACTGCTGCTTCATCGCCTTCAGCTCGCGCGCGGTTTCAATCGCAATCTGCCACGAACCGGGTTTCTGCCTAATCTTGTCGTGCTGCTCCTGCAAGCCGTCGATGCCCATCGCAACCGTGACGTTCAGGTTCGGACATTCTTCCAAGATGCGCGTCACGTCGGGAAAGATTCGTTTCTGAATCTGGCCGTTCGACATCAGGTAAACTGATTCCAGATTGTTATGACGATAAAACGAGTTGACGATCTCGGGCAGATCCTTGCGCGTGAACGGCTCACCGCCGGCCAGAATCAGCACGCCGAGATTCCCGCCTAGGGTTTCGGCGATGCGATCGATCTCGTGGGCCTTCATCTGCAACTTCTTACGGGGCCGATCGTTCAGCTCATCCGTAAAGAAACAGTGCGTGCAACGCATGTCGCATACAGATGTAACCAGGATGTTAAGGAGCACCGGGGCAAACGGCTGCCCCAGGGCAAGTTTCCGATAGCGTTTAAGTAATTCTCTGGTGGTGTAATCCATAATGCCTCTCAGGGATTCTAGCATGATAGGTCTTATAGGTCGTATACGTCCGATACGTTTCTATGGTTCAGCCTCGCGCACTGATTCCCAGGGCCCGCATGCGGCGATAGAGGTGGCTGCGATCGATGCCCATTAGTTCGGCAGCGCGTGAGACGTTGCCGCCGGCTTCATCCAGTTTGCGCTGAATGAACTCACGGTGATAGGCATCGCTGGCTTCTTTAAAGGAAGGAAAACGGTATGACGACGCCGGCGGTTCTTCGTCGCCGAACACCGGCAAGTCTTTGACCGCGACGCGGGCAGGTTGATGCATGATCACCACCCGCTCGACGGTGTTTCTCAACTCGCGCACGTTGCCGGGCCAGGAATATTTCTGCATCGCTTCGATGGCTTTTGTGTCAAAGCGCTTGGGCTTTTTTCCATAAGCTTTGGCAAAGCGTTGATTGAAATGGTCGACCAGCAGGGGCACATCTTCCAGGCGTTCGCGCAATGGCGGCACCTCGAACGGAATCACATTCAAGCGAAAGAAAAGGTCGCTGCGAAAAGTTCCCTTCTCGATCTCTTCATCCAGACGTTTGTTGGTGGCGGCGATCACCCGCACGTCCACGCTGACAGGAGTGTTGCTGCCGACGGCTTCGAATCTTTGCTCTTCCAACACACGCAGGACCTTCGCTTGCACGTTCGGGCTCATATCCGACACCTCGTCGAGGAACAGCGTGGCGCCGTCCGCCATCTCGAATTTCCCTTTCTTGGCGGCGGTGGCGCCGGTAAACGCGCCTTTCACGTGGCCGAAAAGTTCCGACTCGATTAGCTCTTCCGGGATGGCCGCCGAATTAACTTCTACAAAAGGAGCGGCCGCCCGCCGCGATTGCGCGTGAATCGCGCGCGCGACCAATTCCTTGCCGGCGCCTGACTCTCCGGATATCAAAACGCGGCCGTCGGTGGGCGCCACCACATTGATCTGTTTGCGCAACGCGCGCATCGCAACCGACTCGCCGACCATCGCATACTCTTCCTTCAGCTCGGCGGACAGCTCTTCGTTTACGCGCTCGAGTTGTCTTTGCCGCAGCGCATTGCGGACGGTGAGTACCGTCTTCTCGATCGACAGCGGCTTCTCAATAAAGTCGAATGCTCCGAGTTTGGTGGCGCGCACGGCGGTTTCCACGTTGCCGTGACCTGAGATGATCACGACGGCAGCGTCGCAACTCGAGTCCCGCATTTGCCGCAAGGTTTCCAACCCGTTGATTCCTGGCAGCCAGACATCGAGCAGCACACAACCGTAAGCGCGTCGACCGACCGCTTTCAGACACTCCTCGCCACTGGCGACCGCGTCAGCGGTAAAGCCTTCGTCACGCAGCACGGCGCTCAGTGTCTCGCGGATGCCGCGCTCGTCATCAACGATTAGGATTGATTCCATAAAGAAAGAAAATAGGTCGGATAGGGCCTATCGGACCTATTCAATAAGACCACTAACTACTAACCGGCAATTCAACTACAAACCGAGCCCCATGCGGCGTGTTCGCTTCCGCATATACACGCCCTCCGTGTTCCGTAACAATGCGCGCGACGATCGCCAGCCCCAGACCGGTGCCTCTTCCACGCGTAGAAAAATAAGGTTGGAACAGACGTTTGAAATCTCCGATCGGAATTCCTTCGCCCGTATCATCGACCGTGGCAATCAACAAATCGCGCGACGGATCGTGCCGAGTGGTGATCGTCACCGCCCGCTCGTACTGGACTGCCGCCAAAGCCTCCAGCGCGTTGTCGGTCAAATTCACAAACACCCTCTTAAGTTGCTCTGGGTCCAGGAGCGCTGACGGTAAGGGCTCAGCTAGCGTCAGTCGCAATTCAACACCTTCCAGACGTTCCTGATAAAGCTGAACGGCCTGGCGAATAACTTCGTTGAGATCCCCCGGCTCCAACCGCGGAGGTGGCATGCGCGCAAAGCGTGAGAACTCATCGACAAGTGCTTTCAGCCCGGCCACCTCGCGAGTGATCGAGGTCGTACATTCTTCGACTATCTGGGTGAGTTCTGCGCGAGTTTCTTCAGTGAAGCCAGATGCGTTTTCACCGTTGCCATTTACTTGTCTGTCGCCGGTTAATACTTTCAAGCCTTCTGCTTCCGAAGAGCTCGTCCGTTCGCCGCTGCGACCGCTCTGGTCATCTCGCGGTTCCCCAACGCCATTCAGGCGCACGCGAAAATTCCTCGCGATGCGCTCCGCGGAAAGTTGGATCGGCGTCAGTGGATTCTTAATCTCATGCGCAATTCGACGCGCGACTTCGCTCCACGCGGCCGCACGTTGCGCGGCCAACAATTCAGACAGGTCCTCCATTACCAGCACCACGCCGCGACGGTCACTCCCTTCATTGGAGACGCCGCGCAGCGCTGTCGCGGTCAGCGCCACCGGTATGGCGCCGGCTACTGAGCCGCGCATCAGTTGACTCTGCTCCGCGGCGCGGCCAGCGCGCCGTGCGCGCCGTAACAAACGCTCAACGACGACGCGATCGTCGCTGCTCAGCAGACTGGCGAGCTTGGCCCAGCCCGGAGGCGCCTCGCTTAGTTTCAGCATCGAGACGGCGGCCGTGTTGATGGTGGTGACGCAGTCATTCTCATCCAGCGACACGACGCCGGTTGAAAGCGATTCAAGCACTGTTTCGATGTAGTTTCGTCGTTCTTCCAGCGCAAGGTTCTTTTCCTGTAGCGCGGCGGCACCCGATTCAATATGCTGCCGGTTTTCATCCAGCTCTGCAGTCATCTGATTGAAAGAGTCTGCCAACAAAGCCAGTTCGTCATCGGCAATCGTCTCCACGCGATACGAGAGGTTACCGCGAGCTATTTCTTTCGAGGCTTCGGCCAGAGATCTAATCGGCGCCGCGAATCCACGGGCGAGATGTATAGCCACCCAGGTCGAGGCGAACAGCAGCAGCAAGGTCATTAGACCCAGCGTCGACAGGCCGAGCAGCCTCACCTTCCGTTGTCTTTGGACCAGGTGTTGGTATTCGCTTTGCGAACCGGCAATCGTGTCGTTGACGTCAGTATCGCTGAGACGATGGGGCACCAGTAGCAGACGCATAGTCCCGGTCAGCGGAACTGAAACCAGATCGAACCCCTTGCCGTCGGCGAGGGCTTCGCCGGTTTGCGCATCAGGCGCCCGGCCGCGTTGCAGCAGTGCAGTTAGTTCCGCGCGGAGAGGTGCTGGAATCGACGCTTCGCTGTGCGCCACCACCGTGCCGCCATCCGCAACGATCTCGAGCGCTGACAATTCTCCTGTCACCGCCAATTGATCGAGGGTCGACTGCCATTCAGATTGCGGCCTCGTTTTGACAACGGCCGCCAGCAGCGTCGCCGTCTCGTGCAACTTTTGATTCTGCGCCGTCAGATTTTCTCGCTGCTGCTCGCGCACTCGCTCCACCACATTCTCAGGCAGACGGCCCATCCACTTTTCGATCGAACGATTTAGAAACAGGTACGAGAACACGGCCATCGCCGTGATAGGGAGCAAACTCAGTCCGATGAAATAGACGAGCAGGCGCGTCTGGATTTTCGAACCCAACTGGCGTTCGCGTCGTTCGCGCCGCAGCTTCAAGAGGTTGCGCAGCAGGATGAAACTAAAAACGATGAAGGCCGCAAAGTTAAGCGACGAGAGGGCGTAAAGCAGCAGCGTATCTGAGCCCGTTTCAGGCGGCACCACCGCACCCAGATTAAAAAGTTGTTGAGCGACGATGACGGCCAGTAGCAGCGCGACGATGCCGGCCAAAAGCCATGGTACGGTACGCCGGCGAGATCGCTTCCGACTGACATCAGTGGCTTGATTTTTGGCGTTGCTCACGGGAAGTAGACTGGCTCGGATCTTCGATACAGGCGAGCCGAAAGTTTAGCACACCAGAGGCCCCGGTAGCTTTGTTACTTAGCCACCGCACGGTGCGGAAAGGCCCTGCCTTTTCTGCGAGACTGCTTGGAGTTTAGTGCTTGAGGCTAAGCCTCAAGCAGCTGAGGCGCAGCCTCGGGACTATCAAATCAACCGTTGCCGGTAAGCCAAAGGCTTACCGCACTGTGCTGCGGCAAAGCCGCAACTGGGGTACAGAACCCGGAGCGGTAGCGACGGGAAGCTGCCACTCAAGTTGAGTCTATGATCCGGTCGCTATCACTCCCGGTTTTGTAAGGACTCGATCACCGATTGGTAATGCTAGAATGCTGCGTCCCGATGGAAGCCTATAACTTCTTCATCAATGAGGATGGGCATCTCCGCAGCGGATGGCGACTAGCCATATTCGCCATCTCGTTTCTTATCTGCGCCCAGCTCACCGAGGTTCTTTTGCTCTGGGGCATCGCCGGCGCGTTGCATCGTCCGGCACTCGATGTCGCCGCCGGCAGCTGGGGTTTTGCCACCGGTCATGGAGCGATCCTGATTTCAGCGGCGTTGATCGGCTGGGCTTGCGGCAAGCTTTTTGAAGAGCTGCCGTTTCGGGCCCTGGGATGTTTGCCGCAACGCGGCTGGCTCAGAAATCTGGGAATTGGATCGGCATTAGGGGCGGCGTCGCTTTTGTTGGCGGCCCTTTTGGCAACCATCACGCGCGGCATTCACTTTGGTTTCGATACTGCCGGCCTGCGGTCAATCAGTGAGACTGTCGTAATCTCAGCTCTCGTTTTCGTGTTCGCGGCCGCGGCCGAAGAAATGCTTTTCCGCGGCTATCCTCTGCAAACCCTAACGCGTGCGAATCTCGCGTGGCTGGGCGTGTTGCTCACCTCGGTACCTTTTGCCGCGGTTCATCTCAAGAATCCAAACGTGGTTCCGGGCTTCACTTTTCTGAACACCGCCTTAGCAGGTCTGTGGCTCGCCGTTGCGTACTTGCGGACGCGCAGCTTGTGGTTACCGCTCGGACTGCATTGGTCATGGAACTGGGCGCAGGCATCTTTGCTCGGCCTGCCGGTTAGCGGCATTGACCGGCTGGCGACCGCGCCGTTGTTGCGCGCGATTAATTCCGGACCCGACTGGCTCACCGGCGGTTCGTATGGAATCGAGGGCGGCGCCGCCTGCACGATCGCGCTATTGATATCGACGCTGATCATCTGGCGCACGAAACTAATCTCGCCACCCGACGTACCAACGGAACGAGCTGAGGAACGAAATACCGCCACTTGATTGGCCAACAGCGCGACTCCGAAGCTTTCCCCAGCTGTTAACACTCTCTCCGCGATTCCCGTCTTTAGCCATGTCAGACAAACGCAAACGGCAAATATCACTGGGCCAAAACGCCGTTGCGCTACTGCACACAGCAACCGATCGTTCCAACAATTTTCAGGAAGGCGCCGGGATGTTAGAGGCAGAAGCAACCGCGGACATGCTGCTCATGACCCAACCGTTTAAGGCGCCGCCAATATCGGCGCCTGAAATTGTTGAGCAGCCGGTCGCCGCGCAACTGGTCAAGGCGGTGCTGGCAGGGCAGCGGGAGAGGTTCTCAGCGCTTTATGAGATGTACAGCCCTATGGTGCACGGAATTCTGCTGGCTCGGGTGCCCCGCGGCGAAGTCGACGATCTGGTGCAGGACATTTTTCTGCATGCGCTACGAAAACTGCACACTCTGCGCGATGCCGCGGCGTTCGGGCCATGGATCGCGATGATCGCTCGCAACCGCGCCATGGATTTCTATCGCAGCTCGCGGGAAACAGTTGAGGTCACTGAGCAAATGGCCGTCGATAAACCTCCGAGTGGAACCGCGAAGGAGATCCTGTCTTTGATTCGGCGTTTGCCTGAGGCGTATCGCGAGACTCTGGTGTTGAGATTTGTCGAAGGAATGACGGGGCCGGAGATTGCCGCCCGCACCGGACTAACACCGGCATCAGTGAGAGTCAATCTGCATCGGGGAATGAAGCTCTTGCGGCAGAAGATGGGCATTTACTCAAGCTAGGGATCGTTTAGAGGCTGGCTATCGCCCGCCTGTGCGGATGGGACGTCCGCGTTCCAGCAGCGGAGAGGATGTTATGAAAGAAGATTATCTTTGGGATCGTTCGGGTGAACCGGATCCTGAGTTGCAAAAACTGGAAGAGATTCTTGGCACGCTGAGATATCAGCCGCGGGCGCTGCCAATTCCCGCTGACATTCAAATAGGTCGTCGCCGCAGCTTCTTTCCGGCGTTCGGGATTGCCGCCGCTATAGCTCTGTTCGCTGTCCTCCTAGGTCTTTGGTTCCATTTCCGTCGACCGGTGATCGCGCCGCCGCTGGAAGCGAGCCGAAACTCGCAAACTGAGCAAAAACCTATCGAGACCGGACGGCAGGTCGCACCGCGCAAAGGGATTTCGCAAAGCGCTTCGTTAAAGAGCCAGAGGAACAATCGAAAGCCCGCTGCCCGCAATCTCGTCGCTACCAGGAAGACGCCTTTCATTCGCAGAGTTACCAGCCAACCGGAGCTGACTCCGCAGGAATTGGCTGAGAAAGAGCAAGTGCTGATCGCGCTGCGTCTGGTGAGCGCCAAACTCAATCTGGCACAACGAAAAACGCAGGGAGCGCCACAGCTCAATAACATTCGCAATCAACGCAAGATAGGATGAACCAACTATGAAACTACTCTTCCAAACTTCGTGGAAACTTGCACCGGTTTTGTTGCTGCTGCTGGTCGGCACAGTTGTGACAACCAGGGCACAAGGCGCAAAGCTGCAACTGGATCAGCTCGACGTACTCGCCAACAAGGCGAATGAGACGGTGGACGTCCGACTTGATGAACGCCTGATGCAGACGACCGCCAAATTCTTTTCTGGTAAAGATCCTGACGACGCCGAAATCAAAGAAGTGCTCAAGGGAGTAAAAGGCATTTATGTCAAGAGCTTCACCTTCGAAAAAGATGGCGAGTATTCATCCGCTGAGGTCGAGTCAGTGATGTCGCAGCTACGTTCGGGAACGTGGAGCAAGGTCCTGAGCATCACCAGTAAGAAAGGCGGCGAGAACGTCGAAGTCTATCTAAACCTGATCGGCGATCACATTAACGGGTTGGCGGTGCTGAGCATCGATCCGAAGGAATTTACGGTAGTAAATATCGTCGGCCCCATAGACCTCGAGAAATTGAGCAAGCTCGAAGGGCAATTCGGCGTGCCGGATCTCGGTATTGAACGAGAGAAGCCAAAGAAGAAGGACTAGGGCAGCGCGGGATGAAGACAAAGCTCACCATCGCCGGTCTGGCCATCGTGATGTTTCTGGGCGCGTACGAACGAACCAGTCTCGCCCACGGCGACGGCTTTAACGATGCCGTCAGGACGATTGAACAGTTCTATCATGTCAAGCACCAGAACATTCCGCTGCTGGCGCGGGCCGGAATGAAAGCAGTGCGAACCGCGGCGCGAATCAAAGGCGGTGAGTATCGGAGACTGGCCGAGGCAGGCAGCATTCGCGTAGTGTTTTTTGAAGATCAGAACTTCGATTCCAGGGGGCAGATTGCGACTTTCAAAAGAACGCTGCATAACGTGCTCGTCACCGAATGGTCGCCACTGGTGCAAACCCTGGCCCCTAAGGACGAAGAGCAAACCTACATCTATTTGCGAGACGCCGGCGCTAAGTTCTCGATTCTCGTCGTGACCATAGAGCGACATGAAGCCACTGTGGTTCAAGCCACTGTAACACCGGAAATTCTGGCGGAACTCATGAAAGATCCCGGTGAGATGGGTAAAGCGCTAACGGACGACGCAACGATTAATGATAACTAAGTTCGTGTCAGAAGCCCGACCGCAAGGAAGGGCCGGCAAGGAAGGAACGCCCTATGAACCCATCGACTAGACTTCACGCAAAGGCGCAAAGCCGCAAAGATGCTCTCATAGATCAGGCTCCGCTTCTCGGCTCCGCGCCGTTGCGCCTCGGCGTGATGATCCTTCTCGTTCTGCTGGCTGCACCGGTAACCTCGGCGCAGGAAGTTGCCGACACTATTCGCGTGCGCACGCGCGTTGTTTTCATGGATGCGCTGGTCAAAGACAAAGAGACCGGGATTCCGATTACGGATCTCAAACCGGAGAACTTCGAACTGTTCGATGATGGCAAACCGCGCGAGATTTCTTACTTCACGCGCGAAGGCCAGGCGCGCAAGCCTCTCGCTTTGATCATAATCCTGGATTGCCGCGAGGATGGCGCCGGAAGATTTCTGAAGCGGCCTGAGATTCTCAAAACCCTGGCTGATGAACTGGCTAAGCTCCCTCCCGGCGACGAAGTAGGCATCATGGCCATGAATATCGGCGAAGATGAAAAGCGAGTCTGGCTTACTCGCTTCACCAACGATCGAGCGCAAGTCGCCGCCGCGATGGCCCGCGTGCCACGGTTTATCGAACGGCCCGAGCATCTTCCTGATGAAGAAGAGGTCAAAAAGAGCGCGGCACAAAACCAGAAGGAAGGCAAAGGCAGTATCACGATCAGCACCAGCGTCGGCGATGACAAATCCGAAGCGAAGCCGAACGCTACGGATCAAGCGAAACCAAAACCTGAAGATGTCGTCGAGACCGAAACGATAAAGGGTAAGAATGGAGCGGTCGTAACCCGAACGGTCTTGAAGGACGGTTCAGTGAACCTTAAGCGAGTGAACAGCAGCGGCAAGGTTACCCTCGAATTGGATGACGTTTATGACATGGCGGCCGCGGTTCGCGATGCCACCCGCACCGCCGCGCAGGAGCGGCCGAATTCACAGACCTCGATCGTCTGGGTCTCTGACGGGATCGCGCCGATCTTTTATGAGGACCGCGATGCCACCGAACAGATCCTGATTCGTTCGAACGCCATCTTCAGCTCTCTGACCGTCGATCTGCGGACCGTGTTCAAGCTTCTGCTGCCCATCGGCAAACCACTCGCCGGTTGGCTGGGTGTCAGTCTTTACGGCAGCGCCAAACATCTTGCGCAACAGAGCGGCGGCGAAGCGTTACGCGTCAATCGCACCAGCGACTATAGCGCCGGCCTTGCCAAAATCATCGGCAATCTGACTGCGCGATACAGCCTCGGCTTTTCCCTGAGCGAAGCAGAGAAGGATGATGGTCGCATGCACGAACTGTCGCTCAGAGTGAAAGCGTCCGATGCGAAAGGCAAGACCAGAAAGCTGGAAGTTAGTTCGCGGCGCGGCTATTTCATGCCTAAGACCGACGGTGACCAGACGGCAGCCAACCAGTAGCGTCTACCTCAGCAAATCAGTAGAATAAGCTTCGCTGCCGGGAGATCAGATAGCGCGTCCGGCCAAATATCAGCCTCGCGCCAATCGTCTTCAACTAATAATGAAGCTTTTCACTGTCGAAGAAGCCAACACCTTACTTGCCAGCGTGCGACCGATCATCAAGTCGATTCAGCGGTCGCATCGCCGACTCACTTCATTTGAGCCTGCAGCCAAGCGGGCCTCAGAAGGTGCCGAAAACGGTGGCGGTGGCCTGGTTCAGGGACCAAGATATGCGCGCCTGTTGCTTGAACTGTCGTTTGGCGCCGGACAGTTGGAGAGCCTGGGAGTGCAACTGAAAGACTACACGCAAGGGCTGATCGATTTCCCGTCCATCCGCGAGGGCCGCGTGGTGCTGCTTTGCTGGAAAGCTGATGAAGGCGATCGGGTCGAATGGTGGCACGATGTGGAAGCCGGCTTTGCTGGGCGACAACCTCTGTGAGTAGCAGAGACCTCAGTCTGTGTTCCTTCTTTTCGCGACCACAGTCCAGGGTTTCTGCTACAGCCAACCTCAAGTCCTGCTATCTTTTCTCGTTGACGAGTTAAAGTAATGTCTGATACTATCCCGCCTGACTGCGCAACGGGCATTGGGCTCCTAAGGGTTATTCGGCCCATCCCCTGATTTGTCTTAATGGCTGACGGAGACCCTTGCTGATGCAGGCTTGCTCTTGTGGCGTCGCGCACGACGACAACTCTAATACCTGCCCCTTATCTCGATCACAATCCATGATCCAGGAAGTCCCTCCGAATTCATCTATTGAAGAGTCGGTCAACGGCGAACTAGCGGGCCAAATCGAAAGCGAAACGCACCAGATGCTCGCAGGTGAAGCCGCCGAAGCAGAACCGCCGCCGATCGAAGCGAGCCGTGAACCCTCTACCCTGATCGAGTTTCCGGGGTCTACGCGTCCGGTGCCTGAGTGGCGCAAGCAGTTGAGCCAGCGCGTGCGCGAAGTGCAAGAGCGCAAGGCGCGCGAGGCTGCCGAAGAAGCAGCCGCGGCGCGGGAAGCGGGAACGGTTTCCTGTGCCTTGCCGTCGGCCCAGCTTGAACTGGTTCCCGACCTCGAACAGCCTTCGATGAATCCGATCGTCTCGAAGGTGTTGGAGCGGCTTGAGCGAGCGCGCCGCAGCGATGAGGTCTCAACGGGATTTACTGCCGCCGCAACGGCTCCGGCATTGGCTCCCATAACTGACGCTTTGCCCGAACCGGAACCGAGTGAGCCAAAGCCTCCCGAGCCAAATCCTCCCGAGACAAAGCACAAACTCACTGTTGTCGCTCCCCCAAAGACGACTGCTGAACCGATCCCACGCAAACCTGTGCGCGTGATTTCAGACAACGTTAATGACGTCGCGCTGTCTTATCTGGAAAGCTATCTGTCGCTGCCGGCGATCGATTCGCCCGGCCGCAGCGATCGCGCGGGACTCGCACGACGAACCATCGCAGGGTTTCTGGATCTTCTCTTCGTGGGTTTGATGGCCTCGCCGGTGGCGGCCGTAATCGAATTCACGGACGGCAACTGGTCCGATCCCAGACTGATTGGCCTCATGGGCGGAATCGTAGTAATGACAATGCTTGCATATCACATCGTTTCGATCGCTCTAACCGGACGGACGTTGGCGATGCGGATGCTCTCTCTCCGAACAATTGACAAACGCACAGGCTTGATTCCGACCGGCGGGCAGTCGATCAAACGGGCCTTCGGTTACATCTTCTCGCTGATCCCGCTCGGCCTCGGTCTAATGTTCGCGTTTATCGATCCGGACGGTCGCACAGTTCATGACCGCTTTTCGAAGACGTTGGTCGTTCGCAACTGACGGCTGAGAGAATCTCAATCCTCGGTTTGAGGCGAAAGCGCGAGCTTTCGCCTTTTCGCTTTTCGGTCCACTGAGTACGTCAGTCGCGCATGCGGGTGCGCCCGGGTAATAGCGGCTTTTCTTGTGCTACTTTCTCTTGAACGAAAGCGATGGACGATCAATCGATAAGCGCCGTGACCGCAGAGATCGGGCCGCTACTAGCTGGCCGCGCCCTGGGAAAAATCTTTCAGCTTGGCCCCTTATCAATGGCAATCGATTTTCGGCTGCGGGACCATGGTTATCTGTTCGTCAGTGTCGAACCGGCGCAGCCGCAACTTTATCTGGTCAAGCGTCGCTCCAGGGATCTTGAGAAGCAAAGTGTGCCACTCTCTCAGTTCGCGTTGGCGCTGAGAAAGGATTTATCGAACACCACTGTCTGTTCAGTTAAGAAGGACGCGGAGGATCGTGTAGTTCGCTTCGCGTTTGCCGGCCAGGACGAATTAGGACGGGCGATTGAGCACACTCTCGTAGTGCAGTCGACCGGACGCTCTGCGAATCTTTTCCTGCTGGATCGTTTGGGAGTTATCGTGCATCGGGCTCGCCCCACCCGCAATCCCGGGCAGCAGGTTGGTGAAACTTATGAACGACCTCACGCTCAAACTGAGCGTCACACTCCAAAAGAGGATAGCGAATTACTCAAACTAATTCGCAGCGGACGGTTTGAATCGCCCTCCGCTGCTGCCGACGCATACTTCAGTTCCCTGCTCTCGCAGCAGACCTTCGATGCCAGGGCCGGCACGGCCCGGGCCGAATTGCGAAAGAAAATCTCTCAGCAAAAAAAACTCCTCCAGCAACTTCAAAAGGATCTCGCAAGCCACACTGACGCCGAACAGCAAAAGCGCCTGGGCGATCTTTTGCTGGCGAATCTAAGCACAGCCAAACGAACGGGAAACCAAGTGGTGTTGATTGACTACTTCGCCGATGACGCAGCCTCGATCGACTTGGAAGTAGATGAGAATTTGACTCTTCAAGAGGAGGCCGCCCGGCGCTTTGCACTCTACTCACGTTCCAAGCGCGCTGTGAAACAAATCGGTTCACGTATCGAAGCCGTCAGCGCCGAAGTCACAAAGCTGGAATCACAGCTCGGGACCTTGGAAGAAATAATTGCCGCGCGCGACGACGCAGCGCTTGAGGCGTTCACCACCGCGGGATCAGTACGACCTGCGTCAACGGGTAGATCGAAGAAAAAGGAAGAGAAAAGGATTCCCGGCACGCGACGTTATCTTTCTTCAGACGGTTTTGAAATTCTGGTGGGCCGGGCCGCGCGCGACAACGACCATCTGACTTTCAAAGTAGCCAAGCCAAACGACCTCTGGTTACACGCGGCCGACTATGGCGGATCGCACGTGGTCGTGCGCAACTCAACGCGAAAAGAGATTCCTCAGCGCACCATCATCGAGGCCGCACAACTCGCGGCCCAGTTTTCTCAGGCCCGCAAGGATCCGAAGGTTGAGGTGCATTACACCCAGCGAAAGTTCGTTTCTAAGCCGAAAGGCGCCGCCCCCGGACTCGTGCGCCTGTTGCGTTCCAGGAACATACTGGTCGAACCAAAGGAAGGAATTGAGAGGATTTGATTTTCAGCAAAACGATCGCCATGGCTCAGCCATTACGATATTTGCTCTGGCTCGAGACATATTGATTGCTCGGCTCCGGGTCACGCCGATGCGCTGGATCTTGCCCTCCCTCACGGTCGGGCTTCTGACACACTACGTGCCGGAGTCGGACTGCCAACCGGCAATTCGATCCGAAACGTCGTGCCGGTTCCGCGGGCACTCTCAACTTCGATCGTCCCGCTGTGCAGGTCAATGATCTGTCTCACGATCGAGAGTCCCAAACCGGTGCCGCGTTTCTTGGTGGTGAAGAACGGCTCGAAAAGACGTGCCTGGGTTTTACTATCCATGCCGGAACCATAATCCGTGATCAGAATCCTTACGCGCTCACCACCCATTCTTCCGAGCGTCTCGATCGACCTGGCTCGCGAATCGGTCTCGACTATTTCCGTAGAGATCTTCACTGGTGACTTTGGCTCGCTGGCGTCGATCGCGTTCGCCAGCAGATTCATGAACACCTCGCGCAACTGCTCGTCATCCCAGGCGCCGCGAATCGGACTGGGGGCAAAGTTCTTTTCAATCGGCGTTTCTTTCTCGCGCACGCGATCGGTGACCAACTCGAGGCTGGAATCGATCAACTCGTGCAGATCAGCCTCTCCAACGTCGAGTTGCCGGCGGCGTGAAAACTGAGTCACGTCGACTACTAATTTGTTTAGGTGCTGAATCCCTCGTTCGACCAGGCCAATGGTTCTGAGGGCGCCGTCCGAAACCACGTGATCGCGCAACATCTCAACGCCCAGACGAATACTTCCCAACGGATTCTTGATCTCGTGCGCCAGTTGCGCCGCTGCCTCGCCGACTGCCGCTAAAGCTTCGCTGCGACGAAGCGCGGCTTCAGACTTCGTTGCCTCAGTTACATCGACCAACGTTAGGATCTGGCCATTCTGACCATCAATTTCTAGCGGTGACGAATAGACGTCAAAAGTCCCGGCCGCATCCTCGCTTAGATTCCAACGTCCTCGATAGGTGGCTGATTCCACATGCGAAGCCGTGGCAGCTTCCAATAGCCTAACGCCTTCGGGCGAAGCTACTCGGTCGTGAATTGAGGAACCTATGATCGCCTGCGGGAAGATACGACAGAAGGCTGTGTTCGCGCTGCGTATTCGATCATACCGGTCGATGGCCGCTATCGCGCTGACCATGCCTTCCAGCATTTGATTGCTGAACTCGCGCTCGCGCCGCGCGGCTTCAGTACTCTGTTTAGTCTGACGGAAGCGGCGCTGCACTTGCCAGATGGTGGCAACGGCGACCAACAGTCCCGCAAACAAAGCGAACACATTCCACATCCGAATCGATCGCGTTGCCTCCTTTTGCATCGCGTCGATGCGAAAAAATACCTGTTCCTGTTCGCTGGCAAGGCTATTGATAATGCCGTTAAGTTCCTCGTCCGCGTCGCGGAACTTCGCAAAGCCGTCCTGCGAATAGCGAGTGCTATCCCTCGTGATTTCGATATACGCGGCAAGATCGTTCCGGAACCTGCGCCAACCGGGCATTTCTGAAAGCGGCAGGTGATCCAACTGAGGCAGAAGATCAGCGGCTCTGCCCTGAGCGGTATTAAGGCGCAGGTCAAAAGGTGGCGTTAGTTCATGACGCGCACTTGCTTCCATCCGATTGCGGGCTTCGTTGTCGAGCTGCGTAAGCGCTACCCGCAGTCGTAGCAGCAGATTCGTCCGGGCGGCGTACGATTGCTCCAGTTGCAGAGCGTTGCGGCTGGTGTCCTCCAGACGACGCACACTTAAATTGCCGAGCACCAGGATCAGCAGCAGCAAGAGCGCGAAACCCGCGATAAGCGGCAACAGGGTTGGATCAAATCGCCGTTCGCCATCGCCAGCACTTGAAGGCGTCGGGTCGACGGGCAGAACGCGGCGATAGACGACTTTCCCTTCGGTTGGCTGCTTTGATTTGGGTTTAGAAAACATTGGTAGTTCTTAAGTACGAGCCCTCTCTAACGGTCGGGCTAGTGCCCCGCTTTGCGTACTGCTTAGTGCTTCGCGTCCATCCAGTTGTCGCCGATGCCGGTCTCAGCGATCAGCGGTACGTCGAGTTCGACCGCAGATTCCATTTCGCGTTTCAATGTCGCGGCGACCTGCTCGGCCTGATCGGCGGGGCATTCGACCAGTAGTTCGTCATGAATCTGCATCAGAATCTCTGCCTTCAGACCTTCACGGCGGAACGCGTCTTCAGCATGCAGCATCGCCATTTTAACGATGTCGCTGGCCGTGCCCTGAATCGGCATGTTGATGCCTTCACGCTCGGCGGCCCGGCGAATGTTCGCGTTGCGATCGTTAATACCCGGCAGCGGTCGAATCCGGCCGTAGAGCGAACGTACATAGCCATGCTCGCGCGCCTGCACCGGAATCTCTTCCATGTAACGCCGCACGCCCTTGTAGGTTGCGTAGTAATCGTCGATTACTTTGCGCGCTTCCTGCCGGCTGATGCCGACGCGCTGCGACAAACCCCAGGGCTCGATCGCATAGGCAATCGCAAAGTTGACGATCTTGGCAAAGCGGCGCGCCTCTTTTAACTCTTCTTCGCTCTTCGCGTTGAAGACCAGGCGCGCGGTACGGTCGTGAATGTCTTCGCCTTTTTGAAAAGCGTCGAGCATAACTTCGTCGCGCGTGATGTGTGCCAGCAGACGCAATTCAAGTTGGGAATAGTCAGCCGAGACCAGTTTGCTTCCCGGCTCAGCCACGAACGCGCGCCGAATGCGCCGGCCGAGTTCGGTACGAATCGGAATGTTCTGCAAGTTTGGCTCGCTCGACGACAGCCTACCCGTAGCCGCGACGGTTTGATTCAACTGGCCGTGAATTCTTCCATCGGCGGCGACCTGGTGCGGCAAAGCGTCGGTGTAGACGCTCTTCAGCTTTTCCAGTTCACGATACTCGATAATCAACCGCGGCAGCTCGTAAGTCTGCGCCAGCTCTTCAAGCACAGCTTTGCTGGTTGAGACGCGGCCGGTCGAAGTCTTACGCCCGGAAACAATGTTCAGCGCTTCGAAACACTCGCCCACCTGTTTGGGCGAATTGATATTGAATTCTCGGCCCGCAAGCTGGCAAATCTTATCGGTGAGCTTCGCCAACTCAGCTCCCAGGTGAGCCGACAACTGCGCCAGCACCTCTGTGTCCAGACGAATACCGGCGCGCTCCATCCGGTAAAGCATCGGCGCCAGCGGCAACTCGATCTCGCGATAGATTTTGCCGAGTTCCTTTTCGTCGATTCGCTGGCGCAGGACTCTGGCGACCTGGGCCGTGAGATCGGCGACTTCGACTCCCCGCCAGGCAGATTCTGACCAACCTTCGTACGGCGGACCTCCGCTTTCCATCCCCACACTTTCGCGAGCCAGATCGGCTAAGTCATACTTGCTGCGAGTGGGATCAAGAACATAGGCAGCCAGCAGCGTGTCGTCCGCGACGCCCGCTAACTCAATACCCAAAGGCTCCAGCAGAGCGGTTGCTCTTTTGAGATCGTGAACAGTTTTTTCCAACAACCCGTTACTGAGAAGCTCACGAATCCCCTCGACTGCGACTTGCCGGCCTTCCACGAAGCCATCAAAGTCGAGGAAAGCCGAACTCCCCGCTGCCGAAGAGAATGCAATACCTCGCGCTCCGTGCTCATCGCGGGTGCTGTACTGCTGGCCGGCGCCGGGTTCCGATGAGTTGGTCAGCGCGAGGCCAATACTCTCAGCCTCCCACAACCTTTGCACCAGGGCGTCGAGTTCCGCTTTGTTTCGCACAAGTGAGTAAGTGCGCTGGCTGGCAACTCGAGCCGTGGCCGTGGCGCCATCGGCGAATTCATTCGTCAGGTTTGTAAATTCAAGCTCGCGAAACAGCTCATAAGCTGCGGCCCGATCCGGTGGCCGCCTTTCCAACTGATCCAGATCGAGATGGACCTCGACATCGGTTCTGATTTGCGCCAGCTCGCGCGATTTTCGAATCAGCTCGGCATTGTCGCGCAGAGACTCGCGATACTTTTTATGTTTGATTTCTTCCCAATGCTGGAGTGCGCCTTCGATCGAACCATACTCCTGGATAAGTTGGACCGCGCCCTTCGGTCCCACGCCTGGCGCACCGGGAATGTTATCGATGGAATCGCCCATCAAGCCGAGCAAGTCGACCAGTTTGTTTGCGGGTACGCCGAATTTCTTTTCCACCCAGGCTTCGTCGCACCATTCGATGGCGGGCACCGGTTCTTTTCGCTTGATGACCTGCGAATTCTGCCGCATGCAAACAATCAAAGGATCGCGCACCAATTGGCACATATCCTTATCGTTTGAAACGATGACCGCTTGCAGGTTTTTTTCGGCGGCCTGCGTCGCCAACGCGCCGATTACGTCATCAGCTTCGAAGCCGGAAACGCTGATCATGGGCACGTTGTAGGCTTCGCACAAGCGCTCTATGTAAGGAAGTTGCGACGCCAGATCGTCGGGCATCTCCTGGCGATTGGCTTTGTAATCAGTGAAAGTTTCGTGGCGAAAAGTTTTCTCCTTCGACTCAAAAATCGCCGCGATGTATTTCGGCTGTTCGTCTTGAATAAGCTTGCGCAGCATGTTGGTGAAGATAAAAACGGCCTGCGTCACCTGACCTTTCGAGTTCGCCAGCGGCGCTGCCCGATTAGCCAGCGGCGCATAGAAAGCGCGAAAGATATGTGACATCGAGTCGATGAGAAAGACTCGTTCAGCCGGCTTAGTCCCGGCAGGGGACTTCTCTGGTGGCATTATGATTCGATCATAGGGACGCGCTTAGAGCGTGTCAATTTTGGTTTTGATGCAGACTAGCCCTGGCGCCTTTGCGTGAGATCCATATTTCCCATCGATGAATCCTGATTTGCAGGCAAAGGTTTCAGGCAAAGACGCCAAGGCGCAAAGCGAGCAGTTGCATTTCTGCTTCGACACTGCTGAAGTTTGTAGCGTGTGTGCCACAAACATGATGGAGGCCTTAAGGTTTTTGCGCTGAATGGAAAAGGTATGAGGCTTGCTGTAAACGGGCGTCAGTTTCAGTTCGCGTACATGAAAACATTCAAAGTCTCCAACGCAAAACAGACCACGCTGGCTACTTCAGTCGAAGCCAGGGGCATCGGCTTGCACACCGCGGTTCCGGTCCAGGTGCGCCTCTTGCCGGCGCCACCGGACACCGGCTACGTATTTCTCAGGACGGACCTCGGAGGATTTGAAATTCCCGCCAACGTTGAGTCGGTTGCGCATTGCAGCTACGCCACCACCTTGATGAGGACCGGCGTGATGCTTTCTACGGTTGAGCATCTACTATCGGCCCTGCGTGGTTGCGGCGTCGATAATGCCTACATCGAAGTCGACAACCTCGAAGTGCCCATCATGGACGGATCGGCGGAAGCCTTTGCGGAAATGATTGAAAGCGCCGGCCTGGCAGAACAGCCTTTGGCTCGTCGGGCACTCCAGGTGCGGGAAAAAGTTTCGGCCGTGTCCGGTAATCGCAGTATCACGATCGAGCCCGCCGACGCCTACGAGATCGATTGCATCATCGACTTTCCGCACCCGCTAATCGGCGTGCAGCACCGCTCGATCACTTTGGATAATGGTTCCTTCGCGCGCGATATCGCTTCGGCCCGGACCTTTGGCTTTATCGAAGAAGTTGAGGCGCTCCGCAGAGCGAATCTAATCCGCGGGGGTTCGCTGGATAATGCCATTGTCTTGACCAAGCACGGCATGCTGAACGAAACGGGCCTGCGCTTTTCGGACGAGTTCGTACGTCATAAGATCCTGGACATTGTCGGCGACCTGGCCTTGCTGGGTATGACCATCCTCGGGCGCGTGCAGGCCGAACGGAGCGGACACCTGTTGCACGCCGCGCTGATGTCTTCCCTGCTCCGCAATCGCGCGGCTTGGGAGATTGTTGACCTGCCGGCCCCGGTCGAAATGCACGCATAAAACCACGAGTCAGAACCGCCTGCGGTAGCGGGCGGTTGATCCCTTGCAAAGAAGCACAGTCTCCAAATCAACCGCCCGCTACCGCAGGCGGTTCTGACTTGCTTAACCTCTCTGCTAAAATCGAACGTCAATTAGACGTTTGCCGGATTAACGGCATCTAAGGCTGCGATTAATAATTTGGAGGAATTTTAGTCCTAATGAGATATCGGTTAACACTCGCGCTGCTTTTCGTTCTGGCTCTTGGCTTTTCCTCGTTTAGTCGCCTACAGGCACAGCCACGCACCGGCAGTGCCGTCCAGGAGACTGACGACGAGTTCAAAGTCACCACTTATAAAAGATTTGTCGAAAACCGCGAGCCTAATCCGGCCGCTGCGTACCAGGCTGCCAGAGAGTACATGGCTCGCTATAACAAGGAAGACGATCGGTATACACGTTATTTGAAGGCCTGGATCGCCGCTTACGAGGAAGACGAACGCGTGCGCCGGCTGGCCGCCGAACGAGACGATCGGGAACAGCGCCTGCTGCAGGCGGTGACCCAAAAGAAATTCGCTGACGCTTATGCTCAGGCCAAACAGGTCCTCGCTGACGACCCTAACAATGTTAAGGTCCTAATCCCGCTCGGCTACAGCGCGTTCATTGCCAGCACTGAGAGCAGAAACGAGAACTTCAACGCGGACGCGACCATCTATGCGACCAAAGCGATTCAGTTAATCGAGTCTGGTCGCGCGCCGGATACCTGGACGCCGTTCAAGAACAAAGAGGACGTGCTGGCTTCATTGCATTACGCGCTGGGCTTCTATCAACTAAAGACCAGTCCTGATGTGGCGATCGTTCAGCTAATCAAAGCTGCGCAGGGAGACAGCGATCGCAGGACCGCGCCGGCTACCTATTACTATCTGGCACTCGCTTATCAGAATGGGCCTTATAAGAAACTTTCAGAAGACTACAGCAAACGCTACGGCAACCAGGCAGAGAGCCCTGAAAGCAAAGCCGCCCTGGAAAGCGTCAACAAGGTGCTCGACAAGATTATCGATGCCTACGCCCGCGCGGTGGCGCTGGCCGGCAATGATCCGCAGCATCAAAACGCCAAGACCCAATGGATGGCCAGATTGACGGAACTCTACAAGTTTCGCCACGCCGGATCCGATATCGGTTTGAACGAGCTGATTGCCAAAGTTCTGTCGCAGCCCTTGCCGCAGCCCTAGGGTGTCAGAAGCCCGACCGTCAGGGAGGGCAACTCGGTCTAACGAGCCCTGGCTTACGCGCGGGCTTCTGACACCACTCCTTGACAACCTACCTCCAATCATTAGAATCAAATCTCGTTACGAAAAGCGGGAGTAGCTCAGTGGTAGAGCATCGCCTTGCCAAGGCGAGGGTCGCGAGTTCAAGTCTCGTCTCCCGCTCCAGTCTTAAGGCAAAAGGAAAAAGGAAAAGTAAAAAGGAAAAACTGATTCGGTTTTTGCCTTTTTCCCTTTACCTTTTGCCTTTTCTTTTGGGCGGCGTAGCCAAGTGGTAAGGCAGAGGTCTGCAAAACCTTTATTCATCGGTTCGATTCCGATCGCCGCCTCCAATAAAATCAATACTTACAGACAGAAATTTAGCTCGCGGATTTGGCTTGGGTCACTGTTGGGTCACTCTCTTGAGCGGCCTCGCTGTTTCCTAAATTTCCTTTACTAAAGGAATGGGCTTATGCAGGCTTTTTCTTTGCCATGTCAGGAGCGGCATTCTCATATATCGCATCCGGTACCGTGAATGAAAATATTTCCCTCGTTGCTGCTTCTAATCCTGACTGTGGTATCGTGGTATTTCAGACCCGCGGATAGAAAAATCATTTCCGTTAATCAATGAATGAATAAAATGAAAAAGGAATTGTCACCAAAACAACGTGAAGAACTACTCAACACATTAAAAGCCCGTTTTGAGAAGAGCATGAACCGCCATAAAGGTCTTGAATGGGCTAAGGTGCAAGCAAAGTTGGAAGCGAATACTGAAAAACTGTGGTCGCTCAATGAAATGGAAAGAACCGGTGGTGAACCGGATGTTGTTGGTCGTGATAAAAAGACGGGCGAATACATTTTTTATGATTGTTCAGCGGAAAGTCCTAAGGGCCGCAGAAGTGTTTGTTACGACCGTAAAGCGCTGGAGTCAAGGAAAGAACATAAACCGGGAAATAGCGCTATTGATATGGCCGCTGCCATGGGCATTGAGCTTTTAACGGAAGAACAATATCGAGAGCTCCAGAAACTTGGAAATTTCGATACTAAAACATCGAGCTGGATTACAACACCTTCTGGGATTAGAAAACTCGGTGGTGCCATCTTTGCTGATTACCGCTACGGGAATGTCTTCGTCTATCACAACGGTGCAGAATCTTACTATGCCGCCAGGGGGTTCCGTGGTTCGCTAATGGTCTAACAAAATAAGCATACTATGACAAAGAGTAGAATGAATCCTAAGGTTGATTTTTATTTTAATAAAGCCAAAGAGTGGCACGAAGAAATCAAGAAATTGAGAATGATCGTTCTTGACTGTCAGCTGACCGAAGAATTGAAGTGGGGTGTTCCTTGTTACACGTTTGAGAAAAGAAACATAGTTTTAATACATGTCTTCAAAGAATACAGTGCGCTTCTGTTTGTCAAAGGTGCCTTGTTAAATGATGCCAAGGGAATTCTAATCCAACAAACGAAGAATGTGCAGGCGGCGCGCCAGGTTCGGTTCACCAATGTTCGGCAAATATTACCTCACTTTGCGTTCATTCGAACTCCTTTTTTGGATATCAGGTAACACTCAATCAAATAATCTAAAAACGGAAAAAACAAAAAACATATCAATTATGCGTACCTTCGAAGAGCGTAAGAAACACGGAGCAGTCTTTCTGATTGAGGAACCTGAGATTGGTACAGAGTTGTCTTAAGCAGGGCTTCCCTCCCTCATGCCCGCAAAACACTGGCGATTGACTTTAAAAACTCTTAGGCTTGTTTCTTCATGGGGGATAGATGATCGGTCAAACGCTTTCTAATCGGTATGACATCAGGGCGGAGTTGGGTCGCGGCGGAATGGGCGTCGTCTATCGGGCGCATGATCCCCTATTGAACCGCGAAGTGGCCGTCAAGCTAATTCCCCCAACACTACTGAGCCCCGAAACGGAACAACGCTTCCAGCGCGAAGCGCAGTTGGTGGCCCAGATGGATCATCCGGCCGTTGTGCCAATCTTCGACTTTGGCAAGCACGAGGGATCACTGTTCTTTGTCATGCCCGTCGTCCAGGGAACAAATCTGCGCTGGTTCCAGCGGGAGGGCGCGCTCACGCTGGGCGAGGTTATCGACATTGGAATTCAGGTTGCCGAAGCACTTGAATACAGCCACTCATGCGGCGTCATTCACCGTGATATCAAACCAGAGAACATCATGGTGGTGCGTGAGGATGCTGGCCGGGTCAGAGTTCGGATCATGGACTTTGGTCTCGCCCGAGGGGCCACCGAGAGTCGCATCACCAAAACCGGCACGATTGCCGGCACGCTCTCCTACATGAGCCCGGAACAAGTGGCGGCCAGCGGTGTGGACCATCGTTCGGACATCTACTCCCTCGGTACCGTTCTCTATGAATGTCTTACCGGCGAACCGCCATTCTCAGGTGAGCTGCAGTCGATTCTCTATCGCATAGTTCATGAGATTCCCCAGCCGCCACGCTCATTGGGTGCGGACATCAATGAGGACCTCGAGGCAGTCATACTCACCTGCATAGCCAAGGAGCCTGGGAAAAGGCCGCAGCGCGCAAGCGAGGTAGCCGATTCTCTGCGGCGTTGCCAGACCCGACTCCACCAGAGCGACCTTGGCAAATCAGTGGTACTGACGAAGACACTGATGCTGACGCGCGTGGCGCCCTCTCCATTCATTGGCCGAGAGAAGGAACAAGCTGAGTTGCAGAAGCGGCTCAATGCTGCCATCAGCGGGGAATGTCAGTTTGTCGTGGTTTCCGGCGATCCTGGCGTGGGCAAGACACGACTCCTTGACGAGATTGAGAACCTGGCGAAGGCCCGCAAATTACTGGTGCTTCATGGCCGATCGATTGAGCAGGATGGCGCTTTTCCTTACCAGGGATTTTGTGAAGCCATTCAGGAATACTTCCGACAAAAGGATACCTCCAGCTCTCCTGACAACATGATAGAACTGTCGGACGTTGCCCCTGATCTCGTGGCGCTGTTTCCCATGCTTACGGAGATAAGTGAGATTCGCGCCGCTGCGACTGGGGACTCAAAGTTGGCCCAGACTGGCGGATCGCTTGGCGGATCGCAGGGACCCGAAACCAGGACTCAGGTTTTTGAGCTGCTGGCGCGAACACTCACGCGCCTGGCGGCGGGAAAGCCGCTGATCCTTTTCCTGGAAGATCTACACGCGGCCGAAATATCCATCGAGGCATTGCAATACATTGTGCGGCGATTAGGACCGACACCCACACTGATCGTGGGTACCTATCGCACCAGCGAAGTAGCCAGCCGCTCCCATCCGCTGCTCCGCATGCTTGATAGTTTCCGCGGAGACCGCCGTTTTTCGGCAATCGCGCTCGGACCGTTCTCGCCAGCAGAACATCGCTTGTTTCTCGAAACACTCATTGGCGGACCTAAACTAGCCGACAGTCTCGTGGAGAGACTCTTTGAGGGAACTGAGGGCAACCCATTCTTCACGAAAGAACTGGTCCGCTCACTTCTTGATTCCGGCGGCATCTCAAAGGACCAAACAGGAGCCTGGAGTCTGGGTGCAGCCACTGATCTCTCAGCCGGTGATCTGCCCGCCACAATTCAGCAGGCAGTTGAAAGACGTATTGAGCGCCTACCGGAGGAGCTACGTGAGATTCTTTCGATCGCTTCTGTAATTGGCAAAGCTTTTGACTCTCGCGATTTGGAGGCGCTGGCCGGCGGGAAGGATGTTGAGGACGCGATTGACCGTCTTATAGAAGACGGACTCCTCGAGGAAGAGCGTGAGTCCCGTGGCGACCGCCTGACGTTCTCGAGCGGTGTCGTTCGCGACGTGCTTTATGGCGCAATTTCGCGCCGCAAGCGAAGGTCGTTGCATCGCAAGTATGCTGAGGAGGTCGAGAAGCGTCACGGCGGAAGGCTTGAGCGAGTCTACCCACAACTGGTCCACCACTTCTCCCAGGGTGACGTCCCGGACAAGACAGTCGAGTATGGGTTGCAAATGACCAAGGCCGCGCTCGATGCTTTCAGCCCCGAAGAGGCGGCCCGAGCCGCCAGGACAGTACTCGAGTTTCTCGACGAAGAATGGGAAGGTGACCGTGCCCTGGAGGGCGAAGCGCGAATGCTGTTGGCCCAGGCACACCGAATGGCGGGAGACGTCGATGCCGCATTAAAAGAGGCCGAAAGTGCGGGTCGCATCCTGGAACGCGAGAGCCATAAGTCGCGCGCCTTGACCGCATTCATTTTCGCCGCCGAGACTGCCTGGCAAGCCAGAAAGGTCGAGGAGACAACGCGTCTGGTCCAGCAGGTTATGGAAGCTGCACGCACGACCGGAGACAAGGATAGCCTGAGGCACGTGCTGTCTTTGGCGGCCATGCTCGCGAACCTGCGTGGAGAGTATCAGAAAGCCAATGATTACCTCGAAGAAGCTACTTCGCTGGCTCCGGCGGCAAAAGAAAACGACCTCCAGGAAGAGATACCAAAAGGGGGCAGACTGGTCGTGGCGCTGGCCACTCCGTTCGGCGATATTGATCCCGTCAATATGGAACTGGTGGAAGAGCAGGAGGTTTTGGCGAACGTCTTTGAGACCCTCTTAGCCACGGACCTGGAAGGCAACTTAGTTCCGGCTCTCTGTGAGAAATGGGAAGTGTCTGACGACGGCACTTCAGTCTTCTTTACTCTGCGAGAAAACGTGTGCTTCCAGAATGGCCAGGCCCTGACCGCTCAAGCTATCAAGCATTCCTTCGAGCGGAGCATTCACGTGGCTCGTGAGCTACCTCCGAGTCTCGCGGCGATCCGCGGCGCGGCCGAATTTGCCAAAAACAATGATCAGGGGCTGGCGGGAATTCTGGTCCACTCAGACTACAAATTGGAAATACAACTGCCGGATCCGCTTTCTATCTATCCCGCTCTGCTTACAGATTACAAGGCCGGTATCACCCTGAACGTTGATGACGGAAAGTCCGATTCTATTCCCATTGGCACGGGTCCGTTTCGAATGACCTCGTACAGCGCTGATCGCATTGTGCTCGAGCGCAATGAAAAATACTGGAAGGGTTCGTCAGCGTTTCTTGATGAGGTCGAATTTCGCGCGGGGCTAAGCGCGTCAGAGATCGCGTCAGGGTTGCGGTCAGGCTCGATTGATCTCGCACGCGATCTATCGCCCCAGGATCTTGAAGAGTTTCTCCGCGACCCGCGCTTTCGTGGGGGCTTGGTCGAGTCTCCACGCAAAAATACTTACTTTCTCATATTCAATTCTACGAGTGGTTCAGTCCTCCAGAACCCAGACTATCGTCGGGCACTCTCAGAGATAGTGCGCACGCACGATCTGGTTTGGCAAACATTGGGGCGCTTTGCGCAGCCTGCCGTCTGCCTGATTCCACCTGGGATGCTTGGATATGATCCGGGCAGGCGGCGCCAGATACTCACTCGCGACGAGGCCTCATCCATCCTGCGCGCAGCCGGCGCCGGCGATCCAATCAACCTCAGGGCAGCCGTGCATCCTCTGTTCCAGGATCGATATAAGTCGTTGCTGACAAGGCTGCTCTCGATCTGGTCGGAGCTCGGCGTGAAAGTAGAGATTGCAACTCCCACGATGCCCTCATACCTGGAGTCTTTCCAAAATAGTACCGGAATAGATCTGTTCATCGGCAGGTGGAATGCTGACTATGATGATCCCGACGACTTTACCTATGGGCTCTTCCATTCACGTGTGGGGATATACCGCGCATACATTTCCTCGGCCGAGGGGGATCAGATCCTGGAAGAGGCGCGCACGGAGAACCGTCCCGCTGTCAGAGCATCGCTCTATCGGAAGTACGAAAGTTTTTTGCAGGAATCGGGAATGGTGTTGCCGTTGTTTCACGACGTCGATTATCGGCTCGCCAACTCGAGGGTTCGCGGACTTAACCTTCATGGCAGCGCTCCATATGTGAACTATGCCGAGATAGGCAAGTTGGAATCGGTGGCCAGAGCCACCGAGACCCTACGGGCAGACGGTGGGACTATTGAAGTCCCGATAACCGGAACACTTCTTCGCCTCGATCCTTCACTGGCAAGCACCGTAGAAGATGCAGAGGTGCTGCCGAGTATCTTCGAAACACTAACTCGCGACGTCGGCGGCGCCAGGATCGTTCCCTGGCTGGCGACTGATTTCAGGTCTGAGCAGGGGGGTAAGAGATATCGTTTTCGCCTCCGTGATGATGTTCGCTTCCATGATGGACGCAAACTAACCGCGCGGGATGTTCGCTATTCGTTCGAGAGGCTACTACTGAACCCCGACAGCACTGCCCGCTTCTTTTATTCTCCCATCCGCGGCGCGAAAGCGCTCCTCAACGGAGAGGCGTCCGACCTGGCAGGCTTCCGAATTCAGTCGGCCGACGAGTTCACGATCGAGCTCGATGAGCCGGTGTCACTCTTCCCGGCACTCATTTCCTATCACGCCGCGGCCATCGTCCCTGAGGGTAGTGACAAGTTCGGGGGAAGCTGGCAAGAGGGCAGCGTGGGGACTGGGCCTTTTCGCGCGGTGAAGTTTGACCCGGACGTTCGCCTCGAGCTCGAACGAAATAAAATCTACTGGCGTAGTGGCTATCCTAAGATTGAAAGACTCATCTTCAACTTCGGTGTTGCCCCGGCGGACATTCTCTCCGAGTTCCGCGCCGGTCGATTTTCGCTGGCGTCGGATCTGTTGCCCGCCGACGCAGAGGCTCTGCGCCGCGAGCCTGAGTTTGCTTCCGGTTATCATGAGATCCCCAGACTCATAACCTATTACGTTGCCTTCAACAGTCACCAGGGACCGCTGAAAGACAAACGCCTCCGGCAAACGCTGGCGCAGTCGATCGATGTTGCGAACGTGGTTCGTCAAACCCTGGGACGGCTCGCCGTTCCGGCGCACGGACTCATTCCACCTGGACTACTCGGCCATGATTCTGCATACCCCCCAAGAATGCCACTGGCGTCCGCGTCAGCACCCGAAAAAACAGGCGCGGAAATTGAATTGACCGCTGCCTTTAACCCGGTGTTCTTTGGAGAATACGCGGCCTTCGCGCGCGAGGTCTCGCGCTGCTTCCGTGAGCACCAGGTAACAATTCGTATTGTGAATAAGACGGTTGATGAATTGCTGGAGAAAGCGTCCCAGGGGTCCGTCGACCTGGTGCTGGGGCGCTGGGCCGCTGATTATCCGGATGCCGACACCTTCGCTAACATCCTCGCCACGAAAGAGGGTTCGTTGGGACAGCTATGTGGCTCAACAGAGTTGGATCGTCTGATCGCCCGAGGACGATCAGAAACATCTCCGGCGGCCCGACATGCGGTCTATCGACAGATCGAAGAAATCATTGCGAGTGATAATCTGCTTCTTCCTCTCTTTCACGAGCAGACTTACCGTTTTGCCCGACCAGAAATAGAGGGTCTCTCCCTTTCATATGGCGTCATCACCGTCGACTATGCCAGCCTGCGCATCCACGGATAATAATTGCTGGACCGTAATGGGCTCACTCAAATCTTCGCGATCGCTCCGGCCCTTTATTGTTTGGGCCGATTCCGATCGCCGTCTCCAATTCCTTCAAAACTAATCATGAGGTCAGCGCCGGGAAGGCGTAGCGCGACAAGGATGACGCATCCACAGATTACGCAGATTACACAGAAACAAAAGCGTTAACGCGCGCAGTCGATCCGTTAACACACAACCGCCAGAAAACGCTTTCTCACTTGTCTGTGAGTCTTATTGATTCTGTGTAATCTGCGTAATCCGCGGACTACTGTTCTCCTCTTGGGCTATGGCCTCTCGGCGGCCGCGAACTCCTCCAGCTTGCGCAGACGCAGATTCGGGTTTGCGGCGAAGTCCTGCCGCAGCCATCCCAGGTGGCCGTAGCCAAAGATAACCAGGATGCGATCCTCAGGACCCGCCACCAGCTTGGTCACGTGGTTATAGATGCGAATATTCCGCCTGTACCACTCCGCGAGCAGGTCGGGGCCGGCGTAGTCGCCGGGCTCGCCGTAGCGCGCCTCGAGATAGTAGAAGCCGACGTCCTGGGCCACATGCGCGTCGGAGTTCAAATAAAGCAGTGTTTGGAGCACGGTATGGGTCTTCAAGTACTCGTTGTTTGCCTTCACCATCTCGCCGACCTGTCCTATCAGCGCTTCCAGCTCGGCCGAGTGTCCGGTTGCCTTGGCGTAATTGACGAGGCGCGGCCAGGGGAAATCGCCGTCGGCGTCAACCGGATAGACGGTCTTGTGACCCAGCTCCTTCGCCAGCCGAAAGCCGATCTGCTCGATCTCGTTACGAGAGAGCTCGTGCTTGCCGGCGAGGTAATCGGCATACTGCTTGGGGCGTGCATCTGTCCCGTAGTCCGATTCCAGAGCAATCTTCGTCGGTTTGAACTTCTTGAGCACTGCGGCGAGTTCGGCCAGTTCCTGTTGGCGCCTGGGCGCAAGGACGTCGTCTGCCTGCGTGTTGAAGATATCGTGCCCTGGGTTCGCCATGTGATAGGTGCCCATCACCAGCACTTCGGCGCGCTTTGCTTCTTCTTTGGATGACGTGCCCTGCGACTGAGCCAGCGCCCCCGTCGCCGCCACTGCCACAAGACAAAGGATTATGCTTCGCATAAGTTGCCTCCTGATGAAGGTGATACGCGCTGATAGACGACCGAACGAAAAGATTAGGGTACGCCCGCTAGATAATTAATTGCTATGGCTCTGCCACGCCGATGCGCGGCAAGTCTCTGACTTGCCGGGCAGTGACCCTTTTTTCCTCAGGGTGTTCGACCCGCCACGGTCACAGACCGTTACATTTAATGGGGACTTTTCGGCGAGTCAAAGACTTGCCGCGCATCGGCGTGGCGAAGCCATTATGAAAGGCCGACAGGAAGGTGCAAATTTCAAATACGGAAATAGTAATTTATGAAGTCGAAATGCAACGCGCGTCACTTTTCGTCGGCACGGTCCAAAGTTATGAGCACCTTTCCCCGTGCATGCCCTTCTTCCACATGCCGAACAGCATCGGCAGCATCACTCAAGCTGTAGCGCCCACCGATGACTGGCTTTAGTTTGCCGGTCGCGATGAATTCGCCCAACAGAGTCAGATCGTCTTGACTCGATTTCGCAATGAACATGACAGCCTTCTGATTAACGAAGAGTGACAACACGAGCGGTTTAATCATCATAGCCAGAAGACCCATCATCGACATGTCGTGCGGCGCCCCGATCATGACGCATCTTCCATCAGGATTCAGAACGCGCCGGCACTCTGAAAAAGAATGGTTGCCAACACAGTCGAGAATCAAATCGTAGCGTTGGTTGCTCGTAGTGAAATCGTTCTGTGTGTAGTCAATCGTCTTCTCCGCGCCGATTGATCTGACCATGTCGAGATTCCTGGTACTGCAAACGCCGGTCACGTTGGCGCCGAACGACTTGGCGATCTGGACCGCGAAGGTGCCCACGCCTCCCGCGGCGCCATTAACCAGGACCTTCTGCCCCGGCTGAATCTTTCCTTTGTCTCGAAGACCTTGCAATGCGGTTAGCCCTGCGACGTATATTGAAGCGGCTTGCTCGAACGTGACGCTGTTGGGTTTCGTGACGATACTTTTCTCGCGCGTGGTCGCATACTCCGCGAAAGCTCCACGGGATCCGCCGAACACTTGGTCGCCCGGTTTGAACTGCGTGACGTTGCGGCCCACCGCTTCAACTTCGCCGGCCACATCAACGCCGGGTCGTCCGATCGGCATTTTGAGCAACCGCGGCATTATGCGGAGCGCGCGAGGCGTGCCTTTCATGAGGCGCCAGTCAAGTGGATTGACGGAAGCCGCGCGCACTTTGATTAAGACCTCATCGTCCTTGGGAACGGGCTTCTCGACGTCCGCGATTCGCACAACCTCCGGAGGTCCGTAACTCGTATAGATGGCAGCTTTCATGTTCGGATGATCCTTTCTGCTGCGCTGGCCTGGTCCTTCCATCGTTGAGTGTTTACTCCTTTCACGAGCAGCCACAGGGTCAGCGATCCTTCGCCGATAAGCGCCACCGGCAGGACGAACTGTATTAGATGCGGTCCAAAGGACGGTATCAGGAAGCTGGCAAAAGAGGCGATCACGTAACTCGTTCCGCCGATTGCCAGGACTATGCCCAACACGCGTGGCAGGAAAATCGATCGCGCAACCAGGCATCCGATCGAGATGCACTGAATTCCGAAAAATACCATGCCGATGCTAAAGACCGTCAGCTGAAGCTTAAGAGCGATCATTGACGTCGCTTGTAACTGACTCGTTGTGAACGCACTCAGATACTGATCACCATGCAATAGAACCAAAGATGCAAGACGAAGAACCCACGAGATGCCTCCGATCGCGACCCCTGCCAAGCCGAAGAACGCGGCAAGCATTGACAGACTTCTGCTGACGGGTTTCAGCACGTAATAGAGGAAGACTGTCGTCACCAAATACGAGGTGCCACTAATGAGATCGAACGCAAATCCGAGACGATACAATGACTCCTTTGCCAGAATGTTGGCCGCCGTAGCCGCCGCGTCGTTTGCCACGATGAGTGGAGACGCAGCGATGAAGCCCCCAAGGCCCGCTAAGATGCAGAGCAACCAACAAGCGCCGGCGATCCTGGCCTGCCGCACCGGCGATTCTTCTCTAAAGCGCGCCGTCATTTCAGATTTGCGCATAGTCCGCTCCTCCCTATTCTTACGCTGCAATATGGTGCTCCGAACGGGAAATGCGTTAGCGTGTTGACGCGAGACGGGGCACTAGCCCGACCATAAGGGAGGGCTCACTTCTGGTAATCTGCGAAAACTCTGAGCCCTCCCTGACGGTCGGGCTAGTGCCCCGATGATCGATCCACTTCAGCAACACGCAAACGGATCACCAACCATTCTAATACGAGAAAACATCGCAAAAGTATCGATGGTGGAAACCAATGGACATTACCTCACGTAACAAAAGCATGACCGCACGTTGCAGGAGGACAAACAGGTGGCTGAACCGACGATAGCAACCGGCTTTGCCAATGCATTTCTGAAGTTCGCGGTCGCGAGAGGCGCGGATCGTCAGGCCTTGATAGAACAATCGCGCCTGCGTCCTCAGGATCTCGTGGAACAGGACAACCGCATTCCTTTGGGGATTTACATCGCATTGATCGAAGCCGGTATCAAATTGTGCGACGAGCCGGCGCTCGCATTGCTGTTTGGGGCGGAGGTCAGCTTGTCGGACATATCAATCCTGGGCTCGGTCTGTCAGGCCGCAACCGCCGAGGAAGGGCGCCGCCAGATGAACCGCTATGCGCGTCTCGCGATCGATGGCGGTGATGGCGAGACTGCGCATCGTATCGAATTTGTGCCGGAAGATGGCCAGGTTTGGTTGAAGTTTACCAGCACACTCTTCGCCTGCAATCCGCTGCTCACGGAATCCGCTTTCGCGCGGTGCGTGTGTGACGGACGGAAGCTGGCCGCGGCCACAGGCGGTGTTACGCAGTGCCCCTCACCCAAAGCAATTCGCTTTACACATGCAGAGCCGAGCTACCGCGCAGAATACGATCGAATCTTTGGCGTCCCGCTGGTGTTCGGCAGCAGCATGAACGCGATCCTGTTCGGTGAAGAGTTGTTTTCGGTTCGGATGCCGCAGCCGAACCAGTATCTTTCCGGTCTGTTGACGGAACGTGCGGAAGCGCTGCTCGAGAAACTGGAAGACTCAAAATCTATGCGCGGCCGCGTCGAGAGCCTGCTGATTCCGATCCTGCAGACCGGCGAGGCAAATATGGAAGCGATCGCGCGCAAACTTGCCCTCAGCCGTCAGACACTCTTTCGAAAGCTAAAAGCGGAGGGCGTCACGTTCGAGCAAGTCTTGGACGAATTGCGGCACAAGCTGGCGCTTGAATACTTGAACGGAAAAAATGTCTCAGTGAACGAGACCGCTTACCAGTTGGGATTTTCCGATCCCGCCGCGTTCTCGCGGGCCTTCAAGCGTTGGACTGGCGCGAGCCCGCGCGCGATGAAAGCTGTTTCTTCCTCTCCCTCTGGAAGAGGATTGAGGTGAGGGTTTACTGAGATGCCAGGCAATATGGAGTGCGGTGGCAAGCCTAGCGCGACATCGCTTTGGATAACTTGACGATAGATCAGTCAATCCAAAGCGCCGTCGACGCTTCGCTCTGCCGGCGCACTCCAAAGCTGACATCCGCTTCGCGGGTTCGTCCGTTTCCCGGACTCACGATTCATTGCGGACTGCTCACTGCTTCACCGCCCACTGCTTACTGATTACCGTCATTCGTCCGCGGCGCGCACTCACGATCGCAGAATCGCAGGCCTGACCCCGGCTTTACTCTGTTATTGCAAATGCTGGGCGAGGAAATCCCAATCGCTGTTTAGCGTCAGGCAGAATAGCAGGCGTAACCCCGACTTCTAACCTTCTTTCTTTTTAGAAAAACGAGAGGCCTCGGCGCGGAGTTGCGGCGGGCAAACTCCCCCACGTTCGTAGATTCTGCGCCCTTTCCATCTCACACCTTTTCCTGTCGTAATTCTGATGCTTGAATCGAATAACATCGCGTAGAGCACTCCTAATCCGAGTGGCGCGGTCAAGGCATAGGCAGGATAAACTTCAGACCTTATGCTGACTATCACAAGGACAAGAACTTGCATCAGCCATGACAAAGCAGCGGGAATGAACAATCGCCAAAGGTCTGTGCTCACGCCGGTCGCGATTCCAATCCCAGAGGCCAGGGCAATAAGCGGCGGCACAACCGCGATGAGATAAATTGAGAACACGCCCCACATCGCAAAAGGCAGTGAGAACTTCATGCCCGAAAACCAATTCTTAGTGCAACACTCCCACATCTCGTCGAAATTTCGATACATGCGTGTCCTGAGCAGACTCGGCGCGTGCTCGGTAAGCAAATTTCCACCTGAACGCTTGATCATCTCGGCAAGGCGCACGTCTTCCAGCACTTCGTCTTTCAACGCTTCGTATCCGCCGGCATGCTCCAACGTCCCGCGCCGCATCAGAAAGAATCCGCCGATGCCCACCGCGCCCTGGCTCTTGGGATTATTGACGCGGTAACTGACGGTGAACATCAACAGCGCCCAGGCCCACGTCGGCATTATCACGCGCTCCCAAAATGAACTGGCTTCAAAATAGGGGATGAGCGTCATAGCATCTGCTTTCCGCTCGATGGTATTAGCGACCGCCGTACGCAAAGCTGTCTTGTCAAAGATCATGTCCGCATCTGTCGCCAGGATCCACTCGGCGCGCGCATGATTAAACGCTTGATGCATCGCATAGGCCTTGCCCAGCCATCCGGCTGGTGGCTCTTCTCCTTGAATAACACGCAAGCGGGCATCGGCCCGGGCGAGTGATTCCAATATCGCGCCGGTTGCATCCGTCGAGCGATCATTAACAGCGATAATTTCCAGACGTCCATAGTCCTGGTCGAGGATGGAGTGAATGCAGTCTGCTAACACACGGTGCTCTTCATTGCGAGCCGGAACGAGAACAGACACGAGCGGCGCGTCATTCCCCTGCAAACGTGAATCATCTATTGGCGACAAAGTCTTTTGGCGAGAAAGACCATACAGCGTTAGGACAGCGCTAATGAGCCATGCCAAAACAGCGAACCACAAGAAGCTGGCGAGTATGTTCAATACGCTTAGTAACCCGAAACCGGGGTCAGGCCTGCTGTTCTGCGATTTTCGATCATTAAAGTTCCGGTCTCCTCCGCATGACGTGTAATTGATCTTATGCGCCTGATGAATGCAAGTGTTGGCCGAAGAAATCTTATCACCGCTTAGCCTCAAGCAAGATCGCAGAATCGCAGGCCTGACCCCCGATTCTAATTTTTGGGCAAGGCAGTAGCCCGACCGTAAGGGAGGGCGTTACAGAACCGCGACCGGTAGGGAGCGGGATAGGATTCAAGAATCTCTTTGCGCGGCTGCTCAAATTAGATCCCGTTCGGGATAGTCGCGCCCTTATCCCGGTCGCTACCGCTCCCGGTTCTGTACCGGACAGCTCACTGCTCACCGCTTACTGAATAGGGTCATTGTCCGCTACCCGACTCGCGATCGCAAAAATTGCAGGTGATCCCGATTTCAGTGATGCCCGCCGTCAATACTGATGACTGGTTTCGCGCTCTGTGCTAGTGTTGCACCATCAGGGGAGGAAGAACCGTAGATGGCTGAGTACCTGCTCATCGAGTCTCGCGATCCGTTTGAATCCAACGACGTCGGTTACTACTACGACTTGGCCAAGGGGCTGGTCGAGAGCGGTAATCAGGTGATTCTGTTCCTCGCCCAGAACGGGGTGCTGTCAGCACGCCCGTCGCTGCACTCGGCTGCGCTCAGCGCCCTGGCGCGAAGCGGCGTGACGGTGCTTGCCGATGACTTCTCGTTGCAGGAGCGCGGCATTGCCAAGCTGGCCGAGGGCGTCACGGCAGCCCCCATCGACGTGGTCGTGGACCATCTCGCGGCCGGTCACAAGACCCTCTGGCACTAGGAGACGACGCATGTCCAGAAAGACATTGACCATCGCGCTAATGGATCCTCCCTACGAGTCTGAGAACCTGACCACGGCGTTTCGCATTCTCGACGTCGCCGCCCGGCGCGGGTACCACATCAACGTCTTCGCTTACGAGGGGGCTGCGGGCCTGGCGTTCGTGCGCCAGACGCCGCACCCGAACCCCGTCCACGGCAAGGACGTGGCCGAGGAGAACCACCCCACCACAAAGGACCAGGTCGCAGCCCTGCTCGCCGAAGCCGAGAAGAACGGCGGCAAGGTGGACTGGGTCAACTGTGGCATGTGTGTCGACGAGCGAGGAGTTAACGAGTTTGTGGCGGGCACGCGGCGCGGCTCGCCGGCTGACTTTCACGCCTTCGTCGAGGCATCGGACAACGTCCTCGTCATCCCAACCAAGTGAGGTGAAGATATGGCCAAGAAGACGCTGAACATCGTGGAGTCGGCTTATCGTGCTGTAATGGAAGAGCAGGATGACACCATCCTCTGGCTGCTGGCGGCGATGCAGGGCGCGGGTGCGGAGCACACCGTGGTGCTACGCGGCAACGCAGTGAACTACGCGGTCACCGGCCAGGGCGTCGCGGGCCTTAGAGTCGGCGAGTGGAAGCAAACCCAGGCCCCGAAGATGGATCGCGACGTCCTGGACCTGATCGAGAAGCGAAAGATTCCCGTGTACGTAGTCGCGGAGGATCTCGCCGACCGCGGGATCGAGCACAGCGAGCTGGTGCCGGGCGTACAGTTGCTGCCACGGACGGCGCTGCCCGGACTCTTCAACGAGTACGCGTTGGTCTCCCACTGGTAGCACTTGGTCGCGGCGGATGAATATACGGAAACCGGGACCAGGCCTGCGATTCTGCAAACCCCAATAATCAGTATTCCGAACTCCTCGGCATGACCTGTAATTAATCTCTGCCGTTGATGAATGCGAATGCTGACCGAGGAAATCTTATCGCCCTTTAGCTTCAAGCAAGATGGCAGAATCGCAGGCCTGAGCCGATTTTAACCATTTCCGAAAGGAGAGGACTTTGGTCACAATTAAAGTGGAGTCGATGTTCCAGTTATCGTCGCAGCAATGAGTTTGATCCAATAGGCTCACGAGAGCAGAATGAAATCGCTCGTCCAATCTTAATCGAGAAGTGAGATTTAGATGCTACAACAATATGCGGCGGGATTCTATCAACTCGGGCTAAATCTTGGCGTCTTAGAGGTAGCCGCCCAAAAAGGTGAAAGTGCGATTGTTGGACGACTTCGCGGCCAGGCACATGAGAACCTAAAACAAGTCCTGGAGGTCGCCCGCACGTGGTGTGTTGCGACAGGCCTGGAATCGTCTATTAAGGGAATCGATTACGTGCTGACTTTGCCTGCACGGGAACTTAAGTATCGGGCTCTCAAAGGAATCTTTGGTGAGCTGAAACGACGCATTGAGGAGGAGCTGGCTACCGTTTTTCTAATGCATGTTCCACCAAGTAGGATCGGTTATTACGAAGACGCACCGCAGTTCGGTGCTGCAGTCGCCGCAAAGTATCCCGAGGCCACCAACGACATTCAAGAGGCCGGGAAGTGTTTGGCGCTCTGTCGCCACACCTCCAGTGTGTTCCATTTGATGCGAGCTATGGAATTTGGGGTGCAGAGTCTGGGCCGAAGGCTAAATGTCCCGATACCGGTTGAGGAAAAGGATTGGGGAACAATTAGTAGCCACATAAATGGCGCGCTGAAGCGTTTACCCAAGAGCACAACTGCTGAAAGGGCTGACTACCAGGCATATGCTACCGCAGCCGTCTATTTAGATAACGTAAGGGTGGCGTGGAGAAATCCAACGATGCATCCGAAGGAAACATATAGTGAAGAAGAGGCCGTCAGGATCTTTGGCTTTGCGAAGCAGTTCATGCAACACCTCGCTGATCTCATATGACACGCCTTCTGAAGTTTAAACCCGAAACCGGGGTCAGGCCTGCTATTTTGCGCTTCCAGAAAGCTGGCTCCGAGATCATTCAACAATACAACAGTGACGAATGACTGAGAATCGCAAATCGCAAGCCGACCCCACAGTCTCCGTTATCTCCCTCTCCCGTTGGGAGAGGGCGGGGTGAGGGCTTACTGGGCGTCGGCCCTATTGATGTTTTTGTCTTTGAATGCCACTCGCTGTTTACGCACCACAAGAAAAAGAAAATAGCTTCCTTGCTCTCGCAGGCCCTCATCCCCAGCCCTTCTCCCAAAGGGAGAAGGGAGAAGACGCCATTGGAAACTTAGGTTTCAAGCGCAGAGGCATCTCGCTCGAAATCAAAGAGCTGGTTAGGCCCGCACCGCATCACGCGGCGAAGCCAAAGCGGCTCAGCGAACATCTGCTCAAGACCACGCACAATTGCGTACCTGGGTTCATCCGCAATCCGCACTGGCAGCCGGGTTTGTTCCCGCACATAAGTGTCCAACCCGCTGAGTTGGACTCCGTCACCCGTAAGAACGATCCCACGATCATATATATCTCCGGCTACTTCAGCAGGAAGCTCAGCGAGCGTTGTAGAGATGATTTCAACTATCTTGCGAACCACGTCGTGAGCGACGGGATAAACTTCCCCGGCTGTGATCTCCAGGGCCCCGGGGCCGCTATTCAAAATATCGCGACCCTTGATCGTGATTTCTTGCGCGAGGTCTTCCGGCAAAGTTGCTGAAGCCAGCTCAAGCTTAAGACGCTCCGCGGTTTGCTCGCCAATAACGAGTCCGCGATGCCGGCGCACATGATTAATGATCGCCGCGGTAATGTCCCAGCTTCCGATTCGCTCGGTCCGCGCATGGACCATGGCGCCGTTCGCGATAATGGCCACGCTCGTGGTCGACCCACCGATGTCCACGACCGCGGAGGCGCGCGTGTCGTCTATTTTGACACCTGCGCCCAGGGCAGCGGCTAAGCCATTTTCTATCATGCACACGCGGCCAATACCGGCTTGTTCGGCAGCATTGAGAAGCGCTCTCTGCTCAACTTGAGTGATACCCGATAGGACACTCATGATCGCGCGCCGGCTGAAATGGGAAATACCGCTGCGTGCCTTACGCACAAAATGCGCCAGCATTACCTTGGTTCTTTCAAAGTCCGCGACCACTCCGTCCAGCAAGGGCGCAATCACCGTAACATCGCGGGCCTCTCTGCCGTACATCTGTTGCGCCTCCAGCCCAATCGCTATCACCTCACCGGTGCTGGTATTAACCGCAACCAGCGATGGCTCGTCCACGACCACTCCGCGCCCGCGCACAACGATGATGGTTGCCCCGGACCCCATGTCTATGGCCATGGAATCTGAGACCAGGTTGCGCAAGGAATCGAGACCGGGGAACGCAGCTGTTTTGCTTCTGAATGACATACAATTGATCTAGCGCCTATAGTCTATATGATGCAGCTAAGACTGTGAACTGCCTGCTTCTATGATGAAGTAGTCGCTCGTTTTCCGACGACATTACTGAGCAGCTTCTCCTGCCGCTCCAGGTATTGACTTCGTGCTATAGTTCTTTCGTTTCCCCGATAGCTTTTCCGTCCTGGTTTCCTGCGATTGGCCCTCGATCGATTGGAAAGCAAGAGAATTGTGTTCTTCAACGGAGGTGTGACAATGGTTCATGAAATGATTGATGGAACGTATCGTCAAACTAATCTGCCGAAGGAGTCTCCAGAATACCTTTCAAAGCGCGAGGAGTTGCGGCTGGCAGAAATTGAATTACTAAACACGCGTGAAAGAGTCGCCGCGCTTCGGCGGGGACTGCCAAAGGGCGCGACGATTCAGGATTACGAGTTTCTTGAAGGCCCAACCTCTCTCGACGACGGCGATGCGCCGACAAAAAACGTACGGTTGAGCGACCTGTTCACTGCGCCGGATCGTTCGCTCGTGATTTACCACTTCATGTATGGAAAGAAACAGACCGTACCGTGTCCTATGTGTACCGCCTGGATCGATAGCTTCAATGGAGTTGTTCATCACCTCGCGCAAAACGTTGACCTGGCGATTGTCGCTGCCGCTGATCAATCCACGTTGCGCGCGCACGCGCGAAAAAGAGGTTGGGACAAACTGCGTCTGCTGAGCGCGAGTGACAGCACGTTTAAGTACGATCTCGGCAGCGAAGACGCGTCGGGACATCAGGACTCGACGATTTCGGTTTTCACGCGAGACAATGATGGCACGTTGCGCCATTTCTACAGTGGCCATCCATGGCTGGCCGACGACGTCAAAGAGCGCGGCATTGATGAGTTGAACCCGATTTGGAATGTGCTGGACCTGACGCCTCAGGGACGCGGCAAGTTCTATGCGTCGCTCGAGTACGGGACAAAGGTGCAAGGGGTGCAAGCGGCTCGCGGCTGAGGAAGCTTATGTCCAAACTTCGCGTCCACAGTTTCTCGATCTCAATCGATGGCTTTGGTGCTGGACCGAATCAGGACTTACAGAATCCGCTGGGAGTTGGCGGGCTCAAGGTGTTTGACTGGTTCTTTCCCACGCGCACCTGGCAGCGGATGCACGGCAGTGAAGATGGCGAGACCGGTGTCGACGACGATACGGCAATGCAGGGCTTCGAAGGAATCGGCGCGTACATTCTCGGGCGGAATATGTTTGGCCCGGTCCGAGGCGCGTGGCCAGAAGGGCCGGATGAGTGGAAAGGCTGGTGGGGAGATGAGCCGCCCTATCACACGCCGGTTTTTGTGCTCACCCATTACCCGCGGGCTCCGCTCAAGATGGCGGGCGGCACCACATTTCATTTCGTCATTGAAGGCATTCACTCAGCCCTCGAGCAGGCCAGGGAGGCAGCGGGCGGTCACGATGTGCGTCTCGGAGGTGGTGTGTCTACAATTCGGCAATATCTGAGTGCAGCACTGATTGATGAGCTACATCTGGCGATCGTGCCAGTCCTGCTCGGTGATGGAGAGCACTTACTTGGCGGTCTGAATCTGCCTGCGCTGGGATATGAATGCGCGGAGCGAATTGAGGGGGCGAGAGCAACGCATGTAACGATGCAGAAGCGCTCAGCGTGATCCCGATTCATTGATCCATTGAATCATTGGTTCATTGAATCATTGGTTCAGCCTAGTCCACCCCGAAATCGTAGTAGGAGACGCTACTCAGAGCTAGACAATATTCCCCCGGACGAAGCGGCACAGTCGGCTTCATCCGATACCGCTTGGTAGCGTCTGGTCCATCTCCTATCTCTTCCAGGCTTGTTGGTACGATGCGATCCTTTGGGATCTTGAAGACCCCAAACCCGCCTGCCCCCCTGGCAACTCTGATTTCTCTCCTATCAGAGCGCACTTCAAACTTGAACAAATTCACATCTGAGTCCACCTGGCTTGGATCTGCGTAAAACTCAAATTCAGGCGTCGTGTTTGTCAGGCGTACCGCTGCTCTTGGTCCTCGGAAAACGTAATACTGTTTGCCGGTGCCGATGCCAAGGCGACCGCTACGCGAGGGTTCCGTGGGTTTCATTAAGACAGAGTGAGTACCATCTCTGAGTGTTACAACGTCAACATTAGCTGGAGCGTCAGACTGACGCTGGCCTGATAGAGTCGACGCGAGAAGCAAAACGAGGCCCAGCGGTAGAATTCGCATTTTAGTCCTGTCTCCCTTCAAAGATAGCTGCCGGGATCAAGAGTCTATTTGGTTTCAACCTCTCCGGGCAAACCAATGCGATCAAGACTCATGGAAATAAAGTAGAGGGGCGCTTAAGCCAGGCGGGTAGTGCCCTAGTTCAAGTTGTTCTCTGCGTTCCTCTGCGAAGACTTCGGATCCTTCTCTGCGGTTAATTGCCCAAGCATTAGAGCTAACCGCAGAGGAACACGGACGATTCCACAGAGGGCTGCAGAGAAAATCGAAATTAGGACACTACCAGCCATTCGCAATTGGGCGACTTTTGGCCGGGGGTGATGGCATACTCAATCGGTTTTCAACTGAACTCGGATCGGTTGGCCAATCAGCTCAAAACCATTCCGCAACCAAGAAAGGTAAACCGATGCGCCAGTTTCTTGTCTGGGTTCTCCTTGCCTTGACTGTCTCTCCTTGTCTTGGCCAGCAGCGTGGGCCGAATCAAACAAGTCAACATCTTGCTCCAGTCGACAAGTCTCGTTCCTTACAGCGTAGTACGCCCGAGCGGCAGGGAATTTCATCCTCCGATATTCTTGACTTTGTCGATACTGCCGACCGGCAGATCGACCAGATGAACAGTTTCATGTTCGTACGGCACGGGTATGTCGTCGCCGAAGGTTGGTGGGGTCCATACAATGCTGCGACCCCGCATATTCTGTACTCGCTGAGCAAGAGTTTTACTTCCACTGCGGTGGGACTGGCGATAGGAGAAGGAAAACTGAGCCTCGATGACGAAGTGCTCAAGTTCTTTCCCGCCGACGCCCCCGCTGACCCCTCTGCCAACTTGAAGACGATGCGAGTGCGCGACCTGTTACGTATGGCGACCGGCAACCAGACGGAAGCACCAATTCTGACCCAAAACCTACCCTGGACTAAGACGTTTTTAGCACACCCGGTTCCTTTCAAACCGGGTACGCATTTCCTGTACAACTCACCGGCCACATACATGCTGTCCGCGATTGTGCAGAAGGTGACGGGGATGACTGTATTGGCCTATCTCAAGCCGAGATTGTTTGAGCCCCTTGGGATCGACAGTCCGACGTGGGTAGCCGATCCGCAGGGAATCTCGGCGGGTGCTTATGGTCTATCGCTGCGCACAGAAGAGATTGCGCGCTTCGGACAATTGTATTTGCAGAAGGGAAATTGGAAAGGCAAACAACTAATCCCGTCGCAATGGGTCGAAGAGGCAACTGCGAGGCAGACCGCGAACGGCTCTGCGCCAAATAGTGATTGGGATCAGGGATACGGCTATCAATTCTGGCGTTCCCGACACAACACTTATAGGGGCGACGGAGCTTTCGGCCAGTATTGCATGGTTATTCCGGAGTTCGATGCTGTGGTAGTGATTACCAGCGGTGTTCGCGACATGCAAAGCGTAATGAATCTCGTCTGGAACAAGCTTCTCCCGGCAATGAAGCCGAATCGTCTTCCTGAGAATGCGGTCGCACGACGGAAGCTCGAAGCGAAACTTGCCGGCCTGGTGGTCAAACTCCCATCCGGGCAACCGACTATGCCTCTCGCCTCAAAGGTCTCAGGGAAGTGGTTCGCATTTCCTAAGAACGATCGCGACATTGAGGCGGTCTCGTTCGATTTCAACTCGTCAACGCCTGTGCTTAACGTTCGCACGACGGGTCGAGAGATACGAACCCCGATTGGAATTGGATCATGGCGCAAAACCCCGAATGGTTTCGCCAACGGGCTTGATAAGTTCTTGACCGTGCCAGAGCAACCACTTGTGGCGGCCAGTGGTGCGTGGTCAGCGAATGATGTATTCAACGTAAAGCTTGTTCTTTACCAAACTCCGTTTTATTCGGCACTGACGTTCAAGTTTGACGGAGACCGTCTCCTGTTTGACGCGGAGCACAACGTTTCCTTTGGTCCCAGAAATTTGCCTCAGTTGGTTGGACAGACTGCATCAACGCGCTGATTGGAACTCAACGCGCACAAGACTCTTCTAGCGTGCCCAAGCTAATACGGGTAGAATGAGGGCGCTTTAACTATCTTCAGCTACGGTTCTGAACATCACCTTCCGCTGGGCCACAGACGTGACCATTCCTTTCGGGGCTGCCGCAGTGATTCCGCAGTGATCCCGGACCAAATGAATAAAGAACTCGAAGCCAATACGAATCTGTCGCATTACCGGATCGTTTCCAAAATCGGCGCGGGCGGAATGGGCGAAGTCTATCTCGCGCAGGACACATCGGAGCTCGGCCGCACCGTGGCACTCAAGATCGTTCCCGCTGAAGTTGCCAAAGACAAAGATCGCCTGCAACGCTTCACGCAGGAAGCGCGCACAGTCTCGAATCTCAATCATCCCAACATTCTCACCGTTTATGAATTTGGCCAGACGGATTCAGGTTCTTTTATCGCCACTGAATACATCGATGGCGCAACGCTGCGGGAACATCTTTCCGGGCGACGTCTGAAGTTGATCGACATCCTGGACCTCGCCATTCAGATAGTCGCCGCGCTCAATGCGGCGCACGAAGCCGGTGTTACGCACCGCGACCTCAAACCCGAAAATGTCATGGTCCGCCGCGACCACATCGTGAAGGTTCTCGACTTTGGCCTCGCGAAATTGGCAGCGCCCTCGCCGGATTTGCAGATCGACTCAGAAGCCGGCACCAAAGTATTTGTGCAAACTGAGCCCGGGCTGGTGATGGGGACTGTCAGCTACATGTCGCCGGAACAATCAATCGGAAAAGGCATAGACCAACGCACGGACATTTGGAGTTTCGGTGTTCTGCTTTACGAAATGCTGGCCGGCTGCGTCCCTTTTCAGGGAAAAGATATTCACCGGCAGATCATCGCCATCCAGGAGACTGAGCCTGCGTCGCTGGCCACGCTGGTCGAAGGCGTGCCGGATCGTTTGGAAGAGATTGTGGCCAAGTGCCTGGCCAAGAATAAGGACGAACGGTATCAAACTGCTAAAGACTTGCTAATTGATCTGAGAAACCTCAGACGCAAGCTGGACGTCGATGCTGAAATTGAGCGCACTGTCGCGCCCGCGCTTCGCAGCACGAGTGCCGGCGCCTCGCATGCGAGTACAGAAGTTCCGCCGCCGCAAAAGTTCGGAGTTCCGCCTTCAGACGGGATTGCATCGAGCCCGCAAACCTTGCCGCCTGAAGGCCGAACTCCAAACACGCAAATCACCTCCAGCGCTGAGTACGTCGTCACGGGAATTAAGCGGCACAAAATCGTTGCGGTCATTGTGGTCCTGGCGCTCGTCGCGGGAATCATCGGGCTCGGTCTTTTCTGGCGCGCCCGCAACAGCACCGCCGCAGGCACCATCAACTCGATTGCCGTGATGCCGTTTCAGAACAGAAGTGCGGACGCGGACACCGAGTATCTGTCGGACGGTCTAGCGGAATCGCTAATTTATCGGCTCTCGCAACTACCGAATCTTAAAGTCAGCCCGACGAGTTCGGTCTTTCGTTACAAAGGCAAGGAAACCGACGTGCAAAAAATCGGCAACGAGCTCGGCGTAAGCGCGGTGCTTACGGGACGGATTGTGCAGCGCGGCGAGAATCTGACGATCAGCGTCGAACTGGTTGATGTGCGCACCAATAAACTGCTTTGGGGCGAGCAGTATGAACGCAAGATGTCGGAATTGTTGACAACCCAACGCGAGATTGCCGCCGAGATCACGAACAAGCTGCAATTGAAATTGTCGGGCGAAGGCGAGCAAAAGCTGACGAAGAAATACACTGACAGCAACGAAGCTTATCAGCTCTATTTGAAGGGCCTTTTCCATTTTGCGAACCGAACAAAGGAAGACGTCCAGAAGGCGATCGGGTATTTTCAACAGGCCACCAAGCTTGATCCCAATTTTGCACTTGCCTATGTCGGCATTTCCCAGGCTTACTCAATGATGCCGTCCTATTCTTATCTCAGCCCCAAAGAAGCCTTTCCCCAAGCCAAAGCTGCGGCACAGAAAGCCTTAGACATCGATCCGTCATTGGCTGATGCTCACGGGGCTTTAGCGACCACGTTTGCTGCTTACGATTGGAATTGGGTGGAAGCGGAGCGGGAATTCAAACGGGCAATAGAACTCAATCCGAACGTGGCTGATATCCATTATCGGCACGGCTTAATCTACCTGATTCCGGCGGGCCGCATGAATGAAGCAATTCGCGAAATAAAGCGGGCGTTGGAGCTTGAACCGCTCTCGATCGCCATGAATGCGAACCTTGCCGGAGCCTATATGTATGCGCGGCAGAACGACCTGGCACTTGAGCAAGCCAGGAAAACATTCGATCTCGAACCGAGCCACATTACCGCCCGCGTTTGGCTCGCAAATGTCTACGAAAGTCTTGGAATGTACAACGAAGCCATTGCCCTCAGCGAAGAGTCGCTGAAAAACCACATGTCGGATCAGTACTTTCTGTTTTATGCGGGATACGCGTATGCGAAAACCGGCCAGCGACAGAAGGCAGAGGATGCGATAACGAAATTGCTTGATCTCGAAAAAACCGAGCCTGTGGACCCGTACATCCTTGCCACGCTCTATGTCGGACTGGGGGACAAAGATAAGGCCTTTGTCGAACTTGAAAAAAGCTTTAACGAGCGCGGTTATTACGTTCCGCTTCTGAGGGTTGATCCATTGATGGATCCGTTGCGCGACGATCCTCGCTTTGCTGATTTGATCAAGCGCATTGGGTTGCCGAAGTAGTGCCAGCTGTTAGCTTGCATGTCGTCGCCAGACCGTTCGAAGGAAAGAACGCCAGCTCGCAGCTTGCGTTACAAAAATGAAAATCTGCCCCACATGTAATCGCGTTGAGATGGACGAGACGCTGAAGTTCTGCCGCCTCGATGGGACGCTACTCGTTGCGGCCTCTGAGTCCGAGTCAGCAACGATGGCTCTTCACGCTTCCCGCCCGAGCAAAGAGATCACTACTGGACGACTCCGCGTTACTCCTTCTATCGCCGTGCTGCCATTCGCGAACATGAGCACCGACCCGGAGAACGAATACTTCTGCGATGGCCTGGCCGAAGAACTGCTCAATGCGCTCGCGAAGATTGAAAACTTGAAGGTCGCCGCACGGACTTCTTCATTCTCGTTCAAAGCCAAGAACGCTAACGTGGACGAAATCGGCCGCGCACTGCACGTCAACAGTGTGCTCGAAGGCAGTGTCAGAAAATCGGGCAATCGGCTACGCATCACCGTTCAGCTCATTAACGCCACTGATGGTTATCATCTCTGGTCGGAGCGCTATGACCGCGAGATGAAAGATATTTTCGACGTCCAGGACGAAATCACTCTGGCCGTGGTCGATGCGCTGAAACTGAAACTGTTGGGTGACGCAAAAGAGGCGGTGCTAAAGCGCCATCACACGAAAGACTCTGCAGCTTACCAGGCCTATCTGAAAGGACGGGCCTTGCTGTACCAGCGAGGACTCAGCATTCCCAAGGCGATCGACTGCTTCAAAGAGGCAGTGTCTCTCGATAGCGAGTACGCCCAGGCCTGGGCGGGGTTGGCAGACGGATACACGACATCCGCGTATTCGGGATTCGGGCCGGCCCGCGAGGTAATGCCCCGCGCGCTGGAGGCGGCGCGACGAGCGCTCCAATTGGAACCGGATCTCGCCGAGGCGCACAGCGCCCTCGCGTGCGCCACTTTGCTTTACGACCTGGATTACGATCTTGCGGAGCAGGAATTCAAACGGGCGCTCGAACTCAACCGCAACTATCCACAGGCCCGAGCCTGGTATGGGCTGTTCTTTCTGCAGTGGATTGCGGGGCGCGATCAGGAAGCCCGCGACGAGCTTTTGGGACTCCTTCAGGTCGACCCATTATCCGCCTACGCGAACGTCATCCTCGCCTTCTCCGGCGTTAGCAGCGGTCGCCTGTCAGACGCCGTGGAACACGGTCGAAAGGGAGTCGAGCTCGATCCCAATTCGTACCTGGCGCATTGGAGCCTCGCCGCCGCCCTGGCTTGCAACGCTCAATATGAAGAGGCCGCTGCGATGGCAGAGCGGGCCCTGGCCATATCCGGACGTCACAGCTGGGCGCTCATGTCGCTGGTGTCGATCTACGCGGCGTGGGAGAAGCCCGACAGCGCGCGCGCCGTGTACCGCGAATTGGAGGCGCGTAGCGCGCGCGAATACATTCAGCCCTCGATGCTGGCGCCCGCGGCGGCCGCCGTGGGAGAAATGGATCGAGCGATTGCCTTCGCGCAGCAAGCACTGGACGACAAAGATCCGTTGTTTGTAATGCTGGCGCGCACGTGGCCAGACTACGCCGGACTCCGCAGAGAATCCCGCTTCCTCGAGATAGTCAGTCACCTGGCCCTTCCGGGGTGGAGCATTACTTCGTGAGGGCGGCGAGATGCTGTAAGAAGGGCTGAAAAGCTTAAGCCATGAGCAACAAATAATGAGCGAACCGCTGGACGTCAACACAATACTTTCGCATTACCGGATCGTCTCGAAAATCGGCGCGGGCGGAATGGGTGAAGTCTATCTGGCCCAGGATACCAAACTCGATCGCAAAGTCGCGCTGAAGATCTTGCCGGCGGACGTTGCAGCAAACCAGGATCGCATGCGCCGTTTCATCCAGGAAGCGAAGGCCGCGGCGGCTCTCAATCATCCGAATATCGCCCACATGTATGAGATCGGCGAGAGCGAAGGTACAAACTTCATCGCGATGGAATTTATAGACGGTGTGACACTCCGCGAGAAGATTCATCGCGAGCGAACGGAATTAAGAAAGCTCTTGCGGTACCTGCAACACGCCGCCGAAGGACTGGCAAAAGCTCATGCCGCGGGCATCGTGCATCGGGATCTGAAGCCGGACAACATCATGATCACTCGCGATGGTCATGCGAAGATTCTGGATTTTGGGCTTGCGAAACTGATTGAACCGCGACTGACGGAAGCTGTGGAGGGTGAGGACTCAGGCGACGCGGCGACGGCGATCATGCAACAACCCTCCACCCCCGGCTTAATCATGGGGACCGTCGGCTACATGTCGCCCGAACAGGCCCAGGGCAAGGCCAAAGAAATCGATCAGCGCTCAGACATCTTCTCGTTCGGCTGCATCCTGTTCGAGGCAGCGACGGGGAAGAAGCCGTTTGAAGGCGATTCAATCGTCAAGTCGCTGCATAGTTTGATCTATGAACCGGCGCCGCAGATCAAGGATCTGAATCCCTCAGCGCCTGTCGAACTGCAACGCATTGTGCGGCGCTGTTTAGAGAAGGACGCAGACGACAGGTACCAGGCGATTAAAGAAGTCGCAATTGAACTAAAGCATCTGCGGCGCGAGTTGGAAACCGGCGCCGACGTTGACACCACGGTGTCACCCCCAACGACTACTGAGAGAGCGCTCAGCACTGACAGTGGCTCAACGAGCGAGCCGACTGCCACCAGGTCGGCATCGATTCCGCCGGCACTTTCAAGCGCTGAATACGTTGTGCGGGGACTCAAGCAGCACAAACTCGTCGCCGCGATCGTATTGGTCGGGTTGATTGGCGCTGTCGGGCTCTTCGCTTACTACCTGCGCGGACGTAACCCGGATGGCGCCATCGACTCCATTGCCGTTCTGCCTTTCGAGAACAAGAGCAACGCTGCTGATACCGATTATCTTTCTGATGGTTTGGCAGAGTCGCTGATTTATCGTCTCTCCCAACTCCCCCATCTTAAAGTCAGCCCCACAAGTTCGGTCATGCGTTACAAGGGCAAAGAGACGGACGTGAAAACAATCGCCAGCGAACTCGGAGTCAGTGCCGTGATGACCGGGCGCATAGCCCAACGCGGCGATAATCTAACCATCAGTGTCGAACTCGTTGACGTGCGCAACAACAAACTTCTTTGGGGCGAGCATTACGAACGTAAGATGGCGGAATTGTTGGCGACTCAGCGCGAGATCGCGACCGAGATAGCGCAAAAACTGAGATTAAGAATTTCCGGTAACAACGAGCAGGGCCTGACCAAGCACTACACTGAAAACAACGAGGCGTATCAGCTTTATTTAAAGGGACGGTTTTATTGGAACAAGCGAACTGAGGAGGGGATGCAGAAGTCCCTCGAGTATTTTCAACAAGCGATAGAAAGAGATCCTAACTTCGCGCTGGCTTACAGCGGCCTGGCTGATGCATACGATCTTCTGGCGGCCCCGGATGCGGCGGGAGGGATGCCAGCGAATGAGGCAATGCCAAAAGCAAAGGCCGCCGCGCTCAAGGCTCTGGAAATCGATGACGCACTCGCTGAACCTCATGTTTCGCTGGCCCATGTTAAATATTACTACCAGCGCGACTGGGTGGGTGCTGAGCGCGAATATAAACGGGCTATTGAGCTCAATCCCAATTATCCGACCGCTCACCAATGGTATGCCGTCTATTTAATGTCCGCCGGGCGGTTCGACGAAGCTCTGGCAGAGAATAGACGGGCGCAAGAGCTGGAACCGCTCTCCCTTCCTATTAATATGACTCTGGGGTGGGTTCTTCTTAATGCGCGCCAATACGATCAGAGCATCGAGCAATTACGCAAGACCGTGGAAATGGATCCGAACTTTATCCTCACGCATCACCGGCTCGGGCTCGTTTACGAACAAACGGGAAAGTATGACGAAGCTATCGCTGAGTTCAGGCAAGTCCGCAATCTGTCAGCAGGCAAACCGCTGGGAGTCGCGCTGTTGGCACATGCGTACGCCTTGTCCGGGAACCGAGCGGAAGCGCAAAAAACTCTTGCAGAGTTGCAGAAAATATCCGGGCAGCATTACGTTTCGCCCGCTTCGATCGCGATAATATACGCCGCCCTTGGCGACAAAGATCAGGCCTTCGCCTGGCTGGAGAAGGCAGATAAGGAGCGCGACGGCTTATTGGCGCGCCTCAGAGTGGATCCGAGATTTGACAGTCTGCGTTCCGATCCGCGCTTCGCTGATCTCGCGCGGCGCATCGATATCCCGCAATAGCGCAAACTGTTGGTTTGCGAGGAGTAGTAAGGGTTTCATTGAGACAGAGTGAGTACCATCTCTGAGTGTTACAACGTCGACATTAGCTGAAGCGTCAGACTGACGCTGGCCTGATAGAGTCGACGCGAGAAGCAAAACGAGGCCCAGCGGTAGAATTCGCATTTTAGTCCTGTCTTCCTTCAAAGATAGCGGTCGGGATCCCGAGTCTATTTGGTTTCAACCCGACAGGCAAAACCTCTCCTGGCAAACCAATACTATTAAGACTCATGGAAATAGAGGAGAGGGTCCAAAGGCCGGAAAATCAAGATCGCAGGCCTGACCCGGTTTTTCGGCATCAGCGCTCAGATGTATAAGATTAGACATGCGGGTGAGGGTTCAAAGAGCAGACCATTTTCAGGAGGCTTCGGCGCCGCGAGTCGTTTACGAATCCTCCAATTGATCTGGTAGGCTTTCGCCAAAGCCAGGTGCGTTTACGATATTCAATTACTTCCCTTCTGCTATTGGTCGTGGCCGCGAACTCTGCCCGAGCCACGACTATCGTGGTCGCGCGCTCCGCGAACGAAATCGTAATCGGCGCCGACAGCAAAGTGACCGACCTTTACGGCAACGATGTGAACCGGCGCGCCTGCAAGATTCGACAGGTCGGAAATCTCGTCATCGCGTTCGAGGGACTGGAGCTTGATCGCAAGACCGGCTTCAATCTGCCGGAGATCTCGACGACGGCGCTCAACTTCAGGCCCACAGGTTCTATGACTGAGAAGATCAGCATTCTCACCGGCTTCCTCGTCTCGGAACTTCTGATTGAGCTATCGCACCTCAAAACGCATGAACCCGATGCCTATTTTAAGAAGATTAGCGGAGGCCAGTTGTTTCTGCGACTAATCATTGCTGGTTTCGAGAAAGGAAAGCCGCTGGTCTTTGTCCGCAGTTTCCGCGCGCTGCAATTCAATCCCGGTCAAATCGGCGTGAGCGTTATTCCGGATGATTGCCTGGATAATTGTGAAGGCGCGGTAGTCACTAAGTTTCTCGGAGAGACCGAGGCCATTGAGGACTTGCCCGAAGAGACGGCTGGGTTCTGGCAATCAGGTCTGGTGGACGGCGTCCGGCGGTTAATTGAGACGGAAATCGCGGCCCGCAGCGAATACGTTGGTCCCCCAATTGATATTGTGCGGATTACCAAAAGCGGAATTCAGTGGATCGAAAGAAAGCCGGAGTGCCAGGAAAATAATCGGCAGCAGCGACCGAACCGTCCAGACAAGAGGTAGTGTCCTGATTTGAAATTGTCTGCGTTCTTGCGGAGATCGCAGAGAGAAAACTGGAATTAGGCACTACTGAAGGCTTTGGCCAGGCTCAATATTGGCGGATGGGGGTCGGTCGAAAACTGTCGTTAAAAGGATGGAGACCACTCCCCTGAGAACGCCTTGCCAGGCTTATGCTGTCGACCGAGTGGTAGCTCGGCTTTTTCTCCTCAGGCAGCAAGCCTGCTACCTCCTGTTCATTTCTAACAACAGCCGTCAGTTTCGTCCCCTGGTCCAGAACTGCATTGTCACCCTTCTTCAGGGCCCAAATCAGTGCGGCTGGAGAAGCGTAAGGAAAACCTATAGCCCCCGTAATGATAGCGGCGGCGGCAACGGCGGTGGTCTGATTGTTGCCCTTCACCTCGTTCGAGAGCCGGATTGGAATTCGGGTACCGTCTACCGCCACTACATTTTCCAATGCGAAATCGAGCGTGCCGCCTCGGCCCCAGGATCCCGCAGGCTTGCTTCTGATTATCCGGGCGGTGGCCACAGCTCCTCGATCTATCACCAGCACGCCATTAACGAAAACACGCCGGGATACCAGAAAGGTAATCGCATTTCCTCTATCAACGTCTGCGGAAGAGACCGCCTGAGCCGCTTCGATACCGATCACGGTGCCTGCAGGAATCTTCACCGGACCCCTTGCAGGCGGAACCACGGTTTTCGGAGGCCCACCCACAACCACGGCCGGAGGGCCATAGGGGACCATTTTCATTGCCATGCGTACAGTGTCCGGGACGCCACGCATCTCCAAGTCTTTCATGACTGGTGGAAATGTATCGAAGGCGCAGCTTGAAGTTACAATCTTGGCAATAATCTCGCCCGGCTTAATTCCTTCCCTAACCATGCGCAGAACGTCGCTATTGTGGAGCACGGGCACGGATGGTGGGAGTGCCGCTTCGGTCTGAGCAAAGGCCGGCGCACTAGCCAGAAGCAAGACCGGCAGCAGCCATGAGAGTTTGCATTTCATAAAGGGAGCCTCCTTAAAGCAGGCGCAGACGATAAAACTGATTACCTCGCAACAGTAGGTAGCCACCCGCCGTTACGGCTCGGCTCAAGGTCGAGTTGAATACCGCTGGTATATACCTCCCCCCACCGAAATGCAAGCAATAAAAAGCATGGGCATAGACGTTGAGAATGATCTCTTGATCATACTTGGGTTCCTCGAGTAGCTCTCTGGCAACAGCGACCGCGTCTTTCCATTTCTCCTGAGCAAGAAGGACGTCGATTAAGCCTTTGCGTGCGAGAGTGGGATGAGTTGCCTTCGAGTCTTTGAGGTAGAGAACGTACGCCCGTTCCGCATTGTTGGATTGGCCGGCGGCCGCGTAGAGTTGGGCCAGGCTTAACAATTGTTCGCCTTTCCAGCCTTCGACTTTGAAAAGGACAGCGTAGCTCCTGGCGCGTTGCTCGTGCTCTTTCCATGCCTGGGCGTTTGCCTCGATCGTTGGCTCTGCTGACTTCTCAAAGTCTCTGAGAGGTTGGGTGGCTCGCTCGTATGCTTCAGATGGGGTTTGTGGTGGAGACTGCGAGGTGGATTGCGCCGTGACCTGCAGGGGCGCAACCAGGAAAACAAAAGCCAGAGCGTAGGTAGCCCTCAGTCTCATTATCATAACAACGCCGGTGGTCCGATGCCGTTGCTTTATTACTCTTGAAAATGCTCAGTCTCTGCCCACACCCAACGCGTCCGCCACCCGATTGATGTAATTGAACCACGACGCAATCAAAGTGATTTGGAGAATGCCCCGGTCGTCGAAACCGGCTGCTCGAAGGCGCTCGTGATCCTGCTCCGAAATGCGCGTAGCATCGCACGTCAGCTGCATAACGTAATCGAGCATTATTTTGTCCTGCTCTGAAATCGGAGCAGTCTTGTAATCTTCCTGCAGAGCTTTTACCAACCCGTCATCCAAGGTTACGCGACGCAGAAACTCTGCGTGGGATTCGATTCAATAGTGACAACGGTTGGCGACCGATACGACTGTGGTAATCATTTCGTGCTGTCGTCTGGTCAGCGGCAGATCGGGAGACATCAACGCGCCAAAAGTTGAAAATGCGTGATAGAGCGCGTCCGGGATCAGGCTGTGCGAGGCCACGATGCCCGAGGTCTGACCGTCAGGCGTCGGATGAATCGGTTGGGCATATTCGATTGGGTACAACTCGCGCTGCGCCTCAACCACGCGGCGGAGTTTCTCGTCTTCCGAAATCGGTATGGTTTTGATCCAGGTCATAACCCTTGGTCTACGTTTTCATTATTCAGTCCGCGGAAGAACAAGCTAATCGCGCGATAGTTTCGTCACTTGATTTCAACCGTGCGCGCTTTTCCATCGTCTGCGATCGTGGCCGTTCTGGGATTCGAGCCAGGTGAATTGATAACAAAATTGAACTTCCTCGCGCCAGGATTGTATTGACCAACCGGAGCACTAATGCTGGCAACAAAGCCGTTAGCCGCTCGCCTAACGCTCACCGTCGTGCGCCGAAAAGCTCCGTCTGTATAACCCGGACTCAGGCCATCGTCCTCGTAAAGTGTGGTTGATGCGGAACCTTTATCGTCCGGATAAATCGCAAACGTGATCGGGTCAACTCTCTTTTCTCCGACGTAGTTCATTGGCGGCGCCAACGGAATTATCGCGCCAGCGCGCACGAACATCGGCACCGTTTCCAAAGGCGCATCGACTCGGATCATTGTTCCGCCCGAAAACTTCTTATTAGTCCAGTAGTCGTACCAGGTTCCTTTTGGGAGATAGACGAGACGCGTCATCACGTCGGGTTTCACGATCGGAGCGACCAGCAGGTCATCGCCAATCATGAACTCGTCATCAAGATTGTAAGTGTTGGCGTCATCCTGATAATTGAGCATCAGCGGCCGAAACAGTGGGATGCCGGTGCGATGCGCTTCTTCCAAAACGTTGTAAAGAAACGGCAGCAACTGGTACCTTAGCTTCAAATACTTTCGAATGATGTCTTCATAGTATTTGCCAAAGCGCCAGGGCTCCTGATCATAGCCGTCGATGACTTTGTGGTTGCGACAGAACGGCGCCAGAAAACTTATCTGGTAACCGCGCACCAGCAACTCGCCATTGCCGCGGCCGATAAAACCACCGACGTCGCTGCCGACGAACGGTTCCCCCGAGAGTCCCAGTGTCGTGAACATGGGCACGTTGAGCGCCAGCGCCTCCCAGGTGCTGTTCGTATCACCCGTCCACATCGTCGAATAACGCTGAATGCCGGCATAAGCCGCGCGAGTGATCACGTATGGCCGCTGGCTCGGCCGCAGTCGCGCGAGTCCTTCATAAGTGGCGCGCGCCTCAAGCAGCGCAAAGACATTTCGGTTCTTAGCGTGCGTCGAATTCTCGCCTTCGTCGTAGCTGACAACATCAAGCTGGTTCTTGCCCACCTGATCGACAAAGTCGGAAGGCTCGTTCATGTCATTCCAGATTCCGGCCACGCCGTTGTCTAGATATGCGCGATGCAAGTCTCCCCACCAGCGCCGCGCTTCCGGCAAGGTGTAATCGAGAAAAACACTGTCGCCGGGCCAGACTTTGGGAATGAATAAATCCCCGTTTTGGCGATGCTGGAAATATTTCTTCTCTAGTCCTTCGTCAAAAACGTAATACCGCTGATTCTGCGGTTCCAATTCCCGGTTCGGGGACTTACCAGCCGGGACATTCTTTGCCGGAGGTTGGTACTTCACACCCGGATCGACGATCGCAACTAACTTCACGCCCTGGCGGCCCAGCCTGGCGGCGAATTCTTTGGGATTGGGAAAGCGGGCAGAATCGAAAGTGAAAACGCGATAGCCCTGCATGTAATCTATGTCCAGATGAACCACGTCCAATGGCAGATCGCGCTCGCGGTATTGGCGCACAACCTCTTCCACCATCGTGTCCGGATAGTAGCTCCAACGGCTCTGCTGGTTGCCGAGCGCCCACTGCGGCGGCATCGGCATATGACCGGTGAGATCGGCATAACGACTCAAGATCTTCTTTACCGACGGGCCGTAGAAAAAATAATAGTTCATCTCGCCGCCCTCAGCGCCAAACCAGGCGCGCTGCTGCGAAGAGCGGCCGAAATCAAAGTAGCTGCGATAGCTGTTGTCGAAAAAGATCCCATAGGCGGCGCCATTCTGCAGGCCGAGATAAAACGGGATCGTTTGGTAGATCGGATCCTTTCCTTCGGTGTAGCCTGGCGTGTCTGAATTCCAATTGACGAAGTACCCACGACGCTTATCCAGTCGCGCAGCTTTCTCGCCTAATCCATAAAAGTGTTCGTCGAACCCGAGCTTTTTCGAAGCGGCGACGAACATGCCCGCCTTTGGATCAAACATCATTCCTGTCAGCAGGCCTTTTGCGTCGTAGGACATCGGCTGCTCGTCGCTGTTGAGCAGAGCGTGAGTGCGCGCGTCGCGGAAATCGATGAGCAAAGGCGAGCGATGGATGACAACTTCCAGCTCTGCCGTCGCCACCGTGATGGATTCGGCCGTTTCGTTCAGACTCCAGGGCGGCGTCGGCCAATTCTCTTTCGCGATCGCCCACGAATGATCGCGGGCGGAAATCGGTTTGGTAAAAGAAGCGCGCACCCGAATCAGATCCGGTGCGAGCACGGCGAGCGCGACCTGTGACTTGTCCCGGCAGTTGAGGACCAGGCCCTGTTCGTTCCGGGTGATACTAACAACCGGGCCAATTTTCTCGAGGGTACTAATGTCCTGAGCGACACATGTTAGCCCGAGCGCAAACAGCCACAGACAAGTTATGGCAAACTTTTTCATATGAAACTCAAACTGTATGATCAAGACGAACCGTTAAAGAACCCGGAGCGGTAGCGACGGGATGCTGTCACTCAAGTTGAGTCAATGATCCGGTCGCATCCAGCACCCCACGCGGGTTGCCCGCGCGGGGACCCCCGTCCGCTCCCGGTTCTGTACCACTTGCCTGCCTGGTAGCGTCCTCAACCTGAAGGCGTGAGACGTCATAGCCCTCGAGAGGACAAGTCCGCGCGTCTAAACTGATTCATGGTTTGCCGAAAAGGCCAACCTCGCCGCGCCCAACAGTCCTGCGTCATCGCCGCATTCGCCGGGCACGATCTTCACCTGGGCCGCCGGCAGCGGGAAGGCGCGTTCGGCGACCTGGTGATTCATGTCCTTGGCAAACAAGTCCCAGGCATTTACCACTCCGCCGCCGATCACAATCATCTCCGGATTCAGAATGTTGATGAGATTCGCGAGACCAATGCCCAGATAAACACCCATGCGTCGAAAGACCTCGAGCGCCAGTTCGTCACCTTGCAATCCCGCGCGATAAATTTTTTCCGAAGTCAGATCCTGCTTCGCCTGTAAGATGGAATTAGGATGCCTGGGCCGCGCTTCACGCGTCATGCGGACGATCGCCGTAGCCGAGGCATAAACTTCCAGACAACCACGGCTGCCGCAGGTACAGGCGACGCCCCCGAATGGATCGACACACATGTGTCCAATCTCTGCCGCTGAATCATTAACTCCGCGCCAAAGCTTTCCCTCCAGAATGATGCCGCCACCAACTCCGGTCCCCAGCGTCACACAGACAATGGTGCGCCGTCCGCGCCCGGCTCCCTGCCACATCTCACCCACAGCGGCGGCGTTGGCGTCGTTCTCGAGAATGGCGGGCCGGCCCAGTTCCCTTGTCAAAGCATCGGTGAGCCGAAATCCATCAAGACAGGGGAGGTTTGGAGCTTTTATGATCACGCCGGCTTTGACATTCACGGATCCGGGAACTACGACCGATATCGCACGAAGATCATTGCCTGCGGCGCAACTCTGCTTTTCGCATTCGCGCGCGGCAGCCACCAACGCCTGAACGATCTCATCAGGCGTCTCGGCCTGCGGCGTTTTTTGCTTCAAGCGAAAATGGATCCTTCCAGCCTCGTCAACGGTCGCTGCGCGAAGGTGCGTACCGCCGAGATCAGCGGCAAAGACAACGCCGGGAGGCGGAGAGTTACCTTTCGAGTTGCGATTTGAATCGGTCATCTTGCCTTTCCTGAATCGCGAACGTAACGAGCCGCGACAAGTCGCGGCGTTTCCAGATTTCGCCCCGCCTTGAGATTCATAGCCAGCCGAATGAATTGGGCCATCGACCACGCGAGCGGGGTGGCTGAGCCGGTTCCGGAGCCCGCACGATACGCCAACCCAAAACTTCGATTCCATACCTGTTCCGGAATCATCATTCCGCTATTCGCGAAACCCATCATGGCATCGAGATGCTTCCGTGCCAGAGCTTTCTCGCCGCGCGCCAATTCATACTCACCCCGTTCGCCGGTAAGCAAAGTCCACAGACGTCCCTTGCCGGTGCGACCGTCGTACGACCCGCCATCCTCACGCTCACCATAGGCGTCGTGATTGTAACGATACCAGGCCGCTCCCTCCGGCGTTTCTTCTTTAATGAGCCTATCAACTATCTCAAGAGATTTGCGCACCCTAGGATCGTCGGCGGACTTTATTCCCAGCCGCACCAATTCCAGAAATCCCGCGTCCACGATTTCACGCTCGTCGTAGGTCCCGCCACCGCTATTGATCTCGACCTTCGCGCCGTCATTCGGATTGTCGTTTTCGGTGATCCGTAAATAGTAACGCCCATCGCCATAACGACCTGTGTTCGTGGCGGTCCAACGTTCCACGTTGCGCGCCCACTCATCGGCCTTTTGCAGATAGGCTCGAGCAGTTTGCGGGTCGCCCTGAATCTGAGCGATACGCGCGGCGCAGACCAAACCGGCTATTTCGGCCGCGATTGTTGCCGGCGAATAGCCCGGCTTCTCTTCCCAGCGATCCTGACCCGTAGCCGGCCCGCGCTTGATGATGAAATCGGCGGCGGGCTTGATATGTTTGCGCCAGGTGACTCGGTCGCTGCGGCCCAACTGATAAGCCAGAATAAGCGGAAAGGCCAACTGATCCATCTGCAAGCCGCCGCCGATCGGACGCCCGTCTGCCCGCGAGTTCTGTGGAAAACTTCCATCGGCTTTTTGCTGCACGTTGAACAGGTAATCCAGCGCGCGTCTGGCGGATGCCATATCACCCATCGCCTGAAACGCGGTCGCAACCTGATAAAGATCGCGCGCCCAGACGGCGTGGTAGCCACTCACTGTCGGCTCGTTCGCGTTGGGCCCGCCATCCCAGGGAATCGATGGCGAGGCAATGAAGCCGCCGCGATGGGTTTTGTCCTCCGACGCTTTCAAAACCATCGCAGCCATATTGAACTGGCGCTGATACTTCGACTCGACAGTGGGCAGCGTTGCAACGTACGCGTGCCAACCTTGCTGATACTCAGTGCGCGCCGCCTCGAAGCCTTTGCGGATAGATACCTGCCCGTTGCTGACGGCCTCTTTCGAATTCCGGCCGAAGCCGAGGACGACTGTGAACTGCATGGTCGAGTTTGATCTCAAAGAGCGAGATCGCAGCCGAGCCACTTGCACGATGTTTCCATTGTCCGCGCGCGGATAACGACTGATGCTTCCGTTGTGACGTAATTGAGTTAGACCGTCACTGGTTCCGAGGTATCCGTTCGTCTCCTGGTCAAACCCTTCATTGAGCACACTCAGCGCCGAAGCCTTGTCAGCATCCGCCGCTACCAGCCAGGCGCCGTCTATCCAGCCTGAGTCGTGCATCCCACTGTTATTCAACGAGGGATCATAGTAGAGATAGAGAGCGCAACCGCATTGACCCGCTGCATTCCAACGAAAGTTCACGTCAACAAAGACCGAACTACGCTCGGGGTCGGTTACATAGGTCTTGGTGATTGTGTAAGCGCCGCTCTTGGCGCGGTTCTCTTGTCCGAAACTTAATGAACGCGCATTGTCGAGCACTTGAATCGAATGGTTCGTATCTTCGCTCTCAGTCTCAACTTTTCCACCCGCGACAACAACGAGTTGCAGCGTCTGCACATTCGGCACGTCCAGGGTCGGATAGTAAACCTCAGTCATCACGCCGTCGGCCAGCGTGAACCAGACTTTCGAACGAGTGGTGTTAGCAGCCCCGAATCCCTGCTTCGCTGCAGTCGGCCAGTGCGCGTCGTTGCCCGGCTGGCCCGGGGCCGACATGTTAGTTGTCTGGGCCAACAAAGTCGAGAAGTTAATTCCCATCAGCATAAGGCAGAGTAGCTGTCGCATCATCTACTGTTCGTGATCGCTTCTGTAATGAAAGCCGAATGGCCAGATGGTTCGTGCCGGTAATTCTGGTGCGCTTGCCCGCCGCGCTCGGGTTGGATTAACCAGCCGCGTTTGCTGATCCGATTGCGCGGGACCGCCGTGTGCCCATCAACGCCGGCTGCGGTTCCGGCTAGATTGGATTTCCGGCGGCCAGCGAAATCTCCCCGTCCTCGAAGGCGCTAAGCTTACCAGAGTCCCGGCCAAAATACTCATTGCAGTTTTTCGCCCTTCGGTGCATGATATTGGCGATTCAACCCCAGATTCTTTGGTATAAGCGCGACAGCGTACATGCGAAGACGCCCGGATCCGTCTATTCTACCCCCGAAAACAGTCGTGTCCTTGATAATCGGAGAGCTTAGTCCCGACTTCTCCAGCCGTGAGGAGAAACCCCTGGCGTAGCTGGTGGCGGCGCGTTTCGCCCCAAGACGTTTGGGAACTAAAGAAAATTGATACCTTCCTTTCAAGGTCAGTGGGCCTGCGGGAAGCGGTAAAACCAAAAACATCACTTAAGTGGCATAAGGAGACCTGCAATGAATCGCACTCTGTTTCTTTTCGTCCGCGTTCTAATGTGTGGCCTGGTTCTTCTATTCACAGTTACCGCCGCCAGCGCTCAATTCAAGGCCGGCATTCAAGGTACTGTCACCGACACTGCTGGAGCGATTGTTACCGGAGCGTCCGTGACACTCACCAATAAGGAGACCGGTCGGTCAGAGGCAACCCCGACGAGTGATGGTGGGTTCTATCGCTTTTCTGGCCTCGCTCCTGGCTTGTATACGATCACGGTTGAGAAGGAAAATTTCAAGAAACAAGTTGTCGACGACGTTAAGGTGGAAGCGGAATCTGTCAAAGGCGTTAATGTTGAGCTAACGGCCGGCGGGATTAGCGAAGTAGTAAACGTCACCGCGGAAAACGTCCCGTTGGAAACCGAAGACGCTAACGTCAGAAAAACAATTACAACTAAGGAAGTCTTAGCGCTACCTCAAATCGGGCGCGACCCGTATGAACTTGCGCGACTGTCTCCCGGTGTTTTTGGTACCGGAGCTCGAAATTCCGACGGCTCAGGATCAAGGTTGCCAAATACGAGTGGGCCGACCGGTTCAAGTAATTCAATTTTTGCGACTGAAGACCGTCAACCGATTTCAGCGAATGGTCAACGCGTGTCGTCAAATAATTACCAGATTGACGGCTCTAGCGTGAACAGTCAGACATGGGGTGGCGGAGCGGTAATCACTCCAAGTCAGGAAACCGTCAAGGAGGTGCAAATCACTTCCAGCACTTATTCGGCGGAAGATGGACGCAACAGCGGCGCGCAAATCAAAGTTGTGACGCAAAACGGAACCAATGACTGGCACGGCAGCGCTTTTATCAAGATCGACGATCCACGTCTGAATTCATTTAATAAACTACCGGCCAATATCGGCGGCGGACCCGCGCGGGTTGAGCAAAAGTATAAGTCGTTTGGCGGAAGCTTTGGGGGCCCAATAACTTTGCCGCGCTTTGGCGAAGGCGGTCGCTCCGTTTACAGCGGCAAGAATAAGGCCTTTTTCTTCTTTGCCTACGAGGGACTGCGCAATCGCTCAAACAATACGTATACCTCGTACATTGAAACGGCCGCCTATCGCCAAGCGGTACTTGCAGCCCGCCCGGGTACTGTAACCGCCAGGATTTTAGGAGATCCAGGCGTGGCGCCAAGGGTCGTGTCACTACTGACTCCGAGTTGCGCCGAGTTAAGTGGTGACATTAACGCCGGTTGTGCTGTGGTGGGAAATGGTTTGGACATCGGCAGCATTACCGGAGCCTATGGCACCTATGTTCAATTTTTCAACACTGGCGGCGCCCCTACTGGCGGGGGGCTGGATGGAATAGCTGATTTACAAAAGGCCCTGTTGGCAAATCCGACTAGCTTTAGCGGAAATCAATTCAATACGCGCCTGGATTTTATTCCGACTTCAAATGATCACTTCACAGTGTCGACCTATTTCGTTCCGAACACGGCGACTTCGGCGGACACGGGAGGCCAAAGCCGACCGATGGGAGATATTAATTCCAAACGTTTGAGTTACGCGGTAGGTATCATCTATCAGCGGACACTTTCGGCAACCAAGCTTAATGAAGCTCGGTTCAATCTTACCCGCTGGGGTTTTGATGAAACTAAAAGTAACCCGCAATCCAATTTTGGTCTCCCGCGAATAGAAATTGAATCTGTCTTCAGTGACCGCTTGCGATTTGGCGCCCAACACTCACCTAACACGCCGGGCGTGATTAACGAAAGGCAATTTGAATTTCGCGACACCTTCACTGACGTTATCGGCAATCACGCGGTAAAAATTGGCGCCGAATATCGCCGTGACTTGAACAGCAACGGTGAAGTCGGTGGCGCACGTCCCCTGTATTCTTTCAAGAGCTTGTGGAATTTTGCCAATGGAACACCGATTTTCGAAGAGATAGTTGCTACTCAGCAAGGTCAGCCTACGGCGAATAATACAAAGTTCCATACCGGCGATCTGGGATTGTTCGTACAGGACGATTGGAAATTGCGGCCGAATGTGACATTCAATCTTGGCTTGCGTTGGGAATGGTTCTCACCAATTACGGCGGATAAGGGCGTGATTGGAAACCTTATTCCGGGGCCGAACGGCGGCGTGACAGGAGCGACAATTTCGGTTCGAAAGAACCTAACGAATAACAACTTGAAAAATTTTGCTCCCCAGCTAGGTTTCGCCTGGAGTCCCGCGAAGTTTGACAGCAAACTCGTCATTCGTGGCGGTGGCGGAATGGGGTATGACCGACTGCCAAACGCTTTGCTTGCAAACGCCCGCCGAAATCCCCCCAATGGTAGCCTCTTCAGCCTTTGCTGCGGCACAAACGGAACCACAGATGGTTTCGGCACGCCTTTCTTCGACGGACTAATTACTTATGTTCAAAGCAGCGACGGAACCATTTTCGGTTATCCGGCGAATCCGCTGCTCGGAGGCGGAACAAATCCCGCTACCGGTTTACCCAACAGCGGGGCGATTGAAATTTATGGCACGCCGCGAGATTTGCCTGACGCCCGGGTCTATCGGTATTCACTGGAAGGTGAATACCAGCTTCCAATGAATTTGGTGGCGACTCTCGGTTATCAGGGCAGCCAGGGACGACACTTCGTCAGAATTGATCCTATACACCTCACCATTCCAGGGTCCAATCCGAATATCTCTAGGGCTTTTTTCGCGCGCCCCGATGTTACCTCAAACTACAACGCGATGATTGCGCGCCTTCAGGGGAGACTTTGGAAACAAGTCTCGTTCGATATGAACTATCGTTGGGCTAAGAGCATCGACACGGCGTCGTTTGAATCGCCGTGTGCTTGTACTAATCAAAGTTTCCCGATTGATCAAAAGACAGAACGCGGCCCGTCTGATTTTGATGTCAGACATAGTTTCGTCGCGGCGGCAACCTGGGACATTCCGCTTTTTCAACACCAGAAAGATTTGAAGGGCAAGGTCCTTGGCGGATGGCAAATCAGTTCTATTGTTACCTGGAACGATGGTTTTCCGTGGACACCTAAAATCTTCGGCTGTTTGCAGCAAGCACTTACTCCGGGTGCTTTCTGCGATCTCCGTCCAACATCCTATAGTGGCGCGCAGCCTGCCGCTAATACAAACGATAACTTTTTGCGGCCCAACGGAATTTTCGGGGTAGCCGGAACGTCGATTTTTGGAACGGCTGTCAATGGCTCGAATCCGTTTGCTAATCCTCCGGCCATCGGTCGAAATGTTTTTCGCGGGCCGCGATATTTCGATGTTGACATGACTTTCGCGAAGAAATTTGGTCTGGGAAGTTGGGGGTTCCTGGGAGAGAGCGCAAACGTTGATCTGCGTTTCAATTTTTTCAATATCTTCAATAACCTGAATCTCACTCCCTTTGATTCCAACACCGATCCAACTCGCGTCCAATTACCAACATTTGGAAGGGCGACGTCGGCGCTGGCAGGAAGAGTGGGCGAGTTCCAGGTAAGATTCAGCTTCTAAACACCCGTTTCCGGATGGGCCGCGAACCTAGCGGCCCTCCTAATGGTCAGGCTTCTGCATTTTTTCTTTTTCTCGCAGTTCTTTGTAGATTTCAAGTTCGCGGTCGGCGTCAGGTTTTCTTTTCAGGCGCGAGAGCGCGAGAAAAATCTGATAGTGAACATCCGGGCTGTTTGAGTTAAGCTCAGCGGCTCGTTGCAGCAGTGGTAAAGCATCCGCGTAACGTTTCGTCTTGACCAGAAGCCTTCCAAGATCATAATTCGCATTGAAATGTTGCTGATTGACGGAGAGTGCGCGGCGCAAAAACTTTTGCGCTTCGGCGATGTTTCCGCGGTCGAGATAGATGGCCCCCAAAAGCGCCAGTGCGTCCGCATTGTTTGGCTGCAAAGCTAGCGCTTTTTGCAATTCAGCAAGGGCTTGATCAAAGTTTCCCGTTCCCCGCGCGGCTATTGCCGCAAAGTAATGAATCTCTGCAATGTTGGGAAACCGTGAGGCGCCGCTGGCAAAAATCTTTAAAGCTTCATTGAAGTTACCGAGCAACAAATAAACGCCCCCCAGGCGGATGTAATGCACTGCCTGAGTAGGATCCTGATTCCAAGCTCTTTCGTAGTATGTTTTGGCTGCAGTGTAATTGCGCTGCCTGCCAAATAGTTCACCGAGCATGAAATTCGCCTCGGGATACTTCGGCCGGAGAGCCAATGCTTTCTGCCAGGACTCTGCTGCCGTTTCATCGTTCCCGCGTGCTGAAGCAATTAATCCCAGAAAGTAAAAAGGCTCGGCCGCATTTGGGGAAACGGCGGAAGCACCCTCGAACGCACTGGCCGCCTCGTCCAAACGTTTGAGGTTAAAGAGTGCGACACCAAGATGATAAAGAATGTCGAAGGTATGGGGCTGCGACTCATTGGCTTGCGCGAGCAGGTCGGCGGCATGTTGGTAATCATTGCGCGAAGCGTAGAGTAGTCCCAGATTAATTGTGGCTTGCGGATGGCCGGGAGCCAGGCGCAGCACAGTCTCGAAAGTCTTGATGGCTTCATCATCGCGTTTGCTGCGCGCCAACAGGACGCCGAGATTGGCCGTTGCTGAAACAGCATTGGGATTGAGACGAAGCGCAGTACGATATTCGTGCTCAGCTTGGGCGATGTCACCACGCTGATCCAGAATTACGCCGAGCAAATTATGCGCGTCAGCATTGGATGGCGCCGCCGCCACCGCGCGACGCACCAGAGGCTGTGCTTCGTCCAGTTTGCCTGCCTGCAAGAGCGACGCTGCTTCACGCAGCAGTGAGGCAACGTCTTCGCCCGGAACAGCTCCTTTCGATTTTCCTCTAACGGTTGGTTGTTGCTGCTGCGCCGAAGCGTTATCGACTAGCGCGAGTCCGAGGATGCACACGCTGACAATTGAAACAATGCGAATACGCTCCACTGTGCGGTCACGGTTCATTTCAGAGATGATCTTTTCTATCCTGCCGCGCGGAGGTTCAGGGCGTTGGGGGAAGACGCTGTAGTATACTGAGCCCACAATATTGCGGCAAATTTGCGAGTTTTAGGAGTGGTCGGTACTCATGTAGCTTCTCATTAGCACCGTCGCCTTAGCGCGGTGAATCCATTGCCCGACACAACCGGAAACCACCGGGCTAAGGCCGCGGTGCTAATGAGAAGAGCCGCAAAGATTGAGTCAAACTATACTTGCGTAGACATGACTGTTCAGCCCGATGGCGCACGACATTAATTTGAGGAAAGCAAATGAAGCTCAGTAGACTTTGTACTCTGGTTCTCACGCTCGCACTTATTCTTTGCGCGGTAACTAATTCCGCACAACAGCGTCCGACAGACAACGAAAGACGAATCAACGCGCTCCTGGCGCGAATGACTCTCGCCGAAAAACTCGGGCAACTTCAACAGCTCGATGGCGAAGGTAACGGGAACTTCCGTCCTGAGCATCGTGACCTCGCTCGCAAAGGGCTGCTCGGTTCAACGCTCAACGTGCGTGGCGCGCAGCGGACCAACGAACTTCAACGCGTTGCGATGGAAGAATCGCGTCTGAAGATTCCCTTGATCTTCGGCTTTGACGTAATTCATGGATATCGCACAATTTTCCCGGTGCCGCTGGGTGAAGCCAGTAGCTGGGACCCGGCCTCGGCGGAACGATCGGCGGCCATTGCCGCAGCCGAAGCTCGCTCTGCCGGCGTGCATTGGACCTTTGCGCCGATGCTGGACATTGCGCGCGATGCACGTTGGGGACGCATCGTTGAGGGTGCGGGCGAAGATCCTTATCTGGGGATAGCGATGGCGCGGGCGCGCGTGCGCGGGTTCCAGGGCCGCGACTACAGCTCGACAGACAAAGTTCTGGCGTGCGCCAAGCATTGGGTCGCTTACGGCGCGGCCGAAGCCGGCCGCGACTACAACACTACCGACATGTCGGAAAGGACTTTGCGCGAGATTTACTTTCCACCTTTCAAGGCGGCGGTCGACGAGGGCGTCGGCACGTTCATGAGCGCCTTTAACAGCCTCAACGGCGTGCCCGCTTCTGCGAATCCCTTCACCTTAACCAAAGTGCTGCGCGGCGAATGGAAGTTCGATGGTTTCGTCGTCAGCGATTACACCTCGGTTGAGGAACTTATCAAGCACGGCCTGGCGGCAAACGAAAGCGAAGCAGCTCGCCTGGCTCTCAGCGCCGGCGTCGATATGGAGATGGTCAGCCGGCTCTATGGAAAGCATGGCGCCGAGCTTTTGCGAAGCGGCCAGCTGTCGCCGGCGGAGATCGACGAAGCGGTGCGCCGAATTTTGCGCATCAAGATGCGTCTGGGCCTTTTCGAACATCCTTACGCGGACGAAGCGCGAGAGCGCTCGGTGATTTTTAGTCGTGAGAACCGAGCCGCCGCACGCGAGATTGCTTCCCGGTCGATGGTGCTGCTAAAGAACCAGGGCGAGACCCTGCCACTGAGTAAGAACGTGAAGTCGATCGCGCTCATCGGCCCGCTCGCGGACGACCAAGTCGATATGATTGGCTCGTGGACAGGTGACGGCAACGCCGCGGCCGCCGTGACTCTGCTCGCAGGCATTAAGGCGAGGGTTTCTCCCTCGACAAAAATTAACTACGCCAAAGGCTGTGACATCAACGGCGACTCTACTGATGGATTTGACGCGGCCGTGCGGGCGGCGCGTAATTCCGACGTAGTAGTCGTTGCTGTCGGCGAATCCGCGGATATGAGCGGCGAAGCTGCATCACGAAGCTCGCTGGATCTGCCGGGACGCCAGTTGGATCTGGTCAAGGCTGTGCAGGCGACGGGCAAGCCGACCATCGTCGTCCTGATGAACGGGCGCCCGCTGACAATCAATTGGATCGCCGACAACACGCCCGCAATTTTGGAAACGTGGTTTGCCGGCACCCAGGCGGGCAATGCGATCGCCGATGTGCTCTTTGGCGATGTTAATCCCGGCGGCAAGCTGCCCGTCACGTTCCCGCGCAGCGTTGGCCAGGAGCCGCTCTACTACAATCACATGAACACGGGCCGGCCACCCGACGTCAATAATAAGTACACGTCAAAATATCTCGACGTTTCGTGGACGCCTCTATTTCCGTTCGGCTATGGACTCAGCTACACGCAGTTTCGTCTCGCGAACCTGCGACTAAGTGCGCAGCGCATTCGTCCCGACGGACGACTAAACGTCAGTGTTGATATCGAGAACACCGGCCGGTTTTCCGGTGATGAAGTCGTGCAACTCTACCTACGGGATACGGCCGCCAGCGCGCCGCGGCCCGTCAAGGAACTGAAAGGCTTTCAGCGTGTCACCCTGAAACCGGGAGAGAAGCGAACAATCGAATTCACTCTGGCGCCGGAACAACTGGGATTCTACAACCGCGAAATGCGATTCGTAGTGGAACCAGGAGAGTTCAAGGTCATGTTGGGCACAAGCTCGGCGGACCAACGCGAACTGGCAGCTAATTTCGAAGTGGTGGCGAGATAGAACGTTGAGGATCGGGATCAGACAATGAAGCGACCGCGTCTTTTTTTCGATTCTCAGATTTCCGGAAGTTTTCATTCTCGGGCGTTGCTATCCAACGCGCGCCGCGCAGTTGTTCTTCTCCTCCTTGCCTGCGCACTCTTACATGCCTTAGCGCTCTCGTCCCCTGCGATTGCGCCACCACCCAGCGCGCAATATTCCCTTTCGACAGCGGACGAAATATTTCTTGAAGACATGGAACGCCGCGAGTTCCGTTACTTTTGGGAGCAGGCTGATCCCAGGACCGGATTGGTTCCCGACCGCGCGCGGACCGACAAGTCGCCGCTTGATGAGAACCATCGCGACGTGGCGAGCATTGCTGCTACCGGCTTTGGCCTGACCGCGCTTTGCATCGCGTCCGAACGCCAATGGATTCAGCCGGATCAAGCGAAAGAGCGCGTGCGGGCCACGCTGCGTTTCTTTGCCGATCAGGCTGAGCAATTTCACGGCTGGTTCTATCACTGGCTGGACGCGAAGAGTGGCGCCCGACGCTGGAACAGCGAAGTGTCTTCGATCGACACGGCGCTACTTTTGGCCGGCGTGCTGACCGTGCGTCAGAAGTTTGCCAATGATAAGGAAATCGTGAGGCTGGCCACCGAGATCTACGAGCGCGCAGATTTCAAGTGGATGCTCAATGGTCATCCGACTCTGCTGTCGATGGGCTGGAAACCGGAAACAGGATTTCTCAAATCGCGCTGGGATACTTTCAACGAAGACCCGATCCTTTACATGCTGGCCATCGGCTCGCCGACCCACCCTATCTCTGCCCGCTCATGGTATGCGTTCAAGCGCCAACGCATGAACTACGCGGGGTATAGCTATGTCACGACCGAAGGCGTCCCGCTCTTCATGCACCAGTACCCGGGGGCCTGGATCGACTATCGCCAGCGCCGCGAACAAAGAGGCTGGCGCACGGATTACTTTCTTAACTCGATCAGCGCCACGCGCGCGCACCGGGCTTTCTGCATTAGCCTCGCACGGGAGTTCCCCGGCTACGGTCCGGACATGTGGGGCATTACAGCGTCCGACGGCGTTAGAGGTTACATGGTATGGGGCGGGCCACCGCGTGACCCGGCGATCGATGGGACAATCGTTCCTTCTGCCGCCGGCGGCTCGCTGATGTTCACGCCGGATATTTCGCTCCAGACTTTACGAGCGATGAAAGCGCGGTTCGGCGAGAAAATTTATGGCAGATACGGATTCACTGACGCATTCAATCCCAACAATGGCTGGATAGATACCGACGTCATCGGCATCAATGTCGGCATTATGCTCTTAAGTGGAGAGAATTTGCGCAGCGGTGTGATCTGGCACTGGTTCATGCGCAACGCCGAAATCCCCAAAGCGATGGATCTGATCGGACTAAAACTTTATGGCCGCGAGCAAACTCATTTCAGGGGCCGGCGAAAGATACGAAAGCCCCAACTATCAAGCGTCAGGGAAGGCAAAGCCGCGACGCGACGCCGGGCGGTGCCTTCGGCAGCAGGCTTGTCAGGCGGAAGCGGCGGCTCGACATCAGGCGTGATGTCGACAAACGAAGGTCCATTACCAGCTTCGACGAAACCGGCGAACGGACGGTTCGAGAAATTAATCGCTACTAAAATCTCCTCGTCTTTCGAGCGGCGCTGGTAAGTGATCACCCGCGCTTCGTCTGAATTCCGCAGCCACTCCAACTCGCCATTGCGCAAAGCGTCGTGGCTCTTTCTCAAAACAATGATCTGTTTGTAGAAGCGTGGAAACTCCGGTCGTCTTTCCGCGATGGGCCAGAAGATTGGCAGCTTTTCGAATAACGCCGGCGCGCCGGATTCGGTCGTGTCGCCGACTTCCATCCCGTTGTAGATCAAAGGCACGCCGTCCAGCGTAAACATCAGCGCCGATGCTGACAGCGATCCGGGCTCGCCAAAACGCGCGATCGCGCGACGCTCGTCATGGTTATCTGAAAAGCGCATGTGCAGTGCGCCGCGCGGCCAGTCTTTGTATTCCTTTTCCCAGGCTTCGCGCAGGTCAGAGGCTCGCCGGCGACCCTGCAACACGTCGGTTAACGCGCTATGCAATGGCCACGAGTAATCGAGTTCGAAAGCTTTCACCTGTAAGTCCGGTTTGTGCGCTTCGGCCAGCATGAAAATATCCGGCTTTATCTTGTCCAGCTCCGCGCGGGCGTTCTCCCAAAAGTCCGTCGGCACTTCGCCGGCCACGTCGCAACGAAATCCATCGAGGTCGAATTCGCGAATCCAGTACTTGAGCATGTCGATCATGTACTGACGAAGTTGCGGGTTTGTGTAATTTAAGGCGGCTATGTCGAACCAATCATACGGGTAAGTAATCTTGCCGCTGGCGTCGTGCTTGTACCAGTCGGGATGCTTCATCAGGACGCTGTCCCAGGCGGTATGGTTGGCGACGATGTCGATGATCACCTTCATTCCGCGTCGATGAGATTCCGAAATCAACCTCTTCAGATCTTCTTTCGTGCCATAATCCGGATTGATACCGTAATAGTCGCGCACGGCGTAGGGACTGCCGATAGTTCCCTTCTTTTTTTCCTGACCGATGGGATGAATCGGCATCAACCAGATGATCGTGACGCCAAGTTCTTTCAATCGATCGAGTTGCGCAGTGATGCCGTTGAAGTTTCCTTCCGCAGAGAACGCCCGCGGAAAGATTTGATAGATGACGCCGTCGCGAACCCAAGTGCGAGCCGGCCGGGCCGGGAGTTTAGAGAGGTCTTTCGCCGGCTGCTGCGCTAGAGCGAACCCTGACCATGCCGCAGCAACAATGACTGCGAATAGTAAAGCCGGAACGCAGCGCTTGCATTTTCCCATTTTCAGATCAGGATTCATTCCATTCCTCTATGTCAGCTTTTGGGTTCACTTTGCGCCTTTGCGTGAACGATAGCTCGCAACGACGCAAAGCTCGCAAAGGAAAACTATTCCTCGTCAATCAACCCCGTGCTCGGCACGGGTTGGACGGATTCCGGCACGGTAAACAGTTCATGTGCATCGGCGTCGATAACGGCTTCTTCCGGCACGTTTTTGTCAGCGACGTCTTTGACTAACAAGACACTGACAGCCGCCAGCGCCAGGAATGCGCCTCCCGCCATGACCACATACATCGGCGACTTTGGATTGTCGCGTCCGAAGATGGCGCGAATGACCGGACCAAAGGCAAACGAAGCAATGATCTCGGGGATGACGATGAAGAAGTTGAAGATCCCCATGTAAACGCCCATCCTCTCTCCGGGTATCGCTCCCGAGAGAATGGCATAGGGCATGGCGAGAATTGATGCCCACGCAATGCCGACTCCGATCATCGTCAGCAACAAAATACCTTTGTCGTGAATAAAGTAAACAGAGAGCAGTCCGAGCGCTCCACAAACAAGGGCAATGGCGTGGACTTTCTTTCTACTGGTCGCGCGGGCCAACGGCGGCAGCAGAAAAGCCACGGCGAAACAGGTGATCGAGTAGACGGCAAAAGCATTACCACCCCAGGCCTGGCCGTCGGTGAAACGCGGGTCACGTTCATTCGTGGCCCCAAATACATGATATGAAGTCATCAAGCCAAAAAACATCCACATGCAAAACAGACCCAGCCAGGTAAAGAATTGAACTACGGCGAGCTGTTTCATCGTGGTGGGCATATCCCGGAGAGCGGAAGCAACTTCCGCAACTGTCGCACTGATCCCCTTACGCTCCTTTCGCTTACGTTCAAACTCTGCCATGTTCTCCGGGGGAAACTCTTTCGTAGTGATTACGGTCCAGAGCACGCAAACCAGGAAAGCGACCGCGCCAATCTTGAATGAATAGCTAACGCTCGCCGGGATCAATCGGACCGCTTGCTTGGCGTCGGCGACGCTGCGGTCATCAACGTGCAGCCGTCGGAAGATGTAAGGGAGCGCATTCGCCAGCGTGGCGCCGATACCAATGAAGAAACTTTGCATGGCGAACCCGGCTGTGCGCTGATCGACACTGAGCTTGTCCGCCACAAACGCGCGAAATGGTTCCATGCTGACATTGATGTTCGCGTCCAGGATCCAGAGCAAGCCGGCAGCCATCCATAACACGGACGAGTCGGGCATGAAGAACAGCGCTATGCTGGCGAGAATTGCACCCGTCAGGAAGTATGGACGACGGCGGCCCAGGCGATTCCAGGTCCGGTCACTCATCGAACCGATAATTGGCTGGACCAGCAGACCTGTGACGGGACCGGCTAACCAGAGAATCGGCACCTGCTCAGGCTTGGCGCCCAGGTAGGTATAAATGCCGCTCATGTTTGCGAGTTGCAGCCCCCAACCGAATTGAATTCCCAGAAAACCGAAACTCATGTTGAAGATCTGCCAGAAGCTCAAACGTGGTTTTTGCATTTCAGCCCTCTCAATCTCGTTTAGAGGCGCGGTTCTTATCGCGCGTAAATATTGATGTCCTCAAGCACCACTTCGCGATCAAGCGCCAACACATATATCAAGGTCCGCGCCATGTTCGCCACATGAATGAAGCCCGGCTTTGTCTTTGCGCCGGGCGCCGTGTTCTCGACATCCACCAGTCCCGGGCAGAGATTGAAGACGCGAATGTTCGCGCCCGTCTTGCGCACGTGATCTCGCAAGGACTCGGCATACCCGAGCAAGCCAAACTTGGAAGCGCAATACGAAGGCACGTCAGCATAGCCATGCTTTCCGGCCTGTGAAGAGATATTAACAATGTCGCCGAACTGGTTCGCGATCATGTTTGGCAGCGTTGCTCTCACGAGTTGCATGACACCGCGCAGGTTGGTGTCCATAACTTTGTCCCAACCATTTTCGGTGATCTGATCTACCGTCTCAGGAACTGCCAGACCTGAGTTGTTAACGAGTATGTCCAGCGTTCCGTGTTGTTCGATCACTTGACCTACCAGGGCATCGATCTCCCTACGCTCACGAATATCGAAAGCATACGGAAAGACGCGCTCGGCGCCGAACTTCAAATTCAACTCATGAGCGGTGTGGCTAACTACTTCCTCGCGCCGCGAAGCAATGACCACCTTCACGCCGGCGACGCCCAACGCCTCAGTAAAAGCGCGGCCGATGCCGGTGCCGCCTCCGGTGACCAGCGCAACCTGATCTGCGATTGGTTTAGTTCTGAGCGCCATTCGGCTGTATGTTCTTCTGTATCGTTTAGCCGGCGGACTTGTCCGCCCTATACCGTTCGAGGTGTTCTTTGCGGCTTTCGCCGCAACTCTGGCTGACTCCGAATAATCATCGTGGTACAAACACTGCCGCCGAGCGCGGCGATAGCTTGACGATCAATTTCCCATCCTCGACCCGCGCGTCGTTGCTCGACGTCAGACGATCGACCAGCCGACGGCCATTCGCCAGTCCAGTGGGCGTGACATCGAATTCAATTGTCGCCGGCTTTCCGTCATTGTTAATTGCGACAACCACCACTTCGGTTTTCATTTTGCGCGCGTAAGCATAGTGCTGAGCTGAGACATAAAGATTAATCAACTCGCCTCGCTGCAACGGCAAGAGACCGGTATGCAGATGCGCCATCGTGCGCACAAACTCGAACGCGTCCTGCTCTTCACGGGTCCGGCCCTGCTTCGTAAAAGCATTTCTCTTGTCACCCGGAAACCCGCCGGGAAAATCCGCGCGCGCGGTCGGCTCGTCCGCGCCAGTCATCCCGATCTCGTCGCCATAGTAGAGCTGCGGCACGCCGCGAGTGGTCAACACGAATGCGTTGGCCAATTTGAGACCGGCGATTGTCGCGCCCTTCTCGCTCATGAAACGGCCATCATCGTGCCCCCCGAGCAGCGTTACCAGGATGTTCGGGTACGCGTAGAGGTAATCCTTTCCCAGAGTCTTTGGTACCTCATCAAGATTCTTGCCTTCGGCAAAGGCGTGGCGGATCGAGTAAAAGAGCGGGAAGTCGAGGAGCGAATCCAGACCAGAATCGGCGCCGTCACGCACCTTGCCGCCCTGGAAATACGAAGTGTGTACGACGTCGCCATCCTTGACTTCACCGACGACGGTGAACTTCGGATACTCGCGTTTGATAGCAGTTGTCCATTGATGCCAGAAAGTGTTGGGCACGTATTGCCAGGTGTCCATGCGTATCCCGTCGGTGCCGGTGACGCCAATCCACCATAGCGTATTCTGAATCAGGTACTGCGAAACTTCCCTGTCGTTTTGATTAAGATCGGGAAGGAAATCAAGGAACCAACCTTCCATCGTCTCTTTTTTCAGCAGCGCCACCGGGCGAGGATCGTGCAGCGTCCACGTCTGAAAGACGTTTGCCAGATGTTTTTGCTTCGTGCCGTTGAACCAGGTAGGCGTCGGAGGATCATCGACCCAGGGGTGATAAGGCCCGGTGTGATTGACGACTTCGTCCTGAACGATCTTAATTCCGAGTTTGTGAGCTGCGCTTACCAACTCCTGCAGTTTTTGTAAACTGCCGAAGTGTTCTTCGACCGAATAGAAATCCTGCGGATTGTAGCCGTGAAAGCCGGTGCAGGGTTTTCCTTCCTTCAGCTCGATCTCGTTCAGCCGATCGTAGTTGTCATACCAGGGCGTCAGCCACAGGGTGGTCACGCCGAGGTCTTTCAAGTACGGCAGGTGATCGATGACACCCTGCAAGTCCCCGCCATGATAGTAGTATTTGTTCTGACGGTCGTAGAGACCGCGCGACCGCGGCGGATCATCATTGCCCCGGTCACCATCGCTGAATCGATCAATCATGACGAGGTACATGACGTCGTCTGACGAGAATCCCTGAAAACTTCCTGAACGATTCAAGCGAGGCAGAATTTCCCAGCGCGCCTGTGCACTTCCGTTCTGGTTTGAAATCCTTAGAGTCCGCTCTCCTGGTCGAGCATCCGGCAGGATTGCCAGATCTACAAAGACATAACTGCCGCTCTGATTTATCTTCGGCGCTCCGACGATGCGAAATCCGCTTCCCACCGCCTGTACCACTGCGCCGCGGAGATTTCTACCTCTAATAAGCACGCGTACAGGATTCAATGAACTCCCGACCCACCAACTGGGCGGTTCGACTTTCAGGATTTCAGGAGTCTGCGCCGCCACCGATGCACCGGCAAACAAAACAGATGCAAAGAACAGCAAGCTTAGTAAAAGATGGTCCCTCGGCTTCATACCAGGGTAACGTTTCTAAATTGACTACATCGGACGTTTCTTGCGCGCGGTTTCGTGTGATTTCGTGGATTGGGGTTTAGTCGCGGAGGACGATCCACGAAACTATCCGAAGAATCACGAAACATAGAAGTCAGATGCTTTGATTTTCTTTCATTCATGAGCGAGCAAACCGAATGCTTGTTCAATAGTTATTTTTCGAGACATTAAACTGCGTCCAAATCCAATTTGATGCTTTCCACTTCATGTTTGCGAATACGCCCATAAGTGTCCGTCATCTCTCTGAGTCGATGAGCGTGAGACTCGGTCAGGGCCCGCTCATCAACTCGCCAGGTCCAATTGCCCTGAGTGCTGTTGGGCAGATTCATCCGAGCTTCAGTGCCCAGGCCGAGCAGATCCTGTAAGGGCACGATCGCCGTGTCGGCGACTGACTGAAGCACCGCGCGAATAAAGTCCCAATGAATCTCTGTACCCTGCGTATTCAGGTATTTCACGCAGAAGTTTCTCTCGGAGCTTATCTGTTCCGCACTTCGGGTCGACCCGGCGCCGGCCACGCTATTGAACCAGCCGACCGTGGTGTCGTTGTCGTGCGTCCCGGTATAGGCCACAACGTTGCTGTGATAGTTGTGCGGCAGATCGATACTCTTTGTATCGCTGCTAAAGGCGAATTGCAGGATGCGCATCCCGGGAAAACCAAAGTCGTCGCGCAGCCGCTCGACATCCGGAGTGATCACGCCCAGGTCTTCGGCGATGATCGGCAGCTCACCCAGCGCTTTGTGGATTGCCGTGAACAATTCCCTTCCCGGCGCCTCGACCCAGCGTCCGCGTTCCGCAGTGGTGTCGCCCCCAGGGATCTCCCAACAAGCTGCAAACCCGCGAAAGTGATCGATGCGGGCGATGTCGACGATCTGCAAGCTGGCCCGCACGCGCTCAATCCACCAGCGAAAACCATCCGCCAGCATCCGCTCCCAGTTGTAGAGCGGATTACCCCAGAACTGTCCAGTGGCGCTGAAATAATCCGGCGGCACGCCGGCCACAACTATAGGCCGGCCATCAGCGTCGAGCTTGAACTGGTCAGGGTTAGTCCAGACATCTGCTGAATCCTGGGCCACAAAGATGGGCACGTCGCCGATGAGGCTGATGCCCCGCTCGTTGCAGTAGGCTTTGAGCGCGAACCATTGCCGGAAGAAAAGAAACTGAAAGAACTTGTGCGCTTCGATCTGGCCGTGCAAATCGATCCGGGCACGTGCGAGGGCGGCCCGTTCACGTCGGACCAGTTCGCCTTCCCATTCGTGCCACGAGACGCCACCGTGCGCGCTCTTCAGTGCCCGGAAGAGTGCGTAGTCGTCCAGCCACGAAGCATTCTCCTCAGCAAAGGTTTCAAACGCACTGCGAAGTTCCGTGTCCGTGGTCCGCTGATAGCGCGCAAACGCCTGATCCAGAAATAACTCCTTCGCTTTATGAACTTGCTCAAAATCGATCCGCTCCGTGGGCAACGAAGGGATCTCGTCCAGTTCAGTTATTGACAGCAAGCCCTCTTCAAAGAGTTTCTCCGGACTTATCAGCAGGGTGTTACCCGCAAACGCGGAATAGCACGCATAAGGCGAATCGCCGTAGCCGGTTGGCCCCAGCGGCAGCACCTGCCAAAGACTCTGGCCGCTGTCCACCAGAAAATCCGCGAAGCGATACGCCTGGTCACCCAGATCGCCGATGCCAAATCGCCCCGGCAGCGAGGTCGGGTGAAGCAGAATGCCGCTGGCTCTGGGAAAGGTCATTACTCTCTTTCTATCCTCCGTTTAGAAAGATTCTATCCTTGTTTAGACAGCGGACTTGTCCGCCTAGCTCGCGCTAGACTCAACTCTTCCTCGGTCCACAGCCAACGCCAATCAATTTCGATCGGAATGCTGCCAGGCTCGTGTGGCAAATAAGAGTGGTAACTCGACCAACGCCACTTCGCTGGATGTTCAACCAATCCTGCGCGCACCGGATTCATATGGATATAATGGAGCTTCTGACGGATGAACTTATGGCTCCAGATATCGATCGCCGAGAATTCTTTCAACCAAACAGCATGAGTCTGACCAGACTCCAGGGCGACGGGCAACGCCAGCTTTGCAAGCGATAAATGATGGCCTTTTGCGCGCAGCCATTTCAAGATCAACGAAGCCGATCTGCCTTTGAACCTGCCTGCCACAACGCTTATGTCCAGACCAAGTGGATTAGCCAACAAATGAAAATGGTCCGGCATTATCACGTAGCCAATCAACTTAAACGGATCTTTCGAGCGCGTAGTAGCCAAGGCCTCAATCAATAGCGAGCATGCGTTGTTACTTTGAAAGATGGGAATGCGACCATAAGTTACGGCCGTGACGTAGTGAACCAGGTTCGGTTCTCGCGACTTGAAGAGATGCATTTTGCTTGGGCGCTTGCGCAAGGCTCACCTCATTGTTGACCTGTAGTGAACTGTCCGTTTGATGGCGGAACTAGACATCGCACGTTACGAATTCGTAAGCATGCGCACAAGTGCGCTGTCTAAACGGGACAGTTAGGGGTTCTTCTCAACTTATTTTGTATGCGACCACCGTCTGGCCCGGGACGATCAACGTGATGTCACCGCTCGTCACTGTCGCGCTCTTCGCAGATCCAGACAAAGGTATTAGCTCTTCACCGTCACGCACATTGACGGCAGCTGCAGAAATCCGAATCTTCTTGTCGTTCGCGGAGCGATTGATCACAATGATCACGGTCTCGTTTGCATCCCGCCGCGCGTATGCATAAGCATCATCATCATAAAAAAGATCGACCAGTCGCCCATGCCTGATCGCAGAGTGCTCACGCCGCAGCTTGATCCAGTCATGCGTCCACTGCCACATCCGCTGCTGATTCTGCGCTCGCTCGGGCTGCGAGAATGCATTCTTCCGGTCTCCGGGAAAGCCGCCGGGAAAATCGCGCCGGTTGTCGGGATCGTCCTTACCTTCCATCGCGATTTCTTCGCCAGAGTAAAGTTGCGGCGTCCCCCTGACTGTCAGCATGAAAGCCGTGTGCAGCATCGCGCCTTCCGGCGTTGCGCCTTCCAGAGACATAAACCGGCGCGTATCGTGATTATTGACCATCGTGGTTAGTCGCGAAGGATCAGGATAGAGCGCGTCGTATTTCAACTGATCGCGCAGCGCCCGCATCGGCGCGTGATCAGTAAAGACCGCGAGCGAAACATTCCACAGAGAGAAATCAAAATCTGAGTCGAGTTTGGTGTCGATGCCGTCCCAGCCCGTGTGCCCTCCGATAAAGAACGCAGTCTGCGCAGCGTCGCGCTCGAATACTTCGCCCACCATCCACATGCGCGGATACTGGCGATGAAGAGCGTTTGAGAGATCGCGTATGAAGAAACGCGGTACATACTGGATCGTATCCTGGCGAATGCCGTCGATGCCGGTCATGCCCACCCACCACAATGAATTCTGAATCTCGTAACGGGCGACTTCCGGCTCGTCCTGATTCATGTCCGGCATATCGTCGCTGAACCAGCCATCCAGCGTATTCCGAACTTCGTCCTGGTTACCGTGCGGTGAAAGCAGCACACTGTTTTGAAATTTATCGAGCAGATGATTCTGCATCGTACCGTGAAACCAGTTGTCGAGCGGCGGATCGCCGGCCCACGGATGATGAGAGCCAATATGATTGGCGACCTGATCCTGAATGACCTTCAACCCCAGGTCGTGTGCTCTCTCGATCAATTCACGCAGCGTCTGCAAATCACCAAAGTGATCTTCAACTCCGTAATAATCAATCGCGTGATAGCCGTGATAGTAGGTGCTCGGACACCAGGGCTTGTCACAGTTGTTGATACCGTTCCAGTTGTCGTACCAGGGCGTCAACCAAATCGCGGTCACACCCAGTTCCTTCAAATACGAAAGATGATTAATGACGCCGCGAAAGTCGCCGCCGTGATAAGCGCGCGGATTGCGGCGATCGCTGGCCGCGGCCGGTGCGCCGGCGGGCGAATTATTTGCAGCGTCTCCGTCAGAAAAGCGATCGGTCATGATCAGATAGATAACGTCGTCGTTGGAAATGCCCTGAAAGTTTCGGCCAGAATCCAGCGCGGCGTTAATATGAAAGGCGACTGTTGCCCTTCCCCGGGCGGTCTCAACCATCAGTGGATATTCCCCCGGTTGCGCTGATGGACTTACGCGTAGGTTCACAAACAAGTAGGTACCTCTGGGGTTTTCCCGCACGTCGGAAACGACTGTTTGCGGCCGAGTCGCCCACACGCGCGCTCCGCTGAGATTTTTTCCGCCGATCAGCAAGCGCACAGGATTGATGGTGTGATTGGCCCACCAGGACGGCGGTTCGACTTTGATGATCGAAGGACTGTTAGCCTGCGGGTCGGCGAAGCAAGCAACAGCGGTCAGCAGAATCAGCAGGGACGCGCCGAAGAACCCCAGCGCGCGGCGGGCGAGCGCTGCTCGCCGGGAACGGACTCTAATTGGACGATTTTTGATTCTTAAACCTTCGCACATAACCGACCAGCGAGCGGATCTCTGTGCGTTTCAGTTTCTTGCCAAATGCCGGCATGCCACCTTTGCCCCGACTCACTATAGAGATGAGACTGCCGGTACCGGTGATATTCGAATTCTTTCGCCACCACTCCTGGGCGGTAAAATCCGGAGTCTTATATGTGTGACCGAGCGGTGTATCCCCGCGCCCGTCACTGCCATGACAACGCGCACAATTATTCCTGAACAGATCGCCAACCGGAACGCCGCGCGATTTCGCGGGGGAGCGGCGTCGCTGTGGTGTAGTAGCCCGGATAACTAATTCAACTGGAAGAAGTGCAAGTACTAAAAAGATCAGGCTGGTAGTGGCCAGCCGCTTCACGTTGCGAATCATTCCGGGCGCTCATTGCTCCTTTAGTCTCATTCTCCGGGCGTCCGGCTCAGATCGTGAACGTGCCAGTAGACGCTTTCATTGCTCATTTCGGGATGCTTGCGCAGAAACTGATTGGCCAGAGAAAGCGCGCCGGGATCGTCTTTGAGATCGGCGAAAATCTTTCCCTCACGTTTGGCTTCTTCGCTGCGGCCCAGCTTGCGATAGATCAACATCAGGTTGTAATGCGCACCCAGGTCCTCGGGATCAATCTGCAGGATTTTCTCGTAGCACTCAAGCGCGCCCTTGTAATCACGCTTGATCTTGCAAAGCTCGCCGAGCTGCTGCAAAGAAATTCGATCGCGCGGAAAAGCCGCCAGCACTTGTCTGAAGTTGCTTTCGGCCTGTTCCAGTTGGCCACGCTTGACGAAGATGCGCGCCTGCTGAAAAAGAGCGCGCGCATTCGTCGGGTTGGCTTTGACAACCGCATCGAGGATGTTCGCCGCCTCGTCATATTGTTCAAGTTCAATGTGCGCCATGGCGCGATTAACCAGAGCCATCGGCCGGTATTTCTCGTCCAACTCCGCCGCGCGAGCGAACGCATCGATCGCCAGCGGGTACTGCCTCTGATCAAACAGGGCGATGCCATAATTGTTCCAGCGCCGCCAATCCGGAACGGCAAGCTTATTGTTCGGATCGGGAGACATCGACGGGTTATCGCCGAGGTGCATCAGGTATTCAGTAGTCGCCATCGTCACGATGGGATAATCCATCGACTTGCCGAGCACATAATCGCTGAACACACGGGTGAACCGACGGTAACGAACGCGCGCTGTCAGACGCAGCCCCCCGGTCGCATTGGCCGGGACAGTGAATTGATATCGGGCAACGTCCGAGCGGCCGGAATTGATTTGATTGTTCTGCGCAAAGACGCGGGTGCGCCAAATGTGGTGCTTGTCGTTGTAGGTGCCGTCGGCTTTGACCAGATAGGTCTTGTAGTTGTGCGCCGAGTCGTCAAGATAGCCGTTTGGTTTGATAAAGCCTGAGCGATAGACCGGCTTTCCCGCCTCGTCGCTGACAACGAATTCGACAAAGGCTTCATAAAAGTCGCGCAGCTCCGGCGGGAAAGAGTGGCCGATGTTCTTGTTGGTGATGACCACGTCGGCAGTGAGGCGATCGCCGCCGGCAATGCGGAAGCTGCTGCGATTAACTGGCGCGATGAACTCTTCCGTGTTGGCACCCGACGCCTTGCGATGAATCGCAAAGATATCCACGCCCAGCTTGTCATCCTCGAGAAACTTTGTGACCGCGTCCAATTGATCCTTCCATTTGTAGAAAGTTGGAATGGCGGTATTTGACGCCGCCCAGCGATGCGAGACTAGCGTGCCCTGCTTGGCCGAAACGTCAAACAGCGGCGCCGCGTCGCGCTTCATGTGGCACGAGTTACACGTTTCCTTGTCGCGCACATAAAAGGGGTGCGGCGATTCTTTGGAAAACGATGATTGCTGCAACTCGTCGGCCACCATGAACGCGCGCAGGAATTTGTAGTCGTTCAACTCACGTGGGACCTGAGACTTGTGACAAGCGCCGCAGAACTCAGGCGTCTTCAACAGCGGGCGCATCATGGCGCGGCGATGCGATGGGACATCATCGAGAATTTGCTGATCGGTGACCCCGGCGAGCATTCGCGTGCCATCTTCTTTGACCAGCAAGGCCGGCTCTCCCATCACATAGCCACCAATCCCGCGACCGTTCACAGATTGAATCGTGTGACAGGCGATGCACGACACGCCGTCATCGTCGAACGGCCTTTTCACTTTCGTGTTTTTGGTGAGCGCGCCCGCAAATAGCGCGGCGGGGTTGTGACAAGATTCGCAGTGGCGAGTGAATTCGATTCCTTTCTGCGAAATCAGGTCCTTGACGTTTTTTTGATAGAACGGCTCGCGGAAAGCATTACCGTGCGCCGATTGCCGCCACTGGGCATGGGCGTCGGTATGGCAGGTCCCGCAACGCTTGGCGAGAACGAACATGTCGCCGGGAATAAATGTCCCGGTCGTAGTGGTCGCATTGCCCGGAGAGAAGGGATTCGATCCAAACTTGAAGTCGTAGGTCTTGGATATTTCTTCCGCATAGGTTTTCTTGCCGTCGTCAGCTAGATCGGCGCGAACACCGTGCACCAGGACGACGCCGGCTGCAGTAATGCTTAGAACCAGAATCGAAAGAAGGCAAAGCCGCCGGCCCGATAGCCAGCGATCCGTGAATCGCCCTTGTGGCTCAAACTTATCCATCATTACCTGACCTCAAGGAAAGAACCGTGCAGTTCGCCCGTCCCTGATCTAGAAAGAAATCTCTCCGTCAACAAGCAGCCGCGAAAGATCGATCCGAAAATTGGCAACCAGACTGACTTGAGTATTAGTTAGATTAAACAACAGTTCTTTGCTCCTCGCAGAGAACAACGGCGCGCCCTTTTCGTCAAAGCGCGTAAAGTAGAAGACCGCCTCGTCTCCAGGAACTCTCGGCGGCACAAAATGAACCAACGGGCGGCGCTCGCCATGTTCGTTGGAAATATAAACGTAACGCTGAAGATCTGCCAGTCGCGCACCTTTGAAAACCGAATAGATCGCGTCCGCGCCGGGTTGCTCTTTCGACGAGGAGCCCAAGGTCAGCACATAGTTGTTTGCGCAGGCCGGACATTGCAGGATGCCGTTCCACTTCGCGTCAAAACCGGCCTTCTCGTTCGGGCTCATTTGATCATAGTTTGCCTCAAGCTGCTTTTCGCGCAACAGGGCCGCCCGAATCGGCAGACCGGATCTGAGTCGCAACCTGAAAGTGAAATCCAGCGGTGCCTGCGCACCGCCAACCGCCGCGGTAGTCTGGTCAGTTCTCACCAGCGCCGGGCCACCTATCCCGGTATTCGTACTCGGCGCGCCAGCCACCATTTGTACCACCCTGTCGCGATTAAGCCGCACCTCCTGGGTAACCGTCCAGGGCGAATCGTTCATCACCCGTTCCACGTCCTTGCGATTCCACTCCATAAAATTCTTTCGGGTCCAGTCAGCTTGCGCCGAAACGGTGTTGCACCACGCGCCCGCAAACAGCGTCATGAGAAGCGTCAAACAGACGCGGTTGATAGCCCTTACATCTAAGTTGCTCACCTTCATGTCTTCCTTGTACATGAAAATTGTTTCCCCGCTTCCTGATTTCACGGTGGCGATTGTCCGAGCATTCGCTGAGTGCGAAGTTTTTCATCAGTGATGCGATCTTGATTTGCTTGTTTCTCCAGGGCCTGGAGACGCTTGAACTCAGCCAACTCCGTATTCGCCTTCTCGCTTGCCTTGAGCCGGGAATAGGCCAGGAACAGTTGATAGTGCGCCTGGGTCTGTGTCGGATTTCGTTCGATCACTTGCCGCAATCGCACAACTGCTTCATCGTAGTTCCGTCGTTTGATGGCCAGACGCGCATAATCGTATAAGACTGGAACATTCTCCGGCTCGAGGCTCAGCGCTCGTTTCAGCGGCGCCTCAGCGTCATCGAGACTCCCCTGCTCGAGAGTTACATAACCCAGACTGGCCAGGGCGTCCACGTGATCGGGATGAGTCATGAGAAATTTCTCGAGCAATTGCCGTGCAACTTCGAAATCGCCCGCCGATCGATGAGCGTAACCGCGCAGATATTCTATGTCTTTGATGTTTGGATCGATGGACGCCGCCAGATCAAAGTCGGCGGCTGCAGCAGTCCATTCACCCTTGCGATAGCTGGCATTGGCGCGACCGAGAACGTAAGCCACCTGCTTGGGATCCAGCGCGATTGCCGCGCCGTATTCTTTGATCGCCCCCTCCCAAAAGCCCGCGCGGAAATATTCCCTCCCCAGCAGGTAATGATAGTTGGCGCTCCGATCGTCGCGCTCGATGGCGTGCTTGAACTCTTCAATGGCGTTGGCCTCATCGTTGCGCGCGCTGGCAATCAAGCCCAGACGAAAATGAGTTTCGGCTGGACCGGGATTCTGATCGGCCGCTTCGGCCAGATAGCGCGCCGCTTCGTCGTTTCGATCCAGATTGTACAGCGCGATTCCTAAGTTGTAGAGAACCTCATACGTATGCGGCATTGCTTTGTTGACCAGTTCGAAAAGCCTGGCCGCATGCTCATATTCCTTGTTCTGCGCCACCAATGTTGCCAGCATAAACAAACCTTTTGGATCGTTCGCAAACTTGCGTTCCAACCATTCGACAACTGCCTGGGCGTCCGCCTGGCGGTTGGCGCGATAAGCAACGTTGACGTAGGCCAGCGCTAGTTGGGGATCGTCAGGCTCTGCTCTGCGCGCCTGGGCAAAATGATCAGCGGCCTTCACGAAATCGCCAGCGTCGCTGTAGAGCACGCCCAGATTATAGTGCGCCTGAACATGAGCTGGATCGGCTGACAATACTCTTTCGAACTCAGCAATTGCAGGGCCATTTTGGCCACGCTCGGCGAGCATCCGACCCAGATTGTTTCGGGCGCTAATGAAGTTTGGATCGAGCTTTACCGCCATATTGAATTCGGTGAAGGCTTCGTCCGCGTGACCGCTGCGGTCCAGGACGACTCCCAGAACATTATGAGCGGTCGCCGATCTCGGCGCTGCGCTTACCGCGGCTCGAGCCGCGCGCTCAGCATCTGCCAGGGCATTTGCCTGCAGCGCCGCGACCGCTGCGTTGAGCGAATCGCGCGCGGATGGCGTGAGGCTGGCGTCCGCTGCCGATGGAGTTCTTCCGGTCCCCGACTGACGCACACCCGTAGCACGCTGGGCCGACGCTTCCGACGAGCTTAGCGAGAGCGCTAGCAAGCAAAGCAACCACCGGCAAACACCGCTGGTCGTACGCGTCGCTCTCTGCCCTGGCGAGTTCCTAATCACCTGCGACTCTTTATCCTTACTGTTTAGCTGGCCTGTTCGTTCGAAACTCAGTGTTGAGACGATCCACGATCGCAAACTCCCGATTAGCTTCGGCGGCGCGACCCAATCGCTTGAGGGCTAAGCCAAGCTGATAGTGAGCGTCCGGTCGGTCGGGCGCCAAGGCAACCGCGGTCTGCAAAGATTCAACTGCGTCCGTGAACCGCTCCGCGAGATTCAATGCCCGACCAAGCGCCCAATGCGCTTCGAAACTTTTTGCCTCTAAACTCGTCGCCCGTTTGAGCGCGCTAATGGCTTCGTCGGTTCTCCCTTGCTTAACCAGCAAGGCCCCCAAACCGATTTGGCCCATCGCCGACTTCGGATCGATCTCAATCAATTTTTGATATTCAACTAATGCTGCTTGCGAGTCTCCGGCAGCTTCCAAAGCGGTGCCAAGAAAGAAGCGGGCCTCGGCATGTTGAGGATTCAGCTTGAGCGCCGCGCGCAAACTCTGCACCGCTGTCGCATAGTCTTTCAAGGTGTAGGCTACGCGACCAAGATAAAAGTTCGCGTCAAAACTCGCGGGAGTCAGGGCAACCGCCTGTGCCAGAGCCTCGCTGGCTTCATTGTTGGCGTCGCCACGGGCGGCCAGCACGATTCCCAGTAACGTAAGCGACGACGCATCACCCGCATTTAGACGCAGCGACCGTCGCGCTTCTTTTTCAGCAGCAGTGCTTTGACCTGAGTTGAATAGCGCGAGCGCGTAGAAATAGGCGGCATCAGCCGAAGCGGGTTGCAGTTTCGTCAACTCCGCGAATGTTTCTGCCGCCTCGGACCAGCGATTAAGCTTGATGTAAGCGAGTCCTAAATCCTGCCAGGCACCGACTAGAGAGGAGTCGCGCCGCAGAGCTTCCTGAAAGCCGCTGATCGCCGTCTTCATATCGCCACGATCGGCAGAGAGCAGGGCACCGATGTATGTGACTCGGGGGTCCAAAGGGCGGGCATCCTGCAGCAGTTGATATTGTCCCAGGGCCAGCTCAGTATTTCCCAGAGCACGGTAGGCGGCCACTAATTCAAAACGCGTCTCGTACTGGCGCGGATCGATCTCAAGCGCGCGGCGCAACTGACGCGCGGCCTCCGTTAATTCCTTTTGTTCGCCCAGCCGCAAGAGAAAGCGACCTAACTGGTAATGCGCAGTGTAGTTCTTGTCGTCAAGTTTGATCGCCGCTCGTTCTGCCGCAATTGCTTCCGCGGGTCGGCCGAGCTTCCACAAGACGTAGCCTAGATTTGCTTGATACTCAGAGTTGGTCGGCTCTAGAGTTACGACCTGGCGCAGATCTTCGTAAGATTCCTGATAGCGGTTTAGCCGCATGCGCGCCAGCGCGCGCGCGTTTAGCGCACCGGCATCTCTGGGATTTGCCGCCAGTTTCGCGCTGGCTTCTACCTCGGTTTGTTCGGCGCGCATCTGTGGCGTGCTGAACCGTTCGACGTGCGAGCGCGTCACAGCTCCGATTTGAGGTGCGGTTGACTGAGCGACGACTGACGGCGCGCCGACAAGAACAATCGCTATCAGGCAACGCGTGTGGACTTTCATAAATATTGCACTTCAGGTCGCTCCGGGAGATTGAGCGGCGATCTTAGCAAAAGACGACCGGGCGCGCGAGCGACGGGTCGTCTCTAATCTGGGCGTGGGCAGAGCGGGTGCGGGCCGGATCGCTGCCCTGTCCTCTGGTTAATGGATCGCCGGCGCCGCTTGGGCCACGGGCCGGCGTTCCTTTTAGAAGATAAGTTTCGCGCGATATTGAACGACACGCCCGGGCATCGCGTTGAACCTGATGCTCCCGAAATCACCAAAGTTTGCGTTGTTGCTGGGTACCGAGTAGTTCGGATGATTGAACAGATTGAAAAACTCCACGCCGATTTGCATAGTTAGTGTTTCCCGCAACTTGGTGTTCTTAAAGACGGACGCATCCGTGGTGAAAATCGACGGGCCGGTAAACGTATTCCGCCCCAGGTTGCCAAAGCGAATTGTGTTACCCGCCGCATTGGTCACCGTATTGAAATGGGCGGGATTGGTATCAAACGCCGCTGGATTTAAGATCCGGCCCGCGGGGACGTTAGCGAACGGATCGCCGATAAGATTTGGACGCTGGCCGCCGCCGCAATCACAAACCACGCTGTATCGGAATCCGGAACGAGCGGATTCAATAATGTTGAATTGGAAGCCTTCAAAGAGCTTGCTCAGAGCTCCGCCTTGATTGAAATAACGTTTTCCTTTCCCAAAGGGAAGGTCAATAATAGCGTTCGCTGATAAAAGGTGGCGCACATCAAGCGACGATGGGCCAAAATCCCGATTCAGGTCGAATGGATTGATCGGGCCGCCACGACCGTTGCGCGAGTCTCCCAGACCGTTGAAGATCCCGGTCGAGTTATCCTTGGTGCTGCTCCAGGTATAGGCGACTTGCCCCTGGACATTATGCGAGAGCCGCTTGATTAGCTGAGTCTGCAACCCATTGTACCGTGACCTGGCCCCATTAGAATAGATGATGGCGCTGTTAATGAACTGTCCCGCGGCATTTTGCGCCAACGCCAACCCACTCGACCCAATGTCGTTCGCATAAAGTAAGTTTCGCGTTCGGTTACCGACGAAGCCAACGTCAAGCGAATAGTCCTTGCCTAGCTGATATTGGACACTTATCTGGAACTGGTGTGTCGAGGCTACCTTCTGCTTCGGATCGACCGCAAAGACGCCAATGAAATTTGGTACGTTAGCAGGATCAACTTGTGGCACCACGGGTGGTCCGGTCACCATGCTGTAGACCGCTCCGGTCGTCGGAATTCCGAATTGGTCGAAAGAGACGCTGTTTGAGAACGGCGGGTTGCGAACTCCGGGCGGATAGTCAACCCCGTCGAGAGTATAGAGCAAGCCATAGCCACCACGCAGAACGATCTTCTTATCTTTGTCCACGGCATAGGCAAAGCCGATGCGAGGCCCAAAATTATTCTTGTCGGTCTGGATGATCTTATCTCCGCTGCCCGAGGCGACAACGACCTTCCGTTGCGCGATGTCGAACAAGCTATAACGACCATTCGCCTCGGAGAAAGGCGTGAACAGGTCATAGCGAAGACCAAGGTTCAACGTCAGCCGATCATTGACCTTCCAATCGTCCTGAACGAACAGTCCCCACTCCTGCGAACGCAGATTGAAAGGTCCACCGAAGATTTTCGACTTCGTGACCAGATCTGCAGGCAGGCCGAGCAGAATGTTCGCCTGCGAATTTCCGGTGCCGCCGTAAGGGGTTCCGTCGGGTCTCACAAAACAGGCGATGGTGGTTCCCGACGCGGCCGGACAAGTGGGATTAGGGCCGGTGCCTGGGCCGCGATCCCCATATTGGAACTGGCCCTTCAACGAACCCGTGCGCCCGCCGTCAATCGTGTTCAGGCGCCGCATGCGCAACTCGCCGCCGAACTTGAGGACCTGATTTCCTTTAATGACGGTAAGCGTGTCGGCGAAATAGGGGTTCTTGCTCTTCACCTGAAAGAGCCCGCCGTCACCAGTGAACTCTAAAAATCCGTCATTGAAGTTACCAATCAAGGCGCCGCCTGATGCCTCAAGCGATCCGTCGTTCGAGTTTGGAATCCCGATATCCTGGGCATACGTCGGGCTCACGCCACAGGCTCCGCCGACGCCACAGTTAAAGATCGAAATCTGAATCTGGGTGATGCCAAAGCGGAACTCATTCAAGGTTGTTGGGCTGAAGGTGTGCGTGTCAGTGACGGCAATCTGCCGAGAGTTTCCTCGCTCTTCACCCGCTCCGAATCCGGTGGTCGCAATGTTTCCGGGAACCAGGTTTGCTCGAGTGGTCGTCAATCGCTGGTCGGTGAAGCGTCCGGCCAATGAGTTCCTGCTGCTCAGCTTGTGATCGATCTTGACTTCATAATTATCAATGACTTCCCTATTCGCGCGCTGGGTAAAGAAGTTGGGTCTGCCCCCGCAGCAATCCAACCTTCCTGACGGATTGAAAACAGTGCGCGTTGGCTGAGCGTATGAGTTCAGGTACTTGCTGCCAACCGAGCTGATTTGGCCACTCGGAATGACGTTTCCCGGATAAGGCAGCCCAGTTCGCGGATCCCGAATCGTGGGAAATTCGCTGAAGTCCCCAGTACGAGATTTCGCGGTTGGGACGGTTGTGTTCGCCGGGAACGGTAGATTATTCCGCTGTCCCAGGTAATCGAAAAAGAAGAAGGTTTGATTCTTCTTGATCGGCCCGCCGATGGTGCCGCCGAATTCGTGAATCTGCTGCACGGGTTTGAGACTCGCAGCCACTTCCAAAGGGTTGGGACTAGTCTGACTCAGGATGTCATTCAAGTGCGCCTTCAAGACCGGATGATAAGCGTTGAGGGCTGAGTTCTGTCCATAGTAGTAGCCCGACCCGTGAAACTCGTTACCTCCGGACTTGATGGTAGTGGTGACTACGGCACCGGCCGCGCGGCCAACATCCGCGGACGGAACGCTGGTAGTCACTTTGAACTCGGCAATAGCGTCCGGGTTTGGAAAGGTTCCAATAGTTCCAAACTGCGGCTCGTTGTTATCCACGCCGTCGAGCGAAAAATTGTTATTAGTTGCACGCTGCCCGTTCGCGGAAATCGCCGCGCCGCCTGAGCGATTGAAACGGGAAGACTCAGAACTGCCGTTCTCGTTACTGCCTCCGGGGCCGCCGTTGCCGGCGCGCGGGTCACCATTGTTAAAAGCGCGAGCTTCGGGACCTCCACCCAAGCCAACGTTGTTGGCGCGGGCTACTCCGGGCGTGAGCGTTGCGAGCTGCGTAAAGTTGCGACCTGAAAGGGGCAACTCCGTCACTTGTCGTCCCGAGATCACCGTGCCGCGATCGCTGGTCTCCGACTGCACCATTGACGGAGCCGCAGTCACCGTGACCGTGCCGCCTACTCCGCCGGCTGTCACTGTAACATCAACGACCTCGGTGCTGGCGGTCTGCACATTAACATTCTCTCGGACGGTCTCAGGGAACGATGGCGCCTTTACACTGACTGTGTACTTGCCTGGATCCAGCAGAGGCACTTCGTAGGTTCCATCATCGCCACCCTCGGCAGTGTGGCTGGCATTCGTGTCGACATTGGTAACCGTGATGGTTGCCTTCTGAACCACGGCCCCGTTCTGATCGGTGATGGTTCCTTTGATCGTTCCTTTATTTGTTTGGGCCGTTGCCGGAATCGCAACGACTCCAAGCAAGAAGATGAAAGTAATTGTGCTCACCGACAGGCTGGCGATCTTTCGGATGATGGACATTATGGAACCTCGCAAGAAAATAAGAAGTACACTCTCCCCGATCAGGAAGAATGTTACTTCAACCATTTACTGCAAATGCATGGGCCAATGCACAGTGCACGATGGCTCTCAGCTTAGTAAGAATCCTCTAAATGCCTTGTTCGAACCGCCCCCGCTGGGGTTTGTTGTCTTAGCGAACTAAGTATTTAGTATACTTTCCGGGACGTGTCAACCCTTTTTTACCCCTGCTGTTGAAAAATAGCCGTCGGGCGAGACTCGCGGATTGGTCATTGGGGCTCCTTTTAAACAGGAACCCGATCGATTCGCCTGATCAGGCAGCAGCCGCAGCCGCAAACTTACTCGCCAGCACCAGACTCAAAGCTCCCATTAATGTCGGGTCTTTACCCAGAGTCGATGGCAGGATCCGCGCCGACGGCAGCCCACGCCGAACACTATGTTCGATTGTTTCCCGGAGCGCACCTTCCACCAGACTCCAGGCTCTGGCGATCTCGCCGCCCACCACCACCGCCTCAGGACTGAATCCGACGACCAGGTTCGATATCCCGATGCCGAGGCAGAGCGCTGTATCCACGAGTGCCGAGTTGGCATCAGACTCTCCGGCCAGGGCCCGATCGACGAGTTCCTTGAAAGTAACGTCTGCTGAGTTCTGTTGCGCCGACACCTTTCGGTAACGGGCAAGAGCTGATCGCTCGGAAGAGAAAGCTTCCCAGCAATCAAGGTTGCCGCACGAGCAGGGCACCGGCGCGTGCGTGCCGACGATCATATGTCCAAATTCACCGGCCGCGCCGCGCTCGCCGCGGTAAACCTGACCGTCAAAAACGATTCCGGTCCCCACGCCTTCAGCCACCAGCACCAAAATGAAATCGCGCGCGTCGCTCACTTCCGGACGGCCAAACCAAAGTTCGGCCAGCGCCACCGCATTCGCATCGTTGTCGATCGTGACCGGCAAATTAGTGGCTGACGAGATCATTTTGGCGACCGGAAGATCTCGCCATTTGAAGTACGGCACATAGATGACATTACCGGTCGCGGGGTCGACTAATCCCGGAAGGCTCACGCCGATCGATTCGATGGATACATTGTTATGACCCAGGAACTCCCTGATACATTCGATCACCTGAATGAATGTCTGTTCAGGATCCGGATCGGTTGGGAATGCTTCTTGATCCAGGACGCGGCCGGCCAGATCGCTGGTGGCAATGGTTGTCACGCTCGGCGTCACGGCTACGCCAATCGCTATTGCGCCCGCGGTACGCAGTCTCAACATTGTGGGCGGGCGGCCACCGGTAGATTCACCCTCGCCTATCTCTTCAACCAAACCTTCGTTCTGCAGATCATCGATGATCGCTGAGACTGTCGATCTCTGCAGCGCGGACTCTCGCGCAATCTCAGCCCGCGAGATCGGTTCCCGCTCGCGCACATAATTCAAGACGATCTGCCGATTGATATCGCGAATCGTAGTTAGTCGAGCGGTCTGAACCTTTTTGAGATCTATCCGCCGCATTGGTCGGGTCCTAAGAGGTGTCTCCCCCGCTTAGTACGAATTAATTTCAACGAGAGAGCGCCGCTGCACAGGCTGGTGTCGAGCAGTCGGCTGGAGGACGATATTATAGACTGCGGAGACAGTCAACGATTGTTAGCACCGCCAGCGCAGACCAGGCTGCCAAGCCAACCGCGTCAAAGGCTACTTGCTTACGCCCTTGTTTTGTATCACCGTCAGCTTTCGATCGACGCCCGGAATCTGAATGATTTCGCTGGTGCCATCTGGCCATTTAATCTCGACCTTATCAACAGCAGTCGCGGCACCTAGGCCAAAATGCAGCGTCATGTCATTCTGTGAGGAGTAGCTTCCGCCGCTGATTACGTCCTGTCTCTGGCGGACTGCTCCGGTAGTGACATAGACGATCGCGCCGATGGCGTCTCGCGGACTCTTCTTCGCCACATCTCCCACCAGCCGGAGGTCGAGCCAATGTCCCGCAGGCGTCGTTACGTTTTTCAAAACCGTCGGCTTTGAATCCGCATTGTTTATGACCACGTCGGGGCGGCCATCGCCGTCAAGATCACCGACCGCCAAGCCCCGTCCGCACCAGGCAGATGCGAGACCGCTTCCGGGCGCAGCGCCCACCCTTTCAAACTTACCCTTATGCAGGTTGCGAAAAAGTAACGGCTGCTGCGCGTAGCTCGTGCCCCATTGATGGCCGTCAACCGCGGGGTATACATGACCGTTGGCGACTATTATGTCTAGCCAACCGTCGTTATCGTAATCGATGAAGCTGGTACCCCAACCCAGAAATGGCAAAGTCACTTCCCCGAGACCAGCCAGAAAAGTTACGTCCGTAAAATTGTCGTCGCCGTCATTGTGATAAAGCACGTTCGAATCGTCAGAGAAATTTGTGATATGAAAACTGACGCGGCCGGAATTGTCATAGTCGCCGATGGCCACGCCCATCCCTGCCTGCTCTCGTCCGTTTTCATTCAGGGCCACGCCCGAGGGGTAGCCAACCTCTTCAAACGTCCCGTCGCCTTTATTCACATAAAATAGTTTGGGCGTGGAGTCGTTCACTACAATCAGGTCAAGCCACTTGTCATCATTCGCGTGCACGAACGCGGAAGAGAATCCATAGTACTTTTGCGGATCATTCACGCCGGCTTTGACGCTGACATCCTCGAAAGTCCCGTCGGGTTTCTGGTGATAAAGCGTGTCGCCCTCGCCCTGCAAACTGCGCGGCCCGCACATTACCGGCGTGCCGCGGAATTGACAAAAGTTTTGACCCACACCGCCCGGTTTGTTCGCGTCTTTCGGACTTGCCGGAAGATTGTTCAAATCAATTTCGATGTAGCCCGGAACAAAGAGATCGAGCCGGCCATCGGCATCATAGTCACCCCAGGTAGCTCCCGTGCTCCAGCCCTTGCGCGCGACTCCAACTTTTTCGGCCACGTCCGTGAAGGTTCCATCGCCGTTGTTGTGATAAAGACGCGAGATTCCAAAGTTCGAAACGAAGATGTCCGGCTTGCCGTCGTTATCATAATCACCGACAGCCACTCCCATTCCCCATCTCTCATTCGCTACTCCGGCCTTGTCCGTAACGTCTTCGAACTTCCAGTTGCCGAGGTTGTGATACAACGCGGCGCGAGGCGGCTTTTCTTTGCCCTGCAGGGCCGGAATCGTCGAACCGTTGACCAGATAGATGTCGGGACGCCCATCGCCGTCGTAGTCGAAAATCGCCACACCGCCTGATGGAACCTCAAAGATGTAATCCTTCGCCAAAGTTCCAGCATGATGAAGAAAACCGGCCAGCGCCGTTTTGTCGGTGACATCTTCGAAAATCACCGGAGCTTTGGGATCGGTAATTCCGGCCGTCCGCCGGGTGGTGTAGTTGAGCGGTGTGCCGGTCGAAACTCCACCCATCGGCTGCTGAGTTTCCGGCTTTTGCGGCGGCGTCTGCGCAAAGAGCGTTTGCGCTTGGATGAGAGAGAAGCTGGCGAGCAAGGCGACGCCAAAGAAAAGGCCGCGATAGGATTTGTAGTTTCTCATTTAAGATCAATCACTCAATTTTGCTTTGATATGAACCGAGCCGTTGGGTTCTATCTGTTAGGCTTGGACCGCTTGCTGATGTCGAGCATCCGGTGGAGACTAACCGAAAATACGCAACCGGTTCGTGCCTGTCAAACCGAGCGCTAATCGAACTGAGGCCTCGCGGCCGGCTTAATTCCCTTCCTTCGCGTCGTGCTCGCTGATCGTAATGTATCGATCCACCTCCAGGTTCGCGAGCATTTGCAGGCGCCCGCTGGGCCAGCGCACCTCGACAGCGCGAACTCCCGTAGCGGCGCCCAGTCCGGCAATAATTCTGGAGTCGTTAGATGAGAGATAGCTGCCGGCAGTTGAGACGTCGAAAGACTGGCGCCGTCCGGAATTGTCGGTGACCGTGACGTGAGCGCCAATGCCGTCGCGGTCCGACTTCGCGCCTACCAATCGAATTCCCAGCCAGTGATTCTTCGTGCCGTTGTTACGCAGAATGATCGGCGCGCCGTTCAGCTCTCCAATCACGATGTCGATCTGCCCGTCGTTGTTTAGATCGCCAAAGGCGGCTCCGCGCGCAGCGATGGGCACATTGAAAGCCGCGCCGGCCGTGGCTGAAACATTTACGAAGCCTTTGCCGGTATTCCGCATCAACAGCGGTGTCTGTTTGTACTTCAAATAAGTTGTGGACTTTTCGATCGTATCCAATACATGGCTTTGCGCTACGAATGTATCCCGCTGTCCGTCGTTGTCGGCGTCAATAAAGTGCGTGCCCCAGCCGGAGTACGGCAAGGTTATCTGGCCCACGCTCGTAGCGTTCGTGGCCCAGGTGAAAGTCAGGTCGCCGTTGTTGTGATAAAGCGGATACGTTTCGTTCGACAAGGTCGTGATGAAAACGTCCGGCCAGCCATCGTTGTCATAATCCGCCGCGTCGACGCCCATGCCCGCAAACGTCTTCCCATTTTCATCGTACCCGGCGCCGGCGGTGACGGCGATGTCTTCAAACGTGCCGTCGCGTTTGTTGTGATAGAGCGACTGGCGCACGCTGTCGTTGGCGACAAACACGTCCGGCCAACCGTCGTTGTCAAAGTCCGCGAAGGCGACACCTAAACCTTTGCCATTCGGATCTGCTATTCCTGCTTTGTTACTGACGTCTTCAAACGTGCCGTCCGCTTTCTGATGATAGAGGATGTTCGTCGCGCCTTTGAAGTTATCGGGGTGACAGTAAGCGCGAGTGCCCTTGTTATCGCCGCACTGCATCGATCCTTTTTCGAAATCCCATTCCAGATAACGAGCGACAAAGAGATCCAGACGCCCGTCCCGATCGTAATCAATCCAGCCCGCGCTGGTTGACCAGCCATCGGCGGCTACGCCCAGTTTCCTCGCTACGTCGGTGAAGGTCCCGTCGCCGTTGTTGTGATAGAGATGATTCTCGCCGTAACCAGTTACATATAGATCTGTGTGCCCATCCTTGTCATAATCGCCCGCGGCCACTCCCATGCTGTAACCATAGCCTTTCAATCCCGCTCGCTCAGTCACATCCTCAAAACTGCCGTCCGATTTCTGATGATAGAGACGGTTCCAATATTTGGGCTGGCTCTTGTCGGGCACCGCGCCCTTGGGCATGGGATCTTTTAGCAGTGCGCCGTTGGTAAAGAAAAGATCCATGCGACCGTCATTGTCATAGTCAAAGATGGCGACGCCGCCGCCCATCGTTTCCAACAGATATTTGACTGACGTCGGCGAACCCTCATGTTTGAAATCAATCTTTGTCAGCGCGGTGATGTCGGTGAAAGTTACCGGCGAAGGAGCCTGTGGACCGGGCGGCGGCGGTGTCTTGGGCAGATCGCCGGAACTGTATGAGCGTCCCGCACGGGGCGTCGGAGTAGGTGTCGGTTGCTGCGCAAACATTGGGCAAGCCGACGCAAGCACAATGAGGACAAGGCCTGGCAGTAAGCACTGAAAGCTCGGCAGGAAAATGTTATCCGATTTTCTGGGAGCGCGGGCGCCCTCGCCCGCATTGAGCTTGAAGCGCGAACCCGATTTTTTCGCAGTCCTCAAATGATGTTGAGATTTGAGCGTGCTGCGCACGCTGTGCGGGCGACTCCCGCGCTCCCAGCAATATGTTGCCTCGTTTACCTCTGATTGATCCAATATCGTCGTGCCTGATTCAATCGGTGTTCGATGAGTCTAACTGACGCTTTGCCTCGTCGATCAACTGATTGTTTCCCTCATAAGAAAGTTTCTTGTCGTTCCCGCTCTGCGGCGGATACTGATGACGCTTATAGACCGGATACGCTTCCGTGCGCAGATGCGCCGGCATGTGATGTCCGCGCCGCGTTGCGCGTTCGTGGCGCAGAGCGGAAATGTCGACCGGCGCGACGACAATTCGCTCGCCCGGACCAGGCGACGCTTCCACCAACAAACGGCCATCGAAATCTATCACCTGACTGCCGCCGGGCCAGGAGTAGGGCGGATAATGTTTCAGACTCGCGCCCTGATTCGCGGCCACGACATAGGCAATGTTCTCGATCGCCCGAGCGCGATTGATCACCGTCCACCAAGCCATCGGCTCAGTTGTCCCCCAGGGATCCATATAAGCCGAAACCCTCACCAGAATTTCCGCGCCATTCGCCGTGAGCTGGCGCATCGCTTCGGGAAACAACCAGTCGTAACAGATGGCGCAGCCGATGCGGCCGATCGGCGTCTCGGCAACCGGAAAGAGTGGTTCATCGTAGCCTTCCAGATCATGTGGACTTGTTTGCACCTCGTATGGAATCCACGTATTTACCTTTCGGTACTTGTAAAGAATTCCTTCGGGCCCAATCAGGCAGGTCGCGTTGAAAACATGGCCCGGCCATTTCGGATCAACTTCCAGCATCGAGCCGCTTTGAATGTAAATGTTGAGGTCGCGGGCCTTTTGTTGAAGTCGCTCTGTGTGTTCGTTAGGGATCTCAACAGCGAGCTTCTCGATCAACTCCGCGGCAGTTGCAAATACTGGCGCCGAATGTGCGAACTCTGGAAAGACGACGAGCCGCACCGGTAGAAACGGCGCCGCACCCGCCACTGCCGAATCAATCATTGACAGCATCCGATCGGTATTCGCGCGCATCGCCCTGCGCTCGATCGGGTTCGCCATGTCCACCTGACAGGCGGCGGCTGAGTATCTGATATGTTCCATAAGAAGACTTTCGTCCGCAGATTACGCAGATTTCACAGATAACGAAATCAAAGAATGATTGGACAAAGGCTTTGTCGCTGAGCTGACGTTTTTCCCTGCCTTCCTAATCGGCGTAATCTGTGTAATCTGCGGACTATCGATGAACCATTACGGACTCGATCGATGTCACCGGCGAAGTGACGACCCGCGTGTTGTATTTCTCAATATATCTCCGGCGCGCTTCGGTTAGCGGATAATGTTCCGGCCACGCATATGGATAGCGGCTCATCCCGTGAAACGGCAAAGGAGCAAACTGGTCGGGACTGGCCGAGTTGATGTCCATCTCTTTACTGAAACCGTCTGAGTAGAGCAGAAACGTGCGGGTCCAGCCTTTCGGCAGCAGCGGGAGCGCGCTCGCGTCAAAAGACACACTGATCTCGTCACCCGGCCGGCAGATGGCAAACATGTCGTCGCTCATTAAGAGTAATTCGCGCACATCGCCTTCGCGCGTATATTTTCCGGTCATCACTTTCCATGGCGAAGTGAAAGAGACGCGCGCGTAATCATAACCAAACGGTTCACGATTATCGGGAGTCACCTCGGCCGAGAAACCTCGCCAATTCAGATCAGCCCGCACTGGATCGAGCCGAGCGATCTGAGCCGGCGGATGCTTATCTGAGGTGTCAACCAAAATCTGGTCCCAATAGATGCGCATGTTGGTAACGATGCGCACTTCGCGTCTGGCGCTCAGGAACTTGCCGGTCAGGTCTACAGTCACTGTCTGCGGCCGGCCCACCGGTATGCCAATGTCTTCGATAACAGTGCGCCAATTTCCGCTTTCGTCTTTTACCTGCAAGGCCGGCGACTTCATCGTCTTCCCTGCCTGTGCCGCGGCCACGTTGTCGCTGGACCAGGCGTAATCGGTCCACCCGGTCAACAGCAGCAAGACTTTCGCTGACGCCGGTTCACTGAGCTTCATGGTCAGCGTATGTTCTTCTGCATAGCCACGAATCCGATCGAGTTTGAAATCATCGGGCCAGCGGCGATCCATTCGTGAAATGAGATCAAGCACATCGTTCCCGTGGTTATCAATCGCACTCAAAGGCGGCCGCGCGTCGCGCGTCACAAATAACTTGAAAGGCTTAGGCGGATCTGACATGCCTTCGTTGGGATAGATTTCAGTGCCGGCTGGATGCGTCACGGCCAGCAGCTGTAAGCGATCTACAAACATCGCCTCTTCCAACTCGTTCGTGACGCGCAGTTCATAGCGACCGTTCTTTTCCTTCAATTGGTCGCCGCGGATGCGCACATACTCTTCGGGGTCAGGCTTGTTATAGCGGCCGGGCTCTTCCAGATAGCCCATTTCTCCGCCGCCCATAAAATCGGTGACAAATTCAAAACGCTCGCCGTTCCACGTATATAGATAAGGACACGACGAAGGCTTGCGATCGAGTTCGGTGATATCGAGCGAGATAAACGCGGGCTTTCGGTTTCCACCCGTAAACGCGGGAAACTCCGTCTCTGCCTGCACAATTCCCGCCGGCCACAGCACTCGCACCGCATCAGGCCGTTCGCGCTTTCCCAAACCAAAGATCAAATCAGCAGGCGCCGGCGCCGGTGAAGCCGAGTAAGTTTCGAGTTTCTGCCAAAGACTGCCGGCACGCATTTCAACTTTCGCTTCGATCGCGCTCCGGTTGCTGATGCGACCGTGAAGATTCACCGTCATAGAGTGATTGCGGTTGCCGCCGTTGTTGCGCAACACGTGCATTTCGCCATTTGGTCCGCGCACGACTAAATCAATGTCGCCGTCACCATCCAAATCGCCCGCCCCGAGTGCGAGGTGCCCAAGCCACGTGGAATCGAGCTTCCCGTAGAGGTTCTGCAGTGCAGCAGAGAGCGTCTTGTCGCTGACGTCCACGAAGCCATCGCCGACGTTTCGCCAAACGTGTAGACCTTCGTTCGTCAGGAGCAAGAGATCCAGCAGCCCGTCGTTGTCATAATCGATAAACTGCGCGGCGTTCGCCTCTTTGGTCCCGGGAGGCGCAGGCAAGAGACGGAAGTGCGCGTTGCCGGTGCTGATCGCGAGGATGCCGGGAGCATCTGCGCGCCCCAAAAAGAAATCTGTGAAACCGTCTTTGTTAACGTCTCCGGCGGCGACACAGGTGTACTGACCACGCTGGCCAAGACCAACTTCTGTCGCTACATCAGCGAAGGCACCGTCTCGCAGGTTACGAAAAAGCGCCGGCGGATTTTCTTTGCGATTGAGGACGAATAGATCTATATCGCGTCGGTTGTCGAAGTCGGTTGGCACTACGGCGCCAGAACCAGTGAACGATTTTTGACCCGTGACTCTTGCCGTCTCAGTTATGTCTGTGAATGTCCCGTTGCCGTTGTTGCGAAACAAAATGTTTGGCGGGCCGGTAATGAAGATGTCCAGATCGCCGTCATGGTCGAAATCGAGAAACGCACACGAAAGATGTAACTTAGCCGAGTTTGTAGGCACAAGGATGCCGGCCTCTCTCGTTTTGTCTGAGAAATGTCCATTGCCATCGTTGTGATACAACACAAAGGCCGTCTCAGGTCCGCGCACCACCAGCAAATCGGGCTTACCATCATTGTCGTAATCTCCTGCCACGGCGGCAAAGGCGAATCCGTCACCGGGATACGTCAGACCGGACGATGCCGAGACGTCCGTGAAGGTTTTTCCGTCATTGCGCAGAAGTCTTCCCGGTGAAGATACATCGAAGATATCCAGATCACCGTCACCATCATAGTCAAACAATACGATCGGTTCCCCGCGCGCATAGGATTGCGCGAGTGCCACTGTGGGTACTCGTGAACTGAGGCGACGCTTATCCGTCCTCAGCTTAAGAGGCTCGGATAGTAAGCCTTCGGTTACGTCCTGGAACACGACATCCGGAATAGCTTTATCAACCAACTCAGCCTCCGCCCCGGTTGAAACCACCGCCTCAGCATAATGTCCGCCCTCGAGATAGTTTGCGCCCAGCGTGGTGCCGGCGCCGCTTTGCTTGAACTGCTGAAATTTCTGAATCAGCCGTTGGCCTTCCTCTCTTTTTCCCGTTCGCGTCAGCAACAAACCAAGATTGTAGAGGGCAGTTTCGTTGTAAGGTTCGGCCTTAATCGCTCGACGAAAAGCGCCGATCGCTTCGTCATATTTCTTCTCCTGCACAAAGATTTGGCCGATGTTTATGTTTGAACCGACGTCGTCAGGATCAGTCTTCAAAACCTTTCCGAATTCCGCGATAGCTTCTTCAAAGCGGTTCTGTGACCGTGCAATCAATCCGAGAATGTAATGCGGCTGCGGGGCGTTCTGATCCTGAGCCAGAGCTTTTTCAGCTTCTCGTTTCGCTCGATCGATATCAGGCAGGTAATAAAGCGCGATGCTCAGATTGATTCGGGCAATCAGCAGGTCGGGTTTGATTTCGAGTGCCTGGGTGAAAGATGAGACTGCTTCTTTGGCGTTGTACTGTTCCAGGAACGCCACGCCGAGATTGTTGGCGCGATAGGCTGCCTCGCGTTTGTCGAATGCGGCCTGTTCAGCAGACGCATCCGCGCGCGCAGAAGAATGTCTGATTACGGTTGAATCGGCGACGACTAGAGAAAGGGACGAGATCAGAAGAGCGAAGAAGGCGAACGAAGATCTCATGTTTGGGTTAAGATGCCGCTAATATCTCAAAACAGTCCAATCGACAAATAAAAGGGCGGGGGCAAGCCCGCCTTCATAACCTGAGAGACTTTTCAAGTTTAAGGCTTTCTCTTGCTTGAAAGCCATCTATTCAAGCTATGCGCTCAACTCTGGGCACCTCAAGGTCGGGAAGGGGGCTTGCCCCCGCCGCTTTTTTCGACCTATCTTGCGGCAATCGTCACATAGTCTTTCCCATTATAGAACCGCACGCCATCCCCGGACTTCATCATCATCAACGGTCTTGGCCTTTTCAGCGCAGCATCCTTCGTCGTGGCAACAGAGATCACCTGGTTGCCGGCCAGATCCAGAATTTGCATTTTGCCATCATTGCTAAAACCAAATCCGTAGGCGCCGATGCCCAGGTCGGTGCCGTTAATGCTGATCGGGGAATCGGTGATAAAGAACCCTTCATACTTTGCGCGCACGTCGGCGGCATATCCGGAAGTGTCCACCAGTCCGGCAATCACATAACGTTTACTGCCGAACCGGACTGCCGCAGAGTTACGCATCTGCGTCGGCGCGCTCAAAGCCTGGAAATAAAATCCCGGAGGCACCACTCGCGTTAGTTCCGCGCCCGCGAGCACAGTTACTGTGTCCTGCGCCGTTGCCAGCACAGGTAAGGAACAGACAAGAAAAACTGCTGCCATCCCCAGAACCAAACGTCGTGTCGAATTCTTCATAGTTCGTCTCCTCGTGCCAGCCAACGAATTTTCTTCAGAGTACCTACCTTAGCCGAGTATTCCAAAAAAAGAACCCAACTGAAGTTGGTACATCAGGACGTCGGACGGATTATCTTACAGTTTGCGTGGAAAGAGGAACTCGAGTATCTGCTCGAACCGCGCCGCCCAGGCCCTCTCGTTGTGCTCCGCGCCTTGGGCTTCAAAGTACTTGAGATCTTTCCCCAACTTCCAGCCCTTCTTGATCAATGTCTCCTTTAGCAGCCGGGCGCCGTCAACTGTGGTTTGCGCCTCCGCCGGATTGCGTCCTTCTTTCGTTCCGATGTCCAGCCAAACACGCAACGAAGGTTTTTTCTTCTGCGCTTCTACATAGTGGACGATGTAATTGCTGCCCCACCAAACTGACGGAGAGACCACCGCCACCCGGCCAAACACGTTCGGGTATTTCAATCCCAAATACATCGACACTAATCCGCCCAAAGACGATCCGCCCAGACCCGTACGCGCCGCGTCCCTCTTTGTTCTGTAGGTTTTGTCGATGAATGGTTTGAGTTCTTCGACCAGCAGACGGCCGTAAAGATCCGCCTTGCCGCCGGCTTTGTACTTAGGATCTGCAACCGGCGTGTACTCATCGATACGATCCTTTCCGGTGTTGTAAACACCGACGATGATCAGGGGTTCGATCCTCCCATTGGCGATCAATGCTTCGGCAGCTTCGTCCGCCCTCCACTCTTGTCCGGGGATGAAAGATGTCGCGCCGTCAAACAAATTCTGCCCATCGTGCAAGTAAAGCACGGAGTAGTGTCGTTGCTTATCCTTGTCATAGCCAGGTGGCAAATAGACGATCACGTCGCGATCGTTATTGAGAATCTTTGAATGAAAGTCTTTATGGAGCCGGATGTCGCCGGTGAGCGTGTGTGCTCGTTGGGCTGCAACGGTCCCGGTCAACATGACACTCAGCAGCGCCAGCCAAATCGTTGGGAGGCACCGGTCAGTTAAGAACTTGAACATGGTTCTATAGTGTCTCAAAAGATAACCATTCAACAGGCAAGCAAGGACGCCAGTTCCGTGAAAGAAAGAAACCGATCTTGCTTTTCGTGATTTTTCGTGTGATTTAGTGGATGGATTGCTGTGGGCAAAGGTTCGATCCACGAATCACACGAACGCGCACGAAAGAAATTTCTGTAAGGCAACACATTAGCGATTACCGAGCTGATAGATCGTGGTCTGTGGATTGTAGGTCTTCCAGTCAAACCAATAATCGTTCAGCAGCGGGACTTTCTTCAACTGTTTCCCGCTGAGCGGGCCGCTAATGGCCTTTCCGGTAAAGTCCCAGCCGCTGCCGGTCTCAGCATCCACCAAAAGAAAGGATGTGCTTCCCTGCTTGCTGAAGAATTCCAGCTTGCGCCCATCAACTAATCTTTCAAAAGCGCGCACTGACTTCTTATCGTCGCCGGCCACGATGAAGATCGGAACGCCGCCAAGATCGTCGAGGATTGGGCTTTGCTTCAGCGCAGCGTCGATGGGATAAGCGCGCGACGCGCCATTGATCGTCAGGCCGACGACCAGCGCGCGCGGATCCAGCGCCCTATCGAAACTTTGCGACGTGGTCACCGGCAGTTTTGTCATGCGTTCTTCCCAGTTGGCCGGCGCATACTTTCCCGCGCGCATTATTGCTTCATCAGGCCGCAGGACACGCCCGCCGGGTTTTTCGCGCTTCCATAATCCGAAAGTCAGCTCGTCGTGGATCACGGAATGAAGCCGCTGGCCTTTGAGGGGTCCGAAGATGGCCTCGCCGGTTACCTGTTGCCACCACGAACCTGTCTCTTCGTCGCGCATAATGAAGTTCTGGTTATTGATCCCCGCTAGATGAAAGTGAAGAACTTGCCCGCCGACTGTCGTTTCCCACACCAGACCGGTGTGACAGAGCGTTCAATAGGTAGCGACGATCGGAGTGCCACCGACCGTGTCCTGCACCAGGTGATGATAGGCCATCAAGCGCACGGGATAGGCGACGGCTTCTCCGTTATCCTCGACGGCCAGCACCATGTCGTTGTCGCCGACAAAGGTGGCCTCGCTCGGTTTCGCATATGCGCTGTGGGCAAGCGGATTGAACATCCACTCGAAATGGTTCTGGCGCGCGAACCAGGTCGAAGCCAGCAGCGGCAGCATGATTAAGACAAGCAGTCCCTTGCTCCACCAGCGGGATCCCCGCCCGAGCAGCCCCACCAACAACAGCGCGGCAGCCAGAGCAATCAACGTTACCAGCGGCGACCAGCGGCGCAAGGTAAACGAGATTTCCAGTCCCCGCGTCGTTTGCGGCTTGAAGGGTTGAATGATCCAAGCCGGCACGAAAACGATCACGAATGCGACGAGAGCGATAACCAATAGACTAACCCAGGCGGTTCTACGACTGATGAAGTTCGTGCTGCTCCTAGTCATCTTGAGATATGCGGGCCCGCCAAGTGTAAGCTCAACTTATCTTACTGTGAAATGTCGATAAAATCATTGTGGTTTGAACTACCGATGGTCTCATTAGCACCGTCGCTCTAGCGCGTTGAATTTAGCGCCCGACATAACTGGAAACGTTTCAAACGGTTTCTGCTTCGAACAATTTGGAAAGTCGATTGTCGCCGATGACCGACGCTCTATCGCTCATCCCGCCTTTCAGATTCCGTCAGAGTGATGTAATCATAAAGAAACGACAAATCTTATTTCGGTTTGAGCTATGACTAAAGCGATTCGCGTTGGAGTGCTGACCGGCGGAGGCGACGCCCCCGGATTGAACCCGGCGATCAAGGGTTTGGTATACCGGGGTTCGGAACTTGGCCTGCACGTCTCGGGTCTGTTTGATGGCTGGCGAAGTCTGCTGAATCCTTTGCCGGACGTCCTGCACCTTACTCGGGCCAAGGTGCGCCGCTGGGATCGCGATGGTGGAACTAATCTCGGCTCATCGCGAACAAATCCATTTCGTCAAATGACGGAAGAAGGAGAGCCGTGCGATCGTTCCGGAGAAGTCATTGAGAATATTAAAAAGCTTTCGCTTGACGCCGTGGTCGCGTGCGGCGGCGAGGACACACTCGGCGTGGCCGCCAGGCTGGCTGAGATGGGCGTGCCCGTGGTGGGGATTCCCAAGACGATCGACAAAGACCTGGCCGGCACCGACTATACACTCGGGTTTGATACGGCGCTACGCAACGTTTCGGACGTCATCGAGCGATCACTCACCCCGGCGGGATCACACGGCTGGGTGCAAATCATTGAAGTAATGGGACGCCATGCGGGCCATCTGGCTTTATGGTCCGGTGTCGCAGGTCAGGCGCACATTATTCTGATCCCGGAACATCCCTTTCACTATGAAAAAGTTTTTCGTCTCTTGCGGAATCGAATGGGCGAGCCAGGGCTGAGCCGAGGCCCGTCGAAGCGGCCGCGTTATGCCGTGATTGTCGTCGCCGAAGGGGCCCGAGCCGAAGACGGCGAAATGATTACTATTGACGACCGCCACGATGCGTTCGGACATATGCGTCTGGGAGGCGTGGGTGAGGTGCTGGCCCGCAGAATACAGAGCGAAACTCCATACGAATCCAGGGCGGTGATGCTGGGACACCCGCAGCGCGGCGGCCCACCCAGCCCGATCGACCGCATCATGGGTTTGTTATTTGGAGCTCGCGCCGCTGAGGCGGTCGCCAATGGTCAGTTTGGAAAGATGGTTTCGGCCCGCGGGATTGCGCCGGCGTGTGACCTTTCGCTGGTCGACATCTCAGCCGTGTCTGGACAGATTAGTACAGTTGACGTCGATCGCTTGTACGACACTGAGCGATATCACCTGAAGAATATCGGGATGTGAGTCCTGGGCGGGTGGAAGCTCCGTTCAGAGTTCAACTTTTAGGTTGCTGATCACCGGCGCAAGTAAAGCTTAAACTCTAAACAAACTGCCGAAAGGTTAGTCCGCGGGCTTCGCGCTTGAGAGCATCGTCCCATCCCAGCGATTCATAACATCCAGATGGATGTCGAACTGATCCAGAACCCGCATCGTCACGTGATTGATCATATCGTCGAGGTTTTGCGGATGATTGTAGAAGGCCGGCACCGGCGGCAGGATGATTACTCCCATCCGCGACAGCTTCAACATGTTCTCGAGGTGAATCTCGTGGACGGGCGACTCGCGCACGACCAGCACCAGTTTCCGGCGCTCTTTTAGAATCACATCGGCGGCGCGATGAATCAGATTGTCGGCCAGTCCGTTGGCAATCGCCGCGAGTGTCCCCATGCTGCACGGCGCCACAACCATCCCCAACGTAAGAAACGAGCCACTGGAAATAGCAGCTCCCTGATCGCCCACGGGATAACTTTGCGTCGCCATGCGCTGCACCTCGTCCACCGTGAAATCAGTTTCGTGAACCAGTGTGCGTGCGCCCCACCTACTGATCACCAAATGAGTCTCGATCCCCGACCCGTGCAACATCTGCAACAGACGCACGCCAAAGATCGTTCCCGTCGCACCGGTGATACCGACAATCAGTCTGCTTGGTCTGGTTTCATTCATCGGGCAATTCTCTTCCTACCCATTCTACCTTGAGGGGGGGGCCGTTCCAAGCATCCGACCTCGGGGCGAGACGCTATCGGCTCCCGTTGTCTATGGCCGAGCCGACCTGACAGATAAAGAGGGCCCCGGGGACGCAGCGAGCACCGACGTCCCCGGGGCTTCATTTGGGAAACCACAGGTTTTGCGACGAAGCATGCCTTCGCCGCTATCGCGAACTTGAAAACGTCGCGCGCTCAGCACACACGTCGCTTGTTCGTCCGGCATCTCGAAGGGGTATCGGGAAACCGCCTCCTAATCCACAAACCCTAACTAGCCACCAAGTCCAGCGTAAAGACGGCAGGGTCACGCAGATTGAATTTAGTGAAGCACGCCTCGAAGCAATAAAGGGCGACGACCTTATACTGACCCGGTACCGCACCGCGATCTATCAGCACCACTTCGCGCGACACACAGGATTGACCAGGCTTCTGTGGGTCGCACGCTGGAATGTCATCGAAGCAGATGTTGAACTGAGGCTTGATCATGACAGACGGAGTACCATCGGCCTGATTCGGGACCGGGCCGCCCGCTCCCGTGAACACAAACAGTTGCAGGTTGAAGTCCTTAAGCACCACGTTCGAATAGGGATTGCAGACAGTGATGCAAAGAACTTCAGTATCATCCGTCTCGAGATGGTCTTGCGGGCCGTCTCCCCAACGCAGGCGCAGGCAGGGCACGATCTTGGGTTCTTCGACCGTCTGACAGCGTTCGCTGCAATTGCCGGACTTGAGCTCAAACTGTTTGGCCGAACATAATTTGCGAATTACGTTGTCGAGCAGATTCTCAATTTTCTCGCAAATGTCAGGGGCCGAGAGATCGCTAGATGCTTCCATGGTCGCACGCAGTTCCCCGGGCAGAAATGGGATTTCATTCGGATTCGCGTCTTTCTTATCACTCATGCTTTTCTCCTTAGATAAGCAACGCCGAGGCGCAGGCACAGCGTTACGGATGTGGCGGAGATTGGCAGGGAGTCGCCGAGAGAGTTCAGAGGCGGTGCCTACGCACACTAGAGAGAAGCAGCCTTGACTAAACCTGTCATTCTCCTGGACAAGGACACACTAGCTGCTTTCGTGGCAACCTATATTCCTTTATGAACAAGTTTGCAAGTCATTTCAAGTCTGGCGCGGACCCGCGACCAGCGAAGAGGGCAGCGCCGCGAACAAACCAATCGCTAAGGCTTCTAGAGTAGGGAGATTGATCGCTTCCACCGATAGGGATTTGGGAGGTTAGTCTTCCAGGCTTATTAGCCCGACTTTAACCGCAAAGCGCACAAGGCTGGCAATATCGTGCAGATCCAGGCGATTCATCAACTCTGCCCGATGCGTCTCCACCGTCTTAACGCTTATGTCCAGGCTCTGAGCAATGGTTTTCATAGAACCGCCTTCCGCGAGCAAGCGCAGCACTTCGCTCTGGCGTGGAGTTAGGCGTTCGAGTAGAGTTTTTTCGGCACTCTTGTGCACAGCGGCATCAGCAACAACGTCTGGCAGACCGAGATATGTCTTGCCGCTCGCAACGATTGCTATCGCCTGTTCAACTTGAGAAGCCGAGCAGGTTTTCACTAGATAACCCGCCGCGCCTGAAGCCAACGCTCGCGAGACGTATTCTTCACTCGAATGCATCGAAAGGATGATCACATGCACCTTGGGAAAGTTTCTTGTGACGCGCACAGTCGCCTGCAGACCACTCAGGTTCGGCATTGAAATATCCATCAAGACTACGTCGGGTTGATATTCTTCGATTAAGCGCAGGGCTTCGTGACCGTCACCGGCTTCGGCGACGACCTGAATATCCGACATGCTATCGAGCAGTGACCGGATTCCACTACGTACAAGCGGATGATCCACTGCCAGCAAGACCTTGATCTGGTTCACTTGCGGTAAGATAACAAGCCCGCTCCGAAACGAATATCAGCATGAGTTTGATTTTTGTGTCCGCCCTGGCCTGACAAGTTTGTCCGTCTTTACCCTACAAATTCAAACTTCTTCGGTGGCAGATAAGCGCCCAGATCGCACTAGATCTTTCCTGCAATTCATTCAAATTCACCCAGCGCGGCTTTTTGCTTGTCCGCCATAGCACTGGACGTGAACGCTTTTGGATCGGGAGCGAGCACCTGGATTGGGAGGACCACTGGCTGACTTATTCTTAATCTACCAATTTGTTCTGAATGGCGTAGCGGATGATCTCTGCGTTTGTTTTCATATTCATTTTTTCTAAGATGCGCGCGCGATAGGTGCTGATGGTTTTATCACTAAGCGAGAGGATGTCGGCAATTTCGGTAACTGTTTTCCCGGAAGCAATCAACTTCATCACTTCAAACTCGCGGTCCGAAAGAGCCTCGTGAGGCGGGCGGTCCGTTCCCCTTTCAATATCGAATACCAGTTTCTCGGCTAGAGTTAGGCTAACGTACCTCTCGCCGTTGATTACTTTCTTCATTGCTTTGAGCAACTCTGCTCGCGGGCTATCTTTGGTGACGTACCCGCTGGCGCCACCTTTGAAAGCACGACGTGCATACTGTTCTTCCGAATGCATGCTGAGAATCAGCACCGGAAGTCTGGGACGAATCTGCTTCAACGCTCTCAATACTTCCAGCCCGCTTCTCCCGCCTAAAGAGAGATCGAGCACCACAACGTCCCAGTCTTCGTCGCGCGCCAGGCTGAGCGCTTCTTCGGCAGTTCCCGCTTGGCCAAAAGCCATTGTGCCGGGCTGCTCATCGAGGATCCTCCTAATGCCGTCTCGGACAACTTCATGGTCGTCAACGATGAGAATTCTCTTCATTTGCTAGTACCCACATTTTCCGGCAACGATACCTTGTGATGATGGCGTTTAGTCATTTGCCGGATCCGAAGGTCCGCCCGCGCGACCAATTGGCACTGTCAGTGTAATCACGGTTCCTTTTCCTGCAACCCCGGCAATGTCGATTTTCCCTCCAATGAGAATGGCCCGTTCTCGCATCCCCAACAAGCCGAGCGATTTGAGTCCTGACGTCTCATCCTCCGAGATGCCTCTGCCGTTGTCGCTGATAGTTAACATGAATTCGCCGGCTGCTTCGGCGGCCCTAATGTCAATCCGGGTCGCTTGCGCGTGACGCAGAACATTAGTCAAAGCTTCCTGAAGGATGCGGAAGGCAGCGGTTGATTGCTCCTGGTTCAAATTAACGTCGTCCAGAGAGCAATCGCAATGAACGGCTATCCCAGTTCGATCGTGGAACTGCCGCGCTTGCCATTCAATTGCGGACACAAGCCCAAGATCGTCTAAAACGCCTGGACGCAGTTCCGCAGAAATCCTTCTGAGGACATCGATTGTGCCATCAACCAAACGCGTCATAGTTTTGGCTTTCTCTCTCATTGATGCGAGTTCCGGACCAGACTTCGGGTCGGACGGCATTTTTTCCATCCCCTCCAGATCCCATTTAAGACTCGTCAACGCTGAACCAAGCTCATCGTGAATTTCGCGAGCGATGCGAGTTCCCTCCTCTTCCCTGGCCGATTGCAGACGAGCCGAGAGCGCGCGCAACTGCTCGCTTGTTGCCTTGAGTTTCTCTTCCGCCTGTTTGAGTTCCGTCACATCCTGAGTAGCCCCGAACACTCTGATCGGCTGTCCATTTTCAGCGCACACAATATGTCCACGCGAATGAGCAATCCGCTCATCCCCGTCGGGTCTAAGTACGCGGTAGTAAAAGCTGAATGGTTCTTTATTTTTGACAGCGCTCTCTACGGTGCTAAACACCAAGTCTCGATCCTCCGGATGGATAAACGGAATTGCATCGCCGGGGAGGTTCATTTTTCCAGGTTGAAGACCGAAAATGCGATAAAGCTCATCAGACCAGGTTACGGCGTTAGTAAGTAAGTTCCACTCCCAACTGCCAACATGGGCCAGGCGCTGAGCTTCGGCCAATTGCGTCTGGCTGTACTGCAGCGTCTCCTCGGCCCGCTTGCGATCCTCAATGTCGATCGACGCTCCGTACCACTTAACGACTTTTCCTTGCTCGTCGCGCAACGGGTCGGTGCGAACCAGGAACCAGCGATATTCCCCGTCAGCCCGCCGCAAGCGTAATTCGCCCTCAAACGGTTCCTCAGCGGCCATGTTCGCGCCCCACTCTGCCGACGCAGCTGAAAGGTCCTCGGGGTGCATGGTGCCCGTCGGCTCTGCAATTGCCTCCTCCAATGAAAGGCCGGTGTAGTCCATCCAACGCTGATTGACGAAATCAATAACGCCGTCAGGCTGAAGGCTCCAGGCCATAGTGGGAATAGTGTCGATGACGAGCCGCAGGCGATCTTCGCTGCGGCGCAATGCATCTTCGGCTTCCTTGCGCTCGGTAATGTCTTCGGCAATTCCCGCCACCCGATAGAAACGCCCTAACTCATCTTTGATTGGGAATCCACGATCTCGTATCCAGCGGATCGATCCATCCGGCCGTACCACGCGATACTCAACTTCAAAACCCTGTTCACGATCTCTTTCAATGATGTCGACCACGCGGGAGCGGTCCTCAGCGTGTATTGCAGCAAAAAAAGCGCGCGGCTCTCGATATAAACTTTCGCTGGATTGTCCCCAGACAGCCTCGTACGCGGGACTGATGTAGAGCATTTTGCTCAAGTCGGCTGTTGTTAACCAGAATACTTCTCGAATATTTTCGGCCATTTGCCGGAACTGTTCCTCACTCTTTCGTAACGCCGCCTCGGCCCGTTTGCGTTCGACGGCGGCGGCGAAGATTTCTCCGACGAGGCGCAGTCGCGCTGCCATCGCGTCAGGCCAGTCATGGTAGGTTTTTATTGAGGTGAACGAAATTGCACAGATGACCGACCCGCCCACTAGCACGGGGATGTTCAGTCCCGACTTGACTCCAACCTTGGCCGCATACTCCTTTTCCTTCGCAGCCTCCTCAGGCATGTCATCAGGGATGCGCGACCACTTGACCGTAACCCCTCGACGCAGCTGGTCCATGATCCAGGGGAATTGATCTTTCAACCCGATTGGCGGCGGCGGCAGGGGTTCGATTCCGGGAACTGTGTATGAATGACTCCGGTAAAGCGTCGTCCAATCCTCCCCAAACTGAAAGAACGTGGCTCGATCCACACCCAGAAACTCGACGAGAGTTTGCAGCCACTTATCTATCTCACGATCAACTTCATTGGGCGATAGGTTAGCGAATGCAGCTGAGAGTTCGCTCACCAGCGTCTCAAAACGCAAGCGTTCGTCGAGCGCCTCCTCGGCCTGCTTGCGCTCGGTAATATCTTCGGCAATTCCAGTGAGCCGGTAGAAGCGACCTGCCTCATCTCTAATGGGGAATCCCCGATCCCGTATCCAACGCATCGATCCGTCCGGCCGCACGACGCGATACTCAATTTCAAAACCCTGTTCCTGATCTCGTTCATTTACGTCAGCCACACGGGCACGGTCGTCAGGGTGAATCGCATCGATAAAGGAGTGCGGATCTCGATACAGACTTTCGCATGTTCGCCCCCAGACGCTCTCGTACGCAGGGCTAATGTAAAGCATGGTGAACAGCGGGGCGCCGAAGTCACCGGTGCTCATCCAGAATACTTCACGGATGTTCTCGGCGATCTGACGGAAGCGCTGTTCGCTCTCACCCAATTCCGCGGTCCGCTGAGCGATTCTCTTTCTGAGCGTGCGATTCCACCCGACCAGGCCGGCGATAAGCAGAAGAGCCACCGCCGCGGCGTAGCCCGCATAGGTGAGGTAGCGGCCATACCTATTGAGAGTGCGGCCAAACCATTTCTCGTCGATCTGCTTCAACTCGCCGGCGTCGATCGCTGCGAATCCCTCTGATACCCTGCGCAGCATCGCCGCATCTCCTTTGCGCACGGCGCGTCGCAGTTCGTCTTGGAAGACCGGCGCCGAATGCCGAAATTCCTCCTCGACGCCCAGTTTGTTCAAGAGATAAAGCGCCGACGGGTCATCAACCACAAAGACATTGACCCTATGCTGCTTGGCCGCCTCGATAATCGCGTCATTATTTTGAAACGGGATCACGGCCGTAACCCCGTTTGCCTTGAGTTGGTCAATATGTTGGTCGCCCGTTTTTACTCCGACTGGAAATCCTTTCAGCGAGGCGAGGTCTGAGATGCCGGAAATGTCTTTCCGAAAGTAGATCGACGCTTCGATAGTGGTATATGCCGGAGTGAAATCAAAGTAGTCTCGGCGCTCAGCGGTCTCGACGATGGAGTCGATCACATCGAAGTCGCCGGCGCGCATGCGCCGCAACGCTTCGCCCCAGTCCATCGCGTGGATCTCGGCCTTGATCCCCGTCTTTTTTTCCCACGCCTGCCATTGATCGATCAGGATGCCCTGCAACTTGCCATCATCCGATTGAAACGAGTAGGGCGCGTAGGCGTTGTCCACCACGACCCGGATAGTTCGCGGCGGCTCGAGGGCAGTTTGCGCCACGCTGGACGAAACCAATGCCAATAAAAAAATGAGAAGGCGCGATATCTTCGTAGCTGTAACAGGCAACGAATGAAGCGGAGTCATGAAGTAATATTTGAAAGCCAGCAGAACGCCACCAGGAGCAAGCTCTGCCCAACTTTACCATAACTGCCAATGAACAGGGCGCAAAGAAACAGCGATAGAGGCTCAGTTACGATACGATGTCGAGCTGTGCGGTCATAACGGTTGAGTGGAGCGGCGTTTGTTCCTTCCATTCAATTACTGATCCATGCAAAGAAGACACCCGTTTCAGCGCGTCATTCTTCGAACTATCTCGCGGCGCCCGCAATGGGCAGGCGCAGGTTAATGACAGTGCCCTGGCCTTCGACGCTTGTGATGCTGATTTCTCCTCCAATGAGGTGAGCGCGTTCGCGCATTCCGAGCAAACCGAGTGATTCAGTTCCAGATATTTCCCCGTCTTTCATTCCTTTGCCGTTGTCGTTAACCGACAACACGAAATAGCCGTTCTCTTCATTTATCTTGATATCTACCCGGGTCGCTCGCGCGTGGCGCAGGACATTGGTCAAAGCCTCCTGGAAGATGCGAAATACTGCCGTTGATTGTTCCGCGCTCAACTCGATGTTTTCCAGGGGGCAATCGCAATTGCATGTGATTCCTGCGCGGGCTTGAAATTGCTGCGTTTGCCATTCGATGGCTGCCGCCAACCCAAGATCGTCCAGCACGCTTGGCCGCAATTCAGAGGCTATCCTGCGAAGAGTACTAACGGACATATCGGTCAGCTTGATCAGACCCTGCAACTTCTCTCGCACCGCCACTAGTTGAGAATGATCGACTGGCGTGGAGAGGGTCTTTTGAATTTCCTCCACATCCCATTTCAAAGTCGTCAGCATCGAGCCAAGTTCATCGTGGATCTCCCGCGCGATGCGTGAGCCTTCAGCTTCTCTGGCGGATTGCAAACTTGCTGACAGAGCCCGTAACTGCTCGCTGGTTGCATTGACCGTCTCCTCGGCATGCTTGCGTTCGGTGATCTCCGCCTGCAACGCCACGTTGGTTCGCTTCAGTTCTTGAACTGTTCCGTCCAGGACGTCGCGCGCGTGCCTGAGCGACTCTGCTTTGTTCCTTTGCGTGGCGCTCAGCAACGCGACAAAAAGGGCGGACAGCGCAAAAATGAAAAGGCGCGGTATTTCCCTGGTTTCGACAGCAAACGAATAGTTCGGAGGCAAGATATAGGCGAAAGCAAAAAGGGAGAGCGCAATCGAGAGTAAGCCCGGCCTGACTCCACCAAACCAGGCACTAAGCATGACGGCGCAAAGAAACAGCGATACATGAGGCGCAGATTGCAGAACGCTCTCCATCCACATTGCGATGATCAGCGCCGCGGTAACCGACAGAAAAGCCATCCCATACCTCAAAATCGCAGACGGCTTGGGTGTACGCTCTATGATTCGTTTCAGCGCTTCATTGAGTCTTTTTATTTCGGCCTTGGCTTGTATCAGCTCCAGACTTTCAATGACTTCCCATTCCCCTCGCCGTCTGGCGATGGCAAATTGGTGGGTCTGCGCAACGTCGAGGATCTCAGCGGCTCCGCTCCTGGTCAACGGATAGGTGCACAGCACGTTCATATGTCGATCGGTAATGGAATCGTTAAGCTGTTTTTCGTAAGCACAAAAATCTTTCCAATCTTTCTCTCTTAGCCAGAACGCATCCCCCGAAACTCGCATTCCCTCGTACCCGAGATCCAATGCTCGTTTGAGTTTTGCGTCCCACGCGCTCATTACTTTCTCTAAATTGAACACATTTTTTTCGAGATACCAGTCAAGCCCGTTAAGGACTTCAATGTTCCCAGCCGCGAGGTGTCGATCAAGGCCAGGAACAGCTTGTGCCAACGCTCCTTTGGCCTCTGCCACTGTAATTAGGTCGGAGTCCGAGACCACCCAGACGCAGAACTCTTTGCTTTCCAATCCAGCTTTGAAATAGGGAACCAGGGTGTCGAGCAGATCCTGTTTCGTCTCGTAGAAGTGACAGAAGTGCGTACCCCAGGGCATATCGCCGATGACGCTAATGCCGGTCTTTCGTAATTCTGTCGCCATAGTCATCTCCAGCGACTTAAGGGTGCGTTTCCCACTGAGGAGTTGGGTCGCGAGGTTCGAAAATACTTTACCTGGGTGTTCGTGGTTTCCTGCTTGCTCTGGGTCAGTCACAACAGGGTGGCTGCGCGGACAACCCGGGCGGATTACTCATACTGTAGAACCGTCCTGGCGTCTTGTCGAGAAATTTCCTGGTGAATCATCGGGGCCGCCAGCGACGGAGTTAAGCAGCGAACCAGGCCTGAGATATCAGAGAATATTCACGGTGCTCCCGCCAGCAGCGCGATTAACCAGCACCTCCCCACACAGTGTGGCGCTCGTAATCTCTCGAGCGCGATTAATGTGGCCGGGGAACCGTCACGCAACCGGAATGCGGAGGCTAACCATAGTTCCCTTTCCTTCGCTGCCGGTGATATCGACTTGCCCGCCGATTAGATTCGCGCGTTCTCGCATGCCGAGAAGTCCGAGCGTTCGACGAGCTGACTTCTCGGCTTCGGTGATACCACGACCGTTATCACGTATGCTCAATTCCAGCTCGCCATTCTCTTTTTCCAGTTTGATGTCGACTTGCGTTGCTTGCGCGTGACGCATGACATTCGTCATGGCTTCTTCGAAAATGCGAAAGACGGCCGTTGATTGCTGTTGAGTCAAGTCAATATCTTCTAAAGAGGAGTCAAGGTGAGCGACGATACCTGTCCGTTCTTCGAACTCCCGACCATGCCATCGAATGGCCGCTACTAAACCAAGATCATCCAGGACGCTGGGACGTAACTCAGCCGAGATTCTTCTAATCGCATCGATGGTGTCATCAATTACCCCCTTCATTGCGGCAATCTTTACTCGCACTTTCGAGGACCGTTCGTCGCCTTCCTCTTGATTAAGATCTTCCTCTATTAGCTCCAGGTCCCAATTCAAAGCGGTCAATGCAGAGCCCAGCTCATCATGAATCTCACGGGCAATACGCGTCGCTTCCTCTTCTTTCGCCGATTGCAGTTTTGCCGACAGCGCACGCAACTGTTCGCTTGTTGCTTTGAATTTTTCCTCAGCGCTCTTGCGCTCGATGATCTCCTTCCTTAGCTCCTCATTCGCCACTCGAAGTTCGTTGGTTCGCTCAATGACTCGTTGCTCGAGCGCTTCATTAAGGCTCTCTATTTCGGCCTTGGCTTGTATTAACTCCTGCGTTTCAATGATCTCCCATTCCCCTTGCCGTCTGGCTATCGCAAACTGATGGGTACGCACCACGTCAAAGATCTCATCGGGTCCGATCGTCGCGAGCGGGTAAGTGCATGCCGCGATTGTGCGTTCATTGGGAAATAACTTGTCGAGTTCTGCTTCGAACCTCTTAAGCTCTTTCGGCCCCGCATCGCTTAGCCAGGCCGGACTTCCGTTGACTCTCATTCCTGCATAGCCTCTGGCCAATGCTTCATTAAGTTTCCTTTTGAATCGATCGGCCACTGTGTAGCGATCAAAAGTCTTTCCTTCAAGAAACCAATCATCATGGCCGACAATTTCTAGGCTTCTCTCGGCCACATACCGATCCAGGTCTGGAAGAGCATCTCGCAGTGCACTAGTTGCTTCTTCCACCGTCAGCAGCTCGGAATCCGAAATGATCCAGAGGCAGAACTCCTTGTTTTCCAAACCGGTCTTGAAATAAGGAATTAAAATGTCGAGCAGGTCTTTTTTCGTCTCGTAGAAATAACAGAAGTGGGCGCCCCAAGGCAGATCACCGATGACGTTGATACCTGTCTTCCTTAGCTCTGTAGCCATCATTCACCTCCCTCAGCCGGATCGGCAGGGTTGCGCAAACTGAATTTGGCGTTAAGGTTCCTGGGTGATTTAGGCGGAGGCAGACGCCCGCACTCCGGTTTAAAGCATCGACCAGGCAACCAAGATGAGATGCCGGCGGCGCTCACACTCTGAGACAGTTTGCCCGCTGCATTAGAAGCCCAAATAGAGATGAAGACGGACACTGCAACCGGCTGGTAAACGGAATTACCGAGCAGAACGGAATCTGGGGCGGGCATGACTCCTCCTATCGTTTGCAGGAGAGTAGAAAACCTCGAACAGAGTCGCGTTGGTCTTCTTACACCTGAAAGGTCATGGGCTCACAGAAGTTGCTGTGGCTCAATGTTGAAAAAATACGCTGCCGATACTCTAGGAGTGTATCTCGGGATTGTCGAGGTATTTCTTCGTGAATGATCGAAATCGGAAGGGCAAGGGATAATGCTATTCGAAGCAAGGGAATCAGAGTATGTTTACGGCACGTCCCGCCAACAGAGCAATCACCAGCAAGGAAATCAGCGCCTGGACCATCATCAGGCCTTTGGCCCAACGCGATAGCACCGGCACGTCCGTCGGAGAGAATGCAGTGCTGGTGTTGAAGGCCAGGAACAGGTAATCAACAAAGTTCGGTTCCCATTCGTGCTCACCCGCGGCGCGCTTGGCCGCCGGGTCCATGGTCATCTGCGGAAACAGGAAGGCGCCGTCGGTGTGGCCCGGCGTACGGTCTCGCTCGTGTGGCCCGCCCGCATCCAGACGCCAGTACCAGGAAGCGAACACCAGGATGTTGCTAATCCAGAGCGCTGCCGCCGATCGCAGCAGTTGTTGAGGTGTTATCGCATGATCAGTCACCGCGTCGATCAGCAAACCGAGCGATACGATCATCGCCACGGTGACCACCACGTTTACAACAGAACCAAGTATTTGATTGAGTGAATGATGACCAATGCGGTGGGAAATGATAGTTGGCACCAGCAGTACCAGCACCGTCGCCAGTAAGAGCCAGCGCGGACCCGCGACCAAAGAGGAGGGTAGCGCCGCGAACAAACCCCCAATCGCTATTACCGCCACGCCCGAGGGCCAGCGCGGTTCGTGGCTGCCGGTTTTATGAGAGAGTTGCATCTGTCGATTAGTCTGCTCGCTGCGCGCATTATACGCGCTTCGAAACTAGTCGCTTCAGATATCAGGAAGCCGGAAGTGGGAAAACGGCCGCGGCGAGTATCCGGTCAACGGTAGCGATAGGTGATACGCCCACGAGAGAGATCGTAGGGCGACATTTCGACGCTAACGCGGTCGCCGACCAGGATGCGGATGCGATGCTTGCGCATTTTGCCGGAGATAGCTGCCAATACCACGTGCGTGCTGTTGTCGAGCTGGACCTTGAAAAATGCGTTGGGCTGCTTGTCAATAATCGTGCCCTCCGCGGGAATTAAATCGTCTTTTGCCAATAGACTTCTCCTTGGATTATGTCACGCGCATCTGGCGCGCGCGATTTCACGGGCGGGATGCCCGTACCACTCTTTAACCAACCTTATTCCTGATAATGATCGACCATGCTACGGCGCAGCGAAGCCGGAACGACTTTCCAATTCGTCGAGCAAAGCGCGCTCGGCGAAAGGTCGGATGTACGCACGCGCGCGACCCGCCATTGTTTGCGTTGCTCTTCGTAGCTCCAGCGATAGTACGGGCCATCGTCGCGCCGGCAGTAGAAAATAGTGTAGCCGCCCTGCGTCTCCTGATGCTGAGTATTTGTATAGACTCGCAGCCCGTTCATCTTGTGGACCTGTTCTTTAGTTCGGGGATCAGCACCCGACTAAAGCCGTTACTCCGAACTCCGCTATGCGCCTGCGTGATCGCCTGAATTCTCGTCCGTGTCCGGATCAGAAAGCTTAAAGGGCACGAGGCCCCGTTTTACTTCCTCGAGGGCGATGCTCGTGTTTCTACGTCTGAGCGGATCAGTTTCAATTCTAGCCATTGAGCCGCGCATGAGCTGCTTGCTTCTTTGAGCGGCCACTATGATTAAGCGAAAATGTGAATCAATCCCCGGCCATTGCTCGATTGCTTCAATAGCGCCGGAAGCGCTGGTAGATTTCTTTCTTGCAGACATAGTGGATCTTTAATCTTTCTTAGATGAGCTTAAGTATTATGAACAGTGCCGGCAAAACCACGGCCACGCCCACAACCAGATGCAACCAACTGAGCGTCGCCTTGTGACAATTGGAGCATTTCATCTTCCACACCGGCAGTACCGTACCGCAGTTTTGGCAAGACCAGATTATCTTCGTCAATCTTCACGCTCCTGACTTTCCTGGCGCCACGCGCTCTAAGCTCCTTCAAAGGAGCCTTTCCTTTTTCTCTCTCCGGTCACCAGTTGCCACATGGTGGCGGGTTTGTTAAAGCGAACCCGTTTGATACCGCGCGCCAGCCCGAGGAACTGCAGCGTGCGAATGCCCCACCAGTTAAAATCAACCTCGTACCATTTCAGCCCATGACGAGCCGAAGTTGGATGCGCGTGGTGGTTGTTGTGCCAACCTTCCCCAAACGTCAGCATCGCAACCCACCAACTGTTGGTCGAATCGTCGCCGGTTTCGAACCGTTTCCTGCCCCACAAGTGAGTCGCTGAGTTGACCAGCCAGGTCGCGTGCAGCGCCAGCGTCACGCGGACGCAAACGCCCCACAACATAACGCTCCAACCGCCAAACGCTAACAGGGCCACGGCCAATACGACCAGGGGTACGAAGTACAGACGGTCGAGCCAGATATAGAATCGATCCTTTGCTAAATCAGGAACGTAGTGCGCGATCGTGGCCTGGTCGTGTCGCTGCGCCGTGCCGGTTAAGATCCAGCCGACGTGCGACCACCACCGACCCTCGCGCGGTGTGTGCGGGTCCCCTTCTTTATCAGTGTGCGCATGATGCATACGATGGGTGGTCGCCCATTGAATCGGTCCGCCCTGCAAGGCAAGTGAAGCACAAGTTGCCAGGAAGTACTCGACTATTTTAGGGACCTTGTAACCCCGATGCGTCAGCAGCCGGTGATAGCCCATCCCGATTCCCAGACTACCGGCGACCCAATAGAGGATCACCGCCGCCACAATCCCTTGCCAACTCCAGAAAAAGAGCGCTGCCAATGCGCCCAAATGAAAGAAGGCCAGAAAAGCACCGTTAGCCCAGTTGATGGTTCGTCTCTGGTTGGCGGGGACTATTTCGGCTGGTTCTTGGCTTCGCATGGAATTCTCCAAATACTTCGACCTGACTACATCTATCTAAGTGGGCAACGGCTCGAACTCGGTGATTGCATGTTGCCCTTGCAAATTCCGGAGCTCTACGCGTCCGTTTGCCAACACGCGGCTGACTTCGAAAGTGCGCTCGAGCGTCTCTCTCCCAGGCATTACCTCCGCGCGAAACGTCAGCAGCATTCCCGCAGCAGGGCTGCGCAGCACCGACTGTATGTTTCTGCTCGCGCGCAACCTTCCGCGTTTGCCTTTAAGCATGAGAGTGAACTAGGCGCCGCATACGATCCGCAAACAGAACGTCCATCTTGCGCGGTTCGATCAGCGCAGTCACTTCTCCCTCACCAAAAGTCGGATGCATCAAGGTCTGTCCCCGGCGATAGGTGCGCGTTTGATCGTAGGGCGCGCCTGCCTTCGAAGAAGTTCGGCGCGCGGCGCCGGCCTTGTAGGGAACGCGCGATCCGCAGATCGGGCAACTAACTCGAGTGATCCGGCCCTTCTTGGTGACGGAAGCGACGATGTGTCCGCGCTCCTCGCCGCAAGTAACGCACATTTGTTCGACTCGATCTCCGGCAGCGAAAATTTGCTTCTCTTCCATAAATCCTCCTGGGGTGATTAATTCTTGCCTCAAGCTTGTCAGAAGCCCGCGCGTAAGCAGGGGCTTCTGTCGGTGCTGGCCCTCCCTAACGGTCGGGCTTCTGACAGATCAGGTTCATCTGGCTCTTCGTGGCCGAAATGAACGAACTGAGCTGCTGGTCCCGCGCGCGAATCGCGCAAAGGATTTGCCGTTGGTGTTCGCAGTTTGCAGCGGTGCGCCGCCAAACGCCGGCAGCACCACGCGCTTTACTGTCTGTCCGGTAAGTCGCTCAATCGCCCGCATCGAAAGCTCATCCACGGGGGCGACGATTGTGAAGGCTTGCCCTTCATTTCCGGCTCTGCCGGTGCGACCGACGCGATGCACATAATCTTCGGGCGCGGCGGGCACGTCGTAATTGATGACGTGCGAAACCGCTTCGACGTCCAATCCGCGCGCCGCGATGTCAGTAGCCACCAGCACTCGAGTGCGGCCATCGCGAAAGTCGCGCAGCGCGGCTTCGCGCTGAGATTGGCTGCGATCGGCGTGAATGCGATTGACACTGTGGTCGCGGGCTTCGAGGATATGCGCCAGGCGCTCAGCGCCGCGACGCGTGCGAGTAAAGACCAGGACGCGCTCAAATTTCTCGCGCTCGAGCAAGTCGAGCAGCAAAGCCGTCTTCGACTCCTGCGCCACGGGATAGGCGGTCTGCTCGACCATGGTGGCCGGACGGCCGCGCTGGTTGACCTCGACCAGTTTCGGCTGCTTCATTGTCGATCGCGCCAAATGCTCGATGTTTGAAGACATCGTGGCTGAGAACAAAAGTGTCTGGCGGTTCGTCGGCAGCATGGCGAGGACTCGGCGAATCGCCGGCAGAAATCCCATGTCCAGCATGCGGTCCGCTTCGTCCAGGACCAGTACTTCAATCGTTGATAGATTGACTGCGCCGCGCTCTGTAAGATCCAGGAGGCGCCCGGGGGTGGCGATTAAAACTGCCACGCCGCGGCGTAGACTCGAAATCTGCGTTCTGATGTTTGCGCCGCCGATCACGGTGACGCTGCGATTAGCTTTGGTGCGATTCAACTCACCATAGTTCTTTTCAATTTGAATCGCCAGTTCACGCGTCGGCGCCAGCACGAGTACGCGTACGCCGGGTCGCTGTCGTTCAGTGATTCTCTGAATGATGGGAAGTAAGAAAGCGGCGGTCTTGCCGGTGCCGGTTTCGGCACAGCCTATTAGGTCAGCGCCGCTGAGGACGATTGGGATCGCTTGTTTTTGTATTGGTGTGGGTTCGGTGTATCCGAGAGACTCGCAGGCGCGCACCTGTGCGGGCGGAAGTCCCAGTTGAGAAAAATTCATTAAACTCCTTTTAGGGCGACGACGTTCACGTCGTCACAATTTTGTTGTTTAAGTGACAGTTTTTTCTTCAGTGACAGGGCAGTCCTCTGTGTCCGCTATGGTTAACGCTTTCGCGCTATAATTCACCGTGGGAGACACAAAGGAACTGCTTACTGCTCACTGCTAACTGCCTACCAGTTATTACCAGCGCGGTTCGCGTTTGGCGCCGTAGCCGCCGCCACCGCCGCGGTTTCCACCGCCGCCGTAGCCGCCACCACCGCCGCGGTTGCCGCCGAAGCCGCGTCCGCCGCCGCCACCGCTGCGATTTTCACGCGGCTTGGCTTCGTTTACTTTCAAAGCGCGACCATTGACTTCCTTGCCATTGAATTGGTCAATAGCGGCCGCACTCTCTTCCTTCGTGGACATTTCGACAAAGCCAAAGCCCCGTGAACGGCCCGTATCGCGGTCTTCGACGACCGCCGCTGATTCAACCGTTCCGGCCTGGGCGAACAATTCCTGCAGCTCCTGACTGGTGGTTTGGAAAGCGAGGTTTCCAACGTAAAGTTTCGTGGACATAGAGATATACCTTTCCCCTGTTTGGGAATGAAAAGAAGCTGCGAATCGGATTGGCTTCGAAGAAACGGTAGCAGCGAAGGGACCGGGTTCGGATGCTCATAAAGAGCGGCTTCGGAATTTGAAACAAGCCTGCTCTCGAACTATCCAAAACGCCGGCGCTAATCGATTTATGCGCGGGGCGCATCACCGTTGATGCGCGAGAGAAGGATTAACCGTGACTGAGTATGGACTAATATGGGCAAAGTAGCAAGGCGGGAGGACTTGGGTGTCATGGTTTTGTGTAATGCAAGCCATTAGCTGGCGCAAACTGACCAGTGAGAGGCCATCCGCGCTGGAGGTCATTGCACCGGGTCTGAAGATTGTTGACTCTGTCCAGAAACGGGAATATTCTCTCGGAGCTCTCAAGGGGCTGTATTCTCCCGAGCCTGCTAATCCTTGCATACTCGCCAAATCCAGCCCTACCAAGTCTACCTTCAAAGCTCAAAGTTTCCGCGGGATAGGGAAAGGAAATGCATATGGCCAATATAAGTCCCGGCAACCTGGACGCCACCAAAAACGTTCAGCCAGTTCGGTTTCTTGAAACTGACGATCCGTTCAAGCCGCCCCAGCCGGGGATTGGCCTGTGCCTTTCCGGCGGTGGCTATCGCGCCATGGTTTTCCATCTGGGAGCCATTTGGCGACTCAACGAATTGGGCCTTCTTAGAAAGGAGATCATCGTTTCCGAAGCGGAGGCTATTGGACCTCAACACCTGGTGAGAGTCTCGAGTGTTTCCGGTGGATCGATTACCGCGGGGTTGCTCGGCTTGAAGTGGCAATCGTTGACCTTCGACGGTGCGAATGTCGCAACCAACCTCGGACCGATGATTATAGAGCCTATCAGGGCGATGGCCAGCACTACGATCGATGTTTGCGCAATACTGAAGGGCAAACTCCTACCGTGGACGAACGTCGCGGGTGAAATCGCGGCGGCCTACCGAAAGCACCTTTTCAGCAATGCCACGTTGCAGGCCCTTCCTGCGGACAGCGAGGGACCGCGATTTGTAATCAACGCGACCAGTCTGCAAACAAAAGTTCTCTGGCGTTTCAGCAAACCGTTCATGGGAGACTATCGCGTGGGCTTGATTAGGAACCCGACGTTGGAGCTGGCGACTGCGGTTGCCGCGTCTTCGGCTTTTCCGCCTTTACTTTCTCCGGCCAGACTCAAACTTCGCCCGGCAGACTTTGATCCAACCACTGACGGCGGCCTTCAATTCGAACCTTACACGTCCGACGTGAGACTTACGGACGGAGGCGTGTACGACAACCTGGGCCTGGAAACTGTTTGGAAGGGTTATGACACGATTCTGGTCAGTGATGGCGGAGGCGCCACTGCTGACGAACCCAGACCATCCGCAGAGTGGTTGACGCAAGCCTTTCGAGTAGTCAGCCTGCTCGACAATCAGGTTGGCAGCCTCAGAAAGCGGCAGGTCGTCGGGTCATATCAAATGAATCTGCGTCACGGCACATACTGGGGCATTCGCACTAACATTCTGGATTACAAGCTGCCGACAGCCTTGCCATGTCCCTTCGATCAAACGTTGGCGTTGGCAAACACTCCGACACGGCTAAAGAAACTGGACTCAATTCTACAGCAGCGGCTTATCAATTGGGGATACGCGGTATCTGATGCCGCCATTCGTACGCACGTTGATCCGACAGCACCTGCGCCAGCCGGCTTTCCCTATCCCGGCGGTGTCGGCTAAGGCCGCTACTTCCGCCTCCGGCCGCGACTATAGTCAACAGCATATTCGGGCAGCGTGCTTGCAGCCTGCACTCTGGAATCATCGACCGGCGAACCCGCGGCTAGTCGCAGCGGAATTACTCCGGCCCATACGGGCAGATCGTAATCTTCCTCATCATCTAGCGGCGGTCCGGTCCGTACTTTTGCGGAAGCCTCTGTGAGCGGCAAAGAAAGCACTGTAGTCAATTGCAGCTCGCGCTCGTTAGGTGCGCGTACATCGGCCCAGCGGCCGGGAATCATGTGTTCCGACAAGGCGAGCAGCGCGGCCATCTTCTGTGCGCGCTCATCAACAACGGTCGCACGGCCAAAGACGACTACGGATCGGTAGTTCATCGAATGATGAAAGGCCGAGCGCGCCAGCACCAGTCCGTCGATCAGAGTCACCGTCACGCACACCTCAATTCCCTTTTCCAGCGCGCGCAACATGCGGCTGGCCTGTGAACCGTGAATGAACAGCCTGTCTTCGACGCGCGCGTAACCCGTCGGAATTACGAACGGTTCGTCGTCAACGACAAAGCCGACGTGACAGATAAAGCCTTCGTCCAAAATCTGGTTGATTAGCTCGCGGTCGTAATTGCCGCGCTGCGGCAGGCGCTTCAAAGTTGTGCGCGCGGTTTGGGGAAGCTTCTCCATTTGTGGCCCTCGTTCGAGTTCGAATCTTTAGTTGAGAATAATTGAGTTGGGAGGTGGCGAACAAGCGTTCACCCGCACAAACAAATACGCGCCGAAGCATCTCGCTTCGACGCGTTCTATGCTGGGGTGCTGTGGGCCCTTCAAAACCACTCCTAGGATCAGGCCAGGCCCAAGGACACGACGAAAAGTCGCCAAATGATTTATCCAACCGTAATCTGATTGTCGACTGTCTTTACTCCCTTCACGTTTCGCACTGCCCGTTCGATCTGCGATTTCAAGCTTTGGGTTTTCACCGTTCCCGTGAGCGTGACCTTGCCGTTCACTACGCTGGCGATGATACCGAGCGATGAAAAGGCCGGATCGTTCGTCAGCTTCTTATCGATCGCCGCCTGAATCGTCGAATCATCGGGACCGCTGCTGGTTGTCGTTCCGCCGGTTGCCGGTGCCGGTTGCCCGTTAATAATCACCGGTGCAGGTTGCGTCGCCGGCGCGGGTTGCTGCACCACAATCGGCGGCTGCTGTGCCGGTTGCTGCACGATAGTCGTCGGCTGCTGTTGTGTCGCCAGGTTGTCATTAGTCGTGTCTTGGCGATTAAGCGCGAAAAGAATAATGATCGCTGCCAAGGCAATCACTCCCACGACGATTGCGGCGAGTGCTGCACCAGAAATACCGTTTCTTTCGGGATAACGTGTGGCCTCCGAGTGGACGACCTCACGTCTAGTGTTCGGCGTTTCCACCACCACCCGTCTGCTCTCAGCCTGTTGTTCTGCCATTTTGATTTTCTCCTTTTGCTCGACTCCCGGAATTAGTTCGTTCGAATCTCTATCTCAGTGGAGCTAACTCGCGGTGATGCAGTGCAAGCGCCATTCCTTTTCCGGCGACGACGCTGTTTTTGTAAGGCTGAAGCAATAATTTGCTAAGAATCCGTGGACTTTGATCGCATCGCCGGCAGAGTTTTGGAAAATGAAGACAAGAAAACAAGCGTATGGTTTCAGTTCTCAATCATTAAGGGTGTTGCATCAGGACAGGCCGGAAAAACCATTCGCCTTGGCTTGACCCATTAGGCGATCGAGAGTAGCTTCCGCTTGATTCATCAATGATTCTTGGAGGTCATAACTGATATGCGTTCTTATCTTTCCCGCGCGCTCCCCGCCTTATCTGTTTTGGTATTTGCAAGTGCCCTGCTTAATGCGGGTCCGTCGGGTTATCACGTCACGAAAAAAATTGTCCTGGGCGGCGAAGGCGGCTGGGATTATCTGACCGTCGACAGCAAAGCGCGCCGTGTTTACATCTCGCGCGGGACGCATGTGATGGTGGTGGACGCCGACAGCGGAGCAGTCGTCGGCGACATTCCCAACACCAACGGTGTGCACGGTATCGCGATAGCCGCCGACTTTGACAAAGGATTCGTCACTGACGGCCGCGACGCCACGGTGACGATCTTTGATGTAAAGACGCTCAAGGTTTTAGGAACAGCTCCCACCGGCAAGAATCCTGATGCAATCATTTACGATCCTGCTTCCAAACGCGTCTTCGCTTTCAATGGCAGGAGTAAGGACGCCACCGCTATCGACGCGAAGACAGGAACGGTAGCCGGCACGATTCCGCTGGGCGGCACGCCCGAGTTCGCGGTGGCCGATGAAAAAGGTCACGTCTTCGTCAACATCGAAGACAAGAGCGAGATAGTTCAATTCGATTCAAATAAGCTGGCAGTCGAAAATCACTGGTCGATTGCGCCCGGCGAAGAGCCGAGCGGGCTGGCGATAGATCGCGAACACCGCCGACTGTTTTCGGTCTGTTCTAACAAGCTGATGGTCGTAGTAAACGTGGATGACGGCAAGGTTGTGACTACCCTACCAATCGGCGCCGGCCCGGATGCCGCCGGCTTTGACCCGGAAACAGGGCTTGCGTTCAGCTCGAACGGCGACGGAACGCTGACCGTGGTGCACGAGGATGCACCCGATAAATACAGCGTGATTGAGAACGTAACCACTCCCAAGCGGGCTCGAACCATGGCTCTGGACGTAAAGACTCATCGGGTTTATACCGTCAGCGCGGAATTCGGGACCACTCCGGCGCCAACGACGGAACAACCGCGGCCCCGGCCACCCATGGTACCGGGAACGTTCACTTTGTTGATCTTGAGCCGTTAGTTTCGAGAGCGCGACTGTGAGGGAGGGCTTGCGGCCATTGGAATCACACACTAAGAACTTAGCCCTTGCTTACGCGCGGGCTTCTGATTAGCAATAAGGAGCACAACTCTATGACTTCCGAGGAACGACAGGAACTAATAGCCAAATACAAGGATGGATACAAGGAAGTAACGAAGAACCTGGATGGCTTTCCCAAAGCGTTGTTGACCGCCCACCCAATTCCTGGCAAATGGAGTGCTGCTGAGATTGTCCACCACCTCGCGGACAGCGAAACAACCAGCGCAATCAGACTGCGCCGGTTGTTGGTCGAGGACAATCCACTGATTCAAGGCTACGATCAAGATGCGTTTGCCGCGCGTCTGAACTACAACAAGCGCGACATGGGCCCGGCGTTGGACGCGTTTCGCAGCGCGCGCGCCACGACGGCGCAACTGCTCGATTCGATGAGTGATGACGATTGGCGGCGCGAAGGCACGCATTCTGAAAGCGGATCTTACACAGCCGAAGACTGGCTCGCGATTTATGCCGCGCATGCTCACAATCACGCGAGCCAGATCGGGCGATTGCGTGAAGCGCTGAAAGCAAACGCAGCTGCTACGGCTTAGAAATAAGCTACCGACAAATGCGATTCCCACAGGTTAGACAGCATGCGCGTCGTTCAATCTTAGTCATAACTGTTCAAATCAGTGTTCAGCAGTGGCCACATCAGTTGCTTTCTCAAAATAATTCCGGTCGACTGAAGACAGATCATCGAGTCGATCGGTTTTATTTTGCTCACCTTCTTGACACCTCGCAGGTGAATAAGCAAAATCGCGCTCGCCAACTTTTTTGATTTGCAGTTCGAAAGAATAGCGCGATGGCATCCGTTGCTCCCGTAGTCGAAACAACTTTTTCTGATCTGATACTCGTACGCCGCGGCAAGGTTCGCGATGTCTACGAGGTTGACGAACAGCGGCTGCTAATCGTCGCCACCGATCGCATCTCGGCTTTTGACTGCGTTCTGCCCACGCCCATCGAGCGTAAGGGTGAAGTCCTGACGGCGCTCTCGCGATTCTGGTTTGCGAGACTAGCCCATATCGTTCCCAATCACTCGATCACAACCAGCCTCGAAGATATGCCTGGCGTAATTCGCGGTCACGAGGCGAATTTACGCGGCCGTTCGATGCTGGTGCGCAGCACCGACGTATTCCCCGTTGAGTGCGTCGTGCGGGGCTATCTTTCAGGTTCAGGCTGGAAAGACTATCAGCGCACCGGAGAGGTTTGCGGTCATCAATTGCCTTCAGGATTAAGCGAATCCGAGCAACTGGCAAAACCCATCTTTACGCCCGCGACCAAGGCTGAGACCGGACACGATGAAAACATCAGCGAGCAACAAATGGCCTCGATAATCGGCCCTGAAGTGACCGAATTCCTGAGAGACGCGTCGCTACGTCTTTATCAGGAGGCAAGCGACTATGCACGCAGTCGCGAAATCATTATCGCCGATACCAAGTTCGAGTTCGGTCGTGACCGTGACGGCCGAATCATCCTGATCGACGAAGCTTTGACGCCCGATTCGTCTCGTTTCTGGCCGGTTGAAAGCTACGAGGTCGGCAAATCCCAGGCTTCGTTCGACAAACAGTTTGTGCGCGACTACCTCGAGGGAATTGCCTGGAACAAGCAACCGCCGGCGCCGTCTCTGCCGCCGGAGGTGGCTGCCGCAACGACTGCGCGTTATCTCGAGGCTTATGAATTGCTCGTGGGAGAACCTCTTTGATTGGAGTTCCGGAGTTCCGCCGTCAGGCGGATTTGGAGTGCGCCAACTTGACGCTTTGGTGCAGAGACGGAAGCAAACGCCCGATTTTATAGATTGCTTAATACTTAATAGGACTGGAAAAAGATGCAAATACGCCCCCGCCTGGAAGCCGTAATAGAAGATATGCTTGATGGCCACATCATGCTTGATGAGGCTCTGGAAGAATTTGAGAAGCTTTATATTCAAAAAGCCTTTACCCGAAACAAGAAACGCATCTCACACACCGCCGAGGCGCTCGGCATCCATCGCAACACGATTTCCAAGCGCGTCAATTCATATCGCGCTCAGGAACGAAAACACCCGTCTGGCAATCACCGAGCGAGCCACAAAACTCACTGACCTCGCCGCTGAGATCCCTGATCGGATGACCGTTTTAGTAGGTTATCACGGCTTCAACCTAAGAATGCTGGTCCCCGACCTCTCCGGAACGCATAAAGCGCCGATCAGAAGACTTTGGCGTCGGTTTTGAGTCTCATTTTCCTGAGGCTCTTGAAAGGCCGCGCCTCCCTCAGCTAGCCGGTTGACAACATCCCGCGCCTTTATTATATTTCTTGGCACTCAACGTTCACGATTGCTAAATATTGAATCGACGATATGAGGATAGTTTTCAGTCAAGTTGTGTCTAGGCAGAAACCGAAAGGAGCATTTTTCAAGTATGGCAGTAAACATCAAGCCGCTTCATGACCGCGTAATTGTGCGGCGAATTGAGGTGGGCGAACAGGCTCGCGGCGGAATCATTATTCCCGATACCGCGAAGGAAAAACCCCAGGAAGGCGAAGTAGTGGCCGTCGGCGATGGCAAGTATCGCGAAGACGGAATCCGTCAAAAGCTCGATGTGCAGGTCGGCGATCGCGTGCTCTTTGGCAAGTATAGCGGCTCTGAAGTCAAGATTGACGACGAAGAGCTTCTAATCATGCGCGAGGACGAGATTTTGGGAATTATCCGGCGCGCCGCCGCAGGCAAGAAAGCCGGCAAGTAATCCACGACACGCTACCGGCTTTTTCAACCGAAAACGACTTTAGTTAGGAGAAGAAAACGAAAATGGCAAAGCAAGTTGTTCATGGCGAAGAGTCACGCGCGGCTATTCTGCGCGGTATCAACCAACTCGCCGATGCAGTCAAGATCACGCTCGGACCCAAAGGACGGAACGTTGTGATCGACAAGAAATTCGGCTCGCCGACTATCACGAAGGACGGCGTGACGGTCGCAAAGGAGATTGAATTAAAGGATTCGTTGGAAAATATGGGCGCCCAAATGGTGCGCGAAGTCGCGTCCAAGACTTCCGACGTCGCCGGCGACGGCACCACCACGGCAACTGTCCTGGCGCAGGCGATCTTTCGCGAAGGCGTCAAGACTGTGGCAGCAGGGGCCAATCCTATGGCACTCAAGCGCGGCATCGACAAGGCCGTCGAGCGCGCCATCGAAGAGATTCACCGTTTGGCAAAGCCCGTTAAGGGCGACGCCATCGCACAAGTGGGCACCGTTTCAGCGAATGGCGACGTAACTATCGGCACCATTATCGCCAAGGCAATGGATCAGGTAGGTAAAGACGGCGTAATCACCGTCGAAGAATCAAAGACGATGGAAACCTCTCTGGAAGTAGTCGAAGGTATGCAATTTGACCGCGGCTATCTCAGTCCATATTTTGTGACTGACCCGGAGCGCATGGAAGTGGCGCTGGAAAACGCGTTGATCCTGATCCACGAAAAGAAGATCAGCTCGATGAAGGACCTGCTGCCGTTGCTGGAGCAGGTGGCAAAGCTCGGCAAACCACTGCTGATCATTGCTGAAGATGTCGAAGGCGAAGCTCTTGCGACCCTGGTCGTCAACAAACTGCGCGGCACTTTGAATGTCGCCGCGGTCAAGGCTCCAGGCTTCGGCGATCGCCGCAAAGCGATGCTGGAAGACGTCGCCATTCTCACCGGAGGTAAAGTGATCAGCGAAGACCTGGGCATCAAGCTCGAGAACGTTCAGCTTTCGGATCTGGGCCGCGCCAAGAAAATCACAATCGACAAGGACAACACGACGATCGTGGAAGGCGGCGGTAAGCAGGCGGATATCGAAGGCCGCGTGAAGACCATTCGCGCGCAGATCGACGAGACCTCGTCCGACTATGATCGCGAGAAGCTGCAAGAGCGCCTGGCGAAGCTGGTCGGGGGTGTCGCGGTGATCAAAGTCGGCGCTGCTACTGAGACTGAAATGAAGGAGAAGAAGGCTCGCGTCGAAGACGCCATGCACGCGACGCGCGCGGCGGTCGAGGAAGGCATTGTTCCCGGCGGCGGTGTAGCGTTGGTTCGGGCGGCGAAGGTGCTCGAGAAATTCGACGTGAACAAGAATGGTGGTGACTCGGATGAACAGATCGGTGTCAACATCGTTCGTCGTGCTCTGGAAGAACCGCTGCGCCAGATCGTTCAGAACGCCGGCAAAGAAGGGGCCGTCGTTGTTGAGCGCGTCCGCGCCGACAAGAACGACAGTTTCGGCTTTAATGCTCAGACCGAAGCGTACGAGGATTTGGTAAAGGCCGGCGTCATCGATCCCGCCAAGGTGACACGGACAGCTTTGCAAAATGCGGCTTCAATCGCGGGACTCATGCTCACGACCGAGGCCATGGTTGCGGATATTCCTGAAGAGGATAAGGCGCCGATGCCGGGCGGCATGGGCGGAATGAGTGGCATGGGAATGTAACCCCAACTCGCCTTCCCTCGTAAACAAAGTGAGCGGCTTTGATTCTTATTGTCAAAGCCGCTCTTTTCTATTTATTCACCCTTATAAAAACGCGTGCCAGCTCGAAGGTAGCGATCACGGGGGGCGCGATTCGGCGGCCGAGCTGGCACTGGCGGGTACTATCGATGTTCAAGCGTCGGATAGCTCTTGCAACCGGCTGACTTTGGGGCCAACCCAACCCGACGGTCACGAATTATACACCCGAGCGCTAGACAGTCAACGGCTTTTTCAAGAGTGCCCGGAAGTTTACCTTGTCTAGCCAAAAAACCGCGGAATTCCAACGCGGCGCGAGTCCTCTTCCACGGTCTCGTCGCTCGACACCGAGTCTTTCCGGGACCGTTTACCCGCCGGGGGTAGTGAACGCGGTGTTGGCACAGAGGAAATCAAACCAGGGCACCACCGTTAAGTCTACTGATTTGACACTCTCCAGTATGGATTCCTATACTGCAAACTCCTTACACGCACTGGCCAGGTAGCTCAGTTGGTAGAGCGCGGCCCTGAAAAGGCCGGCGTCGGCGGTTCGATTCCGTCCCTGGCCACCAATTAATCAAGGCAAAAGGCAAAAGTAAAAAGGTAAAAGAAACAAGGCGAAGACCGGGAAGCGCGTCTTGTCTTTTTCCTTTTACCTTTTTACTTTTGCCTTGGTTACCGCGGCCAGAAGTTTCTAATCCGGTCTTCCAGAAAATGAAAGGGAATGTACTCGGCCTGTCTTCCCGCGCGCCGCAGTTCCTCAACCATGCGCATGGCACCGTCGGCGTTAAAGCTGTGCACCATGATCGTCGCTGAGCGCTGCAGGTCAGGCCGCGCCGCCAGAAACGAAGCGATAGCATACCCTGTTCGCTCGTCGTCCGACTCAGTCGCGCCGTAATGCTCGGGAATGAGATCGTGATCGAGAAAGATGGAATCATAGCTGTTCGTCTCCAGCAGTTCCCTGGCCTCAGAGACATCATCCACGATATCGAGATGATCTCCCTTGAATCGCTTCAAGAACCAATCACGCCGCCGCTGGTCGTCCTCCAACAGGAAGACACTAATGGGATGACGTTCAGAGTCAGGACTCGCCAATCCCAGTTTATGCAACAATCGTCCGATAAGTCCCATAAGTCAGAAAAACTTTTTCGATTAGAATTACAACTCTAGCGCTCGTACTTGAGCATCAACCCGTCTTTTCCCACCGCCCATCCGTTCTTCTTATTGATGAAAAGCGCAAACAGATTCTGTTTGGTATTGCTTTCCTGCTCGATCCAGGTTTGGCCGCCGTTTCCCGAACGCAGGATGACTCCGCCGCGTCCGACAATCCAGACCTCGTCTTCGCTAACAAATTGAACACTCAGCAAAGTAGAGCGGGCTGGCGAGTAAATTTTGGTCCAGGTACGCCCGCCATCCTCCGTGCGCAAAATCGTCCCGCGCTCACCGACTGCCAATCCCTGATGCTCGTTGCGAAAATCAACGTGGTAAAGAGTCCCCTTGGTGCCCGAATTTTGGCTGCTCCACGATTCGCCCGCGTCATCCGTATGAAGGATCGCCCCGCCGGCCCCAACGATCCATCCACGCTTATCATCCACGAAATCGATATGAATTAATTCCTGTTGCGTCAGCGTGCGCAATATTAACCAGTTGGCGCCGCCGTCTCGGGTGATGGCGAGAATGCTACCTACGATGTCGTCGCCGCGGCTGGCCGAGCCGACCACCCAGGCTCGCTTCTTGCCGTTAAAGCGAAGACTGTAAAGCTCAGGCATCGCGCCCGCGAATTCTGAAGGAGAAAATTTGTGCGACTCGCGCCAGGAGTGGCCGCCGTCGCTGGTGCCAAAGATGCTGCCCCCAGCGAGCACGAATCCGGTGTCCTTACCCACGAAGTAGATGTCGTTGATAGCGTGCTCAGTTCCGAGCGGCCGCTCGACCCAGGTCGCGCCGCCGTCCTCGGTATAGCTGAGCAGTCCACCGTCGCCGCCCACCCAACCTCGCTTCGCATCCACAAAAAACACGGCGTTCAGATCTTTCCCGCCCAAACCAACCCGCTTTACCGTCCACCCGCCTTGCGCGTGGCTAACCACCGCCCCCAACAAGGCTGCCAGCCCGAGCATTAGGACGGCCGTATATTTCGATTTACTTCCCATCATAGCCATTCCGAAGTCTTGCATACCAGCGCTGTTTTCTCAAAAAGAGGAAACAGGATTTCCGCGATCTCTAAAGCTCGCGCAACCTGGGGCTGCTCAGGGTTACGATTGCGGCGAACACTAAGATAATCAAACCGCCCGCAGCCAGCGTGTGCGGGACGCCGAAACGATGCGATGCCGCGCCCGCGATCAAGTTCCCTATCGGCATTGCGCCGATGAACGAAAGCATGAACATACTCATCACCCGGCCACGCATTTCATCGGTAACCAATTTCTGCAAGAGCGTGTTCGTGACCGCGACTGAACTCACAATCGCGAAGCCGAGCGCAAACAGAAAGATAAGCGACAAGGTCAGATTTCTGGAAAGCGAAAAGACGATCAGGCAAATGGCAAAACCCAGATCGCCGCCCAGCACAAACCAGCCCTTGTGCCGGAAGTCACCGAGATAAGCCAGAAACAAGGCTCCAAAAAGTGCTCCAGCTCCGGCCATGCCCATTATCAGCGCAAGTCCAGTTTCGCCGAGGTGAAAGATGTCGCGCGCGAATACCGGCGTCATTGAAATGTACGGCGCGCCAAATAAACTGGTCACTGCAGAAATCATTAAGAGCATCTTGACGCGCGGGCGACCGGCGACATAGCGAAAGCCTTCGATCAGATCCTGCATGAAGGCCCGCCTGTCCCTCAGGGAACGATCCGGCGCGGCGTTCCGCTTTCGCTCAGTGTCGTAACGCACCATACTCAAGCCAATCACAACCGCCGCGAACGATATCCCGTTGGCAAAAAAACAGCCGGCCACGCCGAAGAGCTTAAACCCGAGTCCGGCAAACACCGGCCCCAGCGCCCGCGCGAGTTGAAACTGAGTCGAGTTCAAAGCGATCGCGTTCGCCAAATCCTCGCGTCCGACCAGATCGAAAACCAGAGCCAAATATGATGGGCCCGCGATCGACATACAGCAGCCCGTCACAAACGACAGGGAGAGAATCATCCACACATGGACGACGTGCGTGACGACCAGAACGCCCAGCGTCAGCGCCGACAGGCCGGCAACCACCTGCGTGTAAATCAAAAGCTTTCGGCGATCCATCAAATCGGCGAACACTCCACCCGCCAGGGTCAGCACCAATCCGGGAGCAGTCGCCATAAAACCGTCAACGCCCAACCAAAACGGCGAGTTGGAAAGTTGCAGCACCAACCAGCCCTGCGCCACCGCCTGCATCCAGGTGCCGGTATTCGAGAGGAATGCGCCCGACCAGAAGAGCAGAAAGTTCCTATGCCGCAGCGCGCGAAACATCTCGCTGACACCACGACCGTTATCTCTTCTAACTTTGAGTTCAGTAGACACTTCTATCTTGATACCATGCCGGCCGCCGTCCGCCAAACTACGCCGGCAATTTGGTGCGTCTTAATCTAATGGGGTTTAGAGTATCAACTTCAGTTGGTTTTTTTCGTGCTCGATAAAAGCCGCAGTACCGCGGTATCAGGCGCAAAGGAGGCACTTTGCGAGTGAGGACGAACTCATGCTCTAATCCTGCAACCGGATTCGACCAAACGTTCAGGGAGATTTCACAATGACTAATCCGCATTCCTTGGCCAGACCAAACATCCGTTTGCTTCTACTAATTGCGATCGCAAGTGCGTTGACTATGACTGTACGGGCCCAGTCTTCATCTTCATCTGCAACGCGGTCGTCAGAGCCGCCGACCCAGCCGCCGCCAACGACGATAGCGCCAAAGACCACGGACGTGGCAACGATGGATTCGACCGTGGCCGCGCTTTACGATGTGATCTCAGGTCCGGCCGGAAAACGTGATTGGGATCGCTTCCGTTCATTATTTGTTCCCGGCGCGCGTTTGATTCCCACCGGGACGCGGCCGACCGGCGAAGTCGGCTCAAGGGTACTTACCGTAGACGACTATGTTCAGCGCGCCAGCGCTATCTTTGAGAAGGAAGGATTTTTCGAGCGCGAGGCTTCGCGGCAGGTGGAGCGGTTCGCCAACATCGCGCATATCTTTAGCACTTATGAATCCCGCCATGCGAAAGACGACGCGAAACCCTTTCAGCGCGGCGTCAACAGCATTCAGTTGATGAACGACGGCAAGCGTTGGTGGATTGTGACGATCTTCTGGCAGGGTGAAGACGAAAAGAATCCAATTCCGTCGATGTATTTGAGAAGCAGAAACTAAGCGCGTCGCCATTGCGACAACGGCTTACTCGATCCGCCGCGTCGCTCAGCGACGATCTCTGCCAGAATAGCGAGCGCGACCTCTTCGGGCGAAACGGCGCCGATGTCTAGTCCGATGGGCGCGTGTACGCTGAGCAACTTCTCGTCATCTGTACCTTCTTCGCGCAGCTTGTCCAGGACGATGTTAGTGCGGCGTTTGCTGCCTATCATGCCTATGTAATCCGGATTCGCGACGATCGCAGCCCGCAGACAATCTTCATCCTGTTTATGCCCACGGGTGACGATGGCGACGGAAACGCCGCGCCCGTTAGCGATGGCTGCGCGCACCGCGTCTGACCAGTTCTCCGCAACCACCAGATCAATTCCCCGTTCAATATTTGATGGAAACAATTCCCGCGTCACGAATTCAGCGCGGTCATCCATCAGCGTCACACGATAACCGAGCAGCGCGGCCAGTCGCGCCAGAGAAGCGCCGACGTGGCCGGCGCCGGCGATAACCAAATGTGGCTCGGCTTCGATTCGCTCGAATAGAATCAAAGCGTTTTGTAAGCCTTGCAGCTCAGGCGCAAACTCGCCGACTTTTAGAGCCTTGGCGTCGTCTCGCGTCTTTAAAAAAGTGTTGGCCTGCGCGGCGACAGCCTTGTCTAATTCAGCATCGCCGAGGCTGCCAACTTTTTCCGTGGATTGCTTGACGAGGAGTTTCGCGCCGGTCGTTAGCCTGTTCGAATCCGTCGCTGTTGAATCGAGCAGAGTGATGAGCACAGCGGCTGAGCCCGTCTCGAGCACGTCGCGAATGGTCTCGTTAATGAGCTTTGAGTTGGCTTGATTGGTATCAGCGCTCATTGGATGGCGCACCAGCCCGCGGGTCAGCTCCCTTACGGTCGGGCTACTCTGCCCCGCTCTCCCGTGGAGCTATTTTGACGTGGAAGGCCTGCGAAGACCAACTGCTTCCGCCGCGCGGCGAACGAACCACCAGGGGCCAACCAGCAGATAGATTGGATTTTTGAAGAAGGCAGGTTGGTTCCCTTCGATCGCATGGCCAATGAACTGAAGCATCCAGCCGATGACGAACAGAGCCAGCGCCCATCGCCATTTGAAGAAGAACAGCGGCCACGCGATCGTAATCATTGGGATGCCGATTGTGTGGCAGAGCTTGTTTAGCGGATGCCGGTGTTTGGATTTGTAATTGTCGATGAAGGTATCGGCCATGGCAGCTCTTAACCTCACGCCCCAGTTGCTTCATTTACGATTCTAGGTGGCGGAGTGTTCCCAAACATCGATGAAGATATCCATCGTGCCGCCGCAGACCATGCCTTCTTCGCTGGCCTCGTCGGCCGTCAGCGCGAAATGATGGAGGCCGGGCACGCCCTCACGCAGCGCGTCACGCGCTTCCGCCCAGACTTCGGCTTCGACGCAGCCGCCGCCCACAGTTCCCGCGATCTCTCCATTTTCAAAGAACAGCATTTTGGCGCCGCGCCGTTGCGGCGTCGAGCCGCGCGTGTGCGCCACCGTGGCCACGACTACGCGCTCGCCGCGAGCATTCGCTTCGTCAATCAAACGGTAGAGATCGTGTTGAGCTATTGTACCCATAGAGATTGGCCGAGACTTCAGTCTTCTCTTGCCGGCAGCTAACACACACTGAAGTCTGTGCCACCTTACCTCGGCTAATAAGGAGTCGGCGACGGACTAGCGCCGGCTTGTGGTTGCTGCGATGTGCCTTCGGATTGAGCTTTGGTCTTGGCGTTCCGGATCGCAGCTTCATCCGCGGCATCCAGGCGCTTGTGCAAACGTTCGGCCTCCGCATCGGAAGCGGCAATCGCCTGCTGCAGACGCTGGATACTCTCGTTCAGTTGATCCAACTGCTTCTGCACTCGTTCCTTTTCGTTTGCCAGTTGGCGGCGTCGTTGCTCCCTCAGTTCTTCAGGATGAGTCGTGCCATAGCCGGCGACTGAGCGCTCGATGTTCTCGGGCTTCAGCGCATAGTCGATGTCCTCTGCGCGCGCCTCCAGCTCAGCCTGCTTTGCCTGCACGTCGCGCTGTTCGGTGCGCAATTGGGCCGAACGCTGCTCGGCGCGCGACAACCTTTCAAGATCGACGAGCGAACGTTGCGACTCTTCCATCTGGTTGATCTTGTCGCTGAGCTTGTCGACCTGGTTCGAAAGCGAGCGAATCGTTTGCCGAGTCGCTTCCGGATCCCGGTCAGTAGCCGGCGCCGTTTGGCTGTTCGTGTTGTCGGTCGCGCTGGTCGGATCGCTTGAGTTGTTCGAGTTGTCGCCCGGTGAAGGTTGATAGATAGCCGGATTCGTGATGCGTGGGGCCGATGGCCTGGAACGGGAAGTTCGGCGCTTGCGACGACGCTGAGCGCTCGAGTCAACCAGCAGAAATCCTGTCACGATTAACAGCGCCAGGGCCGCCATCAAAAAGTTACGGACTGTACGTTTCGGCATAACCAACCTCCTCACTGATTTTGAGGGATGCGGGTAACCGGGCCCGAGATGCTTCACCACTTTCACGCTTCCGAAAGCGATTAGTTCCTGAGTCAGAGTAACTTAGCCCGGCTGAATCTGAAAACCTATATTCATCGCTCTTACTGACTGCGTCAAAGCATCGACGCGAATCATATCGGCGCCGGCCTCAGCGTAAGCCCGGACGTTTTCCGGCGTCACGGCTCCCGAGATCTCAACCATGACTGACGGCGACAGACTGCGCGCATGATCGATTAAGTCCTTCGCCTCGGACGGACCCGCACCATCGATCACCAGTGCGCCGGCGCCGTTTTCAATGGCCTCGGCAATATCGTTTTTGCCGGCAACCTCGGCGGCTATCTTGTGAACGTGGCCAATTTTCTCACGTGCACTCTTGATCGCGGCTCCCAACCCTCCGGCGATGGCCGCGTGATTCGACTTGATGCAGACGCCGTCGTCTAATCCGTAGCGATGATTCACGCCCCCGCCCAGGAGCACTGCGTACTTCTCGAGCATGCGCAGGCCGGGCGTGGTTTTGCGCGTATCGGCAATCCTGGCGTTCGTGCCCTCAATCGCTCGGACAAACTGGCGAGTAGTCGTGGCAATGCCGGACAAGTGTTGTAACAGATTCAGCGCCACCCGCTCGCCGGCGAGCAGCACGTCGGCAAAGCCGCTGGTGCGCGCGATCACTTTTCCGGCTTCAACCTCTTCGCCGTCGGCGGCGAAGGCCTCGATCTGCTGTTGCGGATCGAGGGTGACGAAAACCTCTTCGGCGGCTTCCAATCCGGCGACGACCATTTTTTCCCCGGCCACAAAACGGCCGCGCGCCCGGGCGTTCCGCATCAGCACAGCTTGCGTGGTGATGTCGCCGCGCCCCAGGTCCTCGCGCAGAAACAATCCGATGCTTGAATACAACGCCCCTTCGTCAAGCCAATTCATTTGTTCACCATCAGCACGGATCCCTAAATCGAGAAATGAAACGATTCTTTTGTGGTGCTTCGTGTGGTTTCGTGGATCGCTCTTGCGGAATCAAAGCGATCCACCAAATCACACGAAACTTCACGGACGCCTTCTTAAGAAAGCGCCTCCAGGTTTTGCGCGAGCGCCGTCCGCTGCTGCGCTATCTCGGTCATGCGCGCTCTGAGTTCCGCGACCTTCTCAACCGGCGCGCGTGCGACGAAATCAGCATTCCCGAGTTGCGCTTCCAATTTACCGGCCTCTTTCTCCAGCTTTTCTTTCTCCCGCGAAAGTCGGGCGCGTTCCACCTCAAAATCGATTAGGCCTTCAAGCGGCACCGCCACTTCAGCTCCACCCGAAAGTACCGCGCGCGCTGAAGCTTTCGGAACTTCATGCCCATCCTGAATGATCACCTTCCCACGCGTGAGCCTTTCGATCTGGGTCGAATTCGTTTCAAAGGCCGGCACAATCTGCTCGATCGCGCGGATTAGCAGCGTGACGCGCTCGCCCGGCTTGATGCTCATTTCCGCCCGGATGTTGCGCACCCGAGAAATCAATTCGATGACTGCGCCCATCTCTGACTCAGCTCGGTCATCCACCAGCGCGTCGTCACACTGTGGATAAAAAGCCAGCATGATCGTCGGTTCGACGCCGGAATACGATGGATGCAACAGCTGTGAATGCTGAACCGGCAATCTTTGCCACAACTCCTCGGTCAGATAAGGCATGAACGGATGCAGCAGGCGCAGAGACTGTTCGAGCACTGAGATTAAACGCGCGCGGGCAATCGTTCTTTCCGGAGAATCCGCTTCCGCGGTAACCGTCGCCTTGGAAAGCTCGATGTACCAGTCACAAAAATCATCCCAGAAAAAGTGATAGAGAGTTTGCACCACCCCGTGAAAGTCATACTGCTCAAGCTGTGCGTAGACATCCCGGGCGGTTTTATTCAGCCGCGACACGATCCAGCGATCATGCAGCGGCAAGCTCGCGCGCTCACCCGCGAATGGATCGTTTACTAGTTCAGCGCCGTCGGCATTCAGGAGACAGAAGCGCGCCGCGTTCCAAATCTTATTGGCAAAGTTCCGATACGATTCGACCTGGCGCTCGCTCCAGCGCGTGTCGGTCGAGCCAACCGAGGCCAGCGTCAGACGCGTCGCGTCCACTCCGTACTTATCAAAAACTTCCAGCGGATCGATGCCGTTGCCTTTCGTTTTCGACATCCGCTGGCCGTGTTTGTCGAGCACCGTGCCCGTGACATAGACATCGGCGAACGGTTCTCGGCCCATGAACTTCAGACCGGTCATCATCATGCGCGAGACCCAGAGAAAGATTATGTCGCGCGCCGTGATCAGCACCGATGTCGGATAGAAGGTCTTCAGATCCTCAGTCTGTTCGGGCCAACCTAATGTGGAAAACGGCCACAGCGCCGAAGAAAACCAGGTGTCGAGGACGTCCGATTCCTGCGTCAACTCATTCGTGCCGGCTTTCTCTTCCGCCTCCTGGCGCGTGCGCGCGACAATGACTTCCCCGTCGTTTCGGTACCAGGCAGGAATTTGATGGCCCCACCAGAGCTGGCGCGAAATCGTCCAATCACGCAGATTCTCGAGCCAGTCACTGTAAACTTTTTCGTAAGGAACTTCCGGCACAAATCGCGGCTTCCGATCTTTCTGAAGCTTCTCCAGGGCCAGGTCGCGCAAAGCTTCCATGCGACAAAACCACTGGGTTGAGATCAAGGGCTCGATTACCGTCTTGCAGCGCTCGCATTTGGAAATCGAAAATTCATAGTCGACAACTTTCTCGAGCAGCCCGAGTTCTTCAAACTTCTCAACCACCTTCTCGCGCGCCTTGTAGCGATCAAGGCCGGCGAATTCCGACCCGGCGGCATCGGTCATCCGCGCGAACTGATCGATCACGGTCACTTGCTCCAGGTTGTGACGCACGCCCATCTCATAGTCATTGGGATCGTGCGCCGGCGTAACTTTCACGGCGCCGGTCCCGAATTCAGATTCCACGAAATCATCGGCCACAACCGGAATCTCGCGCTCGACAATCGGCAGCATCAAGGTCTTTCCGATCTGACTCTGATATCGATCGTCGTTCGGATTCACCGCCACGGCCGTGTCGCCCAGCATCGTTTCAGGCCGCGTCGTCGCGACAGTGATTGAACCGCCGTCCTCTTGGAACGGATAACGAAGGTAGTACAGCTTTCCTTTCTGCGGTTCGCGCAGCACTTCGAGATCGGAAAGCACGGTCTGATCGTTGGGACACCAGTTGACGATGCGGTTGCCGCGATAGATCAGCCCGTCGTCGTACAGACGCACGAAAGCTTCGCGCACGGCGCGCGAAAGATTCTCGTCCATGGTAAACCGCTCGCGCGACCAGTCGACCGAGGCGCCCTCGCGCCGGATTTGTTTAAGGATTTGCCCGCCGTATTCCTGTTTCCATTGCCAGACGCGCTCTTCAAACTTTTCCCGGCCCAGGTCGTGGCGGGTCAAGCCTTCTTTCTTCAGTTGGCGCGTCACCATCAATTGGGTCGAAATGCCGGCATGATCCATCCCCGGCAACCAGAGGGTGCGAAATCCTGACATGCGTTTGTAACGCGTCAGCACATCCATCATCGTGTGTTGCAGGGCATGGCCCATGTGCAGCGAACCGGTCACGTTTGGCGGCGGGATCACGATTGAAAACACCGGTGCGTTCGGATCGCGATTGATCTCCGGCGCAAAATGGCCGCGCTCTTCCCAGCGCGCGTAATGATGCTGCTCGGCTTCTTTCGGATCGTACGTTTTGGGGATGTCTGTCATGCGCAACTACTGCTTACTTCGTCTAGAGGCAGGCCAGCGCCCGCCGGACTAATTACCCAATGAATTTCGTGACCCTCGAATTGTAAATCAAGCGGCGCGTCTTTTCCTATCAGCATGTCAGGCGAGGAGCGATGCAGTTTGAATTAGATGAAGTCTTATTAGCACCACTTCAGTGAGGTGGATACCCAAGATCGTTTCGCAGGGCAACCGTTTCAACGGTTTTTCCTCGGGAAGCCGTTGAAACGGCTAGTTCATTCATTTTGGCCCGCGGTCACTTCACTAAAGTGAGGTGCTAATGAGAGGCTGCACCGGTACCACGAACTGGTCCGACTAGTTGCCCAAAAGAAAAAGGCGGGACAAGTCCCGCCTCAAAACGACTACCGCCGTCGCTTACTCGTTCACTTCTGCTCGTCGAGCTTCTTTTCGTCGAGCCTCTGCTTGATTAGCAGTTCAGCCAGCTCTGGTACTACTTCCCAAACAATTTCGCGCACGATTTTTTCGGACATCTGCTCAACCAGTCGGCGAGCGATCGCGTCTATACCCTCCGGCCACAAGTCACTAACGCTGGCCGCTTGGGCCGACGGGGCCACTCCTTCCGCTTCACTCGAACTGATGGGCGCTACCTCCGCCGATGGGTGGACGACTCGCCGCTGCGGAACCTCAGTCTGCTGAAGTTCAGTCTGCGCCGCGCGCTCCGCTTCCGGCGACGCTTCGGCGACACCGACACCCGAAGTCCTGAGTCTATTTGGCGAACCATTGGCGACCACCCGCGTCGAAAGCGATCCCACGACTGATTCCGGCCAGGTTTCAGATAACGCCGCCGGCGCTTCAAAGTCCAGATCCAGGACCATATCGTCATCGACCGCGCGTATGGCTGCGTTATCAAACTCGCCCAGGTCCAGCAGCGTGTCGCTGAACATATCGGCAGACGACGGCGGCGCGGCTGGCTGCTCCACTTCCACGTCCTGCTGCGAAGGCTTCTCTGCGACATCCCCTACTACATCCATAGACGCGTCCATTTCCCTCACCGGTTCGATCTCAATCGTGTCGTCCTGTGCGTAGAGCACCGGTTCGGTAGTGACGCCCGCGTCTTCGTCGTCAATATGTTCCAGCTTTCGGGTGTCCGCGGTTTGCAGTTCAACGTCCGTAGCGCACGACGCTCCCGCGCTCTCCGCGGGTTCATGTTCAGGGATCGGGGCGGCCTCGACCATGACGCTTAAATTCGTGTCTTTCATCGACTCGTCATCGGGTGAGGGCGCTTCGACAAAGACTTTCAAATCCGGTTCTGTAGGTTGGTAGTCAGTCGAAGCCGTGGGCGCTTCTTCGTCTGTGCGGCCGAGTCCGAGAGTCGAGTATTGGTTTGCCGCTTCGGCGTCGGACTTTTTACCCAGCAGCGAACCCACGCGGCTCACCAAATCGCGAATTGATTGGAAAGGTTTTGTCACGATATCACTCGCGCCCGCCAAACGGGCTTCAGCTTCATTGAAAGGTTCGAACGAGCCCACCAGAAGGATAACAGGAATCTCTCTGAGCCGCTCACTTTGTCTGATAATCCGGCAGAGCTCATAACCGTCGAGGCCCGGCATCAACGCGTCCGCGAGCACGATATCGGGCGCGATCTCTTCCAGTCTGTCCCGGGCCTGATCGCCGTCACCAACGACGGTGACCTCCATGCCCTCATCGGTAAAGGTGAGGGATACAACTTTTTGAATGGCTACTGAATCGTCGGCTACCAGTAGCTTTCTTCCGGTAAACAAGTTGGATCCTTTTTGGCGCTAAGCCTTTCGTCTCTGTTCTTTGTCCCTGGCTCTTGCCCTTCGCTCGCCGAGGCCAGCGCCACGGCACTGATCCGAACCTAGCATCCGCGCGAAAACCGCGTCAAGAGTTTTTGTGGGAGGCTCTGGCCGTCCGGTGTCGAACACAGAACAACATTAAAGAGCCGATTGTTGCCAGGACTGTGAATCCAAAGACCAATAGCCCCGCCGCGTCTGCTCGAGCAAATGCAGGATCGTCATACGCAACCCAGAAACCCGGACCGAAATGAGCCAGCAAGACCAGCGAAAAGGCGGCCATTTGACTCCAGGATCTCTCCAGATTAGGAATCAGCAAAAAATAGAAGGCCCAAAGCAAGGGGCCGGTAAACAGACCAAGTATAGGTATTAAGACTGTCAATGAGGCAGTGAAGACGAGTGGAGCGTAAGTTCCGTGCCCGACTCCTCCAATAGCCAGCGCCTCCGCGGTAAGAATCACTCCCAGAAGCAGTCCAATAAAAAATCGAACCATTTGCTATCTCCGCCAGTTCGAAGCTATCAATCTCCCGGTAATCGCACCGGGCAGAGCCTCATTCACGAGGCTTCCCGCAGGGTTGCTAGACCGGCGCTTCTAGCACCGGGCCAGCGACAAAATGAATTGATGTAGCGTGTTTCAGCGTGCTTACAATTCAATCGCTCTAGCGCACGGCTAAAGCCTCATTCGACCTAAAGAAGAACTGCTACGATCAATACATAAATCAACGGCAGAAGGATCCCTGAATATCATATTTCGTTCGAAGCATTCTTACGCCTAAACCGCCGCCGCGCGATATAGATAAAAACAGCCGTAAGAAATGCAATTTGCCCTAGCGGGGTGAGAAAGACTATTGGTAATCTTGAATCTTTGAAAGGCAAAGTAAGCAGTATTGTTGGCAGATGTAGAATAAACCCCGCACGCTCAGAGAATGTCACCAGTGGGTCAGGTGGCACGTTCCCTGTATGACTCGTCCCGATCGTCGCTAAACCGGGAAGCAGCGATAGCAAGGCGATTATTTCGACCGAGACGGCAAGGAAGAAACACTTCAAATATGTTCGACTGCCTTTACGCAAGATATTTTGCGCTCCAAGTAAACCAATAGATTACCAGGCTCCTGTGTCTCGGTTTCGCAATCCAAGAATCCGTCGCTTGATTGCCAAGGCTGCTGGGTCTCCTAATCCCGGGTTGTCCATTGCGCGTCTATTTGCATCAATGGTGGACCATCGCGGATCGTCCGTCGCGACGTTAATGAAGGCATTGAGTGTCCGCCACATCGAATCATCCCATCTCGGGGCGCAGTCGCAGTGCTTCGCTTTCCCGTATTCAATCAAAGCCTGCCAAACGGCAGCGATCATTCGCTGGGCTTTGGAAGGATCTTCGGCGGTCTTGTCAGTTGCGTGGTCCCCATACTTACCGTTTCCAACATTTGCAGGCGAATGCCCCCACACATCGTCCGTGTAACCAGCGTGACTGAAAGTATCCTGCAAATAGTGTAAATAGCGACCAATCCACTTATGGCCACTCTTCTCATTCATCGCTCCTGCCCAAAGCAAAGGCGAGCCGACGCCTTCTCTGGCTCCGGAGAAGAACCCATGAAACACTCTATTCCGCATTCGTTGCATGTCTGTTGAACCTCGAGCGGGACGTGTTTCGGCATTTTCGTCTGTTAATTGATCCTCGTTAGCAATCTCCCTCGCTTCCCAATCTTGGAAACACCCTGTCTTCTTCGCCAGGTAATACGTCAGATAATAATGCACATCGATCTCATAGAGTCCGGTTGGATCCGTCGCATTCTGCGGATTATTGCCGACATAAGCAAACGAATTTATCCCTCCCGCCAATCCAATCGGATCCTCTGAGATGAATCGTCCCAACTGCGGCTCGTACCAGCGGGCGCGGTAATATATCAGTCCAGTGACTGAATCACGTTCGCGGCCGGTGAAGCCATAGCGAGTCTTCGCGCTGCCGGTACTATTGCCATAGGCGTCGTACGCCTCACGTTCCACAAGCGCTCCCTTGCTGTCAGTGAGCGCGGTCGTGCTGCCCAGATGATCCTGAGCAAAATAGTACAACGTGTTCACTGTCTTTTGCCGAATCTTGTTGTCGAGCCCGGGGCCACTGAGATATTCAGTGATGACGTTCGTGCTCGTCCTGTCCCGGGCGACGTCATCACCATCGTAAGTGAAGTTGGTTGAAACGCCTGTCGATGGCGCGCTCTGCACGCGACGGCCGAGCGCATCGTATTTGTAAGAGACGCTGCCGGCGGTCGGCGTCACGACCTGAGTTAATCTATTCTCGAAATCCCAGGCGAAGTGAGTGGTGCTCGCTCCTTCGGTTTTCGTCGTCATATTTCCGTTGTTGTCGTACAGGTAGCCGGCGGTGCTGGTACCCGTCAGCCGATTGAAAGGCTGATAACTGTAGGTGGCGCTGCGCTGTGAACTCATGCGATTACCGACGCCGTCGTAGGTGTAAGATTCAGCAGCCGTTCCCGTATAGGTTGCGGATGTGAGCCGGTCAAGCACGTCGTAACCATAAGCATGCGTGCCGCTCTGGTCGATGTTCTGAATGATCTCGCTCGCAGAGTTATATGAATACTGATTAGCCGTGATGACAGTATTTTTCTTCGCGTCTTTCAATTGCGTCACACGCCCCAGGCCATCATAGCCATAGGTTGTGACGACGCTGTTGGGCAATGTTCGAGAAGTCACTTTGCCTGTGACGTCGTAAGCATAGCTGGTAGCCTGGTTCGCGCCATCCGTGATTTTTGTCAGCCGATTCAACGCGTCATAGGTGTATGTGGCAAAAGTTGACGAGCCAAAGCTCATCTTTGTTCGCCGGCCGTTGGCGTCATAGGTGTAGTTGATCAACTGGCCCCAGACGTCAGTCGTGCTGGTCACCCGGCCCAGCTTGTCGTAAACGAAACCCACTGTGCCATTGATATTCGCGGCAGCAGTTAATCGTGAGAGCTGGTCATACGCGTACGTCGCCGTCGATCCATCGGGATAAGTGATTTTCGTCAGACGATTCAGCGCGTCGTACGCATAATTCGTCATCAGGTTGTTGAAATCAGTGCGCTGGATGCGATTGCCCACGGCATCATAATCAACGGTCATCATCATGCCGGCGCGGGTCACGGCCGTAACGCGGCCGAGAGCGTCGTAATCGAAAGCATAACGTTGGTTGAGCCCGTCAACAACGGCGATCACGTTCGAGCGGGCGTTGTATTCATACTGAGTGGTTTGCTGAGCGGGATCGGTAACTTTCACTAAACGATTCGCGTTGTCATATTCCAACGTCGTTACGCGCCCCGCTGTATCCGTGCGCTTTGTGACATTTCCGGCGGCGTCATACTCAGTCGTCTCCTGCAACCTCGTCCCGCCGGCGACCGCGGGCGGGTAGGTGACCGTTTTCGGGCGGTTGAATTCGTCGTAAACGACGTTGGTCGTGTGCCCAAGCTGATCTGTAGCGCCGATTAGATTGGACATCAGGTCGTAGCTGTAACTCACCGACTTACTCAGAGCATCCGTCTCGCCCGTCAGGCGATAAGCCGAGTCATAGGCAAAGCTGTTGATGTTACCGAGTGGGTCAGTCACTTTCGTCGGCCGCCCGGCAAGATCGTAGGTCAACGTAATGATCGAGTTGTCGGGCCGCGTGATCTTGTTGAGCCGTCCGGCCAAATCGTAACCGTAACTCGTGATGTTATTGAGGACGTCCGTAGCGGTAGTAACGCGTCCGCGAGCATCGTAAGCAAACCTGGTCACGTTTGCTAGAGCGTCGGTCGTCTGGCTGATGTTGCCCCTGCTGTCGTAAGCGAGTGTCGTGACCTTCCCGTGGGCATTGGTCAGAGTTAGGAGTTCGCCACGGGTGTCGTAAGTTAATGTCGTTGCTTTGTTCAGCGCATCCGTGGCTGACAGAAGATTGCCCGCGGCATCGTAAGTATTCGTCGTCAAGCCGTCCATCGCGTCGGTGGCCGTCAAAACTTCCCCGAACTGGTTGTAAGTGAAACTCGAACTGCCCAGCACACCCGTCCCGGTCACTTCATTGCCGTTGGCATCATAGGTGTAGGTTGCCGCTTGCCCGAGCGCATTCGTGTGACTGATAACGTTCATCTGGTCGTCGTAAGTCCACGTTTGAGCTTGCGAGCCGCCACAACTGCAAAGTCCTTCGACCCCGGTGACGGCCTTTCGTCCTTTGACATTGTGATAGAAGTATTTCGTGACGCGGCCCAACGCATCGGTTACATCAGTTTCAGTCGAGTTAATGTAGTTAAGCGTGTAGTGCTCAACTCCGCTCTGAGCCTGCGAAGTGGTTGCGCGCCCCTGCGAGTCGTAGTCGTGCTGCTCAATTGCGTTGCCGAGGGCGTCCGAGACGGTCGCCAATGCTAAACCGGACGGCACTCCAGTGTAAGTGAACCGGTATCCGGAATTGTCGGGGTAGGTCACGGTTAACAACTCATTGCTGCCGCCATAGGTGTAGCTAGCAATGGCGCCGAGAGAATCACTAATAGACAAAACGAGCCCGCTGCTACTGCTTGTCACGGTTAGAACTCGCCCGAATGAATCGGTCACGCTCGAAAGTCTGCCGTTCATGTCGTAAGTCAGGAGTGTCTGATTCGCGTTACGGTCGGCGAGCGATATCAGCTTGCCTGAGGCGTTGAATTGATGCACGCGCCCGTCTTTGAATACGGCGGTATAGCTGCCGTCGCCGTTGCGTACGATCTGTCCGAAGAAATTCGGCGTGGCAAACGTCACCAGGCGACCATCAGGCAGCATTAGTTGCAAGCGTCCATTCGCATCCAGTGTCACTCTTTCGTCATACGCGACGGTCCAGCCTCGGCCAAATAGTCCAATGCTCTGTGAAGTACTGTTGTAGGTTCGGGAAATTCCGATCGCTTCTCCCACCCCCGGCAGTTGATAATCCATCTGCCGCAAATACATGTTGCCGTTGGTGACGTTGACCGGGGCTCCCACCGTGTGATTGCAGGGCGCTTGTCCCGCATTCTCCAGAGTGTTCGTGCTGATCGGGAAATTTAAAAGGTCGTTACTGGTTAACACGCAGCCGCCGGTGGCGGTACCACCCTGAAACACCGAGCCATTGAGAGAGGCTTTAAAGACTTCATCGACGGAACACCTGGAATATGTAGTGAACTGATAATGTCCCCCTGCATCGGTCGTTGTTGTCGCCGTGCTGGTCACAGGCGGATTCAAGTCGGATTTTGTGCGCGTCATTGTCACAGTAAGACCCTGCACTGGCGTGCCGCTCTGATCTCTGACCACGCCGCCCAGGACAATCACGCTGGGCCTGACAATTATGAGATTGCCTAATACCACGCTCGATGTGACGCAGCCGCCGGTCGCACTTCTGTTAGAGGGCGGCAGCGGCTCGTCGTCTACGATTTCTGACGAGGTGGCCCTGACCTCATAATCCGCACTGCAACCGCTCTCAATCTCGAACGAATAATTTCCGCCACTGTCGGCAATTGTAGTTTCCGTTGTGACCACCTGGGGCGAGACGTTAAAGATGGTCTTTGTCATCTTTACTGACGCGCCGACGGCGGGGTCGCCCGCTGAATACATAACGCGTCCGCTCAAAGTGATCTGCGCGTGCGCGAGCGTCACCAGAACGACTTGCAGCGAGACAAGCAGGAGAATTCTGGGGAGAAGTTTGGTTAGAGAACGACCATTTACAGTTTTCGCTACCAGTTGAGCTGAGAATCTGAGCGATTTCGGCGATGAAGAAGAAAACACTGGGGGCCCTTCCTTTCCTGGAGATCGACCGACCAGAAGGCAGATCGATCTAATGGGAGCGATCTCAGGAAGTGGCACTTCTTCGCAGAAGGTCGCATGAGCGTCGGGATAAATTTAGAAACTACGAGACCGAAAGGTCGAAAAGCGGGCGGAGCTTAGTAGCGGATTAGAATTCTGTCAAGCGACTTTGAGGTAAGAATTCTTTGTAAGATCGGACATCTTCACAGTTGTCATTCGATTAAAAACTTTGCGCAACTTTTCGTACTAACGCATTGCAAACCTTTGAGGGAAAGATAAGACCACGCGACAAAATCAGAGCGCGGGTGAGCAGCGCCTTCTGAATATCGCGCGATGCGTAATCTTTCTTCGTTTAGATTAAGCAGCTACAGCCGCGAGAATCGTCACCTGAAAAGCAAGGCTGTTAATGCCTGCGAAGTTGTTTGTGCCGCCGTTTGAGCTTACTGAGACCTCAATTCTCAACTCAACCTGACCGGACTCGTCGTCCCAATCAGCGTCACTGGTCGTGATCCCACAAGTAGAATTATTCCCTGGAGTTTGTACCTGGAGAGTCGTCTTCGCTATCGATGCCGTACAGATCGCGCGAAAGAATTGTTGTCTGGTTAGTACCGGCCCGATCAGAACGGTGAAAGTCTGTGTTTGCTGCGTAGTACCGCCGGAAAACGCGTTGAGATTCACGTCAAGCTGTCCGGTCACAGCAAACAGTCGGTTCGCGCCGTCCGGGCCCGCAACAACCGCTTCCATCTGTTGGAGGTTCACAACCTGATTAGTCGGAATTCTAATCGCCATGTGAGTTTCCTTTCTTACGCTTAAACCGAGCGAAGTTAACTGAAGTCTTTCTGGAATTGACTCGCGAGGAACCCGGGTATTCGCAGCACACTCTACTCTGGTTTGACCAAAACCAGAAACAGGAATCTACCAAGCTATTACATTTCACCCTTTCATGCTGAGGATCAGACGGTCAATGCGTCACAGTCACGTCGTCTGGCGTGTTTCGTTTTCCGTCCGGGCCGGAAGAGCGCAGCACGAATGAAGTGCGCGAGCCTTCGTACTCATAAGGTTGGTGCCAGGGATCGATGCGAATGATGCGCGCCAGATAATGAGGACTGAGATGATCGATCAAAGCGGCCTCGCTCTTTGATTCGATATAAGAACCACGTTCGCGGCGATAGGACTCGAGCGCGGTGGCGATTGATTCCAGCTCAGCACGGGCCCGCGCGGTTTTTTCGACGTTAAGGGCTTTCATCAGCATATCGACGTCTTCCCAGCGCCGATCGCCGGTGCGAATTTCGGCCACGCGCCACTTGCCGTTGTCGCCTTTGACCAGGCGAAACGCGGTTTCCACCTGGGCGACTACGACTGCGGAATTGCCGGCGGTCGAAATGTCCTTGATGCGCACGGCATCTGAAGGCAATTGAATGCCGGCCATGCGGGCGATTATCTTGCGCGCTTCTTTGGGTGAGAGATCGCCTGCGGCTAAGGTACGGCTGGCGACAAAAACAGTGCCTGAGGCCACCATCGCTATCGATAAAATCACCAGCAGGGTTCGCTTAGACATGATTCACACTCCTGTTTTGCGTGTCTGAAGCCCGACCGTCAGGGAGGGCAACTTTAAGAGCGAGGCCCTCGCTTACGCGCGGGCTTCTGATACGAACAATTCTAGCTGCGGGCTTTGCCTACCAGCATGCGCAGCATCGTCTGAAGCTGCACGGTGGTAAACGGCTTAGGAAGAAAGACGACGGCGCCGGCCGCGAAACTGTCTGAGGAAAGTTTTGGATCCTGCTCGGCAGTCATCATCATCACCGGAATTTTGTTGAACCGATTTTCAGTTCGCATATAGCGCACCAGTTCCGGCCCCGGGATATGCGGCATCACGACATCGAAAACCGCCGCAGTAAAGTTGGGGTTGTCCTGAAGCGCCTTGTAGGCTTCGCGCCCGTCGCGCGCACCCACAACCGCGTATCCTTCCTTCTCCAAAATCGTCGTCACCAGACGCAGAATTGCCGGATCGTCGTCGGCAACCAGGACGCGTCCTTTGGCGATGTTATCGGATGTACCCACTTTGATCTGTCGGATGACCTTGTTCTGTAGCGGCTATGCTGCTTCCAGAGCGGGGCCGCTTTCGCCTGCCTTCAGCGAGAGTTCCGCAGCCAGTTTGATCGCCGCGACCATGCTCGAGTGTTCGGCAATTCCTTTTCCGGCTATGTCAAAGGCCGTGCCGTGATCGACTGAGGTGCGAATAAAAGGCAAGCCCAGCGTCACGTTGACGGCTTCGCCAAACGAAAGGCACTTAACGGGAATCATCGCCTGGTCATGATAACACGCCACCACGGCGTCAAACTCGCCGCGCGAAGCTCGCAGGAACACCGTGTCGGCGGAAAACGGGCCGCGCACGTTGATGCCGTCCGCGGCGCGACAGGCTTCGACGGCGGGAGCAAGTTCCGCCGCCTCTTCCATGCCAAATAGTCCGCCTTCCGCCCCGTGTGGATTTAGCGCTGCGACGGCGATGCGCGGACGTTCAATTCCCCATCGTCGCAGTTCGCGATCAGCCAAACGAATTCGCTTCTCGACGCGCTCGCGGCGGACCAGCCCAATCGCTTCCGAAAGGGGAACGTGCGTTGAGACCAGAACCACGCGCAGATTCGCACCGACAAAGCCCATCGCATAGTCATCCGAGCCCGTAAGATAAGCAAGAAACTCTGTGTGTCCGGGAAAGGTATAGCCGCCAAGGTACAGCGCCCGCTTATTGATGGGCGCGGTGGCGATCGCATCGATGCTGCCCGCGGCGCACAGTTCCACCGCCGCTTCGATATAACCGGCCGCAGCCTTTCCGGCGGCGCCCGACTCGATGCCCGGCTCGACGTGACCCTGGATGTTATCGAGGTGAAAGATTAGGGGCTCAGAGATTTCATCCGGCAGGTGTTCGTCGCGACGGATGATCTGGTAGCCACACTGCAGGTCCAGCGTCCGCGCGTTGTGCGCCAGCAGTTGCGCGTCACCAATAATGACTGGCTGGCAAACCGCGCGAACTTCTTCTTCCGCCACCGCCTTGAGCACAACCTCCGGCCCGATTCCAGCCGGATCACCCATGGTAATACCAATGCGCGGTCGAGCGGGCCGAGAAGTTGCGGGTGCGCGATCTTGCGGCGGATGGCTCATCAGTCGAAGACTACGATATGAAGGCGATAGTTACCTTGCCGCTTGATCGCTTTTCATCAAGGACCCGAACAAATCAGGACCCGGACGATTGTGGCAAAGCTTCTTCCACTGGCGAGAGTTGCGGGACGCGTTCCTCAGCCTTGTAGATGTACTTAATGTTGCGCTTCAGAACCAGCAGGTTCGGCGCAGACCGGCGATTAATTTTCAGCGCGCCCCGATCGTACCACTCAATCGTGCCTTCAATTTCTTCGCCGTCCTGCAAGACGAGCACCATCGGAGTGTGGGCGTCGATCTGCTTCTTGTAATAGTAGATTTCGGCGTGGGTTTCAGTCGGTGGCGGTTGGCGCTTGCGCACTTGAATGGATGACGACGACTGCTGCGGCGGGCGTTGCTGTGGCATTCCACCCCCCCGTTGCATGTTTCCGTTCAGGCGGTCGCGCTGTGGCGGGGCTTCCCGCCGGGCTTTCACATCGGCCAGCGTCGTTCTAATAAGTTTGCGATTCACAGTAATGCCTCCAAAAAAATTTCAAAAGGAACGGTTTCGACGCTCAGTTTAAGGTGCGCCCGCGTTTGAGTAGCGGGCAGATATAGCCTGCTAATCGCAGGCTGCTACCTCCGAGGAGAGATGCCGCATTGAACCCGTCCGGAAATATCGCTAGGGAATGCGCGACATGCTACACGAGTCAGGGGAAAAACGCAAAGCTGGACAGAGGTCGAGGATTTATTATCAACGCGAGAGCGACTTCGCGTTGGATGCTCTTAACTGTTACCAGTCGCTAGTCCGCTTTTTTCCTGATGAACGTCGGCACATCAAGATCGTCGACACGCTTGTGACCTGGCTGGGATGCCGGATAATCCTCGGCCGTTCGCGGCGCGTATCGCGGCGCGGAGGTTACCGGCATCGTTGCGCCTGCGGCCACCGAAGCTACCGACGCCTCTCGACGGAAGCCGGTGGCAATCACAGTGATTTTCATTGCATCAGCCATCGTCTCGTCGATTACATGGCCGAAAATAATGTTCGCGTCTTCGTCGGCTTCCTGACGCACGATCGAGGCTGCTTCGTTTACTTCAAACAACGTCAAATCGCAACCGCCAGTGATGTTGATGAGCACACCCCGGGCTCCCTGGATCGAAGCTTCTTCGAGCAAAGGCGATGAGATAGCTTCCTGCGTCGCTTCGATGGCCCGGTTTTGGCCCCGCGCGTAGCCGGTCCCCATCAGGGCCATGCCCATTCCCTGCATGATCGTGCGCACGTCGGCGAAATCCAGATTGATCAAGCCTGGCACAGTGATGAGGTCGCTGATTCCCTGCACCGCCTGACGGAGCACATCATCGGCAGCCTTGAACGCATCGGCAAACGAAGCACCCTGAGGCACGGCCCCGAACAGGCGTTCGTTTGGAATCGTGATGACGGTGTCAACCGATTCATGCAGTTCATTCAAGCCGTGTTCAGCCTGTTGCAACCGCCGGCGTCCTTCGAATTGAAAAGGCTTAGTAACGACCGCAACAGTCAAAGCACCGAGTTCGGTTGCCAGCGAGGCGACAATCGGAGCGCCGCCCGTACCCGTGCCTCCACCCAGGCCCGTGGTAACAAACACCATGTCCGCACCTTCGAGCACCTCGATAATTTTGTCTGTGTCTTCGAGCGCTGCCTGGCGTCCTACTTCAGGATCGGCGCCGGCTCCGAGACCTTTAGTCAATCTGCCGCCGAGTTGAATCTTCACCGGCGCGCGAGAACGCTTCAGAGCCTGCAGGTCGGTGTTAGCGACGACGAACTCGATGCCTTCGATGCCGGCGTCGATCATGCGATTGACCGCGTTGCCGCCACCGCCGCCCACACCGATGACCTTAATGCGTGCGCCGGTAATCGGCGGCTCGTCGTCGATGAAAATATTGATGCCTTTGCCGGGTTCGCGAACCTCTGGTGTCATTGGTTTTTCCTCTCTTCCAAACCGGGATGGCTTCCACGGCCTCTTTCGTTTATTTTGGGCTAGCTGAACCACGGGCATCTATATCTTGCGGACAACATCTTGTGCCATAGGCGCGCCAGCATACAACACTTGGTCACAAAATACTACTACTAAAACGACTGCGAAACTTGGAAACAAAATGCGTCAAACGTCCGGAAGCTCCGCGCTTCGCCGTGCCTGCGCGCTGCTCCATTGCGTGTGCTCGCTGAGATACCAACGCGAGTCCGGAAGCCGCCGCCCACGCCGGACTTTGGATGTCCTCGATCAATCCGCCAAAGCGATCGCGCTCGGGAAATCCGATCCGCACGGGCGCGTCAAAAACCTGTTCGGCGATTTCGATCATTCCATCCAACAACGCACCACCACCGCTGAGAACCACTCCGCTCGACAGTTGGCGATTCCAACCAGAGTCACGAATTTCGTCGGACACGTGCATCAGCACTTCTTCGGCGCGCGGCTGCAAGATGTCGCAGAGAATTTGGCGCGACAGTTGCCGCGGCGCGCGTCCGCCGACCGACGGGACCTCGACCATTTCTCCGCGCTGATCGTCACTGAGCGTCGCGCTCGACGCGCAGCCGACCGTGCGTTTGATTCGCTCAGCTTCCGGAATCGGCGTCCGCAAGCCAAACGCTATGTCATTGGTAAAGTGCGCCCCGCCCAGCGGAAAAACTGCCGTGTGTTGCACCGCGCCGCGTTGATATACGCACAGGCCGGTGGTCTCTGCGCCGATATCCACCAGGGCAGAGCCATACTCTTTATCGTCTTCGGTTAAGGTGGCTTCGGCGGCGGCAAGCTGCTCAAGAATCATGTCAGCAACAATCAATCCCGCCCGATTTACCGCGTTAATGGCGTTCTGGCGCGCGGTGACCGGACTCGTGACGATGTGGACTTTGACTGCCAGTCGCGCTCCGGTCATGCCGACTGGATCATTAATACCGTCCTGGTCGTCGACGATGAATTCCTGGGGCAAGCGGTCCACGATTTCGCGGCCGGCGGGGAGTTGGATCGCGCAGGCTGAATCAATGGCCCGTCGCACATCTTCGCCGGTAATCTCGCGATCGCGACCGGCCACGGCCACAATCGCCTGGCCGTTAAAGCCCATGATGTGCGAGCCGGCCAGGTTAATCGTTACTTCTTCCGCCTGCACTCCGCTCATTCGCTCGGCGTCTTCGACGGCTCGCTTGATTGATTCGACCGCGACCTCGGGGTTTACAATTACGCCCTTGCGCAGGCCGCGCGATTCCGCTTCGCCGATACCGAGTATTTGCAACAGTCCTTCATCGCCCGGGCCCGCGACTATGCACGTCACCTTACTCGTCCCGATATCCAGACCCACGGTGTGATTTGTCCGCTTTGCCATTTAGCTTCTCAAATTCAGCGTAGCTGTTGCGCGTGATCTCAACGCAGAGGCAGCCGAGCATTGTTCGGCGGCTTTTGCTCGCGCCGGGTGTTGTTCTTATCGATCTTCTTGCCGTTAAGCGTCGTGCTCTCGGTGCTTCTTCGAGCCGCGCTGTTGCTGTTCGTCTGCTTTGTTGGGATCGTGGGCGGCGAGCTTGCCGTGCTCGCAGTCGAGTCGGACACAGCGGTCGCGTCGCCGGTAGCAATCTTGTTCCCGGAACTAAATCCGATCACCACCCGGCCGCTTTGCAAATCAACATAGGTAATAGACGATCCGCGCGGAGTCTGTTTGTAAACATCGAGCGCCTCCAGCGCTATTTTCAGACGCGGGCCCATCTCCTGTCCGCCGAGCCGCACCTCGATTTGTGAATCGTTGCCGGCAAGTTGGGCCCGCACGTCACGCACATCGATTAAGTTAACTTCGCTAACGCGTTCTGAAAGACCCAGCGCCGCCCATTCCTTAACCACCTCTAAATATTTCCGGACCCGGTCAGTGTTATCTATGCGTGCCTCTTCAGTGCCGTCTTCGTTCCAACCGCGAATGAAAAACGCCGGCATCTGATCGGATGGCTTCATTTCTCCCAACGCCACACCTTCATCGTCGACCCAGACGAAGTGGCCGCCCGCGGTGTGGACCACGGCCTGGGGAACGCGCTCAGTAATGCGGACGCGGAGGCCATCGGGCAAAACGCGGCTGACCACCGCGCGGCGCACGCCCGGCAGACGCCCCAACTCCACACTGAGCGCAGGAAGATCCGCCCGCCAAACTCCAGTTCGGGTTACCGCGCGTCGCGCAAGGCCCTCAATCTCCGCCGCCGATGTCCGCGACGTTCCCACCACATCTATGCTGCGCACTTGAAACAGAGCCGCGGAAGCAGCGACGCGATAGCCAACAATCAAAGTAATGATCACCAGAATCCCGAGAAGGAGTTTCAGTGCCGAAGGCACATAAGCGAAAAGAGTGCGCAGCGAAAGAGTTCTCGCCGCCCTCGCGCCGGAATTACCACGACGCGCGGGACGCTGGACTACACCCCGGGCCGGAGCCGCCGCTCGCTTCGAACCTCTTGCTGCGATCACTTGTTCTCTCATGTTTTTCTCATCGGTTCAGAGTTCAACCTTCAGGTTGCTCCTTGCCGCGCACGCTAAGGCGTGAACTCTGAACTCTAAGTCTCTGTGTCGGTCTGTGAGCTCCACAGCTCAACTTCGTATTCAAGATCGATTCCGTGTTCCTGCTTCACGCGCCCTCGAATCTCTTCGGCCAGCGCCAACGCGTCGGCCGCTTTCGCATCTTCACCTTCTGTGACGATAAAGTTTGCGTGCTTCGGAGAAACCACCGCACCGCCGCGACGTCTTCCTTTCATGCCGAGGTCGTCGATCATCTTGCCGGTGCCAATCGGGCTGGCAGGCGCGTTCTTGAAAAAGCAACCAGCGGAACGCGCGCCATGCGGCTGAGAGGCCATGCGCTGGTCTTTTGCTTTATCCATCCGCGAGTCGATTTCTTTAGGGTCGTCCGGATGCAGCAAAAGGGTCGCGCCCAGCAGCAATTCGCCGTCCTCGAACGAAGTGTGGCGATAGTTCCATTTCACCTCGGTTCCGGGAATCGCGACCACGCGCCCGCCGCGCGCCACGCGCACTGTTTCCACAACGGTGCCGATTTCCTGACCATAGGCGCCGGCATTCATCCACAGCGCGCCGCCCACCGTGCCCGGAATTCCGTTCAAACCTTCGATTCCAGCCAGACCTTTTCGCGCGGCGTCAACACAAAGCCGGGGCAGCGAATAACCGGCGCTGATGGAAACTCGCTCGCCTTCAAAGACCGGCGCGCCTTTCAACTCTTTCAGACTCAGGATCACGTAGTGATGCGCACCGTCGTCGGCGAGCACGTTACTGCCGGAACCGAGCGGCCGCCACGCGATTCCCTGCTGAGCCAATTCATGGACGAGCGCCGCCGCCTGCTCTTCCGTGCGCGGCGACACGACCCAATCGACCGCGCCACCGACGCGCAGACTGGTTAACTCAGCAAAGCGCTTACCGCGTTCAGCACGCACGCCTAAACGCGCTGCGATCTCTTCAATCGCCGCATCGCGTCGGGTTATGTCTTCGGCTGAAACCATCTTAAAAGTGAATCAGTGTCGACTCCCTCTCCCTTTTGGGAGAGGGCTGGGGAGAGGGTCTTAACGATCTCACCCCTTTGTTTGTTTTTCCTTCTACCGCAGCCCTCCTGAGAAGAAAAAGGGAAATGAGTTTCATTAATTCCTCCTCACCCAGGCCCTCACCCTAACCCTCTCCCAAAGGGAGAGGGAAAAACACTAAGGCTGCGCGATCTGCACATTCTTACCGCGCAGCAACGCCAACAACTGATCGCCCGCCCGATGAACTGAGCCCGCGCCCAGCGTAATCACCAGGTCGCCTTCGCGCACATTCGCGCGTAGAACCTCCGGCGCGCTCTCGAGCCCGCCCACGTACTCCGCATTCTTATGACCCCAACTCTTGATTCGTCCAGTCAAGACTTCGGCGTCAACTCCCTCGATGGGTGTCTCGCTGGCGGCGTAGATGTCGGTTACGAAAAGGACATCTGCGTTATTAAAGGCGCTGGCAAATTCGTCCATTAAGTCGTTCGTGCGTGTATAGCGGTGCGGCTGGAACAGCACGACGATGCGCCGGTTCGGGGCGCCGATACGCGCTGCGCTTAAGGTCGCCTTGATCTCAGTCGGATGATGGCCATAGTCGTCGACCACCGTGACGCCGGCTTCCTCACCCTTGAATTGAAAGCGCCGATCAGCGCCGCTGAATTCGCCTAGCGCATGTGCGATCGTGTCAAACGGCACTTCCAACTCGAGCCCGACCGCAATTGCTGCCAGCGAATTGTAAACGTTGTGCTTGCCCGGCACGCGCAGCGTTACCCGTCCCAGCACGTCGATGCCTCGCAGAACTGAAAACTTCGACCCAAACGATTGGTCATAGGTAATGTCATGCGCCGAGACATCGGCTTGGGCACTCATGCCGTAGGTGACGCGCCGTCGTCCGACGTTCGGAATCACGGCCTGCACATGCGGATCGTCCAAACAAAGGATCGCGGCACCGTAGAACGGAACCTTATTAACAAAATCCGCAAAGCACTTTCGCACGTCTTCCATATCGTGGTAGTAGTCCATGTGTTCGCGATCGATGTTGGTCACTACGGCGATCGTCGGTGTCAGCATCAGGAACGAACGATCGCTTTCATCAGCCTCAACTACCATCAAGTCGCTCTTGCCCAGACGCGCGTTGGCGCGATAGGTGCGCACGATGCCGCCAATTACAAACGTCGGATCGAGACCGGCAATACCCAGCACGGTCGCCACCATCGAAGTCGTCGTGGTCTTGCCGTGCGAGCCGGCGACGGCCACGGTGTGCGGTTTCATGCGCATTAATTCGGCCAGCATTTCCGCGCGCGGGATCACCGGAATCGATCGACGGCGTGCTTCGATGATTTCCGGATTGTCATCACGCACGGCCGTGGAACGCACGACCACGTGGGCGTCGCCGACATTTTCCGCCGCGTGGCCTTCCTCGACCGTCACACCGAGCTCTTCCAGATGCGCGGTCACTTCAGACTTCTTCTGGTCAGAGCCCGAGACACGGAAGCCCAGGTTGGCCAGCACCTCGGCGATGCCGGACATGCCGATGCCGCCAATACCGACAAAGTGAATGTGTTGAAAGCGACGAAACATTTAGACGATCTCTTCTCACTGCTTTCGGCCTACTCCCTCTCCCTTTTGGGAGAGGGTTGGGGTGAGGGCCTCAGTAGCTTCCTCGGCTAAGCCCCTCATCCCCGGCCCTTCTCCCAAGGGGAGAAGGGCGCGACTTACTGCCTACTGCTTACCGGCTTTAACCAACTCCTCCATCAACTCAACCGTTGCGGTGGCCGCGTCGCGTCGAGCCAGTTTGCGGCTCGCCTCTTCCATCTGACTAATTCCCTCCGGCGCGGCCAGCAAGGAACTAATCTCATTGGCCAGGCGCTCGCCTGTTAAATCGTGTTGCAGGATCATCCTCGTTGCGCCGGCGGCTTGCAATGCTTCGGCATTCTTGCGCTGATGATCGTCCGCGGCCAAAGGAAACGGAATCATGATGGCCGCTTTGCCGGCTGCCACCAACTCAGCACTGGTCGTCGCGCCGGCGCGTGAAATAATCAGATCGGCTTTCGCAAACTCGCTCATCATGTCATCAATATAAGGTCTGACATCGACATTGCCGCTCCAACTCGCCGATTCGTAACCTCGTCGCGCTTTTTCGAAATCGGCTTCGCCCGTTTGATGCATAACCTGCAACGACTCTTTGTGCGCAGCTAAGTGCGGTAACGCGGCAATCATCGCTTCGTTAATCGCGCGCGCGCCCTGAGAGCCGCCAAACACCAGCAGCGAAACCCGATCAGGCTCACGCTTTTTTGCCGGAATCTCAAAGAACTCGCTGCGCACCGGATTTCCGGTCAGCACGCCTTTGCCGCGAAAGTAAGGCAGCGCTTCCGCAAACGAGACGGCTGCCTTATCAACAAATCGCGCCAGCACCCGATTCGTCCACCCGGGTAGCGCATTCGAATCCATCACCAGCGTCGGCAGACTCCGTAACCATGCTGCCAGTAACACCGGACCGGAAACGTAACCACCCGCACCCACCACTACGTCCGGGCGAAAGTCACGAATGAGCCGGCGCGCGGCGAAAAGACTTTTCGGAAGCAGGAACAGTCCGCGTAGCCGGGCCAGCGGACTGACATTTTTTAACCCTGCGCTTTCAATGAGCGAAAGTTCAAAACCCGCTTTGGGCACCAGACGCGTTTCCAAACCGCGTGCTGTGCCAACAAATCTAACCGTCGACGAGCGGTTGCGGCGCATGATTTCGTTGGCCACCGCGATGCCAGGATAAATATGCCCGCCGGTACCGCCGGCAGCTATTAGCACGCGCATCGCTCATCCGTACCGGGCTCGCGCAACCGCCGACGCGCGTTGCCGCGGCGCTCGCTTTCTGGGCCGACGCGCGGGTTGCCATTCTTCTTCATAATCTTCCTCATCAAAGTTTGCCTTGCTCTTCAGCCCGGCATATTGAGAAATGTTGAGCAGGATTCCCACACCCACCAACGTCGGCACCAGCGAAGATCCGCCATAAGAAATCAATGGCAAGGGAATGCCCTTGGTGGGCAGGAGAGCCAGCACCACGCTCATGTTAAAGAGGGCCTGAGCCACAATGCCAACGACTATTCCCACGCCCAGCAGCATGCCGAAACGGTCGGGCGCTCGTAGCGCGGCGCGCATTCCGCGCCACAGGAAGATCGCGAAGACCAAAACAACGACCAGCGCTCCGATTAAGCCCAGCTCTTCGCCGATCACTGCGTAGATGAAATCCGAGTGGGCGAATGGCAGGAACAAAAGTTTTTGCCGGCCCTGCGCAAAACCAAGCCCATGCGTGCCACCCGAACCGACTGCGATCAACGATTGCACCACCTGATAGCCCGCGCCCTGCTGATCTGCCCACGGATCGACGAACGAAATGAGTCGCCGCCAGCGAAACGGCGTGAAGATTAACATTTTCCCCACAAATAAAAGCGCCGGCACCAAAGCGTAAACCAGATGCCGAGGGCGCATGCCGGCGGCAAAACAAATCGTGAAGCAGATGATCGCCAGCATCAACGCCGTTCCCAGATCCGTTTCCTTCGCCACCAACCCGGCCACTACTCCGAGTACGGCAAAACACGGCAGGAAAGTTTTCCAGAACGAAGCCTCTTCGCCGGCGCGCTTTTCCAGAAAACGAGCCAGGAACAAACCCAGCGCGAGCTTTGCGATTTCGGATGGTTGCATTGAGAGGCTACCCAGCCGAATCCATCTGCGCGCCCCGTTGACCGGTCTGAATCCAAAAACAGCTACCAGCAACAGGACCGTCACTATCAGCAAACCGTAAATAATCCAACGCTGGTTCAAACGCTGGTAATCAAAACGCATCGCCGCAAACATCGCCACAAAACCGAGCGAGGTCCAAACTGTCTGCTTGATGACGTAATGGAACTGACTGTGATTTTCCTGGAGCGCGATCACCGCCGACGCGCTGTAAACCATGACCACGCCGAACAAGGCCAGGCCCGCCGTCGCTGAAAATAACCATTTGTCGATTTGTAATTTCTGCGGCATAGCGCTTCGACGGTTTTGAGTTACGAGCTTCGAGTTTCGGGTTGGCCTGAACTCGAAACTCGAAACTGCAAACTCGAAACTTCGTCCTTAAATACTCTTCCCCGGTGCTCGAAACTTTCGAACATATCAAAGCTGGCACAGGCCGGCGCCAGGAGAACTACATCGCCCGGTTTCGCCGCGGCGAACCCTCGCGCAACCGCGTCATGCATATCCGACGCGTGCTCGAATGGCGCTGCCGGCCCCAGATCCCTTTCAATCGCCGGCGCGTCTTCGCCAATCAGAATCATCCTGCGCACGCGTTCGCTAACCAGCGGTGCCAGCGGTGAATAAGGCGCCTGTTTACCCCGCCCACCGAGGATCAGCACGACTTTCCCTTTGTCGCCGGCGAAAGCTTCCAGCGCCTTCATGGTAGCGTCGACACTGGTCGCTTTCGAGTCGTTGAAAAACCGCACGCCATTTATTTCCGCGACTTCTTCGAGCCGGTGTTCAACTGGCCGAAACCGGCGCACGGTTTCCCGCAACGAAGCGGGAGCGGCGCCGCAAGCCAAACCCGCTGCCATCGCCGCCAGAACATTCTCGACATTGTGCGTACCTTTCAGCTTCATTTCTTCCCGGGTCATCAGCACGCGCTCGCCGTCTTTTGTGTGCGAGATCAAATCTCGCCCGCGCAAAAACAGTCCCTCTTCCAACTCATGTTTGACACTAAATTGCACGACGTGCGCACGCAAACCGTCAGCCCAGGAGGAAACGATCTCGTCATCCGCATTCAGAATCGCCACGTCGCCAGGCGTCTGATTGCGAAAGACGTTGTGTTTGGCGGCGGCGTAGTCCATCAGCGAGTCGTAGCGATCCATGTGATTCGGGGTGACGTTCAGCACCGTGGCCACTGTCGGATGAAAATTCACGATCGTTTCCAATTGAAAGCTCGAGACTTCAACTACCGTCCAACCATCGTCGCGCGAAGCGTCAACCATTGAAATAAGCGGCGTCCCGATGTTGCCGCCAACTTGCACGTGCAGCCCTGCGTCTTTCAACATCTCTCCAATCAAACTCGTCGTGGTCGTCTTCCCATTCGTGCCGGTGATTGCCACCACGCGTCCGCGCAGAAAGCGCGTCGCCAGCTCGATTTCGCCAATCACTTCAGCGCCGCGGCGATCCGCATAGCGAATCGGAATTGCCTTTGTAGGCACCCCGGGACTCACGACCACCAGGTCTATCTGATCCAGCAGCCACGACGGCGGCTCCCCGGCGATCTGACCCACCCCTTCAATTTTCAAAGCCAGCGCAGCTTCCGACCACTCGGCCAGCGGCTTGCGATCGTTAAGCGCCACCGTCGCGCCCCGGTGCGCGAGAAACCGGGCGCTCGCGATACCGCTCCGGGCCGCGCCGATGACTAGAACTTTCCTGCCCGCAACTTCCACTCGTTAATCATGCCAAAGATCGACCCGGAGGCGCGAAGCACCAGCAGCGCCAGCAGCAAGGAACCCAGAACTTCGCCAATGACTTTCATCTCGCAATTTCCGGAACCCTACCATCGTTAGAGGCGGGCTACTGCCCGCCTTTCTTTCGCCACCAGCAGACGGGCGGTAGCCCGCCTCTAAACATTTCTCATCGCAGTTTCAAAGTCGAAAGACTGAGCAGAGCAAACAAGATCGCCAGGATCAAAAAGCGAAACACGATCTTCGATTCTTTCCAGCCCACCATTTCAAAGTGATGATGCAGCGGCGTCATCTTAAAGACGCGCCGACCGACGCCGCTGGTGCTCTTGGTCATTTTGAAGACGCTCACTTGCAACATCACCGACATCGCCTCCAGCACGAACACGCCGCCGACCATCAACAACATGAACTCCTGCTTTGTCAGCACGCCGATAGTTCCGATTGCGCCGCCGATCGCCAGGCTGCCGACGTCGCCCATAAAAACTTCCGCCGGTGGCGCATTGAACCAGAGAAAGCCGAGACTGGCGCCGGCCAGGGCGCCACAGAAAACCGTCAGTTCCGCGGCTTCCGGCCGGTGCGTTAAGTCCAGATAGCGCGCCCAGCGCAGATCGCTGCTCAAATAAGTGAACGCCGTCAACGCCGTCATGGCGATGAAGGTGATGCTGATCGCGAGCCCGTCGAGGCCGTCCGTCAAATTCACGGCGTTTGTCGCACCCAAGAGGACCACCACGATCAAGACCAGGTAGAGCCCGGCAGGAATCGTGCTGATTCCGTTCGGAATTGCCGTATCTTTGAAAAAGGGAATACTGACGTTCCATGAATACTTGGTATTTAAGTACTTGGTTGAGAGGAACAACACCAACCAGACGCAGAAGGCGATGATCAACTGAAAAAAAAGCTTCTGCCGGGCCGTCAATCCCAGGCTGCGCCGTTTCACCAGCTTCAGATAGTCGTCGGCGAATCCGACGGCTCCGAACGCCAGTGTCGCAAAGATGATGATCCAGACATAGACGCTCGACAGCCGTGCCCACAGCAGAGTCGAAATCACCACCGACGCAATTATCAACAATCCACCCATCGTGGGCGTGTCGCGTTTGGCGATGTGCGCTTGCGGTCCTTCTTCGCGGATTTGCTGGCCGATGTTCCATCGCTTAAGAGCGTTGATAAGTTTTCGTCCCGATAACAGGGAGATCAGCAACGCCGTGATCGAAGCGTACGCAGTGCGAAAGGTGACGTACTGAAATACATTCAGCGCTTTTATGAGCCACCAATTCTGGTTTGAGTGGCCAAAGATCAACTCGTAAAAGATGTAATAGATCATCTCGTCAGTTGTCAGTGGTCAGTTGTTAGTAGCCAGAGTTTGCAACTGACAACTAACTACTGACAACTGACTCGTCATCTTTTGTCCACTCCCGTCAGCGCAAACCTCTCCTTCAGTGCAGCTACGATCCTATCCGTCTCGACGCTGCGCGAGCCTTTGACCAGAATCAGGTCGCCGGCGCGCACTTCCTTCAGTGCGGCTGCGGCCGCGTCGTCAGAACTTTCGAAGAAACTCGCGCCCACAATGCCTGCTGCGCGCGCCGCCGACACCATTTCGCTGGCCAGACCGCGCACACCCCACAATACGTCAATTCCGAGACGCGCGATCTCGTGGCCAGCCTCACGATGCATCTGTGGCGACTCCGGCCCCAGCTCAAGCATCTCGCCGGCGATCACGATGCGGCGGCTGACGTTTTCCTTCGCTTCCGCGAGGGTCCTCACCATGCCAATCAGCGACCGCGGATTCGAGTTGTAGGAATCGTCCACTACTGTGAACCCATCGGCAAAGTCCAGAACTTCGCCGCGCATTCGCGGTGGCCGGGCTGTCCGCAACGCATCGGCAATCAACTCCGGCTTGACCTTCAACGCCGTCGCCACCGCCGATGCCGCCAGCGCGTTCATCAGATTGTGTCGTCCGGTCATCGGCAGATCCGCGGCCGCGTTGCCCATAGGTGTCTGCAGACGGAAGCGAATCGATCCAAACCGCGACGTGTCGATGCCCTTCGCCGTCACGTCAGCATCATGTTCGATTCCAAACGTCAGCACCTCACCGTTTGTTTTTGACTTCATTTCCATAACGAGTTCGTCATCCGCGTTTAGTACCGCCACGCCGCCCGGTTTCAGCCCTTCAATCAGTTCGGCCTTCATGGCGGCGACATTTTCGATCGTGCCCAGATGCTCCAGATGCACCGGCGCGACCATTAATTCCACCCCTACGTCGGGTGGCGTGATCCGCACGAGCCTGCGAATCTCGTGCGTGGGTGAGGACATGCCCATCTCGAGTACTGCCAGATCATAATCATCGGGTTTGTGACCTTTGCTCACCATCTGCAAAACCGAAAGCGGCAGGCCCAGGCCGTTGTTATAATTGCGCTCGCTCTTAAGTACGCGATAACCGGTATTCAGAAGCACGTGGGCCGTCAACTCTTTCGTAGTCGTTTTGCCCGCACTGCCGGTGATTCCAATTACCGGCCGCCCCCAGCGTTCGTAAACTTTACGCGCCAGGGTTTGCAGCGCGGCAATCGCATCCGGAACCAGCAAGAGGCGATTGCCCAACGCTTCCATCTTTTCATCGCCCGCCACCCGCTCTCTTCGCGCGACTGCGGCAATGGCGCCCTTATCCAATGCCTGCGCGATAAAATCGTGAGCATCGGCAAAGGTGCCATTGAATCCCGCCCGCTCGTAATCCGGTTGAGATAGAGCGAAAAACAGCTCTCCCTCGCTCACCGTGCGAGAATCGATCGAGAAGTCAACTATTTCTTTGTCAAAGAACTCAGCGCTGAGACCGTCAGTCGTCGCGCCCATTAATTCTGCTGCCGTCCTCAGCTTCACGTCTGCTCATCTGACCTCAAACGATTTGAAAAAGCCTAATTGCTGCGGCCAAAATCCACCCGCACAGCCTGGCCTGAATCAAGTTCCGCGCCTGGTTCCGGCATCTGGCGCAGCGCGCGTCCGTCACCGCGCGCCTCCAGCCGCAATCCGAGCTGCGCGCACATGCGGGCAACGTCCCTGACACTTTGCCCACGCAGGTCGGGCATCAACACTCCCCTTTTCGTCGCCACTGCGAACACAACTTCACTTGCCTGGCCACTGAAATTCCGCGCCGTCACCGTTGGCAGGGTCGCCTCGCGCTCTTCATTTTGCTGTTGCGCCGCTTTCACGCTTTTTGACGATGGCATGGGCGCCTGGGCAATCAATTGCGTGCCGGGCTTTAACTCCACATCCGGCAGGACGCTCAAGTCAGGAAGTATCTGTTCGGCAATCTGGCGAAAAACCGGCGCGGCCACGTCTCCTCCATGATAGGCGCCCCGCGGCTCGTCAATCACCACAATGATCACCACCGCGGGATTGCTCACGGGCGCAAAGCCGACAAACGAGCCAATGTACTTTGTAGCTGAGTAAGCATGCGTCCTCGGATCAATCTTCTGCGCCGTGCCGGTCTTGCCGGCCGCACTGTAGCCATCGAGTTGAGCCTTGCGCGCCGTGCCGCGCAGCGTCACGCCTTCCAGCATGCTTCGCAAAGCCACGACGGTCTCAGGTTTCAAAGCGCGTCGCATTTCCGGTTTTGCCTGGTACAAGACAGTGCCGTCGGGCGAGCGTAGTTCGCGCACGAGGTGCGGCTTTACCCACTGTCCGTCATTGGCCAGCACGCTGTACGCCGCGGCCATCTGCAAAGGCGTTACGCCGACCTCCTGGCCCATGGCCAGCGATCCGATCGACGAAGGTTGCCAGCGATTCAGCGGGCGCAGGATTCCCGGCGACTCGCCGGCCAGATCGATTCCGGTCCGCGAGCCAAACCCGAGCCGCCTCATGAACTCGTACATCGATTCGTTGCCCACCAACAGCCCGAGCTTGATCGCGCCGACGTTACTTGATTGGGCGAGCGCGTCCGCCACCGTCAGCACCCCGAATGGATGATGATCGTGAATCAAACGGCCGGCGACCGTAATCTGGCCCATCTGACAATCGATCTTGTCTTCGGGTTTGACCAGGCCCTTTTCGATCGCCGCTGAATAGGCAACGATCTTGAAGGTCGAGCCCGGCTCGTAGATACTCTGCAGCGCTCCGTTCGATCGGCTTTCCGCTGAGACGCTCGTCGGCTGGTTAGGATCGAAAGACGGGGTATTGGCGAGCGCCAGAATTTCGCCCGTCCGGGGATCCATCACGATTGCTGTGCCGGATTTGGCGTGCGCCCGCTGGACCGCGGCGCTCAAAGCCTGTTCAGTCCGGTATTGAATGACCTGGTCAATCGTGAGGACCACGGTCTGGCCGGGATGCGGCTGTACCTCGTAACTCTCAAAGGCACGCCGGTCACGATCCATTTCCAGAAAAAGCTTTCCCGAATCTCCCCGAATCTTCTCGTTATAATATTGCTCGACGCCGCTCAGTCCCACCTCGTCAGAGCCGACGAAACCAAGTACATGCGCGGCGAGTGAATCGTTCGGATAGTAACGCTTCGGTTCTTTGCGCGAAAATACACCGCTGAGTTCCAGCACGTCGAGTTTGTTAGCTGTCGCCACATCCAGCCGGCGCGTAATCCAGACGAACTTCTTGTTTGAAGCCTTGGCCTCACCAAGACGATTCGCCAGTTCCCCGCGATCCTGGCCCGTAATCGCGGCGATCCGTCGTGCGGTTTCGTCGGTGTTAAGAATGTCCCGAGGATCGGCAAAAAAAGATTCCGTCTCGATGCTGCGGGCCAACTCGCGGCCCTGACGATCGAGCACCTGACCGCGGGTCGGGCTGGTTTCAATTGTTCCGAGCTGCTGATTTCGCGCGCGGGCGCTGAGATCGTCGTGTTGGTGAACCTGAAGTTGAACGAGGCGCGCCCCAATCAGGAGCATCCAGGCCACCAACCCCAGCGCGACCCACCGAGCGCGCCGGTGCGAGTTGCCAGACCGTGGCGCTTCGATGGCGGTAGGACGACGGGGCATTTCGGAACTCCAAACGCGGTGGCCGAGTTAGCGCGATCGCGCCAAATCAGATTGGTTTAGTGCAAGCGTGCTTCATCCAGGTTTTTCTGCCGGATTGATTTGCCTTGCGTCTCAGCGGGTGCGCCGGTCGATTGAGATGATTGAACTGACGCCGGCGCAGCTTTGTCAGTCGTTTCTCTCTTCTTTTGTCTCAAGGGATCGATCTGTGACGGCTGCATCGCCTGCATGCCAAGCTGGCGGGCGGCGCGCTCCAAACGCGCCGGACTGGCCGCGGCTTCCCGTTCCAAAAGATATCTCCGCTGATCTTCGGCCAGTTGAGCTCGCACGCGGCGCAGATTCTCGGTCTGGTAGCCGTTCCGCAGAGCGGTAAAGTGCTGAACTCCGGCGTAAACAAACCCGCCGGCCAGGGTCAGTCCGCAGAGCAGCAGTAGTCCCAGACGCAACAACGCATCCTGATCCCGCTCGCGGGCCACCGGCGCGTTTCGCTGTCTCGAGGGAACTCTTCGGATCATCTTTTCTAATGAACCTCTCAATCGGTCGTTGTCGGGAGTTTTCTGCCGGCTCGCAGCTTGGCGCTGCGCGCTCGCGGATTGTCCGCAACTTCCTCTTCGCCTGGTGTTATCGGTCGCCGCGTCAGGATGTCAATCATCCTGCGCGCACCGCAGGTGCATTGGGGCACTCGCGGCGGGCACTGACATCGACCGGAAAGCTTCAAGAGCGTTCGCTTGATGATGCGGTCTTCAAGCGAGTGAAAACTGATAACTGCAAGGCGCCCTTCTGGCTCTAAAAGGTCAACCGATTCCGCGACAAACCGATCAAGGTTCTCGAGTTCCTGGTTGACTGCTATACGCAACGCTTGAAACGTTCGCGTGGCTGGATGGATCCTCCGTTTTTTCCCTGGTCCGACGGCGCGTTCAACTAACTGGGCGAGGTCGCGCGTCGTACTTACCGGCTCGCCGCGTTCACGGCGCTCGACAATAAACCGAGCGATGCGACGCGAGCGGCGCTCTTCACCGTACTCAAAAATTATGCGCGCAATATCAACTTCAGAAAGACGACCGAGCAACTCGGCCGCGGTTTCCCCGCCACCCGCAACGTCCATACGCATATCGAGCGGCGCGTCATGCCGGAAACTGAATCCCCGCGAGGGCGAGTCCAGTTGCCACGATGAAACTCCCAGGTCGGCGAGAATGCCGCGCGCTTGACTGACCTTCGCTGTCGCGAGGACCCGCGTAAGTTCACGAAAGTCAGCCTGCACGGCGCGAAAGCGCGAGCCGTATTGCGCTAATCGCTCTCTGGCCAGCTCGAGAGCTTCTTCGTCGCGATCGATACCCAGCACCGTTGCGTCACGGGATGCTTGCAGAATTGCTTCGCTATGCCCGCCCAGGCCTACCGTGCAATCGACAAACAACCCACCTCGCGCCGCTGCGAGCAACTCGATCGTCTCTTGAAGTAGCACGGGACGATGGGGCGCCGAGCCCCTGCCCCCCAAAGGCACCGCCATCACCACCGCCCCGTGATCTCGTTCAAAGAGCTAACAGGTAGCACAGACTTGAGTCTGTGTCCCATGGTTGCCTCTTAGATTCCCAAACGTGCAATCGCTGCTTCGTCTTCCTCGGTATAAGGATCGGAAAGCATGCGCTGCTGGAACTTGTCGAGCTCCCAAACTTCCAGGTAACTCAAATAACCGAGCACCGCGACATCGCCAATAACCGCAGCGCTCTTTCTCAGCAACGGATGAATCAGTACCCGACCCTGTGTGTCCATCGACGATTGCTGTCCAAAGTAATTCGTTCTGTCAAGGAACTTGCGCCTCGCGGGATCCATCGAAGGCAACAACGAAAGCCGCTGTTCAATCGCTTCCCATTCCGGCATCGGATAAATGCGTACGCATTCGCCCGTTAAGCTGGTAAGATACAGCGCCGAGCCGTACTTCTCTTCCACGTAACGACGGAATAGGGTCGGCACTTTGAGCCGGCCTTTGGAATCGATTCGTGCTGTATAGTTGCCTCGTAACATGGAGTCCGGTTCGGGGAAGCAAAGGAGACGGGTCTACAGTTCGCGCTGCTTTTAAGTTCGGTCTGGGTCGTTAGGGCCACCTTGCTCCACTTCACTCCACCGGCGATACTACGCGCGTAATTCGGGCCTGTCAAGAGTTTTTACAGTTTTTTTCAGCCTGCCCTGAGTCTACTTCTCTCCTTTATGATGTATAGTCCCCGCCTTGTGGCACGCGCACCGTGCGCGTGATTCAAGGGCGGGAGGCCCGTGCCACCCAGGCCTGATCAAGATGACTGGAATTCCCGGACTTTTGTTATTTGGAGCGCTCGCCGCGCTGGCGAATCTCTTCGGCGGCCTGTTGCTCGCGTCTTCGGGTGCACATCGACGCGAGGCGAAGCTTTTGAAATACCTGGTCGCGCTCGGCGCCGGCTTTATGCTGGCCGCGATCTTTATTGAGATTGTTCCAGAGACGGTCGGGCTCTGGACGAGCGACGAAAAGGGCGCGAGCGCCGCGGAAGCAGTCGTGGGTGCCTTCACCCTCCTGCTCGGCGGGTATCTTCTGATCCAATTATTCGAGCACACGGTAGCGCCGCACTTTCACTTTGGCGCCGAGACTCATCCCGAGTCAGTGATCCGTCCCGGCGCAGCCTACACGGCCATCGGTGGTCTGACTATTCACACTTTCTTTGACGGCGTTTCGATCGCTGCGGCGTTCCTGGTCAACACCAGGGTCGGCTTGCTCGTCTTCATCGCAATCATGCTGCACAAAGTCCCGGAAGGATTCACCGTCGCTTCGATCATGCTGGCGTCGGGCCGGTCTTCGAAGAAAGCGGCGGCGGCAGCGCTCGCCATTGGCGCTGCTACGTTCGCTGGCGTGGTGGGCGTAGCACTTTTGAAGGAACGCTTCGCAGGCTCAGTCGCTTATGCTTTGCCGTTCTCAGCTGGAGTGACTTTATATGTCGCCGCGAGCGATCTGATTCCAGAGGTTAATCGTACGGAAGAAAAGAACCCAATTGTTTCGATTGTGGTTTTCGCAGGAGTCGCGCTTTTTTATCTGCTGCATCGGCTTATTCCGAGGTGAATTTATGGGCTTGAGTGCTTTCCGCTTGCACTTGCTTGTCGCGATTTGGCCAGTTGTCCCGGTGCAAGCTTCTCCCCTTACAAGAGATCCACAATAATTGATTAGCTCTTAACAGACTGGTTCGGTATGGGTACAATGCACTGTCTGATTAGCAACAGGGCTTCCCTTGGTGACATGATGAATTTCCGTCCTGCCAGAGATACTCCGCTATTTGATGAAAGGAGTTTCAAAGATGAAAAGGAGACCATGCATCTCTCTCCTGGTGGCTTCTGTGCTGTGCGTTTGTTCGGTTGCGCTGGCACAACAAGAGAAGCAACCGCAGACAAACTGTGGCGCGGCCCAAACAATCAAGGCCGTGTCAACCGATACCTCAATCGTTCAGGTTACGCAGATTGCCGGGTTGCCGTGCAAAAAGGGCTACTTCTATAAGAGCGGCACGGAGTGGATTGAGCTTAATCACTCCTCCATATCGAGGGCGAAGCTGAAGGACACCCACAAGGAGATCCTAAGCGGAGGCATTGTCAGTCCCGGCATGGACGTCGTCTATGAAGGACGGCAAGCACTCGTGAAGGTTACTGGGCCAAGGCCCACATTCTATGTGCGGATGCCTGGTCAAAGTAGCTTCATTGATCAGCACTTCTTTGGATCGCGGACAAAACTGGTGATCGTCCAGCTGGACCAAAAGAAATCAACCCGGACACTCGAAGTCAGGCCGACTGGCATATTCAACTGGCGTGGTGATGCCAGACTCAAGAAGCAAGCCATGAATGAGACCGTCGTCATACGCGTTTCCAGCGATGTAGTTGCGATTACGCCAAAATCGGATTTGAGGCCGGGAGAATATCTGCTAATTGAATTCGGGCCAGGCAAGCATGAACCAAAAGGCGATCACGGCTATGACTTTACAGTTCTTCCATAGTGCTGCAGCAGTTTGAAACTAAAATCCACGCGAGCTGCACATCGCGCAATGATCGCAAGGCTTGCCGCCGGGTTCGACTGAGCACTTCTTTTCGTTCTCAAAGAATTCAACCAACTCGGTCACGGTAGCCTCTTCGATTCCGAAGCGCTCCTGGCTGGCATGCTCGACCGTGTTATTAAAATCCCTGAGCCAAGGTGAATGCGTGGCGGGAACAAACTGAGTAGCGATTTTGGATTTCTGCTCAGGTAAACCTGTTTCGGACGGCTGCGGCGGTGATTCGATAGCCGGAGAGGATCTTAAGGGCGGGCCCGTGGAAACAAAATCAATCACGCGGGCGCGGGTAGGCTCGGACGGCTGTCTGACGCCCTGAACGATCTTTGACTCAATCCTTTCGAGTTTGTTTTCCAGTACGTGCAGACCTTCCCGGATTGCGGATATTTCTTCACGCACCGGGCCGCCGTTTTGAGGACTGGGACCTGAGTTATGCGGAGATGATGCGCCATCGGGAGTTCCAGCCACTCGCCGCGCTACGCGTTCAGCAATGAGCCTTGCTTGGTCTTGTTCACTGCTCATGAGATCGAAACCGTCACTACTGGGATCGCGGGCTCATTCGGCCTCAAGTAAATCGATGTAATCGACGACTCCCACAATCGCGGAATCGATCGCCGCGCCGGGCTTTCCGGTCGCCGTCGTCGACGCGCTCCAGCCTTCCTGAACAATCAGCACCGTATCGCCCACGCCGGCATCGACCGAATCCAGGGCCAGCACCGTGTGGCCGGTCACTTGGCCCTCGGGCGTAATGTGTTCGCACAGCATTATCCGCGCGTTGTCATAGCGCGCGTTCTTTTGCGTGGCGACGATGTTTCCCAGGACCCTTGCGAGAATCATCTCTTTAGTCAGTTGTCAGTGGTTAGTAGTCAGTTGTTTTGTCTTTGCAACTAGCACCTGACTAATGACGACTGACATGTTTATCAGAATCAACAATCCCAACAATCGTGCAATCGCTCGGCGTATCTTCGCGCTTGAAAGGAAAACTCGCTTCCTTTCCCCGGCACCAGAAGACCAACTCTCCGACGCCGGCGCCGGCTGCATCGATAGCCACCAAAGGCTTGCCCTGCGGCGCGAGATTTTTATCGAGTGACTGGACGATGAGCAGCTTGCGACCTTCAAGCGAAGGGTTCTTAATCGTTGCGACGACAGTGCCGATGACCCGGGCGAGTTGCATCTGCGTAAAACCTGAACGGTGAACCGTCGACCAAAGCGCACGTAGCTGTTTACGGCCTAGAGTGCAGTGTCGGCGGCATGGATATCCACCGTATCGATCACCCCGACGACCGCCGCGTCGACCGGCGTATCTTTCATGTTTTGGGCCAGACGCGCGCTGGAGCCGGCCACGACGAGCACGCGTTCATGAAAGCCGGCGCCGACTGTATCCACGGCGACGACATAGCCGCTCGTGTCAGTGCCATCAAGATTGACGGGCCGAACGATGAGCAGCTTTTTTCCTTCCAGCCGTTCGTCTTTTTGCGACGCCACGACTGTCCCAATGATGCGCGCGATAATCATGCGCGACTCTGGGCGCTGATCGGCATCGCCTCGTCGACGCTGCCGTGCGGACGCGGAATCACGTGCACGCTGACGAGTTCTCCGACGCGTCGCGCCGCCGCGGCCCCGGCATCGGTCGCCGCTTTTACCGCCGCGACGTCGCCGCGGACAATCGCGGTAACAAATCCGGCGCCGATCTTTTCGTAACCAACCAGCGTGACATTAGCGGCCTTGACCATTGCATCGGCCGCTTCAATCATTGCCACCAGACCTTTGGTTTCCACCATTCCGAGTGCTTCTTGCATTCAGTTTCTCCTGTGAGAAGCGTGATTCGTAAATCGTCAATCGTAGATCGCGAACAGCATAGCATAGTCCCGCCGCCTTGCGGTTCACGGTTTACGATTCGCAGTTTACGAGCTCTTTAGTCGCGCTGCTTCGGTTAACAGCTCAACCAATTCTTCACGGGTCAGCGATACTTTGCCTGCTCCATTCGACGAAGAGGAATACGAACGCGCCGCCGGGCGATCACCCGTCGGACACGCCAGGCTGGTCTCGTGCAAGTAACCGCAAGCCTGACATCGCGCGCCCTGATCGAGATAGCCGGCCGCTTCACGCACGTTAATAAGTTTTTCTATCGCGTCCGGCGACAAATTACGCGAACCGCCGAGCACGCGCGAAAGGATCGCGATCTTCGCCGTGTGCTCGAGGGTCTCCAGCCGATCAAAGGACTGCCACAGATCCGATCCGTACGCCACGGCGCCATGATTGGCCATCAGCAGCGCGTTGTGGTGTTTGACCAGCGGCCGCATCGCGTCAGTCAACTCGTCTGTCGAAGGTGTGCCGTATTCAGCCAGCGGTACGCAACCCAGCGTCAGGATCACTTCGGAAAGAATCGGCTGGTCGATTGCCAAGCCCGCGACCGCGAAAGCGGTGCCGTGCGGTGGATGTGCGTGGCATACAGCCTTCACGTCGGGTCGTTCGCGATAAATCAAGAGGTGCATCGCGAGTTCGCTCGACGCGTGCCGATCATTGAGTGAACGTCCTTCCAGATCCGTGATCGCAATCAGGTCGTCCGTCATTCGCCCCTTGCAAGTCATTGTCGGCGTGGCCAGCACGCGGCCGTCGTCGAGTTGGACGCTCACATTGCCATCAGACGAAACGACATAGCTGCGCTCGTACATTAAATGGCAAATCCGAAGCAGGTCGCGTCTGGCGGTTTGTTCGTCCAACTACCGTCTCTTTTCTATTTTTTCAAGCTTAACATCAAAACACTTAGCGAAGGCTTAATCTACAGTTCCGAGCTGTCGCTGGATTCAGCCTTCTTCAATTGCGAATGCTGGCGTCGCGCCTTGGTCAACTGGGACGATTGTGGGCGCGCCAAAAAGTATGACAAGGACTCGAGTGAGGTCGTCAGATCCACAGTCTTGACTTTCACACCCAGACGCGCCGTGAGCGGCGCCGGCGCAAAGTTCAAAACTGCTTTCACACCCGCGGTAGTAATTTGATTCAGGACTCGCTGCGCGACTCGCGCTGGTACGGCGATCACCGCGACATCGATTTCTTCGTCGCGCACGACTTTGGCAATCTTCTTCACATCGTGCACGGGAATCCGATCCGGCCCGACCCGCTGCCCAATCTTTTCCCCGTCGTTGTCGAACAGGGCGACGACCGAGAAGTTTGATTTCGAAAGGCCGTTGTAATTCGCCAGCGCCGTTCCCAGCCTCCCGGCGCCCACGATGCCGACGTGATGGGGTTTGTCGAGCCCGAGAATTTTCGTCAGGTGTTCCCTCAGGTCGTTGATGAAATACCCGGTCCCGCGCACGCCGAACTCGCCAAAGTAACCCAGGTCTTTACGAATTTGCGCTGAGTTGAGATTGAATTGCTCAGCCAGCTCCTGCGACGAGACCGTCTTGATTCCAGCAGACGCCAGCTCGTTCAGGCAACGCAGATAGACGCTCAGACGATTCGTGGTCAGCTCAGAGATCTTTTCACGCTTCATGTCGTAAACTCGTCAGCAAGTATAACGCTGAGACGGCTGCACCGGAAAGCAGTAGATTTGCGATTGCAAATTCCTTACGCGATAATCGAGCGCCGTTTAGGAAACCGTCACCAATGAGGCGGGGCAGTAGCCCGACCGTGAGAGAGGGCTTCAGCGCGCTTCGCGCGCTTGCAGGCTGAGATGCCTGCGCTCCAGTCGGCGTTCCAGAGATGATCGCTTATTTATCAGGCACTTTGCTTTCGAAACAAGCCACCTCAGCCATTGTCGATGTCGGCGGCGTGGGCTATGAAGTCGCGATTCCGGTTTCAACTTTTTATGAGTTGGGAGACGCGGGTGCGCCAGTGCAGCTTCGCATCTATACGCACGTTAGTCAGGACGCCATTCGACTTTACGGATTCAGAACGGCGCGCGAGCGCGAACTTTTCCTACAATTAATTTCGGTCAACGGCGTCGGACCCGGACTGGCGATTAAGTTGTTATCCGGGATGAATGCGGACGAGATGATCGCTTCGATTCGCACTAATAACCTGGTGCGACTGGTGGCGATTCCCGGCGTCGGTAGAAAAACTGCCGAGCGTTTGGTCGTCGATCTGCGCGACAAGATCGCCGCCTTGTCGTCACCGGCGCTGGAAGAAGAATTTGCAGCGAAAGCGGCTGCTGCCGGTGGCCCCATTACTGAGGATTCAGTTCGCAACGACGCAATGTCGGCGCTGGCGAATCTCGGCTACCAAAAGGTGGCCGCCGAGAAAGCCGTTAAGACAGCAATAGACGAAGGCGGCGAGCTCTCCGTCGAAGTAGTCTTGCGTCGTAGTTTGCGTTCGTTGGCGAAAGCATAGCTCTCTCTGTGACCTCCGTGTCTCCGTGGTAAATCTACAGGTATGAATACCACGTTGAACACGGAGAAGTTGACCAACAGCTCGCTTCGCATCCACAATTCAACTGATCAATGCCTAAAGCGACCAGAGCAGCCGAAGCGTTAAGCGCCAGCCCAACCGAAGAGGATCGCCAGTACGATCTGTCTCTGCGTCCGACGCATCTCGCCGATTACATAGGCCAGACCAAAGCGAAAGAGAATCTGCGCGTATACGTCAAGGCCGCGTTGAAACGGCGTGAAGCGCTGGATCACGTGCTGCTGACTGGACCGCCGGGCTTAGGGAAAACCACGCTGGCGCACATAATTGCCAACGAAATGGGCGCCCAACTGCGTTCAACCTCGGGTCCGGCAATCGAAAAGACCGGCGACATTGCCGCCTTACTAACGAACCTTCAGGAAGGCGATGTTCTCTTCATTGATGAAATCCATCGGCTGTTGCCGGCCCTGGAAGAAAAATTGTATCCGGCGATGGAGGACTTTAATCTCGACCTTTTAATTGGTCAGGGACCGGGTGCACGCTCGATCAAGCTCGAATTGCCCAAGTTTACTTTGATTGGAGCCACGACGCGGGCCGGTTTGATCACGGCGCCTTTGCGCGGACGCTTTGGAATTAATTTTCATTTGGACTTTTATCCCCACGAAGACCTGGAGACAATTTGCAAACGCTCGGCCGGCATTCTAAATGTCGAGATTGAAGAAGCCGGGGCGCGGGAAATTTCCCGGCGCGCGCGGGGCACGCCGCGAATCGTCAACCGCTTGTTGCGCCGCGTGCGCGATTATGCCGAGGTCGATTACGACGGTCGCATCACCCATGAAGTCGCAGTGGATGCGCTTAACCGCATGGAAGTCGATACCTACGGGCTGGATGAAATGGACCGCAAGTTAATTCTGACGATTATCGAAAAATTTGAGGGCGGGCCGGTAGGTGTCGGTACGCTGTCGGCGGCGATTCATGAAGAAAAAGACTCTATCGAAGAAATTATCGAGCCATATTTGATTCAGATCGGTTTTCTCAATCGCACGCCGCGGGGCCGGATGGCAACCCAACTCGCTTATCAACATTTTGGAATCAAGACCGGCCAGCAGCGGCCGAGTTTATTTGATTCTCCATAAATTAGACTTGGTGCTTTGACCTTTGTAGTTTGTTCTCTTCACCTGGGAGCACGTGGCGGTCAAGCAAGTGCGAAGAACAAAACACAAAGCACTGACTTAGGATGAAACGCTTCTCACGACATTCCTTCGGAGTTCGCAACCGGTCACCATGGCGGCGCATGATCTCGCATGCGGTGCATCAGTTTCATGAAAACGATCTATTCACCTCAGCGGCGGCGATGAGCTATTTTGGCTTACTGACCTTATTTCCGGCCTTGTTGCTGCTGCTGGCTCTCAGCAATCGAATTGCCGCCGGCAACGAGATGGTGCATCACATCGTGCAGGTCTATCCGGGTTCAAGCAAGTTTCTGCAGGACACTATTCGTTCCTTTTCCGGCATTGGCACAGAGGTAATGATTACCTGCGGGGTGATCGTTTTGTGGGCCGGCTCGTGGGTCTTCTCGGTGGTCGAGCGCGCGCTCAATCGCATCTGGGGCACGACGCCGCGCACTTTTCTCCACGGCCGAGCGCTGACTTTGGGAATGATCGGAATCGTCGGGTTACTGCTATCAGTTTCCGTGCTCGCTACATCGGTATTGGTGGGATTGCAGGAAATCGCCGGTCGTCTTTCGCCCAGACAGCTTGAAAATTACCGGTTCCTCGCCTCAGTCGGCAGCTTGTTCTGGCAGATTGTCTTCGCGTTGTTCAGCTTGTTGGTGACCGTTGCCCTCTTCGCATTGGTCTATCGCTTCATGCCGAACGCGCACGTGACGCTGCGCGACACCATTCCGGGCGCCGTTATTGCGGGCCTCCTCTGGGAAGGGGCGAAATACCTTTTTGCGTGGAGCCTGAATTACTTTCATTACGATCAAATTTACGGCTCAGTCGGCGCGGTGGTGGCGGTACTGACCTGGGGATACGTCTCCAGCCTCGTTTTGCTGTTCGGCGCGCAATTGACGGGCGTGTTCCATCGCGAGCACATGGAACACCCGCTGGCGGCACCTGCAGTTAGTGTTCCCTCTGCTTCGTTTTCCTAAGTCGTGCCTCGGTTCGTCAGAGAGCTTGAATACAAGGCATGCACCTCTCTGAATTCGACTACGACCTTCCTGAAGAGCTAATCGCGCAAGAGCCGCTGGCGCGCCGCGATGCCTCGCGCATGTTGATTGTCAATCGGGCCAGCCAGACCTGGCACGATTCCCAATTCGCTTACCTCCCTGATCACCTGCGCGCAAACGATGTTCTGGTGCTGAATAACACGCGGGTGTTTCCCGCTCGGTTGCGCGGCGAACGGGCACCCTCAGGTGGTGCGGTTGAGCTTCTGCTCTTGCGCGAAATCGAACCAAACCTATGGCGGACGTTAACCAAGCCCGCTCGGCGCCTGCAAAAAGGAGCACGAATTGTTTTTGGTACCTCGAAGCTTCAGGCTCAGGTGATTGAGGCGCTTGAAGGCGGCATGCGGGTAATCAGATTTGAACCGGGACATGATTTAGACAGCCTAATCGACCAAATCGGCGAGCCGCCTCTGCCTCCCTACATCAAACGCGAACAGGGTTCGGCCGACGGCGATCGAGAGCGTTACCAGACAATTTACGCCAGCCAGCGGGGCGCCATTGCAGCGCCCACAGCGGGGCTGCACTTCAGCCCCGAAGTGCTGGCCCGGGTGAAAGAGCAGGGCGTGCAAGTCACGCAGCTCACTCTGCACGTTGGGTACGGAACATTCGAACCGGTGCGAGTTGACGACATCAGTAGTCATGCCGTCGCGCCTGAATGGTTCTCGATTCCCGACGACGCAGCGCAATCAATCAATCGCGCGCGCGCTGAAGGCCGCCGAGTATTTGCGGTGGGCACAACTACGGCCCGCGCGCTTGAATCGGCGGTTGGCTCAAATGGTGAGATCGCCGCCGGGTCAGGTTCGACAGATTTAACGATTTTTCCCGGCTACAAATTCCGCGTCGTTGATGCGCTGTTGACGAATTTTCACTTACCACGCTCGTCTCTGCTGATACTCGTAAGCGCTTTCGCCGGGCCCGAATTAGTTCTCGCGGCCTACCGCAATGCCGTAGAGAAACATTACCGCTTTTACAGCTACGGTGACTGCATGCTAATCCTGTGACTTAAACCAGAGACGCCGCCGACGCTTGTAACCGAGCGGTGTTAACAGGCTATAATCTCCGCCACGCTCTTTAGCTTTCCAGAGGGTTAGCAGTCGGGTTATGGCAGTTCTCAAAAAATTTCGCCCGAAATGGTGGCCGAATAATCGGCAGGCTACGCCTGAGCCGAGCCAGCCCAACATTACGTTGGTGCCGCCGATTAATGCGCGCTACGATCTGAGGCCGCTCACTATTGCCCAACTCGACGAGTGTTGGCGTCTCGATCAGCGATGCTTTGTCGACGGCGAAGCCTATAGCCGCGACACTTTTGAATATCTGCTGACCGCGTCGGAATCGGTTTCTTATCGAGTAGTTACGCAAAGCAGCGCCATGGCGGGCTTTGTAATCGGGTTGCTCGAGCCCGATCACACCGGCCACATCACTACCATAGGCATCGCTCCTGAGCATCGGCGCCGGCGTCTGGCCAGTTGCTTAATGGATAGAATCGAAGCTGGATTTCGCCAGCGGGACGTGCGGATTGTTCGTCTTGAGGTTCGCGCTGCTAATGTTTCCGCGCAAAAACTCTATTTGAGCCTGGGCTACTCAGTCACCCAGCGCTTGCCCAGATACTATTCGAACGGCGGCGATGGTCTGCTGATGGTCAAGCCAATCGCATAAGCTCCGGCAAGGATCGGGCGAGCACGGCTAACTCTTTCGCAGCTCAGTCAGTACCTGTTTCGCAACCGCCTTCAGAGTATCGAAAACTCCGACACCGTTAGAAGCTATTGCCTCGACTACCGGTTCACCCTTCCGCTGTAGTTCAGCGGTCAAATCTGCCGGCGGGACGACGTTGGGCAAGTCGCGCTTATTCAGTTGGAGCACGTAAGGAAGTTTCATCAACTCATAGCCGTACGAGCGCAGGTTTTCTTCAAGATTGTAGAGCGATTCAATGTTCGCATCCATCCGCTCTTCCTGTGAATCGGCAACAAACACCACCCCATCCACGCCTTTCAGAATTAGCTTGCGAGACGCTTCATAAAAGACCTGGCCCGGAACCGTGTAGAGGTGAAAACGGGTCTTGAACCCACGTACGGTGCCCAGCTCAAGCGGCATGAAATCGAAAAACAGCGTCCGATCAGTTTCCGTTGCCAGGCTAATCAGCTTTCCCTTTGATTGTGCAGCAGTAGAGTCGTAGATGTGTTGCAGGTTAGTAGTCTTGCCGCACAGACCGGGGCCGTAGTACACAATCTTGCAATTTATCTCGCGCGATGCGTAGTTAATGAATGTCATAGAGGGCTTTAGTTGGCTGAGTTCTGAACATCCGAACTCACAGAACTTTTGGTTTAGGGCTGCGAAAAAAGACTGTCAATCTCCTCATCCGTAATTTCGCCGAAGGGGAGCGAACCGTCCGCGGCGGATGCCTGTGAGTCTCGTTCAACCTCCGCGAATGCCTGGGCTAACTCTTGAGAAACCTGTTTGGAACGAAGTTTGACCAGGCCAAGACTCGATCTATCGTCAAAAACGACGAGCAGCAGGACCCTGCCGATCACGCTGATGTGAATACTCTCCCGCTCGCCTTCATGCGACAAGGTGGGAAACTCTCGCTCTCCGATTAGCTTTGCCATGCCGCCCGTCGCAGCCACATTGCCGGCAGCCAGAGAGGCCAGACTGGTGGTATCAAGCTCACCCAACTCTCCATGAACGGCGATCTGTTGGCCATCCTTGTCAACCAACACTACCAGACGGGCGGACGCGTCGAGGCGCAGGCGCGCCAGGAGTGCCTTAATCTGATGATAACGCTGCTCGCGGATTAAGATTGGGCTGTTGGCCATCGAGAGAACTTTTCGGTCGGTCCGGAAACAATGAGCGGATTTTACGGGAAGGACAATACTCTCGCCCTGGGAACGAAAGCAGATTGACGGGACCGGAGGCTTCGCCAGCCCGCACCTGTCAGCGAATCCGTCCGCGCTTCGGGCGAGTCAAAACGCAATCGCCAAAGCTCACGAGTCACATTAACACGGGCTTCCGGGCGCTTCAAGTGTTTTTCATGGTTGCTCCGTTGCCGTAGGAGTTCAACATATCGCTAACTTTTAGCCGCAAACCCTATTCTTTCGTTGAATTACACCCTGAGCTATGCTAAGCTTTTGCGAGTTTCTTGACGTAGTTTTTCCAGCAAAGGGTCTTTCATAAGAGGGCTTTGCGCATGAGCAGTCCTATCACCAAGAGCGTGAAGAGACTTGGCACACGCTCCGCCTCGCGTCATTCATCCGCGACATCATCAACCCGCAAGCGTGTTTTGGCGCGCAAGTCCACGCGTCTGAAACCGGCCACCAAACGTTCACCTGCCGGAAAAGCGCGGGCTCGGAAAGCTGCAAAGGTGGCGGCCGCGAAGCACAGGTCAAAGCCGCGAGTGGCCGCCGCAAAACGGGGCACTACCAAAACTCCAGCGAAATCCAGGAAGCCAACAAAGGTGAGCCGTGCTTCTGTTACTCCAAACAAAAAGGCCGGCGGCCGTGTTCACAAGGCGAAACCGATACAAGCTAGAAAACCGCTGGTCCTTAAGAAGCCGGTTCCACCGTCACCGCCGCCAAAACCGACGCACGACGAGGCGGCAGCGCTGAGCGCCTTTGAAGCCGCGCATAAAGAATTTTCTCGCGGGCGTTTTGCCGAAGCGCGCAATCTGTTTCGCAGTTTGGTTGAGAAGTATTCCACAGTGTCTGAAGTGACCGCGCGGGCTCGGACCTATCTTGCTGTGGCCGAGGCAAGATTGCGCACAGAGCTGGCGCTGCCGCGTGACGCCGATTCACTTTACGACCGAGGGGTCATCGAGCTGAATCGCGGCGACTACGTCGCAGCTCAGGAGCTTTTTGAGCGGGCGCTTAGACGTGAACCAGAGGCTGCTCACATTCACTATGGATTGGCTGCGACCAGAGCACGACTGGGTGCAATCGACACCGCGCTAAAGTCACTGCGCAAGGCCCTCGACATTCAACCCAATCTGCGAATTCGGGCCCAGCGGGATCAGGATCTAAACCCCCTCCGAAGTGATCCGGAATTTGAGCTCTTAGTCTTTGCTGCTCGTGAGTAGTGTCGGTTCTGCTCAGCTGAAAGTGATTCAACAAACAATCCTTCCCCGCAACCCGAGCCTCCCAATTCCCAGCGCGTTTTTGCATAAGCTGTTTTGAAAGCATTTACCTTTCGGGTATCATTCGTGTTTAGACATCGCCGTAGAGTCACACCTGGAGCAAATACTTGCAGAACCTGGACGCGAATCGCAGCCTGAAGCTAGTCGCTATAGGCGGAGGTACCGGTCTATCAACCTTATTGGCGGGCCTGAAGCGATTTGTCGGCGGGAGCGTTGACGGGGCCTGGCTGAATTCTCTGTCCGCAATTGTTACCGTCACGGATGACGGAGGGAGTTCAGGACGTCTCAGAGAAGAGCTGCAGATGCTTCCGCCGGGCGACATACGTAATTGCATGATCGCTCTCTCTGAAGACTCGACGCTGCTCGCTCGCTTGTTTCGCTATCGATTCAGCGGCTCTGGCGATCTGGCCGGGCACAGTTTCGGAAACTTATTCCTGGCGGCTCTGACTGAGGTAACCGGGGATTTCGTCGAAGCGGTCCGACTATCTTCCGAAGTCCTCGCCAGCAAAGGTCACATCTTTCCAGCTACAGTTGACGACGTGCGACTGGTCGCTGAGTTGGTGGACGGCCGCGAAGTACATGGCGAGACTCAAATCACTGCTGAGCGGACGCCGATCAGTCGCCTCAGGCTCGAGCCTGAACAATGTCAGCCGCTGCCTGAGGCCCTGAGGGCAATTCATGCAGCCGATGTCATCACGATTGGCCCAGGATCTTTGTATACGAGTATGGTACCCAACCTTCTGGTCGCCCGAGTTGCCGAGGCTATTGGGGAAGCGCGCGCGACGAAGATATTCATCGCCAATCTGATGACCCAGCCGGGCGAGACTGATGGTTACGATCTGCGGAAGCATCTGGACACAGTGACGAAGTACGCGCCACAGATTCGCTTCGATTATGTCCTGGTCAACGATCGCGCGATCAGCCCCCGGCAAGCTGAACTCTATCGGGCCGACGGAGCCTTTCAAATCGGACTCGGCGAGGAGCCTACGCTGTCGGGCGGCGTGCAAATCGTTCGTGCTGATCTGCTGGACGCGGGCGAGATGGTGCGTCATGACTCTGAGCGTCTCGCCCGAGCTGTAATTGCTTGCGGTGAAAAAGGATCCCTGGCTGTGCCGCTCGCCGTTGAGTCCTGGTTTACAACCGAGAAACAAGAAAAGACCCCATGACCGCACGGCTGGATCAGAGCGACCCGAAAATGCCTCTCGATGTGCTTATTCTCGCCGCCGGCCTTGGCACCCGAATGAAATCGCGCGTGGCAAAGGTCCTGCACAAGCTGAGTGGTCGGCCTTTGATCGCGCATGTCTCTCGGACCGCCGCCGCCTTGGATCCGGGCCGGGTTTATGTGGTAGTTGGTCATCAGGCGAGCGACGTTGAATCGGCAGTGGATGATGAACTCGGCGCCGGGCAAGCTGTCTTTGTTACTCAGTCGGAACAACGCGGCACTGGCGACGCCGTGATGGCGGCGCAGGGTCAGATGGGTCAAGCGGATTCTACAGTTCTGATTCTTTCGGGCGATATTCCGCTGGTGCGGGCAGAAACTCTGCGCGCGCTGATCGCGCAGCACGGCGCGGATAAGGCTGCTTGCACGATGCTGACCGTCCGGCTCGAAAATCCGACCGGTTATGGGCGCATCGTGCGCGACAATGATGGCCGCTTCGCGAGAATTGTCGAGCAAAGAGATGCCACCGACGAAGAGCGCCAGCTTCGCGAAATCAATGCGGGCATTTATTGCTTTGATCGCCGAAAACTCTTCGCCGCATTGGCCCGCGTGCAACCGACCAACAGTCAGAGTGAGTACTATCTGACCGATGTTCCCGGCATCCTGCGCGACGACGGCGAGGTGGTAACGATCTATCAACATCAGGACGGGCGTGAAGTATCGGGCATCAACACCCGCGCCGAACTGGCTGAGTTCGAAAACCTTCTCCGTCGTCGCACAATTCGGGGCCTGATGACCGAAGCAGGTGTAACCTTTATCGATCCTTCTCACGCTTACATAAGTGATGAAGCGCAGATCGGTAGCGACTGCGTAATCCATCCCGACGTGCATATCGAAGGCAAGTCAGTCATTGGAGAGGGCTGCGAGATCTTTCCGGGCGCGCGAATCAAGAATTCACGGCTCGGCAATCGAGTCACGGTTAAGGATCACTGTGTGATCATCGATTCTGAAATTGCCGACGATTGCTCGGTGGGACCTTCTGCGCACCTGCGGATGAATGCGCAGATGGAAGAACGCGCCGTGGTGGGCAACTTTGTCGAAGTCAAAAAGTCTCGGATTGGCCGGGGGACAAAGGTCATGCACCTCACCTATCTGGGTGACGCAACCATCGGCGAGAATACCAACATCGGCGCCGGGACAGTGACGTGCAATTACGACGGCAAGCACAAGCATCCCACCGTAATCGAAGACAATGTGAGAATCGGTTCCGATACAATGCTGGTCGCGCCCGTGCGCGTCGGTAGCGGCTCAGTGACTGCCGCCGGTTCGGTCGTAACCGAAGATGTGCCGCCCAATACAATGGTCGCAGGCGTCCCCGCTAAGGTTAAGAAGAAGATCACGAAAGGGTCCAGCTAATCGAAAGGCGTGCGCTTAAGATTTCGCTGTCAGGCGACTGCTCACAGCTCACTGCCAACTGCTTACTGAAATGTGTGGAATAGTCGGATACGTCGGAAACAAACAGGTCGTGCCGTTGATAATCGACGGGCTACGCAAGCTTGAATACCGCGGTTATGACTCGGCGGGCATTGCCGTCGTCGACGAGAATCATCAACTGAAAATTCGCCGCGCCGAAGGCAAACTGCGCAACCTTGAAGAAGTGTTGCGCCAGAAACCGCTCGACGGCACCTATGGCGTTGGCCACACGCGCTGGGCAACGCACGGCCGTCCGACTGAAGAGAATGCACATCCGCATCGCGACTGTAGCGGCCGCGTCGTCGTCGTCCACAACGGCATCATCGAAAACTATTTGCAGTTAAAAGACGAACTGCGAAAGAAAGATCATACCTTCGTTACCGAAACCGACACCGAAATTGTCGCGCACTTGATCGAAGAGCATCTGAAGCAAGGTGACGGCTTCGAAGAGGCGGTTCGCAAAACTGTCCAGGCACTGCATGGCATCTTTGCGTTGTCCATGCTCTCCGCGGACGAACCCGACACTATTATTTCCGCCCGACTGGGACCTCCGGTAGTTATCGGTCTGGGCAAGGGCGAGTACTTTGTCGCCTCCGATGTCCCCGCGATTCTCGAGCACACGCGCGACGTTTTCTTCTTGGGCGACGGCGAAATTGCCGTGATGACCAGGGACTCTGTGCGCGTCACCGATTTTGCCGGCGACCCAGTCGAGCCGGTCATGCAGCGGATCACCTGGGACCCGATCGAGGCGGAAAAGGGCGGCTTCAAGCATTTCATGCTGAAGGAGATTTACGAGCAGCCGCGCGCCGTGCGCGAAACTGTGGAAGGCCGCATCTCGCTCGACACCGGCCGGGTTTTTCTGGACGAGATGAAGGACATTACCGAGGCCGACTTCAAACGGTTGACCTCGATCAAGATTGCTGCTTGCGGCACGTCGCTCCATGCGGGTCTGGCCGGCAAATACATGATCGAACAACTGGCGCGCGTCAACGTCGACGTCGACTACGCTTCTGAGTTTCGCTATCGCGACCCCGTTCTGGATGAAAATACTCTGCTGCTGGTTATCACCCAATCCGGAGAGACCGCGGACACCATCGCCGCTTTGCGCGAGGTGAAAGAGCGCGGCGTGAAGGTCCTGGCCATCTGTAATGTCCAGGGTTCGATGATCACGCGCGAAGCCGACGGCACCATCCTGACGCATGCCGGACCCGAAATCGGGGTAGCGTCAACCAAGGCGTTCACTTCACAGATGATCGCGCTTTATTTGTTTGGCTTGTATCTCGGCCAATTGCGCGGCGAGTTGAGTCCCGAACAAAGCCTGGCGCATAGCCGTCAACTCGCGGAGTTGCCCGTGAAAATGGAGCATCTGCTGAATAACGCGGACGCGATTGAAGGCTTGTCGAGGGAATTTTTCCGGGTGACTGACTTTCTCTATCTCGGTCGCGGGATCAATTTCCCGATCGCGCTGGAAGGCGCGCTGAAACTGAAAGAGATATCCTACATTCATGCCGAGGGTTATCCGGCCGGCGAGATGAAGCACGGCCCGAATGCTTTGATTGACGAGCGGCTGCCGGTGATGTTCATCAACACGCGCGAAGCCGGCAATCGCCCTTCCGAACTGCGCTATGAAAAGACGCATTCAAACATCGTGGAGGTAAAAGCGCGCGAAGGCATCGTCATTTCGGTTTTGACTGAAGGCGACGCGATGTCTTCAGTCGTCTCAGACCACGTGATCGAAATTCCAGCGTCAAGCGATTTGCTTTCACCAATCCTCTCGATCATTCCGCTGCAGTTGCTCGCCTATCACATCGCCGTCAGGCGCGGGTGCGACGTGGATCAGCCGAGGAACCTGGCGAAGTCAGTGACAGTTGAGTAGGTCAGATTCCCGCAGAGGCGTCGGAGCGCGGACATCCGGTCGGCCTGAGCGCGCAGCGCGAACACCCATAATTCTTCCTGTAAGATCCGAGCGTGCTTCGCCGCTGGCGGACAGGGATGTCCGCGATCCGTCGGGCAAGAGTCAAAATCCTCGTAGAGCCATTTCCGGCGATCGCCGCAACCAATTCTCTTTCGGATAACTCGCCGAAGCGTCGATGACGTGCAGCGTGTAGGCATGTCTCGATCTTGATGATCGGTTTTCGCGGCTGAGATGCGGTAGCAGGGGATGCAGCACTATCACAGTTCCCTTCTTCACTTCCAAAGGCTGTAACTTCTCTTCCGGCCAGGGCATGTCATCAAACACTTCGAAGCGAGTGCCGCCGCCTTCAGCCCGCACGAACCGTGATTTCAATCCTCGCTTATGTCCGCCCGGGATGACCCACAAACAACCGTTATCAATCGTGGCATCTTCCAACGCGAACCATAGTCCGAGTAAACGCAGCGGCTCAGCGTAAAGAAATGTCGCGTCCTGATGGCAGGTTACTTCGCCGCCGATCCTTGGCTGTTTGAAGATGTACATTGATTGAAGTAACAGAGGCGCGTCAATACCCAGATCACTAACCAGCCTTTTAATTTCTGGCGTTCGCGAGAATTGATCGAAGAGCGGATCGAGATCGTGCAGCGCGTGTCCGATCTTGTTTATCGACTGCTCTTTACTCTGGCGCAGACTGCCGTCAGGAAGAAACGCGTGCTCTTCGAAAAAGAACCGAATCTTGTCTCCTGATTCAAGAAAGTAATCGTCGCTGGTGCGCGTCTGTTCGTGGGTCGAGAAGACAGAGACGGCACCTTTGGGATCAAAGTCACGCACCAATTCGGCGGCGCGGACACGCAGTTGATCGCAAGCCGGATGATCGACAAAGTCCGCCAATACCAGAAATCCGTCGCGTTCGTAAGCGTCTAGTTGTCGCGCAGTAATGGCCATCAGCGAATCATTCTTAAAGTAACGAAGCAAACAAGCAAGCTTGCGGTCGCCTGTTTGCGGTCTTAGACTGTTTGTGTACGGATATATAACTCTGGAGCCGGCTATCGGATTTGAACCGATGACCTTCTAATTACGAATCAGACGCTCTACCAACTGAGCTAAGCCGGCTCTGGTGGGCATCTGAACTATACGAACCGGTTCTTTTCACTGTCAACCCGACCCAGCAATAATCGAAGGGGGATCGAATGAAAGGTCAAACACGCAACATCGAGACTTTCAAGGTAGGCGCGGGCACGCGCGTGAACGAGTTCGACTTTCATAAGCATCAGGAAGAGATGCATGAGCATCCCGCCACTGAACACGAAGAGGGCTTTTCCAAAACAGAGACGAAGGCTGAATGCGTTGCGCGGTTGACGAAGGAAGCGCACGAGAAAGTCTTGAAGAGGAAGAAGCGGCGTTGAGTGGTTTTGATTCCGAGGCACAGCCTCGGCCTGGACTCTGGAGCTAAGCCGGAAAGGCAGAGCCTTTCCGCACATCAAGCGGCAGAGCCGCGAGGAAATCTTGTACAGAACCGCTCGTGGTCGCGAGCGGGTATGACCGGCAAGATGCCGGCGAACCGCAGGCAAGGGTGCCTGCGCTCCTGAAAATGAACGAAATCAACGTAATCGGCGGAGGCTTGGCAGGCGTCGAAGCTGCCTGGCAAGCGGCGCAGACAGGCGCGCGCGTGCGCTTGTATGAAATGCGGCCAATCAAACAGACACCCGCGCACCGGACGGACAAACTGGCTGAGATCGTCTGTTCCAACTCGCTGAAGTCTGACGAGCCGGGAACCGCGTCTTTTCTTCTCAAAGAAGAGCTGCGGCGCGGGCATTCATTGGTTATGGAAGCCGCAGCGGCGACACGCGTGCCGGCGGGCGCGGCGCTCGCGGTGGATCGCCAGCGGTTTGCCGAATATATCACCGAGCGCATTGAAGCGCACCCGCAAATCCAAATTGTTCGTGAGGAAGCCACGACGATTCCGCGGGACGCGATTACGATTGTCGCCACCGGCCCGCTTACTTCTGAAGCGTTGACTAACGAAATCATGAAGCTGACCGGTGACGATCAGCTTTACTTTTACGACGCGATTGCGCCGATTGTGGCCGCAGATTCAGTCGATCGATCAATCGCCTTTCTCGCCGCGCGTTACGGCAAAGGTGGTGACGATTATCTCAACTGTCCTTTTAATGAAGAGCAATACTCAGACTTCTATCGAGCTTTAGTTGAGGCCAACAGCGTTCCTTTGCAGCGCTTTGAAGAAACCCGCTGGTTCGAAGCATGTCTGCCAATTGAGGAACTCGCCCGCCGCGGCGTAGACACTTTGCGCTTTGGGCCGATGAAACCGGTTGGGCTGTTTGATCCGCGCACCGGCCGCGAACCATACGCGGCAGTCCAACTGCGCCAGGAAAACCTGATGGCCGACGCGTACAGCCTGGTCGGTTTTCAAAATCATCTTCGTTACGGCGAGCAGGCGCGAGTGTTGCGTTTGATCCCCGGGCTCGAACGCGCAGAGTTTCTTCAGTTCGGCCAGATTCATCGAAACACTTATATCAATGGTCCGCGGGTGCTGGCGGCAACCATGCAGATGCGTTCAGCCTCAAACCTTTTCTTTGCCGGACAAATTACCGGTGTCGAAGGTTACGTGGAATCGGTCGCGATGGGTTGGTTGGCGGGGTTGAATGCAGTGCGACTCTTGACCGGCAAAGAACTTTTGATTGCACCGCCGCGTAGTGCAATTGGCGCCCTGGCGCGATATGTTTCCAGCGCGGAGACGAAGAACTATCAGCCGGTGAACATAACGTTCGCGCTGTTGCATCCGCTGACCAATGAACAGGCCCGAAGCGTTAGACGAAAGCGCGAGCGGCATGCGCTGCAGGTTGAGCTGGCACTGAAAGAATGGAACGAGTGGCTGCAAAAGACAGGAAGCACATCCGTCCCGGCGATGGCAACGGCACGGTGAACGAAGCCTGGAGACACGATTCGCGCTCGCGAATCCGCGGACTTCTGGCAACCGGGCTATTTGTTCTGGGCATCTTCGCAATCATTCCGTTTGTCACTCACTCGCAATCGGGCCGCCAAAAGCCGCCAGCCAACTCTTCCCAGAACAGCAACTCGCGCAAGCGGGAAACCACCAAGTCAACCAGGCAATCACCCGCGAACCCTTCCAAGTCGAATTCCGGCGCAGACAATTCGAGCGACGAAGAGGATGTCGTAAAGGTGACGTCGAATCTGGTGCCCGTACCGGCTACGGTCGTCGATAGCCGTGGAGTAGCGGTAACCAATCTCAAACTCGAAGACTTTGAGCTGCGCGTCGACGGTCAGCCAAATAAGATTAGCGAAGTTAGCAGGGCCGAAACTCCGGTGCGCATGGCGATGCTCTTTGATAATAGCGGCAGCCTGAGCGCCACCCGCGAGTTTGAAAAGCACGCCGCGGTTCAATTCTTTCGCAATGTTCTGCGGCCGGTGGATCAGGCTGCGGTCTTTGCCGTCTCGACCGATGTGATGCTGGCCGAACCGTTGACCAACGATGTCCGGAAGCTGGAGTTCACGATTGAAGGCTTCGGAAAGCCGGAGGGCGGCACATCGTTGTTCGATGCCATCATCGCCGCCGGCGCCTATCTGCGCCCCTTCGGCGGCCGGCGCGTCATAGTAATTGTCTCCGACGGAGCAGACACGACTAGCCGCGCCGATTTCGATACGACGGCGCAACACGCTATGGCTGATGATTGCCAGATTTATGTGGTGCAGACTGGTCTCTACGAGAGCGCGAATTTGCGCGCCTTAGCCGCCGAACGCCGGATGCAGGAGTTTGCCGCGCAGACGGGGGGCGCCGTTTATGTTTCGAGATCGGCCGAGGATCTGGACAATGCGTTCGTGCAAATCGCAGCTGACCTGGCCCAGCAATACATCATCAGCTACTATCCGGGCGCAGATAAGCGCGACGGCCGTTACCACCTCATCGCCGTGAGCGTTAAGACACGTCCCAACGCGCGCGTGCGGGCGCGTAAAGGTTTTATGGTCAAGTCACGGGAGCGGGTGTAGAGTGACGTAGAGTTTAGTCCAGGATTTGTATCGGGCGACCAATGGACGAAAGTCTGTGCTACGATCGCGTCGCATGCTCGACAAGCTTCTCACTCAATTCCTCGACCACCTGCGCTATGAGCGCAACGTGAGCGCGCACACGCTGCGTAATTACGCTTCTGATCTCGAACAGTTTCTCGACCACATCGCGCCTGCGGATGCGAAAACCCGCAAGCGCACCGAACCCGCCTTAAGCCAAATCGATCACATCACAATCCGCGAGTGGCTTTCCGCCCTGCATTCCGATCATAAGAAAAAGACCTCGATCGCCAGAAAACTCGCGGCCCTGCGCACGTTCTTTCAGTTCCTGGTGCGCGAAGGCGTGCTGGAACTAAACCCGGCGAAACTGGTAGCTACGCCGCGCAAGGAAAAGAAACTGCCCGTTCATCTTTCGATCGAAGACGCGGTTCGTTTCATCGAAACCCCTGACACCGAATCGGATTTCGGCAAGCGCGACCGGGCCATTCTGGAGTTGCTTTATGCCACCGGGGTGCGGGTTTCAGAACTGGTGCAGCTTGATCTTCGCGACATCGATTTCAAAAATAAACTGCTTCGGGTTACCGGTAAGCGGCGCAAAGAGCGCATCGTGCCGTTCGGCGATCCGGCGGCAAAAGCCCTGAAGGAATATCTGGCTGTGCGAGAGATCTTTTCGCTGAACGCTCCGGCCACCAAACGGGACTCGCGGCCTTTGATTCTGAACTATCAGGGTACGCGGATGACTACCCGATCGGTCGGTCGTCTGGTGGAAAAATACATTCGCCTATGTGCAGGCATTCACGATATCAGCCCCCACGCTCTGCGTCATTCGTTTGCCACGCATTTGCTCGATAGTGGCGCTGACCTGCGCGACATTCAGGAACTACTTGGCCATGCCCGTCTTTCGACGACGCAAATCTACACACATGTATCGATGGAAAAACTGATCGAGGTGTATGACAAGGCCCACCCGAAGGCCTAACTGCCGGTAGTTTGAGTTCAGAGTCCTACCTTTAGCTTGCGGACATGCAGCCAAGAGCCAGGAGCTTGAACTCTGGACTAACCTAATACCGCTCAAAATTCTCACTTTCGCGCCGCCAGTTCGCTGCGCTATGATGCATAAAGGATCCTGCGGTGTGGATTCTATTGATTGATGCCAGGGAAACTAAGCGAAAATCCTGCGGCTGAACTGATTCGTGAAATTGCCGAGTCGCAGCTGACGGGCGCTTTGCGGCTCGCGCGTGAGCGTGCCAAAGCCGTAATCTACTTCGAAGCCGGCCAATTGATTCTGGCCTCGTCGAATTTACGAGCCCATCGTCTGCGCGAGATCTTAAGACGACGCGGTTTCAAGGCAACACAATTCGGTGAAACCTCCGCCAACACCTCAGACAAGGAACTGGAGGTCTCTTTGATCAAGAGCGGAGCATTGACGGCCGAAACGTTAGCCGCGATTCGGGCCGATCAAGTCTCTGACATCCTGCGCGTGGCGTTGTTATGGACCGAAGGAACCTGGGCATTTGATCCACGTGTAAGACTGGCGAAGGGAGATCGTGTCCAAATCGATCTCAACCGCCTCTTGTTGGAATGCGGACGTCACCTTCCCGCCGGCTTCGTGACTTCCCGCTTCCTGGGAACGAACGGCGCATACCTGGAGGGCGCCAACAATCATGGCGACACTGCTCTACAGCCTTCCGAAGCCTTTGTAATTTCGCGGGCGACTACCACCGTAAATTTGAGCGAGCTCACCGCCCTTAGCGGTCTAAGTGAGGAAGAAGCTCTGCGAACAATCTATGCACTGTCTTTGTCCGGCAACTTGCAGCGAAGCGACTGGCCGGTCGTGTTCGGTTCCCGCTTCCCGGTTAGATCCGCCGTGCCTGAACGTGCCGTGATCAGCGCCTCGCCGGCGCCGCAAAACGGCGTGGAGGGTGAAACCGAAGAAGTTAATAGGGGCGACGTTGAAATATTCTTCGCTCGGCTCGCCGCCGCAATGGACTACTACGACGTGTTGGATGTCTCTCGAACGGCCACCTTTGTTGAGATCAAGAGCGCCTATCATGATCTGGCCCGACGCTTTCATCCCGATCGTTTTCACAAAGGCGAAACGGAACTGCGCCGTCGCATAGACTCGGGTTTCGCTCGTATTGCCCAGGCCTACGAAACTTTGAGCGATCCGTCTTTACGCGCCGCGTATGACGCGAAGGAAATGTCGAAGTCGCGAAAGGGCCGGCGCGAATCTGCATCGACGGCCCAGCATCCGAACCGGGGAGCGGACCCAAAGGCGGCATCTGAAACCAGTCGCGCGGAAGCCAGCTTTCAACGCGGCGTGGAGGCGATGCAACGTAAGCAGCACGATGAAGCAATCCGTTATCTCGCCGAAGCGGCCAGTTTATCGCCGCACGACGCCCGTTATCGGGCGCACTATGGCTACGCTCTCATCAAAAAATCAAACACGCGGCGCATCGCCGAGGGCGAATTGCAAGCGGCGGTGACTCTCGATCCCGGCAATACTTCCTATCGAGTGATGTTGGCCGAACTCTATAAAGCGCTGGGATTGCGCCGGCGGGCTGAAGGCGAACTGGAGCGAGCCCTGGCCGCCGATCCGAAGAATGAAGCCGCGCGCTCGCTTCTGTTAAGCCTGAAGAGCAAGTAGAGTGTTGCCAGCCGACGAATTTGCGCGGACACGTCTTAAGTCGATCGAATAGTTACTGATAACCGCATGCCGCCAGTCGATGCCATTGAAAGCGAGCAAGTCTCTGTAATCGAGATTTTCAAGAACCTCAGCAGCGGCGCTGATGAGTTCGAGCGTTATCCGAATCCGCACGCCGCGCGCATCGCGGTGATTGCCGATCAAATCGGCCGAAGTTTCAGCCTCGGCGGCCGCGATCGTTTTTCTTTGCGCATTGCGGCTTTGGCGCACGATCTGGGCGAGGTAGTGATGGACCGCGATTACTTCGGCCGAGCCGGTCCATTAAGCGAGGATGAGCGGATCGATTTGGCGCGCCATCCGCTGCTCGGCGAACGCGAGGCGGCCGGCGCTGGTGCGGATCGCGGCGCGCAACTTCTGGTACGTTGGCATCATGAATGGTGGAACGGCAACGGCTATCCGGACGGTTTGCGCTTCGAGCAGATTCCGCTGGGCGCGCGCATCCTGCGGGTGGCGGATGCCTACGCGTCTTTGACCGATGCGCGGCCCTTTCGCGAGGCTTATTCAGAGCGGCAGGCGCGGGAGCACTTGCTGGAGTGGACGGGTCTGGAATTCGATCCCCGCGTCGTACGCGCGCTCCTGGCCCTGGAACCTTTCAAGGAACTCAAAGGCTATCGAGAGGTTGAAACGCCGCCTGATCTGCCGGCGATCGCCGACGAGTTAATGGCGCGGGTGCAGGCCCTGGGTTCGTAGTAAGTTTGCAGTTCGCAGTGCCGCCTCCAGGCGGAAGGTTTGGTTGTTTAAGATTCCGCCTGAAGGCGGGACTCCAAACCAGGACTCTTAATGCAGACACAAAATGGCGTCAATGCGGGCGGCATCGGTTGGCTCGGTTTTGAGCTGAGCGTGCTTCGCCGCCTGAAGTTTCAATCGGTGGCGCTGCCGCTGGCCGGCGAGCCTAATCTCGGACTCTATCTGAAGCGTTGGGATGCGCGCGTCTCTGCCAACGATCCGGCGCAGTGGGCCTGGACCAAATCTCAGGCGTTCATTGAGAATAATTGCGAAACCTTGACCGAAGAGGACGTTGAATTAATCCTCGATGATGCTTATGTGCCACGCAGCTTTTTTCGCAATCCGACATTGTTATCGTGGTTCAATGAAACAGACGCCTGGTGGTTCGACAACGTGCGTGGCAACGCCGACCGGCTGACTTCGTCTTACAAGCGGGCGCTGGCGCTGGCGCTGGGAATGGCGGTGGGCGACTATGTGTTCTCGTTCAATCTGGACACCCGCGATCTGAGACAGCCCCTCTCGCTTTCAAATGTATTTCGCCGCGTGTGGCACACGCTGTCGCCCCCGGTCAACAATCTGCGAAAGAACACCAGCTCAAATCAATCGGCAAAAAGTTTCCTGGCCGAAACTCAGGATACGGATTTGCTCTTCCTGCGACTGCCCCGCCCGACGCGCGCCAGCGACAGTCGCAACGCCCGCGTGCTGACCTGGCGGGAAGAATGGTTGCGGCAAAACAAAACTTTTTGGAGCGAGTTGGCCAGAGATCGCAGCGGAAAACTCGACGCCTATGTGGAAACCAAAGAGCAATACCTTGGTTTGATCGAAGACCTGCTCCAAACGTCCGCGCATCTTCCTCTATGGGCAATAGAAGCGGTCAGCGACGGTTTCGTTTCGACCGGCGAGTTGGTTGAATGCGTCGGCGAGACGCGCAAGATCGAGGCGATCTATACGAAAGATTTTTCTGAATTGCTGGGAATTCAGGCCGTGATTATTACGGCGGCGGCGTGAAGAGTAAGTGCGCAAATTACCACTTTGCGCTCACCGTCAGGTCACGCCCCACGATTCTGCGCGCGGCTGGCACTGAAGCAATAGCCACATAATACCGGCCGGCCCGGCTGCGGTTTGAATGGTACGCTGTCAGTCTTGCCGCACTGATCGCAAACAATCTCGAATTTTTCGCGCTCGGCTCCTCCGCTTCCCTGGCGGGAGCTGCCAAAGTTTTGGCGGCGGGCATCGCGACAGGGCTTGCAACGCTTCGGATGGCTCAGGCCACGCTCGCGATAATAATCCTGTTCACGCTCACTAAAGGGAAAAGCAGTTCCGCATTCGGCACACGTTATTTCAAGGTCTGGCATCGCCTATCTCCCGGGTAACATCGTCTTGAGGTCGGTTTCTTTAAACGTGTGCAAAGTTTACTCCAGGTGCGCGCACCTGTACAGCACGGTTTGTTTGCTGGAAAGCGGAGCGCGGACATCCTGTCCGGCAGCGGGCGAAGCACGCTCAGATCTTGCTGAAAGAATCGGCTTGGAGAGTGTTCGCGCTACGCGCTCAGGCGGACACGATGTTCGCGCCTCACGTTTGTGTTTGAAGATTGAATGGCACTTAGTCTTTGACGCTTTGTTGTGATTTTGGTCAAATAGAAATTGATATCAAATATCGAGGCGCGTTTCAGCTCTCTCTCTGCAACTGGCGCACGTGCGCCCTCACCGTCTCACCCAGTGTCTCCAGGTTGTAACCGCCTTCCATGCAAGAGACGACCCGGCCGGCGCAGGCTTCCGATGCCCACTGCTTCACCACGCGCGTCATTTGCACAAAGTCTTCGTCGGTGAGCAACAGTTGTCCCAGCGGGTCACCAAGGTGTGCATCGAAGCCTGCGGAAATGATCACCAGGTCTGGTGTGAACTCAGAAGCGATCTCTTCGATTGCGGATTCGAATGCGCGGCGCTGATCGTTTGTTGGCGTCAGCGCGCGCAAAGGCACATTCAGCGTGTAACCACGCCCGCGGCCCTGGCCGGTTTCTCCCCGCGAACCGGTGCCTGGATACCACGGATACTGATGCATCGAAAAGTAGAAGACCGAAGGGTCGTCGTAAAAAATCCCCTGCGTCCCATTCCCATGATGCACATCCCAATCGAGAATGGCGACGCGATCGATTTCCTTATAGCGCGACTGCGCATAACGCGCGGCGATGGCGACATTGTTGAAAAGACAAAAGCCCATCGCGCGATCGGGCGTCGCGTGATGGCCGGGCGGGCGCACCGGCGCAAACGCATTCCGGGCCCGCCCTTCCATGATAGCGTCGATCGCCTGGCACGCCGCGCCGGCGCTGCGCATGGCGGCCTCCAGCGAATGCATTGAAACCATTGTGTCGCCGTCCAGATAACCAACGCCTTCGCGAACGGCTTGCTCAACGTGTTTGAAGTGCTGTGGCGTATGGCAAGCCTGAATATAGCCGCGGCGCGCTTCTTCGGCTTCGATCTCAATCGCGTCCGCCCACAGCTCGGCGTCGCCTCGCAGCGCCTCCATCACCACGCGATAACGCTCAGATGTTTCGGGATGTCCCGGACCTGTGTCGTGCTTTTCGAAGACCGGATGATGAACGATGGCGGTTGGCATTTGATTCGTTTCGAGATTTTCGTCAGGACCGGTGCAAGGAAACTCGACACTCGTACCCACAAGGAAAGACTTCCCTCCTAAGAAAAGAGACTCTGAGGAGGTCGAAGTTACGATCCCATAAGCGCTCTTTGATTCCTCTCCTAACGCAGCAGGAGGAAAGCGGTTTCAGTTGCGCATGTTCGGTGGCGCCGCATTGAAGAGCTGCTGGGCCTTGGCCGGATCGAGTCGTTGCAAGACGCGATACTCTTCCTGCGCACCCACCTTGTTGCGCTGCTCAATGAACACCAGACCCAGATAGTAATGAGCGGTAGCGTAATTCGGGTTAAGTCTGATCGCGGTTCGCAACGTTTCGACTGCTGCGGGCAACCGCGCAAGCTTGAGATAAGCAAAACCCAACTCTGTGTGAGCCTCGACATATTCGGGCTTCAGTAACACTGCCTGTCTCAGTTCTTCGGAGGCTTCTGCGTACCGGCTCAGATCGTTGTAAGTCCAACCGAGGTTGTAGCGCACCCGCGCATTGTTTGGCGAGATCCGAATTGACTGCTCATAGGGCGGGAGGGCCTGCTGATACTGTTTCAGGTCGATGAAATACACGTCACCCAGCCCCGTGTACGCCAGACCATAATTCGGTTTCAACTCGATCGCTTTGCTGTAGGCGGCGACAGCTTCGTTGAACAGGCGCTGCGCTTGTGGCGATTTGTCCGGCTCGTTCTCTCCCAGCTTACGGTTGGCATAACCCAACTCGAGGTACGCTTCCGAATAATTCGCGTTCAGGGCGATCGCCTGTCGGGCTGCGCCGGCCGCGTCGCGAAACATGTTCAACTCGTTGGCAGACCAGGCCAGATTGTAAAAGGCGGTCGGGTTGTCGGTCTTAAATCGCACGCCCTGGCGATAGGCTTCCAACGCCGGCGAGTACTGTTTGGTCTGATAAAAATAAACGTCCCCAAGTCCGAGATAGGCAAGACCGTTGTCAGGCTTAATGCGTACCGTGTTCTGATACGCCCTAATCGCTTCCTGCGAACGGCCCAATTTGTAATAAGCATAGCCGAGTTCCTGATAAGCATCGGCGTAATCCTGCTTGAACCTCGTTGCCTGCATGAGCGGCTCGATCGCCTGCGCAAATTGGCCCTGATCGTTGTATATCCAGCCAATCTGATAGTACGCCTCGGCATAGTCACCTTTGACCTGGATGGCCTGTCGATAGGAATTCAGAGCCTCGTTGGGACGCTTCAGATTCCGGTAGGCAAAGCCCAATTCATAGTAAGATTCAGCATCGTTTGGATTCAGCCGCACCGCTTGTTGCAACGCCGAGAGGGCCTGGTCGAAATCGTCGCGATCGTTGTAGATCCAACCGATGTGATAATAAGCACTGGCGATTGGCTTTAATTGCAGCGCCTTGTTGTAAGCTTCCAGCCCCTCGTCGTACTGTTCAGCTTTAAAGAATTCGTCGCCCTGCGCATTGAGTTGTTCCGCGGTGAGTCCCCTTCTCACCGGCGGCCGAGGTCTTCGCACTGCACTTGTGGTGGGGCGTGTGGGGCGTTTGACGCTGCTGCGGCGGGTGGTGGATTCGCCGCTGGACGTCGCCGCGCCACTCGTCGTGCCTCCCCCGACGTCGTGTTGCGCCAGCGCAACTTGCGCAGTTAGAAAAAGAGCGCTGGCGAGTGCCAGGCGTGACAGCGAACGTAAGATAATCATCGGGCTCAACTCCATGCTAAAGTATGCGACTTGTAATTTTCCCAGAAACCGCCGCCACCGATTATAGAGTGAAGTTTGGCCGATGCAAGAGCGACGAACAGCAGAGCGTGTCCGGCTAAATCTCAACGCCCGTTGGGAAGGACTAATGACGCAGGGCCGCGGAGCTGTTTCTGATCTCAGCTCGACCGGCTGCTTTGTGTTGTCGGGCGGTCAAGTTACCAACGGTGAATTGATTCAGTTGCAGATTGATTTTCCCCGGAACGCCGGGATCGTCTGGGGCCGCGTGGTGTATTCGGTCGCTGACATCGGTTTCGCCTTGCGCTTCGTTTTCCAGGACGAAGTAGAACGGCGTGCGCTGGCTCGATTGATAGACTTAGTTTGAGTAGGTTTTGAGAGATCGGCTCGACCGAAAACGATCCACGAAACGACACGAAGTTCCGTTGATGCGATTTCGTGTGTTTTCGTGGATCGCTCTTGCCTGGTTCAAAGAGAACACGAAAACATATTAGAAGGTCACAGACACCCGCGGTCGTTTGACACTCAGTTTTATCGTAAGCTACCGTAACAAGTTCGCATTCCTGACAGCGATCATCACCATGCGTCCCGTTCGTCTAGTGGCCTAGGACACCGCCCTTTCACGGCGGCGACACGGGTTCGACTCCCGTACGGGACGCCAAATTCCTAAGCATTTTCGCGATCTCAGCTGACATCAAGCAAATGAAACGTTTCTTAATGGACCTTTCTGTAAATGGTTGTGGCCACAGTGCGAATCTATCCCTCGTAGAATCCTACGTTTAAACCTCCTTCAATCTCCGGCGCCGTTGTCCCTTTCTCAAGAACTCATAGTCTTGAGGAGTATCGACGTCAATGGCGCCTTCCGGAAAATCAACAGTGGCGACATCATCGGGATGACTTGCGATCACTTGTCTCGCTCCCTCATTAACTTTCAAACTTGCGATCTCAGCGAACAGCTGTCGGCTGAACAACGCCGGCACACCGCGCGTTTCTCCGTACGCTGACGCGACGATTGCTTTGCCGGTCTCGCGGCGGGCTTCGACCAGCTCATTGATTACTCCGGCAGTAACCAACGGTTGATCGCAAAGCATGATCACCGCTCCGTCGACTTCAGAGTTGGTAGCGATGAGTGTCTCAAGCCCAATTCGAATTGACGAACTCATCCCCTTATTCCATTCCGGATTTTCTGCCGCGTATGCGGGCAGTTGTTCCAACTCATTTCGGACCGACTCGACGTGCGCTCCGAGTACCACGACAACAGGACGACATACGGAAGCAAGAGCTGTCTCTACAGTCCGGCGAAGTAGGGTTTGACCGCGATGAAGGAGCAGTTGTTTTGGTCTACCCATCCGAGTTGAAGCACCCGCGGCCAGAATTATGACGCCGATTTGTGATTCACCGTCGTGTTGGCCTACCGAAGTTTCCATTATCCTGCCTGCCTCATAACGAGTTGTGACAACCTCGTTGCACTGCCTACAGTGACCTGCCACGCTGTATCGAGTGCAGGTTCACTTTTTTCCGTGTGAATCGAACCGTTTCGATTTCGGAGCAGACCTCCCTCGCGCTGCGTCAATACAGCCTTGATTTCAGCAATTATGGAGAGCGCTATCTCTCCGGGTGTCTCAGCGCCGATGTCCAAACCAGCGGGCGCATGCAATTGACTGACGTACTCGTCAGAGCCCGCAGTACCACCCGATAATTCCACCGCCAGACGTTGAGTTCGTCGCTTTGGTCCCAAAACGCCGAGGTAGCGCAGTGACCTATTCAAGAGCGTCTTCAGGAGTTCCAGATCGTGGAGGTAGTTATGCGTCATCATGACGACAACGGGGTTCTGTGTTAGAGGAACGCGAACGCTTACCTCTTCCGGGCGACAAAGCAGTACCGCATCGGCTTCCGCGAAGCGCTCGAGACTTGTGGCGCGCGCTCGCGTGTCAACGACGGTCGTGTGCCAACCGAGAGTTCGCGCCAGGGCGACGACTGGAAGCGCGTCGTCACCGGCGCCAAAGATCACCAGCGGAACTTGCGGGTCTATAACCTCGATGACGACTTCGACAGTGGTTCCATCCATTTCGTAACGCTTGATCGTCGAGGCACAACTTTGAACTGCGTCGCTGAGGTCGTCAAAAATGCCTGGCCCGATAACTACTCCACTAATAAAAGGAATTGGCTCTGAACCGTCGTCCGGATAAAGCAGCGCCCGTGCCCCGATCGGGAAATCTGTTTCACCTTCCTGATCAATCACGGTCGCCACTGCTCCTCTGCGCTGGACCTTTGAACACTCCGCCAGTAGCCGCATGAGGTCATCGAGGCGATCGTCGCTTGCCGGTTCGATCAAAACGTGCACTACGCCATTGCAACCAATTCCCATGCCCCACACGATGTCGTCGTCAGAAGTGGTGTCGTACTTGACTACAATCGCCTCGCCTGTTTCGATTACCTTCGACGCGCGCCCGCAGACGTCTCGCTCCAAACATCCTCCGCTAATGATGCCGGTAGTTTCCCCAGTTTCGGTAATAAACATCCGCGCGCCGGGTCGCCTGTAGGCCGAGCCTTCCAGGCGCACTACTGTCGCCAAAGCCGCACGGACACCTTCAGCCCTGGCTCGCTGGTATGAATCGATGATTGCTTGCGTTTCTGTCATGCTGCTCCTTGGTAAACGCTCACAACAACTTGTCGAGCGTGATTGGCAACTGGCGGATGCGCTTGCCTGTTGCGTGGAAGACGGCATTTGCAACGGCAGCCGCAACGCCGACGTAACCCACCTCGCCGATTCCCTTCGCACCCAGCGGGTTTACTTTATCGTCACGCTCTTCGACAAAGAACGCCTCAATCTCGGGAATGTCTGCGTTGACGGGGACGTGATATTCGGCGAGGCTCGAGTTAACAATTCGACCCATGCGATGGTCCATCACTGTCTCCTCAGTCAGTGCCATTCCCAATCCTCCGACCACAGCGCCCGTTATTTGCGTGCGAGCAGTCTGCTCGTTCATGATCCGGCCTCCGCCGCAGCCTGTAACCGCCCGACTTACTCTCAACACTCCTAAATCCGAATCTACCCGCACTTCGACGAAGTGCGCGGTGAAAGCAAACATTGAAAACTTCCCGTATTCGTCGCCGGGCTTCGAATCAACGGTGGCCTCGATTGACTCCAGGCGGTTTCGACGCAGAATATCGCTGTAGGTTTCACCGCGTGCCGAGTCACTTTTCAGAAAGATACGACCGTCCGCGACCGCAACCTGATCTTCGGTAGCACCGCGAAGTGGGGAACGCGCATCGTTGCTTGCCAGCGCCAACAGTTTTGCGCGTGCCGCCAGGCTCGCCTCATATACTGCCGAGCCAACGCTCGCAGTCGTCATGGAACCGCCATGAACCGCCGCCTTTGGCAGGGTTGAGTCACCCAACTCAGAACGCACCCGGTCCAGGCTCAGGGCCAATGCCTCAGCGCCGATGATCTTCATCGTGGTCCAGGTTCCTGGCCCCATGTCGCTGGCAGCGGATTGAACCACTGCGGTACCGTCACTGAAGATGCGCACCCGCGCACTCGAGGGCGCGCGCCAGGTCGGATAAGTCCCTGACGACATGCCCCAGCCAATTAGATAACGCCCGTCACGCATCGAACGCGGTTCCATGGTCCGCCGTGACCAGCCAAACCTTTCAGCTCCTTGCTTGTAGCACTCGAGCAGAGATTTGCTGG
>DASQAF010000028.1:0-259890 GCA_035635855.1 Pyrinomonadaceae bacterium
TGCGTCAGGCAATGTTATCAGCCGTCACGACTACATGCCGTTCGGCATTGAGATTGGCTCCGGAGTCAGCGGACGCACAACGACGCTGGGTTACGGCGCCAGTGACGGAGTCAGAGATCAATTCACCGGCCAACAGCGAGACACAGAAAGCGGCTTGGATTATTTCGGGGCAAGATATTTCTCGGCGGCCCAGGGTCGATTTACTTCGGCAGATCCTTTGATGGCCAGCGCAAGAGCGACCAGTCCGGAAAGTTGGAATCGCTACTCCTATGTACTGAACAAGCCAATGAATCTGATCGATCCCAGCGGGCTGACGGTACAGTCTGCCGGGGAAGGATGCTCGGCGGAATTTGACAGGTGTGGTGGAGAAGACAGCGCCAGTCAAGCCGAAAACAATTACGCAGAAAACGTCCAGCATCAAATCAACGCAACGGCACTAACTACAGCCGTGCAGAATGGTGATTCGGAAACAATCAACGATTTGTTGGCTAGCGACGACACGCTGAGACTCGTAGATCCGCAGAACTCAGTAGCACTGCCTACAGATCCGCACGAACTCTCAGTTGCAGGTGCGCTAATGGGCGAACTATCTTCAGAGCATCAAGCGATATACGCTCCGGAGGCCCACACAACATACAAAAGGGGAAAAAAGATCAACCCGACGTCGATATTTGAGGAAACCTCTGGTCTGATTCTCTATGAAGCTTATGAAATGGTTTCGGCGATAAATAACCGTGCCAAGGAAAGAGGCGTTTCTTGGTCAGACATCGTCACAGAGAGGGATTCAGACGGTAACTTTCAAATTGCAGGGAATGAGAAAGGCCCGGGATACCTTAAGCTAATCGGAAGTGATGTCGGAATGTCGACAAGGCTGTTCGCAATAGAAACAGCTATTTCAATGGTAAAGCAGACCGGCGGAGATCCGCGATTTAACTATTGGAAAGGTGTCGTGCAGGGCAAACCTTCCTTTGTAAGAAACTTGAATGGGTCAAAAAAGACGGGTCTGACACCTGGAGCAGTGCGGATTGGTGCAACAGATTTCTATCATGCGGCTTACCGATAGGAGGCTAAATATGCGGTTCCACACGTTAAAGGGAATATTCGCATTCACCGCGATGAGCTTTGTCCAAGCTGCGCTAATGCTAGCTTGCGTCTCGTCATCCCATCCTCGTGAAGGTGGACCTCCCAGCGTCCGGCAAGAGTCTGGTCGGGTCACTAAGATAAGTAACTTGCCTGCGACTGATTCCTGGCACCGAGTACAGTTTGTCAATCTCAATGATTGCTTCTTATCTATGGCGAAGGGTCTATGGAGATCGATTGATGGTGGAAAAAACTGGGAAATGGTCCACCGTGTTACGGATTATTGGGAGACAATCACTAAGGTTTATTTTCTTGATACTAAGTTTGGGTGGATGGAAACACACAACGGTTGGTTCAAATCCGAAGATGGCGGCCAGACTTGGACGCCGTTTGAAACCCCCTTGTCCTCCTCGGGCAGCTTTAGAGATGTTAAGTTCATAAGTCGCGACACTGGCTGGATTGGCGGCGCGGCGCTTAGAGTTCCCTCTCCGAAAGAGCTGAAATTAGGTGTTCCCCGTCATCTTTTGGATGACATCACGGGAAAGGTTCTTACTCCGATTATTTATCGAACCGACGATGGCGGAAAGACATGGCGCGTCCAAAACATCCCTGCTAACCTCGGCGATGTTAAAGATATTGACTTCATTGACTCGGATCACGGGATTGCTTTGGATGGCCCCGAAGCATTTCATACGCGCGATGGCGGGAAGACATGGCTTAAGGTAAACGATCCGCAGACCTGTGATGGAAATGGAGAAGAGGGAGGCTATGAAGGAAAGCCGTATTGGGCTTACTTATTTGATTCTTCCTCACAGTGGCTCGCTTTTGATGACGGTCGAATCCTCAGAACCACCGACGGCTGGCGAACGTCTGTCGAGCTTCAGCCTTGTGATCAGAATCGTCCAACGGTTCTTCATTTTTCCTCTCAGAACCGCGGCCATGGCCTTGGTTCAGATAAATTCCTGTACGAAACATCCGACGGCGGCAAGCAGTGGATTAGGGTTGGGACTGATAAGTATGACTCGTTGAGTTTTCTGGACAACCAAGGTGCATGGTTGGTATCCGAACGAGGTCTTTTTCGCCTAAACATAGGGGGGTAAACTGGGGCCAGGCCTGCGATTTTTGCGATTTCGGATTTGATAGTCCACGTGCGCCACTATTTCAGCAGCCGGTTGTCATGGAGAATGTAGAACTGTGATCTCGCAACTGACAATCAGCAAACAATACCGAAGCGGTAAAGATTGGGAATCGAAAGATCCCGGCCTGACCCCGATTTGTTTGTATACGAACTCATCATCTTACCCGCACCGCGATCAGCGCCGCGCGCGTATTGTCCCCAATCACTTCTGTCTGCACGTTCGGATAATTCGTCAATTGCGACTCGTATTCCAGAGGCACGAAGCAAAGCACCACGCCGCCGTTGCGCCGGGCCGCATCTAATACCTGAACGGCGCCTTCGAGTTTGATCGGCTCACCTCCTGTTCCGTAGCTCATCCGACCGGCCGCATAGAATTCAGCCGTCCGCTCCAGCGTGTGGAGTTGCACCACCGGCGTCGCACCGTACCCGCGAGCCGACGCCGCGATCAATAGATCGCGCACCGACTCTGGCCGAGCCAGAATCGGTCCCGCGCCTTTCAGGGCCACGGCCGAAGTGACGAATAAAGCGATCGGAATCAGCACCAGCAGGCCTTTGCGCATTTGTGGTCGCACCAAAGCGGCAACGCCGACGATAGCCAATGGCAAAGCCGTTACGACGACGATGGCAGGACTGCCCGGAAAACCATGAGCCAGGTACCACCCACCAAATACCGCCAAACTAATCAGGAACAGACCGGTTAACCGAATCACCGTATCGCCGCGCTGCTCACCGAGAAACTGCGTGATCCGATCGCCGATAAGCAAAGCCACCGCCGGCAGCACCGGCAGGATGTAAGTCGTCAGTTTCGATCCTGAAACAGAGAAGAAAATTATCGGAACAATGACCCAGACAAACGCAAACACGCGCAGACGGTCAAGCGCGTTCCCTCCGCGCCACTTCCAATGGCGCGCCGAGATGAAAGCCGCCGCGAGAAATATTGTCCAGGGAAAAGAGTACGCAATTAACACCGGGCCATAAAAGTAGAAAGGCTCGGGATGGTGATACTTGTTCGAGAGATATCGCGCAAAGTGATGTTGCACGATGAATTCATTGATGAACGTCCATCCATGCCGATGGATAACTGGTCCGTACCAAATAGCCGCCACCGCGAGGGCCAGCGGAACTCCCCACAGCAAGCTCACCACAAACCTTCGTGGCGGCATTTCACGCCGCAGCAGAAAATAGGTACCGATAATTGCAAAAGGAATCACGATACCAATTAGGCCCTTGGCGAGTAGAGAGACACCGACGAAAAAATAAAAGCCCAGCAGCAGCCATGCGGAAGCGCGTTTGATCCCGACATCGTTGCCGACTACTCCTGACGCAGATGGCGGCGGTTCAGAGGCAGGAGCGAAACCCGGGCGAGGCTGCGGCCGCGGTGACCCAGCGCTGGCGGTGCTCCGGACGTACCAGACAACAAAGAAAGCGAACGCGCCCGTTAACGCCATGGTTATCAGGATGTCAAAGCTCGCCGCGCGAGAAAAGATCATTGCGCCCAAACTCGAAAGCCAAATCAAAGTGCTCCAACGGGCCAGGTTGGCGGGCCGTAGCTCAGTCTGCTGAACTTCGCTGTTCAACGAAGAACCGGCAGCGGCGCGAAGACTCTCAATCGTACTTCCGATCCAATAAACGAAAACTCCCGTCAAAAGCCCGCTGAGCGCCGGACCAATTCGCGCCGCGTGCTCGCCCACGCCAAACACCCGATAGCCCGCCATCATCATCCAGTAAAGCAGCGAAGGCTTTTCGAACCATGTATGCCCACCCAGGGTAGGCGTAACAAAATCATGGCGGAGGAACATCTCGCGCGCCACTTCTGAATACAGGGGCTCATCCGGCCCAGCCAGGGGCAACACAGTCAAACCCCAAAGGTAAAAGGCAGCGATGCTGAGAAAGAGAAGCAGCCAACCGCCCCTGGCAAGTTTAGATTGTCGCAAGTATAGTCCTCAGAGATTAGTCAGTGGTCAGTTGCTAGTTGCTTTTTTCTTTCTTTCCTGCCACTTAGTATCGTCAAAACTGAATTTTGAAGTATCCTCGAAACACGACTTTGATTCAAACACTGCGTTGCCGACGAGTAACCATTGCCAACTAACGACTAACTAACTGACTACTGACCATGCTACGCACCGCAGTCATCGGCGTCGGACATCTTGGCGGACAGCACGCGCGCATTCACGCGGCCCTGGCCGCCGCCGGGCTCTCGCAACTCACTGCCGTCTGCGATGTTGATGAAGCGCGCGGGCGCAAAGTCGCCGGCGAGTGGGGCGTCAAACTAATCACCGACTGGCGAGCGCTCATCGGCAGCGTTGATGCGGTAAGTCTGGCCGTACCGACTGAATCGCATTGCGAGATCGCCTGCGACCTGCTCGAAGCGGGCATCCACGTGCTGGTTGAGAAGCCAATCTCGCGGACTCTCGAAGAAGCCGATCGCATGATTGCCGCCGAGAAGAAAGGCGGCGGGATTCTGCAGGTCGGCCATGCCGAGCGTTTCAATCCTGCCCTGGTCGCGCTGCGACCACATGTCCGCAATCCCGTCTATTTCGAGATTCATCGTGTGGGCCAGTTCACGGCGCGCTCTTTGGACATCGATGTCGTGCTCGATTTGATGATTCATGATTTGGATATAGTGCAGTGGCTGGTCGGAGAAGATGTGGACGTTACTTCCCTGCACGCGGTCGGGATTCCGATTCTCACCGATCGCGTGGATGCCGCGAACGCGCGGCTCGAATTTGCCACCGGCGCCGTGGCAAACATCACTGCGTCGCGGGTTGGCACCGAAAAGATTCGCAAGATGCGTTTCTTTCAGCCGCGCGATTACGTGGCGGTCGATTACACTACCAACCATGCATCGATTAGCAACCTCGCACCCCCAACCATCGGCCCCTGGCCGGGTGTGCAGACGCGCATCCTGGAAGTGCAGGATATCGAACCGCTGCGGGCGGAAATTGAATCGTTCCTGCAGGCCGCGGCTGACAGGTCGCACCCACTAGTCTCAGGCGAGGACGGTCGGCGCGCGCTGGCTCTGGCCCTGCGTACTTTGCAGCAGATTCACGACCATACGGTGCAGTCCGGCGTAAGCGCTTTTCTCGGCAAAGCTTGAGGCAAACGGCAAAATCTTTGCTGAAGAGGAAGCTTCCCACTCATTTTGATCGCTGCTATCATCACGCGAGTTTCGGGATCGATATTACGACAAGGCAGAACTCCTAATGACCGACGAAGAGCGACAACGCGCGATGGATTTTATCGTCGAACAGCAGGCGAAGTTCTCTGTCGACATTGAGCAGCTTAACGAGTCGTATCGTAAAGCTGAAGGTCGATTTGATCGGGATGAACGAATCCTCAAACTTATGATTCGGGCGGGCCGGCGAGCAAGGCAGCATATGCGTGAACACGATCTGCGCTTCCTGAAGCAAATGGCAGTCGTCAACGAAAAGCTTTCGGCTCTCGCTGACGCCGGCGCTCATACTGACAGGCGGCTCGATGCGCTGATCGATATTGTGCGAGAAGACCGAAACGGCAGACGCTGAGAACTTCTTATCGAAATGTAATAATCACAATGACCGACGAAGAGCGACAACGTGCGATGGTTTTCATCGTCGAGCAATCGGCGAAGAATTCTGTCGGGATTGAAAAGCTGCTCGAGTCGCAACTCAAAGCTGAACTTCGCCTGAACGTTCACCAGAAATAAGTCCGCAGACTTTGAATCCACAGATTACACAGATTACACAGATTGCACAGATAGGCAGTTCAAAAAGACTTTCCTCAGCGATCGGTTGGGTTGTGAGTTAAGACACACATGATCCTGGCTGCTTTCTCCAAGGTTGTTTCTGTGTAATCTGCGTAATCTGCGGATCTCATTCACACCGCAGTGATGAAGGAATTCCAAGCCCATAGTGATCGTCGCCTCGACGCGCTAATCGACATCATCCGCGCCGACCGCAACGGCCCTGCATCGTAGTCCGCGCGCTTTTGTCGTAATATCCAACCGTGGCGGACGGTCCGACAACCAATCCCGAACCAAATATCTCAACCATGCTTCGCCGCCGGATCGAGGCCCGCGACTTCCCTTCCGCGGTGTATCTTGTCGCCGAACACGGCCGGATAAGATTCGCCGAAGCGCTCGGTGAAGCGGTCCGCGAGCCTGAATCCTACGCGGCCAAGCTGGAAACCATTTACGATCTCGCTTCGTTAACCAAACCTCTGGTGACCGGTTTGCTTTGCGCGCGACTGGTCGAATCGGGTGAACTAACAATCGACAGTTCAATCGGGCAATACCTGCCAGAGTTCGATCGTCCCGACAAGAATCAAACTACTATCCGCCAACTGCTGACGCACACGTCCGGGCTACCGGCGTGGCGGCCGCTGTATATCCTTACCAACAACCGCGATGCCGCGCTGGCGGCGATCGCGAATGAGTCGCTTGAATACCAGCCGGGCACTCGCGTTGTTTATAGCGATCTGGGTTTTATTGTCCTCGGCTTTCTACTGCAAAAACTGACTGGACTATCAATCGATCAACTTGCGCGGCGCGATATCTTTGAGCCGTTACAATTACGGCACACCTACTTTAATCCTGAGCAAGCAATGCAAACCGGCGTGGCCGCCTGCGAAAGCGGCAATGCTTACGAACGTGATATGTGCGAACGCGATTCGTCCATCAATCGATACGACAGTTGGCGCCAGGGCGTTATCTGGGGCGAAGTCCACGACGGCAACGCATTTTTTCTGGGGGGCGCCGCCGGCCATGCCGGTTTGTTTTCCACAGCCGGCGAGACTCTCCGGCTGGCAAATCAATTCATTGGCGGGCGTTCTGAGTTGCTCTCGGAAGAAACATGTCGACTGTTCCGTGAAAACATGACTGAGGGACTAAACGAAGCCCGCTCGTTCGCCTGGCAACTGGCAGCTACGAAGGACTCGACCGCCGGACCTGCCTTGCCGCCAGACGCCTTCGGCCACACTGGATTTACCGGCACAAGTTGCTGGGTCGACTGGCATCAGGAACGCGTTTTTATTCTGCTCACGAACCGCACGCACGCGCGCCAACTACCTTTCGCTAACATCAACGCCGTACGTCGCGATTTTCACACGCTGGCTGTAGCGGCTCTGAAAGAAAGCTGACGGCTACCGTTTTGGATCGATCAAGCAATCCTGGAAATGCGGCGCGGCCCGTTGCGCGCCTGCGCGAGTTCTTTAGTCTCGAGCGCAATGTTACCGCTGCGTCGAGCGCGGTCTTTCTCCTCGGTTTTGGTGAAGAGCTGTGGAAGAAGTTTCTGCCAAAGTATCTGGAAGCTCTCGGCGCCAGCACACCGGTGATTGGATTGTTCGGCACAGCCGAGGATTTTTTCGACGCCATCTATCAATATCCCGGCGGCTGGATTGCCGATCGTTTTGGCCGGCGGCGGGCGTTTTTCTGCTTCATCGGACTCGCCTGTGTCGGCTACCTTTTCTATTTGTTCGGGCCAACCTGGCCGTTTGCGTTTGCCGCTCTGGCCTTCGCTATGGCCTGGCAAAGCATGGCCTCGCCCGCGATCTTTGCGGTGATTGGCGACTCTCTTCCCACAGAGAAACGTGCCATGGGTTTTACGATCCAGTCGATCTTAAAGCGCGTGCCGATCGTGATCGCCCCGGTGATCGGCGGTGTGATTATCGCGTCCCGAGGAATTGTCGGTGGAGTCCATCTCGGAATAATAATTACTCTGGCTCTGGTCGGACTAACCGCACTTCTGATCCGACTCATAAATATCGCCCGCGTCCCGCATCACGAGACAAACATCTTCGGCGTTTGGAACTCTTTTCAAAAGGGTTTGAAGCGTCTCTTAATCTCCGATATTTTCATTCGCACGTGCGAGGGGATGGCAGACGTGCTAATCATTCTCTATGTTACTAACGTGCTGCATGTCAGCGTCGCCCGGTTTGGAATCCTAATCGCGATTCATACGGTTACCACGCTGCTGATTTACGTGCCCGCGGCAAAAGCAACCGAACGTGTCGGCCGCCGACCCTTTATCACCGCAACCTTCTGTGCCTTTGCGCTTTATCCGCTGGCCATAATTTCAGCCCACGACTTCACTGGATTGGTGATCGCTTTTATCATTGGCGGCTTGAGAGAGATTGGAGAGCCGGCCCGAAAGGCAATGATTCTGGATTTTGCGGAGCCGCAGGTCCGAGCGCGCAGTGTCGGTCTCTATTACTTGATGAGAAGTCTGGCCATCACTCCAGCCGCGGCGATTGGCGGACTACTCTGGAAAATCACGCCGCAAACGCCGTTCGTGATGGCCGGCGCGTTCGGCGTTACCGGAACCTTCATCTTCATTGCGACCGTGCGCGAGCAAGCGGCGATTTAAGGACGTTCAAAGCCCAAATCATAGTCGTTAGAGGAATGGTTGAGTGCCCAGCCCAACCGATCGCTCAAATTGACACAACCATACGTCCGTTTTTTCTCTTATACTGGTATCCCCCCACCCACCGCTCCCAAATCTCTCAAAGCTGAGGAGGACCTGTCTTGGAACAGGGCAAAAAGACAACACGACGGAGAAGCCGTATTCGGTTGACGCTGCCAATTCGCGTCAGCTATAGGGAGAGTCCGGGACACCAGTGGATAGAACAGTCGCGGCTCGTTGACGTCAGTCACTTCGGCGCGGGTTTTACTTTGACGCGACCGGTCGAACCTGGACGTTTGATCCTGCTAAGCATTCCCCTGCCGGATCAACTTCGCTGTTTCGATCATGCTGAGCCTCAGTATTCCGTCTGGAGCCTGGTGCGCCATGCTTCCGCCATCCGAAAGGCGCAACACCCGCAGTCGGCATTATTTCGCGTCGGCGTTGCTTTCCTGGGGAAGCGGCCGCCTAGTGCGTATGAAGAAGATCCGACGATTAGATATGAACCGTTACCAATTGACGGCGGACAAACTACGATGTTGAAGGTGAGCGAGTGCCGCCCAGACAACCAACGAAGAGAAACGCGACTCGTTATCCCGCTGGAAGTCCTGATTGAAGTACTCGATGAAAATGGCAGGCCCGTTCTGCAGGAAAATACGGTTACTGAAACCATGAGCAGCCTGGGAACTTGTGTTCCTACCAATCTCAACGTTGGAGTCGGGCGCATTCTCCGCGTCACCAGCGCACGCGACCACGTTTCGATTTTCGCCGCGATCCGCTCTCGCAAGTTGGCGCCTGACGGTGTCCCCCGGCTGGGTCTCGAATTCCTTGGTGAGCGTTGGCCATTACAACGCGATTGAAGGCTTCCATTGCCGATCGCTGCTACTCCCAGGCCACTGGCTCGAGTTCAATCCACATTTTTTCGCTCAGGCGGTTTCGCTTTTTGTAGTAAGATAAGCCGGCCCGCCCGGCTTGCTCCCCGTTGTACGCGGAGAGATTCAAATCAAAATGCAGAGTTCTAATCGCAGAATAGCGATCGTGTTGCTGACGGTGAACGCGCTGGCTTCGCCACTCACCTTCGGACCCTTCGTCGTTGCCCAGGAGACGCGCGAGCGGCGAGCAACAACCGAAAAGGAAGAAAAGACCCAACGCAACTGGCCGACTGACAACGGCTCGGTCGTCAAGAAGGCAACGGAGTCAGATGAATCCAAGCTCGTAAGTGAACCAGTCATACGCATCGGGCTGTCGACCGGTACGCGGACAGTGACCATCTCAACCACCGCGCAGCTACTCAATGCCTCCGAACTCAATTCCGCGCCGCAACCGCTGGAAACCGCCCGCGTGCGAATAGAGTCTCGACTGCTGTCTCCGCAACGTCCGAGTAATGATCGACCTTACGAGGTTGAGCTGGCCCGATCGGTCTCGCGCGAGGACGCGGATCGACTAATCGAATCGGTGCAGAGTACGACCGGCGAGGTCCCTCAAGCAGTGGCAGATTCGTCCGGCAAGTTCCGCGTGATAATCGTCAAGCAATCCGGCGAAGAAGCAGAGGCGGTGTCAGCCAAACTGGAAGACGCCGGCTTTGAAGTGGTGACGTCGTTCAAGACGCCGGTAGAGGAAAACAACGGCGGCAGCGCTGTCGATGGAAATCAATCAACCTCCGCATCAAAGGACGCACCGAAGTCCGCTAACAAACTCAAACTAACTTCGCGTTCCAGTGTGCCGACCCGCGAGTTGCTCGCTTTTGCTCGGGGCGCGAGCCCAGTGCTGCGTTCAAGCGCGCCGCTGGTTTTTGCTTCCAGCACCGGCGCCGCCGCGCCTGTACGTTTTAACGACAAGCCGTATCGCGGCAAAATCGAAGTGTTCGCGAATACGCGCGGGGCTTTGACCGTCGTCAATGTGATCGGCCTGGAAGACTATGTGCGCGGTGTCGTTCCCAACGAGCTCTCTCCGGGCGGCTATCCAGCGATCGAAGCGCTGAAGGCCCAGGCAATCGCGGCCCGCACCTATGCGCTCCGAAACCGGGGACAGTTCTCGTCCGAAGGGTATGACCTGTTGCCGACGACGCGCTCCCAAGTTTATCGCGGACTGTCCAGCGAACATCCGCTGTCATCCCGAGCGGTCGAGGAAACGCGCGGAATTGTCGCCACGTACAATGGTGAGCCCATTAACGCGCTCTATACTTCGACGTGTGGCGGACGCACTGAGAACTCGGAGAACATTTTCAACGACGCAGTACCCTACCTGCGCGGTCGCGAATGCGCCGCCGAAGGCAAAGCAGCTTTCGCGCCCTTCACAATCAAGAGCTCGCGCGACCTATTCGAGCTTAAGGACGAAAAGGATCTGACAATCGCGCGTGACGTCGCCTTACTAGCGGTCAACGGAGTGTCCGTACCAACGGATAGAGTCTCGAGCGCCTGGCTGTCCGCGCACGCGAACGAGTCGGAAGTCCGGGAATGGCTAAGCAGCACGGCCCGCCTCTCTCGCAACGGTTCGTTCAAACCGCCCGACGACGCGACAAAGCCGCCGGCTTTCAGCACGGCTCTGCTTCTGGCAGTCTTTGGCGACAAACGCGCGGATACGCTTCTGAATAATGCCGACGTTGATTACGTTCTCGGGCTGCGCGAAGCCGAGCAGATCCCGGAATCAAATCGCGCCGATGTAGCCATGCTGCTGCGCGACGGACATCTTTCGCTGTTCGCTGATGCGACGCTGCGTCCAAAAGAGACGATGTCGCGCGGGCGCGTGTTGCATGCAATCTCAAGCTTGCTCGAAGCGCGCGGTTTATTGGCAATCCAAAAAGGAACTGCGCGGCCGGCGGTGTCCGGATCACTAATTCTGCGTTCGAGCAAAGGAAAGGATCAGCCCATCGCGGTAGGTCGCGATGCTTTTTTGTTCCGTGACTTTGGCGAGAATACCTATCAAGTGAAGTCGCTGGCCCTGGTGGGCGGCGAGCCGGCGACGTTTCACGTGGGGGCGAAGGGCGAAGTTGATTATCTGGAAGTCCGACCAGCACCAAACGGCGCTTCAGCCGAGCGCTTCTCGCCATTTACCAACTGGACCACAGAACTGTCCGTGGGCGAAGTCCAAGCGCGCCTGGGACGATCGGTGCGCGGCGTCGGCTCGATATCCGATCTGAGGATAGCCAGGCGCGGTTCTTCACGCCGGGTGATCGACCTCGAGGTTATCGGCTCTCAGGGCGTGGGCCACGTTCGCGGTGGACGCATCCGCTCGGCCCTGGGCCTGCGCGAACAGCTCTTTGTCATCGACCGCTTGTACGGCGAGAGCGGTCGCGTCATTGGCTTTGTTTTTACCGGGCGCGGCTGGGGCCATGGCGTCGGGATGTGCCAGGTGGGCGCTTACGGTTTGGCGCGACAGGGCTTTTCGGTCGAGCAAATTTTGAAGGCTTACTACACCGGCATCGAACTCACAAAGCTTTACAACTAAAACCAATCTAAGCGAAACTCGTCTGACCCGACCTGGTTTTGCTGAGGGCTCAGCGAGCATGCTTCCTCCGAATACCGTACTGCAGAATCGATATCTCATTGTCCGCCAGTTGGGACGCGGCGGCATGGGAGCGGTATATGAAGCCGTCGACCAACGTCTCAGCAGCATCGTCGCCATCAAGGAAACTTTGGTGACTTCCGAGGACGCGCGTCGCGCCTTTGAGCGCGAGGCGAGTTTGCTCGCCAATTTCCGACACCGTTCACTGCCAAGTGTCACCGATCACTTTGCCGAAGGCGAAGGTCAGTTCCTCGTGATGCAGTTCATTCCCGGAGAGGACCTTGCGCAACTTCTGGAACTCCGCCAAAGTGCGTTTTCGCCGGCGGACGTCGTGCGGTGGGCGGAAGAGATTCTCGGCGCCCTCGAGTACCTGCACTCGCACAATCCGCCGATACTTCATCGGGACATCAAACCGGCAAACCTGAAATTGACTCGCGAAGGCGAGCTGTTTCTGATCGATTTCGGCCTGTCAAAGGGCGCTGCCGGACAGATGCAGACTCTGCTGACCAGCCGCAGCGTGAAGGGTTACACGGCCGCATACGCGCCGCTCGAGCAGATTCACGACGGCGGCACGCACCCGGGCAGCGATCTTTATTCGGTAGGCGCCACGCTGTATCACTTACTCACTTATGTTCCTCCGGTTGACGCTCCGACGCGCTTTAATGCGCTCGACGATCTGCAAGCCGATCCGATGCTACCGGCCGATCAGATTAATTCGCAGGTACCGCACGCGCTGGCCCAGGTTCTCACTCAGGCCATGGCGATGAATCGGCGGAACCGGCCAGCCAGTGCGGCGGACATGCGCCGCATGTTACGCGAAGCCGTACCTCTGGAGGCGCAAGAAGCAGTTACGGTAATAAAAGAGTCGGCTCCGGCGCAGCCTCCGCTCGAAGACGCGGTTACGATGCGGAAACTGTCCATCCCTATTGAGCCACGGGCCACGTTGCCTTCAGCTCCGGTCATCCAGCCGACTGAGCCGATCGCGACAACTCATCCGTTGCCCTCAACTCGATCGACAGACTCGCTCGACTTGGACGTTCCGTCCGTGCGGCCGGTGGTTCCCATGCCTACGCTCAAAGAAGTGCCAAACTTGATCGATCGTTCTGCGCGACTCCCGATGACTTCCGTTTTGCCGGTGATGTCCGAACCGGCGGCGACAATTCCTCAGCCTGGCCCCGCGCCCAAACGACGAAGGATTAGCACGCCGGTGCTGGTCGCCGTAATTTCCATACCAATTCTGTTCGTGTTGGCGATAGGTTCGATGGCCGTCATTCCGTTGCTCCGCAAGCACAGTGTGGTTTCTGATCAGCCACCCACCGTCACTACTTCGGCGGCCGATCATCCGACGACCTCTAAATCTGCTGACGTGCCGACAAAGAAATTCTTCACCGGAGAGTTTGATACCGGCAAAGCGCTGGAACTGATCTATGGGAGTTATGATAGTCAAAAGAAATATTCAAAGTGGAAAATAACAAAGGAAGACATTCAAAAGTTACCTTCCGAGGACCGCTCGACAGGCATTCAGCCAGGAACGGTGTACACGGCCGCCAACTTTGCCAAGTCATTTACTCAATCCGGTGTCGCCCGATTCTTTGTTATTACTGAGACTGTTCCCGCCCATTACGATTGTCACGCTTGCGCCCCAATCATCGGTGGGGCCACCTTTTCGAAGCAGGGCGAGGCGTGGCAACTGGATACTTTAACCAAAGAAGTTTCCACCATGGGCAGTTGGGGTAGCGCTCCGGAAGGTAAACTGATCAAGATTGGACCGGAGCGGTACGGTGCAGTCTTTCAGCCCGGCTATACAGGTCAGGGAATAACCAGCGAATCAGCCGTCGTTATCGCGGAAACAACCGACAATGTGCGTGAGGTTTTGATCGTCGATGAATACAGCGCCGATAACGGCGGCACTTGCGGTGAAGGTCTGGCCGCGTGCTATTCGTTCTCTTCAAAGTTGGAGTTCGTGGCCGGCTCTAATCCTGAGTTCTATGACGCCAGGGTCACTACGACCGGCACAAAGGAAGACAAGGACGGCAACGTTCGCCGCGCCAACGCGGCAAGGAAATACACGTTCGCTAACGGCAAGTACGTGCTTGCCAAATGAGTTTCAGGTACCGTTTCTCATGCGTCTGTCGCGCGCGCAAATCACCGGTGCAATTCTGCTACTCTCGCTCATCTGGCTCGCAATTGCGATTCGGCTTATCATCTCTCGCGGGTGACCAGCAGAGCCGAAACTTCCTCAACTAACAGCGGACAGGATGTCCGCACCCCCAGCATCATTGCGATTGTCGGCCCGACCGCTTCCGGCAAAAGTGCGCTGGGAATTGAGTTGGCGCTGCGTCTGGGCGGAGAGATCATCAACTGCGACTCTGTTCAGGTCTACCGGGAGATCGAGGTCGCGACCGCCAAGCTTCCACCGTCACAGCGCTGCGGAGTTCCCCATCACCTGATCGATTTTGTTTCTCCGGACATCAATTACACGGCTGCGGATTGGGCGCGCGTCGCCACCGAAATGATTGAAGAGATCGAAGCGCGTGGTCAAAGAGTCTTCCTGGTGGGCGGCACTGGGTTTTACCTGCGAGCCCTGCGTCAGCCCTTCTTTCCGAGTCCGCCCACGGATGAAACACTTCGGGCGCGCCTGACGCTGATACGCGAAACCCGCGGGCCTGAGCATCTTCATCGAATCCTGCGCCGATTTGATCCGGCAGAGGCAAAACAATTAAATCGTCGTGACTGGCCACGAGTTCAGCGCGCGATTGAATTCTGTCTGCAAACCGGCGAACCAATTTCTCGCGAGCGGCCTTTGCGACTTGAACCACCGGCCATCGCCGCGCGCATTCGGATCATTGCGTTGAATCCGCCGCGCAAAGAACTCTATGCCCGGATAAATGAACGGACCGAAAAGCATTTTGCCAACGGGCTGGTTCGTGAAGTCGAACGGCTGTTGAGCAAAGGCGTGCCGGCAAATTCCAGCGCCCTGGGCGCGCACGGATATCGCCGCGTGGTTGAATATCTGAAGGGCCTACGTGATTTGGAAAGTGCAATCGAACAAACCAGGCTGGATGTGCGGCATTATGCGAAACGTCAATTGACCTGGTTTCGTCACGAGGCCGGCGTCGAATGGCTCGAAGGATTTGGCGACGACCCGGCTGTGCAGGCAATGACCCTTGAACTCTTGCAGGCGTAAGCCGCTTAAGATGGCGTTGGCGTTAGTCTGAGAGCGTGACACGATCAACTTGCCCTTTTGAATCACGCGCAAGATGCGCGCACTCTCCTTAAGATAAAACGCTTGTCACCTTTGAGCGCGTGGTGTACTCTGAGGCCTTCGCCAAACGGAGTACTTTCATACGAGGACGATCGTTTCGTGGATTCAAAGCCGGCCCCACAAAACATTCAGGATGGGTTTCTGAATCTCGCGCGGCGCGAGAAGACTACCGTTACAATCTATTTGGTGAATGGAGCCAAGCTGTTGGGCCGCATCAAGAGCTTCGACAAGTTTTCACTGATCATGGAAACCGGCGCGCAGGAACAATTGATCTTCAAGCACGCAATCTCGACCATCTCTCAGGCGCGACGCGCCACGGGCGAGCTGCGCGCCCCACACACGCCGCTGCCGCACGTGCCTGGACAAACTGAAGAGACCTCCTCCTCTTGAAACCAGCCGGCGAAAATCCATCCACCGCAGAAATGGCTGGCGCTTTCATCACTTTTGAAGGAATCGACGGATGCGGAAAGTCCACGCAACTGCGACTGCTGGCGAGTGAATTACGCGCGCGCGGCCTCAACGTCGTGGCCACGCGCGAACCGGGCGGCACGCCCCTGGGGCAGAAGCTGCGCGCCGCCTTGTTGGATGTTCAGGAGCAGGTGGATCCGCTCGCCGAACTTTTCGTTTTTGCCGCTGACCGGGCGCAACATGTACGCAAGCATTTGCTGCCGGCGCTCGCGGCCGAACAGATTGTTTTGTCCGATCGCTATGCCGACGCGACGGTGGCTTATCAAGGCTCAGGCCGCGGATTCGAACCCGGTCTGATTCAGGAAATTGTGCAGTTGGCCACCGGCGGTTTGCAGCCGGACCTGACGCTGTTGTTTGATTTGTCTGTGGCTGAGTCGGCGGTGCGAACCCGCCGTCGCGTCGCCGCTAAGAACACTGACCGCCTGGATATTGAGGACGCAGACTTTCATGCGCGCGTGCGTGATGCTTATCTGGAAATTGCCAGGGCCAATCCCGAGCGCGTCCGGATTATTGACGCCCGCGGATCGGTTCATCAGACCCACGCAGCGGTCATGGATATTGTATTAGCATTCCTGGAGGAGCGTGGGCTCATTAGGCCTGCGGGGCATTAGCCCAACCCTTAAGGGAGGGCCGGCAGCGTCGCATTTAGAGAGCCCTCCCTAACGGTCTGGCTAATGCCCTCGCTTGCGAGCCGGTTTCTGACGACGAACTTAATTATGTTTTCCAAACTCATCGGCAACGACGAAGTAAAGGAATCGCTAAGGCGCTTACTCAACAGCGGCCGCGTACCGGGCTCGCTGCTTTTGACCGGCGAACAAGGCATCGGAAAGAAGTTGTTCGCGTTGGAACTGGCCAAGGCTCTCAACTGTCGCAATCGCGTCGGAGTCGAAGCCTGCGACGAATGCTCGTCATGCAAGCGAATTTCGCGATCCACGTTTCCGCCCTTCTCCAGCGACGAGGACAACCGGGAAAGAATGATTTGGAGTGAGCACGCTGACGTCGCAATGGCGCGCCCTTTCAAAAACATAATCAGGGTTAAGGTGATGCGCGAGTTGGAGCGCGAAGCCAATTTTCGTCCTTTCGAAGGCGCCGCACGCGTCTTTATCATCGAAGATGCCGACAGCATGAATGACCAGGCAGCCAGCGCCCTGCTGAAAACCCTCGAAGAGCCTGCGCCGACTTCTCATCTGATTCTAACGACTGCAAACCCGACCGGGTTGTTGGCGACAATTCGTTCGCGTTGCCAGGCGATACGCTTCGGTCCCCTTCCCGCCGAGGCGATCGAAGAATTCCTAATCAAGGAAAAGAAGCTGCCGGCAGACGACGCCGGGCTACTGGCGCGCACTTCGCTGGGGAGCCTTGGCCGTGCGCTGGCGGGCGACCTGGAAGAGTACCGCGAGCGTCGTGCGGAAATGCTCGCCGTGTTGAATGCCCTGGTGCTGACCGGTGATCGCGCGCAACTGATGCGCTGTGCTGAAGACCTGGCCGGGTCAAAGGACCGCGGCGAATACGAAGAGCGGCTCGACGTGCTCGAAGCTTTGATTCGCGATGCCTGGGCACTTAGGCTAAGCCGACCGGAAGCTACGATCGTGAACCGCGACCTGCTGAATCAACTGCAAAAGATCGCCGACGAACTGCCCAGCCGGCGCGCCGCGCAATGGCTGGCGCGCATCGAAGAAATGCGTGGCGAGCTCGAGGTCAACATCAACCGCAAGATCGCCAGCGATGCTTTGCTGGTTTCCATGGCCGCAGCCTGACCCGCCGACAGACGATCGCTTAATCTGGGATGCGGACAAGTCGCAAGAGCACTCAGGACCGATAAGATCGCGGGCGCTATTTCTTTCGCGGCATCGGAATCAGCATCGAGACTTCCCGCTTGTACTCCCTGTAAGTGTCCCCGTAAAGGTTCGTCAAGTCGTGCTCCTCGATTTGCACCGCGATCAGAATGTAAACCGTTGTCGCGACGGCAAAAACAAGATGACCCACAGTCATGCGCGGCGTTGCCCAAAACGCTGTGATGAAGCCAAGCATGATCGGATGACGCACAATCTTGTATAAGCCGGGCGTCTTGAACCCCGTTGCAGGGTACGCCTTGTTCACCCAGTACAGATACACTTGCCGAAGGCCAAACAGATCGAAGTGACCGATCAGAAACGTGCTCAGCAATACCGTGCCCCAGCCGACCCAGAAGAGCACCTGAAGCACCAGGCTGCCAATAGAATTCTCAACGCTCCAAACCACAGTCAGAATCGGCCGCCATTGCCAGAAAAGTAATGCGAGTACCAGGCTCGCAATCAGAACGTAAGTGCTACGTTCAATCGGCTGAGGGACGATCTGAGTCCACCGTTTCTTAAACCCCGGCCGCGCCATCACACTATGCTGAATGGCAAAGAGACCGAGGAGCACGGCATCAACGACCAGGGATGGAGTGAAAGAGCCAGGCACGCCCGAATCGATCGACTTCGGAACAAACACGTTTCCGACGAAGCCTATGGCGTACAGGAAAGTGACGAAGAAGATCAGGTAACTCACCAAACCGTAAAGAAAAGCAAGGATGCGACCCATGACGCGATTCTCCTTTCATGCGTAGCAGCAGTAGATGTTTTTCATCATCATTTAGAGCAGAATGAGGAACAATTCTCTCTTTGGCCAACTCTGTGATCCCACGGCGTCATTAAGAAGAGCAAAAGTTCAAATATCCTTGTTTAGAATTCGTCACTTACATCCCGGTCCGCAGGCGCAGGTATTGTCTCTCGTGTTGCGGTCCGTGATCGTAAATTTCACCTTCGGCGAAACAAGCTGGACCGACGCGCCGCCGGTCTGTGTGCACGGATCGATCTTGCCCTGCACTTTGCGGTCAGGCTGGTTGTCCGTCAACGTAATAACACAGTCCTTTCTTGTAACGCTTCCGCTGCCCCCAAGGTTGGCGCCACTCGGCTGAGGAAAGATGTATTCGCCGGTGAAGGTATTGATTAGAATGACTGTCCGTGGATTTGAATCGTCCTGCAAGCAGAAGTCGAACCGAGTGGTTACCACCGTTGCTGTCGCGTTCCAACCGCCAGTCTGAATTCCAGTAATCCCGCGCGTGGTCGAATAGCGGCCGTCCGCGCCGACCTGTGACGGTTGAATCAGCAACGGCTGGTACGGTCCGCCTTCCATGACAATCACGCCCCCATAGGTAAGGGTCAGCGGCACGGGTTGTTTGATTCCCTGCAAACCATTTACCTCGACGGTCAAAGTCGTCTTTTCGCCCTTGAGCAAATTGGTTTTCGGCGCGCTCAAGTTAACTCCTACGTTGCGGTAGGTTCCCCTGGTTTCGACGTTTCCTTCCTTGAGATTCAGCTCAATCGAGCCCGAGAAGTTTGAGGGAGCCTGGAAAACGGCTTTGCGTGGCGATTCGGCAAGTAAGCCAAAGCCGGCGGAAACGTTCTCGGTGTTCTTCTCAAAATCCTGTACCTGAGTTCTGAGCGGCCTAAAGCTCAGAGTTGTATTCTGCGCATTCCCGTCGAAGGGTCCCGTGATCACGATCGGTCGCCCCTGCTGTCCCATCGCAGGAAGTTGGAAAGTATTCAAAGGCGCCACGCTTTGTAGGTTCAGCGAGATAATTTCGATGGGAATTGTCGCGTGCTCAATCTCCGAGCCTGCTCTTTCCAGAGAAATCGAAATAGGTTTGGGTGTCGCGGTCTTGGGGTCGGCGGCGTTGGGCCTAAGCTTAGCCTTATCCGGGTGATAGATCCAGAGAGTCTGTTGGATCACGCTCTCGCGTTCTTTGGCAGGCGGCGCCGTGAAAGGCTCCACAATCTTGTCGTTTATTTCTATGACCAGACCATTGAGCTCACTTTGATTCTTTGCGCGCTCATCTTTCGTCTGTCCTTTCGGCTCCGCGACCACGGTGCCCGAGATCGTGTCGCCAGCCCTTATGTCGTCCGGAAGATTCACGGTGAGGTCGCCGTGTTCGAGATAGAAAGTAACTGTAGTAAGTCCTCCATCAGTTTTGACATCTGGTTTTTGGGTGGGAATCTGCGACTGAGTCGCAGCCTTGTTAGCGAAACAAAGGAAGGTCAGGCAGACAGCGGCGAGCCAAAACCAACGAATAGAGTCTCGGGTGTTCATTGGAAATCCTCCGCAATACAGCAGCTCTGGGATCGTGTGGCTAAGAAACGCCACAGTTCTTTAGCCTGGATTGAACCCCTTGGGTTGGATCAGTGCGGAAGAAAGACTTCTATGATGATGGTAATAGGTAACACCATGTGGTCCGCGAGTCAATGCGGATTCAGATAAGTTGCAGGGAAAATGAAAAGGCCGCCAGACGGCGGCCTTCAGACAAAAGCAATTTGAGGAGTCAACTAGGTTATGGTGACCAACTCGTGCCGCACTTCCGGCTTCGCGGCAGCGCCTTCGGCAAGCAGCTTCTCAGTCTCTTTCACGAACGCTTCAACGATGTCTTCGCCGGCGACTTTGCGCATCGGCACGCCGTCTTTGAAAATCATGCCCACACCGCGGCCAAAGGTAATACCAAGTTGGGAATCGTGAGCTTCACCGGGGCCGTTTACGGCGCAACCCATAATTGAGAGATGCAGAGGTTCTTCAACGTGCGCCAGCCGCCGTTCAATCTCGGTAACGATTTCGACGAAGTTATCGACATCAAGGCGCCCGCACGTCGGACAAGCCACGACCGTCACGCCACGTGTCCGCAGGCCGAGTGACTTCACGATCTCCCAGGCGACACGTACCTCTTCCTGTGGTTCGGCGGCGAGCGACACGCGGATTGTGTCGCCAATGCCTTCGTGTAAAAGAATCCCGAGACCGATCGAGGATTTCACCGTGCCGGTAAATGCGGTGCCGGCCTCGGTCACTCCCAGATGGAACGGATAGTCGACCTTCGCTGCCAGCAAACGATAGGCGGCTACCGTGCGCTGCACGTCAGAGGCCTTCAGAGAAATAATGATGTCGGTGAAATCGAGGTCTTCGAGAATCTTAATGTGCCGCATCGCCGATTCGACCATCGCTTCCGGCGTGGCGGTGCCGTACTTTTTCAGCAGATCCTTTTCCAGCGAGCCGCCGTTAACGCCGATGCGTATCGGCACCTTCTGCACTTGCGCGGCGCGCACGACTTCGACGATCCGTTCGTGCTTACCGATATTTCCGGGATTCAGGCGCAACTTGTCGATGCCGGCTTCCAACGCCAGCAAGGCGAGTTTGTAGTGAAAGTGAATGTCGGCCACGATGGGAACTTCAGGAACGCGCTTGCGAATTTCCTTTAGCGCAATCGCCGCGTCGTTGTCGGGCACGGCGAGGCGAACGATCTCGCACCCGGCGCTAACCATCTGTTCGATCTGCTCGACGGTTGCGCCCACGTCGGCGGTGTCGGTTTTGGTCATCGACTGAATGACCACCGGCGCGCCGCCGCCAATCTGAACGTTCTTAACCTGCACTGCTTTTGAGTTGCGCATAACCGCCTGTTTCGTTTGTGTCAGAAGCCCGACCGTCAGGGAGGGCAACTTCGGACACGAGCCCTTGCTGACGCGCGGGCTTCCGACACTTCGCCCAAAAATATCATTTCGCCGGCGTTGCCGTCGCAGGTGTCGGCGAGGACGCGGGCGGTGGGCTGTTGTTTCCAGCGCGCCAGCTCGATGCTGTCTTAATCAAATCATTCGTAATCACAAAAACCATCAGCAGGATGACTACGACGAATCCCACTTGCTGAATCCGATCGCGCACGCGCGCCGATATCGTCCAACCCACCATGGCCAGCAGGCCTTCGATCAATAACAGGAAAATCGCGCCCCCGTCCAGCACCGGAATCGGCAGCAGATTGAAGACGCCCAGATTCAGGCTCAGAAATCCAAGTGTCGCAAATACCCCGGCCCAACCCAAGCGAATCGCCGAAGTGGAAGCCACCCGGTAGATTCCGATCGGGCCTGAGAATGTATTGCGCACCGAACGCTTGCCGGCAAAAACCTGCCCCAGTGCCTTTCCGGTAACGCGAATGTACTCGAGGTTCGTATCGACGGCCTCGGAAAACGAGCCGGCGATTCCTATTCTTTGGTATGGAATTTCTTCATCGGGCTGAAACCCCAGCCGTTCTCTATTCTCCTCCGGATTCAGGAGCTTCGGAGTCGCGGTGATGTCTATCATGCTGCCGTTGCGCTCTACGCGAAGAGTAATCGGCTGTCCTTTATGTTCGCGAATGTATTGTGTGACCTGTTCCGCGGCCGTGATCGGTTCCCCATTGACGCTAACGATTCGGTCGCCGGCTTTCAATCCTGCTTCGGCCGCGGGCGTGTTCGGTTCGACCACTCGTACCACGATCGGCACGGTTCCGTAGTCAGGCACAAAGTCGAGAAAGCCAACCGTCTCGCCTTCTTCAGTGTGCGGCGTCGGCTTGATCGTGAGCTGAAGCCGCTGTCCGTTTCTTTCAACTTCCAGTGGCAGAGGCTGGCCGGGAGACAGTAAGGCATCGTCGGCCACTGTCTTCCATTTGGGATTTGTGTTGCCGTCAAACGATACGATGCGATCGCCCGCCTGGAGGCCGGCGATTTCTGCCGCGCCGCCCGGCAGGACATGTCGCACGACCGGCGGCGGCGGCACCTGCACGCCATAAATCATCGCGCCCGCAAACGGGATCGACAGCGCGGTCAGGATATTCATCACCGGCCCGGCAATCGCGACCAGGATCCTTTGCCAGCGTGGCCGTAGATCGAATCTCTCATTCGCAGGGATATCCGACGCGCCCTCGCCTTCGATGGGCGCGTTGGATTCGTCGCCGCCCAGCTTCACATAACCACCCAGAGGGATGGCAGATATCCGGTAATCAGTGGTGCCCCATTTGCGGCCGAACAACCGCGGACCAAAGCCGAACGAGAAGGTTTCAACTCGGATTTTGAGTAGCTTGGCAACAATAAAGTGGCCAAATTCGTGCAGCGTCACCGCCGCGCCGAGAATAAAGATGAAGGCCAAAACGCCGATAATTCCGTTTTGAAGTAAACTCATTTATTAGTCCTAGCCAAACAAACACCCGGCTTTGATTTTCTCAACCACCTCGTCGATCAGCAAAATCCAAAACGAGTTTACGTGTGGCATGCGGGATGGGTCAAACAGGTAGGTTGGGGTCGCAAAGTTTTCTCGCCGCTCAGCCCACTGGAATTGTCGGAGCGCGAATATCCTGTCCGCCTGACTGCGCAGTTCGAAAAACACCTGCAAAACCAAAGGCCCCTTAGAAATCTCAGCGTGCCGCGCCCGTTGGCGGATAGGATGTTCGCGCTCCGACGGTTTGGAGCTAACTAGAAAATTCAGGCGACGCTCTTTGCGCGAGTGTTGTCCTCCAGCCTGGCAATCGTCGTTTGGGCTGCGATTCGGGCCACACGATCAGCGTCCAGAACTGAAGCAAGGTCTTTGACCGCCGACGTTGGGTGCTGATCCATAACGCTTTCAATTACCAGCGGAATGTCAGGAAGAGAAATTCGCTCGTCGATGAAGGCCTGCACCGCTTCTTCATTGGCCGCGTTCATCGCCGCCGGCAGCGTGCCACCGGTCCGCAACGCGCGATAAGCCAGCGAAATGCACGGGAAGCGTTCAAGGTCCGGCGCCTCAAAATGCAAAGACGAAAGCCGGGCGACGTCCAGTGGCGGCAGCCCGGACGGACAACGCTCGGGATAGGTCAGGGCGTATTGAATCGCGTGACGCATGTCGGTAATACCCATCTGCGCAATGACTGAGCCGTCAATCAATTCAATCATCGAATGCACTACCGATTCAGGATGGACGACGATATTGATTTCATCCGCACTGTAGCCAAACAGCCAGTGCGCTTCGATTACTTCCAATCCCTTATTCATCAGTGTGGCCGAATCGATCGTGATCTTCGCGCCCATGCTCCACGTTGGGTGCTTCATCGCTTCGGCCACGGTCGCCGATGACATTGCCGCTTTGTCGCAAGTCCGAAACGGCCCGCCTGAGGCGGTCAGAATAATTCGCCGCACTTCGGAACGCTTCTCACCGCGCAGGCATTGATGCAGCGCGTTGTGTTCAGAATCCACGGGCAGCAACTCCGCGCCGGACCTCTCAGCCGCGCGCGTCATCAGCTCGCCGGCCATCACCAGGGTTTCTTTGTTGGCCAGCGCCACGCGCTTCCCTGCTTCCAGCGCCCGCAGCGTCGGCACGAATCCAACTGCGCCCACGGTTGCGGAAACGACACAGTCGGCCTGGTCATGGGTGGCGACTTCTACCAGACCATCCACGCCCAAAGCGAGGCGCGGTAGTGAAATGCCGCGCTGTTGCAACTCTGTCCTTAGCTCTTCCGCGGATTCTTCATCCTTAACTGAAACCAGCTCAGGCCGGAAACGCGAGATTTGATCGACGAGCTTTCCAATGTTCCGCCCCGCCGCCAGCGCAACTACACGAAACTGTTCGGAGCCCAAAGCTTCGATCACACGCAGAGTATTGCAGCCAATCGAGCCGGTCGAACCTAAGATTGAAATACCTCTCACGGTCATGCACTTATTTGAACTAAACGGTGGCACGGGCTCCCGCCCGCGACAATTCATCGGCCAGATGCCGATGCCACTTCTTTAAGGCGTCGCGGCCGGCGTCTCGTAAGGCCGCATCAAATCGATCGTCTGGCCGTCGCGCTCGTACGAGGCGCCGGTCACTCGCCAGTTGCGATTGCTGCGATAAGAGAGATCAACTGTAGCATTCACAACCTTCTTTTCGCCGATGACCTTGAAATGCAGCGTTGCCTCGCCGTCAGTATTGTGAACGTTGACCTGTCCGGTGACAAATGACCCGAAATCTTTCACCTCGCCGATATCCTGTTTCAACTGCTCGTTATTGCGCAGATACGTGCGCGCCGTTTCAGCCGCTTCGCTGTTCCCAATGGTGCGAAAAACAAACCAGCCAATCGCGGTTACGAACAACGCTACGATGAGCACCAGCACGCCGACGATTCCGGCGATAATCAGGATTATTTTCTTGGTGCTCATCGCTAAGAATTGAAATATGCGCGGGCAAAATAGTAGATGAGTGGCGCATTGAACAGCAAACTGTCCATCCTATCAAGTACGCCGCCGTGCCCGGGCAATAATGTGGCGGTGTCTTTCGCGCCGGCGCTCCGTTTTAGAGCGCTCTCAGTCAAATCGCCAATCACGCTCAACACATTCATGACGGCCGCCAACGGCATGGCAAACTTCAAAGGCAACTCAGGGAAAAACCAGGCGTGGGCGGCCACTGCCAGCAGCAAGCTGGCCAACATTCCCGCCGCTACACCTTCCCAGGTTTTTCCCGGACTCACATTAGGCGCGAGCTTATGCTTCCCAAATGTCTTACCGCCATAGTAGGCGGCGCTGTCCGCTCCCATGATCACGAGAAAGAAAAAAGAAAGCAGATGCCGCGAGAGTTCCGGCGCAAAACCCGTGCGCACCGCTACCAGGTGACCGCCGAGCAGTACGATATACATAACGCCCAGGACGGTCGCACCGGTGGCACTAATCATTCTGTCAAAAGGCGCGCCGCGCACCATCGCTGCGGTCAGCGTGCCCATTGTTAGTAAGATCAAAATGATCTGAATCATCAACAGGTCGGGCGGTTTACCCGGTTCGGTGAAATAAAAAATTGTAAAGAGTGCGGCCGCGCCTAAAAACCCGGCCACCATGTCGGCGCGAATCTGTTGCTTGCGCGCCAACAGCCAGAACTCGGCCAGTGCCAGAACCATCGCGACCGCCGCGATCAGGACAAATACGAGAGCCAGTTTGGTAATCAGGATTGAGGCAATGAGAATCGGAAGCAAAACCACCGCGGTTACGATGCGGGCCACCGCCGGCGGCAGATTCCCGAGAAATGATTTGGATTTTGGTTTTGGGGTTTGAGTTTTCAACGCAATCGCGAGAATGTCACTTGGCATTGACGACCAGTTTCAATCCACCGAACCGGCGGCTGCGCTGTTGATAATCGAGCACGGCCTCGAGCAAATGTACGCGCCGAAAGTCCGGCCACAGTGTTTCAGTAACATGAATTTCGGCATAAGCGCTCTGCCACAGCAGAAAGTTGGAAATGCGGAGTTCACCGCTGGTACGCACCAGCAAGTCGAGCTCGGCCAGGTCGTGGGTGTACAATTCGCGGGCGATTTCATCTTCAGTCAACTCGTCCGGCGACTTCCCTTCCGCGGAAAGTTTTCGCATCGCGGCGCGACAAGCGTCGACAATCTCTGCCCGGCCGCCGTAATTCAACGCCACACTCAAAACCATTCCCGTATTCTTCGCAGTCTGTTCTGAGGCCCGCGCGATTTCTTCACGGACGTTCCGCGCCAGCGCTTCCGTACGTCCGATCGTCTGGAAACGAATGTTCTGCCGGTCGATTTCGTCGAGCTCGATACGCAGGTACTTTCGCAGCATTCGCATCAGGGCATCGACTTCGTAGCGTGGCCGCTTCCAGTTTTCAGTTGAAAACGCGTAGAGCGTCAGCGCTCGCAGGCCCAAACGCGCACCAGTGTCGACGGCGGCGCGCACGGCTTCAACGCCGGCGCGATGTCCGGCAATGCGCGGCTGTCCGCGTTGGGCCGCCCACCGGCCGTTTCCGTCCATGATAATCGCGACATGCCGCGGCAGGCGCTCCCAATCAATCGAAGCGAGCAGCGCCTCGTCACGAGAACCCGTCTCAACTACTTCGGTAAAGTCAGTCAGCACTTGTTGGAGAATAATGACGGAAAAGTTGGCAAACAAATCGCTTTTCATTCTTACTGCAACCGGAAGCAGTGTCAATCAAAGACTTGATGTGGCACGCGGGTCTTGCGCGTGACTCACGGGCGGACGCCTGTGCCACTTCTTCAAACTACCCGTTACTCAATCATACTTCACGCTCTTGAGTGTCAAGCCATGCGCCGGCGCGGTGGCCCCCGCCAGTTCGCGATCGCCTTCGCGGATTGCCCTGCTCACAAGTTCCAAGGTGATTTCACCGCGACCCGCAGCCAGCAGCGTCCCGGCTATCGAACGCACCATGTAACGCAGAAAGCCGTTAGCTGAGACGGTCATTTCTATTAAGTGACAGCGGCCGCGAGCGTTCCAACCTCCGGCGATTTCAAGAGATTCGATCGTGCGCACCCGAGATTCGGTATCAGACTGGGCCGCGGAAAACGCGGTCCAGTCATGCTCGCCGGGAAATAGCCGGGCACACCGGCGCATCAGTTCAAAATCGAGTGGCCGCGCCTCCTGATGCGCGTAGCGCGCCCAGAAAGGCGAGACTAGGGGACCATGAATTACACGATAAACGTAAGTCTTGCTCCGGGCAGAATAGCGCGCATGAAAATCGTCGGGCACAGGATCGAGGAAAAGCACTCGCATGTCCGTCGCGAGATTGCCGTTGATGGCGTTACGAAGTTTCTGCGGACTCATTTCGCGCTGCAGAAAAACGCTGGCTACCTGTCCTTCGGCGTGCACACCGGCATCGGTGCGGCCAGATCCATGAACAGTAACGTCGCGACCATCCAACAAAGAAAGTACCCGCGTCAGTTCGCCCTGAACAGTGCGCAACTCGTCCTGTATCTGCCAACCATGAAAGTCAGTGCCATCGTATTGAAGGAGGAGCCGACAGTTCATAAGAGTGAAGGCAGTAGGCAAAAGGCAGAAGGCAGAGAACAACAGGCGTCAGCGAAATCGATAGCGGGGTGATTCTGTGTTGCTATTTCTTGAGGAGAGCAAAAAGTCCAATTAAGATTCCGAGCGCACCAAGAACCCACCCCACGATCATGCCCGCAATCGTTAGCTTCCATTGACTCTCTTTGCGCCGCCACTCAATATCCTTGCGCATCTCTTCTCTTATTAGCCTTCTCGCCCCAGCCTTACCAATTTCAGTTAAGTATGTATAGTCATCTCTGACGAAGTCCCACTCTTGGAGTGAGCCGCCAAAGTTGTCCACATCTTCCCACCACCAACCCGGATTGCGAGGTATTTCCCCGACACCAAGTCGAAGAGCCTCGCGTTTTAGCGCGTCAGTTTCGGCCCTCTCTTTTGCCAATCGCTCGTTCATATCCGGCATAAAATATCACGGCCGGTTAACGAGGTATATAATGCGCTAACGCCATCTCAGTTAGAAGGATTTATATGAACGACGAAGAAAAACAGCATGAAGTCGAGACATCACCATTTGATCAGTTTAGAAGTGTTTTGCAGGCGGTAGCAAAAGGGATTGATGCCTTCAAAAAACGGGCCAACGAGATTGCCGCCGTGGTTGGGCCAGCGATCGCACAAATACATGCGAACATACAACTGCTACCTGACCGAGCGATTAGACTTCAACGTAGTTTAGCCGAGCGAGGTTGGTACGTCTTGCCTAACATGCCCGTCACTGACCTTTTCGATTTAGAGGACGAGTTCGCCAAAAATACAACGGACGTTGTAGACCACAGAATGAGTCAGATGGTCGAAAGCTGCATCAATGAAGTGGAAACACAACTGAGTACGGATTTTCCAAGGCGCGGCGCGATCTTCAAGGAGGCTTTCCAGGCACACCACGAGGGCAGGTATGCATCTGCGATAACTCTGTTGTTGACACAGGCCGATGGCATATGTTCCGAGCTATTTGGTGTGGTATTTTTCAGCGTAGAACGCGGCACATCTGACCCGCGAACGCGCAGACTGGTTGAGGCGTTACAACTGGAAGTGTTCGAAGAAATGATATTAGAGCCACTTGTGACGCGGGGCGGTGTAAGTGCGAGCGACAACGAGTTGAGCTTGTATCCTGACAGCTTACATAGACACCAAATAATGCACGGCAAGGACACTGCGTATGCCACCAAGATTAATAGCCTCAAAGCAATCTCGCTGGCTGGATACTTGGGCGGTCTGGCAAAACACACTATTGATCGTGCTCACGCAAATCGAGCTTCCCGGGCCGGGAGCGCCACCCAATATTAGGTATGACCATCCGGAACTCTAGCAAAAAGACCATTCGGTAAGCGGCCTTTGCATCCCCGGCTTTCTTTTTTTTAGAACCCAGAATTACGCCACTATCGAGAAATTCGACGTCTTTCATCTGTGACGGCTTTCTGCCTACTGCTTAGTGCCTTTTCTGCTTCCGGGTTTTGTTGCCGGCTCGCCGCGCTGGCATGCTTTGCAATCAGCAGGAACCATCGCCGGAACATTCAGCGTCGCCAGCGAGACGCGCGGCACGCCCACGTCGGCTTTGCCTCCGGAGCGATCAATTATCGAGGCCGCCGCCGTCACCGCAGCTCCGTGCGCGCGTAACACATCGATTGTCTCGCGAGTCGAACCCCCGGTTGTGATCACGTCTTCGACTACCAGCACCCGCTCGCCTTCGCTGAGACTGAATCCACGTCGCAAAGTCATTTGCCCGCCTTCGCGTTCAGTCCAAATGAACCGCGCGCCAAGTTGTCGCGCAACTTCATAGCCGATTACCAGGCCTCCGATTGCCGGTGACGCAACTGTTTCGATGCGGGCGCCGGCAAACTTTTCTGCGATAGCTGCACCAAACTCTGCCGCTACTGCCGGCGCCTGCAGAGCGATGGCACATTGCAGGTAAGCAGGGCTGTGCAGTCCGCTCGATAGAATAAAATGACCCTCCAGCAGGGCGCCCGAGGCCTTGAATCTGTCCAGTACTTCTTCAGCGGTCATCGTTTTACATCCAGCGTTGTTTAGAGTACCAACTTTAGTTGGGTTTCTTTCCTGGAAACAAAAACCCCACTGGAGTCGGTACTCTAGACACCCGTCGGCGAAACTTCTCGTTTTTCAAAAACCTGGTCCAGCAGCTACAATGCCTGCCGATGGAGATTCCGCGCAACCTGATTTCCGATTCACCCCTGCTTCAAGAGACGTTCAAATTGCTGAACGACAACGGCGGTCGCGTGTCTTTCGCGGAGATTGCCGATGTTGTATTCCGTCTGAGGCATGCCGGAGATGAATTGGCTGCTTCGCTGGTCAGCGATTTGGTCCGCAATGATTCTCGATTCCGCCTCGACCAAACGCACCTGGTGATCAGTGAAGACAGTCTCGAGTACCGCCCCTTGAATGAAATCACTTTCGTGGTGCTTGATGTCGAGGCGATCATTGCCCGATCACGGCCTGCCAAAATTATCGAGCTGGGTGCTTACCGAATTTATGACGGTCAAATCACAGCTGAGTTTCAAACGCTGCTCAATCCGGAAGTGCCGCTACCGCGATTCATAGCCGCCCTAACGGGAATTTCTGACCAGATGCTCGAACCCGCCCCTAAATTCGCTGAGATCGCCGGCGCGTGGCTGGACTTTGCGGGTGACGCCGTCCTGGTGGCCCACAATTCAGACTTCGATCTGCCGCTGCTGAATCGCGAAATTGAAAGAGTTTTTTCCGGCCACCGAATGCGTAATCCCGAACTCTGCACCGTCAATCTAGCCCGTCGCCTGCTGCGAAACTCCGGCGGTCACAATCTTGACGCCCTGGCGGAACACTTCGGTTTCGAGATCACTGATCGCCATCGGGCCGCCGGCGACGCCCGCGCAACTGCGCGTGTGTTGCTTTGCTTATTAGCTCAACTCCAGGAACATGGCGTGCGCACCCTGGCTGAGGCCCGCACTTTTTCCGCCGCCATCCGACCTTCCCAGGAGTTGGATTTGCAGCTAGCTCTCGACGTCTGACACCGGTTCTGATACCGCGCCACGCCGCCAGAAACTCTTGGCGACAAATATCACGATAATCAGCACCGCCAGCCCAATCCCAATTCCCGGATAATACCGCGCCAAAATTTCCTTTGCGTGTTCGCCGTAACGTGCGGCGAGATAACCCTCGAGCAAATAACGAAAGGTACGACCGGCCGCAACGGCAATCGCAAAGCGCATCAGGTTCAGCCGAAACACGCCGGCCGAAACCACGAATAGCTTGAAAGGAAAAGGCGGCGGCAGCAGCGACGCAACCAGCACCGACAGTACGTCATACCGGTCGATCAAATCCTTTACGCGCTTTTGTTTTTTCTCAGAGAAACGACGGAGCGCGCGATGCCCTGCGCGCTGAGAAATTTTATAGAGTCCGACGCAGCCGGCCGTCGAGCCGATCGTCGCCGCGGCCACATAGATCAGCATCCACGAAGGACGCGCAGCCGCGAGCAGCAACAGCACCGCATCCACCCCGCCCGGCATGGGAATCAGGACTGAGTCAAGAAACGCGATCGTCAAAAGGCCCAGCGGCCCAAAGGAAACCAAATAATGCGTAAGCTTCCCCAGCCCACCCGTGATCTTATGAATAATTGATTTCAATGCTTTTTCCAGGGACCTTTCGGGATTATTACTCTCTTAGGTGTGCTTCCCCTCTTCGGCTGCTGCTCGGCCGCGACCTGTTAGCAGGTAAATCGCGAGCCCCACGATGCAAGCGCCGGTGACTACGCTGATAATCAGCAGTCCGTTGTCTTGGAAGAACCTTAGCACACGCTGGCCATAGAAAACTGCCAGTGTGCCTTCGACATAGTAACGAAGTGAACGGGCCAGAAAAATCGTCAGCAGAAAACGGCGTCGCGGAAATTGCAGGGCCCCGGCCGTCGCCACGAAAATCTTGAACGGCATGGGCGGAGGCAACAGCGCTGGCACTACCAGCGCCAAAATTCCAAAGCGCGCATACGCGCGTTCGACTCGCAATACGTGCTCGACACGAAAGCGTCGATGCAGGACCGCGCGTCCGCCGCGGCTCAGGATCGTGTAAAGCAAAAGACAACCCAGCAGGGATCCGATCGCCGCGAACAGAGGAAAAAAGAAAACCGTCTTCGGATGCGTATAACAGCGCGCTACTACCAGATAGTCGTTCACCTCAGGCAAAGACAACAACGACGAATCCAGCGCGCCAATCAGGATCATCGACGGCCCCGCCACGTAGATTGGAACGTGAACGATGAAGTGACCGAGCCGTCGCGCAATTATATGCAACCAGTCAAACATTAGTCCGCTGACGATTAAATGGCGATCGCGTCAAGTAACCATAAACGACTCGCGCCAATTCCGGGTTGCCACTCGTCACTTGTCACTTTTCGGTTTATTTGGCTGGGGTAAAGATGGACGGAGTGTCGTACGTTACGCCCACGGTGATTCCTGAGCGCGGGCTGAGCCTGGTCAGTCCCTTAATACCGGCGAAATCGAAGCGCAATCCCGAGGCGCGAATCTGCATTCCCAGTCTGGCTTCGCCCTGCGACTCAGTTCCCAGGGGTCCGCTGCCCGGCCGCGTGTTCGCGCGGCCGTTAACCTCACCGGCGACGCTGAACTGTCTGTTCAGGCGAACGATGCCGGCAACGCCATAGGTCAAAACGTCATTCTGAGAAAAGAGCGCGGTGGGCGCCGTGAGAATCGCAATACCCAGATTTCCAAAAGTATTCACGCGCGCGTTGTGGCCGAACTTCTTGCCAAAAAGTATCTGCCCGTAAGCGTTTGTTTGATTCAATCCGATGCCGCGGGCCTGGTTCGAGTTGGGAAGCTGCACCCCGAAACGAAATCCAAGCGAAGGCAAATGCGCCGTCTCGTTGCGCAGCTTGATCTTTGTCGACAGTATGAAATCACCAAAGTCGTTGGTTGAATTGGCGCCGGCCTTAACGTTAAGCGGAATCGCGCTCGGCCCCCGAGAGTTAATGCTCAAGACGTTTTGCGCCACACCTTCGATCTGCACTTCGACGTTCGGGGCCAGCCCGATGTTGATGCCGATCACTCCCGCGCGCGTCAGATCACCCGTCAGCCCCGACACTGGAAACTTTGCGTTTTGAAGGAAATCGATTCCGGCTTCGATGCGCAGCGAACCCGGTGGAATGATGTCCACGTCCTCAGTGAGTAAGGGCCGCTGCTGCGCCCGCTCGGCCATGGAAAGACCAAGCAGAAGTGCAATTGCCCCGGCTAGTTTTATGCCGCTAAGCATGGTTGACCGATTTGACCGGACTGATTACGTCTCTAGACTCCTGACCATTAACAACGAGCTCTCGCGGATTGTAGTGCTCCCAGGGTCATAGCGTCAACGCCGAATTTCGTCTGGTAGTGTCCCACCTTGATGAACGGGTGTTCAGGGTACCGACTCTAGTTGGGCTATTATCAAGCCAGAAAGGACCCAACTGAAGTTGGTACTCTAAACGCCCTTAGGTTCTCGTTTGTGTTAACATCCGAGCCCGCCACAGCACCTGCAAACTTCCGAGGACGAGTCAATGAATAAGAAGCCCTCTGTTAACAGAACTGCGATTCTGATTCTCTTATCAAGTTTCTGCCTGGCAGCGAATCCGTTCAGTCCTGGGTCAGCAGCGGCAAGACGAGCCTTTCATCGGTCAGCTGCGCTCTACTCTCTTCCGTCTGAATCGCGGCCGCCGGACGCACAACAACCGGATCAGACTGTTTCCCTTCCCGGCCTGCGGGGGCGCGTCGAGATTCGGCGCGACGAGCGCGGCATTCCTTACATCGAGGCCACGAATGACGACGATCTCTATTTCGCGCAGGGCTACGTTACGGCCAGCGATCGGCTTTGGCAGATGGACCTTTATCGCCGCACAGTTCGCGGAGAGCTTTCAGAAATCTTCGGCCAGACGACCCTGGGCGAGGACAAGCGGCGCCGGGCTTTCGGCTTCGCGCGGGTGCTCGATGAAAACGTGACCCACTTGCCGCCGGATCTGAAACGAGTGCTGGAATCTTACGCCAAAGGCGTCAACGCCTTCATTGAGTCGGCAAAAACTCTGCCGCCTGAGTTCGCAATCCTGCAGTACAAGCCCCAACCGTGGCGGCCCGCTGATTCGCTGGCGGTGGGCAAGCTTATGGGAGAATATCTCTCCACGACGTGGCAGGCCGACATTTTGCGCGCATCGATGGCGGCGCTGCCGAAGGAAAAACGCGAGGCCCTGCTGCTCGAGCGAACGCCTCTGGATGTGCTCGTTGTGGGACGCGATGGTGCGCCGCAAAAGAATGTTGGTGTGCGCCAACCGCTCTCAGTCGGAACCCCGCCGAGCGCTGAAATACTCGCCCAGATGAACGAGCTGATTGAGAGTCAGCGACGCTCTCTTGAGCGAACCGGCCTGGCGTCTTCGTTCGACTCAACTCAGGCAAGTAACAACTGGGTGGTCTCAGGCAAGAGAACAACTTCGGGAAAACCTCTGTTGGCAAACGATCCGCATATACCCGGCGCCGCGCCGGGAGTGTGGTACATGACTGAGCTGACGGCGCCCGGCCTTCATGTCGCCGGCGTTACGTTTCCGGGCGCGCCGGGAATCGTCATTGGCCACAACGAGCGCATTGCCTGGGGCGTTACCAACCTCGGCCCGGATGTACAGGACCTCTACATCGAAAAATTTGATAGAGAAAATCCACAGCGCTATCAGACGCCGTCCGGTTGGCGCGAGGCCGAAGTTCGTCACGAGCAAATCAAGGTTCGCAAGTCTTTCGTCAGTCCGGAAACCGAAGTCCAGAACCATGACGTAACAGTAACGCGTCATGGCCCGATCATTCTCGAAAAGGACGCAATCCGATATGCGCTCCGCTGGACTGCATTCGATCCCACATCAATCGAGCTGACCGGCTTCCCTGGTGTTAATCGAGCGCGCAACTGGAAAGAGTTTACCGCGGCACTTGGTCAGTACGTCGGTCCAACTCAGAATTTTGTTTACGCCGATGTTGACGGAAACATCGGATACTATGGCGCGGGCCGGATTCCCGTCCGCAAGAGTGGCGACGGAAGTGTTCCCTATGACGGCTCGACCGACGACGGCGAATGGACGGGCTACATTCCTTTTGCCAAGCTGCCGCATTCTTACAATCCGCCGTCGGGAATGATCGTGACGGCCAATCAGAGAATCGTCGGCGAGGACTATCCTTTTTTCCTCACTCATCTTTGGGCCCAGCCCTATCGGGCACGTCGCATCTTTGACTTGCTCTCCGCTAAACCGAAACTGGACGCTTCTGATTATCGCCGCATTCAGGGCGACGTTTATTCAATCGCCGGCGTTGCGTTTGCCCGCGTGACCGCAAAGATGCTCAAGGACCAGGCACGCGTAGCGACTGACCAGAAACTGCGGGACGCAATCTCAGAGCTGGAACGCTGGGACGGGATGCTCGAGGTGAATTCGCACGCGGCGCCGTTGGTGGCCCAAATGCGTTCCGCGTTTCGACAGAGGGTATTCACCGCGGCGATGGGTGAGCAGTTGGCTAAGAGCTATGGCTGGCCCAACGCAGACGTGCTGCTTACTCGGCTGATCACCGATCAGCCGCGAGAATGGTTACCGAAGGAATTCGCCGGTTATGCGGATTTGCTTCTCGCCTCTTACGACGATGCGCAGAAAACTCTGACGAAGAGTCTGGGCGCGGACGAAACCAAATGGACATGGGGAAACATGGTGAAGGCGAGGTTTCCACATCCTCTCGCCGGCGTGCCATTCATTGGTGCGCAGTTTTTGATTCCGCCGTTTCCACAAAACGGAACTGACTGGGTGCTGAGCGCAACGGTCAACGTAGGCAGTGCCGTCTCAATGCGTTTGATCGCCGACCCGAGCGATTGGGATAAGACTCAGCATGGAATTCCGCTGGGCGAATCCGGGCTTCCTTCCAGTCCTCACTGGAAGGATCAGCTCGACGATTGGCGGAACGTGACGCCGCGCGCTTTTCCTTTCAGCAAGGTGGCGGTGGAGAGTGCGACGAAAGAACGGCTTTTTTTGGAGCCTTCGACAAAATGAGTGTGGAAGTCGAATCCTGGCGCATCTTCATCGCCATCGAACTCCCGGCAAGCGCGCGCCAACGACTCAAGGATCACATTGATCGTTTGCGCCACGCTCTTCCCGATGCGCGCGCTAGTTGGAGTCGCGAAGAATATCTTCATCTCACGTTGAAGTTCCTTAGTGATACGCCCGTCTCACAAATCGAAACTCTTTCGCAGGCTGCGAAACGAGCCGCGAGCAAGATCCTTCCCTTCGAACTAATCGTCAGAGGTTGCGGCGCGTTTCCGCCACGTGGACAGCCGCGCGTGCTTTGGATCGGGATTGAGGACGTTTCGGGACAGTTGGGCAAGCTGCAACAGGCATTGGAAGATGAATGCGATAAGGAAGGTTTCGCTCGCGAGACGCGTCCCTTTCATCCGCACCTGACAATCGCGCGCCTGCGGCGACCTCAGGGCTCGCGGCAACTTGCGGCCGTGCATGAAGAGATGGGATTCGAGGCTGAAACGGTTCGCGCTTCAGCTTTGGTGGTAGTAAGGAGTGAACTCAGCAGCGAAGGCTCTCGTCATACGGTGATTTCGGATTACGAGTTTAAGTCACCGTGATCCGGACTCGCGAGCCGTAGGGATACGCACAATCGGGAGGTGGTTTCTGCGATTGAAATAAGGATGATGAGGAAGATCTGGGTGCTTAAGACAAAGGCCCTGCATTTCCGTTCGTCCTGGCTTGGTGCTTACCAGAGGCTCCCAGGAGTTTCGCCCCGTACTTTCCCGCAAGTCGCAGTGGCCGCACCAAATAATAAAGGAAGAAGAGCGAATCGGGCACTGAGAGAAACATCCAATCATAGCTCCTCGGGGTCGTCGCCAGACGGAGACAGGATCTTAGTCGGTCGAGCCTTCGCTCTCTCAAGTACGCGAGCGTGCCGGCCTCAGCAAACGGGCCTGCCGGCGCGCTTCGCTCAGTGAAGAGTTGCTCGCCCACCTGTCCTGCAAGTTTCTTCACCCTCGCATCCGGCTGTAGTGATTTCGAAACTTCCGGTGGGATCGAGGCGTCGAGCAAATCGCCGGCCAGAAGGAGCCCCAGCGACAGAATACCTCGAGCGCCCAAAGTGGTTGCGTTTTCCAGGACGAGCTGCCAATTAAGATCTTTCCGACTATCAATCAGGATCGCGACATCACAAATCCATCCCAGCCTTTCCCAGAGATGGGTGAAGCCATGAAGACAGAGGATCAAGAGCAGGTCCTCGGCTGAAAGGGTAAGCAATTGTTTGCCGCTGACCGTTACCGGCTCAAGCCGGTCCCACACACGATTAACGTCAATATCAAACGAGAAGTGTCGCTCGACAAAATCCCAATGAACGTCGAGCACCACACCCTGCTTGTTATCAAAGTTGTATGCGCAATCAAAGCGCAGGAGGGCCGCTTGTTGAGTGTTGGTCAGTTCCAGAGTCGACTTGAAACCACGGCTGATAAGTATTTCCTTGACCTTCAGGATGTCTTTCCGATGCACCAGGATATCCAGATCTCCAAACTGTCTAAGGCCAACATCGCCGTAGGCCCGCAAGGCGAGCGTTGGTCCTTTGAACGGGACTGCGCGGATACCATCCTCTTCGAGCAGCTTTAGTACTTTGAGCAATTCGCCAGTGAGAAAAAGGTTGGCCCTGGTGTTTCTGTAATTCGCTCCCTCAAGTCGGGACATCACGTTGCGTGGAACCAATGACTGACCCACGGCATTGAGGTGGAAATACAGCAGTGGCATCAGACAATGATGCTGGGCCGAGGCCAGCAAGAGCTTCCAGTCCAGATCACATCGGAGCAATTCGCGCAGCCGCTCGGCCATCGCCGCGTCAAGAGATCGGCGAGCCACGCAAACTAGTATCTGTTCTTCGAGACGTGTGATTGTCATTAGCTCAAGAAGACGGGAAACCGACGACTGAGTCTGACGGGACAACGACACTCCTCCTTGCTTAACACGCTCAACTTACGCGTGATTCACCGGGGGGCATCCATCCACTTTCGCAAACTAACCGCACCAACGCTTGTCGCCAGTTGAATCAAGGCGGGTGACGATGATAGCTTACGCCTTAATGACCAACCTGGCTGAGTTGTTTGCCCAGCAAAAATACGTCGTTTGGCGTTCGTGCCTTAAGGATCCTCAGTTGTCGTTGCTTTACAGATACGCGTGCAAGCGCGCAGAGATCGGAACTATGATGCATGACACTCAGGTGCCGAAGGCCCTGGCCGCCCACGGCGACATTTTTACGGATGGGCTGCTAACGGAACTACTTCCGTTGGCAGAACAGGTGAGCGGCCTGACGCTTTTCCCGACGTATTCCTATTTCCGCGTTTATAAACGTGGGGACGATTTGGAGAAACATATAGACCGGCCCTCATGTGAGATCAGTTTGACGCTTTGTTTAGGCTATCAGGGGAATTATCCCTGGCCAATCTTTATTGAAGGGCCGGCCGGTATCTCTTCGATTGCGTTGGCTCCCGGTGACGGATTGTTCTACCGTGGAATCGAGTGTCCACATTGGCGCGAATCTCTGGATAGTGATTGCACGGCCCAGGTATTCCTGCATTACGTCGATCAAAACGGGCCGTATGCCGAGTGGAAATTCGACAAACGGCCCCAAATTCCCTTCGAGCGGCCACGCGGTCCGAGGTGATGCGATTCTTTTCAGCGTGATGTACCAGGGAAAAGCGAGTATTCAACTGGTGACGCTGCAACTCCAATTGCTCGATTGGGCATACCTGATGGATCGTAACTACTCATGAAAGGCGCGGTGCTCTCCTGCCTCAGCTTCATCCGATTATTCGTGGGATGATCGTTTAGTGGCTTTGCGGCAAAGGGCACAGGAAAAGATCATGAAAGAGCGTGCGCCTGTCTCAGTAGTTATTCCCGCCTACAACTCAGAGAATTACATTCGCTATGCGATAGAGAGCGTGCTCGCGCAGAGTCTTCCCGTTTCTGAGATTATTGTTGTCGACGATGGCTCTTCGGATCGAACCTCTGAGATTGCCAAGAGTCTCGGCGCAATAGTTATTCGGCAACCAAACCGAGGAGTTTCGGCCGCTCGAAACGTCGGTATCCGGACCGCGCTGAACGAATGGGTAGCCTTTATCGATCAGGATGACCTTTGGGCCCCGGAGAAGATCGAATCGCAGTGGGCAGCGATACAACTCTACCCAGACGTCGGCGTCGTTTCTTGTCATATGAGTTGGTTTGAGTATGACAGTGCAACCGGCTGTTCATCTGAACTCGACCTCCGCGATGCTCTTAACCCGAGAGAGCATGATGATGGGAGCGTCAGCTATTTTCATCGAATCAAAGACGAACTTCCCTTTAGTCGAATGACCGATTATTGCTCGAGTGTTTTGATCCGCCGCGATCTGCTCTTGTCTGTCGGATTGTTCAACGAAACCCTCACCCAAAACGAGGACCTTGAATGTTTTCTGAGGGTAATCGCGCAGTGCCCGCTGGCGAACGTCAAAAAATCGCTGGTTCAGCGCCGGGTACACGGCAAAAACAGCTCTCTTAATAATCCTGAACTGGTCACAACGTCTTATTATCAGATACTCGACTGGCTGCTTGCCTATCCCCAGAAATATCCATCCGGAGCGGGGCGCGCATATAACAAAGCCTTCTCGCGCGGGCTGATTTCAGTCGGTCGAAACTTTTTGGACGAAGGGCGAATGCGCGAAGCGCGCGCTTTATTTAGTCGAAGCCTCGGACGGAGTTACTCAACTCGTGCGCTGTTCTTGTGGTGCGTTACCTTCTTGACGCCGGCAGGATTCAAATACCTATTAGCTATTAAACGTAGATTTTTGGAATGATTTGTCCGCGGAGTCGAACTAACGCGGGGAAAGTCTGTGAAGCGTGAGTTCAGGCAGTTAACTGTGACTGTCTATCACTCTCATTGGCAAAGGTTGACCGGAACAGTGAGAGACTCTTGATGTGTTTTGCGACCTCGGTGATTGACGACCCGGGACTTGCAGCTTGGGTGGCCTCAGCGGCCGCTTTCGCCTGAATCTCTTCCAGCGCAAGACCTTGCAAGAGCCCTTTCAGGACGAAGAGATGACCCTCATCGAAATTCTCGAGACCCAGGACGTTGGGTTCGCGTGAACCAAAGATCTTGGTTGTTGTCAATTCTCTGACCCACTTGACAACAAGGTCCGCCGCATTGTTTTCCGGAAATCTTTCCTTTACCAACCTGAGCACCGTTGTTCGTTCCGGTACATTCAAGAGTAGCGCCAAAAAGAAGCGATGGTCTTCGCCCTTGATTTGAGCACGGCGTCGAGTGATTTCGTTCTGTCTCCATTCTTCCTCGAAGACTGGCGGCAGCAAATCAGCAAGCTCGCCATGCTTATGTCTGGCGCGCTTCAGCAGGCCTTCAAATCTGTCACGACTGCGGGACACCCCAATGATCTCTTCCAGTTCACGATGACAGAGGAACTCAAAGGCTCTTTCCAGCACCGCATATGCAGTGTGGAAATCGGAAGATTCAACCAACTCTCCGATGAAGTTGTCCGCCTCCGGGTGTTTCATCCGTAGCAGGAGCGAGACCGTCTGGATCTTCTTTGTTATTGACGCATCAGTGAAAAAGGGATTGATTGCCAGGAACGGTTTGAAATAAGAATACTGAACGGCCTCGCCCGGTGCTTTGTACGTTCTGACCGTTATCGTGACTGACGGTCTTTCAAGATGAAAGAGCGAATGAATGAACCGCGAGCCGGGATTTATTTCTCTAATATCGCCCTCCGTCAGCAGAGAGACTTCACCCGGCAGAATTTTGCCGGTCAAAAAGTGCGGATTGATCTCCCGCTCCTTTTCGAACCGATAACTGGTGTGAACACTGCCGCCCTGTAACACTTGAAATGCGCCGGAGAATGAGTGTTGGTGGATGGTCGTGGTTCCGTCAAGCCAATAGTACACGTCTATGTAGAATCTCGGTCCGACATAGAGAGTGATCGGTGGGTCTCCAAACTTCCCGATAGGGTCCATCTGCTCCGGCAGATTCGGAGTCGCGTGAGTCCAACGAATGATGTCCCACGGATCCACGCGTTTACCGAGGTCCGATTCACCAAGTGCTCGGGCTGCAATCGCCGGGAACAGATCTTCGTTGTAGTTCTGGTTCCGCCAGCGACTTTCTACCAGCGCGCCAAGCTCAATGAACGATTGCATCTGACGTTTCTGCCCTCACGACGTTTTGATTTTCGCTGCCATGAAATCACAAAGCGATGTTTCCGATTTGTCAGTTTGGGTGAAGTTCACGCAGGAACACACGTTTCTGAGATAGCTCGATAACAGGGCAAGTTGAAGAAGCAAATCCGCTCTTGCGAGCTCAAGTGCTTTCCGGGAACTGTCCTTCTGGCGGAACCGAAATCGGCTTAGTTCGTCTGGCCACTCTCACCTATCACGCGCTCGATCGCCTCCAGCACTGCCGGCAGGTTCGTTAGACCTGACTGGAAACAGACATTGAAGATGGGTATTCCCGCCGCAAGATCTAAATAGTTGTGAATCATCCGCCGTTTGCGTTCCTCATCCTGCGGGGTGAAACAGCATGAGTGGTCAAGGAGAGCAGCAAAAGCCTCAACCAATGAAAGACGACACACTGTCACTGGTGGAGCGGCAGACCTGTCCGCTCTCTGCAGCACGCAAACCGCCACTAACGGGGCGGTTTCCAGTGCGAACGGGAGGGCGTCGTTACTGCTTCCGGTCGGCCCCCTGGTTTCCGGAACATCAAACAAAGTGGCTGCGGCTTGCCGCAGCCGCATATTGAAAGGAAGCGAGACAGCCTGGGCACCATGACCCGAGACCTCAAAGACGACTGCGTCGTCGGCCCAGAGCGGATAGCCCCGACGGCTCAGTCCAAAGGCGATGGTGGATTTACCTGTTTCGGACAGCCCACACAGTGCAGCGACGCCAGCGGACGAGCGGACCGCACTGGCATGCAGCACCTCTCTGCCGGAGACCTGCAGGGCCATCGGCAAGACTTTTCGACGATAGGCATCGAGGACTAATTCCTCTCTGGCTCCGCTCGTGACGGTCGCCGCAATCTCACCTGCGCCCCTGGAAAAGCGAAAGCTCGCAAGTCCAGGGAGGTGGATCCAGTGTTCTTCGCCGAGTACCTCAGCGTACGCTGAGATTCCTCCCTGGATGTCATGCCACACTTCAGCCCGGGAATTTAGTACCCAGGCCGGCGGAGGCACAATTGCGTCAGTCCGCTCAATGTTCAGTCTGAGCATCGTACCTCTTCAAAAAAAGCTGAACAAAAGCGAATGTTGTGGTCGTCTCCGCCGATCATCCCGAAGGCGGATTCTTGCGGGGCTCGCCGGGATCAGATGGGGAGGTGCTGAACTTTCCCCCTCCGCCCTGGACCACGTCTTTTGCATCCCCGGTGTAACTTAACCTCATGGGTTCCCAAGCCTTTTTCGACTTGGTGTCGTCGGTTTCTTTCAAGCTTTTATCGTCGTTGGACGTTAAAGACCGATCTTCGTTTGTCAATGACCGATCCTCCTTTCACGAAACATGGGCTCGAGCCCACGATTCCAAATTTAGGACATTCCAAAAGTGGTAAGTAGCCTTCGGATCCTCGCCCTGTGCCAGAAACTGATCCAATGCGGTCTCGGCACCCTGCTCATCAACAATCCCCATTTCACCAAGGGCGCGGAGTCTCCCGATTCTCTGGCGCACTTTCCTTGCGCCCTCGTATACGGTAGACGCATAAAAATTAGTTGCGACCACCTTCTTCTGCTGTTCAAAACCCAGATTGGGAAATCGCCGAGCGAGCGAAGCTCGGACCAAACCCTTGGTGCGCCCACCATGATTCAAAAGGAAAGGCGGTGTTCGGAATAGAAGTTCTACCAGATCCGCATCCCAGTACGGCTGAAGAAGACGCACACCTGCCCGCCGATAGATCTCGAAATTCTCTTCCTGATCAAACGAGATCATAGGATGATCGAGCGCTTTTCGCATCTCTCTAATATACAGGCTCTCTGAGTCATGCTCGCTGTTTTTGTGTTGCTCTTCCCTGCGTTGATCGAGCTCAATTCGCAGAGAAGCTTCGGCAGCCAACCACTTCGGCGGAACCCAGGATGCAGGCCATGGGGATACCCGATGCCGGAGTCTCAATGCCCAGGGGGCTACCTGTTTGACGAACCGATGCGCCGGTGGATGAAGGATGGGCTTCGCCCCAAACCTCCAGAGCAGACCAAGCAGCAGGGCAGCGCTGGACCGTCGATAGGAACGTCGCTCACTTTGCCACAATCGGTAAATTCCACTGAAGTCGAATCCGCGCAACATGTCTGCGGCCAGGAAGGGGCCAATTGTCAGCCACTCGTCCCCGCCACCGCCAGTGAGGACGACTTCGCAACCGCGTCGCTTGCCTTCCCGCGCCAGGTCGTAGAAGGCCGGCAACCAGGGGTTCATAAGTGGTGATGACAGCGAGCTACCGAGTTCAAGCCCGGCAGCTATTAATCCATCCACTCCGGCCGCTTCATTAAATCCCTTTAAGACTTGAGGTAGGCCAAGCTGTGCGGCCACACTCCTCTGAATGACTTCTTCATTCGTGTCCGGAGTCGGGAAAGCCAGCGATAAGGCGCAGGGCTTTGGCAACTCATTAAGTTGGCAATACTCGGCGGCAACAGCAGCCACCGAAACTGAATCAAGACCCCCGCTGAGGAAGATGCCAGTCGGCCCGAAACTCAAACAGCGGCCGACGGCGCGATCGAGTAACTCGTCGAATTGTTCCACCTCGTCGGGAGTCAACCATTTTACTGTACCGCCGGATGCAGGATCCCAATAGCGATAGCAGCTGCGACCTTCCTTTGTTACCTTGAGCACCCTTCCAGGCGGCACCCGCTTGACCGCTGCAAAAAAAGTCTCGTCCAAACCGGGAAAGCGGTCGAAAAGGTACTCGGCCAGTGCGGCACGGTTCAATGCAGCCGAGACATTGGGATGTCGGATCAACGAATTGATGGACGTCGAGATCAGCAACTCATGATGTCCTTCCGCGTAGAACATCGGACAACTTCCGAGCGGATCCCGCGCGCATAACAGAACCTCGCGCTGGCTATCCCAGATGACCAGAGCAAAGCTGCCTCTCAGGCGCTTGAGGAGGCTCTCTCCCCATTTCTGGTAGGCAGCCACGATGAATGCTGCATCGTTGTCGCTCGCAAGCCTTTGGTCACCAAGCTCATTCTGCAAATCGCGTCGATTGTATAGAGCCCCGTCAAAGATTACCCCGCAACCCGCGCGCTCGTCGAAAGCCGGCAGAACGCTTTCAACCTCGGCGACCAGGTGCAACGACTTTGGTCTCCCGTTCACCGCCACGGGCTGACAAACGTATCCACGCAGTTCGGGGGCAGTATTACCCAGGGCGGCAAACCAGCGCGAACTCGGTTGCCGAAACACTTGCTCATTTGCCGAGATCGGATTCTTATTCATCAACGCAGACCAGGTTCTCTTTTTGTAAGGAGGCGACGAGGGTTTCGGCCTCGCTGGCGAACTTCTCGGGATCCACCGCAAACTCTTGGAGCATATGCTCACGTACAGCCAGGGAATCGTGTCCAGCACTTAACAGTTCCCAAAACCTCGCTGCTGTCGCATTCAGCTCGTAGAAGTGATCGGTGTCCAGGTTGAATAGCACCATCTCGTCGCCCAGACGCTTGAAAAGCACATTAGGATTGGGTTTCATTTCGTCGCTCGACGTCGTCGTCCTAAGGTTGTTTATTAGACAAAAGCATTAATATGGATAATTCGCCAAAACTACAGTAGGTTAATCGAGCCTGTCAATATACGCTAAGCGCTTCTATTTTCGATGAGGCTTCCGCTCAGGCGATATCGGCGAGTTCGAATCAGGCCGCCTGCCTCTCTTCCTCGTTGTGCCTGGTCCCTCAGCATGGAAAGAAAATCCGGCCGGGCCCGGAACCATCCCGCGAAAGCTGTCTTGGAGGTCGGACCCTCGACCTCGGTAATTCGATGCTGCAACTGCGGCGAGAGGCGAAATACTATCGCATCGCCCGCGCCCACGTTGTCTACTTCACCGACGATCTCTTTTGAGTCGCGGTCACGCATCTGCAAGACTCCGCCGCCGTAGGTCCCTCTGCTCAAATTTATACTCATCCCCACCAGACGGTCTTCCCCAATATCGTTGTGCCAGGAATCGTGATGCCCCTGACCCGGATTGACCCGATAAACACGGCCGGCAAAACAGCGGATTCGCTCGCATCCGGTGAATTGCTGCATTATCTGGAAGAGTTTTTCGTCATTCATCACAAACAGCAAAGCGCCGAACGCCGCGTTTCCACTCATGCAGAGTTCCTTGTTTGAAGCTATACCTTCATGCACTCGCTCCTGAAATTCCCCGGCGTCAATCTGTCGCTGAACAAAATCGAGCAACTCTGGATCGAGCAAACCCGGCAGCCGCAAATAATGACGGCGCGCGAATTCAGCCTGCAACTCCTCCAGGCGTTGGGCCGATTCGGAGAAGACCGTTCCTTGTCTCGTCAGCCGAATCATAAGCAAATCGGATTGCCGGTTCTGGCCGTGACAACATCGCTACCTTCAGTACTCGCCCCAACCGCCACGCCTTCAAACGGCGAGAAGTGCCGGCAAACATCGCTCTCTTCATTCAGGACCACGCCCAGATACTCGACCCAGGCGTGGGCTTGCAGTTGGCCGTCTTCCTTGCGAGCCCCAAAACGAATCTCGCTTTCGATTCCATCTCGCCGCAGCAGGGACCACAATACCAATGTCTGTTGCAGACAGTTTGCGCGGTAGACGCCATGATGCGCGGCGATATAGACAATTCGCGCAATGGCGCGCGCCTGTTCAATACTTCGAGTCTCGGCGCAGGGCATGATTTCCGTCGATGCCTTGCTGTCGAGGTCGCGATAGCGGATGGAAGCACTGCTGACTCTCGCCAGCTTCATCAATACCCGCTGCCAACGACTAACGCCCAGCACATAGATCCCGCAGAAGGTCAGCGGCAACAGCACGAACGCCTGAGCGAGCAACCACCGTTCGTCCGCCGACAATCGTTGCGCCTTTCTCAGTTTTGTTAACACTAATCTCCGCGGTAAGTGTGCCGATTTCAGCCGGGCATTTCTAAGCCGAGAAGAACCCCAACTGAAGTCTGTCCATGTTCAGAGCACCGACCTTAGTCGGGCTTTTTTTTGGCCGGGAAAAGACCTGAAAGGCTGACGTTTGTGCCCCTTAAAGAGGCCGCTAACGCCCTCTCCCGGGCCTGACCGACAATCGCGCCGCACACGACCGGCAGCAGACACTTCAACGCAAAACCTGTTTTTGAATCTGGGCGTGGCACAAGTCGCCGCAGAATCTGCACTCAATGTTTGCCAACGAAGACGGAAGCCACAAAAGAAAGAGGTGGCAAGGTAATGGTTGGCCGGGGGCCTTGACCGCCAACCATTCCGTTTATGGCAGTGTATATACCATGTAGCCTTGGCAGATAGCAACGCGATCAGCCGGCTCAAACCGGGGGTTCAGTCGGCCGCAGGGTGTTCAGAGCACCCAGTTTAATCGGGCGTTCAATACAGAGTTCCGCCTTCAGGCGGTCGTCGTCTAGGTTAAGACTCCACCTAAAGGCGGGACTCCAAGCTCGCTGACTAAAAAATCCGTATACCGAAAGTGAAAGCAGCATTGTTCAATCTTTGCCTCGGCAGACCGATCGGCAGATGCCCGTGGTAACGGTAATAGTCGATTTGGAAAACGCGGACAGCTATATGCTTACCGGCAACGATGTCCAGGCCACCCCCAAACTTTCCCGCCCAGCCATTGGTACTGCTGCCAAAGCCGGTCAGGTGTCCGCCGCCGATTAAGGCGTGGACGAACGGTTCCAGCTTGCTGGTCGACGAACGTTTGGTAAAGCGCGGCCCGACGATATAGGTAAGCAGGCTGCGGCTCGTTCCCGCGATGGTCCCCCTGCTGTAAGTGATGTCGCCTTCGACGGCGGCCCACCTTCTAAAATTACCGCCCACGGCCGCCGTAAAGCCGTTAAAGTTGTGGCGGGTTTTGGGGGGCGGGGTCTCAAAGTTATTGAGCGTGTAGGCCGCGGTGAAGTCCCACTTGGGATAAGTCTGAGCGAGCGATGCACTCGCGCCTAAAAGCACCAGGCATAAACAGGGCAACAGTCTACGCATCATAGGTTTATCTCCTTGTTCGAGGGTTACAAAGACCAACTCGGGAAAACGTATGGAAGCTACTATGGAAACAGCGAAGCGTCAAGAGAGAGTGTTTGGAGTACCGACTTTAGTTGAGCTTTGTGGCGAGGCACTTTTGGCGCTTGGTCCCCATAAACTGGGAACGCGGGCGCCCTTGCCGGCACTGAACGAACGTCAGAACCGTCCGCGGTAGCGCGCACTTGATCTGCATTGCTGATGTATATTTCTGTAAGATCAACTGCCCTCAACCGCGCGCGGTTCTGACTTATTTCCCCTGCCCGGCGACCAGGATCAGCTTCTTTCTTTCCCGGCCGTTTTGGTGAGGAGCTGAGCGCAGACGAGCTTCCGGAAGTAAGCCGTTCAGAAATCTGCGCAGCTCATCCTCGTTTCTCTCTCGCACGAGTCTGGCCAACACTTTCAAAGCCGTCCGCACCGTTTCCGGTTCAGGCGTGTCTAACTTGTTAATGAAGATCTTGGGGTGCGAGGTAGCCACGGTCTCTTCAGTCTCGAAGTTCAGTTCTTCGTAAAGCTTTTCACCCGGACGCATTCCTGTCTCGATAATCTGAATGTCCTCGTGCGGTTTCAGGCCTGACAGGGTAATCAGTGTCTCGGCCAGATCCATGATCCGCACCGGCTCACCCATATGCAAGATAAACACCTCGCCGCCCTGGCCGATTACGCTGGCCTGCAAAACCAACTGGGCCGACTCAGGAATCGTCATAAAGTAGCGTTTCATCCGCTTGTCGGTAATCGTTACCGGCCCGCCGTTGCGAATCTGCTCGCGAAAGATCGGAATTACCGAACCGGCTGACCCGATCACATTCCCAAACCGCACGGCGACAAAGCGGGTGTCGTATTGCGAGTTCAGATCCTGGACGACAAGTTCCGCCGCGCGCTTGGTCGCGCCCATGATGGAGGTGGGCCGCACCGCTTTGTCAGTGGATATCAAAACAAAAACTTCGGCCTGGAACTCGCCGGCCATGTCTGCCAACAGCCGGGTGTTCAAGGTATTGTTCTGGACCGCCTCAGTCGAATTACTTTCCATTAACGGCACATGCTTGTGGGCGGCCGAGTGAATCACGACGTGCGGCCGATAGAGGTTAAAGATCGCGCGCATCCTCGACTCATCCCCAACATCGGCGACCAGCGGCACAATAGATCGATTGGGGTGATCGGCTCTCAGTTCGCTATCTATATCAAACAGCGCGAATTCGGCGCGCTCGACCAACAACAGATGGGCCGGCGCAAAGCGTTGCACCTGCCGGGCCAACTCTGATCCGATGGAACCACCGGCTCCCGTGACCATCACGGTTTTGCCTTCCAGTTCCCTGCTGATCGATTCAGCGTCGAGCTGTACCGGTTCGCGTCCCAGCAAGTCTTCGATCTCCACGTCGCGGATGCGGCTGATCTCAACCCGGCCTTCGATGATTTCATAGAGTTCGGGAATAATTCTCACCTTAACCGGGATGGATTCGCAGATTTGCACGATGCGATGGATTTGATGCCGGGACGCGTGCGCGATGGTGATGACCACGTGATTGATTCCGTGAGTATGAACCAGTCGGGGCAGGTCCTGAGTGGTGCCTAGGACGCGCCGCCCCTGAAGGACTGACCGCCCCAATTTGGCGCGATCGTCATCGACAAAACCTTTGATTTCCAGATCGAGATCGCCGCGAGCCTCAATTTCTTTGGCGGCAAGCGAGCCGGCGCGGCCTGCCCCAATCAAGAGCACGGACCGTTTGTTCTTGCTTTTACCATTGCCGTTGCCATTGATGTGCTTCTTTAGCTGTACCCGCTTCTGTTTGTATTCGTACTCGGCGCGACGCATGACTCGCATGGCATAGGTTCCGCCAAAAGCCAGCAGCACGTCGATCAGGTTAACGGAGAGCGGCACTCTCCAAGCCTTGTGCGGGCTGGGCAAGCCGAGTCGCAGCAAAGCTATGACAACCAAACTTCCAAGCCCAGCGTAGACGAACGATTTGGCGTGGGCCAGGTCCGTATAGCGCCAGATCGATGAACGGGCTCCGAATATCGTCAGCGTCACGAATTGCAGCAGCACCACCAGCGGCATCTGGGTTACGAAGTTTCGGAGTTCTCCCGATGGGATCTTAAAATCAAAACGCAGCAAATAAGCCGCGATGAACGCCAACACAAGCACCGAGAGGTCCAGAAAAGCCTGGATTCCAGTGGCAAGATGTCTTCTTGGGGGCAGCTCTAACATTTGAGATCTCCTCCTGGCTCGAACCCTGAGGAGTCAGAACGGATGACGCCGATCAACTTTTTAGAAGTTCTGACTCTAATTGAAAAGAGGTAATCACTGACAATATCCCGAGTCTTAAGTTTGAAATGTCCCGTTCCGGGACTTGAAAGGGCTAAAAGATCCCTCTTCGAGGAAGAAGTGGGTCCATTTTCCGGTAGTGTCCTACTTTGATCAACGGTTTTCAGAGTATCGGTGTTAGTGGGTTTTTATTAACCGAGAAAGAACCCAACTGAAGTTCGTACTCAAACGCCGTCGCCCTCGGGTGGGGCGTGTACTACTTTCTCCACTGCGAATCGGTTGACTTCACCGGGGGCGACGATCGCCGCGATGGTTCGCAGTAACACCTTGAGGTCACTGCGCCAACTTCGCACCTCCAGGTAAGCAACGTAGCCTTTCAATTTCGATGGTTGCAGCTCGTTCACATAATATTGCTCCGTATCGCCCTCAACCCGCGCCAGCAGATCTGCTTCGCTGCGCAGTTGCAGCGTCACGGGATCGGTGATTCCCGGGCGCACCGACAAAACCTTTTGCCAGATTGGGTCGGCCAAAGTTACGAAGCGCGGAACTTCGGGCCGCGGACCGACGAGCGACATATCACCGCGCAGCACATTCCACAGCGTGGGCAATTCATCCAGCTTTGTATGCCGCAGGAACCTGCCCAGACGCGTGATGCGCGCGTCATTGCCACTGGTGATTTGCGGTCCCTGGGTGGAAGACTTCATTGTCCGTAATTTGTAGAGTTCGAAGTTGCGCCCGTTTCTGCCCACCCGGATTTGGCGGAACAGGACCGGGAAGCCGGAAGAGACGGCAATCGCCAATCCGGTGAGCGCGATCAAGGGCGCCGCCAAACTCAATCCAAGCAAAGCGACCAAGCGGTCAACCCACCGCGGTAATCCTCTTCGGTCCGCAGATTTCACAGATTCAAAGGGAGCAGAAATTCCCGAACGCACTTCTGTTCCGCGTTGACTCTCTATGTCTTCAAGTTGAGCGTTTCTCATCGGCGCAATCTGCGTAATCTGTGGATGTCACCGGCAATAACGTCGGCAGATCCGTTTGACGGTACGAATGACGTGTTCGATTTCGTCTTCACGCATCCCGGGGAAGATTGGCAGGCTAATCAAACGTTTCCACTGCGCAGTGGCCACCGGAAAATCTTTGGCGCGCCAACCGAAAGTTTGCTGATAATAAGGATGTAAATGCAGTGGCCGCCAATGCACCGAGCATCCGACGCCAGCCTGCTTCAGCTCGTTCATGAACCCATCGCGATCGATGGTGAGCCGTTTCAGACGCAGCTTGATCGCAAACAAGTGCCACGAATCAATCCGGTCGTCATTGTACGGCGGCAACTCGATCTGCTCGACCACGGCAAGTGCTGCAGAGTAATGCCGGGCTATCTGTTCACGCTCGCGCCGCATCGCTTCGGCACGGCCGAGTTGATGTATGCCGATGGCGGCGGCAATATCCGTTAGATTGTATTTGTAGCCGGGCGCCACAATCTTGTAGTCCCAATTTCCGTTGGTCGAGTACCGGCCCCAGGCGTCCGCCGAGAGGCCGTGCAGGGACATCAGCCGCATGCGCTGCGCCAGCTTGCTGTTGCTGGTCACGGCCATGCCGCCTTCGCCGGTGGTGATGGTCTTGTTTGCGTAGAACGAATAACAGGTGACGGCTTTCGAGCCGTTGCTGCGTTGTTTCCAGGGTTCGTCAGCCGCGCGTCGCCAACCGGCGGGAAAAGCGTGGGCCGCATCCTCAACCACCCAAAGTTTCCGCTCTTGCGCGAACTGCTCCAATTGCCCGAGGTCCATCAAGACGCCTCCGACATGCACCGGCATGATGCCGACAATCTCGTTCGCTCCTGATCTCTGACCTTTTCCCTTAGCGCTTTGCCCTCTTTTCCTTGCGCCTTGCGCTTTGCTATCCGCATCCGCGAGATTCATATTCAGCGTGAGTGGATCACAATCCACCAAAATCGGAATCGCACCCTGATAGCGAACTACTTCCGCCGTGGCGGCGAACGTCATCGTCGGCACCAGCACGCCTTGTCCCGGTTTCAAGCCCAAGGCTTCGACCGCAAGATGTAAGGCGGCTGTACCTGAGTTGACCGCTACCGCATGCACCGAATGCGCTGTGCTCTTTGCACTCGGCCCTTTGCTCTTTTCTTTTTGCTCTTTGTTCTCTGCGCTGACTGCGGCGGCAAACTCCTCTTCAAAACGCTTGACCTTTGGCCCACTGGTCAGCCACCCCGAGCGCAATGTAGCAACGACTTCACTCACTTCTTCTTCGTGAAGTGCGGGGCGAAAGAATGGAACTTGAAGTTTGGTCATGGTTGCTTACTTACTGCTTTTGAGGTGTGACGCCATTAGTTACTCGGAAGCGCGATTCCCCAAACATAAAGCTGCCCAGTGCTGGCGGTATAACGAATGGTTAGTTTGACGACTTCCTGCTGTTCAGGTAAGTCCAGGGCGACGCCATGCAGTCCAGCGGAGAAATCGCGTAGTGCTCCCGCATAACTGTTCTGACCTGTAATAGCGATCCGCTTATCCCATTGAAAGATTGTCCGGCAGGGAGCTGTGGCTTCGCATTGTTTGTCCCACGCAGTAGTTTCCTTTCCCAGACGAATCGGAAGCGTAAGGGTCTTACCATCCTTGCTCTCTACTAATATCTCGGCGACTGGCTGACTTGATGGCAAAGCGCCGGCGCCGACGATGTCGCTGATGATAATTACTCGGCGACTGTTGACGGGGACGGACAAGGGCAAGTTCAATTCGCGACGCCCCTCGAAATCGGGCAGACTATAAGCGCCGATTACCTGTAGCGGTACGTCCTTTACCCTTACCGAAACCGGCAAACGCAGATCCTGAAACTCGAGTCCATAGAAGCTTATCGGCTGGAGCAACTGATTGGACCCGGCGCGCAAGTCATAGGCGGTCGACTCCAGAGACTTGCGCTCCAGCGCATATTCAAAAAGAGGATAGTCAACCCGGCCATCAATCACCGAGTACTCTTCATTAAGACGACCAATTAGCTGATCAAGTCCCCGACGGCGATCCAGATCCCAATCGTCGGTGACAAAGATCAGCCGTTGAGCGTGAAGTTGGCGAGTCAAGTCCGGGTTCTGAAGGTAAGCCCATGAGTTAATGAGAGGAATGCCCTGGGGAAAATAGAAGTCGATCTCAGCTTTAGAGCGGGTGTCATGAAGGATGGCGGTTTTCTCTGTCACCCATTTTGACGCGGATGCGGCGGCCTCCCGGGAATCCGTGGCTGCGCCATAGATCCACTCCTTTTCCCACCCTGACCAAATTGACAAAGCGTTCAGCGTCAGCACGGCCGCGACCAGAAGGTAAAGCAGCGGTTTCTTGAAAGAAGTCGCGCCTATCGCCATCAACACTAAAAACATGGGCCAGACAAAAGCGACATGCCTTGGGCTTACGCCTGCAGCTAACCGGCCGCCTGCGGCATCGAGCACAACATAGATCCCAATCAGAGCCAGCAGATAAGCGAAAGGCAACACTCCCCATAAGGTTCCCTGCCACATTCGTCTCACGCCGGACAGCAAGAGAAACCCACTCAGCGCGATGCCGGCGACGACAAATAACAGGCGAAGGGGATAAACATGATAACCAAAGGTGAAGATAAAGCCGGCGAAAGTAGCCTTTGCCAAATTGAGGATCGAAACGGGGGTCATAACCGGCTCAAATGAACTCGGTGCGTATCCGTAAGCCTGGTAGAGGCGCCAAAGCTGATGATGCAACCCTGGCGTTAGGAGCAGTGCGCAAATGACAATGGGTAAACCAACCAGGACAATTAGTAGGGTGCGCTTTCGCGATTTCGACTTTCCGACAGACGCCGTTACGGCGCCTTGCACATAGAGTGCGAGCGGACCAATAAAATGCGAAAAGAATAAGGTGACACCTGTCAACAACAGGGCTGCGTACGTGCGCCAGGTGCGCCGGGCATCGACATAGTGAACCGTCGCCAGCATAAAGGCCGCTGCGGCACACATGAAGAATGCATAGAAACGCACCTCCTGCGAATGGTAGATGTTGAAGGGTGACGTTGCCGCCAGCAAACCGGCAACTACGCCGGTGCGCCATCCGCCCAACTTTTCGCCCAGCTTAAAGAGTATTACCACGGTCGCTATGCCAAGAATCGCCGCAGGCAATCTCAGCCATAGTTCACTCGAGCCCAGGCGAATCCAGAAATGCATCAGGCCCGAATAGATTATCGAGTTCAAGTTCAGACCTACTAATTTGGCTTCCGCCAGACTGCTGTACTCATCGCCGGTCAGCGGATAAAGCGATATCGCGTAGATTCTGAGGATCGCTGCCAATAACAAAATTGACAGAACGACGGCCTGCCGGCGCACATCTGTTGAAATTGCCGGGGCCTTCGCAGAAATGACTTCGATATTAGTCAAGGTGTACAAACCAGATGCGAGTTAGCAATTTGCGTTACGAGCCTTAATGAGCACCGCGATCAGGTGTGTTCTTAATGGCGGGATCGCTTCCAAAAAAGTTGCCAGGGTCCACCAGCGCGGCGCGACCAGACGCGTCAAAGGCGGCGCCAGGGTAACCGTCCTGATCTTTCCGCGCAGCGCCGGAAAAAGTTTTTTAATTTCGGCTCGCGCAATTCCCCGCACGTTTGGATTGCGGGGATTGTTGTAAGCAAAGTCATACCAAAGCAGGGCGCCACCGGGCTGAAGGACCCTGACAATCTCATCTGCGATCAAGCGACGAACGTCATTGTCCAGAACGGAAGTAAAAAGGGTCGAGGCAATGACCAGTCGAAATGTCCCGTCTTCCCACGGCAGCTCGACAGCATCTCCGGTGCGCAGGTCAGCCGCCGGCAAAATCTCTCGAGCTTTGCTGGCGCGATCGGGATACAACTCAATGCCATGCAGGTTCGATTCGCTAATACCCCAACCTATTAACTCGCTCAACCAACCGATGTTGCCAAATCCGACTTCCAAACATTGGTCTCCGGGTTTCGGAAAGACGTCCAGGCGATGCAGCATCGTGGCGCCGGTACGGTTTCTGCTTTCCAGCATGAACCGGGAAGCGGGCTGCCAGGCGGCGTAACGGTCGGGACTGATCTCGCGCGCTCGGCGATGATATTCAAGCTGAATGCGCTCGCGCTCGGCCGCGATAAAGTCAGCTCGGTCGGATGCGTTCATACTCTTCCGTCTCGAATCTCCGGCTGAGGCTGTAACTGGCCCTGGCCTGCTCGCCAACGATTCCAAAATCTCAGCAGGCCGATCAGAAAGCCGGAACCGTACGCCAGATGCAGAATGGCAAAAGCGATCGGCAGCAAAGGCAGCAACTGCCATCCGTTCTTTCCCGCTGAAAGTACCGAGGCGGTTACCGACGCGAGCGCATATGCGCCGGCACCCAATCCCAGGAAATAACCGGCGGCGGGTAGTATCGGCAGCAGTAACAGCGCCACCAGCAGGGCGGCAACGAACAGCGGCGGCGCAAACTGTCTGAGGCGCATCTGCCTCGTGTGTTTCTGCATTACGCGCACTTTCCAATAGCCGTACTGAAAATACTGGCTGCCAAGACGCGCCAAAGTGGCGCGACTGTAATAGCGCGAGCCAACATCAGACGCCAGCAGGATCTTTACGCCCAGTTTGCGCAGGCGATAGTTGTATTCATCATCCTGGTTGCGCACCAGCTCTTCGTCGAAGGGCCCGGCGCGGTCGATCACCGCGCGCGTGTATGCCGGAAAAGCGACGGTGTCGGTAAACTGAGTCTTGCTGTTGGCGACGCGAAAGGCTGAGCCGCCGACGCCGAACCGCGAACTCATCGCCGCGGCAATCACGCGCGCGATATAAGATTCGCCGATTGTCTCAACCGGCCCGCCGACGGCTTCGACCTTGTCATTCTTCAGGTGTGACACGCACTGACGAACGTAATCGGACGCGATTTCGCAGTGGCCGTCGACTCGAACGATGATTTCTCCTCTGGCCAGTCGCAGGGCGGCATTCAAACCGGTCGCCACAATTTTTCCGAGGTTGTCGATTATCTTAATGTTGGTGCGTTGTTGCTGAAGGTCACTGATAATCTGTCGCGTGGCGTCCTGGGACATGCCATCAGCGATTACAATCTCCATGCGTTCATGCGGATAGTCCTGAGACAGTACTGAGCCCACGCTGCGTTCAATGAAGGCGGCCTCGTTGCGCACGGGCATGAGCACCGATACGAACGGAAGCTCCGCCCGAGTAACGCCTCCGGTCTCCGCCGGTCGTGAAGTTTTTCTTTCGCTCAATGGTGTGGTCGATTCAACTGATTAAGTCTGACTCTCAGCCAGATATTCTTCGTCAACCTGGGTCCGCTAATCGAACCAACGGTACCAAACGACCTGGAACAGCGCGGCCAGACCGTCGCGCCAGGTAATCTTTTTCCCTTCTGAATAATCCCGGCCGCTGTAACTGATGGGCACTTCATAGATGCGCCAACCGCCCTTGGCAATCTTGGCCGTGAACTCCGGCTCGAAACCAAAGCGGTTGGATTTTAGGTGCATCCCGCCAATGACCTCGGTGCGGAAAACTTTGTAACCCGTCTCCATATCCGTAAAGTTCAGGTTGGTTAACATGTTTGAGAGCAGGGTGAGGAATTTGTTGCCGACTGAGTGCCAGAAGAACAGTACGCGGCCGGAATCGCCTTTGAAGCGAGAACCGTAAACCACGTCGGCGCGGCCATCGCGGATAGGTTCCAGCAGCCGGGCATAGTCGCGCGGGTCGTACTCCAGATCCGCGTCCTGAATAATCACCACGTTGCCGCTCACCCGCGACAAACCACGTCTTAACGCGGCTCCCTTGCCACTGTTCTGCGGTTGATATTCGACAAAGACGCCATCCATCCGACCCTCAATTTCGTCGGCCAGCACCTGACGCGTGCCGTCGGTCGATCCGTCATCCACGATGACAATTTCATGAATGTCGTCCTGGCGTTTGACCCGGCTAAGAACTTCCAGGATGGTGTCTCGCTCGTTATAAAGAGGGATGACCACGGACACTCTTAGGCAGGCAACTTCCGGGGCGGTTGCTGCCCTATTGAGCGCGCGGTCAGTGGGGATTACAGCTACGTTACTCATCTCAGTTAGAATTTCTCACCTAACAATTTCTTATTCTTCGTTCAAGAGCTTAGGCAAGCAAAAGGAAGAGCTCGAGGGAAGAGCTAGTCTTTGGATTTAATTGGCGGCCTGTTCCATTGCAGGCTTTGTTTCCGAGCGCAGATTCAGCGGAAAGCAACCAGCAATCAAAACGAACAATAGCCCGACCGCCGGCACCATGTACCTCAAGATCGACAGAACCAGGACAGTCATCCCCCAAAAGTAGACGGTCAGCAGCAGCGCGCCTATGACAAATTTTCTCTGTAAGCCACCGTGTCTCCAGGCGCGCCAGGCACCCCAGGCAACAAGAACCAGGTACACTAGCTGGATGAGCAGGGTGGGACCCTCCAATCGCTGGCTATCCGTGCCATACCAACTGCGCGCGGCCTTCAGCAGCAAGAGCTTGATTACCGCGATCGGATGAGCTCGAAACTCTCGAAAAACAATTGGGGGGATGTTGCTGAATGTCGAAATCTCATTTTCATGAACGCGAATATCATTCATGACCTGGATGACGTCTGGCGGTATGCTGCTGTCTTGACGATAACCCTTTGGGTCAACGGCGAACATTAGGCCGTCACGTATGCTCTTAACTCCGTTTGTGCTTAGTAAAATCACTTTGCCTGTCTTCGCGTAAACCCACGTTTCCCAGGGTGCAATTGCCAGAACGTTTCCGAGCAACAGCATCACAATCATGAGCAGGCGAACGCGCCGGCCGATCTCCCGCCGCGTAAACCAGACAATCACCGCGAGTACCAAGCCAATGCCAATCGCGATGGGACGAATCAGCATAGCCACACCGAACACAAGGCCGCATAAAAAGTAGACGCGAGCGGGCAAACGCTGCGACAACGCATACCAGAAGAGACAGAGACCTCCATACAACACGACCATGAAAGGCAGCTCGCTGTTGGGCTGCTTGGTCAGCCAGAGTGCGAACGGGTAAGTCATCCAGATCAGAGACGTGATCAGTGCCGGAAGCGTCCCCCAAAACATTCGGGTCAAAAGAAAGACGAACATCGAAACCAAAGCCATGGAGATAACGGCAAACACCGATAAGCTGACATCTTCCGAAACACCCAGCCGTTTTGACGCGCTAAAAATGCTAACCAGAATCAGCGGATAGCCCGGCGAATAGCCCGTCGCGGGCGTTCCGGGTTCGATCGTGAAGCCATATCCGGCGATAACATTTCGAGCTATGGGTTCGTAGGCATTAACGTAATCACTTCCTTCATTCAGGCGGAAGCTGTGCGGCAGTACTTTCCAAAACGCCACGGTAGCGAGCATCGACGCGGCAAGAATCGCCACAGGGATCCAATGGCGCGAACGACTGAGAAAGCTCGATGATGGTGCGTCGTGCAGGAATTGATTCGTCCTGGGGGTCGCACTCAAAACTTGAATTCTTAACATGTATTCTACGCGGGTCGCAGAGAATTAATGCGCGCCGTTCATTAAAGGCCGAATCAGTTGATCCAAAAGCTGCCCGCGCTTTTCCATCGGAAACCGATCCAGAATCCGCTGTCTGATTGACGCCCTTGCCTCATCCGAATAAGCGAGAGCTTTTTCAATTCCCTGTGCTACAGACATTGGCTCCGCAGCGTCGATAAATATTCCCGAGTCTCCGGTGACTTCCGGCAAGGCGCCCACTCGAGTCACCACCGGGACGCATCCGGCCAGCATCGCTTCAGCGACACTTAGGCCGAATCCTTCATGACGCGAGAGTTGCACGTAGACCGAAGCGTTGCCGTAGAGATCGTTCAGCTCTTCGTCGCTGAGCCGGCCCGTGAGCGTTACGTTGGGCGTCGCCATCGCGCGCAGATAATCGGAAGCGTCGTCCCGAGCCGCGCCCGCCAGAACAAAATCGACGTCAGGCATGAGGGCGGCGGTCTGTACGAAGGCTTCATGCCCTTTGCGCCGCAGGTTCGATCGGTCCACGTTCCCAACCGTTAAGGCCATGCGCGCGCGTGGTCCCTGGGGCAGATATCCGAAGGGGTCAGGCACGCCATGGTAAATGGCGTTTATTTGTGACTCCGCGAGTCCGGCGTTACGTACCGCCTCTTGCTGACTGTAACTGGAGTTGGTGATCAAACAACTGGCAGAGTTCATCGTGCGCCGGCTTAACCAACGCTTCATTCCGCCACGCTGATGGCCATAGCCAATCTCAGGAATATTCGCCAGATCGTAACCGCCAATAACCAGTACTGACGGTATGTGTAAAAGCCGCGCGAACTCTATTGGCAGACACGTATGCCATGAAGCAAACCAGCCGAACACTAGGTCATGAGACTTAACCTGCCGCCAGACGGCGGCCGGGTTCATCAAACGCGAGGGTAGATAGCATTCAGTAACTTGATAGCGCTTTTGCAGCTCGGCCAGATCAAGACGAATGAATTGCGTTGGATGATTGTGGATGAAAAGGATCTTCTTCACTGATAAGAACTATAGAGCCGCTGAGTGGTGAACTTCAGGAAGAATTCTGCCTGCGTCGGATGACCGCACGCTTTGCAGGGCCACCCGGAAAACCTGCTCGATTCGGCCGGCGTACTTCTCGAGGTTGAATTCGTTCATTGCTTGTTTGCGCCCGGACGCAGCTAAACGCTGGCGCAGACTCTGATCCGAGAGTACTTCGGAAAGCGCCCGGCCCAGCGCCGCGATGTCCGCCACAGGAGCGAGCAGGAATTGATCTTCACTAGCCATCAACTCGCGCACGCCGGCAATGTCAAACGCGACGATCGGCAGTCCGCAGGCCATCGCCGAAAGCAGCGCCAGCGGACTGGTATCCTTCTCAATCGAAGTAAAGGCGAAAAGATCCATGGCCGCCAAAACGCGCGCGGTATCGTGACGAAAACCCGCAAATTTTATGCGACCGTCAAGCCCGAACTGTGTCGCCAGATTCAACAGACGGCGCTGGTAAGAGTCATTATCAAAGACCGGCGCTCCCACCAATAACAAAGTCACGTTCGGGTTCCGGTTAGCAATGCGGGCGAAGGCCTCGATCAAATAGTGCTGGCCTTTCCAGGGTGTTATTCGCCCCATGTGGCCGACTACCAGATCACCGACGGGAATCGCGAACTCGCGGCGAACTCCCGCGCCATCCAGTCCCGGATGAAAGACACTTGTGTCCACGCCGTTGTGGATGGTGGTAATGCGCGACTGTAACGATCGCGGTAGTTGTTCGGCGATGCTCACGCCATCGGCGATTACCTGTGTGGGCAGCCAACGCGCGGCGCGGCCAAAAACGCGACGGTAGATTCCAAAGGTTCGCTCAGAAATGAAATCCTGCACGTGCCACACGCAAGGGATTCGTAGCTTCCGCGCCGCTAAGCCGCCCAGGAAATGAGATGACAGTCCTTTGGTAACGACCAGGTCCGGCGAGCATTGAACCAGAAAGCGCTTGAGCCGTCGGGCGGCAATAACAATCACGCCGGCGTCCCACGCCCAAGCCGCGGGATTGGGCAATCGGGTAGCGCCAACGCGAATACTCGTGGACCACAGCCGCAGGTGATCGAGCACATGTGTTTCAATCCCGGACTCACGGCAAGCGTTAGTCAGGTCTCCCTCTTGGGGACAAACAACAATCGGCCTCCATCGTCCTTTATCCAAGCTCTGGGCCAGATAGAGCGTGCTGAATTGAACTCCGCCCATCGCGGCGGCCGATTCAACGAAGACTATGGTTTTGGGTCTTTCGGATTGCATCTCAGGACTGTGATTGTGGATCATGTCGAGCCTGATTCTGCTGACAAGGAAGCTATAGCGGACTCTGTTCCAGTCCCAGCTCTTCCATCTCCCAGAGCTTGGCCTGCGAGAGAAAATCGTAAATAGCGAAGTAACCACAGACAATGAAACCTCGCCAACCGTCGAGGAAACCTTGCAGCCAGACATAACGATGAAAGAATACTCCGCATGGGCGCACAACAAGACGACTCCAGCGAAAACGAATTCCCTGCTTGCGCAGTTCATCCGCTTCGTAGCGTGTATAGCGGTCGAGGTTGCGGATCTGCTTCGAGATATTCGGCATCCCGTAATGCATGATGTGATGCTTCAGGGTGCGCACCTCACCGGGAACCTGGACGTGCGCATGAACTTCGCGCTCAGTCCAACTACCGTCGTCACGTCTGAAGAGCCTGGTTTGATAATCGGGATAGATTCCAGCGTGGCGCATCCAACGGCCCAGCACATGATTTTTGCGGGGCAAGCGAAACGCGAGCACATCGCCGGAGCTTGATGCCAGAGCTTCTTCAATTTCTTCGCACAAGCCCGCTTCAAGTGTCTCGTCAGTGTCGATTTGCAAAACCCATTCGTGCCGGCATTGTGGCAGGGCCCAGGTTTTTTGCTTTGCAGAGTTGATGTATTCGTGCTGGACTATTCGGGCGCCGTATTCCTGACAGATTTCCAGGGTCCGATCAGTGCTAAAGGAATCAACGACCATGATCTCGTCGGCCCACTTCACTGACTCCAGCGTATCGCGCACGGTAGCAGCGCTATTGAAAGTTGGCAGCAGGATAGAGATTCGCGGGCGCATAAGAATAGGATAACTCTTTCGCTGATGAGTTCTGCCGCAGCCAGATCTCTACCAGTGACCATACGAACCAGACCGGGAGGACCATTTGCGGCAACACCTGGACGCCTTGCATGGTTAACAAGCAACCTACTCCCACAAACGACAACAAGAGATATAGTCCGAGTTCTCCCTCGGCAGTCGCCTTCAGCCAGATTGGCATTTGTCGAACGACGCGCAGCAGAGTGTAAAGGTATCCGCCCAGAAAGATAAGACCAGCGATAATACCCAGGTTTGCGGCCACCTGAAGGAAATCGCTATGTACCCATCCGGCGCTGCTCCAGCCGCCACCAAAAGGTGATTCAATGGCTTCACTCAGAGCTTCAAGCGCTCTCTCCTTACGATCCTGCGCGCTATGGTCAGTGGGAGCACCCTGAAGGGCAGCGATACCGGTAATCACCCGTTCATTTGTGTTGGGAATAAACTGATACCCGCCGGCCGCAACGACGAGAACCAGAATGGCGACGGCCACCCCATGCTTTTTCAGCCTCAAAATACAGGCACCCAGAACCTGGATTAGTAACACCAGCCAAATGCTGCGGTAACCGCCAATGTAAATTGCCATTATCTGCAAGACTGCGGACGCGAGGATCGCCGCCCGCGCCATCCATCCGCGCCACCAGCTACCCAGGAAGATCGCGCCGGGGAGAGCCAACACACAGATGAATGTTGCCTGAGATCCTCCCCAGAATGAGAACTGCGCTCGCATGAAACCGTCCGCGGTCGTTTCAGGCTTCGCAGCGGTGATGAAAGCGGGAAAAAGTTTTTGCACTCCCGGAAACCAGTACTCAACAACTCCCGCCAGGGCAATCCAGGTACTCGCGATAAAAAGCGCCAGCAGCAGATAGCGCCAGTAAGATTGGCGCTCGAGTACCACGGATGACACGATCATCAGCGGGACCAGCAACAGGAAGTCGCGAAACTCGTTGAGCATCTTGTCCCACGGTGCATCGCCGGCGATTAATGGCCACCACGCAAGCGCCCAAAAAGGGATGAGCAACCAAAGCCACCATGGCAGTGAGAAACGAAGGGCCGAACGGAGCTTACGGTGTGCAAGGATGCATATAAAGAGAAGCCAAATAAGAATCTCAGACGGATGAATGCGCAGATTCGGAGTCCATTCAACCGTGCGGTAGCCCAAACCCAGGCTCAGCACCCACAAGACCAGGCCAAATCGGATCCCGCGCTCGCCGCCAATGACGATGACCGCCACGATCAGCGCGCCCAGTCCTACGATCAACTCCTTATAAGAGAGGCCCTGCCGGTCCAAATAGAACGCCAGCGCCAGGCCGCCAAGTACGACGCATGCTAATGCGACGAGAAAATTCCTGCTGAGTCGAAATCCAGCGATTCGTTCAATCATTTGCTTACCCACAACCTCCGGACTTCACCTTGTTCGGTTCCCACGCTTTTAATGACCCTTGCAGGCACGCCCGCTACGACAGTCGATGGTGGCACTGATCGTGTTACCACAGCTCCGGCCCCGACAATGCTTGATTCGCCAATCTCTACGCCTTGCAGAATAGTCACGTTGGCTCCGATGTAAGCCCCTCGGCGAATAATCACGGGGGCTTGAGAAGTCACAATGGTGTTGTCCTTCAGCGGGCTGTTGCCAGCGTCGGTGTGCGTCAGGATCATCACCCGATGAGAAACCGTCACCTGATCTTCAATAACGATCCTGTCCTGCAGATCGAGAAAGAACTCTCTGCCGAAGTAGCAATCATCCCCAACTTCGAGTTTCTTATAATAATGACGGCTTTCGGCATCGCTATTGTGAATGATCAGAGGCGATCTAAACCGAACGTTTTGTCCGATCGATGCTCCATTTGCACGCAGCGTGGGCGCAATACATTGCGTGGGCATGAACATGAGAGGAATGTTGATGCCCTCGCCGCCGTAAATCGCCGCAAATATCCTAACCCACAAACGAAAGAGAGTTTTCAAGGGTGGCTGCTCCCGATCAAGACGTTCTCGTAACGTTTGGCGACGTTCGTCCACGAATATTGTTCCGGCACCTGGTTACTCTTCGTTGCCGCCGATGAACCATTTCTTTTTAAGTTAAGAAGTTTACTAAGGCCGTATGCCAGCCCGTCCGCGGTTGGCTCGACCAGAGTCACGTTGGGTTCAGAGATTTCTGCCAGAAACTCGCCTAAGCCACCAGTCCTGCTAGCCAGCAAAGTTTTGCCCGCCGCGAGCGCTTCCAGGGCAACGATTCCAAACGGCTCACGCCGTGAAGGTACCACCACGAAAAGACAGCCATTCAACAACTGGACTATTTGATCCGGGGATGCTTCCCCGAAGAAATGAACTCTCTGATTTAGTTCCAACTCGTCCGCCAAAGACTTCAACTGATCACGATCTTCGCCGGCTCCGGCGATAATCAGGTCGACCGAAGAGTTGGTCGCTCCAGCTTCAGCAAAGGCCTGCAATAACAGGTCGAAGCCCTTTTTATGAGTCAGCCGTCCAAACGCCAGAACGTACGCTCGCGGATGAGAATAGCAGGCCTTGTTTGTGAATCGCTCAAGGTTGACTCCGTTATAGATAACGTAACTCTTACCTGCTACCGATGCCTCGACCTGATTCGCCTTGTCCAGAGTGTGCCGAGAACACGCCGTGACTGCGTCGGCTGTGCTGAGGATTGATTTAAGTTGCGCTCGCGCCGAATCTGTATTTCGCATTTCTCCGTTTGCAGCCGCTTGCTCTGTATCCAGTCGCTCAACGTCGTGTCCGTGTAAGGACACGACTAGTCTAAAGGCGAATTCGCGGCGCAGTTTCAAAATGAATGGTATTTGGTGATCCGGAAAGTGTACGTTCACTACGTCGGGACGAAAGTCCCGCATCAGCTTCCTTAATCTGGACTGAGTTTGCGGACCGTAGAAAAGAGAAGCCCCGAACAAGTCCGGGCGCAAACGTCGCAGGTAAGCAAAATTGGGAGAAAGAAAAAGCAACCGATCCACCCTGACCCCGTCAATAGTTTCTTTCGCCCGAAGTGTCACGGGATAGCGGTTAGTGATGACGCGCACTTCGTGACCGTAGCCAACCAAATGTTTTGCCAGGTTCTGAGTCACGGTCTGAACGCCGCCGAGCACAGGGGCATAGCTACTACTAACAATTAGAATCCGGGCTTTGTTGCCGATCATCAAGGGCGAGCATTCAGGCATCGAAGCCATACTAACTAGTAGATCCCGAACCGTTGGAGGAATTGGAGCTTCCCAGCGCCTGATACAGCTCCAACGTCTCTGCGGCAATCCGCTGCGGCTGAAATTTCTCCACCGCAGCCTGCGCCATGATGCCCTTCTCGCCCCTGGCTCTTGTCGCCGAGATCAGGCGGATAATTGCATCAGCGAAAGCTTTCGGATCACGTTTTGGTACTAGCGAGCCGGCCCCGTAATTTCCGATGAGCTCAGTGAGGCCGCCGCTGGCACTCGCTACCACCGGCAGGCCAAACGCCATTGCCTCGACCACGCTGATCCCGAAGCTTTCATAATAAGAAGGCATGACGAATAGCGCGGCGCGTTTGTACCAATCTATCAACCCATTCTGATCCTGGGGCCCGACCCATTGAACCCCATTCACAGATGTCGTATTTAGTTTCAATCCGTAAGCTTCCGGCGATCGAGGCATCTGCCACGGGCCGGCCAACACAAAGGTGATGCCTGGATTTCGATCGTGCACAAGCTTCGCAGCGGCCAGCAGAGTTTCAATTCCCTTCACCGGAGCCAGGCGCCCCGTATAAAGGACGACTTGCTCCGACGCGCCGTTCCGTTCGAATTGAAGCGCAGCTTTCAAAATCGTTGCCGAAAGCGGATTCGGAATGACGCGAACGCGATCTGCCGGCCACCCACGACGATTAATAATGTCGTTCGCTTGAAATTGGCTCGGTGTAGTAATAGCCGCGGCGCGCCTGGAACTGTTTGCTTCCAGAGAATCATTCCATCGCACACTGGAATCCAACGACTTTCCCGCGTGCTTGCGAAAAGCGTATTCGCTGCCGTGGAGGCGAATAACCAATGGAGCAATCCGGCTCAGAAACAGAGCTCCCGTTTCAGTAGACTCCAGCACATCGAATTTTGTGCTGGCTGCAACCCGCGCAACCCGCCGATAAAGAGCCGTCGACCATTCCAGTTGACGCAGAGGCAAAGGCGCGAGTTGCCGAAGTCCAGGGACTTTGGCCGCGTACCAGTGCAAAGACGGCAGTTGAAGGTGATAAACGGGCACCTGACCGTCTTCAGCACGAAAGTTCCTGTTCTCTTTGGAATTAGCAAAAAGCGTTACCCGATGTCCGGCATCGAGCAACGCGGGGATCATGGCTCTCAGATAAGCCGCGATGCCACACGAGCTGCGATCACCGTAGGGCGATTCTGTTGCTACGAAACCGACGTGCATTATTCTGCGCGCCCCTTTCTCCGCGCGGTGAACATCACGTGCCCGGCAAATTCCAGCAGAGACGTTTGAGAAAGCCATCGCATCGTGTGGCCGCTTCCCAATCCCAGGCGCTGTGCTAACCAACTACTAAAGAACATCAGGGCCGACAGTGGCGCGAGTAAAGCGAATGCGGCGGGAATGGCGAGACGATCCGCAAAAGGAATTCTCGATCGTCGCAACCAGGTCCATAGCATTAACGCGAAACCATTCAAGCCTGGCTTGATCTCGATATCCGCAAATCCATGCCGCGCCAAAAGCTTCTCCAGAATCAGAGGACTTAGGTTGAAGTAGGTGTGGCCATGGACTGGCTCGAGGAACGAGACGCTGCCACAGAACACGCCGCCCGGCTCCAACACTCGAGCTGCCTCGGTCATTACGGCTTCAGGACTATCTAGATACTCGAACACCTGCCAGGCAACCAGGGCGGCCATACTCTGTGATTTCAGTGGTAACGCCGTCCCATCAGACTGAAGGCTCAAGGTTGCCGATTCGGCTCGATCCAAACCCAGCCACTCGTATCCCTTGCGCTCAATCAGCGAGCGATGACGGCCATCGCCGCAACCCAGATCCAAACAGAGACCGTTTCCTACCGGAAGCACTTCTTCAGGACCGTGCCAGCGAAAAGTTCGCAGGAAGTTTTTGAAGTCGCGAAATCCGCAAATCGCTTCCTTTTCAACCAGCGGACAATCGACTTCGGTTTGTTTTCCATTCAAATTAGCGGAGACAGGCGTTAGAGCCTCCCAATACCGCTCGCTAATTGATCGCTCGCCCACCGCAGCTCCGAAAGCGCGCAGACGCTTCTCAAAATTGCGAACTGAACCGCCCAAACCTGGTATCTGGGTCGCGTATGCGCTGGCCGCCTTCAGCTTCGATTTGAAGGCGATCGACACGGTTCGCGGCAGCCAATTCAGTTCACGATGGTTAAGATCATAGGCTTCCGCATAGGGATAATCTTCATAGAAGCGAACCCGCTTACCGGCCGCGCTGAGCTGCAATCCAATAGCGAACAATAGCTGATGATCGACGTGCCGCCCGAGCGACAGCGGGAAATAGAGAACGGACGAATCAGGCAGCTCCTGGAGCACCGTAAGAATTCTCTCGGTAATTGTTTCTTTGAGCGATCGATCCTCGGGGGCTGGCTGTGCACGCAATTCGTCGTAGCTTCCGTACAAATAACCTCCATGCGCTGCGCGCCGGTACGGTGCCTCGAGGAAACTCCAGCGCTCGATGTTCCGGACTCCCAGTTCGTTCAACGCTTTGGTATCTTCCTGCCGGCGCTGCTCGAACAAATGAGCCGTCGATCCCCATTTGGCGTGCAGATGCCGAGCGAATGCCGAATGATGATTTTCATCTGAATCCCCTGCGAACACCGTAATCACTCGAACAGATTTGTTCTGTGAAACCAGCGAGTCGATTATTCCGCCGCATGACAGCACCGCATCGTCAAGATGAGGCGAAAAAAACAGGTGTGAACTTCCCGCGCTCCAGTCCGACTCGCAGCACCAGTCGTACGGACGCGAATTCAACGGCAGCACTCGACGAATATCAAAGATTGCGGCTCGCTTGAGTGCCGCTTTGCTCATCTGTTCGCGCGAATCAACATTCGTCAGAAGTTCAGTCAAAGCACCGGCCAGCGCTCGCGCGTCTCCGGCGGCGACCAGTTTGCCGCTGACCTCTGACTCGACGACTTCGGACAACGCCCCCCCGCTGGTCGCAATGACCGGGGTGCCGAACGCCATCGGCTCAAGTGCGGCCACGCCAAAAGTTTCGTAATGGGAAGGAAGCACACTGACGGTCGAGCGTTGATACCAGTCGCTCAATACCTTCCAGCCGACGGCCCCAAGCAGTTCAACATGCGAATCCAAACCATGCTGGTGAACAAGCGAACGAAACTCGACCTCCGAGAGCGAAGAATGAAAACCCCCTGCGAAGACAAAATGCGTCTGGGGAAATGATTCCCTGGTTTTAGAGGCGGCCTGAAGCAGGGTCGACATCCCTTTGAGCCGTTCGATGCGGCCCACATATAGGACCGTTTGCGGGCTGCGTTGGACCTCCAAATCGCGTTCTACGCTCTGAACGCTAAGACCATTCGGAACGACGACGATCGGCGGATGCGATTTGCCCAACTCTCTCTGAATCTCGCGAGCGTGCGCAAAACTCGGACTAATCAAAAGCTTCGCCCGGCGCAGTGCAATCCGCTGTAGCACTCGACTGAGACGAACGCCCAGAGTCAATCGCAGCCCCGGCGTGTACTTATGAAAGGTATATTGCTCGCCGTGAAGGCGAATAATAACCGGCACGTTCCTGGAAAACATCGCCACCAACAACATTCCGGTTTCGGTCCCCTCAACCAGGTCCAATTTGCGGAGTTGGTGCGCTCGGCGGACACCTCGCCAGACTGCAATGCTGTATTCGATTTCCCGTATGGGCAGGGCCAGGATCTTTCCGACAAACGGCAGCTTGCCGGCAAACCAATGCAGATTGCCTTGGCGCATTCGATGGACTTCGGCGCCTCGATCATCTTTGACCATGACTTGATCACTGTCGGCCAGGTCGACGACGCTAATTGAGTTGCCGGCTTCAATCAGACCGTGCGCAAGCATTCGCACCTGAGAGCCGACGCCACTCGTCGCGCCTCCGTTCATTGGATAACTTAGCGAGGGAAAACAAATATTCATCTAGCTTGTTATCGTGTTAAGGGAATACTTTTCGTGGCGCAGATTAAAGTGATTGCCTGTTCCAGTCGCTGTTCCATGCCAACATCCGTACCTCAGTACGCAGCCGCCCGACGCGTTGAGATAATCCGAGCAGCGATTCCCAAGCTGGGCCTCTCCTGCCCCTCAATATAGAAACCAGAATCTCTCCGGACCAGCGGCCACACTGACGAAGGTCCCGATAAGCATTCAAAGAGGTCACGCGACGCGAGCGCGCGCGCGCGGGCGCATCGATGAGCGGCTGGGACGCCCCGTCCCAAAACAGACGTCGCAACAACCAACTGGGCCGCTGGCGCGATTCATCGACTGAATGCCAAACCACTGCCGCCGGTTCGTAGTAGACGCCTCTCCCCAGCTCCTGAAGTTGCGCAATGATCGCCGATTCTTCTCCCGACAGGAGCACTGTTCCCTGTCGGCCCAATTTTGGATCGAAGCCACGTACCAACAGCAAAGCATGTTTTTCGAAAGCAAGATTAGCTCCCACCAGATATTCACCGTTCACCAACAAGTGTGCCGCGTTACCATGATCGACATAGGTATAAAGCGAAAGATGCTGCTCGGGCACCCAGCTCGGCTTTTCGCCATGCCAATCCAGCCAGACACGTCCACCAACGGCCGCGGGCGCCGGGGACGCTTTCTCAAACGCCACCACCAACGCTTCCAACCAGTGGCTGTCTGCCCGCGCGTCATCATCGATGTACGCAACATACCGCCCGGCGGCGGCCTTCAAGCCGGTATTCCGCGCTCGCGATAAGCCGACTCTTTCTTCGGGAACGTATCGCAGGTTGACCCGCCCGTCTTCGAACTCTTTCACGACCTGCTCGGCTGCCGCTTCGACGGCGTTATCGACGACGATAACTTCATACTGATCGCAGGGCAGGCTTTGCTCGCACAGACTGCGCACGGCATGCCGAAGGTAATCCGGCCTCTTAAAAGTACAGATGATGGCTGAGATTCTGATCACTGGATTTCGGATTCGCGGAACGGTCTACTAACCCTGCGCAATCGCAAAGTCATAGGCCGCAATCATCTCGGGTAGGACGCGCTCGACACTGAAAGATTCCTCAATTCGTCGCCGTGCATTGTCGCCCATCGATTTGCGCAGAGAGGGCTCGGTCAGCAGTTGGGCAATTCGCGCCACCAATGCCTCTGAATCATTGACCGGAATCAGAAATCCGCTGATCCCGTTCTCGATCAGTTCCGGAGAACCGCCACTGTTGCAGGCAACGACAGGCGTAGCACAGGCCATCGCTTCCAGTAAGGTGTAGGAAGAATTCTCCCAGGTGGAAGGAAGAATGCAAACGGCGGCCTCCTGATAGGCTTGGACCAGATCAGTTCGTGCCATTTCTTCAAATCGCACCTTCGTCCTTTGCCCAGGATCAAGAGAGTCCAGTATCTTTTGGTGCCAGCTTTGGCCATCTCGATCCCGCCCGTCGCTACCGACGATACGAAACTCCAACGACGGAAAACGGCGCAGCAAAATGGGAATCGCCTCCCTGATAGTTTCGGCGCCCTTGTTTCGTTCCAGGCGGCCCACATAAAGCACTGTATCTTTGCGAACCGACTTCGAAGGTGGAAAGTTCGACTGGTCAATGGGATTATGCACGACCAAAGTCGTCTTTTCGCTTAGAGGCATCCAGGTTCGCGTGAGGTCAATCACTGCTTTGCTCGGAGCTGTTACCAGGTTGGCCCGACTGATCGATTGCTTTTCAATCCAGTACTCTCTGTAGCCACCCTGCTTTGCGCCGAGTCCATTGAATTGGTCTATGAATATTCGCGCTGTATGCAGCCGCGTCACTAACTTCGGCCGCCCTGGCATGTAGCTAACAAAAAAACCGTCAGCTCGACCTTCCGCGGCTTCGACAATGTCGATCGGGTGCCTGCGATTTATGCTCCGAACCTTACGCATTGCCGCCCAGGCGAAGCCGGGCCAAACTCGATTCAATCTCCAGAAGACGGGGACCGAATCCCATTTCGGAGCCGGCGATACGCGATGAACCTCAATTCCGTTGCCGTTCGTAATGCTTTCCCCGTTAACCGCCCTTGAAATAACTGTGACACGGTGGCCAGAGCCGGCGAGCGCGTGCGCCATCTCGTAGGTATACGACGCGATCCCTCCCCAACCCGTTTCCGGTGGATACTCCTGAGAGATGTAGCAGATATGCAAAAGTTTCACGCGCTCCGCTGTAGGCTTTTGATAACCTGAGCCGGGACACCGGCAGCAAACGTGTAGGGAGGAATCGACCGCGTCACAACCGCGCCCGCTCCCACCACGCTGCCCCGACCAATAGTGACACCGCGCAAAATAATCACGCGCGTTCCCAGCCAAACGTCCGCTTCGATTCGCACCGGCTCGGCCTTCGCGGGAGAGTTCGCTATCCCATGGTAATCGTTGTCGAGGATCACCGTCTCATCTCCGATTAGCGCGTTATTCCCGATGCTGATCTCGCGACTACAGGCGATGCGTACGCCCTGATTCAAAAAGACATTGTTCCCAAAACTCAGGCGCCCGCCACGAGCGCAGGAAATCTCAACCATATTGAACCTGCGAGATCTTATGGTTAGGCCCTCGCCAACTTCGATCGTTCCCTCCGAACTGGTCGCACACGGTCCAAGCACCGACAAACCTTTCCCCGTCGAAGCACAGTGTTGCCGAAAGCGCCATGACCACCATCGAATCTTGAGCTTCTTCCACACTGCTCCTCAGCAATCGGCTCAGGCACTAGCAACGCGCAAAGTAGGTTTCGCGTAATGCTGCTTTAGAACGCTAATCGCCAGCTCGGGAGTGATTCCCGATAGGCACTCTTCTTTAACTTCACGCCAGCAGCGCTCTGTGTTGGCATCAATAATCCCGCCCATGCACGGAGCGCACTCCAGGTTGGACCGCAGCACGATATGCCGCTCGCTTTGCGGCGCCAGCAGGTTGGCGTCGGAAGGACCAAAAATCGAAATCACTCGGGCGACCTGAACTGCTTCGGCCAGATGCAGCGTCGAGGTATCGTTCGTGATACACAACTGACTGGCGCTGAGCAGTGCGGCGGTTTCTCTAAACGTGAACCGGCCGGCAACTGATTTCGCTTTTGTTCCCAGGTGGCGCGTAATCTGTTCACATACATCCACGTCATCATCGTCACCTGTCAAAACTATCTCAAAGCCTTCGCTGTCTGAGAGGAATTCGCACACCCGCGCATAGTATTCCGCGGGCCAGCGTCGAGAGTTGATGTGTACTTTTCCTCCGGGATGAATTACCGCCAGCGGTTTTGAGTTGTCAATTCTTTCGCGCCGCAGAGCCAGCTTCACCGAATCCAAATCAATTTTGGCTACCGGGAATTCATAGGCGCGGCTTTGACCCGAAATTCCCAGCGGCCTCAACAATTCTACATAAGCGATGGCCCGATGCGTCCGGGCATAATCGACTGCCAGGCGATCTGTAAGCATTCCGTCGCTCGGGCCAAACGACCCGACTCTCCTGCGGACGCTGAGACAGCGCAACAGCGCATTGCCAAGGTTCCGATCAAAGTCAGAGAGAGCAAAGTTGATTCCTACGTCATATCTCGAGAACAGGTTTTTCAAAAGCAAGTTCGGGTAATACCAGCTCACCGCCAGGACCAGTCCTGCGCTGGGCCGGTTTACAAACTTCGAGATGATCCATTGTCCCGAATAGGCAGAGAGCATGCTGATCGTGTTGAGCCTCGGGTGATTCTGAAATGCATCTCGCACGTATCCGTGGAGAGTGATTAGATCGATCTTAGCCTTCGGATATTGGTTCTGTAATCCGGCCAGCGCCGGAGTCAGCATCAGCATGTCCCCGAGCCCTGCCAACTGAATAACAACCATCCGTCTCGGTGTTTGCGTGCGCGAGAGAATATTCAACAGTGAGAGGATCGCGATCCTGACCGGCCACACAATCGAAAGCAAAGCAACCATGCCGAGCCGTTGGATCGGCCGTCGTTGCCGCCACGCGTAGAACTGCCGGCGCAGGTTGCGAAGCCTTTGGAACATTGATTTCAATCGGAAGAATAATCAGCCAACAAGGGTGAACGCTACACTCCCAAGTTGACCGTCAGCGGCGGGCGGACACTATCGAATCGAACCCTTGCCTCGGCCTCGCGGATACCTGAAAGTTCCTCGCGGATCGCTTCCAAATAACCCGAACCAAAGCGCAAGTCTGGCTCGAGATAATTACCTTCGGCCCATTCATTCCAGGACTTAACAAAAATCAATCGATGATCGCGGTCGCGCGATTGCACGATATCAATGGCCTCGCGAAGATGAGCGCGAAAAAGATCCGGCGTACTGTCGAGCAGCACAAGTCCCTTTACGCCATGCCGCGGAGTGCTGTCCCAGTTTGGAATAACCGAAGGATAGTGTTTCGGGCCAAATTGAATAGACCTGAGAGAGTTGGCTATCAGCGAAGAATAATCCACCGTGAGTGGCAAACGATTATTTAAGTATCTATCAACGGATCGACCACGAAGTGTTTTGACTAGTCGGGTCAGCTGTCGCTTTGGCAAAGCCTTCACAAAAGTTCCGGGCAGATGGTAAGTGTAACCATCAAAACCAGGAGTCTCTGACCAGAGACAATCCACAATCCCGATAAAATAAATTCCTTTGAGGCCGGCTTTGATTGCCAACTCGTTCCACAAATCTGTAAATCTCTGCGGGTCCGGAAGAGAGTCCGGCATGTAGACAACAAACACTGGTTTGCCATCCATCTGAATATAGCGTTCGTCACCGAAAGCATCGAGCAGCGCATGGAAATGACGTACGTAATCCTCTTCGCCGGGATACGTCTGCTCCAAAAGTATTTTATTCGGTTGACCGTTCCAAACTCCGGTCCACGATTCGTTAGCCCACGCGAGACAGAAAGGAAAGTCGGGCTCACGCGACTTGAGTACTTCCTGGAACGGTCTCTCCAGTAGACGTTTGCCGGCGAACCAATAATGCCAGTAGCAGAAGCCCTCAATCCCATGTTGCCTTGCCAAGTCCGCCTGCGCCAAGCGTGCTTCAGCAACACGGAGGTCGTAAAAGCCCAGGTCCGCGGGAATGTTGGGTTGATAGTGTCCTTTGAATAATGGACGGGCCTTGGCGACGTTGGTCCATTCTGTGAAACCCCTGGACCACCATTCATCGTTCTCCGGGATCGGATGAAACTGGGGAAGGTAAAAGGCAATGCAGCGAGCATCGGCTTGAGAAATCGACTCAGTCATTTGTTTGTGTTGAGAACCAGATTCTTTCGCAGCCGTCGCACTACGTCTGATACAAACGCTCGCGGTCCTTCACTCATTAACTGCAGAACGTGACGATATGCGTATCTGTGTAATGCATAATCGCGATACTGATCATCGACCAGACGAAGTTTTTCGGAAAGGACTGCATACATCTCTCTGTTCTTGCTGAAGGCTCTTCGCTGCTTACGTACGGCTTTGAGAAAACCCTTTCTCATTGTCCTGAGATCCAAACACATAGAGTCGGGCCGATATCGATAGAAGGCGAGTCTTTCGGGAATGTAGAAGAGGGCCGGCTTGGTTACCAGAATCTGCATCCAACAATCCCAGTCCTCATGATTTGGCAAACGCTCATCAAACCTTATCTTTCGCTCGGTAAAGAAACGTGCGTCAAGAAGAAAGCAGTGGGCTGGGATCGATAGTCCGTACTCCCACTTCGAGGCCAAATGAACCAACGGTCTTTGAGCGTCCAATTCGGAACTCGTGGATTGCCAGCCACTCCCGGTAAATAGGGTAGCGTCACTAAGGCGACGTTCATAATTGGTGTAGCTTAGACTCCATTCGCGAGTGTTGCGCAACGCAGCCACTTGCAGCTCGAACTTCGTTGCCGCAATCCAGTCATCAGCGTCCAGAAACTGAATATAACGGCCCTTTGCTTCATCGAGCCCACGATTTCTGGCAGCTGCCAATCCCCTATTTGGTTGGCTGATGCATCGTATTCGCGAATCACTCCCCGCAAAGGAAAGCGCCAACGACTGCGTCTGATCCGTCGAGCCGTCATTGATGATTATGCATTCCCAATCGGTGAAGGTTTGCTGAAGGACGCTTTGCACACTCTCAGTCAGGTACTCGGCCTGGTTGTAACAGGGAATGATGACTGAAATTTCCGGCATGAAAATATAAGTGGCGTTTAAGACGCGGTGAGTCCCCTAGAGAGAATCTCCGTCACGAGCATCTCGGCTCAGCAGGATCACCTGATAAATGGCGCGATGGTAGCGAAGTTTCTCCTGCAGGCCGAGGTAGCGAAGCCTGGTGTTTCGCGCCGCAATGCGACTGAGCCAGTCAAACGGAAAATCGGGAAGAAAAACCCGGTCTCTCGCGACCACCCGAAACTGAACCGATTCGCACAGCCGACGCATTTCCGTTTCGGTAATCCATTCTTCGACGGGTTGTCCCGGTTCTCCCATGCTACTCCACAGTTTCCACAATTCACCTCGCGGAGTAGTCAGGATGGCAAAGCCGCCCGGCTTCAGCAATCGGTAGATGTCACGAAGAAATGATTCTTTTTGACCTTGTACGATGTGTTCGATAACTTCGGACGATACAATCAGATCGAATTGAGCTTCGAGACCTTCCGAAATCAGATCGACGGTCTCGGCCAGACGAGTATTGAGGTTTGGAAACAAGACTTTGGCCCGCTCAATCGCCGCTGGAACGGGATCGATGCCGAGCACCGTACCATAATCCGAGAGTATGGAAGTTAACCAACCGCGCCCGCAGCCGAGATCCAAGATTCTAAGATTGGGGTCGTCAGCTTGCTGCGGCGTTACAAATTCGTCGATAAGCCTGGTGATGGCTTGCGCGCGCAGCTTCTCATCTTCGTTTGGCTGGGCGCTCCCCCACGCCTCGCTACTCCAAAACCGGGAATAGAATTCATTTACCACCGCCGGATCTGGATGAAGATGGCTAGACAAGTTTGGCACTCGTTTCGATCAGCTTCCACTTGCTGGGGAAAAAGACTAAACCGTATGCTTGATTCATCGGCATGCCTGATTGCAAGACATCGGCTTCTCGCACGTCGAAGTATGCAGCGCCGGATAGCTTGTCATAGTGCCGGTTCAGCATGTCCGCGAGCAGCAGATCGACAAAGTAACGTCCCGGCAAAAGGTTCAGAGAACTTATTTGGCATTCAATTTTACTGGCCGAAGATATTGCCGGCAGTTGGTATCCAGCCTCGCGGTTGGCAATATGGCAAATGAGCTGATCCGCCGGCGTGCGGAACCGGATTCCGATCCATGGTTGCAAAATTGGGCTCTCAACTGTAATCCCAAGCTTGACTGTGAATTCGTCGCCGGCGCGGAAATCGCTGGCCGGCTCTCCGTCTCGATTCAACATTTGAATGCTGGAGAACCAGGCACTCGACTTGGGATTCTTCCTGGGGTGATGGCTGAGATCCTCTGAGTCGTTGAGTTGGTACTTGCTGAGATAATCCGAAATCACATTAGCCGTAGGGCCGTTGGACGACACTCGACCTTCATCCAGCAGCAAGGCCCGATTACACAATGACTCAACCAGGGCCAAGTTATGTGAAACCAGCAATACCGTGCGCCCGGAGTCGGCGACTGATTGCATTGAGCCTACACACTTTTTCTGAAAATCAATGTCCCCAACAGCAAGCACTTCGTCCACCAACAGAATCTCCGGATCAAGATGAGCGGCGACGGCGAACGCCAGGCGGACGTACATCCCGCTGGAATAGTGCTTTACCGGCGTGTCGATAAATTGTTCAACTTCGGCAAAGGCTACGATCTCATCGAACCTCCTGCGGATTTCGGCGTGCTTCATGCCCAGAATCGAGCCGTTGAGGAGAATGTTCTCGCGTCCGGTGAGTTCCGGCTGAAAACCAGTGCCGACTTCCAGAAGTGATGCAACCCGGCCGTGGATGTCGGCGTAGCCCTCTGTCGGCTCGGTGATTCGCGACAGGATCTTTAGCAGAGTGCTCTTACCGGCGCCGTTGCGGCCGATAATGCCGAGAACATCCCCACGTTTGACTTCAAACGAGACGTCCTTCAGAGCCCAAAACGCCCCAGATTTCGAATTGCGAATCGCGGATTGCGAATTTCCGTTGCCGTTGCGAGTTAGTAAATGCTGCGCCGCGCGGAAGGGAGCTGTAGCCGTCTGCGTGAGCTTCTCTTTCAGGGTCTTATACGCTTGCTGGTTAGCGCCGATGCGGTAGCGCTTGCCTAACCCCTCAACTGTGATTGCAATTTCACTCATCTATTTGAGGATAAGAACGGATTCAGAAACTGGTAAGACGGCCTCGGGAAACTAGACTATGTCGGCGAAGGTCTTTTCCATTCGTCGGAAATAAAAGGCGCCGGTGATCAAAATTACGATTGCCGCCGAAGCGGAGATGGCGATGATCGGACCGGGCGCGCTGTTGCTGCGCAAAAGGGCCCAGCGAAAACCTTCGACTACGCCGACCATCGGATTCAATCCATAAAGGCTGCGCCAGGGTTGATGCAGCAAACTGCTGGGATAAGCGATCGGAGTGGCCAGCAACCAGAACTGCGTGATAAAGGGGACGACGTAACGTACGTCGCGATACTCGACGTTCAGCGCCGAGAGCCATAAGCCGACACCAAGTGAAGTGACCAGGGCCAGCAACAGAAACAGCGGCAACCAAATCACGTTGAGCGTAGGAACCAATCCGTAATAGAGCATCATGGCCAGCATCACCAGAAACGCGATCGCAAAATCGACGATGCCAGAGAACACGGAAGCGAGCGGAATGATCAGCCGCGGGAAATAGACTTTGCTGATCAGCATCCCACTGCCGACCAGACTGTTCGATGACTGGCTCAGGCCGTTGGCGAAAAAAGTCCACGGCACCAAGGCCGCAAAACTGAATATGGGATACGGAATTCCGTCCGAAGGGACCTTGGCGAGATGTCCAAAGAAGATGCTGAAGACAACCATGGTCAGGAACGGCTGAATGATGGCCCAACTGGCGCCCAGCGCCGTTTGCTTGTAACGGACTTTGACATCGCGCCAAACAAGGAAGTAGAGCAGTTCGCGATACTCCCAAAGCTCACCCAGTTTGAGTGGCACCCAACCCTTTGAGGGCGCGATGCGGAGTGTCGGCACAGCGGATGGCGGATGGCGGATGGCGGATTCGGAATTCATCTGTGAAGGCTAAGAGTTAAGGGCAAACGGCTAAGGCCGAAGAGCTTGCAGTAGAGCTGCTCTCCGACGTCTGATCTCTAATCTCTGACCTCTGACTTCTGGTATCATTTGCTTGCAGGTTGAAGCAACAGATCTTTGACTTCTGGCTTCTGGTTTGAAGGCAAAAAAGGTAAATCGCAAGGGGCTAAGCGCCGGGCGCGAAGAATGGTTGGCCGCACCCTCCGCGTACCTGGCTCGTAGCCCCTTGCGATTTGCCTCTTGCCCTCAAGCGGTAAGCGGTAAGCGGCGAGCGGGTTCTACCTCTTCCCGGTTTGCGTTTACCACGGTCCCCTTTCCGCTTTGCGCTTTGTCGCGCTTTGCCCTCAGCGTCCCCTGCACTGCTTCAATCACCCGTGACACTTCAGCGTCAGTTAATTTCGCTGAGAGCGGCAGACTGACTGTTTGCCGCCCCGTGCGCATTGCGTGGGGATAATGTTCCGGCTGCCAACCGAATTTGTCCTGATACACCGGATGTTCCGGGATGCTCAGGTAATGGACGCCGACGCCGATATTGTTGGCCGTCATCGCGTCGAGAAATTCATCGCGCGTCACCTCAGCGACCGCTTCGTCAATCAGGATGGTGTACAAGTGATAAGCATGACGCGTGTCTGGCTCAGGGTCAGCCGGCAACGTCACGGGCCAACCAGCGAAGGCTTCGTTGTATTGCTGCCAAATCTCTTCGCGGCGGCGCCAGTTTGATTCGACGCGTCGAAGCTGATGGATGCCCAGCGCGGCCTGTAAATCCATCATGTTGCATTTGAAGCCGGTCTCGACGACGTAATAGTGTTTGTAGCCTTCATCGCTGAAACGTTTCCAGGCGTCTTTGCTCATGCCGTGCAGCGCCAGCATTTTGATGCGCGCGAGATCGTCTTCATTGCGTGTCAGCACCATGCCGCCTTCGCCGGTGGTGACATTCTTGGTGGCATAGAAACTAAAGCAACCGAAGTCGCCGAACGTGCCGGCTTTGCGGCCGTGATATTCCGTCTCGATGGCGTGGGCGCAGTCTTCAATTATTTTCAGTCCGTGACGCGCGGCGATTTCCATGAGAGCGTTCATGTTCGCGGCGCGTCCGGCAAAATGAACCGGCAGAATAGCTTTGGTCTTGGGCGTGATGCGAGCTTCGACTTCGGCTGCGTTGATATTCATTGTCAACGGATCGACGTCGGCGAGTACCGGCGTTGCGCCCGCGTGGACGATCGCATTGACCGTGGCGCAGAAGGTCATCGGCGTGGTGATTACTTCGTCACCCTCACCTATGCCTGCAGCCAGGACGCTCAGGTGCATGGCGGCGGTGCAGGAGCTGACGCCTGCAGTAAAAGCCTGGCCCTTATACAACGCGAATTCCTTCTCGAATTGGGCTACGCGCGGCCCCGTGCCAATCCACCCCGATTCGAGACAGCGCACGACCTCGTCAATCTCGTCCTGTTCGATCTTCGGCGCACCGAAAACTATGAAGTCGGAGGGGGACATACAATTACGAATTGCGAATTTAAGAGCCGAGGCTCGGACCTAAGGGCTAAGAACGAAGAGCTAAAGAGGAAAAGGACTTTGCCCTTTCTCCTTGCCCTTCTCCCATAGCTCGTTCCTACGCCTGCGGTGACGCCTCTTCGGCGGAAGAATAGTGGTCCGACTCGGCGTTGTACTTAGCGTACTCGCGGTAGCCGTAGTAGTAGTCGTGCGAGCGCATATCTACGCGATTTAGTACGACGCCTAAAACCTTCGCACCCACATCAAGCAACGCCTGGCGCGATCGCTGGACCACCTTGCGCGAGCATTCATTGGCATGAATCACCAGGATGACACCGTCCGATATGGTCGCCATTAAGACACCGTCAGTGAAAGAAGCAATCGGGGGAGTGTCGATTACCACATGGTCGAAGGTCTTTCCCAGTTCAAGCACGACTCTGCGCATTTGATCGGAGCCGATCAATTCCGCCGGATTAGGCGGCAGCGGTCCCGAGGTTAGCAGATACAGACCGCTCTCCTCTTCCTTCTGGACGAGGGCCAGCATTTCAGCTTCAGACATCTCGTTGGACAGGATGTTGCTAAGTCCGCGTTTGTTTTCGGCGCCAAACGATCTGTGAACGGTCGGCCGCCGCATGTCACCATCAATGACCAGCACGCGGGCTCCAGTTTGAGCCAGAGTCACCCCCAGGTTAATGGCCGTCGTCGTCTTTCCTTCAGAAGGTACACAGGATGTGACTACCAGCGTCTTGGGCGCGTGTCCTGCGGATGACAACAAGACTGACGTGCGCAAGTGGCGATAGGCTTCGGCTAGCGGCGAACGCTGATCCACATCGAGCAAGAGCGCAGGATTGACTCTTCCATTTCCATTCTTATGTCCATTCCCGTTTCCGTTTTGCAGTTGCAGAGATGTCGTCTCAGCAGAAAGCGCGCGTCGCAGCCTGCCGTTTTTTAGCATTGGGATCGTGGCCAGCGTCGGCAATCGCAGCATCCTGCTCACATCATCGCTGGAACGCACGCTGTCATCCAGATACTCGAGCAGGGTTGCCAGACAGACGCCGAAACCCAGCGAAAACAGGAACCCAAGGATCACGCCCTGCAGGCGGTTGGGACCAATCGGAACGCGCGGTGGAGTCGCATAGTCCGTAACGTGCAAATTGTTTGGTGTGCCGGCCAGTACGACGTCATTCTCTTTGGCGCGTTGTAAAAGGCTGTCCAGCAAAGTTTTATTCGTTTCTATCTCTTGTTGAATAATGTGGTAGTTGATGGCGGCCTCGTTTTGCGTCCGGGTAGCACCACGTTGTTGTTCGAAGGCAGTACGCAGCGCTTGCTCGCGGTCGAGGGCTTCGTGGTAACGCATCTCGAGCGTTTTTGCCCCGGTCGTGACGGCTTTTGACCTCGCGTCCTGGATTTCTTTTTCCACTGCGGCGATCTGCTTCTGGACTTCCTTAACCTCAGGCCACTCTTCAGTGTTGTCTACCAGCAACTGCGCCCGCTTTTGCTTCAATTTTGTAAGCTCTTCGTCCAGATCTTTTGTGCCATCTTTTCCCAGGACATCGGCCGCGCCGGGTTCTTTACTAACCCGATAGTTCGCTTCGGCAATCTTGCGTTCATTCTCGGCCTCGAGGAGTTGCTTATTCAGTCCCGAGAGCCGATCGACAACTGTGTTCTGCGCGGCGTCGAGCGAAAGGATCTCATGTCCCTTGGCATAATTGATCAGGCGCTCTTCGTCCGCGCGGATCTGCGATTGCAGTTCCGCAATCCTTTGTTGCAGGAAGTCACCGGTGGTGCTGGTGAACTTGGTTTTCTGCTCGAGGTTTGAAAGGACGAACGCATTGGCGATCGCGTTTGCAACCTTTGCGGCTACCAGCGGATTCGCATGGGTGAACTTTATGCTAATCAGACGCGTCTCGGTGAACTGCAAGCGCTCGTCTTTTATCGGATCGACCTTCAGTCCCAACTGAAGCGAACTCACAAAGGGCTCGAGTCGCGCTGCCTCTTCCAGATTGTCAGGTGAACTAGCCGAAGCGACCTGTTTATCAAGCGAGAGTTTGTCGTTCTCGGCTTTTTGCGCCGGCGTTTGGGCTACTGACGAGCCGCCGTTCAGACCAAAGGTGCGTAATAGACGTTGCCAGGCTGTATCGTTAGCTTGCGCACGCAGAAAGTCCGGATTGTGTTCAAGATCCAGAGTCTTGACGACCCGGCGCAATAGCCCGGGTTTCGTAATGATCTGCAACTGGGTATTGAAATAGCTGGGGTCTGAGCCAGTGTCGACGATGATGTTGCCCTTACCGGAGGTTAAACCAGACGCCGGGCCTTCCGTGTCGACCTGTACATCGGTTTCAGCCAAATAGATATCCGGCTTCCGCGCCAGCATGACCGCTGTAGTTGCCGTGACCAGCACGACGATAAGAGCAATCATCCAGCGTCGCTTGCTAATAGCGATCCAAACGTCGCGCAGGCGAACGCCTTCGTCGACGCGATTGGGAGGGCCATAACTGCCGGGGTATCTAGCCTCCTCCGCATTGGCAAACGAGGCGGGAAGCCCCCGCGACACATTGGAAATCACTGCGAGGGCCCTGGCAATTTCCGACGGCGCCTTTCCGTTTTCCTTCGGGTCGTCCATCTTAATTCTCCTGACTGAAGTGATTCGTTCTCTGCTTAGGGGATAACACGCACGGGTAATTGCGAGATCGTGGGAACGACAGTCCCCAACAAACTACGCAGTATGCTCTTCGTCCCCGAAATCGGTACATCCACGACATCGTTCGCCATCAATGCCACGTCCACCGCTTTGTTCTTTTCGATAGCTCGGAGATCGACAAAGATTTCCTGCTTCTGAGTACTACCGGGAAGTTGGCGAAGGATTCGCACTTTGTCTCGTTTTGTGCTCGGCGCTGTGCCACCCGCGATGGCGATCGCCCGCGAGACCGTTAGCGGCTCCTTCAAAGGAATCGCAGAGGGCTTCAGCACGTTTCCTAACACGAACACCTGATCCGCAAGTGGGATTGAGACAATATCGCCCGGGCGAACAAAGGGATTCGCTTCCGGCAATCCCTTCAGGGTGTCACTCAATTTGTAAGCTGCGAAAGCGGACGTGTCATTGCTGTCCGCTGCGGAAGCGCCTGACTGCTCGCAAATAGGTCCGCCTGCAGCGTGAACGATCTGAACGCTCTGTCCGGCGCCCTCAGTCGGTCCGCCGGCCAGACTGAGCAGCTCCAACAACCTGACTGGCCGTTGCATCTTGAATTGCGCGGCGCTATGCACCGCGCCGATCACCGCCACAGGCTGCGATTGAAATTCCTTTACAAAGACATCAACATGCGGGTCGTTCTTGTATTTCTTGTAAAGCTTGGCGATGTTCTGGGCTAATTCTCCTTCTGTCAAACACGCAGCCGGAATATCGACGTCCAGCATCGGCATGCGAATCATTCCTCCCTGATCGACGCGGACGGCTTCGCGAGATAGTTCCGGCGCTCTGGCTACCCGGACGTCGAGTACGTCCCCGGGCCCGATTCGGTAGCGTGCGTCGGTGGGCGTCGGTTGATCCTTGGCGTTCGTCGGCGGTTGGCCCTTGTTGGCCGAGACATCGCCGCTTCCCAACCTGCCGGCGGAGGTACTCGAGATGGTCGCGCCCTGTTGCGCGCTCGAGTAATTCACTGAGCAGATCAGGAAAAGACTAAGCAGAAATGTGTTGACTATTGCTCTCGAAGTCAGTCTCATGATTTCACTCTCTTTTCTCTCTTCACTGAAGGCCGTTTGCTGTCTCTAGGGTTTGTTATATTCGTAATCAAAGTTCTCCGCTTGCATGTATCTGGGGGATTCATGCGGGACCCCGGGGGGAAACCTCTCTCGCGAGGCAGCATTCAGAAAAACCTGTCTTAGCGTCACCATTTGAGTGCGCCGATGTCGTTAATTTTGTCGCTCCGGAATTGTTCTCCCCATATGCACGTTGTCGGTCTCGGTTGTGTGATCGGCGTCTGAATGGCAACCTCGGAAAAAACAGAGAAACGAACCCCAATTCCGGCTGTTCATCTTTTGCCGAACGTCGACCGGATTATCTGTTTAGTGATTTGATGCGCCAGGCTTTGAAGGCAGGAAATAGTAGACTTACTTACCAGGCTAATTACGAAAAGGATCTCCCACCCACGCTCGAAGACGAGACTGACAGGTTGCTTGTCGAGGCTATGCGGCCGAACCGCTGAATTTCAGTGAGATTACCCGACACCTGGACAGCTCTGGCGAAACCTTCAGATCAAATCTTCACGACACACTCACTTCCTGCGTGGCTAGTAAATCAGACTTGACTGGATGCCGCCTCAACGTTTCACCCAGTTGAGCAACAGCAAGTTCAAACTCGGCCGCGTGGGGCCAACGCGATTATCTCGCACGCTACCGAATCAAAACCGGAATAAGGGGCAGCAACTCTAGTCCAACCAACTGTTTCTGTCAATAGTCTTTCGGCCTTCCGGCCTTGCCCAAACCTACCGGAAATCCTTCAGCCGAACTGGGCTTCACCTGCGGCTTTAATCTTGGAACACGCTACCCTGCAAACCACTTACTATCAATTCGAGAAAAACGCAGAATCAAGCGGTATTTCCCGAATCTGCAATGCTCGGACCGTTTCCACCGCACGCGCGCTCGAATACCAAAATGAACTGCTCAAAGATTATCCTTGACTGACAATGTGTCAGGTTGTTAAAGTCAGTTGTACGTCGGATGGCACTAAACCCCTCCCGACGGACGCCTAAGCAAGTACATCAGCACTATCTTAGCCCTACGACCTAACTCGCCCAGAGAGTCGTTCCAACTCACAGGATCCATTTCCGAGCCTTTCTGCGAAGAATGCCGCTCCAGAACTAACGCGGCACGTTTTTCGAGGAAATGCGCTCTCCGGGAGCAATCAATAATGTTTCAATTGTTAAGCAAGCGGGCCGCTCAGCTCGGCTTCGTGTTCGTACTCATAACGTCTTTCAGTCAAGCCTTTGCTCAACGAAATTCAGTAGCTTCACTGGTAAATCCTGACGGTAACTCGCGGTCGGAGAACGTCGCCAAGCCGGACTCGAAAGACTCCAACGACGCCGCAGCCATCCTGGCGCATTTCGTGGCCGCTGAAAATAAGGTCCGCGAAGCCTTAAACCAGCACACTTTCAAACGCGATGTAGTGCTTCAGACCATCGGTCCGAATGGCGAGGTGACCGGCGAATATATCCGAAACTCCCAGTTCTTGTTCGACGATCGGGGCAGACGCATCGAAAAGGTTCTTTTTCACCCGGCGTCTACTATCCATGAAATGCGGATCACGAGGGAAGATATTCAGGATCTGGCTGGAAGCCAATTGTTGGGTATTGACATCGTTGAAGCAACTAAGTACCGGCTCGGATATGTGGGCGTTGAAACGGTCGATTCACGCCAGGTCTTTGCAATCGATGTTACACCGCTTACCGCACCGGATCCAAAACACATGAGCGAACGCTACTTTGTCGGACGCGTTTGGGTCGATCCAACCACCTTCCAGATCGTCAAAATCAAAGGCATTGTAGAACCGCAGGGTAAGCAACGCTTCCCGATATTCGAGACCTGGCGCGAGCCAAGTAAGAATGCACTCGCATTTCCTACTCGCACTGAGGCTGACGACGTTTTACATTTCGCGGCTCGCGACGTTCATTACCGCATCAGGGTGCGCTACCACGAGTACAAGCAATTCGGAAGCAAGGTGAGTATCACCGAAGTAGATGGACCTTTAGATGATGTGGACGAAGCTGCACCAAGTGTGAAGGAAGCGCCGCCTAAGATGAATCAGCCTCCACCCAAGAGGAAGGAAGCCTCGCCGAAGGCTAAGGAAGTGCAACCAAAGCTAAGTGAAAAGTCCGCCAATCAGTTGTCTGTTCCGAAAAGCCAACCGCAGCGCAAACCCGAGGTCTGCACCACAAACCGGAATTCACCGCCCGTAGGCGGTTATCACTGGCCAGCCGACAGCCAAGTTAAAGTCTACTTTGTGCGCAACATGTTTACCCCGGGGCAAAGCGCGACACTACTTGAGGCCATGAAAACCTGGACCTTAAGCGGGCAGGAGGATGGCTCGGGTGTCAAATTTGTCTACGCCGGCGAAACTGAAAGACGCATGAGCTGTCGGAGTTGCCTCACGGTGGGGAGGCGCGACGTATTCAAGCAAGACAAGCACCATTACGCCTTCTTCAATCCAATGCAGGAGGAAGGTGGCTTGTTGGTTTCTGCCTGGATAGATCTTGATGTTGGCATTACGAATCCCAATGCTTTACAGGGCTTTATGGCACACGAACTTGGTCACGGTCTCGGACTCTGGGACTGTCCGAGTTGCAAAAAGAAGCAGTCGCTGATGAATTCGTTTCCGGGCCTCAACCAGAACAACGGCCTGGTTGGACCGTCCAGTTGCGACCTGGCAACGATGAGAAGCGTGTATCAACAGGAACGGCAGATTGCTTCCGCCAAATCCTATAGCGATAAACGACCGGAAGCGGTTCGAACCGAATCCGTGCTGCCTCTGGTTGATCTGGAAAAAGTAAGTTTCGGCGGAGCCGCAGCAAAGAACTCCTCCGGCGATAATCGCGCACTCCCGAGCCGGAGCGAACCCGCGTTGACGTTGCCGCAGCCAAGCCGGGACGTCACAACCTTGTCAACCTCTGGCGTTCAGGGTCCGACGTTGGACTCATCTGCGTTCAAACCTTTTGGCGATAGGGGACCGGGTGCCGGCCGATTGGACGGCGCCTTGACGCCATCGCCGCCACGTCGAAACAAGGCAAGCTTCTATTGGTTCGATCTTCATCATCCCCGCGTCAATCGATCCTTGTTCTTGTTGGATCGTCTCTTCTAATAGTTACCCTTAATCATAAAACGTCCCGAGTAATCCGCAATGAAAGTAAAGCGAAGCCTCTCCATAATTCTCCTATCACTAATCGCCGGTCTTGGCGTTAGAGATGTACATACCCAAACACCGACGGTAATGACTCCGTGCCGAATCGGCCAAGAGGCGCCGGCCATAGGCTTCTGGACGTGGGCGGCTAATGCGCATGTCAAGGTCTACATCATTTCAACGGATTTCAAGCCAGAGGAAGTCCCCTACGTGCTAAAGGCATTACAAAATTGGAATAGCGCTTCAGAGTTAACTGGTTCAGGAGTGAAGTTTGAATTTCAGGGGGACACGAAACAGCAGCTCTCTTGTGATAACTGCCTTACCGTAATGCGGGGTCCCGTGTTTGATAAGACGAAGAGGCACGCAACCGAACTCAAAGCATTTAGTGCTCGACGCGATCAAATCATCAGCTACGCAGCTATCATCATCGATCCGGGACTTACCAACCCCAAGGCAATTCTGGATGCTGTGGCTCATGAACTGGGTCACAACCTTGGATTGCTTGATTGCTTTACCTGCAGAAAGAGAAGCACGCTAATGAACCAGTTCAAGGTTATGAACGTACCCAATGACATGGCCACGCCCACGGCATGCGACATCGCTCAAGTCAGGGAAGTCTACAGGGAACTGAAAGTGCGCGTGCGGCCGTCGCCCCCAAACAGAAACCTAATCGACGACGGTGAAGAACCCGTCGACGACGACACGCCCATAGTTATTCCGAAACCATAGGAACGAGGCCGCAGAAGCTTCGGCAATAGTTACCGGACAGCAACGCCCAGGGGGCCGCGCTGCCGGTTTTTTGTGAGACGTTTGCCCTCCAGAATCCGGTTTCTTATTCTCTCGAAGTTCGGTCTATGGCCCAGGTGGCTATCGCTCCCAAAAAGAACACCCCGGCGAGCCAAAGCAGACTTCGTAGCTCCAGTCTTTCCTCGAGCATTACCCGAAGCGGTCGCGCAATCCGCGAGACCAACACCAAAACCGTCGTTAACAACCCGAACAACCAAAAGACAAAAGCGACGACGCGGCAAAATCTAGCCATGTAGGTTCGATCCTCCTTTGGGTAGATCTGCGGCGGTTTATATCACGGTGTGATAGGTATGGCAATAAACATCCTGGATAGCGCCGTCGTTCAAAACTTATGCAACGAGAAGTTATCTAACCAGAGACGGCCAAAGATCGGGCAGGGAGACTTGTTGCAAGCCTCGCGCCGAAGCGCAATTTGAACGGCGCTCGCCGATGGCCCCACAACAAAGTCAAAAGTATATTCGCGCCAACCGCCTGTTGTCGGGAATCTGTCAGACTGTCCCAGCACCTTATTGTCACCGGCATCCATGACGATGACCAGAGGTAACCCGCCGCTAACCAGCCCGTCGGAACGGACGGCGAAGCGAAGCTGGTAACGGGCGCCCGGATCAACCAGGACGAGTTGCGATATTACTGGTGAGGAGGGATCAGAGTCACCACCAAACTCGATCTTAAGACCAGAGCGACCTTCTCGGGGATCGTCTGTATCCAGCGAGAGATTAAATCCAGTGTCCTTTTCACCCAGGCGCCACCCAAATCCCGGATCTCTTAAATTGCTTTCCTGCTCAAATCCGGGATCGACCATCACGCCGGGGGCAGCTCCATCTTGTCGTCCAACTTTCCACAGGTTAGCGGCATCTTTGAATCGTTTCGTCCCAATCAGCTCGAACAAATAGGAGCGCCGGTCTTGCTCAGCCACATTTCCAGCCGCCGCGTACATAGCGATGGCCGCGCCTACCTCTTGTCGTTGTCGGAAGTATTGGCCTAACGCTTTATAAGCTGCTGGAGTTCCTGGCTCGATTGCCCGCGTCACAAACTGAACATTGCCGCCGGATACCCTCCAGGCTAAGTCAATTATTCCTGGCATGAGCGTGGGATTGCTGGCACCCGCCAAACGAAGTTCTTTGAAGGCCTCGTCTCTCTGTCCCGCACGCAAAAGAATATTTCCAAGCTGGTAATGTGGCTCCGCATAATCAGGCGCAAGCGGCACCGCTTGCCGGGCCGCGGCGATCGCACCCGCGGTGTCCCCGTTCAGTTCACTCGCGCGGGCGAGACTCAACCACAGAACGTAATCTTCGGGCCGAGCTAGAGCAGCTTGTCGATACTCTGCGATCGCGGTGGGTAAATCAGTGGGCTCGAGGATTGTTGCGCGGACATAATGAGCGTCCGGATAGCTTGCGCTGAGACGTACAGCCGCGTTCGCCGGCGCAATCTGGGTACTCTGCGCTGCATAAGTCGTAAGCAGACTAGCAAGTCCCGAACGTCCTACGTTCCACGTCAATAGCAGTAGGATAACCAGTAATACCACTGCTCCTGCAACGCGGGCGATCGGCGGTGGCGGCGTTCTGTTATCTCCGTTGGATGGCATCGATTTGGTTTCGTCTGCCGCTCAACGCACGCATTGAGAAGGCAGGATGAAAGCTGGAAGCGTCTTGGTTGTCCCCAGGCCCGGCGAATCAATCCTAGCGCCGCGTCTTCATCGGGTTGGGCCTCTCTCGTTTCTATAATTCTTTCCTAAGTCAAAGCGCATGCGGTTGCTCCCAAAAACAAAAGGAAGACGAACGCCCACGGGCGCCGTCTTCCTGCTGAGGACTGCGTTTTTCTGCCGACGATTTCGCTGGTCCGAGAATTATGGACCAGACGGACTCGGATTTGATCCGCGAAACAGGAGGTAAAGGCCTGCTACGCCGCCCCCAATAAACGCTGCTGTAACAGCCGGCGGAATTCCCGTAGGAGGAGCTGCTGCTGCACCTGCCGCTCCGCAGTCTACCGCAGACGCGCCAGCGTGAGCATCTACTGCGGCCCCCTGGTTAATTGATGGTGCTACCCCCGCCTTCAAGCAAACATCGAGCGAGCCCCCCGTCGCGGAAGCCGCTATTTGGCCAATGACGCCCTGAGGGCCATTAATTGCACCGGTAACGTTCTTCGACGTGCGGAGGATGACGCAGCCTTCAGTCACAGTTATCCTTAGCAACTTGCCCTGCTGGTCAAACTCAAGACTCAATTTGGTGTTTGGCGCGATACACAAACTGCCAAGGGATCCGAGCCTGATAGTGGCACCCACCCCGTCGGGAGTTTCAATAGTAGCCCCGCTCGGGATCGTAGCGCCGCTAATCGCGCTAGCTCCGTTAACTGTGATCGGTTTGTTATTACTCGTAGTCAGAATGCCCATTAGCGCTACAGGTACAGCACCTGAAACACTCAGGGCGGAATTTGCCTCAGCAAACGTGATTCCGACATAGAGTTGCCCAACCGCGAGGGTAACCAGTAAAGCGGTCGCCGAGGTGAGCCTCTGGTATCTGAGATTCATGAGTTTACTCCCCCTCTCATCAACTTAATGAGAGAAATGTTCAGACTTTCTTTTTGACTTCGCCGGCACCGAAGAATTTGGCGTGGAGTATACCCCCCACATTTCTCGCACGTCAAGCGGTTTCTACCTATCCCGCCAACCCTGGTTGACCGCGCACACTGGAAGGGATCATTTGCCCAGGGTTCCTGCCAGTCCCGAGTCCTCGCCAGCCCTGGCATTCGCCAGCCGGTCGTTCTGTACGGCAATTACAATCAAGGTAAACAACAGTAAAGCGTTAATGGTTATATGTATTCCAAAATCAACGAAGCTATGAATGGCTACCCCAAATATCCCCGTAAGCGCGCCCAAACATGCTGCTCGACAGTACGGATCCGGCGAATGTAGACGTTGACGCGCCTTTTTCACAAACAACACCGCAAAACATGCCACCAGCGCGCACCCAATAAGACCGCCGCTAGCCATCAATTCCAGATAGTCATTATGGGCCTGCTGAGGTGTTATTTCGCCAGATGCGTGGTGATACCGGGTTATCCCGATCCAGTAGCCGCTAAAGCCGAAGCCTGCTAACGGATGGGCCCGGATCATTTGCCACGTCGCGGACCAAATCTCCTTGCGGCTGGTGTTGGTGTTATTCTCCATTTCCTGCTGACTGAAATCAGTGCCCGCATTTTGGAAGTTGTTTACTACGGGTTCACCGCCCACCCAGCCAACTCCGTACGCAAATAATCCGATCAAACAGGCCATCAGGAAGACTCGCATTGCCAACCCGCCCACCAAGTTCTGAAAACGGCGCCAGCCTGTTTCCGCGCGATGTTTGGTGAAGTGACGAATTGGGTCGAGCAGCACTCCCAGAAAAAGGACCTCAGAGAGCGAGGCCAGGATGCCGCCGCGTGAGTTGGAATAAATCAAAGCCACCCACAGAAGAGCACCTATCGGAAGAAGGAACAGCACCCGACGGCGACGCCCTACTTCACCCACAATCAAGCCCAGCGTCAGTCCCAGGCTCATCTCCAGCAAGAACGCAAAGTGATTTCGATTGATAAACTGTCCAAAGCTGCGACCTCCAATCGGCAGCGCGGGCAGCAAGAACCCGGGAGACTGTTGTAAGCTCTGCCGGACGATGCCAAACAAAGCGCTGCCAACGCCGACACCGATAACGACATAAATCAAGCTACGGAGACGCGCTTTGTTGGAGATGTAGCGCCGGAGTAACAGGATTACGAGAGTAAGAGCAAAAAGCTGAATTGCGAACAAGCGTGTGTTATAGGGGTCGGCACTTATTGAGGTGCGGGGACTAATTGGTCCCGGTCCGGAAAACAACGGCAGCGACTGGATTGCCGCAAATAAAATGAGGGCTAATAGCGGGGCCACCGGTAAAAGGTCAAGTGACCACCTCTTGCTGATAATCGCTTCGATCAGTCCAAGTATCGCGATCAAGAAAACCATACACTGGAAGATTGCTATCCACCACGGTTGAACCGTGCCATATGGAATGGCCGTCAATACAATCGTAGTTAGCAGCGAAAAGTAAATCACTCGATCGAGAAATCGAGCGACTGGTCGCACGCTTGCCGGTGTTTCCGTATGATTCACGATTGCGTTTCCTAACTTCTGCGAGCAGCGCTTTTACACGTTCTGTTACCGCCGGGGAAAAGTCCAGTCAAACCCATCTTCACGAACGAGATCGGGTTACCGGTGGCAAACGCTTTGCCATGTCAGCCTGATCAGATCTCCTGAAAGCACTGCGGATTCTATCACCCCAGGATGTCCAATCGAAGCTCCCTAAGTTTAGTCTTACCAGGAAATGCGCCAGCGTTCTTGGAACAACCAAAGTGTGCCTATTTACCATACGTGCAAAGTAGACGCCGAAAGCATAGTGTGGTATTAAGTGGTTGGTACACGCGGGATCTTTGCTCCTTACTACCATTTCGCGATAAGAATTCGCTCGATGAACTATTCTCACGGTCGCCAAAATGACCGCCCCCATATTCGCCCGTCCCTTGAAAGGAGACCACTCCATGAAAAAGCATCTCTTAATCCTCCTGGCCGCGATAACTTTGACACTGACAGCCACTGCTGCGGTGGACGCTCAGTGCACATTTACCATCGCGAAGAAAACGATGACGCTTAACGGTGATTGCATTACTACCTCCAGCATCATCGTTCCAAATGGATTCACGCTCAACGGCGCCGGCCATACGATTAGTGCGATGGATCCTCTCGGAGACTATTTCAAGAGAGGCGTTGTTCAGAATGGCGGAGCAGCCGCCGACGTCACCAACGTCACGATAACCACGAGCGGGTTGATCGATCCTTGCGACGAAGGTCCTAATCGCCTCCGTGGAATTTTGTTCGACGGCGCGTCAGGCTCAATTACAAACACAAATGTCACCAATATCAATCACGTGGGCGCCGGCCCCTGCGGTGATGAAGGAAACGCAATCGAAGTTCGCAATCTCGGTGCGTCGGCCGCAACGTGCAGAGTGAAAATCGAGGACAACACGGCGACCGGTTACCAAAAGGGCGGCATCATCGCCAACGGTAATGTTGACGCGACGATTACCGATAACGTCGTCGATGGTCTTGCCCCGAGCCCCTTTATCGCACGCAACGGGATTCAACTGGGTTTCGGCGCCACCGGTATGATCAAGCGCAACCAGGTTTCCAACAACGAATACACCGGGCCTGAGAATTTCTCCGCTGCCGGCGTCTTGTTAGTTGCCGGCCCGTATTTTTTCGGCAGTCCTTACAGCGTCGGAGCTCAGATCGATCAAAACACTATCAGCGAGAATGATGTAGGCGTCTGGGTTGCGGAGCTCGATGCTTCCGGGAATCCGCCGGCGACCATGACGAACGTCAAGGTTGTGAACAATACAATCAGCAAGGCGGGTTTCACGAATCCGTATCAAGCCGGCGTCTCGGATAGCGGAAATAACGACAAGGTCATTGCGAACCGAATCTCCGGCCTCGGGTATGACCCGAGCTTCGTGGGAAGATTTGCAGTCGATGCCGATCCCTCTGCAACCAATCGCGCGAAGGTCCACGCTAACAAATAATCTCTCGTCCGGACCTCAACTAGTAATTCCTTCGAAGAGAAAAGGCTCGTCGGTTGACGAGCCTTTTTCTTTGCATGGATTCTGAAATCAACTACTCAGTTTTTAGGGACCGGATGGGCTCGGATTCGCCCCTCGAAAGAACCAAATAGCTGCTGCAGTTCCGGTTCCAGTCAGCACGAAGATGTTAACGAAGTCGCCTAAACCCGCACCCGCTGCAGCAGCACCTGCCGCCACGGTGGTAACTGTGGGCGCTGTCGCCCCCGGTGGAAAGCAGACGCCTAAAAAGCCGCGCTTCTTGGGATCGGTCTTGCCGGCAACTCCCAGAGAGGTATCAATCTCAGCAATGACGTTCTTCTTGGTTCTTGCGGTTGCGCAGCCCCTCATGACTGTAACCTTCAGGTTGCCATTTTCATCAAATTCAAGCTTCACCTTCGAGTTTGGCTCGATTTCTAAACTACTAAGCGAGCCTAGACTAATTACGCCACCCACCTGATCGGGGGTTTCGATGATTGAACCTGTAAGAATTGTCGCGCCGCTGAGCGCGTTGCCACCGTTTACCGTGATTGGCCGATTACCACGCGTCATAAGGATAGCCGTGATGGGTGGAGGTTCAGGTGCGAGCGGTGCAGTTCGAGGGTTCGCCATGGCGAAGCTGAGCCCGAAACACACCTGGGTAATCGCAACCATCAGAAAAAGGGCAGCCCCTATGGTAAATCTCCGATCTCTAGTGTTCATCTTCAGTGCTCCATCAAATATGATGCTGCAAAAACCAGCTAGACACTCGAAATCGCGTAAGGATTGTACGAGACAAAATTTGTGGGTTTCAGTAATTGACACCCAGAACGGCAAGCCACAATTCTTTTGCGGGGATTCTGGTCGGGGCGAGAGGATTCGAACCTCCGACCTCTCGGTCCCGAACCGAGCGCTCTACCAGGCTGAGCCACGCCCCGAACTAAAACAGGCTTGGATTCTATGTGACGATTAGAACGCTGTCAAACTTACCGACTTTTCTGTGAATCGTTGCGCACGTGTTTGAGGTGCCGCCGAATCCACCAGGCTGCAGCCAGAACAATAACGATTCCAATCACGAAATCGAATCGGTGAAAGAGAGTCTTCAGGGTCGGATTCGTGTCCCACTCTTTTCCGAGTCTCTGTCCTACGTATGCCAGGCCAATGCACCAGGGTAGTGAACCGGCAAAGGTATAGATCACAAACTTTTTCAAATTCATGCGCGCGACGCCGGCGGGAAAAGCTATGAAGGTCCGAATCACAGGTAACAGACGGCTGGCGAAGACAATGATCTCGCCAAAACGATCGAACCACCGATCGGCCAAATCCAAATCGTGACGCGAAATCAACACGTATCGGCCATACTTTTCAATCAGCGGCCGGCCGCCGTGCATGCCGGCCCAATAGGCCGCCAACGATCCCACCACACAGCCGAACGCTCCCGCGACACCGACTAACCACAAATTAAACCGACCCGTGTACACCAGGTAACCCGAAAACGGCATGATTATCTCTGAGGGTAGCGGAATACATGCCGACTCAATAGCCATCAGAAGCACGATACCGGCATAGCCGAGCCTGGAGATCGTGGCCACTATGAAGACTGAGAGTATTTCTATGATTCTGCCTATCATCCGGTTTTGGGTTTAGTGCTTTTTAATTCTGTGCCGATACCGCATGCTCCTTACTGCCTACTAGCTTCCGGCCACCCGTGCTGGCCAATCAACGGCACAAACTGACACGGCCCATGCTCTTCTATCTTATGGGCGCTTTCACACTTGATGACGCGGACGAGTTTCTGCGACTCACGCGTTTCGCCAATGGGAATCACCAGACGGCCTCCGACTTTCAACTGCGCGATCAAGGGATCGGGAATGCGTGGCCCACCGGCCGCTACCAGGATCCCATCATAGGGGCCGTGAGCGCTCCAACCGAGCGTGCCATCAAAAGCCTTAACCGTAGCGTTGTAGATTCCAAGTTCTCTGATCCGAGCTTGCGCTTCGCGCGCTAGTTCTCCTATGCGTTCGATCGCGTAAACCTGACCTGCTAGGAAAGAGAGAACTGCGGTTTGATAGCCTGAGCCCGCGCCAATTTCCAAAACTCGACTCTTCTTATCAAGTCCCAGCAGCTCTGTCATTCTGGCAACGATAAACGGCTGCGAAATAGTTTGATTGAAACTAATCGGCAGGGCGTGGTCACCATAGGCGCGGCCCCGCAGCGCCTCGGAAACAAAAAAATGACGCGGGATGCGGCGCATCGCCTCCAGAACATCCGCGTCGCGAATCTGATAATTCTCGCGCAAACGATCGGCCATGCGCTCGCGGGGAATGCGATACTCAGCCAGCAGCGTTTTAATCCGTGAAGGTGTGGAGCTCAATTCCTTGAAGAATCGGTCCGCTATCGAGTCTGAAGTAGTTCGGGCGTTGCCAGGTGAGCCCATGATGCTATCTCTGACAATGCGCCGTGGTCGGTCATGTCGCTCTTCAAAGGCGTAATCGAAACATACCCTTCCTCGATGGCGCGATAATCAGTTCCGTCTTCTGCATTGGAACGAAAATACTGCTCGCCGATCCAAAAGTACGGCTTACCGCGAGGATCGATGTGCTCAGTGATTACTGGTCGCGCGTTCTTGATTCCCTGCCGTGTTACTTTGACGCCTTTTATTTCACCCATGGGAACATTGATGTTCAAAAGCGTTCCGTCGGGCAGGCCTTCAGTGAGAATCTTCTTGACCGCTAATTGAGCAAATCGTGCTGCCTCAGTGAAGTCGAAATGTTCTCGCGCCACCAGACTGACAGCGAGGCCCGGAACACCGAGAATCGTCGCTTCCAGCGCCCCTGCCACAGTTCCCGAATAGGTTGCGTCGTCACCCAGGTTGCCGCCATGATTAATGCCTGAGGCGCACAGATGGGGCAGTTGTTTTTCGTCGAGTATCTTGTGCAGCGCCAACGTCACGCAATCCGTAGGTGTTCCATCAACCGTCCAATGTCGCTCATCAATCTGCCGAATTCGAAGCGGACGAGCTAGTGTCAAGCTGTGTGAAGCTCCGCTCATCTCGGCCGCCGGGGCGACAACGAACACCTCACCGATCTCGCGCAAAGCCCTCTCGAGCGTTACCAGTCCATCAGAATGGATGCCATCGTCGTTTGTTAATAAAATCCGGGTCATTGCTCACTTCAATGCGCTACCCTCAGAATCGCGCGGCCCCCATTTGCACACGTGCTCTCACGACTTGAAAAGGCGATCTAATCTAAGCTCATTTTCGTTGTGGACGTGGCGAGTTCGCCGCTTGCAGACCTGCCCGACTGGAAGCCTAGCTAGTAGGGCGCGGTCGAGGACGGCCCTTCTTCTTGTTTCGTTTCCGAGCCAGGGCGGATTTGAGCTTTGCTTTTTGGCCCGGTGGCATGAAGAACGCGTGTTTCTTGGCGTCCTTGATTATCTCTTCGGTCATTACCTTCCGCTTGAACCGCCGCAAAGCGCTCTCAATCGATTCACCCGGGTTAATATTCACTACTGCCATCTATTTCTCCAGTCTTGTTTTCAGTCTTTCTCTAGTCGCTCTTTTCGAACTCATATTAAACATGCGCCTCAGCGTCAGGGTCAAGCGCGCATGGAAAACCCCGCGAACAGTTCTCGTTATTCGCGGGGCTCACCGTTGCCGATGTAAACCATTTAGGCCGTAACGACCTCAAGTTCCTTCTTTCTACTCAGCCCTTGAATCTGCACGGGCTTGTCACCCTTATCCGTCTTGATCTGTTGCTGTTTGAGCACCATTTCCTGATAAAGCTTGCGCATCATGACTTTCTCTTCGTGCGCCGTTTTCGGTCCTTCCATCTGTGGCTTGTTCGGCCGGGCCAAATCGCCTTCGTTGAGTCTCAAGTTATGCGTCTTATCGGATAGCTGCACTTCTTTGCCACCCGCAAAGATTTCGTGTCGGCCGTGCTCTTCATACCACTTGGCCACCGTCGCGTTCTGGTGCATGTGTTCGATGATATTGCGCCAGCCAATTCCAGTGTTGTACGCGCAGAAACTGATCTCGCCTTCCTGGGTGCCGTAGGGGATGATACACATCTCCGTGCGGCGAAAATCGTAGTTGAATAAATCCTGAAACCACATTCCCGCGATGAATAGGAAGTTCCATCGGTCGGCCCGACGCTTCTCGATATCCTCCTGCGTGCGTTCGCCGTCTACCTTCCCGTAATCCTTCCCAGTCAAGCCGAATGACTTATCGAACTTCTTAAACAGCTCATACAAATTGAACTGCGACGGCGCGTTGTAGGGACGGTAGTTCTTCAAGAGGGCCAGTCCCATCATGACGTTGGATTTCCACTTGCCGCGGGCAGCGTCTGTGATCTTGCGCATATCTTTGACAAGCCCAGGAATATTGAGAAATGCCGGTACAGGACTCATCTCTTTGGTTTCTTTGTCTACCATCACGGCGGTACCGACACCACAATTCGGATGGCAACCGCAAGACACTTGACCCCATTCGGAGTTTGGTCCATGCACAAGGTCCGCGAAATCCGCAAAAGCTCCCATCAGTGATAAAGGGAACCAATCTCGCGTTGGTTCGGTAATACCTACCTGATCCTTTACGTCATGAGCCAAATGTGAAAGCGTGTACCGTTGTTGCAGCCGGCGCTCAGGCGTGATCGCTTCGTCACGTCCGGTGAATGAAACCGGTTGGAAAGAAAGAAAGGCAATCTTCTTCGGATTCTCAAGAGCAAACCGGATGATAGAACCGACCTGGTCGTTGTTGATGCCGTTGACCAGAGTTGTTACCAGGACGATCTCAACGCCCGCCTCGTGCAAGTTGTTGATGGCCCGCAACTTTACATCAAAGAGATTCCCGACTTGCCGGTGACTATTCGCATCGTTGCCGATACCATCGAATTGGAAGTAGACATAACGCAATCCAGCCTCAGCAGCCTCGCGGCAGAATTCCTTGCTCTTCGCAAACTCAATTCCGTTCGTCGCGGCTTGCACCGAGTTGTAACCAACCTTGCGGGAGTAACGAATGGCCTCAAGGAAATGTGGTGAGATCGTAGGCTCTCCGCCGGAGAACTGCACCGACATTTGACGACGCGGTTTGATGGAAATAGCGTTGTCGAGAATTTCCTTAATATCATCCATGCTCAATTCATGCACAAAGCCGACTTGGTTGGCGTCCATGAAGCAAGGGTCGCACATCATATTGCAGCGGTTGGTCAAATCAACCGTGAGCACGGCGCCGCGCCCGTACTTGATGGTGCTTGAGCCATGGTTGTGCAGCTTTTCGTCGTTGTGCGCGGGGATGTCGCGGCCGGGAAACATCGCCTCAATGTGGGTCATGAACTTGGAGTCCATAGCCATCATGTCTTCGATGTGCCCGTGAATCGGACAGTCCTTAATCATCCAAATCTGGCCATCGCGCTCAATGATCTGCGCTTTGACTTCGCCAACCTTCTCGTTCAGCAGGACGGATACGTCCTTCTTGCCGCTAAGGATATCCTCCCGAGCTTCAATCACGCAGTTCGGACAAAGGGAGTCCGTAGTCCGGGGCCAACCCAATGTGGGCTTCGTCTTTTGCCATGACTTCAGAAGAGGCTTGTCCGACCACTTGGGTGTAAATGACGGGTTCGGTTTATAGCGGTTAATAATCTGAATGGAGTCGAACAACCCGCCGGCGATCACCGTTAGACCGCGCTCAGCATGTTTGATTATTTTCATTTCTGCTCTGTCTCTCCCAAGAATCTTCCTGTGTCTAAGCACACGACTGCGACTTCTCTCCTTCAGCAACGAGTGTGCCGATAACCGACTCCCTACGCAACCTCCTCATAACAGGGTGCTTATCTTCGGTCTTGAGAATCGACATATCCGGGAACCCGTGTCGCTACGATGCAGATACAAGATCCTGGCTCAAGAAGACACTTAATAATATCGATCCGCGCAAATCGCCGAATGCGGGCCAACAATGTGTTTCGAGTGCGTGTGCTCGGTCGCTAACTCTCTTTCCGTTCGCCGCGCGTACGCCGATTTAAGCGCTTAATCGCCCTACCTGATGTAAATGTTGAGGTTAGCTTGTTAAACTGTTGTAGGGAAATGCTCTTGCGCGCTCGCAACCCAGGTGCTAAAGTCGGCCTCGGTTTTGGTAAAGCATTGCAGAACAAGGAATTGAAGGCCCCCAGCCACTCTATCTTGTGGTTCGTCGAGTTTTCCGACGGTTATGTAGTGGCTGCTCTGTTTTAACGGTCGTGCTCTCTTCAACCCTGTTGACCGACGTCTTAGGGAGAATGTCAATGAACCCAAAATCAGTCTCTCGCGCCGCAAGTCAGCGAGATTCGCAAAAATCAAGGGTTATGGCCCGGCGCAAAATGGCTTCCGTGCGAGTGACGTTGCAGAGGAGGCGTATACGGCGCACGCCGGGGTGCAGACGACTCAACGCATCCTCGCGACCGTATTAGCCGAACGAATTTGCCTTATCGGATTGAAAGCTAACCCCGGGCAAAGTGGTGGCGGTGGATCACAGGCGACTGCGGGCGGCTAAAAGGTTACATAACGAATGGAGGTATTCCTTTGAACAGGGCAGGTAATATTTATTGGTTGAGCAACCGACATGGGACTCAACGAGCCGCCGCCCAGGCACTTCCAGAGTTTTCTATTCGAGAAGTGTCGCGGGAGTTTATTCCCGCAACCATTGGACGGTTAGGGTTAATTCCCTCGTGGGTTATCCTTGGAATGATTCTGTTGGCTACCCTTGGGATTTGCGCCGCCGCGATCATGCGAACGCGATCGGAGTCAGAGACTTCGTTGCTTCAATACCAGCAGATGACTGCAGATATCGATGCGGCACGCCGAGTAAATGAATCATTGCAGAATGAAATCCGCAGCATGACGACTGACCCGAACATTATCGAATCTGCAGCACGAACGAGATTGGGAATGGTAAGACCGAACGACGTCGTCATACCAATTGAGTCAGTCAAACAAGGTTCGGCTATTGAGACGCTATCGTTTGTCCGCTAATAGCATCCGCTTGACCCCGCTGTTCTGACCACGCTATTCGGGTCCCTCCGAGATCGCGCGGCTGCTGAAGTTGAGCAGCCGCGCTCCCTTCTTCCGCATTGCAATTTTCGATAGTGACAACCAGCGTTGTCTGGAAGACGCGATCTCGAAGGTGTTTGACACTGATCTTGTGCTTCCACTAATATCGACTTCTAATCAATAACAGTCTTCATCCGATGCGTTGGCACAACTTTTCGCAGTGAGTCCGTAAGTATGCATGAGATCAAAGAAGACTCTTCCGAACAGCTCGCGTCAGAACGGTGGGAAGAACAGAGTTTAAAGCCTGCACGCCCTGGGGGCGAGCGCAAGACGAGCTTTCAGACTGTCTCGCTTGAAGAGGTCAACCGTCTTTACTCGGCTTCGGACATAGCCGATATCGACATTGAAAATGACCTCGCTTCTCCAGGCCAGTTTCCTTACACGCGCGGCATACACGCTACCGGCTATCGCGGCAAGCTCTGGACGATGCGTCAATTCGCCGGCTTCGGCACCCCTGAAGAAACCAATCGGCGTTTCAGATATCTCTTGAATCAAGGACAAACTGGGCTGTCGGTTGCCTACGACCTCCCTGCTTTGATGGGTTATGACGCTGATTCGCAACTCTCCGAAGGCGAGGTAGGAAAGTGCGGGGTCGCAGTCTCTTCACTGGCTGATATGGAAGCTCTCTTCGGTGGGATTCCCCTGGAAAGCGTCACGGTTTCCCAGACCATCAACGCACCGGCATCAGTTTTCCTCGCCATGTACCTGGTTGTCGCTGAAAAGCAAGGTGCGGACTGGAAAAAAATCTCAGGGACACTTCAGAACGACATCCTAAAAGAATACATTGCTCAGAAAGAGTGGATCTATCCAATTCGCTCTGCGATGAAGCTCGTTGTCGATACCCTGGAGTTCTGCACCAAACACGTCCCTCGATATAATCCAATTTCCGTAAGCGGCTATCACATTCGTGAGGCGGGGGCTACGGCCTTGCAGGAGCTGGCGTTTACTTTGCGCGATGGGATCGAATACGTCGAATGGGGCTTGCGAGCCGGCCTGGACATTGAGGAGTTTGTCCCGCGCATTTCATTTTTCTTCAACGCACATAATGACTTCTTTGAGGAGATTGCCAAGTATCGCGCTGCTCGGCGGATCTGGGCAAGAGTAATGCGTGATCGCTTTGGCGCTCAAAACGAACGAACGATGCAGTTACGTTTTCACACGCAAACCGCAGGAGTTTCGCTGACCGTGCAACAGCCTCTTAACAACATCGCGCGCGTGGCGATTCAGGCTCTAGCAGGGGTGCTGGGCGGAACCCAGTCTTTGCACACAGATGCTTACGATGAAGCGCTGGCTTTGCCCACGGACAGCGCCGCGCTAATCGCTCTGCGCACGCAGCAGATCATTGCTGAAGAAACGGGGGCCGCCAACACTGTAGATCCGCTCGGTGGTTCATACTTCGTCGAGGCTCTCACCAGTAAAATGGAGGAAGGCGCCCTCGATTACTTTGAAAGGATCGACGCCATGGGTGGCATGGTCGATGCGGTCGAACAAGGTTTTCCGCAGCGCGAAGTTCAGGAGTCGGCCTATCAATACCAGAAGGCTTTGGAGCGAGGGGATCAGACGATTGTGGGCGTCAACAAGTACGCTATGGAAGATGCGCCTCAGCAAGTTCCCACCCTGGTAATAAACGAGTCAGTCCGCCAGCATCAACTCGAACGGCTGGAACGTACCCGCACGAAAAGAGACGGCGGAGAAGTGAACCGAACGCTCGACAAATTGAGACAAGCAGCTCAACAAGGCGATAACACAATGCCGGCTACCATCGAAGCTGTGCGCGCGTACGCCACGCTCGGCGAGATTTGCTCCGCTCTGCGCGATGTCTACGGAATTTACGAAGAGCCTGCTATTTAGATTTATTCCTTCAATGGATCAATCTTCCAGAAAGATTCGCGTTTTAGTTGCCAAGCCCGGCCTCGACGGTCACGACCGGGGCGCCAAAGTAATCGCGCGCGCATTGCGCGATGCCGGTATGGAAGTCATCTACACGGGACTCCGGCAAACACCCGAGATGATCGCAGCAGCGGCATTGCAGGAGGATGTCGACGCAGTAGGTGTATCAATCTTAAGCGGCGCCCACAATACGCTTTGCCCGCGAATCGTTTCCCTGCTCCGCGACCAGGGAATGAAAGATACTCTGGTGGTCCTGGGAGGAATCGTTCCCCAGGAAGATATTTCCAAACTCAAGCAACTAGGCGTCGCTGAGATCTTCCTTCCTGGAACCTCAACCCAGGACATCGCAAAGTTCATCAGGGAAAACGTCAAGCCTCGCGAATAGTGTCTCAGCTATTTTGGCAAACGCGGTGAGGCCATCCGAAGCAGCATCTGAGTTCCGGCCTCTAACTTCATGTTCTTCGCCCTGGTTGAAAAAACCGTGAGTGGCGGGGGAATCGAGAGATGCCAGGAGATGGAAACGCCTTCGTAGCCAACCGCGCCCAGAGAGTCCTAGGTCAACAGCAAAGTTTCCATTCTGCCTTTTAGTTCGGCTGTGGCCACTGCCGCAGTCGAGTTAGCTTTGCTGCTCGCCGGCAAGGCAGGCGTGCTGGTGGTGACCCTTGGACCGGAGCCGACCATTTTTGGTTCGTTGGAATGCACCATTCCGTACGTAGGATCAGACGAGAGTGGATTCACAGGCGCTGCGATCGCGACCACGATCGCTTGCACCGGGATGTCCCTTCCGCCGCCGACGGCAACGGCTTTGTCGATTACAATGGTCAGCAATGATTGGGGTTCACCTTTCCCTTTGCTCACAACTCCCGCTACGTGGCAGAGCAATTTGGAGCTTTTCGGGATGACCAAGTGTCCATCAACAACAACATCACTAAATTGTTTCCATGGCAAACTCGTCGCCGATGGTTGAGCTTTTCGAATCCAACGACTTAGATAGCGTTGCAAAAACCTTGCTGATCGAAGGCGCGTTGTCGGACTGAGCCATGAGCGAAATGGAAAAGAAAAAGATTACCAGCACGCCTAAACAGCACGTCGTCTTACCCATGTATTGGCAATCCTTTCTCAAATCGGTTGTTTTCCGATCAGGCAGGATTAACAGAGACTTCAGGCTTCGCGCACCTCAGAAGGTTGGCCCTCAGGCGTGCGCCGCGAGAGTGAAGTAAAGCCACGCGAAAGCAATCCATGGACAACATAGGCGGTCGCCAGGATTAGCAGGACCCATTGTGAATAGAGATAAATCAAACCCGCCAGGGCTATCATTCCGATTACCAGCCGTGCATTGCGCCTCCCGGTGCCCAAAGACTTAAGACTGGTGAAGCGCATTGTGCTCACCATTAGCACACTCAAAAAGGCCACCAGCACCATCATCAGAATGGCGAGCACCTCATAACGGTGCGGCGCATACTTGATGGGCATGGGAGAGAAGTGAACGATGGCCGCAATCAAACATCCGGCCACCGGAATCGGCAATCCGACGAAGCTCTTTTTGTCTACTTTTTGAGTGCCTTCCTTGAGCGGACGCGGACGCGATGCCTGCACATTGAATCTGGCCAGCCGAAAGCCGCCGCAGATCACAAACATGAACGAGACAAACCAGGCGAGTTGCCGGACATTCGTCCAGTCCTGGAGCGCCGTTCCGTAACCCCACGCGTAGGCAAGCACCGCAGGAGCCAATCCAAACGAAACAATATCCGCCAGCGAATCGAGTTGAATTCCAATTTCGGTGGTGCTCTTTGTCATGCGCGCGATGCGCCCGTCAAGAGTGTCGCACACGACCGCCCACCCGATAGCCATGGCCGCATAATCAAAGCGCTCGGCTGCTTCCTTTACTTGCTGAACTCCGCCAATTCCCAGCAATCTAAAGCCACTCATCGTGGCCATCAGCGAGTAGAAGCCGGCCAGGATGTTTAGAGTCGTGAAGAATGACGGTATCACGTACACACCCTTCTTAAGGCCCTTGTGCCGAGTGGGCGCCGGTGCGGCTTCGAGGCGCTTCCCTGCCTGTAAACGCGATAGGCTCATTTTCTGATTCTTCCGACTATGGTTTCACCGCCACGCACGTGCATGCCCTCATGCACGACTACCTGTACGATGGGTGGTAGCAGCAGGTCTGTGCGCGAGCCAAACTTTATCATGCCAAAACGCTCGCCGCACTCCACCCGGTCACCTTTCCTTTTCCAACAGACAATGCGGCGGGCCAGAATACCGGCGATCTGGGTGCACCTTACGGTCAACCCGTTGCCCTGAATTGTCAAGGTATTTTGCTCGTTTAGCAACCTGGAATCCGCCCTTGTCGCCATGTGGAACTTACCCGCTTTGTAAGAGATCTCGATGATTTCACCAGCGATGGGCGACCGATTGATATGCACATCCAGCGGCGAAAGAAAAATGCTCACCAGCGACTCAGGATTTTCAGAGTCAGCCGGTCGGACGATCGTAACTCGCCCATCCGCCGGCGCCAGCACAACTCCCGTCTCCGGGGGCGGCGTTCGACGCGGGTCACGAAAAAAGAACGCCATAAAGCCGGCGATTACCAGCAGCGGCAGCGACAGTATCCAGTAACCGAAAAGGGCCGGCACCGCTGCCAGCAAAATCGGCGCGACTACGAATGGAATTCCATCGCGAACCATGGCTTTCGGAGGTTTCGATTTGTCAGTGGCCCCAAGAACAAAACGGGGCGCAACAGCGGCTCTGTCGTCCCCGTTTCAAGTTGATCTTAGAACCAAACTGAGCCGTCTGCCAGAGCAGAGCGTCCAGCGGTCGTCAAAAATCAGTGCTCCGTGCTCGCGGTCTTTTCATGCTGGAGCATCAATGAATAAATCTGGTCTTTTATGGCAAGCTTCTTTTTCTTCAGCGTAACCTCTTCCAACTGCTCTTCATCGCTCGGATATGCAAGTGCGGACAGTTCGCTCAGACGGTCTTCGTAACGACCATGTTCGCGGACCAGCTCGCGAAACTCCGGGTTGCTCGTCATTAGTTGTTCCTTCAGGCTGTCCACCTTAGTCATTTCCATATCTATAAATCTCCTCTCGATTGTTGGGTTGGAAAGAAAGTTCGTGCGGTGAGAAGTGCCTGGGGCATTTCGTCATGGCCGAAATGTTAGCCCAAGCGGCGATGTTAAATCAAGGTGAACTTTCCAGAGAAAGGGACATTAATAGCGCGTCCTCAACCGGCTGACTGTAATATCGACGGCGACGGCCAACAGCCTGGAAACCGCAACGCGAATAAAGCGCCTGAGCCGCGGTGTTACCCGCCCGGACTTCCAACAGCGCCATTCGCGCGTGTTGCCGGCGGCCCCAGTCAATCACGGCTGACAACAGTTGGGCCGCGATGCCCTGCCGTCGAAACTCAGCCCGCACAGCAACGTTGTTTACGTGAAGTTCTCCGGCGACCAAACGCGAGATGATAAAGCCGGCAATCCCTTCGGCGTCACCGGGATTGCTGCCTGCCGCCTGAGTCCTGGCAACCAGCATGATCACATCCTGCTCGGACTGCAGTTCTCTGTGGTAGGCGTCCCATCCCCAGGGACTCAGGCCGGATAGCAATTCGATCTCTACCACCTCGATGAGATCATGCTCAGTCATTCGCTCGACCGAGATTCTTAACGTCGGGCGGGCAGTTGTGATTTCTCTGATTGCCATTGCTCGTTGATTTCGGCGTCTGATGGACGGAGATAAATCGCGCGCAATTCCCCGGGACTCGTGGTCCGACCGGCGCAATATTCTGCAAGAGCCAAAACCGCGATCGAACCGGCGAGTTCATCACGGCGAGGCGCAAGCATCCATCCCGTGCTTCGCAAAAGCGACTGCGAATTTCGAACATCCCAGCCGATGCCCACAGCTTTCGCGCGGTCGCATAATGTGGTCGCGTTTAGATGCGCGCCCTCACCGGCCCAGATAAGACTTTCGTTCGATCCATATTTTTCCACAACGGCCTCCGGACTGATATGCGCGGCTGTATCCAGCGGGCGCACGTGGTCCGCGTCAACGGAAAACATTTGGGCGAAAACCTCGCCTCGTCCGGCAGGTAAAAGTGCGACCGTACGGACGGACGTTCCCGCCGCGTGCGCGATTGCCGCAAGCGTGGATACGCCGACACATTGTTTGCCGGCCGCCACGGCAAAAGATTTAATCGTGGCTATTCCAATTCGCAAACCGGTAAAGCTGCCGGGTCCGGAAGCTGCTGCAAACAGCTCGACCTCGCTGAGCTTTGCCCCGATCGTATTGAGAGCGACTTCGACATTCTCGATCAAATCAACTGAATGCGAAGACTCCTTATCGCCGGTTTGCAGATGCAATAGCTCCGCGCCGCGCGCCAACGCGACGCTTCCCGCGCGGGTCGCAGTGTCGATTGCCAGGATCAGAGGTTCCGAGCTAACTGTTATCCTACTCACAAGGTCACTCTCGAAGTCTGCGCACCAGGTGTTCAGAGTTGCGACTTCAGCCGGGTTTTTGTTTTGAGAAGAACCCAACTAAGGTTGGTACTCTAAACACCTCTATTCACTGCTCGTTTGACAGTGACGGTTATCGGGCGCAATGATCTTAAACCACACAACTGCATCTGGTGCAAAGGACCACGTCAGTTGTTTCTAATGAGAACATGCGAATAGGAGTCTTAACCGGGGGCGGCGATTGTCCCGGCTTGAACGCCGCGATTCGCGCGATAGTAAGACGCGCAAACGCTGACGACGTCGAGGTTCTGGGGTTTAGAAACGGCTGGCTTGGTCTGGTCGATAATGACTTTATCGAGCTGAACAGAACATCAGTTACGGGGATTCTGCCGCGCGGCGGTACCATTCTCGGCACTTCGCGATTTAACCCGACTAAAGACGACAGCTCAATCGAGCGTCTGAAAGGAAATTGGCGGACCCACAAGCTGACGGGCTTGGTTGTGGTCGGCGGCGAAGGTTCGCTGTCAGCGGCTCGTGATCTCTGGCGTGATCACCAGGTTCAGTTGGTGGGCGTCCCCAAAACGATCGACAACGATATTAACGGGACGGACTTTACATTTGGCTTTGACACAGCCGTCTCGATTGTCACCGATGCCATTGACCGGCTCCATTCAACCGCCGAGTCACATCATCGCGTGATGGTCGTAGAGGTCATGGGCCGCCACACCGGATGGATCGCTGCTTACGGAGGGATCGCCGGCGGCGCAGATATCGTTTTGGTGCCCGAACACCCTTTCAGAATCTCTCGAGTGTGCGACGTGTTAATTAACCGCAAGCGAGAAGGCCGGGCCTTTTCAATCGTCGTGGTAGCCGAAGATGCACATCCCCATCCCGACGAGTCCTTCCTGAGCACAGACCAATGCGATTCGATTTTCCGGCACGATCGGTTGGGAGGAATCGGCGAAGTCCTGGCGAATGAGATTGAACGCTGCACCGGTATTCAAACTCGAGTGACAAAGCTCGGGTACGTGCAACGCGGCGGATCGCCTACCGCATTCGATCGCATTCTGGCGACCAGATTCGGGATCAAGGCCTACGAAATGGCGCGCCGGGGAGAGTGGGGCCAGATGGCGGCGGTGCGCGGCAACCGGATAGTGAGCGTGCCGCTTGCGGAAGCTGTCGGAGAGTTGAAGAAGCTCGACGAAGAAATCTATCGCATCGCGGAAGTTTTCTTTGGATAAGAGCAGCGGCGCTGGCGCAACACTGTGCGGAAAGGCTTTGCCTTTCGGTCGCAAAGTCGAGATCGCGATCCAGCTTACTCGGCCTGACCCGCTTTCAAAGGCCTTGCCCCAGTCGAGATCCCTTGCGGCAAACGCCAAAAGAATTTCGCTGTGCGCGCGGCCATCTCGCAAAGCTGATAACCAACGCGAGGGTATTTGTTGAATTCTCCCCGGACGTTTATTGTGGCCACAATGGGGTTTGGCCAGCGATTGGGGATTTCTCGGACGAAGTCGACGGGGCGGCGGAGGTAACCGGCCATCAGTGGAAGGGATTCATGAAACTCCCGAAACGGCTTTTCCCATTGCTTGAGCACAGCGGACGCAAGCCAATCGGGAATCTGCCGACTGAGGGCGGCGATTTCCTCACTTTGAATTTGCGCGTCGACTAACTTGCTTGCCAGGCCGATGGCCGACAGGATCCAGTTGGAGTAACGTTTGTTCCCGCCCAGACATAACTTCCAATCAAAACTCTCAGGCATGGATTCAAGCAGCAGACCCAAATCGCAGAGCCACATGGGCCGCCACGCGCCGTGCTTCAACAGGTGAACCGCCAATAAAGCGAAATGATCTTCAGCGCTGAGGACGCGCACCTCCTGGTCCCCGCATGGCAGCAGCTCTGAACGCCGGAACAGACCTTCCGGATCGCGATCGGCGAGTTCGAAAATGCGCCCATGCAAATCGACCCAGCAATCGCGCGCCTCCTCGCTCCGGATGACCTCGAGCGCCGCCGCGTACTCGTCTCGCCCGACGAAAAGATCTATATCGCCCGAAGGCCGCAATCCGAATTGAGGGTAGAGGCGGCCGATGGCCCATCCCTTGATGAGAATCGGCTCAACACCTGCCATCCTGAACAGGCGAAAAATCTTCTGAACCTTGGTTTCGTGAGTCTTGGCAAAGAGTACTTGCAGGCGAAACGCCTGATGCATCAACTCCGCGGAAGGAGAGTCGCGCAACTGAGTGGCTCGAAGGCGCCACCATCCCAGAGCAGCCCCGCCCGAATCGTAAAGCAGCGGCGTAACTTCATCTAATTCTTCTACTGAAAGCGAGAGATCCGAATCTGGCGAGTCGCGCCAGGCCCCGCGCAAAATGGTGCAAATCAACTCTCCCCGGGTCATAGTGGATTAATAAGCCGGTCTTCACCGAGGCTCAATTTGAAATGAATCGAGCCAAAGAGATCCGAATGCCGGACACGGGTCATTGGTGCAGTTTTGGCGCGCGACTGAGACCACGATTGCCTGAGTAGTCGCGTTGGTTGTCAGATCCAGAGCGAACGACCGCCACCCGTTCTTGTCAGGTAAAAGCGGCGGCGATTGTGCCAGCATGAGGCCCTTTGGATCAGAAGCATCCCTGATCGTAATGATTGGCGCCGCCACTGATACGAAATCTCTGGATAGCGCCGCGAAGCTAATCCGATAATGGGTTTGCGGTTTGACCAGTATCAGTTGCGTGACCAAGGACGTCGCGGGATTCGAGTTACCGCGAAATTCTACGCGTAGACTCCGTCCGCCGCTCTGGTGTTCGCTGGTGTCCACGGACATTTCGACGTTTGTGATGCTCGGGGCTATTTGCCACCCAAAACCGGCTTGTCCTGTGGCCAGCCAGCCTTCAAATCCGCCGTCAAAAAATGCGTTGCCCGAATTTGTAGCCGGCGCGTCGCGCATACGCGCCCATACCTGGTAAGCGTCGTTGAATGCCCGGGCCTTCAGCAGTTCGTCGAGCAAGCCTTCCGATTTGGCGTCGGAAATTCCTTTGGTCGAAAGAAACTGCTGAGCCGCCGCTGCGCCTTGATCATGTTTCGCAAAGAAGAGCGCGAGCGCGAGGCGCGTCGAATCGGTTTCCGGCTGGAGCATCGCGGCAACCTTCGGTGGATCGCGCTGAGAAAGTCCCCACGCCAGATCAATGATCACCGGCAGAGTGCTTGGGTCGCCGCGCGCCGCTTTTCGGAATTCCACGAATGCTTGATCGAGCTGGCCCATCCTGAGCAGCAGGTTGCCCAGTTGCCAGCTCGGCTTTGCGTAAGACGGGGCGAGCAAAGCGGATTGCTCAAGCGCGCGCAAAGCTCCTTCCTGATCCTGATCAGCATCGCGAGTAACGCCCAGGACTAACCACAGATAGTAATCGCGGGGACGCAACTGCACGGCCCGCTCAAACTCAACCTTCGCCCGTGTGTAGTCTGAAATCCGCTGCAACACGTCACCACGCGCGTAATGGGTTTCGGCGTCGGCGGGAGATAACCTGACGGCCAGATCGGCGCTGCTGGTTTGGTCACTCAGTCCCGCGTTCTCGCCCGCGGTGCGAGCGATGCCGATACGCGCCGCTTGCCAGATGGCCCAAAGACAGAGGGCCGAACTCAAAATCGCGATAATGATTCGTCTGGTGGTGAGGTGAGCGATCATTTGGAGGTACGGTCCACTAAATCCTTAGTTGTAAACCAGGGGCGCAAAAAAGCCAGCCCTCCATGACAGAGGGCCGGCTAATGTTAATTCAGGATGATGTTGCGCTGGTTATTGGGACGGGCTTGAGTTTCCGCCGCGAGCCAAAATAAACGCCAGGATTACTCCGCCACCTATTCCCGCGCCAACGGCGCCTTCTTCAGCGCCAGTAAGTCCGCCACCAGCAGGGAAATCACCCAACTGACCGTTCGGCAGAAGACAGCCGCCCGCTTGCTTTTTCCTCGGGTTGGTCGCATCGGTAACCGTATCCGTAGAAACATCAGCCTCGCCGAAGGCCTGGGCTCTTTTCTTAGCCCTGGCGCAGCCGCGAATGAGCTTGACATGAACGTTTCCTTGCGCGTCGAAAGTCAATTCGATTTTCGAATTGGGTCCCACTTCCACGGTGCCGGCAGCGCCGAGATCGATAGTAGCGCTGACCTGATCCGGCGTCTCAATCGTGGTGCCGGTAAGAAGCGTCGTGCCGGTGCCGGCATCGTTGCCATTAATTTTAACGGGCTGATTGTTCTTCGTGTGTAGCGTTGCCGTTATCGCACGTTGCGGCACGGGCGCGGTCGTTGCGTCAGGCAGCCCGGCTCGCACGTATACCTGCGACAATGCAAAAGCCAGAAACGCCGCCAGCGCCATCATGGCCTTTCTTTTTCTGGTAGCCATCGTGGTTACTCCCTCTTTTGGTTCATCCCAAGCTGCGAATGTTGTACGGCTGAATTTGCGACCGAAGTTTACTGCCGTTGGAGCCTCACGTCAATGGATTTCTCGACGGTGAGGCTGGGTATGTTTAGAGTTCAAGCTGTAGTGGACTGACAAAATGAGACAGTCAGTTAAGCCAGTAAAGGTTGAAATCTAAACTATTTTTTGACCGCGTTATATAGCTTTTGAGCGAGCTGGGGATCGAGCTTCTGGAGAATGGCGAAGTCGTGCGTCACGCCTTCCTTGTCGCCGAGGCTGGCGTAGACCAGCCCGCGACTGAAGTGGGCCAGCGCATGAGTTGGCTTCAACTTGATTGCCTGGTTCAGAGCTGCCAAAGCCTCCTGATACTTGCCGGCCTTATAGTATGCGTTGCCAAGATTGTAGAACGCTTCGACGTTGCCGGGGTTCATGGATGCGGTTTTTTTGAAGGCCTCAGCAGCAACGTCAAACTGTCCCGCGCGAAAGCTTGCCACTCCAAGATTGAAATAGGCCTCTTCGTAGTCCGGCTTTAGCTCGGTCGCACGTTTGAACGAGGCAGCCGACTCGGCAAAGCGGCCGACGTTGAAGTAGGCCTTACCGAGATTGTAATGCGCCACGACGTAATCCGGTTTTGATTCAACTGCCCGCTTCAGTAACTCCACCGCTTCGGCGGATTGGCCGGTCTTGTCATAGACGTAACCGAGTCCGTTAAGCGCCTTGGCGTACTTCGGATTTAGCTTGATTGCAGTTTGATACGCGGCGATCGCCTCGGGCTCGTGGCCGAGTTTGTCTTCCGCGAAAGCGAGATTGTTAAAGACAGAAGCCAGGTCGGGCTTCAAACGGGCCGCCTCTCTGAAGGCGGTCACTGCCTCTTCAATTCGTCCCAGGTTCGTTAAAGCGATGCCCAAATTGTTCTGCGCTTCGCCATAGTCCGCTTTGTTCCTGATGGCTTGCTGATAGGCATCGGCAGCTTCCTTAAATTTGGCCTGCATCAAATACGAGTTGCCGAGATTGTATTGCGCGTCGGCAAACTTTGGATTCAGCTTGACGGCCTGCTGAAACGCTGACGCCGCCGGGCCATATTGTTCCAGTGCGTATTGCGCTGCGCCTAGATTATTCTGAGTTTCCGCATCGTCCGGCTTCAGGCGCAATGACTGAGTAAATGCGTCTACGGCGTCTTTGTACTTACCGGCCTTGTACGAGGCCGCGCCCAGGTTGTTATAGGCGAACGCATCGGAAGGACTAAGCTGAATGACCTTGCGGAGCGCTGTGATGGAATCTTCATAGCGCGACAGGCGATCGTAAGCAAAAGCGAGGTTGTTGTAAGCATTGACGTTTTCGGGCTGAAGCTTGACCAGAGATTCGTACGCCTTCGCGGCTTCTTCGTATCGACCCAGACCGAGATAGGTATCGCCGAGCGCGTTGAGCGCCTCGGGCCAATTCGGTTTCAGCACAATCGCCCGATTTAAAGCGGCGGCGGCCTCTTCATATCTTTCGGTCGCGTTGAGGGCAATGCCGAGATTGAAATAACTTTCGGCGTCGTCCGCTTTCGCCTTTACCGCTGCCTGGAAAGCATCAATCGCTTCTTTGTTTTGATTCAGCGCGAGATAAGCCGCGCCCAGATTGTTATAGGTCAGCGCATCCTTCGGTTTGAAGGAGAGGGCTTTCTTATAAGCTTCGACGGCTTTCGCGTACTGACCGGCGTCATAGAAAGCATTTCCCTCGTTGTTAGCCGTCTCAGACTTCTCGTCGTTTGAAGGTTCCTTCGGGGTATTCTCAGGTTCCGGCACACCGGTCTGACGCGGCGGTCTTGGCGGCCTATTGCGCGCGATCTCGATCGGTTCGGGAGGTTTGCGTGCGACCCGATGCTTTACAATCAGCGAGCTGGCGCCGCCGGCCAAATCGCGCACTCGCGGCGGCCGCTTAAAGACCACCGACGCGCCGCCGATGATGTCCTGCCCGACCAGCGAGCTGGCACCCCCGGCAATGTCCTGAGGCCAGCCGAAAAGGCTGTTGCCCAGCGCCGCGAGCGCCAACCATAGCGCCACGCTGCCCAGATTATTCGTGCGCTTTTTCAAATCAGACGTTCCCAGCGAGATTTCAATCGCATCTTCCCTACCTGAACGCCAGCGTTAGATGCTCTTGCATCGTGATTCGATATTCCGGTGGCCGTCAAACCTGGCTGCGCTTGACGCGAAGGCGGCTTGCCTTCGGAATCGGAGCGATACTGATAATCGCCAGCAAAGCCATAAACACCAGCGCGTTCACGGTGATGTGCAATCCAAAATCCACTATGCTATGCACGCCAACGCCTGCCAGACCTACAATCGCGCCCAAGGTGGCTGCCCTCTGAAATCCCTCGTTCGTACGTACGCTCCGGCGCGCCTGCTTAACCAGGACCACTGCAAACCAGACCAATAGCGCCGCTCCCAGAAGGCCGCCGCTGGACAGTAACTCCAAATAATCATTGTGCGCCTGCTGCGGCGTGGTTACGCCGGATGCCTGATGATACGTAGGAAACTCGGCCCAATAACCACCCAGCCCCGCGCCCACGATCGGATGCGCCTTGAACATTTGCCAACTCGCTTGCCAAATGTCGCGCCGCCGCGAGCCTTCATGCAACTCCGTGCGATCGAGGGTCGTCATTTCCGCGGCCGCGCTTTCCACTCCAGTAGCCAATTGATCACCGGCGAGCCAGATGATGCCGAAAACAATAATTCCGAGTAAGGCGGTGGCCATGATCCCCTTGACGGCGATCGAACGCGTCCAGGCAAACCGATCCGATTGGCTTTCCACGCTGCCGGCTTTCCTGACTCTCCTTGAATTAACGAATAGCAGTGCCGCAAAGATAATTTGCGCGGCCATCGCCATCAACCCGCCGCGGGACACGGACAGCACCAGGGCCGCCCACATAGCGAGCAACGCCGACAGGTAAAGCGGGATACGCTCCCGGCGTTTGCCTCTCATGAACGCTACGCCGACAACCAGGCCCATCGCCATCTCCATCAGAAAGGGAAAATGATTCTTGTTGATAAATTGTCCATAACCCATCGCCGGCCTCAGTTTGGATAGAACGAAACCCGGTGAGTGCTGCATGGCCTGACGCGCGATACCGAATAAGGCGCTGATGACTGCGACGCCGATAATCGTGTGAATCAGGACCGTCAATCTTTTGCGGCTGGTAGTAAAACGAATCAGCAGCAAGGCCACTAAAATCAGCGCCGAGACTCTGAAAACAAAAACCCAACTCTCGAAAGGATCGGCACTCAAAGAGTACCCGACCTTGCTGCCGGCCAAATCAATTTTCCACCACACCACGCTTTGTAGCGCCGCCAGGACCATCAGGGCGAAGATCGGGAACAACAGGCGCGTATTGCCAACTCTCCATGAACCGGCCAGCAAGCCATGTACGATCCACAACAGCGTCAAGAGGAAGACCGCACACTCGAATGCTGATAGGGACCAGGCGTGGACGGTGCCGTATGGAATTGCGGTAAGCGCGATTAAAGCAATCAACCCGTAGAAGACAACGCGGTCAAGCACCACAAGGACTCTACTGGTTTCGATCGCGGAGCCGGCGGTCGCGCGTGCAATGGTCGCGGTTAGACTAAACGAGGTGTCCAATTTTTTCCGGCGAAGTGTTAAGGGATGAGATTCATGTTTCAGTGTCAGAAGCCCGACCGTAAGGCAGGGCTGTATCCAGGCATGCCCTACCTCACGGTCGGGTTTGACAATTTGGTTTTATCCGGCGGCGGCAGAGAATTTTCGCGGTATCGCGCCACCGTTGACCAGGGCCCGTTCCGCGGCCTGGGCTACCGCGGGCTGGAAAACCGTGGTGAGGTAATTGACGTCAAAGAGCAGCGCTTCAGAATCAAACGGACGATACAAATTAACGCAACCAAGCGAGACCTGGTTGCCGGCTAGTGGCAAACGCAGGGTCCAGAATCGATCCGATCCGAGTACGTCGATGTCCTCAAAGCCCTTGCGCTTCCAGCTCCAGTGAATGTGACCATCACGAACCGAAACATCTTTTAGGGGACCATTTTCCGCGGCCAGGCTAACGACTCGATCGCTCAGTTCCGAACGGCCGTTACAGTTCAACTGCACGGTGGCACAAACAAACTCGCCCAACTCCAGCACCTCCAGCACACCATCAAATAGTTCATTCAGTGTCGCGGCGGCCGCGACGGTCTGCGAGGCCCTGCGCAAGCGCAGATTGTTAGCTGCGCGCACGCGGCGGTCGCCGATGTTGCGCTTGACACTGGCCCGCAGTTCATCGACTTCGTGATATCGCAGGTTCCCCAACGCGATCACGACCGCCACACCGACCACGAACAAGAGTACGGCAGTCAGACTGCTGCCGTTGTTTACAAACAACATTGCCAGCAGACCGAACACCGCACTGACGCCGTAGAGCACCAAAGCTACGCGACGCTGTGACCATCCGCGCTGAAGCAGCATGTGGTGGATGTGTTCGCGGTCTCCCTGAAAGATGGGTTTGCCGCTGACGAAACGGCGGGCAATTGCTACTCCGGTGTCGACGACCGGCAGCCCGAAAGCGAGTATGGGGATTGCAACGGCAACTGCCGTGGATGCTTTCTGCGACCCGAGAATCGAAAGTGCCGCCAGCGAAAAGCCGACAAATAACGATCCGGAGTCACCCAGAAAAATTGACGCGGGATTGAAGTTGTAGCGCAGAAATCCGGCGAGCGCGCCGGTCAGCACCAGGGCGCAGACCGCGACCATCGCCTTTTCCTGAAGCAGCGAGACGGTCAACAGCACCAGCGAAGAGAACAAAGCCGATCCGGTGGCCAGCCCGTCGACACCGTCAATCAGATTGAAAGCATTGGCGATCCCTACAACCCAAACCATCGTCAGCAGGAACCCCACGACGGGATGAAGATTGACGCCGCCGATAAAGGGTATTGAGAGGTGCTCGATCCTTCCGCCGAGGGCATAGAAGAGGACAGTCACGGCAGCCAGGCCCGCAAACTTCACCGTCGCGTTGGTGCCGCGCAAGTCGTCATAGATACCGAGCAGCAGGACCAGAAAGCCGCAAAGCAAAAAGACGAGAATCTCTTTAAGGTTTGGCCGCAGGGCATGCGTCAGTAGGTTGTTAACCAACCCGAGGACCGATAAAGCGATCAGGACCGAGAGGAAGATCGCGAGGCCACCGAGACGCGGCACGGCCCTTTGATGCACACGGCGGCCGTCGCCGGGTTCGTCGACCAATCGATAGCGTTCGCAGACACGCCGCAGCCACGGCGTCAACACGAGCGACGCGCAGGCAGCAACAAGAAAGAGTGCGAAATATGTTTTCACGTTGTCAGGCAGATTGGAACTTTGCGGCCGGAGTCTCTGACGGGTTGGCTCCCGGCTCGGAAACGATGGCCTCAACTTCCTTGATGAACTTTGGCAACAGCGTCATCTTTGAAAAAGCCGCGGCCAAATTTAATTGCCCGCTGCGGACAGAACGCTGGTTAGCCGCGAAACGATTATCGCCGTTCACGGCCAGCGCCGCATTTAAAATGAGCTGCTCGATCTCGTCGGGCCGGCCGTGAATCGACTGCATCGCCCTGCCGGGATCGTTGAGCCTGGCGATAATGTCGCCGAGGTGGCTTTCTTTCGGCCCTACGTAGAGAAACGGCGTTCCGATCGCCAGGATGTTATAGATCTTTGAGGGATGAACGGTGCCGGCAAATGCTTCGCCCATCACGACGGCGTGCAGGTCAGCCGCTGAGAGTACTCCCGACAAGTCCTCCTGCGGCTGATAAGGCAGACAATGTATGTTCTTCAACTGATTGGCGGACGCAAACTCCTTAACCTTGCGCTGTTCGCTGCCGCCGCCGACAAAACAGAAAGCTATCTCCTCGCGCCGTACCAGTTTGGCGGCCGCTTCGAGCAGCGTATCCAAAGGATGACACGGGCTGTGGTTACCGGCGTACATGATCACAAATTTGTCCGTCAGACCGTGCTCACGACGAAAGGCTTCCCTTCCCTGTCGGTCGAAATGAATGGGCTGCGACCAGGGTGAAATCACTTCAATCCGATCCGGAGGAATTCCTTTTAGCAGCAGGCGCTCTTTCATGAATCGATCGAGCACGACGATTTTTTCGGCATGTTGCATGCTGCTCAGAAGGAGCCGGGCCAGAAGTTTCGCCGTCGCCGACTCAGCTCTTAGCCAACCGGCAGCGATCGCTTCATCCGGATTCAGATCCATTACCCAACAAACCAGCCGTCCGCCTTTGAGTCGAGTAAACCAGGAAGCTAGCCAAGAGATCAGCGGCGGCGAAGTCAGCGCGATGACGACGTCCTGTCGCCGCGTGAATGCGAGGCGCCAGGCGCAAGTCGTCAGGAAGCTGGCGAAGTTGAGCGCGCGCCGCCACCGCGATGTCTTGCTCGCAGCAATCGAGCGCACGCGAAAGATCTCGATATTGCGCCAACGCTCGCGCCGTGGAAATGCCAGTTGCGGATCGTCATAGCCGCGCCGGCCGGTGATCACCGTCACCTTGTGCCCGCGGCCCGCCAATTCGCACGCCACGTCAGTGAGCTGCTGGCCAGTGGCCATTACATCCGGCCAGAAACATTGATTGAGTAGAAGAACTTTCATCACAAAACTCTTTTCTCAATCAGCCACAAAGACACGAAGGTTGACGATGCACTTCAATCGCGCAACCAATGATTCGCTCAGTCAGTGCATTAAGCGCTTCCGTCTCGCTGAGTGCCCTCTTCGCTGCTGCGGCCACTCCCGATGGCTTCGGTTGCCCTTCAGCCATCTGTTGATTCTTTCTCTGTGTCTTTGTGTCTCTGTGGCAAATTCCTTCGCACCACATGATTCCCCAGATACAAAACATCAATCCGTGTTTTCAGAAAGCAATCGATCGCATCTCGCGGCGTGCACACGATGGGTTCGTTCTCGTTGAACGAAGTATTGAGCACTAAGGGCACGCCCGTCAGCTTGTAGAAGTCTTCGATCAGTTGGTAGTAACGCGGGTTTACTTCACGTGAAACTGTCTGCAGGCGTCCTGATCCGTCGATGTGCGTGACGGCGGGAATTTGTGCGCATCGTTCTGGCTTGATTTGATAAACCATCAGCATCGTGGGCGCCGGATGCGTCTGCTGGAAATATTCGCCGACCTGTTCAGCCAGAATGGACGGAGCGAAGGGCCGAAAGGGTTCGCGCTTTTTAATGCGCTCGTTCAGAATGTCCTTCATATCAGCGCAGCGCGGATCGACGATAATCGATCGATTGCCGAGCGCCCGCGGCCCGAACTCAAGACGCCCCTGAAACCAACCCACCACTGCGCCGCCGGCGATATCGCGCGCGGCCTGCTCCGTTAGGTCCTGATCCGTGAGTGTCTCAAATTTCAGATCAGAGACCTTCAGCTCTGAAACTATCTCCTCATCGTTGAACTGCGGACCGAGGTAGGCGCCTTCCATCACTTCGCCGCGCGATTGTCTCAGGAGCTGGTTCCAAATCTGGTAGCAAACTCCCAGAGCAGTGCCGCTGTCTCCGGCCGCTGGTTGGATGAAGACACGCCGAAAAGGAGTATTGCGCAGAATCTTACCGTTCATTACTGAGTTGTAGGCGACGCCGCCTGCCAGTCCCAGTTCGCTCAGACCGGTTTCACGATATAGATGGTTGAGAAGATGAAAGGCAACTTCCTCCAGGCGCAACTGTAAGCTGGCGGCCAAATCACTTTCGCGATCCGTTAACTCGTCATGCGTGCACCGCGGCGCGCCGAATGCGCGCGCATATTCTTCTGAATAAATCTTTCCAATGACCGGCGAGCCTTCGTTCCAGGTCATGTCGACGCCCTCGGCCGCATGCCGAAAGTAATCCAGGTTTAGCCGAAACTGTCCGTCCTTTTCGGTGCGAACAATGTCGCGAAACGCTTCGATGAACCGCGGCCGTCCGTACGGCGCCAGGCCCATCACTTTCCCCTCGTCGCCATAATGCGGAAAGCCGAGAAACTGGGTCGTGGCCGTGTAAACGATGCCGAGCGAATGCGGGTATTCGACCTGGCCCAAAACCTTTATCGAGTTCCCTTCCCCTACTGCCCACATGGTCGAGATGAAATCGCCAAAGCCGTCGAGAGAAAGCAAAGCGGCCCGGTCAAACTGCGAAACGAAAAACGAACTGGCCAGATGCGCCCGATGATGTTCAATGTTGTGAACTCGTGCCCGCAGTTTGGTCTTCGAGATTCCCAGTGCCCTGGCCAGCTCTTCTTTCAGATCTCGAACGCGCGCGGCATTGCGCAGCCGATCTACGACTTGTTGCAGGATTCCCGGCGAGTGGCCATTGCCGTTTGGTTCAACTGCGATGGCAGGGACCTTTTCGGCATCTTCCTCAGTGATTATCCTTAGCTGTGGATTGCTCGGCGCCGTAGCCCTCGCTCGCACGATTCCCTTCGCCGCTCGCTGGGCGGCGACCAGAACTTTCTTGTGCAAGTGCGCCGACGGATCGCGTGAGATGCCTACGTGATCAACCTCCTCGATTCCGATTTCAGCGGCACTCAGGCAATACTCAATTGACTTCACAGGAAAGCCGGCAGAATGCTTAACGCGATTGAAGCGCTCTTCTTCGACGGCGGCCACGATGCGGCCATCTTTGATCAGCGCGGCCGCGGCATCACCGTGATAAGCATTTATTCCGAGAATGTACATTGATGCCTATTCTGGTTGGTTCGGCTTTGGTCCCGCTCGCGGAAGAGCGATCCACAAGATCATACGAAACCTCACGACCAAAATCAGTTCTGCTTCGTGTACTTTCGTGGATCGTCTTACCTTGACTGCTGAATCAGCTCCCGATACGTTGCGAGCATCTGCTCAGCCACCACGTCCCACCCAAATTCTCTCTGCATCCAGTCGCGGCCGCGCAAACCCATTTCAGTCAGCGGCGCGGCGCCCAACGCCTCAATCGCTTTTGCAAGTTCATCCGGACTATTCTGAACGCAGCGGCCGCAGCCGATCTGATCGACTTGCTTCCAGGGCGTGCCGTCGCCGACTACCACCGGCACCGCATACGACAACGATTCGGCGACCACCAGCGAAAAGTTTTCCTTGAATGAAGGCACGACGCACAGGTCAGCTTCGAGAAATTGGCGCGCCTTGGTTGCTTCGTCTATGGCGCCGCGGAAGGTGACGCGACCAACCAGTGACAGCTCCGACACCAGACTTTCCAGCGAGCGCCGATAGTGCAGGTCGCCATCGCCGCAAAGCGTCAGGCTAACTTCGCCCTTAATTAGTACCAGGGCTCGCAGCAGATTCTCGATTCCTTTGATCGGATGCAGGCGTCCAACATACAGCAGGCGCAGACTGCCATTCCGTTGGCTGCGGCCACCATTAAGCCCGGGAAGATTGACCCCGTTGTGAATTACCCTGGGTTGCGTCCGCGGCATGCGCGGCCAACTTTCGTTCTTTTCCTCTTCGCTGGTCGTATGCATTACGACCCTTTCCGGATCACACAGAGCGTTAGACAATCTCTCCCAGACTGACTTTGCCCGGGCGCGGGTTGTGCCTTGCCATCGTTGCAGGGCGCCGCGTGGAGACCAGACCGCGGGCTTCCGAAGAATCCTGCATACAAGCAGGGTGGGGATCGTAGGAAAGGAATAGGTCGCGGTCAGATGAACCACGTCGGCCCAGCGCACCATCGACCAGAGACGCGTTAGGAGCTCCAGCGAAACACTCTGAGCTAAAAGTCTCCGGCAATAATAAACTTCATAGCCCGCGGGAAACTTTTCCGGAAATGCTTTGACGGGAATATTCTTTCGCGTCTTTGGCCCATCGCTGTCGGTAGTAAGCACGCGCAGTTCAATGTCAGAGTTTCGCGCCAACGCGTCACAGAGTCCGGGGACGGAATGCGCGAACCCGCCCCAATTCCTGGCGGGATAAAATGCCGGGGTGACGTGAAGCACTTTCACTAAGACGCAGCTCCTCTTGAGAAGTAGTTTCGCGTTTGACGGTGCGCCGGCATGCCCGCCGTCTTCAAGCCCAGCTCACAAGAGACGATTTTTCCAAATCTCTCTCTGAACTGATCGAAGGTAAAGTTTTCGTGCAGGCGGATTTTACCGGCCGCGCCCAGAAGCTGGCGCAGATTAGCATCCCGGCACAACGAAGTGATTGCATTCGCGAGCTGCTCTACATTGCCATATTCGACCAGCAGCCCGGTTTCCCGGTCGCGCACTACCTCGGGCGTAGCGCCGCTGTTTGCCGCGATTATGGGCTTGGCATAGTGCATCGCTTCGAGAAAGACAAAACCGAAGCCCTCGGCTGCGCTGGGCAGCATAAACACGTCGCAGTCGCGATAGTAAGCGCGCAAAGTTTCGTCGCTAACACTGCCGTTGAACTCTACGCGATCCGCAACCCCGAGTTCGTTTGCCAGTTCCTTGTGACGCGCGAGGTCTGAGCCAACGCCGACGACCACGTAATGCAAGTCAGGAATCATCGGGGTGATTTTGGCCAGCGCTCTAAGCGTAGTATCGATTCCTTTATACTGCTCGTTTCGTTCCAGCCGACAAACAGACAGAAGTCGCGTGCCTGAGCCTGACGAAACGGTGGCCGCCGAATTCTCGTCCGTCCATTCGAGTGCGTTGGGCAGCACATGCACGCGACTCTCGTCCAATTGATTTGCGGCCACGGCATTCTTTTTCGTGGTCTCGCTGATGGCAATTAGAAAATCCGCTTTCTGCAATGCGCGTCTTTTTACCAGCGACAAACGTCGCCAGGCATCGATGCCATAAAGAATGACGGCGTACCTTGATTGCGGCTGAAATCGTTTGAGCATCAAACCGAAGGGCGCGTAATTTACGTGGCCAATCAGCGCCAGATCAATCGACTCGTGTAAGGCCAGGCCCAAGGTCCGCCACATCAGGACCCGGCGGTTTCCAGCAAAGGCCTCAAACGAAATATTTTTTAGCGCGCGCGCGCCATTGGCGACATCCGCGGGCCGATCTCTGCCAATCAGGATTCGCTTTTCACAGGCGCGCAGACTTCCGCCGCTTTCATTCAACGTGCGGCACACGAGCCGGTTGTAGACGGGGATGCCGCCATGCGCCGCGAAGGTGGTGGTCTGTAACGCGAGAATCAAATGAGTTAGTGTCCCGAGGTCAGCGCCGCGGCAACTGGCTCACGAAAGCGCCGAGGTTCGAACGTTGCTCTCTTTTCTCGCGCCCACCACAACAACAGATATCCAAACAATAGATTCTGCAGGATGTTTCCGAAAAGTATCTCGGCGCTCGAGCCAATACCGTTGAGAAAGAAGACGAAAAACGCGATGAAGACCGCCTGTCCGCCGGCGCCGGACTTGCGGCTTCCAAAAATCCGCTCCAGCACCCCGATCGCCAGCCCCTGAATTAACATTACAAAAACAACGCCGGCCCAGCCAAAATTGATGAAGGCTTCACCCACAAGACTCACCCCGAACGTTGTCGTCTTAGCGCCTTCTTCTGTCAGGAGGCCGTAGGTAATCGCGAAGAAGCCGTTAGCGCTGCCGGACAGTGGTTTATCGGGCCAGAGCGCCCTCGGAATCAGAGCGACGGCGAAATACGAGTAAGTCCTACCGTACTGGTAGGGAACTTCTTCCGGAGTCATCGAGTAGGTGTACGCCAGTTGATGAAGAAAATCAGCGCGGCCCGTGGCGCTCGAGGTAGCCTCCACCAGGCCTCGGGCTCCGGAAAAGGTCTCGGCCCAATAATCGCCGGCCTGTGTGATCCAGAGTGTCGCCCGCTCGAGCGATGACATCTCGGCTGCTCCCGAACTATCGTCTGAGCGAAGTTGCTGCCTGTACTCGCCTTTCACCGGCGAAAGAAAAAGAATCAAGGCGATGACACATGCGGCGACGGGCAGCGAAATTCGCTGCGTGTATAGCCACCTGATGATAAACAGCACCCCAATCGGAATCAGCGCTTCCTCGAGAATCCCCGTCGAGATTCCATGCAGCGCGGTGACAGTGATCAGCGCATACAACCAGACCGCGTACCACTTTGAAGCCTTCCGTCCGTACACCAGCCAGCCGAGAACACCGATGACCACATAAACCTGATTCTGCAGCAGCGTGAGAATCGCCGACAGTGGGAGTTGGTATTCCTGCGGAATAATCGCCCGCAAATTGAATAGCAGCGGGAGCACAACCCCCAACAACAGGCAGCACAAAACTGCCTTGGTTTTGTTGAGATGCAACTGTGCCACCGGCACAGCCTTCCGGAACGGAATTCTCTGAAACGCGTAATAGCCGGCCAGCAACGCGCAAATGCCAACGATCGCCAGAAGCAGAGCTGCCGTCACATCAGAATCTTCCAGCAGCCTGGTCTCGCCCTGCGCTAATTCAATCGTGGCGTCGCGAGTAAAGATCGGAATCGCGAATTGCAGCGCGAATGCCGCGCTAAAGATCGGCATCGTCGGCAGATCGGTTTCCTGACGCGCAAAATAACGAACGGTGGGGTAGAGGCAGATCTCGATCAAGACTATTGCCAGAAAGGTGTGTCGCCATTGATAGCCAGAGCCTTCCAAAACCAAAGGCAGAATTATGGCTGCACTGATCGCACCGGCGAGGAAGAGCCTTAGCGTCCCGACCTTCCCAGCCCACGGTATCGAAATCGATGTTCGATTTGTCATCGGGGTTTCGAAAACAAGGTTTCAGGCGCCCTCGGGAACAGAAGACGCAACCGCGGCCGCGGCCCTTCTATCAGAGGCATTTCCTTTTACCGCACAAAGGGTAAGAAAATCGCCCTTTCCGCTCACACGCCCGAACACACGGTAAAGCGGGGAAACCATCTCGAACAGGAGTGTCGGAATGGCTTTCTGATTGCGCTTACCTAAAAGGTTATTTACCGTACCGGCCAGTTGACTCGAAACTGAATACGCAGTGATTCGCAAAGGGGTAAAGCCCGCGCTTTCGAGCATAGCTCTGGCGGATTGCGCTGTATGATGAAAGAGATGCTTAGGCACTTGTAAAGCTGGTGACTCCTTCATCGACAATCTAAAGCTCCATGAATCCTTGCAGGGAAAACTCATTACCAGGAAGCCGCCTGGCTTGAGCATGTTGATACATTTGTCCAGGACCTCGACTGGATTGGGCAAGTGTTCGAAAACATGCTCCATGCGGATGCAGTCGAACGATGCCGCCGGATAATCGTTATTCACAAACACGCCGCTGCTCACAGCTATTCCGGCAGCGCTGAACCGCGAAGCATTGAACCTGTTTGCGGCAATATCGTAGCCATACAAATTGCGATAGCCCATTTCGGATAAAGCGAGCAGCCAGTTACCTGAGCCGTAACCAAGGTCGAAGATGTACGAGCTTCGGTCTAACTGAAGGGGAATGCTAAGGGTATAAGATATTGTTTTTCCGGTTGCCCACTCGGCGAAACAAGCAAGTCCGGCCTTCGTTAGCGCCGAAAGGCCGCGGGCTCCAAAACGAGCTCCTCTCATTCTCGCGATTCGGAACTTAATTGAATTAGCATCGTGGGCGTTGGCAGGGCCGGAGTTGTCGAAGCTGCCATAGGTTTCATCATAGAGCGTCTGCATCAGTTGCCAGCTCGGTTTTGGATCAACTAATCCGAGACCGCAGTTCGAGCATTCAAGGAGCTTGTAGTGCCATTTCTCGCGCCTTCCGTTCCGGATGAATTCGTGTGACAGCTTATCAAGGACAACCAGGTGCTCTCGATTACCGCAGGCTTCGCACTTGCGCTCTCTCGCGTTCCCGTTTGCAGAAATAAGCGGCATCATACTCGCGCCCGTTCGTTCCTGTGCACAACTTCGAGTACACTTCGCCAGCTTGTTTGATAGTTCCAAGCCGAAAGAACCCGGTCGTTTTCAGACCGCACATCCTCTCGACGCAACGACAGGATTTGGCTCACCTTGTCCCGCAGGTCGTTTGGATTCCCGGCTTCATAGATTGCGCCGTTCGCCCGGTTCGAAATCAGATCGTACGCCGCGCCCACCGTTGACGAAGCAACCACCGGAAGTCCGCATGCCAGGGCTTCGTTTACTGACACGCCCCACGGCTCATTACCAACGGCATGGACAAAAACGTCGGCAATGCCATAGAGGGATGGCAGCTCCTGATACGGAACGTATCCGGCAAAGATGATGTGACGATTTCGCTGACCACGCGCGTACTCTTCCAGCGCCGCCCGTTGCTCGCCATCTCCGATCAATAATAGATACGAATTGTTGTCGGGCATTGAGCAGTACGCCTTCATCAGATCCCATGGGGACTCGCGCTGGTTGAACTTTGTGACGCTCAGAATGATCCGGCTGCCCGCGTCGATGCCGTACCTCCCCCTGACCGACTTCTTTGCTTCGTTGCTCAAACAGGATTTCTCTTTGAAATAATCAGCGTCGACGACGTACGAGAATACTGAGATGCGATCCCGCTTAACTCCGTAATGTTCCAGGTACTCGACGGTACGGCTGCCAATGGCGAAGAAGTGCCGGAAGAATCTTTTCAAAGCCACAAACCCAAGTCTTTTGGCGACACGCCGGGCCGCAGACGTATCACCGAAGGCGACCGAATCCAGGCGTAGCGCCGCGGGTGTTCCTTTGAGCTTTGCCAGGACCGCCGCCAATAGGTACTCACTTCTGCTGTAGCCGTTGATGATTAGCAGATCGTACTTCTGAGCACTAATATCCTTCAGCAACCATCGCATTCGAGCCTGTTTTGGCATGAGCTCGTATGAATACCCGCCGAGCAAGTCAATCCCCCAGGAAACTTTGGTTCCCAGTTCGGGGTCAAACAATTCCTGAAGACAATCAGGTTCGCTATAGATAACGCGGACATCATGATTAGGGTCGCGCGCTGCGTACTGAAAAAAAGGACCCTCGAATTGCGTTGGGTGACCAACAAGAAAACCGATTTTCACTGCGTTGATTCTCTCTTTGATTGAGCTGAACGGAGCAGGTGAAGTGAGGTCGCGCCAGCCGCGGCCGCCGCAGGTTAGTCGACGGAATGACCGTTAAGCTGGCTGTCCAGCCACCGCAACATGGTCCGGGCCCTCCCGTCAACAGCGTATTCGCCCTGCAGGCAGCGCGCGTGCCCGTTGCCGGCAATCATCTCTCGCTCCTCGGCGTGATCCAGGTAGTAATGGATTTTCTCCGCGAGTTCCTCGGGACCATCAAAGAATGCTGCTTCCAAACCTTCGTCAAAAAAATCCAGCACCTCTGTATTGCGCTCGTGAAGCATAAAAGTGCGACACGCCGGAATCTGGAAAGTGCGGGCCGTAATCAAATCGCCGGAACTCGATCCTTTGCCGGACTCACTGAGGAGTCCCAGGCAAATCGCCGCGCCTCGAATTGCCTTTGTGTACTCATCCCCGGTCACTACGCGACCCATAATCGATTCTGCCAACAGTGACGATGTCGCTCGCTCCCAGCCCGGCCCCCAAATTCGCAGATTCAATTTCGGCACTGCGTCTTTAAGAGACCGGAGGAGGCGCTCTTTCTTTGCCGACCACATGCCGATAAATGCGACGTCACAACCGTAGAGGCTCCGGTCTTCTTCACTGAGTTCGAGCGGCTGATGTAGCTCAGGATCGTAACCCGGCGGCAGAAAGCTCGCCTGCGTTACCCCCAGGTGCGTTTTCATGTCTTCCACGCCGTAGCTCTTGGCGGTGAAAATATGATCATAGAGTGGCAACGTCCGCGGCAAGTACCGCCCATGCGACAGAAAGCTCACGTCAGGATAATAATTTAAGCTCTTAATATTCTGTTCCCGGCAGGACGCAATGATGTCTGGGTGCACCCAACTGCCTTTGAACACAAAGACACATTGCGGCTTGAACGATGAGATCATCTTCAGCGCGTTGAGTTTTAGGTCGGTAACAAAAAACGGCTTCAGGATCTTGCGCAGTCCTCGGGAAATAAAGGTGTTGGAGTAGATTGAAACATAGTGGTTCTCATCAAGCACCTGCACAGAATTACCCAGCCGCCTAAACGCCGAAAAGATCGCCCGCGCATCCGAACCAAGCCAGGTTTCGCCAATGCAGAGGATTCGATAGCGTGACGGTCCCACGGAAAAGACAGTCTTTGGTGTCGATAAGATTAGCTTCAAGTCGTTTTATCAGGGCGATAGATGCTCAACAGCTTTGCTGCTGATCTTTCGATTGAAAAAGAAGAGTCACGTACTGTGGCATTACATGTATCTGGATTCGTCGGGTCGCTGTTGAGCAGACTCAGGGCTTTGGCTGCCCAGTGGCCCGGCGTTTCAGCAAGCGACATGAAATCGACTAACCCCGGCACGACTATGCACTCTCGCGGCGTCGTGTCGGACGCCAGCACAGGCAGGCCCGCGGCCTGAGCTTCTACCACCACCATGCCTAACCCTTCGGCGAGCGAAGGAAACAGCAAAATATTTGCCCCTAACATTAATCTCGGTACATCGGATCGCAGGCCGAGGAACTGTATCTTCCGGGCCAGACCCCACTCGTTTACCAGGGCCTCGAATTCCCTCCTCTTCGCTTCACCGGCTCCTACCATAACCAGCCGCACGTCCGAATCCGAGCTGATGCACTCTTTCGCGACTTCGAGCGCGAAGGCAGGGTTTTTGTGAGTCATAACTCGCCCGAGGTGGAACACTTCGTCGGCCTCAAGTCTGCCGACAAAAAGAATTGTCTTTGACTCTGGCGACCACCCCAGCTCTCGACAAAGGTCCGCATGCATTGCTTCCCGATCGCCCTGATACTTCGTAACATCAAACCCGCAATTAACGGCTCCCACAGCTACACCACGAGAGTTAAATCCATCGAATCCATACTCAGAGACAATCTGTCTCGACGTACCCATCACGTGCGTTGCCAGTTGCCCGATCAGTCGCTTGCCTGTTGTTCCAGCCAACCGCCTGATCAGGTCTTGAGCGTTGTTAGTGCGTTGATAGAACGGATTGTGTACGTGGGCGATCCGATTAGCCGGCAGTAGTCCCAAACCCATCAGCAAATGCAGCCCAGCCATGTAGTCCTGATGATCATGAATTACATCGTAATTGCCGGCGGCAAGTATCCGGCGAAACTCTCGCATGAATTTGAACGGGTGCCGGCGCGAGAATGGCACGTAGAAAAGGCGCGCTCCCAGAGTCTTTGCTTCCTCGTCAAAAAAGGCCGGCGCGCCGCCGGTCAGCAGAACGTCGCACTTAACTTTCGCCGGCAGCCTGCCGCCCGCTTCGCGAAAATATTTAAGCAGCGCCATCAGCCATGTTTCGGCGCCGCCGACGCTCAATACGGAAAACACGTGTAAGACGCGTACTTCCGACTTGGCGGCAACGGCTGCCGTCGCTTCATAGCCTGAATCGAATCGGACCATAGATGGTTGCGCAGCGTTCATCCCGAACTCAGGCGTCAGAACCAAAACTAATTAACCGGCTTAACAGGCTGAGTCTTGGCGAGCGTGCGGCCAAACAGTTGAGAAAACATGGGCCAAACCTTCCGGGCCCTAACCTTAAGGAGTCCCCAATTCCGGGTGACAAGATCGGCGACGATCCTGGTTCTCTTCTTCAAGAATCCGAGAGGAACCCTGGCGTAATACATCGCCTCAAAGTAAAGCAGAATATCTGAACGCAACATCTTCCGCAGCCTGCGCTTTTCTCGTCCGGCCCAATGAATAAGGAAAGGATATGGTGAGGCGGCAGTGAGGAGGGCGAGATCAACGGCATCCAGTTCCTGCTCGTAATACTTCATAAAGGGCACGCGAGAGATGGTCAGTTGGTTAGTCGCAGCTTTTTTGAGCAGGAGATAGTTCAGTACTCCCTGATCGCCGCCCATCGTAAAGACCTCGGGGTGCTTTCGAGATACCGGTAAGGTGTTCCAATTGATCAGCTCATCAAAGTCCTCTCTGCTAATGAATCCACCCGTCGCCACTATCTGACCTGAGTTGAATGTGTAATGCGGATACACAAAGAGCGGATCCCAAAGCCTCATTTCCTCGAGACAGAAATAGAGTCTCCTAACTTCCGCATCCGGCTGTCTCTCAAGCTGAACAATAAAGTCTCCTTCAACGCCGTCCAGGTAGTCCAATACTCTGCCCACAAATACTATGTCTGAATCCAGAATCAAGTATCGGCTTCGATCTTTAATGAATAGTGGCTCGAGCTTTGAGAAACCCCAGCCAAAGTTTTTTCTACCGGTTTCGAATATCTTCACGTTCCAAATTGTTTCGATCTCACGTGTGTCGAAATCTCCGTTGATGTAGTCCTTGATAAGATAGATAGGAATCTCCGGATACCAGTAGCGAATGCTGGCGACGCAGATTCGCGTGAAGCGCATATCGTATCTGTGCGTGGCGATAAATATCCTGGTTATCTTCATGACCCCGCAGTCCACCGCAGTTGACCAGTACGATTTACTTGTCAGCGTCCTTCGTAAAGCGCCATCAGGCTGGACAGACTCTGACTAAGGCCGAACCGAGACGAGTCGATACCTTTCAGGAAATCTTCGTGGTTCGGTCTTGGTGCCGATAAGCGGGTTGCCACCGCCTCTGCCCATACCGCTGCCCCCGCCGCCACGGGAACTGTCTCAAAAAGTTCGGGAAATACTTTGACGTCTTCCGTGATACTGGCCGAGGCGATAATCGGAAGCCCCGCTGCCTGTGCCTCGACCAACACCAGGCCCAGCCCTTCCTTTGGCTCCTCCAGTCGCGGGAAAATCAGGGCGTCACTGAGGCGCATCAGCGTTGCCGTATCGTCGCGCCACCCCAGGACTCTGACCCTACCGGCTATGTTGTACTGGCAAGCAAGTTCCCGCACATTAGATTCCAATGGACCTGCGCCCGCGAAGACGGCAACTGCGTTGGGATTGATTTCCAGCAGACGCGACAGTACCTCAATCACAAAAATCGGATTCTTTAGCTCAACCATCCGGCCGATGAAGAGGATTATCTTTGCGTCAGTTGAAAATCCCAGACTCAAGCGGAACTGCTCGCGTGTGCATACACTCTGGCGAAAGGGAGAAGTATCGACACCGTAGTAAATCACTCGATCCCTTGCAGTCCGAATGGAAGATTTGCCGGAGAATTTGGCGAGGACTTCGTTTGAGATTCCCACCACGTTGTCCGCCAGACGAATGCAGGCTCGCCTCATCGGCTCTTTCAATAGACGGCGTTTTACTGCGCTTGGGGTTGGCAGCCCCTCGTCGGTATTGTGGACGTGCACTATTCTCTTGCGAATAGGAGTACCTAGCGCCGCGCAAAGATAAACCGCGCTCACAAAATCATGATGAGAATGTAGAACGTCGTAATTGCCCTCTCTAATTACTCTTCGCAAATTCGAAAAGAAAGAGCGTTTCCGGTCGAGCTCACAAGGTGAATAGATAATCTCGCCTCCGAGTTGCCGCACTCTCTCATCAAGACGACCCGGCTTTCCCAGGGTGCAGAAAAACGTCCAATGGTATTGCGGGTGAGACGTGGAGGCTGCGGAAAACATCCGGTAAAGCCAATTCTCAACCGCTCCGGTATTCAGGGACTCGACGATATGGAGCAGGCGAATCGATTTATGATGCCCATTGCTACTCACGTTTTGATACTCAGTGGACATTCCAATACTCTGCGGCTCAGGAAGGCGTTTGACGATGCTTCGATACCAGCAGAGCCGTACTACGAACTCCCTTTCAGTGACTTTAGGGCTCGCGCCTCTCCGCGCTTGCACGCCCGAAAAAAACGGCGCTCGCGTGGGCTCATGAACAGCGGTCGCAACCAATCCGCGACGATCGTTTTCAAACGTTTCTTAGTTGGTGCGTCACCATTGGATCTGAATGACTCCAGTATCCTGGAGGACACCGCCTGAGATTCCAACAGATTGAGCAGGTATGACTCGGATGTGCGTTCCTTAGGAATCAAATGAGTTAGTTTCAGCGACGTGAACAGCCCGTTTCCCAATCCCAGGTCGCAGGCAGTAGCCGCCAGATCCAGGTCACCGGCGGATAGCAGACTCTTCCCCATGCGATCCAGCACGATTTTTCGCTTGCCGTTCGCGTGATACGTCAGATACTCGGCGGCAACGCGCCGACGCACGCAGAGCCCGGCTCCATTAGGTGTGGTTTGATCCAGGCAAGGAACATTCGACCATGAATCACGATCGAACTCGTTAATTGCCAGCCGCCGCCAGTATGGCCGCGTCCATTCCGGCGGTGTTTCCTCGAAGCTCGCCCGCACCTGGCCGCTGAATGCGCCCAACACCGGCCACTCGGCTGAGAGCCTTACGACTTGCTCCAAGTAATCCGAATCGAGCACGTTGTCATCATCAACAAACACCAGAATCTCTGCTGCGGATTCACTTATGCCGCGCAGCCGCGCATGCGTCAGACCTAACTTCTCTTCTCTAAGATGATCGGCGTGTGGATGCCACGAAAGATCAATTGCGCTGGCCAGAGGCTGATCACTGGCATTGTCGATTAGCAGATACTGCCAACGTTCTTTCGCCAGTGTTTGGCGCTCCAGCGCTTCGATTACTTTGCCCAGATAGTCAGGCCGCGGGTTGTGCGCGCAGGTAATAACTGACAGCTTTGGATCCATCGCGAAGATACAGAGTTCTGAACCGCCCTTAGGCGGAATTCTATCCGGGCAGTTCTTTCAGCTTTGGCCGTGCCCCGTTTTTCAACCTGACAATCTTCTGAACGATTCGCGTCGGCATGAATCGTCGCAGGATTACTCTGGGAGGCAGGAGCGAAAAAGGATTCGTCATCCAGGCTCGGGCGATTAGCTTTAGCGCCGCCGTTCGTTGGCGGTGATAAAGAATCAGGTGCTCGCTCCAGGCCAAGGCTTCCAGCATTCTCACCCGCGCATGAATCTCTTTCGGAAACCCATTTAACGGAACTTCGTTTCTGGCAAAAGTGCTGCCATCTTCGAATTCAGCTGCGCCAGCGGCGAGCGTGTTCATATCAAAGCGCGGTTCGCCCAGGCGCGACTGCGCCACGCTCAAAGCCTTCGCATAGACTTCGCGCACGCGCTCGGTGGTAATGCCGGCATGCATTTCTTCAAGAATCGTCTGGCGCGCAGCGCGTCCGATCCGCATTCGTTCGGCGGCGTCAGACATGAGCGAAGCCGTCCGTTCGACAAAAGCGCCGGCATCGTTGAAAGGGAGAAGTAATGCGTTCTCTCCATCGCAAACGATCTCGCGCGCAATTCCCACCGGTGTAGTCAGGCAGCAGACTTCGCTGCTCATCGCTTCCAGTAAGGGCACCGGTCCGCCCTCAACCCTCGCCGTGACCCAATAGAAATCCAGGGCGTGATACATCTTTGCCAGTTCGTCCTGACTTGCGACGAAAGGGCGCCAAACGCAACTCACGCCGGCGGCCCTTAATGAACCAACGAGGGCTTTCCAACCGGGGCCCACAATCAGGACAGCAAGCTGGTGAATGCGTCGATTGAGCTCGACGACCGCCTCAATGAAAACATCGATGCCTTTCCGGTCATTTTCGTTACTGCTGTTCTTGCCAAAGAAACCGACGACGGTCGCCCCGTCCGGAATTTTCAGACGCGCGCGAATCAACGCGCGCTCAGGCTCAGTCGGCGGCCTGAAAGCATCGGCGTCTACGCCATAGGGCACCACAAATACGCGTGACATGTCAGCTCCGCGGTTTCGCAGATCTTCCGACCATTCACGGGAGCCGGCTACGATTGCGTCGCCCTCCAGGTTGTGGCTTACCGCTTCCCAATCGGTCACGTGATGATGACTGGTTACGCAGGGGACGAAGTCGCGAAACCGCGGCAACCATTCCCGGGATGCATACGGACAGATGAAATGAGCCAGGTCAAAGTTACGGATCAGCTCGGGCCGTTCGGAAAACACCGCATCGATGACCGGGCCCGAAGCAATCGTCGCCTCGATCCATGGATTGAAGCTGGCAATCGATTTCGCAATCGTTCCGGTAACCCAGTAAGTCGAATCGGGAACCAACAAAACTTTGAGACGCTTGCTATTCATAAGGGACCTGGGGCCTTGCGCTTCACCTGAGAGCGTACGGGCACAATTAATGATGCATGTCGTACTTCGGCCAGGAACGCTGCTATGCCGGCCGCCCGGCTCTGCTCAGTTTCTTCGCGATCTTTCTGCCTAATACCGAGAATTCGCCCCGCTTGAGATAGCGCGCTGCCGTAGCAAAATACGAGGGTGAGTTTTCGTTCAACTTGAAAGCGCTGTTGTTCACTACAAACTCCTGTTGCGTCCATTCTTTTGCTTGAGTTCCTTCGGCGCGCTTGCGAAATACAGCCGTCCGCGGCGCGAAGTCTGCTTCAAGTTGCCATTCAGGTTCCGACAAGAGAACTTTTTTCAATATCTCGCCGGTCCACAACCAGGTGTCGTCGACCACTAACAGACCATCAATCTTCAGCTTGGCCGCCGTGTAATAGAAATCGATGAAAGGCGCCGGAAACCCATGCCGGCCGTCGATCAAAACCATGTCGAGCGGCTCGCACTCGAGTGCCGGCAGAACGTTCTCTGAACTGTCAGCATAAAAGGCGACCTCATCGACCGAAATATTTTCCGCGAGACAATAGTCCCTGATGCGTTGAATCTCGTGTTCTGCCGGCGTGATGCAGATATGCCGAGTACCGGCGAGCGCGAAGACGACGGTACTTACTCCGCATCCGGTCTCAAGTGTGCAAGCGGAGGCGTCGATTCGCTGACTAATGAAATCTAGCACCTCTTCGGTGAGGCCCATCTCAACGAATTGACCCTGTCCGTTCCGCTGAACACGCGGAGGATTTTGAAGGAGACGGGTGAGATCCATTTTGCGGAATTGCCAGAACTGGATTCGTCGCTATGAAACGCGTCGAACTGGCGCCCACGAGCCGTCTTCCAGATAGGTCGAAAGTTCGGGAATCCAGTTATATTCGTCGCGCGGCATGTTCTTCATGCTAACTTCAAATGGACAAATGTCCCTGATGATTTCAAAGTAGGTGTCCCCGCGGCGCTCCGACAGCCAGGCAGTAAGGCTATAGCGCCCCATGTAGAGGCGAAACTTCGGCACCTCGCATTTCAAAATGAAGGTGCCCGGCTCTCTGCCAAACTTGGTCTCAGAATCGAATAACCAAAAATAGCAGGCGTTATAGTGAAAGCTGTTTCGCACGTTAAATGCGAAGCACAAGCTCTCTTGCGGATCGACGATGCGCAGCCCGAATTCAAAGCTGACCGGCTCACCCCAGTGATGAATACCGGGTGCCCCGGACGTGTGCACGCGGGCCCAGGAGATATGATTGCCGACTTTTTCTTTTGGCGCAGTGTATTGACCGAGAGTTGCGCCGGCATTCGTCTCGTTTCCCAGATACAACGCGACTGCCTGCGCAGTATGGCCATCAAAGCGAGTCTGCCCATCGGCCAGCAAGATACACCGGTCAGCGAGCTGGGACATCGCCTGCATGTTGTGGCTGACAAACAAGACGGTCCTGCCCTCTCTCGCCACATTGCCCATCTTCCCCAGGCATTTCTTTTGAAACGCGGCGTCGCCGACGGCCAGCACTTCGTCGATCAGGAGGATTTCCGGTTGCAGGTGGGCGGCAACAGCGAACGCCAGGCGCACGTGCATGCCGCTGGAATAACGTTTGACCGGCGTATCGATGAACCTTTCGACTTCGGCAAACGCTACGATCTCGTCGAACTTCCGATCAATTTCGGCTTTGCGCATTCCCAGAATCGCGCCGTTGAGATAAATATTTTCGCGCCCCGTTAGTTCAGGATGAAAACCGGTGCCGACTTCAAGCAGCGAACCGACGCGGCCGTGTATCTCGGCACTTCCTTTGGTTGGCTTGGTAATCCTGGAGAGAATTTTCAGCAGAGTGCTCTTCCCTGCCCCGTTGCGTCCGATGACGCCCACGACTTCGCCCTGCTTCACTTCAAAGGAAAGATTGTCGAGAGCCCAGATATAGTTAGATTGCGAATTGCGGATCGCGGATTGCGAATTTCCATTACCGTTAGAATTGGAAATCGCCGAGCGCAGGCGACGAAACGGCGCACCGGCAGCGTCAGTAACAACGTCTCGCAGCGCTCGATAGCGTTCCAGTTGGCCAATGCGGTACTGCTTGCTCAGGCCTTCACATTTGATTGCGATTTCACTCATCGAGCAGACAATAGGAACGATCGGATCGCGAAACCCTACCTGAAGATACCTCTCGCCAGCTTACCTGCGGCTCGGCGAATGCGAAACCGCATCGGCGCATACGCCCTCCAGAAAGCCAGATTCGCCGCCGCTGCCGGAGCATCATTAGCTTCGGCGTAACTTTCGGCCCGGATTAACGCCTGACTCAACACTCGTTGCAGGCCTTGCTTCCGATCGAAGCCGGGATGACGGTCCGCAAGAAGTCTATTTAGAATGGTGACGCCCTCGAGAAGCGTCGTCGTTCGGGCTGAATGGGCTGAATGGTTTGCCTCGAACATCCGATAACAGGCCAGGACTTCGGCCGTTACCACCCCGCCGGCCAAACTAATTGCTCGAGTCCACATTTCACAATCCAGCAGGCACGGCACATCCGTAAACCCTCCATGATGTTCGTAGAACGCTCGGCGCACGACCACTCCAGGTGTTTGGATCGGTGTTCGGTAAAAGAAGTTCTCGACCGCGTGGCCGCCAGCCTCCAACGCGGGCAGCCGTTCTGTGACCCCGATGATCGCGCTCTCCCGGTCGATCAGAAATGATCGAGTGGCAATCAACGCTTTATTCTGATGCTGGGCTGCGATACCGGTGAGACGCTGGTAGAACCCCGGCAGAATGTAATCGTCGCTGTGAAGAATATGGACGAGTTGGCCCCGGCTACGCTGGATGCAACTATTGAACATGGCAGCCATTCCTTCATGCACAGGCTTGCGATAGAACGACACTCTGCCGTTTCCGCATTCGCGCACGAGCGCTTCAAGGTCATCTTCGTTCGAGCAATCGTCCACGACCTCAATTTGCATTTGTTCGGGGCCGGGGTCCTGTGCGAGGACACTGTCGAGCGTCTGTCTAAGATAGGAAGGAATTGAATTATACGAAGGTATCATCACCGACCAGAGAGGGCGCGGGACATCTTCTCTTACTGCCTCAATGCGGGCCGGGCGTACTTCACCGTTGTTCATTTTACTATTGGAAGTAATCGAGGCGGGCGGGGCCTTTCGCCTTGCGATCTCGTTTGCGGATCCCGACTCTTTCAAATTACGTCCGCAAACTCTGCCTCCATGCGACGAAAGTAATAAAGACCGCCGATTAAAATTACGATGACGACGACCACCGAAACAGTTAGCAGCGCGCCCGGCCCTTCGCTCTTGCCCAAAAGCGCCCAGCGAAATCCTTCCACGACTCCGGCCATCGGATTTAAACCATAAAGCGCGCGCCAGCGGCTCGGTATCAACGAACTCGGGTACGCGACCGGAGTAGCCAGCAGCCAGAACTGAATCAAGAAGCCAATCGTATAACGCACGTCGCGATAGCGTACGTTAAGCGCCGAGAACCACAACCCGACGCCCAATGCCGAAGCCATCGCCAACAGAATGAAGCCGGGCAGTGCGGCAATCGCCCATGTCGGTCGAATGCCATACCAAGCCATCATCAAAAGCAGAACGACAAAAGCGATGGCAAAGTCGACCAGCCCTCCCAATACTGACGAGGCCGGAACCAGCAGCCGTGGGAAGTAGACCTTGGTGATCAAACGTTCGTTGGCGACCAGACTGTTACTGGATTCTGTCAGCGCGTTGGCAAACAATTGCCACGGCAAAAGGGCGCAGTAAACGAATATCGGATACGGGATGCCGTCCGAAGGCACTCTGGCCAGGCGCCCAAAAAACAGGCTGAAGACGACCATCATGAAGATCGGCTGAATGATGGCCCAGGCAGCGCCCAGCACCGTCTGCTTGTAACGGACCTTGATATCCCGCCACACGAGAAAGTAAAGCAGCTCGCGATATTCCCAGAGCTCTCTCGAGCCCAGCGAAATCAGACCTTGCTCAGGCTTGATGAAAAAGACCGGCAGGGAGCCCGCAACCATTTCGCGTTGCGGCTCTTGAATTTCAGATTGCGCGCTGGACATTGAGAACGGATGGAGTCAGAACCGCCTGCGGTAGCGGGCGGTTGATCTTCTAGGTTCAAGGGGTTCTGTGATGTAGGTCAACCGCCCGCTACCGCAGGCGGTTCTGACTCAGCGTCCTTCGTGTAGTACGACTGCTGGTAATAACGCTGATAGTAATAGTAGTAATCATGCGAGCGTGCGCTGACGTTGTTCAGTACGACCCCAAACAGCTTTGCGCCCACGTCCAACAGGAGTTGCCGCGAACGCCGCACAACGCCGCGCGAACTCTTCCCGCCGTGAACCACGAGCAGGACGCCGTCCACCATCGAGGCGATCAGGACACCATCAGTAAACGAGCTGACCGGCGGCGAGTCGATCACGATATGCGTATAGGGAACACTTAGAACTCCGAGGAGCTTGCGCATTTGATCCGAACCCAGCAGTTCCGCAGGATTTGGCGGAATCGGTCCCGACGTCAGCACGTGCAAACCGGTAGTCGGATCCTTGGCGATCGCGTTCAGCATATCCTGGGGCTTCATCTCGCTGGACAGGATCGAGCTTAGTCCCTCGCTCTCCGGCAGATCGAAAATCGCGCGTAGGCGCGGGCGACGCATATCCGCGTCGATTATCAGCACGTTGGCGCCGGTCTGGGCCAGACTAATAGCTGTATTGACGGCAGTCGTAGTCTTTCCTTCACCGGGCAGACTGGAAGTAATCAACAAAGTTTTGGGCGCTCGGCCGGCCGTCGACAGCAGCACCGAGGTGCGCAGTTGGCGGTAGGACTCAGCCAGGGCTGAGCGGCCGTTGACCTTCAAGAGCAACTCAGGATTGACGCCGTTGGCCCCGTTGCGTTTCTGTAGCGCGGTGGCCGAAGAGAGCAGACGCCTTCGCGAACTTCCGCCCATCGCCGGGATTACCGCCAGCGCCGGCAAGCGCAGAAATTTCTCGACGTCATCGGTTGAATGGATGCTGTCGTCGAGATACTCGAGGAAGAGCGCCAGGCCGATGCCCAACGCCAGGGCCAAAACGAAAGCCAGCATTACCGAGCGCATGCGCGCCGGTCCCACCGGATAGTCCGGCACGATCGCATAATCGACAATCGAGATATTATTCGGCCGGCCGGCCAGCACTACGTCATTCTCTTTCGAGCGCTGCAGCAAACTATCCAGCAGACCCTTATTCGTCTCGATCTCCTGTTGCAGGATGCGATAGTTGATCGCGGCTTCATTCTGGGTAACGGTTTCGCTCTTCTGCTGGTTGAAAGACTTTCGCAGAGCTTCTTCGCGAGCCAGCGTCTGCCGATACCTGGTTTCGAGGTTAGTCAACAGCGTGTTGGCGTTGCGGCTGCGCATTTCCGTCAGGTGCTTCTGCAATTCCACGATTTGCTGATCGATCTCTTTTATCTCCGGCGCTTCGTCGGTCGCATCTACCGCTAACTGAGCGCGCTTCTGTTTCAGGTCGGCGAGTTTCGACTCACTGTCGGCGATGTCTTTGCCGTTGGCTTCGGCGAGCGCGCCGGCGGCGCCGGGAGCTTTCGCGGCGTTGTATTCGGCTTCCGCCATCTTTCGGTCGTTCTCAGCTTCCAGCAATTGCTTGTTCAAGCCGGCCAGTCGCTCAACCACCGTATTCTGGCTGGCATCCAACGAGAGGATTTGGTTGCTCTTCGCATAACTGACCAGCTTTTCTTCATCCGTGCGAATCTGGGTCTGGAGTTCAGCCACGCGCCGTGAGAGAAACTCGCTCGTGCTGGTATTCGTCTCATTTTTCTTTTCCAGATTCGCGCGCACAAACGTATCGGCGACAGCGTTGGTTATTCTCGCGGCCGTCGCGGGGTCACCATGCTGATAGCTGATATCTATCAGTCTGGTTTCTTTATAAAGACCGCCGCGGCTTTCGCGCACCGGGTCAACCTTGAGGCCGCCCTGCAACGCGCTCACGTACGGCGCCAGCCGCTTTGCTTCGGCCAAATCTTCGCTGGAGGTCGCCGGCGCCATCGAAGCTGTCAGCGGCAGTTCTTTTGGCTGCTTACTTTCGTCCTTCTTGTCCGGGCCGCGCACGCCCCACATTTGCATGATCGTCTTCCAGGTAGAATGCGGTTGCGCTGATTGAGGTCTGAGAAATCCCTGATTGTGTTCAAGGTCGAGGGTCTTGACGACCCGCCGCAACAGACCGGGGCTGGTAAGGATTTGCAGTTGCGTATTGAAGTAGGCGGGATCATTCACCGGGCTATAAATGTACGGCGTGGTCTTCCCGGCGTACATCGGATTGTTTTCCAAATCGACCTGCACTCGTGACGACGCCTCGTACACATCGGGCTTGCGCGCTACATAGATACTGGCCAGCGTCGTGATTAAGGCAGTTACTCCGATCACCATCCAGAGCCGCTTCCGTACCGCGCGCCAGTAATCGAGCAGGTTAACTTCACTTTCGGCGCCCTCGGCTCCATAGCCATATCCGGAAGATCGATACGAACTCTCTTCGGGCCGGTCAAGTTCGCGCGAATCAATTTCGCGCTTCACCATCTTTGTTGCTTCGCTCATTCTCATGCCTTCTGACAATTCAGGTCTAAATCATACGCCCGCTACGGAATTACCCGGATAGGAAACTGCGACACCGAAGGCGCAACGGCGCCGAGTAAGCTTCTAATTAGACTCTTCCCGGTCGACTCCTGGACTTCGACGATATCGTTTGGTTGCAGGAGAACATCGTCGGCTCGCTTATGGGCAATCGCTGAAAGGTTCACAAAAATCTCAGCTTGCGCTGCCCCGGGCCGCTGCCGGACGATGCGCACGCGATCGGTTCTCGAGTCGCGCAGCGCTCCACCGGCGATCGCGATCGCGCGCGAGACCGTGATGGGTTCTTTCAGCGGAATGGCTTTCGGGCTGTAGACGTTCCCAACCACATAAATCTGATCGGCTTCAGGAATCGTGACGATGTCTCCAGACTGGACGTAGGGGTTAGCCTTCTCTTCTCCGCGCAAAGTGTCGTTCAAACGCAGACTGATAAAAGCGCCATTGTTTGCTGTCGAATCGTCAGCGCGGACGCAAAGCTCAGGGCCGCCGGCGCGCACGATGTTGATTGTTTGTCCCGCTTTCTCTGTGGTGCCCTTGGCGTAGGTGAGCAATTCCAGCAACCGCATGCGTCGACGCATTTGGTACCGGCCTTGCTCGCTGACCGCGCCGATCAAGGCTACTTCGCGCGCGTTATATTCCTTAACAAAAACATCGACCTGCGGGTTGCGATAGTATTTGAGATAGCGGCCGGCAATCTCTTTGGCCAACTCGCCTTCAGTCTTGCAGGCCGCCTGAATCTCACCTTCGATCAGAGGCATGCGAATCATGCCGCTGCCCTCGACCCGCACTGCATCGCGCGATAAATTAGGTCGATTGAAGATGCGAATATCGAGCACGTCGCCAGGGCCGATGCGATAGCGCTCATCCGGTTGCGCCGGCTGGTTTGCCGCCGGTAGCGGCCTCGTCTCGGGTTTTGTGCTCGCCGGTTGGGCGGTTACTGCCGAACTAAGGGCGATCACGCTCCAGACAGCAATGACGATCGTTCTATTTATGACTGACACATTCGTTAAATCGTCTTTCATATCTTTCACTTTCCCCCCAGACCCGTGCGCCGCGAAAGTAGCGCCTCGCGCATGTGATTGGGGTGGGCCAGGTTCAGAACAGTATTGCTGACCAGCACCATCAACTCCTCATGTTCACGATTAAAGGCCCCCGTCAGGGGACTGTCCTGCGTTTTCACGACTATACCTTCCCTGACCCACTGCCAGAATTGTTTTTGCGTAGTCCAGAATTCCTTGCGGTCGCGGCAAATCACCAGCGCCGTTTTCTTCTTCTTTGTTTTCTTCTTCTTCTCTTTTTTTGTCATGCGCTTAGTCTGTTTCGTCCGTCAATGACTCACGTTCCGGTTCCCGTGCTTGTTCAGTTAGCTTGGGCACGCGGTCCGGGCACACTATGGCATCATGCGTGCTCTTCGATCGACTAAACCCGAATCCACGCAGCGACCCCGAAGGGAAACCTCGAACGCCGAGGTAGCTTCCAGTTTTCAAAGTGGCCCAGACTGTTTCGCCCTCTCCCTTTGGAAGCAGGGTTGGGGAGAGGGCTTGTCTGCGTCACGCTTCGCGCCCTCCCATAGGGAGAGGAGTAAACTCAAAATCCTTCACTCATTTCCCCATCGCGAAAGAGCCGCGACACCAATTCGGCGCGGCGCCTAACGCGAAACTTGACGAAGATATTCCGCAAATGAAACTTTACGGTCTGCTCGCTGACTTGCAGACGCGTTCCAATCTCGGCATTTGTTAGGCCCTGCGCACAGCATAACGCCACCTGCGCCTCGCGCCGGCTCAGGCGTCCTACCTCAACCACGCGCTTGACTGCGCGGCCCATTGACGCGACTCCCGGCCCGCTTTCCACACCCTTTGGATAGGCAGACAAACCCACGGAGTGGCGACGCGCCAGGATTTCCTCAGGAGAAAAAACCAGATAGACCAGCGGCGGATGCGTACCCCCGTTGTGGCCGGCTACCTTCTGGCGTTCGATGCTCAGCTTGTTCACTAGTCCGGTAACCCCGCGGCGCACCGTGCTGTAGCCGGCAATTCCCGTCAGAGTCATCAACCGCCGGGTTGTGAACGAGGCTACTCGAGTTCCCACCAAAGAGATTTCTGTCAGCATCGCAGAGTAAAGCTGATGCTCGATGACCGTGTGACTGAGGGCCACCAGGGCCATTGCCTGCTCGCCTGTAGGGTGTTCCGGATTCTCGCCGAAAGAGTAGGTTGCGGGAGCGACTGCTGCCGAAGTTGGTTCCTTGCCGAAGAGCATTATTGGTTCTCGGAATTCGCAGATGGGGGAGAGACGTTCAAACCCACCAGCAACGCGGCTAAATCATTCGATTAGGGCCAAGAGACTAGTTCTTTTGATTCTGGCGTGTCAAGAGAATTCACCATGAGAGGTGACGAAATTACAAACGGGGCGATCAGAATCAATTCTCCTCTATCACTTGCGCCTTCCGTTACTTACGATGTAGGCTCTTGGCTCTCGCAATGAAGACTATTCCGCTTGATTTCGACCTCGCGCCGGCACCGTAATGACTGTTACTAACACTACTCCAATGGTCAGGCAGTACCGCGAGCTGAAAGCGCAGCATCCCGGGACCCTGCTTTTCTTTCGCCTCGGTGACTTTTACGAGCTGTTTTTCGAGGACGCTGTGATCGGCGCGCGCGAGCTGCAGATTACCCTGACCGCGCGACATAAGGAGAGCGGCGATCCGATTCCCATGTGCGGTGTGCCGCACCACTCGGCTGCGAATTACATCGCCAGGCTGGTGCGCAAAGGCTATCGCGTCGCCGTGTGCGAGCAAACTGAAGAACCTTCCAAAGCAAAAAAGCTGGTGCGCCGCGAAGTCGTCCGCGTCGTCACTCCCGGCACGCCCATCGATCCACAGTTGCTGGAGCCGCGCGAGTCAGTCTATCTCGCCTCAGTCTGCGCGCAGGGCGAGATGGTCGGTGCGGCTTTCCTGGATATCTCAACCGGCGAGTTTCGCGCAACTCAGGCGAGCGGTCCCGACGCCTGGCCGCGCATCGCCGCGGATATCGAATCCTTTGCACCTCGGGAACTTCTCTTTCCCGCTTCGCTCGGAGCGCTGGTGCGCGCCGGCTTTGATCAAACTCGCTCGACGAAGCCTTTACCGCTCGAAAAGGAAGAGGCAGCCGGCAATTCATCAGTGCCCTCAACGGCCTCTGGACCGTTTGCCGGCGCCACCCTCACAGCGGTCGATGACTGGCTGTGGCAAAACGACGAGTCTTCGTCACTGCTGCTGAAACAGTTCGGCGTCCGGTCACTCGACGGATACGGATTGACGAGCAAGACCGAAGCGATTCGCGCCGCCGCGGCTTGCCTGCGATACGCCCAGGAAACGCAGCGCGCCGTTGCCACACATATCTGCGACATTATCTATTTCGAACCGCAGGATCATTTGGTGCTCGACAATGTCACCGTTCGCAACCTCGAGCTGATCGAAGCCTTCGGGGGCTCCGGCGCGGCGCGGTCTCTGCTCGACGTCATCGATGAAACCGTAACCGGCATGGGCGCTCGCTTGTTGCGTTCGTGGCTCTTGCGGCCATCGATTCGTCGCGGTGAAGTCGAAGCCCGGCACGGCGCCGTAGCTGAATTACACGCGTCACATATCAAGCGCGATCAATTGAGAAACTCACTAAAGGAAGTGGCCGACGTCGAACGCCTGACCGGACGGCTGAATCTTGGATCCGGAACAGCGCGCGACCTGGTCGCTCTGCGGCGGTCGCTGGATCAAGTACCGCAGATTCGCGAGACGCTGGCGAATTCGCAGTCGTCTCTGCTACAAGTGCTCAACGATTCTGCGGACGAACTGGCCGACGTGCGCGCGCTGATCGCGTCAGCCATCGAAGACGAGCCCCCTCTGAAAGTTGCCGACGGTGGCGTCATCCGCGCGGGCTATTCAAGCGAACTCGATGAATTGCGCTCACTCAGCCGTGACGCGAAGCAGACGATTGCGAGTTTGGAAGCAGAAGAGCGCGCCCGCACCGGCATCGGCTCGCTGCGGATTCGCTACAACAATGTGTTTGGCTACTTCATCGAGGTTTCCAAGGCCAATGCTGCGCGCGTGCCTGCCGATTACGAACGACGCCAGACGCTGGCCAACGCCGAACGATTCACCACGACGTCCCTGAAAGAGTGGGAAAGCAAAGTTCTCGGCGCCGAAGAACGCATTCTGCACCTCGAGACTGAAATTTTTGGACTTGTCTGCCGGCAAGTCGCAGCGGAAACCTCGCGCATCCGCGCAACTGCGCGCGCGTTGGCGTGTCTTGATGCCGTCGCTTCGCTCGCGGAGACAGCCGTTCGCCGCCGTTACGTGCTTCCCATAATGCATGATGGCGATGAAATTGAGATCATTCACGGCCGGCATCCGGTAATCGAAGTCTTCAATGAAGAGCCGTTCGTTCCGAACAGCGTCTATCTGAACAATTCAACCGACCGTTTGCTAATCATCACCGGCCCCAACATGGGCGGCAAGAGTACCGTCCTGCGGCAGACGGCCATCGTTTCGATCCTGGCGCAGATGGGTTCGTTCGTGCCGGCGGAAAAGGCGCGTCTGCCGCTCCTTGATCGCGTCTGGACCCGCGTCGGCGCATCGGACGACCTGGCGCGTGGTCGTTCTACCTTCATGGTTGAGATGACTGAGACCGCGGCCATCCTGCACAGCGCAACTCCGCGTTCGCTGGTCTTGCTCGACGAAATTGGTCGCGGCACCGCCACCTTCGATGGGCTGTCGATTGCCTGGGCAGTTGCTGAGTATCTGCACGATTCACCCCAACACGCGGCGAAGACACTGTTCGCGACGCATTATCACGAGCTGACTGAGTTGGCCGAACGCTTGCCCGGAGCGCAGAACTATCAAATCACTGCGACCGAGCGCGAAGGTGAAGTCGTATTCCTACATCGACTCGAGCGCGGTCGCGCTTCAAAGTCTTATGGAATTGAAGTCGCGCGCCTGGCCGGCATGCCGCCTTCGGCTCTGGCCCGGGCCCGCGAAGTTTTGCAGAGGCTTGAGCGTTACGAGTTTGACGTCTTTACTGAGGAAGAGACAGCCATTCAAATGGAACGCAGCGCGACAGCCGGCGCCGATTCCAATTCGGCAGAAGGGCAGGCGGTAAGCAAAGCAGTAATCCGCGCCGCACGTCGGCGAGCCGCAGCCCAGGCGTCGCTGTTTGATCTGGCAAATCAGAAAGTTGTGGATGAACTGCGCGAGGCGGATCCGGATGAGATGTCCGCAGACGAAGCCAAGAAACTTCTGTCAGAATTGAGGAAACAACTGCTCTAAAGAGAACGCCCGTAACTGCTGGGAGCGCGGACGTCTCGTCCGCCGACGCGGCACCGCCGTTTCACTTCATTAATAAAATCTCTGACGATTCGTTGTTCGCGCTGACGCGCTCAGTGCGGACGAGACGTCCGCGCTCCCAGCGTTACGACGCTTTCGCCGCGTCGCGAATAACCAAATCGAACGTTCCGGGAGCGACCTTGCGAAAGCGTGTATTGCGGTTCAGGGAAACCGCAATGCTAATTGTTGGGTTGTGGCCCGTGAAGCTGAATCCACCTTCCATGAGAATGTTGTAAATTTCGTTGACGTGCAGCGGCTCGCCGGCTTCGCGCAAAATCATCGTCGTCGCCTGAGGAATAGTGCGATCATAAAATCGATCGCTGGTGGCTTCGATGTTGCTTCGTACCGGGGGTACGTTGTGACGCTGCGGTGCGGGGTGTTGCGACAGTTCGGCCCGTGCCAGTCGTCTTTGCAATTCAAGTTCGAGCTCGCCCACGGAAGTCGTGCCCACCGGTGTGGAAGGCCCGCTCATGACATTCGATAACAGCCGAAAAATCGCCGCCTCCGTCTGCCCGGCGAGCGTATCCATCTCAGCCAGTTCCGCCCGGATGATTTCGGATTCTGATTCCAGTTCCGCTAGTCGCGCCGACAGACGCGTCCGCGCGGCTCGCGATTGGCGCAGGCTTAGTTCCAGTCTGGCGATGAGCGTTTCGTTAGCCATCAGACATTGCCGATTCTAGATTGCCGATTGCCGATTTACAACAAGTTTCCGCAGCACAATGCTTCGAATGCCACCAAATCGGCAATTGGCAATCGCAATTGCCAATAACCCTACCGATCTCTCTCAACTATGTAAGTGGGAATCGAAGACAGAACCTGGGCATAGGGCGTGTCGGGCAAACCGTCAAGTGCCTCCAGCGCGGCTGAGGCATATTCGATCGCCCGCTGCAGCGCGAGTTGGAGAGCACCCGTTCGTTCCAGGGCCTCCAATAAGGCTGCCCGCGAGAAGCTTTGATAGCTCGCTTCGTTAATTACTGTCTGAACAGCCGAACGCATTTCCGGCGCTCGCTGCAACAGGAAGATCAGCGGCAGAGAAACCTTGCCTTCCAAGAGGTCTGCGCCCGCAGGCTTGCCCAGGATGCCTTCGCTGCTGGTGAAGTCCAGCAGATCGTCGACCAACTGAAACGCAATGCCGAGGTTCATCCCGTAATCGCGCAACATGTTTTGTGTCCGCGTATCAGCGCCGCCAAGCACCGCGCCGATTTCGCAGCAGGCACTAAACAGGTAAGCGGTCTTGCGCGCGATCACGTCGAAGTATTGTTCTTCCGAAACGTCTGTGCGGCCGAGCAGAGTCAGTTGCAGCAACTCGCCTTCTGTCATCTTGCGGGTGACCGCCGTGAGAATATCGAGGACCGGCAGCGAGCGTTCGGCGAGGCTGGTTTCAAAGGCCGACATGTAAAGCCAGTCGCCCATCAACACCGCCGTCTGATTCCCAAACTCGGAATTGATCGAAGGACGATTGCGACGCGTTTCAGCCTTGTCGATTACGTCATCGTGGACCAGCGTTGCCGTGTGCAGGAATTCCATCACCGTGGCCATGCGAATCGAGCTATAGTTCGCTCCGTTCCCGCCCACGGCATAATTGGAAAGAATCGTCAGCGCCGGACGCACGCGCTTGCCGCCGGAGCCCCGCAGATACTCGCCGAGGTAAGCGATGACCTGAATGTTCGAACGCGCCTGGCGTTCGAATTCTTCTTCGACCAGCATCAACTCCCTCGAAATTGAATCGAAGATTCGTTTCGCCGTTACTTGAACGTCGTCGATTACCGCGCTTTGTTCCGCTGTTCCCATCTGATTAAGTCGACCCGGTCCGCCTTATTCTTTGGCCTGTATCGTGCCTCAATTTACTTACAGTGAGTTTCCTACATTCACGTTTCGTGTGATTTCGTGGATCCACCTTGTCCGCGGAACTGCGATCCACTAAATCACACTAAAAATCACGAAACTCAAAACTCAAAACTCTCTTCAATTCGTCCGATAGTTCGTAAACTGCATATTGATGCCAAAATCCTTTGCCTTGAGCACAGCAATTACCTGTTGCAGGGTATCGCGGTCGCGACCGGAGACCCGCACCATATCGCCCTGAATCGAAGCCTGAACCCTGGCCTTCGAATCCTTGATTGACTTGACGATATCTTTCGCTTTTTCCTGGGGGATGCCTTGCTGGATCTGCACGTGCTGGCGAACGGTGCCTCCGGCGGCCGGCTCGACTTTTCCATAGCTCAACGCTTTCAAGGGCACGCCACGACGAACCAGCTTCTGCTGAAAGATCTCGTTCATGTTGCGCAGCTTGGTTTCGTCTTCGGCTGAGAGCACCAGTTCTTTTTCCTCGAGGGCCACCCTGGCACTGCTGCCCTTGAAATCAAAACGCTGCCCGACTTCCTTCATCGTTTGATTGATCGCATTCATCACCTCGGCGCGATCTACCTGCGACACAATGTCAAATGAGTTCTGCTGCGCCATGCTATTCGCTGATACCTGTTCGCAGGTGAGGATAACATCAAAACAAGAGCATGTGAAAGTGTTCTCTAGGGCCAGGTTTCTATTGAGACGAAGCGGGGGCAAGCCCCCTTCCCGACTCCGAGATTCCTCAGGGTGTGATTTGACTCTGAGTAGACTGCCTTTCAATCCTGACTGTAATCACTAACTTTGAAGGCCTCGAGGTTGGGAAGGTGGGCTTGCCCCCGCTTCAGATTGTTGCTCAAACCTGAAAGAGCCTGGCGAAGTTCTCGCTGGTGATCCGTCCTATCTCTTCCAATTCCTGACCATGAAGCTCCGCCAGGCAACGCGCAGTCTCTATAACTCGCGCCGGTTCGTTTCGCTTTCCGCGAAAAGGAACCGGCGTCAGATAAGGACAGTCGGTCTCGATCAGCAGCCGGTCGAGCGGAAGCTGCCGGGCCACGTCACGCAATGATTCCGCCTTTTTGAAGGTCACATTACCGGCGAATGAGATGAAGAAGCCAAGGTCGATTGCGGCTCGGGCCATCGCCAGACTACCGCCGAAACAATGCAGCACGCCGCCAAAATCATAGCCGGCCAGTTCTTCACTGAGGATCGTGATCGTATCGTCGTCGGCCTCGCGAGAATGAATCACCACCGGCAATTGGACCGAACGCGCCAGACGCAGCTGCCGGCGGAACACTTCCCTCTGCACTTCTCTGGGCGAGTTGTCGTAGTGATAGTCGAGCCCGATCTCTCCCCAGGCGATTACGCGCCGGCTCTGCTTGATGAGATCGAGGAGATTTCGTTCCGCGGCGTTATCGAAGAGCCTGGCATCATGTGGATGCACCCCCAAGGCTGCATAGATGTCCTGGTGCTTCTCAGCCAGCTCCACTGCCCTGTCAAACGCCCCGCTGTGCGGATCGCCGGTGCCCACGTTCAGCATTGTCGCGAGACCGGCATCTCGGGCGCGCGTGATTACTTCATCGCGATCGGCGTCGTACTCAGCACCGTCGATGTGGCAATGTGAATCGATGAAAGTCATTCGAAATAAATCCTGAGTCCGTCACTGCCGGCGTATCACATCCTCCGGACTTGCCGGCACTTATTCGTCGATCGCCTGTCCTTCAGTTGGAGCTAAAGATTTGGCCTCCACAAAAATGTGTTTTATCTCAGGATGCTGATCGCGAATCGCTTTTTCCACTCGCTCGACCGCGGCCGCGATCTCCTCCGCCCCTAAATGTTTCTTGAAGCGAATGTCCAAAGTCAGCAGCACTTCGTTGGGACTAAAATGCATCGTGAGCGACTTCCTAACTTCTGCCACCGCTGCGTCAGCGCCGGCGATCGAGCGAATGCTGGCCAGCACCTCAGGATCGACGCCTTCACCGATTAGGAGTCCTTTGCTTTCAAACGCCAGGAAGCCCGCCACCACGGCGAGGATGGCGCCAATGACAATTGAGGCGACCCCGTCCAGGTAAGGATTGTTAAGCAGATGTCCGAGAAATATTCCCAGGAAAGCGACGATCAGCCCCAGCAAAGCCGCCGTGTCCTCGAACAGGACCGTGAAGGTCGTCGGGTCTTTGCTGGACCGGATGGTTTTGAAAACTCCCTTGCCGCGCATCTCTGTGCGAAAGGCCTTGTATGCGAAATACGACGACGCGCCTTCAAAGACGAAGGCCACCCCCAGCACCGCATAATTCCAGGTCGGATCGTGTAAGTGAGGATTACTAAGATGAGTTACGCCTTCATAAACGGACATGCCGCCGCCGAGCGCAAAAATCAAAATCGCCACCACCAAGGACCAAAAGTAGAGTTCTTTCCCGTGTCCGAATGGGTGTTGGGCGTCCGGCGGTTTCTGACTCTTGCGAAAGCCCAGGAGGAGCAGCCCGCCGTTTCCAGTGTCGACCAGAGAATGAATGCCCTCAGAAAGCATTGCTGAACTGCCGGTGACGAAAGCAGCAATCAATTTGGTCACCGCAATGGCGAGGTTTCCGGCTATCGCGGCGAAAATCGCAGTCCTGGATTCACTCTGCATGGTTTGGCGAGTCAGAACCGCCTGCGAGAGCAGGCGGTTGATCGTGGTCGCCGTTTTGACCAGCTTAACAACCTTGCATCCTCAGCGTCGATTGACGAGGTGGAGTGGCGGCCCGCAATCTTTTTCTCGATGAGCGACAGGAGGTGAGTCTAACCTAGTATTCAGTGAATTCGCGTCGCCTTAGTCCTTCAAGTCCCAACGTTCCATCTTTTGGATTCACAGTGATCTCCCAGGCCTCCATTGTGATTGCTCCGATGATTGCGTCGAGATCAGGGCCATTCGCTTTGCCCAGCGATTCAACCGGTACAACCGACGTGTCAAAGTCGAGCCCCTCGATCTTTCCGTTGACCAGGGCGCGCTCTTTGATTTTGATAGTTTCGCCACCGAGCGCAACTTCATAAGGCTTGTTCACGGAACGCATGGGAACGCTCTCAAGATACCTTCGCAGAACATACGAGTGGAAAGCACCCGTATCGAAGAGTGCTTTCACCGGCTGGCCCTCGATCTCAATTGTCTTGATTACGCGACTCATGGAATACCTGTGAGAGTAATCTTACCACCGGTCGGCGTGATTTGGGTTGTAATGAATCTTGCTAATCGCGAATCGGAAATACGTCGACACCCGTTCAAGGCTCTCACTTCAATCTCGCGCCATTCGGCACATCCTCGGCAAAGGTTGCGATCACCGGCTTCCCTTCTTCGCCAACCGAAGCAGCCAGCAACATGCCCTGTGACTCATAGCCGCGCAGTTTGCGTGGTTTCAAATTAGCCACCACCACGATCTTGCGGCCAACTAATGTTTCGGGCTCATAGTATTGTGCGATGCCGGCGAGAATCTGCCGCGGCTTCTCTTCCCCGATGTCGACAGTCAACAACAGCAGCTTGTCGGCTTTCGGAATACGTTCGGCGCTGCGCACTTCGCCCACGCGCAGATCTATTTTTGCGAAGTCAGTGATCTCGATGTAGTTGACGACCCCGGCAGCGGCAGGTGTGGCCTCTGCCTGCGTGGCATGAGTGGCTGACTCGTCTGCCCTTGCTGACGCGCGGGCTTCTGACACCGCGTCGGCTTCGGTGGCGTGTTGACCTGAGCCCTGCGCCCTTCCTGACGGTCGGGCTACTGCCCCAGAATCTGAACCCTCGCTAACCGCAGGGCCGCCTTTTATCTCATCCATGGTTTTTCCCTTATCGATGCGCGGAAACAATGGTTTTATTTCGCCAATCCTTGGAGTCCCTAAACCTCCCCATCTCAACTCTGCCGGATCGATCTTCGACGGGTCGTCCGACATGCCCAACTGAGCGTAAATCTCTCTGGCAGCATTTGGCATCACCGGGTACAGCAGCACGCTCAACCAGCGCAGCGATTCAGCAGCGCGAAATAAGACGGCGTGGAGAGTCTCCTGCTGGCTCACCTCCTTTGCCAAATCCCAGGGCTTCGCGTCTGAGATCATCTTGTCGGCCCGGGCCACAATACTCCAGGCTTCTTCCAAGGCTTTACTGAAAGAAAATTCATCAAAGTAGCGCAGGAACTGATCGCGTGCGTGCTCGACGAATCCGGAGATGGTCGTCTCGTCGGTGTCCACGCCGGCGCGTTTTGCCGGCAACAAGCCTGCTTCTGAAATGTTTCCCGCCGGAATCTGCTCTTCGCAATATCTTTGGATCATAGTCAGAGTGCGGCTGGAAAGATTGCCGAGCCCGCTGGCCAGATCGCTGTTGGTGCGATCAATCAAATTCTCGTAACCGAAGCGCCCATCCTGGCCGAACACCATCTCGCGCAGACAAAAGTAACGAATCGCATCAACAGGAAAATACCGGTAGAGCACGTCCAGGTCGATCGTATTGCCAAGCGTCTTGGATATTTTGCGGCCCTTTGCATCGAGCCACATACCGTGCGCGACGACGGCGCGCGGTTGTTCGACGCCGGCGGCCATCAGAAAAGCCGGCCAGTAGACTGCATGAAAGCGAAGAATATCTTTACCGACCAGATGGAGGGCGGGCCAGAATTTTTCAAAGCCCACCGCGCTTTGCTGTTGCTGGTTTCCAAAACCTATGGCGGTGATGTAGTTGGTCAAGGCCTCGAACCAGACATACATCGTCTGTTGCGGGTCGTCCGGAACCGGTATGCCCCAACTGACGGACGTGCGCGGGCGGCTGACGGAAAGATCCTGCAATCCTCCCTGAACAAAACTGCGCACTTCGTTGCGACGGGCTTCGGGCTGGACGAACTCCGGCCGTTCTTCGTACAACTTCAGCAGTGCTTCGTCGTAATCAGAAAGCCGAAAGAAATAAGTCTCTTCAGAAACTCGATCCAGTTTGGTTTCATGAATCAGACAAGTCGGCGGCTCGTCCGGATTGGCAGGTTTTGCATACTCGTCTTCAGTCTTATAGGCAGCACAGGCAGCGCAAAACCAACCTTCGTAATGGCCTTTGTAGAGCGCTGTGCGGCCTTTGGGTGTTTTTGCTTTGGCCACGCGCCGCCAGAACTCACTGACGCCCTCGTAGTGGAACGGCTCAGTGGTGCGCATGAAGATATCGTAGCCGCCGTGCTCGCGGTCGAGTCCAAACGCGGCCGTCATCTTCTTGAAGTAGCTCACTACATAGTCAGCCTGCTCCTGCGGCGTACGGTTATTGCGTTTAGCCGCGCGCTCAATATTTATTCCGTGCTCGTCGGTGCCGGTGAGAAAAAAGGTCTCGATTCCCTGCTGTCTTTTGCGGCGCGCGATCGTGTCCGCCACAACCATGGTGTAGAGATGGCCGAGATGCGGCAAGCTGTTGGCGTAATAGATCGGGGTGGTGACGTAGAAGGTTCTCATCCAAACGACGAGGCGCGCAATCGCATGTAAATAAAGCTTGTCGAGCGATTGTTAGTATCATACACTCCCGCAATCGGAGCAAACGCAATAATGAAAGCAGCCGATACAACCGCTGCTAACTAACCTTCACGCATGTAAGCGATCCCTAAAGTCTTGGAAGAGATCTCAAGACATCAACTCGAAACAGCCGAGACTGCGGAGCAGTTTCGTGGAATCGCCTTTACCTTCGATCTGTGTCCCGTTGAGAAGGAACCCGGGTTCGACGAACCGCTGATCAGCATGCTGGTCGAGCATCAGATCCCGGCGACGTTTTTTGTTTCCGGGCGTTGGGCGGCACGTCACGAATTGCAGTTGAGAAAACTGCTCGCCGTGCCGTTCTTTGAATTCGGAACGCACGGATATCTTCATGCGCATCTGCCGCAGTTGGATCGGCACCTGCAGCGGCAGGAGATCGAAACAGCGGTGACTCTGTTGCGTGAATATTTTGGCCGTCAGACCACGCTGTTCCGTCCACCGTTTGGCGAGTATGATGAACTCACTCTGAAACTGCTGGATGAACTGGGTCTCCACCTTGTTCTTTGGGACGTTGAGTCGCGCGACCCGGATTCGACCTTAAGCCGCGAAGAGATCATTAGTGGAGTGACGGAACAGACGCGGCTCGGCAGCATTATTGTCTTTCACGCGAACGGCAAGGGCCAACACACTAAGGGTGTGATCGAGGAAATCTCGACCGCATTGACGGAAACCCGCCGCCTGTTACCGGTGACGGTGTCGCAATTGCTGAAGCATCGTCATGGACCACCGTTCAAACATCAGAAACTACCACCCAGGTGATCGGGAAAAGCTGATCTCGATTCTGAGCCGGTCGGAACCCTGGCGGACTCTGGGCTATAGCGCACAGGATTGGGACAAGCTGTTCACAATCGTGGAAGCTGGACCGCCTCGTGAGGCCTACGTCATCGAGTGCGACGGTCAGCCAGATGGATTAGCAGTAGTGCGCCGGCGATTTCTTTTTGGTGATTACCTCGAGTTGCTGGCCGTCTCGCCGGCACGGCGGGGGCAGGGCCTGGGCCGGTTATTGCTCACTCATGTCGAAGAGCAGACGTTTGCGCGCGCGAACAATCTCTTTGCCTGTGTCTCGGATTTCAATGCCGACGCGCGACGATTCTATGAACACCAGGGTTACGCGGAAGTGGGAAGTTTACGGAACCTTTTGGTGGATGGGCGCGATGAGATTCTGCTGCGTAAGACCACCGGTCCCGCTCGCGCGTCTGGGGCCTAAGATCGCCCCGTTCTGGCTGACTATCTTCGCTGGTTCTTGGCGAATTCATCATCAGGATTGAACCGGGGCATAGCATTCATGTCCGCCACGCGCCGGCCAATCGCGAGCGCGAATTCCGCTTCCTGAATCATCCCACGGAAATCCCAGTCGTCGCGGTATTCGTCGGAAGGTTGATGGTAATGCGCTTCGTTATATTCGCGAAACTTCTTGTCGCCCCAACCTTTCGGACGGCCAACATAATCATTGCCTTCCTTCAGACTAATCGAAGGCACGCCGACTTTCGCAAACGGAAAATGATCCGAGCGATAAAACGAGCCCTGCTCTGGACGCGGATCAGGCGAGATGCGCAGGCCTCGCTCTTTGGCGAGCGCCTCGACCACGGCCTTCAAAGACGAGCGCTCAGCGCCTAAGGGAACAAAATCGTGCGTCGGCCCCAGGATATTCATTGAATCGAGATTGATGTTCGCGGCGGTCTTCGCAATCGGCACCAGCGGATGCTTTGAATACCATTCAGCGCCGATCAGGCCCTGCTCTTCAGCCGTGGGGATCAGGAACAAGATCGAGCGTCGCGGCCTTTCCGCAACCGGCAAACTTGCCAGAACTCGCGCAATCTCAAGGACCGATGCGACTCCGCTCGCGTTGTCGAGCGCGCCGTTGTAGATGGTGTCGCCGGTTTTGTCGGGCGCGCCGATACCCAGATGGTCCCAGTGCGCGGAAAACACAACGTATTCGTCTCGCAGTTTCGGATCACGTCCGGGAAGAATCGCCGCGACGTTGGGCGCCTCAACTCGCTTTACTTCGCTGTTCAAGTCGAGTGAGACACTCAGGCCCAGCTTGACCGGTTTGAAATCCCGAGAGGCGGCCAGCTTTCGCAGCTCATCCAGATTTTGCCCGGCCAGACCCATCATGCGACGCGCCGCGTCGTCGGTCATCCACGACCGCACTTTCAAGAAGGGTGTCTTGTCGCCGGCAGTGCGGGCAATGTCGAACCGCCACGATCCGTTCGAGGTGCGCACCACGCTCCACGGATAACCGGCGGATTCGTTCGTGTGCAGAAGGATTACGCCGGCAGCTCCCCGCCGTGCGGCTTCTTCGAATTTGTAGGTCCAACGACCGTAGTATGTAAGTCGGCGACCGCCGAAGAGATCGGGTTCTTCTTTTGTCGCGGGCGGATCGTTGACCAGTATCACCAGCACCTTGCCGCGATAGTCTTCGGCCGCGCCCTTGTAGTCGTTCCATTTCTGTTCTGGTGCGTCGATGCCATAGCCCACAAACACAAGTTCGGTATTGACTGAGACGTGTTCAGTCTGAGCGCCCGTGAAAGCGACGAACTCGTCAGCGAACTTGAAGGCTTCAGCTTTTTCACGACCGTTGATGCGCAATTCAGTTTTCGGATCGGCTTTGACGCCCACCAACGAGACCGGCTGCCAGAAACTTCCCTTCGGGCCGGCGCCTTTCAAGCCCAGGGCTTCGAATTGTTCAGCGATGTATAAGGCGGCCGTCTCTCCGCCTTTCGCGCCAGTGCCGCGGCCCTCCAGACGATCGTCGGAAAGAAACTTGATATGAGCGCGCAGGGCGTTTTCGCTGAAGGGGCTGGGCAGGTTTGAAGTCCGTTTAGTCACCCGTTGTGAGACGGCCGCGACCACGATTGTTGCTAACACGAACGATACTGCTGCGATTCTCATAGGGTCACATCCGTAGCTCCCTCACTGTTACTTGGCAATTCCGGTGATCAGGGCCATCGCCTCTGCGCGCGTGCGCGGGTCTTTGCGAAAGCCGCCGAGCACTGCCGATGTCACGGTCATGGCGCCCGACTTTTTGACTCCTCGCAGGGTCATGCAGGTGTGTTCAGCTTCGATCACGACCATGACCCCCAGTGGGTCAAGCAATTCAAAAAGCGTATTCGCAATCTCGGAAGTTAGACGCTCCTGCAATTGCAAACGCCGGGCGAATGTTTCCGCCAGGCGCGCCAGCTTTGAGACACCGAGAATCCTGCCTTTCTTGGGAATGTAGGCGATATGGCACTTGCCAACGAACGGGGCCAGGTGATGCTCGCACAATGATGCGATGCTGATGTCTTTCACGATCACCATTTCGTCATGCTTGTTCCCCGAGAGGGGTACGACATGCTGGCTCGGATCTTCACGCATTCCGGCTGTTAGCTCAGCATACATGTCGGCGACGCGCTCGGGTGTGTCGCGCAAGCCTTCGCGATTGGGATCTTCGCCGATGCCTTCGAGAATTAGACGCACACCTCTGGCTATGCGATCGAGGTCTACTTCGCCCGGGCGTCGCGTCTTATCACGTTTGCCTTTAATGTCGGTTAGTTTCGCGCTCATCTTTGGAGTGCTGCGACTTGTCGCCGCTTGAACTCTTGCTACTATCCGGTTCCTACCCCGACGAGTCGGGGTACTGACTCGAATACGCCGCCCGCGCCGCTTCCTGAACCTCGCGCAGCGCCACCCCGGCTTTTTGCGCTGCCGCTCGGCACTGCTCAAATTCCGGCATCGCGTTTACCGCGCCATTATTGATATGCGCAACTTTAACATCAATTGGCCCAAATTGCGTTGTGACTGTGACAGTTTCCCGAGCCAGCGCGCGGCGCTGAACTTCATAGCTTCGAGCGCCGATCGTAGTCGTCTCAGCGAAGAGCATTTCCAGAAATTTCTCTCGCTCGTCCGGCCGGCACAGGATCGAAACCAGAATGCCGGGACGGTTCTTCTTCATCTGCACCGGCGTCAGATAACAATCCAGAGCGCCGAGTTCGAATGCGCGCTCCATCACATGGCCGAAGAGCTGCGCCGACATGTCATCAATGTTCGTCTCAATCATTAGCAGCGACTCGTCAGCGGCGGCATCTTCGCCTTCGGTCTCGCCCAGAAAAAGACGCAGGACGTTGGGAAAGTTGTTTGGATTGCGCGTCCCCGCGCCATAACCGCCGGCTGCGATTTTCATCGCCGGCATCGTTCCAAAGTGTTCGCAGACCGTCGCAATGATGGCCGCCCCGGTCGGAGTCACAAATTCCCCTTCAATATCGCCGGCATAGATGGGTTTACCCTTCAGCAGTTCTGCCACGGCCGGCGGAGGAATCGGGAACCGGCCGTGCGCCATCTCAGTCATGCCGGTCCCAACCCGCAGCGGCGACGCCACAAACCTCTCGACGCCCAGCAGTTCAAAACCAATAGCCGCGCCGCAAACATCGATGATGGCATCGAGCGCGCCGACCTCGTGAAAATGAATCTTCTCGATTGGTTGGTTATGGACAAGGCTTTCGGCTTCGGCCAGACGGGAAAAGATCCGTGCCGCGCGCTCCTTAACCCGACCGCTCAAGCCTGAGTCATAGATAATCTTGAGAATGTCAGCAAGATGGCGATGAGCAAGTTCGTGGGCAGTCGTTACGCGAGCATACGTCGCACTGATTCCCGAACGATCTACTTTTTCAAAGTCGATTTGCCAGCCAACGACGCCGAGCAACTGAAGCTGATCGACGAGTGCATGCTGATCGACACCGACGCTGATTAGAGCACCCAGGATCATGTCGCCACTGGCGCCGGCAAAACAATCGAAATAGAGAGTCTTCATTAGAATGGTCCGCGTCAGAAGCCCGCGCGTAAGCAAGGGCGCTTTCCGCCGATCGTTGCCCTCCCTAACGGTCGGGCTTCTGACACAATCGCGGCAGAATCTCTCCCGCCTTACCCGTCAGCACTTCGTCGCACAGTCCAGAAACCGGTGTGCGCTCCGGATTAACTTCCACCACATAAGCTCCCGCTGCCCGCGCTACTTCCGGAATTAAGGCAGCGGGATAGACAACTGCCGAAGTGCCCACCACAAAGCAGAGCTCGCAATCCTGCGCCTGCAAAGCCGCGTTCTCGTACGCGCCGGTGGGTAACATCTCGCCAAATAAGACGACATCAGGCCGCAGATGACCGCCACAATCGAAGCAGGCGGGCGACCCTCCGTCTTCAAACTTCAACTCGCAAACATAGTGTACCGCGCCGCAATCAAAGCACCGCGCGCGCCAGATGCTCCCGTGCAACTCGATTACGTTGCGTGCACCCGCGGCCTGATGCAGGCCATCGATGTTCTGTGTTACTAAAGCGAAGTTCCTAAATCGATCTTGCCATTGCGCAATCGCGACATGAGCCGGATTGGGTTTTAACTTTTCCAACAAACCACGCCGATAGTTGAACCATTCCCAAACGGCGGGCAGGTCACGCGCCAACATCCCCGCCGAAGAGATCACCTCGAATGGCATTCCTTTCCAAACCGCTGTATTGCCGCCGCCGCGAAAGGTCGGCACTCCTGACTCTGCCGACACGCCGGCGCCAGTAAGCACGAGCACATTCTTCGCCTCGTGAAACCGCGCCCGCAGTTCTTCAGAGATAAATTCGTTTGTGATCGCCTGCGTTGCCCTCAATACTTCGGATGGTAGCAAAGCGACCGGCGAGTCGCAATTTCGCGATTTGCGCTTGATTCAATACAATAGCCGTTTGCTTGTAACGCCGATTTCCGAATACGTGGACACCTGTGAATCTAATCGAACTCCAAAACAAACTTAAGGCCGCAATACGCGCCGCCGCAACCGCGTCCTTCGGGGTCGAACTGGAAGAAGTCATTGGCGAAGTGCCACCGCGAACCGAACTAGGTGATTTGGCATTTCCGATCGCCTTTGAGCTGGCGAAGCAAATCAAAAAGAAGACCGGTGAGAAACGCGCGCCTCGCACCATAGCCGAGTCGCTGAAATCAGCTCTGGAAACAGTTGACGAAGTAGCGCGGGTCGAAGTGGCCGGCGCCGGCTATCTCAATATTTTCTTTGACCGCGCCAGGCTCATCGACGAACTGGCCTCAGGGCCCGGCATCCTCGAGCCGGCAATTGACGCGCGCAAGCTGATGGTAGAGCACACCAGCATCAATCCAAATAAGGCTGCGCACATCGGACACGTGCGTAACTCAGTTCTGGGCGACACGTTTGTGAACATTCTGCGCGCCGGCGGGGACCGCGTCGAAGTCCAGAACTACATAGACAACACCGGCGTGCAAGTAGCTGATGTCGTTGTGGGCTTTATGTATATCGAAAACATGACACTCGACGACATCAAGACGCTGGACCATTCCCTTCCCGCCGACCGCCCGTTTGATTACTACTGCTGGGATCTCTACACGCGAGTCGGAGCGTTCTATCGCGAAGGTGGAAGCAATGGTGAAGCAAATCCCGAGCGGACGAAGGTCCGCACTGAGGTTCTGCACGCCATCGAGGAGGGCAATAACCCGACTGCCGAGTTGGCCGATTACGTCGCGACGCGAAACGTCGAGCAGATTCTCGACACCATGCAGCGGCTGGGTATTCGTTACGATTTGCTGGCTCGCGAGTCGGAAATTCTGCACCTGCATTTTTGGGAGCGCGCCTTTCAGTTAATGAAAGAGCGCGGCGTAATTCATTTTGCCAGCGAAGGCCGGAATCGCGGCTGCTGGGTGATGCCGTTCGAGTCGCATACCGGCACCGACGAACACGAGTCGGACAAGATCATCGTCCGCTCAAACGGCACGGTGACTTACACCGGCAAAGACATCGCGTATCAGCTTTGGAAGCTGGGCCGGCTCGGACTCGATTTCAACTACAAACCGTTTCGCGGCTACGACGACGGTCAGGCGACCTGGGTGACGACGACTGAACCAAACGCGCAACCGGAAGTCCCGCGCCCGAACTTTGGCGGGGGCGCGATTGTCTACAACGTGATCGACTCGCGCCAATCGTATCCGCAAGACATAGTTCGTAAAGGCGTCGCGGCCGTGGTGCCCGAGTTGGGCGAAGAAGCCAGCGTCCACCTTTCGTACGAGATGGTCGCGCTCTCTCCCGCGGCTTGCGCAGAACTCGGCATCGAACTCTCTGAGGAAGATCGAAAGCGGCCTTATATTGAAATGAGTGGCCGCAAGGGGCTTGGGGTCAAAGCGGATGATCTAATTAGTCGCCTGGAATCGGACGCGCTGGCCGAGGTAAAGGCACGCCACGGGGATCTTCCGGAAAAAGCACAGCGGGAAACCGCCCGTGCGATCGCTGTTGGCGCGCTGCGATACTTTCTGCTCAAGTTCACACGCAACTCGGTTATCGCTTTTGACTTCAAGGAGGCTCTCTCGTTTGAAGGCGAAACCGGCCCTTACTGCCAGTACGCGGCGGTGCGGGCGAATTCGATCTTCAGAAAGCTCGATGAACAAGGAGTCAGTACCCGGAGCGGTACCGACGCAGTAGCTTCCGGAGCAATCGCCGAAAAGGATCGGGATAGCGTCGCGAACATTCTCTCGGGCGAGGCTGGAGACGAGATCTGGTCGCTTCTCATGCTGGCCGCGCGGCTGGAAGAAGCGAATGCCCAGGCTATCGCTGGTACCGAGCCGGCGTTTCTGGCGAAGTACACTTTCAACCTGGCGAAGGGCTTCAATCTCTTTTATCACCGCCATCGCATCATAGCCGAAGAAAATGAAGTGAAGCGCGCGGTGCTGATTGCCGTGGCCGACTTCACGCGACGGCAATTGACCACGGCCCTGGCGACATTGGGAATCAAGGTTCCGGAAAGAATGTGATCTCCGTGCTCTCTGTGTCCTCCGTTGTGAACGGGACTGGATAACCACGGAGACACGGAAAACACGGAGGCGCAAGCATAGCTCTACTTCACTTTTCACCGATGCTAAGCGTATAAGAGGTTAATGCTAATCGTCATGAAAGCCGACGCCACCGATGCGCAAATCGCGCACGTCTGTGACGTCATCACTGAACTGGGACTCAAGCCGCACGCGATGCCCGGCGCGACGCGCACTGCTATCGGCATCACCGGTAACCAGGGCGCAGTCGACCCGACGCGTTTCGAAAACCTTCCTGGCGTCGCCGACGCTATTCGCGTTAGTAAACCCTACAAGCTGATTACGCTTGATATCCGGCCAGAGAAAACCGTCGTACGGGTTGGTGACGCGACGATCGGTGGAGACGAGTTGGCGATAATTGCGGGACCGTGTGCGATCGAGAGCCGTGCCCAGGCTTTTGCCGTGGCCGAAGCCGTTCGTCGCAGTGGCGCAAGGTTCTTTCGTGGCGGGGCTTTCAAACCTCGGACGTCACCCTATGCGTTCCAGGGTCTGGGCGAAGAAGGACTGAAAATTTTGGCTGAGGTTCGCGACGGATACGGCTTGAAGATTGTGACGGAAGCACTTGACGAAGCTAGTGTGGATCTTGTCGAACGTTATGGCGACATGATCCAGATCGGTGCGCGCAACATGCAAAACTTTTCTTTGCTGCGGCGCGTCGGCCGCTCACAGTTACCCGTCCTGCTCAAGCGCGGCCTGTCGGCCACGCTCGACGAATGGCTGCTCGCGGCTGAGTACATCATGTCGGAAGGCAATTACAATGTCGTGTTGTGCGAGCGCGGCGTGCGCACCTTCGCCCAGCACACGCGCAACACGCTCGACCTCGCCTCGATCCCGGCAGTGCGTCGCATCTCGCATCTCCCGGTCATCGTCGATCCATCGCACGGCACCGGAAAGAACTATATGGTTATCCCGCTGGCCTGCGCGGGTGTGGCCGTTGGCGCTGATGGTTTGATCGTCGAAGTTCACGACCAGCCTGAGAAAGCGCTGTCCGACGGCGCCCAGGCCCTCACCCTCGAACAGTACGACCAGCTAATTCAGGAGGTACGGCCGATTCATGAGGTAGTCGCGCCCCAACCGGTCGGCTAACTATCGCCTCGCGCGGCTGCAAGAGACTTCTCAACTCAAATGACTCCCGACTTCTCGAACAACCAAAACCGTTGACAGCACGATCTTCTGGGGGTATTGTGCGCGCGATCAAGCTGGGTTCCGAGGCCGATCACCGGCGTTCTAGTTTCCTTCGCGTTTCTCTCTTGAAGAGAGGAGTTCAAGGTGAAGCCGAAACCCAACCTTCGCTCGCGGTTCTTATTTATGGCCGCTTTGCTTGTCGGTACGGTTTTTTTTGCCGCACACGCCTGGATCCAACAATCCACACAAGAACGGCAGCTCTGGGAAGTGCGGTTAGCGCGCGACGCTCAAGCCAACAGCACTATTACCATTCAGAATCACTGTCAGCAGCCACATAACTTCAACGTCATCCAGCAACAAACGCCCTTTCTTCAATTGCTGGCTGGCCCGCTCGTAAATGTGCCGGGCAACAGCAGCTATACGTTGCCGGTTCGATTCAATACCAACGGAATGAATGTTGGACAGTATCAGGGGACAGTGATCGTCAAGTGCGAGACCTGCGGCAAAGAGAAGGGCTGCAAACAAGATCGAGAAATTCTTCCCATTCGGCTGACGGTCGTGGAAAATGCAAAGCCGCCGCAGGCAGTGTCAACGGAGCCAATAACAGCGACGGCGACTCCAACCCCGACTCCGAGTTTGGGCGCGGCACATCCGGCTCCCTCACCCAGTCCGTCTCCCAGTCCCAGCCCATGTGCGCCGACACCAACACCAACCACATACACGCTCAAGAACCTCAGTACCTTAAGCGAGAGCGACACGGCTCATTGCGTTGCAGCTGGCATTAACGACGGCGGAAACGTAGTCGGCGCTTGTTCGCCCTCGTACTTCGGCAAGAGCGGCGGTGCATGGCACGCCTTCCGGACAGAACCGGGCTCAGTCATTACGAAGAAAGATGAGCTGGCCCTTCCACTTGGAATTACTGGAGGAAGCAGCTTTGCGACAGCGGTCAATGGCAAGGGTCATGTGGTTGGATTCTGGGCTCCCATTGGCAGCAGCGATATCAAGGCTTTCTGGCACGACGGTGGCAAGACATCCAAGATGACTAGTCTGCACCCGGCCAAGTCGATTTTCACAATCAGCAAAGCATTTGCTTTGAATACCTCTGACGATGTAGTCGGCGTTGCCTTTGGTCCAACAGTTAAGCCTGGCTCTGCACTTGGCATGACGTTTGGTGGACACGCCGTGCTATGGCCTCATGCTGATCCCGCTTCGTTAATCGATCTCAACGACTACATGGATCCCAGTTCCAAGAAAGATTGGATACTGATTGCCGCATTTGATATCAACGACGCGAAAGAGATTGTAGGCAGGGCCTTGGATTTACATCTCGGTAAATACCATGCGTTCCTTTTGAAAAGCAAAGGAGTCAAACCAATCGATCTCGGCGCACTTAAGGAAGATATATATGACTCCAGCGCAGCTTATGCGATCAATACCTGTGGAGAAACCGTTCCTTTGATAGACAAAGTCGTTGGCTACACGTACACCAAGAAAGACGCTCATTACGGGTTTGTCTGGACAGAGGGAGTCGGCATGAAAGATATGGGAACACTGACTGGCTACCTGGAGAGCTACGCCCAAGCGATCAACAAAAAGGGTGAAGTAGTCGGAGCAGTCGGAGGCTTGCACACCAGTGTCATATTCGATGCCATCACATGTCTGGGCACTTGCTTTACGACACCTACCGGCGACGCGAAAAATCACGCAGTCTGGTATAACGGAATCGAGTTGAAGGATCTAAACAAGCTCATCCCAGCCTATCCTGGATGGGAAATCGAATTCGCAAACAGTATCAATAATAAATATGGCCAAATCGTGGGGTCGGGTTTTTACAAGCCACCAACATACAAAAGCGGTGGTCTATACGCGAAAGCTGTTCTGCTTACTCCCGCCGGATTGACTCTGCCCGGATCAATCGCAACCACGACAGGGACAAGTACGGCCTGTCCGCTCTCAATTCCATCAGGTGGCTATATCTTCGACAATTGGAATGTTTGTGGCGTCAAGAATGGTCCAACGAAAGAGACGACGTTTACAATCGATGCGCCTTACCTCATTACCTTTATCGCGACCTATCACTGGAACTATGGAAAAGGAGCGTTACCCACGAAAGGAATCAGCCTGAAGGACAGTTCGGGAAAGGTGTATGGCCCGTGGCCCGTAATTACCAGCGCAGGTTCGGGCGGAGCCGCCAATGTGAACTGGGAATGTCACCCCGGAATCACATTGCCGGCAGGAACCTACACCGTGATCGATCCAGATCCGGCAACGTGGTCGCAGAATGATGGGTCGGGGAACGTAGGATTCGCCAGGGTCGCGGGCGCGATTAAGAAGTAATACACCGTCATCCGTCAGCCTTTTCTCCGCTTAGGATTTCGGACAAGTGTTTTGTAAACGCCGAGCGGGGCAGCACTTGATCAAAACCCGCCTGTTCAGCCTCTCGCTGAAGTTCGGTTTGCACGTGGGAGAAAAACCCCAGCAGCGGAATCGATCTGAGCTGGTCGTCAGCTTTCAACTCTTTTGCCAGCTCGCTCGGATCGACTCTTTGCGAGTGAAGATCGCAGATGATTAGGGAAGGCAGATCGCGACGGGCAGCTTCGGCCAGGGCCTCAGCGGTGCGCGCGAACTTAACGTTGACGCCTAACTGCTCGGCCGTGCCCCGTATCTTTGAGGCAAAGAAGAGATCATCGACAACTGCGATTACCGTCCTGGGCATTTTAATTTGACTCCAACGCTACTCTGGCTTGGATATCTCCATTGACTCTGGAATGAGTTCTCTTCGGGTACATTCGTGTGATTTCGTGGATCGTCCTTGTCGGTGGACTACGATCCACTAAGTCACACGAAAAATCACGAAACTAGAAATTCGATTTCAGCTCTAAGAACATTTAGGCTGAGTTCCCCCAAGCCTGCCCTTGCTAAGGCGCGGGCTGATGAAACATCATTCCGCCGTGAGCACGAGATCGCCAGCTATCGATTTCTCAGCACGTCCGAACAAAGGGATCGAGTTTGGAAATCAAAGCGCGCTGCAAAACGAATCTGAAACACCAACGCGCTTCGTTCTCGCCTCGTACAATATTCGCTACGCCGTCGGCAGCCGGCTGATTCCTTCGGGCGTGTTGCGCAAGCTTGGCTATAACTTTCCGCGCCCACGCCCTCAAGCCGTCGCCCGAAATATCGCAACGGCCGCCCGCGCATTCTCTGAAAACGAACTCTTACCGCGGCCGGATATCATAGCATTGCAGGAGGCCGACAAAGAGACCGGCCGTGCCGGAGGTCAACATGTCGCCGCCCGGCTGGCCGAAGAGTTGAATCTGCCATACGTCCATGTCGGTGCGGGAATTCCGCGCGGAGTAAAGCCGGAGCAGCGCGAATGGTGGCTGAATTTTGAAGAACAAATCGCGCTTCACGACCCGGGAGATACCGGGGTGGCATTGCTTAGCCGCCTGCCGCTGGATGAATTGACCCGGATCGATTTGCCCTGGCACACCTGCGCGTGGCGACCGCGCCTGGCAATGGGAGCCACGATTGCATTGGGTGAACAGCGGGTTCGGCTCTTTAATGTCCACATCGATCCGCATGGCCCGCTCGATAATCAACATCAGCAGCTCAACTTGGTGCTGGAACATGCAAGCACACATGATGGCCCAAGCATGATTCTGGGTGACTTCAATACTCTCTCAAATCAAAAGGCGATAGAAATCAGGCGCTTGATGGAATCGCACGACTACACCACCCCGTTTCCGACCGGCACGCCGACGTGGCGAGGCGCGGGCTTACGCTTTCATGCGGATTGGATTTTTGTCCGTCGAGTGAGCGTGGTGCGTTGGGGCGTGGTCCGGCCTTTGAATGTTTCCGATCACTGGCCGATTTGGGCAGAGATAATTCGGGATTGATGGCCACAGAGGCACAGAGACACGGAGAAGAAAGGACAGAAGGGATCAACGATAGCCGCGATGTTGTGTAACAATGCTTTCCCTTCCCTACCTCCGGTTTGGCTCTGTGCCTCTGTGTCTCTGTGGCAAACTGCTCTGAAGTGAAATCGACGAAAATAGCCAGCCGTGACAATTCCCTGCTCCGCCGCGCGCGCGCCGTGCGCGACGGAAAGGAACCTGCCTCGATCTTTGTCGAGGGCCTGCGTCTGTGCGAGGAAGCCTTAGCATCCGGACTTAACATTGAGGCGGTTATTTATTCTGAAGAAATTGCACGGAAAGAGCGGCCGGCGCTACTGATTAAAGCTCTTGAAAAGTTGGGGGTGAAGTCGGCATCGGTGAGCGAGAAGTTGCTTGAATCGATTTCCTATACTAAAACTCCGCAGGGGATCGTCGTGCTGGCATTGCGTCCGGCCGGTGACAAAGCGAGTTTCGAAGCGAGGCATCCCGCCGTGCCTTTACTGGTCGTGATCCATAGCATCAACAATCCGGTTAACGTCGGCGCAATCGTGCGCGCCGCAGAGGCCGCCGGCGCAACTGGTGTCATCGCAACTGAAGCGACGGCCGATCCTTTTTCACCCAAGGCTCTGCGCGGCGCGATGGGATCGGCTTTCCGGGTCCCGATCTGGACCGACGTAAGCTATGCGGACGTAATCAACTGGTGCCGCGGGCGGGAAGTTCGCACCATCGGCGCGGCCGCCGAAGCCTCAAAAAACTACACAGATTTTGACTGGCGAGCCCCGTGCGCCTTGATAGTCGGCCCTGAATCGACTGGTCTTTCATCCGACGAGATAGCAGTGGCGGATGAAGTCGTAGGGATTCCTATGAAGGGATCAGCCGAGAGTCTAAACGTGGCGGTGGCGACGGGGATATTGCTTTATGAAGCGAATCGTCAGCGAGAAGGCGGCGGTTAGGGCGAGCTATTAAGGTCTGGATTCGAGCGTGTCCATCCGCTTCTCAACCCGTCGCTGATTGGCTCGTACCTGGAGGAGGTCATCGGTCACAATTTCGAACTTTCTCTTTATGTCATAGATGCTCTCCTTGACCTCAACGATTTCCGCGAGAGCCTGCTCCCAGATTGGCTTTGTATCAAGCGCTCTGGATTCCAAAGCGTGCACGCGGATGTCAAGACCATCCAACCGCGCTTCTACGCGATCGAACCGCGTTTCAAACCGCAAATCCATCGCATTGACGCGCGCGTCTACCGAGTCAAACCGCGCATCCATCGCATCAAAGCGCGCATCCATCGTCTCGAACCGCGCATCTATCGTATCGAAGCGCGCGAATACGCGCTCCTCGAAGGAACGCTCGGGAAGGTCTCGCGTGCGCTCTTCATTCATTGGCTAAATTATAGACCTAATGCTCAATCCTTCAAGGACAAACTTTGTTTCGACTTGATTTTGCTGCCGGGCATCAAGATATCGTTAACTGCCTTAACTTTGCATCAGCGAACCGGGAAGACAGAACGGCACAAAGTAGTGTATTTTTGTTCTGGACTTACCAGCGGATAATGGGCATTGAACCCCCTCTTTGGGATTTTCGTATTCTGATTCATGGCTGACGAACAAAATCCATCAAAGCGCAGGCGCGACACGATCCTGCCTGAGCGGATAATGCGACGCGTTTTGGAAGGCGTTGGCGATGTAGTCGATCGCAAGCTCGGTCGTACTATCGATCCGAAGTCCGGGCTCACAACCGATCAGCTCATCAACCGGATGAACCGGCTGATTGACGAGCGCGTGCGGGAGGAGAAGGGTCGAGGGCGCATCGCGCCGCATCATTTGAAACTGAAAGTCGAATGGGGCACGCACTCTGAGACGCCACCGGAAGTTACCCAGCGCCTGGAAACTGAAATCCTGGCGGCGGCAATCGATCACATCAATGACAATCGCTATCGAACGCTGGCGCCCGTGAAGATCGAAACCGAAGTCGACATTTTTACCAGCGGAATTTCGGTTGATCCAACCTTTGGCGAGTTCGAAGAGAAACTAAAGCAGCAGGATCTGGAACGTAAAGTCGGGAAGCAAATCAAAGCTCCGCATCAGGAAAAGTCTGAGGTTCCAATTCACGCGCGCGTTACTCTGCCCGAAGGCTCGCGCGACGTTGAGCTTTCGTTTGTCGCCGGCGGACGCCGCCTGAACGTAGGACGGGGCACCGACAACAATCTTTATTTGAATCATTCGAGCGTTTCGAAAATTCACGCCGCCTTAAAAATGGACAGGCTCGGCACGCTGCTGGTAGCCGATACCGGCTCGACCAACGGCACACACATCAACGGCGTGCGCATTCCTTACGGCGAGGCGCGGCCAATTGCAGACGGCGACGTCGTGGCGTTCGGCGAAGTCGAAGTTCGCTTTCGCAGAGTCGATTCGTGACAATGACGCTGGTACTGCTTCTCTTTCAAACACCTACACCTTCGCCTGCGGCCCCGCCGGAGAAACTTCCCGCGTGGTTAACGCTGATTTATGTTTCAGGCATTGCGCTCATCATCCTGCTCCTTTTGATTTCTTTGCTGCGCATGTGGTTGCGGCGATCTCCCAGCGCACTTACCGCTCCGGCAAATCTGCCCACCGACATTCGCAAACGTCTCGGCGCCACGTCGACCAATCGTGGGTTGCGCGCCTGGCGATGGCTGTTCGCTCTGGTGGCCCTCAGCATGTTCGGGTTTCACGTTTATTGGGCGCGCTATGCGGCCGAGCGCAACGCGAAATTCCAGGAGCTCAGTTATAAAGACCTACGCAACCGACGACTTTCTGAATCAACACTCCGTGGTTGGATTTACGATCGCAAAGGGCGGCCTTTGGCCTTTTACAAAAAGGAAGCTGATGGAGACATTCAGCGCGAATATCCGATGGATGCGGCGCTGGCGCACATCTTCGGATCGGATCGGGGCGAGCCCGGATTAGAGCGAGCGTTGTTCGGCACTGAAAGCGGGGCCGTGCCGGAAGTCTGGCAAATTATCCACGGTCAAACCGTCCAGCAAAGGCTCAATAAGGACTACACCCTGACCATTGATCAGGATTTGCAGCAGACCGTCATCGAACAGCTCAAGGGCAACCACGGCGCCGTGGTGATGTTCAATCCGCAAACCGGTGAAGTGTTGGCCATGTACAGCAATCCTTCGTTCAGCTTGAAGGACACGCAAGACGAGGCAAAGTGGATCAAGCTGGATAACGACAAAAAAGAGCGGCCGCTATTGAATCGCGCCCTCAGGGAGTATTACGTCCCTGGATCTACCTTCAAGACCCTCATGATGTACACAGCCTTTCGCAACGGAATGCAAGGCATTCATTTCAATACCAGCGGCGGCTTCACACCTCAGGGCTGTGGCCGGACGATTACCGACGATAATGGCGGATGCGAAGCCTGCGGGAACATCGGTATTGATTCCGCTTACCAACATTCAAGTAACATCTACTTTTCGTATCTGGGAACTCAACTTGGCGGAGAAAAGATCCGTGACACGGCAAAGCTTGTGGGTTTGGGCGCCTATGACAGCGTCAGCGGCGAAGGACAGGGTCGCCGGGAGCCTGAAATCTGGAATGCGAGCACCGGCGCCGTCAAGAATGCGCTCGCGCCGACCGAGGCTTGGCTTAAGGCGGGCCCGCATTCAACCCGTTGCGAGCTGATGTATGAAGGATACGGCCAGGGATACGCTTCCCAAATGACGCCCTTCCAAATGGCCCTGCTCATTTCTGTCGCGGCGAACCTGGAAGGCAAGCTGATGAAACCTAAGATCGAATCCGATCGTGCGCCCGAAATGTTCAGTCAGGTGTTGACTCGCGATCAGGCGGCCGAAATTCGCCGCATCATGAACTTGGTCACGGAAGGCGGAACAGCGAATAGTGCGATGGCGCCCGTGAAAGCCGCCGGCATTCGCAGTGGTGGCAAAACGGGAACTGCCCAGAAGGCTGTGCCTGTCATCGATCCCAAAACCGGCGAGCCGCAAAAGCGTGTGGTTTACGAGCGCGATTTCAAAGGCAAGATTATCCGTCAATACGAAGAGATCGTGATGAACGAAAAGCTGCGCAGCGACGCCTGGTATTTGAGTTTTGCGCCCCTCGAAAAACCTGTATTAGCCATGGCAGTGCTGCTGGAAGGCCCGGGGCCGGGAATAAGTTTCTATGGCGGCAAGAATGCCGCGCCCATCGCCGCGCAACTTATCTTAAAAGCCAAGAGTCTTGGTTATTTTGGCGGCGCCGCCAACCAACCTGCTCAGCAACCTGGTAAGAGCAAAGGAAAACGCCGATAGGGACTGGCAAATGAGAAACCGCTTATCGTCACATTTGTTCGTTTTGCTCGCGCTGGTCGGAATTGAGATTGTCGGCTACATCGCTATTCGTCGCAGCTCGCTGATTCGCGGCTACGAAACTTCCTTAATTGGGGCGATCCGCGATTTGTTGATTTACCTGCCGCTTATTGTGATGGCCTTATGGCTTTCGATCGGCAGAAAGTTCAAAGGCAACTGGACTCTGTACACGGTGGCCATCGTTCTTTTCTCGATCGGCTTGCTCGCCCAGTATCGCCTCTACAGCGATCCCGAATACAACGCGAAGAGTAAGGCCGTCGCGCGGCAGGAGAAGACCGACACTCTACGCATGCGCTACATCAACGAAAGCTACGATGCGACGAAGCGACAGATGATGGGTCTGCCGGCGACGCCGCCGCCGAAAGACGCTGAAGCGCCGGTCAAGGAAGCTTCTTATTCGGTCAGTGATGCGATTACCTCCAGCTATACCTGGATTCCGATTCTTTCGCTGCTCGGTTTCGCTCTCGCATTTTCGTTTTGCGCCAACGATCGCTTCCTCTCATGGACCCAGCGCAATAGCTTCATCATAGTCCTGTTGACGTTGGTCCCGCTGGCGGTCGCGATCGTTTATTCGAGCGCCGGCAAAGCTTTGGGTAACACTACGCCGTGGGAGCCCGCTAAGGTTCCCTTCCTGCTTGGTTTCGCCGGGTTGCTGACGGCCCGTTACAAAGATCTGGCGCGCACATACTGGGGGATTCCGCGAGCCCGCGACATCATTCCCCTGGTGGTGATGGCGATTATTCCCTTCATCCCTTTCTTTGCACTCAAAGACTTTGGGCAGATGCTGATTTTCAGCGGCGCGTACGCCACTCTCTATTTGGTCGCCGTGCGCCGTTGGCCGCAACTGCTGCTCTTTGTTGGTTCGGTGATGCTGGTGATTGCGATTCTGGTTATCGGCGCACTGCCGCGTGATATTCAGGAAAAGGTTCCGCTACTGCCGACGCTCGCCCGGCCCGTTCAGCGCGCGCTGCCGTCCCGCATTCAACAACGCTTTCATCTATGGCTGGATGGTTTTGATCCGCCTTCGCCGGAAGAGGCCTGGTGGAAAAAGGATTACGACGAAGCGCTGGCCAAAGATCCGCGTATGAAGGAACTCGCCGACCAGAGCGAAGCGATGAAGAAGAGCGTCAACACGGATATCTGGTTCGACAAACTTGCTTTTCAACCGGCCCAGGCGATCTTTGGCATCGCGTCCGGAAAGACAACCGGCCGCGGGCTCGGGCTCGGCTTTCCCGAAGTTATTCCCATCGCCGACTCGGACTATGTCTATGCGGCGATCGCTGAGGAAACGGGTCTCGCGGGGGGGCTGCTGGTCGTGCTGGCCATCATCATTTTCGTAATTGCAGGCATTCGCACTTCAATTGAAGCGCGTGATATGTTTACCAAGCTTTGTTCAGCGGGATTGACGGCGTTCATCGGTGTTCAGGCACTGGTGAATATCGGCGGCATCTTACGCGCGCTGCCGATGACCGGCATTACCCTGCCGTTCGTCAGCCACGGGGGATTTAGTTTGATTACCAGCTTTGCCATGTTGGGAATGTTGATGGCGTTTTCCCATCGCAACGCGAAGGACGCGAAAGCAATGGCGCGCGTCAAGCGAGAGCCGGAAAGCGACCTCGACCTGGAGGCAGTTCAATGAGTGAACCGGCGCCGGCAAACAAGATCCGGGTTGCTTCCATTTCTGATCGCGGCCTAAGCGAAAAGCGGCCGCTGAACGAAGACTCGTTCCTGGCTGACGCCGAGCGCGGCATTTTTTCGGTTGCCGATGGAGTTGGCGGCGCTGATGCTGGAGAAGTGGCTTCGCAAACTGCCGTCGATGTTTTGAACGAAGCGTTCCGTCACAAACTCAACGACGGCGAAGACGTTGAAGACCTGATGGAGCTGGCCATTCAGCGAGCGAACAGCTCGATTCATCAGATGGCGGCTGAGCATCCTCGTTTCTCGATGATGGCCACGACCATGGTGGCTTTGCACCTTGCCGGCTTGAAAGCGACTTTCGGTCATGTAGGCGATTCGCGGCTTTACCGTCTCAGCTCGGATGGCCAGCTAATCCGTGAAACCGCCGATCATTCCATTGTCGAAGAAGAAGTGCGCGCCGGCCGCATGACGCCCGAACAGGCTGTTAATCATCCCAGCAAGAATGTAATCAGCCGCGCACTTGGGGCGGAAGATTCAGTCGAAGTTGACATGAAGACTATCGAGGTTGAGGACGGCACCACCTTTCTTCTCTGCACCGACGGCATCACTCGTCATATTCCGGACAATGAAATTCGGGAACTGTTGTCGAGCGGTCTGGACCCCGAAACCATTTGCGGCGAGATGAAAGAGCGTTGCTATCAACGCGGCGCGGAAGACAATCTGACCGCTGTTATTGTCCAGGTGGGAACGCCAAGGCATGCGGTAGTACCGCTGGATGACGAGCGCACCGTCTCGACCGAACGCACCGAACCAGTCGTTGCGCCGCCCGTAATTCCTACTACGCCGGAACACCCTTTGACGCCACCGTCGCGGATAGCCTTTCCGGGCCCTGATCCGTCGCGAGCGCCACAAGCTGCCGCGGCGAATGCTGAACGAAGTCAGACCCGAGGTGGAAGCCCGGTGCTTCGTTTCCTGATCTTTTTGCTTTTCATCGCCGTGGCCGTCGCAGCTTTTTATGCCGGCATGAGATATCAAAGAGATCGATTGGCGGCTTCGCAGACCCCTGCGCCACAGCCGAGTCCAGCGGCTCAGGACAACGCGGCCTTCGAACGGAAGCGCGCGGCCGTCGACGCCGATCCAAAGAAATGGCTGGCCGATAACATAAAGGCGGAAACAAAACCGGCGGAATCCAGGGATTCCGAATTTCTGTATTTGTATGGCCGGGCCCTGATGCTCAGCGGCAATCATCGCGAGGCGATGCAGGCCTTTGAACTAGCCCTTAACAATCTTCGTACAGAATCAAAGGCCAGATTGTCACTGGACGCGGAAGTTAAGCTGGCCGAAGCAGCCGCGGCTTTGAAATTCAAGAACCAGCCCGGGGCCGGGCGAACACAGGAAGCGTCCATGGCTGAACAGAAAGCTGCCCGCGTCCTGGATGAACTACTGGGCCTCAAGAGCGAAGCACCGGCTAAGTAGTTAAGGGTCGATGACTGAGCTAAAACTCTTACAGTGTAGACTTGACGGACGTTATGACATCGAGGACTGCCTCGGCCGCGGCAGTTATGCCGAGATTTACATGGCCCGCGACCGCGGGGCTGCCGATGAACGTTTTCGCAAAGTCGTCATCAAAGCCCTCAACGTCCTGCTTCAGGGTTATCAGGATGCCGATCTTGAACGCACCCTGATTCAGAATTTCCAAAACGAGGCGATAGCTCTCGATCGCGTCCGTCATCCAAACATCATCAGCCGTCTGGGACACGGAACGGCCATCGATCTTACCGGTACGGCTTTCCATTACATCGTGCTGGAATACCTGGGCGGTGGAGACCTGTCAATGCTTTGCCGCAAAGAGGCGCTCAAATTGGATCGCGCGCTTTTTTTTCTGCAGCAGATTTGCGCCGGGCTCGCGCATGCACACGAAAGTGGCGTGATACATCGCGACATCAAACCCCAGAATCTTTTGCTGACTACCAATCATGAAATTGTGAAGATTGCCGACTTTGGCGTAGCCAAGATCGAGGCCGCCGAAGGTGCGATTACTCGGGTGGGCACAAATATCTATGCCGCCCCGGAACATAATCCAACGGTGCAGACGGCTGCGCTTGATCCGGACTCCAGGCAAAGCGCGCAAACTCAACTAACGCCGGCGGCTGACATTTACTCGCTGGCAAAGACGGCTTATACAATGATCTGCGGCGTGCCGCCGCGCGCCTTTGCGCATCATGCCATCACACAGTTGCCGGCGCCGATGTCCCTGGAGCCATGGGCGCCATCGCTTTTGCGCGTGCTGGAACGTGCGACGCAGGCCCGGCCTGGTGAACGTTATCAGCGAATGCAGGATTTTTGGGATGAGTTGAGCGATGCCGCGCTGCCCGCAACCCGGCCGCTGATCGCCGTTCCGGCGTCGAGGCACATTAGTGCCGATCTCAAGCTTGAGGCCGAACTGATTACTGCGGCGGCGCCGCCCAGGCCGCGGTTTGAGACTTCCAGCGATCTTCAGCGCCAGGAGATCGCCGGCAATGGTGCGTCGCGGCCACGGATTGTGGTACCGATCGCTGGCCATTCGACGTTGCCGCCGGCCTATGAACAGGCGGCCCTGCAACCGGGGCGGGTTACTGTGCCGGTGGCACGCAATGGCGTGGCTGCGGTGCGAGTGGCGCCCGCGGCGATCCCGCCAAAACCGCGAAGACGCATGCGGGACTTCGTCGTTGGGGCCATCCTTGTGTTATGTTTCGCTGGTTTGTTAATGGCCACCGGGGCCTATGTTCGCTCGTTAATCAATAAGCGAGTGGCCCAGCAACAGCAACAGCAACAAACCACTAACGGCATCGTTGGCCGAGAAGCTTCGACAACTACTGATCTAAACTTGCGCAACGGACCGAACCAGGCGAATGATGCGATCGGATTGGCTGAGGCCGGCTCGCGCGTCCGCGTGGTGAGTGTGAATAGCAGCAATAACAATTGGTGCGAGGTTGAGGTAATTACGCACGGTCGCCCGAAAGTTGATCCGAGCTCTGTCGACCGGGGATGGGTCAACAAGAGATTTTTGAAGTTTGACTAGTTCGTCAGTAGTCAATCGTCAGTAGTCAGTTGCTTTCTTTATCACAACGGGGACTGATAACAACTGACTACTAACTACTGACAACTGACTACTAACTACTGACAACCGACTACTAACTACTGACCACTGACTGGCTATGGGCTTAATAGACTCAATCCGACGCTGGATCGACGGCGAGACAACCGACGATCTTTTGGAAGAAGCTGACGAACACGCCAAACCACGGCGCGTCTGGGAAGAGTTTCTCGTCAAGATCGCGCGCGAAGTCGAGGCCTGCATGCAGCGCGAGATGTTCACGCCACCGGGTGGTCCCACTTACATTCCCCGCGAGTATATCGTCTATCTCAGCAACGAGGACGATAAGGATTGGCAGGGCGACAAGCGGCGCGGACTGGAGCAGGGACTCTTTCACGTGTTATCTGAGCGCGCGCGCGAATTGGCGGGCTCAGTCCAGTTGCAAACAAAATCTTTCGCCATAGAATTGCGCGTTGACGGCACGCTCAACAAGGGCGAGTTTCGGGTGCAGCCCGTATGGGACGAAACCGAAGCCGGCCACACCATGGTTACCGTTCGCCCGGCCACCGCTGCATCTGCCGGCGCTTCGCCAACCGCCGCCACCGGCGAAGACGGAGCCGAAGCTGACGATACGGGAACCGGAAACATAGAAAGCGAAGTCACCGTGGTGCGTCCGCGCGTGGTCGAACTCTATTCCATTGAGTTGTGGCGTGAAGGAGTGCGGCAGTCGGTCGAGCCAATTACCAAAGCGGAAATCACGATCGGGCGCGGCTCGAGATCGGTTTCGGTCGACCTGCCTCTCAAGGGCGATCCCGAAATCAGCCGTGTTCATGCGACACTTACCTTCGATGATCAGGGTCGATACTGGGTCACACCCAAAGGCCGAAACCCAACCCTGGTCTCCGGCCGCGAACTTCCGCGCGAGCAACGAAGCGTGGTCCAGCCCGACGAAAAGATCTCCATTTGCAGCTATACGCTAAGGATTCAGCCGAAGTAACTCTGGGAAGTGTTCAATGGGCAGTCGCAGCCATCGCGCCGCCATCCAGATCGGATATTAGTTGGCTTAGTAGCGGACTCACACTCTCAACGTTATCGTAGTTCTTCCCTAACAACTTGATCAGTCTCTGCTCTTTCGCGGTGCCTTCGATCTCTTTCAGGAAGGCGCGGCAGAAGGCACAGACCACCTCGGGCGCGAACTGCGTCCCGGTGTTGACGCGAAAGTCTTCGAGAACGTCTCTGAGTGCGAGTTTCTTGCGGTAAGGCCGGTCGGTTGTCATGGCGTCGAATGAATCGGCGAGCGTCACGATCCTGGCGCCGGCCGGTATCTCGTCGCCTTTCAAGCCGTCGGGATAACCGTTTCCGTCAATGCGCTCGTGATGATGCCGGGCCATCAAAGGAATGTCGGCGTAAGGATGGCTGATCGGCGAAAGGATTTCGTAGCCCGCAGCCGGATGCCGGCTCATCTCTTTCGATTCCTTGGCATTGAAACGTTCCGGAGAATTGATCACATTGAGATCGACGATCAGTTTCCCAATATCGTGCAGATAGCCGGCGATGGCGATGCCTTCGACCGCGTCGTCGCTCCAACCCATTTCCCGGGCGATGATTTCGCTGTACTTGCCTACGCGCACCGAATGCCCCTGGGTGTAGCGATCCTTGATATCAATCGCTGCGGCAAAGGCATGCACCGTCTCTTTGTAGATTGCGCGCAAGCCGTCATAGAGGCGTCGATTCTCTTCCGCCTTGCTTTCTACTTCCTCGAGCAAACGGTGACTGTGAATGCCGACGCCGATGTGGCGCGCCAGAGTGCTCACGACTTCCAGATCTTCTTCCGTAAATTTTTCTCCGGTAGCTTTCTCACCGAGCAGGACAATACCTATTAGCCGTTCGCGCACGACCAGCGGCAGCAACAGATCGATTTCGACCGCCGCAAAAGACTCTTTGTGGTCTTCGAGAAATCTGGCGGCTTCTTTGGTGGCGTTGTCCAGAGAGAGGGCCGAACCCAGACTCGCCAACTCGCGCGCGTGTTCGTTGGAGATAGGCAGAGAAGTGTTTTGCGATTGCGCCATGCCGCGCGAGGCTATCAGGCGGAGTTCGCCGCGCTCTCGATCATATTCGCCCACAGCGCCGCGCCTGATGGCAAAACTCCCGAGCAGCAGATGAAAAGAGTTGCGCAGCATCTCTTCAAAGTCGGCTGTGTTGGCGATCTCCTGACCGAGGTCCGCCAGGGTCGCAAAGGTATGCAGCAGTCTCTGAGTATTTGTTTCCATCGAAAACCTGTCAGAAGTCCGACCGTTAGGGAGGGCTCGACACGATACTTGCCCTTGCTGACGCGCGGGCTTCTGTTACATCCTAGCTTCCCATTGAACCGGCGGCGTCAGTCTGCGTTTTTAGCTGCGATAAAGCTTCCTCTTCGTCTTTTACCAGAATGATGTGCCGTGTCAGACCCAGCATCTCGAACAAGCCAACAGTATGGGCGTTTACATCCGAGAAAATCAGACGCGCGTTACTTTGCTCAGCAGCGTCGATTACGCCCATCAGAATCGACACCCCGATGCTGTTAACCAGTTCAGTATCTCGGAAGTTGATCACCAGCGCGCGGGAACCTGACTCAAGCTGGTGCTTGCACTCGCGCTCAATGCGCTCGCCGCTCAGCTTGTTAAGGTAATCGCTGGCATAGATGATTGCCGTGTCTCCGATGCGACGTGTCTGCACCGGAGTCTCTGCTGCCGTGTCCGCCATCTTCGCTAAGGCCCCCTCCTTAGTGAATCGCAAGCTGCAAAGTGGCCCTCCCTCACGGTCGGGCTTCTGACACTCAACGAATATACTTCGTCATTCGCAATTGCGTGCCGTCGTCGACCCGTTCGAACTCGACTTCGTCCATCAGGGTTTGAATTAGCTTCAATCCCCAGCCTCGACGACTCTTCGAGTCTTCTTTCTCATCCTTAGCGCGCAGCTCATGGCCGTTATCACTGGCCAGGTTAGCCGGCACGACACCGCGGCTCGCAACTGTAATGACCAATTTATCATTTTCCAGACGAAAGCGCTGATAAATCTTTCGATCCGGACTCAAGCTGTGCTCAGCCGCATTGATGCAGGCTTCGATCAGAGCGGTCTTAATTTGATTGATTGCCTCAGGCCGAAAGTTTACTCGCCGCGCGATCTGTTCTACCGCATGCGCCGCGATCAATTCCGTGTCGGCGCCCATGGGAATAATCATCTCGTATTCATCCGCGCGGCCCGCTTGCTCTGATCGGACTGCTGACTTGATGCGCGCCGTCAATAATTCAACCTGGCGGCGACTCGAACTGTACGCTTCCTGTTCGTTGAGCAACTTGCACGCCTCAGGCGAAAAGCCTTCGGGAGCGATTAGCCAGAGGCGCACCCTCTGAAACCCGCAATCGTGCGCCAGAGCAGTCAGGCGGTTGCACCACTCTTCAGTCACTTCCCTGCTGGCTTCGAGTTTCGATTCAATCTCAATAGCCAGCCAGACCACTTCGTTTTCATCCGTGTAGTCTGCCGCTTCAAAGCCGTGCGCAACCGCACATCGTTCCCCGCCGCACGGAACAGATGCCGCGTAAGCCGAGCACCCGGCTGCGTAAACGATCTGGGGAAGCCTGATCAGATCAGACTCTGTATCCAATGCCTCGCTTACTGATTCGGTGTCGGCGCCCTTATGAGAAGCCGCGAAGCGATCGTAGTGGAAGAGGCTCGCCGGTATGCTCTGGCAATTGAAATAAGAAACCAGGTCGCGCAGACCGAGGGCCGTCTCGCGTCGATACTTCCGGGCCATAGTCTGCGGCGCTCGCTTTAAAGTATCCAGCAGCGTTGTGCCCACGACCAGCGCGCGCGCTTCGCCTGCCACCTCCAAACGATACTGGGTGCGCAGAAAATCCATCCACACATAAGAATCGACGTTCACTTCGACAAAAGCCGAGCTTGAATTCGCCAGCTCATGAACATGCAGGGCATCGACAATCCTCTCGAACTCGCCGGCATCTACGCCGAGCCGCTTTTTCCACGCCCACAAAGACGCTTTGTGCGTTTGGCCGGCAACGGATTCATACAGCACGCGCAGCAGCGTCTTTCTGGTTTGAGCCTGAGGCGCGACCTCCTGAAGAATGCGCGCAAAGTGCCGGTTGATGCACCCGCCCATCAACTCGTCGACATATAGACGCTGGCAATTGAGAAAGCTGGTTAGCGATGTTTTGGCCTGGCGAGCCGCCTGAAGCAGCTGGTTGATGAAGAAAGGACTCGCGTTCAGTTGCTGTACGATCAAGTCGCGAGTTGGTTCGTTGGTTTCAACTTCATACCGTCGCGCGACGATGTCGACCATCCGGCGCGCATCGTCGTCGCCTAGTGATTCCAGATGAATCGTTTCTGCTGCCTCTTGGCCATTGTCTACACCACGAAGCAGACTGACCATTTGGCGACGCAGGCCCACCGCAGTGAATGCCCCGCCGGATCGAGCAACTGCGGTCGCGACCTCCTGACGCAGAATGGTTTCATCCCGGGACGCGGCCAGCCCCAGATAGTCGATCAGTTGAAAGACTTGGCGGCCCGACGCCGATACCCGGTGCGGAGCATTCAGGCAGAACCGCACAAAGTCGCGCTCGTCGTTGGCTGCTCGCTGGCGTTCAAAACTTTCCACCAGCTCGGTGACCAATTCGTAGTCGCCGGGGAGCGCCAGCTCGACGAGATCATGAAATCCGAGCGGCGCGTCGCAGAGCGAGGGATCGACACGCCGATAGGCAATGTATTGCTGAAGGAAGTTTTGAAAAAACCGACGCGCGGTCTCTACCGCCGAGCCATCGCCTGACCGGAGCGCGAAGTAAATTGGGACCGGATCACCGCGACGGAGAAACAATTGATCGTAGGCCTGGCGCAGCAACTCAGCCGCGCCCACGCCCGGCGCCGCCAGCAATATCAGTCCGCGCCGGTCCACCAGCCGGGACGCATGACGCACGATCTCCTGCAGCTCCGCATCGCGGCCCACAAATTCGTCTCGGTTGATATTGGCGAGTATACGCTGCTGAGTCATCAATCACTGTTTGGAATCAACGGTCGGCTTGCCAACCACGCCCTGGGCCCTCTGATACGCGTACGCGCGATTCTTGCCGTGACTCTTCGCATGATAAAGAGCGCGATCCGCGGCGCGCACGATCGCTTCGGCCGAATCAAGTGACGCCGAAAAGGTAGACAAGCCGATACTGACCGTCACAGCGCCCAGCGGTTGCGATTTGCCGTGAGGAAATGGCGCGCTCAGAATTTTGCGCCGGATGCGATCGGCGAGCACTCCGGCTTCCTGAAGAGTCGTTTGCGGAAGCAGAATTGAAAACTCCTCGCCGCCGTAGCGCGAAGCGACGTCAACTTTTCGTAAAGCGGCTCTTAAACACTGCGCTGTGATCTCCAGCGCTCGATCGCCCGCCTGATGGCCGTTGCGATCGTTATAGAGCTTGAAATCGTCGATGTCGATCATCATAAAGCTAAGCGGATAATTGTAGCGCTTCGAGCGGCTTAATTCTTCCGTCAGACGTGCTTCGAGATAGCGACGATTGTGCAGACCGGTCAACGGGTCGGTGATCGACATGAGTTGAAACTGGTTAGCACGTTGTTGCCACGAGGCCCGCTCAATAGCCAGGGCAATCTGCGGCGCTACCAAATCCAGGACGCCCAGATCGCTTGCCTCATACGCACCACCGCCGATTTTGTCGGCGAGATTGAGCACACCAAATCTTCGGTTACCGATCGAGATGGGATAGCTGATGAAGGATTTCGTCTTGTAACCACGTTCCGGCGAGTCCGCTTGCCCCAGCTTGTCGAGTGTTCCCACCACCGGCAATCCCTCGCGGAGCACTGATCCGGCAATTCCCTCGCCCACCGGTATTGGGCCTACCTCGTTTAAGGGCGCGCGCATCCCCCGAGCTGCGGTCACTGTTAAGGCGTTGGCTGATTCATCCAGCAGCAGCAGCGAGCCGCGCTCGGCATTCATCAGATCGGCCATTTGCGTAACTATCGTTTGGTAAGTCTGCGCCGGATCGCTGGCGTCGATTCGTTCGGCGAACAGACGGATCGAGTCGACGAATGCGTGGCGTTCGGATTCAGACTGAGCAATCGGCGTCGACTCGATTTCAGTCTCGTCCGACTCGGTCTTTTGCTCAACGTCACTGAGCTGCATCACGGGCTCCCGGTCGACTTCATCAGACTTTACTTCCTTGAAGTCGCGCGCCGCTTTAGCCAGGCGCAGGGCCGCATGATCCAGATCCGCTTCATCGGCAAAGATTACATTGCGAAACAGTTCGTCAGAGAATAGTTCCTGTAAATCGCCGGAACGAAACCGCTCGGCCAGTTCGCGATAATCGGAACTGGATACAAAGGCCCGGCCTCCGATCACCGCCAGCTGCTGTTGCTGATCGAGTTCAACCGGCATCGCAAAGCACTGCAGTCCCGCGTGACAGCGATAGTGAGTGATGGAATTCGCTTTGACGGCGCGGCTGTGCGCAAGCCCGCAGAACGGATCACAGAGCCCCACATGATCGGGAGACGATTGCAGCGCTTCACAGATCGAGTTGTTATTAGCAATAGCCAGCGCCGGCGGTTGGTAGCCGTCAACCAGCAGCAGCGAGATTCCGGACGATTCCGCGATGGAAGTCTGAAGTTCTGGCCAGCCCTTCGGTGCTCGCTCAGGCTCCTCCTGCAAGAGCGCTTCCGGGCGCTGCGCGACCTGGTTCTTCTTTGCCCTCTTAGCCATTCGGATTTCTACGCTTGATCGCTTCATAAACTGATCCAGAGAAAGGCCTGAACCGGAACATCAGGAAGGACGAAATCGCTCTGGCCCTCAGTATAGGTGGCCTTTTTGTGTGCTACAAGAGGCAAGCTACTGGCACACTCCGATGAATTGAGCCTTAAAAACGGCCTTCCGAATTTCATCTCACGTTAACGTAAATGACTAATAGCTGGTGGTTTTCAAGCCAAACCAGGTTCGAATTGATCGAGTAAGCCGGGAGCGGCGCCGGGCGCGACCCGCTCGATGTCCGGCTGTTCCGGACTGATGCGAATGCAGGCGGCGAAATGATCGGGCTTGATCTGTACAAGCTGGGGTTCGACGTTGCGGCAAGCTTCAATCGCGTACGGACAGCGGGTGTGAAATCGGCAGCCGGCTGGTGGATTGATCGGCGACGGCACGTCACCCTCCAGGACGATCCGGCGGCGCGAAGCCTCGACTTTCGGGTCGGGAACCGGTACCGCGGAAATCAGCGCCTTCGTATAAGGCATCAGCGGGTTCGTATAGACGCTCCTGGCCGGCGCGAGCTCGACAATCCTGCCCAGATACATTACCGCCACGCGGTCGGATACGTGCCGGATGGCGCGCAGATCGTGCGAGATAAAAAGATAAGTGAGGTTCTTTTCGCGCCGGAGCCGATCGAGGAGATTCATGATCTGTGACTGGATGGAAACATCCAGCGCTGAGATCGGCTCGTCGGCCACGATGAAATCCGGATCGACAGCGAGCGCCCGTGCGATGCCAATGCGCTGGCGCTGTCCACCTGAGAATTCGTGGGGATAGCGTTTAAGAAAGCGCGCGCTGAGGCCGACCATTTCCATCAGGTCTCGTACGCGCTGCCTTCTCGCCTCACCGCGCGCCAACTTAAAGGTTTCGAGCGGCTCGCCAATGATCTGGCTCACTGTCATGCGCGGATTCAGGGAAGCGTACGGATCCTGAAATATTATCTGCAGTTGGCGGCGCCGTTCGCGCATTGCCGTGCGCGAAAGAGTTGCCAGATCCTGGCCACGAAAAAGAATCTGACCGGAAGTTGGCTCGGTCAGACGCAACACCGCGCGGCCCAGCGTGGTTTTGCCGCAACCCGACTCGCCCACCAGTCCCAGGGTTTCACCCGGGTAAATATCGAGCGTCACCCCATCGACGGCCTTTACCATCCCTCGGGAACGCGAAAAGAGCGATCCACCGGCAAGGGGAAAATGGACTTTCAGGTCCCTGATCGAAATCAGGGGATCGGTTTTTCGTTCAGACATGTTCCTGTTTCGACTCTGCGAACACTTCGTTCGCGAAATGACAAAGCGAGTAGTGCTCGGGCGTCAATTGCACGAACGGCGGAAAGTCACGACGGCAGACGTCCTCCGCCCGTTCACATCGCGGCGCGAAGGGACAACCCGCCGGCAAGTGCGCGAGATCCGGTGGTAAGCCGGGAATCTGATAAAGACTTCCCTGCTCCGAGGTCGGATCTGGCACCGAGCGCAACAGCCCGCGCGTGTATGGATTGCCCGGCTGTTCAAAAAGCTCGTTGGTCGGCGCCTGTTCGAACACCTTGCCGGCATACATGACAAGGATGTGATCGGTGATTCCGGCCACCACGCCGAGATCGTGAGTAATCAAAATAACGCTGGCCCCGGTTTCCGCCTTCAGTGTTTTAATCAGTTCCAAAATCTGTGCCTGGATCGTAACGTCCAGCGCCGTGGTCGGTTCGTCGGCAATCAGCAACTCTGGCTGACACGACAAAGCCATGGCGATCATAACGCGCTGGCGCATTCCACCCGAAAACTCATGTGGATAACTATCGACTCGTTCGCTGGCGTCGGGAATACCCACGTGCTCCAGCATTTTGATCGCATGTGCGCGCGCCTCCTCCCTGGAGTGTCCAAGGTGCAATCGCGTGACTTCCATCATCTGCTTTGAAACCCGCATGAACGGATTGAGCGAGGTCATCGGGTCCTGAAAGATCATGGCGATACGTTTGCCGCGAATTCGACGCACTTCGCCGGAAGACAGCTTAAGGATGTCGTGCCCATCGAAGATGATCGAACCCGAAACAATCTTGCCGGGCGGATCGGGAATCAATCTCATTAGCGAAAGATTCGCGACGGACTTTCCCGAACCCGACTCGCCGACAATACCCAGGGTCTCGCCGCGCTCCACTTCAAAGCTAATGCCGTCGACGGCCTTCACGGTGCCGTCTTCGGTTTTAAAGTACGTGCGCAGGTCTTTGACCTTAAGAAGATTTCCGTTGACGTTCATAAGCTCATGCATGTCAGAAGCCCGACCCCGGGGTCCCCAAGCGGGCAGCCGCTTGGGGTGGTGGCGGTCAGGGAGGGCAACATACGCTTCCCAATAAGGATCGGCTCCGGCGATTACTTGCCGCCATTAAGCGAGCCCTTGCTGACGCGCGGACTTCTGACACAAATTCCGATCAGTATTTTCGCATCTGTGGATCGAGCGCATCGCGCAACCCGTCTCCCAAAAAGTTGAGCGAGAAAAGCATCAACGCCATGGTGACCCCGGGAAAGATCAGTTGCCAGGGATAGATCGCCAGTGATTGTGCGCCCTCGGCCGCCAGACTGCCCCACGAAACTCTGGGTGGACGCACTCCAAGTCCCAGGAATGACAGAAACGCTTCGCTCAGCATGACCGTGGGAATCGTCAATGTCGTATAGACAATCACAGGACCGAGCGCGTTCGGCACGATATGACGAAAGATAATCTTTGGCGTGGACACTCCGGTCGCGCGCGCGGCCAGAACAAATTCCTGGTTCTTCAAAGACATGACCTGCCCGCGCACAATGCGGGCCATCGTCAGCCACGACACGGCGCCGATCGCAATAAACAGTTCTATCAACTGCCCGGTAGGCGTTTTTGCCGGCAACAGCGCCAGCAAAACGATAATGATGATCACGTAGGGCAAGGAATACAGCACGTCAACTATGCGCATCATCACGTCGTCTATGCGCCCGCCCAGGTAACCCGCCACGGCGCCGTACGAGACTCCGATCAACAGCGAAACCAGCGTTGAGATTAGCGCCACCATCAAAGAGATCTGTCCTCCGGAAAGCACACGCGCCAGAATGTCGCGGCCGGCGATGTCGGTTCCCATCGGGTGGGTCCACGCGAATCTTCCGTCAGGACCACGAAAAGGTGAAAACGATTTGTTTAGGGCAGAATCCTTTGGAATCAAATCGTAGGTGTAGCCCGTTGCGTATTTAATCGCGGTGGGTCCAACCAATGACGCCAACGCGATTACCATAACTACAACCATGCCGAACACAGCGATTTTATTCTTTAGAAGTCTGCGCCAGGCGTCGCGCCATAAAGAAGTGCCGACGACTGACTCTCCGGTAACTATCGAGTGCACATCTTCGGCAACCGCGAACTCCGGCCCAATCTGAATCACCGGTGGGTCGACCACGGTTGCCGGCGGAGCTGAGGACAGTTCTCTCTCGTCCGCCGAATCCTGATCCTGGTTATTTGGTTTGTCGTTCACTCGTTACGTTGACAAAGCCGATCACAAAAGTTAACAACTTGCGCTATGTATACCTGATGCGTGGATCGATGAAGCCGTACGAAATATCCACGAGCAGATTGAAAACCAAAACGGCGACGGCAATGAACGCGACGATGCCGATAATCAGCGGCTCGTCGCGATTGAAACAGGCGTTGATGAAATAATTGCCGAGTCCCGGTAGCGAGAAGACCTTCTCGACCACTACCGTCCCCGTAATCAGAAAAGCGAGCGCCGGCCCTGAGAACGAAACTACCGGTAGCAACCCTCCACGCAAAGCATGCCGAAACACCACTGCACGCTCGCTCAGACCTTTCGCGCGCGCGGTACGGATGTAATCTGAGCGCATCACTTCCAGCATGCCCGAGCGCGTCAGCCTGGCGATGTAAGCGATGTAAATCGCCGAAAGCGTGAGCGCAGGCAACACCAGACTCTTGCTGGCGAAACCATTCCACAACGCGGGCGGAAACCAGAAAAGAGTGAGCGAAAACAACAAAACCAGCAGCGGACCCAAAACAAAATTCGGTATCGAGATGCCAATCATGGCCAGCGCCATGCTCGCATAATCGATCCAGGAATTTTGTCTTAGCGCGGCGAGTGTGCCCGTCGTAATCCCGATTAGCAGCGCCAGCAGATAAGCCGTCAATCCCAGGGCCGCCGAAACCGGCAGTGCTCGCCACAGGATCTGGTTAACCGACTGGCCTTCGTATTTGAGCGAAGTGCCAAAATCGAAGCGCGCGATATTTCGCAAGACTCTTCCGTACTGAACGTACCACGGTTTATTCAGTCCGTATTTTTCGCGCAGATTTTGTTCGACTGCGGGCGTGAGTTTCTTTTCGCCGGTGTAGAAGTTACCCGGGGCCAGACGGATCAATCCCCAGGTGAGCGACACAATTATGAAGAGCATCGGGATGATGATGACGACGCGGCGAATAATGAAACGGAGCATAGTTTGAAGGAAAAAGGTAAAAGTAAAAAGGCAAAAGGAAGCACGCTTTCCGCGCTTTTACTTTTTCCTTTTTACTTTTGCCTTTACTCGGTCATCTTCGGAACGCCGTAATCCCATTTTGCCTGATCCCGCTCGATGTAAACCCACTTCCACGGAAATAGCGAAGCCGGGTTGGGATACATTCCCTTGACGTACGGCTTCTTCATCCAGCGGGCGCTGGTGGTAAACAAAGGCATTACCGGCTGCACCTCCAGCGCCAGCGCCTCGGCCTTTGCCATTAACTCAAGTCGCTTCTGACGATCCCCGGTGCTGTTCGCTTCATCGAGGAGCGCTGCGTATTTGGGATCCCACCAGCCGGTTCCGTTATTGCCCGTCGGCGTGTAATACAACCCCAGAAAAGTGAACGGGTCCATATAGTCGGCGCCCCAGCCGTTTCTCGCGATTCCCTTGTATTCAAGGTTCGATCGCGCCGCCAGAAAGGTTTTCTGTTCCATGATCTTAATGGGAATTGTAACGCCGAGATTCTGTTTCCACTGGGCTTGAATAAACTCAGCCGTGGGAATGTTGTTGCCATCCGGATTGATGCCTATCTCAATCTGATCGACGGGAAATTTCTTTGGGTCGAACTTACCCGCGCCGTCTCGATAGCCGGCCTCGGCCAGCAGCGACTTGGCCTTTTCCGGATCGAAAGGATCGCCTTTGGGCTGTGGGTAACCAGGAAACATTCCCTCAGGTGTTATGGCGGTCAAAGGCTTCGCATGCCGCCAGGCGCCCAATGCTTTCTTGTCCAGGCCCATATTCAAGGCCTTCCGCACTCTCACGTCATTAGTCGGCGGCCGCTTGCAGTTGAATTGCCAGTACTCAATAGTGGCTTCCGGCGCGTCCATATAATCTTTCATGGGTGCAATCATATCGAGCCACGCAGCGGGCACGGCATGATTAAGCATCGCATCAATTTCACCGGCCTTGTAAAGATTCATCATGGTCGTGTTGTCAACGACCGCATAGAAGACAATGGCATCCAGATGAACGTTCGCGGCGTCCCAGTACATCGGATCCCGCTTCACCACTACGCGGTCATAGTGCCTCCACGCTTCGAGGGTGAATGGTCCGCTGGTCACGATATTTCGCGCGTCGGTCCAGGCAGCGCCGAATTTCTCAACCGTTTTTTGATGAATGACCCGAAAGAACTGATGCGGCATTAGACTGAGAAAGAAAGGCGCAGGCTGAGCCAGCGAGATGCGCAGCGTGTAATCGTCAACCGCTTCGACGCCGATGTCTTCTGCGGTTACCGCCACTAATTGTTTTCCGGCGACCGCGGCCTTCAACTTTGGATTCGCATCAAGGATTGCGTTCCGTTTCTTTTCATCGGCGGGCAAAACAACTCGCGCCGGCGAGTGCATGAATTGGTGGAATGGAGTATTTGCATCGGGAGTCTTGTCTTCCGGCACTGGCGGATACTCAGCCGTAACCGAGCCCACCGGTTGCGAACTTAGCGGAAGTTTCGCCGGCTGATCCCTGCCTTCCTCAAAATCTTTTTCCAGCAGGAACGACTGGCTCACCGGATCCAAAACAAACAGCTCGCCTGCGTTGTAAGCCTTGGCGTACTTGATATAGTAAGCCAGTCCCGCATTACGCGAGGCGAGCTTGGGCGACATCCCCCGGCGAATCGTGTAAACAAAATCACGCGCGGTGATCGGGTCGCCGTTTGAGAAGCGTCCGTTGCGACGCAGATGAAAGGTGAATTCCGACGAGTCGTTATTTATTTCCCAACGTTCAGCCAGAGCGGGAATGGGCGTAGTCGTTTTCGGATCGTACTCGACCAGGCCCTCGAAGAGCGCCATATAAATCCTCGCTTCCGGCTGGCCATCCGAGATTTGCGGGTCCAACGATTCCGGCTCGGAGCCCGAAACGTAACGCAAGACGTTATCGCGAGGCGGATCAGTCTTACCAAAGAAGACCGAATTTTTTGCTAACGCATTGCAACCCGCGCTAATCAGGCTTAGCGCGAGAACGAAAGCGGCGATGGCGAGCTGCGAGGAATGCCCCACGCTTATCCTGTTTTGCTTGCGATGATCCATCTATCGGCTTCCGCGTTCGACCAGGCAAGAAATTATCACGCGACTCTTATGCGAGCAATTCATTGTGCCTGCATCAGTTGCATCGTACCTTAATGAACGGTGTTCAGAGTACCAACTTTAGTCGCTTTTTTATTCAGTGAGAAAATGCGCAACTAAAGTTAGTACTCTAAACTCCGCGAAACCAGGCAATCACTACTCGGTCAATCGGCTTTGGTTAACTCACGAAAGACGGCTTCAGTTTGCTCTCGAGCGCTTTCATAGCCATCCGACGTGTCGATCAAAAAGTCCGCGAACTTCTTCTTTTCTTCCTGTAGCATCTGGGCAGCAATTCTTTGCTCGGCCTGCTCGCGATCGAGACCATCACGCGACATCAACCGTTGCAATTGAACTTCGGGGCGGCAGTGGACGACGATTAACTTATCAAACCGCCGGTATCCTCCCGATTCAATCATCAGGGCCGCATCGATTACGGCAATGCCTTTCGGATCCTCGCTTTCCCATTTCCGCATCTGTTCGTCCTGCTTTGCAATGATGAAAGGATGCAGGATCGAGTTGAGACGCAAACGTTTCTGCTCGTCAGCGAAAATCAGCGAGCCGAGCTTTGCCCGATCGAGGCCGCCGTCCGGCAGCAGAATTTCCTTTCCAAAAGCGTCTACGGCAGCCCGCAAGCCCGGCGATTCCGGAGCGACTACCTCGCGCGCCGTCACGTCGGCGTTGAGAACCCGACAGCCCAGTTCGGCCAGGACGCCAAGCACGAACGACTTACCTACGGCAATCGATCCGGTGAGTCCAACTTTCAGCATGGTTCAGAGTTCAAGCTTCAGCTTGTGCCTGCATTCAGCAACCTGAAGGTTGAACTTTAAACACCTCTCCGAGCTTTCGCTGCCTGCAGTGTGTTTCGCATCAACATAGCTACGGTCAGCAAACCGACTCCGCCGGGGACCGGTGTCCGTCGTCCGGCAATCTGATCAGCCTCTGCCGGATGAACGTCGCCGACCAGTGTGTACCCGCGTTGCTTGATCGCTTCCAGACGCTTGTCAGCTTCATCTGCAAACATCGAGCGGGCTTCATTGGCATCAGTAACTTTGTTTACCCCCACATCGATGACCGTGGCGCCCCGCTTGATGTAATCCCCGCGAATGAACGCCGGCCGGCCGATCGCGGCGATCAGAATATCGGCTTGCCGAGTAACTGATGGCAGGTCACGCGTGCGTGAATGACAGATGGTAACGGTAGCGTGCCTTTGCAGTAAGAGACCAGCGACCGGCCGGCCAACGATCTGGCTGCGCCCGACGACACAGGCATTCGCGCCCGCGATTTCAATCTTATTTCGCTCGAGCAATTCAATGATCCCGGCCGGTGTGCAGGGCACAAATCGCGGCCGGCCAATGGCGAGCAACCCAACATTCGTCGGATGAAAGCCGTCCACATCTTTCCGAGGGTCGACTGCTTCGATAATCAAGGCCTCGTCGACTTGTTTTGGCAGCGGCAACTGCACCAGGATGCCGTCGACGTCTTCGCGGCGATTCAACTCGTCAATCAGAGCGAGCAATTCTTCCGTCGTAGTTGCCGCCGGCAGGACGTGCTGATCCGAATTAATTCCCACTTCCGCGCAAGCGCGCACTTTGTTCCGTACATAGACCGCGGACGCCGCGTCATCGCCAACAAGCACGGCTGCGAGGCAGGGCTTTATGCCCGCTCGACGCACCTCTTCGGCAACTTCACGTTTGATTTGTTCAGCGAGCGTCCGGCCGTCGAGAAGCTCTGCACGCGTTTGTTCCACGGAAACCATTGCCGCTAATCGTAACATATAAACGGCGTGCCTCTGGTTTCGATTTAGTCGCCAACTTGAGCGCTTCGCCCAAAGTCGTTAACCTGCTTCTGTAATCACTTGATACTTCGGAGTGGAACCTTGATATTAAATAAGCCGGCTGGAATCAGCAGCGCACATTCCCGCTTTCTTCTGTTTCTCGTCCTTAGCATTCTCGCAACTGGTCCTGCCTGTCGACCACGTCGTTCGGCGAATGAAAAACGTTACGAAATAAAAGGAAAGATCGTAGCCGTAAACAAGACAGACCGGACCGCGACCATCTCTCATGGGGACATCGTGGGCTATATGCCGGCGATGACGATGCCTTTTAAGATCAAGAACGATGCCGACCTGGAGATGTTAGCGCCCGGCGACGAAGTCACCGGCACACTGGTGGTTGACGGCATTTCATCGTGGGTCGAGATTTCCACGATTACCGAAGGGGGTGGGCCGCTTTCACCCACCGCTGCGGTACCTGGCGAACCAAAGCCCACCGACGAGGTCCCGGATTTCGCGCTTACCAATCAGGATGGAAAACGGATTCACCTCGCGCAGTATCGCGGGCGCGCGTTGGCGCTGACTTTCATCTACACGCGCTGTCCTCAGCCCGATCAATGCACCTTGATGAGCAGCAACTTTGCCACGATCGATCGTGAATTGCAGAAGCAGCCAGAGCTTTATCAGAAGACGCATCTACTCAGCATCAGTTTTGATCCTGACTATGACACGCCAAAGGTCCTGCGCAGTTATGGCGCATCCCACACCGAACGCTACTCTGATGAAGGCTTTCAGCACTGGGAGTTCGCCACCGGCAGCTCGGACGAAGTGAAAGGAATCGCGCAGTTCTTCGGGCTGCGTTACTATCACGACACGGAATCGGGACAGGATCAGGTGATTCATTCTTTGCGGACCGCGGTGATCGGGCCTGACGGAAAGCTGGTGAAGCTCTATCGAGGGAATGAGTGGAAGCCGGAAGAGGTTATCGCCGATCTGAAATCACTGTCCACCGCGAAGTAAGCGGGCAGATGTTTAGAGTACCAACTTTAGTTGGGCTGTTTCATGGCAAAGACCCGACTGAAGTCGGTACTCCAAACGCTCTGCGGCCCGCGCTCTCTACCAAATCTGACAGCGCTTATCCGGCGGCCGCACCATCGCGTCGCCTTCCTTGCATGCGTACGCGGCTGCGAACGTAGGCATATTCGACAGCGGGCCATTGACCCGAAAACGTCCCAGCGGATGCGGATTTGTGGTGGTTTGCAGGCGGGCCGCTTCCGGCCGGATGTTCTCTGCCCAAACTTGCGCCCAGCCCAGGAAGAACCGCTGCTCGGGCGTAAACCCGTTGATATTCTTCGGGCGCGGTTTGCCTTGCAGAGATTTCTGATACGCAGCATAAGCTACGGTTAATCCGCCCAGGTCCGCTACGGATTCGCCGACCACCAACTCGCCTTTTTGGTGCAGACCCGGTTCAACTTCATAAGAGTCGAACTGCTTTACTACGCAGCCAGTTCTTTCCTGAAACTTCTTGAGATCGTCCGGCGTCCACCACAGGACAAGGTTGCCGTTGGCGTCAAACTTGGCCCCCTGATCGTCAAAGCCGTGGGTCATCTCGTGACCAATCACCGCTCCGATGCCGCCATAGTTGAAGGCGTCGTCAGCTTTCGGATCGTAAAAGGGCGGCTGGAGGATGCCGGCCGGAAAAACTATTTCGTTCATCGAAGGGTTGTAGTAGGCGTTTACGGTCGGCGGCGACATGCCCCATTCAGTCCGGTCGACGGGCTTGCCGATCTTTCCCAGATTGCGTTTGAACTCAAACTCCCCGGCAGAGACAGCATTGTTGTAGTAAGCGCCGCGGCTGACCTGGAGTGCTTCATAGTTGCGCCATTTGTCAGGAAACCCGATCTTCCGCATGAAAGCATCGAGTTTGGCGATTGCCTTCTGGCGCGTTTCGTTGCTCATCCAACTCAACGTGGTGAGATCGTCGCGCAGCGCTTCGATCAGGTTCTTAACCATGGCTTGAGCGCGCATTTTGGCCTGGGGCGTGAAGGTCTTCGAAACGTAGAGTTGGCCGAGTGCTTCGCCCAGCGCGCGATCCGTGCTAGCCACGCAACGTTTCCAGCGCGGCAGAATCTCTTTAGTGCCCTGCAGGTACTTTCCGTTGAAGTTGAAACTTTCCTGGACAAACTTTGAAGAGAGAGTGTTTGAGGCCGCGTTCACCAGATGCCAGCGCAGATAACTCTTCCAATCATTGACGGGAATGCTAACCAGGAGCTTGTCGGCGCCTTTGAAATAGTCAGGTTGGCCTACGTTGACTTTGGCAATCTCAGGCAGGCCAATGCCCCGGAAGTAGCGGCTCCAGTCAAAGTCCGGCGTCAGCTCGAGTAACTGAGTCTTGATCATCGGGTGATAGTTGAGTTCCGGCTTTCTTCGCTGAATACGCGTCACTGAGTTCTCCGCCAGTTTCGTTTCGATCCTCAAAACCGTGGCGCCTTCGGCGGCGGCCTTTTCCGGCGAGTCCCCCATGAGTTCGAACGTGCGCGCGACATGCTTCGCATATTCATCGCGCGTCTGCTTCATCTTCGCATCGTCGCTGAGGTAATAGTCGCGATCGGGCAATCCCAATCCGCCCTGTACCGCCTGGGCGATGATTGTGGTCGAGTCTTTGAAATCCTGGGTCGCGCCAAAACCGAACACGGCGGGTATGCGGTGCTGATGAAAGCGCGCAATCTCGTCTTCCAAGCTGGGTAGGTCCGTCAGTTGATCGATCCTTTGCAACTCTGGCTCAAGCGGCTTAATGCCTTCGGCTTCAATCTTCTGCTCATCCATGCACGCGCCGTAGTAGTCGGCAATCTTTTGCTCGTTCCCGGGGCCCAGCGTCTTTTTCTTTAAAAGCTCTTCGAGAATCTGATGCAGGACGTTGATGTTTTGTTCGTCAAGTTTTGTGAACCTTCCCCACTCCGAATAGGCGCCGGGGATCGGATTCTTCGCCATCCATCCGCCGTTGGCGAATTGATTGAAATCATGGCAGGCCTGCGCGTTGCGATCGAGATTGGAAAAGTCGAAGCCGGCGATCACGCTCTTTGACGGGTCGTCGGCGTTTATTGTCAAACTTTCCGGAGCACCGGGTGAGCCACTTGCATCGGCGACGAACTTGATTGCACGAGCATCCGGAGCGGCAGCTGCGCGACTCTTTCTGCCGATACTGACAGCGATTGCGATTAGCGACAAGGCGAGCAGGAAAACAAACGCGCGACGACAAAACAGACTCATAACGGAAACCTCCTCAGGATTCGGTAAAGATCTAATTTGAGAGGGAACGCGCGGAATCTTATGACTTCAGAGGTGAAAAAGCAAAAAAAGGCGCTACATGATACGTGTGGTTCTCTCAAGGCTGAACGCGACTCTCAAGCACACCTAAACGTTTGTTGTGGAGGCTGAGGTCACCCCGAATATCGTATAGATCGCGAATGAAGATGCTAAATTTCTCGTCCAACTTTTCAATTTGAGCTCTTACAGCTTCCCAAATTGGCCGAGTTTCCAGAAGCCGGCTGTCGACCGTCTCTTCCAGCGACGTCAGGCGCTGATCCAAAGCTTCAATGTTCTTGGCCATTGCCGTTTGCTGGATGCGGAGCGCGGCGAGTTCAGCCAGCACGCGTGTCTCAAAAGGACTGGCCCCCAGCAATTCTTTGGTGAAATCTTCGCTCACAGTGCTCTTCCTGAACTCACGCTAGCACGTTGACTGAAAATTTCAATCCAACGATTCTTGCAAGCGAGAGCGCTAACTTTTTCAGTTTTGGCTACTCAAAGTGCGAAGAGTGGTTACAGAACCGGGAGCGGTAGCGACCGGATGCAGGCACTCAACTCGCTCCCGGTTCTGTAACCTGCGCTACCTTGAGGTGTACTGACTTCCAACTGATACCGGCGGCAGGGCGGTTAACTCTTGAGCTTTCTGATTTCTTCGGTAAGCACGGGCAGGACCTCGAATAGATCGCCGACAATGCCATAGTCAGCAATGTCGAAAATGGGAGCCTCGGGATCCTTGTTGATGGCCACGATGGTCTGCGAGTTCTTCATGCCCACCAAATGTTGAATTGCGCCTGAGATGCCAACGGCAACGTAGAGCTTCGGCGCCACGGTTTGGCCGGACGATCCGATCTGCCGATCGATGGGCAGCCACTCGGCGTCGCAGATCGGTCGCGAGGCGGCCAGGTCGCCGCCCAGAGCTTCGGCAAGTTTTTCGGCCAGCGCGATGTTGTCTTTACTCTTGATGCCGCGACCCACGGCGACGATCACGTCAGCCTTGCTTAGATCGACCGCCTGCTTCACTTCCTGGAAGGGCGCTTCCGGTATCATGCGGACCGGACCGACCTCAATCGGCATCAACTCTATTGGGGCGGCGCTTCCCTTCCGTGCCTGATCGCCGCGAAACGCCCCGGACTGAAAAGTGACGAACACCGGGGCTTCGCCGTCTGAGACTATGTCCGCATCCAGTTTGCCGAGGAAGATGCGTCGCGTAAATGTTGTCTTTCCGCCATCGCTCGTCATGCGAATGCAATCGCTGATCATTCCTTTGCCAAAACGCGCGGCCAGCTTAGGACCAAAGTCACGCACCAAATAAGTGTGCGACATGATCACGTACTGAGGAGAGACGGCGCGCACGACCTGCTCCATCGCGGCCGCGTAAGCGTCGGGTGTGTAATCAGCGAGCTTTGGATCCTCGACGTGAACGACTCTGGCCAGATCGTAAGCAGCAATCTCTTGGGCCAGTGCTTCAGCTCCTGAACCCAGGACAACGGCCGCCGGCTTTTCTCCAGTGCTCGTCGCAAGTTGCTGCGCCGCGGCGATCGCCTCCAGAGACGTTTTGTTAAGCGCGCCAGCTTTGTGCTCAATGAAAACTAAAATGCCGTTGCTCATGATTTGTTTGCGACAAACCTCCGTTCGTCGCAGTCGATCAGGACCACTGAGCCCTCCCTCACGGTCGGGCTAATGCCCCACGTTTTCGCGTTTAAATCACCCGAGCTTCTGTGCGCAGCTTCTCCGCTAACTCCACCGCGCCTTGCTTGGCATCACCGCCACCGAGGAACTGCGTCTGTTTGGATTTTGTCGGTAGGTAGATCTTCTCGATGCGTTGATGCGATGGCTGGCTAACAATCTCAGCAGCCGGCGTCACTTCCTTAATTTCCTTTTTCTTTGCGGCCATGATGCCTTTCAGAGTTGCATAACGAATCTGGCTGATGCCTGACTGAATTGTCAGCAGCGCGGGCTTCGGCATCGTGTACCACTGATACCAGCCGCTTTCCAGTTCGCGTTTGACTCGCAACTGTTCACCGGTCGCATCAACCTCGATCACAATCGTCGCGTGCGGCAAACCGAGAAGCTCAGCAAGAATTACGCCCGTCTGCGCATAGCCATAGTCGTCTGATTGCAGGCCCGTCATGATCAAGTCGGCCTGTTCATCGCGAATCGCTTCGGCCAGCACACTGGCCGCGGCGAACGGCGACAGATGTACGACATTGTCGCCGGCCACGTGAATCGCGCGATCAGCTCCGCGAGCCAGCGCATCTTTGATCACGCTCTTGGCGCGCTGTGGCCCCATCGAACAGACGACGACCTCGCCGCCGCCGACTTTCTCTTTGATCCGCAAAGCCTCTTCCAGGGCATAGCCGTCCGACTCGTTTACTTCAAACGAGAGATCCGCTTCTTCGATCCAGGTTGAGTCTTTATTGATGCGCAGGATCGCGTCTTTGTTCGCGACCTGCTTCATTAGGACGAGGATCTTCATATTGAAATCATTGATTCATTTGTTCATTGGCTCATTGAACACATCTAATTGATCCAATGAAGCAATGAGGCAATGGATCAATTCTCTTCGTATCGCTTGAACAGCAGAGCCGCGTTGGTGCCGCCAAAGCCGAAGCTGTTCGACAAAGCGTAATCTATTACCGCTTCCCGCGCCTGGTTCGGCACGTAATCAAGATCACAATCGGGATCCGGGGTTACGTAGTTTATCGTCGGCGGTATCATGCCGCGAGTAATAGCCAACACCGAGAAGATGGCTTCGACGCCTCCAGCGGCGCCCAACAAGTGCCCGGTCATCGATTTGGTCGAGCTGATGGCCACCTTGTAAGCATAGTCTCCGAAGGTCTTCTTGATGGCCATGGTTTCAAACTTGTCGTTGTAGGGCGTCGAAGTTCCGTGCGCGTTGATATAGCCGATCTGTTCTGCCTGCGCGTTTCCGTCCTTCAATGCTTTTTGCATGACGCGCACAGCGCCTGAGCCGCTGGCGTCCGGCATCGTGATATGAAAGGCGTCACCGCTCATCCCATAGCCTACGATCTCGGCATAAATCCGCGCGCCGCGGCGCCGCGCAAATTCAAGTTCTTCCAGGATCATGATCCCGGCGCCCTCGCCAATTACGAAGCCATCGCGGCCCAATTCGAAAGGACGCGAAGCGTGCACCGGATCGTCGTTGCGTGTTGAAAGAGCTCGCAGCGCCGCAAAGCCGGCCACGCTCATGGGAGTAATTGCCGATTCAGCTCCGCCGCAAATCATTGCTTCGGCGTCGCCGCGCGCGATGATTTTGAAGCTGTCGCCGATCGCGTGTGCCCCAGCGGAACACGCCGTAGCCGTCGCCGAGTTGGGTCCCTTGGCGTTGTGGCGAATCGAAACCTGTCCGGAAGCGAGGTTGACGATGGCAGACGGAATAAAGAATGGTGAAACGCGGCCCGGGCCATCCTTCAAGAGCTTTTCGTGCTCACGCTCGATGGCCCAGAAGTCACCGATGCCGCTGCTGATATAAGTCCCCACTCCCTCGGCGACGTCATCGGTAATCTGCAGCCCGCTATCGTTCACCGCTTCCTGCGAGGCGGCGATAGCGTACTGAATGAACGCGCCCATTTTGCGCGCTTCTTTTTTTTCGACGTAATCGAGCGGATCGAAATTCTTTACTTCGCAGGCGAACCGGGCGGCGAACCTGGCGGCGTCGAACTTTTTGATAAAGTCCGCGCCGCTCCGGCCTTCCATCAATGCGGTCCAGGTAGTCTCGACCGAGTTGCCGACAGGCGTGACCAGACCGAGACCGGTAACAACGACGCGACGATTCAAAGTCAGAACCCTCCTATGACGACGTAGCAGCGGCGAATGACCGGCAGCGCATAGCCCAGGCCATCGCCCACATTTCCGCCGTCACTTTGCCTTGTGCTGGTCGATATAGTTGTAAGCGTCGCGCACGCTTTGAATCTTTTCCGCGTCTTCGTCCGGAATCTCGATGCCAAACTCCTCTTCAAACCGCATTACCAACTCGACGGTATCGAGCGAGTCTGCTCCGAGGTCATCAATGAATCGGGCGTTGGGCGTGACTTCATTCTCGTCTACTCCCAGCTCGTCCACGATTATCTGTTTTACCTTTTGCTCAATCTCTGGATCGGGCATTCGTTTTGCTCCTCTATGTAAAGTCCGACAAATTTCAGCTTGTCGAAAGTTTCTCTATGCGAATTAAGCCACGCCAAACCGAAAGTTTGTCTCACAACGGTCTCAGGCTCCGAGCGTGTCCCGGGCAGCGCGCAGACTGGCTTCGTCCTCGATGTTCACACAGCTTACGCTGCGATCAATCTGGCGCATCAGCCCACTCAAAACTTTTCCGGGTCCGGTCTCAATAAAGCTTTGTACACCCTGACTGATTAGGAATTCAACTGAACTGAGCCATTTGACCGGCTGCGACACCTGACGAATCACCGCGTTGCGTGCCTCATCCCCCTGTATTACGGACGTTGCGTCGACGTTTGTAACGACCGGCATAGCAGGATCCGCAAAAGAAATTCTTTCCAGATCCTTACTCAGCCGCTCCTGCGCCGGCATCATCAGAGCGCAGTGAAATGGCGCGCTTACGTTCAGCTTAACTGCGCGTTTGGCGCCGCGCGTTTTCAACAACTCTATGGCGCGATCGACCGCGGCTGCGTCCCCGGCGATTACCACTTGACCGGGCGAGTTGATGTTCGCCGGACTACACACCTGTCCTTCGGCTGCCTCTTTGCACGCGGCCACGATCACATTCAAATCGGCTCCAAGGATCGCCGCCATCGCGCCAACGCCGACCGGCACAGCCTCCTGCATATAACGACCACGCGCCCGCACCGTTCGAACTGCGTCCGCCAGTGACAGCGACTCGGCAGCAACCAGGGCCGAGTATTCGCCCAGACTGTGTCCGGCGACGAAGTCAGGCTTAGGAAAGCCCGCGGATTCCATTGCCCGCAACGCTGCCACTGAAACCGTCAGGATGGCCGGCTGTGTATTCTCGGTCAACTGCAACAGTTCAGCCGGGCCGTTAAAACAGAGTTCCGACAGTTCGAAGCCGAGCGCATTGTCTGCTTCTTCAAAGACCTGTCTGGCCGCCGGGAACTTCTCGGCCAAATCCTTTCCCATGCCCGCGTATTGCGAGCCCTGGCCGGGAAACAAAAAAGCAATAGGTCCTATAGGATCCAATAGGTCGAATACGTCCTATACTTTTCTTTCACTACCAGCGCATTACCGCTCCGCCCCAGGTCACCCCGCCCCCGAACGACGCCATCAAAATCACATCGCCAGGCTGAACCCGCCCGGCTTCCACACATTCGTCGAGCCCGATGGGAATAGACGCAGACGAAGTATTGCCGTGCATTGCTATGTTGGAATAAACCAGCGAGCTATCAACGCCCAGCAAATCCGCCACGGCGTCGGTGATTCGCTGATTCGCCTGGTGCGGGATGAATAGCTTTACATCATCGGTCTTCAATCCTGCCTGATTCAGGACGTCGCGCGAAATTTCAGCCATCGAACGCACGGCGACTTTGAACACCTCGTTGCCTTTCATCTTAAAAAAATGATCGCCTCGAGCAATCGTCTCAGCCGTAAAACCGCCCTTCGTGCCGCCGCCGGGCGCGTATAGCTGTGATTCGTAGCGGCCGTCCGAACGAATTTTCGCCGCCAGGATTCCGCGATCACTTTCTACCGGACCGAGAATCGCTGCCCCTGCGCCATCGCCAAACAGCACACAGGTGGATCGATCCGTATAGTCGACATAACGAGTTAGAATCTCTGCGCCAATCACCAGCACATACTTCGCTTGCCCGCCGCGAATCATGGCGTCCGCCAGCGACAGCCCATAGAGAAAACCCGAGCAAGCTGCGACTATATCCAGAGCCGCAGCTTTATTCGCGCCTAACGCAGCCTGAATCAAACAACCAGTCGAAGGCAGAATTTGATCCGGCGTAACCGTCGCGCAAAGTATCAAGTCGATTTCAGACGCATCGATGCCGGCGCGCTCGATCGCTTCGCGCGCTGCGCGCACCGCAAACTGTGAAGTGTATTCGCCGGGCGCGGCCTTCCGCCGTTGCTTGATGCCGGTGCGCGAAGTAATCCACTCGTCAGAAGTGTCGACGATCTTTTCCAGGTCGGCATTAGTCAGAATGCCTTCCGGATATGAATGGCCGGTGCCAAGAATGCCTGAGTTAACGTTGGACATTGATAAGCTATGCGCCTCAACATATGCCGCCTGATATACCGCCTGGAAAAACAGGACTGGTTCTGCCAGGCGACCATAGAGTGCGGCCACGCAACCGCGACTCAGTTAAAACCTATCAGGCATTCTGCTCCACGTGGACGATTTCACGGCCTTTGTAGTAACCGCACTTGGGACAGACGCGATGCTGCATGCGGGGCTCCTGGCAATTGGGACAGACGACGGTTTGCGGTGTCCGCAGCGCATCGTGCGCCCGCCGCTTACCGCGGCGCGATTTTGAGTGACGACGTTTTGGATTTGGCATAGTTACTCCACAAAAGATTTTAATTTCAGATTTTGGATTTGCAATCGCTCGGCATCTAGTTTCGTTAAGAGCAATCGGAAATCTAAAATCGCAAATTCTCGAGTCCCTGCCAGCGCGAATCATTTGCTTTGTTTTCACACTGACAACCGCCCTGGTTCCTGTCAATCCCGCAAACCGGGCATAAGCCTTTGCAGTCTTCGCGACACAAAACTTGTGCGGGCACTGCCAGCAGGATTTCCTCGCGCACCAGATCGTCCAGCTCGATGGCTTCGCCGTCAAAGACAGCCAGGTTGAGGTCTTCTTCCTGCAACTCGTGCTGCTGTTCCGCGCGCCAGCTTACCGCCGTGACGAATCTTTCCTTGAACTCGGCACCAATCGACAAGTTAACCGGCTGCAAACAACGATCGCACGCGGTCGTGATTTTGGCGCGCAACTCTCCGCTCAACTCGACTTCCTCATCGTCGCGCCTAACCCGGCCGGAAACCTCAGCCGGCTCAACCAATCCGACCTCGTCGTCATCCAGTGACAGCTCGCCCGGTTCGTAAGTCCGCGAAAACTTATCGCCCTCTTGTTCCAGCCTATCAAGCTCGATCCGCATAGCTGAATCATTTCGAAGTAATCATAGAATGCATCAGGGGGCGGAGCGCAAAGTCGCTAATTATAACCGCGGGTCGGTCTCTGTCAAAGCGAGGGCGCGGACTCAACCGTTCCTGCTCGCCTTGCCCGTCGCCTTGCGCGCTTTCTTTTCGGGTTGCGAAGAGCTGGAGGTTTCCGAAGGTTTTTCGCTCAGCTTGTTACATTCTGCTCGCCACATTGATTCCAGCCGGCTGTTGTCCACCACGCCACACTCGTTGAGGATTTCAACCAGGCTTTTGACCAGAGCGTGATTGGTGTAAGCCGTCTCGGATTGCCGAAGCAACAACTTCAGGCCCTGCTCGAGCCGCTCAGCCAGCCGGGCCAGAGTGTTCTCGAGCATCGTTAGACGCTCCAATAAGTGCTCTTCGTGAGGCGTGGTTTCCGCCGGATCAACCCGGACTGAAGGCGGCTGCACGACAATCATTAATCTGGTGCCACAACGCAGACAGAACTCCTGCCCCAACGGATTCGCCGCGCGGCACTTCTGACAGAAATGTGAAATGGTGCGTTGCTGCATTATTCAGAGCCGAGCTTAGTACTCATAAAACCCGCGGCCCGCCTTCTTTCCCAACCATCCTGCGTCAACGTAACGCTTCAGCAAAGGGCAGGGCCGATACTTCGAATCGTTGAATCCATCATGTAGCACGTTCATGATCGCAAGGCAAACATCCAGACCGATGAAATCAGCCAGCGTCAACGGCCCCATCGGATGATTCATCCCGAGTTTCATGATGCCGTCGATGCTCTCGCGTGTCGCTACCCCTTCATAAAGCGCAAATATCGCCTCGTTGATCATCGGCATCAATACGCGGTTGGAAATAAATCCGGGTGAGTCCTGGCATTCCAGCGGCGTCTTGCTGAGCTTTTCCGTCAACTCGCAAATCTTTTCGTACGTTTCGTCGGAAGTCGCAGCGCCGCAAATAATCTCGACCAGCTTCATTACCGGCACGGGATTCATGAAGTGCATCCCGATAACTTTGTCCGGCCGCCGGGTCACCGCGCCCAGTTTCGTGATCGAGATTGAAGAGGTGTTTGACGCGAGAATTGCCTCAGGCTTGGTAACACCGTCCAGGGATTTGAAGACCTCAGTCTTAACCTCCAGGTTTTCAGTGACCGCTTCGACCACGATGAAAGCATCGCTCAGCCCACCAATGTCGGTCGTCGTCCTGATGCGCGTCATGATCGCGCTCTTTTCATCAGCGCTCAGTCTTTCCTTGTCGACATCACGTTGCAAACTCTTGTCGATCGCAGTCATGCCCCGGGCCAGGAACTCCTGCGCCACGTCGCGCATCACGACGTCGAATCCGGCACGCGCCGCTACCTGGGCGATGCCCGCACCCATCGTGCCCGATCCAACTACGCCGAGGATTTCACTCATGCTTATCGCCTAACTCGCTTTGCCAAATCCGCCAGTGGCTGAGCGCCGTGCAAAGCATCCTGCAATTCAATTTCGCTGGTGACTGAATCTTTTCCGCCGTAAAGTCTGACGCCGCCTTCGCTCTTGAGGAACTTGAATGTGTAGATCCCCAACGCTGTGCCAACCGGAATGTTGAGGAGCGAAATGACCGCCAGCGCGAGCGCCAGAGGCTTTACCCAACGGCTTCGCTTTCTCAACCCCTGACCAACAAGCAAAGGGAGCAAGCCCACTACCAGGAAAAGAATTGCGACGACGATGATTCCGACGACGATCCAGGAAGTCGCCATCAACTCTGCCAGGGGCGTAACCAACTTCGCTACGAAAACCAAAAGCAGCAGACCCACTACAGTAAGTCCGTGGATCGCGCCGTAGATGAACCATAGCGTGGCGAGTGTCTTGTTGTGCTCCGCAGCGGTCATCCAGGTTCAGCGCCAATCGCCCGGCGCAGCGGAGGTCGGCGTTACACTGTGCGCCGAGTCGCCGCTTTGCCGTTGCCATTCCTCCGGAGGTAGGGGTGGACCTTCCTGCTTCTTGACGTCATAGAGTTGCTTGCCAACATCGCTGAACAGAAACCAGAAGGTGTAGACGGCAACCGCGGTTCCAACGGGAAAACTCATCGCCGCAACCACGCCGCCAACAATCCCGGCAACCTTTGCCCAGGGCCGGCGCTTGAGCAAAGCGTATCCGGCAACAATGGAAGGAATAGTCGTCGCAATGTTAAAGATGCCAGCAAAAACAAGTATCACGCCCAGAAATGCTGGCGGCGGTGGGCCGCCCATCTCTTGTGATCGGCTATAAATATTCTCAAACATGAAACCCACAACAGCCAGCGACGCAATCATCATCAAGACGTGAAGTCCAGCATAACCGACATGTGCCAGTCCGACGAATCTGTTGTGTTCCTGAGGAGTCATCTCCGCGCGTTACCGCTCTATCGCCATTGCTACCGCATTTCCCCCGCCCAGACACAGCGCGGCAATGCCGCGATGCGCAGCGCGCCGCTTCATTTCGTAAAGCATCGTGGTCAGAATGCGCGATCCGGATTGTCCAATCGCGTGGCCGAGCGCAACAGCTCCGCCATTGACGTTGAGCTTCTCCGGGTCCAAACCAAGTTCACGCGTGATCGCCACAGCCTGAACTGCGAAGGCTTCATTCAACTCGATCAGATCGACGTCGTTCAGCGCCCATCCGGTCTTTTTCAAAAGCTTCTTAATCGCCTCAACCGGCGCCATCATCACCAGCTTCGGTTCAATGCCCGAAGTCGCTTGCCCGACAATGCGAGCTAACGGCTCGACGCCGAGCGCGTGAGCACGTTCGGCTGAGGAAACAACCAATGCGGAAGCCCCGTCGTTCATGCCTGGAGCATTGCCGGCCGTGACTGTGCCGCCTTCTTTGAAAGCCGGCTTCAGTTTGCCGAGCGATTCCAGCGACGTATCTTCACGCACCGGCTCGTCGGTATCGAAAACAACTGGCCCGCCCTTCTTTTGCGGAATCTCTACCGAGACGATTTCTTCCTTGAATTTTCCCGACTTGATCGCCGCCGCGGCCTTGCGATGAGAGTTCAACGAGTACTCATCCTGTTCCTGCCGCGACACCTGAAAGCGCTCGGAGACCACTTCGCCGGTGCAGCCCATATGCTGGTCGTCAAACGCGCACCAGAGGCCATCATTGATCACCGAATCGACAATCGCCCCGTGGCCGAGGCGATAGCCTTCGCGTGCCTTTGGAAGCAGATAAGGCGCGTTGGACATCGATTCCATGCCGCCGGCAACTACGATTTCGGTATCTCCAAGCTGCACGCCCTGCGCCGCCATCATCACGGCCTTCAATCCCGAGCCGCAGACCTTGTTGACGGTCACGGCGGACACCGTGTCTGGTAGTCCGCCTCTTAGCGCAGCCTGACGCGCAGGATTTTGACCGAGTCCCGCCTGGATTACGCAACCCATAATTACTTCGTCAACGTCTGCCGGAGCGACGCCGGCGCGCTTCACTGCTTCGCGCACCACGATCGCGCCCAGGTCAGTTGCTTTGAAACTCTTGAGCGCGCCGAGAAACTTTCCCACTGGCGTGCGCACGGCGCTGATGATTACTGCTTCCTTGTTTATCGTCATGATGAATTAGTTCTCGTTACAAATTAGCATGACCGCTAATTCCAAACAGTGTCAAGCAAGCTACGAGATCGTTGATGTCGACCGGCGAGCGGTGATCCGCAGATTACGCAGATTTCGCAGACTGACCAGCAAAACGAAAGGCAATGGTTGACTCCATCAGGGAGTAATCTCAGCCTCGCCGTTTAGTCATCATCTGTGTAATCTGCGAAATCTGCGTATGCTTTTACCGGGCGATGGCGCCGGCAATTAGTGATCATGACCGACGAGCAAGAGCCGCTGGCGCTCCGGATTGCGAATCAGATTGAGGCTCAAACCTCCATGGCCATAGGTTTCGACTTCCACAAGGATCTTCAGTCCCGGATCATTTCTCACCAGGCCGGCATATTCACGTTCCCATATGACGGCCACTGCCTGGGGATCAGTTCCCAGAGCCGCGAGCAGTTTCTGGTCGTCGAGCTTCGTATCATTGAGGTCACCAGTGATGCGTTCGACCAGGTGAGGCGAAGAAAGATTGAATGCCAGGGAGTTTGCCCACTCATCCGCGGCGCGTGATATGTAGACAACGCGACCTGCCGGTATGCGGGCGGCAAGTTGCGGCATCGGTTGGTAGCGCAGAAAAGCCGGCAATAGGATCAATTGCATGCTCATCATCGTCGCCCAGATTGCCGCTGCCAGTATCAAGGATGCTTGCCAGGTCTTTCGTCGCCTGACCCAGATAAAAACCAATAAGAGTCCAACTAACGCCACTACCGGCGGTAAGAAGCGCAAAGAGCTCTGGACCGACAGGAGTACGGCGGCTCGCAGCGTTAGCAATGCGATTGCAAGTAACATCACGCCACAAATGACAAGAAAGCCGGCTGCAATGCGCCGGGAAAATTTCGGCAATCTCTCGGCGTTTGCGATTAGCGGCCCGATAATCATGGCTGCCGCGGGCATCGCCGGCAGAAGATAATAATCGCGTTTGAAACTGGCAAGCGAAAACAGGACGACTGTGTACACCAGCCAAAGATAAAGAATGCGTGTGACACCTCTCGAGGTTCGTTCCCTCTCCGCCCGCCGCCAATCAAACCAAGCCGCCGGAATTGCCAGCAAGGACCACGGCGCAAAATCACTGAAGAAGGCCGCTAACTCATACCAAAAAGGCCGGCTCCCGCTTTCGTAGATTTGGCCCGTGAAGCGCTGAAGATTTTCTCCTAGAAAGAAGAATCGCAGCGGCCCGAGGCCGACACGCGCATAGACGAGAAAGAAATACGGCGCTGCAATAGCCAGGAAAACACCGAGGCCGGGCAATATCCGAAGTCGTTTGAAGCTCGCGCGATCCCGGCGGACTATCAGCTCCAAACCGATCGGAATCGCCACCAGCGCCAACGCCACCGGCCCTTTCGTCAGCACACCCAGCGCGAGCGCCACATATCCTACAAAGACCAGCTTTCGCGATCGAGGTGTCTGTTCCGTCAACGCTGCGATGAAGCAGGCGAACGCTGCCGTCACGCAAAGTGTCAGCAGCATGTCGCTCATGGCCAGGCGCGCGAAACTAACAAATAGATAGCTGGATGCGAGCGTCGCGACGGAAATCAGACCGGCTCGATTCCCATAGCGCCACGTCCCCAACAGGTAAACGATCGCGAGCACCCCAATCGCGGCCAGCACCGATGGAAGTCTGGCCGCGCCGTAACTTGCGCCGAATAACTTGTATGACGCCCCAATCAACCAGTAAGTGAGCGGAGGCTTGTTGAGTTGCAACTCGTCGGGAGCATGCGGCGTCAACCACTCGTGGTGCTCGACCATCGAACGCGCCCCCAGCGCAAAATAGCTTTCCGCGCGCACGAATTCCTTGTAAGCCCAGATGTCACTAAGAAAGAATGTCGCCGCGAATGCGATCAGAATGAAAAAGGCGCGATGTTTCTTAATTGCCGTCATGAAAGCATTCAAACTTCGGTGACCCTCCCGCTTCGTTAACGTAGTCTCTTTGGCAATGTCGGATCAGTCAAGGTAGCCAACCAAAAGCCTTCTCATTAGCACCTCGCTTCAGCGGGGTGTGGGAGTAAAACGCATGATCTCGCAGGCGTTTCAACGGCTTGCAAACCATTGAAATGGTTATCCAGCTGGTTCCGCATCCCTTCGTAGTCACCTCGCTGAAGCGAGGTGCTAATGAGACTGCGCGTTCACACTGCATGGTTCGCCTCAAATTGAAAACCATCGCACGCGAGTGTTAGACTCGCCACTTGAAATTCAACCTCTTAATCTTTCTGACTTACCGAACCAACTAATCATGCAGGCACTGATTCTGGCTGGAGGAAAAGGCACACGGCTGCGTCCATTAACGGTTTATACTCCCAAGCCAATCGTGCCGATCTGTAACCGGCCGTTCTTGCTTTACCAGATCGATACGCTGCGCCGCGCCGGAGTGACTGACATAACGCTTTCGCTTTCTTATCAGCCCGAGAAGATCGAACAGCAACTTGGCGACGGTTCCAATTTTGGCGTCAAGCTAAAGTACACGGTCGAGCCACAGCCGATGGGCACCGCGGGCGCCTACAAGTTCGCCGAAGATCTGATTCGCGAGCCGACGGTGGTTTTCAACGGCGACATTCTTACCGACCTCGATCTGAAAACCGTCATTCGTCAGCATAAAGAGCGCAACGCCGTGGCCACCATAGTGCTGACGCCGGTCGAGGACCCCAGTGCTTATGGAGTCGTTGAGACCGAAGGTGACGGGCGCGTGCGGCGGTTTCTGGAAAAACCGAAGCCTGACGAGAGCACTTGCAAGAACATCAACGCCGGAACCTATGTGCTCGAGCCGCAGGTGCTCGATTTGATTCCGCGCGGTGAGAATCATTCGTTTGAATATGGTCTGTTTCCCCGGCTGCTGGAAAATGGTGAAGCATTCTTTGCTCACATCCCGCAGAGGACTTATTGGATGGACATCGGCACGCCGTCCCGGTATTTACAGGCGCATCACGACCTGCTCGCCAATCGCGTTTCGCGAATTCATATCAAGGACCGGCGCGGCAAGTTCGACGCAGCGACGCATTCGACGATCGACGAGCTGTCAATAATCGCGGACGAATGCACAATCAAACCGGGCGTCGAAATAGTCAACTCGGTTTTGGGGCGTGGTTGTTATATTGAGGAGCGCGCGCGGATTGAGAACTCCGTGATCTGGAGTCACACGCGCGTCGGCACCGCGGCCCAGGTCCAGGACGCAATTGTTGGTCGCGGCAGTCACATTGGCCGGGCGACGCTGGTCGGGCCGGGAGCGGTACTTGGCGACAAAACGTCGCTGACGGATTACACCAGGACCTGCGCCTAGCTGGATCCTGAAAACTGTCGCTCTCTGGTAACGACTCGTCAACGATCCACGAAATCACACGAAATAGGCCGGATTGAACGTCTTCTTCGTGCTCGGTTCGTGTGGGTTCGTGGATTTCATTGATTTTTCAGCAGCCTTGCTGGAGGCACTAGGACGTCGCCCGCTTCCGTCACGCGCAAGATGCGCGTGCCACTCAAAGAAAGGACCAAGATCGTGAACTGGGATAGTTTTCGCGCGTACGATATTAGGGGCGTTTACCCGACTGATCTGGACGAAGAGGCATTCTACCGAATCGCCAAAGCGTACACCTACCTGTTTCATCCGAAGACGATGGTCGTCGGAATGGACGCGCGCGCGTCGGGCCCGGCATTAAAGAAATCTCTCACGGCCGGCTTTGTTGATGCCGGAGTTAACGTCATCGATATCGGCGGAATCACGACGGACATGATTTACTACGCCGTCGGATCGTCGGACGAGTATTCCGGAGGCATCGTCGTATCGGCCTCGCATAATCCAAAAGAATACAACGGCGCAAAAATGGTCCGCGAAAAGGCGGCAGCGATTTCTTCCGACAACGGGCTCTTTGAGATTCGCGACATCATCAAAGCCGGCAAAGACCTAAGCGTAACGTCAGAAACAAAAGGGACCGTAACAGAGAAGAACGTGCTCAACGGCTACGTCGAGCACGTGCTCAGCTTCATCGATCGCGATCTCATCAAGCCATTTCGAGTCATCGCCAACGCAAACTTTGGATATGTCGGCGGCGGCGTTCAAATCATCGCCGACAAATTGGGCCTAAACCTAACCACCCTTAATTTCACACCTGATGGGACCTTTCCCAAAGGCACGCCGGATCCTATGCAACCCGCGAATCGCGCCGAAACCGAAAGCATGATGCGTCAGGGCGGTTTCGACCTGGCCGCAATTTGGGACGCCGATGCCGACCGCTGCACGTTTCTCGATGAAAAGGGCGAGTTCATTTCCGGGGCTTACGTTACTGCTCTGCTGGCCGACGTGCTGTTGACCAAGCACGGCGGAAACAACAAGATCATCTTCGATCCGCGCGTGATTTGGCCCACCATGAAGGTTTGCGAACAACACGGCGCCGAAGCGATCATCTCCAAGAGCGGGCACGCCTTTATTAAGGATCGGATGCGAAAGGAAAACGCCATCTTCGCCGGCGAGATGAGCGCGCACTACTACTTTCGCGAAAACTTTTATGCCGACAACGGAGTGATTCCCTTCCTGCTGGTCCTGGAACATCTCTCTCGCACCGGCCAATCATTTTCTCAACTCATGCGGCCTTACATGGAAGGTCACTACATGTCCGGTGAATTGAACTATCGGGTCGAGGACATTAAAAAAGTTATCAGTGAAGTAAAGGCTCGATTCAGCAGCAGAGGCACGGAAGACTTCACCGACGGCTACTCACTGGAAGCTGAGGATTGGCGCTTCAATATTCGCCCTTCGAATACAGAACCTCTGCTGCGCTTGAATCTCGAAGCCCACAAGCCAGGGCTAATCGAGAAACTGCAGGCCGAGATCGAGTCGATCATCGGATCGAAACCTCACTAAGTTTTGGAGTGCGGTGGCAAGCGCAGCGCGACACCGCTTTCGATTGCCGTCCCAACGTTGAACCCAAAGCGCCGTCGCCGCTTCGCTTGCCGGCGCACTCCAAACCCTTCCCTCTTTTTCCGCGGCACAATGGTTGCTCGCAGACTCAAGCCGAAATCGAACGAACTCTCTTAGTTAGGGCTGTAGCGTCTTGATAGCCGGAAGGAGGGACTGAAGTATGGGGTTAATCCTACTAATAGTTCTGATCATTTTGCTGCTGGGTGCGGTGCCGGCGTGGCCATATAGCCGGAATTGGGGCTACGGTCCAAGCGGCGGACTCGGCCTGCTCGTAGTAATCGTGCTGATCCTTTTGCTGCTCAGAGTGTTCTAAGCTGGGACGCCTTCTCCGGCGCGTAGACTTCAAATCGGTCAGACGTGATTGCACTCGCCGGGTCGTCGCCGTCCCGTGTCAGAAGCCCGACCGTTAGGGAGGGCCAGCTTCGGTTGACTCCCCCGCCCGAGGAACTACAAACTCTCCCACATGCCTGAGCTTCCGGAAGTCGAGCACGTCGTGCGCGCGCTTCGTCGCGCTATCGTCGGTCGCCGAATTGTCGCCAGTGAGATCAGGCTGCCAAAGCTAATCTTTCCTACGCCGCCTTCCCTATTCAAACGAAAGCTGAAAGGTTCGACAATTACCGGCGTATCGCGCCGGGGGAAGTTCATTCTGATCGAGCTTGACAGCAACGCAGCGCTCCCTCACCGCCCCCACCCCAGCCGGGCTGCCCGTCTGGGGACCCCGGGTCGGACCACCGCCCCGAGGCGCGGGCAGCCGGTTCATCAGGGTCTCGTTCTAGTTGTGCATCTGCGCATGACTGGCAAGTTCCTTTCCTTGTCTGCCGACGACGAATTGCCAAAGCATGCTCATGCGATTTTCTATCTCGACAATGAACGGCGTCTGGTCTTTGCTGATCAACGTCAGTTCGGCGTGATGAGGTTGATTGCTCGATCGCGCGTGGGCAACACGAAAGGGATCAGTGAGCTGGCGCCCGAGCCATTCTCAGATGACTTCAGTTTGGTTTATTTGAAAGGGACTCTGGCCCGCTCGCGCCGTAGTTTGAAAACGTTGCTGCTGGATCAGACTAGGGTGCTCGGCCTCGGAAACATCTATGCGGCAGAAGCTTTATTTCGCGCGGGCATCAATCCATTCAAAAGCGCGGCCACGCTTTCAGCTCCACGGGTCGCACGTCTGCATCAGGCAATTCTCGACGTTTTGAACGACGCCATCGCGGACAGCTCAACCTCTCGCGTAAATCTGGAAGAGAAGAACGGCTTTTCTTACGGTGAAGCCTTTGAAAGGTTCTGGCAGGTTTATGAACTGGAAGGCGAACCATGCGTCAAATGCGGCGCGCGTATCCGGCGCATCGTGCATGGTGGGAGATCGACTTACTGGTGCCCGCGTTGTCAGCGAAGGTGAGCGTTCCCGGCCCCAGAAACTCGAGGTTACGGAATAGCGGAAGTGCCGAGATATCCTTCTTACGATCCGGTCCGACAATCTTCTTATCGAATTTTACCGACACTCCGATGGCCGGCCGGTCACCAATATTGCGCAGCGAGATGAAGAGGAGGCCATGGTCAAACAGAAACTCGACAATGACTTCTGGCCTGCCCGCACTGTCTCCGATAATAGAAGTCGACGACAACTGCTCAACCGGCTGAGCCTTTTGTTTGGTCATTGTCATAACTGTGGAAAGACCACGCCTCGACGACTCAAAAGTCTGTGCTACAAATTACCCACGATAAAGTCCGTCATCATCTGTCGCATGTGCTTGACCAGCACAGGGTCAGTCACGCCGTGGCGTGACTTGGGATAGATCATCAACTGCACTTGCTTGCCCGCCTTCTGCAATTCATAAAGGAACTGGACTGTGTTGGCCATGTGCACGTTGTCGTCGATCGCGCCATGAATCAAAAGCAGCTTGCCGTGCAGGTCTTTAGCAAAATGCACTGGAGAGCTTTTCCGGTAACCTTCCGGATTGTTCTGTGGCGTGTCCATGTAGCGCTCGGTATAGATCGTGTCGTAATTCCGCCAGTCCGAAACCGTGCCGCCGGCGATACCAATCTTGAACGTCTGGCTGTGCGTCAAGGCGTAGCTCGTCATATAGCCACCGTAGCTCCAACCCCAGAGACCTATGCGCGAACCGTCCACGTAAGGCTGAGTTTTCAGCCACGCAAAGCCATCCTCCAGATCGCGCAACTCTAGTTCGCCGAAGTTCTTGTAAACGGGCCAGGCTGACTGAACACCCTTGTTGCTGGCCGTGCGGTTGTCACACATCCAGATGATATAGCCTTTCTGCGCCAGCATCTGATGCCACATGTAAGTTGAGCCGCCCCACGCGTTGCGCACCTGTGGCGCCTGCGGCCCGCTGTAGGTATACGACATGACCGGATATTTCTTTGAAGGATCGAAATCCGGCGGCTTGATCATCATTGCTTCCATGGTAAAGCCGTCGCGCGTTTTCACATTTACGAATTCAACCTTGCCCAGCTTGTACTGCTTCAAAGCGTCCACCTTGTTTTCGTCAATCACGCGCACAAGTTTTCCGGCTGAGTCAAAAACGCGAACCTGTTGCGGCGTGTTGACGTCATTCCAAAAATCAACGAAGTGCGAAGCACCTGAATTAAATGAAGCGCGATGACTTCCTTCTGCCGAAGTCACTCGCGTCATGCCGCTTCCGTCCAGCTTGATCGCATATTCGTGATTGGCGATGTAGCTGTGCTCGGTGCCGCTAAAGTAAATAGTTCCCTTCCCTTCATCGACTTCGTCCAGCGAACGCACATCCCAATCGCCATTGGTAACTTGTTTGATGAGCTTGCCGTCTGCCGCGTAATGATAGAGATGCCGCCAGCCGCTGCGATCGCTGAGCCATAGGAACGTTCCATCGCCCAGCCAACGCATACCGTCATCTATAGCTTCAACCCACGCTTTGGTCTGTTCGCGAAACATCGTGGTGAACTTTCCGTCGTCAGGGTTGGCGGAATTCAGATCCAGAAAACTCTGGATGCGGTTCTGCGCCTGATACCAAACCTTCTTGCCGTCAGGCATCCAACCAACGCGCACAATGAGTAGATCGTCAGGCTGATACTTGTAAGTATCGACCCAGCGAATATCGCCACCGGCCGCACCCGCCACGCCGAGCTTTACGGTCGGGTTCGGATCGCCGGCTTTGGGATACGGTGTGACCTCGACATTCTGATCCAAAGGAATGTGGTCGACTACGGTGAACTCCGGCACCGGGTGCTCATCGATGCGCAGGAAGGCGATGCGCGTCGAGTCCGGGCTCCACCAGTAAGCGCCAAAATTTCCGCGGCCATAGACTTCTTCCTGGTAAACCCAATCCAGACGGCCGTTCAGGACTTTCGGGTTGCCGTCGCGCGTCAGCGCGCGCTCTCGCTGCGTCGCGATGTCCTCGACAAAGAGATTGTTGCTGCGAACAAAACTGATCATCTTGCCGTCGGGGCTAAAGCTTTCGCCGACTTCCTCTTCCGGATTGTTCGTTAACCGCACGGCGCGATCGCTCCCAAGTTCGTAAAAGAAGAGATCGTTTGATTGATTGATGAGGACGGCGGTCTCTTCCGGATTCATTTGATAGGCAGTTTGATTCGCCAGGCGTTTTGCCGTCTCCTTGCTGATGCCGGAGAGAGCATCGAACGCTGCTTCCATTCTCGCGGCGTTATAAAGCGGCTCTGACTTGCCGGTGATCGCGTTGACCTTGAGCAAACGCGGCGATGCCGTTCGGTCTTTGCTAACGACGATGTAATGTACGCCGTCTTTCAGCCAGCGCGGGTTAGCGGGCGTGCCGCTGAAGTTAACCCGCTTTGCCGGATCGAAAATGTCGTCGATGGTGAGCTGCTTTTCCTGGGCCACGACGGCGGCAGCCTGGAACAGAGTGAACACGAGCACTAATAATGCGTAAGAACGTTTGCGCACAAATAATCTCCTCTAAATTAGAGTCAGTTTCACTCTGCCTCGCGCGGTATCAGCTTCTTGATTAACGGGGTCAGCGCCAACAGCAGCAGTCCCGCTACGACCAAGGCGATTGTCGTCCCGATGAAAAGAATCGGTGTCTGCTCGAGCTTCTTCGGATCGACGCGACCGCCGACCAGACCAGCGATCAAGTTTCCAACTGACGAGGCGAGAAACCATATTCCCATCATCTGACCAACATACTTTCTTGGCGAGAGTTTGGTCATCGAAGAAAGACCGACCGGGCTCAGGCATAGTTCGCCTATGGTCTGGAGCAGATAGCTGACGATCAGCCACATGGCGGACACCCTAATCGCCCCGTGATTCTTCACCAGAATGTTCGCGGCCGGAATCATGACTGCAAATCCGGCGGCCGCGAATAAGAGTCCGAGAGCAAACTTTGTGGGACTGGAAGGCGACTTACCTCGTTTTCCCAGACTCACCCAGATCCACGCAAAGAGCGGCGCAAGGATGAAAATGAAGAGCGAGTTCACAGACTGAAACCAGGTGGCCGGAATCTCCCAGCGGAATATCTGGCGATTTGTAAAGTCCTTCGCAAAGAGATTGAGCGAGGTCGGGGCCTGCTCAAAAGCTGCCCAGAAGATGGCCGCGAACACAAACAGTATGAAGATGACTCCGACCCTTTTCATTTCGTCGCCAGTAAGACCTCCGAAAATGAAAATGGCCCCGAAATAAAGTACGGCGACGCCGACCAGCACATACGTCATGTAATGACCGACCGCCTGCGGGTTAACAGTGAATACGCCAAAAGCCGCGAGCAAAACCACAACCACGAGCGCCCCAAGTCCGATTGCCAGCGCAAGTTTGATGGTCAGATCGTTCCGCCGCTGCACAGCGGGGTCCGGATGACGGGAAGGATCCAGACCAAGGTCGCCCAGGGTCTTCTTTGAGCGGGCGGCAAACCAGAACAGGCCGATTAGCATGCCGACGCCAGCAGCGCCGAAGCCAAAGTGCCAGCCGATCTTCTCGCCAAGAAAGCCAGTTACGATTTGTCCGAGGAAAGCCCCGAGATTGATTCCCATGTAAAAGATCGAGAAGCCGGCATCGCGCCGCGCGCCGCCTTCTGGATAGAGATCGCCGACGATGGCCGAGATGTTTGGCTTGAGCAAGCCGGTGCCCAAAACGATTAGTATTAGGCCGAGAAAGAACGGAACCCTGGTTTGTGCGAACGATGAAAGACTGATGCAAATGTGCCCGGCTGAGATGAGCACCGCGCCGATCATAATTGATCGCCGCAGACCCAACAGCCGATCGGCCACCCACCCGCCAGGGAGCGACGCCAGGTAAACGCTGGCGGCGTAGATACCGACGATGGCTGACGCTTGATCTCGATCGATGTTGAATCCGCCATCGAGTATTGCAGCCGACATGAACAAAACGAGCAGGGGCCGCAAGCCGTAGAAGCTGAACCGCTCCCACATCTCCGTAAAGAAGAGCGTGGACAGCCCTCGCGGATGCCCGAAAAAGCTGCGATCGCTGGAAGGCAATTGTCTATTGTTGGCCGGCATGTCCATTGGTTCGCTCATAATAAAATGATCTCCGGTATTGGCCACCAACGGCGGCCCGTTCATGCTGCAACTTGGATAAAGCGTGGAGAGTTGCGAGCATTCAGCCAGAAGCGAACGGATGCTGTCAAGCCTTGGCGTGCGGCGACTTGTCGCCGCTTTTGGTATCCTTAACAGGTCAGCGCCCTTGCCAGGTGCTTGACACGCTCGCTGACCCAGGCGTATAAATTCCTTTGAAAACGTGGTGAGTTAAGGCGACTTGCGGCCACGCAAAACAAACAGCTAAACAGCTCGGCGAGTTCGAGGAAAACGAACCCAAAACTTCAGATGATTTGAAGTCCCGCGTTGTTTAGCGCGGGATTTTTTATTTTTGCGGTAATGAGGTCAGAACCGCCTGCGGTAGCAGACGGTTGAACGACGACGTTGCTGGCAATCTCTTAATAACGAAGGATCAACCGCCCGCTACCGCAGGCGGTTCTGACTCGATGCAAAACTTCCGAGAACTTCTTGACGGGGATGGCATTCACGTCTTTGACGGCGCGATGGGCACCATGCTTTACGAGCGCGGCGTCTACATCAATCGCTGTTACGACGAACTGAACCTGACCACTCCGGACCTGGTGCGCGGCATTCACGAGGATTACGTGCGGGCCGGCGCCGACATTATTGAGACGAATACCTTTGGCGCCACCTCGCCCAAGTTGAGCCAATATGGCCTCGAAGGCAGCCTGCGAAACATCAATATTTCAGCGGCGCGCCTGGCTCGCGAAGCCGCCGGAGATCGCGCGCATGTCGCCGGCGCAATCGGCCCGCTGGGATTGCGCATCGAACCCCTGGGCCCGACATCGTTCGACGAAGCAAAGGAGCTTTTCAAAGAACAGGCCGCGGCATTGCTCGAAGGCGGCGTCGATCTTTTTATCCTGGAAACTTTTTCAGATCCCGCAGAGGTCGAGCAGGCCATTCGCGCCATCCGCGAGATTTGTGATTTGCCGGTAATCGCTCAGATTGCGCTCTATACGGATGGCAACACCGCGTACGGGACCACGCCGGAAATCTTTACTGAGAAACTTGATCAATACGGCGCCGACGTACTAGGTCTGAACTGCGGAGTGGGCCCGGCGATCATTCTGGCAGCGCTGGAAAAAATGCGCGCGGTTACGACCAAGAAACTTTCGGCCCAGCCTAACGCCGGCTTGCCGCGCGACGTGCAGGGGCGACAGTTCTATATGTGTTCGCCGGAGTACATGTCGAAATTCGCCAAGCGATTCATTCAGGCGGGCGCGAAATTCATCGGCGGTTGTTGCGGCACCACGCCTTCGCATATCAAGTTCATCAGCGATGCGGTGCGGGCCGCCTCGCCCCGGGCACAGAGGGTTTTCATTCCCAGCGGCGCCCCGGCTCGCGTTGAAGAGCAGCCGGCGCTGCCCGACGTCAAAGTCATGCCGCCGGAATTGCGTTCGCACTGGTCGCGCAAGATTACTCGCGGTGAGTTTGTGACCTCGGTCGAGGTGCTGCCACCGAAAGGCGTCGATTCAAAGAAGACCCTGGATTCGATTCGGCTGCTGAAAGACGCCGGCGTCGATGGGGTGAACATTCCCGACGGGGCGCGGGCCCAGTCGCGAATGAGCGCGATGGCCACCGCCGTCCTGGTCGAACAGCAGATCGGGATTGAGTCGGTGCTGCATTACTGCTGTCGCGATCGCAATCTGCTCGGTATGATGTCGGACTTGCTGGGCGCGGCCGCGCTCGGTTTGCGCAATCTGCTTCTGATCACCGGCGACCCGCCCAAGATGGGCCCGTATCCGGATGCGACGGCCGTGTTCGACATCGACGCTATCGGCTTGACGAACATGGTCAACAAGCTCAATCACGGTTTGGACATCGGCAACAATCCCATCGGCGAGCCGACCTCGTTCTGCATTGGCGTCGGTGTCAACCCCGGCGCGATCAATCTGGAGGAAGAGATCAAACGCTTCGAATGGAAGGTCGAAGCGGGAGCGCAATATGCGATCACCCAGCCCGTGTTTGATACTGACCAGCTGCGCGACTTCCTCAAGGCGATCGAACACTGTCGCGTTCCGATTGTCGCGGGCATTTGGCCGCTGGTTTCTTTTCGCAACGCAGAGTTCCTGCACAACGAAGTTCCCGGCGTTCGCGTGACTCCCTCAATCATGGAACGCATGCGCGCTGCGTCGGCCGTCAGCAAAGAAGCCGGCCGCGACGAAGGACTGAAGATCGCCCGTGAGTCGCTTTTGGAAGTCCGCGATCAAATCCAGGGCGTGCAAGTTTCCGCGCCTTTCGGAAACGTGAAGTATGCGCTGGAAGTTTTCGAAGCCCTGCCTGAGTTTGCCGCCCAGAAAGAAGCCGCGGCGCCAGTGATCGGCTGATTGTCCGCAGATCACACGGATTACGCAGAGACTTGGCATTGAGCTGGGACTCATCTGCGCGTGCTTCCCGCTCTCTTGGGTTCTTGTTTTGCGTTCTGCATAATCTGTGTAATCTGTGGATGTCTTACCTGAGGTCCAAAGAAAACAACTCACCTCTATGCTAAAATCCCGCACGTAGTGTCCCAGGCGAAGGTTAGCAGACGAACTTACGGACGACAGCGCGTTCGCAAAATCAAAACCCGCGCGCGATACGGGCATCGAAAACTAAAGCAAATTTCCCGCACCGCCACACTCGGCGGACTTTTTCTTTCCTTTCTTAAGATCGGCATCACAGGATTCGGCGGCGGACTCGCAGTACTTACACAGATCCGGAACGTGGTGGTGCAACAGCGTGGCTGGCTCGGCGAGCCCGACTTCATAGAAGCCCTCGCCTTGGGTCAAAGCCTGCCGGGCACCAGCGCCGGTAACGCCGTCACCTATATCGGATTCAGGTTGCGGGGCTGGCGCGGCGCATCCGTCTCTCTCTCCGGTTTCGTTCTGCCATCGATGCTGATGATGATCGCGCTGGCGATTTTCTATGATGGTTTCCGAGCGCTGCCCAAAACCGACCAGTTGTTCCACGGATTCAATGCCGCAGTAGTAGCGCTGATCGCAGTGACGGCGTGGCGCATGGGCAAGCAAACGTCGAGCAAACACTGGCAACGCATTCTGATCGTTCTGGCCTTCGCCGCTGTGGTCTTTCTGAAAGCGACGGTGATCGAAGTCATTCTGTTGTCGGGACTGGTGGGAATTGGGATCGAAAGCTTCACTGAAAGACAGTTGCCGCGTCTGGAAAGAATCCGCGGATTCGCCGCCCGGCGTCAAAAGAGGATTCGCACCCGCCTGGGAATTCGGAAGCCGCGACCGCATCAGTTCGTGGGAGGATATTTGACGGAGGCGCTCGCCGAAGAGCGTCTGCGACGAATGAGTGAAGGCCTGGTGACGCAGCCGGAGGAAGGCTACGACGCTGATGAAGACAGCGATGCGGAAGACAAGCCTTCGATGGGCGCTTTTCTCTTGCCGGCGATTCCTTTTCTGGCCAAGCTCGGGTTGGCGCTTTCTCTGTCATTCATCTTTCTTCGCATTGGCGCGGTGACGTTTGGCGGCGGCTTTGTGATGATTCCGGAGATTGAAAACGAGGTCGTCAGTTCGCATCACTGGCTAACGCATCAGGAGTTTGCCGACGCCACGGCCCTGGGACAAATAACACCGGGACCGGTCTTGATCATGGCCACTTTTGTCGGCTATCGCGTCGCTGGAACGATCGGCGCCCTGCTCTCAACCATTTGTGTTTTCCTGCCGTCGTTTTTGATGACGATCGCGGCGGGGTCTTCGCTCCGACGTTTTCGCACGAATCGTCAGACACAGGCGTTTTTGCGCGGCGTTGCGCCGGCCGTCACCGGCTTGCTGGTGGCCGCCGCGTGGAGCATCGCCCGCGCCGGCATTCATACGATCATCGGCGCTTCGATGGCGGTGATCATTCTGGTGATCCTCATGCGCTTCCGGCCGAACCCATTCTGGATCCTGATCGGAGCGGGTCTGTTTCGATTCGTGATGGCGTTGGTGCTGTGGTGAGGTTTCGTGGCCATTCACGGACTACTGAACTGATGAAGTGCTCGTGCCCACAACTTTCGACCAATCCTCTTAAGGCCCAGTCTTTCTCGCAATCGCGGCGGCGAATACGGGTTTTTCTATTGTATTCCGCCAAACAAGCTGTAGAATGGCTCGTGACAACTCATAGCTCGTGCCCGTCCACTTCATAATAATTATCTCGCTTTTATCGTACTGATTGGTTGGAAGTGCCCTCGCTTTGTAGCTCAAACAAGGTGTCTTGCCGTGCAGCCAATAGGGAGGTCTTTGTGCCCAAGCCCACTCTCTTAGGAATAACAAAGGAAGCCCGAATACGTGTCTGCCATTGTCCGCAATGTAATGAAACAATCAACGCGGAATTGGATCGATGCCCGCATTGCGCTGCGCCGATAGATCCGACGACGGCCCTCGCCGACGCGGACACGTTGGAGAGAATAGGACACGCATGCAGTCAATCGGAGTATCTCCGCATCGCAGTTACCGCGCCGTTGATGGCCGTGTTAGTAGGTATCTTTCTCCCGGGTGGCTTTCTTCTCGGGCCAATATTCGCTGTGGCGGTTCTTTTTATGATAGGGCGTTGGTGGAAGAGGTATGGAAAGATCCAAACCAATGATCCTGATTTCAAAAGAGCGCGTTTCTATATGGTGGCGGTTACGGTCATCGGAATCTTCTTTCTTTGCTTAACCCTGGGGCTTGTGGCGGCATTCCTGCTGAGCGACAAGTAGGAGTGATCCGCTGTTCTTAGGGAGGGTTGCTTGACGAGCGGAAATCAGCCAACATATTTCCGCAGTGCACCTTCCAAGTCCGGATACTTGAACTCGTAGCCGGTATCCATCAGGCGCTTCGGTACGACGTACTGACTGGTCAGAAGCATTTCGTCGGCCATCTCACCAAACGCCAGACGCGCGGCAAAGGCGGGCATGGCCAGGGCCGTCGGCCGCGATAGGACGTGGCCCAACGTCTTGGTGAATACTTCATTGGTGACCGGATTAGGAGAGACGACATTCACCGGCCCACGAAATGTTTCATCGTTCAGCGCCAATTTAATCGCGCTGACTACGTCGTCGATCGCCACCCAGCTTATGACCTGTTTGCCTGAACCAACCTTTCCGCCCATTCCCATTTTGAACGGAGTCAGGAGCTTGGCCAGCATTCCGCCTTCCCGCGAGATAATTACTCCGAACCGCAGGTTGACCACGCGCACGCCCGCCGCGACAGCCGGTTCAGTCGCCTTCTCCCATTCACGACACACGCCGGCAAGAAACCCGCCGCCCGAATCGCTGTGTTCGTCGAGCACTTCATCTTCGCGATCGCCATAGAATCCCGTAGCGGAAGCGCAAAGGAACACGCGCGGCCGCTGGGCGAGTTTGGCCATAGCCTCACTCAACAGATGAGTTCCGTTGACGCGGCTATCGTGAATCTTGCGCTTTTGATCTTCCGTCCAACGGCCGGCCGCCACGTTTTCGCCGGCGAGATTTATGATCGCCTCGAAACCTTCCAGGCGCGCGGGATCCATCGCGTCCTGATTTGGGTGCCATTCTATTTCGCCCGGCTTCGGGGTCGAGCGAACCAGACGCGTGACTTCAGCGCCATCCGTTTCCAGTGTCGGAATGAGCGCCGAGCCTATCAGCCCACTGGCACCCGCGATCAAGACTTTCATGCTCTCGGTCTCCTTGAGCAAACCGCCTGCATGCAGACAGTTTGACTTGGGTTAGATCGAAATTCGGTGAATTGATTAATCCTAACCCAGCGATTCCAAAGATGCTATCAGTGATACCAATTTCACCGGGGAAAAACAGGCTGATGACTATCCAAAGCATGCAAGATCCGTTGGATTGAATTTCTTCCACAACCCTGTAGAATCCGCGCGCTATTTTGAACCGAGCTCCCCTCAGGCACCGCGTCCGCATGCTCGCCCTCATAGTCGCTGGCGTGGCCGGGATCTGTCTGGTTGCCCTTCGACCCGCGCGCACTCAATCAACAGGCCTTCGACGTATCAGCAATACTACCGACGAAGGCATAAACATTAATCCGTCGATTAGCGGTGACGGCAAGACAGTCGTCTTTGAATCGACCGAAGACATAGCCGGCGCGGGTGGCACCGATCATCTCCGCGCGATTCGCGCAAACGTTTCCGTCGATCCGGCGACCTTCTTCCAAATGGGCGGCACCCGTGCGCCAGCGGCAGGGATTTCCCAGGATGGATCGCGCATCGCGTTTGCCTCAAAGGACGATCCGCTGGGCACGAACCCTGACGGTAATTCCGAAATCTTTTTGTTCGATGGCGCCAAGCTGATTCAGATAACCAACACCTCGCCGGGCGAAATTGCAAATCGCGTCCGGAACGGAAACTTTCAGCCGTCGATTTCCGACGACGGGCGGTTTATCGCTTTCTCGTCAAATCGCGATCTGGTCTCTCAAAACTCTGACGGTAATCTGGAAATCTTTGTTTACGACACGGTCGCCAGTAGCTTCGTTCAGTTGACCAACTCTTCGGGAATAGTTGGTTTCAGCGATGCCAAGATTAGCGGCAACGGAGTCAGTGTGGCCTATATTCGCGACAACGGGGTGACTCCGAGCGTTAGTCGCGATCTGCTGCGCCAACTGCGCGCCGACCCGGGTCCGGTTACGATTTTAGCGGCCAATGTCCCATCGCTCTTGATGACTTACGGGCGAGCAATCAGCGACGACGGCACGCGCGTTGTTTATTCCGGCGAGACCGCGACGAACTCGAGCCAGGTATTCCTGTACGACGGTCGCAACACTTCGACAGTACGGCAAATCACTTTCCTCGGCGTCCGAGTGACTGAAGTTCCGCTGCACCCGACCATCAGCGGTGACGGCACGCGGGTCGCCTTTGTCACGCGCCGCTCGATCTCAGGCTTTAGCAATTCAGACAACAGCATAGAGCTTTACACTTATGACCTGGCGGTCGGGCAGTTTGCGCGCGTCACCAACGCGCCCGCGGAAGCCGATGGGTTTGACGGAAGTACTCTGGCGACTGAAGTAGTCTCTTCACTTAATGACGACGGCACGATTGTAGCTTTTAATTTTCCGCGCGCTTTGTCCGGCCCGGTCACTGCCGGGCTGGAAAACAGATCAGAGATTTATGTGACCGCCACGGCTGCCCGGCCGCCCTTCGGCGCCTTGACCGCAATCCTGAATGGAGCTTCGCTTGGCAACGAACCGTCTTCAATCAAAGCCGTAGCGCCGGACAGCATCGCAGTGGCGCGGGGCAATGCGCTGGCTAACACCACCACGCAATCGCTGCGTTTACCGAACGGTAGCTTTCCCACGAACGTTGGCGGCACCACCGTTACCGTGAACGGCCGAGCGGTCCAAATCTTTTTCGTCTCGCCGGGCCAGGTCAATTTTCTCGTTCCTCCACAGACTGAGATAGGAACCGCTGACGTCGTCGTGACGAACGCCGACAACTTCCCTTCGCGCGCCAGCGCCCCGACGCTGCGTGCCGCGCCCGGGGTGTTCACCAAAAGCGGCGACGGCGCCGGCCAGGGCATGATCCTGAATAGCGACACTTTACAGGAAGGCCCGTTTGATCCGACTAGCGGCAATCTACGTCTCAGTATTTTCGCGACCGGCGCGCGTAATGGTGTGCAGACTTTGGTGAACATCGGCGGCCGCGTCGTTAATGCTGAATCAGTCATGCCTTCGCCGGACATGCCAGGGCTTGATGAAGTCCACGTACGCGTGCCTGCCGGCCTGCGCGGCGCGGGCGCGGTTAATCTGTCGGTACAGTCGGACGGGCGGGATAGTAATCCGGTAACCGTCACCTTCACCGGCGACTCCAGCCGCGCTGTTTTCATTAACGAATTGCTGGCTGATCCAGCAGACGGCATCGCCGGAGACGCCAATCACGACGGAGTTCGCGATGGAACGCAGGACGAGTTCATCGAATTAGCGAACGGAACGGCAAGCGATGCCATCAGCGTAGGCGGCTGGACTATTCGCACGCGCACCACCACCGGAACGACGGAAACCACACGCTTCACTTTCGCCGCGGGCACCACGCTTCCCGCCGGCGAAGCGATCGTCGTGTTTGGCGGCGGCGGAGCGGGCTTTAATCCCAACAATGGCGTATTTGGTTGTGCCCAGGTGTTCAAGGCTTCTTCGTCGGCGGGACTTTCACTAACCAATTCAGGTCTCACCATTTTGATCCGCGATGGAGCAGGCAATCTGATCACGCAGTTCGCCTACGGTGGATCAACGGGCCTGGACGGCGACAACAATCAATCGCTAACGAGATCTCCGGAAATCACCGGGAATTTCGTGCAGCATACGTCCGCTGTGGGCGCCAATGGACGAAGGTTCTCGCCTGGATTGAAGGTTGACGGCACGCCCTTTGGCAATTGTCCCAGTCATCTGACCAGCGTCACGATAGCGCCGCCGAGCGCGAGCATAACCGCCGGGCAAACGACGCAGTTCACCGCGCAGGCGTTCGATCAGTTTGGCCGGTCCATGAACGGCGTCACGATCAATTTTGCTTCGGACAATACGACGGTGACCACGGTTGATTCCGTCTCGACGAACTCGAGCCCGGGTACTGCGACCGCAACGGTCAGCGGGCACAACCCGGGGACGGCCTACATCACCGCTTCGGCGACCGACGGGAGTGCCACCGTCAACAGTACTCAATCCACCGTGACGGTCACGGGTCCGGCGCTGTCGATTAACGATGTCAGCGTAAACGAGGGCAACTCTGGGCCAACAACTTTGACTTTCACTGTCAGCCTGTCACAACCGGCACCACCCGCGGGAGTAACGTTTGATATCGCGACTCAGGATGGCAGCGCCGCCGTCGCCGACAACGATTACGCGCCCCGCCGCCTAACCGCGCAGACAATCCTCGCTGGCCAACAGACCTACAACTTTGACGTGACGGTACAGGGCGATGTAAACATCGAGGCGAACGAGAACTTCTTTGTTAATGTCACCAACGTATCCGGAGCAAGTGTCGGGGATGGGCAGGGACTGGGAACGATCCTAAATGACGATAGCCCGGTGCTCAGCGTCAGCGACGTTTCGACGAACGAAGGCAACAGTGGGACGACTACCTTCACATTCACGGTCAGTTCTACCATCCCGGCGCCCGCAGGCGGAATCACTTTCGACATTGCCACTCAGGACAACACCGCTACCGTCGCCAGCAACGACTACGTGGCCCGAGGTCTCACCGGCCAAACCATCCCGGCCGGCCAACAGACCTATACCTTTGATGTCACCGTTAATAGCGACACTTTGGTCGAGCCAAATGAAAGGTTCTTTGTCAACATCACAAGCGTCACTAACGCGAGTGTCGGCGATGGTCAGGGCGCAGGAACGATTCAGAATGACGATGCGGCGCTCATGGTGGTCAGCCAGGTCTACGGTGGCGGTGACAATTCAGGCGCGCCGTTCCGTAATGACTTTGTCGAAATCTACAATCGCGGCACGACGACCGTAGACTTCTCAGTCACGCCTTACTCAGTCCAGTACGCGAGCGTCGGTTCCAATTTCAGCAGTTCCAAGACGAATCTGACCAGCGGTACCATCGCTCCCGGCCGTTACTTTCTGGTTCAGGAAGCGGGCGGGACGACCAACGGCGTCGCGTTGCCGGCACCCGACGCCACAGGATCTATCGCCCTGGCCGCCACTTCGGGCAAGGTCGCGCTTGTCGTCGGCACCAACGCGCTGGTGGCGGCGAGTTGTCCGGGCGATGACGGTTCGTCTCCCTTCAATCCGAACAACGCCGCGATTGCCGACTTTGTTGGTTACGGGAGTACTGCCGCCAACACCGGTCATTGTTATGAAGGAGCCGGGCCAGCCAGTGCGACGTCCAACACGACTGCGGACTTTAGAAAGGCGGGCGGATGTGTGGAGACGAACCAGAACGGAGCGGACCTTTTCGTCGCTTCGCCCAGTCCGCGCAACAGCAGTTCCCCGATTGGAGACTGCAAACCTGAGGTCACAATCAATGATGTAACGGTCACGGAAGGAAACAGCGGAACGGTCAATGCCACCTTCACCGTTTCGCTTTCCGCCGCCAGTGGGCAAACCGTGACCGTGAACTACGCAACTACCGACGGAACCGCCGTTGCCCCCGCGGATTATCAATCGCAGAGCAACCTGCTCACTTTCAATCCCGGCGATCTGACAAAGACCATCACCATCCTGGTTAACGGCGACACGCTGGACGAGCCAGGCGAAACTTTCTTCGTCAATCTTTCCAATGCCACGAACGCGGTGCCGCTCGACAATCAAGGTCAGGGCACAATCAACGATAACGATCCGGCCCCTTCGCTCTCAATCAATGACCTGTCTATTGCCGAAGCCGACAGCGGTACCACGCCGTTCACTTTCACCATTAGTCTTTCCGCGGCCAGTGGCCAAACCGTTACGGTGAATTACGCGACCGCTGACAGCTCGGCCGCGGCCGGCAGTGATTATCAGTCTGCAAGCGGCAGTCTGACCTTCAATCCGGGCGACACTTCGAAGCCAGTGACAGTACTGGTCAACGGCGACACGAGTTTCGAACCGAATGAAGTTTTCTTCGTAAATCTGACCGGTCCGACCAATGCCAGCGTCTCTGATAATCAGGGACAGGGCACGATCATCAACGACGATGCAGCGCCGCCGACTCCCACGCTCTTCATCAGTGACGTGAACATCGCTGAGGGGAACAGCGGAACCTCTCTGGCTACATTTACTGTGACGCTGTCGCCGTCGAGCGGCTCGACCGTAATGGTGGATTACGCCACCGCGAATGGCACGGCAACTACGGCGGGCGGTGATTATCTGCCGGCGAGCGGGACGCTCATCTTCAGCCCGGACGATACCAGTAAGCCGATCAGCATCACCATCAATGGCGACACGCTAGTTGAGCCGGACGAAACCTTCACGGTAAACCTGTCGAACGCCACTGGCGGAGCAACGATCGGCACGCCTTCAGCAACCGGAACCATCCAGAATGACGACACGGCGTTGCTGGTCATCAGTCAGCTCTACGGCGGCGGCGGAAATTCGGGAGCAACTTTCAAGAGCGATTTCATCGAACTCTTTAATCGTGGTACCACGACGATTGATTTCGCAGTCACGAATTACTCGTTACAGTACGCTTCGTCGACCAGCAACTTTGGCTCAACCCTTGCTTCACACAAGTTTGATCTCGTATCAGGCACAGTCGCGCCTCACCAGTATTTCCTCGTCAAACTTGAGGGCGGAGCGAGCGGTGCGGACTTGCCCGTCGCGGATGCCACGGGCAGCATTTCGATGGCCGCCAGCCTGGGCAAAGTGGCATTGGTGCGCGGAACGGCGGCCCTGGCAGTAGCAACCTGTCCGTCCGATCCTAACATCGCTGATTTTATCGGTTACGGAACAGGACCGAATTGTTTCGAAGGATCGGGAACTGCGGCGGCGCCCGGCAACACAGCGGCAGACTTCAGGAAATTCGGCGGCTGCCAGGACACCAACGACAACCCGGCTGACTTTCTGAACGCGTCCCCGAACCCGCGCAACAGCGGTTCGCAGCTCAACGATTGCGGCGCCGCCGATCTTGAAATCATCAAGACCGACTTGCCAGATCCGGTTACCACCGGGTCCAACGTGACCTACACCATCGCTGTTAATAACCTCGGCCCAGCGACGGCACAATCGGTCTTAGTAACAGACAACCTGCCTGGTTCTGTGACCTTTGTCTCTTGCGCCTCAACGGGTGTCGGCGTATGCGGAGGTGCAGGCAATGACCGCACAATAACTTTCTCGTCTCTTGCCGGGGGTGCGGCCGAGACGATTACGCTGGTTGCCACAGCTAACGGCGCTGCTGGTTCGACTATCGACAACACAGCTACCGCAGGCTCAACCACATCCGATCCCAATTCCTCTAACAACACGGCGGCCGCGACCACGACTGTACAGTCGCCGCCCCCATCGCCGACACCGACGCCGAGTCCTTCGCCATCACCGTCGCCGACGCCAACTCCTACGATTACCACACCAATTGTAATCAGCGAGTTCCGCACCCGCGGGCCTGGCGGCGCGAGCGACGAATTCGTCGAGCTATATAACAATAGCGACAGTCCTTTCGACGTGAGTGGTTGGAAGATTCGCGGCTCGAGCAGTGGCGGCACCATCACAACCAAGCTGACGATCAATGCCAGCACGATTATTCCTGCCCGTGGTCACTTCCTGGCGAGCAACAGCAGCGCGAATGGATACAGCGGCAGTGTAGCTGGCGATCAGACGTATTCGTCGGGCATTGCCGACGATGGTGGGATCGCGATTACGGACGCGACGGATGCAGTTTCGGATCAGGTTGGCATGAGTACAAGTTCGGCTTTCAAAGAAGGTACAGTGCTTGCGCCTCTCACAACCGCGACCGACAGGAGCTATGAGCGGAAGCCTGGTGGAGCACTCGGCCACACACAGGACACTAATGATAACTCCAACGACTTTCAATTAATTACACCGAGTCAGCCGCAGAACCTCGCCAGCAGTCCGACGCCCGGTCCCTCACCCAGTCCTAGCCCATCACCTTCACCGAGTCCGAGTCCGTCTCCAAGTCCTTTTCCGTCTCCTTCGCCAAGTCCATCGCCTTCACCATCGCCAAGTCCAGTGGCACCTGGAACTCTTGTGATAAGTCAGGTCTATGGAGGCGGGGGTAACTCTGGAGCTACTTATAAGAATGATTTCATTGAGATATTCAACCGCAGCAACACGCCAGTTGACCTGACCGGATATTCTTTGCAGTACGCTGGTGCGACCGGTACAACCTGGGAGGTTACAAGCCTAACTTCTGTGACGCTCTCTCCAGGGCAGTACTACCTCGTTCAGGAAGCACAAGGTGCAGGCGGCACTACTAATCTGCCGGCACCTGATGCAACGGGAGCCATTGCGATGGCAGCCGGGGCCGGCAAGGTGGCGCTGGTAATTGGGACGACTGCGCTCAGCGGTGCTTGTCCCAACGGCTCAGAGATTATCGATTTTGTGGGTTATGGCAGCACAGCGAATTGTTTCGAGGGCGCCGGACCAACCGCTGGTCCGAGCAACACGACCGCTGACCTGCGAGCCCTGGGAGGTTGCACTGATACTGACAATAACGCTGCGGACTTTGCCACCGGTAGTCCGAATCCGCGTAACATCGGTTCACCACTTAACGATTGCAGTTCCCCAAGCCCCACGCCCAGTCCTTCACCGTCACCGAGTCCAAGTCCTTCACCGTCACCGAGTCCAAGTCCATCGCCGTCACCGAGTCCAAGCCCATCACCGTCACCGAGTCCAAGCCCATCACCGAGTCCGTCGCCCAGCCCTTCGCCGAGCCCTTCGCCAACGCCTATCCCGACGATCAGCTCACCGATAGTGATCAGTGAATTCCGCACACGCGGGCCTGGCGGCGCGAGCGATGAATTCGTCGAGCTTTATAACAACAGCGACAGTGCTTTCGACGTGAGTGGTTGGAAGATTCGCAGCTCAAGTAGCGGTGGCACCGTTACTACGCGAGTAACAATCGCAGCTAACACAATCATCCCCGCCCGAGGACATTTCCTGGCCACGGCCACTACCGGCTACACCGGCATTGTAGTTGGAGATCAGACATATTCGGCGGGTATAGCTGATGATGGCGGCATTGCGATTACTGACTCGACAGACGCAGTTTCGGATCAAGTAGGTATGAGCACGGGATCTGCCTACAAGGAAGGCACAGTTCTGACGCCCTTCAGTTCGAGTAGCACTACCGATCGCAGCTACGAAAGAAAGCCTGGAGGCGCCAATGGCAGCACGCAGGACACCAACGACAATTCGAATGACCTTCAAGTGATCACACCGAGCGACCCGCAGAACCTGGCCAGCAGTCCGACGCCTGGTCCATCACCGAGTCCATCACCAAGTCCCTCTCCATCTCCGTCGCCGAGTCCATCACCGAGTCCGTCGCCGTCTCCGTCTCCGAGTCCGTCGCCGAGTCCATCACCGAGTCCGTCTCCATCTCCGTCTCCATCTCCGAGTCCGTCTCTATCTCCGTCTCCGTCTCCGTCTCCGAGTCCGTCACCAATCACAAAGGTCGTGATCAGCCAAGTCTATGGTGGAGGTGGCAACAGTGGCGCGACTCTTAAGAACGATTTCATCGAGCTATTCAACAGCGGCAACCAGACGGTCAGCTTTACCGGTTGGTCAGTGCAGTACACCAGCTCCGCCGGAACAAGCTGGCAAACGACCAATCTCACGGGCTCGCTTGCGCCCGGACAATACTATTTGATTCAGGAATTGGCTGGTCCAGGCGGCACCACGAATTTGCCGACACCCGATGCAACGGGCACCATCAACATGTCAGCAACGGCGGGTAAAGTGGCCCTGGTTAATACAACCACCGCTCTGACGGGAAGTGGATGCCCACTCGCCGCCAGTGTCGTCGACTTTATTGGTTACGGTTCAGGCACCACCTGTTCAGAAACGGCGGCCGCGGCGGCGCCGGCCAACACCACTGCTGAACTGCGCGTCGCAAACGGCTGTACGGATGCAAATAACAATTCAACCGACTTCACTGTCGGTGCGCCGAATCCGCGCAACTCCGCATCTCCGACTAACCAATGTTCGGGCACCACAGCTCCCGAAGCAACTTTTGGTTTCGATCTGCGTTGGACTGAAGTCAAAATCGCCTTTCAAGCCCTGGCGTTGGTTAGTTCTCGCATCTGGCGGCTTTAGTTCGGCAAATCCTGCGCTATTCCCTGCTCTCGTCTTACGCAGTGTCTCGCACCTGCTGCTCACGAGCGTCCAGCGCCGCCACTGCCTGGTCGGTCGTCTTGAGCACATTCAGATCGATTGGCTGACCGGTGTGTTTCGCCACTCGCTGAGCCGCTGCCGCCAGCATGTGAACGTGCATCGCCGCGAGTCGTTGACCGCCGCAACCTTTAAAGGCCGGCGCCGGATTCGGTTTGATTTCGGGAACGTCCGCGCGCGCAGAGGACCGCGTCAGCACTTCGCTAACGTCAGACGCGTTCAGGTCACGTTCAGTCAGGTTTTGGCCATTCAACCAGCGGTTCGCAACGGTCTTTATGATCGAAGTGTGATCAAAGGCCGTACTGCAAACCGTACCCTGTTCTATCAAGGGCGAGACCAGGACCGCGGGAACGCGCACGCCGAAGCGTTGGAAATTAAAGCCGCTGTAGCCGGGTTGGCCGGGCTCTATTTTGCGATCATCCGGTGGCTTGGCGAACGGCGGTGGCGTCGGATAATGATCATAGCAGCCGCCATGCTCGTCAAAAGTAATGACCAGCAGCGTGCTATTCCAGTCAGGGCTTTTCCGTAGCGCGTCATAGACTTTGTAGATCAACTCTTCACCATAAAGCACGTTCGTCGCCAATCCGGTATCGGTGACGGCAAACGCCGGATGCATGTCGTTTTCGGGACCATACTTTCCGCTGCACATCATATTCGGTTCCATAAAAGTGTACGCAGGCAAACCGTTGGGCCGCTTTGTATCCTCGACAAATTGATCCATCGGAAAGAAATGCCGGCCCAGCGGAACGAATTCCCAGAGCTTCTCCTGGATCAGAAGCGCGTTGCACAGCAGAAATGGACCGCCGTAGTAGATCTTCCAACTAATACTCGATCGCGACAGCAGGTTGTAAATCGTATCTGTCTCGTTCAGAAGATAACCGATGTCCCATGGATGCGGTCCCGTCTTCCAACCGTTGGTCACGTAACCCGACGAAGTCGCCGCGTGCACGAATGAACGATTGGGAAAAGTCTGAGTGGGAACAGAACTGAACCAATGATCACAGACGGCATAAGCATTAGCGAGTCCGCTGATGACCGGCAGCCGATCCGGCGTAAAGCAATTCATAATGATCCCGGGGTCGAAAGCCATCTCGTTAGCCCCGCGATGAAAGAATGACAGGATGCGGCTGCAACCTTTCTTCGAGGCGCCGGCCTTTTGGATCGCGTTCCAGTAGTCGATGACGAAACCATCCATCGTCGGCGTGTCCGTCGTGTTGGGAACCTGATCGGGAGGAAATAACCGGTTATACATCTGCGCGTAAACATGATCGTAGGGCTCGTTCGGATCGGGAAACGGGTCAGTCATTACGGTTCCCTTGCCCACAAACGCCTTACTGCCGTCCGGGCGCGGATTCCACAAATCCTTACCTGAAAGACCCTCGAACTGTTGTCCGCGTGGAACCTTGTCGAAAGGTGGTTTGTTGTCCCTGTCGTAAAGCCAGCCGAGGATGTTGTCGAAGGACCGATTCTCAAGCATCAGCACCACAACGTGATCGATGCTGTTTAGCTGGGCGCTGGACATAGATTCCCCTTTCGGTTGCTTGCTGATTACTAATTCGAGTTGTGAGCTTCGTCGAGAATCCGATTGGGGGGTTGATCTAACCCCACCTCCTTTGAGAAATGTTGAGAGATACAGGCCAAAAGGAGCTGACCCAGTGTTTTGGTAGGCACCGTTTACTACTTTTCACGAGAGACTGCAAGGAAAATTCAGCGCGAGCGCGAGGCAAATGACGGGAGTTAAGTGCGCCAAGACCGGCGCTTAACTGGTTTAGAGAAAATATCGGCTAGCGGATCACGCCGACTGGTGGACTGGAGGCGCTCGCATAGAGTCGTTTCGTCATGCGGCCTGAAAGATAGGCGAAACGACCAGCTTCAATCGCGAGTTTCATCGCCTCAGCCATCTTTGCCGAGTCACTTGCCTCAGCGATGGCCGTATTCATCAGCACGGCGTCCGCGCCGAGTTCCATCGCGATCGTCGCGTCGCTGGCCGTCCCGACCCCGGCGTCCACGATAATGGTCGCGTCAGGTAACTGCTCACGCATGATCCGCAGGTTGGTGGGGTTCTGCACGCCGAGGCCGGAACCAATCGGCGCCGCCAGAGGCATTACCGCCGGACAGCCGGCATCGAGCAGCTTTTTGGCAACGATCAAATCATCCGTAAAGTACGGCAGCACGATAAACCCTTCCGTTACCAGTGTGCGGGCTGCGGCGAGTGTCTGTTCGTTGTCCGGGAAAAGCGTGGTCGCGTCGCCGATAACTTCCAGCTTGATCCATTCAGTGTTCAGAGCTTCACGCGCAAGTCGCGCGGTGCGGATGGCCTCTTCAGCTGAGTAACAACCCGCGGTGTTCGGCAGAATTTGCAACGACGGATCCAGATGATCGAGGAACGATTCGCTCTTACGATCCAAAGGGACGCGGCGCACGGCGATCGTAACCATCTCAGCGCCTGACGCGCGGTGCGCTGCTTTCATTTCATCGTAACTGCGATACTTACCCGTGCCGATGATCAGCCGCGAGCGAAAAACACGATCTGCAATCTTAAAGGGATCAGTTAATGCCGGTATTACGCTGGACATGAATGTGAACTTCCTTTTCTATGTACTACAAAGACTGTACACCCGACGGCTTGAAACATAGAAGTGACCGCGCGGTTATTTATGGTTCGCCGAAACGAATTTTGCCAAAACTGATCTGTTATCCACCGCCGACGAAGTGAACCACCTCCAGCCGATCGCCTTCGCTGAGCACGGTCTCAGTCCATTTGTTCCGGCGAACGACTTCGCCGTTGAGTTCGACTGCGATTCGCGCCGGCGCCAGTGAGAGCTCATCCACAAGATCACTCAGGGTCGAGTGATCAGCAACATTTCGAATCTCACCATTGACCTGGACGTGCAGTTCTTTCTTCTCCGGTCTTCGTCGCCACGATCATCCCGGCAAGATAATTCGGCGCAGCTCAGCAACCTCGCCATCGGCCTCAGCGCGGATCAGAATTGCCGCGCGGCCGGTATTGAACTTTGGTAGCAGCACAACGAACATTGCAATGCCTTTACCGTCGGTCTTTGCATGTTTTGATTCCGGGCGAAACGTGCTTCCGAGCGTTTTCAAGGTCACCCGGGCCTTAGGCACTGGTTCGCGAGCATTCTGCGCCGCACGTGTTACCAGCACCCGCAATGTCACGGATTCCCCGGCGTGCAACTCTGGCTCTGGGAGCAGCTTTATTTGCAGCGCCTCGTCTGCGGCGGCGGACGCGGCCGTGTCGCTCGCGTAGTCCTCCGGATCGGGCTTTGGAACCGGCAGCTCAGCGAGGTCGGCTTTGTTTGGTTCCCTGGCCTGGCGTGCAGCATGCTCAGCTGGTTTCGGGGCGGGCGGTGATTGCACCTTAGACCCATCTTGGCCCAGACGTTTCAAGTCTTCGATACGTCCGGCGCGCACAGCCGCGCAAATAAGTTTATGTTGGCGCTGAAGCCGCCGGGTTAAGATCTCTGTATCGAAGCCGCCGGCGATCAGATCATCGTAGGGCGACCGCTTACTCGCCAGGATTGCTCCGTCCACATAAACGAGCGAAAGGATAATTGGATGTTCCACTCCCTTATCTTCGGTCTGGATGTGGTAAACAATCCCGTCGTATTCAATATCCGTGTTGTAGCCCGTAATCAATGCCGTTAGAGTCGCGCTTCAAGCTCGCTACATGGGATAAGTCTCATGTGCGTAACTCGAAAGTTAGCATAACGATTTTTGACCGGTCAAACACCTTCTCCTTTTGCTCAGGAGCGAAGTAGCATCGCCTTGACACCCCTCAGTCGTTGCAATACGATCCGCTTGTACAATGATTCTCAAGCAGAAAGCTGCGCGGAACGCTCTAGATAAGGTGGAATTGCGCTTACTCCAGAACGGGGACGTCGGACGCTAATGAGCTTCAATTTGATGGATTACCTGCCGGTGCTCTTGATGTTCGTGGTCGCGGCAGGTTTTGCCGTAACTTTCATCACGCTCTCTCAACTGGTGGGCCAACGCAAACGCACTCGGACGAAATTGATGCCCTACGAGTGCGGCAAAGATCCGGTAGGGTCGGCGCGCGAACGATTTTCCGTCAAGTTCTATCTGATTGCGATGCTCTTCATCCTGTTCGATATCGAAGTAATTTTTCTGGTGCCCTGGGCGGTCGTTTTCAAAAGACTCGCCAGTCCGGCATACGGTCTGAGCAATGTTATCTATTTTGAGATGGTGATATTTATCGCGCTGCTGGCGGCCGGCTTGATTTACGTAATCAAAAAAGGCGCGTTTGACTGGAGCAAGACCGCGCGCCGCGAGGCTGAAGCGGAAGCTCGCCTGCTGGAAACGACCGAAAAACGGGTGACAAGAGCGAGAGCAGCGTGACGAAGCCGGCTTAATATCGAAGGTTCAAGTTTTCTGATTTGGCTGAGACTCGATCGTTATGGGACTGGAAAACATTATCGCCGAAGCCCTGCCGGAAGTTTTGACTACGCGGCTGGATTCGCTGATTAACTGGGCGCGCAAATCATCGCTGTGGCCGGCGACCTTTGGTTTGGCGTGTTGCGCGATCGAGATGATGAACGCCACTTCTTCGCGGAACGACCTGGCCCGTTTTGGCTCCGAAGTCTTTCGTGCTTCACCACGGCAGGCTGACGTGATGATTGTATCGGGTCGGGTCTCGAGAAAAATGGCCCCGGTGCTGCGCCGAATTTACGATCAAATGCCTGAGCCGAAGTGGGTGATCTCGATGGGTGCGTGCGCCACCTCAGGTGGGGTCTTCGACAATTACGCGATCGTTCAGGGCGTCGACAAGATCGTCCCGGTAGATGTCTACATCCCCGGCTGCCCTCCCCGCCCTGAGATGTTGATTCACGCGGTGATGATGTTGCAGGACAAAGTAATGAAAGAGTCGATTCGAGATCGGCGTGACGCTCCAGAGAATGAATCGCGAGAAGCTTTGACACCCGGCACGCTGCCCGTAACGGATGGTTCGACTGTGCAGGGCGACGGAGCAAACATCTCGCGACCGTATACGATCGCTTCAAAGCATGAAAAGCGGCGATCTTTCTGAGAGTCAGGGTTTTCGGTTTTGAAGTTAAATCCTTTTTGGAACTCCCCCGGAACTGAAGATTTAGATGGAAGAACAGCACGGGCCGGACATCGAAGCGAACCAACAATCACCGGGCAGTCAGGAAAATACAGCGTCGTCGCCCCTGGCGTCGGCGTTTTTGCGTCAGCATCCGGAATGGGTAAGCGAAGTCGTCAACGCTCTTGGAGAAACCACGTATGTAATCCCGCGTGAGCACATCGTGGCTGCCTGCGCGTTCCTCAAGAGTACGCCCGAACTGGAGTTCAATTTTCTTGCTGATCTCTGCGGCTTTGACCGTGGACCTGAAGAAGAGCCACGTTTCGAAGTCAATTATCATCTCTTCTCAACCACCAGGCATCACCGGCTGCGCCTGAAGGTCCTGCTGAACGAAGATGATCCGCACGTGCCTACGGTCACAGGCGTCTGGCGCACTGCGAACTGGCACGAGCGCGAGACCTATGATCTGTTTGGAATCATCTTTGACGATCATCCTGATCTGCGCCGCATTCTGCTGCCGGACGATTGGCAGGGACATGCGCTGCGAAAGGATTTCCCCTTGCGAGGTTACGAGCCTTATAGCTTGAAGTAGTTTAGCCACGGAGGCACAGAGGCACGGAGAAGAAACTGGGAAGACAACATAGCGCTGGATGATTTCTATTTTTCAAAGATCCTTTGTGTCTCTGTGGCAAATTTAGATAATGAGCACGACTGTAGACATTCCGCCGCAGTTTGAGATTGTCGATCGACCGCTGGACACGCAGATGACGATCTCGATGGGGCCGCAGCATCCCTCGACGCATGGAGTGCTGCGCCTCGAGCTGGTGCTGGACGGTGAGATGGTGGTCAAGTCCACTCCCGACATCGGCTATCTGCACACCGGAATGGAAAAGCTGTTCGAGTACCGGAAATATCAGCAAGGCATCGTCATCACGGACCGGATGGACTATCTCAATCCGCTCGGAAACAACCTCGCCTATGTAATGGCTGTGGAAAAGCTTTTACAGATTGAGATACCCGAACGGGCCCAGGTAATTCGCGTCCTGATGTGCGAGCTGCAGCGGATCGCTTCCCATCTGGTCTGGCTGGGCACTCACGCCCTGGACATCGGCGCTATGACCGTCTTCTTCTATTGCTTTCGCGAGCGCGAAAAGATTCTCAATCTTATTGAAGCTGCATCGGGAGGCCGTCTGACGCCGTCTTATTTTCGCATTGGCGGACTGATGATGGACTTGCCCGCCGGGTTCGAACGAAGGGTGCAGCAGTTCCAGGATGGTTTTCTGGCCGCCGTTGAGGATTTTCACAAGCTGCTTACCGGCAATCGGATCTTTCAGAAACGCACGCAGGGCGTGGGCTACATTTCAGCCGAAGACGCGATCGATTGGGGATTGTCGGGTCCCTCTCTGCGCGGCAGCGGTGTTGCGCTCGACATTCGCCGCGCGAATCCTTACACGGGTTACGAAAAGTACGATTTCGATATTCCAACTGAGTCGGATTGCGATGTCTGGGCCAGGTACATGGTCCGCATGCGCGAGATGAAAGAGTCGCACAAGATAGTCCAGCAGGCGCTTTCCCGTTTGCAGCCCGGACCGGTCAAGGCCGACGCGCCCAAGGTCGTGTTACCCGATCGCGAGGCGATGAAGACGCACATGGACGCCCTGATTCATCATTTCCTGATCGTCGCCGAGGGCTTCGATGTGCCGGCCGGCGAGGTCTACCAAGCGATCGAAGCTTCCAAAGGCGAACTTGGCGTTTACATCAAGTCGACGGGCGGGCCAAAGCCGGCGCGCGTGCATTTCCGCGGGCCGAGTTTTGTGAACCTTTCGGCGCTGCCACACATGTCACGCGGCGCTATGATTGCGGATATCGTGGCGATCATCGGATCGCTGGATATTGTGTTGGGAGAAATTGATAGGTAGTTTCAAGTTTAAGGTTTCAAGTTTCAAGTTGGCACTTCTACAACTTGAAACCTGAAACTTGAAACCTGAAACCATGAGTCAGCAGTTAATCAACATTCAACCTTTGTCGCAGCCGGTGCAGATGCCGGATGAGATCGCGACCTTTCCGGCCGAAGTCGAAGCCGAAATCGATCGGCACCTGGCGAAGTATCCGGTGACGCGTTCAGCGATTCTGCCGCTGATGTTCATCGTGCAGCGGGAGCGCGGTTACCTCGATCCGCCGGGCGTGTCTTACCTGGCAAAGCGTCTGAACTTGCGCATCACGGACATCTGGGAAGTCGCAACTTTTTACTCGATGATCCACATGCAGCCGATCGGCAAATATCATATCCAGGTATGCAAAACCCTTTCGTGCAAGCTGCTTGGCGCCGACAAAATCACCAGCTACTGTGCGGAAAAGTTGGGCATTAAGGTAGGTGAGACAACCGCAGATGGGCGCTTTTCGTTGTCAGAAGTCGAATGTCTCGGCTCATGTGGAACAGCGCCGATGTTTCAGATCAATTTCGACTATCACGAAAATCTGACCACTGAAAAGGTTGACGAGATTTTGGATTCATTGGACTGAGATAGGTCCTATAGAACCAATAGGCCCTACACGAAGTACTCAACAGATCATGTTTATCGACGCCATCGGATGTGAACCACTTCAGCTACGCCGAGTTCATCTCGAGAACTCGCGTTCCCTCGACGTGTATCGCCAAAACGGGGGCTATGAAGCGATCAAGAAGGTCCTCGATTCAATGTCGCCGGATGATGTTATCAATGACGTGAAGAAGTCCGCCTTGCGTGGTCGCGGCGGCGCCGGTTTTCCCACGGGCATGAAGTGGAGCTTCGTGCCAAAGGATTCACCGAAGCCGAAGTACGTCGTCTGCAACGCCGATGAGTCTGAGCCGGGCACGTTCAAAGATCGCTACCTGATGGAGCGCGATCCGCACATGCTGATCGAGGGCATGCTGATCGCGGCTTACGCGCTGGGCGCGAAAACGAATTACATCTACACGCGCGGTGAGTACAAATATCTGATCGACATCATGGGTGTCGCATTGGAAGAAGCGCGCGCGGCCGGTTTACTCGGCGAAAGGATTCTCGGCACCGACTTCTCTTGTGAGATTTATACGCACACCGGCGCGGGCGCTTACATCTGCGGCGAAGAGACCGCATTGCTGAGTTCGCTGGAAGGTATGCGTGGCCATCCGCGCATGAAGCCTCCCTTTCCCGCCATCTCTGGTCTCTATGCGTCGCCGACCGTCGTCAACAACGTCGAGACGCTGACCGCCGTTCCTGACATCATCAAGATGGGCGGCGAGGCTTATCAAAAACTCGGCACCGAAAAAAGCGGCGGCACAAAACTCTGGTCAGTCTCTGGCCATGTCAATCGCCCCGGCGTTTACGAACTGCCGATGGGCTATGACGACATGGAAAAGTTCATCATGGAAGACTGCGGCGGGATTACCAACAGCAGGCAGTTGAAGGCGGTAATTCCCGGCGGCTCGTCGGTTTACATCATGCGCGCCGATCAAATCATCGGGAAAGACGTGCGCATGGATTACGAAGGACTGGTTGCGGGCGGTTCGATGGTCGGCTCGGGCGGATTCATCGTGATGGATGAGACCGTGGACATATTCGAATCAACCAAGAACCTGACTGAGTTTTACAAACACGAGTCGTGCGGTTGGTGTACGCCTTGTCGCGAAGGCACTGACTGGCTGGTAAAGATTTTCAAACGCATCGAAAAAGGCGGCGGCCGTCCGGAAGACGCGCAGTTACTGTTGGATCTGTGCGACAACATCGAAGGGAAATCGTTTTGTCCGTTGGGCGATGCGGCAGCGTGGCCAATTCAATCAGCGGTGAAGAGGTTTCCGGAAGATTTTGAGAAGCACCTAATAGGAGATTGATTCATTGATCCATTTATTCATTGAATCAATGAACAAATGAATCAATGACTCAATTAGAAGAGATCAAAGTAACCATCAACGGCAAAGACTTCCAGGTCGCCAAAGGTGCGCGCCTAATCGATGTGTGCCGCGACCACCAATTCGATATTCCGTCGTTCTGCTATTACGCCGATCTGGCTTTGCAGGCCTCCTGCCGGATGTGTCTGGTCCGGATCGAGAAGATGCCAAAGCTCCAGACCTCCTGCACGATCATCTGCACTGACGGCATGATCGTCACCACGCAGAGCGAAGAGATTGAAAAGGCCCAACGATCGATGCTGGAGTTTCTGCTCGCCAATCATCCACTGGATTGTCCGGTGTGCGATCGTGGCGGCGAGTGCGAGTTGCAGGAACTAACGTTCGACTGGGGTAACCTTGAAGAACGTTTCATCGAAGAAAAGAATGCCCAGCCCGAAAAATACCTGTCGCCGATGGTGGCAAACGATCCGCAGCGCTGCATCCTCTGCAAGCGCTGCACGCGCGTCTGTGACGAATGGATGGGCGAAGACGCGATAGAAGCCGGCAATCGCGGCTCGAATACAGTCATCGGGACTTACGGAGGTTGGCTCGATTGTTCTCAATGCGGAAATTGTATCGAAGTCTGCCCCACGGGGACCTTGCTCGACGGAACCTATCGTCACCAGGCCCGGCCCTGGGAACTGACGCAGACCGTTTCAACCTGCACGTATTGTTCGGATGGTTGCCAAATGTCGCTCGGCTCACGCGGTGGAGAGTTGATGCGAATCGTCGCGCGTGATCGTTATGTCAATGGACTTAACGGAGAGTTCCTGTGCATCAAGGGCCGCTTTGGCCATCCCTTTGTTAACCATGAGAAGCGAATCCGCACGCCGCTGATTCGTTATAAGAAAGGCGGTCGGCTGATTCCCGCGACCTGGGACGAGGCCATTCGTTTCACCGCACAGAAGCTGGACTCGGTCGTGGCCGCTCACGGCGGCAACGCTGTCGCCGTTGTCGGCAGTCCGCGGTTGACCAATGAAGCGCTCTACACGCTGCGAAAATTTGCCTCAGAGGTCATCGAAACTGAAAACCTTGCCGTGGCCGACTCGTTTGGCCTTAAACCATTCTTCGACAATCTGGGCGGAAAGCTGGCGACGCATAGCGACATTCGCTACGCAAAAACGATCGTCCTGATTGGCGGCGAGCCAGAGGAACTGCAGCCGCTGACCGGAAAACAGATTCGCCAGGCGGTACGCAATGGCGGCGCGAAATTGATTTTGATTAACAGCACGCCTATTCGTTTGCGCGAACAGGCTTCGCAGTTTGTTCACGTCCGGCAGGGAACAGAAGACGCGGCGGTGCTTGCACTATTCGACAATTCAAATGACGAGCTGGCAGTGCGCAAACTCGGAGTTGCAGCGCGCGAGCTTGAATCCGTTCGCCAGGCTATCGCTGAGACAGCGGGCGATGTAGTAGTGATGTTTGGCGGAGAGCTAAGCGAAGCAGCTCAAATTGTAGCCGCGCAGCTTCCTTACATTTTTGCCGGCGAAGGACGCCGCGTGCTGCTGCATCCTTTGCCGCTTTTCAATAACAGCGTCGGAGGCCACGACATGATCAACGGCGCGAAGACCATCACCGATTTGCTGGATGGCGCGGGTACCTCGATTCATGCACTTTATCTCGCCGGAAGTTTTCTGCCGGAGCACAGTAACCGCAAAGCGGCGTTACAAAACCTCGACTTCCTAATCGTGCAGGAGCTCTTCGAAACGGACACGACCGCGTATGCGGATGTCGTTCTGCCAGCCGCTTCGTTTGCCGAGATCGACGGAACGTTAACCAACAATGATGGATTTGTTCAGCGGGTGCGAAAGTCGATTGAGCCGGTGCATCAATCAAGGCCGGACTGGATGATCACGGCGCAACTGGCGAAAGAGCTTGGTGTTGATTTTGGTTTCGACGCGTCCACGAGCGCGGTTTTTCGAGAGATCGCCGAACGTGTTTCGGCCTACGCGAACTTGCGCTATCCGCTCTTGAAAGACGAGAGCCGGCCGATTCAGGTCAAGCATGCAATCGCCGAAAGCAAAGATCTTGCGAAGGAAGTCGAGACGATTCGTCGCGCAGTTAAAGAGCTTAGCGACGACGGTGTGAAAATTGGCGAGACGCCAAGAGTCGGTCATGAACTGTTTAAGCTGGGAACTCTGACAGACAAGGTGCCGCAGTTTCATCTACTGGCTGCGGGTAATCAGAGGCCCGAGACGTTTGCGATTTCCCCGCTCTACCAGATCACGATTGATGATGACCTTAAGCGGGAGCGAGTAGCGGTGTGAATTGACTCATTGATCCATTGATCCATTGATTCATTGCGCCTGTCGACAGGTCGACAGATCAGGCATTCTCGACCTGATGGATCAGTGAATGGATCAATGAGTCAATGAGTCAATGGTTCTGATGGACGATCTAATACATGTTGCCTGGCTGCTGGCCGGCATCCTTGTCGCCTTCACGGTGGTGATGACGATGGTCGCGTACACGGTGCTCGCCGAACGCCGCGTGCTCGGTTTCATCCAGGGCCGTCTGGGGCCGAACCGCGTCGGCCCGGGCGGATTTCTGCAACCGCTCGCCGACTTGCTCAAATTCATCTTCAAAGAAGATATCGTTCCTGATAAGTCTACTCGGTTCGTTTACTTCCTGGCTCCGGTCATCGCCACGACTGCCGCGCTGATGACGATTGTGGTTTACCCCTTCGGGCCAGAGATACACCTGCCGATTATCAATAAGACGATTCCGCTCGTGGTTACTCGTTTTGATGTGGCGTTGCTGTACGTGCTCGGCGTCACTTCAGTCGGAGTCTATGGCATCGCCCTCGCGGGCTGGTCGTCGAATAACAAGTACAGTTTGATGGGCGGGCTCCGTTCTTCCGCGCAGATGATCTCGTACGAACTGGCGCTGGGACTTGGACTGATCGGGGTTATCCTCCAGTCAGGCACGCTCGACCTCTACAGCATTGTCGAACAACAGGCGGGGCACCTGGGCGTTACCGGCTGGAATCTGATCTGGGCACAGCCGCTCGGCTTTCTGATCTATCTGATTGCGGCGATCGCCGAAACCAATCGCGTGCCTTTCGATCTTCCTGAAGCTGAGACTGAACTGGTCGCCGGGTTTCACACTGAGTACAGCGCGATGAAGTTTGCGCTGTTCTTTCTGGCTGAATACGTCAACATGTTCACCGTTTCGATGCTGGCGACGACGCTGTTCCTCGGCGGCTGGAACGGGCCGTTCATTCATCAACTCCCGTGGCTGGGTGTGTTCTACTTCTTCGGCAAAGTGATTCTGTTTCTTTTCCTTTATATCTGGCTGCGCGGGACGCTGCCGCGCTTTCGCTTCGATCAGTTGATGAATTTTGGCTGGAAGTTTCTGGTCCCCCTGGCAATCATCAATATCTTCTTGACCGCAACGCTTCAGTGGTCGGGCGCGTTGGATTACGTGAATAAGTTTTTGAAGACATCGGTAGGTTGGGGAGGGTGATTTCCTCCGTGCTCTCGGTGCCTCCCTGGTGGGCTTTGCTTGAAACTAAATTCACCACGGATGCACGGAGAACACAGAGACATAAACAGTGGTCGCACTTCTTTTCATTTTGTTTGCCGGCATGGCAATTGGTTGCGCGGTTTCGATGGTGGCGCAGCGTAATCCCCTCTACGGCGCCATCTCGCTGATCGGCGTCTTTATCTCGCTGGCGTGTTTGTATGTGACATTGGCCGCACCATTCATTGCCGCGGTGCAGGTCATTGTCTATGCCGGCGCGATTATGGTGCTGGTCGTCTTCGTCATTATGTTGCTCAACGTCGAGGAGGAAGAACGGCCGACCCGTTTGCGATCGCTGGTTCCGATAGCCGTAGTGCTGGCTGCCGTTCTATTCGCCGAAGCCGCCTTTATCATTTATTTCGTGCAAGCATCGCCGTCGACGCCGACTCGGAATATCTCAGATGTCGGCCTGACGTCCTCGATCGGAGCGGGATTGTTTACGACTTACCTGTTGCCTTTCGAAATCACTTCGATCCTTTTGTTGATGGCAGTGGTTGGCGCCATGACGCTGGCACGGACCGGTGGCTTATTGCCTCCGCGCGCGGTCGTCGTCCCCGGCCATCAGGTCTTGGCCAGGGACGTCCTGGATCCGCGGGCCGTAAATGAGCCGGAGCCAATCCACGCCCGCAGCACCGCTGAAGTAGAGAAAATTTTGGGCATCGAAGGAGCGCCACACGTGACGGACGAAGATTTGTAAGAACCCTGAGTACGAATTCTATGACCCCACAGCTTTCATGGTATCTGGCGCTGTCCGCCGTGCTGTTCACTATTGGAGTGGTCGGCGTGCTGATCAAGCGCAACGTGATTTCCATGTTCATGTGTATTGAGCTGATGCTCAACGCTGTGAACCTGACGTTCGTGGCCTTCTCGAGTTTCTTTCGCGACGTTTCGGGCCAGTTGTTTGTTTTCATCGTAATGACCGTCGCAGCTGCGGAAGCAGCCGTGGGTTTGGGAATCATCATTGCCATCTTTCGTAATCGCGAATCGCTGGATGTGGACGATGCCAGTATTTTAAGGCTTTGAACTTTGTTCTTCGTACTCTGTACTTTGATCTCAATACGCAATTGGCCTTAGACATCAAAGTACAAAGCACTAAGTACAAAGAACTAGAGCGCACAATTTCGTGGGAACAAACAACCTTCTCAGTCTGATCATTTTTGCTCCGCTGGCGGGCGCAGTCATTAACTGGCTGGTGGGCCGCCGACTGCGCAATGAACGATTTATCGGCGTGGTCGCGTGTGCGTCGGTCGGAATCTCGACACTGATCGCTTTCTATCTCGCCTTCAAACCAGACGGCGCGTTGCGCGCGACGCAACCGCTGATGGATCACCTCTGGACATGGATTCAGGTCGGCACGTTCCGTGCTGACTTTGGTCTGGCGATGGATCGTTTGAGTGGGATCTACGCTCTCTTCATCACGTTTGTCGGCTTACTGATTCACATTTTTGCCACCGGCTACATGCATGGCGATCGCGGCTACTATCGTTTCTTCGCTTATCTGAACCTGTTCATGTTCGCAATGTTGACCCTGGTGCTGGCGGACAACTTCCTCCTGATGTTTGTCGGCTGGGAGGGCGTGGGGCTCTGTTCCTACCTCCTGATCGGGTTCTATCTGGACAAAGAAGAAGCAGCCCCGGCGGCCAAGAAGGCTTTCATCGCCAACCGCGTCGGCGATTGGGGATTCGTGCTGGGATTGATGCTCATCTTCTTCATGACCGGTTCGATTAGTTTTTTTGAGAAGAAGGCCCTCGGGGTTACCAGCGCCCTCACCGCCATCGGCAATTTGCCTATCGACGGATTTGGCTGGCATGCAATCTTTGCCGGCGGTGTTACCTCGATCGCAGTACTTCTCTTCATTGGCGCGACCGGCAAGAGCGCGCAGATCCCTTTGTTCGTGTGGCTGCCTGACGCCATGGCCGGGCCCACGCCCGTGTCAGCACTGATTCACGCCGCGACGATGGTGACGGCCGGCGTTTACATGGTCGTGCGCTGCTCGGCAATTTATACCCACGCGCCCACGGCAATGTTCATCGTGGCAATCGTCGGCGCGGCCACCGCTTTGTTTGCAGCGACCATCGGCATTGCGCAAAACGATATTAAGAAGGTCCTCGCTTACTCGACCATTTCGCAGCTTGGATACATGTTCCTGGCCTGCGGCATGGGAGCATTTGTGGCGGCCATCCTTCATGTGATGACGCATGCGTTTTTCAAAGCGCAGTTGTTCCTGGGTTCGGGCTCGGTCATTCATGGGATGCATCACGAGCAGGACATGCGGCGCATGGGCGGATTGCGCAAGTACATGCCGATCACCTGGCTGACGATGTGCGCGGGTTGGTTGGCAATCTGCGGCGTGCCGATCTTTGCCGGCTTCTTTTCGAAAGATGAGATTCTTTGGAAGACCTGGAGCGGACAGATCGCCGGCGCTCCACCCGCGTTAGGAAAAGCCTTGTGGTTCATCGGAGCAGTGACGGCGCTGTTAACCGCGATCTATATGACGCGCTTGATGGTCATGACGTTTTGGGGAAACGAACGCTTTCGCGAAAAGACGATCGAAGATTCCCATGGACACGGCAGCCATGGAGCGCACACACCGCACGAATCGCCGTGGACGATGACTATTCCGCTGATCGTACTCGCAGTGCTGTCGACCATCGGTGGGCTGGTCGGCGTCCCCTACGCGCTCAGCTCGCTAACCGGTGGTCACCCGGAGAACTACTTCGAGCGAACGCTCGAGCCCGCCGTAAACAGCGTTCCCGGTGAAGAGACGAATGCGGGCCAAGGCACAGCAGAGTTGCATTGGCTCACGCCCCCGCCGCAAGAGGTCGATGGCAAGCCCGCGTTCGCGCCGGCTAAAAGAAGCGAAGCTGAGGCGGTTCACGGTCCGGCGGAAATTTCGCAGGAGCGCCTTTTTACATTGATCTCGATCATGGTTGCTATCACCGGCATCGGTATTGGTTGGGTAATGTTCCAGAAGCAGCCGCTGCGTCAGATGCCGCGCCTGCTTGAGCACAAGTACTATGTCGATGAGATCTACGACGCGGCAGTGATCCAACCCATTCTGGTCATATCGCGTGAAGGTTTGTGGAAGCTGTTCGACATTGGCGTCATTGATGGCTTAATTCACAGCCTGGGGCGCACGGTCGTGAATCTGGGCCGGACGATTCGTCACATGCAGCTTGGTTTTGTGCGCGGTTATGCGGCGATCATTTTGGCCGGCGCGTTGATTATCATCGGTTATTTCGCCTACAGCGGTGCGCACGTTTTGAGGTTCTTGGTGAAGTAAATTCTCTGTGTCCTCTGTGGTAAATGTTTTTCACCACAGAGGACACAGAGGAAACACACAGAGGCATGCAAGGTCATCTACTCACAATTCTGATTCTTCTGCCCGTCATCGGCGCGGCGACGACGATTGCGTACAGCTTCACGCCCGGCGCGCGCGAGTCGCATCATCGTTGGATCGCCCTCGGATTTACAACGGTTACATTTATCGCTTCGCTCCTTCTGATTCAGGGCGCCGGTGGCGGCCTGGCGGCTTTTCGCTTCGCAGAGAATTATCCGTGGATCGCGGCGATAGGGGCACGTTATCACCTCGGGGTCGACGGCATCAGCCTCTGGCTGGTTCTGCTGACTACGCTGCTGATGCCTATAGCAGTGCTCTCGAGCTGGACTGCGGTCCAGAAGCGGCAGCTAACTTACTACGTGCTGATGCTTCTGCTCGAGTCAGCCATGATTGGCGTATTTGTCTCGGTCGATCTACTACTTTTCTATCTCTTCTTCGAAGCCTCTCTGATACCGATGTTTTTCCTGATCGGCATTTGGGGTGGTGAGCGGCGAATCTATGCGGCGGTCAAATTCTTCATCTATACGGCCGTGGGCTCGCTGTTAATGCTGGTCGGGATTATCGCCCTCTATTTTATTCACCAGACCGCGACCGGGATCGGCACTTTTGACTATGCCGTTCTCAGCGAGACGCTGAGAACACAAGCCCTGATTTCACCTCGCGCGGAATTTTGGCTGTTCCTGGCTTTTGCGTTGGCCTTCTGCATTAAGGTGCCGTTATGGCCGCTGCACACGTGGCTGCCCGACGCGCACACCGAAGCGCCAACTGCGGGCTCAGTGATCCTGGCGGGCGTACTCTTGAAGATGGGCACCTATGGATTGCTGCGATTCAATTTCGGGTTGTTCCCGAACGCGTCGCGCCAATTCGCGCCGGTGATGATTACGCTCGCCGTGATTGGCATCATCTATGGCGCGCTGGTGGCGATGGTGCAACCGGACGTCAAACGTCTGGTCGCTTATTCATCAGTTAGCCACATGGGTTTTGTCGTGCTCGGCTTGTTTTCATTTACCGAGCAGGGCATGCAGGGCGCGCTCTATCAAATGCTGAGTCACGGCGTCTCAACCGGCGCGCTGTTTCTTTTCGTCGGCATGATTTATGAACGCCGCCACACGCGGATGATTTCAGATTTTGGCGGGCTGGCTCGACCGATGCCCTGGTTCTCAGCGCTGTTTGTAATCGCGTCGCTTTCATCAATCGGGTTGCCATTCCTGAACGGGTTTGTCGGCGAGTTTTTGATCATGCTGGGCGCCTGGACCTCGGTCGCGGTCCGGCATGCATGGATCGTCACGATGCTCGCCGGCACGGGGGTAATCTGGGCGGCCGTGTACATGCTCTGGATGCTGCAACGCGTGGTGTTCGGAACCAAAACCAGTGAAGCCAACGCCTCTTTACCGGATCTGAACGCGCGCGAACTGGCGCTGGTGCTGCCGCTGGTTGCTTTGATGCTGTTCATGGGCGTTTATCCGGGTCCGTTTCTAAACCGCTCGCGCGCCAGCATTGAAGCAGCACGACGATTCGTGATCAATCCACGCGCCGGGTCCGCTTTAGATGTCGCCACGAAGACCAGTCAGGAGACTTCTCGATAAAGTCGATTATGAAAACGCGTTTGCATCGTCGAACTTTTTCGATCGCGTTGTTCGCGATTGGGTTTCTCTGCGTCTTTAGTCATCCGGCTTCAGGGCAGATAAAGACGACGGTAGCAGAACCGACCATGAAATTGCAGGGACTGGACGGCAAGGTTTATGACATGGCTGATCAGCGCGGCAGCGTTGTGCTGGTCTCGTTCGGCGCCACCTGGTGCGCGCCATGCACCACCGAATTACGCGCGCTGGAAGAACTGCTGACTGAGTATCGGGACAAGCCGGTAAAGTTTTTCTGGGTCAGCGTCGAGCGGCCGGAAGAAGTCTCCAACAGCGCCCTGAAGCGTTATGCGAAAGAACGGAAGGTAAGTTTTCCGGTTTTGCGCGACACGGCGAAAATGGTTTTTCTCCAGTTTTCGCCAAGAGTGCGCCTGCCGATGATCGTTTTGCTCGGTAAGGATGGAAAGGTTGACGGGCCCGTCCAGTTCGGCATGCGTTCCCCCGCTGAGGCCTACAAGGCGGATATGCGGGCAAGGCTGAATAAACTATTAAGAGCAGGCTCTGAGCCTGATCGGTGAGCAATGTTTCTCGCATTTCAAGCAGGCAATCCTGATATCAATCTGACGCTGATTGCGCCCGAGCTAATCGTCGGTATCGCTGGAGTTGTGATCATGATGGTCGACGCGTTTTCGCCTCGCGGGCAGCGTTGGCTAACCGGAGTGTTGTCGCTCGTGTCCCTCTTCGCCGCCGGTGTTGCCTCAATCTGGCTGGCGGTCGCCTGGCCCGGTGCCCGCAGTGCTTTCAACGGCATGATTGTACTGGACGAGCTGCGCCTGAGCTTTACTTTGATCTTTCTGCTCGTTTCAATTCTCACGATCCTGATCGCTATGGTTTGGATCGATATCGAGAAGTTGCCGGCCGGCGAATTTCACGCGCTGCTGTTGTTTGCTACCTGCGGAATGATGCTGATGGCCTCGGGAGGCGATCTGGTGATCGTGTTTCTTGGTCTCGAGATTCTTTCGATTGCCACGTACGTTCTCGCCGGCTTTCGCCGCACCGATGTTCGTTCGAATGAATCCTCATTGAAGTACTTTATTCTTGGTTCATTTGCTTCCGCATTTCTGCTCTACGGCATCGCCCTGGTTTATGGCGGCACCGCAACCGAAACACTGCCGGGCACTACGAACATAACCACGATCGCCGCGCGGCTCGATCACTCTCTCTATCCGCCCTTGATATTGGCGGGCGCCGCGATGATGCTGATCGGTTTTGGCTTCAAGATCGCGACGGTCCCTTTCCACGTTTGGACGCCGGACGTTTACGAAGGCGCCCCAACGCCGATCACGGCCTTTATGGCGGCCGGACCAAAGGCGGCGGGGTTCGCTTCGTTCATGCGGGTGTTTCTTTTCGCGTTTCCGATCGCCACCGCGGCCGCGAGCACCGGGGGTTATGCGCATAAATCCTGGATTGGCTCACTGGCAATCATGGCGGCGCTGACCATGTCCGTCGGCAACATCGTGGCCATTGTGCAGGACAACGTTAAGCGCATGCTGGCTTACTCTTCGATCGCGCATGCCGGTTACGCGCTGGTCGGGTTTGTGGCCGCTGGAGCAGCCACTGATCCGTTGCAAAGAAGCGCTGCGTTGACAGCCGTGGCCTTCTATCTGCTGACTTATGCGGTCATGAACATGGGGGCTTTTGCCATTGTCACGCTGATGGCGCGCAGCGGAGATCGCAGCACCAGGGTCGATGACTACAACGGCATTGGCTTCAGCTCGCCGGTGCTCGCTTTTTCGCTCTCGATATTTCTGTTGAGCTTGTTGGGGATGCCACTGACCGCCGGTTTTATGGGCAAGATCATGGTTTTCAGCGCTGCGTTGCGCGAAGGTTACGTTTGGCTGGTCGTGATTGGCGTCCTGAACTCAGCCGTCTCGGCTTACTATTATCTGCGCCTGATTATCGTGATGTTTTTTCGCGAACGCACCGCGCCCTATGCGGCGCCACGCGTTCCCGTCAGCGTGGCCATCGCCCTGGTGATTACCGTAGCGGGCGTCTTTTATCTCGGCTTGTTTCCCGGCCGCGTCATTAGCGCCTTCAGTGCGAACCCCTCGGTGTCGGTACGAGTGCGTTGAAGTCAAAGCTGATGACTTCCGCCGCACAGTACCTGGCACAGATCGAGGGGCAACTTGGCGACTCGTGGCTCCCGCGTATCTATCGCGAGCGCATCCTGAAAACTCGCACGCGCTCGTACCAATTCCCGCCGCTTGCCAAAAGCGCATCAATCGAGATTCATCACACCTTGCTCGGCATTGAATTGAAAGTTGGCCGGCGACGAATGCTGTGTCCTGACCTGGCCACAGCACGCTATCTCGGAGTCTTCGCTCGCCTCGGCCTCAAAGCAGTGGCCATTCCGTACGACATCACCATGATTTCGCACCTCGCCGACGAACTCGAAAGTTCCTGGTATCGCATGTTCCTGCTGGTGGACGGCGTAGCACGCGATCACAGTTCGGCTTTCCGCGCTCGCGTTCGTACGCTGTTAATTGGTAAAGTACGAGATGAAATTGCCGCGGCCGGTGCGGGGACACGAATTCCGGAATTTAATCAAAGTACGAGACAAACGGATAAGCCGCAAAAAGGCGCAAGAGGCACAAATAAGAGTGAGTGATAAGCTTGAGTTAACCAACAGCTCTCTGCCGATTCATGGATTCCAGCTTGTGCCTTTTGCGCCTCTTTGTGGCTGATCATTTTAGATGCCAGTGGAAACTCAAGAAACAGATCTAACCGACACCCAGGATGGCGCCGATGCGCTTCCCTTCCCTTTCAATCAGCAGACGTTCTGTCGTTACGAACCGATCGAGAAGACTATCGACCAGGCGCGCGTACTGATCGTCGATAATCTTCTGCGCGACGAAGGCGACCTCTCAGTCATTGCCCGCGAGGAGTGGGGAAAAGACGTCTCGACCCATCTCAACCGCGAGCGGCAAATTGCTGAGCTGGCGCTACAAAACATAATCAGCAATGTTAAGCGACTGGTGAAAGAGCCGCATACGCGGGTCGCGCACATATCGTCCGTTGCGGATGCTGTCGACGAGTTCAAGCCTGATGCGGTGGTCCTCAGTGGCACCTTGCGCGACTTTGATTATTACAACCCGGAAATTCTGAACGGCTTTTCCGATTTTATTCATCAGACGTCCTTGCCGGTGCTGGGAATCTGTGGCGGACATCAACTGATTGGCTTGAGTTTTGGCGCCCGCGTCATCACGCTCGACAGCCAGGAACAGAGTGAGCGCCGCGACAACCGGGTTACTGAATATCAATACCGGCTGGTTCGCATCGTGGAACCTGATGATCCGATATTTCAGGAGATAGATAATCCACAGTCGGGCATCTGGCAGGATTACACCCGGGAAGGACGCATTCTGCGCGTCTGGCAAAACCATGGACTGCAGCTCGATCGGGTGCCTGCGGATTTTACGCTGCTCGCAACTTCATACCTCTGCCGCAATCAGATGATGGTCAAGCACTCTGAAGGTCAGATGATTTATTCGGTCCAGTTTCATCTGGAAAAGTCTTTCGAAGACTGGAACAAGAGCCGCACGCGCTGGGAACATCCCAACGAATCCCGCGACGGACGGATCCTATTTGAAAATTTTCTCAAGCTCGCGCTCAGTACTGAGCGCTAACGCCCGCAGTGCTCCCGCGGTGCATGCTGTCACCTCCGGAGAAATCGGCTGACTTTCACAGCCGTTGCGGAGGAGCCGATCAATTCTTCGCTCAAATTCAGTTCCTTAAGAACCGTCCCGCGGCTTCGATTTCACGTTTGCCTATTGACGTGCGCCGGAACTCTGCTATAAGGATGAGTGCCCACGTACATCCAAATATGATCGGGAGGAACTTCAAAGATGTTACGACGACTGAGTGGAAGGAAAGCTTTGCTGTTGGTGTTTTGTTGCCTGGCGGCGTTGGCCTTAATCGCGACGACCACCGCCATCCCCAACGCGGCGGCTGAGTTTAGCGGCCGCGAAATTCTTAGTGTTAGTCGGATCGCTCACGGCGGTCCTGATTACGCCGGCTTACAGCACGTTACGGTGCAGGCAAGCGGTTTCGTGAATGCGGCAGCTTTTGGCGGGATGTCGGCAAATCCGCTCGGGGCCATGGCCGAGGTCAAGCTGAAGATCACCGACTATCAGGACAAGCAGATGAGGCGGAGGCTGGATGTAGCGCCGATCGCCGCCATGGGCCCAGGACCTACCTTTCTGGTTTTCACCGGCGCCACCGGTGGGGGGATGATGTTCGGCAACGAGTTTCGCGTTCGTGAAACTGCCGCATCGCGTCACTGGGCGATGATGGGCTTTGACACTCTGAATCGCGCCATCGAAGGTCAACTCGTCGCCGCGCGACAGTCTGATGAAGGCGGTGACTATGTGGTCGAAGTTAAGTTCAACCCCGAAGACACCGTGCGTTACTGGATTAACAAGCAGTCCTTTCTTATCGACAGGATAGTCACGCGCTATAACAGCAAAGTCCTGATCGAAGAGCAGCGCAGCGACTATCGCCGGGCTGATTGCATGATGCTGCCCTTTCACATCATCACGCGGCTGGGCGGACAACCAATGGCAGACCTCGAGATCACCAGCTACGACGTGAAATCCAATGTGCCGGCTTCGCGGTTCACGATCACGGCGCTGCCGTAGAACCCCTGGCTTACTAACAACGGCCTCCGCAGGTGCAGGCGCCCCTCCCGACTTGTACCTGCGGATGTCAAAGGCGTCCCGCAACAGCTTCAAGTATTTGAAAACTACATCTAACGATCGTCCAACCCGCCTCACAGCCGAGAGTCTCAGAGCAGCAGCGTCAGCACTGGCCGCGCGCGACCCGCACCTCGCGCAGATTCATCGAATTCATAGCACGCCGCCGATGTGGGCGCGACGCCCAGGCTTCACTACTCTGCTACGCATCGTGCTTGAGCAACAGGTTTCACTTGTTTCCGCGCGCGCAATGTTCGGACGGCTTAAGGTAAACATCGAACCATTCAACGCCGAAGGATTCATCAACGCCGGCGAGCTGCATCTGCGTTCTCTGGGCGTAACGCGACAGAAGGCTCATTACTGCTTACAGGTCGCACAGGCATTCACTAACGGGCATCTGGAGCGCATCGGAAGGATGAATGATGAAGACGCGCACGCGAGGCTGTTGAGCATCAAAGGCGTCGGCCCCTGGACGGCAAACATTTATCTCCTGATGGCCCTCCGTCGTCCGGACATTTGGCCCGATGGTGATGTCGCACTAGCAACGGCTTTTGGGCGACTTCGGAAGATGAAGACTCGCCCTACGTTTACTGAGCTGGCGCAGATCGCGGAAAATTGGCGGCCGTATCGTTCCGTTGCTGCAAGGATGCTATGGCAGTATTATCTGGCGGAGCGGAGTCACTAAAAGGTAGCTGAAGTAAGGGCTACACGGAGATGCGAGATTCGGACGAATCGCGCCCGATTTCTTAAGGTTCTCCTGAAGTAAGCTCTACGGCCGTCCGCATCAAGTTCCGAGCTTTTCGCAACAGCGTATTGGAAGCCCACTGAGCAGAGAGTTGAGATTAAGGATGAAACTTCCTCCCGGAAAACTGTTCGGGAAGAATTTGAAAACCCGCCAGGTCGCCGGCTTGAGATTGGCAGAGGTTCTATATCTCCCGGGCTATGCAACTCCTGAACACTCTCATGATCTGCCACAACTTTGCCTCGTTCGAAAAGGAATTTTTACTGAGGTTTATAGTGGCAAAACCCGCGAAGTCAGACCTTCTTCCCTAATAACCCGTCCTTCAGGTGAAAGTCACACTCAGCGTTTTCCTGATTCGGAAGTGCATTGCCTCATCGTCGAGTTTGAGCAAAGATGGCTGGAGCGCGCTCGCGAATATCATGTTTCACTGGACGACTCTCTGGTTTTTCATGGTGGCCTCTCGGTGTGGCTCGCGACCAGGCTTTATGCGGAGTTCCAACTCGCCGATGAGGCGTCGTCACTTTCGATCGAAGGGCTAGCGCTGGAAGTGATGGTCGAGTTGTCCCGCCAACATTCAAAGATACCAAAGCGGAATCCACCGAGCTGGCTAAGGCAAACCAGGGAACTTCTTCACGCCCGTTTCCTGGAAGCCTTGACCCTTGATGGCATTGCGAAATCTGTGGGCACCCATCCGGTTCACTTAGCTCGGGCCTTTCGTCAGCATCACTACTGCACCATTGGTGAATATGTCCGCAAGCTTCGCGTCGAATTCGCGTGTCGCGAAATGACCACGACTGATGCTTCGCTCGCCGAGATCGCAACGCGCACTGGCTTTTACGATCAAAGCCACTTTTCAAGAACTTTCAAACGGATCGTAGGCGTCACGCCAGGTCAGTACCGCGCTGCGTTTCGTTCCAGCTAACCACGTACAAATCAAGCGCAAAGAAGTTCAAGCAATGCTAGACAGGAGAGCGCGCCTGCGCGTGTAATGATGTCCCCGGACTTACCCGCGATCGACTGGCCCTAAAAAGGAGGAATATGGAAAGACTCATAAAGGTCGGCGTGCCGGCAATGCTGTTTGTTTGCCTCTCGGTCTTACCCTGTACAGCACAAGGAAACCTTCACGGTGATTGGACTGGCGGCATAGATTTCGAGAAATGGCAGCCCGTCGCATTTCACTTTGTCGCCGAGAACGGCCGTCTCTCCGGAACTCTTGACTTCCCGAATCAAAACCGCAGTGGTCTCGTCTTATCCAAAGTCGCACTCAACGATCGCATTGTACGCATGGAATGGCAGGGCGACCTCGGAGTTGCCGTTTTTGAGGGTGTGATCAAGGGTGATTCGATCTCAGGTGAATTTGTTCAGGCCGGTAAGAAGGTGCCGTTTGGGTTGGTTCGGGTAGCGAAGATTGACCCTAAGCTTTACGAAGAATACTCAGGTAGTTATCAAATCGGCCGTGAGAGGTTCATAGATGTAGGACGTATCGGCGACGCCATTAAGTTCATTGATTCGCAAACAAGAAACACGAGGTATCTGTACCCTTCGTCCGACACGTCGTTCTTTAGTGGTCCGTCGGTGCGCATTCCTTTTCCTGTTGAGGTGAGAGTGAAATTCACCAGGAACACAAGGGGAGCGGTCTCTGGTTTGGTATGGGAGGAAGGCCCCGGTCGCCCAATCACCGCAAAAAAACTTTCTTTCATTCAGGAAGAAGTGAACTACCAAAACGGTGACGCGACTGTTACAGCAACTCTTCTGCTGCCGACTACGAAAGGACCTTTTCCGGCGTTAATAGACGTAGGGCAAGGTTACTTCCTGGGTCCCGACAATGGTCCCGAGCAATACTTTTACGCTCGACAGGGGCTTGCGATGATGACTCCGATCCGCCGAGTGGTAGGTGGCATGGAATCCAACTATTTAAAATCCAGCTTCGAGGAGCGAGCCAGAGAGGTGCTCGCAGGCGTAGAGGTCCTCAAAAAACGCAAGGACATAAATCCACGCCAGATTGGCCTGTTCGGTGACAGCCAGACAGCTTGGATTGCTCCGCTCGCGGCCAATTTGTCGCGCGATGTCGCTTTTCTCATTCTCAGAGTTCCTTCAGCGCTTCCGGTAACTGAAAACATTCTTTACGAAATTGAAAGCAACCTGCGCCGGGATAACTTTTCTGAAGCGGACATCGCTAAGGCACTTGGCCTTCGTCAACTGATCCACCGCACAATTCTGACCAACAGTGGCTGGGAAGAACTTAAATCTGAGATAGACAAAGCAAAAAATGAGAAGTGGTTTCCTCTGGTACGCGCTGGATGGTTTTTCTCACTTAAGATTCCACCGGATGAGGCGACGGCAAAAGGTTTACGCGATCCCCTTACCTATGATCCTCTTCCAATCCTGGAGTCGATCAAAATTCCGGTACTGGCGATCAACGGAGAGCTCGATGAGGCAGTCCCGACAAAGAGGAGTGTACCAATCTTTGAGGAAGCTTTACGCAAGGCTCGAAACAAGGATTTTACCGTCAGGGTTCTGCCACATGCCGGCCACAACTTCCTGGAGACAAGTAAGCCGTACGGTGTGGAGGAATTCGTCCGCAAGAAGAGATATGTTGCCGGATATTGGGACACCGTCGCGGGTTGGCTTCGCCAGCATCTCAATTCGAGGCCGGTACGCTAAGACAAGCGCGGCAAACGCCATATCAGCACGACCCTTTACCTGTCCTGGCGAGAGTGATTGCCTGGCTCAGAAAACATGTTGCCGTGGAGAGGTGGGCCTAAGACCCACAGCGACACTATGGTTCTTCTCACGGTAAGCGGACCGAATTCTATGCGAAGCTTGGATCGCCATGATCTACTTCGCGATCGTCGACTGCGCCGTGGCGACTTTGCCGACGCTGAGGTCTACGTTGCGCGGGACGTGTTCCATCGTCAATTCCATTAGGCGATCGACCACGGCTTTCAGATCATTCGTCTCTTGATAGACCCGTAGTTGGTCTTCGGCCGAGGTCCCCCGTTGAAGAATCGTGTGGATGTGCTCGACTTCTTTGCGCGAGCCGAGGTCGTCGAGCACGTCGTCAACGAATTCCAGCAACTCGAGCACCAAATCTCGCGTCGGCACTTCCTTCTGCTTCCCGAAATCGATCATCTTGCCATCCAGGCCCCACCGCACGGCGCGCCACTTGTTCTCTTGAATCAGCATGCGCCGGTACAAACGGAAGCCGAGATTCTTTTCGATCAACTTCGTCAGCTTGGCCACGATTGCCTGGAACAAAGCGGCGATCGCGATGGTGTCGTCTACGCGCGTGGGGATATCACAAATGCGAAACTCCAGCGTGGGGAAGAAAGGATGCGGGCGGCAGTCCCACCAGATTTTCTTGCCGTCGTTGATACAGCCGGTCTTGACCAGCAGCTCAACATAACGCTCAAAGCCGGGGTAGGAATCGAAGTGGTCGGGAATGTCCGTGCGCGGAAACTGTTTGAAGATTTCCGACCGATAACTTTTCAACCCGGTAACTTGCCCCATCCAGAACGGCGATGAAGTTGAAAGCGCCAGGACGTGCGGCAGGAAATAGCGCGACGCGTTCATGATGTGAATTTGGCGCTCACGATCCGGAATACCAACGTGAACGTGCAGGCCAAAGATCAAAAGCGACCGAGCCACAGTTTGCAACTCCTGAACCAGCAGCTCGTATCTCTCATCATCGAAAATCTTCTGGTCCTGCCAGCGCGAAATGGGATGCGTCGAAGCGGCTACGATCTTAAGTCCATTCTTCTCGGCCAGGGAAGCAATGACACCTCGCAGGTTCGATATGTCGGCCCGCGCCTCCTGAATGTTCCGGCACACGCCGGTGCCTACCTCGATCATCGACTGGATCATCTCGGGCTTGATCTGCTCGCCGAGAATCATCTTGCCTTCGTCAAGAAACTCCGTTACGTGCGAGCGCAACTCGCGGGTCTGCGGATCGACGATCTGAAACTCCTCTTCGATGCCGAGTGTGAATTGATCGAACATAATCAATGACAATTAAAGTCACTGAGACACAGAGACGCGGAGATAGAACAATTTAAGATGGGCACTGTTCGCTTCTCCATCCATTTCCGTTTCTCTGTGACTCCGTGTCTCGGTGGCAACCAGTTTACTGTCCCGACAGTTCGCGCTCCATCAAAGCGCGCTTTTCGTCCGACAGGCGATGAAACCTGACGCCCACCCCGTGGCCCGGAAGGCTGTAAACAACGTCGCCTCTGACGACGATGTGTTCGCGGCCCATCGGGATGCGCAACGTCAACGTGGATCCCTTGGGAATCTCCACCTGCGTGCTCAGGTAAAGTCCACCGAGACTTATATCTTTAGTGCTGGCCACACCGGTCAGGTCCGCACCGTCGAAATAGACGTCAACGATTAACCGCGAGCGATCAAATTGCCTGCGCTCCTCCCGCAAGAGCTCTTCAGTTTGGTCTTCTTCAAGCACCGTGAAATCCGTTCCTCCGGAAAAAGATGGTTCCGGTGTTTAAGGGAGCAAGCCGCAATCGGGATGTAGCGTTTGAGACCGCCTTTCGGTCGCCCCGATAATACTCGATCCTGCCTGAGACGGAAAAGCCGAATGCGGTGCTGAGCCGGCTTTCTCTGCATTGTCCAGAGCAGCCTCCGCATTTCCTGCGCTGAAAAACGTTTAAATACGCTCACCGAAGAGACGCCGCGGGCAATAAGAAGCTAAAAATATCCGTCCACCCCCTGCCACAGCGAATTGACACTAAAAACACCCGCAAGCTAACATCCGTCTTTCGCAATTCAAACTCCCGATTTCTGGTTTCTGAGTTTGCGGATTCTTTTATGGGTTTCGCCACTACTGCAATTCACGCCGGACAGGAACCGGATTCCGCCACCGGCGCGGTCACTGTTCCAATCTATCAGACGTCAACCTATGCGCAGGAGGGCCTGGGCAAGAACAAGGGATACGAGTACGCTCGCACTTCTAATCCCACCCGTCTGGCGCTGGAGCGCAACCTGGCCGCGCTCGAAGGCGCGCAGTTCGGCTACTGCTTCGCCTCAGGCATGTCGGCCATTGACGCGACTCTGCGCCTGGTGAAGGGCGGCGAGCATGTCGTCGTTTCGGACAATACCTATGGCGGTACTTTTCGTTTGTTTACGCGCATCCTCGCGAACTATGGAGTTGAGTTTGATTTCGTAAACACTTCCGAAGTAAGCAACGTTGAAGCCGCGCTCAAAAAAAACACCCGCATGGTATTCGTTGAGACGCCCACGAATCCGGTGATGATGGTTACGGATCTCAAAGCAGTCTCAGAAGTCGCGCACGCGGCGGGCGCCCGGGTGGTCTGCGACAACACGTTCATGTCGCCCTATCTGCAACGGCCACTGGATTTCGGCGTCGACATTGTGGTGCACTCCACCACAAAGTTTCTCAACGGCCACTCAGATGGAATCGGCGGCGCGGTCGTCCTGAACAACGAGGATGACGCAAGTTGGATCCAGTTTGTGCAGAACAGCGCCGGAGCAATTCTCTCGCCTTTCGATTCGTGGCTGGTGTTGCGCGGGACCAAGACCCTCGCGCTCAGGATGGAACAGCATGATCGTTCAGGACGCGCGGTGGCTGCCTTCCTTGAAGATCATCCAAAAGTGAGAAAAATCTATTATCCCGGATCGCCGTCGCACAAACAGTACGAGTTGGCAAAGCGCCAGCAGAAGGGGTTCGGCAGCATGGTTTCGTTCGACGTAGGTTCCTTCGAGGCAGCGCGCACAGTGCTCGAGTCGGTCAGGCTCTGCACCCTGGCGGAAAGCCTTGGCGGCGTCGAGACGCTAATCTGTCATCCGGCAACCATGACTCATGCTTCGGTCGCTCGCGAGGCCCGCGAGCGGCTGGGCATTACGGACGGACTGGTGCGTATCTCGGTTGGCATTGAAGATACTGACGACATTATCGCCGATATTGATCAGGCCTTGAATACGGTAACGAGTGACAAGTAACGTTTGACAAGATAGAATCCTGACGGCTCAAACAACTTTGAATCGCTGTCCGGGCTCCCCAATCTATGCGCGTAGAACTGCATGCAAAATCTGACGTTGGCCGCGTGCGCCGCGGAAACGAGGACAACTTTCTGCTTCTTGATCTCGCCGGGGCGCGAACGTGGAGTGGCTCTGACGGTTCTGAGAATCCCGATGACATGCGTCAGTTCACGATCGGCGAACAGGGATTGGTGCTGGTCGTGTCAGACGGAATGGGCGGAGCGTTGGCCGGAGATGTCGCCAGCCGCATGGCGATCGAGGCCGTGCGCGATGTCTTGATGGGGGAAAACGCAGACGGAGCAGGTTGTGAGCCGGGTGCCGAACTGGTTGATTGCCTCAAGAGCGCCACCATGCAGGCGAACCGCAATATTCACTATAAGAGTTTGGAAGACAGCCGTTGCAGCGGCATGGGCGCGACGCTTACGGGGGCCGCGATCCGGGACGACAAACTCGACCTGGTGCAGGTCGGCGACAGCCGCGCGTATGTCATGCGCGGAGAGCAAATACGCCTGGCCACAAAAGATCAATCACTGGTTCAGCAACTGGTCGATGTGGGGCAGATCAGCGAAGAGGAAGCTGAGACACACATGTTTCGCAACGTGATCCTGCAGGCCCTGGGCGCCCAGACCGAATTAACTCCCGCAACCGCTCGCATTCAGATTCGCCAGGGTGACATGCTGCTGCTTTGCAGTGACGGGCTTTCCGGCAAGCTGCGTAATGAAGAGATTCGTCAGATCGTGGCCGAGTCGGAAAAGGACCTGGCGGCAGCCTGTAGTGCCCTGGTGGCCGAAGCAAACCATCGGGGGGGAGAAGACAACATCACCGTAGTGTTGGCAAGATTCACCGGCGAAGAGCTGCAGGAGGCTAGCGGTGACCGGATTACCGTGGAGTTGCCGGTGTTGGAAGAAGACAAGACGCTGGACGAGACTGAAGCTGATACGGGCCAGCAGTGAAGCCAGGGCCATTTTCCATTTCTCATTTTAGGTTTGTCATTGGCCATCGTTGATGGCCAACTCTAAGGGCAAGAGACTTCATCGCGCTGGGACGTCTCGTCCGCACAGCGTGCGCGGCACGCTCCTTTCTTCTTGCAGCCAACCCCAGCAATGCTGTTCGAAGCTTCGCGCTCAGTGCGAACGAGACGTCCGCGCTCCAGCACAAGCGACGATTCAATGGCAGATGAGAAATGAAAAATGGAAAATGATGAGAGCTTGGACTCTGTTACCAGACTTACCGCTATTGACTTAGTTCCTTTCCCCGCCAATCGCCTCCCTGACCAACCTGTCCAATGCGTCTAACATATATTGAGGCACCCTGAACCCTTTCCACCTGGACGCGGTCGCCGGCTTCCAGAGGTTCTTCGCCATCCACCGGGTAAGCAGTCCAGGTCGAGCCAAAGACTTTCACCGCGCCTTCATGCAAAGCACCACGACTGGAAGAAACTACCGTGCCCACTTTTCCGGGCAGAGCATCCATGCCGGTCTTGAGATCGCCGCCCGTCTTTTCCCGCGAAAAGTAATTGACGAAGATCGTCCGGGAAGCGGCCGTCAGCGCAATCGATACGATTGCGAAAATCAGAAACTGTAAAGTAATACTGTGAAAGCCAATCAATCCGGCGAACGCCGCAGCCAGCGCGCCAATGCCGAACCAAAGCAACACGAATCCGGTGGTAAAGATTTCGGCGATGATCAGAATCGCGCCGAGGATCGTCCAGAATATCCAGATGTAGTTTTCCATTCGGTAGCTACAGTCCCACAAACTTCAGTTTGTCGATAATTCCTGCCCACTTCCTGAGGTTCGGGCTAACGTCCGACAGAAGCGGAAGGCTAGTCACTTCTAAACATGAAACTCGACAAACTGAAGTTTGTCGGACCTCTACTTCCACAGATTCTTCAAAACGAACCAGATGTTTGCCGGCCGCTCTGCCAAGCGTCGCATAAAGTAAGGATACCAGTGTTTGCCATACGGCACATAGACGCGCATTCCATAGCCGTCGCGCGCTAAGTGCTCCTGCAAATCACGCCGAATACCGTAAAGCATTTGAAACTCGAAGGCGTCCTTTGACACTCCTTCGCGTTTTGCAAACTCAAGCGTGGCGTTGATCATCCTGGGATCGTGGGTCGCGATTCCATGATAGATCCCGCTCGACAAAAGCAACTGCATCACGCGGATATAGTTGTCGTCGACATCTTTCTTGTTGGGATAAGCGACCTCAGACGGTTCGTTGTAGGCGCCTTTGCACAAGCGGATCCGCGCCGGAATCTTCAGCAGGTCGCGGGCGTCGTCCATGGTGCGATAAAGGTAAGACTGTAAGACTATGCCAACGTCATTCAGGCCGAATTCCGCGCGCAGGCGCTTGAAGACATCGATGGTCGCCTGAGTGACGTTCGAAGCTTCCATATCGACGCGGACAAAGTTGCCGCGCCGCGCCGCGTCTTCCACTACTCGCCGTGCATTGCGATAGGCCAGCTCAGGATCGATTTCCAGCCCGAACTGAGTCAACTTAATCGAGACATTTGAATTGATTCCGGTCTCGTCGATCCGCCTCAGGACGTCGAGATACTCACGCACTTCGGCTTCGGTCTCGGCGGTGCTGCTGACGGATTCGTTCAGATGATCAAACGAAGCTGAACATCCATGCGCATTGACTTCGCGTATCGCCGCTATGGCTTCGTCGATGCTTTCGCCGGCGATGAAGCGAGTGGTGAGTTTCTTGAAAAGGTTAAACCTGGCGGCAAAATCTTTAAGGCCTTCCTGGCGTGAAAGGTAGATCAGAGCGCTGCGCGTAAGCATTATTCGGTGATGATTATTCCCTGTGGTATTCTTGGCAACACTTCTGAAAAAAGGTTAACGCCCGATAACGATTCGAGTTTCAATGCGCTGGAAACTGCTCGTCCTAGTATCCCTTGTCGCGGCATTCATTGCTTGCGGACTCTGGTCCGGGCTCGTCATCGGCATATTCGGCACTGCCGGCTCGCTCGCTCGCAATCAATGGCTGCTACTTTCAAGCGCCATCGTCCCGCTTGCCATGGCCGTGTACTCAGGTGTGTTTGTATATCGCCATACGTCGCGCAGGCGAAAGACTCAGGCGGCGCTTACGGCTATTCTGGCACTGCTTCTCAGCCTGGGAACGTATCTAGTTGCTTCGCAAGTCTTCCCGCAGCGATTAGTCATTCCGCGCACCTCCGAAGTCCGCCAGGCTCGCTAGACTCTCGCTAGACTAAAGTCTGGGCCGATTCCTCTCTCGGTCCCAAACCAATCTCCTGCTGCGCCGGCTTGAGCGCATCAATCACAAAGCGAATGTGTTCGTCCAACTCAACTCCCAGTTCAGCCACGCCCTGATGTATGTCTTCGCGATTGACCGAGCGAGCGAAGTGCTTGTCCTTTAGTTTCTTTTTCACCGAAGAGACTTCCATGTCGTCAAGGCTGCGCGAAGGTCGGACCAGCGCGCACGCCACCAGAAAGCCGCACAACTCGTCGGTCGCAAACAGAGCCCTGGCCATGTCGGTGTCGCGCGGCACGCCCGTATAAGTGGCATGACCGAGAATGGCTTTGATGATGCGTTCGGGATAACCACGGCCGCACAGGATATTTGAACCCGTGAACGGATGCTGATCGGCGGAGGGAAACATCTCGTAATCGAAATCATGCAGCAGCCCGACCAGTCCCCATTCATCCTCGTCGGCATCGGGCCCGCCATAGCGTCTGGCACACGCGCGCATCGCGGTTTCCACAGCCAGGGCGTGTTTGCGCAGGCTCTCGCCCTTGGTGTATTCGCACAACAAGTCCCACGCTTTGTTGCGATCCGGCATCATCGACCTGCTTAATTGTTTTCAGTGACAGTGGAAAAACTAACACGGAGGAGTGAGGCGGGACAAGTTGTTAGCAACGCAAGGGTTGTGGAAGGCCGCTTCGTGTGATTTCTATGAAAGCGGGTCGTGTCAAGGTAGAGGTTCGGTTGATCGTCTCACCCTTCTATCCGAGCTGCCGCCAGCACGCTGATTAGTGGTGCTTTTTTTGGCGGGCTCATTCAACGGTGCGAAGCCGCTC
>DASQAF010000029.1:0-294288 GCA_035635855.1 Pyrinomonadaceae bacterium
TGGTACGGTGAGCATTAGCACGGGCACGAATTTGGGCGCAGCGCCGGGTTCACCGGTCGCCAATCAGGTGACGATCAACGGCGGCACGCTGGCCACGACGGGGACTTTTACGTTTGCCGCCAATCGCGGCACCACGTTGGGAGCGAGCGGCGGCACGATTGATGTCGCCTCGGCGACGACTGTGACCGCGGCGCAAATCATCACCGGCAGCGGATCGTTGACTAAGACCAGCGCCGGCACCCTGACGCTGTCGGGCGATAATACTTATACCGGAACAACGACAGTGAGCGCCGGTACGCTGCTGGTCAATGGCTCACAGAGCTCCAGCGCGGTGAGCCTCAACGGCGGCATCCTGGGCGGCGCCGGGACAATGGGAGCAGTTACCTCGACGGCCTCGGGCGGTTCGCTGGCGCCGGGAAGCGGCGGTCCGGGCCTCCTCAACAGCGGCAACGTCAATCTCAGTACCGGCTCGCCGAGTTTTGTGGTGGAACTCAACGGCACCACGGCAGGCAGCGGCTACGATCAGTTGAATGTGACGGGCACAGTGAACCTGACGGGGGCTAGCTTGAGCGGCACGGTGGGGTTCACGCCGGCGATCGGCAGCACCTTTACGATTATCAATAACGACAGCACCGACGCAGTAACCGGGACCTTCGCGGGATTATCCGAAGGTTCCAACATCGTGCTCAGTGGGTATAACTTCACCATCAGCTACACCGGCGGCACCGGCAACGACGTGGTCTTGACCCGCGCGGCCACCACCTTCACCTGGGACGGCGGTGGTGGCGACAACAACTGGACCACGGCAGCCAATTGGGTGGGGGATGTGGCGCCGACGGTCGGGGATAGTTTGGTGTTTGACGCCACGGGCGTAGGCACGCGCCCCTCGCCCAACAGTGATTTCGCGAATGGGACCAGTTTCGGTTCGATCACGGTCTCGATGGGTGGCTATACGCTGGGCGGCAACTCGGTGAGTTTGACGACTGGCCTTACGGTGAGCAACGCCAGTGGCAGCAGCACGGTCTCGCAGGTGATGGACGGGGCCGGGACGGTGACCAAGACCGACGGCGGCACACTCACTTTGTCAGCGGCCAACACCTACACGGGCGCCACCAACATTAACGGCGGCGTGGTAAGCATCGCGGCGGACAACAACCTGGGTACGGTGCCGGGCAGCCCGACAGTAGGACAGTTGACTTTTGGCGGCGGCACGCTCCAGACCACGGCCACCTTCACGCTCAGTTCCAATCGCGGCATTGCCTTCAACTCGCCGGTCACGATTGACGTGGCGTCGAGCACCACACTCACCTACGGCGGCATCGCGGCGGGGGCGGGTGAATTGACCAAGACCAGCGCCGGCACCCTGACGCTGTCGGGCGCCAACACCTATACGGGCACGACCACCATCAGCGCCGGAGTGGTCAACATTCAGAACGCCACCGCGCTGGGCACGACCGCGGCGGGTACGACGGTGGCTAGCGGCGCGCGGCTGGAAGTGCAGGGCGACATTGCCGTGGGCGCCGAGGCACTGACGATCAACGGCACGGGCGGCGGCAGCGGAGCGTTGCTCAATGTCAGCGGCAGCAACTCGTGGGCGGGAGCGATAACTCTCGGCTCGGCCAGCACCATCGGTTCGACGGCGGGCACGCTGACGGGCACGGGCGGGATTACCAATGGCGGCTTCCTGCTGACAGTGGCGGGCGCGGGCAACACTACGCTCTCGACGACGGCGATCAGCGGGACCGGCGGGTTGACCAAGACCGACGGCGGCACACTCACTTTGTCAGCGGCCAACACCTACACGGGCGCCACCGACATTAACGGCGGCGTGGTAAGCATCGCGGCGGACAACAACCTGGGTACGGCGCCGGGCAGCCCGACAGTAGGACAGTTGACTTTTGGCGGCGGCACGCTCCAGACCACGGCCACCTTCACGCTCAGTTCCAATCGCGGCATCGCCTTCAACTCGACCGGCACGATTGACGTCGCGTCGAGCGCGACGTTGACCTATGGCGGCATTGGCGCCGGATCGGGCGGCTTGACCAAGACGAGCGACGGCACGCTGACGCTGTCGGGCGCCAACACCTATACGGGGATGACGACGGTGAGCGCCGGCACGTTGCTGGTCAACGGCTCGCAAAGCGGCAGCGAGGTGAGCGTTAACGGTGGTACGTTGGGGGGCACGGTGACGGTGGGGATGATTACCTCGACGTCCTCGGGTGGGACGATCTCAGTCGGCAGTCCGGCCAGCAATCCGGGCATTCTTAACAGCGGCAACGTGAATTGGAGCAGTGGCAGTCCTACTTTTGTAGTCCAACTAAATGGCACGACAGCGGGAAGCGGCTATGACCAACTGAACGTCACAGGCACGGTGAATTTAACAGGCGCAACGCTGAGCGCCTCGCTGGGTTTCACGCCGGCGGGAGGCACACAACTTACCATCATCAACAACGATGGCACCGACGCGGTGGTGGGCACTTTTTCAGGACTGGCAGAGGGCGCCACGGTTACGCTGAATGGAGTCAATTTCACGATCAGTTACGTCGGCGGCACCGGCAACGACGTCGTGTTAACCACGGGCACGCCAAGCGTCGGGCTCGTTAAGAGTGTGGATCCCTCCGGCTCGCAGCCGCCTGAAACCGATCTTGCTTACACCGTAACATTCACGAACTCGGGCAGCCTCGCCGCACAGAGCCTCGTCATCACTGACCCGATACCGGCAAACACTGATTTCAAAGTTGGCTCAGTGACGAGCAGTCTCGGGACCACCGCTCTTACGGTGGCGGTCACTTATTCGAACGATGGTGGGACGACCTGGATGTACACGCCGGTGAGTGGAGGCGGCGGTGCGCCCGCAGGCTATGATCGATCAGTCACAAATATCCACTGGACCTTCACAGGGAATCTGAGCCAGACTTCGCCCAACAATACTGGCAGCGTCAGCTTCATCGCGCGCATCCGATAAACTTTGCGCTGAATCGCGGACCCGGAAGCCAAAAAATCGCCGGGAAAAATCTCAGCCAGTTCCATCGCGCGCGGCGTGCTGACTTGCAACGGCTCACAACACCAGCAACGTCAATCCGTTAAAAAAATCTGCAAAAGTTGGTTGCATTCTGGCTTGCTCAGGATTATGCTACGCGGCAGTCGGGGCCCTCCTATCAGGCTTCCTAAGCTGTTTGAGATCGTAAGATTTTGGCATTCTCTGGCTTCCATTTTGTAATCGCAGCGTACCGGTATCACACGCACTTGTTTGTTGCGGGCTTCATCAATACTGAGACGCGCCGGTAAAGCACACTTATACTGTTCTGCCAGTGGGACGGCTCGCCCGGCAGAGCAAGTTCTTATTCAGAGGGAAAGACTGACGGTCTGCTAACTAGAAAAGCGACACCATGCTGAGCAGCACAGATGACGCGATTTCAGTCAGGGACATTTCGCCCACAGGCGGCGTGTCTGTCTGGCCAAGTGCACCCGCCGCAGGCGTACTCGTTTCGCCGGGCGATAGTGCTCGGACGGCCGCACATGGCGGCGTACTGATGTCGCCGGGCGTGCATGGCGGCGCACCCAATACCGAAACGCCGAGAACAAACGTCATGGCGACGACGGCACCTAGTTGTTTTAGGGTTTTCATGCTTTCTCCTTAGCCTCGTGGTGTTTTGCTTGCGGCTGTCCTTGAAATGGACAAGGCCCGAGCGGTTTTTTAGAAGCGGGATGACTTTTCAAATCGAGTAAATACTCAATCCGCCTATCTAACCGCAACTTTTTTATCGAGTATACAGAAAGGTAGGCCTCACATGAACTTAGCATCTCAATTAAGAGACCTTGCTGAACAGACTCGCGGTTTGGGAACCACCGAGAGGGCAGTCCTTTGCTGCCGTGCGGCAAAACAGCTTGAGAAAGCGGGTGAATATGATGCCGCCTACGAAGCCCTAGCCGAATTCTGGCCCGAACGCTCTGGATCGCCAGAGCTTGATGGTCTTGACGAGCCGACGAAAGCTGAGGTTCTACTCCGGGTTGGCAATTTGGCTGGGTGGCTGGGGAGTGCCGATCAGACTGGAGGTAGCCAAGAGAGCGCAAAGAATCTGATCACAAGGAGCGTAGAGATATTTGAGGATCTTGGACGACCTGAGAAAGTAGCGGAGGCGCGCGGCGATCTGGCGCTCTGTTACTGGCGAGAAGGCTCTTACGATGAAGCGCGCATCACTTTGTCAAGTGCTTTAGATTGTTTGGGTGACAAAGGGAGCGAACTAAAAGGAACGCTTCTCATTCGCGCTGGAATCATTGAAGTTTGGGCACGGCGACTGAACGATGCTCTGCGGTTCTATAGCCAAGCCGCCGCTTTCTTAGAGCCAAGTGAGGATCATTCCCTCAAGGGGTCCTTCCATAACGAGTTCGCGCTCTTATTCAAGAAACTCAGTGTCGGCGACAAGGAGTTTGTAGATCGGGCATTGCTCGAATACACAGCTGCGAGCTTTCACTTCGAACAAGCGGGTAACAGTCGATATCAAGCTTCGGTTGAGAACAATTTGGGTTCGCTCCTCCTTACACTCGGCAAGTTCGCCGAAGCACATGAACATCTGACGCGTGCCGGGAGCCTATTCGTCCAAATTGGTGACCAGGTTCATCTCGCTCAGGTAAACGATACGCGGGCGCGCACATTACTTGCCGAAGGCAAACTTCGCGAGGCCGAAAAATTTGCGCAGTCAGCTGTCAGGACTCTGGAGAAAGGCGGAGAGCAAGCGTTGCTGGCTGAGGCTCTGACAACATATGGAACCGTGCAGGCGCGTATGGGACGGCACCCGCAGGCGCGGTCCCTGCTGCAGCGGGCGATCACTGTGGCTGAGACGGCTGGTGACCTGGAGGGTGCGGGCCGCGCCAAGTTAAGCATTATCGAAGAGCTACGCGAACAGACCTCAGCCGAAGATTTGGCCGTCGTCTATCAATCCGCTGCCGAGCTTTTGGAACGGTCGCAGGACCCTTCGGCGACCAGTCGGCTTATCTCATGCGCGCGCCAGGTGATTGAGGCGCTGGGATCAGCCGAAGACGAGGAGAAGAAATCGAAAGAGCAATCGTGGGAGGGCTTCTCTTTCAAACAACAGATCCTGGATTGCGAGAAAGCCCTGATTGAACGGGCGCTGCGGGACGCCGGCGGCTCGGTCACTCGAGCGGCGCGCCTGCTCGGCTTTAATCATCATCAGAGTCTGATTTCTTTAATTAACAGCCGGCACAAGGAGTTGCTGAAGACCAGGACCGCGGTCCGGAGAAGACGGCGTCATATTTTTTCTGAGCCCAGAAAAATCAAAACCAAGCCAGGCAGGAATCGCGCGCATCGGGGATCGGCGCAGGTCTCTGTTCTGCATGTCGGGAACCCCAAGCTTGCCTCGCGGCTGGTCGGCGAAATGCTGGCGCCCGAAGAATGGCGGGTGGAAGTTTGCAGCGACGGTGACAGCGCTCTGAGAAAATTAACGAGCAGCGATGATTATGATCTGCTGGTTATCGACGAAGAGCTTTCGGGCTTGACCCCGCTGGAACTGGTGCAACGCACTCGGAAAATAACCCATCGGCGCCGCACACCGGTTGTGATGCTTGCCGGGGGCGAATCGGAAACTCAGGCCTGGCGCGCCGGAGTCGATGCTTTCTTGAAGAAGCCCGACGAGGTCGATGAACTGCCGTCGACGGTCGCGCGCTTGCTCAAAATAGATCTGAAACGGGATTAGCGGAAGCTCAAGCGCTCAGCACACAGCGGCGCTACAACTGATGCGCTCTGCTGGAAATAACAAGGCCGCTTCTTTTCAAAGGAAGTGGCCTTTCTCGTAGCAGTCTGTTCGACCGTTATTGAAATGCGAACACGTCGGCACCGACTGGTTGATTGAGCTTTACATCTTTGACTTTGTATTCGGCGAAAAATGCCCCCTGCGCCGTCTCCAGCCTCTGGGTAAAGCTGAAGGGGATCAACACACCCTCGACTTCTTTCATCTTTGAGTTTTCAGTGCCGAAGGTGTAGCCCTGGTAAGGAATCAAATACATCATCACGCGGCCTGTGGACGGTTCCAGATAGAAATCAGTAGTGTTGCCGTCCACATCGACGACACGAAAGCCGCGCAACTTCTTCTTATCCGGCAAGCCCGAAACTGTGTAACCTGGCTGGTCGAATTTTGCCAGCACCGGCAGCCCGAACTTGTTTGCCGGAGGCATTTGCACGCCGGGGATTGAGCTGTAGGATTGTTGCCCATCATAGATCTGCTTAAATACAAAGATCGGGCGCGCGTCAATATCGATGCGCACCCGGTCACCGGCAGTGACCATGGCAAACTTTCCCGGAATTGATTGCGCGGAATTGGGCGGATAGAGGTCGACGCTGCCGACGAGCATCATACTTTTCAGATTCTTGAATTTGTCACCGCCCTGTGCTGCCAGGGCCGCGCGCGCGAGTTCAATGGGCGTGCTGTTCGGCGTGATCGACGAGACAACGATCGCAGGAGGGGTCGTTTTAACAGAGCTGTTGACTTTTCCGGTAGAAGACTCCTGGCCGGTAGTGACCGCGGCCAGGAAGAGAAGAACCATGGGCGCCGTTAGATATTTCTTCATCAAAGATTTCCCTTTTTTGCGGAGATTCAGCAGGCGGTCTCCTAAGCATTACGCCCCGACGCGCTGAAAGTTCAGAAATTGAATCTCACGTTCAGATAGACTTTTCTGTTACCCGAGCCGGTCCCGCCGCCTCCGCCTCCTCCTCCTCCAAAGCCCCCGAAGCCACCAAAGATGCCGGCGAGTCCGAGCGACTGCCCAAAGTTTGGCGAGGAAAGATTGCCCACTGGCGTTCCGAGGTTCACGTGGTTCAAAATATTCTGAAAATTAACAGCCAAGGTTAGCGAATATTTTCCCGCGCCGTTGCCTCCGCCACCAAAGCCGCCCATCCCGGGACCTCCGCCGCCGGGACCTTTGCGATCACCGCCACCCGGCATGCCGGCGCCGATTGTTGGGCCACCTCGGCCTCCGCCGCCACCTCCATCGCCGCCACGCTTGCTAGTGTCGGTCGTGCTCTTTTGGTTTCCCGCCGAAGCCTTGCTTCTGGCAGCCTCACCACCAAAGCTGAAGATTCGACTGATGCGCAGGTTTACGGACAGCGAGCCCGGGCTGTGTCCATAGTTTCGTGGAATGATCTGGTCGCCCGGACCTGGGGTCAGGTTAAAGTTACCAAAGCGGGTGCAACGAATGTTCAGACTGGTGCAATCAGCGTTTGCTGAAGCGAAGCTGGGCCGTTCGTTATACTGACGGTCAAGGTTCGAGTCCACACCGGTCGTGATATTAAATGGTGGACCGGAGTTGGCGACGATAAATGGATTGAATACCAGCTTCCACCACGGCGAGTTGAACGTGCCGAACAGGGTGAAGCGGTGCCGTATGTCGAATCCGCCACGACCGTACTCGCCGCGCAGGTCGTAGGAATTCATGGGAAAGAGGCTGCCGCCCTGACCATCAGTGTCGTTCGACGTCTTGCTAAGAACGTAATTGCCGGAGAGCGTAAAGGCCGGGTTAAGGCGACTATTGAATCCGATGAACATCTGACTCTGCCGAAACTTGCCGCTGGCTTCATACTGATCGATGTCGCCCAGCGCAGGAATCGGCCTGACGCCGTTTGGCGTCGCGACCGAGAAGCTTCCAGGCAGCGGAGCGTTGATGTCGCGCGCGCGAATGGAGTGAAGAATTCGCAGCGTGTACACACCCACATACGCGGTAAAGTTTTTCGGTAATTGGCGCTCGACCTGCGCCCCCAGCAGATAGACTGTCGGCACTTGCAGATTCGGAGCGACGCGCCAAATCGTCTGCTGGCTCGCCGGCACGCCTGTTATCGCAGGAATTGCCGGATAGGTGTTAAGGAACGAATAGACCGGCTGGCCGGCTTGCACTGCCAAACCGGGTGACTTTAGTAAAACCGGCTCAGTGACTACGAACTGCAGTTCGTTAGCGCCATTAAAGCGATTCGCTTGCAGGGTCTGATTTTCACCAAACCGATTGTAGAAGATTCCGCCGCCCCCGCGGATTACCATCTTGGGTGGGCGCGTAGAACTTCCGCCGCCGCCCGGCGACCAGGCAAAGGCGACGCGCGGCGCAAAATCGTATTTGCTGTGCGCGTTGGTCTGCGTTTCGTAACGCAGGCCATAGCTGACAGTGAAGTTCGGCCGCAGGCGCCAATCATCCTGCCAGTAGACGCCGAGATCAGTTTGTGAAACTGATGCTTGCGCGTTGCCCGTATTGATGCTGAATTGTGAGGCGCCGCCGCCAAGTGTGCGAATGCACTGAGCTACGGAACTTCCCGGATCACAGTAAGCCTGCTGCTGGGCCGTCAAGCCCTGTTGCTGAAAGAGCGCGGTGCGTCGATAGCGGTCAATGCTGCTCAATTGAATTGTGGTGCCGGCGATGGGGTTGTTGTTGGCGTCCAGTGCGGGTCCGAAACCTCCGGTGAAAGACCATTGCCCACCAAAGTTATTGGGACTGAGATCATTTATCCGGACGTGGCGGATGCGGCCGCCAAACTTGAACGTGTGCAAATTCCGCTGCATCTGGGTAAAGTTATTCAACTCCCAGCGATTCGATTCGTTAATCGCATGACCCACCTGAGAGCCGCCGCTGATAAAGGCACCGCTGACGTTTAGCACCGGTATCGAACTATTTCCCAAAGATTCGTTGCGGCCGTGCGCAAACTGAAAGCGCGTCTCGTTGATCGTGGTGGCGTTAATGACCGCGGTTTCGGTCAACTGAACATTCTGATTCGTGGAAGTAAAGTTGTAACCCCGCTCAGGCAACGAAAAGCCGCCCACGCCGTTATTTTTGGTCTCATTACGATTGTAGTTGTAGCGCGCGATCAGCGTGTTGTGCGAGTTTATGGCAAAGTCGATACGCGGACTGAAGCTGGTTTGCCGCCTTGGCTGCAGAAAGCTGATTCCGACCTGCGTGATGTTGAAGGCTGGATCGAGGATCGTGGCGCGCACCAGTTCGTTGTCATCTGTCTCGTTACGATTGACCTCGAAAAAGAATGAAGCCTTATTCTTGATCAGCGGCCCGCTCAAGTTTCCGCCCAGTTGACGAATCTGAAAAGGAGAACGCTTGCTCGAGCTGACGGCAAACGGATTGCGTGAGTTCAAACTCTCGTCGCTAAAGTTGAATGACACGTTGCCGCGGAGTTTATCAGTTCCGGGTTTGGTCAGGATCTCTATGCGCGCCGACGGTTGATCGTTTTCCGGGGAAAACGGATTCTGGTTGATGCGAATTTCACGGATGGATTCTTTCGGCGGCATATTCGCGCCGGAAAAACCATCGATAAAGATCTGGCCACCGTTCGGACCAATTGACGGCCCTGCCAGGGCTTGCAAGGCGGCCGCAAGCTCGTCGGGATCGTCCGGCAAACCTTCCAGATCCTTTCCCGAGATCACCTGCTGGTTCGCATTGTTGCCGGTTTCGGTGCTGAGCGGCGCGTTGGCTTCGACTTTCACCTGCGTCTCGATGGCGGCAATCTTCAGGGAGATGTTGAAAGGATCGCGCCGCGCTGTAGACACGTCAACTTCGGCATCCTCAGAAGCCGCGAAGCCTTTGGCGATTGCATGGATCGTGAATTTTCCCGGCGTGAGGCCCGTAAAGCTGTACGTGCCATCGGCATTTGTGGTGGCGGTTTTTTTTGCGCCTGCGGCATCAGTCAACGTCACGGTCGCACCCACAATCGCAGCACCAAATTCATCTGTGATCAGACCACGTAGACTTGCGCGTCCCTGGGCAAAAACAGAAGTCGCAAACGCTGCGACCAAAACGAAGGATACGAAATGTGTTAATACTTTTCTAAGACTCATCATTCAACTCTTCTCAAATAAAGAATATTTGGAGATTAGCGCTCTGAATTGGTTGTCGCCATCTCTGGTCGCGGTGCGAGGGCGAGACCTTACGGTACGCCAACGCCGCCGAACATGCCGCCGAAACTGCCGTTCAGATCAACCCCCTGAGACCGCCCACCCTGTCCACCGGCTGGTTGGCGCGCCGCCATCATGGTTAGAAGTTGCTCGACGCCGGCGACCAGTGAGATTGCTGTCAATTGACTCGGATCCGAACCCTGCAGACTGGACATGATGACGGTGTCGCCGACTTTCAGGTCATTGATCGAAATCGTCGGTAGACGCTCAAGCAGGTCGGCCATGTTCATTCCGCCGCCGGGGCGCGGGCCTCCAGCCTGCTGACCAGCACCACCGCCTGTGGGCGGCGGCTGATTCGGAGACGGTTTTCCCTGACCCGATGCCGGCGGAGTTCCTCCTGCCGCGTTGGGTCTGCCCGGACCGCCGGCGCCCGGGCCTCCGCCGAACATGCCACCCTCAGGAAAGCGCCGCAGGACCGATTCCGGTCTCAGCACAATCGTCAAAGGTTTCTTTGTTTGCAGATCGTTGATTTTGATTTGATTGTTAGCGGCGTCGATGGCGGTCACGGTCCCACCGGCGATCCGGAAAGATCCAAACACAACTTCTTCAGCAGTCAGGTGGGTGCCATCGGCGCTCTTGTCGCCCAGGGCCCGCAACTGATCGCCGGTCTTGAGTTCTTCAAACTTACTCGGCCTGGCTGCGCTATATTTGGGGATCGAATCCGGAGGATAACGCCGGATCATGACTTTGTCGGTGACGGGAATGATCACGGACTGCGGAGTGCCCATCAGGGTGCGACTGGAAACGGTAATTTCCTTCGTTGACGGATTAAGTGATGCGACGATGCCGCTGACACCTCGCCGCCGCCACTCAGCACGTTCCTGCTCCTGCTTCTTTGCGACGTCAGCTTTGCTCATCACGACAACCTGAGCTGAGGGGACGGTCTTTTGATCTGAGCCAGGTCTCCAACGCGCCCACACGCGGTCGCCCTGGCCGATATCGGACAGGGTAATCTCGGTGGCGGAGGTCAATGTCGTCTGGCCGAGAGCCATGCGTTTGTACTGCGTCTTATCACTGAGGTTGACGGTGAAGAGCACGCCATTGTCGGCTCTGACAATCATTTGTTTGGTTCCCGTGTCAATGGCTTTGACTTCGCCGATCACACCGCTCACCGCCGGCGGCGTCGAAGATGCGCCCGGAGTTTGTCCGGCTACATTGAAGGCAATGCCGAGCAACGCGATCAGGGCCAACGTCAATATCAATAGATGTCGCACGATTTTTGCTTCGCTGATCCGGAAAGTACCCATTATCTACGCCCCATCAAACGTGTTAGTTGCAAAAAGATGGCCATCCTCTCAAAAAGAATAGACAAGGTGGTTTATTCTTCAGCGGGGAAGCCGCAATCAATGCTTTGTCTTCTGTTCTTCGTCTCGTTGTGCGTCTTGCTGGACAATCATCGCATCAAACTTTTGCTGCTGTTCGGGGGTGAGCAAGGCGCGGATGCGGGAGCGCGCTTTCGTTCGTGGCTCTTCAAAGCGAGGTCTTAACTCGGTACGCAGAGCACGATACTCGTTGCGCGTCTCATCCAAAATGGTGCGCACGGCCGTAGTCTGCTGATCGGTCAGATTCAACTCGGTACGCATTCGTTCAAATCGCTCGTGCATGGCGCGCTCGCGCGATTCCGTCCCGCTGCTGGCACGCGATCGATACAAACCGGTAAGCGCCACACCGGTAACACAACCAAGTACAAATACGGCGAGGAGCACGATCCAGATTTTCAATCTTGTCCGTCCTGCTAAAGTCATTACCGCTTCTCCCGCTCACTACGATCTACAACGATGCTGAATACTTCGTCGCGCGACAAAGCGTTCCTGGTTAATATCGTCTGTTCCACTCCCGGATCGTGCGTGTCAGAGAGGGCCTCGTCTTCCAATCCATATCCCGGCGTGGGAGCAATGGGTCTGATCGACCACACCGTCAGGATCGCGGTCAATATCGCAATCAAAGCCATCGCCGGCACCGCACGCCGAGCGACGAAAAGCAGCGACAACCAGCCTGCAGCTTCGTCTTGCTGTTCAGCTTCCGCGATAGCCGCGCGCACTCTGGCAAACAAAAACGGCGACGCTGCGGCGGCTGCAGCCTCCTCATCGTTGCGTGAGGCGGCGAAAAGTACAATCCTCCCGGCCCGGTCCAGTTCATTCTTTTTCTGCTTATTGGTTTTGAACATCGTTCGTTGTCTCGTGCGCCTCAGCAGCTCGCGTCCTCACGACTGAAAGACGGCTAAGGCCTGTCAAAGGTTACAACAATTCAGGCGATTTACCGCCCGGCAAAGGCCTGGTAAAGAACGCCGAACCTAAAGAAACCGGCGCAAAACACCGCGCAAATGTGCCCGGGCGCGATGGGCCCGGACCTTAACCTTGGAAATTGACCAGTTCATCATTTCGGCTATTTCGGCAACCGAAAAGCCCTCGACGTCGAGCAGCGTCAGTACCAGACGATCCTCGGGACTTACGCGCGCCAACAGCTTGCCGGCGAGATCGCGCGATACCAGCGCACTTTCAACATCGCTCCCCGCGGAGCGGACCTGAGCCGCCAGTTCGTGGCCTTCGCTCGCTTCCAGCTCGCCCAGCGATTGTTCCGGCCGGCGCCGGACCCGTCGCAACTGGTCATAACACGAGTTGACTACGATTTGGGTGAGCCATGCCTTGAAGGAAGCCGCATGCGTCCCGTGATAACTGCCCAGCGCCAGATAAACCTTGGTGAAGCTGTCCTGGATTATTTCTTCAATCTGTTCGCGTTGAGGAAAGAAGCGCCCGGCGATGCGCGCTGCCTGACGGCGATGGCGCTCGAACAATTGTTCGAAGGCTGCTTCATTCCCCGCGCCGGCCGCAGCAACCAGGGCGTCATCTGTCGGTTCTTCGAGTGGATGCACAAATGCTTTTGTTTGATTGGCCGCCAAATTTGGACCAGCCGATCAGAGCTTTTCGGGCGATGTTTTTTTCCAATTGATGCGATAACGAGCAGTCAAAGCCAGACCCAGACTGACCACGAGCAAGCCGGCGATCACGATCGGCCAAACGTATGGCAAGGAAGCCAGCATTACCCATAAAATCACACCCAGCAGCAACGTGATCGACTCAGATCGCAGGCGCGGTAGAAAGCGGCGCTGCAACCAACGGCCGGTGGCCGCGAAAATGACAACTCGTCCAAAGAGCGTGGCCACCAGTGCCAGCAGCAACGCTAAAACTGAAATCACCGCGCCCATCACTTCCGGCAACACCAACAGACAGACGGCCACGCCAATCGTAATTACCACCGCGCCCAGCAGACCAATCAGGGCCACACGCAAACTGGTTAATTGCAGACGAGCCACGGCGCGGCCGACTGTATTAGGCATCACCGCCGTTAGTGCCAGTGAGATAATGAACCATACCAGGACGGCCAGGATACGGTAGCCAAAAAATTTCGCGCTTAGTTGGGGTTGAAGCACGCTGAACGGTTCGCGCATGACGTGGCGCAGTTGATCTTCATAGCCGGCATACATGATCGTGACGCTTTGCGGATCGCGGCCGGGCGCGGCTTTGCCGTGATGATAGATTCCGCCCAACACGATTACATCGCCACCAATCCGCGAGCCTTCGCGTTGAATCACCGAACCGCCGATGGCCGCCACGTCGCCGTCGACCGTGCCTTCGACAATCACGTCACCGCCAAAAGCGATCGCGCCTTCTTTCACTGAACCGGTAATTCTGATTGATTGTCCGAGGCCGAAAACTGTCGTATTGCTAACCCCATCGATGACCCTTGCCTGCGGGTCGCCCGGATGGGTGTCGGTGGCGGGCTGCGCCTGGACTACCACGAGCCAGAGCAACAGCGCTGCGAACAGCGGAATCGTTTTGCGGAAGAGTTGCGCCGCGCAGGCGCTGAATGGCATCTCTGGTGAGAGTTGGTTCGCAATCATTGAAGAGTGTTTCCGAAACTCCTATTCAATGATTTGCGCGCGATGGTATCTGGCAATCAACAAAGAGAGCAGGGAAATGAAAAAGATGAAGGCGAGTAATACGACTAATCCCAGGCCATACGGACCCAAAGCGACGGCCCGGCCCAGGACGCGAATGATCACAGCCAGGCCGGTTCCGGCGTCGTAAGTCATTCGCCAAGCCAGATTGAAAAAAACTTCCGCCAGACGAAGGAAAGCCTGGGCCGGTTCGAGGACCAATGCGCGCGCGGCCGCACCCAGCAAGGCAAAGGACACCAGCGCCAGAACTGCACATACCTGAAAGGCACGGCGGCGCTCGCCTTTCCGCCGCATTCCGCTCAAGTCACTTTCAGCATGCGCGGTAACTACCCGAGTGAAATCATGCGGCAGCTTGAAAGAACTCGAATCATTGAAAGCCACGTCAAGGGTGCAGAGTAGCTGGCGTTGAGTGCGAAGTTCCGCGTCGCAAACGCGGCAGGCTTTCAGATGCGCCTCGAAGTGCTCAGTTTTCTCAGCGCTTAGTTCGCCATCGAGATAGGCGGCTACGTCTTCGAGCTGACATCCATTTGCGTGGTTGGACGGATTCATGAAGCTATATTTTGCTACCGAGACACAGAAAGACTCTCTGTGGTCCGGGTCCTTTAGCGGTCGTGATGCCGCGTTGCAAAAGCTGATCGCGCATGGCCTCACGAGCGCGAAACAAACGATTCTTAACTGTACCGAGCGGCAAGCCGGTGACTTCGGCAATTTCGTCATAACTTAGATCCTGAGAATGCCGCAGCACAATCAGCTCGCGATACGCTGCCGGCAGCAACCGCACCACCGATTCGATCTCGGAACGTTTTTCGTTGCGCTCGCTTTCCTGTTCGGGCGTCAGGCGCCGGCTTTCGATCGAAACCTCGCGGCGCTCTGTATCGAACCCGTTTGTCAGAGCCTGTTCGCGAACGGCGTGGCGGCGCAAATGATCGATGGCGGCGTTATGCGCGATCTTGTAAATCCAGGTTGAGAACTTGAACTCGGAACGATACCGGTGGAGCGAATTATAGACCTTAATAAAGACTTCCTGAGTCAGGTCAAGCGCCGAGTCATAGTCGCCGACCATGCGATAGACGTAGGCCGCAATCGGCCGTTGATAGCGGCGCACTAATTCTTCAAAGCACGTCTCGCGACCGGCAATGGCACTTTGCACCAGCTCGCCGTCAGCCAACCGGTTCGGAAATATTGTTGCCGCCAAAGAACTCGCTGTAGCCATTGTCGAATTGCTCCGGTTTTACGTTGCCGGCGCGATGAAAGTTTCAAAGTGAAGAAAGAGGTACTATAAGTCCTATTCGTCCTATATTCAGTCTCACCATGCCAGCCGCGCCAGGCCGGCAGGCGCGGCGATAGCGTCAAACGCGAGGTCGCCGGCGGGAATCAGCAGTCCCACGTCCGCGGCGTCCATAGGCCGCAGGCTTACTCCCAGGGTGTCCTGCGCAATCTGGGCGACCCTTTGTTTGTCCAGACGATCACCCACCACCAATAGTCGATCGACCGGGGCCCCGCTGCTCGATCCCGATCGTTCGCTATAAAACAAAAGCACGCGGTGGATTTCGTCGTCGCACTCTTCGATCTCGCAGAAGACCGAACGCAAAGTGAGTGGACGTTGCCCTCGCATCAACACTGCGGTGAATCCTTCGTTATGCGCAGTCAGTAACAGCCCGTCGCCGGATTTGCCGTTGCGCAGCCACTGCTCTTCGCCGGCATGACGCGGCAGAATCAAGCCGGCGTGCCAACCGAGCGCTGCAAACACCGCTTCGTATTCAGCCAGGACCGAGAGGCGAATTGCCGTGATCAGATAGCGGGGTTGCTTTTGCGAGTCGGACATTAATTGCTCTTTGGTTACGCGCAACTCTGACAGCGGGGCGCCGAAGCTGCGTTCGATTTTCCACTCGAGCACTTCTTCCAATTCGCGTCGCGAACCGGGTTTTCCTTCGATGGTGAGGATTGCGGCGCGCGCCGAAGCTTCGGGCAAAGCTACGGACCATTTGCGCTGGCGCAAGAGGCCGGCGCTGGTCATCAACTCAGAAAGCGCACTGGTTAACTCAGCCGGATCGCCGATGTTGTTCTCGTCGAAATTCGCGCACACCAAATCCGTTGGTAAGTTGACCGAAGCCGCACGTTTGACGACAAATCCGCCGCGCCCGCGTTCAAGCTGCACCACTGACGCGATGCCGGTCTCGATGCCGACGGCACAGGAAGGGAAGCGTGGTTGGAGAAGTTTTGCCAGCACAGTTGACGATCACCACTCGCTATATGGCGTGCCTTCCGTCGAGATTTCACTGGATGAACTATGAACGTCGTTGACCCCGCTGGCCCCCTCAGTCGAGTAGGGATCTTCGCCTGTGACAACATTCCAGTCTTTCTTATCCGTGATTGGATCGACCGGCAACTCACGAAGGTAGCCGGCAGTGACCAGATCGTCGAGCGCCTGCGGCAGTTTACCTTTGTCTGCGGCGTATTGGTCGATTAGCGAGCGCATATTGAATAGGTCATTGTGCAGAACGGTTTCGCGGGCGTGCATGATAGTCTTTTGGTATTGCGGCAAAGCCACCGCCGCCAGAATGATGATGATCGAAATTACGATCATCAGTTCAAGAAGAGTGAAGCCCCTCGCTGCGCGAGCAAAGGAAAAAGGAAAAAGGAAAAAGGAAAAAGTGGCGCGCTCTTCCTTTTGCCTTTTACCTTTTGCCTTTTTCCTTCGCAAGTTACCAGTCACGATACTTCTCTCCGTTCAGCGCCTTGCCGTCGGACTTTGAGTGCACGTCAAAGACATTTTCGCCGCCCCATGAGGTTGAATCGGCAGGGTCGTAACAGGAGCGAAAATCCCATTCCGCTTTTCCAGTCATGGGGTCGACCGGAATTTGGCGCAGATAGACTTTGGTCTTGGGAATTGGTTGCTGGTTTACGTCCGTGATTCCCTTATCGCCATGAAGACCTATCCCGCCCTGCTGAGCTTGCGGCATCGCGAGAGGCAAAACGTTAACGCCCTTCACCAGAGTTTCAAGGTCCGGCGGAAAGCGATCGGGATTGTCGGGCGTAAAAAGCGTCTGATCCGTGATCATTACGCGCACGCGCGGATCGTTGAAGATGTTTCCCGGCTGGACCTGCGGATTTTGCTGTGGTGGCTGTTGAGGTGTCTGCCCAGGCTGTTGTTGTTGATTTGCTTGCAACTGCGCGCCCGCCAGCGCTTCACGGTGAAATTGATCGATAGCCTCGCGCATCTGCCGCAGGGCGTCGCGGAGTTGCTGCTCCTTCTGCCGCTTTACTGAGACCTGCATCAGCGGAACAACGCCGAGCGTCAGAATCGCCAGCACCGTGACCGTGATTACCAGCTCGATCAGCGAGAACCCGTGATGAGAAGCGGGGACGCGGAGACGGTGAGACGCGGAGAAAAAGCCGTCTCCGCGTCCCCGTTTCACCGCATCTCCGGGTCTAGTTCTGTTCACTGCTTTACGGTCAACTTGATCGGCTCGATCTGAAGCAGAGTGTTTCGCCCGTCGCTGGCCATCAGACGGATATTGTTCAGATCGAAAGCGAGCGCGCTATCGCCGGCGCCGATGGTTTCGATGTCAATATTGAGCAACGGGCCGTTGCCGCTCAACGACGCGCCGGCCGCCGGCGTCACCGAAACCAACAACACGCCGTGTTCGTCAATTGATTGGGTGATGTTCGGCGCAGTTTTGGCGTTTGCAAACAGACTGCCCGCCGAAACTGAATTGATCTTAATCACCTTCGGATCAAATCGCAGCGTCAACACTGCCATTCCAACCGGCGCTTCCGAATTAAATTCGACCGCGAGCCGGCGCTTTTCGCCTAGACGCAGTTCGCTAGTTGATGGCGTTAGGCTTAGCTCGATCATGCTAACAGTCGGGTGGTTGGCTTTCGCGCTCGTATCGATCTTTTCGCTCTTCGGAGCAAGCTGCTCGACCGCCGGCGTCAGCACTACATCCTGCTTACTGCTGCCCGTGGTCGAGGAGACATTGGTCGTCGGCGCCACGACACTCTTGATTGCGCTGGCTACGTCCATCTTCGGCGGCGGGGCAGTTTCGGTTCCGTTCGTAGTCGCCGCCGTCTTTGGTTGTGGCATCGCGGCATCGTTCGTCGTAGTCGCAACCTGAGACTTCGTGTCCGGATTCTGTTTTGCCGGGGTTGTCAGGACCGCCGGTTGTGTTTGCACTGTCGGCGTTTCCTTCGTTTGCGCAACCGTGGTGACTTGCGGTTGGGGTGCAGTGTCGGTCGGCTTATTTGCCGCGGCGCTTTGATTGGCAGCCGGTAGATTCGCGGCCGGCTCGTAAGTCACGGACGGATCATTCAACTGTACATTGACTACTTTGGGAATACGGCGCGCGGCAGCGATCTGCTCCTCGCGCTCGGTCTCTTGCAACATCGCTTCGAGCGACCCCGTAGTCGGCGATTGCAGAGTTCCGCTCGGCCGCATCTCTTCATCACGCGGCGTGACATCGGGCGCACGGAGCACGCGCGGGGTCACCGAAATGACGATGTCTACCTGGCGATTATCCCGGGTCGGCGAAGTGAACAAGCGGCCGATGATCGGAAGCCCGCCGAGAAGCGGCAGTCCCTGGCGCCCATTTGATTGGATGTCCTGGGAAACGCTAGCCAGCAACATCGTGCGGTTGTTCTGCACTCGGGCCGTGCCGGTCAGGGTCCGTTCGGTGAAAGTTGGGGTCAGCGTGTTGGCTCCGCTGACATCCTTCGACTCGATCTTCATCTTTACCTGCACGTCGAGATTAGGAAAAACCTGTGGCGTAAAGTTGAGCGTCAAACCTGTCGGCTCGTAATTGATTACCGGGAAGCCGCCAGAAGGAAATCCCGTCTGATTGTTGGTCGTGGTTCCGGTCTGGACACCGAAGGGATAAGCCTGAGCTGTTTGCACCGGTACTCTCTGCCCGATGCGGGCGGTGGATTCCTCGCCGTTGAAAGCGTGCACCTGCGTCGAGGCCAGCAGTCGGGTGTTCGTCTTACTTTGAAATGCGGTCAGTACCGAGGGAGGAATGATCAACGCGGCCGCTGCGGCGGTAGGCGTTACCCCGACAAGTGATCTCAAATCGACGCCGGTCCGCCTGATGTCGGTGGTTCCATTTGAAGTCAGCACGGCCAGTCCTGGAGAGCCGCCCAGATTGAATGTGCCGGCTCCCAATTGATTGCCCAGTTGCAATAGGTTGGACCGCGAGACTTCATAGATGTTCACATCCATTACGACTTCGGCGCGCAGCTTGTCGATGCTTTGCAGCAACTCGCCAATCAGCCTGACGTTTTCCGCCGTGTCGCGTACCGTCAAACTATTCGTAGCCGGGTCTGAAACAACGATCGATTGCGGCCGTCCGACGGATGCGGGCAGGGCCTGACCAATCAGAGCCTTGGCCTTGTCCGGATCAGCGTTTGAGATGTAGAAGGTCCGCACTACCAGTTGTTGGTACTGCGGGCGGCGCGACTGATCGGCGACCAGGATCGTGCGGCGATCGAGTTTCTGAAAGAACAGATTCTCTTGCAGAAAAATAAAATCGAGCGCTTTCGCGGTCGTCGTGGGCTGGGTGAGATTGATATCCAGATTGCGTGGCTGCGCAAATGTTTGCTTGTCGAATATGACGTTGAGGCCCAACTGTTCGGCCAGCGTTCGAATGTAATGCTTCAGGTCGCCATTATAATTGATGACACGCACCTGTTCGGGGCGGGAAGGGATTACCGCTTCCTGCGGGCGAGCGTTGGAGGGACCCGGAGGCGTTCCGCCGGTGCCCGTGTCGTCCGTCTTGGTATTATCGGTGGTCGTCGATGTCGAAGGACTCTTACCTTCTTTTACTTCCTGCAGGCGCAGCATCCGTTCCATTTCAGAAACGGCGAGCTGGTTCACGGGATCGTAACCGAAGGCCTGGCGAAAAGCGTTGTAGGCTCCGATGTAATCACGCTGTTCCGCCAACGAACGCCCTTGCTGCATGAAGGTCTGTGACGCGTTGAAGATGGCGCGGCGATAATGCAGTTGATACTCGGCATTCGATGGGTCGGCAGCGACGGCCAGGATGAACTCCTGCGCCGCTTTCTCCCATTGCTGGGCCAGTTCGTGTTTGACGCCGCGATTGAAATGGTCCTTGCCCTTCTTTCCCAGGGCGCTCACGGGCAATGCCAGCAGGCAGACCACCATAATCAGCGAAACAATCGGGTGCCAGCGATTTATTGTCTTCATGATTTTTCGAGCCCTCTCTTTGGGACTGGAAGCCCGGATATACTACCAGCAGGTTGGTCGGCCCCAGTTCCCTTACACGCGACCGGTGTTGACCAGTTCCGCAATGCCAAAAACTATCGCAGTCTAGCAGAAAAGCAAACCCATTCTAAGGGAAGCAAAGAACTGAGGAGCGGGACGCATTTTACCGGCCTCGGGGCGGAGACGCAAGGTCTATGGGCGGCCGTTGATGTTTACTTCCTCTACAAAAGTGACACGATTGATTTCATGCAGCGTGGTCACGCCGGCAAAAACTTTCTTCAAGGCAGATTCGCGCAAGCTGGTGAGCCCTTCCGCCTCTGCGGCGCGACGAACTTCGGAACCGGGACGCCGCTCGACGATCATCTCGCGGACGTTGTCGCTCAGATCGAGCAGTTCGTGAATTGCGGTCCGGCCGCGATAGCCCGTGTGATTACAGCTGTCGCACCCTACGTTCGCATAAAAGACTCGCCCGTGATGCTCTTCGGGGCGCAAGCCGGATTCGATCAGCTCGGCATCGGAAGGACGAAAAGCGCGGCGGCAAATCGTGCACAGCACGCGCACCAGACGCTGGGCCAGCACGCAGTTCAGGGACGAAACAAAGTTGTAGGGCTCGACGCCCATGTTGAGAAAACGGCCAATCACATCGATGACGTTGTTGGCGTGGACAGTGGTGAATACCAGGTGGCCGGTCAAGGCCGACTGGATCGCGATTTGCGCCGTCTCTTCGTCGCGGATTTCGCCGACCATTATCTTGTCCGGGTCGTGGCGCAGGATTGAGCGCAGACCGCGCGCAAAGGTCAGACCTTTCTTTTCGTTCACCGGAATCTGGGTGATGCCGTGCAATTGATACTCGACCGGATCTTCGATCGTGATGATCTTATCTTCTTCGTTTCGAATCTCGTTCAGTGCCGCGTATAAGGTGGTGGTTTTCCCCGAGCCGGTCGGTCCGGTCACCAGCACCATGCCGTAAGGCTCGGCGATGTAGCGACGAAACTTACGCAGATCATCCGGATCGAAACCGACCACATTCAGATCCAGGTTCTTGAACTCTTCGTTGATCTGTTCCTTGTCGAGGATACGAATCACCGCGTCTTCGCCGTGCACGGTGGGCATGATTGAGACGCGGAAATCAACATTGCGCCCTTTGTAGCGAACCCGAAAACGGCCATCCTGCGGCACGCGACGTTCGGCAATATCCAACTCGGACATGACCTTGATGCGCGAGATCAAAGTCTGGTGATAAGCGAGATCGATCGGATCGACTTTTTGATAGAGCGCTCCGTCGATGCGGTACTTGACCTGAACTTCGGTGTCGCGGGTTTCGATGTGAATGTCTGAAGCGCGCGATTCCATCGCGTTGTAGATGATCGTGTCGACCAGCTTGATAATCGGCGACATGTCGCTGTCGGTCGCCAGGCGATCGAGATCCAGTACTTCTTCGCCCGCTTCTGTCTCGCGCACCAGCGAGATGCGAAAGCCGGAAGCCGCTTCCTGCAACACGCGTTGGGTCGCGTCGCCTTTGCGCAGCACCACATCGATCGCGCCGGCCGTGGCCACGTAGGGAACCAGTCGCGTGCGCAGGGCGCCGGCTAAATCATCCAACCGATCCAGATCAGTTGGGTCAGCCATAGCGATGTGGAGTTTGCCGTTTTCCCGCCGCAGCGGCACGAACTGATTGCGCACCATCAGGTCTACGGGAATTTCGCTGAGCAGCGAATAATCGATGGGCGATTCCCCATCTGCCGGAAGCAGATTGACGAAAGGGAGACGATAGCGAAGAGCTAACTCCTTGGCGGCGCGCACCTCTGGCGGCTCAACCGCCGCAGGCAAGGGAGTCAGGTTCTCACTCTCCGGCGGCGCGCCACTCTTGATCGCGTCAGCGGTTGTCTTTTCAATTTGTTCGTCAGTGAATTGCTTCATGAACTTAACTACCTGAACTGCCACAGAGGCGCAGAGACACGGAGTATAACGACAGGGAAATGATTCGGATGATTATCAATCTTTGTGCCTCTGTGTCTCTGTGGCCGATCTTCCCTCAATGCGCCAGCATCGGTCCGCTGGAAATCGACTCGATGATCGGCAGATAGATCGCCAGCAAGATCACCACCACGATCCCACCCATCACCACAAGGATCGCAGGCTCAAGCGTGGTCGTCAACTGCTCTAAACGCACCTCTCCTTCGGCGTCATAAAAGGTGGCCACCTCGTCGAGCATCTCGCGCAAACTGCCGGAACGCTCGCCGATTCCGATCATGTCGATGGCCAATTCGGGCATCCACCTGGCCGCCTCCAGGCTTTCGGTAAACGATTGCCCTTCGCGAATCAACGGCAAAATCGCTGAGCTGCGCCGGCGCAATTCAAGATTCGTGATCGATTCCGCCGCGATTTCCCAGGACTCAACCAGCGTAATTCCGCCGGCTAAAAGCGTGGCCAGCGAACGCGAAGCCTGGGCGACGGCCAATTGCACCAGCAGCTTTCCTGCCAATGGAATTTTGAGCATGAGCGCATCAATCGTCAGCCGGCCCTGCGGCGTCCGTGACCAAATCAAAAGAGCAACAGACCCGACAATTATCGTTGGCGCCAGCCAAAAAACATTTCCGGTCAGCCAGCCAGAGATGCCCAGAACGATCTGTGTTACCACCGGCAGTTTGCCGCCAAAGCCGGCAAACAATTCAGACATTCGCGGTACGACATAGACAGTGAGAAAGATTACCATCCCGAGCGAAGCCAGGAGCAGAAACGTGGGATAGGCGAGCGCGCCGCGAATTTTTCGGCGCAACGCGACCGAACGTCGCATGTAAGTCACATAGCGCGAGAGCACTTCGTCCAGCGCGCCGGATCGCTCACCGGCCAGGATCGAAGCTGTGTAAATGCGTGGGAAGATATTTCCCTGGGCGGCGAACGCATGGGACAGCGCGGAGCCTCCGCGAATCGCTTCCTCGACTTCTTCCAATACCGCCCGCAGTCGCACGGACGCGGAACGCCGGCGCAACATCGTGATGGCCTGAAGAATAGGAATGCCCGCGCGCAACAGCGCGGCGAGTTGCTGATTGAAGAGGAGAAAATCGTTTGCCTTGACGCGTGCGCCCCTGCGAGAGCCGCTTTGTTTCGTAAACGCAGTAAGACCTTCGGACTTGGGCGGCGTGATCGCGAACACTTTGAACCCTTCGCGCTCCAGACGCGAACGCACTTCATTGACGGCCGCGGCCTCAACCGTGCGCGTCACAATCTCGCCTGCCGGCGTTCCCAAACGACAAACAAACTCAGCCATACTTCGAATCGCAGTATATCACGCAGCATTTAATCAGCGGGATTGGTAGGATCCCCGGCGAGATGCGTAGATGCATCGCTTCTACCGCCACTCAACGAGGAGGCGAACAAGGCCGCCACCTAAACGAAATCACGCCGATAACCACAGTTCGCATCACGCCCGGTGGTGGATTAGGTTGCGCAAAGTGGCGGCGGAAAACATTGACGAACGCCGGTCTTTGTCATATCTTCCGCGCGATTTCGCAGCAACCAGGCGCTTCCGGACTTCAACCAGAGGAAAAATATATGAGTTCCAGTGACAGACCGCCGGCGAGTGAATCGCCGCGACTGGTGCGCGGACTTAGTTTGCTGGACGCGACCATGATCGTGATTGGATCGATGATCGGATCCGGCATCTTCATCGTCTCGGCAAAATCCTCTGCGCTGGTGGGCTCACCCGGTTGGTTGTTGGCGGCCTGGGCGATTGCCGGAGTACTGACGATTACCGGCGCGTTGTGCTGTGCCGAATTAGCCGCCATGATGCCGCGCGCCGGTGGTCAATACGTTTTCCTGCGCGAAGCCTATGGCAGTTCCATCGGTTTCCTGTTTGGCTGGGCGCTCTTCTTTGTCGTGCAAACCGGCACGATCGCCGCGGTCGCGGTTGCCTTTGCCAACTTCATGGGCGTACTGACCCCGCGAGTATCAGAGAACGTATACCTTGTTCGCCCCATTCATCTCGGAAGTTATGCGCTTAGTTTATCGACTCAACAATTAGTGGCGATTGTTTTAATACTGCTGCTGACTTTCACCAACACGCGAGGATTGAAGACCGGCAAGCTAATTCAAAATACTTTCACTTTTACCAAGACAGCGGCGCTTTTCGGTTTGATTGTCATTGGTCTCTGGCTCGGCCGGAACAGCGGCAGCGCTGCCTATACCTCTTCCTGGTGGAACCCGTGGTCGAACAGCGGCTGGAATCCCGGCGCGGTCCAGCCGGGATTGGAAACTAGCAGCGTATTCTGGTTGGTGATGCTGGTCGGCGTGGCGATGGTCGGCCCGCTGTTCGCACAGTCAGCCTGGAACAACGTCACTTTCACCGGCAGCGAGATCCGCGATCCCGGACGCAACCTGCCGCGCGCGCTGCTGATTGGTTGTGGCGCGGTAGTCACTCTCTATCTGCTCGCCAATGTTGCTTATGTGGTGACATTGCCGCTCGGCGCCTTTCCCGCTTTGCAAAAGCCTCCGAACACAGTAGCCACTGAAACGATGAAAACAGTGCTGGGCCAACCCGGCATGATCCTGATGGCCATTGCGATCATGATCTCTACCTTCGGATGCAACAATGGATTGATTCTGGCGGGATCGCGCATCTACTACGCGATGGCACGTGACGGTCTCTTTTTCAAGCGCGTCGCCACGCTTAGCGCGCGTCACGTTCCCGTCTTTGCGTTGATTACCCAGGGTGTCTGGGCTTCGCTGCTGACGCTGCCGCGAACCGTAACGGCCGGGGCGAAACCTGGAGAGGTTAAATACGGAAACGTCTATGGCCAGCTGCTCGACTATGTGATCTCGGCGGATCTCATTTTTTATGCCCTGATGGTGGGCGCGGTGTTCGTGATGCGACGCAAGGCTCCGACCCTCGAAAGACCTTACCGCACGTTTGGGTATCCGGTGGTGCCGATCATTTATATCGTGCTCGCCCTCTTGCTCGTGATTGATCTTGCTTATCTGACGCCCAGGACTTCGGGCATTGGTTACCTGTTGGTGCTGACTGGAATTCCGGTTTACTTCTGGTGGAAAAGGCAGGCCAAGGCTTCCTGAGCCATGACCTGCCTTGTAACATCTCGTCCGTCTATTCAGAGACTAAAGGAAGATGAATCAAATCATCCGTTCCTAAAGTCTGACGCGCTTACATGAAGGGTTCGCCTTCGGGGCGATTTGGTGGCGGCCCGCCCGGTCCCGGTCCAGGCCCACCCGGTCCGCGTCCACGTTCCGGTCCGTCCGGCCCAGCCGGTCCGCGTCCACGCTCGGGTCCATCCGGCCCGAGTCCATGCATCATCCGCATCATGCCGTGAAGCTTTTCCTGCTGTTCTGGTGTCAATTTGTTCTTGATACTGATGGCCAAACCAAAATGCAGGCGCTTGATCTCGCGTTCAGTGTCCAGGACTTTGTCCAATTGAGACAACGCCAACTGCTCGTTGACGGGATTTGCTTTCATGGTTGCGTGCAGCGCTTCCATCGAGTCCTGCAACTGCCACTGCAATTCGTTGAAGCGCATCGTGGTCCTCTGAATTTCGCCACGCATGTAAGATTTCTGTTCGTCCGTCAGTCCCAGGTCGCGCGTGTGCTGCATGATCAGATCGGGCGGGAACATTGAATCGCCCAAAGGATCCATCGGTGGATGCGGCGGACGCGGTTGTGATTGGGGCTCGGGCGGTTGTGGTTGCTGAGGTGGCTGCTGTGGTTGTTGGGCCGAAACCAGCACAGCGCCAAGAACGACGCCCGCCAATATGACTGAGACCACGAGTGCGATTTTTTTCTTCATGACTTCTCCTCTTTATTTCGGTGTATTCGTTAAGAATGATTTCAGTTCGTTCGCGCTTTCGTTCAGTTGCGGCAGCGACTTAAGCAGTTCATCGTTCTGCGACTTCAAGAGTGCGGTCGTCGGTGATTGCCAGTTCGAAATGGCCTTTGCTTCGCGCGCTGCTTTCAGGTTGATCGCCAGCATCAGCGCACGTCGCCGTGCTGCTAATCTCTTTGCGCGAGACATCGAGGCGGCATGATTGCGGCTTCCCTCTGACAGTGGCGGATCCCCGGCTGCGTCCTTCACCACCTTCACAGGAACGTCAGGCGGGTTCACAGTTCCCATCACGACAACGGCGGCTTGCCGAGCGTAATGCTGCGAATACTTCGACCAGAGCGCCAGCGAAACCAGAGCGCAAATCAGCAGCGCCGTCGCCGCTACGAACGAAAGTTTGAATGCCCGCGCCGGCCGCCAGGTTTGCGAGCTTCGCGCCTGGGCGCGGTTCCACACCCCAGCAAACCGCGGCGCGGTCTGTTCGTCTACGAGCCTTAGCTCGCTAAATAGCGCCTGGATTCTCTTTTGCTCTCCAACTAATTCCATAAGTAATATCCGTCTGTCCCAAAGTTTCGCGCAGTCGTTTCTTGCCCCGCTCGTAATGTTGCCGCGCACTGCCGATTGAGACGCGCATTACTTCAGCTGCTTCGCGCAAACTCAGATCTTCATAGAAGACCAGGTGCAGCGCTTCTCTCTGTCGCGCCGGCAAACTCTTTAAAGCGTTCTGAAACTGTGCTTGCGTTTCAGATCGTTCAAAGCCCTCAGTTGGCGTTTCACAAACAGAAACCTGCTCGGTCGTCGCCTCTCGGTCCGCGGTCAGTCTCAAGCCTCGCAGCAAACTGCGGCGATGTTCCGAAATGGCTGTGTTTCGAATCACCGCAAACAGCCACGTCTTTAGGTTTGCCTCTCCCCTAAACCGGGCTTTGCCTTCAAGGATCTTTAAATAGACCGTCTGCAAAACTTCTTCCGCTTCCCCTCGGTCGCGGCCACAACAACTCAAAGCCCAGCCGAAACTGGCGCTGTGGAGCTTTTCCAGCTCAACCTTAAGCTCCGCGTTGTCCATTGTGTGCCGGTCTATTTTCACGGATTCCATTCCGTGTTCAGTGTATTAGTCGCCTGAGCGGGCGAATTATATGACTCAGATGCGAGAACTATTAATTAAACGTCTAGCAGGCGAAGATTGTTTTGATCTTCTCCGTGCTCTCTGTATCTCCTTGGTGACTTATGGCCACGCATAATTTCAACCACGGAGGCACGGAGAGATTCAAACCTTCGTTTCACACGCGCTCTTGACCGATCGGAGCATCAGCCGTCGAATAAGGCCGCTGAAGGGCCGGACGAAGAGCCAGTAGAGACGGAACTTACGCCGGCTGGCAACGTCGCCGCACTTTACCCGCGTTTCAGTCGACAGAATCGAAAGTCCGTCACGGCCTTCACAGACATTGAAGTTCCAAACGGCGCGGGCAATCCCAGGCGGCACCGGCTGATCAAAATCTTCGGGTTTGAATGGCGAGAGATTGCCTGTCGGGCGCCAGAACCTTCCGGTGACCCCGAGCACGATTTCTTCACCAGGCTTTTCGGCCAGCACGCCAAAGCCGGAGTCAATCAGGGTTTGCAGGTTGACTTCCGAATTTCGAGGCCGCGAGCCATGCATGACAAACTCGGGAAGTGATCGCAGCGCAAGCAGCAGCTTGATTACAATCGAGCCGCCCATGTCAGTGGTCCACAGCGCCCGGTACACAACCTCACGCGTCGCAGCGATATCGATGCTGTGCGTTTCAACTGCGTCGGGACTCGGCGCAAATGAATCTAGTTGACTGGCTGCATGCATGGATCCCCAAATACTGACGATTAGCAGATCAAGCATCACTGCTTATTCAAACTCCAGCGATGGCTCACAAAGAACAGGGAAGTTGATTGAGTTGGCGATAAAGCAAAGGCGATGCGCCCGTTCGTGAAGCCGCCGCGCGAGTTCAGGATCGACTTGGCCGCCAACCTTAACAACCGGACGCAGAATAACCTGGGTGAAGTGTCCGCCGCCGTCATCGTTCTCAGCCATTGCGCCGGTCGCGTCATCATGATATTCCGTCACCACAATTCCCGCGTCGGCGCAGAGATGTAAGTACCAAAGCATGTGACAAGCCGAGAGTGACGCAACCAACAACTCTTCCGGATTGTAACGTGCTGGATCGCCCCGAAAGGCCGGGTCTGATGAAGCGTGGATTGGCAGCTTTCCTGAGGCGGAGATTTCGTGATCGCGTTTGTAGTTGCGGAAACCCGACGTTCCGGCGCCGGTGTTTCCGGTCCAGCGCACACTTGCTGAATAGGAATGCTCTCGAGACATGATGTTTCTTCGTCGCTGCTGAAGGCTGGGAGCACGGACGTCCCGTCCTCACAGCTTGCGTAGCAAGCTAAAGGTTTTATTCGCACTTCGCGCTCAGTGCGGACGGGACGTCCGCGCTCCCAGCGAGATGAGTTTAGTACCGCCTACGAACTACTTTGCCCACTCGCCGGCGATTTGAGTTTCGACTTTGACGGGCACAGTTTGCAAATATTCTTCACCGGCAGCGCACATCGCGCGCTCAACTGTTTTTGCCACGGCTTCGGCTTCACCGTCATCAACCTCTACAACGATCTCGTCGTGAATGATGTTCACGATATCTGCCGAGGTGTTCCGCAGCTCATCATTCAAGAGTCGCAGAGCGCGTTTCAGGATATCGGCGCTGGTACCCTGAATAGGCGCGTTCTTGCCATTGCGCTGAGTCATCGAAACCTGTTGGCGATCCGCGGCGTCAAAATTGAACTTTACGAGACGGCCCGATGCTGTGCGGGCCTGCTTCTCGCTGACAGCCCGGCTCGCCGATTCTCGCAGATAGGCGTCCAGCTTTCGATAAGTCGAGAAGTAACGGCGCAAGACATCTTCCGCTTCCGTAACGCTTAATCCCGTCATCATGGAAAAGCGCTGCGCGCCGATTCCGTAGACAACGCCGAAGTTCAGACGTTTAGCAAAGTCGCGTTGATCTTTAGTCACTTGATCGAGCGAGACGCTAAAGACCTGCGCTGCGGTAACGCGATGAAGATCGGCCCCGGAATTGAACGCCTCGATGAACCCATGGTCGTTTGAGAACTCAGCCAGAATGCGCAGCTCGATTTGCGAGTAATCAGCGATGACCAGCTTTCTTCCGGCGGGATTGCCGGTAAAGCAGCGGCGATATTCCGGCGCGTGCGGCACCTGCTGAATATTCGGATTGGTGCAGGCAAAGCGACCTGTCGGCGCGCCAATCTGGCGAAAGTCCGCGTGCAGACGGCCGGTCTTCGGATTGATGTACTCAATCATATTCTGGCCATAGCTCGTGAGCGCCTTTTGCATCGTCCGGTACTCGAGCAGCTTGGCCACGACCGGATACTGTACGGCCAGCGGTTGCAGCTTCCAGTTGCGCGTTGAATCAGGCAGCGGAATGCCCATCCGATTCAAGGCCTCAGTGACTTGTTGCTGCGAATCGAGATTGATGTTGGCGCGCGGCGGGCCGAATAGTGAGGCCTGCGCTACGCCTTCGCCCAGCATCTCCTGCAGTTCGTTTGCCAGCTCTCCCCGTCTGGTTTCGACGATGGCAAGTTGTTCGAGCCAGCGCTCTTTGTTCATGAAAAACCCGGTCAGTTCGATGTCGACTACCGGCATCACACATTCGAATTCCAGTTGCGCGCACTGGATCAAATCAAGCGATCTAATCCTTTCGATTAGTTTGTCACGCAGCGGTAACAACACCGCCGCATCGCGCGCGGCGTATTGTAATTGAGATTCGGAAAGTTCGAATTCCCAGTTGCTCAGCCGTTCGCTCTTGTCGACGGCTTCGTTGAGATAGCGCTCGGCGATAGCGTTCAGCCCGTGGCGATCTTCAAGACCACCAGCCGAAACAATCTGACTTGCCAATAGCGTGTCAAAGATGCCGACGATATCGACGCCGAGATTATGCTTGATGAATTTTGCGTCGAACTTTGCGTTGTGCGCGATCTTGATCGGACGGGGAGCTGTCAGTAACTGGCGCAGCGGTTCCATCTCGGCGCCGGATTTCAAGTCTGCGTCCGCAAAGCGATTGAGGTCGACGATGTAGACGCCATCGGGCGAGGCCAGTTGAATCAGACGCAAGCGGCCGAGGTAAGGATCAAGCTCAGTCGTCTCAGTGTCGAGACCGACGGCGTGTTTGTGGAAGAGTTCATCGACAGCACGCCGCATTTCTTCGGCCGTGGTTACGAGTTGGTACTGCGTGTTCATTGAGGAAATGATTTAGCCACAAAAAAGCGCAAAACGCACAAGAGGAGAATCGTTGATGCTTTCACGGCTGAAGAGTGCTTCGGTTTTCTTTGCGCTGAGATGGCGTAGAGAAGGACACCACCGCGGCTGAGGAGTTTGGAGCGACGAAGCAGGTCTATGCCTTTTGCGCCTTTTTGTGGCTGTTACTCGTTAATGTTTGGCGCCGATCAGGTAGGTCACTGGTTCATCGCCCGGAACAAATGCCGAGTGTAAGGTGTTAGCAGGAAGAAAATCTCGATCGCCAGCACGCAGAGTGTAGGTTTCATAACCCACGCGCAGCTCGAGTTCGCCCGCGAGTATCCAATGCGATTGATCCTCAGCGTGGGCGTGCGGGCCATACTTTGTTCCCGGGGCATCGCTCCACTGAAACACGCTGTATCCTTCTTTGGTCAGACGCGCCTTCAATTTCACCGCATCGGGCGAGGTCGGTTCGCTCCATCGGTCAACTTCAATGCTCATGAGTAACACTCTGACATGAAAAAGATTATTGCGCATCTAGCGGGTTGTGTCGGAAGCCCGACCGTCAGGGAGGGCTAGACCCGCGAGCACTCATGTCTAATAAAACCAGCCAGCAGCGCTCTTGTATCGGTAAGCCCCGCTCCTGTGATGATTGACCGAAGCGAAAATTGCCCTTGCTTACGCGCAGGCTTTCTGACACTGCCGTCATCGTGAAGGCTTACGATTGGAATTTGTGTGCTGGTTTGTTGGCGTTGTCTTTTTGTCCGGTCGTGAGGATGAACCAAACCATCCCCGCCACCAGCCGACTGAGGCACCGACCACGAGGAGCACCACGAGGACTCCTACGAATGCGAGTTTCAAAGCGAGACGAAAGACGCGCCGCGCTACTAACAGAAAGAGCGCGACGGCGACAAAAGCGATCACTCCGGTTGTAATAGCTATCGTCATTTCGCTAACGTTTCGGAAGTATTCAGGCCCGAGGGGAACGGACGTCCTTTTTTGTCCGGCCTATTGCTTTCTGCCGTCTGCTTTCTTGTATTCCGCCCTCACGGTCGTCTTGATGTTTCCGCGTACATTAAAGTCGCCCTCGATCTCCACGCTGATCGGATCGCAGGCCTTCACAAAGTCTTCGAGGATCATGTTGATTACGTGCTCGTGAAAAACCTTCACCTCGCGAAATGAATTGATGTAAAGCTTCAGACTCTTCAGCTCAACGCAGCGCCGGTTAGGGACGTATTCAATCCGAATCGTGGCAAAGTCCGGAAAGTCTGAGAAAGGGCAGATGCAGGTGAACTCAGGTATCTCGAATTGTATTCTGATTTCGCGGCCGGGAAATTCGTACGGAAAAGTGTCGAGCGGATAAAGCTGCATCTCCGCGCGGGGCGTCGATTGAATGTCGAGTCCCTGCTGATTCGGTGGCGCCAAGTCTGTCTTTGGAGCTGACATAATGTCTATTTCAACCCAACCATTTTAGCCGCGACGCCGGAAACGGCAAGGAGCGACCGGCGCTTGATAAAAAAGTTGCGTGACACCTCTGTTAATCTGTGGAGTAGGAGTGGAGCGGCAAAAGCTGGTCCTGAATCGGGCCAATCTCACCTGGCGGCTGAGTAATTCGAAGGTGGTCGTCCGATCTCAAAAACCTTTATCAGCACGAGTCCCGCAATGAATCCGCCGATGTGCGCGGCATAGGCGACGCCGCCCTGTTGTGAGCCGCTGCCCAGCATTCCCAGTCCACTGATCAATTGAAATACAAACCAGAGACCGATGGCGATGAAAGCCGGAACCTGAGTTACGAAATAAGAGAGCAGCACCGTCACGCGCCGAGTGGGAAACAAAAGAATGTATCCGCCGAGCACACCTGAGATGGCGCCCGATGCGCCCAGACTCGGAATCAAGAGGCTGGCTTCATTACCACCGGCGAAGGCTACCGTGGCGAACACATGCGACAAGCCGGCGAGGATTCCACAGACCAAATAAAAGATCGCATACCGTAGATGGCCGAGGCGGTCTTCGATGTTGTCGCCAAAGATCCAGAGAAAGAGCATGTTGCCGAAGATGTGCGCGATGCCGCCGTGCATGAACATCGAAGTGATTAGCGTGAGGTAAACGGGAATCGGGGTAGGCTGGAGTCCGGGCACTTCAACTCGCTGGCCGGTGATCGGCTGGACCAGTACGCGATCGTTCGTGGCGATGTCCCGTCCGGTGACGATCTCTGCCGGCACGGTGGAGTAGGCATAGGTAAATCTCTCGTTCGAACCCAACCCCTGGAGAAAGACAAAAACCACCACATTGATCAGAATGATCACGTAGTTGATGACCGGCGTCGTCGTGCGATCTGCGTTTTCGTCTGCGATTGGAAAAAGCATTTTTCTTTTCTCGGAAAAAATCAGGGGCGCAGATATTGAGGAAGACTCCCACTCCCTTTGGGAGAGGGTTGGGGAGAGGGACTTAGACGGCGGCAGTCCGTATAAGAGATTTCTCTAAACCCTCACCCTGCCCCTCTCCCAAAGGGAGAGGGAAAAGATCCTCACTTGTAGGTCAATCTCCTTCGGCCGCGGCTTCGGCAAAAGCCATTTCGCCGGCCGCGAGTTCGCGGCGCACTTCTTCCGCAGTGCCAAAGACGCGCGCCTTTTCGTCGTCGAATTCGCCTTCCCAGCGCGCGACCACGATAGTAGCCAGACAATTTCCCAAAACGTTCACGGAAGTGCGGCCCATATCCATCAATTCGTCCACGCCGAAAATTACTGCCACACCGATCGGTCCCAGACCTCCGGGGAGAAAGCTATTCAGCGTTGCCAACAGAATTACCAGCGCGGCGCGCGGCACTCCGGCCACGCCCTTTGAAGTGATCATCAGGGTCAGCATCATGACAATCTGGCGGCCGAAACTCATGTGACCGATCACAGGTTCGGCGGCCTGGACCACGAAAACTGAAGCCATCGCCAGATAAAGAGTGGTGCCGTCGAGATTGAAACTATAGCCGGTAGGCATGACAAAGCCGACAATGCGTTGCGGCACGCCCAGGCGCTCCATGTTCTCCATCGCCTTGGGCAGCGCGGATTCGCTGCTGGTGGTGGCAAAGGCGATGGTAAAAGGTTCGCGCACAGCTTTCAGGAATTGCCAGATGGGTACGCGAGCAATGATCATCACCGCGCCGAAAACAAAAACTACAAAAATGACCAGCGCGAGATATAGCGAGCCGATCAGCAGTCCGAGATTCCTGAGCACGCCCAAACCGTTCGTGGCGATCGTGTGCGCCATGGCCGCGCCGACTCCGATCGGCGCAAACATCATCACATAATTCGTAAACTTGAACATCACCTGCGCCAGCGCTTCGCAGCCGCGCAAGATCGGGGCCGCCCCCTGGCCCATGGCGGAAACGGCCATTGCGAACAGGACTGAGAACGCGACGATCTGCAGGACGTCGCCACGGACCATCGAATCGATCACGCTGGCGGGAAAAATGTGGACCAGCAAATCGCGAAAGCCCTGCGGCTGAGTCTTGACGAGTGAAGTGATGTCCCCGCCGCCGGCGAGTACGACACCCGCGCCGGGCTTGGTCAGGTTCACGATGCCCAGACCGATGAAGAGTGCTATTGTGGTGACGATCTCAAAGTAAAGCAGCGCCTTGGCGCCCATCCTACCGACTTTCTTCAAATCGCCGCCGCCGGCAATGCCGACCACCAACGTGGAAAAAATCAACGGCGCGATAATCGACTTGATGAGGTTAAGGAAAATATCCCGCAGGAAGTAGATGTTGTTGCCCCACTTGGGACTCAGATATCCCAGCAGGCCGCCGAGCACCAGACCGATCAGGATCTGCGTGGTCAGCGAAGGTCTGTACCAGGGGCGGCGAGCCCCGGCAGTTTCGAGTTTCGAGTCTTGAGTTTCGAGTTTCATAGTGTCCAATAAGGATCCCAGTCGATGTTAGACGTCACAAAACCAAAATTAAGTATTCATTCGGGCCCGTCTTAACTCGAAACTCTAAACCCGAATCTCGAAACTTCTTATCTTCCCCACTTCAATTTATCCCGCAGCACGTCGAAATAATTTCGATTCGCCGGTTGCACCAGATTGAAGGTCGTCTTGCTCTTACTAATTACGGCGCGATCGCCGGCCTGTAGCGGAAAGCCGACCTGGCCATCCAGAGTCAAAGCAACTTCTTCATTTTCGGTAATCAGCCGCACTGCAATCACAGAATCATCAGGTACAACTATCGGCCGGTTCGACAAAGTGAATGGACAAATCGGCGTGATTACCACGGCGTTCATCGAGGGATAAATCACCGGGCCGCCCGCGGAAAGGTTGTATGCCGTCGAGCCAGTTGGCGTCGCTACGATCAGTCCGTCGGCTCGAAATGAATTCACGAATTGATCGTTCAAATGAGCTTCGATTTCAATGATGCGGGCCAGCGCTGACTTGCTAATGACCACGTCGTTTAGCACGCGATTCCGGGTGACTAATTCCTGGCCGCGCCACAACTCGACCGCCAGCATCAGCCGTGATTCGAGCTTATAATTGCCGGCGAGAATAGCCTCAAGCGCTGGGAAAAGTTCGGCGATGGGAAACTCGGCGAGATAGCCGAGGCCGCCGTAGTTAACCCCAATCACCGGCACTTCGACATCGCCAATCATTCGGGCGGTGGCGATCATCGTGCCGTCGCCGCCGAGCACCAGCATCAGATCAACGCCCCGCGCCAGGTCTTCCTGAAGAACTGCGTCAATGACGCATCCGGTCTCGTGCTCGACCCGTTCGCGTTCGATTTCCGGGCCGCCCACCAACTCGATGCCGCGCTGATTGAGCCAAGCGGTCAGCCGGCAGAGGGTCTCAAGCGCGTCCGGCTGGTGCGGCTTGACGACGACACCGATGCGTTTGATTGCAGCCATAGTCCTGGGGCGTATTAATTAACCACAAAGACACGAAGACCACAAAGCAGAAAATAAACATATGAAGCCAGTGCCCGGCGTTCGGGTTAACGCGTTTTCGGGGCGGCGCGCGTTCCTCTGCCTTCTTATTTGTCTTAGTGTCTTTGTGACTTTGTGGTTTCAGAGGTGGTTGGCTCATATAGGGCCAGGAACTCAACGTTGCCATCGGCGCCGTGGATAGGGGACTCGATCAACCCGCCGACCTTCAACCCAAGAGCTTCAGCCGCGTTGTTTACTTCTGCGATTACACGCTGATGCTTCGCAGGATCTTTGACGATGCCGCCTTTACCAACTTCGCCTTTGCCAACTTCAAACTGAGGTTTGATAAGTGTGACGATGCGGCCGCGTTCAGTCAGCAAAGGAACGACAGCGGGCAGGATTTTGGTTGCCGAGATAAAGGCGACATCGATCGTGACCAGGTCGAACTTCTGATCGAAGTCTTCGGGTTTCAGATAGCGGGCATTGACGCCTTCGCGGACTTCAACGCGGGGATCGCTGCGCAGTCGCCAATCAATCTGATTGTGGCCGACATCGAGAGCCACGACTCTGCGCGTGCCTTGCCGCAAGAGGCAATCGGTGAATCCGCCGGTCGACGAACCGACATCGAGACAGTTAAGTCCGTTTACGTCGATCTGGAACTCGCGCAGAGCGGCCTCGAGTTTCATACCGCCACGACTGGCATATCGCGAAGCCGGATCATCATCGCCTTTTAGGCGGACATTCGCGTTGACATCAAATTTTTCGGAGGGTTTGTTGACGAGTTGTTCATCGACCAGGACGACGCCCGTCATTACCAGCGCCTGCGCCCTGGTGCGCGACGGGGCGAGTCCGCGTTCGACGAGGAGAGTATCGATGCGCTCGCGCTTCATCCGGCACACTCTATCGTAAGGCGAGTAAGTGTCAGAAGCCCGACCATAAGGGAGGGCCGGCAACGTGGGGAGCCCTGCGTTACGGCCGGGCTTCTGACACTAACGGCGAGCGCTTTGCAGGACGGCGCGGGGAGCATCGCTGATCTGAAGTTCCACGGCGCACTCCTTGCACAGCCAGACGATGACTCGCGGCGCGTCGACCCAATAGAAGGGGCTTACCTTCTGGGCTATCTTCACCGCGTCATTGCCTTGCAGACGCTGCAGCGCCTGGACGAAAAACATTCCGTTGTAGAAGTCTCCGTCGGGTGAATTTTCCCGATGCACGCATTCTCGTTCGTAGAAGAATTGCTTTTTCATACAGCCTGACCCTCCCCTCGCGCCGCACCGCGCGAGCATCCATTCAGGATCAAAGTAATCCCTAAGTCGGGTGCTATTTTGGTTGGAGGAGTTTACAGGGCAGGGCGAATCAAGATAAATCCATATTCTGAGACGCCTCAGGCGCATAATGCCATGCCTGACACGTCAGGTCAACAATAATTCCCATCTTTTGTGACTTGAACGACAAACTTCAGTTTAAGGTCGATTAGTTTGATTGTCGCGCGGCGGCAGGAGCTGGGCGTTATGCAACAGCCATGGGAGACCAAGGGCCTGCGCTAAAAAAAAGGGGAAGGTGCTCAGCGACAAACTGTGTATTCCAGCCTTATTGGGGATTTGGACCTGCGAAAATTTCCTGTATTCGCCCGGCGCCGCGCTTATCTTTGGCCGGATTATCAGTTTTCCCATCGTTTCCTTGAGTTGGCGGATGGACCCTTCTTTTCCTGGTCAGCTTGCCAGGTTCAGGCGAGCTTCCGCTGTTTGGTTGAGCGGCAGGCGTAGGGGACAAAGCCTTGTTCTCGCCGGCCTTTGAATTCACGGTCGCTGGGTCAGCGGTTGGATCTGTTGTTTGGCTTTCGGTTTGGCTTTGTGTCGGCGCGCCTTCCGACCCGGGAGATGATGACTCTAAAGGGGCCAACGCACCTGCCGGCGGCTCAGTCCCCGAATTCAACGGTGTCTCGCTCTGAGGTTGCGATGCCGGAATTTGATTTATCGGCTGGTTAATTTCCGACCTTGGGGTTGAAACTAAAGCGTTGCCTCGCTGGTGATTCTCATAGTAGTTAACTCCGAGCGCACCGAGTGCGCCGAAGACAGCGGCGACCAGCAGAATAGGAACTATTGATAGCAGCGCGCGAGACCGCTCGACGACCCTGGCTTGGGCGATGGGCACCACCTGACGCGCAGAAACGATTGTGGCTTCATCATCGAAATGAGGCGCCGGCAGTTCGGGTGGCGTCGTGGCAATTTCTATTCGAGTTCTGTTCATTTTCCCGCAGGAAGAGCCGTTCCTGATCACGATCCGGTGGCGTTCAATCCTTGCGCCAGGCCTTAGATGCGCCTTTGAGGTCAAGCGTTTGAACGCTCATTGCTGATTTTGAACCGGTTCCTTAACTTTTATCGTCTGAGCACTCAAGAATATGCCCCGCAGCAGCGCAGATTCGCGCTGAGGGGGCATTCATTGATCAGGAGCTGTAAATATTTCGCTTCTGACGGAGCGAAGGTCTTTCGTCGATCGCTTACGCCGGAACTTTCTGAGGCTTGGCGCGCCGGTCTTCCAGAACGTCGACGGCTTCTTTTACTCGTGTATAGATACCGTCGGCGTCCAGCCCGTACTTGGCCAGCAGGAGTTTGGGATCGCCGTGAGTGACAATCCGGTCAGGCACACCCATGCGCACAAAGCGCACCTTGTCCTGCAAACCGTTTTCTTCAAGCAACTCAAGCACGGCGGCGCCAAAACCGCCGGCCAGATAAGCTTCTTCTACCGTAACGATCAGACGTTTGGTGCGCGCCAGGGCCAGCAACAATCCACTGTCGAGCGGTTTCACAAACCGGGCGTTCACGACCGTCGTTTCGATTCCTTCTTTCGCCAGGTTCTCGGCCGCTTGCAAAGACGGATGAACCATGGAGCCATAGGCGACAATCGCAATCTCGCCGCCATCGCGCAGCAGTTCGGCTTTCCCGATGTCGAGCAACTGCGGATCCACGTCAATCGGAACGCCGATACCGTTGCCGCGGGGATAACGCATGGCTGCCGGGCCTACATGTTCGATCATGGTCAGCATCATGTCGCGCATTTCCGCTTCGTCTTTCGGCGCCATCAGAATGATGTTCGGAACAGCGCGCAGGTAAGCAATGTCGAGCAGGCCGTGATGCGTCGGTCCATCGCCGCCGGCGATGCCTCCCCGATCCATGCAGAACTTCACGTTCAGGTTCTGAATACAAACATCGTGCACCAGTTGATCGAATGCGCGCTGAAGAAAGGTTGAATAGATCGCACAGACCGGTTTCAGGCCTTCGACCGACAACCCCGCGGCGAACGTAACGCAATGCTGCTCGGCGATGCCGACGTCAAAGGAACGTTCGGGAAACTTCTCGAGCGCCTCGCAGACGCCGGTGCCATCGGGCATGGCCGCGGTTAGGGCGACCACCTTTTCGTCTTTCTCCATCAACTGGCACAAGGTGTCGCCAAAGACCTTGGTGTAGGTTGGCGCCTTTGCCGGCGACTTGATCGGCTTACCAGTTTTCAGATCGAACGGACCGGTGGCGTGCCATTTGTAGTAATCGCTCTCTGCTGCCGGATGGCCTTTGCCTTTGGTGGTCAAAGCGTGAACGATCACCGGGCCGTCCTTGATTTGCTGGGCCTCGCGCAGGGCCGCAACCAGCGCGCGCACATTATGCCCGTCGACATAGCCGATGTACTTGAAGCCAAGCTCGTTGACCAGAGCTCCGGGAAGAACCGCGGCCGCGATCGCATCCTTCACGGCCTTCGCGGCATGATGTAGTCGTTCGCCGACTGAAGGAATCGCCAGCAGTGTTTCTTCCACTTCATCTTTGAAGCGATGATAGCCGTGCGCTTCGCGGATGCGATTAAGATAGCCGGTGAGCGCTCCGACCGCGGGCGCGATCGACATTTCGTTGTCGTTGAGCACGACGATCAGGCGCGTCTTTAAATGACCGGCTTGGTTGACTGCTTCCATCGCCATGCCGCCGGCCAGTGAGGCATCGCCGATCAGCGCGACTACATTGTGATTCTCGCCTTTTCGATCGCGCGCGATAGCCATGCCCAGCGCAGCCGAAAGCGAGGTCGAAGCGTGACCGGCGCCGAAGGTATCGTATTCTGACTCGTCACGCCGCAGAAAGCCGCTGATCCCGCCATACTGTTTGACTGTCGCTAATAAGTCGCGCCGGCCGGTTAGAATTTTGTGGGCGTAAGCTTGATGACCCACGTCCCAAACCAGACGATCGTGCGGCGTGTCAAAGGCATAGTGCAGCGCTACCGCCAGTTCCACTGCACCCAGCGAAGCACCAGTGTGTCCACCGACGCGAGACATGGTTTCCAGAATGTATTGCCTGATTTCGTCTGCGACTTCCTGTAGGTCTTCAGGCTTTAGTCGGCGGAGATCCGCGGGCGAGTTGATGTTTTCGAGAAGTGTCATGCGGGCGGCATTGTAAACCGAGAACCAGTGTTTTACTAACTCACAAATTCTTCACAACCCTTACAGCTTCGTCTCACGACGCGTCTCAGTTCACCCTAAGCAGCAGACCGAAACTCAGCGACGCGTGAAATTCTCAAGATAACCATAAGTGGCCATCACCAGTAACAGAGAAACGCTTATGGTGACGACGACCAGATTGGGTAATTTGCCTTTCGGTCCATTTTCGGCCCGACGGCCAAAGACAGCATAGAGATTAAGCCCGAGAGCCAGCAGCGATCCACCGAAGAAGAGAACCGGCGTCAATACGAAGTTAAGGAAGCGAAGGCGCTGAGGCTCGGCGAAGAAAGCCGCCAGCGGATCAAAGAATAGTCCGACGCCAAAGCCGTACTTCAGAATGGCCGCCGCCACAAAATAGAAAGGCGCTATGAGCAGGACGAGACCAGCCCCTGCCAGCTTTTCACGCGAAACTCGTTGCATGACTGTAAGCATGAACTTATTCCCCCATAAAAGATCCGTTGCAGCTTTGCCAGGCAAAGTAGTTTGTAACTCAAACACAGCTCCGCAGTCAAGAGTTATTTAGACCATCCAGGCCGGCGCTGCGTCTAAACCGTCACAGGAGCCGAATTTCCAGCCCATCAGACTAAGTTCTCAAAATCAAGAAGGAGTGACACGAATAATGTTCTTACGGAATAAATTGACACTGGCCGGTCTGGTGCTGCTGACCTCGCTCGGAGCCGCGGTACAGGCGCAACAACCACAGCCGTCGACACAGAATCAGACACCGGGAAATGAAACACGCAGGTTTCGCCGCGGCGAAGAGCGCCGAGGCATGCGGCGCTTTGACCGGGCCCCTTTGAGCGCGTTGCGCGAACTGAACCTGAGCGACGATCAGAAGAAACAGGTTCGCATCATCATGGAGCGAAACTTCGAGAGCACTAAATCGTCGCGCGAAGAATTGCGAACCCTGGGACAGAAGCGTTTCGAAGGAACGCTGACTCCGGAAGAGCAAGCTCGCGCTAAAGAACTCCATCAACAGATGGCGCAATCGATGCAGATCGCCATGACTGAGTTGACGGGAATTCTCACAGCCGAACAGAAGGCCAAGCTTGAAGAGCTCAGGAAAGACGAAGGCCGGAAAGGTGGGCGCCATGGCCACCGATTTGGCGGACCGGATTCCAACCAGAGCAACAATCCGCCCAAACCTTAGCGCTGCACCTGAGATTTCGCAGAATGAAGAAGCGGCCTTGGTCAACGTATCGATCGGGCCGCTTACTCTTTATTCCCGCCCCGAGATTTGCACGGCTGATACCTGGGTGCTACCGCAACAAGCGCTGGCGTGCGGACGATTGTCTTCGAGAACTACAAAGGCCTCCCATTCATTGCCGTCGGGATCGCGCACCCAGGTCTTATCCTGCAGCGCGTAGCAGCAATCTGTCTGCATTTCATCGCGAGTCAATAAACCGGCCGCAGCCCATTTTTCACGCAAGGCGAGCACATCTTCGGTTGAGGAAACCTGGATCCCCAGATGAGACAGCGCGCCACGACCGGCCACCACTGATTCGTTGAGCGTCAGGTTCAACGGCGGATTCAGCACGTCGAACTTGGCGTATCCCGTCCGGACTTTGCTTGGTTCAATTCCCAACAGCCGGCGGTAAAACTCAAGGCTCCGGCTGACGTCACTCACGTTGAGCGCCAGATGAGCTTTGAGGGCTGTCACTTCTCGATTTTCACTTACGCGGGTCTTGCTTTCCATGTCTCTACTCCTTTAGAATCACATTCGTCAAAGCGAATATGAGCGCAGCATAGCAAGAGGATGTCATATTCGTCAAGACGTATACGTTGGCGGCGGAGTTCAGGGGTCCCAACCTTAATTGGGTTCTCTTTCGCGCGAACAAGAGCCCGTCTAAAGCCGGTACTTTGAACCCCCCCTGATCGTCGATAGCCCATGAGTTTCCTGATTGATCGAATGCGGCAGTCGGACTGGGATGAAGCGCGCGCGATTTATTTACAGGGAATCGCCGCCGGCCAGGCGACGTTTGAGACTGAGGCGCCGTCCTGGGAAGGTTGGAACGCAAATCATCTCACCTTCGCGCGGCTCGTGGTCCGAGACGACGAGAGGGTTATCGGCTGGGCCGCGCTGAGTCCGGTTTCTGCGCGGCGCGCCTATGCGGGCGTGGCGGAAACCAGCGTCTATGTCGCGTTCGATAAACATGGAATGGGCGTCGGCCGGCATTTGCTCGAGGCGTTAATATCAGAGTCTGAGCGGAACGGGATATGGACCTTGCAGGCAGTCATGTTTGCCGAGAACCAGGCGAGCGTAGCTTTGCATCGGGCCTGCGGCTTTCGCGAAGTCGGCCGGCGCGAGCGGATTAGCAAGCTGAATGGAGTCTGGCGCGACACTATCCTGCTCGAACGGCGCAGCACGGGAATTGGAGTTGAGTAGAGATGAGCAGAAAGAGTTACGACATCGAAATTCTCTTTAAAGCACTGGCTGACCGCACGCGTCTGCGGCTGATTAGCCTGATCGGCGATTCGGAAGTCTGCGTCTGTTTTTTCGTCGCGATTTTAAAAAGCAGCCAGCCCAAGATTTCGCGTCATCTTGCTTACCTGCGGCGCGCCGGCATTGTCGCGGCGCGGCGCGAGGGGAAATGGATGCACTATCGGCTGACCGAGCCACGGGACGAACATGCGGCGCGGATCTTTCGCGAGGTGCGTGCGGCCCTGGCCGAACATCCCGAACTGCAACGAGATCGGGAGAAGCTTCTCCAGGTTTGCTGCGCGACCCAACTTCCCGTTCAGTTGCGTCGCGCCCCGCGACCGGTGGGTCTTGCGCTACACCTTCCTTGACAATCGAGTTTCGCAGCTTAGAATAACCTTCGACTTTGCTGCGGAGATGTGGCCGAGTGGCTGAAGGCGGCGGTTTGCTAAACCGTTAAGGGTCAAAAGCCCTTCACAGGTTCGAATCCTGTCATCTCCGCCAGAAATCACGGAGGTCAGAGGTCGGAGGTCAGAGGTCAGAAGAAACGCGTGGCGTTCCTGTTTGCTGACCTCTGATCTCTGACTTCTGACCTCTAATTCTATGGTTCGCGTTCGTTTCGCTCCATCACCAACCGGCTATCTGCACATTGGCGCAGCGCGCTCGGCACTTTTCAATTGGTTGTTCGCGCGCAAGGTGGGCGGCAAGTTTCTGCTGCGCATCGAAGATACCGATCTGCAACGCTCGACTGACGAATCGACGCGCTCGATCATTGAAGGCCTCGAGTGGCTGGGACTTGATTACGACGAAGAGATTGTCTTTCAGTCCGACAACGCCGAGAAGCATCGTGTGGCAGCACGACAACTCGTCGATGAAGGCAAGGCTTATCGCGATTTCACGCCGAAGGAACAGCGCGAAGACAAATCGGTCAAGCAGGACATAGTCGACCGGGCGCGGGCGCATGCCGCCGAAGGCGTGGATCATCGTAGTAATCCTTTTCGCGATCTTTCCAAAGATGAATCGGACCGGCGAGCCGCCGCGGGCGAGCCATTTGCGATTCGTTTGAAAGTAGCAGCCCAGGGCGCCTCACGGTTTACCGACATCGTCTATGGCGAACAGGAGCGCGCGTTTTCTGAGATTGAAGACCTCGTGCTATTGCGCTCTGACGGGCATCCGCTTTACAACCTCTCGGTCGTGCTTGACGACATTGAGATGGGCATCACGCACGTCATTCGCGGACAGGACCACCTGACGAACACGCATAAACAGATTCTGCTGTACCAGGCTTTCGGCAAAGACGTGCCGCAGTTCGCACATCTGCCGCTGATTCTGGCCCCGAACAAGGCCAAGCTATCCAAACGTAAGCACGGCGAAGTCGTTTCGCTCACGACTTATCGTGATCGCGGATTTGTGCCGGCAGCATTTCGGAACTTCCTGGCTCTGCTGGGCTGGTCGCCACCGGAAGGCCGAGAGCTCCTGGCGCGCGATGAACTGGTAAAAGAGTTTTCGCTGGAGGGGATCGGCCGGGCGAACGCGGTTTTCAATTTTCATGAAAACGATCCGCGACACTGGACTGATGACAAAGCGCTCTGGATGAATGCCGAGTACATTCGCACGATGCCGCTCCGGGAATTGCTGCCGATGGTGAAAGCCGAGCTGCGATCTGAGAAGCTCTGGCGGGAAGAATACGACGATGACGAACGCGAATGGTTTGAAAGAGCAGTCGATTTGATTCGCCAGCGCTTTTTCACCCTCAAAGATTTTTCTGCGCAGGGCCGCGCCTACTTTTCGGAAGACTTCGACTTCGAAGAAGCCGCCGTGCGCAAGAACATTCAAAAAGAACCAAAGCTGCAGGAACTCTTGCCCGCACTCGCCGATCGATTGGAAGCAGTCGAGCCGTTTACCGCCGCGAAGGTCGAGGAAGCGCTGCGTGCATTCGCAGACGAAGCGGGCGTGAAGGCTGGACTTTTTATTAACGCTTCGCGCACCATGTTGACTGGCCAGGCCGTGGGACCGTCAATGTTTGAAGTTTTTGAGATGCTCGGTCGCGAACGTTCGGTGATGCGTCTGCGCAGCCAGCGCCCGTGGCATGAATTCGGTTAAGAGATTGCCACGGAGACACAGAGACCGGAGAGAAGACACCAAGGAGCCAAAGTAATCGCTTACCTTTCATTTCTCTGTGACTCTGTGCCTCCGTGGCTTACCTTGAGGAGCTAAGTCATGTTGAAGAGATTTCCGTTCATCGCTTTCGTTGTACTCGCAAGCACTGCTTTCGCTTTCGCCCAGAGTGTGGATTCATCAACCACGCGGACCCGCGTGGTGGCGCCTAAGCCAACACCCACTCCAAAGAAGGTGACGAAATCCACTGACACTGAGGCGTCACCGAACACCGCACCGAGTGTGCAGAAGCCAAAGACCACGGGCGCCGCGGGCCAGGTTTCACCGACGAGCGGAGTGATTGCGGCGTTCAATAATCTGCTAGACGGTATTCGCCATGCGGACGCGAAAGCGGCCACCGGCGCCTATCAGAATACTCCCCGGCTGGTGCTCTTTAATTACAACGGCACGGTCACCCGCGGTTGGGACCAGCTAAAGCAGAATCGCGAAGCCTCGTATCCGCAAATGAAAGACGTAAAGCTCGACGTGAGAGATCTACGCGTGACGATGTTGGGGCGCGACGCCGCTTTGATTACGTGCCTGTGGACTCAATCAATGACGTTTAAGGGAACACCGGAAACTGACACGGGCCGAATGACAATCGTGTTCCGTAAGATTGGCAAAGATTGGAAAGCTATTCATCTGCACACGTCGAACGACAATCCGGATCCTTCGCGTGTTCCGCCCTCAGAACAACCGACGCCAGCAACAGTAAAACCTTAATCATCAGCCAAAGTTAGACACAGATTCACACGGATGAGACTAGAGACGGAACTTGTCCGCGACTCGCGCCGGCTTGATGTCAGTACTGGGAGCGGTAGCGACCAGGTAGCAATTCTCGGCTGTTATTGTACGAGTCTCAGCTAAAGCCACTACCCGGCCGCTATCGCTCCCGGTACTGACTAAGCGGCACGCGCGCGACTGCGATGCCGCCAAGTATTGCCAGGAACGGAAAGAACTCAACCAGGTAACGCGGCTCGGGATTTTCCATCGAGGAAAACAGAATCAAACGCAATAAGATCGCCAGCGCTGTCAATAACAACCACCTGCGCGCGTCAAACTTTTTCGAATCCCACAACAACCAACCACCCGCGAAACCCAGCAGTGTGTAAACGGCGGTCAATCCTGCGAACAGCGGCAGCCAGAACTGCTGGTGATGCTCGTAATCCAAATCTTCGAGCGGCAGCAGGTCGCCCTCGAACGGCCAATACTGTGAATGCGTGTCGAACCACATCGTGTGCGCGCGTTTGAGAGGCAGCCAGACATAAAAGCGAAACTGATGACGCGCGATGCGCTCGCGGGCCAATTGGCCAAAGCCGGCGTCGATTTCCGGCGTCATCTCTACCGGCCCGTGTTCCGCTGGTTGATCTGCTTGAGAATCGCCGTTATCGCTTTCGTCGCCCTGGTCACTGCTGTTGTCGTTTTGATCGCCCTCATCGCCAGTATCTTCTTCGGCGGGGCTGGTGTTGGCACTTGCCGGAGGCTTGGCGTTTGAGTTTTTTGACGATCGGCGGGCGGGGCTGGGCGATGTCGCGACGTTCTTTGACTTCGAAGGTGTTACGGTCGGCGACGGTGGCGGTGTCGGACTTGGGCTGGGCTGCGATTTCGACTGAGCCTGATCTGCATTCGGGACCTTCGATCCGGGAGGCTGATTGTATTTGTCCAGCAGTGCGGCGACGCGATCTTTCTCTGCCGCTGAATCGAATGCCGACGCCGGCACGTCGTCAATGTCGATGGGTTGATCGTCCAGTGACCAGAGAAAGGTTCCGATGTAACGTTCATCGTCCAGCCAGGTCCGCAGCCAGAGCTGATATCCACGCGGCACGAATTCGCCGGGCATCTCGCCGTGCGACGGCGCGAGCGGCTGGAATAAATGAAAGACACGCGCGTTGCGAATCGTCCAGGGCATTAGCACGAGCACGAAAGCGAAGGAGAAAAGCGCGCCGGCGGCAATGGTGCGCGAGAATTTGGAGTGCGCCGGAAGAGCGAAGCGACGACGGCGCTTTGAATCGTCCACCGCTCGAGAATCCTCGACCGACGATCCAAAGCGGTGTCGCGCTGCGCTTGCCACCGCACTCCAAAAGGGCCGGAGTCCGTTTACTACCAGAGTGATTCCCACCGCTGCCAGGAAAAGTCCGCTGTCGGGCCGAAACATAACAGCTAATCCGCCTGACAAACCCGCTAAGCCCCACCACGGAAGCGCTTGCCTGAAACTTTTCCTTTTCCCAAGTTCTTTCTCTGTGTCGTCTGTGGTAAACGTCTTCCGAAACGCGAACGTCGCCACCAGAAACATTGTCATCACCAGGAATGTTGTCGGTACTTCAGTGAGAATCGTCGCCGCATAGATCGTCGTGAACGGACAGATCGCCGCCAAAGCCAGTGCGGCGATCGCCGTGGCCCGCTTTCGCTTTTCGTCCGGTTGCCAGTAAAACGCGAGCAAAGCGATCACTGCGCACGTGGCCGTATCAATCAAAGCCTGCACTACCCGCACGGCGCCGTTATTCGTATGGCCGAAGATTGAATAGACCGAGGCAAGGAGCAGCGGATAACCGGGCAGCCGGATCAGGGTCGGATCGTAAGGCGCCTGTGTCTCGAGAGAGTAAACGTGCTGCTCGACCAGGTTTCGCGCGATTTGCGCGTAGACGCGTCCATCATCCGGCGCGTCGTTTGGGAGCCAATGAGCGACGGCGATGCGAAAGGTCGCGGCCACTATGAGCAGCGCCAAAAATACGACCCACTGCTTTCGCTTCGACATTGAACTGACAGTATAGACATTTTGTCGCGGGAGAGAATCGGGGGAGGACATTCTAAATCTACGGTTGTGCTTCCACCGTAGCTTTTCGTTCCAGCTTGCCCCAGCCCACTACGGCGCCGCGCACGGCGGTGGTGACTGATTTCACCATCACGTAGTACATCACCTGGCGATAACAGAAACGCTGGAGGAACAGCCACCACAGCAGACGCCAACGCTCTTTACGTTCCAACACGAAAGCAAAACAGGCAGCGCACCAATCGACGGTCAAAAACAACGCGTAATAAAAGAGGACCTGCTGCACGTTGGTGAACCGATAGCCGCTGGGCTGCTGTAACCAATCGAGCACGTTCGAGACAATTGTGTAAACCAGAATCAGATCCATGATCGGCGAGATTAGCGGAAACAGAACCTGAAATATCCAAACGTTCGGCATGGACACAAAGCCGAGCGCGCCGTAACGCGGGCGAAACAACGCGTCGCGATGTTTCCAAAGACACTGCAAGGTGCCGTAGGCCCAGCGGAAACGTTGACGCGCCAGCATCCGCAGTGATTGCGGTGCTTCGGTCCAGCCGATGGCCGCCTCTTCATATCCAATCTTGTAACCGAGTTTGCGTATGCGCAGCGTCAGGTCCTGATCTTCCGCCAGCGTGTCTGAGCTGAAGCCGCCACAGCGTTCGATCAATTCCTTGCGCCACGCGCCCACCGCGCCGGGGACCACCGTGATGCAGTTCAAGCTGGCAAAAGCGCGCCGATCCATATTCTGTGAAGTGATGTACTCCAGGGCCTGCCAGCGCGTCACGATGTTGATGCGATTGCCGACCTTGGCATTGCCGGCCACGGCGCCAATTTCCGGATCGGCAAACCGTCGCGCCAGTGCGCGAATTGTTTCGGCGGGAAACTGAGTGTCGGCGTCGAGCGCTACTATTACTTCGCCTTGGGCATGGCGCAAACCTAAATTCAGGGCCACGGCTTTACCCGCGTTCGGTTCAGTGAAGAGCCTCACCAGAGGCTCTTCACCAAAACGCTCGCGCACGACTTCGCTGGTGCGATCCACCGAGCCGTCATCGACGACGATGATTTCAAAGTTGTCATAGTCTGAATTCAACAAGCTGCGGATCGTAGCTTCGATCACGAACTCTTCATTGAAAGCCGGCACAATGATAGACACGAACGGCTCGTATTGTTCACCCGCGTGCAGTCTTTGGCGGCGTCGGGAACGCAGCCATTGCGCAAAGGCCAGCGCGCCAATCATCACTAGTCTTCCCAGCCCCAGCACGATGCCGATGATGAAAGTCCATTGCAGCAGCCAGCCTCCGGTCGAAAGAAACAGAAACGCGAGGGTGTCCGTGCGGGTGTAGAAGCTTTGGCTCGGCGGTAGCGGGGGCATCACCTGATCACGCGTCCAGCCGCCCAGATCGGAAACCTGCACGAACTTGAATCCGCGGTCGCGCAGCTCATGTATCAAGCGCGGCAACGCTTCGACGGTGGCGGCGCGTTCTCCGCCCGAATCGTGCAGCAGTACGACCTGGCCGCGTGTCTCAGGATTCTTATCCAGGGCTTTGTCGACGGTGCGTTGGACGATTTCATCCGCCGTTACAGCCGGCTTCCAGTCGCCGGGATCGATGCGCAGCCCGACCATGATGTAGCCCAACTTTTCCGCGCGGATCGCCGGTTCAACTTCTTCGGGCTTGTCGGCTTCGGCGTCGCCAAAATATGGAGGGCGAAAGAGCACGGTCGAGCGCCCGGTGATCGATTCGATCAAGCGCTGTGTGGCGTTCAGTTCAAGGTCCGTAATCGGGCCGGGAATTTCACCGAGGTTCGGATGAGTGAAAGTGTGATTGCCGAGTTCGTGGCCTTCGTTGACGATCCGCCGCAGCAATTCGGGACGTGCCTGTCCGTTCTTGCCAATCACAAAAAAGGTCGCCGGTACGTTCTCTTGTTTCAGGATGTCGAGGATCGCCGGCGTGTATTTAGGATCGGGTCCGTCGTCAAAGGTCAAAGCAATCCAACCCGGATGATCGCCGGTGCGCTCGATGACATAGGACGATGGAATCTTGTTATTGTCGTAGCTCTCCGAACTAATGAATCCCGTCTTTGGATCGACATTCACTCCACGCTCGCCGTCATGCGGACTGGCTTGCACCCGCAGCAGCTCGCCCGTTCCTTCAAAGTCTACTTCGTAACCATAGAGAATTCTTTTCAGCGCATCGGCCGGCGGATCCGGCGCATTAGTTCCAAATATCGACCAGACGGACGGGTCTTCAGAGCCCAACCGCCACAAAGCGAAACCGGCGGGATGGTAGCCGCTGGCCGCGCGCATCTGATTGAAGGCGGTCACGCCATCAAGAAACCAGACGGTGTGGTGAGAGTTGTCTTCTTCGTCGTATTCGTAATACGGATTGCGGGTGTCGGGATCAAATTTAATTCGCGCTTCAGAGTCACGGGCATCGATGACGGCCTTTTGAAAGCTGACTTCCTCCGCGCTCGCACCTTCCGTCCAATCGTAACCATAGTTACCCAGCGCAATAATTATCTTGGCCGGATTCAGCTCGCGCATTCGCGTCGCGAGATTCTTTTCGTACCAATCCTGGGAAGCAACCGAGCCCGCTACTTTGCCGGCCCAATGCTCGTCGTAAGCCATCAGCATCAGATAATCCGTGGCGGCGGAATACTCGCGATAATTCCATTCGGCGTCGTCAAAGGGAACCGCCTGCACGACAATCCAACCGCGCGGTTGGAACGCGGCATGAAGCTCCTGCATGAAGCGCAAAAGGTTCGGTTGGGTGTCGGGCGTTGGCTCTTCAAAGTCAACACAGAGCCCGGCAAATTTGTTGTCAGCCACGAATTGCGTCAGCGCCGCGATCAGCCTTTGCCTCGATCCTTCATCGGCGACTGCGCGTGCGAGGATTTCCTTTTCCCACTTTTCATCGCTCAGGTTTTGGACCATCGGCAGAATTGAAGTCTGTGGCCGCTTCTCGCGAATCAGATTCAAGGCGGGCGCGTCCAGGTCGGCTTCAATCGGACTGCTGCCATTCTTTGGATCCACGATATGGACCCATTGAGGCACCACCCAGTCGAGATGATCAAGATTTCGCTCGAGCGACGCATAACTGGATTCATCCCAATTGATATAGAAGCCAATGGCCAGTTGTTTGGCGCCAAAACTCGCCGGAGCGGGCAGAGGTGTATTTGCCGGCGGCGGTACTATGGGCATCAACTCAGAACGCTTGGCGGGCACTACGCGCGTTTGCGACAGGGCCTTCTGCAATTCGGCCTGCGCTTTTTTAGCTTTAGCTTCGCGTGGGTTGGGCAGAATAGCGCGCGGCTGTGGTTTGATATCCGAGCTGCGCGGGAGATTCTGCAGCGGCCGCAGGTTCAGACGCGGCAACAAGGGATTGGCCAGCACGCTGGCGATAAAAACCGCCACCAGCGCGGTGATGATTACACCCAACGCCAGATAGGTTCGACGCACGTGCCGCCACCGCCGGCCACGCGGGTCGTAAAAAACAGGCGAACTGGACACTAACTTCTCAGACACTAAGTCTCTCTTTTCCGGCAACCAGGGCGAGTTTTTGAGTTGCGGATGGTATCTGATGTCTATAACGGTGTGCGGGTTGATAAGTCAAGAAGAGAAACGAGTTGTCCGGCATGCTTTAGCTTGTCGCACGCAGCGACAAACTGAAGTTTGTCGGACATTTTGCACCGGGCGCAGAAGAAAAGCCGCTCGCGATTGCTCACGAACGGCTTTCCGGTGAACTGTTGGGATTGACCTGTGTGCTGGCTGTGACCTTCGGAAAGAAGGTGTCACAGTGAACTATCTCAGGAAGACAATCCTAACAATCAGATTATCGATCCTGAGGCTAGGTCTCAGCCACCTCACTGTGATTAAAACTCATATACGTTAGATCACCTCCTTTCCAGTGTTGAGGCGATAATAAAAGAGAAGCGCGAACTCGTCAATGAGTTTTTTCGGCTGATTTAGCCACGCTTGTCATTGAAGGCGCGCAGATGATGTGAAGAAAAGAATTTAAGGTGAAGCAGGGGTTCCTGGTTTCTTGATTTGGTAGACGACGTTTTGGACGGTTTCTCCATCAGCATTCGTTTGTTCCCGGCGCTCTGTCATAACGCCGCCGATCTTTTCAATGGCTTTTTGTGACCGGACATTCGTTGCCCCTATCAGGAAAACAACGCTCTCTACGAACTTAAACGCATGGTCCAACATGAGCTGTTTCAATTCCGCGTTGTACTTTCCGCCCCAATGCGAGCGGGCCAGAAAAGTCCAACCAATCTCAATTTCTCGTTTGCTGGAATCAAATCCAAAATACCGCGACGAACCAACAATTTTTTGAGTCTTTCGGTCTATGACCACAAAAGCGCCACCCGTTGCCAATGCCTCGTGAAAAAATTCTCTGAAAACTTCTTCCTGGTAACGATCGTGGGCAGGGTGTTGCTCCCAAATCAACGGGTCGGAAGCTACTGCGAACAAGCTTTCCCAGTCTTCCGGCCGCAGCGGCCGAAGTTCAAGAAGGTCGCCAACGAGGTGAGGCTGAAGTTCAAAACTTTCTATGTTCTTCATTTGGATTGAACCGGTTAAAGCGAACGCGCTCATCGCAATCCCCGGGCAGTCTTGCGGGCGGAAGTTGCTTCGAACCCCTGCACGGTCAGGCGGCGGCCTGGTGTGCGGGCGACGGCCTTTTCGAATTCGGCGTGCGCCGCGTCTTTTCGATCACGTCGGAGCAGGAATTCTCCCAGGAGTTCGTGCGTGGGCTTGTCAATTGTCGGCGGGCCGAAGTCGATTGGGAGCTTTTCTTCCAAGCTGACTGCCTGGAGCAATAGGCGTTCAGCGCCGGCGAGGTCTCCCTCTTTTTCAGCCAGCAGGGCACGGACCTCCAGCAGGAAGATCTCGGGTCGGACGCGGTAACTTGGATCGGGGTCGCCACTCTTTGTCTTGAGGTCGGCGACCTCGCGGCCGACCGCCTCGAGTTCGGCCAGGGCCTGGCGCGCCGCGTCGCGGTGGCCCTGCATGATTTCACCCAGGGCCCGCGCGAACGCGAAGTCGAGCCGCGCGCCCGCGCCCGCGATCTTCGGCAGGGTCCAACTCGCGATCTCACCCGTCCAGTCGCCGGTATCGAGCAAATAGCGAAGTCGCATATTGGCAAAGGAGCCGGTCAGGCTCGCATCAGGATCCATCGACATGCCGGGATGATCCATCGCGGCCTGGGATTCGACTGTGGCACGGCACGCCGCGACCGCACTCCTGGCTTGGTCCTTTTGTCCGAGTTGCAGATACGCGTACCCGAGCCAGCTCGGGTAGTGGCCGCAGCGCGCGGGGCCCTTGCCCGCCGCTTTGCGGGCCCGATCCACGTCGGCGATCGCAGCGATGTTAGCCTGCACAACTTCCTGCCACATCCCAAGCGCGAGAAAAATATGCGAGGTCATATGCTGGGCGTGTCCCGCGTCGGGTGCGATCTTCGCGTAGATCCGCGCCGCACGCAGGCCGAGCGGCGCGTGCGCCGGATCATCGTAACTATGAATCAGGTAGTGGACCAGTCCCGGATGATCTCGATGATTCATCCAAGCCTCTTCGAGCACACCTGCCGCGCGCATGTAGGTCGCGATGTCGCGTCCGGCGTGCGCCGTGCCGAGGATCGCCAGCCCGTAGAAGGCAGTCGCGTCAATGTCGTCCGGATAGCGCGCGTGCAGCTTTGCCATCGCATCTTCGTAACGGAAGTCGCGCTCCTCTTTGGTTCCGTCACCGTAGAGAATCTCAAGCGCGTCGAAGTATTCTTTCTCGCGTTCGGTCTTTGCCTTGGCGCGGCGCGCCGCCGGAGTCAGTGCCAGTTTGTTGAGTGCGTCGCGCGCGGCCTTCAGATCCTGCTGCATCCAGATCGGATGGTTGAAGGTCATCGCCTCGCCCCAGTAGGCCATGGCAAACTCGGGATCAGCGGCCTCGGCACGACGAAAGGCTTCGGCGGCTGCCGGATATTCAAAGTCGTGAAGCAACGCCAGGCCAGCGAGGAAGTCGGCCTGGGCCGCAGGCGAGCCTGAGTTCACGAAGTCGACGTGACCGTATGCGCCGTCGGCGGATGCCGGCGAGCCGGCAAAGAGCAGGCTAACAGTGAAGGCGATTGCGAGCATAAGAGTCCTCTTCGGAAAGATGGATGCGTGCCCTTTGGCTTCGCGAAAATGCGAGCTTGCCGGATGTGTAGACGACCGACGCGTGTTCGATGCCAAAAAAATAAGCCAACTCACGATAGTCTTCGCAATCATGAATTACGAAATCGGCGCGTTTGCCTTTCTCCAGCGATCCAATCTCGTCGCCGCGGCCAAGCGAATACGCCGGGTTTATCGTCGCAGCGGTCAAAGCTTCGGCTGGCGTCATCTTCATCTGCGTGCAAGCCAGCGAAAGGATCATTGGCATCGAAGGCGTCGGTGAAGAGCCTGGATTGAAATCCGTGGCGAGCACCACGCCGAGCTCGGCGTCGATCATCTCGCGGGCCGCCGGATATTGCTGCGAACCGAGCGCGTAGACTGAGCCGGGTAAAAGAACCGGCTGAACATTCGCAGCCTTTAAGGCCGCTATGCCGGCGGCATCAGCGTGTTCCAGATGATCCGCGGTTGCGGTATTAAGTTCCGCCGCCAGCTTTGCGCCGCCGGAAAGCGAGAGTTGATCCGCGTGCACGCGCAACCCGAGCCCGTGACAACGTGCGGCCGAGAGAATTTGCCAGGCCTCTTCGGTCGTAAAGACATCTGCTTCGCAAAAAACGTCACAGTACTCAGCCAGCTTTTCGGTAGCCACGCGCGGCAGCATTTCGTTGATGACCAGATTTACATAAGTAGCCCGGCGCGATCTGTATTCCGAGGGGATGTCGTGTGCGCCGAGAAAAGTCGGAACATAACTTAGCGGCGTCTCCTCGTCGAGCTGCTTGATCGCGCGCAAAATCTTGAGCTCATCTTCAATCGTTAGACCGTAACCCGATTTTCCTTCGATCGTCGTCGTGCCGCCCCGTAGAAACCATTCGCTGTAGCGCTTGCTTGCCTTGACCAGATCGCTGAGCGATGCGTTACGCGTAGCTCTGACGGTAGATCGAATGCCGCCACCACGGGCGGCAATTTCGCGATAGGTCGCCCCGCCGGCGCGCTGCTCGAATTCGTTGGCGCGAATACCGGCGAACACGGGATGCGTGTGCGCGTCCACGAATCCCGGCATCACCACGCGACGCCCGGCGTCGATCACCTCACAGTCATCGTTAATCAGACGCTCGACTTCGCGACGCCGGTCGGCGATTTCGATCCGATCGCCGCGAACAAAGAGAGCGCCGTCTTCGATGATTGAGAGTTGGCGTAGCTCAGCACCAACCCGCGGCCGGCGCGGCCCGGCGAGCGTCACCAGCTGCGAACAATTAATGACGGCAAGATTTTCAGGCACGGGCTTTACGGCGCGCGCGCCAGGAGAGCAGCGCGTAAACGATTGCCGAGAAGACAATCAGATCGATCAGTCCAGCTGCGGCTACCGCGAGAAACGTCGGGCCGCCGAACGTGTCACCGGGCGCACGAGGAAAGATGTGCTGCGTAAGAAAAAGCGGCCAGGCATCGAAGTAAAAGAACGCGGCGATCATCCAGCCCGGCGGATGGCTCGGCCGATAGAGACGATTGACCAAAATTAATAACACCCCATCGGCGATCATGATAAGAAAGCCGAGCGGGATCGAGAACAAAAGTCGTTTCCAGCTCATACAGCCATTCCGCGGCAGACCTTGATTGGCCCTTGATTGGCGAAGAGCTCAGGCTTCTTTGTACAGCCAGGCGCCTATTAACGCGGCGACGTTGTATTCAACCAGTCCCCACACCAACGCGATGGGCAAAATGCTGGTGGGAACAAATCCAAACGCAGCCCCGACAACGTCGGGGTAAACATAGACCCCGAACCAGGCAAACAGGGCCGCAATAATAGCCGTCTTCGGACCGGCGCCGAAACGAGGTCTGATCGCGGCGTAACCAAGCACGATCACAATACCGAGTACGAACGTCATTACCACGGCGACAGCAATGGCGTTTCCGCCCGGTGTCGGGAAATTGTGTTTGGCAAAATACTCTTTCATCTGGGCCCCCAACACTTTGTCGTTCAGAATGTATTCGCCGATATTCAGTATTACACCTGCTACCAAACCGCCGAGCAGGACGCGACCAAAGTTGATCTTCATTTTCTTTCTCCTTCCAGGGGTAAAGAGTTAAGACACGCTTGTTGAGTTCTGTTCTTAACACAGGGTGGGGATGAAAACCAGTTTTTCTAGTACCGGGTCCGCCGTTGCCCAGTCTCATTAGCACCGTGGCTTTAGCCCGGTGAAACTAATATCCGACATAAACCGGAAACCGTTTCAAACGGTTTCCGCATTCGAATCTCACCATTAACCACCGGGCTGAAGCCACGGTGCTAATGAGAATGACCGCCAGGATTCAAACTGCACCGCTAAAGTTATCTTTGGCGACAACCTGGATGGACATCTTCTTGTTCGCTTATTTCCCGGCGCGCTTCCGGCCTAAAACGAAGAGCAGAATTCCAATGGCATTGGCAATCACGACCACGACGAGGATCTTGGCGGCAAACATCCGCGGACTCTCGACTTTAGTAATTGGGATCATTGTGTAAAAACCGGCGATCACCGAGACAATAAAACCTGAAGCAGATGCGATCTTGAGCCAGAGCGGAGCCCGGACGCCGAACCGTTTGATCGCGATCAGCGGAATCGCGAAGAGCACCATGTACATCAAGGCATAGAAGACGGTGGCGGCGTTGTCCTGAATCTGAAAAGCTTCCTGCTCTTTTACGCCGATCAAACTCGCGAGACTGAACGCCAATGTAACCATGCCCACGAAAAGGATTGAATTGACCGGAGTCTTATAGCGCTTATGCAGGCGCGTGAACCACGCCGGCAGCAGGTCATCCCAGCCCGCGACCATCGGCAGACGCGTGTTGCCGGCAAAATAAATACTCATCAGGGCGATTTGCCTGGCAGCCACTCCAAAAATAGTCAGCGACACAAGTATCGACACCCAACCAAATGAACTGAAACCACGACTGAGCACTTGCGGGATCGGACCAATTAGATCAACTTGATCGGGCGTCACAAAGGCCAGCACTGAGGCGGTGCCGAGGATGAACATCAAGGCAATAATCGGGGCCGAGATCAGAACAGAGCGGCTGATATTTCGCGCGGGTGCGCGACATTCGCCGGCCAGAATCGCGATGTATTCAAAGCCTGAGAGCGCGCCGACGGCGAGTTTGCTGAAGACGTTAATGTTGTAAGAATTGAACGGCGGCAGGCTGGCCGAGAATGGATGATAGTTCTGAAGCGTCCCGCGCCCGGCGGTAATAAACGGCAAAAGGATCAGCGTGGCAAAAGTTACCAGCAGGAATATTCCGCCAACATTCTGCACCCACTTGCCTAACGCGAGGCCACGACGGGAGGCAGCGATGATGCTCAACATCAAGACCACGCAAACCAGCGTCGTCATCTTTCTGTTCTCATGCATCCAGTCGGCGCGGGGCCCGATGGCGTAAGCGATGTTCTTCTTGATAATCAGACCGATGCCCGACATTACCAGGATGCCGAACACCCAGAGGTTCCACGCCACCATGAACGCGACAAAATCGTTGAAGGCCAGCTTGGCCCACTGATACAACCCGCCCTCGAGCGGCATGCGGTTATTGAGAAAGATGACGACGGCGGCCAAGGGCAGATAAAAAGTAATTATCGCCAGCAGCCAGAAGGCCATCTGATTGTTGCCCAGCTTGGCTGCCCAGCCAACCCAGATTGTGCCGACGACAAAGACAACTTGGGCGAGGACCAGATCGAAAAGGCCGAGTTCTTTTTTGAAGACTGCGCTGCGTGACTCAACCTCGCCTTCGATCGCGGCGAGATCTGAAGTAGCACTTGTATGTGAATCGGCCATAAGAATAAGGGACGAGGTAATGCTGGGAGCGCGGGCGTCCCCGCCCGCACACGCGAGCGTAGCTCGCGTTACATTTTCTATCTTTGAACTCGACGAAACATCTTATTCGCGCTTCGCGCTCAGTGCGGACGGGACGTCCGCGCTCCCAGCTACGCAGACGAGGTGTGATCGTGAACGATGCGCCAACCTGCTTTCGTTTTGCGAAACAGCAAAGTGAAGGTGCCGTGCGGCTGGTCACTGGCGCGCTTCAATCGCCAGCGACCTAGCACCAGCGCTGCGTCTTTACTCAATAAAGTGATTTCGATTTCCGAAAAGGTCAACGTTCCCATCTTCTCGCGCGAGTTGTAGTTCTTCTTATAGCGATCAAGGACGGTTTGCCAGCCGCGACTGATGCTGTCACCGCCGACAAACTCGGTCTTTAGCGAGCGGTCATAGCCGTCCATGTAGCCTTCGATGTCGCCGCGATTCCAGGCGTCGCGCTGCGCGTCGAGTACGGCGCGAATAGCAGCTTTGGTTTTCTCGTTGCGGTTTGATTTTGTCTGCGTCGCGGGTTGGCCCATTGCTGAGGCGATGCCCGCGATTAAGAAAATCACGACAGCTGGTTTGCGCACGTTGAGTTTCATGGATTGCCTCAGGTTTATCTCAAGGCTCCGGAGGAGCCTCATGTTGATAGCTGTCTCAGATCCAAAATTATTCGGCGGATAGGCGCGGCAATTTATCATGTCCTGCCAATTAGCACTAGTAGGCTGGTGAAAAACTGGAAAACGATCCACGAACCCACACTAAACGACGCTAAGAAAAACTTCTGGTTCGCTTTGTTTTGTGTGACTTCGTGGATCGCTCTTGCCGCTCTGAATCGCTCGTATGATCAGAAGTATCGATAATGCCCGGTGATCTTCCACGCAAACAAGCCGTCTTCCATACGCGTGCCCGCGCCGACGTTATGCACGATCAGGTAACGCTGCGAAGGTTTGTACCAGACATTTACGATCATGCCGACATGATCGACCCCGCCACCCAGGTCCCAGGTAACGATATCGCCCGGCAGAAATGTTTCGCTGCCGCCATCGGTTGTCAGCGACTTGCCCTTGCGTGTGAAGTAGGTTTGTAGATTCGGGACACGACGATGATCGATATTCACATCGGTGCCGCTCAATCCCCATTTGGTCGGATAAGCTGAGAAGTTTCCCTTCATGTCCTCATGAACTTCCTTCTGCAAATCAATTCCGGCTTTGCGAAAGGCGCGCACGATGACATCAGAGCAAACTCCGGTTTCAATCGGCACGTCACCATTGGGGTAGTCGATTCTCTGGTATGAAGGATCGTAGCCGGTTGTCTTTCCCACCTGTTCAGTTGCGCCGTCGATGACCAGCTTGAGATTTGGTGAGCTGTTTGCGGGAAGCGCGCGCGTTTCCATCAGCTGCTCGGGAGGCTTGAGCGGTTTAAGAGTTCGCGCGACTTGTTTTTGGCAGGCCAGAACAAATAACGAGGCCAGGGCCAGCACAATTAAGGTGGATGGATTTCGTTTCATCGATACGTGAGCTTAGACGCTGGAGCAGTCCGGCAAGTTCCCCCAGACGGTGCTTAGACGCCGAACCTATCCCGTTTTTGCCCAGGCCGCGCAAATCTCTCTAAGCCTGCGACTTCTGTTGCAACCACGCACATAGGTCAGCTCGCATCGCCGGAACAATTTCGTGGGCCGCGTCATAGCTTCGAAATTCAACGTCGCCGGCACGCGTCCGTAGTTGCGCGGCATAACCGCTGGTGCGCTCCGGCGGATAGAACTCATCGCGCTCACCGCTCAGATGAAAAACTGCTGCTTCGGTTTGCTGGTAAAGATTGCTCGCTTCCCAATCGCCCGGCAGGCCGCCGCAAATTCCAATCACACCGCGCAGGACGTCCGGATGAGTGAAGGCAAAACGATAGTTCAGGGCGCAGGTCTGCGAGAAGCCCAGCAGAAAAATTCGTTCTGAATCGACAGTGCCGTGGGCGGTTAACGATTCAATTATTTCAAGCAACGCCCGGTGATGCACGGCCACGGATTCTTCCGGATGAAAGTTTGTCAGCCAGCCAAACCCGAAACGCAAAGGTCCGCCGGTCTCCTTCGGCTCTTTCAAATGCTGATGCAGTCCCTGCAGCGACGCAATCGCGAAACCTTCGGGCGCTATTGCCTGGGCCTCGCGCATCATCTGTCTCTTGCTTGCTCCATACCCATGCAAAGCAATCAACAGCGGCGCGGGCACGTCTTTGGAAAGAAGCAGATCGTAATACAGTTTGATCTCGGCGGTAAGCGTGTGCTCCGTCGCCGTATTGCTATGGTCGCTTTTCATTATCCTTCAGCGCAATCCCGGTGTCTCTTGATGCAAAAGAACGATTGACAGCGACGATAAGATAGCAAATCAGGAGTGGAATAAAGAGCAGAATGGAAAGCCAGGACAGTAAGATCAAGATCCCGTACGAGGTGTCGCTGGAAGATCTCTCGCGGATGCCGCCCATTAAGTCAAAGACCACCTGATCAAGATTCAATACCGTCAGCGTTACCACAATCAGTGTCAACGGCAACAAAGTGGCGACCATGGTCGAGAACCAGTTCATCACGCCCAACCGTCTGAGAAAGAAAACTAGAAGAGCGACGCGCCACCCGGCAACGACTGCCAGAAACCAGGCGTTAATTGCGTTGGCTGTGTCTAGGTTGAAGACTTTCTCTATCGGAATTGCGTAAAGAGCCGCGGGCGGGGAGACGAGCGAAATAAAAGTAAGCACCCCGAAGTAGGACCAGTGTCGCGGGCGCAGAGGCAGGATTATCAGCCACAGAAACAACGAGAGGACAAAAACATAAACGACCGAGCCCACTCCCAGATGTTGAATTAATCCGACTCTCGGATTGTCCCAGTAACGCCCCATGCCTACCAGCCACGTACAGAACAGCCCAAACGCCAGATGCCTCCAGCCGAGATCAACCAATTCAGCTCGCGAGACTCGAAAGAAGATCAGTCGCACCGTGGTTCTTACCACATCGCCCCAACTAACCGGCTGCTGCGTTTGGTCAAGTGCGCTCATGCGTCAGCGAGGCTTATAACACGTTCGAAACTGCTAAACCACAACCAACCGTTGCGTTGCATTCGGTTCGATTGACAGTTACGATGCTCCAGTCGCACAGTTCAAAACTATTACCAGACAAAGCGAGGTTAGCACGATGAAATTTCCCGGTGGGCTCAACATTCAGGGCATGATGAAGCAGGCGCAGCAGATGCAGGAAAAGATGGCGCGCGAAATGGAAGAGTTGCGGGTCGATGCTTCCGCCGGTGGCGGTGTGGTGACCGTCCAGATGAAAGGCGATCACGAAATTATTTCGCTCAAAATCGATCCGGAGATAGTTAAAGAGAACGATATTGAGATGCTACAGGACATGATCGTCGCGGCCATCAATGAAGGTAATCGCAAAGTCAACGAGGCAATGAAGAGCAAGCTGGGTTCGATGCTGCCGCCGGGGTTGGGAAACCTCTTTTAATTGCCGATTTCCGATTGCCAATTGCTAATTGGCAGTTCGCTGAGATGAATCGGCAATTGGAAATTGAAAATGCTAACCGGCCCCTGACCCCTGATTCCTGACCCCTAATACAAATGTTAGATTACGCTGAACCCGTCACCAAACTTATCGATGAATTCAAACGCCTGCCGAGCATCGGGCAGAAATCTGCGCAGCGTCTGGCGTTCTATATTTTACGCGCGCCCGAAGCCGACGTGGAACGCCTGATCGAAGCGCTGCATGAAGTGAAGCAGCGCATCACGGAATGTTCCGTCTGCAACAATCTCACTGACGTCAATCCCTGTCGCTTCTGCGCGTCGCCTTCACGGGACCGCTCTCTGCTCTGCGTGATTGAACAGCCCTACGATCTCGTGGCCGTTGAAAAGACTCGCAGTTACAAAGGTCTGTATCACGTTTTGCATGGAAGCCTTTCGCCAATTCGCGGGATTCGTCCCAGTGACCTCCGTCTCGACAATCTGCTGACTCGCCTGAAGCCAGAGAACAATGAAGGAGTTGAAGTGAGCGAAGTGATCCTGGCCACTAATCCAAACACCGAAGGCGAGGCGACGGCTAATTACATCAGCCGTTTACTGAAGCCCCTGGGTCTGCGCGTGACTCGCTTAGCGATGGGGATGCCGGTGGGCAGCGATCTGGAGTACGTCGACGAAGTGACGATGGACAAGGCGCTGACGAACCGGCACGAGATGTAGAGAACAACAGTAGGCAGACAGCACGTCTGAGTGGCTTTGCCACCGCACAGTGCGGAAAGGCTTTGCCTTTCCGGCGGCTCTCTTTCACAGTCAACGCTTGAGGCTGTGCCTCAAGCATCTGAGGCGCAGCCTCACGAAGATTCAATCAGGTCTCACCGGTAAGCCGAAGGCTTACCGCACTGTGCTGCGGCAAAGCCGCAAACCGTTACCACGTGAGGGTCAGCATAGTAACCCCTTCCTGCAGTCTGCCTCCTATTGTTCAGAAGCGCACATGTTCCTCAGGCACGCCGGCTTTGCATTCAGCGCAGGCTTCGGCTGACTCGTAAAATTTTTCGTCAAAATCGACCAGCGATTTGATCGACGCGCCGTCAATGTTGTCCGGCGCAGAGGTAAATCGCACAATGGCGCCACAGCCGATGATTGGAGCGCCCAGGCTGCGCACCAACTCGACCGTCTCTTCGATGGCGTGGCCGCTGCGAATGATGTCATCGACGATAATGCAGGGATTGATATCGCCCTGGTTCACGTACTGGCGAAACATGCGCTGGCCGCCCTCCTGTTCCGCCCAATAAATCTGTTGTGCACTCAACGCGTCGCGTACGCCGAAGGCGACCGGGATGCCCGCGGAACTGGGACTAATGATGGCAACCTTGGGCAACTGGCTGGCGATATCGCGTTCGACGCGAAACTTACGGCTGAGCGCGACCGCCAAAACGCGCGCGGTATCGTAATAGCGAAACGCCAAAGGCATTTGAAAGTAGTGAGCAGTGTGTTTGCCGTTGGGATAAACAAAGTGACCTTCGCGAAATGCTCCGGTGCGTTTCAGAATCTGCATTATCTCTTCGGGCGACGGAATCAGTTGCACGCCTAGGGCTGCCATAGAGTCTCCTCAGTAATCATCTAATTGAGTAATTGCGTTAGCGGCGCGTAGCATAACATCATTCGTCAACAGTTTTCACTTAGCGCGACCGCGCGCTGGATTAAGCGACGCTGGTCACGCGAAAGTTCAGCCGGCAGATCATCGATTTTGAACCATGCCGCAGTCCTGATTTCAAAACTGCACGGCCGCGGCGTGCCCATGGCTCTGGCGGTAAAATAGATCTCGATTTGGCGCGGCCTGGGCAGCGTGCGGGCAAACAACACTTCTACCTGTTCGAGTTCGATGCCGATTTCTTCACGCATCTCACGGCGCAAAGCTGTGTCAGGCTGTTCGCCCTTACTGAGGAATCCGCCCGGTAAGCCCCAACCGCCATCGGGACGAAACACGTGTTCGAGCAAGAGAACCCGGCCATCATCGTCAAAGATGATGGCGCCCGCGGTAACCGTGAAACGCCGCTGGCCGGTGCGCACCACGCGACGGCGTACGCTGCCCGGCAGTCGCCGCCATACTGCGCCAAGAAATTCGATGAGCATTAGACGAGAAGAATATCATGTCCGACAAACTTCAGTTTGTCGCTCAACACGACAAGCTGAAGCTTATCGAACACCAATCAAGGATTGACCAGCCTTCCATTCGTCGTTAATATCCGTGGTGCTTAGCCAGAACACATCAGCGACGCGAAAGCGAATCATGTCAGCTAATATCGCAGAAGCTAAATCGGCCGCGCCGGAAACAAAAGCGCCAGCGACGCCTCCGCTTCCCAAGCGAATCACCAACGCGCAAACTGTCTGTAACGAGCGCAACGAAAAGAAAAAACTCTGCAATGGTCACTTGAAGCAATTAAAGACCGCGGGCGAAGCTTCTGAAGTCCATCTACGCGGAGATGACGTGCTGTACAAATGTCAGATTTGCGGCACGCTTTACATGGGACCACCGCTCGGGCACGTGCGCGATCCGGAAAAGCAAAGCCGTTTTGTCGAAGCGGAACTGTCGGCGCTGCTGAAGGCCGCGGGTGGGACGCTACCGGTAATCAAGAAGAACGAAAAAGGCGTCTATGTGATCGTCGAGCCGGAAGGCGAACACGGTCACGCCGCGCCCGCCGCAAAACCGGCCGCGGCCCCCGCAAAGGCTCCGGCCGCAGTTCCCGCCACGCCCACACCGGCCGCAGCACAGGCAACTGTGGTGGCAGAGCAGTCGATGACTCCGCCCGCTGGGCCAAAGCCAGCGGCTGAACCGAACCGGCAACTAAATCGTCGATCGACCTACGCAGGCGTGGTTGATACGGGACCAGTCGCAGGGGAAACTCAAGAACAGAAAATCGCGCGTTTGCAGAAAGTTGTCGCCGGAGCGAAACAGCGAAGCGAGGAAGGCGGAGCAGAACCCGTAACCTCGGTGACCGTGGTCGATTCTTCGCCGGACGCGGATGCTCATCGTCCGGCTGCGGAAGCACAAGCCGAGACGGGCGCTGCTTCGGCCGCGCCACTGAGTGCCGCCGCGGCAAATGCTTCGCCGGTTGCGGGCGCCGAAACTCCGGCCGACCTGGCCCCGGACAAAGTCGCGGCGGCGACAACGCCTACGTCCACTACATCCCACGCGCCCAGTGGCGAAGCCGATCGAACACTGATGAAGCGATCGACTTATGCCGGTGTAGTGGATACGGGACCCATACCCGGCGAGACTCACGAACAAAAGATCGAGCGGCTCACGAAACTGGCAGCGGCAGCAAAGCAGCGCGCGGACGAAGGCGGGTAACCCTAGATTCTCGGTTTCACATCGATCTTTCCGAACGTTTTGCCCTCAACCGCGAAGCGGTTGGAGCCTTCAGCCCAATGTTGCCGAAGGCTACGTTGGGTTCATAGTTAATCGGCGCGCCCAACCCTGACAGGGTTGCGGCAAATCTCCGTCCGGACCGGAACGATTCATAAATCAACCGCAACGCGGTTGTGTCAATCCCAGATATATTTTTCATCCCATTCCACGTCATCGACGAAGTAAGGTTCGCAACTCATCCTGAAAACTCATCTTCATATGATGGCGTTGCTGATTGGCGATGTATTTTTTCACACGTTCAAGGTTCGAGGCGCTCACAGAAAAATCCGCGTAGCCACCTTGCCATTCGAAATGTCGAATCGAATGTTCCTCTTTCAGCCAAGATTCGATACGCGCTTCAGCTCCTTCACCCATTCGGCTTGCGTGATGGTTCGGGCGAAGCGTGCGAGATGATGAATGTGATCGTCCATCCCCCCGGTAATGATAGGTGCGCACTTCAGTTGCTTTGAGATGCCGCCCAGATATGAATGCAACGACTTGCGGACAGTCTCGTCTTTTAGAAATGGACGACGCGCTTTCGTGGAAAAGACCAGATGGATGTAAACAGCGGAGAGTGATTGCGGCATTAATTTGGATCATACAAGCTGATGCAAGCGCCTTGAGGCTTGCAAGATCTACTGAATTGAAATTCGTTGAGTAAGTTGAGATAGCAATTCTGACTTGAACTCAAAGAAACAGGCCGCAACCCTGACAGGGTTGCAGCCTCAACAATTGCCACTTACCCAACGTAGCCTGCGGCAACGTTTGGCTGGAGGACGAAACCGCTTCGCGGTTTCCGGCTCGCGTCAGGTTTCCTTGATCACCAATCCCTCGCGCGCCACCTTCCAATCCAAAATTTCTGCGCCCTTTTGTTTGGTCAAAGCGCGTTCGACATCCTGCTTTCGTCCATCTGCGCACAAAAACGCGATGCAGCCACCGCCGCCGGCCCCGCAAACCTTGGCCGCCAACGCTCCATTCGCCAGCGCCTTCTCAACCAGAAGATCCATGTGCGGCGTCGTGATGTTTGGCGCCAGGCGTTTACGATTCGGATAGGCGGCGCGCATGATCTCAGCCACAGCGTCCCAGTCATTTCCGAGCAGCGCCGCGCGCATCGCAATCGCCGTGTCGCGAATGCGTTCGAAGATATCAAACAACTCGGGGTCGCCGTCGATGTGCCGCTTGAAAATTTCCCAATTGTTGATTCCTGAGAGGCGTGGCTCGCCGGTGTAGCAGATGACAAAGCGGCGCTCAAGCTCGGTTTCGTCTATCTCCAAATGCTCTCGCTCCACCCCGTCGCTGCGCAAATGAATGCCCGAGACCGAGCCGTAAAATGCCGGATAGTAATCCTGAATGCCGGCGGGAACTTTGATTACGGTGGTTTCAATGTTCGCTGCGATCCCGATGAAATTGTGATCTTCATAACGCCCTCCGACCAGACGGTTGAGCGCGCCGATCAGCGCGATGGCCAGCGCTGACGATCCTGAAATGCCGGCGCCGGCCGGAGCTTCGCTGTGGGCGACCAGATGAAAACCGGTCTGGGGCCCGAAGAAGTGCACCATTTTCGAAACCAGTTCGAGCCGCTTGTCGCGCGCCAGTTCCTCAAGTCCGCCCAGGCTGGTTTCAAACTTCACTTTGCGGTCGCGTGACTCGAGGATGACGCGCTGATCCCTGCGGGTTTTGATTTGCACGTGCGCGCGCAAGGTCAGCGCAAAGTTAACCGTCATAGCGCCGGGATGAAATAGATAGAGCGGCCAGATATCCACTGTGCCGCCGGCAAGATCGACGCGAGTTGGGGCAGATGATTCGATGATCACGATAATTAAGTAATTGCAGATTCCAAATTCAAAATTCCAGATTTCAAATTCCAGATTTCAAGTTTCAACGCAGACTATTTCAAATGAATCTTTTCGCGGATCTCTTCCTTTAACTCTTTTAAGCTGCCGATCGCGGCCTTCTCAATCTCCTGCAGACGCTCGGGCGCCGCCTCTTCAACCTTTTTGGAAATCCACATCCGCTTGAACAAATAGAAACCCAGGACTCCCCCGATTACAATTCCCAGGAGGATTTTTCCGACATGGCGAAAATCGCCAATCAATCCCGTAACCGCGCTGCCGAAAAAATAGCCAACACCGCTGAGAATGAAAACCCAGAGGAAACAACTGGCCATCGAAAGCGGCAGGAACCGCAGGAACGGCATACGCGCGACGCCATAAAAAGTGCACGACGCCCACCGCAAGCCGTAAATATATTTTGAAAGAAAGATTGACAGGACGCCAAAGCGACTGGTCAGCCGTTCGAGGCGCGGCTTTGCGCTGCGATAAAAGCGAAAGCCGCGCACCGTCTTGCCGAATACCCGGCCGGCCCAATAGGCGAAGTTATCACTCGCCACGCCGCCCAAAGTGCCCCACAACAACACGCGCGCAAAACTGTATTCGCCAAAAAAGCTGCTGTGCGCCAGCACTCCCGCCAACATAAGAGTGATGTCTCCCTCGATGACAACGAGAAAGAACACCGCATAGAGGCCGAACTGCTCGATCAAGTGGGACAGGAAATGAAGACTGTTCATAAGTGAGCAGTAAGCAGTCAGCAGTGGAATTTAGGTATTGAACGGAGGCCGGAGAGCAGAGCGCGCATTTGCTGAACGCGCACTGCCCACCCTGACTGCTCACTTGTCCGAGGCCTCCTCCTGTGGGGGTTTTACAACCAGTACGGGGCAACCGGCATGACGTACTACAGCCTCTGCAGTTGAGCCGAAGATCATTCGTCCCAGGCCCGTGCGACCGTGCGACGAAATCACAATCAAATCGGCGTCACGTTCACCGGCCACCCGCACAATCTCGGCGGCCGCATCGCCATGGACGATTACTTCCTCGACTTCGAGGCCGTTCAATTCCTCGCAGTCTGTAAGTCTTGGCAATTCGCGTTCGGCTGAGTCTTCCAATTGTTCACTGATGTCCGCAATCGGCATCGGATCGGCCAAACCCGTATAGCCGACGGCCGGCACAACCGGTTCGACTACGTGCAAGCATATGATCGTGGCGTGGGTCGCGCGCGCGATAGCAGCAGCATAAGGCAGCGCATAATTCGCGCAGCCGCTAAAATCCGTAGGTAATAGAATTTTGCGCAGGCGCGGCAGCACCGCCTGGTTTTTACTCGTGTCAGGCATGGCTTGATTCGGAGGGCATTCTACACGCTGAAGGCGCGGTTTGACAGCCCCTCGGCCCTTTAATAAGATGACGACGAAATTCCTGCCCTAATCCCCGAAGCACTCGTGAAAGGCTTGCGGCATGCCACCAGACTCTGAAAACAATTTCATCGGAATCGATATTGCCGCAAGAACTATGCGAGCCGTCGCCATCTCATCCGCCGGCGAAATTCTGGGAGCGCGCGACGATTCATATCGACCGGAAGATCTGATCTCGGTAACCAGGAATCTGGTGGCCGGCCTCAGCGAACTGGGACCAATCAAGTCTGTGGGAATAGCGATTCCGGGCCTGGTCAATCGTGAAACAGATCGCGTTTTGATTTCCACCGGACTGCCTTCGATGGTCCGTGACGACCTTCATTCCGAGCTGATGAAGGCGACGGGCTTGAGAGTCGAGCTGGAGAACGATGCCAACGCTGCTGCCTACGGCGAGTACAAAGCCGGCGCCGGCCGCGATGCGCGCGATCTCTTTTACATCGGAATTGGCGATGCGATCGGGGGCGCGATCATTCTCGACGGCAAACTGTGGATCGGAGCCTCGGGCTGCGCGGGCGAAATTGGACACATCACCATCGATACCGAAGGCAATGAATGCGAGTGTGGAAACCGTGGCTGTCTTGAAACGGTTGCCTCAGCGCCTAACATCGTTCGACGTGCTAGCGAACGTCTGGGTCGCGACTCGACGTCCTCGCTTTCACGTTTGGCAATGGAAAAAAGCTTTACTGCCGGGGATCTGGCTCGTGAAGCCCGTAACGGCGACGACTTTTCCGTCATGATGATCGAACGCACGGGAAAATACATCGGCACGGCGGTGGGCAGCATCATCAACCTGCTCAGCCTTGAGCGAATCGTTTTGGGCGGCACCATCATGGAAGCCGGGGATCTAATTGTGAAACCGATCATCGCAGAAGCCGGCAAGCGCTCGTTTCAACCGTGCTTTGAAGCGACCAAAATTGTCGCGGCGGAATTGGGACTAGATGGAATAGCCATCGGAGCGGCGTTGCTGGCCAGGGATTCAGGTGGAGGCTAGTAGTTGATTTTCATTAGCACCTCGCTTCAGCGAGGTGAACAAAATGTGTAGTCACATTGAGGTTAGCCGTTTTAACGGCTTGTCGAAAAACCGTTGAAACGGTTTAACTGATTCTTCATGGTTCGTAGACACCTCGCTGAAGCGAGGTGCTAAATAGAGAGTGAACGTCGGCGAGTCCCGTTATCCGCACTTCTTAGTCCAGTTTCGTCTCGCGAATTTTCTTTTCCTGCCCAGCGCGTAACTCCCGCAGTTTGTTTCTTAACGCCGGCCGACTGTTGGCCAGGATCGCGATCGCCAATAACGCAGCGTTCGTCGCGCCCGGCTTTCCAATGGCCAGGGTACCCACCGGAATTCCGGCCGGCATTTGCACGGTTGAGAGCAGGGAATCCAAACCGTTGAGCGCGTCACTCTTCATCGGCACGCCCAGCACCGGCAGCGTCGTGTGCGCCGCAATAACACCCGCCAGATGAGCAGCGCCGCCGGCCGCCGCGATGATTACTTCAATACCCCGCGACTCTGCCGTGGCGGCGAATTCAGAAGCCAGCGCCGGCGTGCGATGCGCCGACATGACATGACTCTCGTGCGGTACGCCGAACTGCTGCAGAGTATCCGCGGCCGCGCGCATCGTGTCCCAATCCGACTTGCTGCCCATCAGGACAGCGACGAGAGATTGCGAATTGCGAATTTCGGATTTCGAATTTTTGGATCTCTTAGCTTTTGACATTTTGAGTCTCAGATGAAGTCAGTACCCGGAGCGGTAGCGACCAGGTTAGGTGTTGTCAATCTCGGCCGTTTAGAAGACGGTACCCGGTCGCTACCGCTCCCGGTACTGACCTTATTCTCCCTGGTCCAGTGAATATCCCCGCTCGCCGTCAAAGTTGCAAAGGTTCTCGATCTTTATGAAGTCAAAGCCCGCGCCCGCGACGCGGCCGAGCAGATCGATGATCTGCTGATGCGAGATGGGCGCGCCTTTCTCTTGCGACATGAAGCGGCAGCGCCATTGATCAGAACAGAAGGTCTCGGAGGCGCCCCCCGGCCAGACTTTTACGCCGCGATTGCTGATCATTGAAAGCCGCAAATCCTCCGGCGTAATCTTTGTGAGCGAGTTCCCCAGGTTGTCCGGTGAGCCTTTCAGCCAGTCCAAAAAGACATCCACGCCCACGAGGTCCTTCTTTGTATCCGAGCGCTCCTTGACGATAGTCTCGCTACAAACTCCTTCGACATCTGTTTGCTTGTAAGCGACTGCCCTAAGCGTTCGGGGTTTTTTACCGAGGCGCTCAACCACGGCTTGCGCGAATTCCTTCGTTCCCACCTTTTGCTTACTGATACCTTCCTGGTAGATGTCATAGGTGTGAACTCCATCTTCGATCGTGCGTAGCCAGGCGTTATGAACTTTCTCCGCATTGTTAGTCTGGCCGATGTGTACCAGCATCAGGATCGCGCCCAGGAGTAGGCCTGACGGGTTTGCCAAATTCTGGCCCGCGCGGCGCGGCGCCGACCCATGAATCGCTTCGAACATCGCGATGTTCTCGCCGATGTTCGCTGAACCGGCGAGACCAACCGATCCGGCTATTTGGGCAGCCACGTCCGACAAGATGTCTCCGTAAAGATTCGGCATCACTATTACGTCAAAAGCATTGGGTGTATCGGCCAGCTTGGCCGCGCCGATATCCACGATCCAGTGTTCGTTTTCGATGTCGGAGTATTCAGCAGCGATCTCGTCAAAGACTTTATGAAACAGACCGTCGGTTAGTTTCATGATGTTGTCTTTGGTGAAGCAGGTAACCTTTTTGCGGTTGTGACGGCGAGCGTATTCAAAAGCGTAGCGCACAATCTTTTCCGAACCGGGCCGGGAAATAATCTTCAAACAATTCATTACCTGGTCGGTTTGGCGATATTCGATGCCGGCATAAAGGTCCTCTTCATTTTCACGCACGATCACGACGTCCATGCCGGGATGCTTTGTTTCGATAAACGGATGATAAGAAACGCAGGGCCGCACGTTGGCGTAGAGGCCGAAGGTTTTGCGCACAGTCACGTTGAGACTCTTGTAACCGCCACCTTGCGGCGTCGTTATTGGGGCCTTGAGAAAAACTCTGGTGTTCCGCAGAGAGGCCCAGGCGCTCGGATCGATTCCGGAAGTATTTCCGGAGAGATAAACTTTCTCGCCGATTTCTATCTTTTCGATGTCCAGCTTGGCGCCCGCTTCCTTCAGGATGTGGAGCGTGGCTTCCATGATTTCGGGACCGATGCCGTCGCCATAGGCGACCGTGATTGGTACGGAGGGCATAAGATGAGTGCCTTTCTTTCCGATTTGAGAAGTTGACGAATATAAGCCAAAAGGTGGAAGTGAGCAACGCGGGAACTCATCCGAGTGGTGTCCTAATTTGAAATTCTCTGCGACCGCTCTGCGCACTCGGCGTCTCCGCGGTGAGCGTAGTTACAGAAAGATTCACCGCAAGACGCCGAGGACGCCGAGACCGCGCAGAGAAAACCTAACATTAGGACAGCACCCTCAGTCGGCTCGACAAGGTTAGTTCATGGGGCTAGTGTTAAGATTAACCATTCCCGCAATGAAAAATCAGGCTTTCGGCATTCTCGAATTCGACCCGCTGCGAACGCTGTTGCGCCGCGGCGCGCAAACCGACGATGGCCGCGCGCGCATCGACGCCCTTGCGCCAATTGCTGATCCGGACGAGTTACGACGCGCGCTGCGTCTGGTTGCGGAATTCGTTGAGTTGCGCCAGCGCGGAGGCAGCTTGTCGTTCGACGGCATTGCGGACACCAGCGATTCGCGTTCGCGCCTGCGGATCGAGGGAACGGCGCTTGACCCTTTCGCGATTCTCGATCTGGCACGGTTATGTGATCGCGCGATGGCCGCGCGTACAGCGGTCCTGGCTGAACGCGAGGCGTGTCCGACGTTGTTTGAGATCGTTGCCGGGCTGACTTCCGAATTAAACAAACTGGCGGGGCGCCTTCACCAAAAAATACTGCCAAGCGGCGAACTTGACGATCGCGCCAGCCCGCAACTGGCAACGATTCGCCATGAGATTGCCCGGGCACGCTCGCGCATCACGCGTTCCCTGGAAAGTCTCATGCGTCGTTCGAGCGAAGCTATCCAGGAAGAGTTGGTGACGATTCGCAACGATCGTTTCGTGATTCCGGTCCGCTCAGATCATCAGGGCCGGATTAAAGGAGTAGCGCACGGTTCGTCGTCTTCAGGCGCCACCATCTTTGTCGAACCGCTGGAAACAATCGAAGCGAATAACGAACTGCAAACTCTGCGCGAAGCGGAACAGCGAGAGATTGCCGAGATCCTGTTTGCGCTATCGGGAGAATTACGCCGAGAGTTGCCGGCGATTGAACAGGCGGCCAACGCGATCACCGAACTGGATTTCATCGGCGCCAAGGCGACCTTTGCGGAGAGGTTCGACTGCGTGGTTCCGAAGATTGGTACAGAACCGGGAGCGGTAGCGACCGGATCACAGACTCAAGTTGAGCGGCACGATCCCCTCGCTACCGCTCGGGGTTCTGACACAAATGCTACTCTCGAATTCATCGATGCTCGCCATCCGCTGCTCGAAGAAGGCCTCCGTGCCGCTGGCACTTCTGTTGTGCCCGTTTCGCTTAAGCTCGATAGTGAAAATTCGGTCATGGTGATCTCGGGCGCCAACGCGGGCGGCAAGACGGTTGTTTTGAAAACGGCCGGGCTGCTTTCATTGATGTCACTCTCTGGCTTGCCGGTGCCGGCAAAACGCGCGAGCGTGCCTTTCTATCGATCGATTCTGGCAGATATCGGCGATCATCAATCGCTGGCCGCTAACCTTTCGACGTTTACTTCACACGTTGCGAACATTGGAAAGATGATCGAGTCTTGCGAGTCGCCGGCGCTGGTACTGCTCGATGAAGTGGGCACCGGAACCGATCCGGAAGAAGGCTCGGCGCTGGGTGTGGCAGTGGTAGATCACTTCCGACGGTGCGGCGCACAGGTGCTGGCGACGACGCACTACGCCGGCTTAAAGATGTATGCGGCCAACGAAACTGGGGTGCTAAACGCCAGCGTGGAGTTTGATGAAAAGACTTTGCGGCCGACTTATCGTTTGCTGGTTGGGGTCGCCGGTTCGTCTTCGGGGCTGGAGATTGCACAGCGCTTTGGCATTCCCAGTGAAGTGATTAGCAAAGCGAGCGAACAGGTCAGGAAGACTTCGCGCGATGCGGTTGAATACCTGCGTCGCATCAAACGTGAAGCCGAAGAAGCTGAAAGTTTACGCCAGGCACTGGAAGAAGAGCGTGCCGCAGTTGCTGAGAAGTTTTCCTTGCTTGATCAGCAGGCGGCGAAGCACGAAGCAGAACGCCAGGCTCAATTTGAAAGAGAACTGTCTCGGGCGATCAAGGAATTTGAAGAACGTAGCCGGGAGCTCGCAAGTAAGATTGAAGACCGCGCCTCGCGTTTAAAAGTGGACCGCGAAGCCGCGCGTCGCGCCGCGGAGCTGAAACGCGAAGCTCAACGCGTGACGCTGGTCCCGGGCAAGACTGCGCAAGGTTCTCGACGTTCATCGTCTCAGAGTTCGGGACCGGAGCTTCGCGGCGTGCGCATAATTCGCGATGGCCAGGTAGTAAGTGATCTTTCGGTCGACCCTGACAAAACAAAACCGGTTCAAGAGCGGGTGGCGAACTCTGGGCGACAGGACATCCGCAGTCCCCAACGCGATCTGAAAGTTGGGGATAGGGTGCGGCTGCTTTCGTTTGGCTCAGTTGGCGTAGTTAATCACATCAAGGACGACGAAGCCGAAGTGCGTGTGGGTTCACTACGAACGCGCGAGAAGCTCGATAATCTGGTGCTCGTCTATGAAGTCAGCACCAGTGGCAGCGGAGCGAGCGAGCGCAGTAATGACCGCGCTGCTCGCCGTAATGAAGTCAGTACCGTCCGCGGTAGCGGGCGGGTGAAGCCTTCGCTTGAGGATCTCCGGAGAAAAGCTGCAACGACAGAGCTTCACCTGCATTCCAACGAGTCCGATTCTGAATTGAAGACCAACACCGAGCTGAACCTGATTGGCAAAACAACCGACGAAGCCGTCGATCTAACCGACAAGTTTCTCGACGAAGCCTTCTTGAATGGTCTGAGCGAACTGCGCATAATCCACGGCCACGGCACCGGCGCACTCCGACGAGCAATCACGGAATTGCTTAAAGATCATCCGCACGTCGCGCGATTTGCGCCGGCAGCTCAGGACAAAGGCGGCACCGGCGCGACTACAGTAGAACTTAAGAGTTAGGCGTCCGAATTAAGATGCGTTTTCCGCAAACCTTCATTGATGACCTGCGCCGCCAGGCGGACATTGTTCGCATAGTGCAGGACTATGTGACGCTCAAGAAGGCCGGCGCCAACTGGGTGGCTCCGTGTCCGTTTCACAAGGAAACCAAGCCTTCGTTTTCCGTCAGTCCCGCCAAAGAAATGTTCTTCTGCTTTGGTTGTCACAAAGGCGGTTCAGTCTTCACGTTTGTGATGGAGATCGAGCGTGTGACTTTTCCCGAAGCGATCAGAATCGTCGCCGAGAAATCGGGCATGCCGTTGCCAAAGATGGTCGACGACAGTCGCTTTGAAGCTCGCCTGCGGGATTCGGATCAGGTCATTGAACTGAATCACTGGGCGCTCGTTTGGTGGGAGGATCAACTGAAGAGTAAGTCCGGGCGCGGCGCCCGCGAATATCTTAAAGACCGAGGGATCACCGAAGAAACGATTAAGACGTTTCGGCTTGGTTTTGCGCCTGACAGTTGGGAAGCACTTTCGACTCATCTTCGTCAGAAAGGCGCAACCCAGGAGCAGCTTGAAAAAAGCGGACTGGTGGTGAAGAAAGATGAAGGCGGATCCTACGATCGGTTTCGCGGGCGGCTCATCTTCCCGGTGTTCGACGCCCAGGGCAAGCCCATCGCGTTTGGCGGACGCACTCTGGAGCCTGAGGGCGAGCCCAAGTATCTGAACTCGCCGGAGACCCCTGCTTATACAAAAGGCCGCCATCTTTTTGGGCTTAATCTGACCCGCGACGAGATTCGCCGGAACGGCTTTGCCATCCTGGTTGAGGGCTATCTGGACCTGATTATTCCTTATCAGTTTGGGGTGGGGAATGTGGTGGCCAGCCTCGGCACGGCGCTGACGCCCGAGCAGGTAAAACTGATCGGCAGGTTTGCGCGTAAGGTAGTGGTGAACTATGATGGTGATCGCGCGGGCGTGCAGGCAGCTAAACGAGCGATCGAAACGATTCTGGCGGAAGATCTTGAAGTCAAGGTACTGGTTCTCCCGGACAACGCCGATCCTGATGATTTCATCAGAAAATACGGCGTGACGGAGTATCAGAAGCGCCGAGGCGAAGCACAGCCCCACATACAATTTGTGATCGATCAAGCAGTACGGGATCGTAACCTTCACAGCCCCAGTGATAAGGCTGCGGCAGTTGAGGAGACGCTCCCGTTTGTTCGCGCTGTCCGGAGCCGAATTCAGAAACGCGAATATTTTGACATTGCCATGGATGCTTTGCGGGTTCAGCCTGATCAACGCCGCGAACTCTGGCAAAGGATCCGCAGTGGCGCAAGCACCGACGCGGCTGCCGTTCAGGAAATGGTAAAGCGCAGTTCGGCGAGCCGGCCGACGGTGGCGGAAGAAAAGCTTCTGGATATCCTGCTGGCCAATGAAGAGATGAGAAGAATTGTTTTGCCGCGCCTGGAAGTGACAGATTACGAAGACCTCGCAACTACCCCGATTTTTCGCGCGCTGGTAAAGCTTGACGGCGAGGGTTGTGAAATCAACTTTGATTCGATGAGTCAGGAAACCGCGGGCGACACTGTGGCTGCTGAACTGCTGCCGCGGCTGATCATGAACGAAACGACTGAATCCTTTGACGAGTCAATGACGACCGCCGATAGCTGTCTGGACGCCTTGCGCTTGATGAAGATTGATCGCCGGATTGACGAATTGAGTTCTGAAGTGGCTGAAGCTGAGCGGGCCGGCGAAGCCGAACGCCGCGACCGTCTGGCGCTGGAGCTTTTGCAATTGGCAAAACAGCGCAGTGACTTTTTGCCGCAAGCGCAGACGAGTAAGACGGTACATTGATGAATTAAAGACAGCCGCGCAGGCGGTGTCTTAGGAAAAATAATAGTGGCTATTGAAGAAAAAGATAGAGACGACGTAATGGATCGACTGCTGCAATTGGGCGGAGATAAAAAATTTCTGTCTTATGACGACTTGAATCGGGAATTGCCGGAGAATGTAGTTTCACCCGACGACATCGAAGATGTGCTGCAGAAGCTGGATGCCTCAAATATTCATGTGGCGGATTCCGACGAGCGCCTGATAGAACAGGCGGCGGCCATCGCCACTGATGATGAAGACGGCGACAGCGAAGATTTGGAACTGGATCTCTCGGCCGGCGCGCTGGAAAAGACCAACGACCCGGTGCGGTTGTATCTGCGCGAAATGGGCGTGGTGCCGCTGCTGACGCGCGAAGGTGAAGTAGCGATCGCCAAACGAATCGAGCGTGGCCAGATCAAAACTCAAAAAGCCATCGCCCGCTCGCCGATTGCCGTGGCTGAACTGCTGAAGATTGGCGACGAACTGGCCGCCCACACCATCAACATACGCGAAGTCGTTAATTTTTCTGAACAGGCTGAACTGGCCGGTGAAGAAGACAAGGCCGACGAGTACCGCGAGTGGACCATCGAAGGCATCGAGAACATTCGCAGGCTGTTCAAGAACGTACTTAAAGAGTGGGTCAAGCTGCGTTCGGAACAGAAAATCACCCGCGGCAAGAAAACTAAAAAACTCTTGCGCCTGCGCCGCAAGGTGGCCAGGCTACGAATTGAAATCGCCGACGAAATTGGCCGCTTGAATATGACTGAGCGCTCGCGCCAGCGCTTGATCAATGCCATTCGAAACGTGCAGAAAGAAGTTCGCTCTGCCGAACGCGAAGTCGACACCTACTCCGATAGGCTGACCAAGAAACGGCTCAAGGCCGACGACATAAAGGCTTATAAAAAGCACGTCTCAAACGGGAAGAAGCGTTTGCAGACGGTCGAGCAGGAACATCATCTGCCGCCGATCGAGATCAAACGCTCGCTCCAGGCCATCGTTACTGGTGAACATCAAACCGGCCAGGCCAAGCGCGAACTGGTTGAGGCCAACCTGCGCCTGGTCGTCTCAATTGCAAAGAAATATACCAACCGCGGTTTGCAGTTCCTCGATCTGATCCAGGAAGGCAACATCGGTTTGATGAAGGCTGTGGACAAGTTTGAGTGGCGTCGTGGTTATAAATTCTCTACCTACGCGACGTGGTGGATCCGCCAGGCCATCACGCGCGCGATTGCCGATCAGGCGCGCACGATTCGCATCCCGGTACACATGATCGAAACGATCAACAAGCTGATTCGTACTTCGCGCGCGTTGGTGCAGGAGTTGGGTCGCGAACCCACCAGCGAAGAGATCGCCAAGAAGATGGACATCCCGGTTTCGAAGGTGCGCAAGGTCCTGAAGATCGCCCAGGAGCCCATCTCTCTGGAAACGCCGATTGGCGAGGAAGAGGATTCGCATCTCGGCGACTTCATCGAAGACAAATCGATCTTGAACCCGTCGGACGCAGTGGTCGCGTCGAACTTGCGCGAAATTACCGACGAAGTGTTGGCCACTTTGACGCCGCGCGAAGAGAAGGTGATCAAGATGCGCTTTGGCCTGGGCACAACCGGTTCGGAGCACACGTTGGAAGAAGTAGGACAGCACTTTGCTGTAACCCGCGAACGTATTCGTCAAATCGAAGCCAAAGCTCTGCGTAAACTGCGCCATCCGTCGCGCTCGCGCAAGCTCAAGGCTTTTCTCGAAACTGTTCAGCACGGATAAGGCTGTCAGTAGTTAGTTGTCAGTAGTCAGTTGCATCGCACTAATCGGCAATCGCCGGTACCTGGAACTGACTACTGACTACTGACCAACAAAATGAAAAGAATCGTCGAAAGCTACAAACAGAAGCTGGCCAACGAAGAAGGTTGGGTGCTAAAGCGCGGCGCGCAATTGCGCATCGCGCTCTGCTATCCAAACCTCTACAACATCGGCATGGCCAATCTCGGCTTTCAGGCGATGTACGAACTGTTCAATCGGATTCCCGAGGTTTCCTGTGAACGAGCGTTCCTGCCGGACAGTTTCAGAAGCGCGCGCGTAAGCAAGGGCTCGGGCTATGATCAAGCCCTCCTTAACGGCCGGGCGTCTGACGCCCGCATGCTGGACGAGATGGGAGAATACGAGCGCACACGCACGCCGCTGCTCTCCCTGGAATCACAAACGAAACTGCGCGACTTTGACGTGATCGCGTTTTCGATCTCGTTCGAAACTGATTACGTTAACTTGGCGCGCATGCTGCAAATGAGCGGTGTGCCGGTTTGGGCGAAAGACCGAACGAAACACGATCCGCTGATAGTCATGGGCGGCGCCGCGTCGTTTCTGAACCCGGAACCCATCGCCGAGTTTACCGACTTGATCGCTGTCGGCGAAGGCGAAATCCTGGGACCGAAACTCGTCGACGTGATTCTGGAAAATGAAACGAAGGACGAAGTGCTTTTGGCGCTGGCGCTAAAAGGTCGCGGCTTCTATGTGCCGTCGCTCTATGACGTCAGCTATAACGAAGACGGAACCATCGCCGCTTATACGCCGCTGGCCGAAGGAGTTCCGGCGCGAGTTGGTCGTGCGATTTCTGCCGAGAGTCCGAAAGAAGGGAGCCTCCGCCGGGCAATTCGGCGTGGGCAAACAGAGATCGTCGCCCAGTTGAAGCGGGACGAGGTCTTCGCTCCCTCAACAACTATCTGGGCGCCGCACGCCGAAATGGGTGACCGGTTTCTGATCGAGATCTCGCGCGGCTGTTCACAGGGCTGCCGATTCTGCTGGGCGGGTTACAACTATTGGCCGCCGCGAGTGGTGCCGGCGCGCGACATTCTGGCGAAGGCGGCCGAGTGGCGTGGCAAAACCGACAAAATTGGTTTAGTTTCAACTGCGGTTTGCGATCATCCGGAGATCAGCGAGATCCTGAAAGGACTGCGGGCGATGGACTATCGCATCTCAGTCTCCTCTTTGCGCCTCGATCAGATTTCGGAAGAATTGCTGGACGCGTTGGTTGAATCGCGTGATCAGCAAATTGCTGTCGCCCCTGAAACAGGGTCCGATCGCCTGAGAAGGGTCATCAACAAGAATCTGACTAACGACGAGATCGTCGACATCTGCGGCGCGGTTTTCGATCGCGGCATGCTGACGGTGAAGCTTTACATGATGGTGGGCTTGCCCACTGAAACCGATGAAGATCTGGCGGAGATGATTACGCTGGTTGAGCGTATCAAGGACCGCATGCTGGAAGCAGGCAAGCGTTTTGGCAGAGCCGGCAAGATCATTCCCTCGCTTAATGGTCTGGTGCCAAAGCCGAACACGCCGTTTCAATGGGAAGCTATCTGCGACGAAAAGGAATTGAAGCGGCGTTTGAAATGGGTTTCAAAACACCTGGCGCGCATTCCCAACGTCGAAGTTCGCGCCATGTCCGCGCGCATCGCGCACGAGCAGGCGCTGTTTTCTTCCGGCGATCGACGCATCGGACGCGTCATCGAAGCCACGGCGCGTTTGAAAGGCGATCTGAATGCGGCGTTGCGCGAAACACAAGTCGATCCGCACTTTCACACCAGTCGCCGCCGTAGTTACGACGAAATTCTTCCCTGGGAAATCGTGGACTCAGGCCTCTCGCGTGAGTTCATGCAGCGTGAAGATGAACGCGCCCACGAGGCCCGCTCGAGTGCTCCCTGTCCTTCCGTCAATCAATGCACCCGCTGCGGAGTCTGCCCTACAACATGGCTGGGAGAAGCTCCGGCTGGGCTCGTCCAACTGCAGGCATACGCGGTCACAAGTCCGGCAGTTGCTTGATCCCGCTTTACTTGATTGTGAGAAAAGCTGTGCTTCTCGCCGTGTAATCGAATTCGTAATTGTAGGTGTATATCGGGGTTGAGATCGGACGAGTAAACTGGACCCGCGCTTCGATCCGGTTATCTCTCTGTGCAGGTGTGATACTGGCATCCTCGGGCACGTGGTACTCACGCCCACCCTTCTTTAGTTGGTCTGTCACCCATGCGGTGTCATAGCCCTGGGTGACTGCAAGGTTGACAGTGTTTTGCATGGTATCCTTGAAATAATAGGCGTCAATCGCAACGGGGATATACAGGTAACCCACATAACCTAAGACGGCGAAAACCGCAAGAAAGATTATGAGCTTGACTCGGGCGCTGCCTCGTTCGTTATTTTTCATTTGCATTAAGACCTCATCCGGGGGATTTGGGATCAGTAGTCTCTGCCGTAACAAAAGTCGCTGGCGCGACAGCGATCTACTGAAGTGATCGCAAACCGGAGCGCAGCGAAGCACGCAGAACTTGCGCAGAAATCTCGCGTCCATCAACAATGCGGGCCCGGCCTACCCGTTCCAGCAAAACCCATTTGGTGGCGCCGCCGACGGATTTCTTGTCGTTCGCCATCGCCCGCACGATCTGGTCAGTGGCCAGATCATGAGCGCGTGGCAGCGGTCCGCAAAGCGCGACAGCCTCGCGCAACAATTCTAACTCGCGAGGGGGCAGCATGCCTAGATATTTCGAAATTTCGCCCGCCACCAGCATTCCGTAGCCGACCGCCTCGCCATGACGAAAGCGGCGATAACCCGTCAGGCTCTCCAGCGCGTGCGCCGTCGTATGGCCGAAATTGAGAATGCGCCGCGAGCGCCGATCCTCGCGGCCAATCTCTTCACGCTCGTCGCCGGCGACGATTGAGGCTTTGAAACGACAATGCGCCGCAATCGTGGCGCAGACTTCAGTCTGTGATTTCTTTTCGCGGAAATACCGACTGGAGTCTGTGCTACTAAGCAAGCGAACGGTTCGATCAAACAACTTACGGTCGCCTGCGGCGCCTTGCTTCACGGCCTCGCACCAACCCGCCGTCAATTCACGCGGAGGCAGAGTGCGCAACGTCTCGGTGTCAATCAATACAAGGTTTGGTTGATGAAAGGCGCCAACCAGATTCTTGCCCGCCGGCAGATTCACCGCGGTCTTGCCGCCGACCGAAGCATCAATCTGCGCGAGCAGCGTGGTGGGTACTTGAATGAAGGCCATGCCGCGCAGGTACGTAGCCGCCGCGAAACCGGCGAGATCGCCGACCACGCCGCCGCCGAGCGCGACGATCGCGTCGGTCCTTTCGAGTCTGGCCTCGCTGAGAAAAGCCAGCGCCCGCTCAAGAGAGCGAAGCGACTTGTAGCGCTCGCCGTCTTTCATCAACCAGGCAGCCGGCGCGAAACCGGCGCCGCGCAAACTCTTATTTGCCTGCTTTCCAAAAAGATCGAAAATGGTTCGGTTTGAGATCACTGCAATACGTCGGGCTTTCGGGCCTAGGCTCGCGCGCGCCTCGCGGCCGAGTTCGGACAATAGGTCAGGCCCGATCTTAATTTCGTATTGATGGTGGCGCGCCGGCAAGCGCACCCTTACGAGCGGCATGAGCTAGACTGTACCGTGAATGGTGGCGACCAGGTCAAGTCGAATACGAAATCGCTGGTCGATTTCGAGCGGCGTAAGTGTGTTTACGCGACTCTGGCTTGCTGTTCTGCGGCGACAATGGCTAATTCTTACCCGTAGGCAATGGAAAGAGGTCGCTATTGGCCCTTTTACTTCCTTGTTATCTTTGGATTTCAGAGTGCCGGGAGCCTAAACTCCGGAAAACGCAAGGTGCGGCCCGTTTGCCCCGGGCCGCGCCCAATAAGAAAGGGTAAATGATGATGCCTCGAAAGAGTCTCTGGTTTGGCCTCGCCTTGGCGACGGTCGTCGCCGTCTTGATGGTTGCGTCGGTGGACGCTAAGCCCAAGAAAAAGAAACAGCAGCGTCAGGTGAGCGGGGCGCCCACGCTTTCATTGGCTGCCGATCCCGTGTCGGTCCGAGCCTGCGCTGACGAATCGTCGCACATTGGTTTGATCGCCACAGCGAGCTCTCCTGTAGGCGGACCGTTGCGTTACAAGTGGACCACGAACGGGGGAAGGCTCTCGGGCCAGGGGGCGAACACAACTTGGAATCTGGCTGGAGTACAGCCGGGCGTTTATCAGGCAGTAGTCGAAGTAGACGATGGACGGGCGCTGGACTGCGTAGCGTTTTCATCCGTGTCGATCGTGGTGACCGACTGTCCGCCACCGCCGCCACAGATAGTTTGTCCGAACGTAACTGTTACGTGTCCTGAGCGGGGCACCGAAGATGCGCCGATCACTTTCACGGCGACGCTTAGCGGCGGTTCACCCAATATCACGCCTACGTACAACTGGACAATTAATGCGGGTCATATCATCAGCGGCCAGGGAACGCCAAGCATTACCGTCGATACGAAAGGTTTGGGCGGTCAGAGCATTCGCGCAAATCTCGATGTGGGCGGTTACGGCATGCGCTGTCCCGCAAGTTGTGCGACCGCGATCGAGATCATCGTCAAGGCCCGGAAGTTTGACGAGTATTATGACATCGCGCGCAACGATGAAAAGGCGCGGCTGGACAACTATGCAATTCAGTTGCAAAGCGAACCCGGCACGCAGGGTTACATCATTGTCTATCCGTCGCGGAAAGCACGTGCCAACGACGCTCAGGCGCGCGCTACCCGTATTTCGGATTATCTGGTGAATTCGCGCGGGATCGACGCGAGCCGATTTACGGTCACGATTGCGGCGCCGCGCGAGGATTGGTTGTTCGAACTTTGGATCGTGCCCAGGGGCGCGGCCCTGCCCACGCCTCAGCGCTAAGAACGCGAACACGATGTTGCCTCAGCCGGTGCGGTCCTAAATGGCCGCGCCGGCTTTTTTTGTTTCAGAAGCCCGCGCGTCAGCAAGGGCTTGATAGCCCTCCCTCACCGCCCCACCCCAACCGAGGTGCTCGGTTGGGGGACCCCGGTGGTCGGGCTTCTCACACACGACGGACCGATCATTGCCCGGATCGCTCGACCGGAAGTCTTACGGTTGTGTCAGTCTGGACGAAGACGACGAATCGTTCGCCCTGGGGCAGCACAGCATCATCACCGCGCTTAAAACCGCTCATCAAAGCCAGCGGCGAAATTGGAAACAGCAAAGCGCCGAAGACGATGGCCTTCGTGGCCACTTCGCCGCCGTGACCTGTTCCCTTGATTCCGTTTCGGCCCGTCGGCAAATCCTTCTGTGCCTGCAGCGGCACTCGCGTCAGCTCTATCGCCACCACGTCCAGCATCATCCATGAGAGCTTGCCGGCTTTACCCCAGTGACCGCCGCGCTTCGCCTCTACGACACGACCGGTCACCAGCGAATACTTTTCGATTACCGTGACGTCGTCCACCTTTACCGGGATCAGAACATGGAAGCTCAGCATATCGCCCGGCCGCATGTCGACAGAGCTGACCGTATAGACGGCTTCGATGTCCAGGGGCGTGCCGGCCGGGATTTTGAGTCGCGACTCGGCGCCCGGATCGACGGGGAAGTGTCGGGAGTTGATTGTGACGGTTGGATTGATTTTGCTGCGGTTAACTGGACCGTTGCAGACTGTGCCGGGGCAGTAGTTGACAACAAAAGAAGTGCAAGCAATGAAGCAGAAAGGCTTTTCACGGTGACTCTCCTCCCGTTCGAAATCGAATCGGGCAGGATTCGTATCGCAAGGAGAGTGCCGTAGGAATAATCTGGGAAAGAAGGTCGTACAGACGGTTCTTGACTAGTTACCAGGAATCAAGAAAGAGATTGGATTCAAGTCGTCCCGTATCGTGTCCACCCGGGAACAGCCTTGACGCGCTCTCAGAAGTGCCGTTATCTTCCTACTGGATTTCAATTCTCTTTTCCCACCATCAGAAGGTTTCAGCAGAAAGGATTCGCCTATGAGACTCGCAGTCAAAGTAAGCGTGCTCGCCCTCGTTACGATCGCATGCGTTGCCGGCGTAATCGCGCAAGATAGTACGGGCGCTACGCAGAACGCAGTCGCCACGCAGGACACCAGAATACCGAGAAACTCAAACGTCTATATCGCTCCGATGGATGGCTTTGAGACTTATCTGGCCGCAGCTTTACGCAAGAAAGAAGTTCCTTTGATCATCGTCACCGATCGTGAGCTGGCGGATTTCGAGATTACCGGGACTCATGAGAAGAAAAATGCCAGCTGGGCCAAGACCATCTTTGTGAATCCCTCACCCTCAGCGTCGGCCAGCATGCAGGTCGTGAACCTGAAGACAAAGGTTGTCGTGTATGCCGATTCGTCGCATCGAACCAGCGCCAGTCGCGGTGAGAGAAGCACCGCGGAGAAGCTGGCCAAGTATTTAAAGAAGAAAATCGAAGACGACGAAAAGAGCAGCCGTTAATAAGAAGGGCGGCAAACGCGCCCGCTGCAATGCTCTAGAACCTGCTAGGGGATCTTCTCCAAACTTACGTCCAGGTTTACGCTTCCGTTTGGGCTAATAGTCATGGTTCGTTCCCAAGATCTGAACCCTGCCTTCAAGATAACTATTTTGTGTTCCCCGGGAGTTAGCTGAACTGTCGAGGGCGTAGTACCCAGAAACTTATCATCGACTGTGATCTCAGCACCGTCTGGTGTAGATTTAACTATTACCGATGATAGGCGCGTCGAAGCCACTTCTGTCGTTGACCCTGACCCCGTCGTAGTGGACAGCCCGTTGAAGGCTGCGGGATCGAGCACGGTATCCGCCGCCACATACGCAGTGATTTCCGTCCCTTTCGGAATGGTTATGTCCTTGCCATGCATAAAGAGAAAAAATGGAGCAGCGGGAAAAAACAAAATGCTACTGGCAACGATAGCCCCGGTCATCGAGGCGGTGTGATTCCCTCCGCTGCCACCTTTCACCGCGCGCAGAGGCACCTTTTCGCCATCAACCAGCTGAACGTAGTCAATGTTAATATTAAGCTTTCCAGCGCGCCCCATCCGACGTTTTGGCTGTGCTTCAGTGACCGTTGCGATCGCCATTGCTCCCTGCTTGACTACTACAACGTCTCTGACTTTGATGTCCTCAAGAACTTCGAAGTCCACTTTCTCATTAGCTTTCGCATCCTTGGAGGACATAGTTCGCGTGAGCTTTAGTTTGACGGGCGTATCCTCTGACAATCCAAACGCGAGAGGGGCCCTCGGCGGCGCCGGACTCACCTCGGGTGCTTGGGTTTGCGTCGCGGGCTTCCTGCTTTCTTTGTCCTTTGACTTCTTTTCTTGTGAGTAAATAACGAACTGGGCGGTGAGGCAAATCAAGAGAACAGAGGACAGTCGTTTGAGGAAATTCATAATTCTCCTATATGGAAGAGAGGTCGGCTGCGAAAACAACATCGTGGGACTATAACCCAAACTCTAAGACGGGCAGCTACTCAAGTAGATTAGACCGCGACCGACTCTTCGTGCTCTTCAACCAAATGCGGCGTAATTATTGCGGATGAATCGTTCGTATCCTCGGCAAGAATCTGACTTATGATCGGCAGACTCAGTGAGTGCTTCTTCTCAATCCCCGGAACATTATGTCCGGCGGCGTAGACGGCGTGGCGGCCATGCTCTTCGTACCATTCGCCGAGGTTGGCGGTCTTGTGCATGTTCTCGATGATTTGCCGCCAGCCGACGCCGGTGTTGTAGGCGCAGAAAGAGATTTCGCCTTCCTGAGTGCCGTAAGGAATGACGCACATCTCAGTGCGTCGGAAGTCATAGTTAAAAAGATCCTGAAACCACATGCCTTCGACGCATAGCACGCGCCAGACGTCGTTGGGATCCTCAGACGCCTGAGTCTTCATGCGATCGTTGCGATCGGAATTCGAGCTGGTCGAAGACGGCTTGAACAGGTTGACGATCTGTGAAATCGGAAAGCCCTCGGGCGCGCGCGTCGCGTCAAAGTTACGCATGATTGCCATTCCCAACTGAGCGTAAGACAGTTTCTTGCCGCGCGCTGTATCCGTAATTACAGCGATGTCTTTCATGAACTGTTCGTAGTCAAAGAAGTCGAACAGCGATCTGAAGTCACCGGTCTTTCGATTGACGACCGCCAGCGTAAAGATGCCGCAGTTCGGGTGGCAATTGCAGGAAGACCAACCCCACGGCGCGTCCGCACCCTGCAACATGTCCATCACGCTGGTGAATGCCGAGTAAGACGAAAGCGGAAACCAATCGCGCAGCGGCTGCATGAGGCCATCGAGTTGATCTTTCAGATCGTGCGTCATGCCTGAGAGCGTGTAACGCTGCTTGATGCGTATGTCATCGGGAACGTCTTCGTCGCGGCCGGTAAAGGAAACGGGCTGGAAGGCGATCGTCTGAACTTTGTCGATGTTCTTCGCGGCAAACTCGACGATCTGGCCAATGCCGTCATTGTTGATGGTATTGACGATCGTGGTGACCAGCGTGACTTTGATGCCGACACTCGCCAGGTTCTCGATCGCGCGCACCTTTACATCAAACAAGTTGCCGACGCCGCGATGCTTGTTCTTCTCTTCACCTACGCCGTCGAACTGTAAGTAAACGCCGTGCTGTCCGGCAGCCTTGGCGGCTTTGCAAAACTCGATGTCTTCGGCGAAACGGATTCCGTTCGTGGCCGCCAAAATCCGATAGAACCCTACTTTCTTCGCGTAAGCGACCGCCTCCAGATAGTAAGGTGACAACGTCGGCTCGCCGCCAGAGAAAAGAATAATGACCTGGCGCTTTGGTTTAAACGAGACTGCGCGATCCAGTATTGCTTTGGTGTCGTCGAAGGTCGGTTCGTGTACGTAACCAACCTGGTTCGCATCCATGAAGCACGGATTGCACATCATGTTGCACCGGTTGGTTAGATCCACAGTCAGCACCGCGCCGCGGCCGAACTTGATATTCGAGGTTCCGTGCTTATGCACATGCGAATCTTCAGCAGCCTTAAAGTCTCGACCGAAAAACAGCGATTCAATTCGTTCCAGAAACGCCGGATCCGTGGCCATGACATCGACAAACTCGCCGTGCTTGGGACAGGTCTTGCGCATCACGACCTGGCCGTTTTCTTCCAGAATCTGCGCCTTGATCTCGCCCGGATGTTCATTCATCAACGACTCGAGCGGCGTGGCGCCGTCGATCACAGCCGTGCGCACTTCCTTAACGCAACGTGGGCAAAGTGAATCTGTTTCTCTGGGAAAACCGAGCGGCGGCGCGGAGCGCTCATAGGATTTCAGCAGTGGGCCCGGAGCCCATTTCGGTCGAATGGCCTCGCCTTCAGGAAGACGCCGGTTGACTGACTGAAACGCTTTCCAGGCAACGTCCGACAGCGTCGAGACAATCTTCGAACCGGTTACGCCGGACAACTTACCTTTATCTGATTCGCCTCGGCGGAATTGATCGCTAAACAATAAGACCTCTCTTCTGGGGCACTTTGACGCAATAAGACGCGCCGGGAATATCAAAAGTTACAACAAAAGTGAAAAAAGTCTGCTACCCGCGGGAACGAATTCGCTAAAAGCACCAGCAGCGTCATGATAGTTTGGCGGGACAGGCAAAGCAAGGCAAAAAGCCCTCTAATTGATCGGCTGAACAACCAACGTCAATGTTTTCACCTACTTTGCCTGGGACTCGTTCGCCAATCGCCGGCGTACCGTTGTAATATCTGACCTCGTTTCCCGGAAAATAGTTGGCCTCGTTATTTGTTCAGCGAATGAGCGAACAGCCGCACAGCACTGTGGAAGAGTTAGCCGCCAGAGTTGGGGGACGAGTGATCGGCGATGGCACGAGAGTGATAAGGCGGGTAAATAGTCTGGAAACTGCCACCGAAGGCGAGATCGCTTACGTGGAGGACGAAAAGTGGTTTGCAGCCGTGAAAAGCAGTCGCGCATCGTGCGTGATTGTTCCGGTCGCCGCCGCAATCGACTCGCCGTGTCGAATTGAAGTGGCAAAGCCAAAACTCGCTTTCGCGTTGGTCGCAGAGGTGCTGCATCCACAGAAACGGCGCGAACCTGTGATCGATGCCACGGCCGCTATTGCGCAAACTGCGGACGTTGCCTTGACTGCTTTTGTCGGCCCGCATGTAGCCATCGGCGAGCACAGCCGCATCGGAGTCGGGACGCAGATTCTTGCCGGCGCAATCCTTGGCGACAACGTCGTCGTGGGCGGCGATTGTGTCATCCATCCCAACGTCGTGATTTATGACAACGTCACCATTGGCGATCGAGTGATACTGCATGCGGGTGTGGTCATTGGCGCAGACGGTTTTGGTTATGTCCGCGACCAGCAAAGCCACCACAAGTTTCCGCAAATCGGAACCGTGATCATTGAAGACGACGTCGAATTGGGCGCGAACACTTGCGTGGATCGAGGCGCGCTGGGCCGTACGCGCATCGGGCGCGGTACGAAGCTCGACAACCTGGTTCACGTCGGTCACAACTGCGACATCGGCGAGCGTGTCGTCATCGCCGGGCAGACGGGGATTAGCGGCAGCGTCATTATTGAGGATGATTGCATTATCGGCGGACAGGTGGGTTTTGGCGATCACATACGCGTTCAGAGCGGCGCCGTCATCGGTTCAAAGGCGGGAGTTCTGCCGGGCAAGATTGTCCGGCCCGGCGTGTGGTGGGGAATTCCGATTCAACCCCTGGATAAATACAAACGTTTGAATGCTCACGTTGGCCGCTTGCCGCGTATGCGTGAGGAGTTGAAAGAACTGATTGAGCGAGTACGAAAGTTGGAACGTGTGTTGCAAAAGGGGAATGAGTAAGCTTCGGCCTTGATCAGTTGTCACGTGAGGGAAAAGTACCAGCCAACTAGGACCTTCCAGAAGAAAAGTGTTGACAACCAGGAGATGTTTACGCGAATCTGAGTGTAGGCTTTGCATACCGCGAAGTCTTTCCCCCCACCCGAGAAATCATCATGAAAATGCCCTTCAGATTTAGTCTCATCGCGTTGGTCGTTTTTGTTCTTGCCGGTGGTTCGCAGGCCCAGTCGTCGAGATCGATCGACCCCATAACTCGTCCACGCTCGGTAGCTGCTGTAAAGACAGCGAATTCCTCTAAACCGAAATATCAGGAACCCTCCGCCCAAACCCAAACACCGTCGCGTCCTCAGGAAGCCGGAACGAAATCGAGTGAAAAGACACCGGCCAGCATCAATCGACAGCAACCAGACGAATCAAAAGCCTCGCCACGTGAAGAGTCCGGCGCGTCTCGGCATCTGTCTCCGAACCGGATTCGCGCGCGTATTAACGAAGCCACGCGGCTAATGAAGGTTCGCCCGTTGCCGACCGCGTTGACCGTGCCTTCGCTCGAGTATGTGACGCTGGCTACTTTGTTGCCTGAGACTTCGCAGATCCATCTGATCCGGATTCCCAAGACGATCTTCCTGACGAAAGGCTCGGCACTTTCGCTGACAACTTCGCTGGGACTGCCCGTTGACGTCCACGTCTTGCGCGCCAACGGCGTTAACACGGCGGTCACGGTCTTTGACGAAAAGAATCGATCGCTGCTGCCGCTGGTCGTCGAATTTCCGATCGAGCGGCGCGGCGTCTTTCGCGAGATGGCCTATTACACGTCGGCCCACCCAGCGCTGCTTGCCAGCGACATCACGAAGGCGGGCCAGACTTACGTCAACTCAATGGTCGATCTGGCGGCAAAACGTCTGCGGGACAAAGGAGTGTCCATTCCGCAGAACATTGTTGAGGTGGCCAAGCGTCTTTGTATCGTTGAGCACGTCGATCACGATCGCTTTCGAAACGAAAATCGGATCGCGCTGTACGAAGAAATCTATTCACTCTATGCGCTGAACCTTTTGGAGACTTATCGCTATTCGGTCAGCTCAGCGGGCGCGGGTGGCATGGTGCAAATGATCCCGTGGACGTATGCCCTCATGCGCCAACGTCATCCGGGTGTGGGCTTGAATCCCGATTTTGTGGCCGGCATGCGCAATCACGGAAACGCCCTCGAAGCGATGCTGCTTTATATGCAAGATACCTGGGGCGATTTGCTCGCCAACGAAGACATTCAGGCGGCCTTGAGCGCGAAACAGGCAGCGCCAAGTGAGTTAATGGCCGCCGGTTACAATTCCAACGCCGCGAAGCTGCCCGGTTACATTCGGCGTGGCGGCGCGGGTTGGCGCTCACTAATTCCGCGCGAAACCCAAATCTATTTGCAGATCTATCAATCGTTCGACAGCCTGATGAAGTCAAAAGAAAACCATCTGCGTAAGAATCGCGGGTGAGTCGCCAATCGATTAGTCGACGCGGTTGCATCGAGCGATCATTTCGGTCTATAACAGCGTGCCGTTAAGCTGGTCTCCCCAGAAACAGGCACGCTGTTTTTGTATCTTGTGCCGCCGAACTTCTGTGCCGGTAGCGCCCCTTTCCGGCAGGGACCGACGGGAGCAAAAAATGAAACTAAATATTCTCAGACTTCTGATCGTCGCGCTGGCGTGTGTCAGCGTCATCGTAGTTATCACGAATGCGGGTGCGCAAAAATCGTCGCCGGCCCAGCGCCAATTTGTTTCTCTGTCGAGCCTGGGAATGGCCGCGCCGGCACAGACGCCAGCGGCGGCTAGAGCGCCACAGGAAAAAACCACCGAACAGGTGCAAAAGAATATCAAGGTGCTCAACGGCCTGCCGCAATCGCAATTGATTCCGGTGATGAATTTTTTCAGTGCGTCTTTGGGGGTGAGGTGCACTTTCTGCCACGTTAACAACAACGGCGTCTGGGCGTTTGACTCAGATGAAAAGCCTGAAAAGGACAGGGCCCGCGAAATGATCACGATGGTGCTCGGTGTTAACAAGACAACCTTCAAAGGAGGCGTGGAAGTCTCTTGTTACACCTGTCACCGGGGCAGCCGAAATCCCGTAAGCCTGCCACCGTTGCCCCTGCCGATTCCATCTCCGAGACCGTCGGCGCCTGCGGCTAACGCACCTGGCGCTCAGGCTTCACCGACTCCGGCGATGCCTTCCGCGGATGAAATCATCAACAAGTACGTGGCCGCGATTGGGGGCCAGGCCGCTATTGATAAGCTGAAGACTCGCATTATGAAAGGCAACATCAAGACGTCAAGCGGTGTGACGCTCACTTACCAAATCGAGCAGTCAGCTCCGGATCGAGCGCATGAGATGTTCATGTCGGAACAAGGCACAATGGAGCGCGCCGTCAGCGGCAACCTGGGCTGGGAAAAGAATCCGCAGGGCCTGCACGATATTACCGGCCAGCAGTTGGCTGATCTGAAAATGTCGCTCCAACTGTTCCGCAATCTGAAACTGAAAGAGCAATACACGAGCCTTCGCGTGGGCGGCCGTAAGGAAAAGATCGGCGAGCGCGACGTTTATGTAATCACGGGGACCACGGCGGACAAAAAGCGCGAGCGGCTGTTTTTTGATGCCGAGAACGGCTTGCTGCTGCGGCGCGTTAGTTACACCGAAACCATGATTGGCATCATTCCCGAGCAGACAGATTTCGAGGATTATCGCGACGTTGAGGGCGTGAAACTTCCATTTACGGTGAGGCTGTCTGCGGTCGATGCCAATCGGGTGTCAACGCGGACGTTCAGCGAGATCAAACTCAATGTGCCGGTGGACGATTCGAAATTTAATAAGCCCGCCGCCGCGAAGACTAATCCGTAAGGCATTCCGAACGGCCTTACCGAGAGAATAAGAAGCGCGAGTCAATGTTCATCAGAGGTTGGCTCGCCTTCTTTCAGCTGCGACTCGACGTGCTTCAACGCTGATTCCAATTGCGCCCGGTAACGCTCGTTCCTCGCCAACTTCAGGCGGCCGAGAATCTGGGCCCGCGACAACAGCAGAGACTGCCGCCGCTCGCCCTGCTGGCGTTGCTGTGGAGACGCTTGACGCTCGGCTTGCGCGTCTCGCTCAGCCTCAGCAGCGCCGATTTGCTCCTCGACCGATTTGCTTTCCCACCCGCGCGCCATAGCCAAAGTATAACCTGATCCGAGCTGATGTCGTGCCTCCAATTCCCGGCAGATTCGCATTCTCCCCACCAAATTAAGAAGCCCGCGTCTGGGCACGGGCTTCTGTGGCAAGTCGAACGTTTACAGCGGAGAACTATGAGACAGTGAAGCTGGCGGATTTCTGGTCTTTCTGCTCGCCGCCTTCATTCATCAAAATAACTTCCAATTTGTACTTGCCCTTTGGCCAACCATCGGGAGGCGGCGTGAAACTGTAGGTGGCAGTGCCACTGCCATCCAGATCAAGAGTCTTCTCGAGGCTCGGAATGGGACCGGTTTGTTGCCCCGGGACGTCTTCGACGACCAGGCGTCCTTTTACTTTGACCTTCCCCGGAGCATTTGAAATCGTCGCCACGCCATAGATAGGATCATTCGCCCCAAAGGTGCTGGTCTCCTGACTGACTTCCTTGTCTTTCCCGATCTTCAAGCTACTAATGTTCGCCGTCGTTGCACTGCATGCCAGCGCCGCCAGGGCCAGAAGGCCAGAAGCAAGCGCAAAGTTGAATCTATTCGTCCGCATTGGTGTCCCCCCTCTTTCTTCCGTAAGATCTTGGTGATCGCTTGAGTAGTACCTGATCAAATTAGCCCGCGCACCCAGCCACCGTCAACCTGCAGCGTCACGCCGGTAATGTAAGACGCGCGCTCAGAAGCGAGGAACGCCACGGCGGCGGCGATCTCTTCAGCGGAGGCCATGCGGCGCATTGGCGCTTGTAACGCCCAGGAATCAATTATCTCCTGTTTGGATTTGCCCGAGGCTTTGCCGCGAGTAGCGGCCAACTCGTCCTGTCGTTCAGTCAGCGTGTATCCCGGCGCCACGTTGTTCACGGTGACTCCGTCAGCGGCTACTTCGTTCGAAACTGTCTTGGCCCAACCGGTCAAACCCGCGCGCACGGTGTTCGAAAGCAGCAAGCCTTCGATCGGCTGCTTGACCGACACGGAAGTGATGTTGACGATGCGTCCCCATTTTTGCGCGCGCATGCCGGGTAGAACCAGCTTGGCAAGTCGGATCGCTGACAATGCGTTTTGCTCAAACGCCTTGCGAAACATGTCCAGGTCGGTGTCGGCGAAAACGGTCGCCGGGGGGCCGCCTGCGTTGGTCACGCAGATGTCGACGCGTCCGGCGCGTTCCAAAGCGAGATTCACAAAGCTTTCAGTCTGCGCGCCGTCGGTTACGTCCGCGGCTATCCCGGCAACGTCGACGCCCGTTTCCTGGTGAATCTCTTGGGCTGCTTCCGACGCGTGTGCTTCATCCCGCGAACAGAGAAAGACTCGCGCGCCTTCGCGCGCCAGCTCACGCGCGGCGGCAAAGCCGATCCCGCGACTGGCCGCGGCAACCAGAGCCACTCGATCTTTTAGTCCAAAGTCCATGTTTGAGTGTCCTTCCGAGTTTTGAGCCACGGAGTGGCGAAATGTTTATAGAACCTCGAGAAGCAAAAAGTCGGCGTGCTCCTTTAGGAGCGCGATGTTGTTTCCGCTAGACACATTTCCAACAGCTCCTCCGGATCGTCACCATAAAAAACGCGTGCCTTCGTCTCTTTCTGAAACTCGTCAACGAGTCGTTCGATTTCATCAGCTACTCCGCCGGTTCCCGTCAGGCAGCCGATGACTTTGCCTTCGTCGTAAGCAATCGTAAATTCGTTCAGCGAACCAATCGAGCCAGAGATGAAGAGCACCACATCGCACGAGCGCACCAGCACCACGTTGCGGCCCTTCAAGCCAAAGCCGGTATAGATGATTGCGTCGCAGGCGTCCGTGGGTAAACCGTATCGGTCGAAGTGTTCGTTTTCATCGGCGGCCGGCGAAACGCCGATGTGCATGGCCCCGGCATCATGAGCAGCTTTGCCGGTCGCGTAAACCAGTCCGGTAGTCGCCCCGGTAAGCAAAATCGCATTACTTGCGGCGATGACTTTTCCCAGGGCAATCGCTTTGTCACGCAGGACTTGCGATGCGGCGGCTTCAGCCGATCCCATGACGCCAACTTTGGTCTTCATCATTACGTCCGGAAAGTTGAGTTTAAGTTTGCTGTCAACGCGGCGCGAGCAAACGCCGGCGCCCATCCGCGGCCAGCTTTATTCCCGGTTCGTCGAGTTGCTTTCGATCCCAGAGCTTGCAAGTCACTTGTCGATGCGCTTGATCCAAAGCTTCGCAGTAATTTGTGTAGGTGCAACGCCGAACAGCTTCGCCGTGTCCGGTTCTCACTTTCACAAACCAATCGGGATCAGCCAAAGCCTGTCGCGCCAGGCCGGCGATGTCGGCGGCACCGCTGTGAATAATTGCTTCCGCTTGTTCGAAGGTCGTGATTCCTCCGGTAGCAACTACCGGCGTTTCGAATCCTGCGGCGTTCACTGCGCGCTTGATCGCAGAGACCAGCGGCACGGATCGGCCGAAGGGGCCGCGTTCGTCTGACAAGGTCGTGGGCATGCATTCGTAACCGCTCTGGCCGGTGTAAGGATAGACAGCCTGGCCGACTTTTGGTTGCTCGGCATCTTCGAACTTGCCGCCTTTCGAGATGGAAAGGTAGTCCATGCCGGCTTTCGCGAACTCAACTCCAAAGTAAACCGCGTCGTCAACCCGATTGCCGCCGGCAATCACTTCATCGCCCAGAAAGCGCACGCCCACCACGTAATCATCGCCGACACTTTTCCGCACAGCCCGATAAACTTCCAGCGGTAAGCGCGCCCGATTCTCTCGCGGCCCGCCATAGCCATCGCCTCGATCGTTAAGCGCGCTCAGAAACCCCGCCATGGTGTAGGCGTGCGCATAGTGCAACTCGACGCCATCGAATCCAGCCTCGCGCGCGCGGCGCGCGGCGTCAGAGAAGATCGACGGAAGAACCTGCGGTAGTTCGCAAATGTGTGGCAGGTCCATATCCGTCACTCGCTCGCGATAACCAAAGCGAAGTGATTCGAGTTCGCGTTCGTTAAGTACGCGATCGATGAGCGTGTCCGGAGCATCGTTGAGAAAAGCGCGGACCTTGGCTTCGTCGGCGCTGACCCAGCGTGAGTCTTCAGTCAATTCGGCAATCGCCTGGCGATGATGTTCGGTGACCTGAAGAAAGCGCTGGAAATATTTTGCCGGGTCAGGCCGTCGCTTGACCGCCAGAAAATCGATAATCTGAATGAAGAGTTTAGTGTGACCTTCGCTTGCTTCCCAAACAGTTTCGACCAGTTGCTTCAATCCCGGCAGAAATCGGTCGTGACCGATTCGCAACAACGGCCCGCTGGGTATGTCGCGCACGCCGGTAGCTTCAACCACCAGTGCCCCGGGTTGTCCTTCCGCGAACCGTCGATACCAATCCAGATTCTCTGGTGTGACAAATCCATCTTCAGTCGCACGCCATGGGACCATGGCCGGCACCCAGGTACGGCTTTCCAGGGTGATCGGCCCGATGCGTATTGGCTCAAACAGAAGCGAAGCTTTCGCTTCTTCCGCCGAGGGCCAGCGCGTTTCAGGAATCGGATGTTTGATTGGGCTCGCGAACTTCCACATGCTGAATCACTTTATCATGAGCTAACTTTTTTGGAGTGCGCCTCAGAGCGAAGCGGCGACGGCGCCTTGGATGTCTGATAAACTTTAGTTCGTCGATTCGAGGGACGGCGAATCCAGAGCGGTGTCGCGCTTCGCTTGCCACCGCACTCCAAGTTGTTATTGTGGTAAATTATCGCCGCACTGAACGGAGCACCCGTTGCCTGACAACCTTCTAAAATGGCGTTCTGAATTTCCCATCCTCGACAGGACGGTTTATCTAATCTCGCACAGTCTCGGCGCGATGCCGCGCGCCACTTACGATCGCCTGCACGAATATGCGGACATCTGGGCGACGCGGGGCGTGCGCGCCTGGGCCGACGGCTGGTGGGAAATGCCGGTGAGGATCGGAAATGAGCTTGGGCGCATCATTGGCGCCGACGCCGGCACGGTCGTGATGCATCAAAATGTTTCGATTTGTCAGTCGCTGATTCTTTCCTGCTTTCTCCCACTGCCTGAAAACTCAAAGCGTCGCAAGATCGTCTACTCCGAATTGAATTTCCCTTCGGTGATGTACGTGTACGAGGCGCACGCGCGTGCCCATGGACTGCGCATCGAACAGGTAAAGTCTGATGATGGTATGACCGTGCCCCTGGAGCGAATGCTGGCGGCGATCGATGAAGAAACTTTGCTGGTGCCGATCTCGCACGTGCTTTACAAGAGCGCATTCCTGCAGGACGCCCGAGCGATTACCGAGCGCGCACACCGAGTCGGTGCGCAGGTTGTGTTGGACACATACCAATCCGCGGGCACGGTGCCGTTCAGTGTGAAAGATTTAAGAGTGGATTTCGCGACCGGGGGCTCAGTGAAATGGCTTTGTGGCGGTCCCGGCGCGGGATATCTTTACGTGCGACCGGATTTGATCGAGCAACTGGAGCCGAAGACCACGGGTTGGATGGCCCATGAAGAACCCTTCGCTTTTGAGAGTGAGTTGCGTTACGCTCCGAACATCACGCGATTTCTCCACGGCTCGCCGGCGATTCCGGCACTGTATGCGGCTGAAAGCGGTTACCAAATAATTAATGAGATCGGCGTGGCCGCGATTCGCGAAAAGAGCACGCGCCAGACCGGAGCGTTGATCGGATTAGCGGAAGCCGCCGGCTTTCGGGTGACGAGCCCGCAGAACGCAGCACAGCGCGGAGGCACCATTACGGTTTGGGACGACAACGCGGCCGCCATGACCAAAGAGTTGATTCGACGCGAATTCATTGTCGATTATCGTCCCGGCGCCGGCGTGCGCATCTCTCCGCACTTCTATACGAAGGACGAAGAGCTGGAACTGGTAATCGCGGAGATGAAAAAGATTCGCAACTCGAAAGCATTCTCGAAGAACGAAAAAGTCGGCGCCGCCTTTTGAGTTTGGAGCGCGCCGGCAGAGCGTAGCGACGACGGCGCTTTAGAATTTGAGATGGAAAGAAAGGCGGTGTCGCGCTTCGCTTGCCACCGCACTCCAAAATAGGTACCCATGACTAACGAATACGGCAAAGACGCACCGCTTTCTTACAACAAATATCTTCGGGTCCCCGAATTGATCGACTTGCAGACTTGTCTGTCGTCGCCAGCCCATCACGATGAGTTGCTTTTCATCACTGTGCACCAGGCTTATGAACTCTGGTTCAAGCAAATCCTGCATGAGATTGACGCGGCGATCTCTTTGATGAAAGAGGATCGCGCCAATGAAGCCACGCGGGCTCTGCGTCGCATCGTCGAAATTGAAAAGCTTTTGATTGCCCAGATTCATATTCTCGAGACGATGTCGCCGGTCCGCTTCCTCGGATTCCGCGACGAACTGAACCCGGCCAGCGGGTTTCAGTCAATGCAATTTCGCGAGATCGAGTTTTCTTCCGGCTTGAAGGACGAGGCGATTCTGCGCGAGTTCGCTGAGGACGATTTTGCCCGGCAACGTCTGCAGGCGCGCATGAACGCGCCTTCGCTTTCCGAAGCGTACTTTGCTTTGCTCCGCCGCCGGGGATTTGACACGCCCGCCGTTGACGCGCCGCGCGACGCGCAAGAAAGGCGTAGCAATTATGGTAAGCGGCAACGCGCCCTGGTCGAGGTGCTCACGCATGAGGAGTTTCATCAGGAATATCAACTGGCGGAAATGCTTTTGGAACACGACGAGTACTTCTCTCTGTGGCGTTCGCATCACATCAAGATGGTTGAGCGCATGGTCGGCACCAAAAAGGGCACCGGCGGTTCGGAAGGCGTCGGTTATTTGCGCAAGACCCTCGATAAGAAATTCTTTCCTGAGTTGTGGGAAGCGCGAACTTATCTGAGCGCCAATCATGACGATGCGGGGTGCCCGTTTGCCAAGACTTGAAAGCTCGAGACCTTACCTTCCACCAATTTAGAATTCATGCCCACTCAATTCACTCAATTCCCCAAACGCTTCAACCTGGCCGACTACTTCCTCTATCACAATCTGGAGGAAGGTCGCGAGAATAAGGTCTGTCTCTACTATCAGGATCAAACGTTCACTTACCGCGAGGCGGCGTGGATGTCGAATCGCGCCGGCAATGCGCTGCGCGAAGCCGGTGTTGAGATCGAGGATCGCGTACTCATCGTGCTGCCGGACTGTCCGGAGTTTGTCTGGACCTGGTTTGGCGCGGCCCGCATAGGCGCGGTGATCACGATGGTCAATCCGCTGCTGCCCGCTGCTGATTACCGTTATTACCTGGAATATACGCGCGCCCGCGCAGCGGTGGTGCACGAATCATTCCTCCAGCCGTTTGCGGAAGCTGCGCAGGACGCTGGGTATCTGCGATCCGTACTGGTCGTGAGCGCCAACGCCGTTGACGAAGAGGTAATCAATCCGCGCGAAGGCAACGTCAAGTTTTTCTCGTTTTCGGAATTTGTCTCATCACAGCCGGGTAGTTGCCGCGCGGCGGACACGCATCGCGACGACATCGCGATCTGGCTGTTCACCTCAGGTTCGACCGGACATCCGAAGGGCGCAGTGCACCTGCAACACGACCTGCCCTACAACACTGAAGTCTTTGCCAAACGCACGATGGGTGTGAACGAAAACGACCTGACAGCTTCGGTGCCAAAACTATTCTTTGGCTATGCGACGGGAACGAACCTGCTGTTTCCTTTTGCGGTTGGCGGCGCGACTGCTTTGTTTGCCGAGCGCTCGACCCCGGAAAAGATGTTCGAAGTGATCGATCGCTATCGTCCTACGGTCCTGACTACTGTGCCGACGATGATCAATGCGATGCTCAACGCCGAAGATGCCGGCGCCCATGACCTGTCCAGCATTCGCTTCTGCTATTCCGCCGGCGAAGCCCTGCCGGTTGAACTCTATCACCGCTGGAAGGAGAAGTTCGGCGTCGAGATTTGCGACGGCATCGGCTCAGCCGAGATGTTTCATATCTACATCACGAACCGTCCCGGCGATGTACAGCCGGCGAGCCTGGGTCGCATCGTTGACGGTTACGAAGCGAAGATTGTAGACGCCGAAGGAAAAGAAGTGACGACTGGCGAAATGGGCACGCTGCGGATCAAAGGCGACTCAGCGGCGCTTTGCTATTGGAACGCGCATGAAAAATCGAAAGAGACGTTTTCGGGCGATTGGTGCGCTACTGGCGATCAAATGCAGGTCGACAGCAACGGCTATTATTGGTATCACGGGCGCACTGACGACATGCTGAAGGTCGGCGGCGTTTTTGTGGCGCCATCGGAGATTGAGAATTGCCTGCTACAGCATCCGGCGGTAATGGAATGCGCGGTCATCGGCTATGAAGAAGGCGATGGCCTGGTGAAGCCAAAGGCGTTTGTCGTCGCGCGGAAGGGAAGCGAACCACGCGAAGAACTCGCCGATGAGATCAAGGAATTTGTTAAATCCAGAATCGCGCTCTACAAGTATCCTCGCTGGATCGAATTCGTGCCCAGTCTGCCAAAAAACGATCGCGGCAAAGTGGATCGAAGGTTGCTCAAAACGCGACCTGCGTAAACCGCCATCACCGCGCAAAAGGGAACAATAGGACAGCATTGACAACGTGGCAACTTGTCGTTGTGACCTCTGCATACCTGGTCGAGCTGGTTGCCGTCGTCTATTTCACGCGGGCAACTTCGCGCCGCATCTTGGGCGCCTTCGTCGGTGGAGTGGCCGTCGGGTGTTTCGGGATGGCTGCAATAGCCCTCGGTAACGCGTTGGAGCTGTGGCGCGTTCCGATCACCCAGACACCGTACTTCGTGGCGTTGTTCTACTTTGCGCTCACCATCTCGGTCACCCCAATCTACCTCGTTACCTGGAGGCTGGCCCGCCGGTTCGGCTGGCGTGGGCTGGCAGTTTTCATTGGCATCGTGGCGATCATCGGCCCACCGCGGGATTACCTGTTCGCCTCGACGTTCCCGGCGTGGATGGTCTTTGCACCGGGCGTCGCCCCCATTCTCGCAGACGCGGTGACCCACGTTGGTATTGTGGCCCTGGGACACGCTGTGATGCGCCTTGTCGCCGGCCCCTCACGTGAGGACCGTTTACGCAATGAATCTTGATCACACGCTCGGAAGGCGTATCATGCCGAAACCCGTCGTCATACGCGTCCTCAGGGCCGGGAATGTTATCAATCGAAGGAGAAGAACAAATGATCAAATATCGAATCGCAGTTCTTGCGCTCCTTGCATTCGGAATGTCTTTGACTGCTTCCGGACAAGGACGGCCTGACCCTGCCGCGCTCATCGCGGCCCAGCGTGAAGCCATGGCGCCGCTCACTTTCATGGACGGTGTGTGGCGTGGTCCGGCCTGGACCATTCTGCCGTCCGGCGAAAAACATAACGTCACTCAGACTGAGCGCATTGGTCCGTTCCTCGATGGTTCGGTAAAGGTAATCGAAGGGCGAGGGTATAACGCCGACGGTACTGTTGGCTTCAATGCTTTCGGCACCATCTCTTACAATCCGGCCACGCACGTTTACACTTTGCATTCGTATGCGATGGGGAACGTGGGCGACTTTGTGCTCACCCGCACCGGCGACGGGTACACCTGGGAAATCCCCGCCGGTCCGATGACGATCCGCTACACAGCGGTCATCAAGGACGGCGCCTGGAGAGAGGTCGGCGATCGGATCATGCCGGGCAAGGAACCGGTCCGATTCTTCGAGATGAATCTCAAGCGGGTGGGTGATACGAACTGGCCCGCCGCGGGGGCGATCAGTCCCAAGTGACGAAAGATGTCGCGGTTGGCGGAACCTACGACGTGGCCGTCGTGGGCGCGGGCGTGTTTGGCGCCTGGACGGCTTATCAACTGCAAAGAACCGGGAAGCGAGTAGTCCTCATCGACGCTTACGGCCCCGCGAACAGCCGATCCAGTTCCGGCGACGAATCACGCATCCTTCGCATGGGCTATGGCGCCGATGAGATCTACACGCGCTCCGCAATGCGATCGCAGCAGCTCTGGCAGGAATTTTTCGCGCGAGTAGACGCGGCCCTCTTTCATCAAACCGGTGTCCTGTGGCTGGCGCACGAAAATGATGCGTATCCGGTTAGGACCGCCGAAACCTTTGAAGAGCTCGGAATTCATTTTGAGAAGCTGACCACAGACGAAGTTTCAGCACGTTACCCACAGATAGGACTGGACGGAATTGTCTGGGCGATGCTCGAGGTTGAAAGCGGAGTCTTGAGCGCGCGGCGCGCCGTTCAGGCCGTCGTTCGCGAAGCAATCAGGAATGGTGTTGAGTATTTGCAGCAGGCGATTAGTGGCACGGGCTTCCCGCCCGTGATTTACGCGCAGGATGCACGGGCCACGGAACGCACACTCGACTGTTTGGTTACCAACAGCGGCCAACGCATTTCAGCCGGCGCATATGTGTTCGCCTGCGGCCCGTGGTTGCCGAAAATATTTCCCGACTTGTTGGCGGATCGAATTCATCCGACTCGCCAGGAAGTCTTCTATTTCGGCACGCCCGCCGGTGACCAAAGTTTTTCTGTGCCCGCTCTGCCCACCTGGATTGATTTCAAAGACGAAGCGTATGGCTTGCCTGACACGGAAGGACACGGCGTCAAGATCGCCATAGATCGACACGGGCCGCTGTTTGATCCTGATAGCGGAGATCGCATAGCGACCGGCGAAGGGTTGGCGGAGGCGCGGCAGTATCTGGCCCGTCGTCTGCCTGCTCTGAAAGACGCGCCCGTGACCGAGGCGCGAGTGTGCCAGTACGAAAATACTTCGAACGGCGACTTTCTCATCGATCTTCATCCTGAGTTTGAGAATGTCTGGCTGGTCGGCGGTGGATCAGGTCACGGCTTCAAACACGGCCCCGTCGTGGGCAAGTATGTTGCCAGCAGAATCGACGGCAGTAAGGATGGAATCGAACCGCGCTTTAGTCTGGCGAGTAAGGCGCGCGAGCAGATGCGTTGCGTTTACTAAAACTGAGTGGTCAGGCAAGGAGAAACCTCGTCGTCTGTCATCTAATGGTCCGGGTAGCGGACGAATTGAATAGCCGGTGGCAACGCCACCGGATCGGAGTCGACGAGATCATAGCGACCTTGTAAGGGTCGCATCTTGCGCGTCATGAATTGTCCGACCCCTTCAGGGTCGAATTCATATTCTCGTCATCGATCCGTGGGCGGTGCCCACGGCTATTGAATTCATCCCCTCCGGGGATGATGGTTCACTTTTCCTTACGAAGGCAGATTTCAAGGCGATTTTGAATGTGTTACACGCTGAAGCGCGGGTGTGAGCCTAACTAAGTAATGTGATTTCGAGTTTAGAACTGACCTAAAGGATGTTGGCGCTCCTGGTGTCAGCCACCCGCCGCCGCGGCCACTTCTGACGCTTCGGCGTTGCGCTTGACGATCACGAGCGTGATGTCGTCGGCGGCGGGAGTACCCTGACAGAATTTCGTCAGCGCGGATTCGATGCGGTCGCGGATACCGCCGGCTGAAGCCTCGAGATTGCGCGCTACTACTTCATAGAGTCGCGTTGGCCCAAACTCTTCGCCGTTAGGGTTGGTCGCTTCCGAGACGCCATCCGAATAAATCACCAGCACGTCGCCCGGATATAATTTCGTCCGCCCCTCGCGAAAGTCGGCGTTCGTCATGATGCCCAGCGGCAGACCACCGGAAGCGAGCTGTTCCATCGTGCCTCCGGTATGAACGATCAGCGGCGGATTGTGGCCGGCGTTGAGAAATGACAGGCTTCCGTTTTGCGGATCGAGTTCGGCATAGAAGAGTGTGACGAACCGGTTGGCCGGGATGCTATCGACCAGATAGCGATTGACTGCGCTGATAGTTTTCACCAGCGAGTCGTGTATGTCGGCTTGCGCGTGCACGGCTGCGTGCAATGATGACATCAGCAAAGCAGCGGCGGTGCCTTTGCCGGAAACGTCGCCCAGCGCGACCACCAGCCTACCGTCTTCGCGCTGGATAAAATCATAATAGTCGCCGCCGATCTCGTAACAGGGAAAGCTGATTCCCTGCAATTCATAACCGGTAACTATGGGCGCCGTGGCCGGCAGAAATCTCTGTTGAATTTCGCTGGCGACCTGCTGCTCGCGCTCGAGGCGCTCACGTTCCATCTGCTCCTCAGTCAGGCGCGCATTCTCGACGCGGATGGCCGCCACCGAGGCCAAAGTAGTCAAGACCTTCAAATGATCTTCGGTGAAACGCCCTTCAGCCAGGGGCGAGTCGGCATAGATGATTCCAAAGACGTTGCTGCCGACGCCCAGCGGCACCGCCAAAACTGAGCGCACACCCTGCAGCATTACCGTGCCGCCGGCAAACCGCGGATCGGCCTGAGCGTCGGAGGTCAACACCGATTTGCCGTTGGCCACTACCTCGTCGATCACCGAACGGCTGATGCGAATCTCGCCGACTTCACCCACGCGATCGCGCAGCCGCGCGACCGCAACTTTCAGCTCCGGGTTCTTTTCATCGCGCATCATGATCATGCAGCGATCCGCAGGAACGGCTTCAAACACCAGGGCGACGATCTGTTCGAGCGTTTCATTCAGCGTAACCGAGGCCAGCAGCGCCACACCGACCTTGCTGATCAAAGCCAGTAGGTCGCTTTGTTTTGCCGCCTGCTGGTGCTCGGCGGAATCTTCCGATTTGCTGCGGGCACCCTCGATGGCTTCGAACAAACCTGAGGTGGTGCGGTCGGCCGACGACAGCGCGATTGTCGCTTCCGGAATCGAGGACGAATTGTCTGTAATCATCGTCGCGCCGCTGCTGAGCGGAAACGCGCTGTCATTGAAAACTATTTCGGTCTCGCCAATTTGTATGCGGCCGCCGCGGGTGAGAGTGATTGGCGTTTCGACGATCGAACCGTTGTAAAGAGTGCCATTCGCCGATCCCAGATCCTGGAGAAAGTACTCGTCACCTTCGTTGCGCACCTCGGCGTGTACGCGCGACGCGAAGGGATCAGGGATACACAGATCGTTGCGCGCGGAGCGCCCAATCGTGACGCGCAAACGGCTAATCTGGAAATGCTCGGCAGCGCGATCCGGATATTTGACGATTAGTTCAGCCATTGAATTCGTTTAGAGTTCAAGCTTTGGCTTGCCTCTGAAATATTCAGCAACCTAAGGATTGAATTCTGGACCCGCCTGCGTCCGTTACATCTGCGCGCCCTGGGGACGCGGCCTCCGCGCCGGCGCCACAACCGGCGCGGCGTTTTCGCGCACAACAACTGTGCCCGCGATGAAATCATGCAACGAGCGCCCTGTCGGCATCACCGTGACGATTAGAAATCCAAGACCAAAGGGCAGCAGCGACAAGGGGTAACCCACAAAGTGTCTTAACAGGGCGCGGAGGATTCCCGGCGGGCCTCCGTGCATGCGCTCGATTCGCAAACCGGTCGTCCACTTTCCCACCGTCTTTCCGGTCAAACCCGCCAGCACACCGAGATCGAGCAGCACCACCACGAGGGTGATTACAATTCCCACCTTCTCAGCGCTGCCGCCGGCAATGCGCGCGCCGCCGCCCATCAAACGCGCCACCATAATACTGAAAGTTAGAATCAACGCCAGCAAGATATAGTCGATCAGCAAGGCGCCGCAACGTAGCGCAAAGGGAGCGCGGAAACGCACGCGAACGCGCGGCTCGGGCCGCCGATCGGACGGACCGCGCGCGGGTTTGGCGGTTTGAGCAGTTGGGGTCATAGGGGAATTTCCATTTTTGATTTGCGATTGCCACTGGCTGGCCCGGCTTCGCGCTTAAGATACGAGGCCCAAGACTAAATCAAAAATCAAAAATCGCAAATCCAAAATGCGGTAACTATCCCACCAGGAAGTGTAGCGTAGTCTCGCCCATCTTGATGCGATCGCCGCTGTCCAGGGCGCGCGGCTGGCGGGGCTCGAGTCGAATTACGTCATTGACCACAGTGCCGTTAACTGAACCCAGGTCTTCGACCATGAACGATTCGCCTTCACGCCAGATGCGCGCGTGACGGCGCGAGACTTTGGTTTGCGGGTCAAAGCGGGAAAGATCCACTTCCGGAAAAATGTTCGAGAGCGGATCGGTCCGCCCCACCAAATTGCTGTCCTTCTGCAAAAGAAACGAGGCATCCAACTCAGTCGTCCCGGCTACTACCAATTTCGCGGTCGCCCGCGCCGGCGTCAAATTGGCGCTGGATTCGCCCGCCTGGGGCTGACGCGAGCCGCAGTGCGCGCAGAAAATATCGTCCGCCGCGATCCGGCCGCCGCAAAATCCGCAAAAAACTATGGCCACACGTACGGTCTCGCTACCTAACTCATAGCCGGGGGCGCCATAACTAACCTGGCCTGACCGCAACTTTTCCAAATGCGCCCCGAGTAGATCCCGAAATTCCGCGCCTGACTGGAAGCGATGTTCCGGTTTGTATTCCACCGCGCGTGTCAGAATTCGCTCCATCTCGCTCGAAAGCGCCGGGTTGATCTGGCGTGGCCGGGGATTTTTCGTGAAGTCAAAGATCAGCAGCGGATTGTCCTGTGGGTCGGATCCGGTCAACAGGTGAAACATCGTCGCGCCCAAACTGTAGATGTCTACGCGCGCATCGCCCTGTCCACTGAACAACTCGGGCGGGGCATAGCCCATCGTGCCCACCGCCGTAACACCCTTCTCTTTTTTATTCACCCAACGCGCAATTCCAAAATCGATCAGCATGATCCGGTTGCTGTTGCTGTCGATCATTAGATTGGCGGGCTTCAGATCGCGATAGATAATCGGTTGCGGCCGCGTGTGTAAATAATGCAGAACGTCGGCGACCTGGATTCCCCACTCAGTCACCGTGGGTTCGTCGATGCGTCCGCCCGGCGCATTCCGCAGGCGCGATGACAAATCGCTGCCCGGAATGAATTTCATCACCAGATAGAAACGTTCCGACAACTCGTCATAGAAATAATCGTAGACCGTGGGAATCGAAGGGTGCTCAAGTTCGGTCAGCAGGAGCGACTCGCGTTTGAAGTCAGCGATTGCTTTTTCATGTTGCGCGTCGTCGATGTGGGCCTCGATCATTTCCTTGACGGCGCGTGCCGCTTCGCCCAGGTTGCGATCCTTGGCGAGATAAACTGCCCCCATGCCCCCGCCGCCGATCCGGCGCACGATCTCGTAACGGCTGTTCAGCACCTTGCCTTCGTTCAGGGCCTTGGGCTGGGCTCCTTTTCTCTGGGTGCCGTCAGCACGCGAAGTCTTTGACGAAAGCTCTTTGCTCGCAGCGATCTCGCCGGTATTCGGGGCCACTTCCTCGGGCACTGCTTTTCCTCCGGCCTCGGTGGAGCTCCAGGTGCTGCCGCCGTCAGACAGGTTTTCCGAATAGTCCGTGACCACTCCTCGATGCTCCTCGGTTACTTCCTCGATGTCGTCGCCAGCAGCAGCGTGCTTAGCAACCACAGGAGTATCATCGCGCTGCCGACGCGCGCCGCAGCTGCCACAAAAGTTTTCGCCGGGCGCTATCTCGGCGCCACATTCACCACAGAGGGTCATTTCACAGTTACAGGAGGAGCGAAAAAAGCCAGGAGATCACTTACTTCAATCTCGACGCTTTCGAGTCCGACTTAGTGACGCGAAAACGCAAGAACGTTTTACCGACGATAATCTCATCGCCGTCCTTCAGCGGATGGCGTTCGCCGGAAGCCAGTCGATGCCCACGGTTTACAAAGGTCCCGTTCGTCGATCCCAGATCTTCAATTAAGTAATGTCCGTCGCGCAGTGAAATACGCGCATGACGCCGCGATACTTTCGCCTCGGGGTCGTCAGTGTCCAAATCGACATCTGGAAAAACCCCACCATCCGCATCCCAACGACCGATGTTTGCGTCCCGGTCACTCAAGGGAAACTGTTTGCCGGCAGAACTGCCGCGCTCGATTACCAGCGTCGCGTGCACCCGATGGTCCGCAACGACCAGCGGTGCGGAAGTTCTCTCCTCTAAAATCATGGCAGCACTCGGGGGCGCTGTTGATGGAACACCTGCCTGGGCTTCTTCCCGGATCCCACGATCAGATCCGTTACTTTGGGGACGGGAAACCATCTCGCCCGCTCCTCCTCCCAACCACAGCGCCGTTCCGCACTCGTCACAATATCGCGAGCCCGCCGGGTTTCCGGTTCCACACCTTTCGCAAATCGTCATCACCTAAGGTCCTCGCGCAAGACACGACCAGCTATCCGAAGTGCGCGGGAGGATATCTTAACGCGAAACAGTTGACCGCGCCAACGAGGTTGAATCATCGCTCAACCCTCGAGTCCAGCGCCTTTGTTGGGTTTCTCAAGTCAGAAAAAGCCGGCTAAAGTCCCCGCCCTGCCCACACGCACACAAACCAGGCCGGTTCGCATAGCCTAACAGGTTTCTGCTGTCCTGCTCTCTTCGCTTATAATTCGTTGCGACAGCGAGATTTCTTTGAAACCGGGCGCACGTTTTCAACGTAAAAACATCTTCGAGCCAGAACTAATTGTGGCGCGCGGTATCTAATCTGACAATAGAGACCGACCCTGACCTAAATCAAACTAACGTAAGGATCTGAAACTCAATGGCCCTCAGTCGAAAGAAAAAAATCATTATCCTCGTAGCCGGAGTCGCGGTGTTGGCACTGATTGTGATCATCAGCGTGGTGGCGACCCGCAAAGACGAGCCCGAAGTCACTACCGTAAAAATTGATGTACGTCCCGAACTGCGCTCGACCGTGACGGCCTCAGGCGAGGTCCGTCCCGTTCGGTACATCAAACTGACGAGTGAGGTTCAGGGCCGCATTCAGGAGATTTATGTAAACGCCGGTGATCAGGTTACCAAAGGCCAGTCGTTGGTGCGCATCGATCCCACCCAGCTTCAGTCGAATCAGGAAGCGCAATTCGCCGCTACCCAAGCTTCGATTAATGACGTCCAGAGCGCTCGCAATGGCGTGGCCTCGGCCCAGCAAAGCCTGGTCGTCGCCGAAGCCGCTGTGTCGCAGGCCAGGCAACAGATCGTGAGCGCCGAGATCGAACTGAAAACTGCCGAACGCGAGCTGAAACGAGTCACCAATCTGGTTGAATCCAACGTACTCTCCCGCTCGGAATACGATGCCGCCCGTGATCGTTACGATCAGGCGAAAGCCAAGCTCCAGGCGCAAAACATCGCAGTGAAGGAAGCGGTCGAACGTGCCAACCAGCAGCGCGTGGCCGTGAAAGAAGCGCAGACAAATGTGAAGACGAGCGAAGCGCGCGCCAATCAGCAGCAGGCATTCCTGCGCGGCCAGTCCAGCCAGCGCGAGAAAGCCACACAATATTCACCGTTGAATGGGGTCGTGGCCGACATTCCCACGCGGGTCGGAGAATTTGCCGTTGCCGGGCTGTCCACGACGCCCCTTATGACCATCGCCGACATGTCGACCATCAACGTTGAGGTCAATGTCGACGAAACGGAAATTGCCAACGTTGATGTGGGACAAGCGGCCAAGGTGAAAGTGGACGCGCTCGGCGAGAAGGAAATCACTGCCGTGGTCACGCAGAAGAACCCGCTCGCCGTCTCCAAGTCCGACACTACCGGCGGTCTCTCAAATCGCGTCAACGTCCAGGAGGCCAAAGAGTTCAAGGTGACTATAGAACTCAGGGACATAGGCGATGATGTGCGCGCCAAGCTCCGTCCGGGGATGAGCGCCACGGCAACGATCACCACCAAGACCAAGAACAACGTAATCGCCGTCCCGTTACAGGCAATTGTGGAAAAAGCGCCGCCGGCGCCTTCGCCAGGACCGTCGATTGCCAGTAGCGCGCCTACGCCTCAGGGTGAAAAGCCGAAGGAACAGAAGGGCGTTTACATTCTGGATAAGAACAACAAGGTGAAGTTCCTCGAGGTCACTACCGGAATTACCGGCGAGTCCGACATTGAGATTGTCAGCGGCTTACAAGCCGGCACTGAAGTCATTACCGGGCCCAGTCGCGTTTTGAAAACCTTGAAGGACGGAACGTCCGTCAAGCGCCAGGCCCGCGGTGCTTCCGGCGCAAATGCCAACGCCGGCGGAGGTAGCTAATGACCGAAGCGACCGTCGCCACATCTGAAACTTCTTCCGGCGTAGTCGTCCAACCGAAGTTGACCGCAGACGACAGCAGGAAAGACCTGCTGATCGCGATGCGCGACATCTGGAAAACGTATGACATGGGCGCTGAGAAAGTGCATGCGCTTCATGGCGTTTCCTTTGACGTGCGGCGCGGCGAATATCTGGCCATCACCGGGCCCTCCGGTTCCGGCAAGTCGACGCTGATGAATCTGATTGGCTGTCTCGACACTCCTTCGCAGGGACAGTACTGGCTCAACGGAAAGAACGTTTCGGAAATGGACGACGATGAGCTGGCGCGCATTCGTAATCAGGAAGTCGGTTTCGTTTTTCAAACATTCAATCTGCTGGCGCGCGCCACCGCGCTGCATAACGTCGAGCTGCCGCTGATCTATGGCGGCATTCCGGGTTCGAAGCGGAAAGAGATGGCGATGACAGCGCTCGGCGCCGTCGATCTTACCGATCGCATGACGCACCGGCCCAACGAACTCTCCGGCGGCCAGCGCCAGCGCGTGGCTATCGCGCGTGCGCTGGTGAATCATCCTTCGATCCTGCTGGCCGACGAACCAACCGGCGCGCTGGATACGGCCACCAGCTATGACATCATGAACCTGTTCGAAAAACTGTACGAAGACGGCAACACCATCATCCTGGTCACGCACGAGCACGACATCGCAGCTCGAGCACGCCGAATCATCTCGATCCGCGACGGGCTGATCGAAAAAGACGAGCGGGTTAGATAGGAGGCGCTGCGATGTCCCCCGGCAGCGAACCAATCGCGGAGCCTCCCGTCCGCCGCTTCGGTCGACGATTTGTCCTGCCCGCGCGAATTCCTTCCTTTCCTGTCTTTCGCGTGGCCGCCATCTGGGAAGCGTTCCTGGTTGCCGCCTCTAGTCTTCGCCAAAACAAACTACGCACGGGGCTGACCTTGATCGGCATTATCGTGGGGGTGACTGCGGTGATCGCTGTCGTGACAATCATCAAAGGCCTGGATCAGACCGTCGCTTCGACTTTTTCTTCACAGGGTTCCACGGTCTTCACGATTTCCAAAAGGCCGCAGGTGATTACCTCTCGCGAAGACTTCATCAAATTTAACAAGCGCAAGGACGTCGTCCGCGAAGATGCCGAGGCCGTCTTTCGTTCGTGCACGGCGTGCTGGCGCACCGGCATTGCCGCGAACAGCTTTGAAATAGCCAAGCATGGCGATCAGAAATTTGAAGGGGTACGCCTGCGCGCGATTATGCCCGCGGCTATGTTCGACATCGACGGCGTCTCGATCGATGTCGGCCGCCTTTGGACCGAAACTGAAAGTTCCGCCGCCCGCGAAGTTTGCGTCGTCGGAGTTGACGTCGTAACAAACCTGTTTCCGGATCTGCCGCTGGATCGCTCTATAGGCCAGGACATTTGGGTTGCCGGACACAAGTACACAATTATTGGCGTGCTCCAGGCATTGGGAAAGATTTTTGGCGCCTCGCGTGACAACGTGATCTATATTCCGTACGCGAATTTCGAGAAGAATTTTGGCGCGCACAACTCGCTGGTCGTCTTTGTCCAGACGCAAACAGCGCCGCAGCTCGAGCAGGCCGAAGACCAGGCCCGGGCAATCATGCGCAACCGTCGGGGCAGGACATTTCGCGACGAAGACGATGGGTTTGCGCTCGAGACCCAGGATGTCTTTCTGAATCTCTACAAAAGCGCGACTTCAAACATTTACATTGTGACGATTGGCGTCTCGGCGATTTCACTGGTGGTCGGCGGAATCGTGGTGATGAACATCATGCTGGTTTCAGTCACTGAGCGGACCAAGGAGATCGGCATTCGCAAAGCGGTAGGCGCGCGCCGGAAAGACATCCTGACGCAATTCTTGATCGAAGCTGTTACTGTTACGGCGATTGGAGGTGCGCTCGGGGTCCTGAGCGGGTTCGGGGTGGCCTGGCTGATTGCTTTGCTGATCGGTTTCCCTTTACTTTTCAGTGTCTGGTCGGCGGTCCTGGGCGTCAGCATGTCGTCTCTGGTAGGCATCATTAGCGGTTTGTGGCCGGCCTGGCGAGCGGCGAAGCTGGATCCGATTGAAGCGTTAAGAGCGGAATAGTGGAAGAAAGCGCATCTCGGCTGGAGCGCGGGCATCCCTGCCCGCCTGAGCGCGCCGCGCGAAAAGAGTTGTGAGTGACACAGTCGATTACAAACCAGCGGGATGGCACAGTCGTGGCTATCTTCCCCACTTCGATGTTGGGGAAGTGTTTCAATCGATTACCTTTCGCTTATTTGACTCGATGCCGCAGAGCTTATTAACAAAGTGGCGGGAAGAATTGACTCATGAATCACGAGATTTCGAAGATGAGTTACGATGGCGCATCGAGGGCTACTTGGATAGGGGTTACGGAGTCTGTCATCTCGCGGACACCAGGATCGCGAGTATCGTCCAGAACGCTTTGCTTCATTTTGATAGCGAGCGCTACCGTTTATCTGCATGGGTCGTGATGCCGAATCATGTACACTTACTTGCGGCTCCGTGCTATGGGCATTCTCTCTCGAAAATTATGCATTCGCTCAAGTCTTATACCGCTCAAGAAGCGAACAACACTCTTCAAGCAAAGGGACGTTTTTGGTTTGAGGATTATTTTGACCGTTACATTCGAAACGCCAAACACTTTGAAAATGCCGTTAGCTATATCGAGAATAATCCGGTAAGGGCAGGCTTGTGCGCGACTCCGGGAGAATGGCGTTTTGGCAGTGCGTGGTTTCGCGCTCGTTCAGCGAATGCTTCGCGAGGTTAGACTGCAAGACACAGTTCGCGCTCCGCGCTCAGGCGGGCAGGGATGCCCGCGCTCCATTAAGGAGCGTAAGCAATGAATTTCGCTGACGTAAGAGAATCCGCCTACATGGCTTTCGACACCGTGCGCACCAACAAGCTGCGCTCGATGCTGACGATTCTCGGTGTGAGTGTGGGCGTGATCACCGTCGTCTTCATGGTGTCGATCATACAGGGGCTTAACAAAGCTTTCGCGGAACAGATTGAAGCGTTGGGCTCAAACTCAATTTGGGCGACGAAGTTCGATCCCAGCTTTGGCCATCAGCCAAATTCAGAAGAACTGCATCGCAAAGAACTCAACCTCGAAGACGCCGACGCGATTCGTCGGGAAGCGCCTTCGGTGTTGAGCGTCTCTCCACTCTATCGCAAGATTGCCGAGACGGTGCGGTTTGAAGACAAGCAGAGCGACACTCCGATCCTGCTCGGGGTCACGCCGTATTACGAATTCACGCAATCAAGCTATGTCGGCCGCGGCCGCTTCATCACGGATCTGGACGTTCAGGAAAAGTCCAACGTCTGCGTGGTCGGCCAGGATTTGGTGCGGGCCCTTTTTCCATTCACGGATCCGCTGGGAAAAGAAGTAAAGATTGCCGGCCGGCCCTTTCGCGTCATTGGCGTGATGGAGCCATTGGGAAACTTTCTTGGCCAGTCGCGCGACAATTCGATCTTCATTCCCATCAAGACGTTTGAAAAGTACTACCCCGAGCTGCATTTTCCCGAGAGCATCTACGTCATCATTGTCCGGCCCGTATCGCGCGCCTACGTCAAGTCCGCGGTCGATGAGATGACCGACATCCTGCGCCGCCGGCGACGTGTGCCCATCGGAGCGACGAATAACTTTGGCATCTCTTCACAGGACGCGCTGCTGGATGTCTACAATCAACTTACCGGCGCGACTTATCTGGTGCTGACCGCGATTTCGTTCGTGGCGCTGATGATTGGAGGCATTGGGGTGATGAACATCATGCTGGTGTCGGTTACTGAACGGACGAAGGAGATTGGGTTGCGCAAAGCTGTGGGCGCGACACGTCTGAATATTCTTTCGCAATTTTTGATCGAAGCCGTGGTGCTGACAGCTATCGGCGGCCTGGTCGGACTGGCGATCGGCGAACTAGCCAGTATTCTGATGAACAAGTACTCGCCCTTGCCGGCGTTCGTTCCGGTGTGGGCCATAGTCGTGGGCGTAGGAATCTCAGCCGCCGTCGGAATCATCTTCGGATTATGGCCGGCGTGGAAGGCAGCGCGGCTGGATCCTATTGAGTCGCTACGGTACGAATGAAGGAGGGCAGGGCTTAGAGCTTAGTATTTAGAGCTTTGGACTTGGTAGAGAATTTGGAATCTTTGGCCAAAGCTCTACACTCGAAGCTCGAAGCTCGAAGCTCTACACTCGAAGCTCGAAGCTTTAAGCCCTAAGCTCTCAAAGCGTAACCAAATCCTCTGTAGGCCGTATTAACTAACAGTGAAGCTAATCGAAATTTTGAAAGTTGCGGTGGCGGCAATCTGGGCGCACAAGCTGCGTTCGGCGCTGACTCTGCTGGGCATGATCGTCGGCGTGACCGCCTTTGTGACGGTGGTTTCGCTGATCCAGGGTTTCAACGTTTACATCGACGAAAAAATCGCCGGCATCGGGGCCAAGTCGTTTTCGGTCCAACGCTTCAATCCATTCGAAGATTTCAAAGACACGGACACGATCGCGGCGGCGCAGCGACGCAACAAAGATCTTACGCTTGAGGATTACGAATACCTGAAAGAACGTGCGACGCTCATCGCGAAGCTCGGCGCGAAAGCGCGCGGCACGCCTTCAGAAGTCAAACGAAACGATCAGGTGCTGGAGGATATTTTTGTCAGCGGAGCTACCTCGAATACCGCGGACATCGACAATCGCAACATCGCCGATGGCCGGTTTTTTACCGATATTGAAGCCGACGGCGCTGCGCGCGTGGCTTATATCGGCGCGGACATCGCCACCAAACTTTTTCCGGGCGGTAATCCGATCGGCGGCGAGATTTCGATCCGTGGCTTGCCTTACCGGGTCATCGGAGTAGAAGAGGTTAAGGGTACAGTCTTCGGTATTCCGCAGGACAACTTCATCGTAATTCCGCTGAAAACATACTCGCTCGATTTTGGCCCTCTGATTCGGCAGCGCTCGCTCTACTTTACCGCGACGTCAAAAACGGATGAGACTTTTAACGACGCCGTTGAGGAAGCGAGATTCCTGATGCGTGCGCGCCGGCATCTGGGTCCGAACGAGAAAGATAATTTTGGCATTGTTACGCCCGATGCGATCACCGGTTTACGCGATCGACTTTTCGGCACGATCTTTCTGGTGGCCATTTTCGTTCCCGGAATTGCGCTGATCGTAGGCGCCATCGTGATTATGAATATCATGCTGGTTTCAGTGACAGAGCGAACCAAGGAGATCGGGCTGCGCAAGTCACTCGGAGCCCGGAAGGCCGACATCCTGAAACAGTTTTTGTTCGAGGCTTTAACCTTAGCCACGATCGGCGGCGCGGTAGGAATATTTCTCGCGTGGGTCGTGGGCAAGATTGTTACCGCGACCTTTTTTCCCACTTACCTTTCGATCCTCGCGGTGTTGGGCGCCCTGGCGGCGTCGGGCGGGGTGGGAGTCCTTTCCGGAATCGTGCCCGCTTGGAAAGCGGCTCGATTGGATCCGATTGAGGCTTTACGCGCCGACGGCTAGCGAAGGATCAAGACAATGAAGCTACTCAGAAGCGACATACTGGAAAATCTCTGGCTGGCCCTGGCTACGCTGCGGGCCAACAAGCTGCGTTCATTCCTGACAATCATCGGAGTGATTATCGGCGTGGTCACGGTGATGCTGATTGCCTCGATTATTAGTGGGATCGACACCGCCTTTACCAAAGAAGTCGAATCTTTCGGCACGCGCTCAATGTACATCAGCAAATACAATCCAGGCATTCACGTCGGCCGCCTCTCACGTGAAGAGCGCTTGCGAAAGAACCTGACTTACGACGATGCCATCGCGCTTTCCAAATTGCCGACAGTAGAAGTTGCCGTCCCTTTCCTTGAGATCACCAACAACTTCTTTGGAAAGAAAATCCTGGTCAGCGGCGGTGGCAAAACTTCCGCTTCCGTAGGGTTGCAGGGCACATTGCCTGAATTTGAAAAGGCCGGCACGCAAGTCGTCGCTGAAGGACGCTTTTTCTCACAATTTGAAAATGATCAGAATCAGAATGTCTGTGTGATTGGCTCAAAGGTGGCCGATGACTTCTTTCCGTTTGGCTCCCCTTTGGACAATACGATTAAGATCGGATCTGAGGAATACCGCGTGGTTGGCATCCTGCAAAAGCGCGAGCAATTCCTCTTTACCGGCGGCAGCGATGACCAGAACAACGTCATCTACCTGCCCTACAACAACGCACGCAAACTGAAACCCAACTCTGATGATGTGTATGTGCTGGCTGTGGCCAGGCCCGGAATGATGCAAGAGGCCATGGATCAGGTGACTGACATGCTGCGCGTTCGTCGTCAGGTTCCCTTCGGGGCCCCTGATAATTTTGGCATCGAGACCACTGAAAATCTAATCAGCACCTTTCACTCCATCACCGGCGGCATCGCGGTCGCCATGGTGGTTATTTCCTCGGTGGGCTTGATGGTGGGCGGCATCGGTGTCATGAATATCATGCTCGTCTCAGTGACCGAGCGTACGCGTGAAATTGGCATCCGCAAAGCGATCGGCGCGCGGCGCAAAGATATCCTGTGGCAATTCCTAATTGAAGCGATGACCCTCACCGGCTTCGGCGGTTTCGTGGGATTAGCAATCGGTTGGTTGCTGACACTACTGGTAAAACTGATCATGCCTTCGTACGTGCCGCTCTGGGCCCCGGCGGCGGGCTTCTTCGCCAGCGTCGGTATCGGCATGGTCTTTGGATTATGGCCGGCGTGGAAGGCCGCGCGGCTCGATCCGATTGAATCGCTGAGGTACGAATAGTGTCAGAAGCCCGCGCGTAAGCAAGGGCCAGGTGCCATACACTCAATCAACAAAGATCCGCTGCCCGTGATGAGTGGAACCCACGCTTGCCCTCCCTCACCGCCTCCACCCCAGCGGGGCTGCCCCGCCGGGGACCCCGGGTCGGGCTTCTGACAGTCCAACTAACTACCGAAGATCGCGGCCTTCGCTACCAAGAGGATTACCCAGATTAGCCAGAGGCCGATCACGATGGTCCAGGCTGAACCTGAAGAAATCTTCGCGACTTTCCGCAAACCAATCGCGGCCAGGAACATGCCATAAAATCTCAGGATGTCGAATTGAGACAGTAACGTAGTCAGCGCCGGCGACGCTTCCGGATTCATGAAGGCGCCGGGGTTGGTGACCAGCAAGTGCCTGGGATCAATCGTGTCCGCTGTTTTCAAGAACAGCACCAGCAGCGCAACTATAGTTCCCAGAACCGCGGGCGGCAGCGACGAATAAACCCAAACTGCCAGTGCCCTCTTGTAAGTGATCGTCCCGCCGAATGCCATCACCGCCAGCAAATAAATGGCGGCGCCGGCGGCGATTCCGATTATCACAAACACGGGCACGATGATTCCGCCGACGATCTTGCCAATCTTGACGGCCATCTCCTTCTGTTGCGGTGGCATCGCGGCATTGCGGGGCGATCTATCCATTTCCTGACGGATGAACTCGCCCATATCAACTCGCTGATAGAGCGCCACGGTAACGCCAATGGTTAGCAACAGCATGATAATTCCCGCGATCAGGAACCTCGGCCGTGAGCGCAAGGCTTCAAACACTCGGCCGGGTTCAAAGAAGATCCCGGTCAGGGTCTGGGGCATAGACATCTCGACTTCCGGCGGTGGCGGCGTGGGAGCAAAAGGCGGCGGTGGCGGTGCTTGAAATACCTGATTAGGATCGCTCATGAGTTTTCCTCCGATTTGATTTAAGAGGACGGGGAGACTGCGTTACCGTCCGCAATGATTTCATGTTGACGTTCTTACGCGCTCGCCGCGCGCGATGTTTCAGTCCCAGAGTGACTGGAAGTTTTCAATAATCCGATCTGCTTCGCTGCTCGGCGGGGGTTCATCTTTCAGGACGTTACTTCATAAACGCAGACACCAGGCCAGCAGTCGAAATACGCCACATCACGCCAATCAGCCAGACAAAAATCACGATCCCGAATGATCCGATCCAGGGAATCCGAGCGACTTTACGCAAGCCAAGGATTGCCAGCCCCAGCCCATAGAACTCAAACAAATCAAAGGCGCCCAGGGCGACGACATAGACGGGAATGGGAAGGCTCGTAACATCGAACAGGGCGCCGAGATTGGCGTGTACTACGCCGTTTGCGCCCGTGACGATCGCCATGTTCGTCGACGGCGGCCAGACCAATAGCACGATAGTGTTCGCCAACAGCCAGATGACTATCACCGGCAGGCTCGCGTAGGTCCACACCAGCAACGCCTGCATGTACTTGATCTTTGATTTCATGAGCAGCGCGCCCAGCCAGTAAATCAAGGCCCCGAGAAAGAAACTCGCCAACGTGAAGAGAATAAGCAAACCAAAGCGCATGATCAGAGTGAAGGCCTGGAAAGTCGGACTCTGCTGCATCTGCAGCGCACGCTCTTTCACATCAGGAGACATTTTGGCAGCTTGCGGCGAGACTGCCATCGACGCGCGCGCAAGCTGCTCTGAGCCGACACTCGCCAGGAAAATGACGTTGTAAGCGACGACGGCAATCAGAATGATTGCGGCCGCAATCAGAAAGCGCACCACTGCCGGCGAAAACGTCATCAATTCGCGAAATGAATCAAACACTCGGCCTGGCGCAAAGAACGCCCGCGTCAGCGTACCGCCAACCGACATCGAGGGCTTGGCCTGCATTTGCAGAGTGGGCGGTGGCGGCGGCGGCTGAAAAGCCGGCTGCGCGGGCATGGTCATCGTCGGGCCGGCCCCTTGTTCAGCACGAACCAGCGTCGCGCCGTCTTCCAGACAAAACCGCAGCGCGTCAGCGTAGGTTCGATTACAAGTTGGGCAAGTTTTCATTTCAGATCGGTGAAGGGATTTCTCTCAGAGCGCGGACATCCCAGTCCGCCAGCGCGCTCAATCGCCCGTCGAAGCGTTCGATCCGATGGGCGGCTCAACTGGCAAAGCGCTTTGATAACCATCTACGCGAATACAAGCAACTGAGTGGCCCGGAGTAATTTCGCGCAACTCTGGATCGATTTGCGCGCATTCGTCAATAGCTATCGGACAACGAGTGCGAAAGCGACAACCCGACGGCGGGTTGCGCGACGTGGGCACATCACCCTTGAGGATAATCCGATCGCGCTTAATCTGCGGATCGGGAATCGGAATCGCCGAAAGCAGCGCCATCGTGTACGGATGCATTGGGTGCGCGTAGAGATCTTTCGCGTCGGCAATCTCGACGATGCGGCCCAGATACATCACCGCCACACGGTTTGAAATGTGCTCGACCACCGCGAGGCCGTGCGAAATGAAAAGGTAAGTCAGCCCGAATTCCTTCTGTAGATCTTGCAGCAGATTGACCACCTGCGCCTGAACTGAGACATCGAGTGCTGAGACGGGCTCGTCCGCTACGATCAACTTTGGGTTCAGCGCCAGCGCGCGCGCGACGCCGATTCGTTGCAGTTGCCCGCCGGAGAATTCGTGGCTGTAGCGCTTCATAAAGTCGGGGTCCAGACCGACCTTGCCGAGCAGCCAGGCGACGCGTTCGCGCCTTGCTTCTTTGTTTCCGATACTATGAATGACCAGCGGCTCAGCCACGATATCGCCAACTTTCATCCGCGGATTCAGCGAGGCATTCGGATCCTGAAAAATGATTTGCATCTGGCGCCGCAACTGGCGGAGATCGCTCTTACCCATCGCCGTCACATCACGACCCTCGAATTTAATGTTGCCTTTGGTAGGTTCGATCAGACGCAGCAGGCAACGACCGGCCGTGGATTTGCCGCAGCCGGATTCACCGACCAGCCCGAGTGTCTCGCCGCGCAAAATCTCGAACGAGACGCCATCGACCGCGCGCCAGACATCGTCGCTGTTTTCGACGGGAAAGTGCTTTACCAGTCCGCGGACGCGAACGAGTGGGTCGTTGTGGTTTTGGTTGGGCGTCATTTTGATCGAATCGGAGTCTCTTTTCGTAGGACCTAAACCAGAATGATCGTTCCTTAAGGTCCTTCACGGTTACGAACATTACTTTGCAGCGACGCACCGGCGGTCACTGTCGGATCAAACAAAACGCACCGTACCGTAACCGAATCACCCACCGGATAAAGCGGAATCTCACCTTCTTTACAGCGCGGCATGCGGTACGGACAGCGCGGTTCGAAATGACAACCCGCCGGCAGCCTGGTCGGCTTTGGCACCGTGCCTTCGATCGTCTGTAAGCGTTCGGATTTGGCCACGTGTTCGGCGGTCAGCTTAGGCACAGAACGCAGCAGGCCTTCGGTGTAGGGATGCTTTGGTCGCGCGAACAATTCTGCTACCGACGCTTCTTCGACGATCTTTCCCGTGTACATCACGGCGACCCGGTCGGCGACTTCGGCCACCACGCCGAGATCATGCGTGATTAAGAGAATTGCCAGATCGCGCGTCCGCCGCAAGCCGTTCAGCAACTCGAGAATCTGTGCCTGAATCGTAACATCCAGCGCCGTGGTCGGCTCATCGGCAATCAGCAAATTCGGATCACAGGCCAGGGCCATCGCAATCATCACGCGCTGTCGCATGCCGCCGGACAATTGATGCGGATAGTCGTCGGCGCGCAAGGCGGGATCGGGTATCGAAACTTCCCGCATCGCGTCAACGGCGCCGGCGCGAGCTTCCTTGCGCGACAGCCCGCGATGCAGACGCAGCGCCTCAGCAATCTGCTCGCCCACGGTAAAGACGGGATTCAGGGAAGTCATTGGGTCCTGAAAGATCATCGCGATATCGTTGCCGCGCACGTCGCGCATCGCGGAGTTCGAGAGCTGCAGAAGGTTCTGGCCGTCGAAAAGAATCTCGCCGGAAACGATTTTTCCCGGCGGGTCGATCAGACGCATTATCGATAGCGCGGTCATCGACTTGCCGCAGCCGGATTCTCCCACTAATCCGAGTAACTCCCCGCGATCGAGATAGAGGCTGACCCCGTCAACGGCGCGCACCAATCCCTCACGCGTGGGAAAGTGGGTCGCCAGATTCCTTACCTCCAGCAAATGAGACATCGTCATTTTTTCGCGGACGATCGCTAATATAAATGCGTTGACAGACTTCTGAAGTTAGCCCTAGACTTGCGCCGTCTCAAAAAAAGCTTCCCCGGCCTGGACTCAAATTAGGTTCTCAGAATGCGCAATCAAAGCTTAACCGCAAAAAGAATCTTCCTCAATGCTTGTCTGGTGATGATTGCCGGGCTCATGCTTTCAGCACCGGTTAGCGCCGCCCGTTTAAGGCAGGATCCGTCAGAACGACAACGCGCGCTGGACCTCTACGAGGCGAATAACTTTGCCGCTGCTTTGCCATTGCTCGAAAAATTGGCGGCCTCTAATCCTAACGACCCGGTCATTCTTTCGCGTTTGGGTTTTGCTCTTTACGCCAGCTCGGCAACCGAAAAAGATCCGGCTGTTCGCCAGCAGATGCGTGATCGGGCTCGCACCACGCTGCTGCGGTCCAGGTCACTGGGCGACAACAGCAATCTCACCGCCATGGCCCTCGATGCGTTGTCGGCGCCGGATGCCACCCAGCTTCCTTTTTCCAGTATCCAGGCTGCCGAGGCGGCCATGCGCGAAGGTGAGGCTGCCTTTGTGCGCGGCGATATGGACAAGGCAATCGCGGCCTACAAACACGCGCTGGAGCTGGATCCACACCTTTACGACGCCGCGCTTTATGCGGGCGACGCCGAATTCAAGAAGGGTTACAACTCAACCGATCCTCAGTATCGCATTGAACACTTTGACGCCGCTGGGGTCTGGTTTGCGAAAGCGGTGGCGATAGACGCAAACCGGGAAACAGCGTATCGCTATTGGGGTGATGCCCTGGACGCGCAAGGCAAGTCTACCGACGCCCGCGACAAATTCGTCGACGCCATCGTAGCCGACCCTTTTAACCGCCGGGCTTATGTCGGCCTGACGCAATGGGCCGACCGACATAAGGTCGCCCTGGGACATCCCCGGATCGATATTCCATCCGGTGTGACATCAAACAAACCCGGCGAAGTAAATATCACTATCGACCCGTCGGCACTAAAAAGCGACGATGATGGATCGGCGGCCTGGATGGTTTATGGAATCATCCGCGCGAGATGGCTGAATAAGAAGGACGGGAGCCGCAGCGATAAGTTCGCGAAGGCGTATCCCCACGAGCCGGTTTATCGTCATAGCCTGGCCGAGGAATTGGAAGCTCTCGCCGGAGTATCGGAATCGGTTCAAACCCAAATCAAAGATAAGCGCATCAAGAAACTGACCGTCTCGCTGGAAAACCTGAAGAACCTGAACGACACAGGCCTGTTGGAACCCTACATCCTCTTCGCCCATCCCGATGAGGGTATCGCGCGCGATTATTCAGCCTACCGTAAAACGAATCGCGACAAGTTGAGACGCTACTGGCTGGAAGTTGTGATTCTTAAGTAGCGCAAGTTGTGGCGCATCTGTCAGAACCGCCTGCGGTAGCGGGCGGTTGAACTCCTCTAGTCACCACAATCCAGGGAAAGAAGAAGCGCGTTCGCGTTCAGCGAGCCACGGCGCGAATTTAACCGCCCGCTACCGCAGGCGGTTCTGACAAATCACCTTCCCGGGGCTGGCTTGCGCGGAATCTTTTCATCGCGCATCGCGGTCAGGTAAACGAACGTGGCCATGATCGTCGCCGCCTGCTTCAGATCGTCTGCCTGAATGCGATCGAACACGTCCATGTTCGAATGGTGCGTGCGCGTGTCGTATTCAATCTCGTCCTGAATGAATTGGAACCCCGGCAGACCGATGCGATCGAATGAAAGATGATCTGTGCCGCCCGTATTCGAAATCGACAGCGTGTTCGCGCTCCAAACATTTTCACCCGGCTTATCGCGGAAAGACATCAGCCATTGCCGAAACAACGGCCGCACGCCTTCGTTGCCCTGCAAATAGACTCCGCGAATCTTGCCGGTGCCGTTGTCGAGATTGAAATAGGCGTCAAACTTTTCATACTCCGGCGTGGTCACAAGCCGGGGCGGCGCGGCGGGCTGGCTGTTCGGCGTGCCCGGAGGCACGACGCCGGGATTGCCGGGCTCGAGCTTTCCAAAGTGCTGCGCGACGTAAGCAGTAGACCCGAGCAGCCCCTGCTCCTCTCCAGTCCACAGTCCGATGCGAATCGTGCGCTTCGGTTTCAAACCGAGCGTCTGAATGATGCGCATCGCTTCCATAGCCACCGCAACGCCGGCGCCGTTGTCGGTTGCGCCGGTGCCCGCGTGCCACGAATCCATGTGCCCGCCGAGCATTACGACTTCATCTTTCAGAGTCGGATCGCTGCCGGGAATTTCCGCGATCGTGTTATAGCCCATCGGGTCGGCGTCCTGCCACTCAACACCAATGTTTACTTCCATCTTCACCTGTTCGCCGGCTTGCAGCATGCGCACGATGCGGTTGTAGTGTTCATTCGCCACCACGATTTGCGGCAGAATCTTGGGCGCGTCTTTGTCATAGGCCGCCTTCTGACGCGGGGCGCCCGGACCAAACGGAACGTCAGGAACCGGCTGAGGCACGGTCGCCTGCTGCACAAAGATCGTGCCGCCATCGCCGGCGCGACTGCCGTCAACCAACACGGCCGCGCCTTCTTCCTGGGCGAACATCAGCTTGCGCACGTTGAACTGTAGCGCCGCGCGTTGCTCAGGCGTCATGCGGAAACCACCGCCACCGCCGCCGCGATTGGGGCCGCCGCCGGGAGCCGGCGCATCGGCCAACGCCAAAAGGTTCTTCTCGTCGCGACGCGTGCCCAGCGGATCGAAACGCGCCTTCAACTCGCGCGTTGGTTGGGTCAGGACGATAGCGCCTTTCAGCTTGCCTCTATACTTTTCCAGATCCGCTTCGGTCTTGGCGTCGAGATAAACGACGTCGCCGGTCACGGCGCCATTTGTCGCCGGCGACCACGCCTTCGGATAAGCAATCAGCGGAATGTCCTGAGGTTCGGTTACCTGGGCGCTAAATCTCTTCAAAGTCCAGCCGCGACCAAACGGTCCCCACGGTTCCAGGTGAGCGTTCTGCATGCCCCACTTCTCCAGGGTCTCGCGCGTCCAGTTGTTGGCGCGTTTCATGTTCGGAGACGCAGTCAGTCGCGGGCCAATGACATCGCTCAGATAAGAAAGCGTCTGCATCACCTGCGAGCGTTTCATGCCTTCGTCCTTGATTCGTTCGATCGGATCGTTGGGATCAAGCGCGGGTGGCGGCCCGGGTTGTTGCCCCAACGCGGCGTACGGACTGATTAGGACGAAAAGCAGAAGGGTGGCGGCAAGTTGGCGTCGGATCATTTCGAAGCTCCTATCGGAAAATTTGATTTTGAACGTGGCTCGTTCACCGTAAAAACCAAAGCAGACGAACTTTGACTGAATTGACGTTGCTTATACCCGCAAAGTTACAAAGATTCAAGGTGCACGACATTGTCCGCAGATTACGCAGATTTCACAGATGGAGGAATTTCAGCAACCAAGTTTACCGGGCCGCTTTCTGAGTATGTCATTAACTCTCTTTGTCTCTGAGTCCGCGTTCTCTAATCTGTGAAATCTGTGAAATCTGCGGACACGCTGTTTCTGGCGCCTGCGCTACTGACCCGACACAGTTTCAGGTTATGATGGCCCGCGATTTACACCAGAGCATCTCGAATGTCATCAGCTAAAACACAACCAGCGCGCGGCATGCGCGATTTTCTGCCCGCCGACGTGCGCAAACGCGAGTACGTCATCGGGGTGATCAAGCAAGTGTATGAGCGTTACGGTTTCGAGCCGCTCGAAACTCCCGCCGTCGAAAACATCGAAACCCTGATGGGCAAGTATGGCGAAGAAGGCAACCAGCTCATCTTCAAAATTCTCAAGCGCGGTGAGCATGCCAAAACCGGCGAGGCCGATCTGGCACTGCGCTATGACTTGACCGTGCCGCTCGCGCGCGTGGTGGCTCAATATCAAAACGAACTGCCGAAATTTTTCAAGCGCTATCAAATCCAACCTGTCTGGCGCGCCGATCGCCCCGCGCGCGGCCGGTTTCGCGAGTTCTATCAGTGCGACGTTGATGTGCTGGGCTCGCGTTCGATGGTCGTCGAGGCGGAATTGATCGCCGCCGCCAGCGATGCTTTGGTCGCGTTGGGCTTCAAAGATTTTGTGATTCGCTTAAATCATCGACAGGTGCTAGCGGGCATTCTCGATCAAGCCGGCGTGGCCGCCGACAAACAATCCGACGCGCTGATCGCTCTCGATAAGATGGACAAAGCCGGGCCCGAGGATGTCGCTCGCGAATTGAACGAGCGCGGCATTACCGGCGGATCAGCGAGCAAGCTAATGTGGTTTTTCGAGGGCCTGGCCGGAATTGAGCGCGCTGCCGGATTCGTTGATGTCGGCGAAGCGGGATCAGAACGCGTTGCCTACAACGCGAACGTCCTGGGACGTTTGGTCGAGTTTATTGGCGCGCATGAAACAGGCGCAAAGGGAGTTGATGACCTGCGCGAGGTCTTCCAGTTTGCGAATGCCAATGGAACCGACCAGCGAATCAAGCTGGATCCAACTCTGGCACGCGGGCTGGCTTACTACACCGGCGCGATCATTGAAATTAACGTCGCTGATCTCGCTGGCAGTCTGGGGGGCGGCGGGCGTTACGATAATCTGGTGGGCATGTTTCTCGGCAAAGATGTTCCGGCGTGTGGTTTCTCGCTCGGCCTGGAACGTATCATCGTGGTGATGAGCGAACGCGAGATGTTTCCCACTCAGTTGATTTCGTCGCCGGCGGATGTGATGGTAACGATTTGGAATGAAGATTCTGTTGGCGAATCGATTGCGATGGCGACTGAGTTGAGAACTAAGGGCCTGCGTGTCGATCTCTATCCTGATGCTGATAAAATGGGAAAGCAGTTTAAGTATGCTTCGGCACGTGGGATACCATTTGTGGTGATCATCGGAGATGATGAACGGACGCGCGGAGAGGTAGCGATAAAGGACATGCGATCGGGAGAGCAATCACGAGTCGCAGTCGAAGCATTAAGAAAATGGCTTCGAAATGAAACTCCCAATGACGCTGAGCAGACTGCGAAGAACCCTCGTGTGGAAGCACTTATGAAATGGCTTCGTAACGAGCCGGAAGCCGGCGAAGCCGGTGACAGCATAAAGCCTGGGGCGTGAGCCCCAGGAAAAGGGCCAAAAAAGAAACCCAAGCTCGCGAAGCGAGCGACAGCCTCGGACTAAGGCAATCGTGGATTCTTGAAAGCAGTCGTCGGCATTGGCGCTGTCGCCCGCTTCGCGGGCTCTGATTATTAATTAATTGACTTCCTGGGGCTCACGCCCCAGGCTTTATGCTCTCGCCTGCTCCGCAGGCTAACTAACTAAACTCTATGTCCGATCAAACACCCGGCCAACACTATCTCGCTGATGCGCTTCGGACCTTTCGCGATTACAAAACACTCGCGGAACGCGCGTTTGCGCAAACGAGCGACGAGGACTTTTTCAAAACAATTGACGAGGAATCGAACAGCATCGCCGTCAACATCAAGCACATGGCCGGCAACATGCTCTCGCGCTGGACTGATTTTCTGACTACCGATGGCGAAAAGCCTGAACGCAATCGCGACATTGAATTCGTAATGTTGCCCGGCGCGACCAGGGACGACATGATCGCTTACTGGGAGAAGGGTTGGCAGTGCGTGTTTGATACAGTGGAGCCTTTAGGGCCCGATGATCTGATGCGTACCGTCACGATTCGCGGCCAGGATCACACGGTGATTCAGGCCATCAATCGCCAGCTTGCTCACTATGCTTATCACACGGGGCAGATCGTTTTTCTGGCCAAGCATTTCAAATCCAGTGACTGGCAGAGCTTGAGCGTGCCGCGGAACCGGTCGGCCGAACTTAATGCTCGGATACAGGACCCGGGGCGCTAGCGATTTCTTTGCGAGCTTTGCGCCTTTGCGAGAGAGACTATTTCACGCCAAGGCGCAAAGACGCCAAGAAGAAACAATTATCTGCACACCAGGAGGCAAAATGTTTCTTGGATTAAGAACTGCGACCTATCATGTGGACGACATCGACAAGGCCAAGAGCTGGTACGGTGAGGTACTTGGCGTAAAGCCTTACTTTGACGAGCCTTTTTACGTCGGTTTCAATGTTGCCGGTTACGAGCTGGGTTTGCAGCCTGGCGCGAACAGCGACGGCGATAAGGCCGATGGCGCGGTTGCTTACTGGGGCGCGGAAAACGCCGAAGTCGCATTCAAGCGGATTATCGAACTGGGCGCCACCGTTCACGAAGCGGTCCAGGAGGTAGGCGAAGGAATCAAAGTCGCTACTGTCAAAGATCCTTTCGGCAACGTCTTCGGCATCATTGAGAATCCGCACTTCAAAATTCAATAATGGTCACCGCACTCCATCATGTAAACGTAACCGTCGCGCCCGCACTCGAAGCGGCGACAAAAGAATTTTACGGTTCGGTACTCGGTCTGCGACAGGTGCCAAAGCCGGCCGCGTCCCGCCAGAGCGGCGCCTGGTACCAGATCGGCGCCAATCAATTGCATCTGTCGATCGAAGATCAGTCAGCCAACACTGCCAGCTCGCGTCACGTCTGCTTAACCGTTGATGATCTAAGCGCAGCGGAAAAGAAATTTCGTGAGGCAGGCGTGCGGATTATTCCCGACCCACGCCCGGTTCCGAGCTCGCCGCGCTTCTATGTGCGCGATCCGGGCGGGAACCAGTTAGAGATCGTTCAAGCCAAATGAGCTTCACTATTATCAATCCGGAATCACTCGGCGCTCCGCGCGGTTATGCAAACGGCGTCCTAACGGAAGCCGGCGGGCGTCTGCTTTTCGTCGCGGGCCAGATCGGTTGGGACCAGAATCAAAAACTCGTCAGCGCGGACCTGGTCGAACAGTTCGATCGCGCGCTCGCGAACGTGATTTCCGTAGTGATCGAAGTAGGCGGCAAGCCGGAACAAATTGCGCGGTTGGTGATTTACGTTACCGATAAGAACGAATACAAAACCCGCAGGAAAGAGATCGGCGAGCGGTATCGCGCGCGCATGGGCAAGCATTTTCCGGCAATGGTCCTGCTGGAAGTGAAGGGCCTGCTCGAAGACGCCGCTAAGGTGGAAATCGAGGGGACGGCAGTTCTGAAATGAAACGTTGCCCCATTTGCAGCCGAGTCTACAACGAGGACGCTCTGCGCTTCTGTCTCGACGACGGTAGCAACCTCATTGAGATGTCGCCTGGGGAACCAGTTCCGCCGACGCTGGTCATGCCAGCATCTGTTGAACCCATCCCCACGATCAAGCAGCCACTCCCGCCGGTTGCTGCACCAATCAACGATGGCACATCGCGCGGAAGCACCATCACCGGAAAGAGAAACATTCTGCCGTGGCTCGTGATCGGATTTCTTATCTTCCTGTTTGGCGCGGGAGCTGTGGTGGGCGCATTAGTCATATACGCGCGGCGAGCGCCTTTGACCTGGCATCTGGTACTGGCAGTCGACCCTAGTACCCCGGATCTGGCCGCCGCGACAAAACAGGCAGCCGATGTGATCGAACGAAGACTTGACGCATTCGGAGTGGCGAAGTTTCAGATTACACCTCAGAGCAACGGCCAAATCCTGCTGGACCTCCCAAAAGTCGAGGATCCTGAACGCCTCAAGGCCCTGATTTCAACCGGCGGCAAGCTCGAGCTGGCGCACGTCATCAGCCAGGGCAGTCCGTCGCCGGTTCAGACCTACGCGACAAATGACGAGGCCGTCGCGTCTTTGAACAGTAACGGAACCATACCACCGAACCGCCGGATCTTGCCTTACACCGATCGCGAAGCCAGCCCCGGTGCGGCGAATAAATGGGTGGTGGTGGAGTTGCCGCCAATCGTCAATGGCAACGAACTTAGGGATGCTCGAGCCGTACCAGCCCAGGCCAACGGGTCGGACTATCAAATCGCATTCTCGCTTAATAAGACCGGCGCCGAAAAGTTTGGAGCGTGGACCGGAGCGAACATCAACGAATATATGGGAGTGGTGCTCAACGACGAGGTGAAGTCAGTCGCCTATATCAAGTCGCAGATTTATGATCAGGGAGTGATAGACGGCCGCTTCACCAAACAAAGCGCGGAAGATCTGGCTTTAGTGCTGAAAGCCGGAGCGCTGCCGGCGAAGATATTGTTCCAGGAGGAACGCATTGACAAATAACGACGGCGCAAATTTGAAGCGATGAACCCGAAAACCTTTCTCTACCAGCAGCATGACGGCATCGCGACGATTACGCTCAATCGTCCTGAGCGTCTGAACGCGATCACGTTTGGAGTCTATCGCGAACTGACTGACTTCTTCGCTGCCCTTCGCGATGAAAGAGACGTCCGCGTAGTGGTGATTACGGGTGCAGGCCGCGCCTTCTGTTCGGGCGGCGACGTGCGCGACATCATCGGCGAGTTGCAGGGCCGTGACGCGGCAGGCCTTTTGGATTTCACCCGGCTGACGTGCGAATTGATTCACAACATGCGCGCGCTGCCTAAACCAATCATCGCCAGTCTGAATGGCACCACTGCCGGCGCCGGCGCCTGCATCGCGCTCGCTTGCGACATTCGGATTGCTGCTGAAGAAGCAAAGATTGCCTTCATCTTTGTGAAGGTAGGACTGGCGGGCACGGATATGGGAGCGACTTATCTGTTGCCGCGAGTGGTTGGACTGGCGAAAGCGACTGAGTTATTAATGACCGGCGATTTCATTTCAGCTTTAGAAGCCGAAAAAATCGGACTCTACAATCGTGTCGTGCCGCGTGATCAGTTGGAAAGCACTACGCGCGAATTCGCAGAGAAGCTGGCGCGCGGCCCGGCGCTGGGCTTGGCGAAAACAAAAGAAATGCTGAATCGCGAAATGCACATGGGATTTGGGAGCGCGCTGGAAGCCGAAGCCGTCGCCCAGGCTCTGTGCATGCAGACCCCGGACTTTGGCGAAGCGCATGCGGCGTTCTTAGAGAAGCGGCCGGCAAAGTTTAAGTAATGGCTGGGAGCGCGGACGTCCTCGTCCGCATTGAGCGCGAAGCGCGAAAGGGTCATTTCAAAATCGGCAGATGAGCGCCTGCGGCGCTGTGCGGACGAGACGTCCGCGCTCCCAGCGAATACATGAGTGTGATTCCAAATGGACTCTTTCATCGAAACTACTCCATTCTTCTCCGCTGACCACCGCGCGCTCGCGGCACGGGTCGCCGAGTTTGCCGAGCGTGAAGTCGAAGTGCGCGCCGGCGACGATGAAGGCGACGTCGACGAGGCCTTGCGCGGTTACCTCATGCTGCTGTTTGAAGCTGACCTGCTGCGCTATGCCGTCGCTATGCCCGGGCATCCGTTCGATCTGCGCTCCTTTTGCCTCATCCGCGAAACGCTATCGTACTCATCATCACTCGCCGATCTCGCTTTCGTGATGCAGGGACTCGGAACTTACCCGATTAGTCTCGCAGCTACTGAACACGTACGCGACTTCTGGCTGGCGCGCGCGGCGAATGGAAAAGCGATCGCGGCCTTTGCTCTGACCGAACCCGACGCCGGCTCAGACGTGGCGGGACTCAAGACCACGGCCCGCCGCGAAGATGATTCATACATCATCGACGGCCGCAAACGATTCATCTCAAACGCCGGCGTGGCCGACTTCTACACCGTTTTTGCGCGCACGGGAACGCGTGAAGATGGGCGCGCGGAGATTTCAGCATTCGTGGTGTCCGCGCGGATGCCGGGTTTTAGCGTGGCGGAACGCACCGAAATGATTGCGCCCCATCCGATCGGCGAACTGGAGTTCAAAGGCTGCAAAGTTCCCGCCGAAGACATGCTTGGCTCCCCCGGAGACGGTTTGCGACTCAGCCTGCAAACCCTCGATCTGTTTCGCGCCAGCGTCGGCGCGGCCGCGTGTGGCATGGCGCGGCGCGCCCTGGATGAAAGCCTTCTGCACGCCAAGTCGCGCGAACAATTCGGGCGCGCGCTTTCCGGCCATCAATTGATTCAGGAAAAGCTGGCGGACATGGCAACTGAACTGGACGCCGCCCGGCTGCTGGTTTATCGCGCTGCCTATCTGAAGGACGACGGTGCTGAAGGCTCAACGCGAGCAGCGAGCGAGGCAAAACTCTTCGCCACCGAAGCCGCCGGACGCATCGTCGATCAGGCCGTGCAGATTCATGGCGGCAGCGGGCTGGTACGCGGCACAGTCGTCGAGCGGCTCTATCGCGACGTGCGGGCGTTGCGTATTTACGAAGGCACTTCAGAAATTCAAAAGCTGGTGATCGCCAATCAACTCTTGAAAGAGTGAGCACCAAAATACCTTCATCTGATTTACACCTTGCTCGCCGTCTCGGTCTCTTTGACGCGACCATGATCGTGATGGGCGGGATCATCGGCGCGGGCATCTTCACAAATCCTTATGTTGTCGCGCAGCAGGTACACACTCCTCTACTTATTCTGGGAGCCTGGGCCGTCGGCGGTTTGATTGCGCTGGCCGGCGCCTTCATCTACGCGGAACTTTCGTCGCAGAGCCATGAATCCGGTGGACAATACATTTATCTCCGCGACGCGCTGCATCCACTGGTGGCCTTTGGCTACGGCTGGAGCCTGCTGTTTGTGATTCAAACCGGCGGCATGGCCGCGGTCGCGCTCATCTTTGCCAACCATGTCTTTGAATTAGCAGGCAGACGAGTAACAGACTTTCGCGCGGCGCTGCTGGCTTCAATCGCTCTGGCTTTGCTTACGATCATAAATTGTATTGGCGTGCGTGCCGGCAGTGTCACCCAGAACATATTCATGATTTTGAAGTTGGTTGCGATTGCGGCGCTGGTGGGATTCGGATTGACGGTCGCCGGTCCGGCAAAGTCTGAAGCGATAACGACGGCTACTTCGTCATCAACACTTCTGCATTCGCTAATCGCCTTTGGCGCCGCGCTGATTCCGGCGCAATTTGCATACGGCGGTTGGCAAACGGCCTGCTTCGTCGCCGGCGAAGTGCGCGAGCCGCGCCGAAACCTGCCGCGCGGTTTGTTGTTCGGCGTGATGGGCGTGATCGTGGTTTATCTTTCGGTGAACTATGTTTGCGTGCACGCGCTCGGCGCACAAGGTTTGGCGCAGACGAAAACTCCGGCGTCCGCGGTGATGCGTTTGGCGCTGGGTGAAAGAGGCGGACGGTTTCTCTCTGCCGGCATTGCCATTTCCACGATCGGGTTTTTGAGTCAGAGCATGTTGACTGCGCCGCGCGTCTATTTTGCGATGGCCGACGACGGACTCTTCTTCAAACGGCTCGCCTGGCTCAATCGCGCTCGCGTACCGGCCTTTGCGATAGCGCTGCAAGGCGGTCTCGCAATCGTCATCGCGCTGATCGCCAGTCGCTTCGAACAAATCTTGAACTATGTCGTGTCGGTAGACGTGGTTTTCTTTGCCCTGACGGCGGTGTGCGTGTTTGTATTCAGGAGACGTCAACGTGCGCGCGGTGGAACTGACTTTTTTCGCATTCCCGGCCATCCCTTCACGACGGTTTTCTTTATCGTCGCGTGCTGTGTCATAACGTTTAGTGTGATCTACAAGGAGCCACGCAACAGCGCCATCAGTTTCGGTATTATGCTGGCCGGGTTGCCGGCGTATTTTGTCTGGGCCTGGCTACGAAAGCGCAGAGGCCTCTCAGGTGAAAGAGCGGGGCAGTAACCCGACCGCGAGAGAGGGCTCGGTTGCCGGATTTGAGATCTAGGATTTCAGATTCAAGATTCAAGATATGAACACGCAATCCACATACATGCAGTGGGCCAAGAACCGCCCGAAAGTGAAATATGATCTCGCCTTGAGCGGCATCCTCAATCTGCCGTTCGCTGAGCTGGAAGCGAGGATCGAAGATCTTGATCTGAACGGCGACAACGCTTATGGCTATGGTCCCTTGATCGAGGGGCTGGCGTCTCATTGTGGGGTTTCTCCGGAGCGCGTCGTGACTATTTCCGGCGGCACTTCGATGGCGAATCACCTCGCAATGGCCGCGGCGGTGGAACACGGCGACGAGGTTCTGATCGAACAGCCAACATACGAACCGATTCTGGCCGTCGCGCAGTATTTCGGAGAAGAGATTAAGCGCTTTCCGCGGTCGTTTGAAAATAATTTTCGCGTTGACATTGCGCAGTTAAGCAGGCAGATCACTTCGCGCACGCGTTTGATCGTGCTGACAAATCTGCACAATCCCAGCAGCGCGCTCGTGGATGACGAAACGCTGCGGCAAATCGGCGAGTTGGCGCGCAGCGTTGGCGCGCGAGTGCTGGTAGACGAAGTTTATCTGGAGGCGATGTTCGAAGCTGCGCCGCGGTCTTCAGTTCATCTGGGGCGGGAGTTCATCGCCACCAGCAGTCTGACGAAAGGTTATGGATTGAGCGGTTTGCGCTGTGGTTGGATCTTAGCTGAGCCGGAATTGGCGCAACAAATGCGTCTCCTGAATGATCTATTCGGTGCCGTTGGACCTCAGCCGGCCGAACGGCTCGGCGTGGTTGCCCTCGCGAAACTGCCAAAGTTCATTACCCGCGCCAAAAAGATCCTGGAGAGCAACCGCGCAGTGCTCAACGAATTTTTCGACACGCGCGAAGAACTTAGGGTGGTACGAACTAACTCAGGCACCACGTCTTTTCCCTTGCTGATGAAAGGTCGGGTCGAGGATCTCTGTGATCTATTGCATAAGAAGTACGACACCGCCGTAGTGCCCGGTTGCTTCTTCGAATCGCCACGGCACTTTCGCATCGGCATGTGCGCTGAGCCTGAGCTTTTCAAGATCGGAGTCGAAAGATTGGGTTCTGCGCTGGACGAGTTAAGTTAGCCACGGTCATAAAGGCGCACCGATTTCAGGCGCGCAATCTGCGACCAAAAGCCCGGCTAAAGCCGGTACTCTATACGCCGTTTGCTTAAGTAATGAGAATCAACATCATCGGCGGCGGGCCGGCCGGCATGTACTTCGCCATTCTCATGAAGCAGGCCGACAGGGCTCACGAAATTACAATTTACGAACGCAACGGGCCCGACGATACGTTCGGTTGGGGAGTGGTGTTTTCCGGAAAGACACTTGCGGCTCTGCGCCAGGCGGATGAATCGTCGCACGCGGAAATCACCCGCGATTTTGAAGCCTGGGACAATGTCGACGTAGTTCACGGCGGAGACAAAATTTCCATCCATGGCAATAGTTTTTCCGGAATCGCCCGCATTCGTTTGTTGAAGATTCTGCAAAGGCGCTGTGAAGAACTCGGCATCGCGATGAACTTCCACCGCGATGTTGCTGATGTTGACTTAGTTAAGTCTGATTGCGACCTGCTCATCGGTGCCGACGGCGTCAACAGCCTGGTTCGCGAAAGTTTCAAACAGAACTTTCAACCCAATCTCAGCTCGCGCCCGAACAAATACATCTGGTACGGCACGAACCAGCTATTTCATGGACTGACGCTCGCCTTTCGGGAAACGCCCGCTGGTGTCTTCGCGGCGCACTCCTATAAATTCGACCAGACAACCAGCACTTTCATCGTTGAATGTGATCCGCAGACGTGGACTAACGCCGACTTTGCCAGAAAATCGGATGATGAAACACGCGTTTATCTCGCCGGGGTGTTCGCACCGGACTTGAAAGGCCATCCGCTGCTTTCAAATAATTCGAAATGGATTAACTTTGTCTTAGTGAAGAACGGGCGATGGAGTTTCGAGAACGTCGCGCTGCTCGGCGATGCTTTGCACACGGCGCACTTCTCAATCGGATCAGGAACCAAGCTGGCCATGGAAGACGCAATCGCATTGAAGCAATGTTTCGACGAGACCACTGATGTAAGCAGGGCCTTGCGGCGTTTTGAAGAAGTGCGCAGGCCGGTCATCGAAGACTATCAAGCGGCGGCTTACGAAAGCATGGTCTGGTTCGAAAATGTGAGGCAATACACGCATTTGGATCCGTTGGAGCTTGCTTATTGCCTGATGACGCGCAGCAAGCGGATTGATTATGAAACTCTGAAGCGGCGAGATCCGGCGTTCATCGCGGCGTATGAAAGCTCAGGCATGAAGGCGTGGGATTTTCTGCGCCCCGTCGCGGGAGACTGACTGTCTTCTATTCAATAGCGGCGTCTTCAAGCTTGGCCGGCGCCTGAGACTGGAGTTGCTCGACGGGACCCGACTTGTGATCCCACCATTTCTCAGTCACAAACCAGATCAGTCCCGGCAACAAAAAAAACGCGCCGACGCCCGCGGTGACTACGCGGGGTGAAAACCCAAACCGATCCATCAGCTCGCCGACCAGGTAATTTGAGGCCGCCATGGTGAGCGTGAGCAACGCCAACTCTGCGGCGAAGACTCGGCCGCGAAATTGATCCTGGACCTCGCGCTGCAACAACACTGTTGAGAAGACCCAGAGGATGCTGCCGCCGGTGTGCGCAATCGCCAGGAACAGGAGTGCCAGCAGGAAATTCCGCGATACGCCGAAGGCAATATAGAAAAGTCCGCCGATCAAAAACGCAATCCCAATCGCATTCTGCATTTGCTTGCGCGTTTCCCCGGCCCAGCGGCGTGCGACAATTGGCCCCACTGCGGTGCCTATGCCCCGCGCGGTAAACAGCACGCCGATGCCCGTGGCCGTCTTGCCGGCGATCGGGAAAACTCTTTCACCAAACACGGCCAGAAGGGTCAGGATGCCGCCACCCATTCCCCATGCGGGCTTCACCATCAGATACGCGAATACGCGCGAGCGATTCTTGACGTATCGTGCACCTTCCAGAGTGTCCGTAATTCCCAATGCTTTGCCAATAGTCAGTTTTGCTTTGGCGCGCCGCGGCCGTTTGGGAAAAGTAACGCTCGCGATCAGCAATGCCGAAGCCACGAACGTCAGCGAGTCGAGGATGAAAGCGGCATTGGTGCCGAACCAGCCGGCGACGAGTCCACCAATTGCCGCACCGATGGTCAGCATTGCGGACCAGGTAACCGACGCAATGGCGTTGGCTGAGACCAGCTCGCCATCGGAAACGATCGATGGAATCGCGGCTGTTTTGGCCGGCTCGAAGAAAGCTGAAAATGCCAACTGGAAAACTGTCAGGACATAAACCAGCCACATCTGATCGGGCCGGCGCACCAGCAGAAAGCCCAGCACCACAATCGCGCGGAGCAGATCGGCGGTTATCATGATCGATCGCCGGCTGAATCGATCGGCCACGACTCCGGAGAGCGGGCCCATGACTACGCTGGGTAGAAAACGCGCGACCATGATTAAAGCCACTGAGCGACTGGAACCCGTCAGGCGCAGCGCGATCGTATAAACCGCGATCATATCAAACCAATCGCCCATCTGACTGACGACCTGGCCCAGCCAGAGAAAGCGAAATCCGCGATTACCGCGCAACAACGCGCCATAACCCACGGTGGGCGGTCGTTCGGAACTGGTTGAGATCGGCTTACTCACAAGTATTTGCAAGGTGCACTCTGGAAAGAGAAGTTGTCAACTTTCAGACGCAGTTTCGGCGCTAGCTGACGGGCGGTCGCTTTTTTAGCTGCGCGTCGATTTCGGAAGCACTCCGGCTTTCGCTCCGTCAGGAGCGAGGACTATAAACATTTGGCCCCTACGGGGGCAGAGCCCGTCTTTCCGCACACCCGTCGGCAGAGCCGTTGGTCTCTTTGCTAACGATACGCGAACTCCTGACCGAATCTTCAGTTTGACCTGTCACATTGAAAGCGCGTCGCGCAATCGTTGACTGGGGTTGCCAATGAAGCTCTTAAAGTAAAGGCTTTCCAGAAATTCCGTGTTCATCTCGGCTCGGCACGGGCCTTGTTAAGAGAAGTCCGCGGCTAGGAAGCGTTCGCGCTGACGGGGCTCACCGCACTGGGCCCGCTAGCCGCATAAAATAATGAAACGAAAGCGCAGATCGAAATCGGTAACTGTGCTACTTAGGTAATCACCCCAGATGGCGGATGCATGCCAGCAGCCGCCAACTTGCCCGTCTCGCGTTGAGGGCGAAACTCCGAGTTGCTCCGGATTTCGCTCTCAGCGCGGACTTAAAAACCGGTAACCACACGAAAGGAATTTCGATGAACTATTGATTGATCAGGGCCGGAAGTTTCGCTACCCCTCGACGGTGAGACGAACAAAATGAAACTGATCGAAATGTCTGATTACAACCGCGCGGCAAAGACCTACTGGGTTGTCATGGTCTGTGCCGGCGCAGCCGTGTTTGTTTGGGCCTTGCAACGGTGCGTCTCTCTCTCGCCGGTTCAGTGGGCCGAGTTCACAGGCCTTCTTGGTCTGGTGATCTTAGCCGGATCAAATCCGATCCGCATCCCTAACACGAAATCCAGTCTTACTGCCGGCGATGCCTTCACTTTCCTGACCGTCCTTTTCCTGGGCGTGCCGGCCGCGGTGCTGATTGGAATCACAGATTCATTTGTAAGTTCGCGCCGAACATCAAAACGCTTGGCGAGTTGGATCGGCGCGCCGGCCATGATGGCCGTGACGGTCTTCATCGCGGGCAACACGTTCTATCTGGTTCTTGGTCAGTTCGCCCACATCCCCGAGAACCCGCTGGGGACGGTGCCGCTACCGCTCGGTCACTTGCTCGCGGCGTTAGCTTTGATGGCAATGCTGCATTACTTCGTCAATGGCTTCACCATCTCGACTATCTACGCGCTTAAAAAGCGGCGTCCGATTCTGAGGTTCTGGGTCGACGGCTATCTGTGGACCTGGTGGTCGTTCCTCGGATCCGCGATCGCCACTGCCGTCATCTATGCGGCAGTAACCAGGCTCGGATTCGTCTATGTGCTGCTCAGCCTACCGGTGATCGCCGCGACTTTCTGGACCTACAAGATTTATTTCGAGCGCATTAACAATAAGACGCGCGAAGCGGAAGAGCTAAGCCGCCTTCATCTGGCCACCGTCGAAGCGTTGGCGACGGCGATCGACGCCAAGGACCAGACTACACACTACCACGTGCGCCGTGTTCAGATTTATGCGGAAGGGCTGGGCAAACTCCTCGGTCTGTCCGATGTCGAACTGGCCGCGTTGAATGCTGGAGCTTTACTGCACGACGTGGGAAAACTCGCGGTTCCGGATCACATTCTGAACAAACCTGGCACATTGACGCCGGCGGAGTTTGAAAAGACAAAAGTCCATACCACGGTGGGCGCCGAGATTCTAAGCCGCGTGAATTTCCCTTATCCGGTCGTGCCCATCGTCAAGCATCATCATGAACGATGGGACGGTCGCGGATATCCCGATGGTCTGAAGACCGAACAGATTCCCATCACCGCCCGGATTATGTCGGTGGTGGATTGTTTCGATTCCGTTCGCGAAGATCGTCCGTTCCGCAACGGCATGAACCGCGACGCTGCCATCCAGCTACTGCAGAAAGGCGCGCACTCTCACTTTGATCCCACGATTGTAGATTTATTTATTCAGCACCTCCCGGAATTCGAAGCTCAGATTTCAGTTCGCGGTCTCGCGGATCAGATCCATAACAGCGCATCGCCCAGCCCGATCGCGCCCGCGGAAGACGAAGTGGCTCGCGCTCGGGAAAACACCTCATTCGCGGCTTACGATCAAATTCGTAACGCGCATCGCGAAGTCTACGCCCTATACGAGATCGCGCGGAAATTTGGTTCGTCCCTCCAGGTCGAAAACACTCTCTCGGTTTTGGTCGACAAGGTTGGACACATCGTGCCTTTCGACACGTGCGCCGTCTATTTGTACGACGAAGTCAAAGGCTACGCCACCGCAGCCCTGGCTGTGGGCTTGAATGCCGATGCCTTGCGCGGGCGCTGTGTGGCACACGGCGAAGGCGTGACCGGTTTTGCTCTGGCAAATCGGAGATCGGTGAATCGAATTCACCCCAGCCTGGATTTCGTCGACACGAAGTTCGCCGGCGAGCGAGACTATAGCGCGATGGCTTCGATGCCTTTGTTCAAGGACGAACTCTTGCTCGGCGCGCTTTCGGTCTACTCGACGAGTCTCCGCGAATACACTGACGATCAGATTCGCCTGCTGGAAACCGTGACCCGCCTGGCCTCGGACGCACTCGGCAATGCGATGCACCATGCTCGGGCCGAATCGAACGCGCTTACAGATCCACTCACGGGCCTGCCGAACGCGCGTAGCCTGCATGTTCGCTTTGAAGAAGAAGTCGCGCGCGCCAAACGCAACGGCAGGCCGTTCCAAATGATCATGCTTGACCTCGACGATTTCAAATTGGTTAACGACACGTTTGGACATAAGCTGGGTGATCGCATGCTGCGCGAAGTTGCCGCCCTGGTTCATGCTCAGCTACGCGAGTACGACTTCCTGGCGCGTTATGCAGGTGACGAGTTTGTGGCCATCGTGCCCGACCTGGCCGGTCCGCAGGTCGATGAGCTGCGCGAACGTATCGAGAGGGTCGTGTCAGGCTTTTCGATTAACGTGCGGACCCAGGGCAAAGCCCGGGTCGGCATCAGCGTGGGTGCATCCATCTACGGAGTCGACGGCGAAACTCTCGATCAACTCCTGGTGGCTGCCGATCAGGCGATGTATCGCGCCAAGTCAATACATAAAACCGGACCCTTGCCCGCCGCGAGCATCAAATCTAATCCAGCGAAATCGCCCAGTGACAGTCCCGCAGCGGGCCACCTGGTAACCACAGCAATAAACTAAATCTATCGAATTCGCTGGGATTGCACGCCCGGGCTTCCGGCACTGCGATGCGTTCTGGCCCAAAAACCTAATAAACTCTTGACAATACACCCCTCGACCAGTCAAATTGGAAGAGTGGTTGCGCGGACCACACTCTATCTAACCCGCGCACCGGCTCAGTAATCCAACTGACCGGCTGAATCCGAGGCCATTACTGGATTTGCTTTCCGCCCCCGGGGCGGTTCTGTCTTACCCCTTCCTCAACTTCAGCGATGCCTGTCTCTACCTAACGTGCGATGAACACGGACCGATGGTCCGTGCGATCAGGAATGCCAATTTCGCTCAATCAAACAACCACCGGCGCCACGCTGCTGATCGTCGATGATGACGCATCGGCGCGCGAGGGTCTGCGTAGTGTTTTTGAAAACGCGGGCCACCGCACGATCGCGGTCAGCGACGCGCCCTCGGCGCTGCGCCTGCTGCACAAACAGCCGTGCGACCTGGTCATGCTCGATGTCGAGCTGCCGGAAATTGACGGGCTCACGTTTTGCCGCCTGCTGCGAGCCCAACCGGCAATGCAGAAATTGCCGGTAGTGGTGTTCTCGGCAAGTGATAGCGAAGTCCGAAAAGTCGAAGCCTTCAATGCCGGCGTCGACGACTACATCGTCAAGCCCTCAACACCGGGTGAATTGCTTTCGCGCGTTACCTCTCACTTGAATATTGCGCAACGCGAATCAGAACTGCTGGGCAGCAATCGCGAGTTGAGCTTCCTCGCCGATCTGGGGCGCGGCCTATTACGCACGCTCTATCCCGAGCAAGTCGCTAGTCGCGTCGCGGGATCCATTTTTGAAGGAACCAACGCCGCGCTGAGCGCCTGCGCCGTAAAGAACAACGGACACGGCTTAGCTGTTTGTGTCTTTGATCGTGAAGGCAGCGCTGAGAACGCCGAACTCCTCGATCTCGAAAGTTTGGAACAATGGCTGGTCTCGGCTGGATCCGCAAAGGCTAAGAGCCTCACTAACCAACGCGAGTTTCTCATTCGCGACCAGCAACATGAAACGGAATACCTGGCGCCGATTTTATTCGGTGGAAAAGTTCTTGGCGCGTTGGTCGTCGCCTTCAGTGCCGCGGCAGATTGCACCGCTGACGAATGCCGGCTGATAGACGCCGCGGCCCAACAGGCGGCGCTGGCGGCGCACATCTCGTCGCTCTACCTGGGCGCGCGCGAGTCCGCGGCGACGCTGGCGGAGGAAGTCGATCGCCGCACCGCCGAATCCGAAATGCATCAGCGCTTCACCGAAGCGATCGTCGACACGCTGCCCCTGTCGCTTTACGCGATCGACCGCGATTACCGGATTGTCGCCTGGAACCGCAACCGGGAACTCGGCGAACTGGGTTTGCCGCGCGGTGAAGTTCTGGGCCGAAATATTTTTGAAGTGTTGACGAAACAAAGCCGCGAGTTACTGGAAAGGGAGTTCGGTAAGGTTTTCGCCACCGGCGAGATCCATCGCGTCGAGCAGGAAACCTTCACCAGCTCAGGCGAGACGAACCACTGGCTGATCAGCAAGATTCCGATGCGAGCTGACGAAGGCAATGAAGTGACCCATGTGATCACGGTCGGCGAAAACATAACCGAGCGCGTCAAAGCGCATCGTGCAGTGGCCCGTGCCGAAAAGTTGGCTGCGGTCGGCCGGTTGGCCGCCGGTGTAGTGCATGAGATCAATAATCCGCTGGCCACGATCGCCGCCTGTGCTGAGTCGCTGGAGAAGCGAATCGAAGAGGGCGCCTTCGCCAACTCGCCTGAGGAAGCGGACCTGCGCGAATATCTCGGTTTGATTCGCGACGAGGCTTTTCGTTGTAAGAACATCACCAACGGCCTGCTCGATTTCAGCCGGCTGCGCGCCGGACAACGTGTCCCCGTCGATGTAGCCGAAATAATCAAAGCCGCGGCCCGCCTGGTAACTCATCAACAGCGTGGCAACAATATTCAGATCGATGTCGAAGCCGCCGCCGGTCTACCCAGGGTCTCTGGCGACGTAAGTCAATTACAGCAGGCCGTCGTTGCTCTGGCCACCAACGCGATTGACGCGATGCCCGAAGGCGGGACGCTGACCTTGCGGGCCAGTTGCTCGGGACCTCGCGTGCTGGTCCAGGTAATTGACACCGGCATCGGCATTCCTCCTGAGAACATGACCCGGATTTTCGATCCCTTCTTTACCACCAAGGACGTCGGCCGCGGCACCGGTCTGGGGCTGGCGGTCTGTTATGGTATTTTATCTGATCATGGCGGCCGCCTGGATGTGAGATCCACCGTAGGAACCGGGACGACGTTTACCATTACGTTGCCGGCGGCCGACGAATCGAAATAAACCTTCCCCCCAGTGCGGAGTAATAGACAAAGTGAATGAGCAGCGAGATGCGCGACTGTTGATTGCCGAAGACGAGGCCAATCTGAGATTGGTTTTGCAGAAAGAGCTTCAACGTCTGGGGTATCGCGTGCATGCGGCGCCCGACGGCGAAGCGGCCCTGCGCAAACTCGAAGAGAGCAACGTGGACGTAATGCTGTGCGACATCAACATGCCACGCATGGACGGCATGGAACTCCTGCGCCGGGTACACGAACGTCCTAACCCTCCTGAAGTAATCATGCTCACCGGTCAGGGCACGATCGAAACCGCCGTTGAAGCCATGAAGATGGGCGCCTACGATTACTTAACCAAGCCCTACAGCATTACTGAACTCGACGTGCGCGTCCGGCAAGCAGCCGAAAAAAGGCGTCTCCGAGTCGACAATCAAAGACTACGCGCGCAAATCGAACGGCAATCCGGTTTGCCGGAAATTGTGAGCCAGTCGCAAGCGATGAACGAGGCGATTCGTTTGGTCGAGCGAGTCGCGCCTTCAGAAGCTTCCGTTTTGATCACCGGCGAGTCGGGTACCGGCAAGGAATTAATCGCCCAGGCCATCCACCGGCTCTCGAATCGAGCCAGTGGGTCTTTCATAGATCTGAACTGCGCGGCGTTCCAGGAAACGCTACTGGAATCGGAGTTGTTCGGCTACGAAGCCGGCGCGTTTTCCGGGGCCAAAGCGCGCAAGCTGGGACTGATAGAACTGGCAGACGGTGGCACGCTGTTTCTCGATGAAGTGACTGAGCTGCCGGCGAGTTTGCAGGCAAAACTGTTGCGGGCGATCGAGACGCGGACGTTTTTCCGGGTGGGCGGAGTGCGCAAGGTCGAAGTAAACGTTCGCATCGTCGCTGCAACAAACCGCAATCTTGATTTGGTTGTGGGAGACGGATCGTTTCGCGCCGACCTGCTCTATCGCATAAATAGTTTCCAGATTCACCTGGCGCCCTTGCGGGAACGTCCTGAAGACATCGAGCCGCTAATGCATCACATGCTGAAACAGCTAGCCGGTGCGAACCCTCCGGAAGTCACCGCCGACGCCCTGGCCAGGTTGCGCGCCTACAGTTGGCCCGGCAATGTCCGCCAGCTTCGTAACTGCCTGGAACGCGCGATCCTTCTTTCAAATGAGGGACTCATCACGCCGAACGAACTTCCGCCTGAAGTTGCGAGGAGCGTCAATGGCGCGGTACCTTTCGTGCCCGGACCCGCCGCTGTTTCCGCCGGCTTGGGCGCTGGTAGCGCAGCGCTGGGAGCGGTAGATGCCGGTGGTCAGTCGGGCACTGGTTCTCTGCGCGATGTTGAGAAACAACAGATCATTGCCGCACTGGAACAGACAGGCTGGCATCGCGGAAAAGCTGCCGAGATGCTGGGCATCTCGCCTTCGACACTCTATCGCCGGTTGCGCGACTACAATCTGGAAGGGCGATTACGTTAGGAAACGAGTTCTGAGTTCAAGCTTCAGCTGGTTGTTTCCAGAAAACTGGCAGCCTGAAGGCTGAACTCTAAACTGCATATCCGCTCCGCGAAAAAAAGCCGCAGGCAGCAATGCTGTCCGCGGCTTTTCTATGACAAATCGCGAGCGATGTTCAGTTAGATAACTGTGCCTTCTGTTTCTGCCGCCGGCGGCGATAGTAAAGCCCTGCCAGTCCGGTGCCGAGCAAAGCCAGTGTCGTCGGTTCAGGAACTGTGTTTGGCGCAGTCGTGAACGAGAAAGTGATTCCGTTGTTCCAGAAGTGGCAATCGGGATCGAAACCAAAAGAGATGTCGCTTCCGTTAAGAAAATAGGTGCTCAAGACTTGTAGTTGGTCTGGAGTGAACGTGTAAACAAAATCTCCGGCAGTGGTCGTAAATGACTGCTGCGTCAGAAAAGTGTTGGCCGTGCCGGGATCGACCAGCGGATTGTTCATATACCGCGAACCGGCAAAATCGTCATTGATGTCGGTCACTGGAGCCTGGCTGGAAGGCGCATCCTGAAATGACCTGACCCCGGCGTACCTCGCTGTGTCCAGCAGGTGAATGAACAGCATATTAGGATTGCGATCCCAGTTGCTGATGTTGTGAAACGTGAGCGTCGCGCTGGTGATGCTCTTTCCGGCAAGGTCCACGCCGCCAATGCGCCATGTGTAAGCCATGTGATGATCCAAATCGAACTGATTTGGACCGCCACTGCCCTGATTTACTCCGGTCGCCGGCGCCTGGAACGTAATCACGTCCGCTGAGGCAACTGTAGGCAAACCCATTAGAATCAACGCGGCCAGTACTAGATATAACTTTCGCACGAATCATTCTCCCCCCGTCGAGCCTGTCTTCGACTCTCCGTCTATAAGAAATGGTTAGTAAGTATCCATTTCCGTAAAACAGTGGATTCGGCGATTCGGCTGTTTTAGAGTGTCTTTGGATGTAGCAAATGGATGGCCCCAAGTCACTACGGTCTTTAACATCTCCGCATCCCAAACTCACTGGTCTGTTGCCCGAAACGGCTAGTACTAGTCCAAGGTAAATTGCGTTATGCACCAGGACCCACGCGCGTCGGCGCGCACCTGGGTTGCTGCTCATGAAACTGACGCCACTCTCGGGAGATAACTGGCAAGACCACTCCTTGACACCACTCGCGACGCTCACTTAGGCTTGCCTGTCTTCATCCCGGATTAGGCTTTGCCGGCTTCCTGCCTTTATGATTTGTACTCCTTTGACTGGAACCGTTCATGATCAAAAACGAAATCATCGATCTGATTAAGGACAAGCGTGCGCGTGTCGGAGTAGTCGGGCTGGGCTACGTCGGCCTGCCGCTGGCGACTGAGTTTGCTCGCAACGGGTTCAAGATCATTGGGTTCGAAGTTGATGAAAGAAAAGCTGATCGGATTAACGCCGGCGAGACCTATATCAGCGATGTTGATGAATCGTTGGTTAAAGAGTCCGTCGACGCGGGCCGGCTGCGGGCAACCACTGACTTTGCCAATTTGAAAGAGTGCGACGCAATCATTATTTGCGTGCCTACGCCGCTCAGAAAGACGAAAGAGCCGGACGTTTCTTTTATCCTGGCGGCTGCGGAAGAGATCAAGAATCATTTGCGTCGCGGGCAGTTGGTCATTCTTGAGTCAACCACTTATCCGGGTACCACCGACGAAGTTCTGCTGCCCATGTTTCAGGAGACAGGATTGAAGTTGGATGAAGATTTCCTGCTCGCTTTTTCTCCAGAGCGCGTCGATCCCGGCAATCCCGAGTTTCAAACTCATAACATTCCCAAGGTGGTAGGCGGCGTAACGGACGATTCAACCGAGGTCGCCGCTTATCTGTACTCTCAGATTGTCAAAGAGGTGCACCCGGTTAGTTCGGCTCGGGTCGCGGAAGCAGCCAAGCTTTTGGAAAACACATTTCGGGCCGTTAACATCGGTATGGCAAACGAAATGGCGCGGCTTTGCTATGCACTGAACATCGACACCTGGGAAGTAATTCGCGCGGCGGCCACCAAGCCGTTCGGCTTCATGCCGTTTTACCCGGGCCCTGGAATAGGTGGCCACTGCATTCCGCTTGATCCGCATTATCTTTCCTGGAAAGCGCGGCAACACGGTTTCGATTCGCGCTTTATCGGCTTGGCTGAAGAAGTAAACTCACGCATGCCTGAACATGTGATCCAACTCGTCTCAGACGGCTTGAACGATGATCGCAAATCGATGAACGGCGCGCGGATTCTGGTTTTGGGCGTGGCTTACAAACGAGACATCGACGACGTGCGTGAGAGTCCGGCACTTTCGATTATCGACCGATTGCGAAGCAAAGGGTGCACAGTCAGCTATCACGATCCGTTCGTTCATCAGATCAGTTTTGACGACGCCCACACCGAAGGCGGCGGCGAGCCGCTCTCGTCCGTGGACTTTACTGATGAAGAGATTCGGGCGGCTGATTGTTTGATTATCGTGACCGACCACAGCCAGATCGACTATCAACGCGTCGTAAACCTTGCGCCCCTGGTGATTGACACGCGCAACGCCCTGAACGGCGACGTGCGACGCGGCAGCCGGGCCAGGATAATCAGACTCTAAAGGCCGTTTCGATTACGAGTTTCGGGTTTCGAGTTGGAGAAGTAGAGCTCGAAAATAGAAACTCGAAACGCGAAACTCGCATCATGCTTAAGATCATTACCGTCGCCGGCGCCCGTCCCAATTTCATGAAAGTCGCGCCCCTGGTGGAAGCGATGAACCACCGCAGCGCTGACTTTCAATCCATCCTCGTTCACACCGGACAACATTATGACGCCGCGATGTCCGAGGCGTTCTTTCGCGACCTGGAAATGCCCGAGCCTGACGTTGATCTGGGTGTCGGATCATCCAGTCACGCCGTCCAGACGGCAGAAGTCATCCGTGCTTTTGAGCCATATGTGATCAGTGGCCGGCCTGATTGGGTGGTGGTTGTGGGTGATGTGAATTCAACCGTCGCCTGCGCGCTGGTGTGCGCCAAGCTTAACGTCAAGGTCGCCCACGTCGAAGCCGGCCTGCGCAGCCGCGATCGCAGAATGCCCGAAGAGATCAATCGCCTGCTAACCGATCAGATTGCCGAATTACTGCTGACGCCGTCGTCCGATGCCGATGCGAATTTGCTCGCCGAAGGAATCCCTCCAGAGCGCATCCGCTTTGTCGGTAACATCATGATTGATTCGCTGCTCAAGCATCTTCCCCTCGCCGGCAAATCGAAGATCAGAGAGACCCTGGGGCTGGCCGGGAAAGATTACGCCGTGTTGACGCTTCATCGCCCGTCGAACGTTGATGAACTGCAAACCCTGGGCGGCATTCTCGACGCGCTCGAGGCGATCGGCAGACGCCTTCCCATAGTTTTCCCGGTCCATCCTCGAACCTTGAAGATGATCGCCGAATTGGGTTTGGAGAGAAGAGTGCACGCCCGCAGTTTGCGCTTGACTGATCCGCTCGGCTATCTCGATTTTCTGAAACTTCTCAGCGGCGCGCGCCTGGTGCTGACGGATTCCGGCGGGATTCAGGAAGAGACGACCGTGCTGGGAATTCCCTGTATTACTCTGCGCGAGAACACTGAGCGGCCAATCACAATCGAGCAGGGCACAAATACAATTGCCGGCACGGATCCGGCCCGGATCGTCGCGGCCGCCACTCACGCCCTGGACAATCCCCCCGACAAGTCGGCTCTGCAAGCTCCTGAGCTCTGGGATGGACATACAGCCGATCGCATCCTTGACGCGCTATTGGAAAGGGAGGGCACGGTGTAACGGGGAGATCGGAATCATTTTCCAATGGTCATTTGACATTTTTCAATGTGTTCGCAATCAGAAGCGTTTACGACATCAATATTGAGAAATGAAAAATGGAAATGACCAAAGAAAATGAATCGTCTTTCAGTTGCCCTTTCCCCTCTTCCCCTTTACCCTTCTTGTTTCTCTAATCCATGTCCACCTTTTCAAAAATCAAGCGCATGCTCCGGGGCGAGGTCGACGCGCGCACGGCGACGCAGGAAGCAATGCGGCGTCTGCGCGGAGCCGGGGAGCTGAGGCGTGAGCGGGCGCTAATCGATGAGTTGAATCGACAGCCGGCGCGGCTGCGCCCGGAATTCGCTGATCTTTCGTCAGCGGAACTGCTTGCCCACTTTCGGTCCCGCAATTTACGCCAAGGGTCGCCGGAGTTCTTTCCCGGTTTTGCCGGCTCGGCAAAGGTCACGGCTGAATCGCAGCGAGAAGTGTTTCCGAACGAAACGGCGCAACTGTTGAGCGAGACGGCCCGAATCGCGGACGAACACTGCTGGCCGCTGCTGGGCTTTGGCGAAAAGTGTTTTGGCGCTGAAGAAGTGAAGTGGGGCCGAGATCCGCTGTCCGGCTTTGATTGGCCGCTCGATTTTCACGCCGATATCAATGTGATCCGCAACGATGGTTCGGACGCGCGGGTAGTCTGGGAATTGAATCGCTGCTCGCACCTCATCACGCTGGGCCGTGCCTATTCAATCACTGACGACGAAAAATTCAGCGCTGAGTTTTTCCGCCAGCTTGACGGTTGGCGGGAACAAAATCCCGTGGGTCGTGGCATCAACTGGAATTGCGCCATGGAAGTTGCACTGCGATCTATGAATCTGCTCGCTGCTTTCGAACTCTTTCTGCGCGCGCCGCAGATGGATGAAGCCGCTTTGCTTCAGCTGCTGAAGATGTTCGATCAGCACGGCGCGCACATCAGACGCAATCTGGAGTTCTCGCACATCGCGACCAGCAATCATTACCTGGCGGATGTGACGGGGCTTTTGTGGTTGGGTGTGATGTTGCCGGAGTTGGAGGACGCGACCGAGTGGCGCGAATTTGGTTTGCGCGAATTGCTTCAGGAACTGGACAAACAAACTCTGCCCGACGGTGCCGACTATGAGGCCTCTACCGGCTATCATCGTCTGAAGCTGGAGTTGTTTCTGTACTCCTTTGTGCTGTGCCACCTGAATGGGATTCAGATCGACGAAGCACACTGGAGCAAGCTGCGAGGGATGATTGAATACCTGCGCGCGTATCTGCGGCCCGACGGCCGCGCGCCGTTGATTGGCGATACGGACAGTGGTCAGTTGTTGCCGATCCGCCGGCGGACCGGCGACGAGCACGACTATCTGCTGGCCGTGGGCGCAGCCGTGTTTCAGGAGCCCCGGTTCAAGACCTCCGACCAAAATACACCCGAAGAGTTACTTTGGATTTTGGGCGCGCAAGGTGTGCGCGACTATCAGGCCCTGCGATCCAGCGAAAACCCGCAGTCGCAGGCCTTTCCCGATGCCGGGACCTACATCCTTCGGCAGGACGACCTCTATCTGCTTCTTAACACGAGCGGCAGTGGCGTGAAGGGCCGCGGCTCTCACGGACACAACGATGCCCTTAGCATCGAAGTCTCAGCCTGCGGAACAGCATTCATTGTCGATCCCGGGACGTATGTATACACGGCTGACCTGCCCGAGCGTCATCTATTTCGCTCGACTGCTTACCATTCCACCGTCGAGGTCGATGGAGTCGAGCAAAACACTATCGACGAGGGCGCGCCATTCTTGATTGGTGACGAAGCACAGCCGCGGGTGTTGGGTTGGGAGAGCGGGCCGGGAAAAGATGTCGTGATCGCTGAGCACGCTGGCTATGAACGTCTGCCGCAGCCGGTGACGCATCGGCGCACGGTGACGTTCTACAAGAGTCAGCGCCTGTGGCTGGTCGCGGACGACATCACCGGTCAGGGCGAACACGAGCTTGCGTTTCGTTTTCACGTGGCTCCCGGATTAGAGTCCAAAGTACGCCCTGACGGGATTATTGAGCTCCGGGATAAGATGAGCGGCGCACGACTGTTGATTGTCGCGAGTGAAGCGAACGTCCAGAACTTCCCGGTCCAACCTGAACCGGAACCGCGCTTTTCTTCTGGCGATTACGGAGCAAGGCAAGAGTCGGTATCGGTTTGCTGGAAACTGCGTACCGCGCTGCCTCTTACCGCGTACTTCTGCATCGTTCCGATTGCTTCGAGAGAAGACGAGGGCGCGCGTCTGAGATTGGCGTTGGACTTAATCTGAACATGCGCGGCATTTGCGGAGTTTGGGAATACGGAGCCAACGATGGCCGCATCCAGCGCGTGCCCTGGTCGAACGAATGCGCGACGCGATGACTCACCGCGGCGCGGATGACGGCAGCAACGACAAAGGAATGTGAAGTTCCGTTTTGTCCTCATCGGAGGGTGCAATTGACGCCAACAATCTATCTGGCATTTGTTGATGACTGGGAATTGCGGGGCAACGGCTCGGGCGATCCGCGCGAGCTTCAATTTCGCCCGATGCGAGAGCTGGTGCGCATCTTCAACCGGCATGGGGTTCGCGGCTCTTTCAATGCCGAGGTCATGCAGCAATTGACCTTCAGAAAATTTCAGAAGCAGCATGCGGAATTGCTAAGGCTGGCCGACGATTGGGACACGAATGTCCGTGAAAGCTATCTACAGGGCCACGACATACAGCTTCATATTCATCCTCAATGGTGCGAGGCTGCCTATGAACACGGTCAGTGGCGATTGACCGCGGACTGGAACATCCTGAATCACCCTCCTGAAGTGGCTCTTGAGATGATCACCGCAGGTTGCGGCTATCTTGAGGGACTGCTTCGCCCGATCGATCCAACTTACCATTGCGTTTCGTTTCGTTCCGGCGCGTGGTGTATCGCTCCGTCCAGACATATTCTCGGTTTGCTGGTTCGACTGGGAATTGTCTTTGACATGAGCATCGTTGGCGGGGTGCGATACAACACCAAAAACGTGCAACTGGATTACAGCGATTGCGAAGAAAGCTTCCTGCCTTACTATCCGAACATGGAAGACGCGCGAAAAGTCTCAGACAAGGTAGAAGAAATTATCTGCGTTCCCACTAATCATTTTTCCGAATCCCGTCTTCATTTGTTGCAGAAGCACTTTTCGAAAGCGCGGCACAAAGTCAGGGAACGCCTGCGTTTCAACGAATCCGGCAAAGGCGAGGGCCTGGATCCTGAGAACTATTATTCAGAGTGGGTGGAAATCGATGCCTCATCTCGATTCAGGGGCATCTTGAAAAACGTGATCGCGCCTTACCTGACAGGTAAGCACTTCATTTCTGACATTGCGCAACTGGACTACCCGCTGATGTCTGAAATGCTTCGGTCAATCAGACGACGTGCGCGCGCGAGCAAGCTCGCCGAAGTTCCGATCATCCTGGAAAACCACACGAAGGATATTCGCGACTTCACGCATATCGAACGGTTCGTTGCGGAAGTGTCGCAGGCTCCGGACATCAAGTGTGTGACCTTAAGCGAGTTAGCTCGCGAACTTAAGAGCGGCAGATTCCCGATCAAAACCGCCACGCAAAAATAATCAATGCGCGATCAGGTTATCGCAAATGCGCTGAAGCAACGACTCGACGAATTATGTGGAGAACGCCTTCGAGTGATTGCGCCGGAAAAGTTTGGCGCGGACGCGAGTTTTGTTTCCGAACTTCGTAAACAATCGCGGCAGGAGAGGCTCAATGCTCGCCGATATCGATGTCAAACTGCCGACACTTGGATGAATTCGAACACAGATTGCCTTTCGGCTCTGCGAGCTCTATCACTCGGAGAGGTCTTGCAGCTCGAGGAGTCCCCACACCCTCCGGGCGATTCTTTTTTTCAAGACCTTGATATGAAAAGACGCAATCCCGCCAGTCGGTTTCAGCTTTTGACTGAGAGATACGCATGTCCCCTAAACTTTACGCTGCCGGCAGAGACAGAAATCCGCGAGCATGTTTTGACGCGGCTCATGGTGCAGGATCGCACCAGCGTTGAGCTGGGCTCAGTCAGGAGCGTAGACACAGACGATCTGCTCCTGAAACTCAATCTGCTGGCAGTGCATGCTCAACGCGCGTCGGATTTGAGGTTTCTCGATGCGCTGAACTACTATTACGAATTGTTGCCTGCAGATTGGATCCCGCACGCGCGGCATGGATGGCTTTTGGCCTCCTATCTTGCTCTGTACGCCCAGGCGCTGGCAGTACGATTCTGAGGAAACAAGCAGTTGCGCATTGCCATACTCTCAAACACTCTGCCTGCAGCGTTGCCGCTCTGTGAGGAGTTAAGGGGCGATTCTGATTCTGAACTCTTCATCATTCTTTGTCCCACCTCTCAGGATTCAGCTTTGCGGGATTACTTTCGACATTTTGCCCGCTGGATAGCCAAAGCAGGGCGAAGGGATTCACTGCGACTTGCTCTCGCCGGAAGGGTCGTCGCTTTAAGTAACGCGTTGGATCATCCGAAGTCCTTAGCGCGCCTTGAGAAATTGAAGTTGGACGTTGGCCTGCATAAGTCGGGAACCATTTATCGTGAGCCGACCATCAACTGTTTTCGGCTGGGCATCCTGAATTCGCATATCGGAATCCTGCCGCGTTATCGCGGCCGTTGCGTGATGGAGTGGTCGCTGCTGCAAGGTGACCGGGTCGGAATCTCGGTTTTCTTCATCGATTCCGGCATAGATACCGGTGAGCGTATCGTGCTTTCAGAACCGGTTGACATCTCGCATTGCAAGTCAGTAGCTGAAGCGAAGCAATATCTTTTCGACTTTGACGCGGTTTTTTACCGGCGCGCTCTTGAGTCGTTGCGATCAGACGACATCGCTTATCGGATAAATGACGGATCCGAAAGTCGACGTTATTACGTTATGTCAAGACTCTTTCTGGATGTGGTTGAGCGTTGTCTTGTACTCGGCAATCGGGAATCCTCGAATTTGAGATCTGAGATCTAACTAATGTGCGGCATCTGCGGAGTTTGGGAATTCGGAGCAGCCGAGGGTCGCGTCGAGCGTGCGCTGGTCGAACGAATGCGCGACGTGATGATCCACCGCGGCCCCGATGACGCTGGTGAGCTGCTCTTTGACGGCGACCGCGGAGGTTTTGGATTTCGCCGGCTGTCGATCATCGACCTTACTGAGGCCGGTCACCAGCCGATGCATGGTTGCACGGATCGTGTCTGGCTCGTTTTTAACGGAGAGATTTACAACCACGCTGACCTTCGTCAGGGCCTGGAAGAGCGCGGCCACGCTTATGCCTCACGCACCGATTCAGAAACCATTCTGCATCTTTATGAAGAGCGCGGGCTCGACTTTGTGTATGACATCGAGGGCGATTATGCGATAGCTCTCTGGGACGCTGATCTGAAACGACTGGTGCTGGCGCGCGATCGGGCCGGAGTAAAGCCGCTCTACTTTTATCAGCAGGATGGCCGCTTCATTTTTGCTTCTGAGATCAAGGCCATCCTGGAACATCCAGCGGTCGCGCGCGATGTAAATGAAGAAGCGCTCTATCACTATCTGACTTTCGTAACCACGCCGGCGCCGCAAACTCTGTTTCGCGGAATACAGAAACTTCCCGCGGGACATATGTTGACAATCGATCGCGGCGGCGAGGCGCGGGTGACTCAATACTGGGATGCGCTACCTCCGGCGTCGCCCATCGTCCGAACAGAGGAGGAACATCAAAAAAATATCCTGGAGTTGCTGCGCGCCTCGATCAAAAAGCGCATGATGGCGGACGTGCCGTTTGGTGTGTTCCTCTCCGGAGGCGTCGATTCGTCGGCCAACGTGGCGCTGATGTCTGAGTTGATGACTCAGCCGGTGCGGACTTTCACGGTCGGCTTTCATGACAGCGAAGAGCTTAACGAACTTGACTCGGCGCGCGCCATCTCAAAACGTTTCGGCACCGATCACCACGAGGTAATGATTGGCCGGGAAGAGATGATGAAGTTTCTGCCCGAGCTGGTATTTCATCAGGACGAACCGATCGCCGATCCCGTCTGCGTACCGCTGTATTATGTCTCGAAGCTGGCGCGCAGCACCGGCACTATCGTGGTGCAGGTCGGCGAAGGCTCGGATGAAATCTTTGCCGGCTATGACTGGTTCCGAACCTACCTGCGAATTCAGGAACGGTTCTGGCGCCACGCCGAGCGCGCGCCGATCGCCGCGCGCCGGGCTGCGGGCGCTTTAGCCCAACCGCTGGTGGAAAAGACGCTCAAGAAACGTCTGGCCACCGAGCTAATCCGGCGACTCCGTGCGAATGAATCGTTGTTTCAGGGCGGCCTGATGATCTTTGACGAGACTATGAAAGCCAAAGTCCTTCGTCCGGAAGTGCGTGCGCGCTACAACGGATTTTCGACGTACGATGTGGTGCGCCGATATCAAGACACGATCGCGACAGCGCGGCCACAATCCGATTATGCGGCGCGTATGACTTATCTGGAGCTGAAACTCCGCCTGCCTGAGTTGCTGCTGATGCGGGTTGATAAGATCACGATGGCAACTTCAGTCGAAGCGCGGGTTCCTTTTCTCGATCATCACTTGATTGAATACGCGATGGACCTGCCGCGCAATTTAAAAGTGAAAGGCAACACCGGCAAGCACATCTTAAAGCGCGCTCTGGAATCTGTCTTGCCCGCGGACGTGTTGTATAAGCCGAAGCGCGGTTTCGGCGCGCCCGTGCGCGAGTGGTTTCGCGGGCCCGAAGGCGAAGACCTGGTCGGGCAACTGATGAATTCATCGATCCGCGAGCGAAAGTTTTTTGATTATGAGTTCATTCAGCGCCTGATTGACGAACATCGACGCGAAGCGCGTGATTGGAGCGCCAACCTCTGGTGCCTGCTGAACCTCAGCCTGTGGTACGACCACTGGATTGGAGACAATTGAACCACGAATGAAGGCCCGGGCATTGTCTGAAGGATTATCGCGGTCTGTCGAATTGTCAGACGAGCGAGTGCATGGCAGTTTCGTTTCTGGGGTAGCGCTGACTTTCGGAACGCGCGTGCTGATGCTGGCCGGGCTGGTTGGCTCAAGCATAGTTGTAGCGCGATGGCTGGGGCCTGAGGGCCTGGGAACACTCGCGGTGTTAAGTGTAACGGTTGCGCTTGCTTTGCAGATTGGCAGCGCCGGGTTGCCTTCAGCCAACACCTATTTCATTGCCAGGGACAGCAGGTGCCTGGGGCCCGTTTGGGCCAACTCAGTAATCTTCGCTTTGATTGCCGGCACTGTCCTCGCCGCCGGAGTTGTGTTGCTGGTTGAGCTCCGGCCGGCGCTGTTTGGCGGAGTTTCCCGAACCCTTTTGATAATCGCGTCGCTTTCAATTCCTTTTCAGCTATTTACTCTGTTGGGGCTTAATGTGTTGTTGGCCATGAATCGCATTGGGCAGCTCAATCTCCTCGATTCGCTCTCGCCTGCGCTCGCGCTCCTCAACGCCGTCGTCGTGCTCGTCATCTTCCACGCCAAGCTGCCAACGTTGGTCTCGTTCAATACCGGCGCGGCGATTGTCCTTAGCCTGGGAGTGTTTTGCGTCACGGCGCGAATGTTGGCCCGACAGAAGGAACACCGCAAGTTCGCGCCCGACTTTGCCTTACTCAGAAAGATGCTCGTGTATGGACTTAAGTTCTACATTTCGATTTTGGCGGGCGTCCTGATTTTTCGTGCCGACCTGCTGATCGTCAATCACTTTCGCGGACCTGGAGAAGCAGGCGTGTACGCTGTTGCGTCCCAGGTCTCTTTCCTCCTGATGTTATTGCCCGGAGTAATTGCCATGCTGTTGTTTCCACGCGTTGCTTTTGACCAGGACCCACGCGGCGAGTTCGCGATTCGGGTTACGCGACATGCATCGTTTTTGATGATTATTATGTGTGTCGTCGCGGGCGCCGGATCATTCGCACTGCCGATGGTTTATGGGGCACGCTTTGCTGACGCCTCGATCCAGTTGCTCATTCTCTTGCCCGGCATCTATCTGGTAAGTATCGAGTCAGTGCTGGTGCAGCATTTCACGGGAACGGGTCTTCCGGCCGCAATTCCCGGGTTCTGGCTAATCACGTTGGCTATCAATCTGGGGCTCAATCTGATGCTGGTGCCGCAGTGGGGCGCGCGCGGCGCCGCATTCACTTCAACTCTCAGTTACGCCTTAATCTTTTGTCTGGTAGCTGTTTACTTTTGCGCAAAAACGGGGCGGCGTCCGGCCGAGACATTTCTGCTGCGTCGTCACGAACTGCGCGATCTGTTTGCGCTGTCGCGCCGCGCAATTTTCTCAAGATCGAATTAGTGAACGAGATTAAGCAGGAAGAAATCGAGGATCTGTGGGGCTACGCCAAGCGCTTGCGTTTCGTGCGTGAGGTGATTAGTGCGGCCTTTCCCGAACGCGCGCCGGGTTCGCTACGCGTGCTCGATGTTGGATGCGGCAACGGCTCGCAGCTGGCTCTGCCGCTGGCGATGGGCCATGGCTTTCAACTCACAGGTATTGATCCCGATCAGCGGTCGATCGAACATGCAAAGCAGTTGGCCGGCCAAAGCGCGAATATCAACTTTCGGTGCGGCCGAGTGGAAGATTTATTTGATGAAGAGTTGTTCGACGTAATGATTCTTTCGGAAGTGCTCGAGCACCTCGAGCGGCCGGCAGAGATGCTGGCCGCCGGTGCGAGCCTGCTGGATAAAGACGGCATTTTGATTGTTACCGTGCCCAACGGCTATGGCGAATTTGAAATTGACTCGTGGATATTTCGCCGACTGCGGCTGCAAACAATTGTCGATGTCTTGGCAGAGAAGCGTGAAGTCCCGAGCGCCACTGACAATCAAGAGAGCGGACACATTCAATTCTTTACGCGCGCGCGCTTGACGCGTTTGTTCGAAGCGGCCGGGCTTTCTGTGTTTCGCGAAGGCGTCGGAAGTTTTCTGGCCGGCCCTATTGTGGGTCATTTTCTTGCTCACTCGACCCGTTTGATTAGTTGGAACGCGCGCGTCACCGACGGTTTGCCATTCATTTTGGCAAGCGGATGGTATTTCGCCTTGCGACGTGGACCTCAGGCGCGGTCGGAAACGGTCGGTGATGCGGTATGAAGGCAGTGTTGCTGGTCCTCAGCGGCGATCCCGCGACTGCGCTTGAACGCTTCCGCGCGTTCTATCCGGGGGCAGAAATCGCGAGCCTCTCGCGCGCTGAAATTGAAAACTTAAAATATCCGCAACGTCTCAAAACTTTGCGCGAGCGCCGGCCCGATCTGTTTGCCGTGGCCACCGAAAGGCTTGCCTGGCAGCGGGGTCAAAACGCGCTGCTCCTGTTCGGCGCTTTGGGGGGTGCGCGCCGCGTCGTGCTGCTCGATGCACATGGCGCCGTCAGAGAGGAAACACGAGCCCGGATTCTTTCTCGATCCCCGGTCCGGTTCGCGCGTGAGGCGGCGGCCAGCGAGCGAGCCATCGCGCAGTCACGTGTTCAACTAAAACGGTTCGAACGAGCAGTGGAGAGTGGAACGACGGCCGCCTATTCCAAATCAGCCGGAAAGATTTCCGATGCGATACGTCTTGCCTACTTGCGCAGCACGCCGAGCCCGGGCACGCTTGCCGGTGGCGCGGCGACTCACATCAACGGCTTCGTCAACGCCGCCGCGAAATTGGGCGCGCGAGTGAACGTGATTAGTAACGACCGTATCGCCGGTCTCGACGAAACAAGATTGACGCTGATAGATCCCGAACCGACCGGAACCACGCGTGCGGCTTTTGACCTGCGCAACAATCTCATTTTTTCCGCCGGCGCGCTCCGAGAGATTGAGCGTGCGTCTGTGGATCTGATTTATCAGCGCTATGGCCGGTTCACCTGGGCCGGAGTCGAAGCAAGCATTCGCACTGGCGTGCCTTTGTTCCTTGAATACAACGGTTCGGAAGTGTGGATTGGAAAACATTGGGACATGTCGGGCATGCTTCCTTTGCTGGAACGCTTTGAGCGTTTGAACCTTATGGCTGCGGCTCGTATCTTCGTAGTATCAGAGGTTGACAGACGCAATTTGTTGCGGGCCGGCGTCCCTGACGAAAAGATCGTTGTCAATCCCAACGGAGTAGATATCGAAAAGTTTCGTCCCGGCATTGATGGCTCAGCCGTGCGTGACGAGTTGGGAGTTGGGGAAGAGGAAACGCTGGCAGGGTTCGTAGGAACCTTTGGCCCCTGGCATGGCGTGCTGACGTTGGCTGAAGCGATCACGATGCTTCCCGAGGACTGTGGTGTGCGATTCCTTTTGGTCGGCGCGGGCAGATTTCGCGACGAAGTTGAGCGCATTATTGCCGCCGCCGGACGAGAGCGACAGGTAATCTTCACCGGCCATGTCGATCACGAACGCGTGCCGGCGTTGTTGGATGCTTGTGACATTCTGCTATCGCCGCACGTGCCGCTCGAAGACGGCAGCGAATTTTTCGGCTCACCGACGAAGTTGTTTGAGTATATGGCCATGGGAAAGGGAATCGTCGCCAGCCGGCTCGGTCAAATTGGCGACGTGCTGGCTAACGAAGAGACGGCACTCCTGGTCGAGCCCGGCAACGCGCGTGAATTGTCGGAAGCGATTCTGCGATTGAGCAAATCAAAGGAGCTGCGCGAAAAGTTAGGCGCCTCTGCGCGAGGTGCGGCCGTCGGTGACCACACTTGGAAGCACAATGCGCAGCGCGTGCTTGATGCGTATCAGTCGTGGGCAGAAAATTCTTGAGGCATCGATCAAACCCCAGAGGACGCCGAGGATTTCGCAGAGGAAGACAAAGGAGGAGTTTTTCCTCTGCGACCCTTTGCGAAATCCTATGCGCACTCTGCGTTGGCTCGCATCTTGATAGCCACTTCGAGTTTTTGAAACGGGCGCTGTCCTGACTCTGGAAATTTGTGACTGAAAATCGGGACTCATCTGAAGAAAAACAGCGCGCTCGCGATCAGTGGAGCCACGATCCGGCCGGCGCTATCTACGGTCGCGAGCACGAGCTCGGCACGCGCGAGTTCTTCGATGCCGTTGAACGCCATCGTTATTCAGAATACGCGCCGTGGATGCCCGAGGTAATGGGTTTCAATGACTTCAAAGGCGCGCGTTTGCTGGAAGTCGGTTGCGGGATGGGCACGGATCTTTTGCAGTTCGCCCGCGGCGGTGCGAAGGTGACTGGAATTGATCTGACGCCGCGCTCGATTGAAATCTCGCGGCGGCATTTCGAAATCTATGGCCAACGCGGTGACTTTGCGACCAGCGACTGCGAGAAGCTACCTTTCAAGAGCGAGAGTTTCGACGTTGTATATTCCAATGGCGTGCTACATCACACGCCCGACACCGAGGGCGCCGTACGCGAGCTGCACCGAGTCTTGCGGCGCGGCGGTCAGGTGCGGGTGATGCTTTACCATCGGGGTTCGGTGGCTTTCTGGGGGCAGATCGTTTTGCGTCATGGCCTGCTGGGCGGTGAGTTCTTGCGCGGACGCTCGCCGGAACAGATCATGAGCCATTATGTTGAAGTCAACGAAGGCGGCGGATGTCCGCTGGTAAAGGTGTACACCCGCCGGGAAGCTCGCAATCTGTTTTCGATGTTTCGCGACGTCAGCGTCGAGGTTGAGCAACTAACTCGGCCGGAGCTGCCGCTCCTGGGAAGATTCATACCCGAAAGCATATTCCGTTTCCTGCGTCAGACGATTGGCGGAAACGTTATTATCTCGGCACGAAAGTGATGGTGCGCTCGGATCGCGAAATGGTTAGTCAGCCCAAGATGCTCTTTCATTCTCGATTCATCAGGCGGGTCCTGGCGCTGCTATTTATCTTTGCGCTCGCTTTGTCCGTGCGCGGGTTGACCGCGAATTTTCTGCGCGCTCATCTTACTGATCCGGGTTGGTTTCCTTTCGGCATTTACTCAGCCTTTGATCGTCAGGCCCAGGATGCACTCGACGGTCGCGCTTCTTTTTTCCGCATCGACGATCCGTCGCGCACGGATAAGGCCGTCTATCCGCCGGGCTATCCGCTCTGGCTGGCCTTCATTTATGAATTAAGCGGCCACAGATCTCCGGCTGTTGTTCAGAAAGTTCAGTGGATACTCGATTCTTTTGCGGTGCTGCTCATCGTCGGCATCGGTGCGACCGCTTTTGGTTGGCGCATTGGACTATGGGCCGGAGGGATTGCCGCGCTCTGGCCTTTGCTTGCGAGTTATGGGGCGGTGCCCCTGGCCGACGCGCCGACGAGCTGGGTCGTTTTGGGAGCAACCTGGATGTTGCTCTTGGCTGTCAAGCGGCAAAGTTTTCGGTGGGCCCTGGGCGCGGGGACGCTCGTCGGGGTGTCGTGCTGGCTGCGCGCCAACGCCATGCTATTAGTATTTTTCTGGGCGCTAGCCCTTTTGTTGCTTGTGCGAGCCAGTTGGCGGCGGCGGGCCCTCCTAAGCGCTGGTGTAGTGCTCGCGGCCATGATTGTGATCGCGCCAGTGTTGGTGCGCAACCTGTTTGCCTTTCGCGCTTTCGTGCCGACCGGCCTCGGCGCCGGGACCAACCTTTTGGAAGGCATTGGCGAGACGCAGCGCGGAGCCAGCGAGTTCGGCGCCGCGGCGAATGATATTGAGCTGATTGAGCAGGAGCGCGCAGAGTTGAAAGTCCCACCCGACGCGCCGTTCGATCTCTATTACCCCGACGGAATTCGGCGTGACCGCGAGCGCACGCGCAAAGCCCTGGCAATAATCATTCGGCATCCTTTCTGGTACGCGGGCTCGGTAGCAGGCCGCATGGTGGGAGTCATGAAATACGCAGGCGAGCCTTCTGGTATTTATGGCAGCGCGGGCGTCAATGTCACCAGCAAGAAAAGTTTGCCGCCGGCGTGGCAAGGAGGGGCATTGGCGCTACACGTCAATGCGCTGGGAATGCTCCAGAGCGTTTTGCGTTATGTGCTTTTGCCGCTGATGCTCGTCGGATTAGTCCTGGCGTTTCGTTTGGATTGGCGCGTGAGTGCGCTCATCATGTCGACTGTATTTTATTATCTGGTGGTGGGCTCAATTATCCACACCCACATCCGCTATGGACTTCCGATGCACGCTCTGCTGACCATCTTTGCGGGCGTCGCGGTTTGTTGGTTGAGCCGGAAGGTGACGCACTTTCGGCGGGCAAGAAAATCGTGAATGGCTAGCTCGAACTGCGGTCGTCCTCTTTAAGCAACTCTTCCAGGTATTCGATCAAACTTCGCAGGCTCGAGAAAGGACTCTTTTGTTTCGACAGGAGATTTTCGTTGGCGATGGTTATGTCCGTGTCAAATTCCGCGTTGATCTTATCTTCGACTTTCGTGATGAAAGAGACGAAGTCTAGTGATTCCAATTTTCCAGACGCACCATACAAGGGCGCATCAAGAGATTTGTCAACTTCAACGCCTTCCTCGTTAAGATCGTCGACTGCCGCAAAGACTGCCCTCGTGATTCTCTCGTCGGTCTCCATGTGCGCCTTTTCAGTGCGCCGACTTTACCATAGCCTTCGGGAAACCTGTAAAAATTCCAACCATCATTCGTCTCGGTATGCTGTTGACGTGATGAAATGTGGAGAATGATCCGGCTATAATGACGACTTCGTAGATCAGGTGCCTTTATGAACCAGCGAGCCGCGATCAAGGCCATCAACTCTTTCTTGCCGCACGGAAAACTGACCAACGAACAGTTGGCCGAAGAGTTTGGCGACCGACACGCTAGCCACATTTTCTCGAAGACCGGCGTGGCCGTCCGGGGCATCGCGGCTGCGGACGAGTGTGCGTCGGACCTCGGCGTCGCTGCGGCGAAGCGCCTGTTTGCCAGCGGCGTTTGTGCGCCGGAACAGATCGACTTCCTAATCTTTTGCACTCAAAGCCCGGACTACTTTACGCCGACCACAGCGTGCATGATGCAGGATCGACTTGGCCTCCAGACGAGTTGTGGCGCGATCGATCTTAATCAGGGCTGCTCAGGCTATGTTTATGGCCTGGCGCTGGCAAAGAGCTTAGTCGAAGCGAAAACGGCAAGAAACGTCTTGCTCGTCACGGCTGATACCTATACAAAATTAATTAACCGGAGGGATCGCTCGCTGCGCACGCTGTTTGGTGATGGGGCGACGGCCAGCTTGATTGGCGCGGTCGAAGCCCCGTCGGAATTAATTGGACCGTTTGTGTTAGGGACTGACGGGCGCGGGGCACAGCGGATCATAGTCAAGGCCGGTGGTTTGCGCTGTCCCCCGACACCGGAGACAGCGATCGAGAAAGAGGACGAGAGCGGGAACTGGCGCTCAGACCAGAATCTTTACATGGACGGCGCCAGTGTATTCGGCTTTGCCTTGAAGACGGTCCCGCGAGTGATGGACCAATTGTTGGACAAATGCGGACTCACGATGGAAAACATTGATTTTGTCATTCCGCATCAAGCGAACAGATTCATGCTCGAACGCTTGCGGGCCAGGATGAAGATACCCGCCGAGAAGTTCTGGATCGACATGGAACAGTCTGGCAACACGGTGTCTTCTACCATTCCAATCGCACTCGAGAGTGCTAGGCTGCAAGGTCGCGTCAAGACCGGTGACCGCCTGGCGCTGATTGCTTTTGGAGTGGGTTATTCATGGGCGGCGGCAATGGTCGAGATTGTCTAAAAAAGAATGGACTTCCAAAAAATTGCCAGAACGATCCTGCCGGAAAGTGTTGTCGCGTTGCTGCACCGTGCGAAATGGGAATCAGAGCGGCGCCGGCTTGCTTCTCGACCACCGCTGACAGAGGAGGATTTCACCGGCATTCTTGTCAACGATCTCGGTCTGCGCGCAGGCGATGTCGTTTACGTGCACAGTGCCACAGATCGACTCAACTTGGCCTTTCCCTTCTATCGAATTCTGTTCTTGATTCAGGAAACGATTGGGCCCTCAGGCACAGTGTTGTTTCCAACCTATCCCAACCATCGCATCTCTTCCTATGAATATTTACAGCAGGGAAACGTTTTCGACGTGCGGAAGAGTCCGTCATACACCGGAATTCTGACTGAGTTCGCCAGAAGGCAACGAAATGCGGTGCGCAGCCTTCATCCGACCAAATCCGTCTGCGCCATCGGGCAGTTTGCGAAGGAAATCACTGCAACCCACCATCTGTCGCCCTATCCCCACGACATGTGCAGTCCTTATTATAAATTGATTGAGTGTGCCGGGAAGATCGTAGGCCTTGGAGCTTCGACGCACTACCTAACCTTCGGTCATTGCGTGGACGATACGCTCAAGGAAAAGTTTCCCGTGCGCGTCTATCACGAAGAGATTTTTAACGCGCCATGCATCAACTACGACCGCCAGCGCGTGATCGTCAGCACGTATGCTCACGACATGAGCCGCATCATTCCGGATGACGTGCCTCGTTTCTTGAAGACCCATGTGTCGACCGAGGCTTGTCGGGATCTCACTGTTAGAGGAATGAAATTCTTCAGCGCCAGTGCGCCAAAACTTTTCGCAGAGCTAATGCAGCTTGCTAAGCGAGGCATTACCGCTTATCCACGTTCGGTCTATCGGACAGACTTCGAACTTAACAGGAAGCAGTGACTTTGGTTTTCGTCTGCAATGACGCGAAGCGGGATAGAAACCTGGTTCACCGCTAGACAGAGACGGCGCGAGAAGGAAGGATGTATGACCCATAGTGAGAGAATAGCGCAGGCTGTTTACCAGGCTGTTGACGCGCTTAATGCGCAACTAAAGGGCAAGCATGTGGATAAATCGCCTGACGAACCCTTGTATGGGAAGAATAGCGACTTAGACTCGCTCGATTTCGCGACCTTCATCATGGAGGTCGAGGATAAGATCAACAAAGAGTTCGGGACGGACATCACAATCGCCGAGAACGATCTATTTACAGGACAGGACGGCCCCTTCGCTACGATCAACGGCGTGATTGTTTATCTTGAGCGTGTCCTCGAAGACATAGACAGCGCTCCTCAACCTTAATCGATGGTGCAAGCGCGAAGCTAGTAGCGATTAGTTGAGCCTAATCTGTGGTTCTAACGCGAAATTCACCGGTTTGGAGCTTACTCGCCACCTCAGTCAACGTAATAAACCTTACGTCCTCAGCTTCTGACACTTCACCTACGAATCGTTCGATAGCTGACAAGTCGCGGATGTCTTTCGGGTGATTCGTCAGCACTACGGGAAGTTTTGACAGCCCGCTGGCTGCCGCCCGCTCCCGAATTGCCTCGAGCATTTCCTGCAGCAGCGGATAATTCAGGCGGCCGGTATCGGACACGAAGTGCTTGCGTCTTATGGCCGGCAGAATAAGTTTTTCATAAGCTGCGCCAATTGCAGAACGGGGAGCATCCATTGGCGACTGAATGGGTTTTTTGCTGCCCGATTCGGGCTCTTGTTGTTTCTGGCGCTGGCGCAATCGTTGCCGCGCCAGCGAGATGTTCTGCCTCATAACTTCCCGCCGCGATCCGTAAAAATGGTTGAGTGGAACGCAGACGATCGGCTCAGGCTGAGTCGAAACTCTGCGTGCGTCTTTCATCACTGGGTAAAACGGCAGGAACGCTTCTTCGCAGTTGCGGTAGTCAAGTTGCAAGGTTTGATTGTTTACGAACACGCCGCCTCCAATACTCACATCCAGTTCGATGCCAAGTTCGACGAGTGATTCGAACAGATGGTCGGAAGGCGCGGCGGCCAGCGCCCCTGCGCGAAAGGCCAGACAGCGGTACGTCGCATCGACGGGTTGCAGTAGATCTTCCAGATATTTCTTTGTGTCGGCGAGCATGGCATAAGCGACTTCGCGATCGTATTTGAGGATTGACCAATCGCCGTCCATTTGCCAGCGTCCGTTTTCATATCGTGCATTCAACCAATGCGGATGCAGGTGCAATTGGATGTCATGGCCCTGGCGAAAGGCCGTGCGAACGTGCTCGTCCCATGAATCAGCCAACGCTTTCAGTTCCGGATGCTTATTTTCAAGCTGTCTGAACCTCAATTGCTGCATTACGTCGGGAAGAAAGGTCGTGCGCGCGCCGAACTTCGCATAGATTTTCAGGAGTTGGCGCAACGGTGCGAATTGAATCTGCGCGATATCGCCGGAGCCGTCGCCACGCAGTTCCCAGTCATGAGTTAAGGCGAGATGAATAGTCGGTATCATGAAAGTAAGTCAGAGCCATCTGCGGCAGCGGATGGTTGATTTCAACAAACCAAACGCTATCAATGTCAGAGATCAACCGCCCGCATCCACCACCCGAAGCGGGCTGCCCGCTTGGGGACCCCGGTCCGCAGGCGGTTCTGACTTCACCGATCGCGTATTGTACTATCACCCAGCGCCAACCGGCGCAGATGATGCTGCACGATAAATCCATTATTTGTTTTGGCGGCGAGGACTGGTGGTATCACCATCCGCACTCGAAGAACCATCTGATGCGCCGTTTTGCGCGCGCCGGAAACAAAGTCATCTTCGTCAATTCGATCTCGATGGGCCTGGCTTCAGTGAAGAGCAGGGACCTGGTGCCGCGCATTACGCGCAAACTAAAAAGCTATGCCAAGCTCGCGCGCACGACTGAAGAGGGCATCACGGTTGTCTCGCCGGCGGTAGTTCCTTTCTTTGGCAGCGCCGCGGCCACGGCCGCGAATCGACGCTTGCTGACCACGCAAATTGCGGGACTAGCGCGCCGCCGAGGATTATCCAATCCGATTTTGTGGATTGCGATTCCCACCGCGGTTGAAATCGTTGGTCGCCTGGACGAATCGCTCGTCGTCTATCACGTTTCGGACAAGTACGACGCGAACACGATGGATCACGCGACTGATCCGTCCGTGATTCGCGCGCTCCATGAGAGGGCGATCGACGTTGCCGATCTGATTTTCTATTCCAGCCGTAAACTTTTGGCGGAAGCCACGTGTGAATTGGAACGTTCGCACCTGCTTGAACAGGCGGTTGATTTCGAGCATTGGTCAAAGATCAGCAAAGGAGATGTTCAAGTCGCCGAAGCGATCGAAAGAATTCCTCGCCCGCGAATTGGCTACTTCGGAGCGATTGAACCATGGCTGATCGACCAGCATTTGATTGAGCAAGCTGCGCGTGAGCGTCCGGAATGGAACTGGGTGTTTGTCGGTAACAAATCGCAGGGTCTCGAGATCGAGAGTCTGCCGAACGTGCATTTTCTGCCGCCGGTTTCTTATCAGGATCTACCGAGCTATGCCGCGGGATTCGACGTCTGTGTCTTGCCCTGGAACATTGAGGTCCCTTTCACCAGTTACGGCTCGGCGATCAAAGTGCGCGAGTATCTTGCGTCCGGCAAACCCGTAGTTATCTCTCCTTTGCCTGAGTACGAATCGATGAGCAGCGTCTTGCGAATCGGGCGCAGCCGCGAACAATTTCTGCAACTGGTTGACGAAGCTCTGCACGAAGAGGGAACTGAGCGGGCGCTCGCGCGTCAGAATGCAGTGCGAGACGGAACCTGGGACGCGCGGGCGGAATGGGTCAGTGATTTGATCGAACGGGCGCTGAAGGAAAAGCAACAACGAGTCGCTGGGAACGCGGACGTCCCGTCCGCATAGCTTGCGTGGCAAGCTAACGCTTTTATTCGAGCTTCCCGCTCAATGCGGACGAGACGTCCGCGCTCCCGGCACGAAGTAGCGCGTCCTGACCAGACCAATAACCGAAGAAGCCACCACACTCACAAGCGCAAACAGAAAATAATCCACTGCCAGTACGTAGCGATATTCAGTGTGCACTATTGATTGCACGCAGAAAAAATACACCGGCACGACGAGAAGGATCGTCAGCGTCAGCCATTGCCGCTTAATTGCCAGCAGAACCAAACCAATAATTGCCAGCGGCAACATCACCGCGGTCAGAAAAATCTTCTGTATGCCATGCACCAGAAATCGCGGATAACGGGTCCAAAGAAATCGTGCCGGTCCCAACTCGAACAGTTTTGTCGGGCCAACGTGGACTACGGGGTTTGAAGGAATAGACGCCTCGTTGCTGAATACGAGCCGAACCCGGTCGTCCTTACTCGCGACAAAGGAAAGTTGGATCATATTTAGGGGCTGCTCCACAGCCGATTTGGTTTCCAGCATTTCCGCGATCGCCGAGGAATAAGTCTTTCCCTTCGCATCTCTCACGCTTAATTTGATTCGGCCTTGTTCGATCTTGATCGGAACTGTGAAGACGTAATCGGCATTCTTCTCTACATTCACAGGTGCCGACATGAATTGGTCGTCGTACTGTGAATCATCGCCCTCCAACCTGAGACTCTGACCGTCAGGAGAGACAGAGGTCCTGGTGCGCGGTGACGGAACAACGCCTCCTGAAAGCAACTCCGCGGGGGTGTTCCCCCAAAACAGTTGCGGATTACTCGCTAAATTCAAAGTGTGACTGACCGGCGGCTCCGTGGAAACCAGACGCGATCGTTCCAGTCTGACCATCGCCGCCGCGCGCTGCGTCATCACGCCGGCAAACCAAAAAGGATGAGAACGAATCACCGCGAATCCGCGCGCCAGCCGCGCTCGCTCTCGCTCGACTCCATCGGGATTGAATAGCGTGGTGTAATAGTCGGGGCGATGAAAATCCTCAGCCTCCTGCTTCATGATGCCCATGTCGGTTTTCGGAATGTTGAATCTGCCTTCATGATCATAGTCGGCGATGCCTTCCAAAAGCGTCTGGCCCGCGCCCAGCGACAACGGAATGAAGCGATGAAAGACGATCGCGTTTCTAATTGTCAGCGGCAGAACGATCAGCAAGGTTCCGCAAACGACCGCCAGCGCAAAACGCCAACTTCTTTCGCTTCTGAACAGAAGCAGTACCGCCGCAGCGAGGAAAAATGTGAGCAACATCGTATTGGCCCTGAGCCAGCACGAAATCCCCACTAGCGCGCCGGCAACAATGAAAGTGACGAGACGCGGATTCTTTGCCGCCCGCGCCAGACAATAGACAGCGAGCAGGATTGGCAGCACGAAGAGCGAATCAGGCAAAAGCAGCACAGAGTTCCAGGCGAACTGCGGAGACAATGCAGCCAGCATTCCTGCCACGATTGCCGCGCTCAACGGCAGCAATTCGCCGACGATCAGAAAGATCATGACGGCGGCCAGCGCATCGCAAACGATTTGCACGAATTGGACGGCGGTGTCTGAATCTCCGCATACCGAATAGACGATCGCGACCAAAATTGAATAACCGGGAGGGTGTCCGAGTGTGTTGAGATCGCTCAAAGGCGAAGAGGAACTGAGGAATGAAGCGACGCCGCCCTGCCGCAGCAGTTGCGCGACTCGCTTGTAGTCACCGCTGACTGTGGTCTGTACTTTTCCTACTTCAAGACGTGTATCATGCCATGACAAAAGTCTGACGCCGAAAGCTATAAGAAATATTGTGATGCAAACTGCGAGGCGGATTCGGCGCGATTGCCAGGGGCGCTGAGAATGAGACTCCGGCGGGGCATCGCTGGTTTTGTCTGTACTCATTAGTTTCGGCGGTTTGAAGCCGCGCTATTATAAATCATAAGCGAAGAGCGAGTAACGAAACACCTGCGAGACGCCAAGGGAAACCAGGAAGAAGCGAACACCCGAGCCCGGACAACGTTGACTACCGGCCGGAAGAACAAACCCAAACCATGTGTGGAATTGCTGGATTAGTAACTCAAGACCCTGAATCGCGCATCGCCGCGATGCTGAAAGCAGTTGAGCATCGCGGGCGTGACGATGAAGGTGTGTGGACTTCGCCTTCAATCAACAGCGAAGGACAGCGCGTCTGTTTTGGTCACCGGCGATTATCAATAATTGACACCAGCAGCGCGGGACATCAGCCGATGCTGTCTCAGGACGGTCGTCTGATCGTGATTCTCAACGGCGAGATCTACAACTATCGCCAGTTGCGCGAGCAACTCTCAAACAAAGGTCACAACTTTCAGACACAGACGGATACGGAAGTTTTGCTGGCGGCATGGGAAGAGTGGGGAGAAGATTCTCTTAACCGCCTGAACGGAATGTTTGCCTTCGCGCTTTGGGATGATCGAGAGCGCACGCTTTTTCTGGTCCGTGATCGCGTCGGCATCAAGCCGCTGTATTATGCTCAGTGTCAGAAGCCCGACCGTCAGGGAGGGCAACCTTCGCTGGCTTTCGCATCTGAGATCAAATCGATTCTTGCCAGCGGCGTGGTGCGGGCCGAACTCGACACAGACTCGCTGCATCAATTTCTCACGTTCCTGTGGGCGCCTGATCCCAACACGCTCTTTCGCGGCATTAAAACAGTTCCGCCGGGCCATCTCGTTACTCTGCGCGATAACGAATTGAAAGTTCGCCAGTGGTGGGACATTTCGTTTGACGCAATCGAAGAAGGACGAAGCGAAACATGGTGGCAGGAGCAAGTCCTGGAGACCCTCGATCGCGTCGTCAAACTCGAGATGGTCGCTGACGTTCCCCTGGGATCGTTTCTATCCGGCGGAGTCGATTCGTCGTCGATCGTGGCGATGATGAAGCGTCACAGCAACGGCCAACCCGTCGGTACTTACACGATCGGAATCGAAGCCGAAGATCTGCGCTATGACATCATTCCCGACGACGTCGAGTGGGCGCGGCGCGTGAATCAGCAACTGGAAACCGACTATCACGAGATCATGTTACGGCCGCAAGTGGCCGAGTTGCTGCCCCAGCTGGTCTATCACATGGACGAGCCGGCCATCGACATGGCTATTCCCAGCTACCTCGTATCACGCGCGGCGCGGGAATCGATGCGGGTGATGCTTTCGGGCATGGGTGGCGACGAAGTGTTTGCCGGCTATCCGCGCCAACTGGCAATGAAGATTGCCGGCGCCTTCGATCCAGTGCCGCAACTGCTGAGACGCCCACTGATGAAAACGCTAGAGCGCGTGTTGCCCGGCGGGATGCCCGGAAGACTAACCGCGACGCTGCGCAATGCCAAGAAATTCGCGCGCAGCGCGGCGCTGGATTTCGAAAATCGCTACCTCGGATACGAAACCTATTTCACAGACGAGGCGAAGCAGAGGCTTTATGCAGATGACGTGCGCGAAGCGACCCGTGACCTGGACGCTTACGCTGCGCATCGCCGTTACTTTAGCCAAGTAAAAGATGCAGCGCCGCTCAACCAACTTCTCTATGTCGATCTGAAAACTTTTCTTCCTTGTCTTAACCTGATGACCACGGACAAGACTTCGATGGCCGCTAATCTGGAAGTGCGCGTGCCGTTTTTGAATCTGGAAATGCTGGAGTTGGCGGCGCGAATGCCGCCTGATCTAAAGCTGCGAGGACTGAAGCGCAAATATATTCTGAAGCGCGCCGCGGAAAAGCTTCTGCCGCGCGAGGTTGTTTGGCGCAAGAAAGCCGGCTTTGGGGCGCCGATCCGTTCCTGGCTGCGCGGGCCTCTGCGGCCAATGGTTGATGAGCTGTTGTCGGAAGCGACGTTGAAGCGGCGAGGACTTTTCCGGCCCGAAGAAGTGCGGCGGATCATTGACGCGAATCTTTCAGGCAGAGAAGACTTCAACCTGCAGGTGTTTCAGTTGCTGACCTTGGAGTTGTGGCGGCGGGAGTTTATTGATCGGTGAGCCACCGCGCCCGAGAAGACCGCAAGAAGTAAGTCCTTCACACCTCCACTGGCAATCCTGTCCGCAGCGAATCCCGAATCCGAAAAGTCGCTCGCGTTGTCGTGGCAAGATCCTCGAGTGAAATCGGCGAAGGCTTTCCTTCCAGCACCATGGCGCAGACTGCGCGCACTTCATCTCTCTGGCCTTTGTCCTGTTCGCGGAGCCTGGTCTTTTTCTCGCGGCCGTTTTCATAAGCTGCGGCGCTGCGAAAGTCTTCGATCACAAACGACTTGCTCGAGCCGAAAATCTCAATCCGTTCCTTTGGCAAGGCGCTGTTACCTTCCGCCAGATATGCAATCGAGCCGTTCGAACCGTCGGCCAGGCGCAGAGTGATGAAAACTGAATCCTCCGAAACTATTTCATGCGCGCGGCTGCTGATTGATTCGGCAAAGACGCGCGTGACCAGCGCGCCGGTCATAAACTGTATGAAGTCGATGAAGTGACAGACCTCGCCAATGATACGGCCTCCACCTTCGCTCGGGTGGTGAGCCCAATGACCCGGCGGCACACGTCCGGCGTTAACGCGATAGTTAATCGAGAGCGGCGTTTGGCGATCCTTGAAAAACTCCTGAGCCGCGCGCGCCAGCGGCGAGAAGCGCCGATTAAAACCCACCATCAATTGACCATTCGACTGGCTAGTCGCGGCGATTACTTTGTCCAGTTCTTCGTCATTCAGGGCCAGCGGTTTCTCGACGAAGACATGACGCCCGTGCTCGAGCGCGCGCCGGACGAGTTCGGCGTGCGAATCATGCCGCGTGGCGATCACGACCAGATTGATCTCTTCGTCGGCTAACACTTCGTCCGCGCCTGAGACGCAATTGCGGAATCCGAATCTTTCTCCGACCTGACGAGCGCTCACGCCGGAAGCTGTGGCAATCGAATGAAACTCCGCCCCGGCGGTCTTGAAGTTCGGCAGCAGCATCGCCCGCGCATAATTTCCGGCGCCGATCAATCCAACTCGAACGCTCGGGGCCGGCGCGGCGCTCTGTGTTTGTCTGAAGGCGAGTTGAATGCGCGGCTCCAATTCGCGCTCGGTGTCGTACTGTAAAATGACGCCCAGGTGCGGCTCATTCAATTCTCCGGTGATTAGTTGGTAAGCGCGTTCAGTTTCGTCGAGATTGAAGCGATGTGTCGTCAACGGCCCGACATCGATGCGGCCATCGGCGAGTAGATCCAGGAACGCCTCGATGTTGCGGCCTTCGGTCCAGCGCACATAACCGAAAGGATAGTCGTGGCCGCGCTCTTCATATTCCGGATCATAACGGCCCGGACCGTAGGACATCGAAATTTTGAAAGTGAGTTCGCGATTGTAGTAAGGCTGGCGTGGGATGTTCAGTCCGACTGCGCCCACGGCGACGACTCGGCCTTTGGCCCGCGAGATTTCGCCGGCCAGCTCGATCGGCTGGTTCGATTCAGTGGCCGCGGTGATCAAAACCGCATCCGCGCCGCGTCCGCGCGACCATGCCAACACCCGCCGCTTTACGTCATCGTCCGGCGCACAACCATCATCGGCGCCGAACTTCCGGGCCAACTCGATTTTGCTTTGATCGAGATCGATCCCGAACACACGGCACCCGTGCGCCTGGATCAGTTGCACCGCGAGCTGGCCAATCAGGCCCAGACCAATCACCACTACCGACTCGCCCAGGGTCAGTTCGGCCAGGCGCACGCCCTGTAGAGAGATCGCTCCCAGCGTACCGAAGGCAGCCGCGCTAAAGCTGACGCCATCAGGGAGGCGTACGCACAAATTTTTGGGCACCGACAAAACCTCTGCATGTGAAGCGTAACCCACACCGGCGCATGCCACGCGGTCACCCGGGCGAAATTCGGTGACCCCTTCGCCAACCTCGATTACTTTTCCCGCGGCGCTGTAACCCAACGCGACCAGCGACGCAAGTTTTGAGCGCACGGCGTCGAACGTATTCACGAATCCATCGCTTCGGGCTTTTTGAATTACCTGTTTGACCAGGGCAGGTTGCTCGACGGCTCTGCCGAGCAGGCTCTTCTGTCCTGCTTCCACAGTCATGCGTTCAGTGCCGGCGCTGATCAGCGACGCCGCGGTGCGCACCAGCACGAAGCCAGGACGGGCGGCAGGCGCCGGCACATCGGTCACAGTTACCGCTCCGCTCTTGAGATTCTGAAGGACCTGTTTCACTTGTCTTGCTCCAAAGGCTCAGACTATCCCCGATCTTTGTTTGTGTAGTCAATTGAGTGCGTCAATTCCGCCTTCTATTGGGAGGGGATCTGAAGGTGAGAGTACTGCTTTTGCAACCGGCTTCAGCTATCACGCCAACTGTTTTTTGCAACGTCGAGCGAGCTGACAATTTCGAAGCTTCTCAAATTTATTCGACAATTTAATTGACAATCAAGCACGTCTTTTGTTAGTTATGCTTCGCTGTTTGCAAAGATCACCCGGTAAAAAAGCGTCGAGAGTCCCAGATTTTGCTCCGAAACCTTTGTATTCAAAGCCCGGGTTTTCGCTTGGAAGCGCGCGTGCGGACGGTTTCAGGCAGGCCTCATCGTTTTGAGTAAAACTTCGCAGTGGGAAATCAGACAAAAGTAGGAGATTAAGATATGTCGCAAAATTGGACTCCGCCGCCAGCCGGCGGATCGGCAACTGTACCGAACTACCTGGTGCCGGCGATCATTTCGATATTCTGTTGTTGGCCGCTCGCTATTCCGGCGATCATTTTCGCTACGCAAGTCAACGGAAAAATAGCAGCAGGTGATGTTGCTGGAGCTGAGGACGCTTCGAAGAAAGCGAAGATGTTCAGCTTCATCGCCATTGGTCTGGGCATTTTGTGCTATGTGATCGTCGGCCTCTTCTACGGGGTAGCGATCATCGCGGCCATCTCTGGCAGCAGATAGAGTGCATTAAGATACGTGCGATCCTCGTGTGCCTCGCGCGAATCGAACGTAGCGATGTGATCGCGGATCGTAGCGGGACCGTCTCGTACCACACCGCAAAGGTGCAGGATTGTCCGCTGCGCCCGCGATTTTCGTTCCCTCAGCTTGCTGAGGGACTCTTCTGATAAACGCTCTTCACATCTTCAAAATGGAGACTCTCCCGTGCGCAGTAGTCTTTTGGCTTGATCTGGAAACCAGGGTAGTGTATCAAGTGCATCTGCTTGAGAAACCGAATAACTTATGAATGTCTTTTGCACTAAGTGCGGCGCGCAGAATGCCGATGGCTCGGTAGTTTGTTCTCAATGTCAGGCTACTTTGCCGTTGGTTGGCTATCAGCCACCTCAGGCACAGGCCGACTATCAAGCGGGTTATCAACCGATTCAACCACCGGCGCCGTTGTACCAACCGGGAGGCCAGGACTGGCAAGCGAGAGGCGCGAACAAGAAGTTGGCGGCCGGTATTTGTGGCCTACTCCTGGGCCCCTTCGGCGTTCACAAATTCATTCTGGGTTACCAAACCGAAGGCGTCATCATGCTTTTGGTGTCGCTCTTGTCTTGCGGCATGCTGGCCATTGTTATGCAGGTGATTGGAATCGTCGAAGGCATCACGTACCTCACCAAGTCCGACGAGGAGTTCGTCCGCACTTATGTCGAAGGTCGAAAGGGTTGGTTTTAAGTTTTCCGGCCGCGAGCATCCCGTAGCGGTTTCGCCCCTGACGAATTCAGGATCTAAACTATTTCCGCAGCGGCTCAGGTCTTAGCGAGTGCTGCGGATTTCAGATCATGACCAATTTTCATTTCGTTCACGTGACTGCTGATCGGAGCCGGCAACTTGTTACTGCGGCTACCGTCTGGCTGGGGTTGGCGGCGGGGGGGGCCTTTCTCTTTTTTTTCAATCCAGCCCTCCCCGGAAATCAATTCTTTCCCAAATGCCCTTTCCGTCTATTAACCGGTTGGCAGTGTCCGGGCTGCGGGTCAACGCGCGCTTTTCATCAATTGCTGCACCTGCACCCGATTGCTGCGTTCAAGTTGAATCCGCTGGTGATGCTGACGCTGCCGTTCATCGTTTATGGTTTGCTGGGATTCACCAGAAGCGCGCTCACGGGTAAGCCCCAGCGGCGAGTCTTCATTCCGCCACTTTACCTGTGGCTATGGCTGGCGCTGTTAATCTTCTTCTGGATCTTTCGCAACACGCCCTGGTATCCATTCATTTCCTGAGGTGTCGTTTCCTTCTCCCTTCCCCTTTGGGAGAAGGGTCGGGGATGAGGGTTTAGGCGAGGAAGCTATTTCTCTTATTTGTGCTTCGTGGGCGGCGAGCGGCATTCAAAGACAAGAATATTAACTGGGGTCGCCCCGCGACAGTAAGCCCTCTCCCCAGCCCTCTGCCAAAGGGAGAGGGAGCTTTGTTAGCATCCTCTAAACGAATTATTGTTTCCGATTGGTCGCGCGGATCGAAACGAATTGCGAAGAGGACGAGTCCTTCTCTTTTGCTCGACGCAGCAAAAGCGAAACCGCGATCCCGACCAGCACCGCCAGGATCAATCCACCGAAAAGCAGCTTTCCCAGATCGTTGAAGCCGCATTCATCGCAGTCCGAAAGTAGTATTAAGGCGTACAGCGAATCCTGAAACGCGCCCACAATCGCCGCGCCGACCGGCGAAGCGAGAATCATAACCACGAGTTCGAACATGATGTACCTCTCTTTCTGCGTGAGGATCCGCAACTGTCGCTATAGACACCACTGTGGCTGCTTTGTTCCTCGTGAACCGGCGAAGGCGCACTCTTGCTTTGGAGAGGGATTGGGGGAGAGGGTCTGACGAGCACAACACATTCTTCCATTGTTTCTTTGTCTCAGCGCACTCCTCGAGGTCGCTGAGACCACGCAGAGAAAACTGAGATTAAGACACCACCAGAGCGTCCATCCATTTACGATTTACGATTTACGAGTAGACGATTTACTATCCTGAACATGAACTCAGATCCGGCAATCCGCATCGCGATGCTGCCACGTGATACCAACTCCCAGGGCACGATCTTTGGCGGCGTTATTCTCAGCTACATCGACATGGCCGGCGCGATCGAAGCGCACCGCCACACTGGCATGGATCGTTTTGTGACTGTGGCCATGCGCGAGGTGATTTTCCACGCTCCGGTTTTCGTGGGTGACCTGGTTAGTTTTTATTCCGAGACGGTGAGAGTCGGCACGACTTCAATCACCGTGCGGGTGGTGGTCGAAGCCGAGCGTTACGGCGGACCAAGCGAGCGAGTGCGCGTGACGGAAGCCGAAGTGATCTATGTGGCGGTGGATAAGACGGGCAAGAAGATGAAGATAGCGGCCAAGTGAGAGCCGGTAGCCTACAACTCGACGCCGTTTTCCCCCAACTCGCGCCGCAACTGCGCCACATCATGAAAAAGAATTGTTGCCAGGCCCAATTCGCGTGGGCATTCAAGGTTTACTTCCCGATCGTCGATGAAAATGCATTCCGCCGGTTGGCGCTGGGTCACTTGCAATGCTATGCGATAGATCGCTTCATCCGGTTTTCGTAAACCCAGAAAACACGAACTGAAGAAAACAGAAAAGTAGCGTCGCAATCCGAAATGTTCGATGCGATAGACGTTCAACTCGAGAATCTCGTTGTTGAGTGTAGCCATAAAGTACTTGCCGGAGGAGGCCAGCTGGCTGGCAATTTCTATTGAATCCGGCTTTGGTTGCGACTGCGCGAAGATGTAGTCGCGAAACTCTTCACGGGTGAACGTGCGGGGGCGATAGAAAATCGCGCGGTCGAGATAACGCTCCAGCGTCAGACGGTTAGTCTCGATTGCGTGCGCGACTTTTTCGTGACGCTCGCTGAATTCGTCCCAATCGAGCCCGAACCGCTCAGCGGCCGCGCGTCGCGAGTCGTGTCCCCAGCCATCGACAAGCAGTACCCCGCCGATGTCGAAGAAGATCGTGGTAATCATGGCAGTGTCAGAACCGGGAGCGGTAGCGACCGGATCATAATATCAAGTTGAGTCTTGGATCCCGTAACGCTCCGGGTTCCGACACTCTACCAGCGATGATAAGCCGGATGGCCGGGCTTGACCGCGACAAAAGTCCCGCGACAAGTAGCGCAGACTTTGTCGTGGGCGATCAGCTCGCCTTCGACGATGGCACGGTCGTTGGTTGATTCGACGACGCGCGCGCGCAACTCGACTGGTTTGTCAGTCGGCGTCGGTCGCAGCAACTTAATTGTATAGTCCGCAGTAACTGTGCACGGTGGATGATCAAGTCCGGCCTGCTTCATCAGGTAGTAGGTTGCGGTCCAGTTGCAGTGACAATCTAGCAGCGTCCCAATAATTCCACCACTCAGCATTCCCGGAAACGCTTCCTGATAAGTCTCAGGCTGGAAGGTGGCGACGACTTCATCGCCCTGCGGAAAACTTCTAATGTGCAAGCCTTTGTCGTTCGCCGGGCCACAACCAAAGCACGCATTGTTTGGCGCGTATGTTTCCTGGATACTTTTTTCGTTCATGTGTTCATCAGAATCGAGGGTTCTTTCCTGGAGCCTTTGCGCCACGGCGTGAAAAAACAATCTCACGCAAAGGCGCTAGGACGCAAAGTCACGAAGCCGCACGCAGGGCGCGCAACTGTTCTCGCAATTTGTACCTCTGTACCTTGCCGGTCGCAGTATGCGGCAATTCAGAAATAAAAATGTAACGGCGCGGTCGTTTGAATCGCGGCAGAGCATTTTCGCAAAGCGCGCACAAGTCTTTCTCGGCCAGTTTCGAGTCGCCGGTGTCCTGCATGACGATGAATGCACAGACGCAGGACAGTCCGTCCGCGTCGAACCCTTCGACCACGGCTGCGGCTCGCACAGCTTCGCTTCTTAGCAGGACATTTTCGACTTCAATCGGTGAAACCCATTGCCCGGTCGGCTTGAAACAATCATCGCTGCGGCCCTGGTGCCACCAATAACCATCGGCGTCGTGGCGATAGAGATCGCCCGTGCGCACCCAGCCATCGACGAAGGTGTCCGCGGTTGCTCCCGGCCGCTGCCAGTAACGACTGGCGGCGCTGTTCCCTCTAATCCATAGGTTTCCAACTTCGCCTGTATCAGTCGGCGTTCCCTCATGATCAATCAGCCGCGCTTCATAACCGCGCAGGAGCTTGCCGCTGCTACCGTAACGCACAGCGCCTTTATGATTCGACATGAACATGTGCAGCATTTCAGTTGAGCCGATCCCGTCCAGAACCTCGACCCCAAAAGTTCTTTGCCATTCTTCACCGAGTTGCGCCGGCAAGGCTTCACCGGCTGAGACGCACAGGCGCAAGCTCGACGTGTCCAGAACATTCCCCTGCCGATGATGTTCCAGCAGCATGCGATAAATGAGCGGCACGCCGAAAAAGATCGTCGGATGATATTCATGGAAAACCCCGCTGATAACATCCGGCGCAGGCTTTTCGCGACAAAGAACCGTCGTGAAACCGTTGAGCAGCGGAAAGGTGAAACTGTTTCCGAGCCCGTATGCAAACGGCAAGCGCGATGAAGAGAACAGGCGATCGCTTTCGCGTAGGCGCAAAACTTCGCTACCGAAAGTTTCGTTGGTGTAGAAAGTATCTGCCTGACGATGGACCGCACCCTTGGGCTCGCCGGTGCTGCCCGAGGTGTAGAGAATGAACGCGTCCGCAGCGTCGTTTCCGGGGACGGGAAAGTCAGACCCAAGTGGTTGGCGCTTAGCGCGGTCAAAAGCTTGCGCCCTGATGCCCGCGATTGACGATGGCACTGATTCTTTGTTTCGGCAGACTGCCAGCAGGTTCTTAAAATCATTCCAGGTTTCGGCCGTGGAAAACAAGGAATCGGCGGCATTGGCCTCAACGATCGCCGCAGCGGCGCCGCAGTCTTTCAGGATGACCAGTTGATCCTCGCGCCGAAGCGCCAGGTTGATCGGCACCGCAATCGCACCCAGTGAGATCACCGCCACGAATGACGCGATGAATTCCGGCGAATCGTTCAGCAGAATGCCAACGCGGTCTCCTTCTCCGATTCCCAGCGCGTGCAGTGCTTCCGCAGTTTGCACAGTTGTGGCGCGCAACTCTCCATAAGTAATTTGACGGTGCTCGTAAAGTACGGCGACGCGCGCGGCACGTTGAGGCGGATAGAGGCGATCGAAAAGGGTCGGAGCGTTCATGGCAAAGTCGCACAGATTTTAGTGGCACAGACTTTAGTCTGTGAACCTCGGAATCGCAACCAGACCGACGCTCTGGTTTTGAGAGTTACCCGCTGCTGTGGTTTGATTACACCATGCCCGTCGTTAAGAAGCGCGATCACCAGACTGAGTCTCGTCTGTTGCTGGAATCCGGCGACCCGGTCGACTTGCCGCCCGCAGAGGTCGCGGATAATGCAGTGCTGGTTCAGTTTGAAAAGTTCAAGCCTTTCGTTCCGGAACTGCTCGACGCCCTGCGCGCGGGCACCACCACTGAGCCGGTGGCGGTAATGAATGACGGCTCGACCTTTGCTGTTCATGGAGTCACGCGCACATTCTGGGTCAAGATCTGGCATTCGGCCGGAACTGAACTTTCAAAGATCGAGCGCGTTCAAATCATCAGTTGCTTGCCATCGACACGCGGGACAAACGTAATCATCGGCGAAGAGTGACGGCTCACTGCCGGCCTGACAATACTTGTTTAAGTGGGCGGGCTAATGCCCGCCTTTCTAATGACGAATCTCAAGGTACCCGAAAAAGTTGTGAAGCTGGCTAAAGCCGTGCGCGCGGCCGGTGGTCGCGCGTTGCTGGTCGGTGGCTGCGTGCGCGACGAGTTAATGGGGGCGCAGCCGAAGGATTGGGACCTCGAGGTCTATGGAGTTAAGCCCGCAAGGCTGCGCGGGCTTTTGGATCAGTTTGGCACCGTGAATGTCGTCGGCGAAGCTTTTACCGTTTACAAGCTCGGAGCGGATCTGGATGTCTCGCTACCGCGTCGCGAGCGCAAAACCGGCCGGGGCCATCGTGGGTTTGTGATCGAAGGCGACCCGGCGATGACTTTCGTGGACGCGACGGCCCGAAGAGACTTTACGATCAACGCAATTCTGAAAGATCCTTTGACCGGCGAGATCATCGATCCACATCACGGCCGCGACGATCTGAAGAGCGGGATTCTGCGGGCAGTCTCTCTCGACACTTTCGCGGAAGATAGCCTGCGCGTTTTGCGCGCGGCGCAGTTTGCCGCTCGCTTCGAATTCCGGATCGAACCCGAAACTGTCGTGCTTTGTCGGGCGATTGATCTATCGGACTTACCCCCGGAAAGGATTTGGGGCGAGACGGAAAAACTCCTGTTGCGGGCGCAGCGGCCATCGATCGGGCTGGGTTGGCTGCACGCGCTTGGGGTCCTCGATCAATTGTTTCCTGAGATTAGGGCGCTTATCGAAGTGCCGCAGGATTCCGATTGGCATCCCGAAGGCGATGTGTTTGTGCACACCCGGCTGGTTATCGATCGCGCACGTGAACTGATCGAGGATTTGCCCTATGCCAAACAGGTCACCGTCATGCTGGCGGCTCTATGTCATGATTTTGGCAAACCGGCGACAACGGAATTTGTTGACGGCCGTCTGCGTTCGCGCGGCCATGAAGAAGCAGGCGTCGCGCCCACTTTGAGCTTTCTCGATAGACTAAGCGTTCACACGCTGGACGGCTACGACGTGCGCGCGCAGGTGCTGGCGCTGGTGCGCGATCATCTCAAACCCGGTGAATACTATAAGAAGCGCGATCAAGTCGGCGACGGCGCGTTCCGCCGCCTGGCGCGCAAATGCGAACTCGATTTACTTTATCGGGTGGCCAAAGCCGACTCGTTGGGTCGCAACGCTGATTGGGTTCCGCGCGAGAAGTGGTATGACGCCGCAGCCCAGGATTGGTTTATCGATCGCGCGCGCGAGTTGGAGGTGGAATCCAAAGCGCCGGCGCCGATCTTACTGGGACGTCACTTGTTGGAGATGGGTCTGCAACCCGGTCCGCGGATCGGCGAAATCACGCGCGCGGTTTACGAGATGCAGCTTGATGGAAAGGTCCGCGATCTTGATGGGGCGAAGGAAGTTGCTAGGAAGATGAAATCCACAGATTACGCAGATTACACAGACCGAAAAATCAAAAGGTAAAGGATCGGAAAAGCTATGCGATCATTGTCTTCACAAGTAGGGAATTTCTCCAAAAAGCCGGCGCGGACTAATCAGCACAAGACTATGATCAAGAAGGACCTCACCGAACGCGATCCCAAGACTCACGCGATTATCGGTGCAGCAATCGAAGTGCACAAGCAACTTGGCTGTGGCTTTCTTCAGCCCGTCTATCAAGAAGCTTTGGCGGTGGAGTTTTCAAAACGCCAGATTCCATTTCACCGGAAGGTGACTACCGTGTTGACTTCATCTGTTTCGAAGGGGTTGCTGTCGGACTTAAGGCGTTGGCAAGACTCAGTGGCACCGAAGAAGCACAGGTGATTAACTATCTCAAAGCCAGCGGCCACGAAATAGGTTTACTGCTGAATTTTGGCACTCGCTCGTTGGAACATAAGCGATTTATCCTTTCTAACAGTAAAAAATCTGTGTAATCTGTGGATATATGATTGATCTCGAACTTACCGACGACCACGAAGCCCTGGTGCAAACTGTGCGCGAGTTCGCGCAGAAAGAAGTTGCCCCGTACATAAAGGAGTGGGACGAGAAACAGGAGTTCCACCCCGAAGTATTTGAGAAGATGGGCGCATTGAACCTGCTCGGAGTCTGTATTCCCGAGGAATACGGCGGCGCCGGTTTTGATTACATCTCGCTCGGGCTCGTCTGTGAAGAACTGGAAGCAGTGGACACGTTTTTGCGCGTGGCCATGTCAGTTCACACCGGATTGAATTCGCTGACGTTGTATTCATGGGGCACTGAGGAACAGAAACAGAAGTACCTGGTGCCTCAAGCGAAGGGCGAAAAGCTGGCTACCTACGGTCTAACGGAGCCGGGTGCCGGGTCTGATGTGGTGGGTTCACGCTCAACGGCGCGTCGCGAAGGCAACGAATACGTCTTGAACGGCGAAAAGATGTGGATCAGCCTCGCGGACACGGCCGATAACTTTCTATTCTTCTGTTGGACCGATGAAGAGAAACGAAGGAAGCGCGATCATTCAGGCATGTCCTGCTTTATCGTCGAGCGCACCATGAAAGGATTCACATCGGGAACGATACACGGAAAGCTGGGCATTCGCGCCGGCAACACCGGATATTTCAGTCTGCAGGGCGTGCGGGTGCCGAAAGAGAACCTCCTCGGCGAAGAAGGCGAAGGCTTCAAGATTGCGATGTTCGCCCTCGAGCAGGGACGGTTCACGGTGGCCGCCGGCGCGACCGGAGTTATCCGCGCCTCGCGCGACGCGTCTGTGGCCTATGCCAATGAACGCGAAACGTTCGGTACGAAGATCGCGAATCATCAACTGGTCAAACAAAAAATAGCCGACATGGAAGCTGACTACCAGATGTCCCGCTTGCTTTGGCTGCGCTCCGGCTGGTTGAAGAATGAAGGCCAATCCAGCGGCCGCGCTACGAGTTTGGCGAAATGGCAGGCCACCGTACGCAGTGAGAAGGCGGCCTCAATGGCTATCGAAGTTCACGGCGCCAATGGGTACTCGAACGATTATCCGGTGGAACGTTATCTAAGGAACTGTAAAGCGGCGGTCATCTACGAGGGGACGCGTGACATTCACACGTTGATGCAGGCTGATTGGGCTTTAGGATTGAAGAAAGAGAAACCTGCTCGGAAGAGTTTGCCACCGTGGAAGGCGGTCGAGTCGCGCGGCGCAGTCGCGCTGTGAAGACTTTTTTAGCTTGATTGCTTGTCACTTATTCTGCGGGTCGTTTTGTTCGTGGCCACCCACATATAGGTGCTGCTCAACGGCTCGCTCCACAACCAGCTCAATCTGATCCAGGTTGAACGGCTTAGTCACATAAGCAAAGGCGCCCATTCCTATCAACGACTCACTGTCCTGCTCACTGCCTTTGCCCGAAATCAAAATCACCGGTATCCCGGAGTTTCCTTGCCGGACTCGTTGCAGTAACTCGAGGCCGGTGAGCCCGGGCATGGCAATGTCCGTCAAGACGGCGTCATACTTTTCAATTTCAAGGTATTGTAGCGCCTCTTCGGCCATACTGGCCGTGTGACATTCATATCTGTCGGAAAGCAAATCAAGGAGAATTGCGCGGATAGCGTCGTCGTCGTCCACTATAAGTATTGTTGGCATGAAACTTGTCGTGGTTAGCGAAGCAAGCTGCAATGTTGAACCGTCGTCATTGTAGACGAAGCCCCATCGTTTGACTATAGATTTCTTACTAAAAGAAACGGCCCTGCCATTCTGAAGGCCAGAGCCGTTCCGGTCGCAGACAAAAAGGGAAGAGCCTAGTTGCGAGCTTCGAAGATGCGATTAAATGGCGTTTCAGTGGCGCGATGAAACTGTTTGAAGCCGCCGGCAAGGACCGCGTTTCGCAGGGCTTCCTCAGTAGCCACGGCTCCCAGCGCCGGGCCTCCCAGGGCCAGCGAATTTGAAGTGCAGCACAGCGTCGAGGCCGCGGAGAATGTTCTGCCAATCGGATTGAAGTTTTCGGCGACATTGTTTCCCGCCATCGGTTCAACGATCAGGGCGCTCCCATCAGCAGCCAGGTTCTCGCTCGCTCGCTTCGCGGCACCGCTCGGATCGCCCATGTCGTGCAAGCAGTCAAAGAAAGCAATCAAGTCATAGCCGCCTTCAACTTTCGGAAAGTCGCTCGCATTTGCGATTTCGAAAGTAACCCGATCAGACACGCCGGCGTCCTTTGCTCTTTCACGCGAAGTCGAGATCGAACCTTCGTGATTGTCAAAGCCCCAAAAACGAGAGTTAGGATAAGCCTGAGCCATGATGATCGTCGAAGATCCGTGGCCACAGCCGATATCGGCAACCTTCGCGCCGGCTTTCAATTTTTCTTCCACCCCGGTGAGCGAGGGGATCCAGGAAGCAATCAGATGGGTCGCGTAGCCGGGACGGAAGAAACGTTCGGTACCGAGAAATAGTTCCGGATCGTTATCACCCCAGAGGATGCCACCGCCATTCTTGAATGCTTCGAGGATGCGAGTCTGGGCGCCAGTCATGGCTTTAACCACATAAAATCCACCGCCGACGTAGAACGGACTACTTTGATCGGTAAGCGCGGTTGCCTGCTCTGCCGGCAGCGTATAGCGATCGGTATCGGCGTCGTATTCGACGTAGCCTCCGGCCGCTTGATTGATTAGCCATTCCCGGATGTATCGCTCGACAGTGCCGGTGCGCTCTGCGAGTTCCCTGGCGTTGATAGGTCCGGAGTTGGCCATAGCTTCGTAGATGCCAAGCTTGGTTCCGATGTAAGCCAACGATGAACTCAAGGCGGCGCCAAAGTCGCCGACAACCTTGCCGAGAAACGCGTTCATCTTGTCTTCGTTGATAGTTCTGATTTGACCGGCGGCAGACATAGCTAGACCTCCTCGAATCTTGTTTCCAGTTAGGTAAAGCAGGGCAAGTTGGTCAGGATTTTTACGCCAATGGCTGCAGCAAGTCAATGCGGAGCGAAGGGGTCGCATGGTTTTCAGCCCCTCAGGCTTTCTGATACTATGGCCGCGCTTTCTTGCAAACCGGACAATTCCAGTCGGCACTCTTACAGATAATGGTTTCTGCGCACAGGAGACAAACAATGGCGGCAGAGTTGAGGACAGACCGCGAACTCAGCTTGGACTTTTTGCGTGTAACTGAAGCGGCGGCAATAGCCGCGGCGCGCACGATGGGCCAGGGCGATCGCAAGTATTCGGATCAGGTAGCGGTCGAGGCCATGCGCGAAGTGATGGACTCAGTGCCGATGCGCGGCCGGATCGTGATTGGCGAGGGCGAGCGGGACGAAGCACCCATGCTCTTCATCGGCGAAGAGGTAGGCGGCGGCTTTGGTGTCGGCGAAGAGTTGGCCGCATCGTGTCCGGAGGTCGATATTGCCGTCGATCCGCTCGAAGGCACGAACCTGTGCGCGCTCGGCGCGAACAACGCGATCGCGGTGCTGGCTGCTGCCGAACGCGGGGGATTGCTGCATGCTCCCGATATCTATATGGACAAGATCGTCGTCGGGCCATCGTCGCGCGGAGTAATCGACATCGACGCGCCGGTCAAAGATAATCTGCGCAACATCGCCCGCCGGCTGGGTCGCGACATTGAAGACCTGACCGTGATCGTTCTCGATCGTCCGCGACACAAGAAAATAATTGCTGACGTGCGCGCCGCCGGGGCGCGTATTCGTTTGATTTCGGATGGCGATCTTTCAGCCGGAATCTCAGCGGCCGTGGCGGGGACCAACATTCACGCGTGCATCGGCATCGGCGGCGCGCCCGAAGGTGTGCTGACCGCAGCGGCAATCAAGTGTCTGAACGGAGAGATTCAAGCGCGTTTGGTTTTTGATTCAGAGAGACTGGGAGTAGATCGCGACAAGGTGCCGCCAGCGAGCGAAGTTATCGAGCGGCTGAAATCGATGGGCATAACCGATCCCAATAAGATTTACGACACCGACGATCTGGCGCCGGGGAAAAAGATCATTTTTGCGGCCAGTGGAGTTACCGACGGATCCTTGATGCGTGGCGTGCGTTTCTTTGGCTCGGGCAAACGCACTCACTCGCTGGTGATGACCAGTGAATCAAAACACATTCGCTTTGTCGATACGATGCATATCGAAGGCGGGCCCGACACGGTGATTAGATTCTGATCGAGCGCAAGCTGGTGCTTGCGTTCACAAACTAACAAGGGACACGGATGAGCGCGGCTGTCGTTGAACGCGATTCGTTGGCGGAAGAAGTGACGCCCGCTGCGGGCCCAGCGATCGCGATATGGGCCATTACCGCACTGTTCGGCCTGACCGTCATCGGTTTAATTATTGGCGCGCCTTTAGCTCAAGCAAGCGGCCATCCGGTCTTCGCCGCCACGATCTACAAAGCCTTCGGCTTCCTCTGCCATCAAATCCCCGAGCGTTCGTTTCATCTCGCCGGACATCAATTCGGGGTCTGCTCACGCTGCACTGGATTGTATGCGGGGTTCGCCGTTGCCGCGGTCGCTTATCCGCTGGTACGTTCGCTCAAGACCACCAACACGCCGCCAAGGTTATGGCTGATTCTCGCAGCGGTTCCCATAGCAATTGATTTTGCGCTCGGCTATTTCTCGATCTGGCAGAATAACCACTTGTCACGTTTCATAACCGGAGCGCTGCTCGGCTCAGTGGTGGTCTTTTACATAATTCCGGGAATGGTGGAGCTAAGTTCGTCCGCGATTCGTCGTCTCAAACCCAACTTAGCCCCCGAGCCCTAACGAGCCCCATGGTTACAGCACGCGAGGTCGCACGCCCTAACCGACGGCCTTCTCGACAGTTACCCGCCGGTCACGCAGGTAGTACTGACTACGACCGTGATATCCTAGCGAAAAATTTCCTGGAAACTATCCCCGCTGGTTGATTATGTTCGCATGGATTTCCACATTTGCACGGAATTTGAAGCGCCCGTCGGGCGCGGATACCGAGCTGCCGATCCGCGAAGAGCTCTACAGCATCGAGCGTCTGGAGCAATACGCTGCCGCGCTCGCCGCGGAACATAAACTGGCCGAAAAGCAACGGCGAATTAGTTTATTGCTGCCGCGGCTGGAAGAAAACGGGCGCAAACTGGTTGCTGCCTACAAAACGCTGGCCGATTCGATCCGCGAAGAGCACGTCATTTCTCCGGCAGCGGAATGGCTGGTCGACAACTTTCACCTTGTTGAAGAGCAAGTGCGCGAAATTCGCGAAGACTTGCCGAAGAGTTATTACTACGAGCTACCTCAGTTGGCCGAAGGCTACTTCAAAAATTATCCGCGCATTTACGCACTTTCCATTTCGCTAATCGGGCACACGGACAGCCACCTTGACACCGAAACGCTACGCCGTTTCATCAACGCTTATCAGCGGGTTTCGCCGCTGTCGATTGGCGAGTTGTGGGCAGTCCCGATCAGTTTGCGTCTGGCGCTGGTCGAGAACCTGCGCCGGCTGGCCACGCGCATTGTTTTGTCCCGCGGCGAACGCGATGAAGCTGACAAGCTGGCCGACAAGCTGCTCGAAATCGCTCAGCGTCAACCGAATGAACTAGTGCCGCTGCTGTCGGCGCGTCTTTCTAAACGCAAAGCCCTCCGCCGCTCTTTTGTCGTCCAGCTCACCCAACGCCTCCGCGAACAGGATCCGGCGGTGATGCAGGTGTTTGAATGGCTCGAGAAACAACTCGCCAAAGAAGATCTGTCGATCGAAAAGATCGTGCTTGAAGAGCACCATCGCCAGGCCGCGGCGCAGGTGACGGTGGGGAACATCATCACCAGCATGCGTTTGCTTTCGACACTCGACTGGAAAGATTTCTTCGAAACAGTCAGCCTGATCGATCCGGAGTTGGCAAAAGATCCGGTGGGAATGTACTCGCAGATGGATTTTGCGACTCGCGATCGTTATCGCCACGTCATCGAGCGCATCAGCAAAGGCACCAAGAAGGGCGAGCCGGAGATTGCGCGCGCCGCGCTGCGCCTGGCCGAACAGGCGGTCAAATCAGGCGAAGATCCAGCGCACGGGCACGTGGGCTATTTTTTGGTTGGCGATGGCGTTTTGCTCCTCGAGCAGGAAGCTTCCTATCGTCCGCGTCTGAGCGAGCGGCTGCGACGGACGATCGAGCGACACGCTACGCTTACTTATCTCGGCACTTTCGTGCTCTTGAGCGCGCTAATGCTCGGCCTTATCCTGGCGGCGCTGCTGCACGCGCACGTAGGCGTGGCGATGACTGTGGCCGCCTTACTACTGGCTTTGATCCCGGCGAGCGATCTGTCGCTCAGCATGCTCAACTGGGACATCACACACACTTTTGAGCCGACGCTGCTGCCAAAACTCGATCTCGGAAAGGGAATCCCGGCGGAAGCTAAAACCATGGTCGTCGTGCCCGTAATCTTCCACGACGAGGCCACGGTCGCAGCCCTAATGGACAAACTGGAGATTGCCTGGCTGGCCAATCAGGACGAGCACCTGCACTTTGCGCTGCTGAGTGACTTTGCCGATGCCGAATCTGCGCAGATGTCTGACGACCGCGAGATTCTGGAGGTGGCAAAGCAAGGCGTCGAACGACTAAATCAAACCTACAGCGCGGGCGCGCCAATCCGATTCCATCTGTTTCATCGGCGACGACAATGGTGCGAGACGGAAGGGAAATGGATCGGCTGGGAAAGGAAGCGCGGCAAGCTGCGCGAATTCAATCGACTGCTGCGGGCAGCGCGCGATACCAGCTTTATTGTAGCTACCGCCAGTCCTGATCTGCTGGCGCAGATTCGCTATGTCATCACCCTGGACGCCGACACTCAATTGCCTCGCGATGCCGCGCGACGTTTGATCGGGGCGGCGATTCATCCACTGAACCAGCCGCGTTTCGATCGCTCGACCCGGACGGTGGTTGATGGTTACGCGATTCTGCAACCGCGCGTGAGCATCTCGCTGGAAAGCGCCTCACAGTCAATGTTCGCGCGCATCTTCTCGGGCAACACCGGCATCGATCCCTACACCACGGCCGCTTCGGACGTCTATCAGGATCTCTTCGGCGAGGGAATCTATACCGGCAAGGGTCTGTATGATGTCGACGCGTTCGAAGAAGCGCTGAACGGACGAGTTCCAGACAACTCTCTGCTGAGTCACGATCTGTTTGAATCGATCTTCGCGCGCACGGCGCTGGTCAGCGATATCGAGTTTCTGGATGACTATCCCGCTTACTACGACACCTTTGCCATGCGCCAGCATCGCTGGACTCGCGGCGATTGGCAGATCGCGGGCTGGCTGCGCCGCACCGTCCGCGATGCCGATGGTCACAAACAACCTAACCATATTTCAGCAATCTCGCGCTGGAAAATCCTCGACAACCTGCGGCGCAGCCTGCTGGCCCCGGCAATCATTTTATTATTGCTCGCGGGATGGACGATCCTGCCCGGCAGCGCCTGGGCCTGGACGCTGTTCGCGTTGGTGACGCTGGCGTTTCCGGTCTATGCGCACGTCACCGCCGGTCTGCTGATTCATCCGCGCGGCGTTCCCTGGACCAGCCACTTCTGGAGTGTCTGGGGTGACCTGCGCACGAACACCGCGCAGTTGGCCCTGGCAACAATTTTTCTGGCGCACCAGGCCTGGCTGATGAGCGACGCGATTGTGCGCACCGCTTGTCGCAAACTCATTTCACACCGGCATCTGTTGGAGTGGGTAACGGCCGCCGGCGCTGAGAAGTCGAGCAGTCATGACCGGCAGGCTTTTTTGAGATTGATGTGGCCGGCGCAAGCGATCGCTTTGACGGCGGCGATTCTGGTCGCGCTGGTGAAAACTCGTTCGCTGCCGCTGGCCTTTCCGTTTCTCGCGCTTTGGGCTTTATCGCCGCTGATTGCTTTCTATGTTAGCCGTCGTCGCCCGGAAGCAGCGGAGGAGTTCGCTCCCAGAGACATTCGCGCGGGCCGCATCATCGCACGTCGCACCTGGCGCTTTTTTGAAATCTTCGTCGGCGATGAAGATCACTGGCTCCCACCCGACAACATACAGGAAGATCCGGCAGTCGTGGCGCATCGCACCTCGCCGACGAACATCGGGTTGCTGCTGCTCTCAACTCTGTCGGCTTACGATTTCGGTTACGTGGGCCTGGTTGAGTTACTCGAGCGGCTGGAATTCACTTTCGCAAGTCTGGAAAAGCTGCAAAAGTTTCGCGGTCATTATCTCAACTGGCATGACACGCGTACGCTGCAGCCGATGTGGCCGCAGTACGTGTCAACGGTAGATAGCGGCAACCTCGCCGGACATCTGATCGCGCTCAAGCAGGCATGCATCGAACTACCGGACGACCGGCTTTTTCACGAAAGAGTGCGCGCCGGACTAGGCGATACGCTTGCCGCCATCACTCAGGAAACATCACAACTCGCCGCCATACGGCAACGCACCGACGCGATCACAATTAAGCAACTGGGAGGGGAGATTCAGTTATGCGCGGCGCTGTTAGCTGACAAAGCACCGGAAACGCTCGGCGAATGGTCTGTATTATTCGAGGCCCTCCACGACCGAGTCACGAACATCGATGACATTGTGGCCGCCCTGGCACTGGAGCACGGCGGCGAAGAGTTTGCAGAGTTGCGCTGGTGGACCAGTTCGCTGCTGCACGAGGTGCGCAACTATCGCCGCGACCTGGGCCTGTTGGCGCCGTGGACGGTCGTTAACACGCCTCACCTAAGTTTGTCGTACAAAGGCGCCGAACCTGTCTTGCAATGGAGATCGATCATCGCACAGCTGGATAGCGTGCCATCGCTGGCTCACATTTCAGAGATCTGTGACCGCGCGTTGGTGCAACTGGCAGCGCTGGGCGCTCAGATTGAACAAAGCGTCAGTGTCGAGGACCCCGGCCGGCCACAGGCCGGAACATCCAGTCCGGAAACGCCGAACGCTGAGGCGAGTCGCGAAGCAGCGCAGACTGAACTAGCCGCCCTGACGACGGCCATTGAACAAGCCGCCGAGACTGCAAAGACCTGTTCATCGCGTCTGGCCCAAATTGCCCAGACCTGTCAGCGCCTGCTCGACGAAATGGACTTTAAGTTCCTCCTCGATCCTGAACGCAAGGTTTTCACGATTGGCTATAACGTCACTGAGGGACATCTGGACAATTCTTTTTATGACCTGCTGGCGTCCGAGGCGCGGCTGGCCAGTTTCGTAGCCATCGCCAAGGGTGATGTCCCACAGGAGCATTGGTTTCGCATGGGACGCCAGCTTACTTCAGTCGATGGTGGTCGCGCCCTGATTTCCTGGACCGGCACCATGTTCGAATATCTGATGCCGCTCCTGGTGATGCGCAATTATCGCGAGACCCTGCTGGGCCAAACTTACCGGTCGGTGGTTTCCAGACAAATTGAATATGGTTATGAACGCGGGGTGCCATGGGGGATCTCTGAGTCGGCTTATGCCGCGCGCGATCTGCAATTGAATTATCAGTATGGTCCCTTCGGGGTGCCCGGACTCGGCCTCAAGCGCGGCCTGATCGAAGATTTGGTCGTCTCGCCTTACTCGACAATTCTGGCCTCGAACGTTTTGCCGGAGCAGGCGATCGAGAACCTGCGTACACTCGAGCGCGAAGGCGCGCTGTCGCGCTTTGGGTTTTATGAGGCGCTCGATTACACGCCAGAGCGAGTCAAAAAAGGCGAGCGCTGCACGCTGGTGCGAGCGTACATGGCACATCATCAGGGGATGAGTTTGATCGCGCTGGACAATTTGCTGCACCGCGGCGTGATGCAGGATCGTTTTCACAGCGATCCGATGGTGCAAGCCACTGAATTGCTCTTGCAGGAGCGCATCCCGCGCGGCGTGCCGGCAGCGCATCCGCGCTCGGAAGAAGTTCTAACCGGCCGCGTCGTGCGCACGCTGACGGGTTTGGTGACTCGGGCCTACGACACGGCGGACCTGCCGACGCCGCGCACGCAATTGTTGTCGAACGGAACCTACAGCCTGATGATCACCACGGCGGGCGGCGGCTACTCGATGTGCGGTCCCCTGGCGGTGACGCGTTGGCGCGAGGACTGCACGCGCGACAACTGGGGCAGCTTCATTTATGTCCGCGACGTGCGCAGCGGAGCCCTCTGGTCGGCGGGCCATCAACCGATAGGCGCGAGGTCGCAGAGTTATGAAGTGGCGTTTTCTGAAGACAAGGCCGACTTCTGGCGGCGCGACGCAGGGATTGTGACCCACATGGACGTGATCGTCTCAGCCGAAGACAACGCTGAGATGCGGCGCGTGTCGGTGGCGAACTATTCGACGCGCGCACGAGAGATCGAGCTCACCAGTTATGCCGAAGTCGTGCTCGCGCCGAGGGCAGACGATCTGGCCCATCCGGCCTTCAGCAACCTATTCATCGAAACCGAGTTCTATGCGCCGCACAGCGCGTTGTTTGCGCGCCGTCGTCCCCGCTCTTCCCAGGACGCGCCGGTTTGGGGTGTGCATGTGTTGGCCAGCGGCGGCCAAACCATCGGCGGCGTTCAATTTGAAACTGATCGTTCCCGCTTCCTGGGCCGCGGACGTACGACAGCTGACGCCAGCTCAATCACGGAAGATCGTCCCTTGTCGAACACTGTCGGCGCCGTCCTCGATCCGGTATTCAGTCTGCGCTGCCGCCTACGTCTGGCGCCGAACCAAATGGCCCAAATCGTTTTCACTACCGGTGTGGCCCAGTCGCGCGAGCACGCGATTGCGCTGGCAGAAAAGTATCGTGACGCAAACATTTTCGAGCGGGAATCTCGGATGGCCTGGACGCGCGCGCAGGTTGAGATGAGCCATCTCCACATCGATCCTGACGAGGCGCACCTGTTTCAAAGGCTCGCCGGTCGCATACTGTTCTCAGATCCGTCGCTGCGTCCGCGTCCGCACGTCCTGGCGCTTAACAAGCTGACTCAATCCGGGCTCTGGGCGCACGGAATCAGCGGAGACTTGCCGATCGTGATCCTCCGCCTCGATCGCGAAGAAGACGTCCAGATGGCGCGACAACTTCTGCGCGGTCACCAGTACCTGCGATCGAAAGGTCTGCAGTTCGATCTGGTGATTCTGGACGATCATCCGACTGATTACGCGCTCTCAGTACAGGACGCGTTGCAGACTGCGGTGCGGTCATCGGGTTCGCAGGCGCTGGTGGATAAACCCGGCGGAGTCTTTATCCGTCGCTCAGACCTGCTGCCTGAGGACGAACGCATTCTGCTGCATTCAGTCGCGCGCGTGGTAATTGTCAGCGAGCGGGGCTCTCTGGAAGATCAACTGGTGCGGCGTCCGATCGAAGAAGAGATGCCGCCGCCGTTTCAGCCGCGCACGGCGCCGCAGGTTTATCCCGAGCCGTCTCTCGAGGCGCCAAAGCTTTCTTTCTTCAACGGGCTCGGTGGATTCGCGCATGGGGGCCGCGAATACGTGACCGTATTAGGCGAAGGCCAGTGGACACCCGCGCCCTGGTCAAACGTGATTGCCAACATGCCGGATTTTGGTTTCCTGGTCACCGAAACCGGAGCTGGGTTTACCTGGTCAGTCAACAGTCACGAAAATCGTTTGACACCGTGGACGAACGACACGGTCAGCGATCCGCCCGGCGAAATCATTTACCTGCGCGACGAAGACTCCGGTACGACATGGACGCCGACGCCTTTGCCGATTCGTGAAGCGCAGAGTTATCTGGTTCGTCACGGCCAGGGCTATACGGTATTTGAGCACGCCAGTCACGGGATTTCGCAGGAGTTGCTGGTATTCGCGCCGCTCGATGCGCCGGTGAAGATTTCTCTCCTGCGCCTGCGTAATCGCACCGAACGCCGGCGGCGGATTTCTGTGACGAGCTACCAGGAGTTGCTGTTAGGTTCGAATCGCGAGCAATCGGCGCCCCAGGTGGTCACTGACATGGAAGAGAACGAAGGGGCGATCTTTGCGCGCAACTCTTACAACCACGAATTCGCGGGTCGAATCGTGTTCGCCGGCACCAGTGAGAGTCGCTTTACCATGACCTGCGATCGCAAAGAGTTCATCGGTCGCAACGGATCGCCGGCCCGGCCCGCGGCCCTGCAACGTAACGGCCTCAGCGGACGTGACGGCGCCGGTTTGGATCCTTGCGCCGCCATTCAAACTGTAATTGAACTTCAGCCGCACGAAGCCCGCGAAGTGGTCTTTCTGCTGGGTGAGAGCGAGTCGCTCGAAGAGGCGCGCACTATCAACGCGCGTTTTCGCAACGTGCAGGCAGTCAATGAAGCCTTTGAACGCGTGCTCGGATTTTGGGATGAAGTGGCAAGCGCCGTCGAGATCAAAACGCCCGATGCTTCCATGGACACACTAGTCAATCGCTGGCTCCTGTGTCAGACGCTGGCCTGTCGCGTGCGGGGTCGCTCGGCCTTCTATCAATCGAGCGGCGCGTTCGGCTTTCGCGATCAGTTGCAGGACGTGATGGCCCTGGTCTATGCGCAGCCTGCGGTGGCGCGCGAGCAAATCCTGCGGGCCGCCGGCCGCCAATTCAAAGAAGGCGACGTGCTGCATTGGTGGCACGAACCGACCGGCCGGGGCGTGCGCACGCGTTTCTCGGATGATCTGCTGTGGCTTCCTTACGCCGCGTCTTTCTATGTCGCCGTCACCGGCGATTATTCGGTGCTGGAACAGAACGTCCCGTTTATCGAAGGGCCGCTGCTGGAACCGGATCAGTACGAAAACTATCTCCAGCCTAAAATTTCAACTGAACAAGCAACCGTGCTGGAACATTGCGCGCGGGCCATCGATCGCAGTCTCACTCTGGGCAAACACAGTCTGCCGCTGATGGGAACCGGTGATTGGAACGACGGCATGAATCGCGTCGGGGCAGGTGGCAAAGGTGAAAGCGTATGGCTCGGCTGGTTTCTGTGCGCAGTGCTGAATGGATTTGCGCCGCTGTGCGAACGCTATCAAATGAAGACGCGCAGCAATCGTTATGGCCGCCACATGGAGAAGCTGAAAGTAGGACTCGAGCAGGCGTGGGACGGCGACTGGTACCGGCGCGCTTACTTTGACGACGGCACGCCGCTGGGCTCCGCGGAAAACGACGAATGCCGCATCGATTCGATCGCCCAAACCTGGGCGGTGATCTCGCGCGTAGCTAATTCGTATCGCGCCGCGCGCGCGATGGCCGCCGTCAATGAATACCTGATTCGACGCGGCGACGGGCTGATCATTTTGTTTACGCCACCCTTCGATAAGAGCAAGCTGGATCCGGGTTACGTGAAAGGTTACGTTCCCGGCGTGCGCGAAAACGGCGGGCAGTATACCCACGCCGCCCTTTGGACGGTGATTGCGTTTGCCATGCTCGGCGACGGCGATCGCGCCGGCGAGTTGTTCGGCTTGCTGAATCCGATTAATCACGCCTCGACCCGCGCGGGTTTGCACAAGTACAAAGTCGAGCCTTACGTCTCAGTCGGTGATGTTTATGCCGTGCCGCCGCACACGGGCCGCGGGGGCTGGACCTGGTACACGGGTTCGGCGGGATGGATGTATCGCGCGGCCGTCGAACACATTCTTGGGTTCAAGCTGGAAGGCGATCGGCTGCGCATCGATCCATGTATTCCACGCTTCTGGCGCGAGTTCGAGATCAACTATCGGCGGGGCAATACGACTTATCGAATCAAAGTCGAGAATCCACACTCGCTTTGTCGCGGCGTCGCGAGTGTTAAGCTCGATGGAATCCTTCAGAGGGATGACGTGATTTTGCTGAATCATGATGGCCTGACCCATGAAGTGAGGGTGTTGATGGGCGAGAGAGTGGAAGTTCCGGAAGCATCCTCAGTGAGCACTCCCGAGACCGCTCAACCATAGCGGAGTCAGAACCGCCTGCGGTTCTGGCCTAGCGTGCGGCCCGGGCCACCAACTCAGTTTCCATCGTCGGCGTAGTTTGTGAGCCGCTCGACTTTTTCACCGCAGAGCCACGGCCGTTCGCATTGGAACTCGCCGTTCCGCCATCGGCAGCGCGGGCGTCCTGCTCGCGTACATAGGTCAACCACGGTCCCGGAGCCGGGCGCTCGCCGGCAGTGATCTCAAAGAAGACTTTCTGAATCTTCTCAGTAAGTTCTCCGCGGCCGCCGTTGCCGATCGCGATGCGATCGACCGACCGCACCGGAGTGATCTCAGCCGCAGTACCGCTAAAGAAAACTTCATCGGCTATATATAATGCCGCGCGTTGAATGCTGCGCTCTTTGATCGTAATGCCCAGTTCGTGGCAAATCTGGATCACGCTGTCGCGGGTGATACCCGCCAGGATTGAAGACGACAGTGGCGGCGTATTTACGATGCCGTTGCTGATGACGAAAATATTCTCGCCCGAGCCTTCCGACACATAACCGCGATCATCGAGCGCAATGCCTTCGGAAAATCCGTTGAGCAGCGCTTCCATCTTGATCAATTGCGAATTCATATAATTCGCGCCGCTCTTGGCCATGGCCGGCATTGAGTTGGGTGTCAGCCGGTTCCAGGTGGAAACGCAAACGTCGACGCCTTTTTCGATGGCTTCGTCGCCGAGATACTTGCCCCAGTCCCAGGCCCCGATATAGCAAGCCAGCGGATTCGGGAACGGATTCACGCCAAAGGCCGGGTGCTCTTCATCCAGGCTGCGAAAGAGAATCGGGCGGATGTAACACTGTTCCAGGCCGCTGCGGCGGACCAGTTCGATCGAACCCTCGATAAAATCGTCGATCGTCCACTTATGATCCATGCGATAAATCTTCGCTGAGTTCAGAAACCGTTGCATGTGTTCGCGCAGACGAAAGATCGCGGGACCGCGTTTGGTCGCGTAACAGCGAATGCCTTCGAAGACACTCGAGCCGTAGTGCAGCACGTGTGACATAACGTGGACTCGCGCATCGTTCCATTTGATGAACTCGCCGTCGTGCCATACCACGTCGCAAATGCGCGGAGTATGTATGTCTTTCGTCTTACCACCATCGGTTGGAAACATGGTTTGACTCTCCTTCTTGGAGGGACTAACAGTTCGCAAACTGCGAGACTTGATAACGAGTCGATTGACCAAGCACGATACTCTAAAGTCGCGCGAGTTTGCAAGATGAATCACAGCCCGCTAACAGGTCGCTTAGGTTACCAACTTTAGTTGGCGGTTTACTGCCAAAGACCTCATCAAAAAGTCGACACGCTGACGCGTGCTTGATTCCTGAGACAACGCTCCGTAGGATTCACAATTGCTTTGCATCGAAATAAGAATTTTGAGCGAGATGAGTTCTCGCGGAATCGGGTCGCACCGCCGCGGCTCAACGTTTTACTCGCCGGCGCGGTGCTGGTTATTTTCGCAAGCAACTGCCGCGACACCAGTAAGACTGAAAATCTCAAATCAAATCCATCCAATCCTATGACCAATTCAACTCAGACCTCTTCGGCCGCAAACGATCCGCTGGCAATTCACCGCCGGGCGATTACCGTCGACATGCATGCGGATACGACGCAACGGCTGGTTGACGAGAACGTCGATCTCGAACAGCGCTTAGCGGACGGCCATTTCGACGCGGTGCGCGCCAAAGAGGGCGGGCTCGACGCGCAGTTCTTTTCCATCTGGGTCGAGCCGGAACTGTTTGGCGGCGGTGGCGCGGGCGCGACGAAGCGGGCCGACGTGCAAATCCAGGCCGTGCGAAATCTGGCGACGACCCACCCGGAAACATGGGAGTTGGCGACGACTGCAGCGGATATCCGGCGCATCGCGGCAGCCGGGAAAATCGCGGCGCTGATGGGAATGGAAGGCGGTTATGCCATCGACGAAAAGATCGAAAACGTCGATCGTTATTATCAGATGGGAGTGCGCTATCTATCACCGGCCTGGTCGGTGAGCACGAGCTGGGCGGGATCGTCCGGCGATGAAATCGGAAAGACCCGCGGCTTGAATGATTTCGGCAAGCAGGTGATTCGCGAGATGAACCGGCTGGGAATGATGGCCGACGTTTCACACCTGTCAGACAAAGCCTTCTGGGACATCGTCAACACATCGACAAAGCCGGTGATCGCCACGCATTCGGGCTGCCGCGCGATTACCAACGTGCCGCGCAATCTCACCGACGATATGATCGTGGCGCTGGCAAAAACCGGCGGCGTCGTGAATGTGATCTTCTATCCGGAACACATTGAGCCTGGTTATGCCGAAAAGAAAAAGAAGGTCGATGTCGAAATTGCTTCGCTGGTGCAGCGCGCATCTGACGCTGAGCGGGGCGACGCCGCGCATAAGAAGCTGGCCCGCGATCGCGTCCGCCGCGAGGAATATCTGAAACGTCTGCCGTCCGTTTCGGTCGCGCGGATCGCCGATCACATTGATCACATCGTAAAGCTCGTCGGCATCGATCATGTCGGAATCGGATCAGACTTTGACGGCGTTCAGGCCGTGCCGGCTGATTTGAAATCAGTTGCCGACTTGCCAAACCTGACTAAGGAACTTTTGCGGCGGGGTTATTCGGAGAGTGACATCGACAAGATTCTGGGAGGGAATATGCTGCGCGTGATGGCAGCAAATGAATCATTGAATCATTGATTCATTGGTTCATTGCCACATTTGTTACATTGACGACATTGGTACATTCATTCTCTGGTCTGAACAATACCTGGGGAGGAGATGAACAATGTATCCAGCAGAAGAATTGAAGAACAGAAGCAAACAATTTGCTATTCGGATCGTCAAGCTGTTTCGGTCGCTTCCAAGAACTGAAGAAGCTCGCATCATTGGTAAACAAATGCTTCGTTCCGGCACGTCGGTGGCCGCTAACTACCGCGCAGTCTGTCGCGCCCGCTCAAAGGCTGAATTCATAGCCAAGATTGGAGTCGTGGTAGAGGAGGCAGATGAAACGGTTCTTTGGCTGGAATTGCTGGTTGATACAGACATCGTGCGAGTAAGCCGAATGACCAGTCTGCTCGCGGAAGCTAACGAACTGTTAGCGATCTTTGCAGCTTCTCAGCATACAGCTCGGCACCGGTCTGGGAGGATTAAATGAATCAATGATTCAATGTGCAAATGAAACAGTTACCTCGAATCGGTTTCCACGCTCCCATCAAAGACGGGCTGCATGAATCTTTGATCATTGCCAAAGAAACCGGCTGCGATGCGGTGCAGATCTTTTCGCGCAATCCGCGCGGCTGGATGGCTAAGCCGCTGACAAGTGAAGCCGTCAGTTTGTTTCGCAAAACGCGCAACCAAACAAAACTGTCGCCGGTTCTGATCCACACAAATTACCTGATCAACCTGGCGGCAGCGGATGAATCGCTCCTGTTAAAGTCGATTGCCTCTTTTCGCGAAGAAGTTGAGCGGGCCATCTTACTTGGTGTCGACTATCTCGTATTGCATCCCGGCAGCGCCCGCGGTTCGAACGAATCGGACGCGATCGAAATCTGCGCCCTAAGTCTCAACGTTTCGTGCCGGGGTTTGAAACCAGGCAAGCTTCGCATTCTGCTCGAGAACACCGCCGGGCAGGGCCAATGCATCGGGCATCGCTTCGAACATTTGCGCGCAATAATGGATGCTTGCCCGAAACTTCCGCTCGGCGTCTGCGTCGATACCGCGCATTCATTCACGGCCGGATACGACATCCGCGAAGCGGACGGGTTGGAAGCAACCCTGGAAGTCATTCGCCGCACAGTTGGTCTGAAGAAGGTGCGCGCCGTGCATTTCAACGATTCCCGCGCGCCGTACAACTCGCGCGTCGATCGTCACTGGCACATTGGCGAAGGCCACATCGGCCGCGAAGCTTTGCGGCGCGTGGCGCGGCACCCGAAACTTGCGCACGCCGCGTTCATCCTCGAAACTCCGTACGACGATCCGCGCGCGGATTTGAAGAATTTAGAAGCGCTGAGATCATTTGTGGATGGAAGCGACTGAAACGCGACATTAAGCCTTCGCGGCTCTGCCGCAGCACTGTGCGGTAAGGCTCTGCCTTACCGGTCAACTCATCCTTAATCCTTGACCGAGGCTATGCCTCGGCTCATCCAGGCAAGTATTCTCCGACGAGAGTTAGGAGGCGGAGCCTCCTGAAATTTGTCGGACCGCGACGGAAGCCGTAGGCTTTCCGCAATGTGCTGCGGCAGAGCCGCTCTTTATTTCGATTAATCCACTAGCTCACGCGAGTGGTAGTAACCTTATTCCTCTGGACGTTCTCCTAATCTTTCGCTAAAATCTCGTCTTCAGGTGACGCAATGTTTCAGGGCCTATCACTAACAAAACTCCTCCTTACGGTGCCGCTTTTGCGCCGGGCCTAAGCCTGGTTCGTCGAAGCGGCAGGAAACTTCAATCATCAATTCAAGAGTTAGGCGGCCCGCGCGCGAAATGCTTTAATAAAGCTTTGCGCGATCTGCCTCGGTGATCAATGCAGGTTAATACTGGGGATAATCAGCGATGGACGAGAAATATTTTCCGGAAAAGATAGAAGAGAAATGGCAAAAGCGCTGGGCTAAGACGGGGGCATTCGAAGCCCACGATGACGATCCGCGACCGAAGTTCTACGCCCTCGAGATGCTGCCGTACCCGTCGGGCTACTTGCACATGGGCCACGTGCGCAACTACGCGATCGGCGACGCGCTGGCCTGGTATAAGCGCCTCCGCGGCTTCAACGTGCTGCATCCGATCGGCTGGGACAGTTTTGGCCAACCGGCTGAACAAGCAGCAATCAAACGCGGTATTCAACCACGCGAGTGGACCGAAAAAAACATCGCGCTTATGCGCGGCCAGTTTCAGCGTCTCGGCATCAGTTATGACTGGTCGCGCGAGATCGCCGCGCACCGGCCTGAGTATTACAGATGGGACCAGTGGTTCTTTCTGAAGATGCTGGAGCGCGGTCTCGCCTACAAACGCAGGTCCGCAGTCAACTGGTGTCCCAAAGAAGAGACCGTGCTGTCTAACGAGCAATCGTCGGGCGGCATTTGCTGGCGTTGTGGCACTGCGGTCACCAAGAAAGAGATCGAGCAGTGGTTTCTGCGCATCACTAAATACGCCGAAGAGCTGGTTGCAGACATCAAGGAAATAGAAGCCGGCTGGCCCGCAAAAGTTTTGAAGCGGCAGCGCGACTGGGTTGGCCGCAGCGAGGGCGCGTATGTTGATTTCAGAGTCAAGGATTACGACGATCGTGTGCGCGTGTTCACCACCCGCATCGACACGATCTTTGGCGCGACAGCCATCGTGCTCGCGGCTGAGCATCCTTTGTTGCCGAAACTCCTCGAGGGATCATCGCTGAAAGACGATGTGATGGAGTTCGTGGAGAGGGTGAAAACTGCGCGGGCGATCAAGACCGAAAACGCAGCCGAAGAAGAAGAAAAGCTGGGCATGAACACTGGACGGTTGGCGGTCAATCCTTTCAATGGAGAGCTGCTGCCGATCTGGGTCGCCAATTACGTGCTGATGGACTACGGTTCGGGCGCGGTGATGAGCGTGCCCGCCCATGACGAGCGCGATTTCGAGTTCGCGAAAAAATACACGCTGCCGATTCGGCAGGTGATCGCCCCGATCGTGCACGGGCAACAGGGTGAAAGCGTCGATGTCAGTCCGGGGGCGGATCAGTCGATGGACATGAAGCACGCCTTTACCGAAGACGGTGTGTTGGTCAATAGCGGCGAGTGGAGCGGCACGCTTTCGGAAAGCGCAATGCGTGAAATGGCAGACTATGCGGCCGCGAAAAAGTTTGGCGGGGGCGCCGTCACTTATCGCCTCCGCGATTGGGGCATCTCTCGCCAGCGCTTCTGGGGCGCGCCAATCCCGGTTGTCTATTGTGACGACTGCGGCATGGTCCCGGTGCCGGAAAAAGATCTGCCGGTGATGCTGCCTGACAAAGCAGAGTTCACGGGCACGGGCGAGTCTCCTCTAAAGACTGTCGCGGAATTCGTGAATACGACTTGTCCGAAGTGTGGCCGGCCCGCCAAACGCGAGACTGACACAATGGACACGTTCGTCGATTCGTCGTGGTACTTCTTTCGTTACACCGATCCACAAAACCAATCGGCGCCATTCAATCCTGAGATCGCCGCCAAGTGGACGCCCGTCGATCAATACATCGGCGGTGACTCGCACGCGGTGATGCATCTGATCTACACGCGCTTTTGGAACAAGGTGATGCGCGATCTGGGTCTGGTGAAGTTCAACGAACCGGTGAAGCGGCTATTGACCCAGGGCATGGTGACGAATCGCGTCGAAGGCACTAACGAATGGAAAGCCATGTCCAAAAGCCTGGGGAACGGCGTCGATCCTGACGATATGATCGAAGCCTTCGGCGCTGATGCGACCCGGCTGTTCGTCCTGTTTGCCGCACCGGTCGAGAATGAATTGCGCTGGTCTGAGACCGGCATCGAAGGCGCCGTGCGCTTTCTGCGTCGAGTTTGGACGATGGTTTATCGCTGGCGCGAAGCGCTTGAGGCACGGCCGGCGCCCGCCTCTAAACCAGAGGATGCGAGTGACGCAACGCGCGCGCTGCGCCGCAAGACGCATCAGACAATTGCGCGGGTCACCGATGATTCTGAAAAGCTCGACCTGAACACGAACGTGGCCGCGTTGATGGAACTGCTGAACGCGCTCAGCGAGTTCGATGCTGAGCCGGGCAAAGCTTCGGCCGCCGAAGTGTTCGCGGTCCGCGAGGCCATCGAAGCGCTGGTAGTGATGTTGGCGCCATTCTCGCCGCATGTCGCGGAAGAAATCTGGGAAAGCCTGGGTAAGGAAGGAGGATTAGTGAAAGCCGCTCCGTGGCCGGTGGCAGATCCGGAACTTGCGCGCAAAGAAGAGCTGGAGATTCCGGTGCAGGTCAACGGCAAACTGCGCTCGCGCGTTACTGTCGCGCCCGACATTTCTGAGGCCGACCTGCGTACTATCGCCCTCGCTGACGGGAAGGTGCAGAGCTTCATCGACGGCCACGAGGTCGTGAAGGTAATCGTGGTGCCGCAGAGACTCGTGAATGTGGTCGTCAAGTGAACGGCGGTGTTAGACGCAAAACTTGGCTTATGCTAGATTCAATTTGCTCAGAGAGGTCGTAAATGAGAAAGCTCGCGACATATGAAGGCGTCGTTGAAAATGGGCATGTCACGTTACCTCCAGAGGCCGACATTCCTGAAAACACTCGTGTGTACGTGTTGGTGCCTGATGCGGATGCGCGCAGAACATATAAGGTCATGAGCCCTCGTTTGGCCCATCCCGAGCAAGCGAAGGATTTCGAATTGCAGGTTATTGAAGACGCAACTGATGCCGACGTATGATTCAAGTCAATTTGATCCACCAGCGCCGCTGGCAAGGGTCAGTCTGAAGAATCTTCACACCGGAAACGCTGTTAACGATGTGCCAATGTTGATTGACACTGGCGCGGATCTCACCCTAATCTCAATGACATTTGTTGATGAACTTGAGTGGGATACTGAGGCGGATGCGGCTTACGAACTGGAAGGATTTGATGGCCGAAAGACCGTGGCAAGGTCGGTGCAACTAGGATTGACGTTTTTGGGCCGAACCTTCAGAGGGCGTTTTGTAGTGCTTGACTCAAAGAGCGGCATCTTAGGAAGGAATGTTCTAAATCACTTTGCTATTCTTCTCGATGGTCCTCGCCTGAGTTGGCGGGAACAGAAAGACTCGTCCGAGTAAGCCTTGCTTGCCTGCCACACAGCCGCTAAAATCTTTTTTGCGAACGTCTTAGCCCGCGCGGGGTTTACCCTGTAGTCGAACCGACGAATGAAAGAGTGTCCAACCTGTCGCTGTTGTTTTCCTGACGACGTCAATCACTGTCCGGATGACGGCGCCGAAACGACGCCGTCGATTCAGGGCGAGCCGATTCTCGACGGCCGTTACCAATTGGAAAGACGTCTGGGCCAGGGTGGCATGGGCGTCGTCTTCCAGGCGCGTCACATCTTTCTTAAAACCGCGCACGCAATCAAGATCATTCTTCCCGATCTGGTGGGAAACGATCCCAATCTGGTCACGCGCTTTCGCCAGGAAGCGCTGGCCGCCGCTGCCATCCGTCATCAAAACATTATCGCCGTAACTGACTTTGGCGTGGTGCGCGGGACCATGCCTTTTCTGGTGATGGAGTTTGTGCGGGGTAACTCTCTGCAGGAGATCATGGCCGACGAAGGCGCCATGTCTCCGTTGCGCGCCTTCGAGCTGATTCAGCCGATTTGCGCCGGCATCGGCGCGGCCCATCGTCAGAAGATCATCCATCGCGATCTTAAACCGCTGAATGTAATGATTCAGGAAGGCATTCCTGTCGCCGAAGGGGTGAAGATTCTCGATTTTGGTTTAGCCAAGATCAAATCGGGGGAGTTGCTCGGTTCGTTCATCGCCGCGCAAACGACCGGCTTGATGGGCTCGCCCTTTTACATGGCGCCTGAGCAATGGTCGGACGAGCCGCCGGATGCGCGCGCCGACATCTACAGTCTCGGCGTGATGTTCTATCAGATGCTCTGCGGCGAAGTGCCTTTCAAAGGCAGCTCGATTCCCTCGATCATGAAAAAGCATCTGACTTCGGAAGTGCCGACGCTGGCTTCGAAGGGCGTCGACGTCCCGCCACAGATCGAAGCGGCCGTGCGTCATGCGCTGGAGAAGGAACCAAAGTACCGCACGGCCTCAGCCGAGGAATTCTCAGCCGAGCTGGGCCGGGCGATGACCTCGGCCAGTGCGACTTTGAAACGAACCGGCGAATCGGCGGAACTCGATCCCTCGAAAACCATCGTCTCGACGCCCGAGGAAAGCGCGACCATGGTCCAGAAAGGATCGAATACCGCCTTCGATCCGCTGGCCGGCACGATTAGCGCGTCGTCACTGAAGGAAGACGAAACGAAGATACGCATGGCCCGCGAAGAGTTGGCGCGCGAAGGCGAGGCCCGGCGTAAGCTCGCCGATGACGATGCGAAACGCAAGGCCGACGAGGAACGCAAAGCCGGCGCCGCAGAGCGCGATGAAGAACGCCGCCGACTGGAAGACCTGGTGGCCGCGCAAACCAAAGTGCTCGAAGAGAAACTCACGCAACTCGCTGCCACCATGTCGCCAAAAAACACGGCCGTTGTGGATCCCGATGCGACACATGTGCAGCGGGTAGGGGCGGATACTGGTGATAACAGTTTTCCGGGCACCTCGGTGCATTCATTTCCCAAAATGGATGTAAGTCTGGTGCCGCCGAAAAAGTCTTCGCTGCCGCTGATTATTGGATTGGTTCTCGTGCTCTTGATCGGCGGAGGTGTGGGCGGATATTTTCTGTTGCGCACAAAGACTACTCCGCCACTCGGCCCCGGCCCCAACACTCCAGGAGATCCCGTCGTAACGATCAAACCGGAGTTAATTGATATTCCCGGCGGTGCCTTTCAGATGGGCCGAAGCGATTCTCTGCCAACTGAAGCGCCGCCCCATCAGGTGACGGTCAAACCATTCTCAATGGACAAGACCGAGGTAACCAACGCCGAGTACTCACAGTTTGTGCGCGAAACAAATCATACGCCTCCGCAGCAGTGGGGCAGCGTCAAGGCGCCGGTTGGTCAGGAATTGTTGCCGGTCTCGAGTGTTTCTTACGAAGACGCGGTCACGTTCGCCGCCTGGCGTTCGAAGCGTGACGGCGTTACCTATCGCTTGCCGACTGAAGAAGAATGGGAATACGCGGCTCGCAACGGAGACAAAGACAATCTGTATCCATGGGGCAACATCTGGATGGCCGGACGCGCTGCCACCCAAGAGGCGGGCGTTGGCAAGGAACAAGCCGTGGGAACTTATCCGCAGGGCGGCAATCGATGGGGCGTGCAGGATCTAATCGGAAACGTCTGGGAATGGACATCCACGCCGGCTTCGCTCTATCCGGGTAGTCCGCTGAAACTTCCAGAGCAGAATAAGGACTGGATAGTTGTGCGAGGCGGCGCTTACGGGAGTCCGGCGAACAAAGTTAGCGCTACTATGCGCGATTGGTTCGCGCCAAACTACAAGAACCCGGTGCTGGGTTTTCGTTTAGTAAAGTCCGGCCCGTAATAGTTCGAGCATCTTTTCCGTCGGCGACCTCGCCTCCAGACTTGCTTTTCATAGCCTGCTTTCCTCACAATCAGGCGCAGTCAACCGGCAGGCGGACCATCCGGCTTTGCTTTGCGATCACGCGTCGCAAAACAGAGCCTGCGCATTCGTCCTTTCAAGTACACGGAGGAAATAGATGTTTCGACAGGCCAGTAAGCAATTCTTCTTCATTACTTCGTTAGCGTTTCTTACCTCAGTTTCGATTTTGGTTTTTGCGGACAATGCGCGAGCGCAGGAAACCGGCGGAGAGTTGAGCGGCGGCGCGGGAATTTTTCGCCCCAAGAATCCCGAAGCCAAGCGCAGCACGAATCCGTCAAAACCCGTCGTGCGGCCCAATCGTCCGACCCGGCCGAATCCGGCTGAAGTCGAAGAAAAATTTGAGGACGCCCTGGCGGCCGGAAACGATGCGCGCGATGAACATAAATTCACCGTGGCCGAAGCTTCATACCGCTCGGCCCTCAATCTAAAGCCGCGCGACGCGCGCGCGCATTACGGATTAGGAAACGTCTTTGCCGACCAGCAACGTTGGGACGACGCCGAAAAATCTTATCGACAAGCCATTGCGATAGCGTCGAGTAACGCTGAAGCGTTGATGGCGCTCAGCTATGTTTTGGTCCAGCCGCGAACCGGGGGCATGTACGCGACGCGATTCGCGGATGCCGAGTTGTTTGCGCGCCGCGCTACTCAATTGCAGCCAACCAGCGCCGTCGCGTTTGATCGCCTGGGAGTGGCCATGATGGCGCGCGGCATGTTTAATAAGGACACCGAGGCCGCTTTTCGCCGCGCCGTTGAGTTGGATCCGAACTTCGTGGTAGCCCAGGTGCACCTGGCCGGGGTTCTGCGTCGCATGAATCGCTGGAACGAAGCTGAGCCGCTCTATCGCGCGGCGATCGATCAAGCAAAGGATGCTCCGACGCTGGTGTTAATCGCCGACTCGATGCAGTCAGAGCAGCGTTGGAACGATTCCGAGCCTGTCCTGCGACGAGCGCTGCAAATGGATGCGCGTAATCCCGGCGGCTTGTTTCTGTTGGGACGCCTTCTGGCGGTGAACAAGAAATACGCGGAAGCTGAAACTGTTTTGAAAACCGCGATCGAAGTAAACCCCCGGAGTTTTCCGGCCCGTAACATTCTGGGCAGCGCTTATTTGGGTCTGGGGCGCTATGATGACGCCTTCAACACCTACGAGCACGCAGTGCAATTTGCCTCTGACGCTGATCGAAAACAACTTGCCGGAACCTACGGTTTTGGTGGAGTTGGCGACGGCTATATGAACGCCGGTCGCCCGCGTGATGCGGTGCGTGCCTTTGAACGGGCCTTACAACTCGATCCAAACAATCCCGATTTACGGAACAAGCTCGCCGCGGCGCGCGCAAAATCGTAAGCCGTGGTCAAGCGTGGATAAATCAATGAAACGTTGCCCCAAATGTAATCGAACCTATACCACCGGCAATCAGAAGTTCTGTACTCATGACGGCGGATTGCTGGAAGTTGTTCCACCGAGCCAGAGTGAAACCATTCGGATTTCCTCCCAGCTCAAAGACACAATCGAGGAAGCGCCAACCAGGGCAATCTCTCGCGAATTGACTGCCGAGAGCACGGGGCAGTTCGATCCATTCAAAACGGTGATGGCGCGTCCCGAGGAAACCACGGGCGGCCGTGGTCGAAACACTCAGGATCTGGCGCCGCCTTCAGCGCCGTTATCGCCTGCGCCGACCTCGGCGTCGTTGCCCCCGCTGCCCTCGGGTTCGCTGCCCGCGTCGGATTCGGGAACTTTGCCTTCGCTGCCTTCAGCGCCGCTCGCGCCACCGCCACAGGCGCAGGGTTCAGGCCCAATTGATACTTCCGGGCTGGGGGCGCAAACTCTCTACACTGCAGCTCCGCCGCCGCCACACAGTCAACCTTTACCCGCGCCGCGTCCGGCAAAGAAATCAAAGCTTCCCTTGGTGCTGGGCATTCTGGTTGTGCTTTTGGTTTTCGGAGTTGGAGCTGTGGCCGCCGGTTACTTTGTCGTCTGGCCCATGCTGGCGAAGCGCACAGCAGTCTCGAAGGTTGAGCCGCAGCCGCAACCCTCGACCGAGGCGACGCCGCGATCTGAGCCGACACCCGACGTTGCGAACGCAAATCCACCGGCTAACGAGCCGCCGCCTTATTCTCCGCCGGCCAACGCGGTTCAGTTCGTGAATTCGAGTAATAATCTGGACGGCAAACTCGCTGAGAATTACGTTGACTTTTCGTTCTACTATCCGAAAAGTTGGCAAAAAGATCCGACCGCGGGCGTACCGGGCGCCACTAACTTCGCAAAAGTCGAGCGCCGTATCCCTCCCGATTTCACTCAGGAGAATTTCGCCGTGGGCTCGTACTCTTCGGCCGGTTCAGCAGAATCCGACCGCGCCGTGTTCCACACCCTGGCGGAAAATCTTAGCTCCCAGTTCGCCAAAAAATTTCCAGAGTATCGAAAAGGTTCCGAGGGCAATACAAAAGCAGGTGTCTATGAGGGATATGAGTTTCGCTTTGAGGGCATGTCACGTGACACTGCGAAGGGCGATCTCAAATTGTGGGGTCGCGTGATTTTCGTGCCCCCGGTTGATGGCAGCAAGAACGGCGTTACCCTCTTGATGCTGGCGACCTCGCTCGCGCCTGAATTGAAAAACGTTAAGGACGTGGGCGTAAAGGGCGAACTGCCAATGTTGCTCGAGTCATTTCGTTTCGGAAAGAAATAGCGTAGCGCAAGTTGATAACTTGCGATTGATCAAGGCAGCGCAAGTTAACAACTTGCGCCACAGCCTCACGTAAACCTATGAAAATCGTTTTGGCAGAAGACCGCGGCGGTAAGCTGCAGGGAGAACGTGCGTTCACCAGCGAATTGGTTTTGGTGGGACGCGATCCGGCCGTGTGCCACTATTTCTTTGCGCAGGAGCAGTGGCCAATGGTGTCGCGCAAGCATGCCGAGTTTCGACTCAGCGAAGGGCGTTGCCTGGTCGTCGATGCGAACTCCCGTTTCGGCACCTTCGTGAATGGGGGAAGGGTTAGCACCTCCGTTGAGGTCAGAGTTGGTGCGCACGTTCAACTCGGCGCCGGTGGACCAATCCTGCGCGTTGTGAGCATCGAACAGACTCCTGTGCCAAAGGCAGAGCCGCATCCATCCGAGCTGGCGGATTTAGCAACCTTCCGGCAATCTCAAGAGGGTAAGCCGATACCGCCGCGTTCGCCGGCGGCTGTGGCGCCGTCGCCACTCGCTGACATTCGCACCGAGAAGATTCCCCAGCCGGCCACGCCTTCACCGTCGAAAGGCGGAACGGCATTTCTCGAGTTGATCGACGCCGCCACTCGCCAGGTAAGACGGATCGAGCTGAAAGGGGAAGTCACGCGTATCGGCCGCGACCCCGAAGGTGAAATTGTAATCGACGTCGCGGCCGCGGTGGTTTCCCGCCGCCATGCCGAGATTCGAAAAGACGGCGCACAATTTTCCATAACTGATCAGAAGAGCTTTAACGGCACGCTGGTAAACGGACAGCGCATTACCGGAGCCGTCACGCTGTTTGACGGCGATCAGATCCAGCTCGGTGTCGGCGGCCCTGAGTTGCGTCTGATCGATCCGGCTCATCCGGCGCCGGCGCATAGAGCAATCCAACCGGGCTCTCCGACTCCCAGTCAGCAACTAATTCCATCGGCATTTGGCCAAATCGCGGCGATGGCCAACCGCGAAACGATCGTGGCGACGGGATCGAGCACGTCGCGCCCGGCGGCAGCGGCCCCGGACGCGTCACAGCCCCAATTGCTCGCGCGGCTTTCGTTCGACAACCGCCGGCAGCTTTCGGTGGGGCGCGCGGCCGACAACGATCTGCGTCTCGACGGTTTGCAGATCTCAAATCATCATGCGCGTTTTGCGCGCGACAACGGCAGTGTCGCGGTCGAGGATGCCGGGTCGACAAACGGCGTGTACGTCAACGGTGAGCGGATCACCGGCAAGCGTCCGATTCAGCTATCCGATGTGATTCAGATTGGCCCCTTCGTTTTGCAGGCCGATGCGCACCAGGGCGTTGCCGTCTATGACACGCGATCAAAGACGCGAATTGACTGCATCAACATCGTCAAGAGCGTAACCAACCGATCGGGCGGCGGCACGATCAGATTGTTGGATGATGTCGGGCTGACGATTCAACCCAATGAATTTGTTGGCTTGCTGGGTCCGTCAGGCGCCGGTAAATCGACGTTGATGGATTCGCTGAACGGTATGCGTCCGGCGACCAGCGGTTATGTGCTTATCAACAACCTCGATCTCTACCGGCACCTGGATTCGTTAAAGCAATCGATCGGCTATGTGCCGCAGGACGACATCATTCATCGTGAGCTGACTGTCTATCGCACGCTTTACTACGTCGCGCGCTTGCGTCTTTCGGCCGACGTTTCCGGCCGGGAGATCGATCAGATCGTAAATGAGGTGATGGACGTCACCGGACTCTCAGAACGTCGCGACGTGCCCGTGGGCCAATTGTCCGGCGGACAAAGGAAGCGCGTTTCGATCGCGGTTGAGCTGATTACCAAGCCCTCGGTAATCTTTCTGGACGAGCCGACCTCGGGACTCGATCCGGCGACGGAAGAGAAGATTATGAAGCTCTTTCGCCAGATCGCCGAAAGTGGCCGCACCGTCGTGCTGACCACCCATGCGATGGAAAACGTGAAGCTGTTTGACAAGATTGTCGTCTTGATGCGGGGCAAGCTGGTTTTCTATGGAGGCCCGCAGGAAGCGCTGGCCCACATCAAAGCCGACAGTTTCAAAGATCTTTACGACAAACTTGAAGCTCCGATTGACGAACAGATTGCGGCGATGCCGCCGCTGCCGCCAAACGCTTCGAAATCCCAGAAGCAGGCGTTCAAGCTGCAGCGCGAGCAGATTGCCGAAAAGGTCGCTGACGACTGGAAGCGAAAATTTCAAAGCACCGAGACCTATCGCCGCAACGTCGTCGAGCCGCTCAGCGTTTTGCCCCGCGACGGTCGCGCCGCCGCGCCGCCCAAGCGGCGTTCCAGCCCCGTGGATGCAGTGCGCCAGTGGGGCACTCTCACGCGGCGTTATCTGGAAGTCCTCAGCCGCGACAAATTCAATTTGCTGATTCTTTTTGGCCAGGCGCCCATCATCGCGTTTCTTACTTACCTCGTAGTCGGCGATAAGAGCCCGCGCGATTTTCCCTATTTCATGCTGGCGCTGGTCTCGATCTGGTTCGGCACTTCAGTGGCCTCGCGCGAAATCATCCGCGAGCGCGCTGTGTACACGCGCGAGCGCATGGTGAACTTGCGGCTGTTACCGTATGTCGCGTCGAAACTCTTTGTGTTGTCGCTGATCGTGGCGTTCCAATGCGTGCTGTTGTTCGGCTCAATAAAGTTTCTGCACTACGCTGGGATCATGAGTCTACCGGGCTGGGCCTTGCCGCAATTTGCCGTCATCATGATCACGGCCATGGTTGGCATTGCGCTCGGATTGTTTATTTCCGCGATCGTCAAAACTTCCGAGATGGCCACCAGTCTGGTGCCTTTGATCCTGATTCCACAGATACTTTTTTCGGGACTGGTGGGCGTACCCACGGGAACGGCCCGTGTCATCGGCACCACGATGCCGGCGACCTGGGCATTCGATGGGCTCAAGCGCTTTTCCACGCTCGATACTTTGGATGAAGAAGGCTCTGATCCGGAGGGTCCGAACAAAGGCCGCGGTGTTTACAAACATTACGAGGACATAAATGACGAGCACATCAACAAAGCACGCGACGATGTGGCCAATTATAAGAAGAACGCGGAAGCGGATTCTAAGGAATACGAGCGGAAGATGAAGGATTATGTTAAGGACTTACAAAGCGGCCGGCAGGCTGACCAGCCCGAAGCGCCAAAGATCAACCCCCCCCCGGAAGTGCCGCCTGCGGAAAAGATTCCGGAAGACTTGAGCAGCTACATAAATTTTTTGCATCCCTGGGGCCATTGGATTCTCGATCCCTTAGTGCTGATAGTGATGTTTTTTGCGTTGGTCGTCGCCACGATTCTCTCGTTGCGGGCACAGGATATTTTGTAAGTACAGCCTGGAACAGTCCGACACGGCTTGATGTAATGCAGTAAAATCCCACCGGCCCGAATCGAAACCACCGAGGCGTCCGCCTCTCGATGCAAAATCGATTACATTGCTTCCAGCAGTTCTTCCTATTACCTTGCCAATGGTTCTGGCGATTAAAGGCCCGCAGGGCCGCCATGAAATAGCCACGACCGTGAGGTCGTGGACATCAACCAAACAATTCCACCAAGGCCCGAAGGGCCGACACGAAGGGAATCAAAATGGCTGGCAAACACCTTAGCCTTCTTGTCCATTTTGTATGAAGCACTGCCAGACGTGAACCTTGGATTGAACCAGACTGGCAAGACGATCTTTATGGATACATCGGAGGGATAATCAAAAACAAGAATGCCAGATTAATATACGCTGGTGGAATGCATGACCATGTACATCTCTACGCGTCCTTGCCTTCAACTATCACGATCGGTCGTGGCTACTTCATCAACGGCCCTTCGGGCCTCGACACTTGGACGACCGGACACCTAACTCGGCGGCTGCTTCTTATAAATCATTATGTAGAGTAGCTTCGCATTATTGGGATTCAAGGTTCGTAACTTCTGGTACTCCTCGGTCGCCGCTTTCTTGTCACCGGACATCAGATAAGCGACCCCCAGATTGTAATGCGCTCCCTGATAATCCGGTTTGAGGTTGACCGCCTCTTTAAGCGCCACAATGGCCTGTTTCCATTTTTCGAGATTCATGTAGGAGACGCCCAGGTTATTCTGCGCAGCAGGCCAGTCCGGCTTTAACTCAATTGTCCTTTGGAAAGCAGCAAGTGCCTCCTGTTTCTTTTGCAGCCTGCTGTAGGTGATTCCAATATTGAAGTGACCTTCCGGCAGGTCAGGCTTTAGCTGAATAGCTCGCTGCAGAGGATCGACTGCCAGAGTGAAATTGCCGATATTGTTGTAGGCCCAACCGAGATTGCTGTAAGCCTCGGCATAGCCAGGTTTCAGAGAAATCGCGCGCTTGAAAGCTTCTATCGCCTCAGGCCAACGTTTCGTTTTGCCGAGCGCATAGCCCATGTTGTTATTCGCCTCGGCGTCATCGGGCTTGAGACGAATGACCTGCCGGTAAGTTTCGGCAGCTTCCGGATAACGCCCAAGCTTGTCATAGATCCACGAGAGATCGCTGTAGGCATCAACTGAATCAGGCTTCAGACGGACCGCCTGCTTGTAAGCCTCGATTGCGTCCGGAAATCTTTCTAGCCGTCGATAAGCATCGCCCAGGTTGTCATGCGCTTCCGCGTAATCCGGTTTCAGTTGGACAGCCTGTCGATAGGCGGCTACTGCGTCCTCATACTTGCCGGCGTTGTAAGCTGCGACCCCTTGATCGTAATAGACGAGGCTGAGCGTATTCCGCGCTTCATCATCTTTCGGATCCAGATCGAGAGCTTGCTTTAGAGCACCGAGCGCTTCCGCGGTTCGGTCCAGCTTGAGATAGGCGTTCCCGAGCGCGTGATAAGCGGCCCCCCAATTCGCTTTTTGTTGAATCGCCTGCTTGTCGGCCGCGATGGCTTCCTCATAGCGAGCCAGATTGAAGTAGGTTTCGCCGAGGTTCAGATATGCCTCGGGATAATTCGGTTGCAGGCGCACGGCCTGTTGATACGAAGCGGCGGCCTTCTCGTATTGGCCGGCGTCGAAAAAGTCATCGCCCTGCTTGTTGTATTCCTCGGCGGTTAAGACATGCTTCGCCGGCTCGTCCGGAGGCTTTGAAGATTCAACGCGAGGTTTTGAAGATCCGACGCGAGGTTTTGAAGTTTCAACGCGAGGTTTTGTCGAGTCAGCCGTGCGGGGAGGTTTTGTAACTCGCGCTGTTTCCTGCCGGCCACTGGGCGTCGTTTGTTTTTGCGGATGAGCAGCCGCGCGAGCCGGACGAACAACCGTTTTCTTTTCAAAGTGTTTGGGAGCGTGCGCCTGATTTTTCGGAGTGCTGAAGATCCCTTTCCCTAATTTGGCTTCGACGTCGGCGCTGGCCAACAACACGCCCGCTCCGCCGCTAATGTCCTGCGCCCGGATGCTAATATTGGCCAAACAACTGGAGGCCAGTATTGCTGACAGAGTCGCGCGCGAATAAAGCCAAAACTTGCTTTTCATCTTTCCACTCCCCGAGGTTTCAAATCAGACATAGACCGAACACAGTGGCACGTAATAGCTGCGGCAAAGTCTACTGTGACGCGCACCTTGACCACAAGTTTTGAAACTACGAGAACGGTAAGCGGCTTGCCGAAGCCACGCCCGAAACATTTCCCATTTGCCACCGGTTTCTTTCGACTACGTTCGTGTGATTTCGTGGATCGCTTTCCCCTAGCCACAGTGCAGCAGACGATCCACGAAGTCACGCGAAATGAATGGCAAATGAAAGATGACATATGGAAAATGGACAATGTTTCGGGCGCTCGGGCTACAATGACATAAACTAAGGTCTGATCCACGACCTTACGGTCGTGGCTAATACATAACGGCCCATCGGGCAGGATTTAAGGCAAGCCTTATCGCACTGGAGAGCGGCAAGCCGCATGCGCACGAAGAGAAGATACATCGTTGGCATTCTCCTGGGGTTCGTTGTATTCGTCTTGGGCACTGACGCCGCTCAGGAATTTCTTCCGTCTCCTCCGCCGGATCGCGCTCTGGTCTACATTCTCGATGACCAAAACAAATTGACGGCGCTGCCCTTTGAAAAGGGAGAGACACCGCTGCATCCGGAAAAGGTCGCCGGCAGCACGAAGATTAGTTACGTCGAGCTGAAGGGTGAGCACTCGGCAACCATTATCACGACCACAACTCCGCGCTGGTTTCTGTTTACTTACGAGCGGGCGGGCGCGCATCCGCCTTTCCTGGTTTGGCTGACGCCGCGCCGCGGCGCGCGCCGGGTCACGGCCATCGCCCAGCGCGGAACGACCGGGTTTGCGATCTCTTCCGAAGAAATTGTGAAACCTTCGATCCGCGTGCTGGCCAAAGACGGCGATCAGGTTTTCATGGAATTTCGCCCGCGCACTTCGCTGATGCCGGGAGAATATGCCATTATTGGCGATGACCTGGCGCGCATCGCTACCTTCCGCGTCCTGGCGCCCTCAGAGCATTAGTCTATGAAAGCAGGAACTTGATGGCTTCAGTAAAAAAATCCGCCCCGCGATCAGCCCGTGCCCGAAAGTCTTTTTGGACGCCGGGCCGGGCCACGCTTACTCTGATCGTAGTTGGTTTGCTCAGTGCCCTCGGTTTATCCAGTTGCAATTCGAGCGATGTCATTACTACTAATGCGCCCCCGGCCAACGCGCCGCCGGCTAATAGCATGGCGAAGAATCCGCCGCCGCGAACAGTTCCGCCTGTGCCAGCGGCGGTGATCAATCTGCCGCAGAATCTTCGCGACAAGCAGATGAAAACTCTCGAAGGCGAATCGCTGAAGCTGGCGGATTACGCCAACAAAGTCCTGATTGTAAATATCTGGGCCACCTGGTGCGGCCCCTGCCGTCTGGAGATGCCCGAGCTGGTAAAGATGAATAACGACTATAAGTCCCGCGGTCTGGTCGTGCTGGGACTGGCGACTACTTATAACGAGCACAACGATCCCACGCACGTAAAGGACTACATTCGCGAGCAGAAAATTCCCTACAAGATTATCTGGGACGATGGCACGTTGGCGCAGCCGCTGGTGCAACTGGTGCAGGGCAGATCCGTGATTCCCCAGAGCTTTGTCATCTCGCGCGACGGCCGCATTGTGAAGCATTTCCAGGGATTCGATCCCAGCCGAACGGCTGCTGAGATGCGCCAGGCGGTCGAAGACGCACTTAACGATAAAGGCAAAGCCTGATCTTAATTGATCCATTGATTCATTCATCCATTGGTTCGTCGCAACGATTAAGTGAAAATCAATGGTCCAATGAATCAATGAACCAATGATTCAATAATTGAATGACCGTCGAAATCAAACAAAAACTTCAGGCCGAGCTGGATAAGCTGGAAAGCGAGCTGCGCGTCCATCTGCCCAAAGAGATCAAGCGCGCGCTCGAGTTTGGCGATCTGCGCGAGAACTCTGAATATCAAACTGCGCTGCAACGGCAAACGATGGTCAAGGCGCGCATTCGCGAGCTGCGCCAGCGGATCAGTGAAATTTCGTCAATCGACCTGTCGAAGATTCCGCGCGACAAAGCGTCTTACGGTTCGACTCTGGTGCTCTACGACGCCGGACGCGACGAAGAAGTTACTTACCGTTTGGTGACTCCGGAAGAAAGCGATCCGGCTGAGGGGTTAATCTCAACCGTGTCTCCGATCGGCCGCAGCCTGATGGGCAAAGAAGAAGGCGACGAGGTAGTGGTAAGCATTCCTTCCGGTTCGCGCCGCTTTGAAATCCGGCGGCTGACGACTCTCCACGACCAGGCAGAGAAATAGCCTCAAAGAAAATCATGCCTGCCACTTTGACCGAGAAGGAGTTTTCCCAACATCTGAATTCGAAGTTCCAACTGAAACTTGCCGACCGCGAGCTTCAGTTGGAGTTGGTCGAGGTGAAGGGTTACCCCTCGGGGCCAAACGAGCAAGGCGGAATGGAGCGCTTTTCGATTTTCTTTACCGGCCCGGGCGATGTTTACCTGCCGCAGAGTGTTTACCAGCTCACACACGAGCGCATGGGAGAGTTCGAGATCTTCCTCGTGCCAGTCTCTGGCGACGACAAGGGCTATCGCTACGAAGCTGTCTTTAATTACTTCAAAACTTAATCCGCAGATCCAATCCACAGATTACGCAGATTACACAGAAGGAAATCAAACCAGTAGACTGAGCAGTCTGGAGGGCCGGCACCTGCTAATTTGAGTGTCGCTTCTATGTATTTTCTAAATCCTTATCAGTGTGTGTAATCTGCGTAATCTGCGGATTCTATTCTTCTTTCTTCCATTCCATATGTTTGTAAGCGCCAAATTCTTCGATCACCACAAAGCCCAGCCGCTCGTAAAAGCGGTGGGCGTCGTTATTGAGAACGAAGACGACGTGGCGCGGCAGTTTCGTACAGGTGCATAGAATATTCTACTTGACTCTAATGAAGACAAGGCGTAGATTCTCGGCTCATCGCTTTAGCAGCAGGAAATGTTGCCGTCCGGCCGATCTTGAATTAATGTTATTTGATAAGCGATGTCTGCTTTACGTTTTTGGAGTTACCAGGAGCAGTTCCACTTGACCTGATAGCTCGGGTTCTGGCCGAAACTACTTAACAACTGGACATCGTTTGCGTTTCTCTTTATTGCGCTCAGATATGTGATGTGGCACTCGCCCGTCGTGTCGATCCCAACGAAGCGTAGCTCCTTATCAGAAAGAGGCTTTCAATAGCTACGCGGACAGTCAAGCACACGCAGATATTCCTCGATCCCAAGGAGAAGTAACAATGAAACCTCTACTCCCGTTTTTCGGCACTTTTATACCGAAGACACTCCATTTCAAATTGCTCTCGATTACAGCGACGGTCTTACTGGCAGTAGCTGCGGTCGTGGTTTCAGTTCATTCGAGTAGTTCGCGGGCATCGAGGCCAGAAGGGACAGCGGTTACATCGGCTGAGAATCCGCGAGCCCAGCGGAGAGAGTTGAAGACCAGGCGTTTGTCGGCAGCTCGTAGCCTGATTGGCCTTGCGCCTTTCGCGCCCACAGTCACGGCCACCAAGACCGACTCTTTGTTTACGGATGTCGATAACGACACCAACGCCGACCCCGGCGACACTTTGAAGTACGCCGTCACGATCAACTCGAGCGGTGGGGATGCGACCGGCGTGACATTTACCGATACGGTAGATCCCAACACTGCGTTCGTTGGTGGTTCTTTGACGGCAACGCCGGTGGCCGTTGACGACAGCTACACCGCTGCGGGAAATATTAGGATTTCAGTAGCAGCACCCGGGGTGTTGGGAAACGACTTTACGGGAGTACCTGCGGCGACGATCACCGCTCCTCCAACCACCAGCACCAATGGCGGAGATGTGAGCCTGGCCGCAGACGGCAGCTTCACTTACAACCCGCCGCCCGGCTTTGAAGGGGTTGACACGTTCACCTACACGTTGGCGAATGCCACCGGCAGCAACAACGCCACTGTCACCATTACGGTCAGCGGCATGATCTGGTTCATCGACAACAACGCTGCCGCTTGCACGACGCTGGCGGCCGGCTGTGGCCGCCTCACGAATCCATTTAGCAGCTTGTCTGCTTTCGCGAGCCTCAACAATGGCAGCGGCAATAACCCGGCGGCCAATGACAATATCTTTCTGTATGAAAGTGCCAGCGACTACATCGGGCCGGTGACTCTGCTTAATGGGCAGCGATTTATCGGGCAGGACGCCGCGGCAAGCCTTTCCGCTATAACTGGCGTTACGCCGCCAGCCGGAAGCGATCCTTTACCTGCCACGAACAGTGGTAATGGGACGATTGTTAACATCACAAACGGAAATGCGATCACCGTTGGCTCGGGCGACACGTTACGCGGATTTACCGGCGGAGACTCGACGACGGATATCAGCGGTACCGGTTTTGGCACGCTTACCATCTCTGACGTTACGCTGAATGGCATAGGCCAGGCCCTCAACCTTACTACCGGCACACTCGCCGCGACCTTCGGCAGCATTTCGTCAACCAACAGCGGCACCACGGGCATCAGCCTCACCAGTGTCGCAGGTAGTTTGACGTCGCCCACTACCACCGTCACGAATCCGACGGGCATTGGCATCAGTGTTGGTACGTCCAACGCGGCACTCAGTTTTGGCAACACGACTTCAACCTTATCCGGCGGCACCGGAGTTAGCCTACTGACCAACACAGGTACCATCACTTTCGGCGCTCTTAGTATTTCACCCGATGCGAGTCAGCGCGGACTGCTCGCCACCGACAATACCAACACCATTACATCAACTGGTGGCGCCATAACCACGAGCGGCGCAATCGCAGTCGAGATTACGCGAAGCAGCGGTACTACACCTCTGATCATAAGTGAGACGAGCGTATCGGCCAGTAGCGCAACCAGCGGGATTGTACTGACCAATACGAGCGGCAGTTTCACTGTTAGTGGCAACTCCAGCGGTTTCTGTGGCGGCCAGACCAGCGGCACACCGCCCACCATCAGCCAGGCGCCCAACCCCGCCGACTGCACGGGCGGGACAATCCAGAATAGTACGGGCGCAGGTATCCTTCTCAACAACGCCACAAACGTCTCGCTCACCCGGATGCAGGTTCTGAATGGTGGTGATGACGGCATCTTCGGGACAACCGTGACCGGCTTCACGCTCGCGTCCAGCCTGATTGATAACAACGGCAACGCAGTGAGCGAGGCTGGGCTGGATTTCGACAATCTATTCGGCACGTCGAGCATTACCAATTCGACCATCCGACTTTCGCATGAGAACAACGTCGAGGTGCGAAACACCACAAACAACGGTTCACAGGCGACGCTTACGGTGACGGGTTGCCAGATCAGTAATGCTTCCGCTAAGACGCAAAGCGACGACGGTGTTCTATTCCAGATGACGGGGACTTCGAACGGGTCGATCAACGTTTCTAACAGCGTGTTTACGGCCAATCGCGGCGATCATCTGCAGGGAACTTCAAGCAATTCCGCTTCGCTCAACGCGGTGTTCACCAACAATAATTTGATAGGTGGGCACTCAACCGCACTGGGACAGGGCATCGTGGTCAACTCTACGGTCGTGACCGGCTCGCCAACTATCACCTATGACATTAACGGCAACAAGATTAACGGCGCGATCCTGAGCGCCATCACAGTGAATCTCGGAGTGCCCTCCTCGGCCACCTCCGCGATGTCTGGCCAAGTACGTAACAATATCATCGGTACGACAGGCGTGATCCGTTCCTGCTCTGAGCAGGCGAACGGTATTGCAGTAGATTCGCACGGTAAGGGCACGCACACCGTGTCGGTGACAGGCAACACGATGCGCCAGTGCAAGGACCGGGGTATCAACGTCACGGCAAACAACAGTCCCAGCATCAGCAACGGTGAAGCCCAACCCGGCGGGAACTTGTTCCTGACTGTACAGAGCAACGCGGTTTTGGAAGGTGGCCCCATCAATCCGCCCGGCTTCCCGGCCGACGGTACGGGCAGCCGCGAGGCCTTTCTCCTAACCGCTGGTTCGACCTCAACGGATACTATCTTTACCTGTTTGGAACTCGGCGGCGCCGGATCTCTTGCCAACAACTTCAATCGTGGCACAGAGGCGATAGCAACCGGACTTGAAGATATTCGCTTGAGGAAAAACACCGGCTCGAATTTACAGATCCGGCTACCAGGTTATGCGGGGGGCCCTAATGACGCGGCGGCAGTAGCTGCTTTTGAGGTCCCGAGACAAACCAGCAGCGAAGACGGCACGGTTACCGTTGCCGTAAACGCCGCCGGTGCCGGCGGCTTCATCGGCGGCGCAGCCTGTGCGCTGCCCCCAGCGCCGTCAATGATGGCTGATACGACCATGTCGACGGAAGCGGCTCTCTCTCCCGGTGCCTCGGAAGGAGCGCCAGGCGAAACACAGGATATCCTGCTTGCCACTCAAGGCGAGGGGACGGGCGGAGATAGTCTCCAGAAACTGTCGCAGGCTGAAGTATTAGCGATGGTGCAGACGGCCATCGAAAGGTGGAGAGCGGCTGGCATTTCTGCTCAAGACCTGATGCGTTTGCAAGCCATGACGTTTGAGATCGCAGACCTGCCGGAAGGGCAGCTTGCCACGGCCACCTCAACCCACGTCAAGATTGATGAGACTGCTGCCGGTTACGGCTGGTATTTCGACTCGACACCAATGGACGACGAGGAGTTTGAAGTGCCTGTTCCCGGCAAGGAGCTTCAAACCACTGAGCTCAGCCCCGCCTTCGAGCGCATGGATCTGCTGACCGTCGTCATGCGCGAACTTGGTATCGCGTACCGGCAAGGCAAGAGCAGCCTGCCGCAACAACTGCAGCCGCTGATGCAGAACGGTCTGTCACCGGCTGTCAGACGTTTGCCGGATTCTCGGAACATACAATTACCACGCTCTCCAGCTAAGCAAGTAAGTAACCGATCCGGTAGCCAAAAGAGCCTCGTTTCGCAGATAAGCAAAGGTTCCGCGTGGCAACCAAAGACCGGTGTTTCTAAATCGCCAGTTTCGTTCAGGAATACTGGAGTCAATCCAATCGCTAAAACCGCTGCTCGTCAAAACAGCAGACTCATGAACCATGCGCCGAGAAACAGGACGACGGCTGCTAGTCTCAGCAGCATGCTGGCCGACGTCATGCTTAACATTGGCACACTGCCGGCTGGGGAGAGCGTCACCATCACCTTCAACGTCACTGTCGACGATCCGTTTACCGGAGCACTGCCCCAGGTCTCTAATCAGGGTACGGTGTCCGGTACTAATTTCGCCGACGTGCTCACAGACGATCCGACCGTTGGCGGCACTGCCGATCCGACAGTGACCCCAATCGACTTACCGCAAGTCACCCTGGCGGTATCGCCGGCCTCGGTTTTGGAGGACGGCGCCACGAACCTGGTCTATACGTTTACTCGTACGGGATCCACCGCCAACACCATGACGGTGAACTTCAGCGTGGGCGGCACGGCCTCCTTCACTGAACCCGATTACACGCAAACTGGCGCGGCTACCTTTACGGCCACCAGCGGAACGGTAGTGTTTGCCAGCGGCAGCTCGACGGCAACAGTGACCATCGATCCTTCCGCGGATACCACCGTCGAACCTGATGAGACCGTGAATCTAACCGTCACTTCGGGCATTGGCTACACCGTTGGAAGCCCCAGCGCTGCCAGCGGCACTATCACCAACGACGATACAGACGTAAGCGTTGCGGTGTCTCCGGCATCAGTTACGGAAGACGGCGCCGCCAACCTGGTTTACACCTTTACGCGCGTGGGCGTTACCACAAACGCGTTAACGGTGAACTTCAGCATAGCTGTCGGTGGCAACAACGCTGTCTTTCCTCTTGACTACACGCAGAGTGGAGCGGCAACCTTCGCCCCACCTGTTGGCACAGTGACGTTCGGCGCCGGGAACTCCACGGCTACGGTGACTGTTGATCCGGCCGCGGACCCGATAGTCGAGCCGGATGAGACAGTGATCTTTACAGTAACTTCCGGTGCTGGCTACAACGTCGGCTCGCCTGGTTCAGCTACGGGAACTATTACCAACGACGACGCGGACGTAACGGTGACAGTGGCGCCGAGTTCAGTGACTGAGGACGGGCCCACGAACCTTGTCTACACCTTCACTCGAACTGGATTCACTCTCCTCCCGGTGACGGTAAACTTCTCAGTGGGCGGGACGGCCGTGTTCTCGCAACCCGACTACACGCAAACAGGCGCCGCGACTTATAGCGACACCTCCGGCACAGTAATCTTTGGGGCTGGAGCGTCTACAGCTACGGTGACCATTGATCCTGCGGCCGATACCACCGTCGAACCTGACGAAACGGTTATCCTGACAGTAACTTCAGGCACTGGCTACAACGTCGGGTCGCCTGACTCGGCGACAGGGACGATCACCAATGATGATACGGACGTGAGTGTTGCGGTGTCTCCTGGATCAGTCGGCGAGGATGGAGCAACCAACCTCGTTTACACGTTCACGCGCGCGGGCGTCACCAGCAGCCCGCTAACGGTGAACTTCTCGGTGGGCGGGACGGCGGTGTTCTCGCAACCCGACTACACGCAAACAGGAGCCACGATTTATAGCGACACCTCTGGCACGGTAGTCTTTGGGGCCGGAGCATCCACAGCTACGGTGACCATTGATCCTTCCGCGGATACCACCGTCGAGCCTGACGAGACGGTTATCCTGACCGTAACTTCAGGCGCGGGCTACAACGTCGGGTTGCCCAGCTCAGCTACCGGCACCATCACCAACGACGATACGGACGTTAGCGTTGCCGTGTCTCCCGCGTCAGTTGCTGAAGATGGAGGAACCAACCTCGTCTACACCTTCATGCGCAACGGCGTCACCAGCGGACCGTTGACGGTGAATTTCTCGGTGGGTGGAACGGCAAACTTTGGCGCCTCACCCAACGACTATACCCAGACAGGTGCGACCACCTTCAATGCAACCTCGGGTTCGGTGACCTTCGCTGCCGGCAGTTTCATGGCAGCAGTAACCGTCAATCCGGAAACTGACACCGCTATCGAAACCGACGAGACGGTTATCCTGACCTTAACTTCAGGAGCCGGCTATAACGTCAGCTCACCTTCCTCAGCAACCGGCACAATCACCAACGACGATGCCGATGTAAGCGTCGCGGTGTCCCCGGCGTCAGTCACTGAAGACGGCGCCACCAACCTCGTCTATACCTTCACGCGTACTGGATTCACCGGAGGCGCGCTGACGGTAAACTTCTCGGTTGGCGGTACCGCCACCTTTGGTTCGTTCCCAGACGATTACACCCAAACGGGCGCGACCACGTTCACTACGACTTCAGGCTCCGTAACTTTCGCTCCAGGTAGCCCGACGGCGACGGTAACGGTCGATCCGGAGACAGACACCACTGCCGAATCTGATGAGACTGTCGTCATCACATTGACGGCCGGGGCGAGCTATAACGCCGTAAGTCCAAACTCAGCCACTGGGACAATTCTCAACGATGACACGCTCGTCAGCGTCGCTGTGGCGCCCTCGTCTACCTCCGAGGGCGGAGCAAATCTCGTTTACACTTTCACACGCACTGGCCCAACCGGCAGTGCGCTAACTGTTAATTTCTCGGTGGGCGGCACTGCCAGCTTCCCGGCAGACTACTCACAGAGCGGTGCGGGAACGTTCGCTCCGCCTACTGCCACTGTCACCTTTGGCGCAGGTAGTTCGACGGCGACTGTGACAGTAACGCCGCTTACCGACTGTACCGTGGAAGGCAGCGAGACGGTCGAGTTCACTGTCCAGCCCGGATCGGGTTATGGGGTAGGCTCACCGAGCACGGCCACTGGGACAATCACCAATACGCCGGATTCGGGCGCACCAACGATAACGCTCATTCCCAACGTGAACATGACATTGTCGCCGCCGAATCACACGTATCGAACGGTAGCGGTTACTGACTTCGTCGCCAGCGCCAGTGATGACTGCGATCCCACTGTTAACATTAACAGTGTCTATATCCTGAAGATCACGAGCGATGAGGCGGAAAACGGAAACGGTGATGGAAACACGCTGAACGACATTGTCATCGCGGGTGATTGCAAGACAGCCCAGCTACGCGCCGAACGCTCGGTGAGCGGCAACGGTCGTGTCTACACGATAACGTTCAAGGTAAAGGATTCAGCGGGCAACTTTACGACAGCAACAGGTCAGGTAACCGTGCGCTCGTCGGCGAATAATCCGGCAGTCAACGATGGGCCGATCTACACCGTCAACAGTTCCTGTCCGTAAGAAGGAACCGAACGCGGGGAACGCGAATCGATGGATGCGGTTGTGGCTGAAGAGTTGCAACCAACAGAAAATCACCAGGCCGCATCCACTTCACGCCGTCTTCGGAGTCAACAACTATTGATTCTTTGACCAAAAGGAGTTCAGCAATGAGAAATCTTCGTGACGCACTCTTAAGTTCTAGAACCCGCTTTCGTTTTCTGATCGTGGTCGCTGTGTTCGGTGCGCTTGTCACGGCCGCGCCGCTGTCCGACGCCACCGCGCCGTCACTGACGATTACGGTAGTAAATAATTCAGGATTGGAGATTCGCAATTTCTATTTGTCACCAGCCGATAATGACAACTGGGGCCCTAACCAACTCAACGAGTCGCCGATTAGTCCCGGAGCAACCCGAGCCCTTGACGTCTCCTGGGATCAATCAACAGTTAAACTTGTCGCTGAGGATCAGGATGGGTGTTTCATGAATACGACGGTTGAGGCCACGGGCAACCCCGTCTGGACAATTACCGGCGATACAACCAGGAACTGTGGGGGTTAGTCTACAAGCGGCCGCTGTCTTGTTTGGCTAATAACGGCAGCGCCGATCCAAATAAACACTTTGGTCGCGAGCGAAGAGCGGCAGGCCTCAATCTGCCGCTTTCCGTTGTGTAGCTCAGCGGCGACGACGGTCGGGTTTACCTCATCGTTGTGGTAGATGGGTCGGTTTCCACACTCTTCACCGTCACTTGGCATTTTTTTGAAGTTGCTTTTCTTTCTACCCTTCACTCCTTTACTGCCGTTTCCATTCCATGTGTTTGTATGCGCCGAATTCTTCGATGACCACAAAACCCAGCCGCTCGTAAAAACGATGAGCTTCGTTGTTCAGCACAAAGACCATGTGGCGTAGAGGTTTGCCCGCCTGTCGAGCTTCCCCGATCAGCCGGTGCAACAGCAGCGTGCCGGCGCCGCGGTTTTGGAAATCGGGCAAGAGCGCGATGTCGAGCAGCCGTATCTGTTCGGTGTCCCGGCCAATCCAGATTCGTCCGGCGGGGCGATCGTCGATTAGAATCAAGTTGTACTCGGCGTCGGGAAAGCGAGCATCGTATTCGCGGCGCTGCAGATCAAATTGCCACTTTAGAAACAGCTCCCGCTGGCCCTCTTGCCACTCGACTTGTCCGAGTTCATCAGCGCGGGTGCTGTCATAGACGGAAAGCAGGAATTGGTCGTCTGCATCGGTCGCAGGTCGCAGCGCCAGAATGCCGCCGCGTGGCAACAGAAGCTCGATCCCCTGCTTCTCCATCGAAGTCGTTTCCTTAGTTTAGGGAGCCAGGACCATGCCATTGTCGGGACAACGCACCCTATTACGTTTTTATTATATCCGTTGAATACTAACGCAAAACATAATAGACTGCTCGTCCTCACGATACCACCTAACGACGGCCCCTCTCCGCCGCTCGACTATCGATCAAGGGAGACCCGATGTCGGATTCACGCAGAAAGTTTTTGAAAGTGGGGCTGCTGGCGGCACTGTTTGCGGCGGTTCCGCTGAAACATGTGCTGGGCCAGAGTTGGACAGATCGAAGTGATAAATCGGGCGCTGACCCAAACGATCCGCTCATCAATTACACCAAGGCCACCTTCATATCTTATTTGAATTCCGTTTTCCAACTTCATACGGTTTCCGGCATTGTTGCGGTGACGCTTTTGAAGGTTGACGATATGGAACCGCCAAAGGGTGGCGAATGCTTTTCACTGCTGTTCCGTGGCGGCGGCGGCGCATTGCAACAGGGTACCTATACCGTAGAGCACCCGGCGCTGGGAAAATTCTCACTGTTTTTGGTCCCGGCAGGCACGGACAGCAACGGTGCGCAAGGCTATCTGGCAACTATCAATCGGCTGACTTACGTTGAGGCGCAGGCTCCGGCGCCGGGAGGAAAACCGGCAAAGCGCACGTGGATGGAGAACTCAACCGCGCCGGCGAATGCTTCGCCGCCACGTACCTCACCAGCACAGTCACCATCTCCCGGGACCGTAACACCGAGAGAGCAGCCAAAGCCTGTAAAAAAGAAGAGGAAGCCGTCGTGGAAGACGAACGATAACGAGGAATTTGACGGCGAGTTGAATTGAGTGAAGCGCCCTTCCCATTATCACCTGGCTTCAGCCAGGTGATCCAGGTAAAGACAGGAACAGGAAACCGTTTAAACGGTTTCGGGTTTTGGCGGCCCGCTATTAACCTCGCTGAAGCGAGGTGCTAATGAGAAGCGGCCCGCTAACCACATAGCCGCAGCCAGGTGCTCAAGAGAAGGAGTTAAACGCTTCAAGTTAAGAACAACCCTTGTCTAGTAAAAGATTTTGCTTGCAATCCCGTAGAGTTGAGATTAGAATCCCCGCCGCTTCAACTTTCGAAAGCTTCAGTCTCTTTAAATAAAGAGATCCAGCGACCGAAATCAACCGATGTATTGCACGATCGGGTTCGATCTTTCCAAGTCACCAGCGGCTGTCATTCCGAAAGCCAGACTAACCGGCCATGCCGGATGGCAAATAGTATCGACGCTTCTCAAATGGAGTAGAAAATCATGGCAGAACCATTTCTCTCAGAAATCAAGATCATGAGTTTCGGTTTCGCGCCGAAGGGCTGGGCGTTGTGTAACGGCCAGCTCCTGCCGATCAACCAAAACCAGGCGCTCTTTAGTTTGTTAGGCACAACTTTCGGCGGTGACGGGCGCGTGAATTTTGCTTTGCCTGACCTTAGGGCACGCGTGCCGATTCACGTGGGGAACGGCCACACTCTCGGCGAAAAGGGTGGGGAGCAGGCGCATACCCTTTCGATTGCCGAAATCCCGACCCACACACACGTCGCGATGGCTTCGCCGACCAACGCCAACACTCCGATTGCCGCCAACGATTTTCTGGCCGCGGCCAATAACTTTTACAACCCGGCGAACAACCTTACACCGCTGGAGCCCACGACGGTCACTAACGTCGGCGGTAGCCAGGCGCACCAGAACATGCAGCCTTTTCTGACGCTGTCGTTCTGCATCGCGCTGCAGGGAATTTTCCCGTCGCCGAACTAAGAAGGAGAAAAATAATGGCACAACCATACGTTGGTGAAATCAGAATGTTTGCGGGCAACTTTGCTCCGGCGGGATGGATGTTTTGCGAGGGGCAGTTGCTTCCGATCTCTGAGAACGAGACGCTCTTTCAATTGATCGGTACCACCTACGGCGGTGACGGACAATCAACCTTCGCGCTGCCAGACATGCAAAGCCGAGTTCCAATCCATCAGGGCAACGGTTTCAGCCTGGCGGAGACTGGCGGCGTTGAAACCGTCACTCTGACGGTGCAGCAGATTCCGGCGCACTCGCATCCGTTCATCGCATCGCTGACGGGCGGCACCGGCAGTAACCCTCAAGGCAACCTGCCTTGCCAACCGCCACAGATTCAGCCCTATATTGAAGACACGACGAACACCAACATGAATGCCCAGGCCATCGGGGCGACCGGCGGTAGCCAACCGCACGAGAACATCCAGCCCTATGGCTGTTTCAACTATATCATCTCGCTGTTTGGGATTTTCCCGTCACAGACGTAAAAAGGAGATCAGAATCATGGCAGATCCATTTGTTGCGGAAGTCCGCATTTTCCCGTTCAACTTCGCGCCTAAAGGTTGGGCGTGGTGTGACAACCAGTTGCTGCCCATATCGCAGAATACGGCGCTCTTCAGCTTGCTGGGCACGATGTATGGTGGTGATGGCAAATCCACTTTTGCGCTGCCGGGTATAGAAGGCTCCGCTGTGATCCAGCCCGGCCAGGGACCGGGCCTATCGCTTTATGATCAGGGACAGGTTGGTGGGAGTGAGACTGTAACGCTGCTCGAGTCTGAGATTCCATCGCACCCACATCAGCTAAGGGGTTCGACCGATGACGCTGCCCTCCAGGCTCCATCACCGGCACGTACGTTCGGGAGATCCGGCAACGGCGCTGCTTATATCGCATCAAACGCGGGCTTGGTCCCACTGGCTTTCCAGGCACTCTCTCCGGCCGGCGGCGACCAACCCCATAACAACCTGATGCCGTACCTGACCCTTTATTTTAATATCGCGCTGCAAGGCGTCTTTCCGGCGCGACCTTAAGGCAGACAGTAGGCAGTTCACCCCGTGAGATACAAAATACTTATCTCACGGGGTAACGCAGTAGGCAGAAAAGAAGAGCCGCCAGCACTGACTCGGGATGAGTGAGTGCTGGCGGAATTTTTTTCATTGCACGCCGCAATCCGCAGATTGAATCCGCAGATTACGCAGATTTCGCAGATAGGCAAGTCGGAAAGAGTATCGTTATCAATCGATCTGCCTCTGAGTTGAGAGAGGTCACTTTCTCTGCTTTCTCTAAGTCTTCTTTCTGTGTAGTCTGCGTAATCTGTGGATAAGCTGATGACGAAACCAACACCAGATTCTCCCTTCGACTTGCTACTGGTCGCGAGTTTCCTTGATCCCGAGACCTGCCGGGAGTTGATTACCGAGATGCGCCAGTCCTCAGCCGTCCCCGCGGTAACCTACGGGCAGGGCGGGGCGGGCTCGATCAATGAACGGGTACGTAGGGTCGAAAGTCTGATGCCTTCAAAAGAGACTGTGGCGCAGGTCAGGCGGCGACTCCTGGAGTGTCGCGAGAAAGTCGACGAGCATTTTGGGATGAGCCTCAGCGGTTGCGAAGAACCGCAATTCTTACGCTATCGCGTGGGCGATTTCTTTGTCGCTCACCAGGACGGCAATACCGGGCTGGTGCTGCTCGACACTGATCAGTCGCGCCGGATCTCAATAAGCATATTTCTGAACCATCAGTCTGAGACGCCTGAGACCGACTGCTACTGCGGCGGCTCACTTGTATTTTCCGATTGGCGCGCCGGCAGTGAGTTTCGGCTCGACGGTGAGACCGGAACCCTGGTCGCTTTCCGTTCAGAGACCACCCACGAAGTGATCCCGGTAACACATGGCGAGCGGTATTCGATTGTGAGCTGGTATGGATGATTGCGGAGGGGTGTCTTGGCGGCTTTGCCGCAGCACATAGCGGTAAGCCTCCGGCTTACCGTCAAAGCCGCCCCTTTTCCCGAGGCTATGCCTCACGCTTGCAAAATCTATTTCATTGACCTCCCCTCTACAATCCTATGAGGTATGCATACCATCTCCCGCGATTCGCCCTGTTACTACCTGACCTCGGTCACCACGGATCGCTTGCCGGTTTTTCGCAGCGCTGTAATTAAACTCATTACCTGCGCGGCACTGGATGAGGCGCGCCGGTCGGGAAAGTTTGCTTTGTATGCTTACGTGATCATGCCGGATCATCTGCACCTCATTACGGATTCGATTCTGGCGCCTTCCCGGACTCTTCAATTCATCAACGGCATAACCAGTCGCCGCATAATCGGCTATTTGAAAGAGCACAACTATGAAGCCTCGTTGCAGAGACTGCGGCACGAGACAAGAGCGCGTCAATATAGTCATTCACTGTGGGATCACCATCCGGACGCGCGGCTGCTGCTTACGGAGAATATGTTGATGCAGCGAGTGCATTACACGCATCAGAATCCGGTCCGTGCGGGATTGGTAAAGCAGCCTGAAGAATATCGCTGGTCGAGTATTAGATGTTGCACTGCGAAGATTCTGGATGATGAACCCTTACTCATGGATATTGATCGGATCAAGTGGAGAAGCGGAGGCGGAGCCTCCTGAAGTTTTTGGAGCGTTGACGGTAAGCCGGAGGCTTATCGCTATGTGCTGCGGCAAAGCCGCACCTCACTAATCGCGAGTCGCGATCCTTATCGCTATGTGCTGCGGCAGAGCCGCAACTGAATCGACTCATGCAGCGACTCGTCGATCCGCCCGCTCCCGCCGGTGGCACGGACCTCCTGATCGTGGCATCATTGCGTGATGAAACTATTTCTTGCCATCCTATCTTTCCTAATCACAGTATCCGTCGCTTGCACCGCATCCAGATCGGCGGGTTCGCAATCGTTAGCCAACAACAACTCTACCGTCGCTCAATCTTCAGCTCAGATAAGTAACGCGAGCGGACAAGAGAAACCAACATGCCAACTCACTCTGGCGGGAGCGCCTGACATAAAAGGTCTCAGACTCGGCATGACGACGGACGAGGTGCTGGCCCTGTTTCCCGGCAGTAAGGATGACGCGGAAGTTCGGACGAGCTTATCCAGACCACCCAGCCAGCTTGGTGTCTCCAGCTTTCTCATCCGACCGGACAAATATGAATCAAAGGAAAAATTCGCTGGAGTGAGTCAGATTACGTTTACTCTTCTGGATGGCCATGTTTCCACTTTTTCAGTCGGCTACAACGGCCCGGAATATTCCCACGTTGATAAATTCGTCGCGAAGTTTATCGAGGGAACAAGTCTTCCGCCGCCTGATCAATGGGAAGCTTATGTTGGCATGGACAATAGTCTAAAGATTCTCAAGTGCAGAGATTTTGAGATTCGTGTCTTTATCGGCGGCCCGGGGGGTAACCTTAATTACGTGCTGATGAAAGATCTGGAAGCCGACAAGAAGCTCAAGGATCGCAGGGATAAAGCCAGAGCGAAAGCGACTCCTTGACGCCGTGAACAGTTCACCCCGTGAGATAAGCCTTTTGCACGTCGTCCCAGATTGCAAGTTGTATCTCACGGGGTAAAGCAGTTGAGCAGTGGGCAGGATGGCGGCTTTGCCGCAGCACATAGCGGTAAGCCTCCGGCTTACCGGCCAAGCTCTTTTTCTCGAGGCTACGCCTCGGGCTCTTGAGAAGCGGAGGCGGAGCCTCCTAAACTTTTGGAGGGGCTACGGTAAGCCGGAGGCTTACCGCCATGTGCTGCGGCAGAGCCGCAAATCATCATCCCAAGCACATTTCCGTTGACGGTTTCTCGATTCCGTAATAGTCTTATGGCTCGTTAAAAGGGATTTTGCGCTTCCCGTCCGCAAAACAGAGTCACCCTTAAAGCCTGCGCTCCTAAAAAATAAATTTATTGTGAAGCAATTATCCCCCGATCCCACGCCGCCCAGACTGAAAGTCTTTGTAGCCTGCCTACTCGCTTTCACGATTCTGACGATGCCCATCGCCGCGGTCGCCGCACCTTCGATTGCCCGGGCCACGTCGGCAACCCGGACAGATAAGACCAATAAGAAGAATAAGACAGATAAGAAGTCAGCGGCTGAAGATCTGTTCGTCAATCCGTCGAAAGAAACGGCGGCGTCGAACCTGCCGGGTCCGAAACCTGAGCCTGCTCCGGAGCCATTCGCGCCGCCAATCGTCGGATCAGTGACGGCGACGATGACCGCGGCGCTGACAGCGACCGCGAACAACCTGGACGGCAAAGCCGATCCGGGCGACACAATCAATTACACGGTCCAACTCGGGAACACCAGCGGATCGGACGGGACCGGCATTTCCTTTAGCCCGGGGCTCGACTCGCACACGACGTTTGTGCCCGGTTCGATCAAGAGCACGCCCATTTGTTTTGATCAGACGGGAGTAAGCACGAACGAGGACACCGCAAAGAGCATCACTTTGACGGGACAAGATCCTGACGGCGATTCGATCACGTTCAGTATTGTCACCCCGCCGACGAATGGCGGTTTTGGAGCGACCACTGCGCCGAACCTTACCTATACGCCCAACGCAAACTTTTTTGGCTCAGACAGCTTCACGTTTCGGGTGAACGACGGCACGACGTCAGGAGCGGGTAACAACGGAAACTCGAACGAAACCTGCACTGTTTCGATCACAGTAAATGCCGTCAACGACGCGCCAACCTTTACCGTGCCCGGCAATCCGACCGCAGTAAACGAAGACGCAGGCGCGCAATCGGTGTCGAGCTTCATCACAGGGGTCAGGCCGGCACAGGTAGGTAACACAACTGAGGATGCACAGACGGTCAGTTTCGTCATTACCAACAACAGTAATCCGGGTTTGTTTTCTTCCGCTCCCGCTCTGAATGTGGTCGGGGCAAGCTATCCGAAGACGGCCACGCTTACATACACCTCGGCGGCTAATCAGAACGGCACCGCGACGATTACCTATCACGCACACGATGATGGAGGCACAGCGAACAGCGGCGTAGACAATTCAGCCGACCAGACTTTCACTATTACTGTTAACGCGGTGAACGATCCGCCGGTGGTAGTTGCGCCGGCGGCATTTGCCGTGCAGGCCAACATGAAAAGGACGGGACTCACCGGCTTGCTCGGCAATGTGAATGATAACGCCGACAATGGGGTGAACGGCTGCGTCTCCACCACCTTCACAGTCACAAATGTTAGCGCGACGACTCCAGCAGGCGGCACGATTTCGAATTTGAATGCATCTACCGGCACGTTCGACTTCGATCCGCCACCGGGTGTTACCGGCGCGGTGACCTTTACCTATACAGTGACTGACACCGGGTGTCCGGGCCCAGGTGTAGCCAGTTCTCCAGCCACCACGGTAACCGTCAACGTCGCCGGACCGGTGATCTGGTTTGTGAATCTTGGCGCCGGGGTCAATGGAGATGGCCGACTCTCTAGTCCCTTCAACAGTCTGGCCTCGGCGAATACCAAGTTGCAGAACCTGGGTACTAACGAGCGAATCTTTCTGTATTCGACGACAGCTACCGTGACGGCGGCAGTTGGCGACGTGGTGCTGTTACAGAGCAGTCAGGGACTGATCGGACAGGGAGCTATTAATGCCGGCGGCTTTGACGCGTTTTTTGGAATCTCGCCGCCTGCCGGAACGATCACCAGACCAGGCATTAACAGCGCGACCAGACCGATAGTCCGCGGCACCGTCACGATGAAGGACAACACGACGGTGCAGGGTGTCAACATTGACGTGAGCGCGGGAGCAACCAAGGGGCTTACCGGGTCGGGTCTGGGCGCCGGCAGCGTGATCACAATTAAGGACGTTAATGTTACCTCGGCCGCAGGAAACGCGGTTGATTTCAACAACGCCCGGACAATGACGTACACCAGCAGTTCCGCGAGTTCAGTCAACGTCCTTTCCTCGACGACCGGCATCGCACTCAACATTATCGGTGGCACCACTATCGGCGCCGGTGGCCTGGTCTTCCGCAGCATCTCGGCGAACGGCGCGCCAAACGGTATTGTCCTGAACAACACTGGTACTTCGGGCGGACTGACGGTTACGGGCAACTCGAGCGGATTCTGTGGAGGCCAAACCTCGGGCACACCGCCCACTGTCACCCAGGCTCCCGACGCCACCGACTGCACGGGCGGCACAATCCAGAGTACGACCGGAGCCGGGATTCTTTTAACCTCAACCTCGAATGTCTCTCTCACCCGGATGAGGATCATGAACGGCGGCGATGACGGCATTGGCGGGACGACCGTGACCGGGTTCACGCTCAGTAACAGCCTGATTGACAACAACGGTAACGCAGTCGGCGAAGAGGGGCTTGATTTCGACAATCTACTCGGCACGTCGAGCATCACCAATTCGACCATCAGGCTTTCGCATGAGAACAACGTCGAGGTGCGCAACACCACGAACGACGGTTCACAGGCGACGCTGACGGTGACGGGTTGCCAGATCAGCAACGCTTCTGCAAAAACGCAGAGTGACGATGGCGTTCTCTATCAGATGACGAGCACTGCGAACGGATCAGTCAACGTCTCTAACAGCGTGTTGACGGCTAATCGCGGCGATCACTTGCAGGGCAATTCAGCTAATAGCGCGATACTAAACGTGGTGTTCACCAACAATAATCTGATTGGGGGACACTCGACCGCGCTGGGACAGGACATTGTAGTCAACTCTACAGTCCTGACCGGTTCGGCTGCCGTCACTTACGACATCAATGGCAACAAGATTAACGGCGCGATCCTAAGCGCGATCACGGTGAATCTCGGAGTACCTTCCGCGGCCACCACGACGATGTCGGGCAAGGTTCGTAACAACATCATCGGCACGACGGGCGTGATTCGTTCATGCTCGACACAGGCTCATGGCATCGCGGTAGACTCGCACGGCAAGGGCACGCACACGGTTGCGGTGACCGGCAACACGATGCGCCAATGTAAGGACCGGGGCATTAATGTCACGGCAAACGACAGCCCCAGCGTCAGCAACGGCGAGGGCAATCCCGGCGGCAATTTGAACCTGACCGTAACGGGCAATACGGTCCTGGAAGGCGGCCCTATCAACCCGCCTGGCTTCCCAGCTGACGGGACGGGCAGCCGCGAGGCGTTCAATCTAATCGCCGGTTCGACGGCTACGGACACTATCGCTATTTGTGCGCAGATTGGCGGCGCAGGGGCCCTGGCTAACAACTTCAATCGTGGTACGGAAGCGGTCGTCAGCGGTCTCTCCGACATCCGTATCAAAAAGCAAACCACCGCAGTTATTACGATACGCCTGCCTGGCTACGCGGGGTCCGCTACCGATGCGTCAGCTTTTGTCGCGGGGCAGAACACGAGCAGCGAAGATGGCACGAGTACTGCCGCCGCGAGTGCTACGTCCAGCGGATCTGGTGGCGGCGGCTTTGTCGGCGGCGCGGCGTGCGCGACGGTGGCATCACTTGACCGGATGATGCAGCAGCGCAAAGGCGGCGTCCTTGCTCAGACAGGTAAGAATCAGCAGAACAGTCACGTGGCTTCGCTGTTCGCATCAACCGGGAACGACCTTGCCTCGACCCTTGATAGCCTCGACCGTGCCACGCAATCCGCTCGCTCTCTACCGGCAAATGACAGTGCGCAGTCCTCTTTGCTCTTCGCCGGAGCAACAACCTCGGGCGAGAGCAACGGTCCTGCTGGCAACGCTGTTTCGGTATCGCGATGGCTCGCCGGTGCAACGAGTTTGGTAGCTCAATTTGTGAACAGCGTTGATTCGCTGATTGTTCCCGCGGCGCATGCCGAGAAGGCAGAAGGCACAAGTCAAAAGACAGAAAGCGCGAGCGAGATCGCGACGACGAAAGTATCGAGCAAAGACGTCCACCTTAATTCAGCGAGCCTAAGGACAGCTACCAGCGATCAGAGATCAGACGTTCGCTCGAACCACGCCAACAGACCAGCGGACCGACGTCAGAGAGCAGAGGTCAGGAATCACCGCGCGACGGCGACAAGATCGTTTGCGCCGATGCCGGTCAGTGGCGGCACTTTCCCGATCAACGGAACCGGCTCAGGATTCTCTCTGCCGAACGGCAAGACCATCACGATCAAGTTCAGTGTGACGCTCAACAATCCGCCGAACCTGGCCGGCGTCGTGCCGCCAAAAGTCTCTGCTCAAGGTACGCTTTCAGGCGCTTTCGTAGGCAATCCGATCGTAACTGACGATCCCGGGACGGTTGCGGCAAACGATGCGACGGTGACTTTGGTTGATCTGTTCGACACGACGGTCGCTGTTGCTTCATCTCAGAATCCTTCATTCGTCGGCCAGAACGTGCAGTTCACGGCGACGGTCAGCTCGCCCGGCGGCGTGCCCACCGGCTCAGTGCAGTTTAAAGACGGTGCATCCGCGTTGGGCGCGCCGATCGCGCTCACCACCGGCGGCACTTGTCCGGCGGGCAGCGCGTGTGCGACCACGCCCAACATCTCAAGTCTGACTGCCGGCTCGCATGTGATCACCGCCGACTACACGGACAGCAGCGGTAACTTTGATCCGAACACGGGGACGCTGGCGCCAAATCAGCAGGTCAACAATAAGACGGCGACCACCACGACGGTTCTCTCTTCGCTCAATCCGTCGAACGTTGGCGATGCGGTAACCTTCACGGCCCAGGTCAACTCAGCCTCGGCCACCGGCACGGTGCAATTCTGGGATGGCCCCTCCGGCACCGGCACGCCTCTTGGTGGTGCGATATCGCTGACGACGGGCGGCAGTTGTCCGGGAGCAACCGCGTGCGCCAGTACGGCAGCTATATCCAACCTGACGGCGGGTCCGCACACAATCACCGCGGATTACAGTGGCGATGTTCAGTTCAACTCGAGCACCGGAAAACTGTTACCGGATCCTCCGGGACAGCAAGTCAACAAGAAGGCCACAACCACTACGGTAACCTCGGCGCCAAATCCGTCGAACTTTGGACAGTCGGTGACGTTTACGGCGCATGTCTCGAGCGCGTTCAGTGGAACTCCGACCGGCACAGTGCAGTTCTGGGACGGCCTCTCGGGAACCACCGCGCTCGGCGGGCCACAACCTGTGAATGGCAGCGGCGATGCGACCTTTATAACTTCTTCGCTCAGTGCCGGCACGCACAATCCGATCACCGCCGACTACAGCGGCGACGCTCAGTTTGCCGCGAGTTCGGGCACAGAAGGTGGCGGCGGACATGTGGTTAACACCTGCGCGGCGAATGTGATTGTCGCCAACAACACCGACGCGGCTGCGGGCAGCCTGCGCGATGCGTTAAGCACCGTGTGCGACGGCGGCACGATCACTTTTGATCCATCGGTGACGTCGATCACGCTTACCACGGTTGAGTTGGCGATCAGCAAGAACGTGACGGTGACCGGACCAGGAGCGGCCACGCTTACAGTCAGCGGTAACAATGCGAGCCGGGTCTTTAATGTCGCCGTTGGCAAGACGGTGATTATCTCGGGCATGACGATCACGGCCGGGAAGGTCCTGGGCGCGAATGGGGCTGCGGGCAGCGCCGGCATCGATGCCAAGGGCGGTGCGGTAATCAATGCGGGCACGCTCACTCTCTCGAACGTAATTCTCAGCGGCAGTCACTCTACTGGCGGCGATGGCGGTTCCAACACCGGGGCCGGCGCGGGCGGCGTGGGGGGCAACGGACTGGGTGGCGGAATCTATAACAGCGGCACACTGACGTTGACGAACACGACCGTCAATGGCAGCAACTCCGCGACGGGCGGCAAGGGTGGCGACACCGATGCGGCAAACACGAACGGCAACGGTGGAGCGGGCTTTGGCGGCGGTGTCTACAGTAGCGGCACTCTGACGCTGACTGACTCAACCATCTCAGGGAATTCAGTTGTCGCCGGCGCGCCTGGCACTGGCGGTACGGGTGGCGTTTCCGGGAGCGCGTCGGGTGGCGGTGTCTATAACGATGCCACGGCGGGTCCGGCCGGAGCGACGATTACGGGCAGCACGATCAGCGGAAACACTGCGGGTCTAAACGGTGGGGGCATCTTCAATGTTGGCGCGGGCACCAACGCTACCCTGACGATCACCAACAGCACCATCAGTGGCAATGGCGCGAATAATGACGGCGGTGGTGTCTACAACGCCGGCGCGACCGGCACGACGACGCTCACCGGCGTCACCGTGACCGGCAACACGACAGATAAAGATGATCTCGGCGGCGGCGCCGGTGGCGGACTCAATATCGCTAGCGGCACGTTTACATTGAAGAACACTATCGTCGCCGGAAACCTGAAGGGCACAACCACGCCGACGGCGCACGACATAACCGGAACAATTAACACCGCCGGCAGCGCGAGTTCGTACAACCTGATCGGTGACGCAGCCAGCAGTGGCGGGCTTACCGACGGCACTGACCACAACATTGTCGGCAACGCGGGCGTCGGCACTATCGACATCGCGACAGTGCTTAACACTACACTGGCGGACAATGGCGGACCGACAAAGACGCACGCGTTGGTAAACGGCAGTCCTGCTTTGGAGAAGGGCAACGCCTTCAGCCTGACCACCGATCAGCGCGGCTTCCCGCGGCCGGTTGATTTCGATGCGACGCCGCCGGTTGCGCCATTCGACGACACGGACATCGGTGCGTTCGAGTCACAGATAGCGCCCAACGCTCCGGGCGCGCCGAACCTGGATGCGGTGAGCGATTCGGGAGCAAACAACGCGGACGACAAGACCAACGTCACGACCAACTTGTCGTTCACTATCCCTGGCGTCGTCTCAGGTGCGACCGTCCAACTATTCCGCGACGGCGCTCCGGTGGCCAGCGGAGTGGCATCGGGCATTACGATTCAACTGACTGATCCGGGACCGTTGACATTCACTGCCAGCGGCACGACTTATTCGTACACCGCTAAACAGTCGTTCGGTGCTGCCACGAGCGTGGCCTCCACGGCTTTGCCGGTCTTGATATCTATTATTCCGGATGCGCCCGTTCTTGATCCCGCAAGCGATTCAGGAACACTCGGCGACGGCATCACAAACGACACCAGCCCGACCTTCAACATCACGAACGTGGTGAACACCGCGACCGTCAAACTGTTTCGTGATGGCGTCGAGGTTGCCAGTGGCACGGCTGCCGGCGTCACGATACAGCTCACTGATCCATCGGCTCCGAATGGCACGTTCACTTATACGGCCAAGCAGATTTTCAACGCGGTCACCAGCGATCCTTCGGCAGGCACCAGCATTACGATCACCATCAAGCCTGATGCGCCGGACTTGATTGCGGCCAGCGATTCCGGTTCGAGCAGTACCGACAACTACACCAACGACACTACGCCGACTTTCAACATCACCGGCGTCATCAATGGCGCGAATGTGGAGTTGCTGCGAGATGGCACGTCGGTAGCAAATGCCACGGCAGTCGGGACGAGCATTCAGCTAACGGACCCCGGTGCCTTGGCCGGCCCGCATACATATAAAGCGCGCCAAACTGTCGGCATTACCTTGAGTCCGGATTCCGACGGGCTCGATGTGACTATCGATACCAGCACTGCCCAGCCATCGACGCCGGACTTAATTACTGCCGACGACAGCAACATTAATAATGACAATGTGACCAGCAAGACGACGCCGACCTTTACCGGCACCGCCGAAGCCAACAGCAGCGTGCAGTTGTTCGCGACCGGCGTTTTGAAAGGTTCGGGCGCGGCGGACAATGCGGGCGCGTGGAGTATTACGAGCAGTGCGCTGGCGGATGGCCCTTACAACATTACCGTCGTCGCCACTGACCTGGCGGGGAATGTTTCGGTGGCCTCTGCTGCGTTGCCAATTGTTATTGACACTACCAAACCAACGGTGGCGATGAGTTCGGCTGTGGGCAATCCTACCGCTACCACGCCGATACCGGTTACGGTCACTTTCAGCGAGTCTGTTTCAGGTTTCACGATCGGCGACATTGTTCCCGCCAATGGCACGGTCGGGAACTTTGCCGGTGGCCCCGCGATCTATACCTTCGATCTGACCCCCACGAGCCCCGGTCCCGTTTCGGCTGACATTGCGGCTGGCGTGGCCAACGATTTGGCAGGTAATACCAACACGGCCGCGACGCAGTTTAATCGCACGTTTGATCCTTCGGCGTTGAGTGTGACAATCACGCCAGTGGCACCGGATCCGCGCAACACGAGTGTCAGCTCGATCCAGATCGTATTCAACAAGGCCGTCACTGGATTCGACCTTCCTGATCTGACTCTCAAGCTTAACGGCGGCGCTAATCTGCTGACCGGCGCGCAGACGCTGACGAGTGGTGACAACATAACCTGGACGCTGGGTAACCTGAGCGGGCTGACGGGAGCGGCGGGCACTTACGTCTTAAAGCTGACGGCTGCCGGATCAAACATCAAGGACGCCGCGCTTAACTCGCTGACCTCGGATGCGACTGAGTCCTGGGTAACGGATACGACGCCGCCGGACGTAACGATCAATCAGGCCGCGGGACAGACAGATCCGGTGACCGGCCCCAGCGCCACCACGGTGGTTAACTTTACGGCGATCTTCACCGAACCGGTGGTGGCCGGCAGCTTTACCAATGCTGACGTGACGATCTCAGGGACCGCGGGGGCGACGGTGGTCAACATCAGTGAGATTGCCCCCAACGACGGTACTCACTTCAACGTCGCGATTGGCGGCATGACCCAGAGCGGAACAGTGATCGCCAACATTCCGGCGGGAGCGGCGCAGGATGCCGCGGGTAACGGCAGCACCGTCGCGACCTTCACGGACAACACCGTAACGTTCTTCAAGAACGACTTCACGACGTTCGAAGTCAACACGACCGCCGACACGGATGATGGCTCGTGCGATCCGCTCGGCACGGGCCCAGGCAATCAGGACTGCACACTGCGCGAGGCCATCAACGCCGCCAACGCCGACGCCGGTTTGGAGACGATCACTTTTAACTCGACTGTGTTCGCAGCACCCGGTCCTTACACGATTAATCTGACGGGTGCGCTGCCAGATCTTTCAAGCGACATGACCATCAACGGCCCCGGCGCCAACGTGCTGACGGTGAAGCGCGACACGGGCGGTAACTACCGCATCTTCACTGTTTTTTCTTTGGGGAATATCAACCTCACCATTAACGGGTTGACCGTCAGCAACGGAAATTCCCCCGGCGGCGGCATTTTGAATAACAACACGGGCACCGTAACTGTCAGCAACAGCGTCATCACCGGCAATAGTGCGGCGGGCGGTGATGGAGGCGGGATTTTATTAATCGGCTCCGCCGGCACTTTGAACCTTACCAACAGCACCATCAGTGATAACTCCGCGGGCCAAGGCGGCGGGCTAAGCATCACGAACAACGCCACGGTAAACATCACGAACAGCACCATCAGCGGTAACTTAACCCCGCTCGGCGGCGGCGGTCTTTACAACGTCAGCGGCGCGTTGACTATTACCGCCAGTACGATCACCAATAACCGTGCTGACAATGACAACAACGGCGTCGGCACGGGCGGTGGGATCTTCCGCAGTGGCGGCACGGTCGTCTTGCGCAATACCATCGTCGGCCACGACTTCAAGGGAGGTGTGCTGCAGGTTGAGACGGCGACCGTAGCCGGCACAATTACCAGCGCCGGTAATGCGAAGGTGGTGGTGACAGCCGCCGGCATGCCGAACAATCCGAAGACTGTAAACGTTGCAGTCGCAAATGCCGATACTGCTTCTCAGGTGGCCGGAAAGATGCGCACGGCGTTGGCTGCTGATGCGGACGTCAGCGGATTCTTCAACGTCTCAGGCACGGGAGCCAACATTGTCCTGACATCCCAGTTGCCAGCCGCGAATGACGCGGCACTGAACATTGCTACGGATAACGCAACATCCGCAGGACTGACCGCCACTCCGACGTCAGCGAATACGACGGCGGGCGTGGCTGGCACCGCCGACGACATCAGCGGCGCGGTCAACTCGGAAGGCTTCAACCTGATTCAAGTGACGTCTGGCGCCGTCATCACTGAGACGCTGAATCCCGGCACTAACATCACGGGCGTGGATCCGCATCTGTTCCCGCTGGCCGATAACGGTGGTCCCACAAAGACTCATGCTTTGCAATGCACCAGTCCGGCCATTGATAAGGGCTTCAACTTTACCGTGACCACAGACCAGCGTGGCGGCGTCCGTCCATTCGATCTGGCCGACGCGATCTATCCAAACGCTGCTTCTCCGGGCAACGGCACAGACATTGGCGCGGTTGAGGTTCAAACCGGCGGCGGCTGCCAACCAGTGGCGGTGCCACCCAACCCGCAACCTTCGACCAACGAAGATACGCAGGTGACGATCACTCTGAAGGGAACTTATTCGCAAAACTTCCCGCTGACTTTCACTATTACGCAATCGCCCGCGCATGGCTCGCTGGGACCGATCAGCGCGCCCGTCTGCAACTTCAATTTGTCAGAGACCTGCACGGCGACGGTGAACTACACGCCGTCTCTGAACTTCAACGGTCTGGATTCCTTCAAGTTCAAGGTCAGCGCCGGCGGGCTCGACTCTGACGAGGCTGATGTCAACGTTACCGTGATCTCGGTCAACGATCCACCGGTGGCCAACGGTGACGCGCTCACGAGCATAGCTGAGGATTCGGGCGTGCGCACGATTCCGTTTGCCGATCTGCTGGTGAACGATTCACCCGGCCCTCCCGATGAGGCCGGCCAAACTCTGACGGTCATCTCGGTGAGCAATCCGGTCGGTGGCACGGTGGGAATCCTGGGCACTAATGTGCAGTTTACGCCGACCGCGAACTACTTTGGCCCGGCCAGCTTCCAGTACAAGATCCGAGACAACGGCACGACCAACGGAGCGCCCGATCCGAAGGACAGCGTGTTGGCAGCTACCGTCACCTTTACCATCGATCCGGTGGCCGACACCCCGTCGGTAACAAATGCCACGACCAATGAAGACACGCAAACGACTTCAGGTTTGGTTATCAGCCGTAACGCCGCCGATGGCGCCGAGGTGACTCACTTCAAGATCACCAGCATCGCTAATGGCACGCTGTTCCAGCACGACGGCACGACGCCGATCAACAACGGCGACTTCATCACCTTTGCTCAGGGCAATGCCGGATTGAAGTTCACGCCCAACGCGAATCTGTTCAGCCCGACGACCACCTTCAGCTTCCAGGTGCAGGCATCGTTGAATAACACCGACGCGGGTCTGGGCGGCGGCTTGGCGACGGCGACGATTACCGTCAATGCGGTGGCCGACACTCCGTCAGTGACAAATGCGGCGACCGGCGTCAACATTCAGACCTCGTCGGGCCTGGTTATTACTCGCAATGCAGTGGACAGCACTGAAGTAAGTCATTTCAAGATCACGAACATTACTAACGGCACGTTGTTCAAGAACGATGGCACAACCCCGATCACTAACAACCAGTTCATCACGTTTGCCGAAGGCAATGCCGGATTGAAATTCACGCCGGCGAACAATCTGTCCAGTCCGGGCTCGAGCTTCAGCTTCGATGTGCAGGGCGCCACCAGCGCGGTCGGAGATGGTCTGGGCCCGGCTACAACAGCGACGATCACGGTCAGCTGTGGGAGCAACTTGGTCACTAACAGCAACGACAACGGCGCGGGCTCTCTGCGGGCGATGATCCTCAGCGCCTGCCCGGGCAGCACGATTACTTTCGACATGACCCCCGGCCACGTCACCAGTCCGATTAACCTAACCAGCGGAGAGTTGATGATTGATAAGAGCATGACGATTCAAGGACCGGGCGCGAATCTGCTGACGATAAGCGGAAACAACAGTAGCCGCGTATTCAACGTGACGGCGAGTCCGGGAGTGGTCAACTTCTCAGGGTTGACAATCTCCAATGGGCAGGTTCCCGGCGGCTCCTCCGGTGGTGGAATTCTCAATAACAGCACCGCGGCAGTCAACATCACCAATAGCACGCTCAGCAATAACTCTGCTGGGTTCGGCGGCGGCATTCTCAACTTTAGTACCGGCGTAGTCAACATCAGCAATAGCACTCTTAACAACAACACTGCTTCGCCCTCAGGCGGCGGCATCTTCAATAACGGCACGGGAACCGTCAACGTCACCAACAGCACTATCAGCGGTAACACCGCCAGCGCCGGCGGCGGCATTTTCAATGTCCAAAGCGGACCAATAAACGTCACGAATAGCACTATCACTGGCAACTCTGCTACTGGCCCCAGCGGCGCCGGTGGCGGCATTCATAACAACTCGGCGAGCCCGGTGATTAATCTCAGTAACAGCATCGTCGCTCTCAACACCGCGGGAATCGGCCCGGACCTCGTTGGCCCAATGACTTCGCAGGGCAATAACTTGATCGGCAAGAATGACGGCAGCACCGGCTTTACCAACGGCAGCAACGGCGACATTGTTGGGACTACCGCTGCGCCAATCAATCCTTTGCTCGGCCCCCTCGCCAACAATGGTGGACCGACCCAGACGCATGCTTTGCTGGCCGGTTCTCCGGCGCTCGATGCCGGCAACAATGCTGCGGTCACAAATCCGCCATTCAGCGGCGTCGCCCCGTTTACCGACCAGCGCGGCGCAGGCTTCGCGCGAATCGTTGACGGGCCCGATGCCAACACAACCGAGACCGTGGACATCGGCGCTTTCGAAGCTCAGGTCTCTCTGGAAGACATCACCGACAAGGCAATCAACGAAGACACGCAGCTTCAGTTCACGTTCAATGTCGGCGGCGCGGCGTCGATCACCGGCGTTACAGCGACGTCATCGAACACGGCGTTGGTACCGAACAACGTGGCGAACATTGCACTGACGGGAGCCGGCTCAACCCGCACGTTGACGATTAATCCTCTGGCGGATCAGTTTGGCACCTCCACCATCACGATTACGGTTAACGGCGCAAACGGGCAGAGTATGACCGACACCTTCTTGCTGACTGTTAACTCTGTCAACGACGCGCCGGTCAATCACGTGCCGGGGCCGCAGAACATACCGCTCAACGCATTGTTCGTCTTCTCAGTGGGTACGGGGAACGCGATCTTTATCTCTGATGTCGACGCCGGTAGTGATCCGGTACAGGTCACGTTGAAGGCTACCGACGGCACGATTACTTTGAACGGCACCAGTGGCTTGTCCTTCACGGTTGGCGACGGTACCGACGATCCTTTGATGACCTTTACCGGCAGCATTGCCAACATCAACGCCGCGTTGGAAGGAATGAAGAACCTGGCGTTCGGCAGCGGTGTGATTACGATTACTACGAACGACCTTGGTCACAACGGTATTGGTGGGCCACTCTCTGATACCGACACCATCCAGGTGACGGTAGTCGACAACCTGGCACCTCTGCTGCTGACTATTCCGGGTACAGACCGGGCGATCGCGTTTGACTCGGTGACATTCGTGGTCGATCCGTTTTCGCTGGTGGGGAATAACAATTTCACTGCCGATCACCGCACGCACATAACGCTCTTTGCTCTCCATGCGCAATTGAGGCCGGGCGAAACTGCGTCAGCCATTACCGCTGAAGCCGACGTTTCGGGCACGATTGTGCCGCTGATTGTTGAATCAGTCATGACTGTCCCGAACTTCGACTGGTTGACACAAATCGTGGTCAAATTCCCTGACGGCTTCTCGACAGGCGGAGGCGGACCACATGATGCGAAGATTCGCATTCGCTTGCGAGGCCAGGATAGCAATCAAGCTGTGATCATAGTTGTGCCGGCGCCAAAGCCCTGACCGGACGCCTGGGAAATCTGCAACTGAGTAGAAGTCTTGCAGAGCGGTTGGGAGCATTTGCTGGCCAACATTAGCCAAGCCTTCACCGCAGAGTTTGTGCACGTTGAGGTTATCAATTAATGCGCAATAGTATATCTGGTTGGTTAATCGTAAGCGGGCTGGCCATGGTGCTCGGTGTGGCAGTTGCCACCTCTACTTCTGCGCAAGACAAGAAGGACCGCTCAACTGCCACGAACGCCGCCGAGGGAAGCGAGCCGCTGGGCTCGAGTTCTGAGTCTGGTTCAGGGACTACTGCCACAGGTTCGGCCAGGCCAAACAGTCCCGCGCCCGCGCCTGCTACTTCATACAACTGGACGGGCGGCTATGTCGGCGGCCACGCCGGCTGGGGCCGGGGTCGAGCCAACACGACTTTCACTCCGCTACCCAACGCTACACAGTTTATTGACATGAGGCCGACAACTTTACGTCCGGATCCCAGCGGGTTCAGCGGCGGGGCCCAGGGCGGCTACAACTGGCAAACGGGACACTTCGTCGTCGGTGGCGAGGCAGATATTTCCTGGTCCCGGATGAGTGGAACCGCCAGGGTCACACCGATCATCATGAACAACGGTTCTGCGTTTGCCAGCAATGGGTTCCTGATCACCCGTCAGGACACAAAATGGTTCGCCACGGTTCGCCCACGCGCAGGAGCAGCCTTCGACCGGCTGTTGATCTATGGCACGGGTGGACTGGCTTATGGCCATGTGGACTATTCAGCGAACGCAGACTTTCGCCCAAGCACGCCGAGCCCAATATTGTTTTTCCAATACCCGGTGTCGTTAAGCAAGACGAAAGCAGGATGGACTGTCGGCGGCGGAGTTGAAGTCGGAATTAACCAGCACTGGAGTTGGAAGGCCGAGTATCTTTATTATGACCTGGGCAACCAGTCCATTACCGCCAATCCGATTCCCGCAAATCCACCCTTTCAGGTTGCTTACCGGTGGGAAACAAAGGCCCACACCTTCAACGCCGGTATCAACTTCCGGTTCTAGATTGGAACATCCGACCAGCCTCGCCCTGACATGGCGGCTTTGCCGCAGCACATAGCGGTAAGCCTCTGGCTTACCGGCATTCTTCCCGTAAATAATAAGGAGGCTCCGCCTCGGGATCCTCAACCCTTGCAAAAATCATTTCATTGCATGCTCGTCTACACTGTCAGGCATGCAAATCATCTCCCGTGATTCGCCCTGTTACTACTTGACCTCAGTCGCCAAAGATCGCTTACTGGTTTTTCGCAGCGTTGAGATCAAGCGTATTACTTGTGCGGCCCTGGATGAGGCGCGGCGGTCGGGCAAGTTTGCCCTGTACGCCTACGTGATTATGCCGGATCATCTGCACATCATCACCGATTCCATTCTGTCGGCTGCTCGAACTCTCCAGTTCATTAACGGCATTACCAGCCATCGCATAATCGGCTATTTGAAAGAGCGTAATTATGAAGGCGCTTTGAAGAAACTACGGCACGAGACAAGACCGCGGCGTTACAGTCATTCACTGTGGGATCATCATCCCGACGCGCGACTACTGCTCACTGAGAATATGTTGATGAAGCGAATGCATTACACTCATCAGAATCCGGTGCGTGCCAATTTGGTCAAGAAACCCGAAGAATATCGCTGGTCGAGTGTTAGATGTTGGACGAGGAACATTTCGGATGACGAGCCATTGCTAATGGATGTCGATCGGATCAAGTGGAGGAGCGGAGGCAGAGCCTCCTGAATATTTGGGGGGAGGATTTCCGGTAAGCCAGAGGCTTACCGCTATGTGCTGCGGCAGAGCCGCCATGCTCGTGCAGTAAGTAGGCCGGGAATTAATGAGCGGGTGGTTACAAAAGGCGCGGGTAGTCACAAACTTCGGCTAAGTCATAAGCACTCCTTCTTGACACGCCGATTCTCCCATTCTTATGATCACGTGCTAATCTAGTGACCATCAGCAGGAGCAGAGCCTAAACAATGTTTGGAGCAAGTATTGGACGAGCCGGCCAACGGGTTATCGATGCCATGGTGCGCTGGCTGGCCTATGGTCATATCAATCCAAACATTCTCACCGTCGTCGGAGTCGCCATTAACGTCGCCTCGGGCATGTTGTTCGGCTTCGGTATGTTCTTCTGGGCCGGCATTGTTCTGATCGTCGCAAATCTTTTCGACATGCTCGACGGGCAAGTGGCGCGGCTTTCCGGACGCGTGACCAGCTATGGCGGATTTTTGGATTCGTCACTCGATCGTTTGTCGGACATGGTGGTGTTTGTCGGCTTGATGGTTTTCTATGCGCGCGACACTGAGTTTCATTCGACTCTGAATGTCTTTCTCGCCGGCGCGGGCATGATGGGTTCGGTGATGGTGAGTTACGCCAGCGCGCGTGCTGAGAGCATGATTCCGAAATGCGACGTGGGCTTTCTCAGGCGGCCCGAGCGCGTAGTGCTCTTTATCATTGGCGCGCTATCGACGCGGCCGGGTTCGCATAACTTTTTTGCCAATCGCATGCCCGCAGTTTTGTGGGTGCTGGCCGTGGGTTCTTACTGGACGTTTGCGCATCGCATGTATCACACCTGGCGTGAAGTGAATAAAGGTCAGGCGCAGGAAGCTGCGAAACAAGTTGCCGCCGCAGGTGCCCAGGGTCCGGAACGCAGGCATGAACCGGCGCTGGCGCCGAAAACCGGCTGATAGCAAACGTAGCGGTTTCAGGCCTGTTATTTCGAGTTTGGCCGCGCCCGCGTTGTGGAAAGATTTATTTAACGATAAACTCTTGACGAAGTGGCGGTCTCAGTTCTAATTTAGTCCCGCGTTTTTGTTCCCCTTAGAGGTAAACGAATCTTGATCATCTGCCCCGCTTGCGGCTCGAAAGTCGACGGCGACCTTTGTCTGGGTTGCGCTGCCTGTGGCGCGCGCGCCATTGGTCCACCTTTGGCAAAGGCTGAGCATCAGTTGCGTTCCTATGGCCGCGCGGCCATCGTCTCAGCGAACGGCGCGGTTTTGTCTGCGGGTTTCCTCTCGTTGGTCATCGTGACGTTATTTCAGCTCAGAGGTTTTCCCCTTCGTTTCTCATCGTTAACAGGCGAATTGCAGGCATTGATCAGCGCCGGCGAAGTAGTCGCCTGGCGCTTGAAGTGGGTGGCGCTTCCGGTTGCGATCGCCACGTTGTGGGGAGGTGCGCGCTTGATCCGCAGCATCAAACACAATCCCCACCTGTTTATCGGTTTGCGCCCAGCCCGGGTTGGACTCGCCGCCGCGGTCCTAGCCACGCTGGTGGTGGCAACCTTGATTGGCGTCACGATTCCGGAAAGATTGCGTCGACATCAATGGGCGGTTGACGCCGGCTACTACGCCCAGGCCTATACCATCCAGAGAGCGCTGCTTGAATATCGCGCGGCGCACGGTACGCTCCCGACGGCCGATGACCTGGTTAAAGATTTGAGCAGTTTGCCCGATCCCGATGGCGCGATTGCCGAAGCGCTGCGCAATATGGATCCGGTTGGCTATCAGGCAAGCAGTGTGCTGGCAGCGGCGTCGAGCAAGACCAAGGCTCTGGTGCCGCGCGGCACAGTGTTGCGCCACGCGTCCACTAACGCTAACGTCGATCCGCAGGGAGTTTCCTTCACCAATTACGATTTGCGCCTGCCGGGTCCGGACAAGATACTCAATACCGACGACGACTTCATTGTTCACGACGGAGTCGTCATGAAACTTTCAGAACTGCCCCCGTCATCGTCCGCTTCAACCAAACCGCGCGTGCCTTAAGCTCATGTCATTGCTGGCCCGCTTCCGTCGTAAGAAAGAAGATCCCGAAATTGCGCGGCGCGCCGTGCTGTTGCGACAGGGTCGCATCGGCGAAGCCACAGTGCTGGGCACGGATGTGGATGGTGACGGCCAAACAATGCTCTCTTATAGCTACACCGTAGGCGGAGTGGATTACCAGGCCTTTCAGCGTCTTGATGGCGAGCAACTGCTTCGCGATCATGCTTACCTGCCCGGCGCCAGAGTTGCGCTCAGATACGATCCCCACCGACCAGTGAATTCTTTTGTCGTTTGAGTTAATGCTTTGCACTTGAGCGCTGTACTTTGTGCTTAGTACTTTGTACTTTGTTCGCTGCCGAGCCGGATCGAGTTTCGATCAGGGCTAGCCCGAGTCAAAGCATTAAGAACAAAGTACGAAGTTCGAACGCATGTTTAGTAAAATCCTAATCGCCAATCGCGGTGAGATCGCCGTCCGAATCATTCGCGCCTGTCGCGACCTCGGAATCACGCCGGTGGCTGTTTTTTCGGAAGCCGACGCGAACGCTTTGCATGTGCGCATGTCGGATGAAGCCTGCTGTATCGGCCCGGCGCCCTCAGCCCAGAGTTATCTGAACATCGAAGCAATCATCGCTGCGGCAAAAAAGACGGGAGCCGAAGCAATTCATCCCGGCTATGGCTTTCTGGCTGAGAATCCCAACTTCGCGCGCGCGGTTGCGAAAGCGGGTTTGACCTTCATTGGCCCGGGCACTGAAGCCATGGAAGTGATGGGCTCGAAGACCAGCGCGCGCCGGGCCGCGACAGCTGCGGGTGTGTCCGTGGTCCCGGGCACTACTGAATCGCTGCAGACCTTTGCCGAAGCGCGCGAGACGGCGGTCCGCTTTGGCTATCCGGTAATGCTGAAAGCGGCGGCCGGCGGCGGAGGCAAAGGGATGCGACAGGTGGCGAGTGAAGACGAGTTGCGCTCGGCGTTCGACACTGCTCAAGCCGAAGCCCTGTCGGCTTTCGGCAACCAGGAAATCTATCTTGAGAAAGTCGTCGAGCGCCCCCGCCATATCGAAATCCAGTTATTTGCCGACCAATATGGCAACGTTGTGCACCTGGGCGAGCGTGAGTGTTCGATTCAACGCCGGCATCAGAAGGTGATCGAGGAATGCCCGTCGCCGATTAACGATCCGTCTTTGCGCGAGCGCATGGGCGCGGCCGCGATCAAGATCGCAGAGGCCGTGAATTACATTGGCGCCGGCACAGTCGAATTTCTTTTTTCCGATGCGACGCGCGAGTTTTATTTTCTCGAGATGAATACTCGGTTGCAGGTCGAACATCCGGTTACTGAGCTGGTGACTGGTTTTGATCTGGTGCGTGAGCAAATCATGGTGGCCGACGGCGCCCGGCTCTCATTTGGTCAGGAAGACGTCAGCTGGCGCGGCCACGCTATCGAGTGTCGAGTTTACGCCGAAGACCCGGAAAACAGTTTCTTCCCGTCGCCCGGAAAAATCACTTTTCTGCGCGTTCCCAGTGGCCCGGGAATTCGCGACGACGGCGGCGTCAGCAAGGGTGACGAAGTCTCGATTCACTACGATCCGATGATTTCCAAACTCGCCGCCTGGGGACGCACTCGTGCCGAAGCCATCCAGCGTTTGCGTCGCGCACTTGACGAGTATGCCGTCGCCGGCATCAAGACGACGCTTCCTTTCTTTCGCGAAATTGTACGCGACGAAGAGTTCATTGACGGACGCCTGGATACCGGGTTCATTGAGCGCTTTAACGAGCGCCGGCGTGGTGTAGAAGCCCATGCGCGAGATGCACATGCCACACACCAGGACATAGCGATCGTCGCCGCCGCGCTTGCGTACGCGCGGGCACAAGGTAACGCAGCGCCGAATAATCAACCCGCCGATCAGAGCAAATGGAAGCTTGCCGGACGTGCGGCGGGTCTTTATCGCGACGCCCGAATGAAGCGTGTCAGAAGCCCGACCGTCAGGAAGGGCTAGAGTGGTTGGCGCGCTCGTCATGAAGAAGAGGGACGTGAGCTTTATTTGACTGCAATCGCTGACTGACTCGACAGTCGCCCTTGCTTACGCGCGGGCTTCTGACACCAACATCCAGGGAACGATGAAGCTTCACGCCACCATCGCCGACTATCAAACCGACGTCCGGATTAAGGATGAAGGCTCGCGGGTCTTCGCTGAGATTGATGATCGCCGCTATGAACTCGAGGTACACGAATCCGCTGACGGGAGGTATTTGGTGATCGCCGACGGTCTGGTCTTCAACTGCCGGGTTGAACGCCGGCCGGAATCCGGCAAACAGGTTGACGTGGCCGTCGGAACCGGGCAGTACTCAGTCACACTTACCGATCCTAAACGACTGCGCAGCGCCGCGGGGCTGGTTGGCCACGGCGACGACGTGGCCCGGATCGTCGCTCCCATGCCCGGCAAAGTCGTGCGCATTCTGGTCGCAATCGGTGATCAGGTAGATACCGGCGCCGGCATCGTAGTAGTGGAAGCGATGAAGATGCAGAACGAGATGAAAACTCCGAAGACGGGAAAAGTCATTACCCTGAGCGCTGAGTTGGGCGCGACGGTAAACGCGGGTGACGTTTTGGCGGTCATAGAGTGAGGATGATGACTTCGGCGCAGCATGCCAAGTGATAGGACCATTTTCCATTTGTCATTTGACATTTTTCATTCGCCATTGATGGGTAAGTTACTTCGTGTGACTTCGTGGGTCGTTTGCTGGGCTCGAAAATTGAAGAACGATCCACGAAATCACACCAACGCGGATTCATAAAGCGGCAATAATGTGAAATGAAACATGTCCAATGACAAATAAAAACTTATGGAAAATGACTTCTTCTCAAGTGGTCGATAGCGCATCCCGAATTCTACTCTGGGATCTCGACGGTACTTTGGTGCACGGCAAGCGCTACGGGGTCTTCAAGGATTACACCGTGCCGATGCTCGAGGCGGTATTCGGCACCGCCGGATCATTGCGTGGAATGATCGTCTCAGGCATGACGGATTTGCAGATCGTCGAAGAATCGTTGCGCGACAAAGGCATCACTCGCGCACACATCAACGCGCGCAAGGAAGAGTTGCTGCGTTGCTATATGGAAGAGATGAAACGCGCGACCGGCAACGGCAACCAGATCATCGAAGCCATGCCCGGCGCGCGTGAAGTCTTGCAAAGAATTGAAGATCATCCGCGCTACCTATCGGCGCTACTGACGGGCAACATCAAGCCTGCAGCCTATTTAAAATTGGAAATCTCTGGCTTGTCCGAATTCTTTCGACTACCCGGCGCGTTCGGTGACGACTCTTTCGATCGGCGCGACTTGCCGGCGCTGGGCGCGCAGCGAATCAACGAATATCTCGGCGCGGATCTTCAGCCGGAACAGTTCATCGTGATTGGCGATACACCGAACGACATCGCCTGCGCCCGTCACTTTGGCGCGCGCGTACTGGCCGTGGCGACCGGGCGGGTGCACTCGGCGGAAGATTTAGCTGCTTGTGAGCCTGACGCGTTACTGCCCGGTTTGCTGGATGCGGAGCTGGTGTTGGAAACCTTGGCCAATCTGTAGGGGCTGACTTGGACTGCGCCAGAATTCCGAGTCGTGATAGCATGCTCGCAAGAGATGTCTATGACTTTCACAGTTGAGTACGAACAGGAAAGCGACGGCCGCTGGCTGGCCGAAGTGCTTGAACTTCCCGGAGTGCTCGCCTATGGTCAAACGTCCGATCAGGCAATCGCAAAATCGCAGGCCCTCGCGCTTCGCGTATTGGCCGATCGCCTTGAGCATGGTGAAAGCGCTCCTGAGTTCGTTACTATTTCCTTTGCCGCGGCATGAGCCAATGGTCTTCAGCCAAAGCGAAGCGGGTGCTCGCCGCCTTGCTCCGGGTCGGTTGGAGGATCGGACGAGAATCAAGCTCTCACAAGATCCTCTCCCGTCCCCGTTGGCCTGACGTGGTCTTCGCCTTCCATGACAAAGATGAGATTGGCCCGAAGATGTTGGCGCGCATCGCGAAGCATACTGGTCTGAAGCCAGAGGATCTGTAGCCTACCGCAACAGATACTGCTTCGCTAGGGTTTTCCATTCACAGAAAGAGCCTCATGGCTGATCAAGAAACCAAGATCAATTTACAGTGGACAATACTTCTTGTGCTCTGTGGATTAGCGGTTCTCGCCATTGGTTATTATTTCTTGATTGAATTGCCACGATATAATAGCGCCTTGTTGGATTTGGAACGTCAGAAATTCGAAGTGGCAAAAAAGGAAAAGGAAGCCGCGGAAGAGGAAAAAAAGGCAAAGGCCGAGGCTGAAGGAAGAGCCAAAGCGCGTGCGGAGCAACAAGATCAGGAGAAGCAAACAGAACTCGAGAAAGGTATAGATGATGCGGACGATCTGTACTGGCAACATGTGAAACTGAATGGCCAGCCTGTCGAGGGCAAACCAGGCACGTACACTGCACCGCGTTGGGTCTGGGATGACGCTGACAAGAAAAAGAAGACTATTATTGACGCTTGTTACAAGAAGTATCGCTAATCTGAACGGTGGCGATGTTAACGAATTTACGTGGATTCTGTCTGCGCAACCTGAAAAGAGGTATTGAAACATGCTCGTCAATTGGAATAAAGACGTGGACGCCGCGCTGGCCGAAGCAAAAGCTCAGAACAAGCCTTTGTTAATAGATTTTTCTGCCGCACCTGCCTGAGGCGCCTGTGCTCGGCTGGAAGCCGAGTCATACAGCGACAAAGAGATCGCAGACTTCATCCATCAAAACTTTGTGCCGCTCGAAGCTCACATCAAAGAGCACCCGGCGTGGTTCCATCGCTTTGACGCACTTTGGACCCCGACCATCCTCGTCATGGATGCGGATGGTGTCGAGCGTTCGCGCATCGAAGGCTATCTGCCGAAGAATTGGTTTCGCGCGCGTTTGGAAATGGGTCTGGGACGCGTGGCCTTCATGCACAAGAAATGGGCGGACGCCGAGAAGATCTATGCCGGCGTGGCGGAGAACTATGCTGACACTGCCGTTGCCGCGGAAGCGATCTACTGGCGCGGAGTGAGCCACTACAAAGCTACAAACGATCACACCGTTCTGGGCGAGGTCGGCATAGAGTTGGGAGCGAAATATCCCGACAATGAATGGACCCTGAAGAGTTTGCCGTGGGCGCATTGAGAATTAGCCGCGGATGAACGCGGATCGACGCAGATAAGAGAACCCACTAATGCTATTGATTGATCCGCGTGAATCTGCGTTAATCCGCGGCCTAAATTCTATGAAAGCCTTTCAGAATATCCTGCATCGCCAGACGCAGAATCACCGGGCGTCCATGTGGACAAGTTGTCGGCGACGATGTCGTCAGCAGACGATCGATCAACCACCGCATCTTTTCCGGCGCCAGCGGCATGTTCACTTTGATCGCCGCATGACAGGCAAGAGACGCGGCAATCTCATCGCGTAAAGTCGCCCGCGCCGCGCCGCGCTTCTCGGCATCGACAGTGTCGAGCACCTCAGCCAGGACGTTGCGCGCTTCACTCGCGGGTAAATCCGCGGGCGTGGATTTTATCGCGACCGTGCGGCCCGACAATCTCATTAATTCAAAGCCGTAAGCTTCCAGCTCTTCAGCCGCGACATCGAAGGCCGCTGCCTGCGCCGGAGTGAGATCGAAGGTCTCTGGAATCAACATCTGTTGCGACTCAGCCCGCCGCGAAACTTCCAGCGCGCGATACTTATCGAACAAAACGCGCTCGTGCGCCACGTGTTGGTCGATGAGTAGTAAACCTTCATCATCAGTAGCGATGATGAAGCTTTCATCCAACTGCCCCAGGGGACGGATGTTAGAACCTACCGATTCCACCGCCACTTCGCGCACAAATTTGTATGCCGAATCGAGCGGCGGGAGTTCGGGAAACGCGCGCACATCGCTTTCCGTTTTCGCACGTTCTGTCACGCCAAAGTTTTCGGCTTCGACTCCCAATTCAGCCGTCGCAGCTAAACCAGTGGCAGCACTCGGAGACGATGTGGCGGGAATTTGCGCCGCTTCGTCAGGGAAGGACTCGCGTTGCGGTGCGGCCGCGAAGGCAAAGCCGATTCGCTCCTGCTGTGGGCGTGGCCTTAAGACAAAAGCCTCTCGCGAAGTGGGCTCACCTTGGACGTTTGGAACGTTGCCGGTGCTTGCCTCGGCTGACTCGCTTGTGTCAGTGCCAACGCCGGCGGTTGCTGTCGATGCGGCGTCACGGATGTCGGCGGCGGGCGCGTATCCGGCGCTGGCCAACCCATTGCGCACCGCTTCGCGGACCGAGTCGGCGACTGCGGCCGCGCGGCGAAAACGTACTTCGGTCTTGGCCGGATGGACGTTGACGTCGACTTCCTCGAGCGGCACCTCGATGAACAAAAGCGCGGCCGGATAAACTCCGTGAGGAAGTATCGAGCGGTAACCTTCCGATAGCGCGCGGCCAATCAGACGGTCACGCACAAAGCGGCCATTCACGAAAAGAAACTGCGCATCGCGGGAAGTGCGCCGCTCGCGCGGCGCTGAGACAAAACCCTGGACGCGAGCGATCTGGCCATACTGAGCCGGCGATTCAGCCTGGTTGTTCACTTCAAGGAGGCTGTCGAGGAACTGCGCGCCGAAAATCTGGTAGGCACGCTCGCGCAAATCCTGCGCGGGCGCGACTCGCAAAGTCTCGCGGCCATTATTCGTCAGCGTGAAAGCAATCTCGGGATGCGCCAGCGCATAATGCGTGACCAGATTGGTGAGGTGATAAGTCTCGGTCGCTTCCGAGCGCAGAAACTTTCTTCGTGCGGGCGTATTGAAAAACAGATCGCGCACGCCGATGGTCGTCCCGCGCGGGTGGGCCGCGTCTTTCACGTCACGCATGCGGCCGCCTTCGACGAGGACGCGCGTGCCGGCGGACGCCTCTTCCGTGCGGGTGATCAGCTCGACGCGCGCTACGGACGCGATTGAGGCCAGCGCCTCGCCGCGAAAGCCCAGCGTGGCTATGGCGTTTAAGTCTTCAGCGCGGGCAATCTTCGAAGTCGCGTGGCGTTCAAAAGCCAGGACTGCGTCATCTCGGTTCATCCCTTCGCCGTCGTCGGTAATCTTCAGCAGACGCCGGCCGCCGGCTTCGACGTCGATCACGATGCGGGTCGCCCCGGCGTCGATGGCGTTTTCGACCAACTCTTTGGCGACCGAGGCGGGACGTTCGACGACCTCGCCGGCAGCGATGAGATTGGAAATGTGATCTGGGAGAACGCGGATCTTGGACATAACTGGTAATAGAACTTTGGACTTTGTACTTAGAGCTTTGTATTTCTCCAGCCACAGACTCGCTAACGTGCAGCATTACAACTGACGCGAGAAATCAAAGCACAAAGAACAAAGCGCTAAGAACTTCTTTCACAGATAAACAATATGATGATCATTCGACCCCAGGTCGATGGCGCCGTAAATCCAATCGATCACATAGCGGCCATGGCGCGCCAGCATGGATGTGATATTGATGCGGCGCTCCTGCAAGGTCTTACCCGGGTAAAGCAGATCAAAAGCGCGCTCGATCTGGCGATGCACTGCTTCGTCACGTCCCATCTGGGCGCGTTGAAAGCGCGTGCGCAACCCATCGATCTGATAGTTGATCTTGCGCCGGCCTTTTTCCAAAGCCTCAGCCAGCGTCGGGTCGACGCGACGCAGTTGTTCTTGCAGACTATCCAGCTCGTCATTGAAAGTCGTAGTCGTATGATCGAAAGCCTCTGAGGTTTCCTTGCCCAGGTACTCTGCGACCACGCGAGCGACGACGTGATCGACTCCGGCAAAGAAATCGATCAGGCGAATTCCGTATCGCTCCAGCGAGCGCCACGTGTGTTTCTCAACCATCGTCAGGCTCGCGCGGGGCAAAATCGGCGTCACCGGCCGATCGAGTATGCGATAGACCTCAGCGGTTTGCGCAAAATAAGCAATCTCTGCCGCGCCGCCGTAGTAAGCCACGGTCGGCAGCAGAAAATCCTGCACCACTGCACGCAGAGTCACGTTCGGACTGAAGCGCTCCGGCTCGCGCAAGGCCCAGGCGGCGAGTTCCTCGGCCGAGTACTCCTTGCCGCCATCCTTCGCCTGATATTTGCCGCTGTCCGTTCGCGCCAGCGCATGACGCGCGCCATTCTGGTCATGCCAAAAAAGCGGGAACGAATTTTCTGACGGCGCGACCTGCGCGTGATAGCCGGCAGCTTCCAGCTCGCGGCTGCGATTGACGATGGCGTTAGCGATTTCGTGCGCGCGGAGCGCGGCTTGCGCGTAAAGCGGCGCAGCCAGTTGTTTCAGTTCCGAGTCGAGCGGATCCAGAAGTATCAGGCCCTGCCGGCTCGTTAGTTGAGACATCACCCGCGCGAACGCGTCGCCATAGGTTCGTCCCGGCTGGTATGCATCGCGCAGAAGCTTTGCGAGATCCTCGCTGAACTCTGTTTGCGGGAGCGCGCTAAGCAGATTCTGTATCGTTGCCTGCAGCGATTCATCCAGCATCACGCGACCAACCGGCAGTCCTTCCGGATGAAGTTCCGGTGGCGCGGAGACGCTACTGAACACGCAATCACGATTGATCAACTCGGCTTTCGCTACTTCCGGAAAGTCGTGGTCCTCGGTCGCCATCCAGAATACCGGGACGGCTTTGATGCCGCGTTGGGACATGCACTCGGCGAGTTTGACGGCTGACAGCGCTTTGTAAATTGTGTAGAGCGGCCCGGTAAAAAGCCCGACTTGCTGGCCGGAAACCACTGCGATGCAATCGGGTTCGCGCAGCAGCTGAACGTTCGCGAGTGTCTTCTCGCTCGCGCCCCAGCGGAGATTCATTCGCTCGAGGGCATCGCAAACGGCCCCGCGATCCATTTTGTAGTTGGCCAGAACTCGTTCGCGTCGCTCGGTAACTTCATAGTGATTGCGGACAGCTTCGGGATAGAAGCGTCGCAGGGTAATGGGATCGTGCAGGTAGTCGAGAAATAGACGCGTTTGTTGGGGAATCTGATCGAACGGAACCGCTTCAACGCGCAGTCCGGCCTGTTCGGGCGTGCTGTGACAGGCAGTTTCGGCGGTGCTCAATTTCGGGATCGCTCCTAGAGGAGACTAATTCTACGCGTCGTGCGCTGTATGTGCCAGCGGTGACCCGGCGACGGAAGAGCCGGTCGCTGCGCTGATCAAGCGCTCAATCTCAGCCGTCGCAGTTTCGTTCGGCCTCTGCAGAGGTTGGCGCACGGCACCGCCGGCGAACCCGACCATCTCCATCGCCGTCTTCAGGCCGCCGATGCCGTACGTTTTAGTGACCGCGCGAGCCAGCGGCGACAGCCTTTCCTGCAATCGCTTTGCCCGATCGATCTCGCCTTTCTCCACGGCCCGATAGATTTCAAGACATAGTTGCGGCACCACGCACGCCACGGCCAGAATTCCGCCGCGCGCACCCGCCTGCAATGCTTCGCAAAGCACCGCGCCGTTTCCAATCATGACAGCGAAATCGTGGGGCGCGCGGCGCACTACTTCCGCAAGCTTCGCCACATCAGGCGAGCTGTCTTTGATGCCAATGATATTTTTGTGCTCGCTCAGGCGCGCCGCTGTCTCAGGTTCGATCGTGATGCCCGTCAGATCGGGCATGCTATAGAGAATGATCGGAATTGGTGAAGCATCGGCAGCGGCGGTGTAATGCCTGACCAGCGCGTCCTGCGTTACCGCCGAGCGATAATAATGTGGAGTAATGACCAGCACGGCTTCGGCGCCGGCGTTCGCGGCGGTTTCAATTTCGCTAATCGTGCCGCGGGTGCTTTGCTGACCGGCGCCCACGATAAAACTCATCGTCTCTGGCACGGCCCGCCGCGCGGTCTGGATCACCTGGACGTATTCGCGCTCATCGAGATTAACGCGCTCGCCGGTTGACCCAAGCACTACGTACCCGATCACACCGGTAACGTTCCACTTCTCCAGGTTGTTAGTGAAACTTTCGGCGTCAAAGTCTTCAGTTGGCGTGAAGGGCGTGGTTACCGGCAGGAGAATGCCGTCTAAGTTGATTGGCATGGTTGAAGATTAGGCTCGCGTCATTTTATCCATTCAGACGAGACTAAAGCAATCGCCTTATGGAGTGGAGTTGGAGCGCGGACATCTTGTCCGCCAGAGTGCGCGAATATCCTCTTGAGGCGGCGGTCCCAACAAGATCTAAGCGTGCTCCGCCCGCTGGCGGACAGGATGTCCGCGATCCACTTCAAAGAAATCCAAAGCGCCGCCAAAGCCGGCGCACTCCAAACCTTCAGGTTGCGGCCCCCATCCCGCTCACCTATAATTTGGGCGCGGTTTCATTTCCTGAGAGAGAAAAGAAATAGATGCCATATCTAAAGCCTGAACGGCCAGAGAAGGTAACGGCGCCCTCTTTGAAAGCCAGCAAGGAACGCGGCGAGCGTCTGGTGTGTCTGACCGCCTACGATTACCCGACGGCGCGCATCGTGGATGAAGCCGGCATCGATATCATCCTGGTGGGCGACAGCGTGGGCAATGTCGTGCTGGGTTACGGCAACACGGTGCCCGTCACGCTCGAAGACATTTTGATTCACGTGAAGGCCGTGCGGCGTGGTGTGCAACGAGCGCTGCTGGTGGCTGACATGCCTTACGGATCATTTCACACCGGCGCTGACGACACAGTGCGCGCGGCGCTGCGTCTGGTTAAGGAATCCGGCGCGGAAGCAGTGAAGCTGGAAGGCGGACAAAAACGCGTGAAGCTGGTGCAGCGCCTGGTCAATGAAGAGATTGCCGTCATGGGTCACATCGGTTTGACCCCACAGTCTATCAACCAGCTGGGCACTTATCGGGTGCAGGGAAAGACGGCTGATGCTGCCAGGCAACTGTTGGACGATGCTTACGCGTTGGAAGAAGCAGGAGCTTTCGCGATCGTGCTGGAGTTGGTGCCGCGCGAGATCGCGAGACTGATTACTGAAAGCATTAGCGTTCCCACGATCGGCATCGGCGCCGGCGTCCATTGCGACATCCAGGTTTTGGTATTTCACGATCTCGTCGGCATGGCCTTCGGCAAGCTGCCGCGCTTTGTGCGCGAGTATGCGAACCTGCGCGAGACGATTACCAGTGCGGTGACCCGTTGGGCTGAAGACGTGCGCAACGGAACCTATCCGGCCGATGCAGAGTCCTACGGTTTGCCCGCCGAAGCTGCGGAAGAATTGAAGATTGAGTTAGAGCACGCCAAGCTAAAACCTTCCTGATAATTTGGTCATTGACTCATTGGTTCATTGACTCGATGGAAAAATGATTCAATGATTCAATCCTAATTATGGAAATCATCAATCGTCGCAAGCGCATGAGTTCGGTGGCGCGCAAACTGCGCCGCGAAGAAAACCGTACCATCGGATTCGTGCCGACGATGGGCGCGCTGCACGAGGGACATCTCAGTCTGGTGCATGAAGCGCGCGCAATGTGCGACATCGTGGTGGTTTCGGTCTTCGTCAATCCCGCGCAGTTTGGCCCGGCAGAGGATTTCAACGCTTACCCGCGCGATCTGACGCGCGACTCGGCGTTGATGGCTGAGTACAACGTCGATTATGTTTTCGCGCCCACGGTTGAAGAGATTTATCCGCCGGGCTTTTCCACCTACGTTACGGTCGCAGGCTTGTCCGAGGAACTCGAGGGCGCGTCGCGTCCGGGTCATTTCCGCGGCGTGACGACGGTGGTGGCGATTTTGCTGAATACGATTAAGCCGGATTTTGTGTTCTTTGGCCAGAAAGATGCGCAGCAGGCTGCGGTGATCAAAACGATGGTGCGCGATCTGGCTTTTCCTTCTGAGATAGTGGTGTTGCCGATCGTGCGCGAAGAATCCGGGCTGGCAATGTCATCGCGGAACAATTATCTGGGCCGCGAAGAGCGCAATGCCGCCGCCGTGCTGCATCGGGCATTGTCCACAGCCCGAGAAGCTTACGACGACGGGGAGCATAGCCCGACCCGGTTAATCGAGTTGGTGCGGGCGACGATCGAGCAGGAACCGCTGGCGCGTATCGATTACGTCAGCGTAAACGCCGCGGACACTTTCGAGAAGCTGGATAAGATTGACGAGCGGCCTGCGCTCCTGTCGTTGGCGGTGTTCATCGGTAAGACGCGACTTATCGATAACGTGGTATTGGGAAAAACGAAGAAGCAGGACGCGGCGGGGGCTTGATGAAATTGAATCGAGCCGCCAAAGCGCGGCGATAGCATAAAGCCTGGGGTGAAGCGAAGCGGAACCCCAGGATCGTTGGAGCGCGAAGAAAAAGCCCACGAGTGGGCGACAGCTTCGGCATGTTTATCGCAACGTCCGCGCTATCGCACGCTCCGCGCGCTTGGTTCTCTTACCTATCATTACCCTGGGGTTTCGCTTCGCTCCACCCCAGGCTTTATGCTTGCACCCGCTACGCGGGTTTTTGGAAGAGACTCAATGACGACAGCAAAAGAAGAAGCATTAGATTTAATTTCTGGCCTACCATTCGAAGCGACATGGCAAGACATCATCTACTGCTTATCCGTTAGTCGAAAGATCGAAGACGGCATCAAAGCCGCGCAAGAGGGACGCACTGTTCCTCACGATGAAGTGAAGAGGCTCTTTGCACGGAACAATGACTGAACCAGCCAAACTGAAAGCCCACATCTCTTTCACGCTTAACGGCGAAGCTGCCGAAGTGGCCTTTGCGCCGCACAAAACGCTGCTCGAAGTTTTGCGCGAAGACCTTGCGTTGACGGGGACCAAGCACGGATGTGAGTTGGGAGAATGCGGCACCTGCACGGTCCTGGTCGACGGGCGTTCGATCCTGTCCTGTTTGTTTTTGGGTTTAGACGCCGAAGGTCGCGAGGTCACTACGATCGAAGGCATGGCTGAGGGCGGTCAACTTCATCCGTTGCAGGTTACGTTTGCGGATACAGGCGCGGCGCAGTGCGGCTATTGTTCGCCCGGCTTTCTCCTGGCGGCAAAGGAATTGGTAGACAAGAAACCAAAGCCGACGCGTGATGAGATCAAGGAAGCGCTGTCCGGCAATCTCTGCCGTTGTACCGGCTACATCAAAATCTATGAAGCTATAGAGCTGGCGGCGGCGCGGATGCGCGGCGAGGCGATGGAACTAAGCAAAGAGTCAGTCTATGGATTGTGACTCAAGAATAGTAGTCTCTCGGGTCAGGAAGAGGGGCTTGCCCCGGCTCGACTCTGGCGAATAACAAGCGGGGGTAAACCCGCCTTCCTAACCTGAGAGATTAGGTTACTGAGTGGTGACTGAGAGAATTGGATGGCTAACAGTCAATCTAACAACGGAAAACCACTCAACGTCGTCGGCAAGCCCTTCCGCAAAGTCGACGCGCGGGCGAAGTGTATCGGCCAGACAAAGTTTGCCGACGACATTTTTCTGCCGCGCATGCTCTACTGCAAGATCCTGCGCACGCATCTGCCGCATGCTCTGATCAAGGGCATCGACGTTTCCAAAGCCGCCGCACTGCCTGGCGTCATTGCGGTCATCACCGGCAAAGATCTTCCGATTCCCTACGGAATTCTTCCAGTTAGTCAGGACGAACACGCACTTTGCATCGACAAGGTGCGTTTCATCGGCGATCCAGTGGCAGCCGTCGCGGCCATCGACGAAGACGTCGCTTTCGACGCCATGAACCTGATCGAAGTCAGCTACGAGCCGCTGAATACGATTTCGTCGATTGAAGAAGCCGTGATGATTGACGAGCCGCGGATACACGAATACGGCGACGGCGGCAACGTGCACAAGAAAGTCTCGCTGGAGTTCGGTGAAGTTGAAGAGGGTTTTGCTGAAGCTGATCTGGTCCGCGAAGACATTTTCTTTTACGAAGGCAATACGCATTTGCCGATGGAGCAGCACGCGGCAGTTGCTCATTTTGATTCCGATGAGAAGCTGACACTGTGGAGCGCGACGCAGACGCCCCACTACGTCCATCGCGCTTTAACCAAGGTCCTCGAGATTCCGGCGAGTCATATTCGCGTCATCGCCACGCCCAACGGCGGCGGCTTTGGCGGCAAGAGCGATCCGTTCAATCACGAGGTCGTTGTTGCAAAACTAGCGATGATCACCGGCCGGCCGGTGAAGTGCACGTTGACGCGCGAAGAAGTCTTCTATTGTCATCGCGGCCGGCATCCGGTCCTGATGCACGTCAAGACCGGTGTGAAAAAAGATGGCGCTATTACCGCAATGCACTTCAAATCCTTTCTGGATGGCGGTGCTTACGGCAGTTACGGCGTCGCCAGTACGTTCTACACCGGAGCCTTGCAGACGGTGACCTACGAAGTGCCGCGCTATAAGTTTGAAGGCCTGCGAGCTTTTACCAACAAGCCGCCCTGCGGTCCGAAGCGCGGACATGGCACTCCGCAGCCGCGTTACGCGCTGGAAGTTCATCTGGACAAGATCGCCGAAGAGCTGCGTCTGGATCCGGCGGAAATGCGCCGCGCGCATCTGGTCAAACCGAATTCGGTCACGGCGAACTATCTGCGCATCGGCAGCATGGGTTTGGGCGCCTGCATCGATAAGGTCGTCGGCGGCTGTGATTGGAAGAATAGATTCTCGTGGAACGTGTCAGAACCGGGAGCGGACCGGGGTCCCCAAGCGGGCAGCCCGCTTGGGGTGGTGGATGCGACCGGATCACGGAATCAAGTTGACTGGCAGGATCCCCTCGCTACCGCTCGGGGTTCTGACACGACGAAGCGCAAGCTTCCTTACGGAAAGGGAATTGGCATCGCCTGTAGTTCGTACATCTGCGGCGCAGGTTTGCCGATCTACTGGAACAACATGCCGCAGTCAGGCGTGCAGCTGAGGCTTGATCGTCAGGGCGGAGTTTGCGTGATGTGCGGCTCCATAGATATCGGCCAGGGATCTGATTCGATTCTGGCCTATATTGTGGCTGAGATTTTGGGCATTGATCCATTCGACATTCGCGTGATCACTGCTGATACCGATCTGACCCCGGTTGATCTGGGCAGCTATTCCAGCCGCGTTACCCTGATGACCGGCAACGCCGCCATTCAAGCCGCCGAACGAGCACGAGAGCTTCTGACAATAGCTGTAGCTGAAAAACTCGCCGTACCTATCGAGAATATTTCCTTCGCGGAGCGTCGCGCCTTTGATGTCGAGAATCCCGAAGTCGGAGTTTCGTTCGCGGAAGCTGTAGTGCTGGCCGAGTCAAAGTTTGGCACGATCGGCACTGTCGGTTCCTACACGCCGCCGCGCTCGCCGGGAAAATACAAGGGCGCGGGTGTTGGCCCTTCGCCGGCCTACAGCTATTCCGCGGCGGTGGCCGAAGTTGATGTGGACCCTGACACTGGGATCGTGGTAGTCGAACGCATTTGGATCGCGCACGACGTCGGCAAGTCGATCAATCCGGTGCTGGTGATGGGACAGGTCGAAGGCAGCGTCTACATGGGTCTCGGTGAAATTCTGATGGAAGAGATGGCGTATCGAGGCAATCGGAATGTCGTCCACAAGTTTCCGTCTATGCTCGAATACAAGAGCCCGACGACGATGGAAATGTGCGACGTCAAGACTTACTTGATTGAAGATCCGGATCCCAACGGCCCCTTCGGCGCGAAGGAAGTGGGACAAGGGCCTTTGCTACCGGTGCCGCCGGCTGTGGCAAATGCGGTTTACAATGCAGTCGGCGTGCGGGTTGATGAAGTGCCAATCACCCCGGAAAAAGTTTTGAAGGCTTTGCGGGAAAAATCGAAAGGCCGCGATGCGCGCTATGGTCCCGACTCAATTCCTTCGGTCGAGTGGCCAGAGCCTTTGCGGGTGCTGACTCCGGCAGAAGGAGGCGACGGCCGCGAGATGCCGCGGGTTGCAGTCCATTCATAAATTCATGAAACGATATCTACCGTTCATCATCATCCTGATCGTATTGGCGGGCGCCGTGGGGATAACCCTGGCGCTGTGGCGACGAGGTGGAAACAGCAACGCTGAAAACACGCCTTATGCGGCAACTAACCCACCTGCGCAGCCCGGCAACAGCGGATCTGCCACTCAGCCCAACGCCAATGATCCGGGACTGACGAAGCCGAACGTTAAAGTCAGCTCGCCGGTAGTGCTGGAAGAATACGGCGACTATCAATGTCCGCCATGCGGCCAGCTCTATCCAGAGTTGAAGAAAATTGAAGCCGAATACGGCAATCAACTGCGGATTGTGTTTCACCATTTTCCTTTGGCAAAGATGCACAAGAATGCCCTGGCCGCGGCCCGGGCAGCCGAAGCCGCGCGTAATCAAAACAAGTTTTGGGAGATGCACGACCGGCTTTATCTCAACCAGAAAGCCTGGGCTGAGGTGGATGACCCTCTGCCAATCTTCATTTCCTATGCGCGCGAACTCAAGCTCAATGTCGAGCAATTCGCGCGCGACATGCAGAGCCCGGAAGTCGAGCAGAGAATTGAAGCCGACGTGCAGCGGGGCACTGCCCTCGGCGTGACTGGCACGCCGACCGTCTTCATTGACACACACATGCTGAAGTACGAAGCCACGACCCCTGAGGGTCTGCGACGCGGCATCAACATCATGCTGGAACGAAAGGCAGTGTCTTAAACATGGAGGTCCTTCCTTTGGATTAAGGAAGGGCGCCTTGAAGTAGGGTCCTCATCTGAATTTCGTGTTCTGCTTCAACTTAGCAAGAGCGATCCACGAAACCACACGAAACCGCAGTCCAAAAAGACTTTTTTACCGCTTCGTGTTGTTTCGTGGATCGTTTGCCTGGCAAGCCGATCTGTCAACTGTAGGACACCCGCCGCCTTGAAATAGGGTTGCCACCGACTCATCACTTGCCAACCGGCCCTCAGACGTTCCTTATTGCCCTATGATCGAAGCGGCGCTGACCGATTAAGCTCGGTCGTCTCCGTGACTTAAACTTCCTTGGCTCAAGTTTTCGTTGACATGTGGGCGACAGGCCTTTATATTGCCTCTGCGAAAAGTCGGTTTTGATGCCCGTCACCCCCCGCATCAAATGACGGACACCAATGTTCAAGCTTAAACGCCTCGAAATCACAGGATTCAAGTCCTTCGCGGACCATACTGACCTCGTCTTTACAGGTGAAGGCATAACCGCGGTCGTCGGCCCAAATGGCTGTGGCAAGAGCAATGTGGCCGACGCCATCGCCTGGGTTTTGGGCGAGCAGCGTGTAAAGCACCTGCGCGGGGCGGAAATGAAAGACGTGATCTTTCAGGGCTCGCGCAACCGCCAGCCCAGCGGCATGGCCGAAGTCGTGCTGCATATGGTGCGCGACGAGTACATCGAACCCGAACCGGACATCGAAGACATTGATTCAACGCTCGAGCACATCGACGAGCAAACCGCTGTCTTCGAAGAAGTGGAAGTGGTTGCGACAACGGTCGAAGCCGCCGTACCAGATGGTCCTTCTCCGGACTTAGCAGAAGTCACTCCAGCCAACGCGGATTCGCCTGAAACGGCTCCCGCGGACGAGACCGCCTTAGTTCAAGCAAAACCTGCCACGCATCATCATCGTCATTGGCGCCGCCGTAATCTGGCGCTGGAGTTTGCGCCGGGCGAAGCGGTCTCGGTCACCCGCCGGCTCTACCGTTCCGGCGAGAGCGAGTACCTGCTCAATGATCGGCCCTGCCGTCTGCGCGACATACAGGATCTTTTCTCAGGCACCGGATTGGCCGGCGGGCATTACGCGATTATCGAGCAGGGGCGCATCGGCCAGATTCTCTCCGCCAAGCCGATGGATCGTCGCACCATCATCGAAGAAGCAGCAGGCATCACCAAGTTTCGCGTCCGTCAGCGAGCGGCTGAAGCACGTCTGGAATCTGCACGCGCAAATCTCAGCCGCGTCTCAGACATCATCGCGGAAATCGAGCGGCAGGTTAATAGTTTGCGACGGCAGGCAGCCAAGGCGCGCCGCTATCGCATTCAGCGCGAAGAACTGCGCGAGCTACTGCGTAGTGTTTATGTGGCTGAAGAGCGCAGCCTGGTGGCCCTGCTGGATCAAACGCAAGCGCAGTTGGACAGCGCCACGGAAGACGACCAGCGCCTGGCGGCTGAATTATCTGAGCGTGACGACAAGAGCCGCGCCGCAACGCAGACTGCTCGCGCTCTGGAAGATGAACTGGCGCAGGTGCGCGCCGCGGTGGCCGATGCCGCGCTGCAGCGTGACCGTCGTATCCGCGAACGCGTCTATCAGGAAGAACAGATTGGGACGCTAACCAGGCGGCGCGCGGAAATTGAAAGAGAAGTTGAGGCGTTGAGCGCGCGAATGGTGGTCATTGAGTCTGAGCTGGAGCGCTTGCGCGGGCTTGATGCCACGCTCGAGGCCGAGAACCAGCAAGCTACCGTGGCGCTAAGGTCGGCTGAAGTGGCGCACGCCCGAAAGGTCGCCGAAGTAGCGCAGGCCGAGAACGAAATCGAGACTGCCCGGATTGAGTTGCTGACGCACACCGCCGCCGCCGAACGGCTCAACGAGCTGGCGCGGCAGCTTGAAAGCGCGCTGGAAAAACTCACTCAGCAGGCAGAAGGTTTGGCGCGAGAGGGCGAACGCGCCGCCGCGGCCCACGCGCAAAGAACCGCGGAAGCCGGCAAACTTAACCAGGAAATCGGAGCGGCCCGCGAGAAGCTGGCGAAGTTAACCGCCGAACGAGAGTCGGCTGTCCGAACGGTAATCGAAGGACACGAGCGCGTCTCTGATACCGACGCCGAACAAGTGCGAGTCCGCGACGATTACTCACGTGCGCTCCACCGGCTGGAGAGCTTTAAGGAACTCGATTCTCGCCGCGCGCACTATTCGCTGGCGGTACAGGAAGCCTTCTCGGCTAACGAAAGCGAAGAGTTTCATCTGATCGGCACTCTGGCAGACGCCGTTTCGGTGGACGCGCGCTGGGAGCGGGCGGTCGAAGGTGTGTTCGGTTCCTCGCTGCAATCCATCCTGGTGCCAACTTCTGAAGACGCGATTCGCGCCGCGGCCTGGCTGAAGAACAACCAGGCCGGGCGGGCCACGTTCCTGGTTACGGGCTTTCACGGCGGCAGCGACGAGGCCGACGTCATCACGTTTATCGGAGAGACGACCGCCGCGGCGCCGCACCAGCAATACATACCCGTGGGCATTGATGGTCCGCGCGTAGGCGATATTCTAAATGCGCCGCCGGAATTGCTCACCGTGCTCGAGCGCATCCTGCCCGAAAGAATGAACGCCCGCATCGTCGACACGCTCGACGACGCGACCGCCTTATCTTTGGCAACCGGCGACATGTTTGTCACGACTGACGGCGATTGGGTGGCCGGCGGGCAATTCGTCAATGCCGGTAACGGCCGGGCGCTGGAAGAAGGCGCGGGCCTGCTCACTTTCAAACGCGAATTGCGCGAGTTGGAATCGCGCGCCGAAAATTTAGCTGCCGAACTCGCTGTGGCCGAAGTCGCGGTAAAGGACGCTCGCGGCCGGCTCACCGGACTGGAAGAATCGGTGGTGTTGCTCAATGCCTCGATCGCTCGCCAAGAGCGCGAAGTAATGGCGCGGGAACTTAACGCGGGAACCTTACAGCAGGATGTTGAGCGCACAGAGCGGCACATGCGCGTGGTTATCGATGACTCAGCGCGTTTGCAGCAGGAACGCCGCGACCTGGAAGAAAGCCGAACGAGGACCCTGGGCGAGGCCGCCGGAGCAGAAACCAAGCGCCGCTCGACACAGGAGCGAATCGAACAGACAGGCCATGTCCTCGCCGGAATCAAACGCGAGGCGGAGGCGGAAAGCGAACTCCTGAACCAGCAACGCTCCGAAGCCGCCGCCGCGGCCGAACGCCGGCGCTCGACCGCTTCAGATCTGCGCCGTCTGGAAGCCGAGCGTGAAGAGGTCAACTCGCGGATCGTCAAACATCAAGTGGAATTGAGCGAAGCGGCCCAGCGAATCGACGGGCTTAATAACTCGATCAGTGAGATTGATCGCCTGGCGGCCTCAGTCGACGAAGAGAAAGCCCGTGAGGAAGAAGAGATTGCCGGCGCCACCGTCCGTTTGACGGAAGCGCGGGAAAGGGCGGATGCGCTGGCCGCCGATTTGGCCGAGCTGAATCGCACCGCGGCTGCATCACGCGATGCCCGCGCGGCCGTCGAAGTACAACGCGCCGAAGCCCACGGGCGGGTAAACTTTGTGCGCGAGTCCTGCGCCAACGAATTGAATCAGAGCCTGGAAGAGATCGCTCGCGAAGTCGTCATCGGCGAGGAATTCGATTTGGAAACGGAGCGGGCCCGGGTCGACGAGCTGCGCGAACGGCTGGAAAACTTTGGCGCCGTCAACATGATGGCTCTGGAAGAACTCTCGGAATCCGATGAGCGGCTCGCTTTCCTGACCACCCAGCGCGACGATATCACTAAAGGAATTGCGGCGACTGAAGAAGCACTGCGCGAGATCAAGCGCCGCTCGCGCGAGCGTTTCCGCGACGCCTTTGAGAAGATTAATCAAAACTTCAGCGAGCTTTTCAAGGAACTATTCGGCGGCGGCCGCGGAGAGATGAGCTTGATCGACACCGACGACGAGCTGGAGTCCGGGATAGACATCATCGCCCAGCCGCCCGGCAAGCGGCTACAAAATGTTTTGCTCCTCTCGGGTGGTGAAAAGGCGATGGCCGCGCTGGCCATGGTCCTGGGCATATTCCACTACCGACCCTCTCCCTTCTGCCTGCTTGACGAGGTCGACGCGCCGCTCGACGAAGCGAACATTGGCCGCTTTACCAGCAAAGTTGTCGACATGGCGGCCAACACGCAGTTCATCGTGATTACTCACAACAAGCGCACGATGGAAACCGCACGTGCTCTCTACGGCGTGACGATGGAAGAAGTAGGCGTGTCAAAACTCGTCTCTGTCCGCTTTGAATAAGCTCTAGCGCACGTTGTTAACTTGCGTTCTCTCCCCGCATCATCTAGAAATAATCCGTAGCGCATTTCAGGCGTCCGCATTGACGTCTGACCGCGCTTACCTTTTAGACCTGTGATGATTCGAACCCTTCGATCCATATTGCCATGCGTGGTGTTGTTACTTCTGGGCGCTGCATTATCGTTTCCACAGAACCAAACCAAGCGAAACGATCGACCTTCGGCGGAGCCCAGCCCGACTCCGCAGCGCCGTGAAGAAAACAAAAAGCCTCCCGATCCGACGCGCTACTCGTATGACTTCGCGCAGCCGCAATTCCTTATTCGACATATTCTGATTGAGCATGATGCGCTGGGCCGCGGCCGGGTAACTTTCGAGCGCAAAGGCGAGGAAACACCGATTGTCGAACCCGTAGAGCTATCCATCGGCGCGCTGGGCCGCATTCTCGGTCTCTGGACTGAGTTGCGATTTCTCGATTCGGATGAAGACTACCAGTCGCCCAAACAGTTTCCTCACCTGGGCACGTATCACCTGTTCATGGACGATGGCCGGCGCAAACGCACGGCGGAATTTAACTGGAGCAATAACAAGCAGGCCTGGGCCCTGGCAAATGAATATCGCCGCGTCTCCGATCAGGCCATCCTGATTTTCGACATCAAGCTGGCGCGCGAAATGCAGCCGCTGAACGCGCCGCAGCTTATGAAGCAGATGGATATGCTCCTGACTCGGGGAGATCTATCGGATCCTCAACAGCTCGTCCCACTGCTAAAGGAACTGCGCACCGACGAACACATTCCGCTGATCGCCCGCAATCACGCTGACCGAATTTTGAAGAAGATTGAGAAGTAGGGCCGGGGCACTAGCCCGACCGTTAGGGAGGGCTCCAGTCGGCGAAGCGGACACGATCTCAGTCGCCGCAGGAGACGGGGCAGTAGCCCGACCGTGAGGGAGGGCGCGCCAGTCGGCGAAGCCGACGCCATACAACTAGCTCCATAACAGATTACCCTTGCCATAACCACGGAGACTGTTAAGATTCCTTCGAGCCAGGCTCCTCCTGCTGATGGAAAAGCTTAACCTCAAACCAACCCATAAGCCCGTCCAGAATTATTACGAGGCGCTCCGACAATTCCGGGGCCTCGGCGTGTCTCACGAGGGAGCGGTTCGCTCTGCTTTTCAAACTCTGCTGGAGCACTGTGGCCGGCAGTTTGGTTGGAAGCTCGTTGCCGAATGGCAGGTCAAACGTAACCACGGTCATCCCCTTCGCGTTGACGGCGCGCTCGTCGATGAGTTCCGGCTCACACATGGATTTTGGGAAGCCAAAGACAGTCAAGACGATCTCGGCAAAGAGGTAAAGAAGAAACTCACCGCCGGCTATCCGCAAAACAATATCATCTTCCAGGCGCCCGAGCGCGCAATTCTCTGGCAGAACGGCCGGGTCAGTCTCGATCAGGACATCACCGAACCAGTCGTACTAGTGGAAGTCCTTAAGAGGTTCTTTGAACACATCCCGCCTGAATTTGAAGAGTGGACTGACGCCATCGCACATTTTCAGAGTCAAGTACCCGAGCTAGGCCGTGCGCTGAAAGAACTGATCGAAAAGGAACAGAAATCGAATGCTCGCTTTCGCACCGTCTTTGACGATTTCTATGCGTTGTGCCGTCAGTCGATAAATCCGAATCTGTCGAAAGAGGCTGTCGAAGAGATGCTCATCCAGCACCTGCTGACCGAACGCATCTTTCGCACCGTCTTTAACAATCCCGACTTCACGCGCCGCAACGCGATCGCCGCCGAGATCGAAAAGGTAATTGATGCGTTAACTTCACAAGCTTTCACTCGTGACGCTTTTCTGCAAAGCCTCGACCGTTTCTATCAGGCCATCGACAAGGCCGCCCGCACCATCGAAGACTTTTCGGAAAAGCAGCGCTTTCTGAATACGGTCTATGAGAAGTTCTTCCAGGGCTTTTCAGTGAAAGTAGCCGACACTCACGGCATCGTCTACACGCCGCCGCCGATTGTCAATTTCATGGTGCGCAGCGTCGAAGAGATTTTGAAAAGAGAGTTTGGGAAATCACTCGGCTCGCGCGATGTGCATATCCTCGATCCGTTCGTCGGTACCGGCAATTTCATCGTCCACGTGATGCAGGAAATGAAGAAAAGCCAGCTTCAGCAAAAGTATGAGAGTGAGCTGCATTGCAATGAGGTTATGTTGCTGCCTTACTACGTGGCGTCAATGAATATCGAGCATCAATTCTTTGAATCGACCGGATCGTACGAACCCTTTCCCGGCATCTGTTTGGTTGATACTTTTGAATTGGCCGAAGACCAACAGATTTCCTTCTTCACAACCGAAAACACGGCTCGGGTCGAGCGACAGAAGCGAAGTCCGATCAGAGTAGTCATCGGCAATCCGCCTTACAACGCGTGGCAGTTGAACGAGAACGATAACAACAAGAACCGCAAATACAAGGTGATGGATCGGCGCGTGGCCGTGACTTTCGCAAAGGAATCAAAAGCCACGAACAAAAGCTCACTTTCCGATCCTTACGTCAAGGCAATCCGCTGGGCCAGCGACCGCATTGGCGACGAGGGTGTCGTCGCGTTCGTTTCGAATAACAGCTTTCTGGATAACCTTGCGTTCGATGGCATGCGCAAGCAGCTAGCGCATGATTTCGACGAGATTTACATTCTAGATCTTGGCGGGAATGTGCGAAAGAATCCGAAGCTATCGGGAACTACGCATAATGTCTTTGGAATTCAGGTGGGTGTAAGCGTCAATCTGTTTGTGAGGAAACGTCGCGGTGTCACTTCAAACGGAAATGGCAAAGCAAAGATTCACTACTCCCGCGTTGACGAGTTCTGGCGCAAAGAACAGAAGTACACCTACCTCGATGAGAAGCAGCACATTGGCAATGTGGAGTGGCAGGACTTGCAGCCGGATGTCAAGGGGAATTGGCTTACGGAAGGAATGCGTGACGAATTCGAAGGCTTCCTGCCAATCGCCATCAAGGCGTCCGGAGTTGAGCGGTCAATATTCCGTATTTTCTCAAACGGAAACGATTCCGGACGTGATAGTTGGGTTTACAATTTTCAGTCTTCTGAGCTTTTGAAAAACGCGAAGACATTTGCCGATACGTACAACTCTGAACTTGATCGTTGGATAAGAGCGGAGAAGCCGAAGAATATAGATGAGTTTCTTACGAATGATGAATGACGGATTAAATGGACGCGAAATGCGAAGCGAGACTTGAAGAGAGGGCGTCACGCGGAATACTCTGCCAATCGGGTTCGTCCGTCGCTCTATAGGCCATTTACGACTGAATATTTGTATTCAGGAAAGATTTTTAATAAAGAGGTGGCCTTACTCCCCGAGATCCTTCCAACAGAAGTAAGCTCGGGAGAAAACAACCTTATTTGTCTTCCAGGCTCCGGTGGAAGAACATTGTTTTGGTGCTTATGTTCGAACTTAATTCCTAATGCTGCTTTGACTTCATTGGATTGGACCCAATGCTTCCCCTTCTACACTTACAACGAAGACGGCACGAACCGCCGCGAAAACATCACCGACTGGGCGCTGGAACAGTTCCACTCGCATTACAAAGACCGGCTCGTCACGAAGTGGGACATCTTTCACTACGTCTACGCCGTGCTGCATCATCCACTCTATCGCGAGCGTTACGCGGCGAATCTGAAACGTGAGTTGCCGCGCATTCCTTACGCGCCGGACTTTCGAGCGTTCGCAGACATCGGCAAGCGTCTCGCCGAAATTCACGTCAACTACGAACAGCAGCCGGAATATCCGCTGGAAAGAATTGAGAAGCCGGGCGCGCAGCTTGATTGGCGCGTCGAAAAGATGAAGCTCAGCAAAGACAAACGCTCGCTCATCTACAACGACTTTCTAACTCTGAGTGGAATTCCGCCCGAAGTGTTTGAGTATCGGCTGGGTAATCGCTCCGCGCTCGAATGGATCGTCGACCAGTATCAAGTCAGTACCGACAAACGCAGCGGCATCACCAACGACCCCAACCGCCCAGATGATCCGCAATACATCGTGCGGCTAATTGGGCAGGTGATTACAGTGAGCCTGGAAACCAACAAACTGGTGCAGCCGTTATCAGCGAACTATCTGGTTGCGGAAAAGATCTAACCCAAAGTTGGCGTCGGCCCAAGCTGATGTTCACTTGATATCGCCTTCCTTAAGTTGATGCCAGTCTTTGCAACCATAACGTTGGCTCTTTTGGTTCATTTCTGCTTCGGACTCGGCGGTGTGTGTGGGATTCTCGTGGTTCCCACAAGCCCACAAAACGGTAACGGCTCGAATCTGGACTGGCGCCTGCTCGTCCTTATATTCCCATGTGCCCATCAGACGCCCTTTATCTATGGAGGCAAAGCTGATACGCGAACCGGGTGACAATGTTGATTTTGAATCGGCTAATTCGAAGCTGGCGGTTTCTAAAGCCCATGCCTGCATCCCCCACCCTCGGTATTCAACAATCTTGGATTTGTATTTGGTGCTCGTTAAGGGATCAACCAACTCCAAGGAGTCACCTTTGCGGCGCAGATGCACTACGACAGTCTTCGCTTCCTGAAACTTGTTGCTATGTATGGTCAACTCGTAGAACCCGCTTTCAAGTCCTTCATGCTTCTGAAACTTTTGAGCCGATACAGGGCCGGTAAGGCCTAAAACAAGGACTAATGAAAAGACTAGTCTTCTCATGGTATTCCTCCACTTTTATTTGCGAACCACAAAGTCCTAATGACTACCTCCCTTGGGAGGAGTGGGCGCGGCATTGAAAACAAAACGACGCACTAGACCTTCGATCCAATGGTAAGCGCTTTCAGAAAAGATCCCGCCGCACGCGCAAAACAGCAGAACAGTCTCCGGGCGTACTGTCTTAGGCGAAGGCTGAATAGGACCGGTGCCGAACACAGACGGTACTGTGAGAGAGAATAAGAACAGGACAACGGCAATGCCTAATCCGATAATTGGTTCAAAGAAGACTTGGAGAAATCCCGGGCGTGACTTAATTGCCAAGATCAATACGCGAAGCGCGCCCCAAAAAGGCCGGTAGCCATCGCCCCCACAAGCAAGACCATGCTCTCAGGAATCGCGAAAATCCATCCGAAGAAACGACGATCGCGCTCATGGTCAATAAAAGCGAATAAGTCCTTTACGGTTTGAAAGGTATTACCGTGATACTCAATCGTGTTTTTTAACGTTGTGGAGTCTTTGACCGCGTCTTGCTGGAGACTCTTCGCCCCGACATAACCTGCTACTGCCACGTAGAGACCTAACAAAAGGATTATGATGGCTATCAGATATCGCATTTCGTCTCCTCCGTAAATCGTCAATAGTCGAAGCTGACTCGTGCGATGGAGGCCCCTCGCTTACCTCCACCGCGCGCCGAGTCACCAATCAGAGATCAGCTTAAGGCGTTGGTGGCTTGGAGCAGCAGCCGCTTTTCACCTCTGGTTTCTTGCGTTCGCTCTTGCGCGTGTAGCCAGTGCTTTCGACGTGCCTCAAACACAAATCACTTTGCCAGCGACAGCAGTTCCTGTCGGCCACGAAGGACATCGCTCCTGATCACGACGTACTTATCCGCCAGCTTCGGGTGCTGCCGAATTTCTGCCTTGGCGATGTCCGCAAGTTGTCTGCCAATCTCGTCCGCCATGCCGGTTACGTCGACGTCCGTATAAAGGTCATGCGCCTTCATCGGACTTAGCCACTGCTTAAACGCCGGCACCGTCCGCTCCTCGAGCGGTATTGAGTCGACAAACTTGCCATCAGGCGTGTCAAACTCAAGAGAGCCGTTCTTCACCAGGACGGTTAGATTTGGTTTTTGATTCATTTGCCACAGCATCGGCGCGATTCGCAACACCTCTGAAAGCATGCGAACTGCGTCTTCGACGGTTAGAGAAATCTTCTGACCCTCTCCCGGGGCAAGCTCATTCTTGCGTGCGTTGTCGGCAGCCGTCAGAATTTGGATTTCCGGTCCGCCCTGTTTCGCCGCTGCCGGAAAGTAAAGAGAGTCGGCGATGTAAGCGAGCCGCGTCCCCAGCCGGTTTTCGCGATCGGCTTCATCCTTGGTATACGTTGGCCAACCGAACTGAGCGGAAACTTCTTCGAGCGCTAGATCTACTTCTGAAATACCACGGAAGCACGGCAAGTAAGCCTGCTCTTCCTCGTCACGCGCGTTCGCGGCTTCCTGCTGTGTCTTCTCTTTGGCAGCGACGGTTGCCTGCGCCGATTGGAGGTGCTGTTGGATGAAGAAAGACACGACTCCGATGGCAACCACGGCAACGGCCGAGACCGCTCTGATCGCCAGATCGGTGATCACTACCTTTTTCGTCTTGGAAAAGTCCACGTGAGCGGACGAATCGGTGGACGGGGGATTTGAGTTGCTCATTTAACCTCCAAACATTCAGCAGCGGACAGGTCGAACTTAGCCCGAGTGCCTCAACGTCGGATTAAGGGTCAAAGATCTTGAATCTCGTCGCGAAGCGCCCGGAAGCTGGGGCGTTAAGGTTGTCGCCGAAATCAAGCGATGGGTTATGAATTTAAGTCCTGCGAGGCATTGCCGGGCGGTTTCACGAACCACTGAGATTCGCCGTTTACGGGCCATCCTGTCACCTCTTGGGTTGGGATGTTAACTGAGAACCAGAAGCTGCGAGGGCTTACGGCGCGGGAGTATATCGCTTCCTTGCAAGAAATCAAGCAGTTTATTGGAATCTCTTTCAAAACCGGCCCAACTTCACGTTGGCTACGCCGACTGATTATTGCTTAGCGCTAACTATCTGGCAAAACTCAACCAGACGATTTTCTGCCCAGAATCGCTCCTTTGGATTTGCCGACAGGAATGCCACGTGGCCACCGTGTTTTGTCGCCATCAGCAGCACGTAAGGATTTGCAGCTATCGACGGATCGCGCAGCGGCGCGAAGGGGACGAACGGATCGTCTTTGGCATGAATGATCAGTGTAGGCACGCGAATGCGGCCAATGTAGGGAAACGAACTGGCTTTCGCGTAGTAATCGTCGGCACTGGCGAAGCCGAATGCGGGCGCGACGTAACGGTCGTCAAACTGTTTGATGGTGCGGACGCGGTTCAGACCGTTCGAGTCATAAAGATTGGGAAACAGTTTTTTCTTAATCCTGATACGCTGTCTCAAACGCCGCAGAAAATCCCGTTGATAGATCCAATTGCGTCGTTTCATCAACAGTTCCGATCCGGCGCGCATATCGATCGAAGGCGAGATGGCGCAGACGGCTTTTATTTCACTCGGCGGGTTTTCTCCATATTCACCCACCAGCTTCAAGACCATGTTGCCGCCCAAAGAGAAGCCGGCGATAGCGATACGCGACAGACCGTCGCCGGCGATCAATTCGTCAATTACCACGCGCAGGTCGTCGGTCAGGCCGCCGTGGTAAAGCTTTGGCGAAAGATGCTCGGTGTTGCCGCAATTGCGAAAGTTAAGCCGGATGACATTAAAGCCGGCACGGAAAGCCTTGTCGGCCGTGATCAGCATGTAACCAGAGGCGCTCGATCCTTCCATGCCGTGCCACAGCAACAGCGTAGGATGTTCCGCGCGATTCGGTTGCCAGCGGCAGCGAGCCAGAACCTGACTGCCCGGCTCGACTTGGAACAGGCGCTCTTCGTCGCCGGTGCGGTCGCGGGCGCGCCAGCGACCGGGCCAGAAATGCGCGCCGATTGTTTGCGCGTCGCCTTGTTTGAAAATGCGATGAGGAAAGAAGGGTTTGGTGGCGAAGTCGGCCGCTATCCGGGAGAACAAATCCGAGACGCGGGTTTCATTGTGGCCCTGATTCGCGCGGGCTTCGCTGCAGGTGGCCTCAAGCGACATGGAAAGTGGTTGCATCCGGTCGCTACCGCTCCCGGTTCTGTCCCCGATCACTTGAACGTGATAATGACATCGACGGTCAGCTTCTGCGCGTCAGGTCTGGTTACAGTTTGCGCGGTGGCGTGGAATGCAAGTGAGCGTTGCATCTGGGTGCCGATAAACCTCGGCAGCGCGTTCAATCTGAAATCGTCAACATAGGATTCGTCAAACACCGCCCCCGACTGAAGCGTCCAACTCTCTTTTAAGTTCTGCGTCAGGTCCGGCGCCATCCCATTGATGATCAGGTTCCCCATGTGATACTGCGGTCCTTCGGAAACGGCGAACTGATAACTGACCCAGTGAGCTGAATCGTCAAACTGAGAAGATTCTTTGATCCGGACAACCAGATATCCTTTTCGGCCGTAAGCAGTGCGGACTTCCTTAAGACCAGCATCGATTCTGCTGCCATCCGCGATTTCCCCTGACTTCATGCCCAGCGCGGCCGACAATTCGGTTGGCGACAAAGACTGATTTCCGGTCCAATCGGATTTGGCCCACGAATAAACGATACCTTCATCGACGGGAACGGTGACGGTCACGCCGTCCACGCAGTTAGCCAGGTTCTCTGCCTTTGCAGCCGCCGGTTCCCGAAACTGCGCGCGGAGCCGACCGAGGCGGCGGTACAAAGGAAACAGAGTGTAAGTCGCAAAGGCGCTGATGTCTTTTCGGGAGAAGTCTGAATTGATCAGCGGTTGCGAAGCTTTAATCAACTCAGCCTCCGATACCGCTTCTGCGCCGGGAAAGCTCAGCGAGCACACCGGAATCTTCACACCTCTCACAGTGAACAGAAATTCCTGCGTGCCCTTCGCCAGATCGGTGTAAGGCATGACCTCGACGCGGCCGGGTATCTTCCTTTCGTTCAAAAGACGTTGCAGGGACTGGACGATCTTTTCCGTGGCGTCGCCTGCTTCAGGTGCAGTGCCGTTGAAGAAAGGGATGTCGTTGCGAATAGCGCTAGCCAATTCCTCGTCGGTGAACCAGACAAAATTCTCAAAGACCACGGGCAGACTGCGATTCGCTTCTTCAACTTCGAAAATTACTGTGACCTCGCCAACCCGGCCGCGAACCCGGTAAGTCAGTTTCTTGAACAGGCCCGACTGCATCAGCTTCGTGGCCGCCGCGTCCAGCACGCTCGGATCGACTGCTTGTCCGATTTTTAGTTCACTGGCGGCGATCACCTGGGCGGGCGGAATCCGCTTCAGTCCCACGACGTCAATCTTAGTCAGGCGCCCCGCCTGGGCCGACGCCATTGAAGCCGAAGCGATTAACGTGGCCAGCAGAACAATGGCGCGCAATGTCGGTTTACTGTGGTGGGCTGAGATGATCATAGTTTGACTCTGGACCTGTTGTTAAAGCATCTTCGCGGCAGCATCCGATTCTATCTTGTATAGTTTTGTCAGGAAAGTCAGAGCCGGCCGAATGACGCGACCGATTTCAAAAGCGCGCACTAAACGAGAGCTGATAATCACAGCGTGGGATGATTTGGGCCGGGTAATGGTTGGCGCGTCTGAACTGCGAAAGATTCAAAGTTCAATTCACGACCAGTTCGGAGCGGCCGCCGTCGAGAGTCCGGCGGCGATCGCGCGCGTACTGGCCGACGAAGGCGCCGAGTTGCGGCATCCGGAAGTGATCGAGTTCGACGCCCGCTGGCGTCACGCAAAAATTAGAAGGGAAGCGAAGAGATTCCGCAGTTTCGAAGCTTTCGTGGCCGGGGGGCCGTTGCGGCTCAAGCAAGCCGAAGCCTTGATCAAGAGGCTGGCAGAGGTAAGAGATAGATCAGAGCAAGCGGGAGACAAAGACACCTTGCAGCGCGCGCGAAAGATAGCCGTCGATGCCAGACAAGTAGTGGAATCGTTTGCCAAGAATCCAGCGCTTGATCAACTGACTCGAACTGAACAAGCCGAAATCGCGGAATGGCTGGCAGTTTGGATTCAGACGCCAAATCTTTTTCGCGAATGGCTTGAGCTTCGCCGGCGCTCACCTGAATTTCGCAATCAGTTCTTAACAGAAAAGTCCAAATGATTTTCGATTCAAACAACAGTTGTCGGAATAATACTTGCGAGTCTTTTCTCGCGAAGGCAGAAAGAATATCAATGCGGAGAGAAACGCGGGTGAATCTGAAGAGTAACACTCCGCTTTGCAAGGAGGTTTTGTATGATCTGGAATGTTAAGACACTAAAACGGGTAGCACACGCGACTGTACTAGGTTCGTCGCTGGTATTGGGACTGGCTGTCACAGCGAACGCCCAGGATCCCTATTGGGGTCAGCGCGATTCTGGGAAGCGTCATCAAAAGCAGGAGAAACGCGAACTGAAGCTTCACCAGCGCCTGGAGCGTGAAGAGTTTGGTAACAGCGCAGCCCTGCGACGCCATCAGAAAGAGGAGCGTAACGATTTGAAACGACATCAGAAGCGAGAACGTCGATCGCGCGATCGCTGGTGGATGCCATAGGGCCGAAATCGTCACTACAGCAGTTTGTGTGAACGAGGAAACGCCCAAGTTAAGGGTGCCCGTTTGCTTTTCAAAGGTCAGGCATGAACTGCGGGACGCGCGTTCAACGGATGCGTCTTCTGATATGTGTGCGCGAGATTCAGCAACCTGACTTCGCTCCAATACGGACCGAGGAGTTGCAAGCCGATCGGCAGCCCATCTTTCGAAAGTCCGCACGGGACGCTGATGCCGGGCACGCCCGCGAGGTTTGCGGTGACGGTGTAGATGTCGTTTAAGTACATGGCCAGAGGATCGTCAACCTTCTCGCCAAAAAGAAACGCGGGCGTTGGCGCGGTGGGCGTCAGCACGGCATCGCATTTCTCGAATGCTTTCGCAAAATCCTCGCTCATCAGCGCGCGGACTTTTTGCGCTTTGAGGTAATAAGCATCATAGTAACCGGCCGACAGTACGTAAGTGCCGAGCATGATCCGGCGCTTTACTTCCGGGCCGAAACCTTCATCACGTGTCCGGCGATACATGTCGCGCAGCGCCGGCGCCTCTTCGGCGCGAAAGCCGTAACGAACGCCATCATAGCGGGCCAGGTTCGATGACGCTTCCGCGGTGGCAATGATGTAGTAAACCGCGATCGCGTATTTCGCATGCGGCAAATCGACATCAACAATCTCTGCGCCGAGATCGCGATAGACCGCGATTGCCTTTACCACGGCGCCTCGCACTTCGTCGTTAAGACCTTCGCCCAGCAGGGCGCGCGAAACGCCCAAGCGCACTCCGGTAATATCCTTGTCCAGCAAAGCTGAATATTCCGGTACCGGCACATCAGCACTGGTGGCATCGTGCGGGTCTCGTCCGGCAATGACCTGAAGCAGAGCGGCGGCGTCTTGCGCCTCGCGCGCCAGCACTCCGATTTGATCGAGTGACGAGCCGAACGCTACCAGTCCGTAACGCGACACGCGGCCATACGTAGGTTTGATTCCAACCACGCCACACAGCGAGGCGGGCTGGCGCACCGATCCGCCTGTGTCTGAGCCGAGAGCCACGGGAACGATGCCGGCAGCCACCGCCGCTGCCGATCCGCCGGAAGATCCGCCGGGTACACGCGAAGTGTCCCAGGGATTTTTCACTGGGCCAAAGGCTGAGTTCTCGTTGGACGATCCCATGGCAAACTCGTCGCAGTTGGTTTTGCCGATGATCACGGAACCTGCGTCGAGCAAACGTTGGATCGCGGTCGCGTTGTAGGGAGGATGGTAAGGCCCCAGAATGCGCGAGCCGCAGGAGGTCTGGAGGCCCCGCACACAGATGTTGTCTTTGATCGCGATGGGAATTCCCGCGAGAGGCATTGCCGGGAGCGCTTCCGCCTCGCCGGCGGTTTTTGATTTCATTGTCGCGTCGATTGTATCGGCGCGTTTCAGCGCGCCCTCCCGATCGATTTCCAGAAAAGCGTTGAGCGTGTCGTTCAACCTATCCGCCGCGTCGAGCGAGGATTCCGTCGCGACGCGCGCGGTAGTCTCGCCACGCGCGATACAGTCTCTGAGATTGATTAGACTTTCGCACATAATGGGCAACAGGAAACTTCAGGCGCTTGTCTATCTTCCGGCTAGCGGCTCTGCAAACTCTCGCGATAGTTCCACAACCCAGTCCCTCTGTTCCGGAGTTTCTGGAACGGGCAATCCGCGTGCAGCGCTCACCAGCCGAAACGCCGTTGCCGGATCAATTCCTGACATGACCAAAAGGCTGGAAGCAATCAGACCTGATCTTCCGATCCCCTGGCGACAATGAATAGCTACGTTTTCCCCAGCCACCAGAGCGTCGTGCAGTTTGCCGATGAATTTCTGAGCTACCTTCGGTGAATCCGGAACGCCAAGGTCGTGAATTGGAAACTCGGAGAACCGCAGCCCGTGCTGCCGGCTAAGATCCGCTTCCCGATTTAACCCGAGTTCCTGCAATTCGTCTCTGGTTAACAGCGATACCACTAGATCGAAACCGGCATCTTTCAATGCGCGCATCTGATCGTCCAGCCAATCGCCGCCACGCGGACGCGGAACAATGGCAAGCTGGCCGGCCCAAGGTCCTTCAATAAGATAATTGGTCATAGATACTTAACTCTTTGGCACGATCTCTCGCGGCAGGGAATCGACGTCGATTCCCCGCTCGCGCAAAACTTTGATGCGATGATGACCTTCGATAAGAGTACCATCGGGTCTCGCCTTTAAAGAACACGACTGTCCTGCTTTGAGGGAATTCATGATCTGCTCATTGGATAGCTTACGAAACTGTTCGAGCTTTACCAGATTTAGCGAACTCTCAGCGTGCAATGACTTAAGTGGTGGCTGTTCCAAAATGAGCCTCTAGATCTTGAACAGAAATCAGCCCAGCACTTTCGGCACGCGAAAATATCCCTCTGCCGGATCAGGGGCTTGATCGAGTGCCAGCGCTTGTCCCAAACACGGTTGCACCTGGTCCGGTCTTGACGATTCCGTCCGTTCGCCTTCAGGAGTCAAACCGCCCAGAGCCGGTTCGATGGCGCTGGTGTCGATTTCGTTGAGTTGCTCGACATAGGTGACAATCTCAGCGATCTGCGGCGCAAAGATGCGGCGCTCTTCAGCGGTGATCTCCAGATGAGCCAGTTGGGCAATCTTTTCAATGTCAGCTTCCGAAATAGGCATGATCGTTCAGGTTCAAATCAAGGCTGCTTTCCTTCTCGTCGATTGATACAGTTTGCCGCGGCGCGCACAAAGCGCTGCCGCAGGTCAGGGTCAGTGATGTTGCCGGCTGCTGCCAGCACCTCCGCGGGAATCGGCGTCCGTCCTTCAGACGACGAAACCTTGTCTGGCCAGGTCCTGGCGCGGGCCTTCGCGACCGTTGCCGGATCGATGCGGAATTCGATAAAGTCAACGACCGGACCATCGAGCAGTTGATTGATCCGAAACAGAAGTTCGGCGGCCATCATCTGTAGTTGCTTTTGCCAGATCGGATCGGCGACAGCAACAACCAAAGTTTTGCGAAAAAGTCTAAACGGCACCGCGTGAGGACGCAGTCCTTCGCCGGCTGCGCGCGTCCAGGCGATCCGCGCTGCGATTTCAGCCATCTCGGGATTTGTCCCAGTGGCTTTCAGAAGTTTCGGTAACAAGCGGGCCAGGTCAATCATGGTTTCGCGTTCAGACTGCCGAGCAGAACCGAACCTCAAATAATGTGTACACAGTCTGCCAGTGCGAGTTTTGCAGTTTAATGGAAGACAACTGAAACAACCAAGTTAGTAGGCTTCAGATGGTTGATTTAAGTAGCCAGCAGCGGAGAACATGCGAATGATCGTGATGCCAAAGCTCATCCTTGCCTCAGCAAGTCCGCGTCGCGCAGAAATCCTGCGCGCCGCCGGCTGGTCGTTTGAGGCCCTGCCCGCGAACATCGACGAATCACGTCATGGTCACGAGGACGCGCCAACATACGTCAAAAGAGTTGCGCGGGCCAAAGCCGAGGTCGTGACTCCGCACGTTACTGGCGCGACGGTGGTGGGCGCTGATACTGTAGTGGTTGTCGATGGAGAGATTCTGGGAAAGCCGCGTGACGAGGAAGATGCGCGTCGGATGCTGCGACTGTTGCAGGGTCGCTGGCACCAGGTGTTAACGGGAGTCGCAGTCTTCAACGGAAAGTTTGGCCAGCCGCGGGTCGCTCATGAAGTTACCGAAGTGAGGTTCGCTGAGATGGACGAAGCTGAAGTCGGTTGGTACGTTGCCACCGGCGAGCCCATGGACAAGGCCGGCGCCTACGCAATCCAGGGGCTCGGGGCACGATTCATCAAAGGAATCAAAGGCGACTATTCCAATGTCGTGGGTTTGCCGGTGCGTTTGCTTTATGAGCTGATCATGGCAGAAGCCCGACCGTGAGTGAGCCAATTGTTAGGGTGGTTATAAGATCTTATCCAATCGTGCCGACAACTGAGTCGCCAGGTTCGCGTTCGGATCCATACCACCGATCGTGGCGGCAATGTTCCCGTGCTTATCGATGATCACCACCGACGGTAACTGATCGACCCCCAGCTTCTTCGAAACCACGCCATCCGGATCTCGCAGGACTGCCGCTTTATATTTGCGGGCTAATTCGCGAAGTTGTTCATCCGAAGCGTAGTTCTTCGATTTCGGAGACTCTGATTCAGTACTAACCCAATAAACAGCGACGCCTCGACCAGCGTATTGATCGGCGAGTTTCTTTACAGCTTCCATCTGATTTTTGGTCAGCGGCAACCACGACGCGCCAAACGCCAGCACGACCACCTCGCCGCGCAAGCTCTCGGACGTCACCGCCGGGCCGTCGACGGCGCGGAAAGAAAAATCCGCCGTTCGATCCTGGGCCCAGGCCGGAACTGAAGCGAACGCGGTAAGCGTGAAGAGAAAGGTAACGACCACACCGACTCTTCGAATATTGGTTAACATTAAAGCTCCTTTGTTCGTCGTCTGCCTTACACCTGGCGTTAGACGACCATGCAACACGGCTTAGATGAGCCTGGAGGCGGTCTCGTTGGACTTGGCTGATAACCGGCCGAATATCGCTCAAATACGCGCCGGCGCGGCGCCAAAGACATCCTGGTGCAGCCGCAGGTAATCTTCCCACGTGTCCATATCTCGCGCAACGTAAGGCGAATCGACAGGCACGCGCCGCACCTCCTCGGGATGTGCGGCGAACACCGCGCGCAAACCTCTCCGGGGATCCAGCGTCAGGAGTTCGTGGCGATAGACTAGATCAATTAAGACAGGATGTCCGCCGCGACCGTGGTATTCCGGCTGAATGAATTTGGCGCCTTGATTCCATTCGTTGATTAGCAGAGTGATGACGTCAGAAGGCACAGCCGGATGATCGACCAGGCTAATGAGTAACGCCTTTGCGTTCCAGTTGATCAGTTCGACTCCGCGGGCGATGGAAGCGCTCATCTCGCTGTCTGGATCGGGATTTAAGGCGAAGGTTATGTTTAGATTCCTTAGTTGTGCCCGGACTTCTTCGGCGCGATGTCCCACGACTACGACGATGCTTTCAATTCCGGCTGTACGCAGATTGTTGAGGCAACTTTCAATCACCGTGGTCTCGCCGAAGGGCAGCAGCGGCTTGAACGCGCCCATGCGGCGAGAGCGCCCGGCGGCGAGAAGGATAGCGGCGATCTCATTCACGCGAAGAAGATAACCACAAAGACACCAAGACACAAAGAATTCAAACCCGAAATGGTGAAAAGGTTTTCTTGGTGACTTAGTGTCTTTGTGGTTAATCAGGCCAGTAATTCTCTTAAGGCGCGCAGCGTGTACTGCCGGGTCATCTGTTTGCGCCAGTTCATTACGAAATCAGTGTTATCCAGCGGCCGTGCTTTGTTATAGCAGGCTTCGGCGGCGGCCTGAATGTGATCATCGTCAAACGGCTGGCCGATCAACTCTCGTTCAGCTTCCGTTACCTGTATGGGTGAGGGCGCGATCGCGCCGAGGACGATTCTGGCGTCAGCGATAACCCGGTCGCTACCGCTCCCGGTACTGACACTCTGCTTGCTATCGTGAGCGCTTTCGTAGTGGATGCATGCCGCTACGCCGAGGACCGGGAAATCGAAAGCGCCGCGGCGGCGAAGCTTCTGATACGAAGCGCGCCAGCCGTTCGTCGGCGGCAAATGAATGTCTACCAGCAATTCGTCGGGCCGCTTCTTGAGATAGTCGATGCCGTCGTCGTTATAGAATCCGGCCGCGTCAACCATCCGCTCGCCCAGAGTCGAAGCCAGACGAAACTTCGCGCCGATTGCCACCATCACCGGCACCAGATCGGAAGACTGCACGGCCCAGCATTTCGAGCTGCCGGGCGCCACCCAACAAACGTCGCCGTCTTTCTTGAGACAAAAATTGATGCCTTTGCGCCATTCGTAGTTCTGGTCGTAGTAATTGCAGCGCGTATCCAGCAAGAGGTTGCCGCCAATCGTTCCCATGTTGCGCAGGATCGGCGTGGAGATGGTGCGCGCGGCGCTTGAGACTACCGGATAGTCGCGTTTGATAATCTCGTTCTCACAAATATCCGTCAGCGTGACTGACGCCCCAATTACCAACCCCTGAACTCCGGCCCCTGTCACTTGGTTCAGTTCAGGAAGACGCATGACTGAGATAACCGTGCGCGGCGTCTGTTGCCTGCGCTTCATATTCGGATAGAGATCGGTCCCGCCGGCGACAAACTGCGCTTCGGGCCCGGCGTCGCCGATAATCTTTACCGCCTCCGCGATGGAGCGCGGCGTGCGGTAATCGAATTTGGGAAGACGCATCATAAGATTGAGAATCGGCTAACTAATCGCTGTTCAGAATATTTACAATCGCCTCCAATCGATTAGTATGTTTAGACTCTGATTGTCTTTCAGAGGGATTACTAGTTTCTTCCCTCGCAAAATGCTCACCTGATTTGTAAAAGACGTCTTGTTATACTGTTGTCCTTCGAAAAGATCGCAGCGGTGCTTTATCTCCCGGAAAATCCCACACATCAATTCGATTCCTTGATTACGAGTCAATATATAGTTTTTCGAGTCTCCCCACTCGTCCGAAAAAACCGCTTTGAATGCCGAGAAATAGGCAGAAAAAATCCCAATTTGTTGCCCGGTAGTCTTTTTATAGAGAACTCCGCCGTTTGCGATATGCGGCTTTAGGTTTTTGAAGAGGTTTGTGTTTTTCACCCATTTGTTTTTGTCCTCCGGCAGAAACTGTATCTTGTCTCGCAAGGGTGAATCTGTACTCCGGTCCAGGCCCTTGATCACTTCATAGACCCTCTCATCATCTTGAGCAAGACTCTTGGTTCCGGCCATCAAATCAAGCAAGAGCCGCTCGTCGACCTTCACCTGCTTTGAATTAATATCAATGAAGATTTTTCCGCGCACGTTCTCATTAATGTTGTGAACGGCAATTACAGCCAAATCGAACTCAGTGCTTCCAGCGTGTTCAAATCCCTTCACGCGATGCTGGCCGTCCAAGATGTATGCGATTTTTGGCTCAGCGACCTTGTCCGGGTCCGGTATGGTTATTGTAACCACGTCAGGATTGGCTGTCGGCTCTATTTGAACCTCATCCTTCAGATCTAAAACAATTGCGTTCGGCAATAGCGAGTTCTCCTCCTGTATCCATAAGCCAATCTCGCGTGCCCGCGATTCACTGTAGACTCGCTGCAATTCGTCGGGGTTCTCCTTCGAACGTGGCGTGACGTAAGTAATCCTCCTCAAGAGAGTAGAGTTCATCTTGAATAAATACAGTTCCTTGTCCTTCTGCCTTAGAACGGTTGCAGGGATTCTAATGTCAGCCATATGCCACTCCTTTCGAGCTTGTTAGACTTGGACAGGTTACACTGCTCACAAAGAAACTTCAGATTCTCAAACTTAGAGTCACCGCCTTTGGAGGCTGGGATCGAATGATCGATGTGCAACTTGACCTCGGGAGGAGCCTTGCCACAAGATGAATTCGAGCACCTCAAAGGTGAATTGATCAGCAGACGAATCAGTTCTTCGTAGGTAATCGGTTTCCTGTAGTGTCTTTCAATCGCCTTAATTACTCGGTCATAGAGTCTGCTAATGTTTTCCACATCCCACTTTAGTCTGGTCCTTTTCTCGACTGCGTCTTTGAACTGAGACAATCCGGTGGGTACAGAGCGTAGGCCTAATATCCAGCTCTTGTCTTCTGAAAAGGTTGTTACAAGGTGTTCAAGTAAGCACCAGTTGAGGTAATCGAGTAAATCACTCTCGTCCACTCCCAGTGCATAGACCAAAACTGAGAAGTCTCTGGCTGTTGTCTTATTCAGTGACGTCTTCAAGTTTAACCGACTTTTCTTCAGAAAAGACTTCTCTCGCGTCAGGTTCCAACAGAAAGATCCTTGTACCGGCGCGATATCGTTCAGCGTAGATTCCCCGACCTACAAATTTGAGCTTGCTGAAGTCGTATTCAGGTCTCATTTCATCTTCGAGCTCTGATTCTTTTCTTTTTCCTTTCATAGGTCCTTCAAGTGCTCGCCTATTTCCATTATGGTCACAGTCTACTGACGTTAGTTGAGCCGAGCAAACGGGCCTTTATTTGGAGTGCGACGGCAAGCGGAGCGCGACGCCGCTTTTGATTGATCCCTGTAGCGACAGGCGAGTGTTAGCGTGGGCCGCTTGTCTCCACGCTTCGCGCCCTCTCCCCAACCCCTCTCCCGGTGGGAGAGGGGCGAAAACGATCCAAAGCGCCGACAAGTCGGCGCACTCCAAATCACTGCGCCACGTCTTTGCGAACATACAACAGCAGATCCACCCCCGGCCGCAGCGCATAGGCCCCATCGTCAACTCCGGAATTGATCAATTGATAACGATCGCCGTAGGTAGCCTTAAGCTGTTCCTCCTGGGCCTTTGAGCCGATTATCACAGGCTCGTTTGTCGGTACGATCTGCTGGTAATAGCCGACGCGTTTGTAATCGCGGAAATACCACGGCAGGGGCCAGTAATCCGGCGAGACCAAAGCGACGCCCGTGTCATTGCCTGTCTTCAGACGTTTCGCAATGCCGTCAACCTCGGCGAGCATCGCCAGCGTCTCTCGCCGTGTGTGCGCATAGACATACGGATACTGATCGTCGTCGTAGTGTACGAAGTTGAGCTGGTACATTTGATAGCTAAGTACAGCGACTGCGATTGCGGCGGCAACGTAGAAGTGCTGAGAGATTTTTGGTCGATCATATCTGGAATAGAGGACATATCCGGCATACATGGCCAGGAGGAGAATGGCCGCTATCGCGAGCCAGTATTTCGAAAAGTCGAAATCCCATGTGACACCCGAACGAATGCCCTCATTGATGTCTTTGAGCTTAACCAGGCGCCCATAAAACAGAAGCGCAATCGCGCCGCCGGCCAGCGCGAGCGGCAACCAGGGCTCTGTAAATCTTCGGTAAAGTTGATCGAGTGCATAGCCGCTCACGATGGCCAGAGGCACGATGAAGTTCAAGGATATCCACGGCGTCTTGTATTCCACGAGCGAATACGCCACCAGTAGTCCGAAAGCCCACTGCGCCGCGAACAAAGCAAAGCGATTGTCTCCGCGCCAGACTGCAATCGCGGCTCCGGCTGCGCCCAGCAACAATAGCGGCGATTCTATCTGTCTCAGCCATTCAAAGTATTGCAGGAATGGATGGGCGTGCTCGTGCGTGCGATGCCGCCAAAGCTTCAAAGTCTGAAACGCGTCGCTAACGCCTTTGGGATAGTTGGTGAAAAACGATGAATAGAAGAGCACGTTGACTACAATGAAAATCGTCAGCGCCACCAGCGCGACAGTCGCGACGGGAATGGGCCCGCCAAATCGATCAAGTACTCCGCCTTTCTCGTCGGCGGATTCCTGGGCGACCGGGTTTCCGCTTAGCCGTTCGCGGAGTTTAAAGTACAGGCCGGTCGTGATGAGCGCGATCAGCAGCACCGGGCCGTTAATAATCCACGTCTCTTTGGTCGCTACCAGTAAGGCCGCCGAGATTGACGCCAGGATCAGATACACCGCGCGGTCGCTGTCGTAATACTTCAAAGCCGCCACCACAATACCCAGCGTGAAAAAGACGAACAACGACTCGTGGATGAAATAGCGCGAGAGATAAACTGCGCCCGGCGAGATCGCGATCAGCGCCGCGGCCGTCAACGCGCCGATTGTGCCCAGACGTTTCCGCAGCAGCAATACGAGACCGATCGTCGCAATACCAAAGGCGGCCGTGACCAGGCGAATATTGAAGGTGGTTAGTCCGTAGTTGTCGCCGAAAGTCTTTCCGCCGAAAAATCGGGCCAGCCAGGGAATGATGGCTGAGAAATAATAAAGCGTCGGCCCGTGATAGTTTTCCGGGTTGTAGGTGTACTTGCCCTCGCGGACGAGGGTCATGAGAAAATTCCCGTTGACGCCTTCGTCATGATGCAGCGGCACCAAGGAAAGATTATAAAGACGTAGAAAGGCGCCAACGATCAGGATCGCCGCAGAAGACAGACGCCACACGCGCTGAGAAAGTTCGGCTGCCTCAGCCGGCGCGCCTGGTTCGCGGGGCCTCTGTGCCGCAGCTACACTTTCCTTCTTCCCCGCAGCCCGCTGTTTCTTACGGCGTGATTTTGTAGAGGTGGTACTCACCTATCTTTGCAACTTCCCGGTAACGACTGAAGAACGCGTCGTTCACCGGCATCAACGAATGTTCCTGTGGATCGATTACAACATAGTCGACGCCGTATTTCGCGAGCAAGGCGGCGGCGTCGGGCGAGCCGGCGTAAATCTTCCTAATGTCCGTCTCGCGCGCACCAAAATCCAGTCCGTGCGTCCAGATGTGTCCGGGATAGCCCATCAGCGAACGCCTTCCGGTTAGAAACACCGGCGTGTTGTGAACCGGCGCGTGCAGGATGGTGGCCCGCGGCGGCGCCTGCTGCTTGATCATCTCGGCAAAGTCAGCGCCGTCCCGATCGAATTCCTGATATTCGCCCTGTCTCGTCACCAGAGCGAATACATCCAAACCTCCGGCCAGCGTCAGCACTACGAACAGGGCCGCCGCCAAGGCGCGGTTCCAACCGTTACTTTCCCAAAGCCGCGCCAGCAAAAGCGCGACAATCGGCGCCGAAACAATCCACCAGTAGAAAAGCACTTTCACGTTGTCCCAAATCCACGGCGCCAGCTTCACCATGTTCGGAATGATGAAGCAGAGCAGAAACGGCAGATAGAAAAACAGCAGCCGGCGGGACACCAGGTAGTTATCGCGCTTCCACAGCAGCGCCGCAATCAGCAGCGGAATGAATAAGCCGGTGTTCTTGAACCAGAACCAGAAAAAGTTTGCGTCACCTTTGTCCCAGCCAAACTGAAATCCGATGAAAGCGCTGGTTTTGACCGCGCTGCCGTGGGTCGACCAGAGCAACTGCGGCAATGCGATCAGTGAAGCGGTGACCAAAAAGGTCAGCCACTCCCGCCATCTTTTGAAGTTTATTAGTGCCAGGCATCCGCCCACGCCCATTACCGCGATAAAACTATGTGCGTGCACCAGTGGCAGCAGACCGGCGACGAATCCGGCGGCAAGCATGCGTTTCGCGGAAGGCAAAAGAAAAAAGGAAAAAGGAAAAAGGGAAGAACCTGCGTCGGTAGATCTGGCTATTTCACTCTCCCTCGACGCGGCTCCCAGTTTCTTTCCGCGCTCATCCTTTTTTCCTTTTACCTTTTTACTTTTTCCTTCACCGTCGCTGCGCGACGCGGCCCACCATTGAGTGAATACAATCACTGCCAGCGGGATGCCCAGAAGAAATCCACGCTGTGGAACGAGCAGGCTGGTGACGGCATTCCCCCAGCGCCAACCTTCGGCAGCTTCGGGAAGAATTGTGTACGAGTGTTGAATGTGTGCCAGAACCTGGAACACTCCCTTTCCAGTTTTCTTCACGTCGTCAAACAGCAGCCACCAACCAAAGCCACCGTTCAAGACCACTAGCACGGGTGTCAGGATCGCGGCCGTGCGATTGCGCAGCAGTTGCTGTCCAAAACGATGCAGCACGCCGACGAGCGCTACCCCGAGGATCCAATTCTCAATGAACATTGAATCGCGCAGACCAGCGCCGGCGCGCACGAACATTGCCGAGATAAAGTCGGTAACAAACGGATAGGTGAAACGCACGCCGGCAAAGGTCGGATCTTCAGGCGGAAAATTCTGGCCCCAGGCAAAGCGCGAGACTACGCTCAGGTGAAACGGCAGGTCGCCATAGTTGTTCAGGACGCCAGTGTAAATCCCATCCGGTTTTTCAAACATCGCGCGCGCGAACACCAACCACGCGACCACCGCGACACCCGCATAAAAAAAGAAATAGATGAACGCCCAGCGATCCGGCCTCGAGATGGCGCGGCTGATGGCCTGTATTGCACTGTCGATGTCGGTGCTTACTTGAGTACGACGCTCAGCATCCACCAGTAGAAATAACGGTGTGGCCAGCAGAAATGCCGTCGCGATCAAAGCCGGTGCGGTCAGCTCGAATACGAGCGCCAGAGCAAAACCCAGCAGACCAAGCAGGGCAAAGCCGATGCAGGCGCCGCTGCATACACGCGAAGCGAGCGGCGCGTCCTCGTCGTAGGTGTAAGTGAGAACCGTGCCGCTCGCAATGGCAATCAAGGATAAGGCGAGAGCAATGATCATAAATGTCCGACAAACTTTAGTTTGTCGCTTTTCATTACATCGCAGGCGGGTGCGACAAACTAAAGTTTGTCGGACATCAAATACTCATGATTTCGTGCTCTTTTGACTTTGACAGATCGTCAATCTTCGAGATGTAGGTGTCCGTCAGCTTTTGCACTTCATCAAGACCGTCACGCTCGTTATCTTCCGAAATCGTTTTGTCCTTGAGCATCTTCTTCAGCTTGTCATTCTCGTCACGACGAATGTTCCGGATGGCGGTGCGGTGTTCTTCGGCAATTTCATGAACCTGCTTCGCCAATTGCTTGCGTCGTTCCTCAGTTAGAGGAGGAATCGGAATGCGCACCAGTTTGCCGTCGTTCGAGGGGTTCAAGCCGAGATCGGCGGCGCGAATAGCTTTCTCGACGTTTCCGATCTGGGTGGGATCCCACGGCTGCACTGTCAGCATCTGGGGCTCGGGTGCATGCACTGAAGCCATTTGATTCAGCGGCGTCGGAGTGCCGTAGTAATCAACTGTCACGGCGTCCAAAAGGCTAACCGCGGCGCGACCCGTACGCACGGTGGCCAGCTTACGACGCACATCCTCGATCGCGGCTTCCATACGCGGTTTGGTTTCCTTGATGACGTCTTTTTCAGTCATGACGAACTCCGTAGTGTCGAATCAAGAAGGGCGTGAATCGTAAATCGTAAATCGAGAATAGTAAAGTAGGATTTCGCGTCCGGGAACCAGGGCGCGCAGATCCGATTTAACCCGGAGACGCGCTATTGGATTTTAAATTGATTACTTCGCAATTCACTGCCCGGGCGGCTTTTCCAGGCAGACACGCGTGCCGATACCGGCGTGGCTGCGCACCACGCGGACGATGTTTCCGGACTTCCGCATGTTGAAGACGATGATCGGCAGATCGTTGTCCATGCAGAGAGAGATTGCCGAGGCGTCCATCACTTTCAACTGCTTCTCAAGCACCTCCTGGTAAGTAATACAGTCGAACCGCGTCGCGGAGGTGTCTTTCATTGGGTCTGCCGAATAGACGCCGTCGACTTTAGTGGCTTTCAGAATCACTTCAGCTTTTATCTCTAGAGCGCGGAGCGCGGCTGCTGAGTCAGTCGAGAAGAAGGGATTTCCGGTGCCGGCGGCAAAGATCACTATGCGGCCTTTTTCCAGATGCCGAATTGCGCGACGCCGGACGAAAGGTTCGGCAAGTTGAGGAATATCGATCGCCGAGAGCACGCGCGTTTGGGCACCGGTTGTTTCCAGCGCGTCCTGTAGCACGACGGCATTCATTACTGTGGCGAGCATGCCGATGTAGTCAGCGGAAGATCGATCCATGTTGCCGGCACTCGCGGAAACGCCGCGGAAGATATTGCCTCCACCCACGACCACAGCCACTTCGACACCGAGGTCGTGCACTTGCTTGATCTCTTCGGCTACCGAACGCGCGACATTCACGTCGATTCCGAAAGTCTGCTCGCCGATTAGGGCTTCGCCGGAGATCTTCAAGAGCACGCGGCGGTAGGCTGGCTGGTTTTGAGTTTCGGTGCTCATTAATAAATAGGACTCGCTTTTCTTTGCGTCCTGGCGCGTTTGCGAGAAATTCAGATAGGGCGCAAAGCTCGCTAAGTAATTCGACTAACTTCCCGCCAGCTTCGCCACTTCGTCGCCGAAGTCGTCGTCACGCTTTATCAGGCCCTCGCCCATTTTGTAGCGGGCGAATCGCCGGATGGTGATGGTCTCGCCGATCTTGGCGATTTTGTCCGTAACCAACTCACCTACTGTCTTCGCGGGATCCTTAATAAAAGGTTGATCGAGCAGGACGACTTCTTCGAAGAACTTATTTAAGCGGCCTTCTACGATCCTGTCGATGACCTGCTCGGGCTTGCTGGCATTCTTAGGATCATTTTTCGCCTGAGCGCGAGCAATCTCTCGTTCCTTATCGAGGACTTCGGCCGCAACTTCTTCGCGCGAAATATAGCGTGGTTCCGCTGCGGCGATGTGCATAGCCGTATCTTTCACCAGTTGCTGAAACTCTTCGCTGCGAGCCGCGAAGTCCGTCTCGCAGTTTACTTCGACCAGCACTCCAACTTTGCCGCCCATATGGATATACGAGCCGACAACGCCTTCGGCAGCCACCCGGCCTTCCTTTTTCTTGGCCGATGCCAAACCACGTTCGCGCAGAATCTCGATCGCGCGTTCCTCGTTACCTCCGGCTTCAGTGAGGGCTTTCTTACAGTCCATCATGCCGGTCCCGGTTTTTTCGCGCAGCGCCTTGATCGCGGCTGCGGTTATTTCTGCCATGATTCCTTATTTCTCCTGGTTAGCAGCATAGACTTCAGTCTGTGGCTTAATGAAATGACCAGGACCCGGACTAAAGTCTATGTTACTTCATTAAAACGCGCAGCCAGGCGGAACTCCGCTTCAAGGCTGCGCTCGCCAATATATCGATGTCCGGCCTCTGGTGCTTATCTAGCGGCGACGACCTCCGCGGTCTCGTTCTCCGTCTCGTCTGGCGATGCAGCCTCAACCGGCTCCGCGCCGGATGCAGTCGGGGGAGCTTCCACCGCGGTTTCGGCCGCGGCGCTTTCCTGAGAAGGAGCCTCATCTGTAGTGGCGCCGCCTTCAGTCAGCATCTGTTGGCCTTCGAGCACGGCATCGGCGATGCGAGACGCAAAGAGACGGACGGCGCGCAACGCGTCATCGTTGCCGGGAATCACGTAATCGATTCCCTCGGGTGAACAGTTAGTGTCCACGACGGCAATTACCGGAATGCCCAGCTTGTTTGCCTCGGCGACGGCAATCTCTTCCTTGCGCACATCAATCACGAATACTGAATCAGGTAACCGAGTCATGGATTTGATGCCTGAGAGCACCTTTTCCAGACCCAGGCGTTCGCGATCGAGTTTGATTCGTTCTTTCTTGGTCAGCTTTTCATAGCGACCGTCAGTTTGCATCGCTTCCAGGTCTTTCAAGCGCTTGATCGACTTCTGGACGGTCTGGAAGTTTGTCAGCAAGCCACCCAGCCAGCGCTGGTTTACATAATATTGTCCCGAGCGCTCAGCCTCTTCGCGGACCGCATCCTGCGCCTGACGTTTCGTGCCGACGAAAAGCACGGTCTTCCCGCGATCCTCAGCGACCATGTTAGTCACGTACTGAAGCGCCTCGCGAAACATCTTTTGAGTTTTTTGCAGATCGATAATGTAGATGCCGTTGCGCTCGCCGAAAATGTACTCTTTCATTTTCGGGTTCCAACGTCGCACCTGGTGGCCGAAGTGAACGCCGGCCTCCAACAACTCTTTCATCGTAACGGTTACCAAACAACTTTCTCCTTCGTGTCAATTGGTTTATGTACTCGTCGCGATCGTGGCTTTCGCGTTCAAAGCAACCAATCCGAATCACGACGATGGAATTAATGCATTTGCGATTTTCAACTTCCGATTGCCGATTTGAAATCTGAGAACTGTCGTCCTGGTTCGCAATTGCCAATCGAAAATTGGAAATCGGAAATCGGCAATAGTCTCTATCGCTTCGAGAACTGGAAGCGCTTACGCGCGCCCTTCTGGCCGTATTTCTTGCGTTCCTTGATGCGCGGATCACGCGTAATCAATCCTGCCTGCTTCAAAGCCGGCCGCAGGTCGGCGTTGTATTCCATTAAGGCGCGGGTGATGCCGTGGCGAATCGCACCGGCCTGGCCCGACGGCCCGCCGCCCGCGACATTAACCAGTACGTCGAACTTGCCTGTGGTTTCCGTCAGGTTAAGCGGTTGGCGAATAATCATGCGATGTGTCTCGTTCGGAAAGTAAGCTTCAAAAGCCTTATGGTTGACCTGAAACCTGCCATCGCCTGGTCGGAGATAAACTCGAGCGGTCGAGGTTTTTCGCCGCCCGGTTCCATAGTATTGAATTTCTGCCACGTCTTAATCCTTTGTTGATTGCTATTTTTGGTTTGTGCGGGAAGGGAATTCGAGGGTTACGGGTTGCTGCGCCGCGTGAGGATGTTCGGCGTCAGCATAGACTTTTAACTTCTTAGCCATCGCCTTTCCGAGTTTTGACTTGGGTAGCATTCCTTTCACCGCTAGTTCAATCACTCGCTCGGGATGCTTGGCAAACATCTCGGTGACGGTAGTCTCCCGCAAACCACCGGGATACAAGGTGTGCCGGCGGTAAACTTTGCCGGTCGCTTTCGATCCGGTGAACATCGCCCTTCGCGCATTCACCACAATCACGTGGTCGCCCATGTCCAAAAACGGCGTCCATTGCGGATTCCGTTTTCCCGACAATATCGCAGCTACCTCAGACGCCAGATGTCCGACAGTTTTGCCGGCGGCGTCGACGACGTGCCACTTTCGATTTTGAGCCAGACCCTTGCCGCTGGGAAAGTAAGTTGACATAGATAAGTCCTTCAGTTTTAAGCGCCTAAAACGCGAACGGCTAGAATAGAAAACGGGCTGAACGTTGTCAAGTTAACGGCGGCTCGCTGGTCTCCTCAATTGGGTTCTTGCTTTTCTTCTCGCTGGGAGAAGAACGATCGACGAAATTACGCGAAACGCACCGACAGAGCTAGTTCGCTTCTTGTATTTCGTGGATAGTCTGGCTGTCAGGGGAATCTTTCAAACAGGAAACCACTGCGGCGCGTTGCGGCGACTTAAGCGGTCGCTTGCTTCACTTTAAATTTCCATACTGTTAGTATTTGGGCCAGCCGCAGGTCAGCCGGCGTAGCTCAGTTGGTAGAGCAACTGATTTGTAATCAGTAGGTCGGGGGTTCAAGTCCCTTCGCCGGCTCCAGGAAATCATTTTCCCGTAACATCGTAACATCAAGGAGCGAAGGTACGACGTTTGTGAGCGCGAGCGATCGTTTTGCCGTCCCGCGCACTTGCAAAAGCGTACTAACCTCAGTTAAAGTGATGAGTTTGCGGCTAGGGCCGAAGTGCGCGCTTAGGAACGTCAATCCTAACTTCTCTCGGGTTCTGTTCGCATGCTTACTTGACGACATAAACACGCAGGGGTGGTCGAGTGGCTAATGGCACCGGGCTGTAAACCCGGCGGGCTTCACTGCCCTACGTAGGTTCGAATCCTACCCCCTGCACCATGTTGAGATTTCAAATTTCAAATTTGAGATTTCAAAAGGATGGGCGGGTGTAGCTCAGTTGGTAGAGCATCAGCCTTCCAAGCTGAGGGTCGCGAGTTCGAGTCTCGTCGCCCGCTCCAAAGTAGGACAAGTTGCTAACTTGTCTGTGTGAGACTTGAACCAGCGAAAACGCAAGTTGATAACTTGCGCTATAGGCCCGCGTAGCTCAGGGGTAGAGCGCCTCCTTGGTAAGGAGGAGGTCATGAGTTCAAATCTCATCGCGGGCTCCAGAGATAAAGAATCGCTCGCCACAGCGAGCCGGTAAGGACGGGGGCAAGGATGCCCGCGAACCGCCGACAGGATGTTGGCGCTCCTAAAGAGGACAGAGACAAAGATGAGCAAAGAGAAATTTGATCGCAGCAAGCCGCACGTGAACATCGGGACGATCGGGCACGTGGACCACGGCAAGACGACCTTGACGGCGGCCATCACCAAGGTTCTGGGGAAGACCAACCCGAAAGTGCAGTTCATCGCCTTTGATCAGATCGACAAGGCGCCGGAAGAGAAAGCTCGGGGCATCACGATCGCGACGGCGCACGTGGAGTACGAAACG
>DASQAF010000030.1:0-7803 GCA_035635855.1 Pyrinomonadaceae bacterium
CAGCGCTCGGTCTCTTCCTTGCGGCGGGCCGAGATTGCATCGAGGGCGGCGGTCGTTGTCTGCTGCGTCATCGATTGCTGAATGTCACCAAGGGCTTGACTGGAAAGCGCCGCCGTCGAAAAGGCACCCGTGTTTCCGTCAGTACACAAGCCGTTGACCAATTGGAAACCGGGGGCTCCGTTAATCGTGGCAGGGCAAAAAATGGTTCCCTGCGCTTGCGCGGAGAAGCCAATCAGGCTTAAGAGCGCGGCAAGACAAACAGATTTTGATATCCTCAAGTGAACCAGAACATGATTTTCCAACATTTTGATCCCGAAAGTTTTGGTGGCAAAGCGAACTGGTTGAACGGCTATTGCTAAACTAGCTCGGCAGCGAAGGCAGATGTCGAGCCAAGCGCAACGAGAGCTGTCGCAAGAATAATCCTTCTCATGTCGGTTCAACCCCCATGTCATGGCCACCTTGAGATCCGAGACGTCAACCAAACAGTTGATCTCCATCTGGATGCAAACATGCACGACTCCTGCGCGCCGGGGCATCGGTCAATCGAATGAGGTCGGGCGGTTTTCCCGATTCGGATCGCACTTGAATGGCGAATGTGGCGCGCCGGACACACCTGCTTCACAGCCGGGCTTTGCCGATCAGTATTGCGAAACCGCCGGGCTGCCGAAATGGTAGTTCACGCCGACGCGAACGATGCTGTCCTTGAAGCGGACCTGGGAAGAAGTAGCGACAGCAGCCACACCGGTGCTGGTACCAGGGTTTAGCACCGCTCCAATGTCGCTTGCGAGACCTCCGGTGGCGTAGGTTACGGAGCCCAAATCGTAGTAAAGGTATTCAAGCTTTGCGCTCCAGTTGGAGGAAAGCATCCACTCGCCGCCGGCACCCACGGCATATCCACCACGGGTTTTCGAAAACGACCCCGATGTCATCAGGGTGGAGAGAGGAGGATCATCGATGGATTGAACGATCGTCGTGTCGGACCTGGCTCCGCCATAGGCCAAGCCACCTGTTGCATACAGCAAAAAGCTCGGAACGATCAAAACACCCATACGAGCGCGCAACGTTCCAAGGTAGGACCGACCGTGCGAGGTCGTTGAGCGGCGGCCCAAGGTCCGTCACATTTTTACCGCTACCATTGTAAATTTGCCGGAATGTCCCCTCGAGCAACGAGTTTTGAGCAGCTAGCCGGTGCATTCAAAGGCAATGTCTAAAATGCGTCCATTCGATTTGGTCTTCTGCATTCTCGCTTTCATTGCTTATTCGGACCAAGGGATGGCTGCAAGCCGCATGCGACCGGCGCCCGTGGGGGCGCCGAGCGGCGCGCCACGAGAGTATACTGCGTTCGACGAATCCGACCTTACATCAGGATTCCTGAGGCTCGCATTTGGATCGGACATGCAGCGTCTGGGCGGGAGCGATGACCGTATCCACAAATTCGATCACAGAATTGCTTTCCGCATTTCCAGCAGCGGGCACGTCGACCGTTCGGAAATGTACAAGCGCGTTTTGGATGATTTCATTGTTCGCGTGCCTCGAATCGACGCTGCCGTGGTCGACACCTCGACTGCACCGGACGTTATTGTACGTCTCGTCGACGCCAAAGATTTTGTTTCGGCGCTTGCGGCCGCTTTAGGGGATAGCACGGCGAGTGCATTCATCAATCAGACCAATCCGCGATGCACAACCAGGTCTCGCGCGGACGAACTTGGTCATCTCTTAAGAGCGGATATCTTCATTGTCGTCGATCGGGGTACCGACATCTTCCTCGACTGCGCGTACCATGAAACATTGCACGCACTTGGTCTGATGAACCACGCAGACGATATACCTTGGACAACACTCAACCAACGCCGCAGCGTCGGTTACTTGTCCGTTTACGACCGCGCCATGTTACAAATGCTCTATGACCCAAAAATTCGCGTGGGAATGAGCCGCTTTGACGTCCAAATGCTGTTGCCGCAAATAATACAGGGCTTAGATTAGAGCAGAAGAGGAAGTAGAGCGATGGGCACGCTATAAATTAATAGCCGCGCAATGGGGCTGATGTTCCCCGAGGAGGTTGAGAGGTACGCATTGCTGACGTCTCGCAAGGCCATTGCCGCACCCTAAGGCGCTGGAACGTTATATTTTTATGCGCAACTGAACTGGCGCGGCTTTCCTTACCTAATTGTTTGCCCCAAGTTTAACCTGTAGTATAGTACCCACTCCGGAATAGTTTACTCGTATTTGAGCCAAAATGACCCAAGCGAGGTTATCCAAGCTGCTCACCCTGGGAGGCGTTCTTTGCGGCGTTGCGTTTTGCGTCCCCGCCAGCGCGGCAACTGATTGCAAAAAGACAATCGACCGGTTCAACCTGGCCGTTGATGCGGGCCTTGAGAATGATGCCCAGGTCGAAATCGACAAAATCGCCGTAAGCGCTGAATGTGGACAGTTTCAGCTGGCTGCCCAGCGCCGGCTGGCAGCTCTGCGGCTGTCCGCCGCCCAGATACTGATGGCGCGCGGACGTCCGGTCGCCGACTACGATCGCCTGCTCGTTACCGCAGAAATGCCCGAAGTCATCTGGCAGGCCTCCGCGACCCTGGGCGAGGTGCGTTTTGGTGAGCGCCGTTTCGTTGACGCCGCACAAGCCTATGACCGAGCCATTGAAATCGTAAAGAACGAGACGCTGACGCCGACTTCGCCCGAAAAGTTCGAAATCGAAGGTTTGATGGCGCGATCCGCGCAGGCACGATTGCTGGCTGCCAACGTCATGCGCGCTGATGGGCAAACCCGATTTGTCCAAACTGCGCACGATCACCGTGACGGCACACTCGGTGGTGTCTTCTCGCGCTCGGTGCGAGGAATCACGCCACAGGCGGTTCCGATTCCGATCACTTTCGACTATGCCAAGACCTCCTTCACCCCTGTCGGCAAACACGCAGCAGAAGAACTGGCCACTGCGCTAAAAGAACAGCGTCCGGATCGCATCAAGCTGGTGGGCCACACGGATGTGCGTGGTTCCGCCGAAACCAACCTGAAGCTTTCGGCCGCTCGCTCTGAAGCTGTTGCCGCATATTTGAAAGAAGCCGGTGTAAGCACCACGATCGAGACGTCGGGTGTTGGCTCGAACGAGCCCCTGGCAATCCCTGATTCATCCGGTCTCAGCCAAGAAGATATCTACGCTTTAAATCGTCGGGTTGAATTCATTCGTCGATAGTCACGAGACGTGCGCCCATGCCGGCTTTGATCCCGAGACTTTGCCTTCTCGCTGCCATTCTAGCAACGACGCCGCTTGCTGCGAGCACGTTGGACAGCCTGCGCCTTCAAAATCCGGACGGTGGCGCAGTCAGAAGCCTCATAATTGGCATAGATGCTTATCAGCACGTGCGTCAGCTTAAAGGAGCAGTCGCCGATGCACTGGATATCGAAAAATCGCTGCGTTCAATGGGAATCGGCGATGTGACAACGCTCATCAATGCGGGCGCGAGTCGCGAGAACATTATGCAAGCAATCAAAGATCTGGTCCAGCGTACCGGACCGAATGATCTGATTGTCTTGTCGATCGCGGGACACGGTGCCCAAGAGCCGGAAACTGTCAAAGGTTCGGAGCCGGATGGTATCGAAAACGTTTTTTTACTCCCGGGGTTCGAACTCACCGCTCGAGGATCAAAGCAACGCATACTCGGAAGCGAGTTCAATCATTTTATTCGACAGTTCGAGTCGCGTGGTGCCAAGGTTCTTTTTGTCGCGGATACCTGCCACGGCGGCGGGCTTGCTCGCGAGATAGATCCGCGTGCCGAGGAAATGAGTTTCAGGCAGGTGCCGACATACACTTTGTTGGTCGATATGCTGAAACCCGTCACGGATGACCAGGAATCGGTAACGGATCTTGACCTCGATAAGACCACCTTTCTTGCAGCCGTCGATCGAAATACCAAAGCCCCGGAAATTCGAATCCCCGGTATTGACGGTTTTCGTGGTGCGTTAAGCTATGCAGTTGCCCGCGCCTTTGAGGGCAGCGCCGATGACAATCACGACGGCAAAGTGACGCTGAAGGAATTGTTCGCCAATGTTCGCCAGGTGGTTTACCAACTATCCGATCAGCGTCAGAATATCGTAACGAAGACATCGCCCGGCCGCCCGATCGATCGTGATGTTGTGTATCAGCTGACACGCGGAATAACTTCACCTGGCGATATCAAGATTTTGCCGAAGCTTGGTTTGCAGGCCCCCTCCGACGCGCAGGACAGTCCAGCGGTCCCGCGCGCGCAAGCGCCGATTCGACTTGCTGCCCTGGATGGGAGGACCGGTTATTTTGCAAACCTAAAGCCGCGCGACGTCATGATTGAAATTGTTCGACCGGTCGACAATCCCGATTTGATTTGGGACCCGAATTCTCACGATGTGATCGCTTGGGGCGATGTCGTTGCCTATAACGTCGATTCAACCGATCTTGCGAGCGTGATCGATCGAACGGCGGCCGTCCGAGAACTCAAAAAAATATCGGCTAAAGCTCCTCAGCTGCTTCGCCTTACTGCGGGCGATGAACAACACCACAACGATGACATGGTGCAAGTCGAATTGTCAGATGTCGCGCAGCGCTCAATCGTTCTGGTGAATGTATCTGGCGATGGGACGATTCAATTGCTGTACCCACTTGGAACAGACCAAAATACTGCCTCAAGTTTCCAGATTTCGCTACGCGTTCGCGAACCATTTGGGGCCGATCAGGTTATCGCGGTAACTTCTACGGATCGGCTTCCTGAGCTCGAACAAGTGGTATCCGAGCTCAATCGTCGGCGGGCCCCCGGCGCGCTGATCAAGAGCATGATGCGTTACATGCCGGCGGATGTTCGAGTTGGCTCGATCGGGATCTTCACGGCCCCTTGAGACATGGTCATGTTCAAAATTCAAAAGTTATTGCAGCCGTTTATTTTGAGCGGCGTGCTGTGTATCGGACAGTATGCGCGAGCAGAAGAAGACGTCTCGCGCTTCGTTACCATTATCGATGGCGCTTCCAATCCTGCCGCAGCCCCTGCTGCCCCCACTGCCTCGCCTCCAACAGACGCCCCAACCTCAACTGCGAAGTCTTCCAACTCATCGATCGAGTCGGGTCAAAACCCTCCTGTGCCTTCAACAGAACGACTTCAATCGGAGCCGATTATATCTCCCTCGACGCCCCCGAAATCGGTTAACTCTGCAAATCTTGATACGCAATCACCGATCATTGCGAACACCGCAGAGCTTTCCGTAGAAATGCTGCCCGGCAAGTCTGTCAGTATCGGCTCGCAAGTTTCATTTCGGATCAAGAGCAAGAAAGCCGGGTATGTGGTCCTGATAGATATCGACGCTAACGGAAAACTCACTCAGATTTTTCCCACTGTCGCCTCGCTGACCCGCAACTCCAGACCGAACGCTAATTATATCAAACCAGGGGTGCCGTTACTGGTGCCAAATCTCGCCAACGCCGAGGGTATAGCTTATGTTGTTTCGCCCCCCGCCGGTAACGCAATGGTCGTCGCGATGTGGAGCGAGCAAGCCGTACAAATACTCGATCTACCCGACATTCCGCCTGAGATGGCCGGCCAGGATGAAGCGCTTAACTATTTGACCAAGTGGGCGAGTCAACTCCGTATCCCAGAGAGCACGACCAACCGATTACACGAAGCCAAATGGTCATTCGACGCAAAGACCTACTCCATCCAATAATTACCAACGGCTTTTGTTGAGTATTCGCGGCGCCCCCAATCTGTTGAGCCGCCAGCCGACTTCGGTGTAGCGATCAACCGCATCGGCTCGTCATTTTCGCCCCGAAAAGTCCGACAACGCCTTTGGTTTACAAGGCATGTGCGCCTGGCCTCGCGAGCTTCCCCCGCCTGCGTAGAGGGTCCTGCCGTCCTTCGCCAAGCGCTTTTGTGTCGGGACCATTCATTTCCTCTTCGCCTTCAGCTGTTCGGGGCCCACGAATGCTTTGGCAGCTTGCTCGGCCTGCTTCCTGGTCATTCGACCCGTGGAATTGCGACTTGCAGGCTCATCCTCGAAATAGAAATACGTAGACGCGCCGCGCTGGCGAACTTCATAGGATTCGGGATGCTCAATGATGGTGAGCTGTTTCCCGTTCTTCGGTGTATTTCGCCACCCGCGGACCATATCCTACCGCCAACCGTTGCGCCCGCTGCGACTACCTGCCTTTTTGTCGAGGATGGAAGGCATCCTTTCCGGTATAATCTCAGCATCACAATGGGTAGGTTCGATATTGCGCCGCGATCTTTGCAACCCGGTGAAGCCGCGTTGAAACGCTGATCATGCCGCCCACGCCGCGATATTCACCGCCGGTGTATGTGATCCGGCTCACGGAAGAGCGCCAGACCGTATTCTACGTTTGCATCCGGACGAGGAGCGGAGAAGTGCACGCTGGCGGCTGCTTCGCGTGCACTGCAGCCAAACGGGTGCTGCAGCGGTTCAACGGGGGCCGGAAACCCAAGGTGCGTCATGACGACCTTACAAGCTATCTGTTTTGGAGCGATGCTCGCGTGGACGCCGTCGCTTGTTGTGTTGGTATTACTGCTTCGCGAGGCTCCGCTAGATGAGCTTCAGCACGACCCATCCTAAGGCACAGACCCATCCCGTCGTTGCCAACACGTACCGCGCGTTTTTCGAGGAGCTCAGTCGCCTGGGCTACGTCGAGCGCCAAAACCTCGGCGTGGAACGGTACACTGGGGAAGGGCGACCCGAACGCTATGGCGGACTGGTCCGCGATGTCGTCAGCACGCATCCCGACTTGATTTTGACGTTGGGGGCGCTCGTCTATCGTTAGACTTCAAAATGGCGACGACGACGATCCCGATCGTGACGATATTGTTCGATCCGATTGCCCTAGGGCTTGTGGCAAGCATCGCGCGGCCGGGCGGCAACATCACAGGCGTTACTATCGCTGCGGCGAAAGGTCGGATTCCCACAGTTTAGCGCGAATTCGTCGAAGTTGGCGGACTGATGGCTTATGGGAGCGACCTAGCGGACATCTATCGCGGCCTCGCCAACGTCATCGGTACGATTCTTAGGGGCGCCAATCCGGGAGATATCCCATTTTACCAACCCACCAAATTCGAGCTGAGCATCAATCTCAAGACTGCGAAAGCGCTCGGTCTCAGCGATGCTGCTCGCCCGCGTATGCGCATGCAGGTTCACCGCCAGCGCGGCGAGATCAGGCGACTCCAAAGAGCAGGCATTTCCACGACATCTGCCGAAGCGTTGCTAGATCGGATGCTGAACAACATCGATGGGAGCGATTTTGACTGCCGGCAGCTTCCAGCAAGGCCACGCCTCTGTGCCATGTGACGGATGATAAATGTGCCGGTCAAACGTGATGCTCACGCGGCGACCTCTGTGCTGCGGTCGCGAAACCAGTCCGGAACGGTTTTCCAAAACACGTTCTGTTCCATCGGTTTCTACCGTGACTGGAGGGCGCGTTTTCCAAAAAGGGTGAGGACTTTCAAAGAGCGCAGAGAATTTTAAGTCCCTTGCGTCTACCAGTTCCGCCACGTCCGCTTTGGTCGTCAGATCAGATACTTAGCGCGTTTCCTGGCGAAGTGGAATGAGCTTGGCCGGGAGGGCGCGCTCCTTCCATGGTGGAGCGCGTCAGTTAAGGCAAAGCCTCAATGCCGACACCTGCCGGTGGTTTACGCAACCTCAATGTTGTCCGCTTACGAAGGTCGCATGATCGCTCGCATTTCCTTTTCCCGGCCGTTGCGGCGCGCAGCCACGGCGCTGGCGCTGCTCGGGCTCGCCATCGGGCTGAACGGCTGCGCCAATATGAGCGACAGC
>DASQAF010000031.1:0-2319 GCA_035635855.1 Pyrinomonadaceae bacterium
CAGCGAGCAATGTTCCGAGTCCGGTGGTGTGTCTGCCGATAGGCAAAACTGCAAAGGGAGATTTGGTGTACGCAATGGACTGCCGCGATATTCCCGTTGAGAAAACTTCGATGCCGCCTGTAACGCCAAGCGCGCCGCCAAATGCGTCGCCGAGTCCGCCGCCCACCGCGCCGGAAAGTAAGTAAGAAAAGCGCGCCAAGCTTCGGACCGAACTTCGGACTGATTTTGCAGATCGGGTTCGATCTATCGCGTGAGCGTCACGCTGCAGAAGCGAGGACTGCTGCGACCGATACCGCGCCTTCGTGCTTTCGTGCATTGGGATCACGAAACCCGACCAACTGCGGCAGTTCTTGCTGGTGCAATTCATTCCTGCCAGGGCCGTCGGTATTTTGCTGTGACATCGGGCCTGGAGAGCCGCAATCGCTGGCCACGTCCCGTTTTGGCGGCAATGCAGCAAGCGCGAGCATCTTGCGAGAATTCATCGAACAACTCCTTCACACCAGAGACTCAAACTCTGCCCGTCAACTTTGCCGACAACCAAAAATACAATAAGGATCCATTGCCATCGATGAATCGATGCGGATCAACGCTGGCTACGCATGGGCAGGCTGCGATTTCAGCGTGTACGCACGGCCCACCGTTCCGTGCCACTCGTTCATGACCTTTTGACAAACTTTGCAGATCGCATCGTAGTCTGCGCAGACAGCAAGGTGGGTAATGGCAACATCGTAGACCGCGCGGCACCTGGCGCACTAAAATTCATGTATGGAACTTTGCCGCGCTTGATCCGCCATCACGCGAACATGCGCCGACAGCGAACTCATGCAAGACTGAATACTGTGCAATGAGCTTGCTCGTTGGGGTGGTCAGAAATCAAGTGAGGAGCGCTGTCGTATCGTTTCCTGGAACTCACGATCCTTTGAAAACCGGCCATACGCCGTAACACTCTTCCGTGCGGCTGATCGCTCCCGACCAAACCTCGGAGGTCGTCCCAAGTTCGGTGTCGAGACTTTTGCAGAGTGCACAAATCGCGAACCAAGCATCGGCTTGCATTATTTCTATCTCATGAGATCGAACACCGAGGTTTTCAGTTTCGTTCATCGATGCGCAGCTTATGTCTCGCATCACGCAACGAAGCCTAGGCACTGTCAGCCACGGGCAGGTCAATGTCGCTCATGATCGCCTCGCTGTGGCGGCATTCGTCGGCTGAGACAGTCGCCGCAGCCGTGCAGTGCGGTCAATCCGTCGTCAGATCGTAGTCTTGGCGCAAAGCGTGTTGGACATAGAGCGCCGCGCGAGCCGCCGTGTTGGCATCAGCAGTGCCCGCGGACAGTACACACAGGGACCAATTATTCTCAGCGCGCTCATCCGTGACGTGATTTATTGCGATGTTGCGGACGCTTGAACAGCCGGGCTGCTTACGGATTTCGGCCAACGCCCGGGCCTGCAAATCTTGCATTGAAAGTAGGATTTTGGCCATTTCGGGTCGGTCAACCTTCCGCAAGCCTCATCCTGCCAGCGCTCGTTAATCGAATGCCGCCAAAAACTTCCTCTATGTATCCTAGCTCGATCAGCCGGGCCTTGTGCTCGGATGGGATGCGATGCATCAAGCCCTTAGCGCCGTCTCGCAGTGAGACGAACTCTTCGCGGGTTAATGGCGGCGCCGTCGGGGCCATTCTCGGAATATGCTCCTACGGCGGCCGGGATCAAGCCGAATTCGTCGCCACAATCAAACTGGTCCAGTCCCCGTCCTGAGCGTTTGGCATTTCGGCAAATCAGCAGACCGCGTCTAACCTTCCGGGAACAGCTTGTCGGTCGTTTTGTCCAAACGCTTCTCCTTGCCGCGAGCATCCGACAAATGACCAACTAGGTCGCCATTCAACTTGTAAATGTTCGAACCCTTAAGATCGTAAAGCTTTTGACCTTTGAGGCCGAAGACCGCGTCGCCCGTGACCACGCCGACATGGACGCCGTTGCTGTTGAATATATTGCCGTTCACGACCAACCTCCTATCGAGGCGCCCCACGGCAAAGGCTGCGCTTGTTGGGTGGCGATAGCTAGACAAATCGCACTCGGGCTATTTCCCCTTCGCCTTCAACCCCAGCTCGACGAGCGCTGGATCAAATCAGCCTGCGAAGCCTCGCAATCTTTCTCAATGGAAGCCTCAGTGTGTTTGCTCTGCGGCGTACCGCAAAAGTGGTCCGGTTTAGAGCCTTGGCAATAGTGTCGACGCTGTCCGCACTCAGGACGAGCGCTCGGAGCCAAGGCGCTCGTGGCGTCCCGGTCATTTCCGCTTCGCCTTCAGCCTCGATTTGGCCA
>DASQAF010000032.1:0-1526 GCA_035635855.1 Pyrinomonadaceae bacterium
ACCGACCTGACCGACAGACTAGACCAAACGCTCGATGTAAATTCTGAGAACATCGATGAATTGCTCGAAAACCTGCGTCATGTGAGCCAGAATCTCAAGGAATTTACGAATACGATCAAGACCCGGCCGTACACCCTCATTCGGTCGAGCACTCCACGCGAGCACAAAACGGGAGAACCACGATGATCCAGGTGCGAGGCGCAATGAAAACGTCGTGCACAGAAAGGGTCGCTGGTGTCGCAGCCAGTAAGATTCTGGTCAGCGCTCTCTCGCTCGTGATTGCATTTCTAACCGGTTGCGGCGCCGCGCGGCCAAGCAAGTATTACCAGCTCACGGTTCCCGCCAATGCTCCTTCAGTCGAGAAAGCAGATGCGGTGCCAGTGACGCTGCTCTTAGCTGGGCTGATGACCTCGCATCTGTATCGCGAGGACCGCATCGTCTATGGCAATGGCCCCGAGCAGCTAGGCACGTATGAGTTTGAACGTTGGGCCGAACCCCCCGCCGAATTGATCCAAGGAGTCCTCCTGCGGCGATTGCGAGCATCGGGCCGCTACCGTGCCGTTTATTACCGGCGAAGCAATATGAAGGGTGATTTTGCCCTTCGTGGACGGCTGTACGATTTCAAGGAACTTACCGGATCCCAGATTTCAGCCAGAGTGACGCTGGAACTCGAGATGCGCGACCTCAATACCGGTGGAACGGTATGGACGCACTACTACACGCACGATGAACCAGTAAATGGAAAAGACGTGCCCGCTGTGGTTGCGGCACTCGATCGAAACGTGCAAAGAGCGGTGGCTGAAGTAGTGGCGGGTCTCGACCAGTACTTCGCATCTCATCCTGTGAAGTGACCGGCGATCCAGGATGCCTCGCGCAGGCGCTGCGGCGGGTTGCACCTGAGCCCACATTCGCTGGGCCTCCGCTGGTCCCCGCTGCATGAAAAATAAAGGAACTGGCAAAGCCGTGACGAACACTGGATTCCACCCGCGTCGTGGCAGACTCACTCCTTTGTCCTGAAACTTGGCGCACGGACATCAATCCAGGTCGCGAGGGCTGCTCCGTAAGTCTCGACAACGGCACATGCCAGGTAGCTGAATAAAGTTTCAGGCTAAAATTTGTGGCTCGTTTGCGTTGGGCCGCCTAAGCCACCTAATATGATATTTGCGCACGCCATCCGGCAGGAGCAGGACTGGTTATGAAGAAACGGTTGTTATGTTCAGGATTGATAGGGTTCGCCGTGGCGCTGCTCGCGCTTTCGAGTGGTCACGCGAACCCGGCCGAACTGTCTCCGGAAACGGACGACGCTGCGGTTCTCGTCGGCGCGGGCGATATCGCGGATTGCCGGGATCTCTCCGGCGCAGAAGCCACGGCAAAATTGCTGGATCAAGTCCCCGGCACTGTCATGGCCGACGGCGATCTCGCGTATCCCGACGGCACCAAAGAGAATTTCGCTTGTTACGACAAGACCTGGGGCCGCGCCAAATCACGCACCAGACCTGCTCCGGGCAATCACGATTTTCATACTT
>DASQAF010000033.1:0-3009 GCA_035635855.1 Pyrinomonadaceae bacterium
GCTGTGAGCAACAAGGATGCAGGGTCCTTCCTGCCGAGCAAGCACGCGTTTGGTGGCCGCCACGTCATCCTTAAAGGATGTTTCGGGTTCTTGAACAATGCTTACGTTGAAACCGTCCTTAAGAAGGATGTCATAAACGCCTTTCCAGCCAGAACCATCTGCCCATGCGCCATGCACCAGGACGATATTCTTTACGAGGACGCTTTGTGCCCGAACGGATATACCGCCGAGCGTGGCAAGGAGTAAGAAAGTGCGAGCCAGTGCTTTCACCATCCCTAAAGACGATGGCAAGAATGCGTTCACACCTCAATCCGGTAAACTCCCGAGAAAACCTCAGTGGTTCTGGAGACACCGCAGAATTTGAACCGCGTGAACAAATTCAAATCAAATGTCCGATCTGCTCATTGGCGGTGGTACTCGGCATGCATGACAATGGGCATTACGTTATTGGAGCTACACTACCGGCCCACCTGGCATGGTCGCAGCGATGCGGCAGATGATTACCACCAGCGGCATCGGCGACGACGACATCCGAACGGAAGAGTTTACGGGCTACTGAAAACTCACTCTACGATCGCTTGCTGTTAGATATCTCAAGCTGTGCACGCGTGAGAGCCGGAGGAACTTATGCACAATCACCAGCGCGGCCCTGGTGAAACCAAGTCATCGATGATCGAAGTCTGTATCAGGAATGCCTACGATGCGAGCGAGTACGCGGGCCTTGAGGAATACTTGCGCAAACTCAAGGGCGTCAAGGCGGTTCATTTTGACCGCACACGCGGTGTAGCCCACCTGACCTACGACCCTTCGGTGACGACAGCCGAAACGATTGAAGCGCATCTGCGCGAGTGTGACTACAAGTGTGATTGCCGAAAATGCCCTACCTCGAAATGTCAACCAGGCCATCCGTCAGTAGGAATTAAAGATCGGGAAAGGGCTGATCAACTCGAAACAAAACCAGTTAGGGGCGACGCTCACGCGCACATCGGGCACGCAAGGGAGGCCGCCCATGCCGAGATGGAGCCGCATGGAGCGGAGATGGTGCGGGATCTTCTTCGACGCTTCCTGATCTCAATGATTCTTTCCATTCCGATTGTCCTGTTTTCACCGATCGTAAAAAGTTTCGGCCTGCGGGGGACGCTGTCCTTTGGCCTGTCGATGGGGCTGTTCGGATTCGTGCTGGCGACTCCGGTTGTTTGGTGGGGCGGATGGCCATTCATTTCAGCCGCGTGGCGCGCTCTCAGGCGCGCCGAAGTGAACATGATGACGCTGATTGCGCTCGGGATTCTGGTCTCCTACACCTACTCGCTTGCGGCAACTTTCATTTTCCGGGGCGAGGTCTTCTACGAAGCAGCGGCCATGCTTACTTCATTCAGTCTTGCTGGTCACTGGCTGGAGATGCGAAGCAGGTTCGCCACAGGCAAGGCAGTCGAAGCACTTTTGACACTCGTCCCCGCGACCGCGATCGTAAAGCGTGAAGGAGCAGAAACTGAAATACCGCTGGAGCAGGTAGTGGTTGGTGACGAGATAGTTGTCCGTCCCGGTAGCCGCGTGCCGGTCGATGGAGAAGTCGTATCCGGCTCTTCTTATGTTGACGAGTCAATGATCAGTGGCGAGCCGATACCCGTCGCCAAGACTGTGGGCAAAAAAGTGATTGGCGGAACGGTTAACCAAACTGGGGCATTCAACTTCCGAGCAACTGCGGTTGGCGCGGACACAGCGCTCGCGCAGATCGTGCAAATGGTCCAGAACGCACAGGCGAGCAAGGCGCCAGCTCAACGTCTGGCTGACACTGCAGGAAAATATCTCGTGTTCGTAGCCATCGGCTCGGGTTTTCTTGCGTTCTCAGCCTGGTACTTCCTCGGTAACGAAGGGTTCCTATTTGCCCTCACTGCCGCAGTCTCAACCGTGGTGATCGCCTGTCCTGACGCTCTGGCTCTGGCAACTCCTACTGCAATCACCGTCGGCGTGGGAAAGGGAGCGCGCGAAGGCGTGCTGTTCAAGAATGCAACCGCGCTCGAACTGACGGCAGGGGTTGATACGGTGATCTTCGATAAGACGGGTACTCTGACTGAGGGTAAACCAGCGTTGACAGACGTCATTAGTGCCAACGCGTTTAGTGAAACTGAATTACTGCGGTTTGCCGCTTCCGCCGATCAACCTTCGCAGCATCCTCTCGCTCACGCCATCGTCGTAGGCGCTCAAACGCGCGGCGTTCAATTGACGTCGCCGGCGAATTTCGACTCCATTCCTGGTCATGGTGTTGAAGCGCGCGTCGATCAGCGTCGAATACTGATCGGTAACAAGAAGCTGATGGATCGCGAGAAGATCAGTTTGAACGGACTCGAAGAACGTGTTCGCGCTCTTGCTGCTGATGCTAAGACGGCGATGTATGTGGTGGTAGATGGACATGCCGCAGGAGTTTTGGCGGTTGCCGACACAATTCGCGAAAGCGCATACGAGGCTATCGGCCTGCTGCGGGACTCGGGGGTGCAGACGGTAATGTTGACCGGAGACAACCGACGGACGGCTGAAGCTGTGGCCCGGCAGCTCGGGATGGACACAGTGATTGCCGAAGTCTTACCTGAAGACAAAGCTGATCAGGTATCGACGCTTCAAACTAAGGGTCAGAAGATTGCGATGGTTGGAGACGGCGTAAATGACGCTCCCGCCTTGGCCCAGGCAGATGTTGGTATCGCAATTGGCGCCGGTACAGACGTGGCGGTAGAAACGGCAGATGTTGTCCTGGTCAAGAACGATCCCGCAGACGTATCGCGCTCGATCCAATTAGCGCGAAAAGTGCGGGGCAAGATCAAGCAGAACCTTTTCTGGGCTGCGATCTACAACCTGATTGCGATCCCGATTGCGGCCGGCGTCCTTTATCCCTCGCTCCGTTTGCTCTTACGGCCGGAATGGGCGGCGCTCGCAATGAGCGCTTCAACCGTAACCGTCACGCTCAACGCTTTGCTCCTCAATCGCGTACGCCTTCGCGCGAGAAGCCAATCCTAG
>DASQAF010000034.1:0-463269 GCA_035635855.1 Pyrinomonadaceae bacterium
CGGATTCCGTGATGGCGCAATCGGCACTCGGCGACGCGCTGACGGCGCTGAACCGGCCCGACGAAGCCCGCCCGGCCTATCAGCGGGCGCTTCAGCTTGCCAGGACGGTCGAGCCGGAATTCCAAGTGAGCTGGATTTCCATACTCGAGGCGAAACTCGCGTCAAGATAGCGATAAGTCGAACCTTATGTTCAAAGAAAATCTCACGCGACGCGCAGACGTAAGAGAACTCGCCACTTGATTGGTGCCCCCGCAGGGATTCGAACCCCGAACCAACAGATTATGAGTCTGCTGCTCTAACCGTTGAGCTACAGGGGCACAATAACTTACTAACGCCGGCGTCGGACTGTAACGAGATTTGTAGCGACCGCGAGTCGTGTTTCGCTTTTTCAGCCGCCTCCAGGTTCATATTTGCGAAACGCTCGAAGCGCGCTCCTGGCCCGCGACCTTCTTGATTGTAAAGGTGTCCGCGCCAGCTCCACCGAATCTCGTCGAAAACGTGTGGCGGAACGAGTGTATCACGCTGTCCTTCGCGAGCTGCAAACTCGCCCCCAGCTTGTGATGAAGATGATCGAGGGAGGTCACGAGATATCGTTTGCCAGCATGACTTGCGAATACATACTCCGACTTGCTGTCCAACGATCTATTGACGAGCATTTCCTGAGCACGCGCCGTTAGACTTACATGTCGGCGCGCATTCCTTGACTTGCCTTTAGCGCTGGCTCGGACTGTCTTTGGCCACCTCACTTTGACCGGCTTTTCACAGCGGCTCGCCCCTGGCTAACTTGCGTAGCCCATCTTTCTGACTCAGCATGAAACTATGAAACGTGCGCGTTGCGGAGGGCTGAAAACGTCCCAGCGAAACCATCTTCACCGAGCGCCTTAGCGTATGCCCGGAGATGCGCAACTGAGCCAGCTTGCCGGCCTTCACCTCTTCAAGCACCGCCCAGGGAGGCAACAGTGTGATGCCCCAACCGTGCTCGGTCATCAGCTTGATGAAGTAGGTGTCATTGGACTCGAGGGCCAGGGCCGGTCGGATGCCGACGCTGTCGAAAAACTGATCGGTTGCGCGGCGTATGGAAGAGCCTCGTTCGAAGAGCACCAGTCTCTCGCGCTCGATCTCTTTGACCGTTGCCGCGCGTTTTCTTGCCAGCCGGTGCTGCCGACCCACAATCAGCATCAGTTCGTCTTCGACCAGTTGCTCTACCTTTAGCGCTGGAGAGTAAACAGGCCAGGATGCAAAACCGATGTCTGCCGCCCCATCCAGGATTCCGGCAATGGTCTGTTCGGTGCTGACGGTCGTGTGAAACGACAGTTCAATTTCCGGATGCGCGCGCATGAAAGATTCAAAGAAGGGCGCGAACAGGTAGACCAGCGCCTGGGTTGCCGCCGCTACGCGTACCGAACCCGCCGCCGGGTGCTCGTGCCCAGACACGTGCTCCCGCAACGCTTCAGCCTCATCAAGGATCCGTTGCGCATGTTCCAGGGCCACCCTGCCCGATTCCGACAACCTGACACCACGTTTCGCGCGAATGAACAACGGCTCGCCCAACTCCGTCTCCAGGGCTTTGATCTGGTGGCTGACGGCGGATTGAGTCAGATTTAGCTGCTTCGCCGCCCGCGTAAAGTTCAGGGTTTCGGCTACCACACGAAAAGTTCGCAGTTGCCATAACTCCATAACCGCTATCCTCACAACGATAATGTCCAGACATGAGCCCTTTTAATGGTCTCTATTAAAACAATGAGTTGGATAAATGACAACGTCCTACGTAGACTCTTATATGCAACCAGGATCACCGACACAGCCAACCCTCTTTACCGCGCTCGCACTACAATCGCACTTCGAACTACGCCCCTACAATGAATAAATCAAACGACAAGGCGGATGGGGATATGAAAAAACGATCAGAGAATACAAAACATTATTTACTAGCCAGTGACTTTGATCAGACTTTGAGCTTTAACGATTCGGGAATTGTTCTCAGTGAGCTCCTGGGTAACTCCAGGTTCGGTGAAAAGGTCGCGGGCCTGTCGAATATGAACCTGGTGCAGCAGGGAGGTGAACTGGCTTACTTGCTGTTGCACGACCCTGAGTACCGTCGTGTCCGTAAAGACGACCTGATCGAGGTGGGCAAACGAATCCGTCTCAAGCAGAACATTCACGAGTTGTTACGGTTTCTCGAGAAGGGCTTTGACGACTACCGTTTCTCCTTCTATGTCGTTTCGGCCGCGCCAGAAGAAGTAATCCAATCGGCGCTCGAAGACATTATTCCGCCGGATCACATTTTCGGCACGCAGTTCCGCTACGACCAGTCCACTGGCGAGATTGAGTCGATCGTCCGGGTCCCTGCCGGTTACGGAAAGGTCGCGGTGATTGATGAGCTGCACTCAACACTGCAGGTGAGTTACGACCGCATCGTTTATGTCGGCGACGGTAGCTCAGACGTTCACGTGATGCTGCACGTCAACCGTCAGGACGGCTTCACAGTCGCGGTTTCTGAAGCCAAGCACATCGCTCAGATCGCGAAGCGCAGCGTTCTTAGCGACGATGCGCTGAGCGTGTTGGTTCCTGTTCTCGAAGACATCGTGGGCTGGGACTCGGTGCGCATTCGGTCGCTCTTCGAGTCACAGGGCTTTCTTATTCAGGAGTGGGACAAGGTGCGAACGGATTGGCTGACCATCCGCGGGATATCCGATGGAGCTGACTCAGAATTAGGGTTACTCGAGGCCGCTAATGCTTGACGGTCTCGGGTGGGTAGCCACTGCGCTCTTCGCCACTTCGTACTTCTGTAAGACGTCTAGAGCCATGCGTCGTCTCCAGGCGGCGGCCGCCCTTTTGTGGGTCGGCTACGGCATCTGGATGAATGCCCTTCCGATAATCGTGGCCAACGTGATCGTGGCTGCGTTGGCGTTGTATTCCGACTGGAAGCAACTGCGGCTTTCGAGCGCAGCCAATCGCCAACCGGAGGCCTAGCCGTCTATCACGAAGTCCCCGGGCATTTGGAACAGTCGACGCCGCCCAGTCGTGTTTACAATTTCTGTTTTCTCTGCGAGATCTCCGCGGCCTTTGCGTCTCTGCGGTGAGCTTTTCGCGGCCAGGATTCACCGCCGAGACGCAGAGAACGCAGAGGTGGCGCAGAGAATCTCAAATAGGAATATCTTTAGCCGCTTATCGTGAGCGAAAGCCGGAGGCCATCTTTGGTAATTCAATCTATCTTTTTCGCGAACGCGATTGAGGTGGCCGTCTGAAATCAACGGCCGGAGCGAGGGAACTTCTGTAATAACCCCTCGACCAACGTGAGTAATTCTTTTGGATCGACAGGCTTCGATACGTGGGCATCGAACCCCGCTGCAATAGCGGTCTTGGCGTCTTTTTGGGAAGCGTAGCCGGAGAGCGCAATCGCCGGAACGTTTCTGAAAGCCGCAATCCGGCGCAAGCGCTTGATCATTTCGAACCCATCTATCTCAGGCATTCCAATATCCGAAATAAGCAGATCAGCAGTGGTCTCTTCCGCGCACTCCAACATCTCGGCGGCCGACTCGCAAGTAGTCACACCAAAACCGCGCGCTTCGAGAGTTGCCTTTAACATCTCCAAAGTATCCGGGTCATCTTCGACGACTAACAGCCGAGCACCCGCGGAGGCGGAGGTTGTTTGCCTCTCTGACTTGCGCGCGTGACCCGCGGTTACGGGTGCTTTCCTTGGCAATCGCACTTCAAAGCGGCTGCCTCGGCCGGGCCCCTGGCTCTCAGCACTTACATTGCCTTTGTGTGCTTCCACAAAACTCTTCACCAGTGCCAGCCCCAGTCCCAGCCCACCATGCGCTCTGGTTTTCGAACCGTCGGCCTGACGAAAACGCTCGAAAACGAAAGGCAGAAAATCGGGCGGAATACCCTGCCCCGTATCTTCGACGGACACGACTGCCTCGTGGCCGTTTGCCTGACACTCAACTTTCACACGTCCACCTGGAGAGGAAAACTTGATTGAATTACTTAAGAGGTTCCAAAAGACTTGCAGCAGGCGGGCGCGATCTCCGCTGACTATTTCATTCTGCCAATCATGAAAGGTCACGTGGAGTTGGATATCGCCGGCTACCGCCAACGGACGAACCGTCTCGACAGCTTCGCTGACTACATCACCCAGGGACACGGGCAGTTCTTCCATGCGCATCTTTCCGGTCAGGATCGCTGACATATCAAGCAAGTCATTGATTAGACGTTTCAAGGCGTGCGAATTTTTTTCGATTACCGCCAGACCGTGCTCTGCTTCCTTCTCAGGCAGGATCCCGTTGCGAATCATATGAATCCATCCAATCACCGGAGTGAGTGGCGTGCGGAGCTCATGTGAAATCGTCGTGAGAAATTCGTCTTTGGCCCGGCTGGCGGCCTCGGCTTCGCGACGCGCTGCCCGCTCTTCTTCAAAGAGGCGGGCGTTATCGACAGCCAGCGCGATCCGGAAGGCAACCAACTGCAAGAGCCGCGTGTCATCATCTGTAAACGGACGACGCACCAGTCTTCCAACGTGAACTACTCCCACTACGCGGCCTCCGACAAGCAACGGCACACCCAGCAGTGACTTAACTCCTTTTTCTCGCAAGAACGGGGTATAGAGGTCTGCAGTATCAATGTCATCGATTACGATGGGCGCCTTTTGCTCGGCGACGCGGCCAGCGAAGCCAGCGCCCAGCGGAACACGAATCCGGACGTCAAGTTCCAAACCCTTCGTAGCCCAGGCCACCAGATCGTTGTCTTCCTCAAGTAACATGATCACCACCGTATCGACGTCCATGGCGTCACGCACGCGATCGAGAAGCTCGGCCAGCAATCTTTCCAGCGACAGGTGCGAGAGCGCGACCTCAGTTACAGTTTGAACGCGGGCCATTCGATCCATAGCGACTTCCACTTCGTGCCGGGCGCGTTGTTCGCGATCCAGGAGGCGTACGCCTTCTTCTTCAGCGCGCTGGCGCTCGACAAATTGTCCGATCTGGTTTCCGATGCCACTCATCATTTCCTGCAGGATCTGATCGGGAGGCTGGCTGGCGCAACTGAAAAACTCAAGGACTCCTGAGACTTGATTGCCAAAGGTAATGGGAAATCCGAAAGCCGAACGAAAACCTGCTTTCGCCGCGAAGGGACTACGAGGAAAGTTCGCGTCGGTAGCGATGTCGCTGATCCAGTCAGAGACGCCGGTTTCCCAAATACGCCCGGGCAGGCCCATGCCGCGCGGGAAAGTCCGGTTCCGACTGGCATCTTCGAATTCCTCTGCGGGCACTGAGGAAACGCGCCAGGCGGCTAACCAACGCATGACATTCGCGTCCCGGTCGACGTCCCACATTTGACCCATCTCCCATCCCAGGCTCTCGCTAATCGACTGTAATAACATCGGCGCCGCTGTGGCCAGTGAATCGGACTCCGTCAGGATCCGGGCTACGTGGAACTGCACGGCCAGACGCCGCTCAAGTTTGCGGCGTTCGGTAATGTCGCGCGCAATCCCGGTGAAGAATCGCCGGCCGTCTTCGACGAATTCGCCGAATGATATTTCTAGCGGGATCTCGCGTCCATCTTTGTGCAGTCCGGGCAACTCCACCGCGTCCCATGAAATGTGTCGCGCGCCGGTAGAGAGGTAGCGCTCCAGACCTCCGCGATGCATATGCCTCAGGTATTCGGGCATCAGCATTGTCATCGATTGTCCAATTAGTTCAGCCCTGGTGTAGCCAAATATTCCCTCGGCGGCGCGATTGATGAAAAGGATCGTGCTTTGTTCGTCAATGGTGATGATGGCGTCCGAGGCGGTGTCGGCGATGACCCGGGTGATCCGATAAAGATCATCCGGAGGATTTTGAAGATTGTGCCCGCTGGACTCAGTCATGTGCTGATCGAAGCTAATCCTATTCTTAATCGCGAGTCAATTCGAGTGTTAACCAGCGCGTGAAGCCCGACGGTAAGGGAGGGCCATTTTAGTCGTTAGGTTCAACTGCCCGCGAGTTGCCCTCCCTCACGGTCGGGCTGCTGACACGACGCGCTTTTCAGTCTGGAGCAAGAGGAACAGTATACTCTTTGACAACCGACAAATCGGCAACCCACAATCGGATCTCGGAAATCTTCTCATGTATCCCGCAGGAAACCTTTTCATTCCGGCGCCGCACGGGCAACTGGAAGCCATTCTAAAACAACCTCAGAACGGTGACGTTCGCGGGGCGGCCCTGGTGCTGCATCCGCATCCATTGGGCGGCGGCACCATGCACAACAAGGTCGTGTTTCGCGCCGCGGCCGCCCTCAACGAAGCGGGCCTGGTGGTGTTGAGAATCAATTTTCGCGGCGTCGGTCAAAGCACGGGCGAGCATGACGAAGGTCGTGCGGAACGAGACGACGCCCGTGTAGCGCTCGATTATCTGGCGGCGAACTATCCCGGACAGGAAATCACGCTGTGTGGTTTTTCTTTCGGCGCGCGCGTCGGAATGGAAGTCGGGATAGAGGACGAGCGGGTGGTGCGACTAATCAGCATCGGCACGCCCGTAGATAAATACGACTTCAGTTTTCTTGGACAATGCCGTAAACCAATTCTTTTCGTTCAGGGCGAGCGTGATGAGTACGGCAACATCGACCGGCTGCGGGAATTAGTTGCGAAGATCAAGGCGCCCGTGGAATTGAAAGTCATCAAGGGCGCGGGGCACTTCTTTGATGATCATCTGGATGAGTTGAAAGCTGCGATCACGGAGTGGGTGTTGGCTCAAGTCCCCGCAGCGGGGCAGTAGCCCGACCGTAAGGGAGGGCTCCGCATCCCATACAGCTTCACCCGAGAGAATCAGTTCAGTTCGTCAGTTGTATCCAGATAACCAATTATGCAATCACGAATGAGCTGGTAGGAGCGTTCATATACGAGGCTGTCCCCGCTAAAAGGATCGGCAATCTCGTCGCCGCGTTGATGCGGATCAAAACTGCCCAGCAAGCTGACGCGGTTGGGGGAAATGCCGAATTCACTCGTCAGCACGTCGGCGTGATCCTGTTCCATCACCAGAAAACGATCGATCGAGTCGAGAGGAAGCTGACGTACCCAGGTCGGAGTTTTTTCGGGAGGCGGTGTTTTGTGCTGCCGGCAGGTGTTCGAAGTTTCAACCAACGGTGGCGCGTCTGAGAAATCCAAGACGCCGGCAGAATAGACCATAACTGCCAGAGATCGTTTGCGGGCCTCGGCAACAAAGATCGCGTGAGCCATCACGCTCCGACACCTGTTCGCAGTGCAAATAAGAGCAACTGAAGGCATGATGTCAGAACCGCCTGCGGTAGCGGGCGGTTGATCCTGTTCATGTGAAAGTTAATCGGTTTCGGAGTTTAACCGCCCGCTACCGCGGGCGGTTCTGACCTAGATACCCCCGGGCCACCAGTAACTCGGCATTCAAGATCGCCGCGCCCGCCGCACCGCGAATCGTGTTGTGACCAAGCGCGACAAATCGAAAATCAAGCACGTTGTCCGGCCCGATGCGACCTACGCTAACGCTCATCCCGTTTCCCGCATCCCGATCCAGGCGCGGTTGCGGCCGATCAACTTCGTCGCGGACGATAATTGGCCGAGCCGGCGCTGTGTGTAATTTCAATTCCTGCGGCGCGGAAGTAAATGAAGCGAGCGCTGCGCGAACTTGATCCAATGAAGGTCTTTCAGAAAGCTTCACGCGAATCGCCGCCATATGGCCGTCTGTTACATTGACGCGATTGCATTGCGCGCTGACCAGCATTTTGGCATCGTCAATCCTTCCATCGCTCATCCGGCCGAGCAACTTCAAAGTCTCAGCTTCGATTTTCTCTTCTTCGCCGCCAATGAAAGGTATGACGTTGTCGCTGGCGTCCAGCGAAGCGACGCCCGGATAACCGGCGCCTGAAAGCGCCTGCATCGTGGTCACAACACAGGATGCAACTCCGAACTTCGCATGCAACGGCGCCAGGGCCATCACGATCACGATCGCTGAACAGTTTGGATTCGTTACGATGAAGCCGCGATCGTAACCACGGTTTGTTCGTTGCGCGTCAATCAATGCGACGTGTTCGGCGTTCACTTCGGGAATCAGCAGAGGCACGTCCGCGCCCATTCGATGCGGAGAGGAATTGCTGATTACTGGACATCCGGCGCCGGCGAAATCTTCTTCCGTTTCCTTGGCCACCTCACCGGGTAGACTCGAGAATACGAAATCACAATCCAGGGGCGGCGCGGGAGGCTGCACGACGATCTGTTTGACGGATTCAGGCATTTCTCCCGGCAATCGCCAAACGCAGGCCTGTGCGTAGGTCTTTCCCTGCGATCGATCAGAGGCCGCCAGCGAAGTGACTTCAAACTGCGGATGCGATTCCAGCAATTGAATGAAGCGCTGACCGACAACGCCGGTCGCGCCGAGAATGCCTACACGAAATTTATTGGCCATTGAATCAGTCATGTTTGGTTATGTCTCGCGCAGACCAAGTTTAACGCAGAGGGCGAAGATGTCTCCGCAAACGTATCCAGAGAAATCTTTGCTTCCCTTTCGTCTTTGCGCCTTTGCGCCTTGGCGTGAAGTTAGTTCTCGCAAAGGCGCCAAGTCGCAAAGAAAAGACTTCACCGCAGGGACTTCAGCGCCGCTCCCAAGCGACGCACTCCTTCGCTCAACTTCGCCTCATCAGCGCAAAAAGAAATACGCAAAAACCCCTCGCTCTCGGGGCCAAATGCCGCGGCCGGAATCGTGACCACGCCTTGTTCAAGCCCCGCTTCGGCAACTCTCAAAGAATCTCCGAAAGCGCTGACGTCCACCATGGTGTAGAACGCGCCCTCCGGTGTCACGCAGCGCAAGCCAGGCTCGCTCCGCAATAAGCCGAGCAAATGATCGCGCCGGTGATGAAAGATTGCGCGCATTTCTGCCCGAGACTGAGCGGCTTCATCCGTCCAGGCTGCCAGCGCTGCCTTTTGCGAAATGCTCGATGCACAGGTCACGACGTATCCATGCAGCACCAGCGCCGCGCGGATAACCGCTGCGTCTCCCGCGATCCAGCCAATCCGCCAGCCGGTCATGCGCATCGATTTTGAAAGCCCGCTGACGACGATCGTGCGCGGATAGAATTCGGAGATTGATGCCGGCCGTTCCGGCGTGTAGTAAAGCTCGCGATAGATTTCATCGCTGACGATGAAAGCATTCGAGCCGCTGGCAGCGACGGCCTCAGCCATTCCGCGTAGATCGTCGTTCGACAAAGCGCGCCCGGTGGGGTTCGAGGGACTAATGCAAATCACAACCTTTGTTCGCGGCGTAATTCGTTTCTTGAAGTCCTCGAGATCAAATCCGAAGTCATTCTTTGCCGGCAACCGGTAAGTGACGGCCCGCCCGCCAACCATTCGGGTAATCATCGGATAGGCGATGAACCCCGGGTTCGGCATCAGGACTTCATCGCCCTCTTCAACCAGGGTTCTTAAGATCAGGTAAAGCGATTCCTGCGAACCCGCGGTCACCATAACGTGATCGGGAGAAAGGTTCAGATGCGGATAGTCGCCGGCGATCTTTTCGCGCAGGACAAGCAGCCCGGCCTGCAAAGTGTAGCCGTTCTGTTCCTCTTGAATTACGCGCACCGCCTCGCGGCGAATCACTTCCGGCGTGGGCAGATCCGGTTCGCCAAGCCCGAGGCTGATGCTGCCAGGCTTTGCGCGATCCGAAATCTTTCGGATCATGCTCTTTTCGATTCCGCGGAGAAAAAGTGGTGGCTGGAAATCATTCAACGCAGCAAATCCTCCAATTGCGTCGCCGCGTCAGTCTTCTCGTCGCGGTACTTCACGATCACGGGAGCGTAGAGTGACAGGCCCCACTCGCGGCCCTGCTTGGTTTGAACGGCGCGAGCGCCAGGCACGACCACCGCGCCGGCAGGAATTTCCAAAGGCGCGTCTTCCCCGCGTCGATAGATCTGTTCGCGCACCAAATCAAAAACCGGAGTCGAACCGGTAATGATCACCCCGGAAGCCAGCACGGCGCGCTCGCGCACAATCGTGCCCTCGTAGACGCCACAGTTACCGCCGACGATCACGTCGTCTTCGATGATCACCGGCATCGCGCCGGCAGGTTCCAGCACGCCGCCAATTTGCGACGCCGCTGAGAGATGCACGCGCTTCCCAATTTGCGCGCAAGAGCCGACCAGAGCATGGCTGTCAATCATCGTCCCTTCATCGACGTAGGCGCCGGCATTGACGAACATCGGCGGCATGCAGACAACCCCGGGCGCGATGTAAGCGCCGTCGCGAATGCTCGAACCGCCGGGAACAATCCGCACGCGATCGTCAACTGAAAACTTCCGGATCGGATAAGTGTCCTTGTCGAGAAACTGCAGGCTCGCACCGGGTGGCGTCATTTCAACAATTGACCCCATGCGAAAGCCCAGCAGGACGCCGCGCTTGACCCAGGCGTTCGTGCGCCACTGTCCGTTCGCATCACGCTCAGCGGCGCGAAGCTCGCCGCGATTGAGGGCGGCCTTGAATTCAGTGAAGAGTGTGAGGTCTTCATTCGAGTAGTCGGCTGCTTTTCGCGCGGCGAGTTCTTCGATTTGTTCACGTAGTGACATTTGAATCGGATGTTCGAGTACCAACCTTTAGTTGGGCTTCGGGCTTGGCAGAAAAAGGCCCGACTAAAGTCGGTACTCTAACGCCTCCAGCTTGCGTTGAAACGGCTGCTAGACAGCAGCGCGGGACCTCTCAAGTAAACCAAGGTCAGCGATCACTTCACGAATGCGATTGCGGCTCGTCTCCTGAATCGGCACCAGCGGCAGACGAAAGTTTTCCTCCAGCAGTCCCATCATCGCCATCGCCGCCTTTACCGGCCCGGGACTGGATTCGATGAAGTTAATTTCCATCAGCGGCAGCAGGCGATAATGCAGGGCCCGCGCATCGCTCCAGTTCCCTGCCAGCGCTAACTCTGTCATCCGCGACATGAGGTCCGGAATTTCATTCGAAGCCACCGAAACAATTCCTTCGGCCCCCAACGCGATCAGTGGCAGCGTCACTGCATCATCACCCGACAGCACAGAAAAGTTCGCTGGACGCTCCCGCAGAATTTCCATGATCTGAGTCAGGCTTCCTGACGCTTCCTTGATGGCAACGATGTTTTCGCAATCCCCAGCCAGCCGCAGCACCGTCTGCGCGGCGATGTTCGACGAGGTGCGGCCCGGAACGTTGTAGAGCATGATCGGTGTCTCAGGGATCGCTTCCGCAACTGCACGGAAGTGCGCGTACAGACCTTCCTGCGTCGGCTTGTTGTACCAGGGAGCGACTTGCAGCATGGCGTCCGCGCCCAGGTCGCGTGCGCGTTGTGAGTATTCAATCGCTGCGGCGGTTGAATTACTTCCCGTGCCGGCGATCACCCTGGCGCGTCCCTGCGCAACTTCAACCGTCAGTCCGATCACCATCGCGTCTTCGGCTTCAGTCATAGTGGCGCTTTCGCCGGTGGTGCCGCAGGGAACCAGTAGGCTTACGCCGCCGTGAATTTGCCGCTCGATAAGCGCGCGCATACGTGGTTCATCAACCGGACCGTCGGCTTTGAATGGAGTTACGAGGGCCGTGGCGCAACCGCGCATCCAGTCAACTTTCATCGTCATAGTCTTCAGTCTCCTTTCAAGCAACCCCAGATACGCGGAGGCACAGAGAAAATCCTGACATTCTGTATTTGCTCATCATTTCTCCGTGTCTCAGTGACTCTGTGGCTTTACTATTTCTTCAAACACCTCTGAGAATTCAAACACCCCTTTGCGCCCCATAATCCACCGCGCCGCGAGCAAGGCCCCTGCAGCGAACCCTTCGCGCGACCGGGCGGTGTGCGTTAGCGTGATTTGATCCGCCGCAGAATCAAAACCGAGCCGATGCGTCCCGGGAATGTGGCCCGCCCGCGTCGACGCAACGGGAACCTCGCGGCCCAAAGCTTCGGTTATCATCTCCTGTAGTTGTATCGCAGTGCCGGATGGTGCGTCGCGCTTTCGTTTGTGATGAGCTTCCTCAATGAACGCGTCGTACGAATCCAGCGCGCGAAACAATTCGGCCGCGCGCGCCGCGATGCGATAAAACACCTGGACGCCTACGGAAAAGTTCGCGCCGTGAATTAGCGCGCCGTCGTGTTGCACCACAACGCGCTTCACTTGATCGAGTTGGTTCTTCCAACCGGTCGTTCCTTCAACCAGCGGCACGCCAGCGCGCGCGCAAATCTCAACGTTTTTCGGGACAGCGGCAGCGACGGAGAAATCGATGGCGACATCGCAATTACCTAATTTTTCAGAAAGTTCATCAACGCTTCGATTCGTGTTGGCCGAAGTAAGCGTCGCGACAACTTCATGGCCTTGCTCAGCGGCTAGTTTGGCTACGAGTTGGCCCATGGCGCCGTATCCGATGATTGCGAGTTTCATCCGAATGGTTCTCACCCACGTCCCAAAAGCCTTTTCGCCAGATCAACATAAATATCAACCGCTCGCAACAACTCCTTCTTCTCCACCCGCTCGTGCTCAGTATGTGCATCGAGAATCGAACCGGGCCCAATCAGCAAAGGCGTGCCCCAGTTGGTCAGATAAGGAATGTCGGTGGTAAAGCGCACAATTGTTTGCTCAATTCCATCCACAGACATCAGCCGCACTGGGTCGTGAACGGACTTGTAGTCTAACCTCGCGCGCGCGGCCACAGCGGTTTCGAGCAACTCCTTCACGGAATCCGAGTCAGTGGCCAGACGAATCTGCAACGTCGTGTGCGCCTCGTCCGGGATCACATTCGCGCGCGTGCCGCCGGAAATAACTCCGATGTTGCAAGTCGTTTCGCCCAACGATTCATCGCCTGGCCATTCAACCTTTCTGACATCATTAAGCACGTCGAGCAGCTTCTCGATCGCCGACTCACCTTGCTCAGGATAAGCAGAATGCGCTGCGCGACCTTCGCTTCTGATCGTAACCTGCAAAGATCCTTTGGTGCCTACTGCCAGCCGATTGTCGGTCGGCTCGCCATTAATCAGATAACGGGACGCAGACGCGATCGGATGCTGATTGGCAATCTTTGCGCCCGCGCTGGTTACCTCTTCGTCAACCGTAAAGAGCAGACCGATCTGGTTAACACCCTCCGCACGCAACTTTTCCGCAGCGGCGATTTGAGCCGCGATGATCCCCTTCGCATCGCAGGCGCCTCGCCCGTAAATGAATTCGTCATCCTCGCGTCCGAGGATAGGCGGCGGGACGGTGTCCATGTGCGTCGCAAGCACGACCCTCGGCGGCGCTTCGGTCGTGGCGATGATGTTATCTCGATCTTTGCTGAGCTCCTGGAGGACGACCTGATAGCCAAGCCGGCTCAACAACTCTGCCAACGAGTTCCCGATCTCGAACTCTTCCCCGGTGACTGAGGGAATATCCACCAACTCGCGCGTGAGTTTGAAAACGTCTACCGGCACTCAGACCCCAACCTCCTCCGCGAGAAGTTCAGCATGGTCCTCGTCTTCAGCTTCAAAGCAGACTCTATGCAGTCGGATGATCGCCTCGCGAGCCTGATCCTCATCCACCATGAAGGTCAGATTAATAGTTGAAGCGCCCACCGAAATCATCGACACATTGATGTCGCTAATGCTTGAAAACACGCGGGCGGCAATCCCCGGCGTGTTCCGCAAGCCCTCGCCGATAACCGAAATGATGGTGCGGCTTTCTTCCACCTCTACTGTGCCGAGTTCTTCCAGCTCCGGAATTATCTGAGGCAGGGTAGTGGGATTATCAATAGAAAGCGACACGCTGACTTCAGAAGTCGTCACGACGTCGACGGCCGTGCGGTGTCGCTCAAAGACTTCGAACAGCGCGCGCAAAAAACCATAGGCGCCGAGCATGCGCGCCGACGTTACCTGCACGGTCGTAATCCCGTTCTTATGAGCGATCGCTTTGACAGTTTGCGGCGCAGCCTCAGCCTCGACGACGATCAACGTCCCGGCTTCCGCCGGCGCGCGCGAATTGCAAACGCGCACCGGAATGTTCTGGTCGATGGCCGGCTGAATCGTTTTGGGATGCAGCACCTTCGCGCCAAAGTAAGCCAGCTCCGCCGCCTCCTGATACGAGAGAACAGGAATCGTCCTGGCTTTGGTCACAACTCGCGGATCGACCGTTAGCACACCGCTAACGTCGGTCCATATCTGTATCTCGCGAGCACCGAGAGCCGCTCCAATTATCGCCGCTGAATAATCCGAACCGCCGCGGCCGAGCGTGGTCGTCACGCCGCTTTCAGTGCTCCCAATAAAACCGCCCAGGACTGGTATCTCACCGGATCTAATTACCTTTGCCAGCTCGGCCTGAGTAGCTTGCGTGGTTTCGGCGAGCGGGGTTGCACAGCCGTAACGATCGTCGGTCCTGATGCATCGACGCGCATCAACATATCGCGCGGCCAGGTTGTGCTCGCGCAAGACCGCGGCCAAAAGCTGTGAAGAAAGTTGTTCACCAAATGCGAGAATCTCATCCTGGAGCGAGGGACTGGTCACAGGATGCGAGGCGATGATCTTGTGTAGCTGGCGAATCTGACTGCGCACGGCGGCCACGGCCGATTCAAAGGATGCCCGCGAGGCATCACTGAGCAATTCCCTGGCGATGGTCACGTGCCGTTCTAAATCACCGGCCAGCGATCTGGTAGCTCCCCGCGCATCGCCGCGGATTGCCCTCTCAACGCTGGCCAGCAAAGCGTTGGTGAATCCGCCGATCGCGGACACCACCAACACCGTGCGCCCGCGTCCCGCCGACCGCACGATGCCGGCTACCTTACGAAAGGCGTTCGTATCTTCGACGGACGTGCCGCCGAATTTCATGATGGTTGGTTTCATCTGTCTGGTTCTCCGTGGTCTCCGTGTCTTCGTGGTTATGATTGTTCTTAAATCACCACGGAGGCACAGAGAACACGGAGAAATTCAAAGAAACAAAAAAAGCCAGTCGCAAAGCATACGACTGGCCCTCGAAACTCGAGAAACTTTTTCGCGAATAAAACATCAGCGCGATTGTCGTAGCTCTCCACCTGATGGCACGGACATTAATCTTGAGTTTGGAGTACCGCCTTCAGGCGGCTGATGAATGCCACTCACGTCTGCCGCCTAAAGGCGAAACTCCGAACCAGATAAGGTCTATGCTACAAGTGACAGTCCTGCGGATTTAGCCACAGTAACCAACTCGCCACGCCTGAAGAGAGCGGGGGCGAGCTTCGGCGGCCTGTCCCTTTCGGACCGAGTCGTCGTCGAACTCTTCACGTTCTTCGGACTCGGCTACTCTTGAAGGCCGCGCCTCTACTTTGCTGGTAAAGATCTGCAATGCCGGAAGGCTCGAACTTAGCGGCCCGCCTATGCTTTGTCAAGCTGACCCCTTTCAGATGTTCACGGGTTCGGGCTCACCTTTTATTAAGCGACTCAAACTTGCGAAAAGGCGGTTTCCGTGCTGGAGAGTCTTCACTCTGGTTGGACTAACGATTTCCATGATTTCATGCGCTTGCCCATGCCGATATGGGCCCTTCTTTGTATTCCTAGTAGCACGACCTAGCGCGTCTTCGATGTCCTTCTTTGATCTGCTTTCCAAATTAGTTGTCGGCAGCACCTTTAGATTGAGGTTTCCATTGAAGAACTCTTGCAGCGCATCTTGATCAGTGAGTAGCCACGTTTCGACAAAGTGAACCATAAGATACAGGTGTCTATCGGTCGCCCACGAAGGCTGTTCCCATTTGTCTCGCGTCGCAACGACTTTCCACACGTTTGCATTGGCTGGCACGGCTACTTCGGAGTCGGCCAACAGCACACAGAGGTCGTCGGGACAATCATTCTTGTGCTTCGCGAAACGACTGAACGCATTTCCGCGACCTTTACCACGAACAACTTCAAGCGAGTGATAACCCTGATCTCTCGCGAGCTCGTGTATTTCAATAAGAAATTTCTTCCATCCGCGCCGAAAATCGCTGTCTGCAGTTCTTCCTTCGGCCCCACCCTCGATATAGATTCGAACATGCCGTCTCACCACCGATTTCCTCCGATTTCTCCGGAGGTCCAAAGTTCCCCTAGGGTGTGCTCCTGCCGCCACTCCTTATAGTCTGCTTGGCCAAAGCGCCTAACTACAGAGCCCGTCAAGCCTGCCTCAAAGGAAAATAGCGCGTCGAAATCGTCTTGCAGCGCGGTGAGCAAGTGCTCTGAGTGCGTAGTAACTATCAGCTGTGTTTTAGCAGTCGCATCGACAATCATTCGGGCAACCATCCGAATCATATCAGGATGCATTCCAAGTTCCGGTTCTTCAAGACAGATGAGCGGAGGCGGCTCTGATTGGCACAAAATCGCTGCTAACGCCAGAAAACGAAGAGTGCCATCAGAGAGCCGTTTGGCTGGCACGGGTAGCTCAAACGGCGATTCCAAGAGTTCAAGTCCGACCCGACCAAAGAGAATCCGTGTAACATAATCTTTATAAGTTTCCTTTAATTCACGTAAGAGGGCTCGGATTTTATCGTGGGCCGCAGTCTTTTCGAGTGCATTCAATGACAATGCGAGATCGGCCATGGACTCCGACAGCGTGGTTTCGGAGCGACCCGTTGGCGTCGCCTCCCGCAGGTTGGAGTTACGTCCAAAGGACCACTCGGAGTAGACTCGAAAACTAGCATACAGACCGGATAGCCGGGTGATTTCCGGATACTGTGCAGTGTCTCGTATCTGGCTAAGGATTGATCGAAACGGATTGTACTCCTTCGCCCCGAGTTCTCTCTCTCGGCGCCGCTTGCCCGAGCCTACGACGCTAAGGGTAGCGCCACCCCGATGCGAGCCAACAAAATATGGATTCGTTTCTTCGCTTTTTGTCTCAGCACTCGATATCACCTCCTCAAGTAGTGCTCGAGATCTTCGCGGTGGCCCTAGCCTTAATTGGTGACGAATTCCGACTCTCTGCTCGGCAACATGAGCGACAACTTGGAGGGAGGCAATTCCAGAATTGGTTCCCTTGAACAGCCAGTCTTCGAACCCCGAATCCTTGAAGGCCTCTTGGATATCCAAAGGGGCGTAGCGTAAGACGCGGACGCAGTCGATCAGGTTAGACTTTCCAGATCCGTTAGGTCCTACGAGAATATTAAGCCGACCAAACTTAAAGGCGGCGGGTTCGCCGAACGAGAGTAAACCATCGACAATAAGTTCTTGAAGAGGAATGCGATCTTGCCCGTTCAGTATAGCTTCAGGAGTCAACAGTTCCTCAGCTGTTAACAAGCGAACCTTGTCGGGTGTTCGTTTGGGGCTCAATCGGTCCTTGTGCTCTTTGAACTTGGTCATGGGGTCGCAAGCCAGTCTTCGTCCCAAGTTCTCGCAGTTTCAAGGCTATACAGTTTCCGAAAGTCTTGGTTGGGCTTCTCGCCCGGACTGTTCGTATAGCCGAACTCGTACGCAAAGACATCTATGAGATCTTCGATCGTAAAAGGATCACCTATTAATCCAAAATCACGATAGAGGACGGTTGCTAAATCCGCGACTTCAACCCGATTGTTGTAGAGAAGGTGTTGTTGCGCGCGTTGGGCATGATCCACGGGAAGAGAATATTTTCTGTCCTGAATGTTGACTACCTTGCGAAATGGTTGGCCGGGCCGGAGCGAACTCGGTGCGTAAGAACCTGCGACGTTCTCATTCAGCCAGAGATTCCGAGTGCTTGGCTTTTGTCCGGGAAACAGCTTGATATAGGGCGCACCCAGTGGAGGACTACCTACGATGAAGAATTTTCTGAAGAACGACAAGAAGTCGGGCTGGAGATCTTCTAGTCGGCCGAGTTGGGAGGAGCGTTGCTGTAGATAAAGGTAACCGACGAAAAGGGTGTGAGTCTTCTGCTCACGAAGGCGGACAAGCGACCGAGCAACTACTTCTTTGCGAACCGCCTTAAACATATGGACTCTCCTTGCCTTCGGACACGTCAAGGTCGACTCCGATAGCGGAGCGCCCCATACGATTCGCAACGTCCAATGTTGTGCCGGTTCCCATGAAAGGATCAAGCACTACGCCTGGCATAAACGTGGCGTCACAACCACAATCCGTCCACCCGCAAGACTTTCGTTTGGCGAACGTGAACTCTCGGAAGTAGCCGCCAAGTAATACCTTTGCTTCGGACGCGAGCTTCTTTACATGCTCTGTGTTCCTGTCGGTACCATTTTGAACACGCCTCGCCTTGCCTGCATCCGAAATTCCTGTCGCTTGGATTGCCGCAATGTGTTGAGGAGTTAGATTCTTTTCGCGCGCGATCTCCAGGGCTCGTTTTGCCTGTGGCCGGGAACTGTCAAGTTCTGCCGTGCGCTCTACAATTCTTCGTCTCGGTTTTCCGCACTTGCTACATACATATTGTGGACACGCCAAAGTAATAGCTCGTTTCACAATCTCACTAGGGAATGGGGCTAGGTGCGATCCGAGATTCCGCTGAGGTTCAATTGTCCAGACGTCGCCTGGATTAGCCCCCTTATTTTTTTGGCTATAGAGTTCGGCATATCCAAACAGGTCGTAATAGTAACCGTTCAACGCAAAATGGAGAATATATTCATGCCGGCTCGCCAACCGGTCCTTCACAGGATCCGGCATGCCCCCGCTCTTCACCCAGATGATCCGATTCCGGAGTCTCCATCCGGCCCTTTTTGCTTGGACTTCAACACGACTAGGAATCCCCTGCAGGCTTCTTTGCCAATACGTGTCGCCAATGTTGAGAAATACGGATCCTGAGGGCCTCAGGACGCGACGCCATTCAGCCATAGCGTCAATAATATTCGCGACGTATTCATCAGGGGTTTTCTCCTGTCCGATCTGGTTCTCAAATCCGTAGTTACGTTTTCGCCAATAAGGCGGTGATGTGACCACGAGGTCGACCTCGTGATCATGCACTTCCAAGAGACGCCGAGCATCACTCTTATAAACTAGACGAAACGGCTTTGGCGGCCTCTGTGCTGCGTCGATGTTTTCACCTTCGGAGAGCAGTGGACTGCGATCGACCTTAACGCGTACATCTATTCTCTTGGTTTTAGCACTCATTCCGGTCTGCTATCGTCGTGTAGGACAATGGTTCGGCCCTTGACCCTGCGTGCTAACTAAAGACGATGATATTACAGAGAGCTTGGGGATACGGCAATCCCATACTAGTTGCTCGGAGGCATAGCCTCCTTGGCGGGATAGTTAGCCGTGGACGGTAAGCCGAAGGCTTACCGCAATGTACTGGGGCACAGCCGCGACTCAGATTGGTCCTCACCTGCTGACCCAAGTGATACTGGCCTCATTAGGTAACCCGGCTTGATTGGCAACTCTGCGCTCTCGTACAATCTCAAATTGCACTTGCAGGGTATTTGACCGCAGACAGGAATAACGAACGGAAAACGAAGAGTCACCATGAGTTTCGATAAAGTACTAACCAAAGTTTTCGGCAGCAGCAACGAGCGCTTTCTGAAAAGTATTCGTCCGACGATCGCTGAGATCAACGAGTTCGAACCGCAAATCCAAAAACTGTCCGACGAACAATTGCGCGAGCGCACGGCTATTTTCAGGGCGCAAATCACCGATGCCGTCAAAGACATCCGTGACAAGGACGAACGCAAACGTCGCGAACAGGAGATACTTAATGAAGTCCTGCCGGAAGCCTTTGCCATGGTGCGCGAGGCGAGCGTGCGCACCACAGGCATGCGCCACTTTGACGTCCAATTGATCGGCGGAATCGTTCTGCATCAGGGCAAGATTTCCGAGATGCGTACCGGCGAGGGCAAAACGCTGGTGGCCACGCTGCCCGCTTACCTTAATGCGTTGACCGGTCGCGGCGTCCACGTCATCACGGTGAACGATTACCTGGCTGCGCGCGACGCGGAATGGATGGGCCAGATCTATCGCTTCCTGGGTTTGACGGTCGGCTGTATCCAGAATGACATGGATGACTTTGAACGGCAGAATGCTTACAACGCGGACATTACCTACGGCACTAACAACGAGTTTGGTTTCGATTACCTGCGCGACAACATGAAGTTCGATCTCGCGACGTGTGTGCAACACGGACACTATCACGCGATCGTAGACGAGGTTGACTCGATCCTGATCGACGAAGCCCGCACGCCGCTGATCATCTCCGGACCTTCGGAAGAATCCACCGACAAGTACTATCAGGCAAACGCGATCATTCCTCAACTTCAGCGCGGAGAAGAACTCGAAGAAGGCAAGAAGACCGGGGACTACATCGTCGACGAGAAAAACCATTCGGCCGTGTTGACCGAAGAAGGCGTGGACAAAGCCGAACGGCTGTTGGGGGTGGGCAATCTTTACGATCCAGGAAACATGGAATTGCTGCACTGCGTCGAGCAGGCCCTGAAAGCGCACACCCTGTACAAACTCGACCATCAGTACGTGGTGCAGAACGGCGAAGTAATCATCGTCGACGACTTTACCGGCCGTTTGATGAAGGGCCGTCGCTGGTCGGATGGATTGCATCAGGCCGTCGAAGCCAAGGAAGAGGTAAAGATCGAACGCGAGAACCAAACCCTTGCGACCATTACTCTGCAGAATTATTTCCGGCTTTACGAGAAGTTATCGGGCATGACCGGAACCGCGGAAACTGAGGCGGGCGAGTTCCACTCGACCTACAAGCTCGAAGTAATCGTGATCCCGACGCACATGCCGATGGTCCGCAAGGACAATCCGGACATGATCTATCGCACGCTGCCGGAGAAATGGGACGCCGTCGTCGAGGAAATCCAGGGGCGATACGAGAGTGGCCAGCCGGTGCTGGTAGGCACGGTGTCGGTGGAAAACTCGGAACTGATCGCCCGCCGTTTGCAGCGCGTGGGCGTCCCCCATAACGTGCTGAACGCGAAGTATCACGAACGCGAAGCCGAGATCGTGGCCCAGGCCGGCCGCAAAGGCGCCATCACGATCGCGACCAACATGGCCGGCCGCGGCACGGACATTCTGCTGGGCGGCAATCCTGATTTCATGGCGCGCGAATTTCTGAAAGAGGACGAGATCGATCCGGACGAGGCCACCGACGAACAATGGAAGGAAGCTTTCGAGCGAGCTAAGCGCATCGTCGAATCAGAGCACAAGGAAGTAGTAGCGCGGGGCGGGCTGCACATTCTCGGCACTGAACGTCACGAATCACGCCGCATTGACAACCAGCTTCGCGGTCGCGCCGGTCGCCAGGGCGATCCCGGATCGTCGCGCTTCTTTCTTTCTCTTGAAGACGATCTGATGCGCATCTTTGCCGGTGACAAGGTTAAGGCCTTAATGCAGCGGCTGGGCATGGAAAAGGGCGTGGCCATCGAATCAAAGATGGTTTCGAAGCGTATCGCGGCAGCGCAAAAGTCGGTCGAAGGGCGCAACTTTGAAACGCGCAAACACCTGCTGGAATACGACGACGTCATGAACAAGCAGCGCGAGACCATCTATGGTCTGCGCCGCCAGTTGATGGAGGAACCCGACCAGCGGGAATATCTGGTGGGCGAAACGGGAGTCGCCCGCGACCTGCTCGCCGATCTCACCAAGCAGTATCTGAATCCCAACCTGGCCGAAGACGAATGGGACTTTGACAATTACAAAGTTCAGGTTCATTCGGTCTATGGAATTGACTGCGACGCCGAAGGGATCGATTTTGCGCGCCTCAGTTCCGAAGAGATCGAAGACCTCATCTGGGAGAAGCTGAAAGCGAAATACGCCGTCAAGGAAAAGCAGATCGGCGAAGAAGCGATGCGCACCTACGAGCGCATCATCATGCTCAACATCATCGACGCGCAGTGGAAAGATCACCTGCTGGCGCTGGATCATTTGAAGCAGGGCATCGGCCTGGTCGGCTATGGCCAGAAAGATCCGCTGGTTGAATACAAGAAAGAGAGCTTCGATATGTTTCAGGCGATGCTGGATCGCATCGATACGACGACGATCCGATCGCTCTTTAACCTACAGGTTGTTTCGGAACAGGAGCCCGATGAATTGCAGAGGCGCCGCGCGGCGCGCAGGTCTTCGATGAATTTTACCGGGCCGAATCAGGGCGCCGCCGCCGGCGGTGAAGAGGCCGGCAGAGTCAAAACCGTCGTGCGCAGCCAGCCAAAGGTCGGGCGCAACGATCCGTGCCCCTGCGGTTCCGGAAAGAAATTTAAGAAGTGCCACGGAGCGATCTAAGAGTTTCTCGCTGCCAAAGCTCTAATGAGTACCAGGTCACAACCTTCGTATTTTGCTTTCTCGCTTATCGCGCTGGCGGTTCTCACTTGTTTCTCGACTTACGCCCAGTCGCAGCCAGCCACGGTAGGAGCCGAAGATCGCGACCGCGGCATTCGCCTCTATCAGAAAGGTGATACGAAGGGAGCCATCGAAGCTCTCCGTGCTGCCACGAGCAAAAACCGTGACGATGGAGATGCGTGGCATTACCTGGGCCTGGCTCTACTGGCCACGGGAAACAAAGACGAGGCTCGAAAGGCTTTCGAAAAGGCGGCGATGATTCGCCTGAATGACCTCATTACGATTTCGCCTCTGCCACTCCTAAAGGACCCAGCGCCGGGTTCAGAGGGAGTCAAGCGGCGCGAACGATACCAGGCTGCGCTTGAAAGCTCTGAACAATATCTGGCATTGACTCCACGTCCGACCGACGACTGGCGATTCCAGCTCGAGGCGCTTAGTTTTTATCGCGACTATTATGCCGGTGCGCGCAGCGACGAAACAATAGTGACAACGAAGGAAACGAACACCAGACTTCGCATCCTGAGTAAACCTCCGCCGGACTTTTCTCGCACGACCGCTTCAGGCAATTCCGTCCTCCGCGCGGTGTTCTCTGCCGACGGGAGTGTCAAACACGTACTCGTGCTCAAACGAGTCGCGCCCGATTTCGATCTGGCTTGTATCGAAGCTGCCCGCAAAATAAAGTTCATGCCGGCTATTAAGGACGGCCATCCTGTTTCGATGATTCTGCAACTTGAATACAACCGCTATTTTCTCTGATTAACTAAGAACCTAATGGCTGCCGGCGCTACCTCGACGAATCCCGTCGTTAAATCGATCATCTCCGGGAATGCCCCACCGGCGGCGCGTTCGGCCGCGGCGCGTGGACTGCTGCCGCTACCCCAGGCCGATCTGCTTGAAGCCCTGGTGCATCTGCGTTCTGACAGCGATGCCGAGATAGCACGCGCAGCCCAGGCAACCCTGGATGCACAGCAACCTGACGACCTGTTGAACGTTGCCAGAGCCAGCGGAACCGCACCGGCGGTACTGGGGTACCTGGCATCGCTGGGCAGCGCGGCCCCCGAAACTCACGAAGCCGTCGCCAACAATGACAACACCCCGGACCAGGCGATTGCCCTGTTGGCTCGTATCACGTCTGACCCCGAGCTGCTGGAGTTCATGACGCTTAATCAACGGCGTCTGATTCGCGCTCCCGAAATTATCGACGCGATTCTGCTGAATCCGGCCCGCACCTCTGAGGCTGAGCGCCGCGCGAAGGAAACGCGGCGTGAGTTTTTCGAAAAAGAGCGCGGCGCCCGTCAGATCGCCCAGGAATTGCGCGCCCGGGGAAACAGCGCCGCCGCTGAGTTTTTTGAGAGCGCCGAACTGAGGCCTGTCAGCGGAGAGATGACCGTTGACGACGCCTGGGTGATTGCTCAGCACATAGAAGTTTCTGATGAGGACATCGACGACTCATGGCTGGCGCGCGAATTCATCGAGGAGCTGCTGGTTGAAACCCCCGAGCAAACGGCGGCCAACGCGCAAGCAGTCATCAATGCCGAGCGCCTGGAAGGCGAGGCTTCGCCCGAACGAATTTCGTTGATTCGCCGCATTATGTTCATGACGGTCAAGGATCGCGTCAAGCTGGGGATCAAAGGCGACCGTGAGGCCCGCGGTATTCTCATTCGCGACGCGAACAAGATCGTCGCTACGGCAGTGATTCACAACCCGCGCCTTACTGATCACGAAGTTGAAAACATTGCCGCGATGCGCACCGTCGCAGATGAAGTACTGCGCCTGGTTGGTGCGAATCGTGCATGGGCTCGCTCATATCCGATTATTCACAACCTGGCTCGCAATCCGCGTACGCCCTTGGCCACCGCCATACATATTCTCCCGCGAATTCGGACGAAAGATCTGAAGTCGATCTCGCAGAACCGCAACGTTTCCGAAGGTGTCCGGCGACAGGCCTATCGGCTTTCAGAGATGCGCGAGCCAAAGGTGAGATAAGCCGGCTGGCGAACATCCGCCGAGGTTTCAGCGCTCCGTTCGAGCCAAAAGACAGGTCTTCTCCAAGCACGGATCTAAGCCTGTCTGTCACAGAGCTGTCACAATTTTCTCAAGTTTAGCTTGACGCGGGTATGGAGATGAGTATACTTTCAGGCTTGCTAGGACTTTCAGGTGTTTGATAGTGATGGACTTTCGCAGGCAAGCTCCTTCGAGGAGGCGCTGGTTAAAGAGCGAATGCGGCAGCTTATTTCATTATTAGCCGCGGATTTCATCTCGCCCGTCTACAGCAGCACCACCTTTGAAGTACGGGATCGGCCATATGTGACGATTCTCAAGTCTGTGCCAGCCACCCTTGTTAACCCGAACCTACCCTGAAGTTTTCGCCCCGCCAGTTCGCAAGAATTGACGGGGCGCATCTCTGTTTGGTGCTTAGTGCTTAGTGCTTTGAACTTAGTCTTCTTCCGTTGACAGAATCCCCATGCGGCACAGAATTGCAAAGCACCAAGATCAAAGTACTAAGTTCTGCCCTAACTCACATCGCCAATCCGCCATCAACCTGGATCACCTGTCCGGTAATATAGCGGGCATCGTCTGACAAGATAAAGCATGCGATGCGGGCGACCTCGTCACTTTCCGCAAACCGGCCTAACGGAATCTGCTCCAGGATCTTTGCTCGATAACTTTCGTCAAGGGCCGTCGCCATATCGGTTGCCACCATGCCCAACGCGAGCGCGTTTACCGTAACCTGGCGGCTGGCGACCTCGCGCGCCAGCGCCTTCGTCAAACCAATCATGCCGGCCTTTGACGCGGAATAGTTAGATTGTCCGGCCATGCCCATGATGCCGCTGATTGAAGTAATGTTAAGGATCGATCCGCCCTGTTCCTGCCTGAGCATCAAGCGCAGCGCCGCTTTCGCGAAATTCCAGGCTCCTTTCAGATTCGTATCAAGGACTGCGTCCCAATCTTCTTCTTTCATGCGCAGGATCAAAGTGTCTCGCACTATGCCGGCGTTGTTCACCAGAAAATCAATTCGTCCGAAAGTCTCTTTGACCTGCTTAACCATTTCCGCAGCTGCTTCAGTATTGGCAACATCGCCCTGTGATGCGAGTACGCGAGCGCCCAGCCCTTCCAGCTCCGTCTTCAACGTCTCGGCCGCCTCAGCACTCTTCGCATAGTTGAAGGCTATGTCCGCTCCGCGCCGCGCTAACTCAACTGCGATCGCCCGCCCAATGCCGCGAGTAGCGCCGGTAACGATTGCGGCGCGCCCCGAAAATGGTTTTTCGTCAGACATGCAGTTTCCAGTAAACAGTGTCAGAAGCCCGACCGTAAGGGAGGGCCTCGTAAGTCACTAGCGTCTCGGCCTGAACGATGCCCTCCCTTACGGTCGGGCTTCTGACACGACAGCTTACGTGAGCTTCAACGAGCGCAGGTAACTGCGAAAATCCGGTGCCAACTCGGAATGCTTCAAAGCATACTCTACCGTCGCGATCAGAAACCCGAGCTTGTCGCCCGCATCGTAACGCGTGCCTTCGAAGCGCACGGCGTAGAAGTCGCGCTTCTTCGAAAGCGCGCGCATCGCGTCGGTAATCTGAATCTCGCCAATCGCACCCGGCGTCGTTGCCTCAATCTCGGCAAAAATATCCGGCGTCAAAACATAGCGGCCAATGATTGCCAGATCCGACGGTGCAGCTGATAGGGGCGGCTTCTCAATCATGTCCTTGATGCGATAGACGCCGTCGGTGACTTCGTCAACGTCGAGCACTCCAAAGCGCGAGATCGCTTCGCCCTCGACCTGCATCGTCGACACCACCGGCGCGTCATACTTCTCGTAAACATCAATCAGTTGCCGGAGCGCCGGAGTCCTGGAGTCAATGATGTCGTCACTCAACATCACGGCGAACGGCTCTTCGCCAACCAAATCGCGCGCTTGCAGAACCGCATGTCCCAAACCGAGGGCTTCGCGTTGCCGCACGTAACTGACGCGCGCCATCTCTGAAATTTCGCGCACCAGACGCAGGTCGTCTTCCTTGCCGCGTTCGCGCAGCAGGGCTTCCAATTCGAACGACACGTCGAAGTGATCCTCGATGGCCGATTTGCCGCGGCCGGTGACGATGATTACCGATTCGATGCCCGAGGCTACAGCTTCTTCGACGACGTATTGAATCAAAGGTTTGTCGACCAGCGGCAGCATTTCTTTCGGCGACGCCTTGGTCGCCGGCAGAAACCTCGTGCCTAAACCGGCGGCGGGAAAAACTGCTTTACGAACTGCTTGTGGCATAATCGAAGTGTTTCTCATACCATAACCGCGAAGGAACCGGCAAATGCTCGATCTCAACTATGTTCGGGAAAATCAGGAAGACGTGCGCGCAGCGCTCGCAAAGCGCAGCATGTCCACTGCCGTGCTGGACGATTTCGCCCGGGCCGATGCGGAACGCCGGCGGGTGATCGCCGAATCGGATCAACTCAATGCTGAGCGGAATACCGCCAGTCGCGAAATCGGGGCCCTCATGAAGGAAGGCAAGCGCGATGAGGCCGACGCCCGCCGGAAAGCAGTAAATGAATTGAAACAGCGGATCGCCGAACTCGATCAGAAACGCGAGTCGGCGGAAGCACGCATGCGTGAACTCCTTTCAACCCTGCCGAACATTCCCCACCCAAGTGTCCCGGTCGGCAAAGACGAATCGGCAAACGTCGAAGTCCGTCGCTGGGGCGCGCCACCTGAATTTGATTTCGAGCCGAAGGACCATGTCGATCTGGGGACGGCACTGGGCATTCTCGATTTGGAGCGGGCGACAAAAATAACCGGGGCTCGCTTTGCCATCCTCAACGGCGCGGGCGCGCGCCTGGAACGCGCGCTGATCGATTTCATGCTCGATCTGCATACGCGCGAACATGGTTACCAGGAGACTTTGCCGCCCTTCATCGTCAATCGCGACTCGCTTTTCGGTACCGGGCAGCTGCCAAAGTTCGAGGAGGACCTCTTCAAACTTGAGGACGAGCGTGGCTTTTATCTCGTGCCTACGGCTGAAGTCCCGGTGACGAACTATTACCGTGAAGAGATTCTCGACGCGTCGCAGTTGCCGATGAAGTGGGCGGCATACACGCCCTGCTTTCGCTCGGAGGCCGGCAGCTATGGCAAAGACACTCGCGGTGTGATCCGCCAGCACCAGTTCGAAAAGGTCGAGTTGGTAAAATACGCGCTGCCGGAAAACTCTTACGACGAGCTGGAATCATTGACCCGGAATGCTGAGACAGTTTTGCAACGATTCGGGATCCACTATCGCGTCGTCACGCTTTCAACCGGCGATCTCGGTTTTGGTAATGCCAAAACTTATGACATCGAGGTGTGGCTGCCTTCACAGAATACCTTTCGCGAGATCTCTTCGTGCTCAAACTACGAAGCGTTTCAGGCGCGCCGCGCCAATATTCGCTTTCGGCGCGCGGGTGGATCAAAGCCGGAGTTCGTGCACACCCTAAACGGCTCTGGCCTGGCCGTCGGCCGCACCTGGATCGCGATTTTGGAAAACTATCAGCAAGCTGACGGCTCGGTCATCATTCCCGAAACGCTGCGACCTTACATGGGCGGGCTGGAAAAGATCTCAAAATAGGACCGATAGATCGGATAGGTCCTATAATCTCTATTGCTTTCTCAAACACCAGGTAGTCATGGCGCGCAGGTTCTGGACTATGGTGGTTTTTATGGGCTCCAGAAATTCTCCGCCCAGCTCCCCGGTTACTCTGAGTAACATCGGCTCATCAACCAGGAATCGTTCACTGCCGTCCGGCAGCTGATAACGCCGGCCGTCGATCAATCCAACCTTGTCTTCAATTCCGATGCTTGAGGCCAAACGGGCAAAGAAGATCCCGCCCGGCTTCAGCACGCGCCACATTTCTTTCACCATGGACTCCCACTGTTGTTCATCGCTGGCAAAGTGGAGCACGGCGCTACTTAGCACGACATCAAAGTGCCCATCCGAAAATGACATGCGCTCAACCGGCTCTTCGCGAAAGTTGTTCCCAGGCAGATGCGGTGCGAGCTTCGCAGCCAGGCCGCGAGTCTGCGTGATCGCCGCGCTCGATCCATCGACGGCAAAGACCTCATAACCGCTGCGGAGAAAGTAGACGAGATTCCTTCCGCTGCCGCATCCAGCATCGAGGATTCGCGAACCGGGAACGATTCGCTCTTTCAATAATTGGTCGAACAGGTAAATGTCGATGCCGCCAAACCATTCCGGCAGATTTAGGGAATGTTGCATAGACGATGAGACGCCGAAAGAACCAATCGGTTTTTTATCGTGAAGATTATAGACGAATCCGCGGATTGCGCCGATTGGAGATGAACATTGCGACCTCCAGTCTATGGCTTGGTCGCCGCAAGGTTTGCTAATATCGCGCCGCGAGGAGCTACGGATGCCAGACAATACTAATTTCGAGGAAATTTTTCGCAAGCTGAAAGCGATCTTCAAGCCTCACGAGAAGAAGATGGTTATCGCCCACGACAGTCAGGCTTATTATCTGCTGAACACACGGTACATCATGAAGAACAAGCGTCCTCTCTGTTTTGGTGGTGTGCGGTTAGGCAAGGCGTATGTCAGCTTCTACCTGATGTCGGTTTACGCCCGTCCCGATCTGTTGAAGGGCATATCGCCCGAATTAAAGCGGCGCATGCAGGGCAAGTCGTGCTTCAACTTCAAAGAGGTAGACGAGAAGCTGTTTAAGGAACTCGCCCAGCTTACCAAAGCCGGCGCGGCGAAATTTAGTGACGAGAGGTTTATTGAACAGCTTCGAGTGGCGCAGGGACACTGAGCATTCGAGTCACTAGAATTTCAATCGAAATGAGAGTTGTAGCCTTCGCGGAGGTTGCGCAGCTACTGCCCGACCGAAGAAAGGCGAGCTAAGATTTCCCACAAAGCCGGCATAGTTCACTTTGTTAAAAACATTGAAGGCATCGACAGCCAGCGTAGACTTCACGCCTCCATCTTTCTTCTTACTCTTGATCAAAGTGAAATCTCGCGACCACCGAAGGTCCAGGTCGGCATAGCTCGGACCGTTTAGGCTATTCCTCGGAACTCCTGCGGGGCGAGCATTCGCCGTCCCGGTATGAAATGCATCCAGCCCGGTCGTCAGCGTATACGGAAGCCCTGAGTAGAGTGACAGCGAGACGCCGAGGTTGAAGAGCTTGCCCGGATTTAACGTCCCGAGCAGCTCGAAGCGATGACGACGATCAAAATCAGCGCGTGCCCACTCACCGGAAAGATCGTACGCATTTGGCGGAAAGTAGGTGATCCCGCTGGTATCGTCACGGGCTGAAGCCAAACGGTACTGGGCCATACCGTTGAAGAACCGAGTTACATTGCCGCGCAGCGTTACTTCAAGCGAGTCGCTGACCCTGCGCCCGGCTGATTCGATCTCGCGGAGAACACCGATAGCGGGATTGGGGCGCGCGGTATAACCCGGCGGCAAGGGCGCATTGATATCACGAGAGCGAAATTGGTCGAAGCCGCGAGAACCCAAATAGGTAATGGCCAAACTGGTGGATTTTTGAAGTTGTCGTTCTATGCCGAAGCTGTATTGGATCGTATACGGCAGATTGATGTTCGGTTGTAGTCGCGTGATGCCGGCAGGTTGAGCGGTTAATAATGCACCCGAGTTGAGGGGATCAGGGTATCCAGGATTGAGCAGCACGTATGACCGCAGCCTCAGTCCATCGAAGAGCAGGATATCCTGAATTGGCCGGGCACCGGATCGATCATAGAAGAGACCGGCGCCAGCACGGAATACAGTCTTCTGCTTTTTTCCTGGCGCATAGGCAAACGAAAAACGGGGCGCAAAATTATTCTTGTCATGAAAGTAATTCTGCCAGTCATAGCGCACACCGATCGAGAACATCAGGTTCTTGCGCGCGTGGTATTCGTCCTGAACAAATAGCCCGAGCAGTTTTTCCAGGAACACAACATGACCGTTTCCCTGTTGCTGAGTGAAGGAGTAGGGCCGGCGCAGTAGATAATCACCGATACTTGAAAAGTAGAACGTGCCGAGCGAATTGAGATTGTTATTAAATCCCCGGCGGCTCAAATCCGGAATGTTGATGCCTCCCTTAATAAAGTGTTTGCCGGTCGAATAGGAGAGCATCTCCGTCATCTGAGCATGATATTCAGTTCGCAAATAGTCGGCCTGAGCGCCGCCGCCAGTGAAAGAGTCCAACACGACAATCCTTGGCGCGCGCGTCCGGCTGATGTTGGTTTGTCTTTCGTAGCCCAGCAGGAGCCGAAAGTTACTAACCAGTTTTGGTGAGAACACGATCTGCTGGCTGTAGTTTATTTCCTGTTCCATGTTGTGAGAGTTGATCCCGGCCTCAGGCAAAGTAGTGCCACCCACGCTTTGGTTATTTACACCCTCACCGAGATATGAATAGCGCACCGAAAAGGTGTTGGTAGCGCTGAGTGAGTGACTGATCTGGGCGGCAACCTGCAAAGTACGTGAGGGAGCCGGCACATTCTGCCTGATATTTCCGCTCGGCCCCTGGGCAAAAACGATCGATTGCAGGTCTTCCTCTTTCCTGCTCACCGAAATCAGAAAAGAAGTTTTCTTACTGTGCCCGACGGGCCCGGTGAAGATGCCTTCATAGATGCGACGTTGCTCGGGCGGTCGTGAGAGAGCAAACGGATCACGGGCGTTTAGATGAGCGTCGCGAAAAATGAAATTAAAAGTTCCGTGATACTCGGGCGAACCAGGCTTGGTGGTCACCTCGATCCGGCCGCGTCCGGGCCGCGCATATTCCGCCGAGTAAGGATCCTGATTGATCTTTATTTCCTTGATCGCGGTCGGTGAGACGCCCAGGTTATTGACTTCCATGCCGTTCACGATCAGAGTGACTCCACTGGTCCCCACGCTTACGGGATCGAGGAAACGCGACATGGCGCCAATGTAGTCCTGATCGAACACGGGGAGATTGCTCAGCGACTGCTCAGTCAACGCCACCGTGTCCTTATTTTCGCTGGCCTCGGTGCTTATCTGGGTGGGTGTACTAGTCACAGTGGTTTCCTGGCGCAGACTGGCAATTGCCATTACGACCTGCAGCGGGAGGCGCGGCTGCGAACCGACGACCACATCGACGGTTGCGGACTCGAATCCCTCGGAGGTGATTTGAACTTGATACTCGCCGAACGGGATTCGCTTGAATTCAAAACTGCCGGATTGATCGGTCGTAGACGATTGCTGAGTGTTACCCGCACCACTTAGTTGAACTCGCGCACCTACAATGGCGGCGCCGGCCTGGTCATGGACCACTCCAGTGATCGAAGCACGCCCGGATGCGGGCTGAGAGAAAGCAGTCGCACAAACCGCCAGTATTAATGCCAACAAAAAACCAAAACGGCCCATTGATCAGGGTCCTCCACTAATAATCCTTCAAGAATGAAACTCAGGAATCTTGCAAAGGCAACTCCACAGTAAATGCACTGCCGCGACCCAGGGCACTCTCAACTGACAACGATCCGCCGTGGCCCTCGACGATCCAGCGCGCGATCGAGAGACCCAGACCGGCGCCCCCCAGCGCCCGTGACCGCGCCTTGTCTACGCGGTAAAAACGATCGAAGATGCGCGACTGGTCCTCGACCGAAATACCGATTCCGGTATCGCTAACAACGATTAGCGCATCGCCGTTTTTCGATCCCAGCGCGATCATGATCTCGCCGCCTGCAGGCGTGTACTTTACCGCGTTGTCGAGGAGGTTAAGGAGCGTTCGCTTCAACATCTCGTCATCGCCGTTCACGGTTATCGCCGGAAGAGTTCCGTCGAAATTCAGCCGCAACCCTTTCTTTGAAGCCAGGACCTGTGCCGCTCGGAAGCAGTCAGCGACGAGTTCATCCAGCCGCACCCGCTCTCTGATCAACGACGGCGCATCGACGGGTTGGCGGGCGAGTATGAAAAGATCTTCAACTATCCGCGAAAGGCGTTCGGCTTCCTCCTTAATCAGCCCCAGGGATTCCTGGTATTCGGTGGTTGCCCGATCTTGTTGTAAGGCAACTTCAGTCTCGCCGCGCAGTACGGCAAGCGGCGTCCGCAGTTCATGGGAAGCATCGGCGATGAAACGCTTCTGCTCCTGGAAGGCCGCATCAAGTCGCGCCAGTAAGGCGTTGATGGTCGTGGCCAGTTGGCCAACTTCATCGCGCGGATTCGACACATCTAACCGCAGCGAAAGCTTTTCGGCAGTGATGCGTCGGGTCTGTTCGCTCATCAAAGCGATCGGCGAAAGGCTTTTGCGCGCGAGAAAGTACCCGCCCAGGGAAGCTAACAGCAAAATCACAGGCACGCCCGCAAAAAAGTCGCGACGCAAGCGTCGCAGCCCCTCCGCGATGACGTTGAGCGGTTCGGCGACCAGGGCAAAGCCAAGCTGTCTTTTGGGATCGGGCGAAAGAGGTACGACTGCGATCCTCAAGCCATTTTGGGCGAGGTAACCGATGCGTTGTCGGCGCGCTTCGTTGAGCGCGTCGGGTGGAACATTTACCGGACGGCCGCTTAGGTTGCTTGACCAGGCGACAGCGCGGCCTTCGGAATCGATGACCTCAACATAACGATTCGGAAAGACCATCTCTGCCAACACAACGTCGTTAGCTCTGGCGACTGATCCTTCCTCGTCCAATTCCTGCACATATGCGCTGGCTACAGTTTCGGCGGTTGAGCGCAGCGATTCGTCCTGTCGAGCGTAGAAAATGCGAGCAGCGGCGTAGTAGACCAATACTGCAAAGACGATCAGCGACACGGCTAAAACGCCGGCATACCAAAGCGTCAAACGTGTGCGAACCGAATCGAACATGGTTGTAGAACGGGCTGCCAGCCGTGATTTGATGCGCCGCTTAGGGGATAACGTCAGATCGTTTGAAGGCGCAAGGTGACAGCTCGGGCCACTTAAAAGTGCCACACGAGCGCCACCCCATATTCACGGGCGCGCCGGTCATACTCTGGCGCGATCAAAGGCAGAAGTTTCGAGCGGCTTTCGGATTCCTCTTCGTCGGTTGAGCCGGAAGTCTTTCGATGATGTGCACGGTAGACATACCTGCCGATGCCATAACCAAGGGCGCTGCCAACCAGAACGTCAGAGAGATAGTGTTTGCGGCCAGTGAACCGCGATAGGCTGACCGCGGTGGCGATCCCGTAGGCGCCGACTTGCACCAGGCGGTGACCGTGGTACTCGTTCGCAATCACCGTAGCGAGGGCCCATGACTCGATGGCGTGTCCTGAAGGAAACGAGGATCCGCCGTCAAAAAAATCGCTGCGGCCTTTTGCCGCCAGCGGGCGCCGACGTTGAGTAATTTCCTTCAGGACGGTGACGACGATCGCACTGTCGATCAGCGCTTCGGCTCCGAGCAGCCCCGTCTCGCGGGCTCTCTCATTGTGCGTCGCTCGACCGACCAGATAGAATGTCCCCGCCACACCAAAGACACCATATCCCGATCCGGCGTAACTGATAATGCGGCTGACATTCAACTGCCGGTGAAACTCGCCAATCTCGTCTCCGGTGCGTCGATCGGTAGCGATGAGCGCGGCCGTGCCCAAACCCAGCGGCGCCAGCCAACGCGCATCGCGCCCACGCAGATGAAATGGAGCGGTCCAGATAGCTTTTTGATCCCGCAGAATGTTTTTGAAGAATTTACTCTCGAGCGTCGGCGACGGGGATGTCGAAGGGGTGGGCGAGGGACTGGCCGGAGGTGTCTGCGCTCGTACTGAAACTGCGGCCGAGAATATGATGCCGGAAAGAACTATGCCGAAGAGACCTTGCGATATTTTGTTACTGCTCATGTTTCCACTCCCCTTTTGTAGTACGTCCATCGCGACAAAAGCTGCCGCGCAGCCAAACCTTCCAATTGCAACGCCAGTGTGGGGACCACCAGCAAAGTAATAAAAGTTGACAGGGTCAATCCGCCGATGACGGCGATAGCCAACGGCCGCTGTAACTCGGCGCCGGCTCCGAGACCGATTGCCAGCGGCGCCAATCCAAAGATGGTGCAAAGCGTAGTCATCAAAATGGGACGCAAACGAACACGACCCGCTTCGCGCAGCGCCGCGCGCAACGGCATGTCGCGCTCCGCGCGTAGCCGGTCGGTATAGTCCAGGAGGATGATGCCGTTCTTGACGACCAGACCCAGGAGCATGATCAATCCCATGAAGGAAGAAATGTTCAGTGGCGTGCGGGTCACCCACAAAGCCAGGAGCGCGCCAACCAGAGAGACGGGCGCTGCGAACAGGATGATCAGCGGCTTCAAATAAGAGCGAAACTGAACTACCAACACGATGAAGACCAGAGCCAGCGCCAATCCAAAGACCGTGAGCAGGCCGCGAAATGCCGTCTGCTGGCTTTCGTACTGGCCGCCGAGTTGGTAAGTGACGCCAGGCGGGAAGCTTGTCTTGTTCAGTAAGGCGCGGATATCTTTGGTCGCGGAACCGAGTCCGCGGCCGCTCAACCCGGCGGTGACTGCCACCATCTGCCTTTGATCCTGTCGTACAAGTTGGCTCTGTCCCGCTTCCCGCTTGATGTCCGCAAAGGCCGAGAGCGGCTGGGTGAAACCGGTCGGCGTGGTAATCGGAACGTTGCTGATTTTCGAGAAGTCAAAACGAGTTTCGTCAGGAAGTCGAACCCGCACACCCACGAGTCGATCGCCCTCACGAATTTGCGTCACGCGCTTGCCCAACAGCGCCTCATTAAGCTGGGTCGAGATCGCCTGCACCGTCAGGCCTGCGCGTCCAGCGCGCACCGGATCGATGCGCGCCACCAGTTCGGGTGACCCTTCGCTGACGCCGTTGTACATTTCGACGATGCCGGGAATCTTTTCGACCTGATCACCCAACTCGGTCGCCGTTTTTTGCAGCACCTGTAGATCGTTGCCGAACAGCTTAATTTCCACCGGACGCGGCTCACCGGCCAGATCGTTGATGACATCCTCCAGCAACTTGACGAACTCGGCGTGCGCTTGCGGAAATCGCTTCTCGATCTCTGAACGAAGGTCGTCCACAATTTCATCTGAGGCGCGGCCGCGTTGGTCTTTCAGCCGCACCAGGATGTCGCCTTCATTCGGATCGGTGGCAAAGAAGCCCAGCTGCGATCCCGTGCGCCGGGAAAAGGCCGCCACCTCCGGAGTCTGTTTTATAATCTGTTCGATTTGTGAGATGACCTTGTTGGTTTCGGCGAGTGACGTACCGGGTGGCAAACGATAGTCGAGCACGAATCCGCCCTCGTCCATTTCCGGCAAGAACCCTGTTTCGACGCGGGTGTAAACAAATGCGCCGAGCAAAACCAGAATCAACGTCGTCAGCAAAGCCGCGCGACGATGGGCAAACACAAAATCGAGTGTCAGAGTGTACCCTCGTTCGAGCGCGCGGATGGCTCTCTGAATTCTGGCTCCCAAGCCCCGGTCGACCTCTATCATAGCGCCCGCTTCGTCTTCGGGTTCGATCCGGCTGTCGTCTCGGTCCGGGTCAACGTGAGGTACTTCGTCTCCCTTGGTGGGCACCAGACCGGCCCGGACATCTCCGGGAAGAAAACGGTCCGCGAGCAACGGAATCAGAGTCAGCGCGAGCACTAATGAAACCAGCACAGCAACTGTGAGAGCAATCGACAGCGCACTGAAGAATTGACCTGTTACACCTTCCAGCAATACCAGCGGCAGGAAGACGACCACAGTTGTAATGGTCGAGCCAATCACGGCCGCCATCAGCTCGCCAACGCTGCCATAAATGGCGTCGCGGCGGCTCTCGACCGAGCGCCGGCGCAGATGTCGCTCGATATTCTCAACTATCACCACCGCGTCGTCGATCACCAAACCAATGGCCACGGCAATGCCGCCCAAACTCATCAGATTGAAGGTCTGGCCGAACAAGCGCATGAAAACGAAAGTGATTACCACCGTTAGCGGGATGGTGGTGGCGGCGATGATTGTGATGCGGACGTGGCCGAGAAATGCCAGCAGGATGACAACCGCCAGAAAACCGCCAATCAGAATTGCGTCGCGCACGTTGGCGATCGAAGCGCGCACAAACGCCGCCTGGTTGTAAACGCGCTCGACTTTCACGCCGCGCGGCAATTCGGGCCGCACTTCGGCGATTACCTGATCTACTTCGTCGGCGATGTCGACCGTGTTGCCGCCAATCTGTCGCGTCACGCTGATAATTGCCGCCGGCACTCCATCGCCGGTGAACATACTGGTGCGATCTTCAGCTCCGTATTTGACGTCGGCTACATCGCCGACGTGAATTGGCGCGCGATCGGCGCCGTTGTCTTCCGGCTTGGTCTTTGTCGAACTTGGAGTCGAGACGACGATGCGGCGCACGTCGTCGAGCGAAAGCGCTTCGCCTGTGGCCAGCACATTGTATTGCTGATAGTCGCGGCTCACCCGACCGACGGAGGTCACCGCGCTGGTCTGCGCAATGGCGTCTTCAATCTGACTGATGGTGAGGTGATTCGCGGCCAACCTGTCGGGTGTGACGATAACCTCGATCTCGCGCACGTCGCCGCCTTCGACTCGGGCCTGCGCCACGCCGGGCAGCCGCGCCAAACGCGGCCGAATGGTGTAGGTCGCCAGATCGCGCAGCACCGCCGGCGGTGCGCCCGTGACGTTATAGCTGATGATAGGGAACACCGAGGGCGTCAGGCGTTGCACATCGACAGTTATTCCTGCCGGGAGCTCAGGTTGAACCTGTGCGACCTTCGTTTGCACGAGCTGTAGCGCCAATTCCATGTCCGTGTTCGGCGCAAACTGAATTGAGATCTCTGCTGAGCCGCGTACGGCCCGCGAAGTTACTCGAGCGACCTCAACATTCTGTAAGGCGCTAAATGCATCTTCGAGCGGCCGCGCGACGGCTGTTACCATGTTGCGCGGCTCAAGCTGAACGCCTTCGGCGACCACAATGATGCGCGGAAATTCGACTTCGGGATAGATGGCTGAGGGAAGTTGAAACGCGCTGTAAAGACCCGCCACGCACAGCAACGCGACCACCAGATAGGTGGCTTTGTGATTCCGATCAACGAAGCGCGCAACATTCATAAGGCAAAGGGTAAAAGGAAAAAGTCAAAAGTAAAGACCAGGTTTTCCTTCTTGTCTTTTTTACTTTTGACTTGGTTCACCCTGAACGATCTTAATCTTCGTCCCGTCGCCCAGACCGAACGCACCGGTGGTAACGACACGCTCGCTGTCCTTCAGGCCTTCGAGAATCTCGACGTGTCCATCTTCGCGTATGCCCACGGTGATTTTGCGTTTCTCAACCTTCTCGCCTTGCGGCACGAACACAAAAGTCTCGTCGCCGGCGATGACCAGTGCTTCCTGCGGCACAACCAGCGCGTTCTGATGAATCTCTACCGCGATGCGCGCAGTGGCAAAGATGCCCGCCTTTAACTCACCAGTCGGATTCGGTAGGCGGACCCGCACGGCAACCGTATTCGTTTGCGGATCGACGGACGGCGCCACCTGCACTACGCCGCCGGAAAATTCCTTGTCGGGCAGCGACTCGATGCGAACGACCGCGAGGTCGCCTGGCTTAAGGCGACCCAGGTAGCCGGCCGGAACGTTGGCGATCACGTCCAGCGAGGCCGCGTCAATTACTTCAAACGCCGGCGTTGCCGGGTCGACCGCTTCGCCGTCGTTGACCGAGCGCTTAGTCACTGTGCCCGCGATCGGCGAACGGATGGCGGCCCGCGAGAGTTCCGCGCGCGCGACATCCAGCGCTGCCTGCGCCGCTTCGACTCCTCCGGCAGTAACCGATGCCTGCGTGCGCGCTTCGCCTACGCCGCGCGCAGCGTTCACGCGCGCCGCAGCGAGCGCTGATTCAGCCTGGTGCGCGGCTTCAGTGGTCACGGTGATTTGATTCTGCGCGTCGTCGACATCTTTGCGCGGGGCGATGCCTCGCTCAAACAGACGCTGCTGCCGTATCAGATTGTTTTGGGCCAACCTCTGATTCGAGCGAGCTGTCTGCAGCGTTGCCTCAGCCTGTCTTACCTGATCGGCGGCCACAGTTTGGCTCGGCGTGCCTGAAACCGCGCGTGCCTGCGCTGCGGTGAACCGCGCCTGCTGCAAAGCGGCTTGTGCTTGTCTTACTTGCGCGGCCAGCACACTGCGGTCTAACTCAGCCAGCACTTGTCCCGCGGAAACGTGTTGACCAACCTGCACCAGCACGCGAGTCACTTTCCCTGCCGTCGCGGCGCTGAAACTCGCTTCGCGTCCGGGTAGCGCGTTGAGCGTGCCACCCGCTTCGACGTACTCGCGCACCTCGAGGCGTTGGGTCGGCGCGACCTCGACTTCCACTATCGCTTCCACCGCCTGGTCGCTGGCGCCGGGCCGCAGTATTAGCCATGCAAACACCAACAACAGGAGCAGCAGTAACACTCCGATCGTGATCGGCACGGGCGAGAGCCAGCGGATCTTCCGTGTGGACTGATCGCTCTGCTCTACGTAGACAGACGTCTGCGTGGTCTTCACTTCGTCGGGTTCTTTGCTCGTATCGCCGGTCACAGCTTCACTCCTGCGGCTTGTTCCAAATCAGCCAGCGCCGTCTGGTAGTCAAAGAGCGCCTGCAAATATGCCTGTCGCACGTCGCGCGCATTGCGGGTGGCATCAATCACCGAAAGCAACCCGGTCTGTCCGACTTGATATGACTCGATCGCCAACTGTCGCAGGCGCTCGGCTTCAGGCAACAATCTGGTTTCGTAAAACTCCACTTGCTTGCGCGCGGTTTCAAGGTTCAGAGCGGCCCGGCCAATCTCAGAAGAGATGCGCTGGCGCGCTGCGTCACGTTCGGCGCGCAACTGATCGAGCATCGCGCTGCTCTTCCTGATGTCGCCCTGGCCGCGGTTGAATATCGGCAGCGGCACCGTCACCTGCATCTTGAAGCCGGGATTTGGGAAGGCCGAATCGTGCGTCTCAAGTCCCGGCTCGAGCGTGAGGTCCGGAACCCTTTGCGCACGCGCCAACCTGAGGCGACTTTCTTCAGTCTTGATCAGTTGTTCGACCGCGCGCAGTTCCACGTTTTGTGACAGCGCCTGACCGATCAAAGTCGGCGTAGATAGTGAAGCGAGTCGGACGAATAGCGAATCGCGTTGATCGAGCGGCGCATCCGGCTCGCGATTGAGCAATTGATTCAAAAGCGCGCGCGCGATCCGCTGGGTATTTTCCAGACGATCCAAATCGTTGGTCGCCCGGTCGACGCCAAGCTCAGCCTGCAGGACTTCGAATCGGGCGATGTCGCCGGCTTCAAAACGCGTGCGCGCGATGTCCGCCAACTCCTTAGCCTGCGCCAATGCCTGCTGTCCCAATTCATAGCTGTTGCGCGCCAGCGCGAGATTGAAATATCCCGCGCGCACATCATGCCGCAGCGTCCGCAAAGCCACATCCACATCCAGCTCCGTCAGTCGCAGTTCGTTCTTGGCAACGTCGATCCGCCGTCCGCGCTTGCCGCCCAGCTCGACCAATTGCGAGACGGAATATTGCAAGCGCGGCTCAGAACGCGTGTGGGCGGCAATGAAATCGGGATTGGGTCGCAGACCGGCGATCAGGATTTGAGCTTCGGCGACCGCGCGCCGGCGCCGCACGGCGTTAACCGGCAGGTTATCTCGCGCGGCCAGATCGTAAATTTGCTCGAAGGTTAGTCCGCTTAAGCCCGGAGTTGGTTGTGGAGTTTGGGGGTGGACTGGCGCGGATAGGCAGAGCATCAGCGCCAGGCTGATGAGCAGTGGAAAGGCTGCCCTTGAGCACGAGGTGTCGAACATGAAACTCTTGCGAAAGCGCCGAGTATAGGCAGGGTTACCTTAACGGAAGATTAACTTTACGACAAGCTTTCGGCTTGTTGAGGGATGGTAGTGGGCCAAACTAAAGTTTGTCGGAAATGTCACGCGGCTCGAGGATATAACCTTCGCCGCGGCGGGTTTGGATCAGCTTGATGGGGTATGACTCGTCAATCTTTTTCCGCAGGCGATTGACGAACACTTCGATCGTATTCGAGAAAGGATCGAACGATTCGTCCCAGACATGCTCGGCAATCTCAGCCCGTGAGACCAACTGACCGGCGCGCCGCGCCAGATACTCCAGCAGCGCATATTCTTTCGCCGTCAAATCAATTTCCCGGGCCGCGCGCGAGACGCGATGACTGGCTGAATCGACGACCAGGTCCTCCAATTGAAAAACATCGCCATGAATCCGTGGCTCACGTCGCAGCAACGCGCGCACGCGGGCCAGCAACTCGCCAAACGCAAAAGGTTTGGTCAGGTAATCGTCCGCGCCGGCGTCCAGGCCCGTAATTCTATCTCCGACCGTGGCCCGCGCGGTCAACATCAAAACCGGCGTCGCATCGCCGCACGCGCGCAACTCCCGACAGACTTCGAACCCGTCGGCGCCGGGCAGCAGCACGTCGAGCAGGATCAGGTCATAGTCGTTAATCGTGGTTTGATAAAGGGCGGCCGGGCCATCAACGGCGATATCGACGGCATAAGAGTTCTCGCGCAATCCTTTGGCGACCACCTGGGCCATGCGCGGCTCGTCTTCGACCAGCAGGATTCTCAATGCTTGCTTCTCCGACTATGCCGGTGACGGGTGGAAGTGAGTGTCAGTCTCATTAGCACCTCGCTTCAGCGAGGTGGCGACCTACCAAACGAAAGGCCCGCCAACCGTTTCAACGGTTTTCGGAGCAGCCGTTAAAACGGCTTCGAAGCTCCCCGGTTTACTTTAGGTCACCTCGCTGAAGCGAGGTGCTAATGAAATCTCAACCCGAATCACAACTATCTAATTCTCAGATCAAACGGCATCATGTAAATCGCTTCGCCATGCTTCGCGCGATCCATCACTTGCATGTAACGCAGCGTCCGGCGCATGTCTTCCGGCAGGGCCGCCACCAACGCGGCCTGCTTTTTGACTTCGGCGCTGGTTTGTTCGCTGTCGTCTTCGCCGCCGGAACTCATGAGTTGCTCAAAAAAGCCGGGCGGTTGTGGTCTGATGACTCTCTGCACGCTCTTGTCCGCGGGAATTTTCGCGAGCTGTTTGGCAATTTCGATCGCTTTGTCCAGCCCGCCGTATTCGTCGACCAGCCCGTTGTCTTTACCTTGTCGCCCCGTCCAGACGCGGCCCTGGCCGATCGAGTCTATGTACTCGGCGTTCTTCCCGCGCCCTTTGGCTACCTTGGGCAGAAACTGATCGTAGTAAGTATTTTTAATCAGCTCTTCAAACTTTTTGCGCTCAGTGTCGCTGAACTTTTCCGACTCGCGAAACATGCCGGCGTTCGCGCCGCGCAGCACATATTCGTTGCTGACGCCGATCCAATCATAGAAACCCTTAATCACAGGTTTGCCGCCGACCACGCCAATCGAACCGGTGATCGTCGAAGGTTCAGCCACGATCTTGTTCGCGTTGCAGGCGATGTAATAACCCCCGGAGGCCGCCACGTCGCTCATCGAAACCACTACCGGCTTCTTTTCTTTCAGCGACTCAATCGCGCGCCAGATAATGTCGGAAGCCAGCCCCGACCCGCCCGGACTGTCTATCCGCAGCACCACGGCTTTGATTGTCGTGTCGTTCCGCACCTCGTTAAGCGTTCTCACCAGCGAGTCAGAACCAATGGTTTCTTCGCCGGAACCGCCGAAACTGGACTTGCCTGAGACGATGTCGCCTGCGGCGTAAACCACCGCCACCCGCTCGCCTTTGTTCAACCCTAACGACTCCTGGGAAATCTGCCGGTACTCACTGGCCTGGACAAGATGCAACTCGTCGTTGGCCCCATAGCCAAGTCGCTTCTTCAACTCTTTCTCTACTTCGTCACGATACGCGGCGCCATCGATCAGGCCGGCGTCTTTCGCCTGCGCGGCGGTGTAGGGCGCGTTATCGATCAGCTTCTTGACCTCGTCAGGCGTCTTGTTGCGAGCCTTGGCGATGCCTTCGACATAGCGGCCATACAGATCGTCGAGCAGCGAGTTAATAAACTCGCGGTGTGCCGGCGTCATTTCCTTTTGCGTGAACATGTCGCCCGCGCTTTTGTATTTTCCGATCTGATACATGTCAGGATAGACGCCCAGCTTATCGAGCGAGCCGCGGAAGAACATCACATCGGCGGCCAGACCAATCGTGAAAAGTTCACCCGGCGGCGGCACGAAAACCTTGTCGCAGGCCGTGGCGATGTAATAGTCCTTATTGAAGGCGGTTTCCATGTAGCCATAGACGGGCTTGCCCGACGTGCGAAAGTCTTCAATCGCGCCGCGAATCTCTTCCGCTTTAGCCCAACCTGCGTCGGATCCATCAATGTCCAAAATTACGGCGGTGATGCGCTTATCAACTTTCGCTTTGCGAAACTGGGCGAGCAAACTACTGAGAGACTGTGGCTGCGACCCAAAGAGCCGGCGAAACGGATCGTCAGGGACGTAATCAGGCAGCGGGCCTGAGACCCGCAGCGCCAGCACGCTGTTGTCCCGAATTGACGGCCGGCTGCCGCGCACCAGCGATACCAGGATCGCGAAACCTACTACGATTATGAGCACCAGCCCGATCAGGATACCGGAGATTGTGAGCACGACTTTCCGAGTGGTTGACATCGCCATGACTGTTTTCCTATTGCTTTCTGAGATTTTTGGCCGATGTGATTACGGCTGAAGGGTCGAAAAGGTTTACGTGATGGCGATCTCTGGTGTCGCACTTTCAATATGGGTCAAGTCGAATAGGTCCTATTTCTTTACGATCCAGCCGCCACCCACAACTTCATCGCCACGATAGAAGACCGTCGCCTGGCCCGGAGAAATGGCGCGCTGCGGTTCGTCAAACTTCGCCAGGGCGCGATTCTCGGGTTTGGGCGTGATCGTTGCCGGCGCGGCCGTGTGACGATAGCGCACGCGCACTTCGGCGCGCACCGGATCGCTCGGATTCTCGCAGGCAATCCAATTCACACCGGCGGCGGTGAATTCATCGCTCAACAGTTCGTCCTGCTCACCAACGATAATCCGGTTACGAGCCGAATCGATGCCGGTGACATATAGCGGTTGCGCGGCCGCGATCCCGATGCCGCGCCGCTGCCCGACCGTGTAATGATGTATGCCGGTGTGGGCGCCTATAACCTCGCCCATCCTGTTGACGATCTCTCCAGCTCCGGGCAGTCGATCCTGCTGCGCTTCAACTTCCAGATACCGGTCGATGAAGCCGGCGTAGTCGCCATCGGGAACGAAACAAATCTCCTGCGACTCAGACTTCTCAGCTACAGCCAGCTCGTTCCGGCGCGCTGCATCGCGGGCCTCGGGCTTTGACATCTCGCCCAAGGGAAACATCGAACGCGACAGTTGGTCCTGTGTCAGCTCCCAGAGAAAATACGATTGGTCCTTTTGCGGATCACGGCCACGCAGGAGCTGGAAGCGTTCGGTTTCAGAATTGAATTCGACTCGGGCGTAGTGACCCGTGGCCACCTTCTCGCAACCGAGACTCGACGCCAAACGATCCAGTGAAGCAAACTTCAGTCGGCTGTTACAGGCGACGCACGGTATCGGCGTCTCGCCCTGCAGATAACTGGTCACGAACGGTTGCACGACGTCGCGCTCAAACTCGCGCTCGAGGTTCAAGACATAGAAAGGAAAGCCCAGTTCTTCCGCCACCCGCCGCGCGTCGTAAACGTCATCGAGTGAACAGCAGCGCGAAGGCAGCGGCTCGCCGTTTTCATCCACACTGATGCCGCGGCGCTGGTTCCACAACTGCATCGTAAAGCCGACCAGATCGTGGCCCTGTTCCTTGAGGATGGCCGCGGCCGCGGACGAATCCACGCCGCCTGACATTGCTACTGCTATTTTCATTTTACGAGAGTTTCATTCCGCATGACCTACAGAGCGTATGCCGTTCCTTCATGAACAGTCCAACCCAACATAAAGGAAAACAAAAAAATAGAAGCCCAAAAGAAGACTACCCATCCGGATGTCGAGATTTTTTCAAGCGCAACAACGCCCTCTGGGGATTTACAGAACGGACACCTGAAGCCAATTTGAGTCCGCCCGTATTGGGAAACTTGTGGCGGGTAACCTTGCCGAGTGCCTGTGGGGTCATACATGGGAGGCATTCATCCTTTCTTACCGAGTTCATAACTGTCGCGATCGTTCTGGTGAATTTGTCGCCGTTTCCACCGAGTGCTAACATTCTCCTCGTCTATCCTAGCTCCACAAGCGTTAAGGAAGCATAACCCAAGCAGCGCAAAAGTTCATGCCAGAACGAGCCATCGAAGAATACCGAATCGTTGACGAGCCGTATTACCTGCCAGTCGATCACGAGATCGATCTGTTTGAAGCCGCGCATGCCGCGCACTTGCCCGTAATTCTCAAGGGCCCGACCGGATGCGGCAAGACGCGCTTTGTCGAACACATGGCCTGGCGTCTGGAACGCCCGCTGATCACGGTCGCCTGTCACGAGGATCTTTCCTCAACCGATCTGGTGGGCCGCTTTCTGATCGAAGGTGAAGAGACTGTCTGGCATGACGGCCCGCTCACTTCGGCGGTGCGTCATGGCGCGATTTGCTATCTCGATGAAATAGTCGAAGCGCGCAAAGATACAGTCGTGATCATCCATCCGCTCACGGACCATCGCCGCCGCTTGCCGATTGAAAAGCGCGGCACGATTTTGGAGGCGCCATCGGATTTCATGCTGGTCGTTTCCTACAACCCCGGCTATCAATCAATCCTGAAAGATTTGAAGCAATCGACTCGGCAGCGCTTTGTGGCGATCGACTTTGATTATCCGCCGCCGGAACTCGAAGCCGAGATCGTGGCGCGCGAAGGCGGCATCGACGAGGCCGCCGCCCGCGATCTGGTTTTGATTGGACAAAAAGTGCGCAACCTCCGCGGCCATGGCCTGGAAGAAGGAGTCTCTACGCGCCTGCTGATCTACGCCGCCCAACTAATCGCGCACGGCATCCCGCCGATCCAGGCCGCCGAAGTCGCCATGTGCTCGCCGATCACCGACGACCGCGACTTGCAACGCAGCATTCGCGAGATCGTCACCACGATCATCTAGAAGGCTGCGGGGAAAAAGGAGCTCACCACAAAGACACCAAGGCACAAAAAGTTCGAAACACTTCTTCGTGTCTTTGTGACTTTGTGGTTGGTTGTGAGCTCTTCACCTGCTAGAACCTCTCACAGGGACATGACTACAGCCGCACACAACTTGCTCTACTGCACCGCGAAATCACCCATGTATTCCTGAACATCTTTGGGGAGGTCGATGGCCTTGCCTTTGGACGCAAACCATCTTACGTCTTCTTCGGCCTGCATTCGGACATAGGTAACTCCAGTGTTCAGATTGATGGCGAAGCCCGCCTGTTCATCGGCGCAGTTGTGAGGGCGACATACCTTGACCGCCAGGTAATCGCCGATCAGCTTGATGGGGGCCTCGACGGCATACTCCTTTGTCAGCAGATCGGAGTCTGCGCGGCTCAGCAGGCGCAGCAAAGGCGTGCGGATCTCGGGCAAGCCGAAGAACTTTGTGGTAACCCTGCCTTTCTTCTCAGTAGGATACTTGCCCGCCCAACTTTTCAAATGTCCCAATCTGTCCTGAGCAATAGCGGCACTGCCGAAGCAAAGCAACAGAAGAGGCACCAGCACGTTTAGTTTTCCCCGAGTCATTTCAGTTATGTCCTTCCAGGATTCCTTTGAAGATTGCGCTCTAATTCGACCGCCGGCGCAAATGATTTCAGTCGGCAAACGCACTCGCGCGCAGATGCTATCACTGAACAGCGGCCGGTGCGCAATTGAACGGTGTCCGGATCTAAGAGATTGGCTTTCCGGCTAAGCGATCCACGAAACAACACGAAGCGGTAATAGTTCCCATTCGTGCGATTTCGTGTGTTTTCGTGGATCGTTCTTGCAAAGGGCTAAGAAACACAAAAACCAGATTAGGACACTGCCCCCAATTGGATTGGCTCAACCCAAGGCTTATACTCAAAAGTCTTATCAAGAACTCAACGCTGTGTCTGACGAAATCCAAAACGATAAGCTAACCGAGCAGATCGACGCCGAAGTGGCCGAACGCCTACGGTCAGTCAGGAACCCTGCTGAGCGGCGCACGCTTGCCAATCTGCTGCGCGAAATAGGAAAGCTGCCGCTGGAGCAAACGCGCGCCGCGTTGGAAGTCAGCGCCACGATCGCCGGCGTCTCTTTGCGGGCGAGCATTGAATTCCTGCGCGCCGTCCCCGATGCCGCGCGAATTTTGGAGCCCGCCGAGTTGCGCGCGTGGGCCGAGATGGGCCGGCGCTTAACGATGGCCGAAGTCGAGGAGGGCGTCAGCTTCTTTGCCGCCGGCGCGGGCGATTTCGAAAGAGTGCCGCCGAGTGCGCGACCGTTTGTGCTTCAGGTTTGCTCGCGGCAGATGATTCTTTCAGCAACCACAGCGGTCGAAACCTTTCGCGGCGCGGCGACGCTCGCCGCCACCACCGGCCCGGAATCACTTCGATCTATCTACGAGGTCGCGGCGGAAATCTCAAGAAGATCGGCGAAGCATAGCGCGGATTTTCTGAATGCAACGCCAATGGTCATGGCACGTCTGCAGGAATCATCCAGACCCGCGAAATTTAGGGGCGGGCCGCTAAACAAGGAAGACGAACCGAGAACCGATGTCACCCGCGCCGCGATCGATTTGACGGCCGCGTTCGCCGAACGGGCCGGAGGCATTGCCGCCGATGCCTGGGCCAGCCTGCCGGAGGCATTGGCAGGTCTTGACGCTGAGCCGGCATTGAAGCTGATGCGCCGCGCTACAAGTTTTCTCGAGCGCGGTGGCGCGGCTGCGCTTAACGTGCTCATCGCGGGTGGCGAGATTCTGCGCGCGCTGCCGGAATCCTTTGATGACTGGATCGATCTGCTCTGGTCGGTTGCGTCACACGGCAACGCCGGGCTGGTGGCTTTCATGCGCGCGAGCCCCGCCTTCTTTCAGTCAATCACCAACACAGCCGCGCGCAAAGACGCCTCAGCTCTTGCTCGACGCGTCATCGCGCTCACGCGGGACGTTGCCCGCGTCGATTCCGAAGCAGCTCTGGCCTGCCTGCGTTCCAGTTCCAGGGCGCTCCATACTGTTTCAATTGAGCAATTCGAAAACTGGGCGCGCGCAGGTTTGATAGCTGGAGAAAGTCGAGCGCGGCGCAGTTATTACGCCCTGGAAACTCGCGGCAGCAACGAGGCTCTGCGCGCAGGCGCCGAAGGATTGTCACTGGAAGCGGTGCAGTCGCTGCTGCGTCTTTATGTGGAAGGTTTAACTGGACGAACGGTCGAGATTGCGCCACTGGCCGCGGTGCCGGTGGAGACCCGCATCGGCGACGGCCGCACGATTCACTTGCCGGCAGTGGTGGCTGAATTCGGCGAGCAGGAACTGGATTTTCGACTCTACAAAGTCCTGGCGGCGCACGCGGCGGGTCAAATCGAGTTTGGAACGTATATCCGTGACAGCGACGACGTGCGCGCAGCGCATGCAGCGCTGACCGAGCTTTATGATCCTGCGAATGCAGATGCGCGCGACGCCTTCGCGCTTGGTGGATACATGTCAGAACCGCCTGCGGTAGCGGGTGGTTTAACTCACGCAAAGGCGCAAAGGCGCAAAGAAGACCTTGATTATCGTCAAGTCCTCAACCTGTTTCCGATTCCGGCGCTGGCCCGGCGGATCTTTGGCACGCTCGAAAACGGCCGCATCGATCGCCGCCTGCGACGGACTTATCGGGGGCTGGCCAGGGATCTCGATCTTATTCGCGAGCACTTGCGCAATCGCCGTCCACGGATCATCGATCTACCGGCCGCACTCATCCCCTTTGAATTGCTCTTTCAAATTACGATGCTGGGCGGAGCATTGGACGATGCTCGTGAATTCTACGGCCAGGTGGTCTCTGAACTGGAAACGATCGTCGCTGATTATTTATCGGACCCGCTGGCGACCGTGGCCGACACTTTGATGGCGACCAGTCGTGTCTACACTCTCTTCCAATCGATCTCAATGGAGGATGCTGAACGGCAAATCGAGGTTCCCGACGAGCTGGATCAGGAAGACGGAAGCAAGCTGGCCCAGGAAGTGTCGGCTGAGCGCGACGCCAATCGTCAGCCGCAGCGGCGCGATGCACGCGAGCTTTTCAACGCCTGGAACACGGACGCCGACGGCGAGTTTGACGAGCTCGACGGCAGCGAAGCCTGGGGCGAAGGCGAAATGCCGGAACAGGATCTGGAGGCCGGTGAAGTCGCATTCAATTACGACGAATGGGACCGCGAACTGGTCGATCATCGCGTCGGCTGGTGTCGCGTCGTGGAAAAGAAAGTTAAGCGCGGCGACCGTGCGTTTGTCGAAGAGACGCGCGAGCGGCACAAAGGCGCGATCTCATCCATTCGACATCAGTTTCAATTGATGAAACCTGAGAACCTGACGAAGGTCACGAATGAACTCGACGGTGAAGACTATGATCTGAACGCGGTCGTGGATTTCTTCATCGATCGCCGCGCTGACGGCCAGCAATCCGAGCGTATCTATACCAAGCGCCTGCGGCGGCGGCGTGATGTGGCGGTTTCTTTTCTGCTGGATCAGTCCTCTTCCACTGCGCGCACGATTGGGCGCCACCCCTTACAGCCTTACACGCATCCCGGCCGGCGCATCATTGAGATCGAAAAAGAAGGGCTGGTATTGATGAGCGAAGCCCTCGAAGCCGTCGGCGACGTCTATTCGATCAACGGCTTTACCTCAGAAGGCCGGCGCAACGTAAAGTTTTATGTGCTGAAAGATTTCGGCGAGCAGTACTCTGACGAAGTGAAGCGCCGCATCGGTGGCATTACTTATCAGAACAACACGCGTCTGGGCGCCGCGATTCGACATGCCACCGCGAAACTCGAAAAGCAGGAGGCCCGCACGCGTCTGCTGATTGTCTTGTCCGACGGCCGTCCTTACGATCACGATTACGGCGATGCCCGTTATGCTCGTGAAGACACGCGCGAGGCCTTGCGGCAGGCAAAGGTCGCGGGGATCACGCCTTTCTGCATCACCATCGATCGCGAATCCGAAAGCGAACTGCGCGATCTCTACGGCGAGGTGGGCTACACAATCATCGACGATGTGCTGACCCTGCCTGAGCGTCTGCCGGGGATTTATCGAAGGCTGACGACGTAGGCGTCTACTTTTCAGTGTTTCAAGAGGTTAAGCTGAATCCTAGTAGTCCTGTGATAGCGGTTGTCTTTACAGATTAGGCGGCTTGACTTACGATCTCGTTGTCCTTCTGCCTTCAAGGGTGAAAGGATAAATAATATGCTTGGTTTTAGAGATGATGATTATATAAGGACGATTAAGGAAATTCGCGGCGCCGCAAACAACTTCCGTGAGGAAGAGAGGCCTAGTTGGAAGCGGGTAGAGCCCTGGAACGTTTGCTTTCTTTCGGACAACCGCGGATATCATAAATGGTGTATCCATTTTTTTGACGCTGACGGCCACTGGCATGGAGTCTCTTTTGAAACACCGCCGGATGCCGATAATAGGTGGTATAGGGAAGAAATCGCACGACAAATTCGAGACAACTAATTTAGACTGACAGCCAATCCCTTGAAGGCAGAAGAAAAATAAAAAGCAATGACGAAGGAATACGTTGAGCAACAAGATGGCGCGTATAGAATCGGCGGCACCCGCGTGTCGCTTGACTCAGTCGTGTATGCCTATCGGCGCGGCGCTTCGCCGGAGAGCATTCAACGTTCTTTCCCTTCCCTCACACTGGAGCAAGTTCACGGTGCGCTCGCTTTTTATCTGTCTCACCAGACCGAAGTAGACAGCTATCTCGCTCAGGGTGATAAGGATTTTGAGGATCTTCAAGAAACCTCTCGCGGAACACACTCTGACTGGTACGAAAAGCTGCGGCGTGCGCGCGAAGAGACGTTGACCTCCCGATCGTGAAAATTCGCCTTCAGGCTGACGCAAATTTCAACGAAGACATTGTTGCCGGTGTTCTCCGACGACTGCCGGAAATAGACTTTCAAACCGCAAATGACGCTAAACTGGAGAGCCTCTCTGATCCTGAAGTTCTCGCTAAGGCTGCCGCCGAGGGTCGGATTCTGATTACCCACGATCGGAAAACTATGCCACTTCATTTCGGTAGGTTTATTCAAACACACAGTAGCCCAGGCGTCTTGGTTGTTTCTCAGAAGGCTGAGTTGTTGGGAATCATTGAGGATCTGATTCTGATATGGTTTGTTTCAGACGCAGAGGAATATATCAACTCAATCCGCACATTACCGTTGTGATGCACTATAACTAACCTCACGCATTCACACGCTCCCGCCGCACCACCCGCACGCCTGCTCGCCAGTCTTCATTAATATCGAAACGATAAACTTCAATATCCGGCGCGATCGTTCGGGAGAGAGTCGCAAATGAAGGATGAAAACGCAGCGCCGGCGCCACCAGATAAACTAACGGCGATTCGTCGCTAATCTCGCGATCGCCGAACAGCTTTGCCGTGCTGATATGACCGCGGCGCCGGTGTGCTTCGACGCGCCGCCAGTAATCGACGCCCTGAAAGACGTGTTCGCGATCCTCGCTGACTTTCAATTCGATGACCGCCAAACGGCCGTCGTGCCGCAGTGCCAGGAGATCGATTGGCCGCGCGCCGGTCGGCCCTCCGTGGGAAGTGCGAAACTGCGCATGCAGTGGAGCGACAATCAACCCGGGATCCAGTTTCGAAATATCGCGCCGCAGAATTGATTCCAGCCAGGCCTCGCCGGCAGCTCGATACAGCCAATGTTTTCGATCGCGGCAACTCTCGGTGCGATAGGTTTCCAGGTCGCGGAACAACTTGGCCCAGTCCGGCTGGTGATAATCGTCAAGCATCCGCCGCCGCGAGCCTTCGATGCCGAACCAGATGCGGTCTTTCTCCATCACCCGCCGCACGCGTGCAAAAGGCAACCCGTGATAACGAAGCGTTTGACCATGACGGGACCTGACGACATCAACGGTGTGCGGAGCTTGCGCAATGATCCGCTGCACTCCTTCGCCGGTTTCGTCTCCCGGTATTGAAGGAAAGCGCGCCAGGCGTTTTCTCCAGAGATGCTTTCGTTCGAACGGTCGCAGCGCTCGCAGTTCCTGCCACGACTCGTCGATCTCAAGTAGATCGATCGCCCGCCGCAATGCATCGCGCAGCAGAGCATGACGTTGACGCGCAGCTTCCGCGATGTTGTGCTCGACAACCATGATCAGCTTTTCGATGCAGGGCCGTTTCGGGCGCGATTGCAGCCGATGGAACCAGAGCAACGCTGAGGAAAAGAAGGAATCAACGTTGCGCGCATCGCTCTGCGCGACAATCCCGGTGACAGCAACGCGACTGTGGGGAAGCCGCAGCACAATTCGCGCGTAACGGCCGGGCTGATCGCGGCGCATGCCGGGACTCAAGACGGCACTCTCAATTTTTGCTCCCGGCAAAAGCGGTTCTGGCCCTGGCCCGTGATCTTCGGCAAGGAATTCACCAACTGAAGGCTGTGTGACGATCTGCGCGAGATTTTCACAACGGGCGTGGCGAGCGGCGGCGATACTCGCCACCATGGCTTTAGCTGAAGCGTGCGGCACCAGTTCCAGTGTCGCCGCCTCGGCGCCCATCCGGCGGCTCGCTTTCAAAATCAGTTTGTCGCCGGTTGAACTCCAGGCTTTGATGTGCCACGAACGCGAACCACTCTCGGTCCAGCAGGAGAAGATTAGCCGCCGGTGAGCGACTGAGAAATCAAACTCATCGCTCCCCAGGGCGAGCGGCGCGCTGCCTTCCTCGGCAAAGAACCAATCCTTCTGGGCGCTGATGTGTTCATGAATGGCGAGGTGGGCGCTTTCGATCTCAGCAATATTATTCAGTTGAAGCAGCATTTGCGGGAGTCGTCCGTGCTTATGCTAACATCGCAAAGGGTTACCAAAAAAAAGCTTTTCAGGGCAAGGCGTTCATGCGCGGTTGCAAGAATCTGGCTGAGTGTCAGGTGCAATCATTATTAACCGCAGAGGGCGCAAAGTTTTGCGCAGAGGGCGCAGAGAAGAAATTCGTTCAGTAATGAAGCCTGTTTATCTTACCGGCGCAGTGCGCACTCCGATCGGCCGTTTCGGCGGCTCGCTCCGCGATTGGACAGCCGCGGATCTGGGCACCGCCGTGGCCAAAGAGAGTTTGCGCCGCGCGAACATTAGTCCCGACCAGATTGATGATTCAATCTGGGGCTGCGCGCGACAGGCGGGCGGCGGTCCCAACGTCGCGCGTCAGATTACTTTTCGGGCCGGCGTTCCCGATCGCGTGCCCGCTTTCACGGTAAACCAGGCCTGCGGTTCAGGACTGCGCGCGATCATTTTGGCGGTTGAACAAATCATGCTCGGTCGAGCGAACATCGTTCTGGCCGGCGGCACAGAGAGTATGTCGCGCGTTCCCTACTTTGCCGAAGGCGCGCGCTGGGGCATGCGCATGGGGCACACGGAACTGGTCGACGGCATGTATCGCGACGGGTTCAACGATCCGCTTTCCGGCCTGGTGATGGGGGAAACTGCTGAGAAGCTTGCGGGTCAATACGAAATATCCCGCGACGAGCAGGACGAATATGCTTTGCGTACGCAACAGCGCGCGGCGGCCGCAATTGCCACTGGCGGCTTTGCAGCAGAGGTGCTGCCGCTGGAGCTGAAAGATCGCAAAGGCAACGTGACGTTGTTCGCGAAAGACGAACACGTGCGCCCCACGACTGTAATCGAGGACCTGCGAAAACTTAAACCTGTGTTCAGCAAAGACGGCACGGTGACCGCCGGAAATTCTTCCGGGATCACCGACGGCGCCGCAGCGATCATGGTGATGAGTGAAGCTGCTTTGAAAGAATCCGGGGCTGAGCCGCTCGCGCGCATTGTCGATTACGAAGTCGTCGGCGTCGCGCCGGAAATCATGGGCATCGGCCCGGTGCCGGCGGTCCGAGCTGTCCTGGAACGGCAGCAGCTTTCGCTTTCAGATATCGATCTGGTTGAACTGAACGAAGCGTTCGCGGCCCAGGTGATTGCTTGTGACCGCGAGTTGCAGTTCGAATCCGAGCGATTGAACGTCAACGGCGGAGCAATTGCGCTGGGTCATCCGATTGGCTGCACGGGCGTGCGCATTACGACCACATTGCTGCATGAGATGAAGAAGCGTCAGAAAAAACGCGGGCTGGCTACATTGTGCATCAGCGGGGGGATGGGGATCGCGTTACTGTTGGAACGTGTCTAGAGGCGTGTCAGAAGCTCGACCGTCAGGGAGGGCCCGTGACGGCGCCAAGTATCTCGGCTTGAACGATGCCCACCCTGACGTGCGGGCTTGCGGACACTGGAGCGCAGCCAACCAGTCCGCGTTGTTAACGCATCGGACTGCCACGCCGTCAGACAACACGAACGTACATAGTACGAGGTATGGGAAAGAGGTTCATGGTGAACAAGAAAGTTCTCGGGTTTTCGATTGCAGTCACATTAGTTTTAGCCACATTAGCCTTAGCCACGCTGACTTTGGCCTTTAACGGACGGACGCAAAGCCGTTCGCCGCGCCCTTCACCGCCGGCGGACGCGCTGAGTTACCTGCCCGCGTCGGATGCAGTCATGCTGATCGACGTGCGGCGTCTGCTGAATGAGACGATGCCGCAAATCCTTGGCGGCGATAAAGAAAAACTCGCTCAGGCCAATGCCGAAATCGACAAGTTCAAGTCACGCACCGGAATCGATCCGCGGGCGTTCGGTCGCGTGGTGGTCGGCGTTCGTTACACCTACCCGACTGCTAACACGACAAAGCTGGAGACGGTCGCCATCGCGCATGGAACCTTTGATGCGAAAACCCTGGCCGCGGCCGCGCGCATAGCCGCCAGCGGAAAGTATCGCGAAGAAAAGTATCGTGGCTCGACCATCATGATCATTAGCATTAACGATCAGATGAAGGTGCTCGGATTGTGGAACATGCGCGTAAACGAGCTGGCAATTTGCACACTGGACGCGAAGACGCTGGCGATCGGCGACCTGTCGACTGTGCGCTCGGCCATCGACGCGGGCAAGAGGGGGCGAGCTAACGGTGAACTAATAGCCCTGGCAAACCGGGATCCAAAGGCAGTGATCGGATTTGGCGCCAATCTGCCGCGAGAGCTGATGGCAAATCTGAACGTGGGCAACGACACGATTGCCAAGGACGCTAACTCGATCCGACAGGCCTACGGTTCGATTGGCGCGACGGACACGGATCTGTCACTGTCTCTTGTCGCCCGAACAGATAACGCTGAAGCCGCAAAAAATCTCAGCGATACAATCACGGGTCTGAAACAGCTCGGCGCAATTCTGATCGTGCGCATGGCGCCTGCGCGCAAGGCTTTGGCACAGAGCGCGCTCGACAATCTGAAAATCACCACCCGCGGGAATGAACTTGAGATTAAGACTCAGGTGGCCGCAGCGAATCTGGCATCGGTAATCAAGTGAGTTCGGAAACCCAATCCCCGGCGCGCGAAGGTTCGGTCGCGCCGGACTTTGCCCTGCGTGATGGTGATGGTGCTGAGTGGCGTCTGCCAGATAATCGCGGGAAAGTGGTTGTGCTCCTCTTTTATCCTGGCGACGAGACACCCATCTGCACTCGTCAGATGTGTTCGGTGCGGGATCGCTGGGAAGATTATGCGGCCACGGGAGCCGAAGTTGTAGGTATCTCAACCAACACCGCCGAATCACACAAGAACTTCGCCGAACATCATAACCTCCCGCTCCGTCTGCTGGCTGATGTCGATCGACAGGTCGCCGACCTTTACGGCGCATTGTCCCTGATTCCCGGTAAGGTCGCGCGCTCAGTTTTTGTGATCGACAGTAGCGGCGTGATTCGCTATCGTGACGTGCGGCCGCTGGGACTGTTTCGTCCCAAAGATGACGACATTATCCGGGCGATTCGCGACGCCGCTGGTGGCGCAAGTTAACAACTTGCGCTACGCTTTCACGGCAAGGAGAAACCATTACATGTCTGACGAAATCAAATGTGCCCGCTGTGGGCAGAAACGCGCGCCGCTCGGCTTTGCTCCGCTTCCTACCGAACTCGGCCAGAAAGTCGCCACCGAAGTCTGCCAGCCGTGCTGGTCTGAATGGCTGCAAACCCAAACGCGCATCATCAATCACTACGGTCTTGATCTCACCAATCCTGAAGCGCAGGGGTTTCTGATGGATAATATGAAAGGGTTTTTCTACGGCGCCAACGAATTGGCGCAGATCGACACTTCGAAAGAAGGATCGATCAAGTGGTGACTCCAGCGTAGCAATACCACATCGAACTAGGCTTTGCAGAGATGCTTCGCTAAGCTGAAATCAGAGCAACCCTTCAAACAACTCATCGACCGATACGCGCGGGCGCGTCATTTATTTTTTCACCGTCAACTTTTCCAGCGGTACGATTGCCGGCATGCCTTTGTGCTGATAGCAGCGTTCGCCGGCAAAATGCACGCGGCGGCGACAGGGAGTTCCCTTCTGTGTGCGCGCCCCGCAAAGGTAGACCACGTCGTCAACTGATCCGGAGTTCGCGCTTTGCTTTGAAGCGGCATTTCCTTTTTCGTCACCGGACCTCGCCGCGCTAACCGGATTTACCGGCAGGTCCGGCAGCGGGGAATTTGCTGCGCGTTGAATGATCAGCGGTGGCGGCGCGGGCCGCAACCAGCGTCCCAGACCAAAAGCCGACAGAACGATCACGGCGATCATCGCCAGCGTTCGGGCAGAGCCGGAGTTTCTCATCCGGTACGCGCAGGTGTTGCAAAGGTTCCCCTTCAGCCGCGTGCGCCAACCCGTTAGCGCCAGGCGCTGGCCGCATTCCACGCAGAAATTAGGTCGGTGCATCGCGGGAGATTCTGCCAATAGAATCTGCTGATTATATTCGATTGATGCTGCGCGCAAGCACTTATTAAAAGGCAGGCCAGCACGTGTTGACCGGCATCTGTTTAGACTCGATAGCAACTCCGGGGGTTCATCACGGCAGGTTGCAAACTCACTCACCGGACAGGCATACTCAGCCTACCCCAGCAACTGAATCTGCTAATCTCCAAGACGGAATGATTCCATTTTCTATGAGCATTGCAGTGTGGAAATTCGTTCGATGCGTTACCGCCGGGCTCTTCTTTGCTTTTGTTTTCCTGTCGCTGGCGACGGGAGCGCGCGCGCAGCAGCCGGACGATGTGATCACTACCAACACAGCGTTGGTTCAACTGAGTGTCGGCGTGGTCGATCAGCAGGGTCGCGCGATCACCTCGCTGCAATCGAACGACTTTGTTGTTTATGAAGACGGCGTGCGCCGGCCAATTCTTCATTTTGAACCGGCGGACACGCCGTTCAGTCTGGTGCTGCTGCTCGACATGTCCGGTTCGACCATCAACTTTCGACAGCAAATCCGGGCGGCTGCGCTGCGATTCCTCGATGCACTCGGTCCCGAAGATCGAGTTGCGGTGGTGCAGTTTAACGGCAAGGGCGTCAAGTCGTTGTTCGGTTTCAGCACCGATCGGCGCCGGACCGCCTATGCGATTACCGACCTGGCCAGCGGCGCCGGCGAAACTCCTTTATACGACGCGTTGCAATACTCGATAAAGGACCTGGCCCACGAAGGCAAGCGACGGAAGGCGATCGTGGTTCTGACGGACGGGCTGGACACTGAAGTGCGCAAAGAAGATCGCGCCGTCATCGCGAAATACGAAATTGCCGACCCGCAAATCAGCACCGCGATCAAGCCGGAAGCGAACTCGCAACTGACCTCAGTGCTTAGCGAAGCTGACCGCCAGGGAGTGACAATCTTTCCGCTGGGACTGCCGTCGGGCGATCCGAAACATTTGCCGATACCCGATCCGTCGATCACGGCGATGTATGCGGCCGCGCGCACGCGCTTGCAGTTACTGGCTGATCGTACGGGAGGCCGCTTGCACGAGATTCGCCGGCTCGACGATCTGGCCAGACTCTATGCCCAGGTGGCCGCTGACCTGCGCGCGCTCTACACCATTGCCTATCAGCCGCCGAACCCTGGCACTCGGGATGGCAAGTGGCGCGCGATCAAGATCGAAGTTGCGCGCGGAGATCTCGTAGCCAGCACTAAGCCGGGTTACTTCGCGCGATAAGATTTGTGTTTCAAGTCTCAGGTTTCAAGTTTCAGGTCTTGACTAAGCCGTTCGCCCCGTTCGACTCAGCTAATAACCTTGAAACTTGAAGCCTTAAACTTGAAAACTGGTTTTCGATTCCTGAACTTGAAACTCTTTACAGAACCGGGAGCGATAGCGACCGGCTCAACCTGAGTGCAGCATCCCGTCGCTACCGCTCTAGGTTCTACCCTTGGATTCTTGATTTGATCCGCTAGCTTGAAACTTCAAACCTTAAACCTTAAACTTCCCTACAATTCACCAATCACGCACCCGTAGCTCAGCTGGATAGAGTACCTGACTACGAATCAGGGGGTCGCACGTTCGAGTCGTGCCGGGTGCACCACTACCATTTTCATTTTCATTTGCCATTCTGATTAACTTCGTCTGGCGGCTTTTTGGGTCCGCCAATCTGCCTGCGAAATTTCTTTGAAAGATTCGCGTCCGCTGCTCTTTTGCTTTCGCGTGCGGCTCGATCGACCCTGATCATGTTGGGCTGAAACGGTAACGGGCCGCCTAACCGCCACGTTTGCATAAGACGATTCCGGCGCCGGAGACGGCGGCAGCTTCCACGGGTAGTAGCGGCAGAAAACTCCGAAGGCCGCGATCAGAATCACGAAGAGCGCAGCGATCGCCGGCGGGTCCAGTTTCCTGGTGGTTGCTCCGCCCGGAGAAGGTCTGACAAAGGTCGTATCTGCGATCTCCACTATCGTCGATTCAAATGGCGCGGTGCGAGCGACAAAATCTGATTCCGCCAACTCGTCAGTTCGCCCGACGCACCGCAGGGCTTCACGAAATTCAACGGCAGTCGCATAACGTTCATTCGGATTCTGGGCCATTGCCCGCGTAATCACCTTGGCCAACTCAGGACTAATAGCGCTGTTGACTTCGTTTGCCGGCTTCAGCGGACTGGGCCGCGAACTTACCAGCGCCGCCGCGCGCGTCAGGGCATCAGTCGGCTTGATCCCGGTCAGCAAGTGATAGAGCGTCGCTCCCAACGCATAGATGTCGCTCTGCGGGCCGGTGCCCATGTCCTGAATTTGCTCGATCGGTGCGTAGCGCGGCGTATAACCAAAGACGCTGGTGCAGGACACCTCGCCGGCAGCTTCCACCTGCGTTTTCGCCAAACCAAAATCCAGGAGGGCAATCTGGCCCGACGGAGTCACTTTAAGATTGTGCGGTTTAATGTCGCGATGAATAATCTGGCGCTCGCGCGAGTGCAAGTAGATGAGCGCATCGAGCAACTGGTCAGCCCAGGCTATGACTGCCTGGCGCGGAAACGGTCCCGGCTGCTGGGCGATTATGTTCGCCAGGTCTGCTCCCTCGACGTATTGCATCACCAAGAACGCGCGGTGGCCTTCTGTGAAATAGTCGCTAACGCCCGGCAACACCGGATGATTCAGTCGCGCCATCAGACGCGCTTCACGCTCAAACTGCTTCCACAGTTCCTCGTCGCTGGTAAGCGTCTGCTTCAGCGCCACCGTGTGTCCCAGTCTCAGGTCGATGGCTTCGTAAACTGCGCCCATGCCGCCTTTGCCCAAATGGCTGACGATACGATAGCGGCTCTGCAAAATAGTTTCAGGTGTTAACAGAAAGTTCGCAGCGGTGGATTTGTTCTCTTCAGGGGTGGACAATTTGTTTTCCTCGGATCTTGAGGTTGAAAATCAAACTCATGGATCGGTTCAAGAGAAAATTGGAATGCCCTAAGGTCTCTCTACCGCAGCAGTTCGGATTTGAGGTTGGACGAGAGAATTCAGTCTGCGGCTTTTTGTGAGACGGATGAGAATAGCGGAGGCTTCGGGGCTAATAAGAGCACTGGCAAGAAATTGGCACCGTGGCTGGAACTGCTATTCGATTCGGGATTGGTCCCGCGCTGCCGTCCTTACCGACTTATCTGCCGCGAACAAAAGATCGCGGCCTTTGTCAGGCTCGGGCGTGGCAATCGTTGTACCGTCAGGGATTCGCAGCTACTAACCGAATTCAAAGAAGAACTGCAAACTGGTCGATTCGCTTTGGGGCGTTTGGCTGGGGCGAAATCAACCGCTCCCGGTCTTTCAAACCCAGCGGCTGGCCTGAAGTTTTTGTGGGCTCTCAGGCGGTCTGGCTCAGCTGCGGAGTCAGATTATTGTTCCGCCGCTGGAATTCGATCTTATGCCGCTTGATCATGCGGTCGAGCGTCTTGCGGTCGACACCCAGCACGCGCGATGCGGCCTGTTTGTTGCCGCCGGTGTGCTCCAAGACGCTGGCGACGTAACGGCCTTCGATTTCTGATAGTTGAGGCCAATCCTGTTTCGCTTCGGGCTCTACTGAAATCATTTCTTCGTTCCTCCTCTGAGATTCTTCGCAGTAGTTGCGAATGCGTTCGGGGAGATCCTGAACTCGGATCAGACCGTCGCACATCGCCGTCGCCCGGACTACCGCATTTTCAAGTTCGCGGATGTTGCCGGGCCACGGATATCTCTCCAGCAACTTTACGGCCTCAGTTGAAAACCGCACGGCCGGGCTCAGTGAATAGACGCGGTCAGCAAAGGTCTGCGCCAACGGCGGGATGTCTTCTTTTCGCTCGCGCAGAGGTGGCAGCAGAATCGACACCGCGTTAAGCCGATAAAACAGATCGTCGCGAAATCTTCCCGCTTTCACTTCCTCTTCGACATTGCGGTTGCTGGCGGCGATCACGCGCACGTCTACCCGGCGGGTCTGATTCGAACCGACTCGGCGGATCTCGCGCTCCTGCAAAACTCGCAACAGCTTGACCTGAAACGCAGGCGTCGTCTCAGTGATCTCGTCCAGAAACACTGTGCCGCCATCGGCTTCTTCCCACAGCCCGCGCCGATCCCGATCGGCGCCGGTAAACGATCCGCGGGTATGGCCAAACAGTTCCGACTCGATCAACTCAGCCGGGATAGCGCCGCAATTTACAGCTACAAAAGTCCGGTCGGCGCGCCCGCTGTGTTGATGCAACGCCGAGGCGACCAGCTCCTTTCCCGTCCCCGATTCGCCGGTCAGGAACACCGGCAGGTTTGTCGCGGCGACGTGGCCCACCTGCTTCATTACTTCAATGAAGGCATGGCTGCGGCCAATCAGATCGATGTCGGAATCGTGTGAACCACCGCGCCGCCGGGTTGAGAGACGCTGCGGCCGGTTCAGAAATTGTTCGCGCAAAGCCGTCGACAGCGATTGCAATTCTTCCGGGCCGAAAGGTTTCAGAAGATAATCGTAAGCACCAAATGCCGTCGCATCCAGGGCCCCGGCCGCGCTGCCGTGTCCGGTCATCAGCACCACTTTCGTTTCCGGCAGTTCCTCCTTGAACTTGCGCAAGACGGCGAAACCATCGGCGCCGCCGAGCATGACGTCGCAAAAAACTACCGCCCAGGTTCCGTCATCCAACATGGCAAAGGCTTCCTCGGCAGATGCGGCCTGGCTCGCTTGCCAACCATCCTGCGTCAACACGGCGCAAACAAATTCACGCACCTGTTGCTCGTCATCGATCACCAGTGCATATAATTTTCGGTCCATCGTTTTTGGTGTGCGCAGACTTCCGTCTGGGTTGAGCTTATAAAGTCTCAGACTGAAGTCCCGCCTGCTTCCTATTCATTCACCGCGCTCGGAAAACTGCTGACGACTGAAGGCTTGGCTCCTGCAATCACGTGGAGTTTTCGTTTTGCAACGCGCAGAGAAGACGCAAAAACGTCGTGTGTTACGGGCTTGCTGAACAGATAGCCCTGACCCTCATCACACCTGAGCAGCCGTAGAAAGGCGAGTTGCTCGGCGGTTTCTATCCCTTCGGCGACGACTTTCAACCTGAGGTTGTGCGCCAAAGTAACTATAGCCATTACGAGCGCGGCGTCATCGGGATCGGTGGTTGCACCGTTCACGAAGGATTGATCCAGCTTTAGCGTGTCGATCGGCAGGCGTTTTAAATAACCGAGTGATGAATAGCCCGTGCCAAAATCGTCAATCGCAATCTTTACTCCCAAGTTTCTGATTTCATTCAGGAGTCTGACGGCTGACTCACCGTTCTCCATGATCGAGGTTTCCGTCAACTCTAACTCCAGACACGTTGGATCGAGTCTGGTATCACCCAGAACCTGCCTGAGCCTGTCCAAAAAATTCTTTTGCTGAAAGTGCCGGGCCGAAATGTTTACGGCGATACGCAGCCGTCCCAATCCATCGTCTTGCCAGAGGCGCGTTTGGGCACAGGCTGTGCGCATGACGCACTCGCCGATATCCATGATCTGGCCCGTATCTTCAGCCAGCCCAATGAACCTGGCCGGCGGGAGCAAGCCCAGCTCCGGGTGTTGCCAGCGCACCAGTGCTTCCAGTCCCACGACCTCGCTGGAAACCAAATTCACCACCGGCTGGTAATAGGTAATGAACTCATTATTCTCAACCGCGGAGCGCAGGCTGTTTTCAAGCGCCAGGCGCTCCACCGCCTGGGCATTCATGTCCGCGGCATAGAATTGATAGTCATTGCCGCCCTGCTGCTTGGCCCGATAGAGCGCTGCTCCCGCGTTTCGCAAGACTGTGTTGCTGTCTTCGCCATTGAAAGGTGAGACGCTGATTCCGATGCTCGTCGTCACATAAACTACCTGGTCGCCGAGGCGAAAGGGTTCTTTCAAAGCCTCACTAACGGCGAGAGAAACGTCGGCCAGATCGCCGGCCTCCGCAATCTGCGTCAGCAGGAGGGCGAACTCTTCACCATCGAAACGCGCGACGGTGTCGGCTTCGCTGACACAAGTTTGCAGACGGGCCGCGGCCTCACTGAGCACGATGTCTCCAGCCGCATGGCCCAACGTGTCCGCAACTGTCTTGAATCGATCCAAAGAGACCAGCAAGACTCCAACCGGCCGATGGCTGCGTTGCGCGCTCGCCAGCGCCTGGGCACAACGATCCGCGAACAGAAGTCGATTGGGAAGATCGGTGAGCCGGTCATAGAAAGCCAGGTGCTCGATCTCGGCCGTCCGCTCCGCTACCAATTCCTCCAGGTGGTTCTCGTACTGCCTCTTTTCAGAAAGCAGTTGATGTTGAGCCTGCGCCCGCCGCACCGCCGCTTGCACATGGCGCAGATCGAGCGGCTTGGTAATGTAATCAAACGCTCCGACGCGCATGGCCTCGATGGCGGAGTCAACGGTTTGCTGTCCGCTAATCATTACCACGACGGTGTCCGGAGTATCTTTCAAGATCCGCGGAACCAGATCCAGCCCGCTGATTCCTCCCATCTGAATGTCGCTGATCACCAGGTCAAAATTTATCGTCTTTAGAACCTCGAGTGCCTCTTCGGCTGAACTCACGTCGACGCACTCGTATTCAGCCTTTAGCAGCTCACTTAAGAGACTTCGGATCTGATCATCGTCATCGATGATCAGAATGACTGGCTTTTGTGCGCTGCGCTTTCTCATTTGTTTTCTCTAGACCCGGGAACCCGGCCGTCGGACATTTTCGTCCTTCCATTCGAATCCAGAACATCGCGGACTTTTCTTATCAGACTCGCCGGCGTAAACGGCTTTTGAATGAACTCCACGCTGGAGTCCAGAACGCCGTGGTGCACAATTGATTCGTCGGTATAACCCGACATAAACACCATCTTCAGCTCCGGGTTTTGTGATTTCAGTCGATCAGCGAGTTCCTTGCCGCTCATCTCAGGCATCACTACATCCGTGAGCAATAGATCGACTTCCGCCGCACGTTCTTCACAAAAGCGCAGCGCTTCGTCGCCTTTACTGGCTTCCACGACAGAATATCCCGCTTGTTCCAGGATGCGGCACGCCAGGCCCCGAACTACCTCTTCGTCTTCGACCAGCAGAATTGTCTCAGATCCGCCGCGGGGGGCGACCTCCACAACTTTTTCGGCGGGCTCGGGGATTTGAGCCGCAACCTGTGGCAGATAGACCTTAAAAGTTGTGCCTTTCCCGAGTTCGCTATAAACCCAGATGTTGCCCCCGCTTTGCTTGACGATACCGTACACGGTCGACAATCCCAGGCCGGTTCCTTTGCCTTTTTCTTTAGTCGTAAAGAACGGCTCGAAGATCCGTCGCCGCACCTCCTCGGTCATTCCCTCTCCGGTATCGCTGACCGCCAGGAGCACATATTTGCCGGACGCTACGTCCAGGTGTTTACTGCCGTACTCCTCCCCCAACTCGACATTCTCAGTCTCAATCGTCAGATTGCCACCGCGCGGCATTGCGTCGCGAGCGTTCACGATCAAGTTGACCAGCACTTGCTCGACCTGCCCGGGATCGGCCATTACTTTGCCCACGTCGGAATCGAGCTTTGCTGTTAACACGATGTCTTCACCAATCAAGCGGCGCAACATCTTGTTCATATCAGAGACTACGCCGTTTAGATTGATGGCCACTGGTTGTAGGATCTGTTTTCGTCCGAAAGCCAGCAGTTGCCGCGTAAGATTGGCAGCGCGATCCCCGGCCTTCTTCACTTCTTCCAGATAAGATTTGATCGGATGACCGTCTTCCAATCGCTGTAAGGCGAGACTGGCATAACCATTGATGGCGGTAAGCAAGTTGTTAAAGTCGTGCGCCACACCTCCCGCCAACTGGCCAATCGCTTCCATCTTTTGCGACTGGCGAAGTTGCTCCTCAAGTTGCTTGCGCTCGGTGACATCGCGGGCGATACCTTGCACGCCTACCGGAACGCCGTTCTGATAGACAAGTTTGGTATTAGCCTCAACGGCGACCCGGTGGCCATCCTTAGCGATGATCTCCATTTCGTAGGCGGTGACTTTTTCTCCGGCAATTTTTCGGCGCAGCATCTCTCGCGCTTTGGGCAAGTCTTCCGGTGCGACCGTAGCTGCAAGGTTGAGGGCCAGAGATTCTTCGTGTGTGTATCCCGTGATTCGTTCGCCGGCGCGGTTTATAGACGTGTAGTTACCCTCAAGATCGTGAGAGTAAATGATGTCGTGGGCGTTCTCTACCAGGTCACGATAACGCTCCTCGCTCTCTCGCAGGTCCGCTTCTGCGCGTTTGCGTTCGCTGATGTCACGGATGTAGCCGGTGAACATTGGCGAGCCTTCCAGTTCAATGCGCGTAATCGCCAGTTCAACAGGGAACTCAGAACCGTCCGCCGTGATTGCGCTAAGCTCCAGGCGGTTGCCAAGAACCGGGCCTTGACCGGTTGCATGATAGTGGGCCAGTCCGCGGCGATGCTGTTCTCTAAATCTCGGCGGAATGATCAGGTCCGCCATTTCCTTTCCGATCGCCTCCGCGCGCATAAAGCCAAACGTTCTTTCAGCCGCCGGGTTCCAATCAACAACCACACCCGCGTGGTCCATAGTGACGATGCAATCAAGAGCGGATTCGAGAATAGCTCTCTTGCGAGCTTCGCTTTCACGCAACGCTTCTGCGGCGTGCTTGCGCTTAGTGATGTCTTCGACGCTACCCTCGCGACAAATCTCAATGCCGTTTTCATCCCGAATAACACGGCGGTTTAGCGACAGCCAAATTCGTTCGCCGTCTTTGCGGTAGGCTTCGAACTCAAAGCCCTCTAAGACCCCGCGCTGTTCTTCCAAGCGAGCGGCCTCTATGCGGGCCTCAGGGTTGACGTAGATTTGATGGGTTACATCAGTGACGGTCTCGACGACTTCATCCGCCGATTCATATCCGAGAATCCGCGCCATCGCTGGATTGACCGTAAGGAATCGCCCATCGAGCGTGGTTTGGAAAATTCCTTCGACGGCATTCTCGAAGATCGAGCGATAATTCTGTTCAGCCTGTTGCACCTGCTTATGGAGCGATGCGGTCTCCAGAGCAGCCGCCGCGGTGCCGGCGAGAATCGTTAAGGCTTTGATCTGTCCCAGCGTAAAAGGCCGCAGGCGATTAGTCGCGTTCAGATTAATTATGCCGACTAACTTATTCGCCACATGCATGGGAACAGAGATAGCCGAACGAATCTCGGGTCGCGGCCAGAGCGCGACAAAACGCTCATCATCGATCTCGCCGTTAAGGAGCAAAGGAGTATGCTCGCGCGCGACCCAACTCGCTATGCTCCCCTGCAGTGGGATGCGCTCACCCAACAGCCGTTCTCTCTTTTCGCCACGCACCATTGCCACATAGAGCTCCTGGGCGTCCTCGGTAGGGAGCAGGATGGAAACCTCGTCAGCATCACTCTGCTCCAGGGCGGAATCGGCGAGTTTGCTCAGCACAGTTTGGGGATCGAGTGTAAAGGCAATCGTTTGGCACAACCCGTGAATCGCTACGGTTTCGCGTAGTTGCAGGTTTTCAAGACGCAGGTGCCGGACATTCATGGCGCGCGTCAACACCGGCTGCAGGGTTTGCATTCGGAAGGGCTTGAGCACGTAGTCAAACGCGCCGTGCTTCATGGCGTCGATGGCCGTTTGGATAGTGCCCTGGCCGGTCATAATAATACCCACCAGATGCGGATCAATTTCCAGCGCCGATTGCAGCAATGAAATCCCGTCCATCTCCGGCATCATCAGATCGGTCAGCAGCAGATCAATATTCTTGACCCGCAATTCGGCTAGTGCCTGATGCCCGACACTACAGCCAGTAACTTCAAAACCCTGGCGGGTCAGTGCTTCGACCAGAATCTTTCTCAGTTCCGGCTCATCGTCGACAACCAGAATGGTTCCGAGCGGCGAGTTTGCGGGTTTCTCTGGTCCTCGAGCGTGCTCCCTCATACTCCGTCTTCTCCCGTATCAGTTGCCGGCAAAGTAATCCGCACGGTGGCCCCCTTCCCCGGGGCAGTTTCAATCTCGATTATGCCGTGGTGTGATTCGACGGTTCGGCGACAGATGGCAAGGCCAAGTCCAGTACCCTTGCCCTCGGGCTTAGTGGTAAAGAAAGGTTCCCAAAGCTTCGACAAATCCCCCGCTTGAACACCGGTTCCAGTATCCGAAAATTCGACAACAATCGCTGATCGGGCATCGAGAACGCCGGAGAACGCCCGCAGTGTGAGGGTGCCTCCTTGCGGCATCGCGTCGCTCGCATTCGTTATCAGGTTCAGGAATACTTGCCGCAACTGTTGCCGGTCTGCGTAAACGCTGGCCAGTTCGCTCGCAAATTCCTGCACCACATCGACCTTGTGACTGCGCAGATAGTGCTCAATAAAGTCAAGACAGTTCACTAACTCTTCGCGCAGGTCGAGGGTGGAAATCTCTGGTTGGCTGCGTCTGCTAAAGCTGAGCAGATTCGCTACCAATGTGGCCATCCGCTCGATTTCCTGAGAAATGACTTTTAAAGAGTCGAATTTTGGGTCACCGGGCGACAAGTCTTCTATCAATGCTTCAGCGCGTAACGCTACGGTCGCCAGAGGGTTGTTCAACTCGTGAGCGACGCTCGCCGCCAACTCGCCCATCGTGGCCAGCTTTGAGGCCTGCCAGAGCTGTTGCGTCATTGACGCCAGCTCCTGCGTCTTGGTTTGGAGTTCAGCAAACGTTCCCTCAAGATGTTGGTTGGTCCGCCGCAAGACCTCCTCGGCCAACTTACGATCGGTTATATCGCGGACGTTGCACTGGATTACGCGGCTGCCCGCGAGATAGGAGTTGCTCACAAATTCCACCTGTCTTATGTGTCCTTCGCGACTTTCGAGCGGCAGGTTTTCGTAGCGAATGTATCCTCGCTCCCGCAATTCCGCGAAAGCGACCTTGGAAGCGACGATGTCTTTAAAAGGGCCTATCTCCCAGAGTTGCTTGCCTGTAAGCTCCTCTTTGGAAAAGCCCAACATCTCGATGAGATAGGGGTTTACGTCAGCAATCTGCCCGGTGTCCGCGTCGAGAATAAGAATGCCGTCTTTCGCGGATTCAAAGAGCCGCCGATAGCGAAGCTCGGAAGCCTGTAGTGCTTCCTGCGCAAGAGTCCTCTCAGTAATGTCGTGTTTTATAGCAACAAAATGAGTGAGCTTTCCAGAGTTGTCATGAATCGGCGTGATGGTCATATCTTCATGATTGAAGGTGCCGTCCTTGCGACGGTTAATCAGGGTGTTATGCCAGATTTTGCCGGCAAGTATTGTGTTCCACATGTCTTGATAAAAGGCCTGGTCCTGTTTCTCCGAATTGAGAAATCTGGGGTTCCTGCCCAGGACCTCGTCTTTGGAGTGACCGCTGGTTTCAGTAAAAGCATAGTTGACCCAGATGATCGCGCCTTTTTCATCCGTGATCATGATAGCGTTCGCGGCAGATTCCATGGCCACACTTTGCAGATGCAACTGCTTTTCGGCTTCTCGGCGCGCGCGACGGTTTTCCGCCTCCTGCAGTTCTCGTTCGATGGTTGGGACCAGGCGCACCAGATTATTTTTCATCAGATAATCGTGCGCTCCAGCGCGCATGGCCTCGACCGCCACTGATTCTCCGATTGTGCCTGAAATGATGATGAACGGAATATCCAGTCCCATTTCTCTCACCACCGCCAAAGCTCCCAACGCGTTGAATTGAGGCATCGAGTAATCACAAAGAATGACGTTCCACTGATCCGTTTCGAGCGCGGCCTTCATCGCCTCAGCTGTCTCCACACGTTCTGAGGCGAGGTCATAGTCGGCCAGCGACAGATGGCGCGTGAGCAACTGCGCGTCCTGTTCTGAATCTTCGACGTGTAAGACCCTTAGAGCTCTATTCATGATCAGATTTGCTTAGTTGCCGTAACTGGTTATCAGGCGCAAAAAAGCAGCCGAAGGCCGGCATGCCGCTAAGCTTCATCGATAACCACACGACGGACCGTAATTATTCTTTGCCTCCTACTTTAACAAGGCGCGCTGAATCGCTCTCATTAGCTCCTGGTTATCAACCGGCTTTTGGAAAAACGCTTCGGCGCCGGCGTCCAACGCCCGTTGTTCGTTGGTCTTCGGATCGCTGGCGCTGACTACAATTACTGGTGTACAAGCCAGCGAAGCGATGTTCTTCATCCGTTCGAGGACCACGAATCCGCCGCCGCCAGGCAAGCCGAGATCGAGCAAGATCAAATCCGGCGACTCTTTCTTCGCGATACTCAGGGCCATGATGGCGTCTGAAGCAAACGCCGTTTCGTATTCGCTCGCCCTCAGGCGCACGTTGAGGCCACGTCGGAGGTCCGCGTCGTCCTCAATGATTAAGATTTTGTTCCCCTTCAAAATTTGTGGTTCCTTTCTGGATAGTTCTGATGGGCACTGTGAAGAAGACCGTGGCGCCTTCGCCTTCTTTGCTTTCGACCCAAATCCTGCCGCCATGCAATTCGACCAAATGCTGGCAAATGTGCAGCCCCAGGCCTAAACCTTTCCGGCTCGATTCCAAAGTGTTTGGTGATTGATACAGTCGATCAAAAATCTTCGGCAACGAGTCCGCGCTAATTCCACATCCGGTGTCGGCCACGGCGATGCGCACAAATTCGTCGTCCTCATCTCTGCGGCTGCTAACGGAAATTGCGCCGCGGGTGGTGAATTTCAGCGCATTGTCGAGCAGATTTGAAAAAACTTGCCCCATGCGATTTGGGTCGGCCAGAACCAGCGGCAGCTCAGACGGACAAGTGATCCGAAAATCAATTCCTTTCTCTGCCGCGCGCCGTTCGTATGTTTTAGTCAAGGGATCGAAGAGATCGCAGAGCGAAGTCGGCTGCGGCTCAATCGTGAGCTTCCCGGCTTGCGCGCGCGTTACTTCCAACAGGTCGCCAATCATCTCGCGAAGCTGCAGCGAGTTTCTCAAGACTATTTCCAGGTATTCCCGCGGTTCGCTACCAAGCTCTCCCGCCAGTCCGTCCAGCAGGATAGTAGTGAATTGATGGATCGCAGAGAGCGGCGATCGCAGTTCGTGTGATACGTGCGAGATGAACTGATCTTTCATCTCGAGTTGCTCGCGGCCAGTTCTATCCAACTCTGCCGCGTTCCGCAGCAAACGCTCAGAGAGCTCCGCATTCTCGTAGGCAATGGCCGCCTGGGCGGCGAGCGTGCTGGCCATTCGCTCATCTTCTTCGGTGAAATCGCCGCCGTCTTCCTTTTCCAACAGCACCAGCCAGCCGTAAACTTCGGTGGCGGACATCAACGGCGCGCCCAGGAACGATCTAATGGACGAGTTATCCGGAGAGAGTCTTTCGAGGTCCAGCTTCTCCGCTTGATTGATTCGCACAACCTTCCGATCGTTGATGATGGTCTCGAGCACTGAATGATGAACCGGCGGGCGGTCATGCACGATTGGTTTAGCGTCCTTGATACCGTTAATCAGAACATGCTTCAGCTCATCGCCATTGTCCGAAAGAATTCCCAGCATGGATTTGCGCGCGCCGATGATGCGTCGGGCTGTCGAACAAAACCGGCTGAGAAGTTGTTTGGCATCGCGCTCAGAGCCCAGTTCCATTCCCAGCTCGACCAGCGCCGTAAGTGTCAACCCAGTCGCCTGCAATGCCTCTTGGCGGGCTTCCCCAGCCTGGTTCGCGTTCTCGAGTTGGAGGTTTTTTTCCTGCAGTTCCTGTTCGAAGCGCTTGCGCTCAGTCACATCGCGCGCGGCTCCGAAAACTCCCTGAAGCTGGCCCGATTGATCGTTGAAGGTAGTCGCGTTATAGCTGACGACGGTTTCGTCGCCGTCCTTTGAACGCACGATCAGTTCGTAGTTGGCTACTCGCCCGTCGCGCAAAACCAAACTAATGCCGTCTTCGGCTCGTGCAGGATGCGTGAAGTGCTGTTTGAATGGCGTGCCGATCAGTTCCTCCCGCGAGTGACCGCTGAGGCTTTCCATCTGCTGGTTTACGTCCGTTATTATCCCCAGTGGATCGGTGGTCATCAGCGCATCAATGTTCGATTCCATCAACAAACGCGTGTAAAGCCGTGAACCGCGCAACTGCTCCTCGGCCTGTCGTCGCGCGCGACGGTTTTCCGCCTCGTGCAGCTCACGCTCGATGGTTGGGACCAGCCGCACGAGATTATCTTTCATCAAGTAATCATGAGCGCCCGCACGCATCGCTTCGACCGCCGCCTCCTCGCCGACCGTGCCAGAAATAATGATGAACGGAAGGTCTACCTTCATCTCTTTCACCAGCGCCAGCGCTGAGAGCGCGTTGAAGTGAGGCATCGAGTAGTCGCAGAGAATGACATCGCACGCCTTTGCCTCTAGGGCGGCCCTCATTGCTTCCGGCCTTTCGACACGTTCGGAGATCAATTCATAGCCGGCGCGCGACAGGTGGCGCGTGAGCAACGCCGCGTCCCGCTCCGAGTCTTCGACGTGTAATACTCGCAAGGTCTTATTCATCCGCGAATGTTCTCAGTCAGGCACAATCTCATTCAGCACCAGCCAGTACAAGCCCAACTGTTTGGTGGCTTCGAGGAACTGCTCGAACTCAACGGGCTTGCGCACGTAGCTGTTGGCGCCCAGTTCGTAACTCTTAAGCATGTCTTCCTCTTCACTTGAGGAAGTGAAGACCACGACCGGAAGGCGCCTGGTGCTTTCAGTGGCGCGCAAGCGGCGTAAGACCTCAAGGCCGTTCAACTTGGGCAGCTTCAAGTCCAGCAGCACCAGCTGGGGCATCACCTTCTCCGACTCGCCTGAAGCCGCTTCGCGGAAGAAATAGTCAAGCGCCTCAACTCCATCGTGCGCGACAATTACGTCGTTGACGATGTTGCTCTTTTTTAGGGCCCGGAGCGTTAAGGCTTCATCTCTCGGATTGTCTTCAACCAGTAGTATCACTTTGTTATGCATCTCCTATCTCCTTGAAATTCGGCAGAGCAAAATAAAACGTGGCGCCCGTGTTCACCGTTCCTTCGGCCCAGACGCGTCCTCCGTGACGATTAATGATCCTCTGAACAGTCGCCAACCCAATGCCGGTGCCCTCGAACTCAGCGGCGGTATGGAGTCGTTGGAATGCGCCGAATAACTTATTGACGTAAGTCATATCGAATCCCGCGCCGTTGTCGCGGACGAAATAGAAGATCTCGCCATTGCTTTGTTCACTGCCGAACGTGATTTCCGCCTTGTTCTGCTTCGAGGTAAATTTCCAGGCATTGCCCAGGAGGTTGGTGAGCACGATTCGCAACAGGCGCTTGTCGCCGCGGGTCGAAAGTCCTTCATCGAGATTGACGGTCGCTGTACGCTCTGGCTCTCGATTTTGTAGTTCGCGCGCCACCGTCTGGGCCACTTCGCTCAAGTTGACGACCTCTTGTCGCATCTCGCTGCGCGTCACGCGCGCGAGCTCCAAAACGTCGTCGATCAGTTGCGCCATCTCCTGGCTCGCGCTGCGCACCTCTTGCAAATAACCTTTGCCTGTCTCGTCCAGTTTGTCGTCGTAATCCTCCAGCAAGGCCTGACTAAAGCCGTTGATGTGGCGTAGAGGAGCACGGAGATCATGTGAAACGGAGTAGGAGAAGGCCTCGAGTTCTTTGTTTACGGCTTGAAGTTGGGCAGTGCGATCGGCGACTCGTTGCTCAAGTTCTTCGTTGAGCCGGCGAATCTCTCCTTCGGCCAGCTTGCGCTCGGTAATATCGCGGATGTTGCATTGGATCACGCGGCGGTTCCCCGCCAGATAGCTGTTGCTTACAAATTCCACCTGCCTTACGAGTCCCTCGCGACTCTTGAGCGGCAGGTTTTCGTAACGTATGTATCCCTGCTGCTGCAATTTATCGAACGCGATCTTTGAAGCGACGATATCTTTGAAAGCGCCTATCTCCCAGAGTTCCTTGCCCGCAAGTTCCTCTTTGGAAAAGCCAAGGATCTCGATGAGATAAGGGTTTACATCCACAATCTGCCCGCTCTCTTCGTCGAGAATAAGAATCCCGTCCTTCGCAGATTCAAAGAGCCGCCGGTAGCGAAGCTCGGAAGCCTGCCGATCTTCCTCAGCGCGCTTGCGATCGGTGATGTCGCTCATCGTGACAACTGCCCCCAACCTGCCGCTCGCTTCGCGCACGATCGAGCCCCCGTAGTTAAAAACACGATTCCAGTCCGAATCCAGTCGCCGGATTCGCACTTCAAGGTTGCGCAAACGCTCGCCACGAATGATTCGCGGCAACGGCCACTGGTCAAGATCCAACACGGAGCCGTCCAGACGTGATAGCTCGAAGATGTTGGCGAACTCAGGCAGTTTGAGGAGGCATTCGTCTAAGCTGGCAAAGCCATGGATCTCCAGCGCAGCCTGGTTCCAACTCAATAATTGTCCATTCAGATCGGAAACGACCAACCCTTCGCTCAGGTTTTCTATTACCGTCTGGAGCCGCTGCTCACTCTCGCCCAGCGCCTGAATGTTCTCTTCAAGCTCGCTCTGGGAGGTGCGCACCTTGTCGGTCATCGAGTTGAAGCCGGCGGCGAGCAAGCCCAGTTCATCACGGCGTTGGATATCAACCGCTTGCGAATAATCGCCACCGGTGATTGCGGCCGCGGCTTTGGTAAGCGAATGAAGTGGTTGCGTGATGCCTCTACTAAGGACGAAGGCGCCCGCCATGCCAATGATGAACACGACGAGATCAGCCAATAGAATGCGCCGCAGGAATCGGTGGGCCGGAGTCAGGAGCGGCTGTTCAGGAAACTCAATTGCCACGAACCAGGGAGTTCCGTTGATTGGCCGGCCTAGAGCAAGAACTCTATTTCCGTCTCGCGAATATTGCATGACCTCGCCGCTTGACCCCAAGTCTGCCCGAGGCTTGGACGTGATTCGCTCCAGGTTGGTTAAGAGATCTCCGTGAATGTTGCCAAAGTACAGCGCGGCCCCGCTGCCGAGCAGATCCGTTAACTGTTTTGGCGGCGGACTGATTGCCATTCGCCGCCACCTGACGAGATAACCGATCGGCTTTCCCGAATCGTCGTTCACCGCGACTACCCCGGGAGCTGTGATGACATCTTTAACCACGCGCATCGGACCGGTCGTCTTGAAAGGACCGACATCAGCGGCCTTGAACTCGGCCTCCAGATCAAGCGACTCTGGCGAAGCGCCGTCAGGCACGCTCAAAACGAGCGAGTGGTTTGCATTCCATAGTTCGATTTGCAAACTATTCTGATCTTGTAGCCCTTCGAGTTGCTGAAGAATTGCTGAGGCGCCGGATCGCGTCGTCGGGGAAGGAGATTGAAGGAAGACCTTAACGGCGGGGTCGTTGGCGGCGGTGAGAGTCTTAGTAAGAAAGAGACTATTCGACTGCTGCAACAAGATCGCCAACTGCTTGGTGAGGTTTTGCAGCCGCTCGCGGCCGACGTCAAGCGCCGATTCCTTTACTCCGGTATACGATGTCCACGTCGAGGCCGCGATAATGCCAAGCAGCAGGGCGCCGATCAGCAACGGCAAGCGATGCTTTATGGAAATAACCGGTATCGAAAAACGTCTTGGTCGCATCTGTTCCTTTGAAGCGAAATGGAGTTCCTTGGATGTGGACATTAGAAATCGATTCGTATTCCCACCTGTCCTTCGCGTCCCGGCAGACTTTGGAGCGGCTTGCCAACTGGGATAGACAGGTTTTGAAATTGCTGCACCGCAGCCGGGTTTGCTCGATTGAGCACATTGAAAAATTCGATCAGGACTTCTGCCCGCACGCGATCGGTAATGGAAAAGCGCCTGGAGAAACGCATGTCGAGATTGATATAGGGCGAAGCCTGAAAATGATTACGTCCGGTAACAAAGTCCACGCCGTTCAGCAACCCATCTCCATCAACGTCGACCGGTGTCAAAGCAGCGGTTGAAAAGTGAAAACCGCTCTGCGCCCGAAAGATTCCACTCACTTGCAATTGCCAGGGGAGACTCACTGCTCCGTGGATGAGCAGAGTGTGATTGAAAGCCAGGTCAGATGGGCCACGATCAAGATCTGGACCATCGTAGAATTTCCCAGCCTGCGGAACGGGGTTTCCGTTGCTCGCGATGAACGATCCATTTGCGTTTGTTCTTCCGCTCACCGGATCAGTGACGACTGGTGGCGTGCCCACGAAGCTATCGGTAGCTCCATATGAGCCGAGGGATCCGGCGCCACGGCCGGTTTGCACGTTACTGACAAAGCTCGAATTCAAAGCGTTATCGACCGAGTTGGCCCAGGTGTAAGAGGTCTCGAGAGTAAATCGCCTGCTTAGCCGCTTGCGCATGCCGACGGTGATACCGTCATACCTGCCCTGATACCAGGGGCCATAACTTAGGATAGGTCTGCTTCCCATGCCGGGTTGTAGTTGGCCGCTATGGCCCGGCAGGCGCGCTTCAAATGCCAGGTTCGAGGTCCTGACGCCGAGCATGTCGCGGATGTCGCGATGGTAATAGTCCACCTGAATTACGAGGTCGCGCGTCATCTCTCTTTGCACGCCCAGATGAAAGTTGCGAGTGTGCGGCGTACTCAGCCCGGGGTCGACGGTAATCGGAAGCAAGAAGATCTGGGGGACCGGAAAATTCATGGTGAGATGGCCGAAGCCGCCCCAAAAGAAGAACCCAGACTGACGGCCAACTGATGCGCTGGCGGCATCAGCGAACTGCTGCGCATTCAATCCCGTCAAGGCTTGCACGTTATCCAGAGTCACAACGCTGTTCGATGGAATTGGGGCATGGCCTGGAGCGACCACCCCGTTCAGATGATCGATTCCAAAAAGAGGCAGACCAGCAACGGAACAGATAGCTCCCGACGCTTGGATCTGTGCGTCGGTTAAGTTGCTTGAAGGACACAATCCAAAAAGGCGCGCGAGCGTACTGGGATTGCCATAGAACAGACGTGGGTACGAGATGGTCTGGTTCCGGAAGAGATTTGCGCCGCCCAGGCCGGGTATGTCGCGAGCCAGTCCCAGCCGGAATCTGTCGTAGAACATTCCCCAACTGGCAGTGATCACTGTCTTAGGGGTTGGTGACCAAGCCAAACCAAGCCGCGGAGAAAAGTTGCCGCCATTTGGAAAGCGGGAGTCGTAATCCCATCGCAGCCCAAGATTCAGGGTTAGGCCTCGCGCAATCTTCCAATCATCCTGTGCAAAGACCCCGTTATAGAAATTGCGAAGTCGAATAAGGTTATCCGCCGGGGTTGGGCCACCTACTCTTGACAGAACGTAGACGCCTGAGTTGACTGATCCGAATTGGGTAAAGTCCGACACTGTAGCGAACAGTTGATTCAACTGGTTCTTGGCTTCGACACCGTCCACGCGAGTGTGCTGAAAGTCCCATCCAAACCTGATGTCGTGTGCTCCTAGAAGTTTTTCGAGGGCAGCGCCGGTGGAGACATATTTCTGCTTGATAAGTAACGGACTGAAGCCTGCTCCGAAGCGTACCTGCCCAAGATCGCCCGTCAAGCGGTTAGTGGTCAGACTGCTGAACAAATTGAACAATGTGGTGGCATCGGACTCGGCGTTGGTGGGTCGCTGAAGGGCCGGCTCGCCACGAAACTGAACGTATGCATGAAAGACAAAAGGATTGTGCTTACCAAGGGTCGCGGTATCCTGGGCACCCAACATAAGTTGCCGCGAGTCAGAATCGGTTCTCGTCGAGGGCAGACTAGTCGCCTGTGAAAGCGGCAGGAAGCCCCTCACGTGACTGTTGCTCAGGCTCATCTGCTCGGTAAGGCGATGTTGGCCGAGGTGTTCATCGAGCTTGAAAAAACTTCGGGTCTGAAAGAGCTGGCTATGCTTGTCGAACGCCGCTTCCCTTGCCTGCAGGAAATCCGGCGTGCCTGGAGGGAAACTGAAGTTGAGTTGGCGAGTCTCTCTGATGCGCTCCACCGATCCGAAAAAGAAGACACGGTCTTTGAGAAGTGGTCCGGCCAGGTTCGCGCTCGGATCCCATCGCCGTAAGAAGGGAGCAGTCTTTCCCGGAACATCAGAGGAATCGAGCGCACTATTTCGATGGAATAACGAGAATCGTCCGTGCCAGCGATCTGTCCCGCTCCTGGTGACGACGTTGACTACCCCGCCGGATCCATGTCCGAACTCTGCTTTGTAACCCGCGGTCAGCACCTGGAACTCCAGGATCGAATCCTGATCAAATGGGGCCGCGGGTCCGCCATCGACTGCGTTGCTGTTTGGCATGCCGTCAATGAGGAAAATGGCGTTTCCCCCTCGCTCCCCCAGAATGGGCACCGCGCTGTCGGACCTTTCGTCGACACGCCGATTGATCGCAACGCCGGAGACCAATTGCAGCAGGTCGAGGTAGTTACGCCCATTGATCGGCATCTGCTCGATCTGTTGTGGCAGGATCGTAGCGCCGGAAGAGGAACTCGTAGTTTCCAGCAGCGGCCCATTCGCTGAAACGGTGACCTCGGCTTGCAGATCATTGACACCGAGCACGATATCGAACGTCAGAACCTGGTTCACAGTCACTCCCAGTCCCTGATAAACCTGGACCGCAAACCCGGGCTTGCTCGCACGCAATTGGTAGACGCCGGGTTGCACGCCCGGAAGGCGGTACGAGCCGGTCATGTTGCTCGGGGTTTTGATTTCGCGAGCGAGCAAAGGCCCGCTCAGCGTAATCTCAGCACCAACAATCACCCCGCCCCGTGTGTCAAGCACGGACCCTTCGACGACGGACGTCGTCTGCGCAGCGAGGCTCATCGGCCAGGCAACGAAGATCAAGCCGAGCAATAACACGAGCGGCCATGAGATATTGGTGATGAAATCCAGTGAGTCCTGGGTACTCGCGAGAATCGATCTATCGAATAGCTTTCCGGACATTTCTTTGCTCCCTCAGAGACACGTGCCCGGCTGTCGGGCAGATTGGACTGGTTAGGGAAAAGTGGTCGGGCGTTTTGCCACAGGTTTCTCAGCGACGACAGCCCGAAATTTCCATTCGCTAACTTCTGCGGACGCGAACGGCTTCCCAAAGATTGAGACTTCCGGGGCAGAAAGAATAAAGCGCGGCGGATCGCCCAGATTCTCGGCGGACAGCCAGGGCAAAGATCATGCCCGATGTTCGGGGCGCCGGCAGGATGGCTGTCCTTGCTGCTCAAATCGACTGGGGTTTTCGCTTCACCCCCTCTCTCATGGCACGCCTTCGACATAGACATCCAACCTTTTCGCCGGCGTCGAAAGAGCGTCTTCGGATAAACTCGATCAGCATCTTCGTAAATCCAAGAGTTTGTAGAAGTCCTTTGCCCTAATATTCCAGAACTGAGAAGAAGGACGCCGTGCTCGCCCCCGATACGGCGTCCTTCTTCGTCCGCGACCAAACCCAAAAGTCCGATCGCCGGATTCCCTGGTTCATCCTCAACGTATTCCGCGTGATTTACGTTTCCTTCTCATTCGATCGGTGCGAATTCTCGTGCAGTTTCTTTTCCGCCACCCTCACGGCCCATTGCGTGGCCTGCTCGAGTTCATGTTCCAGGCGACCTGGGTTTCGCTTCAATTCCAGGTCGCGTCGCTTGCGATGGTCTGAACCGGCCGCCCAGTCTTTGGGCCGGCGCCGAAATAGTCTCCACATGGCTTTCCATTTCTAAAGTTGAAGAAGGACGTCGCGCTCGCCCCCGATACGGCGTCCTTCTTCGTCGCGGCTATGCCCCCCACGTGGGCTGGCCACGTTCTTAAATGGGATCGGCTCGATTCGCCGATTCTGGGAAACCAACCGACCCCACCGCGGCGGTGAACGATCGCCGCGCCGGTCTCTGAATCGAGTTCAAGACCTCCATCGCCAGAAACGGTTTGAATAAAATTGGAATCTCGCGCTCGCGACATACGCTCAGTTCGTCGTTAGACAGCCCCCCTCCGGTCATCAAAACGATTTGAGTCGCCGGCGCTCGCGTCTGAAATTCCAGTCCCAGCTTCAGGCCATCGTCTTCACCCAACATGTAATCAAGAAGTACCGCGCCCGGCTGCAATTCATAGAACACACGCCGGGCCATATGGGCGTTCTCTGCCGTTAACATTTCCCATCCAGCCTCTTTCAACTCAGTCGCCAGAAACGTCAACAGGTCATGATTGTCGTCGACAATCATGATGGCAGGCCGCTTCACAGGCGTCGGCGTGCTGCTGCCAACTTGTTGAATCGTTAAATTCTCAGCGCTCGTGGCGACCGAGACCTGCACCAGAGCTCCGGGCTGGATTTCCCCGCGCGTCACCATTGTTGCCAGCGGCTGTGTCAGTTTCCGGTGCAGCGTCCGTTTCAATTCGCGGGCGCCGTATTCCTGGCTCATACCGCGCTCAAGCAGGAACTGGCGAGCTGTGGGCAAGACTTCGATGTTGAAGCAGCGATCACCCAGGCGTGAATTCACATGCTGCTGCAAGGCGCGAATGTCGTTACTTAGAATGGTCTCGACAGAGGCGGCGGCCAGCGGCTGATAAGTCACCACCGCATCAATGCGATTAACAAACTCCGGCGAGAACCTCTTGCGCACCGCGCCCAGGGCGATGCTCTCGAGTTTAGTGGTGAGGTCGGCGCGTGGCCGGGGCGAGGACGATTGAAATCCGATGTCGGGATTAATCTGCTTCAGCATCTCGCGCGCGCCGAGATTGCTGGTAAAAAAGATCAGGCTCTTTTCAAAATCGACTATCGTGTTGTCGCCCAGCCGCAGGATGCCTTTGTCCAGAATTCCCAGCAGCAGCATGGTCATCGAATGCGCCGCTTTTTCGATTTCATCAAACAAGACCAGGGCCAGATCGGATTGCTCGCTGGTCGCTTGAGTCAGGCGCTCCTGCGTCAGGATGGGGATGGTTTCGCGATGACCGAGATAGCCGGGAGGCGCGCCAATCAACTTGGCCATCTCGTGTTCCATCTGAAACTCGCCACAATCAATTTTGACCATTTTCTTTTCGCTGCCATGCAGCAGCTCGGCCATCGCTTCGATCGTTTTCGTTTTGCCGGTGCCGGTCGGACCAAGCAACAGGAACACACCTGCGGGCCGGCCTTCAGGAGCCAGACCCGATTGGTACATGTAGACGTAAGGGACGATAGCGCTGGTCGCTGAGGACTGGCCCACCACTTTGCGCGACAGGATGCTTATCAAATCACCTGGAGTTTCAGGGCTTGGTAAGTTACCGGGGACCGGCAGTTCGGGGTCGAAGTTCTCAGTCATAAGCCATTCCTCAGGAAAGAAAGCTCTCGCCCCTGAGAAGTGCCTCAACGAACGTGCACATCAACCTTCAATTTGCCCTTTGGTTTCAGCGATGCTCTGAAAAGTGATGAGGCGGCCCGGGGAAACCTTCATTCATCGTTCAAGGCTCGTGGCTCCAACTGATTGGGGCCGTATGAAACTGTCAAAACAAATCGCTGGGGGGCGAAAGTTCTGTCAATTGCCTTCGTGGGAAAATCCGCACAACTCCCAATATTAAATCTCAAAAATCACGAGGGTGCGGAAGGGGTGACGCCCGGGGCGCGGCTAATCCGACGCGCTAGCTAGGAGTGATCCGATCCGTGCGGCGTAGAATATTGGTTACTAATGACCGCCGCAATCGGGGGAAACCTGAGCTTGCAATTAGGGGTAAACCCTATGGTCAAAATACCTCATAGCAAGCAAGAAAAGCGGACCGTGAGAGGATTTCCGCGAATTTACAGCGCAGTAACGCCCGCTAGCTTTCAGTATGCGGCGACACTCCCCGCGGCGAAGATCACTTGACGAGTCAGCGGATTCGGTTAAGAATCTCTGCAACAAGGGTGAAGGCTGAATGTCTTCCCCGCTGTGCAGCCTTCATTGGCTGCACCTGAAAGCGGCAGCGAGTGAGGCGCTGCCGCTTTCTTTTTTCGATTGACGTCTTGCCTGCGTTAAAAACTCGCCGACCCGGGCATATTTCACCATTGCCCTTTCGGACGGGTTGAAAGATGGTTGGCAAGGGCAAGCGCTGCTTCCCGCGCGCCAACCCCCGGGAGACGGTTATTTTGTTGAATGCACCTTGGAGGGCTGATGGCCCTGGCTAAGCGGACTGCAGCAGAAATGACCTAGCCAATCTTCACCAGGCGCATCTTGATCGCGTAGCGGACCAAACCGGCCACATCGTGGATATTCAGGCGATCCATTAGCTGGGCCCGATGCGTTTCGACAGTTTTCACGCTGATACCCAAATCGAGTGCGACCTGTTTCATGGTCTTGCCTTCGGCGATCAGTTGCAGTACTTGTCGCTGGCGGGTTGAGAGGATTTCCTCCGGACGCGAAGCGCGAGTGCGCCGAACATATTCATCGATGACCGGCCGCGATATTTGCGGGCTGAGAAAAATCTCACCACGAGCAGCCGATCTAATGGCCAATTCCAATTCCTCAATTGAGGCGCCCTTGAGTAAGTACCCTGAAGCGCCCGCGCGTAAAGCCTGAAAGACGTGTTCTTCGTCCGAATGAATCGAGAGTATGACCACGCGAACGTCGGGATGTAGCTCAGTGAGCCGCGTGGTGGCTTCGAGTCCATTCAACTCAGGCATCGCGATATCCATTAGGACTATCTGCGGTTGATGCTCAGCTACCAAACGCAAGACTTCCCTGCCGTTGCTGGATTCGGCTACTACTTCAATCCCGGACAACTTGTCCAGCAGTGATCGGATACCTGCCCGGACCAGCGTATGGTCGTCGGCGATGAGGACGCGTGTGGGGTCCATTTCACTATTACTCTTCGTTCAAGGGGAAAGAAACGCTTATTTCAGTTCCACGCATTGGCGCGGATTCAATTTTCAGGCGGCCCTGAGCGGCAACGGCGCGTTCTTCCATGCCGCGCAAACCCAGGTTCCAGGCCGGCGGCGAATTCTTGATCAAGCGCGCGACGTCAAAGCCCACGCCGTCATCCATAACTTTTATGGTCAGATTTCCGTTAGCACGCTTCAGGCACACCAGAACGCGGGTCGCCCGGGCATGGCGCACTACATTCGTCAGTGCTTCCTGGACAATTCGGAAGCAAGCTGTTTCAAGTTCCACGCCCAGGCGGCGGCCATCTTCGAGGTCGCTCTGAAGGTCGGCCACGATGCCGCTACGCTGAGCGCAGCGATCGACGTACCAGCGCAGCGCGGAGCTAAGTCCCAGGTTATCCAGCACCGACGGCCGTAGGTTGAGGGACAGTTCACGCACCCGGTCCAGGGCTTCATCAACAATTACCAGACTGTCATCAATAGACGACGGCTGCGAACCGCTCTGCGTTGAGTGCCGGAGAGATTGCAGGTTGATGCGCACGGCCGTCAGCACCTGTCCAATTTCGTCGTGCAACTCGCGCGCTATAACTTGCCGCTCAGCTTCCTGCGCTTCGATCAATCGCTGCGAGTACGTGCGGAGCGCTTCCTGAGCGCGCTTGCGCTCGGTCATATCGCGCGCCACGCCCTGCACTCCGATCGGTTTGCCGTTTTCGTAGATCAGCCGGCTGCTGACTTCCACCGGCACGCGCCGGCGGTCTTTCGTAATCAAATCAATTTCGTAGGTCGTCTCACCCTCATCGTCAAGCTTCTTACAGAGGTTCTCGCGCACATACCGCAAGCTTCCCGGCGCCACAAAGTTGGAAAAGTGTTTGCCGAGGATCTCTTCACGAGAAAAGCCTGAGAGTTGCTCAGCCGCGTGGTTGAATGACGTGTAGCGTCCGCCCAGATCGTGAACATAAAGCGCATCTTTGGCATTTTCAAACAGCTCGCGATAGCGCTCTTCACTCTCACGCAAGGCCTCTTCAATACTTTTTCGCTCAGTGATGTCATAGGCGGTCGAGAGGATGCACTGCTCGCCCTTCAGTTTGATAGGCTCAACAAAGACCAACAGGTCCAGGATGCGCCCGGACTTAGTGCGCGCGCGACTCTCATACCCGCGTAACGCTCCCGGCTCTCGCAGTTCGTCAATCAGTTTTTCTCGGTCCTGGTGGTCAACGTAAATGTTCAGGTCGAGCACCGTTTTCCCAATGACTTCGTCGCGCTCGTACCCAAAAGTGCTCAGGAACGAATCGTTTGCATTCAGAAAATATCCGTCGACCAAACGTGTGATGATCAAGGGTGCCGGACTGGAGTAGAAGGCTTTTGAGAATCGTTCTTCACTTTCGCGCAACTCTTCTTCAGAGCGTTTGCGTTCAGTGATGTCCTGAGTAGTTCCTTCGTAGTAGGCGACGCTTCCCTGCCCGTCCCGGACGGCCCGCGCGTTTACTGAGATCCAAATCCGGCTGCCGTCTTTGCGATAGATCTGGTGTTCGAACTCCCGCACCACCCCGTGTTCTGCGATCAGTCGCTTGAATTCTTCGCGTCGCGCGGGGTCGACGTAAACCTCGTGGGTAATATCGAGCCGGCAGCGAATAAATTCTTCGGGCGAGTCAAAACCATGCATCCGGGCGAGGGCAGGATTGGCCACGATATATTGACCTTCCGGCGTAGTTTGAAAAATTCCTTCGCCGGCGTTTTCAAAGATGTCGCGATATTTTCGCTCGGCTTCAACGATCGCCTGCACGGCCCGCTTGCGTTCGGTGATGTCGGTGGCAAACACGGCCAGACCTGCGGGTACGGGATAAAAACGGTTTTCCCACCAGTTGTTCCGCGCTGGATAATAAAAGTCACAATTGACGGTGACGCGGTCGTCCATTGCCCGACGATATTCATGCTCTAAGTCGGTCCCGACGATGTCTGGAAACACTTCCCAGAGAGTTCGCCCCAAAACCAGTTCGCGAGGACGTCCGATTGCCCGCACGGCGGCTTCATTCACGTAAGCGTAGCGCCAGTTGTAATCGAAAAGCAGGTAAACGTCTGTGATATTGGCTAGTATCAACTGCGTTTGCGCCTCGGCTTGCCGCAGCGATTCTTTCAGCCCCATTTGCTCGGTAATGTCCTGGCTCAATCTGACCAGATTCAGCGGCCGTCCGTACTCATCGCGAATGACTGAAACGCTGTTCAGCACCCAGACGATAATGGCGTCCTTGCGAATATATCGTTTTTCGATCAGGAACGACGAGATTTCGCCAGAGAGCAAGCCCTGGACTTTTGCCAACGTTCTAGGCAAGTCATCAGGATGGGTGATGCTTCGAAAGTCGCGCGCGTTGAGCTCGGCTTCCGTATAACCGGTAAGCGCGCAGTACGCCGCGTTCACCTTCACAAACCGGCCCTGAAGATCGGTAATTGAAAGTCCAACCGCCGCGTCCGCGAAAAAGGATTTCAGTAATTCATCGCTCCCGCTCGGGTCGAGATCGTCAACTCGAAGTTCACTCATAGGAGAGTCCGTTTGTGCAGCATTCCCGAAAGCCAATAACGCGAGAACGCGCTCTTCCTGCTTCCGATCTTTTCCGCGACCGTCAGCTATGCGACCAGCAAGCAGACCGGGTAAGCGCACCCGGTTGATTCAAGTCAACCCAGATTGGAGCAAGGCGAGAGGTTCGATCGGTGTCCGAACAGACAGGATACGGGGGCGTGTCTGCCGTTCGCATCGACGCGTGGGACCTCAAGTCTAAACGGATTCTAATGCCCCCATTCGTATCATGCAACTTCTGATACCGCGATAAATCTGCGTACGCAACAAAGAATTGGGTCATGATCCAACTTCTTGGATGCAGCTTGAAAAGTGAGCACCGTCCAGCCCGTGAATCACGCGCAACAGGCGGATCCACAAACAGACGGCATTAGTATCCACTTAAGCGGAGTCAAATCTGGAATGACTTTGGTTGTTAACGAAGAGAGGATCCCGCTGGCACGTGACGTGCCCTGACACTCATCGGCGTCAGCAAGACGCCGTGGTTAAGACAGTTTTGCAGCGCAATGCCTCGCCCTTTCGCACCACTCGTCCGTTTCCACCGCACCAGGTTCTTCCCAATCCATTGTTCACTGACGGGCGCGAAGCGTATCGCCTGCTGAAATCAGATGCCGACTTCAAAATCGCGATCTTCAACATGACCATGCCAAATCTCAGAGGACTGGACATCGTTCGTTATATGAAGACCGAGAAGAGGCTCATGCGAATTCCGGTGCTCGTGGTCAGCGGCGAGCCGGGGCTGAAACAAATGTCGGACAGCTTCGCGGCCGGCGCTACAGTATTCCTTGCAAAGCCTTTTACTCCGGATCAATTACAACGCACGCTGCGCATCGCTCTCAGTAGCCGGGAATCTCAACGGCAATTCCAGTGCGCTGCTTAGCTTATCGCATAGTTAGAGACGTGTCCTCGGGGCAGTAGCACGACCGTGAGGTAGGGCTCAAATTGATCTCACAGAAACAGACCCGCCGAGACGACTTAGCTGCCGACAAAAACTTCGCATTCAGGCAGTGCCGTTCAGTCCGATCATGAGCCGCTTCGGATTACCGAAGGTACGCGATTCCCTGAACCTCAATCGGCTGACCTTCGCGCAGGATGACTTCGGTGCTGACTTCCAGCGGCACGCGGTGGCCATCCTTCGCGATCAAATCGATTTCATAGACCGTTCCCACACGCTGGGTGCCGTTGCTAATAATCTGTGCGCGGACGTGCGCGGCGATTTCCGCCGGCACCAGGTCCGCGATGTTCATGCGAGATATTTCTGCCCAGCTATGCCCCGAGATCGCTTCTCCGGTGTGATTCAGGAAAGTGAAATTCCCGGCCATGTCGTGCGCATAAACAATCTTGTTCGCGCCCTGGAATAGCTCCCGATGATCTTGCTGTATATCCATAGATGGTACTGCTCTGAAAATGTTGGGCGAAAAGGGACAAGCAGGTCGATTGGCCTGGGACAATCGCCTCGATGGGCAACCTTCAGGTCGGCCCAGGACGATGACTCGCTGATCTTCAGCACCATCTATGCCACAGAATGCAGGGAAAAATTCAACCCGGAAATGATCGGCACCTCGACTCAACAGGCGGCACAAAGCTTGCACAGGTAACCCCGAGGTAAATGTTGCAACAACGCTTTTTTTCGCAGCAATTGATAACCAAAGGATGCTCGCAGTGAGGGGTCAGCCCCGATTCCCTGAAGAGCTTGCGCCGTGGAGTCACCCCTAAACGACTTTACGAAACCTCGCGATCCTAAGACGAAAAACACTTTACCGAGCTTGATTCTTACCTGCTGCAGGTAAGGAGTGAAACCTGTTACGAGGATTCCGATAGTCTCCAGAGGGTCCTGAGATCGGGCCGACGCCAATCGTCGTGACCCAAAATTTACACGGAGAAACTACATGCCTTACTCCCTTCGACTGATACCAGTTGCATTTCGCCTGACTTCCTTTGTGGCCTGCCTGGTGAGCATTGCCGCCGGAGCGACGCTTCCATTGGCGTCAAATATAGATGGCACGCGCAACCTCGTCCGATTCATCTCTCATTCAGCCGTCGACCCATCCGAATCTTCGGGCGCGGCGCTTGTCTTTAAATGGAATGTCTCGGATAAGCAACTCCCTCTACTGAGCCCGGCCGGCGATCGTTTGAAGCGGGGCTTTGATCAGTCGCTCAGCTTTCCGCTGGATCGATTCAGCTTCCCGATATTTCAGTCACTGACTCTTGACGAAGAGCATGGCCGGTATCTGCTGCCGACGATCTCGCAGGAGGGCAAAGGCGTACACTTCATTGAGTTCGTCTCCAGTGAAATCAAGAACACCTTCACCTCAACCGATGGCACGAATATCAAACTCGTCGACAACGACACATTGAAAACGGTTCGCGCCGCTGATGGAACAAAATACAGCTTCGTTCGCTATCCTGATGGCGAATTTCGTTGTGCCGGCATCAAGGACGCTCGGGGCGCCTCTCTCAGTTTGCTCTATACGGCAAACGGTTTGACTCTTCATGGCGTGGTGGATTCTTTCGGGCGCACTATCACTTTCAACTATGCCAGCGACGGGATCACGTCGGTCACGCAAAACTGGATGGCCAATTCAGAAGGCTTGTCGAAAACATGGCTGGTTGGCGAACAGCCGGAATCATCCGCGGTCCAGCGAGTGATGTACGCTCATTCAGTTTCACTCAATTCCGCAAAAGCTCTGCCCAACAACGCCATAGTCCGAGAGTACACAACCGAGATGGCCGCCTCTGATAAGACGCTCGGGCAAATATTCGGAGGACCAAACGCGGTTGCCGCCGGCAACGGATTCGAACCGGCCGGACTGGCTGCGGCATACCCGCTCTATCGCGGCGACATCGTCGGGGATGATGGCATGGTAAGACGCGGACACCTCTCCTACGCCATGCACCTGTATGGCAATTACGACGGCACCGGAGACTCTCCGTTGTACGTGCCGCCGGGATTCGCTTCCTATGGCGGTCCGCCGTCGCCAACCGACGCCGTGGTAACTTTCTATTATCCGCGTCTGGGAAATCTGAGCGATGTCACACTGGCCGTATTTCACATCGCCGATTTTCAGATTAGTAAAGAAGATGGCCGTGTAAGAATCGGAAACCTCGGAGGCACCGGAGGTGCTTCGGCCTTCTACAAACACACGCACATAGAATTCTATCGCGGTAATACCGGGCTTCCTCCACTGGCTGCCCGTTCGCACCTGCGAATCGATCCCGCTACGGTCTTCCGGAACACAAAGGAAGCGCAGTAAGAAGCTTGACCAGCCTTCCGCAACCGCAACGTCCAACACCAGACTAAGCAACAGCATGAACGTTCCCGCCCCAGAAGCAACTGAGATGTCCGTGGAATCCGCCCTCATAGTCGCCGGCGGTAACCCCACATCCTCCGTTTTCGATCGGGCTTATGCTGAGGTCCACGACAAGCGCATCCTGATCGTCGACGACGAAGAGGCAGTGCGAGGATTATTCGCCGAATATTTGAGCCAGAACTATTCCTGCGTAACAGCGTCCGATGCCCAGGAGGCTCTGGGGCTTCTCTCCCGAGAGCCGTTCGCGCTGGTGCTGACTGATATCCAGATGCCGGGACTCGGCGGAATCGAACTGTTGCGCAAGATCACCGAACTCTATACAGACACGGCGGTGATTATCGTCTCGGGAATCGATCGCATACAACGCGTGATCGATGCCATTCGAGTTGGCGCCTCTGACTACATAGTTAAGCCCTGCGAATTGGACGTGCTGGCGCTACGCGTGGAACGCGCATTGGAAAGGCGCACTCTGTTGCGCAACGCGGGCAAATACAAACAGGATCTTGAGCTTCGAAACGCTGAGCTGGCACACCGTAAGGCCGAACTTGAACGGCTCCAGGCCCAGATTACGCAAACGGAAAAAATGGCCTCGCTGGGCCAAATGGCCGCGGGCGTCGCACATGAGCTGAATAATCCCGCCGGTTTCATCTATAGCAACATCGAACTGCTAAAGGACTATGTGGCCCGCTTAGAGCGTTACCTCTCGGCCGTTTACGAAGTGGATTTGCCGCCCGCAGCGGCGGCGCGGATCAACGAGATTCGGAGGCAGATTGACTATGACAACATCGTTGCCAATCTGAGTTCGATTCTGACTGATTGTTACCTTGGGGCGGAGCGGATCCGGGACGTGGTTCAGAACCTGCGCTTGTTTTCCCGTCTGGATGAAGCCGACCTTAAGCGGGTCGATCTGAATGAAGGAATCGAGTCCACGGTGCGACTCCTGTCGCTCTATTACAAGGACGGGCGCATTATCCTATGCCGCGACTACGGCGAGTTGCCCCAGGTAAATTGCTATGCCGCGCTGCTCAATCAGGTCTGGATGAACTTGCTCATGAACGCCGCCCAGGCCATCGGAAAGGCTGATGGTGAGGTGCGCATCAGCACACGCTCCGAAGGCGATCATGTCGTGGTTACGTTTAGCGACACTGGCTGTGGGATTGTCTCGGATAACGTGAAGAGAATTTTCGATCCATTCTTCACTACGAAACCAGTAGGCGAAGGAACCGGGCTGGGCTTGTCGATCTCGCACGGCATCATCGAACGACACGGCGGCAAAATCGAGGTGAAGAGTGTTTTCGGCAAAGGAACGACCTTCACAATCTATGTTCCAGTTAATCCAAAGCCACTAATTAATCGGTCAATGAACGAAGCTCTGTGAAAGGACGCTATGCAATACAAAATCATGATCGTTGACGACGAGCCGGTGAACCTGAGAACCCTGGAAAGATTGTTCCGCCGGGATTACCAGGTGGTGACTGCGCAATCCGGCGCCGAGGCGCTGACCCTTCTGCAGCATCACGACGTCGCGTTGCTAATCTCAGATCAGCGCATGCCGGAAATGACCGGCATCGAGTTGATGAAGAATACTGTAGCGATGCGCCCGCAAATGGCGAAGATCCTGTTGACGGGTTACACGGATGTCAGCGCCTTGATTGAAGCGATCAATTGCGGACTGGTCTATCGCTACCTGACTAAGCCCTGGAATAACGACGAACTGCGCGTGGCGGTCAGCCGCGCGCTGGAGCACTATGAGATGATGAAGTCCCGCCACCTGCTGGGAATGGAGAACCAGCGGCTACGTGTCCGGCTAAATGAAATTAGTGAGCTGGCAACGCAGGGGGTTGAGCTGGAGCCTGATGCGAACGCGCAGGAGATTGCGGATTTGGACACTCCATGGGACGAGGAAAAGGTTTACGACCTGGTGATTTGAAAAGTGGCACGGGTGTCCCGCCGTAGAATCAGGCGCCCTAGTGTCCTGATTTAAGAGTCTCAGCGTCATCTCGTGTCTCGGCGGTGAGTTTATTCAAAGCTATTATTCACCGCATTATCTCCCATCTCTTTGCCAAAGTCTCACTAACTGTTTATATAATGACCCCGTTCGTTCCAGTCTCAGTCAGCGAGGGGAATTTTCGTGCGTCGACACCGTTTACTGTCGCTGTGGTTCGCTCTCATCCTCTTCCTTTTCAACTTAACTCTGACGGCGAGTGCGCAGGAGCAGCTCTCTCCCGAAATCCGCGAAAAGATTGACAAGCTCGCCACCGACGTCCTGGCCAGGACCGGAGTTCCCAGTGCTTCCGTGGCGATTGTGAAAGATAGTCAGATCGTTTATGTGAAAGCTTACGGCGATGCGCGCCTGGAGCCGCGTACTCCGGCAACGCCTGAAATGCGTTATAGCATCGGCTCGATCAGCAAGCAGTTCACCGCGACCGCCATCCTGCTTTTGCAGGAGCAGGGAAAACTTTCCCTCGATGATAAGGTCGCGAAGTTCCTTCCTAATCTGACTCGGGCGAAAGAGGTGACGATCCGTCAATTGCTTTCGCACACCTCGGGCTATCAGGACTATTGGCCACAGGACTACGTGATGCCCATGATGCTGCAACCCGTGACCGCGGAAAAAATCATGGACCTGTGGGCGCGCAAGCCTCTGGATTTCGAGCCCGGAACCAAATGGCAATACAGCAACACAAATTACGTGATCGCCGGAGTGATCATCGAAAAAGCGAGCGGAAAGCCGTTGCTGCAATTCCTCAGTGAGAAAATTTTTGCTCCGCTGGGAATGAAGAGTGTGGCGAACATTGACCAGGAAAAACTTGGCGAGACTGATCCCGTTGGTTACCTGCGTTACGCCCTGGGTCCGCTGCGTCCGGCGCCGAAGGAAGGCAAAGGCTGGCTTTTCGCCGCGGGAGAGTTGGCGATGCCCGCCCGGGAACTGGCCCTGTGGGACATCTCAATCATCGATCAAAAACTGCTGAAGCCACCTTCCTATCGTGAGCTCGAGACTGATGTCCTGCTGAAGAATGGATTGGCTACCCGCTACGGTTTGGGCATGGCGGTAAATACCGAAGCGGGAACTCGCGCATTATCGCATGGCGGCGAGGTCTCAGGTTTCACCGCCGAAAATCTCGTGTTCCCGGAAAAACGTGTGGCGATCGTCGCGCTTACAAACCAGGACGCAGCCGGCGCCGCGGGCGCGATCGCGCACGGCATCGCCCCTTTGCTGCTCGCGTCTGATGACGCGGCCACGCCGCAAAAGCTGGCGCAAGCGAAAAAGATCTTCGACGGACTACAGCACGGCACCATCGATCGCTCGTTGTTCACCGACAACGCGAACGCGTATTTCAGCGCGCAGGCGCTGAAAGACTTTGCTGGCGGGCTTCAGCCTTTGGGACCGCCGCAAGACTTTGTCCAGGTAAATCAGGGACTGCGCGGAGGCATGATCTCTCGTTCGTACAGAATCAGATTTGCGAACGGTAAGACGCTGCGCGCCTGGACCTACGAAATGCCGGACGGGAAACTTGAGCAGTACCAGGTCGCGGAGAATTGAGTAACTAGATCCTTATTTTCGGCCCGAAGCAAAAGCTAGTGTAGCGTCTCTCAATTGTATTTACAGAAATTCTCGCGGCTTCGTGTGATTTCGTGGATCGAGTCTTTACCCACAGCAGACGATCCACTAAGTCACACGAAAAATCATAAAACACGAGGCTGTTTCTTTCAGTCACGGAACCTGGCGAACATGTCGCGGACCAACTCATGGATCCTAATCAGCAGGAGGAACAAAAAAGATGGAAAAAGATCTACGTAATAGTCGACACCGATTTTGCCATGCGCAAGAACCGCGGGGCCTACGAAGAAGCTACGCGGAAGGCTGAATTATGGCTGCGATCTCTGGCGGAAGAGACTGGCGGCCTGGTGTTCATACCGAGATCCGAGGAAGAAATGACTACGCGAGCTGAGGAAATCGCGAGAGAGATCGACAGTCAATACGTAGTTACCTACACCCAAAACGGCCGCTGGCGCAGGCGACCGTGGAAGAGTACCGCCGCATCAACGTCGCCGCCGGAGTTATTGGATTGCATGTACGCGCCCGGCGCGGATATGTGTCCCGGGTGCAATGAAAGTTTTTCTGAAGCTGGTTGATCGATGCTTCCATTCCCGCCGTCTGCTTGGCATAATCGCCGGCAATTATGATTCGGCCATTTCGCGGAGTTCATCCGCAAATTCACCCAACCGCCTTCATCGCCGACAGCGCGCAGGTCATCGGTGACGTGCATGTAGGCCAACAGGCTTCGATCTGGTTCGGGACGATCGCGCGTGGCGACATGTTCTACATTCGCATCGGCGATCGGACCAACGTGCAGGATAATTGCGTCCTGCACACGCGCACGGGTGAGAAGCCAACGATTCTGGAAGACGAAGTCACCGTCGGTCACAGCGTGACTCTACACGGTTGCCACGTTGAGCAGGGATCGCTTATTGGCATTGGTTCGATCGTGCTTGATGACGCGCGCGTCGGAGCCCAGTCGTTGGTCGCCGCCGGCTCGCTAATCTCGCCGGGTACGATAATTCCGCCGCGTTCACTGGTGATGGGAATGCCGGCGCGAGTCAAACGTCCCTTGACTGAAGAAGAAGTTGCCAGTCTGGCTCGGTTTTGGCAGAACTATGTCGAGTACTCAGCGCACTATCTAAACGAGAAGTAATAAATCCATTTTCCATTCGTCATTTTCCGTTTGTCATTTGCGATCGCCCGGGTCGTTCGATTGACAGCGGCGGGGGCAAGCCCCCCTTCCTAACCTGTGAGGTGCTGACCCAGGCGATGTCAAATGAGAAATGAAATATGGAAAATGACTTGCTCAGGCGTGTTTCTCTTGGGCAGGTGGTTGCGCAGCCGGTAGCGGCAGAAGATCGCTCTTATATCCACACTCTTCATTGGCGCAGCGTCGGGTGGTGCCTTTCTTGGTGGTTTTCTCGAGCAGGAAAGGGGCGCCGCACTGCGGACACTTTTCGGCGATCGGCTTGTCCCAGTAAACCGTTTCGCACTTTGGATATTCCGAGCAGCCATAAAAGATCTTGCCGCGTTTCGAACGCTTGACGATCAGTTCACCCTTACAGCCCGGTCGCGGACAAGCCACGCCGGTAGTTTCCCGTTTGATGTATTTGCACTTGGGATAGTTCGAGCAGGATATGAATTCGCCAAAGCGGCCCTGGCGCTTCACCAGTTGCGCGTTATCGAGCGGGCACTTTTCGTCGAGCAGTTCGGGCGGCGCATTGATTTTGCCGCTCTTGGAAATCTTACGGATGTTCCGGCATTCGGGATAACCGGAACAACCATAGAACGGTCCGAACCGGCCGCGCTTTAACTGCATCTGTTTGCCACACAGCTCGCAAGCTTCCGGTTCTTCGGTGTCGCCATCGCCGGAACTCTGGGTTGAATCGGCGCCGTCCGCAGCTACGGGCTCGGCGTCGCGGGTCGCGCCGCAGTTAAGGCACTTGAGATATTTGCCGAAGCGACCGAGCTTCTGCACCATCCCCGGCGTATTACATTTCAGGCAAACCTCATCGGTCGGAGTTTCCTTCTCTTTGATGTCTTTCGCAAACTTCTGAAACTTGGCCATGTCCAGCTTGAACTTGTCATAGAACTCCGTCAGCGCGTCGGTCCACTTCAGCTTACCTTCTTCAATCTCGTCCAGCTCTTCTTCCATCCTGGCGGTGTAGGTCACGTTGAAAAGATCGTCAAAGCCGCCATCAATCAGAACATCGTTGACCGTCTTACCCAGGGCCGTCGGATGGAATCGTCCTTCCTTCTTTTCCACGTACTCGCGATCCTGAATCGTGGTCATGATCGCGGCGTAGGTGGACGGACGGCCGATGCCCTGCTCTTCCAGGGCTTTCACCAGCGTGGCTTCCGTGTAACGCGGCGGCGGCTCAGTGAAGTGCTGCTCGGGATCAATCTTGTTCAATGCGAGTGTCTCGCCCTTGGTGACTAGTGGCAACGTGCGCTCGTCTTCTTCATCGTCGGTCTTTTCGTCGCGACCTTCCTGATAGACCTTGAGGAAGCCGTCGAACTTCAGCACCGATCCGGTGGCCCGGAAGACAAACCGGCCGGCTTGAATGTCGATGGTTGTCTGATCGAAGAGCGCCGGCATCATCTGTGACGCGACAAACCGCTGCCAGATTAGCCGATAGAGTTTCAACTCTTCGGGCTTCAGATATTGAGCCAGCGAATCCGGCGTGCGCGCCACATCCGTGGGGCGGATCGCTTCGTGCGCGTCCTGTGCGCCTTTTTTCGAACGATAATGTACTGCTGACTCTGGCAAGTAGTTCGCTCCGTATTGACCTTTAACAAATTGGCGGACTTCGCCCAACGCCGCTTCGCCGATGCGCGTCGAGTCCGTGCGCATGTAAGTAATCAGGCCGACCGATCCTTCAGGGCCAATTTCCACACCTTCATAAAGGTGCTGGGCAATCATCATTGTCCGCTTCACCGGAAAGCCGAGTTTGCGCGAAGCCTCCTGCTGCAACTTGGAAGTGATGAAGGGAGGGACGGGATTGCGTTTGCGCTCTTTCGTCGTAACTTCGTTGACGATGAAAGTTTGCTTTTCAGCTTCGGCAACCAGGTCTCCGGCCTGGGCCTCGTTGCCAATTAGGATTTCGGTCTTCTTTAGATCGTTGTCAAAACCACCGGTCTTGACTGACTGCTCGCCGACCTTCACCAAACGCGCATCGAACGCCGGCGGTTGTTTGCCGGCGACATTCGCCGCGATTGTCCAATACTCAGTTTTCTTGAAGGCTTCGATTTCGCGTTCGCGTTCGACGACGATGCGCAGCGCCACGGATTGCACGCGGCCCGCGCTGAGCCGCCCGCCGATCGTACGGCAGAGCAGCGGCGAAACTTTGTAACCCACCAGACGATCCAGCACGCGTCGCGCCTGTTGCGCGTCAACCAGGTTTGCGTCGATTTGTTTCGGATGTTCGAACGCCTGCTGCACCGCCCGCTTGGTAATTTCATTGAACATCACCCGGTAGGAAGGGACTGCGGGTTTCTTGGGCACGATCTCTTCGGCCAGATGCTGGCAAATCGCTTCGCCTTCGCGGTCGGGGTCGGCGGCCAGGTAGATCGCGGAGGCAGTCTTCGCGGTCTTCTTGAGGTCGGAAACAATCTTCTTGTTATTGCGCTTCCTGGTGTCGGGAATGATCTCGTATTCGGGCTCGAAATTATTCTGGACGTCCACGCCCAGGCCCTTCGAAGGCAGATCTTTGATATGCCCGATCGAGGCCATCACGATGAAGTCCTTGCCGAGGTATTTATTGATCGTTTTCGCCTTGGCGGGCGATTCGACTATGACCAGGTTCTTTGCCATTACGTCTCAAGTCCAGCCACGCACTGATGTATGTTCGATGACTGGAGGTTGCTTGCCGCAGGTTTTCTCGCGGTTGCGGCAAGCGGGCTTGAAAATAACACTAACTGTCCCCGAAAAGCCAAACCGACTGAAAATAGCACGCTAAATGCTCGCCTTATTGGAAAGGGCCAAGACCAGGCGATTTTTGAGTCCGAGGCTCGGCTTGGCGGCCTCAGCTGGACCTTTCGACTACATTCTCCGCACAAAACACATGCCCGGAAGCGCGCGAATTAGTTCCCGCATTTCCAAAGCGAGCAGCGCGCTGGTTAGCTGGGTAATTGACAACTTAGTGCCTTCAGCCAGCATGTCGATCTGCTGAGGGGTGTCGGTGGAAAGCAGCTTGAAGACCGCTCGCTCATGTTCAGACAAATCGGGCGGCGAGAGTTTTAATTGGTCAACCAGCTCACTTTTCTTCTTTGATTTTCTGCTCGGCGGGGGCAACAGTTGCGCCGCGATCTCTGGCGGCAATTCACTGGCGACGTCTTGCCATTGCTGCACCAGCTTCGCGCCCGCTCCCTTTATTAGATAGTTCGTGCCAAACGAATTTCGCGAGGTGATGTTGCCGGGCACCGCAAATACCTCCCGGTTTTGTTCCATCGCCAGCCGTGCCGTGATTAGCGAGCCCGAATTCTCAGCCGCTTCAACTACCAGCGCGCCCAGGCTCAATCCGCTGATCACTCGATTACGATAGGGAAAATTCTCTGAGACCGGTGGAGTGCCGAGCGGGAACTGTGTGACCATTGCCCCCGCATGTTTCAGAATCTCGTCGGCCAGCTTCCTGTGATCGCGTGGATAGACTTGATCGAGTCCCGTCCCCATCACTCCCACGGTCCGCCCGCCGGCTTCGAGGGCGCCGCGATGCGCCGCGGCATCGATACCCCGGGCCAGCCCCGAAATGATCGTTACGCCGCGCTGGGCCAATTCCCGCGACAACATCAGCGCCGCATTCTGTCCATAAGTAGAACAACGCCGCGAGCCGACAATCGCGACACACGGCCGCTCGAGACAATCTGCCCATGCGCCTTTCACGTACAAGACCACGGGCGGATCGTAAGTCTCGCGCAGCAGCGCCGGGTACACGCCGTCGTCAAGTACCAGGATGTCACCACCCAGTCTGCGCACGCGTTCGATTTCGGCTTCGGCGCGCTCATGTAACTCGCGTGTAGCGATGCTCTCGATCGTTTCCGGCGGCAATCGGAGCAGTGCAAGTTCGCGGCGCGGCGCGTCAAAGATTGCCTCCGCCGATCCAAAGTGCTCCAGCAGGCGGGACGTAACGCGCGGCCCAACTCCGGGAGTCATGTTGAGGGCAATCCAATCTTTCATGAGTGAGCCGTTAGCAGTGAGCTGTCAGTTAACTGAAACTGGGATCAGCAGGAGATCTGAAAACCTACTATGCGGTGAGAGGGAATATCACTTAGGAAAAGAAGCGTCAAGCGGGAGCTTGCAGCAATTTCTTTATCAACTGTCGTTCGTGGAAAAGCAAGATTCGGGCAGAACTGCCTAAGCGTTTTCCTGCCTACTGCTTCCTGCCTTTACCCCGTGAGATACAACCTTCAAGCTGTGCTAAAGCCAAAGTATTTATCTCACGGGGTGAACTGGCTTCTTTTTTGGCGGAGGCGTGTAGGAATCGAACCTACCTGAGCCTGCTCTCGCAGTCTCACTAACGGTTTTGAAGACCGCGCCGTTCACCAGAACAGATGCGCCTCCGTGCCAAAGGCTTGACCCTACCCGCCGCAAAAGCCTCTGTCAAGCAAAGCATCTCGGCGGCAGTATTTCCAATCTGGCTTCCTGGTTTGTCTCCGCTGGGTAAGAGCGATCCACGAAATCACACTAATCGCACGAACAAGTTAGACTCTTACTTCGGGTATTTCGTGGATCGTTTCAGCTGGCAAGGAAACTTCCTAAAAGAGGCCACTGCTATCTGACCTTGACCCGAAACCAGCCCGACAATAGAATGGTATCGAACGAACGTTCGAACGGCCTAGAAGATCGCTTCTGACACAGCAACTGCATGATCAACTTTCAAACGTCGCCTGACCAATACAAACACTGGAAACTAAAGATTGACGGCCCGGTCGCTCAGCTTTCGATGGATGTCCAGGAAGATCAAACTCTCGCCGAAGGTTACAAGCTGAAGCTTAATTCGTATGACCTCGGCGTGGACATCGAACTCGCCGACGCCAATCAACGCTTGCGCTTCGAACATCCGGAAGTGCGTGCGGTCGTGGTGACCAGTTTGAAGCCGCGCATCTTCTGCGCCGGCGCCAACATTTACATGCTGGGCACGTCGTCGCACGCATTCAAGGTCAACTTCTGCAAATTCACCAACGAGACGCGCTGCGCAATCGAAGATGATTCGCGACATTCGGGCCGCCGCTACATCGCCGCCTTGAACGGAACGGCCTCAGGTGGCGGCTATGAACTCGCAATTGCCTGCGACGAGATCTATCTGGTTGACGACGGCAACTCGGCGGTTTCCCTTCCCGAAGTTCCACTGCTTGGCGTTTTGCCGGGGACCGGTGGCTTAACGCGTCTGGTCGATAAGCGAAAAGTGCGGCGCGATCGGGCTGATGTTTTCTCAACGCTCGCTGAAGGGCTGAAAGGCAAGCGCGCGAAAGATTGGGGACTGATTGACGACTTGTTTCCCACCAGCAGGTTTCAGGAAGCAATCGACGCCCGAGTAGCGCAAGTTGTTAACTTGCGCCCTGATGAAAATACCCGAATGGGCATCAAGTTGAGCCCGCTCGAATTCGAATCAACTGCCGACACTCGCGATTACAAATACGTCAGTGTGAAGCTCAATCGCGATAAGCGTTATGCAGACTTGACCGTCCGCGGGCCAGAATGTCGTCCGAAAATGTCGATCGATGAGATTCAGCGTGCCGGTGATGATTTCTGGCCTTTGCGCGCATATCGCGAGCTTGATGATGCACTGCTACACCTTCGCGTCAATGAACCGGAAATCGGGCTCGTCTGCACTCGCACTAACGGAGAAGCGCCAGAAGTCGTCGCTATTGATGAAACCCTTGCCGCTTATCGCGACCATTGGCTGGTGCGGGAAATCATTTTGCACATGGCGCGCGTCCTGCGCCGTCTCGATCTCACGGCCAAGAGTTTCTTTGCGATTATCGAGCCCGGAAGTTGTTTCGCTGGAAACCTGCTGGAACTCCTGCTCGGGTGTGATCGCAGCTACATGCTTAACAATCCAGACGCCGTAATCGAAATCATTGCGACGGAAATGAATGCCGGCGCGCTCCCAATGAGCAACGGCTTGACGCGCCTTCACTCTCACTTTCTTTCCGAGCCAGAGAAGGCCGACGCCGTGCTTGCGCAGACAAACCCGTTCGACACAGCAAAAGCTGAAGCCGCGGGTTTGATAACTTTTGCTCCCGACGATCTGGATTGGGAAGACGAGATACGTCTGGCGATTGAAGAACGTACTTCCCTTTCGCCTGACGCATTGACCGGTATGGAAGCATCGCTGCGCTTTGCCGGGCCCGAAACGATGGATACGAAAATCTATGGGCGGCTGACGGCGTGGCAGAATTGGATCTTTCAAAGACCGAACGCGGTCGGGCCGCAGGGGGCTTTGACGAATTACGGCAAGCCGACGCAAGCGCAGTTTGATTATAAGAGGACCTAGTGCCGGGAGCGCGGACGTCTCGTCCGCATTGAGCGCGAAGCGCGAATGAACGTTGTCGAAGTTATTCCCGGTAAAAAATTGAGTGCGCTGGCGCGCGCTGTGCGGACGAGACGTCCGCGCTCCCAGCAGGAGAAGTTATGAATCTTTACGATCGCATTCCTAACAACGTAAATCTTTCGGAAGACAAGCGTCTGCAACGCGCTTTGGAAAAGTGGCTGCCGAACTATCTCGAGTGGTGGCACGACATGGGACCCGACGGTTTTCAGGACAAAGACGTCTGGCTGCGCACCGCGATTGACGTAGGGTCGGAAGGCTGGGCCCACTTTGATTACGTGAAGATGCCTGATTATCGCTGGGGCATTTTTCTCGAGCCGGCGCAGCCCGACGCGAAGGTTGGCTTTGGTGATAACCATGGGATGCCTGCTTATCAGGAAGTGCCCGGCGAGTTTCGCAATTCCCTGCGGCGAATCATCGTTACGCAAGGCGATACTGAGCCGGCTTCGGTCGAACAACAACGGCAACTCGGTCACACCTGTCCGTCGCTTTACGACATGCGCAATCTGTTTCAGGTGAACGTCGAAGAGGGCCGCCACCTTTGGGCTATGGTTTATTTGCTGCACGGATATTTTGGTCGCGATGGTCGCGACGAAGCCGATGCTTTATTGGAACGACGCAGCGGCAATCCGGACAAACCGCGCATCCTCGAAGCTTTCAATCAGCCCTGCGACGACTGGCTAAATTTCTACTCGTTCACAATGTTCACCGATCGCGACGGCAAGTATCAGCTTTCGGCCCTGGCTGAATCAGGATTCGAGCCGCTGGCCCGCACCTGTAAATTCATGTTGACCGAAGAAGCGCACCATATGTTTGTAGGCGACACGGGTTTGAGCCGAGTGGTCCGCCGCACCGCCCAACTAATGAAGCAAAGCAAGAACGATGACGTTCGGACTCTGGGCGGTATTCCGCTTGAGATCATTCAGCGTTACATCAATTTCTGGTTTAGCTATTCCATTGATTTGTTCGGCGGCGAGATTAGTTCGAATTCTGCCGACTTCTTTGCCGCGGGACTAAAAGGCCGCTTCAAAGAACAGGAGCAGTATTCCGATCACGTTGCCAGTGAAGGTTCCTTCACGATGATGGTCGTCGAAAATGGAAAGCTCGTGCCCCGCGAAGTGCCTTTGCGTAATGCTCTGAACGAAGTGCTCCGCGGTGAATACGTGAAAGACTGCGAGAAGGGCCTGGCCCGCTGGAACAGGGCCCTCGCCGATGAAGGTGTCAGCGATCGGCTGTACCTGCCGAACATTAGATTTCATCGGCACGTGGGCGAGTACGCCGGCCACTCTTTTGATATTGACGGCAACCTGATTTCAAAGGAAGAGTTCGAGAAGCGAAAAACACAATGGCTGCCTTCGATCGAAGACCGCGAATATGTGCGCAGCCTGATGCGGCCCGTTACCGAGCCGGGAAAGATCGCCAACTGGATTGCGCCGCCGGCCGCGGGAATCAAAGGCAAGCCGTTCGAGTTTGAATATGTAAGACTGTGAAGGATTTAGTCATTGACTCATTTGCTCATTGATTCATTTAACAATGTTCACTGGGTATTGAATCAATGAATCAATGAACCGATGAATCAATCAACCGATTTTTCTCGTTACGATCAAAAGCTTGAATTGATCCTGCGGACTTCCGCGCGTATTTTTGCCGAGAAGAGTTTTCATTCAACCTCTATGCGCGACATCTCCCGCGAGACCGGGGTCAGCCTCGCCGGGCTTTATCATTACTGCAAGTCAAAGGAAGAGCTGTTGTTTCTTATTCAGGATCACTGCTTCGGCCGGGTGCTGGAGCGGCTGGAGCAACGCATCAAGGGAATCACCGACCCGTTTGAAAAGTTGCGCATATTCATTGACAATCATCTTTCGTTCTTTGCCGCTAACATGGCCGAGATGAAAGTACTATCGCACGAGGCTGAGTCGCTCGCGGGCGATCTTCATGAACACGTTTCCACGAAAAAGGAAAAATACGCGCGGCTCGCGCGCAGGATTCTGAGAGAGATGCAGGAGCGGCAGCGAATTAAGCCCCAGATAGATCTTACGGTTGCGACTTATGGGCTGTTTGGGATGATGAACTGGATTTACAACTGGTACGATCCGCGCGGGAAGTTGTCTGTGTCTCAACTGGTCGATAATATTACCCGGCTGTTTGTGAACGGCTTTCTTTCGCCCGGAAATGCACAGTTCGCGCTCGAAGATTCTCCAGCCTCTGAGAAAGTAAATATCTGGCGCAGTGCTTAACAATGGCAATGCAATCTCTAATGACAGAATTGAATCGGCTCATGGTTGACTATCACGTCGAACGGGGTATCGCGGTCTTGACACTCAACGATCCGCCCGCCAACACTTATTCGTTTGAGATGATGCAGCAGCTCGATGCGCGGATTCTCGAAGCGCGCATGGACGAAAGCGTGCAGGTGATTGTGCTCACCGGCAGTGGTGAGAAGTTCTTTTGTGCCGGGGCGAATATTCAGATGCTTAGCAGCGTTACGCCCGAATTCAAATACTATTTCTGCCTGCATGCGAACGAAACGCTAGCGCGTCTGGAGCAAACACCAAAGCTGGTAATTGCCGCGATTAATGGGCACTGCGTCGGCGGCGGATTGGAAGTTGCGATGGCCGCCGATATTCGGGTCGCGCGTCGCAACGCCGGCAAAATGGGCTTGCCAGAGGTTTCGCTCGGGGTTTTGCCGGGAACCGGCGGCACTCAACGGCTGGCGCGCATCGTCGGAAAATCGCGGGCGATTGAATTGATGGCCATGGGCGAACTTTTTGATTTCGAGAAAGGCGAGGCGCTCGGTCTGGTCAATCAAATCTTCGACGCCGACAACGGTCCGGCTTTCATGTCGCGGGTGTGGGATTACGCTCTTCAGTTCACTACGCCTGACAAAGCTGCGCGCGCGGTCGGGCGTATAAAACGGGCGGTGCAAACTGGCGCTGAGATTCCGTTTGAATCCGCACTGGCACTGGAACGTGAGCTGCAACAGCAACTGTTCCTGTCTGAAGACGCAAAGGAAGGCCTGGACGCTTATGTCAACAAGCGGAAGGCGCAGTTCAAAGGAAAGTAAGTTGTGGAGTGCGCCGGCAGAGCGAAGCGGCGACGGCGCTTTGGATTGAGTTACCACATAGTAAATAAACCAAAGCGGTGTCGCGCTCCGCTTGCCACCGCACTCCAAAGTTATGGATGACGAACAGATCAAGATTGCCGAAGACGACGGCATTGTTACCATCACGCTCAACCGGCCTGAGCGGCTGAACGCTTTTGTCGGCCACATGCGCCGCGACCTGGCCGAAGCGCTGGAGGAAGCCGGCAGCGATCCTCACGTGCGTGTCGTAATCGTTACCGGTGAAGGTCGGGCATTTTGCGCCGGCGGTGACGTTCAGTTCATGTGCGAGCTGGTGGAGCGAGAGGACACCGAAGAGTTCGCGCGCATACTTGGCGCCGCTCGTCGGGTCGTGCTGGCCATTCGGCAGATGACTAAACCGGTGATTGCTTCGATCGAAGGGCCGGCCTCAGGCGCGGGCTTCAATCTCGCACTGGCTTGTGACCTGCGCATTGCGTCGTCGACGGCGACGTTCAGCCAGTCATTCGTCAAGCTCGGTTTCCATCCCGATTGGGGCGGGACGTATTTTTTGCCACGCATGGTTCCTTCGAACATTGCCTGCGAACTCTTCTTTCTCGGCGACACGATCGATGCGCAAGACGCTCTGCGGTTGGGCCTGGTGAATCGCGTCGTGGCGCCCGAACAACTCGAAGCAGAAACGCGAAAACTGGCCGAGCGTTTACGCGCGGGCCCGGCAGTTTCAATCGCCGCCGCCAAGCATGCTGTGTATGCGGGCGAGCACGACACTTTGGAAAAGATGCTCCAATACGAATCGGAAGCCCAACTGCGCTGCTTTCAGTCCGAAGACGGCCGCGAAGGCGTCCGCGCGTTTACCGAGAAGCGGCCGCCGCGATTTACCGGAAGGTGACGCCACAGAGGCACAGAGACACAGAGGGTCAATAAACAGTTTGGGTCGGAGATCTCAAATTACTGTTCGGCCATTTGACCGATTGGCCTAACTCGACCAAACTGTTTTTGTTCCTTTTTCTGTGTCTCTGTGCCTCTGTGGCAATTCTTCTTATGAAACTGGCAAACAAGCTGGCATTCATCACCGGTGGTGGACGAGGCATCGGCCGCGCGATCGCCATTGCCTTCGCGCGCGAAGGCGCCTCCGTCGCGTTAGTCGCACGAACGCGCGACCAAATCGAAAAGGTAGCGAATGAAATTGGAGTTGGCGCGGCGGCTTTCGTGTGCGACGTGGCACTGTTCGGAGATGTCGAGCGGGCCTTTGAACTTACTATCGAGAAGTTTGGGCGCGGCCCGGACATTCTGGTGAACAATGCGGGAATAGCCGAGACTGCGGCCTTCGTGAAAACCGACGAGGCGATGTGGCAACGCCATCTGGCTGTTAACCTCACCGGCACGTTTCATTGCACGCGTCTGGCGCTGCCGGCGATGCTGGCCGCAGGATGGGGACGGATTATCAATATCGCTTCGATTGCCGGAAAAACCGGCGCGCCCTACATCTCGGCTTACGCTGCTTCCAAACATGGCGTCCTGGGCCTGACGAGGACCCTCGCGCTGGAAGTCGCTTCCATCGGCGTCACCGTCAACGCGATCTGTCCGGGCTATGTGGATACGGAAATGACTTCACGCGGTGTCGAAAACATTGTGGCCAGGACCGGCATATCAGCCGAGGAAGCGACCGGGGCTCTCAATCGTATGAGCCCGCAGAACCGCATGGTAACCGCGGAAGAGGTGGCGGCGCTGGCGTTGTTGCTTGCCTCAGACGAAGGCCGCGGCATCAATGGCCAGGCGATTAATGTCGATGGCGGGACGGTTTTGTTCTAAAGACCGTCAATGGTCAGTTGTTAGTTGTCAGTCGCAAATATCAACGAACAACTGACTACTGACAACTGACTACTGACCAATTAATGATCGAAAATCTCGGCAATCTTGAGCGCACGCATTCCTGCGGAGCGCTGCGCAAAGAACATACCGGCCGGCGTGTGACCCTGATGGGTTGGTGTGCGCGGCGCCGTGACTTTGGGCCGCTCACCTTTATCGATCTGCGCGACCGCGACGGTATTACCCAAATCGTCGTGAATCAGGATAAGGCGCCGGACGCGCATGCGAAAGCCAAAGAGGTGCGCGGCGAATATGTGCTCGCGGTAACGGGGCAAGTTGTGCTGCGCGACGAAGGCGCCCGCAACCCAAAACTCGAAACCGGAGACATTGAAATACAGGCGACTGAAATCGTAATCCTCAACGACGCGCGCACGCTTCCCTTCCAACTGGACGCGCCGGCGTCTGAAGCGTTGGCCAGCGAGGACGTACGTTTGAAGTATCGCTACCTCGATCTGCGCCGGCCGAAGTTACAGGCGAACCTGCGTCTGCGCCATCGGGTGCTGTTGGAGATCAATCGCTACATGGACGAACAGGGTTTCACCCAGATCGAAACGCCGAACCTGATCAAGTCCACTCCCGAAGGCGCTCGTGATTACATCGTGCCGTCGCGGGTCCAGCCGGGAAAGTTTTTCGCGCTGCCACAGTCACCTCAAATTCTCAAACAGATTTGTATGATCGCCGGACTGGATAAGTACTACCAGATTGCGCGTTGCTTTCGAGACGAAGACCTGCGCGCCGATCGCCAGCCGGAGTTTTCCCAACTCGATGTCGAGGTGAGCTTTGCTACGCCGGATCAGATCTATGTGCTCGTCGAAGGACTGTTTGCGCGTCTCTTCAAACTAATCGGCGTCGACCTGCAGACTCCGTTTCCGCGCTTCACCTTTGCTGACGTGATGCGACGCTTCGGATCGGATAAGCCGGATCTGCGGATTGAAGGAATGGAACTGAAGGATCTGTCGTCCGCGCTAAAGGGAACAACATTTCCTCCCTACGCATCCGCCCTGGACGGCGGCGGCGAAGTTAAGGGTATCGCTGTCCGCAGGGGCGCAGCGATGTCACGCAAGGCGCTGGACGAATTGCAGGAATTTGCCAAACGTTATGGTGCCGGCGCGCTGGCTTGGATCAAACTCGGCGATGAACTCTCCTCGTCGCTGCTGAAGGCTTTGGGAAATGAAACCGTTACTCAGATGGCTGGAGTCGGCGGCGCTGAAAAGGGCGATGCCGTGCTGATAGTTGCCGGTAAACCGGATGTCGTCGCAGCCAGCTTGGGGGCGTTGCGCAATGAAGTTGCCAGACGAGAGAAACTTATTCCCGAGAATGTTTTCGCGCCCTTATGGGTAACTGAGTTTCCGATGTTTGAGTTTCATCCGGACGATGGCCGTTATTACTCGATGCATCATCCGTTCACCTCACCAATGGACGAAGACGTAACGTTGCTGGAACGCGCGGTCAAGGGCGAAGCAAATCTGTTCGGGCAACTGCGCGCGAAGGCTTACGACGCAGTTATCAATGGCGTCGAAGTCGCCGGCGGCTCAATCAGAATTCATCGGCGCGACGTGCAGGCTGTGATTTTCAGGGCGCTGGGGATGACGGAAGAAAGCGCGCGTGCGCGGTTTGGTTTCTTTCTCGACGCACTGTCTTACGGCACACCGCCGCATGGAGGCATCGCTTCCGGAATCGAACGCACGATGATGGTTTTGGTGCCCACCGATAACATTCGCGACGTAATGGCTTTTCCCAAGACCGCTTCGGCGCAGGACCTGATGATCGACGCGCCCGGCGAAGTCGATCCGAAGCAGTTGCACGAGCTGCATTTGAAGATCGTTGGCGACTAGCGATTCTCGAGTAGCGGCTCAAACTTCCTTTTTGCTAATCGTGGCTTTTTCTATTCAGCAAGCACACGTTGACGAGATTCTCAATCATGCGCGGCGGGAAGCCCCCCGCGAATGCTGCGGTCTAATCGGCGGCGGCAATTTGGCTGATACTGAGACGATTTACCCGCTGCGAAATGCCTCGGCCGATTCGCTGGTCACGTACGAAGCTGCTCCCGAAGATCTATTTGCGGCGCAGCGCGCCATGCGCGATCGCGGCGAGCAGTTGGTGGCTATTTATCATTCCCATCCCCGCTCGAAGAATCCCGAGCCGTCGGCAACGGATGTGCGGCTTGCCTACTATCCATCAGCGGTTTACCTTATTGTTGGACTGGGAGATAAAGAGCCCTGTTTACGGGCTTTCCGTATTTCAGAGCGCGACGGCACCTGGGAACCAGCCGTTTACACAATCGTGGCTGACGCCAATCGCTGAAACCGAAACCACCGGGCTCTCGTAGGGATCTTTACATGGAGCCGAAACGCAGCAAGTACGACACGAATCCGCTCGACAAGAAGGCCGCCGATCGCGCCGAGCAATCATTCGATTCGTCCCGCCCGGGACCGCCGACTGAGGAGGTCCGGGGTGGAGCGACGCGTGAGGTCGGACGCCGGAACCAGAGTGAAGCGGTCCGGGGCTATGCGGACAGTGAAGCACAAACACGGCGCATCGACGATAACCTGGCTTCGTCCTATCCCTCGGTATTCATCAAGCCGCCTCCGAGGCCCACCGCGACCTACCAACCACCGCGCGTTCCGGTCTCGAATATTTATCAGCCGCCACCGGTTCCGCCTCCGAGTGTCTATCAACCGCCGCAAATGCCGGTGAGCCAGCGGCCATTTCCGCATACAGTGGCCGGGCTTGGCATCCCGGAAAAGTGGGCCAATCTTTTGCCGTATATTCCCGGTCATATTGGAGCGATTGCCGCCGTGATTGAACTCTTGCTGGTGCCGCGAACTGAGACGCGCACGCGCTTTCACGCCGCGCAGGGACTGGCCCTGCAGGCTGCCATCCTGATACTCACCGTCGCGTTTTCGCTGTTGACGCTGGTCACCGGCAGCTCGTTCGGGTCGGGACTTTTTCGCATGGCCTCTACTGTTTTTCTGATCATCTCAATGATCCGCGCGTTCCAGGGCAAGACTCACCATATTGCTCCTTTGGATGACGCGACCCGATGGCTGGATGAAAAGATCAAGCCGCGAAAGTAAGGTAAGGCGCCGCATGCGTCCATGAACCAAATCGGTATTCTGATGAACTAAATTGAAGCATTCGGGCGCTGGCGGCTCACGCTTAGCCCAGGCGCCTGCGAAGCCTAACTGCTGTGAATGTCGAGAAGGCACGCGATCTAAAGGCCTGCGGGAAAGTCTTCAAAAAATAACATTCGTCGGGCCGAGTGAGGGTTGCCGTGGCACTGGCTTTGATTTACACGCCTCAGGCAAACGTGTTCGTCCGGGAATCATCGAAACCTGGAACTGAGCGGGGACGATATTTCGAGAGGAGTTTATCAAATGATTCGACATAGATATCAGGGCGCAAACCGGTGGCTGGCATGGGTGATGGCGATGGCTATCGTGATGATGCCGCTGGCGGCTTTTGCGCAAACCCGGATTAGTTATCACAGTAACAGATACAAGCCGGCGGATGATGTGAAGTTAGGCCGCCAGGCAGCCGCCGAAGCCGAGCAACAATTTCCGCTCTTGCGAGATTCCGAAGTCAACACTTATGTGGAACGAATTGGGCAGCGCTTAGTGGCGGCGATCCCACAGGAGTTCCAGCATCCGGAGTTTCGGTATTACTTCAAAGTCATTAATGCCAGCGACATTAATGCATTTGCTTTGCCCGGCGGGCCGATGTACGTCAATCGCGGCATGATCCAAGCCGCCCGCACTGAAGGCGAAATGGCCGGCGTGATGGCGCATGAGTTGAGTCATGTGGCCTTGCGGCACGGGACGGCTCAAGCGACTAAAGCACAAAAGTACGCAATCGGCGCCGGCGTGGCCGGCATACTTGGAACTATCCTGGGTGGTCCGGGATTGGGGCAGTTAGCTCAACTTCCCGTTGGTGTGTATTTTCTAAAGTTCAGCCGCGAATACGAAACCGAAGCCGATCTTCTGGGTGCGCGAATCATGGCCAACGCCGGTTACGACCCGCGCGACCTGGCCAATGTGTTCCGGACCCTCGAAGCCCAGGGCGGCGGTGGCGGTGGTTTCTTGAGTGACCACCCGAGCTCGTCAGATCGATACGCCCGCATCAACCAAGAAGCGCAATATCTGAGGGTACAAAACCGTTTTCAGGACGACCGGCAGTTCTATGCCATCAAGGAGCGTCTGCGCGGCTATCCGCGAGCGCAGACGATGGCTGAGATTCAGCGCAGTGGCCGACGCTATCCGAACCAGGGAGGCGACTATCCAAACGGTGACCGGACTGGCTATCCAAACGACCGCACCGGTTATCCGACTACGCCGAGGGGCCGCGTGGAATATCCTTCAACGCGTTATCGGAGCTACAACCAGGGCGTATTCAGCGTGAGCGTGCCGGATAATTGGCGCGAGGTGTCGGAGCAAGGTTCGGTTTGGTTCGCGCCCCAGGGAGCTTACGGATCTGCGCCGAACGGGCAAGCGACCTTCACGCATGGAGTCAGTTTCGGCGCTGTCCAGACGCGTAGTCGGAATCTGCAGCAGGCGACAAATGAATTGATCAACGGTCTGCAGCAAAGCAGTGGCAACCTGCGGTCTCGCAGCGGATATCAGCGCGCGAATGTCGATGGCCGTTCTGGATTGCTGCTCACCCTGGGCAATGTCAATGAAGCCACCGGACGTTCCGAAATCGTTAACGTAGTCACCACTCAGTTGAGCAACGGCGAGTTGTTCTACATGATTGCCGTCAGTCCAGAGAGTGATTACGGCACTTATCAGAACGTTTTTCTGAACATTCTGCGCACGGTGCAGTTAAACGACTAAGATAGTTCGACAGTCGATGATCGCTTTGCAAAGGCCCGCACCCGCGGGCCTTTGCGCCTTGACACTCGCCATTCCGCTCCCTATAGTCTCTAATTTCGCGCTTACCCGGTTCGCACGCGTTAGCATCACGAATTAACGGAGTTTTTGAATGCCTAATCATAAGTCAGCAGAAAAACGAGTCAGACAGAACGAGCGCCGTCGCCTGGTAAATCGCAGCAATCGCACCCGTTTGCGCTCTTCGATCAAGGACCTGCGCGGCGCGTTGGACGGCGACGCAAAACAGGCCGTGGCGTTGCTCCCAAAAACAATTTCTGAGATTGATAAGGCGGTCCAGAAAGGCGTGCTGCATCGCAACGCTGCTGCCCGGCACAAATCACGTCTGACTGTGCGGGCAAATCAAGCCGGCAAGTAGGTACAGAACCGTTTGCGGTAGCAAACGGGTATTGGCGTCAGGAAGAGGTTTAAGAGAAAAAGAGCGAGGTGGATCGGTTTCGGTCCTCCTCGCTTTTTCAATTCATCAACTCGCAGACCAGCATTTCGACTTGCATCCGCGGCGTGGCTTTCGAGCTTTTGATTGCCAGGTCCGCTTGCGCGATACGCTGAAGCCCGCGCGCCAGCGTGTTCGATTCAATCCGGCCCAGCATTGAAAGATAAGCGCTTTGCTTGAACGAAGGCATGCGCACTTCGCTGAAGATCTGTCCTGGTGAGGCTCCCTGCGACAGTAATTCTTTCGCCAGCGCCATGCGGCGATAAGTTCCCCCAATCAAACCGATCAGCATTAGCGGTTCGACTTGATCGTCAAGCAAATCCTTCAACGTGTTCAGCGCTGCTTTGCGATTGCGGGCGAGAATATGATCAGTCAACTCCCAGTTCATGTGCTCGCGGGAACGACCTGTCAGTTGGTCGACCAACTCAGTCGTGATCAGGCCCGAGGGTAAAGCCGCCGCCGCCAGCTTGTTCAATTCATTCGTCAGGGTGTTCAGGTCTCTCGCGACTACGTCGAGGATTCGTCGCCCAGCCGCCGGGTCGATCTCCGTCTTCAATTTTTTCAGGTGGGTCCTGATCCACGACTGAAGTTCCGGCGTCTTCAGGGGCTGGAACTCAAAGGCGGCCCGTGACATGAGGGTCTTGGCCAGCTTTTTGCGCTTGTCGATATCGTCGCCAATGAAGATCACCACGGACGTCTCGACTGGACGTTCAAGATAGTCGAGCAGGAGGTTCTCTTGGTGTTCGGAGAGCTTGCCAAAGTTTTTGATGCGGACTACCCGACGCTGTGACATCATCGGTAGCTGTTCGACAATCGCCAGTGCATCGCGCACCTCGTCGCTGGTGAGATTGAACGAAGAGTCGTTGAATTCACGCAGCAGCGTATCGCGCAACGCTTCGTCAGTAATCGCGCGCGCTGCCTGGTCGCGCAGGTAGGTTTCGGGACCGTAAAGAAAATAGACGGGTTCGATCGTTCCCTGCTTGAGAGCATGATCCAGATCTTTTTTGGTGCGGACTGGCATGGGACTTAGCTGATGTCCGACAAACTTCAGTCTGTCGTAGTTTTCCTTGGCGGTAGCGACAAACTGAAGTTTGTCGGACTTAAGAAGTCATTTATCGTTTTTAACTCCAAATCCATTGACCAGGGTCGAGACAATTGACTCGGCAAAACTGCGCGCCATCCGCTGGACGGCCGGATCCTCTTCATTGAAAAAGTTTCGTGGGTCGTTGGCGAATTCAAACTCACCGCGAAAGACGAAATTCTGGTTGTCATAGAGCACGCGGTTCTCATGCTGGTCGCGCACCGTCACAGCGGCCGTGATGGTTACTTCAAAGACGCGCGCGCGGCCCTTGTCATCCAGCAGCACTCCGGAAAATCCAAAGCTCTTAACCACACCATCGATCACGGCGTCGGCGCCTTCTCGCTCGCTTTGCACCCGCAGCCCATGCCCGCGGCGGATCAACTCGTTCATCACGGCTTCGGTAAAGCGATGCTCGATCTTGAACCGCAGCGCGTTATTCTGAAAGGCCGGCACGGCGACAGTCTTGATGTGCGCAGGCAGTTGGCTTTTAGTCACCGGCTTGTAGCATTCGGTGAAACCGGAGACGCAGCAGAGTGCCAACACAAACGCAGTTGACCGTAGGATTCTTTTCATTAAGACCGCCTTTTACGAAAGACGTTGATAATACGTCAGCAGCCATGCTATACGAAAGCGCCATCAGGCAGTTTGAAAGGAGAGAATCGTGACTGCGCCAATACCGATCGGCCCGACCCTTTCGCGCATCGGCCAAATCTTCGTCAACGTGCGTGACCTCGACCGGGCGATTGCCTTTTATCGGGATATGCTCGGCATGTCCTACCTTTTTCAGGCTCCACCCAACATGGCCTTTTTCGATTGCGGTGGCATTCGCTTGATGCTGGGCGTGGCCGACCGGCCGGATCTCGATCATCCGGCGTCGATCATTTACTACAAAGTTGACGACATCGAAAAAGTTTACGAGACCTTCAAAGCGCGCGGCGTAGAGTTTGTCGTCAAGCCGCATCTGGTCGCGCCCATGCCCGATTACGATTTATGGCTGGCTGACTTTCGCGATTCGGAGGGTAACCTGCTGGCCTTGATGAGCGAAGTACCGCGGCAGGTCGCATAATGATCGCGTTTGGAGTGCCGCCTTCAGGCGGAGTTAACGATTAGAGTTTGCCACCCAAAGGCGGAACTCTTCACAACCCTCAGCAACCATGACTGCTCTTCCTGACTTACGGAAAGTTGTCTCGCAACTCGAGGCGCATTACGGTCCTCCCCAACCGCCGATCACCACCGATCCCTTCGAGCTCGTGCTGCTGGAAAACGTCGGGTACCTGGTTAGCGACAAACGTCGCGAAGAGGCCTTCGCAAACTTGCGCAAATCCGCGGGCACGAAGCCGCATCAACTCCTCTCCGCCTCCACCGAAGATATTTTGAAAGCGACTGGCCAGGGCGGCATGCATCCGGAACAACGTGTCAGCCGCTTGCGAGAGATCGCTCTGATTGCCATCAACGAGTTCACCGGCGATCTGAGGCAGGCGCTGAAGCTGCCGCAGCCAAAAGCCAAAACGGCGTTGCGCAGGTTTCCGGGGATTGGTGAACCCAGCGCGGAAAAGATTCTTTTGCTGACGCGCAGCTATCCAGTACTCGGTTTGGACTCGAACGGCTTGCGAGTGTTGTTACGTTTGGGTTTTGGACAGGAGAAGAAAAACTATGCGGCTACCTATCGTGCCGTTCAAGAGTCAATAAAGGAACAACTAAGGGAAGACTTCGACTGGTTAATCAAGGCGCACGTGCTACTGCGTCAGCACGGAAAACAGTTGTGTAAGACGAATGCGCCGTTGTGCGAGAAGTGCCCGGTGAGAAAGGGTTGTTCGTACTTCAAGAGCGCGTTTGGATGAGACGGTCGACGAGCGGGCGAGGTCAGTACCACGTAGATCGTTTTGCGCGCCTACGGTGCTAAAAGCTGCTCGCGAAACTCTCTCTCAACCACCAAACTCAACCCCATGATCATATAAAAGATCATCACTACTTCCGAATCGCCGAAGTTATAGTGGACCACGCCGCTGAGCATGAAACCCAACAGTCCGCCCAGCGCGCCAAGGATAATTCCCTTCTCGATCCAATTCTCAGCCGGCACGCGCCGCCGCAGACGCCAGAGTGTGCGCGCGTAGACTCCCAACAGAATCAACCAGACGATTAGCGCTGGCACGCCGCGCTCCAGCGCAATTTGCAGGTAATCCGAATGCATGTGACCCATGGGCAGGCGGCCGTTTTCAAACAAGCCCCACTCTCGCCAGTGCCCCTTGATTGAATCCATGCCGACGCCGACCAGAAGGTGCCGAGGATTGCTTGTCAACAGATGAAATCCTTCCTGCCAGATTTTCTGTCGCCAGACAATCGAATCATCTTTCTGATCAAAAAAGCCGACCTGGCGCTTTTGATGCAGCACGAACAAGCCGCCCAGCACCAGAGGCAGCGCACAAGCGCCCACGATCAAAAGCGCGCGGCGGCTGAGAGTCAGCGCGGTAATCAGAGTGGCTGAGACGAGCAGGGATAACCATGATGCCCGCGTGACTGAGAGCAACAGCGCGACACCCATCCCGGCGATTGCCATGGACAGCAGCAGTCCGTTTCTCGACCACTTTCGGGGCAAGGCGACCAACAAGCCCACCGCCAGCGAGGCAATCAACTGCAGACTCTCTGCATAGGTTGTCCAGTGATTGTAGAAGCCGGTCGCGCGCCAGTCGCGTCCGTGGGTCCAGCGTTGAATGCCTAGTCGTTCTTCCGGCGACGCGCCCGGAAGCAAGCGACCGCGCTGAACCTCAAGCACTGCGACCCATTCAACTCGGTAAACTCTGATCCTGGCCGCGTCCTTGCGCGAAGTCTGTAAGGCCTTGATCAAATCTTCGGCATCACGCACCGGCTGCCCGTCGATCTCTTCCAACGTGTCGCCACTGAGAATTGGAATGGGTTGAATGCGCTCGCGCGAAACGAGCTGTGCCGAATTAAGCGGACTGTTAGCGGTGACCCCGTGGACCTTGACGCCGCGGCCGACGGCGTACTCCCCAAACGTGTACAAAACATTAGTCATGCACGACGCGATCAGCGCGATCGCCAGAGCCCGCAGCACGCGCCGGTTGCGAACATTTTCAGCAAACAGATAGACGATGGTGAATAAACAAGCCGCGCGCAGTTTGCCTATGGAAATAATCGGCGAGTAAGAGAGGAATGACGAGAGACCACTGAGGAGAAAGAAGCCGAACATCGGATAGTCCAGCGGGGTGCGGTCGAGCTTTGGCCGCGGCCAGACGGCGAAGCGCAGGACCCAGAAAACCAGGCCAAGGAACCAGGCAACCTGCGTCGCGGCAATGGAATTCGGGGCCGCTACTACGACCAGAAACAGTGTGCCCACGAGAGCGCGCTCAAGCCACACGCCCAGCGGGCCGGGCGTAATCTCGCGCGATCGTGAGCGGGCATTCTGAGCTGTCATCATTTCCTATTAGGCGGCGTGTTCTTCTAGCTCGGTTCTTCTCTGTGATTACTCTGTGGTCCTCTGTGTCTCTGGGGAAATACTCCTCGAAAACCATTCGACGTCTTTCACAACCGAGCGGAAACGCTTAGAATCACCGAGCTCGGATTATATTCGACCTCTGGCGGAAACCACATGCGCAAATTGATTTTCGTTCTCTTCCTTCTACCAGTCTTAACCACATTCTCGCCGGCGCAAGTCAAGAGCGTGGCGCAATACACCGAACAAGTCCAGGCGCTGGCTAACCGCGCGGATGTAAAGGCGGCGAATGATTACATCGATCGCAATCACGAGAGCATCATGCGCGAATGGATTGCGATTACTGAAATCAACGCGCCTTCGGGACAAGAGCACCAACGCGCTAAATACATCGAAAGCCTTTTGCGTAAGTATCGCCTCGACGACATCCACTACGACTCTGCCGGCAATCTCATCGCGGTCCGCAAAGGCACCGGCGGCGGACCCGTGATTGTCTTTGACGCTCACATGGACACGGTCTTCCAACCCGGATTGCAAATCCAAGCAACCGTTCGCGATGGGAAGATTTATGCGCCCGGCATCGGCGACGATACGCGCAATATCGAAGCGCTGCTGGCGACGATCCGCGCATTAAACGAAGCGAAGATAAAGACGAAAGGCGACCTGGTTTTCGTGTTCACCGTCGAGGAAGAAACTACCTTCAAAGGCGTGAATAATTATGTGAAGGAGAACAAGGGCAAGATCGATCAATACATCGCGCTGGACGGTGGTTATGAAGGCTTTACCTATGCGGGCATCGGCATCAACTGGTATCGACATCACTTCATCGGGCCGGGCGGACACACGCGTTCACAAACGCCGCCGTATTCAGCGACGCTGCCCCTGGCGCGCGCGATCCAACGCATCTACCTGTTGCGAGTGCCGACGCGGCCGTCTTCCAACTTGAACATCGGCATGCTCGGCGGTTCGGAAGTAGTAAACGCAAAGGCGTCGGATGCATGGTTCACCGTCGATCTGCGTTCAACCAGCAACGAAGTGATCGCCGATCTGGAAAAGCAAATCAAAGTGATTCTAGATGGAGAAGCTGCGCGGGTGGGGATGAAAATAAAGACTGATATTATCGGCGCTTCACCGGCCGCAGTGATCCCCGGTCATCGCGAATCTTATCTCGTGCGTCTGGCTGAAGCCGTGCATCGGGTGATGGGTTTCGATCCGCCAATTACGAACGCCGGCTCGAACAACTCCAGCGCCGCTTTGCTCGCGGGAATTTCTTCCATCTCCACCGGCGCCGGCCCGTGCGAGGGCGCCCACAGCCTCGCCGAGAACTGCGAAATCGACCCGCTTTACAAAGGAATTAAGAAAGTAATGCTGTTAGAGGTGGCGCTGGCGGGGGTGGCACAATGAAGCTTTCACTTACATTCGCCTAGCCTCACGATGTGCCTTCCTTTGGTTGATCCTTCCTGATCAAAAAAGCGATCCGAAGGACAAGACGCGAATTAGCCTCAGACGCCAGCTGATTGTAATACTTCCTAATGTCCTCTCTATTACTCAGAATCGTATCGAAAAAATCAATGGTAGCCATAACGGCTTCGCTCGCAACCTTGATCGGATATCCTTTTGCCGATAAGAAAAAGGTCGTGATTTCGCTTACTTGGTGCGCGCCGGTTACATAGAGTGTGTATTGAGTCTGTTCCGGATTTTCGCTAGTCTTCCTCAAGGCTAGGACCCCTTTTCCGGCAGTTACTCGTTCTACCGACTCAGACAAGGCGGTAGTTTCCTCAAACAAATCCTTTTTTGCTGATTCAAAGCTTTCGCCCAGACCTAGAACAGCTTTCTTCAACAAATCTTCGAACGCTGACATTGTATCCTCCTATTCAAGTATGATTCTTCCGCAGATTGGAAGGTGATCAGAAAGCCCGATCGGGCTTCCCTGTCGCCACTCGAACTTATGCGGTAAGCCATCGGTTCCTAAGAATTCATTGGGCAACACTCCAGGCCATGACGCGACGCGCAAATTCGCTTCATCGATATAGGGCGGTTCTTCGCTCAAAAGCGAACCACTAACGATTACATGATCAAAACTATGCCACGTTTTCTCATCACGCCAGTAGTAACTACCAGCCATTTCTCTTTCGCCGTGAGTTTGGGGATGAGCCAAATGTTCACCGAGCAATCGCCATGCACAGTTGTATAAATGAACTCGCCTGATAGACTTGTCGGAATAGTGTTCGCGACGCCTCGATGCTGCCCGGTCTCGGTGAGCGTAAAGCCAACCCTCTACCATGCCAAATGGTTCTTCGTTTAGATCTCCGACTATCATTACATGTCGGATTTCTGCCGCTTGTTCTGAGGAGCGCAAGAACTCGTAAGACTGGTTGTTAAGGTGCTGTGCTGTAAGCTGTCTCCACTTCTCACTCGGTTCGGCAAACCGTGCTGTCCAGTGACAAACGTAAAAGCGTATTAGGTGAAGTCCGAATCGATAATTTATGAACGCCATTGGTCTCGTACTTCCTGGGACGTTCGAAACCTTCAGAAAACCTTCGTCCTCGAATCCAGTAGCTGGATCATAGATCAGAGCAATATGAAAATCGGCTTGTTCATAAAGACTCGCAATTGAAAACACCCTGTATCCCGGAAAGAGTCGATCGCGCAAATCGTGCGCAGCCTGCTCCGTAATTTCGGCAAGCGCCAAAAGTTTGGGTGGCCGATTATCAACCAAGAGTCCCAAAACCGCTTCTACTCTCCGAAGTTTTTCGAGATACTCCTTCCTTGATTTGGGCCATCTCGTAGACGTTGCTTGGCTAATATCAAAGTGGGCGAAATCTTGAACGTTCCACCACAAGAACTCTAGTGTAGTCATTGATTGGCCATCGCCTGAAATCGTTTTTGCAAGGTGCTTAGCTGTTAGCTCACTTCCATCGTCGTGTCATGAGAGAGAGATAGCCTCCATCGATCCCACTCACAATCGTACACCCTTCCGAACGTGTACGTGAACTCTTTTTCGCAAGCCAGAAGCAATTTGCGGTAGTGAGGTGCGGGCAGGTCAGGGACGTATATTTCGACCCTTGCCCGTTCGAGCAGTGGCAAGGAATTGCTCCTTTCGCTTCGAGAAGTCTTCATGTGCTTTCGGTTCTGCCAGGAAAGGCCGCGTCGGCTGCGATCCCTTGTTTAGGCAACCCCTGACCCGTCCAGCTTGCCGTCAAGAACTGGAATCGTCGCATTAGAAAAGTTCGACTCATGCCGGATCTCGCAACAACCCTGTTGTTGCTGATTTCCGCCAGTCGGCTTCTCGCCTGATCACAAAGACCTCGCTCGGTCTCAACTCCAACCAAGGTGATGCCGATTCTGATCATCGAAGCGTAATCCTCCGATGCCTTTGCTGAGTCGTAGAACGCGGCTGCCGCGATTAGCCATTTCTCCGCAGACTCGCCTGAGGCTCCGGCGTTGACAAGCAATGTGTGATACGCGCGATAGCGCTCGTACCGGTTAAGCAGTTGCTCATGGTTCTCAAGCAGTTCCTCAACGCTGTGCACGAGCAAAGCCGTCCGCGATTGGATCGAGTAGTGCATGTTCGCGGCTTCCGACCCAATTCTATGCAACGGAACGGACGCGACATCGGTCCTTATCAGATCGTGAACTTTCAACAGGAGTTGCTCACTGGTAAGGATTTCGTCCACAACGATAGACGCATCAAGCGCCCTTAGGCGTTCACGAAAGCCTACCAGTTCGTCTGCTGCTTGTCGCTCAAGTTCAAATAGGTCTCGAAAGATCGACTGAGCGTACCGGTGCGTCTCGAACTGCTCCTTCTTGCGATTCAGCCTATAGCCAAGATACGAAATGAACGAACCTACCAAAGCCGAAGTAAATGCCACGACGACTGCCGGAGCACTAAACGACGCCAAGATACGAAGCACGTCTCGCATGTGAGAGCCTCTAAAAGCCTACCGCTCACGGGTCTGTCAAACGTCCGAATTTCAGCAAAGTCCCGTAGGGACTAAATGTTTATAGACACGATTCAGATTAAATTGACTCCAGCCCATTTATGGGCGGCAGAATATTTCGCTCCTAAAGGAGCTTGGGTTTTTGTTTTCACTCGGGTGCTATAAACATTTCGCCGCTACGCGGCTTTGGCAGCCCTCGTTCTAGTTTAGCCATCAGTTCTGTCAGATCGTAAAAGTAACGACCATGAGTCAAACGAATCGCCGCTTCCGATTCGGCTTCAAGGAGTACAACCTCGTGTTCGACGGCATTCGCGTTCAAGCTCAGTTCTAATTCCAGACGGCAGTCCTGCGCTTTGACTCGGTCAGAATCATCAAAGGATTTTAAGCTAATGATTCGGCCTTTCTCTCGATTGTATTCAATTAAGAAGACCATCTCTTGACTTACTGATACCTCTACCATATCTGCGATATCGAAAAAGGAAAAGCCGCAGACCATCCTAATCAAACTCTCGCTTCGGCGCTGACTGATCCGCGCCCACGCGGCCGGCTTCGATCTTTGCTCGCGAGTAGTTCTCGCCTTTGATCGGCGCTCCGGCAATTCGCCGCAGCATAGTCAGTTGCCCCACGTGGGTAAGCGCGTCCGCAATCGGGCCCTGAAACAGACGCTCACAACTGGCAGACAACTCAGCGTCGGAAGCCAGAAAGGTATCGAACTTCTCCAGCGCCGCGTGAAAGCGATTGATCTCTTGATTCCATTCCAGCGGTTCTGAATTGTTCCACGCTTCGGCGCCTTTCGCGATCGACAGACCCCAATCGAGCAGGTCGCTGATGTGTGCCAGAATCTGTCCCGGCGTGCGCGTGGTTTCCGATGCTTTGAATGACGCGAACGAATCGGGCGCGTCACGCACTGCCTTCGCGCCGCGATAGGCCAACGTCGCCACGGTGTGTCGGAGCATTTCGCGTTTTTGATCTGAACTTTTCATAAAGATTTAGTGAGCCCTCCCTCGCGGTCGGGCTAGCGCCCCACCTTCTTTCAAGGATTCTTTAGCTCAATAAGCATCATCACCTCGCAGCATCACCGGCAGCGTCTGCAGAATAATTTTCATATCAAGCAGCAGCGACCAGTTTTCGATGTAGTACAAATCCATGCGCACCATCTCGTCAAACGGCAGCCGATTGCGCCCCGACACTTGCCACAACCCGGTAATGCCTGGTTTCATGTCCAGCCGCTTGCGATGCCATAGCTCGTAACTTTCGACCTCGTAAGGAATCGGCGGGCGCGGGCCGACGACGCTCATGTCGCCGCGCAGCACGTTGAAAAGCTGCGGCAGCTCGTCAAGGCTCAGCTTTCGCAGCAGCCGGCCCAGGCGCGTAACGCGCTCGTCACCGCGCAGCTTATAAGCCGGGCGCTCGGCATCACCCAGGTTTGAATCGGGCTGTCCCTTGATGTACATGCGTTGATACTCGCGGTGACTGGTGTCGTCGGTGTCTGCGCGCATCGTGCGAAATTTGTAGAACAGAAAAACGCGGCCGTCCATCCCGACCCTCTCCTGTTTATAAAAGACAGGGCCGCGCGAATCCAGCTTGATCAGCAAGGCGATTAGCAGCCAGAGCGGCGCCAGAATTCCGAGCGCCATTGAGGCGATGATTAAGTCGGATACGCGTTTGGCCAGACGGGCCGCCCTGGAAAGCGGCGAGCGAAACAGAGTGACCATCGGCAGCGATCCGACTTGATCGATTTCGGTCTTGCTTGGCAGACAATTCAAGAGGGTGGGCGCGATACGAAACTCCACGCCGCGCCGGCGACCCGTTTGAATCATTACATCAAAGAGCGCTTCGCCCGGGACATTCGGATCTGAAATGATCACTTCGTTAGCACCCGATTCGCGAATCGCTTCGGGCAGACTCTTGAGATCCGCGATCACCGGTACTCCTTCAAAGCTGGCCGGCGATGACGGATCGACGGGCCCGTTTTCGACGATGCCAATGACACGATAGCCGAGCTCCGGCCGCGCGCGCATTTCCTGTATGCAGAGCGCCGCTTCCGGCCCACGACCGACAATCAGAGTGGGAATCAGGTTAACCCCTCGCCGTCGGACCAGAATCTGTCCCGCTCGCAAGAGCATTCGCACTGCGCCCATGCTCAGGAGCGCCAGCAGAAAATCGAGCAGGAAAAGTCCCCGCGAATAAGAAAACGTGCGATAGGCGACGCCGCCGCGATACATAAAGGTAGCGGCCACAATCAGCAGCGAGCCGATCGCGGTGGCCCGGAAAACGCGCGCAATGTCTTCGATGAACGAAAACTCGCCGCGCACGCGATAGAGGTCGTAATAGCGAAGCAGGAGCAGCCGGATCGGAACGACCAGCGGCAGCAAGACAGCGTAGGGAGCAAACTCCCGGCTCCACATGATTGTTCCCTGCGGGGTTCGGTGAAGTATGGCCTCGTGATGACGCAGGTAGAAGGCCGCTGTAAACGAAAACAGCGTAAGCGCCACATCGGTGATTGCCAGGCTGGTCTTTACCAGCGGAACAGCCCAGCGTGGCGCGCGCGCGGCCACGCGCACCGCGCGAGGCTCAGTCAACAATTCTTTGGCAGGTTCAGCTTTCATTGCGCGTGGCAATATCAAATTGAGTCTCAGCGATTCATCGCCTGATGATAAGTGATCATGAACCGCTTTCTTAAACGCAGAGGACGCGGAGGATTTCGCAGAGGAACGCAAAGGTTCTTCCGCTCCGCCCTCTGCGGGAAACTCTGCGACCTCTTCGGTTTAATAAGGCTGCAAAATCAACTCCACAATTTGTTCCCGCACGCTCGTCGCGTCGCGGGGATTCAAACCGCACTTCTTCTCGACTGACAAGGCGTTGATCTCCTCGCGCGACTGGACCCGATTAAGCCGACCCTCGCGCATCAGCTCTTCATCAATCGCCGCCCACTTTCCGGCATATACACTGAACGCGGGAACGCCCAAGGCGGCCGCTTCACGATTCATCGTCCCGCCGGCGCTGATTACCAAGTCAGCGTGGGCAATCAGATTTGAACCGTCGAGAGTCTCGCGCGGGATGATCATGTTGGGCGATTTACGCGCGGCAAAGTCTTCCCGCTGCGTATCGGAACGCGGCAACAGAATAATCTTCACGCCGTCCCGCGAACTCAAATAAGCAAGCAACTCGTCGAACAGTTCATTTTCAAAGCGATGATAGAGCGCTTCACGCGCCGGCGGCCGCGCTACTACCAGCACGTCTTCGCCGGTAATTCCGAGGCGGAGCAATGTTTCGGCGAACGCCGGTTCGGGCACAAAGTCCGCGAGATAAACGTCTTCCTTCGTCCCTTCGTACCGTTTTACTTTACGCGTCGAGGCCCCATATTTCTTAAGCTCCGCAGAGGGAAACGCGCGCGGGACAATCACGCGGGACGCGAGCCGAAACGCCAGATGATTCGCCGGCTGATGCTCGTAATCCATCAAGGTCGCGGATCTGATCCCCAGCGCTGCCGCGGCGGCAATCTGCGCATACGAGTTATGACTCACCGCAAGATCGAACCCGCGATCGCGCGCCCACTTTCGTAACGCCGCTGCCCGGCCCACCAGGTTTCCTGCTTTCCCCGTGATCGATCCGCCGCCATGTCCACCAATAACATGAGGCGTCATTCCAGCCTTTGCAGCCAGCTCGACGGTCTGCGCAAAATCGCGGGCTGTGATCTCAATCTGATGTCCGCGCGCAACAAACTCCGGGATCAACGCGCGAAAGAACGGCACATGCGGAGAGTTTGCGAGATCGATCCAGATGCGCATAAGGCGAAGGCAAAAGGAAAAAGGTAAAAGGCAAAAATATTACTATAAGGTTTGTTGAGACCGTCTGGCGAAGACTACAATCGAACCCAGAATACGCTTGAGTTCCTCGGCCTCGTCTCTCAATCCAGCCAACTTTTCCTCGGACATGATTTCTGCGGCGATAAGGAGTCTTAGCCAATAATGAGTTTCGCGGGCTTCCTTCAAAGCAATGGAGTTCTTGCTGATGAAATCAGGTTTGCTTTGCGCAGCCTGGGCTTCTTCGGCGTTTGCGCCGACTGACGTACCAGCATTCAAAAGCTGACGACTTACGTTTCGACTAACGCCTGGTCTCTTATCAAGCTCGTGACACAGCTTAATGATCCTCACTGCGAACTCAAACGTTCGTTCTCTGATGTCTTTCATCGAATTCTTTGTCCTCCTTTTTTCCTTTTTCCTTTTTCCTTTTTCCTTCGACGAGGCGCGCCAGCGCATAGGCCATCCAGGCTTCCGACCAACGCATATAAGGAATGCGCACCTTATGAAAACGCCGGCGTTGGTAAAAGAAACATCCGCGTTGGTCGCGCAAGTTTTCGATCGCCCATCCCCCGATCTTTTCCGCCAGAATCATCGTGCTCGGAATATGTCCGCGCAACTCGACCAGAGCTACTACTGCTGATGCGGCCGAATGTGCGTCAGCGGGATAGAGTCGATCGGGATAGTACTTAGGCCAGCCGTTATCCAGGAAAAAGCGTTCCTGCCAGAATTCGTAGCCACGACGCAAAGTATTATCCAACTCATCAAGTAACCCGGTCGCTACCACGACAGGTCGGGGTTCTGAACTAACGGCATCGATGATGCGCGAAAGACTTGTCAGAATAAACGCGGTGTGGAAATTATCAGCCCACGATTGAGATTCGTCAGCGCCATAGGCCCACGATCCGTCGGCGCGTTGCCGCCTGACCACATATCGCGCGGCCCGCAGCGCCCAGTCACAGAGGCTCGCTTCGCCCGTCAGCTTACCGATAGTGGCCAACGCTTCACCCGCCAGCAGACTCGCATTGAAAACCCGCGTCGAATCCAGTGGTGAGTAGCTGAAGCAAACTTCGTCACTAGACTCGTCAAGCCGCTTAAGATCATTGAGAATGAAGTCGCAAATTGTACGCGCGAAAGGTAAGTACTCGTCAGGTCCAAAGACCTCGGCGGCTTCACACAAAGCTCGCGCCGCAAAGGCCGTAGGAACGACGGTCGGCGTGCCGCGAGGCACGAAAAAGACACGCGATTGCCAGTCGAAGTTATAACCCCAGGCCGCTCCGCTGAAACCCTTCAGACGCATCCACATGAGATCGTCCAAAAGCTCCCGCGCTTCAATCTCAGCTTCTTTCGTTTTGGTGCGGCGGTAGCAAGCGAGAGCAGCCAGCGTAAACAACGCGATGCCTTTCGAATTTCTTTCCCGCGGAATGCGAACCAAAGAACGCAAATTAACCGGCGAGCGTTTGTGAAACTGGGTCCAAACCAGCCGGGCCACGCGTGAATGTCTGAGGGGCGTGGCCTGAAACAGACGGCTGTTCAGCGCGTCAAAAGGATCGTAACCGGCGAAACCCTGAGAATGGCACCATTTCCACAAATCCTGGTAAGCGCGTGTGAGATCGATTGCCATTTTGGAGTGCGGTGGCAAGCGAAGCGCGAACACCGCTTTGGATCGTTTGGAGTTCCGCCTTTAGGCGGTCTCATGATCAGGAAATTAGTCCCGCCTAAAGGCGGCACTCCGAACCAAAGCGCCGTCGCGCTCCGCTTGTCGGCGCACTTCAATTCACTGCGACGCGCCTACCGATGTTTCGATCCTTTTCGGTGTCTCGACAAAGCTCTCGCGCCACAATTCGAATGAGAGCAGCGTCCAAAGCAACTTGCGATGATTGGCAACTCCCCGCTCGTGCTCGTCCTGCAACCGCGTGACGTACTCCGGATTGAACAAACCACCGCGGCGCAGACGCTCAGCCGCCAGCAGGTCGCGCGCCATCGGACGTAACTCAGCCTTCAGCCACTGGGCGAAGGGAACGCCGAAGCCTTTTTTACCGCGCCGCCATACAAACGGCGGCACCAGACCTTTAGCGGCGCGCTTGAGAATGTACTTTGAAGTGTATCCGTGCAACTTGTAACGCGACGGCAGTGAGGCTGCAAATTCGGCCACCCGCGGATCGAGATATGGCGCGCGCACTTCCAAACTGACGGCCATGCTGGCGCGATCGACTTTGGTCAAAATGTCTTCTGCCAGATAAAGCTGCGTGTCCAGGCTCTGCATGCACTCGGTCAAATCGTTCGAGTCACACTCGGCAAAGATGCGCCGCGCATCACGATAGATATCGCCGTCGCTTGATCGTTTCACTTCATCAGAGAGCAGCACATCCTGATCATCCGGCGTGAATGATCCGAACCAGACGTGATGGCGCGCGACCTCGTCATAATGCGAAGCCGTAATGAATCGCTTGGCGCGGTAGTCGAATGAAAGGTTCTTTGTCTTCACCGGCAAGAGATTGACCATCGGTTCGATTAAGCTTCGCCGCATAACGCGCGGTACGCTTAGGAATGCCCGCGCCATGCGATGACCAAAATACATCGGATAGCCGGCGAAAATTTCATCGCCACCGTCGCCACCCAACGCCACGGTCACGTGCTTGCGCGTAAAGCGCGACAGCAGGTAAGTCGGTACCAGCGACGGATCGCTGATCGGCTCGTCCATCCAGGCGCCGATGTCGCCCACCAGATTGGCGGCCAAGCTCGCGCTGAAGCGCTCTTCGTGATGATCGGTGCCGAGGAATTTCGCCACTGCCCGCGCGTATGGCGATTCGTCAAAAGAACTTTCTGCGAACGAGATCGAAAATGTCTTCACCGTTTCAGACGCGGCCTGCACGGCCAGCGCGGCGACCATCGAGGAGTCGATGCCGCCTGAAAGTAAAATCCCCAACGGCACATCCGACACCAGGCGCATGCGAACTGAGTCGGCCAGGAGCTGACTAAGTTCCTCGGCGGCCTCCTTAACACTCGGTACTGGTTCGCGCGTCTTGTAGCTGAGACGCCAATAGCGCTCAACCTTAATCCGGCCGTCTTCGAGGGTCAGCGTGTGTGCAGCCGGCAGCTTGCTGATCCCTTCATAGATTGAAAGCGGCGCGGGCACATAATCGAACGACAGATACTGCCGCAGCGCGTTCAGGTTCAGGTTAGGTCGCACGGCCGGATGAGCCAGCAGCACCTTGGGCTCTGAAGCGAAAAGCAGAGTACGATCAAAGACGCCCCAATAGAGCGGCTTTTCACCGAAGCGATCGCGCGCAATGAAAAGGCGCCGCCGCTTATCGTCCCACAGGGCGAAGGCGAACATGCCATTGAGGTGCTGGACCATGTCAGAACCGTACTCTTCGTAGAGATGCGGCAGAATTTCTGTGTCGGAAGAGCTGCGGAATGTGTGCCCGCTTGTTTCCAGGTCGGCCCGCAATTCGCGATAGTTATAGATTTCTCCGTTGAGGATTACGGCGACGCTGTGGTCTTCGTTAAAGGTGGGTTGCTCGCCAGTCAGCAGATCGATGATCGCCAAACGGCGCATGCCCAGCGCGATTCCATCGTCGAGGAGATAGCCTTCAGAATCCGGCCCGCGATGGATCATGCGATCGCACATCGAGCGCAGCAAATCCTCACCGCCTTCAGGCGGTGGCGTGCGCGGATCGAGATTGGCCCAACCGGTTATGCCGCACATAAAAGTCTATTTCACCACAGAGGACACAGAGGAATACCCCACTAATCGGCTTAGACTACAAATCTTTTGATTCCGTCCTTTAAATGAAGCGAGTGAAAGTCAATCAACAAACCGATCGGCTTTCCACTAAGCTTTAAGTACGAAATGATTTGCGCCTGAATGAATCGGCGCCAAAGCCTCAATCGCTTTGAGTTCAACGACAACCGTGTCTTCCACTACAAGATCGAGCCGATAGCCGGCGTCCAGTGTCACGCCGTCGTAAACGACAGGTAGAGGAACTTCGCTAGCGACTCTCAAACCTCGCTTAGTCAACTCATGCTTCAAACACGCTGCGTAAGCGCTTTCCAACAACCCTGGTCCCAAAGCAGAATGGATCTTCATTGCTGCATCGACAACCGCGCCAGCTGATCTCATTCCTTTGCAAATTATTGTTCTTGTTCACTGCTTGAATTTCTCTGTGTCCTCTGTGGTGAAATTGATCCTTTCACGCACTGCATAGATCGCCTTTGCCTGCGATTCGTGATAAGTGCGCACCAGCATTTCAGCCAGCAAACCCATCAAGAAAAATTGAATTCCCAATACCAGCATGACCATGGTCAAAACCGGCAGAGGCGTTTGAATAAAGTCCGCGTGATGCGGCCAACTGGCAAACTTCATCAGAAAAGCAAAGACGGCGCACAAGAACGAAACGAGAAAAGTCAGCAGGCCGGCCCAGCCAAACACGTAAAGCGGCTTGGTCTGGTAAGACGCCATGAACTTGATCGTCATCAGATCGAATACCACTTTGATCGTCCGTGACAAACCATATTTCGATTTGCCCATTGTGCGCGGGTGATGTTCGACCGGAATTTCGGCGACCCGCGCGCCCGACCACGAGGCATAGATGGGAATGAATCGATGCATTTCGCCGTAGAGGTGCACGTCGGCAAGTGACTCGCGCCGATAAGCTTTTAGCGAACAGCCATAATCATGCAACGGCACGCCGCCGATCTTTGAGATGAGCCAGTTGGCCATCATCGAAGGAATCTTGCGAGTGAACAAGGGGTCCTTGCGATTCTTTCTCCACCCCGAAACCACGTCATAGCCTTCATCGAGCTTGTCCAGGAGCCGCGCGACGTCCGCGGGATCGTTTTGCAGATCGGCGTCCATCGGAATCAGGACCCGTCCTCTGGCCGCGTGGATGCCGGCCGCCATCGCCGGTGTCTGACCATAATTGCGGCGCAGCGCAATCACGCGCACGCGTGGATCTTTTGCCGCGATTTCGCGCAGCACTTCAAGGCTGCCATCGGTCGAACCGTCGTCAACGTAAAGAATCTCAGCGCTGCGTCCCAAATCCGCCAACGCCCGATCAAGCTTCTCTTGCAGCGGGCGGAGATTGGGCTCTTCGTTGAAGACAGGAAGAAAAATAGAAATATCGGGTGAGTCGTCGGGCAGTAACGACGCCGAAGGATCACTCAAGGTTTCGTCTTGTTCGTCGTAAACTTTCATCTAATCAGTTCGCTTTGCCACACATACAATCGAGACGCCGAACGGAAAATTCAATCTGCGCAGCCACCAACTCTCGACACTGAAGATGCGCCCGAGCAGACCGTTCAAGGCGCTTATCGTAATGTTGTTTTCGGATGCTGGACGCCAACCAATCAGGCGCATCAGTAGCCGGCCCATCAGGATCGGGGCAAAGAAAGTCAGGTTGGCATAAGTTGCGCGCTCAACTGTCAATCCCGCCTCTCGGAGCTTCCTCTTCAAGTCCGGGAGTGTGTAACGGCGTCGATGATGGCTGATGTCGTCCTGCACTCCCCAAAGAAACATGAATGCCGGCACGAACAGCACGGCCCGTCCACCCGGCCGCAGCACCCGGCGCATTTCCTTCAGGCCGGCGATATCATCATCGAGATGCTCTACGACATCAAGCCCGGTCACCAGATCGAACGCAGCGTCTTCGTAAGGTAAACTCTCGGCCGCACCTTGTTTCACCTCTGCCAGGCCGCGGGCGCGACAAAAATCGAGCGCTGCAACTGAGACATCGACGCCTTCCGCCACGCCAAACTTCGATAACATTTGTAAATTCGCACCAGTCCCACAGCCAACATCAAGAATGCGCGGCTGCAACTTACCGAGGTCGCGGCAGGCCCGTTCGACAAAGCCCGCGATGATATGCCGGCGGCCCGCAAACCACCAATGCTTCTCCTCGACCTCGTACATGATCGAGTAAGTATGCTGCTCCATCTCGCGCGGGAGAGAAGTCGTGACGTTGTTTGCTGTAGTTGCCATCCTAACGCGCGGCTCTGCCGCCCTGATGTGCGGTAAGGCTCTGCCTCACCGGCAAGCTTTCACTCTTCATTTTCCGAGGCTACGCCTCGTAACGGAGGCATAGCCTCCTTAGCCTTGAATCGACGCCACGGAAAGGCGGAGCCTTTCCGCATATCGGGCGGCAAAGCCGCGGATGAGCGAACATTGTAGAACACTTTATCGAAGCCCATCACTTTCCGCCGGACTGGCTTTCACGAAACCATTCAACAAACCTGCGAATTCCCTCTTCAATCTGGATCCGCGGATCATAACGGAGCAGCCTGCGCGCTTTCGTCACATCCGCGAAGGTTTGCGGCACGTCGCCTGGTTGCGGCGGTTGCCGGTCAATCTCGGCATGCTGATCCAGCGCGCTTTCCAGGAGCGAGATCAATTCCAGCAATTCAACGGTGCGCGACTCGCCGAGATTGATGATCTCATACTTGCTCTGATCGTAATCAATCGCCGCGCGCACGCCGGCAATGATGTCATCAATGTAGGTGTAGTCGCGACGCGTAGTGCCGTCGCCGAACACCGGTATCGGTTGACCGGCGCTAATCAATCGGGCAAATTTGTGGATCGCGAGATCTGGTCGCTGCCGCGCGCCATAGACGGTAAAGAACCGGAGGCAGACTATGCGCAGATCGTACAGATGAGCATAAGTATGGCAGATCAATTCGCCCGCGGCTTTCGTCGCCGCGTAGGGCGAAATCGGACTGAAGATGGGATCGTCTTCGCTAAACGGAACTTTCGAGTTGATGCCGTACACTGACGATGAAGATCCGAAAATAAACTGTGGCACACCCTGAGCACGCGCCAGCTCCAGCAAATTGAGTGTGCCATTAATGTTCGTTTCGGCGTACAGTTTTGGTTCGCTCAAAGAAGGGCGCACGCCGGCGCGGGCGGCGAGGTGAACAATACAATCAAAGTTTGTGTCGGCAAACGCGGGCTCCAACTTGTCGCGCTCACGAATGTCGGCTTCGACGAGCTTGTATCTTTCGTTTTGCTGGTGTGCGCGAATGTTCGCGCGCTTGATCGACGGATCGTAAAAGTCGTTGAAGTCATCAACGACTGTGACGCGCCAGCCGCCTTCTTCCAGCAGTCGATCGACCAGATGCGAGCCGATGAAACCCGCCCCGCCTGTAATTAGGATGTTCTTCATCTCACACTATGATCACCACAAAGATACAAAGCGCACAAAGAGCTGACCTCAGATCTGCTCGGTTTTTCCTTCGTGCCTTTATGTCTTTGTGGTGAACTCTAATTACTTCTTAGCATAAATCCACAAATGCCAGCCCCAATGCGACGCCAGCGCCGATTCAATCGAGCGGGGCAGCAGGTTTCCAATCAACGGTATGAAGCGCTTGTTAAGAAAGTACGCACGCAATTCAACCTCGCGAAAGTCACCGAAGAGCTCGCGAGCTTCGCGCCGCGAGTACACTCGGGCCAGCGGATTGCCGGCGCCGTCCGTGCTTTGACTCAGGAATTCGTCAGATGCCACGTGTCCATTCGTGCTTGCTTTCAACAAACGAGCATGGTCCCGCAGCGATTCCACAGGCTCGCCAGTCAAGCGGTTGACGATCTTGATTCCGCTCGCGCTTTTTAGCAAGTTCGCGCCAGCGCGGCGCAACACCCGAATACCGATACGATAGTTATAGCTGCCGCGATGATACAGCATCACAATCGCGCGGCCCCCGGGTTTCAGGACTCGATGAATTTCGCGCACGGACTGTTTTGTGTCGGGCGTGTGATGCAGCACGCCATGCGAATAGACCAGATCAAATGAATCGTCGGCGAAATCCAGCTTCTCAGCATCCGCTACGCGAAACTCGCCCCGCAAACCAGACAATTCAAATTTCTTTCGTGCCAACTCAACCGATGCTTCGGTCAGATCGACACCGGTATAATTTGCACCTGCCAAAGCGAATTGCGCCCCATCAGTGCCCAGCCCGCAACCAATCTCCAGCACGCGCAGCCCGCGCGCGGCGGCAAAATTGGCGGCTTCGGGAATGTGCCATTCCTTGGCGTAGCGATGCGCTTCGACGCGCTCGAAAAATTCACGCGTCCCGATCTCGGCATCGCTGAACTTGGTGCCGCAGGGATGGGCCTGCCAAAAGGCGCGCACCCGCTCTTTCAGTTCGCTATTTGTGTCGGTGGCCTTTGCGGTCGATTGCATTCCTCGTAGTTACCGGTTTGATTTTTCATTTCCACCTCGCTTAAGCCAGGTGTGTAGGAAAATATTTCCTTGAGTCTAACCGTTTCAACGGCTTCAGGTAAACCGTCGAAACGGTTTCAGAGGTTGGCCCCTTCTATCGTTGGTTCACCTCGCTAAAGCGAGGTGCTAATCAGAGTTTCTGATTAGTTTGATTTCAGGCCTAAACGATAGACTTGGGCGGCTCACTCGGTTAGGATTGGCAGTTGACTCGAACAAATGATTACCTTTCAAATCTCAGGTTACTTGACCGAATTCACTGGCGGCCAGGCCGAAATACGACTGGACGTGGCGCCGGCAACAGTGGCTGAGGCGCTCGGTCAATTATGGAAAGCGCACGCCGGATTGCGAGATCGGGTTTTGACCGAGCAGGGCGATGTGCGGCCCCACGTCAATGTCTTTGTCAACAGTGAAGTCGTCCGCCGCGACCACGTCCTGGACACCGGGATTACAGGTGATGTGGAAATCTGTATCATGCCGGCGGTGAGCGGCGGGGTTTAGCATAGCCAACTTCATTTAGGGCTTTTGTTCCGGCGGCAAAGGCCGGCTTAAGTTGGAACTCTAAACGGAGCCAATCGATAGCGGCGATCAGTTGGAACCGCGCGCGAATCTTGACCGTATAACCCTCCAATTATGTTCTGTCCGAGTTGTGGATCTGAAGAACGTCAGGCAAGCCAGTTTTGTCGCGCTTGCGGTTCAGACCTGCGGGCCGTGCGCGTAAGCATCGAACGGCCTGACTCAATCACCGCCTCAGCCGTGACCGCTCGCCAGGAGATCGGCCGCGCAATAGCGGAAAAGATCCGTGAGGTTGAAGACGCTCACGAATTGAAGAAGGTCGCCGAAGATGTTTTGCCGCAGATCGAAAAGTTTCTCGAGTCGTATGAAGAGAAGCGTCTGCGGCGAGTGCGCGCCGGAATTATTACCGCTGCAAGCGGTTTGGGAGCCGCCATACTTGGGTTAGTGATGTCGGCGGTTCTTCGCGATGCTGACATCGAAGCGTCGGTTTTGATTTTGGGACTTGGAACAATTGCTTTCGCCATCGGACTCGGATTGGTGCTGAATGGCTTGCTGTTCACCAGGCCGCGCAAGGGTGTCGAGGATCATTCGGCAGACGCCCGTTTGCAGAATCTGCTGGATGCGGGGTACGCACCGCCGCAATTGAGGCCGAGTGGTGAAGCGCCACCGTCATTTCGCTCACAAACCACCTCGAATCTTTCTCAGACGTCCGGCTCATCAATCACTGAGCACACGACACATCATCTGAAGACTGAACGCTAACCATTTCTATGGCTGTGACTTTGGAAGGCGGATGCCGCGTTTCCGAAATGCGCGAGGGCGATCCTTTGATCGCAGGCACGCTGCGCATTTGGAATCGGATTGGCCGCGAGACGGGAGCGCAGGCGATCTCGCTGCGCGTCTTGGAGTTCGCGCCGGGCTTGTCGCCGGGAATTCGTAACGACGACTGCGATGAGATTCTGTATGTGCTTGATTCGGATGACCGGCGTACCGACGCCAGTGAAGTCAGTACCGCCTGCGGTGGCGGGCGGGTAATCGTTTCCGTTGACGGCAAAGCTTTTGAAGTTGGCCCTGACACCGGCATCTATCTTCCTCCCGGCGCAACCTTCACGGTCAACAATCCCGGGCCGAGTTCCATCGTCATGATCAGTTCGCAATGTCCGGATCCTGATCGCGAACCCGAATTCGTCTCGGCCGAAATCTCGCCGTCCATTTCCTCGCAAACGAAGCCGCCGTTGGTTCGTCTCTCAGATCGTCCAGCTCAACCCACCGCCGATCGTTGGTATCGAGTGTTGGTCGACGATGAGATCGGAAGTACTAACGCCACGCAGTTTGTGGGCTCAATTCCTCCCGGCCGCGCGCCTGATCATTTTCATCAATATGAAGAAGTGCTCTTCATCTTACGTGGACAGGGTCGCATGTGGGCCGGCGAGACCAGCACACCAATCGGGCCCGGCTCGTGTATCTACCTGCCAAAAGGCCAGGTGCATTGTGTCGAGAATACGGGCGCGGATGAGCTGCGTTTGTTGGGAGTCTTTTATCCGGCGGGTAGTCCGAGTGTGCGGTATGTTGTGTGAATCAATCTTACTCGGATATAGGGACTGTGTGCTGTGGCATCTCATCCCAAGTGCGGCCATCCAACACTCGTCCTGTTCTTGATTTGCGGGTGCCACCCCACTGTTTGAAGAAGAAGGGAACCCCGGCTGATAAGCAACCGTCGCGAATGGTCCGGACCCAATCAGGATCAATCATCCTCGCATGTGGGCCTGACTCACCGCCAACGATTACCCAGTCAATACTGTCCAATCGAAGGTTCCTGATAGGGCCGATCAGGGGCTCGATGGAAAGAAATCTAATGGCAGCCGTAACGTGACTCAGATGATCAATTCGATATGTGTAGTCTTCGTTTTCTACACTCACGCCCATCCATACATTGGTGGGCCACGGAAGGTACTTGGCAACGTCTGCTAGTCTCTCTGATCGCTTTGTTAAGACCTGGAAGGTATGCCAACTAGCCATCGCCATTACCCCGAATACCCTCTTTAGGTATGAAAGCGGAACATCGTCATGAAAGAGGTCGCTCATGGAATTGACGAAAACGGTTCGAGGTTTCTTCCACGTGAGAGGCTGGTCCACTACGTCGGACTGCATGGTTAGTTGAAAGCCGTCGCGATAACGTGGCTGTCCCATTGACTGCAACCGCTTCGCCATTCTCTCGGCGTAGCAATACTTGCAACCAGGACTAATCTTTGTACAGCCCGTTACGGGATTCCAAGTCGCGTCAGTCCATTCAATTGATGATTGTTGGGCCATAGCTAGGTAAAAGAGAGACCGAGCTGGTCGTCACTGTATTTCTTTGATTGTTCCCAGAACTTCTTACCGAGTTCGTGTCGACTAAACAAAGCCAACCGATATAAGGGGAGATTCTTCTCGGTTGAGCGTACGAGCTTAGTTTCTTCGATCGGAGCACGAATATATCGTCTCGCTTCCATCTGGCGCGAGAAACGATCCATCAGATAAGAGCTGAAGCTCTCGCCGTTTTTCTTTGCTGCTGCCCACTCAGACCTCCACTGCGAAACACCTAAGAATCTCTCGACCGTGGTGTTCGCTGGCAATTCATACTTAGAAATGTTTCTACTTGCGTCCATGTCGGTTGCTATCAACACCAGGAAGTCGATGAAGCGGTTAGATAGTCGGTCAATGGTATCAAAGGACAAGTCTCCTAGATTGTAAGGATCGACAAAGCAAAAGCTTAGCACTTTAAAGCCTGGTCTGTGCTTCGGAATCTTGTCGAGGATTTGCGATACAAACTCATTCGCATCGCCCGGCTGAAAAACGACATTCGCTTTTGAATAGTCTCGACGGACTCGCGTCTCAAGCGATTGAAGCTTTTCCATCTTCTTCTCGCAAAATATGTATTGGTCGAATGGAGGATCAATGTCTAGCGCGATGAGAGGTGATCCCGAAACGATTCTTGTCGTTCCCTTAATTCTCGATCTCCCACTACCCGCAAAGAGGTCTATATAGACTCGACAGTCCCATTTGTTCTTCATTGAAGCGGAGAATAACTGAACATACAAGTTGAGCAGTTGATATTTCTCCTGACCCCAATCACCAATTTCCTCGGTAACGAGGTCATCGTCAACCAATGTTGGGAGCTCATGGGTCATACTTCGCTCGTGAGATTGAGGACGAGTACCTTAGCTGCGCGGATTATAGGGCGAGGATCAATGAAATACCATTACTTTCTTCTGTAGGACTATCCCATTATTCTTGCAAGAATCCCCATTGCTTCCCTCACCTCTTCATCAGTATTAAAGAAATGTGGCGAGACCCGCAGGCCGACGCCGGGACGGCAATCGACGAATACCTTTTTCTCTGCCAGACGATTGACCATCGCCGGGCCATCGTCCACATAGATCATTACTGAGCCGCCGCGTTCGTTCACGTCGCGCGGGCTGTTCACCTTCCAACTTCTTTCCAGGGCAAAATCGATCATCCATTCGGTGCGGCGCTGTGATTCGGCTTGAATCGCCGGCACACCGACTTCTTCAATAATCTGCAAACCGGGAAGGACCGAGTAGAGAGCGGGAATGCTGGGTGTGCCCTGCGCAAAGCGGCGCACTGAATCATCATAACGCATGGGCGCCGGCGCGAAATCAAACGGCGCGGCGTGCGCGACCCATCCAGTCAGACGCGGCTGAAGATTCTTTTGCAGATCAGGACGCACATAAAGATAGCCGCAAGCCGGACCGCCGCAGAGCCACTTGATCGTGCCGCCAATCAGAAAGTCGACGTCCCACTCAGCAGCTTTCAATTCCACAGCGCCGGCTGACTGATAAACATCAAGCAGGACCAGCGCGCCATGTTGGTGAGCACGTTCAACTATGGCCTCAGCGTCGACGCGATAAGAGCTGCGAAACGAAACATGCGAAAGGGCGACCAGGCACGTCTGATCATCAATCGCGTTGAGAATGTGCTTCAAGGGAACCCTGATGCCGTCATCGGAGTGCACCACTTCCACTATGGCGCCCATTCGTCGTTGCGCATCCCAGACATATTCCATGGAAGGGAAATCGAGCGCGGTAGTGACTATTTTGTTGCGCCCGGCAGTTTCGAATTCAAAGCACGAAGCAACGCTTGAGAGTGCTATCGAGGCATTGGGTTGAATCTGCACTGAACCGGGCGGGCCCCCGAGTATCCGGGCAATGCCATCGCCGACGCGCGCGGACATCTCCCACCAGCTTGCGGCCCAGGCGTCCTCACTCGTGTGATGTTCCCAGGCGTCATAGTACGCAAGCATTGACTCTCGCGCCGTACGTGGCACGGGACCGAGGCTGTGACTCAGGAGGTGTATGCCGGAAGCGAGCGTGGGAAATTCTTCGCGGCGGCGATTGATTTGGGGTTCAGGTTTCAAGATTAAGGGTTTCTCTTTGTCCTCTGTGTCCTCCGTGGTGAACGGCCTTCGACTGAAATTCAACCACGGAGGCACGGAGAACACGGAGTTCACGCGCGAATCTGCGCGAACATTTTTTCCATCGCAGATGGATCTTTCAGCAGTCCGTCGAGAATTCCTTCAGCCTCTTCACCAATCGGCGGATCGATGGTTTTCTCTCTTATGTGCCGCAGGATTTCACCGGCCACGAACTCGGTCGTCATCTTGGGCACGTCGGCGCCTTTACTCATGTCGGTGTCGATCGTGGTCGGCATTACCGTCATCACGTGCACCCCTTTGTCAGACAGATACGCACGCAAAGCCTGGCCGAGCGAGAGCAGCGCCGCTTTCGAGGCGCAGTAAGTGCCAACAATCGGCAGGTTCACTTTGGCAAAGGCCGTGGCCACATTCACAATCATTCCCTCGCCGCGTTTGATCATCGCCGGCGCCAGGGCCCGGGCCATGCGCAACGCGCCGAAATAATTTACATCCATTTCTCGCACTGCATCTTCATGATTCATGTTGAGGGGATTTCCGTAGCCGGCTATGCCAGCGTTGTTGATCAGAATATCCACGAAACCGAGCTGAGCGGCAGCGCGCACATCTTTGTCAACGGTAACGTCGAGCCTGATCGGAGTGATCGGCGCGCCAATCGTCTCTGCTTCGTCCCTTAAGTCAACAATGTCAACCGGCTGGCGCACGCCAGCAAGGATCTCTCCCGCGCCAGCTTTGGCGCAGGCAAAAACTAATGCGCGACCAAGACCGCGGCTGGCGCCGGTAATTAAGACTCGTCTGTTCGAGATGTCCATAACAATGTTCGCGCTTTGCGCTCAGTGCGGACGAGGGCGTCCGCGCTCCCAGCAAATCGTTGCGCATTACTTCTTCCGCATCAGTCGGGCAACGACATACAGCCCCGCGCCAATTAACGACCACACCAACGCCAGTTCCAGGCTGGTAAGCGAATGCTTTGCAATCCTCTCACTCAGACTCTGTGTCAATAGTGTATGCGCATCCTGCGACACCTGCACGACGATTAACAAACCCATCGACAGCACTGACAGCAATGCCGCTCCACGTTGCAGCCAAACCGGAATTCCCACGCTGATCTGTTTGTAAAGTTGCGGATTCCGGCGCGGTAGCAAGAGAAAAGTCAGACTGTGCAGAAAGTAGAGCAGAAAGAGAGCGAACACCGCTATCGTTAAAGCCAGCGAGAGCTGTTTACTGATTACCAGCAACGCGCTGGCGAGAAGCGTGAGGGTCAGGGCCCGCACGGGTGTTGCCGTCCGTGGATTAATGAACCCGAGCCAACGCGGCGCCAGCCCGTCTTCGACAAAGATAATTGCCAGCCGCGATGGAACGATCAGGGTTGGGTTTAGAGAAGTCGTGATGGCCATGATGGCCCCGATCGTAACCAGCGCGGCCGCGCCCCACGGAAGATAGACCGCGGCGACTTCAGTCATTGGCGCATTGCTCGCCTGCAGGCGCGCCCCCGGCAGGACCCCAAACGCGACCAGCGACATCAAAACGAAAATCAGGGCGGCCGCACTAATGCCCTTAAGAAAAACCATTGGGAGCCGGCGCGTGCTGTCCTTCGTCTCTCCCGCCGTTTGGGCTAACGCTTCAAAGCCCGCGTAGGAAAAGAAGAGTGGTATCAAACTGGCCGCGAACCCGCTCGCTCCATGAGTGATGAACGGTGAATAGTTCGACCCGTGAATCGCGAACAGGCCCGGCAGCACCAGCACCAGAATTGAAAATCCCAGGACTGCACACATCGTTACCTGTATGCGGCCAAACCAACGCACGCCGATCACGTGTACAAGGTAGAAGAAAATTAAGCTGGCGACGGCGAGGGATTGGTGAAGCAACTCTCCAGTGAAACGCCGCCCGGTAAGTTCAATCAGGTAATCCGCCAGGGCACTCGCCAGATAAGCACCCGCTCCAATGTAAGCGATGATCTTTAGCCAGGCGCCGACGTACGCTAGAGCGTATCCACCCAGGGTGCGCGAGATGTGGAGGTATTCACCGCCGGGCTCGCGTCCCAGCGGCGTGGAAATGAACGCTGCATAGGGAATCGAAGTCGCCAGAATCGCCGGCACTAGCACGACATAGCCGAGAATCACACTGGGACCGGTGAGGGACCAGGCGTCGCTGGTGACTTTAAAGATGCCGGCGCCGATCAGAATCCCAATCAGCGCCGCGTACGATTCGACGGTGCCGAGATCGCGACGCAGACGGCTAACGAGGGGGACGGGATTGGTTTGATTGACTGCTGTCAATCGTCTGGCTCCAGGTTCTTCTTGACGTGAAAAGTCATCTCATTAGCACCTCGCTTCAGCGAGGTGGAAATTACTTTCAACTGAGAGAATAACCATTTCAATGGTTTCGCCAGCCGTTGAAACGGCTCAGGCATTGTCTCGTTCCTACCCTCAACACCTCGCTAAAGCGAGGTGCTAATGGGATAGCCTGAGCAAATCACTACCGCTTCATCATCTCATTCGCCGGTAAACTCGGATTCAGCACCTTCTCGGCGGTCTCAACGCCAGCCACGGGAAGCTTTGCTGTCTCGATCAAACCCAATTGCGCCAGCACTGATGCCTGATCCCAGTAGATATGTTCGTGTGCCAGCTTGCCGTCGCGAAAGTGAACAATTACGACCAGGGGAACCTTCACATGCTTACCGGTCGGAGCGACGCCGGGCAGCATCCAGTCCATTTTGATCGTGTGCGTGAATTCAAAAACCATCTCATCAACCACTTGATCGACACCGATGGTACGTGACACCGGCGTCATCGAAGTGTCCGGCGGCATTTGGGGAATGAAACGCTGAGAGTAGAACTCGCGCAACTGATCATGGCCAACACCACCTGTTAGCACCGGAACGTGATTAACGTAGGCGTTCGCCACCATCGTCCGCAAAGTATCTTCAGTATTGCGGGTCGCGAACTCGTACTTGACGTGTTCGTCCCACAGTTCGGAGAGTGACTTTTGCGCGTTGGCGAATCCCGCTCCCGCCAGGTTGCGCACAAAGAATTCGAGCGTGCGCAAATTCGCCAACTCCGCGGCCTGAGCGTCAAAGTGTTCCCCACCGGTGCGGCCGAACGCGTGAACCTGCTCGGGATAATCGTGAATCGTCACCAGCGGATTTCCATCAAGAGTCTCGTGAATTTGCTGCTGCGCTTCCGGAGGGCAGAACTGATCCTTCCCCGCGATGTGCAGCATCAGCGGCGAGCTGAGATTCTTCGCTTCATTCAGGGTCTTCTCAATACTGACGCCGTAGTAACCAACCGCGCAGTCAGGTTTGAATCGCGCTGAAAGCAGCCATGCAAGGTTGCCTCCGAGACAAAAACCTACCGCGCCCACTCGACCGCTGCATGCCGGATGCTTGCGCAGAAAGTCGACCGCGGCCGCGGAGTCTTCGACAGCTTTGGCTTCGTCCAGTCCGTTGTAGAGGGCGAATGCTTTCTGCCAGTCGGCTTCTGACTTGTCAGTCAGTTCCACGCCGGGCTCCTGGCGCCAGAACAAATCGGGACACAGCGCGACGAATCCATGCGCTGCATACCAGTCGCAAACGCTGCGGATGTACTGATTGACGCCGAAAATTTCCTGTAAGACGACAATGCCCGGACCGTGACCGCTGGCGGGCAAAGCGAGGTAGGCGGAAAACTCTCCGCCGTCAAAGGATTTCAGGGTAAGCATGTTGGATTAGTCCTCGTCGCGTTGATAGGCGGCGCATAGAGTACCAACTTTAGTTGAGTTTTTGCCAAGCGAAAAGCCCGACTAAAGTCGGTACTCTAAACACTGTTTACGATAGCTCTTAGTTCTGTCTCAGCCCCTCCCGCCCCGCCGGACATAGTTCGAGGAAGTTGCACATCCGACAATGAGTGGCGGGAAGCGGAGGAAACAGCTCGGCGTCCAGTGTGCCATCAAGCGCGGCGATCTGAAGCATCGCGTAGTCAATTATGCGAACACAGGTGTCGTGCTCCAGCAGTTCCGGCGCTAGAGCCACTTCGAGGTTGGGTTCGATAAAGTGCAGGGTAGCGCGCAGGCTATTTACCCTGACCTCGTTTGGCAGCAGCTCGCGCAAGGCCAGCGCGTAAGCCTGCATCTGAAGTTGATAGTCACGCGCGAGCATTTCGGCTTGTGCGGTGAAAGAAACTTCTGAATCAGTTGAAGTCTTATTACCTTCGCTGGCGACGTCTTCCGGCACGCTCTCAAAATCGAACAAGCCCTGCGCGGGCTGGGAACGATTTTCAGTCTTCAGCTCCCCGCGGCCTCCGGCCGTTACGGCAGCGCTGCGAGCGCGGTTTTCTTGCGGGACAACTTGCCGGCTAAACCGGTTGGTCTTGAAGTCAATCACCTCAACGTCGATGCCGTTGCCATCGGCCGCCGGCGTGATCAGAAGCTTGTCGATGGTGCCGGTGAGAATTCCCCACGGCCGTCGCAAACGAAATCGCAATTCACTCCAAAGGCCAGGTGAAAGAGATTTCGAATTGCGGATCGCGGATTGCGGATTGGCAGATTCAGCATTGAATCGATCCAAGGCCTTCACACGTTGAAAGACTTCGCTGGCAAGATAATTTTCGGCCAACGGCATCAGATCGAGCACTGCTTCTTCGGGATCAATTTCGAAAACACGTCCAGCCAATTCCGCTTGCCGTTGCGCGACAACTTGATTGAAACTGGTCCGCAGACGCGTCCCTGGATCATCGCCCTGGCGAAAGGTTTCGCAGAAGCGATGAATCACTGCACCCTTCAAAGTCGCCGTTAGGTTCGCGGGCGGTTCCGGCGCCTCGGCGTCATTCCAGATGGCGCGCTCTTCCGCGCCCGGCGCGCGCAGCATCCGATCAAAGTAATACTGTCGGGTGCACCGTTGGAAGTTAATCAATTGCGTCACACTGAAACGGCGCAGCGCCTGTCCGCGCTCGGCTTTTACCGGTTGCAAAAGCGGAAACAGCTCGTCTATTGGCCGGGAAGAATCAAACTCTTCAGGTTCTTCGGCGTCACGGAAAGACTGATTTGATGATTTCAAGGTCTGCGCCTCGCGATCGACGGTCAGTTGGATCTCAACATCTTCACCGAATGCCAGCACGCCGCTCTGCGGATGCTCGGTGAGTTCCAGCGCCTGCCAGATCCACGCCAGCCACTGTTCGCGTTCAGTCTTAGCGAGGTTCTTTAGTTCTTTTTGCGCGACCGCCCCCGAAAGAATCAAACGATCCTCGGCGCGCGTTGCCGCGACGTAAAGCAAACGCATGCTTTCGAACTCTTCACGCCAGCGCGCGCGTTGCCGCAGTTGATTGAAGAGCGATCCACGAACCGCCTGGCCGCGCCCATCGGGAACACGGACGCTAAAACCTTTATGACGGTCGAGGGCGTACCATGCGTCGCGCGGTCTTTGCTCGCGGTGCAGGTCGGGAACTATGACTACCGGAAACTCCAGGCCCTTCGCCTGATGAATCGTCATCAGCCGCACGACATTGGCCGACTCGTCCATTTGGCCTTCGCTTTCGCGGCCGCCGATGGCTTCGAACTCTTCGACGTAATGAACGAAATCGCGAATCAGGTAACCCGACTTTTCAAATTGTTCAGCCAGGCGAAAAAGCTTTTCGACGTTCGCAACCCTCTGCGCCCCGTCAAAGTTGGCGGCAATCACCACCGTGAATTCAGACGAAGAGACCGCGAACCTTAGCAATTCTGAAATGCTGTAGCGATTTCTCCGCCTAATAAGTAAGTCGAGCCACTCTGAGACGCGATCCAGCGCCGCATGGTCCGCTTCGTCGATGAACTGAATCTCACGATGACTTCGCAGCGCGCGCCGTAGATTGCGGCGATGCAGGCGTTCAGAGCTGCCAACATCCGTGACGCGCGGCGCACACCGCAAGGCCAGCAACGCGTTGTCGGAAATACCACCGAGCGGCGAACGCAGCACCGCGGAAAGCGCCAACTCGTCGGTAGTGTTATCGAGAAAGCGAAGCAGTTGAATCAGATCCGTTATCTCTTCTCTCTGATAAAAGCCTTTTCCCTGTACCGTTAGATAAGGAATGCCGGCGCGGCGTAAGGCGCTCTCGTATGTCCAGACTCCGGTGAAAGCTCGGAGGAGAATAGCGATGTCGCCATACCTGAAGTTGCCCGGACTTGAATCTGGAGACGCCTGGTTACCCGGACTGAAGTCCGGGCCACTGACCAAGGACCTGATTCGGGCCGCAACCTGTTCAGCATCTCGCTCCTGTGCCCCTAACGGATCACTTTCCTCGGCTCCTTCCTCCGATTCGGCCGCGCTGGTCTTGCTCTCAGACAGAATGCTGACCATGAGCTCAACCAAAGGCGGTTTGTGTGCGGCGGCTCGCTCGGCAACGCTGGGCTCGTGTTCTACAAAGCCAAGTTGGCCTAACTCTGCGGCAGGGACTTCCGCGCGCGCCGTGAAAATCCGCGCGAACAGAAAATTGTACGAGTCGATCAGCGGCTTCTGGCTGCGAAAATTCAGTTGCAGCGGCTGCGGCGCGCCGCCCGCTTTCACGATGGCCGCGGTCATCTCGCTGAATACATCGACGTCCGCGCCGCGAAAGCCGTAGACCGACTGTTTGCGATCGCCGACGATGAATAGATTGGCGCCGCGTCCCAGCGCCAGCCGGTTCATGAGATCGCGTTGCAGGCCGTTGGTATCCTGAAACTCGTCAACCAGGAAAAATCGATAACGCTCCGTCACCCGAGTCAGGACTTCCGGCCGCTCCAGAACCTGCAGGGTGCGCAACTGCAAGTCGTCAAAGTCCAGCACCGAGAGCCGCTGCTTTTCAACTTCCAAACGGCGATCGATTTCGCGCAGCAGCTTGATCAGAGCAAGCGCATAATCCTTCGCCAACAAATCGAAACCCAGACAAGGCACACGGCCACGCAGTCGGTCGGAAGATTTTGCGTCCCAAAGCAATTCGTCCAGCCGTTCAATCACGGGCGTGCTGCCTTTTCGGGGTCGTGCCTCCCAGAGGTCTTCGATCCCCTGGCAATACGCGGCGATCGTCGCGTCAGTAGGCGGCCGGGACAGAATTTGCCGTAGGGCCGGCCACTCCTGAGCAGCCTTGCCACGCTTTCTTTCCGCGTCCCGCGACAGCCCTCGGGCCGCAATCAGATCCGCCATCGCGGCTTCCAGCGCTTTGAACGCGGCGGCGTACTCAGCATCAGCGGCGTGGTTTCTGGCCGAAAGTTTTTCGATTGCTTCGAGCGACAGGCCCTCGCCGCGATAACGGCGATAGAGTTCGACTAACGCGGAGGCGAGCACGGCGCGGGTGGCGCCCTGCGTCATCAGCACAATTTTTTCATTGCCGTGGTGAATCGCATCGGTGAGTGCTTGTTCGACGACAGCTTCGAGCATCATTGCCGATTGATGCTCGTCCAGCAGTGCGAATTGGGGATCGATGTTGGCTTCGACGGGAAACTCATGCAGCAGCCGCGAACAAAACCCGTGAATCGTCGTGACGACTGCGGCTTCGAGGGCCCGCTTATGCCGCAGCCAGGTCTGACGCTCATTGCCTGAAGTCTCGCGCAGCAGCGCGTCAATCTTTGTACGTACCCGCTGGCGCATTTCATTCGCGGCCCGATTCGTAAACGTGATGGCTACGATATTGTCGACGGAAACTTTTTGAGTGCGCAGAATTTCCAGATACCGCTCAACCAACACCGTGGTCTTGCCTGAACCCGGACCGGCTGTGACAGAGAGATGGCGGTCGAGAGTGTGAGCGGCAGTCTTCTGTTCGGGCTTAAGTTCGCGGGGTTGGGGATCAGAGGGTAATAACGACATCGAACGAGTTTTTATGGAGTGCGCCGGCCGAAGCGTTATCGCCGACGGCGCTTTGGATTCGGCGAATCGTATCAAAAATCCAAAGCGGTGTCGCGCTCCGCTTGCCACCGCACTCCAAAACTAATTCTCGCCCGGACCGTTCTGTGCCTGTTCGGCGGGAGCCTTGGGATCGAATGGTGTGTTGATGAACTTCTGCGCGACCTTCTGCGCGTTATCGTAATTGCTCCCGGTTTGCAGAGCCTTGTTGTATTCAGCAACGGCGCGCTCGCGATCGCCCTTGGCATCGTACGCATTGCCGCGCTTGATGCGGGCCCAGGCCTCGATCCAAGCCGGCTTACTGCTGGTGCCGTCAATGGCGGCCTGAAAATTGTCGAGCGCCAACTGCCAGTTTTTCTGCTCAAAATAGACCAGGCCCAGATTGTAATAGACCCAGGAGTTATTGCGATCCAGCTTGAGCGCAGATTCCAGTTGCTGCTGCGCCTCGGCGTACTGCCCTTCGTGGAACAGCTCGATACCGCGGCGCGCGACGATGGCAACTTTCAGATCGTCAGACATGCGCAGGATTTTGTCGTTGGGATCGACTTCGGCGTTAATCGGCTGGCCACTCGATTCGAAATCGAAATCTTCACTCTTACCGTCCAGGTAGAGCGTTTTGGTTTGCGAGTCGCCTTCGGAATGCAGTGTCAACTCAACCGGCAGGTGCAGATTTTCGAAATTCTGACGCACGGTCCCGCGCGTGCGGAATTTGCCGGCCCGCGTGCGAATAATCTGATAGTCAATGCTGAATTCGGGAACTCCGGTGCCCTCGACCCAGGTCGCGAAAAAGTAGCGCATGTTCTTACCGGCTACTTGCGAGGTCAATCGTTCGAAATCATCGATCGAAGCATTCTTGTTCCGAAACTGATCGAGAAACTTCTGCAACAGATAGCCGAACTTCTCTCTGCCCATCGATTCGCGCAGCATGCGAAAGACCATTGCGCCTTTGTAGAAGACTATCGACTGGTAAGCGGCGGACTGATCGTCCAGCGCCCCCGGTGCGCGCACAATTGAAGACGTCTGTTCAAACGTCAGCGCGCGCTCTTGCTCTTCGCGTTGGGCTGCATCGAGCTGGCCGCCGCTCAACGTCGATTCCCGCAGCGCAAACGCGCTCCATTCGGCCAGGCCCTGCGACACCCAGGCATCGTCAAACGACTTTAAGCCAACTGTCTGTCCCCACCATTGATAGGCGACTTCACGCTGCAGTCGATCTTCCTGGGCCGGTCGGGACGAATCAAAAAACCGGGCCGCCAGAAACAGAATGCCCGGGCCGGAATAAGCCTCCATCGATTCATCGTCGGTTTGCGCCACGATGAAGCGCGAGCCAAAGGCCGGCGGGCCGTATTCTTTCGTGTAGAACTCCAGCGCCCGCCCCATGACTTCGCCATAACTCGTAATGCGATTCTCGCTGCCGGGCTTGACGAAGAATTGCAGCTCGTACTTCCCAAAGTGCAGGGACTTGGCGACGTACTGGCCGGCGATGAAATTACCCACCAGCACCGGCTGTTTGTTTACAAAGCGAAAGCGCGTGGTGCCGGTCTTATCCACCTGCGGGTTGACCGGCTCGTCGCTGATGCCGCCGACCTGCATCCCGGTCGGGACGATGACAGTGATGTCCGCGGTCGCCCGATCCGCCGCATAATCATGAAAAGGAAACCAGCGCGAGGCGTACATCAGATATGAACCTTCGGGGCCGACATAGGCCAGACGCTTATTCGCCAGCGGTCCACCTTCCGGCGAAGTCAGCGCCCCGCTCCAACGGATTCGCAACGTGACCGGCTGGGCGGCAGGGACCACCTGGCCCAGGTCGATGCGCACGTTCGGTCCCAGCGCTCCCGCGCCCACGGCGTCCTGCACAAAAGTGGTGATCGCCTTGCCGTCTTTCTCCAGGCTGTCGACATGCAGCGAGCCGTTCAATTCGAAGACGACCGAGCGCGTCGCTTCTTGCGGCACGAACGTGACGTCCGCGCCGGCGCGCAGCATGTGCTGCTCGGGATTCAGTTGAACCTCGATCCGATAGTTCGTTACGTCATAGCGGGAACCCGCCGCGGCCGGTTGTGTCTGGGCCGAACCGGCTGATGAGAAAAGACAGAGTGAAAAGGCCAACGCTGCAGTGCGCCAGGAGAGAATCTTTAGTCTAAACATAGCTAAGATCGTAGGATTGATGGAAACCATTATAGTTCGACGTATCGCCCGCTCGCCACTGCGGGCAGATTTAGGTTGCTGGGCGTCGGCTTGGATGGCCGGAAGGCAGAGTTGCGTTGGCCGCTCCACGGCGAAATGGTTCGCCGAACAGTCACGTCTCTCCTTTATTATCGTAGGATCATAGTGACTGCTTGAGTGGCAGCAACCCCTCGCTACCGCTCGGGGTTCTGTAACGAAGGGCACTAGCCGGCTCTCCAGTGCCTGAACGTGCTTCTTTGTTGGATGAAATCTCGTTTAGAAACTCACTGTGGCGTTGGACTGGGCGTTGGCGTAGGCGCGGTTGCAGTGGTAAACCCAGGCCCGATCTTGTCATCGAGTCCTTCCAAAGTTCCGTTGACTTTCTTGTACACGTTTTCGATCACGGCGCGACGCGCCGGATCGGGAGCGCCCGCGACGTAGCTCTTGATGTAATAGAGCAAGGCCTGATCGCTTTTGCCGCTGGCCTCAAGCGCAGAACCCAGATGCCAAAGCGCTGAACGCCACAGCGGCGTGCCTTCCGGCGAGACGCTAACCGCGCGGCGGAAGCGCGTGGCCGCATCAGCGGGTCTGTCCAAATTAAAGAGCGCCATGCCGGCGAGATCTTCCATTCGGCCGCGCAAAATTCCCGCCAGCGCGGAACGCGGAGCGTCCGGAATGTTAGGCGTTCCGCCTGCCGTCAGCGCGCGGGCGCGAATGTCGGCCAGCTCGTCGGGCTGCACGGCGACGGTCGCCGCCGGAACACTGAGCGCGACTTCGACGCCGCTGGCCGCCTGATCCGTCAGGTCCACAGCCGTCGACAGAGCGACGCCTTTTTTCACGAATCTTCCCGCGACATAAACCTGACGGTAAGTGCGCATCGCATCGTCACCCGCCACAAAGTCCTGCGCGATCGCGACCATTTCATTTTCGTTGGTTGAGGGTTGCTCCAAAGCGACGTTGAGCGCCAGCAGAGCTTTCAGCATTTTTGCGTTCGCTTCTGTGTCTGCCGGGCTTGATTGGAAAATAGCAGCGCGGCGTTCGGGCGCCAGCAACTCAGTAAAGCTCGCCGCGCGCGCAACGTTGCGGCCGGCGAGTTTGGTTTCGATCTGTCCATCCTTGATCGAAAAAGAATGCGCAAGTTCCTGGACCGCCTCGTCATACAAACCCATCGAGGCCAGCACATTCGCCAGTTCGTAATCCAACGTCGGAAAGCGGCTAAACTGTCGCACGAAACGGAGAGCACGCTCTGCTTCCAGCGGACGCTTGTTAGCCACCAACGCGCGGGCCATGGCGATCTGGCCCCAGGAATAACGCGGCTCGAGGGTCGCCGCCTTCTGTGCCAACTCCAACCCGCGCGCGGCATCGTTGTGCGCCAGAAACCAATAAGCTGTTCCTACCAGCAGCGGCAGATTGGCCGCTTGCACCTTGTCCGCAAGCGCGCCACTTAATTCCTGCTCGGCCTCATCCTTCTTACCAAGTTCGAGCAACGATAGCACCACTCCGGCGCGCGCCGAGTTGCTTTTGGGATTGGCTTGCAGTTGTTCGCGATACAGCGCCAGCGCTTCGTCGTTCTTGCCGGCCGCGCGTTTAAGATCAGCCAGGGCTATTCTGGCCGTCACCGATTTCGGATCAAGAGCGAGCGAGCGCGCGTATTCGTTTTCGGCGTCGTCCAGCCGCAAAGCGATGTGACGCGCCGCGCCCAGCGCCTGATGGGCCGCGGCCGAATCGGGCGCCAGTTGGACCGCCAGTTCAGCGAGGCGATTGGCTTCGTTGGCGTCTTCAATGGCCAGGAAGAATTCGCCCACGGCCAGCACCCGCTTGGGAACGAGTTTGGCCAACGCTTCAGCTTGATGCGCCGCCTTGATGGCTGCGGCGCGCTGGCCACGCAGGAAGAGGTTCATCGGAATGCGAGCGATCACTTCAGTGAACAAGCGGTCCGTCATGTCCGCCGGCGCCGAAGAAATGGCCAGCCGAAACTGCTGCAAGCCGCCATCAACATCGCCTGCCTGTAGTTTTTGATCGCCCAGCATGGCCCGGGCGACGATCAGCAATTCGTTGGCGCGCGCCAAGGCAACTGAATTGGGATGCGTCGCGATGAACGCCGTCAGGGCTTCGATCCTTTTCTCCGCCGTCAAACTTAGCGTCACTTCAACCTGTTCTTTTTCATCGTCGGGGCTCGTCGGTCCCGTCGCCGCCGGCGATGCGGTCGCGCGCGCCGGATTCTCAGTCCCGGGTGAAGCGTTCGGCGTCGCAGCCGACGTCGCAACCGGTGTTGATTGCGCCGCGGGGCTCTCTTTCGGGGTCGCGCTCACTGTCTCGATGGGCAACGGGCTTGCGGTTGTCTCAGCTATCGACGGCGAGGCAACCGGCGCAGGTGTCGAGCCCGGCGTTTCAGAAGGCGACGGATTTGGCGGCGGCACAGTTTCGCTCGGTTGCGGCGATGCTGCAGCAGGCGTGACACTGGGTGAAGCCTCAGGCGTGGATGTCGGCGCCGCCTGAGCTGCCGGAATTTCCATTGGGGAAGGACTCGGAACATCTTGCGGCGTCGCCGTAGCGCTCGGTTGTGCCTCTGGGGTTGCAACCGGTTGCGTCCCCGGACTCTCAACCACGCGCGGCCGCGTTTGCGCCACCAAGTTCTGGCTCGCTGGCTGATCCAGGGCTTCGAAGGTGAAATCCTTTTGCGCACCCAGGCCGCTCACGAACGTTTGCACACCGGTGACCAGGCCAAGGCTATAGCCGGCACTGCCGATTTTGGCGCTCATTTGCCGGCTCATTTCGCCGATCAAACCATCGGGGAGATCAGCGCGAGCGGATTTACTGAACTGCGTAAAAAACTTTCCGCTATCACCCGCAATGACCAGCAAGAGACTCTTGCTCGCATCGCCTGGCGCGCCGATTTTCCAATCGTTGGCCACGCGTAAGGAATAATCGTAGAGTTCTTCATTGCCAACGCTCTTCACCGTCGCCACGACAAAGTCGATGCCCGTCCGCTGCTTCAGATTTTCAAGAACTACTTCCAGCCGTTGACGGGTCGCGGCGTCAAGCACTTCCGCGAGGTCGTTGACGTGTCCTCTCGGCTTTGGCAGACGTTTTCCCTGAGCACTGGCGTGCCGATCTGCGGCCAGGCAGCACAAAATAATGAAGACCAGCAGAATGGCGAAAACGCTCGCCCGCCAATTAATAAAAGGTGATTTCATTTGATAAGATTGGACTCGCAACCGCTATCTGATTATGTTCGATCATCTTTGCGGGCTGTTACCCAGGGCTTCCGCCAAAACTCGGCCAACCGCACAGCTCGGCGCTTGCACATTAAGTACTTGAGCCAGCGTGGAGGCCAGATCGGCGGGCGTCGCCGCCTGCGTATATTTGCCCGGACGAAACCCTCGACCCATGATAATCAAAGGAACGTGAGTGTCATAACTGTAAGGTGAGCCATGGGTCGCGCTCGAGAGAGGATCGGTCGGGTCGTCCGGCGGATCGAACAGAATGCTATAAGGTTCGAAAACTATGATCACGTCGCCGCTTCGTTGCGGGTAAAACCCGTGCACGACTCGCCTGGCCATATCGTCACCCGCTGAGATGCGTCCATTTTCCAACTGCGCCCGGGTGAAAAAGCGCGCTGCACCGGGCATTTGCATTGCCAACTCGCCGACGACGCGCTCGCACTCGTCCAAATCAATTCCGTCGCGCTGCAATGCTGCACGATTCAGATAGAAGTTGCCGTTGAGCAAGCCTTCCTCAGTCTCTTGTTTGTTGGTGAAACTCCGGATGTAATCCGCGGCCGGACGATCCTTGCGGCCATACTTCGCTTTCAATCCATCTTCGACCAGTTTGAGCATGTCGGCTTTTTGCCAGCGGCGACCGGGAAGGTTTTGCAACGCAGCCAGCTCAGGCACCGGCGACGCCCCGTGATCGGCGGTAAAGATCACGATCGTGTTTTGTAAACCGATGCGCGCATCGACAAAGTCCAACAGCGTTCCGATTTGGCGGTCGACGCGCAGGGTCATGTCCATCACTTCCTGACTGTTTGGCCCGAACCGGTGGCCTACATAGTCGTTGGCTGAAAAGCTTACCGACAACACATCAGTATCGTCATCGTCGCCGAGCCTTTCGTTGCTGATCGCCTCTTCGGCAAAAGTCACCAGCAGGTCATTCGAAAACGGAGTGTAGACCAGGGCTTTGAAGAAAGGTCTGCTCGGCTTCGCCGCGCCGCCGGTTACTATGTGGGGAAAGAAATTCGAGTCGTTTGAAGTCTTGTCCAGATTTTCCCAGGGCACATCGTCCTTGCCGGCCCGCCTCAAATATTCCGCTTCCGGCAACAGGCGATCCCAACGCGCGCCAAACCAGCCATCGGCCAGGCGCCGATTGTTGAAGCGCGTGACCCAGTCCGGCATCTGATTGAAGTAGTAGGTGCTGGAACTCATGTTTCCGGTGTCGTCGCTGAACCAGTAGGCCGCATTCGCTCGCCGGCCCACCGGCAAAATCGCCGAACGGTTCTTGGCTGAGATGCCAATGACTTTGGATCGATCGTTATCGGCCAGCCGTAATTCGTCGCCCACAGTCGAGCAGAGCAACCGGCGCGGGCTATAGCCCTTCTCGCCTGGTTTGCCGGCGAGCATGTTGGTGCTGTCGTCGGTCACTGAATGTACTTTTCTGCCGGTCGATTGTTCGTACCAATCGTTGGCGATGATTCCGGTTTGCGAAGGCCAGGCCCCCGTCATCAACACCGCATGGCCCGGGGCCGTATAGGTCGGTATGTGATCGTAATTGGCTTCAGTCCATGAAGCACCCTGGCGCAGCAAACGGCCGATGCCCTTTTCGCCAAACAGGTCTCCGTAGCGCGTCAAATAGTCATAGCGAAACTGGTCGACGACAATCAGCAGCACCAGACGCGGCCGCTTCGCAGCATCCTCGTCACGATTGCTCGGTCTTCGCAGCGGCCGCTGCGCCCACGAAATTGCAAACGCGAAAAGAACCAGGAACAGAGCGGCCATTATCAGGCTCGGAAAACATCTGGAACAAGCTCTTTTCATTTGAAATCAGTCGCCACGGCAGGCTCGGTAAACCAGCACATAAACAGGAGACAAATTGGGCGGGCATGATAACATCAAAATGAGGGAAAAAGTAAAAAGGTAAAGGGCAACAGAGCGGCAGATGGTTTTGAGTGTTAGGCAACCATTGTCAGCCTGTAGGCCCTACGGCTCGCCGGCAGTTTACTTTCTCCTTCTACCTTTTTACTTTTTCCTTTTCCATGAGCGAATTTGAAGACACATGGGAGTTGACGCTGGCCGAAGCCATGCGGCGGGCGCAGACGGAAGGTCGCGCTGATATCGCCGGCTATCTGGATCTGCGAGCGCAAAATGATCTATTGCGCCGGGCGGCCACGGATTGGTTCACGATTACGTTCACTTCGCTGGCCGCAGTGGCAAATCGCCAGGGCGCCGGAATTCAGATCGAACAGAAAAACGCTCATCGATTTCGCCGTGATTCGGCGACGATGGTGGGAACCCAACTAACCTTACGCCGGGGCGTGCGCGCGTTAACGATCGAAAGCGGATGGCCGCGTGCGCCGCGTGATGGAATTGTGCGCGGCGCCGGCTTGGCCTGTGCCAACATCAAACACCTGGGCCGGCCGCGCTCGAATATGGAACTACTGTTAGTGCATTCCGCTGATGGCGGGACACAGTGGCAGGTCATGCATAAGACCGGAGAAAAGTCGCTGCTAACTGACGCCCACGTCCGCCAACATTTTTCGATTTTGTTAAGCGAATCATAAGATCCAGCCTGTTTCTTCTTTTCAGCTTAAGACTTGTTTGTGATGCCTGAGCATTTCCCTGACCTCGCCAGCCTTTGCGCGCCTGCGTTCATCCCAACCGTGGCGAAGTTTGCAAACTAAGGAGGCAAAGAATAATGAGAAATAACTTACTACTCAAAACATTACTGACGGCTGCTTTACTGATCCTGGCAATTCCGATCGGCGCGTCGGCGCAGGTATATCGTGACCGGTACAACGACCGGTACAACGATCGCTACGACTATCGTAATCAATACGATCAAGTGGACCGGCGCCAGGTGCGTGACGCGATTCGGGGACTCGACAACTCAGCGGCCCGATTGGAAGGCGATCTTTCCGTAACCCGCGGACGCCGGGTTTTAGGCGTCTTCTGGGTGGGTAACACCGACAACACAGCGATTGCAGAAGTGCGCGAATTTCGACTGGCAGTTCGCCAATTGAGAGACGCCTTAAGCAACGGGCGCGATCGTCGCGACAGTTATGACGAGGCGCGAATGGTCCTTGATCGAGGCATGCAACTTGACCGCTACCTGCGGGTGCGCACTGGCAGCAGTCAGGTGGACGCCGATCTAAGTGAGCTCAGATCGAATCTACACGTCCTGGCCGACGCGTATAATCTGAGGCTGACATACTAGCGCCTCCGATTCATCGTTGATCTGGCGAGCAGTTGGCCCCGCCGCGCTTTCCGAAGCAGGCGGGGCTTTCGTTTGTCTTGTCCGCAATGCCACAATGCCGCGCAGCATGACCGGCACGCTCTACATTGTCGCCACCCCCATCGGCAATCTGGAAGACATCACCCAGCGCGCGCTGCGCACGCTGCGCGAAGTTGACCTGGTTGCCTGCGAAGACACAAGGCGGACACGCGTGTTGCTGAATCACTTCGGAATCAAAACCAAAACCATCAGCTATCACGAACACAACGAGCGTGCCCGCGCCGAACAGTTGTGCGATGAAATGTTGACGGGGAAGAACGTTGCTCTGGTTTCAGACGCCGGCACGCCGCTGATTAGCGATCCGGGATTTCGCATTGTTCAAGCGGCGACCAAACGTGATATTCCAGTGGTTCCGATTCCGGGCGCGACTGCCCTGGTTGCGGCGCTGGTCGCTTCGGGACTGCCTTCGGATCAATTTTTATTTGCCGGCTTTCTGCCCGCCCGCGCGAATGGGCGCCGCGCTAAACTGGAAGAGTTGCGCTCTGTTTCTGCGATGCTGGTCTTTTACGAAGCACCGCGCCGCATAGCGGCCACCTTGAGAGCCGCGCTCGAAGTACTCGGCAATCGCCGGGCGGCGGTGGCGCGCGAGCTGACGAAACTCCATGAAGAGATTGTGCGGGGCAGTTTAAGCGAGCTGGCCAGGCGCTTTTCCGGCGCCACCACCGCGCGCGGCGAGATAGTTCTGATCATCAGCGGAGCTGCGGATGAGTTAACTGGCCGGGCGGAAACGTCACCGGGTGATTTGGTTGCGCGAGTTACCGAACTTGAAAGCAGCGGGCTGGACGCCAGGACTGCTTTGAAACAGTCAGCGCGCGAGTTGGGAATGAAACGCGCCGAAGCTTATCGCCTGCTGGTAGCTCAAAAGAACCGGCGCACCAAATAAAAGAGCAGGCTCAGCACCAAAGACACGAGCAGCATCGAAACGATGGGGACATAAACTCGGACGTGCTCGCTTTCATATCGAATGTCGCCGGGCAAACGCCCGAACCAGGAAAGAGTGCCGGTGTAGATCAGCAAACCCACCAACGCCACGAAAAGGCCGCCGACAATCACTAACAATCCAATCGAGCGATTCATGCTGATGTTCAGAGTACCAACTTTAGTTGGGCCTTTCCCAGACCAAAACCCCCGACTAAAGTCGGTACTCTTAACTCCAGGTCATTTCGCCAACCCGGCAATCGGACCGTCCGCTTTGATAATGTCCTTCAAAGCTGAATAAGGAACCAGAACGTATTGCGGGCCAGCCGCATACGCCGCCACCTGGTAAGGATCGAAAGTAATCCACAAACCCTTCTTGGTGATCGCAGAAGCCTGGTAGTTGTCCGCTTTCGGCGACGCGCCGGATTTGAGCATTTCCTCATCCAGCATCGAATCCTTGTTCTTCTTCGACCGGTCTCTCAGTTCCTTGATGCAATACGCCGAGATGACGTTGAGGTATTTTGAGTTCGGAGTGAAGAGATCGGCAAGTGTAAGTTTTTTTCCATTCTTAACGTCGTAATTGAGGACGGTCGTCGTGCTATTGGGATGAGCGGCGCCGGCTTCATATGAACCTTCGCTGAACTCCACACTGATTAGATCATCAGTCGCGAAGCGAATTTCATATCCAATATCCAAAGTCGATTCCCGCGCTTCATCGGACAACACATTGCCGGTGTCAGACGGTTCGTTAGTATCGGAAGTTTGGCCGGCCTTAAACGCCGCTACGTTCTTAGTCGTCATCGCGCGCGTTTCGCGGTTGAACTTATCAAAGCGCGCATCGCCTTCGATCTGCGGGTATTCAGCTTCCACAGTGTAGTGCTTTTCTTTGTTCGCTTCCCTCATCACTTTGGGATTCACGCGCACCGGGCCGGTGAATTCTATGGGTTGCTGGACGACCAGAAACGGAGTCTCTTTTGAGCCGTCCGGTTTTGACCACTTGCCTTCGATTTCGTTCAGGTTGGGATCGGGCGAATCGGTTGCCGGCTTCCACTGGCCTTTGAAGACGCCGGTGTCTTTCCCGTTCTCATCCGTCTCTTTGAGCTCGACCTTGCCGCCCTTGTCGATGCTGCCGTTTAGGTTGATGTTTTTCCCGACCTTGGGATAGAAATAATTTCCGTTGAGCCGCTCGCCTTCGCGCACGAGGGCCATTTCGATCCGCAGTTTCGTGGCAATCGTTCCGCGAAAGAAGAACTTTTCACCCGCCGGCGCTGCCCCACCTACAGGCGCCTCATGGTCGGGCCTTGCGGCGTTGGCGTTCGCATTTTGATTCGGGGCGGACTTGCGACAACCGGCCAGCGCAATGATGCCCACCACCAGCAACAGACCAACTCTTATTTTCGTCTTCATCTTTTCATCAACCCGATTTTGCTTTTGTTAGTCCAACTCGAGCAACTTCGTTGCGAATGTCTTCAAAGGTCAACTCGCTCAATCTGCCGCCACTGAATATCTCATTATTGGTTACCTCGGCAAGGGCAAATGGAGGCCTGGGAAAACTGTCAAGGTCTTCGTCCGTTTCAAAGCTCACTTCAGCCAGGACCAGCCCGAACAAGTCACCCAAAAACATATCGATGCAAAAGCGCCGGCCGTCGAATTCAAAGTAGTAGCGATTCTTACGAATCTCGTTGGCTTCAAAGACCGCCAGCGTCTCGGCTTCAATCGCGTTGAGATAGGTGTTGGTGATTATCGTCCGCGACAGGTCCTCGGGATTGGGAGCAAACTTCTGCGTGAACTTCACAATCCATTTATTGGTTTTCGGGTCGCGCACCTTGCGAATGCGCAGTCGCGTGCCGGTGATGTAGTTGTCGGTGATTTGCAGGTGATGATCCGCGCGCGTCAACCCTTCCGGCAGATCCTGCAGAAGGTACCTGCGCTCGCGCTCAATGTGCGCGTACCGGCTCTCCGGCACGACGGTATTCACTTCAGTTAGCTTGGCAACTCCCATCGGTGACGCATCACTCCAGCAGAAATTTCAAAAGGCTGCCTGCCGCTGAGATACCACCGAGGCGCTCTTCGTCCGAATAAGAAAGGATCGAGCCACTTTCCCGACTGGCGGCAATCATTTGCTCCGTGCGCAATTGCTGGCGCTCGAACTCAATCGATCGCTTTTCTTTCTGCCGCGCAACCTCGAGGCCGCCGCCGCGAATGAACTCGACGATTCCGCTGAGCTCGTCGCGATCGAACCAGGTGCCGTGGCCTTTGCAAACATCCACAATCACGCCTGAGCAATGCGCAAAGTTGATTCGATTCATCAACTGGGCGCACTGTGGGCAGGGCACGTAGCGAATCTTTTCGAAGTCAGTGCTCGCCGTTAACTGGCGCACCGGCGCCGGCAAAGCCGCTCCCAGAACGGCGGACTGTTGTTCCCGATCGGCGCAAATCTTTTCAAAGGCGGCAAACTCGACCCAAAGACCACCGCAGCGTTCGCATTCGCGCATCGCCGTGTCGCCAATCGTGATGGCCGACATGTCTATCTTGCAGCGCGGACACTTCAACACGGAAAGATCCGCGGCCTTCGCCTGCGCGGCCGCCGCGCCACAATGTGGGCAGTGCTTACTGCCGATGAACATCATGGCAAAGCAGGACGGGCAGGCAATCGTGGCCAGCTTCGATTCGCAGTAACGGCACTGTGGAGCGTCCGACGAGATCGCGGCGCCACAGTTCGGACAGTTGAGTGTTTCGGCTTCCACCGGGGCATTGTAGCAGTTTGGAAACAAGGAGTGTCAGAAGAGCCCGACCGGAGGGAGGGCAAGCCAGGGACAGTTGCTCTTGCTGACGCGCGGGCTTCCGACACGATCGCACGGCCATTAAAATGCTGGACTAACTTGCCGCCGCTGTGCGATGCTGGCGATTCAAATCTCACGCGTATAGCAATTACTTGGTTCGTCTCTGCCTGGCGTTAATCGCATGAGCACCGTGCTCGACGAAGCAGTTCTCGAAGACCGGCCAAAGGTCGATCTGTCGGTTCTGGCCGCCTCTTTGCGGCTCGAACCGGCAGGTCCGACTGTGCTCTCATTCGACGTCGGCACCTCCGGTATCCGCGCGGCGTTATTCGACGGCCGCGGCGAGCAAATTGAAGATCTAATCTACACTCCGTCCGGCGATATCTTCACTGAGTTGGGTGGAGGACTGGACGCGGACGCCGATGAATTGCTGGCGCTCGTTGGCAACTCGCTGAACCATGCCCTGATGCGACTGCCGATGCTGGTCGCGCGCGTCGACTACGTTGCCGGATCGTGTTTCTGGCATAGTCTGCTGGGCGTCGACGATAAAGGAAACGCCGTCACTCCGGTATTTGGTTGGGCGGAACGTCGCGCGGCGAATGAGGTGTTGCAGTTACGGGCAAAATTTGATGAGCGGGAAGTTCACGCGCGCACCGGTTGTCGTTTTCATCCCAGTTACTGGCCGGCAAAGTTGCTCTGGCTAAAGAAAGAGCGCGCCGAACTATTTCGCAAAGCGCGGCGCTGGCTTTCTTTTTCTGATTATTTTTCTCTAAAGCTCTTTGGAGCGGCGACCACCAGTATCTCGATGGCCTCGGCCACGGGATTACTGAATCAAAAGAAGTGCGAATGGGATCAGGAACTGCTCACCGAGCTAGGTCTGTCGGTCGAACAATTGGCGCCAATTGCGGCGCCGGGTGAAGCGCTCGTCTTCCAGTCGGATGCGCCTGCGTCCCGCTGGCCTGCGTTGGAAGGTGCGGCCTGGTTTCCCGCCATCGGCGACGGCGCCGCAAACAACATCGGCGCTGGCTGTGTCGGTGCGAACCGCGCCGCCTTGATGATAGGAACTTCTGGCGCCATGCGGGTGGTGGTCGCCGCTAGTCCGCTGGACACGATGCGCCCCGAATTATTTTGCTATCGTGCCGATCGCGATCGCATCGTTGTCGGCGGCGCTTTATCCGATGGCGGCGGGCTGTATCAGTGGATGAAGCAAACGCTCTTCGGTCTTTACGATGATCTGGAAATAGAGCGGTCGCTCGTTTCCATCAAGCCTGACTCACACGGCTTGACTGTCTTACCCTTCTGGTTCGGCGAGCGCTCGACCGGCTGGTCGACTTCTGCGCAGGGTTCCGTTTTAGGATTGACGGCAAGAACCAAACCCGTGGAGATTTTGCGCGCCGCCATGGAAGCCGTTTGCTATCGCTTCGCGCGGCTGGCGAGCGCGTTGGAATCGGTGACCCCCATTTCCGAGATCGTGGGCACCGGTAACGCCTTACTGTCTTCCCCAGTTTGGACGCAAATGATTGCGGACGTGCTCGGCCGGCGAATTGAACTTTCGACAATCAAGGAGGCTTCCTGCCGCGGCGCGGCCTTGCTTGCACTCGAAGCTCTTGGCAAGATAGATAGTATCGAAACAATTGATCCGGAATTTGGTCAGGCTTTCGAGCCGGATATGACGCGCCACGCAGTGTACGCGCAGGCGATTGAGCGACATCAAGGCCTTTATGAGCAACTAATCAAGTGACGGTCATGTTTCGCGTTGTCGTTCCGTTTTGCGCCTTGGCGCCTTTGCGAGAGACTGATTCACGCCAAGACGCAAAGCCGCAAAGAAAGATCGATTGAATTGAAACTTGGAAATCCGAAACAAAATTATGAGCGCCAGAATGAAAGAACAATCAGAAGCGACGCCCGAACTGGATCAACTTTGCATCAACACCATTCGCACGCTGACGCTGGATGCCGTGCAAAAGGCCAACTCGGGGCACCCCGGCTTGCCGCTCGGCGCCGCGCCGATGGCCTACGTCCTGTGGACCCGCTTCATGCGTTACAACCCAAAGAATCCGAAGTGGGAAAATCGCGATCGCTTTCTCCTTTCGGCGGGTCATGGCTCGATGTTGCTTTACTCTTTGTTGTATCTCACCGGTTACGATCTTTCACTCGACGAGATCAAAAATTTTCGCCAGTGGGAGTCGAAAACTCCTGGTCATCCCGAATACGGCCTGACGCCGGGAGTTGAAATCACCACCGGCCCTCTGGGACAGGGCTTTGCCAACGGCGTGGGGATGGCGATGGGCGCGGCGCATCTGGCGGCGAAATTCAACCAGAAGGATTTCTCGCTGATCGACCACAACGTTTACGCCATCGTCTCAGACGGCGATTTGATGGAAGGCGTGGCTTCTGAAGCTGCCTCACTCGCCGGCCATTTGAAGCTCGGCAAACTCATCTACCTTTACGACGACAACCACGTCACCATTGAAGGCTTTACCGATCTCGCTTTTTCTGAAGACGTGCCGAAAAGATTTGAAGCGTATGGCTGGCACACTTCGACGGTTGCTGACGGAAACGACCTCGCGGCAATCGAAGCCGCGATTCGCGACGCGCAATCGGCCGCCGATCGCCCGTCTTTGATTTCCGTTAAGACGACGATCGGTTACGGCATGCCTACTGCCGGCACGCGCAAAGCGCACAGCGACTCTCCCGGCGAAGCTGCTGTGAAAGAAACCAAGCGGCATCTCGGCTGGCCCGAAGACAAACAATTCTATGTGCCTGATGAAGCGCTCGCGCATTTTCGAGAAGCGGTCGAACGCGGCGCGCAGCAAGAGCGCGAATGGAAAGAGTTGGTAAAGCAATATCGGGAGCAGCATGCCGAACTGGGCGAGCTCTGGCAGCAAATAATGAGCGGCGAGTTGCCGTCAGACTGGGAGACGCATCTGCCGGATTTCGCTGATGCTAAGCCGGTCGCGACCCGCGTGGCCAGCGGCCAGGTTATCAATGCCCTTGCGCCGCACCTGCCGATGCTGATTGGCGGTTCGGCTGACCTTGGCGTCTCAAACAATACAGACATCAAGGACAGCGGCGACTTTGAAGCCGGCAGGTACGCCGGGCGCATCATTCACTTTGGCGTGCGCGAACACGCGATGGGCGCGACCTTGACCGGCATGTCGCTGAACGGTGGACTGATTCCTTTCGGCGGCACGTTCATGTGTTTTTCGGATTACATGCGGCCATCGATTCGGCTCGCTTGTTTGTCAGGAGTCCAGGTTATCTATGTCTTCACGCACGACTCAATCGGGCTGGGTGAAGACGGACCCACGCATCAACCGATCGAGCATCTGGCGGCGCTGCGCGCGATTCCGCATTTGTTTGTGATTCGTCCGGCGGATGTGCACGAAGTTCGCGAGGCCTGGCGGCTCGCGATCCTACGACGCCACGCGCCGACTGCGCTGGCTTTAACCCGACAGAAAGTGCCGCTGATTGATCGCCAGGTTCTCGCTTCGGCCGAAGGTTTGCGCCGTGGTGGATATGTGCTGGCGGAAGCGGAGGCTGGGAGTGGCGAGCCGGGCACTAGCCCGACCGTAAGGGAGGGCAACTCCGGAGATCACACGCCCAAGCTAATCCTAATCGCGACCGGCTCTGAAGTTTCCCTGGCTCTCGAAGCCCGCGAACAGCTACAAAAAGACGGCCTACCAACCCGCGTCGTCTCAATGCCCTGTGTCGAACTATTCGAAGAGCAGAAGCAGGACTATCGCGATGAAGTTCTGCCACCGTCCGTCACGGCGAGGCTCGCAATCGAAGCCGGCGTGCGGCAGGGTTGGGATCGCTACGTCGGCGCGAAAGGTGACGTAATCTGCCTTCATCGCTTCGGGGCTTCCGCGCCCGGTGAAATAGCGCTGAAGAATCTGGGATTCAATGTTGAGAATGTGCTGACGCGCGCAAAGGCATTGTTGCAGAGACACGATGACACCGCATGAGTTCAAAGCGATTTCATGTCGAGTACACGCCGCTGGCCGTAGAGAACCTTCGCGACCTGCCAAAAACTGCGGCAACACAAGTCATTCGAAAGATATCGCGCTTGGAAGACGGCTTAACAGGCAACATCAAGAGGTTGCGACAAGCCGACTTCGGCTATCGTCTGCGCATGGGTGATTACAGGATTCTGTTCGATGTCGAAAATGCTACAATCGTTATCCAAAAGATAGGTCATCGGAAGGATGTTTATGAGTAGCGCCGTAGTGAACAACCCTCGCTTCAAACGGGAGCAGAAATATGTGGCCGAGAGAATCGCGGAACTGCGCGAAGAGCTAGAGGACTTGATCGACTACCTCGACCTCTTAGAGGCGCGAGCGCTGAACTTTGGTAAGAAGCGCTATAGCACGGAACAGGTCAAGAAGATGCTGGGAATCAAGTAGTTTCGAGAGCCAAAAGGCCTATGGCCGACGAAGCACATTTAGCAATACTCCTACAACAGGGCGTCACTGCCTGGAACAATTGGAGAAAAAATAATCCCTCAATCTACCCGGATCTCATCGGAGCAAACTTTAGCCGCGCAAGGCTCGATAGGGCTAATCTAAGCGGCGCACTTCTCCAAAACGCTTTCTTCGGAAAATGCGAACTGACGGATGTAGATTTTACGAGTGCGTTAATAGATGGCGCACGATTCCACAGATGTTTTCTTCAGAGAGCGTTGTTCAATAAAGCATCCGGAGCGAACTGTTCGTTCTTCGGGTCAAACATAAGTGACGGACAGTTTGACGATTCGCGTTTTCCGTTTGCATTCTTCGACGATGGCATACTAGAGGGCGCTAGTCTTAAGAAGGCGGACCTAAGCTATTCTTCTTGTAGAAGGACAGATTTTCGCCGAGCAGATCTTGTTGGGGCAAATCTTACTTGCGCAAGTCTGGTCAACGCGGACTTTCAGGGAGCTTTGCTCGAGGACTGTTTAGTTTTCGGAGTCTCTGTTTGGAACGCAAAACTCGACGGAGCTAGCCAGCTCGGTTTGGTAATAACACCTGAACACGAATCGAGTCGAATAACCGTCGACAGTCTCGAAGTCGCCCAGTTTATTTATCTAATTCTAAACAATAGACGGCTTCGGGATGTGATTGGGACCATCGGGAGAAAGGCAGTCCTGATTCTGGGATCTTTCGAAGAGGGAAAGGAGATTCTTGATTCAATCGCAAATAGCCTAAGGGAAAGAGACCTCCTGCCCATTATCTTTGACTTTCCCAAACCTGAGGAAAGAGACTTCACCGAAACTATAAAAATCCTCGCCGGCATTTCAAGATTTGTCATCGCCGAGATCTCGAATCCGAGATCAGTTCCGCTCGAACTACCGGCAACGGTTCCAGATTACATGATTCCTTATGTGCCGATAATCAAGAGAGGTAAGTTGCCCTTCTCAATGCTTACAGATTTGCAGACGAAATATCATTGGGTGTTGAGTTTGGTCGAGTATGACGACAAAGAAAGTCTCCTGCAGACTCTCGATGAAAAGATAATCAAACCCGCAATGACGAAGCATGCGGAGTTGGTTGCTAAGAGACGCGGAACGTGATCTTATGAAAGCAATTACCATAACCTCCTTCGGCGGCGTTGAAGGCCTGGAAGTGCGCGAGGTCGCGGCTGCGCCGCGCGCGACTCTCGATCGTGTGCGAGTACGCGTGCGCGCTGCCGGATTGAATCGTGCCGACATCCTGCAGCGACTCGGTCGTTATCCAGCGCCACCTGGCTATCCGCAGGACATTCCGGGAATGGAATTCGCCGGCGAGGTAGAACAGATCGGCGATGAGGTGCGCCGCTGGAAAGTTGGCGATCGCGTCTTTGGCATCATCGGCGGGGCCGGCCAAGCCGAGTTCGTGACGGTGCCCGAAAATCATCTCGCTGGGATTCCTCCAAATCTCGATTGGGCTGAAGCTGCCGCGGTGCCCGAAGTTTTCATAACTGCGCACGACGCTTTGTTCACTCAGTGCGGCTTGCAGATGGGCGAGCGGGTCTTGATTCACGCCGCCGGCTCGGGCGTCGGCACGGCGGCCAGTCAACTGGTCCGCGCCGCGGGCGCCGCCGCTTATGGCACCTCGCGCACCGCCGACAAACTCGAAAAGGCAAAAGAGTTTGGTTTGACAGAGTCGTTCGTTGCTAGTGGCGATCCGATGGAGTTCGCTCAAGCCGTCAAGAATTGGACAAACGGTTCAGGGGTTGAGGTGGTGCTGGATCTTGTCGGTGCGGCCTACCTGAAAGCAAACCTGCACTCACTGGCTGCAAAAGGCCGCTTAATCTTTGTGGGCACGACCAGCGGCGCGAAAGCCGAAATAGATTATGCGGTAGCGATGGGCAAGCGACTTCGGATCATGGGTACGTCTTTGCGCACGCGCTCGCTCGAAGAAAAGGCAACCGCGACCGGATTGTTCGCGCAGCACGTCGTGCCGCTGCTCGCCAGCGGCGCCGTGCGTCCGGTAACCGACAAAGTTTTCAGGATGGAAGAAGTGCGCGCAGCTCATCAGCGGCTGGAATCAAACGAGAGCTTCGGCAAAGTTGTGTTGATAATTGAGTGAACAGCGGCTTTGCCGCAACACTTGCTAGTGTAGAGTCCCTAATCCGTTTTACAGTCAGTTCTATTCGTGCAGCTTCGTGTGATTCCGTGGATCTTGCTCGTGTGCGAAAGAAAGACGATCCACTAAGTCACACTAAGGATCACGAAACTCAAAACTCCTTTATCTTTGGAAGTTCTCGTGTGGGGTTCGCCTCGCCGATTCGACTCGCCGCTTCGTCGGTGATAATACACAGTCCGTGGCGGCCTTCGCCCGCCAGCCGATGCACCAACCGCCGCGCGTCTTCATGAGCGAGCCCCGAGGCTTCCAGACCTCGGTCGCTGAGAACGGACCATCGTTCTTTCCCAAGTTCGCTCGCCATATTCGATCTGTATATCCGGCCTGGCCCTTGCTGACGCACGGTGCTTCTGACGCGTGGCCGCACGAGTAACGCCCCTCACTTCCCTTTGAATTCCGGCTTTCGCTTTTCCAGGAACGCCGTTACACCCTCGTCTTTGTCTGCGCTTGAGAAGCAAAGTGCAAACAGATCGACTTCGCGTCGTAAGCCTTCGTCAAGGTTCGATCGCGAAGCGACCTTGATGGCTTCCTTAGCCAGGCGCAAAGCAATCGGACTCTTCTCTGCTATGCGGTTGGCAATCTCCATTGTCTTAGTCTCGAGTTGATCCGCCGGCACGACATGATTCACCAGGCCCAGATTGAATGCCGTCTTCGCGTCGATAATCTCGCCGGTCAAAATCATTTCCATCGCTTTGCCCTCGCCCACTAGTCGAGGTAGGCGCTGCGTTCCGCCGCCGCCGGGAATGATGCCCAGATTGATCTCAGGCTGGCCAAACGACGCCGTTTCACTGGCGACGCGAATGTCGCACGCCAGCGCGACTTCGCAGCCTCCGCCCAGGCAGTAGCCATTGACCATCGCGATAATGGGTTTCGGAAACGTGTCGACCGCGTTGAAGAGCCCGCGCTCGAGCATGATTTCGCGTTGCCAAATCGCTGTGCGGTCGGCAAATTCGGCGATGTCCGCGCCGGCGATGAAAGCTTTGTCGCCGGCGCCGGTGATAACTACGACGCGCACGGAATCGTCGGCCCGCAGTTCGTCGAGGACAGCGGCGCCCTCGGCACGAGTCTGAATGTTGAGGGCGTTTCGTTTCTCCGGGCGATTGATCGTCATCACTGCAACTCGATCGCGTCGATCGAGCAGAACAGTCTCGTAGCTTTGACTCACTGTGATAGCTCCAGTTTGCTTTGATTGAAGTTCGAAGAGTAAACCACAAAGAGCTCATGGACTCAAAGCGTGAAAGTCCAGGTCTGTAAAGCGCAGTCCTTCACGAACAACCACAAGCCGGACCGAAAAAGTTACGACTATCTGGGCGAAGAATTGCGCGACCTGCGCTCCGGCCCAACGCATTTGGTACAGCTATGGATTCGGATTGATTTTCTCAATTTCTTTATCAATTAGCGGAAATAGTCGTTGGAGAATTCTGGCAACCATTTGATCAGCTTGTCTCAACGTCCTCCTCGAGGCGCAGGCGGTCCTGTGTCGACAGACTCAGCAAACTCTCGAGCCCCTTCGCAGATTACTCAATCCGACCTGGTTAGTTTGAGTTCTTGACGGCTTTCGAAGAAATCTTTCCACGCGCCGCCGCTCTTCTTAACCAGAGCAGGCACATTCTCAATCGTAAAGTCCGAGATCTTCACTCCCCTTTCAATCTGTTTCCATGTCAGCGGCATTGACACTGTGGCGTTGGCCCGGGCGCGAGCGCTGTAAGGCGCGGCGATGGTTTTGCCCCGCGCGTTCTGCATGGCGTCAACATAGACCTGCTGCTTCTGACGCTTGGCCAGAGAGCGTTGCGTGGTGGCGATCTTCGGCACACGTTGAGCGACTTCGTTTGCCAAAGCCATCGCCACTTCAGCAATCTTGCCGTAATCGTATTTCGGCTTCAGCGGCAGGTAGATATGAATACCTGAAGAACCGGAAGTCTTGGGAAAGGCCGGCAAGCGGAGTTCGTAGAGCACCTCGCGGCAGACCAGGGCAACTTCCAAAACATTTTTCCAGGGAGCTTCTTTCGGATCGAGATCCAGCATCAGGTAATCGGGCTTGTCCAGGTGCTTGATCGTCGAGTGCCATGGATGTTGTTCAATGGTTCCCAGATTCACAAAGTGCAAAACCGATCCTACGGTAGTAAAGACGGCATAGTTCAACTCGCGGCCTTCCTGATTGGTTAAGTGCACCGACTTGATGAACGGCGGCGCGCTTTCCAGATCCTGCTGAAAGAACATCGGCGCTTTGATCCCGCGCGGGTAACGCTGCAGAATTGCCGGCCGGTCTTTGAGGTAAGGCATGATGTAGGAACTGATTTTCAGGTAGTAGGAGAGCAAATCGAATTTCGTGAGCTTCTCTTCCGGCCAATAGACGCGATCCAGACTGGTAAGGGAAACGCGTTCGCCTCCGATCTCCAGAACCAGATCGCCCTTTGGCTTCTTCAGCGCCAGAAACTCTTCAGCCGAAATCGCTGGGCCTTCCTTTTGAGGTGTCTGCTTGACCTTACCGAAAGCGGGCTTGGAGATCTTTTTATTTTTGGCCCTCTGCATAATCATTTATTCTAACATCCAATAAGCTGAGTGGTATGTCCCACGCGCCATGGGGTGTGCCGGGAAAAGGATGGCCCTCCAGGCTCTCACATTTCGAAAACGTTTCACTTGACCCCCGCCTCAATCACCGTGCTATACTCGTCGGCTATTATGAAAATGATTGTCAATATCAGAACCAGAGGGCCAAGAGGATCTCCGCCCTCTTACACAGGAAACGGAAGCGTGCGCGCTGGAACGATTTTTATATCGACGCTGATTATCCTTTTGCTATCAGTAACATCGTTTGCCCAGAAATCAGTTTTTGCGATTCAGGGAGTAGTGAGGATCGAACCTTCAGGGACAGCCGCAAGGAACGCGGTCGTGACGATTGCCGAACTAAAGAAATCGATATTGACCGACGAGAGTGGCGCCTTTAGATTTGATGATATTCCTCCGGGTAGGTATCAAATCATCGCTCATCTCGATCGCGTGCCTGATGTTGTTAAGACCGTGGAGGTCACCAACGGCAATCAGACAATCAATTTTCAATTGACTCTGAATGCAGTAAGAGAGCAGGTGACAGTAACGGCCAGCGGGTCTGTTGAGGCAGTAAGCTCGTCGTACCAGGCTGTCAACTCAGTCGGGGCTTTGGAATTAGCTCAAAAAAATCCGGTGTCAATCGGCGAAGCGCTGGAGGGTCAACTCGGCGTCGCCAAACGCAGTTTCGGTCCGGGTTCGGGCCGTCCGATAATTCGTGGCTTTGACGGCGACCGCGTACTGGTACTGCAAGACGGATTGCGCCTCGGCGGAATCGCCTCACAGTCAGGCGATGAAGTAGAACCCATCGATATTCTCTCACTCGATCGTGTGGAAATCGTCAAAGGTCCCGCGACTCTGCTTTACGGTAGCAATGCGATTGGCGGCGTGGTCAACGGCATCCCCGCTAACGACGTGTATCAACAGGGACTCTCGGGATACTTGACCACATTCGGCAGCACTAACAACTGGCAAGCGGGCGGCAGCGCTGGTTTGAAATATGGCGTGAGAAAGTTTTTGTTTTTCGCCAACGGCGGAGCGCAAAAAGCAAACGACTATCGCACGCCCGTCGGCACAGTTTTGAATTCCTATGCGCGGAATGGGAACTTTAGCGGTGGTGCGGGCTGGTTTCCGCACAAGGGCTGGGTTTCGTTCACTTATACTCACGACCGCCGGCGTTACGGCATTCCGGTCAAGCCGGACGAAATTGATCTTGAGTATTTGAAGATGCGCCGGCACAGTTATCAGATCAAGGGCGGCCTGCGCGAACTCAGAGGCTTTATCGAAGGTGGTGACTTTGCCCTCAGTTACAACGATTACATAAATCGCGAGTTCGAGTTTGAATCGGACGAAAACCTAACTGAGCTTGATTCGATCGCGACCAACAAAAACTTTAATTACCGTGCCAATTTCAACCACCGGCGGCGGGGCAAAATCTCCGGCACGTTTGGTCTCTCCGGTTTTACCAGGGACTATGAATCAATCGGTAAGGAAGCTCCGGCGCCGCACACCAAACAAAACTCTTTCGCCTTTTACGGATTAGAGCGGGTCGATCTCGAGCGTATGGGTTTCCAGTTTGGCGGGCGCATTGAGCAGAACGGCTACACTCCGCAAGGCAACTTTCGCCAGCGCAACTTTCTTGGATTTTCCGGCAGTGCGGGCACTCGCGTACCCCTGTGGACTGGCGGATCGTTTATCGCCAACTACCAGCATTCGTTCCGCGCCCCAGCCCTCGAAGAGCTTTACAATAACGGGCCTCATCCGGGCATACTCGTATTCGACATCGGCAACCCCAAACTGAAAGCCGAACAGGGCGACGGCGTGGACCTGGCGCTGCGTCACAACACAGAGCGCATGCGGCTCGAAGGCGGCTTTTACTACTACAACATCCGCAACTTTGTTTTCACCGCCTTCACTGGCGGGACCGACACAAAATCAAGTCTGCCGATCGTTGATTACGCGCAAGCGAATAGCCGGTACGTCGGTTTTGAGGCGAGCGCAGAAGCGCGAGTGTCGCGCGGCCTGTGGCTCAACAGCAAGGTGGACTATGTGCGCGCCGAGTTGATAACCCAAAACAAACCACTGCCGCGCATTCCGCCGCTACGGGGTACTCTGGGACTCGATTGGCGTTACAAAGCATTCAGCGTTCGACCGGAATTGGTCCTGGCGAACCGGCAACTTCGGGTCTTTGATCATGAAACCCCGACCGCCGGCTATGCGGTGTTCAATCTCAACGCCTCATATGCTTTCGTAACCAGGCGAGCGGCGCATTTTATTTCGCTTAATGCATATAACCTGAGTGACAAGCTGTATCGCAATCATCTGTCGTTCATAAAACGAATTGCGCCTGAGATTGGGCGCAACCTTCGCCTCAACTATACGGTCAGATTTTAGCGGGGGTGGCACAGCACCGATAGTATCGGGCATCGTATCTAAGCAGGTTCCACCTGGTCCCGTAATATTCAACCGCGCCTTTCAATGTCGTCGCCGGTTACCTCGCGATGGCAGGACTTGAGGAGCTATGAATCAAATTTGTCTGCCGCCTATCACTCTGAACGCACTTAGGTGACCTGGCCCGTCGCTGCCGGTTCTTGCGGCGCAAATTTTTCCTTCCAGCGAATCTTTCCGGTAACCTGCATCACGACGAACAAAGTCAGGATTGATCCTATGGTAATCGCCAGGCCGGTGAAACCTTTCAAGAAGAACGCATAAGAAAACGCCACGAGATAGATGAACTGGGCCAGCGCGGCCTCTCGGGTCGCGAAGCGAGTCCCCACCACCAATCTGAGATAGGAAACGACCAGAAAGATCGAGACGGCCGAAGAGATGCCGAACGCCAAATGGATCGACACGTGATCGACCAGATAAGCCAGCAGCAGATGGAAGCTAAAGAAGGCCGCCGCTAGAAAGAAGTAATTCATCGGGTGCAGCTCAATACCGCGCATAGTGGTGATGATCAGCATCAGGAAGAAAAAGAAGAACAGCGACACCGGCGCAAAGAAACTAATGCGGCCTGCCAGTGGTCCGGGCTGTAATTTCTCAGGCATGGTCATGGCGATCTGATAACCGGAAACCAGGTTCTTATAGTTCCAGTTGAGATTCCAGCCGTTGGCAGTCTCGATCTTTTCGGTGGGCGAGAGTGTATTGTCAGGAAAATCGATGTCTTTGAAGTTTGTCGTCATCTGCAAAGAAAAATCACGGACCTGCGAAATATCTCCCTTCCGGTTTTGCGGCTCGTCACCTGCGTTACTGACCTGTCCGCCACCGAAACTGTAATGCCAGTCGTTCAAGCCCTGTGACTTGTAAGCAACCTTCAGCGTGGCCACCTTGCCCGCCGCCACGCGCACATTGCCGCTGACGCCGTTCTGCGCATTGGTCGCCACAATTGGAGCATCGTCGACCGTGAATATCAGATCGTCATAAATTGCCTGGGTCGTGGGAAAGTTGAGCGTGAACGTCACGGTCTGATCTTTTTCGCTGGCGTTGCGAAACATATAAGCGCCAGCGAATCCCACTTTGTAGGTGCTGTACCAGAGCAAGCCTTTCTGCCGGTGCTCGAGATTGAGATCAACTTTCAGATGGCTGCTTTCCAGCGGCAGCGGCCTGATCACTTTCTCCTGCGTCACGAGTTCGATCCTTTTGCCGTTCTCAGTGCTGACTTCCTTTTTGGGCACCAGTTCTTCGAAGGAAGCAACCGGCGGTGCCTGGTTCTGCGGTGCTCCCCAGGTCGAAGCCACACGGCTCTCGGACGAAGTATCCGAGCTGTAGGTTCGTTGAAAGATTGTTGCGCCCAGGACTCCCCAGGCAAAGGCGGCGCATAAAAAGATGAAAGTAATTGCAGCGATACGTTTGATCATGGATGTACTTCCTGACGCGGATGCGTCTGTGGTCGGTTGGAATTTGAAAGGCTCGAACATTAATTCGCGATTAATTAAGAGCCATTGTCCGATCGCTTCATGATCACGACAATGTGGTTTTCCACAGTTTGAGGTTGTGATTAGACCGGGTAACTTCGGGGACCTTTGAACTGGATACGCGCTGCGCCACCGGGGCGAGCACGGCTTCGAGCAGCGGCCGCATTTGGGACAACTGTTTGATCCGGATCACAAGGTCCCAGGCGCGTTCGAACTTCTTCCAACCCGCGCTGTAGAAGAAGTGTTTCAACCCATGCTTTGCCGTTGTGTGCGCCGACGCCGCCTTCATGATTGAGTTCCAGCGATAGAATGACTCGTACGCCCAGTCGTAACCGCGCTTCAGGTCGTCTGCTGCCAGGCCCGAGGGGCGATAGACCACGTGCCGCGTGTCGTAAAGGTCCCAGTTGCGCGTTTCGATGCGATTTTGGGCAACCATATCTGCGAAGAGTGCCGTGCCGGGATACGGCGTCAGAATGTGAAAGGTGGCCGTCGTGATTCCGGCTTGGACGGCCCAGTCTACGGTGCGGGGGAAGACGTCACGGTCGTCTCCGTCCAGGCCGAAGACGAAGCTACCATTGATCATGATGCCGAGGCCGTCGAGTTTGCGGACTACTTCGCTGTAATCCCGGCCGAGATTCTGGCGCTTGCCGGCGCCTGCGAGGCCGCTGCTGGAAAGCGTTTCGAAGCCGACAAACAAACTTCGGAGACCGGCGGCGGCGGCATCTGCGACCAGATCGTCGCGCAGGATCGAGTCGACGGTTGCTGCTCCCTGAAAGACGCGGCCCATTCCCTTCATGCCGCGGAAGAGATCTCGCGCAAACCCGGTATTCCCGAAAAGGTGATCGTCGAGAAAATAGAGATGTCGCCCCGGCAGACGGGCAATCTCAGCCAGCGCATCGTCGACGAGCTGTGTATAGAACGATCGTCCTCCCGCGAAGAACGCATCCTTGTAACAGAACGTGCAATGGTGGGGGCAGCCGCGCGAGACGACAATCGAGTTCGGCACCAGGTACCGGTGCCGCTGAATAAGATCCCTGCGGATTGGCGGCAATCCTTCCAGTGTACGTACCGCGGACTCATAGCGGAGTTGTGGTGACCCGGCCGCAAGGTCTCGGAGGAACCGCGGGAAGGTGTCCTCGCCGGGCCCGATGAAAATCGTGTCCGCGTGGGGCGCAGCTTCATCCGGCAGCGACGTCACGTGAAGACCACCTAGCACGACGTAGGCGCCACGCGTACGATAGTGATCCGCCATCCGGTACGCTCTATATGCATTAGTGATGTAGACCTGAATAACCACCAGGTCCGGTTCATCGTTCAGGTCGAGCTTCTCAACGTGTTCGTCGTGCAGCGAGATCTCGATGTCTGGGTCAAGGTACGCAGCAAGAGTTGCTAAACCAAGGGGCGGAAATAGGGAGTACTTGATCGGCCGCCAGAACGGGCTGGTAGCTTCCGTCAACGCCGGAAGAATGAACTTCACGCGCTTGATTGACGACCTTGTCTTCACCGCAAGTCCTTTCGCTGGGCTGCCGAACGATTGCGTATTAGGCTGTTGTAATCAACAAGAGCCAGCGGCGAGGGCGATAGATTGATTTGAAACTTCGTCTTCTTATGCAGCGGGCTGTTTTCGTGCCCGATGATGAAATGCGTTACCCATTCACCCTCGTTAATAAGCAAGGTTGCGCTTTTCACCTCAGGCGGAAGATCGAAAACCACATCCGTGGTGTAAGACTCGCCCGGCCGTAAGGGCGTCGTCAGCGCCGTGCCGCCGCTTTGCGCAGCCTGGAGCGCGCGCTGACCCTCAGCCGAAGGGGCGTATATGTTTCCCCGGTCATCGACCAGCGTTAGCACCCGGCTGTTGGGGTAAAGCAGGCCGTTACCTCGCGACGAGGCAATCGTGGTTTCGTCAAAACGAGTCTTAATCGTGACGATGGTATACACGCCGCGGGCGGTTGATTGGTTGCCTAAGTTGCCCGCGGTCTTTGACTGTCTGGTGTTGACTATAGAGTAGGCGAGATGACAGTCGATCTCGCAGAAGTGTTTCTCAGCACCGAGCGCCAGAGCCTTTTCCTGGCTGGCGAACGAGAAGATAAGTATCGCTGACAAATAAACGCCGGCGATGATCAGCATTACCACCAGTACGACCTTCGCTCGCACTGGCTTTTTCACTATCACCGATTGGATCAGAACGAGCGCCGCTATGAAAAAGAGAAAACCGGTCCCCAGGAAGGCCAACACGCCGGCCGGCGCGGCCAGGTTTACATTCGTATTCATTTCCCGCCTCTCAACTCCCGAGCAAAGCAAAGAGCTTTGCCTTGCAAAGCACAGCCGCAAAAAAATTTTAGGTGCTGGCGAATTCTTAGCTTGTTCGGCGCATGCGGCCGATTACCGCCTCCATGTGGTTTAGATAACGTTCCAGCGCGCGGCGCCCGACGGCGGTCAGAGTATATTCGGTCCGGGGCGTTCGCCCCTCGAAAGATTTCGCACAGGCGATATAGCCGGCCTCTTCAAGCTTGCGCGCGTGCACACTCAAGTTGCCGTCGCTGGTCTTTACCGAATGCTTGAGTTCGTTAAAGGTCAGCGAATCATTTACCGCGAGCGCGCTGATAATTCCCAGTCGGAGTCGTTCGTGGATCAGTCGATCGATCTCGTGCATACTCAGAGGCGCGTCATGCACTGACTTTAGTTTGTGCTTTTCGGGCCGCGCTTTTTTTGTTTCGTGTTTTAGTGCTTGTTTAGCCACCGTATCTCCTCGCGATAATTGCGCCAAAGATGATGTGCAGTCCGCCAAAGCCCGCCGCCATCAGCCAGTTGCCCACCGCGGCCGGTGCGAACAGTCCAGCCGCGCCCAACGCCATAAAGCAAATTCCCATAACCGGGACGACGCTTACTGAAAACATGCCCCCCGCGACTACTCCGGTCCCGTATAGCAACAGCCACATTCCGGGGATGGCATTAGTTAACCCGGCTCGAAATAAAACGATCGTCAAGAGGGCGCCGACTAACATCGGCGGTGAGAGACTGAAAAGTACCTTGCGCCCGGGACCCGAGAACAGGGGGACTCCGGTTGCTCTCGCTTTTCGATCCATCAACCACCCGGCAATCAGCAGCGAGATGATGGCTTCTGCTACCCAGGTTCCGAGCCAACCTCTGGCAGTTCGCTGTTGTGCCGCCACGTACGTAGCCGCCAGGGCAGAAATGCCGATGGCGACCTGGCCCCAGCCCGGCACCGCGGTGAATGATGCCGCACGCTCCATCGTCTCGCGGATATAGCGGAGATTGTCCATCGCGCGGTCGTGCAGCGCGGGCGGTGGTTCGGGCGGGGTTTGGGCTAGCCTAATCGTCATCGCCAAACTTTATAACTTAACAGTTCTGCCATGTCAAGTACTTTGTCTAGCAAAGTCAAAGGGCCGAAATGAGGTTCCCTGGATCGAATTATATGGGTTTGCTAAGTGGATTTAGATGGGCGGGCTGTCGCCGGCGTCGATCGTATCGATTAGTTTCTGCCAATCGGACCCGCGGCGGCTCTGCAGAATGCGCACGCAACGATTCCAGCGCAAAATCGCGTCATCGTTTCCGGGCGGGCGAATTTTCTCCGCCTTCTCAAAGTAGGCAAACGCCCGATCGAACAGTGGCGCGACGGCGTGCGGCGCGCGACCAGCCTCGAGTTGGGCTTTCGCTTGCCGTTCGTGAAGCAGGCCCGTGTAATAGAACCTCTCGTATTCATCCCGCAGACTTTGGAAGACACCCTGGGCTTCGCTTTGGCGATCGGCGGGACTGCCGTTGAATTGATCCGTGATCGAAAGCCCAAGCAAACGCAACGCGGTTTGATTGTCAGGATCAGCGGCGAGAATATCGCGGCAAATCGATTCGGCTTCGCCCGGCTCATTGAGATAGCGATAGAGCTCCGCCTTCGAGATGGCCTCGGGAATGCCGTCTTTCGAAATTGGTTTCAATTGCAAATCCACATCAGTCTCCCGGGAACAATCGTCAGACTTCTACTTCGATGTCCGGCCCATCGACTCGAACGCTGTAACGGTTTACGGCTTGCGCGGCGGGTGGCCCCAACACCTCGCCGCTGGCGATATCAAAGACGGCTCCGTGCCAGGGACAAGTAACCTCGGTGCCTTCGATCTCTCCTTCACAAAGCGGCCCGCCTACGTGTGTGCACGTGTTGTCGATAGCGTGGTAAGAACCTGCCACGTTAAAGATCGCAATTTCGATTCCGTTTACCTCGACCATCTTTGCCTGGCCGTTGGGAATCTCGTCAGTCGTGGCAACTTTTACGAACTCTGACATGGTGACTCCGGTACTGGTTTCAACTCGCCACGAGCTTATCAATAGCGTGGCGGGTCGACAAGTTTGGTTGTAGAACGCTCACTTCCGTTTCTTACCCGATAACTTCCGCAAAAACCAACGCACCGGATCGTAAAAGTCATCCACGACCCGTTCTTTCAAAGGAATGATCGCGTTGTCGGTAATGTGAATGTCTTCGGGGCAGACTTCCGTGCAACACTTGGTGATGTTGCAGAGGCCGATGCCGAGTTCGTTTTTGAGCAACTCAGTTCGATTCAAAGAATCGAGCGGATGCATCTCCAGGCCCGCGATGCGCACAAAGAAGCGGGGACCGCCAAACTGCTCTTGTTTATCGTGATCGCGCAGCACGTGACAAACGTTCTGGCACAGAAAACACTCGATGCATTTGCGAAACTCCTGCACGCGATCGACTTCGCGCTGATCCATCTTCCACTCGACGTTTGGCTTCGGCGTAAACGGAGGGATTTTTCTGTTCACGCGATAGTTCCATGATACGTCAGTCACGAGATCCTTGAGCACTGGGAACGATTTCATCGGCTGTACAGTGATCGGCTCATTTGGCGGGAGCGCATCCATGCGAGTCTTGCAGGTAAGGCGCGGACGTCCGTTAACTTCCGCCGAACACGATCCGCACTTTCCGGCTTTGCAGTTCCAGCGCACGGCAAGATCAGGCGCTTTATGGGCCTGAATGTAATGCAACGCATCGAGCACTACCATGCCCGGCGCGATCGGCACCTGGTATTCGACCAACTCGCCGTTATCGCGATCGCCACGAAAGATTTTGAAAGTTGCGTCAGGCATAAATCAATTCACCACGGAGACACGGAGAACACAGAGCTCCAGTCGGTGTGGTCCTTTGAAGATTACCGTTCTCCAGGTCGAGACGATCCACGAAAACCCACGAACAGAGGTGCTTGTTCGCGCAGCTTTCGTGTGATTTCGTGGATCGCTCTTGCCGATCCGGGAAAGACACGAATTTCAAGTTAGACACTCCCACGCAGTCTACCTACTTGCCTTCAACCAGAATCTCCTTTAGCTCTGGCGGCATCTCGGCGACGGGCTCCTGACTCAAACGCATCGCCTCGCCATCGCGCGAGATGATGTTATTCAGCTTGCTCCATTGCTCATCATAGTTGGGATAATCGATTCGGCTGTGCGCGCCACGGCTTTCTTTGCGTTCCAGGGCGCTTAGTGCCACTGCTTCAGACACCGTCAACATAGCTTTCAGATCGCGCGCCAGGTGCCAACCCGGATTGAATAAGCGCGAGCCGTCAACGTGAACACGGGCTGCGCGCTGTTTCAGTTTCTGAATCTCGTCAAGACCACGTTTCAGATCTTCTTCGCTGCGAAAAATGCCTACGTAGTTCTGCATGTTTTCCTGCAAGTCACGGTGCAGGTCGTAAGGACTGTCGCCGTCACTACGCTCAAACGGCTCGAGCATTTCACGGGTTGCTTCCTCGACCTGCGCGTCGTCAACCGACGGCGGACTGACTTGCTTCGCATGTTCGGCCGCGCTTAACCCGGCCCTTCGTCCGAACACCAGAAGATCTGAAAGCGAATTTCCGCCCAGACGGTTCGCGCCATGCAAACCAGCCGCGGCTTCACCGGCAGCAAACAATCCCGGCACATTCGATTCTGCGGTTTCTGCCTCGACGAGAATGCCGCCCATCATGTAATGGCACGTCGGCCCAACCTCCATTGGTCCTTTGGTGATGTCCACGTCAGCGAGTTCCCGAAACTGGTGATACATGCTCGGCAGTTTCTTCTTCACATATTCAGCCGGCTTATGCGAGATATCGAGGTAGGCACCGCCGTGTTCGGTGCCGCGGCCTTCCTTCGCCTCAGTGTAAATCGCGCGGGCCACGACGTCGCGCGTCGAGAGATCCATTCGTTCCGGGTCGTAGCGCTCCATGAAGCGCTCGCCGTCTTTGTTGCGCAGCACGCCGCCTTCTCCGCGAACCGCCTCGGTGACAAGTATTCCCTGCACTCCCGGCGGCCAGACCATTCCAGTGGGATGGAACTGCACGAATTCCATGTCCATCAATTCAGCGCCGGCGTCGTAGGCCAAAGCCATCCCGTCACCGGTGTATTCCCACGAATTTGAAGTGATCCGCCAGGCTTTGCCGATGCCGCCCGTGGCGACGACAACTGACTTCGCTTTGAAAACAATAAAGCGTCCGTTCTCTCGCCAGTATCCGAACGCGCCCGCGATCCGGTCACCGTCTTTCAACAGGCGAGTGATCGCGCATTCCATATAGACATCGATGCCCAGATTCACACCGCGGTCCTGCAACGTGCGAATCATTTCGAGGCCAGTGCGATCACCGACATGGCAGAGTCTTTTAAAAGTGTGGCCACCAAAAGCTCGCTGCAAGATATTTCCATCCGTCGTCCGGTCAAACAATGCGCCCCACTGTTCCAGTTCCCTAACGCGCTCTGGCGCCTCTTGCGCGTGAATCTGGGCCATACGCCAGTTGTTCAGAAATTTTCCGCCGCGCATTGTGTCGCGAAAGTGCGCGCGCCAATCATCGGTCCGGTCAACGTTGGCCATCGCCGCCGCGATGCCACCCTCTGCCATGACGGTGTGGGCTTTGCCAAGCAGCGACTTGCAGACGACGGCGACGCTTGCGCCCTGAGCCAGCGCTTCAATCGCCGCACGTAACCCCGCGCCACCCGCGCCAATGATCAAAACGTCGTGTTCGTGGGTCTCGTATTTTTCCGTCACAGTAATCTCAAATCCCTGATGACACCGGAAGCCACCAAACGCACGTACAGATCAGCCAGCCCTACCGAGAATAGACTCAGCCAGGCGAACAGCATGTGACGGCCGTTAAGAAATGAAATTCCTCGCCAGGCCGCGTGACGCGGTCCGCCGGCCGCCACGCATGAAAAGCAATCGACGTTGCCGCCAATGATGTGCCTGAGCGAATGACATGACAAAGCGTAGCCAGACAACAGGATGATGTTCGTCAACAAAAGCAGCGAGCCTACACCGACTCCGAAATGTTTACCGGTCGGCGAGTCAAACCAAAAAGCGCTAATCGCGTCGTACCACAGAATGACCAGAAAAATGATTGCGACGTAAAGAAAATAGCGATGCAGATTTTGCAGGATGAAGGGAAAGCGGGTCTCGCCGCTGTAACGATGCGGATGTGATTCGCCGACGGCGCATCCGGGCGGATCGAGAAAAAAGGCCCGATAATAGGCTTTACGGTAGTAGTAACAGGTGGCGCGAAAACCCAGCGGCGCCCACAGAATCAGAATCGCGGGCGAGAGTGGCCACCACTTTGGTTTGATTAGGGGCGAATAGAAAGGCGAGAGATAGGGCCCGAATTCGTAGTAGTTGTTTTCGAACGTGCGCCAGGTTGCGTAAACACTGAACGCGCCCAGCACTACGACGACCGGAATCAGCTCAACCCACCACGCATCGCGGCGTGCTGTAGCGCCAAAACCGCTGCGTGCCAATGTGCTTCTCGATTGAGCCATGGACTCGGCGGGACTGAAGCTCCTCTAAGTGCGGGCGTATTCTAACATTGGCGCTTAATGATGCAACTCTTCAGTTCGTTTGGAATGTTTCGCGCTTTCGCGCTCAATGCGGACGAGACGTCCGCGCTCCCAGCACTAAGGCACCAACACAACCTTGCCGATATTTTTACGCGCCTCCAGATAGCGATGCGCCGCAGCTATCTGGTCGAACGAAAACGTGCGATCCACATGGGGCTGAATCCAGCCTTGCTGGATGCCGCGCATAATCTCGAAGGTCCAGCTCGCAACTTTCTCGCCTTCGCCCCACATATGACCGAGGTTCAAGCCAAACACGCCTTTGTTGCGACTCATCAATCCGAGCGGGTGAAACTTCGGAGTTTGTAGCATGGCTTTGAGCGCGCGCAGTTTTCCCCGAATCCCTGATGCCGATGCCGTCGACATCCCAAAGACGCCCATGCGACCGGTGGTTCGTAAGGCGCGATAGGTCTTCTTCCAGCTCGCGCCTCCCAGTGGATCGATTGCCAGTTCAACACCACGTCCTTTTGTAAGATCCATTAAGACCGGCAGCCAGTCCTGATCGCGATAATCGATTGCGTGATCCAATCCACGATCTTTCAGGAAGGAGTGCTTCCCGGGGCTGGCCGTTCCGTATGTCACCGCGCCGATATGTTTCGCGATGTCCAGGGCCGCCAGTCCGACGCCGCCACCGGCATTGTGAATCAGGACTGCTTCGCCTTTCTTCAAGCCGCCCATGATAACCAAAAGCGCCCAGGCCGTCAGGTAATTCACCGGGATCGCTGCGCCCTGCTCGAAGCTCAACGTCTCGGGCTTTTCAAACGTCTGGGCAAAGGGCACGGCGATCAGTTCGGCCTGACCACCGAAATGCGTCATTGCGATGATCGGTTGGCCCAACAGAGTTTGCTCAACTTCGGCGCCCACCGCTTCGACGATGCCGGAAACTTCGTAACCCACTACGCAAGGCTTGGGCGGCGCGTCGGGATAGAGGCCCTGGCGCGCCAGAATGTCGGCAAAGTTCAATCCCGAGGCTTTCACGCGAATCAGCACCTGGTCCCGCGTTGGAACCGGATCGGGACGTTCTTCAACTTTCATTACGTCGACGTCACCGTTGCGCGTGGTTACAATCGCTCGCATGCTTCTTTACCCTACCGAAATAATGCGAGGGGCACGGCTTACCGTGCCCCTCGTCTAACGCAAATTGATGAGGCCTCCGTGACGTTCGGGCGAGTGCCCCGGACGTAGTCAGCCTTGTTCCGCCGTTTTGGTCTGCGGCTTGTTCGGCTGCGGCACGACGCGCAGGTATGGCTTCACAGTTTTCCAGCCGCCGGGAAATTTTTCCTTGGCTGCTTCGTCGCTGAGCGAAGGCACGATGATCACATCGTCACCGTCTTTCCAATTCACGGGCGTGGCCACGCTGTAGCCCGCCGTCAGCTGCAACGAATCTATCACCCGCAGGATCTCGTCGAAGTTGCGTCCGGTGCTCGCCGGATAAGTGATCATCAGCTTGACCTTCTTGTCAGGGCCGATGAGAAATACCGAACGCACTGTGAATACGTCGCTGATTTCCGGATGGATCATGTCGTAGAGTTCCGCCACTTTGTGATCCGGATCGGCAATCACCGGAAAATTCAAGGCCGTGCCCTGAGTTTCGCGAATATCTTCCGCCCAGCGCTTATGTGAATCGGCTGGGTCAACGCTCAGCCCGATCACCTTAACGTTGCGCCGATCAAATTCCGGTTTGAGCCGCGATGCTTCGCCCAACTCAGTCGTGCAGACGGGCGTGAAATCTTTGGGATGCGAAAACAGACAGCCCCAACTATTACCCAGCCACTCGTGAAAATTAATGGTTCCCTCGGTGGTTTCGGCAGTGAAATCGGGGGCTAGGTCTCCTAAACGTAATGCCATGATTGGTACTCCTTTTTCTTTTAGAGTCAGTTAGACGACGCTGATGCGCAGTGAAGTCGAGCTAGACTGAATTGTTGATTTAACTAAGGCGACTTTTATAACTAAACCGCAGGCAAGTCAAGGTTGGCTGACAAAGAGAAATCGCGCGTAAGCTGACAGCTTGCGCTAAACCGCCACGATCGCGATCTTGTTCTTATTAGCCAGCCCAATCATTTCTTCGCGATCAAACATAAGGGTTTTTTCCGCAGTGAGACAGAGGCAGGTCGCCCGTGATTCAATCATCGACTCAATTGTGGGCACGCCGACTACGGGAACGTCAAAGCGCATGTCCTGATCAGGCTTGGCTATCTTCACGACCGTAAGGCGGCCACGCACCAGTTGGCCGGCGCGCCGAATGACTGCGTCGGTGCCCTCCATGGCTTCGATCGCCACACAGGCGCGATCGCGGACGACGATGGTCTGACCAAGATCGAGCCGGCCAATTTCGTTCGCTATCTCGAGGCCGTATTCGATGTCGCCGCGCTCACCTTCGTCGGGGGCGCGCTTAGTCAACGTGCCGGGTTGCGGCAGCTGGTCCTTTAAAAAGTAAGTCGAATCAATTAACTCGATGCCTTCGGTTGCCAATTCGGAAGCCACCGCGCCGATCAGCGCGTCAGTGTTGCGCCGCGGCAGCCGCAGCAGCATCTTCAGCATGCGCAGGTCGGGAATTGCGCCGCTGAAGATCTGCACGTGCTTGACCTGACCGGCCATGATCGCTTTTTCCACGCCTTCGTTCTTGAAAAAGCGCAGCATCTTGCCGAGTTGGCCAATGCCGATCCAGGTAAGCTTATCGGCCAGGCCTTCAATTTTGGGATCGGTTTCTTCGCGGATGGCCGCCACGGCGACTTCAGCACCGGCCCGTTTAGCGCCTTCAAGCACCAGAAAAGGAAACTTGCCGTTGCCTGCGATTAAACCGAACTTCATAGCTTCCGATCGACCCCGGTGAATCAAGAACGATCTAACGCAGAGGACGCGGAGGTTTTCGCAAAGGACGCAGAGGAAAAACTTCGCGGTCCTCGGCGAGAACCTCTGTGTCCTCTGTGGTTAAATTCTACTTCACGACGCCGCGCTTCGATGTCTCGACAAATCGCACCAACTCGTTCACTTCTTCCGAGTTTTGGATCTCTTCACGGATACGCCCGAGCGCCTGGGTCGTGTTTAGTTTTGAAGATAGCAACAGGTGAAAGGCGTGATGCAGCGCGGCAATAGTTTCGCGCGAATAGCCACGGCGGCGCACGCCAACTTTGTTGAGTCCATAGCACTTCGCGTGATTGCCGACCGTCAGCGCGAACGGCAAAGCATCCTTGACCACCACCGAATAGCCGCCCACATAAGCCTCGCGGCCGACGCGACAAAACTGATGCACGCCGGAATAAGCGCCGATGTTCGCGCCGTCATCGACGATCACATGACCGGCGAGAGTCGCGGCGTTGGCCATGATTACGTCATTCCCGAGCAGGCAATCATGCGCGACGTGAGCTTGCGCCATTAAGAAGCAATCGTTGCCGGTCCTGGTAAGTCCGCCGCCACCGGAGGTGCCGCGATGAATGGTTACGAATTCGCGAATGCGATTGCGCCGGCCGATCTCAGTCTCCGTGGACTCGCCGGCGAACTTCAAGTCCTGCGGCGGCAAGCCAATCGAGACAAAAGGAAAGATGTGCGACTCAGCACCGATGGTGGTACGGCCATCGATGACGCAGTGGCCATCGACGCGCACACCGTCGCCCAGCGTCACTTCATCGCCGATCAGGGCGTACGGACCGATGAAGCAGTCCTTACCGATTTGGGCTTTGGCACTGACGACGGCGGTCGAATGAATCTGCATCGAGGATTCGCGGCTTTGAATGGAAGATGCGTTCATTGGGAAGAGTTGGGACGGTCGGCGATGATGCTCATCAATTCTGCGTCGGCACAAAGCTGCCCATCAACCTTTGCTTCGCCGCGCATACGTTGAATCCGGGGACCAAAGCGCAACGCGGTCACTTCCAAAACCAGGGTGTCCCCGGGAACGACGGGCCGTCGAAAACGCGCTTCCTTGATACCGGTGAAGAGCACGAGTTTCCGGTCGCGGTCTTCTATTTCCCGCAAGGCCAGCAGCGCGCCACATTGAGCCAGGGCCTCAATCACCAGCACGCCCGGCATTACCGGCGCGCCGGGAAAATGCCCTTGAAAGAACGATTCATTAATGCTGACCTGCTTGATCCCGACGATGCGCTGGAGCGGAGTCAATTCGATGATTCGATCGACCAGCAGGAAGGGATAACGATGCGGCAGAAGTTTCTTGATGCCTTCGGAATCGAGAACCGTTTCCATGAGTTTTCCGGAGTCAAAAGCGCGCGTTCAGAGTTCAAGCTCCAGCTTGTAGGATACGAGCGAGCAGCTTGAAGGCTGAACTCTGAACTCCAACACTGAACTCAATTGACCGAGTCACCTGGGCGTCGTCGCTGATGCGGTCGCGGGATTTTTCAAGTTAAAGTCGCTGATAAAAACTTTGGTAATGTCGATAGTTTCCGACGCATAGAGAAGCCCCGGCACCTGGCTGCCGTCGATAATTAATGTAATCGCGTGAGACTTGGCATAAGCATCCAGGGCCTTACTGACATCATTCTGCAGCGGGCCGAACACTTCTACGCGCCGTCTTTGATAAGCCGCCTGCGCATCCTCGCCCTTACGTTGATATTCTTTCTTTAGCTGATCCAGTTGATCGATCTTTTGCTGTGTAACTTTCGGATCGGCTACGTTCTTCGTCTTGTTGAGGTCGTCGTTGAGCTGCGCAATTCTCTGACGGGTCTGATTCAGATCGTCCTGGGTTTTCTGGAACTCGGAATTTAGTTTGGTCAGCAAGACGGCGAACCGCGCGATGCCCGTTTTCGGATCTTGAAACGCTTCGGAAAAAATAACCGCGACTTTGCTCACGGGCACGTTCGTAACTGGCGCCTGCGGCCGGAGTTGAGTCCCCGGCGTCTGAGCGAATACGGGAGCCACGGCGATCGCTGCGACAAATATGAAAGCAATGATTAAGCCAGTTCTCTTCATGGATAATTCTGCCGGCTTCAAGTCGAAGATGCGGAGACGAGCGCTATCGCCCCACCTCCGCATCTTGAGCTGAAAGCATGCTCAAAAAAAGTCGCGATTACTTCGGCGTCAACGACGCTGTCGCCGGGTTCTTGCTATTGAACTCAGTGATAAAAGCCCTGGTAATATCAAGCGATTCAGAAGCGCTCACGATGCCCTGGATCTTTGTCACGTCGAGGATCAGCGTGATGCCATGAGCTTTCGCATAGGCGTCGAGGGCTTTACCAATATCCTCGTAAACCGGGCCCAGGACCTCCTGCAGCCTTTTTTGATACGAAGCCTGGGCGTCCTCGCCCTTTCGCTGGTAATCCTTCTTCATCTGCTCGATCTTATCGTTCTGCTGCGCGGTAACTTTGGGGTCCTGCACCGGAGCTGCCTTATTCAAGTCGGCGGTGGCCTTCTCAATCTGCTGCTGTAGCCCCTGCAGCTCGGTTCGCCGGGGCTGAAACTCGGCATCGACGCGTTTCATAGCCGCCACCAACCGAAGGATGCCGGTTTTTTCGTCGGCAAAATCATCGGTATTCACGAGCGCGATCTTCGCATCGGGCATGTTGCCGGTTACCGTGGCCGGCGTAGGCGCGGGGGTGGTGGTGCGTGGCTGTGCGTGCACCGATCCCACCATGATGACCGCGAAAAAAGCGACCGCGGCTATCGCACGAAATATTTTCATAACTCTCTTGTAGTACTCCTTAAATTTGAGAAGCGGCTTCCGGCTCAAGTGTTAGTTGTGCAGGCCGCAGGTTTGGGTTGCTAAGCGCCCGTAGCTATCGCTCTTAGTCCTATGAGTTCTCAGAATGTGCGGCCTACGCTAAAGCGAAAGACGCTCTTTTTCTCGTTAAAGAAGAATGGAAACCCATCAATGACCTGGTCGCGACGCGCGTTGGGATTATACGCATAAATAAGGCGAAAAGGCACGTTGAGAATAGGTATCTGGAAGCGAACTTCGGCACCCATGCTGCTGCGGATGTCGGTAAACTTTGCGAACAAACTTTGGTTGAGGCGCACGACGGTGTTGGTTTGCGCCTCCCCGCGGAGGAAAACCTGCTGTAATCCAAAGGGCAGCATCGTAAACGGGTCGACCGGGCCCAGGCGGAGGGCCTCGTCAAACTCAGCACGGGTGATGAGGCGATTGTCCCGAGCAACCAGGCCTCCAGAGGAGGTTAAAGCCAGATTTGAGAAGTTATTGCATGCCGCCAGAGTGGTGAGGCTTATTCCCACAGCTGTGCCCAGCCGCGGACACGGGACGAGCCCCACACTTTGCAGGAAGGGCTGGTCGGCCAGAAACTCGCTTGAGTAAGTTTGATCACGTTTTGAGCGCAGATTGAAGGCCGAACCCACATCAACAAACAGCGCGGCGCTGACTGTTCTGCCAAAGATGGGAATCCGATACTCGAAATTTCCCAGCACCTGAGTGTCGGCGCCCGTGGCTGTATAAGCACGCGGCAGTTGCGCAATATTGCTTCCCGTCGCCCCGGTGAAGAGCCCGATGTTACCCAGCGACGACGGCAGACCCGGAACCACCGCCGGGGTGCCGGTGGCATTCGTGGCAATTACGACGTTGCGCGAAGTGATGAAGTTGTCGAGTGGTGTAACCGGACTAATCGACCTCACGTTATAACCGCGGATCGTAAATTCATCGCCCAGAAAGAACCGCTCATAGATGGGCACTCCATCGACGAAGGCCAGCGAGTTCGCGCTTCTCACCTTGCCGCTGGTCGCGAAACTTCCCACCGTGCCGGCCAGAATTCGAAAGCCGAAAACCTCGGGATTCGCCGACCGCTTCTTGCGCATCGCGTAAAACTGCGTGAACTCAAGCGTGGGTTGATAGGTGCGCACGTCACCACCCAGGCCGGCGAAGCCGAGTCCGATAGATAGCGAGCGTCCCGCCGTCGGATCGATACTGGCATTGCGGGTGTCATAGACGAAAGAGGCCGTCGCGCGGCTACTAAGAATGCTCGGCTGACGATAGATCACGGGAATAAATTGAGCAGCACTGCCGGACGCGTTGACGGCCGGATCTTTCACGCTGGATTGAGCAATTTGATAAGACAGGCCGATACGGGAAAACTGTGTGAAGGGCCGCTTCTTGTAAAACTCTGACAGAGGCGCGCTGGCAAAAATCGAAGCCCCAAGCGAGTTGCGCGTAAAGAGGTTTTCCGCGCTGGTATTGAAGAAATCGAGCGTATTGCCAAACAGTCCCTGATTTGCCGCGGTGTTCTGCGAGAGAAAAGTCCCTTCGCCAAAGAACTTCTGCGAATAAGCAAATACTGAAAAGCCGGCGGTGATGGGCCGGTTGTTGATGTAAGGCTCAGTGAAGGAAAACTGAAACGACCGCTGCCGGTTACCCGCGGCCAGATTCAACGAAAGAGTTTCCCCACGCCCGAACAGGTTGTTCGTCGAATATTCGAGGCCGAAGAACGATCCGCCGATACCGGAAATACCGCCATTAAAAGAAATCTGCTGACGGCCTTTCTCTGACACCTTAATCGTCACATCGACCAGGCCTTCTTCCTCGTTAGTGCGATAATCCGCGTCTTTGTCTTTGTCGATCGGATTGAAATAGCCAAGCTGGTTCAGGCGGACGATGGAATACTCGAAGGAATTCTGATTGTAGATGTCGCCTTCGTTGATGAGCACTTCGCGCCGCAGCACGTTATCGCGGGTAAAGGTGTTTCCGGTGAACTCCAACCGGCGCAGCGTGAACTGCTTGCCCTCGTCAATGGTGATTAGAAAATCGGCAATGCCCTCGTTCGGGTTCTGCGGGTTGTCCTTGAAAGTCGGCGTGACCTCAGCCGTGTACTGAATGAAACCCTGCGAACCATAGGCTTTCTTAAGATTCTCGTAAAGCGCCTTGCTCAGTGCTTCGCCGTTGGCGATCTCGCCCTTTTGCAGACCGATCACGTTCTTTATCACCTGCTCAGAGAAGATCGAGTTGCCCTCGATTTTCATATCACCGAGCCGGTAGAGCTTGCCGTCGATAATCGGCACGGTGATACGCAGCGTGTCGTCAACTGAAGAAAGAAACGGCAGCGGTAAGATGGGAAATCCGGTGCGGCGCGGACCCAGTCCTTCGATTTTTGGTTCGCCGTGGCGGGCCTGCAAATAACCCCTGGACTTCATGTAATTGTCGACGCGGTGCAGGTCGTAATCGAGCTTCGCGCGATCCAGGATATCCAACTCACGAAAGCGCGATATCAGGCCGGCCTCTTTGACGTAGTTCATCTGATCGCGGAGCTTGCCGCTTTTGAAAACCTTGCTACCTTCAAAGCGAATCTCGGCGATGCGCACGCGCTTCCCTTCGTTGACCACGAACGTGATCGCGTCCGAAGTCGCCGACACATGCTCAATACTGGGCGTGATCGTTGCGTTGGGATGTCCTTTGGCTGCCAACAATTCTTTCAGGACGCGAGTCGCGTTGCGGACCTTGACCGGATCTTCGATGGCTTCCTTGGAAACGCCGACGCGCCGCTCACGAAACGTCTTGAGCACATCGGATTCCGAAACGCTCTTCAGTCCTTCAAACTGGATATCACGAATGATGGGCAGTTCAACGACGATGAAGGTTATATTAACTCCGCCGCGTGGCCCTACCTCTTCCGTCACGCGGGTGCCGACTTTATCGAAAAAGCCGAGAGACAGGATGGTTTGCAGATCGCGCGCGACCTGATCCGGATTATAATTGTCGCCCGGACGGGTTTGAATGTAATAGATGATGTCGTCTTTGCGCAGGCGGCGATTGCCGATGATATCGACATTCTCGACCACCCGCGGTGTCTGTTGCGCGCGGACAGGCTCCGCGAGGAACAAAGCAGCAGTGCCAATGACGACGCTTAGTATGGCCAGCGAGACAACGCGATAAGAGTGCATAAGTGCCGGTTCCCTTAGAGGTTCCTCTGGGGACGTAACACAAGACTATGAAAAGTTTCAGCGCTTACTTCGGGAAAACCGTAACACAAACCCGGCGCGGTTGCGCAGCCTGGGGAGCACTTGGATTCACCGCGGCCCTTGCTCGTTGCCAGTTTCCAACCTAACAAAGCGGCGCATTATACAGGGAAAATAAAACGAAAGTCCAAAGTGGATAAAATAAGCGAGGTTTAGAGCACCAACTCCAGTCGTGTCTATTTTGTGATATGAGCCCGACTAAAGTCGGTACTCTAGAACCGATCCAAGTTGGTTAGGGAGTCACCAGCAAATCATTGGCCTGTTCGATTCCGGTTTCGTCGATCGAGATCGAGCGAAAGTTCAACTCCTCACCTTCTACAAACATCTCGACCAGAGTAGCATCGCCGAGCTGGCCCTGGATCAGCGCCTCTGACAGCGGATCCTCAACATGTTTCTGCAGCGAGCGCCGTAGAGGACGGGCGCCGTAAGACCGATCGGCGCAGGTCTTGTTGACGATCCAGCGCTTGGCATCGTCCGACAGACGCACAATGAACCCATGGTTGGACATGGTGCTGTTGATCTGATCGATCTGCAACTGGAGGACGTCCAGCAACTCAGCATCACCCAACTCGTCGAATATGATGATCTCGTCGAGCCGGTTGATAAATTCGGGATTGAAAGTCTGGCGCACTGAGCTCATCACCATCTCTTCCATCTTGGTGCGCGAAACATCGTTTGAACCCTGAAATCCCATCGCTCCTTTTTTCTGAATAAAGCGAGCGCCGATATTCGAGGTCATAATAATGATGGCGTTCTTAAAATCTATGGTATTGCCGAGCGCATCGGTAAGTATGCCATCTTCGAAAACCTGGAGCAGAACGTTGTAGATATCGGGATGCGCCTTTTCGATCTCATCGAACAGCAAAACAGCGTACGGAGAACGCTTGACCCGCTCGGTCAACTGCCCTCCTTCTTCGTGTCCCACATAACCGGGTGGAGAGCCGATCAACTTTGAGACCGAATGCTTTTCCATGAACTCAGACATGTCAAACCGAATCATTGAACGCTCGCTGCCGAACAGAAACTGTGCCAGACAACGCGCCACTTCGGTTTTGCCGACGCCGGTAGGTCCCAGAAAAAGAAACGAACCGACCGGCCGGTGCGGGTTCTTCAGACCGGCGCGCGAACGCCGAATGGCCCGCGCCAAAGCTGAGATGGCCGGCCGCTGGGATATCACACGCTTGTGCAACTCAGTTTCAATGCGCAGCAGCTTCTTTGATTCTTCTTCTTTCAGCGAGGTGATCGGAATTCCGGTCCAACGCGCAATGACCTCTTCCACGTCAGCGCGGGTAACTTCAGCCATGACGATCGCGTCTTCTTCATCTTCTATTGGGGCCTGAGCCCTCCCATAGGTGGCGCGCTCCCACTCAGTCAGCGACGCGGTGAGCGCATCCAGATTGCCCTGCTCGGCCCTCACGCGCAGCTTAACGCGCGCTCCAGCTTCGTCGATTACATCGATTGCCTTGTCCGGCAGGAATCGGTCGGGAATATAGCGGGTTGATTGTCGGACGGCGGCCTCGAGCGCATCTTCGGTGTAGCGCACCTGATGAAAACTCTCGTAACGTTCGCGCACGCCTTCGAGGATTTGAACCGCTTCATCTTCCGACGGCGGGGGGACCTTGACAGACTGAAAGCGGCGTTCCAGCGAACGATCCTTCTCGATTGACTTGCGAAACTCCGCGGGTGTTGTGGCCCCGATGCATTGAATTTCTCCGCGCGAGAGCGCCGGCTTCAAGATATTCGCCGCGTCGAGCGATCCTTCCGCCGAACCCGCGCCCACCAGAGTGTGCAACTCATCTACGAAGACAATGTACTGCGGATTCTCGATTAGCTCGCGCATGATTTGCTTCAAGCGCTCTTCGAATTGGCCGCGGTACTTTGTGCCGGCCACAATCAAACTAATGTCGAGCGAAAGGATTCGTTTGTTTTCCAGAAAAGAAGGAACGTCGCCGCGCACGATCCGCTGCGCCAGACCTTCTACGATAGCAGTCTTGCCGACGCCGGGCTCGCCAATGAGCACCGGATTGTTCTTGGTGCGGCGGCAAAGGATCTGCACAACGCGCTCGATCTCAGCATCACGTCCGATCAAAGGATCGAGGCGATCGTTTGACGCGTCTTCCGTTAGATCGCGCGAAAACTCAAGCAGGTGCGGGATGTCTTTGCGGTGACGGGCGTCGGCGCCGCTTTGCCGGGCAATCTCATCGCGAACGGCGGCCAGCCGCAGCCCGCGCTCGAACAGAATCTGTGCAGCCATCGAACGCTCTTCGCGCAAGAGCCCGAGCAGCAAATGCTCGGTGCCGATGTGCCGGTGTTGCAGGCGATCGGATTCTTCGTGCGAGTAATGAAGAACACGCTTGGTCTCAGGAGCCAGCGGCAGTTCGACTGATGTCGGAATCCGCTCACGCAGCAGCGTGCGGCCTTCTATCTCTCTGCGGATTGATTCGATAGTAATTTGCGCGCGTGGGAAGAAGCGGCCGGTGAGAGTCTTGTCTTCGCGCATCAGCCCGAGCAACAGATGCTCAGGTTCAATCGCCGGCGCGCCAAACTGCGAAGCCTCATAGCGGGCGAAGAAAATTACCCGTCGCGCTTTTTCTGTGTAGCGTTCGAACATTCAGTTTACCGGGACGTCTTTATGATTGCAGGCATTCTTACCGCAAAATCCCAGGGCCGCGGGCATTATAGCGCAACGTGCAAGCGGCAAGAAGCTTTGTTTTCTGCAAGGGTTATTTGGTTCCGCGAGACGACGCCGATTCATTCGCGTAAATGGGGCTTCCGGCCTGAATCCCAAATAGCCAAACGGCGACGCGCTATGTTTTTCCGAGTTCGAATCTGATTTGATTCCGTTGCTTGTCCATGCCCTGGCTGCCTGAGTCAAAATTCTGGAAGGCGACAGTGTCTTTAAATGTTGTCCTTACTTAACGGGTAATATCGCTTCGCCACCCATCACAAAGACCACAGTACCTCAATCTGACTGAGGCGCACAGTCAGATTGAATCGGTTGTCTTCGCGAACGGCGCCGGGCTATCTGAACTAACCTTCTGCAAATCAATCATTTGTCTCTGATTGTCGAGGCTGGCACACGCCTCGCACTATCAGCAGCGCCCGTGGAGTCTCTCTACGCGGCGTGCTCTTTTAAAAGTCTGGACGCGAACCGCACCCCGAAGCGATTCTAAAACTCAAGACAACTCGGCCGGGACTCACCGATTCGGCACTCACAGCGAAAAAGTCCGCTGACCAAAATAAAACTCAGGCCGGCGATCATTAAGACGCCGGCAATGGAACAGAGATGATGATGAAAAAGAAAAATGCCCCCGCCGTTATATGGATCACTACCCTGGCTTTGCTGCTGTCGACGTGCGCCAGTTTTACTTTTAATCAGCGCACCGCAGCTCAGTCAGCCAATCGTTTTCCCGCCCAGCGTGAAGTCGTCACCGATAAGAATTTCCCCCTGCTTTCAAGGTATGCAACCGACCTCAGTTTGTTGGCCCTGCGTGGCAAGCTGGAAACGCCTCGGGGCCACGAAGCTGATATTGCCCGCGTCATTGAGAGCCTCTCGACGAGTGGCAAGACTCCTGTAGTGGTCGGCGAATCCGATCTCGATCGTGACGCCATCGCTTGCGGCGTGGCAATGGAAATAGCCTTTGGGGACGTGCCCGCGACCCTGCGCAATCGGCGAGTTTTCCGTCTTAGTCTCGATGCGCTGGCCAAAGGCGCGCCAACCAGTGACGAATTCGCAAGCCGAGTGCAGGCGGTCTTTGCCGAAGCCGAACAGGCCGAAGGCAGAATCGTTCTCTTTGTCGATCAACTTAATCAATATGCGGGCGCGCGCGCCACGCTGGTCGCGTCATCTGCGGTGAAGGCTGCAATCGAAAGCAGCCATCTGCAAATCGTCGGCGGCGCAAACCCGGAAGCCTATTCGCAATACATCGCGTCCGATGAAAGCCTCGCCAAACTCTTCGAGCCGATCTCAATTGATCAGTTCAGTAATAACCCGATCGCGACCATAGACCAGGACCAGCGGCAAAGCCCGATAAAGGAAGAGTTCGAAGGCGAAAAGATTTCTTCTGACATGCGCGAGCTGATGAAGAGCGCAGGTCCGAATGGCCGGGTGACCGCCATTCTGCAAGTGAACGATGTTCACAATACCGAAGTCAGCGCGTTGCTCAAACGCTACGGCGTGTCGGTCAGCGAGAGCATGGCACAGCTTGGCGCAATTAAAGTTGACCTGCCTGTCAAGGCCATTGAAGCCCTCGCGGCCAACAATGCGACCAATTATCTCTCTCCGGATGTGACACTGGAATCATTCGGCCATGTCACAGCTACAACTGGAACCGATCAGATTCGGAACGCGCCGGGATTGCTGGCCGGTCTGTTAGGTGCGAACGCGATTGACGGAACGGGTATCGGCATTGCGATTCTCGATTCAGGCTTAGATACCGCGCATGACGCGTTCACGACAGGCGGCACGCGCATCAAGCTGACCATGGATTTTACCGGCGAGAACAACACCACAACCGATCCGTACGGACATGGCAGTCACGTGGCTGCATCCGCGGCGGCGGCGAGCTACTCGAACGGCACTAACTACCAGGGCATCGCCCCGGGCGCGACGATTATCAACCTGCGAGTGCTGAATTCGCAGGGTACTGGCACGACTTCCGCCCTGCTCAACGCGCTGAACTGGATTATCAGTCCTGCCGACACAACCAAACCAGTTAGCTCAACCAATCCGCTCAACAAGGACAAGTACAATATCCGCATCGTGAACATGAGCCTGGGGGCTCCGGCAATTAGTTCTTATAAGAACGATCCTATATGCCGGGCAGCTCGGGCTCTGGTCGACGCGGGAATCGTGGTTGTGGCGGCCGCGGGAAACAACGGCAAGGATGCAAACGGCAAGAAAATCTACGGACAGATTCACGCCCCCGGGAACGAGCCTTCGGTAATTACGGTCGGCGCCACCAACACGTTTGGAACCAACGCGCGCGGCGACGATGGCGTTGCCACCTACAGCTCGCGTGGGCCGACCCGCAGTCACTGGGCTGATGCCAAGGGCGTGGTTCATTACGACAATCTGTTGAAGCCTGATCTAATCGCGCCGGGTAACAAGCTGATCTACGCTGAATCTGATGCAGGCAGCAGCGGCCTTCTCGGCACCGGATTACTCGGAAGTCCCGTCAGCCTCAATGTTATCGTGACCCAGCATCCGGAATTGGACTCTGGGCTCAGTAACACCGACAACTGGCGCCTGATGTATCTCAGCGGCAGCTCGATGGCTACGCCAATAGTGTCGGGCGTGGCAGCCATGATGTTGCAAATCAATCCGAAGCTGACCCCGAACATGGTCAAGATGATCTTAATGTATACGGCGCAGCCTCTGGCCGGTTGGAACATGCTGGAGCAAGGCACCGGTGAAGTGAACGCTGAAGGCGCCACGCGACTGGCTAAGCTCGTTCGCACCAACCTCAGTTCTACCTCGAAACAAGGCGATCCGATGCTGACAACTGTCACGCCGCCGGATCCGCGTACCACGATCGCGGGCCAGACATTCACCTGGTCACGGGGAATCTTCTTCAAGCACCAATACGCCACCGGAACCAGCCTGATCACCAAATATCAGACTTATTACGCCGTGGGAGTGATTCTTGGTGACGGCGTAGTCCTTAACAACGGTGTGATTCTCGGCGATGGAGTCATCCTCGGGGACGGCGTGATTCTTGGCGACGGAGTAATTCTCGGCGACAGCGTTTTCAAGAGCGCCGGAGTCATTTTGGGCGACGGTACGATTTTCTGTAACGGAGTAATCCTCGGTGATGGCGTGATTCTTGGCGACGGAGTGATTCTCGGCGATGGAGTCATCCTCGGGGACAAGGTGTTGACTGGCGATGGCGTCGTTCTCGGCGACAACAATGTGCAGGCTATGAAAGCAATGGTTACCGGCGACAGCGGACCATACATGCTGGCCCTTCGCTACTAAGCGAAGCGGCGGCTCGGGTGCCGACACTCGGAGATCCTATGAAAGATAAATCCAAGGAGCAGGCATGACTGCCACATTGATGGGTCTGGAGTCACCAGCGAGATTCAAACATTTCGCCACGGAGGCCGAAGCTTGCACCGTAGAGGAACTTTGTCAGGAAGAACAAACGGAAGTACTCGATTTTCTGGCTGAGCGTCCAATGCACACTGTCTTCCTGGCTAGCCTGATTCGCGACAACGGGCTGGTTAGCCCGCACAATCGCGGATCTTTCTATGCAGGTCGTGATTCTCAGGGACGGCTTGTCGGCGTGGCCCTGCTTGGTCATGTCACGCTGATTGAAACGCGCACTGATAGCTCGGTTGCCGTTTTCGCCCGTCTGGCGCGTAACTGCCAGAACGCTTTTTTGATCAGGGGCGAGCGCGACACGATCAATAACTTCTGGAAACATTACGCGCGCCCGGGACAGGAACCGCGGCTAATTTGCGTTGAGCAGTTGTTAGAACTACGCCGGCCTTTATCCGGCTACGAAGCGGTCGATCTGCGGACAGCCATGGTTACCGACCTGGAAAAGGTTCTGTCCGTGAATGCTTCAATGGCTTGTGACGAAGGCGGCATCAATCCGCTGCAGCACGATCCCTCAGGCTTTCGTCAGCGAACAGCCCGGCGGATCGACCAGGACCGAATTTGGTTATGGATCCAGGAAGGCCGGCTGATTTTTAAGGCCGACGTTGTCGGCGAGACCCCGCAGGTTGCTTATCTGGAAGGCATTCACGTCCGTGAAGAGGAAAGACGAAGGGGATTCGGGCTTCGTTGTCTAAACCAGTTGTCTTCAATTCTGTTGACCCGTAGTCAGTCGATCTGTCTGACGGTCAACGAGCGAAACCATAAGGCGGCCGCCTTCTACGAAAAGGCCGGCTATCAGTTCCACAGCGATTACGAAACGATCTATTTACGCTGACATCATCTGAGTCCAGGAGAATCGTGGAATCCACAATTAAATCAACCGGCAGGCAGAAATTCACCAACGCCTATAAGTGGACGATCGTGGCCGCGGGTGCGGCGATGCTCGCTTACTCAGCTTATTGGCTGCCAATGCCGCGATTTGATCTCCGGCTTTTGCTTCTTGCTGGAGTGATGGTCCTGGTCAGCTCGAAACTTTCGGTACAGATCCCTCGCGTCAATGTCAACGTCACGGTCTCGGATACTTTCATCTTCCTGGTGCTGCTGCTGTACGGCGGTTACGCGGGTCTGCTGCTGGCTCTTGCTGACGGTCTTTTTGGAGCTCTGCGCATCCGCGGAAAGCTGCTTACAGTTCTCTTCAACTGCGGGATGATGATTTGTGCGACTTTCGTTACCGTGGTGGTGTTGCGCGTTTTCTTTGGACCGATCGCCGACTTGAGATTTCAGGAATGGTCAACTTTCATTGCCGGGGTCGCTACGATGGCATTGGTTCAGTATTTCACGAGTAGCGGCATCTGCGCCGTCGGGCAGGCCTTTCAAACCGGACAATCTATCTGGGAGACGTGGCAGAAGCACTATCTTTGGACATCGATCACTTATTTTGCCGGCGCAGCCGTGGCCGCGGCAGCTTCGAATTCGATCCAGCGAGCGGGTCTGACGATTCTGGCCGTGGGCGTGCCGGTGATCTTCATTCTCTATTTCACTTATCACAAATATTTGAACGAGCTTAAGGCAACGTCGGCCCAGGCTGAACAGGCGGAACGCGAGCGAGCTGAAGCCGAAAGCGCGCGGGCGGAAGCTGAACGCAACCGCGCTGAGCAGGCTGAGCGGCACGTGGAAGAACTCAACCGGCACATTGCCGAGCAGGAACGAATCAGCCTTCAGCTACAGGAGAGCAAGGATCACTTTCGACATGCGGCGTTCCACGATGCGCTGACCAACCTGCCCAATCGGGCGCTGCTGGCCGAGAACTTGAAATTTGTCATGGAACGCGCCAAGCAGCATGAGGATTATCAGTTCGCAGTCCTCTTTCTGGATCTGGATCGTTTCAAGAACGTGAACGACAGTTTGGGACACTCTATCGGCGACCAGTTGCTAATCGCAATGGCCCGTCGCCTGGAAAGCTGCACTCGCGAAGTCGACATGGTAGCTCGCCTGGGTGGCGATGAGTTCGCTATCTTGCTCGACGGCATTCCAAATTCTGCAGAAGCGACCAACATGGCGCGCCGCATTCAGGATAAGCTGCAATCGCACTTCAACCTCAGCGGACACGAGGTCTTCACCACCACCAGTATCGGGATCGCGCTGAGTTCTACCGGATACGACCATGCAGAGGCAATGTTGCGGGACGCCGACACGGCCATGTATCGGGCGAAGGCGCAAGGCAAAGCGTGTTATGAGGTATTCGATAAAGGAATGCACACGCATGCGGTCTATGTGCTGCAAATGGAGAACGACCTGCGCCGGGCGCTCGATCGCGAAGAACTGCGCGTTTACTATCAGCCAATCGTCTCGCTGGATAACGGTCAACTGGCCGGCTTTGAAGCCTTGATTCGCTGGCAACATCCTGAACGCGGATTTATCAATCCTTCGGACTTCATTCCCTTGGCCGAAGATACGGGGCTGATTGTTCCGCTGGGCTTGTGGATTTTGAAAAAGGCATGTCAGCAACTCAGTCGCTGGCAGTGGCAATCACCGGCCAATCGCTCGCTCTTTATGAGCGTTAACCTGTCCGGCAAGCAGGTGTCCCAGCCAGGTTTAGTTAACGAAATCCAGGACATTCTCGAAGAGACTCACGTCGAGGCCCGGCATCTGAAGCTCGAGATTACTGAGAGCGCGGTGATGGACAACGCGGAGACGGCCGTGCAGCTGCTGACGCGCCTGAAAGCGCTCGGCGTGCAATTGAGCATTGACGATTTTGGCACCGGTTATTCGTCGTTGGGTTACCTGCACCGTTTCCCGGTAAACACGCTGAAGATTGATCGCTCGTTCGTAGGGCGCATCGGCGAAGCGGCTGAGAACATCGAGATCGTGCGCACCATCGTTTCGCTGGCTGACAACATGGGCATGGAAGTCGTCGCCGAAGGCGTCGAGACTTTGAGTCAACTGATGCAGCTTCGCAAACTCAAGTGCCAGTACGGCCAGGGTTACTTGTTCTCTCGACCCGCCGACGCGGATTCAGTCACCGCGTGGATTTCCCACCAGCCACACTGGCAAGAAACTTTGTATCCGACCACCAACCAGTTCCCCATACCAATTGAGCCGGCAGTTGTGCAGTTGCGAACGGCGTAAGTGCGTTGGTTAGGCGTCACCTGGAAAAGGAAAAACCCGCAAGCTGCTTCTAAAGAGCCCTGCGGGTTTGATTTTGACGTTCGCCGAGCCTCAGTTTCCGCTCAGCAAAAACACATCCCAAGCCCAACGTCCGACATTTGAATGCTTCGCATCGTCAACTTTTGCTCGATAGGAGAATTTGTTTCCGTATTGATCAGTTCGCTTCGATTCTTTGTAGTCGAGCGAGATCGAATCGACGCCAAGCTCCGGCAATGGGTGCAACTCCGAAGCCTCAGAGATGCCGTTGTGATTGCTGTCCTGCCACAGGCGGAGGGAATTGAAGATGCTATCGTTCTTGTCGATTACACCGTCACCGTTACCGCCATTTGCTGGCTTATCAAACTCTGCTAAAGCAACGAATCCGTTCCCCTGGGTCGATGGTGGCTGTGGGGTGATGTTGCCAAAGAGTTCGTAGCCGGTATCTATAGTCCCGTTACCGTCTCGATCCAGGACCAGGAATGCGTCGTCCGAACCGGCAGCAGTCCAGGAGAGGTGCATCATGCTACCTCCGAAGAAATTGAAATTTACACCATTAGCAGCCTCAGTAAGGGCGAATCCATTGCCAAGCACGTCGATTATGATCGGTGACGGGGGAGGCATCGTACCATCGGCACAGGTGCAACTTTCCTCCGAATAGCCGCCGTGTTCCAAGGAGCATTGCTGCTGGAAAGAAAAAGGTGCCGTGCAAAGACCATTCTGCGCAACGAATCCAGGAATGCATCCGGTCGACGGGTATCTTGAATAGTCCGCGGAACCTCCGCACGTAGCGTCAGATCTGCCGCAGGTGTGTCCTTGTCGGTTGTCCCGCGTTGGTTGGCTTGCAACCTGACATTGCCCGTTTCCATTAATTGAGCCGGCATAAGTTTTTTGATACCAATAGGCGGTTGTCCCGTCGTCCTCAAAGTATGGAGTAGCAAAACCAGGCCAGCAGCTAGGTCCGCATTCTCCCGTGGGATCCCACCAAACGGTTGAACCGAGCTGTCCGAAATCGGTAACGTCAACATCGCGGTCATAGCCGTCCAACCACGAGACCTTCCAGTGGACCGTCTTCGTTATGGTACTAACATGATTTGTGCATGCCCAACTATCAGTCTCGGCTGCCCTCACGTTCTGTGTGTCACCGCAAGTTGCCAAAGCGTTTGTGGCAAGTGCGCTGGAGAAAATAAGAATGAGCAACAAAGGAGTCATGCGTTTCATGGCTTTGTTGCTCCTTTCTGGGCCTCTCGTTCTTTCTTCGCTTTGAGTTCGGCTCTGTCGTGAGCCCGTACCATGTGCATGGCCTTGAGCGAGGCTTCATCCCCTTCTTCCGTTCCGTCGGCATAGGTGACCGCACTCACGACCAGCGGCGCCCCAAAAGTCATCTCGCCAAAATTCATGAACACCGTAGTCGTGTCGTGTGGCTTGATGACGACGATTGGATGTTCCTCGTCAGTTAGGCCGTTCTTAGTTACACCTCCTTCCCCGCAGACAAGATCCACGGCCATAACATCCTTGTCTGAGTTGTTTCTTATCTCAACCACGGCACAAACAGCCGGAGTGCCGGGATCCTCTATCCAGGCGTTGACCACCTCGAGGTTCTTGACCTTTGAGAAGATCTGCGGCATGGACGTCACCCGCGGCTCCTTTGGCCACTGCTTCTTGGGTTGCTGTCTCTTCCTGCTAAGGACACCTGCGCTAATAGCTGATGCAATAATCAGCATTACAGCGAAAAGAAAAATCCATTTCCGCTTAGCGATTCGATTTGTCATTGTGTTCCCCTTCGGCTTATGAGTGGAAGAACCGAGGCTGACTACCGAGACATCCGGTGATGTGGGGGCAGGTAGCCAATTACTGGAGCCACTCTACTCCCTAGTCTGAATTTGTCAACCAACTTTCACTTAGTTGCGTAAATGAGGTGAATACATACGAACGGCTCTATGCAAATATCATTACTACGGGTGAGTCTCGTCGCTTTCAGACTTGAACGTCAGCCCGGATTAAAACACTTCCTGGCGTCCGCGGGCCGTCTCTCTGGCAAGAGATTTTCCAGTTGAGGACGTTCTGTCGCGGACAAATCTTCCACCGGCCGGATCTCAAAGACAGTCGGCGACACGCGCCGAAAATGAAAGCGCGGCTCGATACTTACAAGCTCCCTGACTTCGCTGACATGCCAACCGCAAGGCTGCCACCAGCGCGGATCGGCGTCGAGAAAAACCCGTCGACCTGATTTCAAATAATCAGCGACCGTGGATTCCAGCCGCCCCTGCGGCCAGCCGGCTCCGGGTCCAATCACACCCCATTCGCCCGCGCCGATGCCGCGCCAATAAATGACCGCGACCGTTTGGGCGCCGGAAATCATTACGGCGTCGCGCGGAACTTTCGTTAGTTCCTTATCATATTCTCTCGAAGCTGCCCTTACTTCCCTCGTCGCGCTCCTTATCGGCCACAAATACACTCCAATGGCAACACCAATCAAAGCGATCGCGGCGCTCGCGGTGATGAACGCGCGGCGCTCCGTTCCCAATCGCCTCGATAAATACCGAAAGAGAAAATTCGAACACAGCGGCACGAGCGCCGGGAGTCCGGTTGATAGGTAGCGCCAACCGATGGCCGTGCTGTAATTCATCAGCAGTAGCAGGTTGGCAAACAATCCCACGGCCGCGAGCAGAAGCATCGGAGAGAGCCTGCGCCGGCGCCATTCCCAAACAAAGGCCATCGGCAAAGTAAGCAGTACCAGCGGCGAGGTCGCCAGAAAGAAAAGCAGCCACGGCCAGACATTGCGAAGGGCGGGAGGGTGCAGCGCGGATTCGATGCGCATTGATTCTCGCCAACCATACCAGGCAGCGCGGTAACTCGGATCAGAGAGGAACCAATAAGCAAAGCCTGACCCGGCAAAAACTACAAAGATCAAGCACGAAGAAACGACCAGTAATATTCCCTTGCGGTTCGGCCGCCAGCCGCATACGAACGGTGCGAACACCAACCAGGGCGCATAGAAGGCAACCGTCTCACGCAGATTCACCCCCGCACCCAACAGCGCGGCGCCAACAATAACCAGCCACACTCTTCTTTGTTGCAAGCCGCGAAGATGAACGATCAGCGCCACCGTTGTCAGCAGTAGCGCGGGCACGTCCGTCATCACCTGTCCGCTGTAAAGCACGAACACTGGTGAGAAGGTCAACAACAAAGCTGCAATCGTTGCCGCGTACTTTGAGCCGGAAAGATCGTGAGTCAGGATCCAGCAGGCAATGATCGCCAGCACCCCTTGTGCTGCGACTGCATACTTGAACAGCAGATAAGCGTACTGTGGTTGAAGATGAACAACCGCGTGTGCGATTACATAAAGCTCGTGATTGAAAAAGATGAACAGGCTTCTGCCCAAAGCCATTGACGAAGGATAGCCGCGCAGAGCGGCGAGCGTGTATTCGAGGGCATCCCAATCTCCAATAAATGGATCGATAAAAATCAGTATGAGGATCAGCGCGAGGGCCGCGGGCAGCAACCACCAGCGCCACGCCGAAAGTATGCGGTCACTTGCGGTTCCTGGCGTGAAGAGCGGCGCCATTTTCCTTTTCTCATTTTTCATTTCACATCGGCTATTACCTGCCGGGTTACGCCTCGAATTCTAATGGCCAACCAAAAATGGGAAATCACGAATGGAAAAGCGAAGCATGGGTGCTCATAAGGAGGAGTAGCTAAACCGCGCGATTTAACCCGGCGGCGGCAGTTTTTCAACTCGAACCCGATAGAGACTGTCAAGAGTACTGTCATTGGCCGGCATTACGTCTTCAAAGGCGGGAACTGGTTCTTTGCTCAGATTCGGAAACAACTGCCTGGCCGCCGACTGCTCAGATTCGTACGGTACCACCAGGAACTTTATGCCATTCGTTCGCAAGTATCCGAGGAAGGCTTCCCTGTTTTTGGGAGCGGTCCAGGAGTCATAGAACTGTTTCCGAGGGATACCAGAGCTGACCCGCACTTCGATCTGGTCGCAGAAAATCTTGATCGATGGGTCAGAAAGATATTCCTGCTTTAGATAGCTCGCGATCGCTTGCGATTGGTCAGGCGTCCTGATAAAGCGAGCCACATCGTCAGCCTGAATCTTGAATTGAACGACACCGGCCACCAGCACAATCACCAGAGCTGCCTGCGCCAAAACCCACCGACTGCTGAAAATTCGCTGAGCCGAGTACGCCAGGACAGGCAAACCAAGGGCGAATGGTAGTAAACCGTAGCGATGCCAGATGTCGCTTTGTTCCTTCGTAAAATACGCCGTCGAAGTGAAACCGACGTAGCCAAAAAAGAACAATAGGCAAATCACCAGGTTAGCGGTCTTTGGCGCCTCGCCCTGAGCGAGCCCTTTGATCCATTCACGCCATTGACGCCACTCACGAAAAACCAACCACACCGCCGCGAAGCATCCGGCCAACACGGCCAGGTTCGCGCCGTAAATGAAGCGGCCAGCGTCGTCCCAGGTTCGCGCGAAGGTTATCTGACCAACGCTGGGATGTGCGGCAACTCTCGCGAGCACGTAATCATGATGAGCATGAAAAGACGCCAGCGGATTGCCAGTGACTTTCCAGCAGATGAATAACCAGAAGGCGGGCGCGCTGGCAAGAATCAGGGTGCTCAAGATGGGCAACTTCCTTCGCCGCACAAGCTGAATCGTCGGCACCAGGGCAACCAACAGCCAACTATCCAGCCGGATCAGGCAAGCGGCTGCTCCGGCACAACCCGCCAGCGTCCAGCGTTCGGTAAGCACAAAGTACAGACACGCCAGGACCATCACGGCATGTGGCACGTCCGTCATCGCCGCCGCGGAATACTGAAGGTGAAACGGATTGAGTGCGATCGCCAGGCCGGCAATCAACGCCCAGCGTTGGCTGGAGGTCAGAATGCGGCTGCACAAATAAACCAAAACGCAGACACCGGTTCCGGCCACCACGGACACGAATCTGGCGACATACACGGGCTGGTTTATTACCAACGAGATGATTGAACAAAAGAATTGATAAAGTGGCAGCCAAAACCCGTAAAGATTATTGAGCGAGAAGCTGCCGGCTACCAGATCCGCTCGATTGGCTACTATCGCTTCGATGTAGCTGAAGGCGTCTCCGAACGGTTCCCTGCGCACGAGAAGCGCGGCAACAATTCGCGGAACTCCTGCGGTCAGGGCAACCAGCGCGAGCATGCCCATTGACCACCTTCTGGAAGTTCGAATGTGCCTTGTCTTCAAAGTGGATTTGCGTGCAGGCTAAATTTGCGAGTTCTAACGGTGGTCGATACTTGTTTCGCTGTGGTTAAAACGTCTGCTCTGAACCGGCCTGACTTGTCGCCCCAGCTCCGATTCAGATCGATCCGGTCTGCGGCAACTCTTCCGGACGCTTCTTTACCATCTTCAGGCGTGTGCCGCGTTCGCTGTACTCGACCTCATCCATGATGTTGTAGATCAGCAGCACGCCACGGCCGGAGGACTTGAACAAATTCGCCAGGTCGCGCGGATCGGGGATCTCGCGCACGTCGAAACCATCGCCTTCATCTTCGACGGTAAAGATTGCCTCGCGCGCGGAAAGCTCGGCGGTAACCCGCAACAACTTTCCGGGATCGTTACGATTGCCGTGCTTAACTGCGTTCACAAAAGCTTCGTCCAGCGCCACGAACAAATTCGATTGTTCGACTTGAACCAGACCTAACTTCGCTACTCGATCCAGCAGGTACTCGAGCACGGCATTCATCAGCGTCAAATCGCTGGGTAGTTCGAGATCGATTTTTTCGCGAACGTCCGCACTCTCCTGGGGATTATCGATGCGTTGAAGTTTGAACCAGAGAGTCCTTTCGATGATATCGTGCAGCCCCTGAGTCGTGCGCCGCGTTCGCGAACTGGTCACGCCCAGCTTGAAAGAGCGGACATTCTCAGTATCGTCGGACGGTCCCTGATTGATCAGGTCGCTGACTATGAGATCAAACTCTTCCAGATCCCCTCGGGCCAGGGCTTCGTCTCGCGCGCCGGCGGCTACGACGCTGTGCCCGAGTTTGCTCAACTCGTCAGCCAGCCCGGCCCGAACGTCATCGCTGTTCTCAACGATGAGAATATGGCATCTGTCCTGATTGCTCTGGACCATCAAGTCGCAAGTTCGGCAGAGGAGAGTTTGGCCGAAGGCCTTTCCCTAATTTCAAATACGAAACGGACGCTGATCGCGTTGCAGAATATATCAGAGGAAGGGGTAAAGTGAATGACCAAATCAAAGATCCGGGTTCCTGGTTTTTGATCTTTGGTCTTTGTTCTTTGGACCGACCGGGCGATCCAGGGCGGATTATGGTCAAGACGCGGGGCGTCAAAATCAAAGACCAAAGCTCAAAAATCCGAACCTCTTACTTGTCATTGGTCACCGTTCCTCAGGGTGCGTTACACTCGCCTCTTAATCTCGTCTGCCCATGGCCAAGTCCACGCTGCAAATCAATTTGGAATACATGATTGCCCGTTCGCTGCTCGCGACCTTTGCAGTGCTGCCGTTGCGACTGGCGCTCTCCACCGGATCAACCCTGGGCCGCTTTGGTTACTATTTTTCCGGCCGGTTGCGACGCACCGGCCTCCGCAATCTCGAGCTGGCGTTTCCTGAACTGGACGCGCCCCGGCGCGAAGATTTACTCCGCGGTTGCTTTCAGAATCTGGGCCTACTGCTGGGGGTGTTCAGTCATTTTGGGAAGGCGTCACCCAAAGCTTTGCAGGCAATGATCGAATGCGAAGGACTGGAGCATCTCGGCGCGGCTGAAAAGAGCGGACGCGGGGTCATTCTCTTCACGGGCCATGTCGGCGCCTGGGAGCTTTCCAGTTTCGGGCTTTCGTTGCTCGGCCATCCTTTGAGCTTTCTGGTGCGCCGGATCGATAATCCAAAGATTGAAGCACTGGTCGAACGTTCGCGTACTCGTCTCGGCAATCGCACAATTGATAAGCGCTCAGCCGCGCGAGAGATGCTCCAGCTTCTCCAGGGCGGCGGGACGCTGGGGATTCTGGTGGATCTGAACACGCTCGATCGCGAAGGAATCTTTGTCGATTTTTTTGGCGTGCCGGCTGCGACCACGTTCGTTCTGGCGAAGCTGGCCTTGCGCACTGGGGCGTTGGTGCTCCCGGTCTTTGCGCCATGGGACAAGAAACGCGGGCGCTTTCTGCTCAAGATTGAGGAGCCGCTCATTTACAACGCCACGGGTGACGAAGCCGAAGACGTGCGGCGATTGACTCAATTGTTCACCGGCGTCGTCGAAAAGTACGTGCGGCTTTATCCTGATCAGTGGCTTTGGATTCACCGGCGCTGGAAGACACGGCCGCTGGGCGAGCCGGGGATCTATTAAAGACGGAGCTGCGACGGAGCATTAGCCCGACCGTCAGGGAGGGCTCAGTATTCCGGCAATGGAGCCCTCCCTGACGGTCGGGCTAGTGCCCCGGCTCCCAAACCGAATTTGATTTTGGTATCCATGAAGCAATCTGAGGTAACAGAGCAGCGCTCTCGCTCGTCCAGCACCACCCGCGCCTATTCCTTCGCCGATCTTTCAAGCTATTCATTCCAGGATCGCTGGTTGATTCGGGGTGCCGATCTGGCGTTTTTCGTCCTGATCAAATTGATTGGCCGCACGGTAAAGTTTGAAGTCGAAGGATGGGAGCATTGGGAAGCTGCCTCGCGCGATGAAAAGATTCCCATCTATACTTTCTGGCACAACCGCGTGTTTCTCTCCACTTACTTCTGGCGCCGCCGCCGCATCGTGGTGATGACCTCGCAAAGTTTCGACGGCGAATACATTGCGCGCTTTATTCAGCGCTTTGGTTATGGCGCGGCGCGTGGTTCGTCAACCCGCGGCGCTACCGGCGCGGTGGTCGAGATGGTGCGACTGATGCGCGCCGGCTGTCCGACGGCCTTTACGATTGACGGGCCCAAAGGACCACCGTACGTCGCCAAGATGGGCGCCGCATTGCTGGCCAAGAAAACCGGCCATCCTATTTTGCCATTCATGATCACCGCCGAAAAGTTTTGGGAAGTAAAGAAAAGTTGGGACGGATTCCAGACGCCAAAGCCCTTCACCCGCGCGCTCGTCGGCATCGCGCCGCCGATTTTCGTTTCGCCGGACGCCGATGAAGACGAGCTGAAAGCAAAGCGCGACGAACTACAACGCGCCCTGGATGAGATTAATGAACGGGGCGAGCGTTGGCGCTCTTCACAAACGTCCTAAATCCTCTTTGCGTCTTACGATCGTCTTTGCGTCTTTGCGTGAATTGTATTGATTGCGGGCGACAGTTTCACGCAAAGGCGCAGAGAAATACCAAGGCGCAAAGAAAGCTTCGTCTCGATTTCATAGCTTTATCCCAATGTAGTAGGATTGCTCGAACCTGAAACATTGACGGAGGTCCGATGATTAACCAGGAACGTATCAAGAACCTTCTGCTCGAGCTGGTGCAGATCGACAGCCATTCGCGCAAAGAGCGCGACGTCGCCGAGCGCATCAAGAAATATTGTGAAGAGATGGGCGCGCAGGTTGAGATCGATGACGCCGGAGAGAAAGTGGGCGGCAACTCGGGCAACGTCATCGCGCGTTTCCCGGGCACGATTCCGGGCGCCGCCTCGATCATGATGAGCGCGCACATGGACACAGTCGTGCCCGGCGAAGGCGTCAAGCCGATCGTCGAAGGCGATATCATTCGCACTGATGAAACGACCGTGCTCGGCGGCGATGACAAATCCGGCTGTGCCGTGATCATCGAAGTGATTCGCTGCCTCCAGGAACAGAACATTCCCCATGCGCCCATCGAGGCAATTTTTTCGATCTGCGAAGAGGTTGGCCTGCTCGGCGCCAAGAACGTGGACGTTTCTAAAATCAAGGCGAAGTACGGAATTGTGTTTGACTCAGACGATCCGGGTTTTCTTTTTACTAAAGGGCCATCGGCTAATCATATGGAATACCGGGTTCGTGGACTCGAGTCGCATGCGGGTGTCGCTCCTGAAGAAGGGATTTCGGCAATCAAGATTGCCGCCGAAGCGATCGCGGCGATGAAGCTCGGCCGCATCGATCATGAGACAACCGCCAATATCGGTCAGATCGAGGGCGGCATGGCTACTAACATCATTCCCAATCTGGTCGTGTTGAAAGGCGAGGCCCGGTCGCACAGTGAAGAGAAGCTCGACGCGCAAACACAGCACATGACCAAATGCCTCGAGAACGCAGCCTCGCGGTACGAGGTGACGGTAGCCGGCAAGACCACAAAGGGATCGATTGAAGCTCATATCGAACGCGAATACTCGTCCATGGACGTGGCTGACAGCTCTCATGTCGTGCAACTTGTAATTCAAGCGGCGAAGCGAATGGGCCTGGATGTGAAGACGATGGCCTCGGGTGGCGGCTGTGACGCGAATGTTTTCAACCGGAGAGGCATCGAGTGCGCCAACCTCGGCACCGGGATGCGCGCGATTCACACTGTCAAGGAATGGCTGGACGTGAAAGACATGTACGCGGCCGCCGAGATGACCCTGGAGATCATGAAGCTGAACGGCGAGTTGGCGAAGAAGTAGTAAATGGAGCGCAGGCATCCCTGCCTGCGGTTCACCGGCATCTTGCCGGGGCTTTAATTCAGCCATGAGACGACGCGAGCAGGATGCTCGCGAACCGCCGACAAGATGTCGGCGCTCCCCCTGAAACAGTTGGCAGCTCAATAGTCGGTTAACAAGTCGAGCGCGTTGCCGTAAGATTGGCAGCGCGTTTTAATTTGACCCGACGAGAGACCACGATGCCGACACACTGGACGCACATCACGATCAATTGCAGCGACATCGATGCCTCCGTCGAGTTCTACACTTCACTCTGCAGTCTTTCAATTGTGCGCGACCGTCGGCTCGAGGGGCGACATAACGTCTGGCTGGGACCGCAAACCAAACCCGAAGAAGATCCGATCTTCGTTCTGGTTCTAGTGCAGGATGAAGTGAAAGCGCGCCTTGATCACTTCGGTTTTCAGTGCGACTCGCGCGCAGAAGTCGATCGGATCGCGGAACTCGCCCGTCAACAAAACATTCTGGTTGAGCCGCCGGTAGATGTGGGCGGCGTGGTTGGCTATTTCACAATGGTGCGCGATCCTGATGGACACATCGTCGAATTTACTTTCGGCCAGCCGCTGCGAGGTTTGTAAGATCAATGGACGAGACCGCGCCTCAGGTTATAGTCATCGCCGGCCCGAATGGCGCGGGTAAAACCACACTGGCGCCATTTCTCCTTCGCGATAAACTGGGAGTCCTGGAATACGTCAACGCTGATCCAATTGCGCTGGGATTGTCCGGTTTCGACCCCGGGAGCGTTGCGTTCCAGGCGGGACGCGTAATGCTTCACCGATTACACGAACTTGCGAGTCAACAACGAACCTTTGCTTTCGAAAGTACGCTCGCGGCGAAGTCGTATTCCGGCTGGATTAAGAAGCTGCGCGACGACGGCTATAAATTTCAACTAATGTTTCTGTGGTTACAAAGTGCCGACCTTGCGGTGCAGCGAGTCCGGGAGCGCGTTCGTGCTGGAGGTCATTATGTACCTGAAGACGTCGTTCGGAGAAGATACGCTGCAGGACTGAAAAACTTTTCGCGCCTTTACCAGCCATTGGCCGATACATGGGCCGTGTACGATAATTCTAACTTGCCCGATCCAATGATCATTGCTCAGGGTGGTCAGGGCGAAGAACAGAGCATCTTCCACGGCGGCTTGTGGAATCGTTTTCGAGAGATGTCGCAATGAGCACCAAGATTAAACTGACCAAACGACTCTTTATCGATCACGGCAAAGACATCGAGAGAGTCTTACAGCGCGCTGTGCATGACGCTCTCCGGATGCACAAGCGTATCGGCAACCCCATCGCCATCTGGAAAGACGGTCGCGTTGTTATTATCCCGCCTGAAGAGATTGTCATTCCGCCTGATGACTTCGAAACCAAAGATTAATCAGTCAGAAATGTTCCGTGCCGGTCACGTCGCGCTCATCGGCCGACCGAACGCCGGCAAGTCGACGCTGCTGAATCGGCTGGTGGGCGAAAAAATCGCGGCCGTCTCAAACAAGCCACAAACGACTCGCTTCAAAATTCTCGGCATCGTCACTCGTCGCGAAGGCCAAATCGTCCTCGTCGATACGCCCGGCGTGCACAAGCCGGGGTATGAACTCAATCGCCGGATGATGGTCACGGTGCACGAGGCCCTGCTCAGCGTCGATCTTGTTTGCTTGATACGTGACGCGTCTGCGCCTACCGGGAATGGCGATCGCTTCGTGCTCGATCTAATCAAACAATCCGACAAGCCGGCGCTGCTGCTGCTTAACAAGACCGACAAGCTGAAAGATAAATCAAAGTTGCTGCCGTTGATCGAATGGTACCAGGACGAGTATGAGTGGCAGTCAGTCGTGCCTATCTCCGCATTGAGGGGCGATCAGATCGATCAGTTGCTCGCGGAGATGGTCAAACATCTCCCGGAAGGTGAACCACTTTTCGCGGAAGACGAACTGACCGATCAGCCCATTCGGGTGCTGGCTTCCGAAATTGTTCGGGAGAAGATTCTTGAGCAGACCGGCGAAGAAATTCCTTACGTGACCGCCGTCGTGACCGAAAAGTGGGAAGAGGTGCGGGAGGATTTCGTCCGGATCTACTGCGCGATTTTTGTCGAAAGAGATTCGCAGAAAAAAATCATCATCGGCCACGGCGCCCAGCGCCTGAAACAGATTGGCATTCGCGCGCGTCACGACATTGAAAAGCTCCTCGGCCATCGTTGTCATCTCGAATTGTTCGTTAAGGTCGAACAGGATTGGCGCGAGCGCGGTCACATGCTGGACGATCTGGGAATCAGACAGTGAGCCGCGAGCCGTGGCATTCGATCGAGGCAACTTGTCTTCGCGAAGCCGGCGAAGCGATCGAGTACGGCCTGATGGAAGCCGGCGCCCTGGGAACGGAGAGTCGCGACGCTGGCGATGGCGCGCACATCATTGGCTACTACGACGCCCCGGTTGAAGAGTCTGAGATTCGCACGGCTCTGCTGGATGCGCTGCGCATCTACAATTTCGCTCCTTCATCACTAATCGATCTGAAAGTCAGCGAAGTTGCCGATCGCGACTGGCTGGCCGAATGGAAGAAAGATTGGCAGCCGGTTGCGGTCGGCCGTTTTATTGTCGCACCGCCCTGGAGCGACGTTACTGCCGCGCAGAATCGCATCGTCATTCGCATCGAACCCGGCATGGCCTTTGGCACCGGCACGCATGAAACTACGCGGCTCTGTTTGAAAGCCATCGAGAAGTATTATCGGGGTGGCAGCTTTCTGGATGTCGGCACGGGTACCGGAATCCTGGCAATCGCGGCGGCGAAGATGTTTCCGGATGCGCGCGTGGAGGCCGTCGACACGGACGCCGACGCGGTCGAGATCGCGCGCGACAATGCGCGGCTGAATGACATCGGCGACAAGATCATTTTTCGTGTCGGCGCTATTGACGAACAGACCGCGTCGGCGGATCTGGTTTGCGCGAACCTGACCGCGCCGGTAATCATCGACTTACTACCTTTGCTGTTGGGGGCAACCTGCGGACGACTGGTCTTGTCGGGAATTCTCGACTCGCAGATTCAGCTGGTTGAGGCAAGTTTGCGGGAACTCGGGGCCGCCATTCTGGAATCGGAACAAGATGGAGAGTGGATCGCCCTGGTGGTGTGAAACATTCTTGGTTTGACTTTGCGTCTTAGCGCCTTGGCGTGAACAATTGCTCTCACGCAAAGGCGCAAAGGCGCCAATGAGTAAGGTGACTCGACGAAGATTCTATGCACCGCCGTCCGCTTTCTCGGCGGACGCAGAATCCGCGACGCTGAGTCCGGAAGAGACACGACACCTGCGCGATGTCTTGCGCCTGCATCCGGGCGACGAGATTTACGTGTTTGATGGCACCGGCCGGGAATTTCATTGCGCCGTCGAGATCATCGCCAAAGACTCGACCGAACTGCGGGTGATCTCAGAAGTCAAACCCACTCGTCCCGAATCGCCACTGCACCTAACCTTGGCTATTGCTTTACTCAAAAGTGAGAAATTTGACCTGGTGATCCAGAAAGCTACCGAGCTGGGTGCTAAACGGATAGTGCCGCTGGAAACAGAACGCGCGGATGTGCGGCTCAAAGATAGTGAAGACGCGCAGAAACGAGTAACTCGCTGGCGGCGAATTGCTTTAGAAGCGGCCAAGCAGACGGGCCGGGCGTTTGTGCCTGAGATTACCGCGCCGCTTACTTTGAGTTCAGTGGTGATGTCAGCAGGAAAAGAAAGGAAACCCTCAACTGAAAGTACGCACCTGATGTTCGCCGAACGCTCGGGCACTTCATTAGCGGAAGCGACGAAGAGCTTTGCTGAGCAGCCGGCGGAGATTTTCGCGCTGGTGGGCCCGGAAGGCGGCTGGACCGACGAAGAGATTGAACTCGCGCGTGAGAGCGGGTGGAAGAGCGTGACCTTGGGCGGGCGTACTCTTCGGGCGGAAACGGCCGCGATTGTGGTGCTGGCGCTGTTACAGCATCGCTTTGGAGATCTTGTTTGAGCATAGGCGCTTACGAACCCGGCGCCTTCCGGGGAACAAGAATCGACTTCTTGTCGTTTACTCTACCGGCGACTCTTTCTAATTTCTATGTCAACAAGTCAACAAGATATGACCGAACGCGCGCGTCGCGATTTGGCGCAACGCCTGGGCCTAAACGAAAGCGACATCGGCGTGAGGTCTGTTGAGCAAAACGAGTTTCCCGACGCCGCCCTGGGCGCCCCCGTCGAAGATGAGATGAGCGCCCAGGTGATCACGCCCGGTTGGCGCATTCGCCTAACAGCGGAAGGTCAGACTTATGAGTATCGCGCCACCCAAAAGCAGTTGAGGCTTTTCAATTTCAACGGAGAGAACTATAGGATTCGAGCTTAGGGTTTAGAGCTTGGATCCTTGACCTTAGCACTAAGCTCTAAGAACGCTTTGCTTTTATGCGACGCAATAACATCTGGATCCATCTGACCATCGCGCTGGTGCTCGTCCTGGTCGCCGCGTTCGCGGGCGCAGTGCGCAAGTGGCAGAAAAACTGGAAGCCTGCACCGCAGTCTTTGTCGTCTTCGCAGGACCGCAAAGACGGCTCAGATGACGGTGACGAAACGGATCAGCAGAACAACAAAGCCGAAATACTGGTTCGCTTTCGCGCAGGTGTAACCCAGAACACAATCGAGAATATTACTCAGCGGCTGAACGATCAGGTTGAAGACCAGATCGAGTCAGTTACCAACCTCGAAGTAATCGAAGATGAAGACGGCAAAGACGCCGAGTCGCTGCTAGCGCAATATCGAAACCTGCCTGAAGTTGAATACGCCGAACTCAACAGCGAACTAAAGCTCGATCACGAAGACGGCGGCCATCGGCACGTGCACGCCGACGATGAAATGTTCTCTCGCCAGTGGGGGCTTTTTAATAGCGGTCAGAATGGCGGGACCGCGGGCGCTGACATCAGCGCGATGCGCGCCTGGGCAGTGACCAAAGGAAGCGATCAGGTTGTCGTCGCGGTGCTCGACAGCGGCGTGGATTATTCACATCCTGATCTGGCGAATAACATCTGGTCGCGTCCGCCAATCGTCATGGCGTATCGCGACGACGATCTGACACCCGATGGTCCGGTCGACGATGTCCACGGCTTCAATGTCGTCGAAGACAACGGTGACCCGATGGACGACAACGGTCACGGCACGCATTGCGCCGGCATCATCGGCGCGGAGGGCGGGAACGGCATAGGGATCGCGGGCGTTAACTGGAACGTGAAAATTATGCCGCTCAAGTTCATGGACGCGGAAGGGACGGGTACTACGAAAGATGCCATTGAAGCGATCAACTACGTCATCGATCGCAAACGCGCCGGAGTAAACGTGCGAGTTATCTCGGCTAGTTGGGGCTCGACCGCAAAGTCACGCGCGCTGGAAGACGTGATTCGCAAAGCTTACGAAGAAGGAATTCTGTTTGTGGCAGCCGCCGGAAATTCCAGCTCAGACAATGATCAGACGCCGCATTATCCGTCCAGCTACAACCTCGGCAACGTGGTGAGCGTCGCCGCCCTTAATCGCCACGACGAGCTGGCATCGTTCTCCAACTATGGCGCGAAGAGCGTTCACATCGCCGCGCCGGGCGAAGAAATTCTCAGCACCTGGCTGAAAAACGGATTCGAGGAAAAGAAAGGCACGTCAATGGCTACGCCGTTTGTGGCCGGAGTAGCCGCGTTGGTGCTGGCTCAGAATCCCAAAATGTCGGTCGACGATCTGCGCGCGCTGTTATTGAAGTCCGTCGATCCTATCCCTTCTTTGAAAGGTAAAGTGTCCAGCGGCGGGCGTATCAACGCTGCGAAAGCCGTGGGGGCTCAATAGCCCTTAGCCTGTTGGGTCGAGCGAAGACACCGCCTGGGAAGTGTCAGAGTCCGACCATAAGGGAGGGCCAGAATCGTGTGCACTGTCCGTGAAGAAAAAGCCGCCCGCCTAAGTGGTTTACGCCGGCAACTGACCGATATGGAAATGGGCCCTTGCTGGCGCGCGGGCTTCTGACACGCAAACCCGAACGGCCGGTGGCTTGCACGTGAAGCGCTGCCTGTGTGATTATTGGTTCATGAATGCCATCGTTCACAAACCCAATATTGCGAGGAGCCGATAAAGAGTGAAAGCGGAGTTAGCGCAGTTAATCGCTTTGCAGAACGCTGATACTAATATAAGAAGACTACAGGCCGAGATTGAAAGCATCCCTGAGAGGCGCGCGGAGATCGAAAAAGAGTTCGATCAGCGCGCCTTTGAAATTCGGGCGCTGGAAGAGCGCCGCGACAACTCCCGCCACGAACGCACCCGCCTGGAAGCCGAAACTTTCGAACAGAAACAACGTGCCGAGCGCGCCGACCGAAATTTGATGTCGGCCAAAAAGACGGATGAGTACACCGCCGCGATTCGCGAAGCGGATGCGGCGCGCAAACAAATCTCGACGTTCGAGACGCAGATTCTCGAACAAATGGAAATTGCTGATCAGGCTGAAAAAGAGTTGCAAGAGCGCGCTCCGGAAGTTGAGAAGCTGGGCGCTGACATGGCGGAGCGCTTCAAAGGTTTCGACGAACAGGCGCGCGTCCAGCAACAGGAGTTGGACAGTGCCCACGCTGAACGTGAACGCCTTTTGAATGAACTTCCAAAGCCGATGAGCGCTCTTTATAAGCGCATCAGCAGCCGCATCCGCGACGGGGTGGCCATGGCCGAAGCGCGCAACGGCGCCTGCACTGCGTGTTACATGGCCCTGCGTCCGCAGATAATGGCCGACGTGCGCCGCGGCACGGAAGTAATCACCTGCGATAACTGCAATCGGATTCTCTACTACGTGCCGGCGAACGCCGCGCATCCGGTTGGGGTGTAGTACTAAAGTTCAGGGCTCAAGCTTCAGCGCTTATCTCAAAAATCAACTCCGCGAGAGCGAGACGTGATCTCGCTCTCGCGGAGAATCTTTTTTGAATGAGCTTTTTCGCGCTGGCGCGCCCAGGCGAACAGGGGTATTTCGCGCTCCGGCTGTTACTTCTTCTTCCCGATTGTTACTTCTTCTTCAATGTCACGCGCACGGGATTTCCCAAATCCTCGGCCGGCACTTCCAGTTCCTGCGTCTTAAAACCCTTAGCTTTCACCTTCAGCTTCAGCGTGCCCATATGAAGCGGCGGCAGAGACGCAAGGCCACGCTCGTCTGTGTTATTCCAGCTTTCGCAGAAAAACCCGTCTGTGCGCGTAGATTCTAGTTTGACGTAGGCGTTTCTGATAGGATTGCCGCTCTCGTCAAAAACACGGACGTCGGCGCGGCCGATACCGTTTGCGACTTTGGGCGCGACACCTTGACTGGGGGGATCATTCTGGCTTTGCGATGGCTCCTGAGACAGTGCGATGGCGAACGTTGCCGCGATGATAAGCAGCGCTGAGAGAACTTTTGACATACTTTTGAACTCCTAAGTTGAAATAGTGGCGCCGAAGTCTTTTTGCGATGTCGAGGTTTCGGATTCGGCTCGGCTTAATCGATGGGCAAGACCGTTGACTAGCTATCAAAGGGTCGCAGGGGAAAGGTCCCACGTCCAACTGACTAAGCGAAGTATACGACATTCGCGCGCCAATTTGGAAGGCTTTTGATGGAAGAGATCCCTAGTTGGTTGTGCGGACGGTTTTCGGCGCTGGACGCGTCAGGCAATTCTTTTCGCCGTCCTTAACGGCGAAAGAAGCGAAGTTGCTCAAAGCGGAGGTAATTCCATGCTCGTTCCATTCTTAATACTACTCCTGATCGCGGGTGTTTGCGGCGCCATTGGCCAGGCGATTGGCGGCTATTCGCACGGCGGTTGTTTGGTTTCGATTGCGCTCGGCTTTATCGGCGCGTTGCTGGGGAGGTGGCTGGCCGGCGTGCTTGGGCTTCCGGAACTCATAGCTTTTCCGGTGGGAGGAATGAATTTTCCGATTATCTGGTCGATTATTGGCGCGGCGCTATTCGTGGCGTTGATCAATCTGATTAGCCGCCGGCGCGTATAGCTTTCTTGACGGGCACTTCCCGGGCGAATGTGCGCGTTTCGCGATGCCGGTCGAACCACCACGCCCAGGGAATGAAAAGCCAGGTCAAGAGAGTCACGAGCGCGAGCTTCTTAACGCTCGGCGGTGGCGGACCAAACGCGGCCCCGCCATAGGCCGCCAGCAGAAAAATAATGAAGGCCCAAAAGACATATTTTCCGATCCAGTCCTTCGCTCTCGTCTGCCGCAGATAAAGAAAGATTCCCAACGCCAGCAGCGCCAGCTCAATCGCGATTGTCACTGCTCGATAATTCCACAGTCCGAGGCCATACAGACGACTACCCGAATAGAGCGGCAGATCGGGACGGTGCACAATGAGATCCAGAAACCAATGGGTGATAACACCGAGCCAGATGGTGATGGCGCCCAGGGCGTAACGCGTAAAGCCGAAATACAGCGAAGCGAAGAGCGTCGCCCAACCCACAACAGCAATCAACCCGTGCGAAATCGGATAAAAGTCGAAAGCCAATCTCAGGAAAGGATTCCGGTTCGGCTCGATAGTGACATGCTCCCAACCAAGCAGCAGAAATATCGGCCAGAGAAGGTCAAGCAAAATTGGCGCAGCGATCAATGCTCCGAGCGACGCTTGCGGCGCAATCTTTTTCGCTGCCAAACCAACTGCATAGTGTCCAAGAAACATTCTTTGTTACCGCTCATGCTATCACCTATTCGATGATAGTTTGAAAAAATCTTCTCATCTCGTTAAAGTACTCTCACCAGAATTACGTTTACAGGAAGTTTTAAGAGCGAGAGATTCGCGAGTTAGTGTGCCCCTCGTGGCTGGTAACCGAATCTTGCGGCGATGCCACAGATCTTCCGTCATAGCACAAACTATCTGGCGCGGGCCACGATTTATGGCGCGGTCTTTATTCTGTTCGCAGCACTGTGGGTCACGGCCGAGATCACTCGGTCAGGCTGGAACACCGGCCAGTGGATAGAAACCCAGCAACCAATACAATTCAGCCACAAGCACCACGTCGGTGATGACGGCATCGATTGCCGTTACTGCCATACGTCGGTTGAGACAGCGGCGTCGGCCGGCATGCCTTCGACCGCGGTCTGCATGAACTGCCATAAACAGATCTGGGCGGATAGTCCTTACCTCGAACCAGTGCGCGCAAGTTTCAAGAGCGGCAAGCCGCTGGAATGGATTCGCGTCCATGACTTGCCCGATTTCGCTTACTTCAATCACTCGATTCATGTGAACAAAGGCGTCGGTTGCTCGACTTGTCATGGTCGCATCGATCAAATGCCGGTCGTGTCGCAAGCCGCGTCGTTGCAGATGGAATGGTGTCTGCAGTGTCATCGGCGTCCGGAAGATTTTGTGCGACCGCAAGAGAGAGTTTTCGACATGGAGTGGCGATCGCGAAATAGCACTAAGAATGAAATCGCCGAAGGTCTGAACTTGAAGCAGCAGTACCACATTCAGGGAGCGAACGTTTTGACAAGCTGTTCCACCTGTCATCGATAGGGAGCGCAGGCATCTTGCCTGCGGAACGCGGACATCCTGTCCGCCAGCGAGGCGGAGCCTCGCTACTGGTACAGAACCGGGAGCGGTAGCGACCGGGTCCAAGCGAGTTTTTAAGGGGAATTGAATTTGTACCCGCTACCGCAAGCGGTTCCGTACCGAGTTGTTAAATGGACAACGACCGTCACATAAATTTCAAGCTACTGCGCGACCGCATCCTGAATGCTGGGAGCGCGGACGGGCGGGCGGGCAGCCCGCGTGGGGTGGTCGACTCGTCCGCATCGTCAGGCAAACAATATTGGCGCAGTCTTGAAGAACTCGCCGACTCGCCCGTCTTCGAAGAATTCGTGCAGCGCGAATTCCCACAGGCGGCGGAAGAGTGGAACGATCCGTTTGAGCGACGCACGTTTCTGAAATTGATGGGCGCTTCGCTGGCGCTCGCCGGCTTAAGCGGCTGCGTGATTCAACCGCCGGAAAAGATCGTCCCCTACGCCAAGCAACCGGAAGAGGAAATTCCCGGGAAAGGTCTCTACTTCGCGACAGCGTTCTCGTTAAGCGGGATAGCAACGCCTTTGCTGGCGCGCAGCAACGAAGGCCGGCCAACAAAACTCGAGGGCAACCCCGATCATCCGAACAATCGCAGAAGCGATCCCAACGACAAAGGCTCCAGCGCGACGGACATCTTTTCGCAGGCTTCGATTCTGACTCTTTATGATCCCGATCGTTCGCAGACTCCGCTCTATCGCGGCGAGACGCGACCCTGGACGCAGTTCGTCGCCGAAATTCGCGGACTGATCGAAAGAGAAAACGACGGACTGAAAGCGAGGAAGGGAGCCGGCCTGCGCTTTCTGACTGAGACGATCACGTCGCCATCGCTGGCCGCGCAACTGAAACAGATCCTCACCGACTTTCCTGAAGCCAAGTGGCATCAATACGAACCCGCCAATCGCGACAACGCGCGCGCCGGCGCGATGATGGCTTTCGGTCAGCCGGTCAACACGATCTATGACTTTAGCAAAGCTGATCGGGTTCTTTCGCTTGGTTCAGATTTTCTTGCGGCGATGCCCGGCACGCTTCGCTACGCGCGCGACTACGCGGCTAAGCGGCGCATCAACGGCGAGAAGACAGAGATGAATCGGTTGTACGTGATCGAGAGCACGCCGACGATAACGGGAGCTAATGCGGATCATCGGTTTTCTGTGAAGCCGAGCGAGATGACCGGTACAGCAAGCATGATGCTGGACAGAATGGTCCGAGCAAGTGAATCAGGAGATTGGATCCGCGAGATTTTTAGTGACCTGCGAACACATCCAAGCGCTTCCATCGTCATCGTCGGCGATGATCATCCACCAATCGTTCACGCGCTCGCTCACGAAATGAACGCCGCACTCGCCAACGTTGGCAAGACTGTTTTTTACACCGATCCAATTGAAGCCAACTCAGTCGATCAGACTCAGTCTCTGCGCGAACTGGTCAATGACATCGATGCCAACAAAGTCGATACGCTGATAATCATCGGTGGCAATCCGGCTTACAACACGCCGATTGATCTCAGACTGGATCTAAACCGGCTGAACAAGGTTAAGCTGCGCGCCCATCTCAATCTCTACAACAACGAAACTTCGGAGATTTGTCACTGGCACATTCCGGCGACGCATTACCTGGAGTCGTGGGGAGACGCGCGTTCGTACGACGGCACCGTGACAATTGTGCAGCCGTTGATTGCTCCGCTGTATGAAGGAAGAACTAATCACGAAGTGCTCGCGCTGTTCAGTGATAACTACGATCGCCGGCCCTACGACATTGTGAAGGAATACTGGCGCACGCAAGCAGGGAATAGGGTGCAGGGTGTTGGGGGTAGCCAAAACGAATCAACTAAGCCATCGGCTTCGCCGGTTGCGGAGGTGACGGGTGATTTCGAATCGTGGTGGCGCAAGTGTCTGCATGACGGCTTCATTCCCAACTCGGCGGCGCCGGTGAAGACTGTATCTCTCAAATCAGAGTGGGCGTCCGGATTGAATTCCTCCAACACCCAATCCCCTTCACCCAACACCCTTGAATTGGTTTTCCGCCCCGACCCAACGATCTACGACGGTCGCTTCGCGAACAACGGCTGGTTGCAGGAATTGCCAAAGCCTTTGACGAAAATTACCTGGGACAACGTCGCTCTGATCAGTCCAAACACGGCGAAGAAGCTGGGCTTGTCGGCTCAGAATTACGAGCAGGGCAAGAAAGGCCGCGAAGCTTATGTCGATCAGATCGAACTGAAACTCAACGGCCGCGCCATCAGTAAGCCTTTGCCCGCATGGATCATGCCCGGCCAGCCCGACGATGTAATCACGATTCATCTGGGCTATGGCCGCACCAGCGCTGGACGCGTTGGCAGCGTCACAATTGTCGAACCCGATTCGCGTCTCCCGAGTGGCGGCTTCAATGCTTACGAAATTCGCACTTCGGATGCGCCCTGGTTCGCGACGGGCGCGCAAGTGAGCAAGGTCGCCGGACAATTTCAGCTTGCTACAACGCAGGCGCACTTCTCAATGGAAGGCCGGGACCTCTTGCGCGAGAATTCCCTGGAAGAGTACTCAAAAGAAAAAGATCACCTGCGCGAAGAGGCCGAGAAGCAAAAGAAAGAGTTGCACGACCTCTCGCTTTATCCGGACTTTGATTATAAAAACCAGGGCAACAATTTGAACTATGCCTGGGGCATGTCGATCGACTTGAACAGTTGCGTCGGCTGCAACGCCTGCGTGATTGCCTGCCAGTCGGAAAACAATATTCCCATCGTCGGCAAGGAACAGGTAGTGCGCAGCCGAGAGATGCACTGGATTCGCGTCGATGCCTACTTCAAAGGCGACGACCCGAGCAAACCTGAAGGGCCGTTCTTCCAACCCGTGCCCTGCATGCATTGCGAGAACGCGCCCTGCGAACCCGTCTGTCCGGTGCACGCGACCGTGCACAGCAGCGAAGGCCTCAACGACATGGTTTACAACCGTTGCGTGGGCACCAAGTACTGTTCGAACAACTGTCCATACAAGGTGCGACGCTTTAACTTTTTCCTGTATCAGGACTGGGAAACGCCGACTTATCAGTTGATGCGCAACCCGGATGTTTCAGTGCGCAGCCGCGGCGTGATGGAAAAATGCACTTACTGTGTACAGCGAATTCAGGCGGCCAAGATTCAATCCGAGATCGAAGGACGAACCGTGCACGACGGCGAGATCGTTACGGCCTGTCAGTCGGTCTGTCCGACTGAAGCGATTGTGTTCGGCAACATCAACGATCCGAACAGCAAGGTTTCGAAATTGAAAGCGCTGGATCGAGATTATTCACTGCTGGGAGAGCTGAACACTCGGCCGCGCACGACGTATCTGTCGGCATTGAGAAATCCGAATCCGGAAATTAAGTCATGAGATCAAACCACAAAGTCACAAAGACACGAAGAAGTAACCCAGCCGTTCAGAACCGGGTATCCGTCTTTGTGTCTTCGTGGCTTTGTGGTTGAACAGTTGTTACCAATGGACGAAGAACGAGACGATCGCCACACTTCATTTCACGCGACGCATGCGGTCGTGGGATCAGAGCTGACCTTTGGCTCGGTCACCGACAAGATCAGCGCGATCGTGCTGAAGCGCAAGACGCCGATTGGCTGGTTCGTTGGCTTTGCCATCTCGTTCGCGTTGTTCCAATTGATGCTGCTGGCAATCACGAATCTCCTCTTCAAGGGGATCGGGTTGTGGGGCGTCAACATTCCCGTCGGCTGGGGCATGGACATTCTGAACTTCGTCTGGTGGATCGGCATCGGCCACGCAGGAACCCTGATCTCAGCAATCCTGCTGCTGCTGCGGCAGAAGTGGCGAACTTCAATCAATCGCTTTGCCGAAGCGATGACGTTATTCGCCGTGGCCCAGGCGGGCATGTATCCGGTCATGCACCTCGGCCGGCCGTGGCTCGCCTACTGGCTGTTTCCTTACCCAAACACGATGGGTATTTGGCCGCAGTTCCGCAGCCCGCTGATGTGGGACGTGTTCGCCGTCTCAACCTACGCGACGGTTTCGGCGATGTTTTGGTTTGTCGGTTTGATTCCCGATTTCGCCACGTTGCGCGATCGCGCCAACAGTAAACCGTTTCGCTTGATTTACGGGATGCTGGCTATGGGCTGGCGCGGCTCTGCGCGGCACTGGCATCGCTATGAGATGGCCTATCTGTTATTGGCCGGACTGGCGACGCCACTGGTGCTTTCGGTGCACACCATCGTCAGTTTCGATTTCGCGGTCGGCATCATTCCGGGGTGGCACGCCACGATCTTTCCGCCTTACTTCGTCGCCGGGGCAATCTATGCGGGCTTTGCGATGGTGCTGCTATTGACGATTCCGCTGCGAAAGATTTATGGCCTCGAAAGTTTCATCACGATGCGCCACATGCACAACATGGCCAAGGTGATGTTGGCGACGGGATTGATCGTGGCGTACGGCTACATGATCGAAGCGTTCTTCGGCTGGTACAGCGGCAATCCATACGAGAAGTTCATGATCTGGAATCGCATGCACGGACCTTACGCGCCGTATTACTGGGCGCTGATCCTGTGCAACGGTCTGACACCGCAGTTGCTGTGGTTCAAGAAGATTCGCTCGAAGCTGTTGCTGCTCTGGTTGATTTCAATCGTCGTGAGTATTGGGATGTGGCTCGAGCGATTTGTGATCGTGGTGACCAGTTTGCACCGCGACTTTCTGCCATCGTCGTGGGGCTTTTACCGGCCGTCGCAATGGGATTGGGCAATGTTCATCGGCACCATTGGGTTTTTCCTGGCGCTGCTGTTTCTGTTTATCCGCTTCCTGCCAATGATTTCAATCTTCGAGATGCGCACGATTCTGCCGGAAGCGGAAGTAGAAGAAGGATAAGTCAGATAGGTCCGATAAGTCCTATATGGTCAGAACCAAGGCACCAAGACTCTACGGCGTAATGGCCCAGTTCGATAACCCGAGCGCGCTGGTCGCGGCGGCGCGCGAGACCTATGAAGCCGGCTATCGAAGAATTAATGGCTACTCGCCGTTTCCGATCGAAGAACTCTCAGAAGCGATCGGATTCGAGCGCACACTCCTGCCCTTGATTGTTTTGATTGGGGGAATCCTCGGCGGTGTGGGTGGATTCTTTATGCAGTATTGGATGGAAGTTGTCGACTATCCCATCAACGTTGGCGGCAAGCCCTTCAACAGTTGGCCGGCATTCATTCCGATCACTTTCGAATGCACGGTGCTGGTGGCGGCCTTCGCGGCGGTGCTGGGGATGCTGGCGCTGAACAAGCTGCCGCAGCCTTACCATCCGGTTTTCAACGCGCCCAACTTTGCGCTGGCGACGCGCGATAGTTTCTTTCTGGTAATCGAATCAAAGGATCCAAAGTTTCAGCACGATGAGGTGATGCGGTTCCTGCAGAGCCTGGAAGCAAGAGATGTCTGTGATGTGGAAATCTGAATACAAGGAAAAAGGGGAAAGGAAAGAGGAAAAAGTGGGAACGCCTCGCGGGCTCCGCAGACGCGCGTTGCTCGCTTTTTGCCTTTTGCCTTTTGCCTTTTTACTTTCCGGCTGCCGGCGCGACATGCAGGACCAGCCCAAGGCCATCGCCTATCGCGAAAGCAAGTTCTACAAAGATGGAAATGCTTCGCGGCAGCTGGTTGAAGGCACCGTGCCCCGTGGATTCCTGCGACAAGATCGCGCCTTCTATTTTGGAAAGAAATCGGCGCCGCCTGCTCAGCCGAGTCCGGCACTGACTCAAACCGGCGGGCCGCAAGTTTCATCAACAAACCCGGCGGCCCTCTATCCCGACGACGTCGAGACGTTTCCGATTCCGATCACGAAAACAGATATCGATCGCGGCCAGGAGCGCTACAACATTTACTGTTCGGTCTGTCACGGAATGACTGGTTACGGCGACGGCATGGTCGCCCGGCGCGGTTTTAATAAGCCGGCGCCCGCGTCTTACCACCAGGATCGGCTCAGGCAGGCGCCGGTGGGTCATTTCTTTGACGTGATGACCAACGGCTGGGGGGCGATGCCTGCGTATGCTGCGCAGATCCCGGTCGAAGATCGCTGGCGGATCATCGCATACATTCGCGCGTTGCAGTTGAGTCAGATGCCAAAGCAGGGCGGCAGCGATGGCGCACGGGAAAGCATGCGGGACAATAGCCCGACCGTTAGGGAGGGCTCACGACCTAAATGATTCAAACAGGATATGCACCACCGGCAGAACTGACCCGCGTTCGTAATCTGGCGCTGGGCGTCGGGGCTTTGCTTTTCACGCTGTTTGTCGCCGGCGTGCTCATTGACCGCGCGCAGTTCTTTCATGCTTACCTGGTGGGCTTCATTTTTTGGACCGGAATCACAATCGGCAGTCTGGCACTTTTGATGTTACAACATCTGACTGGCGGCGCCTGGGGACTGATCATCCGGCGCGTGCTGGAAGCGTCGACGCGTACGCTGCCTTTGATCTTGCTGCTGTTCGTTCCGGTGGTCGTTGGTTTGAATCAGATTTATCCGTGGACGAACCGGGCGGAAATGAATCAGGTGCCGGCACTGCGCGAGAAAGCCGCGCATTACTTGAATCCGCCATTCTTTATCGGCCGTGCTCTCGTCTATTTCGCAATCTGGTCGCTGCTCGCGGTGCTGTTGAACTGGCTCTCGCTGCAACAGGATCGAACGAACGACTCTAAATTGAAAAAGCGACTGCAAGTAGTCAGCGGCCCCGGGCTGGGCCTGCTGATACTGACCATAACTTTTGCCGCGATTGACTGGGTAATGTCGCTTGATCCGGCGTGGTCTTCCACGATCTTCGGCCTGATCTTTGTCGCCTCGTGGAGTTTGAGCGCGCTGGCCTTTGGAATTCTATCGATGTCCTGGCTCTCAAAACGTGAACCGATGAACGCGGTGGTGCGCACTTCGCATTTCCACGATTGGGGCAACTTGCTATTAGCGCTGGTAATGCTGTGGACCTATTTCGCGTTCTCGCAATACCTGATTATCTGGTCCGCCAATCTGCCCGAGGAAACCGTCTGGTATGTCGCGCGCAAACATGGCGGCTGGGGTGTGATCGCCCTCGGAACCGTCATTCTGCAATTCGTGTTTCCGTTTATGACGCTGTTGTCGCGCGCCGCCAAGAAGAGTCCGCAGAAACTCGCGATGCTGGCCATTTTGATTCTGGCCATGCGCGTCGTGGACGTAATCTGGCTGATTGAACCGTCGTACAACCGCGAACATTTTCACTTGAGCTGGATGGACTTTGTCGCCCCGTTAGGGATGGGCGGATTGTGGCTGGCGACTTTCGCCTGGCAGTTGCAGAAGCGATCTCTGGTGCCGATTAACGATCCGGAGCTTGAACAGGCATTGGAAGCACATGCGGGACACTGAGTGAGGTTTGATTCATTTTGAACTTGGAAGAAAACATTTTCCATTTGTTATGTGACATTTTTCATTTGTCATTTCATGGCCTGCGAATCGTGCAAACGTGGCGCAGTGCTGACGATGAAAGCGGCGGACAGCTTTGAACAGTTAATGGCAAATGAAAAATGTCAAATGACGAATGGAAAATAATCCTTTGTCGGCCTGAGTATTAACGTGAACGATTCGAACAACAAAACCGGACACGTGACCGAAACACCTGATGTCTCTTACATCAAGAACGTTGACGTCACGCACGAGGCCAGTGACGTTTACATCGGCGGCATAGCCAAGTTCGTCGCCGGACTCTCAGTCCTGACGATTGCCGTTTTCCTTTTGATGTGGGGAATGTTCCGAATGTTCGAGAAGCGCACGAAGGAACCACCTCGTTCACCGATGGCGTTCACCGATCAGGAGCGCCTGCCGCCCGAGCCGCGCTTGCAAGGCGCACCTGGTTTTGCGGAGGAGTTGGAGAAGCAGAGTAAGCCGGCCAAAGCAGAGCCGGCCGCAAATCACGTTAGGGAGCCAGGCGGGCCAAAGGATCCCCTGTGGGAGATCAAGGTGCTGCGCCAGCACTGGAACGAGGTGCTGGAACAAGGCCCCGTAGATCAGAACGGCCAGCGATACGGCATGCCGATTGAGAAAGCCAAGGAAGAAATTTTGAAGCAGGGATTGCCGGTGAGGAAGACAGTGGTCGGTGGGCAGTGAGCAGTGGGCAGAAGATGACAAGGAAAGTAGTTTCAAAAAGTGACTTTTGATTATCAACGAGGCTACGCCTCGACGTCGGCAAGGCGCAGCCTTGCCGAGAGATTCATTCTGACTCAGGCGGAAAGGCGGAGCCTTTCCGCAATGTGCTGCGGCAAAGCCGCTCTTTATGTCTTGCTCGTGTTGCTCACTGCTCACTGCTCACTGCCGTCGCTCAGCCCGGCATGCCGCAACCAAACTCGCCGCTATACGGCGCGCGATCAGGATCCGGATCCGTAGCGACCGGCTTACCAAACGCCCTGAAGAACGTCGGTATCGATCAGAAGTTGAACGAGCAGATTCCGCTCGATGCGGTATTCAAAGACGAGCAGGGCCAAGACGTTCGTCTCGGTCAGTTCTTCAAGGGCAAACCAGTAGTGCTGTCACTCGTCTATTACGCGTGTCCGATGCTCTGTAACCAGGTCTTGAATGGAATGTTGGGCTCGTTCAGGCAGGTGTCCTTCAATATCGGCGAACAGTTTGAAGTGGTCACTGTTAGTTTTGATCCACGCGAGACACCCAGCCTGGCCGCCGCCAAAAAGAGCACTTACATCAAGGCCTATAACCGTTCCGGAGCCGAAGCGAGTTGGCATTTTCTGACTGGGGATGAAGCGAATATCAAACGCCTGACTGAGTCGGTCGGCTTCCGTTATCACTGGGACGAGCAGACGAAGCAGTTCGCGCACGCCAGCGGCATCATGGTGCTGACGCCCGAAGGAAAGATCGCGCGATATTTTTATGGCATCGACTATCCGCCGAAAGACATGCGCCTCGGCCTGGTTGAAGCTTCCCAAAATAAAATCGGGACGCCGGTCGATGTGCTGATGCTGTACTGCTATCACTACGATCCGGCCACGGGAAAGTATGGCGCCGTGGTAATGAACATCATGCGGCTGGCCGGCGGCGTGACCTTGTTCTTGATCGTCGGGCTGCTGCTGGTTTTACGAAAGCGCGGCGGGCGGGACCGGAGCCCGACCGTTTCAGAAGCCCGACCGTAAGGAAGGGCCTCAAACGCGCGAAGAGAATTTCAGATTCCAAATTCCACATTTGAAACTATGCAATCGTCGGTTCCATTACTTCCGGAGAGCGCATCAACCCTTTCGGGCGACGTAGACGCCTTATATTTTTATCTCTGCGGAGTCACAATCTTTTTTACGCTGCTGATTGGCGGTGCCATTATTTTCTTCGTCATACGCTATCGCCGGCGCAACCTCTTCGAAATTCCGCGGCCGATCGAAGGCTCAACTAGGCTGGAAACTCTTTGGTCGGTAATTCCTTTGTTAATTGCGATGAGCTTCTTCTTTTGGGGCGCCAGCCTTTTCTATCGGCAATATCGCCCGCCGACAAATGCACTCGAAGTTTACGTGGTCGGCAAACAATGGATGTGGAAGTTTCAGCACAGCACCGGCCAGCGCGAGATCAACGAGCTGCACGTGCCGGTCCGACGCAAGATCAAACTGATCATGACGACCGAAGATGTAATTCACGATGTGTTCGTGCCCGCCTTTCGGATCAAGGCCGACGTGGTGCCCGGAAGGTACACGACTGAATGGTTCGAAGCGACCAAGCCCGGACGTTATCACTTCTTCTGCGCCGAATACTGCGGCATGAACCATTCAGGGATGGGCGGCTGGGTGGTGGTAATGGAGCCAACCGACTATGAAAATTGGTTGAGCGGCAATGCCGGGCAGGGTTCGCCGGCGGCGGCCGGCCGCGCGTTATTCGAGTCCCTGGGTTGCGTTTCATGTCATGGAGCCAATGGCGAAGGTGGGCGCGGCCCGGCCCTGATTGGGCTGTTCGGCAGCAAAGTAGTGCTGAACAACGGGCAAACCCTGACCGCCGATGAAGGCTACCTCCGCGAATCGATTCTGAATCCGCAGGCAAAGATCGTCACGGGTTTTGGACCGATCATGCCTTCGTTTCAGGGGCAGGTGAATGAAGAACAACTCTTGCAGTTGGTGGCTTTTGTTAAATCTTTGTCGACGTCAAAGCCTGAAACAGTGACAGCGAAACCGCCACCGCCGACCGCGAAGCCCAACGCAACGCCACCGGCGAAGAAGAAATAGGACAGATCAGTCCTATTCGACCGATTGGCTCAGTAAAACAAGATGGAAGAATTCGAAGTACCAAAACCGCCACGAACGAATTATCTCAATGCTGAATACGGCCTGAAGTCGTGGCTGCTAACGAAGGATCACAAGCGCATCGCGCTGCTCTATCTCGGCGCAATTAGTTTCTTCTTTTTCATCGGCAGCCTTTATGCGATGGTCATTCGCCTGGAGCTGCTGACGCCACAAGGCGATCTGGTCCAATCGAGCACCTACAACAAGGTGTTCACTCAGCACGGAATCATCATGGTCTTTTTCTTTTTGATTCCGTCGATTCCCGCGACCCTGGGAAACTTTTTGATTCCCATGATGATCGGCGCGAAGGACCTCGCCTTTCCGCGCATTAATCTGCTGAGCTGGTACATTTACATCCTCGGCGGAATCGTCACCATCTACGCGTTGCTGGCCGGCGGTGTAGATACGGGCTGGACGTTCTACGTTCCGTATAGCACTACTTTTTCCAACACCTACGTGATCGCCGCAGGCCTGGGGATTTTCATCAACGGATTCTCGTCGATCCTGACGGGTTTGAATTTCATCGTGACGATTCACACGATGCGGGCGCCGGGAATGACCTGGTATCGTCTGCCGCTTTTCGTCTGGTCGCATTACGCTACCAGCCTGATCATGATTCTGGGCACGCCGGTGATCGCGATCACGATTCTGCTGGTCGCCCTCGAGCGGTTGGCGCACATCGGCATCTTTGATCCAGCCGCCGGCGGTGATCCGATCCTGTTCCAGCACCTGTTCTGGTTTTACTCGCATCCAGCCGTTTACATCATGGTGCTACCAGCCATGGGTGTGGTAAGCGAGTTAATCGCCAACTTTTCACGCAAGAATATTTTTGGGTACAAGTTTGTCGCGTTTTCCAGTCTGGCGATCGCCGTGTTCGGATTTCTGGTTTGGGGTCATCACCTGTTTGTCGCCGGCCAGTCGGTTTACGCGGGCCTGATCTTTTCCTTCCTGAGTTTCGCGGTAGCGATCCCCTCGGCTATTAAAGTCTTTAACTGGACGGCGACTCTCTATAAGGCATCGATTTCTTATGACACGCCGATGCTCTACGCGCTCGGCTTCATCGGCCTGTTCACAGTCGGTGGTATGACCGGACTGTTTCTGGCTTCGCTGGCGGTGGACGTTCATGTGAGTGACACCTATTTTGTAGTGGCGCACTTCCACTACATCATGGTGGGCGGAACTCTGTTCGGCTATCTCGGCGGCTTGCACTACTGGTGGCCCAAGATCAGCGGGCGCCTGTACCCGGAGGGCTGGGGAAGATTCTCCGCGTTAGTGATCTACGTAGGCTTCAACCTGACATTCCTACCCCAATTCGTGCTGGGTTACATGGGCATGCCCCGCCGCTATCACACTTATCCCGCTGATTTGGTTTCGTGGCAGGTGCTGCACGTGCTGTCGACCGCGGGCGCGTCAATCCTCGGAGTCGGCTTGTTGATTCCGCTTTTCTATCTCATCTGGTCGATGCGTTACGGCCCGATCGCCGCAGCGAATCCCTGGAATCTGCCGGGACTGGAATGGCAAACCGCGTCGCCGCCGCCGACTGAAAATTTCTTAACTACGCCCGTGGTGACTCATGAAGCGTACGAGTTTGCGCTACCGGAACACAAACAGATAATCGGAAAGTTCGAACGGCAAAAGTCTGTGGAGACATAGTTAGGGTCTCGAGCGGTAGCGAAGAGTAGAAACAGATGAAATAGCCACCAGGACACAAAGCGCACAAAGATAGCCGTGAAAATCAGTTTGTGTCTTTGTGACTTGGTGATTGGATCTCTAAGGAACACATGCCGGACGCAATAGCCACAACTCACGAAGCCGGCGCGCACAGCGCGTTGCAGCATCACTTTGAGAACATGGAGCAACAGCGCGAAGCTGGCACGCTCGGCATGTGGGTGTTTCTCGTTACTGAGATCATGTTCTTCGGCGCGCTGTTTTTGGCTTATACACTCTATCGATATAAATACCCGGAAGCATTCGCGGCGGCAAGTAATCACCTGGATCTACGACTCGGCGCCATCAACACGGTCGTTTTGATCTTCAGCAGCTTCACTATGGCGATGGCCGTGTACAGCACGCAGGTTGGGAAGCGTCGTAATTCAATCATCTGTCTGTTGCTGACGCTAGTTTTGGGGCTCACGTTTTTGGGAATCAAAGCAGTCGAGTATCACGATAAATATCGCGACAGCCTGATTCCGGGCCAGCTTGTTCCGGGGCGTCCCTTTAATCCGGCAGTGGCCAAGCCCGGCGAGACCGACGAACATAAGCTGCATCTGCCGCCGGGCGCCACAGTAAAGAACGTCGAGATGTTCTACTGGATTTATTTCGCCATGACCGGGATGCACGCGCTGCACATGATCATCGGCGTTGGCTTGCTGACGGTGCTGACCATTATGGCCTGGCGAGGCAGGTTCAGCCCTGAGTATTATGCGCCGGTCGAGATCTCCGGCCTTTATTGGCACTTTGTGGATATCGTCTGGATCTTTCTGTTCCCGCTGCTTTACCTGCTGGGCCGGCACTTGGAAGGACACGGGGGATAGGGAGAATTTTGAATTGCCGAGCGCAGACATCCTGCTGCTCTTTTTGAATTGCGAAGGTTTTGCAACTGACAACTAACTACTGACAACTGACCAGCACCATGAGCGAGCACGTAGTCTATCCGCGAGTTTATGTCACCATCTTTCTCGTCTTGCTGGTAGGTACCAGCCTGACGGTGCTGGCGGCCTTTCAGGATTTTCCCGGCCCGTTAAATGCCGTGGTGGCCCTCACGATCGCAGTCGTCAAAGGTACCCTTGTGGTGCTCTACTTTATGCACGTGCGTTATAGCTCGCGTCTGATTTGGTTGGTTATCGCGGCGGCGCTTTTCTGGTTGGCGATTATGTTTGCGCTGACGATTAGCGACTATTCGACGCGGTCGTGGCTGCCGGTGATGTGAGCCGGCGGGCATCAACGTCATTCAGGAAACAACTTTCCTTCACGCACATTAATCACTCGCTGACAACTCTGACACCTGAGCTGTAACGTGGCGTCTGAGGTTCGGATGGTCGCTCCACAGTTGGGACACGGCTCTTTGATCTCGTTGGTCTTAAACAGATCGCGCATCATAAAGACAGGAATCACCAGACCCGCGACCAGCAAAGGAATTCCGAAGATCAAACCAATGCTGGTTCCCTCGCCCAAAGTCAGACTGATTACCAGACCGGCAATGAACAAAGCCAGGCCCACGGCGATGCTGAAAGAAAAACCGTACGCGCTATCAAAAGTTTTGCCGGTCTTGGTCTTCCCAGTTGTTTCTTCCGCCATGAAGTGCTCTCCCTTGAATTTGAAACGACTTTTACTCGACCCACTATTACTTGTCAATGCACCGTTCAACCAGCCTGCGGAGCAGGCGACATATTAGTAGCCACGGGTGGAGCGCAGCGGAACCCGTGGATCGCCGCAACCACCGGTCATTAGAGCCCGCTTCAGCGGGCGACAGATGTAAAGTCCAGGATTGCCGTTCTTGTCGCTCGCTAAAGCGGGCTTGTCATATCTCACGCCGCACAACCCCAGGGGCTATTAATCTGGCCGCCGGTTACGCCGGCTCGTTGAATCCGAACACACCACCGCCTCTCGGTTAACAAATGGCGTTTTTGAGACTTGCGAATGAACCTGCTAGAGTAAGCGATTCGATTACACTAGGATTTTCCGTCTTACAAGCTATGAATACTGAAACACCCTTTGAAACGTTCCTGAATCAACACGATGACGAAAGCTGGTCGGCCACCCTGGTTACGTTGCTTCGCTCAATTCACGAAGTCGACCGCAACGCCACGCAAATCTGGTTTGCCTTCTATCCGTTGCCGCTGTTTCGCGCGCTCGAGCAGTCAACCGACCGGGACAAGTTGACGCAGCAGTTACTTTTGCAGGGCGATTACGAATTGAAAGATCAGATTGATAGTTCCCACGCATTTCTGTATGGCCATCGATTTTGGCCACAGGTAAAGCAAGCAGTCGAACAACATGCCGAGGCCTTTAATCAAACGTTGCGCGCGTCTTTGGCAGATCAGATTCTGGCTGTCGCCAACAGTATTGCCCGGCAGTTGAAGAAAGATGATTCGCTGCTGGTGGGGATTACGGCGGTGGCTTTCATGACCATGCAGCAAACTGGACTGCCGGCCTTTAAAGAGGCGCCCGGCACGATTAGCATCGACAGCAAGCATGCGAAGAAATCGCCCGAACAAATTCTCCGCGCCCGCGCCAAGGATGACAGCCAGGGGCTGTTCGGCTTTCTGAAAACGGTCGACAGGAAATTCACCGTCACGCACGACGAAAACGACAACAAGGCAAAGTACAAACTGAACGACGGTCAGGATCTGGCGTGGGGTGCGGCCAATGATCGTTCGCGTGATTGGATAGCCTTGGATCCGCGACGCATGGAAGGCCCGATTCCCGTCGAATGCCGCTCGGCATCATGCGGTACCTGCTGGGTCGGCGTGCTCGGCGGCGCCGAGAAACTCGCCGACGTGGGTGCGCGCGAAGGAAAGAAGATTAAAGAGTTCGGCTACATCGACACCGCCGAGCCGAGACCTCTGATTCGTCTGGCTTGTCAGGCCCAGGCGCATGGCGCGGTCTCCGTGGTGATTCCGCCGTGGAATGGACAGTTCGGCAAACACCTGAAGGCGTTGAGAGATGAAAGAGACACGCCGGTTGTCCAGCCTGACGACCCAACACAATCTGATCGCCCAACCAACGACGCGGTAAATTAATTTCCCGAAGAGGCGTGGCCGATTATCGCGATTCAGTGATTAGACAAGCGGGCTTCTCGCCCCTCCTGCTGGTGCTGGGCGCGGCCGTCCTCTGGAGCACCGGAGGGCTTTTCATCAAGGCCACCTCACTCTCGGCCGTAGAACTTTCATTCGGACGTTCGCTGCTGGCGGTGATCACCGTTGCGATTGTCACGCGTCGCGAGGGCTTCGGTCTTAACCGGGTGACGGCAATCACGTCAGTGCTCTACGCGGCGCTGCTGCTCCTCTTCGTCCTGGCAACCAAGCTGACCACGGCGGCCAACGCCATCTTTCTGCAGTACACGGCGCCGGTTTACGTGCTGATTCTGGAGCCGCTTTTCTACAAAGAAAAATTTCGGCTGCGCGATCTGATAACCGTAGCGGTCTGCGCCGGCGGCATGTCGTTGTTCTTTGTAGGAAAATTGCGGCCACAGGACGTGGATGGAAATTTGTTGGCGCTGGCATCGGGCGTTTGCTTCGCGCTCTATTTCCTGCTGCTGCGGCATGCAAAGGCGCGCGAGGTCAATCGGGCGTCGGCGGCAATCTATGGCAACTTAATCGTCGTGGCGATCGCCGCTCCCGCATTCTTCGCGGCTGCGCGCCGCGGCATCGGCGCGCGCGATTTTGCCAGCATGGCTTATCTCGGCATCATCCAGATCGGAGTGGCTTATGCGCTGTTCACGGCTGCCATGGCGCGCGGCCTGCGCTCTTTGGATGCCAGCATCGTCGGGTATATCGAACCGGTGCTGAATCCTGTCTGGGTGTTTCTCTTTATCGGCGAGCGCCCGTCAGGGTGGGCGATGGTCGGCGGTGCCATCATCATTACGTCAGTGGTGGCGCACATGTTGATGACGGCGAAAGAGAAACGCTGGAAGGCCGGCGGAGTCGAGATGACGTCACATGAGTGACTTCTCCTCACAACATCCATTGAGTCCGACGGCCATAGTAGACCGGCGACTTGTCGGGATAGCGCTGCTTGAATTTTTTATACCGCTCGTGCCAGTACTGGTAACGACGATCCGACGAGCGTAGCTTCTTATGTGGAATCGCGCGCAGGTGATCTTCGATCTTGTGCATGTTCTTTTTTGAGAAGCGCCAATCATAATTTTCCAGTTCGTAGAGACTCGTGAGTCCGTAGCCTTTAATGCGGCCGGTCATGTCGATGTACGGTTCGAAGTAACTCCAGATCAACTGCCGCAGATTCCGAAACACCGGCTTTCTACCATGCAAGCCAATATCACGCGAGCGGGCGATCGAACCCCAGCGTCCGTCTTGCTGAAACACAAAGACGACATGGTCGAGCAAGTCTACCGACTCAACATCCAGTAGCAGCGGTGGATAGCCGTGCTGTTCCAGGATCACGGCCGCAGCGACGGCGGCTTCCAGACAATGGGCCTCGTTTCGCTTCACCACTTCGCGAAATGAGCGCATCGTTTCGCCCTGCCGTTCCCAGTTGTAAGGCATTAGAGTCAGCCAACGCTGCACTTGTTGTGGGTTACGCAAACGCTGGATCAGTTTCCATTCCGTGTTTGTGAAGGCCTCGCGCGACGGCGGTTGATCCATAGGAAAGCAATAACAGAAGCCGGCGGTTTTGTCAGTACCACGGCGGCAACTCACGACTCGGGATTAGTGAGGTGCGGCTACGCCGCAGCACACGGCGGTAAGCCTCCGGCTTACCGTCACCGGTCTCCAAAGAATTCAGGAGGCTACGCCTCCGCTTCTCCACCTGATCCGATCAATATTCATCAGCAGTGGTTCATCATCCAAAATGTTCCCCGCCCAACATCTGATACTCGACCAACGATATTCTTCAGCCTGTTTGGCCAAATCGGCACGCACCGGATTCTGATGAGTGTAATGAACTCTTTGCATCAGCATGTTTTCTGTAAGCAGCAGTCGCGCATCCGGATGGTGATCCCACAAGGAATGACTATAGCGCCGCGGTCTTATCTCGTGCCGCAGTTTCTGCAACGAGACTTCGTAGTTGTGCTCTTTCAGATAGCCGATTATGCGGCGGCTGGTTATGCCGTTGATGAACTGAAGCGTTCGAGAGGGCGTCAGACTATGATCCGTGATTAGGTGCAGGTGATTGGGCATGATCACGTAAGCGTACAAGGCAAATCCGCCCGACCGGCGCGCTTCATCCAGTGCCGCACAGGTAATGAGCTTGAGCTCATCGCTGCGAAAAACCGGCAAGCGAGCCCTGGTGACCGAGGTCAAGTAATAACAGGGCGAGTCGCGAGAGATGATATGCATAACTCATAAAGATTGTAGATGAGCATGCAATGAAATGATTTTTGCAAGGGGCTGAGGCATAGCCTCGGCAGAAAGAGAGGGGACTTGACCGGTAAGCCGGAGGCTTACCGCCATGTGCTGCGGCATAGCCGCCATGTTCATGCCGCAAAGATGAACTCAGGCGACCGGAGACTTACCGCACTGTGCGGCGGCTTCGCCACATCAGATTCAACCCACGAACAAGCTTTGCTGACACGATTCAGCAACTTGCTTCTCTCCGCGCTCTGATGTAAGAAATTAGATACAAATAGCCAAATCTAACAGCAATCAATTATCACGGATCGGAGCGCGCAAATGAGTTCTCCCAGCACACAGAAAACGATTAATCGAGACCCAGTTATTCCTTTGAGCCAGAACATCCATTTGCTTAATTGGGTCGATAAGATGGCCAACCTGACCAAGCCCGAGGCGATTCACTGGGTGGATGGATCCGTGGAAGAGGACGAGACGCTGAAGGCTGAAATGGTCGCGACCGGTACCTTCATCAAGCTCAACGAAGCACTGTGGCCGGGCTGTTACTACGCGCGTTCGGACGCCAGCGATGTCGCCCGCGTCGAAGATCGTACCTTCATCTGCTCGCTCTCTAAAGACGCCGCCGGTCCCACCAACAACTGGGAAGAGCCTTACCAAATGCGGCGGAAATTAAAGGACCTTTTCGATGGTTCAATGCGGGGTCGGACGATGTACGTGTTGCCTTTCAGCATGGGACCCATCGGTTCGCCCATGTCGCAGATTGGCGTCCAGCTCACCGACTCGCCCTACGTCGTAGTTAACATGCGCATCATGGCCCGCATCGGCCTGCCGGTGTATGCAGAGATTGATAAGGACTATAAGCGCGTGGTGCCGTGCATGCACTCGCTGGGCGCACCGCTCGCAGCCGGCCAGAAGGATGTACCCTGGCCCTGCAACAAAGAAAAGTACATTGTCCATTTTCCCGAGACTCGCGAGATCTGGTCGTACGGCTCCGGCTACGGCGGCAACGCTTTGCTTGGCAAGAAATGTTTCGCGCTGCGCATCGCTTCCAACATTGCGCGCGATGAAGGCTGGATGGCCGAGCACATGCTGATCGTGGGTGTCGAGAATCCCCAGGGTGAAAAGACTTACGTGACCGCCGCGTTTCCCAGCTCCTGCGGCAAGACAAATTTCGCCATGCTGATTCCGCCGGCGGGTTTTGAAGGGTGGAAGGTTTGGACCGTCGGCGACGATATTGCCTGGATCAAACCGGACGCAAACGGCCGTTTGCACGCTATCAATCCTGAGGCCGGCTTTTTCGGCGTCGCGCCTGGTACTTCGGTCAAGACGAATCCAAACGCCATGGCGACGCTGGCCACGAATTCGATCTTCACTAACGTCGCGCTCACACCGGAAGGTGGTGTCTGGTGGGAAGGCATGACCGACGAGCCGCCCGCCGAATGTCTGGACTGGAAGGGGAATAAATGGACACCGGAAATCGCGAAAGAGACCGGAGCGAAAGCCGCGCATCCGAATGCTCGCTTTACCGCGCCGGCTTCTCAGTGTCCGACGATCGATCCGGATTGGGAGAATCCGAACGGCGTGCCCATCAGCGCGATCATCTTTGGTGGACGCCGCGCCACCACGATGCCGCTGGTCTATCAATCATTCAACTGGAGCTCTGGTGTCTACATCGGCGCCACGATGGGCTCAGAGATGACGGCGGCGGCCGCCGGCACCATCGGCAAGGTTCGCCGCGACCCAATGGCCATGCTGCCATTCTGCGGCTATCACATGGGCGATTATTTTCGCCACTGGATCCGCATGCAGCGGTCGCTCAGCGAGACCCCGCGCATCTTTCATGTGAACTGGTTCCGCAAGGATGCTGAAGGAAATTTCTTGTGGCCGGGATTCAGTGAAAACATGCGCGTCTTGAAGTGGATAGTTGACCGCGTTCATGGCCGCGCGCTCGCGAAGGAGACTCCAATCGGCTGGGTGCCGCACTATGAAGACATCGAGTGGCAAGGGCTGAACTTTACGAAAGAGAAATTTGACGAGCTGCAAGCGTTCGACGCAGCCGCGTGGCGTGACGAAGTGCTTGGGCATGAAGAGCTTTTTCTGGATCTACACGATCGCCTGCCGCCGGAGATGATTTATGAGCGAGAACTGCTGATCTGCCGGATCTGATTGTAAGCGAGATGCCGAGTTAATGGTTTGCGGCTCTGCCTTACCGCGGTAGTGAGTTTAGTAAGTCTGCGGTGAGGCTAAGCCTCGCTGCATTTTTCATTGGAAGAGCGGAACGGAAAGCCAGAGGCTTTCCGCACTGTGCGGCGGCAAAGCCGCGGTTCAACGAGCTTCGTAGACTTTAGTTGCTCGATCCTTGCCCACTAATCCGAAAAAAGTTAATCTTGCTTTATCAAGTACGACAACAAGTTCTGATTTTGATCTTCCTGGAGGAGGAATTTATCTAGCATGCCTGAAGTTGGAGAGATGGCCCCGGATTTCGAGCTGCCGAGCAATTTGGAAAAAGGCAAGAAGGTGAAGCTTTCGGATTTCCGCGGCAAGAATAATGTAGTGATTGCTTTTTATCCGCTGGCCTGGACGCCCGTTTGAACGGCGCAGATGCCCGCGTACGAGGCCGACCTCGAACGCTTTCAGGGCTATGATGCTCAGGTGCTGGGCATTTCAGTTGACAGCGTGCCGTGCAACACCGCGTGGGCCAAGAGCCTGGGCGGACTCTCGTATGATCTGTTGAGTGATTTCGAACCAAAAGGCGAAGTGGCGCGCAAGTTCGGCGCGTATCGCAGCAAGGACGGAATCTCAGAGCGCGCAATTTTCATCGTGGACAAGGAAGGCAAACTCGCCTTTGTAGACATCCACGACATTTCGGACCAGCCGGACAACGAAGAGCTTTTTGAAGTGTTGAGAAAGCTGTAAGCGACAGGTCAGGAAACAGGTGCCAGATGTCGGAGACAGCTGATCCGGCATCTGGCATTTTTCTTTGCGCCTTGGCGGCTTTGCGTGAGCTGCAACAATGGCCAGAGAACTCGCACGCAAAGGCGCAAAGACGCAAAGTCTTGCCAGGCGCCGACCACTCAGACCCAGGTTTGTAACCAGGCTTGGATTTGCTAACCTAGTATTTGAAAACCTGATATCTCTTTTATGACTATCTCGAGAAAATGCGTTCCCTTCACGCCGTTCGAGCGTGAACTGTCAAAGAGTACGATTGCGCTCATCACTGCCGGCGGAGTTCACTTAAGGAATCAAGAGCCTTTCAACATCGCCGATGAGCTGGGCGACCTCGGCTATCGCGAGATTCCTCCTGACGTTGACTCTTCACAGTTGATAGTGACGCATCACCACTACGATCATACCGACGCAGACCAGGACATCAATGTCGTGTTTCCGATAGATGTGCTCCGCGATCTGGAGACAGAAGGTTTCATCGGCGGAATCGCAAAGAAGCACATTGGGTATATGGGCTACACGATGCAACTGAAAGCGATGTACGAAGGCACGGCGCGCGAAATTGCCAACGACATCGATAAAGGCTCGCGCGCCGACGCGGTCGTGCTTACCGGTGGTTGACCGAGCGTCTGTCACCGGACGGTCGTCGCGGTCCAACGTGAGATTGAGATGAAGGGCATTCCCACGGTTCTGATTACTGTTAGTCCGGAAGTTTCGGCGCAGATGAGGCCACCGCGCGCGCTCTATCCGAAAGGATTTAAGATCGGAAACAGTCTGGGCCAGCCCGGCATGCGCGATTTGCAAAAGAAAGTGCTCCGCGACGCACTGGTGTTGTTAACTCAAAATACGCGACCTGGCGAGACGATAACGATTGAATATCCCGAATACGGCGAGCAATACGAACCGCCACGGGTCAAAAAACTGGGGACTTAGGCCCCTAAAGCTGTGGAATTTCAATCATGCTTTTTGACGCAAAATCCACTCGACAAATTCAGTAGCCTGGGGCTACAATCCGCAGCAGTGTACCCAGACCGCAAAACCATTTCGAAACTTCGCTCAGCCCTGGCATTCGTCCTGACGCTTTGGTGCGCGGGCGCCGGTTGCATGATCGTGAGTTATGCGCGCCCCGCCGCAATGACTTCTTCGCAGAGTCTTGGCGACGCGCCATCGTCGATGGGATCACACTCTTGTTGTAAGGCCCGGCATTCATCGTCAAGACGAAATCCCGGCTCAACAATCAGTCGAAACGAATCGCCCTCGACGTCAGGTTTTCAGCAGGTGGCCTTACCCGTGGAACCAGCTTCCTCAGGTGCGACCAGTTGTTGTCCGCTGACGAGCGGATCTTTCGTGACCCAGTCCCGCTCGCAATCAGACGACGACAAAGTTTTGGCGTTGAACCAAATCGATTCGCTTTCTTTCGCGCTAACGAATTCACAGACAACATTTCGCGCCATCCCACTGCGCTTGCTCAGTCAGGAACAGGCCTACCTCACCGGTTGTGCTTTTCTAATCTAGAAGTCTGCCTGCTCGGCGGATGCGTTGACAGTCCAGTGGCTGTCACTCTGGAACTTTCCGAATTGCGAAAAGCAATTCTTCGACCAGGAGACATAGAGATGAAGAAATTCAAAGCACTTGTAATCGCCCTCGCATGCGGAGCGGCCCTGTCTGTTTCGGCCGCAGCCCTTACCCTGGAATCCCCGCAGAATGACAATAAGTCTGCCGCTTGCTGCGACATGAAGGACTGCTGCAAAGCAGATATGTCCTGCTGCAAGAAGAAGCGAAGGGGTAAGAACGCTCACGCCTGTTGCAAAGGCATGGACAAGAAAGAGGCATGCTGCTGTGGTAAAGGTACTTGTCCGATGCCCAACAAGAAGAAGACCACCTAACTTATTTTAGTCACCGGTTAGACGGCTGGCGTGGCGCCTTTCGCGGCCGCGCCCGCCGCATTCCCGTGGTTATTCATGCGGGAACTCTCGGGGATGTCGTCCCGCGAGCTTCATGATGGTGCTTGCCTTGACAGCGCTAAAAGCAAATACTTATAGTTCGACACAGCAATGCGGAAGTGGTTTACAGCTTTAACTCTCGTCGCAGCCATGCTTGGTGGCTCGGTGGGCGTTGGTGCGCATCAGGGCGAAAGTCAGATGGCCAACATGCCGGATTGCTGCAAGAAGGCGCAATCGGCAAGCAACACTCCACAAGTTTCGATGGCGCGGCTCTGTTGCAACCTCAACTGTTCCGAACCGGGCAGCGGCACAAGTACTTCTTCGAACTTGTCACCCCCGCAAAGCACGACTCCGAACACAGCGATTGTCCCAAGCGCAACATCCTTCAATGGCGTTACGCTCTTAGGTCGCTATGCGCAAACATCTAGTCCTCACGACTCAAGTCCCAAATACATTCAACATCTCGCACTCCTGATCTAGTTCCAAAAAGCCCGAAGTGTGTCTTCTTGCGGGTCTATTGATCTGCAAGGTGGATTCGCGCATTCGTGTGTCTGACACGCGTTTGCTCGAAACCAATCTCTTTGGCTTACGGAGGATCTGGAGATGAAGAAGTCTGTATTGGCAGTCGCTTTCTTATCAATCGTTGCGCTGATCATCGCTGCAGCGTGCAGCTCAAAGAAGGCGAGTAACGTCAGCATTCCGTCAGGTAAGACTATTAAGTCCGTCACGGTCGGTAATCTCACGGCTACGCTCTCAAATAGCACCGGCCAACTAAAGCCGGGCGATCAGGAGGTCATGCTTGTATTCACGGACCCGTCCGGCAAGCCCGTCGACATTAGCGCCATGTCGCTGAATTTTCACATGGACCAAATGGGCACCATGGCCGCGATGAACGACTCTGTTGCGTTCACGACGACAAGCAGTCCGGGCGTCTGCCGAGGCAAGGTCAATATCGAGGTAGCCGGCGAGTGGCAGGGACAACTTGCTTTTGAGGGACCAGCGGGAAGCGGCAAGACGACCTTTACCGTGACAGCGCAATGATTCAACGCCTAATCGAACTCAGTCTGCGCAATCGCGGTCTCGTGATCGCGATCTATTTGGGCCTGGCCGCTTGGGGCTATTGGGCCTTGCTGCGCACGCCCATAGATGCGATTCCCGATCTCTCCGACAACCAGGTGATCGTATTTACTGATTGGACTGGTCGATCGCCACAGGAAGTCGAGGATCAAGTCACCTATCCGCTAGTCACAAACCTGCAAGGGCTGCCGGGTGTGCGTGTAGTCCGTGCAAGTTCGGCGTTTAGCTTCTCGATGATCAATATCATCTTCGAAGACAACGTCGACCTCTATTGGGCGCGTACGCGCGTGTTGGAAAGGCTGAACCTGGTTGCCAAGCAACTGCCGGAGGGCGTCACACCTACACTCGGTCCCGACGCAACCGGAGTGGGTCAGGTCTTCTGGTACACGTTGGAGAGCGCTCAGACGAACCTCCGCGACTTGCGAACGCTGCAAGACTGGTTCGTGCGTTATCAGTTGAACTCAGTCCCAGGTGTTGCTGAAGTCGCCAGCGTCGGTGGTTACGTGCAGCAGTACCAGGTCGATGTCGATCCAAACAAACTGCGCGGATATTCGCTGCCGTTGTCCGTGGTCGTCGAAGCGGTGCAGCGTTCCAACAATAATGTGGGCGGCAATGTGGTCGAACAGTCGGGTCAATGGTCGGTCGTGCGGGGTATCGGTCTGATTCAGTCTTCGGTTGATATTGAGAATATCGTGCTGGGCGCGCCGAACGGGATTCCGATTTACGTTAAGAACGTCGCCAATGTGAAGCTCGGCAACGCCTTTCGCACGGGTGTGTTGGATAAGAATGGCAAGGAGGCGGTCGGGGGCGTCGTGATCGCGCGCTATGGTGTGAACACGCTTGAAGTGATCGACGCAGTTAAGAAGAAGATCACAGCCTTGCAGGCCGGCTTGCCTGCGGATGTTCACGTTGTTCCGTTCTACGATCGCACGCAACTGATTCAACGCGCGACGCACACACTCAAACGCGCGCTTATCGAAGAACTTATCCTCGTCACGTTGGCTCACATCCTCTTTCTTGCTCACTTCCGTTCAATCCTGATCGTTACGATTCCGCTGCCACTCGCTGTGCTATTGGCTTTTGGTTTCATGTACTACGCCGGGATCAGCTCGAACCTGATGTCGCTCTCGGGAATCGCCATCGCTATCGGTGTACTGGTCGATGCCGGAATAGTCGTCACGGAGAATGCCTTTCGTTTTGTCGAGCAGCGCAAGGTTGATCCGAAAGATCGGCCCCTCGTCTGGCGAACAGTGCTCGAATCGACGCGGCTGGTCGGACGTCCGATCTTCTTCTCGATGGCCATCATCATCCTGGCCTTTATCCCCGTGTTCTCGCTCACTGGCGAAGAAGGAAAGCTGTTTCATCCACTCGCCTTTACCAAGACTTTCGCGATGGCGGGAGCAACGATCATCGCGGTCACTCTTGTACCGGTTCTGTGCACGTTTCTGCTGCGCGGGAAGTTTCATCCCGAGCAGACAAATCCAGTGATGCGTGCGCTGCACTTTATCTATCGTCCGGTTTTGCGCTTCGCGCTAAATCACCGGCTGCTCACGGTGTTGTTCGCGGCACTGTTGTTTGTGGGCTCGATCTTTCTGGCTACGGGAATTGGCAAGGAGTTCATGCCGCCTCTGAACGAAGGCGACTTGATGTACATGCCGGTGACTGATCCGGCGATCTCGGTCGATGAAGCTCGGAACATCCTGAGCAAGCAGGATGACGTGCTTAAGAACTTCCCCGAAGTGGAGTACGCGGTCGGCAAAGCAGGCCGCGCGGACACTTCAACCGATCCGGCCCCGGTAAACATGAACGAGACGATTGTTCATTTGAAACCACCGGAGCAATGGCCGTCAGGAATGACCCGCGAATCGTTAATCTCAGAGATGGACGAGAAACTGCGCTTTCCAGGAGTGACCAACATCTGGACGCAGCCGATCAAGAACCGCATCGACATGCTCTCTACGGGCATACGCGCGCAGGTTGGTATCAAGATATTTGGAAATGATCTGAAAACCCTGGAAGAGGTTTCGCGGCGGATTGCGGAGATTCTATTGAAAGTGCCGGGTGCGAAAGACGTGTATGCCGAACAGATCAGTGGCGCACCTTACATCGACATCAAGATCAATCGAACCGCAGCAGCGCGGTATGGAATTGACACTAAGGCGATTGAAGACGGCATCGAGAAGGGCATTGGTGAAACGAATCTTTCCGTGACGATAGAAGGACGCCGTCGCTTCCCGGTGCGCGTGCGCTATGCGCCCGAGTTTCGCGGAAGTCCCGAGGCGCTGGGACAGATTCCAATCTCATCACCTGCCGGCGCGCCGATTCCTTTGTCGCAATTGGCGGACATTACCCAGGTCCAAGGCCCCACGATGATCTCCAGCGAGAACGGATTGCTGCGCGGCACGGTACTGCTGAACGTTCGTGGGCGCGATGTGGGCAGCTTCGTCGATGAAGCGAAAAATGCAATTGCGCGACAACTCCAACTGCCCGCCGGTTATTACATCGACTGGAGCGGCGAATACGAGAACCAACAGCGCGCGCGCAGCCGTTTGCTGATCGTCGTGCCGATCGTACTCATCATCATCTTCGCCCTGCTTTACATAACCTATCACTCGGTACTGGAAGCAGCGCACGTTCTGATGGCCGTACCCTTCGCGCTGACTGGCGGCATCTACTTGCTGTGGCTGTTGGGATACAACTTTTCCGTGGCCGTTTGGGTTGGGTTCATTGCTCTTTTTGGAACTGCGGTCCAAACGGCTGTCGTGATGGTGATCTATCTGAACGAAGCGGTAGAGCGGAAGCAGAGCGAGGTGGGCCATCTGGATCGCCGGTCCCTAATCGAAGCCGTGACAGAGGGTGCGTTGCTGCGCTTGCGACCCAAAGTGATGACAGTTTCAACGGTGGTAGCGTCGTTGCTGCCGATCATGTGGAGCACGAGCGCCGGCGCAGAAGTGATGAAGCCTTTGGCAACCCCTGTTCTCGGCGGCATGGTATCGAGTCTGCTGCATGTGCTGATAGTGACGCCGGTGATTTTCTTTTGGCTGCACGAGCGGCAACTCAAGAGACAAGAGAACAACGTAGCGGCACCTGTGCAATAACGAAATGTTTTTCGGACGTAACAAGAAGTCTGTTTTACTGACTGGCGCGATGGCGCTGGTACTTCCGCAGTTCGTAACACCTGCGCATGCGCAAAAGCCACCGAGCGATAAGGACAAGTCGGTCCCGGTAGGGCGCTATATTGATCAGACCTCCGGCCTCACGGCTGACGAGGTAGTCGCTTACGCAATTTCCCATAATCTGGAACTCCAGGCAGCGCATAAGGAGATCGACGCGGCCAAAGCAATGGTCAAGCAGGCGAGACTGCGGGCAAATCCAAAGCTTGATATTGGGGTTTCGCAAAATATCACCGGCACCGATCACACCATCGATGCCGGAGGAAGTCTGCCTTTGGAACTCGGCGGTCGCCGGTCGGCTCGCATCACGGTCGCGGAAAGGGAAGTTGAGGTTCGTGAGCGCGAATTCGCGAATAACGAACGGACGCTTGCCGCTGAAGTGCGCATGAAATTCGGCGAGGCACTGGCGCAATCCCTAAAGCTTTCATTGACTGACGAACGCATTGAGTCAAATCAACAAAGCTTTAACCTGGTTGCTGCGCGAGTAACTGAAGGGGCCACAGCACCACTCGAACAGAACATGGTGCTCGTCGAATTGAATCGGCTCCGCTCACAGCGCGAGAGTGCTGAAGGCAAACTGGAGATGTTGATCCTGGACTTAAAGAACCTCATCGGCATGCAACCTCAAGAGCCGCTGCGATTGCGGGGCGACTTCGACCACTTGGTCGATCAACTTCCAAGTGTGGTTGAAGCTACTGACCGCGCGTTGCATGACCGACCAGATCTGATGGCTGCTCGTGCGGTTGAGACTTGGTCGGACGCCCGCATCGAAAAAGCGCGTGCTGAAGGTCGGCTTGATGCGAGTCTCTCGGCGGGATACGAACATATGACGTTTGGTTTTCCTGTACGCGGCGTTGACGATGCTGGCAGATTGCAGCCGGTTTCGGGCGGTTTCCACTACCTAAAGTTTGGCGTCTCACTCGATCTACCAGTGCGAAACAAGAATCAGGGAGCAATCGAAGCTGCCGTCGCCCAGGCTGAGGCGGCTAAGAGGCGGCGCGAATTCGCCGAGCTTGCCGTGAGGCACGAAGTGGCGTCTGCGTACACGCAGTACGAACGATCAGTGCGGGCCATGGAAATCTTCCGCGTCGGCGTGAATGAGCAGGCCAGGGCAAATCTCGACGTGGTGCGACAAACTTATGAACTGGGCTCGAAAACCCTGATCGATTATCTCGTCGAGCAGCGTCATTTCATCGATCTCGAAAATGATTTCATTGACGCGCAGCTTGCTGCCTACAACGCTCGTGTTCAAATCGCGCGGGCGACAGCTTCACCGGAGTTGATAAAGCGATGAATGATAACAACCAAAAAGAGACTATTGAGACAGACGAGTCACTAGCTTCTCGCAGCCAGGGCAGCGGAGCGCAGACTCATCAACGAACTGCCATCGTTGTATTGGTAACCATAGCGGCAATCGCTGCGGTCGGTATCGCGGCTTGGGCGCTGTGGCCGAGTAAAACCGGCAAACCGATCCCTGCCCCTCGTTCTGTTTCTTTCGGAGAATCACCTAATGCGCCAACGTCGACCTCCGGCGACCAGATACTGACGCTCACGCCCGAACAATTACTGCGTGCGGGCTTGAAGATCGAAACCGTTGGCGAAAAGCCGTCGAATGACGCCGTGGGTCAGATGACGACAGGCGTGGTCCAAGCCAACACTTACAAAGAGACTCCAGTGGTGTCTCTGGTGGGTGGAATCGTGCGCACCGTTAAGCCTGAGCTAGGTCAACCCGTGAAGCGCGGACAAACGGTGGCAATTGTCTCCAGCAACGAATTGGCTGACGCTCAGTCACGCTACCTCACAGCGATGGCCGCGCTCGATGAGCATCATCGCCACCACACACGCACGATGAAGCTTGTGGAGATCGGGGCGGCCAGCCGGGAAGAGCTGGAAATGGCTAACACCAAGCTAAAAGACGCTGAATCAGAAGTGGCGAGTCTACGCCAGAAACTAATGCTGCTCGGACTTTCATCACAAAGGATCGCTTCGCTCCACTCGAGTTCTCAAATCAGTTCTGAAGTAAGCGTGCCCGCGCCGTCGTCAGGCACTTTGACAAGCCGCTCAGTGAATCCCGGCGAAGTAATCGAAGCGAACAAAGAGCTGATGCGCGTTACCGACTTGTCCAGTGTTTGGGTTGTGGGTCAGGTTTACGAAAAGGATCTAGCAACGATTCGCGTCGGCAGTGGAGCAAACATCACTTCCGATGCTTATCCAGGGCGCGTCTTTCGCGGTCGCATCTCATATGTCGACCCTAAAATCGATCCGGCGAGCCGCACAGCGCAAGTGCGTGTTGAACTCGCAAATCCTGGGCAAGTGTTTAAGATTGGGATGTACGTGAATGTTGCCTTCGCCGCACTCGGCGCCAGCGAAAAGACGATGCCCGTCGTTCCCAAAGATGCCGTGCAGAACATTGGCAATCAGCAAATCGTTTTTGTCGCGAGCGAGAAGGCAAATGAATTCGCTCTGCGAGCGGTCCGTCTTGGACCGGAAAGCAATAGTTTCTATCCAGTGCTAGAAGGTCTAAGCGCCGGCGAGAGAGTCGTTACCGGAGGAAGCTTCATGCTGCGCGCCGAGTGGTTGAAGTCTAATCCGAACCGATAGCGAGATCGAAGGAATAATGTATTCGGATGAGTTCGATCAGAAGGTCAAACCGTTGCTCAACTTTCCACGATAGCCAAACCTCACTTATTGAAGGGCGCAGGCTCGTATGTCATAATGAGTCCGAATCAAATAGACATGAAGCGACTCTCATTATCCAGCCTTGCACTGATGCTCGTCTTGAGCACCTCGGGGCAGGTGTTTGCGGCGGCGTTCTGTCCTCGCGCTTCGGGACATGAATGTTGTTTCGCCCAGACCGTCAGCCACACCCACAGTTCATCCTCCAGTCATGAAAGCATGGCTATGCATGACAGGCACATGAATGGCATGTCGATGGACAACATGAACATGGACAATATGGCTATGGCCGATACGTCGATGGATCACATGGCCATGAGTGACTCGATGATCGGTGCGGCAACCTTTGACATGTTCACCCCCATGTCGCCGCCCGCTTTTAGTGATCAAGTTGTAGCGAGCAAGTTTAACCAACCAGTTGAGCCGTGCGCGCATTGTATGGGCCATTCAGGTGTAGCCAACGCGCCTGTCTCGTTCGTTACCGTACCAGGTCAGTCCGGAAAAGATGTTGGTTCGGTTCTATTGCCAGTATCAAGATTTCTTGTTCGTCCTAACGTAACACTTGTGCAGATCGGACTGCCAAGGGAACATGCGCCACCCGGCACAAGTGCGCCCAGACATATTCTCATTAGTGTTTTTCTGATCTAAGTCCCCTCTTAGGCGTTTCAGATCTTATAACTGAACCGCGTCCGCTCGTTTTCTACCAAACAACCAAATCTATTGTTTCCGATGAAGAGGTATTTTTGTCGAAAGACTTCTTTGGTGCGGAAGAGTTTTCGAAGGGGAATTATGAAGAGCGTTAATGCGAACAATTTTCGTTTGAGTATCAAGGTCTGGTCACTTGTTTTTGCGAGTATTTTATTACTTGCCGACTTACCTGTCCTGGCACAACACAATATGTCCAATATGCCGGGGATGAGCAAGTCTAAGTCGAAACCTAAGTCAAAGACGAAGAAAAACATAGCTCGAAAGAAACAGCCCGGAAAGAAACATGACATGGGCAACATGCCGGGAATGAACATGACTGGGACGCATCGACGCAAGCCACGGGCCCGCAGGCAGAAAACGCCGGCACAAAAGAACTCGGCAAACAAAACCGACATGAGCAATATGCCCGGTATGAAGATGCCCGCTAAGCCATCATCGTCGCCAACACAGGCACCCAAGCCTTCGCCTCAGCAAATGCCGATGAACATGCCGGGCATGCAAATGCCACAGGCGTCGCCTTCGGCCTCGCCGCAGACCCAGATGAATATGCCCGGCATGCAGATGCCGGCGGCCTCTTCGAATCCGCAGGCTTCTCCGGAGCAAAAGATGAAGATGCCCGGCATGCAAATGCCGACGGCCAGTCCTTCCCCGGGTGAAATGAGCGGAATGAAAGGCATGGAGAACATGCCTGGAAATTCAATGAACACGGGTCCGCTCCTGGTGATGTCTGGAAACAGCATGGGTGTTCGAATTGGAACCAGTGAATCGAACGTCATGAATCTCGGACAGATGGGCTCTGGAACCTCCTGGCAGCCAACTACGTCGCCCATGCACATGATGGACAAGATCATGGGCAAATGGTTATTGATGGCCCACTTCAACTTAGTCGCCGGCCTCAACTCGCAAGGTGGACCCCGCGGGACCACCAAGTTCGAATCTGCTAACTGGTTCATGCCGATTGCATTCCGGCGCGTGGGACCCGGCACTCTGCAACTTCGCGGTATGTTCAGTCTGGAGCCTTTTACATTTGCCCGCGGCGGTTCTCCTTTGCTTTTTCAAACTGGGGAGACGTATAAGGGCCAGGCCATCATCGATAGACAACATCCCCACGATCTCTTTATGGAATTGTCTGCGCAATACACCTTGGCTCTCGGAGAGCGCGGCACGTGGTTTACCTACTTTGGCTATCCCGGTGAACCAGCGCTCGGGCCGCCTGCATTCATGCATCGAGCTTCGGCGTCTGAGAATCCCTCCGCGGCCCTCTCGCATCATTTGCAGGACTCGACGCACATCAGTTTTGGTGTCTTCACTACGGGTTTCACGTATCGTGGCTTCAAGCTGGAGGGAAGTGTATTTAATGGGCACGAACCGGATGAAAACCGCTACAACTTTGACGCTAAGCGCTGGAATTCGCGGTCCGCACGTTTGAGTTATGAGCCAAACGACAACTGGTCAATGCAGGTATCCTATGGTTTTCTGCGCAGTCCCGAAGCATCTGAGCCTACGACTGACATTCGCCGTGTAACCGCTTCAGTGCAGTACAACAAGCCGTTGAAACGAGGCAATTGGGCGTCGGCTTTTATCTGGGGACGTAATCACACAACCAGTCCGGGCGAGGTGCATAATCTGAACGGCTACACCCTGGAATCTACGGTAAACTTCCAGGACAAGAACTATCTATACACACGGCTAGAATTGGTTGACAAGAATGAACTGCTACGGGCGACCGATAGAGCGCTTCTGGGGATCAAGGATGACCATCCTTCATTTCGCATCGGCGCTTACACGTTTGGCGGGACCCGTGACGTCTGGAATACGAAGAAGTTCTCAATGGCAATCGGTAGTGATTTGACTTTCTATTCAAAGCCTGCGGTGCTGGATCGACTTTACGGCAACAATCCCGTTTCGTGGCGGCTCTTCCTGCGCCTGCGACCTGCCAAGATGGACATGAACGCCCACGCAATGCACGGGAATACGAGCGCAGAAACCAAGCCCAAACCCTGAAGCTAATCGAAAGGAAGGGCCTATGGGATCTTATTCTGCATTTGGTTTTTTATTGGCCTTGCCCATGTTCATGTTTTTCATGTTCATGTTTCCGTGCGCGTTCGCGTTGTTCGTATTCGCTTTGCCTGTGTTGGAGTTGGCCGGAGTCGCAGACATGTTCGCGTTGCCCGTATTTGAGTTGTTAGACGTCGCGCAACCGGCCCAAAGAACTGTTACGATAAGCAAGAGCACAAAAGCTATGGTTCGTCGCATTGAAGTTCCTCCCGTGTGTATAAGTTACCACGGAGACCAAAATGTCCAAGGAGGTAGCCGTGGCGCCAGTGGCCCCGTGAATCTGATTCAGGATGGGAACTATATAGTCGACCGCGTTGCTTGTCACGCGAGTTAGCGCGCGCTGTAGGGCGAATTGAAACAGCAAACAGGTTCCGGTTATCTAGCATGAGCCAGCAACATCTCTTTCAACGACGCTATTGTTTTCATTCCGTTGTATCGCCGGTCTCGTAGGCGCGTTGGTGCACGCGAAGAAGTTGTAGATTCGCGGTTGACGCGGATGCACCAGTCGAGAGGAACACGGGCCAGATTGGAGTCAATGATTAGAAGGAGAAGCTCTGATGAAAAATCCTAAAAGCAAACTTGTTTTGAGCCTCGCACTGGTGAGCTTGATAGTCTTAGTCGGACTGTTCGGTTTCGTTGCGAGCTCCAAGTCAACAGCAACAGCGGGCGCTGATGACGAAGCGGCAGTACGCGATGTGTTAATGAAGAGCGCGCTTAGCTTCGAAAAAAACGACGTGGCAATGGCCACTAAGGTCTGGGTAAATGATGAGTCTCTGACGGTTTTTGAGAGCGGTCACGCTAATTATGGCTGGGCTGATTACCGCGACCATCATTTGGTTCCGGAAATGGGCGAGATGAAAAACACCAAGTATGGCTTCAGTGACATCAGGATTCACTTAGCGGGCGAGACCGCGTGGGCGACTTTCAAATATACGATCTCAGCGGATGTCGGCGAGACGGGAAAGATGCGTCACGTCGACGGTGGCGGACTAGGCACTGCGGTGCTTGGACAGCGGAATGGTCGCTGGCAGATTGTGCACTGGCATTCGAGCGCGCCCCGCCGCACGCCTGCTGCTGCGGTCCCTCAATGATGTAGCTCGTTGAGGCCACTCTTATCTTTGCTGCTCAACGCCTGCACGAGGGCCTGCCACTCATGATGACCGCGGGAAAGTTTGTAGAAGTCCCCATCCTTGTCGGCCATCAAGCTATCCAGCATCTCCTGACTCTTGCCGTTTTCGATCGCTTTGTCTGCGGCCGCAGACAGCGCGCCGAAGGCTTCGTGATGAGAAGTGATCCCTTTGATCGATAGTTTTGCCCGCTCATACGGGAACCGATAATCCCTGGGGTATTTGGTTTCCGCGTCTTCGAACGCAGCGATGATCTCTTTCGTCTCAGAAGGCTTGGCGCCGACCCGTCTTTCGCGAAGGCGTTTCCATTCTTCTTCGGCGCCGCCGTTTGAGGTTATTCGCTCGACTGTCTTCGGGGCTGACGTAGTCAAAGATGCCGAAGACGAAGAGTCCGCCGCCGCAGGAGCGCTACTCGAATCCGCTTGCGACGGAGGTTGCGCAACTGGAGCACGATGCGTCCACCAGTACCAACCCCCAAACCCTATTAGCCCAAAGAAGACTAGCAACAACAACCCGACAAGCAGTCGCTGCGGCCGCGCCCCTTCTGGCGGAACGCTCGACCTGGGTTCGCCGTAAGCCGACAGCATTGTGAGCGTCGGAGGTGATTTGCCATTCCCGGATTGCGACTGGGCAGTTGAAACTGCGGCCGTTCTGGGAACGAGATCATTGCGCGGAATCGGGATCGTGGTTTCGTCGCTTTCATCAAATAACTCCGGAGCTGCATACCATTCCTGACCCGTTACCTCTTCAACCCGCTGCCGAGTATTGGCCGTAGTTCGCTCAGCAGAGGGCAAGGGCAACGTTGGAGGCGGTGGCGTGCGAGGAGTCGATGAACGAGGCACAGGCGCGGCGGCTATGTCGGTCGGCGTGGGAGCCTTGGATGGAGTGACTCGATCACCCGGGCTTTTTGACGACAAAGATTTCCCGCAATTGGTGCAGAACGTCCACTTCGCTTCAACCAACTCCCCACAACCCTGGCAACTTAGTGAATTAGACAGCGCTCCTCCACAGGATCCACAGAACCGAAACGAATCCGGAAAATCCAAATTGCATTGTTGGCAGTGTTTCATGACAGTTCCTTTCATGCCGGCCCCGCGGAGGTCGACGGCTATCCCATATCGCTGAGTCGCCGCACCAAATCAGCGCAACATTTCGCAACTCCAAACCCTGGTTCGACGTCTGGCCCTTTTCCGATGACTAAATCTGAACTGACCACACGATGGTGGCGGTAATTATTGGGCCAAAAGGAAACTGACCAACCCTCAGCAATCTGCACGCCAGGGACATTACTCAGAGCAGTCAATGTGAGAGATTCTCTTTAAGGTTGCTGATGCTGACTGGCTCGAAGACCGCGCGACCAGCGGTCGGATGTCCTAATCCCAAGTCGGTGGCTGGTTCGGGCTTGCCTAAGCAAGTGCAGAGCGCCTGTTATATCATCCAGAGTTGAGCCACAACGAAAGTTCAGCGCAGGTAGGGAAGGTGCCATTGGAAGACGCCAAATCAGGTGCGGCCATAGATCCAGTTTGCGGCATGATTGTCCGACCCGGGTCGGCTGCCGGATCGTTTGAGTACAAAGGAGAGACCTACTACTTCTGCAGCACTCACTGTCTGGAGAAGTTTCGCAAAGACCCTGCCCGCTTCCTCAATCAACCTTCCGAATCCATGCCGGCGCAGCCGGTCGGTATTCAGCGTGTGAAGAGTGGGCCTGATTCAACGGAGGCTACAGGACATACCTGTCCCATGCATCCCGAAGTGCGCGCGCCGAAGCCCGGTTCGTGTCCGAAATGCGGGATGTCACTCGAGCCATTGACCGTAACGGCGCCGAAGGAAACGATCGAATACACCTGCCCCATGCATCCGGAGATTATTCGTGATGCGCCCGGGTCTTGTCCGATTTGCGGCATGGCGCTCGAGCCGCGCACAGTTTCTCTCGACGAAGAAGAAAATCACGAACTTGTCGATATGCGGCGACGCTTCTGGGTAAGCGCCGTCTTGTCGATCCCTGTATTCGCGATTGGAATGGGCGACTTCATTCCCGGGACGCCTTTGGAACGCCTGGCATCAATGACGGCGTGGACGTGGATTCAGCTGGCTCTGGCCTCTCCGGTAGTGCTTTGGGGAGGCTGGCCGTTTTTTGTTCGAGGCTGGCAATCAATCGTAAATCGCAGTCCGAACATGTTCACCCTGATCGGCCTGGGTGTGACCGTGGCATATGTTTACAGCGTAGTTGCCACCGTCTTCCCGGGCATATTCCCCAATTCGTTTCGCGAACACAGCGGCACGGTTCCCGTCTACTTTGAAGCGGCGGTAGTAATCACGACTCTCGTTCTGGTGGGCCAGGTGCTGGAACTGAAGGCTCGCAGTCAAACCAGTGGAGCGATCAAAGCGCTCCTGGGTCTCGCTCCGAAGACTGCGCGACGCCTGCGCGAGGATGGCCGCGAGGAAGACGTTCCGTTGGATCAGGTGCAAGTCGGAGATCGTTTGCGCGTGCGCCCCGGTGAAAGGGTGCCGGTAGACGGTGTGATCATAGAAGGATCGAGTGCGATAGACGAATCGATGGTCACCGGCGAGCCAATTCCGGTCGAGAAACACTCAGGCGACCGCGTGATCGGCGCGACAGTTAACGGCACGGGTTCGTTTGTGATGCAAGCCGAGCGCGTCGGGGCCGAAACACTACTGGCGCAGATTGTCCGGATGGTTGGGGAAGCGCAGCGCAGCCGCGCCCCGATTCAGAAGCTCGCGGATCTTGTTTCCGCCTGGTTTGTGCCGTTGGTGATTCTAATCGCAGTTGCGACTTTCATCGTCTGGGCCACACTCGGACCGGAGCCACGCCTGGCTTACGGTCTGATCAATGCGGTCGCGGTGCTGATCATCGCTTGTCCCTGCGCCCTGGGTCTCGCTACGCCGATGTCAATTATGGTCGCTATGGGCAGAGGCGCCCAGATCGGCGTGCTGTTCAAAAACGCCGAAGCGATTGAGATCATGCGTAAAGTGGACACGCTGGTCGTAGACAAAACCGGTACGCTGACAGAGGGGAAACCCAAACTGGTTAGCATTGTTGCCGCGTCAGGGGTCGTCGATGAACCTACGTTATTAAGATTAGCCGCCAGTTTGGAGCGAGGCAGTGAACATCCGCTGGCGGCGGCAATTGAGGCAGGCGCCGATGAACGTGGAATCGAACTCGGGAAAACGGAATCGTTTGAGTCCATCACCGGCAAAGGCGTGACAGGCTTAATCGATGGACATGCCGTGAGTTTGGGTAATCGTGCTTTGTTCGAGCAACTCGGAATTGATCCAGGCACGCTCGCAAGTCAGGCTGAAGAGTTTCGCGCTGACGGCCAAACCGCGATGTTCGTCAGCGTGGATGGCCAGGTCGCCGGATTACTCGGCATAGCTGATCCGATCAAAGAGACGACGCCCGAAGCAATCAAACAACTGCATGAGCTGGGAATCAGAATCGTAATGCTCACCGGCGATAGCCGCACCACCGCGGAAGCCGTCGCCAGCAAGCTCAACCTCGACGAAGTAGTCGCCGAAGTCTTGCCCCACCAGAAAGTTGAAATCGTGAAGCGGTTTCAGAGTGAAGGCCGCAAGGTGGCAATGGCCGGTGACGGCATCAATGACGCCCCCGCGCTCGCGCAGGCCCAGGTCGGTATTGCCATGGGCACCGGCACCGATGTGGCGATACAAAGTGCCGGCGTCACGTTGGTGAAGGGAGACTTGCGCGGGATTGTCCGCGCGATTCGCTTGAGCCAGGCAACCATGCGCAACATCAAACAGAATCTCTTCTTCGCTTTTGTCTACAACTCGATCGGTGTGCCGATCGCGGCGGGGGTGCTCTATCCCTTCTTTGGAATTCTGCTCAGCCCGATGATCGCCGCCGCCGCGATGAGCTTTAGTTCAGTTTCGGTGATCGGTAATGCTTTGCGGTTGCGACGTGCATCACTGTAATTAAGGATGGGTAAACGCTCCGTTACAGTGTGCGCGATTATTGCTATGAATAATAATCTCAAGTTAGTCATCCTATTAGGCCGAAGGCCTCAAATAATTCAGCCCAGGGTAACACCCTGGGATAGAATTGCCGCTTTCAATCCTACCCTGAAAGGGTAAAACAAATCACGAGGTACCATGTCGCAATCTCTTTCAAAGATATGGACCCACCTGATCTTTTCTACAAAGGATCGTTATCCGTTCCTCTCGGACCAACGTACGCGCGAAGAGTTTCATGCCTACTTAGCAGGCATTCTTCGCAAACATGACTGTCCGACTCTGCAAGTCGGTGGCGTCATCGATCACATTCACGCGTTGTTCGTGCTGTCGAAGAATTGCTCGATCGCCCAAGTCGTTTATGAGGTCAAGCGGAGTTCGTCCAAATGGATCAAGACGAAGGGGCAGATCTATAAGAAGTTTTACTGGCAGAGCGGCTACGGAGCTTTTTCTGTTAGCCAGTCAGATGTCGAGCAGGTGCGCCGTTACATCCTTAAGCAGGAACAGCATCACCACAGGGTCACGTTTCAGGATGAGTTTCGTGAATTCTTGCGCCGATACGACGTGGAATATGACGAGCGATACGTTTGGGATTGATCGCTGACTTGGGTTTGTTCGACCCTTTCAGGGTACAGGTTCTTGGCGGCCGAATTACCCAGGGTGTTTACCCTGGGCTGAATTGTGACACGCCTTCGGCGTATACCAATCCCTTGGGACCGTAGCCGTCAGCAGACCATTAACCATCAAACGTCCCTGTTCGTCCGGCGTGACGTGATGCACGCCCTGGTCGCCTGAAACTTTATTGAAGAGCCGAATATCGTCCGCGCTGAACGTTCGCTCCCAGGAAATAATGTCACCAACTTTCATTGTGGCGCCGATCACGACCTCAATCTAGAGGTGCAGAACAATCCTGGCGATCGAGAAATAAATGATCAAACCGGTGGCGTCCACCAGGGTGGTAATCAACGGGGCCGAAAGCACGGCCGGATCGACACCAAAACGTTCGGCCACAATTGGGATCAAAGAGCCAACCGTGGTTGACCAGGTGCAAATTACCAGTACCGTAATCGCGACGGTAAAAGCCATTGGAACGTGCTGGCCCCACAGCAGAGTTCGGAAAAACGCCACTGTTCCGACGAGCACGCCGATCATCACGCCGATGCTCATCTCTCGTGCCAGGACCCGCCCGAACTGTCTCAAGCGAATCTCGCCCAGCGCGATGCTGCGAATGATCGTCGTCACGGTTTGCGACCCGGCATTTCCACCCGTGCCGATCAAGAGCGGAATGAAGAAAGAAAGCGCAACCACCGCCGCCAGTTCGCTTTCGTAATGACGGAGCACCGTGCCGGTGAACATTTCGGCGACAAACAAAAGCAGCAACCAGCCGATGCGCTTGCGCACGACGCGCAGGATCGGATTATCAAAGTAAGGCTTGTCCAGGGCGCCGGGTTCCACGGCTGCCATTCGCAGCAGGTCTTCGGTCTGTTCCTCAACCAGCACGTCGATCACATCGTCAACTGTGACAAAACCAACCAGACTTTCGTCCTTCTCGAGCACCGGCACGGCCAGCAGGTTGTACTTGGCGATTTTCTTGGCCACCAGTTCCTGATCGTCGAGCGCGTTTACGGTCACCGGTTTGCGGCGCATTACGTCGGTGACTGCCTTGTCCAACTCAGCCATTACCAAATCGCGCAACGAAACGGCGCCTATCAAATGATCTGTCTTCGGCTCCATCACATAACAGGCATAGATCGATTCCTTCTCGCGCGCGACTGAACGAATGTGTTTCAGCGCCTCGCCCGCCGTCATCTTGGGATCGAGCCGCACAAACTCGGTGGTCATGATGCCGCCCGCCGTGTGCGCGGGATATTGCAGCAGACCCTCGAGTTCCTTCCGTATTTCCGGTGTAAGTTTAGGCAAGATGCGGTGCCGCTCGTGCAGTCCCATTCGTTGAATGATGTCGGTGCGCTCGTCGGCAGATAAGCCTTCCAGAATTTGCGCCACTCGCTGGGGATCCAACCGTTCGAGGATTGCGGCGCGACGGCGCATCGTTGGCTGATCGCAGATCTCAATCGCTCGCGGCACCGGCAATAACGAAACCACCGCCGCGGCTTCAGCCAGAGTTAGCTGGTTAATCAGCTCTGCGAGATCAGCAGCATCGAGGTCGGCCAACTGCTCGGCTATGCCCACCATGCTTTCGTCCAGCCGAAGATGAATGCGTTCCAACAACTTGAACAGATCTTTTTGTGGCAAGGGTCACCTCCACTGAAGATGAAATATGCGATCGGAGACTAGCGAAATGGCGCTTTAAGAAGAGTGCATCATACTCGCGGCGGGTTTATCGGCAAACAACTAATTGGGAGGTGAAGAACGATCCACAATACTGCGGGCGAGCCTGGCGTCCCGAAGCTCACCCTTAGAAAGATCCGGAAATTAGAAAGGTCGAACGATTATAAAGTCGTGTCGGCCAAATTCGATTTGTACTTGGTGTTGGTCTGGCGATCAGTCATCTCGATATAGACGTAGCTCGGCGGGATCACGCCTTCTTCGAGCGCAAACCATATCTTTCCGAGATCCTCAGGTTTGCCCAGGGCGCAAAAACCGTAAAGGCGCTTTCCGCGCGAATCGAAAAAGTCCACCCAGGTGCGGGATGAGTTGGCATTTTTGCCGCAGGGTGGCAGCGCCGGCGCCGCGGCGAACATGGCTGCCGGGTAATCAGTCTTATTGAGCACGTCGTATTTGTATCGAGTCCATTGCTTGCCGCCGGTTTGGTAGGACTCCGTCCCGGTCATGTACAGGATTGGATTCGGCGGAGGCGGCGCAAACGCAACGCCGGTAGTTGCCAGCACGACCAAAAGCAGGACAGGGAAAAGCAGAAGCGATCTTTTCAAGGATCTGAAAGTCATTGGGGGAACTCCTTCCTGAGTTATCTCGCGGATCCTACAGACTTGTTTGCGCTCGCAATTCTATGCGCATCCCTCGCAATGTCAACCTCCGAGTAATGTCGGCCGAAAGAGGCGAGGTGCGCAATCTCACCAACTCCAGCAGTTCAGCTGAGCGTGATCCAGCCTGGCCGCCGGACGGAAAATTCAAAGTTGGCAAAAAAGTCAGTACCACCCGCGTGAGCGGACGGATCAATGAGCCATCGCGATGAGTTGAGTGTTTGACCCACCCGCTAACGCGGGCGGTACCGACCTCAGCTGGTCTCACTCCCGCAACTGCACCATTACCGCCAGCGAATCAGTCTGACTGACAACTTCCGAGGTATGCCCTTTACCGGTGGTGTCATCTACAAGCAGCACGCTACCGCGTGAAAAGCGTCTCGCCTCGCCATCGCTGGCGGTTACCTCCCATTCGCCGGTCAGGACAAAGAAGATATTGCGTGCTGCTGATGGATGCCAGCCGCTCACCCAGCCGGCCGGCGCATTCATGAAACCAAACTGCTCTGCCGGCGTAATTGAGGAAAGTTCCAGCGGTGGCGCGGGCGGCGCGTATTCTGTCAGCGTCAGATCGATTTCGACGTCTTCGAAATGCGATTCGCCATGCTCGTCAGAGAAAAGGCGTGCGTAGGTGGCCATGGTGCTTTCCTCAATTTGTGCTCGATCAGACACGCTGTATAATTCAACCACGTTTCAATTTCAACCCTGAGTCATAACTAACGAATTTGATTCGCTAATTCTTCGGAGGTCCGCTGATGCCAGAACCAACCCAGATCAATGCCCAGGCCGGAGACACCTTACTCCTTGTCGGCACGATGAAAGGCGCTTTTATTTTCCGCTCAGCCGGCGCGCGCGAGAAATGGGACGTAGCCGGTCCGTACTTTCCCGGACGCAGCGTCTATGCGATGAATTTCGATGGACGTAACGGGCGGCAACGCCTCTGGGCCGCGGTCAACAGCTCGTTCTGGGGTTCATTTCTGAGTTCTTCAAATGATTTCGGTAAGACCTGGAGTGATCCCGAAGCCTACAACATCAAGTTTCCCGAAGGCTCGGAGGTTTCACTAAAACAAATCTGGCAAATCGTGCCGGGGCATCCGAGCGAGCCGGACACACTTTACTGTGGCGTCGAGCCGGCGGCCCTCTTTAAATCCACCGACGCGGGAGAGACCTGGTCGCTCGAGCGCGGCTTGTTCGACCATCCGCACCGCATGCAATGGATGCCGGGCGGCGGCGGGCTCTGCCTGCACACGATTCTTCCTGACCCCTCAAACAATCAGCGACTGTTCGTGGCCATTTCCACCGGCGGCGTTTATCGGACAGATGATGGCGGCCAGAACTGGCAACCGCGAAACAAAGGCATTTTCGTGAAGTTTCTGCCTCCGGGCCAGCAATATCCCGAGTGGGGCCAGTGCGTGCACAAGGTTGTGCGTCATGCTTCGAATCCGGATCGAATGTTTTTGCAGCATCACTGGGGAGTCTATCGCAGCGATGATGCCGGCGATTCGTGGACTGATATCGGAAAGGGCCTGCCGTCGGATTTTGGTTTCGCGTTGGAGATCGATCCGCATGACGCGAACACCGTCTACATCATTCCCATCGAGTCGGACGAGTTTCGTTGTACGCCGGAAGCGAAACTGCGGGTCTATCGCACAAAGAACGCCGGCGAATCGTGGGAGGCCTTGACAGAGGGCCTGCCACAGGAAGATGCGTTCGAAACCATTCTCCGCGACAGCATGAAAGCGGACGCGAATGATCCGACCGGCCTTTATTTCGGTACGCGGAATGGAAAACTCTTCGGCTCGAACAACGGCGGCGATTCATGGACGGCGATCAGCGAAGGCCTGCCAGCCATTACCTGCGTGAAGACAGCCACGATTAACTAGTTATTCTTTGCGCCTTTGCGGCTTCGCGTGATTATCAATGGCGAACGCTTCACATGTCTCACGCAAAGACGCCAAGGCGCAAAGCAAGAAGAGTTCGTGCAAAGGTAGATCGATGAAAACTAAAGTCCTGACCTTCCTTATTCCCTGCATCTTGATGGCGCACCTTGCACTTGCTCAGCAGAAGAAAGAGCCGCAGTCCAAGCTGGTCCAGTTTCAGATGGCGATATTGAAGAAAGGGCCGAAGTGGACAGGCCCTCAGGCGCCGGAAACTCAGAAGATTCTCCATCAACACCTGATTAATGTGCTGGCGCTGCTGGATTCGGGCAAGGCCGTGATTGCCGGTCCATTCGGTGATGACACTGAGCTCGCCGGCATATTCATTCTGCGAGCGTCCTCGTCAGATGAAGCAAAGACCTGGGTTGACAGCGATCCGGCGGTCAAGGCGGGGCTGTTCATAGCCGAGGTGCATGCGTGGTGGTCAGAAGACATTTTCAAGAAGCGAAACTCGCCGCTCGACATGAAGACCGTCTATATTGGTTTCTTGAAGAAGGGTCCAAATCGCAAAGCCGGAGACGACAAAGCTCCGGAAGTTCAGGAGCTGCAAAAGGCGCATCTCGCAAATATCAATCGTCTGGCGGCGACGAAGAAGCTGGTGATGGCCGGACCGTTCGGCGACGATGGTGAACTGCGCGGGATTTTTGTCTTTCGCGTAGATTTCTTAAAAGAAGCCGAGGACCTTTGCGCCACCGATCCGATGATTAAGATCGGTAGACTCACCGTTGAATTGCATCCGTGGCAGGTGCCGGAAGGTGTGATTCCTTAATTCCCGTCTTTCAACGCGACTCCCATGCATGTAATCACGCGCAAACGTTTGAATGAATTTGCTGAACAGCACCCTGAAGCTGAAACAGCCCTCTCAAGATGGTACCGTTTGGTTAAGAAGACTGATTTCACCTCGTTTGATGAACTACGCCAAGCCTTTCGATCCGCCGATCAAGTCGGTAAACTTACTGTATTCAACATAGGCGGCAATAGGTCCGCCTGATTGCCGCGATTCATTACAATCGCAAGAGGCTCTATATCAGAGGCGTGCTGACGCACGAGGAATACGACCAATCCAAGTGGAAGGAGTGATGATGCAGAACCTGGACGTCCAAAGAGAGGAAACCGCTTGGTCTTCCTTATCGGGAGACGTATTCGTTCCTCATAACGAAGCCGAGTACGACCGCATCGTCGCCGTGCTGGATCACCTCATTGACGAGGTAGGCGAGGACGAGACTCATCCATTGGCTTCTTTGATGGAAGTGCTCAGTGTTTTGATCGAAAGATACGAAGCTGAGCATGTGCCGGAGTTGATGGCTAGTTAAGCAGTTAGATTGATCGAGTTTTGTTCGGGTCTAGCGACCAAATCTCCCCATCAACTGTCCCTGCGCCACGACGTGACCTGCCATCGCTTTCTCAACTTCGGTTTTCGTAGCGCCGGCCTTCAACGGCAGTTCTCCATCCAGCGCAAGTATCTTAAAGAAGTAGCGATGCGTTCCCGATGGTGGACAGGGCCCACCGTATCCGATCTTCCCAAAATCATTCTTGCCCTGAAATCCACCCGCCTTGAGGCTCTCAGTCGGCGGCAGGTTTTCGACTATTCCAATATTGTCGGCCGGAAGATTGTAGAGCACCCAGTGGACCCATGTGCCTGAGGGCGCGTCCGGATCGTCAGCGATAATCGCGATCGTCCTGGCGGTCTTCGGCACCCCGCTCCATTCCAATGGCGGCGAGATATTCACGCCCTTGCAGGTATAGGTCGCGGGAATCGGCTGACCTTCTTTGAAAGCTGAGCTCGTCAACTTGATTCCGCCACTGTTGTCGTTCGGTTTGTCCTCGGCGGGCTGTTGGGCAACGGGCTGAGGCCGGCTGGTGCAGCAAACCAAGAGAAGAGTAATGACCGCAACGCTCAGGATGGTGGAACTCTTTCGCATCTCATTTCCTCCTGGGCCAAGTGACAAGGAGTAGCGCCTGATTTGAAATCCTCTGCGCCTTCTCTGCGCGCTCGGCGTCTCCGCGGCGATTGTATTTGAACCGTTATGTTGACCGCAGACACGCAGAGGTCGCGGAGACTCCGCAGACAGAGAGTTAAGCTTACGATCGAAACCTTACGCAAACCAATTACGCAAACCAGTCCCGATCCTATTTCTCGCTGGTATATTTCGACAGCAACGTACCCATCTCGGTGCGCGACATGGAAAATTTCACGCTGACTTCCTTGTCCTTCGACGACACCTGGGTGTGATTGTAGTAAATCTCTTCGTCCTTGCCACGTTTGGCGATCCGGCCTCCGACAATCAACAGGCTGAAGCCTTTTTCCATCTGCCGCGCGCGTTGTTCCGATTCGACTTCGGTTGACGCGACTACTTCGACATTCTGTTCATCAACCCTGGCTACTAGCCGTATATGTTTTGTCCCTTCGAGAAAATCCAACACTCCGCTGTCACTTAACGCGGCCACAAAGTCGAGCGCCACCGCCTCGAGTTTCTTATCACCCCGTTTGTCCTTGACCACGGCATTGATGAGCTTGCCGTCCTGACCACGATCGGCTTCGATCGTCAACTCGATTTGTCCGTTTAGATTCAGCTCGCCGCGATCCTTTTTTCTTTTCGCGTCGGCCAAAAGATCTTTGAACGGTCGCGTATTGATCTCTTTGGGGCGCTTGACGCCGTTTTCCAGCGCTGCCCGATCCAGTTCTGCTTCAATCTTCTGTTTCTCTTTCTCGTCGTCGGCGTTCGGGCTTGGGGCAGGCGACGCCTTTGCGGCGAGGGCCGGTGATGGAGTAGCGACCGGCGCCGGGGTTGGCGACGGACTCAAAAGCTGAGACGGCGGAATGGTCGTCGGCGTGAAACCCGGATCTATCGGAAACGCCGGACTGGGGCTCGGGAGAGCCTGGGCGTCCAACGCAAAGTAGCCTTCGGGATAATGAAACTTTTCCGTCGTAATCTCAACGATGTCGCCTTCGTTCTCGATTTTTGTCTTGTGGTAGGCGCGATCGACAAATCCTGCGCCTGAGAACATGGCGGCGATGCTAAGCGCGTCGCGCACCGGCGGAATGAAAACCACGCACGCGATCAGCACCAGATGCAAAGCTACTGAACCGCCCAGCAGCCGCACAATGCGAGGCCAAAACGGCTCAGGGTTAACCTCGAAATTCTCAAACAGCCCGCTTGTTTTATATAAGTCCAGCATATTTTCCCGAATGTAATCCAGTTAGACGCTAAGTTAGTCCACTAAGTTGTGATCGATTGTTTAGTAAATAAGAGTGTAGAACACGCGTCCGCTGGCTGCAATTTGAGGCCCTGATTGTATGGCGCAGATTACCGAATTAGACGACAAAGGAAACAGGACTCCGCAGGTACATTCGCGTTTACCAGTTTCTGGCGGCGTGATCTGCGGATCAGCGACACCTGGACTACAATGCTTTTCGTGAAAGGCGGACGAAGCAATGATCCTGGCAGGAAAAGAAGCCGGGACGGATCACGAGGCGCGAGGAATCGTCAAACACACACTCGTGACCCCACGCGCCGCCCGCAAGACACTGACACACCGGCGCCGTCGGGAAATTACGGTCGCGAGTTGCGTGAGTTGCTCGGGGGGATTGGCGCTCCCAAGCCGACTGCCTTCAAACCAGATCCGTTTCAACTCGAAGCCCTCACGGCACTCGAGTTTGAAGACGTACTGGTAACTGCGCCGACCGGCAGCGGCAAAACCTGGATTGCCCGCGAAGAAATTCGCCGCTTGCTCGGCGCAGGCAAGAGCGCCTGGTATACGACGCCGCTGAAGGCGCTGACAAACTCAAAGTATCAGGAGTTCATCGATGAGTTCGGCGCCGGAAACGTGGGCATCCTGACCGGCGATCGTAAAGAGAATCCAAACGCACCGCTGATCGTGGGTACGACGGAAATCTTTCGCAACCAATTATTCGATGCGTTGCGCGGTGGCGAAGACGTGCGCGCCGATTTGGCGGTGATGGATGAAGCGCACTATCTGGCCGACGAAGAACGCGGCCACGTTTGGGAAGAAGCGATTATTTTGACGCCGCCGCGCATCCGCCTGTTGTTACTGTCGGCAACGATTGGAAACGCGGAAGAGTTTGCCGCGTGGATCGCCGAAGTGCGCGGCGTGCGCTGTGGGGTGGTCACACGTCCGGGCGCGCGGCCGGTACCTCTGCGCGCGGCGTTCCTGATGCCTGATAAGCGGCTGGTGCCGTTGTTAAGTGACAAAGGTAAGCTGAATCCCGAAATCATGAAATTGACTGAGCAAGACCAGCAAGATCGTTACCACGGACAAGGGAGAGGAAGACGACGGAGATGGTGAGACGGAGCGCCGACATCTCTGTCGGCGGTTCGCGAGCATCCTGCTCGCATCTTTTCCCGCCCGAATAAAGCCCGGCAGGATGCCGGCGAACCGCAGGCAAGGATGCCTGCGCTCCAATATGAAACTCCGCATGCCAGAAATGCCGCCGGCTACGCTGCTCGCGGCGCTAGGTTCATACAATTTATTGCCGGCCATTATTTTCCTGCCGACGCGTCGCCGTTGCGACGAAGCTGCTTCAGAAGCTGCGCTGAGCCGTCGCGGCAGCAACGATCAGCGACGCGAAGCGCGGCTTGATTTCATGCGCGAATTTGTAGAGCAACAGCCCGAGATTCGCACCCATCGCCACTGGGACGCAATCGTGCGCAGCGGGATCGCCGCGCACCATGCCGGCCATCTGCCCGCCTGGAAGCTGGTGATCGAAAGGATGATGAGCGCCGGTTTGCTCGACGCCATCTTCGCCACCGCCACAGTGGCCGCGGGCGTTGACTTTCCTGCACGCACGGTCGTGATCACCGTCGCCGACCGGCGCAGCGCCAACGGCTGGCAGTCCCTCACTGCTTCCGAGGTGCAGCAAATGACCGGGCGCGCCGGGCGGCGTGGGAAAGATCGCGTTGGCTTCATCATCGCCGCTCCAGGGCCTCATCAAAATCCGCAACGTATTGCCGAACTACTAAGCGCGCCGCCCGACAACCTGGAAAGTCAGTTCCGCGCAACCTATACCTCGCTGCTTAATCTGCTGGATGCTTTCGGAAATTTTGCGCAGGTGCGGGCCATCGCCGAAAAGAGTTATGCCTATCGAAACCTTTTGCCGCGCATTCATGAGCTGGAAAGAACCCGCGACGGAAACGAGCAGCGTATCCGCGAGGCTTTGGAACTCGCACCGGTCCGCCTGGCAGCCGGAGCGGCGCGCGGATTAGAGCGACTGGCGAGCGCGCGTTCGCGCCTGCTGGAACAGGCGCCGCACACGCACCGGGAAGCGCTAATGCGCTGGTTGCACCAGGTAGTTCAGCCCGGCCGGATCGTGGCTATCGGCCGCAGCGGTAAGCGTCTGGTGCTAGTGACCGCGCGCAGCCGTGACGGCGTGACCGGCGTACGTGAAGACGGCCGCACTGCGTCATTTCCGCTTGCACGCATCGGTAGAGTTTTTGCTCCGGTCTTTTCGACGAAGCCGGATAAAACCGAAGAAGCTTTTGATGAGATTCACGACCGCGGTAATCAGCTCGGTTTGCCGGAACCCCGGCTGCGCGACGCGCGCAACGAAGAGGCAGATTCGATCAAGCTGGTTAACGACCTGATCGATTCGCTAATGCCTTCCGCTTTGAACGGCGCAGAACGCACGTCTGCCAGTGAACTTTTGTGGTCGCTACAACCGGAAGCCGTCGCGATCGAACGGGCCGAGCGGCAGATTGAACGTCTGCGCGCCGAGGTCTGGGAGCCCTTTGAGCGCTGTGCGCGAGTACTCGATCGCTTCGGCTATCTTGATATTACCAGCGAACGGGTAACCGATCGCGGCCGCTGGCTGGCGGATCTGCGCGTCGATCGGCCCTTGCTTGTGGGCGAGGCTTTGCAACGCGGATTGTTTGTTGAGCTCGACGCACCGCGGGCCGCGGCCTTAATCGCGGCCCTGGTCGCCGACGAAGATCGAGACTACGGCGAACTCGAACTGGACGATGCGATCGTCAGTTTGCTGATCAAGTTCGAAGAAATTGCCTTTGAAGTATCAACCGAGGAATGGAAGCAGGGAATCTCAGCCGCGCCGGAAATAAATTTCTCGGCGGCGGCGGCGGCAGCGCATTGGGTCGGGGGCTCCGATTGGCCCTCGCTGGTTCGGGAAACTCGCGCCGAGGAGGGCGACCTGGTGCGTTTGCTGTCGCGCACCGGCGAGGCTCTTTTGCAAATTGCCGGACTGAAGCAGACACATGCCGAGGCGGCCCGGACCGCAGCAAAAGCGGCAGAGATCATCTTGCGCGAGCCGGTGAGGTGAGACCTCTTCGTTTTGCTGAAGAGCGCGGACGTCCCGTCCGCACAGCGCCGCGTGGCGCTCGATTGTCTCCTCTCCCTGACATTCGCGCTTCGCGCTCAATGCGGACGGGACGTCCGCGCTGCCAGCGGATGCTGTCTCGCAATTCCTGTGTTAACATTATGCGAGGTTCTGAGAGACTCAGATTATGGAAGTTTTATTAGCTGACGAATTCGGATTTTGTTTTGGCGTCGAGCGCGCCGTCGAGATGGTTGAGGACGCGCTGGAAGTTGGCGCGCCGGTGCGCACGCTGGGACCGCTGATTCATAACACGCAGGAAATGAAGCGTCTGGAAGGTGAAGGCGTGGCCACCATCGAAGCACCCTCCGAAGTCGGTGAAGACGAAATCGCCGTCATTCGCGCGCACGGCGTGACGCCGCTGGTGCAGATTCAACTCGAGCAACGCGCAGCTCTGGTAGTTGACGCTACCTGCCCTTTTGTTACCAGGGTCCAGCGTCTCGCTGAACGCGCTGCCAAGGAAGGCCGGCACGTCGTAGTCGCCGGCAGTCCGGATCATCCTGAGATGATTGGCGTCGTCGGTTACGCGCCCTCCAACACGTTCGTCGTCAGCGACGCCGGCGAAGTTGCGAAACTGCCGCCACTGCACGCGCCGCTGGTCGTGTCGCAAACCACACTCAAGCTGCAGACCTTCCTCGAAGTTGCCGAGGCCGTGCGCGCCAAGGCCGATGCTGAGCCGCAAGTCGTCAACACCATTTGTTCAGCCACGCGCGATCGTCAGGACGCTGCGCGAGCACTCGCCGGCCTGGTTGATGTCTTCTACATTATCGGCGGCAAGCATTCCTCGAACAGCATCAAACTGCTGGCCGTCTGCAAGGAGCAATGTGAGCGAAGCTTTCTGATCGAAACTGAAGGCGAGATCAATCCCGAAGATCTGGCAGGTGTGGATCGCGTCGGTGTCACTGCCGGAGCCTCGACTCCGAACTGGCTAATCGACCAGGTAGTGAAACGTTTGCGTGAGATCGGCAAACGGACGCCTCAACTGACCGCTCAGTAATTTTTGGCCCGAGCATCCCGCGCGAGAGCCACCGCAAGACCGTGCTACTTCTTTTCCCCGCATAACAACCTACCGCTCGTGACTACCTCCTTTAAAATGCGCCCCATCAGCCAGGATGAATTCCGGCCCGTCGAGGCATATCTGATATTATGCGCTGAAAGGAGACGACAGAGGTGCAATCAAAAGTTTTTCGTTGGTTTCTGATCGGAATATTCGTCATTGCGCTGACGCCGGCGACTATCGCCGCCAGGCCACGCACGCTGCATGAAGTGGTCGATGCTTACTTTGAGGACTATTTCAAAGCGAATCCTTCTCAGGCTACCGGTGTCGGTTTTCACCAATACGATGGTCAACTGGAAGACTTCTCGGCCGCTGCACATCAGGACAATCGCCGCAAGCTGGTGACTTATCTGGCAGAGTTCGATGCGTTAGATACACGGACACTCCCTCAAAACGATCGCGACGATCGCGAGATCATGATCGCTTCGATTCATAGCCTGCTGCTGGAAGAAGAGCGCGTGCAGATGTGGCGCAGGAATCCCGACGCCTACTCGGGCGCCGTCACGGGAAGCATATTCGCCTTAATAAAACGCGACTTCGCTCCGCTCGATGAACGTCTGCGCTCAGTCATCGCCCGCGAGAAACAAATTCCGCGCGCATTGCAGCAGGCGCGCCAGGTACTGAGCAATCCGCCGAAGATTTACACTGACATCGCCATCGAACAACTGCCCGGCAATATCGATTTCTTCCAAAACACTGTCACCGACGCCTTCAAGGAAGTAAAGAACATTGCACTCCTGACTGAGTTCAAACGCGCCAATGACGGCGTGATCGCGGCCCTGAAAGAATATCAAGCGTTTCTGCAGAAGGATTTGCTCCCGCAATCGCGTGGGACTTTTGCCATTGGCAGCGAGAACTACCGGCTCAAGCTTTTATATGACGAGATGGTGAATGTGCCTCTGCCGCGTCTCTTGAAGATTGGCTACGCCCAATTGCGCAAGGACCAGCGCGCGTTTGTCGAGACGGCCCACCGGATCGATCCAAACAAGTCTCCGGAGGAAGTTCTCAAGCAAGTCGAAAGCGATCACCCGGGCGCCGGCAACCTGCTTTCATCAGCGCAGCAGCAACTCGACGGCCTGCGCCAATTCCTGATCGATAGGAAGATCATCACAGTGCCCGCAGGCGCACAGGCGAAAGTAGTCGAAACGCCCCCGTTTGCCCGCGCCACCACATTCGCATCGATGGACACGCCCGGTCCGTACGAAACGAAAGCGACTGAAGCTTTCTATAACATCACGCTGCCGGATCCTTCCTGGCCGAAAGAGAAGCAGGAAGAATATCTGCAAGGCTACAACTATCCGCTGCTGAGCAACGTTTCAGTTCATGAGGTCTGGCCCGGTCATTACACACAATTCCTCTGGGTAAAGAACAATCCGGAATTGTCGAAAGTGCGAAAGCTGACCGCTGCCGGGTCAAACGCCGAAGGCTGGGCGCACTACGGCGAAGAGATGGTGCTCGACGAAGGCTTGTACAATGGCGACCCGAAATATCGTCTTGCCCAACTGGTCGATGCGCTGCTGCGTGATTGCCGTTACATCGTCGGCGTCAGGATGCACACGCAGGGCATGACGATGGAGCAAGCCAGGGAGTTCTTTGTTAAGGAAGGCCGGCAGCAACCGGTCGTGGGCGAGATGGAAACCAAACGTGGTACCGGCGACCCGACTTACCTGATGTACACGTTGGGCAAGCTGGAGATTCTTAAGCTGCGTGAAGACTACCGTCGCAAAATGGGCAACAACTTTTCCCTGCAGGACTTTCACGATCGTTTCATCAAAGCGGGCAGTCCACCGGTAAAGATCGTGCGGCGCGAGTTGATGGGACGCGACGGCCCGCTGCTGTAACATTTGCTTATTGGCTCATTGATTCATCGGTTCATTACCTGAATCTTTGCTTCGGTAATGGATCAATGAGTCAATGAATCAATGGATCAATAAACCCCATGGACATCGAACAAGTTCGCGCTCACTGCCTCTCGTTCCCGCACGTCACTGAAGTCGTGCTGTGGGGAAATGACCTGGTCTTCAAGATCGGCGGCAAGATGTTCGCGGTCATCGTACTGGACCCGGCATCAGATCATTGTATGTCGTTCAAATGCACGTCTGAAAAGTTTGCTGAGCTGATAGAACAGGACGGCATCGTTCCGGCGCCATATGTCGCGCGTTATCACTGGGTGGCGCTGCAACGCTTCAATCTGCTGACAGACAAGGAACTGAAGGCGCTACTGGGCGAGGCTTACGATTTGGTGTTGGCGAAACTGCCGAAGAAAGTGAAGGCTCAACTCAGCTGACCTTCCGGCTCTGGGCGACCTCTGTGTTCCTCTGTGGTGAACTCTTTTGCCTGATGCTCACCACCGAGAGATTCAGTCTGGACAGGCGGCCCCAAGACGCGCCCAGTCCTGAAATCTCTTCGCGAATTCTTCATGAGCCATCGCTGGCAGCGTGCGCCCTTCGCCGGGATTCCAACCCCATAACACCAGTTTGTCGGAAGTTACATGCTCGATGATCTGAGCGAGCGTTTTGCCGTTGTTTTGTTTCGGGTCCTTAATCTGCCGACAAATCTCGCCCGGAGTTTTTCCTTCCCAGATCATCGGCGTCTTCGCCGGCGGCAAATGCCAGCCAGGTGCGCCAGGGGGCATGTTAAGACCGGCGACGTTCTGCTCCTGATGACAAGCGCTGCACTTCTGACCGTACTTGCCAAGCCCGGCGATGCCCCGCTTAACGTTTTGTGTGTGGATATGACTGTCGTCGCCCTGTCGGGGAAAGTCACCGTTGGCATGACAATTCAGACAGCGCGGATGTTTCAGCACTGGAACAATCGAAGTGAAGAGTTCGCGGGCGCGGGCATCATCTTTCTCAAGTCCAGATGGATCGTCCCCGGCCGATGAAGAGATCGGGCGGGCAATCAAGCCAAGTGCGATCACCAAGAGAATAGCGATTAGAATCAGGAGTTGTAATTGTTTCTTCGACATTCTCTATTCACATAGAAGGCTTAAAACGCAAAGGTTGCTGGGGTAATCGCAGAGTAATGCAAACGAAAGCTCTGCGCGCCTCTGCGCTAAAATCTTCAAGATCAGACAACCAATCCAATCGGCAGCTTCCTCACTCGCTTGCCGGTTACCGCGAAAATCGCGTTTGCTACGGCCGGCGCGACCGGCGGAGTTCCCGGCTCGCCTACGCCGCCCATTTTGTCGGTGCTGGGCACGATGTAGACCTCAACGCGAGGCATCTCGTTGATGCGCAGCATTTGATAGTCATGAAAGTTTCGCTGCTTGACGCGTCCACGTTCAATCGTGATGTCGCCCTTCAGCGCGGCCGTCAAACCATAGACGACGCAGCTTTGCATCTGCGCTTCGATCGTGTCCGGATTCACAAACGGTCCGCAATCAATCGCACAGACCACGCGATTCACACGCACGCTGCCGTCGTTGCCGATCGTCACTTCAGCCACCTGCGCTACGAAGCTACCGAAAGATTCCGCGACAGCTATTCCGCGACCCTGGCCTTTGGGCAGAGGTTTGCCCCAGTTCCCTTTGGTGGCCGCGAGTTCCAGCACTCCCTTATGCCGCGGTTCTTTGTCCAGCATCGCACGGCGAAGTTCATAAGGATCTTTTCCGGCCGCCGCGGCCAGCTCATCCAGAAAGCATTCCGTCACAAATGCTGTGTGCGAGTGGCCAACTGAGCGCCAGAAACCGATGGGAATACCCGGCTCCTGCCGCGCCCACTCAACCTGTAAGTTGGGAATTGCATATGGCAGTTCTTTCGCGCCTTCGACTGCGGCGCCGTCCACCGGCGGATTGCCAAACCCGTGCGCGGCATAGATCGATGAGCTCGCGGTCCGATGCAGCCACGCAATAATATTTCCTTTGTCATCCAGCGCCGCGGTGAATTTGTGATAAGCGCCGGGACGATAAAAGTCGTGCTGCATATCGTCTTCGCGGGTCCAGATTACTTTGACCGGCGCCCCCACGGCTTTGGAAATCTGGACCGCCTCAATCACAAAGTCAGATTCCGCGCGGCGGCCAAAGCCACCGCCCAACATCGTCGTATGAATGTTCACTTTTTCCGGCGGCAGGCCGGCGAATTTCGCGGCCGCGCCCTGCGACCATGTCTGCGCCTGAATCCCGCCCCAAACCTCGCAACTGTCGGAGCGCACGTCGGCGGTGCAATTCATCGGCTCCATCGTCGCATGCGCCAGATAAGGGACTTCATAGACGGCTTCCATTTTCTTGGCAGCTTTCGCGAACGCTGCGGCAACGTCACCTTCCTTGCGCGCCACGGCGCCGGGCTTCTCCACCGCGGCGGCGAACATGCGGGTGATTTCTTCGCTGGTCTGATTCGCTCTCGGGCCTTCGTTCCACTTAACTTCCAGTGCCTCGCGCCCTTTCTTCGCTGCCCAGAAATTGTCCGCCACTACCGCCACGCCGGAATCAATTTGGACTATCCGGCGGACGCCACTCACTGCTTTCGCCTTCGAGTCATCAAAGCTCGCGACTTTTCCACCGAACACCGGGCAACGGAGCACGGTAGCAGTCAGCATTCCCGGAACTTTAACGTCGATGCCAAAGACGGCCGAGCCATTCACTTTGCCGGAAGTGTCGAGCCGGTGAGTTGCCTTGCCGATCAATTTGAAATCTTTCGGATCCTTCAGCGGAGCGTTTGCCGGCGGTGTCAGCTTCGCGGCCTTTTCGACCAGCTCGCCATATCGCAGGCGCTTGCCGCCCGCAACGTGAATCACTGAACCGCGCTCGGCTTTACAATCCTTTGCCGGAACATTCCAGGTCTGCGCCGCCGCCTCGATCAGCATTTCGCGCGCTGTCGCCCCGGCCTTTCGCAGCGGCTGGTAGAAAGTCTTTACGCTGGCACTGCCACCGGTAATTTGGCCGCCGAAATTAGGATTGAAAAACGCCTTGTCTGCGGGCCCCTGTTCGAAATGCACAGTCGAGAAATCAACCTCGAGCTCTTCGGCGAGTAGCATCGGTAAGGAAGTCAAGATTCCCTGGCCCATTTCTGACTGGCCGATGATGAGGGTGACTCGATCGTCAGCGCCGATACGCAGGAAGGCGTTCGGAGCAAATGTTGGGAGCGCGCCCTCTATTTCTGACTGTAGTACGCCGGCATCCGTGCCGGCTTTCGCGAACTCGAGAAGATACAGGCTGATCAGCAACCCGCCACCGGCCGCGGCGCCAACGCGCAAAAAATCTCGTCGCTTGAGCTCGTTGGTCATGATTCCGACTCGGTTTAGCGCCGTGTGTCAGAAGCCCGACCGTCACGGAGGGTTCGTCGGGAGAGTTGCCCTTCCGGACGCGCGGGCTTCTGACACGAACAACCTAAGTCCGTCGTCCGCCTCTTTTCATTTCCGCCGCTCGATGGATCGCTTCGCGAATTCTTTGATAGGTGCCACAGCGGCAGATGTTTCCAGTCATCGCGTCGTCGATATCCGCGTCCGTGGGCTGGGAATTCTCAGCGAGCAAAACGGCCGCGCTCATGATCTGCCCCGACTGACAATAGCCACACTGCGGCACATCGATTTCCATCCAGGCTTTTTGTAACGGATGACTTAGGTCAGGCGATAGTCCCTCGATCGTCGTGATCTCTTTGCCGACGGCGTCGGCGACACGCTTGACGCAGGAACGAATCGCTTCGCCGTTCAGGTGCACGGTACACGCGCCGCACTGCGCCATGCCGCATCCGTATTTGGTCCCCGTCAGGCTCAATGTGTCCCGCAGCACCCAGAGCAGAGGCGTGCTCGGATCGACGTCGACGTTCATTGCCTGGCCGTTGACCTTCAGAGTAATCAAAGTGGTCACTCCTTTGAGTTGAGTGGCATGCGCATCTTGCGCATGAATCACGGGTCCAGAGGCCTATGCCGCGGCGCTCTAATTTCGAGGGATGTTGTGTATGCTAAGCTTGCTTTTCGCTTGAGTCAAGAGCACCTAGACTCTCTTGATTTAGAAGTTAAGTGACTCTTATTATCCTTATCCGTCGGATGCCGGCCAGAATCGAAAAGAATACGCAGCGCACATGTCCGCAACACCAAAACCAGAAGAGATCAAGGTTTTCATTTCGAACCGTGATTCAACCTGTGATGAGTGTCGTGAAGATCTCGGTCGGAAAGCCTGGATTACACTCGTCAGAGACGTAGGCGCGCTCTGTCTCTCTTGCGCGGATTTGGATCATCTTATCTTTCTTCCCTCCGGCGATGCGGCGCTGACCCGGCGCGCCCGCAAACATTCCCTACTGTCTGGCGTGGTCTTGAAGTGGAGCCGAGCCCGCAAGCGATACGAGCGGCAAGGGCTGCTGGTCGAAGAGCGTGCGCTCGAGTTGGCGGAAGACGAGTGCCTCGCGGACGCCGATCTGCGAGCGCGTCGCAGAGAGCGCGAGGTTGAACGCCGAGCGGAACTCGACGAAACCTTTGTCGAACGATTCGCCGCCAGGATCCGGGAAGCCTTTCCGCGACTCGTGGCTGGTCGTGAACAAAAGATCGCCGAGCATGCCTGCCTGAAATACAGCGGCCGCATCGGGCGCTCGGCGCTGGGAAAGAAAATGGATGAGCAAGCCGTGCGCCTCGCCGTCATTGCCCACATTCGGCATAACGAAACGAACTATGACGAACTGCTCGGCAGAGGTTGGGAGAGATCAGACGCGAGAAGTGCAGTAGCGGACCGTGTTGATGAAGTATTGGATGAATGGGAAGATTCAGGATCGTAGGCACCAGAGCCGACATTTTGGAGTGCGCTGACTTGTCAGCGCTTTCGTCAGCGGCGACTTGTCGCCGCATTCAAAACATTCGCCGTAGAAGAGGTTCTTGACACTATGCGCGGTCTCTCGACCAACGCGGGTGAGATAGAACAGGTTGTTCGGCAACGCGGCGTGGGCTGCGACAAGTGCAGCGCTGGCGTGTCTCCCAGAAAGTATTGGCCCGAGTCAGGCTCAACAGCAACAAACTCGGCAAGATGCGATGGCTCAAGCATAGACATAAGCCTTTGCCGATAAGTGTACTGCCCGCGCGCGACCAGATCGTCGTGGGAGGTTGCTGGCGTTGACTCTAAGATGGAACTTATAGCTAAACTCCCTCCCGAAATTCTAACATTGGACGGTGCCGAATCCATATTTAGTTGTGGAAACAACTAGGACATGGCAATCGACTAGATAATGTAGACTTTCTTTTGTCATAGTGATTAACTCTCGCGTTCAGCAATACATATGAAGACCAAACTACAACGTAAGACCGCCACCTGGCTCAACAAATATCATCAGGATATTGATCTTGAGCCATTTTTCCAGAGGGGCACCGTTTGGAGTCCTAACAAGCAGCAATACTTCATAGATTCGCTGCTCAAGAAATGGGGAACGCCTAAGCTGTTCCTATGGCAGTCGGGACCCGACGCCTATGCTTGTCTGGACGGGAAACAAAGGCTGACAAGTCTCTTTAGGTTCATGGCAGACGATCTTGCTGTGAATGCCAAATACTCATCGACTTATGGAGGTAAGACTTATTCCGACCTACCGAAAGCGGTTCAGGATTCATTTGATAACTACAAATTTTCGGTTGAACTTGTTACAAACGCCACTCAGGAAGAGCTCGTTGAATTATATCGACGCCTCCAAGGCGGAACGCCATTGAATTTCGGAGAAAAACTGTTCGCGAGTCTTGGTAGTATGAATACGTGGATAAAGGATGAACTTGCTCGCCGAAAATTTTTTCAAAGGATTGTCGCTCTGCCAAACACCCGATATTCCCATTACGCCGTATGTGCTCAGCTCTGTCTTTTGAGCATCGCTGGAGCAAGAGAAGACCTTAAACTTAAGAACCTCGAAAAGTTTTTTGCCGATTATGAAAATTTCAACAAGCGAAGTCCAGAGGCAGCCAAAGTTCGTCAGGTAATAGCGTTTCTCGAAAAGGCCTTCCATTCTCGCAATGAACCTGCTCTGCGAAATCGACCAAGCATCGTTTCGGCCTTTTTCCTTTCTTCAGATCTCTTGGCAAGGCGTAACTTGGACGGCAAAGAGAAAGAAATCGGAAACTTTTTCCGAAAGTTCACTCAACAACTGCAAAAGGAATTTGAAAAGCCCCCCGATAAGCGAGACCCTGAGCTACTAAGTTATCAATCTGCGGTTACCCAGGGAGCCGACAAGATCAAGTCAGTCAAAATACGCCACAATATTCTCTTAAAGCGACTTGCCGAAAAGAATCAGTTCTTCTTTAGGCTTATCTATCCGACGATTACGCCTGAACAGGAATTCAATTCTCTATATGAAGAAATCCGAATTGCGCTCGGGCTGAACAGTCCAAGTGCATTCGATAGTTGGCTCATAACGAAAGGCGAACGCACGAAGTATAAGTGTCGTAGCGCGCGAAACGATGAAACTCTCATAGGCCATATTCGAAACTGTATTCACCACAAGCAGCACGGACACTTCTCTCAGCCACAATTGGCGAACGCCATCCGCTGGTTGAAGAAGAACAGAGTAAGATGGAAAGGCTGAGGTGTTACAAAACGGGAACCTGTTATTAACGGGCCCCGGCCGTACTGTAACGCACGTCCGACGATCCACGGCAGTCCGGCATGGACTCAGCTGAAGTCTACTCTTAGTTGAGGGTGCTACCTCCGCCCTCATCTGGTTTACTCTGTACCATATCGGCGAATATCGATAGAGTTGCGTCTTCCAGTCTGTGAGTGCGGACCGATTCGATCGCACTGTCAACCCTCTGAATTCGCTCCAATAGCGATTTCTCCGCAATGTCTAACCGGTTTTTCGTCTCATAAAGATCGGAGAGTTTTTGCTCAATAGAGACTCTGCGCTGTTTGGATTTTTCGAGATTGCCGAGTTTCTGTCGGACGTTTGCTTCCGCCATGATTTTAGCGATCCGCAATTCTATCGATTTCACATCATCCGGCTCGCTTTGTGAGCGGGTCTGTCTCAAGTCGATATCCTTCAGGATTGTCTCAAGTTCAGCGACTTCTCTTGTCTCGCGTTCGAATGCGCTAAAGAACCGTTCGTTAGCCCTCACAAATTCATCAATTTGTTGAACGATCTCAGTTCGCGCCCGTCGAGTCTCTTGAAGACTGGGTGTCATCTCATCCTTCAGAGCCGCCAGTCGCTCGATGGTATTCCTTGCGTCCTCTTCCACCTTCATCGATCTCCTTCGATTGATATCCTCGGACCGAATCGCCGGATACACATTCACCATTAGGTCTTGAAATCTAAACGGCGTCATCGCTGAAGGTTCAGCGTTGGATTTGTCCACTTTTGTCAGCCAAATATCAAACGCTCCGGCAAGGTATCGTTTCCATTCTTGCTGAAGAGCCTCGCTTAAGTAGATTCTTACACTTCTCGGTTCAAATATCTTGAGGATGAACAACGACAAGAAAAGAAATACCAAGAACGCCCGCACGGCCCATTCTGTCTTTGTATAGGTTGGAATCTGTACGATTTGCGCTAAGATCTTTCCGCGCTCGATGACGGAACTCTCCGGCAGCACGACACCCCATCGACCACTTAGTTGTTCGTAATCTTTATCGCTTACAGCTTTGTCAAATGCTCTAAGTTCCTCTTCTTGCTCCTGACGGACCCTGCGGAGCTCAGACTTCTGGTCGTCGATTCGGTTTTCAATCGACTTCGCCACGGGCCCATTACCATAGAGTCCTGAGCCGAGGCGTAGCCTACCAGCAATTTCGTCGGTCAATTCATTTTGTGCCGTTGTGAACGATCCGGTCAGCGCCTCAATACGTGGCGTATATTTTTCGTCGATCACCGCCCGTGCTGTTGTTATCGTAGTAGCACTCTGTCGCTCCAGTTCCTTTCGAATATCCGTGCCAAAGATTATTTGAGCTAAGAACGGCGCCGTTATTGCGAGCGAGGAAATGATAATGATCCAACGAGCGCCGAAGCCAAGAATTTCCTTTGCGGTTTGAGACCATTTGGTTTTTCGTCTAACCTCTGCGTCTTCGAATAGACGTCCCGATCTATCTAAAGTCATGAGAGTCACATCTATGCCCCAGATCACAGTAAACACAAATCCGCCAGCAATGGCGGTAGATACGTATCTCCCCCACCCTTGCGAGAAAAGGGAACCAACATATCCCCACGAAATAGCTTCGGCGGAGGCCATCAATAAGACAATGATGCGCGCTACAAAAATCCAAGTGGCTGCACCCGAGGTGAGTAGGTTCTCCCCGTACGGCCTTAGCGTTAACGTGCGCCAAGCAAGAGACGGGCGTGGCGTTTTCTTTTTGTTTGACCCAGCGGGATTCATCGATTATAGTCTCCTTCGCGCATGAAAGACTTCGTGCGCATAAAGAAGCCGACAGGCTTCGAACTCGACGGACGAGAAACTGAACTTGGCCTAGGAACCGCTCTGTTTCTCGTCCGTTTACTATACGCGCTTACGCGCGCAAGCTAATAACAAAAAACCGGTCGCTCTCGACCGGCCTCGCACTCTTTCCAAGACTGACAAATTCAAATCCTGGGGAATGTGTTCGCCGGCGTTTGGCGAACTCGTATTGCTTCTAAGCAAGCAATGTTCCGTCACCCGCCTAAACGCCCTAGACTGTAAACTCTGGACTTACTGTGTGGACGTTACGCAACACTCGTAAAGCGAGCGATGAAAAATTGGGTTTTCTTCCAATTTCTCGGATGTGATTTTCTTGACGCCACGACAAACAGTTAGTGGATTTTGAAAAACCTATCAATTACATTTCCCAATTAATCGCATCCGCAAACTCGTCGGTGCTCGCGGTGCCGCCGATGTCGCGGGTGCGGACTTCGCCTTCGGCGAAAACTTTAAGCATAGCGTTCTCGATACGATCGGCAGCGGCGCGCTCGTCGATGTGACGCAGCATCAAGATTGCTGACTGCAAAAGCGCTGTCGGATTGGCGATGCCACGGCCGGCAATGTCGGGCGCGGAGCCGTGGACGGCTTCGAACACTGCGCCTTTCTCGCCGATGTTGGCGCCCGGCACCAAACCCAACCCGCCAATCAATCCTGCGCAAAGGTCCGAAACGATATCACCATAGAGATTCTCACACAGCAGGATGTCGAATTGTTCGGGCCGCATAACCAACTGCATCGAGGCGTTGTCGACGATCATGTCTACAGCTTCGATCTCCGGATGATCTTCTGCGACCTTGTGAAAACATCTCAGGAACAATCCGTCTGAGAGCTTCATTATGTTCGCTTTGTGCACCGCGGTGATCTTCCTGCGGTTTTCGCTCAGCGCATAGTCGAACGCAAAGTGGGCAATCCGCGTCGAAGCCTTCTCAGTAATAATCTTCAGACTCTCGACCACGCCGGGAATGATTTCGTGTTCGAGGCCTGAGTAGAGACTCTCAGTATTCTCGCGCACCACCACCAAATCGAGATTTGGATTTCGACAGGGGATATTCGGCAACGCGCGGATCGGCCGCAGGTTGGCGTAGAGATCCAACGCCTTGCGCAAGCCGACGTTGACGGAAGTGAAGCCTTTGCCGACGGGCGTCGTGATGGGTCCTTTAAGGCCGACTTTGTTGCGTTTGATGGATTCAAGCAGATCCTCGGGCAACGTCGCGCCGAATTTATCCAGCGCTTGCTGGCCGGCAACGTGTTCTTCCCATTCGATCTCTACGCCCGAAGCTTCGATGATGCGCACAACGGCGGAAGCGACTTCGGGGCCGATGCCATCCCCGGGAATCAGTGTGATACGATGCGGCATAAACAGACTGTACTTTGATCTTTGGCCTTTGTACTTTGTCTTCGTACTTTGATGTCGCGGACTCCAAATGTCAAAAGCCTAAGTACAAAGCACCAAGTACCAAGTACTCAGCTGAACCTCAATGTCAGACAAAACACACAAGTCGCGAACGGCTGACGTAGTAATCGTTGGCGGCGGCGTCATCGGGCTGAGTATTGCGCGGGCGCTCGCGCTCCGCGGCGTTTCAGATGTGATGTTGATTGAACGTGGCCAGCCGGGCGCGGAAGCATCCTGGGCGGCTGGGGGAATTCTGGCGCCCCAAGTTGAATCCGACCGAGCAGATGATTTCTTCAGTCTCGCTGCTGCCGGCCGCGATCTTTATCCGGCCTTTGCCGAATCTCTGAAGGACGAAACCGGCATCGATGTCGAGCTTGATTTGACCGGCACGCTCTGTCTCGGTTTTACCGAGAAAGATGAAGCAGAACTCCGATCTCGGTTTGACTGGCAGTCGAAGGCGGGCTTAAGCGTCGAGTGGCTGAGCGGCGATGAAGCGCGCCGGCAGGAGCCATGCATTTCCCACCAGGTACGCTGCGCGTTATGCCTGCCGAATGATTATCAGGTCGACAATCGCCGGCTGATTGAAGCGTTGGTGAAAGCAAATGAAAAACTCGACGTGCGTCTCATCACCGATTGCCATGTGAGTAAGTTGCTGATCGAAAATGAAAAGATCCGCGGAGTGGAAACGTCGAGCGGCTTTGTCGTTGCGCGAGTCGTCGTACTTGCGGCCGGCGCCTGGACTTCACAAATCAATTCATCAGACCTGGCGTTACCCCAACTCGAACCAGTACGCGGCCAAATGCTCTGTTATGAAACGCGACCGCGAATCGCGCGTCATGTCATCTACAGCTCGCGTGGTTATCTTGTGCCGCGCCGAGATGGGCGTCTGCTCGCCGGTTCGACGACCGAGTGGGCGGGTTATGACAAGCGAGTAACGGACGAGGGCGTCCGCGCCATCAAGTCAATGGCCATTGAGATCGCCCCGGCGTTGGCGCGACTAACGCCAGTAGATTCGTGGGCTGGGTTTCGGCCACGCGCCACGGATGATCTGCCGGTGCTTGGTCCCTGCGAAGAAATCGCCGGCCTGTTCTATGCAACCGGCCACTATCGCAACGGGATCCTTTTGGCGCCGATTACGGCGCAGTTGATAGCCCAGGCGATTGTCGATGGGGCGACGTCGCCGATGCCGGCTGCTTTTTCGCCGGATCGCTTCCGCGAAGCTGGACAGACGGTTGGAGCCTTCAGTTAGTTCTTCCTGCCACTACGAAAAACCCGACTAAAGTCGGTACTCCGAACTGATTTTGACAGCGCCATCGTCGTGTCCTACCATGCTTGAGTCTCCCGTCGGTAGCTTCAAGAATCTGGTCGTGCTGCTAGGATTCCAAATGAAACGTTCCCTCTTCTTCTTTCTCGCTCTGATTTGCAGTCTGCTCTGTCACTCGGCGTTTGCCCAGTCCGGACGAGTGAAGGACACCACCACGACCGCCCTGACCAACGACGGCAGCAAGCCAAACGCAGCAAACGTTTCCGACCCAAAAGAGGCGCGCACGGCCCTGCAGCTTTATGAAGACGCGAATACTTACGTCCAAAAGAGATTTGCCGAGTTTGAGAAGCGCAGCATGCCTTACGACGAGCGGCTTGAAGGAAAGATTAAGCAAGAGCAGCGTGACCTCGCCGCGCGGTACGCGACGACGCTGGCGGCTCGCAAGCTGGAAGGCCAGGACGTCTACTATCTCGGATTGCTGTACAACCTGACCGGCAACTACGACGCTGCCCTGGAAGCGATGCGCCGCTTTCTTACCGAAAATCCAAAGGCTACCGGTGAACCTGCACAGGATGCGCGCGCAGTGATCGTGATTCAGGCGGCAAAAAAAGGTTTGTTGCCCGAGGCTGAAAGTCGTCTGACAGAGTATGCAAAGAACGAACCCCAGGTAGCCGACGACCGTTACGTGCTGGAAGATTGGTTGGTGACGGGTTACTTCAAGATCAAAGATTACGAGCATGCACTTCCGCATGCGCAAGAGATGTTGAATGCAGCCAGGCCGGCAGGCGCCAAAAAAAGTTTTAGTCAGCGCGACAAAATGCTGAGCGAAGCAGTGGTGCTGTTGTCGGAAGCCCAACTGAAATTAAAGAAAAATGACGAAGCCATCGCCACGGTGCAGGACCTCCGCAGTTTGTCGTTACAGCTACCGTCCGCCAACCTTTACAAGCTGGCGATGAGACGTCTGTTCGAGGTTGCTCCCAATGTCGACCTTTTCAAGTTCTTTGAAAATCTGCGCCCGGCCACCAACACGCCGCCGGATATCGTCGCCAAAGAATGGATGGATCTGCAACCGACAAAGCTGGCGGATTTGCGCGGGCGCGTGGTGCTGCTGGATTTCTGGGCGCCATGGTGCGGACCGTGTCGCGTGACTTTTCCCCGCCTGCAGAAGTGGCACGACACCTATAAAGATAAAGGGCTGGTCATTCTGGGCATGACGGATTTTTACGGTCATGCGGAAGGCAAACAGTTGACGCCGGCCCAGGAGTTGGATTACCTGCGCAGCTTCAAGAAGAAGTTTCGTCTGCCATACGGATTCGCGATCGCAGATTCAAGAGATAATGATCGAAACTTTGGTATCTCGGGAATTCCGACAACTTTCCTGCTCGATCGGCGTGGCGTAGTGCGATTTATCAGCGTCGGGGCAAGCGATGCAGAAGCTTCCGCGCTCAACAAAATGATCAAGAGGCTGATCGATGAGCCGGCCAATGGAACTGACGCGGCGACGAGGGGAAACGGAGACGCGGAGAAGAAATCCCCCTGAGAAGGTGAGCCGCTCTACTCGAGGACGACCATCCCCGCGTGTCCGTGTCTCCTTTCCCTGCGTCCCTTCTGACTATGCGATCTCTAATTTATCGCCTGCATATCTGGCTGGGCTTGATTGTGGCCGTTCCGGTTTTGGCGTGGGCCTCGAGCGGGCTGCTGTATGCCTGGCCGAGCGCGGTTGAAGGCGGCAAAGTCGAAACCATCGATGCAACGCGAGTTAGCATCCCACCGTCAGAGGCTTTGACCCGGGCGAGTGAGTTTGCCGGGAAAAAGTTGCCGACGACGGCGTTAACGCTGCTGATGCGCGAAGGGCGTCCAGTTTATCAGGCGGTGGGTGGTTTGGGCGCGGACTCCCTCTTGATCGATGCCCAAACTGGAACAGTGATCAAGACGCCTCCGCCCGGGGTGCTGACGCGGTACTTTCGACAGGCACACTTTTATTTTTTTGCCGGTTCGTGGCAGGTTACCTTGTTGTTGGCGCTATCGGCACTCGCTTGCATCTCAGCAGCGTCGGGTCTGTATTTGAATTTGACGATGTGGTTTGGGAAACTAATGAGACGCAGTTAGTTCCATGCAAATTTCTTTATTTAACATCCTGATTGCTTTCGCCGGCGGGCTGCTGTCGTTTCTTTCACCATGTGTTCTGCCATTGGTGCCCGGCTATATCTCTCTGATGTCGGGAGTCAGCATCGATCACTTGAGAGGCGAAGGCGGATCGCGCTCGACTGCACGTCGGGCAGTGATTATTAACTCGATCGCCTTCAACGTCGGCTTGTCAGTCATCTTTCTGGCGCTGGGCGCAACTGCCGGTCTGGTCGGCTCGGCAGTCATCAGTAATCCCTGGGTGCGCATTATCGGCGGCCTGGTGATCATCGTCTTCGGCCTGCACCTGATCGGATTGCTGAAGATCAAATACCTTTACAGAGACACCCGCCAGTTCTCGAGCGAGAAGCCGCGCGGAGTGCTGGGATCGTTGACGCTGGGCATTGCTTTCGCGGCCGGCTGGACGCCATGCATTGGCCCAATTCTGGGCGGCATTATCGGACTGGCAGCCACCAGCGGCGGCTGGAAAGGCGGATTGATACTGGCAATCTTTTACTCCGCCGGGCTGGCGGTTCCTTTTCTGGTGACCGGGCTGGGGATTAACAAGTTTCTGGGATTCTATGCAAAGTTCCGCCAGCACTTGCATAAAGTCGAAGTCGTGTCAGGCATCGTCTTGATCATGATTGGCTTGCTAATCGCCAGCGGGTATTCAAGTTTTCTCGCCAGCTCGAGACTGGCAGGGATGTTGCCGAACCTGGAAGGTCGTTTGAAAGTTAAGCCTCCGGCGACGACAAACGCACCTGCGCCTGGCGCTTCGTTTCCGCCCGCCCCGGAAGTCGAATTCCAGACTCTCGATGGTCAGCCGTTCCGCCTGGCTTCGCTCCGTGGCAAGGTTGTGCTGCTTAATTTCTGGGCCACCTGGTGTATTCCCTGTCGGGCGGAAATTCCGGAATTCAATACCATGCAGCGGGACCTTCAGGCGCGCGGGTTTTCGATTGTGGGCGCATCAATCTCGCCGGTAGACACGGCTGAGGCCATTCGCGGTTTTCAGAAAGACGTGAAGCAGGACTACACCGTAATCCGGGGCGCTGAAGAAATCGGCGCGAAGTTTGGCAACGGGCCAGGTCTGCCGGTGACCTACTTGATTGATCGCGGAGGCCGCATTCGTCAGAAGTTTATCGGCCAGACTTCTCGCGAGAATTTTGAAGCGGCCGTGAAGCCGCTGCTGGATGAAGCGCCGGCGACCGCGCAAAGGAACGACTAATTTATCCGTATTTCTAATTTCGCAATTTGGTTTGGAGTAATACCATGAAAAAGCTAATTCTGATTCTATTCGCGCTGATGATTGCCCCTGCGGCGTTGCGGGCGCAGAGCCATGAATATTCCCCGCTGCAGGAAAAGACGGTTAACTACAAGAGCTGGACACTCAATGATCTTTCCAGCAACAAGCCTGTCAGTCTGCGCTCGCTGATGCAGGGCAAGAAGTTGGTCATGGTGCTTTACTTTGCACCCTGGTGTCCGAACTGGCGCAACGAAGCCCCGGTCGCCGCGGGCCTCTATCAGAAATACAAGGCGCAGGGATTTGAAATCGTCGGGGTCAGTGAATATGGATCGCGCGATGATGTGAAGGCATATTTTGGCCCCTCGGGAGCGCCTTATCCGGTGGTAAGTGAATCAGAGTCGCGCGAAGACCGGGAAAAGACTCCGCACTATGGTTATCGTCAGTTGACCGGCGACACGCGCAAGTGGGGCTCGCCCTGGAATATCTTTCTCGATCCAGCCAAATGTAATTCGAGCGGCGACTTGCTGACGGAAAAGGCGTGGATCGTCAACGGCGAGTTGATTGAAGCAGACGTCGACAAGTTCATCCACGATCGCCTGGCCGCCAATGCAGTGATTACCCCATGCAAGCAGTGACGCCGACGGCCGGCACATCGCGAAACGAAAACAGTTCCCTCACCCTTTCTGTCTCAGGCACCGACGCCGGCCAGCGTCTGGATACTTTTTTGGCGGCCCATATCGAAGGATGGAGTCGCGCGCGGCTGCAGCGTTTGATTGAAGACGCTGACGTGCTGGTGAATGGACTCGTCGCCAAATCGTCCTACAAACTGCACGCGAATGATCAGATAGAAGTTGAGCTCACTCCGCCGCTCTCAACTGCCTTCGCACCCGAAAACATTCCCCTCGACATCGTCTTTGAAGATGACGATTTGATCGTCGTCAATAAGCCGGCCGGCATGGTGGTTCACCCCGCCGCCGGAGCTGACGCGGGGACGCTCGCAAACGCCCTCGCCTTTCATTTCGCACAACTGTCGAACACCGCGGGAGCGGCGCGGCCTGGGATCGTCCATCGTCTGGACAAAGGCACCTCGGGTTTGCTGGTAGCGGCTAAGACCGAAAGCGCTCATGAAAATCTGGCCGATCAGTTTCGTGCGCGCGAAGTCTTTAAATCCTATGTTGCGCTGGTGCATGGACGCGTTGAAAAGAAGACCGACCAGATCGATCAGCCGATTGCTCGTGACCCCCGCAATCGCATTCGCATGGCGGTCGTGCGTGGCGGGCGTCCGGCCCTTTCGATTTACCGCGTTCGCAAGCGGTTTGAGCGATTCACATTGCTCGACATCGAATTGAAGACCGGACGCACTCATCAAATCCGCGTTCATCTCGCCTGGCTAAAGAATCCGGTAGTTGGTGACGAAGTTTACGGCGAAGGGCGTGACAAGACGGTAGGCGATGCGCAGGTTCGCGCTCAGGTCTCGAGACTTGGCCGGCAGTTTCTTCACGCCGAACAACTCGGATTTCGTCACCCGCGCACAGGAGAAGAAGTTCGCTTTACTGCCCAACCGCCTGATGACTTACGACGTTTGCTCGAAGTATTAAAATAGAATGTCGGCGGTGTGGCCTTCGCAGGAAGATCGCGTAAGCTGCATCAAATCCCACCGTTTGACACCAGCGCGTCGCTGCCTCAAGATAGATTCATCCCCCGAAAAGAAGGCAAGAAGGACTCGATGAGTTTTGTCGAGAGTTTCTTCCTTTCTCCCTGTTTTACAAAATTTGACTGTGAGTTGATGCGAGTAAGGAAGGAGCGGAGGTATGTCAAAGATTTTTGTTACCGGACTTTTCAAGACCCGCGCTGCCGCCGAAGCAGCCGTGGATGCGATTATCAAACGCGGCTACACACGTGACGACATCAGCGTGTTGATGTCGGATGCGACGAAAAACAAGGAGTTCGCGGTGCAAACCAGATCGCACGCAGCTGATGGCATGGGCATTGGCGGGGCAATTGGCGGAACGGTCGGCGCCGTATTGGCAACGATCGTCGCCGTGGCGACGGCTATCACGATTCCCGGGGTCGGTTTGGTAGTTGCTGGTCCCATTGCCGCGGCTTTGGCCGGCGCGGGCGCCGGCGCCACCACCGGCGGATTGATCGGCCTGCTGCTCGGCACGGGAGTAACCGAACATCGAGCTAAGGTGTACGACACTGGGGTGCGCGGCGGCGGTATTCTGCTGGGAGTGGAAGCGAAGACCAGCGACGACGTCGATAAGCTGGAAACACTGTTGGAAGACATCGGCGGCGAAAACGTGCGCGCAGAGTAGATTCGGGCGGGTTCGCATTTGGGAATCCCGAACGAGCAAGCCCACTAAAACGTGATCTCGAATTTCAGATCTCAAATTTGAAATCTGAAGGTTGAGTTATTCGGGCTGCAAGGATGTGCCCGTTCTTGCAGCCCGATTCTTTACAACGACTCTCTGGCTCCAGTAGAGCCACCGGGCGTTGCAAAGAGGTAAAACCTCCCACAACTTCACATCGTTTTCTGCCGATCGGTTAGAGCAATCCCCATCTTTTCGAGTGTAAGTTTGTTCAAGGTGCCCGTTACCTTGATGCCCTCTGCTTCCTGATACTTCTTGAGACCTGCACGTGTAGCGGTGTCGAGTTTGCCGGTCTGGTCGCCGGCGTAGAAGCTCCGCTGCTTCAGAATTGCCTGCGCTTGTTTGACTTGATCTGGGGTGGCCCGAAAGACCGGACCTCGTTTCGTATTGCTGGGCTTGTTGCTGTTGGAATTCTTATTCGTGTTCGTCTGTGTAGCCCCAGCCAGTGATAGAGCCAGCAACAGAGAAAGTAAGACTAACGGGAGTTTCTTCATTTCAAGTCTCCTAAGATTCTTTGAGTGGCGGGCCGCGGGGGGCACGCCAAAATTGATAAAGCCAGGACGAAAATCCGCGCAATGAGCCGCCATCATATCGTCGCTGTCAACCATCTTTTTAGAAAATGGGAGCACCCGATAGAGCCGCTAGGACTAGTCTGCCGTTGCTGTAATTATTGCAGGCAAGCGGTTTCGCGGTGAGGCTAAAATGTTTGGCAATTCTTAAACCGGTCTGCTATGATGCTTGCAGTTCCTAGTGAGGAACATGTGACGTCATCGACTCCCGATAGATACCCACCGTTTCGAAATACTTGAAAGACGACTTCAGAAGCTGCTCATGACAAGATTCCCCCTGATCGCGCTAGCCATACTGTTTGCCTGTGCGCCTGCGCTGGCGCAAAACAGTGCTTACTCACTTGATAATTTTGACATGCGTAACGGCGTCCGCGTCCAGGTTGAACCGCCGAAGGCTCCAGTGAAAGTTAGCCGGACCCGGCGACCAACGCGGATTCCGTCAGCGGATAGGATCGCCGACCAAAACAGTCTCACTCCAATCACTCTCGACAGTCAGCGCTCTTTGGTTGCACCTACCGTTCTTACCTACGACGCGCTGGCCGCGCAAAGCAACAGTTCTTCGCTGCGTGGATACACGACTGGGAGTGCGGAAGTCGATGGATATCTGATTAGCGCCGGCACCAGGCACGGCGTCGATCCGCTCTTGCTTTATTCGGTGATGCATCAGGAGTCGAGTTTCAAGTCGCGGGCGATTTCGCCCAAGGGCGCACGTGGCCTGATGCAGTTGATGCCTTTGACGGCGGCGCGTTACGGGGTCACAAACATTTTCGATCCCAAACAGAACATCGAAGGTGGCGCACGTTACCTGCACTTCCTGCTCGATCACTTTGATGGCGACATCAACCTCGCGCTGGCCGGTTACAATGCCGGTGAAGGTGCGGTGGAAAAGTATGGCTGGCGCATTCCTCCTTACTCTGAAACACAGGAATATGTCCGGCGTATTTCTCGACGTTATAGCTTGCTGCGCGATCCGAATGCGGCGCTTTATGCTCCCCGTCTTAACGCCGGGCAGGTTGCCGGGCTACGAGACAAGCAATCCGTACCTTTGAATATGTATGAACGCACGGTGTTGACCGTGAGGTTGCCCGACGGAAGATTACAATTGGTGACCCAGTAACAGTCTAAGGATCAGGTTTATTGAAGCGAGGCGGCGCGCCCTAGAAGCGAGCCGCCTCGTTTTGCGTTTCGGGACCAGCGCTCTTTATGTATGATGTGCCCAGGATCAATGCATCAAAAGTGTTCGGTTCAGCGTATGACCGGAAAGAGGTTAAGAACAACCTATGCAATGCAGTAAATGTGGAGCGTTTCTCGACTCCGACAGCCGATTCTGTAAAAGCTGCGGCGAGCCGGCACACGATCCGGAAGAAACCAGAATCGCGCGACCGCAGTCAGCAGTGCCGGCAGTTCTCGACAATGATGACGACCTGGAAAGGGTCATCTTTACCGTGCGGCCTACTTTGCTCTTTGTGAAGCTTGGTTATGCCGCGGCAGTCATCGGTGCGATCCTGCTGACGATCTTGCTGAATTTGGTGAAGTTCGTTCCCTGGTACATATCTCTACCGATCGCGCTGGCACTGCTGCTGATACCTGCCTATAAACACCTGCGGCGCAACATGATTCGCTATACCCTGACCGATTCAAAGATAGAAACCGACTATGGCTTAATAGCCAGGACGACGCGCAACATTCCCCTGGCGAAGATCCAGGACGTCACGGTTTCAGCCTCGATCTGGCAGCGGCTGCTCGGCTTTGGGGATGTCGTGGTCGACAATGCCAGCGAGCTGGGTGGGACAACGGTTCTTCACAACATCAACAATCCACGTCACTATGCCGACCTGATTTTGCGTGAGATGAGGGACCGGCATTAGACTTAAGCGGTCGCCGTTATTTTCGCAACCTGCTAGAGTTCCGGGAACATCAGATGATCGCCGGGTTCTAACTCCTGGCTATGATCTAAGTCAGCCCGAACTAATCTGCATGCGTCTACTAACTCGTCAGATTTTGACTCTGTCTATGCTATTCGCCGTCACCGCCGTAGTCTCAGCGGAGGTAACGATCGGCGAGGCTGCGAAGCTCCTGCCTGATAAGATTGGATTATTTCAAGCGGTTGGGCCGGCCAAGCTGCCATTACCAACACTGGGCGAGGCCACATCTCCCGTCGATGTCGGCGCAGTCTCAGAAGCGGGGCGAATTTATCGGGATGAAAAGGGTTCGAGTATCGTGCTTCGCCTGCTTCGACTTAGCAGCGAGTCGGGCGCTTACGCATTCTTAACCGCGATTGCAGCCGGGACCAAGGAACCCATTAAGACCGCTGTGGTTGGAACCGCAACCGTTACTGGCTCAGGTTCAATCTCTTTTTATAAAGGAAACAGTTTTGTCCAAGTGTGGGGCGCAGACAAAGCCCCGGCTACGCAGCAGGAGTTGTTGGAAATATCACGAGCTTTTGCCGCCACGCTTCCGAGCGGTGACGATGATATTCCCGTGCTCGTCAAGCATCTGCCCAACTCACCTACTAGCGGATCCTTGTATGCCGTCACACTCAAAGGATTGAAGAGCATCGTGCCGAATCAGCCCGCATTGGACGTGCTGAGTTTCGAAGGCGGAACAGAAGCGGTCGCCGCGCACTACGGCCAGTCACAGCTAGTGATAGTTGAATTCACGACACCACAGTTCTCTATCGATAACGATCAGCGCGTCACGGGAAAGGTTCAGGAATTGAAGGGACAGGGCCAGCCGGTGCCGACGGCCTATCGCCGAGTCGGCAACTATTCAGTTTTCGTTTTCAACGCCCCCGATGAGAAGAGTGCCAACCAGCTAATCGACCAGGTAAAGTACGAACAGGTCGTGCAATGGCTGGGCGACGATCCGCATTTGTACGAAAGGCTCCAGCGCTATTTTGCTCAAACTTCCGCGGGAGTGTTGGTGTCTGTGCTAAAGGGTTCAGGCCTTTCCCTGGTCTTGTGCCTCGGTATCGGAGTCTTGATCGGCACTTTGTTGTTCCGGCATCGTCGCGCCCAGAAAGCGGCAGCCTATTCAGATGCCGGAGGAAGCGTTCGTCTTAATCTCGACGAACTCACCAGCACAGTAGAATCGGAAAGACTGCTGGGATCAGGCACCACAAAATCTGATCCCAACAGGCCGTGAGTAGTTATTTTTGTGGGGTTGTTACGTTGATATCAACCTGAGTCTTCTTCCCGCCAAATAGTCCGCCCCTCCAGGCCAGGATCCCCAGCACTATCACAATCACAAAGATTATTAACACGGCAACGACTCCAACGCTGCTGCCGCCACCACCATTGTCACCCATATCAATCCTCCTTAAAGGAAGTTCTCTAAGTGTGGGCCTAACTGTCAGGGGGTTGAATAAGGGGAAGGCTAAATACGTAGATTCTTAACACACGTCCGAAGAGAACGTCAAACACGCCACAAATAAAAGCAGGTGACAACAAGGGGGCGTTGTCACCTGCTGCTAAGGACCGGTTACCGGTGGCCTGAATGTGAACGGCGAGCTAGTCTTAGCCGCGCCGTGGACGTCTCGGCCGAGCGCGTTCGCGTGAAGGCTTGACGTCGCCTGGCTGCACGGTTGGTGTAGCCTGCGGAGTCTTGGCGCCGGGCGGACAGATCCAGATTTCAATGAAGTCAGTGTCGCGATAGCCACCATTGACGATGGTGATTCGGCGCGCATCAACTCCTCGCTGAGTTACCATATAGTCCATCGTGCGCTTGCTCAGCATATCCGCTTGCCCAACACGGCTGGTCCGGCCGGCATAGATGATGATGTAGGCTTGCGAGTCCGGAGCGTTTTGCAACTCAATCGCCAGGTTGTCAAAGCGAGCCTTGTCGTCGTCAAAGGCCACCGACGGGAATTGGTCGAACGGTTTGCATTCAACCTCGGGTGGTTTCCTTGGCACAACGCTGGTGGACGCCTGCGCGTGCTGTCGGCACATCGCATCGCCCGAGCCATCGTCAACGACCAAAGTAGCGGTTACCTGCTGGCTACCCAGACCGGTTGAATCGACGGTGATCGTGGCCGTGCCCGCACCGCTGACAATTCGAGCTTCCGAAGGCGAGACCGTCCAGGTATAGCTGAGCGGCGCGGTGCCTCCATACGCGACATCAGAAGTGAAGGTGATTAAGTCACCGTCGTTGACGCTTACCGGCGCCGATACATTAACCGGATACGGGCAAGGGTTCTTGGTGACGGTGTACTTCTTCGGATGATAGTTAAGATTGACGCAAAGCTTTCGAGCCTTTTCGATTTCAAAGTCCCGAACCCAGCGACCGCCGTTAGGCAGCATGATCTCGATTGAATGATGACCGGGGGCCAACTCAATTAGGCGGACGGTGGTCGAGGTCGTGCCCTCTGACTTGCCGTCGATACGCAATGGGAAGCCACCGGGATTGGTTGTGATTTCGACCTGGCCATAGTTTACCTTGCGCTTCTTCTTGGCATAGGCCGTTGTTGAAGCGCAAGCCAGGGCGAACGAGAGGGCGATCATAATGGTGACCGCAGCTTTGATCATTGTTGAGTGGCGGCGAGTGGCAACCAAGAGATTTTTTAGGTTCATCGTTACACCTCCGTCGTGGTCGCTGCTTGTTTACTCGCGCGCATCTTCGCGTACTTGCGACGCGCACCCGCGCTCAGGGCTACAATCCCAGAACCGAACAGCAACAGCGACGCGGGCTCGGGCACAGGCGGAGTTTCTTCAGGCGGTGGCTTACAGGTGACGCATTCCTTGTGATGGTGACTACAAATACCAGTCACGCAGATCAGCGGAATCAGCGCCAGGAATGGCCACTTGGGAAAGCCGCCGCCTACGGAAGGAATTTCGCCGCAATCACAAATAGTACCGTCGACGTTGTCCTGTTCGAAGACCTGGACATCGCCCTGCTGTTGCGGAGCGACCTCGGTTCCCGAAGTCAGCGACGGCGCCAATGTATCATTGCCGGCGAGTGACGATGTGTTCGTTGGCGCATCGCCTTCAAGGGCAGGGGCAACGGGAGCGGTTGAGGTTCGCGAAGTATTACCGCCGGCGCCCGAAGTGCTGGGGTCCTGAGCGGCCGCTCGCAGCCGAAGTCGCTGAAACTGACCTCCGTTTTGCAGGTCACCCATAACATTCACGACGTCGACAAATTTGATTGGGCTGGCCTGCACCGGCACGGCCACCAGCAATAGCAAGCTTAGAATTGTCGCAATAGGCCGAAAAAAACGAGTCCTCATCTGGTTAGGAACTCCCTCCTCAAGACTTTGGGGCCGGCACTGTAGCTACTCGTTTCATCGACGCAGCTAACGGCTTCTTCGATTTCAAAGACACATCGAAGACAGCCTGCCGTGGATACAAGCCTTCAAAACCCATATGGGCTTGTTTTACCTGTTAGGGAAACACAATTAATGCGGAGGGTATTCCAGTTTCAGAAAAGGATTTAGCTCGCTTTCCAGGCGGGTTTTTCGAGCGGCGGGCGATGGCTTTCGCCATGCCCGCCAGCCTCAAAGAAGGTCTCAGCTTTGTTCCTGACCGCTGGCCGCGCCAGCCTGCCGGTTTTCATCCTGGAGCACGGCTTTTCGGGACAGCTTGATTTTATTGCCGTCCTTGCCGATGCACTTGACCATAATTTGCTGACCTTCCTTTAACTCGTCACGCACATCACGGATGCGACGATCCGCGATCTCCGAAATGTGCAGCAGGCCATCCGTTCCCGGAAATATTTCGACGAAAGCGCCGAAGTCGACAATGCGGTTCACGGTGCCGACGTAGGTCTGTCCGACTTCAGCTTCGGCGGTAATACCACGAATCCGGGCAACGGCTGCTTCGGCTGCGGCGCCGTCGGCAGTCGCGATTGAGACAGTGCCGTCGTCCTCCACGTCAATCTTCGCACCGGTTTCCTCGACCAGAGCGCGAATCACCTTGCCTCCTGGTCCGATGACGTCGCGAATTTTATCCGGATTGATCTTGATCTTGATAATCCTGGGTGCATACGGCGCAATCTCGGTGCGGGGCTCAGCCAGCGTCTGCTGCATCGCGTTCAGAATATACAAGCGGCCCTTTTTCGCCTGTTCCAAAGCTTCCGCCATTATTTGGGCGTTAACTCCGGCGATCTTAATATCCATCTGCAACGCGGTGATCCCCTCTTGCGTGCCGGAGACCTTGAAATCCATGTCGCCGTAGTGATCTTCGGCGCCGGCGATGTCGGTCAGGATCGCATACTTGTTACCTTCCATTACCAGACCCATGGCGACGCCCCCGACGGGGGCCTTCAAAGGCACGCCGGCATCCATCAGCGCCAACGCTCCGCCGCAGACCGAGGCCATCGAAGACGATCCGTTAGATTCAGTTATGTCGGAAACTATGCGAATCGTGTAGGGAAAAACATCGTCATCGGGCAACACTGCCTCGAGAGCTCGCCGCGCTAAAGCTCCGTGGCCGATCTCACGCCGGCCGGGACTGCCGAATCTTCCGGTCTCGCCAACCGAGTAAGGGGGAAAGTTATAGTTGAGCATGAACTTCCGGCGTACTTCACCTTTTTCCAGATCGTCCATGAACTGTTCGTCGTCTTTCGTGCCCAGCGTCACCGTCACTAACGCCTGCGTCTCACCACGCGTGAATAGCGCCGAGCCGTGTGTGCGCGGCAACCACCCTACCTCACAGGTGATCGGGCGAATCTCAGAAAAGCGCCGGCCGTCAGGACGGCGCCGATGGTTGAGAATATCGTCGCGGAAAATCTTTTCCTTCAGGTGGTCGAACGCCTTCTTGGCGGCCAGCCGTTTTTCCGGCTGATCTTCGGGATAGCTCTCAACTACCTCTTTCTTCAACGCATCGATGGCTGCATAACTCGAGCGTTTTTCCTGGCCCGTGGTGTCGAGCGCCGCCCGCAAGCGCTCAGCATAATTGCGCTCTATTTCACCAATCATCTCTTCGTTCAGCACGGGGGGTTCGACCGCTCGCTTTTCGATGCCGAGGGCCTTGTAGAGTTCTTTCTGCCAGCGACAAAGGCGGTTGATCTCTTTATGGGCGAGCATCAGCGCCTCGACCATTATGGCCTCAGAGACTTCCTGCGCGCCGGCTTCCACCATCACAATCGCTTCTTCAGTGCCGGCGACGATCAGGTTGAGTCGCGATTCGCGAATTTCGTCGTAAGTCGGATTGACGATGTACCGGCCTTCGATCAGCCCGACGCGCACTCCCGCAATCGGATTGGGAAAAGGAATGTCGGAAAGGTAGAGCGCGCAAGAGGCGCCGGTGATTGCTACGACGTCAGGATTGTTGTCGGGATCGGCCGAAACTACGGAAGCCACCACCAGGGTCTCATTACGATATCCTTCAGTGAAAAGCGGCCGGCACGGCCGGTCGATCATCCGGCTGGTCAGGACTTCCTTTTCATTCGGCCGCCCTTCGCGCCGAAAATAGTTTCCGGGAATGCGCCCGGCCGCAAAGAACGCTTCCCGGTATTCCACCGTCATCGGGAAAAAGTCTATGCCCTCGCGGGGCGAGTTGGCTCCAACTGCGGCGCATAAAACCATCGTGTCGCCGTAACGAATAACACACGATCCATCAGCCTGTTTGGCAACACGACCAACTTCCACGGTCAGGTCACGATCACCGACTCGAATTGATTCTTTTAGATACTTCTTGACTGTCATCTTTGTTTGTCTCCTTCTGCCGACCCCGCACTTTTTGAGCGGGCACGCAACGTCTCATCCGCCGCGTTGTTGAATGTTTTGGAGGGCAGCAACTTGTCGCCGCTTTTCTAAAGCGGGCCGGCAAGTCAGCGCACTCCAAAAGAGAAAGCGGCAGAGAGCCTAGCCGTGAAGCTCTTGCCGCCTTCGGATTTTGTAAGGCTGCACGCGTCGCCTGGCTACCTGAATCGCCGTCACGTTCGGCTGGGGCACAAGCTCTTCGATAGACGCGGGCTTTTCTAAAACAGAGATTCGAAGATTCTCTCGTTCGCTTTTGCTTTGGTTCTATCCTTTGTCCAATGTTGGATCGAGAACTTTAACGGCGCAAACCCAATCGTCCCACTACTTCGTGGTAGCGCTGGATATCGGTCTGTTTCAAGTAATCGAGTAAACTCCGGCGCTGCGAGACCATCTTCAACAGTCCGCGGCGGGAATGGTTGTCTTTCTTGTGCGTTTTGAAATGCTCGGTGAGTTCGTTAATTCGCTGGCTTAACAGCGCTATCTGAACGGGAGCCGAACCGGTGTCTGTCTGGTGTGATCGAAAGTCGGTCACAATCTTTTCTTTCGCTTCTCTTGCTAACACTGCTAAAGATGGCCCTCCTGAACCGCAGTAGACCTATGTTTTTCACAACAAGGCAAACCGCAAAGACTTCAAATTACGTCCCAGAAGTTAACACTTCGCTTAAGCCGCTGTCCAGCCGAGACCCATTCGGGACTGGTATCACGAGTTAACCGCCGCGTTTAGCTGTAAAGTCACGGTTTTAGTTTGAGAAAAGCCCATTTAGAAATGGCAATCTAAACCGTCCAATACAGGATCCGAATATTCGTCTTACCTTGCGACTGTCGCCGTGCGCCTCTGGGACTTGTCTGATAAGATTTGCCGCTCGTTTAATTGCTACATTCAAGATAGCTGGTCATGACCCAAAACAAAGCCCAAATTCTGATCATTGGCGGCGGATTTGGCGGCCTGTTCACAGCCCTGGATCTCAAGGGCGCCGGAGAAATCACGCTGGTAAACGATGAAGACCATTTTCTGTTCAAGCCCATGCTCTACGAGTATCTGAGCGGCGAGGTGGAAGCGTGGCACATCGCGCCCGACTGCAAGGAACTGCTGGATGACAGCGTGCGTTTTGTCCGCGGCGTGGTTGAGAAAATCGACCTCGACGCTCGCGCCGTGACGCTTGCCAACCGCGCTGAGCCTCTCTCTTATGACGTCCTGGTGGTCGCGCCGGGGGCCGTCACAAACTATGCCGGAGTTTCCGGCGCGGAACAGTTTTCCCTTCCTTTTCGCACCCTCAACGACGCCAATCGTTTGCGCCGGAGGATGACCGAAGCGCTCGACCATGTGCAACCGGATGCCGCGCCCCAGGACACGCGCGGCGCGCTGACGTTTGCGGTCGTCGGCGGCGGCGCCAGCGGTGTTGAGCTGTCGACCAAGATGGCGGACCTGCTGCGTGACGCGGTAAAGCGCCGGGCACTCAAAGGCGAGCCCCGCGTCCTGATAGTTGAGATGGCTGACCGCCTGGTGCCCGGCATGGGTGAAGAGCTGCGCCGGTTTGTCGAAGCTGCTTTGGAAGAATGCCGCGTCGAGACCCACACCCAGACGCGCGTAGTTTGCGTGAGCGACAAGAGCATCACGCTCGAGCACAACAGTACTCAAACTGAATTGGAGACGGCCGCAGTGGTTTGGGTCGCTGGGGTGCGCATGAATCCGTTGATTGAAAGCCTCAACGTTGAAAAGGACCGGCGGGGACTAATGCTGGTCGAACGAACACTGCAAGTGCGCGGGCACCCAAACGTCTTTGCGCTCGGTGACGTAGCTTTTTATCCCGACGTCGTTCCGACGCTCGCGGGAACTGCGCAACTCGCTCTGCAGGAATCGGGTTTGTGCGCGCGCAACGTCCGCGCCTTTATCGAAGGCCGGGAACTCAAGTCCAAACGCTTCGTGGAATTGGGAGAAGCTGTCAGCCTTGGGACTGAACATGCTGCCGTCCTTTCTGCCGGCCAGGTGATGGGCGGTCCGCTCGCGCGTCAGGCGCGCTTTGCCATGTATACCGCGCGGTTGCCCACCTGGCATCATCGCCTGCGGGTGGGCGCGAGCTGGTTCTTTGAAGGCACTGCGCCGAGGCCTTTGCAGCCACTGGGATTTTAGTTGGCTGACTCAGCGCCGTCGGTCTTTTGGTTGGTTGCCTTAAACTTTGCGTCTTTGCGCCTTTGCCTGAGAACTGACCATCAAACTCCCATGACTGAAAATGAAGTTGCAAAACAAATTGTCGATGTTGCTTTCAAGATTCACACTACATTCGGACCGGTTTGCTTGAGTCAGTTTACGAAACGATCATGGCATATGAACTCCAGAAGCGCGGGCTCAGTGTGCGTCGACAACAGGCGATCCCAGTAGTCTACGAAGACATTAGAATGGATCTTGGTTTCCGCGCCGACTTGATTGTCGAAAACAAAGTGGTGGTCGAAATCAAATCCGTGGAAGCAATCGCCCCAGTCCATAAGAAGCAACTGCTTACTTACCTTAGGCTCACTGATAAGAGACTTGGATTGCTAATCAACTTTAATGTCGAACTTATTAAGAATGGGATTTCGCGAGTCGTGAATGGATTGTCAGAGTGATTCTCACGCAAAGGCGCAAAGACGCAAAGGAAAGCGCAAATCTGTATGGCCGAAGCAGAGAGGAAGCCGAATGAACTCGCACCCCCGACCGGCGACATGTCTGCCGAAGAGTTTCGCCGCTTCGGGCACGAGATCGTCGATTGGATTGCGAACTATTTCGAGCACATCGAAGAACTGCCAGTCCTCGCTCAAATAGAACCCGGCGTTCTGAAAACCCAATTGCCTGCCTCACCGCCTGAGCACGGCGAGTCGATGGCTGCAATTCTTGCGGACGTCGATCGGCTGATCGTTCCTGCGCTTACTCACTGGAGCCATCCCTCGTTCTTCGCTTACTTCGCCACGTCGACTTCGGCGCCGGGAATTTTTGGCGAGTTGTTAAGCGCTGCCTTCGATGTGAAGTCGATGCTTTGGCGCACGTCTCCGGCCTCAACCGAATTGGAAGAAGTCACCCTCGATTGGCTCCGGCAAATGATGGGTCTTGATGCTGGGATGAGCGGCTTTATCTATGACACCGCATCGGTTTCCAGCATGCATGCGATCGCCGCCGCGCGCGAAGGCGTCGAGATGCGCATCCGCGAAGAGGGCATGAGCGGACGAAAGGATCTCCCGTTGCTGCGAGTATATGCTTCCGAGCAGGCGCACTCTTCGATCGAAAAAGGAATCATTACCCTTGGTCTTGGTCAGCGGAGTTTGCGACAAATTCCGACTGACAGCGAATTTCGCATGGACGCGAAGGCACTCTCCGAAGCTATTGATGAAGACAAGCGCAACGGCATTCTTCCTTTCTGTGTAGTCGCCACCGTCGGCACTACTTCGACTTCCAGCATCGATCCAGTCTCGGCCATCGTTCCGATCTGTGAAAAACACACGATGTGGCTGCATGTTGACGCCGCTTATGCAGGCTCGGCGGCAATTGTTCCACAGTTGCGACACGTTCTTGATGGCTGCGAACGGGCTGATTCATTAGTGCTGAACCCGCACAAGTGGCTCTTTACTCCGTTCGATCTTTCGGTGCTTTACTGTCGCCATCTGGATTTGCTGCGGCGCGCTTTCTCTTTGGTGCCTGAATATCTGCGCACGCCGGAGCAGGAAAAGGTGCGCAGCGGATCCGATTACGGAGTGCAGCTCGGCCGCCGTTTTCGGGCGCTGAAATTGTGGATGATTATTCGCTACTTTGGTCACGAAGGCCTGGCGGCGCGCATTCGCGAGCACTGCCGGCTGGCGAAATTGTTTGCGGCCTGGATCGAAGAATCAACGGATTGGGAGCTGATGGCGCCGGTTCCTTTTGGTCTGGTGTGCTTTCGAGCCTGTTCGCCTATTGACACTGAAACGGTAGAAGCCAGGTCTAAAAAGCTGGACGCGCTCAACGAAGCAATCATGCATGGTGTGAACGCAACCGGGAAAGCGTTTCTGTCACACACGAAGCTGAACGGCAAGCTTACTTTGCGGCTTTCGATTGGAAATATTCGGACGACTGAAAAACACGTGCGTCAGGTTTGGGATTTACTTAAGGAGCAACTAAGACTGTTATCATAGCTCTAATCAAAGTGCGGCTTTGCCGCAAAGTTTAGCACCACACTCTCTTGGCTTCGTTGGATTCAAGAAAGAACCTGTCATGAATTCAAAACGAAACTTGCTTGCCACCGTACTACTAATCTCGCTTCTAGCCTTTGGCGCTCGAGCTCGCGCCCAAGCCCGCCGCCCAATGTCGCCGCCCGATATTCTTCGAGTGGCGAATGTTAGCGATGCACAGATTTCGCCCAACGGTGACTGGGTCGTCTATACGCTCTCTATCGTCGAAGGCGACCAGACAGTTAGCATCTTGTGGCTGGTTCGCGCGGGAGAACGCCTGTCCGCGAACCCGACAAGCCGCCAACCTGAGCAGCGCCGGAATTGGGATACGCCCAGGAATCCCGCCAGGCCATTGCTTCCCGCTGGGTGGAGTGCCGCGAACCCGCGCTGGTCGCCGGACGGTAAGAGCATCGCCTTTCTTGCCACCCACGGGGGGCAACACGGGATTTGGGTTTCCGGTCCGGAAGGGCGCATACCGCGATTGGTCGCCCCCGTTCGCGATACGAATTTCTTTATCACCTATGCCGGCGAATCATTCGCGTGGTCACCCGATTCGAAAATGCTGGCTTACATTTCTGCGACTGAAGAAGTAGATCGCGATGCCGTTGGCGAGTCAACTAAGGATGATGACCCGCGAGTAATCGATCGCATCCAGTACAAATCCCGAACTTCATTTTCCGATAGTTTGCGAACTCACGTTTGGCTTGCCGATGTTGACCAGCCTCAACCGCGGCAACTTACGTCAGGTCTGTTTTATGATCATGCGCTCAGTTTCAGTCCGCGCGGCGACGAGATAGCCTTTGTTTCAAATCACGAGCTGGATCCCGACGCCAATAACAACTCAGACATTTTTGTTGTCAATCTGCAGGGACAGGTTCGACAGGTCACCGACACGGCCGGTTGTGAGTACGAGCCGGTGTGGTCACCGGACGGAAAATGGATTGCCTATACGGCCACCAGTCGCGATGTCACCACCATCGACAGCGTCGCCGAAGACGCTCATGTATGGGTGACAACTCCTGGCGGAGACAAGCGCATCGAGTTAACCGAAGAGTTGGATCGACGTGCGCGTGAACCACGCTGGGCTGCGGATGGCAAGTCAATCTTTTTTCTCGCCGGCGAGCATGGCCGAACTCTGGTCTACCGCGTAGCAACCGAGGGCGGTAAGGCGCGGCCACTTTTTGATAATCAGATTGCGGTGCAGGACAAGCGTGATGACTACTTCGCTTTTCCGGATCGTCTTTTCCAAATCACCAGCTTCACTCTGACAGCGCGACCCGTCCCGCTGATTGTGGTCACTCTAACTACGCCTACCCGTCCCGCTGAGGTGTGGGAGGCCGACTATGCCCAGGAAATTTGGCGTCCACTTAGTTACCATAACAACGCCATCGCGCAGGGCGCTACACTCAGCGAACCTGAAGGGATCAACTTTAAGAGTTTCGACGGAACGCCGGTCCAGGGCTGGCTGATGAAGCCAATCGGTTGGCAGCCCGACCGCAAATACCCGCTGATCCTCAGTATTCACGGGGGGCCGCATGGAATGTCTGGCTATGCTTTCAATGCAACATTCCAAGTTTACGCGGCGCGCGGTTACGCCGTACTTTATCTCAACCCGCGCGGCTCAAGCGGATATGGCCAGAAATTCTCGGACGGGACCTTACACGAGTGGGGAGGGGGCGATTACCGGGATTTGATGGCTGGAGTTGATGAAGCGCTGCGGCGCTTTTCCTGGATCGATTCCAATCGACTGGGCGTGACCGGCGGCAGCTACGGCGGCTTTATGACCAATTGGATCATAACCCAAACGCCGCGCTTCAAAGCGGCCGTTTCAGTCGCCAGCGTCAGCAACCTGATCAGCTTTTACTCGACATCGCTTTATCAGGATTTGATTCATGCAGAGTTTGGCGGCTTTCCCTGGGACAATTACGATGTCTTGTGGCAGTGGTCGCCGCTGCGTTATGTCCGACAGGCACAGACGCCTACGCTTTTCATTCATGGAGAGCAAGACAACGACGTGCATATCACCCAAGCCGAAGAAATGTACATGGGCCTCAGACGCCGCGGTGTGGAAACTGTGCTGGTGCGCTACCCTCGTGAGGGCCACGGCCTGCGCGAGCCAAAGCACCGGGTCGATGCCCTTGAGCGCACGCTCGCTTGGTTTGATCGATTTCTGAAATAGCTCGAGGTCAAGGCTATATGTTGACTCATATTGTGGTTTGGAAATACCGTGCAGACACTGCACAGGCATCGCGCGAAGAACATGTGGCACGCTTGCGATCACTAAGTTCCGTGGTTCCGGGAATTGAAAGTTTTTCCGTAGGCTTTGACACACTGTATCTGCCTCGCTCGTACGACACGGGTCTCGTGGCGATCTTTCGCGACCGCACGGCGCTGGATGCGTACACTGTTCATCCCGATCACGTGAAGGTGGCCAAGTTCGGCCGCGGGATCAGCGACTCAGCGGCGTCAGTTGATTTTGAAAGCTGACAGGAGCGCAGGCATCTTGCCTGCGGTTCACCGGCATCTTGCCGGGTCTTATTGTTTGCACCCAAATCGCGAGCAGGAATGCTCGCGAACCGCCGACACGGATGTCGGCGCTCCATCATGAAGCGTAGGATTCTGCTTGTATGCCTGGTGATCATCATCGTTTCCCAGATTCCCTTTGCCTACCGGCGCTACCGCTTAAGCCGGCTTAACAAAACGATCCAACAACTGGCGTCCCAGCGAATTCCTCAACAAACAGAAAACGGCTACGTCGACTACAGAGGTGTCATCCATGTCCACACCGCTCTGGGTGGACACAGCACGGGAAACTTTGCGGAACTGATCTCAGCCGCCAAAGCGAATCAACTTGATTTTGTGATCATGACTGAACATCCGCAGTCAGAGTTCGACACGTCGGCGATGACTTTAAGCGGAACTCACGCAGGTGTCTTGTTCATCAACGGCAACGAAGTCGCAACATCCAACGGTGATCGACTATTACTGATTCCCGGATCCTTATCAGCGGCATCGATGAACACGCAATCCACGCAGGAGATAATCGAAAAGCAGAAAGCCGCGGGAGGTCTCGCCCTGGCGGCGTATCCTGCTGAGTCTCAAAACTGGCAATCGACTTCGATCGACGGCGTCGAAATATACAATCTGTTCACGAACGCACGACGATACAATGCGCTGGTAGGTTTCTTCGACGGCCTTTGGTCGTATGGCAGTTATCCGGATTTGATGTTTGCAAACTTTTTCGCTCGTCCCACCGAGAATCTGACTCGCTGGGACCAGGCGATCACTGAGCGTCGCCGCAAACTAGTCGCAACCGCCGGAAACGACGCACACTCGAACATCGGACTCAACTTGAACGATGGCTCTGGCAAACAGTGGCTCGGTATTAAGCTCGACCCCTACGAAAGAAGTTTTCGCACCGTCCGCACCCACGTGCTCATTCCGAAGGACAAAGAACTATCTCGCGAGTCTTTGCTTGAAGCCATCTCGCAGGGTCACTGCTACGTTTCTTTCGATCTTTTTGGTGACCCGAAGGGGTTCGATTTCGCTGTCGCCGCCTCGCAACTGAAAATCATGGGAGACGAGATCGTGTTTTCCGAGGGCTTGCGTTTGACAGCCAGCGCTCCCCTCGTCAGCCGGTTTGTCCTCATCAAAGACGGGAGCGTGATTGACCAGAAGTTAGGATCGGCTGCGGATTTCTCGCTGAGCACCAGCGGTAATTATCGCCTCGAAGTTTACCTGGATTCGCTGCCCTCACCCGTGAAAGGCCAACCGTGGATCCTGTCCAACCCCATCTATGTAAGGTGATTTCGGCCCACACGGTTCGAACTGCTGATATGCAGGGCCAAAGGCGCATAAAACAAGGCGCTTGAAGCCCTCGACGGCCATGTGTTAATCTCTGTTTGGTTTAGTTTGGCCTTCCCGGCTGCCCCGCCTTTACCTTCATGGCCTTTCACTGATGGAAAGCAAAGTCAGTCACTTCGACCTCGAGTGGTGGGTAGTTCAAAAGCGCGCCATATATGTCGTGGCCTTTATCCTATCTGTATGCGCGATCGCGGGAGGAGCCGCGCTGTACGTCTGGAAGTACGGAAATCCCCTGAAGAACGTCGCCACCCGGTCCGAGTCGTTGGCAGGCGCGCGTTTCATGTCCTTCGAAGGTGATGTGCGAGTCATTCGTGCCAGCACGCGACAGGTGGTCATAGCTAACACTGACATCCAACTCTATCCGGGCGACACCGTGCAGACGCAAACCGATGGACGCGCACGGATCAGCATGGCTGACGGTTCGACGGTAGTGGTCAGACCTAACAGCACAATCATCATTCGCGACAACGCCAAAGCTGCGGATGGTAAGCGTTCGAACGTTCACGTCGTCGTCGATAGTGGTCAGATGCTGGTCCGTACTGAGGAACAAAGCGAAGACAATAAGAACGTGATCGAGACGCCGAAGACTCAGAACCAGATCAGCGGAAAAACCGCCGCCAGTTTTGGTGTCAATCCGGAAGGCACTGAAGAGATTCGGGTCAACAGTGGTGCGGTGGAAAGCGTCAATCGAAGGGGTGAGCGGATGTCACTGAAAGGCGGCGAGTACGTTTCAGTAAATCAGTCGGGAACGTTATCGAAGCCCCAGAAACTTTTGGAAGTGCCGCAACCTCTGCAGCCGCGCGACCTCGAAAAAATTCCGGCCGGCAGCAGCGGCTCGGCGGCCGTCCCTTTGCGCTGGCAAAAGCCGCAACAGGGCACGCCTGCCTACTATCGAGTCGAAGTTGCCACCTCGCCTTTCTTTGTGTCCGAAGGAAAAGTAATTGAACGCGATCAGTTGGTGGTGACGCAGTTTATTGCGAGCGACCTGCGCCCTGGAGCTTACTTCTGGCGTATCCGTGCTACGGCTCCTTCAGGACAAACAAGTGAATGGACTGAGCCGCTCAAGTTTATTGTAGCCACTGAGGGCACCAGCCTGGCGGTCGTTCCGGTTTCGAATCTGTCGGCCGTCCACCTCGGAGGCAATGTTTACCTGATCCGCGGCACAACCTCATCAGGGACCACCGTACTCATCTCAGGCCGCGAAGCGGTGGCGACAGCTGATGGTCACTTCCAGGTTCAAATCATTGCTCCACCAGGCACTCAAGAAGTGTTGATTCAAGCCTCGGATTTACAAGGTAATCGCAGTCAATATCGGGTCACTCTAAACAGGTTAGGTTAGCCGTTTCGCCAGCGACCCCTCAGGACAGGATTGGCCCCGGCAAGCAAGGATCCTTTTGCTGAAAGAGCGCACAGCGCAAAGTGCCGGATGAATAGACTAGTCATATTGCTCACGGACGCAACTACAACGTCCGCCAACGAGCTTTTGGAAAGCCTGAGATCGGCGGGAATTTCAGTTTCGCTGAAAGACCTTGCTGATCTTCCGCCTAAGGTCAGCCCTGCGTCGGGCAATGACCGCGGACCAACTTCTGCGCGTCCCCTGGCGGTACTTTACGAAGTAGGACCGGAAGCGGCCGTGGACCGGTTGCGACTGGTTGTCCGGCGGGCAATGATGTGGCCAAGCGCTCCGATTGTAGCTTTTCGCTGTGACTCGAACTGCTCGGGATCGCGCAAAGAACCGGCGCTGGATAATGAAATGTTGAAGCGCCTCGGTTTTGATCTGGTGGCTGAGAGCGCCGCGCAATTACCCGCTCTCTTAAGACAAGTCGAAGACGCTGTCGGCACCGGTGAACTCAAACTTCCCGAGGGATTCAGAAGCACTCCGGACAGTCATGCCTTTTCTCTTCCCGGCCCGGTTCGTAACCGACAGTTGCGTGGCGCCTTTGCTTTGCTGGCATCGCTTCTTCTCGCGTCAAACCAGAAGGAAGCAGCCCAGGCAGCATTGGCCGGAATTGCGCGCTTGGTTACGGCGGATCGGTGGAACATATTCCTGGGCAGCCAAACAACTAGCGGCCAGGAAGTGAAACTTGAGGCGCTTGCCGGCCGCAGTTTCTCGACTGGCGGGCCGTTAACTTTCGACGAACAGTGGCGCCGCGAACTGCTCGATCTCGTCGAACCGCCAAAGACTGAAGCTTCACGGGTGGGTTACGAGGCCGCAGCCCGGATCACCGCGATCAGAAAGACTGAAGAGGGGCGTCGCGTTGTCGCCGTGCCGCTCGTCAACGGAGACAGAGTTTTGGGTGTGTTGGAAGGCATTCGGTTGAAAGCCGGCGCGCGACCATTCTCGCAAACGGAAGCGGACTTCCTGACAGCATTGACGATTCCGATCGCTGCGTCCCTTTCCAATTCGGTTCGGATCGCTGAAGCTGAGCACTCGTCGCTCACCGACGATCTCACCAAGCTGCATAACGCCCGTTATCTTCGGCAATTTCTGGTAAACGAGATCAAGCGCGCGCGACGGTATGGCGCCAAGGTCGCCGCTTTGTTTCTGGATCTGGACGACTTCAAACGTGTAAACGACGTGCACGGGCATCTCGCCGGCTCGCACGCACTGATGGAAATCGCCGCGGTAATTCTGCCCTCGGTGAGGGATACGGATTGCGTAGTGCGGTATGGCGGCGACGAGTTTGTGGTGATTTTGCCCGACACTGGTGTTGAGGAGGCGGTCCAGGTAGCGGAACGCATCCGCACGAAAATCGAGCGTCATGAGTTTAGCGGCGGTCGGCACCTGAAAGTTGCGCTGACCGCAAGTTTAGGTATCGCGGTTTTCCCGCAACATGCTTTGTCGCCGCGCCAACTTATTGTTTCGGCCGACCGGGCCATGTATCAAGCAAAGGCGGCACACAAAAACTGTGTCCGCATCGTAGTCGAGTCAGATGCCGCCGACCGTAATGGGACTGCTGAAGAGCATCCTGTTCTTCAGCCGGCACAATTTCAAAGAATTCCCGACCAGAAGCTAATTTCCTGATAGCGTTAGCGCAGGAATCGTTGTATCTTTGTAATTCGGTGTTGCTTCGGTGAGTTGTTTGCGGATTTGTCGTCGCGGCTTCCAGGCTGCACTTGATTTAACCGCTCACCTCTTCCCGGCTTATTCAATTTTCAGTCAGGGACATCTTTTCAAATGGCTTTCAAATCGATCTTTAGCCTGTTTTCCAGCGACTTAGCAATTGATCTCGGAACGGCCAACACTTTGGTTTACGCCAAAGGCCGCGGCATCGTCGTTTCCGAACCATCTATTGTCGCCATTAACAAAATAACCAACGCGGTCGAGGCAGTGGGCCGCGATGCGAAAGAGATGTTGGGCCGCACGCCGGGAAACATCGTCGCGATCCGTCCCATGAAGGACGGCGTGATAGCAAATTTCGAAGTGACTGAGAAGATGCTGCAGCACTTCATTCGCAAAGCGCACAACGGCAAGACCTGGGTCAGCCCCCGAGTCGTAATCGGTATTCCTTCCGAGATCACGCAAGTCGAGCGACGCGCGGTGGAAGATTCCGCCTATCGCGCAAAGGCTTCGGAAGTTTACCTGGTTGAAGAAGCGATGGCCGCGGCGATTGGCGCGGGTTTGCCGATCACGGAACCGCACGGAAACATGGTCGTCGATATCGGCGGCGGCACCACTGACATCGCTGTGATCAGTTTGAGCGGCATCGTTTATTCGCGTTCGGTGCGTGTCGCCGGCAACGAGATGGACGAAGCGATCACGCAATACATCAAGCGGAAATACAACCTGCTAATCGGGGAACGTACGGCTGAAGCGATCAAGATCGAACTCGGCTCGGCCTTTCCACTGGACGAAGAGCTTTCTTTTGAGGTGCGCGGCCGCAACCTGATCGAAGGCATCCCCAAAACCATAACCATCTCAGACGAAGAAATCCGTGAAGCACTGGCTGACTCAGTGTCGACAATTATCAATGCGGTGCGTGTGGCACTCGAGCGGACTCCGCCTGAGCTTTCCGCGGACATCGTCGAGCGCGGGATTGTGTTGACGGGCGGCGGCGCCCTCCTGAAAAACCTCGATAAGCGGCTCTCAATCGAAACGGGCTTACCGGTCTCACTGGCGGAAGATCCGTTGGCTTCGGTCGTTTTAGGCACCGGAAAAATGCTCTCTGATTTCGACCTGCTCAAGCGCGTTAAGTGGGATAACAGCTTGACCAGCGGAACATAGGAAGTAAACCGTGAACCGGAAATGGTTCACGCTTTCTTGCTTGAAATAAGAACTCACCGATTTTCGTCAGTATTTTCGATTCCCAGTTAACGGTTCCCGACATACGAACCAATGGCTGCAATTCGCACTCAGAGACAGATTCGACAACGCGCCCCCTGGTGGCTGTTCGGATTGCTGGCGCTGAATTTTGCTCTGATGACTTACGATGCCCGCGACGAGGCCACCAAGCAACGAAAGATTCGGTCGTTGACGCAGAGCGTCACCTCGCCGATTCAGCGTGGCGCCTCGGGTTTCGGAAACTGGATCGGAGGCTTCTTTGGCAATATCGGTGAACTTCGTCGGGCTTCCGCCGAGAATCAACAATTGCGCGAGCAAGTCAAGCAGATGCAAGCCGAGCTGCGCGACACGCGCGAAGGCGCGGCTGAAGCCAAACGGCTGGAGAAGCTCCTCAGCCTGAATGCCAAGAGCGACTACAAAACAGTGGTGGCGTACGTTATCGCGAGAGACCCTTCGATGTGGTTCAATAACGTGACCATCGACAAGGGTCGCTGGGCCGGAGTGGAAGTTAACATGCCGGTGGTCACCGCCGGAGGCGTGGTCGGCCGCGTCGTGTCCACCGGTCCTTACAGCGCGCAGGTGATGCTCCTCACGGACGAGAAATCCGGCGTCGGCGCCATCGTGGGGCAGTTGGGTCAATCCAATGCCCTGGGATCAATCAAGGGCATGGGCGAAAGCGGCTTGCTGGAAATGCGTTACGTATCCGGGTTGGAAAAGGTCCAGGTCGGCGACACCGTGACAACAACTGGTCAGGATTTGATTTATCCTCCGGGCTATAATGTCGGCGAGGTGGTTGAGGTAAAAGCCGGGTCGACTACGCAGACACAAGTTATTCACATTCGGCCCGGCGCGGGGTTGTATAGACTGAAAGAAGTTGCGGTCCTGCTTTACCATCCACCCGAACGAGTAGAACCCGATCAGACGCTCCCCAACGTAGAAAAGAAGAGTAAGCAGTGAGCGGTGAGCCGTGAGCAGTAAGAAAAGATTCGCCAACAGCTACCGCACCATCTTTCGCTCGCACTCTGAGCCTGAGAGATGGAAGGCTATTAACCGGTCACGCCCCGCTGCCAACTGCTCACTGCCAACTGCTCACTGACGAACATGCGTCAACTTACAATCGCGGTCCTGTTAGTGTTAGCCGTCGCCTTGCAGTCCGCTCTGCGCGCGATCTGGCAACCATTCGGTTATGTCGACCTGGCATTGATACTGGTGGTTTATTTCGCGCTGCAGCGCGAACCGCTCCAGGCGCTGGTGGTGGGCGCGGTAGCGGGCTTGGCAACTGACTTTGTCAGCGGGCCGCCGGCCCTTTTGGGCGCCGGTGGGTTTTCCAAAACGCTGACGGCTTACGCAGTCTATTTTGTTGCCCAGCGCGTGATGCTGGACACAACTATCCTGCGCATTCCGGTTCTCGCCGGAGCCACTCTGATTGATAATCTTGTCTACGTAGGTTTGCATCGCTTGCTCGGCCAGAACCCAACGACACCTCTGGTGCAAGCGCTGTCCTACAAACTGATTGCGACCACAACTGCGGGAACGATCTTACTTTATGTGTACGATTCGTATTTTAGCGGTAAAGCGCGGCAGCGCCGACAATTCACGGTGCGGCGACGTGTAGCCCGGGGAACGGGTGGGTTTAGAAGGAAGAGGCGAATTTGATTCCTGAGACTTAGATTTTAGATCTGAGATCTCAGATTCGAAACATCAGGTATAGTTTATGAAGTTCGTTGATGACTCACAAAACCTGCGGGTGCGGCTGCGACTGATCCAGGCGCTAATCCTGGTGTTGCTGGCCGTGCTTTCTATCCGGCTCTACGTGCTGCAGATAGTTAATGGCCCGCACTATGCCGGGATAGCTGAGAACCAGCGCATCCGTCTGCTGCCGATTCCCGCGCCGCGGGGAGTGATTTTCGATCGCAACGGCCGGGTGCTGGTCGACTCGCGACCGATCTACAGCATCATTCTCTCGCGCGAAGACACCAAGAGCATCGACCGCAACACTCTGGTCAAGCCGCTTTCGCAGGGACTTAATCTGGATCCCGGAATGCTGCGCGAGCGCTTTGAGCAGGTAAATAAGCAACCGGCCTTCGAATCAATCCTGATCAAGGAAGGCGCTACCCAGGCTGAAATGGCCTGGGTTGATGCGCACCAATTGGAATTTCCGGCGTTACGTGTCGAGCAAACTCCGCAACGGCGCTACCCGGCGAACGGAATGTTGGCGCACGTGATCGGTTATGTGCAAGAGGTTAGTCCGGAACAACTTGAAGAGCCGCGCTTCAAAGACAAGCATTACAAGCCGGGCGATATCATCGGTCAGAACGGACTTGAGTCGACCTATGACGACTATCTGCGCGGACGGGATGGCTATCGCAAAGTGATTGTCGATAGCCGCGGACACATTCAGAAAGAGATTGAGGTCGTCGCGCCCGAACCCGGCCAGGACCTGGTAACGACAATCGATCTCGACTTGCAGCAGGCTGCAGAAGATCAGTTGCGGAAGTCGGTCACCAAACGCGGTGTAATCGTCGCCATGGATCCCAACAACGGTGAGATCCTGGCGTTGGCCTCGTACCCTACGTTCGATCCCAACCTCTTCTCGCAGCGCATCACGACCAAGGCGGGGCGCGCGGAATACACGGCGTTGCTTAACGATCCCCAAAAGCCGCTGCTCGACCGCGCGATTCAGAGCCGTTACATGCCCGGCTCAACCTGGAAGATCCCGATGTCCGTCGCGGGACTGCAACAGGGCGCGATTACCATTGATCATTCGAACCTGCTGTGTGGCGGCGGTATTCAAGTAGGCAACAAATTTACGCGCTGCATGGGGAATCATGGCACTCCGGATCTGCGGGCAGCCATCACCCACTCATGCGACGGATATTTTTATCGCCTCGGGTTGAAGATGACCATCACCGGAATCATGGCCATGGTTGACGAATTTGACCTCAACCGGCGCTCTGGAATTGATCTGCCTCATGAAACTCTTAACCTGACACCGTCACCGGATTTTAAAGCGCAAATAAACCCGCGCGATCCTGAATGGCGCGACATCGATACCGTCTATTCTTCTTTCGGCCAGGTCTACGACGTCATCACGCCGATTACTTTGCTGCGAACGGTGGCCGGAATCGGGGTCGGTGGAAAACTCTATATTCCGCATTTGCTGAAACAAGTTAAACCAAGCGGACAGGAGGGCGATGCCAGCTATCGACCATCGCGCGCTTTTCAATCACTCGATCCGCAGCGACCAAATCCGAAAATCGTTCCGATTCCCACGGACCAGCACAAAGTTGTCGTTGACGGAATGTGGGGCGTGGTCAACAACGGCGGCACCGGGGCCAGTATCAAGATGGCCGGGTTCGACATAGCGGGCAAGACCGGGACGGCGCAGGTCGTCGGGTTAGGCAAAGACGTTGGCGCCAACAAGGACCATTCATGGTTTGTTTCATACGCGCCGGCTTACAAGCCTGAGATCTCGATCCTTGCTTTGATCGAGAATTCAGGTTTCGGCAGCCTACACGCCGCGCCGGCCGTGCGCGCGCTCTATGACGTTTACTACCAGAAGACCCGGCCGCAACAGGAAGCGCCAAAGAACAACATCGCGTTGAGAATTCGCTGAGAGAATGACGGGATAACTGTGCGGTGGGCTACTGCTTACTGCTTACTGATTCATGGTCGCAATTATCAAAAAACGCAGCCTGAGAGATTTTGATTGGCTGATCGCTGCCCTGGCGATCGTCATTGTCTGCTTTGGCGCCTGGGAGATTCGCAACGCCGTTCCCACCGAAACCTATTGGCAGAAACAACTGGTCGGGTTGGGGATTGCATTGATTGCGATGCTGGCAATTGCTTTCAGTGACTATCGCCGCCTGGTTGAGATTGCTCCCATTCTGTATGTCCTGGGACTGGTCCTGCTGGTAATTGTCCTGGTCCCAGGAATTGGATTGAAAGTTAACGGTCAGCGCTGCTGGATCAAATTGCCGGGCGTAGGCCAGTTCCAACCGTCTGAATTTGTAAAGATTCCCGTCGTCCTGATGCTGGCAAAGTATTTCGGCAAGCATCGCAGCCGCCTGCTGACGTGGAAAGAATTCGCCATCGGCTGCGTCATTCTCGGTCTACCGATGGGATTGATTCTGCTGGAACCCGATATGGGCCAGTCACTCACTTATCTGCCGCTGCTGGCAGTCGTACTTTTTCTCTCATCAGTACGGATGTGGATCGTCGGCGCAGTATTGGCCGCGTTCATCCTGGGCGCACCGCTGTTCTACACCGTAGGCGTAAAGACTGGCGTGCTGCACGGGTATAAGCTGGAGCGCATCAACGTAATTCTCGATCCGGAGAATGCGGACAAGCGTGGCTTTGGTTATCACACCTGGCAGTCGATGGTCACGGTAGGCGAAGGCGGTTTGTTGGGTGCGCGCAGTTCGGAATATTCGCAGAGCAGTCTGAAATTTCTGCCTGAGCCGCACACGGATTTCATCTTTGCCGTCACGGCCGAAACTACCGGCTTTGTCGGGTGCCTGCTGCTGCTGGCATCTTATGCACTGCTGCTGACTCGTCTGATTGCCGATGCCCGGCGTTCGCGCGATCGTACCGGGATGCTAGTGATCATGGCGATCGTTGGCGGGCTCATCTTTCAGATTTTCATCAACGTCGGGATGGCCGTCGGGATGCTGCCGGTGATAGGTGTGCCGCTGCCGTTGATGAGCGCCGGTCTTTCCTCCGTGCTCGCTACTTTTATTGCCATCGGCTTCGCCATCAGCGTGCAACTGCGAAGATTCGTAAACTAACCAAGTAGGTGCCGATACGGTTGCGCTTCAGGCTCGGGGCATTAGCCCGACCGTCAGGGACGGCTCTAATCACTTAGTGGAGACTGACTGATGAGAAAACTTCTCCTTGCGTTAATATCTATTCTCCTTCTAACGTCGCTCTCGACTGCGCAGGAACAGCCTCAACACCCAATCGACAAAGCGCTCGACGCCTGCATAGATAAGAACGGCTCAACCGCCGGGATGGTTGAGTGCACCGACAAAGCTTATGCCGCCTGGGACAAAGAGCTGAACAAGAACTATGGCGAACTGATGCGCGCGTTGAATCCGAAGCAGAAGGAAGCGCTCAGGCTCGCCCAGCTTGAGTGGATCAAGTATCGCGACCTGGAGTTCAAATCGATCGACAGCGTCTATGACACTTTGGAGGGGACGATGTATATCCCCATGCGCATCTCGGCGCACCTGGAAGTGATCAAGAAGCGCGCTTTGGAACTGAAAGACCGCCTCGACCTCATCAAAGACTCGTAACCGTGACAGGCTCGATCGTTTAAGTTATCCTCTCAGGCTTCCCGATCTCTGAGAGCTGTTGTCTTCATGGAAATCCTCGCGCGATAAGCAAAAAAAGAAGTCTCATGTATTACCGTAAGCCGATTTTTTACTTTCTGGCGCTGATCTTTGTCGCCGTTTGGTTCACTGTTGGTCTGGCTCAAGCGTGTAACGCTGTGCGCCCTTGATGATGTTCTTTATACGAGTCTCGAAATCAAAAGAGATTAGCCACGAAACCCGGTAAGAGGAAGAGTTGGAAGTTGGCAAAAAAAAAGAAGGGGGTCAGGGCTTTCTTACCCTTCCCCCCTTCCAGTACGTCTCCCTTTACCTGTTTACTTCCTGCGCCGGTGCGAGGCCGCGCGCAATTTCTGAACTTCTGCTTTCAGGTCGGCGATCTCTTTCTGTTGCTCTTTGATCGCGTTGAGCATGGTCCAGAGGATGGGATCGCTATTGACCATCAGATAGCCGTCACCGTTCTTGGTAACTGCTTCCGGAATGACCTTCTGCAGGCTCTGAGCGCTGAAACCAACGTGTTCGCCTTCTGACTTCAGGCCGAGAGCGTTGTCAGGCTTGTATTCATAACGGATCGGCTGCAACCGCATCACTGCCCTGAGTCCGCTGTTGAAGGTGCCTTTGATGTTCTTCAGGCGTTCGTCAGAAAAGCTCAGCCAGGTGTTACCCCCGGTTTTGCTGGCGTCTCCGTTGACCGACAAGAGCTGGTCCGGTGTGGGCGTCCCAATACCGACGCTGCCGGTGGAGGTGATACGCATGCGCTCAGTTACACCATTGGTGAAGAAAGTCATGGCATTGGCGCTGTGGTCATAAACTATTGAACCGGCGTTGACAGTGGCCCCGCTTGCGAAGAATTTAAGTCCTCCGGATGAAGTAGCGCCGGTCACAATGGCGATGTTGTTATTGGCGTTGTTCTCGAAGACAATATTGTCTTTGGCTCCGAGCGTCGGGAAACCCGCAACCGAGCCATCTGGACCCAGAACATGCAATTTCCTTTGCGGACTTGCCGTGCCGATGCCGACAAAGCCGCTGGCGTTAATGTCGATCGAACTGGTTGGCGCGCCGGGTCGCACACGGAACGGCAAACGAGAGCCACCAGTGACATCGCGGACGAAGAAGTTGGCTTCATTTCCGGCAATGTCCCACGTCTGGGCCGTGAACCCACCGCCACTGTTCTGTTCCAGGCGAATGGCTGGCGTATTGCTGGTATTAGCATGTATATCCAGGACCGGCGTGGCCGTTCTGAGCCCGAGTCTGCCTGAACTATCCACCTTGACCGAGTTGGCCGGCGCACCTGCGGCGACTGAAAACACGATCGTTCCCGTCTCCGAATTGCCGCTAGCTCCCTGATCCACAAATCCCAGAAAGCTCGCGCCGCCACTGGCTGAGTCGTTCGCCCTGATCTGCCAGTTGTTAGTCGGGAAGCCCGCCGCGCTACTGGTGTCGTCGAACTGGATACGGGTGTTGTTCTCCTTCAACCTAATCGTGTCAAAGCCAAAGTTCTCGTTATTGACGCAATCAAGGCCGACGCAGGCGCTGCCCTGCACGATCAAATCGTCGGGGATAACCTGATCCGGCATTGAAAGCAGAGATAGACGATGGTTGCGGAGTCTGGTAACCGTATTGCCGGAAGGGAGAAACGGAGTTCTTTGTTGCTCCGTTAGCTTGCTAGTGGATCGCTGTCCTTCGACCGCTCCCGGTACGACAACCGAGCCATTCAGAATTGAGAAGCTTCCCGATTCGACGAGACCTTGAGACGGCAATGCTCCGCGTTTACGCAGGTCCCGCTCAACCTTTGCGTCATCGCCTTTGCGGCGCGCGGCCGCCAGCTCCTCTTTGACGCCGGCCCCAAGAACAGGGTTCAACCGAATCTCGTACGTGTACTGCCCGTCAGGGAGTCGGTTGCCTTCTTTGTCGGCAAGGATGAATTCGGGCGACGAGCCAGCTGGAAACTCTTTCTGGTATACCTGGCCATCAGGCGCCGAAATAGTTATGGTTAGCCCAGCATGCTGGGCGGCTACTTCCCACTTGACGCTCGCTCCCTTCGAACTGACATTTGCCAGTTTTTGCGCCTGCACTGCAACCGTTTGTAGAGAGACGAGGACGAGCAAGGCGAACACTACGACACCAAAAGTCTTGACGTTTTTCATAGTTCCCTCCTACTTTCGTTTGTGATTAATTACCCTATCAGCAATCGCGGCGAGGGATGCTGTGTCTGGAGCAAGCGGACTTAACAGATAGACTAGAGTCAGTTTACTTAAGTTCGTAACGTTTTTAGCAACAGATCCGATTAATGTCAAGAAAGTTTCGTCAGTGCAGGCTGCCGACAGGTGAGCACCTACAAATCCAAGCTGGCTATTTCAGACACAGATCAGTCGAAATGGCGTCAATCGATGGTTGCGTTAGCGCCGGGTTCGGAGTTAAATACGCGCACCAATGATAGGCCAAAGCCTCGGTAACTATAAGATCACGCATAAGCTGGGCGCCGGCGGACAAGGGACGGTTTACAAAGCCACCGACCAAAAACTCGGGCGCACTGTCGTCGTCAAAGTCCTGCCCGCCGAACTAACCGTCAAGGAAACCAACCTCAAACGTTTTGAGCGCGAAGCGCGTCTGGCTTCATCTTTAGATCATCCGAACATCTGCACGATTTTTGATATGGATGAGAGCGGGGGCTTGCACTTCATCGCCATGCAATACGTCGAAGGCAAGAATGTGCGCCAGTTGGTTAACGGCCGGCCATTGGAATTAGAGAGCGCTCTGCGCATCGCGATTCAGGTAACGGATGCGCTCGCCGCGGCGCATGCGCGCGGCATCATTCATCGCGATGTTAAATCAGGCAACGTGATGGTGACTGACAGTGGCCAGGTAAAGATTTTGGATTTTGGCCTGGCGAAGTTGCTCGACGAAAGCGAAGCCGCCAGCAGCGGGATTCACCAAACTGAATTGACGGAAGTGGGCGTGCCTTACGGGACTGCGACTTATGCAGCGCCGGAACAAGCCCGCGGCGATAAAGTCGATGCCCGGGCGGACATTTTTTCCACCGGCGTGTTGCTCTATGAGATGTTAACGGGCACCTGGCCTTTTCGTGGCAAATCAGCGATCGATGTGCGCCATGCAGTCATCTACGATCAACCAAAGCCGCTCTCTGAAGCTCGGCCGGGACCGTTACCTGCGCGTCTGCAACAGATTCTGGATAAGACGCTGCAGAAAGACCCGCGCGATCGCTATCAGAAGATCGGAGAGCTGCGGGACGATCTGCGCAAGATTCTGATGGACGTGACCACAGGCGCGCCAATGGATGTAGCCGCCGCACCACGGCACCTGGGCGGGTCAACCCCCGTGGGGCGCGCCATGCGCTGGCTGCGAAGATTGAGCGGTGGGAAAGAAGCGCATACCAGCTCGCCGCAATTCAGTTCGCGGCCACTGACCGATCCGCAGGAAGGATCGATGACCACGATCGCGGATCGAGAAAAGAAGAGTCTGGCGGTTCTTCCTTTTAAGAATCTGAATAACGACCCAGCCTCGAGCTTCTATGAATTCGCGTTGGCTGACGCTGTTATAACTGAGCTGGCGCGCATCCGTTCCTTAGTGGTGCGGCCGTCCTCAGTGATGTCCAGGTACCAGGGGCAACCGGTGGACCCGAGCGACGTCGGCAGAGAATTGAATGTCGATGCGGTATTGTCAGCGGGTTTTATACATGTCGGCGAGCGGTTTCGCGTGAACGCGCAACTGCTGGAGGTCAAGACCGGCGAGATAATCTGGAGCGATCGAGTGGACGCTTCGGCCGATGACATCATCGCGGTGCAGGACGAGATCACCAAGCGCATTGTCGATGGCTTGCGACTTGAGTTGAGCCCCGACGAACAAGCAGGTTTGGCTCAACCGAAAACGGTCAATGCCGAAGCTTACGAAGAATACCTGCGCGGCCGTGACCGCTTTGCACGTTTTATCTTTCGCTCGGTAGCAGCGGACGACTGCAACGCAGCGATACAGCATTTTAATCGAGCCATCGAACTGGACGCGGAATTCGGCCTGGCCTATGACGGCCTGGGCGCGTGTCACGTCAATCGGGTCTTCAAAGGACTCGGCGGGGTCGAAGACTTTGAGCGCGCCGAAGCGGCTTTCCGCAAAGCCCTGGAAATCGACGGCACCATCGTGGAAGCGCGCATGCTGATGGTTTTCTGTTACCTCTGGCGCGGGCAGAAACAAAAAGCGCGAGACGAAGTGGCGCGGATGCGCCGCGAAGCGCCCAACGAAGCGGTGGTCTATTTTGTAAAGGCCACGCTGCATCGGCTGGACGGCGAATACGATCGCGCGCTGCGCAGCTATGACCGGCTGGTGCATCTGGATCCGGCGGCCTTCGTAGTTGTCAGCTACAACCGCGCGCTGATCTTTCTCTACAAAGGGAAGCGCGAAGACGCGATGCGCGAGCTGGATCGGGCAGCGTCGGTCGAGCCGAACAATCCTCTGCTGCGAACGATTCGGGCCGTGACAATTTATTACAACGGGCAAGTCGACGCGGCGGCTGATTTGTTGCGCGAAGTTCTGACGGCGAATCCAAATTTGCATGGCGTGCGGCCATTTCTGGCGATGTGTCTGAGCGCGCAGGGAGCGCACGAAGCAGCGCGCGCCGAACTGAACGATGATGTAATCCGAAACGCGTCAGTCGATCCGGATATTGCCTACGCAGTCGCGTCCGTGTACGCGCTGGAAGGTGAGCGCGACGAAGCTTTCGAATGGCTGAATCGTTCGGTCGCGCTGGGAAATGAAAACAAGCCGCTGTTCGAAAACGATCCGAATCTGGCTTCGGTGCGCGAGGATGCGCGGTTTGGCGAATTGATGAGAAGGATTACGCGCTAGAAACGCGCCGTCCGCAGACTTCACGGATTACGCAGAATAGAAATTAGCCAAATGGGCACACGAGGCATGAAACGTTCTCGAAGCTGGTTGGTACCTTTTGTGCTCTTAGTGGCTAGTTCCTCTCCACCTTGTCAGTTATCTGCGCAATCGGCGTAATCTGTGGAGTTGGTTTGAAGTACTCCCTCTGTTATACTGCCTTTGCTCGCCTCGGTTAGGCATCCGGCCTGGTCGCAACGCACCGCAAATAGAATTATTCAAAATGCAGTGACAGAGTGAGCAAAGGATTTTTGAAGCCGTCAACTCGACGGCCTTTGACGAATCGCGAACCAGGTTTCAGAGCGCGTCCTTAAATGGCTACGCTAGGCTCCCTGGCGACCGTTGCTGAATTATTGCGCGGCCGAGCAGTTCAACGGAGTTCTTCTTTGAATCAACCGCGTACCCACCAGCACAGGCGGGTGGTACTGAAAAATCACGCGCGAGATCTCGATCTGTTTGATCGCCATCCAACGCGACCCCATTCCTTAGTCAACTTCCACCCGCTCAGGCAGGTGGGTCTGACAAATTCACTGCCGGCAATCTCTGCCGGCAACTTCCAACAACCAATGAGCGGAAAAGTCACGGGCAAGTATGCCTGCGAATCGCACGCCCGAATGCGTGCTCTCCCGCTTACTCAAAGTGTGCGCAGCGCGCGCCTCGCCACGGGGCTTGCAGAGTGTGCGCTCGCGCGACAGAAAGAAAATCAATGTCAAGAGAACTAATTGTTAGTGTCAACGGAAAAGAAAAGAAAATCGCGATCGTCGAAAACGAGCGCGTCACCGAGTTCTACATCGAACGCGGCGAAGAAAATCAGGGCATCGTCGGAAACATCTACAAAGGCCGCGTAATGCGCGTGCTGCCCGGTATGCAATCCGCCTTCGTGGATATCGGACTGGAACGCGACGCGTTTCTTTACGTTACGGATTTCTTTGACGAGGAGGCCGAGTTTGAGCGCATCGTCGTCGACAAGTCCAAAAAGGTCGATACCGAAACGGCCACTCGCGCCGCCGTCGAACACCTCGAGCAAGCGCGCGTCGAGCGTGAACACCACATCGAAGGGGCCCAGGAACGCGCCGAACCGTTGCGAGAAGTGGAAGGTGAGCTTATGGCTTCACCGGAAACGTCGGAGCCGGCAGAAGCTGAAGAAACGGGGCCGCGCCGTCGCGGACGTCGCGGTGGGCGGGGTCGCGGCCGCACGCCAAAATCAGAGGCACCCGTGCGGGAAGAACGCAGTTTGATTCCGACGCAAGCAGAGCCGATCGACACGCCTTTCGTTTCGCCAGGAGCTTCGTTCGAGCGCGTCAGCGATGACGAAGAGCGCGCGATGAATGGCGAAATGTTCAAAGACGCGCGTCTGCAGGAACGTATCATGGATGAAGTTCATGCCGTCGAATTCGATCTGGAAGACTTGCCCAGCGCTCCGGTTGGCTCGCTGCTGACCGACGGCCTGACTGAGAGCGGCGAGTTTCAGCGCATCGCCGATGACGAAGATGCGATCGATTCAACGCCGCTGGCTCGCACTCCCGAAATTGCCTCTGCGCGCGTGCGCAACTTTGTCGATGAAGTCGTGGACGAGAGTTCGCGCGGATTCTCCTTTGAACGGATCAGCGACGACGAGGCCGCGGAACCTGAAGCTGAAGTAAGCGAGAAACGTCCTGCCCGGCGCAACTCGCCCAGCAAGGAAACGGCAGCGCGCCGCAAAAAGACGGGCGTCATTGGCCGTCTGTTCAAGTCGAAGAAGACCGAGGACGAGCCGATCGAGACCGAAGCCGAAAGCGCGATTGAAGTTGATAACCCGGAAGAGTCTTTCCCGGATGCGGAAGCCGCCATGACCACGGGGCGCGCACATGAAGAGTTTGCCACCCGACGCGGCGGCCGGCGACGCCGGCGGCCATCAAAGCGGCCACAATCTGCCGCAGAGGGCAACGGAGCCAATGGCCAGGATGCCGGCCCGGAAGGCGGCCCTGATGAAGAAGTTGAAACTGCTGAACCGGCTGAGGCCCAGGCGCCGGAACCGTTGGAAGATCGGCCGGTAGAAGCGGCTGAAGCCGAAGAGTCCGCGGAAACCGGCCCGCGCGGCGGCCGTCGCCCAGCCCCGCGTGGACGACGTCATACACCGCGGCATGATCGCAAACAGCCGGCGATTACGGATCTGTTACGCGAAGGCCAGGAAATCCTGGTGCAAATCGCGAAAGAACCTATCGCTAAGAAAGGCGCACGCATTACTTCGCATATCGCCTTGCCCGGACGCTTTCTGGTTTACATGCCCACGGTCGAGCATCTGGGTGTCTCACGAAAAATCGATTCCGACAGTGAGCGCACTCGTCTGCGCAAACTAATTCAAAAAATTCACGCCGAAGAGAAGAGCCCGGCCGGAGGTTTTATCGTGCGCACCGCCGGCGTGGGCGCCAGCGAAGCCGATTTGCATGCCGACGCGGTCTATCTGCTGCGCACCTGGCAGGACATTCGGCGCGATGCCGAAAAAGCGAAAGCTCCGGCCCTGGTACATCGCGACCTCGATCTGGTGCAGAGAATCCTGCGCGATCAGCTCTCTGAAGACTTTTCCGCCATCCGTATCGACTCAGAAGACGAATACCAGAGCGTCGTCGAGTTCGTGAACCGGATGCAGCCGCGAATGGTCAAGCGCGTGAAGCTTTACACGCGCGACGAACCGATCCTGGAAGCTTTTGGCGTGCAGGCTGAGATCGACAAAGCGATCAAGCCGCGCGTCTGGCTGCGTTCGGGTGGTTATCTGGTGATCAATCAGACCGAGGCTCTGGTTTCCATCGATGTGAATACCGGCAAGTTTGTGGGCCGGGGCGCCACTCGTCTGGAAGATACGATCACGCGCACGAACATGGAGGCCGTCGAAGAGATTGCGCGCCAGATTCGCCTGCGCGATCTGGGCGGGATCATCGTGCTTGACTTGATCGACATGGAAGAGCGGCGCAACCGCCAGCGCGTCATGCAAACTCTGCAGGAAGCGCTTCACTATGACAAGTCGCCGACCAAAGTTCTTTCCTTTAACGATTTCGGTTTAGTGATTATGACGCGTAAGCGCGTCAAGCAATCGCTCGAGCGCACCCTGTGTTCGCCCTGTCAGTATTGTCAGGGAGCGGGCCTGGTGAAATCGCCGCAAACAATCTGCTACGAAATTCTGGAGCAGGCCCGGCGTCTCTCGAGAGAAGCGGAAGGAGCCCGTCAGGCGATGCTGCGCGTCAATCCGGAAGTAGCGAAAGCTTTGCGCGGTCCAGAGCGCGATGTGCTCAACGAGATCGAAGATTATCTCGGCAACGTCGACGTCAACAGCGACCCGCTCATCTTTCAGGAACAGTTTGATTTTGCGTTTGTATAGTTTGGTGGCACGGGTTTCCAGCCCGTGATTCACGTGTAAGATGCCTGTGCCACATCCGGCGATGGAGTCCGCCATTAACCGCCTGCGTGCTAATGACTCCTACCAAATCTGCGGGTTAGGAGTCGCCGAACGTGGGCAAATTATTTCTGGCCGGCCTTGGCGGATTCATCGGCTCGAGTTTGCGTTATGCCGTCTCCGGCTACATTCAGCTGTGGAGCAAGAGCATTGCCTTCCCCTACGGCACCTTGGCCGTCAACCTCATCGGCTGCTTTGCTATTGGCTTTCTTTCACAACTCGCCGAGTCGCGAGGCATGTTCACCGCCGAAACCCGCACCCTAATCTTTATCGGGGTGCTCGGCGGGTTCACCACCTTCTCAGCCTTCGGCAACGAAACCATCAACCTTTGGCGCGATGGCCAGAATCTGTTGGCGGCGATAAACGTCGCCGCCCATCTCTTGCTGTGCCTGGGCGCGGTATGGCTAAGTCGCGGGCTGGCTTATCAGGTTTGGAGGTAACGCCATGATGCTTCCGGAAGAAGGCTATCTGCTGCGCATTTTTATCGGCGAGAGCGACCGGCACGACGGCAAACTTCTGTACGAATGGATTGTGCAGAGGGCGCGGGAGGAAGGTTTGGCAGGAGCGACTGTGATGCGCGGCATGATGGGATTCGGTGCGCACAGCCGCATGCACACCTTCAAGATCGAGCGGCTGTCTCAGGACCTGCCGATTGTTATTGAGATCGTAGATACGCGAGAGAAGCTGGAGAAATTTCTGTTGCTCATCGACAATGAAATTGAAGAAGGCATGGCCACTCTAGAGCAAGTGCAGATCCATTTTTATCGCAGTGGGAAGGAGAAAACTTCGCAATGAAATTTACCCAAGGCGTTTGCCTCGTCGCGCTCTGGATCTTGTGCGGCCTTGCCATATCCATCTCCGCGCAGAAAGTAGCGGCGCCGCCCGCGGCGTCGGACGTCTTGCTGACAGTCAGCGGTGAAGTGCCGACGCCACTCAAGTTGACGCGCGCTGATCTCGACAAGTTCGTCAGGCAAAGAGTGCGCGCAAAGGATCACGATGGAAAGGAATACGACTATGAAGGTGTCGCGCTCGGTGACATTCTGCAAAAGGCGGGCGTGAAGTTCGGCGACGCGCTACGGGGAAAGGCGCTGGCCACTTATCTACTGGTCGAAGCAACTGACGGTTATCAGGCTGTCTATGCCCTTCCCGAATTGGATCCACCAACGACAGATCGCCTGATCCTGCTCGCCGATCGCCAGGACGGCGCGGCCTTTCCCGCCAACGTAGGGCCACTAAAGATTATCGCTCGCGGTGACAAGACTCACGCGCGTTGGGTGCGGCAGGTAAAGTCACTGACAATTGTGCAGGCGCCGAAACCGGGGCAGTAGCCCGACCGTGAGGGAGGGCTCGGATCATTTATGCGGCTCAATCGTGTAGTTCTCAGTCTTGAAAGGCTGGAATCCGCGTTTCAGATAATTTGGCATCGCCGCCGGGTCATCAAGCGTGCAGGTATGCAGCCAAACGCGGCTGGCGCAGTGACTCCAGCTCTGTTCCGCCGCGCAAGTCAACAAATGCTTGCCTAGTCCGCGGCCCAGAAATTCAGGCAATAACCCGAAGTAAGCAACCTCTATCGATCCGTCGTCGCACTTTCGCAGCTCGAAATATCCCGCCGGTGCGCCTTCATAGGTCATTAGCCAGATAGAGTTTTCCGGTTGACTCAAGTGCGCCAGGATCTGTTCGTCTGTCCACGGCAGCCGATCGATCCAGCGATAGTTGCGCCCGACCTCAACGTAGAGATAACGAAAGAAGGATGCCGGGCAATTCTGCATCTGCTCGACACGGATACGGGGATCGTCGCTGCGCGCGGCCTGCAACTCTGCCGGGTCGCGCATTTCCAGATAGGTGCGGGTGACTTCGATTGTTGAAGAGGTCTTCATGTGAAGAGAGCATCAATACCATTTTCCAATTGTCATTTTCCATCTTTCATTTGCCATTTAGGTTTCAAGCGGAAGCTGCGCGTAAGGGTAACTCTCATCAAGCAAGCCCTCGCTTACAGTCGGGCTTCTGACACTTGCCGAGCAAGCCACAATCCCAATGTGAAATGTGAAATGGAAAATCCGTACTTTGCCTTTCTATTTCCCGCTCTTTCCACCACCTGCCGCTCTTGCCCGCGGATGAAATCGATCGTAAGCCTTGCGCATGTGCAGGTCGGTGATGTGCGTGTAGATTTCGGTGGTCGAAATGTCCGCGTGGCCCAGTAGCGCCTGCACCGAGCGCGAGTCGGCGCCGTGTTGCATCAGATGAGTGCCAAAGCTGTGACGTAAAGTGTGCGGCGAGATATCAGGAACGCCTGCCTGCGCGGCGTAGGTCTTGATAATCCCCCAAGCCGCCTGCCTGGTCAGCACTCGCCCGCGATTCAAGAACAATTCGGCTTTCGTCTCGCTGCCAGATTGTTTGCGAATTGCAAGGTACCTTTGCAGCCAGTGAACCGCACTCTTACCGATCGGTATGCGCCGCTGCTTGCTCCCTTTGCCATGACAAGTGACGAGACCCGCATCCAGTTCGACGTCGCTCGTCTTGAGCCCACATAATTCTGAAACCCTCAGCCCCGTGGCATACATCACTTCCAGGAGCGCTCGATCACGCACGCCCACGTCGGTCTTGAGGTCGGGCGCAAACAGCAGCCGCTCCATCTCTTCCTCGGTTAGAAACTGTGGCAGGCGCGAGACGAGCTGTGGCGTGTGCAGGTCTTCCGCCGGATGGCGTTTGATGTGGCCGTCGAGCATCAGGAAGCGATAGAAGCCACGCGCCGCGCTCACCGCCCGGCCGACCGATGAAGGCGCCAGTCCTTCGCGTGACATGCTCGCAATCCATTCGCGCAAGTCTTTGCGCTCAAGCCTTTCCACCTGCTTGCCTTGTTTTTGCGCCCAGCCTTGCAGCCTGGCTATGTCGCCCGCGTAGCTTTGCAGCGTGTTTGTCGAGAGACCTTTCTCGACTTGAATATAGTTGAGGAATTCGCGGACCAGATCGCGTTGGTGCAACCGTTCACTCATCGCGACGAGAGTAGCATAAATGCGGGGTGGATCGCGGACATCCTGTCCGCCAGCGGGTGAAGCACGCTCAGATCTGACGACAATCTCTTCTAAGAGATTCGCGCTACGCGCTTAGGCGGACGGGATGTCCGCGCGCTCCACTAAAGGTCTTCCGGTATCAGCGAGAATAACACCGCATCCTGTGACTCGCCGCCGATCAAAAGGCGGTTTCGCAAGACGCCTTCGCGAACTGCACCGGCCTTTTCGGCGACGCGCTGGCTGGCAAGATTTGGAACCGCCGCCAGAATTTCAACGCGGTGCAGACCAACCTCTTCAAAACTGAAACGGGCCATCAAACGCGCAGCTTTGGTGGCGATGCCGCGACCGGCCGAACTGGTTCGCACCCAGTAGCCAAGATTGCCGATCAGATGAACTCGATTAATGAAATTTAATCCCACGCCGCCCAGAAACCTCTCGGTGTCTTCTTCGAAGATTCCAAAGCTGTACCACTCTTCGCTGGCGGCGGCCCGGGCGCGCGAGGAAATGAATTCCCTGCTCTCTTCAATGGAATAGTCCTGGTGACACCAGGACAGCCATGGCGAAACCTCAGCGATCGATTCACGCACCGCTTCATAGAGGCGGCTGACATCGTCATCACGGAAAGGCCGCAGCAGGAGGGAGTCTGTAGTCAGTTGCACTTCCATGTTTCGCGGCAGGTTCTTCGTTACGGCTTCGCAGTCACTTTGTATTTATCGATGAGCTGTTGCATGCCTTCGGTGGAGTTGCTATGGCGATACTTGTAATAAGTCTCGAGGTCCTTCATGGCTTGTTGGCGCGCCTGTTCCAATCGCGCGTTGCCCTCGGATAATGCGACGGCGCGGGCCAAGGTATCGATAACCTTATCGAGCGCTGCCATGACCTTTGGATACTCGTCATTCTTGGCTTTGCCGCTGGGCATATTTTGATAGCGCTTTGCCACGTCCTGATATTCGGCATCAAAGATGTCGATCAGCATCAGATAGTTGAAAGGTTCATTGGGAGCGAGTTCGGTCGCCCTTGTAAACCGAGCTCTCGCCTCAACGCGATCGCCCTTGACCAGACTGAGTATGCCCATTGACTGATACAGCCCTGGCAAATTCGTCTCGAAAAACTTCCAGGTGACGTCATCCATGCCGGGAGGAATTTTCTTCGCTTCAATCAGTTGGATTGCGCGCGTTCCGAATTGCAGGCTCTGTTCGACAAATTTGCCATTCCGCAGTTTAGCCTGATCGGTTCCCAGAACCATCAATCTCACCAAAACACGAATCGAGTCCGGGTTGCTCTTTAGGAACTCAGTGCCGGCCGCAAAGGCTTCGTCAAGTCGGTTCGCGTCCCCATAACCATCGATCAATATGGGAACGATTAGTTCCTGGTCGGATGGTTCTTTGAAAATGCCCTGATATTCCTGCGATAGGCTTATCTTTTGGGTGGCATCCTTGACGGCGGCGATGTCATTTGCCAGGGCCTGGGCCACCCGCGAGCGAAGTGTGCTCTTCGGATATTTCTTGATAAAAGCAGCTCCCGCTTTGAGCTTGGCCGCGGGATCCGGCGCCGCGGTGATCGCCTCGGCGGCTTTTTGTTCGCCGGCCGACACCTTGGGCTGATCGGATTTTTCCTGCGCAACAACCGAGCCGTCTTTGGCGCTTACAAATGACGACCCGCCGGTCAGGAAAAATAATGAAGCGAGCGCAATCCATGCCGCGAATGATCTGATCCTCATCGTTTCACCTTCAAGAGTTTTAGCTTAGGGAACGGCACAATATTGCTTCACCTTCTTGAGTCAGATCAAGTGTGGTAGCGTCCTGAGTGGTTCCGTACTCTCTGTCCCGCTGGCTAAGAACTATCCACGAAATCACACGAACAAGACTTTTCCAGTTTCGTGTATCTTCGTGGATCGTCTTATCTGGCAAGGGAATCTCTTAATGATTTCCCAAATTAAACCTGCTAACACACAAATTATTTTGGCGCACCGCGCCCAATGCTCGAGGGCTTTGCTTGTCTGCGGTAGCGATGAGTTACCGGACGCCGCCGGCCGATGCCGATAGCATTGCGCGAGATGATCAGGGTGGGTGGCAGCTGGCGACGCTTGAATTCGTTCGCCGGCGATTCGACCTGGTTCAGAATGTCGTAAACTAATTGCGCCTCGTGGCCCGCCGCGATGATTTCCTCGGGCGATTGCTTCTGTTCAAAGTACAGCTTCAGGATCGGATCGAGTTTGTCATACGGCGGCAAAGACTGATCGTCAAACTGTTCGGGCGCAAGTTCCGCCGAAGGGCGCTTATCGATAATCGAGCGCGGAATTAATTCGCGCTCGCGATTGTAAAGCCGCGCCAGTTCATAAACTTCAGTTTTCAAGACGTCACCGATTACCGCGAGTCCGCCGTTCGTGTCGCCATAGAGCGTGCAGTAACCCAGGGCCAGCTCTGATTTGTTTCCGGTGGAAAGCAACAGCCGATTTTCAGCATTCGAGATCGTCATCAGGATGTTTCCGCGCAAGCGCGACTGCAGATTCTCGACCGCATGTTCAATGGCCCCGGACTCGCTGCCCACCTTCGGCTCAGGCAAATCCATTTCCCTTCTCAGCACGTGAAACGCTTCGCTGATCGGTTTTTCAATCGTCCTGATTCCCAGGCGCTGCGCCAGTTCGACCGAATCTTCGAGACTGCCACGAGACGAATAGGGTGACGGCATCATCGCCGCGAGGACGTTGTCGGCGCCCAATGCTTCGCTTGCCAGCGCGGCCACCAGCGCGGAATCGATTCCACCCGACAAACCAAAAACTGCTTTCGTGAAGTTATTCTTGCGAGCGTAGTCGCGAATGCCGAGCACCAGCGCCGCGCGCACAGTCTCAATATCGTCACCTGGCAAACAGCGAGAGTCCGCGATACCGCAATCCAGGTCGACCGTCTCGACGAATTCCTCGAACGGCGGCGCTTGCAGAACAATCTTGCCGTGACGATCTGAGATGATGCTGGCGCCGTCAAAAATCACGCCATCGTTTCCGCCGACAAGATTTACAAAAACGATCGGCAGCGCGGCGCTCCGGGCGCGATGGGAAACCATTTCGCAGCGCATTCCCATCTTGCCTTTGTTGAAAGGCGAAGCATTGATCGACACCAGGATTTTCGCGCCCATCTCGATCAATTCCTGGGCCGGGTCGTTTGGATAGAGGCGTTGTTTCCAGAAGGTCTTATCATTCCAAAAGTCTTCACAGACAGCCACGCCCAGATCGCAATCGTCCAGCTTGAACAAGCGACGCTCGCGTCCGGGCTCAAAGTAACGCGGGTCGTCGAACACGTCGTATTCAGGCAGCAGGGTTTTGTCGGCAAAGCCCAGCAACGCTCTATCACGAATGATGGCCGCTGAGTTGTAGAGCCGGCGGCCGTTGGGCTGATCGTTGGGGCGGACGGTGCCGACGATTGCCGTTAAGCCTTCGGTCGCGGCGATGATCTGGTCCAGGGGATCCAACGCCGCACGAATTACATCCGGATCCAGAAACCAGTCGAGCGAGGTGTACCCCTGAATGGTTACTTCCGGAAAAACGATGAGATCGGAACGATCTTTCTTTGCCTGCTCGATGGCGCTGAGGATGCGCGCAACATTGCCTGCATAGTCGCCGTTCGTCGTATTGATCTGTCCGATGGTGACGCGCATCTGAGGAGATTTTAGCATTGATACGGGCGCCAGCTAATACTGCGAGGCTAATGCTGCGAGTTTCTGGCTGTTGATGTGTTCTCCGTGTAATCTGAGTGGCCTTTGTGTCTCTGTGGTGAACATGACGTGAGAACCATTCACCACAGAGACACGGAGGACACTGAGTACGCACAGAGAAAAGCCTTATTCGGAAGAATAGAGTGCTGGATTATAGAAAGGTGCAAAGGCGGCAATCAGAGCGATTTCGAAACTCATCGAACGCGTCAACAGATCGCGCGACAGCACGCCCCAGGCCCCCTGTTTGCTGCGCACGTCGCGTACGCCGGCGACCTCGTCAATTACGATTCCCAACTCTCGCTTGCCCTGGATCACATCTTTGACGATCGCTTCGGGAACGCCGATTGATGGCGACATGCCAAAGCTGTCGCGTTCGCCGTCAGTGACAAACGCCCAGCCACGTAAGAACGTGTGCCACTCGCCTTCAACCGAGATCGAATGGAAGCCGCCTTCAAGTCCGACGTAAAGATCGGCGTCGAGTCTTTGCTCAATGAGAATCTCGCGCACGGCCAGGGCGCGTTGCCGCGCGCCGCTCATCAATTCCCAATCATTCAAGGGCATTGCCGGCGCCTCGGTCTTGACCGCTCGCGCCACTACGCTCGCCTCGCGCCAGCCGGAATCGATCTGGGCCACGCGCGCGATGCTGGCGCGCACGGCCATAATCTTCGCCGCGCGATCCGAACCCAACGCAATGCGCTCGATTCGGGTTTGCCGCACTTGCCTGGTTCGGAAACTTAGAGTTGACATCCCCGCCTGTCGGTTGTTGTAATCGAATCCAGGTAAGAGTACAAGCTTTGCATGGCACAGAGGGAGAGTGCGAAGCGCTTTCAGGAGTGCAGAAATGTCCGTTGCTGAACTCATCTACGATTGGAACAAGGTGGATCCCTTACTTCACAAGCCCGATCGGCACATCGGGTTTGACGACGAGACACTGCGCGACGGTTTGCAATCGCCTTCCGTGTGCGAACCGCCGGTCGAAAAGAAGATCGAACTACTCCACTTGATGGACGCGCTGGGTATCGACACGGCGGACATTGGCCTGCCGGGCGCGGGCGGAACACATGCCGCGGGTGTCGAAATGATGGCCCGCGAAATCGCTGACAAGAAACTGAAGATCCGTCCCAACTGTGCCGCACGCACCCACCGCAATGACATTGTTCCGATCGTGGAAATCTCGCAGCGTGCCGGCATTGCCATCGAAGCCTGCACGTTCATCGGTTCTTCTCCGATCCGGTTCTATGCGGAAGAATGGACCATCGACAAACTTCTGCAAATGACGGAAGAGGCGGTGACCTTTGCCGTAGGTGAAGGCTTGCCGGTCATGTTCGTGACCGAAGATACGACGCGCGCTGATCCGGAAACGATTCGCGCGCTCTACACCACCGCGATTCGCTGCGGCGCCCGGGCCGTCTGCGTCTGCGACACGGTCGGCCACGCCACGCCCGATGGTGCGCGCGAAGTAGTTAAGTTTGTGCGCGGAATAATCGACGAGCAGGGCGAGCAGGTGCGCCTCGACTGGCACGGTCATCAGGATCGCGGCCTGGGTGTGATTAATTCACTGGCGGCGATCGAAGGCGGAGCGGATCAGATTCACGGCTCGGCGTTGGGCATGGGCGAGCGCGTCGGCAACACACCCATGGATCAGTTGCTGGTGAACTTGAAGCTGCTGGGCTGGATTGAAAACGACCTGACCCGCCTGGGCGAGTATTGCGACAAAGCCGCCGAGGCTTGCCGCTGGACTATTCCGCTGAACTATCCGGTGTTCGGTCGCGACGCGTTTCGCACGGCTACCGGCGTCCATGCCGCCGCGGTGATCAAGAGTTACCGGAAAGGCGACACCGAACTCGCCGACTTGATTTATTCAGGCGTGCCCGCGGGACTGTTTGGCTTGAAGCAAGTGATCGAGATTGGTCCGATGAGCGGCAAATCGAATGTCATCTTCTGGCTCGAGAGTCGCGGTCTGGAAGCGAGCGAAGATCGAGTCACGCGCATCTACGAACGCGCCAAGCAAGCGTCGGCTGTGCTGGACGAAGATGAGTTGATGGGGTTGGTGTGAGTGGTATGCGGTGAGGCGCTATAGAGTCATTTTCCATTTGTCATTTGTCAATTGCATTTGGAAAATGGTTTGAAGGAGCTCAGGTCAGGACATGGCCACTAGTTGATTGGAATCGTAACTGTCGCTGAGCCCGCTTTGCCCGCCGGAAAACGTTTCTGCCGCGCTATCCGCAAAGCGGTCGCGTCCCCTCCGGAAGCCTGCGTCACTCGCCCGTTCTCGTCATAAGAAACTTGCACAGTAACCTTCCTGCCGGCGGTTGAGGGTGAAGATTGCGGCTTGACGCTGCTCGGATTAGCTAAGCTTGAGATGTCTTTTGCTTCCCTCTGAGTATTGCCCGTAAAAGCCGTCGTCGTGGTTCCTTGAAGCTTTGCTCGTTCTTTCGCACGAGCCTCGCGCTGTCGTTTGGCAAATTGCTCGGCGTCCGCTGAGTTTACCGCCGGAATCACCGTCTCGTCCGGCGTAGGTGCTGCTGAAGTTTCATTAGCCGGACCTGAAGGCGCAGACGTTTCGGGATTTGTGGCCGGCACGGTCTGGGTCTCTAACGCCAGCTTCGCGGCCTTGCTACGAACATACCTTGCCCACGGTACGCTAATCACCGTCAGCACTAACACCACTGCGAACCCAATGGCGGCTAACGTCCATGGCTTGCCTCGCCAACGCGATTCGTTCTCAGCCTGCGCGAGGAACGCGGGCATCTCTGCGGGCTGGACAGCAGGAACCTCAATCATCGCATCTTTAGATTCATCGTCGTCCCGAGCAAGTTCATCGAGATCACTAACGGCGAGGTCCGGCTCTGTTGTTTTGATTTCCTCGACGGGCGAAGCAGCCTCCTCCTCCGGAAACGCATCCGGTGGCGAAACACCTTCGTCCATTCTCCTCAGTCCTTCCAGAACGACTGAGGTCCACGGTTGGTTGATACTGAGTTCGGGAGGTTCGAATGCCGGACTGAAAGTGAAGGAAGCGTTCGGCAGCGTCAATGCACAGTAGACAGCTTCAATGCCGCGCAAAACGCCAATCCGCGCGTGCACTACTGAGCCGGCTTGCAGATAGAAATAGCCTGGGCCGATTGGGTAGATGACTTTCAGCCGGCCGGTCTTGCGTTGATTACAAAAAAACTCGATTAGCTCGGCAAGAGAAAGATCGCTGAGTTCTCCAGTGAGTGCCATACGTTATTCCTTTTCTGTGCAGGGGATTCTGCGAGGAGCCGGCCTGAAGGAGGTGGAACCCGCCAGGCCGGCTTGAGAAGTTAAGGTAGGGTGAAGTTATAGTTGATCTGGCCGGAGACTTTGACGCTCTGGCCCGAAAGTTTCGTCGGTGAAAACCGCGCGCCCAGAGCGGCCTGCAGTGCCGCGTCTCTCAATACGCCCGGTCCCGACAGGACTTTCGCTGAAATGACTTTTCCATTTTCATCGACAACTACATCGACCTGGACCAAGCCGATGATGCGCAGACGGCGAGCCGCCTCAGGATAGTTTGGCATCGGCAGATTCAATGCCTTTCCATTCAGCACTCCGCGTGAGAGCGGACGCAGCAAGGGCTTTGGCGCCGGTGGCGGGGCATCTACTACGGCAACCGATTTTCGGTCTACATCAATGTGCGCGTTAGTTAAATCGACGCCCATCGGTTGCGCCCCGGACACTTTCAGTTTGTCGAGAGCTGGTGACGGCGGCGGCGTTGCTGTCTTCCTGCTTTCAGTTTCGGCTGGACTCGTCGATGCAGGTTCAAGCATCTTCGCCATAGTCGCGTCGAGGTAATAAAAAATTGTGCGGTACGTGACCTCGGTTGGCTCGAATCCGAGGCGGCCGTTTTCTACTACTGCCAGCGACGTCGTCATCTTCACCCAGTTACCAATAGAGTCAAAGTCGTACTTGTACACTTCTTTGCTGACCAGCGAACCATCGGCATTAACGAGAGTCATCTCGCTGATATTGCCTTTATCGTCATAGCGGTAAACTTCGCGTCCAGTGAGAGTCGAGCCGGTCACGGGAAAGTATTGGTTTTGAGTCTTAACGCCTTTTAGATCGTACTCGGCTGTCTCAAGCAGAGTGCGCTTGCTGTCTTCGATCGATTTCCCGCCCACTGACGACAGTTTGGCGACTTCGGTTCGGACTCGCCGTACGGGACCGATCAATCCATCGCGCGCGCGATCGGTATCGCCGGGCGCCTCGGCAGCCGGCTGAAGGTTGTTTGCCTTGGCTGTCAGGTTTCCCTGACCGCTGGCAATTGCGAACATCATCGTGAGAGACAGGCCCGCGAAGGCAATTCGGATCACTTGCGTCGGCATTTTGTTCTCCTGTTCTTACTTGAAAATGTGAGGGTGCGGGTCGCGTCTTCACCAGGGCAAGTGAGAAGCCTGAACACGGCTTCGACCTTTGGAATCTTACCGTGTTAAAGCAAGTTTGTCCAGAGTCAACAATGGAGAAATCGCCGCAAAAATGGGGGATTCAGCTATTTTTTCGCAGGCGATCGCGGATACGAAATAAGCAGACCCGCGATCTCGTCAATCAAACGGACCGGGTTGTTGCGCACCGTAGAGTCGTTGCAGAAGATTGAAAAGCAGAGGATCTCGCCATTTTCGGCGGCTGCATAACCAGAGAGCGAGTGAACGTACGAGATTGTTCCCGTCTTGGCAGATATCCGTCCGGCTCCCCGCTGGAGGCGCGATCCCAGCGTCCCGTCGCGACCGGCAATAGGAAGCGAATCATGAAAGGTTGTCGCCGAATTTGTTTTGCCGATAGCTACCAGCAAACGCGCCGTTGCTTCCGGTGTGACTAAATCCAGACGTGAAAGGCCTGAGCCATCGCGAATCGCCAGACCATCGTCTGAAATCCCATTGCGTGCCAGCCATGATCTGACGACTGCTGTGCCCGCTTCATCATCGCCACGCTCGCGGTTCTTCCGCGCGTCGGGATCGGGCGCCGAGGCTCCACGCTCTTTCCCCAGCGTGCGCAGAATGAGCTCGGCGAAAAGATTGTTACTCTCTTTGTTTGTCTTTCGCACGATCTCGGCGAGCGTGGCGCTATCCTGAGAAGCGATCTCGAACGCCTTCTGGGGATCGAATTTTTCTTTCTCAGGCAGGCGAAAGTCGCGACTGCGAACTTCGCCGTCCACCTTGATGCCGCGCGCAACCAGGGCCTGCTTGAAAAGAGTCGCCGCCCACAAGGCCGGATTGTGAACCGAAAGAAAAGCTGAGTAGGATCTACCACCAACGGGAAAGTCTCCCCACACACGCAATTCGTTATTGGACAAGCCGCGATTGATGCCGACGGTGTTGGTGGCCTCGCGCTCGCCGGTCATCGTGATGTTCGTCAGGTGCACAAACCCGGCGTCCCGACTCACGGCCACACTGGCGGCGCTGCCAGGCTTGCTTCCGGGCGCAATCGTCAGCTCAAAACTATTCTCGTCAATTGTTAGGGCGCTGGGCTCAGCGCCGAAGTACCATTGCAGATCGTTCCATTGCCAGCCGAGGCCGAATAGTTCGCTGCGAAAATAACTTTCATCACCGATGACATTTCCGCGGACGTGACGCACGCCACTTTGATAAAGCTGATCCGCAAATTGCGCCAGCGATGCTCCGGAGCCTTGCCGGACTGACATCAGATCGGGAGCGCCGCGTCCATAGAGCGTGACATCGCCGGCGATGATGCCATCCGCGTCCGGCTGTTTGTCGACATAGACCGAGGTGCGCCAGCGATAATCCGCGCCCAGCATATCTAGCGCGACCGCCGTCGTGTAGACCTTCATATTCGACGCGGGAGTAAACAGACTGTCGCCATTGCGGGAATACAGCACGCGCCCGTCTTTCGTCGAGATTACAAAAACTCCCCAGCGCGCTCGTGTCAGATCGCTTCCGTCGATCGCTCGATCAATCTCCTGTGACAGGGCCGCGTCGTCCGGCTGTTTCGCAGCGCTCGGCTTAAGCGGGGCGCTTGCAGCCGGAGTCGCGGCCGGGCCCTTTGCTTTCTCTTTTGATTCGAAACCAGATCGGGCAATCAAAAGTGAGGCGAGAAAAAGAGTTGGCAGGACTACCTTCAAGAGAGCTAACTTCGTAATCTTCTGTTTAGCCATTTTCGTGATTCTTAGCTGGCGAAAAGCTTCTCTGTTCGTCCGGCACTGAGCAACTCTCGGGTAGCGGCATACGTCTCTTCGACTTCAATCTGCGCGATGCTCTGGCTGAAGATCAGCCGTTGAGATTCGGCCAGTGGCACGTAAGCGTGCGGCGTCGGCAGATCGATCAGCACTACGATCGGCGTCCCGACCGCCGCGGCGATATGGACGGGGCCCGTATCATTCGAAACAAACACCGCCAGCCGTGCCTGCGCCGCCGCGAGCTGCGGTATCGTCAGCTTGTCCAGAATAACGCACGACGATGGAAACTGCGCGCGCATCTGGGGCACCAAATGTCGCTCCTCCGGCCCCACAAACACTACCGACCGCACCCCGTCGTTGCGCACCAGAAAATCCGCCAACTGCACAAAGCTTTCCAGCGGCCAGCATCTTCCGGGATGGCCGGCGCCGGGAAACAATCCCACCAGCGGGGTGCCGGATTCGGCTTTTGACTTGCGCAGCAAGACATCCACCGCGCGGTCATCTTCGGCCCGGGTCGTCAGCTTCGGCACTCGCGCCGCGTTTTTGATTCCCAGCGGAACCAGCACGTCGAGATAGCGATCCACCAGATGCTGTTCCGGATCGTTTTTATCAACGGGCGGTTTGGGATCAAAGTTAGCGAGAAAGTCGAGCGAGCGTCCGGGTCGCCGCGCAAATAGACGATTGCGGGCTCTGGAAAGAAAGCCCAGCAGATTCGTTTCCGCGAAACTGTGCAGGTCGATCACGAAATCAAATTCGCAGCGGCGAACGTCTTTGACGATTTGCAGGATTCGCAGAACTGAAAGTGGTTGAAATCCGTCGCGTAAGCCGACGCGGTCGATCTCGATGGTCGCATCCGCCAGGCCTGACATTTCGATTATCTCCGCGCCGGGCCGGCCCACAGCCACAGTCAGGCGTGCATGAGGAAAATGATCGTGGATCGCGCGCAACGCCGGCAGACTCATGACCACGTCACCGAGCTGGCCAAAATCGATTACCAGGATGTTGCGAGGGTTGAAAGTCACTTCAGATGCTTGTCGAAAAAATCTGCTGCCGCATGATACGCGCGCAGCCAGTCCTGGTGCCGCAGAAAATCGTGTATCTCGTCCGGATAGATCAACTCTTCGAAGTACACGCCGTTCGCACGCAGCCGCCGCACCAGATTGACCGTCTGCGAAAACTCAACGTTGCGATCGGGGCGAAAGCCCGGGGGATCGAATTGGATTTGAACCAAATGAGCCCGCGAAGCGGGCGGTAGAACTGATACGCCGTCTCCTCAGATGCTTTCTGCCGAAGTTCTCTTTTTTCGCCCATCTGCGCGCACGATTCTAACATCAGCTTGCAGCGGTTAACTAAGATTCACGAAACATCTGCTCGTCTCCGTTTGCGCCACTTACCTGATCTGCTAATCTTGTTTCGAACCAAATGAGCGCAGCAACTTCAAATCATGTCGTTCCCGAAATCCCACGACACGGGCACCGTCACGGGCGCGCGCGCGAAAGCCGCCGGCGGTTGACGATCGTCCTGGTTCTAACCGCCGTGTACATGTTCGCGGAAGCGTTCGGCGGTTGGTGGACAGCGTCGCTGGCGCTGATGGCCGACGCCGGTCACATGCTGGCTGACGTGGCCGCGTTGTCGCTGGCGCTGATGGCCGTCTGGTTTAGCACGCGGCCGGCCACCCCGGGGAAGACGTTCGGCTACTACCGCCTGGAAATCCTGGCCGCTCTGATTAACGGAGTCGGGCTGGTGCTGATCGCGCTCTTCATTTTTTACGAGGCCTACCAGCGCTGGTTTACTGCGCCAAAAGTGCGCAGCATCCCCATGATGTTCGTCGCCACCGGCGGCCTTTTGGTTAATCTGATTTGCGCGCGTTTGTTGCATCGAGATCGCAAAGAAGATCTGAATGTCCGGGGCGCCTGGCTGCACATTATGGGTGACGCATTGGGATCGGGAGCTGCGATCGTGGCCGGCGCGGTGATTACTATTTCGGGCTGGAACGCCGCGGACGCGCTCTTCAGCGTGCTGATTGGCCTGCTGATCGTGTGGAGTTCATGGCATCTGATACGTGAAGCTACCAACGTCCTGCTCGAAGGCACGCCGGCACACATCAATCTGGCAGCAGTAGAAGACACGATCCTGGCAACGGAAGGCGTCACCAACGTCCACGATCTGCACATCTGGACCATTACTTCCGGGCACGAAGCCTTGAGCGCGCACGTCATTCACGCTTACTCAATTTCACAACCAAACCTGCTTAAAGAGTTGCGGACGAAACTGCACGATGGTTTCGGCGTCGATCATTTGACCATCCAGATGGAAACCGGCGATTTTGAAGATGAAGCGTTGCACTTCTGTCAGGCTGGTACGGCGTGCTTTCGATCTGAAAGGGAGTAGGGGTAAGGGGCGAAGCTGCGAGATTGAAATGATTTCTACTTTACTTAAGCCCTCACCCTAACCCTCTCCTTAACCCTCTCCCAGAGGGAGAGGGAACCGAGACAATATGCCAACCATCGAACTCGGTTACGGCCGCTCAGCAATAACCTTCGACTACGACACGGCACGATTTGACGTCCTCGCCCCGGGCGAAGCAGCATCGCATCCTCTTTCAGACGTGGAGATAGGCGCGGCCCTTGACGATCCTATTGATTCACTGCCGCTCGAAGAATTGGTAACAGCGGGCGAGAGTGCGCTGATTGTCGTTTCTGATGCCACGCGGGCTACCGGCAGCGCCCAAATCGTCAACCTGCTGGTGCGCCGTCTAATTGAAAACGGCGTTTCTCCTGGGGACATAGCGATCATCTTTGCAACTGGAATACACCGGGCGGTCCGCGCCGACGAAAAAGCCGAACTGCTCACGCCCTTCATCGCCCAACGCATTCGCACCATCGATCACGACGCCTATGATCCCTCGCAATTGATCCAGCTCGGTTCTACTGAACGTGGCACGCCGGTCCAAGTCAATCGTGCGCTGAAAGAATTCGACAAAGTAATTCTCACCGGCGCGGTTCGCTTTCATTATTTCGCGGGCTTTGCCGGCGGGCGCAAATCGATCTGCCCGGGTCTGGCGGCAGCGCAAACCATCAAAGCCACGCATATGCTGGCGCTGGATTTCGAAGGTGGCGGCCGCCGCGCGGGTGTCGGCGCCGGGCTGTTGGAAGGCAATGCGGTCAGCGAAGAATGCGAACACATCGCCTCAATGATCGATCCCGTCTTTTCAATCAACGCCATCGTCGATGAGCGCGGACGTTGCGAAAAGGTTTTCGCCGGCCACTGGCGCACGGGGCATGCGCGCGCCTGTGAAGATTACGCTGCCGGTCATTCAGTTCGAATTTCTGAAAAGCTCGAGATCGTTGTCGTTAGTTGCGGCGGTTCTCCCTTCGACATCAACCTGATTCAGGCGCACAAGGCCCTGGACATGGCGGCGGCGGCATGTGTCGACGGCGGTACGATTGTCCTTTTGGCTGAATGCGGGGACGGTTTAGGCAGACCGGATTTCCTCAAGTGGTTTGAATCAGACGATTCGCGCGCGTTGGAGCTTCGCTTACGCGAAGCTTATGAAGTCAACGGCCAAACCGCCTGGGCGCTTTTTACTAAAGCCGAGCGCTTTAAGGTTCACATCGTCACGAAATTGCCGGACGATGACGTGCGCCGGATGCGGATGAATCCGGCGCGCTCGCTCGAAGATGCGTTAATGGACCTTTCGTCAGACACGAAGGGTTACATCATGCCGCGCGGCGCGGCGTCGCTGCCAGTACTTGGCTCGCCGTGAGCTCTTCCTCACGGTCGACGCTTCGTGTAGCTTCGTGGATAGTAGTCCAATGTTTTTAGCAGCCCCTACACAACTTTCATCTTCCATTTGCCGCGGCGAAAGAAGAACGCGCTTACAATCGCCAGCGTGGAAAACGCGATCGTGATTGCCAGGAAGACCCCGCGAGGTCCGAAGCCAAATACAATCGAGAGCACATAAGCCAGCGGTAGTTCCCATAGCCAGAATACGAAGAGGTTAAGGATCGTTGGCGTCCAGGTGTCACCCGCGCCATTGAACGACTGGGTCAGGACCATGCCGTAGGCGTAGAACACAAAACCACAGGCAACGATGCGCAAGCAATCCACTCCGTAGGGCACGACCGCCGGATCGTGCGTGAAAAGTCCGATGATCTGTCTGGCGAAGACAACAAATATCAACCCCACCGACCCGAGGAAGATCAAGTTGTAGAAGCCCGCCTTCCACACCGCGCGCTCGGCGCGTTCGGGCTTCCCGGCACCCAATGCCTGGCCCACCATCGTCGCGGCGGCGTTACTCATTCCAAACGACGGCAGCAGCGCGAAAATGATCACGCGTATGCCGACGACATAGCCGGCTAAGGCATCGGTGCCAAAACTCGAAATCGTGCGCACCAGGCCGATCCAACTGGCCATGCCGATGAAAACCTGAAAAGTTCCGGTCGCTGACAGGCGCACCAGACGGCCCATGATGGCCGGCTCGAGCCGGAAGTGCGGGCGTTTAATTTCAAATCGTCCACCTTTACGAACCAGGCGGCTGAACGCATAGAGGGCGCCGCTGCCACGGCCAATGTTGGTCGCGACTGCCGCACCGGCGATGCCCAGCCTGGGAAAGGGACCGAGACCGAATATGAAGCAGGGACCGAGCACGATGTTGATGGCGTTTGCGAACCAGAGGACGCGCATCGCAATCGCCGCATCGCCGGCCCCGCGAAAGATGGCGTTGATCATGAAGAGCATCACGACCGTGACATTGCCCGCGAGCATGATGCGCGTAAACCACACGCCCTGCGCAACGACAGACGGCGACGCGCCCATCAGCGCGAGCAACCTCGGCGCCAGTGGAGCACCCACCAGTGCCAGCACGATTGCCACTATCAAACCCAGCGCAATGGACTGCACTGCCGCGCGCGCGGCCCCGTCCGGATTATGTTCACCGATCCGCCGCGCTACGGTCGCGGTGGCTCCAATACTCAGGCCGATCGCAAGCGCGTAGATCAAAGTCAGCAGCGACTCGGTCAGGCCAACCGTCGCCATAGCGTCGGGGCCAAGATAAGAAACCCACTTGATATCAACGACCGCGAAGATGCTTTCCATGCACATCTCGAGCACCATCGGGATCGCCAGGAGAATGATCGAGCGGCCGATGGGTCCGACCGTGTAGTCCTGTCGGCTGCCGCGCAGTGACTCGCGAATCGCGGACCAAAAACTCATCGACTCGGAAGGAGCGGAAACGTCAGAAGCGATGGTGGTCGAGTCAGTAGCTTGTTCTGTTGATGGATTCTCGGAACCTGACATAATTAATTATTACCCAAGGCGGGATCGCGCGATTTGTGAGAGTCTGTGAATTATTGGCGCCGCACCCTTGAAGTCCGACAAACTTTAGTTGTCGAAGTCCATCGTTCGACCGTTGAGCCGACAAACTGAAGTTTGTCCGAACATCCATCTACGGCACCGGACGTAGAATGATCTTTCTATTCCGATTACCCAGTTTCAGCACGATTGGGCGATCGAGCTGAATCGGGTGCCGCTCGCCGTCAATGCTGATGATGAAGTTAACCGGCGCAGTCTTTTCAACTACCGGAGTTTCAGCGGGAGGAGGAGCTGCTTCTGTCGGTTTGGCGGCGTCGTAAGTGCGAGTCAACAGATTAGTCGCCACGATGCGCCAACTCGCGGGAGTGCAACGCAGACGCAGACCGGGCGTGTCGGTTTCCGCGGATTCATTCGGGGCCAGGGTATCAAGCTTGAACAGTCCTTCACCACAGCGCACGGCGCCTGAGTCGTAGAACGTCGCCCAGCCGGTCACGTAAGTGTAGAAGTTGGGGCTGATGTTTTTTACCGCCAGGCGCACATCGGTCACCGGTGAGTCGTCTGACCCGTTGAGCACGGTGGTCAACAAGCGACCCTCGAGTGCGGCAGCGCCTCTAGCGTCGAACGCGGTGGCCGCTTCGTTCAGTCCCGCCCGCTGTTCGGCAGGTTGTTGCGCGGAAACGGAAAGCGCGCCGGAGCTGACAATCGTTAATGCAAGCAGGAATAGTCTCACGATAGGAATCTCCTTTGATTCATCGAGCCCTCCCTGACGGTCGGGCTTGCGGACACGGGAACCGGCGGGCGGCAGCCCACCACTAAACTCAAACAAAAAGATTTCTTCAGATTCGCTTCAGCACTCGCTGAGCCAGCGTCTTTGACTTTTTCAGCTTGGACTGCTCGTCGCCGGCGCCGCCGACGCTGATGCGAAAGAAGAGATCTTTCTTCAGCACGTATAGGGCGCCTCCCACACGGCTCGCGAGCCAATAAGCATCTTCACCGAGGCCGGCGATCTTCTCTGGCGGAACTGATGCCTCGCTTTCTTCGCCCTTCTTTTCCTTTTCCTTCGCTTCACGATCGCGGTCCTTGCCCTTCTCTTCTTTACGGCCGAAGGTATCTTTCCAAAACGTCCTGGGATTGGCGGCTCCGCCACCTTCGCTGGCGGTCGTGACGTTCAGCACCACTGAGTTCGACGAGGTCGGCAGGGAATAATAGCACTGCGAGACGATGAACCCGCCATCCTGGCGATCCGATCTCTGCGCCTCCTTCACAGCTTCGCCCTGGACTTCCTTGAGGTCGGCACTGGTCAGCAGGTTGCACGTATCGATTTTCGCTTTTACTGCCGCCGGGTTCGGAGTAGCGGGCAATGTCGCCGGGTTGGCCATTGTGGCCGGACTGGCAGACGCGGGCGTGTTGGCGGTGTTCGTGGTGCTGGTATCGTTCGAACTGCAACCGGTCGTAATCACAACGAGACAAAAAATAACTGCGTAACCTTTTGCTGGCATCAGACCCATTTTCCTCCTGAAGCGTCCTGAACCCACCCGCTACCACAGGTGGTACTGACAAGCGCGTGATGAACCCAACTCGCTACCGCGGGTGATACTAACTGACTGCTAGGCTCGTGGCCGCAAGCGCACGACTTCGGTTCCCACGGCCGGTCGATAAGCGCAGACCCGATTGCGCCCGCTGCGCTTGGCCCGATAAAGCGCGGAGTCGGCCATTTCTACCAATTGAATCGGATCGCGCGCGTCTTCCGGATAAGACGCGACCCCGACGCTAATCGTTATGCGGTGCGTACGCGGGGCTTCACTACTACCGCGTCGCACGGCGGGGAACTCGTGCTTCTCAATGGCCGATCGAACGCGTTCAGCCGCGACCAATCCCTGCGCGTAATCAGCATCCAGCAAGAACGCGGCGAACTCTTCACCGCCAAACCGGGCCCCGACGTCGCCGGCGCGCAAAGAACTCTTGATCACTGCGCCGATTTCTTCCAGCGTTTCGCTGCCGACCAGGTGACCGTAGGTGTCGTTAACTTCCTTAAAATGATCGATGTCCATCATCAGGACGCAGAAGGGCATCGACTCAGCTTCGGCGCGCGCGGCTTCCCGCCGCATCTCGGAAAAGAAAGACTTGCTGGTGAGCAGACCGGTCAGTTCGTCATGGACCAGCAGGCGGTGAATCTGTTGCTGAAATTCGCGGTCAATCTCGTCCAGCATCTCAAAGCGAATCAACTGATCGCCTACTTCGAATTTATCGCCGTCCTGCAGGAACTCCTGATCGATGGCTTTGCCGTTGAGCAGCGTGCCGTTGGTCGACTTCAGATCGTTCAGGCGATACCGGGTTTCGCCGGTGGCTTCGTCGCGCTCGGTCGTGATCCGCGCATGAAGGCGCGAAGCGCGCGAGTCGTTAATGCGGATGTCGGCTTCCAGCGCGCGACCCAAAGTTACCTCTTTACGTTCCAGAGGAATCGGGACTGCGAGCAATTCTCCGCGCAGAAAAACCAGCGCCGGTCGCCGTTCGGTCGAATGTTCTCCGGGGCCGCCGCTCTGAGTCGTGCTCAGTCTGGTGCGACCGGACGCGTCTTCTGGATTGCTCGCCATTGACAGCCTGATCGTCGGGCTTGCTTGAAACTACTAATTTGCAGATATCCGCCGTGCCAAGCCGCGTATCTTATCGCGGGGCTTCCCTTCACGGCAACATTTTATGGCCGGTTATATCTCGAGCGTGAACTTGCCGTAGGCCGCCCTGGATCTGGGACCTGCTTGTCGGATGCCGTAGCCTACCTCTATAATTTCCTTCTGTTACCAGCAACCAGACGATCGTTGACGGGGCGGCCGCGAATGAGTTCATTCAACTTGCGAGAGCGAACCCCTCTAAGGAGCTTTTGATGGCCTGTAATCTGACCAAGACCGAGGTAGAGCCTCTTGTTTGTCCTAATTCTCCTCAGGAATTAACAGTCGAGCGCGTGGCGATAGCGAGCCTGCCCACGGAATGGGGCGACTTCAAGATCGCGGGTTATCGTTCGCGTATCAGCGACGAAGAGTTCGTTGTCCTCTATAAAGGCGAGTTGCGCCCGGATGTCCCTACTCTGGTGCGGATTCATTCACAATGCCTGACCGGGGACGTGTTCGGCTCGACGAAGTGCGATTGCGGGGCACAGCTTCATCGCACCATGCAGATGATTCAGAAAGAAGGCCGCGGAGCGATCGTCTATCAGCAACAGGAAGGCCGCGGCATCGGCATCCTCAACAAGATTCGCGCCTACGCGTTGCAGGACGAAGGCGCAGATACGGTCGAAGCCAACGAGCGCCTGGGGCTGGCCGTTGATTCGCGTGAGTACCGCCAGTGCGCCGAAGTTCTTTTTGACCTGGGCTTATGTCAGGTGAAAGTGATTTCCAACAACCCGGGCAAGCTGCACGCGCTGAAGGAAGCGGGACTCGAGATCGTGGAAAGAGTGTCTATTCAGGTCGAGCCGTCCGAAAGAGCGGCGAACTATTTACGAACTAAGAAGGAAAAGCTGGGCCATTTGCTCGAGTTAAGGACGGCGCCTCCTGACGACGAAGCTTGAGACATCCGAGCTTCCTTTCGTCTACTGAATCGAAAAGTTACCCTCGCGCGAGGCAATCGACTTGCTCGTTGAATCCGTAACGATCAGTTTTAGTTTGTACGCCCCTACCGGAAAACCCTCGAGGGGAAACTCTCCAACAACTGGTATACGTCCGACGTCCGTTACTCCTGCCGTGGCCACTGGAGTCGCCGGCGTTTGAATCAGCACTTGACCCTCTCGCCGCAACTCCAGCTGCAAAACGATCCTTGGAGCCGCTGTTGAACGATCTGCGTTGTACACAAATGCCTGGAACCTGAGTTTTCCGGTTTTCGCGAATCTGCGGTCGGGCTTGATAATCCACTTTTGAGACGTACCCTGGCTACCCGGCACGCTTTCACTGAGGAAAAGACTGCTCATTGAAAAATTACCTTGCGCCAAATTCGGAATTTCGATCCATGCTGTGACGCTTCCTACGCGACTTGACTTGCTGTCGCGGGCGGCGATACGCACCTGGTGAAGGCCTGGAGGAATTTTCGGAAACTGAAGCGTAGTAACTAGTGAGCCCTCCTTATTATCAGCGGGAATGGTCACTTGCTGTTTCAGACTGGATAATATTTTGCCGCCATCGTCAATCACAGCACCCATCACATCCAACCCCGTATCCGCCTTGTTTCCTGCTTCTGGAGAACTAATGATCGCTTTCTCGATTTGCGCGGAGGCCGCCACCACGAGACCGTCCTTTTCTGTGTTCAGATAACCCACAGAAACAATTATCGGGATTCCGCGCTTAGGATAGGAGGCCCGGATTGCCGTAAACAGTTGATCATCTACTGAGAGTGGCTTCTCGGGGGCAGTGTTGGCTTTGGCTTCAGGATCTTCGGCGAAGAAACCACCACTAACCCGCACGACCAGGTCAGGTCGATCTTTGATATTCACCTTCAGTTGGCGAAATCCATCTTTCGCTTGCGCTGCATTCTCTGGACGCCAGGCCAGCAGGTAATAAGCTGATGTCTCGCTGATTGCCTGCGCGATCCCGGGATCGAGATTGTTCGAGTTGAGCCAGGAGCGCCCACCCGTTTCATCAGCAAGATTGTGCAGCGGTTCCTGAGAGGCCCTGACTTCCGAGAGGTTGATACGTGCGACGCGACCGGAGGTATCAAACAAGCCGGACTTAGTTGCATCGGTCATGCCGGAAACGAGGCCGCGCGCGTCGACCGTATAGACCACGGTGCCTGTCCGCATTGCCGCATCTGTAATGCGACGCAAGTCATAAGCCTGCGAAGAAGAAATGAAGTTGATGAAGAATCCATCAGACACAAAGATTAAGAGTTTGCGTTCCGGCAAAGGTGCAGCCCTGCGCACCAGGCTCTCGAGAGAAGTAAGTGTGCCCAGGGTAACCTGAGTAGCCTGGCGGGTGATGACACGCGCACGCGACCTTACTATTCTCTCCGCCTGCATCCGTGCTGTGTTTCCCGCGGCGCTAGGGCCGGTACGACCCGAAGTGCTGTTTCCACTACCACCGGAACTACTGCCCTGGCGATCTGAACGCGTATTAACTTCATCGAGCACGGCGTTATTCGTCATCGTAGCGTTAGTGCACGGACGGCTGCCTATCTTAAAGGCGTCCTGACATGTTTTCTCCACGAAGAGTTCTATAACATCTGGTTGATTCTGCTCGATCGCGTAGGCTTGGTACTCGGTCATTGGGGGATCTTGCATATCAGTCACACTGTACTGGCGGGGCTTAAGCCGCTCAATTGCCAGCCCTAACACGGCTTTGTTATTTGTCAGTTGCTGCAGAAAGCCTAACTGGCCGCTCGCAGTTGTGATTGCTACCTGATCTGAATCTCCCATTACCTTATCGACGAACTGCTGCAGCGTCCGGCGAGTCCGTAGAAGGCTATCGGGCGATAAGTGCATGTCGTCGACGAAAAAGAAGACCGTACGACCGCGGGCTGCCGATGTAGTCGAGTCGGTGGTCACATTGTCTTTTTCGGTGGCAGGACCGGCACTATTGCGCGCAGTTATGACGGCTGCTTCTCTGCGACTTCCCGCGGTAACTTGTTCGAAGAAGGAAATGTTTTGAGTCTTTCCCTCAACCAGCAACTCAAACTGCTCAGGTCGCAAGCCCTCAACAAAACGGCCTTGCTTGTCGAGCACGGTGACATCCGTCTGCACCAGGTCTGCGTTTATTCGTATGACGTCATCTTTTTGTTCAGAGGGTCGCTGCTGCGCTCGTCCGGTGGAGATAATCAGCAGGACCGCCAGGGAAAACGAAGAAAAAGCGCGCCTGGTAAAGCTAATTCGAGATGGCATATTCTTTCAATTGGAATCAGAGAAAACACAATTACTTAGAGGCGAGAGACTTCTTAAGCTTATCCACCAGCGCTTGCACCTGGGCAGCAAATTCACCGTTGGGAGACAGTCGCAGATATTCTTGATACTCTATCAGCGCGTTGTCAGGAAATCCCGCGCGAATGAAAATATTGCCGGCAAGCAGACGTGCTAGGGGTAGATTGGGTTGCAGTTGGATCGTTCGCGCGATATATACACTGGATTTCGCGATGTCGTTCAACTCCCAATGGATACGTCCAAGTGTGAAATTACTTTCCCAGGAGTTGTTGTCGAGCTTTAGGGCCTCTTCAAGCAGTTTCTGCCCCTCCCCATACTTCTTCTGCCGCCTATAAACTTCACCCAGCGATGCCATCGCCAGAACCGACTTTGGATCAACTTTCAACGCACTTCGCAGGGCATTCTCCGCTTTCTCCCACTGACTCCCATCCATATACAACTTGCCGAGCAAGAAATGGGCTTCGTAAAAGTTCGGATAAATGCTGATTGCCTTCTGGATATAGGTAATCGCCTCGTCCGGTTTTTTGTCGGCAAGGGCCGCGCGGCCTTTCTCTAAGGCAGCCGCGGCTAGAACCGGCACGTTCGCATCAACTACGCGCGAACGCCCCTCCCCGCGTGGTCGGAAGGTTGCTGTCTCGGGTACAAGCTGAAGCATGACGTAAATGCGCGGATTGAAGCGATTAACATCTACCGCCTGCGGCGGAGCAGAAAGGCCCTGTGCCTTAGCCGATACGCTGTACTGCCCTGGTCGTAATCTGGAAAAGCGAAATCTTCCCATGCTGTCGGCTGCGCCTTGATCCACGAGCGCGCCGCTCGACGATTCGAGCCGTACCACCACGTTCTCTATCACTTTGCTGCCGGCAGACCGCACTTGACCTGATACCTCGTAAGAGGATCCGGGGAGCATCGCGTCATTATCAGTTTGGGCGAGGACGGAAGAAACTAAGAGAAAGAAGAGAAAGACTACGGCCAAGAGATGAACGAATTTCAGCGAAGGCATCGGGCGCTCAGTTTCCTTCCTGGTTGCGGCAAGAGCCCTATGATCCACCCAGAACATGGGCCTTTGGGGCATAAGAGCTGGTGAGAAGAGAAAAGCCGGGAGGCGCGAAACGAATCACGCCCCCCGGTTGAAGAATTAAAGCCAAACCTAGAAGTTTAGCTTCAGCCCAAATTGAATGGTGCGCGGACGATTAGCGGTGGCGAGAATTGAAGAATCGCCAGTACTGACGTCGACGATACCGTAATTGCCGAAAGAACCGCCGGCAGCTTGCGGGCTTTGGAACGCTGGATGATTGAAGACGTTGAAGGCTTCTGCCCGAAATTCTATGTTGACCCTTTCAGTGATGTTCGTCCTCTTAACCAACGACATATCGTGGTTTGTCTGGAATGGACCGCGGAAAACATTCCGCCCAATAGTGCCGAGGGCGGAGTACCCGGTGCAACCAGGATCCGTGCTGGCCACAATCTGGTTCTGGTTGTTCACACACCGACCACCGGAGATGAAAGCACCAAGGTTGACGTAGTTATCAAGCCGGCTGATAACGCTGCCGCTTGTCAAGATCGCCCCGGTTCCGATGGTGGCACGGCTGCCATTAATAAAGTCAGTGTCTTGCAGCGTGTACGCGCCAAAGTCAGCGATCAGGAAGGGCGTGCCCGACTGGAAGGTGCTGACGCCGTTTAGCTCCCAGCCGTGCAAAAACTTGCCGAGGCCATGATTGTCGACACCCAACCACTTGCCGAAGGGTATCGCGTAGTTGTAGCTGACAACCAACCGATGGGTGCGGTCAAAGTCCGACAGCCCCTTGTTGGATTTGGCGTTCAATAAGTCGCCGATGTCCAGCAAACCGTTAAGCTCATCCCCGAAGCTTGAACCCGAGCCGTTGTCAACCGACTTGGCGAAGGTGTACGCCGCCTGGAGATAGAGCCCGCCGGAGAAGTGACGGGTCAGGGAAGCTTGCAGCGACTTGTAATTAGAGAACGACTGCTGCGTCTGAGCAAATAGACGGCTGTTGGCAAGACCAAGATACTGAGATGGGACCCGCGCATTTATGTTCTCCGCAGTGCTCTGCGTGATTGTGATGCTGCCGTCCGAGTTCTTGACTGTGCCAGGTGCAAGCGTACCCGCCGGCGCCGTAACCAGGTTAGCGAGACTTGCCGGGATGACGCACGGCGTTGCGGTGGTACAAAACTGCCCTGGATTGACCGGAGCCCCCGTGCCAATTAACCTCCTGCCGTTTGTGCCCACGTAACCGACTTCGACCACAAACTTCTTGGGAAGCTCATGTTGCACGGTCACGTTCCACTGCTGCGCGTAAGGTGCTCGGAAGTTACGCACCGGAAAGAAGCGGAAGCCGCTATCTGGCCCGCCACCGGGACTATTAAAAATAGGAGTACCATCCGCGGCGAACCCGGTGAGTCGCGGTATTATCGCCACAGTAGCCAGCGGGAAGTCAGAGTTAGGCCGCTGACCCGGGAAGGGGTTTGTAGCAGTAACGCTAAAGGGCGAGGCGCTGAAGTCCTGTGAGAAAGGTGAGCCGCCTGAAGTTTGCAGCAGCGACTGGTTTGAGACCCTCTGGAAATAGACGCCGTACCCACCGCGTAAGACCGTCTTTTGGTTGCCGAACAGGTCGTACGCAAAGCCAAATCGTGGCGCCCAGTAAAACTTGAAGCAATCGAGCATCGTGCAGTTGCTTACGCCAGGCGTGCCGACTTTAGGAGTAGCCGCCGGATTGATGATAGCGAGTGGCGGCGCTGCGCCATCGCCGAGACCGCGGAAGTTGGAAAGGAAGTTGAATTTCTCGTGGGCGATACTCAAACCTTCAAGCCGTACGCCCACGTTCAAGGTAAGCCGCGAATTGAACTTCCAATCATCCTGGACATAGTAAGAGTGATCCAGCGCGCGGAAGTAGAAGGTGGAGAAACCAGCCCTGCCCTGTGTAGTAGTGACGCGACCCAAGAGGAAGTTCTGCAAGCCCACCAGGGCCGGAATGCCGGCGCCTCCGGCGCCTGCGGCTGTGTTTCCGAAGCTGACTGAGCCGCGGGTGGCGAAGTTGTTATAACGGTTCAACTCGTACTTGCTACCTTCACCGCCAAAACGGAATTGATGACTTCCCCACGAGTACGATACGTCGTCGCCGAGGACATAGGTGTTGAAGGTGCCGCCGCGATCGTCATTGACCCCAGCACCGATAGAGAATGACCCGCTCACAATTGCCTGGTAAATACCCGGGAACTGTCCGGAATTACCACGAGTAGCTCCTACATCGGCTAGTGTGATCGTCTCATTGGGTAATATAGAGAAGTTGAAGCGATTAAGCCCTGCGCGAAAATCGTTTACAAGCTTCGACGAGATCACGGTCGTAAGCCCGAGCTTAACAAACTTATTAAAGCCCGGCGCAAACTGCGCATACTTCAGAGTTCCGCCAGCATTGAAAGGCCGTAACGCCTGGTTGTCCGACTGGAAATAGCGGAACGTCAGCTTGTTGTTCTTTGTGAGCTGATGGTCTGTGGAGAGTGTGACCTGATCATCTTTGTAGGTTCCCAAACTTGCCCGGTTGAGTGATGCAAGATTCAGTTTTCCCGAAGCGTTGAAACCGGGTGTCCCCGCTAGAGTGGGAATGCAGAAATTGCCGCCAAAACCCGGACATTTACCGGGCGGAAGATTCAGAAATGCCAACGCCACCGGATCGAGGTGAGTGAACCCAGGAGGTAATCCTCCTGGAAAGAACGTGGCAATCAGGTTGGCCTCGGAGCGGTTTGCGGGCAGAACTGGGATGTTCGTGGCGAAGTTAGTACCTGCGGCCGTCCCTGACGCGGCGCGTGTGCCCTGGAAATTAAAGAAGAAGAAGTGGCGATTCTTGCCGCTAAGGAGCAGCCGACCTCCCTCACCAAAACGGGGCAAATAGATTGGGCCACCAATCGAAAATCCGTACTGGTTCTGGCGATACCTCGGCCGCGGTTGTCCGTTTCGATTACGGAAGAAGTCGTTGGCGTTGAGTTTGTCGTTGCGTAAGAACTCATATCCATCGCCGTGGAACTCATTACTGCCGGACTTCAAAGCCACTTGAATATTCCCGCCTCCGTTACGACCTTGCGAAGCATCGTATAGCGACGTCTGCGTCTTGAATTCCCGCAGCGTTCCTGGGTTCGGCAAGGGTACGTTATCAAGAATCGGCAGGTTGATGTCGTTGGCATTAATGCCTTCGAGCTGGTAGTTATTGTTCACCGGACGTTGACCGTTAACGTTAATTGTGACGGCGCCACGCCCTAGCGCGTCAGACTGGAACAACTCAGTATTCGCACCGGTTGAAAGCGTTAGCAGGGTTAGAAAGTTGCCAGTGGCTAACGGCAATCTGCGAATAGTTTCGTCCGACAGAGTCTGTCCAGTCGTGGCCGAAGTCAATTGGACCTCTGTGGCGGCCCCGGTTACGGTGACTGATTCACTAATCTGCCCCACCTTTAAGGGAACATTTACCGTTGCAGTCTCGCTAACATTAACCTTGACATCCGGCACTTCGGCTTTTGAGAAGCCAGCCGAACTGACGACCAATTTGTAGGTGCCTGGACGCAACGACGTAGCGCCAAAATTGCCATTGCCATCGCTGGTCGCGGTCCGCTCTGTTACTCCGGTAACCGCATTAATGATCTCGATCGTGGCGCCAGGTACGGCAGCCCCCTTTTCGTCTCTAACTGTTCCCGAGATTGCGCCGGTTGATCCGGCCTGGGCAAATGCAACGCCAGCCAAGCCGATCAACATCGTCAAGCCCAAGCACGACGCCAAAACGAACATGGAAGTTTTTCTCATCTTCTGTTTCCTTTCTTGAAGGCGCTTCCCGTGAAGAAAGCCTTATTCACCCGTATTCCAACTAAAAGCCATCAACCCGCAAAGGAAATAATGCTCTGGTGTTGTTGGCTTATTATTGGGCACAGTGGTCATGCGTAATTTATGAAATAGGGGAGATCCAAGACCGATTAGGGTTGGGCACCAGCACTTTTTTTCAGGCAATGACAATGCCATAAGCGGTTGGGCAGATCTGCCCGTCAAACCCCTTGGTTTCGCTGTTTTTTGCAGCCACAAATCCGAACTTTCGGTTTTATTCCGAAATTCCGTAAGTGCAAAGAGCTGCGGGATGGCACTAACAACACTTTTGTGACATAGTCCACAGGAGGTATGCGCATTGAACCAGGGAGCACCCAACTCGCCGGAAATAAAAAGCAGTCAACTGTTTGGCGAATAGATGCTGATCAACGTCTATCGCCTTCCGACAAAGTGTGAATGGCGTCCGATGGGTTCCGGGTGATGCGGCGTAGTTCTTGCGAGGATTTTTGATCCAGATACCCTTACCAAATGCCGAAGTCGTTTTCGGAGGATCCCTGGGCAGGTAAACCGCGAGCTCTTTCGACTTGGTTTCGGTTGTTCCGCCCTGTTGTTCTTGAGCATTGTCTTCGTTGAGCGAGGGGTTTGTGTTGCGGCAATACTAAAGCAAAGAGGCAAATCTTTAATTTCGTTAGCGAAGGGAGTAAAGGTCATGAAATGGTTAACTACCTTATCGCAGATAGCTCTTCTAGGAGTATCTGTCTGCTTCGCAGCTCCTTCAGTTAAGTCAGCGAACTATCGTTCAAATGTGCTCATAAACAGAATCGAAGGGATGGTGTGGGATCCAGGCCGTCGTCCTGTGGCGGACGTTTATGTCGAGCTACAGAATGAGAACTACTCAACCATCAGCAGGACGCGGACGGATTCCACCGGTCGCTTCTCATTCATCGGAATTCAGAGTGGACGCTACAATGTCAAAGTTCTCACTACTGGGACTAATTATATAGAGTATACGGAAAGCGTTGAGCTGGTTAGCGTGCTCCGAGGAGGCAGTGACTCAGTCTATTTGGACATCTATCTGAAAATCGACAAACGCAAATTCAATAGCGGGTTTAATGGCATATCCGAGGTCGTGTTTGTTCAGGAGGTGCCGGAAGAGGCGCGAAGACTTTATAAGAAAGGCCTTAAAGATATCAATGATGGCAGCAAAGGCTTTGATGAAATAGAACAGGCTCTAAGAGTTTTCCCTGAGTACTTTGATGCGCTTAACACGCTAGGATGTGAATACGTTGCACGAAAAGAATATCAAAAATCGCTTGCGTATTTGATCAGGTCGATCGATGTTAATCAAAGAAGTTTTTCCAGCTTTTATGCTCTGGCTTATGCTTGTTATGAGCTAAATCACAGGCCAGAAGCTCTGGAAGCCGCCAGGGCAGCGACAGTTCTTCAACCCACTTCGGTAAATGCTCAATTATTATATGGCACCTTATTGCGCCTCGACGGCAGTTACGAAAAGGCTGAGAAGGTGTTATTAGAGGGTAAGAAATTAAGCAAGGAAAGGTCGGTTCCGGAAATCCACTGGCAGTTGGCTTTGCTTTATAACAAGCTTGGCCGTAACAAGGAGGCTGCGGATGAGTTAGAAGAGTACCTCAAGCTGCAACCTGATGCGCCTAACAAAAAAGAAATTCAAGGTTTGATCGCTAAACTCCGAAGGCCATCCAAATAGAAGCTTAGCATAAGGATTCCTGGCCTTGTCGTTCTGAATTGTGATCGCGCAAGCCGCTGTTCAGTCCTATAACTTCGCCAAACTAAGAAACACCATACTCGTCCAACTCCGCTTCAAACCATTCTTTCTGAGTAGCTTCGAACGCTCGTGTGCAACCCCCACCGAGTTGTTGAAAACCAGGGGGTTTCGGACGTGTATAAATAGCCAGGAGCCCCAAAGCAGACCGTATTTTTCACTCAAGGAATAATTTCAAAATCGGTCCACTGCGTGGCAATCTGGCCTTTCTCTCCCACCAACAAATCCTTTACGATGACTTGCAAAACATAATCGCCCGGCGGCATTTTCTTGCCAAGGTCAAACACCCCAGACGTGTCAATGCTCTGTAAATTCGATTGTTGGCTAGCGTTAAGATCTTTTTCCGGGGAGATAAAAATCTCTTTACCATCTCGATAAACTATGTACTGCATAACTAGATGCGGTTTAGTCGCCTTGTCCGTTTTTGCGTTGTAAGTTGAGAAATCAAATCTAATGGTATCGCCACCGTGGAAATAGCGCCTGGCGTTGTCGCGCTCTTCATCCGACTGGAACTGCTTGGTCGAGGACGTTTCTTCAGGTTTCTTAGCACCATAGCGTTCGATGACAATGCCGGATAATGCCAGGTGGTTTTCCTTCAGATTCGGAACTTCAATGAATTGGTTAGCCGAACCGATACGCGAAGTCGCTGTGTCTCTCATGACGACGCGCAATTGATACCCACCCGGCTTCTTAATTGGAACTGTGATGGTGGCAACAAAGCCTTTTTCGCGGATCTCGCGCAAAATGTCTCCTTTGGCTTTGATCGTTTCCGTACGGCTGACCTCATCAACGACAGTTCCATTGTCGCCGACAATTACTGACACAATATCGAAAGTGGCTTCTTGCCAGCCGTCCGCTTCTTCCGAAAACTTCAACCCACCTCCATCAACGTAAACAAGCGACCGCATAAAAGTGCCCGTCTGCGCATCGCTGGCAAATAGAGAAGTCAGCCGTAAATCAATGTCACCCGAACTGAATGGTGAAGTTAAGGCAGTCAGAATTTGTTGCCGCGGAGTCTTTGGCGCAGAGCTCATATCTTCATCTTTGACTCCGAAGAATCCGCTCCGATAGCGAACATGCAATTCAGGACGCTTCAGTTTAACGGTCAGTTTATGAAAGCGGGCCTTCTTTGGGTCGAAAGTCTCGCTATCGGGCCGGTATCCAAGCAAGTAATAACCTTTCTGGTCATTCAAGACGCGCTCAATGCCTTTGCCTAAATCATTGTTGTTAATAACAGCGAATCCGCCGGTTTGTTCGGCCAGGGCTTTCAATCCTTGTTGCGTTTCATACAATTCTGTCGAACGATCTGCTCCGAACTGGTCCACAACGCGACTACCGGACCTGATAAAATCCTCAAAACTGTCTTGAGCATCAACCATTGGAACTACCATTCCGCGGGCGTCTATTGTGTAAATAATAACGGATGAACGATTAGCTAATTCCGCCAAACGCTGAAAATTATCCATCAGACGAGGATTCGGTTTCTTGATACCGTTATCTAAATCATATAGTCCAAAGCCGTCGGAAAATAACACCACAGCTTTGCGTCCAGGTAAGTCGCGTATTCCTTTCACGACGTAATTCACAGCGCCAAGGGTTCCAACTGCAAAGATATCTTGTCTAAATTCACTGAACTGCTTTTGTGATGCGACCGTTTCAGCGGTCGATCGGTTTTCCATTTCAATGATTTCCGGTGGCGTTCGAGGATTCTGAGCGGCGGTTGCCGAGCCCGCGGCGCCGAAATCGGACGGATCAACTGATTGAAATACACTTATCCCGGCGCGTCCCGCTGGATACCAGCGCAGTTTCTCAATTGCCGCATAAAGCATTCGCTTGTCTGATGTAAATTGCTGTGATACTCCAGATCCCTTGCTGGTGCGGATGATTGCCACGAGATCGCCGGGCTGCATCTGCTCGTCCACAAATTTCTTGAGCGCCGATTTAACCGCACCCATACTTCCAAACGATAAGCCTAAATCATCGACCACCAGCGCAAGAGTTCGATGTACCTGTTCAGGGTGTAACTGGCCTGGCACAGACGGAATCGAAGGTGCATTCTTGTTTGGTTTGACAGTGATTGCGGCGTCGGTTGATCTGTCCGGTTGAAGCTCAACAAATGAGAAATTTGTGATCTGCTGCTTTTTGTTGTTTTCGTAAATCTCGAAATCGTCCGCAGTGAGTCCTGAGACGATTTTGCCGTTCTTGTCCAGGACAGTTGCGTCAACTTGAATTAAGTTAGTCGAGATTTTTACAACATCTTTGTCTTCGACACGCGGAGTCGGTTGTGGATTCTGGCGGGGCGCCACCCTCTGACCAAAGGCTGTTGTAAAAAATAGAGAGCAAATTATTAAGACGCTGACCCGTAAGAATCCCCACATGCTATTTCAATTCCTTTTCAAGTATTCCCTGTCTCGCAAACGCCGAAATAACAACATCCGTCGTCATCATGGGATTTTACGTCTTCGCCTCGCCCTCTTTCAATCCAAGGCCAGAGTCTGCCGAGTGAGCAATAATGCTGGCGTGCAAACGGCAGACAAGGCGCGTGCGCATCTTCTCGCAGGACCTGAATCAACGCTCCTGTGGATCTGTTGGTTCGCCGGGTTTAGCCTTATCGACAGAGACACTGTGTGCAAGACCCGCAACGATTGAGGGGATTGGGTAAAAAAAAAGCCCATCCTAAAAGGACGGGCTTTAAAGTTTCCAGCTAAATTGCTAACTAGAAGATGAATCGCAGACCGAAACGAACGGAGCGCGGCTCTTGCCAGGTAATTGGATTACCGAAAGAGGCACTTCTAGCCACACTGGTTCCACAAATCGTGGCCGAAGCACAAATTAACGGCTCCGTTGCAGCATATTGGCTCAACACGCCGACGCTGGTTAGGATGTTGGTAGCAGCCACTGTATCTCCACTGGCAACAACATCAGTCTGATCGAGTGCCCAGTAACCGCTAGTCTTGTTCTGGGCAAATGCCAGCGGGGTGTTGTGGTTGAAGACATTGATCACGTTGAGATCAAGCGCAAGCGTGTACTTGTTTTCACTACCGAATCTGATTCGGTGCGTCACGTTCACGTCAGTTTGCTTGAACTTTGGTGACCGTCCACGGTCTCCACGCTTCGTTTCGACAATCGGAATGCCAAAGATATTCACGAAAGTCGTCAAAGGCGTTCCGGATTCCAGCGTAGTAAAGAACGAAAGGTCTGTAGTATTCGTTCTGCTGTGCATCCAGTCATAGCTATAGGTTCCCGACGCCTTAAAGACATGCGTACGGTCTAACGGGAGGGTCCCGTTATCCGGCTTGCCGCTGGCGGTGAATCCAACCCAGGGTTCATCAAACTCGCGAGAAACGTTTGGATCGGTACGTCCGCCTCCAGTAGCATTCAACTCATCCGGATTGGCCAGACCTGAGTAATTACCTTTCAAGCGGCTAAGCGTATAGTTTAAGTTCAAACTAAGGTTTTTCACGAAGCGAGTATCCACTTCAACCTGAAGAGCGGTGTACTTACGCTCTGGTACCGCCGCCTTGGCATAACCCAACTGCTTGTAGACTGAAAGGGCCAGGCCCTCCCCCGGGTTGCCAATGACATAAGCTTCACCTGCTGGGGTCGGAATGCCGGCATCTTCAATGGTCTTATCAAGTTTCCGGTGCAAGTACCGAGCGGTAAGAATCGTTGCCCGCGTAACCTCCCGCTGAAACTCGAATGTATATTCAGTTTGGGTGTACGGCTTTACGTTCGGGTCAACTGCACCGTTGGTAAAGACATCTGCGCCCGGTATGTTTGAGGCAATCCGCCAGTCCTGATCGCAAAGATAACTGTTAGGGCCAGCCGGGGTTATCGGACACTGTCCACCATTCGGCCAGGCGAAACTACCGTGCAGGTTCGCCACCGTATAGTAGCTGTACTGATGGTCCGAAGTAATATAGAAATAATCGGTGTGGTAGAAGTTGCCGCCGAACGAGCCTTGCGGCAACGAGAACTTCAACCGATCATAGAACCGGCCATAGAAACCGGAAAGCTTTGTCTTACCATCCTTGGTAAGCGCGTAAGCGGCGCCGAGACGCGGGCCGATCTTGTCTTTCCAACCCCACTTAAGATCTATGTGAGTTGTGTTGAAAGCAGGAATCTGTTCCTGTTCCAGGCGAATTCCCAGATTCAAAGTCAACCGGCTTGTCGGCTGCCATTTATCCTGGAAGAAGACCGTATTCGCCAGGTTGGTCGCCTTACCGCTGGCCGCAAACTGATAATTAAGACCGCTACCAACAACGGTCACACCGGGTGCAAGTCCAGTAGGCAACGGATAAAGACCGCCACCTGCCGGACATGGAATGTTGAATTGGACATAAACGAAATGGCAATCAATACCAGCTGTGCCTATGCCGTAGTACAAATACGAACGGCCCTGACCACCCTGTGGGAAAATGTTACCGCTCAAAACGTCATTAAAGATCTTGCTTCTTTCGTAGCCGCCTTTGAGATCGTGGCGGCCAAGGCCATTAAACGAATACCCGAGGTTGGCATCGATCGTGGTACGGAGAGATACATCCCTGAAGATCTGATCGTTGCTTCCAATGTTTGCGAATCCCTGGCTGCAACCCGCGACAGCAACCAATGCCGCAGGAACTTGCTGGCAGATGATGCGCGGGTCGGTCGCTATGCCATAAGACCCGAGCTTTTGATTCTGAAAGCCGCGGGTATATCGCACATCGGCAACTATCTTGCTTGTCGGTATCCAGACGCCTTCAACTCTAAAGTTAGTCGAGTTCTGCCGCCCGCCCTGCAAATTCGCAAGCACCGCTCCCTGGTAGGTTACTCCGTTTAGGACGGCAGTTCCCGGCGAACCATTCACATACGAACCGCCCAGCAGCGGACGATGGTCAACAATTGGATTCCAGGTAAAGCTGGAATATATGCGAAGTGAGTTAATGGGCGCGGCATCGAGCCTGACTGCCGAGTAGTTGTAGGTAGTCTTTTCGGTCACTGTCTGAACGTTTGACGCACCTGGCAGGGCGGCAACGGTGGCGCTAAGGGTACGCGGAGCGCGAGTTGTGCCAATACCCTGAATGTAGCTGGTGGTTCGCGTAGTATTTATAATCCGAGGACTATGAATAGCAAAGAACCACAGCTTATTCTTGACAACTGGGCCACCCATAGAAGCCGTCGGATACTCATTTACACCCGTGTCTCTTTTCTGCGGGAAATATTCAAGGATTTGACCGCTACTGGATTGCGTCGTCAGTGTATTGCTCAGTATCGGACGGGGACCGGCATTAAGTCTCTGGCTGCTGAATTGATAACCGAACTCACCGTGGAATTCATTTGAACCACTCTTGGTAACGGCATTAACAACGCCGCCTGTGGCGCCACCGAATTCCGCTTCGAATCCGCTGGACTTAACCTGGATTTCCTGCAAAGCCTGATACGGAACATCATTGTTGGTGTTCAAGAGACCATTTTTATAATTCTGCGTCTCTTGCCCGTCAATGAGAAAACTGTTTTCAAGTCCCGTAGAGCCGTTAATTGTATACTGTCCTCCGAGAGGTTCCGGGCGAACTGCAACGGTAGTTTTCAGTAAGCTCGTAAAACCGGTTCCTTTCGGTAGATTATCAATTTGACGAACTGAAATATTGCTCTGTGCCTTAGTTTCAGTCGGGTCGATGGTAACGCCGGCGTCGGTGGTAACGTTCACTGTGGCGCCAACGCCAGCCGTCGTAGCTGCAAAGTCAACAATACTTACGTTACCGATGGTGACCAGGACATTGTCCTTAGTCTGCCCTGCGAACCCGCTGCTGGCAGCAATTGATACTTTATAGGTTCCAGGAGGAACCTGTAGGGCGCTGAAGAAACCATTCGAGTCGGTTTGAGCTGTGCGCTTAAAACCGATGCTCACACCGTCTATTGTGACGGCCACGTTCGGAACAACCGCGCCATTCGGGTCCTTAACGGTTCCTTGAATTTCGCCGGTCGTTTGTTGAGCAAGCGCCGACGCCGCGAAGCAAAGAACAACCGACAGAGCCAGCGCAAAAAATCCAACATTCTTTCTCATTTATTTACTCCTATAATCTTTGGGTGGAGATTTCGAATTCCAATGCAGGCAGGATTCGAGCAATTTACAAGCCACATCTTCGCCAAAGGTTCCTCGCGTGCCGCCAAAACCTTTGCATTCCTAAATTTAGCTTGACCTCAGAGAGCGAGCCGCGGCCCAGCCACTGCCGCTTCGGTAGCATACTTCACCAAAATTTCGGATTTCACTCCGAAGTTTTGTAATTACTCCGATCCAGCCCTGGTGAGTTAAAGGATTACCCTTAACATGAACTGCCTTTTTTCAGCGGTCCTGGCTCGACGCAACCATCTTCGGTTATTCCATTCTGAGCTGCCCGTATTGAGAGACTTGAGCGAGTCTTTCCCACATAGAACAGGTTTTCCCTCTAATACACACAGGTGGTACCTACGGCATGATAAACTTCGCGCGTCTGGAATCATTGAGAGTCAACCCAACTATGACCAGCCGAATCTATCGCGATCCAGTTCACAACATCATTCCTTTGCGCGACGACAGCGCTGAAGGAAAGTTGATGATTCGTCTGATCGACACGCCGGAATTCCAACGGCTGCGACGCATCAAACAACTCGGACTCGGCCTTTATACTTATCAGGGAGCCGAGCACTCACGATTCACGCATAGCCTGGGCGCGCTGCATCTGATGACGCGCATTCTTGATCAACTCAGCGACCGCTATCAGATTTCGGATCGCGATCACGCGGCGGCGCGGGCCGCGGCGCTCTTACACGATGTGGGCCACGGGCCGTTTTCGCATGCAATGGAAAGCGTCCTCGGCGTACATCACGAGCAGTTGACGATGCAAGCCGTTCTTTCGGCGGAAACCGAATTGGGCCAAACGCTGTCGTCGTATTCCAGAGAATTGCCCGGACGCGTTGCTTCGATTATTGAAGGGACCTTCAAGCCGGCGGCGTTGGCGCAGCTGGTTTCTTCGCAACTCGACGTGGATCGAATGGATTATCTGCTGCGCGATTCGTTGATGACCGGCGCGAAGTACGGGCTTTATGATTTGGAATGGATCATTAACGCTCTGCAGATCGACGAGGACGGCGATCGGGTTTACATAGCTGCGCGAGGCATCTATGCGGTCGAGGAATATCTGCAAGCACGCTACTACATGTTTCGCCAGGTTTACTTTCATCGCTCGCTGCGCTCAGCTGAAGCCGTCTTGCGCTCAGCTTTACGCCGAGCACTGCAATTGGTTGAAGAGGGCAAGCACGTCTGGTGGGCGGCAGGCACTTCGTTTGAAAAGATTCTGCACCGCCAAATGCTTACCATCACCGAGCATCTGGAGATGGATGATTCAGACGTCATCTTTCATATGAAACAGTGGCAACGTTCGAGTGATCCGGTGCTGAGCGATCTGAGTCAGCGCTTCGTGGGCCGGCGTCTTTTTAAGGCTATCGATCTCGACATGCCTGAAGCCGAACGGAAAGATTTTCTGGACGCCGCTCGGACTGTAGTCGAGCGCGGGGGGTTCGCGCCCGAATACTATTTCATCGAAGACCGGGCCACCGATGTGCCTTACTACATTTACTATACGGCGGAAGGTGTTGACCCTCGCACGCGTATCTACGTCGAAGACGGCTATGCACATCCGCAGATCCGCGAAATCAGCGAGGTCAGCGAGGCCGTACGCGGCCTGCGACGCGGTTATGCATTGCACCGCGTCTGCTTCCCCGCGGAAGTGAAAGACGAAGTTTACCGGCTTTACCACGGCGCTTCTCCCGAAACCACCGCGGCAACAAGTGTCTGAGGAAATTGTCATTTGTGAACATGTTTCGGGTTCTAGTTCTACTCGCTTTGAGCTTGTGCGTTTTCTCGCCTGATTTCCCGGCGCCCCCCAGCCAACGCCCTTTACGCATAGCCATGCTCGACTTTGGTAAGACTGTCACCGGCCGTCTGGTTGCTGACCAGTTAGCGCACGCGCTCGCTGTGAAGGATCGAAAGTCTCCCGGATTTCAGGTAATGGATCGCGACCAGGCGCGCGCCGCGGCGCTCGGCGCGGGCTATCAAGGCTCGCTAAATATGTCGCTGCAAGAGACGCGCGATCTGGCGTCGGCTATTGGATGTGATTTCTTCTTTACCGGAGATGCGCAGACGCTGCGCCGCTCACCATCTGAGGGGCCCGCCTATTCGGAAGCCTATGCAGCAATCTATTTGGCCAGCGGGCGCACCGGAAAGCTGATTTCGTGGGAGAGAGTGTCGGTCCACCGTCCTGATGCCGACGCGGCAGAGAAAGCATTGCTACAGAAACTCGCCGAGCCCGATGTGTTTCTGCGTTACCAGAAAGTCATCACCCGCACGCAGGAAGACGAAAGCGCCGAGCGAGCAGCTGCGGTTGAAACCACCGCTCCAATTGTTGAAGTCATGTCCGACGATCAGTCCAATGAAGCCATGGATGTGCGGGCGCCGCGGCCTTTCCGTCGCTTGAAACCGCCGTATCCTGAAACCGCGGCTCGCGCTGAAGTGGAAGCGACCGTTGACGTGCTGATTGATATCGATGCTGGAGGTGAAGTCGGACGCGTGGAAATCGCGCGTTGGGCGGGCTACGGATTGGATCAATCCGTTATTGATACCGTGAAGCAACTCCACTTTTTTCCTGCCATGCGTGAAGGGATAGCGATACCGATGCGCGTGCTGCTGCGCTACAATTTTCGCAAACCGCCGAAACAGGATCGTTAGCTTAGAGCCAGCACCGACGTGGTAGAGAGCACTCGCAAAACCGGGGAGCTGTCGCGATGCCTCGTGCTATTATCCCTCGATCACGTGGGAAAGCGTGAATCCAAACCATGCTTTACTTATCGCAAGTGCTGGGTAGGCCGATCCTCGACCTTGAGGGCGAGCGTGTGGCAACTCTCAAAGACGTCATCGTCCGGCTGGGGGAAGATGAACATCCGCCGGTGAGTGGGTTTGTCGCGCGGTATCGCCGGCGCGATTTTTTTCTGCCCCGCTGGCGCATCTCGCATTTTGGTGAAGAGGGCGTGCGTTTGAATTCGGACATCCTCGACCTGCGGCCGTTCCTGCGACGCGAAGGCGAGGTCTTGCTGGCGCGTGACGTACTCGACAAACAACTGATTGACGTTGACGGTAAACGCGTAGTGCGAGTGAACGACGTGCAGATTATCGAAGCCGCCAACGAATGGCGCGTCACCGGAGCGGACGTTAGCCTGTCCGGATTATGGCGCCGCCTGGCGCCGGCGTTTCTGCGCAGCGGCCGGCCTGTCGAAGTCATCGACTGGGCCGACGTCGGTTATCTCGCCACCGACGCCGCGACCGTACAATTAAAATCGTCGCGAGGAAAACTCACGCGCCTGCATCCAGTGGAAATCGCCCGGCTTGCCGAGGCTTTTTCTTACCAGCAGGGTGCGGAAATTGTCGAGTCGCTTGACGACGAAACTGCCGCCGAGACGCTGGAAGAGATGGCCGCCGCGCGCCAGGCGCAAATCATTGGTGACATGGACGAAGAGCGGGCGGCGGACATCCTGGAACACATGTCGCCCGACGAAGCAGCGGACGTGCTGGGCGATCTCCCTGAGGACAAGGCAGAGGACTTGCTCAACCGTATGGACGACGACGAACAACTCGAAGTCGCTGAGCTCCTGCCTTATGAAGATGACAGTGCGGGCGGATTGATGACGACTGAATTTGTAACCCTGCCCCGTGATTTGACGGCTGGAGAAGCGCTCGCGCGGCTGCGCGAAATGGCCCAAACGCCGAACATGATCTACTACCTTTATATCGTGGCGGGCGAAGATTCCTGGAACCTGGTCGGCGTAATCGCGCTGCGTAGTTTGATTCTGTCCGATCCGTCAGCTCCGCTTGAGCGCGTCATGCGGACTGAACTGCAAGTAGCGCATCCGGACGACGCCGCGGTTGAGGTGGCCCAAAAGATCGCCGAGTATAATCTGCTGGCTCTTCCGGTCGTAGACGAGACTGGAGACATTCTCGGCATCGTAACGTTTGACGATGCCATTGAAATCCTTCTGCCAAAGGACTGGCGGAAAAGGGTGCCGCGTTTGTTAGGGTAAAGCAGTTGGCAATGGTCGAATGATTCTTCAAATCGGCAATCAGAATTCAAAAATCGAAAATGAATTCAGAGGACCCTCCAAGTGTCAGAGCAGAAAGCAAACGTGCAGGGCGCGGGACGCCGCCTTTTGCGTCGTGGCGCGCAGGGAGTATCGCGAGTGCGACGCTCTGTGTCGCGGCGGCCTCGAGTGCTTTTCTATCTCGCCATTCTGGGTCCGGGAGTCATTGCCGCCAGCGCCGGAAATGACGCTGGCGGGATTGCTACGTTTGCCTCAGTCGGGGCCGATCACGGCTATAAACTCCTCTGGATTCTGATCCCGCTCACCTTCAGTCTCGGTATCGTTCAGGAGATGTGCGCCCGCATGGGGGCCGTCACGGGCAAAGGTCTGTCTGACCTGATCCGCGAGCGGTTCGGCGTGCGTTGGACGGCGTTCGTGATGATCGCGCTGCTGATAGCAAACGGCGGCGTCACCGTTTCCGAGTTCGTCGGCATCGCCGCCGCCACGGAACTTATGGGAATCGCGCGTTACATCTCAGTACCGATCACGGCGGGAGCCATTTGGTGGCTGGTCGTCAAGGGATCTTATAAGCGGGTCGAACGCGTTTTCCTCATCATGTCTTTGGTGTTTGTCGCGTACGTGGTCTCGGCGTTTCTTGCACATCCGCCATGGGGAACCGTTGCCAGGGAGATTATTCATCCTCATCTTGAACTTACTTCTTCCTACCTCTTTACTCTCGTGGCCGTGATCGGCACGACCATCTCGCCTTACATGCAGGTCTTTATCCAATCGTCAGTGGTCGAGAAGGGCGTCCGCGCCGAGAATTATCGCCTGACGCGCGCGGATGTTTGGATCGGAACCGTATTCGCTATTCTGATTGTTTTCTTCATCGTGGTTTCGACGGCTGCTACTTTGAACGTCCGGGGCGAACACGTTGAGACCGCCGCGCAAGCCGCGGAGGCGCTAAAGCCGCTAGCCGGAGTCTACGCGGAATTGCTGTTCGCGATTGGCCTGTTCGGCGCTTCAATGCTGGCTGCGGGGGTTTTGCCTTTAGCGACAGCCTATTCCATTAGCGAAGCGCTTGGTTTTGAGAAAGGCGTTTCCAGCAGTTTCCGTGAGGCGCCAATCTTTCTCGGAATTTTTACCTTCCTGGTAGCCCTGGGCGCTTTGATTGCAATGATGCCCGGGTTGCCATTGATTCGCGTCCTGCTGGTAACTCAAGTCATCAATGGCGTTCTTTTGCCCGTTGTCCTGATAGCGATTCTACGACTAGTGAATAATCGCGAATTGATGGGCCCACATGTCAATGGACCGCTTTACAACATCGTCGCCTGGTTAACCACGATTGTGGTGTCAGGGCTCTCGCTTCTGCTCATTCTAACCACCGTTTTTCCCCACCTGTTCTCGCGGTAGCTTCTTTTTCGGTCTCGCCAAGCCACGAATTTGGTGGTAAAAGTACGGTTCTCGTGCGAATTGATCGTTCATCAAGCGGAGAATAGATGGCTGCCAGTCGTTCCAGTCAGCGGAATCAATTGTTGGCATTCCTTTTCGCGACCATCGTCGTGGCGCTTGCGCTGTATCTATTCGATCGCTTCTTCGGCGTCCGCATGGAGCAGGGTCCTCACACGAATGTGGCGAAGATTCCTGCAGTCATACTCTGGGCCCTACTCGCCTATCTCGGCGTGCGGCTTTTGAATGCCGCGCTCTTTGACTTTGCGTTTCGCGTGCGGCGCGGCTATGAGGCGCCCACCCTGGTTAGAAATATTTTTACCCTCGTAGCTTTCACCGTGCTCTTCGTCTTAATCTTTAAGTGGTTCTACAGTGAGGTCAATCTCGGGGCCCTCTTCACTACCTCCGCGATCTTTGGCGTTATCATAGGTCTGGCTCTGCAAGACACTCTGGGAAATTTCTTTTCAGGGATCTCCTTACACGCCGACCGCCCATTCCAGGTTGGCGACGTGATCGTGGTCGGCCAGCAAAAACACACCGGCGTTGTCGAAGGGATCACCTGGCGCGCGATCAAGATCCGTACATTTCAGAATCACATCGTCCTGGTCAGCAACAGCAACGCAGCCAAGGAAGCAATCGAAGTTTGTCCACGTGAAAATCTGAATGCCCGGCTGGTTTTCTTTAGCACGCTCTATACCGACTCTCCCGCCAAGACGATCCACGTGGCCAGAGAAGCAGTCCGTGACGCCGATAACGTTTCGCCCAAAATTACTCCGATTGTGCGCATCAGGGATCTCGGCGATTCGTCGATTGATTGGGAGATCAAATACTGGCTGGAAGACTATGCCAAGTATAACGATACCGATGCGCTCGTGCGCCAGAGAGTCTGGTACGCCCTGCGTAGAAGCGGCCTGACATTCGCTTTCCCGACCCGAACCCTGCACCTCGAACGCAAGGTCACAACCAGACCCATCACACTTGAAGAACAGATTGCAGACCGTCTTTCTGCGGTGGATGTCTTTTCACCTCTTTCAACCGAAGAGCTGCGTCAATTGGCAACGGCCACGGTAGGCCACGTATTCGCTCCCGGCGAGACGCTGATTCGAGCGGGCGATGAAGGCTCTTCCATGTTTGTCGTTCACAACGGACGAGTCGAGGTTCAAGTTGCAGAAAACGGCCGGCCCCGAACGGTAGCGGTACTGACCGAAGGAAATTTCTTTGGCGAAATGGGTCTCTTCACCGGCGAACCTCGCACCGCCAGCGTCGTCGCCACAGAAGAAACCGAAGTTCTTGAGATCGGCCACGCGGCCATGAAGCAAATCCTGGAAACCAATCCAGACCTGGCCGAATCGATCAGTTGGACGATCGCCGAACGCAAGGCAAGCCTGGCCGCCGGCTCGAAACAAGCAGCCCAGGCTAGCATTGAAGAATCGGCCGGTTTGCTCAGCTCGATCAAGCGCTTTTTCGGTCTTCGTTGACCTCTCCGACTACCGCAAACTGCCCCTTCTTTTCCTTTACAAAAGCACTTCTGGCTGGCCTGACGCCGGCGCCCTTTTCCAGCTCTAGTCTGACGTCTGAAAGGGCGTCCGCCGGACTTGACAGGCACGCACTCAAGCTTTATTATGCGCTTGCGCTCATGGCTCCCTTGGAAGTGAAATCTGGACGGGAGCACGTTGAGCAAAATCAGTAACCAGTAATCAGGAGGTTTGAATTATGAGTATCGTTCGTTACGACCCGTTTCGCGATCTGCGAACTCTTCAGGAAGAAGTGAATCGTCTTTTTACCGGCAACATGGCCCGCGCCTTCGACGACGAAGGCATTGCGCGTGGTTCGTGGAATCCCAACGTGGACATCTATGAAAACAAAGACCACATCGTGCTCGAGGCCGAGTTACCCGGCATGAAGCGCGAAGACTTTGACCTGTCGGTTGAGAACAACATCATTACTCTGCGCGGAGAGCGTCAGTTTGAAAAGAAAGAGGAAACCGACAACTATCACCGCGTTGAGCGCGCTTACGGCACTTTCACTCGATCATTCACTCTGCCGAACACGGTTTCCGGCGAGGGCGCGATCGCCGATTATCGCAATGGCGTGTTGCGGGTGGTACTGCCGAAGAGAGAAGAAACCAAGGCCCGCCGAATAGAAATCAAAGCCGAGGGCGGCGAGGCGAAGACTATAGAGGCGAAGCCGGAAGCTTCCAAAGCAGCGACCAGCAAGTCCTAGTCAGGAAGTTCCAAAACGATTACCGGGGCGCTGGCGCATGAGTCAGTCGCCCCGCTTGTTTTCTAACCAGGGATTTTGGAGTTAACCTTTCAGAATGCGTTTAGACAAATTCACATTGCGAGGACAAGAAGCGATCCAGGCGGGAATAGAACTCGCCGAGCGCAATCAGAACCAACAGGTGGAACCTGAGCACCTCTTGTGCGCCATGCTCGAGCAGCCCGAGGGCATTGTTCGCCCGCTGCTCGGCAAACTGGGCGCTAATGTGCAGGTTGTGCTAAGTGATTGTCAGGCGGCTGTGGCCCGTTTTCCCCGCGTCCAGGGTGGGCAGCAATATTTCAGCCCTCGGCTAACGCAGATATTTACCGCGGCGCAGAAACAAGCAGAGAAGATGCAGGACGAGTACATCTCGACCGAGCATCTCTTATTGGCAATTACCGAAGAGAAGGACGGCGAGGGTGGAAAGATTCTTCGCCAGCACGGTGTCAAGCGTGACGATCTGTTAAAAGTAATTGAGCAGACACGTGGCGGCGCTCGCATCACCGATCAAAATGCCGAAGCGAACTACCAGGCATTATCAAAATATGCGCGCGATCTAACCGACCTGGCGCGCCAGGGAAAACTTGATCCGGTCATCGGACGTGATGACGAAATCCGCCGGACGATTCAGGTCCTTTCCCGTCGCACCAAAAACAATCCTGTATTAATCGGCGAGCCCGGCGTGGGCAAGACTGCGATTGTCGAAGGTCTGGCCCAGCGAATTGTCTCGGGCGATGTGCCGGAGACTCTGCGAAACAAGCGCCTGGTCGGGCTGGATCTCGGCGCTATGCTTGCCGGCGCCAAGTATCGTGGTGAGTTCGAAGACCGCCTGAAGGCCGTGCTCAAAGAGATTGAGAGCGCGCAGGGACAAATCATTCTATTCATCGACGAGCTGCATACCCTGGTAGGCGCCGGTGCGGCCGAGGGCGCCATTGATGCTTCCAATATGTTGAAGCCGGCGCTGGCGCGCGGCGATCTCCGTTGCGTCGGCGCAACGACCCTCAATGAATATAAGAAGTATATCGAGAAGGACGCGGCGCTCGAGCGACGCTTCCAACAGATTTATGTGGGCGAACCCACGGTTGAGGACACGATCGCAATCCTGCGTGGCTTGAAGGAACGCTACGAAGTTCATCATGGCGTGCGCATTAAGGACTCGGCGATCGTGGCTGCGGCCACGCTGTCCAACCGCTACATCACCGATCGGTTCTTGCCTGATAAGGCCATTGATCTGATTGATGAAGCTGCATCGCGACTACGAATTGAAATCGATTCTCTGCCACAGGACATTGACCAGGTCGAGCGGGAAATCATGCAGCTCGAAATCGAGCGCCAGGCTTTGCAGCGCGAAGAAGACGAACGCTCAAGGGCCCGTCTGCACGAGATAGAACAAAGGATTGCGGACTTGAAGGAAAGGTCCTCGGGCATGAAAGCCAAGTGGCAATCAGAGAAGGAGGCTATTGAGCGGATGCGCACGGCCAAGGCTGAGTTGGAGCAGTTGCGTATGCAACTGGATCAGGCCCGCAACGCCGGCGACCTGGCGCGGGCCTCAGAAATCCAATACGGCACGATTCCCGAGTTGGAGCGGAAGTTCGCGGCTGAGCAGGCCAAACTCGCGCAAATTCAGGTGGACGGCGTAACGCTCAAGGAAGAAGTCGACGAAGAAGATGTCGCTCAAGTGGTCGCCAAATGGACCGGCGTGCCGGTTTCAAAAATGCTCGAAGGCGAAATGCATAAGCTCCTGACTATGGAAGATCGTCTGCGTCAACGCGTCATCGGGCAGGACGAAGCCCTGGAAGTGGTGGCTAACGCGGTGCGACGAGCGCGGGCCGGCTTACAGGATCCGAATCGGCCGGTGGGGTCGTTTATCTTTCTGGGCCCGACCGGCGTGGGCAAAACAGAAACCGCTCGCGCGCTGGCCGAGTTTCTCTTTGATGACGAGCGGGCGATGATTCGGCTGGACATGTCTGAGTACATGGAAAAGCATGCGGTGGCCCGCATGATCGGGGCGCCGCCGGGTTACGTCGGTTATGAAGAAGGCGGACAGTTGACGGAAGCAGTGCGGCGCCGGCCTTACTCCGTAGTCCTGTTTGATGAGATCGAAAAGGCCCACAGCGACGTTTTCAACGTGTTGTTGCAGATTCTCGACGACGGCCGTTTGACGGACTCAAAAGGACGCACCGTAGATTTCAAGAACACTGTTCTGATCATGACTTCAAACCTCGGCTCGCGCGAGATGCAGGAAGTCAGCGATGACGAGAAACAGGTGCGCGAAGCTGTCTTGCAAGTCCTGCGTGAACACTTCAAACCGGAGTTTTTGAATCGTGTCGACGACATCGTTATCTTTCATCGGCTGTCGCGCGAACAGATCACGAAGATCATCGACGTTCAGCTCGAGCGTCTGCGCCGCATGCTGCACGAGCGTAACATCTCGCTGGTATTGGAAGATTCCGCCAGGGAAGTGCTGGCGCGCGAGGGCTATGACCCGAACTTTGGCGCCCGGCCGTTAAAGCGGGCGATTCAGACTTTAATTCAAAATCCGCTGGCGATGAAACTTTTGCGCGGGGAAATTCTCCCCGGACAGACCGTGATCGTCTCAGCTCGCGACGGTGAGATGGAATTTGCTGCCGAAGCTGCGGCCGCGGCGGCTTGAATTTAGCCCCATAACGGGGAGCTTTTCCACAATCCCCAACAGCTGGCAAGGGATTTGCTTGATAGTACCCGGACAGATTCTTGTTGCACTGAAACGCAACGATGAATATGCTCTGAACATCAAAAGGATGCGCTCGACCGAAGACGTCGGGCATTTTGAACTGAACGGCGGTTGAGAAAGAATCGAGGCGATGCAAGAACCCATGGTTGATTTGGGAGCCTACAGGGACAAATTTGGCGACAGCGGACAGCGCGTGCTGGAGAACGCTTTGGGCGAATCCCGTCGGCGCGATCAAAACTACATCACGGTCGAGCACATTATCAGCGCTCTGGCGAAAGAAGAGCCGGACCTCTTCAACTCGACCATCCGCAGCCTCGCTATCGATCCTGAAGTGGTAACGCGGGCGATAGACAAGCGACTGGATAACGCGCGCCAGCACATCGGGAAAGGATTTCGGATTGCACCCGACACCACCGATCTTTTCAAGCGAGCAATGGAACGCGCGCGGTCGCGGGGACGAAAGGTAATCGAAGCGACCGACATCTTTGATGTGCTTTCGAACTCTGACAGCCTGTTGGTTGAAGTGCTGAGGAACCTCGGCGCGCAGCCGGAGGCCGTAGTCGAGCACGTGCGCACCAATGTGAACGAGCGCGAGCAACAGGACGAGCAGTATCGCAAGAAGTTTGAACTACCACCTTATCTCAAACATTTTGGTGTATCGCTGAACCGTATGGCGCGGGCGGACAAGATTCCACCCACCATCGGTCGCGAAAAAGAGATTCAACAGATTATCGAGATTCTTTGCCATCGCGAGCGCGCTAACTCACCAATGCTGGTGGGCGAGCCGGGCGTCGGCAAGACCGCGGTAATTGAGGGTCTGGCGCGGTTGATCGAACTTGAGCCGCAAAAGGTGCCTTCGCGTTTACGAAATTCGCACGTCGTGCAACTGCAAATGGGCGGCATCGTCGCCGGCACGATGTTGCGCGGCATGTTTGAAGAGCGCATCAAGGGCATCATCGATGAAGTAAAAGAGCGCGACAATCTGATTCTATTTATCGACGAAGCGCATACGATAATCGGCGCCGGCGCTGCGCTGGGTACTTCTTCAGACGCGGCCAACATGTTCAAGTCATCGCTGTCCAAAGGCGACCTGCGCATCATCGGCGCCACAACTTTGACCGAGTACAAAGAGTACATCGCTGAAGACGAGGCGTTGGCGCGACGTTTTCGGCTGGTGAAGGTTGACGAGCCATCGATTGTCGAAACGCGAGAAATTCTCCTGGGTGTGCGTCCGCGCCTGGAGCGAAATTATTCCGTGCAAATCTCAGACGAAGCCATCAACACGGCGCTGGAAATGGCGCCGAAGTACATTCGTCATCTGCATCTGCCGGACAAGGCGATCGGCTGGCTGGACACAGCCGCGGTAAAGGTGGAAATCAACGAACCGCACACGATGATTGTCAGGCCTGAGCATGTCATCGATGTCATCTCTCAGGAATCGCGTATTCCGCGTGACATGATCTTTCGCGACACAAGCGATCGATTTGCGATGACTGAAGTGCAACTGTCCCAGCGAGTGATTGGTCAGAAAGAAGCTATTAAGGCGGTCGCGCAACGCCTGCGTCTCAACAAAGGTCCGTTGAAGGAGTCGCACTATAAACCCGACGGCGTGCTGCTGTTCCTTGGTCCGACCGGAGTGGGCAAGACTGAGTTGGCGAAAGCCGTCGCCGAGTTCATGTTCGGCGATGAGCACAAAATGGTGCGCATCGACATGTCGGAATACAGCGAGGGCACCGTCGGCATCGAAAAACTGATCGGCATGCCGCGCGGCATCGTCGGATCAGAGCGCGGCGGAATCCTGACCGAACAGCTCAAAGAGAACCCTTACACGGTGCTGTTGCTCGACGAAGTTGAAAAGGCGTCGCCTTATCTGATGAATCTCTTCCTGCAGGCTTTCGATGAAGGCTGGTTGACCGATGGCCGTGGCCGGCGCGTCTATCTTTCCGATGCGATCGTGATCATGACTTCAAATCTGGGCTCGGAAAGTTTCAAGAAGTACGAGAAGCCACTCGGCTTCGGGACCAAGACACCCGGAGATTTTCGCGCTGTAAACAAGGAAGTCATGAAGGCGGCAGAGACGCGTTTCTCTCCTGAATTTCGCAATCGCATCGACGAAATCGTCGTCTTCTCGCCGTTGACCCTAGACGAAGTGAAACAGATCGCCCGGCTTTATCTCGAAGGGACCCGCCGGCAGATGAAGCGGCAGAACAAGGCTTTCGAGATTACTGACGCGGCCATCGATCTTCTGACTGAAAAGGGTTTCAGCACGAAATACGGCGCGCGGTTCCTGAAGCGCTACATCGATGAGCGGGTAAAGCTGCCGATCACCACGATGTGGAAAAGCGGCTCGCAGTTTATCGTCGATGTCGAAGACGGCGAAGTCGTGGCGAAGGTCGCGGACACCCCTGATGAGAACGTCGCCTGAGTGCGGTTCGCTGTGATCGAGAGCCTCAGCAGTTTCAGCTTGAGCCTCTTTTCTTTCTTGTCCCTGAACTCACAATGAAGCTGTCCCTCGTTAGCCGATTCATCCAGTCAAGTTTCTTGTTAATCCTGCTGGCGGCTTGCGGCCTGGCCCAGGCTGATAAACCCCAGGCCGACAAACCAAAGACCGACACCGACGACAAGGCCGCGCAGATCCTACGACGGGCAATTCAGGCAGTGGGTGGCGATCGCTACCTCGCCGTGCGCACCTTGATTGGGCGAGGGTTTTTCACGGATTACAAGGACGGTGTGCCGGGCATTCCCACCAAATTCGTGGATTACATTGCTTACCCCGACCGCGAACGCACGGAATTCACCGGCGGCGGCGCGCGTCTGATTCAAACCAACGATCGCGACAAGGGCTGGATCTATGATGGCGCAGCGCTGACTCTCAAGGATCAAAACGCCGGCCAGTTGGAAGATTTTCGGATGGCGATGCGCACCAGCGCCGAGAACCTTCTGCGCGGGTGGTGGCGCAAAGACGGCGCGACTTTGAGTTATATCGGCCGGCGAGAGGCGGGGTTGGCGCGAAGAAACGAAACCGTGCGCCTGACTTATCCGGGCGGTCTTTGGATTGAATATGAGTTCGCCGCCACGGACGGCTTGCCCGCGAAAGTTCTCTACCAACGCAAACAGAAAAAGCCCGACAGCGACGAGATGGAAAATATCTCGGAAGAAGATCGCCTTTTCAAACCCGTTACAATCGACGGCGTGGTCGCCCCGTACGTTATCGACCACTATCGCAATGGCACTCAAACCAGCCGGATTAATTACGAGTCAGTCGAATTCAACAAGCCCATCGCCGACTCGCTCTTCGCCAAGCCCGCGAATCTCAAAGCTATTAAGTAGGCGGTTCTCGATGGCCCGAAAGAGCGTATCAAAGGAAAGAGTTCGTAAGTATCAAGAGCTCCGCCCCAAGTATGAACGGATGGGAATCAATCGACGTTTCATGCAGCTCATTTAAACGGATTTCGTTCCGGCGCTTCGTCGTGTGAGACGGTGTGGAGCAGTCCGCGAACCAGCACATTCAGCATCGGTATGCGGTGTCGAACCATTACTCGCATTGGCTGTGGCCGCGCCCCGAGGCGGGCTTTGGGTTCGAGGGCCGTCCGGCCCAGCGAAAGCCTGCGACAGCCAAATTTGATTGCGTGATCCACGACCTCTTGGAGTAACCGGAAATAGATCGGAGCTTCAGCGTTGGCGGCTCTATCGAATCCTATATAATACCCGACCGCGGTCTCGCCATCGCGTACAGTGTTTACAAAACCGAGTAGTTGTTCGCCTCGTCGTACCACCGTCCAACGTATGTCTTCTCCAAGTCGGGCGGCGAGCGTCGGCAGAAAAGTTACTGGCAGCGTTACGAGTCGTAGCCGCGCGTTGTGGTGCGTTTGTAAATAGAGGCTGTGCAGCGTCTCCGCGTGGCGCTCGATTTCGCCGGGATCCCTCAGCTCCTCAACCGTGCAACCGATTGCCGCCACCTCCTTGGCAATCTGTCTGGCAGTTTTCCGATACTTCGAAGTAAGACTGCCCAGATAATCTTCGTAAGTTCGCCACTGGGGCGAAATCTCCAGAACCATGTTGGGATCGGTTTCCAGCGAGCGGTATGAGAATCTGGAGAGCACCGCAGCCGCAGCCTCGTCTTCATTAGTAAAGTCCTTGACCATCACAAGGTCAGTTTCTCCGAAGAGCTTATCGGCGCGCCGCAGGCGATAAATCGCTTCCGCGACGGCCGCCCAGATCGCGACCTGGTCTGTATTCGGCGAAAAGGCAACTCCGTGCATGCCCCACGAAAGCAGATTGCCACAGACAAGCATTCTTTCTTCCAGACGCTCGAGCGGCGCGGTCAGGGCTTTGTGCCGGGAGCCCTTACGCGCTCGGGTGACGGAGATCTTGACGCTTTGAGCAACTACGGCGGCCACCGCTTCGCGTTCGCAAAAGATGAGTGCGTACCGCGGGTGCAGATTCTCGGGTCTCGCAACCTCGAGGACGCGTAGATAGCGGCGTGAAAGAAAAAGGGAATCATGGGCCGTTAGGGCGTCCCAACGCGCCGCGTCCAGATATTCAATGCTGTCGGCCAGGGCGAAGCCGAAACCGGTCGGACGATGACGCTCGCTGTGACTGTCGCGCAGGTCCCGCGCTTTGCTCACCAGTTTTCGGAGAGGCTTGATGCTCGACATGGAAGTTAACAAAATGACGCAACGGAATTATAGATCACATCTCAGCCCGGCCCTTCATGGTGCCGCGACGCGAGCCATAAGTGTTGGCGAAGTTGCGGTGGGGAATTGAAAAACCGCCTAACTCGTTTTCACGCCGAAGCCGATCGGCTTAGTGATTCCTTCTCAGTTTCACCGACCAGAGGTTCGTTGAGGTTGGCGTGATCTAAAGAAGGCAATGGCTGGCCGGCCATCTTTGCAAACAGTCGCTCGTACTGATCGACGACGTAATCCCAATCATAATGCTTCTGCACGCGCGCTTGCGCGCGATTGCGGTACGAATGGACCTGAGAGCCATCGCGCAAGACGCGCTGCAGCTTCTCGGCCAAGTCGTCTTCATCTGTATAAGCAATTCCCGCGTCACCGATGGCTTCTATGTTTTCCGGCGCGGCGAGGGTCAGCACGCAGTTGCCAAAGCCCATCGCTTCCAAAAGCGCCGGATGTGTGCCGCCCACCTCGGTCGCGTGCACATAGCAGTAAGCATTTTGCTGCAGCGCGCGATAGTCGCGGCCAAACACAAAGCCAGTGAAGATAATTCTTCGATCTCTCCGGGCTCGCGCTTTGAGGTCCTTGATGTACTCGCGAGCATAGGGAGCATCGCCGACGATTAAAAGTTTGTGCGCGGTCTTAACGCGCTTGAAGGCTTCGATCACCAGGTGCGCGTTGTTCTCGGGCTCCAGACGCGAGACGTAGAGCACGTACCGGTTAGGCTCTACGCGCCAGCGTCTCACCATTGGATCGGGACGCCGTTCAACTTCAGCGCCGTAGGCGATCATGGTGGACGGAGTCCCGTAGTTTGCCAGGTAGTATTCCTGAATTACGCGCGCATCCGTCACCGTTTCATTCGGCAGGATAGTCGCCAGCCGCTCAGCCATCAGATAGTACTGACGCGCGATCCAACTCCATTTCTTGCGCTTGTGTTCCAGTCCGTCCACGTTGACGGCCACGGGCGTTCCCGCTGCGCGTAACAGCGGCGCGAAGGGAGCGTTCGCGGCGTTGCACACCAGCGCGGCATCATAACGGGCCGTCATGGCATGCAGGGCCGAAAGAAACGTGTGAACTATCGTGTCGAAGTATTTGTGCCGGATGGTGGGGAGGACTTTCAGTCTCACTCCCTGATATTCGATTTGGCGGGGACTGACATAATGGGCTCTACAATAAACAGTGACGTCGTGACCACGAGCCACCAGTCGCGTCGAAAGGTGCTCGGCAAAGGTTTCGAACCCGCCGTAGTTGGCTGGAATGCCCCGTGTTCCGAGAATTGCAATACGCATACGACCGAACTTAAGAGGCAGGCAAGAACGATTCTCATAAAACCACAAAGTTGGTTAACAAGTCGAGCGCCGAAAAACCCCGGCGTAGAAATTCATAATTTTTGCGCCGCTCGTTCATAAACCTGCAAAGTCAGTCGCGCGGTAGTAGTCCAACTGAAAAACTTTGCGCGTTTCAGCCCTTTGACGCACAGCTGCGCGCGATAGTCCGGATTATCGATCACCCGCGCAATCGCTGTCGCCAGTTCGCGTTCATCGAAAGGATCGACCAGCGCTCCGGCGTCGCCCACAACTTCCGGCAAGCTGGTCCGGTTGCCGGCAATGACCGGAACGCCGCACTGCATAGCCTCAAGCACTGGCAATCCAAAGCCCTCAAAGTACGACGGGTAAACAAAACAAATGGCCCCGCTGTAGAGAGCGGGGAGTTCCTGGCCGGGAACATAACCCGTGAATACAATGTCCCGGTCGCCGGAGTTGCGCTCGGCAGCGCGAATGGTTTCGCGATCAAGCCAAGCACGCTTACCCGCCAACACGAGCTGCGGGAACTCGCCGGCCGGACGACCCTGTCGCAGGCTGGTATAGGCTTCGATCAGGCGCACCAGATTCTTGCGTGGCTGAATCGAGCAGAGAGACAGAATGTAATCCTTGGCGATGCCGTAATTCTCTCGCACCCTTTTCAGTTCGTTCCCGTTTGTCACCTGGGCGAAATGCGGCGGCGCTGCTTCGGGCGTAACTGTGATGCGTTCTGGTGCGATTCCATAAGTCCCGACGATGTCATCACGCGAATAGTCTGAAACGGTGATGATCTGGGCAGCGCGGCGGGCCGTCGCGCGCACGGTCAAGCGAAGCTGCATCCAACTGCGCCGTTTGAAGGTCTCGGGCAAATGCTCAAAAGCCAGATCGTGGATAGTCGCGACCAGCGGACAAGGCAGAAACGGTGGCGCGGTATATTGAACGTGAAGCACATCGACGGGGCGTCGACGTAGTTCCCGGGAAAGCGTCAACGGAATGCGCACGAGCGGTGTGTGTGGCGGCGTCCGGGTAACTTTAAAGTTGGGCCACCGATCGACAAATCGATCGACAGCGCCGCGCCTGGTAACGTAGAGGGTGTAAAGGTTTGTCTGATCGATTTGAGCGAGGCCTTCGATCAGGTTGGTGGCGTAACTCTCGTTCCCGCCCAATTCAGCTCCGACGGAATGCGCATCGATTGCGATGTGCAAGATCGCTTCGCTCCAATTCGGTATTCCGGCTGTTCAGAGTACCGACATCAGTCGGGCACTGGTCGATGAGGAAGACCCAACCAAGGTGGGTACACTAAACTTCGTCGGTTGCGGACTCTTCGTTAGCCTCAGCAGTAGAGTCCCGGGCGGCGGCCACGGGAGCTGCGGCTGCTTCTAACTGCCGGGTGTCGCGCTCGCGTATACGAGCGGCTTTTCCGCGCAGCTCGCGTAGATAATAAAGCTTGGCCCGCCGCACATGCCCTCTCTTCACCACGTCGATATGATCAACGATCGTCGCGTGCAGCGGAAAAATCCTTTCCACGCCGATCCCGAAGCTGGTCTTGCGCACGGTAATCGTTTCGCGCGCACCGCCATGCTTTCGGGCAATCACCACGCCCTCGAAAGCCTGCAGACGCTCTTTGGTTTCAGATTCCTTAATACGCACATGGACGCGGACCGTGTCGCCCGGCTGAAAATCAGGAATGTTATTTCGTAATTGCGTCTTCTCGACGCTGTCTAAGCGGTTCATGATCAACTCCAATTCGTTCTTAGTGCCTGGTACTTCGTACTTAGTTTCCCTGTTCCAGCGAGTCGCGTTTCCGGGATTAGAAATCTAAGTACTAAGCTCAAAGTACAGGGCTCATTCTTTCAAAAGATCCGGTCGATTGCGCTTCGTTTTTTCCCTCGCAGCTTCACGACGCCAACGCGCAATTTCGGCATGGTTGCCGGTCAACAAAACTTCCGGGGCGCGCATGCCCTCAAACTCAGGGGGCCGCGTGTATTGCGGGCAATCCAACAAACCGTCGGCAAAAGATTCGTTTATCGCCGATGTCTCGCTGCCCAGCGCTCCGGGTAACAAACGAACTGTGGCGTCGATGACTACCAGCGCGGCGGGCTCGCCGCCTGAGAGCACATAGTCGCCTATCGAGACTTCGTCAGTCACCAGAGCCTCAGCGACCCGCTCGTCAACGCCCTCGTAACGCCCGCAAATCAAAACCAGTTGCTCGCTCTTGGCGAACTCATCGGCGAGCGAAGGGCCGAACGGCTTTCCTTGCGGCGAAAGTAAAACAACGCGCTTGCCGGCGGTGATCCTTTCCCTGCGATTAGCGCCGGCGAGCGACTGAACTGCTGCAAAGATCGGGTCGGGCTTCAGCACCATGCCGTCGCCGCCGCCAAAAGGCCGATCATCCACCACGTGATGCTTATCCGAAGTCCACGAACGTAGATCGTGCGCCCGAATATTTACCAAACCCGCCGCACAGGCCCTACGGATGATCCCGTACTCAAACGTTTCGCGAAAATAGCCGGGAAAGATCGTAATTATATCGACGCGAAGCATTGCGATTGATCCATTGAATCATTTGCCCATTGATTCATTGGATCAATGAGTCAATGAATCAATCTCACAATTCCAGGAGTCCCTCCGGCGGATCGACGCGGATTAGCTTCTTTTCGACGTCGATCTCGATGCAGATGTCCCGGGCCATGGGAACCAGAAACTCGCGTCCGGCGTCATTTGCGACCACCAGAATCTCGACGCCGCCGGTGCGCATCACTTCGCGAACCGTCCCAATCAGGTTGCCATCAATTCCTTCCACTCGACAACCGGCCAACTCCCATTCGTAGAATTGATCCGCGGCTAGCGCAAGGCGCTCGCCGGCGGGGATTGCCAGTTGGTGGCCGGCTAAATCCCTGGCTGTGTCGATCGAGTCATAATCGATGAACTTGAAAATGATTCGATTGCCGTGAAACCAATACTCTTCAATTTGCAAAGATCGGCGACTTCCATCCGGCGCGATCGCGATCACCTGATCGAGGTCTTCAAAGCGTTCGGGAAAATCCGTATAAAGATCCGCAACAACTTCTCCACGCAGCCCCCTGGTCCTGGCTACGCGCGCGACGACAATTAGATCTTCTGTTCCAACATCGCGATTGGATTCCTTCATCCAGCACAGACGCACGCAAGTTAACAACGTGCGCTACATCACTCAACTACGTCGAGGACGAACCGGCGATGCTGCTTCAGTCCGGCCGCGTAAACCAGCGAGCGCAGGGCCCGCACGGTGCGGCCTTGTTTGCCGATTATCTTGCCCATGTCTGTCTGGGCGACGCGCACCTCGATCCGGGTGGTGCCATCGCGCTCAATTTCACGCACGTCGACTGCTTCTGCATCATCAACGAGAGCCTTGACGATCATTTCAACGGTTTCGCGCATATCCAAAGTTCAAAGTCCAAGGTCCAAGGTCTGCGTCGTCATTGTTGACGTTGGACTTTCAGACTGCTTCCGCTGCTGCCGCAGCAGCACTTTCCGTCTTCGCGGCTTGCTTGATCAACTGGCGAACAGTATCGGTCGGCTGCGCGCCTTTTTCGATCCAGTAACGAACTCGGTCGGCCTTGAGCTTGATCTCTGCCGGTTGGCGCGTCGGATTGTACGTTCCCAGGTTCTCAAGGCACGCGCCGTCGCGCTTTGACTGCTTCTCTTTGACTACGATCCGATACGACGGTCGCTTCTTCGCGCCGGTGCGCATTAATCTGATTGCTAACAAGTGTCTTTCCTCCAGGTGCAAGGCGGGCAGTAGCCCGCCTCTAAACATATTGACGAGTCGTCCAAATGAACGATCATCGTCGCTTCTTCTTTTTCTTTTTCTTCTTCCGCGACGAACCAGGTAACCCCGCGGGTAGTCCGGGCATCATCGCCTCACCGCCATCGCCTTCCATTCCCGGAATGCCGGCCGCTCGGCGCATCATCTTCCCGCCTAACCCTCTAAGGCCGCCACCGCTGAACATCCCCTGCATCATGCGCCGCATTTCAGTGTACTGCTTGATCAGCGAGTTCACTTGCGCGACCGTCGTGCCTGAGCCACGCGCGATTCGCCGGCGGCGGTTTGCGTTCAGGATGATGTGATTCGCGCGCTCTTCGCGCGTCATCGAATCAATGATCGCTTCGGTGCGGCGGAGCTCTTTTTCCATCATCTCTGACTGTTCGTCCGTCAAATCCGGCATGCCAACGCCGCCGAGAAGTTGATCCGGCAACAACTTAAGAATTTTCGAGAAAGAGCCGAGTTTCTTTACCTGCCCGAGCTGCGAACGAAAATCATCAAGCGTGAATTGGTTCTTTTGCAGCTTCTTGAGCTGCGCCTCGGCTTCGTCCTGGTCGACTTTGGACTGGACCTCTTCGATCAGCGAAAGTACGTCGCCCATGCCGAGGATGCGTTGGGCCACGCGATCGGGATAAAACGGTTCGAGCGCATCGTATTTCTCGCCGACGCCGACAAACTTAACCGGTTGACCGATGACCTGCTTGATCGAGAGCGCCGCACCGCCGCGGGCATCGCCATCCATCTTTGTCAGCACCACACCGGTGATGCCGATACGCCGATGAAATTCTTCGGCCGATCGCACCGCATCCTGTCCGGTCATCGCATCGGCGACGAAAAGAATTTCAACCGGATGCGTTTCGCTCTTGATCGTGACCAGCTCTTCCATCAACTCGTCATCGATGTGCAAGCGGCCGGCCGTATCTATCAGCAGCGTGTCGTAACCGACATCGCGCGCCTGTTGCAACGCGGCGCGGGTCAGCTCCAGCGGATCGTTCGTCTCAGGCTTTTCAAAGATCGATTGGCCAGTCGCTTTCGCGATGACCTTTAACTGTTCGCGCGCCGCCGGCCGGTAAACGTCGGTCGACAGCAGCAGCGGCTTGCGCTGTTGATTCTGCGCCAGCCAACGCGCAATCTTTCCGGTCGAGGTCGTCTTGCCTGAGCCTTGCAGGCCGACGATCATCACTACGTTCGGGATCGTTTTGGTAAAGACCAGCCGCGAGGATTGCCCGCCCAGCAAGTCGACCAGTTCATCGAAAACGATCTTGACGACTTGCTCTGAAGGCTTCAGCTCGAGCCAAACCTGCTGACCTTCGGCCTTGGCCTTGACCGATGCTATAAAGTCTTTAGCGACTTTGTAATTGACATCGGCTTCGAGCAACGCCAGGCGAATCTCGCGCAGCGCCGCGTCGACATGTTCCTTTGTCAGGACGCCTTCGCCGCGCAGATTCTTCAGGGTCCGCTTCAGTTTGTCGGAAAGAGACTCGAACATACATTAGACGACGATTCCGGTCTGCGCGGAAACAAGCATGATAAGGGGCGGTCTAAGGGGTGTCAAGGAATGGACTGGTGGTGAAACTCGGAGTACTTCCGGATTTTTGGTTGCTCCGTTGGGAGCAAAATGTTTATAGAATGAAGAGCTATCCATGATTTTTGTCCGCTGGGAGCGCGGTGACCCTGCATCGCGTGCTCCCAGCGGAGGAGGGTCCATAACGGAATGCCGTCTATAAATATTGCGCTCCTACGGAGCGCTCACGATCGCCTCAGAGTATTTCGATCAATTCGACAAGTGCGCTGCCATGCGGTCGTTTTGCCTCTATTGCTGGTCGCTGCTTTTGGCCTTCATGCGCAAGAGCCAACCACACAATCAACCTCAAATCAAAAATCCGAATTCATCGCTCCCGGAATCGAGCACATCCAGATCACTCGCGGTTACAAATCAGAGAAGGAAGGAACTGGCCCATGGTTCATCAACATGCTGCGGATAGACCTGGGCCGGGCGCGGCTGCAAATGGTTCACGCACTGGACGAAGCTGTGGGTTTAGAGACTGTGAGTTCAATGGCCGCGCGTTACAGAGCGCTGGCAGCCGTGAATAGTGGCTACTTCCGCACGATTGGAACTTACCGCGGCGATTCTGTAGGGACCGAGGTGCTCCATGGAAAACTCTTGAGCGAGCCGAACAACGTTCGCGCCGCCGCAGGTTTGATTGAAAGAGATGGAAAGCAGGAATTAATTTTTGGCCACTTGAAATTCGATGGCCAGGTCGTTGCGGGTGCGCGATCGACACACACCATCAGTGGCCTTAATCGGCCGCGGGTTGATAATGAACTGATCGTTTTTACTCCTGAGTTTCATCGCACGACCCTCACCGAGCCGAACGGGCTGGAACTGATCGTTCGTCGTGGCGGCGTCGTCGAGCGGCGTGATCTGAAAGGCAGCAGTGTGATTCCCGCCGACGGCTTCGTTATTTCCGCGTCCGGCTCCGCCCGCGATTGGGCTCTTGCGCATTTGCGATCAGGCGCGCGAGTTGAACTGAAACTAAACCTCACTCCGACTGAGACAGAAATGTCGCCGCAATGGAAACAGGCAGCCAGCATCATCGGCGGCGGGCCGCAGTTGATTAAGAACGGGCGCATTGAAATTACCAACGCCGCCGAAAAAATCCTGCCCAGCTTTGTCAGTGACGGACATCCACGCACGGCAATCGCCAAACTCAAGTCAGGACAGATTCTGTTGGTGACGGTCGATGGCCGCCAGCCCGGCGAAAGCATCGGCATGTCGCTCAACATGCTGGCCGATCTGCTGATTGAATTTGGCGCGACCGAGGCAATCAATCTCGATGGCGGCGGCTCAACCACCATGGTCATCAGGAACAAATTGGTTAATAAACCTTCGGACGCCACCGGCGAACGGCCGGTGAGCGACGTCATTCTCATTTATCCGCGATAGACCTGCCTTTCCCGTCAAAAGTCGTGACCAGCCGCCTCTACTGTGGTATTTTCAGGTCGCTTGAGTAAGAACTGACGGGCACTCTCAACCCGTTACTGCCCTGCCCCTGAAACTGCGGCGGTGAAAAGCGCAACTCATTGGGCTTATATTAACTTCTCGGGTATAACAATTATTGCGGCATCAGGCAGTAACCTCTTAACAGGGAACTTGCTCGTTTGAGCGAAAAAAACCAGAAGGCAGATAACGCCGTCATCGATCTTGAGCACGCGCGCGAGCGTCTCCGTTCGCACGCCGGCAAAGCTTCGCCTGAATCTCTGGCCGGCGATCTTGACACCGTGCGCGGCTTGCTCGATCAAGGTCTAACCATCGAGGCCCGCTCCCGGCTCCATTCGCTGCTGGCGCAAGCGCGAAATCATCCGCAACTGCTGGCTCAGGCTCGTTGCGCTTTATCGATCGCCCTGGAGATGCAAGGGCACTATCGCGAGTCGCTCGACGCAATCGCGATGTATGAAGACGCGGAAGCGTGCGCCAAGTTCGACTTAAGTTTGAATACCAAGCTGCGAGTCCAAATCGCGGTGGCCTATAACTACAACGGCGATCATCCCAAGGCCATTGCGCTCCTCAAGTCCACCCTGCGAGATTTGCCCCAGGGAGGTGCGGAGGTCGGCGCGGTTTACACCGCGCTGGCGCGCGTCTATCGAAGCATCACTGAGTATCCGATCGCGCGCGACTATTCGCATCGGGCGTTGGAGAGCTATCGCCAAAGCGGCGATTGGCGCGGACTGGCCGAAGCGTACTTCGGTCTGGCGACCGCCGACGTTCATGAAGGGCGGTATGAAGAATCGTTGGAGAACTTCGACCAAGTGCTCAAACTGGTTGGGGATCATCCTGCCACCTATGTGTTGGGCAAAACCTACGCCAACATGTCCGGATCCTGCTGGTTTTTGAAACGCCCTCAGGACGGTATTCAATACCTCGAAAAGGCGATCAACTACTACGAACGAACCGATCATAAAAATAGCGCCGCAAATGGTTATAACAATCTCGGAGTAAATCTGGTCTTGATGGGTCATTGGGATCGCGCCCAGGAAGCGTTCGAACGCGCCCTGGCACTCGCCGTCGAAGGCGACGATCGAGGCGCAGAAGTTCCGATGATTCTCGACTCTCTTGGTGATTTGCGCATTTTGCGTGGCGATCTAGACGAGGCGCATAGCTATCTGGAGCGCGCGCTGGCTCTCTCCTTAGAAAAAGGAAACAAGTGGTACCAGGGACAGGCTCACCGCACGCTGGGGCGTTGTTATCTGGCGATGAAGCGGAGTGCCGAGGCGCTGGTTACTTTGAAGAAGGCGCTGGAACTCGCCGAACTAATCGGTGATCGACAGGCCATTTGCGAATCGCGGCTACTGCTTGCCGAAGTATCTCTTGAACAGGGCGCCACCGAAGAGTCCGTCGCGAATCTTCAGAGCCTGACCCAACTAATCACAGACTCGCCGGCCGACCTGCTCCTGGCCGGAGAAGCGCAGCGATTGCACGGCATGCTGGAGATGGCCCGGGGCGATGCCTCGACTGCGGCGCAACACTTCGGCCGCAGCGTTTCGATCTTCGATATGCTGGGCGACCGCTATCGCAGCGCCCGCGCGCATTATGAACTGGGACGTGCTTATGCGATCGCCCAGCCCGAGCGCGCGGCAGAACATCTTTCGCGCGCCGTAAATATCTTCCGTGAACTGGGCGCGAAACTGGATCTCAGTCGAGCTGAAGCAGCCGCAGCCGCGCTCGACAAGACGGGTCCGCAGCAGCAACGACAGCGCGAAACGGTTCTGCAACTGCTCACGCTGCGATTGGCTGAGGCCGTTGCCTCACGTGAGCTACTGCTGCGCGAATTGGCCGCAGTGATTCGGCAGGAAACCAACTGTAGCAAGGTCTTGATTATCGAACCCGACGAAGGCGCTCGCCAGCGCGTGGTTATTGCGCATGGTTGCGTCAAGAACGAAGGCACGGCGTTGGCAGACGAGTTTGCGACTCTTGAAAAAGACTCTCAGCGTCAGGCGTTCGCGAAGAAACAGAATCTGGCGGTGATCACATTAAAGTCGACCAACGGAAAGCCGGCTACTTTGATGATCTCGCCGCGTGAGCGGGCTGAACTTCCGGGCGGGCTTTCGCTCGATCCACTGCTGCGGGTGGTTGAACTGGGAATGGACGTTTGCGCGTTGCGGTCGCGCACCCGCAGCGGACCTGATGCCGAGGAAGAAAGCGCTCTTGCTGGTTCCAGTTTAATGCCGGGATTCATCCACTCAAGTCCGGCTATGACTAAACTGGTTGAAGAGGTACATAAGATTCGTTCGTCCGATGTGACTGTGCTGGTCACTGGTGAATCCGGCACGGGGAAAGAACTGGTGGCCCGCGCCATCCACGCGCTCTCTTCACGACGCGACAAGATTTTTGTGCCGTTCAATTGCACGGCGGTGCCGAAAGAACTTTCGGAAGGTTATCTTTTCGGTTATCGCCGGGGCGCTTTTACCGGCGCCGTCAAGGACTCGGACGGCGTTATTCGCACGGCGGCGGGCGGCACTCTCTTTCTCGACGAAATCGGCGATCTTCCGATCGACGTGCAACCGAAGATTCTGCGTTTCCTGCAGGAAGGCGAGATTCAGCCGCTCGGCGAACAGCGACCGGTAAAAGTCGACGTGCGCATCATCGCCGCTACCAACAGCGATCTGGAAGAGATGGTGGCGCACAGTCGCTTTCGCGAGGACCTTTACTATCGTCTTAACGTGATCCGTCTGCGCGTGCCGCCGCTACGCGAGCGCCGCTCAGAGATTCCGACGATCGTTAATTACTATGTTAATCACTACTCGGCAAAGTTTAGCCGCCGCGATATTCAGATCACCCCTCAGGCCATCGACTTGTTGATGGTCGGCGAGTGGCCGGGTAATGTGCGGCAACTCTGCAACGAAGTGCAAAGAGTGATTGCGCGCGCCGAAGACGGAGCGGTCATCACGCCGGAACAACTTTCGCCCGAATTGCGACATATGGCCGCGCCGGTTACGCCACCGGCAACGGTGACGTCGATCGGCTCCGGCGCCGGCTCGTCGGTTACTGTTCCGCTGCAAAACATCACCCTGGCTGACGCGCTGGCAGAAGTCGAGCGCCGCATGATCCGCGAAGCCCTGCGCAAACATAACGGCAATATCTCGCGCGCCGCGCGTGAGCTTGGCCTGACTCGCCGCGGGCTCTATCTGAAGCTCGAACGCCACGAAATGAGTGCCAGCGCTTAGTTTCCGTGTCTTTCTCTCTGATCTGTTTTCGAAACCTCTGCTCAATAGCAACGTGTAAGTCTGAGACGCCAGTCGGAGCGTCTGGTAGTGGTTGCGCCCCTTTACGACGGGCGTGTATGCTTTTTGCAGAAACGCCGGTACCTTGGGCTGGGAACCAGAAAACATAATGACTGCGAAGCTTAATCTCGCCAGTAATCCTTTTCGCAATCGCGCTCTGCCGTGGACTGTGACGACAGTATTTACCGTCGCTTCGATCGTGGCTCTGGTGGTTATTGCCAGGTCAACTGTGCAGACCAACGCGCAGGCGCAAACAACTCAGCGCGACGTGGCGGATTTGCAGAAGCAGGCTGAAGGATTGAACAAGCGTTCCGAAGAGATCAAAACGGCGCTGACGCCTGAGCAGCGCCGCACTCTCAAGTCGGCGCATACACTGGTCGACCGGAAACGATTTTCGTGGTCGCGCTTGTTCGCAGATTTGGAAGCGGCACTGCCAGGTACCGTGCGCGTTGCGCGGATCGTGGTCAAGGAAGTCCGCGCTCAGGACGATCGCACAGTTACAAACCTTGACCTCACCCTGATCAGCAAGGACCCGGCGATTATCACCCAGTTGATTCAAGACATGGAGCGTGAGGGGATTTTTCATGCTGAACTGGTTTCCCAAAACCTGCAACGCGGCAAAGGTGAGAACGGCGCCGAGTACGAAATGAATGTGTACTACGTTCCACGCAATGGAGCGCCGATCGAAACCAGCGAAAGGAACAACCGGCCGGTTGACACCGCCGGCCAGGGAGGCCGGCAATGAGTCAGGATCGTCCCATGCACGCCGTGGCTCCTCGTCGGCAAATTCCCATTCGCTTTGATCAATTGAGGCGGGCACCGGGACTGAACGTACTTGGGCTTCCCGAACTTATCGGGCTGGCCGCCGCTGTGCTAATCGCACTGATCACGGTCTTTGCCTACTTTTATTTTTACGTTCCCGCGCACGCGCGGTTGAGATCGGCGCAGCAGGAACGTGATCGATTGCAAGCCCAACTGCGTTCGTCAGAACTGAACCTCAAGGGGATTACGAATACCCGCGAGGCTGTCGATAAGATTGATGCAAGTCTCCGAGACTTTGAGAGCAATTGGCTCGCCGTGAGCGCGCAAGGTCGCCTGTCGCTTTATAGTGAGCTGAATACTCTTATCCGCAGCAACGGTCTCCGCAATACGTCCGGTCCGACCTATACGGCGCTGGAACCGCTCGGCTCAAAGGCTCAGGTCCAAGCGACGGCCAGTGCCGACAAACAAAGCAGCGCTAAGTGGCAAAGTATCTATCCCGGGATCGCCGTAAGCGTGACGGTTGAGGGCCCGTACCAGAATGTCCGTCATTTCGTTCGCGATATTGAAACCAGCAGGCAGTTTTTGATCATCAACGCTGTAGAGCTGGAAAGCCTGACGCAATCCGGCGCATCACCGGAGTTGCCCGCCGCGCGGACCGCACCCATTCCAGGCCGTACCGGCAAGCCGGCCCCACCAGTGATCGCGCCGCCTGCCGGTGGTCGGGGCACCATGGTAAGCCTGCGACTCGACATGGCAACCTATTTTCAGCGTTCCGCTTCGGATAGTGAGACGGCTCGCTAAAGGCCGGCGAGTAGTCATCGGAACCGAAAGGTCGAAGACTCGTGTAAGAAACAGAAAACGTTTTTGGACTCAAAGCGATGCAACTTACCGATCCGAACAATCCGAATGAAAAGAAGAAGCTGATCGCCGCCGGCGTACTGGGCTTGGCCGCGATCCTCGTGCTCGGCTATGTGTTCTTTGGCGGAAGCTCAAAGACACCTACGCCTGCAAAGCGAGCCGCGGCATCAACCCCGACACCTCTGAAGGGTACGAAGGATCCTTCGCTGGTGGACAATCCTGTCGACGATCCGTCCAGCTATCAGCCGATCAATTACACGGGTGTTGCGCCGCCGATGTCCGAAGCAAACCGAAACATCTTTTCTTATTACGAGCCACCGCCTCCTCCCGTGAAGGTAGTAGTGCCACCCACACCGTCACCAACGCCCGTTCCGCCGTTGACGCTCTCTTCGCTCGCTCCTTCTAACGTCTTTGCGCGCACAGCGGATTTCAGTCTTCAAGTCATGGGCGACAAATTCACTCCGGCTGTCCATGTCGTGATCGACGGCCGAGATCTACCGACTCGGTTCATTAGCGCGCAACAACTGTTCACGACTGTACCGGCGGCGGTTATCGCTACTCCGGGCCAGCGTCAGTTGATGGTAAGAAACAACGACGGAAAGCTTTACTCGAACACAACCATCCTGAATGTCGCGGCGCCGCCACTTCCTAACTACGCCTACATCGGCATCATCGGTAAGCCACGTTTCAATGACACCGCAGTGCTGCAAGACAAAAGTAGCAAGGACCTACTGAACGTCCAACGTGGCGACGTGTTGGGCGGCCGCTTTCGGGTGAACAGTATCTCTGAGCGCGAGGTGGTGTTGGTCGATACGAATCTCAAGATTCGACACACCATTCCCTTCACCGTCGAAAATAATCCGAACCAACCTTATCGGCCACCAGTGCGCACGAGTGACGATGAACCATGATTAAGCGCCGTTTGATTAGACATACGTGCTTGAGCGACGAGAGTGGTTACGCACTGGTCGCGTTACTCGTCGTGATGAGCCTGATGGCTTTGTTTGCGCTGACTGCCGCGCCACAGGTGCGACAGCAGGCTCAACGCGAGCGTGAAAAGGAGGCGATCTTCAGAGGCGAACAGGTGGCCGAAGCTATTCGCTCTTACTATCGTTATCGCGGTGCGGAAGGGGTTAATTCCTTACCCACCTCGATGGATCAATTATTGGAAGGAATTCCCCGTGGCACAAAGAAACTGCAGATTCTAAGATCCGAAGCCGCGCGCGATCCGCTTTCCAGTTCGGGAGAATGGCGACTGGTCGGCCCAACCTCGCCGGAAATTGGCAAATTTGTCCGTTCCGTAACGGTTTATGCCGGAGGCGTGCCGCCAGCTCCGCGCCTGCCGGGCCTGGCAGGCCTCATCCCACAAATGACCAACATTCTCGATACCGGTTCAACTGAGACGGCACCCGGAGGCGAAGATACATCCGCCAATTCTTCCGGACCGTTTCTCGGAGTCACGAGTCGCAGCCAACGCAATTCCGTGATGACCTATTACGGTATAGAGCGTCACGACGAATGGATCTTCACACCACTCTTCAGATGAAATTCGTTGTTCGTGCTTAACCTATTTCGCTCAACTGAAAGCATCTTCCATCTTAGAGATCGGAATTGAAACCGATCGTGAATGTGATTTTGGATCGATGAGTTTTGTCGACCGATCTACGACTCTCAACCACGCGTTTGTGATCGCGCGCACCGATTGCGTGGCCGACGAGCTCTGAAAATATTTCCTCGCTTGAGTAATAAATTGTTGACATTGATGCAATTTAAGTTTATATAGCAAGATGTTGTGCGCCGTTTTCTCTAGACCACAAGAGTTACGAGAACACAGTATCTTGTGGTCATAACCACCATGAAAGAAGGAGAACGATATGGCAACTAAGAAGAAGGCAGCCAAGAAGAAGGCTGGCAAAAAGAAGGCAGCGAAGAAAAAGAGATAGCTCGTTCACCAAGGGGGCAACTCCAACAACCAACCACTGGCGTACACGATCTAAGGCCTTAGTGGCCAACTTAAAAAGGAACGGCGAATGCTTAACAAGCGCGCCGTTCCTATTCTTTTTGGATCACAACACGGTACGATTCATCATTGCGCTAGTACCGGCGGTTAATTATTCTCATCTTCAAGTGCTTGCCACGTTCAGCAGCGGAGGAAATCTTGGTGCGGGAATTCGATGAAAGGCCGTGGGGTCGCTACGAAGTTCTGGAAGAACGGCCGGGTTTTAAGGTGAAAGTGCTCGAAGTAAACCCAGGAGCACGGTTGAGTCTGCAACGGCATGCCCAACGAGGTGAACACTGGGTAATAGTCCAGGGCGTCGCCGATGTTGTTTGTGGTGACCAGGAACTGCAGCTCGGCAGGGGTGAGCACATCCACATTCCCCCACAAACCAAACATCGGTTGGGAAACAGCGGGTCGGAGCCGTTGGCAATTATTGAAGTACAGCTCGGCGACTATCTAGGCGAAGACGATATTGTTCGTCTGGAAGATGATTATAAGAGAGCCCGGTGACCACCGGCCGACAATAGTAAACTTCCATGATCAGCGTGGCCCTGGTTGAGCCTGAAATCCCGCAGAACACCGGCAACATAGCGCGGCTTTGCGCCGCCACCCAAACACAATTGTTCATTGTCGGGGTTGCGGGATTTCGCCTGGATCAACGAGAGGTCCGTCGGGCGGGGCTGGATTATTGGGACGAAGTGTCGCTTCATCGCCGGCGTGATATCGAAGAGCTCTACAGACTCCTGCCAGAGGCGCGGTTTCTTTACTTCACTACCAAGGCAAAACAATCATTCCTGAATTGGAGTTTTGATCAGAATGATTGTCTGGTGTTCGGTCGAGAGACACACGGCTTGCCGGAAGATCTCTTGCACGAAAATTGGGACCGGTGCCTGACGATTCCGATGCTCAATTCAAAGGTCCGTAGCCTGAATCTGGCAAACTCAGTAGCGATTGCTCTGTATGAAGCACTGCGCCAAACACATGCATTTCGGATTGCGAAATAAGCACAGCAAGAAACCCTGGTTGCGCGACTTAATTCGGCCTTGATTTCTCGTCGGCGCACTCCTCATCATCTTCTTCTTCATTCTCGCTCTCTTCCTGATAGATCTCGTAGCCGGTGGCGTCGTCATAATAATAGCTGTTCTGTGAAGGCTGGTTCTTCTCGCGAGAAGGCCCATCGTTTTGAGCTGGCGACGGCTGCTCGTTCGGGATGGCTGAGTTTTGTGGATCACGCATGATGATCAATCATAGATCAAAGTGAGTTTCAATCTTCCAAAAGTATATCCGATTACCGACACTCGGCTTTCCGGATTGTCCCATGGCGAACAGGTGATGCGGCTGATACGTGGTGGGGCCACTATGATTCAACTCCGGGACAAGCACGCATCCCCGCGCGAGTTTTATCACCAGGCGGCCGCTGCTCTACAGATCGCGCGCAATCATAGCGCAAAGCTGATCATCAATGATCGGGTGGATCTTGCCCTGGCATTGAAGGCCGATGGTGTCCATCTGGGCCAGTCGGATCTGCCTGTTGAAGCCGCCCGTAGCTTGCTCGGCGAAGAGGCGATCATTGGATTCTCTACGCACGATATCACCCAAGCCAGGCTGGCGGCGACGATGCCCCTGGACTACATCGCCTTCGGCCCAATCTTTCAGACCCTAACCAAGGAAAATCCGGACCCGGTTGCAGGCTTGGGCGCGTTACGAGAAGTTCGTTCGATCACAGGATCACTGCCGCTCGTAGCCATCGGTGGTGTCAATCTCATTAATGCGGCCGAGGTGTTTGGCGCAGGTGCTGATGCCGTGGCGATGATTTCTGAACTCATCGCTGGCCCCGCCGGGATCGAGGAAAATATGCGTAAGAGTATGGCTTTGGCCTGATTCTGCGATTTGCGTCAACCATGGTTGAACATTTTTTTCTTGCGTTTAGCGCTGCTATCAGCGAAAATGGACAAGTCGCGACCCGTCCGCGGCAATGACAGCCACCTCATTTTAACCGCAGATTCGAATTCCCCAACCAGAATGGAGCGCCCCCGGGCATGAGTTTCTTCGATCTACCGCCTATTATCGAACGGATGCTGATGGTTTCAGATAAGATCAGCGATCTCAATTTCTCAGTCGGTCAACTGCCCCAGGTCGAAATCAATGGAAAGTTGACGCCGGTTCAGCCGCTGGGTTTGCAGAAACTCACTCCTTATCAGACTGAGGTAATCGCCATGACGCTGCTCCAGGAAAACGCGGAAGCAGCCGAGCGTCTGGTGCACACCGGCACGGCCGATCTTAGCTACTCGCTGCCCTCGCGAGCGCGTTTCCGCTGCAACATTTTTCAACAGCGCGGTGTTTACTCCATCGTGATGCGCGTAATTCCGACTGACATCCCCACACTTGCCTCGCTGAGTTTGCCACCACAGCTTGCCGAGGTAGCCGAACTACGAAATGGGTTAGTGCTGATCACGGGACCTACCGGCTCAGGCAAGAGTTCAACCCTGGCAGCGATCATCGACATCATCAATGAAGCCAAGCACTATCACGTCGTGGCTATCGAAGATCCGATCGAATATCTTCACACCCATAAGAACTCCACGATAAACCAACGCGAAGTGGGACACGACACCAAAGACTTTCCCTCGGCTTTGCGTGCCGCGTTGCGTCAAGCGCCAAAGGTAATTCTGATCGGCGAAATGCGAGACTATGAAACGACCGAGATTGCGCTGGAAGCGGCCGAGACCGGACACCTCGTGCTTTCGACACTCCACACAATCGACGCTTCGAAAACTATTGACCGCATTATCGGCCTCTACCCGAAGAATGAAGAGCCGGTAATTCGCACGCGACTGTCGCAAACTTTTCGCTACATCATTTCGCAGCGTTTGATTCCCCGGTCTGATTTTGGGGGACGCGTAGCCGCGGTAGAGATTTTGAGGTCTACCCCTCGCACCCGTGAATACATCGAAAACGGTGAAGCGGAAGGCAAATCCCTGCTGGACGCCATGCATGACGGAAAGCTTGAAGGCATGCAAGATTTTGACACGGTCATTAAGGACTTCATTGAACGAAACGTCATCACCGTTGAAGATGGCCTCGGGTTCGCTACCAACCAGAACAACTTGTTGCTTTCGCTCAAGGGCCTGACCTCAGGAGAAGACTTTCTTCGGTCGCAGTCCGAAGAAGTTCTGGCGCATCAGTCATTGCGCCGTCCCAATCAATTCACTCTTTCCGAATAGAACTCAACTCAAGATAAGCGACATAAACCATGGTTCTAATTTGCCCAAAATGCGAAGCCCGCATGCAACTGGACGAAGCCAAAGCTCCGTCTCACCCGTTCTCCATCCGTTGTCCCAAATGCCAGACCAGTGTCAACGTTCAAGAGCCGCCGGTATCGAACATGACCGCGGCGCCTGACGACATCGTGGAGATGCCGGCGACGCCAACTCAAACATTTCCGTTTGAACGTCCGATTACAGCACCTCCGTTCAAAGCTGACGGGGATAAGTCAGACCCGGCTGTGAGGACTGAGAGCACGCCGCCAGGACTGGATGGGATCGCGAAAATTCTGGCTGAGGCTCTGCGTCACGCCGACAGCGGATCTACTGCTAATCGCGGCCGCAAGCGGCCCGCCTGGGATCGCCGTAGGGCTTTAGTGTGCGCTAGTCCCGCCTATCGGGAAACGATTGCGCGCTCGCTCTCAAGCAACGAGTATGAAGTATTTGTCGCGGAGAACATGGCCCAGGCATTGGGGCGCATGCGCGAAGAGCGCATGGACGTCGTCATTCTTGACGCAAGCTTCGACCCCCTCGAGCAAGGTGTGGCCTTCGTCACGCGCGAAGTGAAATTATTGCGACCCTCTGAACGACGCCGGCTGTTCTTTGTGTACGTGACGAGGGGTGTACGCACAATGGATCTGCACTCTGCGTTCCTGCACAACGTCAACCTGGTTGTGAATTCCTCGGATGTTGAGCAACTGCCGGAAGCGCTGGAAATTTCCCTTCGCAACTATAACGAACTCTATCGCGACTTTACTCGAGCGCTGGATGTAGCGCCGATATAAACCGTCCCAGCCTACGAACCCAAACTGATTACTCCTGCGCGCAGACGCTCGTGCTTTTGCATTAGCTTGAGGTAAAGAGCTTCCTCGCGGCTGGCCTTTGCCTGGATAATCCGTGCGGCGAGTTGTTTTTCGTCTGGACTCCATTGCTCTATGCCGGGAACTATCGCCAGCACCAGAGCAAGCTTGTTGAGGGCGCCTATCTCAGCTTCGCGCCATTGATTCGTTCGTAACTTCAGGCCCTTCTTCACGAACTCAACCGACCGGATCCGAATCTCCTGCGAGTCGCTTTTGAATTCGCGGGCCATGCTACGCTGCACTGCGATTCCGACGTTGCGGACTTCAAAGCGATCCCACTGGCCGGATTGAGCAGGCTGAGCACGGTTCGGCGTTTCGAACAACATGTGACCGGCGGCGAGCTTGCGCAGCGTCCGCGCTGAGGTGCGCCGGCGCGGGTCAGTCGCCAGCTTGCGTTCTTCCGACCGCGTCAACTTCATCAACTCGGGCCGAACCGGTCTAAATCCGAGCTTGCGATAAAACCAGAACGCGCCGGATTCGATTCCCTCCTCGTTTTCGTGCCCTACCTGATAAGGGTCGATCGAGAAAACAGTGACGCCCAGAAGTTGCCGCATCAGACGCAGGATACGGGCGTACAACCACGCCGTCTCGCCGTCGCGAAATGTGTAGTAAAGATTAAAGCCGCTCTCCATGCGTTCAAACAGTGAAAGTCCCTCAAAGTAAGCGACCGGCACGCCGTTCTTGAAAATCAAAGCTGCGTGATAAGCCCGCAGCGGAAGCCTGCGTTCGGGCGGCACGCCCATCACGAATGCTTCCGTGCCACGTCCAAAATCAACCTTCAACACTCGCTTTGGGTCTCCATAGGTGAAGCCATGCAGCTCGCGATAGCGAACGGCGGAAGTTTCCCGGGCCATGTCTAAGATTTTTTCGCCGGCCGATGGCGAGATTCTGTGCACCGGAAGTGGTGGCAAAGCAAGCTCGGCCGCCAGCGAGACGTCCCGGCGCTGTATCAGCGGCCGCTCATGATAAAAATCCGTTCGCCCCGAAAGTTTCATTCCAGTCCGGGACGCGCGCACTCCGAACTTCCAGGTCACGTGCAGCTTCAGCGAATCGTAGAGCTCGGCCTTCGCCGTGTTCGGAATATCAAGCGACTCAAACCGTTTCATCAGCCAGACAAGTTCTTTTGCCCGGCCAACCGCAGCGCGCAACCAGTCGCGATAGGGCACGTGCGCCTCAACCATCGCGTCCTCTTCCAAAAGTGGCAGAATCCGAGGCATAGTCGCGCCAAATCTTTCTTCCTCCTCGAACCAATCCCAATCAATTGAAACTTGCGCCGGATATTTCGCGACCAGCCAGCGAACCAGGTCGTAGCTGAAGTTGCTGGTTACGCTGGTCCCAGCGATGCCCGACACTTCCGGATCGTCGAGCGGCGAAAGATCAACGTCCGCCTCGCGCAGCTGTGAGACTCGTTGCGCGAATGTCTTGAGGATCGATTCGACTTTTTTCAGGACTTCCACGCCCGGTGGATAGGCGCGGAGAAAAAGCAGGCTCTCGTGAAAGCGAATCAGTGAATCGGCGTCTCTAATTTTGCGACGCGCCAAGGTGGACAGAGTACGTGAGAGAGCCCTCGTTTGAAGAGAGCCGTACGAGCGCTTTGCGCTCTCCAACTTTTCAAGCAGTTGGTTGATTGTAGACACGAATTCTGGGGAACAAACTAATTCAATCAGAGTCTAACGCTGTGAACCAGACCTCAGGAAATTCGAAGATGAAGAGCCGGATTAAACTCTGCCTCAAAACAGCCTGGCTAACGACGGCGATCGTACTTCTTTTCATGGGAACCAATCTGTGCGTCTTGACTGATTCAAGTTGTTTCGATGCCGGTGAAACAATGCTCTTATTTATAGTCATACTTTCGTTTCCCACCGGTGTGTTCTTGTTGTCGCCTCGATATTTTTTCTCGGAACTGAAAGTGTCCACTTTTCGTCTGATTACATTACGGTGTGGTTGATAATGGCCTGTGGCGGTTTCTTGCAGTGGTTCATCGTCATACCACGTTTGTTTACGAAACGGGAATTCACCATACTTAATCTCGGACAAGAGGATTTGCCTCTGAAAGCGCCTGTTGCCGGTGCTCAGCCAACCTCAGCTCGACGACCGAAACGAATCAAACCGATCTCGGCTTTCGATAATCGGGGCCGCACTCCTCTAGAGAGAGTGATGGCGCGGCTCTCATAAATGCTTCCGAAAGAACGTCGCGATCTTCCAGGCGTCGATTGCTTTCCAGGGCATTTCGGCGGTGGTGTAATGGCCGCATGGCAGCCAGACGACGTCGAGGTCGATTCCCAACGTTTTCACTTTGGCGATTACTTCGCGCGATAGGTCAACCGGAAAAGTCAGGTCGTAACGCGCGGCGATGAAGCGCATCGGGCGCGGCTTCATCTCGAGTAGTCGCGGAATGAAGGGTACGGGACTAATTGGCGTCCAGAATTCGCGCAACTCGTCCACCGTCAAGTCCGTCTCGATTCCCTGCCGCACGTGTTGGGTCGAGATTCCCTGCCAGACGACATCGGCAACGTATCCCGAGACATGATTGAAAACGCCGACGTCGATCGCGGGGTCATGCGCGAAGGCGAGAAATCCGATGCACGAGCCGATGCTGGTTCCCAGCACGCCGATGCGTTCAAATCCTTGCTGCTGCAGCCAGCGCACGGCTGCGCGCGTATCCAGCACTGCCTGACGCATGGATTGAATCGTACGACCAATGTTCGAGCCCACCAGGTAATCGGCGCGTTCGAGATCAGGAGGCCGCCGCTCTTCGTGATAGGGCACAGTCAGCCGCAGAGCAGTGATTCCCAGTCCGTTAAAAATGCGGCAGGCTTCAACGTGACTATCGGGCTGGGCATTCCATTGCGGCACCACGACGATCGCCGCGCGCGGTTTGTTCCGGCGCTCTCGACGAGGTGTGAAAAGGCGGGCCCGCGCAGTGTTGTTTTCTATCGACGGGGTATGGACAGCGCTCGTCCAGGTCAACAGATCGCCGGCACGTTTCCAATCTTTGATTTCCGGTAGCGCGTAGAAATCGATGCTCCGAGCCATCACCTGTTCAGTGTGTTCGGTGAAGATCGCGCGGGGATCGTCGCCGTTGACATGCTCGCGCACGAACTCAACGCCCCACTCGAAAGGGCGCACTATCCGATTATCTTCACGCTTTATATGCGCGATCTCGCGAGCGCGCATCCATCTTCCGAACAAAATTTGCCTCCGTAATGCCGAAACCTCGAACAACTGTCCGGCAAATCCCGAAGCAGTCATCCTAAGGTGAGCGAACCCCTAAATCAAGGCCACATGCTGTAACCATACCATTGTCGTCTGACGATGGCATTGTTGTGACAAAACATTTCCGGGCCATTGCTAAAACACCCGCAAACGCTGATCTATTTCGCAAATTCGAGAAATATGTTATAGAGGCAATAGCTAACTCTGGCCCTTAAAGAACGATTGATCGGTGAGCTGCGTTTTGCCAGCTCAACGAGGAGCTGTTTCCGCATGATGGGAACGATATCATCCACCGCGATCAGGGCAACAGTGCTATTGGTGGCGCTGTTGGGACTAATTGCGGGCAGCAGTTGCCTACCCAAGGCACCCTCGGAAACCGGCGGTTCCGTCAACATAACGCTCTATGGTTTCTCAATCATGAAAGAGTCGCTTGAGAAAGAAATCTTTCCGGCGTTCATCGCCAAAGTGAAAAGAGAACATGGCCTGGATGTTCGCTTTACCTCTTCGTTTGCCGGATCGGAAACCATTACCAATCAGATTCTCTCGGGCGTGAAAGCACAAATTGCCATCCTTTCAATTGAGCGCGATGCACAGCGGCTTAGGGATCACAAAGACATCTCTTCCGACTGGCACACTCTGCCGCAGAAAGGCATCGTCAACAAGACTCCTTTCGTAATTTTGGTGCGGAAGGGCAATCCAAAAGGCATTCACGACTTTCCCGATCTGGCAAAACCTGGAATCAAAGTGATTCATCCAGATCCGAATAGTTCCGGAGGGGCGCAATGGTCAATCCTGGCGATTTACGGATCGGAACTAGTAAAGTCAGAAAAGCAATCAGGCGAGCCTGATCGCGCGCGGGCGCTGGAAACGCTGCAGGCGATCTGGCGCAACGTGATCTCAACTGGCGTGACGCCGGGCTCAGCGCGCGAGGCGCGCTCGACATTCGAAAGCGGCTATGGTGACGCGCTCGTCACTTATGAACTAGAAGGCCTTTTGCTGAAGCAAACCGGTGCGCCGATTGAGATCGTCGTCCCAGAAGCAACGATATTCAGTGAGCATCCCGCAGTCATAATTGACCGCAGCGTGTCGCCCTCAGACCGGCCGGTGATAAATGGCTTCATGCAATTCCTCTGGAGCGAGGAAGCGCAACGCGCGTTCGTCAAATTTCATTTTCGCTCCAGCACAAATGAAGCGCTGAACCAGGAAAACAAGGAACTCGCAACCATCAAGTACCCCTTCACAGTGGACTATTTTGGCGGATGGGGGAGAGCTTATCCTGAGGTGATCGAAGGCGTATTTCGCGAGCAAGTGCAAAAGAGAAAGTAGGCAGGCGATTGTGAAGATTAGTTCGCTCAGGCATGTTCGCGGTTTCGATGTGGCGCGGCCCGTCAGTATTGGCTTGATGCTCGGCATCATGCTGCCGCTCGTAATCCTGCCTTTGCTTTCGATCTTCGTTGTTGGAACCAGGAAGGGCCCTGGTTTCTTTTGGGCGTCGTTAGTGGCACCCGAAGCGGTTTATGCTCTGAAGCTGTCCATGGTGACAAGTTTTTGGGCGACGGTATTCAATGTGATCTTCGGACTTCTCGCCGCATATGTCCTTTCGCGTTACGACTTCTGGGGACGAAATGCCGTCATTGTGACTATTTCTTTACCGACTGCGATACCTACTGCCGTAGCCGGTTTCGCCTTGCTCGCTCTTTGGGGACCTTACGGAACTCTGGGGCGGTTTCTATTCCCTCCAGAAGGTAAGCATCAGTTGATGTTCACAGCTTACGCGATCATTCTGGCGAACATCTTTGTCACATTCCCGCTGGCGTTCGGCGTGATCAAGCCGGTGTTCGACACGATGAGCCGTTCATTGGAAGAAGCTTCGGCAACGATCGGCGCCACGCGCTGGCAGACCTTCTGGTATGTGACGCTGCCGAGTCTGCGCGGCGCGATCGTCGGCGGCGCGCTGCTAACCTTCGCCCGAGCAGTCGGCGAGTTCGGTTCGACGATTCTGGTTTCCGGCAATGTCGCGGGGCACACACAGACCGCACCGCTTTACATCTTTGCAAAGTACAACTCGGGAGAGATAGGAAGCCTGGAAGCCGCCAACGCGATTGCAATCGTGCTGGCGCTGTTGTCTTTTGTCATCTTCAGCGTGCTCTTTTTCGCGCGTGACTGGTTGGAATTTGAAACCCAAGAAGTATGATTCCAAAAATGGCATTGGCTCCCGACACAGATCAACACGTGTCCTGGGCTCCGGACCGCGAACAGCGTACCGGAGTGGCCGCCAGCGTGCGGGGACTCGGCAAGCGGTTTCGCAAGTCTCGGGTGCTCGAAGACGTTAGTTTCGACGTGGCCGAAGGCGAGTCGCTGGTTCTGCTGGGTGCATCGGGCAGCGGCAAGACTACTATTCTGCGAATCATGGCCGGTCTGGAGCAGCCTGACAAAGGGCGCGTGATTTTGCATGGCAAGGACGTTACTGATCTGCCGGCACGCGAACGCGGCGTCGGTGTAATCTTCCAGGCGTATGCCCTGTTTCCGCGGATGACAGTCGAGAAAAATATCGGCTTTGGCTTGAAGATTCGCCGGCGTCCCCGTAAAGAGCGGCGGCAGACAGTGGATCGCCTGCTCAAGCTGGTGCAACTGGAAGAGCACCGCAACAAATATCCCTGGCAGCTCTCCGGTGGCCAACAACAGCGCGTCGCGATCGCGCGCACGCTCGCATATAAACCGCAGGTTCTTCTCTTTGACGAACCCTTTGGCGCGCTCGATGCGCAGACGCGCGTGCACCTGCGTCGTGAGATTCGCGCGCTTCTAAGGCAGGTCAAGGTCCCATCCGTTTTTATTACACACGATCAGGAAGAGGCCCTCGAATTGGGCGACCGCATCGCTGTTCTTAACGACGGCCATCTGGAACAGGTGGGCACGCCGGATGAGGTTTACAACCATCCGGCGACGGAATATGTAGCGACTTTTTTGGGGGCCGCCAATCTACTCCTGGGAGTCATAACTAACCAGGCGGTCGAGATCGGCAGTGCCAGTTTGCCGGCCGCCAGGGAGACGAGGCGGTTTCGTGAAGGCCAATCGGTCAAACTCGTGTTTCGTCCGGAGGATGTCTGTTTGAGCCAGGACGCTAACCTACCCGAAGGATGCCGGAGACTGGCCAACGGCGTGATCGAGGAAGTTAGTTTTGTGGGAGCTTATGAGCGCCTGAACATTCGACTCGATCTCACGCATCGTCACCAGGCGCAAAACGAGGCCCCGCTCTATCAAGTTACCATCAACACTCCAGAGAAAATGACGGGCGTCCCGATCATAGTTACCAGGCCCAAGCCTGATACTAATGCTCCCAGATACAAAGCCGGCGATCGCGTGGCGGTGGGACTCACTTCTTTTAGCGTGCTGCCAAACTACACTCTCGCGAGGCGCTAGTGAAAAAATCCAAATCAGCGTTTCTGTTGCTTATGGGGATATTGCTGTGCGCATCCAGTCGTGCTCGGGGGCAAACGCCGGTTCCCAAGTCCGATACGCAAAGCTGGAATGAGGTTCAACTGACAATCCCGCTGAGCAAGAAAGTTGATTTCCTCGTCCAGGGAACTCTGCGCATTGGCGGCAACCTGAGCAAGGCGGTGGACGAGCGCTGGGGCTTTGGCTTTAATTACAAACTGATTAAGTATGTCACGCTCAATGAACTATATTTCCATCGTGAGGCGCGGCCTCCTAACGGAAAGCATGAGGTGGAAGAGCGTCTCACCCTCGGAGTTACCTTGCGCAAGCCGATTGGAAAATTCTCGCTGATCGATCGCAACTGGTTTGAGCGTCGCTGGCGGGAACCGCAGGTCGATGCCTGGCGCTATCGCAACCGGATCCAACTCGAACACCCATTCAAGATCCAGAAAGCGAAATTCACCTGGTTCGTTTCCGACGAGGTGTTCTATGACTGGAGTTTGCATGACTGGGTACGCAATCGGTTTGCCGTCGGCGCCAGCCATGTCTTCAATAAGCACTTCACTGGCGATCTCTACATCATGCGACAGAACGATGGTCGTACACGACCGGGCGACGTTAATGTCATAGGCACCGTGATGAGGTTCCGGCTGTGATCGGGCCGCGTTCTTATCAGGATCACGACTAGAAACGATATGTGCCTGTCTTTCAGAAATCACGCTAACGTTACCGGCATTTCCTGAGTTTGGGATCACTGCCATAAACCAGCGTGAAAACTCCGACCAGTTCTTTTGTGGCACTGTTTCGAACGCTTAACTTCATTGTCTTGCCGTTGATTTGACCCGCGAAGCGGACAGGATAGCTGGTAGATTGCTCGTTTTGACGGACCGGTCCACCGTGTTCCGGGATCTGCATTCCGGAAACATCGAACCGGCCACGTCGATCAAGGGCGATTCTTTGGTCTATCGTTGCATGAGCGCAGTCGTATTCGACCGTGGTGCGTCGCTCGGTAACCTGCATGCCGATGTGCTCTCCGCCCCAGAGACCAAGCGGCAATCCCTTAGTTCGGGCTTCGCCATTCATCGGTAAACCCACCATCCCACGCTCGGATTCAGTCCATATCTTCTTCGGATGATCGTTGGTCCGGGCTACCAGGCCGGCCAGGTTATCGCCCCGGTGGGCGGGGCTGCCGGGAAGAAGTGGAGTGCCGACAAGAAACAACGAGCCAATGATCACGCTTTGCAAAAGACGGTTCATATCGGACCTGACCAATCTCATTTTGTCCTATCCTTTCTCGATACTCAAACGTCCGACTCCTTTTGTGCGCACTAATGAAAAACGGCCCGCCGAAATAACCGGCAGGCCGTCATCCAAATCGTGGCGTTCTTCAACCCCGAAATTAACTACCTCGGTGTCCGGTCGACGGCAATGTTCGAGTACCCCGAGTTCCCTGCCGAATTGAACGCCCGCACGCGATAGCGATACCAGGTCTTGCCGGTAAGCCCAGTGTCGGAGAAACTCGTCGTGTTTATGCCCACTTGGGCAATCTCCACAAAGTTCGTGCAGTTATTACCCTGGCAGCGCTCGATCCTAAAGCCGTCCTCGTTTCCGGAGTTATCCGTCCACGACAAATTGATTTGACTCCCGGAAACTGCCGTCGCCGTTAGGTTGCTTGGAGCATTCGGGACCGGCGTTGGCGTCGGCGTCGGTGTCGGCGTTGGCGTCGGTGTTGGAGTCGGTGTCGGCGTTGGCGTCGGCGTTGGCGTCGGAGTTCCTGTTGGTGTTGGAGTCGGCGTGGGTGTCGGCGATCCGCCACAACCCGGGAACTTGAACGAGCCGATGCGCGTGCGCCAATTGAAGCTGCCGTTCGCCGGAATGTATTCCTGTGTGTACCAGAAGGTGCAATCGTCCACGGGGTCTACGGTCAGATCGCTGTAATCTCCCCAACGATTGGCCGTGCCTGTTTGGCTGCCCGCGCCGGCAAAGAGCGTTGTTTCACCCTGGGTCAGCATATTGAGCGGATCGTTAAAGAGCCGTCCAGCGTAGCGGATCTGCGGGTGGATCGATCCACTTGAAGCGCTGTAACCGACGGCGAGATTTCCCTGCTGGTCCATCGCGGCACTCCCCATCCAACGCCAGGTCGTGTCCGGTTGGTAGGTGCTCTCCTGGAAAACCGTCACTGGGCCGGCAGTCACATTGCGCAGCTCGAACCAGCGTACGCCGGCCACCCCTCCCGAACTCACGGTGTAGTTCCCCACCAGTGCTTCGTGGTCGCCGAAATTGCGATAGGCCAGACGGAACATTAACCGGTCGCCAATGCCGTCCACCCTGTCAGTCACGCCGAGCTGCGGTACGCAACTGCGCGTAGTGGCACACAGCAGGGAAAAGCCAGCCGCAGCCGGGCTGGAGAAAAGCGTGAACGTCGAGTTTGCCGGCGTGGCGAAGTCGACGTGGAAATGAAAGACCCTGTAGGCGCCGGTGCTCGGAAATTCAACGAACGATGCCGGCGCGCCCGCCGGTGGAAGCACGGAGCCATCCAGATCAGAGGGAAGATAGACATCCTCGTTGGATCCACCAGTGATTCCGGTCGTGATGAAGGTGGCCGGGAGACCGGCGAGCATCTTCGCTCGATCGAACGCGAAAGGCTGCGGGCCGAGGAAGGCCGTGCCCGACGAGTTGAATACGTTCATGCTCATGTAGTAAGCATCGGGCCATACACTCAGATGGGGATAGTCGAAGAAGTTGGAACCCAGGTGAAAGTCATAACGGTTAAAGCTGCCGGTGGCATCGCTCGTGGTTGACACTGCGATGCATTCGTCCGTGGGGACGCTTACGCCTGCGAACTGGGTAATGACCCAGCGGTTGGCGATTTGATCGTACAGCACGACCGGGTCGCCATGACCATTGTTTTGGCAAACGCCGCCAAAGCCGCTCCAGAGCGTGGTGATGCCTGAAGGACCCAACACAGACGCCCCTGTGGTTTTGTTAAAAACCTGAAAGCCTTCGTTAACTATTTGGACGTACTGTGTCGCGCCCACTTCGCCGTTCGTGTCGGGCGGTGCGCAGTTACACGCAACACCAGGGAAGGCGACGCCGTCAAAGTTTAGGAGCGGGCTGGGCATATTGGGCGCGAACAGACTCAACAGGAGGCTGAATTCCTGGACGGCTGTGTCGGGGCTGTCTATATGTTTTAGTGAGGCGGGCACCTTAGGATTTTCGTTAGCTTCGCGCTCAACCTTCCTGCCCACTTTCTCTGGCTTGATATCGCGCAGCGGCGGCGAGGTGTCGTTGTGAACCGAGGCACCTACAGTGACATTGCTCTTTTGACCCTGACTAGAGCTGCTTGTGAGCACAGGTAATGACAGGCTCTTCTCGGCGGGCAACTCTGTGGACCGCTTGGCCCAAATAATTTGGGGAAGCACTATTACGGTAGTGGTGAGCAGCAAAGCTGCCGCGATTACTAACATCCATCGTTGTCGCGTTTTCATTTCTTATTCTCCAAATTCGGTTGAGTATCGGTTAAAGGCTCCAGAGCAAAAGTTAGAATGTCGACAATCCTTTCGTGGAAGGTCCCTTCTCGAACATCAATCTAGAAGTTTCGCGAAACTTGGTAGGGGCGCCAAGTCTAGTAGTGGGCGGCGGGGAGTATAGCACCGCCAATATTTTTGGCAAGCAAATTCTTTATCAACGCCGACGTTCCATTAGGCGCCGAATCATTTGCGGCCGCACACGACCGGGCGACGTTAACGTCATAGGCACGGTGATTAGCTTAACGGCTTTAAATTTTGAAACCTCGAACTGCTAAACAAAACCACCGGCAGACTCAATAAGTTGCCGGTGGTTTCTTTATTACGCTGAAGCGGTTCTCATGGATAGGCCTTCGCGCAATAGCCGCCCGAAGCATTCACCCAGTTCTGCTGAATCAGATAGTTCCGGCCACCGAGAGTCATGTTATAAGCCGAGCCATTCCCCGCCGTCGAAGTGCTGCCAAATGTCCACGCGCATTTATCGGCGTTCTCAGCACCGCGGCTGTCGTACCAGGCGTTCAAGTTCGGATCGGTGACGGTTTCTTCAAGCTCGTGCGCAATGATCGAAGCCATGCCATCCGCGCCGGCGTTGCCGTTCGGACCGGTCGTTTGCGCCTCACAAGCTGCTGGGCAGCGATCGGGATTACCCACGAAGGAGTATTTGATATTGAACCCGTTAATCGTTCCGTAGGTATGCCAGCCGCAATACTGAGTACAGAAACCGCTGGACGCAGTTACGTCGGCGGAGGTCAGCACAAAGTAGATACCACTGGTGTCATAAGGCAGGTGCCCACTTGTGAGAGCGCCTGTGACCACCGCCTGAATAGCCGAGTCACTCAGTGAGGTGCCATGCGAGTAACTATCAGTAGTGCTGCCACCGAAAGTCACGGAGTTGCTCACGTGCACGTTACTGCCGTTGTAGTACGTCGTGTTGATGTTGAAGTACGGTGAGCCGCCGATGCTGTTCGCAAAGTCCGTCAAGATGGTAGTAGCCGTATTGCCGGTCCAGGTACCATACCAGATGTAATACATGTGACTGGTGCCGAGAATCAACGGACCACCGTGATAAGTGATTCCGTTGCCGCGCTGAGGCTTGGCCTTGCCGGCTTCGGGTGGATGCGCATCCTTGTTCTTGTCTTCATCTTTGTCGTTGCGCAACCGATGCATGATCTTGTGTTGATTAGCGAGCTCTGACGGGCCCTGCCCAGACGCTATGCCGAGGAAAGAGATCAGGGCAAGCGAACTAAGCACAACCAGAATACCAATGAACCTTTTCATGGACTGTCCTCCTAAAAAGAAGCAAAACAAATTTAGCGAAAACCCGGCTGGGGCGACGAGTCAGTATCAGTGGGCGACGGAGTATAGCACCACCCGGCTTTGATGGAAAAGCAAAAATCTTTATCTGTGGCGTCGTTCCATTAGGCGCCTAACCATTTGCGGCAACAAGAGCATGGTCTGAAACACAGACCCGGAGGCAAATCTGCGGGCAAAGCCGCGAAATAGTCGGCCAGCCTCAGGCGAATAGTTGAACCACCACAGATCGGGAATGAACCCAAAGCGATTGACGTGAATGTGCCGCGCACTAACCAATTCCAGCAACCCGGCCCGGCCATGTGTGCGGCCAAGGCCGCTTTGCTTTAGACCACCCCATGGTGTTTGAGCGATTCCATGCGTATAGAGCACTTCGTTGACCATGATGGTGCCGGCATCGATGCGTTCCGCCAGGCGCTGACCGCGTGCGATACTCCCGGACCAGACACTGGCCGTCAGCCCGTAACCTGTATCGTTGGCCAACCGAACCACTTCGTCATCCGTCTTGAAGGTCATGATGGGCAGAACCGGGCCGAAGGTTTCCTCGCGCATCACATCCATGTCATGGTTTACATCGATTAGGACGGTCGGTTCGAAGAACGCCCCGGAGGAACCGGGCATTCGTCGACCGCCTGTCAGCGCCGTCGCGCCCTTGTCGATCGCTTCGTCAACGTGCCTTTCCACCACACGCAGTTGGTGCTCGCTGGCCATCGATCCCACGTCGCTATTCTTGTCCGTACCGATGCTCTGCCGCAGACGTTTTGCTTCCTGCACCGCCGCGGCGACAAATTGCTCCGCGATGCTTTCATGCACATAACAACGCTCGACTGAGGAACATGACTGACCCGAGTTTGCGAACGCTCCCCACACTGCACCGCGCGCGGCGTTTTGAATGTTCGCATCGTCCAAAACGATCATCGGATCTTTGCCTCCGAGTTCCAGCACGACCGGCGTCAGATATTTCGCGGCTGCTTCGGCAACGCGCTTACCGGTCGCCACACTGCCGGTGAACATAATCTTGTCCACCCCTGAGGCGACCAGGGCCGCTCCTGTCGAGCCGTCCCCGGTGACTACCTGCAAAGTTCCGTCACCTAGCCCGGCACGAACTAACACCTCCCTGATCTTCAAACCAGTCAATGGTGTCAATTCGCTCGGTTTCAGCACAACCGCATTGCCGGCCATTAGCGCCATTGCTACTTCATCGAGGGGCGTGGCCCAGGGAAAGTTCCACGGAGAGATGATACCCACCACTCCCAAAGGTTTGTAAATTTCGTACGACGATCGACCCATCAAGGCGTATTGACCAACGCTGATTCGCCGCGGACTGAGCAGGCTCGCGGTCTTCCGCGCGAAGTACTGCATCAGATCGAGCGTCGGGGTCAGTTCCATTGCGATCGCTTCAGAGACAGGCTTGCCGGTTTCACGAGAGATCAGCAGGGCAATCTCTTCCAGCTCTTTAAGGATTATCCGGCGGGCTTTCATGACGACGCGGCCACGTTCGCGAATAGACCGCGCGGCCCAGGCTGGTTGCGCTTCTCTGGCTCTACCCACAGCGCGCGCAACTTCTTCGGGTATCGTCAAGGGTGCCCGGCCGATTTCTCCGCCGGTGGCGGGATCGCGCACAATTATTTCCGGTCTTTCCGATTTAGCTGGAATGCTCTGGGCCATCGCCGACGATTATCGCGCAGAAGCGAGAGCAAAGGAAGACAAAAGCATTCCTCTGCGTTTCTCGGCGATTTACTTTGCGCCCTCTGCGTCAAAGAGTTGTCGCGGCAGCGAATCACGATAGGGCAACGTATCGCGGAGGCATTCGCTGAGGACACAGAGGCGAAACCGCTTTTTCTGCGGTGCATTTCCGCCGCACACCAGGTCTCAGCTACAATACGACTCCCAAATTGGAAAGCCATCGAGGAGAGACAATGCTGAAACCGCAACTCGTTGAGTTCATACGCCGCATCGATAAGAATTCCATCGCTATCGTTCCCGCTGCCCGCGAGGCCGTGCGTTCGCACGACACCAATTATCGTTATCGTCAGAACTCGGACTTTTTTTACTTGACCGGGTTTGAAGAGCCGGATGCGATTGCCGTGATCGCTCCTTCACGAGAGAAGAAGTTCACGCTATTCGTGCGACCACGTGATCCGGAACGCGAAATTTGGGATGGCTATCGCGCCGGGGTTGATGGCGCAGTGCGCGACTACAGCGCCGACGAGGCGTTTCCGGTTAGCGAGTTTGACGAAAAACTCCCCGAACTGCTGGATGGGCCGGCAATCCTCTACTACGCCTTCGGGCACAGCACTCCAGAGATGGACCAGAAAATCATTCGCCAGTTGACGCTGATGCGCGAGACGAATCGCAAGCCGCTGGAACCGCCGCGAACGATTATCGACCCTACTTCGATCATTCATGAGATGCGCGTGCTCAAGAGTGACAAAGAGGTAGAGATCATGCAGCGCGCCGCAGATATCGCCGCCGAAGCCCACGTCGAGGCCATGAAGGCCGTGCGCCCGGGCATGAAAGAGTACGAAGTCGAGGCGCTGATCGAGTCGATCTTTCGTCGTCACGGCTCGGCCGGCCCGTCGTACACTTCGATTATTGGCTCCGGCGCGAACGCCACTGTGCTGCATTACATTACTAATATGGACACGTTGCGCGAGGGCGATCTTCTTCTGGTCGATGCGGGGGCGGAATACAAGGGCTACGCTTCGGACATTACTCGCACCTTTCCGATCAACGGGCATTTCACACAAGCGCAACGCGACATTTACGATCTGGTGCTGGAAACACAAATGTCCTGCATCGACATGGTTCGCCCGGGAGTAAGGCTTGAAGACCTGAAAACTCACTCAGTTGAAATGCTCACCGAAGGAATGGTGAGACTTGGTTTGCTGAAAGGCGATCCGAGAAAGTTGATCGAAGAGAAGAAGTTCATGCAGTTCTACATGCACAATCTTGGCCACTTCCTCGGTATCGATGTTCATGATGCCGGCCGCTATTACTTCAACGGCGAATCAAGGCCCGCGGAACCCGGCATGGTAATGACAATCGAGCCGGGACTCTACATCTCTCCGGATACAACGAACATTCCCGAAGGCTTCAACAAAGAAGTTCCCGAAAAATATCTTGGCATTGGCGTGCGTATTGAAGACGACGTGCTGGTAACAGAGAACGGCGCGCGCGTTTTGACTAACAAAGTGCCGAAGGATCCGGCAGAGATTGAAGCGCTGATGGCGAAGTAGTCTTATGTAATGAACTCAAGGGGCTTGGTCTGTTCGATAAGTTTATGCTTTTGCGCCAAGTCGAAATAAAGTTCCAACCCTCGTTTCATCTCTTCATTCATTTGGAAAGCAATGTTTCGAGTCAGATAATCCTTTATCTCTTCCGCCGACAGCGAAAGCCGCTCTCGATATTCCACCGCGATCGCGTCCAGATGAGCCAACCCTTCATCTCGGGCGGAGGTAAAGCCGATCGCGCGCACTACGGCTGCATTGGCCCCGCGCGCCATCCACATCGCAAAGACAAATCCGAAGCCGGTGTATTCGTGCCACAGAGTCGCCAGGTCAAAAACGCGAAATTGATCGCGGGAAATCTTCATCGCCGGATCGCCGATGATCAAGGCAGCGTCCGCGCGCGTGAGCATCGACTTGAGATTAGGTTGCGATGTTTCCCATTCCGGCTCGAAGCCCAGGAATTCGCGAAAAAGGATCTTGACCAGAACGACCGAGGTGCGCGACGACTCGTCGAGTGCCACGCGCTTAACCTTCTTCAGGTTGTTGAGCTTACTAGCGACCACTACGCTGCGCACGGCGGACCGTGAGCCGACGCAAACGTCCGGAACGATGGCCACTCCGGGAATACGCTGATATTCAATGACCGGAACCAGGGCGGCATCGACTTCGTCGCGGGCGAGCATTTCCGCGCAGCGCGCTGGCGAAGTGTCGGTGAACAGTTGAACCGATTCACGTTGAGAGCCGTTAACAAAACTCCAGATCAAAGGCGCGGTGTTCAGGTAGCTCGACGCCGCGATTCGCGGTTGCCGCTTAGTAGAAGGGTTGGCCATCAGGTTTGAACGAATCCTAGCGCAGTCTGGCGCAAGCTGTCAGCTTGCGCGCGAACCACCTACTCGCGATGCGGCGATGATCTGCGCGCTGCCTTTGCCCGTTGGCTGTTTCCGTTTATATTGTCACCGCGCCGAAAAAACACTATGCCGATTTACGATGTCACAGTTCCGATCCGGGCCGGGATGCCGATTTACGAAGGCGACCCAAGCGTCGACATCGCGCCGTGGTCCGCACTGGCGAAAGGAAACTCGGCGAATGTTTCCTTTCTGCACTTTGGGGCACACACCGGAACCCACGTGGACGCGCCGGCGCACTTTCTTGAGGGCGCCCGCAAGATCGATTCCTTGTCACTTGAAGCTTTGATTGGCCCGGCGCGAGTAATACGAGTGCCGGACGAGGTCAACGAAATCGATTCGAACTTTCTTGCCGGGTGTGATCTGAACAACGCTGAACGCATCTTATTTCATACGCGCAATTCAAGTTTCTGGAATCAAGGATTCCGCAAAGACTTCACACATCTCTTACCTGAGGCCGCGGAAAAGCTGGTTGAACTCGGTGTGATACTGGTAGGCACTGATTATCTTTCAATTGAAAAGTTTCATTCCGGTCATCATCGCACGCATTTAACTCTGCTTTCGCAGGGCATCATAATCGTTGAAGGGCTGAACCTCAGTGAAGTGCCGGCCGGCGACTACGAATTGATCTGCCTGCCGCTGCGGATCGCCGACGGCGCCGGTGATGGCGCACCGGCCAGAGTGGTACTGCGAACCTTATAGGACCTATGCGACCTATTGGTCATTGAAATGAAGGAAGCAGCAAAGCCAGATCGTTTATATCGCGAACGCGTCTACAAAATTGTGCGGCAAATTCCGCGGGGGCGGGTAATGACGTACGGTCAGATCGCGTACATCCTTGGGAAAGGCTATACGCCGCGGACAGTCGGCTTTGTTATGCACGGCGCCGACGAAAGCAATACACCGTGGCAGCGCGTGATCAATTCGCAGGGACGCTGTTCGACCGGCCGCATTGTTTTGCCATCGGACATGCAGCAGCGATTATTGGAACAAGAGGACGTGAAATTTGACGACAGGGGACGCTGCGACCTGGAAGTGTTTCTCTGGCATCCCGATCAGGAAAAGGTCGTAAAAGCCAAAGCCGCTAAAGCCCGAACGGTTCTGTATCGACGTTAGTTGTTTCGCGTTTAGGCGGCCGCCTGAAGACCGGCCTTCTAAAGGTAAATGAAACCGAAGGAACGAAAAGATGAACAATGATCCCCTTTCCCAACGCGCGCCCTACCAGGTCAGTCCGCCGCGCTATTCGGTGTCACATCAAATGGCGACGACGGCCTTCGAGTTGCCGAACTTTCGCGTCATGCAGACTCTGGGCGTGGTCCGCGGTATCGTAGTGCGATCGCGCAATGTGTTTGCCACACTCGGCGCGACGTTCCAACAATTGGCTGGTGGGAATATCACGATCTGGACAAAGATGTGCGAAGAAACCCGATCTGACGCGTTCGAGATCATGATCCAACACGCCTCGGAAATCGGCGCCAATGCGATCATCGGCATGCGCTATGACACGACTGAGATCTCAACCGGAGTTACGGAAGTCCTCGCCTATGGCACGGCCGTGATCGTCGAGCCGACTGACACTGGATACCGCGGATGAACGAAGACAAGTTGGACGAAGTTCGTTTGAACCGAATCCGCGAGGCCTTTGCGTCAGTTCCGTATGCAAAACTGATCGGCCTCGAGCTGGGTGAGATGAAACCCGGCGAGGCCAATCTTCATCTCGACATTCGCGACGAGCTGAAGCAGAACCAGGGTGTAGTTCATGGTGGCGCCGTCGCGTCCCTGATCGATACTGCCGCCGCCTTTGCAGTAGTCACGCGGCTTGAACCCGGCGAACGCGTAACCACGACCGACCTGACCATTCATTACCTGCGGCCGATTACGTCAGGCCGCCTCACGGCCACAGCGCGCATCGTTCGGGGCGGGCGTCGCCTGTTCGTCCTTTCGGTCCAGGTCACCAACGATCACCAGGTGCTGGTAGCAACGGCGGTCACAGGCTATATTAAGCTCCAAAACAGCCAGAAGACTCAGTAAATTAGCGGAAAACTTCTATAGACAAGGCTCGCTCGAAAATGCCAAAATAGGTTTGGCTCGTTTCTCAGGCGAGTTCCCATCTCATACCGGTTCCCGTTTTTCCTATGCATTCACTCTACGACGTTCTGCTGACTCAACATGCTCGCCAGCTGACGCCGGTTCGCTGTGCAGTTTCGACGATCGTTCAACTACATCGTTACTTTGAAGACGTCGTGCTCGAAAACAATTTGGGCGCGCTGATAGTTGAATCGTTGCCGCTGGCGGCGAAACGTCCAGCGCGAGAAAAGGCGCGCGTGCGAGAGCTGGCCCGTGGAGGACGCCGCGCCTTCTTCTTTGTCCGTCAAGCTGATGCCCTCAGCGAGTTAGTTACCGGAGTAGGAGCAAACTCGGTGTTGGCTCCGGCAATCCTGCAACAGGCCGAGCGCAACCAGGTCGACGAGCACTTTGTGGTCATTGCCGATGCGCGATTTTCCGCCTTGCTGGCCACCGTACGCGGCCGAGCCGGTGATGCGGCGGGCGGCGATGAAGTGATCTGGACGTTCGAACCGGACATCGTTTACTCAGCGCTCGAATATTTGATGGCCCGCGTCGGAGCCGAACATCCTTACCACGCGGTGGCATTTGGGTCAGCCGTACGCACTTCGATGCCCAAGGCCACTTCGCTGCAACTCACGTTGAGCGTAACTACGAAGCTGGCGCACTTACTTCAGGAGCAAGCCGGGCGCGAGATCGCAGTCAACCGAATTGCCACGGCAATCCGCGAATCGCTCGAGCTGGGTGTGATCCTGCAAAAGACGGTGGATGAGGTCGGCACCGCACTAAATGTCGCGAGCTGCGCTTTGCGCGTCGAAGGTCAGACCTCAGAACAGGCTTTGACTTACTTCCATTTTGCCCCCAACACCGAAGTCACCACGCCCAAAGAAAAGATAGTCGGCGATCTCGATGCTCACTGTGCGCGCTTTGCCGAACATCCGGACGTAATCACCCAAAATGGCGGCGACGATCCAGAGTCGAGCGTTGAAACCTTGCCGCTGGCGGTGGTGCCGCTAATCTTTCACGAACGTTTGATAGGTGCGCTACAAGTAATCTCTGCCGACCCGGGGCGCGTATGGCAGGAGAACGAAATTCTTTTGGTTAGCACTGTTGCCAATCAGGTGGCCGTGGCGGTTAACCACGCGAACCTGTTCGCGCAGATTCAACAACAGGCGCTGACCGACGCGTTGACCGGTTGCTATAACCGCCGCTCGTTCGAGATGCAACTTGATAAGGACCTGATGATGGCCCGACGGACGCATCAGCCGGTGTCGCTGGTGATGTTGGACCTGGACCGATTCAAGCAGTTGAACGACACGGCCGGCCACGACGCCGGCGACGCAGCTCTGCGCAAGTTGGCTGACTGTTTTCGCCAGGAAGTCCGAGGCGTCGATTCGGCTGCCCGCTTTGGCGGCGACGAATTTGCCCTGATTCTGCCGCGGGCTTATTCCGAAGGCGCGTTGCTTGTCGCCGAACGCCTGCGGGCGCGGATCGAACAAATCGAGATTCCAGGCTTCGGAAGTTTGACTGCCTCGATGGGTATCGCGACGTTTCCCACGCACGCGCGTTCGCGCGAGGCGTTGACGTCGGCGTCCGACGCGGCCCTCTACAGCGCCAAGCGCAGCGGGCGCAACCGCGTCTGCATTTTCGAAGCCATGGACGGAAAATCCGAAGAGGTTACGCCCGGCGAATTGTTGCCGCCTGAAACCGTTGAGCAAACGAAGTTGCCTGTTAACGAGCCATTTTAGTCTGGAGTTCAAACTCATTCATCCTTAAGACAGCAGATCTGAGATCTCAAATTTGAAATCTGAGATCTCCCAGACAAGGTCTGCCCCTTTGCCAGCCCGATTGATCTCACTTAGACTTTCAAGATTCAGAAGCTTAGTATCGATTTCTGCCAAATTCCGCAAGCCGCCTGGTCGGGCATGCTGATTTTAAGGGCAAGAGTCTTTCGGTTTCTTTCATGAATGATCTAAGAAAATTAGTCCGCTATTTTCGGCCCTATAAGGTCTCGCTAATCATCGGCATCGCCTGCATCATGGCGGGCGTCATCTTCAATCTCAGTATTCCCTTGATTGTCGGCGGCGCTATCGACGCCAAATGGGCTGAGGTAACGTGGACAAAACTCACCATCGCGGCACTGAAAGTTCTCGGTGCCAGCGCAATGAGCGGCCTGTTTCTCTTTTTGCAACGCCGCATTCTGATCGGAATGTCGCGGCACGTCGAATACGACCTGCGCAACGACTTTTATGCTCATCTGGTCGATCAGCCGCTCTCTTTTTTTCAGGAACATCGCACGGGCGACTTAATGGCCCGGGCTACCAACGATCTCGCGGCGGTGCGGCAATTGGCCGGGCCAATGATCATGTATAGCTTGCAGACCGTATTCGTCGTGATCGTGGTACTGCCGCTGATGTTCCTCATCAACTGGAAACTGACGCTGCTGCTGTTCGTCAGCATGCCGCTGGTCTCGCTGACGGTGAAATTCTTTGGCCAGCAGGTTCACATCAGGTTCGAGAAGATCCAGGACTTTTTCGCGCAGATTACCGCTCGGGCTCAGGAAAACTTTACCGGCGTGCGCGTAGTACGGGCCTACGCTCAGGAAAACGCCGAGATTACCGCCTTTAACCAACTCAACTGGGATTATGCCCAAAAGAATCTGAGTCTGGTGCGAATCGACGCGGTGATGCGACCTCTGATGGCTTTTCTGATCGGGTTCGGGTTCGTGCTGATTGTTTGGGCCGGCGTGCCCCTGGCCGCGCGCGGAGAAATCACGGTCGGCCAGTTCACTGAATTCAACATGTACTTGTTCCGCTTGATCTGGCCGCTGATCGCCATTGGTTACGTGGTCAATCTCTATCAGCGCGGGTTGGCCAGTTGGAAACGCATGCTGGCGATCATGACGATCAAGCCGCTGATTGCGGACGCGCCAAACATAAAAGAACAGCCGGCGATTGCCGGCCGCATAGAGTTTCGCGATCTGACTTTCCGTTACCATCCCACCAGCGAGCCCGAACTGCGGAATATCAACTTGACGATCGAAGCCGGTCAGACGATCGCGTTCGTCGGCCGCACCGGCAGCGGCAAATCCACCCTCGTAAATTTGATTCCGCGCGTATTGGAGGCTCCGGATAACAGCGTCTTCATTGACGGCGTTGCCGTCGCCGAATACCCGCTGTCTCAGCTACGATCGGCAATCGGTTACGTTCCGCAGGAGACATTTCTCTTCAGCAACACATTGTCGAAAAACATCGCCTTTGGCGCCGACCAGGCCGGACGCGCTGAAATAGAACGAGCTGCCGAGGTCGCTGGCCTGGACGACGATGTGCGCGATTTTCCGGACGGCTTTGACACGCTGGTCGGCGAGCGCGGCATCACGCTCTCAGGTGGGCAGAAACAACGTACGGCGATCGCCCGCGCAGTGGTGCGCCAGCCTAAGATCCTGATTCTGGATGATGCGTTATCGTCCGTTGATACCTACACGGAAGAAAAGATTCTGTCGCAACTGCGCGGCGTGATCCGGAAACGAACCAGCATCATCGTTTCGCATCGCATCTCAACCGTGCGTGATGCCGATCTGATTTGCGTCCTTGATGAAGGCCAAATAATCGAGCGGGGCTCGCACGCAGAGTTGCTGGAGTTGCGCGGAGAGTATGCGGATCTTTACGAACGGCAGTTGCTGGAAGAGGAGCTGGCGGCTACTTGAACCATCGCCAGATTCCGATTGCCAATTGCCGATTGGTAAGACCGAAACCAGAGGCTAGAGTGAATTTTACGCAAGAGATCCGTAGATCCAGGGATGAATTCAAAATCGGCAATCGGCAATCGCAAATCAAAAATGATCTGATGTCCACCGCAGTCAAACAATTTCACGAAGAAGAAGCCATCGGCAAAACTTACGACTTGCAGGTGGCGCGTCGGTTGTTGCGCTATCTGAAGCCCTATGTCCGGCTTTTGATTCCGGCATTGATTCTGACGTTGCTGCTGAATCTGCTCGGCATTTTGCAGCCGAAGTTCACTCAATACGCCATCGACTGGTTCATCATTCCGCGCGTCACTAAGGGAATCACGCTGTTTGCGCTCGCCTTTGTCGGCGTGCAACTGGTCCGCTTTGTCTTCTCATACTTCCAGGCCGTGCTCTTAAACAGCGTCGGCCAGTACGTAATGTTCGATCTGCGCCGCGAGATCTATCACAAGTTGCAGCACCAGGAGGTGGCTTACTACGATCGCAATCCCGTCGGCCGGATCATGACGCGATTGACCGCCGACGTGGACGCCTTGAACGAGTTGTTCACCTCCGGAGTCACCGACGTGCTCGGCGACCTGGTAATGATCATAGCCATCATTGGGGTAATGGTCTGGATGGACGTGCGTCTGACGCTGGTCACGTTATTAACAGTGCCGTTGCTCTTAATCGCGACCACCTGGTTTCGCAAAGGCGCGCGCCTTGGCTATGACCTGGTGCGCACGCGCATTGCGCGCATCTACTCGTTTCTGCAGGAGCATTTTTCCGGGGCGCAGACCGTGCAGATTTTCAACGCGGAAGCGAAATCGCTGCGCCGCTTTGCCGAGATCAACGACCAGCATCGCAAAGCGAACATCGATACGATCTACTACTACGCGGTTTTCTTTCCCCTGGTTGATTTCATCGGCGCCATAGGTATTGCGCTGATTATCTGGTACGGCGGCTATCGTGTGATGAACCACGCGCTAACGTTGGGCGCGCTGGTGGCCTTCATCCAGTATTCGGGATTTCTGTTTCAGCCAATCCGGGATATCTCGGATAAATACAACGTGCTCCAGGGCGCCGTGGTGGCTTCACATCGCATCTTTAAGGCGCTCGATCTGCCGATCCTGATCACGACACCGGCCACGCCGCTTAAGAAAGGTCGGGCCGAAGGTCGCATCGAATTCGAAAACGTCTGGTTCGCTTATAAGGACGACGACTGGGTTTTGAAAGATGTTTCGTTCACGGTTTCGCCGGGACAATCCGTAGCGCTGGTTGGCCACACCGGGTCAGGCAAGACGACGATTACGAATCTGCTGATGCGCTTTTATGACGTGCAGAAAGGCCGGATTCTGCTGGATGGCGTGGACGTGCGCGAGTGGGACTTGCAGTCTTTGCGAGAAAACTTCGCTGTCGTTTTGCAGGACATCTTTCTCTTCACCGGTACCGTTGAGAGTAATATCCGCCTGGGCCGTGAAGAGATTTCCGACGAGCGCATTCGCTGGGCAGCCACCGAAGTATGCGCAGACAATTTCATCCGGCGCCTGCCCCATGATTACAAATCGGAGGTGCGAGAGCGCGGCGCCGGGCTATCGGTTGGTCAGAAGCAGTTAATTTCGTTCGCGCGCGCGTTGGCTTTCGATCCGGCATTGTTGATTCTGGATGAAGCGACCAGCTCAATCGACACCGAAACCGAGCAATACATTCAGCAGGCCATTGCGCGGGTGATGCAGAATCGCACGTCCGTCATCGTCGCGCACCGTCTGTCAACCATTCAGCGAGCCGATAACATTATCGTGCTGCATCACGGTGAGATTCGCGAGCAGGGGTCGCACCAGGACTTGCTGGCTGTGCAGGGCTTGTACTGGAAGCTTTACAAGTTGCAGTATTCAGATCCTTCACGAACGACTCCTGAGAAGGAAGACGAAGAAGAGCAGCCGGCATATCGAGTGCCCGCGCGACGCATGCAGTTCAGCGAGTGAGAGCATTGCCCAACTATGGAATTATGGCAGACCAACAAAACACCATCGAGGCCCGTCACATAGCAACCGATCTGAAGGTCGGCGACCTGAAAAGCACTGAATGGAACAAAGCCCAGCCGGTACAGATTGTTCGCTACTGGTCCGGCGAGCCCGCCCTCAAAGTGCGCCACGCCGAAGCGCGCCTGCTCTGGTCGAGCAAAGCGCTGCATCTGCGCTTTGTTTGCCATCAGGCTGAGCCGCTGATTGTCAGTTCGAATCCGCAAACTGAAAAGAAGACGATGGGCCTTTGGGATCGTGACGTGTGCGAAATCTTTATCGCCCCCGACCCGGCAGTGGTCGAACGTTATCTGGAATTCGAAGCCGCGCCGACCGGCGAGTGGCTGGACGTGGCCATCCACTGGATGCAGGACAAGCGGGAATCAGATTGGGACTTCAACTCGCACATGACCACGGCCGCGCGGATTGAAAGGGATCGCGTGACAATCGCGATGCGCATTCCCTGGAATCATTGGATTCACGAGCCGCAGACGGGCGAGCGCTGGCGCGTCAATCTGTTTCGTTGTGTGGGATCAGATCCTGATCGCGGCTATCTTGCCTGGCAACCTACGCGGACGCCGCAGCCGAACTTTCACCTGCCGCGGGTTTTTGGCTGGCTGATTTTCAAGTAGGACCATTGCCCGCGTATGAGCTCTTGCTCATATCGAGCTAGCGCCGCTCCAAACCTTCATTGATAAAGCTCACATAACGTTGCCGGTCTTCATCATCGATCTGCACGATGCGCGCGCCCATTAAGTAATTACATCCGAGCTCGGCGTCCTCCAACTGTTCATATCTCCGCGACACAACCAGCATCGTAATCGGGCCACCAGGCAACTCGAGTGTCAGTTCAAGTTCGCGTCCTTCGGCCGCGAGATGATGACCGTCCAGATGGACCTGCGGCACGTTAAGAGCGAGTCCATTGATGCTGATATCTCGGGTGTGCCCTTTCATTATTCTTTCTCGCCGCCCCGAGCCATTACCGTTTGCTTGGCGCTTCATCGAAACCGTGAACAACAGGCGCACCCGCAGACGAGGCGATTGCCGCCGGTCTTTAACATAGATCCGCACGCGGGAAACTACTGAGCGAAGTAATTCTGGCATTGGTTGACCTCTTTCGAGCGGGAGTAGTGAAACCGAAAATCGATTGAGGGGGAAAGGCAAGAAGGAACGCCACAGCGTCCGGTTGTCATTCTAGCGGTTCGAAAGCTACTAGGGCAAGACTATTTTGGCGGCGTGAGGGGTTTGCCCCAAAATCGGTCCGGATGACGCCCTTCGCGGGAATTCACCGTCCTCATTTGGGCCCACTTATGGGCTTACCCCCGTTGTCCAGGCTCTTAATCGCCCCCGTCTGATCCATCCAGAACGAGAGCTTGCCGGTGCGGCCGTAGCGCGTGGGTTCGGCGCCCGCCACGTAAGTTTTCCCATCAGCGGCGACGGCAATATGAAAGTTATAGCCAATCACATTGGGATCGCCCGCCTCTTTAGAAATCAAACCGGCGGCAATCAAAGAAGGGAGGTCGCCAAAGGCTCCTTTGTTCTGGGTGCTATAGACAATCTGGATGGCGATCAACCGCTTCAGAAAGTCTTCGACGTCGCTTTCATGCTCGCTAATCAGCGCGTCCAGAAAGAACCGCCGGCCGGCTTTCTTGACGACGGCCTGGTTGGTTTCATCGCCGATGATCCAAACGCCGCCGGAGTTGATCAACGTCACCGGCTGCGAGGTAATTTGCGGAGTGCTTTCAGTCGCGGGCACGACTACAAACACGGTGGCATTATTTCCGTTTATCTGCTCGCTGGTAACTTGAATCTGTTCGGGAATCTGCGCTGCTTTTTCTTCAAAGTCCGAACGCAGGTCTTCCATCTCTTCGGCGGTCAGGTCGACGACGGCAGGCTTGTAGATTGTCAGCGACCAGGCATCTTTGAACCGATGCTGCCGCATGGCCTTATAGAATTCGCGCACCACATCGGAAGGCCCGGATTGAGTGTTGGATTGTTGCCCGCCAATCGCAAACGAAATGCAGAATGTTGATAAGGCTATCGCACCCAGAATCATCCGAACGCGAAGCATTGATGATGAAAACAGTGAACCAGACATAATTGCCAACCTCTCAATTTTGATAAGCGCAAAGGTGAAGCGCGCCCATCACCGCGAGCGCGCCTTCACTTTATCTGAATTCATCTCAAGTTTCACCGGTTGGCGTTGCCGCTGCGCGCCTTGAGCAGCACGTCGCGACCAACCAGATAAAGCACTACCACCAACAACACGAACGGAATCAACGACAAGAGGTTCGAGTTGGGACCATTAAAGAATGGGTTATGAGCTTTCGACCAGTCGGTAATCGCGTCGGTCATAGGCTTAAGCGCGCCCGCCATAAAGGCGATCACGATTCCCGCAAGGGCGCCACCCGCGATGTAGCCCGACGCTAACAACACGCCCGGACTCTTGTCTCCCTCGGCGGTCAACTGCTCTTCACTCAAATTCTTGCCTGCGTGCTTCCTGCGCAGATAGCGATCCACCGCCAGGCGAATCATACCGCCGATAAAAATTGGACTCGACGATGCGAGCGGTAAGTAAACTCCGACCGCGAACGCCAACGAGGGGATGCCGCTCATTTCCAGCACGATAGCAATCATGACCCCGAGGAGCACCAATCCCCACGGTAATTTGTGGCTCAGAACTCCTTTAATAATGTAAGACATCAGCGTCGCTTTCGGCGCGCTGAACTTATTGATCTTTGTTTCGTCGGGGCGGTACTTGTGGCTGCCGTTGATGCCGGGGTCGACCAGGTAGTGCGGAACGCCCTGCGCATCGACCAGATACCGTTCCGCATCATGCTCACCGGTTGGATCCGTCTTGATCCAGGCGCGATAGGTATTGCCGTCCTGGGCCGCCTGCGGACCGGTCAGCTTTTCTTCCTTTCCCAGTTGGGACATATCAGCTCGCAAATCCTTCGGAAAATTATGCCGCACTTTGCGCACTACCTTTCCCGAGGCGTCGACCAGATATTCGCCGTCACCCAAATCCTTCAATTCCGGAGCCTGCTTTTCCAGCGCTTCACGATCTTCCTTCTTAGAGATTTTCAGATCGCGATAATCTCCGGGCGTCTTTGGCTTGTCTTCGTCCGTATAAGCCGGCAGAGCTGTCACCAGCGTGGGCGGCAGTTGGACAGCGATATCGTTTCCATCCTTACTGGTTACCGGCTCGAACGTTGTGCGCGGCGCATAGACTGTTCCGGCGTCATTCAACTTCAGCAGGATCGGACCAAGCACCAGGGCCGAGGCTAAGGCGCCGGCGAGTATCGCTATCTGCTGGTACTTGGGTGTGGAGCCCACGAGAAAGCCGGTTTTCAGATCCTGAGAAGTCGTGCCGCCGTTTGATGCCGCGATACAAACAATCGCGCCCACCGACAACGCCGTCACGTAATAGAGCGGAGAAGTCCAACCGACGACCAGGAAGATCAAGCAAGTCAGCAACAAAGTGGCGACGGTCATTCCGGAAATTGGATTCGACGATGAACCGATTTCACCGGTTAGTCGCGAAGACACGGTTACGAACAAAAATCCAAAAATCACGATCAGGATCGCGCCCAGCAGATTCATTTGCAGCGTGCGAAAGGCAACGATGGCAATGACCAGCAGCACGATGCCGCCAATCACCCACTTCATGGAGAGATCCTGCTCAGTACGTGGTGCGCCCTCGGCCTGGGCCTTTGAGCCTCGCAGGTCTTGCAGGCCCGCCTTCAATCCATGCCAAATAGTCGGCAGACTGCGTCCCAAACTAATAATGCCGCCGGCCGCCACCGCGCCCGCTCCGATGTACAGCACATACGCGTTGCGAATGTCGTCGGGGGCCATGCCGCTAATCAAGTCGTCACCCCTGACCGGGGCCAGCGGATCGGCCAGACCGCCACCGAAATACTTGATCATCGGAATCAGCACGAGGTAAGAGAGCACACCGCCGGCGCACATGATCGAAGCAATGCGCGGCCCAATGATGTAACCGACGCCCAAAAGCGTCGGTGAGATTTCGGTCGATATTGAACCAGCCTCGAATGGCTTGCCGAAGATTTTTTCGGGCGTGTCCTTCCACCCCTTGAAGGCCGCCATCGCTAGTTGGTACAGAAAGCCGATGCCGAAGCCGGCAAAGATTGTTTTCGCGCCAATCGCAGGGCCTCCGAGCTTCTCCAGTTCGGCCTTGGCCTCGGGGGAAGCGTTGGCTTTCGATTCTTCGTCAGCGCCGGCCTTCAGCACCTCCGCGCAGGCAGTGCCCTCGGGATATTTTAGATAGCCATGCTGCGCGACGATCAACGCCCGGCGCAGCGGAATCATCATCAGGATGCCCAACAGGCCGCCCAAAATGGCAACCAGCATGACCCGGGTGATCTCAAGATCGAAGCCCAGGATCATGATCGCCGGCATCGTCACACCCAAACCGAAAGCAATCGACTCGCCCGCTGAGCCGGCGGTCTGCACGATGTTATTCTCGAGAATGTTTGCGCCCCGCAGGCCAAACTTTGAAAGCAGACGAAACAGGGTGATGGAAATCACCGCCACGGGAATCGAAGCGCTGACGGTCAGACCCACTTTGAGTACCAGATAAAGTGACGAAGCGCCAAAGATGATCCCCAAAAACGTGCCCATGATCAGGGGCAGCAACGTCAGTTCCGGCAGGTTTACTTCGGGCGGGATATACGGCTTAAAGTTCACCAGGAAAGGATTATCTGGTTTGAATCCGACGCGATCAGGAAATTCTTGCGCGGCCGCGGCTTCGTTAGCGCTGATGCTTTCACTGGACATCAGTTCTTAACCTCCGACGAGTTTGGCAAAACGGGGAGAATGCAGGGGTATGACGATGGTTACTTTACACGCCGCGACTGTGCCAGGGCAAGCAAGAGCCTCGACCGACGCCAGACAAAAAGCGGAGAACCGATAACTCGGTCTCCGCTTTGATTTTCTGCGCTGCTGCCTGGTTTCTACGGACTTCTTCTACTGCTTGCTTCCCGACTTGCCGTTGCCGGATGTTTCCGGCTTTGGCGCGTTGTAAACCTCGCGGGCCTTCACCACATAGGCCTTTTCATCAGTCACGCCGTCGCCGTCCACGTCCACCTTGACCACTATCTTGTGTGACTTACCGTCGCGAACGTCATCAGGCTTGAATGCCAGGCTGTACTGGCTACGTAGCAGAGCGTTGATTGAACCGAGCACTGTCGGCAACTCTCCCTCAAAGGTCACGGGATAGTAGGCGCCGCCGGTATCTTTCGCATACGTACTGAGAGTGTTCGCTGCTTGCAGGAAGGTCATACGATCTATCGGGACTCCTCGGATCTGAGTGCCCTGACCCGGGTCGAGAGCCTGGTCGAACTTCTTTATGAAAAGATTCCCCGTGCCGACGATGTAGATGGGAATGCCGGCATTCTGCACGATCTTTCGCGCCTGATCGGGATTGATCTTGCTAAAAGTATCGATCCCTGAAGCGATCAGGATTACCGCCTTCCGCCGCCCCCCGGGCACAGCCACCATTCCGGCATACTCAGACGTGGCCGATTTTGAGTCCTCCAAAACCACTGAGTCAGCTTTGCCGCCGACGAGGGTCAACTTCAACGCGTCGAACATATTCGTTTCGGTAAACGCCGGCTGATTGCGCAGCAGCAAACTGATGACTTGCTGAATGCGCGCTGGATCATTGGTAAAGTCGGTGAGCGGTGTTGGCCGCATGTCGTATGCGATTACTGAGACGTAATCTTGCGGCGTAATGAACCGCGACAGAAAGATCGCTGTCGGACGAATGACTTCAAGCTGGCCCGCCTCCATGCCTCCGTTTCCGTAATATCCGAAGACTTGGCTGAGCTTGCTGTATTCGACCACCAGCGTAACCGTGATGGGCGCCTCTGGCGTGGCAAAGTTGCTGATGTCCTTCTTCACACCATCGACAAAGATCGAGAAGTTCTCTTTCTTAAGGTTAAGAATCGGTTGTCCGGTCTTCTTGTTATAGACGACCGCATCGACGTTGACGATGTTCGTGGTCACGCTGACCTTTTCGGCTTCCTGAGGTTTGCCGGTCAGGTCGGGCGGCAGCGGCTCTTCCTTCTTCTCTTCAGGTTGCTGGCCACCTTCAGGTGGGCGCTTATTTTTCTTTTGATCCGAAACGGGCGGTTGGCGGCGCGACTGGGCGAATACGTGAAACCCTGGAAAGGTGCTGACTAAAAATGAGATTCCGATGATCAGAACAAAGAGCCGGCGGCAAAGACAATTGCACATGATAACGATCCTTACTGAGCTTAAGAGTTCAGCTTTAGCTTGTTTTCCTGTAGCGGGCAATCTGAAGGTTGAACTCTTTAACCCTCTTTCATGATTCTGAGGCAGGCCGATTTTCAGCTTGAGCGAACTATAGGGCGCTCACGTAAGCGCGGTCAAGCCTGGTTCCGGCGGCGGCCAGTTGTTCTGATGCGGGAGCAGTGGCCCAAGTTGGCAACCTGCGCGACTTCGTCGGAGCCCTATCGCGAATTGGAGGTTTCCGCCTCGATGACCACCTCGAAAAGCCCCGAGTTGTCGCTCAGGTTGCCTTCGTTAACGCCCAAAAACAGGACGCCGTCGCGCTGGGCGACGAAATCGCGGCTGCGACCGACGAAGATAAAATCGTCGTTGTCATCGCCAATGACGGCGATCAGCCCGCCGGTGGGCTGATTGCGCATCAGCTTGTCGCGATCAGGAATGTTTGCCAGACCGTCCGGGGTCGCAAAGCGGTTGTTGCCGAGTGAAACCCGCCCCGAAGCCGTGATGCGCAGACGCTGACCTCGTCTTACGACCAGGCCGCTGTTGGTCCAGCCGTTGCTCGCATTGTCGGCCCGGACGCGAATATTGATTTGAAAAAAGGTCGGCGGCGCCGCCGTGCTGGTGGTCGTAGTCGTCGTCGGCCCCGGTGGAGTGTAACTTGGCTGATTACTTGTCGGCTGGGTGTTGGCCGGCGGTTGATAGCTGGGCTGGGTGCTGGTGTTAACGGTGTCGTCGTTTGGTCCGGTCGAGCTGGTGTTGCCAACGGAGTCAAACTCAATCGAGTCGACGTCTTCCATGTAAACCGTGATGCGGCTCTTGCGGCCACGCGCGCCGCTGCCGACGACTATGGTGAACTGCTCGTTCTTGAAACCCACAATTTGACCGCGAATGACGCTGCCGTCCTTGAGCCGAATCGTGTCCGCGAAGGCGGGGAGGCTCGCACTAATGATCAACGCAAACATTAGCAGTGAACGAAACAAAAACTTCTTCATGACAACCTCCAAAAAAGAACGCGATAATTTTGTCGACTATTTGGTAAGCCCGCGTGTGCGTGGCGTTTGGGAGAGCAGTGTGAGCTGTAACTCTTGCCCATTACTTCAGACGGGCAGTTTATCACAATCACCCAGCATCTGTGACGCAAGGTGATGTGGTCAGTTCAGAGTTCTGGCTTTAGGTGGCCAATGGGATCAGCTACCTGAAGTTGAGCTCTAAACGCAAAACTCTTTAAGGTTTGCGCGGATTTAGTTCGAGGTCGCGCCCGTAGGATTGAGGGCCGCGGCGACCAGCGCGCGAAACGCGATCCGGGTGGCCGTGTTCCGATCGGCTTCGTAAGGTACGACCACGTAATGGAGTTTCATCCCGCCGGCGTTGAAGAAATTGTGATAAGCGGCATAGTGCTTTCCGGCGAACATCGAGCCCAGAGTAGAACGCATTTCAGGATCGAGAAAGACGACGTAAATCGTGTTGGCACCCGACTGCGGCAGACTACCGTCCTTAATCATGGCGCCCAAAATATTTTGAATCTCCAAATCAGAGATGTTGCCCGCCGGATGGTCGAACTGCTCGCGGCTTGAGGTAGGCCCGTAAAGGTTCTGCACTCCCGAATCATTCAGCGCCTTCAAGGTCGCATGGTCGCGGACGTTGACAAGCAAATTGCCCAGCTCCGCTTCGCGCGCGCGCAAAGCCGGGGTCGCCCAACCGCTGCCCAAAAAGATGCTGTATTGCTGCGGCTCTGAAATTACGGATCGGCCGGGATTGTTCAAACCCGACAACGGCGCCGAGTCGCGTTCAATGACAAAAGCGCGCCCGCGGTCGTCATTCGCAACGCTCTGTTGTTCGTTGGACGCTTCCCGAGTTCTGGGTTGAGCCTGCGTACCCGCGGCAAGCGCCATGACGGCCAGAAGAATTAATGTGATTTTCATAAACTTATCCTGCTCAGCATCTGCTACCGCTGGCTATCGCCAGCGGTCCCGTACTCGCAAAGCCTAAGGGGTCGTTACATTCAGCACGAAGTCGTCCACTACAAATGAAGTCTTCAAACTGGCGTCCTCAACGCCTATCAGATAAATCTGAATCGTCTGTCCTTTGTAAGCAGTGAGATCAAAGGACACCTGCGCATATCCAGCCTTCGCACTCAGATTTGAATAGGTCGCCAGTGTGCTGAGCACCGTTCCGGACGAATTGCGAATTTGGATCTTCAGCGTGTCGTATGCCGTGCTGGTAGAAGTTTCAGCCGTGTCGATGTGCAGCCAGAATGAAAGGTTGACTGCTGTCGCAGTCGATGAAATGGTGGCGCTCTGCAAGAGCGTGTCGGTATGAGCTGAGCCATAGCCGTTCAGCCACGCTTTCCATGTGCCGGTGTGCGGTGGCTCGGAAGTTGAATTGCTGTCAATGACGCCTGCGGTAACGATCCAGGGTGTTGTATTCGTTGCGCCGTTCTCAAATCCGGGATTGCCCAGCAACTGCTGTGTCGTCCCGCCGCCGCCGCTGCTGTTAACGGTCACGCTAATCACCGTGGTTTGTGTCTTTCCCCCGCCAGTGCCGGTGACGGTGACGTTGTAGGTTCCCACCGCCGTTGCCGAGTCGACTGAGATTGTAACGGTGGATGAGCCAACACCCGGCGCGGCAATAGATGACGGGTTAAACGTCGCCGTCGTACTGGCAGGCAGGCCCGACGCGGAAAGCGCGACCGCGGAATTGAAATTCCCCGTCACCGTGGTTGTGACGCTCGCTGTGCCCGAACTCCCGCGAGTGATTGCCAGCGCCGACGGCGAAGATGAAATCGCGAAGTCGCCGGCCGGCGTGCCGGCAGTCGTCGCATTCAGCGCAAAGTCGTCAACCACAAAAGAAGTCTTCAGCTTCGAATTCTCAACTCCGATCAGATAGATCTGGATCGTCTGCCCCTTGTACGAAGTCAGATCGAAAGATACCTGCCGGTATCCCGTGTTGGCGTCGCGATTCGAATAGGTAGCCAGCGTTGTCAGCACCGTGCCGGACGAGTTACGGATCTGGACTTTCAACGTGTCATTCGTGGAGTTCGCCGTTTCCGCGGTGTCGATGTGCAACCAGAACGAGAGTGCGGCATTGGTGACCGTTGACGGTATGCTCACTGACTGTAGCAGCGTGTCCGTATGAGCTGAGCCGTAACCGTTCAGCCAGGCTTTCCACGATCCGGTGTGCGGCGCCTGGAAACTCGAGTTGTCGATTACGCCTGAAGTAACTGTCCAGGGCGCGGGATTCGAAGATCCATTTTCGAATCCGGTATTGCCGAGCAATTGTTGGACTGTGCTGCCGCCGGTAGTTACCGTCAAATTAAATGATGTGGAATGCGTCTGTCCTCCGCCCGTGCCGGTGACGATCACTCCATAGGTGCCAACCGGAGTCGAAGCGTCCACGGAGATCGTCAGCGTAGACGAACCGAATCCGGGCGCGGCGATCGATGACGGGTTAAAGGCCGCCGTCGTTCCCGCCGGCAGGCCCGAGGCTGATAGCGCGATCGGAGAATTGAAACTTCCGGAAAGCGTCGAAGTGATCGTTGAAGATCCCGTTCCGCCCTGGCCCACGGTCATAGATGAAACCGACGACGAGAGCGAAAAATAAGGATTGAAAATGATATCGATGATCGGATGGAGTTCAATGCCATTTGGGGCCAGGCCTTCCTGTCCCTCCAGATAATCAAAAAAGCCGACGCCGGTAATCTGCACCGGTATGCTGACGGTCTGAAAAGCTGTTGTGGCTGTAAACATGGCGTCGAACTGTGCGCGTGCGTGCGCAATACCGGCGGCCAAAGGACTGCCGGGCCCGACGCAGTTCGGCGATGGAATCTCTGCAATCATGGTCCGACCAGCAGCGTCGGTCAGCACCATGTGATAGTCGGAATCATAGGCGAGCACGAATTTCGTCAGCGTAGCATTCAAAACCCAGACGGTAGTTTCCGCCGGTTGCACGCGTTGGTTGTCGGGAAGCAAAGTTGGCGTGGAGATAGCCGACAGGTTCGCAATGGTCGTGCTGGTCGGGGAATTGAGATTTATGAGCCCGGCGTCCGGATCAGTGCCTGTCTTTACTGACCAACGTTCGACGCCGCATTGGGCCAATGCACGAACAGGAAGAAAGAGGAACAGCAGCGCCAGAAAGAGTGAACTGCACCAGAATCGTTTCATCGCGTTATTTATCCGTTAACCCGGGCCCAGAGTTCAGCGAGCGAAGACCACAGACACACATCAACTTGATACAATCTGAGTAAAGGAATATTGCCCGGAATTCTCCTTTTTTCGCGGCGAGGACACTCGATCCTGTTCGGCGAACCAATGCCTCATCAAGCTATGAAGATCGGCCCAAAGTAGCCTGAGCGGCGTTCTGTTCGGCTTTATCCAGACAGGTCTTTAGTTTTTCCGCCAGGGGACGGACGTGTGGCTCTTTGATGATGTTGATGTGGTTGCCGGGAATCTCATGAGTTTCGATGTCGCCCTGCACCAGTTCGCGCCAGCCGTCATGCAGGTCATAGTCAGCGGTGAGATCGCTGGCCAGGAAAAGCGTGATGTTGCCGAAATAGGTCCGCGGCTCATAGTCCTTAACGGCGGCGAAGTTAATCTCCTCGATGTTCTTCAGAGCCGGCGGCAGCGGCCGGCCGTAGCGCCGGTAGATTTTGTAGACCCGCCGATAGAGCTTGTGTTTGGTTTTCGCGGGCGCGTATTTCAATTTGCGAAAGACATAAGCAATCTTCTCGGGCCCGTTCAATTGCCGCAGGTTTGCGGCGTGTGATTGAAGCTTACGCCCGTAGCGATGGACTCGCTGACGCCACGACATCGATCCCGGCAAAAGCTTGAAGTAACCAGCCGGATAGGTGTCGAGCAGCGCCAGCAGCGCAACTTCCTGTCCTTCGGCGGCGAGCCGGCAAGCCATTTCAAACGCGATCGTGCCGCCGGAAGACCGGCCACCGATCAGGTAGGGACCTTCGGGCTGCACTTCGCGCATTTCTTTCAGATAGTGGTCGGCCATCTCTTTGACGGTGGTATGCGGCTCCTCTTTTCCATCCAGTCCCTTCGCCTGCAATCCATAAAACGGTTGATCGGATCCCAGCAACCGCGCGAGATCACGATACTCAAGCACGTTGCCGCCGGCTGCGTGCACACAGAAAAAAGGCGTTCGCTGACCGCCGCCCTGAATCATCACCAATGACGACCAGGCAGCGAGCCAGCCTTCCTGGCGCAGGACGCGCGCAAGCCGCCGGACAGTGGGCGCCTGGAAGAGCGTCGCGAGCGGCAGATTTTTCCCGAATGATTTTTCCATCTGCGCGAACAACCGCACCGCGAGCAACGAGTGCCCGCCCAACTCAAAGAAGTTGTCATCCATTCCCACTGGCCGCACGTTCAGAACCTGTTCCCAGATTCGGGCCAGCTTCACTTCCAGTTCGTCGCTGCCGGTTGAAAGCTCTTGCGTTGCCCTCGACTTGAATCCGTTTGTTGGCGGTAACGCGTGCCGATCGACCTTTCCCATCGGAGTCAGCGGCAACGATTCAAGCACTACGAAATGTGAAGGCACCATGTGGTCGGGTAGCTTCTGCTGCAAGAAATCGCGCAGCTCGTCTGTGGTTACCGCGTTTCCTTCGCGCGCGGTCAGATAGGCCACCAGATGTTTGTCGCCTTCATCCTTTCGGGCCACGACCACCGCTTCCCGCACCGACGAATGCTCAGCCAAAGCTGCTTCAATCTCACCCAACTCAATGCGGAACCCACGCACCTTGACCTGATTATCGATGCGCCCGATGAATTCCAATTCGCCGGTCGCCCGATAGCGAACCAGGTCTCCGGTGCGATACAGCCGTGCGCCGGGCCGATCAGCGAAGGGATCGTGCACGAACCGCTCAGCATTCAGCTCCGGTTGATCGAGATAGCCGCGCGCCAATCCATCGCCGCCAATATAGAGTTCGCCCGGCACGCCTATAGGCGTGGGACTCAGATAGCGATCCAGCACATAGACGGTCGTGTTCGAGATCGGAAACCCGATTGGTACCGAGCCGTTAACGCGGCTCAGGTCCATTACCGGATAACAACAGGTAAACGTCGTGTTCTCAGTCGGCCCGTAACCATTGATCAGCCGGCAGTCACTCAATTCGGTAAGCACTTTTCGCACGTGCGGCACCGACAACACGTCACCGCCCGCCAGCAATTGCCGGACGCTGCACAAGTCATCGAGATGATTGTCGACCATCAAATGAAACAGACCCGCGGTCAGCCACAGCGTAGTCACCTGGTAACGCTTCAGGGCCTGGCCCAACTCAGTCAGTGAAGGCGGGCCTGGCGGCAGCAGCGCCAGGCGCGCACCGTTCAGCAGACTGCCCCAGATTTCAAATGTCGACGCGTCGAATGAAATGGTCGAGCTCTGCAAAAAGACCTCGTCGGCAGAAAAGGACGCGTAGTTTGTGTTCTTAACCAGCCGCACGACGTTGCGATGCGTGACGGCGACGCCCTTTGGCTTGCCCGTCGATCCCGACGTGTACATTACATAAGCAAGATTGTCGGCAGTGGTTTCAATGGCCGGATTGTCTGTGCTCTCGCGCCCAGTTTCTTCCGCGAGTTCGTCGAGGCAAATCACTTCGGCCGCATTTTGCGGCAAGCTTTCCCGCAGGGCTCTCTGTGTAAGTAAGACCGGCGCCTGCGCATCCTCCAGCATGAATTGCAAGCGCGCGCGTGGGTAAGCCGGGTCAAGCGGCACATATGCGCCGCCGGCCTTCAAAATAGCCAGAAGCGTGACGATCATCTCGGCCGATCGGTCCAGACAAATTGCCACCCGCCTGTCCGGGGTAATCGCACGCCGGCGCAGGTAATGGGCCAACTGGTTCGCTCGTGAATTCAGCTCGCGATAAGTCATCTGCCGATCTTCATAGACGAGCGCAACCGCGTCGGGCCGTTCGCTAACCTGCTGCTCGAATAGTTCCTGAATGCATTTGTGCGCTGGATATTCGTTGTGCGTGTCGTTCCATTCAACCAACAACTGCTGGCGCTCGGTCTCGCTCAGTAGCGGCAATTGGGAAATTGACTGTTCGGGATTTGCGACGGCGCCTTCCAGCAGGATCCGGAAATGATCCGTCATGCGCGCGATCGTGTCTGAGTCGAAGAGATCGGCGTTTGTCTCGAATAAGCAAACCAGTTGTCCGTCACGTTCGACAATGTCCAGCGTCAGATCGAAATTCGCCATCACATGATCGATACGGAAGTGCTCGGCCATCAGACCCGAAAGCTGCAGCGGCAGGATCTCTTCGCTCTGGAGCACGAACATCACCTGGAACAGCGGGTTATGAGCCAGCGTGCGCTCAGGTTGAAGCTCCTTAACCAGTCGCTCGAACGGCAGGTCCTGATGGGCATAAGCTTCCAGGGCAACTTGCTTTACTCGTTCCAGCAACTCGCGGAACGAGAGGTCGCCGGAAACTTCCGTGCGCAACGCGAGGGTGTTGATGAACAAGCCGATCAGTTCTTCCGTCTCAGGCATTTGACGGCCGGCCATGGGCGTTCCCACCACGAGGTCTCCTTCACCCGTATAGCGATGAAGCAGGACCTGATAAGCAGCCAGCAGTGCCATGAACAACGTGACGTTTTCTTTTTGGCAGAGCAGCTTCAGATCTTTTGTGAGTTGCTTTGACAGGCGGATCGTGTGACGTGCACCGCGAAAAGCTTTATAAGCTTGTACATTCGGACGAGGATGGTCGGTTGGCAATTCCAGCGCCGCGGGCAAAGTCGCAAACTTTTCCTTCCAATACGCCAGTTGCGATCGATAAACCTCGCCGTCAAACCAACGCCGCTGCCAGTCGGCATAGTCCAGATACTGAATCGGCAGCTCAGCGAGGGGTGATGGCTGTTCGTTGTGAAAAGATTCATACAGCGCTGACAACTCGCGATTAAAGATTCCCATCGACCAACCGTCAGTGACGATGTGGTGGATAGTGACCAGCAGGATGTGTTCTTCGTCTTTGAGCTTCAACAGGAGGGCGCGGATCATCGGCCCCTCCGACAGATTAAATGGCTTTCGAACTTCGTGCCGCAGCAACCGTTGCGCTTGCTCTTCACGTTCGGTTTCCGCCAGCTCGGTAAGATCAATCAGAGGCATTTCGAGCGAGATATTTTTCGCCACTACCTGCCTCGGCGTTCCTTCCACGGTGACGAACGTGGTCCGCAGCGCGTCATGACGCGCGACAATCGCATTCAGCGCCTTACGCAGCGCCATTGCGTCCAAATTGCCCTTGAGACGCACGGCAGTCGGCGTGTGATACAGCGACTCGCCCGGCATTAGTTGATTCAGCACCCAAAGGCCCTGTTGACTGTTCGAGAGCGGCGCCGACTCGCGCTCCGACATTCGCGCAATGGCCGGGCTCGCGGTTTGACCGCGCCGCTTTTTCTGCATCATGCGCAATTCCAGCAGCGAACGCTTAGCCGGCGAAAGCGCGGCCAGTTGTTGCGTGATGCTTTGATTATCCGAGACGATCGTTTCCATTAGTCTTCTAAAAACTCAGGCGACTGCGGCTCCGCTCGTTTGCGATTCATGATCGAAGCGGCGCTGAGCCTCCTCGTCCGAAAGGCCTTCCAGTTCCGCGAGCAATATTGCCAGCTCGTCGGCCGGCTCTTGCTGCATAGCGCGCGGATACAACAGCTCCGCGAGGCTCGCGATCGTGGGAGCCTGGAACACATCCACCATTCCGAACTCGACATCCAGCATGATGCGCACGTTCGAAACTACTTTGGCGGCGAGCAGCGAATGCCCGCCCAGATCAAAGAAATTGTCGTGAATGCCAATCTGTTCGAGCTTTAAGACCTCGCGCCAGGTGGCGGCCAGGAGTTCCTCGATCGGAGTACGCGGCGCAGCAAAACTCTCATCCATCTCGGTGGGCGTTTGCGGCTCAGGCAGCGCGCGGCGATCGATTTTGCCGTTGGGCATTACCGGCAACGCGCCGATCATTTCGAAAGCCGCGGGCACCATGTACGACGGCAGCTTTGCTTTCAAAAAGTTGCGTAGTTCGCTGACCACCGATCGTGATTCCTCGCGGGCAACAACGTACGCCACTAAACGCTGGTCGTGGTCGTGGTCTTCACGCAAGACCATTACACAGTCGCTGACGCCAACGTGTTGGCGCAAAGCCTGTTCGATCTCCTCGAGTTCGACGCGGAAACCGCGAATCTTGACTTGATTGTCGAGGCGGCCCAGGAATTCGATATTTCCATCGGCCCTATAGCGAACCAAATCCCCCGTCTTATATAACCGCGCGTTCGGTCGATTGCTGAACGGATTGGTAATAAATTTCTGCGCCGTCAAATCAGGCCGGTTTATATAGCCGCGCGCCATGCCCGCGCCGCCGATATGTAATTCACCGGCAACTCCAATCGGCACCGGACGTAGAAATTCATCCAGGATGTAGGCAGTTGTGTTCGCGATGGGCCGGCCAATGGAGACGTTCTGGCAACGGCCGATTTCATTTTCTGATTTGACGTCGTACATCGTGGAAGCGACGGTGGTTTCAGTGGGTCCATAAGTATTCACTAAACGCAGGCGCTCGCCAACCATCTTCTTCCACGCGATCATGCGCTCAGGCAGAGCTTTCTCGCCGCCGATGATGACCAGCCGCACCGACGCCGGAATACTCAAGTTCAAAAGGGCCACTGCGTCCACCAGTTCATGCCAGTACGCAGTGGGCAAATCGAGCACAGACACTTTCCATTCTTCACAGCAATGCAAAAAGTCTCGCGCGGAACTAATCATCGCTTCAGTGCGCAGGACTACCGTCGCGCCCTGCGTCAGGGCTGGATAGATTTCTTCGACACTCAGATCGAATGAAAGCGATGCAAACTGGAGGACGCGATCGCCGCGCTTGATGGAGTATTCCGCTGCCGCCACCCTGGTAAAATTCGCCAGTGAGCCATGTTCGATCATTACACCTTTGGGATTCCCCGTTGAGCCCGACGTGTAGATCAGATAAGCCAGGTTATTGGGCGCGACTTCGGTAGCTGGATTCTCAATGCTTTCCTGAGCAAACCTCACTTCAGCCTGATCGATGCATAGCAGTCGGGCTTTGCCGGCGGGAATGTCGTTGCTCAAACTCTGATCAGTCAGCACGAGAGAAAGCCCGGCATCCTCGATCATGAAAGCGGTCCGCTCGCGTGGGTATTTCGGATCCAGCGGAACATATCCTCCGCCGGCTTTGAGCACGCCGAGCATGCTGACCAGCATTTCCAAACGTCGCTCGACGCAAATGCCTACCAGAACTTCCGGCCCTACGCCCTGCTTTTGCAAATAGTGAGCAAGCTGGTTCGCGCGGCGATTCAACTCGCGATAGGTCAACTGCGCGCCTTGAAACTCTGCGGCTATAGCCTCAGGCGTTCTGACAACCTGCGCTTCAAACAGCTGATGAACGCACTTGTCGAGCGGAAAGTCAGCGCTGGTTTCGTTCCATCCAATCAACTGCTGGTCGCGCTCGGCCCGGCTAAGCAAAGTAAGATCTGCGACCCTCTGCATGGGATCCGCAACCACCTGCCTAAGCAAGGTCTGAAAATGTGCGAGCAGGCGCTCGATCGTCTCGGGCGCAAACAAATCCGGGCTGTACTCGAAGGTGACGCGCAGGCCTTCCGTCTGCTCCTGAACTTCCAAAGTCAGATCGAACTTAGCGGTGGCGCTCTTGCTCTTGAGCGGCGTTAGCTTTAGTTCCGACATCGCCGTGTCCGGCTCGGGAGTATTCTGGAACGCGAACATCACCTGGAACAGCGGGGAGCGATTGATGCCCCGCTCGGGGTTCAGCTCTTCCACCAATTTCTCGAACGGCAGGTCTTGATGCGAAAAGGCGCCCAAGACTGTTTCCCGCACTCGGCCAAGAAATTCGCAAAAGCTCGGATTGCCGGCTACGTCGGCTCTAAGCGCCAGTGTGTTCACAAAAGCGCCGACCAGGTTTTCCGTCTCAAGCATGGTGCGGCCGGCAACGGGCGAGCCGACAATGATGTCTTCCTGGCCGCTGTAGCGAAACAGCAGCGTCTGAAACGCCGCCAGTAACGTCATGAACAAGGTCGCATTTTCGTTCCGGCTCAGGGTCTGCAACGACGCACAGAGACTATGCGGCAGTAATACCGACTGTCGGGCTCCTTTGAAGCTTCGCTCCGCCGGTCGAGCATAGTCCGCGGGCAAATCGAGCGTTGACCGGGCGTTCGCGAGCTGGCGCTTCCAGTAATCAAGCTGTCGTTCGAGCGTCGCTCCCTGTAGCCATTGTCGCTGCCACCTGGCAAAGTCCGCGTACTGAATCGACAACTGAGGCAAGTTGGACACTGCATCGCCGCCTGAACTTTCATAAAGCGCCGCGAGTTCCCGCAGCAGCAGGCCCTCGGACCATCCGTCGTAGACGATGTGGTGAAATGTGAGAAGCAAAACGTGCTCGTCATCGTTCAAATTCAGCAGATGAGTTCTGAACAACGGACCCTGGGAGAGATCGAAAGGCGTGCCGGCTTCAGCAGCGAGCGCGCGATTCATTTCCGCTTCCCTTTTACTTTCGGGGAAGTCCTTAAGATCTGAAATGCGAAGCGCGATGGGTGTGGCCGTCGAAATTTTTTGTACCGGCGTGCCCTGCTCCACGACGATGCTGGTGCGCAGGACTTCATGACGAGCGACGATCTGTTGCAGCGCCTCGCGCAATCTTTGCGTATCGACCGTGCCGGTAATTTGTACTGCGGTGCAAACGTTGTAAGCCACGCGGTGCGGTCCCGTCTGATCAAGCAACCAGAACTGTTGTTGAGTAAATGAGAGCGGCGCCGTTTGGTTTCGCTTGGCGGGCTTAATGGATTGATCTACGTGCTGCGCGCCGGGGGTGACCAGACCGTGCGCCAACTGAGCCACGGTCGGACTCTCGAACATCGCGCGCAGCGGAATCTCAACGCCGAACTCGCGGCGGACGCGTGAAACAATCTGAGCCGCCAACAGAGAATGTCCGCCCAGTTCAAAAAAGTTATCCTTTACACCGATCCGCGGCAGTCGCAAAACCTCACTCCAGATCGCTGCGAGCCGTTCCTCGATCTCATTCCGAGGCGAGACGAAATCGGCCGACAGTTGCGGCCGCTCGACCATCGCGTCGGGCAATGCGAGCCGGTTCACTTTGCCGTTGGCTGAAAGCGGCAGTGCCGCCAACTGCACGAACGCTGAAGGGACCGCATATTCCGGCAACTGCACGCTGAGGAAGTGTCGCAACTCACCGACGGTCGGCGGGGCACCGAATGGCACAAAGTAGGCGACTAATTTTTTCTCTTCAGTGGTTTCACCGCGAGCCACGACGACGCTTTCGCGCACGGCCGGGTGTTTGGCCAGCGCGGTTTCCACTTCGCCCAGCTCAATCCGAAACCCGCGCAACTTAACTTGCTGATCCCGGCGACCGGCAAACTCGATTTGGCCATCATCGGTGAGCCGGGCCCAATCGCCGGTCCGATACAGCCGTGCGCCTTTCTGTTCGCTGAATGGATGCGGAATGAATTTCTCGGCGGTCAACTCCGGGCGGTTCAGGTAACCACGACCTACTCCCGCGCCTCCGATGTAGAGTTCGCCGGCCTCACCAACTGCACACGGGCGCTGCAGTTCATCGAGGATATAAATTTCCGTGTTGGCAATCGGCTTGCCGATCGGCACCACCCGAACTTCAACATCCACGTTGTCCGCAACTCGATACAAACAGACGATGCCGGCGGTTTCTGTCTGGCCAAACATGTGAACGTGCTGAGCGGGATGGCCGAACTGCTTCATCCATGTTTGCGGAATGTCGGACAGCATGGGCTCGCTGGCGGAAAGCATCAGGCGCAGTCGATTGTCGAGCAATTGCTCTCGCTCGTCATCAGAAAGGCCTGACAGAATGGTGGTGCAGTTGCGCCAGAACGATGGCACCGCGTCCAATACTGTAACGCCGCGCTGCTTGACCAATGCGAACAAAGCCAACGGATCCTTGCGGTCGTCGGAACTCGCGATCACAACCGTGGCGCCCCGTGACAGCGGCAACATCAGTTGTCTCCGGGATGACGAGAAGGCAATCGATGCCGTATGCAGATATCGATCGTCGGTAGAGATTTGCAGTTCGCGGTTAAGCCCGCCCAGATAGTTCGCCAGATTGCCGTGCGTGATCATCACGCCCTTGGGCTTTCCAGTCGAGCCGGAGGTGTAAATTACATAAGCGAGATCGTCCGACTCGGGGTCGTCAGCCAGATCCGTATTCGCATTCCGGGAAATCGCGGGCCAGTCATGATCGAGAAGGACAAGTTGGTCCGCGGCATGGGAAAGCTCGCGCGCGAGACTTGATTTCGTCACCACCAGCTTCGGCCGCGCGTCTTCAATCATGAAGACCAGGCGTTCCGTCGGGTACTCAGGATCCAGCGGCAGGTAAGCGCCGCCGGACTTAAGGATCCCGAGGATGGCAACGGCCATCTCCAGCGAGCGGTCGATGCAGATTCCCACCAACGAGTCGCGTCCAACTCCCAGCGCTCGCAGATGCCGCGCCAGTTGATTGGCGCGCGCGTTCAACTCGCTATAAGTCAGGCTCTTTTCTTCACACGCCACCGCTGTCTTGGTCGGATGGCGCGCAACCTGGTCCTGAAACAAACGGGGGAACGGACGCTCAGAGAAGTGCTCGATCCGCGCACCTGTAAGTTGGGCCAACGCGGGCTGAGTTGCGTCGGGAAAGTTTAGGGATTCGAGATCAGAGCTCTCGATGATCGATGGGGACATGTGGCGCACTCTGGTTGTTAATTCGCCCGGGCAGGCGATTTATTTTTTTGCTACGACAGGATTGTCCTTGCTGATTTCGATAATCTCTCCGACATTTCGCTTCAGATCGCTCTGCACCGAAAGATAGATATTTCCCTGCTCGTCAACGGTCACGCCCTGGACATTCTTGAGCTGACCGCCAAAGGCGGCGATGGTTCTTAGTTCTTCGTTCGGGTTATAGACATAAAGCTTTCCATTGTGACTGTCGGTGATGTAAAGCGAGCCTTTCGAGAAAAAGATCGTTTCCGGCGAAAACGAATCCTTGCGATCGACGACGCGATGAAGCTGGTGATTTGCATCGACAAGATAGAGAACATTGTCTTCGTTGTCCGCGATGTAAAGGTTGCCCTTATCGTCAAAGACCATGCTCTCGGGCTTGGTAATTCCACTTGTCTTTCCCAGGAACTCAGTTACCTTGCCGTCGCGGGTGACGCGGAACACCACGTGTTGCTCGCCGTCACCGACCAGGAGCGAACCGTCGGGAGCCAGCGCTATGCCTTCGGTTGAAATCAGTCCCTTGTCTTTGCCGGCCACCAGACGCGCATTACCTTTTGCGTCCACTTCCCACAGTCCGCCAGCGTCATCATCGGTAAAGAAGATGTTACCGTCGGCGTCGATGACCAGGTCTTCAGGCGATAGGACACCGAGGCTCGAATCAGCCAGCCGTTTCAGTCCGTCTGCCTTGGTCCAGACCTCGAGTGCATCGCTCCCCTCATTAGCGAGGTAAAGCTTGCCATTTCGCCACAACAACCCATCGGGCGCTCCAAAGCCGGTCTTGCTCGTGGCAAAGACGCTCGCTTTGTACGAGTTGTCGGTCATCACGACCAGCCCTTCCTTCTGCAGCTTGCAGGAGGTGAGAAAAGCAAGTCCAAACAAAATGAATGCAATGCTAATTCGCTTCATGGATTTATTTACTTATCCGTTTATTTATCCGTCCCTCACGGTCGGGCCACTGTGACGTAGGCTTCAGCCCATTCCCAAAAGCACGTGATGTCTCATTGCCGCCAGCAGCCCGAGAAAAGCTCGAACGTGTACTAACGTACTGGATACTTCAAAGACGACCGCAAAAATGATCGCGCTCGAGAGGGCGCTGTAACGCAGGGTCAGGCCCGTCAGTTTGTCGAGCCACCCGCTCAACCTTTTCCGCAGTGCGTACTGGATAATGGCCAGTTCGGCAATCGCTACTGCCGCGCCGGCCGCGATATCCAAAGGCGTGTGTTGAGCGCCGATCATCTTTCCCGCCAGGATGACAAAGAGTGTCCAGCCGAGAGCGATCAATCCCAGCCGGCGTGAAGCGAGCCAGATACCCAGAGAAATCGCCAGAAAGAAGCCCGCGTGATCGCTGGGAAATGATCCGAGGTCGTTGGTTTCCACGTCGCCGTTCAGCAGCGCGCGATAATCCTTCTGGCTGGTTTCATCCAGAGGGATGCGCACCGGGATGCGTTTCATCTCGACCAGTTGATCGCCTTCCAGACGGAAAATTTTCTGCGATTGAATCTCAGGCCGCGGCAGAAAAATCGTGTGCGACAGGACCTTGGTCGTGCCGATGACAAAAACTGCGGCGATCAGGGTGACGATCAGAATCTTCCGGCGCGCGTTGGTTCCGTTGCTGGTCTTGCCCCCGTACCATGCGGCCAGGAAGCAGCAACCAATCACGCCGGCCTTGGCCAAATCGTTGTCCTGGAAAAAGGCGACGACACTGTCGAACAGCCACGACCGTCCGGCCAGACTATTTATGCCCAGCAAGAGCTGGTCGTTGAGGTCCGTCAAGCGGCCCGCAAGCGAAATCAGAATGGATGAAAAAACCACTGCACCAGTCAAATCAATTTCCTCCCGACCCGCATCGAGTCTTCAGGAAAAGAAAAGCTCAAAACCAACTTCCTGCCAGAAAATAGGGGTCAGAGTGTCCGACTCTATCCAGGTTTGGCTTTGAAACGAGACCGGGGAGCAACCGATACGTGCCCAAGCGGAATTTTGACCCGACATAACACAGGGAAATGGCTTGCTATTAATCATTTAACTATCCGAGGAGAGGATTCCCCCCGTTCTTCGACGGACTTGACTGCCATGGTTGCTTCCTTTGCTTCTTTTAGCCCGCCAAAAAATCATCAGACGTTGCGCTCCAAGCCGCTGTTCTCGCCGGTACGTGCCGTCACGCCGGACCTCCATTTGAGCGTCCCCGATCTCGTGGCTGCCCAAGCCGCTTTGCGGCCGAACTGTCAGGCAATAGCGTCAGCCAGCGAGGCTTTGAGTTATGCCGATCTTGATCGCCAGGCCAATCGCCTGGCGAATTATCTGATCGCGCTCGGAGTTGGACCTGAAACGATTGTGGGGCTCTGCCTGAATCGTTCGACGGAATCGGTGGTATGCGCGCTGGCGATCCTCAGAGCCGGCGGCGCTTATCTGCCGATGGACCCTGCTTATCCGGTTGAGCGATTACGTTTTATGCTGGATGATGCGAGGCCGCGGGTTTTGATTACTCGCGCAGACCTGTCGGAAGAGTTATCGTGCGGCCAATGGAAAGTCGTAAGCATTAATTCCGATCAAAAGATCGAAGCTTATTCCAGTGATGCCCCGAAAATGACCGTCTCGGCAGATCAACTTGCCTATGTCATCTACACTTCCGGGTCGACTGGTCAGCCCAAGGGAGTCGAGGTTACACATGAGAGTTTGTTGAATCTCGTGAACTGGCATACGCATGAGTTTGCCGTTACGTCGCAGGACAAAGCGAGCCATCTCGCCGGCGTCGGGTTCGACGCAGCCGTCTGGGAAGTCTGGCCCTATCTAACAGCGGGCGCGAGTTTGCATTTGCCCGACGAAACCACGCGCGTCTCGCCTGAGCTGCTGCGCGATTGGTTGGTTGCGAGGCAAATCACTATTAGTTTTCTGCCTACCGCGCTGGCTGAGCCGGTGATGATTTTGGACTGGCCCCAGACGGCCTCGCTCCGCTATCTCCTCACTGGCGCCGATACTCTGCATCGTTATCCAACCGACAATCTTCCTTTCGAGTTGGTAAATAACTACGGCCCGACTGAGTGCACAGTAGTGGCCACGTCAGGCCGCGTTCATGCCGAAACCACATCTGGCGCCTTACCAACCATTGGTCGGCCGATTGCGAACACGCACGTTTATATCCTCGACGAAAATCGTCAGCCGGCCCCGCTCGGCGCGCCCGGCGAGTTATACATCGGCGGTGTAGGCGTCGCCCGCGGCTATCTGAATCGTCCCGATCTGACAGCGGAACGGTTCGTGCGCCACCCGTTCAGCGACCAACCGAACGCGAGACTCTACAAGACCGGTGACATGGCCCGCTATCTGGACGACGGTCAGATTGCCTATCTCGGCCGCGTCGACGAACAGATCAAAATTCTCGGATACCGGATTGAGCCGGTTGAAATCGAGGCCGCTATCGATCGCCATTCGGCGATTGAATCCAGCGTCGTAACTGCCTGTGGTTCGACTTGTGAAGAAAAACGGCTCACCGCTTATCTCGTGATGAGGAAGGGTACTGCTCAAACGGCCGCGGACCTGCGCGCGTTTCTGCAGAACTCTCTGCCCGACTATATGGTGCCGACGGTTTTCGTGAAAATGCCGGCGTTACCGTTGACCCTTAACGGCAAAATTGATCGCGCGTCGCTCCCTGAACCAAATGCCGAAAATACTCTGCGCGACGAACTGTTCACCGCGCCGCGCACACCGATTGAGGAAAAGCTGGCGAAGATTGTGTGTTCATTGCTGAATCTGAATGAAGTCAGCGTCAACGACAATTTCTTTCTGCTTGGCGGACACTCTCTGCTGGGCACGCAACTGATCGTTAAAATTCGCGATGCGTTCGGTGTCGATTTGGCGCTGCGCACACTGTTCGACGCGCCGACGATCTCAGAATTGTCCTCTGAGATTGAACGGCTGTTTCTCGCGCGAGTAGAAAGCATGAGTGAAGACGAAGCCATGCGCTTGCTCGCCTAAGAGTCATACCTGAGTTTAGCGGCGAGCTACTGCTCGCCCGAAAGTAAGGAAGACCGTATGAGTGCCTATCCGTCCAAGAACTCAACCAACAAATCCGCTCCGCTCAGCCTGTATCACCTGCTAGATCCTGAGGTGCTGGCCAATCCGTACCCGCTCTACGAACGTTTGCGCACCGAAGCTCCGGTCCACTGGGATCCTTATCTACATGCCTGGGTAGTGACGCGATATGACGACGTGGTCACGGTGCTGCATCACTTTTCGGCCAATCGTACGCCCACGCCGGAACATTTCGCGGCCATAGGACTGGCGGAGTTGGGACCAATCGCGCAGTTGATGACGCGCCAGATGTTGTTCATGGACGGAGCGGCGCACGCGCGCCTGCGGGGTTTGGCGTCGATGGCGTTTACTCCGGCCCGCGTGGAAGTTTTGCGTTCTCACATTCGTGAGATCGTCGACGACTTGATGCGGCCTTTGCTGCGCGCGGGGCACATGGACGTGATAAACGACCTGGCTGCGCCGCTGCCGGCCATTGTTACGGCTGAGATGCTGGGCGTGCCGACTTCTGATTGCGATCAATTGAAAGCATGGTCCGCGGACTTTGCCGAAGTACTGGGCAACTTTCAACACAATCCCGATCGCGCCGCGCAGACTTTGAAGTGCGTCGAAGAGATGACGGCCTATTTTCGCGACGCGATTCGTCGCATGAAAACTGAGCCCCGCGAAGGTCTGATCAATTCTTTCATGACCGCAGAGATCGACGGCGATCGTCTGAGCGAAGACGAAATTGTCGCCAACTGTATCGTCACTATGGTGGGAGGACAGGAGACCACAACCAACTTGATCGGCAACGGCATTCTGAGCCTGCTGCGTAATCCCGATCAACTGCGACGTCTGAAAAATGATCTAACGCTGATTCCTTCCGCCGTCGAAGAACTGCTGCGCTATGAGAGTCCCAGCCAGCACACGGCACGCATTTGCCCCGAGGACACCGAACTCGGCGGCAAGCAAATTCGCAAGGGCCAGGCGGTCATCGCCGTGATGGGCGCCGGCAATCGCGATCCTGAAAGATTTCCCGAACCTGACCGGCTTGATCTTGGGCGCGCCGACAACCGCCACCTGGCCTTTGGTTGGGCCAGCCACTTCTGCTTCGGGGCCGCGTTGGCGCGCATCGAGGGCCAACTGGTTTTCCAAGCCATCGCGTCGCGAACGAACAATCTGACCTTGCAGCCCGGCCCGATCGTCTGGCGCGAGAATCTTGGTCTCCGCGGGCTGACTTCTTTGCCCGTAACATTCAACGAAGAGCTCTTGCCAACTCAGGTCGTTCCAACCCTCGAGCGCCCGGAAAGCACTTGTCCGTTTCACCGATCGGCCTAATTGAATTCTCGGTATTTATTTCTTGCAGGAACAACTTTCAAATCTACAGCCAGAACCTGGTTTGGCGAACATCTCAGACGTCAAGCGCAACCTGCTGGAGAAGTATCTGCGCGGAGAGATCGATCAGGCGCTGACTTCATCGCGCGCGATCCCGCAACGCGCGCCAGGGACCTCGCCGCAGCTTTCGTTCGCCCAGGAGAGGCTCTGGTTTCTCGATCAGTTAATGCCCGGCTCGGCGGTGTTCAATGTTCCCATCGCCATGCGACTTTCAAGCGCGATTGATTTCAATGCTTTGCAAAACAGCGTTAATGAGATTGTTCGCCGTCATGAAGTGTTTCGCACGACCTTTATTACCGTTGACGGCCGGCCGGCGCCGTTGATTTCTGCGGACGCCGAAGCAAAATTACAGGTAGTTGATCTCACTTCATTGCGAGCGTCTGAGCGCGAAGCGGAAAGTCATCGACTCACAAACGACGAAGCTTTGCGACCATTCGATCTTGCGCGCGGTCCGCTTATTAGAACGAGTCTGCTGAAACTCAGCGAGCAGGACTCGATATTTCTGCTCACGATGCATCACATCGTCAGTGATGGCTGGTCGATCGTGCTCTTCTTCCAGGAACTATCGGCGCTCTATCAGGCTTTCTTGAATGGCAACGCGTCGTCGCTCGGCGAACTATCGGTTCAATACGCCGACTATGCCGTCTGGCAGAGAGATTGGTTGTGCGGAGATTTGCTGGAGCAGCAACTTTCCTACTGGAGGAATCAGTTAGGCGGGGAATTGCCGGTGCTGGAACTGCCCGCCGATCGGCCGCGTCCAGCGGTGCAAACGCATCCTGGTGGGCGCGTAACCCTGACCTTGCCCCCGGAACTGACACAGGCTGTGACCGCGCTTAGTCAACGCGAAAACGCGACGCTGTTCATGACTTTGCTCGCGGCCTTCAAGGTCTTGCTGCAACGTTACACGGGACAGCAAGACATCATAGTCGGCTCGCCAATAGCCAACCGCCCGCGTGCCGAGACGGAAAAGTTGATCGGATTTTTTCTGAACAATCTGGCGCTGCGTACTGACTTGTCAGGCGATCCGAGTTTCCGCGAACTTCTTTCGCGCGTGCGGGACACGGCCCTGGACGCTTATGCGCATCAGGATGTCCCTTTCGAAAAACTGATCGAAGAGCTGAAACCGGAACGCGATCTGAGCCGCACGTCGATCTTCCAGGTTTACTTCAATCTCTTCAGCTTCTCGGATGATATCGAACTGCCCGACGGCACAACGATTAGTTTCGTCGATGCCTGGCTACAGTCCGACGAGAATCTGTCCAAGTTCGATTTAACGTTGTATGCGGGAGAGGACGACAAAGAGATTAAGCTGGCGCTGGTTTACAACTCCGATCTCTTTGAGCATCACCGGATCGCAGAGATGCTCAACCAATTCAAGCACCTGCTGTCGCAGATTGTTGCGCAGCCAGATAGAGAGATCAGTCGCCTCTCGCTCGTAACGTCAGACGCTCAAAAGCTCCTGCCTGATCCAACGCAACCGTTCCCGGCCCGAAGAAGAGAAGCGATCCAGACGCTGTTTTCTGAGCAAGCTCGCCGTCGTCCCGATCAACCGGCAATTGTGGATCCGCGCGAGACCTGGAGCTATCAGGATTTGGATTCTCGTAGCAACCAGCTTGCCAATTACCTGCGCCAAAGCGGCATCGTCGCGCAGGACATCGTGGCAATCTATAGCCATCGCAGCGCGCCATTAGTTTGGGCCATACTCGGAGTGCTCAAAGCAGGTGCTGCGTTCGTCGTTCTTGACCCGGCGTATCCCAGCTCGAGGTTGATCAAATGTTTAGAGATTACGAGGCCCCGCGGCTGGCTCCAGATTGAAGCGGCAGGACCATTGCCGGAGCCTCTGGATCAGTTTGTGGACGCATTGGGCTGCTGTTGCCGGCTTCAGTTGACGGCGCGTCACAAGGCAGACAATCGTGATCCGCTGGCGAGTTATTCGATTGAGAATCCGGCCGTGAATGTTGATGCGGATGATTTGGCTTACGTAGCTTTTACGTCAGGCTCAACCGGCAATCCCAAAGGAATTCTCGGCCGCCATGGCCCGCTCACGCTTTTCACGTCGTGGGCTGCAGAGATGTTTGGTCTGAACGAGTCCGATCGCTTTTGCATGCTTTCCGGCCTGGCGCACGATCCACTTCATCGTGACATCTTCACACCACTCCAACTCGGTGGCACCATTTGCATCCCCGAGCCGGAGGATCTGGAGGCGCCCGATCGATTGACAGCGTGGATGAAGCAGCAAAGTATCACGGTCGCAAATTTGACCCCGGCCATGAGCCAACTGCTGAGCGACGCGGACCCGGCAACCACTGTCGAGCAGATCGAGTCTCTCCGCTACTCGTTTCTCGTGGGAGATGTATTGACCAAACGCGATGTCTCGCGGCTAAAGAGACTGGCTCCCTCAATAAACTGCGTGAACTTGTACGGCGCTACGGAAACACAGAGAGCTGTGGGTTATTACATCGTTCCCAACGCGGACGAATCATCCTGCGAAGCTGACAATGGTGCGGCTTGGAACAGTGGCACGGGCGCCCCGACCGTGAACCACGCGCCAGATGCGCGTGTTAGCAAAGAGGTCTTGCCGTTAGGCAAAGGTATCAAGGACGTTCAGTTACTGGTTCTAAACGGCTCTCGGGAGTTATGTGGGGTCGGCGAAGCAGGAGAGATCTATTTTCGTAGTCCTCACCTGGCGCAAGGATATCTCGGTGACGAGACGCTTACGCGTGAGCGATTCATCTTAAATCCGTTTACCAACGCGGACGGCGATCGACTGTATCGCACTGGTGATCTGGGGCGCTATTTGCCCGATGGAAATGTCGAACACCTCGGTCGCCTCGATCGTCAGGTAAAAATCCGAGGCTTTCGAATCGAACCCGGTGAGATTGAAGCGGCGCTGGCGCAGCATCCAGCCGTGCGCGAGACTGCGGTTATTGCCCTACAGAATACGTCTGGCGAGACTAGCCTGGTGGCTTATGTCGTTCCACTTCAGGCCGCCGGAATTACCACGACTGAGCTGCGACGATACCTGGGCGAAAAACTTCCTGCCTACATGATGCCAGCGGCCTTTGTGATGATGGATGCGTTGCCCTTGACGCCCAACCGCAAACTCGATCGGACCGCTTTGCCGTCGCCCGATGAAGATCTCCGAGAGCGAACGGCTGAATACACAGCTCCACGTTCGGAGGTCGAGGAGGCCCTGGCGGACATCTGGAAAGAAGTGCTGGCCGTCGAGCGGGTGAATGTGCACGATAACTTCTTCGAGTTAGGCGGACACTCTCTAATGGCCGTGCGGCTGTTCGCAATTATGGAGAAGAAGTTCGGGCGACGTCTGCCGCTTGCGACGCTGTTTCAGGCGCCCACCGTCGCACAACTCGCCCCTATTCTGCAAAAAGACGTGGCCCCTTCGTGGTCTTCGCTGGTCCCGATCCAACCACTCGGCTCCAGACAACCTTTCTTCTGTGTTCACGCAGTTGGCGGCAACGTGCTTGAGTATTACGATCTAGCACGCCATCTGGGTCCCGACCAGCCCTTCTATGGCTTGCAGTCTCGAGGTTTGGATGGCAGACAGCCACCCCATACGCGCATCACAGAAATGGCCACTCACTACATCAAAGAGATACGCGAGCTTCAACCTGCGGGTCCTTACCTTATCGGCGGCCGATCTTTAGGGGGCATCATTGCTTTCGAGATGGCCTGTCAGCTCCGGACCCAGGGCCAGGAGGTAGGGCTGCTGGCGTTATTGGATTCCTATCCGGTGGGTTACCAGAAACGATCGCGAGATGCCGGTGCGCTAAGAAGCAAAGTCGGACGAATCGTCAGAAGGATGGGCTCTCACCTCTCAAACCTGCGTGGCTTTTCTCTTCAGGAAAAACTTTTTTACGTCGTAGACAAATCGAGGTACGGCGCGCTCAAGCTCAAGAGCAAGTTATGGCGGACGATTTATCGTTCCTATGAAAATCTGGGCCGCAGCCTGCCACGCGCGTTACGTAATGTGCAGGAGTTCAACTGGCTGGCGGCGCACAACTATGTTCCGCAGTTATACGATGGGCGAGTCACGCTCTTCTGGGCCAGCAGGGACCTGCGCGCCTCGTTTGATCTGGTCGAAGGCTGGCGCGTCCTGGCGCCACGCGGGGTCGAAGTGCAGGAAATCCTCGGGTCTCACCTGAACATCATCAAAGAACCTCACGTGGCTGAGTTGGCCTTAAAGCTGGACGAGTCACTTGCCGGCGCCCAGGGACGACATCTGCGTGTCACCGAATCTGCGACTGCCGCCGCTTTCTCTCAAACCGCGCCACTCTTTCGCTCATCATCCGAACAGATTAGAAAGTCGTCGTAACGACGCCGAATTCCGAGCTGCATGAGTCAGTGGGCGCTAGCCCGATGTCGATGGATACTTGCCGTTGAAACAGTTTGGTCTGAAAACCGATGGCATTCGTCGCTTGAGTTTGGTTCAGCTTGAGCGAATGCCGGATCGGTTATAGGTGACTCTAACGACGCCGGCTCAGAAACCCGCCCAGGAATCCAAGGCTCAGTCCCACACCCAAAGCGACGCCGACCGATCGCCATGGATTATGTTTGATGTAGTGCGTCGATTCATCCAGATAGTCTTCTCCGGCTTCATAGCCCCGCCGGATCATCCGCTGCGCTTTCCGCTTGCCAATCTCCACTAAATCTTCTGCCAGCATTTTGCCTTCAGCTGCTTTGGCGGTTAGATGAGCGAGTTTGAATCCGGTGCTTTTGCCATTCTGGACAGTTGCTGTCTGCATAACTTCTTTCTCCTCCTGTTCGATAATTGCTTTGACGATTTGACAGTATAAAGCTCTGAATACGTTGCCACGGTTTCGAATCTGCAACGTTCTTGTTGCCAAAAAGGTCTATTCCACATTCATAGGCTAGCCCCGATCTGGACGGCGCGCAACGAGTAGTATATGCAGATCGGTGCCGCAGATCGTGCTTAAGGTGATCCGGATAACAGCCTCGCCTACGCCCGCGCTTGGGCGTTCGACTTCTTCCACCCGAATGTCATCTTTTCCGTAAAAGACATTTGCTTTCATCTTTTCCATTTCAGTCCTTGAACTCAAATTGATGTTTGATCGTCGGCGATTGACGCTCGCTCCTTCTTCTTACGTAGGTCTTTGCGGGCGATCGTCGCGCGGGCTCTCTCTAGCAATCGTTTGGCCCAGACAAATTCGGTCGCCAGAATTGCCAGCCCCAACGGGATTACGATCACGGCCGGACCGGGTAAGACCACCATTGCCACTCCAATGAGCAGCACCGTAAAGCCGATCACGGCAACCACCGCGCGCCTAAGCCAGGCGAAACTCATCACGCTGTTCCTCGATAGCCGAAATAATTTAAGTCCATTCTGATCTTAGCAGATCGTCCAGCCGAGTTCGCAGCCGGCTCTTTAGGGCCACGACGTGCCGTCGATTGCAGACAAAAAGCCAGCCGTCGTAAGGGTAGGGGCTTTAGCCAACTATGCGTCCGAGAGCACCGGTGGCAGAACAAGAATCTGGCGCGAGTAGAATAAGAGTTGCTACTCGCGTCTTGAGTGAGTGAGGCGATCACACTGCACCGCGAGCACCGCCATTCAGGATAGATAGCAAAGACTCATCGTCCTGCGTTCAAGCGGGCGGTCGAAGCGCGACGCCGCTTCGCGTTTAATTCAGCTACGCGGGCAACTCACCTGTCGTTAGAATAATCGAAGCCACCGCGAGCCGATGGTTCGCAGATCGTTTTTTGGAGAAAGTGCTTGACAGGATCGCTGGTCCTGTCTTATACAAGAAAGGTTGCGCGATCACCTGAATCGCGCGCCGTGAGGAAAAACTTTCAATGTTGACGAGCAGGACATACCAGGAACACGCCGCCAAATGGCAGCCGTCGGCGGCCATGCGTAGCGTGTGTCTGCGGGCCGGCTTAGGCTTGTCATCCGTCAATATTTTCGGCGGCAGACTCGGACAAGAGACGGCCATAGATACCGGAAATATCAGGCATTAATTCAGCGGGAGCGGCTTCCCGCTCCCAAATCTCAAAGAAAAATCGCGAGAATGTAAGGAGCGGGCGGCTTCCCTGGGAGGCTTAAAAGCCCGCTCCTTTTGTTTTTTGACAATCGAAGTACCTTTTTGCGAGAGATGAAGGCAGGGAGCCTTCTAACCCGTGAGATATAAAAACCAGAGGCCACCATTGGCATTGAGTTCTATCTCACGGGTTCAACGGATGACGAGCTCGGTCCTTTGCGAGAGTCCGCGAGTTCGCCATCCTCAGTCGAAGTGTGCCTCGAAGTGTGTTCGCGGTACGTTTCTCTCTGCCTTCATCTATTTTTGGCACAGATGGATCTCAGATTTGAAATCATTTGAATCTTGAATTTGAAATTTGAGATTCGACGTGCATGTGTGGCTGAGCAGCAAAAGCACTCGACTGTAAATCGAGCGTCCGGATCGGACTTCGTAGGTGCGAGTCCTACCACATGCACCAGAAATTCTTGGGGCGTAGGCTAACGGCAAACCATCGGTCTCCAAACCCGAGATTCTCGGTTCAAATCCGAGCGTCCCTGCCAATCTAATTCAAAATCGCAAATCAAAATCTCTGGAAGGGTAGCCTAACTGGTAAGGCAGTAGTCTTGAAAACTACCGCGCTCGTCGCGTGCAGGTTCGACTCCTGCCGCCTCCGCCAAAACATTGCCGATTTTTGATTGCCAATTTCCGATTGGAAGTCCGTTTATCCAAGGGCAAGCTCGACGATAAACGGACCGCAGCAACGTCCAAATCAAGACAAGCAAATCGGAAATCGCAAATCGGAAATGACAGGGGACCTGTAGCTCAGCGGAATGAGAGCGCGACTCTGCGAAGGTCGAGGTCGCACGTTCGAATCGTGCCAGGTCCACCAAAGAATCGCGGATTTCGAAATTCGGATTGCGGATTTGGTCGGACTTCTCTGAAGCGAACTAAAGTCGAATTTCGCAATTCGACATCCGAAATCTTTCATGCCGGCGTAGCCCAATCGGGAGGAGGCGCTAGTTTTAGAAACTAGACAGTGTGGGTTCGAATCCCTCCGCCGGTACCAAATCAAATCTCGAATTTGGAATCTCGAAATTCGAATTTCGAAATTACAGCGGCTTTTGACTCAGATTGCGCCGATTCACCACACGTTGTTGTTCTGCGAATTCGCAATCCGCAATCCGAAATTCGAAATTTGTTTTGCGCGTGTAGCCCAATTGGAAGAGGCGGCTGACTTAAGATCAGCTTTATGATGAGTTCGAATCTCTCCACGCGCACCATGGCGTCGAATGCAAAGAGTCGCGCAGTTAGTTTTTCAAACTAACCTTAGAGAGTTCGAGTCTCTCCGACGCTACCAAAAGCTTGCTGTGGCCTTGGTGTAATTGGTTAACACACTGCACTGTGAATGCAGAGATGACGGTTCGACTCCGCAGGTCACCCAGATCATTGCCGATTTTTGATTGCCGATTTCCGATTGGAAATGCCGGAACTGTGGCCGAGAGGTGAGGCACCTGGTTGTCAACCAGGCCGATGACGGTTCGAGTCCGTTCAGTTCCGCCAATCTGTGTCAGAAGCCCGACCGTGAGGGAGGGCATATTTCAGCAACGAAGCCCTTGCTGACGCGCGGGCTTCTGACATCCATGCGTCAGTAGCCAAATCGGATCAAGGCACCTGCCTCTTAAGCAGGGGATTGTGAGTTCGAGTCTCACCTGGCGCACCAACTCAAGGCAAAAGGCAAAAGTAAAAAGTCAAAACCGGCGTTGCGCCGCACCACATACTTTTTCCTTTCTCCTTTTTCCTTTTTACTTATTTTCGGGGTGTGGTGTAACGCGAGCATCCGAGTCCTGGGAACTCGTGGCGACAGTTCGATTCTGTCCTCCCCGACCACATTCATTGCCAATTTCCACAAATCGGCAATGGTTCGGCTCCTGTAGCTCAACTGGAAGAGTGCGACGCTTCGAACGTCGAGGTTGCGGGTTCGAGTCCTGCCAGGAGTTCCAATCTTGGAGTGCGGCGGCAAGCGTCAGCGCGGCGCCGCTTTGGATCGATTCTTGAGACATAAGTCATTGCAGTCCTCACCCTAAGATCCAAAGCGCCGTCGTCGCTGCGCTCTGCCGGCGCACTCCAAAACGCGGAAGTGTCGGTAGCTGGAAACCTGCGAGTCTTCCAAACTCGAATCGAGAGTTCGAATCTCTCCTTCCGCTCCAATTTGCGCGCGTCGCCAAGCGGCTAGGCGCCGGATTGCAAATCCGGTATACGTGAGTTCGAATCTCACCGCGCGCTCCAGATCTGTCAGAACCACTTGCGGTAGCGGGTGGTTGAACGTTGACATCGGATGCTGTCAAACAATCAGATCAACCGCCCGCTACCGCAGGCGGTTCTGACTCGAAACCAATGAAAGGAGGTGCCGAGTGATGGCACTCAACGGCAGAGTTCTGCTTCTAAACCAAACTTACGAGCCGCTCGGCACCGTCAGTGTCGCGCGAGCGATAATCATGACTCTCAAGAACACCGTCTTCGTCGAGGAATTGGACGGAGATCGCGTGCTGCGTTCGGCGCGCGCAGAGTTCCCGGTGCCGTCGGTTATTCGCCGGCGCGCCTACATCAACGTGCGTCGCCGCCGCGAGCAGTCGGGTATGAAGCGGCTTCGAATTTACATGCGCGACAAGTTCCGTTGCCAGTACTGCGGTGAAAAGAAAGGAGTGGCTGAGCTAACGCTTGATCACATCCTGCCGCGGTCGCGTGGCGGAGATAACTCGCCGGTGAACATAGTGACTGCTTGCGTTCCTTGTAACAACCGCAAGAGCAATCGCACGCCGGCCGAAGCCCGCATGCCGCTGCTGACTTCGCAGTCGGCGCTGCGTGTGAAGCTGGAGCGCGTAGTGCTTTGCCATTACGCTGAGGCGCGCGCTGAGTGGCGCAAGTACCTCTTCATGGACGTGCACGATGATCGTGACGTCATGGAAAGGGTGCGACATGAACAAAAGGTCTTAGGTCTTAGGTCTTATGGTCTTAGGTCTTAGTTCTTAGTTCTTAGTTGGAGTCTTTTCAGAGAACTGTCCAAAAACCAAAGACCAAAGACCGATTCCGGTCGGATAGCTGAGACGGATTAGCGCGGATCTGAAAAGCCCGAAAGGTTGGTTCGATTCCAACTCCGACCACCAAAGATAATTATTGAGTCATTGGAACAATGAAACATTGAATCAATGAACCAATCTTCTCGCCCGAGTAGCTCAACTGATGGAGCGCTGGTCCTACAAACCAGAGGTTGAAGGTTTGAGTCCTTCCTCGGGTACCACACAATCAAGGCCCGCGTTCCCGGCACCGGTCTTCTAAACTGAACCTGTAAGAGCCGGGCGGAAAGGCGAGAGGTTCGACTCCTCCGCGGGCTTCCAAAATCAGAAACGGCTGTGTAGCTCAAACGGAAAGAGCAAGCGTCTCATAAGCGCGAGGTTGGTGGTTCAACTCCACCCACAGCCACCAGATCATTTTCCAGTTTGTAATTGTCAATGGCCATTCTTTCGTGTGACTTCGTGGATCGTTTTTCTGGTGGCGGCAGAGAAGAGGAACGATCCACGAAGTCACAAGAACTCAGATGAACAAAAAGCAGATGGCAAATGAAAAATGTCCAATGACAAATGACAGATGACAGATATCTCGGGCTGGTGATGTAACTGATAGCATAGAAGTCCTGCAAACTTCTTGTGAGGGTTTGACTCCCTCCCGGTCCACCAATTTCCTTCGGCGATGTAGCTCAACTGGATAACAGAGCGTCGGTCTTGTAAACCGAACGATAAGGGTTCGACTCCCTTCATCGCCTCCAAAAGAACCGAGGGTCTTTGATCTTCGGCCTTAGGTTTTTGAAGCCTTTTGAGTAGCTCTCGGCGCGAACGGCCAACTCCAAGATCAAAGACCCAAGCCCAAAGTCCAAAAAATATTGTGGCGTAGCCAAGCTGGTAAGGCGCCGGATTGTTAATCCGGCTATCGAAGGTTCGAATCCTTCCGCCACAGCCAATTATTGCCAATTGCCGATTCACTTCGCGCAAACGCATCTTTGGCTCAAAGACCAATCGGCCATCTGCAATCGGAAATCGAAAATCTTGCTGGCCCGGAGCTCGAGTGACAGAGCGGCGGCCTTTTAAGCCGTGAGGTGCGGGTTTGAGCCCCGTCGGGTCAACCAAAAGTATCTGTACTTTGATCTTTGATCTTTGGACTTTGTTTTCTCTTCACTTCAGTAATTGGTTCGATCCACGCAATGACAAAATCAAAGCACGAAGCCCAAAGTCCAAAGCTCTTCTTTTCGCGGTGTAGCTCAACGGCCAGAGCACTCGATTGATAATCGAGCGATGTCGGTTCAATTCCTTCCACCGCGACCAAACTCATTGCCGATTTGCGATTTCCAATTGCCAATTGGCGGTGACGAGCAACGTGAGGTCTTCAATCGGCAATCACCAATCGGAAATCGGCAATGTTTTTGCGGGATGGTGTAACCGGCAACACGTCGGGCTTTGAACCCGAAGATGAAGGTTCGACTCCTTCTCTCGCAGCCAGACCTCGAAACAAAACAATGATAACAAGCCCAATCCATCGGGCTTTCACCCTTTGGATTCGCAAAAAGGTACTTCGATTGTTTAAGCTAAGCCGCTTGCGTAGATGCAGCGTTGCGAATGGAGGTAGGGCACAATGAAACTTGCTGAAGCACTAATTCTACGAGCAGATTGTCAGAAGAGATTTGCGCAGCTAAAGGCAAGACTGCTCGTTAACGCGAAGGTCCAGGAAGGTGACGAAGCCGCGGAAGATCCGAAGGAAATCTCGGTGCAACTCGAAGCGGTCGCTGATCAGCTCGTTGATCTGATCAAGCGCATCAACAAGACAAACTCAGCCACCGCATATGCCGGTGGCACGATCTCGGACGCGCTGGCGGATCGCGATGTGTTGGCGCTGCGTCGGGCGGCCTATGCCGAGCTGGCGCAGACCGCGACTATTACACAGGATCGTTACACGCGTTCGGAAGTGAAATATATCCGGACGATTGATGTGGTCGAGATCCAGAAGCGCGCTGATGAGCTCGCAAAGAACTATCGCGAGCTTGATGCCCGCATCCAGGAACTCAACTGGCAGACTGAACTGGTCTGAGATCTCATCAGGGTGAAATCTCGGATCTAAGAAAGGCGATGCAGACGGTAGCCGGAGGGGATCAGAAGCGAGCACAAACCGCCAACTGGTTAAGTTGGATTAAGCTGTTAAAAACAGCCTACCGGTGACGCGAGGGGCAGCGTCAAGGGTTCGATTCCCAATGACAAATAACGCCCAGCAAAGTCACAAGGGCATCGGGTAATGTCAAAGTAACTACCGCGTGCTGATCTGTTTCATCCGGTGAGGGTGGGTAAGGGGCAACTGCATCGTCTTGATTTTGAGTAGGAAGAGTTTTTTCGATCGTTTTTGAGCGATGAATAGATTTCGTAACAAGACAGTTGTGTTCTCAAAGAGTTCGTCGACCAGGATCGGCGGACCAAAAAGTTATGGGCATAGAAAACTTCATCACGGATGCTCTCTACAAGCCGAACGACTACATTTCGTATCACGTCGGGCGGGAGCTGGCAGAGCTGCATCCGGGAAAGGCAATCATCAAGGGCGAAACCGGGTACTTTGACCTGGAGGCATTCGTGCGCGCTGAGAAATGCTCAGTTGTTCACGAGACCTCGATCTTTAATCATCTCAAAACGTCCTGGGACGGACCAGGCAAAGAGCCCATCCGCGCGATTGAGAATTCCTGGCTCAACGTGCTCTGGCATGGAGAATTGCTGGACGTAATCCTCATAACCTTTTCAGAGGACCGGTATCGATCGCGACACCACTGGATCGTTGCCGAGAGCCGCAGGTTGGCTGAGGACTTTTTCGCCGACGTCTGCGAGTGGTCTGCGGAAGTCCGGGGCGAGGTGCTTGTCTTCCGGGATGGGGAATGGGTGAAGAATAAGGAACTCTATGATGCGATCAAGACGGCGACTTTCGATAACCTCATTCTGCGTGAGCCGCTGAAGCAGGAGATCCAGAACGACTTTGCCCAATTCTTCAGCTCGCGAGAAGTATATGAACGATACCGCATCCCCTGGAAACGTGGAGTGTTGTTCATCGGCCCCCCAGGCAATGGAAAGACACATACGGTCAAAGCCCTGGCGAATCAGCTCGGCAAGCCGTGCCTTTATGTGAAGGGTTTCAAATCAGAGTATGCAACTGATCAGGAAAACATGAGATTGGTTTTTGCGAGAGCTCGAATTACCACGCCTTGCTTGTTGGTGTTGGAAGATCTCGACTCACTAATCGACGACAAGAGTCGCGCATTTCTACTCAACGAGTTGGATGGGTTCGAAACAAACACGGGTGTAGTGGTCCTGGCCACTACCAACCACCCGGACCGACTTGACCCGGCGATTCTCGATCGACCCAGCCGCTTTGATCGCAAGTACTGTTTTGACTTACCGGCTGAGGCTGAACGCTTCGCGTATATCGCGGCCTGGAACCAGGAGCTGCAGGCTGAATTGCGTCTCTCAGAACAGATTGCCGCAAAAGTGGTGGACCAAACCGAAGGCTTTTCGTTTGCATATCTGAAGGAATTATTTCTGTCTTCGATGATGCAATGGATGGCAAGGGCCGCCAGCATTCCGATGGACGAGATTGTTCTTGGTCAAACTGCTCAACTGCGGGAACAAACGGCCGCGAACCAAGCGATCCATTGTCTCCCAATAAAGGACCAGCCCGGTGCTTTGCGCCTTTCGTGAGATTCTCCTCGTTCCTCTTCCCTCTTTCCCCTTTCCTCTCTTAAAATCCCTACGCCAGTTCCCCCCTTGCCGAACGAAAGGAGCAATCCTAATGAAACGAATCATCGGCGCATTCATCGTTGTCGCGGCGGTCGTCATTTTCTTTTCCGGCGCGAAAACGAACAGCCAGGGACCCGGCGTGCCCAAGCTGCGCCGCATCGATCTCAGCGGCTTGTGGGTAAACGACAAAGGCGAGCAGATCATCATCGATCAAACGCCCTACATGGTCAGCGGCAGTTTCGCGAAAGGCGGCGGCGATTGTCCGCTCGCCGGTCCAAACCGGAAGCGGCCCCTCTACATCAGCTCGGTTATCCAGGGCCGAGGGTTGTACGAAGGTGGGAAACTTCAGGGGGAGATGGGTGGCTGCACCTCAAAGGAATTTCTAATTCAGGACTGTCATTACGATGTTGCTTACATTGTCAGATTCACCGCCGACCACGTTTCGGTAAACAGCATCAGCGGCACGTACACTCCGGACTATGTTACCTATGACGAAAAGAATGGGCACTACACCAACTGCCAGCTCAAAAAAGGCGGCGGCACTCCGCAATCATTTCGTCTGACTCGCAAATGCGATCCCGACAAAGGAAGCCTCTGCGAAACTCTGGGTAACGCCGTCCGCGGCGTCAAAGCCGCTCAGGGTGCCAACGCTTCCGTCGCACTCTATCAGCATTTGCAGATGAGTCTCGGCGACCAGATTGGCAAAATCCGAACGAACCTGTGCGACGACAGCGCGGCCCAGGCAAAGCTGGATCAGATCGAAGACAACCTCAACTCGCTCAGCTACTCATCGGGCCCGTCAAATCTACAGAACAATCTGACGCTCGGTTATCTCGAGAAAGGCTTGCGAGAGTTGATTCGCATGTCGTGCGCTGTCGGCCCACCCGTTGACTACGGCGAATGCGAAGCAGGCTCGACGGCGACAAGTGACGCGGACAAGGAACTGCTCAAGCTGTTCCAACCCACTCTGGTGAACATGCTGCGGACTGCGGCGACGAATATTGTTGCCTACGATCAGACCAAGCAGTGCGTGGCTAAGATGTTTGCGTCGGGCTGTGCGCCGCAACCTTTTACGAAAGCGCTGGCCGCCGTGTCACAGGCTCATCAGGAAGGCCTCCCGATCGGCGAAGGTTGTGATCAGGCCTGTCAATCCCTGGGTGACTGGTACGAGAAACAATCGTGCAGCAAGGAAGGTTTGCCAAAGACCACAGTGATCGCCAAGTGCAAACTTGCCTGCGTCGGACTTGAATGGGGCCAGTGAGAGGCTCCTTTAGCTCTTAGCCGCTCCGCAACCAGGCGGGTTGCTGAAAAACCACCAGAGCGATGATGGCTAAGAATAAGGTGCTATTCGCCTTCCCTCACTCGAGACACGAGTCACAGTGACCATTTGAGCAGCAATCCCAGGCACGTTGCCACGGCCAACGTGACGAGGATGTTCCACTTGAGCAGTTGCGTCATGACGAGCGTCGCGATCAGTACGACCCACGCGATGGGCTGAGTTAGCGCGCCGCGAGCGATTTGCACCACTGCCGCCAGAATCAATCCCACAGATGTAACCGTCAAACCCTTCGTCAAGCCATTGATCCAGCGCGAATCGCGCAAGTGTTCAAAGCCACGCAGCAACGGGATCATGACGTAGCCCGGCAGAACGATGGCGAGTGTCGCGACTATTGCGCCGGGCATTCCGTAAAGCATGTAGCCTATGCTCGCCACATAAAAGTTCGCCTGCCCTGGCGTCACCCGCGCGATGGTGAAGGCATAGAGCAACTGATCCGCGGTCAGAACGCGAGCTCCTTCTACCAGGTGAGTCTGAAGCAAAGGAATCATGACCGGGCCGTTGCCGAAGGTCATGACGTTGAAAAGCGCAATGAGAAGCGTTAGCCTCCAGAGACTCATTTGCTCGCATCCTTCTTTTCGGTGGCATTCCCTGCTTCAATCTTCTGCAAAACGAATGCGCCGAGGACGCCGCCCGCCAGCAGAATCAGTGCAGGATTCAGCCGAAGGAAGAACGCCAGAGCGAAGGCTACGCAGGCGATAACTAATTCCCGCGACGGACGGAAGACGTCTTTCCCCAGCTTGAGAGCGGCAACGACGATCAGCGCGAGCGCCGCGGGCATGATCGTGACGGGTAACAAGTCGAAGAGGCGGCTGTTTCTGAGATAGTGGTAAGCGATTGTCAGAGCGATGGTCAGGACAAAGACCGGAAGGCTGAGAGCAGTGAGTGCAATCACCGTACCCGATAGGCCACCGAACTTGTAGCCGTACGCGACCGCCAGCGCCGTCATCGTTCCGCTGGGTACGATGCGGCCGATGCCGTAAATAGTCAGGAACTCCTCTTTTGTGACCGCCCGCCGCTTGCTGACAAGTTCGTCTTCCAGCACAGCGAGAATGCCGAGACCGCCGCCGAAGGCCAACCCAGCCTTGAGGAAGATTGAGAACAACTCGCCCCTGGTGACGCGAGTCCCGCTTTGCCGTTTGTCTTCATCACTCTTCAAGCTGCTCTCCACGATTCGGGAGCTTAACACCCTCGAGAGCTGGACAAGAAGAACGCATGGCAGTCGCGTGGAGGATATCTGCGGAAGAGTCCCACCACTCTTCGCGCAGTCCTTAAGAGGCAAAAAGTTCCGAACGTTAGGGCAACAATTGCGATTCGCGTGCTTAAACGAAGCAGCACGGCGAGTCAATAGAATTTTGCTTCACCGTGCTGCCTTACTCGTCGCGAAACGAGGTTTACTGAGTCAATGAAAGTTAGTTGTCTTCACCGTCCTTCTCGACGTGAAGCACTCGACCATCGCCGGCATCAACCTTAACATCGCTCTGGCCGTCCGCCGTCTTTATCTCAACGCCGTAAACGACATTGCCGTCCTCGTTTTCGAGTTCGACCTTCTTGACTGTGCCGGGAACTTGCGCGAGCGCTGCTGCGCTTGCTTGTTCCGGCGTGATGCGGGCAAGGTTCTTCAAGCGTTCGCTCTCTGCGCCCTCCGCTTTGTCTTCAGCCTCTTCGCCTTTGTTACCTTCCTTCGATTCCTTTGCTTCGTTAGCTTCGGAGGCTTCGTTTTCTTCGGCCCCTTCAGCTTCTTCCGATTCTTCGCGTTCGTTCTTATCGTCCTGCACCTGAACGCTGGAAGTGTATTTCGCCTTCTCCTCCTGCTTGCTCTCATGCTTGCGTTTGCTCTGCGCCATCGCTGCGGTCAGCGCGATACCCGCCCCGGCAATCATCATCGCCACAAGCACCGCGGTCATCCATTTCATATTACCTTTCAGCTTTTTCATGCCACTTACTCCTTGAAAATCTCGAATCGATCGAACAAAGACTTTGCCTTAGTTCGTAACGCATGCCTGCTTTCGTCGTCACCCGCGCCGCACTGAACTGCGATAAAGCACGGCGCGGGTTGTGACGGTTGCTGGCCACCAGCCCGAAGCTTCTCTTCGGACTATGCCTCCCTGAGCCTTTCTTCAGGTTGAGACGGATTTTACTGGGATGCAGGTAAACTGGCGGTAAATCTTTGGCGGTGATTCACGACAAGGAAATTAGCCAGATTAACGCGGATAGCACGGATCAGAGCATAAAAACTTTAAAGCAAGACGCTCGTTGTCGGGCCTTTTATTTTTATAATCTGCGTTAATCTGTGGCTAATTCTCTTCAGAGCCTCGAGGAGCGGGCAAGACTAATTGAAAGACGCTTCCCGTCTCGGATGTATTCAGTAATTCAAGTATACCTTCGTGCGCTTCGGCGACCCAGCGCGCGATTGATAGTCCCAGGCCGGCGCCGCTCGTCAAACCCGCACCATCATTTTCCGCACGCGAGCGCGCACTATCGGCCCGATAGAAGCGTTCGAAAATGTGCGGCTGTGCCTCGGCGGGGATCCCTGGGCCCGTGTCGCTAACTGTGATGATGTAGTGCTTCGCTTCCCGCCTACAGGAAATTGTCACCGCGCCGCCCTTCGGCGTGTACTTGATAGCGTTGTCCACCAAGTTCAAGAGCAGGCGGCGCAGCAGGTTCTCATCGCCGCGAAACGGCATCTCTTTGGCGGCGTCGAGTTGCAAGGTCAACTCTCTTTCGGCGGCGAGCGTACGGACGGCGCGAGCAACTTCGCCCGCGAGTTCATCCAGATAGAATTCCTTCGGCGTAAGTTTGTACTGACCGGCATCGGCGCGCGCCAGCATGAATAAGTCTTCGACGATTCTCGTTAGTCGCTTTGTCTCATCTTTAAAGATCGCGATGGATTCGCGCAGCTCTGCGTTTGAGCTTTCCGGCTCCGCGAGTGCCACTTCCGCTTCGCTGCGCATAATAGCGATCGGAGTACGCAACTCGTGAGAGGCATCGGCCATGAAGCGACGTTGCTGCTCAAAAGACGTATCTAGTCTCGCCAGCAGCGCGTTGATGACGCGGGCCAGCCCGCCCAACTCGTCACGCTCGTTCGCGATCGGCAGCCGTTCATGCAGATTGGCTGCGCCGATGCGGGCCGCAGTCGCGCTCATCCTGACCACCGGCGCGAGACTCTTGCGGGCGAGAAAATAGCCGCCAATCGAAGCCAGCAACAGTGCGAGCGGCACTGCGATGAGGAGCGCATAGCTCGCCCCTTCGAGCAAATCTTCCTGGTCATGAAGCGAGCGCAGTACCACGAGCGTATACGCCCTTCCGCGCGCTTGCACCCGGCGTCCGACAACGCGGTACTGGCTATCGCCGTCCGAAAGAGTGCCAAAGTAAAGTGTCGAGCCGGGAGTGCGAGCGACCGCATCGAGCACTCCTAAGATCTTCGGTGCCCCTATCAAGCTGATTGTCGACCGCGTCCGGCCTGGCTCGTTTCTCGTCTGTGGTACAGCGCTGGCGGCAATCTCGCGGTGCGCGTCCGCATACACAACTATTTGATAATCTCTAAACTGGTTTTGGCTGACGGCTTCTTTTACCGTTTCATCGGGAGTGTTCTTCGCGTCCTCGCTGCTAGCAGCGTTGGCTTCGCCCTGATGACTATCGGCCTCCTCATTTGTGAGCGTTGTTGCGAAGGCGTTAGCCATCTCTCCCAGAGCATCGTCTGTGCGCCGGTTGAGTGTGTATGAGAGGAAAAGATAGCCCGCCAGCGCAAAGGAGATAAGGACCAGCGCGAGCACGCCCGTGTACCAGAGCGTCAGTCTTGCGCGCACTAAGCTAAACATCTTCGCCCCCGGCGCCATCTTCGGCAGATGGAACGCGCAACTCGTAGCCCGCACCTCGCCGAGTATGAATAAGAGGCACGCTGAAAGGCTCGTCAACCTTTCGGCGCAGGCGATTAATGTAGACTTCTATGAGTTTCGAGAATGGGTCGAACGTATCGTCCCAGACGTGTTCGGAGATTTCTTCACGCCCAACAACTTTGCCCGCGTTGCGCGCGAGGTATTCAAGCAGCGTGTACTCTTTGGTGGTGAGTTCGATGGGTTGTCCCTTGCGCCTGACTCGCTGCCCACGCGTGTCTATCTCTAGATCTCCGACTTCAATTATGGTCGGACGTAATTCCTGCCCGCGCCGCAGCAACGCACGCAACCGCGCCAGAAGTTCACCAAACTCGAAAGGCTTAGTTAGATAATCGTCCGCGCCGGTGTCCAGACCACCGATGCGATCCTCTACTGCATCCCGCGCGGTGAGCATCAGGACAGGAATGCGCGATCCCTGCGCACGCAGTTCGCGGCAGACCTCGAAACCGTCGCGCTTGGGGAGCATCACATCGAGAATGACAGCATCATAGTCGTTAATCGAAGCCTGATAGAGCGCGTCTTCGCCATCACGGGCCACATCAACCGCGTACGCTGCCCCGCGCAGACCCCGCTTGATCGCCTGCGCCATCCGCGCCTCGTCCTCTACTAACAAAATTCGCATCACCGTTGCCCAGGTTCATCAAGTAGTTGAGGGCTCAAATGAATTTCCGCATCCGGCCAATAAGAAATCCAAACCAAATAGTTACCATCGACAGAATAACAATTGTCAGGATGCTTATCATCAGGTGGTTGTTCCATACGAAAGCCATGATCTCGAAGACACCGATTACCAACAGCCAGGGCAATTCCCAGGACACAACTGAACGATAGAAGTCTCTCTCTTTGCCTCGTGGCAAACTGAGAAACTCATAACCATCCCACACCAGGTAGACCAAAAGAAAAATAAAGTAGCAGAAGAGAATGACTTTATTGTGCGGCAGGCTGCGGGGGTTATCTACGTCTATGGCTATGACGGTGGCGTAGAGAGCCAGGAGGAATACAACATCGCACAAGAAAGACCACCAGTAATAGCGTTTAGTAAAAAGTATATAGAGATAGTCACAGACGTAGAACCCAATCGAAATGACAACCAACGTCCATTTGATCCAGACGATTGCACTGAAGGGATATTGTCCTCTTAATACATGAGCGATAGTAAAAACCAGTTGGTAGAGAATCGTGCCGAGCACCGCTGGGTAAATCAAACCCAGCATCAGCTCTTGCCTAACCGGCCTGTTTGATTCCCTAGACATGGATCAGTGGAATGTAATGTTATGAGCCACTCAGCTCTCTTGATCTCGACCAGCTTCGATGTGAACCTGATCAAGATCGTGTCTTAACTTGCCTGAGGCCGGAGCCGGCGGCCGTGCGTCGTGGTCAGAACCATCAGATCAACTCGAACCCATCGATTACCAACTCAAGGGCCTTGCTTTGCGCGTGTCTCCGTCTACCGCAATTTCTTCAGCGACGCTAAGTGCAGCAATATCGAGAGCGGTACCAAGAACACTGGAACCATCACCAGCGGGAACGCGCTAATCAATTCGTTTGGCGCATCGAACGCCAACACTTGAATAGGCGACGGTGACGTAAGCAAGCCGGTCCCCACGGCCACGATTAAATCGGCGATTCCAAACAAATTCCAAACGCGAACCAGACCCGCCGCATTTGCTCCATTACGAGCATAAGCGATGCCGACGACTGGCGCGACCAGCCCCACAATCACGTCGCCAACGCCCGCTGGCAACGCGAAAGCTCCCGGCAGCCGGCCCACCGCATAGAGCACAAGAAACATCAGCCCCAATGCGCGGTAAAACTGCACTCCGACGATCCACTCCTGCGGCACTGCCTCGATGACGCGCCCAAGCATCTTCCATTTCCAGGCAAGCACAACACCGACTATGATCGGGACTAGGAGACCATACTGAATCGTGGGAACGCGGGACGATGCCCCTCGGTAGAATTCAAACCAGGCAAGCACGAGAGTCGCAAGGTACCAGCCCAGGAGCAGTGTTGCGACGCTGAGAACCGCGCGTTTGCGGTCCTGATCCGGCCATCGCGCGCGCTTGAGCGCGCGATGTAGACCGACCAGCACTGTAACTACAATCGCCACAGTTCCGATCAAGATATATGGAGGCAAGTAAGCGGGTACTAGCACTTCTCTTTACTCCTTTCTCGCCCCGGCGCGGCGGCGCATCACTAATCGCAAAACGATCATTGACGTTGCCGCCGCGACGAGCGCGCTGCCGCTGATTCAAACGTGGGGTTTGCAGTTGTTCAAATTTGCTCCGTGTTAACGTACTCCTATCTTAGTGAAAAAGCTTTTCCAAATTGTCCACCTCGTTTAGCACGGGCGTCGCCACACGCGCGTAGTCGGCAGGCGTCTTAGCTGATTCGACCTGCGCGACCAAAGCGTCGAACTTCTTCGCCTCCGTTGCTTTGTGCGCCTCGACCGATGGGCGCAGCGAGTCCCACGTCCGCCTCATCTCCCGAGCAGTCGCCTGCAATTTGTTCGCATCTTGCGCCTGCGCCCAAACCTCCAACTCGCGACCGTAGTAATCAAGCCTGGTTACCTCGACCGGCCCACTCAGTTTGTAGGCTGTGGTCATATTAGCCACGTCGAGTGTTACCTGATTGGCCTCGCGCATAGCCGCCGGACGATCCTTCGCGGTCACGGCGCGATCCAGCGCGGCGATGTTCGAGTCAAGACGGTCGACTGCCTTGCTTTGGTTCTGGACCTCGGCGCGCACATTCTTCACTGCATCCTTTAGTGCTGCAAGTTTAGCGTCAGCGTTCTTCCAGTCGTTTGCCTTCGCGTAGTCATAGACGTTCTCGCCATATTCGCCGGTGTTTGACAGTGATGTCGGCACACTGTCTGTTTTGGCCACGCTTGCGCCAGGAGGCGTCACCGCTCTGTTTGTTTTGGCCGCGTCCGACGAACCGGACGAGCACGCGTTCAACCCGATCGTCAAAAAGACAATTATTGCCAGTCCTCCGAGAGCAACCGTATTCCACCAGTCACGTGGTTCTCTTTTAAATAGTGTAGCCATCGTCTTACTCCTTTTTCTTGAACTTCCCTGAGCGCCGGATGCCCCTCACCGCGGAAGCATCCGGCGCGGTCCACCTCAGCCTGTTCCGGATCTCCCCTTTCCGGAATGGCCGTCTCAGAGACGCTTCTCCTCTGAGTTAACGGCAGCTTAACGGCCGAGTGGTAAATGGACGGTTAACTTTGGTGTTGTTGAAAAAGTTGGTTACGTCGCGCGCTTTCGGTAGATCCGGCAATAATTAGTCGGGACATTCGATACATTCGCACTTGGCGTACCGAATTTATCGACAGAAACGAGCGAAGAGTTTGCAGATGCGGTAATTCAACGCCCTGTAGGTACAGGCATTCACCCAAGGTTGGGATACGCTTGGACTTACAACTACGGGAACGGGGTTTCATCCATAGCAGTTCGGCCTAGATACGCCCATACCTCTGACTTGGGTCGCTCTTTTGACTCACAAGAACTAACGTGCAAAGAACGGGTTGAGATAATCGAAGCAGTCGTAGGTCAATGCGAGTTGATGGAGACGATGTCGTGCCTGATAGCCCAATTCTGGCTCAAGCCAAGATGAGGGCAAATCTCACCTTATTAAGAAATTAAAGCAGCGCGAGATCAATCTTGGCTCGGAAACCTGCCTTTAAATTGGTAGTGGTTCTCTTCGGGATTGAATCTTAATCGGAGATGCAGATTAGAATAGTTGCACGTTTATACAACTAAACTTTTCGACAAAAACTATACCAACTCTAGAGTTTGCTGGGTCCGAGCATCTTCTCGATAGAGATCGGCAACGAGCGGACCCGTGTGCCGGTCGCGTGATAGACCGCATTGGCGACCGCGGCCGCCATCCCGGCGATGGCGAGTTCCCCGACACCCTTTGTTCCGAGAGGTGTCATTGAATCCGGCTCTCCCACGAACAGCACGTCAAGTTCGCGCACGTCCGCGTTCGCCGCCACGACATAGCACCGCGTGTCCGCGGTTGAATCCGTCGATCGCATCGCAGCCGGCTCCGGGCTCTCTGCGGTTGCACGACGCATAAACATCTCTGAAGTACGGGCAGCGCGTCCGCTGCAGAATGTTGCCCGCGATGGTCGCCATGTTGCGAATCTGTGTGGTGGCGCCCGCGAGGATCGCTTCCGACAGCACCGGGTAGCGGTCGCGGACGACGGGATGCCATGCCAGTTGACTGTTGGTGACGGCCGCTCCGATCGCGATCGCGTCATCCGACACGTTGATGCTCGACAGGCCGAGACGGCGGACATCTACAACGGTGTCTGGTGTAAGCACGTCGACCTTCATTAGATCGACAAGCGTCGTTCCGCCAGCCAGAAACATGGCGCCGGGGCGAGCGGCCACAACTCTCGCGGCATCCTCCGGGGCCGCCACACGCTGAAAGGTGAAGTCCTTCATGACCGCACCTCGTTCGCGAGCACCTGCCTCACGGCGGCTACGATATTCGGGTAGGCGGCACACCGACAAAGATTGCCACTCATCCGCTCGCGGATCTCTTCGTCGGTCAATGTCGCCACGTTGACCGTTTGTCGAACGTCTGGCGTGACGTGACTGGGCACGCCCTCGTGCACCTCTTGAACGGCACAGATGGCCAAGAGAATCTGCCCGGGCGTGCAGTAGCCACACTGGAACCCATCGCAGTGCAGGAAGGCGGCCTGCATCGGATGAAGCTCGTCGCCTGTGGCGAGGCCTTCGATCGTGACGACGTGTTGGCCCTCGCACGCCGCCGCCAATGTCAGACAGGACAAGACACGCTGACCATCGATGATGACCGTGCACGCGCCGCACGCGCCCTGATCGCATCCCTTCTTCGTGCCGATCAAGCCGAGCACGTCGCGGAGCGCGTCCAGCAGCGTCAGGCGCGAGTCCACTGAGAGTGTGTGAGTCGTGTTGTTAACGCGGATATTGGTTTTCAATGTCGATCACCTCGTCTCAGCGTTTCGGTCGGCGATCACTTTCCGTGCGGCATGGGAGCGCTACGGAGTGACTTAAACCCCGCACGAAGGTCGGCTGTGGAAAGTTCCGGCTGTTCCCACGCCGCGAAGTGGTCATTCCGCGAAGACACACTCAGCCAGAATTTGTTAGGACGTTTGCGCTTCGGCCTTTGAACTCCTGGTTGCTGCTTCTTCGATGATGTCCGCAACGGCCTGAGGCTTAGAAACGTAGATGGCGTGGCTGCCTCCGACCTCTCTAACCGTCGAACCGGCGCGTCGCGACATAAATTGCTGTGCAGGCGGCGGTATCATCTTGTCCTCGGTAACGACCAGGTACCAACTCGGCTTGGTTTTCCACGCAGGGGTGCTAACGGGTCCATTGAGTGCGTCTAATCCCCAGGGCACCTGGGAGTTCGCCATGAACTCAGCTTTTGCGGGCGTTACATCCCCGGCGAATGACTCCGCAAATTTCGCTTTATCGAGCATGAGAAAGCCGTCAACGGGCGGCAGGATCGGCGGGACGGGCGCGCCGGGCGCCGGATTCGCGATCAGTGTCCCAACCGATTCCCCGGCGTCCGGGGCGAAAGCCGTAACGTAAACGAGAGTGTCGACGCTTGCATGGTTGCCGGCTTCGGTAATAACAACTCCGCCGTATGAATGACCTACGAGAACGGCGGGACCATCCTGGGCATCGAGCACCGCTCGCGTCGCAGCGACATCACCGGTTAGCGATATCGTTGGATTCTGAACAACGCTTACGTTGTAGCCGTCACGCTTAAGTATTTGGTACACGTCTTCCCAGCCCGAGCCGTCAACAAAACCGCCATGAACGAGAACGACGTTCTTTGTAGCGCCATCTGATTTTTGAGCCATGATTTTTTCTCCTCTTGCAAAAGTGATTCGAGGGATTCAACGAACCGACAAAACCCATCGGCCGGAAAATCCCATTCGGTTTTCTATCTCAGCGATTTGAACCCAGCGCGCATCTCGCCAACGAACAGCTCCGGCTGTTCCCATGCCGCCGGCTATTGCGACAGTTCCGTTAGCCGCCTGCCCGACGAGGACCATGTCCGGTTCTGTCTCGATGATCGTGGCAAGACCCTGGCGAAAGACCGGATGATCTTCGACACCCAGCATGCGAATGGAATTAAGATGGACCATTCTATGGGCCCATATTGTAGTGCTCGTTGTACTTTGGAGGAAAGTCCTGCCTTCACCGCGCTCTGAATTCCAAGTGAGCCCCAAAAAGCTGCCAGACTGTTACTTTATTGAAGCGCGGAATTACGCGGCTGGCAAGACAAGTCCTGGATGCAGATGCTCTTCATCGCCCGCACTGCGGAGTTAAACGCCGTGATGATTGATCCGCCTTTCTTGCCTACCACCAAATCACCGATCAGATAAAGACCGGGCACGTTCGTTGCGCCCGACTCATCGAACACCGGGCCGTCGCCGTTGAAGATAATGCCCAGCGTGTGGAGGAAGTTCGTAGGGGTTGTGCCTCCGAGTGCAAATATCACACGGTCGAAGAGACGAGTAGAGTATTCCGCTTCAGCGAAAATAGTGCGCGGTCGTCCTGCCTCATCTTCGATCTCTTTGATGTTCGAGCTTCGGAGTATTTCAGCCTCACCACGCTCTTCCATGGCTAGAAGCGCATCGTGGTTCTGCTGATTGAGCCGCGTGAAATCTGCCTTTCGATATGAAAGCGTAATGCGATTGTCCTGTTGGCGAAGATACTGAACGTATTCGGCGGCTGTATCCCCGCCGCCGACAACCAGCACGGCCTCGTTCTGAATCTGTTGCGACGTCATATCAAAGAGGAGGCGCTCCTTAAGTGTTGGTGGCAGGCGATAGTCTTTCGGCTTATTCGGACGACCGAATATCCCGATGGCGCAGGCGAGCACTTTGCTTTCATAAACACCCTGGGATGATTCGACCTGGAAACGCGCTCCGCCCTTCCCTTCCAGTCTCCGCATCCCGTAAACCTCGGCGTTGAATTCGATGTTGACGTGATAGTCACTGATGATCTTGTCGAAAAACTGAAGCGTCTCTGGCTTCGTCATATCTCTAACACACAACAACCCTTCACAACGGGCGGCGAACCCTTTGTAGTTCGCCGTAGTTAGCTTCTTTGCGGGATAGAGTTGCCTGATTGCCGAGTTGTGAGTCGACCCTTTTTCGAGGATCAGGATTTGCGCTGGGTCTATGCCAGAGGCAAAGGCCTCGGCTGCCAACGCAATCCCGGCGGGTCCGGCACCGATGATGATTAGGTCATGCATGATTAGCGGCAGCGTTATCTTCCTGATGCCTGATCTCCTCGGAGCGTCATCACTGTACTGGAAACTTGCGCAACCAGCTTGTCATCATCTCTCAGGATGTCGCAAACATAGCGACTGATCTGTCGACCGACATTCACAGGTTTTGCAACCGCGCGAATTCGGCCGTTCCATACCGGACGAAAGAACTTGATCTGCAGATCAATACTGGTGAAGCTCTCGTCTTCTTTCAGGCTGGTGGCATGGGCAGTCCCGATGGCGGCATCAGCAATGTCGCACAACACTCCGCCATGGATCGTGCCCATCGGACTTGCGTGGATTTCAGTATCGGCCATGAGTTCCATCGTTGCCGTGCTCATTCTCTGCGAGTAGCCTCTGAATCAATCGTTTCGGCCTTGTAATAGCCGCTTCACCGAGCCGAAGTCACGATGCTTGCTCTCATTGGATTCACCATACTCAAAACCACCGCTAAGAGTTTTTATGTCTGATTTAGCATCACGCGTTCATGAACAGCGTCGCCTATTTCAGCGAGAAGCTCTGGCTAGGCATTCATTCCGCCATCGACGGTAAGATTCGCCCCGGTGATGTACGAGGACTCCGGACCTGCGACGAACGCCACCATCGCGGCGATCTCATCAACATGCCCGTAGCGGTCAAGCGCTGTGGCGGCCTTCTGAGGCACCGCCCATTCGCTCGCCGCGGGATTCAGATCCGTATCGATCGGACCCGGCTGAACGTTGTTGACCGTGATGCCCCGGCTCCCGATCTCTCGGGCCAGCGCCTGAGTGAACATCTTCACGGCTCCCTTCGTGCCAGCGTAGGGCACCAGCCCGGGCGCTGCGACACGCTCACCCACGGCCGAACCGATCGAGATGATGCGACCGCCGCTCTTCATGTGCTTCAGCGCCGCCTGCGTCGCTACGTACAAGCCGCGAATGTTAATGTCGATCACACGATTCATCTCCTCCAGCGTGGCCTCCTCGAACGGTTTCGGAATGGCTGTGCCTGCATTGTTCACGAGCACATCAAGTCGCCCGAAAGTCGCGACAGTCTTTTCTACTGCGCCCTTCACGGCTTCGACGTCGGCCGAGTCCGCCTGTATTGCGAGCGCCTTTCCGCCGTCGTGTTCGATCGCTTCGACGACCGACGCAGCGGCATCCGCGCCTTTCGAGTAAGTTAGAGCGACGCTGGCTCCTTCTGCGGCCAGGCGCTTGGCGATCGCAGCACCGATGCCACGTGAACCGCCCGTGACGAGCGCGACCTTGCCTGCCAGTTCTCTCTCTTGTCTGTAACTCATGTTTTCTCCTTAGTTTATTTTTGCGGTAGTAGTTTGAGCGGAATGTTTCGGAAAACTTGCTCCGAACATCGGAGCTTTACTCTGCGACTGTTCTTCCGTCACTTCGTCCTCAATGACATCCCAGTGCTCGACCAAAAGGCCTTCCTTGATGCGAACAATGTCTGCGGCAATCCAATTCACCGGAGCACCGAAGTCGCTAAATCGCCCGTGAACGATCACGAAGTCACCCTCGGCGACAATCGTTCCCGGTTCGTACCGTAGCGTGGGTGGAAGGTTCTTGATGAGCTTGAAAAGTCCTTCTCTGCCTGGTTCAATGTGAGCGCTGTGCTGGATGTAGTCAGGGGACCAATATCGTTCAGCCGCTATGTAGTCGCGCTCATTGAACAGCGTGTGGAAAGCTTCAAGGACAAGCGCTTTGTTTTTCGATTCAATCGTCTGACTCATTTCTATCCTCCTGCTCGTTTCAAAACCTGTACGAATCACAGGGCAGTTTTGCCGCCGTCGACTGCGATCGTCGCACCGGTGATGAAGGAGGCCCTGTCGGATGAGAGAAAGACGATTGACTCGGCGATCTCTTCGGGCTTACCGACGCGTTTAAGGGGTACTCCAGCGATCAAGCCAGCCTTCCTTTCGTCACTGCCCGTAAACCTGGTAACCATGCCAGTATCGATCGGACCAGGGGCAACTGCATTGACTCGGACACCGGAGCCAGAAGCCTCGAGTGCTGCCGATTTCGTTAGGCCTTCCACCGCGTGCTTGCTGGCCACATAAACTGATGCCCCGGCTCCGCCGGTATGGCCAAAGGTAGACGACACGTTGATGATGCTCCCATACCCTTGGGCCAACATCACGCGAAGCTCATGCTTCATGCTCAGTAGTGTGCCGAGCACGTTGGTGTCGAAGGTGGCGGCGTAGCTTTCGGCAGACTGCTCCGTTACCGGGCCAGGCTTGCCTTCGGTACCGGCGGTATTGACGGCCACATCCAGGCGACCAAACCGCGCGACAGTCTTATCGACCAAGCCACGCACATCGTCTTCGTGGCGAACATCGGACCGCACAAATTCAGCTTCCGCTCCAAGTTTGCCGAGCTCGTTAACCAGCTTCTCGCCCTCTTCCTCGTGTCGCCCGGAAATAACAATGCGTGCGCCCTCCTGCGCGAAGGCCAGTGCAGTGGCGCGACCAATACCCGTAAGCCCGCCTGTGATCAAAACCACCTTGTTGTTCATGACACCTCCTTCTCGAATCCTGAAAATCATTTTCGTTTTGTCTTAAGTTCCAGACTGAGCGACTGCACGCTGAGTGCCATCGCAATTTCCTTGAACCAAAGGCCCGTAGGGTTTGACTCAAGGCTGCTTTTTCGGCAAACGCCGAAAGTTCGGCTTATAAGCGTCGGTAGCTCTCCTTTGAATTGCAGTGACTCGGATCGCTACCGAAGAGGAGGCGAGACAATCAAAAGCGAAAAGCTTGAGCGAATATTATTGGTGGCGAGATGGCTGCAGCGAGAAATCACGAGATCCAATCGCTTCTGTTCCGCCGGTGACGACAGCGGTCTTGCCTTCGAGCTTTTTGGTCATTGTCCTTCTCCGTTGTTGCTGAGCTGGAACTCTCCAGCTCCGATGCTTCACACTCGATTACTTGAGTCCGAGCACCGCTTGGCCGAGGTGATAGGACAGATGGTTCGTGCGGCTCAGCAGGATGGCGAAGCGATTGCGCGAAGTGTCTTTGGCGAAATCTTCTTCCGATACGGCAGAGTGCCGCTGGAGCCAGTCGGACCACGACATCTTTTCAAACCCCTTCCACAATTCGGCATTGACGACGTTCCATGCCTGGCGAACCTGTTCGTGCGAAGGAATGGCGGCTTGTGACTTATCGGGATTGGAGACGAAGGCGACATCAAATTCGGGATGAAGTCGTTCTCTCAGCGCCAGCAGCGGCAGCATCGCGTCGTGTATGGCTGTCAGATGTCCCCACAAGTAAAGCAACCTGTTTTTGCCCGGCGCTATTTCCCGCTGGACGTCCTCGGATGAGAGGCTTCCAAAGAGCTTGTCCGCCCGTTCGATTTGCGCCTTCCACGCCTTCAGCGCGAGAGCTACACAAGAGGCTTCGTTTTCCATGGCTCCATCTCCTTTCAACCATTTCCTTCCATTTGTGTGTCAAGCCACTTCCGAATATTCGAGACGGTATCCTCGTAGAACGTCTTGTAAAGACCATGCGATACGTAGCCGATATGCGGCGTTGCCAGTACGTTGTCCAGCGTCCGGAAGGGGTGAGACGGAGGCAGTGGCTCAATGTCGAATACGTCGATCGCCGCGCCGGCGATTTGCTTCTTCTTCAACACGCTGATCAAAGCTTGCTCTTCGACGATGGGCCCGCGCGACGCATTGATCAACCGGGCCGTTGGCTTCATTCTCTCCAGCTCCGCGGCCCCTACCAGGCCGCGCGTTCGGCTGCTCAACACCAAATGGATCGTCAGGATGTCGGCCTGCTCGAACAGCTGGTCCTTGGAGACCAGGAGGGCGCCCGCGGCTTTGGCGGCCTCGGGCGTCATGTTCTGGCTCCAGGCAATCAGATTCATTCCAAAAGCGCTCCCAATCCGCGCGACCTGGGATCCAACCCGCCCAAGCCCCAGAACGCCCAGGGTCTTTCCACGCAGATCCATGCCCACTGTTTGCTGCCAGCCGCCGGATCGGACGGAGTTGCTCTCCGTCACGATATGTCGCGCGGAGGCCAGGATCAGCGCCCAGGTAAATTCGATCGCGGGGTCCGAGCTATATCCAGTGTGAACCACTGCGATCCCCTGATCGCCCGCGGCGGCCACATCTATCGACGCGTTTCCAGATCCCGTCGAGGCA
>DASQAF010000035.1:0-5620 GCA_035635855.1 Pyrinomonadaceae bacterium
CCGGAGACATCGTCGTGGCGACCGTAATGAGCAACATCGGTTTAGAGATCGCGCTGCGTTCGCGTGGGATCAAGCTGACGCGCGCGGACGTCGGCGATAAATACGTGCTTGAAGAATTGATCCGCAGCGGGGCAGTCATGGGTGGCGAACAATCGGGTCACATAATCTTCCCACGTCTTAGCCTGGCCGGAGACGGCGTGATCACGACGATAACTTTGTTGCGGGCAATGCGACATCACGATAAGACGCTCGCGGAATTGGTCGCGGGCTTTCAACGCTATCCGCAAATACTGGTTAACGTGCGCGTCCGCGAAAAGAGACCTTTTGAAGAACTCCCGACCGTTCAGCGTCTGGCGCGAGAGACTGAACAGCAACTCGGCGATCGCGGGCGTTTGTTACTCCGCTATTCAGGGACCGAATCGTTGGCCCGCGTGATGATCGAAGGCGAGAGTGAAACTGAGGTCAAGGCACACGCCAACGCACTCGCTGAAGCCATCAGGGCCGAACTCGGAAGCGACCAGGGCTAAAAAGTTCATAGTTTATGACTCAGGACTCGGCGCGCGATCCGATCGAGAAAATCTTACGCAGTCGAGGGTGAAGAACTTGCACTCCAGAACTTAACGGATCGCCTTAATCTTTAACAAAAAGCTGAGTTGTCGTGACTTTCTCGATGCAAGAAACTTATCGTTGCGCGGCACAAAGCTTGCGAAGCACATTGTGGGGCAAGAGAGACGGTTGGTGGATCCTCCGTCTCAAGTGGTTGCTGGGGTGAGGACAGTAACCACGAAAATGGATGGGCGCTGCGACCCCCACGTTGCAGCGCCCATTCGGTTTTTCAGGAGTCCTCTTAACCAGTCTTTCCTCGCGAAAAATTCCTTGGCTAATTTGACTCAGGATCGCATTTCAGCGTAGATAGTTGGCTGCTTGATGACAGAGCCTTTCGCGATCCTATTCCGGACGAGAAACTTTCTCGTCGTGGCTGTGGCTGTGTTTCTGGTCGCAGGGAACTGCGCTTGTCGTCGAGGGTCTAACAGGAACACCAACGCCAATGCGAGTGCGTCCTCGTCCGCCGGCGAGTCCGCAGCCGATAAATCAAAGCGAGAAGCGCAGGCTCTCGTCGATCAGGGTAAAGAATTCTATAAGAACGATCAGGACGATCAAGCGGCCCAGGCTTTTCAGGAGGCCATTCGACTCAGTCCCGATTTAGCTGAAGCTCATCTACGCCTCGGCATGGCTTATGCCGCGCTCTACAAGAAAACTGAAGCCGAAGAAGAGTATAAGAAAGCGGTTGAGCTTTATAGGAAGCGAGTTCAGTCCGATCCGAAGGACGCTGAAGGCTTTTTTAACCTGGGACTAGCGCACAGTTTGTTGCACCAGGACGAAGAAGCCACGCGGGCGTTTCGCCAGGCAACGCGTCTGAAACCCGACGATGAGGAATCGTTCTACCAATTGGGAATGTCTGAGACTCGGCTCGCTCATTATCCCGAAGCGGTCGCAGCGTTTCAGAAAGCGCTCGAACTGAATCCCGATGATTACCGCGCCACTGACGGGCTCGAAACCGCGCAGGAAGGCACCAAACGGATCAAGGAAGGGAAGAAGCACGCGGAAGAGATGTTGAAGAAGCAGCAGGAAAATGCTAATGCTAACGGAAATGCCAACTCGAATACGAAGCCTGTTCCGAAGCGCAGCCCTTCAAAGCCCTGGTGAGTAGCAACAAACACTTTTTACTAGTAGATTAATCCAAGCGTCTTCGTTCGGAGATAATTAATGGCCACCTCCACACCACCACCATACTTTCCACAGAGTTCGTTATCGCCACCTGACGAGAAGCGCTATCGAAAGTTCAAACTGGCCGTAGTCGGGGTCGTCACTTTCTTGCTGTTTATTATTGGCGGTGTCGTTATCGGCGCGGTGTATTTGCTGAAGTGGTTGTTCTGAGTCACGACGATATAAGGTAAAAGCGCGAACCGCGCTTGACACAAGTATCCGCTGGCAATTATAGTTTCCGGTTTCGGACTTCGGTCTGATTTCCCCACGTGCAACGCTGCAACTGGTTCTGTCGGTGCGGAGGCGTTGCCCGGCTCGTGTACCACTACGCCAGCCGTTTGACATTATTGTGGCGTAAGTGCTCGCTCTGGTAATGAAAACCCATGGTGGGCGCGCACAGAACGAAACCACTCGCTCAGTGCGACGCTACAGAAAAGTTTCGGCTCCAGGGAAGCCATTATCCGCGCCGCGCCCCAAAGCGAAATCAGAACGTCCCTAAACCAGAATTAGTAGCAGGGCAGTTACCTGCGCTGACTGCCGGACTTGTTCCGGAAAGAGGCAGGTGCCGGCCTTTTTGCGTTTTGCCCTCTGATTAAAGGGCGCGCAGCTCGCAGTCAAAAGGAAGACGATGCCGACAATTAATCAACTCGTTCGCAAGGGCCGCCAACGCGTTAAGTACAAAACGGCCAGCCCGGCGCTACAAAGCTCGCCTCAAAAACGCGGGGTGTGCACTCGTGTTTACACGCAGACACCTAAGAAGCCGAACTCGGCATTGCGCAAAGTTGCTCGCGTGCGTCTGACCAACGGCATCGAAGTGACCACCTATATTCCCGGCGTCGGTCACAACTTGCAGGAACACTCGATTGTCTTGATTCGCGGAGGGCGCGTGAAAGATCTTCCGGGCGTTCGTTATCACGTCATTCGCGGCACGCTGGATTCAGTCGGCGTTGCTGATCGTAAAAAGAGCCGCTCGAAGTACGGCGCCAAACGTCCGAAGGGAGGCGCGAAGTAAGTAAATGCCGAGACGAAGAGTTGCAGAGAGACGCGCGGTCCTGCCGGATCCGGTTTACAACAGCGCCCTGGTGACCAAGTTCATCAACGGCATCATGTGGGGTGGCAAGCGTTCGAAGGCCGAGAAAACCTTCTACGACGCCTTGCTGCAAGTGGGTGATAAGGCCGGCGATGAGCCCTTGAAGGTTTTCAAGCGCGCGATCGAGAACGTTCGGCCGACCGTTGAAGTTAAGTCGCGGCGCGTGGGCGGATCAACCTACCAGGTGCCGGTGGAAGTTCACCAGGAACGACGCGGGGCGTTGGCAATTCGTTGGATTGTCGCCTATGCCCGCGGACGCGGTGAGAAAACGATGACCGATCGTTTAGCGGGCGAGTTGCTCGACGCCGCGAACAATCGCGGTAATGCAGTAAAGAAAAAGGAAGATACGCATCGCATGGCCGATGCGAATAAGGCGTTCGCGCATTATAAGTGGTAATGGCTAAGTACGACCTCAACACATTCAGGAATATCGGCATCATGGCGCACATTGATGCCGGTAAGACCACTACGACCGAACGTGTCCTTTATTACACGGGCGTCTCGCACAAAATCGGCGAGGTGCACGAGGGCACGGCGACGATGGACTGGATGGAGCAGGAACAGGAACGCGGCATCACTATCACCAGTGCAGCCACCACTTGTTTCTGGGAGCGAAACGGCGTCGATCACCGTATCAATATTATCGACACGCCGGGTCACGTCGACTTTACGATGGAAGTCGAACGCAGTCTGCGCGTGTTGGACGGCGCGGTGGCGGTTTTCGACGGCGTTGCCGGAGTCGAGCCGCAGTCAGAAACCGTCTGGCGTCAGGCTGACAAATACGGCGTTCCGCGAATTTGCTTTATTAACAAGCTCGACCGCGCGGGCGCATCCTTCCAACGCTCGTTTGATTCGATCATTACCCGCCTTGGCGCAAACCCCGTCGCTCTTCAGATTCCAATCGGCATAGAAGATCAGTTCAAAGGCATCGTCGATCTCATCACGATGAAGGGCCTGATCTGGAACGACGAGAGCAAAGGCGCGGAGTACGTGACGGCTGAAATTCCGGATGAGTTGAAAGAAGAAGCAGCCGCGGCCCGCGAGAGATTGATCGAAGCCGTCGCTACTGTTGACGATCAACTGATGCACAAGTATGTCGAAGGCGAAAAGATCACTGAAGACGAGATTCGCGCCGCACTCCGCAAAGGAACCCTCGCGCTCAGGCTCGTGCCCGTGGTAACGGGCTCAGCGTTTAAGAATAAGGGAGTTCAGACCCTGCTTGATGCCGTCGTGGATTATCTGCCGTCACCGCTGGACATTCCTCCGGTCGAGGGCGTCAATCCCAAGACTGGCCACAAAGAGCAGCGTCCGGCGGACGCGAGTGCACCGTTCAGCGGCCTGGTCTTCAAGATCATGGCTGACAAGCATCTTGGTCAGCTTTCGTTTGTCCGAATTTATAGCGGCACGATTAAGTCCGGCTCGTATGCCTACAATTCAGCGAAGGACACGCGCGAGCGCGTCGGTCGCTTGATGCGCATGCACGCGAATAAGCGAGAGGACACCGAAGACGCGAGCGCTGGCGAGATCATCGCCATCGGCGGCATGAAACAAGTCACCACGGGCGACACGATCTGCGACGAGAACAAGCCGATCATTCTGGAAGCGATAGACTTTCCGGCACCTGTAATCCGCGTTGCGGTTGAACCTAAAACTCGCGCTGACCAGGATAAGCTGGGGGTGGCCCTGGGCCGTCTGGCGCAGGAAGATCCTTCTTTCAGTGTGTCGACTGATCAGGAAACCGGCCAGACGATTATCGCCGGCATGGGTGAGCTTCACCTCGAGATCATCGTCGATCGCATGAAGCGCGAGTTCGGCGTCGAGGCGAATGTTGGCAAGCCGCAGGTCGCTTATCGGGAAACCATTACGCAGGCAGCGTCGGGTAAAGAAATCTTCAAGAAGCAAACGGGTGGTCGTGGTCAGTACGCGCATGTGGAGTTGGAAATCGAGCCAGCGCCGGGCGAGGGCTTCGTTTTCGAGAACGAGATCAAGGGCGGCGCCATTCCACGCGAATTCATTAAGCCGACTGAGCAAGGCGTTCACGATGCAATGGAGCGAGGCTATTTGGCCGGATATGACTTGGTCGATATCAGAGTGCGCCTGGTTGACGGTGGTTTTCACGAGGTTGACTCTGACGAACGAGCATTTCATATAGCGGGCTCGCTGGCGTTCCAGGACGCGGTTAAGAAAGCCAAGCCGGTGCTGCTGGAGCCGATCATGCGGAACGAGGTGGTGACGCCGGAAGATTACATGGGCGCCGTAACCAGCGATCTGCATCGGCGTCGCGGCCAGATCGAAAAGACCGAACCGCGGCCCGGCGGCGTGCAGGTTGTGACCGCTTTCGTGCCGCTTTCAGAGATGTTTGGATATACGACCGACCTGCGGTCATCGACGCAGGGCCGCGCTACTTCTACGATGCACTTTGAGCGCTATGACCAGGCGCCCAAGCACATTGCCGAAGAAGTAATCGCGAAGGTGCAGGGCGTAGCGAAATAGTTTTCTTCAATGGCGGGCATCTCCCGCCTTTATTGTGAGGAAGAGACAAAGATGAGCAAAGAGAAATTTGATCGCAGCAAGCCGCACGTGAACATCGGGACGATCGGGCACGTGGACCACGGCAAGACAACCTTGACGGCGGCCATCACCAAGGTTCTGGGGAAGACCAACCCGAAAGTGCAGTTCATCGCCTTTGATCAGATCGACAAGGCGCCGGAAGAGAAAGCTCGGGGCATCACGATCGCGACGGCGCACGTGGAGTACGAAACG
>DASQAF010000036.1:0-2085 GCA_035635855.1 Pyrinomonadaceae bacterium
ACATACGCTCGCCACGAACGTTGGACATGCGGCATGACACTTGCCGGTGATAAATACTTTCAAGGACATTAAAGAGCACGGACGTTGCGAGAGCCCGTCGGGCCGCGCAGACTCGCTGCTCCGGCGTTCGTCTGCTTAAGGCTGGAAAAAAGAGAATTGAGCCCTTCAGCCATCGTCGGGTGCGTGAGAATGGCGTCGCGCAGTGCCGTGTAAGGAAGTTCAGCAAGCATTGCCATCTGTACCACGGCCATCACTTCACCGGCCTCAGGCCCGATCATAGTAAAACCAAGAATGCGATCGCCATCCGCTTCGATCAGCGCTTTCATGAATCCGCGGCTTTCATCTATCGTTCGCGTCCTCAGTACGGCGGCCATGGGTAATTTGAGGACCCGAACGGCAATACCTTGGCGGCCCGCTTCGGTTTCGGTGAGGCCAATATGTGCGACCTGGGGATCGGTGAACAGGCACGACGGGACCATGCGGTCGCGCGTCGTGCGATTCATGCCGGCAAGGTTGTCGCGAATAACTCGAAAATCGTCGAGGGAGATATGAGTGAATTGCGGACTGCCGGCGCACTCACCAATCACCCAAACATTGGGAGCGGTTGCCTGGAGCCGGTCGTTCGCCTTCACGTAACCTCTTTGATCCAACTCGACGCCAGCGACTTCCAGCCCAATTCCGGCCGTGTTGGGCGCGCGTCCGGTCGCAACAAGGATGTCGCTGCCTGTAATTGTCTTTTCGCCGGATGACGTTCTTGCGATGAGGCTGACACCAGTTCCGGAAAGACCGTGCACGCTGACGATCTCGGCAGGAGCGATGACGTCAATTCCGTCGCTAGCAAATATCTGGAGTAGCGCGGCTGTAACATCAGGGTCCTCGTTAGCAAGAAGTTGCGGGCCCCGCTCAAGAATCGTCACCCGACTTCCAAAGCGACGATAAGCCTGAGCGAATTCGAGGCCGACATAACCACCCCCGAGCACAAGTAGGTGTTCGGGTAAACGATCTAGTTCGAGAACCTCAATATTCGTTAACGGGCCGGACTCTGCCAGACCGGGCACCGATGGAATTGACGGGTGGGTTCCAAGGTTCAGAAATATTCGTTCGCCCGTCAGCGTTCGGGTGCCACCGTCATTCAGCCGCACGTCCAGCGTCTTGGGACCCGTAAACTTCGCTTCGCCCATGACAAGTTCGACACCGCTTGCCTTGTAGCGGTCTAAGTGCATGGCGATCAGACCCTCGACCATCTCGCGTTTTCGTTTTCGAACCGCCGCCATGTCAGATGCGGCGCAGCCAAGGGTAATTCCAAATCTGGTTGCGTGATGCACGAGATCCGCAACTTTAGCGCTCCAGATTTCGTTCTTGCTGGGAAGACAATTGACATTCGGACAGGAACCCCCGACCCACCGCCGCTCGACGACTACCGTTTGTTGTCCGGATTGTGCCAAATGCCAGGCAAGGTATTTTCCGCCTTCGCCGCTCCCGATGATGACATTCTTATAATTCTCCACACTCATACTAAGATCCTTTCATTGAGAGGCTTCGAAAAGAAACGGGCAAATAGATCACCACTTTTCATGGCCTCCTGCAGTCCGTCGGCAACCTTAATGCCAGTCTGAACCAGCTCCGAACAGGACGATCCGCTGCCCCTTCAAATTTTTTCCGTCACTGTGACTGTTGCTCCCGAGCCCTAGGTACCTGTCCCCAAGGCCGTGATGAAAAGCGCTTCCACCTCGCGGAAGAATGGATGGCTCAATTATTTCAGCCAGCTTCTACTTTGCACGCCGCTGAGGATCTTAACCGTGGTCGACCCTGCAATCAGAGGCGTCGCGCTGCAGCTTCAGTCGGCGAAGCAGTTGAGCGTTTGCAGCGACGACAATGGTGGAGAGGCTCATCGCAACCGCGCCGACACTCATGGGGAGATCGAATCCCCAGCGGACGAAAAGACCGCCAGCGACGGGGATAGCGACCAGGTTGTATGCGGTCGCCCAAACAAGATTTTGGATCATCTTTTTGTAGGTAGCCCGTGAAAGTTTGATTGCCGCGACTACATCGCGGGGATCACTACGCGCGAGCACGATTCCCGCA
>DASQAF010000037.1:0-1561 GCA_035635855.1 Pyrinomonadaceae bacterium
TGCGCCAGGTCGTACTTCATGTTGTCGCGCAGATAATCAAAACCAAATTCGTTGTTGGTCCCGTACGTAATGTCCGCGCCGTAGGCTGCGCGCCGCTGGTCGTCATCGAGATCGTGAACGATTACGCCAACGCTCAATCCCAGCGCTTTATAGAGCGGGCTCATCCATTCCGCGTCGCGGCGGGCCAGGTAATCGTTGACAGTGACGATGTGCACGCCGCGCCCCGCGAGCGCGTTCAGCACCGCCGGCAGCGTGGCGACGAGCGTCTTGCCTTCGCCCGTCTTCATCTCGGCGATTTTGCCTTCATGAAGGACCATGCCGCCGATCAACTGGACGTCAAAATGACGCATGTTCAGGAAGCGGCGGCCCGCTTCGCGCACCAGCGCGAACGTCGGCACAATCGCCGGCTCCAGAGCCTGCTGCATCAGCCCGCGGAACGTGGATTCACCGGGATCAGCGTCCTTCAACTGCTCCTGCACCTGTGCGCGAAGCTCCACGAAGCGCGCCTTCAGGGCTTCGTCAGAGAGCGACCTTACGCCACCATCGCCCGGACCACCTACTCCGCCACCAACACCGCTTCCTGCGCCAGTTTCAAGTGCGTTGATGGCCGCGATAATGGGCTGCAATTTTTTAATGTCGCGCTCATGCTTGGTGCCGATAAATCGAGCGACGACGCGATCGAGTATTTGGGCTGCTTCCATGAAAGGTTCTGCCGTCTCCTGACGGTTCTCTGAGAACTACGTCCGCAAGGGCCGCTTTCCTACCTCACTTGCAAACAATCTATTGTAACTGGTGGGATGCGGAAGAGCCAAGAAACAGCAGTGGCGAGTGGCGAGTGACGAGTGGCGAGAAAGAGAGCCGGGCTCCCGAGACGGTGGCAGACGGCAAAACTTTCACCTTTTGGAAGCCGGAAAGGGATGCGCCCCGGCTTGGCTTTTCTGCAGAAAGCTGCCACACTCCATTTCGCGGCGCACCATGGGCACAAGGCCATGCTAAGCAAACCTGGCTCGTTCGACGCAGCTTCGCTCGAGCACGCATCTCCGTCCCTGGAAAATTATCTACAGCCTAACCTTGGCCATGGCCTTCGGATTTGGTGGGCCTACTACTGGCCGACCTCCCTGATCTCGTTCTTCATCATCGTCGTTCTCACGGTCCTGCTGCGCAAGGCCTGGGAAAACGATGTGCTTTCGACCCAGGTTGTGCGGTGGGCTGATCGGATCTTGCCTTATGTCGTCGTCTCCGCGGTTTCGATGCTTGGCATCTGGCGAATTCTAGGAAAGAAATTCCGCTCTTTCTCCATCGCATTGCTGCCCCGCGCTCCTGCTTCTGGCGGCGAGCCTTTGTCCCGGTCTTTTCAACGAACAATGCGCGTCTGGTGGGAATTCATCTGGCGCAACGTTGTCTACTCCGTGATTCTCAGGATCGCCGGTTCTATAGCTCTAAGTATGACGATTGGGATTCTTGCCGCGTTGGGTGGCCCGATGAGCACAATCGTACCCTTTGTGTCACAAGTCCTCATCGACGGCGCCGTGGGCTTATTCGTTATCTATTCGGGAATCCT
>DASQAF010000038.1:0-12439 GCA_035635855.1 Pyrinomonadaceae bacterium
TGCCGCGAGCGTCGCAGGCGTTTCGGTTTCGGGAATAAGCAGCTTGGATACGACGACACAAGCTGGAATCGCCAGAACAGAAGCAGAGATCAGGTGCCCCGCTATTTGTGGGAAAACTCCGATTAGAAAGGCCACGTACACCCCGAGCGTGCTTGATGCCACCGTCGCCATGCCGGTAGTCAACAGCAGTAACAACTCCGAGCGCGTCATCTTCTCCAGATAGGGTCGGACCACGAGCGCGGATTCAATTCCAACGAAGATGTTTGCAGCACTGGAGAGGGATTCTGCGCCGCTGATTTTCATCGTTCGGTGGAAGAGCCTGGCGAAGAGTCGCACGAATATCTGCAGTACGCGCAGGTGATAGAGCATAGCGGTGAACGCCGCGAAGAAAATTACCACCGGCAGAACTTGAAAGACGAGGATGAAGCCGATGGATCCTGACTCTCCGGGGCCGGCCGCAAGTGGTCCAAACAGGAACACCGAACCGCTCTTTGACGCGTTGAGTAACACCAGCACCGCGTCGTTCAGCCAGAGTAAGATTCGATGCGAACCTGGTAAGCGAAAAATAATTAGGCCAATCAGAAGTTGCAGAGCGACTCCCCACGCTATCGTTCTCCACGCAATCTTTCGTCGATTACTGGAAAGTAACCAGGCTATACCCGCGAAAACTATGAAGCCCGCGACTGATACCGCGTGATGAATCATATTCTTTTATCCTCTGTTCCGTTTTACTTGCGAGGCCGTAAGATTACGAGATGAAAGACGCGAGTGGCAAATTTCCTGCAACGATTTCGATTAAGCCTCGCTTAAGTAGTTGGCCTCACTTCGGCATTTCTTCAGCGATTAGGTGAGTTATCTTCGGCGGCTCAGGGCCGAGATGAAATGCCTGAGCGCGCTGCTCTATTTCGCGATTCTCGGCGGTGACTCGTTCGTGCTGCCGCAAGTGGTCGGCCCACGATTCAGTCACAAAGCTCTCGATGTATCTCTGTGGGTCCGCTGTATCGCGCAGTAAGTTCCAACGGATCGCGCCATCGCGCTGACGTATCCGCCTCATCTCTTTCATTGCCTGCAAGAATGCTGGGGCTGTTTTTGGATCGATTCGATACTCAACCAGCGTAATAGCCGGCCCCTCCGCCGCCTCGGTATCGATCATCATCACCGGCTCGGGCCAATGCATCGACGGGGTGAGCGACAAATTCTTGTTACCAACAAGGCGAAAGCGCCAGGTCGCCAGGGGGCCGATGACCAACCCAATCGCGGCGAACATAAGCGCAGCGGAGACGCCGGCTCGCGCCGCCACAAAACCCCAGACGGCGCTGCCCGCGGCGAGACCACCCATGAAGACCAGCAGGTAAACTGACATGACCCGCGCCCGGACCCAGGACGGTGTCGCTGTCTGCGCGGAGACGTTCAAGCTCGCCAGCACCGCAATCCACGCGACGCCACCAACGGCTAAAGTAACGGCCAGCACTGCGAAAAGGTGCACATAGGCAAGCGACATTGTGGCTAATCCAAACACGACACTGCCTGCGGCCACCAATTGATTTGTTGAAAGCCGCTCGCGCAGCTTCGGCAGTAACCAGGCGCCGGCGAGAGCCCCGAAACCGACGCAACCAAGGAGCACCCCATAGCCGAACGAGCCCAAACCCAGATGTCTCCTGGCTTGCTGGGGAAGAAGTGCCCAGAGAGCGCTCGCGCAAATAACGAAGATGCCACTGCGAATGAGAACTGTTTGCAATTCCGGCGAGTGGCGCAGATAGCGTGTGCCGGCACGCATGGCGCCAATGATGTCTTCGGGAGGGAGCCTGCTTTTTCGCGGAGCCGGTTGCCAACGATAGACAACAATCATTATTCCGATGAATGAAGCCGCGTTAAGCAAAAAGACTGCCCACGGGCCAGAGGCCGCCACGATAAAGCCGCCTAACGCTGGTCCGATGGCGCGGGCGATGTTGATGCCGGCAGCACTCAGCGTGATCGCGGCCGGTAAATCAGACTGGGAAACCAGTTCGGGAGTGATCGCTTGCCAGACTGGACTGCTAATCGCCGAACCCACGCCAAGGAGAAAAGTAAGCGAAAGCAAACGGCCCGGCGTCATATGGCCCATCAACGCGAGGATGCCCATCGCACCCGCGGCGACGAACATCCAGACTTGCATTGCTAACAACAAACGACGGCGGTCAACAATGTCCGCAAGAGCGCCCGCCGGCAATGCCACAAGGACCACAGGCAGACTGCCCGCTGTTTCTACCAGCGCCACGAGGACGGGCGAGGGAGTCAACGAGGTCATCAACCACGACTCGCCTACATCCTGCATCCATGTCCCGATGTTGGAAACGACGGTCGCGATCCAAAGCGCTCGAAATACAGGCTCGCGTAGAGGACTCCACGCTGATGCAGACCTACCGGCCTGCGTTCCTGCAACTTCCCTGGCTAAAGTAATTTTCTTTGCCGATTTCGCCACGAGTGGTGCAGCTCCTGATCAACCCACACTTTGCCCCGAGCATCTTCCCAGATCAGGATCTTAAGCGAAAGGTCGATGGCGCAGAAGGGAGCGCCAGCATCGCGGGTGGGTCAGCTTCCGGGTTTCCGAACACTCGCTGGTTTCGGGAAGATAGGCGTGCCACTCGGTCAACGCCGGCGTCGGTAAGTGAGACGTGAGGCTCGCATCAATCCCCCGGCCCGCAAAACCTTATACGCAACATTGCGATCGAGTTTGTATCTTGCGCCTGATAACCCTCACCCATCCCGCCCGCGCCAAGTTTTGAACCGATGCGATAGTGAGAAATTCGCTCGCCGATCATCCTGGGATTAAACCTGAAGGCATTGCAGATATTGTTTCATACTCAGTTCAGCTTTTCGTATTCTTTCTTTGCTTCAATCAGAATAGGATTATCCGGGTCGGCGTCTTTCCAGAGCGCGAAAAAGTCCTGATAAGCCTTGCGTGCTTTTGCGGTATCGCCTTGAAGGACGGCTCCGCGTGCGAGGCCGACGTATGCAAGAGGATACAAAACCCCACGAACAGACCAGCCGCGATGACTCAGAATCTCTTGAAACTCAGCCGCCGCTTCCGCGCCTTTGTTCAGTTTTAAGTAGGCCTGACCTCGAACGTATTGGGGCCCGAAATTGCCAGACGACTCGAAGCGATGCGCTGATTCCAACAACTCAATTGCTTGCGCCGGACTGCCGCGATGGAGAGCGATCTGAGCTTGGCACAAAGGAGCACTCACTGCGTTCCAGAAAGTATTTTTCGGAAAGAGTCTGGAATATTCGTCGATCAGCGGCTGCGCTTGACCGGAGTCGCCACAAATGGAAAGAGCATTCGCAGCAATTGCGACGGTCGAACGGCTGCGCCAAATGTTAAAAGCTTTGCCGACGAGGCTGCTGGCATGGTCGCAATGGCCAAAGATCGCTTCCATCACCGCCTGGCCGGCGAGGAACTGGGCCGCGGCCTCTTTGCGTTCGTGCTGCAGTGCAAGTTCGACTATGCGCTGGCTGTATTCCCGCTCCTTTCGCAACTGACCGCAGAAGGCCGCCACTTCGGCTTGCCATGCCTGGGCCAGGTATTCATCGGGCCGTCCGCTGGCCCAGTCGATCTGTTGCTTCATTGCCGCCGCATCGCCCTGCACGAAGGCGATCGAATAGCGGTGGGAGTGCATTGGCGTGGATTCGAGTTTTTGCGCCAGCGCCTCCTGAATTACCTGCTTGGCTTCATCGAACCGATTGAGAAAGATGAATGCCAGCGCCAGGTTACTTCGCGGAATAACCCAGTTTGGGTTAAGGCGAATACTTTCGCGGCAGGCTTCGGCTGCTTTCTCGAATTGACCGACCGAATTGTACCGGTTGCCCAAATTGTTCCATGCAGTGAAGTCGCGCGGATACGTCCGCACCACCAACTCATACGCTTCTAAAGATTTGTCAGTTTCAAATGTCGCGAAGGCGTAGTAGTCTGCGGCGATCTTGAGCTTTTCATACTCGCTGGCTCGTTCTCGGAGATCAAAAGCCTTTTGGAAGGCTTCAATGGCCAGCTCCTGCTGCCCCGTATTACTATATGATCCTCCCAGTCTGTCATAGGCTTGGGCGAAGTTAGGATCGAGCTCGACTGCTCGTCTTAAGAACGGCATGGCTTCACGATCTTTGTTCCCAAGAGTGAGTTCACGTCCCATAGAATAGGCCTTGAGCGCGTCGAGCGATGATGTGGTAGCTTGCTCAATCGGCGCGTCAAACTTCTGAATTGAAGCCAGCGATTCGCCCATTCTCTCGCGCAACCTGGTCGCTGCCTTGCCGAGTTTCCGGAGCACCTGCTCTTTGCTTTCAGCTTCAGTCTGCTCGCGCGCGATCGCGTCGCCAGTCAGCGCGTTAATCGCTTCGAGCGTGATTACGTAGTGACTGCCCAATGCCGCAATTGAGCCGGCCAGCAATGCCTTCAGCCCCTGTCGCAGGCAGATCTCACGGCCAACATCTCGGGTTACTGGTTCGTCGGGCGAGCGGTCCATAAAGCGCAAAGCCTCACGGAGGCGGTCGTCACCAAAAATGCTCAGAAATGGCGACTGGCCCAATTGCACCGCCAGGGCCAGCTTTAGTGTGCCGTCGAATACCGCATCGCCTGTGGTGTTGAGAAAATCAGCGAGCACGATGGTGTCTTTATCAGTGAGTGGAACAGCGCGAGTGTGTCTGAAATACCACAACAGCATTAGCGACGTGGTCAGCGCCAGCAGGCCCATCGCTAAAAAGGCAGCGGGAGTTTGTTTGAAGTACCATAACAAGATTAGTACCGTGGCCAGTAACAGCAATCCCATCGCCAGAATGGAGCCGGTTTTGTTGATAGAGGAGTACTCTGCAGCGCGCGCCGGCGGTGAACTCGAACTCGCGCTTTCCGGCGACTGGCTCTTCAGGTGGACGCCAGTGGCCGCTTCGATCGATGCGGGTGCTCCAGTAATGTCGATTCCGGCAGGGTTCGCGAGTTCGCGGTGCAGTTCCCGCAACTCGATGGCTACGTCTCTAGTTGTTTGATAACGATCTTTCGGATTCTTCGCCAAACATCGACGCACAATTCCTTGCAGACGAGTCGAAGCATCGGGCCGTAAGTCGGTGATCGGAGGAGGCGCCCCACGAATGATCTTGTTCAGCGTATCGATCGCGTCTTCTCCCGCAAAAGCTTTATGACCTGTCACTGCCTCGAACAGAATGCAGCCGAAAGAAAAAATGTCTGAACGTCGATCGATATCGGTTGTTCTTCCCCGCGCTTGTTCCGGCGACATGTAACCGACAGTGCCGAGCAACATGCCGGGTTGCGAACGCTGTAGGGTGATCGCGGTGTCGATTTCACTCGACGTGCCTGAGACTGTGTGTGCCTCGATCAATTTCGCGATGCCGAAGTCCAGAACCTTTACGTGACCATCGCGCGTCACCATGATGTTGTCGGGTTTGAGATCCCGGTGGACGATGCCGGCAGCATGAGCCTTCGATAAACCTTCAACAACATGTTGCAGGTAGCGCACAAGCTTTTTCAGATCAGTCTCGCTTTGAATCACCTCACCGAAGGTGTGCCCGTCTATGAACTCCATCGCAATGTAGTTCACACCGTTGCTCTCGCCGATTTCATAGATGGTGGCGATGTTCGGATGATTGAGCGCCGCCGCGGCCTTTGCTTCCTGCGTGAAGCGGCGCATGCGATCGTGATTAGCCGCGAGATCAGCAGGCAGAATCTTTAGCGCTACCTTGCGATCGAGTTTCGTGTCTTGAGCAAGATAGACCTCGCCCATGCTGCCCGCACCGAGCTTGGAAACGATGCGATAGTGAGCCAGGCTCGTGTCGGGGGATAGCTCTGCCATTTGTGCTGTTTTACGTCACTGTGGCATATGGCGCAAGCTGAGAGTGCGATCGCTGCCTCGCCCGCGTGTCTGCCCTACAGTGTGCAGAAGCCAACCCTTTCGAGTAAGATGCCAAGGTGTTTTGGCAGCGAGTTGTCAGTAAACAGGATTGAGTGCGCCTCGATAATTCAACGTCGTAAGGATTAACGCCGCTTGGCGCCTTCTGGCTTAGAGCAGCCGCTTCAAACGCGAGGGTCAGTAGTTTGAATCTACCAGCGGGCACCATTTCTTAAGCCAGTCCCTGGCTGAACTTCGGTCTCAGCATTCTTTCGGAAGTTTCCCAAAACAGAGTCAATGATTGCTGAATCCATCGCGCACTATCGGATAATTGAAAAGCTAGGCGCAGGCGGGATGGGTGAAGTCTATCTGGCGCTGGATACCAAGCTCGATCGCAAGGTCGCAATCAAAGTCCTGCGCCCGGACTGGCTTGCCGAAGAAAACCTCAAGAAACGACTACTCAAAGAAGCTCAGGCCGCCGCCAAGCTGGACCATCCCAACATCTGCGCCGTCTACGACGTCAACGAAGCAGACTCGCTCACTTTCATCGTGATGCAGTACATCGAAGGTGAAACGCTCGCCGAAAAGATGAAGCGAAAGCCGCTCGGCCTCAGCACCGCGTTGGTTATAGCCGAGCAGGCCGCGGAAGGACTGTCTGAAGCTCACGCGCACGGCATTGTTCACCGCGACATCAAACCTCAGAACATGATGATCACTCCGCGCGGGCAGCTGAAAATCCTGGATTTCGGCCTGTCCAAGCAAATGCACTCGAGCGATTCAGTGGACTTTGAGGCGCCGACAGCCACCCTCTTGAGTACGCCCGGCCTTGTTGTCGGGACGATGCCTTACATGTCGCCGGAGCAGTTGCAGGGCGAACCGCTGGACGCGCGCAGCGATATCTTCAGCCTCGGCGTGACCTTATATGAAATGCTGGCCGGAAAGCATCCTTTCAAGGATAAGAGCGCTCCCGTGACCATGTCCCGAATACTCCGGGACGATCCAGTACCGACCGAGCAATTTCACGCTCAAGTCTCGCTCGAGTTAAAAGCTCTTTTGAGCAAGATGCTCTGCAAAGACAAAGCCGCGCGGTATCAAAGCGCCCAGGACTTTTTAACGGACTTGAGACAACTCTCCGCCAAACTCTCGGCGAACACCGCGCCGGTGGACGCCACACCTACCAAACAGTTTTCAGCGATCACGCCGACGGAAAAGCTGGCGGACAGCATTCTCAGCAGAGCCCGGAGCCATAAATGGGTGGTCCTGGCATCAGGGCTTGCACTTATTCTGTTAGTGGTTGCAATTAGCCGATTGGTATCAACTGAGCATCTGGACTCTTTAGCGATCTTGCCGTTCAGCTATGTTTCCAGCGACCCGCAATTGATGGCTAACCCCGACCGTGAGTATCTAAGCGACGGCTTGACTGAGAGCATCATTAACAACCTATCTCAATTGGCCAATTTGAAAGTGATCGCGCGTAGTTCGGTCTTTCGCTACAAAGGTAAGGACCGCGACGCTCAGGCAATAGGGCGTGAACTGAATGTGCGCGCAGTGCTGGTTGGGCAGATCAAACAAGAGGGCGATGAATTACGGATCACTGTTGAGCTGATGGACGTACAAGGGAACCGCTCAATTTGGGGCTACACGTATCAGCGAAAAACCGGCGACATTCAGACTGTCCAAAAAGAAATCGCCAGAAACGTGTCCGAAAAACTGAGCCTGAACCTGAGCGGAGCGGATCAGACCCAACTGGCTAAGACCTACACCCAAAGCGGCGAGGCGTACGAGGCCTATTTGAAGGGACGCTATCATTGGAACAAGCGCACCGATGAAGGCTTCAAACAGGCGACTAATTTTTTTCAGGACGCGATTGTTAAAGATCCAAACTATGCGTTGGCGTATACCGGACTAGCGGATTGCTACACCCTCCGAAGCGATTACGGCTTTCTCGCGCCCAAAGAAGGCTACGCTCTGGCAAAGGGCGCCGTAACGCTGGCACTCAAGTATGACGAGAGTCTTGCGGAGGCGCACACTTCGCTGGCCTCAATCAAAGCCGTTACGGATTGGGATTGGCAGGGGGCGGAGAATGAGTATCGCCGGGCAATTGAGTTAAATCCAAAGTATTCTACTGCCCACCATTGGTATGCAGCACAGTTGTTATTACAAGGCAGGTTGGATCAGGCACTTCAGGAAATCAAAAAAGCGCAACAACTGGATCCTCTTTCGCTTGGCATCAATAAAGATTTCGCAGTCATACTTCTTTATGCGCGCGATTATGATAAAGCGCTGGAACAGTGCCGAAAGACTCTGGAGATCGAGCCGCACTTTGGCGTAATGTCCACTTACATTGCCCAGATCTATGAACTGAAACAGAAATACCCGGAGGCGACCGCCGAACTCGAGAAGGCTCATGTGGCGGCGCCCGAAGATACTGAGATCACCTACGCACTCGGACAGGCATACGCGCTTATCGGTAAGAAAGATGAGGCGCTGAAGATATCAAATGAGTTGAATCAACCGGCGAAGCAAACTGTGTTTCTGCCAAAAGAAGCAGCTTACCTGTATGTGCTGCTCGGTGAAAAAGAGCGGGCGGTTGCGATCTTGCAAAAGGCTGCCGGGGACCACTATCTCCCCGTGGCGGAACTTAAGATGGACCCGCGCCTCGATGAGCTGCGTAGAGACCCGCGCATAGTTGAGCTCTTGCAGAAGATCGGACTGTCGCTGTGAGCCACGATCAACATCCCCCGCGCTGGCCACGCTCCTCCCATCGTTGAACGTTCACGCCCATCACCAGGAGCCACAGGGTCAGCAATCCTTCCGAACCAGATCATAGGACTGGGCGAGACTGGGATCAGGCGTGCGATTTCTGCGATCTTGCGGGACGCTCAGAATTGAATCATTGAATCATTGGATCAATGGATCAATCGGAGCGAATCGCAGGCCTGACACCGGTTTCGGTTTTCTTAGAGACTTGACAGAACGTAGCGCACGGTTTTATACGGAAGAGAACTCAGGTCGCCGGGTTTATCCGGAACCAGATATACATTGTTAGGAGGCGAGGAAATCCCATGCTTCATGATCTCGCGCAAGGATTAGTCGCCTTGCTTCCCGTGCTGGTAGGAGCCGCGCTGGGTCTTGTCGGAGCTTTGGTTGGGCGGCGGTACGCGCATGGATTGGCTTCGAAGAAGGACCAAACCGCATTGCGCCGCGGCAAAATGGAAGAGCTCGTAGCAGCGTCATATGAACTCAAGCTATGGCTCACGAAAGAAGAGAACTATTTTCTCTTCCGCGGCCCCGACGTCATCGAATTATCGCCCTTGGTCAAGACTGAGATGCTGGTTAAGCTCTACTTTCCATCTCTAAGCGACACGATAAATGAGCTTGCGCTCGCGGCCGCGGAGTATCGCTCTGTCTTGATGAATACCAAACAGGACATGGACAAGACCAAGGCGATAGCGCCAAATGCAAATCAAATCGAGGTAGTGGTAAAGGCGAGTAAGGAAGTGGGCAACAAACACGATGGCTTCCTTAAGGAAGCACAGCGTGAAATGGCGGTTCTACTCGCCTCCTAACAAGGCGTTCCAGACGGATGGGCCTCGCTTCGCTCGGCCCGCCGCTGAGGTTGGTCGTTGAAGCCGACGGGAGAAATGTCATGAAACGCACCTGGACGATCATCGGCGTAAGCGATGTGCCGAGTAGCTTCAAATGGTACCAGTCGCTCTTCGGCCAGCCCGAGACACAACCCGCCCATTCCTTCTTTGGTCAGATCCTCGATTCGGATGGAACTGTTCTGCTCTGCCTCCACCAGTGGGGCGCGCACGAGCATCCGTCGTTGACGAGCCCTGAGACCGCGACACCTGGCAACGGGCTCCTCTTGTTCTTCCGCGTCGACGATTTCGATAGGGCACTGAAAAGGGCACGCGCGCTCGTCGCCCGGCTCGAAGAGGAGCCGAACACGAACCCGAATACTGGAACACAGGAGTTCGCGCTCCGGGATCCGGACGGATACTACGTCATGATTAGTGCATTCTCTTCGCTCGAACTGATGGGCTCCGAGGCGCCGGCCTAACAATCGCATTGCAGCCGAGTCGTATGTCACCGGAACTAGGTCGGGGTCAGGCCTGCGATTTCTGCGATCTTGCTGGACGTTCAGAAGTGAATCATCGAGTCATTGAATCATTGAATCAATGGATCAATCGGAGTGTCGCGAACAGGCGTTCAGAGTACAAGCTTTAGCTTGCGTGTTTGAGCAAACCGCAAACCTAAAGGTTGTACTCTAAGCACGTGTACGGCGGCTGAATTCCTGCCCGGCAGCCCGCTACGCCACAAACTTATAACCGTGGCCGCGCATGGTGAGAAAATGCCGCGGCTCCTTCGCGTCGTCTTCCAACTTCTGCCGCAACCAGCCCACGTGAACGTCAACGGTGCGGGTCAGCATTCCGGTGTCATAGCCCCAAACCTCGCGCAGCAGTTCATCGCGCGAAAGCGTAGCGCCGCGTTGGGCGATAAAGTAGGACAGCAGTTGAAACTCTCGCGCGGAGAGTTCGACCTGCTTACCGTTGCGATGCACCTCGGTGCTCCGAAAATTTACCATGACTGAGCCAAAGCTAAACGCGTCGAGCGCCTCCGCCGCGCTCGCCGTGGTCCGGCTGCGCCGCAGCAACGCTTCCAACCGCGCCAGCAGCTCGAGCGGCTCGAATGGTTTGCAAAGATAGTCATCCGCGCCCAGCTTCAGGCCCAGGACTTTGTCGATTACCTGGCCCCGCGCCGTCAGCATCAGAATCGGCGTCGTGATACTTCGTTGCCGCAGATCGCGGCACACATCAAAGCCGTTTTTGCCCGGCAGCATGACATCCAGAATGATAGCGTCGAAGTTGCCTTCGCGGGCGCGCGCCAAACCCTTCAAGCCATCGGCGGCCGTCTCAACGCGATAATCTTCCGCGTTGAGCAGGTCCGTCAGGGCCATCGTGATGCCCCGGTCGTCTTCAATCAACAGGATCTTGTTTGGCATTGTCGCGGTAAAAAAAGAGGCCCGGTGTCAGGTGCCGGCACGATCCACGAACTCAAGCGAAATAAGTCCGAACAATCACGAACTAGCAAGCTCTTCTTTCGTGTGGCTTCGTGATCGTATCACCATTCCAACGGAATGTCTGACAGGATTTACAAGATTAACAGGATGAGGATGGCCGGAGGGGCAGTCTTTTGTCGACTCGCTAAAAAAGTGGCGGCTGTCCTCCACTTTAATCATGTCAATCCTGTTAATCCTGTCTCGAAATTTCAATCCCGCCGCGGCCCCACTCAGGAAACCGGCAGATGCAACGTAAACGATGTCCCGTCACCTGGCGCTGACTGTACCGTCACGCTGCCGCCCAGCGCGCGCAGGGTACGCTCGACGAGACACAGCCCCAGTCCCGTGCCGCTGGTCGTCGCGGCAGTCACACTCTGTCCGCGATAGAAAGGTTCGAAGATATGCGGCAGATCCTTCGGCACGATTCCGGGCCCGCGGTCAGCAACAGTGATTTGCACTTCCCGGCCCTTCCTGGCTTGCGCGGCACACGCGGTTACACTCAACCACTTGCCTCGCGCTGCGTACTTCAGCGCATTCTCAAACAAATTCTTCAGGGCACTTTCCAACGCGGGACCATCAGTGAGCACCAGAGGCAGATCTTCTGCAAAGTGCTGTTCGATTTGCCAGCCATCTTCTGCGAAAGGCTGGGCGTACTCGGCCAAAGAGCGTTCGGCTATCTCGGTCACGTTGGTCGGTTGTGGGTCATAAACTCGACGACCCGACTGAATACCCGCAAAGCTAAGCATTCGCTCGATCTGATTGATCAGCCGGCGCGCTTCACGCTGAATCACGTCACCGTATTGTTGCACCCGGCTAGGATCCTGGATCGTGCCCTGCGATAAATTGTAGCTCGTCGATTGAATGACGGTCAGCGGCGTGCGCAATTCGTGAGAGACGCCCGCCACGAACTCCATCTGTTGTTGCGCCAAACGGCGCGCGCGCAACGTGGCCAACATCAACATCACTGAGGTCCCGGCAAACAGCACGAGCATCCAGAAGTTCAAGCGGACAGTGTGCTGGCGTGAATATTCGACCAACGCTTCAAACGAACCGGCTTGGCTTTTCACCACCAGCAGCCAGGCCCGGTCCTCGGTGCCTCCTCGATTGCCGCCGATCTCAGCGAGCGGCACGCCTGGCGGGTCGGACACAAACGGTTTTGGTCCCGGCGCGAAGCCATCCGGGGGACGGGGCGGCCCTTTACCACCCTGCGGCAGGCTTGCGTCGAGCAAGACAATGCCGGCGTCAACCTGTGACAACGACCCGATCGTCAGCGTTTGATCCGAAGAATAGATCATAGTCAATGGGTAGCTGGCAACGATCGCCACCTGTGAATGGGCACCAGTACCGTAATGCCGCGCCACTAGTGCGGGAAGCAGGTACTGACGGAGATAGTCAATCTCGACTTCAAGAAAACACCAGCCCCGCAGCCGTTGCGACTCTGGTGTGGGCGCGGCCCCTGTAACAAGTGGAAATATTAACACCGGTCTACCTTGAAAAAACGCAAACG
>DASQAF010000039.1:0-1508 GCA_035635855.1 Pyrinomonadaceae bacterium
GCCAGAATCAGGAACACGAAGAGCAGCGAAAGTCCAAAGATCACCGAAGCGGGGACTCCTTCTCGCGCCTTCTGCTCCTGATAGGACATACCCGAGTAGTCGAAGCCCATCTCCCGCGGCATGGTCTGTCTAAAAACATCCTCGAGGGCCGCCGTGGCTTGGTCCGCACTGTAGCCCGGCGCTGCGCTTCCGTTGATTTGCGCCGAACGATACTCGTTGAAACGCATCGTAAACTCCGGACCGAGTCGCGGCTTTACGCTAGTTAGCGTGGACAGCGGGACGTTCTCGCCTTTGCTATTGCGAACGTAGAACTGCCCGACGTTTTCCGCCTTGGCGCGGTATTCGTCTTCCGCTTCGATATAGACCTGCCACTGACGGCCGAAGCGATTGAAATAGTTGATGAAGTACCCACCCATGAATGCTTGGATCGTCCGGTAGACATCGTTAAGGGGCACACCCTGCTTTAGCACTTTGTCCCGGTCTACTTCGACAAACTGCTGTGGGACACTGGGCAGGAAGGTAGTGCTCAAGCCCGCAATCTCAGGGCGCTTGCGCGCCGCTTCTAGAAACGTGCCCAGATTTTTGGCCAGGAACTGCACATCGTTTCCGGCGCGATCCTCAAGGACAAAAGTGAATCCTCCCGACGTGCCGACTCCGGGAATCGCTGGCGGCGAGAAGCTGAAGGCGATCGCCGCAGGCAACCGGCTCAATTCCCGGTTCAGATGTGCCTTGATGGCTTGAAATTGTTCGGCTCGGGTCTTGCGCTCATCCCAGGGCTTGAACGTAACAAAAAAGAACGCGTTATAACTGGTGCGCACATAGCTCAGCAAACTGAAGCCGACGACGCTGGTCGCATATTCAACCCCCGGAGTATTGGTCAGGATTTTTTCCACGTCAGCCGCGACCGCAGTCGTGCGTTCCAACGAAGCTCCGTTTGGGAGTTGGAGATTCACGAACGCATAGCCCTGATCTTCGTCCGGAAGAAAACTCGATGGCACTCGGCTGGCAAAAAAGCCGGCCCCCATGCCAAAGGCCACGAGGAGAACGACCATGACAACGGCCTTTCGGATTAGAGCTGCGCTCCAACGGACGTAGCTTTCGGTTGCACGCTCGAAGATGCGGTTAAACCAATCGAAAAAACGCCTCAGTAATCCTCGGCTCTGTTTCTTTGGCCGGAGCAACAAGGCGGCAAGCGCAGGGCTGAGGGTAAGCGCGTTGAACGCAGACAGCAGCACCGAAATCGCGATCGTTACGGCGAACTGTTGGTAGAGCCGGCCGGTGATGCCGGGAATAAACGCGGTCGGCACGAATACGGCGGAAAGAACCAGCGCGATCCCGACGACAGGACCGGAGAGTTCTTCCATTGCCTTCAAAGCCGCGTTCTTGGGAGTCAGGCCCTCCTCGATGTGGCGTTCCACGCCTTCGACCACGACGATGGCGTCGTCCACCACAAGGCCAATCGCCAGTACGAGACCAAAGAGAGAAAGCGTATTGATGGAGAAACCGAA
>DASQAF010000040.1:0-474059 GCA_035635855.1 Pyrinomonadaceae bacterium
GAACGAATTTGATATTCAACTCGCTTGTAAATTGTGACCGCCGCCCAACAAATCGTTGGACGCGAGCGGCGGGAGCGTGTTTCGCAACTAACTTGGTGCGGCCGAGGGCGCTTTGATTCGCGCCGCCGCGTCAACTCAAACGTTCGGCGTACGATAACCACAAAGCGTCATTCTGAAAACAAGTCGTGAAAGATGTCGATAAGAGAGGAGCTAGAATCGTTCGATGGTAAGCACACAGATGTGCTCGAGCGAATTTTATCGAGACATCGCCGAACGAATTCGTTAATCGAAGATCTGGTGCTTCTGGTTGCCGATCAAGAACCGAACATTCAGACTGGAGCGACATGGTTGCTCAAGAGACTGGCTGAGAATCATGTCCAGTTCAAAGAAGCACACCTGATCGCGCTCTTTGGATCACTCTCAGAGCTGACCCATTGGCTATCAAAGCTTCACGTTTGTCAGGTGTTGCCGTACTTAATGATCCCTAAGGAAAGTGAAAGCAGCCTCATCTGGTTTCTGGAACGAAATCTCTATGACGAGAACAAATTCTTAAGGGCATGGTCATACAATGGATTTTATGAGCTAGCCAGGCAACGCAACGAATACATTGACTATGCGATCGAACAGCTAGAACGCGGAGAGACAGATAAAGCGGCCTCAGTGAAAGCGCGAATTCGTAATATCCAAAAGGCAATGAACAGATTGCCGAGAATGAATTGACGGTTCGTCTCACACTTGAGAGAAAGGATACTGACATGCCGTTCAAGATTGGGAAAGCTCTCATTTACGCTGTCTTGCTCTGGACCATCGGCTTCGTCTGGGGCAGCATCGTGTTTATGACGCCCGCATTGAAGACGGTCGCGGCAATTCCTTACGTCTCCAGCAATCCGGCTATCAGTTTCCCCATTCTAATCATTTGGCTCATCGTCACTTATCTTCTGGCAAAGAGTTATCTGAAGGCGGCGGGTGATAAAGCTGCCGAAGGGCTGAGGCTGGGCATCATGTTTTCGGTCGTGAACCTCGCGCTGGACTTATTGGTATTGGTGCTTCTGTTGAAGGCTGGCTTCGGCTACTTTGTCTCTCTGACAGTCTGGCTAGGTTATTTCATGCTGTTCATAATTCCCTGGATAGCTGGACGTTCTTTGAAAAGGCCAGGTGCATAGCGCGGCTGCGCCGAACAAGTCATTGGACCGGAGCGCGAGTCAGCGGGCTTCTCATCCACAACTCGCGCCTATCGAGGTTACGTGCGCGCCCGGTCAATTCCAACGTTATGCGGCATCACCATGACTATCGACGTCATTGCTAAGAAACCAAGTGACTGTTCCCCCACGGAACTCGAGGATTTCGAACGCCTCGTGCTTGCGGGTGGTGAGGTTACGGCTGCTGGTCTCAACGCACGGATCAAAAATGCGGCGATCCTCATTTACGTTTCGCAAAGCAATTACGTGACGGGCATCGCGGCGCTGAAGCAGCCCCAAGAACAGTACAAGAAGGGTGTGTTCCAAAAGGCCGGCGCAACAGCACAACCAAACGAATTCCCGCTGGAACTCGGTTGGATATTCGTCGTGCCAGCATCACGCGGCGCAGGCCTGTCACACAAACTCGTCGAGGTGGCACTCGACGCCAGCAATGGTCGCGGCATATTTGCTACGTCGCGCGCGGATAACGCCGCCATGCACTGCGTTCTAAAAGCTCACGGGTTTTCTATTCACGGGCACGCATATGCGTCCGACCGTAACGATCACGAACTTGTATTGTTTCTTTGGAATGCCGCATAACAAATCGTTGGACGCGAGCGGCGGGAGCGTGTTTCGCATCATGACTGGTCCGGCGATGCTTGAATGAAATCGCGCCGCCGCGTCAACTCAAACGTTGGGCGGCAATTTGTAATCATGACTCGTAAACAGACCCAGAGACTCATTTTCATGCTATACGCGGCCTTCGCAATTGTTGCTTTGGCTGGCATCGTTTTGCTCTTCACAGATGGTGGGCAGCAACCCCAGCAGACACCCACAGAGGTTGAAGTCCAGGCACCAAAGATAATCGTCAAGGCCAAGGGGCGCTCTGAGGGCCTCATACCCATTGCTTTGGGAATGTCTGGGCTTATCCTTCTCACCATTAAGGTGCCAGTTCGATGGGTCTCATACCGTCGCCGCGCAATGGACATCGACAACAGATTCACGATGGACGCCGCATTAGGTGGGCGGGAAAAAGATTTCTCCGAGGTTGAGAAAATCCCGCTACTAGTTTGGTGGCTCATCAAGGGACGCGCATCGCTAGTGCGTGCAAAATCGTGATGCCGCCCAACAAATCGTTGGACGCGAGCGGCGGGAACGTGTTTCTCAACTTGCGTGGTGCGGCGGCGGGTGCTTTGATTCGCGCCGCCGCGTCAACTCCACCGTTCGATGCCTTATTAATACACCGATGTTGATGCGAATGTTCGAATTCATACTTACTTTGTTGGTCGTCGGCGGCATCGGACTACTTGTGACCATCTGGGACCCTCAGAATGCGCAAGTTGCTCCTTACATCGGATTCACAGCACTGTTCGCCGGCCTCGGCGCCTTTTCATTGTCTTTGTTATTTACTCTCATCGGCTTCCAATTGCCGAACCCCGAAACCGTCGCGGGTGTTGGTTTCTTTTGGGGGTACATTTTGGGCATGCTCGGCGGTGCTGCTCTCGGTTTCATGCTCGCGCGTCGTCGACACTGGCGAATCAAATCCGCCCCACACGAGTAACCTGAACAAACGGCGGCATCGAACAAATCGTTGGACGCGAGCGGCGGGAGCGTGTTTCGTAACATCAAAGATGCGGCGATGGTTGAATGAAATCGCGCCGCCGCGTCAACTCCACCGTTCGGCAGCCTTCGGTATTCACATGAAGACACTTCTCACCTTTGTTTTGTTCGCACTCTGCGCAACTCCAACGTTCGCGCAACAAGCTCTCGCCAACAAACCACCCAAGGTATTCGGCCCCGTCAAGACCATTCGATACGAATACCGGTCGTTCAACTTCAGCCGCGACAAAAGGCGAATCGAAGAAGTCCTCCCCAATGAACGCACACTGGTTTGGTCTTTAACGCCAGAAGGCAAAATCATCAAGGCAGAAGTCTTTGAAAAGGATGGTCGCACCTCGGGAATCAAATCTCTTTACAGCTACGATCGCACAGGTCGGCTCGCATCAATCGTTCATTATCCGTTGGGCCGGTCCAGCTTTACAGAAACCTTTGCTTATCCCGACGCGCGCCACGTGAAAATCACACGAATCTTCGCATTCGACAAACACTCAACTGTCGAAATTGATGAATATGACGAAAAGGGCAACATTACGAAGGCGACTCTTCGTGACACCGAAGGCGTCGAAACTGAGTTCTACAAATGGGACGACAAAGGATATCCCACGGAGTTCGTAACGTATGATGGTGCAGGGAAACTAATCATCAAAGAAATATACGAGTATGATTTTGATTCCCACGGGAACTGGACGACGGAGCGTGATCGAACTTGGGCCGATCCTCGACTCGGTATCGCGCCAACAGCTACGATCACGCGGACAATTGTTTATTATTAACGGCGGCTGCCGAACAAATCGTTGGACGCGAGCGGCGGGAGCGTGCTTAGCAACTTGTTTCGTACGGTGGAGGGTGCTTTGATTCGCGCCGCCGCGTCAACTCCGCCGTTCGGCGGCTCAATGCTCCTTTTGCTCTTGAGGTGAAAAATGAAAAGAGAAATACATGAACTATCCCGACGAGAAATGCTCGAGGTCATGGCCGTATCTACGCTCGGCGGAATTGCGGCGACAGCGATGACCAAAAAAGCAGCCGCCTCCCGCTCCTCTAATTCCACGAAGAGCAGGCTTATCAAGATCGATGCGAAGCCGGCACCGATCGCGATTGATACGGCAAAGACAGCGGTGATCGTCGTCGATATGGAGAACGACTTTGGCAGCAAAGGCGGTATGTTCGATCTTGCCGGAATCGACATTTCAATGATTCAAAAGGCGGTCGGCCCAACCGCGAAGGTTCTCGCGGCTGCACGCAACGCGAACATCAAGATCGTATATCTTAAGATGGGTTTTCATCCCGACCTCTCCGACCTTGGCGCTCCCGACTCTGTGAGCCGGATGCGTCATCTGCAAAGAATGCATGTCGGAAAGACGGTCCAGGCACCTGATGGCAGCGCGAGTAGGATTCTCATACGCGACACGTGGGGTACGGACATAGTCCCACAGCTCAAACCCCAGGCCGAGGATGTCGTGATGTATAAGACGCGATTCAGCGGCTTCTATCAAACGGATCTGGACAACGTCCTCAAAAAACTTGGAATCAAGCACCTCATCTTCACCGGATGTACAACGAGCGTTTGCGTGGACTCAACGATCAGAGATGCGATGTTCCGTGACTATCAACCCCTCTTGCTTGCAGACTGCACGGGTGAGCCGATCGGAAATGGACTATCAAGAAGTAATCACGAAGCTACTCTATTAACTATCGAGGTACTGTTAGGCTGGGTATCAAGCTCGGACGAATTCATAAAGGCACTCGGCGTTGCTTAATTCTCCCGCCGCGCCGCCGAACAAATCGTTGGACGCGAGCGGCGGGAGCGTGTTTCTCGACTTGATTCGTCCGGCGATGCTTGAACGAGATCGCGCCGCCGCCTCAACTCAGACGTTGGGCCGCAACTAAAGATACGTCGTGCGAAAGCAATATTTCTTTCGACAATCTGATCGCGGCCTCTTGGCGTGGGACGTGGACCGCTTGGTCGAACTCACAAGCCACCTGGCGCGCAAGCGCATCCCACTCAGGACGATTCGAGAATTGGACGAGGACTGGTCCGGCGAAGACGAACGACCAACGTGGCGAGCGATGCTTGAGCACGTACGGTTGATGGAGGAAGCAGATTTGTCATACCCGATCATCCTTTCTGCGACCGGGGCAGTGATGGATGGGATGCACCGCATTGCCAAGGCTACGCTCCAGGGTCGCCACGAAATAGAAGCAGTGCAGTTCGATGAGGATCCGCCACCAGACCACGTCGGCCGCGGGCCTAATGATTTGCCTTATTAGTGCTGCGGCCCAACAATTCGTTGGACGCGAGCGGCGGGGGCGTGTTTTGTAACTTGATTGATCCGGCGATGCTTGATCGAATTCGCGCCGCCGCGTCAACTCAACCGTTATGTTTCTTATCCGATCAAAACCGCGCAGTTTTCTTTTGACGCTAGTATCGTTGCTTGCGTTCGTGGATGCAGCGCCGTCACAAACTCAGATGATCGCGTCGCCTCGTGCTGTCGTCAGGTCGTTCTATCGGTTTCATTTTTCTCATGACCATAATTTTATCGAAAGCAATCTTTACCGCAGGCGAAAGTGGCTAACACCGACGCTGTTTCAGCTCTTGACCAACGAATTTCGTCGGGACGAAGAATATGCTAGGGCGCACCCGAATGAATCATATGTTCCGTACATGGAGGGCGACCCGTTCACAAACGCGTCCGAGTTTCCAACGTCTTTTCGCTTTGGACAAACCTCCGTGTCGGGCGATCGCGCGACCGTCAAGGTTCTTCTCCTCTGGAACGCCCGCAGTAGCCGTGGAACCGATCAAAGGAATCTTGAAGTCCGACTGGTCAAGGTGCGTGGTAACTGGCGGATAGATGACATCGTTGACACCGACCACAATGATGACCTAGTTACTGTTTTGAAACGGGAAAAATATTTTCCGTAGGACGAAACATAACAAATCGTTGGACGCGAGCGGCGGGAGCGCGTTTCGTAACTAGCTTGGTGCGGCGGAGGGCGCTTTGATGCGCGCCGCCGCGTCAATTCAACCGTTAGATTGCTTCGCTTCCGGCTTTAGATGAACTATTCCCAATACGGTTGCGAGTGTTCATCCAAGCGTTAACAACCGATAGTCTGGAGATCCACACTATGAAGAGACTGGCAATGATTGTCGTATTGTTCCTGCTATTTCGCGGTGTCTGCTTGCCTACTTTTATTGCGCAAGGACAGAAGCCGGCAGATAGTGACAAATCGGCGGCCTCTTACGCAATTTCAGGTCGTTACGAAGGGTTAGTCAAAGGTCCGTCCGTAGGCGACTTGTACATCACGATGGAGATCAAGAATGATGCCGGAAATATTACGGGTGTAATTTTCGCTTCTGGAAGCACCATAAAGATAATTAGCGGCAACTATGCGTTGAATCGACTTTCCGTCAAGTTCCAGGTGGGAGGAAGTGATATCGTCATCTCCGCTGTTTATAAAGATAGCAAGCTTGTCGGAAACTACACTCTGGCCGGCGAGACCGGTACGGTTGAGCTGACGCGAATAGCGAATGCGGGAGACGCTTCGACGGCTATCAACCGTCTAACGGCGAAAGAGTGGTGGGAGGATTTGCATTACCTCGCCACGGAACTGCCGAAGCGACACAAGAACGCTTTTCATCACACCACCCGAGAACAGTTTGAGCAGAAGGTTGCCAACCTTGCTGCAGCGATCCCTTCACTTCAACCAGATCAAATCATTATCGGAATGCTTGAGATCACTGCCACAGTTGGCGACGCTCACACCTACGTTCATCTTCCGCACAGCTTTCATCGTTACCCTTTCTCACTCTACTGGTTCGGTAATGAACTGCGCGTAACCAGGACGACAGCACCGTATCAGCGTGCACTCGGCGCGCGTGTGGCGCGCGTGGGTGAGATGAACATCAGAGATGTAAGCACGCGGATCCGGCGCGTGATCTCACAAGCCGAGACCGAATGGTTTGTCCTGCGGGACAGCCCGGATTACATCGTCATACCAGAGGTGCTTCATTCGCTCGGCATCGCGCCGAATATTACTTCGGCGCCGTTTACGTTCGTGGATGACCAGGGCAAACAGTTTACCCTCAACCTGGAAGCTGTCGTCCGGGGTGCGAAGCTCGATTGGCTTTCAGTTCCGACCAAACTACCTCTCTATCTGCAAAGACCTGATGAACAATTCTGGTTTACATATCTACCGGATGCGAAAACTATTTATGTTAATTTCAGAGGTTACGATTCGTTGATTGAAAATGCTCAGCAGCTCTTCACATTCATCGATCAGCATCAACCTGAGCGCCTGGTGATAGACATGCGCGAGAATGGAGGCGGAGATTTCACCTTGGTCCGAGAACACTTGCTTCCAGGTTTGAAGCAGCGCTCCGCTATCAATCGGACCGGGCACTTGTTTGTGGTGATCGGACGCGACACGTTCTCTGCGGCGATGAGCAACGCCACAGATTTCAGAAAAGAGACGAAGGCAATTCTGGTCGGTGAGCCGATTGGCGAAAGGCCAAACAGTTACCAGGAGAATCGACAGCTCGTGCTTCCGAATTCACTTCTGACGGTGTCTTATTCAACTCAGTATTACAAATTCCTGGATGGTGTCTCGGAAGTAACGCCCGACAAGCGGATTAATCCAAACTGGCTTAGTTACAGATTGGGGCGAGATCCGGTGATGGAGTGGATTCTAGCTTATCCACCTAAGAGGAATAGACATCAACTGAGGCGAAACGCAATCTAACAAATCGTTGGACGCGAGCGGCGGTTGCGCCTCTCGCAACTAGCTTGGTGCGGCGAAAGGTGCTTTGATTCGCGCCGCCGAGTCAACTCGAACGTTGGGCGGCTTCGCCTTAGCTGGCAGGCTCGACGCATCTTTTCGCCGGAAGTATTATGTGACGTATGCCGAATCTGTCTTATATTTCTCCGAAGGCTATCGTTAAAAAAAGTCCGATTCATGGAAAGGGTCTGTTTGCCGTCGAATCAATTGCTCAAGGCGAGATTGTCTGTATCAAAGGCGGCTCCATCATCAATCGTAAAACACTTGAATCAATGCCGGGCTGGTTTCGCGCGGCTGAAATTCAAATTGCCGACGATTTCTTCATCGCTCCGGTCAAAGAAGAAGAACGCGACGGGAGCATGATTTTCAGCAATCATTCATGCGAACCAAACATCGGCGTGCAAGGTCAAATCGTTTATGTGGCAATGCGTGACATCGCAACCGGAGAAGAATTAACGCACGACTGGGCGATGACCGACGATGATGAAAACGAACATCAGTGCAACTGCGGCGCAGTAGCTTGCCGAAAAGTCATCACGGGACAAGATTGGCGGAGAGAGGATTTGAAGGAAAAGTACAAGGGCTATATGTCATGGTATTTGGTCGAGAAGTCAAAGCAAGTGCGTTAATCACAAGTTGGGCGGCTTCCCTATCATGATCTAACATGACTGCACAGACCCGATTGGAGATTGATGGGGCGATCATCCGCCGATTCATTGACCAAGAATCAGATAATCAGGTACATGAAAGCTACTGAAGATTTGGATTTAGAGAAGATCATCATCTCATCTCCGGTCACCAAGGTAATCACTTATAGTTTGATGGATGCTTACCGAATCATAATCACACAGGAGAAAAGACATCTCCTTCAAGCAATGAGGGTGTCAGAGATGGATGGCTTTCCGACGCGCGGTGAGGCCGTCAGGACATCGTCATGAATTGCCGCGCTCAGAAGCTTGACGTAGGATTCGTTGCGTTGATTGAAGGTACGTCAGTGGAATACGGCGGCGTGCTTGAACTGTACCGTTCGGCGTTTCGAACACTTCAATCCGACAAATTGCGAAGAGGAACGATGCAATGGAATTTCGTGTTCGACTATCGAATTTCAGTGTCTTGATCTTCCTTCTCTCGCTGGCCACACAGGTCGGCGCCCAACACGTCAGGAAGAACAAGATTGCTCGAAAGTCTTCACCGCGTCCTCCAAAGGTTCGCTTCATCTCCGGAAACAGTTCGCTCAAAATACCGTTCGAGTTATCCAACAATTTAATCCTGGTGCAAGCCAGAATGAACGATTCCGCCCCGCTGTGGTTCATCGTGGATACGGGTGCCAGCATCACGGTTCTCGACTCTCAGTTGGCCAAAGCTTTCCGCCTAAAGCCTAGCGGTCGACTCGTCGAGACGGGCGGAGCAGGCACAGCGACCGCGCTGACTTTCAGAGGAAACTCTTTAAAGCTTCCGAATGTCGAAGCAACGAATCTGACGGTATACGGCCTTCCGATAGACTTTCTCTCGGCTCCGCTCGCCCGCAAAATCAGCGGCGTGCTCGGCAACGACATTCTCAAGCGGCTGGTGGTTGAAGTTGACTATGCTTCTCAGGTCATCAACCTTTATGAACCCGAGAGCTATCAGTATTCACGCTCAGGCGAAGTTATCCCGGTTACGTTAGAAGGCGATTTGCCGTTTGCTAGTGCGCGTGTCGCCCTCGCCGGGCGTCCTGCCATCAGAGGCAAGTTCGAGCTTGACTCGGGATCAACCGGAGCAGTCTTGTTTAATACTCCTTTCATCGACAGGAATAAGCTCCTGGACTCAATTTCCAGGAAAAGTCAGATCCGCACGGGTGGCGCGGGCGGCACCGCGCAGGCTTTCTCCGGCCGTCTCAAGTACATAAGATTGGGAAGCTTTCAGTTGGAGAATCCAGTCGCTCGATTTTCTCGGGCCAGACGCGGCGATAATGCCAGCTCCAGATACGATGGGCTGATTGGAGGCGAAATCTTTCGTCGCTTCAAAGTGGTTTTCGACCTTTCTCGTCGGCGAATGATTCTTGAACCCAATGCGCAGTTTTCCGAACCCTATGAAGTAGATATGAGCGGACTGGACATGGCGGCCGAGGGCCAGGATTTTTCTGTCGTAGTGGTTAACGAGGTAGAGAAAGGCAGTCCGGCGGCAGAGGCCGGGATCCAGGAGGAGGACGTGATTACGGCCATCGATGGTCATCCGACGAAAGAATTCACGTTGACACAGATTCGCCGGATGTTCATGCAAGATGCCAAAGAATATTTGATAAGTCTCAAGCGTGGTCAAAAAAACCTGCAAACAAAACTCAAGCTGAGGAGATTGATATGACGCCGCGCCCGCCAATTCATTGCAGGTGAGCGCGGTATGGCGTGCCTCTCAACTAGCTTCATCCGGCGCGGTTGTGTGCCGCCGCCCGCGCCACCTGAACTCTGCGGTTATGTCCCATTTCGTTCCCTATGAAGAAGTATTCGAGCGGGAGCAGTTACATTTCGCTGCTCAGGACGGCGACGTTGAAGAGGTCGAAAGACTTCTGAACGTTGGCTATCAACCTAACGTATTCGACGAACTCGGGAAGACTCCACTTCATTACGCTGCGGAGCGTGGCCATCTTGATGTTCTGCGGAGCCTGCTCGCTTCGGGCGCCGACGTGAATGCGCATGACGAACGGGTCATTGGTAACACGCCGCTCCGAGAGGTTGCTGACAACTGTTCATACGACGTAGCGAAGATCCTAATAGAGGCCGGAGCAGACCCGACGATTCCCGGCTGGATGCAAATTACGGCCCTGCAAAAAGCACGCGAGCGAACGCAACCCGAGGGCTTGCTGGTTCGTCAGTTATTGGAGCAGGCCGCTCAGCGATTACCCAAGACTGGGACATAACAACTCGTTGACCGGAGCGCGGGTAGTCTCTTCAACTTGATTGTTGAATCACGGTTGAATGTAATCGCTGCGCAGCTGCATGCGCGGCCAACTGAACCTCAATCGTTGGACATCTTCTCTCTTGCGGGAAGCAGCTAATGGCAACCGCTCTCTCACGAACTCTTTCACCGACGGTGTTGCTCTATTCATTCTCTGTAATCACTCAATTCGCGGACGGTCTTTATCTCGGGCAGCAACTCGAAGCGCCTGGCGTATACACGCTGCTGCATTGGGCGGGACAGCTCTGGATTTTCGGTTGGTGGTTGCGCACAGACAGTCGGAAGCGTGGCGTCGTATGGGTTTACGACATGGGTTTTTTTCTTTGCATCGCGTGGCCGTTAGTTATGCCTTATTATCTCGTCAAGACCAGAGGCGCTAAGGGACTTCTCATTATCTTGGGTTTCGTTGGCGCTTACCTGGGGGCTTCTATTCTTGGAATTATCTTTTCGGTGTTGGTTACTACGTTGCGCGCGTGACTCATCGTCGCGAGGTGATGTTCTACACATCGTTGGACCGGACGCGGATACGTCTTTCTCAACTTGATGGTTTGATTTGCCGGTTGGATGTAATCGCGCGCCCGGTCACTTTGAACTCGATGCTTCTGCGTTCCAGCAGGCTGGAGCTTTTTAGGGACATTCTTAGTCATATGTCGGACAAGTGATGCTCGAAAAAGACGACGCCATGGAAATAAGGGATCACGCTCTGAAAGCAATTCGGGAGCTAATGGAACTCTTGCATATCTCAAAGGACAAATGTGAGCCGGAGCAATACGACCACATAAAGAGAGGCGTTGGTTTGTCCATTGGTAGGATCCAGATGGAGATCCTTGAGGTCATAAACACCGCATACCCGGAGCTTGACGATCTGATTGAACACCCGGACGATGCGTGACTGATCATAGCCAAGTAGTAACGGTCAATATCTCGATACAAAGGAGTGAGCACGGATGACTAAAGCGATCCCGCAGGGTTGGCATAGCGTGACGCCTCGGCTCGTGGTCCACGACACGGCCATGTTAGTCGAATTTCTCAGGCAAGCGTTCAGCGCGACCGGAGACTTCCACACGGATCGTCCGTCAGTGATCAAAATTGGGGACTCGCTCGTTATGGTAAGCAGCGTTGGCCCACGCGACGCGATGCCTGCATTTCTCTACCTCTATGTCGACGACATCGACACAACCTATCTGCGTGCACTGAAGGCAGGCGCCGTGTCGCTCGAAGAGCCCCGGGACACGCCGTATGGCGACCGCCGCGGAATGGTCCAAGATCCGTGCGGCAATGTCTGGCAAATCGCGACCTACAAAGCACCGCTCCCATAACGGTACGCCGAACAATTCATTGCAAACGGAACGCACGTGCTTCACAACTAACTCTATCCCGGCAGTGCTTGAATGGCGTTCACCCGCACTCGGTGACTTCAATCGTGGGCCGCTCACCGGGCACAACGAACCTCCAGCAATGACGAGTGCGCAACTTCGTATGTATCATTGGTCAGCGTTCGCCTGGGCGGCCCTGGCAAGCATTACGATGGGGGTGCTAGTGGAACTCGCGGAACGCATCAGCGGTAACGGTCACTGCCGCTTGCGAGATCTAATTCCCGACGCTGTCGGGATCATGCTTGGGTCTGGCATTGTATTTCTCTGGTATAGAATACGCAGAACACCGCAGCCGACTTAGGCCACAGCCAACACGTCGTTGGATCGGAGCCCGGGGGCGCCCGGTCAACTCGGACCTCAGGCACCAGGAGAGATCAATGAGCATTAATGTTCCCAGTGAGCTAACCGCTGAAGCAAACCGGGGAAAGTCCGATGGTAGGTTCCCTGGCGTCCTGCGCGCGGTGGCTCTAACCGGGGTGTTGGCCGGGGCCGCGGGCTCGCTCGGTTTGATGCTCTGGGTAGGTCATCGTAACCCTTCTCGTCTCCTGTTGGCTCTTTTCGTAGTCTGGGATCTTTCCCCGTTCATGGCCCTCCTATTGGCCGACCTGGTTTCGAAGCGTTGGTCGGTTGTTACTCGATCGACGCTTCATATCGTGATGCTGGTTGTCGCGCTGAGCTCTTTGGCCCTTTACGGGGACGTTGTCTTGAGGCCCAGGTCCCAGGCGGCTTTCATGTTCCTTGTCGTTCCCCTGGGCTCATGGCTGCTTATGGCGATAGTTGTCCCGATAGCCGCGTTAGTATCAGGCAGGCGGTCGCGTCGTTGACGCAGCCTAACGACTCCTTGCACTGGAGCGCGGGGAGTCGACGTCGTTGCTAATTGCCGCGCCGGTGAATTCGATCGTTGGGGCGGCACGAGTACATCATGCTAGATCTCGATCGTCAGCTCGGTTATTGGAACCGGATAGGTCCCGGCAAATCATTCGGTCACCCGGTTAACTTTGAGCGCTTAAGTGAATGGTTGTCTCCCGGCAGCCGGATACTCGACGTGGGTTGTGGCTACGGCCGGGCGCTGGGTCTCCTGTTTGACCGTAGCTATCGCAATCTAATCGGCTGTGATCTTGCTCCGGCGATGGTCGCCATGGCCCGCGAGCGTTTTCCAGCCATTACCTTTGCCGAGATTACCTGCCCGCCACAACTTCCCCTGGCCGATCTTTCGGTGGACGCGACCCTGTTGTTCACGGTCCTTACATGCGTGCCAACCAACCAGGGCCAACGGGCTATAGTTGAAGAAGTCGGTCGTGTCTTACGGCCTGGTGGTCTTTTCTACGTAAGCGATCTTTGGCTGCAAACCGACCAGCGAAACCGGGAGCGATACGTGCGCGACGAGCCAAAGTATGGGACGTACGGAGTATTCGACCTGCCCGAAGGAGTCACGGTTCGACATCATGACCCCCGTTGGATCGAAACGCTCACGCAGGACTTTGACACACTCGCGCTGGATCACATCGATGTCCAAACCATGAACGGCCATCCAGCGAAAGGCTTTCAGTGGTTTGGATTGAAGCGAAGTGATTTGGAAAACGCCGCAGAATAATTCGTTTGGCTCAGAGTGCGGATACCTCTCTCTCAACTTGATTGTTTGATCCGAGAGTAGTAACTAATCGCCGCGCCGGTTAGATCTGACGGGAGATTTTTCTCCTATACATGAAAGGACACACCTCTATGAGACAGCTCGTCATATTTGCCTTGTTGGTAGCTGCAACTTCATCGGCGGCATCAAGTAATCAACTCAGGCAGAAAAGCACTAATCAGAATATTCGGAAATTCGATCTCAAAAGCGTCGCTTACCGAGAAGCAGCTAAAACACTGAGGCAAGATTGGGCAGAAGCAGTAAAATTCATAAAGGAGAATGGAGACGATGATTGGGTTCAGGCAAAGTACATTGTAGATTTTGAGGCTAAGCCCACCTATGGTGACATAACAGGTGATGGGAGCGACGAGGCTGCTGTTAATGTTCAATATAACTTAAAGGCCAGCAACAGTACATTTACTGGTGTCTTTGTTTATGCATTAAAAAATGGAAGCCCGAGCTTACTTGCAAGGATTAAAGGTGGTGATCGCGCGCATGGCTCAATTGAAAGCGTGAAAATATTAAATGGTCAGCTAATCGTGGGGCGCTATAGACCAACAGCAGATGATTGTAATGCTTGCTATGGTTACATCGAAACAACGAAGTACAAATGGCTTGGGAGCAGGCTTGTTAAGGCAGGTGTTCAAGTAAAGAAATATACCGGCCCAAGCTAATAGCACTCAACGGCGAACCCGACGCCTCGCATTCCGTACCGGCGCCGTTTGTTGGCATACCGCTTAAAATGATTAGCAGGAGAATGCGATGGCTACAAATACAGTAACGACAGTGATTCTCATCCGTCATGCGAACAGGGACGTTCCCCCGGCGGGTACTCCCGATGATCCCGGCCCTTCTCTGAACGACAAGGGGATGGCGCGTTCGAGAAAGCTAATCCATGTATTAAGCACGGCGGGGATACAAGCCGTCTATACATCTCATTTCACACGCGCAAAAATGACGGCAAAACCTTTTCTGGTCGCGCATTCCGACCTCCCGACTGTGCGGTTGGACGCGGCCATCGAACTCAAGGATCATATTTTGACGCATCACGCCGGGAAAACCGTATTGGTCGTCGGACACAGCAACACAGTTCCCGAATTGATAAAGCTGCTTGGCGGGCCATCTCTGCCTATCATTGATGATTGTGAATTCGATAATTTGTTCGTTCTCGTCAAGCACAGCGCCACGAAGGCGAGTGTGTCAAAGTTAAAATATGGAGAGCCGACTTCGGCTCCGTGTTAATCCAAACTATCTCAACCTGAGATTTTGCGGGTTAGGAGTTCATCAGTTTGAGGAAACGGTTAACTTGAATGCTTGATTAGTTGTCGCCCGGCCGTTAGCAGCCTAGGCGGCTTTCACTTCCATATGCGCGTGCAGTTTGAGTTCACACGAGACGACCTGATTGACGCGTCAAAGCGGTTTTCCGCGCGCTCGAAGGTTGTGCGCTCGTGGAAATGGAATGGCATGTTTTATGCCGCATTAATGGCGTGGCTACTCGTATTCGCTTTCTTTTACCAAACTCCCTTCAAAGGGGCTCTCATCGGTCTAGTTGCCGCTCTCGTAAGCGCGCTCATTTATCCCGCCTTCCATAAGCGTGGAACGGAGAAAAGACTGCGCAAACTTCATCAGGAGATACTGGGTGATGAAAATTCATTTGTGTGTGAAGTCGAGTTAACACCGGACGGATTCTCGGTCACTCAAATAAACCGCCAGATCAAGTATGATTGGCAAACGGTGGCGGAGATTAAAGAAACCAGAGACTCTGTCGATATCTTCACGCGAGATGGTGGCGGCGTAATCGTTCGGAATCGCGCTTTTCAATCCGCCGCTGATCGCATCAGATTTGTCGAGCTGGCAACGTCGTTTTTTAACCAAACCCGCAGCTAATGCCTAATTCCTGGATCTTGCATTTTCAATTCCGTGGTATGACCTTTCGGCTTCTTCACGATCAATCCGCGAATGACCTTGCGATGCAGGCTTTTGAGAGTTATAAGGTCGTTCCAGCACGTGCTAAAGAAACAGGATTGTCCCGAAAAGAACTAATGAAGTCGCCCCAATCCGACACTCGTTGGATCGGAGCGCCGGCAACTGGTTCTTTTGACTGTGGTGTTGAATTCAACCTACTACGGATATCTGAATACTATCGCGACGTTCTCGGCTTATTCTCGATCACCAAAAACTCTTCGGTCAAAGGAGGACGAGACTAATGAGAGGCATAGGCAACATCGTCGTCGGCGTTGTGTTCATAATCGGAGGTCTTTCAGGGAAGCTCGTTCTGATAGGCACTAACAGCGGCGAGCTACTTGCTGTGGTTGGAGTGGGCCTGATCGTTTGGGGCGTTATCAAAATGGCCAAAGGTGGTGGGTCAACAACGGAGCGCCCAAAGATAACAGCAGGTAAGCAGGCAGTTGTGAATCAAGAAGCAGTTGTGTATACAGATAAGGACTCACTTTCAGCGCCAATCACAAAGCTTGCTCCGGGAAGCAAAGTAGAGATTGTCGCCTCCTCAGAGACCAATGATGTGCTCTGGGTAACCGTCAAGTTATCTGACGGCCGGCAGGGCTACATGCTGGGCCATACCATCGGGCAGCAATAAGAAGCGAGCAAGATGCAGAACCTGAAGAGAACCGACGAGATTTGCGACCTGTGGCGAAAGTCAGATAGTTGAGCGACGATCTTGATGGTTCTGGAAACGCACAGATTGCGCCTGCGCCGGCTGTCTGTCGATGACGCCGGCTTTATTCTGAGGCTGCTGAATGAGCCTTCCTTCATCCAAAATATCGGCGACCGGAATGTTCGCACTATTGAAGAAGCACGGGCGTATATTCTGAACGGACCGGTGGCGAGTTATGAAAAGCACGGCTTTGGGCTTTGGCTGGTCGAGACGAAAGACGCGGGAACGCACATCGGCATTTGCGGTTTGCTGAAGCGTGAAGTGCTGGAAGACGTCGATATCGGATATGCTTTGCTGCCCGAGTTCTGGTTAAGGGGATATGCGATGGAATCTGCGTCCGGGGTATTGTCTTTTGCGCGTGAAAAGTTGGGACTGAAACGAGTGGTAGCAGTGGTCAACCCGGAGAACCAAAGCTCGATTCGCTTGCTGGAAAAACTTGGTTTCCAGTTCGAGAAGATGGTGAGATTGTCAGAGGACGCCGCTGAGATTAAGCTGTTCGCGGCCAATATCTAAGCTCGAGTTCCAAAATGAATCCCGACAAGGAACGCAATCTGGATCGTAGTTGGGCTTTGCTGTTCGCGCGACTTGTCGTTGGACTGATCTTTTTCATGGCCGGTGTTTGGAAGGTTTTTCAGTTGGGTCCGCTCGAGCACGCGCGAAAATATTTCCTACCCTTTGCCGACACCTTCCTACCCGTGTGGTCGCTCTGGGCCGTTGGCGTCGTCATTCCTTTCATCGAGTTGATCGCCGGAGGGCTGGTAATTCTGGGGCTGCGCACTCGTGAGGCGCTGGTAGCGCTGGGTCTCGTCCTGGCTATTGTAACCTTTGGCCATCTGCTGAAAGAACCGCTCTACGAATTTCACACCCATGTGATTCCGCGTCTGGCTCTGGTCTTATTTGTTTTGTTGCTGCCGCGCAGAGACGATCACTTCTCCCTCGATTATCTCCTGACGCGATGGCGGAACCGAACCGGCTGAATCGAACTTCGAAAGTCAATAGCGCGAACCGCTTCATTCTCAGGCATCGTGAAAATCCAGGAAGCCTACAACCATTGGTCAGCAACCTATGACCGCGATCGAAACCTGACCCGCGACCTGGATCAGACTATTAGCAGAAATATGCTGGCAAATCTCCGGTGCAAATCCGTCTTAGAAATTGGCTGCGGAACGGGCAAGAACACTGCTCTGCTGGCGGAGATCGGCGAGTATGTTTACGCGTTCGATTTTTCTGAAGCGATGATCGAGAAGGCGAGACAAAAATTGCAGGCCGGTAATGTGAGCTTTGTCGTAGCCGATCTTACGCAAAGGTGGCCTTGCAAAGAGCGGGCTGTGGATCTAATAGCTTGCAACCTGGTGCTCGAACATATCCGCGATCTTTCTTTCATCTTTGCCGAAGCGGATCGCGTCCTCGGCCGCGGAGGGAGGTTCTTCATTTCCGAGCTGCACCCGTTCCGGCAGTACCAGGGCACCAAAGCCAATTTCCAGCGCGAACAGCAAACGACGGAAATCGAGGCATTTGTGCATCACCTCTCTGATTTCACCGGCGCCGCTGCGCACAGCGGCTTCTCGCTGACAAACATGAACGAGTGGTGGCATGAAGAGGATCATAACAAACCGCCCAGAGTGGTTTCTTTCATGTTTGCGAAGCAGGATGAAATTCAGAGCCTCGGAAGCATCACAAATCAGAGGGTGGAAGACTGAACGAAATGTTACTCAAGAATTTCAGAGCACTCATTCTTACTCTCCTGATTATTTTGCTCTTTGGTTGGTTCGCCGGCCCGGCGGTATTCGCGCAAGAGCGCGATTGGCAGCCACAAAGAACCTGGGTTTTCATCGTTGGCACGCTGAAATGGAAACACCCCGATGTTTTCAATTCGTTCCCGCAAAAAAATCGCCGGGATGCGCAGTTGGTTGATTTCTTCCGGCAGCAGGGTGTACCCGCGGATCAGCTTGTCTACCTCCAGGACGCGCGGGCTACGACTCGCCAGGTTAAATCGAGCTTTTCAGCCTTTCTGTCACAGGCCAGGGAGGGAGACCTTCTTTTCTTTTACTACTGCGGCCACGGTTATAAATCGGACGACGGGCGCACGACGTATTTCGCGACGTACGACGCCAGCAATGACGTGCCGGGTTGGTCGACCGACTCAATCGTCAGAGACATCGAGAAATATTTCAAAGGATCGCGAGCTTTTCTCGCAGCGGACTCGTGCTACTCCGGCAGTCTGGCTGAGCAGGCGCGGAGGATGCGTCACCAGATCGCGTACGCGTCGCTGACGTCTGCTTCCGCGAGCGAACTGTCTACGGAAAATTGGACGTTCACGGAAATGTTATTGGCCGGCCTCAGGGGCAAAGCCTTCGCGGATATCAATCGAGACGGGCGAGTGACGCTGGGAGAACTGGCTGAGGATGTTAACGCGGACATGGTATTTGCCGAAGAGCAACAGTCAGCGTTCGTCGCTACTGGTAAGTTTCTGCCCGATACTGTCATGGCTGTCGCCCCACAAAGATCCAACCCGGAAATAAGCCGGCGAGTCGAAGTGAAATCAGAAGGCGCCTGGTACAAGGCGCGAATCATTGACGCTCGGGCCGGCCGTTTCCGTGTCCACTACTTCGGCTGGGAAGACGCGGATGACGAGTGGGTGCTTCCGAATCAGATTCGAAAGATGAGCCGCCTGGAGTACGGTGTCGGGACGATGGTGGAACTGAACTGGCAAGGTCAATGGTATTCGGCGCGGGTCCTGCAACTTGATCGCGGTGAGCACCTGATTCATTACGTCGGCTACGATGGCTCGTGGGACGAAGGGGTGAATTCAAAAAGAATGCGCAGACCTTAACTCATCACGCGCCGCGATCTGATCCTATTCAAAGGTTCCGCTACGCATACACGCGAGCAGGTGATTAACGCTTTGCAATAAGGCACGCGCGTTCCTTTCCATTCGATCCACGGCGTCGCGCTGCATCGGTGAGAGAGGGCTCTTGCGATCGCGCTCCAGCAGTTGGCACAACCCGATGATCACGTTCAGCGGCGTGCGTAATTCGTGTGTCATTGATCGGGTAAAATCCGTTGCGGCATGGTCACTATGCAGCATTCCATCCTCGAGTCTCACGCGGCGATGAGGAATTTCGATAACCTCACTTCTTTCCGGCTCATTCACGCCCTCACCATCCTTCCGGCGTTCCCCAAAAGCTTCGCGCCAATTTATTTTCATCCAAGGCCGGCGTCCTAAGTATCAATTCATGTGCCGATTGTTAATGTTCACACTTAACCGGCGGAGAGGTCTGCGGTCGTTCGGATTTGCCGTGTGATCGGGCACACCTCCGCGCGATTACAATACAGGACTGAATCCATTAAAGTTGAGGGCGCGAACTAGTTATGTCTTCCCGGGAGCAGCCGACTGAGCAACGAACTTAGCTGGTCGAAATCGATTGGCTTGGTGACATATTCGTCGCATCCGGCCTCCAACGCCTCGGTCCGTGTCCCGGGCGAATCGTGTGCGGAAACCGCTACGATAGGAACCTCTCTCAGGCCTCGATGCTGCCGAATTCTCCTGGTCGCGGCCAGCCCGTCCAGCTTTGGCAGACTCAAATCCATGAGGATCAGCTCCGGCTGCTCAGCCACGGCCAACTCAATCGCTTCCTCGCCGTCGGTCGCTTCCACCACCTTGTAGCCGGCCATTTCGAGGAGCTGCCTCATCATGAAACGACTGTCCTCAAAGTCTTCTACCACCAAAAAAAGTCGCTTGGGTCTCGCCATCGGATCTCTCTTTGCTGCAATCATCGCGCACATTGGTTCTTTGCTTAGGACAATCGACTTTTCGGCCGCATTAGTAGCATACGTTCGCCAGGGTCTGCTATCATGTCGCATCGAAACGCGACACAAAAAGGTGACCTTATTGAGCCCAATTCGTACACTTCTCCCTCTACTGTGCAAGGATTCGTAGAACCAATGAAACCTGCGGTAGCCAAGGCAAAAGATGTGAACCCGCTCGAAGATTTGGGCCGGGCGACTCTGCAAGTCGTTCATGATCTCAAGAACCAACTTAACGGACTCAAATTGTACGCCACGTTTTTGCGCAAGCGCCTTGAACGCGACGATCAGGCGGAAGAACGCGAAACGCTCGCAAAATTAATCGCCGGGCTGGATCGGGCGGCCAGGGACATGACGGCTTTGGTCCGCTATTCGCGCCCGCTGGAGTTGCACCGGCAAAAATACGATCTGCGAAAGATTATCGCGGGTGTTGCTCGCGTACCGGGGACTCGGAATTCCGGAGATCTGGCACTGAAGGATCTGCGCTGCGAGATTGAAGACCGTCAGTTCTATGGCCGGTTCGATCCGACAGCTTTGTCAGAGGCTTTTGAGGCGATAACTGAGGAGGCAATTGGCAGCAATCCAAAACGTGACGTGAACCAGGTTTCGCTGCACGTTAGTCTGGCCGGCACGCCTGGCTCATCGAGTGTCCTGGTCGAATGGCGTGGGGTTGGATCCGTTACTCGCCACCAAACGTTTGCGTCGGTCCACGACCAGGCTACGGTTTACATGGCCCTGGCCGCAAAAATCATCGAAGCTCATGAAGGCCGGATTGAACATAACGCCAACGCGATTCGCATTTGGCTGCCGCTGGCTGAATAAAGTTGAAGAGCTGAAGACAAGTTGAAGCTTGAACTCTGAGCAAATATTTTTGACTGATGACTAAGAGCAAAGCAAAAGATATTCGCATCCTGGTGGTTGACGACGATTCCGATACAACTCACGGATTGCGCCTGCATTTGAGCGAAGAGGGTTACGCCGTGGATACGGCAACGAACGGAGCAGAGGCACTCGATCTCTTTGACGGCGGGGCGCATCACCTGGCGATTTGCGATTTGCAACTCCCGGACATAGACGGTCTCACCTTGCTGCGCCACATGAAAGACGCCAAGCCGGCAACGGAAGTCATCGTAGTCACCGGGCACGGTTTAGGCGTCCCGACGGCGGTCGAGGCAATGAAAGCCGGCGCTTTTTATTTCGTCGAGAAGCCGCTTGATCCGGAAGAACTGCTGCTGCTCGTCGAGAGAGCTCTCGAACGACGCGAGTTGATGGCCGAGACGGCGAATATGCGCCGTCAGCTATCCACTCGCGCTGAGTACTTCAACATTATCGGCTCATCGAAACAGATGCAGACCATCTATGAGACGATCGAGAGTGTGGCCAAGTCTGATGCGAACGTGCTGGTCGTCGGTGAATCGGGCACCGGCAAAGAACTGATTGCCAACGCTATTCACTACAATTCTCTACGCGCGAAAAAACCCTTCGTCAAAGTGAACTGCGCCGCCCTGCCCAAGGAACTAATCGAATCGGAACTCTTCGGCCATGCCAAGGGCGCGTTTACGGGAGCGCATGCAGACAAGGAAGGTCTGGTACAGCACGCCGCCGGCGGTTCGCTGATGCTGGACGAAATCGCCGAAATGCCCGTTGAATTGCAGCCGAAACTCCTGCGCGTGCTGCAAGAGAGAACTTGCCGCAAGATCGGCTCGGAAAAAAGTTATCCCGTAGATTTTCGTTTGATCACCTCAACCAATCGCATGCCGGCCGATGCTATCCGCGACGGCCTGCTGCGCGATGACCTCTTCTATCGCATTTCTACGATTACTATTCATGTGCCGCCTTTGCGCGAGCGCATGGAAGATATTCAATTACTCACCGATCATTTCCTCAAGCTGTACGCCGAAAAATATGAACGGCCGATCGCCGGGGTTTCGCAGTCGGCTTATCAAAGGTTGTTTTCTCATCCCTGGCCCGGCAACGTGCGCGAGTTGCAGAACGTGATCGAGCGCGCAGTGCTGCTGGCCAAAGGCGAACACCTCGAACCGGTGGATTTGCCGTTTGACAACGGCGGAGCCGCCAATGCCGCTTCGCCCGCCCTGGCCTGGGATGTTCCACCCAATATGACGCTCGAAGATATCGAGAAGTTTGTCATCGAGCGGACTCTGCAACGCACTGGCGGAAACAAGCAGAAGGCCGCCAACATGCTCGGTATTTATCGGCCACGCCTTTACAGTAAAATTAAGAAATACAAGATCGAAACCGTCAGCCAAAACTAAAACAAGAAAAAAGGGGGTCCCCCGACTGTGCCTTCGAACTACGAAGACCGTCGTCAGTCTCCGAGACTTGATGCCAACCTGGAAGCGCGCCTGGAATTCAGCGTGCTCTTGCGCGAAGCGGAAACCAGTGCAGGTGGCGTGCAGCACCTGCGTGCCGTTGCCGGACACACGGTGAATATTAGCGAGGCCGGATTGGCGGTGATGTTGTACGCTCAGAACATCGATGAGCAGTATTTGCTCGGCACCGAAGGTTCAATGGCTATCGAGCTGGACTTGCCAAACGGCCTTTCGATTGAAATCCAGGCCACGCCCGTGCGCTATGAGAAGCGTGATGAAGGGTATTTGATTGGGGCGCGGATCAGCGAGATGACTGAGCGCGACCGGGGACTATTTCAAGAGTATTTGGGAGAACTGGGCGGGAGCTAAGCTATCCACAGATTACGCGATTCCACAGATATTGCTGAAACTGGCCGGACGTTACCAGTCGCGAGGCTTTTCCGTTCTTGAATCTCTGGTAATCTACGAAATCTGTGGATGCGATTAGTCAATCAACCTGGTAGGTAGCGACACTGGTCGGTGTTTCAAAGCACCGAACTTTGTAAATCTTCACCCGGTCGTCATCGATCCTCGCCGCCAGCCGCTCCAGAACAAATCGCGCTACGTTCTCGGCCGATGGGTTTTGTTCCTGGATAAACGGCTCGAGCTCGTTGAGATTCTTGTGATCGAGATAAGTCACCAGATCATCGGCGGCCTCTTTTAGTTCGACAAAATCCACCAGCAGTCCGATATTGTTCAGCTCGCGGCCGCGGGCATAGATTTCTATCTTGTAGTTGTGGCCGTGCAAGTTCTCACACTTTCCCTTATAGCCGCGCAGTTGATGCGCGCTGGAAAAGTTGCGCTCGATCATTACTTCAAATTGTCCGGGCATGGTACGTCGAAAGTCTAGAGTCGAATGTCGCAAGTCGCAAGTCGACACGAACAAGGTTCAGTTTTGGCTTTGATAGAGGGCAGGAACAGAAGATTAAACGCAAAGGGACGCAGAGGATTCCGCAAAGGGCGCAGAGGAAACTCTTCGCGGTCCTTTGCGGTTAACTTTGCGTTCCTTTGCGTTTAAGGAACTTTCGTAATCACGCTCCGGTCGATTGCACGGAAACGCCTGATTCAAAAACCCGCGCCAGCTCATCAATGTTGGAAGTCACACGGCACGGCGGCAAACTCTGCAAAAATGTCTGTCCATACATCTTCGTTCGCAGACGAGGATCCAAAACCGCTAACACGCCGCGGTCCGTAGTGCTGCGAATCAAGCGCCCCAGGCCCTGCTTCAAACTTATGATGGCCTGCGGCACGCTGTACTCGTAGAAGCTGGATCCGCCCTGATCTTCAATGTAACGCTGGCGCGCTGCCACCACTGGATCGCTGGGCACCGCGAACGGAAGTTTATCGATGATCACGCAGGAAAGTTGCTCGCCGCGGACATCGACGCCTTGCCAGAAACTCGACGTGGCAAACAGAACCGCATTCGGCGTGCTGCGAAATTTATTTAGCAGGGCGCCTTTCGATGCGCTGCCCTGCACGAAGCAGGGATAATCAAGCTCGGGCGACGCGCGCTCGAACAAATCATTCATTCCTGAAAGACTGGTTGAAAGCACGAAGGCGCGACCTTCAGTGGCGTTCACGATTTTGATGACTTCCCGGGCCGCGGCGCTGGCCCATTCGGGCGAGCGCGGATCGGGCATCGACCGTGGCAAATAGAGCACCGCCTGGTTGGCAAAATCGAAAATCGATTCGGCGATCATCTCTTCCGCGTCGTCGAGCCCCAGTCGTTCGCGAATAAAGTTGAAGTTGCCGGCGCTGGAAAGCGTTGCTGAAGTCAGAATTACTGTGGGCACTTTTTCAAAGAGCTTGTCTTGCAGCAAGCCGGACACATCTATTGGCGACGCTCGCAGGAAAACACCACGGCTGCGCCGCTCGAGCCAGTAAACGAACTTCTTGTCTTCGCCTTTGATAATGAAGTTTAGATCGAACCGCAGTTGTCGCGTGCGCCGCAGAATGCTCTCGGTATCGGCGGGCGCATCTTTCAAAACATCCAGGGTGGTTTCCAGACGATTCAACGCATTGTCGAGTGAGTGATAAGCGTCGGTCAATACATTTGCTGGGAGCGCGGACGTCTCGTCCGCTTCTGAGCCCTCCCTAACGGTCGGGCTAATGCCCCGCGGCGCCAGCGAAAACCTTCCTTCCAATCCGCGCCCCTCGCGAAACGAAATCCAGAACATGTCGGCGTATCGTTGGACGCGCGCGCTGATTCGGGTCAGCTCCCGGTTCGTTTCGTTGTCTTCAATCTTCAATCCACCGAGATCATTGAGCAGATCGTCGATCTGATAGTTCGAAACCTGGGAGCCGAAATATTCCGACGCCACGTCTTCAATCTGATGCGCTTCGTCCAGAATCACCGCCGCGTAATCGGGCAACACCGCGCCATACGCACCATTGCGCAAAGCCAAGTCAGCGAAAAACAGGTGATGATTCACCACCACGATATCAGCATCGATCGCGCGCTGGCGCATCCGCGTAATAAAGCAGGGCTCAAAGTCCGGACACTGCTGTCCCAGACAAGTATCAGAGCGCGCGTCGATATGCCGCCAGAATGGAAGATTCTCGGGAAGATTTGAAAGCTCGGCCCGGTCGCCAGTATCTGTTTTAGTCACCCAACGAAAGACTTCATCAAAGTGATCGATCTGATCGAGGCCCTCGAGTACCGGCATGGTCTCGACGCGTTTAATGCGATGCAGACAGGCGTAATTGTTTCTGCCTTTCATCACCGCGGCGCGAAACTTGGCCGGCAGGATCTCCTGAAGGAACGGAATGTCTTTGTCCATCAATTGCTCTTGCAGGTTCTTTGTGCCTGTTGAGATGACTATGCGCGCGCCGCTGCCGCACGCCGCCGCGATCGCGGGCACCAGATACGCGAGCGTCTTTCCGGTACCGGTGCCGGCCTCGACAATCAGGTGCCGCTTCTGCTCAAACGCGCGCACCACCGCCTCAGCCATCTGAATCTGGCCGGGCCGGTGCTCGTATTCGGGATGAGCGGTGCTGATTAGGCCGTCAGGGCCAAAGATTTCTTGCATCGTTAGTTAATAAGAGGTTCGGCGTTCATCCGCAGATTACACAGATTACGCCGATTAAGAAATGCTCCAGCTGGTTGAACTTGTCTCTGCGTAATCTGTGCAATCTGCGGATAACACCTACGCTGACCGCTCGGAGCTGCGATGCTTCAACCTCTTCGCATATAACGGAAACTTCGCGGTCAGTTCACTCACCGCGCGTTGGACATTGCTTCGGACTTCTTCCGATTCGGGCTCGTGGACGATGGCGGTGATCAGTCTACCAATCTCGCGCATCTCCGGTTCCTTCATGCCACGCGTGGTCACTGCCGGCGTGCCGATGCGCAGGCCCGAAGCGACAAAGGGTTTGTTCTGATCGAAAGGAATAGTGTTCTTGTTGACCGTGATGTTGGCGGCCTCGAGAGCTTTCTCGGCGACCTTGCCAGTAATTCCCTTCCCGTCCATCCACACGTCGACGAGAATCAGATGATTATCGGTGCCCCCGGAAACGATGCGCAGGCCCTGCTCCTGTAATTCCGCACAGAGCGCTTTCGCGTTTGCCAAAATCTGTCGCTGATATTCTTTGAAATCGTCGCGCAGCGCTTCGCCGAACGCGACCGCTTTGGCCGCGATGATGTGCACCAGCGGTCCGCCCTGGACGCCGGGGAACAAGCGCCGGTCAACGTCCTTTGCATGTTCGGCTTTACAAAGAATCAATCCGCCGCGCGGACCACGCAGAGTCTTATGCGTGGTCGTGGTCACATAATCAGCATGCGGCACGGGTGACGGATGCAATCCCGCAACAATGGGCCCCGCGATGTGCGCGATGTCGGCAAACATGCGCGCGCCCACGCTCCTGGCAATCTCGCCGATACGTTTGAAATCGATGATGCGCGGATAAGCCGACGCACCGCACACCAAAAGCTTAGGCTTATGCTCTTCAGCAATGTGCTGCAGTTCATTATAGTCAATCGTTTCGGTTTCGCGAGAAACGCCATAGTCCGCGACTTTGTAACTCAAGCCCGAAAAATTCAGTGGATGCCCGTGCGTCAGATGCCCGCCATGCGAAAGGTTCATGCCCAGAATGGTCTCACCGTATTGAATCGCGGCGAGATAGACGGACATGTTCGCCTGCGATCCACTGTGCGGCTGCACGTTGGCGTGGTCCGCGCCGAATAATTCCTTCGCGCGGTCGATCGCGGCTTGCTCGACGACATCGGTCCACTCGCATCCGCCGTAGTAACGCTTGCCGGGATAGCCTTCGGCGTACTTGTTGGTAAAGACTGAGCCGGCGGCTTCGAGCACGGCTTCGCTGACAAAATTTTCGCTGGCGATCAGTTCCAGGCCGTTTGCCTGGCGCGCGACCTCGTGGTCGATGGCGTTGGCGATCAACGGATCAACTTCAGCCAGTGACAGGTTAAGAAGGTTGTTCATATTATTTGATTGATCCGTTAATTCATTGACTCATTGACTCATTTGAAAGACCGCGCATTGAATCAATGGATCAATGATTCAATCACACAATTTCTTTGTTTCATCCTGTTCAATCTCGCGGATTTTTTCAACGCGTCGCTGATGCCGGCCACTGTCGAATTTCGCGGCGAACCACGCGCGCACGATTTTCGGAAGGTCCGCCGCGGGCGTGACCCGGGCGCCTAACGACAAAACGTTAGCGTCGTTGTGCTCGCGGGCGAGCCTGGCAATCTCTTCATTCCACGCGACCGCGGCGCGCACGCCGGGAATTTTATTGGCCGCCATGCCCATCCCCGTGCCGGAACCGCAGACGAGTAATCCTTGATCTGCGTTACCGCTGGCCACTTCGTCACCAACCTTACGAGCGTAATCGGGATAGTCCACCGACTCCTTGGAAACCGTGCCCAAATCCTCGTACTGAATTCCCAGTTCGCCGAGCAGAGGTTTCAGACGTTCCTTCTCTTCGTAACCGGCGTGATCACTGGCGATTGCTATCTTCATGTTATCGAATCCGTGTAAGAAAGATTGTGAACCGATGGTACATCACGCGTCGTGATAGCCGCAACGAGGACGCCACCAAACTTAAGTGGTGTTTTGATTTGGTTTTCTTTGCGACTTAAGCGCGCCTTTGCGCGTTTGCGTGAAATATCACCAAACGAAAGATGCATTTCTCGCAAAGGCGCAAAGAGTATCGGAAGACGCCAAGGAAAATGAAACACTATCCAAACTTGGGCCCCGTTTGCGTTCACTGCCTTGCTAAGCGAAAATGCTTTCCTATGCGCTGGTCACAATTTTTCATTCCGACACTTCGCGAGGACCCGGCTGACGCCGAGGTCATTTCGCACAAACTGCTGCTGCGCGCGGGAACCGTGCGCCAACTTTCTGCCGGCATTTATTCCTACCTGCCGCTGGGACAGCGCATTGTGCTCAAGGTCATGCAGATTCTTCGCGAAGAGATGAACCGCATCGGCGGTCAGGAATTCTACCTGCCGGCACTGCACCCGGCGGAGATATGGAAGGAGTCAGGCCGCTGGGATGTGATGGGCGACAACATGTTTCGCCTGAAGGATCGCAAAGGCGCGGACATGTGTCTGGGCATGACACATGAAGAAGTCTTCACCTCGATTGCTCGGAACGAAATCAGATCGTACAAACAACTGCCGCAGGTCTGGTATCAGATCCAGACGAAGTTCCGCGATGAAGCGCGTCCGAAATCAGGCCTGATGCGCCTGCGCACCTTCATCATGAAGGACGCGTACTCCTTCGATGCGGACCGCGAAGGGCTCGACCGGTCGTTTGCGGATCAGCGCGAAGCTTACCAGCGCATTTTTACTCGCTGTGGAATTCAGTTTTCGATTGTCGAAGCTTCATCCGGTTCGATGGGCGGATCAGAGTCAAGGGAATTTGTAGCGAAGACCGATGCCGGTGAAGACCTGATCGCGAGTTGTTCTAACTGTGGTTACGCCGCCAATCTCGAAAAGGCCACGTCCCGTCTGCCCACGATCGAAGACGAAGCGGGACCCGATGCGCCCGAAGAATTTCCCACCCCCGGTGTGCGGACGATCGAAGACCTGACGAGAACTCCGTATCTGGTGCCGGCTGTTGGTCAAATCAAATCGCTCGTCTATATCGCGACCGTCAATGGCGAATCGCGACGGGTGTTGGCTTTGCTGCGGGGCGATCATCAACTGCATGAAGTGAAGTTTACCGACGCCCTCGGCGCCACCGGGTTGCGCCCCGCCCACGCGGAAGAGATTCGCGACTTGCTCGGGGCAAGTGCCGGGAGCCTGGGCGGCGTAGGTGTAAAGAAAGCCGCGCCCGACTTATTAATCATCGCCGACCTCGGTCTGAAAGACCGCCGCAACATGACGACCGGCGCGAATAAAGACGACCATCACATTCGCGGCGTGAGCATCGAACGTGACATTCAAGTCGATCAATGGGCTGACCTGCGCACGGTGACTTCGGGCGAATCCTGCCCGCGCTGTGATACCGGCACGCTGGAAGTTTACAAGGCGATGGAGATCGGTCACATCTTCAAACTCGGCACGAAGTATTCGGAATCAATGGGCGCGACGGTACTTACGCAGGATGGCAAACAGGCGCCAATCGTCATGGGCAGCTATGGCATTGGCGTTGAGAGGATCATTACGGCGGCCGTCGAACAGAACCATGACGCGGACGGAATTATCTGGCCGCGGACGCTGGCGCCATTCGACGCGATTATCACCATAACCAACATCAAAGATGCGAAGCTGCGCGAGGCAGGCGAAAAGCTTTACCAAGACTTGCAGCACGCTGGCCTGGAAGTTCTGCTCGACGACCGCGACGAACGCGCGGGCGTGAAATTCAAGGACGCGGATCTGATTGGCGTTCCCTACCGCGTCACAATTGGACGGAAGATCGCCGACTCTCTGGTGGAACTCTTTGATCGCCAAACGAAGCAGACGGAAGATGTGAAGTTGGACGAGATCGTTTCGCGGGTGCAGAAGCTCGCGCTGGCGGGAATGTGATTGCTACTAATCGCTCTAGAGTGTGTAGCCCTCCCTGACGGTCGGGCTAGTGCCCCGCTCCTACCGCGCAAAACGCGTGAACGCACGCTATACTGAGCAGGAAATGAAAGCAGTTAGTCGCGCGAGCCTTGCCAGAAACCTAGATCCTCTTATTCTTCTGTGTGCCACAGTAGTGTTCTTACTCGCGCCGTTAGCGATAAACTCTCAGGATCAGCTTCCCGAACTCGTACGTCGCATTAAACCTTCAGCCGTGGCCATCGAAACCTTTGACACGCGCGGCGAAAAACTCTCGCGTGGCAGCGGCTTTTTCGTCGGCCTGGACCGCGTCGTGACGAACCGCCACGTGATCGAAGGCGCCTATCGCGCCGAAGTCCATTTGAATTCAGGCAACAGTTTTCAGGTCAGGAGTGTTCTGGCCGTGGATGCCGAGGGCGATCTTGCTTTGCTGAAAGTCGAGGCCCCTCCGGGCCTGATCCGGCCACTTTCCCTCGATCGCACCTCGCCGCAGGAGGGCGAGAGTGTCGTGGTCATCGGAAATCCATTTGGCCTGGAAGGCAGTGTGACCAATGGGATCGTTTCCGCGGTGCGCGACATCCCCGGCTTTGGCCGTATCATTCAGATCACGGCGCCGATTTCGCCTGGATCGAGCGGCAGTCCGGTCGTCAATATGCAGGGTCAGGTGATTGGCGTGGCAACGCTGCAAATCACCGGCGGCCAGAGCGTCAACTTCGCCATCCCCTCGGATCGGATCGCGCAACTGGATCGGTCCGCACAGACGCAAACCGGACAACAGATGTCACTGGGCGAACTGGTCGCCACAACGGGGCGCAATAAACGCGCAAAGGCCGTCGAGTTCTTTCGCGACGGGCTCAGCTTTCTTTCTAAAGACGATTGCCAGAACGCCCTGCCTTACTTTCAAAGGGCCACGGAATCGGACAGCAGTTACGCCGAGGCTTGGGCGCAGACGGGTTTCTGTAACGAAAAGCTGGGCCGCCACGCCGAAGCGATCGAAGCTTCGAAGAAGGCCGTCGGCATTCGACCGTCGGCCGAGTCGTATTTCAACATCGGGCTGGCCAACTATTATCTGAAGCAATATCGCGAGTCCGAAGCTGCTTATCGCCAGTCAATCAAGTTGGATCCCTACAACGCGGCCGATGCTTACTACGCCCTCGGGTTGACGTATCGCGATTGGGGGCAATTCGATGAAGAGATTCAGGCGTACAAGCACGCGCTGCGATTAAAGCCGGACTATGCCCGCGCATATGACCGCCTTGGTCTGCGTTATCTGCAAACCAGGAAATACGCCGAGGCGGTCGAGGCCTTTAAGCAACTCGCCATCCTAAGACCGGGCGACGCGAATGCGCAGAACAATCTGGGCGAAGCTTATGAAGCGATGAACCGGCGCGATGATGCGGTGGAAGCTTTTCGGCAGGCCATTCGGCTGAAGCCGGATTTCGGAAAGGCCTATTTCAATCTGGGCAAGACCTTGCTGTCCCAGGGCAATCGCGACGGGGCGATCGAGCAATACGTTATCCTGCAGAATTTAGATGAGGACTGGGCTGAGAAACTCTACAACCTGATCTATCCGTAACAGTGGCACGCGCATCTTGCGCGTTACCGATTGCCATGACTGGGCCATGCCGATGCGCGGCGTAGCCATTGCGATACTTGCTCTCGCGCAAGAGATATTGATTGCTCACTCACCGGCGAGACGCTCGTTGCCACAAACAAAATTTGAGGCCGGACTGCGCTCTCCCCTTCGCAATCCGGCCTCAATCAACGGTCATCAAAGAGACGACCGAACCCAATATTTTTTTAAAGTAATCGAGGCCGGATCGCGCTCTCCCCTTCACAACCCGGCCTCAACCCACGGTCGTCTTTGATGACAACCGATACCAAGATGATTTCGCGCGCTCAGTAGCGGTATCCGCGATGTCGCAGTTTGTAAGTGTAGAGCGCTGAACTCCCGGCTCCAGTCAGCGCACCGATCGCTGCGCCTCGCCGGCCACCAATCAAACTGCCGAGAATCGCACCGCCGACGGTTCCGGCCCCAACGGTCAATTTATCTCGGTGGCGATTCCATACCCTTCGACCACGGGATTGCGTTCCATAGTCATAGTAGGCTCGCGAATTGTCGTAATAATCTTGCGAACCATAAGAGCGTGAATCGTAGGACCTTGAATCGTAGTTACGTGAATCGTAATTGCGGCTGCGGCAACTTCGGCCCTGCGCGAAGCTTGGGGCTGCGGCCACCGCCAGAATCGCGATGGTTAACAATAGTGCAAATAACTTTTTCATCACCTGACCTCCGCGGCGGCAATGAGCAATGACCGTGCCACTCTTGGATCGTTAAGTGGAAAACCAAAGCGCAACCCCCAGTTTCCCACGGACTCGGCGCAAAATTTCTTTCGATTGAGAGAGGCAAAGCTCGTTACTTGCGCCGCGGTGTACGATATCGTTATCCGCAGACCGGAAATGGAATGCCATCAGGTCTGATTCCGCCCGCGGCATCAGAGACTCGCAGAAGGGACCTTCAGTAATGGACTTTGAGAAGGAAAAAATCAGGAAAACCGAACTGAAAGGCTGCGTTCTGAGCTTGAGAAACTGGATGGCGGACTCTCAAAGCATGCGGAATTGCTGGCCGATCTGGAAAAAGAGTTTCTGAAACGCGATGCCCCCGCGTGAGGATCCACCATTCGATCGCGATAAGGACTTGCCGAAATCACCCTTCGGATGAACCGGCAAAGGTCCGTTACGCCACGATCATCGTTCCCGTCCCCTTATCAGTGAACACTTCCGCGAGCAGAGCGTTGCGCGCCGTGCCGTTGATGATGTGCGCGCTGTTTACCCCGCGCCGCAGGAGCTCGATGATGTTTTGTAGTTTGGGAATCATTCCGCCGGTGGCGGTTCCCGCTTTGATCAGGGCTTCGGCCTCGTCGGCAGTCAGTCGCGAAAGTTTGGTTTGAGGATCGCCGGCGCGCAGGTGAATGCCGTCAACATCCGATAGCAGGACTAACTTTTCGGCCTGGAGTTGGATTGCGATCTCGGCGGCGATCGTGTCGGCGTTGATGTTGAAAACCTTTCCTTCGGCGTCCGCGCCCAGCGAAGAAATCACCGGCAGATAACCCTGGTCTAATAGAACAGTCAACAGGCGCGAGTCTATCTGAATGATATCGCCCACGTGGCCAAAATCCACTTGCTTGCTGGCGCCGGTTTCGCGATTGACCACTTCACTTGGTGGACGACGTTCCGCATGAATGATGTTGCCATCTACTCCCGATAGCCCGACCGCTTCGACCCCTCGATGACGGAGCGCCGCCAGGATGTCGGTATTGATCTTGCCGGCAAAAATCATCTTAGCCATTTCCAGCGTGGCGTCGTCGGTTACCCGGCGGCCTTCGATGATCGTTTGCTCGACGCCCATTAGCCTGGCCAGGTCGCTCAGTTGCTTGCCGCCGCCGTGCACCACGCAGAGCCGGATTCCGACTTGATGCATTAAAGCGAGTTCTTCCGCCAAAGAGATCAACCCCTCGTGAGCTTCTGTAACCTTGCCGGAGAGCTTCACGACAAACGTCTTGCCTTTGAAACGCTGAATGTAAGGCAGAGCTTCGCGTAAGAGATCCAGACGCAGTTGATTGCCGACTTCAGTGGTGTCAGTCATTCTTGTTTTGGCCGCAGATTAACGCGGATACTCGCGGATCAGATCGAAACACAGTTTGAAATTCTTTTGCTCGAATCCGCATCTATCTGCGTTCATCCGCGGCTAGTCTTCCTTTCCAAGCAAGGTTGCCAGGATCGCCTTCTGCACATGCAATCTGTTCTCCGCCTCATCCACGACCACCGATGAAGGCGAATCAATCACCCCGTCAGTCACAATCACATTTCGGCGCACGGGCAAACAGTGCATGAAGATAGCCGAGTTAGTTCGTGCCATCTTTTGCTCGTTAACTATCCACTTGCCACGATACTGCTCGCGTTCGGCGATGTCTTTTTCCGCCGCGCCATAAAAAGTTTTGCTGCCCCAACTCTTGGCATAGACAACCTTGGCGCCGGCGAAAGCTTCATCACTCTGGTGCGAGATCGTAACGCTGCTACCCTCCGCGATCGCCTTTTGTCTAACCGTATCCATCAGCTCGTCATCAAGTTCGTATCCCTGCGGATGCGCGATCACGAGATCGTGCCCCATTTGGGCCGCGGCCAGTGCGAAGCTGTTCGGCACCGCCATCGGCAAAGGCTTTGGATGCCACGCCCAGGTCAGAAGAACCTTCTTCCGACCTTCGCCCAGCTTCTCACGAATGGTCATCATGTCGGCCATAGCCTGACAAGGATGATGCATCGCCGACTCGAGATTGATAATCGGAACTTCAGAGTACCTGGCAAACGCATTGAGAATCGGATCCGCGCGCTCTTCTTCCCAGTTTCTCAGAGCCGCAAACGTTCGCACGCCAATCGCAGCGCAGTAACGGCCGAGCACGCGCACAAACTCCGCGACGTGTTCCGTCTTGTCCGCGTCCATCACCGCGCCTTCGCGATGCTCCAGGGTCCAACTGGTCCCGCCCGGCTCCAGCACCACCGCATTTCCGCCTAGTTCATAAGCGCCAATCTGCATCGACGCGCGCGTGCGCAGACTGGGATTGAAAAAGACCAGAGCTACTGAGCGGCCGGCGAGCGGCTTTGACCGATCGTCGCCAGACTTGAAACGCATAGCGGATTGGAGCAATCGATCAAGATCAGTGCCTCGAAGCTCGGCTGTGGTTAGAAAATTTTTCATCGAAGCGGTACAGAGTTAGGCGCGGGGGCAAGCCCCCTTCCGGACCTCGAGACTCTCAGACTTGGGCGTTATCAGCAATTCTTGAAAGCCTTTCAATTCAATAAAACATGTACTCAAATTGAAGCAGCTCGCGGTCAGGAAGGGGGCTTGCCGCCGCTCCCTCTGATACTCTTCACTCGCTGGAAAGAGATTCACTTAGCTCTTTGATGAACAGATCAACCTCTTCACGCTTGAAACAAAGCGGCGGCAGCAGCCTCAACACCTTCGCATCGCTCGAAGTCCCGGTTATGATTCGACGATCGAGCAAAGCTTCATGAATCGGTTTAGCCGCGTCCACGAACTCGAGGCCGAGGAGGAAACCTCGACCGCGCACGTTCACCACCTGCTTGACCTCTTTCAGCCGCGCGCGCAAATAACCTTCTACCGCGCGCACGTTTGCCAACATTTCATCACCTTCAATCGCCTCCAGTGTCGCCGTCACCGCGGCCATCGCGATCATGCCGCCCCCGAACGTGGTACCGAGGTCATTTTCCTTGATATGCGCCGCAATCCTTTCCGTTACCAGGCAGGCGCCCACTGGAATTCCGCTGCCGAGCGCCTTCGCCAGAGTGATAATGTCCGGAACAATTCCAGCACCTGCTTCGCTGCCGGCGAAAAACCATTCGCCCGTGCGGCCGATTCCGGTTTGCACTTCGTCGTAAATCAGAATCATCCCACGGTCGTCGCATAGCTCGCGCAGCGCCCGATAGAACGAAGGCTCAGCCATGCGCACGCCGGCCATCGACTGAATCGGCTCCACCATGATCGCCGCGACCGAATCGTCAGTAAGCGCGCGCGCTGAATCGATGTCGCCAAACTCTGCTTGCAGGTGGCCGGGCACATTCGGCTTGCCAAGTTCGCGATACTTGCCCAGGAACGTCGCGCTGATTGCATCGGCCGTGCGCCCATGAAAGCCGCCACTGAACGTGATGATGTTTTGGCGGCCGGTCGTCATGCGCGCCATCCGCATCGCGTTCTCGTTCGCTTCCGTTCCTGAGTTACAAAAGAACGCTTTGGTCAGCACATCAGGCGCGATTGAAACCAATTTTTCAGCCGCGCGAGCCCGGGCCTCCGAATAAACCAGGTTGGAATAAAAGAGTAGTCTTTCCGACTGCTCCTTGATTGCCTTGACGACATGCGGATGACAATGTCCCGTGGCGGCGACCGCGTGGCCACCATAGAGATCGAGGTAGCGTTCGCCGTTGCTCGCATAGATCCAAACGCCCTCGCCGCGATCTGCGACGATCGCCATCTTCTTGTAAGTAGCGAGCTGGTATCGCTCTTCGAGTGGAATTACCCCTTCCAAATGTGTGGCTGCCTCTGCTTTCATTTCATGCACCGCACGCTTTTAATTCTCGTTCGCATCGTAACGCTGGGAGCGCGGACGTCCTGTCCGCACTAAGCGCGAAGCGCGAACAACAGTGGTCGTGAACCAAAGAACCTTACGCCTGCGGCGCAGGGCGGACGGGAACGTCCGCGCTCTCAGCAATGTGTTGAGTTATCCTGCTCTTGTTCCATTAGGAACTTTGTTTTCAGGCACTGCCAATGCCGGCGTGACACCATCGGCATAGCCGATGTCGAACAGCATTCCTTCTGAAATCTCGCTCATCATCTTCTTTGGTTCCAGATTGACTACGAACAGCGCCTGCCGGCCTTCGATCTCTTGCGGGATCTCGCGTTCCTGCTTCATTCCCGACAAAATGCGGCGACGATGATCTCCAAAATCAACAGTCAGCTTCAGTAGCTTATCCGAACCGGCTACGTCTTCTACCGACAGAATGGTGCCGACGCGAATATCAATGCGATCAAGATCGGCCAGCGAGATCGCCGGCTTGATCGGGGCCGGGGTGAATGCCTGATCCGCGTTCATGGATTACTCCCCGTCAGCATTAATCCGGTTTTCTCATCCAGCCCAAACATCAAATTCATGTTCTGCACCGCCTGGCCGGCGGCGCCTTTGACCAGATTGTCGATCGCCGTAAAGACCACCATTTGCCGTCCGCGCGCGGCAAATCCAATGTCGCAAAAGTTCGTGTTCTTTACCCAGTTGATGTCCGGACTGCCTTCGACCAGCCGCACAAAAAATGAATCGTGGTAAAACTCGGCGAACATCGCGCGCGCATCGGAGGCGCTAATCTCTTCTTTCGTCTCCGTATAGATCGATGCGAAGATGCCCCGCGTGACGGGCAGCGAATGCGTCATGAAGACTAGTTCATTGTTCCACTCGCCAAGAGCAGTCAGTTCCTGCTCAATCTCTGGCACGTGTTGATGGGTGAAGGGCTTGTAAGCATAAAAGGAATTGGAACGCTGCGGATGGTGCGTGTTTGGCGCCGGCTTGGCGCCGGACCCTGACGAGCCGGTCTTGGCATCGACGATGACGCGGTTACTCAGAATATTGTTGGCGACCAATGGCGCCAGGCCGAGCAAGGTAGCCGTGGCAAAGCAACCAGGATTCGCCACGCGTCGCGCACTCCTGATGACTTCACGGTTCGTTTCCGTCAGGCCATAAACAAACTCCGTCTGAGCGTCCATGGCACTGTGTTCACGCCCGTAGTGCAGCGCGAAACTGGCTGCATCGCGCAGACGAAAGTCGCCAGAGAGGTCGATCACAGCGGCGCTCGCCGGAAGCCGGGGCGTTATTTCCATAGCCTGGCCATGCGGCAGAGCGAGAAAAATACAGTCAAGACCATTCAAGCTGTTCGAATCTTCGGGAGCCTTGCTGAATCTCAGATCAGTCAGGCCGAAGAGATTGCGATGCACGTCACCTACGGCTTTCCCGGCATGCTCATTCGCAGTGACCAACGTGATCTCCACGTCCGGATGCAGCAGTAGAATTCGGAGCAGTTCCGAACCGCCGTAACCCGAGCCGCCAAAGATTGCGACTTGCAGTTTAGAGTTTAGAGTCTCGGGTTTCGAGTTCACGCCGCCTTGTCTCCAGTATTATGAGAAACCGCAAAATCATTTGTGCCGAGAACCGTGTTTTCACTCGAAACTCGAAACTCGAAACTCGAAACGTTCTCTCGAACAATCTCAAACAACTTCGCCCCGTTGCGTCTGGCGTTGGCGGCGGGAACGCCGAACTCGTTTTGAATGTAGTCTTCGCCCATTTTCGAATCAGTCACCGAACCCGCGATCAAATCCACCGCGATTCCGCGCCGCCGGAACAACTCGATTCCACCCCACGCGCCGACATAGTCCGAAGCACAGAAGATCAGCGCCGCCGTGGCATTTCGAAACTCTGGGTCTTCGAACACCGATTCGACTGAGTACCCGCCGAGAATGCCATCGCCAAGTTCAATCACAATCAAATCCGGCGCGCTTTCGTTCAAGCGGGCGATGATTGCTTTCGCGACCGGCGCCAGATCGCCCGCGTCTACAGTCGACGGCAAGCCACAGTCCAGAAAACTCGCCGTCGCGATCGCCCCGTGATCGACCATGTTCAGCGTGTCGCGCAGACAGGCTATGCCGGATAGTTTCGCTGCCGCTACGCGCAATCCCGCCCGTGTTGCCAGCTGAATTATCTCCGTGGCTGCGAACGTCTTGCCGCTGTTCATGCAGGCGCCGGCAATCACTACCAGAGGTGCGGTCGCACCGAGATTATCTCGGCGCGGTAGCGCGACGTCGGCGATGTTCCTGATCACTCGTCGATCGTTACAGGCGAGACCAATCACTTCGACTTTGATAGCATCGTTGAGGCTGGAGTGGTGACCGCTGCAACTTCCAATCACGCCGCCCAGGTTTAGTAAATGAAGCTCGTCGCCGGCGGCGATTGTCGCGGGGACATCGCCCACGAAGCCTTTTAGCGCGCGCCTTCGTCCGAGGACGCCCACAAGCACATCGCCTGGATTTACCTTTGCCAGTCGGCCCGTCGGCAGTTCCAGCATGTTGTAGGTCGCGTTGTCCGTCAGCACACGCACCACCACCACGTCGCCGGCTCGCGGCGCGGCGCTCTTGCCAACCACGTTCAAGCTCCGCGAAAGAGCGAGCGGTGAGGTCGCCGATCCAATCTTGTCTGCTACGATCACGTTGTCTTCCATTCTTTCTAGCCTCTTCGAATTTATTTCTCTGTGTACCCCTGTGAGGTCTTCTTTGCGCCTTGGCGTAAGCTTATTAGTTCTGTTTCACGCAGAGGCGCAAAGGGCGCAAAGAAAGAAGGGATCATCGCCCACCTCGCAGTCTCAGTCGCAGCGCGTTCAGCTTGATAAATCCTTCCGCATCGCGCTGGTTGTAAACCGTGTCCGCTTCAAACGTCGCCACGCGCTCATCGTAAAGTGAGTTGGGCGAGCGGCGGCCTACCACAATCACATTGCCGCGGTAAAGCTTCAAACGCACATCGCCGGTCACGGGCTGCTGAGTCTCATCGATCATCTTGCGCATGAGATCGAATTCGGGGGCAAACCAAAAACCGTAATAGACACTCTCCGCAAACTTCACACCCAGCGAATCGCGGAGATGCATGACCTCGCGATCGAGCGTGATTGATTCCAACGCCCGATGCGCGAATTGCAGGATTGTGACGCCCGGGGTTTCATAAACGCCGCGTGACTTCATGCCGACGAACCGATTTTCCACCATGTCGACGCGGCCGACTCCGTGTTCACCACCGACTTCATTGAGCTTTGACAATAGCGCCACGGGATCCAATCGCTCGCCGTCGATGGAAACTGGCTCACCGTGTTCGAAACTAATTTCGAGATACTCGGCTTCGCTTTTCGCATTCTCAGGCGACCGAGTCATCTGAAAAATATTCTCAGGCGGTTCCGCCCAGGGGTCTTCCAGAATTCCGCCTTCGTACGAAACGTGCATCAGGTTCCGATCGGTTGAGTACGGCTTGTCGATCGTGGCGCTAACGGGAATGCCGTGAGCTTCGGCATAGGCAATCAAGTCCGTCCGCCCCTTGAATTCCCAATCGCGCCACGGTGCGATCACTTTGATGTCCGGCTGCAGAGCGTAATAAGTCAGCTCAAAGCGCACCTGATCGTTGCCTTTCCCGGTCGCGCCATGCGCGACGGCGTCGGCATTCTCGCGCCGTGCGATTTCTATCTGGCGCTTCGCAATCACGGGGCGCGCCAGCGACGTGCCCATCAAATAGACGCCTTCGTAAACCGCGTTCGCCTTGACTGCAGTCCAGACGTAATCGCGCACAAACTCTTCGCGCAGGTCTTCGATATAAAGTTTCGAAGCGCCGGTCGCCTTTGCCTTTTCGTCCAGCCCATCCATCTCTGCGCCCTGGCCAACGTCGGCGCAGTAGCAGACAACTTCGCACTGGTATTGCTCTTTCAGCCAGCGCAGCATCACCGACGTGTCGAGTCCGCCGGAGTAAGCGAGAACGATTTTTTTGATTTGTACTTTGCTCATCTCGATAAATTGACTCATTGATTCATTGGGTCATTGGGTCATTGGATCAATGGATCAATGGATCAATGGATCAATGGATCAATGAATCAATACGATGTTCATCCAAACATTTCCCAAATCTTTTTAGTTGCCACGCGCTGTGCCTTTTGATCGTGCACGGCGATGAAGATGGTGTCTTCACCAGCCAGGGTACCGACGATTTCCGGAAGCGCGGCGTCGTCAATTTCGACGGCCACCGCCGAGGCTCGACCCGGTAGACACTTCGCAATCACCAAAACATCGCCGGCCACATCCAGACTCAGCAGTCCACGGGACACGTCCCCATTCGCATGGGGCAGCGCATAGGCGCCGTGATGCTTGATCACCCCCAACTCTTCCAGATCGCGCGACACGCTCGACTGCGTGGCCGGCACGCCTGAGCGCTCGAGGTGTGACCGCAGCCCTTCCTGGGTGCCAATCCGCTTAGCGCGAATTAGATTGAGAATCTTTTTTTGCCGCTCCCGTTTCAGCATTATTATCGGTGAACCGTTCAGCAGCGGGCTTCGGCCCGCTGCGTCGGGGCATTAGCCCAACTCTAAGCTTCAGACGCTCGTAAATGCACAATAGTTGCATTTTATCTGCATAGTTGCATAAACTAGCGTTTGTTATGCACCCAAGTCAAGCCGGGAGGTCCGTAATTCTGGCGAGGGGCGGTGAAGTGCGGCACAATGCGTACTGCTAACCTGATAATCGAATGAGCGATATACCGAACAAGAATCTTTGGGGCGGCCGGTTTACCGGCGAGACCGATCGAGGCTTTGCAAAGTTCAATTCCTCGCTCGCCTTTGACCGCAGGCTGTTCGAAGCCGACGTGCGCGCCAGCATCGCCCATTGCGATGGCCTCGCCGGCGCAGGTGTCCTGACAATCGCAGAGTCGGAAAAGATTAAATCTGCGCTGAGCCAAATCATGGACCTCGGCCGGTCACAAGCTAACTATTTCAACGACCTTGCCGCCGAAGATGTGCATTCGTTTGTCGAGGTGCGTCTGGTTGAAATGATCGGCGATACGGGACGCAAACTGCACACTGGCCGCAGCCGAAACGATCAGGTCGCCACTGACCTGCGTCTTTGGTTGAGAGAAGAAATAGATGGCATCACATCCGCGCTGAGAGATGCGCAGGAAGCGCTCCTCGATCTCGCCGAAGCACATCGTGAGTCGGTGATTCCGGGTTACACCCACTTGCAGCGCGCGCAACCGGTTATGTTTGCGCACTGGTGTCTGGCTTATTTCGAAATGCTGGCCCGTGATCGACAACGGCTCGCCGAAGTGCGCAAGCGGGTCAACGTATTGCCACTCGGCTCGGCCGCGCTGGCAGGAACTTCGTATCCTATCGATCGCGATGCGGTCGCGCGCGCTCTCGGCTTTGAGGCCGTTTCCGGAAACAGCCTGGACGCTGTCAGCGATCGCGATTTCGTTATCGAGTTCGCCGGCGCGGCCTCGCTTATCATGCTGCATCTTTCACGGCTGGCCGAAGACGTCATTCTCTATGCCACAACTGAGTTCGGTTTTTTTGAATTGAGCGACGCGGTCGCTACCGGCTCGAGTCTGATGCCGCAAAAGAAAAACCCGGATGCGATGGAACTGGTGCGCGGCAAGACCGGTCGAGTCTTTGGCCACCTCACGGCTCTGCTGACGATGATGAAGGGTTTGCCGCTGGCGTACAACAAGGACATGCAGGAGGACAAAGAAGCAATCTTTGATACCGCCGACACGGTGAGCGCGGGTCTCGCGATTACTTCCACGGTCTTGCGGAACGTCCGTCTGAACGAGGCGCGCGCGCGCGAAGCGGCCTCGCAAGGTTATCTGAATGCAACTGAGTTGGCGGATTACCTGGCGCGCAAAGGCGTTTCGTTTCGCGAAGCGCATGAAACCGTGGGACGTATCGTGCGGCACGCGATTGAGCGGCATCTGGAGCTAAACGATCTCTCGCTGAATGATCTTAAGTCTTTCTCGGCTTTGATCGAGGAAGATGTCTTTGACTCGTTATCGCTCGAGCAGACGTTAGCGACGAAATCGCAGATCGGTGGAACTTCCCCCAGTCAGGTTGCGGATGCGTTGGCGGCAGCGCGGGCGAGCCTCTTGAATCCTGTTTAGAGTGCCGACTTCAGTCGGGTGCTTGTGACCAAGAAAAGACCCAACTAAAGTTGGTGCTCTAAACACTACCATGCCTTTCTTCGTCACTACTCAAACGCTTGATCGCAAAGAAGCCGTCCGGCGCATCAATCTACTCGCCGGGAAAGATCTCCGGCCGCTGGCTGACGAGTATCAGATTCCCGTTTGGAAGAAGGGACGCGAAAACAAAGGCTGGGCTGGACTCGTCATCGAGCGCTATCTTGGCTTGCCGCAAAACTCGCGGCAGGAACCAGACTTTGGCGCCTGGGAATTGAAGGTTGTGCCGCTCAGGCGGGCGCCTGACGGAACCTTGCGGGTCAAAGAGTCTATGGCGATCACGATGCTGGAACCTACTGAGGTGCTGGCCAACGAATTTGAAGACAGCCATCTCTATGACAAGCTAAGAAGCATGGTGGTGGTCAGTCGAATTTACGATAGCCCGGAAGAGCGACATTCCATGCTGCATGCGGCGGCGGAATTTGATCTCGACAACGCGAAGATCCGCGCGCAAGTGCAGACCGATTATGAAACCATCCGGGAACAAATCCGCCGCCACGGGATTGACTCAGTCACCGGAGATTTGGGAAAACTAGTCCAGGCCCGCACAAAGGGACGCGGCCACGGCAGCACTACACGGGCCTTCTACGCCCGTCCGAGATTTGTTGCGCATATTTTGAATCTGCAAAAGCTGGCGTCGATGCCGCGAGTTTTACCGGACGCCGGCGTTGAATTCATTTGAAAGGTGAGGATGGAAGTCGAGATTTCTGACGAAGCCGCGCAGCTGGCCGAACCGGAGAGAAAGGCGTGTCCGGTCTGCGAACGATTTGTTCAGGGCGAGCTTTATTCGATCGCCACGCTGCCTGAAAGTCTGCAATCGACAATCCTGCCGAACGCTGCGACCCCTGACGCCGATGAAATCTGCAGCCGCTGTCTTGAACTTTTCAACCGCGCGCAGCGTCAGATCGAATCCCACGCAGCAATTTTTGAGCAGAACCATTTCGTCCTTCCGACTCCCCTCCGCATGGACGCGGACGATAGATTCAGGGGTCGCGGCGTAACGATCGCGTTTCTGGATTCCGGCTTCTATGCTCATCCGGATCTGACAACGCCGGCTAATCGCATCCTCGCTTATCACAGTATTTTTGCGGCGGACGGCGATCTCACTTCACTGGAAACAAACGATGTGGCCAGTTGGCACGGGATGATGACCTCGGTCGTGGCCACCGGAAACGGCGAACTGGCGGACGGTTTCTATCGGGGCATAGCGTCGGAAGCCAATGTCGTGCTCGTAAAAATCGGCCGCACGGGCCGCATTAGCGAAGACCAAATTCAAAAAGGTTTGGAATGGGTACTGGACCATGCTGCCGAACACAAGATTCGCGTAGTTAACATTTCAGCCGGCGGCGATTTTGAAGAGAGTTATCTGACCAACCCTTTATCGCAAACTGTTGAGCAATGTACGCGCGCCGGAATTACGGTTGTCTGCGCAGTGGGAAACGCCGGTCATGTGCCGGGCCATCCGGTCCTGCCGCCCGCGAGCGCTCCTTCATCCATCGCGGTCGGAGGGTTGGATGATCAGAACTCTCTGGATCGAGCCCGGCGCGGAATGTATCGGTCGTCGTACGGGCCAACGATTGACGGGCTACAAAAGCCGGAGGTTATCGCGCCCGGAATCTGGGTGGCCGCACCGATTCTGCCACACACTCCCACGGCTGAAGAGGCCGAAATTTTTTCAAAACTGAATGCAGCTGACGATGATGAACTGCGGGAGTTGATTGAGAAACATTTGGGCATCGATAAGGATCTGGACGAGGCGCGATCACTGCCTACTCCCCTGCTGCGCCAGTTGATTACGATCAAGTTGAGAGAAGGCAATGTAATCAACCAGGATTACAAGTACGTCGATGGAACTTCATTTGCGGCCCCGATTGTGTCTTCAATCGTCGCCTGCATGTTGGAAGCCAATCCGCATTTGAGCCCGGCGCAGATCAAGCGCATTCTGATCGATACAGCGGAACGCGTTCCCGATGTAGAAGTCGAACGCCAGGGTTGGGGCGTGGTTTCGGCGCGACGAGCGGTGGAGCGGGCTCTGAACTCTGGGAGAGTCGGCTAGACATCAGCTTTGTGGCTGTGCCAGAATCCTTCAACGAAATCCCAAAAAGCGAAACAGGAGTCAACCAAAGAGTTTCTATGTCTGAAAGCGAGACTGCAATGACGGAATCTCAGGATGCGCCGGCGGCGACTGAGACGGAAGAGATAACCTATCAGGCCGTGGAGAAAGACGGCGTGGTCACGGCCATCTGGGAAATGAAAGGCCGCAAACACCTGCGCACCATTGACCCGCGCTCTAGACAGGGGCGCGAGATCCTCAATCTCTACACCACCGAAGACGAAGAGCATGCGGCGGCCAGCGAAGCTGCGACGTCCTAGTTCCTGTCCTTCCATCCTAATGTTTGCCTAGCCCCGCACCGGTGCGGCGTATCCCTGTAGACATTCAGCTGTGCGGCAGTGAGGAGCATAGGTGCAAACTCTAAACGAGGCTTATTTTTCAGGTCACCAGATTTCGCGGCTGCCCGGCAACGAACGCTTCGATGTTCTCAATGACCTGGTCGGCAAGCGCCTGAACCGCTTCGTTGCTAGCCCAGGCAACATGAGGCGTGAGAATAAAGTTCGGCAGGTTTAGATCCACCAGAGGATCACCGTGATGCGGAGGCTCTTCGCGCAGCGCATCAAAGCCGGCGCCGGCAATCAAACCCTTTCGCAAGGCTTCCATTAACGCTGCGTCATCGACCAAACCACCACGCGCCGTATTGATTAGCAGCGCGCTCTGTTTCATCATTTCGAACTCCGCGCGGCCGAACATGTCTCGGGTTTCGTCCGTCAAAGGGCAGTGCAGACTGATCACGTCGCTCTGTCCCAGGACCTCATCAAATGCCCAGCGCCCCTCGCGAATCGACTCTCCACCTTTGTGTTCTGAAATCAACACGCGCATGCCCACAGACTCGCCGAGTCGCGCCATTGCCTTTCCGATCGAGCCAAAGCCGACGATGCCCAGCGTGCTGCCGTTGATGTCGCGCAGTTCATGGGTCAGCAGGCAGAACTGTTTTGACTCCTGCCACTTTCCGTTTTGGACATCCGTCCGGTAAGCAAGCAGGTTACGCCGCAACGCCAGAATCATCATCAGCACATGCTCGGGAACTGAGTTGATGGCGTAACCGCGCGCGTTCGAAACGGCGATGTTATGACTGCGACAGTAATCGAGATCGATATTGTCTGAGCCGGTGGCCGCCACCGCGATCAACTTCAGTTCCGGCAACTGCGACAGCTCAGCTTCACGCAGCGGCAGTTTGTTACTGATCACGATGGTGGCGCCGCGCAGTCGCTCGACCACCTGCTCGGAAAGCGCCTCGCCAAATTCGATCCATTCGTGATCAAAGTTAGGCCGGCGAAAGTTTGCCTGAATAGTGTTGCGTTCAAGAAAGACGATACGTTGCATAATCAACTAACAGATACGGTCGCGGCATTTTACAACGACACGGCGCGCGCACATTAGCGACCCTCCCTAGCGGTCGGGCAGATTTGTGTCGGAAGCCCGCGCGTAAGCAAGGGCTTCATGGAACTCAATCGATCTCGCGGGGGTTTTCTTGTTGCCAGTTGCCCTCCCTGACGGTCGGGCTTCTGATACAGAAGTGCTAGACTTTCACCCGCCTGGAGGAAAGCCTCGTGTGCTGCCGCGGATGACAGTTGAACTCGAACCTGAGCATAAAAAAGAGCCGCCAGGCTGGTGATCTGTTCGGAGTTCCGCCTTCAGGCGGCAGACTTTCATTTTCAAAGATGACACCGCCTAAAGGCGGAACTCCAAGCTCTAAGAACGAAGCTCTAAGCTCTTCTTCATGTGGGACACAAAGAGACAGATTATCTGGCTGGCAGTCGGCATCAGTTTCGGAACGTTCATCGTTTTCATGGACGCTCACGATGAAACCGGCCGTTTCGATGGAACCGTGTTTGCTTTTTGGGAGATTGTCCTGCTGGCGATTATCCTGACACTCTTCTTCCTCTATTCACGTAAGAAAAGTTAAGGCGAGATCGGCGTGCGGGCTTGCCGCTAAACGATCACTCTTTTCTAATTCGGGGGCTGCATCGTCTTCGCGCGTACGTCGATGCCCCGGTCGCCCGTGATCAGCAATCGCCGGGCTTCGCCGTAAGTTACGCTTTGCGGGAGATATGAAAGCACATAACGATTCCGGCGCAGCTCGTCACAGATCGCTTTCGCCGCGGCCCCCGAATCGTCAATTGGGAAAATCCGGCCACCAGTTCCTTCGGCCAGTTCGTCGATCACCTGCCGGGGCTTGGGCACATCGCGACGAATGGCGCCGCGCGTGCGATCCTGCGCCTGCACGCAATAAACCGCAATGTCCAGCGCCTGCAACGCGCCGAGCGCTTCTTTGAATTTGATCTTGCTGCCGCGATCCAAGCCGTCGCTAATCACCACCACCGCGCGTTTCTGCGCTGACAAGGGCCTGAGCCCGTCTTCGACCACGGCCATGATCGAATCAAACAGGTGCGGATCGCCCTTCTTTCGAAACGTCTTTAGCTCCTTTTCGATCTTCTTCGCGTCGTCGGTCCAGTCCGAGACGATCTCGGCGTTGTTGTCATAGCCCACCACCAGCAACTTGTCGCCATCGTAAATCTCATAAGCAAACTCGAGCGTGGCGGCTTCCAACTTATCCACGTCGGCGCGAAGTGTCAGAGAGTTATCCACCAGCAGTACGATCCGCGCCGCGGAAAGATCAGGTGCAAAGTTTCTAATCGTTTGCTCGACGCCATTGTCGAACAGCGAGACATCTTTCGCCGTGATCGGCGCCGACGAGCCGTTCGCGCGAGTCGCAACGACGTTCAATACGGTGGAGTTGTCCGAGGTAGGATGAGCGCGACGCCCGGCTTGAGCCCACAAGGAACTCAACAGGCAACTGCCGGTCAGGATAAAAACGAAAGAGCGCCAACAGACACAGGAATGCCCGGAGCCTTTCCCGATCGTCCTTGTCCTGGATATCGATCGCATAACCGTTTTGACGGAAGCGAACGTCTCGCCTCAGCTTTTTCCCGAACCGGTTTTCTTCGCGGGGGACTTCTTGGGTTTTGTCGTCTGGTCGCTCGCCGGGGCGGGCTCAGGCGAAGAAAGTTCCTTTTCCACCTTCTCAGCCACGCTCCCCTTGCGCGCATAGTCGGTTACGTACCAGCCCTCGCCTTTGAACTGGACGGAGGTCCGGGAAAACTGTTTCTCCAGACGACCACCGCACTTGCGGCATCTGGTCGGAGGTTTGTCCGATAGTTTCTGAAAAACTTCGATGTGGTCGTGGCATTTCTTACAACGGAATTCGTAAATGGGCATCGTTAACCTGAACTTAGCTTATCGACTTTCGAATGCCTCAGATTATACGAAACCGATTTCAGGGCTGACAACCACCTGCCGGTTTTTGAGATGCAGGTCGCGCGCTGAAAGCCGCCTATGGGGAGGGCCTGGCGGTGCCTTTTTTCAACTTGGGCGGTGGTTCGTTATGATCGCCGGCAACTTTGAAGAAGCCGCGTCTTAGTCCATGGCGATCGCTTCTGCTATTCTATTCGCACTAAATACAGTCCTAAATGCAAACCGTGGCCGAAACAAAACAGAGTCTCTCCGTCGAACGCAAGCTCAAGCTGCACGAAGCCCGCGAGTCGATCATCGGACGTCTGGCCGCCAATCTTCCGACTTCGATCAATCTGGATTCTTTCCTGAAAGTTATCGTGTCGGAACTTGGCCGCATGATGGAAGTCGATCGCTGCGACATCATCAAGCTCACGCCGGAAGGCGAGCTGCGCGTCAGTCATGAGTGGCGGGCATCTGAGGACGTGCCCTCGAGTCTGGACGTGCGGATTCCGGTTGACGTTGCGACCCTGTCCGCGCACCTCGATGTCAAGAAGCCAATCCGGCTGGACGACACCTCAGCAACTGAACTGGATCACAAAGTACGCTTTTTTGCGCGCAGCCTGGGCACGCGGTCTTTACTGGTGGTGCCAGTCGTGCTGGACGAAGAAGTGCTGGGCCTGATCGGCCTGCACCACACACGAGCGCCCCGTCATTGGTCCGATGAAGAAGTGGCGTTCCTGGTATCGATCGCGACGCAACTGGCGATTGCCTACCAGTACACACGAATTTACACGGACAAGAAACGCGAAGCTGAAACCACCAAGGCACTGCTCGAAATTGCCAACGCGCTCAATGCCAGATCAGATTTTGGTGAAGTGACTTCGGCGGTATTGGAGCGCGCGGTGTCCCTGGTGGGCGCCGATTATTCCGCGCTCGGCGTGCTTGATTCGGACGAGAAGAGTATCAGCCTGGCCGCGTTTAAAGCGGCGCCCCAGGCAACCACCGACAACGTGCGCGGCTTGATCGAAGCCCACGGGCAATCGCTCGACATCACCGAATACCCGGCCATGGTTGAGGTCCTGTCACAGGGCAAGACTCTGAAACTTCTGGAAACTGATCTGCCGTTGCCACTGCGAGCCATCTTCAATGCGACCCTCGGAGGACGGGCGGCGTTAGTCGCGCCGGTGCGAATTGCCGGTCACACTTTTGGGTTGCTCGGTCTGGTTTGGAGCGAACAGCGCGACCAATTCAAGGATCATGAGATCGCTTTGGTTGAGGGCATCGCCGATCAAATCGGCACGGCGCTTGAGCGAGATCACCTTTCGGCCGAGGTGATGCGCCTTAAGAGCGCGCTCCATGAACGCTATGGCGAGGACCGCATCATTGGACAGGCACGCGCGATTCGGCGCGCCATTGAGTTGGGTCTCAGCGTCGCCGATACGCAAACGTCGGTGATGATTCAGGGCGAATCGGGAACCGGCAAGGAATTGCTGGCGAACCTGATTCACTTTAACTCCGGTCGCGAAGACAAGCCTTACATCAAGCTCAATTGCGGCGCGATCCCAGAAACGCTGCTCGAGTCGGAACTGTTTGGGCACGAGAAAGGCGCGTTTACCGACGCCCATGCTCGCCGGCGCGGCCGCTTTGAGGAAGCCAATGGCGGCACGCTCTTTCTGGACGAGGTTGGCGAAATGACTCTGGGTGCGCAGGTGCGCTTGCTGCGGGTTTTGCAGGACGGCGAGTTCACTCGCGTGGGTGGAAACGAAGTATTCAGGGCTGATGTGCGCATCATTGCCGCGTCAAATGTTGATCTGGAAAAAGCTGTCGATGAGGGGACATTTCGACGCGATCTCTTCTACCGGCTTTCAGTCTTTCCGATTCAATTGCCTGCCCTGCGCGAACGCCGCGAAGACATTCATCCGTTGGTCATTCATTTTCTCGAACACTACAAACAGAGGACGGGACGTTTTGTGTCCGGCATATCGAAAGCGGCCCTCCAGGCGCTGATTAGTTATGATTGGCCGGGCAATGTGCGCGAGTTGGAGAACGCGGTCGAGCGGGCGGTGATCATCGCCGCCGGACGGCAGATTGAACTGGACGATCTGCCGGCCGCGATCGGCAACGTAGTCGCCGGGCGACAGGCGACGTTGCGAGTTGAGCGCGCGCAAGCCGCCAGCGAGGGACGCAGCACCAAGTTGGAGATCGAGGTGCCGTCTTCAATGGACGAAATTGAGCGCCAGGCGATCGAAGCCACCCTCGACTATACTTCCGGCGACAAGACCAGAGCGGCTCGGTTGCTCAGCATAGGTCGCAAGACGATCTATCGAAAGCTCGAACAATACAACGGCCAAAATCAGGACCCCAAAGCGGATTCTGAGTAACCCGGCGCAGGTCAACTTCAAGCTTTGGATTGCGTCGGCAATCAACAATCTGAATATTTGACTCTGGACCTACCCCGACACGAGATCGATAGCGCAGCTTCTACGGTTGCGCTAAACTCCTAGCCGCGTGAGCATGCATCCAGAATCTCTGCCCCCTGAGCAAAATAATCGTTTACCAAGCGCTGAAGGAAACCTTCAGCCGCCGCCGCTTCAAAATCAGCTCGATCCCAACAACCCACCATGGACCCTGCTCCAGGCAATCCTCGCATGGGTAGGCAGTGTGGCACTGCTATTGTTGCCTCAAATACTCGCGATCCCCTACCTCATCTCACACTATCGGGGGGTTCAGCCCACAAAGGACGTTCTGTTTGCCGATAAGACTTTCGTTCTGATAAATGTCCTGGGCATTGTGCCCTCACATGCGCTGATGCTGCTTTTGGCGTGGGGTGTGGTTACCAGGATGGGAAAAATCTCCTGGAGGAAAGCACTCGGTTGGAGTTGGAAGCCACCGTTCAAACTTCGGGAGAGCGTGGTGATCGCGATACTTCTGTTTATTGTCGCGATGGTCGTAATCTACAACTTTGGCGGTCAGGAGACTGATCTGGAAAGGCTCCTGCAAAGTTCCCGGATAACGGCGCTTCTCATAGCAGTAATCGCGGCGACCTCGGCACCGTTGGTCGAGGAAATCGTTTATCGCGGTATTCTCTATTCCGCGCTGCAAAGAGCCGCCGGACCGTTGCTTGCGATAATCGTCGTCACCTTACTGTTTGCCGGTTTGCACGTGCTGCAATACTGGCCTGACAAAGGCGCGATCTCGGCCATCGCTCTGCTGAGTCTGGCTCTTACGGTCGTGCGCGCACGAACGGGACGTCTGCTTCCCTGCTTCGTAATCCATCTGGTCTTCAACGGCATTCAATCACTCATTATCATTCTCGATCCTTATGTTCGAGCGCTTTATCATTTGTGGCGACATGACAGTGTCGCCCGTGCGCTAAGCGGGATATGGCGCTGCCTCGGATAACCGAATGAATTGCGAAGTGGCGGTTGTGGGCGGTGGCATTGGCGGTTTGACTGTCGCTGCTCTGCTGGCCGCGCGCGGCGTGAACGTCTGTCTATTCGAACGCCAATCGCGACCGGGCGGCTGCGTGGCTAACTTCGAACATCTGGGCTATGCATTCGAACCCACGGCTGGGTTGTATTCAGGCTGGGAGCCGGGCGGGACCTATGAGCGGATCTTTACTAAGCTGTCAGCTAAATGCCCCGACGTGCAACGGCATTCACCCTCCTACCTGGTTCGACTGCCCGATCAAACCGAGGTCACGTTGACTGAAGACACTGAGAAATTTGAAGCCGAGCTGCGCCAGGCATTTCCCGAATGTGCAACGGCGGCGGTCGACTTCTATCGCGGCATGGCTCAGAACGCCGGTGCCCCAATTTCGGAATTGCGCGAAACAATGGTAAATGCGCATCTCTCCAGTTGCTCGCCGAGATTCCGAAGTTTCATCGATATCCAGCTCCAAACTCTTACTCAATGTCAGAGCGATCAGTGCTCGTATTCGCGCGCCGCTGATGCATTGAGGGCGCCGCTCCGCGGCCTGTGGACCATTCGCGGCGGCGCGCAAACGCTGGCCGACGCACTCGCTGAATCATTGAAGCAGAGCGGAGGTAGATTGCGGCTCGACTCGCCGGTGTTGCGTCTGGCATACGGTTCGGATGGATTGCCAATCGGGCTCGACCTGTTGAGTGGCGAGCGAGTGACCGCAACGCGAGCGATTGTCAGCAATCTGACCATCTGGGACACATATGGAAAGCTAATTGGCCCAGGCCGCACCCCGGCAGCCGTCTCGGCTCAAGTCAGAAAACTGCACGCCTGGGGAACGTACCTGCTCTTCCTGAGTATCGACGAGGCCGCAGCGGCAGGGCTGCGAGCGAACACCACCTTAGTCCTTTCCGATTGGCTTAAGGGAAAAGAGTATGAACCTGAGCACTCGCAACTAACATTCGCGGTGGCGCCGCAGTGGAATTGCCGCGCGCCGGAAGGCAAGCGAGCCGTAACGGTCTCGACTTACGTCAATGCTGAAGACTGGTTTGCTTTTCACGACGACGAAACGTCGCACGAGCGCCAGGATCAAGCCGAACTGGAGTCGCTTTGGTCGCGCCTGCATCAGGCGATGCCCGAACTTGGTGACAGCGTCGAGGTCATTGAGACCTCCACCCCACGAACCCTGTACGAGACGACTCGACGCAAGTTTGGAATGGCCGGCAAGCCCTGCCCGAATCCAGAAGGGCTGTTCGCAGACCCGCGGTTCGGTACCACGATCTTTCCCAACGTCTTCATGGTCGGCGACACAGTCTGCACTGGCTCAGGCCTGGAAGGAATTTCCAGTTCTGCCCTGGCCCTCGCCGATGTCCTGTCCTCCAGTTGATTAGGGAGGGCTCCAGGCCCGTTAGCCTGCCTTTACCTCAGCATTTCACGTATTGTATATTGTCTGGCGACACACGACTATGTACATAACGATTGATGAATCCGACCGTCGCCCGGTCTATCGACAAGTCGCAGATGAGATAAAAAGCTTGATTGCCCGGGGTGAATTACGCGAAGGGATGGCCTTGCCGCCGGTGCGCCAGGTCGCCGTCGATCTTGGTGTCAATCTAAATACGATCGCCGCCGCGTATCGGGAACTTCAAAAGGAAGGACTCGTAAAGGTGCGCCACGGTTCAGGCGCCTTGGTTTCAGCTCGGCGGGCTGTCCAACAGAACGACGCGGAACTGCGTAAGGGTCTGCGCGCGAGTTTGGCGCATTTGGTTTTGGCGGGCCTGCCGCGCGCGGAAGTCGTTGAGATCGTCAACGAAGAGATTCGCCAGCTTTTCAAGCTTCAGCGTTGAAGTTAGGGTATCGGGTCAACCCTGCCCCCGCGGCGGCCTGGATCGCGCGGCCCCGCTTGTGAAGGAGGAGGCATTGCCGGTGGGGCGCCACCGCCGGAACCACCCGGCAGCCCACCCGAGAAACCACCCGACGAACCGCCGAAAGATGGCGGGTTTCGGACAAGCAGGGGCCCGTTGATCCTTCCGCTGCCGCAGCAGCTGCCACCGGGAGAGTACCCGAACGGGTTAAGATACTGTCCGTAGAAAGAACCATAAGGCGAAGACCACCCGTAACGGAAAGGCAAGAAAGTATAACAACTCATGAAAGGATTAAAGGTCCATAGTCCCCAGCGTCCAGAGAACTCAGCTGACCAGCCCAGGCTCTTCAATGAAAAATAATCGTTGAGCGTACGCTGCGAAAGCCTGTCGTTTGCTCGGGCCAGGGCCTTACCACGTTCCCTGCTCCAATTGTCGAACTCGTCCCGATCGGATTTTTCGAGCTTTGCAGTAATCGTCGTACTGCCGGTAAAGGTGACCTTCTTACCGCCTTTGATTAATTGAGTTGGATCGCTCGAAGGAAACGCGCGGCCTTTTTGCACTAGTAACTCAGTCGACCCGCTTAGCGCGTTAATGCGATAGATGCCTCTGCGCACAATCATCAGTCGCTGCTGACCGGTCGCGATGCCTATGAGCAACTGAGTATCGTCAGCTCCGGTAGCTTCAATGATGGCGCTTCCCCGATTTAGCCTGACCAGCAAATTGTCCAGTGAATTGTCCGCCAGCACCAGTTCGCTGTTTTCAGCGAGGCGAAGGTAAGAGCCCGGGTTTAGTAAGATCTCGGCCTGGCTGTCGCTACCGGTAGTGAGCAAATCACCGGCCACCAAATTATCCCGGTTACTCAGCAGTTGTGGCGCTTGGCCGGAGCGGGTGACCATTACCCGGCCAGTAACAGAGTTGACACCTCCAGCTTTGGCTGAGATGCCAAACTTCTCGCGATTTTGTGCTGAGCCAATTGAGAACAAGGCTGCGACGATCGCGGCCACAGTGCCGATGCGGATTGCGGGCCGTGCGCATTTCATACTGAAGTCTCCTTTGAAATAACCAGGGACGGGGAAAGTGAGCTGATTATACGCCCGCCGCCAGCTATGTCCAGTCCCTTTGGCGCCGGGGCCAGACATTGCCTGCGGCAATCTGCCCTAAAGGGTCGGATCATTTTTTGACGCTTGCTGTCCCGCGTTAACGTGGACGGCATTGTCGGAAGAATCAAGGTAAAAATGGCGACTACCGGTGGTTGGTTGTGATTCAGTGATTTGGGGATCTGCATTAACGGTGAAATCGGAATCCGTGGCTTTCATGGTAAAGCGGTAACCTCTCAGATTCGGCGCCTCTCCGCTGAACCTTTGATCCAGAAAGCCCGCCTGCACCAGAGCGTCAAATTTTCCATAGCTTCCACTGGCGGCTTTCAACTGGCCCTCTGCTGTGGCGATCGTGCGTAAGGCTTGAATTGCCGAAGCCTCGTCCGCGGCGCCCACTGCTTTCGGATAAACACCCGGACCGCCGTTGGAGTTTCCGGAAGAACACGAAGCCAAAAACATCACGATGACGATCAGGAGTGCAACGAGACCAGTGAACCCGGGCCCTGCACATGAAGACGCGCTGGTGATGTTTCTCAAATCCCTTCGATGGCGTTCTGAACTCAATCTTACCCTCACTTTCTTATCGCCCGGTCTTGACACCGTAATAGCCGTGCCTGGCGCGCACACCGAGCTCGGAATGACCGATCAACTTCACCGTAACTGTTCGCCACGATCCGTCGGCTACTCGATTGAGCGGACGATAGCCGATACTATACACCGTGCCGAGGTCCCGTATTACTTGTTCGTAGACTCCTTCCAGGTCTTTTACTTTGCGCGCCTGGTAGACCGGACTCCCACTCTCCGCAGCCAACAGCGCGAGTTGCTGCCGCGCCAGCACATAAGCACTTTTCGGAGTGTTGTGTAGGTTTGCCTCTTTCTCAGTATCCAGATAAATGGGCAGCACGATCGTATCGCTGCTGCGCACGATCTGTATTAGCTCGTCAAAGGTGGTTAGTGATCCATCGCCAAAGACGTCAGGCAGGGCGTTGTCCACGCCGTCGGTCATCACCACCACGGCGCTGCGGCGCTTTTCCGCGCGCGATTTTGACAACACGTGTTCCACCACAAATCTGAGCGCGTCCCAAAAGTTGGTGCCGCCAGTTGGTTTTTCTATATCATCGATGCTCTTACTGAGGGCTTTGTGATCAGAAGTCAGGTTAGCCACCACCTCAATATCCGCAGTGAAAGTAAAAATCGCGATCCGATCGGCTGGCCGGGCGGCGTCGACAAAACGTTTAGCGGATTTGCGAATCAGACCAATTTTGTCAGCGGTAGAACCGGACAGATCCAGCAACAAGACAAGATCGAAAGGGGTTTCTGCTGAAGCGAAGAACGAAATCTCCTGCGGCTCTCCATTCTCGAACACGGCGAAATCCTTTTGCTGCAGCGCCGCGGCAGGCTGAGAGCGGTCGTGGCCAAAAACGCTTACATTAAGATTCACCAGGTCGGTGTCGATGCGCAGGGTCTCAACGGATTCCGGCGTCTGGCCGCTGGCAGTGAGCAGTGAGCAGTGAGCAGTGAGCAGAAAAATTGAGGCGACCAGGAAATGGCGAAGAGAGAAACAGCTCCCGAAGAACATAGGAGATAAGTTCATTAGTCTGATGATACGCGGCTCACGATTCGATCTTCGAGGCCGAAAAGGAACAGGATTAAGTAGCAGCTTAACGCTTACTTCGCATAATATCCCCGCTTGCCGCGCGCAACCGCACCTGGACGATCGACATTTGCGCGGATCGTGCGCCACGAGCCGTCGCGCACCTTATTTGTCGGCCGGTAAGACAAGGTGTAGACGGTGCCGAGATCGGCGACTACGCGCTCGTACGCGCCAGCCAGGTCCTCCAGCGCTTTGCATTCATAGAAGGCGCCCCCACCTTCATCGGCCAGTTCTTTCATGTCATCGTGCGCGTCGTCAAAGGTTTCTTGTTGAATATCATTTATGCTCAACGGGATGTAACTCTGAGTCTTTACCCAAACCGAATACACGACGCCATCAAATTCTTTCACCCGCCGGAGCAGGTCCTCGTATGACAACGTCGAGCCCTCGCCGGTCACGTTCGGCATCACGCTGTCCAGGCCATCGCTCATAACCACGATCGCATTGCGGCGAGAGTCCTTCGCTTCGCGAAAGACTTCATCCATCGCAAAGGCCAGCGAGTCGTAGAGTTTGGTACTGCCCTCGGGTTTTTCGATCGCGTTTATGCGTTGGCGCAAAGCTGCGTGATCATTAGTCAGGGGTGAGACGACTACCTGACTGCCGGCGAAAGTGATCACAGCGATTCGGTCAAAGGGACGAGCGGCTTCGACAAAATGCATCGCCGCGCCTTTGATCAACTCGACCACTTTCGCGGTTGAGCCGGATAAATCGATCAGCAGAACCAGATTGAAAGGCGCGGATGCCGATTCGAAATGGGCAATCTGCTGCGCTACATTGTCTTCGTTTAAACGAAAATTGTCTTTGGTCAAATCGTTCACGCCCCGATTGGTCCCGCGATCCACGACGCTGACATTGACGCTGACCAACTCTGTGTCCACCCGGATCACATCGCCTTCCGAAATTTCTTCCGGTCCAGTGGAAACCGGAGCCGGAGTTCCGGCAGCGGTGGGGTTCTTCGCTGGGCCGGTAAGCTCCGGGCGCTGCGCGGGCGTTGGCATTTCCCCGGGCGCATTCGTCTCGCGCCGTTCGACCGGCGTCGGAGAAGTTTGCCCAGTTGTGACAACCCGAGAAGTTTCTTCACGCGCACCAGCCAGCGTAATGTTTCCGGCCTGCGAATAAAGACGAACGCTCTTGCCACCGCGGCCCAGTCTTCCCTGTAACTGCGGCCGGCTGCCCTGGTTCACCGCAACGGATGAAAAAGAGGAAGAGATGTTTCCGGTCCGGGACTCGGCAACAATGTCTGCGCCGGCGTTATTGGGAAGCTCGACCCGGATCTCACCAGAGATCGTTTGAATCAAAAGCGCCGCCGGCGCTCCCCTCACTTCAACTGAACCCGCACCGGTAACAATTGCCGCGTGCGCGCGCGCCGGAATCCGCAGTTCCAGGTTTATCTTTTGCGCGCCCACCGGGCCACGGGCAACCCGCAGTGAAAGCAGGGTATTTGAGCGTTGAATCACGGCCGGCGATCGGCTGGGCTCTCCACTGTCGGTAATAGCCGAAACCGATACGTAATTCTGATCCCAAAGCTCGGCGATCACTCCGCCACGAAGATTCTCAACTCGCAGGTTGCCGTTGGTGGGAAGCTCGAGGCGGAGATCCTGACCGGCCTGAAAAGCGGGTGTCGAACCTGGCGCGGGTACCTGGGCAGCGAGGACCGCACAAATCAGCGCCACCATGCCGAGGGTTCTTTTGACGGGAGAGAGAGAGCGTTCGCTTGATACTGCCAGGAACATTTTAGTTCTCGCCTACCGTTCGATCATATCCAGTATCGAGTCGGGTTTTGCCGGAGGGATTGGTTCGTCCTTGACCGCGCTGCTGCCGCCCAACTCTCCCAGCCGCAGAAGCAGATTGCCCGAGTTCGATGCATAAGCCAATCCGTCCTCTTTACTCACGACGCCGTTGCGAACCAGCTTTTCGATTTCACCGTCGAACGTCTGCATGCCTTCGGTCTCTCCCTGCTCCATCGCATCCATGAGCGACTTTCCTTCCGACTCCCCGCGTTCGATGTACTCCTTGGTGCGCGAAGTTGCTTTCAGAACCTCGATGGCGGCCACTCGACCTAAGCCATTGGCGCGCGGCAACAGCCGCTGCGAGACAATAAACCGAAAAGACTGAGACAGGCGCAAGCGAATCGATTTCTCTTCGTTTTTGGGAAATACGCCGATGATGCGCTCAACGGACTTGGGCGCGTCGATGGTGTGCAGCGTAGAGAGCACCAGGTGTCCGGTCTCAGCAGCTTCCAGGGCCACTTCCATCGTTTCGCGGTCGCGCATCTCGCCGACCAGGATCACTTTCGGAGCCTGTCGCAACGCAGCCCGCAAAGCCAGGGCAAAGTTGGGCGTGTCGGAATGCAGCTCGCGCTGATGAATGGTCGAGTTCTTGTGCTGGTGCAGGAATTCGATCGGGTCTTCGATTGTGACGATGTGATAGAACTTGGTCTCGTTAATCAGATCGATGATAGCGGCCAGGGTTGAGCTCTTACCACTGCCGGTCGGTCCGGTCACTAGAACGATGCCGTTCTTGAGTTCAACTATTTCGCGCAATTGTTGGGGCAAATCAAAATCCTCGAAACGTGGCGAGCGTGCAGGAATGACGCGCATGATAATCGCGTGCGTTCCTCGCTGCTTGAAGATATTCACGCGAAAGCGGCACAGCCCTGGCACGCTGAACGAAAGATCGGCCGAGCCAAACTTATCCAGGCTCTCGGTCGCGCTGTCGTTGTCGCCGATAATCAGCTTCGCGATCCCAAAAGTCTGCGCCGGAGTAAGCTTGTCCACCCCGGCTATGGGGACTGGTTGCAGCTTGCCCACGAGTTCGATTTGCGGCGGACGCCCAGGTGAAAAGATCAAATCGCTGACCTTGTCAGACACTCCCAACATCTGCTGGAGAATTTTAGCCAGGTTCAGCGGCGCCGGAGCAGCAGGTGGTTCTTGAATAGCACTCATTTGATCTTGGTTAACCAACCCGCAGGGGGTGGTATTGACCTCATTCCCAGGTTAGTTAAGTGGCACTGACCCGATTTCTCAAAGCGCTTTGACGATAAAGAAAGTCGCGTCATCGGTGACTCCGAGGCCTTCAGTCCAATCGATTACTTCGCGATGGATGAAATCGATCAACTCGCGCGCGCTCAAATTGCGGCCCCGTCGCGCCGCGTCGACCAGGCGATCGCGGCCATATTCTTCGCCGGCCGGATTCATGGCTTCCGTGACTCCGTCCGTATAAAGCACTAAAAGCTGGCCGGAACCGATGGTCGCGTAGTATTCGTAGTAACGCGAGTCGCGAAACATCCCCAGCGGGACGCCGCCGCGTTCTTCGAAATGCGCACTGCCATCGACATCAATCAATAGCGGCGGATTGTGGCCCGCGTTTGAATAGGCCATGGTGCGATTGGTCGCATCCAGGATTCCGTAGAAGGCGGTCACAAACTGGTTTCGCTCAATTGATTCCCACAGCAGATAGTTCACCTTCGACATCGAAACATGCGGCGCATAGCCAATGTGCGAAGCCGCGCGCAGGCTGGCGCGCAGAAAAGCCATCAGCAGAGCAGCCGGCACGCCTTTGCCCGAAACGTCCGCGATCACGATCCCGATCTGATCGTCAAAGAGGCGCACCCAATCATAATAATCGCCCGAGACTTCCTCAGTGGGGAAATTGTAGGCGCTGATATCAAAGCCTTCGAGTGCGGGATCCTTCGGCGGTAGTAATTGAAGCTGTACCTGGCGGGCGATTTCCAGTTGAGTCTGGAGGCGCTGCTTCTCGATCAACTGCTCGTGCAGCATCACCTTTTCGATAATGATGGCAACTTGCGAAGAGAGCAGATTCAGGATTTCCAGATCGTCATTCGCATAGGCATTCAGCTCGTCGCTCTCCAGATCGAACACGCCGATGACTTCGTCGTTGGAAATGATCGGCGCCACCATCTCAGATCGCGTGTGAGCGCGGGCGTTGATGTAGCGCGGCTCTTTGCGCACGTCGGGCGAAATGAAAGGCTTGCCGCTCAAGGCGACATGGCCGACCAGGCCTTCGCCCATCTTCAAGCTCAGTTCCTGCAAATCGGCGATGTCGTAACCGCGCACCGCCTGGGTATGAAAGACGCAGGTTTCGTCCACGCCGCCTTCCCATTCAGGAAACGGCCGCGAACACTTCACTAGATAGATTCCGGCGGCGTCATAGGGTATCAGCGAATCGAGCGTGTCCATCACGAGGCCGAGCACCTCGTCCAGGTCGAGCGAACGACTAATCGTTTTAGTGATGTCCAGAAGCATGCGCAGCTTGTCCACGATGGACAAACCGGCGGCGGCTGGTTGAATTGTTTCCGGCATAAGAACAAAAGATAACCGAATGTCAGGATCCGGTTCCGACTTTCAATTATACGTGTTCAGTGCGTGTCGCAGAAGCGCGTTTGTATTCGGCCCAAAGATGGGTGACTTTGATTCGGTATTCGGCGAGCTGCCGGCTGACGCGAAAGTGCCGGGCAATTTCCGGCGCCGTGCGCCCGGAAAGCACTAGATGTCGCAGCGCGGCATAGGGCACCAGAGCGGCCGCACCGACTGCGTAGGCGGCCTCTTCGTCCGCTTGATTGTAATCGCGCGCCAGCATTCGGCTGGTCGGCTTCTTTGTTGGTTGCGATGATTGCTGCGGCTCCCCTCTCCTCTGGGAGAGGGATTGGGGGTGAGGGTCTGATGCGGCGATAGAAGCCCTTCCCGTGGATCTTCTCCTCAGAGAGGAGGAGGAAATCGGCTCAGTGATTATCGCCAGACGGTTTGGCTTGTGACCCAGAAAAACGTGGGCGACTTCCTCCATCAACGTGGCCCGATTTCTTTGACTGCCGTGTAACGGGTTCAGAATTACTACGCGCCAGCCGTTGGGCAGTGGCTGCGAACAGGCGCCGCCTGACCAATCGTCAGCGGCCGCGCCCAGTAAATGCGAGCGCGATTCAGCCGACAGTTCCTTTACCGCATCGAAATCAACCACCATAAGTTTTGCGAATTTCGCCAACGCAAACGGATCGAGTGGTTGATCGCCGGCAACGCCCGCGAAATCACGCAAGCCCAACGCGCGCAGCTCAAATTGTTTTCGCTTTTCCGTGGGAGGCAAAAAAAGATTCTTCACCGGTCCATCCTAACTCTGTGCTCTCCGTGCCTCCGCGGTGATGCGCTCTGTTTCGTGACTACTCACGACGGAGACACAGAGGATGCTGAGATTAGCCTCGTTTTCGTCCCGGCGTTTGGCTGAACTGCTTATAAGCGACCCGGAATAGCTCGGACAAGGCCTTCGCTGTTTCCGTAGTCAGATGGCGATCAGCGCGCAGGTGTGCTTCGACGATTTCCGGGGTCGATTCATGCGGATAGTAAACCACCGGCTTGGGATCGGACGGACTGCGTTGGCCGTGATGCATGACACGCTCGATCGGCATGTCCAGCCAGGAAGCCAGCCGCGATATGTTGTCCGCGTCAGGCTTGCCGGTCCCATTCTCGATCCGCGACAAGGTCGAGGCGGACACGCCGGTCTGCTCAGCTACGTCACGCAAGCTCAAGCCCTGCTGCTCACGACGGCGGCGCACCGCCCCGCCCAGCTCCGAGGTATTGACTCCTGTTTTCTTTGCCATGGCAGCAAGCTTACCACCCTTCAGTTTTAGCTGCAAGACTATGTTTTATCGTCGCAACACGTAGCGCAAGCTGCCAACTTGCGCCACAAAAAAAAGAGGCGGGACAAGTCCCGCCTCTAAACCAGTTTGAATTTGGGAAGTGTTAAGGCTGCGTCATGCGCGCCCGCATGGCGGCCATCGCCAAATCTCGCGCGCGCGGGACGACTTCGATGGCTTTGGCGACCTGAGGATCTGCCTTAGTCACCACCTGCACCGCGGTTACACTGCCGTAAGCCGCCGTCGCCAGACTTGTCCGTAACTGCGTTTCAATATACGTGCGATTGCGATCGAGAACCGGAGCCAAAGATTTCCAGTTAGCATCACCGGCTACGTAATCCTTGAACGCCTTGTAAACCGCTTCGCTGATGGGAAAGTCAGTGGGTTCCAGGTCATGGCCAAACTCGATGGCCCGATCGACCTTGTACTTCTCCAGCCCCGCAACGTGACCGGTAACTACTTCACGCGCAAAGAAGAACAGCGGATTGCGCAGCCGCAGTTGCGTCGAAGTAAAGTTGTCCTGCTTGACCATTTCATCCGGCGTGATGCCGCCCCCGCCGAATACCGGACGGCCGGTGTCGGTGCGGCTGGCGGGCCCATTTGGCTTGTTCTCGTTGCTGGGGTCGCGCAGCGTGCCGCCGCGATAGATATAGTTATAGAAACCGCCATCCGAATAATCGCGTTGAATCAGACGTCCCGAAGGCGTGTAGTATTTCGCCGAGGTGAGCGTCAGGCCCGCGCCATATTCCAACGGAATGATGCTCTGAACCAGACCTTTGCCAAAACTGGTCTGCCCCACGATTAGGGCCCGGTCGTGATCCTGCATCGCCCCGGCGACGATTTCCGAAGCCGAAGCTGTGTATTCATTTACCAGGATCACCAGCGGTGTCCGGTCGGGATCGGGGTTGCGCGATTTGTATTCGTGATCGTTTGCGCCATTGCGGCCCTTCTGAGTGAGAATCGGTTGGCCGGCGGGTAGGAAAGTTTCGGCGACGTGGATGGCCTGCTCGAGAAATCCGCCCGGATTGTTACGCAGATCGAGCACCAGCGAGCTCATCCCACGACCATGCAAAAACTCCAGCGCCGACTGCAGGCCGTCAGCCGTGTCATAGTTGAATCCGCGCGTCATGTCGATGTAGCCGACGCCGGGTCGAATCATGTAAGCGTCAGGAACCGAAGGCTGGGGCACCGCGTCGCGAATGATTTCCACCACCTCGGACTTGCCGGTATTGGCGCGGGTAAGGCTCAATTTCACTTGCGTGCCGCGCGGTCCGCGAATCTTGTCGCGCACTTCGGCAGAGGACTTGGCGTGCATGGAATTGCCGTCAACCGCGTCGATGCGATCGCCAAAGCGCAATCCCGCGCGCGCGGCCGGTGAACCCTGGAAGGTGGCCGCGATATAAGTGTCCACGTCCTCGCCGATTGAATAGTTCTGAATCGAAGCGCCGATGCCAAAGTATTCGCTGCGCTGGTCGGTCTTCATCTCGTCGAACTCTTCCTTGTCGAAATAGTTCGAGTGCGGATCGAGCGTGCGCAGCATGCCAATGATCGACGATTTGAAGACGTTGTTGAAATCCAGCTTGTTGCCGTCGATATAGTGCTCCTGAATAATGCTCAGCGCTTCGTTGAAATCCTGCTGGACGGCAACCGTGGCGTTACTGGGCGTGTGCACGCGTGGCCGGCGACCGGTGGCCGGCGGCGCCCCGGTCTTGCCGGTCGAGCTGGCGCCGTTGTTTGATTGATCGCGCTTCTGTTGAGCCAAAACAAAAGCCGGGAGAGACAGAGCCAGAATCATCAGCGCCATTAGCGCCACCGAGAATTTGTTCTTCACAGAGAACCTCATTAGTTGTTTCAGTAGAAAACCCGAAAGGGACAATGTTTCAAAAAAGCCGGGGAGCCATCACCGCCGCTGCGACCGAAAACCGTCCCGGCAATCTTAACGGATGCGGGAAAAGTGAGCAAGGTTGCGTGGCACTGCACTGCTATGATGCTTGGCCGTTGTCGCTCGCATGGTTAGGCTTATGACTCAAGTTCAGGTTTTGGAGAGAGCCGTCGCGCAGACTGTGATAATGGAATGAAGACGCAATGCCCGGTTTTGAATTTCCCTGGCGTCGCCCAGGGTCTGATAAAAATCATTGGTTCCAAGCCTTCGAACCAATTCGAAAAATCCGAACTCCTTATCATAAATAGAAAAATCGAACAGATAGCCGCCGATGTTGGCACTTTGAGGTATGCTAACGTCCCCGGTAAAGTCGTCTACTTTGTTTGCCGATTTGATCGTTTCTCTGAACAGGGCAAAGGCACGCCCCATGTCCAACCGGGAGGTAACAGCTGCGGCGCCGACCAGAACCGAGAGTTTCTCCCTTGGGCTCTTAAGCTTCTCTGCTAATTGCTGCACCTCGTCGAGCAACTGAGCAGCGCGAGAAATATCTTTTGATTTGGCAGTCAATAACGAATCGGCAATCAGCGTAAAAATGTAACATCTTCTGACTAACGAATCATCATGTCTTGCCAATTCCTCGGCCTCGTCAATTTGTCCATCCTGTGTTTTGCGTGCGGCCATACCAAACTTTATGAGTTGCCGCGCCTGCTCGGGAACGTCACTTGACAACTTCCCTATAAGTTGAAGAGCTCGTTCGTACTTCTTATCGTCTAGCGCGACTAAAGCGGCTCGAAAGTACAACATATCTCTCGATTTGGAATCAGAGGCTTGATCGGCCTTGGAAATAAGGTAATCAACTGTACTCTCGTTTGCCGAGCCAGTTAAATTTGCCTCTTTCGGAATATTGTTCCAACGTTCAACAGCGGCGATAGCGCCGCTCCGCTGGTTGGATTCTAGATAGTTCGCAAGTATTGTGCGATGTTCCAAGATAGCTTGCGCAAGGTTCGGAACGTATGCTGCTGCGCTTGGCTCGATAATGCTGAGGAAATAAAAGTCACCAATTACTCCAGCAGTTAAAGATTCGAGGTTTTCAGGAAGATATCGATCAGGATTCATTAGAAGTTTGGAGGTCACTTCCAGATATTGTTTCGCAAGCCACGGATTGACAGCGTAGTCTTGGACTTCCTCAGTGTATCCAGGGATGCTATATACTCCTATACCACGAGGTGAAACAACTGGAACTCTAACGGGCGAAAACACATAAGAATACAGCAGCAGTAGTTCATTAACGTCCTCGCCGCTGCGCCCTTCAGCCGCTTGCAGCGCAGCGAGGAAGAAATTGCTTGCTAGCTGTGGGTCTTTCTTACGTAATATACCGAGAAAGGTAAGCGTATCAGGAATAATACGGATAGCCAAGGATCTTGTTGCCGTAGCCGTCGCTAGGCTCGGATCCTTCTCGACAAGCTGCACAGCAATCCTTAGATAAATCGCCGCAAGCTGGCCGTTGTTTTGCCGAGAATGCGATGCCTCTTCAGCTTTTAACTCTATTTCTTCGGTATATGCCTTGATATAAGATTGAGCAAGGTTTCGATCCAACACAGCGGCAATCTCAATTATCTTCCTTATCGCGGAGTCAGGATCAGTGCGCCTAATTTCATCTGTTGATCCCTTATCTTTGAACTCAATTGCTTTCACAAATAATAAGTCGAGGGCTTTTCGACAACGCTCTGGATGACATTTTCGAAGCAGCTTTACGAGTGCCTGCGTTAACTCAATACGAAGATTAAGATTATCAATCCCCGGAAGTTCATCGATGGCAGTATCAAGTGTCGTGAGAGCACTTTGCCGGATAACGGAGGCTTCTTCTTTTTCGTTGGGAAGGATGATAGAGGGCGACTTACGCTTTGCAGGCCTCATCTCCCCTGTCTGAGCCAGCACTTCAGCCGGAAGCAAAATAATAAGCAAAGCTATTAATTTGAGAGTCATGCTAGACAACTACAGAAACATCGAAAGGAGCTCTCTTCTCTTATCTTCCGTTATTGGACCGTAGTGTAGCCACTCTAAGTGGCCTGATGGGGAAGTGAGTACGATCATGGGAATCATATCTACTCGGTAGGCTCTGAGAACGGCATTATCGTCTAGCGAAGCAATCTCAAAACCCTGAGTTCTAACATTCGCCTTCGTGACCTCCACTGAATCGCTCGACACTCCAAGCACCACGTATCCTCTGGCTTTGGCTTGCACAGCTACCTGATTCCAAAAAGGAAGCTGGCTAAGGCAAGTTCCGCATCGTGAAGAGAAAAAGTACAGTAAGTGTTTCCTTCTGCCATCATACACCACCGTCGCTCGTTTTCCTTTTAGATCAATGACGTCAAATGGCGGTAAGAGGTCTCCTGCCTGCGCGCCTCCCCCCGTCAAGCCTCCCGCGAATCTTTGAAGGTCCGCTTTAAGCTTAGTATTCTCGGCCTGGAGTTTAGAAGTGTACCGTACTCCCGCCGCAATAAAGACCAAACCGATTACGACCGAAACAGTCAAAAACGCGTTAGCAGCTTGAAGGTTCCTAACTCTCTTACCGTCGCAAGACTCGCTCATCTGTATCAACGTTCAATCATCAAAGCCATTAGGCGACTCTGTTGTCGATCGGGAATCCAGTTCCTCGTTATGATGTAACATCCATCCGGTCTGCAACGAGTTCTTTCTTGAGTGTAGTCGTAGTACAGGAGACCCGGCCGGCCAGTCCAACCGTCGGTACAGTTGCACTCGCCACCACCACCTGAGCCGCCGCCGTCTACTGGTGGCATGTCGGCTATGTCGCTCGGATGAGTCGTTCTGACCGCCCAAGCGCTTCCCAGTGTCATAGTCGCCGTTAGTAAAAACAGAGAGATCGCAAGTCGAATATTTTTCATCTGAGGTTCCTTCCATGGGTGGAATTGTGGGCGTCGATCAGTTTCACCACTTGGGCGAACATATACGCCGACTCTTTTCAGAAGTCAATAGCTAATTTTCTTGCTAATTCGAAGCGACAAAGGGATGTTCGAAAGCTGGGGTCAGGCCTGCTGGTATGACCCCTTTGTCGAAGACGTTCCTTGCAGAACGGTGAGCAGTTGCTGAGAGAAACCTGATGCGTGGGACTTTGGATAAGACTCTACTCACCCCGCATGCATCAGGGCGTTGCGCATGGCGGCAGCGGATTGCCAGCGATTTGCCGGGTCTTTCTGAAGCGCGCGTTCGATGACTTCGGCCACGCGCTCAGGGACATCCGGTGCGCGCTGGCGGAGAGGAATTATCTGGCCTTCAAAGATCGCCCGGACTGTGCCGGCCATGTCTCCCCGGGGCCCGAGATCCAGGGCAGTATCGCCGGCCAACAGACTGTAGGCAGTCATGCCGAGCGCGTAAATGTCTGAGGTAGGACGAACGTTGCGGAAGTCTTTGATCTGTTCCGGAGGCATGTATGCAAACGTCCCGGCCATATCACCGGCCATCGTGATTCCGCTCATCCCGGATTGGGTGAAGCTTTTCGCCAGTCCGAAATCCGTCAACTTGGCGACTACGTTGGGCGCGGTGCCGCTGATCAAAATATTCGACTCTTTGATGTCGCGATGGATGTAGCCTTTATCATGCGCATAGGCGAGTCCATCGAGGGCCTGGCTCGCGATGTCAATCGCCTGGGCGTAGGGCAGACGGCCTCCCTGGGCATCGGCCAGCCGCGCGGCGTCTGAACCTTCGACAAATTCGCTCACGAGATAGACGGCGCCGTTGTTGGTGCCGCTCTCGAGAAAACGAACTATGTTCGGGTGATCCAGCGCGGCCGCAACTTCGATCTCGCGCATGAACCGTTTGAGCGCCTGGTCGGTCACCGCCACTTCGGGTAGCAGAGTTTTGATCGCAACTGAACGGCCTGTCTTTTCGCTGCGCGCCAGCGTCACGCACCCCATGCCGCCGCGCCCAAGGACCCTGATGAATTCATAGCCGGGAACGGGCGATGGTTGGCGCTTGAGCTCTTCGCGGCAGTCTTCGCAAAGAAAAGTGAACTTCTCGTTGGCCGCAGTGGCTTCGGTTTGCTCGCGCCGGCCGCAATTGGCGCACTCGACGAAAACAATCGAAGGGCGTTGCAGCGTGGGCGCTTCGGCCGCCCCCGCGACGGTGACTGGTTGCTCGACGGCGACATCGACCTCCAGCACAGTCTGCCCGCCCTGGATCTTATCGCCGCTGCGCAAAAAAGCCTCGGGCACTCGCTGTCCGTTAACAAACGTGCCGTTGGTCGAACCCAGGTCGCGCAGAAAGCAGCGCGGCGGGGCAATCTCCAGGAGGCAATGATGACGGGAAAAGAACCTGTCTTCGGGCAGGTAAAGATGAGCGCTTTCGCTCCTGCCGATCAGAAAAGTGTCATGCTGCTCGAAGGTAAATTCGCGCCCGGTGTAAGGCCCAGCCAAGACTCTTAGTGTGACACGCATTGGGAGAGCATCATTTACTGATTTCAAGATCGTCAAAAGCCACTTCGCCGGCGTCGCTGGTGTAGAGTCCCACGCGCCCGTTCTTATAGTTTTCCGTGTCGGTGATCGTGGTAACGAATTGTCCGTTGATATAAAAGTCGAGCTTGGTCTCGCGGATTCTGACTTCGAGCTGATTCGGACTGGTGCCGGAGCGAATCGCGCTCGAAGACGTCCAATCGCCGATGATGGTTTCGTTGCCGCCTTTGTGCAGGACTATTTTGTACCTGGGAGTGTCGCCGTTGTTGATCAGGAAGGCGTAGTCCTCGAGATTGCCGGTCTTCTTCTCGCCGTGGACGACTAAACCATAGCCCGTAACCGGAGGATCTCCGTCTACGCTGCGCAGGCCGACGCGCACCGTGGCATTTTCGGTCTTGTACTCAGGCTTGTCCGGTCCATATATCACTATGTAGCGGCCTTTGGCGGCGTGCATGTGATACTCCTCGTCCTTGTACCAGATGTTTCCGTACTCCGACGGTCCAGTGCCCCAGCTCTGCGTGGAAAAATCGTCGGTGAAGGTAGTCAGATCCGAACGCGTGTTCGCGTTGGTGTTCGTATTAGCATTGACGTTTCGATTCGCCGGGCGGTTGTTGTTAATCCCGCCATTGCGGTTGTTTTCGTTGGCTACGCTGGCGATTCCCAATATCAGGATGACGACGCCAATGCCCATAAGCACCAGTATTGCTGCGATGCCCAACAGCCAGGGCCAAACGCTGCGCTTCTGTGCCTGGACCGGCGGCATCGGCGACCAGGATGGCGGCGGGGTCGGCGGCGGCGGCTGACCGGGGTTGTACGCGATGGTCGGTTGAGGAGTGGTCTCGCGCGGCTGTGGATATTGCACAGTGGCGCTCGGATCAAAAGAGGATGGCGCGCCCGCGCTCTGAAGCGGCGAGCCATCATCGAGACAAAAGCTCAGGGCATCGTCAGTATAAGTGCGATTACATTGCGGGCAGCGCTTCATTTGGTCGAGCCTCGTTTCCTGATTGTTACAGAAGCGCTCGCGATCGGCGAGCGGTCAAGCGTCTCAAAGGGATTTCAGTGTTTCCAGAAATCGCGGGAAGTCTATACGAGAAAGCGAAGGTCACTCAAGTCGAATTGCTCAGAGTGCCGATGCGGTTTGAAAAATGTATCGATGTTTTCTATTCCTGCAGTCGTCTTCAGACGGCTGGCCCGAAGGGTTCATAGACCAGCGCTCTTAGCGTTGGGTTCAACCGCACACGTTGAACGTTAGCGCGCTTCCAGCGTGCTTTCCCTCAACAGCTTTAGCATCACGGCTAAAGCCTTAATCCAGGCAGGCAAATAGATTGGAAGTGTGGGGCGAGAGTATCTAACGTGAATCACGCGCAGGATGCGCGTGCCACCCTACAGCGTCCGTCCGCAACGGCCACAGAATCTGGTTCCCGAAGGGTAGCTGGTGCGGCACTGCGGACAAATGACTTCGACAGGGCGCGGCGCGGTCCAGGCGATGGCCGCGCCGCCCAACGAAGCACCGCAGCGACCGCAGAATTTTGTGCCCGCCGGTTGATCCATTCCGCAGCGCGTGCAACGGATTCGGCCCAGCGCTCCACCCAGGCTGGGCTGGTTCAAGCTGGGCGAGCCCTTGGCCGACGGCGTTGGCGTCTGATGGATTTCTCCTTCATGCATGATGGCCGCAAAAGTAGTATTGCCACAGCGACCACAAAACCTGGCGCCGGCGGCAAAGCGCGAGCCACATTTAGTGCAGGCAACGATGCCCGGCGTGCTTGCCGGTTGTCCGGAAGCAGGGCCGAGGCTTCCACCCTGTGACGGTGACAGGCCGCTCGAGGCCGCCGACCTGAATTGAGCTTGAATAATTTGCTCTTCGGCATCGGGGCGTATTTCGATTATACGTTCGTCGTCTTCATCACCCCCATGGGCCACGCGCAGCACGTGCTTTCCCGGCGGGATTGATTTCAGGATGACCCGGCCAGAGCGCCCGATGCTGCCGTGACGCTCATCATCAACGTAAACCTCTGCGCCGGTGGGCGCCATGACTACCAGACGAGATTCGCCTTCCTCTTCGTCAATGGCCGAAGCGCCACCCGCCGCCTTATCGAATTCCTTGAACCAGTCGACCACAGTGCTGGGCCGCGCGTCAGCTTCTTTCTGCAGCGCGTGCATTACTGCCTGCTCAACCGGCGCCGGAATCTCTGAACGCAAGGTACTGAGCGGCGGAGTTTCCTGTGTTAGCTTCTGCGCAAAGATCTGCATGATGTCGCCGGTAAATGGCGGACGCCCGCCGAGCATGTGATATGCCATCGCCCCCAGGGCGTAAACATCCGCGCGCGCGTCCAAAGCTGAACCCGACTGCATCTGTTCCGGCGCCATGTACTCAGGTGTGCCGAGGATGCCGCGCGAGGCCGGGCCACTGCCGGAGGTCAAACCGGACTGATTCTGACTAATGATCTTGGCCAGACCAAAGTCACCGACCTTGACGAGATCGTCGCCTGAGATGCTGCCGTCCTTCTTCTTTTTCTGCACGATGAAAACGTTGGCCGGCTTCAAGTCCCGATGCAGGATGCCTTCATCGTGCGCCGCCTCGACGCCGGCGCTAATCTGTCGCAGCAGAGTGAGGGCTCGTTGCACCGTTACGGTGCCCTCGCGCCGCAGGAGTTGCCAGAGCGATTCGCCTTCGACGTATTCCATCACCAGAAAGAACACGCCTTCCTCGCTCTTGCCAAAATCGGTGACGGCGATAACGTTCGGATGTTGAATCGAAGCGGCGGTGCGGGCCTCGCGCTCGAAGCGCGCAATGGCTTCGCCTTCCTGCAGGTCTTCGTCTGAGAGCACATCGGGCCGAATGGTTTTCACGGCCACGCGTCGCACCAGCAAATTCTCGTCGCGCGCCAGATACACCTGGCCCATCGCCCCGCGACCCAGACGTTTCTCGAGCCGGTAGCGCCCGTGCAAGAGCGACGTGCCCGGCAGCGTATGCTTTGTCTTGGACTGATCGTCGGGACAGACGAGGGTCTCGTCTTCATAGCAGCGTTCACATCGTGGGCATTCGCGCATTTGCTTTAACTCTTGACCCTCGGCTCTTTGCTCTTAAGAATCGCAAGGATAAGGTGTTGCCGCGACGCGGTCAATTGAATAATGGTATGGCTTTGCCATTTCGACGCGCGGCAAGTCTTTGACTTGCCGCGGACGTTATCTACCTCGATCGAGCGGTCTTAGACCGCTTGAACAATTGGGTAAGTCGCTTTCGGCAAGTCAAAGACTTGCCGCGCATCAGCAGGCACAGCCACATTGAGAGGCAGGCTTCTGACACTTTGCGAGCGGCAATAAATGCTTTGACTTGATGGGCCAAGTGGCCCATAATTCCCTCCCCTTTGGCCCATGGGGCAGGGCCGAGTCAATCAGGACTCGGAAAAATGCGGGCGCGATGCCCGCGTTTGTGTCTGTGGCGCAAGCTAACTTGCGCGGTTTTCGGCGAACACGCTCACTCCCGAGCGACGCAAGTTAACAACTTGCGCTACATGGAGGAACCAGATGCGATCGATTTGGAAAGGCCACATACGTTTCCTGCTGGTTGCGATTCCGGTGCGCGTCTATAACGCCATCGAAGCATCCGAGAAAATTCAGTTCAATCAATTGCACCGCGAAGACTTTGGTCCCATCGGTTACGACAAGAAGTGCAAAAAGTGCGGCCAGATCGTCGCCAACGACGAGATCACCAAGGGCTATCAGTACGAACCGGACCGCTATGCTCTGGTCGAACCGGAAGAGATCGCGAAAGTCAAAATCAAAACTACCAAGGCCGTAGACATCATGGGCTTTGTCGACGCCGTAGAAATTCCCACGACGTTCTTTGACGCTCCTTATTATCTGGGACCCGATGGCCCGGTGGCTGAGAAACCGTACGCGCTGCTGCGACAGGTGCTGAAAGATACCGGCAAGGTCGGCCTGGCAAAAGTTGTGCTGCGCGATCGCGAAGATCTGGTCGCGGTCTTCCCTCTGGAAGACGGCATCGTGTTGCAGAAGCTGCGCTACCCGGCTGAAGTGCGTAAGGTCCAGGACGTGCCGGAAATCGATAGCGCGCAGAAAATCGACAAGAAGGAACTGACGCTGGCGACCAGTCTGGTCGAGCAGATGATCACTTCTTTTGCCGACATCGACACGGTCGATCACTATCACGAAGCCTTGCGCAAATTGATCGATTCAAAGATTAAGGGCAAGAAAGTGACCGAGTTCGAGAAGATCGAAGAGGTTCCGCGCCTGGACATCATGACGGCGCTGAAAAAGAGCTTGCAGGCGTCTACTCGCAAACCTATGGTCAAGGCCGCGACCGCAACCAAGAAAAAAGCCGCGCTCACTTTGGTCAAGGCGAAACCCGCAGCGCGGAAGCGGAAGGTTGGATAAGTTTTTCTCCTTTGCGTCTTTGCGCCTTGGCGTGAAACTCACTCTGACCAATTGCTCACGCAAAGACGCAAAGATACTCACACCGGCCGCACCGCCTTCTGAAAAGCTTTCACTCCTAAAGTATTTAGTACTTCGCCGCGCCGCACCCATCCACGCCGCGCAATACCAACTCCATACTTCACGTTATCCAGCGCGCCGGTGGAATGCGCGTCCGTTGAGACTACGAATTTGATTTTTCGCTCGCGGGCTTTGCGCAGCCAGCGCGGCTCCATATCCAAACGGTAAGGATCGCCATTGATCTCAATCGCCGCGCGTGACTCCGCGATCACATCCAGAATCTCTTCGACGCGGCATTCGAACGGCGGCCGCTCTTGAATCCGACGCCCCAGCGCGTGTCCCCAAATTTTGAATACCGGTTGCCGCATTGCCGTCACGATGCGACGAGTCATCTGGTCTTCGTTCATCTTGTAACGCGAGTGAATACTGGCCACTATGACGTCGAACTGCTCCAGGATCCAATCCGGATAGTCCAACGAACCGTCCTTGAGAATGTCAGATTCGGTGCCTTTCAGTATTTTGATTTTAGTTTGTTCCTGGACCTGTTCGATCTCTTCCCACTGTCTTTGCAGGCGATCGATTTTGACACCCCCGGCATAGAAGGCCGTCGGTGAATGGTCTGTAATCGTGATGTACTTCATCCCCATCGCCTCCGCCGCAGAAACCATCTGCGCGACGCTGTGCTTGCCGTCTGAGAAAGTCGTGTGGCAATGCACCATCCCACGAATGTCGTCCGTAGTGATTAGATCTTCCGGCAGCATACCTTTCGACGCGGCTTCGATCTCGCCTTCGTCTTCGCGCAACTCGGGTGGCACATACTGCATTCCGAGGCGGTTGTAGATTTCCGATTCAGACTTTGTGCGAATGACTGCCCCGGCTTTGTTTCCGGCGGGACCTCGCGTGAGGTTCTCAACGCCGCGCGCGGTCAACCTGAGCTTTTGCTTAGCCGCGACCTGCTCGAGTTTTTTCAAATGCGCTTCTGAGCCCGTGGCTTGAAGAAGCACCGCGGGAAACTCTTCCGGCTTGACTGCGAACAGAGTCGCTTTGAAGCCCTCGCTTAGAATGGCCGAGCAGTATTGCGGCGTTCGTTCTTCGACCCGCATGACCAGCGGAAACCCGACGAACCTATCGATGAGTTTGTTTGGCGTTTTCGCGCTCGCGACCACAATTATCTCTGAAACTGTCTCTTTGCTGCGCCGCAATGAACCGGCGAATTCTCCTTCCACAAATCCCGGTGCGGTTCGCAGATATTCCAGAATGCGCTCGCCGGCTCGCCGGGCGTGGTGCAGGTGAATGCGCCGTTCCTGGTTCTTGTGTCCAGCGATCGCGTCCAGGAGTTTCTTCTCAGTCTTCGCGCCAAAGCCTTTTACATCGCGTACCTTTCCGGCTGCGGCTGCGGCCTTTAACTGTTTGAGGGTAGTAATGCCGAGCGCGTCGTGAAGCTGAGCGATCTTTTTTACCGTCAGTCCGGGAACGTTGGCCAGCTCGATTACTCCGGGCGGCAACTCTGCCCGCAGTTTACTCAGGAATGATGATTCGCCGCTGGTGTAAAGTTCCTCGATCTGTTTGGCCAGCGCATGTCCAATTCCCTTCACAAACGTCAGACGGTTTTCCTTTATTAGCTTGCCGACGTCTTCGCTCAACTCGGCAACTGCGCGCGCGCCGTTACGGTAGGCGCGCGCCTTAAAGTACTCTCCGCCTTTCAACTCCAGCAGGGTTCCAATCTCTTGCAGCGCCGCGGCGATTGCGAACTTGTCCATGACTGATCTTCTCTTCGCCCATCTCCCAAATAGGAGAAGGGTCGGGGATGAAAGCGTTGTAGAACCCTCTACAAACAGAGGGGGGAGTTCAACTTTGACAATTACCTGCTTGCTTCGTAAGTCATTTATGGCATGCAGAGTGCCTTATTACAAATGTAAGCAACGGTGGTCAATCCAGTGAAGGAAATGGAGCTTTCCGTGAGGATTCTGTAAGAATGGCGAACGAACTGCGCACCGAAGTCGAACAGGTCAAACAACAGGAGGACGTTCAGCGCGCGCTGAAGCAGACTAGCACCGTCAAGCCTGAAGAAAAGCCGGAGGCGGAGACCAAAGATAAGTTACTGCTTGGCACGCACGTCATTTTGCTTTTGGCGCTCGCCGTCGTGCACCTGGTTTTGCAAATCAAGTTCTTCGGCTTTGCCGCCAGGTTCATTCCGCTAATTCAAAAGATCAATCTCAGTGTGATGGCGGTGATTTTGCTTCTGGCTGTTGCCAAGGTCGTTGACGTCTATGTGATTGGACGCATCGACAGTGCTGTTTCGCGATACAACCTTCAAAGGGTCGCAAAGCTGGCGCTGGGCTTGGCGCTCGCCTTAATTGTGATCTCAATTCTTTTTCAGAATTGGTATACGACTGTGCTATCCGTGGGACTGATTTCGCTGGTCGTGGGATTGGCCGTGCAAACGCCGATGACCAGCTTCCTCGGTTGGATCTATATCCTGGCGCGCGCGCCTTATCGCGTAGGAGATAGAATCAAGATCGGCGACGCCACCGGCGATGTAATCGACGTCAGCTATCTGGATACTACGCTATGGGAATTTGGCGGTGATTTTCTATCCACGGATCATCCGTCGGGGCGAGTGATCAAATTTCCGAATTCAAAAATACTCAGCTCGACTGTCTATAACTATACCTGGCCGCTATTTCCCTATATTTGGAACGAGATCAAATTCAGCGTCGCTTACGAGAGCGATTTGGAATTTGTCGCCGAGACTATGCAACGCGTCGCTGAAGAAGAAGTCGGAGAGCGGATGATGAAACAAGTTAGCGTTTATCGCGAACTGCTGGCGCAGACGCCGGTCGACGAACTACAAGTGCGCGCACATCCGGCCGTCCTCTTCCGGGTCAATGTAAATACCTGGCTGGACGCAATCGTTCGCTATCTGGTTCACCCGAAGGAAGCCGGCCGGGTCAAGACCCGCTTGATCAAGAAGCTGCTCGCGGAGCTGAATGCGGCCCCTGATCGTGTTCTCTTCCCGAAAGGAAACGCAAGATAGTAATCCAGTCCCTTTCTTAACTCCCTTCTCCCGGGGAGAGGAGAAAAGAAAAATGTTACTTAAGCCATGGTGGACTCAAGTTTGAAGTGCAACGCACATAGACAATACGAATGGCAGTGGCACCGCGAAGCGGTGATGTCCCAAAGCCCAGGGTTGCTTCAACCCTGGGGAGCAAATGTAGATCGTTATCAACCCGGAACGGGTTGCGCCAGTTGGACGCAACCGCGTTGCGGTTGAATGGACTTTTTGGCTCTGTAACCCAGGGTAGCCGCAGCGGCAACCCCTGGGCTCTGTGACCTAACCGCTTTGCGGTTTTTGTTGCACTTGGAATTTGAATTCACGCATATTTTCGAGGAAAACTAAATGAAAGATCTGTTTCGCAAATTTGCTCAGGCGGCATCACAAGCGGTTGGTTCGTCCTGGGCATTCATCCTGGCAGTGCTGATCATTTTGGTATGGGCCATCACCGGACCCATGTTTCATTACTCTGACACCTGGCAACTGGTCATTAATACCGGCACGACGATTATTACCTTCCTGATGGTCTTTCTGATTCAGAACACACAGAACCGCGACGCGAAGGCCATTCACCTGAAACTCGATGAATTGATCAGAGGAGTAAAAGGCGCGCGAACCCATCTGGTCGAACTGGAAGAGCTGTCCGACGAAGAGCTCGAGCGCTTGCAGGAGCAGTTCAAGCGATTGCGGGGGAAGGAGCCTAAAGATAGACGTAGCACGGATGAACTCGTGACCTCAGATGAGTAGTCAAAGGGAAGACCGAATCGACGCCCCCTCACCCCATTGAACAGCAACATGTATTACCGAGGTAATGAATAATCTTGCGTAACATTTTGAAAAAGAGATTATGACTCGAATCGATAAGCTCTGCGCGAAAGGCATCCGTCGAATCGGAAAGCCAAAACGCGGCTTTCGTTATCAAAAAGGCGACGGGCGAAAACCCAGCCGCGAGGACCTGTCAAGGATTGAGGCGCTAAAAATCCCGCCGGCCTGGGAAGACGTCTGCATCAACTCCAGCGCTGCCGGCGCCGTACAGGCCGTCGGCAGGGACGCTGCCGGTCGTTGGCAATACCTTTATCACGACAGACACGTCCGGCATCAGGAAAAGAAGAAGTTCCAACGTTTGATCGAGTTCGCCGAAAGCTTGCCCCGCATGCGCAAGACAGTCGCCGCGCACCTCCGTCTGAAAGGACTTTCCAGAGAGCGGGTCATGGCTGCCATCCTGAGAATTCTATCGCAGAGTTTTATCCGCCCCGGCAGTGAAATCTACGCTACCGAAAACGGTAGTTACGGAATTGCCACGTTGCGGCCAAAGCACATCAAGGTGAAAGGCGACCTGGTGATCTTTGATTTTCCGGGAAAGTCCGGCGTTCTTCATCACAGCGAGTTGCGCGACCGAACCGTGGCCCGCGTCGTCAGAGAGCTTTTGAAACAACCCGCTCGCGACGTGTTCAAGTACGCAAACGGCGATGGCATATTCGTCGATGTTAAGCGCCGGCACATCAATGCCTATATCAGAGAGGTTCTGGGACGGAGTTTTAGTGCTAAAGACTTTCGCACCTGGGCCGGGACGCTGATTTGTGCGTGTGCGCTGGCGCGCGCACAGGAGGATGTTGACGGAAAAAACCCGCTGCGGAAACGGCAATTAGTGGCGGCGGTCAAAGAAACCGCGGAAGCGCTCGGGAACACGCCGGCTGTTTGTCGCAGCGCGTATATCTGCCCGCTAATCATGAACAGCTTTGAAAAGGGCCAGGTAATCGATCGGCATTTCGTCAGTGTCGAAGAACTAATGAGTTATCGGGGAGTCAGTCTGCATCCGGCAGAAAGATCGCTGTTACGCTTTATGAAACGGCAAAACCAGAAGTAAGACGAGTTCGACGCGAAGATCGATTCCGGCTTTGACGAGCATTGGTCATCGTGTTAGCTTCTATGAGTTTTACGAGCGCATGCCAGGAAGGATCATAGTTAAGCAATGAAGCAAATGTTTTTGAAAACGAAAGTCGCTCTCGCGGTCGGTGTGATTGCGATTTTTCTAACTGCTACTGCGTTTGCCCGCAGCGGACCACAGGACTTTATTCTGCACAACCAAACGGGCGTTGAGATCAATTCGCTTTACGTTTCACCCCATAGCTCGAATGATTGGGAAGAAGACATTCTCGGCCAGGACACTCTTGCCAGTGGCGAGAGTCTCAAGATCACGTTTGATGATCGCGACAAGCATGTGCATTGGGATCTGAAGGTCACGGACCATGAGGGCAACAGCCTGGAGTGGGACGACCTGAACCTGATCGAGATTTCCGAGGTCACGCTGCACTGGGATGCAAAGGCCGGCAAAGGCTGGGCCGACATAAAATAAAATGGAGCGCGGACATCCTGGTCCGCAATGAGCGCGCAGCCCGAATAATTCGCTCCGTCTGTATTTCTCCCCAAACATTGCACAACTGCCTGTGGCTCTTCGGCCGTGGGCAGTTGTGTGTTTAGCCTGGGAGCTGAACATTCTGTCAGCAATGCGCGGGCTGCGCGATTATGGTGCTAATCAGATTATGACCCTACGGATCCAGCTACCGCTCTTAAGTTTCGTCAATTGCAAAACCGATAAGATCAAACCTAAACGCAGAGGACGCTGAGGTCTCCGCAAAGGTACGCAGAGGAAAACTTCGCGTCCTCTGCGGAATCCTTGCGTTCCTTTGCGTTAAATTCCTTTCTCTTCTCGGAGGCATTCACGGTTTGGTTACTACCGGGATACTGACGATGATAAACTGCCCGCCATCATCGGAGGCCGTCACATGAATCGATCTGGAAGATCAGACTTCCTTCTCGCCATTTTTTCAATCGTTCTTCTGACAACCACGGCAGTCGCTCAATACAATCCGGAATCATTCTCTGCCATGAAGTGGCGTCTGGTTGGTCCGCATCGCGCGGGACGAGTCACCGCCGTTGCGGGAATTCCGGGCAAGCCGGCGATCTATTACTTTGGTACGCCGGGCGGCGGCGTGTGGAAGACGACGGATGGCGGTCGTGTCTGGAAGCCAATTTTCGACGACATGCACGTCGCGTCAATTGGCGCACTGGCGTTGGCGCCTTCGAACCCCGACATCATTTACGTTGGCACTGGCGAAGAGACGGAAGGCAACGGCGTCTACAAATCGGCCGACGGCGGCAAGACCTGGACGAATGTTGGCCTGCGAAACACGCATCACGTCTCTTCGATCATTATCGATCCTGGGAATCCGGACGTCGTGCTTGCCGCCAGTCTTGATTTCCTTACGCCCGGCCGGGAGCGAGGAATATTTAGAACCACAGACGGCGGAAGGACATGGAACAACGTCCTTCTTAAGGATGACAACACTGCTGTCGTCGACATGTGCGCGGCGCCTGACGACGCACGTATAGTCTACGCTGCAACGAACACCTTCCAGCTCGATCCAATCAACCGGCGAGTCATCGCGAGCGACGCGCGAATCTACAAGTCGATCGATGAAGGCATAACCTGGCAACCGTTGAGCGGCACGGGCTTGCCTGAGGCAGGTCGCGGTCGGATCGGTGTAGCCGTGGCGCCGCGCAGCGGCGGCCAGCGCGTCTATGCGATTATGAACCCGGGATTTTTCCGCTCGGACGACGGTGGCCTGACGTGGCGACGCAGCACCACCGATCCGCGAATTCTGGGCAATGGCTTTTTCGGCCGGACCTTTGTCGATCCAAAGAATGCCGACGTGGTCTATGTGATGCAGACGTCGATGTATCGCTCAGCCGACGGCGGCAAAACCTTCGAGTCTTTCAAGGGCGGACCCAGCGGCGAGGACCAGCATGTGCTCTGGATTGCTCCGGACGATCCGCAGCGAATGTTTCTTGGTTCAGATCAGGGCGCGATTATCAGCCTGGACGGCGGCCATACCTGGACCGAATGGTTTAATCAACCGACGGGACAGATGTATCACGTCGCCACCGACAACGAATTTCCCTATCGCCTCTATGCGTCGCAGCAGGACAGCGGATCGGTCGCCGTGCTCTCGCGCAGCGACTTTGGCATGATCACCTATCGCGATTGGCTTTCGACTGGTTCGTTCGAAAGCGGTTACATCGCTCCCGATCCGGTCAACCGGAATCTGGTTTACTCGGTCGGTTGGTACGGTTCGGTGCTGAGGATGGATCGCACCACGGGACAGATTGCGACGGTGTTCGCACCCGGCGCGAACTATCGCTACACTTGGGAGACGCCTCTGGTATTTTCGCCGCGCGATCCAAAGGCGCTCTATGTGGGAATGCAAAGCGTGCTGAGGACGACGGACGAAGGAAAGATCTGGCAGGAGATTAGTCCTGATTTGACGGAGAAAATACCGTCACCAAACAATCGGGGCGTAATTCAAACAATCACACCGTCGGCGGCGCAGTCGGGAGAGATCTGGGTGGGCACCAACAGTGGTTTCGTGCAACTGACCCGCGACAACGGCGCGACCTGGAATGATGTCACGCCGCCGGAGCTGCCCGCTCGCAGCAATATCACTTCGATCGAGGCTTCATCTGTCGATGCCGAGACTGCTTATGTGATCGCGGCGGCGGGCCGCGGCGACTCACATCCCTACATCTATCGCACACGTGACGCGGGCAAGACGTGGCAGAAGATCGTGACCGGCCTCCCTCAAAATGTGATCGCTCGCGTGGTCCGCGAGGATCCGGCGCGAAAGGGACTGCTCTACGCGGGAACCGAAACCGGTGTCTATCTTTCGTTCGATGGGGGCGACAGTTGGCAACCGATGCAATTCAATCTGCCCACCACATCCGTGCGCGATCTGAACGTGCATGGAAACGATTTGGTTGCGGCGACCTACGGACGGGGCCTCTGGATTCTGGATGACTTGTCACCCTTGCGACAGGTGAACGCAGAAGTTGGATCGGGCGGCGCACATCTGTTCAAGCCGGCTACGGCCATGCGCGTGCGCTGGGACAATCATCCGGACACGCCACTTTCTGCCGACGTGCCGGCCGGCGAGAACCCGCCGGACGGCGCCATCATCTACTACTATCTGAAGTCATCTCCCGCCAAAGAAATCACACTCGAGATTCGCGACGAACGCGGCCAGACCGTGCGCCAGTTTACGAGTAAGGCGCCCGCGCCGGATAACACCCCAAAGAATGTTCCCGATTATTGGTTTGCGCCGCCCGACGTCCTGTCAAAGAACTCGGGACTGAATCGCTTTGTTTGGGACCTGCAATGGCCGCACCCGGCGACTCTGCCTTACAGCTTTCGCGGCGTGCACCTGGATTACATCGAATACACGCTGCCGGACCATGCTATTGCCGGAAAGACGCCGCGTGATCAGCCTCCCGGGCCGCTGGTGGCGCCGGGTAAATATGAAATTGTGCTGACGGTTGACGGCAAGACTTATCGCCAGCCTCTGGTCGTAAACCTCGACCCGCGCGTGCGGGTCTCGTCCGCTGATCTGGAAGCGCAGGTCGATCTCGCCCGGATGATCGACGCATGGATGAATACCAGCTTTCGCTCTTATAACGACGTCGGAACGTTGCGCCTGGCTTTGGCTAAGGCTCGTAAGGCCTTCGACTCAAATCCGCAGGCAAAGGAAGTAAGCGAAGCCGCGTCGAGCCTGGATAGGGAACTGGGAGAAATTCAGGACGGCACCAACGCGGCTCCGGGTTTCGGTGCAGTAAATCGCGATTTAGCTCGATACGTGACGATGATTCAGAGCGGCGACATGCGTCCCGCAAAGTCAGCCGCCGACAGCGCCGGTCTCGCCTGCACCGCTCTGAAGAATGATCTGCTGCGATGGCGAATGATTAATGCCGAGCGGCTGCCGGCTTTCAATCAAATCTTGAAGCAAAACAAATTCGCGACGCTCGCAACAATGAAAGTTGAGAACGATTCCGTGTGTCCCAACTAATGGACACGATTGACAGGATTTACACGATTTACCAGAGCGAATCAGAAAAGCTTCGTTAGCCCGTCATTTTAATCTTGTGAATCATGTAAAGCTTGTCCTGTGACTGAAGATGAAAACTGTTGGCATCATCGGTGGCGTCGGACCAGAGTCAACGATTGAATACTATCGTTTGATTATTGCCGCGTATCGCGAACGGCAGTGTGGCCCGAGCGTCCCGCCCGATGGTCACGCGCAGGATGCGCGTGGCACGAGTAATCCGTCGATCATAATCAACAGCGTAGATGTGAACCGGCTGCTGGCCTGGATGAAGGCGGACAACCTGGCTGCCGTCACTGATTATCTGGTGGGCGAGTTGGAGCGGCTGGCGCGCGCCGGTGTCGATTTCGGAGTGATCGCTGCCAACACGCCGCATATTGTCTTTGACGAGCTGCAAAAGCGTTCGCCCATCCCGCTGCTCAGCATTGTCGAAGCAACGCGGAATGAGGCGCGGGCGCGCGGTATGAAGAGAGTCGGTTTGTTGGGCACTCGTTTCACTATGGAAGCGCGGTTCTATCCGGAAGTATTCGCCCGGGCGGACCTGACGATTGTCGTTCCTAATCCAGACGAGCAATCTTACATCCACGAAAAATATCTGGGAGAACTGCTCAACGACATCTTCAGCCCGGAAACGCGCGAGGGTTTACTGGCAATCGTGGATCGATTGAGAGAACGCGACGGTATCGAAGGCCTGATTCTGGGCGGGACAGAATTGCCTTTGATCCTGCGCGATGAGGAACACAACGGAGTTCCCTTCCTCGACACGACAAAAATTCACGTCCAAAGCATTGTCAACGAATTGCTGAAGACCGCTGAATAGACTCGCGAAAAACAAAATCCTGAGAACGGGGTTGACTTGAATATCGGTTTGTCGTAAAAGGCGAGTCAACCCCGGAGCCATTTTGCCGCGCGGCAACACCGCAGTGCTCAAATATAAGGAGACTCTTCCATGAGACACTTCAGATTACTCACTGTCATTGTCGGCTTGCTCTTTCTGCTTGTTTCCGCTGTTTCTGCCCAGGATGGACCGCCGAAAGCGGCCGTGCACGAAGTGACGGACACCTATTTCGGACAGAAGATCGTCGATCCCTATCGGTGGATGGAAGATTCGAAAAGTGCCGAGACCACGGCCTGGATGAAAGCTCAGGCTGATTACACCAGAGGCTATCTCGAGCGTCTGTCGATGCGCGCGGAATTGCTGAAACGTCTCGAAGCGCTAAGTGAGACCGGCGTCCGCGTATCGGGAGTTCAGCGCGCCGGCAACTTTTATTTTTATTACCGGCTGGCGCCGGGTGAAAATGACCGCAGACTTTACGTGCGCGAGGGCTTCAAAGGCGCGGAACGTTTGCTGATCGATCCCGATAAGCTTTCTTCCCCGGGTAAGCGTTACTCAATTGATACTTACAGTCCCTCTTTCGATGGCAAGTATGTCTCTTATACGGTGTCGCTGGGCGGCTCAGAAAACGGCGAAATGCGCGTGCTTGAAACCAGTACCGGTCGCGACCTGGGTGAGCGCATCGATCGCTGTCGCTTCGGCGCGGGCGCATGGCTGCCCGATGGGCGTTCATTTCTATACAATCGGCTGCAAAAGCTGTCCGAAGGAGCGCCGCCAACCGACCTCTACCAAAAGAGCCGCGTCTATCTGCACGTCCTGGGCGCAAATCCGGACGCGGACATAGTAGTCTTCGGTTATGAAGTAAATCCTAACATCAAGATGGAGCCGACGCCGCTCCCGTTTGCCTTTGTTCCGATTGGCTCGCAGTACGTCTTCGCCATAGTGAACTCCGGCGTGTCGCCCAATTCCGATTATTACGTAACGACCTTGGACAAAATTAGCCAAACGCCGATTCCCTGGCGCCGGATTGCTTCGCTTGACGATTGTATTGCGGGCCTGGACATCCATGGCGATGACTTGTATCTCAACACTTATAAGAATACGCCGCGCTTTAAAGTGATTCACATCAAACTGACTTCGCCTGACCTGGCAAAAGCGGAAACGGTTTTTCCCGCGAGCGAGGCCGTGGTTACCAATATAGGAACGGCCAGGGACGCGCTCTATGTGCAAACGCTCGACGGCGGAGTTGGCAAACTCTGGCGAGTGGATTACAAAGGCGGCGCACCGCAAGCGATCAAGTTGCCATACGACGGCACGGCCTTTATCGGCTGGACCGATCAGGAGAGTGACGGAGTCTTGTTTGGCTTGACCTCATGGACAAAGTCAGCGGCTTACCTCGCTTACAATCCCAAGACGCAAACGGCAACGGATACGACGCTCGTTCCGCCAATTCCGATTGACCTGTCGAGTATTGAAAGCACTTCAGTCAAAGTAAAGAGTTACGACGGCACGATGGTTCCGCTGGTGATTCTTTACAAACGAGGATTGAAGCGCGATGGCACGAACCCCACGCTACTCAACGGCTATGGAGCCTATGGCATCGTCAATACGGAACCGTTCTTTGCTTCGAATTTCTTGCCGTGGCTCGAGCGCGGCGGCGTGATAGCGCTGGCGGGCGTGCGCGGTGGGGGTGAATACGGCGAAGACTGGCACCTGGCCGGGAAACAAAAAACCAAACCGAATACCTGGAAAGACTTCATCGCCTGCGCTGAGTATCTCATTAACGAGAAATACACCAGCGCCGGGCATCTTGCCGGCCAGGGTGGAAGTGCCGGCGGCATTCTGATCGGAAACTCGATCGTCGACCGGCCGGATCTGTTCGGCGCGGCCATAGATCAGGTGGGTGACAATAATGCCTTGCGATTTGAAATCACCTCCAATGGCGTACCAAATATTCCGGAGTTCGGCTCCGTCAAAACTGAGGAAGGCTTCAAAGCTCTGCTGGCGATGGACGCTTACACCAAAGTGAAAGACGGGGTGAAATATCCGGCAGTCTTATTGACCACGGGCATTAACGATCCGCGCGTTGAACCCTGGATGTCCGCGAAAATGGCCGCGCGTCTGCAAGCGGCCACAACCAGCAACAGGCCTGTGCTCCTGCGGATTGACTATGACGCCGGTCATGGCTTCGGCTCCACCAAGCGTCAACGCAACGAGCAAGCCGCCGACATCTATGCTTTTCTGTTTCAGCAACTGGCATCCAACAAATAGTCGCGCCGTTCTAAGGTGAAACATCCACCGCCAGGTTCGCTCATCAAATTCCTGAAGCCCTACGATGGCGAGATTCGCGATCTTGCATTAGGGCTTCGCGCCCTGGTGCTCGAAGAGATTGGGCCGTGCTACGAAAACATCTATGACGCCTACAGCGCGGTGGCGATTGGTTACGGCACGAGCGATCGTTTGAGTGATGGCATCTTTCACATCGCGGTTTATTCAAAGCACGTCAATCTTGGTTTCAATGACGGAGCGTCGCTCGACGATCCGAAGGGAATTTTGCTGGGCAAGGGTAACCGAATCCGACATATTGCGATCAAGAATGCCGACGACCTGGCCCGGCCAGAGTTGCGCGCCTACATACGCCGCGCGCGAAAGCAAGCGCGGGCGGATGCGCGCAAGCTCGGCGGGCCAGCGCCGAAAAAACCTGAACGCGTGATTTCCACAGTGAAGGCGATTTATCCAAAGAAGCGCCGGCCAAAGTAAGTAGCATAGGCTTTAGTCTGTGAAGGTCGCGCCGGGAACTCACAGACTAAAGTCTGCGCCACTTGGGTGGGCCTTGAACATCGGAGTGAGTTGGCGGAGAATTGGCAACACCGACTGCTTGTCGCCAATTTAACAAACTCCGATCGAGGCAAACGATTGGATTAGATATTATGAACGCACTACTCATCTATCCGGAATTTCCTGATACGTTCTGGAGCTTTCGTCACGCCCTCAGATTTATCGCCAAGAAATCTGCCTTTCCGCCGCTCGGACTCCTGACGATTTCTTCGATGCTGCCGAGGCCCTGGAACCGGCGGCTGATTGACATGAACGTTCGTCCGCTCACGACCGCTGATCTAAAGTGGGCGGACGTCGTCTTTGCCAGCGCGATGTATGTTCAGAAGGAGTCGCTCAAAGAAGTCGTCCGTCTATGTAAGGCCCAGGGAAAAACAGTTGTCATGGGTGGCCCGTATGCTTCGATGGGGCTCAACGATGCGATTGAAGCCGATCACGTTTTCGTCGGCGAAGTCGAGACGACGTTTCCCACGTTCCTGGATGATTTTGAGCATGGCGAGGCGAAAGCGGTTTATCAGGCTGCAGAGCGACCGCCGCTCTCGTTAACGCCGATTCCGGATTTCGGGCTGGCCGAACTCTCGCAGTACAGCGACATGTCCGTGCAGTACTCGCGCGGCTGTCCATTCAATTGCGAGTTCTGCGACATCATAGAGATTTACGGCCGCGTTCCACGCACAAAGAGCAATCAACAAATTCTCGCCGAACTCGACACGCTGCTGCGTATTGGCTGGCGTGGTGAGGTCTTCATCGTTGACGACAATTTTATCGGCAACAAGAAAAACGTCCGGCTGCTGATGCCGGAGTTGGCCGAATGGTCTGCGCGCAACAAGTATCCCTTCGCATTTACTACGGAAGCGAGCGTGAACCTTGCTGACGACGATGAATTGCTGGCGCAGATGCAAACGGCTGGTTTCAGGCAAGTTTTTATCGGCATCGAAACACCAGTTGTGGAAAGTTTGATAGAGGCACAGAAGGGTCAGAACACTCGCCGCGATCTCATAGACTCGGTAAGAAAAGTGCAGAGTTACGGGATGGAGGTGCTGGCCGGCTTCATCGTCGGCTTCGATAATGACCCGGATGACATCTTCGAGCGGCAGATCAACTTCATTCGTGAAAGCGCGATCCCGGTCGCGATGGTCGGCTTGCTGGCTGCAATTCCCGACACGCAACTCTGGCGGCGACTGGAGCGCGAAGGGCGGCTCATGGGAGTTGAGCACACTGGAAGCAACACGGATTGCGTGCTCAACTTTGTCCCGAAGATGGACGCCAATCGCTTAATTGAAGGTTACAAATCAATCCTCCGAAATATCTACAATCCCCGCGAGTATTACGAGCGTTCACTCGACAGCCTGGGCTGGGTCATGCGTGATGGTGTGCCGCAGATTGGCGAAGGAGGACTGAAGCGAGAAGACATCATCGCCTTCGCTCGCATCGTCTTTGCGCTGGGTGTGCGCGACAGGTCACGTGGAGAGTTCTGGCGCTTCATGAGACGCGTTGTCTCCGAGCACCGGGACAAGATTGACGATGGTTTGATGCTGGCGGCCCTTGGCTACCATTTTCGGAAACTGACGGAAGTTTATTGTAATTAAAGAATGAAACGGCCAGGGCGCGTTCTTTAACTTTTACTTTTTCCGTTTCGCGCCGGGCGCGTCAATGCCGTCAGCGGCGTCGCCGGCCAACTGGACACTTTCTATTTTGGATCGGTGGGTGGCGGCGTTTGGAAATCGATGAACTCCAGGCGGACGTGGACGCCCGTGTTCGACGCCAACAACTTCGCGTCAATTGGGGCGATCGGTGTTGCTTCTTCGAACCCGAAGCTTGTCTACGTGGGTACCGGCGAAGCCGACATGCGCGACTCGATCCAGTTTGGCGACGGCATCTGCAAATCAATCTGACGCGCGCGAATCTGCCAGGCTAGGTACATTGGAAAACGCCCCGGCCGTTGTCTACACAGCTGTTACTGCAACATTGGCTATTGGCAGTACAGGTGGTGCCGTTGGCTCCACAGGTCGCCGCCGCGGCCGCCGTCGGTGCCACGATAGAACTGACCAGGGGCATGGTCACTGCCGCCGCAATCCCCAGCCGTTTCACCAGAACTCGCCTCGACATCCATTCCATTCTTGCGGGTCTTACAGATGGCTCCTGCAGAAGACGAGATTTTCTTAATTGCTCTAAGGCGAACCAAACAACTTCGTCCGCAACCGGAACGTTCATTTTATCCGCCAGCAGTTGAGCCATCTCCGCGATCGTTGTCGTCCCATCGCAATGGGCCCAGATCATTGCGGCTGTCGGATTAAGACAGTGAGCATGGTCGCTGTTTCGGTCATAGACAAGCATGTCGCCGGCGACCTCTCGAGTGACCAATTGACCCTTGCGAGCCCTGGGTAGTCGCTGATGAGTTCTCTTCATTCGCAAAGCTCCTTCTCTTCCAATCGGGAGGACAACTATTCGGGAGTTAATAGCGGATACAGCTATTTCGGTAGGACAGTGCGTTTGAATCTTGATGCCGGCATCCAGGGAAGTCAACTGGCACCTAACGCTCCTCGCTGATCATTCCTCGGAAGTGCAAGAGGAAATTCACAGCGCGCAAGAAGCAGTTACCAAGCTGAAATGGTAATCGAGGTATATCATTGAATGGGCCGTTCAGGTCGATCGTTGCTTCAACCGGGCTGGGCCAGTGGCATCGTATTCGTTTCAGCGAGTGAATCGGACGACGCCATGCCCTGGTCATTGGAGATTTGTGCCTTTCATATATCGAGCGAACCTCCCACTCCTTCAGAACAGATGGTAGCAACCAACTGGGCAGTTGTTTGGCGCATGCTGTTGCCGGAACGCCGTTCATGTCGGCCTTCAGGAGATGCTGCGCGAGTGCGAGAGTACAGGCGACCCAGTCTCTGGTTCGCTGATTAGTTCCCAGGCATAAATCCCAATCAAAGGCCGGAACCCGTGCTTCCAACGCAACTGATACGTCGCACAGCCACAAAGGACGCCACGCTCCTTCGCGCAGGAAGTGAAAACATAACAGGCGCAGATGGTCTTCCGGCCCCAGTGTTCGCACGGTCATGCCGTCAATCCCCGGGCACTGAGAGCGCGCGTACAATTCATCCCAGAGCTGGTTGCCAAACCTGGCAAAACCCTTATGCAAGTCTACGCGATATTTCTTGCCCGTCTCAGTATTGAGCAACGCCTTTGCGGTCAGATATTGATCCGGATGAACACACAGATCAATATCTCCATACGGTCGCAACCCGGGCTCAACATACAGTCGCGCGATGGCCCAGCCTTTAACCAAAACCGGCTCGACTCTATGTGACCGGAACAGTCCGACAACTTCCTGGATCTCGCGCTCATGAAGGGCAGCTTGCAGAGCATGGAGACGGTGGGCTTCCCTTAGTTGCAAAGCTGCGGGAGTGGTCCGCAACTCCGAGTTACTAACCGGCCGCCAACCCAGAGCGCCGGCTCCTGTTTCGAGGAGTGTGGGAGTCACGTCCGCGAGCTGCTCGGCAGAGATCTCAAGCTTAGGGGGAACCCGCCGCCAAGCGCCAGCCAGTACCAGGGCGATTAGTCTGCTATTATTGTGCAACCGACTCAAAGTATTTTCGGCGTTTACGGAATCAGCCTATACGTTTTGCCAACAACTCTGTGAGGTAATTCCAATGGTGAGTATTATCTAACAGAAGTTTCCATCGAAGTGACTTTAAACCTGGATTACCTGAGACGGGTACCATGATTTGAGCGATTATCTATTCTTTTGAGCCAGATTCAATAAGAAAGAAAGCACGGCCCTGAAAGTCATTGGGGCTAACTGTCGAGGAGGAATCATCAATGGCCGAAATTCGCCGAAGCAACAAAAGATGGTTGCTGGCAATCGCTGCGAGTGTTTACTTCATATTGATGCCAACGGCAGTCCTCAACGCGCAGCAGTACGACACGAACCTCTACGCCGGCTTGCACTGGCGGATGATTGGCCCGTTTCGCGCCGGGCGCGTCAATGCAGTCAGTGGTGTCGCTGGTCAGCCTGACACTTTTTATTTCGCTTCGGTAGGCGGCGGCGTTTGGAAATCGCTGAACTCCGGGCGGACCTGGACGCCTGTGTTCGACGCCAACAACGTCGCGTCAATTGGAGCGATCGGTGTCGCTGCTTCGAACCCGAACGTTGTCTACGTGGGTACCGGCGAAGCCGACATGCGCGACTCGATCCAGTTTGGCGACGGCATCTACAAATCAATCGACGCGGGAAAAGCCTGGAAGCACATCGGACTCAAGAGCACGCGCCAGATTGGCCGCATCATCGTCGATCCGAAGAATCCGAATGTTGTGTTTGTCGCCGCTCTCGGCCATGCCTATGGAGCCAGTCCCGATCGCGGCGTCTATCGCTCGCGCGATGGCGGCGCGAGCTGGCAGAGGGTCTTGTTCAAGAACGAAGACGTCGGCGCCATCGATCTCGCCTTCGATGCAGCAAACTCACAAATCGTTTATGCCACGCTTTGGAATGTTCGCCGTCCGCCGTGGTTTATCTACACGCCGGCGAACGGGCCCGGCGCCGGGATCTTCAAATCCGTTGACGGCGGCACGACCTGGAAAGAAATTTCCGCGGGCATTCCCGCAGATAACCGCGGCCACATCGGAATCGCCGTCGCGCCCACGAATCGCAATCGAGTCTATGCCGTAGTCGATGCCAAAGAAGGCGGTTTGTTCGTCTCGAACGACGCCGGCGCCAACTGGACGAAAGTATCAAGCGACAAACGAATCTGGGACCGCGGCTGGTATTTCGAAAAGGTTACCGTCGATCCAAAGAACCCGGATACCGTCTATGTGATGAACACGTCGGTTTATCGTTCTACTGATGGGGGCAAATCCTGGACAGCGATCAAAGGTGCTCCCGGCGGCGACGATTATCATCAGCTCTGGATTAATCCCACCGATCCGAAGCGAATGATTTTGGCGAGCGATCAAGGCGCGATCGTCACCGTTGACGGCGCTGTGACCTGGAGTTCCTGGTACAACCAACCAACGGCGCAGATTTATCACGTCGCCGCCGACTATCGATTTCCTTTTTGGATCACTGGTGCGCAGCAGGACAGCGGCGCGGTGGGCACGCCGTCGCACAGCATCCATTCCGAGATTTCAAATCGCGATTGGGAAGGTTTGTGCTCAGGTGGTGAATCCGGTTACACCGCACCGGATCCTCTGCATCCGGAAATTCTGTTTGGCGGCACGGTCTCGCGCTGCAACGTTCTAACGGGAGAGACAAAGAACGTTTCTCCTGAGCGCGGGGCGCCTGAAAACAAGTTTCGTCATGCCTGGACCCAGCCGCTCGTCTTCTCGCGAGCGGATCCGCGAACCCTCTATTACGCAAACCAGTTTCTTTATAAGACGACAAATGGCGGCGAGAGCTGGACGCAAATTAGCCAGGACATGACGCGCGAGGATCCCGGTGTGCCCGCGAACCTCAACGAGGCTGCTGCGGCCGACGCGCCGAGCGATAAGCGGCGCGGCGTCATTTACACGATCGCGCCTTCGCCTCTGCGCGCCTCGATGATCTGGATTGGCACCGACGATGGCCTGATTCATCTGACGAACGACGACGGCAAGACCTGGCAGAACGTCACGCCGCCAACGCTGACTGCGTGGAGCAAGGTCGTGATGATCGAGGCCTCACACTTTGACGTGAACGAAGCTTACGCGGCCGTCGAACGGCATCAACTCGAAGACTACGAGCCGCACATCTTTCGCACGCGCGACGCGGGCAAGACGTGGGATGAGATTACCAGGGGATTGCCGGCAGGCATTTATGCGCAAACCGTAAAGGAAGATCCACAACGGCGTGGCCTGCTATTCGCGGGCACTGAGCGCGCGGTGTTCGTGTCTTTCGACGATGGCGATCACTGGCAATCAATACAACTCAATCTGCCGGCAGCATCGATGCGCGATCTCGATATCCATTATGACGATCTGATCGTCGCGACACACGGGCGCGGGTTCTGGGTGCTCGACGACATCACTGCGCTGCGCCAGATCGATGACGACGTAGCCAAAGCTCCTGCGTACTTGTTCCGGCCCGCCGATGCTTTCAACCTGCCGCAATCGAGCGACAACGGTACGCCGATGCCGCGCGACGAGCCGCTGGCGGAGAATCCTCCCTACGGCGCGATGATCGATTACTACTTGAAATCCAACGCTGCGGGTCCGGTCATGCTCGAAATCCTTGATCCGTCTGGCGTAGTGATTCGGCGTTATCGAAGCGATGATAAATACCCGGCCGTTGATCCAAACGCGCTTAACATTCCTGTGTTCTGGGTGCGCGCGCCTGAGCCGCTCTCCACCAACACCGGCATGCATCGATGGATTTGGGATCTGCGTCCGACTGCGCCTCCGCGTCAAGCGGGCGGCGGTGGCGGTTTCGGTCGAGGCGTTGCTAATGTCTTGCCGGGAACGTACACGGTAAAGCTGACTGTAGATGGCAAGTCATACATTCAACAGTTAGGTGTAAAGATGGATCCACGATCGAAGTGAGCATCGAATGGAGAAGCGAGTGTCAGAAGAATCTTAATAATCATAGTGTTGTCAGTTACTAGGTTTGGGAGCCGCCATTCTTATGTCGCCCGCATTCGCGGGCTTTTTGTTTTTCCCACACTCGTACCCCCCACCTTGCGCTGTGGGCTATTAATATACCGTCGGCTTCGTCGACTGGTTGAGGTAGTCCATTTCGTGTAGCAAGTCTCAGGACGGTTGCGCGGATTGCAGGAGGGCTTTAAAGTGCCGCGTCGATTAGCCTGCGTTAGCAGGCGGCGATATCAGTAGCCCACAGCGCAAGCTGTGGGTGAGAAGTCCCACAATTTACATCCCAGCCCCGGAGGGGCGACATAAGATGGGCAGAACCTTCACCAACCTTCTGACACATGTTGTCTTCAGCACCAAAGATCGCGAACCGATGATTGTTTCAGAGCTTAAGCCGGAACTATATGCCTACCTCGGCGGCCTTACTCGCGAGCTCAAGGGGAAGGCTTATAGCATCAACGGCACTTCAGATCACGTTCACATGCTGATAAGCTTGCCGCCGGTTGTCTCGATGTCTGATGCTCTTCGGTTCTTGAAATCGAATTCATCTGGTTGGGTGCACGACAAGTGGCCGAGGCGAAGATCTTTTGCCTGGCAACTGGGATACGGTGCATTCAGCGTAAGCAAGTCGAACGCCCCAGAAGTGTTAAAGTACGTCAGCAACCAGGAAGCGCATAATCGTCGCGTTACATTCAAAGAAGAGTTCGTTGACTTTCTGATTAAGCATGAAATCGAATACGACGAACGGTACATCTGGGATTGATTTACGTCCTTCTAAACCTGAATAAGGAGACTAGTTATGTTAATTAAGAGCGTTCTGGCCGCCGTCTTTTCTCTTGCTCTGCTGTTTCAGGGTGCAACTGATTACAAGGTCATCGGTCGCTATCCGATTGGCGGCACGGGAGGTTTCGATTACATCACGCTGGACAGTTCGGCGCGGCGTCTCTACGTTTCGCACGCAACCCAGGTCGAGGTGCTGGATGCCGACAGTGGCAAACTGCTCGGCACGATCGCTGACACGCCAGGGGTTCATGGGGCCGCGATTGCCTCGGCTTTCAAGCATGGCTTCACCAGCAATGGCCGCGAGAATAAGGTCTCGATGTTTGACCCCGCAACTCTCAAACTCATTAAGAAGATCGATGTCGGCAAAGGGCCCGACGGCATCTACTACGAGCCAAAGACGAAACGAGTGTTCACTAATAATCACGGTTCGCATGACATCACCGCGATCGACGCCGCGACCGGCGAGGTGGTCGGGACCGTGCAAGTCAAAGGCGACGGCGAACAGGCGATCATCGGGACGGACGGTCTTATCTACGTCAACATCGAGGACACTGCCGAGGTAGTCGCGTTCGATCCCAAGTCGCTCGAGGTCAAGAAGCGATTTCACATCGGCGTGGCAAAGGTCCCGACCGGCCTCGCCTATGATGCCAAGACAAAGCGCTTATTTATCGGTTGCCGCAACGAACCGAAGATGGTTGTCATGGATGCCACGACCGGAAAAGTCATCAACAGCTTCCCCATCGGTGCCGGTGTGGACTATGCGGGCTTCGATCCGGACGCGCATTTGATCTTCTTTTCGTGCGGAGATGGAACCTTGAATATCTATCGTGAGAAATCGGCGGATGTTTATGAGGACGCCGGAGCCGTCAAGACTCAACCCAGCGCGAAGACTATGGCCTTCGATCCCAAGACAAAGAAGATCTTTCTTCCGGCGGCTGAAATTCTGGAAGGACCGCCGGCTCAGCCGGGTGGACGGCCTACGCGCACACAGAAGCCAGGAACATTTGTGGTCCTGGTTGTCGGAAAATCATAAAGCGAAGCGGCGCGCGAGCAGGCGGTTCGGAGAGTCTAATGCAATTCAGTTTTCGGGTCGGCGTTTCTGAGCAACATCAGGTCGACTTCTCTTTCGATCAATTCATCGGCAACCTGGAAATCCGGGTCGACGGTCAGCCCGTAGTGAAGGATTTTCGCATGCTCTCGCTCAGTCTGACCAAACGATACGAGTTCACTGTCGGACAAGCGGAGCAACATCACGTCGCCATTGAAAAGAAAAGAAAATTATTTCTCGCCGGCCTTCGGCCCATGCAATATCGCATCTTTATCGACGGTCAACTGGTGCAGACTTACGAAGGCAATAATCTGAGGAGATAAGAGAACTATGTTCAAGGACACAAAAGCATTTTCCAGTTTCTCGGTAAATGATTTATCGAAAGCGAAAGAATTTTATGGGCAGACACTGGGACTCGGAGTTTCCAAAATGCCTGAGGGACTTCAACTGAAGATTGCCGACGGCGGGATGGTGTTCATCTATCCCAAGCCCAACCACGCTCCGGCAACGTTCACCGTGCTCAATTTTCCGGTAGCCGACATTGAAGCAGCGGTGGATGAGCTCGCGAAACGCGGCGTACGCTTTGAAAGGTACGAAGGCGACATTCAAACAGACGAAAAGGGCATCCACCGCGGTAAGGAGGGCCCGCTGATCGCCTGGTTCAAAGATCCCGCTGGAAATATTCTCTCAGTGCTGCAAGACAGGGAGCCATAGCCACAGGATTTTTTGCGCCGCGCAGACAGCGATTCAGCTACTGCGCTTTGCGCCTCGCCGTTCGCTTCCCTCCCTGCGATTCCCTCTCTGCTCTTTGCTTTCCCTGACTCTTGACTTCTGAGTGTCGTACAATCCCGCCATGACACAGTATCTGGATCTGGAATCCTGGCCCCGCCGTGATGTCTTTGAGTTCTTTCGCAACTTTGACAAGCCTTACTTCAACGTCTGCGTTCGCCTCGACGTAACGAACCTCTTGTCTTGCCTGCGCGAGCATACGGCGCCGGAATCAAAGGCCAACGTCTCGCTGGCCTTCCATTATTTCGCGCTCCGCGTCGCCAACGAGATCGAGCCGTTCCGCTATCGTCTGCGAGAAGGTAAAGTCGTGATTCACCCAATCATTCATGCCGGAACTACCGTGCTGGCGCCGCACGGGAGTTTCGTGCTGGCGTATTTTGACTACCACGTGGAGTTTGCGAAGTTCATTGTTGAGGCGAGGCGCGCCGTGGACCAGGCCCGCGAGGATGGAGTATTTCTGCCGCGAAGAGAGCACGACGCACGGATTCACTTCACCACGTTGCCCTGGGTGGCCTTCACCAGTTTTTCGCACGCGCGCAATTGGGGAAAGGAAGACTCAGTGCCCAAGATCGCCTTCGGCAAATTCACACATGAGCACGAACGAGCGCTGTTGCCTTTTTCAGTGGAGGTTCACCACGCGTTAGTCGACGGATCGGATGTGGGGCGATACTTGAGTCGTCTGGAAGAAGCACTCGCAAAACCAGAGGACTTCATTTCGTAGCACAGTGGACGTGGAGTTCCGGAATGGCAAAGACACTTTTATTTCGTCTGTTCGGTATAGGAAAGATCCCCGAGCAGTTTATGGCGACACTCAGAGCCGAAGGCATTCTCGCCCTCGATGAAGGCATCAAGGGTTCGATTACGTATCGCAACTTTCGCGCGCCGGGAAAGTATTCCGCGTGGCGACGTCAATGGTTTAGGGGCTCCATTGTCTTGACGCAGGTTCGGCTGGTTTCGCTTCTGTCTCTGAGCACCGCCATCGACGTTCCTCTGACGGACGAGCGCATTCGCAGCATGCGCTTCAATGTAGAGAAGGAAGGCATTCTACTGGTCGCATTTGATCCCTCGCTTTTTTACCCTGGCTGGTCCGGTACAATGGAGTATCGATTTCGCACCTCGGAAGCGCCGGCGTTTCTGGAAAAGTTACGTGAGAGGCTCGGTGATCCTCAGGTCCACGGCTAAATACTCATGAAACTAATTTCTCTAAACGTCGCCCTGCCGCGCATCGTCGAATACAACGGCGAGCCGGTAGCAACCGGCATCTTCAAAGAGCCCGCGCAGGGGCCGGTCATGCTGCGCACGCTCAATCTTGATGGCGACCGGCAGGCTGACTTGTCCGTGCATGGCGGCGTGAGCAAAGCCGTCTATGCCTACCCGTCCGAGCATTATGAGTTCTGGAAAAAAGAATTGCCCGAAATGGAACTGCCTTACGGGATGTTTGGTGAAAACTTTACGACGGAAGGTTTGTTCGAGGACTCGGTTAATGTTGGCGACCGCATCAACATCGGCGAGGCCGAATTAATGGTGACTGAGCCGCGCTTGCCCTGTTACAAGCTGGGCATCAAGTTCGGACGGCCGGACATCATTAAGAAGTTTCTGCAAAGCCGCCGGACCGGATTCTATTTTGCGGTTGTGAAAGAGGGAGAAGTTAAAGCCGGCGATGCCATTGAATTGCTGAGCCGCGATGCAAACAACATCGCCATCTCAGAGATCACCCGTTTGTATGCGTTTGAGAAGGATGATTTGAAGACGTTGCGCCGCGCAGTCAAGCTGGAAGCTTTATCTGAAAGCTGGCGTGAATATTTTCAGAGGCAGATTAAGAAACTCACTGTTGATTTGTCAGGCTGAGCACCACGTCATAACCTGATAGGCTTAAAGGAAGAGTCTGTCGTGAGAATTTCTCGAAATGGAACTTGAAGTAAAAATTCGCATCGTCCTGGAAGCGCCGCCGCTGGAGGTTGATTTTGGGTTGCAACTGGGCAAGGGCAAGGATTACGAGACCGTTCAGAAACAGAGGTCCGCAGGACAAGACCTGTTTTTCCATGGCAGCCTGACCGCCAGGAATAATCGCGCCGATGGATCACCTAACTTCCTCGGCCCGCTAACGCAGGGGCCGCCGACCGCGCGATTCATCTATGTCGACGTCGGACAATGTGCCGGGCAAAGGGAAAGTTGCTGGAGCCGCCGGATGAAAATTCCGCTCACTGGGATTGGCTGGGAGGTGCTCAAGCAGGCGGCGAAAGATGAAAAGATGGTCCTGGAAGCACGCCTCCAGGGAACTGGCAGAGACGGCGGCCCCGCTTGCGGAACTGTGCGGCCCGCTGCAGGATGGAAACTGGTTCGCGGATAATTCACATGAAACAAACACTCAGTTTGATCTTCCATGGATTTGTGAAATTTCGTGTGATTTGGTGGATCGGCCTTCGCGACTCCTTCTCATTTTTCTTCCCGCAAGGTATTTTTCTTGTAGTCGCAGTAACCAGAGTATCAGATAAGGAATAAATCTCATGTGTCGAAATATAAAAACCCTGCACAACTTCAAACCGCCGGCAACCGAGGAAGAAATCCGCGCGTCTTCAGTGCAATTCGTGCGCAAGCTCAGCGGCTTTAGCAAGCCTTCCAAAGCCAACGAAGTGGCCTTTAACCGCGCGGTGGATCAGGTAGCGCAAGCCGCCCATGAACTGCTGGAATCTCTGGTGACGAATGCGCCTCCCAGGGATCGTGCAGTTGAAGCTGCAAAGGCTCGGGCCCGAACGGCCGAGCGCTTTCGTTCTGCCGTTGCGGAAAGGTAAAGGAATAGCCGTCTGTCATTTGAAATTTGTTCGCGCGCCAATCAACCGAGAGAGTTATGAAAGCGACGTACAAACGAGCAGCACCTTACGCCGACGATGCCATGAACCTTCCGGTTGCCGATGTTGATGCGGCAATCCCCTTCTACGAAGAAACATTTGGGTTCAGGCTTGTATCGCGGGACGACGGTCCGCATAAGTCGGTTATCTTCGCACGTGACGACATTAAGATCGGCCTGGCCGAAAATGGGGGCGATCCGACACAGGAAGGATGTTTCTTTGAAGTCGACAACGCCGATGCTGCTTTTGAAGAGATTAAAGGGAAGCCGGCAACGGAGTCTGATTTTCGGATCGATAAGTTCGGCGAGACTTCTTATCGCGTTTTCTTCGTCGTCGCACCCGACGGCTTGTGTTACATGCTGGGTGAACGTCAGGAATGAATCCACAGATTACGCAGACCAGATAAAAACTGCGCAGTCCTTGCGGCCTCTGCGGCCTCTGCGTTGACCCTTTCGCTGCCAGGATTCACCGCAGAGTTGCCGGGATGGGAACAAATCAGCTAACGCAGGCGTCTACCTTTCGGGGTTCCGGTTCGCCTTCATGCTCAAGAAGTATCAGGTTCTATTGCTTGCGCCTTTGGCCGTGCTGGTGCCGGTCTTTCTCTACCATCTGAATCCGCCCGATCCGCCACCGCTTGCGGCTTCTCCAAACACCGCGTCCGCTGCGCCAGAAACTTTCACTGACGCAGATTTTGCCAAACACGTCGAACAGCTCAAGAAAAAACTTCCCGCAAATGACTTTACCGTGATCATTCAGCGGCCATTCGTGGTCATTGGTGATGAATCCCCATCCGCCGTCAAAGAACATTCAGAGCAGACGGTCAAATGGGCCATCGATAAACTCAAGCAGGATTTCTTTGCGAAAGACCCGAAGGAGATACTGGACATCTGGTTGTTTCGGGATGCGGTCTCTTACGAAAAGAACGCACTCGCGCTGTTTGGCGAAAAGCCCACGACGCCCTATGGCTACTATTCAAGCGCGCACAAGGCGTTGGTCATGAACATCTCGACCGGTGGCGGCACATTGGTACATGAGATCGTTCATCCTTTCGTCGAAGCCAACTTTCCTGCCTGCCCGCCCTGGTTCAACGAAGGTTTGGGTTCGCTCTATGAACAGTCCGGCGAAGTCGACGGCCACATTCACGGATATACGAACTGGCGTCTGCCCGGACTGCAAGCGGCGATCAAAGCGCGCAAGGTGCCTTCGTTCAAAACTTTCACAGCGCTGGGCGAGAATGGTTTCTACAATGAAGACAAAGGAACAAACTACAGCCAGGCGCGATATCTTTGTTACTACCTCCAGCAGCACGGTCTGCTGATAAAGTTCTATCGCGAGTTTTACGCCCACCGGAAAGAAGACCCTACCGGCTATCAGACTTTGCAGAGAATCCTGCGCGTGGCCGACATGAATGCCTTCAAACGAACGTGGGAGAGATACGTGCTGGGACTAAGGCAAGGGTATGAGGTCGATTCGCGACCGCCTTCGTGAATATGTCTCTATCTCTTAGAGGTCATCTGCTGTTTGGGTTTTCGGATTCTTAGCGTGATTTAGTGGATCATATCGCACGCATAAGGACGATCCACGAAATCACACGAAAAGACACCAAGAGAACTCAAGAGTCCGCGCAAGTTTCCCGCGCACCTGGCGTTCATCTACCGGTTGAGTTCGATTACTAAAACCGAGGAGATGTTCGTTACCATGAGAAACATTGCCCGACCCGCAAGCACCTTAGCGCTTACCGCCGCGTCCTTTGTCTTTTCCCTGCTGGCCACATTGTTTGTGATTTCGGTCCTGGCCGCCTGCGCGGGCCGATCGGTCAGCAGTGCAACCGCTGGAGGGCCCTGGAAAAAGACCACCAGAACAACGATGCGAGCATTCAGTTCGGAGGACGAACTGAAAAACTATTTTCGCCAACTGGCCGAAGAGCGAAAGCGCCAGGCCGCGCGCGCCCGAGAGAATGCGAACAACAACGCCCCGCCGGCGCCTTCTGCTGTGGCTCAGTCTGCAACGACGAAGGGAGGAGAGGGTTATGCCGCCAAGGACAAAGACGAGTCGGTTACCAACACTCAGCACGCCGGCGTCGACGAAGGCGGCATCGTCAAATTGCACGGCGATCATCTGGTGGTGCTGCGGCGCGGCCGTCTGTTCACGGTCGCCATCGGTGACGGGGCGCTGAAACCCATCTCAGCGGTTGACGCGTTCGGGCCGGACATCGATCCGCGCTACACCTGGTACGACGAAATGCTCGTTTCAGCCGACACAGTTGCCGTGATCGGATATAGCTATGAACGGGGCGGCACGGAAGTGGGACTCTTCAACATAGATCGCACGGGCAATCTCAGCTATCGCTCGACCTATCATCTGCGCTCGAACGATTACTATTCGTCGCGCAACTATGCGAGCCGCTTAATCGGCAGCAAACTCATTTTCTACACGCCGCTCTACATGTATCCGGACAGTAACGATCCGTTCGCGCAGTTTCCGGCCGTTCGTAAGTGGCATAAGGGCGCCACTGCCGGTGAATTTCAGCGTATCGTTTCGGCGACGCGAGTCTATCGACCCGAGGGACAAATCAACACGAGCTCCGGTCTGGCGTTGCACACGGTGACCATGTGCGATCTGGCGCAGGGCGATTTCAAATGCGAAGCTACCGCGGTGCTGGGACCTGCGGGACGCGTGTTTTATGTCTCGCCGGAATCGGTTTATGTGTGGACGACCGACTGGTCGCGTTACGGACAGCAAGCAGCGCAACGTTCAATGCTGTTCCGTATGCCGCTGGATGGATCGGGGCCGAGCGCGATGGGCGTTTCAGGCAGTCCGGTCGATCAGTTCTCTTTTCTTGAGAGCGAAGACAAGCACCTCAATGTGCTGGTGCGTGCGGACTCAGGCGGCGACGGGATGTGGAATGCTGAAGGTGCCAACGGCGACGTGGCGTTGATGCGCGTCCCGCTCACGAGCTTCAACGATGGCAGCGACAGCGCGTCGTCATGGGACTATCACCGGCTGCCGAAACCCAAGGGCTACACTTTTCAAAATCGATTTGTCGGTGAGTACCTGCTCTACGGCACCGGCAGCGGCTGGGGCGCTCCGGAGAACAAGAACAAGTCCAGCCTGTATGCCGTGCACTGGGCCGATGGAGAGATAAACGAAGTTTCACTCAATCACGGCGTCGATCGAATCGAAGCGCTGGGCTCTGACGCGATCGTTGTTGGCACCGACGGCCAGGATTTGCACTTCAGCTCAATACGTCTCGGTAATTCGGCTGAAGTGGCGGACGAATACATTCGCAAAGGCGCGTCACAGGGCGAGCTGCGTAGTCAGGGCTTCTTCTACAAATCGGATGGTCCGAATTCGGGCGTGTTGGGTCTGCCCATCAGCGTGCCGGGCCGGGCAGGTTATCGTCATCTGTTCGAAGGATCGGCAGCGATCTTGTTTCTGCGGAATAGCTCGCTGCACTTCGAGGAACTGGGCGAACTCGGCGCCGAATCCGACAAAGCCGTCGATGATCGGTGTCGAGCCTCCTGCGTTGACTGGTATGGCAACTCGCGACCGCTGTTCGTGCGCGGTCGCGTGCTGGCGCTGCTCGGCTACGAGATCGTCGAAGGCTCGTTGAAGGACGGCCGCATAAGTGAGACACGGCGCGTTAACTATGCGCCGCAGCGAACTCAGGTGACTCGGAACTAAAGAGTGTCACGCGAAAAAGAATCGCCTCCTGGCTACAAAGTCAGGAGGCTTTTGTGTTGGCTAAGGCTTGATCTTCACGCTCTTACTTTCATGTAGGGGTCGCAGGCATGTGGACTTTTGTGTATGGTGAAGTTTGAGCGCAGACTCGACTTATTGCTGGGAGCGCGGACGTCTCGTCCGCATTGAGCGCGAAGCGTGAAAAGCTATTGTGCCGCTCGAAAAGGAGCGTGCTTCGCACGCTGTGCGGACGAGACGTCCGCGCTCCCAGCCGCACCTATATCGTGGGGCTCAAATTGAGTCAGTACCCGCTTATCATTGTTGGCAGGATGTGACTGGAAACTAGTATGATTGGCGGCGTCGACCCCGCCAACTAAATGATCGCGTTCCGGGAGAATCGCATTGAAGAACGTACTCTCAGTTCTGCTAACACTAACGGTCTTTTGTTCGCTAGGCTTCAGCCAGCAGAAATCCTCTCCGTCACTGGACTCACTGGTTGCCGCCGAAAATGCTTTCGCCGCCACCAGTGTCGCGAAAGGAATCCGTGAATCGTTCCTGATGTTCTTTGCCGAAGACGGCATCAATTTTCAGCCGCATCCGACCAAAACCAGGGAAGCCTTCCTGAAACGCCCCGCCCCGGCCACGCGTCCACCGGTCGAATTGAATTGGCGGCCCGTCTACGCCGACGTGTCGCGCGCGGGCGACCTCGGTTACACGACCGGTCCTTATACTTTCAAGGATCTCTCGCCGGAAAAGGCACCAACCCGCTACGGATATTACTTTTCTATTTGGAAGAAGCAGGCCAATGGCGAATGGAAGGTTGCCGTCGACTGTGGGATTTCCACTCCTGAGCCGACTCAGCAGCTGGAATTCAAACCAGCGCCTCAAATCAAATGGAAGGTTTCACGAAAGATTAATTTGGAAAGCGAGCGAGCTTCGCTGATCGATCTTGATCGGCAGTTCCTGAAGACGTCTGAGTCTCCGGGGATCGTCGAAAGCTATCTGAGATATTTCGGCAGCGAGGCGCGGTTACACCGGGACGGCTTGTTGCCGATGACCGAGCGCGCGGCGATTCGAAGCTATCTCTCGTCGCAAATATCGAAGCTCTCCTGGACGCCGATCAAATCAGACGTCGCCCAATCGGTTGACCTCGGCTATACCTATGGCAGCTATGAATTGAAGTTTGCCGGCACGAACAAAACTGAAAAAGGCTATTACGTCCGTGTTTGGAAACGTGATGACCGCGGCAACTGGAAACTGGTCCTGGACACGTTTAGCCCGATTCCGGAGGAGAGCTAGGTTTTGAGCTTCGTGATTCTTCGGTTGATTTTTGTGGATCGTATTCCGCGCACAAGAACGATCCGCGAAATCACACGAACCCGCAGGAAAGGAATTCCACAGTTCCCAATAGACCGCGAGTGGAAAGTGGCCCTCCCTCACGGTCGGGCTTCCGACACGTCCCGCCACCAGGAAACTACTTCTCTTTCTCAAACTGGAGCGCCGCCGAGTTCATGCAATAACGCAACCCGGTAGGAGCCGAACCGTCGTCGAACACGTGTCCCAGATGCGAACCGCACCGGCGACATCTTATTTCCGTCCGCGCCATGCCCAGGGTGCGGTCCGTGTTTTGGATGATGTTCGCTTCAGAAATGGGAGCGTAAAAGCTGGGCCAACCCGTGCCTGAGTCAAACTTGGTCTTTGAGCTGAAGAGCGCCAGACCGCAAGCCGCGCAATGATAAATGCCGGGCTCGTGGTTGTCCCAATACTCGCCGGTGAACGCTCGCTCAGTTCCCGCCTGTCGCAGCACATAAAACTTTTCCGGCGGCAGCTGTTTCTTCCATTCTTCTTCCGGCTTCACAACTTTATCTGTCATCTCTGTCTTCTCACTTTTGTTATCGGACTGCTGGTCATCTTCAGCCAGCAGTTTTTGAATCGTCTGTTCCGCTTCGTCATAAGCGCCTTCGCCGACGTGCATCCAGCGAACGCGCCCCGACTTGTCCAGCAGAAACATCGTCGGCCAGCCTTCCACCTTGTAGGCGTTCCAGGTCGCATAGTCGTTGTCGGTTAGCACCGGGTAGCGGAGTTGTAAGGCGGCGACTTCGCGACGCACGTTCTCGATGTTTCTCTCAGTGTCGAGCTCAGGCGTATGCACGCCGATGATCGTTAAGCCCTTGTCACGATAGCGCGTATCCCAACTTTTCATCGACGGCAGCGTGTTGCGGCAGTTGTAGCAGCCGAAAGTCCAGAAATCGATCAGCACTACGCGGCCGCGCAGGCCCTTAAGCGTCAGGGCTTCGGAATTGATCCAGGTGCCGGAGGCCAATTCGGGCGCCACCGGAGACGTATTGACGGCAGCGAGCTTGTCAGAAGCGGCCAGAGGGTTGTCGCCGCGAACCAGTCGCGGAATGCCAACACTCAAAACGCCCAACGGACCCCAGCCTTTGGCATAGCCGACCGTCACCAACACAATCGACGCGGTGAGTAGAATTCCCCCGGCGATAACATTCTGTCTGTGCATTGATAGTCTCCGCTCCCTACGGATTATGGATCCTTAGCGCCCATTCAACCAAAGGCAAGCGTTACAGAACCCAGTGCGGTAGCGACGGGATGCTGATACTCAAGTCGAATCTATGATCCGGTCGCAACCACCACCCCAGCCGGGCTGCCCGTCTGGGGACCCCGGTCCGCTCGCGGTTCTGTAACAAGCGCCCAACATCTTATTTACGCACCGACCCATTCCCGCGGATTGGAATAAACGATCCACAAAATCACACAAAATGACTCGAATGCAGAGCCTTCCCGGTTCTGCTTTGGATCGCAATGCAGCTCTTTTTAATAGCCTTCCAAGGGGCGGTCCTTTTAAGAAAGCTACAGCAGCGAGCACGCTTCGTCGAATTCCAGACGCGGAGAGCGCGGGAAAAGCTTGGCCGGATCGCCATGGCCAAGGTTGCAGAGAAAATTGGACTTCACGTGACCGGAGGGAAAGAACTCCTGCTCGCAGCCTTCGCACTCCTTGCCGGCGCCGAAAAATTCTTCATCCAGCTTCGCGTTATCGAATCCCGACATGGGACCGCAATCCAGGCCCAATGCCCGCGCCGCGATGATCAGGTAGGCGCCCTGAAGTGAAGAGTTGCGTTTCGCCGTGACTTCGACAAGCTGCGGGTTTGCAGCGAACAGGTCGCGCATCTTTGGACTATGCGGGAAGAGTTTTGGCAGCTTTTCAAAGAAGAGCAAATCATAGGCGATTATCACCGTCACCGGTGCCGCCATCGTCTTGTCGACGTTTCCGGGCGACAACGTCGGACGCAGTCTTTCCTTCGCTTCTTTTGAACGGACCAGGACAAAGCGCCCGGGAGAAGCATTGGCGCTGGTCGGTCCCCACTTCATCAAGTCATACACCTGCCGCAGTGTCTCGTCCGTGACCGGCTGGTCGAGCCAGGCACTGTGCGTGCGCGCGGTGCGAAAGATTTGGTCGAGGGCATGATCGTCGAGTGGCTTGTTCATGTGAATCTCTCCCGGCTATCCAGAGGCTCAGTAAATGCGTGAATGATTTTGGCGCTGGGATATTGGTTTGTTGCTATTAGCGACTAGCGGCTCGTCTAGCCAAGAAACTTATACCAGCCAACCGCATAAGATCCTGAGGCGGAATCCGATGGAATAAGCACACCTAGCCTGTTCACTTCTACATCAATGGAACTCCCGGCTTCCAGCGAGAGAGGAACTGGATCTGGTGGCGCATCCCAGTCCAATGTGATAGTTGCCGGGCCGTCATTATGGATTCTGTAGACGTGCTTATTGACCAAGGAAAGCAAATTGAAGGAAGTTCCGGCGTCGAGAGAAAAGACATGAGTCCCGGACAAATCGAACCCCCTTGTAGCCATTGAGAAAACCTCCTATCTTGGGAAGCGAAATTGGCTGAGGGATAGCGCCGCTTATATCACCGCGTATGTACCGTGTCAACGTGTTAACGCTTGCGGTGTCGAGGTGCTCCGCTAGAATGTTGCTGCTCACCAAGTGGCTGGTATTCCTCGCTATTGGCGTCGCAATTCTGCTACGAAAAAAACCGTCACAAACCCGCGCTGGACGGTGTTCTACCTGAGGAGAGAAATGCGCGGACGAGCACAAGCCTTGATTGACTGCATGCCTGAACAATTCGCGCCCGATGCGTCTGCCGTGAGCTTTGATGAGGCGTTTACCCTGCATCATCGGGCGGTTTTTCGCACTGCGCGCGCTGTGCTCCGCGACTCGGCGCTGGCCGAAGATGTTACCCAGGAGGTCTTTCTCAGGCTTTATCGTAATTTCGACGCCACCCGGGGCGCCGAGTTATTGCGGCCGTGGCTGTTGCGGGTAACGCTTAACGTCGCGCGCAACACAATACGCGGGCAGAACCGCTCAGTGGCGCGAGAGACGGCTTATCAGAAAACCTCTGATGACTCGGCCGTCTTTCGGCCGCATGAAAATTATGAGAGCCGGCTGGAATTGCAGGAAGTGCGCCGCGCTTTGGACAAGATAAAAGAACCCATGCGCAGCTGCTTGCTGCTGAAACAACAGGGACTGTCTTATCGCGAGATTGCTGAGACGCTATCGCTCAAGGAAACGAATGTTGGCAGTTTAGTGGCGCGGGGGCGAAAAGAGTTCGCCAGGACCTATGGGAAGATCGGAGCAAATCAATGAAAGAATGCATAGACGAAGGAACCCTCCAGGCCTGGTTTGACGGCCAACTCGCACCGGGAACAGCCGCCTCAGTTGCGTTACACCTGGCCTCCTGTCCGAGTTGCGCCCAGGCAGCAGGCACCGTCGAAAACGAAAATCTTTTGCTGTCCAGCGCGCTGGAGACTGAGTTTGCCGAAGGCGTTCCCACGGAACGTATCCGCCAACGTCTTGAAACGGCGATTGCCGAAAATCAAATTGCTCGGCCTGGTCGGGCCGAGGTTTCAGCGAAGGCTGGCTGGTGGGTTTCGTTACTCGGTCTGCTCTTTGCTTCTCCGCAGCGCGCGTTCGGTTACGCGGGTCTGGCCGCAGTCATCATTCTGGGCGCGATACTCGGTGTGGTTTACCTGAAGCGTAGCGAGGTGGTTCCCGTCGCTCAGAACCAACCGGGGAAACCGATATCACTACCAACAACGGAACCTTCGCCGGTGGCGGTTAAGTCGGCGCCCGGTACGGGCCCGGCTGTAAAACCCACTGGACCGGTTCAGGCACCGAAGAACCTGATCGTGCGAAAAACGCCTGGAACAAACAGGCCGAGCACCGGCCTGCTGCCGGGAGAGCGGGACTATGTGAAGACTATCGCGGCCCTGAACAAGTCACTCAAATCAGATTCGCCGATGCGCCCCAGTCTGGAGGTTGAATATGAACACAACGTGGCTCTCCTCGATTCGGCGATCGAGATGACGCGGGACGCGGTCAGGAAGAATCCGAAGGATACTCAGGCATCTCAGTTCATGCTCGCCGCCTATCAAAGCAAAGTGGATCTCTTAAACCAGGTGGCAGAAGCCCGGCGTTTCAATACTCAAAAATAGTTGGCAGGTCATAAGTAACTAATGCGCTATCGTAGCTTTTTAATCATTCCGGTTCTGATCATTTCGTGCGCCGCGGCGGTGGCCCGGCCCGATAAGCACAAGCCGAAGGCAGACGATCAGGAGGTCGAACGTACTACCGCGGCTGATCCTAAAGTAGTGCTCTCAGTCTGTCTCGGTTCCGGTAATATCACCGTCCATGGTTGGGATCGAAACCAGGTTCACGCCCGCATGAGTGACGGCATGCAAATCGAATTTCAGCCGTCCGCCGCCAGTAATTCTGCGCCGCCAAAAGAACTCAACCTGGGAATGAATGATGGTCAGCCGGGACCGAGTAAACGTTGTCTTCCCTTTGGTAATCTGGAACTCGATGTACCGCGCGAAGCAACTGTGAAGGTACAAGGGGGCGACGCCGAGATTAACGCCTCAGGTGTGGCAAAGGTCAGTATCAACACGCAGAACGGAGCGGTCACCGTCGAGCGGGTGACGGGCGCGGTCGACATCAACACTCTCGGCGGCGAGATTACGGTCCTGAACTCACAAGGTGCGATTAAAGTCCATTCGGTTGGCGGGGATATTGAAGTGCATGACGTCAGCCCGAGAGCGCCCGAAGACGTTTGTGACGTGGGCAACGTGGGCGGCGATATTACGCTGGAAAGTATTTCCCACCGCCAAGTCAAAGCTGGTACGGTTGCCGGGGATGTTACCTTCAAAAGCGCGTTAGCCCGCAGTGGCCGCTACAGCTTTCAATCGGTTTCAGGCGATCTGACTCTAATGCTGCCGCCCGATTCATCTTTTCGCTTGAGCGCTACGATCCAGGACGAGCCGGACACCGACTTCGCCATAGAATACTCATCAACGGACCCGCCGCCCCCGGATGCCAACCGGAAGTACCGACCGATTCCCCGGAAATTTGAGGGAACCTATGGGACTGGCGATGCGCAAATAAGTTTCTCATCCTTCAACGGCTCGGTTCACTTGCGCAAGGAATAGAAGTGGCACGTGCATCTTGCACGTGATTTCACGGGCGGGGCGCCAAGCGGGGCAGTAGGCTGACCCCGGGGTCCCCAGACGGGCAGCCCGGCTGGGGTGGGGGCGGTCAGGTAGGGCGCATGGTCTGCCAAGGCTCAATTGCTGATGCAAGGCGCGACGCCCTTGCTTACGCGCGGGCTACTGCCCCGCTTGCGACGTCCGCCTACCTTTTGGGCGACAAAAACTCACCCACCGCAAAATTTATTTGCCACAAAACAGTTCCCTCCGGTGTTCTAGTAGGTAAGGACGCTACAAGAGAGGGCATAGCTGGATCGGGTGCACTCCAGCGTTCGAATCTGAATGCCAGGGCAAAAGATTCTCAGGCATTGCTAACTGACTGAAAGGACAAAGCAGAGAAATGAAAAGAACAATACTGACCGTTGCGATCCTGGCGATAACTCTTCTGAGCGTAGCAAGCAATCGCCGAACCATGGCGCACTTCGAGAACTCGCTGATCTGCCCTGCGGCCGGCGCCGACATTAGTCAGGACCAAGCAGCAACGCAGGGTGACATGCTCACCGAAGAATTCCATCAGAGCTATCCGCTCAGCCCGACTGGTCGCGTGAGCATCCAGAACATCAATGGCGGTGTGCGGATTGCTGTCTGGGACCAGAACGAGGTCAAGGTCGACGCGGTCAAGAAGGCCCGCCAACGCGAAGATTTGGACGAAGTCAAAATCGAAGTCGTCAATACCGCCGACAGTGTCCGCATCAAGACCCAATACCCCGACCAGACTTTCAACGAACAGGGTTCACGACGTCGCAACAGCTGGGCGACAGTCGAGTACACCTTGACGATCCCGCGCAAGGCGCAACTGGACTCCGCTGAGCTGGTCAACGGTTCGCTCGATATCGAAGGCGCCGAGGGCGACGTCAAGGCCGCTTGCGTCAATGGTCGAATCAAGGCCACCGGCCTTATGGGCGAAGTAAAACTCTCAACCGTAAACGGCGGTGTCGAAGCCACTATTGTCCAGCTTGATAATACCAAGAGCGTTTCTCTCAACTCAGTCAACGGCACCATCGTGCTGATCATTCCCGTGAATGCGAGTGCCCAGGTCAAAGCGAACACAGTTCATGGCGCCATTACCAACGACTTTGGTTTGCAGGTTAACGACGGAGAATATGTCGGCCACGATCTCAGCGGACAGATTGGTTCGGGCGGACCCCGCGTGCGGCTAAGCAACGTTAACGGCCCGATCTCAATCAAGCGTGGCTAGAGTCGCACCCGTCACCTGCGCGTGATTTCGCGGGCCCGATGGCGGTGCGGCTTTTTCGGGAAAACGACGGAGGGATCCGCAATGAGCAGCGTAATAGTTTCCAACCCGCAAGACCCTTCTCCGAATTCCGGGCCGCCTTCGCTTCGCTTGCGCGAAATCAATCTGCCCGATCGAATCAAGGCTCTGCGCGAAATCACGCTCACTCTCTTAACTGAGTTGGAATCGCTGGAAAGCCTGACCGCTCTCGCACCGGAGAAAAGCCTCAGGCTCGAGGATGAAGTGAAGCGGTTTGAGATCGCTCTCATTCGCGCGGCCCTGGTTAAGACCAAAGGCAATCAAGCCCAGGCCGCGCGCCTGCTCGGCGTCAAGCACACGACGCTGAATTCGAAGATCAAACGCTACCAGGTTCAGCAGGCCGGAAGTGAATTCGATTCTCCACGCGGAGAGCAGGAGCTGGTTGCTTGAGAGCACAGTCAGGACCGTAATCAAGAAGGAAAAAGTTCACAACTCTTGACATATTTTTACTTGCTCTTGACACCGGGCGACACCGACCAGCGTATGCTTTGCGCGACTCAAACAGCTCGCGATAGCGATTGATTCGTAGGTAGTGCGTTTCCTCAACAGTGACGACGGTTGGTCATAAATAAGTTCCAGGATCCACAAGCACAAGTCCCCCGTGCTGACTGGTTGCAGTGATCTTTTACCAGTGGGGCGCCAGGCGGCGACCCGGAAAGCAAAACGTCATTTCAAAGCTACGGACCAGAATGTTTAGAAGGACGCTCATGCCTTTCGCAGTCATCCTTTTGACCGCGATCATAGCTTCGGCTCAATCTGCCACCGGCCCCAGCGCAACCCCACCAGAGGCCAAGACCAACAATAGTAATGGAAAACCGACGATCGTCCTGCCGCCTGAGAAAAGCCAGCCGGTTCACCTGCCACACTTTGATAAGGCTCCGGTCATCGACGGCAAGCTTGATGACGAAGTTTGGAAACTCGCGGCGGTGCTGAAGGATTTCTATCAGGTCCAGCCGGGCGACAACACTCCACCGTCCAAACAGACTGAGGTCCTGCTCGGCCTTGATTCAAGATTTCTTTATGTGGCCTTCCATTGTTACGACGAGCCGGACAAGGTCCGCGCGACGATTGCAAAACGCGATGACATCTTCAACGACGACTATGTCGGGATCCTTTTCGACACATTCCACGACAAACGTAAAGCCTACGAATTTGATTTCAATCCCCTGGGGATCCAGGCGGACGGTGTCTGGACCGATGGACAGAACGAGGATTTCAGTCCGGACATCGTGATGGAGTCGAAAGGAATGATCGCCAGCGACGGCTGGACCGTCGAAGTCGCGATTCCGTTTAAGTCGCTCCGCTATGTCGCCGGTAAAGACAAGCTCTGGGGCGCACACTTCTGGCGCCGCATCAAGCGTTTCAATAACGAGCTTGATATGTGGATGCCTCTCAATCGTGACATTTCCAGTTGGCTGCAGCAGGCGGGTCAGCTCAGCGGCCTCGAAGGCATTTCCGCTGAGCGCACTTTGGAATTGATTCCCAGCCTGACGTTGTCGGAAACCGGAAAACGAAAGGCGACATTGTCTCCGAGCCAGTTGAAGACGATGGCCAACCCTTTCGACCCGGGCCGCTTTGTCAACGAGCCGGTTAAATTCGATCCGGGTTTGACTGGCAAGTACACGATCACACCGAACGTCGTGCTGGACTTTGCCATCAATCCTGACTTTGCCCAGGTCGAGTCGGATCAGTTGGTGGTCACCGCCAATCAGCGCTTTCCCATTTTCTTTGAAGAGAAGCGGCCGTTCTTTCTGGAAGGCAAAGACATCTTTGACACGCAAATATCCGCCGTCCACACGCGCGCCATTGTCGATCCGCAATTCGCGGTGAAGCTGAGCGGGAAAGTTGATCGCAACACCTTCGGAGTGCTCGTCGCCAGCGACACCGGTCCCGGTAACTACTCTCCGGAGGAGGCGCTCAACGCCAATCCGAGGTTCGTCGGCAAAAAAGCGAACGTGGGAATCCTGCGCGCCAAACGCGACATCGGCACCAAAGACTCGTTCATAGGCTTTCTCGGCACCTATCGCCGGTTTGTGGATGTTTACAACCTGCTCGGCGGGTTCGACACGCGCCTGCGCGTAGATAAGCAGACGACGTTTAGCGCGCAGGTCCTGGCCACGCGCAGTCGTCAGCCGTTCTTTTATCCGGACGAGGGCCGGACGTTTGATCGCCGCGAGACTGGTTTGGCTTATGCCTGGGACTACAACAAGAACGGGCGGCACTTCGGCTATGATCTTTCCGGCGTTGGACGTTCGCGTTTCTTCCGTTCCGACCTAGGTTTCAATCGCCGCACCAACACCAACAGCCCAAACGGATTCTTCCGTTACAACTCGGAACCAAAACCGAAGGCGCGTTTGATTTCCTGGCGCGTCTATGACGATATCTCGGCGAACTTTGATTGGCAGGGACGCTCACAGAACTTTAACAACGAAATGCAGATTCAATTCAGCCTGAGGCGTTCGACTTTTCTCGGCTTCGGCTTTGACCGGGGTTACGAACGCGTGTTTGAAAGCGAGTTCGGACCGACGCGCCGGCCGGGGGTGAATTGCGTCGTCAATAACACCTGCACCTTTGCCGGGCCGGACCCCGAGCGCTCGACCTTGAATCATGGACTCTATATGTTTGCGGGATCGACGCCGAGTAAGAAATACGACTTCAACATGTTCTTGAATCGAGTCTGGGGAAGCTTCGATTATGATTTCGGCGCCGGACCAAAGTTTTCGCGCGTCAGCCCGCCGGCGCTGGCGGCGGCGCAGGCCAGCGCAGCCGGTCTATGCAGCGTGCCGAATCCTCCGGCGGTCTGCAAGGCGCCACTCGATCCGGGACCGGGCGACTTCATTCACTTCGATGCCACCCTGAATTACAAACTAACCACCGCCTTGCGCGCCACGCTGAGTTATACCAAAGAGAGACTGGTGCGCTACGACACCAAACGCGTCGCCTTTGACGAAAATATTATTTCGCTGCGTTCGACTTATCAGTTCAGCCGTTTTGTTTTTGCGCGCGGACGAATCGACTTTGACTCCATCGCCTCGAATATAAAAGGCCAGTTTCTTTTCGGCTGGACGCCAAATCCCGGAACGGCTTTTTATGTGGGTTACAACGACGATCTCAGCCGCCACGGGTTTAATCCCTTCACCGGCCAAATCGAGCCGGGCTTTCGCCGCAACGGCCGCACCTTCTTCATCAAGATGTCTTACCTGTTTCGCAAGAGCTTCGAGTGATATCTCCGATTTGTAATTTGTAATTTCAAATCTGTCGTCCGGTCTTATCGGCAGCCATCCGCGTTAATCCGGTGCCAGGTCTTCTGCTCGACACTGCGAAGCCAACCGTGATACAACCTCGCCTCGCACGATAGGGATGTCCGCAGTTCCCACACTTGGCCCCTCTCCGAGAAAACTTAAACCTCGAGGTCGACAACTCATCAAAGGAGCAGCTATGGCGCTAGTTCAAGTAAACAGCTACAACGTCTTCTGGGACATTGACGGCCACTTCGGCAACATTCAACTTAATCTCGCAAACAGCACAAGTTTTGCTATTTCAGGGCAGACGCCTGACGAAATGCACATGCTGGTTGACCTTTTGCGAAACGAACGTCCAATCCGCTTCGATACAGTGACCTTACCGCTCAGTACTGCGTTCGAGCCTGTGGGTGAGGGAGAATAACGTCGCCGGTTGTTTTCTGATCTGCGTTTATCCGTCCCGATTGGTGGCTGATTTGATCCGCTCTGATCCGCCTTAATCCGCGGCCAATTCTCCCCTGCACTTGAAACCATGAAATCCAGTATCGCGTAGTATCCCCAGATTTTCTTTCCCCGCCGGCTAACATCGAGCCCTAATTCAGCGTCTTTACTGAAAGGTCAAGTGCGGCTCAAATTGCCCAGTTACAGGTAGAACCGAAAGGAATTCAAATGAAATCCGCCAAACTCTTCTTTGCCGCGATAGCCGTCACAGTTGTGCTGTGCGTCAGCGTTGGGCACGCCCAGGTCACAGTGATTAAAGCCGGCAAGCTCGTCGATCCGGATTCGGGCACTACCACTCTCGACCAAATCATCATTGTTGAGGGCAGCAAGATCAAATCCGTGGGTGCAGGCTTGCCGATCCCGGCAGGTGCGACGGTGATTGATTTGTCGCACTACACGGTCTTGCCGGGACTCTTTGACGCGCACACGCACATGTGCGAAATGACTTTGCCGGATAACCGCGATTTGTTCACTACGGACATTCAGACGCCCGGCACTTATCGAGCGATCATCGGCGTAGTCAACGCGCGGGCGATGCTTGAATCCGGCTTCACCACCATCCGCGATGTCGGCAATAACGGAAACTATGCTGACACATCTCTGCGCAAAGCGATTGAGAACGGCCTGATACCGGGGCCGACGATCATCAACGCGGGCCGCATCATCGCGCCCTTCGGCGGTCAATATCATCTGCAACCCGAACGACGCGAGCTGGGCCAGCCTGAATATCTCTTTGCCGACACGCGAGATGAAATGAAGAAAGCGATCCGCGAAAACATTCATTTCGGCGCTAAGCTGATCAAGATTGTGGTTGATGATCAGCAGTACATCTATTCCGTTGACGACATTCGTTACATCGTCGCCGAAGCCGCCTCGGCGGGCCTCAAGGTCGCGGCGCATTGCCTGACAGAGCAGGGTGCGCGCAACGCGGCCGCGGGCGGCGTCGCCTCGATCGAGCACGGTTTTCGTATGTCAGATGAGGCGTTGGAACTTGCCAAGCGAAACAACGTCGTGCTTGTCGGCACTGAGTTCACTGAACCGGCTGCCGAGTATTTAGGGTTGCCACCGCCAATCGCCAAAAGGTTTCACGATATCTTCATCGATCGCCTGAAACGCGCCTACAGGATTGGCGTCACGATGGCTTACGGCACTGATACATTCTTTGCGGTGGAAGGGCAAACCCGCGGCACCCTCGCGATTTCTTACATTGACAGCTTTATCGAAGCGGGAGTGCCGGCCAAAGATACTCTGCGAATCATGACCGCGAACGCCGCGCGTCTGCTCGGCGTGGATAAGCAACGCGGTGCGATTAAGGTTGGGCAGGCCGCCGACATCATTGCGACCCTGGAGAATCCACTCGATAATATTCTGACTCTCAAACAAGTCACCTTCGTGATGAAGGACGGGAAGATTTTCAAGCAGAGCCCGGCACAGAACCAGGAGCGATAGCGGCCAGGATGTAGCTCAAGTTGATAAATTACGTTCGCCTGGGCAGTGGCCCCATTCGTTAGGAAGGGCCTTTTATTGTGGGCAGATAACGGATAGGATTCGGACGCGCTCCACGTCTGAACATGAAAATAGTCCAGGAAACAGGAAGTCAATTTGATCTTGCAGAGAAAGATGCTCGCCGTCTGCTCGGCGACCTTCTCGCCCGTCCGCTGTTTGCTCATCTGGCGACGGGCTCGGAATCGGGCCCTCGTGAATCTCCCGTCTGGTTTCTGTGGGAGGATGAAGAGCTTTGGATCATCGCTAACGAGAAGACCGACTCTTTTCCCAAACGCATCGAGCTGGAGCCGAGGTGCGCGGTCGGTGTCGTTGATTTTGAAGCCTCAAGCGGATTGGTGCGGCACGTAGGTTTTCGCGGCCTCGCGCGGCGGGAGCCGCACGATAGGGATCGCATGATGCGGCTGCTGAGCCGTTACCTGGGAGACGTGAAAGGATGGGATCCTCGCTTCGTAAAGATACTGGACGATGCGAATTATGTTTTCATCAGATTCACTCCCGAGACAGCAGTCGTTCGCGATCAATCTTTTGAAGTGACGAACTTAAAGTAAGGACTGAAAAGCTGCGACAGGTTGCCGGCTAACAAAGCGCTAACAAGTCAGCGCACTCCCATATCTCTCGACACCTTCGACTAAACCGTGGTACAAGGCGGCTTCCCCTGTTTGGCGCTGACGCGGAATTTTTCAAACCTCCGGAGACGCTTGTGATGAGAAACGCATTCATTCTGAGAACCGCACTAATGATCGGCCTGCTGCTGACCGTCTGCGGCGCTCAAGGACAGAAAACCCGAGCGGTGTACATCGCGGTGGAGTTGCGTCCCGTGATCGTGCAGGGCGCGATGGATCTGGAGGTGAAGAAATTGGCGAGCCGTCTGGACAATCTCCGCGTAGAGAAGGTCGGCGGCTGGACATTCTGGCGCGGCACGTTGGACGGCTACCCAGTGATCGTTTCCAAAACCATGAAGGGCGTCTCTAACTCAGCCGCGGCCACGGCAATCGCCGCCGAACACTATCACCCGGTCGCGATCTTCAACCAGGGCACCGCCGGCGGTCATGTCCCGGAGTTACATGTCTATGACATCGTGCTGGGCAAGTACTCCGTAAATCTGGGAGCGTTCAGGACCGCGTACCGCAAGCCTGGGCAAGGCGGCGATTTTCGGGGATGGATACCGCTGGACCTGTTGGTTTCCGAAGACAGCGCCGGAGAAAATCCGAACGCGCACATCATGCGGCGCTTCCAGGGTAACGAGCAACTGCTGGCTGCCGCTGAGAGTGTGAAGCATCTCTATCGCAAAGGCCGAGTCGTGCAGGGGGTAATTGGGTCCGCCGAGATCTGGAATAGTGAACTTGATCGCATCCAATGGTTTCACCGTCAATACGGTACGACGGTCGAGGAAATGGAAACCGCTTCCGCGGCGCAGATTGCCGGCTTCTTCCAGATTCCGTTCCTCGGCATTCGCGTGCTGTCCAACAACATCACCAACGGTGGAACGTATGACGCCAAAACGGGCGAAGCCTGTCAGGAATATGTCTACGACGTGGTGAAAGCCTATATCGCGACGACGCTCAAACGCTGAGCTTCAAAGGAGGAGGGCCCTGGTCGGTGATGGACACGTACCTGGATCTGCCTCCCAAGTTTCCGCAGCACCGATCTGCGGCTCGGCCGCGCTGATGTGCGGCAAGTCTTTGACTTGCCGGAACGTGTTCGCAAGATAGAAAGGGTCTCCGACCCGCTCAGGTCTTGGACCTAATGAACTGAAGCGTTTTTTCGGCAAGTCGGAGACTTGCCGCGCATCAAAGAGGCATAGCCACCCTTTTCATTGTCTGAAGCTTTTCGCCTGTATCCGCGCATATCCGCGGCCCAATTCTCGAACCTCTAACTCTTGCAGCGATCAGGTCGCTCGGCTATTCTCTGTTCGCGTCCACATCAACTTACGCACGAAGTCGTTAGGCCAATTGATGAATTTGTTCCACAGGAAGATCACACTGCTCGCGCTGGCCGCGCTTTTTTCGGTCGCGGCCTTCGGACAAGCCGCTAAAGAATCGCCACCCGCTGAGATCGCCGGGCGCTATGAAGGCTTCGCCGTGGCTACAGTCTACGGACGCGTTCCCCTGGTTGTAGAACTCAGGCATAACAAGCAAGCAATAGTTGGCTCGATGAACACTCCTCTGGGCGACTTTAATATTGCGCAGGCCCGCTATGCGGACGGTAAGTTGGTGTTCAAGGCTGAATCCTACGACGATGAAGGCGTCATCACGCTAAATTTCAAAGCCGGCCGATTCGTCGGCGAGTTTGACGGATTCGGAGACAAGGGCACCGTCGAATTAACCAGAACCGGCCCGCCCAGTCCGGTCCTCGACACTACTCCTACGGACAATCTCAACAAAGCGGCCTGGCGGGAAGACTTGCAATACATCGCCGGCGAACTGCCTCGCCGCCACGCGAACGCTTTTCACTTCGTCACCAAGGCACAGTTCGCGCGCGCCGTTGCGGAGCTTGACGCTCGGATTCCTCAATTGCAGAACAGTGACATCGTGATGGGCTTGAGCCGCATCGTGGCTATGGTTGGTGACGGGCATACACACCTGCGCTGGGGACGCCTCTACCGGGGAGTCCCACTCCAACTGTTTTGGTTTGGGAATCAGTTGCGGGTCACGGGCGCTTCGGCCAAATATCGCAAAGTGGTGGGCACGCGAATCGTGGAGATCGGCGGTGTTTTGGTGACCGAAGCATATGCGCGAGACTTACCATACATTCCTCAAGGTGAGAGTGAAGGGTTTGTCAGAAGCGCGCACGCAGACCTGAGCACTTACCCGGTGCACTTGCATGCGCTCGGCCTGGCGCCGGATATCACTCATGCTCAATACACCTTCCTCAGTGACAAAGGGGAGCGATTCAAACTTACCTTGCAGACTATCAAGTCAGACGAGCAAGTAAGCTGGATCGATGCTGAGCGGCGAATGCCTCTGTATAAGCAACGTGAAAAGGAACCTCTCTGGTTCACTTACCTGGCTCCTGAGCAGACTGTGTATTTTAACTTCAAAGCCTATCCCAGACGAAAGGATTTCATTAAGTTCTCGCGGGAGCTTTTTGATTTCATCGACCATCACGCGATTCGGCGGGTCGTCGTAGACATGCGTCAGAACGGCGGTGGCGATTTTACCAGAGGGCGCGATTACATCATTTCGGAATTCAAAAAGCGCCCGCGCATCACCCAGAGGGGAATGCTCTACGTCATCGTCGGCAGATGGACCTTTTCGGCTGGCATGTCTAACGCCGCGGATTTCCGGAACGACCTGCACGCAATCCTGGTGGGCGAGCCGACTGGTGCGCGGCCGAATGGTTATCAGGAGAACCGCGAGTTTTCCTTGCCTAACTCACACCTCGGCGTCTCGTACTCGACTAAACTCTATAAGTTTCAGGAGCAAGACACGCCCGGCATCATGCCTGATAAAAGGATCGATCCTGATTGGCGGTCTTACCATCAAGGTAGAGATCCGGCGCTGGCGTGGATCCTAAAACAAGTGATGCCCTCGGGTCAGTAGCGGCGTTCATCTGTGGCCAATTCTTCCCCTCGACTCTCTGACGCAAACCGTGATACAAACGCGCCTTCAGCGACGATTTTCCGAGCGGCGAGTCCCGACTCTCAAGAAATCACTGATGTCCTTCAAGAAGAACACACACTCTCGACTACTTTTTCATGGAGAAAATAAAGATGAATAAACTTCGATTGGCTTTTCGCGCCGTGCTTTTCGTTTCAATCACACTGACACTCGCCTCACTCGGTCACGCTCAGGCGACTCGCACCTGGGTTTCAGGCGTCGGAGATGACGTTAACCCGTGCAGCCGCACCGCGCCCTGCAAGACTTTCGCCGGTGCGATATCAAAGACAGCTACGGGCGGCGAAATCGACGCTCTTGATCCAGGGGGATTCGGGACGGTCACAATAAGTAAATCCATCACCATAGATGGTACGGGAGTATTGGCGGGCATACTTGCTGCGGGCACTAACGGGATTACGATTAACGCTAAGGAGGCCACGAATTTAATATCGGTCCGCCTGCGCGGTCTTTCGATAAACGGTATCGGTTCCGGCCTAAACGGAATCAACGTCATTGCCGCCGACAAAGTTGTGATTGAGGACTGTATCATCGACGGCTTTAATGTAAATGGACTGAATGTTGCCGCTGGCAAAGTGTTTGTAAAGAACACGACCATCAGAAACAACAAGGTCGGAGTCAATGCAGCCGCCAGTAGCTCGGTGGCCATCACTGACGTCGCAGTGGTTTTTAACGGCACGGCTTTGGTTGGCAGTCCGACGAAGTTCAATAATGTCGTTGTCTTCTAGAATCGATAGCTACTGGATCTTAGGCCAATTCTTATTAGCCGCTGATTTACGCGGATAGGGGCGGATTAGAAATGGCTGCATAGCAACGAACGGTTTACCAGGGTTCTTGAACTCTTTAACTCTTTAATTGCTTTTCTTATCGGCGTTCATCTGGGGCTGATTCCTTCAGCAGTCCACTTCACGGACTCAGTTTTTCTTCGCCTCCCCGTGGGAGGGGATTGAGGGGAGTCATGACGGCTGCTGAGGCATTGGCGTTTGTCGAAGAACACGGAGTGGTCCTGGTGTCAGGCAAAGGCCCTCGGCCTCGACTGACCGAAACAATTGCCGGCGAACCCATCAAAGGAAGCTGGTGGGGCCATCCGAAGAGTCATCAGATCTTCGCGATACTTGAGGTCGTGACTGAGTCTGAAGATGTTCTTGTTTGTCGTCTGGTCAAAGGAAAGATCACTCTGGTACATCGCCGCCTGTGGCCGGCGCTGGTTCGACTTGCCAACCGATTTCCACCCGATCAGATCGCGAAGGTACGTCAGGAACACACAGCCAGTGGTCGTCACGTGAACCAGGAAGTTCCCTTCCCGCGATGGGTCCCGGCGGAGGTATTAAAGCAGGCAAAGTCTCTTAGTGAAGAGAAAGCGATCGCCGCGCTCGGCGAGTGGGCTGTCGGGGAATTAGCCCGACCGTAAGGAGGGCTCTTGTACAGAACCGGGAGCGATAGCGACCGGATGCTTTTGGACTGCGGTGGCAAGCGTAGCGCGACACCGCTGTGGATTCGCAATCACGATCTCTCAAGACTTATCCAAAGCGCCGTCGACGCTTCGCTCTGCCGGCGCACTCCAAATTTGTTGAGTGGCAGCATCCCCTCGCTACCGCTCGGGGTTCTGTGCCTTTTGTCTTATACGCGCTGATCCGTGTTTATACGCGGCTAATCTCCTTCGACCGCAAAATTCATTGCAAGCCTCACGCAAACCGTGATACAAGGTGCTGCCAAGACGGCGATTCGCATCGATCTTAACCCGAAGAACATCCTTCGACCCTAACCGCAAAGAAGGATATTGATTTCTTGGCTACTTAAATCCACACGGAGGCCGCATGATTTCCAGAATCGACTTTGATAAACGCCCGTTTTCACCGGGTGAGACCCGCCCCATTGCTATAGAGGGGAGCGCCCCCATTGGCGTGCGAGTTAGTTGCTTTATCTTCAAACCCCCGCCTCCTGACTATAAGCCGTGTGACGCTTGTGGCGTCCTTAACCTGAATTCGGGGGAGGTTGCTCAAATCAGAGCGGACCGGCGCACCTTTGCCGAAAAAGGAGGAGAACTCCACCTGGAGATCATTGACGCTGACGGAGATGGGAGAGAGATTCGAGTAAAGGTAGCAGCGTTTGAGGCTGAAAACGTCAGCCAACTGGCAGAGATGTCTGAGCGAGAGGATGCGTAATGTCAACTGCCATTGAGGAAGAATACAAACAACTGACGGCCGATCTCGCGTTCCAACAAACGAAATTGAAGGAGCAGTGGGACAATGCTAAGCAGAAATTGGCTGACTTGGCCAGTTCTGTAAAGTGGCGAAAATTTGTCGCGATCGTATTTCGAGGCGTATTTGTGCTTGGAGGTTTCGCTATCAGCCTTGGTCTCCCGGGCTATTGGCCGCGAATCGTTGGCGGCATGGTGACATTAGTCGGGTTAATCGATAACCAATGGCTATTCAACCACGAGATACTGATGTTCAATACGCCCGCGAGAAACGCGTTCCGAAAGCTCCTGGACAAGATCGCGAATGACTTTACCGACGCGTTCTCACCCTTTCCGCCGGACCAATCCAAGTCTGCTGCACAAAACGCGCGTCTCACTGCTCTTGTCTCCAATGTCAAGCTAGCGAAGACCGCCCTCTTCAATGGCTCTGGGCGCATTACAGACGCACTGGACAATAAGGAACTCGGTGTTCTTAAGAAGCTGGCCGTTACCCCAGAAACCACGGCTGGATCGAATACACCGCTTGTGCCTTGAAAAGCCGAGATCCTGCGGGCGCTTCTGAGGGGCGACGATTCCCGAGCGAGACTCCCGGAGTCATCACTCATTACTCATAATGCATGATTGTTTTCGCGATGCGAGGAGGAGTAGCTTATGTCTCTTGCTGCTGAAGCTTTGACCGGTATTGGATTATGGCTCACGCGAAGGGAAAGGAAACAGGACCGAGATGATACGGCGGTAGGTAGCGTTTTAACCGCAGTTAACTCGACAAAGAGTTATACAGCACGTCTCGATCGCGGGGAACCAGTCGATTATCAGCTAGAAGCTCAATTGGCGGCGCTTTGGACGACAGCAGCCGTTCACATCCGCCGAACTGATGCAGACCTTGCCGACAGATTACAAATGAAGGCTGAATATTGGACAAACCCTCGGGAATGGAAGGATGAAGAGGTCGTCAACAATAGGATCCAAATCGATGTGATCGCAGCAGAAGCGAGACGATTGCTACGCGCGATGTAGAACCAAGCGAGACTCCCGAGCTAACTTGTTGTATGTCACGAAATCAGAGGACGAACAATGTCAGAAAAGCTCCCCAAGCCGATGATGCAGAATAAATCAAAACTGGTTGATGCAGTATTCCAGAGAGTTACGTCAGTAAGAACACCTGTTCAACTAATCAGTTTTCTCCTGGCGATTGCCTTCGCAATAGTCGTGTTTCAGCTCAGTCCAGCAGCAAACCTATTGGCATTCGTAATTCTGTTGTTACCCTTCATCCTCTTAGTTCTCGTTGTAAACAAGAAGATCCTAGAAACACTCAGCAGCGGCGGCTATGTGCTCCTGATTATCTCGAGCCTATTAATCAGCGGCTCCTTCATAATGTCTGCTTACGTGGCCCTTGTTCTCGTTCGCTCATCGCAGGAAGGATTGGTTCAGACCTCCAGCAATGCGCTATTGCAGCCGGCAAAGAAGTCGAAAGTTCAAGACATTAAGGATGCGAATTTTAGACTGACTAACTACTTGGACAGCTACAAACTTATTTCGGGCTATTACCACCAAGCCTTAATGGAATGCTTCGATCCTCGAAATAGCAAGGACCCTTATTCCACCGTCGCGCTCCTTCGGAAGGAATTAGACACTTTGATTATCAAGATTCTCTCGGTCCGGAGTTCTGAGTTGAATGACATGTACGGTCAGGAAGAAATCAACAAGCGCGTCCTGAAATTACAAGAAAGCATATTGGCCTTGGACTCCACGCGATATTTTTGGGACGTTGTTCTTCGAATTTACGGCGAAGAGGGCAAGACCTATAAAATAGATGACATCATCGATACTAAGGGATGGAATTTGAGCGAATCCGAGATGATTGAGGTAAGGCAAGTCGGCTTCTCTGGAATTGAGGCCGATCTGATTCGTGCGCTCGGTAGGGATATCGTGGTCAAGCCTATCAATGGTTTTCAATCTCAAGATATTGATTCAATAAGGAATGCGTTACGATCTCTAGGTTATTCAGCGGATTCCTCAGACTCGCTGAATGCGACAGAAATATTAAACAAGTACAAGGGTTCTATTGCCGCCTTCTATACGCCGGAAGACCAGAATCAGCCTTTCTACAAGCTTGCTGGAGGTGGAGTGGAAGGTCAGATTCCCATCTACCTCGCTCTTTACGACACTGGGTTGCTAGATTTCAAAAAGTTCTTTCTCAAATATTCTCCTGTGAAGTCACATCAAATTCTCTTGGAGCTAATGGAGCGGCGAATTTCACTCTTTGACATTGATGACCTCGATAAACTAACAGAAGCCATACTGCAACAAAAGGCGGGCGTACGAAGTGCGCGGGAACAGTCAAATACTGTTTTGTTCAAAATACGCGATGGAATGAAAGAGCGACTGACTGGCTCTGCGGAAGTTCAAGCGGTACTTTCGTCGGCTACAGTGGAAGAATACTTCACAAAAAGTCTAAGGCTGTTTGTAAGGAAGGCTAACAAGCCAGAGGAACGCGATCTGTTCGTCGGCATACACTCCTTTGTATTCCTTGGCCAAACTGAGGTAACAAGTGAGTACGGACAAATGCTTCAGGAAATGCTTTCTTACTACAACGTGTTTGAGACTGATCTTATGATAGGTGCGCTGGACCAGTAGATACATATTTGGTGAAGAGAATCTTGCTCACTTACGCTTTCCTTCTAATCGCTTTCACGTCAGCCTGCTCAAGAAGCGGTCCCACCCAAGAGAAAGCAGCAGGCACAAAGCAGGAGGGGAGCCAACGCCAAGAACTGCAAAACCAGAAGTTACAAAACCAACTCGCCCAGATAGCTTCCGCCGCCAAGGGCAAGGTCGGAGTCGCCGCAACCGTGCTGGAAACCGGCGAGACAGTCTCGCTCAACCCCCACGATCACTTTCCGATGCAGAGCGTCTACAAACTTCCCATCGGCATGGCGGTGATGAAGCAGGTTGATGCCGGAAAGATCAAGCTCGAGCAGAAGGTGCGGGTCACGAAAGATGATTTCGGTAGGCGAGGGCAACACGGTCCGATTCGCGACAAGAATCCAGACGGCGCCGAGATGAGCGTCAGGGACTTACTTCGATATGCGATTTCGGAAAGCGATGGCACGGCCTCAGATGTACTAATGCGACTCGCCGGCGGACCGGGAGCGATTCAGTCTTATCTGAGCGAACTAAAAATCAACGACATGATCGTGCTCAACACTGAAAAGGAGATTGGTCAGGATTGGCAGACGCAATATCGCAACTGGGCTTCACCTGAAGCAGCAATTGCTTTGCTGCGCGCGCTGCAAGAAAGGCGCGGGCTTTCGGAATCGAGCCAGTCGCTGTTGCTGAAATACTTAATCGAATCGACACCGGGTCAGAAGCGCCTGAAAGGTCTCTTGCCAGCCGGCACGGACGTTGCGCACAAGACCGGGACGTCGGGAACTCAGAACGGCATCACTGCGGCGACGAATGATATCGGAATCATTACGCTAAAGAATGGACGGCATCTCGTCATTGCAGTCTTTGTTTCGGATTCGCCGGCGGATGAAGCGACGCGTGAGGGAGTGATTGCGAAGATCGCGAAGGCGGCGTGGGACGCCTACGGAAAATAGTTCATCCGCAGATTGCGCAGATTACACAGATTTCAAAAAGTAACGGGGATACAAAACATAGCTCACGTGTTGGCTTGTCAGTACTGCCTGTGTGGCTGTTTCTTTTGAATCTGAGTAATCTGTGTAATCTGAGTAATCTGCGGAGAAAATTTGATGACGATCAAATTCAGTCGCTGGCTCGCCATCGTCGGTGGCTTCGTTCTTCCGCTGGCCGAAACCATCCGGCGCTGGAGCACCTGGCGGGAGTCTCCGGCGAATCTCTTTGACGATTACGTCATCGGGGCCTTCCTGCTATATGGAGCGTGGCGCGTGGGCAAAGACCCTCGCAACGGTCAAAGGTATCTGGCGGCGGCGTGGGCTTTTGCCTGCGGCATGGGTTATTTCAGTTTCTTCAGGCAATTGGAGAGGGTGCAGTTGCACGAGGCCGACCCTGCTCCAATCTCTTCCGAGTCGGTGTTGATAATCAAAGGAGTCATGTGGGGCCTGGCAATCGTGGCGTTGGCGTTGACCTTAAGACGCCTGCCGGAAGCGTCGAGTAAATCGTAAGACTATCCACAGATTACGCAGATTACACAGACAAAGCAGAAAGAAGAGAGCAAAGGCAGCAGCTTTGTCATGTAATCTGCGTAATCTATGGAGAGATAACAACTAATTTCATCCTACTATCTGGTTTTTCCTGCACCTCTCAATCAAATCGTCCGTAAAGACCTTCGGAATGCTGCGGATCGTACAGCAGCCATTCTGGCATCGTGATTGCTATCAAGGGCAGACGGCAGAAAGCAAAAGGCAGGAGGCACGAACCCGGAGCCAGAAATGCAAATGGAACTTACGCAAACGGAGCTCGTGACAAAGAGCAAGACTTTCCGCGATGCCGAGAGAGAGCAGACAAGTATTTTAGCTCCCCTCGAACGAGCGGCCCTTCGCGGACTCGCGCGGCGCATGCCCGCCTGGGTGAATTCCGACCACCTCTCGATCCTCGGGCTGGTGGGTATGATCGGCGCCGGTGCGTTTTATGCCGCCAGCAAACACAATCCGCTGCTGCTGCACCTGGTGAATGTTTTCATAATTCTCAACTGGTTTGGCGACAGTCTGGACGGAACGCTGGCGCGATACAGAGATCGGCAGCGTCCGCGCTATGGGTTCTACGTAGACCACATCATAGATACCTTCGGCGCGCTGTTCCTGCTTTTCGGCCTCGCGCTCTCGGGTTATATGAGCGAGCGGGTTGCCGCGGCCGTGCTGATCTCGTATTTCATGCTGGCGATCAACTCGTATCTGGCCGCCTACGCACTTGGGGTATTCAAGCTATCCCAATGGAAAATGGGCCCCACTGAAATGCGTCTGCTGCTCATGATCGGCAATGTTTTTCTGATCTACCATCCACGCGCGTACCACCGCCGCTATCTGCTCTTCGACATTGGCGGAGTGGTCGCGGTAATCGGGATGTTATTCATTTTGATCGTCTTATCCATTCAGCATACGCACACCCTCTACAAGTTGGAGCGCTTGCCTAAGCGTTGATGGGAGTGACTTGATTTCAGCTTTTCTCTGCGCAGCCTCTGCGGCCTCTGCGCCTCCGCGGTGAGCTTTTCGCGAACAGGATTCACCGCCGAGGCGCAAAGAACGCAGAGTTAGCGCAGAGTATGAATCAAGCTACGAACACATTCCGGATTGCCGGGCTAATGGATCAATGGATTAACGGATTAGCGTTCAATGATTCACTTCATAAGGTTCAATGTAGTCGGCGTGCTTGGGTTTGCTCTACAATCCGGCGCCCTTTTTGTTCTGACGCACGGCGCGCATCCGGTTGGATATCTTGCGGCGACCGCCGCCGCAGTCGAGTTGGCAATATTAAATAACTTTTTCTGGCATCAACGGTGGACGTGGAAAGACCGGCCGTCTTCGACAACGGGGGAGACCCTGCGCCGGCTGGCGAAGTTCAACGTCACGAATGGCGCGGTCTCAATAACCGGCAATCTGGTGCTGATGAGCATTCTGGTAGGACGCCTGGGCCTGCCGATCGCGGGCGCCAATGTCGCCAGCGTTGCGGCTTGCTCAATATGCAATTTCTTTCTCGCCGACCGAATTGCGTTTTATGTGCCTGCGGGCAAGCGCGATGAATCGGGCTTAGAACAAGAGGATTCAATCCACAGATTACGCAGATTACACCGATAGAGATTCAGGCCTGTGGTAGACGGCAGGAGGTAACCGGGCACAGACTAAATATGTTCACCAGTTCTGCGTAATCTGTGTAATCTGCGGATGAATATTCATCGCGCCATCACTCTCGCGAACCTTTCCAAAGGAATATTCCCTCCGGTCAAGATACCCACGACTTTCTGGCCGCGTAAGCCCTCCCTCAGGGTCGGGCTACTGCCCCGCTTCTGGTCCCGCAGTTTGAGCGCGGCTGCGAGTGATGCGGCGCCGGCGCCCTCGGCAACTTGCTTGGCATGACGGGCGAGCAGTCGAATCGCGTCATTGATCTCTTCATCGCTTACTAAAACAAAATCGTCGAGCAGATCCCAAAGGATCTTGTTTGTCATTTCAAAAGGCACGCGGGTAGCCAGGCCTTCGTGCTCTGTCTTCATGGTCGGATAAGGATCCAGGGAACGGTTCTTCCAGGCATGCCACATCGCCGGTGCTTGTTCAGATTGTGTGGCGATGATTCGAGTATCGGGTTTGACCTGTTTCGCTACGATGCAGTTACCGGAAGCGCAACTACCGCCACCTGCCGGACAGATGATCACGTCGACGTCGGGAAGGTCTGCGAATATCTCCAACGCCATAGTGCCGACGCCGGCAATCAGTTTCGGTTCATTCGCCGAATGCACAAAACGGAAACCTTCCGCTTGCGCCACCCGCTCGGCTTCGAGACGTGTTTCGTCAAAGTCGCGGCCATACAGGCGGACTTCGGCACCCAGGTCACGCATGGCCTGCATCTTTGATTCGTTTATGTTCTGTTCGGGCGCGTAAATGATTACCTTCGCGCCAAAGAGCCGGCCGGCGTAAGCGATCGATTGGCCGTGATTGCCCGTACTGGCCGAGACAAGCCTGAGATGTTTCTCTTCGCCGGCGGTAACCCACCCGCTACCACAGGCGGTACTTACAAGAGTTCCCACCAAATTCACTCCGCCGCGTACTTTGAACGCGCCCACCGGTTGCAGGTTCTCCAACTTGGCATAGTAATCACAGCCGAGGAGTTGGGAAAGTTTCTCGACGCGCACCAGCGGCGTCTTTGGAAGATACGGAGCGATGAATTCGCGAGCGGCCAGGATGTCGGCAAAGTTTGGGGAAAGCATTTCTCGTTAACGTTAGCGCTCGGCAGGATCGCACGCAAGAGCTGAGATAGGCAAAGAGCTCCTTGTCCGTGGTAATGAAAGTTCAGTTCATATTCTAACGCAGAGGACGCGGAGGTTTTCGCAAAGGACGCAGAGGAAGATCGCCTTCTCGTACCTCTCCGGGGTACCCTTGGTGTCCTCTGCGTTCAAGAAATCGTTACGTTAGACTCATGTCCGAGGTTTTGAGACAAACACTGGGTCCCTGAGCGATGTGAGTCTTCCGCTAACGCCTGTTGGCATCATTCGGAAGCTCAGCTTCGCCCGCCGGCCGGCACGGTGGCCCGGCTTCGTATTGCTGCAAGCTCGCCCGCAGTTTCGCCAACAGATCCGTCTGGTGTTGTTGCTCTGCAGCGGCGATCAGCTTGCGCTGCCAGTCTGCTGCTTCACGGCAACGCCCTAGTTCGCCGAGGGCCATCGCCACCAGCACGCCGTGCTCCACCGCGCCGGTTGATTTGTAGACCAGTTGCGCCAGCTCAAGCGCTCGCGCTCCGTTGCGCAGATCGGTTTGCGGCGCGGACGCGAGCAGATACGCCAACATCACGATGGTCTGACCTTTCCGCGGAAACTGCGCGTGAGCTTTCTCTAAACCGGCCAGGGCGACGGCGTACTGTTTCTTTCGCACCAGGAGCTTCACCTGCTCCACCAATGCCTCTTCGTTATCAGGATTTGCCTGGACGACGCGTGAGAATTCGGAGAGCGCTTCGTCCAGTCGATTGGATTTCATTAACTCCTGGGCGAGCAGGAATCGGGCACCGACGTCGTTCGGGTCAACTTCAAAGACGGCTCGCAGATGAGCGATCGCCTGCTCGTGCTTGCTTTCGTTGGCCAGCAGAACGGCGAGGTTGTAGTGCGCGATCACGTTGGTCGGATCGATGCGCAGGGCCTCTGCAAACTCCTCGGCGGCGGTTTTTAGATCATTAAGCTGCGTTAGCGCAGCCCCCAGATTGAGGTGGGCCGGAAGACTGTCAGGCTTTGCCGTGACCGCCTTACGAAATTCCGTGGCTGCTTCCTGAAAACGTTTCGATTCGAGGGCGAGCTTGCCGCGAATCAGGTGCACACGCTCTCCTTTAATCAAATCCTGCAATGAATCAAAGACCGGGTCTGCCGCTCGCACGCCGACCGGGCCCTGTTGGGCCAGGTGGGTCTTTGCCTGCTCATCATTTCCCAAACCGCGATAGGCCATGGCCAAAGAGTAATGGATGCGATTCGCTCCCGGCGCTTGCGCGAGTGCCTTCTCGAAATAGGCCACAGCTTCAGCATAGCTGCGCGCGGACAGCGCCATCTGTCCCAGTCCGTAATCGGCCGCCGGATTGTTCGGCTCGATCTCCAGCGCGGTTTTGAAATTCTCCCTGGCTTGATCCAGCCGATTCGTTTGCAGGTAGAGGTTGGCGAGATTCAGCGGCACGGCCACATACTCCGGCCGCAAGACACGCGCGATCAGATAGCGGCGGACGGCATCGTCGACCCGACCCTCCTGCTGATCCAGTTTTCCGAGCAGATAGATCCAGCGAAAATCCTTCGGCGCCAAACTGCTGGCATTCAGATAGCATTCCTGAGCGGGTCCGCCCAGCGCATACGCTTGATAGATTTCTCCCATCGTTCCGTAAGCCTCGCCGAGCTTGCTGTCGGCTGTTGCGGGATTTTTTACCGTGGCCGACAGTGAGCTTTGCAGCGAGGTAAGCTGTTCACGAACGTCGGCCTCCAGGTTTGTCAGGTCCGGCCAATGTACGGCCACGAGATTGGATTTTGGTGGCGGCAGAACATTTTCAGTCTGCGCGAAAGAGGGCGAGAGGAGTTCAACTCCGAGCGTCAGGATAAGAACGAGCGCCAGACACAACGGTCTCTTCCGATAGATGCGAATTCCGTTCGTTTCATCAATGAGTTTCATCTCTCCGACAGTCGAGATTCACAAACATTCGCGCTCGGCCTTAGTGTTCTTTGTGCCTTTGTGGTGAATTCTGCTCTGCGTTTTTCACACAGAGACACACGTAATCACAGAGGCTACACAGAGAACCAACACGCGGATACTTCATTTCTTCACTGGTGCTGTGCCTTCCTTCAACGTTGTGTATTGGTCAATCAGAAGCTCTTTCCATTCTTCGACGTTCCCATCCGGCCAGTGCACGCGCACCGCCTCAGCCCGACCAGCGCTGCCCAAACCCGCGAGCACCCGCGGATCGTTTGCCGAGAGATAGCTGCCGTCAGTTCTTGCGCGCCGCCACAAAACATTATTTTTTGAGATTACTATTTCCACCTGAGCGCCTAACGCCTCGCGATTGATTCCCTTCCCGAGCACTCTCAGTCCCAGCCAATGATTTCGGTTGCCGACTTGATTCAGGTAGAGGCGAGCCGGCCCGTTGTTGTTCGTCACCAACACGTCGGTGTCGCCGTCGTTGTCGATGTCGCCAAAGGCTGCGCCGCGACTAACTTCGAGCAGTTGGAAGGCCTCGCCTGCTTGATCTGATACCTCGACGAACTTGCCCTGACCATCATTATGAAAGAGCTGATTCGGTTGGCCCAAAGGAAAAGGATCTCGTTTGCGAATCAGTTCCGGCAAAAGTTGCACCGCACCGTTAGCGACCAGCAGATCGAGCCGGCCATCATTGTCATAATCAAAGAACAGCGTGCCGAAACCGGTGAAGCGATGTCCGGGCATTCCCAGGCCCGCTTCCCGAGTCCGATCTTCAAACAACGCTTTGCCCAGATTCACACAGAGCGTGTTCGTTTCGTCCACCAGGTGCGTAACGAAAATATCTTCGGTGCCATTGCCGTCAAAATCTCCGGCATCGACACCCATGCCGGCCTCGGCCTGTCCGTCGCGATTGACCGCGGTGCCGGACAACAGCCCTTCATTGCGGAACGTGCCGTTCTTTTGATTTATCCACAGTTGGTTAGGATCGCCATCGTTGGCAACATAGATGTCCGTCCACCCGTCGCCGTCGAAGTCGGCCGCTACTATCCCCAGTCCGTGGCCAAATTCTTTCGCAACGCCCGCACCAACGGTCACATCTTCAAACGTTCCGTCACGCTTGTTATGAAAGAGCCGATTGCCCGGCGGGTGAAACACGCGCGGCGTGCAATAGTCCCGGGCGCTGGTGGCTGCGTAACAGTTGGGGCTGTTGGCCACGTTAAAGTCAGCGTAGTTCACCAACATCAAATCCAGCCAGCCATCGCGGTCGTAATCGAAAAAGGCGGCGCTGGTGCTCCAGCGCGGATCGTCAGTCCCGGATTTCCTGGTGATATCAATAAAGGTCCCGTCACCTTTGTTCAGATACATCTGGTTTGAGCCGAGATTGGTAATGTAAAGATCCGGCCAGCCATCGTTGTTGATGTCGCCGACCGCCACGCCCATCCCGTAACCGCTGGCCATGATGCCGCTCTTCTCAGTGACATCGGTGAAATGGAGAGTGCGTGTTCCGTCTTTGCCAACCACAAGATCGTTGCGGAAAAGCCGGCCGCGGGGTGGCTCGGTTCGGCGCCACGGAAACTGTGTGCTCTCTGGTTTGCTGTTCGGTTCAAGCACATTGCCTTGTACCAGAAAGACATCCAGGTCGCCATCGTTATCAAAATCGAACAGGGCCGCTCCGCTCCCGGTGATTTCCGGCAGATAGAACTTTCCCGTCATTCCGTTATAGTGCTGAAATTTGAGTCCAGTCGATTCAGCAACCTCTTTGAATATTGAGGCAGCCGCACGCGACATCGATGAGGCCGACCGCGCTGTTTGGGTTTCAGGTGCGGATTGCTTCTGAGCCAGACCAAACGGGACGCACCCCGTCCCAATAAAGAACACCAACAGGAAAAGAAACCTGGTCGCCATAGGTGTGGGCTAATTATTATCGCGTGGCAATCTGATTCACGTTAATTGGGCAGGCGTAATGTCGCCGAAGGCCAAGCCTCAGTGTGCGAGACCGCGACGAGTGGGAACTTCCAAGGGTCAATCCAGGGGATCGGCTTTTTTAACGTCCGGGCTATTTGGTCTGCAAATCCTTCAGCATGTTCTCGATAAACTTGTCGAGGGCAATTTTCCATTCACCGTTTTCTTTGACAAAGGGCAGACTGTCCCACTTACCTGTCTTTTCATTCTTGACTTCGAGCGTTGCCGAATCGCCGTCTATTTTCTCGTTGCGCGTCTCAGGCATCGCTTCGGACTTACTATCTTTGTCGACATCTTTCAGCATGTCGTCGGTCGTTTTGTTCTGCTCTTTCGCGATCTTGTCAAACATTTCCAGGGAGCCCTTGGAAAGCGTTTTCCTTATCCCGGCGACATCCTTTTTCTTAGAAGCTTCAAAGAATTTCTTGAAGGTGGCGGTGGGTGATGAGCCGCTGAGCAGGCTGCAGGCCGATACGACCAGGACAATGACGGCCAGCGCGAAGCACATATTGCTAATGCTACGGATTTTCATCTTGGTTTCCTCTTTTGCTTGCATTCAGGTGGAGCTGATTCGCCACATCATAACAGTTTCAGGCTTTGCGTCGCACGGTGATCTCGGACTATTTGGATCCTGGCACGTGGCTAACATCAGTTTTTCATCAGCCTGCTAGAAGTCGAACTCGAACTTGCCGCGCACGGAGGCGCCGAGGCTGTTGAAAAACTTGCCGAGTCGCGGGCTGGTGATGTTGTTTTGCACGTCGATGGGGTTGAAGTGGTTAGTTGTGTTAAGCACGGCCAGGCCGACTCGCGCACGTCGTCCGCCAATCCTGGGGACGACCTTGGGGATGGCGAAACCTTTCGTAACCTGCACGGCGAGCGACAGAAATGTTGGGAAGCGTCCCGCCCGGTTGCGTGGGCCGACGAAATCCAGGCGCTCATTAACGAACGAAAACGGAAAGCCCGATCGAATTTCGACCAGCGGCGAGATGTTGATGTCCCAGCGGATTCGCAACTGGCCATAGGCGAGGAACCGGTGCGTCGCGTCAAAGGGTTGTGGCCCGTACTCGTTGGGCCGCACTACGAGCGCTGGAAAATCGCCGAGAAAGTTATCAATAGAGTTAAGATCGCCCCGGGCGCTGGACCACACGTAATCAGCATTCCACGTACCGATACGCGGGTTGTCATAGATGGCCAGCAGTTGCAACTCGCGATAGCGCGAACGGCCAAGGTTGCTGAGCACGAGGGCGCCCTGACCTGATGCGTCGACACGATCGACGATGAAATCGTCTGTCGTTGAGCGTTGCAGATAGCCAATGCGTCCCGTCAATTTCCGCGCAATAGGGAAATCAATTTGCAGGTTGGCCCGGACGCTGCGCGGGTTGCGTAAACGCGCTGCGACCAGGTTCCGGAAACGACGCGGCCCATCAGTTATCGAAATGCCGTCTGCGGCAAACGTGGTAACCGTGCGCTCGGGGAGCTGACTGAAATAGCCGACGCTAAGCGGAGTGCGATCATAGAAGAGACCGATTCCGCCACGTATGACCGTGGCGTGGTTCTTGAGCGGCAGGTACAAAAACGAAAAGCGCGGCGAGATCGTGTTCTGCCGGGCCAGCCGGTCACGGTCAAAGCGCAAGCCGGCGTCGACCGTAAGCTTTTTATTGACGACCCACCGATCCTGCGCGAAGGCGGTGAATTCGCTGAGATGGCTTGCAACGTTCGCCGCAGCGCTAAACTCTATCCGCCGGGCCAGGGTTTGATCTTCCCGTCTGATCAGGATCGAGTTTTCCTGTAACACACCGGTCACGCGCGAGTAATCAATTTCGCCGCCGAGCTTCAGGGAATGCTGACCGTGAAAGTCCAGCCCGTGCGAGTAGTAAACTTCCCGCCACTGAAAGCGTTGAGACTGTCTGCGGATGTCGGCGAAGTAGTTACCGGCATTGCCTTCCGGCAACAACTCAAGCGGTCGCGTCCCCTGCCCGAAGACATCAAGGTCAAAGCTCTTGTAGCTAAAGGTGGAAGACAGAAACGAGGCATCCTTAAGGATTGCCTGCTCGGAGATCGAGAAGAGCATGCCGCGCTGCTTCGTATTCGGTGTCGTCGGCTGCGGATTGAAAGTGTTGAGTCCGGCGTAGCGCACCTTCTGCGGGAAGAATGCTGCGACGAATTTGGCGCTGTTGGTCTTGTTGATGTTGAGATCGAACTGCGTGAATGAGCTGAAGTTCTCGGAGGTTGACTCGTCTCCCGGAGCTTTGAGGCTCGGCACGCGAAAGCGCGTAAAGCGGTACTCAAGGGACTGGAGGAAGAAGAGCCGATTGCGAACTACGGGTCCGCTGAAGGTGACGCGCGGACGAAATGAATCGATCTTGCCGGCGAAGGTGTTGCGAAAAGTTGGAAAGAGGCGCGCGGCGGTGACTTTGAATTTGTTGCTGCCGCCCTTGGTTTCGAGATCGGTGGCGCCACCGGTGAGCCGGCCAAACACCGCCGAGTACGGGTTCTCTTCGGTCCTTACGTTTAAGGCCGCTTCGAGCGGGATGTCGAAGGCGAGTTTTCCAGTAACGGGATCCGTGATGTCCACACCGTTGACTGTGTAGGCGCTCTGGCCGGCGCGGGCGCCTTTCTGGTGGTCTACTCCGTCCAATCCGCGCACCACACCGGGAGTCAGCAACTGCGCGCTCTGATAGTTCTCTGCCGGCAACGGCACATCCGTCAGAGTTCTCGAGCGAACGGTATTGCTGGTAGTTGTTTCGGCAGTACTGAGCAGGCCCTCTTCCTCACGAATGGTAACCGATTCGGAAATCGTGGCTTTCATCACGACTTCAACGGTCAGCCCTACACCCGGCGCCAAACTGATTTCACGCTTTACAGTGGCCAATCCATCAGCCTCAACCGTCAGCACAAACGTCGCCGCCGGCAAATCGGTGAAGATAAAGTTGCCCACGTCGTCAGTGACTGCCTTGAAACTTTGCTCGGTCAGGTCACGATTGACGAGCGTAAGCCGCGCACCGACAAGTAAAGCCGGGGGCGCATCGGCGCCTTCACTCGTGACCTTAACAGTACCCTTGATTCGGCCCGTCAAGTGTTGGGCCAATGTGCTGGGGAGCAGAACCAGCAGACTCAATACCACAGTGCACAGCAGGCTCAAGGAGAAGAATTTGGAGCGAGTCGAGGCGTGACTTGTCAGCTTTCTGTTCATGCCAACTCCGAACTGACCTACAGAGGGAGGGGGCTATGGGGAGGGCCTATCGTATCTTCGTTCACGTCTGAATTTCAACGATCAGCCGCGGCGTAGGACGAATACGAACTACTGATTTTTCGACGCCTCGTATCCACCTAAGCTTACGGTTTTCTCGACGACCTTACCAAACGCCGGCTAAAAGCAAAGCAGATAAAAGCAGAGGATATGTGAGTCATGAAGTCCGGACTAGCTCGAAATTTCGCACTTAACGTTCGAATCGTTTCCTGCGATGAGGTTGGGGAAAAAAAAGGGGCCATGTCGGTGAATGGCAGCCAACATAGCCCCAGCCCTTGTTCCGGATAGTCTTTCCTTCAGGACGAAATGATATTCGGCGGTTGCTACATTTCAGTTAAGCGCATCTTAACTGTTGGTTAAATCTTCGACGCCACTCTGGCCGCTTTCAGCACCCGAGGCCACCCAATTTCTAATGCGACTCTGCTTTGCCACGCACGCTGAGATGTCAGTCCGAATCGTAAGCTTGCTTCGCGGCAACGCTAACGAACTCCTCGGTTTCGATCACGTACGCGGTGAGGGTATGGCCGTAAACACATCCGGTATCCAGACCAATCGCCTTAGGTCCACGTCGCGGCTCCGGCGCACACCAGTGCCCGAAGAGGACGGTCTTCTCGCCATTGTAAACGTGATACCAGGGCGTGCCTTCATCGCTTTCGCGGTCGGGCCCCAACGTGCGCAATCTCGTTAAATCGCCAGTGGTCTGTGAATGAAGTTCCACGTTTGGTCGCAAACCGGCATGAACCACCAGATGAGTGCCGAGGTCGATCACAAACGGCAAGGCGTTCAAAAACAGGCAATATTTATCTTTCTCATCTTTGAGTTCTTTGTGAGTCTGTTTTTGAGCCGATTTTAATTCGATATCCTCGCCGTTCCAACGACGACGCAGAATTAGATCGTGATTGCCGATGACCGTCGACAATCTTTCGTCGCTCATAAAGAGTTCCAGGACCTCACGGCTATTCGGTCCCTTGGCAATAAGATCGCCCACCGCAACCAGGCGGTCTTTCTTTGCGAAGCCCACCTTGTCCAGCAATTCCATGAGTTCTTCGTAGCAGCCATGGATATCCCCGACTACGATCGTGCGGCCTTCGGACTTCGATGGCATTCTCATGTTATAAATCATGTATTAAAGAAAAGCGAGAGGATGAGAGACATTGGAAAAGTGATTATGCGGTCTCGAGTCGCGGGCGTCTGCCATAGAGTTCGATAGCCAAGCCGAAGGAAGCCCGATCCGATTTTTGCCGGACCCGGTCCGGGGTGTTTTGCTTCAACGATTACTTGCTCTTGAGTTTCTTCGGCTTCATTCGCCACTTCAAACGCCCTATACCAGGCCGTACTCTACTCCACTTTTGCGTGCGAAGCTCAATGCAGGAAAGGGCCGCTGTCGGTAACCGGTGTGCTTCACCGGTCAGGCTCTCGCACAACTCTTCAAACTCAGGATTATGCCCAACCAGGACGACGGTAGGTACGGTGTCCTGCACCTCCGACAGGACTTCAAGCAGCCGGCGAACACTTGACTCGTAAATGCGCTGATCGTACGTGGGCTCAATCTTCAACCCTGACGCCAGGGCAAATAATTCGGTGGTCTGCCTGGCCCTCTTTGCAGGCGAACTGAGGATTAAACCCGGCGAGATTTTCTTTTTTTTGACAAATTTCCCGATCAACTTAGCGTCTTTTGTGCCTCTCTCATTGAGAGGCCGATCAAAGTCTTTCAAACTTGAATCGTCTTTACTCGACTTTGCATGTCGCAGCAGTAATAGAGTCTTCATTTGTTTTTCCAGGGCTGGGAATGGTTAAATGCGCAGATACTTTAGATGATCAGCACCTACATCGCCAAGTCGAAGCACTTGGCGGCGATGTGTCAGATAGCCCTGATTCATATGTCTGTAACATGACTGTGTAAGAATTTGCGCGAATGATTTCATACGGCCACCATCGCTACCCTGGGCGGCTATTTGTCGTCGAAGGGACGGACGGAAGCGGAAAGTCGACCCAACTTTCACTGCTTTATCAGTGGCTCAAGTCAGAAGGTTATGCCGTTTTCTTCTCTGAATGGAACTCCTCGCCGCTGGTCAAAGACACGACGAAACGCGCCAAGAGGCGCCGCCTATTCACACCCACAACATTTTCCTTGTTGCATGCCACTGACTTCGCCGATCGGACTGAGCGAGATATCGTCCCGCCGCTGAAAGCAGGCGCGATTGTCCTTGCCGATCGCTACATCTACACGGCCTTTGCGCGGGACGTAGCGCGCGGTTGCGATCGCGCCTGGGTCCGTGAAACCTATAAGTTCGCCGTCAAGCCCACGGCGGCGTTCTTCTTTCGGGCGCCGCTTGATGTAGCGATAGATCGCATTGCGTCCGCTCGTCCCCAATTGAAATTTTACGAAGCCGGCATGGATATGGATTGGGCCGACGATGAAGAGGAAAGCTTCGAAATCTTTCAGGGCAAGATCCTCAACGAGTACGATCACATGGTAAATGAGTTTGGCCTGACTGTGATTGACGGCACGCAACCAATTCGCACGCAACAGCGCCAGATGCGCGAGATTGTCAGCCGCTACTTGAAAGAGAAACTGAAGAAGGCGGTGCTGGCCCAATGAAGGAGATGAAGTTCTACGGCACGGCGCTACCTGGTATAGAGGTTGAGCCATACAGCGGAAAGTTAATTGTGATCGAAGGAACCGATGGCGTGGGACGCTCGACCCACGTTGGCCTGCTCCGAACATGGTTGGAGTCGGCAGGTTACGCTGTTCTCGATACCGGCATGACGAGATCCATCCTGGCCGGACGAGGGATCAAGAATGCCAGAGCAGGACACACCCTCGGCCGCTTGACGATGCAGCTTTATTACGCGACAGATTTCGCTGACCGGCTTGAGAATCAGATGCTGCCGGCACTGCGCGCTGGCTTCATAGTTCTCACGGACCGTTACATCTATTCAGCGATCGCGCGAGCGGTCGTCCGGGGCGCTGATCCGGAATGGATTCGGGCGATTTATGGAATTGCCTTAGTGCCGGACGCGGTTTTCTATCTCCGCATACGTTCAGCGGAAGAGCTGGCCGGACGCGTACTGGCTTCCGGGCGTGGCTTTGATTACTGGGAATCGGGAATGGATCTGGGACTTGAAAACGATTACTACGATAGCTTCATTGCCTATCAGAAGTTGTTGCTCAAGGAATTCGATCGAATGAGCGGCGAGTACGGCTTTGAAGTAGTAGACGCCTCACGACCTGTTCGACGAGTCGCCAGCAGATTGCGCAGATCAATCTCTCGTCTGATTGGAGACGATCCCATAATGGGACCGTCGGACGCCCCGGAAGTTAAGACGGAAGAAGGAGCACGGGCAGCGTCCGGCGCGGCTAACGTCGCCAGAGAGAGCAGGGCTGACGGACTGAAAAAAGTGAAGGCCGCATGAAGATCGCTGCCATTGACGTTGGCTCAAATTCGATCAAGTTAGTCGTCGTTGACGCCGCGGCAAGTAACTCTCTGGCCGTACTCGCTCGCGATAAGGAAACGGTCCGGCTGGGCCACGATACGCTTCAACTTGAGCGTTTATCTCCTGATGCAATTGGTCGCGCGGTCGATTGCATCAAGCGTTTTCGTTCGATTGCCGAAGCAAGAGGCGCGGAACGAATCTTTGCCGTAGCTACTGCGTCGGTTCGCGAAGCCCGCAATTCCGCTCAGTTCATCAAAGAAGTTGAGCGCAAGGCCGGAGTCTCTGTCGAGGTTCTTTCAGCGATCGAGGAAGGGCGTTTGATTGGACTGGCGGCGTCCCAGGGTTGTGCCGGACCGGGTACTTCGATGCTCAACTTCGATATTGGCGGCGGCTCGACGGAGATCTCGCTAATGCGCGACGGTGCGCCAACCAGTCTGATTTCTGTCAAGCTCGGTGCCATCGGACTCTCTGAGCAATTCATTTTCCACAACCCTCCCAAGTCAAAAGAGTTGAAGGCGTTGAAAGAGGAAGTGCGCGCCGCTCTTGAGCGTCCGGCGCGCGAGCTACGAGGCGCGCGCTGGCAACAGGCGACCGGCACGTCAGGAACTATCCTGGCAATCGGCACCTCTCTGCGCCTGCGCGCTTTGAGCGAAGACGATCGGCAGGTCGAAGGCGCGCGTCCCGCTGGACATGAAATCGAAATCGAGAAGCTTACTCGATTCAATTCTCGGACGGCGGCTATGAATCTGGCCGAACGGCGTTCCCTGCCCGGCATCAGCACCCAACGCTCCCAGATCATTATTGCCGGAGGACAAATCCTCGAAGGCGCTATGCGCGCGTTTGGTGTCAATACTCTGCGCACCTGTAGCTGGGCGTTGCGCGAAGGGGTCCTGATTGAGCGACTGCGAGAGATCGAAGCTGAGTCACATCCGCCGCTTAACGATCTGGCTGATTCCAGGCTGCGCGGCGTTCATGCCGTGGGCCGGCGATTCGGATATGAAGAAACGCACGCGCATCAGGTGGCGCGTTTAGCCGAACGGATCTTTGACTACCTGGCGAGATCCACCTTGCCTGCCAGTCTCGATCGCCATCGTCGCACGATGCTTTCAGCCGCCGCCCTGCTTCACGACGTTGGTTACCACATCGCGCACGAATCTCATCATAAACATTCACTCTATCTGATAAAGAATTCCGAGCTAACCGGCTTTTCCGAAGCCGAGCGCGACGTGATAGCAAATGTTGCCCGATATCACCGCGGATCAGAACCGCGGGAGCGTCACGAATACTACGCAGCGCTAAACCAGGCCGACCGAGAAACCGTGTACGCGTTGGCTGCCATTCTGCGCATCGCTGACGCAATCGACCGGCGCCACGACAGTCGCGTCAACGACGTTCGCTGTGTTCGCAACGGGCGTCTGCTTAACATTGAGCTGCAAAGCTCAGGCAACTGCGACCGAGAGATCTTTGCCGCCGAGCAAAAGCGCGGAATGTTCGAACAAGTCTTCAATTGTCGGCTGGTATTTAGCCGTCGCGCCGCTTTAAAGCGCGCTTGATTCAATCCTGGTTGTTGCCCCTCTTTCTCAGATGTTGAGTTAGCTGGAAATCTCTCCGGGCTGGACGCACATGGCAAAAGTTAAGCGCATTTCGGGACTCGATTGTTCGGCTCCGGCTGACAAGATGGTTCGGCTTGTCCTGCGAACGCAACTGAAGACAATGTGTGATCTGCGAGACAAAGCGCTTGAGTGGAACGATCCTGAAGGTGTTCACGACATGCGCGTCGGATCACGCAGGCTGCGCAGTACAATAAGCGACTTCAGGCCTTACCTGCACAAAGCGAACCTGCCGCGTATGAAATTGAGAAAGATTGCCAAAAGTCTCGGCGACGTGCGTGACGAGGACGTGGCCCTATTTGCTCTCGAGGAATTGAAAGCGAAAGCCACGGAGCAGGCTGCTGAGGGTATCGAAATGCTTGCAGAGGAGCGACGGGAAAAACGGAAGCAGGCGCGGTCCGCACTGCAAAAAGCTTTCAAGCGGTTCACGCTTGACGAATTTCGCAAAGAGTTTCTGAGCAAACTTCGCGCAATTGTAGTCGCGCCCCCTGGGAAATTGGGCAGGAAACCAGCTAACAATGAGCCGCTGGCCTTTGGCCGCATGGAGATTGAGGTGATCGGGTCCCGGCTGAAAGAACTTAAAGCTGCGAGCCATCATATCTATTCTCCTTTTCAAATCAAAGAACTTCACGAGGTGCGCATTCTCGCGAAAAGGCTGCGGTATGCGATCGAGCTATTCGCGTTCTGTGGGAACGAGGAGATGGGAGATATCGCAAAGGAAGTTGCTCTCATGCAAACGTCTCTGGGAGAAATGCACGACTGTGATGTGTGGATTGAGAGTCTCGGTGCGCGGCTAAAGAAAACTGCCGGGAGGGACAAGAGCGAAGGGCAGGCCCAACTACGAGCAGGCACCGCCTGGCTGGTCAGGCATTTTGCCGCGGAGCGCATGGAGCATTACGGCGACGCGCTCGCGCTCTGGCAACGGTGGGAAACCGAAAGATTCCTGGATAGATTGGAATCGATCCTTGCTCCTCATCCAATTCCGCCGTCACCCGAAGATAAGGTTCACTCAAGTCCACCTTAACCGGCCCGTACTTCCCACGGCTACAATGTTGGCTCCATGGCAGACTGGGCTCTAATGAAGGGGGAATACCTGATCCTATTGCAACCTGGTCGAATTTTGTGGCTCTGCCAGAAGCAGCCGGTAACCAACGTTGACCATCGTGTCGATGTGAAGCCCATAAGGCGTAAGTTTACCGCGCAACCGGTACATAAAAACATGCAGACTCTCTGAGTTGAACGGCTTCTCGTTACCTCTGGCGTAACGCCAGAGCTCCTCCGCCGGGACGGTGCGCTCAACAGAACGCGCCAGGCGCGAGATGAGCAGGAACTCGGTGCGCGGCAAATAGACCGTATGGCCCCCGCAGGCGAGGTAATAGTTCTTATGCTCGATTCGCAGATATCCGTCGTCGTACACGTCTTCGCCGAGTTGATCTAGTGGCGACAGATCCGGCAATGCAGTTTCTGCTATTGACATGATCTCTCAATCGGACGACTAAACGCTATATTGAACGCGCGCGACTGGGAACTAGTAAACTCAACTCCTCAGTCGCGCTTCTGGCCTTACTGGCCATCTCTTAGAAGTTAAGTCTCAATGCGAACTGAATCTGACGGCTGGTGCCGAGACCCACGTCTCGCACAACTGTCTGGCGAAGCAGTCCGAACGTACCTCCCGCAGCTGCCTGAGTATAAGCCTGTCCCGGCTGGACCACGTTACTTGTTGAAAAGGCATAGACGCCGCCGGTTTGACTCACCGTTGGCAGTGCCAGATTCAATCGTGAACCCGGGATGTCGAAATTCGCCCGATTGAAGATATTAAAGATCTCGGTCCGGAACTCAAGGTTCGCTGTCTCAGAGAACCTGAACCGCTTATTGAAGACGAGATCGAACTGTTGAAAGTTCGGGCCGCGCAGAGCGTTCCGAGGCACGTTGCCGAAAGTACCTGGCTGAGGCGCCGTAAAAGCGGCGGGATTCAGAATCAGCCGATCGTTGGTGAGATACGGATTAGCGCCGGGAACTAAATCGGGCCGGCGAACGTTGCGCGAGGCGCCGCCACTGGGCGTATTCACCACGGCGATGAAACCCGGCGGGAGGGGATTGGTGCCGTTGATTGTGCCCGGCAGTTGCGCGACAAATCCGTTGGCGAAGGTGGTTGCTCCTCCGGCGGTGGGAACGACGCAACCGGCGGCGTTTCGACACTGGATGACCACGTCGGGCCGCACGATGCCGATTTCGAGTGGCAGTCCGGAACGCGCGTTGACGATGGTCCCAATCTCCCAGTTGCCAAGAATGGCGTTGCCGATGTCTCTGAACTCGTACTTCTTACCCTTGCCGAAAGGTAAATCGTAAAGGGCGCTTAAATTGAAGGTATGACGCACGTCAAAGTTGTTGTAGCCATTGTCGTAATTAAACTCGCTGAGAGCGCGCGCATTATTCGCCGCGGTGCGGGCCTCGTTCGAACCTGACGTATTTCCAAACGAACTTGAGAACGTGTACTGCGAGTTGAGCGTCAAGCCGCTGTTGAATCGACGACCCAGAGACATTTGCAGTGCCTTGTAACTGTCATGACCGCCGCTGGTTTTATCGTCGATCTCAGCGTAGGGGTTAAGCGGCGCTCCGGTACCGTTGAGGATTGAGAACTCGCGCACCGTGCGGACGGCGACAACATTACCCCCCGCATCCGTAACGTTGACGACTCCGAATCCCGCAGGCAGCGTCGTCGCGCCAGGTCCGATTGAAGTTTGCCCGGGCAGGATCCGGTTGGCGATGCTTCGCAGAAATAGATTACGCCCCTGCGAGCCCACGAAGCCGGCGGTGAAAACCAATTTGTAAGGAAGCTCTTGCTGCACTGAGAAGCCATACTGGTAAATCTTCTCTGGCACCGTATATTCCGGCGCATAGGCACGCGGCTGATACTGCCGGTTATTGGGATTGTTGATAAAGTTGGCGGCAATCACGTTCGGGTCTTGGGGATAGGCGCCCCCGTTTAAGGTAGAGCTGATCCGGTTCGACTCAATCGGCTGGATTTGATCTTCAGTCTGTCCCGGTCCGTAGTACATGCCGAAACCGCCGCGCAAAACCGTCCGCCCGCCACTGAAAAAGCCCGTGCCGGCGGGATTCGGCGACCACGTTACGGCGACGCGGGGCCCGAAATTACTCTTCGAAGTGTGATAGGGATCGCCGCTCGAGTCATGCAAGACGCCCGTGTTGATGTCAAAATATATCTGTCGATTGTTGGCTTCTTTTAGGGGCGAGTAGTACTCATAGCGCATTCCGAAATTCATCGTCAGACTGGGGTTGATCTTCCACTCGTCCTGAGTATAGCCGATGTAATAGTTCTGTTTGGCAAAGGCTGGTCCGGTCGAGTTATTGAAGAAGGGCGAGGGCGCAGACAAGTCGCCGAGGAACTGTGTGGATTGAAGCGTGTTGGCCAGAAAGTTGGTGATGTTCGAGAAAGTGTAGGTAACTCCACCCTGTCTGTCGGTGTACATGCGAATCGCGCGAAGCTCGCCACCGAACTTTACCGTGTGATTGCCGTGCGTCCAGTTCAGATTATCGATGAACGACAGTGAGTAAGGCGTGTACGGCTGAGCGCGACCATTTTGCGCGCTGTTGGCACGTATCAAACCTCCGGGCACGGCAACTCCGGCATTCGATCCCTGGCCCGGCAAGGCGAAACCGGCCACGCTTCCGGCAATGTTGAATGAGAGGTTGGACAGATCCAGACCAGCGACAGTCGGCGCCTGTCCCACGATACGAGAGTATGCGCCGTTGTAGCCGAACTTAAATTCGTTGAGCAGATTTGGCCGCAATATCGACTGCAGGGCCACAACTCCATTTTGAGGTATTTGACGGATGTTGATCTGCCGGCCCGTCACACCATCAGGCTGATTGTTAAAGGCCTGATCGCGAAAGAAGCGGAGATATGTTGAGTGCTTCTGGTTAAGTTTGTAATCGACACGCAGAGCTGTCGAAGTCTCGTTGACTATGTTGTTGGCCTGCAGCTGAACGGTGTCGAACAGATCGGGACCTGCGCGTAGCGTCACGGCGCTGGCGGCGCGGAAAGCTGGAATCAGCGCGACTGTCGCCGCGTTGCAAGGCGTGGGCGGTACACTGCCGAGGATAATACCGCCGGGGCAGATACGTGCCGCCAGGCCGGGTACCGCTTCGATCGAATTGATGCCGCCACGCAGACGGTAGCCCTCATACGAGAAAAAGAAGAAGGCCTTGTCCTTCTTGATCGGACCGCCAACCGAACCGCCGAACTGGTTCAGCCTCAGCTTGCTCTTTTGGCCGATGATATTGTCGAAGAAGTTGGCCGCATCCAGTTTGTCGTTGCGAAAATATTCAAAGAGCGACCCGTGAAATTTATTGCCGCCGGATTTTGTGACCACGCTAATCTGGCCACCCGTGCCGGTGCCAAACTCTGCCGGGTAGTTATTGGAATCGACCCGAAACTCCTGGACGTTCTCAAGCGAAGACTGAAGTCGGAATGGCGTTGGGATCTCGCCATTCAGATTGCCCGGCGAGGTGTCGATGATTGCGGTGCCTTCAATGCCGTCATAACGGATCTCGTTCTGTTCCACCGCGCGTCCAGAGAAGCGAATGTCACCATAGGTACCCGAGCCGCTGTTCACTGAACCCGGCGCTTGTAGGTAGAGCTGCGAAAGTTGGCGTCCGTTAATCGGCAAGCCTTCGACTTCGCGCGGGTTGACGTTAGCGCCCATTGCAGCGGAACCGGTTGTCACGGTAGTCTCATCTCCCGCGACGACATTTACTGAAGCTGTAACGTCTCCGAGTTTCATTCCTATGTTCAAACTCGTTTCTCTTCCCACGTTAACTGCGACGTCTTTTACGGTGGCGCCGAGACCTGTGGTTGTGGCAGTTACCGTATAGGCGGCAGCTCGCAACGCTGGAATCGAAAACGTTCCATCAGTGTTGCTGGTGGTGGCTCGCTCATCGCCAGTGCTTTGGTTTTTGGCAGTGACTGCAGCGCCAGGAACTACGGCGCCATTCTGATCGCGCACAGTGCCGCTTAGGCTGCCCGTGTCTGATTGGCCAAACGCTGCGATAGATGCAAAGAGCAACGCCGCGAGCGCAGCAATGGTGTAACGGAAAAAGCCTTTGAGTAGTCGTGTTTCCCGCATAGGATTCTCCTTGTTTATTTGAGAGCTGTTTTTGAGTGCGCCTGTGATTTAGGAAAACTTTCGCCGCTCGATACAACGCAAAATGAACTGAAGTGCAAAACCCACAGGACCCTTACGAAAACTGGAAAGCGATGTAAGGGCAAAGGCTACCGCACAGCGGTTACAGGTAAGTAAACATGGCGTTAAATCGAAATGAATTCTTGCCAACGCTCAGCTGAGCATCAACACACGTGTAATCGATTCAGCTGTACGTAGAGCTTGGCCCCAGAATTTATGAGGACCTTTGCGATGATGTTCGCGGGCACGGCGCGATTGTCACTAATGATGTAAGCGCGGGCTGGAGGCTTTGTTTGCGGGTCCGGTCTCAGAAGAGTTGGTGAATCGCTCAAGTCGATTGATTTAACATCTTGTTAACACCGCCGTAACATGCTCGGTATAGGATGCCAGCCTCTTCAAGATAGCCTAACTCTTTAAAGTGTATTTCCAGAAGGTGCGTCCTTATGGCAATTGACCACGAACTCAGCAGCGAGATCGCGGCAGCTCTCCTGGTCGGCAAAGGAAGAACGCCTCACGAACGAGAGCACCTGAAAGAGACCGTGCTTAGGGTTCGCTCGACGTTACAACAACTGACGGCAGAATCGCGAAGGAAATGGATTGTTGCCGGTGAAAGTGAGGACGAGGAGAAGAACAAACCCTAGTGTTTTTGCGAATGGTTACGGCCGAAGGTAAGCATTTAATAGCAGCTAAGCTGAACCTGTTAAGAGCAATTCTGAGGAGATCACGGCGTTGGCACCCTTAGATCAATCCAGTCGAGACTCTGGGAGCTGCCTATCTCAACTCGGCCACTTGCTCTCGCGTATTTAGACCACCGACGACTGTTGCATCCCAGATAAGCCAGTACCGCCGATGCTTCGCGCTCATGACGTCGTCGTGATCGAAGGCGAGTCGAACGAGTCTCGTGCGAAAAGGACTTTCTTCCGCATGAGGAAAGAACGAGAAGAAATAGTCTGATCGGACCGGCAGATTGCATTCGCGCCGCATAAGATTGATGTGGTCTTCACAGTCTCCGGCAATACCTACAGTCGCCCGATCTGATGAGTCATTGATCACATGATCGATTTCGTGCAAGAAGCCCCACCCGACATCGAAGGCCTTGAGTGCTTCTGTGTCTCCCATAAGGTGATCGAAGTCGGCAAAATCGATCAGCACTATGTAAGCTGGTGGGTTGCTGACAGCGCTATTCTTCCATCGTCCGGGAATAACGCGGCAGAAAACTACATCCTGGCGCTTGCTGGCATCCTCGATGATCAGAACGTTATCACCTGAAATAGCCTTATCAAGGAGATCTCTCGCGCTTTGTGAGCCGCCAATTGCTCGCGCAGAGCCCAGTTGAAGCGTACCGCTCTCATCAAACTTTAGGTCTGGCCAACCGGTAATCGCACGCAGTTTATCTGACAGTTCAACCCTTCTGGCTAGAGAGAGTTCCTCGCGGCACACGACTCGGTTCGGATTTCTTTCGTTGCTAAAAAGCGGAAGAGGACAGAGTACCAGGGTAACGCAGAGCCAAATAACTCTGGCAAATGAGGAGACGACAATACCTTGAAGTCCGGACTTCACTCCTGCTCCTTCAAGAATTAAACCGGCTTAAGGTCAGCAAGCGCCGGCTTCCGGTTGATGTTTCACGCTCAGGGGCAGCGCAACTGCGGGGCATGTTAACAAAATGTTAACAGCTTGGAAACAAGAATTGGCCGCGGCCAGTCAGGTAAACGCTGTCTGAATAGCGTCTGAAAAAGAGGTTTCACTGACTGAACGGTCTTTGGTCCCGTTCTCGTCTGCGCATCGAGAGCGGAGGTGGAGGTGCTCCTCTTGAGGTCTGTCGCAAATTAAGTCGTCTAATCAGGTTTTTTCTTTCGGTTGCGAGCCAGGACGCGTTGTTTCGGTCGGACGCGCTGCTTGAGAAGGCATCGTTCCGCGGCTATTTTGTGCGGGCTGATTCCTGGGTTCGTTATTTTCCGGGTGGCAATGTGGCTCGACTCCGAGAGTCCAGGGTGGCGCGTCGCTGGCAGGAAAGGTTTCAGCAAGCGATTCATCGATTTCGGACTCGCTGAGAGTTTCGCAGGAGCCGGGCTTTTGTTCGGAGTTATCTCTTTGGGTCATAGTTATCAGTTCCTTTGCGTGAACATGCGCGAACAATGATGCATAGTCCCGCAGCTGGTTTAGAAAGCCAGATCGCAAGCCAGCAGCTTGTGTTATACAGAGCGCTACGCCAAAGTCGACGCTGCATCGCGCGCGTCTGATGTCTCTTCTGGAAGCTCATGCAGCTTCTCGAAAAGGAGGAGCGTCTTTCCACCTTCCTGATCTTCGAATCCTAAACCGTCTTCGAAGCCGGTTACCCCAACCAGCGGGGCAATTTTCTGCACCTTGCTGATCGTGTGCTCCAAATGTCTTTCATCGGCCGTACTCTCTCCACCCAGAATAACCACAACGCTTCCGGCCGCGGAACCTTTGGACTCGAAACTCACGCCGACCAGGGGCATGTACTCCTCCTCCTCCTGGTCCCCCAACTCTCCGACGATCTCGAGCCGGGTTGCGCGTAACCGATTGCGCTTGCTGAACTCATCAAGAAAAGTTTTCCACTGATCTCGTTCTATGAAACCTGACATGTCTTGCTCCCTTCGTTATGCTGTGGCACGCGCATCCTGCGCGTGATTTCACGGGCGGACGCTTGCGCCACTCATTACATCAATCCGCTCGCTTAGCTCGTTGTTTAGAAACGTAGAATTGCGCCGATACTTCCCACCTCCTTCAGCCGCGCCGCAGCCTGACCGCGAACTTGTTCGACCTTTCCCTCGAGGTCGAACACCCGCTCAGTGGCCAACTGGATCAGGTCGTTCACTGCGCGCACCGGCCGCCCGCAATAGTCACAAGGTTTATTCGCGGTCGCTAACAGCGCCTGGCAATTTGTGCATTGGCTACCTTGCACATTGAATCCCTCGGTATAGACGAGCTGCCAAACCCGCCACTCCTGCAATGCCAGCAGAGTTTCCTCGAGCCCCAGCATGGCGTTCTGTCGCTTATTCGCGGCGGTAATGAGTTGTTCGACCAGATCGACTTCGCGCTGACGCTCAACTTCTTCCTCGATCTTCATTGTTTCTTCCAACACCACGGCTGAATTTGCCTGGACGGGCAAAGCTATTTTGCGAACCACGCGCGCGCGCAGGGCTTTCGGAAGCAGGCCGTGCAACTCGCTGGTTGCCTCGACCGTCCCGGCCAGAATTAGACGGTCAAACTCGAGTCGACCTGCCACGCGAGACATCATTTGCGCTACTTCACTTAAATGCCATCTCGCGTGCACGTCTGCCTTCCGCTGGATATTCATCTGCGATCGACTGTGATCCGTTCCAGAGGTCTTGATGTGCGTCACCTCGGCTTTGGCAAAGACGTCCTTGTGCTCCTCTATCTCACCGAGAAAGATCGAGAAGAGGCGCGCGTGTTCGCGGTCCGTCAGCACCACCCCGTAACGCTCGTGCTCGTCGATTAGCTCGAGCAGCGGCTGTACGTAAGGCAGGTCGCGCCACGTCAGGATGTTCGGCACTCTAACGCCGAGTTCGCGGACGTGGAAGAAACCGTCGGATGCATCACTGAACATCACTAGTCCGCGCTTTGTGTCTCGGTAGTCATCGAGGAAGCGGAGCACGCGCTCGGCGTCTTCCTTGAGTTGCTCTTGCTTGTCTCTGTCCTCGGGCTGCTCGACATCCCGCAGCATGTTTCTGAATACGACTTTGAACGCGCGATTGACGTTCAACACGTTGGATTGATCCGTCTCCAGATAGACGGTCAGCACGGGACTGCCGGGCTGGGCCTCGCGTTCCATCAGACTCTCTACTTCGCGTCTGGTGATCGTTGCCTGATCCGTAGCAGTGCCGGTACTGTGCATGGCCCGTTCCGGTTTCATCTTTAGCCCTTCTGCTGTTCAGCCTGTGGAGTGTTTTCGGCAAGTCAGAGACTTGCCGCGCATCTGAGCGGCAAAGCCGCTAACAAGGTGCAATCACATAACGCGCGAACCGCAGCTCAAACAGTTCTCGGTGACATCGGGTGGGTTCGACCCATAAGACCTTTCAATTTAAGCCCGAGAGCCGCCAGCAAAATGCCAAACACGATCGCATAAGCTCCAATGAGCCACACCACTGCTATTGCTCCCGCGTTAGGATTGATAAGCAGGGCGAACCCGAACAGCACTGAGGCGACGCCGGCCAGTGCCAGGAGCCATTCGCCCGCGATGTACTTTCGCAACTGGATCGCCGCGCCAATTTCGAACGCGCCGGTTACGATGGCCCAGGCTGCAATCAAAATTAGCAGCACCAGCGCCGTAATTCCGGGGACCGCAAACGCGAATACACCCGCAGCCACGCCCAGGAGTCCTTCCAGTAACAGAACCCACCAGCGCTTGTTCTCGGCGTGCGACTTAAGTCCGGCGGCAATGGCGAAGACACCATCAACCAGCACATACGCGCCCCAAAGAAATACCAGTGCTGTCAGAGTAATGTGCGGCCAAAGAAATGCCAGAACTCCAAAGGCAATCGCCAAGAGTCCCCTTAAGACCAAAGCCCACCAGCTGCTTGTAAACACTATGAACATCTGTTCTCCCTCCTTCTCTAATCAGTGAGCCCTCCCTGACAGTCGGGCTTCTGACACTTCACACCAGCGGCTCGGCACCCAAATGAGCAGCAGGCCGCTTACCTTCCAGCCGATTTTTCAAACCAATTTCGAGAGGCTCTGTCCCCACCGGCGGACACAGTCCCAGGAATAAATATTGCACCTTGCTCGGAACATCACAGACGTGCCGCACGTCCGGCGGCAGGGCTGCATCGACGAGCCCTGTGCAAGCGTCCTCGATAACACTAAAGTCGTTGGCGATCATCATCAGCATCACCAATCATGCGACCACCAGACAACCCATCAGGAATTAGCTCCGACGGCTTCGGCTCGCTCGGCAGGCTTCGTCGAGAAAGTAAAGTTCCCGTTCTTCCAACCAACGATCACTTTGTCTCCATCGTGGATCTCGCCGGCGAGCAGGCGACGACCAATAGGCGTTTCCAGTTCCTTCTGAATGGCCCGCTTCAGTGGACGAGCGCCATAGACCGGGTCATAGCCTTCACGGGCCAGGTGCGTCGCAGCTTCCGTCGTCAGTTCGATAGAAATATTTCGATCCGCCAGGCGCGCACGCAGCCGCTGCAGTTGAATATCCAGAATCTTCTTGAGATCTGCTTCGCTGAGTGAATGGAAGACGACAATTTCATCCACCCGATTCAAAAACTCGGGCCGGAAGTGATGCCGCATTTCGGTGAGCACGGCTTCTTTCATAAGATCGTAGGCGGCGGTGTCGGTCTTGCCGCTGAACTCTAGTATTCTTTCCGACCCAATGTTCGAGGTCATGATGATGACCGTATTCTTGAAGTCGACAATTCTTCCCTGCCCGTCAGTCAGGCGGCCATCGTCGAGTATCTGAAGCAGAACGTTGAAGGCGTCGTGATGCGCCTTCTCGATTTCGTCAAAAAGAATTACTGAGTAAGGCCGCCGGCGCACGGACTCAGTTAGTTGTCCGCCTTCTTCGTACCCGACATATCCCGGCGGCGCGCCGATCAGACGCGCGACTGCGTGCTTCTCCATGTACTCGGACATGTCTATGCGAATCATCGACCGCTCATCGTCGAACATGAACTCCGCCAGAGCGCGCGCGAGTTCTGTCTTGCCGACTCCCGTGGGACCAAGAAAGATGAATGAACCTATCGGCCGGTTCGGATCCTTCAAGCCTGAGCGCGCCCGGATCACGGCATCAGCCACCGCTTCGACAGCCTCGTTCTGGCCAATGACGCGCTGGTGCAGGTGTTCGGCCAGCTTTAAAAGTTTTTCGACCTCGCCCTGCATAAGACGAGAAACCGGGACCCCGGTCCAACGGCTTACAACTTCGGCGATGTCTTCCTCGTCAACCTCTTCTTTAATCAGACGCGTTCCACCCTGCTTCTTCTGGAGCAACTCTTCTTCAGCCTGGAGCCGGCGCTCCAGGTCCTGCAGCTTGCCGTAACGCAGTTCGGCTGCCTTGTTCAAGTCATAGGCGCGCTCTGCCTGTTCCATCTCCACGTGCGTGTGATCGATTTCCTCGCGCAGCTTGCGCAAACGATCGACTGCCTGTCGTTCGACCTGCCATTGCGAACGCAGCGCGTCTCCCCTGGCTTTCAAGTCAGCCAGCTCTTTTTCCAGCTTCGCCAGTCTGTCTTTCGAAGCTTTGTCTTTCTCTTTCTTGAGGGCTTCACGTTCAATCTCCAACTGCATCACGCGGCGCTGCACTTCATCCAACTCGACCGGCACGCTCTCAATCTCTGTGCGCAAACGGGCCGCGGCTTCGTCTACCAAATCAATCGCCTTGTCGGGCAGGAAGCGATCGGCAATGTAGCGTTGTGACAGGACCGCGGCCGCGACGAGGGCAGCGTCCTTAATGCGCACGCCATGATGAATTTCATAGCGTTCGCGCAAACCGCGCAAAATCGAGATCGTATCTTCAACCGAAGGCTCATCGACCATGACCGGTTGAAAGCGGCGCTCGAGCGCGGCGTCCTTTTCGATGTACTTGCGATATTCGTCGAGGGTGGTTGCGCCGATGCAATGCAGCTCACCGCGCGCCAGCATCGGCTTCAACAAATTGCCGGCGTCCATTGAGCCTTCGGTCTTGCCGGCCCCGACAACCGTATGCAGTTCATCTATGAAAAGAATTATTTGTCCCTCGGCCTGCTGCACTTCTTTGAGCACAGCCTTAAGACGTTCTTCAAACTCGCCACGATATTTTGCCCCCGCGATCAAGGCGCCCATATCAAGCGCGACCACCTTCCGATCTTTCAGGCTTTCGGGCACATCTCCACGCACAATGCGCTGTGCCAGGCCTTCCACGATCGCGGTCTTACCCACGCCGGGCTCGCCGATCAGTACCGGGTTGTTTTTTGTTCGCCGCGAAAGGACCTGGATCGTCCGGCGTATCTCTTCGTCACGACCGATTACCGGATCCAGCTTGCCGGAAGCTGCTTCCTTGGTGAGGTTCCTTCCATAGCGTTCAAGCGCCTCATAGGTAGCTTCCGGATTCTGTGAAGTCACGCGTTGCGAACCCCGCACCTGCCGCAGCGCCTGCATCAGCTTTTCGCGCGTAGCACCGAGCTCACTGAAAATTTTTCCGGCGGCGCCCGATTTGTCTTCGATCATTGCGAGCAGGAGATGCTCAACAGAGACATATTCATCTTTGAGTTGCTTCGCTTCGTCTTCCGCCTGGACCAGCAGACGATTCAGCCGCCCCGAAATGTAAACGTCGCCACCGCCTCCGGTGCTGGAAGACACCTTCGGCATTCGGGCTAATTCAGCCTGGGCCCGCTGTCTAACCAAATCCGGATCGACATTGCTCTTTTCCAGAATCGATTTCGTTAGCCCTCCTTCCTGATCGAGCAAAGCCAGCAGAAGATGTTCGACGTCGATTTGCTGATGACCCTGGCGCGTGGCTTCGCTTTGCGCTGCGCGCAGGGCCTCTTGCGCTTTTTCTGTCAGACGGTTGATGTCCATAAAAAACTCTCCCGGGGATGAATCTGGGGGGATAAGGTGCAACGCGGAGTGTCAGGAGCCTACGCAGCTACTATGCTACGTGCCGCGATCTCCAGGGCTTCAAGCAAGGGCGCCAAATCCCAGGACCCGTCATAACGAATCCCGTTAATAAAAAACGCCGGCGTGCCATTGACGCCGCTTCTTACTCCGCTCATGAAGTCTTCGCGTACCCGCAGATGATAGACGTGTTCTTCCAACTCGCGGACGAATCTTTGCGTATCCAGCTCCAACTCTTCGGCATATCCCACCAGATGCAGGGGATCGAGCGCCCGCTGGTTTTCATATAAGAGATCATGCATCTCCCAGAATTGTCCCTGCGCTCCCGCGGCTTCAGACGCTTCGGCCGCGCCTTCGGCGTGTGGATGTATTTGGGTGAGCGGAAAATGACGAAAGACAAAACGGAGATTGTCGCCCATTGCTTCCTGAACTTTCTTGACGATCAGATAAGCTGCGGCGCAGTAGGGACATTCAAAGTCGCCGTACTCAACCAACGTTACCCGCGCATCCGCCGGACCCTTTGCGTGGTCGCGTTTATCTGCGGGCGGCGTTAGCGTGCTTCCCATGCTGATTGCCATCTCGGGCTTCCTCCTTCTCTGATAAGTCTTCCAGGGCTTTGAGAATTCCATCCGCGCCCGGATTGACGCCGATTGGCGAAACATAGCTCCACGCGATGCGACCGTTGGCGTCGATTACGAAGAGCGCGCGCTCGCACACACCGTCCAGCTCGCGATAGACACCGTAGTTCTTTGCCACCTCACCCTTCGGATGGAAATCCGCCAACAGGCTGAAGTGTAGATTGCGATTTTGGCGGTAAGCACTGTGGCACCAGGCGCCGTCCACCGAGATGCCTAACAACTCCGCGTTTAGCCGTTTGAATTCCGGCAGAACTTCGTTGTAGAGCGACATCTGATCGCCGCAGACAGGGCTCCAGTCCGCCGGATAGAAAGCGAGAATCACCGGACGACCACGAAAGTCGCTCAGCGAAACTTTCTGATCGGGCGTCGAAGCCAAAGTAAAATCCGGCGCTTGCGTGCCCGGTGGCAGAGCTGAACTCGGTCTTTGGTCCTGGTCAGAATCATCTTGATTGGTAATCATTGAAGCTATCCCTTTCCTCGGCCTTTATAGGACCTATCCGACTTATCGGGCCTATATTCACTGAGCTCGCGATTTAGTTCTTCGATCCGGCCGACCAGATCGAGGATGATTGCGGCGCCGGTAAAATTAACTCTCAGATCGCGCCGCAACCTCTGCATGCGACGAAGCTGAATCACAGCGCGCCGGGGCAGAAGCGGTTCATCTGCACCGCTCTCGAGCGTCTCGATCAAACCTTGCTGGGCCAGGCGCACAATCAGCGAACGCTTGGCGCCGACTGTCTCAGCGACGATGTCGCACGACAGTGGTTCATCGAGATCAAAATCAGTCAGCAACATGAGTCCTCTCTCACGTAGTCACGCTTGGCTCTGGCTCCTCAAGCCGGACACCGGCGTATCGCAGAACCACTCCAAGCGTCATAATGAACGCGCACAGCACCAGCATTTGCCGCCAGTCAGCTTGCATCGCACCTTTTAGAAGCACTTCTCGCAGTGTGGCCACGATACCCACCTCAACCATCGTCGAAACTGAAACCCTGTGCTCTTCCAGATAGATGACCAGCAAACGAAACAACTCGATCAGCACGAGTATGAACAGGATGTCGGCGATCACCACTGAGAAGTCCGTCCCCGCAAGCATCGATCGGCCCAAATGAAACAGCTTGATCAGCATCGCAATGAAAAGAGCCATACAGAGACCGAGCACGATGATGTCCTGCACAAACTCCAGGTACTTGCGCAGAGTTCGATTTCGCCCGGCCAAACCTGACGACTCGCCATGATGATGTTGGACGGTCATTCCTATTCTCCGGTGTTCCCTCCCCCGCTGGGGGAGGGTTAGGGTGAGGGTTTTACAGCGCTCGCCAAGCCCTCACCCCCAACCCCTCTCCCAACGGAGAGGGGAGCCAGAACTTCTTCGCAAGCGTCATTTCAGTTTTCGCGGATCGAAGCGCGAAGTCTGCTTCAACTCTTCAAACAACTTTCGCTCGTCGGCACTGACTTCCTTCGGCACCACGATTTTCAATCTCACATACTCGTCGCCGCGTCCGCCCTTCCGCTTATTCAATCCCTGTCCGCGCAAACGAAGCCGTTGTCCGCTTTGCGCGCCTGGCGGAACGGTCAACTCGACCTTTCCATCTATCGTTGGTGCTTCGACCTTTGCACCAAGCACTGCCTCCCACGGCGCGATCGGTAATTCGACTTCGAGATCGTCTCCGCGCACGATGAAAACCGGATGCGGCCGCAAGCGAATATGCAAATAAAGATCGCCGGGCTGTGCGCCATTCAGGGCCGCGCCGCCCTGGCCCGCCAGCCGTATGGTCGAGCCATCACGCACACCGGCAGGAATGTTTACTTCAATCGTCTTTGGCTTTAGGACCTGACCGTCGCCGCCGCACGTTGGGCACGGCTTGTTATCTTTTTCGCCGGTGCCGTTACACGTCGGGCAGGCTTCAGCCGCCTGCAATTGCAACGTGCGACGTCCGCCGCGATGCGCTTCTTCCAAAGACAATTCCAGCTCGGCTTCGACATCTCGTCCGCGACTACTGCGTCGAGCGGATCGACCCGGGCGTCCGAACAAGTCTCCAAAGTCAAAGCCTCCGGGGCCGCCAAAGCTACTAAAATCGAAATCGCTGAAGTCGAAACCTCCCGGCGGCGGTCCACCAGCCGTCCGCTGAGCACCTTCCCATCCAGGGGGCGGAACGCCCGCGCCCGCCTTAACAGCGCGCCAGTTTTCACCGTACTGATCGTAAAGCTTGCGATTCTCGGCTTCGGAAAGTACGTCATAAGCTTCCTGCAACTGCTTGAATTGTTCTTCCGCAGTCTTGTCGCCAGGATTCAGGTCGGGATGAAACTTGCGCGCGAGTTTGCGATAAGCTTTTTTGATCTCATCGTCAGACGCACCGCGCTTGATGCCGAGCACCTCGTAGTAGTCTTTTGCCTTGCCAGCCATCGAGCATCATTCCCATCACAATTCGAGGACAGGATTTACAAGATGAACAAGATTGCAGAAAAAGAAGTCACGCTCAGCTCTTTCTCTTGAATGTTCCATCCTGTTAATTCTGTCAATCCTGTCCAAGCTATTTCGGGGTGTACTCAGCATCGATAACTTCGTCATCGGCACTGCCTCCCCCTCCACCGCCTCCGCCGCTCGAACCACTACCACCAGCCCCCGCGCCTGCGGCACTGGCTTGACTGTAGGCGGCGTTGGCGAGCGAGTGCGAGACCTGCTGCAAGTCGCTGGTCAGTTGACGCAAGCGGTCTATGGTGGTGGATTCATCCTTTAGCGCATTCCGAATGTCACCAATCAGAGACTCCGCCCGCGCCCGCTCATGCGCCGGCACGCGATCACCCATGTCCTTAATTGATCGTTCGACGCTGTACGCAAGAGAGTCAGCCGTGTTGCGCGCTTCCACTAACTCGCGCCGCGCCTTGTCTTCAGACGCATGTTGCTGGGCATCCTGGATCATGCGATCGATCTCGTTCTTATCGAGCGAAGTAGAACCACTAATCGTGATCCTCTGCTCCTTGCCGGTTGCCGTGTCCTTGGCCGTCACATTCAGAATGCCGTTGGCATCGATGTCGAAGGTGACCTCGACCTGTGGCAAGCCCCTTGGCGCGGGCGCAATTCCTTCGAGCCGAAACTGTCCCAGGGTACGGTTATCCCGGGCCAGTTCGCGCTCGCCTTGGAGCACGTGAATGTCGACAGCGGATTGGTTATCCTCCGCAGTTGAAAAGATTTCAGTTTTTCGCGTAGGAATCGTGGAGTTGCGCTCGATCAATTTGGTCATTACACCGCCGAGTGTTTCCACACCGAGGCTGAGCGGCGTCACATCCAGCAACAGCACGTCCTTCACTTCGCCCGTGAGAACGCCCGCTTGAATCGCCGCGCCAATCGCCACGACTTCATCGGGATTCACTGATTGGTTAGGCTCTTTGCCACCAGTCAGACGCTTGACCAATGCCTTGACAGCCGGCATGCGGGTCGCGCCCCCGACGAGAATTACTTCGTCCAGATCCTTCTCGCTGACTTTTGCGTCGGCGATCGCCTGCTTAACGGGATTCATGCAGCGCTCGACCAAATCGTGTGTCAACTGTTCGAACTTGGCGCGACTCAATTTCATCAACAGATGCTTTGGCCCTGAGGCGTCCGCGGTGATGAACGGCAGATTGACTTCGGTCTCGATCGCTGAAGAGAGTTCGATCTTTGCTTTCTCGGCGGCTTCAGTCAGGCGCTGCAAGGCCTGGCGATCCTGGCTTAGATCGATTCCCTGATCGCGTTTGAACTCCTCAACCAGCCAATCGACGATTCGCTTATCAAAGTCGTCACCGCCCAGGTGTGTGTCCCCGGCCGTGCTTTTTACTTCAAAGACACCGTCGCCCACTTCCAGAATCGAAACGTCAAAGGTTCCGCCACCGAGATCGAAAACCAGAATCGTCTCGTGCTTCTTCTTATCCAATCCGTAAGCGAGAGAGGCCGCGGTTGGCTCGTTAATAATGCGCAGCACGTTGAGACCCGCAATTTGGCCGGCGTCTTTGGTCGCTTGCCTTTGGGCATCGTTAAAGTAGGCGGGCACCGTAATCACCGCATCCTTCACCTTCTCTCCGAGAAAGTGTCCGGCGTCGTCGGCAAGCTTGCGGAGAATGAAGGATGAGATCTCTTCGGGCGAATAAAGCTTGCCGCCGATATCGACGCGCACCGCGTCGTTCGGACCAGGCACGACCTTGTATGGCACCTGTTTGATTTCCTGGGCCACCTCGGAATATTTGCGGCCCATGAAACGTTTGATTGAAAAGACCGTGTGCTCCGGATTCAGCGCGGCCTGTCTTTTCGCGACCTGCCCGACCAGTCTTTCGCCCGTCTTGGTAAACGCCACGACGGATGGTGTGATGCGTCCGCCTTCGCTGTTAACGATCACGGTTGGGCTATCGCCTTCCATGGTCGCTACGGCTGAATTAGTTGTTCCAAGATCGATACCTATAGCTTTTGCCATGACTCTACTCCTTTTGTTAACACTCGCTTGATCGCAAGGTCTCCCCAATCCCATGGGGACGAAATGTTTATAGCCCTAGTCCCGCAAAGATTCCTCCAGCTCCGTAGGAGTGAAATATCATCCGTTAACCGAAACATGTCGCTCCTATGGAACTTCGAACGGCCTCGGGACTATAAACATCGCGCTCCTACGGAGCTCGCAACCCAAATCGCCTACTGCGCCATGTCGCTCGAGACCACCAGTTCATTCTTCACATCGAAGAGACCGGGCACGCCCCGGGCGCGCATGTAAGCCAACTGGGCGTCGGCCTTCGAGCTAACAATGCCTTTCAACGTCGCGCGTCCATGGTCCACGATGATGTGAATCGATGGTATGGACTGGGTCGCATAGTGAAACAACGGCGAATCCCAGCCATATAGGGCGCGGTAGAGCGCGATCCGCAGCCGATCGTCCTGCGGCGAAAGCGGCAATACCTGAATCTCGTTGATGACGCCCCGCACGCCATCAATGTCTTTCACGCGAGCTTGGGCATCTGCTTTGGTTGACGGACGCACTACCTGTCCGCTTAGCACGACTGTCTTGTCGGGCCGCACCTCAAACTGGAGCCAATCGAAGACTCCGTAGTAGGGCAACGTGACCAGCTCGTGCCGGATACGCCTGACCAGACGAGCATCAACTTGCGCAGCGCTTTCTGCCGGGGCTTCTCGCAGGAAGGCCGGCGTAAAGAACGAAAGCGCCATTAGCATCATGACGACGATTCGTAAGTTTCTCTTTCTCATGTTTCTCTCTCCTTCAGGATGAAGATATTGTCTTCTGAGCGAGGCGTCTCGCCACACGAAGAACCCAGAAACCCCTTGCTACATCTCCAGCACACCTCGCGTCTGCAGCAGGCGCAGGACAGTTCCGCGCGTAATAAATCCCTCGATCCGACCGTTGCGCGCCACCGGCAGTTCGTTCGCGTTCTCCCGATCCATAATCTCTATCGCCTCGGTGATCGGCGTGTCGGGACTGACTGCCGGCAGTTGATCCAAAGGCCGCATTGCCTGTTCGATAGTCGTATACGGCCACCGGGCGCGATCAGTCGCGGCAACCTCGTAAGGCGTAATAATCCCTTCGATACCGTGGCCGTCGCGGACCAGAAAGCATTGATTGCCGGTGCGCAGCAGATGCTCGTCAACAAAGGTCTGAAGATTGTCGTGCGCACTGACAACTTCGCAGTCGCGCTCGATCAGATCGCCCGCGCGCACGCCGCGCAAGTGACTGCTCACTTCAACTTGTCGCCGGCTGGCGCCAGCCGCATTCAACAGGAACCAGCCAATGAACGAGATCCACAAGCCACCGAATCCGGCCCCCATAAAGAAGCGAACGATTCCGGTGATGATGAAAGCGAAAGCGACGACCTGACCGACGCGCGCTGCGATCTGCGTCGCGCGCACACCGTCACCAGTCACCCACCAGATGATGCCGCGCAGGACACGTCCCCCATCGAGCGGAAATCCCGGAACCAGATTGAAGATTGCGAGCGAGATATTGATGTAACCAAGCCACATCAACATTGCCAGGAGCGGAGTCCGCGGCAGCTCGAGCGGAGTCCAACCCATCGCCCACGCCAACGTCAAACAAATGATTCCAATCAGGGCGCTCATGAGCGGGCCGGCGAGTCCCATGAAGAATTCCGTGCTCGCCTCACCCGCTTCCTTTTCGATCTGAGCGACACCGCCAAGTGCGAACAAGGTTATCGAGCGCACCGGCAGGTGCCGGGCCTTTGCGACCATCGCGTGCGACAGTTCATGGGCAATAATCGCAGCGAAAAATAAGAGACTGGTTCCGATAGCCGTAGACCAAATCACGGCCTCTCCCCAATTCGAGTTGGAGGCGTGAAACTGATCGGCTAATGACAAAGTAATCAGCAGCGCAATGATGAACCAACTAAGGTGCAGTCCAATCTCAATCCCGAATATTCGTCCCAGTTTGATGTGTGACTTCATTGCCTGCTGTAGCGCCTACGCCTGGTTTCAAAAGTCAAGAAAGAGTTCGATCACGACGCGTCACTCAACTGAACCTGTAGGGGAATTTCGAGAATTGACTGTGCATTCGTCATGCCATCCGCGTTTTTGACAGAGCTTTGCTCTCTTGTCGTGCGGGTTAACTGCACTTAACGTGCGGTCTTCGAGTTTAGGCTTTACGCCTGCGACTTAACTGTGAGTGGACGAAACTTCCCTTGTGGGTGAAATAACCCGCAGGTTGCCGCGTAATCGGAGCTTTGGGTGTAGGAAGTTGTGGATTTTGGGTCTATCATCGCAGCGCCGTTTAAATTCACCGGACAATTCGTCAGTGACTCAGCAGAGGAGACTCGTATGAGTGACACTGTTGCCCCGTCAATTAGGTTGGCCGACTCGATGTCTGGCTCTCATTCGCACATCTTCGCCTTTTTTTTTCAATTGATTCAAGAAAGTGGCAATGGAGAACTCTCTCCAAGAGATCAAGCTCCTCCAGAGCTGTATCAATGATTTGTTGAGTGTCCTGACGCTGCCTGCCATCTGGACCGGTGGTGATTCATCGCAAGTCATTATTACTCTGCTCGACGCGCTCGTAAGCATGCTGCGTCTCGACTTCGCTTATGCTCGGTTTTTAAAAAACGGCAACGGTTCCGAAATCGACATCCTGCGCCTGGCTAAGGGCCAAGCCACACGTCTTCTCCCGGAGGACGTAGGTCTGACCCTCAAAGGGCGGCTGACCAAGGCTTCCCCCGCCTTGCCCGCGTCGCTACCCAATCCGGTCGGTGAAGGAGAAGTCTTTATCGCGCCTCTTCGGCTCGGGCTTAAAGATGAAATTGGATTTCTGGTGGCTGCCTCTAAGCGCCGCGATTTCCCGACCAGGATCGAAACCCTACTGCTGCGCGTGGTTGCTAACCAGGCCGTCGTCGGATTGCAAGAGGCCCACCTCTTGAGTGAGCAAAAGCGGGCCGCGGAGGAACTCGAGCGAAGGATTGCCGACAGGACGCAACAAGTCACAGCCGTCAATGCAGAACTGGTAAGGGAGATAGGTGAACGCGAGCGCGCCGAAGAAGCGTTGCGTTCAAGCGAGGAGCGTTTCCGGCGCTACTTTGAATTGGGACTGATCGGGATGGCGATCACTTCGCCCGACAAGGGCTGCCTCGAAGTCAACGACGAGCTTTGTCGCATTCTGGGATATGAGCGGAGCCAGCTATTGCAAAAGAGTTGGGATGAGTTAACGCATCCTGACGATCTGGCTGCCGATGTCAGCCAGTTCAACCGTGTGTTAGCCGGCGAAATAGACGGCTACACGCTCGACAAGCGGTGGATTTGCAAAGACGGGCGAGTGATTGACACCATCATGGCAGCCCAGTGCGTGCGGCGCGCCGATGATTCGGTGGATTACTTTGTAGGATTGGTGCAGGACATCACCGAGCGCAAGCAAGCCGAAGATTCGGTGCGAAAGGCGCGTGAACGAGTTGACATGATCGTCAACAGCATATCCGACAACTTCTTTGGCTTGGACCACGAAGGGCGATTCACGTATTTCAACAAGCACGCGGCTGATCAAATGAGAAGCCTCGGAAAGGACCCGGATGCTCTGATCGGTAAAGTGGCGTGGGAGGAATTCCCGGACGCGCCTAACGAAGACAGTTTTCACCGTGTCCTGTCTGAACGAGTCGTGGTCGCCGACGAACTTTATTATGCCCAATTGGGAGAGTGGATCGAGAATCACATATACCCTAGCAACGACGGCGGATTAGTAACATTTCAAAGGTACATTACCCAGCGCAAGCGGACGGAAGATGAACTTCACAAAGCCCACGCGGAACTTGCTCATGTCGCACGCGTCACTACTCTGGGCGAGCTAACGGCCTCGATCGCTCATGAAGTCAACCAGCCACTTGCCGCTATTGTCACGAATGGGCAGGCCTCCTTACGGTTGCTTTCGCGAAGCAAACCAGATATCGAAGAGGCGCGGGAAGCTGTGCAATCAATGATCGACGATAGCCTGCGCGCGAGCGAAGTAATTAAGCGCATCAGGGCGTTGCTAAGAAAAACCGGGCCTGCAAAATCCACGCTGAATGTCAACGATGTGATTCGGGAAGTGATCGCTTTTACTGCTGAGGAACTAAAAAAGAATCAGGTTTCTCTGCTCACGGAACTGGGGCCCGACCTTCCGGTGGTGATCGGAGACCGCGTCCAACTCCAACAGGTAATGCTGAACTTGATTCTCAATGGCAACGAGGCGATGAGGTCGCCTGAATGCGAAACGCGCGAGCTATTGCTCAGGTCGGAAAGGAGCGGACCCGATAGGGTTTTGATAACCGTGCAAGACACAGGCATTGGTCTGAATTCGAAGGATCAGGAGCGAGTCTTTGACGCCTTTTTTACTCTTAAGGAAGGCGGCTTGGGGCTCGGACTTTCGATCAGTCGCACCATCATCGAGGGCCATGGCGGCAGGCTTTGGGCGACGCCTAACGAGGGCCCGGGCACATCTTTTCAGTTCCTCTTGCCAACCGGCGTCGAAAACCAATGAGGAGCAAAATCGATCAAGTGGTATTCGTAATCGATGATGACGCGTCAATGCGCTCGGCCATCAGCAGACTGCTCGGGGCTGTGGGCCTCGAAGTGCAGGTGTTTCCATCGGGACAGAAATTTCTTGCCAGCAAACTACCGGATCTACCAGGCTGCATAGTGTTGGATGTTCGCTTGCCGGGGCTCAGCGGCCTCGATCTGCAGCAGGAGATGTTTGCCAGAGACATTCATTATCCCGTTATTTTCATCACCGGCCACGGCGATATCCCGATGTCCGTCCAGGCGATGAAGGCCGGCGCGGCTGAGTTTCTCACCAAGCCTTTTCGCGATCAGGATCTGCTGGACGCCATCACGCTCGCAATTCGTCGCGATCGCGCCGCTAGAAACGATCGCGCCGCAATTTCGGAGCTGCGCGGCCACCTGGCCTCTCTTACTCCAAGAGAGCGAGAGGTGATGACGCTGGTGGTGGCGGGCATGCTTAACAAACAGATTGCTTTCGAACTCCGTATCAGTGAGAAGACTATTAAGGTTCATCGTGGTCAGGTGATGAGCAAAATGCGGGCCGGCTCGCTCGCGGAACTGGTGCACATGGCCGACAAACTTGCTAACGAGCTCACCGGTCCGCGCGGCATAGGACCAAAGTCCTAGGTCATTGCCCCACCGCCCAATATCCACCACCCTACTCCTGTAGTAATTTGGTTTCGCTAAGGCAACACCCCCTAAAAGCAATTCCCCCGAAACTGAAAGTGAAACTGTATGCTGGTTCCTAACCAAGCTCCGGCTGGAACAAGTCTGCGATACGCCCTCGCCCTGAGACCGTTGTTTCCGCTTCTAGTCCGCAAGCGAACCGAGCTGGCGGTCAAAGGCGTGGTGATCTCGATCATTGACGACAACGCATCGATCCGTATGGCGCTCAAGAGGCTGATCGAATCTATCGGCTTACCAGCCGCGGATTTCGCCTCGGCCGAAGAGTTCCTGGTTTCCTGTCGCTCGCAGGATTCGGCCTGCTTGATTGTGGATTTGCAGCTGCCGGGGATGAACGGACTGGAACTACAAAACCAGTTGCATGTTTCCAATCCCGGCGTTCCGATTGTTTTCATTTCGGCAAGGTTCGATGAGTACGCGCGTGCACGGGCACTGACTGCCGGCGCTGTTGAATTTCTGCAAAAGCCGTTCAGTGAAGAAGCACTGTTCGAGGCCATCCAAACATCCTTATCGAACCGCGGAAGCATCGTTTCCGCGTATTTCGATCATTTAAGGTAAGGCTCACTGCGCGCCATTAATCACGACCATGTCGAAGCTCCGACTTAGCCCAGGGAGATAAATCTTATGCATACCGAGCAGTTACACACTTTTGGTTTTGATGAGATCATCGGCAAGTCGCCCGTCATGCGTGGGACGATAAACCTCGCGCGTCGAGTAGCGGAGAGCGAAGTTTCATGTGTGCTGTTGCAGGGCGAATCAGGGGCGGGAAAAGACTGCATCGCCAAAGCAATTCACTATGGATCAAATCGTGCCCATGCTCCATTTGTAGCGATTAACTGCGCTGCACTTCCATCGAACCTGATTGAATCTGAATTGTTTGGCCACGAAAGAGGCGCGTTCACCGACGCGAAGTCGCGCAAAGAGGGTCTGCTGGAGCAGGCCGATGGCGGCACGATCCTGCTGGATGAGATCAGCGAGATGCACATTAACCTGCAGGCCAAACTTTTGCGCGTCCTGGAAGACGGGTCACTGCGCCGGGTTGGAGGTTTGAAGGATGTGCCGTTTACCGCCCGCGTGATTGCCGCGTCCAATCGCGATCTGAGACGAGAAACCAGGGAAGGCCGCTTTCGTCTTGACCTCTATTATCGCCTGGCGGTGATCAAGATAGAGATTCCTCCGCTGCGGCAACGCGGTGATGATGTGCTGTTGCTGGCTGAGCATTGTCTGAGTTCGTTCGCTGGTCGCATGGGGCGGCCGAACATTCGCGGGCTGTCTCCGGAGGTAGTGCGGGCTTTCACACTTTACGATTGGCCGGGCAACGTGCGTGAACTCCGCAACGTGATCGAGCGCGCGATCGTGCTCGAGGACGGTGATGTGATTTCAGCCAGAAGTCTGCCCGAAGGCATCTTGTCCGACACGGGCAAGGTCCCCGGAGATGAACCGTCACGTTTCGGGCGTTTGAGTCTGATGAACACCGATGCCCTGTTGAATCTGCCGTCCGAAGGAGTTTCGCTGAACGAGTTAGAGACATCGCTGCTGAAGCAGGCTTTGGCGCGAAGCAATGGGAACCAAACGCGGGCCGCCAAACTTCTAGGGCTGACTCGCGATCAATTTCGTTACCGTTGGAAAAAGTTCAGACAGACGAACCGGCCGCGTCTGGTGGTCGTGGGCGGATCGCGCGGTTGACGGTGACGTGAAAGTCAGGTGAGGGATGGGCATAGCAGATATCTTTTGGATCTATTTCGTGTTGATGTCTCTACAGCCGGTGATCTCGCAGCGGCTGCTGGAGTGGAAGCGCACGGACCTGCTGCGCAGACTTGAAAAACAAACAGGCAGCCGCGTGATTGCGCTGGTGCACCGCCAGGAGACGATGAGCCTGCTGGGGTTTCCCATCGTGCGCTACATAAACATCGAAGACTCAGAAGAGATTTTGCGCGCCATCAAGCTCACCGACAAAACTGTGCCCATCAATTTGATCCTGCACACGCCGGGCGGGCTGGTGCTGGCGGCGCGGCAGATTGCGCATGCGCTGGGACGGCATGAGGCCAAAGTGACCGTCTTCGTGCCGCATTATGCAATGTCGGGCGGCACTCTGATTTCGCTCGCGGCCGACGAGATCGTCATGGATCCAAATGCGGTGCTCGGCCCGGTTGATCCGCAACTGAATGAATACCCGGCGGCATCGATCCTAAGAGCGGTGTCGCAAAAGGATAAGAACGAGATCGACGATCGGACTTTAATCCTGGCCGACATCTCAGAGAAAGCTATTGTTCAACTCAAGGACGCAGTTCGCAAGATTCTCAAGCAGAAAATGGATGGAGCCAAAGCTGACGTGTTGGCCGAGACTTTGGCGACTGGTACCTGGACCCACGACTATCCACTCACTTACGACGAATTGAGTGAAATGGGTTTGCCGGTATCGACTGACATGCCGCCGGATGTCTATGAGTTCATGGAATTGTTCCCGCAACCTAAAAAGAAAATTCCCTCGGTGCAATACATTCCAGTGCCGACGCGCCAACCTGCTGATCGCGGGCAATGAAAATTCCCTCCCCACTGGGGGAGGGTTAGCGTGAGGGTTTGACGGCGTAACCATCCCTCACCCCCAGCCCCTCTCCAACGGGAGAGGGGAGGAGGTCAATTATTAGTGCCATTCAAACGAGTCCTTTGCGGAATTGATTTCTCGGAAGCGTCGATACGCGCTTTTCAAACAGCGGTTGAGTTTGCGCGACAATCAAAGGCAGCGCTGCATGTTCTGCACGTCATCGAGGCGCAGCCAGTTGTCGCCGGCTGGCTCCCGGCAAATGGCCTGAGCGAAGTCACACTCATTATTGAAGAGAAGGCTAACTCGGCGATGAAAGCTCTCATGAAGTCTTCATCGCGCGAACTCAAGGATCTGAAAGTCACTACTGAAATAAACGATGGCCGAGCATTTGTTGAGATTATTAAACGCGCCCAGGAATGGAAAGCCGACTTGATTGTGGTGGGCGCAAAAGGAGCCGCGTCAGTTGAAGAGATTGTCGCCGGCGGCACGGCCGAGAATGTCGTGCGAAAGGCTCAATGCTCCGTCCTGATCGTGCGGTAACTAATTCGACTGTCGAACGCGAAGGACAATTTTTCCGAGGACGTGCCCTTCTTCGATCCGCTCGTGCGCCCTGGCGGCACTGGCCAACGAGTAAGTGGCAGCGATTGGGATTTTCTGCCGCGCATCCATCAGCGCGCGATTGAGCCGCTCGAACTCGCGCATACCCACGACGGCGTCATACGAGAGCATCTCGATTCCCTTTCGTTTCCTCGGCACAGGCTCGACTCCGTTTGGATACGCTACCCGGCTGCCATCTCGCGTCGCGTCGAGACACTTCTGAAATCCCGCACCTCCCGCAAGGGCCAGCACGGCATCAATCCCTTTGGGCGCAAACGCTCGCGCGGCCTCGGCGATGTCTTCCATCTTGCCGTCGACTGCCCTATGCGCGCCGAGTTCCAGTGCGAGCGCGACGCCATCTTCACCTGATGCTGAGGCGAACACGCGCGCATGGCGCAGCCGTGCGAATTGCACTGCGAGCGTGCCGACGCCTCCCGACGCTCCGTGAATAATTATTTTCTCGTCTCTCTTCAACCCCAGGACATCGTCAATGCCCTGGAGTGCCGTGAGCCCGGTTGTCGGTATGGCGCCGGCGTGAAAAAGATCCAGCCGCTTGGGAATGGGCGCGACTTTGTCTGCGGGCACCGCGACGTATTCGGCATAGAAGCCGCCTTTCGGATTGTTCCAAGTGTAAGCATAGACGCGGTCGCCGATGTTGAAGCGGTGAATTCGCGAACCCAGCGAAACGACGGTGCCCGATCCGTCAACGCCGAGCACGTATGGAAACTTTAGACGGCCCCCGGGAGACCAGCCCCCGCGAATATCGGCATCCCATGAGCCCACGCCCGCGGTATCGACCTCGATCAGAACTTCGCTCGGCCCGGGCAGAGGCACCGGCACCGTTTGGATCTTCAAAACTTCGGGACCGCCGAACTGATCGATCGCCGCCGCGCGCATCGTCTTGGGAATCGTGGGCATTCAACCAGCTCCTGCCAAGCCTACTTGGCTCGGCGGTAGGTCACTAGCCCCGTAATGATCAATTCAACGAACTTTAGAAACAACACGCTAAGGACCAATCGTTATGTGGTTTTCAACCTTTGTGACTCCCGGCGCGGACCAGGCAGCTCGCTCGGCTTCTTCTCTCTCGGCCCACGATCGCACGGTGCCATAGAGTTTGACCAAGGTACCGTCGGTCTCAACCGAAATGCGTCGCGCATCCAGCTCCGCGCTGCGCTTCAAGGCATCTTCGATCTTGCTCTTAACATCTGTCGGCGAGACAGCGAGCTTAACCTCTATCTTGTTGCTTACGCCGACGACGCCTCTGATTTTCTTTACCGCTGCTTCGGCCAGGACCTTCTGATACTGCCAGTCGACCCGGCCCTCGAGCGTTACCCATCCGCTTCGTACCGTCGCCTTAATATTCTCCGTGGGTATGCTGATGTGACTCTCGAGTTCGTGCACAATATCTCTGGCGATTTCCGGATCAGTGCGCGTCGTCAACAACTTCACTTCCAGATCATTCGCTACTGCCTTAACCCCATAGACTCTCTTCGCAGCTTTTTCCGCAGCGTCTTTCTCCCAGTAACTGGGAACGAATCCCGCCAGGGTTGCGACTCCGTCCTTTACTGCTACTCCGATGTCGCTCGAAGTTATCTTTGGATCCCACCTGAGCTCCATCAGAACAGAGTTACGAATCTCGTCATCGCTCATTGCTGGCGCCCTTGCTGCCGTAGCATCTGCTGACATAGGTCCTCTTCCTTTCTGGATTGTCTTTCCACCACAGCCGAAACGACACTGCCGGTTCAACTAGCTTCTGCGATCCGTTTGTGGTTCGGGAGGACCAACATTCGCAACTCATGTGCCGTCTCGGAATCGCAAGACCAGCGTCGCTACTCATTCACGGTTACAGGTGTCTGAATTCTGGTTTTTGCCACGCAACTTGTTAGTCTGCGCGTAAGCGGGACTTGCTTTACGGCAGGCCTGAACACTAACCACGCTTAAGGGTGTTGGCTGAATTCACCCTCGCTCTGCTGGGTGAAAACTCCCAACATTCTGTTGTGCACGTCGAGATTTATCCTGGACTGTGGTCTCCTAATTTGAGATTCTTTGCGCCCTTTCTGCGTTCTCGCTGAGACGCGCAGAGAAAACCTGATTAGGACACTATTTTTCCGGCTATTCGCAAGAGAGGCGAATGACGGCCTTCACTTCGTGGGAATGCAATTTGCTCGAAGGAGCAGTGTTGAGGTATGGGAAACCGATGACTGAAAACTATCAAATCGAGCCGCGCATTGAGTTTCGTGAGGTCTCGCTCGCTTTCGATGATCAGGTGGTGCTGGACCATGTGAGTTTTACGGTCGCGCCGGGCGAGATGAAACTCATGCTCGGCGAGTCCGGCGGCGGAAAGTCGATGATTCTCAAACTCGTGCTGGGCCTGGAGAAGCCCGACAGCGGCGAAATCTTTGTCGACGGGGAAGAAATTACCAGATTTCCGGAAGAGGAGTTGAATCGCCTGCGCGAGAGGATGGGCATCGTTTTCCAGGAGGGCGCGTTGTTTGATTCGCTCACCGTGTTCGAGAACGTTGCCTACCGCTTACAGGAACGCGGCGAGGACGAGAAGGAGATCGAACGCAAGGTTGAGCAGATCCTTGAATTCGTCGGACTCAGGGGCGTCGAAGACAAATTGCCGTCTGAGCTTTCAGGCGGTATGAAGCGGCGAGTCGCAATTGCTCGAGCGGTGGTGGACGAACCGGAGATCGTCCTTTTCGACGAGCCCACGACCGGACTCGATCCGCCAACGGCGGGAACGATTTGTGAACTCGCGCTAAAACTCCGCGATTTGCGTGGGGTCAGTTCCATCTGGGTCACGCACCGGCTCGAGGACGTACGCTTTCTCACGTCAAAGTACATCGCCGCTGCCTGGCCCGATCAAACCAACGGCGACCAGATCGAAGCCAAGCAATTAAAAATAGAAGACGAAGGCGATAAACTGCGTTTGGTGAATACGAAGATTGTGATGCTGCATCACGGCCGGATCATTTTCGAAGGCCCGGATGAGGAGTTCTGGCATTCAGACGATCCATTTATTCGCGAATTCCTCGAGTTTGACACGACAGTTTACGAACACTTCGATGGTCACACAGCGTGAAGTCAGAACCCCGCGCCCGATGAAAGTAGTCGTCGCGACCACGGCGATGCTTTCTTTTATCTCCTTCGGGCGCGCAGCAGCGATTGTCCTCAATGACCTGGAACGCGAACACTAACCTCTCCACAATATAAGCTCCACACTTTGAGATTACGCTCCTGGTGATTATCCTGAATTTCGCCTGGACATGGGTGGCGAATCGTCACCCTCTTAGGAGATTGCGCGGGACAATTTGTCACCGAAGAAATACTTTTTCTAAATTGCTTCCGTTTCACCGGGCATGGACAGAGCTTTCAGTCGTCAATCTGAAACATTTCAATGCGGCATTGTCGTTGCCTAAGCAAATTGATTCCGTCATAGCCTGATCGAGCCAGATCAGTGCCGTCACAGTAACCATGAAAGAACGATCCGTCATGTTGCGTCGTGTCAGCCGGGCAGCATGGCTCATAGCGATCATCGTCGTATCGACGTTGGTAGCGATGGTTCTTTCGTGGCGCGCACCGGGTCTCAACTTCTATGCGCGCGATAGGTTGATGCAGGCTCGTGGTCCAGTACCCGCACCTGACGATATTGTCCTCGTGGTGATCGACGAGGCAAGCATTGCGCGCTACGGACGGTTTCCGTGGCAACGCAGTTCGACCGCGCGCGCTCTCGATATCATCTCTTCGGCGCAACCAAAGGCAATCGGTCTCGATGTGCTCTATAGCGAACCCACTGTCGCCGCGGACGACACTGCCCTGGCCGATTCAATCAAACATGCCGGAAACACCGTCGTCGCTGCCCAACTTGCTGAGATAACTGATCAGTCAGGAGCGCCGTCAATACACTGGCTTCGCCCTCTGCCTCTAATCGAGGATGCCGCGGCCGGCGTCGGTCATGCGAACGTTTCAACCGAAGCAGATGGAGAAGCGCGAGAATTATCTTTACGTAAAGCGGATGACCAGGGGCAAGCACTGTGGTCAATTGCAATCGAGACGATCCGAGTTGGCGAGGGCATCCGGGCCACCAGCGTGCGTGATGTGCGCGGTGGAGTGACTCTCGGAGTACGCACAATTCCCGTCGAGCCGGACGTTTCAGCTCCCCACTTCGCGTCTACAAAACCAACTAACCCCGTTGACACCTTACGGTCGGACAGAATGGCGATTGATTACGTCGGGCCACCTGGATCATTTTCACATCAGACTTTCAGTTTCGCGGACGTACTTGATGGTCACGTGCCGCCTCAAAGCTTTCGAAGTAAATACGTACTGATTGGGGCGACTGCCGCCACGCTGGGAGATCACGTCGCAACTCCGTTCGCACATACCAACGGATCAGCAGGCGAACAGCATGGCGAGTTGATGCCGGGTGTAGAAGTCCTGGCCAATTCCGTGAATACGATCTTGCGGTCGCGTTTCTATCACGAAACTCCGGACTGGCTTGCGGTGTTGTTAGCCGCACTGGTGGCATCAGCGGTTTTGGGTTTACTCGCCGTCGCGCAAGGACAATTCGAAAGCGTCAAACAAATTCTCGTCCTCTTTGGATTGCTCGCGATAATCCTCTCCGTTTCTTACTTCATGTTTGTCCGTTGGCTGATTGTGCCGCCCCTGGTCCCCGCACTCCTTTCATTTGCCACCGCGGCGCCGCTCGCGCTGCTACGGCGTTCACTCCGGACGAGCGCCGATCTGGACGCGCGAATTGCTGAATTGACGAGCGCCAACGAATTGCTTCTCTTGTCAACCGAACGGCCGGCGAGTAGCCTCGGGTCAAATCCAGCGACGCTCATCGCCCATTTGACGGGAAGTGATGCGGTCGGTGTTTATCTTGATAACGGCCGATATCGCCTGGTCGCCTCACACGGGCCAAATATTGCGCCTTTGCTTACTGAGGACGAAGTTTCACTGGCTGTTTCCGGCGCCCAAACCGGTCCGCGCCATTCGATCATTGCAGATCGCGATTTAGGAACAACAGAATCTGCGGCGACTATATCTGCGCAGGACTCTGAGCAAGGCGATTCGAGCCGAATGGGGCAATTAAGTCTGCGACTCGGAGACGATGGCCGTTTCCGTGGAGCCCTGATTCTGCGGCAACTTCCTCAGGACGTGCGCAGTGAGATATTGCGTCTATCTATTGAGATCGCGACAAGTTACATCTCGAACGTCGCAGATGAAACAAGCACTGGCACTTCAGCCTTGGCTTCATCATCTCGCTGGCGGTTTCCGCGCGGAGTCGAGTGGAAGGCCCGCGCCCTTGGTGTATTGAATCGGCGACTCCTGTCACGGGCTCGCTTTGTCGATCGAGCGCTGCACGCCGTCGAGGATGGTTTGGTGGTCGCTGACATCAACGGCCGCATTGCTTTCGCCAACCCGCGAGCTGCGGAAATTCTTCGCATTCCCGAGCGAACGCTCGTTGGCAGTGACCTTTTTCGACTACTAGCAGAAACGGAACTTCAAGGCGCTGCGGATAATCTTGAAGTTTGGCGGATGGCGCGCGAGACGCTGCTACATTTGATTATTGGACGAGCGTCAATCGAGCGTGAAATCGCGGTCGGCGAAGCTCCGCGGCGCTATTACACGCTGCGCCTTTCTACTGTGACTTCCAGAGATGACGGGGCAGGCGAGATCCTTGGTCTGGTGGCCGCCTTTTCTAACGTAACCCAACAGCATGATCTGCAGGAGATGAAGACCGACGTGATGGCTCTGGTGACGCACGAGCTGCTTACACCGCTGACCGCGATCCAGGGGATGAGCGAAGTGCTGGCGCAGTTTGACGTGCAGGAAGAACGCCGGCGAGAGATGCACCTGGCGATCAATGACGAAGCGAAGCGACTGTCGCGCCTGATCACCGAGTATATGGACATCACGAAACTCGAATCCGGCGCGCGTCCGGTACGCGTGGCGCCGGTGCGGATGATGCCCTTGATCGAAAGGGTTCTGCTTTTGCTGAGCCCGCTGGCGGCCAAACGCGATATCAGAATCGTGCGCCGCCTCGCGCCCGACTTGCCCGCGCTATCAGTCGACGCCGATTTGTTAGCCCGGGCCCTCACCAACCTCCTCGCTAATGCCATAAAGTACAGCCCTGCCAGGACTGAAATCATCGTCGCGGCCCGCGACGCCGGCGATAGTTTACTTGTCGAAGTGAGCGACCACGGCTACGGAATTTCGGCGGACGCCCTTCCACACATCTTCGAGAAATTCTATCGCGTGCCCAGTGTCGAGGACACCGATGTGCCCGGGACCGGCCTTGGACTCGCTCTAGTCCGTGAAATCGTTGAATTGCATGGTGGTCGCGTGACGGTTCGCAGTGAGCCGGGGGTCGGTTCAACTTTCTCGATAAGACTGCCGTTGGCGCCCAAAGAAACCTCCCGAGACAAACCGTCTCAGAGCAAGCCAGCTAATTAATTCCGTATTAACCTTTCAAGTGATACGCTTTAACTACTTGAGTACCCTTTGAGATCAGGTGGGCTGGCAACGATAATGTAGCGCGAAGATGTCCAGACACTCTCCACACATTCTCGTAGCGGATGACGAACGGTCAATCCGGCTAACGTTGGAGACTGGCCTCACGCTTAATGGCTTTCGTGTGACGTGCGCGCGCACTGGCCGCGAAGCGCTGCAAGCCGCGCGTGCCTCCAGCTTCGACGCCGTCGTCAGCGATATCTTTATGCCGGACGGTGACGGATTGGATGTCGTGCGGGAATTGCGCGCGATCTCGCCGGCAACGCCAATCATCTTGATCACGGCACAGGGTTCACTTGAATTGGCGGTGCGCGCCGTTTCAGAAGGAGCCAGCGACTTCATAGCCAAGCCCTTCGAGGTCGCCGCTTTGGCGGCCCTGGTTCGTCGTCACCTGGATTCGCGCCTCGAGGCCGACGCGGACACGTCGCCCATTGACGTCTCTTTTATCGACGAGTTTTCCAACTCAGGATTAGTCGGGCGCAGCGCGGCAATGGTCAACGTTTATAAGTTGATTGCCCACGCCGCACGAGCGGATGCGACGGTCCTGGTTCTGGGAGAATCCGGCACGGGGAAAGAGTTGGTAGCGCGCGCCATCCATGACTTCAGTCCGCGAGCGGGCAAACCTTTCATCGCGGTCAACTGTTCGGGATTGACGGATACCTTGTTGGAAGCGGAACTGTTTGGTCACACGCGGGGCGCGTTTACCGGGGCAACCACAGAGCGGACCGGACTTTTCGAGGCAGCTGATGGGGGAACACTCTTTCTTGATGAATTGGCTTCGACGAGTGCTGCCTTTCAGGCAAGTTTGTTGCGCGTGCTCCAGTTGGGTGAAGTGCGTCGCGTGGGTTCGACCCAGGCGCACCGAGTAAGTGTTCGAGTCATCGGCGCGAGCAATGCCCCTTTACCCGAACTGGTAGAGGCAGGAACTTTCCGGCCTGATCTGTTTTATCGTTTGAGCGTCCTGACTATCCAACTCCCACCCTTGAGGGAGCGGACCGGTGACGTCGAATTGTTGGCGCGACATTTCCTGCGCCGGATGAGCGCCAAAGGCGAAGCGGAGCTGCGACTTTCAAATGAAGCGGCTGAAGCTCTCAACGCGTATGCTTTCGCCGGTAATGTACGCGAGTTGGAAAACGCAATGACACGCGCCGTTGCGCTCTGCTCGGGAGGAATAGTTACCCTCGATTGTTTACCGCCGGACATCTCAGCCCGGTATGGCGAGTCATCATCGAGCGCTGACGCTGCTTCTTCAATTGTTGCAGATCGGCCGACAATAGAAGAACTTGAGCGCCGTTACCTTAAACTCACACTGACCGAAGTGAACGGTAATAGACGCCGTGCCGCTGCGGTTCTGGGCGTCAATCGACGCACTATTCAGCGGCTTATCGCCCGCTATGACCTTTTGGCGCTGACCGAGAAGGAAATCAGGCCAGAGGCTGAAGACAATCCTGACTCTGAGAACGGTTAGGCTGAATAAGACGAATTTCAAGGTGAATCCAGTCGCTCACATTGAAGCCGAAAGCATACGAGCGCGTGTGTTGCCCATCGCTCTGTTGATGCGGGGGTTGCTTTTGGTAGCGGCTTTTCAGGGCATGCACAATATCGCGAGCGCGCAGGGTGGTTTGATCGAAGCTCGGGTAACCAGCGTGCGCGGTCGGGCACTTATCTCCAGCCAGGCGAGTAGGCCATCCGGGATTGCGCAAGGACTTATCATACTTCCCGGTGATGAAATCGACACCCGCGCCGGGGGTCGCGTTGCAATTGAACTGGGCGACGGTAGTCTGGTCATCGTACAGCCAGGTTCGCTGGTAGTGATGCAGGACTATCGTAATGCGGGTTCTCTGCGCGAGCTTTTGCAGATCACCGTTGGGCGTGTGCGTATTCGTATAAATCATTTTGGCGGCCGACCCAACCCCTACCGCATCAATAGCCCAACGGCTTCGATTGCTGTGCGCGGCACAGAATTCAGCGTAGCGGTTGAGCCACGCGGGGACACTCAGGTTGTCGTCTATGAAGGAACCGTGGAGGTATCCAGTTTCGCGAATCCTCGTCACCCGGTCCTGGTCCAACCCGGACATGGAGTCATCGTTCGACCAAATGAGGATATTCAGTTCTTTGTGCCCGGTCCCAATACCGAGATAGGAGCCCGGAGCAAAGGAAAGGGCGCTTCCGCGGGAGACGATGGCGATGCCACCGGTGAGGAAGTCACCAGTTCCGGAGGGTCTTTACGCGGCGCCGCTGGTGTTCATGAACGATACCTTCAAAGCATCGTTGAGAGTGGCGAGCTGCCACTGCCGTCTCGGTTCACAGCTTTTCCGGATTCTTACTTTGACAGTGTGGAAAATCCATCTTACGCGACTGAGTTCACGACTACGCAGGGACGATTGTTCTTAGTTCCCTCTATCGGCGGGACTCAGGAGAAGGAAGGGGCGCGCGAACTCCTGGGGTTTGGCGATTCGCGTCTGGTCGATTACAGCTTTTCTCCGCAGGCTTCGGTATTCGTTGCCCTGCCAAAGTATCGGTCTGTAGTTGGAGGGCGTGTCGCTTTCTCGCGCGACGGGCTCCAGTCGTTCACGGTGGATGAAAACGTCAGGTTAACGAGCGGGATCTTTCCAGGCGGAACGACCGGCGCGCGCTCAATCGACGGCTCAACAAAAAATAAGCTCTCCACGATATCGCTTATCGCAGCGCGACGATTCGGCAGCGACGGTCGTACAAGTCTCGGCGTCGGTTTTGAGTATTTGAAAACCGCTGGCTCCCTTCTCAACACGACGACCCAAACCGACACGACGGGACTTACCTCCCGCGAAGTTGTCGACACAGGCTCTTCTGCCAGACGCACGCGATTCACACTCGGAGTGACCCGCGAGTTACGTAACGGGAAGAAGCTCGGGCTCTTTTATCGCTATGGATTCGTGACCGCTGAAGATCGCGACCGTTCACGGACACTCAATGGAGCAAATCGATTACTTAACCGCACGAGTATCACCGGCCGTTCGTCGGAGATCGGGCTGCGCTTTAGGGGGGCGATTACTCGTCGGCTCTTCTATGGTGTCGAAGGCTCGTACCTGTTCGCGAATAATGATGGCCGGACGCGGCGCGCCCGTGTCGTCGATTCGGATTTACTTGCGGGCTCGACGCGCGCAACCATTGGTTTTGGTTTAGGCTATGTCCCCTGGCGCGGTACCGTTCTTAGCTTTGATGTGGCCGGAGGAATCACACGCATCAATGACCGCAGGCTTGAGCGCTCGACCGGCAATCTCCTGGAAACCGAGAAAGAGAGAGCACGCTTTGTTTCATTTCATGGAGCTGTGCAGGCCGACGTTTGGCGACGCTCGTTCCTAAGTGCGTCCGTACTTTCGGTTACTCAAACACAAGTCACGGACATGGCCCTTTTCCCGGACCGTTTTGGTCGGCGGGTGATGAGGGACGGAATGTTCATGCCGAATGGGCGCACTCGCGACCACTTCACGGACTACTTCGGTAACTTTGGCGCCGGCTGGCGATTCAACCGTAACTTTCTCGCCGAATATATTTTTTCTACCGATTTCGGTCAGACTTCTCCAAGACATACTCTCTTGCTGCGCTATACATTTAGTCGCGGCGAAGAGAACTCCTGGAAATAAGCATCCACGAATGGGGCAGTCGCCCGACTGCTAAGGAGGGCTTTGCTTTCCTAACGATCAATCCGCCGATCGCAGAGCTTCCCTAATGGGCGGGCTACAACCTTCCGACGAAATAATTCCGAGTGACGTATTGCCACCTTCGCCACGTCCCGGGGGCGTCACTATGTCCCCACCTCTCTGCCAGCGAGCTTGATCGTCAACCTTTGAGGCAGGAATGGTTATTGCACCAGTTAGCCGGTGTTTCCCGTTTGGACATTCAGACAATCACACTGAAAGGGTATCCATGCTTACTACAAAGCGGTTTCTTCTGCCTTGCGGATTACTCGGCTTGACGGCGCCTTCAATGATGCTTCGCGCACAACAGCCACTTTTTCACCTTCGGAGTAAGCTATGACAACAATCATGCGGTCTTGCTCAGGCCAGGCCTGACGTTCTATCTTAATCGTCCCGGACGAACACATACGCAGTAGGTTTCTGACTTGGGATTAGATTGTGTCTAGATTTATTAGTAGACGCGCCATGGCTGTTGTGGGGTGCTCTATTTCCGCGTTTCTTATGGCGGCTATATGTCCTCATGCCGCCATGGCTTTCGCCGCGACTGGCAGTATTAAAGGGGTTGTCACTGCAACGACACAGGCTTCCGGAACGCGTGCAATTCTACTTTCCAACGCGCGTATCACGCTCGTCAATCGCGATTTGCGAAGCCAGGTGATGGTAACCGTCACCGACGACGCGGGCGCTTTTGTGTTTAGCAACCTTCCTGCGGCGCGTTACCTGTTGACGGCTGAGGCCGTCGGATTGCCGACCGCGACCCGCGAGATTGATTTGGCGGATGGCGCAAACCTCACGGTAGAAATTGAGTTGACAACTTCGGTTTCGGAATCGGTCACCGTGCGCGACGAGGAAGGCCTACTCAGCACCGCAGAGACCAGCACCTCCAACACTGTTCGTGAGCAAACATTGAAGACCGCGCCGTTACGCGCGGAGAACTACCAGAGCGCGCTACCGCTGACGCCGGGTGTGGTGCGCGGACCAGGCGGCGAAGACCATTTGAAGGGGGCCCATGCCGGGCAAAGCGCATACACGGTCAATGGGGCGGATGTCACTGATCCGGTTACCGGCCGTCTGGCTTTTGACATCCCCATTGAGGCCGCGGCCAGTGTTCAGGTTGAAGAAAACCCATACTCGGCTGAGTTCGGACGCCTGACTGGCGGGGCCACAAATCTGGAAACCAAGGGTGGAGACAACAAATTCAAGGTCGCTGCCGCCCGCATATTTCCGACGTTTCGCTACATCCTCACGGGCCCGATCGATTCGTTCAGACCACGCGTGACCTTAAGCGGCCCCATCATTCGTGACCGAATGTTTTTCCTGCAATCCTTTGAATATCGTTTCTCCCGCCTGCGCGTCCCGAGTCTTTCGGCTCCGCGTAATGATTCGACGTCAGAGGCGCTTAATTCTTTTTCGCAGATCGATCTCACCCTAAACAAGAACAATCGCGCGAAGTTCGTGGCGGCTTTTTTCCCAGAGAAGTTTCGCCATGTAGGGCTCGACACCTTCAATCCACAAGAGACTACGCCGAACATCAAACAGCGTGGCTCGTTATTCTCGATCTCGGAGCAAGTCATCTTTGGCGATTTGTCTTTTCTGTCATCGGCATTGAGTTACAAGACCTTTGACGTTGACGTCTTCGCGAAAGGGGTGCAACCCCTTACACTTTCGCCAGAGGCAAACAGCGGGAACTATTTCGCCGACACTCGCCGGCGTTCGCGCCGGTGGCAGTGGCAGGAGACGTACTACGCGCGCTCTTTCAACCTGGCCGGTCAGCACTCACTGAAAATGGGCGCTGAGGTAGATCGCACGAGTATTTCCGGCAGATTTAATTACGACTCAATTTTTGTTCGTCGCTACAGTGGGACCCTGGCCCAACGCATCGATTTCACCGGTCCGAGTGCAATTGCATTGCAAGTCAGCGAGCTTGCAGGCTTTTTGCAAGACCGTTGGATTGCAAACCGAAAGCTGACAATTGATGCCGGCCTGCGTTTAGACCGCGATGGAATCGCGCGGCACAATAATTTTGCGCCGCGTCTTTCATTCATGCTCCTTCCGGTCAAAGGCAATCGCACGATTATTCGCGGCGGGATCGGCCTCTTCTCTGATCGAATGCCGCTGTCTGTCGGATATTTTGGCGCGATCAGCCAGGGCCTTGACGATGAAGAGAACGATCGCGTAAGTCAGGTTGCTACCTTGACGAGCTTTTCAGACTTGCCGGGGCGCATCGTCACGCGATACGCTCCTGACGGAATTACGGCCATCGACGGCCCTCGCCCCTTTAGCAACGTAGCTAGGGGACCCTTGCGCAATCTACGCAGCGTTCGCTGGAATGTTCAGCTTGATCAAGGCTTAACCAAGCGGCTGACGCTGCGTATCGGCTATCTTCAGCGCGCCACACGGAATGATCTGATTCTCAAGCCGATCACAGTTCAGCCTGATGCGGGCATGGTAATTCTCAGCAGCAGAGGGAGATCGCGCTACCGCGAGTTGCAAGTCCTCGGGATCTATCGCCACACTCACTTGGGCTACTGGAACGCCTCGTACGTTTGGTCAAGTGCGCGAGGCGATCTGAACACGGCGGATAACTTCCTAAGCGATCGTCCGGCGTTCGTCATCCGACGAAATCAGTACGGCCCTTTGCCATTTGACGCACCGCATAGGTTTCTCCTTTACGGCGAGTTGAAGTTACCTTATGACATTAATTTTTCGCCGCTGGCAGAAATACGCTCGGGATTTCCGTTTTCAGCGGTTAATGAGCAACTCGATTTCGTGGGTCGGCGTAATCAAGCGGGACGCTTCCCCACATTCTTCTCGCTCGACGCTCAGGTTACCAAAGGCTTTCGCATCCCAATGTTCGAGAAACACAAGATGCGCATCGGTGTCGCCGTCTTTAACATTACTAATCACTTTAACCCGCGTGACGTGCAGAATAATCTCGGCAGCCCGCGCTTCGGGCAGTTCTTCAATAGCCTGGGGACATCCGTTCGAGGTAAGTTCGAGATTGAGTTCTAGGAGGATGCTGAAAAAAGCAAATTCGCCACTCTCTTTGTTCTCATCTTTCTCCGTGCCTTTGTGCCTCTGGGTCTTTGTGGCTAAGCTTAGTTTGCATTTTCGAAAACCCGGTCTTCCGAGCGGTTGATGGTGCTGTACGGTGAAGAGGAAAACAAGCATACCTGGAAACTTCGATTCGGGGCGCAACTTACTGCGCGGGGCCGCGCTTATCGGCGTAGTTTTTTTCGGTGCTAACGGCTTGGCGCAACCTCAGCCGGTCGCGGCTCGGGACATTTCAATTCCCGCTTCGCAGGCGAATCCTTCGCCAACCCCACAAGCGCAACAACCAGAACCGCGTGCGCGCAGACTGCGAGTAGCAGTAACCGACGCGCGACAACATTCGCTAGCCGGCGCGACGTGCGCGCTAATTGATTCGCGCAGGCCCGGAGCAATCGTAGCGACCGCTGTGACCAATGAAGAGGGCGTCGCAACTTTCACCGCGCTGCCCTCAGGCTCATTCACCCTGCGCGTTGAAAATAAAGGGTTTGAGACGTTCACAAAAAATGACGTCATGGTGAAAGATGGATCACCAACGGACATCAATGTGAGCCTGGCAGTCGCGTCTTTGGCAGCGAGTGTAACGATTCAATCGCCTAACGAAGAGGTTACTAGTGTAGAAGCTGGAGCGTCGACTGCATCGGGCAATATACACCGCAAGTCGCTGCAGAGACTTCCTCTGGCCACCGCTCGAGTTGACGAAGCGTTGCCTCTTATTCCCGGTGTCGTTCGTTCCCCCACCGGAGAAATCAGCATCAAAGGGGCGAGTGAACAGCAGAGCGCTTTGCTGGTCAATGGGCTCAACGCCGCCGACCCGGCGAGCGGAAACTTTCGCTTGAATCTGCCCGTCGATTCCGTCGAGGCCGTGCAGGTTTTTCAACATCCTTACATTGCCGAGTATGGACAGTTCACTGGAGGTTTGACGCGAGTTGAAACCAGGAGAGGCGGCGATCGCTGGCACTTAGAATTCAATGACTTTCTTCCTGACTTCAGATTCAAAGGCGGACACCTCGTCGGTGTCGCCGAAGACACCCCGCGCCTGAACTTCAACGGCCCACTCATCAAAGATCGCCTTTATCTTTCACAATCGCTTGCGTACACCATCGCCAAAACTCCAGTTCGCGGTCTGGCCTTTCCGGTAAACGAAACGAAAACTGAAAGCCAGAGCTACTTCTCTCAATTCGATCTCCTCTTGAACAAGCATCATACGGTGGCGCTTACCCTGGGATATTTTCCCGAACGCAACCAGTTTGTCGGTCTGGACTTCTTTCGACCTCAACCGGTCACGCCAAACTACAAGCAGCGCGATTTCGTGTGGACTGTGCGCGATAATTACGAACTGGGAGGAGGTCTTTTGCAGTCCTCAGTTTCGTTCAAACGCTTCGACGCAAATGTCTGGGGACAGGGCACGCTGGATCAAACGTTAACTCCGACGGCCGAACTGGGTAACTACTTCGCAACTCAGGATCGCCGCTCACACCGCATTGAACTGCTGGAAGTTTATCAATTACCCATCCAACACTTTTGGCGCGGCTCGCATGAGATCAAAACCGGCTTTGACTTTAACAGCGTTAGTAATCGCCTGAATTACGGCGCGCGTCCGGTCAACATACTCCGTACAGACGGAACGCTGGCTGAGCGAATCGTGTTCGAACAAGAGCCCGTGATTCTGGCAAGCAATCGCGAATACGTCGGCTTCGCTCAAGATCGCTGGCTCGTGCGTCCGAACTTGAGTTTCGATCTGGGCCTGCGTTATGAAAACCAGCGGATCGCCGACGAACAGAACCTGGCTCCGCGTGCAGGCTTTGCGTGGTCGCCTTTCGGAAGCGATCGGACGGTTGTTCGCGGAGGCATCGGACTGTTTTACGATAAAGTGCCGCTCAATATTCGCAGCTTTAGCCGTTATCCTGGACGCACCGTAACGCGCTATGGCACGGACGGTCTCACCGTCACCGAACGTCACCGCTTCAGAAATGTTTTAGTCGACACGGCGCCGATTCTTCCGCTTGATTTCAGACATTCAAATATTGAAGCGGGCTTCGTGCCGAGAAATCTGACCTGGAACGTTCAACTGGATCAAATCATTAACAGCCGGCTCAGTTTTCGCGCGAATCTCATTGGCAGCCAGACCGACCACATCTACGTTATCAACCCGGAACTCGACTATCGCGGCCGTAGCGCGATTGTGTTGCGGTCGGCAGGACACGCCACCTATCGCGCGCTGGAGTTGACGTCGCGTGTTGTCCTCCCCAGGAAGAATGCTTTCTATTTCTCATATGTTCGTTCGCGGGCGCGCGGCGACCTTAACGATTTCAACAGCTACTTCGGGGATTTTGGTGAACCTGTGGTGCGCCAGAATCAGTACTCAAATCTGCCCTATGACGTTCCCAACCGTTTTATCGGCTGGGGAACTCTGGCGCTCCCCCATCGCGTTACGATCGCGCCCATCATTGAAGCGCGCAGCGGCTTTCCCTTTTCCGTCCGTGACGCAGAGCAGAGCTTCGTCGGGGTGCGAAACTCTGACCAGACGCGCTTCCCTTCTTTCTTCGCCCTGGACGTAGAGTTCGCCAAAGAGTTTCAGGTCACAAAGAAGTATGGCGTGCGTCTTTCGTTGCGTGGCTTCAACCTGACTGAACACTTCAATCCGCGCGACGTCCGGTCGAATATCGCCGACCCTCATTTCCGCGAGTTCTTCGCCTCGTACCGACGTTACTTCACCGGGGGCTTCGACATTCTCTTCTAATTCGGGGCGACAAAGTGTCGCCCCTGCCAAAGTTTTACGGCGACATTGCGCCGCTGCCTCACTCGTTTAGGGCCTGAGATATGAGTCTTAAGTACGAATCTGCTACTGTCCGAGCGCCCTCCGAGTTCAACTTTAAATCAAGTTGCGCGGCACATTCGTTGCTCTTCTTTCGCTGATCCCTTCACTAAAGTTCAGGGCTCCGGTTTCGACAAAGACGCTGCCGTGAAAAAGAGATTGATGCTCAGTAACGCGATCCGGCAGTTACGGCACGGCTTTAACCGGCCGTTCATGGTGATGTTCGAAACCACCCTGCACTGCAACATGAAATGCGGCTATTGCGCTATCTGGCAAAACCAGCAACCTGAAGATCGTGCTGTGCGCGAGCGAGTTTTCTCGCGCATGGACGAAGCGGCCGCGTTCGGTGTTTTTGCCTGGAGCTTTTCCGGCGGCGAGCCCTTGATGAATCCCCACATGCCGGATTATATCGAGTATGCCGCCCGCAAAGGCTTCTACACTTCAATGCCGACCAACGGGCTGGCGTTGAAACGTTACGCCGAAGATTGCGTCAAGTTGGATCAACTGGAAGTTTCGATTGACACGCTTGATCGTGAGAAGTTCGCTCAGCGCCGCGGCATTGACGGATTGCCGGCGATCCTTTCCGCACTCGACTTCATTAAGGGCAATCTCACTTACAACACAATTCAAATTAACGCCGCAGTCGATCTGGAAAATCTCGAAGACCTTCCGGCCCTGGCCCTCTACTGTCAGGAACGCGGCTTTCTGTTGCATACCGAAGCGGTGCACAACGTCGTGCGCACGACTTGGAAAACCGAAGACGTCGAGATGGAAAACGAAGCGCTTGATAAGATCGCTCGGTACGTGCTGAAGCTGAGGAAAGGATTCAGCTGCGTGCGCTTCTACCAGGGTTATTTTGATTTTTATCGCAACGATGGCTTCTCGAAAAAGTTCCCTTGCCGCTCGGCTTCGCACTTAATTAACATGCGGCCCGACGGCTCGATCCAGTTTCCCTGTGCGTTTGTTTCGCTCCATCGTGGTGCTCCGGAAATGTCTCTGCGCGAAATCTATGAATCACCCGAAGTGAGAAAGATAATCATGCAATCGCCGAACATGTGGGACTTCTGCAAGGGCTGCAAGATCGGCTGCCCGTATGAAGTTTCGGCCTACCGCAACAGCCCGCTGACCGCATTTCGCTCAGCGTTGGATTTTCTCCAGTTCTCTTAGAACGAGGACGCGGGCGCAACTTCGCTGATGATTACTGAAGAATCATTGCAGATACGAGAAGCGCGAGGAGAGGCGAAGTCGCACACATTCTCAGCGCCGGCAGTGCGAGCGCGTGGTCTTTTCAAGCGTTACAAAGACGGCACCGAGGCTAATCGCGGAATCGATCTGGACGTTCAGCCGGGAGAATTGATTTCGATTCTTGGCCCGAACGGCGCCGGCAAAACCACCTTCTTACGTCAGGTCACAACGGAGTTGCGACCTACTTCCGGAAGCGTGGAAATTTTCGGCGTGGATGCGATCGCTGAACCGCAGCGCGCGAAAGGGATGATGGGCATCACGCCTCAGGAAGCCGGTCTCTTTGATTCACTGACTGTGCAAGAACACTTTGAACTATTCGCTCGCCTGAAGGACCTCTCAAGAGCGGATGCCAGAGCAGAAGCCGCTGAGGTAATCAGCGCTTTGGACCTGAGCGCGGAAAGGATGAAGCGCGTTGGGACGCTTTCGGGTGGACAGCGAAGACGCATCCTGATCGGGCTGGCGCTGCTTGGCCGCCCGCCACTGCTCGTGCTTGACGAGCCCACGACCGGACTCGATCCCTCATCACGGCGTGCGGTGTGGGGAGTCATACGCCGTGCAGTGACAGACGGCGCCGCCGTGATTCTTTCAACGCACTACATTGAAGAGGCTGAGCGCTTGGGCGACCGTATCGGAATCATTGCCCAGGGGCGTCTGATCGCTTTCGGCACACTCGACGAACTTCTGGGGCGGCTGGAACGGAGTTATCGCTTGAGTTACCGCGACCGGCTCGATCCGTTTGGCAACTTCTGCATGTGCTACTTCGCAAGCTTCAGCGACGCTCGAGCCCACGCTGCGCGCGAACAACTTTCCGAATACTCAATCGCCCGGGCGTCGCTCGAGGACGTTTACTTCACGCTGACTGGCGAGTGCTTTGCGGAGGGAGAAACCAAAGGATGAAGCGTCTGACCGACATCATCTGCGTCTTCCGCATTCAACTCATGAGCATGCGCGCTGAGGCCGGACCATTTTTTCTGGCTGCGCTTGTTTTTCCGACGGCAATGTATTTGTTCACGCGGGCAGTCAGTGGCACAGAGGCGGCGCCGGATCAAAACCGCCTACGCTTTCTCGCGGGTTCGATCGTGTTTTCACTTTCGCTAACTTCGATTAGCTGGCTTGGCTATCTGCTCCTGGAAAATCGGTTCACGGGGCGACTGAAATTGTTTGCCACGATGCCGCTCGCACCTTCTTCGTACATACTCGGCATCCTTCTCTTCGCATTCGCGCAAGCGGCGCTCGGCACCACCGCGCTGATTCTTATCGGACGCACTTTCGGTGTTCGCATGCGGCCAAGCATCCTCATGTTGGGTTCCGTGGTTATGCTGACAGTGCTGTGCCTCTGCGGACTCGGGGCCATTATCGCCGCGCGCGCGCGCAGCTTTACCCAGGGCTCTATTTTGACCGATGCGTTGGGAGCGGGACTGGTCCTTCTCGCGCCGATCTACTACACGCCGGAAACCATGCCGCATAGTCTCCGGGCAGTTTCACAATTGTTGCCGACCGCGTTTGCCGCGCGAGCTGTCCAGACGACGCTCGCGGGAGGGCATCAAATCGGCGGTGAGATGATGGCACTTGGGTTCATGGCAATCGTGAGTCTCACACTCGGATTCAGACTCACGAAATGGAGGGAAGACTGAAAGTTCTGGTGCTTACATTGTCGTTTGGGTCCGGCCATGTGCAAGCCGCGCACACCGTCGCACTCGAAGTGAAGAGGCAGGCGCCGGATGCAGAGGTGCTCGTTCTCGATGCGCTCGATGACTGTCACTTTCTGTTTCGCGCCGGATACGTTTGGCCTTACTGGGCGATGGTGCGCTATGCGCCGGCGTTGTGGGATCGCTTTTTCGCCCGGCGGACGAAGCGCATGGCCCGACACACAGCGCCGCAGTGGGCATTTCAACACGGCTGTCCGCGGGTCTTCAAGACGATTGTGGACTTCAGACCCGACACGATCGTGGCGAGTGAAGTTGCCGCGTGCGAGATGGCCGCGATTGCCAAACGCAAGGGACTAACGAGGGCGCGACTCGTCAACGTCATCACCGATTTTGAAGCTGAACCCGTGTGGGTCAAGCCGGAAGTGGATGCTTATGCCGTCCCCGATCAGCACGTCCGCGATCAGTTGTGCGCGTGGGGCGCGCTGGCGGAGAGTGTGGCCATATGCGGAATACCGACCGATGCTTCTTTCTATGCACGACATGATGAGAAAGCAACGCGAGTGCGCTATGGCATCAACGGGAACGTGCCGATTGTACTCATCATGGGCGGCGGGGTGGGGCCGACGCGCATGGATGAGGTGGCGGCGAGACTGTGCCGGGAAGGTAAAGCTGTGCACGTTATCGCCGCCACAGCACATGACAAGCGAGTGCGCCGCCGGCTTGCTCGTTTTCGTCCACCACCGTCCGCCTCCCTGCGCGTGCTTTCATGGACGGATGATATTCCGGCCCTTATGCAGGCGGCGTCGGTGCTGGTCACTAAGCCAGGCGGTCTCACCACGGCCGAAGCAGCCATGTGCGCATTGCCGGTTGTGATGTTCGACGCCATACCAGGGCCAGAGCGACGCAACGCTGCGCGCTTCGTGGAGAGCAGCGCCGGCGTTTTGACGAAAGGCCCGCGAGAAGCGGCCTCGACTGTGCTCAATCTCTTGCGCGAAGCGAGCGCGCTCCACCGAATGTCGTCGTGCGCAAAGCGGTTGGCCCGTCCGGATGCGGCAGCAGCCATTGCGCAGCTTGCGCTTGACGACAACGTGCCCGCACAAGAGCTGGCAAGGAGAATGACAGCGTGAGCGACCGACTTCAACAGAGTTTTGGGCAAGACAGGCCAGTGGTGATCGTGACGATTGCCAACGGGGCCGGACACATACGCGTAGCTGAAGGGCTTGCTTCAGCAATCCGCGCAGTTCGACCCGACCTCCCGGTGATGGTTGTTGACGTTGCAGATTACATGACTCGAATAACTCGCTTCACGCACGTGACGACTTATCTTTGGCTCGTCAAACACGCTCCCGCGGTCTGGGATAAGATCGATCGCTATCAGAAGAAGCAAACCCACACCAGTCCCGAGTGGTATTACCGTCGTGGTTGCAATCGTCTGTTCGAATTAGCAAGGCGCTTGAACCCGCGGGCTCTCATCGTCGCAGAGGTCGGCTGTTGCGAAATTGGCGCGCTTATCAAACGGGACCTCGAACTGGATATTCCGCTGGTGGCGGTCAACAATGAATACGACGCCGATCGCGCGTGGGTACAGCCGGAAGTCGACCTCTACTGTTTCTTGACTAAGCAACTCGGCGAAGAGTTGATCTCGCACGGCGCGCCGCCCGAACGCATCGCAATTTGGGGAGCGTCTTTATCAGAGGGCTTTGAGATCCCGCGCCGGCGCGAGCAGGAGCGGGAAAAGGTTTGCAACTGGCTCCGACTCGATCCGAATTTGCCTCTACTTCTGATCGCGGGCGGTGGCGAAGGGATGGGACGGATCGAAGAGATGACCAGACATTTGTTACGCCTGAAGCAATTGGCCCCGCAAATCGTCGTACTAACGGGACATAATGAGCGGCTTAAGTCACGCTGCGAGCGCCTCGCGCAAAATGGGACGAGCGAAAGACTGCGCGTCCTCGGCTGGACTGGACCGGACCGGATGCCCGAGCTAATGTGCGCGGCTGATCTGATGGTTTCGAAACTTGGCAGTATGTTCAATGAAGCCATTGCCTCGGAACTTCCCATCATCGCGCTCGAGCCTCCGCCGGGCGCCGAGCGGGTGCAGTATCGGCTGCTCGAAGAATGGAATGTCGGATGTGCGGTTCGCACGCTGGATGAAGTGGTGGAACGCGTCGAGTCTTTGCTGTCTCATCCTAAGTTGATTCTTGAGATGCGTGAGCGGGCGCGCGAACACCGAAAGCCAGATGTTGCCAGGCGTATTGCGCGCTGGCTTCAGAATGCGCTTGGCGGGCAAGGTCCCGATCTTAACTGTCCGGATCGCGAAAGAAAACTCTATGCACTCGGCGCTGCTTCAGCCGCTTACCGGGACGCTTTCATCGACTGACAGAGGGGCAAAAGGAAGATTTATGAATCTCAGAATTCCACACGCCAAAGTTTATTTTCCCGAAGAGGATCGTGAGGCCATTCTTCGTCAAATAGACGACGCCCTGGCATCCGGCCAACTCACGCTCGGTAAGAAGGTCACGTCCTTCGAACAATGCTTTGCGGAAAACTTTGTCGAAACCGGAATGATGAAGACCGTCGAGTGGTTCAAGCGGAAGTATCAGAACGGAAAGGCAGCGCTGGCGGCGGCAAGCTAACTTTTATGCAAATTGCTCTCGTATGGCCGTTGGTTGGGATCGCGCTGGCGCTACTCGCGGTAGCCGGCGTTTATTATGCGACCTACGCTGTGCGGTCACAATGGCTTGGGCCCACGACTTGGCGTGGCCGCAGAGAGACAGGAGCGGTGGCTCTGACCTTTGATGACGGGCCGTCCGCAGATACCGAGCGCATTCTGGACATCCTGGATGAACACAAGCTTCGCGCCACCTTCTTTATGATTGGCCGGCACGTCGAGCGCTTACCACAGACTGCGCGACGTGGTGCCGCTGCCGGCCATGAGATCGGAAATCATTCTTATTCACATCCGATCCTTCTTTATCGAGGCTTGAATGAAACGCGCCGGCAATTGGAACGCGCGCAGGCCGTTATCACGGGTGCGACGGGTGTGAGGCCGACGGTCGCGCGGCCGCCCTGCGGCGTGCGCACACCTGGCTACTTCGCTGCGACCAGGGCGCTCGGCCTACGCACCGTGCAATGGGATGTGGCTGGATTCGATTGGAAGCAGCGAACCGCAAAACAAATTGCGCATGATGTTCTAATCCGTGCGCGGGCCGGCTCGATCATCCTGCTGCACGACGGCGATAGTGAGGGAAAACGGGACCGCAGTGAAACGGTCCTGGCGCTGCCGATGATTATTGAAGGATTGAGCGCGCGCGGTTTGCGCATTGTGCCGCTCACGCAGTTGCTGGGAGAAGAGGAAGTGAAACTTGCCGCTTGAGGAAAACCAATAAATGACCGAACTTCAAACACCCAAAGCGATTCTCTTTTTGGATTTTGATGGCACGATCACCCGCCGCGACGCAGTTGATGTGATCCTGGAAACGTATGCGGATCCAAAATGGCTTGCCTTCGAAGCCGAGTGGCGCGCCGGCCGAATTGGATCGCGAGACTGTCTGCAAGCCCAGATGTCGCTGGTGCGGGCGACACGCAAGCAGCTCGACGCTTTACTTGATCAGATAGAAATCGACGAAGGCCTGGTGACGCTGCTGGAAATGTGTGCCGCGCACGATATCCCGGCGCATATCGTCAGTGATGGTTTCGATTATTGCATCCGTCGCGTTCTCTCCGGAGCCGGCAAGAGAGTCGCCGCCCTGCTGCGAGGCGGGCGCGTTTGCGCGGGCCACCTTGAAGGTCGGGGTCATCGGTGGAGGACTGAGTTTCCCTTCTTCCATCAAACGTGCGGGCATGGCTGCGCGACATGCAAACCCGCGTTAATGCGGCTTCTCAATAGAACGAACGCTCCGGCTATTTTCGTCGGCGACGGGTTATCCGATCGCTATGCGGTGGAGAGCGCCGATCTCGTCTTCGCGAAAGATGGGCTCGCCTCACATTGCATCGACCATTCAATCGAACACATTTCATTCCAGAATCTTGGAGAAGTAGCTGCCCGTCTCGATCGCTGGCTGGCGGGACGAGTGTTCTTAAGGGAAGAAACATCGGCCAGAGTCAGCGCCTGAGAAGTCTGCAGAATAGAAAGCGTCATAATCATGAGCACAGCTATTAGCGAGTTTGAATCAATCACGCCGGCGATGGACGAACAGGAACTACTCGAACTCGAGCGTAAGTATTGCTCGTGGGGAGACACGGTTCACTATCTCGATCCACCCAAATTCTTCGAGCGGGCCGAGGGCCACTACCTTTACGATCGTGAAGGCACTCCTTATCTCGACTTGCAGATGTGGTACTCGGCGGCGAGTTTTGGCTATGGGAATCAGCGCCTGAATGCCGCCTTGAAGGATCAGATAGACAAGTTGCCACAGCTTGCCTGTCAATATCTCCACTCAGAAAAGGTCGAATTGGCGGCAGCAATCGGGCGACTGAATGAGTCAAAGTTCGGCTTGGAGGGTCGCGTGCATTTCAATGTGGGCGGCGCGCAGGCGATTGAAGATTCGCTTAAGATCGTACGCAACTCGACCGGCAAGAATTTAGTTTTCGCTTTCATGGGCGGCTATCACGGTCGCACGCTCGGCGCTTCAGCGATCACTTCGAGTTACCGCTATCGTCGTCGCTTCGGCCACTTTGCGGACCGCGCTCACTTCGTTCCGTTCCCCTATTGCTTTCGCTGCCCATATGGGAAGAAACGTGAGACATGCGAGCTTTACTGTGTCGACCAGTTCGCGAAGAATTTCGACACCGAATACAACTCTTTCTGGGATCCGAAAGCGGGCGAATCTGAGTTTGCGGCGTTCTACGCTGAGCCGATTCAGGCGACAGGCGGTTACGTCATTCCGCCGCGCGAATACTTTCCGGCGCTCAAGAAGATCCTCGATGAACGTAATATCCTGCTCGTTGATGACGAGATTCAAATGGGTTTCTATCGGGCCGGAAAGTTTTGGGCCATGGAAAACTTTGACGTCGAACCGGACATCATTGTGTTCGGTAAGGCGCTGACAAATGGCTTGAATCCGCTCTCCGGCCTCTGGGCGCGCGAAGAGCTGATCTCGCCGGAAGTATTTCCGCCAGGCTCGACCCACTCTACCTTCTCTTCAAATCCGCTGGGCACGGCCGTAGGTCTGGAAACAGTGCGGATGATGGAAGAAGAAGACTACGAAGAGATTACGCAACGCAAGGGTGCTTACTTTCTGGAGCAGATCAAAGAACTCCAGCGACGTTATCCGAGAGTGATTGGCGATGCGGACGGCATGGGCATGGCGCTGCGCATTGAGATTTGCCAGGCGGATGGCTTCGAGCCGGACCGCGACTTAACCGATAAGATGTTTGCCGAGGGCATGAAAGGCGAGCTCGATGCTCGCGGGCGCAGGACCGGTCTGGTCCTGGATATCGGCGGTTACTATAAGAACGTTTTTACGCTGGCCCCCTGCTTTGACATGACGGACGAAGAAATTGACATTGCCGTCGAACTATTTGAGCAACTAATTCACCGCTGCGCCCCGGAAAGAATTTAAGGAAATTGGATTCATTTGTTCATTGAACCATTGGATCAATGGATCAATGGATCAATTCTTGAGATGCTGACGAACATTATCGAGCAGATCGAGCGCATGGTGCTGCACATGGAGCCGCGCCACGCTGTGCGTTTCTTAAATGTGTCTCCGCCGTGGGCAGTCGAGGCGATGCGGCGAGCGCGCTTCCGGCGGACACTGCGGCTCGCCGCGGAGCGCTCTACATTTTATCGGGAGCAGTTTCGCCAGCGTGGCATTGACGTGCGCCGCATCGAACATCCATCTGAACTGGGGGACTTCTACACTACCGGCGAAGACCTGAGCACGCATGGCGCTGAAGCTTTTCTAACTGGCCGCGCGAGTACGGCCTATGAAACGACCGGCACGACCTCACCGATTCCCAAGCGAGTCTTCTTTTCACAACGCGAGCTCAGCGAGATGGGCCGCGCCTCCGCGATTGGTCTTTATCATTTGGGAATTCGCGCCGAAGATCGGGTCTTGAGTGCTTACGATTGTTCGTTCTGGGTCTCGCCCGCTGTGTTGCGCATGGCACTGCAATACTTGGACTGCTTCCACGTCGAAGCGGGCAAGATTGCGCCTCAGGAGTTTTACGAACGGGCTCGGGTATACAAGCCCAATGTAATATTTGGCGAGCCTTCATGGCTCGTGCGTCTGTCGGAGTTGGCGCGCGAAGCTGGCGCGTGGCCCCTCAAGCTGCTCTTCGGCGGCGGCGAGAATATCACCGAAGAAGCGCGGCAGGTCGTCGAGAGCGCGTGGGGCGCGCCGCTCTACCTCAGCTATGGTCAGACCGAATCGTTCGGCACGCTCGGCGCGGAGTGTGAGTGCCAGGACGGCTATCACCGCAACGATCTCTTCTTCTTCTTCGAGACTCCCGAGACGGACGACGAGGGATATGGTGAGCTTGTCTATACGACACTCGTGCGGGATGTAATGCCACTAATCCGTTATCGATCAACCGATTTGACGTCTTTGGTTGACGAGCCATGTTCCTGCGGTTTTTTTGCGAAACGGATCGCGAAGGTACGATCGCGCATTGATGAGATGGTTGTGTGCGGCATGGGTAACGTCGGCCCCTGGATTTTCGCGGAAGTCCTGCGCAACGTGAACGGCCACGGCGCGGACTGGCAGGCCGTGATCAAACACGACGGTCGGCGAGACGTTGTTGAGTTGCGCCTTGAGCTCGAACACTTCGATCATCAACCAGCCGTGGAACGGGCTGTACTCGACAACCTGCGCGCGGGTTTTGCGGACTTTTGGAAGAACTATGAAATGGAGCTTTATGAGTTTCGGGTTGTCCCGTGCGAGCCCGGGAGCTTACGAAATGGCCGGAAGTTGAGAAGGGTTTTGGACCAGAGACAAATGGATTTGACTCGCGCGCCGTGATTCGGAGTTGGTAGCGGGGGGCGGGATCGAACCGCCGACCTTGGGGTTATGAATCCCACGCTCTAACCATCTGAGCTACCCCGCCACGAAAACCAATTATAGATATAGATTGTCGGAGCGCAAATCGCAGCCCGCGTTTCGTTGCGGTCCTTATTTGAGACCTTCCGACCGTGCTGTGATGAGTCTTGCCTAAGGTTATTCACCATCAGAGACGCAGAGCACGCGGAGGATGCACAGAGAGATGAAAACCAGGTCAGCTGCTCGGTCGGCCGCTTTCCAGGGCTTTAAGAAGCTGATCGACTAACTCGATCTCTTCATCGCCGGGCTCGAGCTCCTTATACTTGTGTAGCGCCTGCGTCGCCGCGGCGACATTAGTCAGCCGGTGATAGACCAGCGCGAGATTGTAGTAGACCAGCGAGAAGTTAGGTTCGATTTGCGCCGCCGCTTCGTAATGAAGACGCGCCAGCGGAAAGTCTCCGGCGTCATAGTAAAGATTCGCCAGGTTGTAGTGGGCTTCGACGTGGCGCGGATCGTGTTTCAAAGACTGGGTAAAGTTATCGAGAGCCCCAATCGAGTTCCCTCCATCCAGTTCGATGATCCCCAGGTTACAGTAGGCTTCGGCGACATTGTCGCCTTCGGTGATGGCTTCGGCGTAAAACTCCACCGCTTTCATGTCGCCCTGCTCATGCAGCAGGAGCGCTTCCTCGAACGGCGTCAGCAGCCGCGCAACCTGTCCCCCCGCAGGTCGAAATAAACTCAACTGTCCCTGAAGTTCGGCCTCGATCTGCTTGATGGTCAGACCCTGCGCGCGCATTTCTCGCACGCGCCGGAAAAGTGTGAGCGCCTGAAAATCGTAGGTAAAGTCGCCACCCTCGGCGCCGGGCGTGGCCTGAATAATTCCCACTTCAGTCCAGCGGCGAACGGTGCGTTCACCCAAACCAAAGAGTTGTTTGATTTCGCGGACTGAGTAACTGGATTTGACGCGTTGATAGTCCGCCTTGGCGGGGACTGGCGATGGAAACGAGAGGACCTTGCGAATCTTTTCGGTCATGCGCGGGTTATAAGCCTACACGAAAACCCCGCGTCGTGTGAACTAAATTTTCAAAAAACCTTCGTGGTGGGGCAGTATGAAGCCTGCGCGTCAGCGAGGGCAACCTTGTCATACGCAGAGGCAAGGTGGTTGACATGCCCTCCCTCACAGTCGGGCTTTTGACACGTTATCAGCATTTCACATGACCTAGCAGCAAATAGACGATGATGAAAATGATGATGGTTGAAAGACAGCCACCGCCCCACTTCCAGGCGGCTGCGCCCGCCAGGCATCCACGTAAAGGTCCTTCCATGATCCAACGCCCCCCAGTTTATTAAGAAACTCAATCTGAGCGTGTCTCGGAGTTGCGCAGGCGTGCTTCACCTTTCGCCTAAAGGCGGTACTCCGAACTCGTCAAACTGAAATCATTCACTACAGCGCGCTTACCAAAGTTCGTTCGCCTGCATTCTTACCGAACAATTTGTTTACGTTCCGTACGCGTAGTCGCAATCCCGATGCCAAGTGTGAACTGTGCTTCGGGCCCCATTTGCCCTTTAGTCGCCGACGAATTTCTGGGCGCAGTCGCATGACCGGATTTCGGAGCGCGATTTGCAGCACTCATTTGCAGCATTCATGAACAGAGCAGGAGGGTTTGATTATGCCAAGGGGAGACAAGGGAAAATACACCGACAAGCAAAAGCGTAAGGCTGAACACATCGAAGAGGGTTACGAGGATCGCGGCGTGTCCAAGAAAGAAGCGAAGGCGCGCGCGTGGGCCACGGTGAATAAGGAATCCGGAGGCGGAAAGAAGAGCGGTTCCGGTCGCGGCAAAAAAGAGAGCCGTGCATCTTCGCGCAAAGGCGGAAAGAAGGGTGGTAAGAAGGGCGGCAAGAAAAGCAGTAAGAAACGCTAACCTGAACGCCCCGGCATATCGAACTGAGGAGAGTATGACGAAACAAAAGAGACGCGATGTCCCGCGTAGGTTAGTAATTCGTCTCCGCCAACAAAGTCTAGATCATTGATGAGATCGATGAGCAGCAATGCCACGCTCGCATTGTCTGGGGCGTTACCCGGGAGATCCGGACTCTTCTTAGTCATTGGTCACGCTACGGTAAGCTCAAGTAAAAGAGCGGCCAAAACAGTGGCCGCTCTTTTTCGCAGGGACCCAACGCTTTGATTACTTCGTCTTGGCCGCTGGCGTGTTGCTGTTCTTTGGTTTGGCTGGGGCCACTACCTTAAGTTGATTAGTAACTTTTGTCACGCCTTCGGTTTCTTTGGCGATTCGCTCGGCCTCAGCCTTCTCTTCCGCGCTGTCAACCGTGCCGCGTAAAGTCACCGCATTGTTAACGACGTCGACATTGATTTTTCTTTCAGGCGTTTTCGAATTGGCGATCAGCTTAGCCACAATCTTGGTGTGAATCCAGGCGTCTTCAAGCGTGTCGCCAATTGTCTCCTTATTCTGTTTGGCGCGGGCCCGCTCTTCTTTCGCCTGTTCCTCAGTGTATTTCGGTGTCGCCGTCGGCGTTGCCGCAGCCACCGGCGAACTCATGTTGGCGTTGGCGTTAGCGTTAGCACCCGGGCCTGTGTTATCGCACGCTGCCGCACTTAAACCTAAGGCCGCAACAGCGGTTAGGACCATCAATCTACTTTTCATCTTTTGGTTCTTCCCTTTCCTCTCAGACACTCAAAAAAAGAATCGCCAGCTTCACCGTTAGCTGGCGATTCTCTCTCCGAGGTCTTCAACAGCCTCGCCGACTGTCCTTCGGGCTTTTCCTACTTTCTCTTGTACCTTTCCTTCGAAGCGCTGTTGACTGCCGCGCTCCTGCAGGTCGCGGTCGCCAGCCAACTTACCAAGTTTTTCCTTGGCCGTACCTTTGACCTGCTTCCCTTTGCCCTTTAGTTCGTCTTCGTACCGCATAACTCCCCCCTTGTTCACCCCTTCGTAATTTCGTAACGCGCTCCATCGAAACAACCGGCGGATCTTAGACCGCGGCTCGTCGACCGGTAATCAGTTGCAGGATCAAAACGACCAGCGCTACGACCAACAGCAGATGTATCAAGCTGCCACCTACGCCACCGATCAAACCCAACAACCACAGAATCATCAGCACAACCAAAATTGTCCACAACATGCTTTTTGCACCGTCCTTTCTTGGAACACTGTAATCCGAATGCAGAAATGAGGGAGCAAAGCCCATGCCAACAGATGATTAGCAGGTAATGACGAATTCGCACGTGCTCTTGAATCAAAAGAGAACGAGCGGCTGCATCGTTCTCGAACCTTATTAGTGCAAGCTGAATGACTGAGGTGGCAAACGGTAGAGGTTTGATTTGCGCGAGGCCGGTTCTCAGGCTGAGGATTCGTCTCGGCTTTCCAGCTCGCAATTAACTTCGCCTCCCAGCAGGATGGCCGCTCCGGTGAGATAGAACCACAACATCAAAATTATCAGCGCGCCCAGCGATCCATAGGTCGCGCTGTACGAATTGAAGAAGTGCAGATACAGGCGAAATCCGAGCGAGACCAGCAACCACAACAGGACTGCGACCAAAACTCCCGGTGACAACCAACGCCGGCGGTAATCAGATTTCTGCAAACGACCGCCGCGCCGCCGCGCCGAAAGGTTGGGAGCAAATTGATAAATAAGTCCAAAAGCCAGGAAGACGAAAGCCAGGGCGATCGGCCATTGCATTATTTTCCAGGCAATTTTAAAAGGATGTCCTTCGTGAAAGGAGGCAAAAAGAAAATGACCGAGCCGGCCTCCGTAGAGCACAATCAGCAGGGCGGAGATTATCAGAACCGCCAGCGTCACGGTTAGCGCAACGGAGATCAAACGCACTTTCCACCAGGGGCGTGTTTCAGGCACATCATAAGCGGCATTCAACGCCTGGCCCAGCGCGTTAATGCCACTGGACGCCGCCCATAATGCGGCCAATATTCCGAACGAAAGTTTGCCGGTTCCGCGCGCCGCGATCACTTCATCGATCGTCGCGGTCACCAGACGAAACGCCGACGCAGGGATCACTGATCCGAGATAGGTCATTAACTTACGTTGCAGGTGAGAGCCGGTGCCGGCGAAATAGCCAAACAGCGTGGTCAGAAAAAAGAGGAGCGGAAATAACGAGAGCAGAAAATAATAAGATAGTTGGGCACAGCGGTCGAAAATTCTATCTTCATTAACCCGCACCCAAACGCGCGCGAGAAAGTCCTTTGAGAGCAGGCGTCGGAGCACGCGCGGCATCAAATGCTATTTCACCATCGTGCCCGTTCGAGACCAGCGCGTGTTGGTGAAGAAATCGATGGGACTGTTGAAGGGCTGGGTTTCGTCATACGACCAATAGACGAACATGGCCCGGCCGATGATCAGATCGCGCGGAACAAAGCCCCAGGCCCGGCTATCCAGGCTGTTGTCGCGATCGTCGCCCATCACGAAATAAGAATTCTCGGGGACCTTTGCGGGCTTGCCGTTGACTGCGAAATGAAAGTCAGCGCTGGCCCCGGGTTCCTGACCCTGGCGCGCCGCCGCCACCGTGCGAGGAAAATAGTAAACGTCGTATGCTTCGTTACCCTGACGCGGAGGGTCCTCAATGATTTTGAGCGGCGCCTTGTCATTGATGTTCTCTGCGACGATGATGTGTTCGGGTAGCACCTGGCCATTGATGTAAACGTGCAGGCCCTTTACCTCCACATTGTCGCCGGGCAGACCGATCACCCGCTTAACGTAATTAACTTTATAAGGAATGTTGTCATCCTGCTTGTCGCGTTCCGGGTCGAACGGATTGCCGGGATACTTGAATACTATGATGTCACCGCGTTTGATATCGCGCTGCGGCAGGATAGGCAAGCGCGGCCCGGGGGCGAAAATGAATTTGTTGACCAGCAGGTGATCGCCGACAGTAATTGTGTTTTGCATCGAGCCGGTCGGAACCTTAACCGCCTGCACGATGAAGGTCATTCCGAACAAGGCCATAATCACGGTAACGACGGCGGACTCGAAGTACTCGCGAATGACGGACTTTGGCGGGCCGGCCGGTTCCGTCTCAACTTTGATCTTTGGCTCACGCTCGCGGCCATTGGGGCTTGGCGAGCGGCGACTGAAAACGCCGGGCTTTTCTTCTGCGGTCCTTTTTTCCGTCGTGACTACTGATTCGTTCATTGTGGACATCGTAGATGTTAGTAAGTATCGTGGTCAAGCAACGTTTCAATAACGGCGTACGGAGTACCGACTTTAGTCGGGCTTTAGGTTAGGGAAAGAGCTCAACTAAAGTTGGTACTCTAAACTCGCTGGTTCACTCGCCTTCCATTTGTTTCAAAGCGGCTTGCGCTGCCGCAGCTTCCGCGGCTTTGATAGTCGGACCTTCTCCGCGAGCCGCGCCGCCGTTCCATTTCAACTCGACATGAAACATACGACGATGCGGTGGACCCAGTGTCTCGATCACTGTGTACTGCGGCGTGGGTTGGCGCGTCGCCTGGAGCTTTTCCTGCAGCGTCGTCTTCGGATCGGCGGCGGCTGCGGCCACCGGATCCGCCGTGCGCAGTTCTTCGCTAAGCGCGGCTGTGACAAAGCCGGTGGCGGCCTCTAATCCACCATCCAAAAAAATCGCACCGGTCACGGCTTCGAAGATATCAGCCAGCAAAGCGTGCTTGTGACGGCCGCCGCTCTTCTCTTCGCCACGGCCGAGACGCACGAATTCGCCGAGGCCGAGGTGCGTCGAAGCTTCGGCCAGCGTCGGCGCGCTCACCAGGCGATGCTTCATACGGGAAAGCTCGCCTTCGCTGGCGCCCGGATAGGCCTTTAACAAATAGTCGGCAACCACCAGACCCAGGATGGAGTCGCCCAGAAATTCGAGCGCCTCGTTGTGCAGATTCCGCGCATCACGTTGCGAGTGCGGAGCGACCTGCTCGTGCGCCCAGGAACGGTGCGTCATGGCCTGCGTCAGCAGCGCCTGGTCGCGGAATTGATAGCCTAAGATCCCCTGAAGCTGGTCGGAGTTTTGAAGTTCTGAGGTTTTCACGAAACCTGATAATAGCAAAACGCCGAACGCGGCGTCGAAGTGACATCGCATTCGGCGTTGGTATTCAAGTACTCAACAGCAGCGCGGGGTAACTATCCTCGACGGTGTTGAGCGCGCGGTTTTTTCCCAGGCGTCGGAGTTGCGGTCGGCTTTGCGGTTCCGCCGGTTTTGTTGGCCGTGCTTCCAGTGCCGCCTCCACCTGCGGCTCCGGATCCAGTGTTACCCACCTTCGTGGTCCCGGTCGCGGTGGTTGTTGATCCGGTACTGGACTGTGAGCCGGGATTGGTTGGAGTTGTCGGCGTCGGCAGTGAAGTGATCGGCGTCGGCACGTCCGGCAATGGCTTGGACAAGACACTGGCGACCAGCTCGTTTACACCGGCCTCCGAATTGTTCCGATATTTATACAGCTTGGTCAGTTCATCCATGAAGGTCTTCTTGTTCGCGGCATCCGCGAGAGCTGTGGCTCGCGCGAGCGCGTCAATCTGCCGATCGATTACCTGATTGAGGTTGGCCAGCACCAATTTGCTTTCCGGGGTTTCGGTCTTATCCGGACCAACCTTGGCATTGTACTCCTCAGTGAGTTTAGCCTGTGGACCCTCGGCATAAGCGTTCGCCAATTCCAGATAGAGCTGCGGGTTCTTTTTCAGATCGCTTTCCAACCTGGCGGCTTTCAAGAAGTAGGGAATCGCATCAGTCGGACTGCTCTTAAGAGTTGATTTTGCGAGTACGTAATTCAGATAAGCCAGTGCCTGATCTTTCGAGGTAAGCGGGGCGAATGGCTTTCCCGCCTCGATTAGTTGAATTGCTTTCTTCGCGTACTGAGCCGATTCGTTAAGCAGATTCGGATCACCCAGGCCGGCTAGACCCATAATAATGTTGACCGCCGCATTGTCCGGCTCAGTCGCCAGGATGACTTTGCCGAGCCTGATCTGGTCGGCGTAGTTCTTCTTTTGAAAAGCCTCCTCAAACTGCTTTTTGTTGTTTACGTCAGCAGTTGCGGCTTCATAAAGGGTCACAAATTTCTTCAGCGCCGTTGAATATTGGTCTTCGGCCGTACACGTCGCCAAGTACTCCTTAGCCGCCTGATATGCTACAGCCTGATCCTTAGTTCGGTTGTCGTACCACTTCGAGTAAGTAGCTGACTTAAACTCGTCGTTGCACTCCTTCGTCTGGGCCAGCGCCGGCACAGCGAAGACTGCGAAGATGGCAGCGAGTGCCATTAAATTAATCATTCGTCTCATTTGGTTTGCTAAAGCCTCCGATCAATTCCTTCTAATAACTTAACTGCCAACTGACGGGCGTGACTGAACTCCTACTGCACTGGCACTAAGATGCTCCTTTCGAGCCCCTCGTTGTAATGTGAACAGCAACTGCAGTGCCAGTAAGCTTTGATCAGCTTTTGAAGATAAAGCCAGGAGAACAAAGTTCGCAAGAGCGAAGCGGCAATAATCGTGCAACAACACCAGTACTGTCAAGACCTGAATATGCCCCGACCGGCTACGGTCGCAGGATCGCATGAAAAATGCCGAACTCTCGCAAACTTGTTGCGCGAGTTCGGCATGTCTAAGTCGTCGCGAAAACGTCCGGTGAAACCCAGACAATCGAGCGGTTTACGGTTGCTGATCAGGCTGAATGCGACGAGCACGGCCATCGTTGGTTTCATTCGCCTTGGGCTTCGCCGGAGCCACAGTCTTTGCGGGCAACTTTGGCTTGTTTTCAATTGGCATCGAGGTAGCCTTGACCTTGCTCTTGATCTCCGTTCCCTTGGCGGCGTTGCCATTGGGATTGGCGCTCGAGTTTGAGTTGTCGGCTGCTTCGTTGCCATTTTCTTCAGCTTCAGTTTGCGCTTTGGTTTCGGCCGCCTCTTCATTCAAGGCCGCGGCCTTCTTGTCTCGCGGGTTTGCCTCTTCGTCGTCGTCAGCACCCTGGGCGACCTGGAAGTTAATCTGGGTGCCGAAACGCGGACTTAGCGTGCGATAGATGTTACCGGCAATAGCCGCCGGCAAGTGACCGTGCGCGTCGGTGCCGCGCGTAATCACCACCACCGCCAGGCGCGGATTGACCACCGGAGCGTACGACGTAAACAATCCCAACCAGGCTCCCTGGCCAATGCACGTACCGGTCTTTCCGGCAACAGTCTGTTCCGGACGATAAGCTTTTCGGCCCGAACCATAGTTGACGGCGCCGATCATTCCCGGCAGCATGCGTTTCCAGGCCTCGCCTTCGATGTTTATCTTGCGCCGCACTTCAGTTTTGAATTGCGAATTCTCTTCTACGGTCCGCGGCACGTGCGGCACGAGCAATTTCCCGCCGTTCGACATGGCGGAAACCAAGGTCGCCAACTGGACCGCGGTAACTTCAAAGTCGTCGCCGTGCGAACTCATGTGGTTCACTGCATAGCCTGATTTGAAAAGCGGAACACGGCCGGCAGACTCGTTGACATAGTTGATGCCGGTCTTTTCACCGAGGCCCATTTCGTGCGCGTAGGACACCATCTTGTCGAAACCGACCTGGCCGCCCACCCGCTGAAAGTAAGTATTGTTCGAGTGAGCCAGCGCATCCGTTAGATTAAGATTACCCGCGCCAACATTGACCGTTTCAACGGGCTGAATAACCTTCTCGCACAAACCTGCCACCCCGGTGACCAGCTTGATTGTCGAGCAGGGTTTGAATCCGCGGCGGAGCGCCCAGTCCTGGTTGACGACCGTATAGATGCGTCCCGTCTTTGGATCCATCACGACCACGGTGCCGGCGTGGTTGCCGAGCGCGGCGATCGCGGCACTCCGAACCTCCAGGTCTTCACCAAGGGTGTTGTCCTTGGAGATGTTGGCCTGCACTTCGTTACGCAACCCCTCGTCGATTGCTCGCTGCCGGGCAATCGCTGCCTGGCGTATTGCCTCGGCGCGACGGCGTGCCTCTTCCATTTCGCGACGGCGCTTGGATCCAAACCGGCGCATCTCTGCGGCGCGCTCACGTTTGCTAAGTTTATGACCGGCGCGCTTTTCGAGTTTGGCAATGTACGCCGCCTGTTCACGAGCGTCGCGCTGGCGCTGGGCGCGCATTTCCTTCTTTGAAAGATGTACCCGACCGCCACGCCGGCTGGAGCGCGCCAATTGACGCCGCTCATGCCTGGATAATTTTCCGCCACGCGCATGCTTGCGCGAGGACCCGCCTCGCGGATGCTTACCGCGAGCGCTGGCTTCAATTGTAAGTGAACCGATTAAGGCTAAGAGGAATAGGAGGCAAAATACAGTGCGTGGTACCCTTGGGGAACGTTTTAGGTTCATCGGCAACTCCCTCGTCAAATTTCGCAAGTCTAGAGTCGAGACGGAAATTCGGGTAAAACTCTCGCTGCTTTGATTTCGCGCCGAGGGGCGACGCGCGTGCTCGTCCTTGTAAGCTGTAGAAACCGTTAAGGCAGCCTAATTTCCTGCGATCAAAACTTCCAAAGTTCTCTTCCGCCGTTTAGCCTAAAAAGTGAGGCGGGATCGACTCCCGCGGGCAGCCTCTGGGGGGAGTTGCTTTGAGGCCGGGCCAACTATAACATCGGCACAACGAAACGGCAATACCAAATCGAGCTACTTTGGGGCCGGCCCTGGCTCGGGTCTTGCTGCATCCAATGGCCTTGTCGAGATTGCTAAACAGCTTTCGCGTTCGTCTGCTGCTGCTGCTGGCGGCCCTGCTGGTGCTGACCGTCAGTGTCCAGTACTACGTCAATCTGCAATCAGTTCGCACCAACACGCAATTTATCGTCGAGCAGCAGCGGGCCATCATGGCCGGGGTAGCGCTGGGTGTAAACAGCCTGTCGAGCGGGCTGTATCTCGATCAAATGCGCGAGCAGGCTAAGCAGCCCTTGCTAGGCGAACAAGCCGAGCGAGTTAAGAACGTGCTGATCGTCGACGATCAGGGAAACATTAAGGATAGTCTGGACAAGAATCAGATCCCTCAGATGAACCCGGACAAGTCGATCACTTATGTAAAGGTGAAAGACGTCGCGCTGCCGCCACTGCGAAGCGCAGTAGAGCTTCCGGCTGAGAACGTGGCACTGCCGGAAGGCATGACGGTCGTACGTCAGGGGACCGCAGGCGAGTCGAGCGCGTTCTATTTTCCGGTAGAAACCACGAACGGGCGGCGCTATGTAATCGTCGTCCTGGGTTCCGACAACAGCCTGGCAACAATTTTCAGACGCCAGGCGCGCCAGTCACTTCTGTATACATTGGCTGTGTTGCTGGTCACCACCTGTTTGACCGCGATCGTGGTCTGGCGATTCACTCGTCCGATCAAGTCGCTGTCGATCGGCGCGCGTCGGATCGCGACCGGAGACTTTTCCTTTCGTGTTCAGACCAGCGGACGACGAGACGAAATGGGGGAACTCACCGAACTTTTCAATGACATGATCGTCAAGCTCGACCGTACGCGCGAACTCGAGACTCAGCTCTATAACGCCGAAAAGGCAGTGGTGGTCAGCCGGCTGGCATCGGCTATCGCTCACGAGATTCGAAACCCGCTCAATTACATCAACCTGACGCTCGATCACTTGCGCGCCACCTTTGCTCCTGACGACCCGAAAAAACAGGAGAAGTTCAGTAGCCTGACCACCCAACTAAAATCTGAGGTCGCACGCATCAACACCCGAATCACGGAGTTTCTGAACTATTCGCGGCCGGCGGCCCTCGAGCCTAAGTCACTCGATCTCGTGGCGACCGCGCGTGATGCAATGCGTATCTTTGAACCGCAGGCTTCCGAATGTAACGTTAAAACGCGGATCGACGAACACGGCCCTGTTCCCCGGGTTACGGCCGACTCTGAGTCTTTGCGCTCAGCGCTGACCAACCTCATTATCAATGGCTTGCAGGCAATGGACGGCAGTGGGGGCAGTTTGTCGATAGTTTTGGCGAGCGAAGACGAGGGCCGCCGCGCCCGCATCGAGGTTACGGACACCGGTCGTGGTATTGCGCCGGAAGACATTTCGAAAGTATTCGAGCCATACTATTCAACGAAAGAGACGGGAACGGGATTGGGTCTGGCCATTGTCCGAAAAGCCGTGGACGATCATCACGGCTCGATATCGGTAAAATCGAAAGTGGGCGCGGGCACTACATTCACGATCACTCTGCCGGCGGAACAGCCGCCGCGAGCTTAGCGGCGGGCCACCACCCGCCATAGCAATTCGAAAAAACGATGCCAAGAAAAAGCATACTCGTAGTTGACGACGAAAAACCGCAACGAGACATTCTGCAGGAAATATTGACAAGCGCCGGATACGATGTCACCTCTGCGGCTTCGGGCGAGGCCGCACTGAAATTTGCCAAAGACCGCAGCTTCGATCTCGCGCTGACTGATTTGAAGATGACCGGCATGGACGGCATCGAGCTGCTCCAGCAACTACTGGCCCTCGATTCTTCGATCATTGTCATCCTGCTGACGGCGCATGGCACGATCGATTCGGCCAAGGACGCATTGCGGCGCGGCGCCTTCGATTACCTGCAGAAGCCATTCGACCGCGACCGTCTGCTGGACACAATCAAGCGCGCGCTGGGCAACCTCGATCAAATTGATGTCGAGATCATTTCCGCCTCTCCGAAAATGGAAGCCGTCAAGAAGATGATCCTGAAGGTTGCCCGATCGAATTCGACGGTGCTGATTCGGGGAGAATCGGGCACCGGCAAGGAACTGATCGCCCGGGCAGTGCACAATCAATCGCCGCGTTCGTCAGAGATGTTTCAGGCGGTCAACTGCGCCGCGATCAATGAAAACCTGCTCGAATCTGAATTGTTCGGCCACGAGAAGGGCTCGTTTACCGGCGCGCATGCGGAAAAGAAGGGACTATTCGAAGTCGCCGATTCCGGCACGCTCTTCCTGGACGAAATCGCCGAACTGGACGTCGGCATGCAAGCTAAACTGCTGCGAGCTTTGCAGGAGCGCAAGATTCGCCGTGTGGGCGGCACGCATGAAATTCCGATCGACGTCCGCGTCATCGCCGCCACGAATCGGGATCTGCGCGCGATGGTTGCCGATGGACGTTTTCGCGACGATCTTTACTATCGCATCAATGTGTTATCGGTTGACGTGCCGCCGCTGCGCGAACGCCGCGAAGATATTCCGGTGCTGATTGATTACTTTCTGAAGAAGCACACGCGCAACACCTCGCGCCTCGTCAAAGGGCTGACCACCGAAACAAGGCGCATGCTGAACGACTATGGGTGGCCGGGCAATGTGCGCCAGCTCGAGTCGGCAATTGAGCGCGCGATCCTTTTGTGCGAAGGCGACCTGATTACTCCGGATGATCTGCCTTCCGAAGTCCGGCAGGAATCGCGAACGGCAGCGACCGGTGGATTCAAGCTGCCGCCCGAAGGAATATCGTTCGAAGACGTCGAGAAGAATCTGATCCTGCAGGCAATGGATCAGACCGACTACAACATAACCAAAGCAGCGAAACTCCTCGGTCTCACCTTTCGCACGTTGCAATATCGCCTGGAAAAGTTTGGCATCCGCAAACCTGACGATAAAGAAAAGGAACCAGCCGAAGGATAGACGGTGTCTATGAACGCAAGCTGTAACGCGGCCGTCGTTCATGAGTATAGAGAGCCTGGCAGAGTCGCGAGATTCCGAAAGTGTGGATATCCACGTTCTAGCTACGTGGTTTGAGTCGTTCACACGTGCCTGGCAATCATCTATACGGTACACCGTTAGAAAACTGATCCATCGGAGGTAATCATGCGATTCACAGCTCTCCTGCTTCTGAATGTCGCTCTGTTGGGCCTTTCAGGTTGCGATAGCACGCGTTCGCTGGGAGACCGGTCCGCTGCTATAGACCCAGCCCAATCCGAAAAATCACAAACAGAACTTCCCAACCAGAAATCCAAGGTGGCGTCGAACCTGCAACCGGTTTCATTAAAGGATGCTGACGCCGCCAATATTGCATCTCAAGCGCTCGAGCGAAAGATCATTCGCAACGCCAACCTGACTGTCGAAGTTGCCTCGCCGGTTGAAACCCAGCGCAAGATCGTTTCCATCGCTGAATCACATCAGGGGTTCGTCGTAACCTCTGAATCGACCCAGCGCACCGCGGAAGACAAGACAAAGCCTGAGGTAACCATTAATCTCGTGATTCGGGTTCCAGCCGTCCAGTTCAACCAGATCATGGAAGAAATTCGCGCGGTCGGGACCCGCGTTCCGCAGGAGAAAACTACCGGACAGGATGTGACCGAAGAATTCATCGACCTCGAAGCGCGAATCAAAAACCAGAAAGCGTTGGAAGCTCAGTTTATCGAGATCATGAAGCGAGCCGGCAAGGTCGAGGATGCGCTCGAAGTCCAAAGAGAACTCGCTGACGTTCGGACTGAGATTGAAAAACTAGAGGGCCGGCGGCGTTTTCTTGAAAATCAGGCCAGCCTTTCCACGATCAACGTAACCTTGCAAACACCGACTCAGATCATCAACGCGACCGGGTTTTGGTATAGCGTCAGGTCGGCTTTCGCGGACGGAGTCGATGTGGCTGCGGCTATTGTGGTATTTCTAATCCGGGCGATTGTGGCCTTGCTGCCTATACTCGCTTTGATTGTTTTGCCGATTGCATTAATCACAAGGTTCGTCGTTAGGCGCTTCGGTCGTAGACACACGCTCGTACAGGACGCGGATAAAGCTGGGGCGACAGGATGAGACAATTGCTTTGCTGTCAAATCCACGGTTGATGCCCAGGCGAGCGGATCCCGTGGCTATGCGATGAAAATGAACAAGACGTGGCTATTTTTTCTTAGCGCAATTTCCTTTGCGCTGTTTCTCTATTCCGGTTGCTCCAAACTACCAGCGAATACTTCCAAACCAGATGACAAACCGACCGGTCAGGATATCCGGTCATCCGCCGATATCGTGAAGGTGCAACCATCATCGGTCGCCCTTTCCGCCGGTAACACCGTTGATGCGACGGTGACTCTCTCGATCTCTGCCGGGTTTCATGTCAATGCTAATCCGGCAACTTTTTCGTACCTGATTCCGACTGAGGTAACCACCGGCACAATCGAAGGAGTAAGTGCGGGCAAACCTGTCTATCCTCTGGCTGTGAAACGCAAGTTTCAGTTTGCGAACGAGCCGCTGGCCGTTTATGAGGGCGATGCGCAGATCAGGTTACCGTTGCGTGGGGAAAAAAATGCTGCCAAAGGTGCGCGCTCATTGCCGGTCTACGTCAGAGTTCAGGCTTGTGACCACGAGCAGTGTTTCCCGCCGGCGACGCTCACCACCACGATGGCCGTCGAAGTGAAGTGACACGCAATGGCTGAGCGCCTCTGGATTATCCTTTCTGCTTTGCTCGCCGTGGCCGCGGGCGTCTATCTGTGGCGGAACAACCTGTCGGCTGCATTCGTTACAGGTGCACTGGGAGCGTGCGCATGGTTCTTGAGTTATCGCGCTCAGTTGCGCGCCAAAATTGTCGCTGCTGAGCAGAATTTAGAGGAAGAGCAAACTACTGATGAATCTGATGAAAACTAAGCGAGCAATTCTTTGGCTAATTCTCCTGGCCGGCGGTTTGGGCTTTCTTACCACTGCTTCGCGAACGTTTGCCGCAATGCCTTCCGATGAATCGGAGGTTCGTTCAGCCGTGCAACACATCTTCGATCAACTGAAGGCAGGTCAATACGAAGCCCTCTATGATTCCCTGCCTTCATCGTCACGGGCTCGGATCTCACGTGAGCGTCTGGTTAACGGGCTTCAGGGGACGCGTAATCTGTATCAACTTGAACGGATGGAAATCGGCGCCGTTCGCGTTTCCGGAAATTTGGCTGTAGTCGATACGGTGATGTACGCGCACGTTGCCAAGCCTTTCGACGCCGATGGAAAACTGGTCGTGCAGCAATATCTGGTGCGCGAAGAGGGAAGCTGGCGGGTGGCCACCGGCGACACGGCGACGATCAATCGTTTCCTGAAAAGCAATCCGGCCTTCGCGCGTAAGTTTCCGATCAAGCGTGGGCGGGCTTATATAAATCAGAATGGTCAGTGGGTCGAGGTGCCGCTGGGCCGGCGAAGCTAACTCGAAAGCAAATCCTCAAACGACAATTGCGCGTCGTCGGTTTGCAGATGATGGGGACTGGATGCTCGCGGCACGTCGAGCGCCTCGCGCACGGCGTCCAGATGAAATCGAATGATGCGGGGAGTCAGGCGCACGGAAGGTATCCGGCGTTTGGCGGCCAAACGTCGCACAGTCGATTCGCTCACCTGAAGAATCTCGGCGAGTTGTCGCGCGGTCAGAAACTCTTCCCTCTCAGACATAACCTGTGACTCGGAGTTCCGCGTCCAGGCGGGCGTCTCGTCCTGGTAATGCCGCGCTAAAGGCGGAACTCTAACGGCTTCCTCGATGCGCTATCGTAGCGCAAAGGTTTTGCCACTCCAACAAAGACGCTGTTTTTTCTGAGACTTGGGACTCGGGACCTACTTCGGCACTGGCTTGAAAGTGAGCGCTACCCGGTAAACCGCGGGCCCATCTACTGAAACATCCTTTGAATCAACCTGTGCTCCGGTGGCTTTCATGGTTAGGCGATACTTAGCCGCATCGGGAGGAAGCCGGAACACAAACTCTCCGGTCTCGCCAGTCACACGCGAGTCGAGTTTCTCTGTCGATTGCTCGTCGATAATCCTGGCCAGGTCGACTCGCACACCGGGCACGCTGCGGCCGCCTTCGTCAAAAACGCTGCCGCGAATAAACACAATCGACCCTTCGTCAACTGAAAGCGTGAGGCGATCTCCAAGCGAGCGGGTCTTTCCCGCTTTCACCTCGACGCTCTCGATCGAACCAACTGCCAGCCCGGGCTTGCGAACGGTGAGGCCATAGACGCCTGGCGTGATGCGCGCAATCTGAAAGTCGCCCTTCTTGTCGGTTGTAGTGCGAGTAACCTCGCGGTCGCCCTGGCGCAAAATGACGGCCGCGCCTGCGGGCGAGCCTTTCTCAACGCGCACTTTGCCCTTGATGGCGCCGGTCGTCTTGTCCTGAGCCACACACACAAACGAAAGGAGCAGCAGCAGAGTGGCCGCCGAGATCAATTTGGTAGAGTTCATTTTCATTTTCCTTAAGCTGAAGTTATCACGAAAGAGGGCCTCAACCAACGACGAGCCAGAGACAACTGTCAGCCCCCGGAATTCTTTTGGACGGCGAACATTTCGTATGGACGATGCTTTGAAGGCTCATCTGGCGCGCCGCGTTGTCTCCCGCGTATAATCTCCCCAGGCGTTATGTCATTTTGGTCAAGCTCACAACCCCGTGGCTCAGAAGTCCACTTGTCTACCTTTTTGAGAAGTATCCTGCTCATGCTTCTGGTGATGAGCACAATCGTCTTGTCTCTAACTCAAGCTTTCGCTCAGGATCCTGCCAACAAGGAGCGGCCGCGCAGGGTCTTACCGGCCGAAGCCGAGCCACAGGATGTGATCAAAATCGATACCGATCTTGTTCCCATCGATGTCACGGTAACGGATGCCCGGGGCCGGCTGGTTCGCAATCTGAAGAAGGAAGACTTCAAACTCTTCGACGATGGGATTGAGCGCGAGATTGCTTCCTTCAGTGTTGAGAAGATCGAAGGCGCACCGCGTCCGGTGGCCATTGTCTTCGCGTTGGATCTATCGGGCAGCATGACCCCCGAAGAGATTAGTCGCGTAAGCGACGCCATGCGCGAGTTTTCACGACGCCTGGCAGAGCATCCGGCAGTTTTCGCGGTCATGACTTTCGGCATGCGCGTAAAGACCTTGCAAGGCTTCACCAACGATCGCGAGAAACTTGATCGAGCATTCGACCGGTTAGAGCACGAGCCGAACGGAATGTCCACACACACCTACGACGCAGTGGACGACGCAGTGCGCATGCTGGTCCGACATGCGCCGCTAACCCGCCAGCATCAATTGGTCAAGCGCGCCGTCGTGGTAATCACTGACGGCTTTCCGGTCGGCGACACGGTTTCGCCTGACACCGTGATCGAACGCGCCAACGCTGCCGACACCAGCGTCTATGTAGTAACCATGCCGTCCTACACGCGCATGCTGGCGTCGGCGCAGGTGACGCCGCTGCCGACACCGCTGGACGTTAGCGGATTGGTCGAGAAGACCGGCGGACGAAGCATCTATGCCAATGAAAAGGATCTGGGTCCGCTGTTTCGGGCTATCGCCGAAGAAGTTGCGGCGGCTTATGTGCTCGCGTTCTATCCGCCAAAAGAAAAGCGCCACGATGGCGCGTTTCACACAATTCGAATCGAAGGTCCGCGGGAAATGACGCTGCGGCAAAGCCGGCCGGGATATAAGGCCAGTAGGCAGTAGGCAGAAGGCAGAAGGCAGCGAACAGTAGCCGTGGATCGTTCCGGGTTTTCTGCTCACTGCCTTCTTTTCTCAGAACTCATCTTCATCATCGTCATCGTCGAGTGAATCTTCCTCGACAAGGTCCAGCTCGACAGGATCCAGGCCAACAACTTCCAGTTGGACTCCACACTCTTCGCAATCAACTACTTCGCCCTTATCCACGTCGGTATCCACGTGAACGTCGGCATCACATTCTGGGCACGTTCCGGTCGGCACTTCTGCTACCTCCAGGGAAGATTTCTATTTGTCTGCCTTAATGCTTTGATTATGAAGCAATCAATCTAACCGCAGGGCGACAGATTTTGCAATACTATTTGTAAGGCCAAATCAAAACACGCAATCTTTCAATCGAAAAGAGAGAGGTTTCGCGAATAATGCGCCGGTGGCGCGATTTTTAGGCCACCGTCAATGTCATTGTATTAGTCGTTCTTGAGAACGTCGACTCGCGTGGCCACTCATCTTCGCCGTAAACGACTGTAACCTACGATCCCAACGAGAATTCCCAGAAGCAAACTCACCAACGCCTGTGCGGAGGATACCCTCCCGCCAATGAAGTTGTGCGGCTCGGTCGCCGGCTCATCCGTCACTCTAAAAAACTCTCCTTGTCCTGAGCCGGTCCGCAACATGCGCTGCATTTCCTCAAACGTGAAGGTCCGCGCGCCGCGTCGCCCAAACACAGCAATCTGATTTCCACTTTCATCGACTGCACGATCGCGATCGAGCGCCTTGGAAACAGCGAGCGCCTCGCCTTTCGTTTTGAAGGTAGCGATTAGTTGCGGCTCCGGCCTGGGACTAAACCCTGCATAAGTCGGCATCGTCTCAGGTGAAGTCAGTTGCAGAATCCGCAAACCGTTTCGGCCATCTGCGACATAGCCAAACAGACTAGCGTTCGTCATCGCAATCTTAACTTGTCGTGTGTCGTTCAATTTTCCTTCCGCATTGTAAATCTGATCGAGCCGGGGTGTTTCCGGTTGCTTCACATCGATAATCGCCACGCCTTCCCTGCCGTCGGCAACATAGGCATAAGTGCGAGCGACGTACACATCGCGCGCATCGGTTAGCCGCACAAACGCCCCTTCCATTAAGCGCGCCCGTCCGGGTTCCGTCAGATCAATCACCTTCAAGCCGTCATCGTCAACCACAAAGCCGTAACGAAACTGAATGGCGATTGCCCGTGGATGTTTTAGCGCCGGCGCGCCGATGCGACTGACTATTTTCGGGTCCAGCGGATTATCTATACTCACGATCACAAGTTCGCTATCGGTCGTGATACAAGCCTGTGTTCCCGCAATGGCGATATTGTTCGCGCCAGTCAGCGCACCGTCAGGATTGAACGCACCGTTCGCATACTTCGTCCTGTCGAGTTGGCGTTTGAGATAGTTATTCAGGGGATCTCCATCCAGAAGAGTTGCCGCGTTGACAACGATCAAGCCTTCGAACTTATCAACCACATATAGGTAGGCATAGAGCGGATGAATCGCCTGCTCTTCATTGACCAGCTTTTCCGGGGGCAATTGCCGCGCGCGATCCGGATCGATCATCTGGCCATCTGTGGTCATGCGCCAGCGCGCCGGATCAACTGCCAACGTCGAGGGCGCGGCCACGGCGGTTGCATACTTTGTCTTTAAGTAAAACTTTTGACCGAAGGGCGAGACTGGCGCGGTAGTGATACGTTCTGAGAATCCTTTCTGATCGATTTGCGCGACATCGTAAACTCGCAAGCCACCTTCGCCGGCGGCGACATACGCGTATTCGCCCCGCAGTTGCACCTGCAGGACACGCGGGTTGCCGGTGTGTTCATAAGCTGTCCGCAGTTCGCGCCCGGCCTTCACAAACTTCTGATAATCATCGGGGTACGCAACCTTCTGCAGCGTGCTGCCAAAGACCGCCTGCGGTTCGGTGTGCTCGGTGACCACCACCGCTTCCAACGCCTCATCGGATGCGACGTAAACATAGCGGCCCATGAAATTCACAAAGTTCGTTCCTTGCAAAAGCAGTTGCGCCATCCAGGCGTTGTTATCGTTGTTCCTGGAGACGTGACAGTCGCTGCATGTTTTTGTTTCGGTGGCGCGTACCGTGTGCGGCACGTGCGTATTGAAAGTTTGTCCGGAAAAACCTTCGGCGGAGACGGTCTGCTGCTGCGAGTAGATCCATTCCCGATTTTGAGTCTGCGAACTCACCAGCACCGCGCTCGAAGAGCGCACGGGCGCGATCCGATTCCCCGTCACGGTGCCGTCACGCCCGAGCATAAACACGTCGTCGCGCAGGACTTGATAGTTATAGGTGGTGAAGTTGCGGGTGTCGCCGCCTTCGTTGTGACGGTTGGGCATTTTCCGATTCGCCTGCATCGAAAGATGACAACCAAAGCAGCTCGTCATCCACGACGAGTGGCAGGCAAAGCAGGTCATGTTCGCATCGCGATGAGCAAGTTGTTTGTCGTCAGCCGGCACGTCGCCCCAGGTCGCGTTGTCGGTTCGCATCGTCTTCGCATAGCGCGACTTCAAACTGTAGTCTTCCGGATGCGAAGCGCCTGGATTGATCGTATCGATAGTCTGCTTGACTCGCCACCACCGCCCGGGCACCACCATTGAATTTTGGATTATGTCGCCGGCCTTGAGTGCGATTTCATTCCCGTACTCATCCTTTCGCTTTGTATCGCTTCTGATCCGCTGGAACAGAAACACTCGACCGCCGTCGGGATCGCGGAATCGTGTAGTGGCAAGATTGCGGCCTTTGCCCTGCTCAAACTTGGCGTCTTTTATGCCGAACCCCGCCGCGAATCCTGACGTCACCAGCGTCGCTCGCTCGCGAATCGTGCCATGACAATCGATGCAACCAATCTCAATCGCGGCGCGTGGTTCGTTGTAGAGGATTCCGTTGCCGTGCGCGTCCTGCCGGAAATGACAATCGACGCAATGCATCCCCTTCTCGAGATGGATGTCGTTAAGGTGAACCGCTTTCTTGAATCGATCCGGATCTTCAGGCGAGACAATCGCGTTCTTTGCATCAAGCAAGTTCCCTTCCCGATCGCGTTTGAAGACCTGCCGAAAGATCCAGCCATGCCCGTGAGAGTCCGCAAACTGCGTGCGCTTGAGCCGGCTGTTGAATTCAGCCGTGCCGGTTTGATCGAGGAACTCCGGTTCAGACCAGAGTCCGCGCAGGCTCGCCGCTTCTGGATTACGGTTGAGCTTTCGCTGTTCTTCTTCTTGCGAGGGACTGTGCTGCGTGGCCGGATACATCTTGTCGCCGTCGGTTTCGTTGTCCCACCAGATCAGACCCTGGTAAGACGCCACCATGTTTTCACCCGGATGCATGTGACAAATCATGCACTGCGAAGTGGGAATGCGACTGGTCAACTGATGCTTGATCGGATGGCCCGATTCGTTTTTCGGAACGCTGGTATCGCCCGATTGCGACATCCCGCGGTTTCCGGCCGCGCTGTAAAAGGCCGAATGCCGCGGATCGCGATCGTTAGCATAGATGACATGACATGCCGTGCATCCCGACGAACGATAGTCGCCAGGGTGATCGTTGGTGCCGAGAAAGTTCAACGTGGGATCGAGTAGCCGCGTCTTCTGCAAACCGAGGTAAACCGGATCGGTGCGCTGTGCGGTGCCAAAGCCGCGCGCGCTTAGTCCCTTGTCAGGTTTGCCCGGATCTTCATCTCTGTCCGGCAGACCTGTTTCCAAACGTCGCTTGCCTCCGCGTTCGAACACACGCAGAATATTTCCTGGCTGTGATATTTCCCAACGCGGAATTGGATCGAGGAACGGGAGGATTCCCTTTAGACGTTTTTGCTCGGCGGTAGGCTGCGGAACTTGAATCAGACGTTGCGGCGCACCCGTTTCACGGTAACTCTCGCCAAAGTTTGCGTCCTTGATCGGAAAGCCTCCGTTGTTATAAAGCGCCGCGCCCCAAAGCATCGCGCCGTGCGTCATCATGCTCTTACCCACGGCATTAGTCTGCGTGTTGTGACAATCCGAACTGCCGCACGTTTTGGCCGCCACGCGCAAATCGCCCGGATTGAGAAAGCGCACGAAGTCCAGACTCTCTTTCTCGAGTAGTGGACCTGACCGTTCAGGAATTCGGAATTTCCCGTCACGATTCCATTCGCGCGGAAAACGCGGCCGCACGTGTGCCATTTCTTTTTCGGTCGCGACCGGATTGCCGCCGTGACAGGCAGTGCAGGTCAAGCCCAAAGCGTCCTTGCCATTGTCGAGCCTATCCAATGTGGCTGTCGGCCCGAACTTGTGCATGGGCTCGATCTGGTTATGACAGTTGAGACAGCCTTCGAGAGTTTCAGCGGGCGGAACGCGCGGAGGGATGTCTGAGTTCGGAACATTCTCAGCACGAGCGCGAATAATAATTCCGACCACCAAGACACAAAGACACAAACAGAAAGCCGGCAGACAATTACGCGCTCCCGTTTTTTCGATCTTCGTGTCTTTGTGTCTTTGTGGTTTCACTCTTCTCAAAAAACAAACTTCACCTGCGCGAACAATGAAAACAGCGGCTTGCTGGGATTGATGACTGTATTGTCAGCCGTGCAAAAGTCACTCAGATTCGGAGGACAATTACTGGCAGCGTTCGTAAAAATGTCGCGAAAGCCGCGCCCCGGCTTCAACGTCGCAGCTCCGAAGGTCATCGTCACATTGTTGATGAGAAACGGCCGGTACGCTACGCCCAGGCTGTAGTCCCAACCGATTTCATGCCGAATGTGCGGCTGAAACAAAATGTATTCCAATGACTCGGTCCGGTGAAAGCGGAGATAGTTCGCGTTGAAGATGGCTTTCAACCTCTGCGTGACTTCCACATCGACGCCGGCGTTGTAAATAAGGATACCGGGATTTACAAAATTGGCCTGGCCTTCGATCTTACTACTGCGCAGTGAAGGTAGAATGCTGTTCGGTTGCACCAGGCCGACGCCGGTTTGCGTCAGGCGTATGCCGTTACGATTCCAAAACGAGAACTGACCGCCCACGAAATTCGGATCGTCAAAGATCGCATCAAAGCCGCTCGCCTTTCCATCGGTCGGATTCTTATCGCCCTGGGCCCAGAAGAACGAGCCGCGGAATCGAAAATAATCCTTATCAATCGAGCCCTCAACTGCGGCCATGTGCGAGCTGACGTGCACCGGCCGGCCGGCAATCGGATTATGGTCGTCGCGTCCGAACACGTAGTAGTACGAGTTCGTCAGGTTCAGACGGCCAATGTGCCCGTCACCGTTGACGCCGACGTAGCCAACCTTGATTGCGTGTGGCCGAACGTCGCCAATCAAAGCCGGCCGCACCAGAAAACCATTGCGATCAAACTTACGACTGCGCCGATCGTCGTTGTAGAGCGCAGTGGCCTGGATTGTATAACCCTTGCGGATAAAATCCTGCCGAAAGACATTCGCGATGTACACATTCTGATGACGGAGATCGAAACGATTCAGACCGCTGTTGGTGTCTTTCTCAAGCTGAGCAAAGTAAACGAAGTTGTACTGGTAACGATTATTATCAAAACTCCCGAAAACCCGCGCGCCCAAATTGTTATCCGAGTAAATGAAGCCCCGAAAATCCGAGACGAACGGCTGAATGCCGATGCGCGCCGAAATGAAATCAAAGTTTTGGTTAACGTCTTCGAACTTTACTTCCGCAAAAGCTTCTTCCAGCGAAAACTGCGTGTCAGTCCGGTTTGTGCCCCGCCGCACGTCGATATTCACCACGCCGTTTTCGCGCGCGTTCAGATAGTTCGGCAGACTGAACGTCGGCGAAATTTTGATCGCCCAGTCACGTGGCTTGTACGTCGAATCTCCATGAAACATCTCGAAGGTGAATTGGAAAATCTGATTCAGGGAGAGCGCTTCCGGCTTACCAAAAAATTCGGCGCTGCCAGGTCGAGCGCTGCTGACACCCGATGGCTTCGGTGTGCGGCTCAAGTCAACTGAGGTGGAACTCACCGCCGAAAGAATCATAAACACTTTGTTGCCGATGATTGGATAGTCGCCTTTCAGCCAGTTCTGATGGTAAGGGTCGTACCAACGGCCTTTCTTAAAGGGAATGTCGCGACCGCGCGCGCCTTTGTCGCCATAACGATCGTATTCAGGGAAACCGATCCGCCAGCGATCGCGCACGGCCCGTCGATCAGTTTGAGTCTGCGGTTCTGAGTCGACGCTTGTCTGCCCGGCAGCACCGGGCGGTTTGCGTTCGGGGACTGTGACGATTTGCTGTTCTGTTCGCTTCTCGACCGTGAAGTCGACTTTGGTCTGCTTATCTGCACTGACGATCACGTTCTCGAGCGTATCGCCACGGACCAGCGCATGCTCGCCATAAGTTTTCTCGGCGGCAAACTTTGCCGTGAAGGGAGGTTCGACAGTTATGCGGTACGCACCGACGGGGAGTTTTAGCTCATAGTGTCCGGCGGCATCCATGCGGGCCCTGGTAATCCTGCTGGTCACTTGATTCGTCGCCACCACAATGACGTCCGTTGAGGCAGGTTCGATGGTGCCGGTAATGGTTCCGCGTTTTTCTCCGAGGGCAGATTCCGCTGAGGCCAGAATCAAAGCGGCTGAAACCAAGGCCAGCACACAGGGTCTACGTAATTTAACTTGTGACGGAAACAAGGTGAGCGACTTGTAGCACACGCAGCGTCGACCATCAATCAAAATCTCGTTCCTTAGATCAACTTGAGAAAAACGTTTTCGCCTGCCAGCGATTAGTGATAGATTGCCAAATACTCCCGAAAGATTTCGGCACGCAACTTCGCGGTATTGGCACGCTCGATGACAGCCAGCTTCTCTGACCAACGCGCACGCTTTCTGCTGCTGATGTCTGTCTGCGTACTCTTGCTCCTGGGAACCCCGCTCTCTTTTCAAAACTCGCGCGCGCAGACCACCAAACTCACCCTGGTCAGCGAGGAAACCTCGACTCGCGGGATCGTGGTTGAATCAATTACTCAAAAACATGAACCGTTCGCCCTGACTTCGCCGATCACTTGGGGTTCGGACAATCGCACTCGGATCATGCTGTTTGCGATGGGCCTGAGTCTGGAATCGAATGAAACGCCGGCGGCGGTCACGGCGAGCGCGGAGGACGGCGCGCATCGGACTTATTCGCTGACCGTAGAATGCGTGGCACCGGTGCCCAACCAGGAGTGGATGACTTCGATCGTCGTCCGATTGAATGAGGAGATGGCCGATGTCGGCGACGTGCTGGTGCAAATCACATATCACGGCACCGGGAGTAATCGCGTGCGCGTCGGAGTCGGTCACGTTGGAGATGGACCGCCAGACGACAATGGCGCAGTTCCGACGCCGGGAACAATTGCTCCGCCGGTGCAGCTTTCAGCGACCGCGGGCACATTAACAACGTCGGAGGTCCAAACGATCATCGCCCAGGCCGTCTCCGTAGCGGCGCAGTTGGGCCGTCCGGTCACCGTAGCGGTAACTGATCGCGAGGGAAACGTCCTCGGCGTCTTCACGATGACCGGCGCGCCGGCCACAACCCAACTTCGCGGCGGCGGCCCGGGTCCAGGGCAGACTCCGGACCCGCTCAGCGGTTTTGTTCCCGTCGGTCTGGACGGGACGCGTGTGCCGGCAAAGCTGGCGGCGATCTCAAAGGCGGGCACGGCGTCTTTGTTCAGCACGCGCGGGAACGCGTTCACCAGCCGGACCGCCGGGTTCATTATTCAGGAACATTTTCCGCCCAACGTGGATTTCAAACCTGGCGGCCCACTCTATGGCGTGCAGTTTTCTTCTTTGCCATGTTCGGACATCAAGATTCCGGGCTTGCCGCTGGGCTTGAGCGGCGATCCCGGGAGTGTGCCGATTTACAAAAACGGCGAAGCAGTCGGTGGCGTCGGCATCGAAGGAGACGGCGTCTACACGGTCGATCGCGATCCGGCGGATTTCGATCAGCCGTTCGAAGAGGTGATCGCAGTTTCAGCCGCCCGCGGGTTCGAAGCGCCTTCTGTAATCCGCGGCGACAACATTTTGGTTGATGGAATCCGGCTCGCCTATCTCAACGTCGCGAACGCGCCCGCTCCGACCACGACTCCTTTTGGCAGTTTGCCCGGTGCGGTCGATCCCATGTTTCCAATCCGTGGCGCGCAATCCTCCCAATTCACGCCAACGGTCGTGGGCGGCATAGCCGGCGAAGTCGACACACGTTTCTTTCCCTTCATTGCCAGCCCGACGGTCACGGCAAATTCACTGACAGCTTCCGATGTCGGCACGATCATCGCGCACGGAGCGCAACAAGCGAACATTACACGGGCGGCGATTCGGCAACCACTGGGCAGCAACGCGCGCGTGACGATCGCCGTAGTGGATACGAACGGTGTCGTGCTCGGTGTGTTTCGTCAAACCGATGCGCCAGTGTTCGGATTTGACGTGGCTGTGCAGAAGGCGCGGACGGTGGCTTTCTATTCAGCAACCGGTGCGGCGGCCTCGCTGCGGACTGTGGGTTTCGGCTCTTACGTCGATCGCGCTGCGGCTGATGGTTTGAAGTTGGATGGGTCCGTGGCTTTCACGGATCGTGCGGTTGGTTTTCTGCATCGCCCGTTCTTCCCCGACGGCATCAATAACGCCGCGGCCGGCCCGTTCAGCCGTCAACCAGGCGAATGGAGTGTCTTCAACGTCGGCCTGCAACTTGATCTAATCAAGACGAACCTGCAAACGATACTGAGCGGCGGCGCGGCGCCATGTACTTCGATTCCCAGCTTGCCAAACGGTATTCAGATATTTCCCGGCAGCGCGCCTTTGTATAAAAACGGCGTGCTGGTCGGCGCGATTGGCATCAGCGGCGACGGCGTGGATCAGGATGATCTCATCGCCGGCGCGGGCAGCAACGGATACGCTCCGCCAGTCGCTATTCGTTCGGATCAGGTTTTTGTGCGCGGGGTGCGCCTGCCTTACCTGAAGTTTCCGCGCAGCCCGAATCTTTGATCAAGGAAAAAGTAAAAAGGCAAAAGGCAAAAAATGAAGAAGGATCTCTTCAGTTCAAGTGTTGTCCCTCCTCACAAAGCCAGCCTCAAACCCATGCTCGCGGGCGCGATCGTTCTTTTTTCCTTTTTACCTTTTACTTTTACCTTTTTCCTTGAGACCGCTCACACCCAGACCCCACAGGCAACCCGCGGTGTCATTCGTCTAAAAGTAAAATACAAATCGGGTGAGGCCACGAAAGAGCTGCCGCGCAAACGCTTCTTTCTGATTAAGGGCAGTCTGGAAGAAAATAAAGGCCTGATTGAAAAGATCAAACAGCCCGCGACGCTATCGCGCGAGTGTTATTACCGTAACAAGAGAGCGAGCGCGGCTTTGATCAAATGGCTGAATGAAAATGATTGCGAGTCCGTCTATTGCCGCGAGATAGAAGAGAAATATCTGGGTGGTAATGAAGCAGTGCCGGAGTTTAAGGCGGCCTACGACGTAGCGTTGCGAGAGTTCAAGAACCCGGAGCTGGCCCGACGCTGGCTGACGGTAAACTTACCGGCTGAGTTTCGTGACGGCTTTTACAAACAGAAGCAGGAACTCATTAACGCCCTGCTGAAGCAGGCGGAAGAAACCACCAGGACAAAGGTGATGTCGGTAATGACCGATCGGAAAGGCACTGCATACCTTACCGAAATCGAGCCCGGTCTCTATACAATCTCGAATCTGGTCGCCAGCGAAACCGAAAAGACGAGTATTCTATGGGCGTGTGAGAAAGAAGTGAAGGCGGTTGATCTGGCGATTGCGATGCGCCGACCTTTCACTCTGTCGAACGAAAAGGATCCAAAGGTCAAATGCGAGATTGTTGAGCGGCCTCTGCCGGTTTGTGAGCAGACTGCGAAGTGAGCTTCAACGTCATTCATGATCGAGTAATGGTCAACGGTCAGTCTAAACGCAAAGTCACTCAGAGGGTTTCGCAAAGGGCGCAAAGGATTTTCCTCTGCGTTCCTCTGCGACCTTTGCATTTAATACTCTTTGTGCTGATCTTTGCGATCGGAGCAGTTGCGATCACTGGGACACAAACCCGTCCACGCAAACGTGTACCGAAACCTTCACCACAACAGCAAGCTCCCAAAGGCTCAGCGGCAAAGTACTCCGCGTTCATGCATACATCCGACAACCACCAGAGCCTCGCATGTAACGCCTGCCACAAAGTTCCCACTGAATGGACTGCAAAACGAATCTTCCCCGATGTTGCCGACTTTCCAAACCATGACGCGTGCGTACGTTGTCATCGCCAGCAATTTTTCACCCGCCAGGCTTTTGTCGGCACCGGCCCGGCGATCTGCACGGTCTGTCACGTGCGCGCGGCGCCGCGTGAAGAGGGCCGCTTTGCTTTCGGCAAGCCCAACAGTTCGAATCAGGCGACGAAAGCAAAAGACGAACGTCAGTTCTCGATCGAGTTTCCGCACAACATCCACCAGAACGTAATTGCTTCAACAAATCCCGCTGCCCAACCGGATGCCCGAGCGCGCATTGTTCGTACTTCCTTCTCAATCCCTGAAGACAAAAAACCTGATTACAACAACTGTTCGATCTGCCATCAAAGGAACGACTACCAGGTCATCGCGCCACTCTCGCCACAAGCCGAAGCAACGACACAGGCGAACAAGTTTTTCAAAACAATGCCGCATAGCCATGACTCGTGCTTCAACTGTCATTGGAAAGATCAGAAGCCCACCGCCGACGACTGCGCCGGTTGCCACAAACCCGCCGCAACCTTCGTGGTACAGATAGCGCCAAAACGTATTTCGGCAATGTTCAGTCACGAAGGCGGCAAGGGCGAGCATGTGATGGAATGCACGACCTGTCACATCAACATTACGAGGCGAAGCACGCTGCGCGGTCTTACTCCCGATGTTCCTATCGCCGCGTGTGTCACTTGTCATAAGGACAATAAGAAGACTACCTATCCAAAAATCACCACGATCGAAGAAGAGTTTGAGCAATACAAGAAGACAAGTAGCTGCACCTATTGCCATGTTGAGGATGTGGGGAAGAAAAAAGCGCCCGCAAGTCATGAGGCGGCGGCGCAATAGAACAAGGCAAAAGTAAAAAGGCAAAAGGAGGGAAAAGATTCGAGATGATACGACGCCTAATCGCAATCCCGATTTTTTCTTTTTTCCTTTTTCCTTTTTCCTTCTCGGTTTCCCCGCAGGGAAACGATCTCGACTATTCAAAATTCCTGCACAGCAGTCAGCGTCACGCCTCGGTTGCCTGCTCCAATTGTCATCATCGCTCAGACAACTCTGCGCGGCCGAGCTTTCCCGGCCACAAAGACTGCACCGGATGTCACCTGTCACAGTTCACCACTCCCAATGTGCCGATGTGCTCGATCTGCCATATGAACGTCAACGGAAATAATCCGCCGCTGAAAGCATTTCCCGATCAATTCAAGGAGAGCTTTAACCTGAAGTTCGATCACGCACAGCACCTGAGCGGTGCTGCTCGGCCAAAGAGTGGTTGCTCGTCCTGTCATGGCTCGCCGTTGAGGCGCGGGGTGGGGTTGTCGATTCCCAACGGACTTTCGGCGCACAACCAATGCTACGAATGTCACACCCCCAACGCCCAATCCAAGGGACGGGACATCGCCGCGTGCAGTGTCTGTCACGATCAGAAAACTTACGCCAGGACTCCAACTGACGCCGCCGCTTTTCGCTTCGCTTTCAGCCATGCCCAGCACAGCGCGCGCCAACGGCTCGGCTGTAGCGACTGTCACAATTACACGGCCAGCCTGCCGCAACGGCGACAAGTCAGTTCGCCGCGCGCTCAGGAACATTTCCCGGCGGGAAACAACACCTGCGCAACCTGTCACAATGGCCGGCGCGCGTTCGGCGGCGATTTGGATTTCAAGAATTGCCGGCGTTGCCACACGGGGTCAACATTTCGAATCGGAGGGTGAACTCATTTCGGAAAGGATCTAACCGCATAGGACACAGAAGAATTCGCAGAGGAAAAGTCTTTCTCGGCGAGCTCTGCGAAAATCCTCTGTGACCTCCGTGGTTAATTGTGGTCAGAGTGCAGGTGCCTTTAGAGAAAACGAGCCTGGTCGCGACCGCATCGAACTCGATGTGATTGACAAGCTTTCGCTCACGTCCATAAGATTGGCGCGACTGCCGAGGGGGGACAGATACGTGAAGCGGCTGCTAATTATCTTGATAATAGTATTGAGTGGTGTGCTTACTTTTGTGGTTGCTAACGCCGCCCGCAATTCGACTTTCAGCCAGGAGATCCCCAAGGAAGGCAAAGAGCAGCCGAAAAAAGTAAAACTCGACACCGACAGTCTTGACGATAAGTGGGGCGAAGTCGCCTTCGATCACGAAACTCACACGCTCAAGAATTACACTCCTGACGGAAAGACTGCCGGCACCTGCATCGAATGTCATCACACCGATCAGCCTAAAGAAAATCTCAAACCGCCGTTGGTGACTTCGGAAAGAAAAGTGGTGCTCACCGCTGAGGTTTTGAAGGAGGCCGCGGCCGGACCCGTCAAGATGTGTCGCGGATGTCATCTCCAGGCCGGCGACGAAAGCAAGCCGCTCCCGGTGATCAGCAGGGACGGCAAACAACTGAAGCTCGATAACGAAGTTGCCTATCACACTAATTGCTTTGCGTGCCACGACGCCGCGATCAAAGCCCGCCCTGATTTAGCTACGAAGATTTCCGGCTCTGATCCCAAAGGCTGTGGGAAGTGTCACGTAGCGAAGTGAGATTTTTTGGAGTGCGGTGGCAAGCGCAGCGCGACACCGCTTTAGATATCTCTTGGCATTGAAACCAAAGCGCTGTCGCCGCTTCGCTCTGCCGGCGCACTCCAAATTCAATCAGCTCCCCGCCAGTAAATTCGGATTCCAGTGTCGCTTGTCCCGCGTGTGTTGCACGTGGCACGAGGTGCAGTTGGGTTTGTCAGAGGCGATCACCTGATGCTTCGCGCGAGGATCGGGCTGGCCGTTATGACACTTGGCGCAGGTAGTGCGCGGAGTTGCAAGGTCGGGCGGAGTGAAAGAGTTATGACAGCTCGAGCAGCTCAACTCGCCGTTCTTGTTTCCCGCTAACCCTCCGATAGCCTTGACGCGATAGAGATGTACGGTATGAAACTGCTTGCTGCGCCACTGGTCCTCCGTATCGCTCGGTAGACGCTCGAGTTTTAAAGTCGCCTTTCGCTGCGCCAGCTCGTCCGCGTCAATCCCCTTCCATTTCCAATGCCCATCGACCACTGGATATCCAAAGGCTCCGCCGTGAGGAGTGCCGACGCTCTTCCCGCCATAAACCTTCCGGTTTTGATCGTTGTGACATTCGGCACAGGATAAGAGCGCGCCGTCGATGGCTCTGAATTGCGCGCCGCGGTGTTCGGCATGACAATCCACACAACCAATTCCCGCGTTCATGTGCGACGGGATCACAGTTCCCACGAAAGCTTCGGTCGTGTGACATGACGTGCACTTCGCCTCCATGCTGGTTCTTAACGCATGACACGACGTGCAAGAACCGGCGTTAGCTCGATTCGCAATTGGCGGAAACGAAATGGGCTGCTCACGCATGTGCGCGTCAGAGATTGGCGCCGGCGTGAATGCCGAGGCGTAGAAGAGCGCGCCGGCCGCGGTTAGTAGGACGACCGGAATTACGCCCCAGAGCATAAGCGACAGCGGCCAGCGCCGTGTCAGATCCGTAGTCGGCATCCAAACGGACTGGGCCTTGCCCGAGGGCCGGCCAAGCAAAGGAAAAAGTGGAGAAGGCTTGATCGTTTTGGTGGCCGCGGTAATACGCTTGTCCCAAAAGACGTCCAGCGCTTTGGAGCCCGACGCCGCCGGCCTGGGTTTTCGCGGAGGCGGTAATTTGTGCGCGCCCGACTGGGCCGGTGCATCCGGCGCCGTGCTCGGCAACTCAAGCGACATCGTCGTTGGCAACTCCCAAAGTCCCGAGGCCTCGCGCCGAATTACCGCGTCGCCGGCCGTCGCGGCGATTTGCAGCGATACTTTGATCACCAACGCGCCTTGCGCAATATCAATATTCAAAGCGAATGGGCCAACACCCAACACATCGCCGGCCGCGAGGGCCTGGTAATCCTCGAGTTTTTCGCCATTGAGCAGGATGGGATTCGCGGGCCGCAGATTGCGGATGTAAAAGTCGCTCTCGGCGTTGGTGATTCCGGCATGAAGCCGCGACACCGAAGGATGGTTAAGCAGCACCTCGCAGGTCGGGAGCCGACCGACCAGCAAGCCTTCGGCTACGATCGTAACGGGATCGACCTGTAAGTCTTCGCGAATGATGATGAAGGTTGATTCCATATCAACAACTGGTCCGTAGCAGTTGGCTTAGCTCCCTCTCCCCCTGGGAGAGGGCTGGGGAGAGGGCTTTGTGCCGTTATCCGCCTCAGCTACGCCCCTTTTTCCCCAGCCCTTCTCCTAGAGGGAGAAGGGAGAAATCGGACGATCTTCTCAATCACGTTCTTAGTCTCAGTCAGGATTTGCTGGTTGGTGAAGCGCAACACTCGGACACCCTGGCCGATCATAAATGCGTCACGGTTCTTGTCGTGATGCCACTGCTCGTTCGGCTGATGAACCGGCCCATCGCACTCAACTACGAGTGATGCTTCGTGACAATAGAAGTCAGCAACGTAATCACCAAATTGATGCTGCCGTCTGAATTTGTATCCCAGTAACTGACGATTTCGAATTAGTTCCCACAGCACCGCTTCCGCGGATGTTTGTTTCTTTCGCAGTTCACGGGCGAGCTCTTTCAAGCCCGCAAACTGGTAATCACCACGATATTGTCTTTCCTTTCTCACCAGCTTTCCTCCGAAGCACGAGAGAGAATTTGTTGACTGTTATCGCCTGGCTATGCCCCCTCATCCCCAACCCTTCTCCCAAAGGGAGAAGGGAGAAACAGCCCTTGACCACTAAACTGATCCTTATCTCACCTTAAAGAACACCACTTGAACAATATGCGCAGCCAGGAGCGCCAGCATCACTGAAGTCGAAATCACGTGCGGCGCCAACCATACTTTTAGCAGCCGGTGAAGATAGATTAGCGACTCGACGCGCCGCAATGTAACGCTTCGTTCGACTGCTTTCAAAAACAGCCCGCGCTTTTCTTTTTCACCAAGCGTGTCCATTTCGGATTTGAAGTACAGGCGCGCCCTGGCCAGCGATGCAGTCAGTTCTTCTCGTCGCAGGTACTGGTTCAGCAAATAAGAAAGCGAAGAGAAATGCCGCCGCACCTTTCGCTCGATCAAATCACGCAACTGCTCGTCGGCATTGCCGACTATGGTCGCCAACTCTTCGCGCAGCTCAGATCGGCGTCCTTCGAGATCTTCGATCAGCAAAGGGTCGCCTTCGATGCTGGTCATAATGCGCGGCACGACCAGATAACAAGACATACCGAAGAGGCCGGTGACGATGACGGCGTCAAACCAAAGCATTAAGACCATCGGCAGTAAGCCGCCGCCGTGACTGCCGCCGTGAATCAAAAGCACGATGCCTGCGAGCACGCCGAGATAGATGTGCCCCAGCAACCAGTAACGCAGGGCGCCGGCTCGCCGGCGATAAATCGGTTTGCGCGCCGGGTAAGTCATTGCCGCCGCAATCCCGACCAGTCCCACCAGACCGGTGACCCAACGCATCGTCAACCAGGTTCCACGAAGATGTTGACTAAACCCGTAATGCCATAGCGCCCAGACGATCAATCCGGTGACTGCGATCACCAGGGCGGTACCGGCGATATGCCAGGTCCGCGCAATCGGATCGCTCTTGTGAATGTTGCGCCCAATGGCGTGGGTCTGATCGCGAAAAACCAGGCCCAGCGTCTTTTCTATCTCGCCAAAATATTCCTGCGGATTGACTCGCACCAGGGCGCCGGTCGGGCAATTCTCTTCACAGGAATATGCGGAGCGCTTGGCTCCATCCGGATTCAGCGGCGTGCTCCCGCACAGGTTGCACTTGATCGCCACCATGTCGTCGGCCTCGGCCGCCGGAGCAGGTTTGGGCGCCCGGACGCTGAACAGGTTCTTGACTCGTTCAGTTAGATTGAGGTGGGCAGGCGCAGGCGCGTCGCGTGGCACCATCGAGATCGCGTTGTAAGGACATTGCGTCGCGCAGTCAAAACAGCCGATGCAGGTATGCGGATCGATGTCCACCTGTCCCTTGGGATCGCGAAAGATGGCGCCGGTCGGACAGCCGGTCAGGCACTCGGGATCTTTACAGTGCATGCATACCGAGGGAGCCAGCACGTGTTGAGTTGCCTTACTGCCAAGCTGGACCGGGCGTTCGATGTGGATGCCCCGACGCAAGAGCCGCGATTGACCATGAACCTTATGACAGGCCAAAGAACAGTTACCACAGCGCACGCACTTATCCATGTCCATCACCAGCAGATTGACCGCGTCAACGATGCCGGTCGCGATTTCCTTTTCGGCGGCCGTCAAGACGTCTGTCTGCGCGCGCTCGCGTAAGCCGGTATCGTCATCGGCCACCGAAAATTCAGCAAACGCCTTTCGTACCCGTTCGCAGAGTTGTGGATCCTGACGCAGCCTGGACAACGGAATTTCCAGCACTTCGGTTCGCGCCATTAGCGCCGCGGAATACTCCCAGGCAGCCTGACCCGCGAGAGCTTCCAGGCCGAGGCAGTTGCCCGCGCCCAGAAAATCTTCGGGAACCAGTGTGCTCGGCCCCGCACTTTCAGTGATGTCCTGGTAGATAGGAAAGCCGCGGACTCGCCGCACCCAGCCGCCGCAAATCAGGAAGAGTTTTTCGATGGGCTTTCCTTCTTCGACCAGCAGGTGATGTTTGCCGTACACCATGAACTGCGCCAGGTTCCCCAGCGCCACCAGCTCGATCGCGCTCAGGGCGATGCCGGCTGCTTCCTGAATCGCGGCTATGGTGTTTCCCAGACCATGCGCTCGATAGGTGGCGTCAATTTTTTCGGCGAATTTTTTCAGCGACCTCAACAGTCTGAGCGCTGGCCGCACCAATTCGATTACCGTTACGGAGCCGCCGTCGGCCGGGACGATTATCGTGGCGTTGCGGGGCACGCCCGCCAGAATCGATCGCTCGCCAAAGCAGGTCCCGGGCGCAATCGCTCCGACCTTATGGTTTTCACCGCTCTCGTCCGAGACCAGGACGTGCAGCGCGCCGTCAACTGAAAGATAAAAAGTGTTTCCGCCCCAGTCGCCTTCTCGCACGACGACTTCGCCGGGCGAGTAGGTAAGCAACCGCGCGTAAGGACCGATCTGCTTGCCGCCGGATACCTTACCTTCCACGATCATCTTGAGGTTGTTCTTGTTCTTTTCCTCGAGCAGTTCAGCGACGATCTCAATTCTCTTGATCGCATCCAGAATGGCTTCGGGATTGGCGTTTTGCTTGGGCATCGTACTTAGGAACTGTTTGCGAAAGACGGACCGCGACGAATATTAAAAGGACCTGGCCGCGGTCTTGGGCGCAGCTTAGCATGCGTCGAGTGACTGAGGGAATCCACACACTCTCACGGCGTGGCATTCCCGTTCATAATGGTGGTTGACCTGACCGATACGTGTTAGCATCCGCGTGTCGCGTGACCAATCTACAACGTCATAATTGGCAGCAATGCTAATCCCGACCTTTCAACTGCGTGCCCTTTCGAAGCGCCGGATGGTTCTGGCCGGTGTCCTCGTCATTTCGCTGGTATCGATAGCGTGGAGCTTTGGTCGATTTGTGCTCGGCAACGGTGACTTCGAAGGGGCTCCCGCCTTAGGACGCCAGAAGGCAGAAAGCAAAAAGCTGAATGCAGAGAACAAACCGCTCGAGTCCGGGCACACGTCGTCATCGGCAGCCGGGCTAATCGATTCCGACAACGACGGCATTCCTGACGCTGCCGAGCTGCGCACGTTTCAGGATCGCGACAGCTTTCGCCGCTGGTTCACAGCGATTGCCGAAATTCAGTTCTACCAACTGAGCGATCAGTGGAAGACTGAGCAGCGCGATTGCGCCGGACTGGCGCGGTTTGCGATGCGTGAAGCGCTACGCCGCCACGACCGCATCTGGTTTCAGAAAATGGGCCAGGGCTATGAAACTGTCGCGCCGGATGTTGCCGGTTTCGATCTGGATCGGAATGCGCTGGGCGAGAAAATCTTTCGCACCGATTTTGGGTCTTTTCATGAAAGCGACCTGCGCAACGGCCGGTTCTCAGAATTTGCCGATGGTCGCACACTCAAGAATTTCAACAGCGTCTTCGTTAGCCGTGACCGCCGCGAGGCGCAGCCCGGCGACCTACTCTTTTTCTATCAACCCTGGGTCCAGAAGTATCCCTATCACGTCATGATCTTTCTGGGCGCGCCGCGAATCGCGCCAAACGGCGCGCCGGATTGGGTTGTCTATCACACTGGCTCGTCGCCTGTTGATCAGGGAACCGTGAAAAAGGTCGAGCTCTCGGTGCTCGATCATCATCCCGACCCGCGCTGGCGGCCGGTGGAAAGTAATAAGAACTTTCTGGGGTTTTACCGGCTGAAGATTCTTCGGTGAGGTACAGAACCGCTTGCGATGGCAAGCGGGCAAGCGCAATGGAGATTGACCACAAAGACACAAAGCACACGAAGGTGAAAACACACGCACTGCAATTCTCGTCCGTTTGTTCTCATTGCTTTCGGTTTTTTCCATCTTTGTGCCTTCGTGCCTTTGTGGTGAATTTGTCCCCACTTTCTGAGGAGGCAATTGAACGTGTCTGAAACTAATCCCCGGCTGGGCCGCTACATTGCGACCGCGGCAATCTATCTGGCGCTGGCACTTTCCGTTTTCGGCTTCAACGTGATTCGCTCGCGCGCCGCGCGCGCAGCCGCGCAACCGTCGCAACCAGAAACGCCTACGGTCGTCAGTACCAAGCCTTACTTCTCGTTGACGACCAACCGCACTTACTCGCCAAATGAATCGGCGCGGCTCTGGGCCAGCTATCAAAACGTTGACTATCTGGATTTCCGCGTCTATCGCGTCAAGGATCCGGTCAAATTCTTCAAGCAGCTCGACGATCCGCATCAGATGGGCGAGAAGGAAAAGGAAGCCGCGGCCCAGGGTTACGGCGCTCGCATTTCGATCCTCGAGCGCGCTCATTCATTGAAGGTTTCGATCTTCTCCGCCGTCAGGGACTATGTCCGCTCGCACCTGCTGAAAGAACATCGCGAGACGTTCAATCAAAAGTACCGCAAATCCAATGAACCGACGCAGACGCCGCTAAACGTTGCTACTGATTACGCGCGCGTGCCCTTACTGAATCCCGATCAGAAAGTGAAAGACTGGCGCGAGAAATTACCCGCGCTGGAAAACGAATATGACAGCCGCGTGATTTCGCTCGGCAAAGTTGATCCCGGCGTCTATCTGATCGAAGGCGTTAACGGCAGCATGCGGGCTTACTCAATCGCGATTGTCACGAATCTGACGATGATTGAAAAGACGGCCAAGGATGGCCAGGTCGTCGTGTATGTTGTCGACCGCAAGACGGGCGCACCGCACGCGGGAGTGAGCGTCGAAGTAACCAAAGCCAAGCAAACCCTGGCCAGCGGCACCACGGACAAGAGTGGCGTCTTCAAAGCTGAGATCAAACGGCCGGCGACTGCCAGCCAGCCGCCAGAGGATGTCGATCCCGAATCGCAAACGGGCAAAACTTATCTAATCATGGCGCGCGAGCGCGACAACTTTGTCATTTCCGACGTCGAGTCCTTGTACTTCGGCGGCGACGGAGGTGAGGACGACGTACTTACCGGCGAAGACCTCACCAGCTATATCTACACCGACCGTCCCATCTATCGTCCGGCCCAGAAGGTTTATTTCAAGGGCATTCTGCGGCAATGGGGCCGCGATGGTTACAAGCTGCTGGACAGTAAGACCGTCACTGTCACGATCGAGGATCCCAACAACGGAAAAATTTTCGAGAAAGAGCTGCCGCTCTCTACCCGCGGCACCTTCAGCGGCGAAGTTGATATTGTCGATGAAGCGCCGCTGGGCAGCTATAACATCACCGCGGCGATCGGTGAAGCGAAAGCCAGCGGCTACTTTGAAGTTCAGGAATACAAAAAGCCCGAGTTCAAAGTGAAGGTCGCCGGCCCGAAAGAATTCGCCGCCGTGGGTGAGACAGTCAAATTCACCGTGAGCGCCAATTATTTTTTCGGCGCGCCGGTGACCAAGGCAGACGTGCATTACTACGTCTATCGCCAGCGCTATTATCACTGGTGGTGGGGCGGCGATTCGACCGACGAATTTGACGACGCAGCCGGCCCGGATAACGAAGGCGGCGACGAAGACAACTATGGCTACTATGGCAGCGACCTGGTCACCGAAGGCGATGGCGAGCTGAACTCTCGCGGCGAACTATCGGTCAATTTTGAAGTGCCTAAGCCGGAAGACAAAGATGAGTGGGACTATACCTACCGGCTGGAAGCTAAGGTCACCGACGCCTCGCGTCGCGAGATGCAGGGTCAGGCGTCATTCATCGGCACTCGCGGCAAGACCGTCGCCGATGCTTACCCCGAACGCTATCTCTATTATCAGGGTGACGTGGCGAAAATCAGGGTGAAGACCGCCGACTATGCCGGGCATCCGCTGGCACAGAAAGTCACGCTTAAATTCATCGAGCAGAAATACGAGAAGGTCGAGAAGGAAGAAGAAACCAACGGCTATAAATACAAGACGACCGATTACATCCTGCACGAACGTGAACTGGCGTCTGCTGATGTCAACACCGACAGCCAGGGCAACGCGATGTACGACTTTAACGTTCCTTCGCCCGGCAGCATCTATGTCAAAGCCATTGTCAACGAGAACGGCCGGCAGATCGTCAATCGCGGCGGATCATTCTGGGCGCCCGACAAGCAGGGCCAGTGGGCGGATTTCTCTTATCGCGATTACGACGAAAAATCGATCAAGCTGGTTCCCGACAAAAAATCCTATAAGCCCGGCGAAACTGCGCATGTGCTGGCGATGCTGCCAGCTGACAACGTACACCTGTTAGTAACGACTGAGCTTTCGAATGTCTTTACCGTACGCCAGATCGATGCGCCCGGGCGAAGCATTGTGATCGACGTGCCGATCGATCGTAAGTACGAGCCCAACGTCTATCTCGACGTGTCGTTTGTTAAGGACAACGACATGTACAACCAGAGCCAGTTAATTGCCGTGCCCGCGCGCGACAAGATGCTGAAGCTCGATATCGTTCCCAACAAGACAGAATTCAAGCCCCGCGATGTGGCGTCGTACACCATCATGGCGCGCAATGAAGACGGCTCGCCGGCGGCGAACGCGGAGATTAGTCTGGGGATTGTCGACGAAGCAATCTACAGCATTCAGTCAGAGACGGCGGGCAACATCAAGCGCGACTTTTACGGCAAGCGCTATGACGAAGTGCAGACCAGCCTGGCAATTCGCTACACTTTCACCGGCTATGGCGGAGAGAAACCGGTCGATCTCGCGCGCAACAAGCCGGGCTATCAGCTTGCTGATTTCAAGGACACTGCCAGTACGCAGTTTGCCGAGCCGACGATTCGTCGCGAATTCAAAGACACCGCATTTTGGCAGCCTGACGTAGTCACTGGCGGCGACGGCAAAGCTACGGTGAACTTCAAACTGCCTGATAACCTGACCACGTGGCGAGCGACCGCGCGGGCGGTCACGGCCGACACACGCGTCGGCTCAGCGGTGCAAAAGACCATCGCCCGCAAAGACGTGATCATGCGCCTGGAGATGCCGCGCTTTCTCACCGAAGGCGACACGGTGACCATTTCAGGCGTAGTGCATAACTTCCTGAAGAGTGATAAGTCGACCAAGATCTCGCTCGATCTAAACGGGGCACAGTTGCTCGATAACGCCGCGGAGACCGTGACCATCAAACAAAACGGCGAGCATCGAGTCGATTGGCGGGTGCAGGCCAACCAGGTCGGCAAACTCACTCTGCTGGCGAAAGCTTTGACCGACACCGAATCCGATGCGGTTGAAATGACGATGGAAATCCTGCCACACGGGTTGAAACGGACGGTTGGCAACACGACGACCTTAACTCAGAACGACGGAGAGCAGACCTTCTCTCTTGATCTGCCTCAGAATCCGGACAGCCAGGCCCGGACGCTGCGAATTGAAGCGTCTTCTTCGATTGCCGGGACACTGTTTGGCGCACTCGACTATCTGACCAGCTTCCCATATGGATGCACTGAACAAACGATGTCGAGCTTTCTGCCAAACGTGATCGTGGCGCAGGCCTTAAAGGACGTGCCGTCGGCAAAGATTCGCGCGTCGAATGACCTCGACAAAAAAGTACAACGCGGACTGGATCGGCTTTCTGCCTATCAACACGATGACGGCGGCTGGGGTTGGTGGAAAGACGACAAGAGCGATCCGTTCATGACCGCTTACGTGGTTGATGGCCTGACCCTGGCAAGCAATGCCGGTTACCAGATAGAAACCTGGCGGCGGGATCGCGGCCGTGACAAGCTTGCCGCGCTGCTTAATCAGGGCAAGAACGACAACGGCAATCCGATCGACGACGAAACGCGGGCTTATATGATTTATGCGTTCACCGAAGGCGGCGGCAGCGACGGCCATTATCTGGAAGAGCTTTATGGCAAGCGTGCCGGCCTGGGACCTTACGGCCGTGCTCTACTGGCGCTGGCTTTGCAGCAACGCAAGGATGGGCGGGCCAAAGAGATTGCCAACACAATAGCCGGCGCCGCGCGGGCGGACGAGTTTGAAGCTCATTGGCAGACCAATCGCGTCAACGACTATGGCCGCGATGTGTATCTCGACGTCGAAGCGACGGCGCTTTCGCTGAAGGCGCTCGCACAAATCGATCCGGGGAACGCTTTGCTGCCCAAGATCGCGCGCTGGCTGGTCAAGAACCGCAACCACGGTTACTACTGGCTGTCGACGAAGGAAACGGCCTTCGCGATTTATGGCCTGACGGACTATCTGAAAGTCAGCAAGGAGTTGTCGCCCGACTATACATTCGAGATTTATCTCAACGGCGTGCAGGTGGGCAATCAACATGTAGGCGCCGCTGACTCGACGAATGCCCAGTCATTGGTAATCACGAAGAAGGCCGGCGACGTCGGAAACAACAATCAAGTCCGGGTGGTCAAGCACGGCCGCGGAGCGCTGTACCTTTCATCCACGGTTGAATACTTCACCGCGGAAGAGAACGTCGCGCCTGCTTCGTCGGCTAACTTGAAGATCACGCGCGAGTATCTGCGCCTGCGGGTTTCTCAAAACGAAAGCGGTAAGTCGAGCTGGAAGGTTGAGCCAATGTCGGGCGAACTGCGTTCCGGCGATCTGATCGTTGTACGCCTGCGCCTGACGGGAGCGCGCGCGCAATATTTGATGATCGAAGATCCAATTCCGGCCGGCGCCGAACAGGTCGCGCAGGTCAGCGGTATCTATCTGAACTACTCGACGGGTCAATGGACCGATTGGTACAGCAATCGCGAGTTTCGCGACAACCGTACGGCGATCTTCCTGAACTACTTTGACGGCGACGCCACGTTCCAGTACGCGATGCGCGTCGAGGTACCGGGCGAATTTCGGGTCGCGCCCGCGCGGGCCGAGCTGATGTACCAGCCAACCGTGCAGGCGAATACAAGCAACGACCGGATGCGGATTCTGGACAAGAAGTGAAGTCAGAACAACGGGCGCGATGAATGTCAATGAAGATCAAGTAACCGCAGAGGAACGCAAAGGATACCGCAAACGTCGCAGAGGAAAAACTTTGCGTCTCTCCGCGAATTCCTCTGCGTACTTTGCGTCTAAAAGATCCTTCGCACGCTTTTGACTACCACACTGAAGAGGCAACTATGATTACAGCAACCTTGAAGACCTGGCTTGAAACAATAAAGGCGTTACTAACAAGCCCCCGCGCCCTGGCCATCTTCGCCGCGCTTTACGCGTTGTGGCTCGCATCGCTTTACGGCTTTATCGCGACGCGAGAAGCAACAGTGTGGCAGGTGACAGTAACGCTCCTCCTCCTGGTGCTGGTGCCGTTGGAATTCTTTGTGTTGCAATCAGCAATCCTGAACCATGCGCGCGAGCCGAAGTTTCGCTGGGCACAGATTCTGCGCGACGCAATCAGGCTGGCGTTAGTTACCGTGCCGGTTCTTCTGTTGGCCTGGGCGCTTTGGGCTTTGCTGAACAAATGGCAGCTTCGCTTCTCCGCCCCACAGCCACCGATCACTTTCCCCGCCAACGCGCCCAAGGTGCAGCCGATTTATTGGCCGTCACTCATTTTCGCTACCGTGCGCTGCTTGTTGTTTGGGGTAGCGCTACCGCTAGCGGCAATTCATTTGTGGATCGAAGTTGCCGGGCGCAAGGTACGTGACACGGCTGGCGGCGGTGGCCAGGCAGTACTGAAAAGAATTGGAAATGTTTTGGCTCGAGCCTTCGCGTCGGAGTCGGTTTTCACATATGCGCTGGGCTTGATCTTCTTTGTCGCAGTCCCCTACGCGTTGCTCTTCATTCCCTTCACAGTCAAAGGTAACAAGACTGACTTTGCGGTCTTCATTGCGCGACTGGTGCTCGCTTTTCTGTTCATGCTGATTGGTTGGATTGTTACTCTGACGACACTCACAAGAGAAAATACGGCGAGTGATATCGCCACCTCGCCAAAGACAATCCCGGATGCACCCGCCGCGGAGGCGCCCGCGTGACGACTGCCAGAATCGGAATAGGTTATCTCGGGCGCATGACCCGCGAGCATGCGCTCCTGCTCACCTGCGCCTGTGCAGCAATTTTGTTTTTGATCATACCGTCTCAGAATACTCGCTGGGCGCCACTCGCCTCGTCCGGAGAGAACCCACGCAACGAAACTGAGATCGACGCGGCCTTGCAGGAAGCTGCGATTACCGCCCTGGGTGAGCGTGAAGGCACGATCATCGTCATAGATCCGCGAAGCGGGCGCGGGCGCGCGGTAGTGAACCCGCAACTCGCTTTCACGCAGGCCCTGATGCCCGGCTCAACCATGAAGCCGTTCACCGCGTTGGCCGCGTTGCGCGCCGGATTGATTAATCAGGATTCGCGCACAGTGTGTCCGGGCCGATTCACCGGTCTCGGGTTTTCCCTGCCCTGCGTGCATGACGATCACTTGCCACCATTCACTCCATCACAGGCAATTGCTTACTCCTGCAACTATTACTTCGCCTCGCTCGGCCAGCGTCTGGGCCGCGATCGGCTGATTGAAACGGTGCGAAGCTTCGGCTTTGGACAGCCGGCCGGCGCCGGCGAAAACGAGGAAGTTGCGGGAACAGTGCGGCCCTGCCAGACCGGAAATAGCGCGCGAATTCGCACTCAGGAAAGCAATCACGCCTCTGAGCAGAGCGATTGTGACGCGCGCGAAGCCATCGGGGAAAGCGATCAAATACTGGTCACGCCCGTGCAGTTGCTCGCTGCTTATGCCGCGCTGGTGAACGGCGGACATCTGTTTCAAGTGCGCGTCGCCGACGCGAACGCCTTTCAGCCTGTGGAGCGGGCGCAGGAAAACATTTCTGAGCAGCACCGCACGATTATTACTGACGGCATGCGCGGCGCCGTTCGTTATGGGACCGCGAGAAGCGCCAAACTTGATTCGCTTCCGCTTTACATTATCGGGAAGACCGGAACAGCTCTGCCGGCGAAAGGCTTTCGCCCGAACGGTTGGTTTGTAGGCTTTGCGGGATCGAGTACTAACTCAGTCTCGGCCGGCGGAATAGGACCGGATGAAGCTGAAATCGCCGTGATAGTTCTGCTTGGGCGCTCACACGGTTCAGAAGCGGCGACCCTGGCCAAGCCAATCTTTGAAGCTTACGCGAAAGCCATCAGCCACCGGGACACAGAGTCACAGAGAACAAATACTTCAGGTGAGAAGATCGGATTGGATAGCTACAGTGGCTCCTCGTCTCCGCGTCTTCCCCTCTCCGCGTCTGCCGTGCGCGTGCATTTGGTGCATGACAACGTCACGCAAGAGATGTCTTTGGAAGATTACGTGCTTGGTGTACTGCGCACGGAAGGCAGCATGGAGACGGAGCCCGAAGCAATTAAAGCTTTGGCAATTGCCATTCGCACTTATGCCGTGAAAAATCGTGGACGTCACGCAAAAGATGGCTACGATTTCTGCTCGACTACGCATTGCCAGCGTTTTGGTGTCAGAAGCCCGACCGTCAGGGAGGGCTTGATGACCAACGGAGCCCTTGCTTACGCCCGGGCTTCTGAAACGATCACCGCCGCGGTCAAAGCGACTGAGGGTCAGCTACTGCTAGACGATCATGGGCAACCTGCCGATGTCTATTTTGGCGCATCCTGTGGCGGAGAGACTGCGAACCTGGGAACGCTTTGGGGAGTCAGCCCGCCCGAGTATCTGCGCGGCGTGCGCGACGACTATTGCTTGTCCGGGCCGCACGCCAGATGGACTGACGTAATTACCCGAGCGGATTTGCTGCGGGCATTGCAAAGCGATGCCCGCACGGATGTCGGCGCGCGATTGGATCAAGTAATCGTCAACAAGCGCGACGAGACCGGACGCGCGGAATTCATCACGCTTGAAGGCGAGCACCGCAAGACTGTGCGTGGCTGGGATTTCAAGATCATCGTGGGTCGCGTGCTGGGATGGAATGTCTTGAAGAGTTCGCGGTTCGAAATCACCCGCGCGGGGGCGAATTTCGTTTTTCGCGGCAGCGGCTTTGGTCACGGCCTCGGCCTGTGCCAGGAGGGCGCGCATGTCATGGCCATGCGCGGTGCGAATTATACGCGGATTCTGGAGAAGTATTTTCCGGGCACGAGGGTCGGGAGAAAAGACCGCGTTGCGATTAGATCAAGTGACGAAGGTTCGGATTTAAACGCTGAGGGCGCAAAGGTTTTCGCAGAGGGCACAGAGGAAAACCTTTGCGTTCCTCTGCGAAGTTCTCTGCGTCCTTTGCGTTTGAATGCCTCTTTCGATTACCACGCAAGCAACGGCTGGAAGGCGGACCTGCTAATCCGCTCAAGTGGCGTCCCACAGGCAGCTGTTGTCGAGGGCCTTCAGCCGCGTAGCGGCGAAATGTTTATAGTCCCCAAACCAAAAAGGAAGGGGCAGCTCCGTAGGAGCGCGATGTCTCTTCCGACCACCTCTGACGAACAATTACATTACGCTCCCACGGAGCGTATGCATTCGTCGAAGACGCGAGACTATAAACATTTCGTCCCTACGGGACTGGCGAGTAATCAAAGATATCTCACCATTTCCAGTGAACACTTTCGCGTCACCTATCCCGTCGGCGTCGATCGCCGTGATGCCGATCAGGTCTTGAATACCCTGGAAAACGCTCGCAGTGATTTCCTGCACCGGGCCGCGGCCGCTTCGGTTCCGATTGAGATTCCGACTTTGCAGATCCGGCTCAACGAAAGCACGGGTGATTTTACCTCTCGCACCGGTCAACCATGGTGGGCGGCGGCGGCCACGAAAGGCAATCGAATTGAGCTGCAGCCAGTCGGGTTATTAAAGCGCCGCGGAGTGCTCACAAATACCCTTCGTCACGAATTGGCGCATACGGTAATCGATGCCGTCAGCCGGAATCGCGCGCCGCGCTGGTTGGAAGAAGGCTTTGCGCTTTACCTCGCCGGTGAAGGCGCGACGATTTCGCGCTATCTCAGTCGGAGCGCGCACTCGACCGAAGAACTTGAGCAGAGGCTCGCCCGCCCGGGCTCGCAGGAAGCGATGCGCGCTCTGTATGCGGAGGCTTATCAAAAAGTGGTAGGACTCATCAGACAAAAAGGCGAAGCAGGAGTTTGGGCGTCTCTCGCTCGCGGGGTTTAGCGCGCGTTTTGACTCACAAACACGACGAGACCAATGAAAAACAGGAGCAACAGGGGAAGCGGCAACCAGATGAGCAGGGCAAAGATAAGATTTCTCTTCGCTCGTTTGTAATCCGGATCATTGGTCTTAATACGCCCAAACTTCAAGAGCCACAAGATCATCTTGATCGGAACTCCGCCCAGCATTCCCAACATTCCAATCCAACCAACGATGCCTACGAACGGAATGAAGCGCACGAGGAAGAATATCCACATCACCGCTGCCATATTCCGAATGACGCTCGCATCGTTGTACGCCTGATTGGCTTTGTCTTGAATATCGGCCGCAGCTTCGGCCGCCGCGTGATCTACCGGTGAAGAACAATATCGGCATTTGTCCATGCCGGTATTGATGAGCTCGTTACAGTTTGGGCAGGGGAAGGTACGCAGCACGCCAAGCATCGGGTCCACCGTTTCCGACGTACATTAACGGTACTGGGCTCAAATGTCCATATTATTTTGGCCGACTCTTACCGACTCACAAACGGATTATCTTTAATCCAAAATCGCCACGGCTTCTTAATCCACTCTTCAGCATAATCAATTCCGATTCGCGGCCCGCGCGAAATTTGACGCGGAGAGATCGAGACACCTTCTTCGATCCAAACCCGGTCGCCAAGCAAATCGGCTTTGTCTAACTTGCGATCGATTCCCAGCGCCAGACACAAGCGGCCCGGACCGCTGGTCAATTCATATTCAGATCGGCCGTGGCGGCGACGGCGAATGACATCCAGACCTTCAACTGGTTCGACCGCGCGCACCAGGATCGCGTGCGGCACGCCCTCGGCATTCGTCACCACATTGAACTGGTTGTACATGCCATAGACAAAATAGACATAGGCCGTGCCGCCAATACCGTACATCGTCTCGGTCCGATTGGTGCGGCGGCCATTGTAGGCATGAGACGCCCGATCTTCCGGTCCGTGGTAGGCTTCGGTCTCGACGATGAATCCCCCGACCCGCAAACCGTTTCTGTGGGGAACAACCAACTTTTTGCCGAGCAGACCACGCGCAACTTCGAGTACGTCTGACCGGGTGTAGAATTCGCGCGGAAGTTTTCTCATTCGTTTATTTGAATCCGCAGATTACGCAGATCGCACAGATTAAAAGGTACACCCACAATTAAAAAATACAGCCACAAAAAGGCACAAGAAGCTCAAAAGAAGATACCCGCGGCTCGACATGCTTTCGTGCTTTTGGTTCCTGTTTGTGTTTTCTGAGCCTTTTTGTGGCTGCTATTTCTTGTCTGCGTAATCTGCGTAATCTGCGGATTAGATCACCTCATGCGCCACAGCAGCACGATGGTTATCGTAAAGCCAATCACCACAATCGCGCGGCGAATGAATACGCGGCCGACACGTTGCGCCGTGCGCGATCCGAAATAGCCGCCCGCCAGGGCCGCGACGGCCATCAACAGAGACTTGGGCCAGTCCACCATGTGGGCAATCGAAAAGCTCACCACCGCCACGCAGTTAATGCAGATGCCCAAAAAATTCTTGATGCCGTTGGCGCGATGTATGTCGTGCATGCCCAGAAGTCCCATCGCCGCCAGCATCCAAATTCCGTTGCCTGCTCCGAAATAACCGCCGTACACAGCCGAGAAAAACTGGACCACTATCGCAAAGCTCCACCAGGCCTTCATTGATTCGCCGCCTTCGGTGGGCAGACGCAGCCAACGATTCACCGGCCCTTGACTCATGAACAGAAGGGTCGCGAACAGAATCAGAAACGGAACCAGCCGCGCAAACGTCGGTGAGGGTGTAACAATCAACAGCCAGGCGCCCACGCCACCACCAATGACGCTAATCACGCCCAGGCGCAGCAGGATCAGCGAGCTGTCGTTCATCTCGCGGCGATAGCCGAACAAACCGCCGAACAACCCCGGCCACAATGCCACGGTGCTGGTAGCATTCGCGATTTTGGGATCAAGTCCTAACCAGATCAGCAGCGGAAAGGTCAGCAACGTGCCGCCGCCGGCGATCGAGTTCACTATGCCTGCGAGAAAGGCGGCGATGAACATCGCGGCAACGTGGATGAAGGGCATGCCCGCCTAGTCTAAAGGAAAAGTCCGAGGGACGCAGCATCCAAAGAAAGCGGGAGGCAAGCCCTTCCTGACTTGAGAGATCTCTTAAGATGAAATGGGATCAAAAGCTTGGACGGCTTTCAATCATTTAATGCGACGTCAAGTTGACAACCTCAACGTCAGGAGGGGGGCTTGCCCCCGCGAATTGCGCGCCCGTGTTAGAATGCGTCCATAGCTTTCATCAATCATAGTTCGGGGGAGAAAATAGATGGCAGACGTATCCATTCGTCCGAAACCAAACGGACCTTATCTGGTCGAGGGTCCGGTAGACATTTACGATACTGCAGGAAACAAGATTGCCACCGATGACCGGCCAAAGATCGCTCTGTGCCGGTGTGGCGCTTCATCAAACAAGCCTTTCTGTGACGGCACACATAGCAAAATAGGATTTCAGGCGGCTGAAACCATCAACCCTGAAAGCGCCGAGCCGGAGGCGCCCTAGTCAATTTGCAAGGCGATCCACGAAATGACAGGAAATTACGCGAAAGCCGTAAACTTGTTCGTGCTGCTTAGTGTGGTTTCGTGGACCGTGGCGCAGTTTTCAGCAGCCTGCTACTTTTTTTAAATCCAGTTGTAACGGCAGCCTCCGATCCGATTACCGGCCGCGATGCGTCAACGCTTAGTAACCAGCCGGTCCTGATCGTTTTGTCAATTGTCATCTCTAGTCGTAATTGGCCGCGCGAATTGTCTTTCGAGCTGGCAGGCTTGACTTCCATAAGCTTCTCTAAAGAGCGCTTTTCCCTGTCCTGAAGACAAGTTTACGGTTCAATTGGTTGCGTTCTTTCGAATGGCCACTCGCCGCGCATGCGCGCGCGGATGAAGTAGATGGCAAGACCGACGACGACCAGCACGGCAGCATAGCGTATCTCTCTCAAAAAGTTCTTGCGCGAAATGAGCACATAGATGAAGCCGCCCAACGCGACCAGCGCCGGCAGCGGATAAAGCCACATGCGAAACGGGCGCGGCAAGTCGGTCCGGCGCACACGCAAGACCATCACGCCGACGATCTGCGCGAGAAACTGCACCAGAATGCGAATCACGACGAGCGCCGCGATCACGTCAGCCAGCCGGAAGAAACAGAACAGGGCGGCGATTCCGCCCATGACCAACAACGAGACATAAGGAAAGCGATGGCGCGGGTGGACCCTCGCGAAGATGCGGAAGTAGTTGCCGTCACGCGCGGCCGCAAAGGGAACGCGCGAATAGCCGAGCAGCAAAGAGAAAACCGAGGCGAACGCCGTCCACATAATTAACGCAGTAGCCACAAGACCCGCCCTCGGCCCATATAGTCGTTCCGTAAATGAAGAGATGACATAACGTTGCGCCGGAGTATTGGCAGTGCCGGCAAACTCGCGCCAGGGGATGACGCCGAGGATCGAGATGTTCATCACGATGTAGATAATCGCAACGAACAGGATCGAAAGCAGCACCGCGCGCGGGATTGTGCGTCCCGGGTCCTTCACCTCGCCACCGAAGAAACAGACGTTGTAATAGCCCCAGTAATCGTAAACGGAGATCAGCAGCGCGGCGCCCAGCCCGGTGAAGAACTCGGGGCGCAGTGTGAATGCCCCGGGTGGAAAGTCGAATGCGAGTTTCGGATCAAAGTGGGTGACACCCGCTAAAATGATCCCTGCGATTGTCAGCATCACGCCGACCCATAAGAACTTTGACAGCCGTTCGATCAGAGTAATCCGGCGATAGAGCAGGAAGACGGCGAGACCGACGGCCGCAATCGCAACGAGCGCGACTGGAATCGCGTTAAGCTCGACGGCACCCACGATGGGAATCGTGACTTTTGTTTCTTGACCGAGCCCGGGGAAGATGTATGTGGTGTACTGGGCCAGCCCGATGCTCCCCGATGCAATCGAAAGCGGCGCGCTGAACGTAAGTTGCCAGATGAAAAGAAACGACATCAGGCGACCCAACTTTTGTGGGCCATAAATCTCTGTAAGATACCGGTAAGAACCGCCTGAACCGGGCAGCGCCGCTCCGAGTTCGGCCCACACCAGCCCATCGCAGACGACTAACAGCGCTCCCAGGATCCACCCGAGCATCGCTTGTGGCCCGCCCATCGCTGCGACGATAAGCGGAATGGTAATGAACGGCCCGACACCGATCATGTCGATCATGTTCAGTGTCGTCGCGCCCCAAAGGCCGACGCCGCGGATCAGTTGCTGTTCGGCGTCGTTCGCGTCCGTCGATGCCGGCTCTACTTGCTTGGCCATTAGCAAATTCTTTACGTGAAAAAAGACAGCTTGTCGAGTTCAGGATATTTAGGCGGGGCAGTAGCCCGACCGTCAGGGAGGGCGTTTCAGAACCCAGACGTATAGCGACGGGATCATACATTCAAGGTTGAGCCCATGATTCGCTCGCTACCGCTCGCGGTTCGGCAAACGAGCTCCCTCCCTGACGGTCGGGCTACTGCCCCGCTCTGCGTGACCCTTTGCGTCTTCTGCGGTTAAACTATCGCTCGGAAAATCGAAACCATAATGAACACCAAAATCATTCGCACCGCACTGGCTCTTCTCTTCGTTTCGCTATTGATCACCGCGCCACGCGCGCAACAGCCGGCGCCAGCCACCACAAAACAGTCGCCCGAGGATCGCGTCGCCCTTTACCAGGCGTTACTCGACCTAACCAATCCATGGACGGTGATGTGTATTGCCGCGCACCCGGATGACGAAGACGGCACGTCTCTGATCGTCATGCGGCGCAAGTACGGCGCGCATACTGTCAGTCTCTTCTCAACGTTCGGCGAAGGCGGACAGAATGCCATCGGCCCTGAACTTTATGAAGAGCTGGGCGCAATTCGCGCGCGCGAGACGATGGCCGCCGCTGAGGTCCAGGGTTCCGAAGCGTACTTTCTTGGCTTGAAGGATTTCGGCTATTCAAAGTCCGCCGATGAAACCTTCAAGATTTGGGGTCACGAAGAAGCTCTGCGCCGGATGGTCTTGCAAATTAGAAAGCTGCGGCCCGACGTAATCATCACGAACCACTCAGTTACCAACAACGACCACGGCCATCATCAAGCGACGGCGCGTTTGACTCTGGAGGCGTTCGAGGCGGCCGCCGATCCGAAACGCTTTCCGGAACAATTGAAAGACGGCGTGACTGTCTGGCAAGTGCAAAGGCTCTTTGTGCGCGCTCCTCGAAGCACCGCACAGAGCACGGGGCAGAAGCCCGACCGTGCGGGAGGGCGCAACGATTTAGTAACTATCGATCCCAACGAGCGCGATCCGATTCGCGAAACGATTTACGCGGAAGAAGCCTTGCGCGGTTTGCAGAAACACGCCACGCAGGGACCCTGGCCGAAGACGTTTGCTGAATTCGCGGCGCGCTTTCGTGCTTTCACCGGACAAAGCGCCGCGCCGGGCCAACTTCCGCCAATTCGTTATGCGCTCGTGCTCGAAGCGAAAGGCGCGGAAGCGTTAACGAAAGACTCGCACAACTTTATTGATGGCTTGCGATTGAATGAGGCGATCGCGAAACAACTTCAGCCGCCAACCATTGATGGAAAGCCCCTGACTGAGTTTGTCGATCAGCGTGGAAGAGTACTCAATGCCCTAATCGCGGCAAGCCAACAGGTTTTCGGAAAGGAAATAAGCGGCGGCATTAAGGATGTGCTTGCCGAATTGCGTCGCGCGCGCATGCTCGTGAGGCTTAACAAATCGCTGGCAATCGCAAGTGGCGTATCAGCCCATCTGACGACTGCGAACGACGTCTTGGTTCCTGGCGAAACCGCTTCGTTTGAACTAACCGTAGCAAACAATGGAGAGGACCCAATCCGCGTGAACTTAATCGCATCGAGTGGCGGCGGGGACGACAAAGGTAACATTTTGCTTTCGGCGAGACATCACCTCAACTCAGCCGTGCCGCCGGGGGAGACGATAAGAATTCCAACGCCGTACAAGATGCCGGAGAATGCAACGCTGACAGTGCCTCATGCGGCGCACCTCTACGACAAGGGATTTGCCGGAACGCCGGTAGTTGCGCCGATATTCGTCGAGTTGAGAGGAGTAAAGTTTCCCATCATTGTTCAGAGACTTTCGGATGTTGCACCGGGAGTTGAAATCATGTCGGCGGAGCCTTCATTAGTGGTGCTCACGCCTCAAACGAATGAACGTCCGCCGTCCTTTCGCGTGAAATTAAAGTCGCACCTCAATGAGCCGTTTGAAGGACTAGTAGGGGCTTTCGCCAACTACGCTTCTCGAAGAGGATTCGAACTGGTCTCGTCAACCTTGTCGCTCGTCCCTGCAGAATCTCGGGAAGTTTCTTTAAGCTCCAAGATGAAGATTCGGGAATTTTCAAGTATTGATTTAACTGTTGAGACTTACAAGGGTAAATCACGCTCAACTCTCTCAAAATCAACGGTGCCAATAATCACCGCCGATGCCCATGTTGCTCCAAATCTTCGCGTCGGCTACATACGCGGTTTTGATTTCAGTCTGCCGAACGCCCTCGCGGCGCTTGGAGTCGAATCAAAAGAACTAAGCGTCGACGAAGTAAAGACGGCTGACTTGCAGAAGTACAGTTCGATCATCGTCGACAATCGCGTCTATGAATCAACGCCGGGCTTGATCGAAGCCAATCAGAAGCTGCTCGACTATGCGAAGAACGGCGGGACGCTGATTGTTTTCTATCACAAGTCGTTTGAGTGGAATCCTGACGAACGACGCAAACGGCCTCAACTCTCTCCGTATAAATTGATTCTTGGCGACGAACGGATCACGGACGAGAATGCGCCGATCACTTTTCTCGAGCCACAGCATCCGCTGCTCAACTTTCCCAACAAGTTGGGACAGGAAGATTTCGCTAATTGGATTCAGGAGCGCGGGCTTTATTATCCGAAGGAATGGGACCCGCAGTTTCACGCGCTGCTGCAATCGAATGATCCCGGCGAAGCCCCACTGAAAGGTGGGCTGCTCGCGGCTGACTACGGACGCGGCCGATACATCTACACCAGCATGGTTTGGTATCGAGAGCTGCGGGCGGGCGTGCCCGGCGCGTATCGCATGCTGGCCAACATTATTAGTTACGGAGCGAGAAAGTAAGCGCGCCAGCGGATCTGGTTTCTCTGAAGAACTACCGGGGCGCCCCAAACGGTCCCCAATCTTCTCAAAAACAAAACAGGCCCGCGACGAAAAGCCGCGGGCCTGTTTCTTAACTGGACTGATTCAGGATTGGTTACTGAATCGTGTCGCTCGATCCCTTGAAGCCGTGCATGGCCTGCTTCAGCGTCCACTTCAGAACCCGCTTGGTGTCATAGCAGTAAGCGAGAATGTAGTTGCAGGTCGACAGACAGTGCGTCGAGCACTCCTGCTTCATCTCGTCCAACTGGGCCTTATCAAATTTCGGATTTTCAATCGTGCCCCAGTCGTGTGTGGCTGAATACATCGGGAAGCAAGGGGCCAGGGTTCCGTCCGTGCGCACGATGAGCGAGTTCTGACCCGCGCGGCATTTCCAGGGCGGCACAGAACCGCGCATCAGCTGCTTCATCTCCTGCATGTGCTTGCTCTGGTTGACCATCTTGTAGCCTTCGTTGTGGCGCTTGTCATCCAGATAGTCGAGCAAGTCGTCAACCTTTGACCAGTCATCCGGCGTCAGATAGGTGACGTTCTCGTCGAGATGCTTGAAATGGTCCTGCTCCATCATCGGCGTCTCGTTGATGTGATAATCGGTGGCGATGCCGGCGTCGTGCGCAATCTCCGTCAACTCTTTGACGTCGTCCATGTTGTTGCGGCAGATGTTGATATTGAACATCACCGTGTAGCCGTAGTGATGTTGCCGCTTCACCAGATACTCAAAGTAAGGCCGGATTGGATCCAGTGCTTTCGGCAAAGACTTTCTGTCTTTGACTGAATCAACCGCGAGATTGACGGTGGCAATACCGGCGTCACCCAGGCGATCGACGACTTCGGGCTTCATCAAACGGCCATTCGTCGGCAGATAGACAAAGATGTCTTTCTTCGCGCTGTAGTGAACGATCTTGTGAATGAACTTTGGCCGCAGCAGTGGTTCACCGCCCATCAGCGCGAGTACGCGCGAGCCAATCGAATGCAACCAATCGATCGAGCGCTTGGCTGTGTCTTCGGTCATGCCCTTGACCTTGTTGTTGTAAGACCAGCAGTAGTGACAATCCAGATTGCACTTCCACTCAGTGAACAGATAAGGAATGATCGGCCGCAGGTCGTTGCTGTACCAACGTGATTTGAAATAAGGCGAGCCCCAGGTCTTCCAGGTGCGAATCGCGTTCAGCTTCTGGTATTCCGACTTGGTCATCGGCTGGGGGTCGGGGTGAATCGGATACGGAGGCTCCGGTAGAACCTCGATCTCGGCCTTAGGGGCCAGAACCGGCCGCGATTCTTCTTTGTAGAGAATCTGGTGAAGTTTCTGATCCAACCGGGAAGGCGGCGCCGAAGAAGCCGGAGCATTCTCTTGTTGTAGTGCTGGTGCCATATCGTGTCCTGCCTAATCCTTTACTAAATTACCGAATGAGTTGCGTGGAGATCGGTTGACCTCAGGAATCCTTCGAACTGCCTAAACATCGATAGCTCTCGAACAGGCTAAGCGTCCAAAACGAACGCCAATGTTCGCTGATCTTTCCTTTAATTGCAAGCACATTCAGTACGCGCCATCCCAGATGAATTTGCCGGGTTGCCCCTGGCGCTCGATTAACGCTAAGCTTTGCCGTTTATAGTTTGATGGTGGTAGGCGCATCTGGTCCGTGATTCCCTGGTCCGATGCCCTTACCACCCTTTCAAACCAGCCTGCTACCGGTCGGTCGATTGCCTTTGGAGGTTTTTAAGAAGTTGTCCGCCTCAGCCCTTCCGTTCGTTACCGCTGGATTAAGACCCGAACTGTTTCCTAAGGCCCGCACGGGTTCTCTCAGTCGGGCCTTACTGATTCTCGGGCTTGCGGTTTTGACCCTCATAGGTCTTGGTTTCCGCGTCAATGGCTTAAGTACTGAGGGCTTGAGCGAAGACGAACTGAACAAGCTCAACGCCGTCAGCGAATACCGCGCACATGGCCTGACATCGGCTAATGGCGAGCATCCGTTTCTGATGAAAGCCGGATTGCTGATCAGTGTAGTCGCCGCCGACAAATGGAACCAAACATCGCTGGTTGCTTCGCATCCTGAACTGAATGTGCCAGTCGAAACTTCTCTGCGTCTTCCAGGCGCTTTGTTTGGAGCTTTGACCGCGGTGCTGATCTTTCTGGTGGCATCCGAGTTGTTCGGTCTGGAAGTGGGCCTTATCTCCGCCGCTTTGTGGGCCTTCGATCCCATAGCGATCGGATTCAGCCGCATCGCCAAAGAAGACACGTTCCTTATCTTCTTCTTCCTGCTCGCCAGCGTCTTCTGGCTGCGCGGCCAGCGCGTTGCCGAAAGCCAGCCGCAGCGCCGGCCAGAGCCTTTCTATTGGGCCACGGCTGCCGCCTTAGGCGCCATGTTCGCTTCAAAGTATGTCCCGCCGGTGATGTTGGCGATCATCGTAGGTTACAACTACGCTTTCCAGAGAATCCCGGTCACACGCTGGGCCATCGGCAAGAAACGATTTCTGAAATTCTTTCTGGTGATGGGCATTGTGTTCCTGATTTGCAATCCGACGATCCTGTTGCCGGGAACGTGGGAGGCGATGTCGAATTTCACCAGCGGCCGGAGTATGGGCCACGACAGCTACGAATTTCTGGGGCGGCTTTACCCGCATCGGTTCCAGGACTGGCTAAATGGCGAGCCCTGGTATTTTTATTTCGTTTTGATCTTCACTAAGTTGCCGACCCTGACGTTGTTTAGTTTTGCGCTGGGTCTGGTGCTGCTCTTCAGACAAAAGAGTGGAGACGGTCGCTATTTCCTGCTGCTGTGGCTCGCCCTCTGGTCCCTTGCATTCATGACTCCAGGCGGCAAGTTCACCCGGTACATCACGTCCATTCTGCCGGCAATCATCATCCCGGCGGCGATCGCCGTTCAATTTACGGCTCGCCGGTTGGGAAGATTTTGCGCGCGCGTTTTTGAAAATGAATCACTAAAGATTTACGCGCGCGCGGCGCTGGCCTCGCTCGTGATCATTTCGTCCTTCTGGGCGGCAGTAATGGCTGCGCCGCATTACCGCTTGTACATGAGTGCATTGGGCGGTTCAGCGCGCGCCGGTTCGTACTTTCCGCAGGACGAGTTCTATGACGCTTACATGCGAGACGTGATGAACGAGATCGCAAAGCGCGCGCGTTCCGGCGCCGGCGTCGCCAGCGAGTTGCCGACCGTCGCTGCCTACTATGCAGAGCGAGCTAAACGTCCGGACCTGGTTTGCATCGATCTGTCTGAGCCGGTGGAACTCGCCAGGTTAGCGCCGGGCGATTTTGTGATCGACGCACGCGGGCGAACTTACCTTAGTAATCAGGCGATGCTGTCGCGCTTGCGCCAGGCCAGCCGACCGGCGTTTACTGTTGCGGTGGGGGCGACGCCGGCCGCCGACGTTTACGTTATGGATCAAACGGCGCTGACGGCCTTGCGCAGCGAGAGGTAGGTCAGAAGCCCGATTGTCAGGGAGGGCCTCGCTCGCTACCAGCCCTTGCTGACGCGCGGGCTTCTGACACATTCTTAGCCATCATGACTTTACTCGAGCAACTTCTCGGCAAATCCATTCCTGAACTCCGCGAGCGGTTTGTCGATCGCGCGCGTCCGGTTCCGAAAGGACTGGTTGAAGCGCTCGAGTCCGACACCCGCCAGGGTGCTCATCACCTCGCCCGGCAAATCCGCGAACGTTGGCGAAAAAATCGCGCTGAGGGCCAACGTCTCCACAACCTCCTTCGGTTCGAAATCGAACTTTGGGATCAGGGATTCAATTTCATTGCCGGCGTGGATGAAGCCGGCATGGCGCCGCTGGCCGGTCCGGTTGTGGCTGCCGCCGTGATTCTGCCGCGCAATTACAAACTGCGCCGGCTGAATGACTCCAAGCAGATTCTCGACATGGTTGTGCGCGACGAACTGGCTCAGCAGATCAAAAGGGATGCGGTCGTGTGGTCAGTGGGCCGGGCCGAAGTCGAAGAGATCGACACGCTGAACATCTATCATGCCGGCTTGCTGGCCATGCGTCGGGCCGTTGAAGGCCTGACGTCTCAGCAACCTGACTTTGTGCTCGTTGATGCGCGACGCATTCCGTATTGTTCGGCGCCGCAACGCGGCATCATCAAAGGCGACACGCTTTCGGCCAGCATCGCCGCCGCTTCGATCATCGCCAAAACCACTCGCGACGCCTTGATGGCTGAATTTGATTCTGTCCATCCCGGCTATAACTTTGCAACTCATAAGGGCTATCCCACGCCTGAGCATTGCCGTCTGTTGAAAGAACTTGGCGCCGCCCCGATTCACCGCCGAAGCTTTGCCCGCGTGCGCGAAGTCCTCGGCCTCGATCCCATTCAAAATGAGCTGTTCGAAGAGAGCGCGAACGCTGCTGCGGGCGGTTGACTACTGGCGCAACTGCAAAAACATTAACGCAAAGGACGCGGAGGACTGCGCAAAGGCACGCAGAGTAAAACCTTTCCGTTCCGTTAGCGTACTCCTTTGCGTCCTTTGCGAAATCCTCTGCGTCCTTTGCCGTTAAAATCGCTTCGTCGCGAAACCTCCCCGCACCAACTTGAAACTTGAAACCTTAGACCTGAAACTATCTCCATGGCTTCCTTATCCGATTACAAAAAGAAACGCCGCTTTAATAAGACGCCCGAGCCCGGTCCTGAAAAGAAGACTTCCGAGCTGGGCAATATCTTTGTGGTGCAGAAACATCGTGCTACTCAGTTGCATTACGACTTTCGCCTCGAAGCCGACGGCGTCTTGAAATCGTGGGCCGTCCCCAAGGGTCCTTCCCTCGATCCGGCAGTCAAGCGCCTGGCGATGCAGGTCGAAGATCATCCCGTCGACTATGCGGATTTTGAAGGCGTGATTCCGGAAGGCGAGTACGGCGGCGGCACCGTGATGGTTTGGGATCACGGAGTCTACGCTCCCGAAGAAACCGATAGTGTCTCCCGCGCACTGGCCAAGGGTGAGCTGAAATTCACCGTCCTGGGCCAGAAGCTCAAAGGGTCATTCGTGCTGGTGCGCACGCGCGATCGCCAGTGGCTCTTAATCAAGCATCGCGACAAGTACGCTAAGGAAGGCGAAGACATTACGGAAACCCAACCGTATTCGGTCCTGACCAAACGGACACTCACGGAGATTGCCGAAGATGAAGGTGGCGACGTAAAGAAAGCGGCCACCGGCGATCCGAAAAAGCTTCCCCGCCGCTCCGGCGTAAAACGGCGGAAGAAGGCAGCCAAAAAGAAGGTCTGGCACAGCAACAAAGGTGCGGGCTGAGGACGATCGACGAGATCGCACGAAACGAACGCGAAATCAACAACTAGATCCCTTCGTGTATTTTCGTGGATCGTCCTACCACGCACGGCAATCTCTCAAAAGAGTGCGACCTTGATTACCTCTTTGTTCGTTTATCAGAGATGATAAAGTTTAGCCAGATCTTCCATGTCGATTTCATCTTGAAGGAGGACTGATATGGACCCCGATCCGATGCAGTTTGTCGAAGAAGACAATGACAAGAAAGAAACGAAAACGACGAAGTCCAAAGTTCACCTAAACACTTGGGTGGCTATCTCGGTGGCATTGCTGGCGACGTTCATGGGCATTTGCAAAGTCAAAGACGACAACATCGTGCAGGCTATGCAACAGGCCCAAGCCGATAAGATCGATAATTATTCCTGGTACCAGGCCCGCAATATTCGTGAAGAGGTGGCCGGAGCCGAAGTCGCCCAACTGAAGGCGGAAGAAGCTGCTGCCCCAACCGATGCAAAGCCGGTCTTTGAAGAACAGATCAAGACTTACGAGGCAATCGCCCAGGAGCAGGCCGAGAAAAAGAAAGTTCAGCAAGCCGATGCCGACAAAGCCGATCAGACATATAATGAACTCAACTATCACGACGACCAGTTCGATCTTTCGGATGCGATGCTGGCGTTGGCGATTTCATTGATGGCAGTGACGGCTTTGACTCAGAAGCGCTGGCTCTTCGCAATGGCGATGTTGCCGACTGTGTTCGGCGTCGTCATGGGTTTGGCAGGTCTAATCGGCTGGCACATACATCCCAACGCGCTGACGAAGTTGTTGTCTTAACTTAAAAGGCGTGAAGGCATGTTCCCGCGACAATCGATCAGCACTTGACCGCGCGAAACGTCGAGCGCCCAAGTGGCGCAGGATTTAGCCGCGCGCGGTTGGAAGAACGTGCATCCGATCCACGGCGGTTTCGAGGCGTGGCAGAAGGCCGGGCTGCCGTTTGATTCAAAATAAGGTGGGCTGGTCTTCTAAGGCGTTAAGGATAATCAGAACGAACGAGTAACCGTGAAGCGGTTGATGGCACACAGCCCAGGGTTGCCGCGCCGCGGCTACCCTGCGATACGGTCTATTTATTAGGTTGCAACCCTGTCCGGGTTGCAGGCGATCAGGCGCTTAGTTACCCAACGTAGCCTGCGGCAACGTTGGGTTGTAGGCCAATACCGCTTCGCGGTTTGAAAACTAAATCAACATACGCAAATAACCCAAGCTCGCTAGCTTCACTGTTAACCAGCCCGTCGCAGTCTCTCAGCCGGTTTCTCACGATCTTCGCGCACAACTTGCCGGACCGGCTGTAGCCCGCCGTCATGGAGCAGATCGGCGAACAGCGCGCGATAATGAATCATCGCTTCTCTCAACTTTTCAATGGCGACACCTTCCCTCTCATGACGAGCCGCAATGTCGTGTGCGATTCGATAATTCTGAACAACAGCGGGATGATCCACCGAAACATCCGCGACGCGTTGCTCAAAATCCGTTACCGGATAACCGCGCAGGCTCATCACTTCCTGGACCAGGACGTCCGCATTCGCCACCGCGACTTCCGGATCGTCGACGAACTGCGCTTGGGCGTGTTCCCAGGCGTCGGCAAACTCACTTCGCTGATTGTCGGTAAGCGGTTTAATGTTCAGCTTGGCCACGCGCTTTTGCCGCTCCTGCAAGAGCTGTTCGGCCCCTCCCGTGCCGCCTTCCGCGCGCACCGCTCGATTGTATTCAGGCCCGAACTTTGAGCGTAACGCTTCGGTTCTTTGCTTCTTCGTGTAAAACCAAATTGCGACGCCAATCGCTCCCAGTACGCCCAACACAAAAAGGACCACCATAATGATCAATGTCGTAGTATTCATTCCACTCTACCTCCTACTTCTCTGCGAATTCCTGAAAATAAGAGGCAATCACCAAGCCAATGGCGAAAAACTCATTCCTTCAACGCGCAAGCACGTAAACTCAACACAGGTTGAAGCGGATTTCGTTCTGCTGATTGGTCAACGCACATTATCTTTAGTACCGAATCACGACGTTCTGTATCGCAACGTATCAACCTCTGAAGTGACCGCGCGGCCAACTGAATTGACCACTGCCCCCACGGTTCACGAACGTGTACTCAAAACTCTTAGACATGAGCCTGATCAAGCGACTTTCTTAAACGCAGAGACATTTCTTCTCCGTCCTGTGCGAAAACCTCTGTGTTCCTCTGCGGTAAAATGGGCTTAATTATCCACCTTCCTGGTTTGCACAGGCACTCACGCCGTTGGCCTATGATCCTTCCGCCGTGACGCGGCTTACGCAACGCGATGCACGTCAGCGTCACTTTGCAACGACCACCCGACGGCCATATACTAGCGAAACCTTTTCCGTCTCTCCGCGTACGAACGTCTTGAACCTTCAAAGATAAAGGAAGATTTATATCTATGCGTTCTTTGATCAATCGCAGTTTCCTGCTCCTCTTAGCCATCGCCGCGCTTGCCGTCGTTATCGGTAATCAATTCGACAGCCCACACGGAACGGTTGCTTTGGCTAAACCCGCTGATCCAAATCCCCTGCTCGGCAATTGGGAGGGGCCGTACGGCGGCGTGCCTCCGTTTGACCGCGTTAAGGTCGAATACTTCAAGCCGGCGCTGGAAGCGGCTATGGCCGAGAACCTATCAGAGGTCGAGAAGATTGCGAACGACCAGACCGCGCCAACTTTCCAAAACACGATCGTCGCGATGGAACGAGCCGGTAGCACCTTTGACCGGGTGACAACGATCTACGGAGTATGGGGCTCAACCATGGCCGGGCCGGAGTTTCAGGTGGTGCAGCGCGAGATGGCGCCAAAGCTCGCCGCCTTCGGCGATAAAATCACGCAGAACGAAGCCCTCTTCAAACGCATCGAAGCTGTTTACAACTCGCCCTCAAAGAATAAACTGACGCCCGAAGAGCAGCGGCTGACCTGGCTCTATTACACTAACTTTGTCCGTTCAGGCGCAAAGCTTGACGCCAAAGCCAAGGCTCGCCTGTCGCAAATCAATCAACAACTCGCGGGATTATTTACCAGGTTCAGTCAGAACGTTCTGGCCGAAGAAGATGGGCAGTTCATCCTGCTCAAGGACGAGGCGGACCTCGCTGGTCTGCCGCAGTCACTGCGCGATGCGGCGGCGGCCGCGGCCACAACCAAGAAGCAGACGGGATGGGTGATTTCGAACACGCGCTCTTCCGTCGATCCGTTCCTGACTTATTCAAGTCGCCGCGACTTGCGAGAGAAGGCCTGGCGCATGTTCATCAACCGCGGCGACAACGGGGACGAGCACGACAACAACGCTACCATCACAGGAATTCTACAACTGCGCGCCGAGCGTGCAAAGCTGCTCGGATTTCCCACGCATGCGCACTGGCGCCTGGAAAATTCGATGGCCAAAACGCCTGAGCGCGCCATGGAGTTGATGGAAGCCGTTTGGAAACCCGCCGTGGCCCGAGTGCATGAGGAAGTCAGAGACATGCAGGCGCTGGCCGACAGAGAAGGCGCGAAAATCAAAATCCAACCCTGGGATTATCGCTACTACATGGAGAAGGTTCGTAAGGAACGCTACGATCTCGATCAGAATGAAGTGAAGCCTTACCTGCAACTCGAGAAACTGCGTGAAGGCATCTTCTGGGTGGCCGGCGAGCTCTTCAACTTTAACTTCACGCCGGCGACCAACGTTCCTGTAGCTCATCCGGACATACGCGTCTGGGAAGTGACGGACAAAACCACAAAGAAGCACGTCGGTCTCTGGTACTTCGATCCGTACGCCCGCGCGGGCAAGCGCTCGGGCGCGTGGATGAACGCCTACCGCTCTCAAGAACGCGTCAACGGTGAAGTCACCACCATCGTTTCTAACAACGCGAACTTTGTGAAGGGCAAGCCGGGCGAGCCCCTGCTGATTTCCTGGGATGATGCCACCACGATGTTCCACGAATTCGGCCACGCTCTTCACGGGCTGAACTCGAACGTAAAGTATCCTTCGTTGTCAGGGACGGCGGTGGCGCGCGACTATGTAGAGTTCCCTTCCCAACTGATGGAACACTGGCTGTCGACGCCGGAAGTGCTAAACCGCTTCGCCGTTCACTATCAAACCGGCAAACCGATTCCCCAGACGCTCGTCGATCGGATCAAGAAGTCGTCGACTTTCAATCAGGGTTTCGCCACGGTTGAGTATCTGGCCGCCGCGCTGGTTGATATGAAGCTGCACCTGGCCGGTGACCAGAAGATCGATCCGGATAAGTTCGAGCGAGAAACGCTCACCCAGTTGGGCATGCCGGACGAGATTGTAATGCGCCACCGCCTGCCGCACTTTATGCACATCTTCTCGAGCGACTCATATTCGGCCGGCTACTACAGCTATCTCTGGTCCGACGTTTTGACCGCCGACGCGTTCGGCGCCTTCGTCGAAGCAGGCGGGCCTTATGACAAGAAAGTCGCCGAGCGTTTGCGCAAATACATCTTCTCAGTCGGCAACACGATTGATCCGGCGGAAGGCTATCGCAGCTTCCGCGGCCGCGACCCGAAGATCGAAGCGCTGATGAAGAAGCGCGGGTTTGGGTCTTAGTCAGTTGCTAGTTGTCAGTTGTTAGTGCAACTGCGAAGAGTTTCACGCGTACTGCAATTGTCGGAGCACGGACATCCCTGTCCGCCTGAGCGCGCAGCGCGAATTCTTCCTCTCCGTCCGGGAGAGGATTGAGGTGAGGGCTTAGGCGTAACCGAGCCCCCGCCTCTTCTTCTTTTTCTAGCGTCGCTTCACGCGGAAAGCGCGACATGTCAGGGCGCAGGACCAAGTGCTCACTAATACTGCCAATTCACATTCACGTATCCAGTGCCGCTGGTTGGTACGGTGTATTGATGGTTGTTGCCTGCCTCCCAGGTTACCGCGCCGTTGGCGGCAATCTTAATGAACTTGAATTGGATCGTTTGCCCTGCCGGCACGCTGGCGGTAAGAAACCAGTTCGGATAATTAGGCGTTAGCATTGGCCCCACCGCGCCGTCCCAGGTCGTGCTCCAGGTGCCCAGTTCCACGGTGTTGCCGGTAAGAAAGATATAGTCACCAACCTGCGTCGGCGTGGCGTTGTAGACGGTGAAGGTGACCGGAATCAGTTTCGCGGTCAGCACGGTGAATTGAATGCCGTTCGAGACCTGGCTCGAGGAATTGGTCACCGTGACAGTGTAGACCCCATTGGTAACAGACGGCGTAGTACAGACGATCTGCGTGGGTGTCCATGAGTTGATCGTGGCCGTCGTCGTGCCGAACTTCACGCTTCCCGTACTTGAGCCAAAGTTGCGACCCGCTATGGTCACCTTGACGCCGGACTGACCAACGGTAGGGCCAATCGAGCCCACCTCGGGCGGCGCCGAGCCTTCGGTGAATTGCCAAACTGCAACCGTGTGCGCCGGCAACGTAAAGTTCGTTACCGGGTTGTTGCCGCCCGATCCGGTGCTGACAGTGATCGAGGAGCCACCAAGCAAGCCGGTCAGGTAGTCAGAATAAGTTCCCGCCGGAAGAGCCGTGTTGAGTCCGCTGATCGAATACGACGAGCTGTCATTCTTGTTGATAGCGACCAGCACGGTGCTGCCAAAGAATCTTCGCTCGTAAATGTAAACGTCGTTATTGATCCAACGCTGGCCCATTGAACCGTAAGGAACCGCCGGATTGTTGTGACGTAGAGTCGAGAGCTTGTTCACTAACTGGTAGGCAGTGGTGCTCGTACTGAAGCTCGGCATCATGGGCCGGTTATACGGGTCTGTTCCGCCGTTTGTGTCGTTGTGAAGGTATTGCTCGGTGCCGTAGTAGATGCAGGGAATACCCCGACTGGTAAGTGTGAACGCCAGCGCTTCATGCAGGCGATTGTTGTTATTGTTTACCGAAAGGAACCGCGCCATGTCGTGATTGTCGACGAAGGTCACGAGATCTTCCTTCCAGGTAAAGTTACTTCCTTCCTGAGTTATCACGTTGTCGATCTCGCTGAAGTTCGCATTTGAGGCAAAGACACTGCGAATGGCGGTATTTAGTGGAAAGTCGAGCATCGACATGCCGCTCTTGTTCGCGAACTTGTATGAATCGTGATAGAGCGGATCGGAAGTATTACCCTGATACCATTCGCCGAAGATGAAGCTGTCGCCGTAGGTGTAGATCGAGTTGGTCAGACTGTATTCCCAACCCCAGGTCACATGCTTGATCGCATCGATCCGAAAGCCGTCGACGCCGTGCTGCTGAAAGAGTTGGGCCGCCGCTTTCAGATAGCCATCAATCGTCGCGTGCTCCTGATTGAGATCCGCGAGGTCAAACAGCGTGTAGTACTCAACCTGATAACGATCATCCCAACCACTTCCTGAAATGTTTGGATTGTGATGAAAGTAACCATTGGTGTCGTTCGTGTAATTTCCCAGGAAGGTGCCGTTGTCGTATAGGGCCCCATACTCTCCACCGTTATCCTGAGTTGAATGGTTCGGGGCAAAGTCGATGATCACCTTGATTCCGTTCTGGTGCGCCGCGGTGACCAGATTATCGAAATCGGTCCAGGTATTGCTCGGGTCGCCGAAATGTTCTTCGATGCGCTTGAAGTCGCGGCCCTGATAGCCGTGATACGAAGCGGTGGGATTGCCCTGCCCATCGGGGATGTTCGTGTTGAGGTTGTCTACGGGCGGAGAAATCCAGATTGCGGTCACGCCCAGGCCGGCCAGATATGACATCTTCTGCTCAATGCCGGCGAGGTCGCCGCCCCAGTAAAGACGCCAATTGGTTTTCGTCGCGTCATAGAGACCTGAGCTTTGCGAGGGATTGTTGTTCGCGGTGCTGCCGTCATAGAAGCGGTCAGTCATGATCTGATAGATGACTTCGCGCTTGAAGTCAGCAGCGCGAGCGTTGCTGAAAAGAACCAATGGAAGCGAAAAAAGAATTGAGAGTACCGAGAAAAACTTGAATTTTTGCATGACAAACCTCCGGAAGAAGCTAAGGTTGGTTAACAAGAGGAAGGGCGGGCGCATTATATAGCAAGTCTCTTATCTAGGATAGGCAAACCCTGCGGATGTGCTGTTAAGAGAGGTCAAATCGAAGAGGGATGAGCTCACGGGCGATTAGCACGATCTCCAAAAACTTAAAGCGTATTGATTTCTGGTCTGGAACACGTGCGGCTTGGAGACAGCCTCCTGTATCAGTCTCACTATGGGCATTCTGTTGAAAGGTTTTACTAAGCTATGCTGGCCGAAGACTTTTCGGGTTCCTAAACAAGAGCTATGTTCACCAAAGCCATAGTCCGTCCGCCTGCACGAAACTTTTTTGAAGGTCTGACTACCAGCGGCCTCGGTACGCCTGATTATCAGCGCGCGCTGGCAGAGCATCAGGCTTATTGCGCTGCGTTGGAGCGATGCGGATTAGCGTTGACCAGATTGGAAGCTGATTCGGATTATCCGGATTCAACTTTTGTCGAAGACGCAGCGATATTAGTCGGAGTCTCGGATGGCGGCCATACTTTAAGTGCGCGACAACACCACGTTGAGTCTGAGGCCAACCCGCTGACGCAGGTGGTACTGACAACAAGACCAGGCGCGCCCAGCCGCGCCGGCGAAGTTGGAAGCATCCGCAGAGTGCTGGCTGACTTGTTCCCTGCTGTCTCTGAAATTCAATCACCCGGAACTCTGGAGGGGGGCGATGTCTGTGAAGCGGGGAATGATTTCTTTATCGGCATTTCTGAACGGACAAACGAATCCGGCGCGCAACAGTTGGCTGAGTTGCTTGCGCCACACGGTTACACAAGCAGCTTCGTGGATATCAGACAGAGTGGCACGGGCGTCCCGCCCGTGGCTCACGCGCGGGATGCGCGTGCCACTTCTAAGTTACTTCACTTGAAGAGCGGGCTCGCGTATCTGGGCGATCATCGTTTGGTAGTGACGGAAACATTTGCTGACCGCGCAGAGTTTTCCAGTTACGATCTAATTCGCGTGAATTCGGACGAGGAGTACGCGGCGAATTGCGTCAGAGTCAATGACCAGGTACTGGTGGCGGCTGGCTATCCGAGGTTTGAGGGGAAGCTTCGCGAGCTCGGCTATCAAACGATCGCGCTGGAGATGACCGAGTTTCAGAAGATGGACGGTGGATTGAGTTGTCTGTCTTTGCGGTTTTGAGACTTGCCGGTGAAACCGTGAATAGATATTCAGGCGCTCTGCACGGAAAAATATGTTAGCTCAAGACCTGAGACGCTGACCGTTTCCTTGTTGCGCACAATGTTGGACTCTTGCAATTGCTCATGAGCAGCGGACGTAAGCAGGATGTCTCCCATCGTGCCGACGTCTTCTCCGAGTTTAGCGGCGAGGTTAACTTCATCGCCGAACAAATCCTTGTCTGCGATATTGAGGATCAAGCCGTAGCCAATTCCGATCGAGACATACAAACGTTGAGCATGCGGTAGGATTTGATTAGCTGCGGTCAGATGCCGCGTAATTTCCTGACCAGCCCGAACCGCGTCGTCCACCGTGTCGAAAAGGCAAAAGAGATCATCGGCTTCGGCTTTTAGAAGCAGGCCTTTATGTTCAGTTACGCACGGCGTTGCGATGCTTTGCATCTGATGAATCATCAGCAAAAAAGAAGTAATGCCTAAGAGCTGCGTAGTTCGCGAGAAGCCGGACATGTCGAGAATCATGACGGCCTTTTCCTGGCCGAACATTTCTTCGATGGACCTGGTAATCTCAGCACGCCGCTCCGGCTGCTCGATAATCTCTGCGAGCAGACGATCCATGTTCTCACGCGAGTTGCGACGTGAGACCGGTTCCTGATTGTTTGAAACTGTGTTTGTCACGGCGCCGGCTTCTGTGGCACTTCAGCGATGCCGACGAAGGCCACCCCAATAAGTGAGAATGGTTAGTCCTGATGGCCCGGAGAACTTGCGCCATCAACGATACGCTACCGAATGTCTTCAGCACGAAAGACCGCCCGCCACAACTGTCGGGCTAATGCCTCAAATACCTTACCACTTTGGCGTGACGCCGAGGTTATAGAAGAAGAACGAATAGATGTCCGCCGTCTGTTCAAGCTGCTTCGTCGTGCTGCTGGCGCCGTGGCCCGACTTGGTGTCGATGCGAATCACGATCGGATTATCGCCGGCCTGCGCCGCCTGCAATGCGGCGGCGTACTTGAATGAATGCGCCGGCACTACGCGATCGTCGTGATCCGCAGTCGTGATCAGGATCGCCGGATACTTCGTGCCTGCCTTGACGTTGTGAATCGGCGAGTAGGCATAAAGCGCTTTGAACTCAGCTTCGTTAGCGTCGCTACGTCCATAGTCTGCGGCCCAGTTCCAGCCGATGGTGAAGATGTGATAGCGCAGCATGTCCATCACGCCGGCGTGCTGATGCACGGCGCGAAACAGATCCGGACGCTGGTTCGTTACTGCGCCGACCAGGAGGCCGCCATTCGAAGCGCCTTCAATTCCCAGCTTCGCTGGTGAAGTGTATTTCTCTTTGATCAGGTATTCAGCCGCGGCGATAAAGTCGTCAAACACGTTCTGCTTCTTCAGCTTGGTCCCGGCTTCGTGCCACTTCTCGCCGTACTCGCCGCCGCCGCGCATGTTCGCGGAAGCATAAACCACGCCCTGCTCCAGCAGCGCCAGACGCAGCGAGCTGAACGCCGGACTCGTCGTAATGTTGAATCCGCCATAGCCATACAGCAGCGTCGGGTTGTTGCCGTCAAGCTTGATGCCCTTCTTGTAGGTAATGAACATCGGCACGCGCGTGCCGTCTTTGCTGTTATAGAAGACCTGCTTCACTTCAAAATTCGCGGCGTTAAAGCCGGGAATCTCGACCGTGCGGAACACGGAAGACTTTCGCGTCGCGATGTCATACTTGTAAATCGTCGGCGGCGCATTGAACGACGTGTAACTGTAGAAGACGAACTTGTCGTCTTCGCGGCCGCCGAAACCTCCGGCGGTGCCCAGGCCCGGAAGCGGAACTTCATTCTCGAGCTTACCGTCGAGACTGTAAACGTAAGCGCGCGTAGTCACGTCCCTCAGATAAGTGATAAAGAGTTTGCCGCCGGCTGAATTCACGAGATCAAGCGGCTCGGGTTTTTCCGGCACCACGTCCTTCCAGACGGCCGGCGTTTTCGGATCCCAAAGGACGACCTTTGCATTGGGCGCACCCTTATCGGTGTAAAGCAGGAATCTATCCCCAACGGTCGTGATTACGCCAAAGCTGTCATCGCCGATCTCGGCGACAATCGGAGTAAAAGCCTTGTCTGACTTGGACAAGTCGCGAAAGAAGAGCGCGTTTCCCTTTTTGCCTTTACCGCGTTCAGAAACTGAAAGGATCGCATATCGCTGATCCTCGGTCACGCCAACGCCCTGGAAACGCTGGGGGTTCGCTTTATCTTCATAGACCAGTTCGTCATCCGATTGCGACGTGCCTACTTTGTGGTAATAGACGGCCTGGAATTCGTTCTTGGTCGTCAGCTCTTTGCCCTTTTCCGGCGTGGGATAGCGGCTGTAGTAGAAACCTTCGTCGCCACGCCACGAGACGCCCGACGCTTTGACCCACTGCAATTGATCGGTCAGCGGTTTTCTGGTCGCGACGTCGAGCACGTGAATCTCGTTCCAGTCTGAACCGCCCTGCGAAATGCCATAGCCGATATACTTGCCGGCGTTTGACCACGAAAATGCGCCCAGTCGCGATGTGCCGTCCGCTGAGAACTTGTTCGGATCGAGTAACAGTTCCGGCGAGCCGTCCAGCCCTTTCTGAATGAAGAAGACGTTCTGGTTCTGCAATCCGTCGTTCTTTGAAAAGATGAACCATTCGCCGCGCCGGCTGGGTGAAGAGTACTTCGGATAATTCAAGAGTTTGGTAAGACGATCTTTGACCTGCGCTCGATAAGGAATCTGGTCGAGATATGCGAAAGTGACCTTATTCTCGGCCTCGACCCAGGCGGCGACTTCCGGCGCGTCGTTTTTCTCCAACCAGCGATAGGGATCGGGCACTTTGGTCCCGAAGTAATCATCGACTACATCGTCTTTTCTCGTTTCAGGGTAGGTAAGACGACCGCTCCCACCATCACTGCCCTGCGCGCGCGCCAGGCGGAGCGGCGCCGAAAGCGTCAGGGACAGAAACGCCAGCATGGCCAGCGACAGAAAAGCAACCTTCATCTTTTTCATTGGATGGTCCTCCGGAAAATCTCAGTGAACTGACTCTGGGCGGACATACTTTAGTCGAGCCGAACAAAAAATCCAACCGCCCATAAATTATTTGAACCTGCTCTTCGAATGATCTGAGCTGCAGGCGGGACCAAAGCGGGGAACACCAACCAGGGAATGAGTTATTTTCTGGCTTTCGTTGCCGGCGGTCGAATGGAAGGTTCCGGAATGGTCACGGGTTCGGTGGACAGATCACCGCGCCCCAGATCGGCCAACGCCACAATCACCAATAGAGCGGTGACCCCAAGTGTGGCGAGAACATAGAGCAGCGCAGTCTGCTCGAAATAGATCAAGAGAAAAGTCAATACGGCCAAACCAAAGATCCACAGATAGGTGAAGCCGCGTCGTTTCTTGTTTTTATTGGAGCGTAGTCTTTGACTCATTTCGCAGGGTTACCTAATGATGAAGAGAGCGCCGAAAAGCAGAGAGAGCGCCCGTCGTTTGCACGCAAATCAAAATTCTTAATAGATGATCCCTCTCTGAGTTATCAGGCCGGCTGAGCCGCGAAACATGTTCACAAACATATCCCCGAGGCTTTTTCCTGAGAAAGGACCAGCCGGGCGCACATCGATGATGTCGAAAGATTTCAGCGGTACATCCGGCGCCTTGCCCTTCTTGATCGCGTCGTAATTATATTTCAAATCATCCTGACCACCGACATTATCCTTCTGCCGATAAATGTGTACTTCGCTCGTGTTGGCCAGCCTTTGCGGACCGCCGGCCATAGCGATCGCCCGGCCCAGCGTAAGTTGATCTCTCAACGGCAGCTCACGAGCGCCCATTACCGCCCCCATTACGTACACCGGCTCAGCTTCAGTCACTCGAACAATGTCCCCCGGCCGAATATAAGGATCAGCCTCTTCTTTACCCAACTTGAGATCGTTGAGTTTGAAAACCACAACCCCAAAATTCCCGGTTGAGGATAGAGCTGTTTTCTGAAAGATATCAGAGGGGTCCGGACACATTTCAGCTTCCGTATGCATGATCTCAATTGTTCCGCTGGCGCGGTCCGTCCAACCACCGGCCTTGGTGACTAACTCGTGCAAGCGAACCTTGCGAAACATGGTCACCTGCATCGGTGACTTTACTGCTCCCAAAATCGTGGCTGGTTGGCGACTTTTACGCTCAGAAATACGTACGCTGACCTGCGGATTCCGAATGTATTTTGCGTATGCCTTAGCAATATCTAATTGCACTTCTTTGTCGGTTCGGCACTGAGCTCGAATCGGGGTCTCCAAAAAGGGAAGATTGGAAACGTTCCCGTCTGCGTCGACCTCTGCAAGGGAATTCAGATCCGACTGGCCAAAAACCCTGACATCCAACACGTCACCAGGACCCAGCAGATAGCCCCTGATTCCCTGCATATCCAGGGCTGAAGGACCTTGGCCTGGTTCCTGCGCCAATACAAACACAGAGGCTCCAAAACTTAACAGAAGCGCGAAGAGGACCAGAACTTTCTTGCTCATAGCTAACCTCGAAATTTGATTGAAGGGAGAGAGACACCCGGTCAAATCTTTTTATGCATTTTCTTCCATGAAGGCACCCAAACCGAAAATTAATTTGGTCGCTTTACCCGTCTCGGTGCCGTCCCCGGAAGGACGAATCCAGTGAATAACCAGTTGCAATGATCGCACAAAAGGTTGTAGATGCCAAACAACCGAAGCAACCAGTATGTGCGCTTGTAACCCTGCCGGATTCTATCGCTGCCGCATTTTGGACATCTTCGCATAAACATATCCCGCTCAGAATTTCCCCGAAAAAACTGATCAGCCGACGGACGGAAAAAGGGCTTTGCGGACTATGATCGCTGTGGTCTTCTGTTTTTCGAGCTGCCAGGCTCGGGCGACGTGACGATGGCTTTCCCAGTAGCCAACTGCGCCCGCAATAACTCGATCTCTCTGGAGATTCGCTCTGCTCCGGCTTCGCGGTCTTTATCCAAGCCGTCGCGGGTAAGATAAAACAACGCATCCCGATAGCAGTCGATGGCGCGCTTGTAATGGCCTTTAAAGGCGGCTCGCTGGGCCAGCTCGACCCAATGCGCAACCCGGCTCGAAGTAATGAACTCACGCACTGCTCTTGCCGAGCGATTCAATTCTTCCTCTTCAGGGTAAAGCTTCAAAGCGGAATCGATACAATCCAGGGCCCGATTGGCGATTTCAACTTTTTCGTAAAGCCGCGCCCGCTGCTGTGCCTCGCGGGTAAAGGCCAGCGCCGAACCACGCGCCCATGTCAATAGATGATGACGCTGCATGGTCCGGACGCGTTCCTGTCCCGTGCGTAAAGCCAATCGGCCTTCGGGCGATAAGCCGGGTGAACGCCACGCCTGGTCAGCGCTGGTGAGGTAGTCGGTACACAGGTCGTATAGCTCCCGGTGAGTTTCAGGAGGCGAATCATTAGCGTCAGCGGCCGCGGACTGTTTTTGCAGAGCCCGCAGCGCGGCCGAGTGCAAACTTGTCGAACGCGTATTAGTCTGCCCGCTGCGCGAGTTGGCCGATCGTCCGTACAACTCGTGCCGGTCTTGTTCACGCACGTATCGCGATCGTGCCCTCCGCATCACAACCACTCGCGCTGAGGCGGCGACCAACATCACCACGCTCGCAGCCAAACCTGCGGGGACCCAGGGAGTCTCTTCGCCTTGCAGCATCCACCAGAGAACAAAGAATAAGGCCGCCGAAGCCGCCGCGGCCGCAGTCATATAACCCGACACGGACGGCATGCGCAAGGAGTTACGGCGCGCAGGAAATGATCCGGAGCCGCGTGTCCGCGCCGCTGAGTACAGTCCCGGTTCTGATGATTCGACTGACAACGTTCTTTTTACCGAGTTCAAAGGGAGGACACTCTATCACTGAGACTGTTGTGAGCTGGCTGCCGACTTCCCGGCGGACGCTACTTTCGATTTTGGTCGGAACAAGGAATTAAAGTCCTTCTCTTGCGTCCGCAGTATCCGTGCAAAATTATAGTCAATTCTCAGCAAGGTATGTCAATATATTTCCAAAAATCCAGTTAGAACTCGCAGGATGTCTCCTGGATTGTAGCCGAGTTCAGTCTTTTCGAGTAGGGGAGAAAGGAACTATTGATGGAGCAAAGTCTTGCCGGCAAAGTAGTCATGGTCACCGGATCGACTTCCGGTATTGGCCACGCAGTCGCGGTTAGATTCGCCGCCGCCGGGTCGCGCGTGGTTGCTTTGGGGCGGAATCAGTCAGCGCTGGGCGAAGTCAGGAGTGAAATCGAACGAGCTGGAGCAAACGCGCTGACAATCGCGACCGACGTGACGAACGAGAGTGACTTGCGAAACGCGTTAGATGAAGCCCTCGATAAGTTCGGCGGCCTGGACGTGCTGGTAAATGCTGCCGGACATATATCCACGGGCACGATTGAAGATACTTCGCTCGCTGCCTGGGACGCGATGATGAACGTCAACCTGCGCGCCGTTTTTCATCTCATGCAAATGGCCTCTCCGCACTTGATCAAATCAAAGGGCAACATCGTAAACATTTCAAGCGTGACCGGCCTGCGCTCTTTTCCCGGCGTGCTTGCTTATTGCGTGTCGAAGGCGGCCGTGGATCAGTTAACGCGCTGCTCAGCGCTGGAATTGGCGCCCAAAGGAGTGCGCGTCAACGCGGTAAACCCGGGGGTGGTGGTCACCGAGATTCATAAGCGCGGTGGGATGAAGACGGAGGATTACGAGCGCTTTCTGGAACACTCAAAGACTACCCACCCGCTGGGACGAGTGGGCGATCCAAACGAGATAGCCGAGCTGGTGCTCTATCTTGCTTCTGAAAAGGCGGCTTGGATTACCGGCGGCACTTATTCGATTGACGGCGGCCGCGCGCTAACATGTGCGCGATGATGATGAGTGGCAAAGGCTTGATCTAATGTCACAGACTAAAGTCTAAACTGGTTCAGCTCTGGCTGCTTTTCTCAAATCTGGATATACTGCGCTGCATTTCCAGAGAAGGTTTACCAAAGTAAGATGAATGAGACTTTCATGCCCAACGCTGCTCGGCCGCCACTGCGTCCGGTCGCGATCAAATCTTCCGCTCATCAGAGTGCTATCAAAATAATCCTCGCGGTCTTTGCAGTGATGATCGTGACTTTGCTGGGTCTGCTTGTTTTGCTTCTGATCGGAGCAGAAACCGGCCTGGTACAAATGTTTATTGGTTTGATCTGTGCCACCTTGCCGGTCCCGATCTATGTCATGCTGCTGCTCTGGATCGATCGTTACGAATCCGAGCCGCTTTGGATGTTGGCCACGGCGTTCTTCTGGGGAGCCGTGGTGGCGGTGTTTGTGGCATTCATTTTTAACACGGGCCTCTCCATAGTGGCGGCGGTCGCGACGCACAGCAATCGAGTTGGCGAGAATTTTGGCGCCGTGATTTCGGCTCCCATCGTGGAAGAAAGCGCCAAGGCGTTCATTTTGGTCGTGCTGTTTTTGTGGAAGAAGGATGAATTCGACGGCGTCATTGATGGAATAGTGTACGCGGGCATGGTCGGGCTGGGATTCGCCATGACTGAGAATGTTCTCTACTATGGCCGAGCGGTGCAGGGGGGACTGGGCGGCCTGACTTTAATTTTCATTCTGCGCGGAATGGCTGCGCCGTTCTCTCATCCACTGTTCACCAGCATGACCGGCATCGGGCTGGGCTGGGCGCGCCAGTCTATGAATGGATTCGTGAAGGTGGTGGCGCCGGTGTTGGGCTTCATGCTGGCCATACTTATGCATGCGACCTGGAACGGTTCCCTCACCTATGGCGGGGGACTCGGCTTCTTTGTCGCTTACTTCACGATTATGGGTCCGGCCTTCATCATTACGTTGATGGTAATTTTCTTTTCCCTGCGCCGCGAAGGACGGATAGTGCGCCAGTTTCTTTACCCCGACTATCAGAGTGGTTTTTTCAGCCAACTGGAGTATGACAAGCTCTGCAGCATTAGGGGCCGGATGGGAATGTCCTGGAAGGTGCTGAGGACGCGTGGCGTTTCCATGTGGCGCACGCGCATGCGTTGCAACCAGATCGCCAGCGAGTTGGCTTTTCATCGCAGCCGCCTGGCTCGCGGGATTGGACGTGATCCGCAAAGCGCACAAGAGCGCGAGCGTGCTTACTTGCAGGCGATCCAAGAGCTACGTCGGAAGCTTGGCTCTGGCCCGATGCCCGCGCGCTAGGGCCGGTCGTCAAGCGGTTAATTAGAGCTGACCGGAAACCTTCGCGGCGTGGCTAAGGATGGCTTATACTGGCAGGCGCTCTGACTTAGCTTGAACCCAACTACACTGACACTTGCATATTCAACTGTTACCCAGCTCGTTCGACGCTAAAGGAAACGCTAACGCGGCGCAGCGCTTGACTTGCTTTCTGATTGACGACCGCGTGACGGTGGACGCCGGCAGTATCGGCCTCGCGCTTTCCCCGAACCAGCGCCGGACGGTGCGCGACGTCATCGTCACCCACCCGCACATGGACCATATCGCCAGTTTGCCGATTTACGTCGACGACCTTTTCGGCGAACTGGAACAACCGATTCGGATCCACGCAACTCAGGAGGTCATCGACCTGCTCGAGCGCGATGTTTTCAACGACAACGTCTATCCGCGTTTTGCCGAACTCAAGAACGAACGTGGGCCGGTGATGCAGTACGTGCCCTTCGAAGTGGGGAAAGAGTTCGCCGTGGCCCACCTGCATGTGACCGCAGTTGACGTCAATCACATCGTGCCGACGGTGGGCTTGCTCGTCTCTGACGGCAAGACCACGGTGGCCTTCAGTTCCGACACGGCGGAGACAGAAGAATTTTGGACCATGATTAATCGCGCGCCCCATCTCGACGCCCTTTTCATCGAAGCCTCGTTCCCCAACTCAATGCGCCCACTCGCCGAGGCGTCGAAACATTTGACGCCGGCAATGCTCAGCAAAGAGTTGACTAAGTTAAGTCACAACGGCATCGACGTTCTGGCCGTGCACATAAAGCCCGCGTATCGAGATAAGGTCGTCGGCGAATTAGCGGAACTGGGAATTGCTAACCTGAGTGTGATGGAAACGGGTCGGGTTTATGAATGGTAGGTTGGCGATGGCCTGATCCGCTGGAATTCCTGCTCGGCATGCTCGCCGGAAACTCCGTCCAACAAAACGCGGCCGCTGGGCAATAGGCTGGTGACGTGATAGGTGCGTTCGGAAGTATCGCGGCCGGGCATTAGTTCAGCGCGAAAGACCACGGCCATTCCCGGCCGCGCCCAGGTGTCGGGCGCCTGGGCTCGATCCCGCCGCCGCTCGCGTCTGGATCCGCTGCTCGTTTTCATCACAACTGCTCCAATCGCGCCCAGCGCGCCGGCTGCCAGAGCTAAACCGCCCAACACGCGCTTAGTGCTCTTTCTCATCTATTATTTTCAAATTTCAGATTTCTAATCCCAGCACTGTTCATGCGCGATCAGCCAGAAGGCCACCCACCAGGATCGGAAATCCGAAATATTCAACTGCAAGACTTGTTCCCAGGGAACAACTAAGAAGGCGTGACTGCCGCTTTGGTTGGCCGCGGCCGCCACGCCCGTCTGAAAGCTCAATCGCGCTATCCGCGACTACTGACACAAAGGATCGAGCCGGACATTAATCGTGGGCAAGCCGCTTAAGGCTCGATCTGCATTTATTTGAGTGAAACTCGCCCACTCAGCCGGTAACTTATCTTCGACAAAAATCGCCTCGACCGGACACTCGGGCACGCAGGCATCACAATCAATGCAGGTTTCGGGATGAATCACCAGCATATCGTCGTCGAGATGAAATGCTTCGACCGGGCAAACCAGTGCGCAATCGGTGTAACGACAGTTGACGCAGGGTTCGGCAACGATGTACGTCATTAGAAAAGTTTCCTCCAAGTGTGACTCAATTATTGCGTCTTACTGTAGCATAGAGTTTGGCCTCTTCTACAAGAGGTGAACCAGTTCGGAATCCGTCGCAACGGCTCAAGGTGTACGATTCCATTTCGGCACCGGGGCCGCGCTCAGTATCTCCGACTCCACTTCCAGATTCTGATTGACAATATCTATAGCGCGTCTTTATTCTTCATAGAGCTGCGGATGCTGTCTCATCGCGGCTACTGTGATGCTCAAGCTCAGGAGTTCCCACGCGGCCGGCTGCTTGATGCTACCCTGGCTAACCATTCGCAATAAGACTCAATCCTAAGCGAAACTCCTCGAATGCAGATCGGTTTTCCTTCGACCGTGTGAGCGCCGGCCAACGAGTGTAACACCTTAGCATCAACCGTTCAGACACCATTTTCGCCAGCGGAAAGGTCAATCACATGCTTCAAAACAGGCTCACCGATTTGTCTCTGGTTGCCGTATTAGCCTTGCTGGTATTTAACGTCGACGGATGCGCAACACGGCTCAGTTCGTTTACGAAGCGTACTGATAGCTCGGCCGATGAAGGCAAAGACGCAAAGACGCTTAGCGCTGAAGCCTACGCTCTAATGCAGCAGAACAACCTACCGGCCGCGATCGAAAAGGCGCGTCACGCTGTGCAGCGGGATCCAACCTTCGCTGAAGCACAGAAAAACCTGGCGCTTGCCTACTGCGATTCAGGCCACGTGGATGAGGCGCTTGGGCCAGGTCAAAAGGCGGTGGCCTTAGCACCAGAATTCGACAAGGCGCACTTTGTGCTCGGCAAGATTCTCTTCGGGCTTGGACATTTCGAAGATTCAATTAAAGAACTGAGAGAAGCAACTCGAATCAATCCCAGTTATGACAAAGCTTACTTCAAGCTTGGCTTGGTCTTCGACAGGATGGGCGATCTAAAAGAAGCGGAGGCCGCGTTCGATCAAGCGGTTAGCATTAAGCCGGACGATCTAACCTATCAGGGCGTGCGCGACAGACTACGGGGTTACGTTCGAGTGCAGAGCGGAAGAGACCGGGCTGCATTGATTGTTCCGCGAGGAAGGACTCGCGAGTATGCAACCGCTGTCTATAGCGGAATATTTTACGAGTGCCTTATCCATCAGAACTACGATTTGATTGAGAAATCTGCTGAAGAAGCCCGCATGTCCAAGGAAAAGTTGCCAGGCGCCGGGTGGAAGTTGCAGAAAATCTATGCCGGATTGAAGGAACCATGGGAAGCCGAGTCCGCGTCGGATTACGAATGGAATGATTACCTCCGGCTGCTACAGCAATGGGCCGACCAAAAGCCCGAGTCGGTGACCGCCAAAGTTGCCATCGCGGATACCTATGTGGCTTACGCCTGGCACGCGCGGGGGACTGGATTTGCCAACACAGTTTCAGAAGAGAACGGGCGGCTGTTTTTGCAAAGACTCGCCGCGGCCAAGCGGGTCCTCACCTTAGTTCCCGAGCCGGATCGTCTTTGTCCCAAGTGGTACTCGGTTATGTTGCGGATCGCTCTCGGACAAGGTTGGGAGGTAGCAGCGTATGACGAATTGTTTGGCCAAGCAGTATCATTTGAGCCGACGTGGTATGAGTACTATGAAGAGAAAGCCACATTCCTCCTTCCTCGATGGCATGGCAAGCCGGGCGACCTTCAACAGTATCTTAGTAGCCTGCAGCAGCGGCCTGGTGGTCGCGATGGTGCAATAATCTACTTTCTAATAAACCAGTTTGCCGTAAATTACGACCCCCAGGTGGATGCGACCATCTCGTTCACCCGAATCAAGCAGGGATTCAGTGAACTGCAAAACGCATACGGGGCTTCTGCGGATCAGCTTAACTGGACTTGCTACATGGCCATGCGATTCAACGATAGGCCATTTGCGAAGGAACTGTTTTCTCAGATCAGTGACGACTGGTACGAGTCTGTGTGGGGAAGCAAAGACTCTTTCGACGCAGCTAAATCCTTGGCCATGACGAATAAATCAACCTGAGGAATCGCGGCTGCCACATGGGAATGCGTCGAATCCAAATGTTGTTGTTAATTGTTCTGTTCGCGCTCATTTTTGTAATAACACTCACCCGCGCCGTGTTCGCGGAAGACCGCAGAGCTGCTTAGATTCTTGAGCTGGCAAATTGACGCTAAGTGCGCGTTGTCCTGGCGCGGGCTATCAGACCCGCGGGGCATGAGCGGTTCATGCACGGGCCAGCGGGCGTGAGGTGGCGTATCAGCACAACAAGCCAAGCGGCACATCGGACCGGTAGCGACAGCCGAAGAAGGAATGTTGGCCCACAGAATGGCGAGCATGATCGTGGCCCCAAGAATCACTCTCGCGACACGCATTAGAGTCGTGATGCGGTACTCCTGGCACAGGAGCTACTAGTCATTTCCGTCTACCTTCAGAAGACCGACATGGAAGAGAAGCGCGCGTGCTTGATCCAAGAAACACCTGACCACTCTTTGACCACTTCCGTGGCGCTTAAGACGGATGAGGGGCACCAGGGACAAGTCATTGACGCTGCACAAGGGCCGCAGAATCGTAGAATTTCAGGTCTTGTGCGGTTATCAGCTTAGAAAGCAGGATGATCTGTCCGGTGTGCATTGAGAAGTGTTCGACCACATGCAGAATCGCTTCCAGGGCCATAACATCGGATCCCTGAATTTGCATTCGTTCGAGCAGGCGGTCGCTGTCGAAGTTCGCCAACGCGTGGTCAGCTTCGCTCAATGTCTGTTTCAACCTGGCAAGTAGTTCATCGCGCGGAATGATTGCGCGTTCAGCGAACTCCGCATCGCGATCGCGCGCGTCAATCATTCCTCCGATCCCGCTGACGATCCATTGCCGCACGTTCCCGCTCAGATGAAGCAGCAGATTGCCTATACTGTTTGACTGTGGATTGGCGCGCCACCAAATCTGCTCGTCGCTGAGCAATTCGAGACAGCGCTCGATCTTAGGCAAAAAATCTTCAGCAAAATGATGCCGACAGCGCGTGATGAAAACCTGACCGATTTCACTCATCTTTTTTTTGTCAGCAGCCCGAACGTAACCGAGGGCCCGATCCGCTGCCACAAGCCCTCCCTCACGGTCAGGCTTCTGACACTTCTTCGCCTTCAGTACTCCTCTTCCAGTTCCAGCTTTTCTGGCCGTTGTTTGTGTTTCGCTTTGCGTCCGGCAGGGCGTGCCTTGCCGGCCGGCTTGGCCTGTGTGAGCGGATGACCCGGAGGCGCGAGCGGGCGGCGAATTGAATCTATGATCGATTTCCGCTTCCGGCTCTTGGAGCGTGAAGACTTCATCGCTTTGTCTCGGGGCGATTTTCCACGGCGATGCTAGCGCTGCCGCGCGCGACTGTCAAACAGTTTCCGGTAAAGGCCCAACTCATTAGCATCTCGCTTTAGCGAGGTCTGGCGAGCGGACAAATGACCATGCGAGGCCGTTTTCAAGGGCTTGCAGAACCAGCGAGAAATGGTTTTCATTTCTCGCGGTCAACTCGTCATCACCTTGCTGAAGCAGGGAGCTAATGAGATTGCGCTTGACTGCGTGGTTTCGCGGGCGAGTTTAGGCTTCGTTTGGCTGCTGGCGAGAGCGAATGAGGTTTTCGACGGCTACCGCGGTTTCGACGCGCTGCCGCTGTTCGAATTCACTTACCCAATTCGTAACGGTATTCACCATATCGCGAGCGGTTTTGCTCGCAGCTTCGCGGGCAGCTTTCGCACTGCCTGGCTTTCGGTTCCCACGCTCGGCGCGCTTCACAACTTTTACTTTTTTCTCAGACATAAATTTTCGGAAAACAGACCCCACTGAATTAGAATTAACGAAATACCTGTTTGAAAGTTCCGTTCCTGATTTGACCTGTTCCCGGGAAAGTAACACTTAGACGCTACCAATCCGGGTTTGGTTGTAGGAAATTCCAGGGGGGCGGTTACTTGCAGTCAGCCTGCTTGGCCAGCATATCGCTTTGCCAGAGCCTTTTCTGAGCCCGATAAGCCAGGAGGACTAGTGCTACAGTGCCACATCCGGCCACCCACGGCAAGGCGCCCCTCAACCCCCGAGTCCCAAATCTGACCAGCAACGCGTTAATTATGATCAGCGCGATCCGCAGTTCTGTCGGACCAAAGCGGGAAAAACTGACCTTGAATTCTTCGATCGCCGCCAGCATCAGGAACGTGTGAAACATGAAAGCACTGAACACGCAGAGCACCAGCATCATAAAAAAGATGGCGCGCTGCGGCAGCAGGAACGAATAACCGATCAGAATCGAGCAGAGAAAGCCATAGTCGAACAGATGATCCAGGTAAAAGCCCCACTTGCGCAGGCCTGTGTCACGAAACTTGCCCAGCTTGCCGTCGAAATGATCCGTGAAGTAATGAAAGACGATCATCAGGTTAACCATCCACAGCCAGCGCAGGTCGCGCGCCGCCAGGTAACTGAACACGACAATTAGTATCGCCCACACCGGGGTCAGCAACGTCAGGTGATATGTCTCCAGCCAACGCGGGACGCGCGGCAGCACGAACTTCGCCAGGCGGCGTTCAAGCGGCACCAGCCAACCCGTGTTCGTCTTCCCTGCTCCGGCAAACCTCTGCTTGCCGTAAACTCGCGCCGACCAGTCCGCGACGTCTGTCTTGCCCAAAGAACCTGCTGCTATTTCCCTCTGCATCTTTTCACCTTAGACTTCCAGGAATTCTGAAGTAGTTGTTACAGAACGCGGAGCCACAGCGACTGGCTGCCATCACTAACTTTAGAGTTGATTGGCCGCATCCGGTCGCTACCGCTCGCGGTTCTGTAACTGAGTTTGCATGAGCAATCGCCGAGCCACAATTGTAGTGGCGCAGACTGCAGTCAGTGGAGGCAAGGAGCGTTTGAACAATTCCCGGGTGAAGGAAAAACCGGACGATTGAAAGACTATGACGCCTCGTTTATCACCGGCGTGAAGTGGGGGCCACCGAAGTGTTCAGATGAACACCACGGACTGTGAACTGGGAATGTCGAAGCGCTTGCGGCAACTGCGGCAGGCAAGCATGTCGTCGACGCGCACCATATAGTCACGCGAGTTTTGAAATTGCCGTTTATCCTGTTCGCCGGCGCCCCGCGGGAGCTGTGGCTTCTTGGTTCGTTTGATCCAGCGCACTTCATAATCGGCGCGCTGGCGACAATGCGGACACGAAAATGAAGCGGTCTTCACTTCCTGCTTTTCGTTGAAAAAGTCTCGTTCATTCATAAGTTTCTTAATACACTCAGATTTTCCGGCTGACCCGGTCGCTACCGCTTCATTATTCCACCAACCACATTTGTAGCGGCGGCCGTCTTCGCTACTCTTTGCCGCACCAGTCTGTCAACGGCCGCAATCAAACGCTCCGGACTCAGCGGCTTCGGCTCGTACGCATCCGCGCCTACCGTTAGTGCCAGCGTGGCCTGGCCCGTGCCCCAGTCAGCAATAGTCAACACAAGAGTCTTGTTGAGCTTCGGCGTGCCGCGCAAGCGTTTGACGAACTCAATGCCGGTCGTTGCCCGCACCACATCGAGTATCACCAGGTCAAAAGCGGAATCATGAAGTTGACGATACGCCGTGTCGAAATCCTGCACAAACACAACCGCAAATCCGCGCTGCTCGAGCGCGACCCGCGTAGATTTCGAGGGCGCATCGTCGCTGACGAAAAGGATTTGCTGCGAGTCGAGCATTGGTTCAGAACTGCTCGCGGGTTTACCGCTGACCGTAACCCGCTGGCTACCCCCGACAGGTCGGGTTCCGTACCCGGGCGGGTACGCAAGTTAACAACTTGCGCTACGACTGACAAAGATCGCGCAGATACTGGAAACTGTAGATACCAGTTTCGTGTCCGTCGCTCCAGCGAAAGTTCAGAGCGTAGCGGCCAACTATGGATAGGTCGTTGATTTCCACTTCATCTGCGACAGCTTCCGGTTTCAGTGTTCGTTGGCCCGTCCATTCGTTCACACACTGCGCGCAGGGACACGCCCGGCGCAACGTCGCCGCCTGATAGTTGCACACGCGATCATCCGCCCAGGTGATCCGCAGGGTAGTGTTGCTCTCCTGCGAAATTTCGCGGGGTTCGATTGTCTGACGGCGTTGGGCAGTGTCTACCATTATCTCAGAACTCTTCGCGCTACGCGCTCAAGGCTGACAAGATGTCCGCGCTTCGCTACTTACCCGCCATTAATTCCTTCCAACGCTGCTGTGACCGCTTCGGCTCTAATTTGCCCATGCGACGCGGTCCAGACGACCTCTCCGCGACGAAAAATCAAAAGCTGCGGCGTTTCATGCGCCACCCCGCTGCGTTTTTCAATCTCATCCGAAACTGCGCGCGCGTTCTGCACGATCACGATTCCCAGCGGCCGGCCGAGCCGGGACATCTCCGTGTACGCGCGGCTGCTAATCCCGCATGAGTTGCTGTGCTTGAAAATGATTGCCGGCGAGCCGTTCGACAGCGCCAAAAACTGCGTCAGCGATTCAATGTCCGTAATCTCGGTGAAACCGTTGGTCATGACCGCGTAACCCCTTGAATTACATCTGATAGGTTCCCATCTTAACCTTCCGCCTCGGGTTGTACAATCCCGTTGACAAGTGGGCGCCCATAGGCCTGGCCCGTGGGAACAGTCGAGTGCCACGCGTTTTAGTCCCGGTTGTTGGCAATCCGGTCCTCTCACATTTGCATGAGAGGTGATAATGAAATGTTTAGGGCGATGACTGAGCGAGCAAGGGCTCGCCGGTCGGAAAAAGGGCCGGATTCCGGCAAAAAAACAAAACCTCGTTGACAAAGGTCTGCTGGCGGCTTTAGTCTGCTGCGCAACATTGGGTCAGGCGATAATGGTATAGTCGCTCTCAAAGCGGAGGATAATTCAGCTTGGACTTTATGACTAACTTTGATCGCTTCTTCATCTATCGCGCGCCGCGCGCGAAAATCCGGCGATTGAAAGCTCTGTATCGCTTGAAATCCAAAGAGCCGTTTATGGACGCACAAGGCTTTTTGAATAAGTTCGCGGCTCACAAATCAAATTACCTGTTCGGCTTTATCACCGATCCCGCCACGGCCTTATTCCTTTTAGTTTGGGAAGTGTTTGTGCTGCGGACGAATCCGCTGGCGATTACGGGCGCCTTCGTCGGGGGTGTTTTGAGTTGGACTCTGCTGGAATACATTTTTCATCGCTTCGTCTATCACAAAGGCAACACCCTCGCCCATAAAGGCCACCTGATGCATCACGAATCACCCAAGCTGCTGCTCGGGATGCCCTGGTTCATCACCTCGGGCGTGTTCTGGCTTTTGTGGTACGTGCTGGCCGTGCGTCTGGGAGTTCACGTGTTGATGAGCCTCTTCTCTGGCTTGATCATAGGTTACTTTGTCTACTGCACCTTTCATCACGTCGAGCATCATTACAGCATCGCTAACAAGTGGTTTCGCGGACTCACCAAACACCACAACATTCATCACAGCCTGCGCGACGTGAATTTTGGCGTGACCAACCGATTCTGGGATCGAGTCTTTGGGACTACCTACCGGAAAGAAACCTACAAACCAAGAGCCGTGGCGCGGACGCCGGGGCAGTAGCCGGGCGGAGAGAGTGGGCGTCGCTGTGGCAGCCTGAAAGGCTGCGAGATAGTAGCCGGTGGTCGAAGACCACCGGAAAGCTGTTAATAAGATTTTTTTGCACCCTGGAAGGCTGCGAGATTCTGGCACCCCCTTCAGGGTGCAAGCAATCGGTTTCGCGCTTCGCGCTCAGGGGGCAGGATGTCCGTGCTCGGTCACTTCCACTCGCCCACGATCACAAACGGTGCCCAGTAAAACGGGGCGCTGTATTTTTTTCCTGAGATCATCGCCACCTGTGCCTGGCGCATCGCGGTTGATGAGGAGGCGGGGTTGTTGGCCGCGAGTAAGCGCTTATAAAAATCAGTCATCAGCTCAGCCGTAGATTTGTCCGCCACTGACCACAAGGTCACGCCGACGGTCGGCGCGCCTGCGTACATGAAGGCGCGTGTCAAACCAATCACGCCTTCGCCACGCTTCTCTTTACCCAAGCCGGTTTCGCATGCGGAAAGCATCACTAAGGGCGCGCCGATCTTCAAGTTGAAAATCTCGTCCGTGCGCAGAAAACCGTCAGCAGTCTTATTGCCAACCAGCGACAGCACGACACCGGTGAACTGCGGCCTTTCGGCATCCAGCAAACCATGTGTGGCGACATGTATCACCCTGTAATTGGTCAATTCCCGGTTGCGTAGGTTGTCTTCGCTGGCGTTTAGATCCGTCCAAACTTCGGCCTGGCCGCCGCCGGTTCGCGCGATTTTGGCAATCTCGTCTGCTTCGGTTCGCGTACCTGCCAAGCGGGCAAGCCGTAAGCCGCCAGCCGGCGCGGCCTCACCCGTCACGTCACTGACTGCGCTTTCGAGCCCAAGACCAAGTCCGCGCACGTCGCCAACCTGAGTCGTCGTGCCGGCCTTCAAGCGAGGATCGTTGGCGCTGAAAATTGGATCGGCAACTACCAGGACCTTCTTGCCGGAAGTCGGGCTACTACCCTGCCGGATGGCCACGACGACTGAGGCCGAAGGCGCATAGACAACTTCGTTCGTCTTGATGAGGTAGCTGAGCGAGGCATAATCCGCGCCGTCGGTGGTCTTAACCAGGGCTTCAAACGGGATGTAGTTCAGCGCGCCATCGGCAACTATTAACAGTCGCTTGTCGCCAATCAAAGCGGCGACGGGTTCGACGGCGGCCTTATAAAGCGCGTTCGAAGCTGCTACGAAGGCCGCGAGATTTTCAGACGGACCCTGCGCCAGCCCGAGGCCGCGCTGCTCTTCTGCGACATCGATGCCGACGATGCGTCGTTGTAGCTTCGGCGGAATCAATTGCCCGCGAAAATCAGTTGCCAGCTTATCAACGTCTGCCCTCGGCGGCAGTTTGTAAAGCGTCACGGCCGACTGGGTGACCGCGAACAAGTAAGAGCTGTCGCTGCCGAGACTGTATTCCAGCAGCACCGTGCCTTCATCCAAAACCTTCTGCTGCACATCGGCGAGCGTCTGCGGTTGCGGCGCAGTTAGCGAAGCATAACGCGGGTTGGCGCCGCGAATATGGTTTTCAATCTCATCAAAGTCCGTCTGAAGTTTGTCGAGGTCCGCCTCTAACTTTGAAGGCTTTTCTTTCTGCTCAGTACCCAGGCTGATGCCCGTCAGTTGCTCGGCAATCGCCTGCTGCTGATCCAGGTTGTCCTGCTTGCGCTTTAACAAATCCGCCGGCACGCCTTCGGTGATCTGCGCATTCACTTCACCCAGCATGTCCAGCAGCGAGCGCGCGCGGCCCGCTTCCGTCACCTTGAAAGATTCAGCCGCGTATTCGAGAGCCTTGCCGGATAGAGATGCGGAGCCTGCCCCACCTGGCGATGAACTGAGCAAAGCCATTTCAGCCAGCGCACTCGACGTTTCGTCATAGACGTCTTTGGTCGTGGCCAGAAACGTCGTGCGCGATTCGTCGGCGCGCAAACTGCCGGCGCGAATCGCTTCGATTGTCTTCAGCGCGTCACGATAAGCAGCCAGCGCATCTTCGCGCAGCTTAGTGGCTTTACCGTTGTCTTTCTCCAGCGTCGCCTGTAACCAGAGACTGCGGCCGAGTCCACGCTTTGCCGGCCACATCAAATCCAGGCGCTCATCTTTCTGCGCGCCCGACGCGGCGTCGGTAAAGAGCTTGGCCGCGTCTTTGTAACGTCCTTCGCGCAGCGCCACGTCGCCGAGGCTGGTCCGCGCCGCCGCGCGAAAGCGCCGCGTCTGTCCCAGCCTGGCTACGACCGGCAACGAGCCGCCGCCAGCATCGAGCGCGCTTTGAAAATGCTTGCGCGCGCTTTCGAGGTCGTTGTTCGCAAAGGCCAGCCGTCCCATGCCCAACTCGTAAGTCATAAAAACGATCGCGACCCGATACTCATCCAGTTCTTTCTTTGCCTCAAGCAAACCCACCGCAGCGTTGGATGGCGCTTCGACCGAGGGATGTCCACCCGACATGATGTTGGTGATGCTGGGCAGCCCAAAGCGGCGCGTGGCCTTGGCTGCCGTGGTCTCCGGCTTTTTGACCGTCATCATCGCGTAAGAGGTCGCAGCTTCAGTCAGTCGATGCAGGCGGTAATTCGTGTCGCCCATTTTCGCCAGCATCAGGTTCGCGTTAAAGCCGTTGTCGGCCATGCTCCCGGCGGTTTGGGTCGCCGCTGAAGCCGTCGAGCCGGCGCGACTGGACAGGGTGTTCGCCGCTGCCTGATCAGTTTGATCTTTGCCACGGGCGACGACGAACGCTTCGTAAGCTTTCTGATAATGATCGAGCGCAACTTTGTACTGACCCTGAATCAGGTAAAGATCGCCGAGCCCGTCTTCAGCCGCCGCCACGCCGCGCGGGTTGTTGGCTTGCGTGTAAAGACTGAGCGCAGTCTCGAGATAGCCGAGCGCTTGATCGGCGTGACCTTGCTTGAGCAAAGTACGGCCGCGGGTGAGCGCGGAGTTGGGATCGGTTTGCTGAAACTCCGGTGAATCAAGCGCGTTGCGGGCATCGGCCGAGAGCGGATGATAAGTGAGAAAAGCGCCCAGACCGACAGTCACGATCGCGGCGCACAAAATCTTGTATTTCATGTTTTCCTCCTCTGGGTCCTCTGCGTCCTGCGTGGTGAGTTCTTGAAACGATATTCACCACAGAGACACGGAGCACACAGAGACTTCAAGCAATCTATTTATGAATCAAATCCAGCACTGCCACCAGCACCGGGGCATTTGTCGAAGCATTCATGCGAATCACGGACGGCTCGGGCGCTGTCTGATCCAATCCCAGGCCGCGCGTCGTGGCAACCTGTTCCTTGTCGCTTAGCGGCTGTCCAAACGATTTGGCAGCTACCACCTTTACCTCGGCTCTGGTCGCGTTCTGTAGTTGCGCCCACACTTCGGACAAGGGACGCCACGGACACTTATCTTTGTTGGCGGCGCAAAAAGTGACCAGCCGGTCGCCCGTGGGAACCCCAGGCAACGGTTCCCGGCTGACGACGACATACAGGCGTTCAATGCCCGCATTGCCATAGAAGGTGAACCAGCGCAGCCGCTCGTCTGTTTCTTCGCTCGAGGGAACTTCGACCGGCACGTGCGCTTCGATCCAGTTCTCTCCTCCATCCAGCCGCCAGTCAGGATAGATCATTTCCGGCTCACCATTCCCTTCAGTGTGGAAGACATAGAGATAGCCGTCGACGTTCGGCTCAAGCGCAATGCGAACGCTGTCGCCGTTATGGAATTCGCGTGAAGGCTCAGCGCGCACAGTTCGGCCGTTCGGAGCGCGCATGAAAAGCGTGTAACCGAGGCCCATGGCCTCCGCCAGCTTGTGCGTGACAGAGCTGTTCCTGTTCCCCGCGCGGTTGGCGTTGGCGGCCGTCGAGTTGGCATTCTTTGAGGTTGCCGACGACGAATTAGTGTTGCGAATCCGGCGCCGGCGCGATGCCGCGTTGCTGTTCGTCGTCTTGGGACGCGTGCTGAGAAATGCACCGCGTACCTCGTCATCGGGCTCCTGCGCCGTCACTAGCAAGACGCCGCACGCCAGAGAAATCAAACTCAGCAATATGATGAAAGGCTTCGATCTCATTTTAGAAATTCCTCCGACCGGCAGGGAGGCTCTTAATCTCCACGCGTTTAGAAACTTTAGTTGGGTTCTTTCGCTCGATAAAAAGCCCGACTAAAGTCGGTACTCTGAACACCGCTTGTCAACCAGGGCCCCACCCGACCGGCACACTTCTTACTTGTGCTCAACGCGAACCATGAATATGACGGGAGATCCATCTGCATTTTGCGGCACCTTGACTGAGACAAACGGCGCCGCGCCGGTTTTGATGACTTCGGTACTTGCGGCGTTCGCCTTGAATTGTTCTCGCATGTCTTTCAACTGCTGCTGCTCGCCGGCAGTTAATTCGTGGCCCGCCTGCCCGTAGAAAAAATCGGGTGACGTCAGCGGCAACGCGACAAAGATGATGGTGAACTCGTCGATTCCGGCGTTTTGGTCTAGGGTGATCCAATGGTCCTTGCCGTCGCTGGAGCCGGGAAAAGTAAAGTCGAGTCCGCTCTTGACTTCATTCGTGAACACACCTGATTCGGCGCGCGGTGTGGTAGTCAGAAATGTTGTCGGTACATTTTTGTTGCCGGGGCCGACGATGTACAGATAACCGTTCTCGCTGGGCGAGAAATGAAACCGAAACGACTGGCCGGATTGCATGATGACAGAGTTACCGGCACGGACCGCGTCGGCTTTGTTCTTTGTATCTACTTCGAGCCAGTAGCGGCCCACTTCGTGCCCGCCCAAAGCCGGATCCGTTGTCGTCCCGCTCTTGGACGGATCGGTTTTCGCGGAGTTGGTGTTAGCGCTCGACGACATGAAGTGAATTACCGCATATCCGCCCGCGCCGAGTACCAGCAACAGGACGACGATCCCAATCGCGACGAAAGGCAACGGCGAGCGGCGCCGCGCCGGCGCAGATGGTTGCGGCAAGACGGCGGCGGATTGACTGTGGACCGCCATCGTCGGTTGAGAAGTTCCCGCGTAACTCGGCTCTAACTCTGGTTTCTGGACAGCGACCACGGTAGGCATTGTTCCTGCCTGACTCTGAATTTCCGCGGAGCGTTCATCCGCCGTTAGGGCTCCCTCGCTGACGATCGTGGGCGCGGTGCGTTCGGCAGCCGTAATTGGGCGGCGGTCGGCCGGGCCGGTTTCAGAAGTCGCGGCCGCGGGTTGAGGGCCTGACGTCGAAAGCACGGACGCACCCGGCGCAATTCCCTCCGCCGCCAGCGCGCCGCGCAGCTCCTGCTCCAACTCGCCGGCGCTAGCCTGTCGTTGACTTCGATCCTTGGCAATCGCGCGCGCGATCGCGCTGCTAAAACCTTCGGGGACGCTGGCGTCGAGTTCACGCAGTGTCTTTGGCACCACGCTGACGTGTTCGCGCCGCAGTTCCAAAAGTGTGAGGCCGCTAAAGGGTCGCCTGCCGGCAACTAGTTCGTAGAAGACGATGCCCAGACTGTAGATATCCGCGCGCCCATCGATCTCTGAGTTGCCGTCAGCCGGCAACTCGCCCCACTGTTCCGGCGACATGTAGTAAGGCGTGCCGAGCATCTGACCGGCCATGGTCAGCGCCGTCGTTCCGGTCTTCTCCGCGCCGGCAACTTCCCGCAATTTCGCAATCCCGAGATCGAGCAACTTCACGACCGGCGGACCGCCCGTGCTCGGTTTACCAATCATGATGTTTTCCGGTTTCAGATCGCGATGCACGACGCCCATCGCATGCGCGGCGTTGAGCACGCTCATGATTGGATCGAGCACCGCCAGCGCGTCGGCCGGCGAAAATCGACCGCGCTTTTTCAGTTCAGCATCGATCGTGTGACCCTCGACGTATTCCATCACCAGATAGATGGTCCCGTCACTCGAGGTGCGCAAATCGTAGACGGTGACTGCGTTCGGATGGCGAAAGCGGCGCGCGGCCTGGCCTTCACGCTGAAAGCGCCGCAACCATTCCGTGTTGCTGCGCATTTCCGGCGGCAGCAATTTGATCGCTACGCGATCGCCCAACAGTATGTGCCGCGCACGATAGACGGCGCCCATCCCGCCTTTGCCCAGGATGCCTTCTATCTGGTACTGGCCGTCCAGCACGGTGCCCACGACCGAGGTGGGATCCTCTTCCAAGACCTCGCCGTCTTTGGGACAGAAGCTAATGCTGTCGTCGAATTTTTCGTTGCAGGTTAGGCAGTATTTCATTGGCGAATTAGTTTACAACAAGAGAGGAAGTGTCAGAAGCCCGACCGTCAGGGAGGGCGGGTTCCGAAAGTGGCCCTCCCTAACGGTCGGGCTTCTGACACGGGAGGATAGTTAGGTTTTCAGAAACGCCGGCCCAATAACATAGATTACAAAATCGGCGCAGAAATGCGCCACGATTGCTGACTCAAGCCCACGCTTCCAGTAAAGGTATCCGAACGAAATTCCCGCCACCCCATTCAGCAGCAGCGCCAGCCCGACTACGGTGGGCGTTATGTGCATGACCATCGAGGCGTTCGGCAGGTGACCTAATCCAAATAGAATTGCGACGATCACGTTTGCCGACCAAAAAGTCGCCGGCGATAGCCGAGTCTTCTGCTTTTGAAAAACCCTCGTTCCTAACCACCCGAGTAGAGTTAGCAGAAATAGTCGAGTCAGAATTTCTTCATCAATGCCGCCATAGAGACAGACCAGGACTCTCTTCCATACAGCGGCGTGAGACGCGGTTACGAAGGGCAGACCAGGCAGATGAGGCGCGGCCGGAAGAATAATGATCAGCAAAACTATACCAACTGCGAGTCCAACCAGAGATCCGGACTTCAATGAATCTCGCGCACGGACTGTAGGCTTTTCATGATAGAGCCAACTTTCGAGTAAAGGCGCTCCCAAGCTCAGCCTGCGACCCAGGAAAAGGCCCAGCCAGACGATCACACCCAACAAAATGAAATTTTGCGCGACCCCAATTGTGACCAGCAGAGGCAGCGGGATCGAGGGCCTCGGCGCGCTTCGTAGCACAGGCTCAAAGGTTTCGAGAACCAGCGGAATTCCGGCGGCGGCTCCGGCCAGAGCCGCAATCAAGAGGACCCAGAATACACGCCAGGGATAATTTCGCCCGCGCGCTTCAGCCGGGTTGGTTGTAAATCCGCTCGGCATATTCGGCCACCATGCGATCACTGCTGAATACGGGCACCAGAGTCTGGATCGATCTTTTCATCATCGCAATCCAGCGGAGAGGAATCCCGTGTTCATCGCGCTCGTAATAACGGGGGACAACTTCTTCATCCAGGATCCGGTACAAGGATTCAGCTTCGCGCCTATCGGCCTCGTCATCGGTAAGTTCGCTCAGGTCGCCAATGGCAAAGCCGTTGTCGCCGTCATAAGCCTCGAGCCACCATCCATCCAGCACGGAGAGATTCAGGCCGCCATTAATCGCAACTTTCTGTCCGCTGGTTCCCGAAGCTTCCTGCGGCCGGCGCGGCACGTTCATCCACACGTCGACCGACTGCACCAGATGGCGCGCAACTTCCTGATCATAGTCTTCGATAAAAGCGAGCCGATTGCGCACCAGAGGGTCGCGCTGCCACTCAACCAGCTTTTGCAGGACGAGCTTGGCACCTTGATCCTGCGGATGCGCCTTCCCGGCAAAGACAAATTGAATGGGCCGCTCGGGATTGTTGATTAGTCTGGTCATCCGGTCAGGATCGCTCAGCAGCAAATCCCAACGCTTGTAACCGGCGACGCGTCGGGCAAAACCGATCGTCAGAATCTGCGGGTCGAACATCGTTCGCGCCGCCTCGATGTAGTCTTCCTTTTCGCCGCGGGCCAGCCGTGCCTCGAACGAATGGTCGCGCACAAAAGCAACCAGGCGCTGTTTCAATAACACATGCGCCCGCCACAACTCTTCATCAGAAAGTTTCTCAATTCCGTAGGCCCACACGCCGGCGTCGCGCGCTCGCTCGACCCAGTCCTCTCCCACATGTTGTTCATAAAGACGGCGCAAAAGCGGCGCCACCCAGGTCGAAGGATGCACCCCATTGGTTACCCAGGTGATCGGCACCTCCGGCAAGCTGCGATCGGGCCACATCCGATGCCAAAGTTCGCGCGAAACTTCCCCGTGTTTGCGGCTGACGCCGTTGGTTGAGCGGCACATGCGCAGGGCCAGCGGCGTCAACCCGAAACCCTCGCCAGCATTACCGTTGACTCGTCCTAATGCTAAAAACTCGGCGCCTGACAATCCCAGAGCAGCTTCGGGCCAGTTGCCGAAACATTTTGCGACCAGGGCTGCGGTGAATTCATCATGGCCCGCGGCCACCGGCGTGTGCGTGGTAAAGACGCAGCGCTCGCGGACTCGTCTGGCAGCTTCGGCAAAGCGCAGCCCTTCGCGCTCAATTAATTGGTGCGCCAATTCAAGAGTCAAAAATGCCGAATGTCCTTCGTTGAGATGAAACACTCCCGGCACGATCCCGAGTCTTTGCAGCAAGCGAGCGCCGCCGATCCCCAGCATCATCTCCTGCACCAGACGAGTTTCGCGATCGCCGCCGTAAAGATATCCCGTCACCAACCGGTCGTTCTCTTCATTCACAGCCACATTCGTGTCCAGCAGATAAAGCTGAACGCGACCAATGTCGGCGCGCCACACACGCGCGCGCACTATTCGACCGCGCATCGCGACCTCAATCAATAGAGGCCGGCCCTGATCGTCGCTCAACGAGTGCAGCGGCAGCTCGTCAGCGCGTGTCTCGCGATACGATTCCTCCTGCAAGCCATCGCGACGCAGGCGCTGGCGGAAATAACCGAATTGATAAAACAGGCCCACGGCAACCAGCGGCAGATTCAGATCGCTCGCCGACTTCAAATGATCTCCGGCCAGAATGCCGAGCCCGCCCGAATAGAGCGGCAGCGAACTGTGGATGCCGAACTCAGCACAGAAGTATGCGACGGGATTTTGCGGACTGATTCGCGGCCCGATCTGAAGTTTCGACCAGGTCTTCGTATCCGCCTGATAAGCCTTGAAGCGTTCGGACAAACGCAGTACCCGATCGGCGAAAGCCGGATCGGCGGCCATCTGCGACAGTTGCAGATCAGAAGTCTGTGCCAGCAAAGCCCGCGGATTTCGCTCGCATTGTTCCCAGGTTCCCGGATCGAGATCACGAAAGACTTCGACCCCATCGGGCGCCCAACTCCACCAGTAATTCCAAGCCAAAGGCTCGAGGGGTTGCAACGGAGGCGGCAAATCTCGCCGGCGCGGTTCAGTAGGCAGTTGAATTTCTTTTTCCGTCTCAGTAGTCATGCTCTAACTTAACAGAGAGAATGCGATGTGAAATTCAGAGTACAAAAGGAAGGCGGCCTGCGCCGCCTAAAAAAGAATCTGTCGTTTAACAGAAATCTCAAGCCCGAGTCAACTGCTCTACTCGCTGAACTTTTGATTCTCTAGAAACACTTCCGCGTCACGCGGCTGAAAAAAGACCAACCGCACTTCCTGCAATTGCCTGTCTGTCGATAGAAAATTCTCGATCGTTCGCGACGCAATCTCCGCGGCTTCCGCCCGGGGATAGCCATACACTCCGGTTGAGATCGCTGGAAATGCCACTGAGGTCAAATTCTTTTCGACTGCCAGCGTCAACGAGTTGTGATAGCAATTGGCGAGCAACTCGGCTTCCTTGCCACGATGCTCGCCATAGATGGGCCCGACGGTGTGAATCACGTAAAGCGCGCGCAGCTTTCCACCGGTAGTGACCACAGCTTCGCCGGTTGGCAGCCCTTCCGGAAAACGCGTGCGCCGAATCTCGCGACACTCTGCAAGTATTTCCGGCCCGCCCGCGCGATGAATAGCGCCGTCGACTCCGCCGCCGCCCAGCAGAGACGAATTGGCCGCGTTTACGATCGCTTCCGTGTCTTGTTTGGTTATATCGCCAACCATGACACGCACGCGGCCGTTGAGAAATGTTTGTTCGCGTTCAGAGTTCAAGCTTTAGCTTGCTTCCGGAAGCAACCTGAAGGTTGAACTCTCAACCTTCCTCGCGCGGCTCGACATCGACCTCGTCGAACATGTCCTGACGCCTCAGCGCTTCGGCGACGCCTTTGGCTTTATGCTCAGTCAAAGGATGTTCCGGATCGACACTGGCAATTTCAAAAACACGTTCGTCCAGCATCACGACGCCCAGCGAACCCAGGGTCACGCCCGGCGTCACCTGAATATCGTCCATGTTGTGAATCTTGAAGTGCCCGGTCTGTTCCACCCAATCTTCGATGAACGGATCGCGCAAGGCGTGTTCAGCTTCGCCTTCCGTTAGATAGGCGCCTTCGACGATAAGGCAGTACTCGCGGCCTTTGTTGTCAGTCATTGTCGCCAGAGTTTGGTTTGAAAAGCGGGCGTGGCGTCCGCAGTTTTAGCGAAGAAGGGTTAGCGGCTTTGTTGGCTGTCATGACTGAGGTCAGCCGCCGGCAGTGCGGTCGACCTGACCTTGGGACGCCTAACTTTACCACCGCTGTCGCGTGAGCGCCAGAGTTTTTCGCTTGTCAATGGCGTTTAGAGTACCGACTTTGTCGGGTCGTTTATTACCTCGAAAAAGCCCAACTAAAGTTGATACTCTAAACCCTCGGAAAAAACAAAAACGCCGCAGAAGCCAGGTCTGCGGCGTTCCCGGTGGCGCAAGACGCCATCTTGCGCTACGAAGCACTAGCGTAGTGTCGATTAAGCTCCCGCCGCAGTCGATTGAAATACGAATCGAAAGTGACGAACCCGGTCGTGCCCTGGAAGAAGGCCCTACCGCCTGTCTCTTCCGAGACGCGATTCAGCGAGCTCTGCCCATAGCTGGCGGCCAGGCGACTACGGCTGGTAAACCCGACGGACGGCGCATAGAACGAATAGATGGCGACGTCGCGCCGCTTCGCTTCGTTGATCGTGCGATCGATATCCAGAGTATGGCCCGCGACCGTCGCATCAAATCCGCGCGACACGTCGAGTCCGTCCGAAATCAACAGGACCGCATTGGGACCCTTCCAACTGGCATCAAATTTCTTCAGCGCTTCGATCACCTCGATGTAGGGATTGAAAGCGGACATCGCAGTACTGCCCGCGGGAATCCGCAATGACCTGGCAGCGCTATTCAGGTCCGTAGTGAACGGCTGGCGCACCTGCAAGGTGCCCGAAGTAATGTAGCCAACCATAACTCGCGAGCCCGCCGGGAGCGAGCGAATGAAATCGCGAGTCACGCCCAATTCGTTGCCCACTTGGGAAATCAGATCATCCTGGATAAGGATCGCGATATTCATGGGCGTGCGCACGCGCAACGCTTCCGCCTCTCTTGTGTTCGCCGGCGCGGCGGCCGACACTGATGCACTCAAAATTGTCAGTACTAAAAACGATAGGGTAAGAACCGAAAAGATCTTCTTAAGTGAGAACATTTTTTTACCTCCAAAGCCCAAAACACTTTTCCAATTGGGGAACCTGTTTTTGTCGGTCTTATGATGCTTTTATGAGCGATAAGGTTGGCAGTTACAACACTGTCGACCGCTTTGCTGGGAGCGCGGACGCCCTCGTCCGCATTGAGCGCGAAGCGCGAACAGGTTTGCCGGGTTCCAGCGCCAGGAAAGATTGAGTACTTACTTATGCAGGCGGCATAGGCTGCTCGCGTCGCAGGGCGGCGGCACGCCGAAAAGCGTATAGCGCCTTGAGGCAATCCAGCGATAAAAGATCGGCCCTAGTTTGGTCAACGGCCAGATAGATAGAACCGGCGCCAGCCACTTCCAGCGTGGCAGTACGCGAATCACTTCAATCCAGGCAAAGTAGCCTTTAGCCCAGCGGCCATCCGCGGTGCGCGTGTGCATCTCTTCGGCCATCTCTTCGCGCGTGTGCGGCGCGGCACGCTGCAGGATTTTGGGATCGTTGTAATCCAGCCACTGAATGCGCCGCTTGCGATCCAATGGCTCGACGCGGGCGCGCATCCAGCGGCAGAGGTTGCACTGGCCGTCCGTGTAGACTTCAATTTTTTTATACGGTCGCATTTGTTTAGAGTCGGGCTATCGCCCGACCTTTTTCATTGCCTGAGGGCGGCCAGTAGCCCGCCTCTAAACATTTCCCATACCAAGACATCATACCCTCATTTGCCTTTCGGCTTCCCGCTCGGCTAAATTATCGACTCAACCCGCAGACACATCCAGCTTTTTCATTAGTTGAAATCGAGGGATGGCTGTCGCTGGATGTCGATCTCTGAAAGGACTTATCTGCATTTATGAAAGTCTATGCCACTGAAGCCATTCGCAACCTTGCGGTCATTGGACACGGCGACGCAGGGAAGACGCAACTGGTAAGTTCGCTTCTCTACGTCGCTGGCGCCACGCCCCGCTGGGGCAAAGTCGATGAAGGCACGACCGTCACCGATCACGAAGAAGATTCCATAGCCCGCAAGATAACCCTCAACACCGCACTCGCCCACGCTGAACATCGCGAAACCAAGATCAATTTCATAGATACGCCGGGCTATGCGGCGTTCGTTTCGCATGCGCGACCCGCGGTGCGTGTCGCCGACTGTGGCCTGGTGGTCGTCGACGGTGTTAAAGGCGTCGAGGTGCAGACTGAGAAAACCTGGGGTTACGCGAATGAATTCATGCTGCCACGCATGATGGTGGTGACGAAACTCGACAAGGAGCATTCCGATCTCGGGATTGCGCTGGACAGCGCGCACAACGTTTTCAACCGCGCGATCATGCCTTTCACGCTGCCGATCGGAAAAGAACATAACTTCAAGGGTGTCGTCGACGTGGTTCATATGAAAGCGTACCAGTTTGACAGCAACGGCAAGGCTAAAGAGATCGAGATACCGTCAGAAGGGCGCGATGTGGTCGACAAGACCCGGGAAAGATTGGTCGAACTCGTGGCGGAATCAGACGACGCTCTTTTGGAAAAGTATTTTGAGCAGGGCACGCTCGATGATGGTGATGTCTTGCCGAATATCGGGAAAGCGATTGCCCAAAGCAAACTTTGCCCGGTCTACTCGGTTTCAACCACGACCCTGGTTGGTTTGGCTACTTTGCTCGATCACATCGTCGAGTTTGCTCCCGACCCCGCGCATCATGAAGCCGAGCATGGCAAGGATGAAAAGGGCGAACCCGCGTCGCGAAAGTATTCCAGCAGCGAGCCTTTCTCAGCCTACTGTTTCCGCACCATCGCCGATCCATTCGCCGGCCGCATCAACGTGATGAAAGTGATTAGCGGCAAAGTCGGCACCGATGCCAATGTGTACAACTCAACGCGCGGAACCACTGAACGCCTGGGCGCGCTGCACACGATGCAGGGCAAACAACTCGACAAGGTTCCGGAAGCCAACGCCGGCGACATCATCGCCTGCGTTAAGTTAAAAGAAACGCAGACCGCCGACACGCTTTGCGACAAACAGCGTCCGATCATTTACGATCCAGTGCAGTATCCGGAGGCCGCGATTGCTTTCGCGATCGAACCGAAATCCCGGCAGGACGAAGAAAAGATCAGCGTGGCGATTCATAAGATCCTGGAAGAGGATCCCGCGCTGTCATTCACTCGCGACGCGCAGACGAAAGAATTCCTGCTCGCCGGCTCAGGCCAGGTCCATGTCGAAACGATTGTCGAAAAGCTTAAGAAACGATATGGCGTCGAAGTGATGCTGCATCCGCCCAAGGTTCCTTATAAAGAAACGATCACTCAGCGCGCCGAAGTTCAGGGCCGGCATAAGAAACAAACCGGGGGTCGCGGTCAGTTTGGCGATTGCAAAGTGATTTTTGAGCCATTGCCACGCGGTGAAGGTTTCATTTTCGAAGACAAGATCTTTGGCGGCTCGGTGCCCCAGCAATACAGGCCGGCGATCGAAAAAGGCATCATCGAAGCCGCCGGGCACGGCGCCATCGCCGGGTATCCGCTGGTTGATTTCAAGGTGCAACTGATCGACGGTTCTTATCACAACGTCGATTCGGACGAACACAGTTTCCGCGCCGCGGGCCGCAAAGCATTTCGCAACGCGATGGAAAAAGTGAGGCCGGCGCTGCTGGAACCGATCATGGATGTCGAGATCGATGCGCCGCAGGAGTGCAGCGGCGACATCATGGGCGATCTGAATTCGCGTCGCGGCCGTGTGCAGGGCATGGATACGCGCGGCAAGCAACAAGTGATTAAGGCGCAGGTGCCAATGGCCGAGATGTTGAATTATCAATCGACGCTGAACTCGATCACCGCCGCGCGTGGTTCATTCCACATGCAGTTCTCGCATTACGATCCAGTCCCGGGCCAGATCGCACAAAAGATCATTCAGCAGGCGAAGGACGAAGGCCGGATTCGGGTCTCGGAAGAAGACTGATCGCAGATTACGCAGATTCCCCCGATTGCAGCAATAGAAGAAGGGGAATCGCGTGGGCGATACGTTTTGATCTTCGTAATCTGCGTAATTTGTGTAATCTGCGGATTGGATTGTCAGTCAGCGTACTCACTGCGCTGTAAAGTTGTAAATCAAAACGCCATTAACTTTCACCGGCTGACCCGAAAGCCTGGTCGGCGCAAATTTCGCCTGCCGGGCGGCAGCGACCGCCGCCGCTTGTAACAATGGATGTCCGGCTACTGCCTTGGCAAGAATTACATTACCGCCCTCGTCGACGGTGACCTGGACCGTGACCGCACCTGAGGCGTGCGCCTGTTTGGCGATCAGCGGATACTCAGCGGCGGGCATGCTAATAGCTTTTCCGTTCAGCACACCGCCGGAAATAACGCCTGCAGCAGAACTCGTCGTCGTTGGGCTATTTGATACGCTCGAGTTATCAGATCCCGGCATAAGTTGAGCCGTAAAAATCGGTTGACCTTGAATAGTATATTCCGCCGGAACTTCGAACCATGATTTGTCTGGTTCGCTTCGATCGATATTCGTCAATCGATAAACAGTCTCGCCAAACCGCGGATCGGTTTGACGGCTCATGACAACTGTTTCCAATTCAGGCGAGTACCACCGCTCGTTAACGATCGCAATGGGCAGTTCATTTCCGATTTCACCGGCAGCTATCGTTACGGTCGTGCGCGTGCCTTCGGCCTGGACCCCTTCGATTAGTTGCTTGCCCAAAGACTCGGCTTTCGCCCGCTTGCCGCCGCCGAAATATTCCACGCGGTAGCCGCCTGAAGCGGGCGGCTCCGTCATCACATAGACGTTGCCGTTGTTTTCGACGCGATCCACCGGGGGCGTTTGGCCTTCTGGTGAGCTGGGAGGTTTGCCGGCTTCAGCGGGAGGAGCGACTCTCACTTCAAAGCGAAAGAAGGGCATCTTGCGAGCCACATGTGTGCGAGCGTCCAGCACGTAATTCATTTGGGCCACCGGATCGTTGATAAAGATCATTTGTGGCGCATCACCGGCGGTGGCGAAACCGCCTATGGTTCTCAACGTTTGTTCGCGGCGCGTGCGGCCCTCGCTGTCGCGATAGATGGAAGCTGTTGCCCGGTTGACGATCCGGTTGCCGTCGCTCAGCGTTTGGGTCGTCTCCGTAACCACCTGTGCTGAATAGGGAGCGCCTTTGACCAGCTTGCCGTCAAAACTCATCTCGCCAGAAATGAAATTGAAAGTGTCATCTCGCGGAGGTGGTGTTCGCGCCGTGCTGCCTGGCTCTTGGAAAGGTTGACGCTGAAAGACTACGTCCCCGGAAGGCTGCTGAGAGAAGATAACCACTGCGCTCGGAAGAAAAACCGCGACGCCGAATATGCTTCCAAATATTCTTCGATACCTATTCATTGCTCATTCCTCCCTTTCGTTTCCGGTTTTGAGACCAGAGTTCGGTTCATTAATTGGCTGGACAAAACGGATCGCTCGGGCTAAACCGTCGGCGCCGACTAATACATCGGCTTTGATCTTTTCGTTTGCACGATTCATATTCATCGGCAGCCCAAACCGCGCCAGCGCTGAACGTGGCAACTCAACTCGAACCATTTGGCCGCCGTCCTGAAGGTCCAGGGCACTGCCATAACCCAGGGGAACAAAAGCGCTAGTGATTTCTTTGATCTCATGAGTGGTCGCGGACAATGACGATTCAGTTGCTCGTCTAGCGACGTTAAGTTTCGCCGCTGGCGTCGTCGAATGCTTTGGTGACCGAACCCTGCGAGACACTAAAGGGGCCGAAGCGTTCGGCGGTTGAGACGGGCTAACCGCTACGACCGGAGACATCTCAGGTTTAGACGGGGCAACGTTACCAGCCGCGTTCTGCGACTTAGCTTGCTCAATTGGTTGTGGTGCGGATGCGACGTACCAACGCCAACCCAATATTCCCACAGCCAGTAATAAGACTGTCGCCGCGGCGCTGATCCAGAAATGCCGGCGTGTTGGCGAGACCGGGACCAGGACCCGCGTTCGTTCACGGAACGCCGCCAGCAACTTGTCTTCGACAACCGGCGGCGCCTGTGCGGCTTTGGTTTCCAGGGCCAGCGAACGAAAGCCCTCGCTCAGACGGCTTTGCCAGGCCAATACTTCCGCGCAGCTCTCACACGCCGCGGCGTGGGCCAGGGCGCCGGCGCGTTCATCTGCGTCCATAATCTCGTTGCGCGCCAGTGCGGCTGCGATTATCTGGAATCCTTCACACTTCATGCTAAACACCTCGCCGTTTTTACGCGATTTGCCGCTGCATCTTCTTCCCTTGCCGGCCGCAGCTTCTCGATCAACAAGGCGCGGGCCCGGTGCAGTCTTGAGCGCACGGTTCCGATCGCGCAATTCAAAATCCCCGCCGCTTCCACGTAACTCAGTTCCTGCAGCTCGCAGAGCACCACCACTTCGCGATAGCGTGGCGGCAAACTCAACACCGCCGTGCGTATGGCCTCAATCGACTGGTTCCGTGACAGCTCATCGAGTGGATTGCTCATGCTCTGCAACTCGTTTGCGGGTGAACTATCGCTCTCTTCATTCTCCAGAGGGGCATAGAAATGTTCGCGGCCCAGGCGTTGACGGGTCAGGTTTCGCGCGATCCCCAGCAGAAACCAGTTCAGCGGTCCACGCGTTGAATCGTAAGACTTACCATCACGCAGCAGCACCATGAAAACTTCCTGAGTCACGTCCTCGGCCAACGCGGGTGAACCGCTCATCTGGAGCGCAAACCGATAGATGCTTGCGTGTCGCCGGCGATACAAAACGGCCAGAGCATCTTCGTCACCGGCCAGCATCGACCGTAGCAGCTCACTATCTAAAGGGTCTTCTTCGGTGCTCATCGGAAACTGTCTCTAGTCACTGATGTTAATTCGTGTCAGCACGGGGGAAAGTTCCAGAAAGATCCCGGTCGCAGCTTCCACGGTCTCCGCCTGCGAAATCGCATCAACTGGTGGATGGAATTCTTACTCGCCTCCCGCAAAGTTGTAAATCAGTGTGCCCTGGACTTTGACAGGCTGACCCGAAAGCCTGGTCGGTGGAAAATTTAGCACGCGGGCTAAGTCGCCATCCCTGGGCGGATGTCTGAGTGGATCTTGATAAGCAAACAATCCTTGCTAGATGGCGGTTTTCAGCTTCGCTTCCGCTTGCTTGCGTTTTTCCAGCGCGGTTTTGCAGAAGCGAACTTCGCGGCGGAGTTCAAGCTGACTCATCACCTGCTTCGATAACATCTCCAGAGCATTAATCTGTTCCGCGTTCAGGTGACGTGGCTGTCGATCCATTACGCAAAGCGTCCCGATGGCGAAACCCTCTGGCGACCAAAGCGGCATGCCCGCATAGAAACGAACAAATGGCTCGTTCACTACCAGCGGGTTGTCGGCGAAGCGCTCGTCGAAGAGCGCGTCCTCGATGATAAAGCAATCTCTGGCCAGAATAGCGTGTCCGCAAAACGAGACATTGCGCGGCGTTTCGCGCGCATGCACGCCCACGCGAGCTTTGAACCATTGACGATTCGTATCAACCAGACTGATCAGCGCTGCCGGAGTTTGGCAGATATAAGACGCCAGACGCGTGAGATCGTCGAAAGCTTCCTCAGAATCAGTATCGAGGATCTGATATTGCCGCAGCGTCTCGAGACGCGCGGCCTCGTTTTCAGGAATTGGAGCAGCTCTCATTTGCAAGACTCCTTTCAGAGAGCATTCGTGGGTGGCGCAAGTTGGAAACTTGCGCTATTTTCAAGGTCTTAGTGCGTATATTCTAGTCACGCTTTGCTTAAATTTCCATCTTTTTGAGTAAGATTCACTCGCTGATGCTGAGGAAAAGATCCGATTTTGCGATTCTGGTAACAGTTCTGTTGCTTGTCTTCGTGCTGCTGGCCGGCTGCCGATCTTCGAACAGCCCACACAAGCTCCTCATCTACACCCCACACGGCGAGGACATGCTGCGCGATTTCGTGGCACGGTACAAACAAGCACATCCGGAAGTCGAGGTGCAGTTTCTCGATATGGGATCGCGCGAGGTCCTCGAACGTTTGCGCGCAGAGCGCAATCGCCCGCTAGCCGACATTTGGTGGGGCGCGGCGCACATGACATTTCAAACCGCGGCGGAAGAAAATCTACTCGCACCTTATCGGCCAACGTGGGCCGACAAGGTTCCTGATTCGGCGCGCGACCCACAGGATCGCTGGTACGGAACTTTTGAAACGCCGGAAGTGATCGTCTATCGGATCGGCTTGCCATCAGTGGCGAATCATCGCCTTCCCGGTTCGCGATGGGCGGTCCTGGCTCGGTGAAAACGAAGGGAGCCGGTCTGAATCGGCCAATAATAGCCAAATCACTGGCGTTTTTGCGCCAGAAATCACCTATTGACCTCAAAGCCATGAATTTGCGAGAATCAGTTCAGGCTTGGATGGCTGCCAACCATCTAATCCACTGCTCGGGACGAACCATCGTCCACCTCGCTATTGAAGACATCAACGTCGTAAACAAAAACAATCCTGACTAGATAAGTGTATTCAGGAAGGACTTAGTCTGAACCGTCTCGCCAACGCGCCTTACGAGTAAGGCCGTTATCCAGCGCCTCTGACTTGCTGGATGGAGAATTTGATCATGGACCAATCGTCAATGCCCCCAAAATCCGACGCCGACCAGATCAGTAAATCGCCTGTTGGACGCAACGGCGACGCCGATGCGAAAGATGCTGCGGATGCGTCGAGCCAGCGGATGGTCGCCGACCGGCTGTTGGCGGCCTTGTCCGGCGGCAATCTCGAGAGTCTCGCAAAGGCACGGCAGGCTTTTCTTAAGCAGGGCGCAACCGAGCCTAAGGAGAGTGCGACAGCCCCCAAACAGCGTTCGGCGGAAATCAAACAATTCCCGGCAGACCTCGAAGCAGAACTCGAACGACGATCGAAGGCCAGGTCCGCAAATCAGATGACTGTATCCGGCGACGATCTGCGCAAGGAAGAAGAAGATCTAAATAAGGCCGAGGCCGAACTTGAACGTCGCCGCGCCGAAATCCAAGCCGCGAAACGGAAAGCCGAGGACGAGGCGAGGCGCAGAGCGGCGGAAACTGCTCGGCTTCAGATCGAAGCTGAGGCCAAACGGCGGGCCGTAGAAGAAGAGCAACGTCTGGCAAAGCTCGAAGCTTTGCGCCAGCAGGCCGAAGCCGCGGCCCAGAAACGAGCTCACAGAGAACAACAACTCAACGCTGAAATCGAAAGTCTGCGGAAGTTAGAGCAAGAGGAACTCGCCCGCCTTCAGGCCGCCGAGGTCCGCATCCGCGAGCAGGAGCAAGTCTGCCGGCGCGCAGAAGCAGATGCACGCCAGCGAACCGAACGGGAACAGTGGCTCAAGGCTGAAATTGAAACGCTCGTGAGCGTCGAACAGAACGAGCTCAAGCGCATCTCGGAAACAGAAGCGCGCGTACTGGCGCAGATGGAAGCCCGCCACCGTGCCGAAACCGAAAGTAAGCACCACGCCGAAAAGGAACAAAAACTCAACGCTGAGGTCGAATCGCTCCAAGAGGCGAAACAAATTCAACTCAAACGGGTGGCGGAAGCCGAAGCGAGAGTGCAGGCTTTGGCAGACGCTCATCAATCAGCGGCCGCGGTAGTTCAAGACGAAACTGAGAAAGCCCGCCAGCTCAGCGTCGAAATCAACGCTCTGAAACAGGCCGAGCAGGAGCAAGTTCAACGTATTGAACAAGCTCAAGCTCGTATCGCAGCTCTGTTGCAGACTCGGCAACTGGTGCAGGCGGACATTGAACAGCAGGAAGAGAAAGAGCGCGGGCTGACCGCAGAGATTGAAGCGCTGCAGCAGGGCCTGCGGGAAAAACTTAGCCAGATCGATGAAGCCGGCGCGCGACTGCGTCAGGCAGAAGCCGAACGCCTCAAACAAATCGAAGCGGCCGAAGCTCGGCTGGGCGCGCTGGAAGAGGCGCGCGGGGTCGCCGCGGCGCGGGCCGAAGAGCTGAGCCGGAATGAACAGGACCTGAATGCGGCGATTGGGAAATTGCGCGGCGCCGAGCAGGAATACCTCGCTCGGATCGCGGACACCGAGACGCGATTGCGCGCGCAAGAAGAAGCGCATCTCAAGGCGCAAATTGAAGCAGAACTGCGCGCTACCCAGGAAACTGGACGATTGGCTGAGTTGGAAGCGATTCGCATCCAGGCCGGAGCCGAAGCTGAAAAGCGAGCCGAACAGGAACGGTCCTTGAAGGCCGCAGTCGAAAGGTTGCAAGCCGCACAGCCGGAACAGTTGCAGCGAATCAAAGAAGCTCAGGCCGCTTTGGCTCAGGCGGAAGAAGAAAAATACAAGGCCGAAGGCGAGCTTAGTCAACTGACTGTACGGCAGCAAGCGCTGCTCGCGGAAGTCGATCGACTGCAGGCTGCGGGCGAGGAACAATTAAAACAAATCGAAGCGGCCGAAGCTGCTCTTCGTCTTAACGAAGCTGATCTTCGTCTTAAAGAAGAGAGCCGCGAACAGACTGAGACTAAAGTTCAGCAACTGGCGCACAGGGCTCAATCGGTCGAAGCCGAGATCGAAGCACTGCGCCAATCTGAGGCAGAGCAACTCCGCCGCGTGGAGGAAGCTGAGGCCCGGTTGCGGGCGCAGGCCGAAGCCAGCCAGAAAGCCGAAGCCGAACTGACACTCCGCATCCAGACCGAAGCGCAACGGCTGAGTGAGCTGGAAGACGCCCGCCGGCAGGCTGAAGCCGAGTCACAAAAACGCGCCGCACAAGAGCAGTCTCTCAAGTCTCAGATTGAAGATCTGCGACAGGCCGAAGCTGAGCAAGTCACGCTAATCGAAACTACGCAAGCTACTCTGCATGCTCAGGAAGAAGCGCATCAACGCGCTCGCAACGAAGCGGAGAACCACGCAACGGAGCAAGAGCGCCGACTGTCAGAGCTGAGAGCCATCGGCAAACAGTTTGCGGCGGCCGCCCAGGCGCGCAGCGAACAAGAGAAGTCACTTACCGCTCAAATCGAAGCGCTGCATCAGGCCGAGCAGGAACAACTGAGGCGGATCGAAACCGCCCAGACCCAGGTCGCCGACGCAGAAAAGTCGCGACAGGAGCAGGAAGCGGAAGTCGCGCGACTAACTGAAAAGGAACAGTCGCTCAGGGACGAGATCCAGATTGCCCGCCGGGCCGAGCAAGACCTGCTCAAGCGGGTTGTAGAGGTTGAAGCTCGGTACGTCGAGCAAACAAAAACTCGCCAACTCGCCGAAGCGCAAGAGAAACAACAATCCGAGAAACGGCAGCGCCTGGAAGCCGAAGTTGAAAGCCTGCGTCAGGCTGAGCAGGAACAACTGCAGCGCATCGAGGAAATAAAAGCTCACCTGCCGGCGCTCGAGGAAGCCCGGCGAACGGCGGAAGCAGAGGCTGAGTGGCGAGCCGAGCAGGAAGAGCAACTCAACGTCGCCATCTCTGTCCTGCGCGAGCAGGAAGAAGAGCAGGTCAAACGCGTCGAAGAGATTCAGGCGCGGTTGGCAGAGCAGGTCAAGGCCAACTACCTGGCCGAGGCCGAAGCTCAACAGCATACTGAGAGGGCCGAACAATTAAGCCTGGAGTTGGAGGCCTCGCGCAAGAATCGGGACGATCAGTTCAAGCGTCTCGAAGAGGCTGAAGCTCGCCTGCGCGCGCACGAGGAAACCCGTAACGGCAGTAAGATCAGCTACCAAAGGCGCGCAGAGAAGGAACAGCAACTCCTGGTTGAAATCGAAGCCTTACGGCAGGCCGAGGAAGAGCAACTCAAACGCATTGAAGAAGCTGAAGCTCGGCTGCGGGCACAGGAAGAAGCTCGCCAGGCAGCCCGAACCCACGTGACGCAACTGATCGAGGCTGAACAACAAGTCAGCGCCGAGATCGTGGAACTGGCCCGCACTGAAGCGGAGCAGCTTAATAAAATCAAAGAGGTAGAGGCGCGGCTTCCCGAACATGCGGAAGCAGTCCGGCAAGCTGAAGCCCAAGCCCAACGCCAAGCCGACGAGGAGACGCAACGTCTGGCAGAACTCGAAAGCGCCCGTGAACAAGCCCGCAAGAAAGCCGAAGAGCAAGCTGAGAAAGAACGCTTGCTGAGAGCGGACCTCGATGCCTTGCATCCAACCGGCGAGGCGGCGCAACGTCTGGCAGAACTCGAAAGTGCCCGTGAGCAAGCTCGCAAGAAAGCCGAAGAGCAAGCTGAGAAAGAACGCGCGCTCAAGGCTCAACTCGAAGCTTTGGCGCAAGCTGAACAGGAACAACTGCAGCGGATGGCACAGATGGAAGCGGATATCCGCGAGCGCGAAGTACGAAAGCCAGTCGCAGTTGAACCCGTGCTTGACCCAATTGCCGCAGGGACCCAATCACCCGAGGTTCCGTGGTTGACCATTGATCTCGAGCATTCCGGCAATCAGGCCACCAGGGAGCTCGAAGTTGTCAACCTCGACACTACCGCGGACCTGGCGCTTTTTGAGTCTGACGATTTCGCTCAGCCGGGTTTCGTTCAAACGAATGCAGCGAACGAACGCCACTCTACTCAGACACTGCGCTCGCCAAGCAGCGATGAATTGGTTTCGTCAGCCGCTATGGAACGCCTGCAGAGTGCCGACTCTTCCGAACGGGCGGCGGCCCTGGCCGACCTGGCTCAGTCAGGCGACGAGGATGCGTACCGCATGATTGTTAGGGCGTTTGACGATCCCAGCGCTGAAGTTCGCAATGCGGCCGCGCGCGCGCTTTCCGAATTGTGGGCGGACCTGGCCGCGTCGTTTACTCGTGCACTGCGCGAAGCATCGCCCGAAAGACGGCGCAAGATTGGCTCGGCAATCGCCGGATCGGGCCTGGCAGCCAATGCGATTAACAGTCTTACCGGCGAAAGCCGCGAACGAACCTATGATGCCTTTTCGATTCTCTTCCTGATGGCCAAGGCCGGCGAAGTCCAACCGCTGATGCAGGCGATCAGCAAGCAAACAAACATCGAAGTCAGGCTCACGGTGATCAAGTTGCTTGCGCTCAGCAACCAACCACAGGTGCTGCCGGCTTTACGCAACCTGGCCGCGCGCGAAGCGCTGCCCACCGAAGTTCATTCCGCCGTGATGGAAGCAATTTATCTGATTAGCACGCAGACTCGGGAAGTTGCGTAATAGCCAGTCAATCAGCAGACTTAGCGAAGTAAACAGGTCCAGGGACCTCCAAGCTACCCGCTCAGCGCGTAAGCATCCTTGAGCCACTTCACCAATTCAGGATCGACTTCAGCCGGCGAGATAAGTTTCAGTTCGTGATGGAAACGGTTCGCTGACGTGCGCTCGGATTTGTGGATCCGCGGGCTGGATAGCTTGCGATCGCTTTTGATTGTCAGGACAATCGCGCTTTTGCGCGTGGCCACGCCGGCGAAAGCCGTGCGGTTGACCAGATGAATCGAAGTTTTCTTTGGCTCTTCGATCACCTGGCCAAACTGCCGCGCGTTTTTCAACAGCCGATCATAAGTTGCCCGCACCGACGCATCCTTACCTTCGAAGTGAGACTTAATAGTGAATCCGTTGGTTTCTGTAGCCATCGCATCTCCTCGACCTATTCGCGATAAGAAGAGTCAGTTCGATCCAGTTTGCGCAGCAAGCCCGGCCAGGTAAGGTCAGCGCCCTGACCGACCGTGACGGCCTTTACCTGTAATTCAACCAGACGAAGAATCGAGTCCGGCACGTTTACCAGTTCGGCGCCGCCCGACTGCGCCAATATCTGAATCTTACAGGCGCGCTCAAGCAGAAACATCGCCAAAAAGGCCTCTGCGGTCGTGCGGCCGACCGTCAGCAAGCCGTGATTTCGCAGAATCATGTGGTGCTTTTCGCCCAGGTCGGCAACCAGGCGCGGCTTCTCGTCTTCGTTGAGCGCCAGGCCTTCATAATTATGATAAGCCAGCGAAGCCCGCACCAACATTGCTTGTTGCGAAATTGGCAACAGACCATCCTTCTGGGCTGAGACGGCAATGCCATAGTCGGTGTGCAGATGCATTACGCATAAAGCATCTTCGCGCGCGGCGTGCACGGCGCTATGAATCGTGAAACCGGCGGGATTAATAAAGTAAGGCGACTCCATTACTTTGTTTCCGGCCAGATCCACTTTCACCAGACTGGACGCCGTCACTTCTTCGAACATCATCCCGTACGGATTCAGCAAAAAGTGATGTTCCGTGCCCGGCACGCGCGCAGAGAGGTGCGTGAAGATCAGATCGTCCCAACCATACAAAGCAACCAGCCGATAGGCCGCGGCGAGATCGACGCGCGTCTGCCACTCTGGCTCTGAAATCTGCTCGCGGATGGTTGACGCTTTGGCAGTTGCATTCATTGAATCACCTCAGAAAATGTCGAATAAGATTTTTCGGGAACTTACTTGAACTCAAACGACTTCAGATAATCCATGTAGGACTGCTCCCATCGCCCCACAGTCTTTGCCGGACCGACGAGCTTGAGGAAGTAATTCCCTTTCGGCGTTTCGATCACCGCCGCGCGCAGACGATAGTTTGCATCGTTATGCGTGGTACCGCTGCCGGGGGCCATCTCAGCCGTATAGGTCCCGGTAACGTCAACAGTCGTTATTTTCAAACCGTTGACCGTCATCGTATCGGTCTTTGCTTTGTCTTTAGAGGAACTACCGTCGGCTTGTTGTATCTGGGCAATCCAGCGATCGATATTAGCCTGCGGAGGACCGCCCTGGGTGGGTCCGAAATAATACAGCACCAGCGATGCGTCTTCGCTGTCGCCTTCCGCCTTCGGCAGCTTGTACTGCGCGGCCCGCATCTTCGAAGACGGCTGCTCAACTACCCAGCCACCCGGCGCTTTGAAATGTAAATCACCAGACGGCGCAGTCGTCGAGGCACTGGAGTTCGTTTGTTTGCTGGAAACACTGGTCGCTCCCCTGCCGCCGCAAGCGGAGCAGGCGAGCATCAGCGTCATGACAATCGCGGCGCGGGTAATTTTTCTTTGCATGTTGATGAACCTCGCCCGCGAATCTACACCGGCTCGGGTTCATTCCGCAAAGTTACTGTCCGCCGCCCGCCGCCGCGGTGTGCGTCTTCATGCGTCGCTCCATCTCCTCGGGCGACACATCTTCCTTGTGCGTCGCGACATGCCAGACATGCCCGAACGGATCTTCCAGGGTGCCGCTACGGTCGCCATAGAACTGGTCCTTGACCGGCCGTTGTTCCTTGCCACCGGCCGCAATGGCTTGCTTGAACACCGTGTCGACATCTGCGACGTAGATCATGAGGCTCACGGGCGAACCTCCGAGCGTCTGCGGACTCTTGTAGCCCATCTCAGGAAACTCATCGGCCAGCATGATCGGCGAATCGCCAATCTTAATCTCGGCGTGGCCGATCTTGCCTTCGGGCGCCGGCATGCGAAACAGCTCAGTCGCGCCGAACGCTTTCTTGTAAAAGTCGATCGCCTCAGTGGCACCTTTGATGATTAAGTAAGGCGTGACTGAGTGATAACCCTCGGGAATTGGTTTTGCCATAATCTGCCTCCTCGTAAATAGTAGGACGCGAATGGTCGAATCCGATTTCTCTGCCTAAAGGTGCGTACCAATATACCAAACATTGTCGAACGGATCCTTCACTGCACCGACACGATCGCCGTACGCCTGGTCGCCGGGTTTACTCATCGAAATCATGCCCTCGGCTAACATTGCACGTTCATACCATGCATCGACGTCGTCTACATACAGCATGAACGTCATCGGCATGGGTTGCCATTGCCCATGTGCTTCGCCCATCTCGATGACCGACGAACCAATCCTGACCGTGGCGTGGTGAACAATTCCGTCGGGTGATTGATGGACGGCCGCCGGTTCAGCCGCGAAAGCCTGCTTGAGAAGCTCAATCATCTGCGGCGCGCCCTTAGGATGCAGGTACGGCATCAGATTAGTGGCGCCTTCCGGAACGTAACCAGCGCCTGTGGCGGTTGCGAGATACCAATGATTGCCGCCGGTGTCCTCGACCGAGGCGCCGCGCTCACCATATTCGTGGTCTGTCGGTGGATAAAGCGAAGTCGCGCCGGCCGCCAACGCACGTTCATAGACGGCGTCAACGTCTTCGACATAGAGATGAAGCGCCGCCGGGGCGGACGTGCCTTTCCACCTCGCGCCTTCACCGCCGCCACCAATCATTATCATCGAATCGCCAATCCGGTATTCCGAGTGGTACCCTCCAGCGGAGCCGAGGCCGTATATCTTGCCCTCAGCCCCAAACACCTTCGTCACGAATTCGATCTCCTCATGCACATCCGCCACGGTAAGGTAAGGCGTCACCGTGCGGAAGGTTGCGCGAGCGGAATCGGTCGCCGGCCGCGGCGATCGCCTGTCCTCTTTGGCCGCTATACTCATAGATGCCTCCTTTTCCAGCTCACTTTTCAGACGCGCTTTGAAGTCCGCGCGCGGCAATGCGCGCAGCTCAACCGCTATGCTGACCAACCCAGCAACTTGTGGATCCGTAGCCGGCTGCGGCCCGCCCGGATCCCGGAGCATTGCTTCAATCGCCTGATTGAGCTGTTCTGTTAAGACGACTTCACTCATAACTCACGTCACTGCCCGGTCACTCTTTATTCTCTGTGTCCTCAGTGGTAAATCTTTTCCGCAAATTCTCCAACGCGCGAAACTGTAATTGCTTGACCGCGCCCTCGCTGCGACCCAACTCAAGGGCAATCTCACCAATAGATTTCTCTTCGGCAAACCGCATCACCACGACACGCCGCTGATCCTCTGCCAATTCATCAACCAAATGGAACAGTTGCGCTCGCCGCTCACAGCCTTCCAGCTCTGTCTGCTGGGCCTGGGTCGCACCGGAGTGACCGCGGGGCACTAGCCCGACCGTAAGCGAGGGCTTAGCACTCCCTTCTCGCGCCGCCCGCTTCGCCCGATCCGCAATCATGTTCGAGGCAATCCGAAACAGCCAGGCCGCGAATGGCGCGCCGGTCCATTTGAATCGTGGCAGGCTGGCGAGCGCCTTGCGAAAGACTTCCGCGGTCAGGTCCTCGGTCTCGGCGCGATTGCGCACTCGCCGCGCGACATAAACGTACACCAACTCAAAATAACTCTCATACAGGCCGGCAAAACACACGGGATCGCGCTGCGCGGCTTCGATCAAGCGCCGCTCTTCCGTCGCCTTCCCTTTATTGAGGCGAACTTTCTGTGCAGGTTCGCTGCCGGTCATTGCTGTTCAATTATATAAACTGTCCGCGCGGAAAAAGGTTACGGACATGTCAGAACCGCCTGCGGTAGCGGGCGGTTGAACGGTAGCCGCCAAAACGCACTCTGTAACACGATCAACCGCCCGCTACCGCAGGCGGTTCTGACTCGCTATTCCTTGGTTTTCATTTCTTCCCAAATCAGGACGTGCCTGGTCTCGCGGAGCAGAAGAGAGCCCACAATGAACGTCAAGCCGGCAACTGCGATCGGATAGTACAAACCCGCATAGATGTTTCCGGTCTGGGCAATCACAGTCAATCCGATCAGTGGCAACAGACCGCCGAAGACTCCGTTGCCGATGTGATAAGGCAGAGACAGGGACGTGTACCTGATCTTTGCCGGGAACGCCTCGACCAAATAAGCGGCAATGGGACCATAGACCATTGTTACAAAGATCACTTGAACAAATATGAGGAGGATCAGTTTCCAGGCCACAGGATCGCCAAGCAATTGAGTTAAACCAGAGTAAGGCAGTACTCCCCTTGCCGGCTGTAATGTGCCGTTGACGATGGTTTGCGGCGTCAGGCTGAGGGCGCCGGTGATTGGGTTTCGCTGCGAGATCGCGGTCGTAACGTTCGAGCCGGCTGCTGCCTGCATGCTCCGGTAAATGGGAATGTAGGAAACCGCTGCCAGGATGCAACCAAGCATCATGATCTTCTTGCGCCCCAGTCGATCAGACAACGCTCCAAACACGACGAATAAGGGCATTCCCATTAACAACGCTATCGCGACGATGTAGTTGGCTGAAGTCGTATCTACCTTGAGAATGGTTTGTAGATAGAAGAGCGCATAGAACTGTCCTGTGTACCAAATTACTCCCTGCCCGGCCGTCGCGCCGAACAGCGAAATCAAAACCCGCTTCAGGTTTGGCCACTTGGTGAAAGCTTCCTTGAGCGGTTGGACGGACGTCATCCCCGAGCTCTTGAGGTGCCTGAATATGAGTGACTCTTTCATTCGCAAGCGAACATAAAGCGAAATGCCCACCAGCAGAATTGAAATAATGAAGGGCAGCCGCCAGCCCCACGCAGTAAATGCTTCGCGGCTCATAGCGTTCTGAATAATCAGGATGACCGCGAGCGATACGAACAGGCCCAGCGTAGCTGTGATTTGAATGAAGCTGGTATAGAACCCGCGGCGAGAGTCGGGCACGTGTTCGGCAACATAGACGGCTGCTCCGCCGTACTCACCACCGAGCGCCAGGCCCTGTAGTACTCGAATAAACAGCAGAATGATGGGCGCAGAGATTCCGATCGTCGCATAGGTGGGAAGAAAACCGATCAGCGCCGTCGCGCCTCCCATGATGAGCAGCGTAACCAGAAAAGCGTACTTGCGTCCCACCAGATCGCCGATGCGTCCAAAGAAGAGAGCACCGAAAGGCCGAACAACGAAGCCCACCGCGAAAGTTGAAAGATATGCGATTAGCGCCAGCGTGTTATTTCCCTGCGGATAGAAGAGGGGCGCTATCACGGTCGCCAGACTGCCAAAAATATAAAAGTCATACCACTCGATCATCGTCCCCACAGACGATGCACTGATGACCTGCCAGATTTTATACTCTTGGCTCAAGTTATTTTCCCTCTATCCGCAGACTCCGCGACTGCGAATGTTTCATGCTTCGCGGTTTTTATGGCGTCCTTGAACCCACCTCTCCTCTGCGTTCACACGAACGCTCCGGCCGCATAACCAGAAGCCCACGCCCATTGAAAGTTGTAGCCTCCCAGTTGTCCCGTCACATCCACAACTTCGCCGATAAAATAGAGACCCGGGACACTTCTCGCTTCCATGGTCCGTGATGAAAGTTCCGCGGTCGACACCCCGCCGGCAGTTACCTCGGCCTTCTTGAAACCTTCGGTCCCCGATGGGGTGATCTGCAGGTCATGAAGACGCCGGGCAATGTCCTCGAGTTCATTGTTGTTGTATTGCTTGAGCGGTTTTGATGCTGCAAACAGCTCGCACCACACTTCAGCAAAGCGCCGCGGTAAGTAACGGGAAAGCAGGTTTTCCAGCTCAGTGTCGGAACTCTTGTGCCGCGTGAGCATCTCCAGCATCTCTTCATCAGGCAGCAGGTTGATTGATACAGATGCGCCCGGTTCCCAGTACGACGAGATTTGCAGAATCCCCGGTCCGCTCAGGCCTCGGTGAGTAATCAAAATATTCTCGCGAAACTGTTGGCCATCGTACCCGACCAGCGCGTCGACCGAGATCCCGGCCAACTTCGCCCAGCGCTTAAGCATTTGCGACGTGAGAGTGAAGGGCACCAGACCGGGACGCGGGTCTTCAATCTGTAGGCCAAATTGCCGGGCAATGCGGTAACCAAAGTCGGTTGCGCCCAGCGGCACGATGGACAATCCGCCGCTGGCAATGACCAGAGAATCCGAGACGATGCTCCCTTGATTGGTTTCTATCCTGAACGTGTCGTGCTTCTCAACTCGCAGCACCTGGCAACTGCAGCGAATCTCCACGGCGGCGTCCATGCATTCCCGCAATAGCAGATCGATGATTTGTTGAGAGCTGCCGTCACAAAACAGTTGTCCGAGCTTTTTCTCGTGATAGGCGATGCCGTGCTTTTCAACGAGTGACACAAAGTTCGCGGGAGTGTAACGAGCGAGAGCTGACTTGCAGAAGTGTGGATTTGCGGATGTGAAGTTTTCCGGGCTCGTGTGAATATTAGTAAAGTTGCAACGCCCGCCTCCCGAGATCGCTATCTTCTTTCCGACTCGGTCTGCATGTTCCAGCACCAGGACCCGACGGCCGCGCTTGCCCGCTTCGATCGCACAGAAAAGGCCCGCGGCGCCCGCGCCAATAACGATTACGTCCCACTTCTGCATTGACACCTTTTTCAAATCAAAAAACAATATCTAACCGCAGAGGACGCGGAGGTCTTCGCAAAGGTTCACAGAGAAAGCTCCTTTGCGTTCCTCTGCGAAATCCTCTGCGTCCTCTGCGTTAAAACCTACTTTCAGCGAAAGGCGTGCTCATGAGGACGTTACCGTGGCCAGCCTCTTGAGAGTTCCTCATCTTCCGGATGGTCTTCATCGTCGGCGGTCAACAACGGAATAGCATGCACCTCTCTCTGCTTTCGCAGAGCATATTTCAGAATTGTCAGCGTTCCACTTCCCTTTCCAGATCGAAAACCAATCACGATCCCGCAGAGATCGACCATATAGCGGTTGCGAAAGGCGCGGGCGCTCTTCCGTCCGGGAAGTTGCAACTCGACGACGCGCTCTAACTGTTCGAGCCAGGGTTGAATCGACTTTGGCTGGTCAAAACGCGTGTGGGGAACAACAGCCCAACAGAGCTCATTGCGTTCCAGCAACCACTCAATCGCCCATTCGTCTATTCCGCGCGTGCCCCCGAGCAACCAGGTCCTGCCTTGATCCACAAACGGCGAAAGATGCCACTCAAACAAAGTGCGCGCGGTATAGCGCTCAACATCGCCAGATCCAAAGATCGCAATCGATGTTCTGTTGGTCATACCGGCTCGGCGTGATCACTCATTAAAACCAGACTTGTGGTAGATCGGATCGGTTTCAAGCTCGTACTTCTTTAAGAAATCCCACCGGAAGGCTGTGATGAGCATAAGGTGAGGTTTCAGCGATTAATGAATCGCCTCAACGGCCTTGCGAGCTTCGATTTCGTCATGACTTGGGCGGTGGATGAAATTCAATGATAAATCGCAATCGCCGCAGGAAAGCTTGATCGATATGTTCTTTCCGCTTGGCGGCGATGATAGTAATGCCGTCATACGTCTCGATCTGCTGAAGCAGATAGTTGATCTCTTGATTTGCATAGCGATCGTGGCTGTCTTTGACTTCGGTGCGTTTTCCAAACAACGCATCAGCTTCGTCAAAGAAGAGGATCGAGTGATGCGCTGCGGCCGTCGCAAAGACTTGCCGCAAATTCTTTTCCGTCTCGCCAATGTACTTGCTGACAATCTTGCTTAAGTCCACGCGATATACATCGCGACCCAATTCTTCCGCCAATACCTGCGCCGCCGCCGTTCCCTCTCCATGTTCGGCGCCGGCGAACAGCACACTGATGCCGGTGGATCTCTTTGAACGACGTCGTTCTCGATCCGTCCGACTGATTTCCCGCAGAGTCGATCGCTGGGATTGCGACAGGTTAGATTCTTGCGGGCGTGCCGCAGATTCAGCAGGCGCGCCCACGGCAAAGCTTGCAACTAAAGTCAGCAGCAGAGCCGCAGATCTGCTGAGCGTCATGCGGTAGGGTTTCAAGGCTGGGAGGAATCTAAGGTTCATTACACTCCGTTCGCGTTCGGCGGTATTGAGTTGCCATCTAGCTATTCTGACTGTTTACGGATGCATCGTTACCAATGGCAGTTCGATAAAACTCGCCTCGCCCGGTGCATGATAGATCCGCTGCGTCGCTTTGCGATAATCTTCCGGTTTGGCCCAGAAAATATTGGGCACGAACGTCTGCGGATTTCGATCGTAAAGCGGGAACCAACTTGACTGGATCTGCACCATGAGGCGGTGGCCGGGCAGAAAGACGTGGTTCGCCGTCGGCAAAGCCCAGCGAAAGAGCAAAGGCTTATTGGCCGCGATTGGTTTCGCCGTCTCGAGGCTCTCGCGATAACGGCCGCGAAAGACGTCCATCGATATCGCCAACTGATAGCCGCCCATATTCGGCTGGCCGGCGACTTCATCAGGATAGAGGTCGATCACTTTCACGACCCAATCGGAATCCGTGCCGCTGGTTGAGGCAATCAGGTTCACGATCGGCTCACCGCTGATCTTCACCGGCGACTTCAACACTTCGGAGGTGAACGCGAGTACATCCGGGCGGCCGGACTGCTCTCGCTGATCGTCGACCAACCAACGCGCCCAACTCGGGCCATCTATTGGACGCGCGCGATACGGCACCGGCTTTGACGGATCGGAAATGTACTCGTCGTAATTCGTTTGGGAAGACTTTGGCGCGTCAAAGGTCGCTTTCAAACCGCCGTTAAGATAAAGCGGCGTGGCTTTCACGGTGCAGCCGCTCTCGCAGCCGGCCGGCCAGGCTGAGAGCTGGTGCCACTTGTTCGTGCCCGTTTCAAAAGCCGTCACCGGCGCAATGTTCATCTTTGGCGCGTCGTCTTTCAGATAGTGATCCAGGAAAGGCCGCAGGATTTCCTGACGAAAATAGAGCGCAGTATCGCTATTGAATTTGATCGCGCCCAGCGAGCTGCCTTCGCGGATTTCCTGCCCGTGGTGCCACGGGCCCATCACCAGAAACACCTTGTCGTTCCGAGTGTCTTTCGGCTCGATCGCTTTGTAGACGGCGATGTCGCCATAGATGTCTTCCTGATCCCAGAGGCTGTGCACCAACATTACCGGCACCTTCAGAGGTTCTTTCGCCAGAATCTTGTCCACCGCCTGTTCCCGCCAGAAAGCGTCATAGCTCGGATGCTCCAGCAGCTTGCGCCAGAAGCCAACCTGTTCCAGCCCGCGACGACGGCCCAGCTCGCCGGCCGATCCGGCTTCCATGAACATGTCATAGTCGTCGAAGTGGCTGGTCCACCACTTCACTTCGTTCGCCCGCGTCGCTTCCTGATCGTAAATGTAGCTCATCCCCTGCTGGCGAAAGGCGCCGTTGTGAAACCAGTCGTCGCCCATCCAGCCGTCCACCATCGGATTCATCGGCACGGAAACTTTCAGCGCGGGATGCGGATTGATCAGCCCCATCAAAGGCAGAAACCCGTCGTAGGAAATGCCGAGGATGCCGACCTTGCCATTGCTTTCCGGAATGTTTTTGACCAACCAATCAATCGTGTCATAGGTATCGGTCGGATGATCGACCGCTGTCGGATTCAGCGGCCCGCGCACCGGACGATTCATGACATAGTCGCCTTCCGAACCGTACTTGCCGCGAATGTCCTGCACCACGCGAATGTAGCCGCCTTCGACAATCACGTCGGTAGCATTGTCATAACCATAAAGACTTGGACCCAGATGTGAGCTGTCCGTGTGTGTTGTCAGCTCGGTGGCGTTGTACGGCGTCCGCGTCAAAAGTATCGGCGCGCGGTTCGCGCCTTTGGGAATGAGGATGACTGTGTGCAGCTTCACGCCGTCGCGCATCGGAATCATCGCCTCGCGGCGGACGTAATCGAACCCCTCGTTTGTCGGCTTGAACTTGCCCGGCGTTTCGTTAGGTAGATTCTGTGCCCGGGTTGCTGATGATGAGAAAAGCAAGAATAGGGCGACGAAGATCGTCGCGATTAAGCCAGAGGTACGAATGGTTTTGTTAGTCATTTGTTAGTTGCCCTCAAGATGAAGTTAGCCGTAGCGACGATCGTGTCGGTCGAGAAAGGTTTATAGCCTAAGAGCGCTTGGAATTGAAGCGTAAGTCTGGATTCCTTCGCGGCTCTGCCGCAGCACAGTGCGGAAAGCCTGCGGCTTTTCGGGCTCCTTGATCAAGGATGCGCACGAGGCTAAGCCCCGCGCGGCATCTTGAAAACTTACTTGCCGGTAAGGCGAAGCCTTACCGCACTGGGAGAGGCAAAGCCTCAAAGAGGGACCCGGATCAGTCTACGATTCAGAGCGGAACCAGTTCAGTAGTCGTGTCGCGACGCTTTTTTTCCTTAAAGCCTTCGACAAAATGACGGGAGCCTGGCGTGGGAAACTTCTCGCGGTAAGCGCGGTCGACGGCCGTCTTCAGGCGTTCGCTCCGGGTAAAGATCGGGCGCACGGGAATCTGCCGGCCCTCGACTTCGATCATCCCGCGCGGCTCTTCGAGAAATGTGCGGTACCAGCTGCGCGGTTTCTGACTCCATGAACGCACAAAGACCCGGCCTTCGACCACCACGGCCCAGATGCCAATGATGCGGTGCGGCTTCGTACCGGCGCGAATGCCGAGGATCTTCGCATCGCGGATAGCGTTGACGATGGCTTTCGGGAAACGGCGACCTTTCATAAGAACATCCGCAGATTACACGGATTACACGGATTGGTTAAGTCAGTAACGACCGTGATGAGATAAGGACCCAAATTGACGGATAAGAATTGATAAATGAAAACGGTGCTGCGTAATCTGTGTAATCTGCGGACCGCTATCCGATTTGCCCATCCGCTCAGCAAAAAGCCGTACTCGGCAGCCTACAGTGTGCGTTGACGGAATGAGTGTTACGATAAACCATAAAATCCGAAGAGGTGAAAACTATGGCATGGGATGGCGACGATTTGGCTGGCCAAATGGAAGAGGTATTCGAACGGCAACACGCGGTAGCTGACGCCCGCGCTCTCAGGGGTACCTCTACTCCTGAAGAGCGCGCCCGCAGCGCCCAGTTTGAATCACTGAGAGCTTCGCGCTCGCGCATCATGACGCAACTGAGCGGGGCCACGAATCCTGCACACCGCACGGTACTCGAGCGGGCCTTAAAATCTATAAATGATCAGATGGCCGAAGATGAATCGCGAGGCTAGTTGCCCTCACCCACGCGTCAATTGCCGATACACATGTAGCGCAAGTTGTTAACTTGCGGCCCTCCGCAATTTATCAAGTTGCGCTACGTCACCCTCTGGTCAACTGGCGGTACTTAATCCGATGCGGCACTTCGGCCTCAGCACCCAGACGCGCCTTGCGGTCTTCTTCATAGTCCGAATAGTTTCCTTCGAACCAGACGACCTTGCTGTCGCCTTCGAAGGCGAGCATGTGCGTTGCTATCCTGTCTAAGAACCAGCGATCGTGAGAAATAACCACCGCGCCTCCGGCAAAATTTTCCAAGGCCTCTTCCAGGGCCCGCAGCGTATTCACATCCAGATCGTTCGTCGGCTCGTCCAATAGCAGCACGTTGGCGCCCTCTTTCAGCATCTTTGCGAGATGCACTCGATTGCGCTCGCCTCCGGATAACATTGAGACTTTCTTCTGTTGATCTGAGCCGGAGAAATTGAAGCGTCCGACGTAAGCGCGCGAGTTCACTTCGCGGGCCCCCAGCTTTAAGACATCCGCGCCGCCCGAAATCTCTTCCCAGATGGATTTGTTTGGATCGAGCGTGCGGCTTTGATCCACATAAGCCAACTGCACTGTCTCTCCAATCTTGATCTTGCCGCTATCGGGTTCTTCCTGTTTGGTGATCATCCGAAACAGAGTTGTTTTGCCCGCGCCGTTCGGACCGATAACGCCGACGATGCCGCCGGGCGGCAGCGCGAATGTCATGTCCTCTACCAGCAGATTGTCGCCGTATGCCTTGGTTACTTTGTCCGCTTCGATCACCACGTCGCCCAGGCGCGGCCCCGGCGGAATGTGAATCTCCAGGTCTTCGCGGCGCTTTTCTGATTGTTCCTGCAGCAGATTCTCGTACGCAGTCACGCGCGCCTGGCCTTTAGCGTGACGCGCTTTCGGCGACATGCGAATCCATTCCAGTTCGCGCTGCAAAGTTTTCTGCCGATCACTCTCAGACTTTTCTTCGCGCCTGAGGCGTTCCTGCTTCTGTTCCAACCACGACGTGTAATTCCCTTTCCAGGGGATGCCCGCGCCGCGATCCAACTCCAGGATCCAGCCTGCGACGTTGTCCAGAAAATACCGGTCGTGCGTCACGGCGATGATCGTCCCCGCATAACTCTGCAGGTGATGCTCGAGCCAGGCGACTGATTCAGCATCAAGATGATTGGTGGGTTCATCCAGTAAAAGTATGTCCGGCTTCTGAAGAAGCAGACGACACAGCGCGACACGCCGACGTTCGCCACCTGAAAGGATTTTCACCGGCGTTTCCGGTGGCGGACAGCGCAGCGCGTCCATGGCCATCTCCAGACGCGAATCCAGGTCCCACGCATCGAGATGATCCAACTTCTCCTGCACCTCGCCCTGCCGTGCCAACAATTTGTCCATGTCTTCGTCGGACATCTCTTCGCCGAACTTCGCGTTTATTTCGTCGAACTCTTTCAACAAGCTGACAGTTTCTTTGACAGCTTCTTCGACGACTTCACGCACGGTGCGCGAATCATCGATCAAAGGTTCCTGCTCGAGATAGCCAACGGTAAACCCGGGTGATATCACCGTCTCACCGAGATGATCTCTGTCGATACCGGCGAGTATGCGTAGCAGAGAAGACTTGCCCGAGCCATTGAGCCCGATGACGCCAATCTTCGCGCCATAGAAGTAGGAGAGATAGATGTCTTTGAGGACCGCTTTCTTGTCATAGAACTTACTGACGCCGACCATGGAATAGATGACTTTGTTTTCGGTGGTCATGATTTAGCATCCACAGATTACACAGATTTCGCAGATAAGGAAAAACGAGTCGAGGATGGTGGCGAGGGATACATCGGAACCTTGACTCTTCAGGTACCGGGCGAGAAGATTCCTGCGGCTCAGCCATCGGATGCGCGGCAAGTCTTTGACTTGCCGAAATCGCATTACATGACTATTTATCAGGTCTCCGACCTGGAAGGGTCTGAGACCCTTTCAATGGATGAAACTCGCCCGGCAAGTCGGAGACTTGCCGCGCATCAGCGTGGCCGAGCCCACAACGCAGAGAGTCAAAAGGAATCCTTGCCGAACAAGCTGATCGGCTGCTGATACTCATTTCCTCGCGAGGCAGGCGGTTAGCTCCGGTGTTTTGGTGAAGCCGCAGTTGCCGTCTCTCTGGCGCTCGCACGCGGCTTTCTGGTAACAGGCATACTCTGGCCGAAACTCACAGGTGGTAATCACATTATGATCGGAGCAGACCTGACTCGAACAGCCGGTCTTGATACACGGCTTCATTGAGCCCGTGTCCGGCGTCATGGAGTTACCGTTCGTTTTGTTTCGAACGTAGGCTTGCGTCCCTCTCAGTTCGAACGATCTGCCTCCCGGACCGGTCACCACAACATTACTGCCGGTGACAATCAAACCGTCCGGCCCGGTCATCGCCGTGTTCGCGACGGCAGCGTTATTCTCTCCCAGACCCGCGCTGTCCAGTTTAACTCCGGCAATATTCCGGCTGAAGCTCGAGTTCAGTTTCGCTTCGTGATGCGTAGGACAGGGAAAGGTGATGCAGCGAACTCCGCGATCGCGTACGAGATAATAAGTTCCGACAGGCTGGTTATCGCTGATCGTCATCCAGGACTCACTCACGCGCAACTCGCCGAGACTGCCGAATTGTCCGTAACGCCTGGCGACGATGCTCCCGCGCACAAGCAAATGGGCAATGTCGGTCTCTGGCTGACCATGCCAGTCGATTTCCGCCACATAGCACTCGTTCATGAAGCGTCCATTGGCGCATCGTGTAGACGACATATTGACGCGCTTAACAAAGTAACCGCCACATAGCGGCGAGACACATCGGCGCAAGTCGCGTCGTAGGCTGTAGAAGGTCGAGGTCGCATCTATTGGCTCGGGTGAAACTGAAACTGATTCAGACACACCAGCGTTAACGATGTTTGGTTTCTCTAGTTTGCCTTTTACTAACTTCGGACTTGCGCCGCTGGACCAGGTCAAAGCTGCGATTGCCGCAGCTACCAGAGCCGCACGAATGTATTTGAAGTTGAGCATAGCAAGCTAACCTCGTTTCTTATCGGGCCTGGGAAGAAAACCGGTTTGCTGTTTGGGGTCTTTGTGGTCCTTGGGGGAAGCAGGGTTATTGTCCTGACCGGGCTTGGCTCGTTCTAATTTGTCTTTCTTTATCGTTTCTTGCAGACGCTTTTTTGCACGCTTATTCATGAAGAGATTATACCGCAGAAGAAATCCAACGCTGCTATTGGGGCTAATTGAGTCGGCCCAGCGGACGATCGATAATAGCCGACCGATTCAAAGCCTGTGTTCAAAACCAGGAACGTGTCTCGTCAAGCTACTTTACCGCAGAGGACGCCGAGGTTTCGCAAAGGACGGAGAGAAGAATTGTCCTTTGACGTACCTCTGCGAGTACCTCAGCATCCTCTGCGTTTAGAAATCGTTACGTTACTCATCATGGTCGTGGTGGCGGACCCGTCCGCGGATTCTTACTGTTGAAATCGGCAATGAAAGCCTGCGTCAGATCGACCGCCGGCACCGCAGTCAGAATTGCCGGCAGCAGCTTACTCAGGTCGAGCGTCATGGTGACGCCGCGCTGGCGGGCAAACTGATCGATTGCCATCCCTATCTGTTTGGAAATCGGAGCCACGACTTGCTGGTATCGTTTCGTAATATCCTCATCCAGGCGTTCCTTCTTTGTTTGCAGCTCGAGTTGCAGGCTTTCCCCTTGCTGTTGCTGCGCCTGAATTGTTTTCTGATCAGGTACCGGTGCTTTACTTAGCGTTTGGATTTCATTGGCCAGTGCGTCGAGGCGGTTCTGCAGGTTTTGCAACTCATCCGTGCGCGGCTTGAACTCAGCCTGGACAGATTTGGCCGCGTCGACATAGCGAAAAATTCCATTCTTCTCGTCGCCGAACATGACGGTGTCAATCAAGGCAATCCTGCTTTCCGGCACGGGCGCATTGATCGCGGCCGGCGTCGCCACCGGTCTCGGCAAGGGTGTAGGCGTCGGTCTGGGCGCGGTGGTTTGCGGACGCGTCTGGCCGTTGACCGTAAAAGCCATCGTGGCAATCAATATGAATGGACCAAAAATCAGTCTTCTCATGGCTTCTCCTGAATAGTGTTGATGGATTCTGTTCACAGATTACACAGATTGTGACGAGAAGGAAAAAGCGGAGTGGTGACGGGTCATTGCTTTCTCAACAAGCCGAGAACAGCCGTCAAAACGCCAGCCGTTTCCGTTAGGGCGAGCAAGACTGCGGTCACCACAAACGGCGCGGACCAGGCATGTAATCCAAACGAGGCGACATTGTCGGTGCCGGTCGCAATGAAATGATAGTAGCCGCCGAAAATCAGAGAGCCCAGCATTGAAAATAAGAGCAGCAGGAAACCGCTGCGCGCGCCTCGCCAAAGCAGGAAACCTGAGACCAGAGGCAACGCGCTGATCACCACCAGTACATAAACCGTCTGCCAGGTTTTCAGAGCAATATGCAGATCGAGGTGCGCGGCGCCGTGGACGACGCTGACAATGAAGTGAAGCGCGACGAGGATCACGCCGAGACTGGCAATTGGAGCGGGGACATTCCTGTCCGCCAGCGTGCGGAGCACGTTAAGTTCCTCCCCACCCAAGGCGCCCGATCAATATTCGCGCTGCGCGCTCAGGCAATATGGCGCTAAAGAGTATTCGCGCCCGGCGCGCTTGGGCGGACAGGGATGTCCGCGCTCCGCTAAAGGTTTCCACACGCCGCTTCATTCAAAGCCTACAGCAGCAGTACATCGACTCGATGCGCGTGGACCATCTCTTCGCAGGGCGACCAGGCGAAAATCGTGAAGCGTCCGTCCTGTGAGGCCACCAGCGCCAGCGCATCGCGCTGATCGTAGATGAACTGTGCGGCCGACAGGTGGCGCGTGCCGCCGTGCTGCACCGGGGGAACCACGACGGCCTGATTCCCGACGATGGGTTGCGTGAGCACCATTTGCTCAACCGACGCGGAACCTGCCGCGCGCTGAATCTTTACGCCGAAGGCCACCACTTCATACTGATCCGTGATCACGGTAGCGCCGTCAACCGCGGTCAGACCGGCGATACTCTCCACTGAGCTGCGTACCGAAGACTGCCAATCGTTTTCACTTTCGGGGCTGGGACTGTTCCTGATCAAATTGGCGAGCTTCGAATATGGAGGTGCGACCGAGTAAAGGATCGGGTGCACGATCGAAGTTCGCCACTGTTCCTTTTCTGCCGGCACGACCAGCAGCGTGCCACCGTGTCCGTGGGCCCGCATAGACGCCGCCATTTGCACGAGCACATTCACCGAATCATCCCAGGTAGCGGGCGCGGTGAACGCGCGCAACGATTTGATCAGGTCCGGGCAGTCGGGCAGACTCGCGCCTTGCTCATCCACAATCTTCACTTGTTCGCCTTTGAGGACGGCGACGTTGGCAAACTTTCCAAAACCATCGATGCGCCGGTGCTTGATTACCAACTGTCCGGGTTCGACGTCCTCAAGCACAAACCCCAGGCTCGGAATCAGACGGGTCGCTCCCCAAACGTATAGGTCATTAGCGTCGCCCCAAACACCGAGATGAATTCCGGGGCGCTCAACCGCGGGCGCGAGTTTTGTCAGTACCGCCGGCGTCAGGGGCAGACGCTCCGCAAACATCAACGGCTGGCCCGCTTGCTCGGGCGGCAGAAAGGCGAGCGAGATTTTCGGAAAGCGACCTTCCTCGGGCCGAAAGCTGGACCAGAAACCGGCGTCGATGATCGCTTCAATGGTGCCGGCATCCGGAGCATGTGCAAGTTTCTGCTCGCCCCGCCGGCGCGCTTCGGCCAGATGCCGAGCAAAATGAGCTTCGATAGTAGCAGCGACGGCCCGGGCCGCCTGATAAGTTGGTTCGCGAGTCATAACGACTGTCCCCAGATTACACAGGTTTTGGAAATAAGAAAAAAGCAGAGCCGAATCTGGTTTTCGTAATTTCTTTCAACTTAGTTAAGAGCGATCCACGAAAACACCGAAACCGAACGAAAACCTATTGGGCGCTTCGTGTTGTTTCGTGGAGCGTTTTCCTGACAAGCCGATCTTTGGCCGTCTGGCCCGTCCTTTCTGTTCCTGTCTGGCCCGCGTATAATGCGCGCACATCTCAACTCAAATCGAATTTCTGTTCCAAGTACCAGGCAGCAGCGGAGAAACCCGGTGGCGGAATCAAAACTAGAGCCGACCGCGCGATTGATCATTCACGATCTGGCACGCCACAACGGGCAGGCTGATTTCGCCCGCGACGTTCTGGAGGGACTCTCTAATAAACCCAGGCACCTGTTCCCCAAGTACCTTTACGACCCGCTGGGCTCGCAACTGTTCGAAGCCATTTGCCACGTTGACGAGTATTACTTGACGCGCACCGAGCGTCAGATTCTCACGAGTCATGCCGACGAAATCGTCGCTACGATCCCTGAGTGCCGGACACTGATCGAACTCGGAAGCGGCAGCGCTGAAAAAACCCGAAAAATTATCGAAGCATTGATGAGGAAACGGCGCGAGTTGCTTTTTATTCCGGTGGACATTTCGGCATCCGCGCTTGAGGAGAGTTCCCGTTCGCTGCTGCAATCTTATCCAGGCCTGACAATCCGGGCTTATGCGGCCGACTATTTCGACGGATTGGCGGCGATAAAACCGCTGCACGGTGGGCCCGCATTGGTGCTGTTTCTCGGATCAAATATCGGAAATTTCGAGAAGGCTGAGGCGGTCACATTTCTGCGGACCATTCGCAGCGTGCTGCGCAGAGAGGATGCACTGCTGTTGGGCGCCGACTTGAAAAAGGATCGAGCGACGCTCGAGGCCGCTTACAACGACTCGCTGGGAGTAACCCGCGCGTTTATTGTGAATGAACTGGCGCGGATCAATCGCGAACTCGATGGGGACTTTGACCTGTGGGCGTTCGGATTACGGTCGGTTTATAACGAAGCCGCCGGCCGCGTCGAAGTTTATGTCGAGAGTTTGCGATCGCAGACGGTCACCATTCGCGGTCTGAACCTGTCATTGTCGCTCGAAGCCGGCGAGCGAATTCACATGGAGCAGTCGTACAAGTACAACCTGGAAGAACTGGGAGCGTTGGCTTCGCAGAGTGGATTTGAGCTGACGCGAACCTGGCTGGACGATCAATCCCGTTTCAGCAGCAACCTTTTGCGGGCGCGCGAAACATGATTTCCTAACGCCCCGCGTTGACCGCACTACTCGCGGTTTCAACAGTCGTCTCTGCTTCCTTCTCAGGCAGTTCAAGCCGCACGCTCACCAACCGCCGGCGTTCGACTTTCTCAACATGGAAACGCAGCCCTTCATAGTCAATTACTTCACCCGCTTGCAGTACGTGTCCAGCTTTGGTCATCAGGAATCCGCCGATAGTGGTATAGGCTTCCGATTCAGGAATCGAAATTTTCAAACGACGATTGAGATCGCGAACTGCCAGCGCGCCCTCGAGCAAATAATTTCGCTCGTCAAGCAATGTAATTTGCTCGTTTACTTCCTCGTCATGCTCGTCAGAGATGTCGCCTACTATTTCTTCGAGTAAATCCTCGAGTGTGATGATGCCTTCGACGCCGCCGTGCTCGTCCACCACAAAACCGAAATGCGATTTCGCTTTCTGCATCTGGCGCAGGACATCTTCCAGCCGGGCCGTGTCTACAACGTACATCGGAGGTTGGAGCACATATTCGAGTTGAAAATCCTCGGGCCGCAAAAGATACGGCATCAAGTCCTTGCTATGAATGAAACCGATCACGTTGTCCAGCGAACCGCTAAAGACAGGCAGCCGCGAATAACGATGCTGCTGAAACGCACGCGTAATGTCTTCGACCGAGCAGTCGGCCGAGATCGCGGCGATTTGCGGACGAGGCACCATCGCTTCGCGCACGAGCGTGTCGGAAAACTCAAAGACCCGATGAATCAAGCGGCGCTCTTCTGCGCGCAGATGGCCACTCTCGCGAGAGATATCGATTAATTGCCGCAGCTCGGCTTCGCTGTAGACGGCCGCATGTTGCAGCGAAGACTTCAAGCCTATAAGCCGGCCCAGGGTAGATCCGGTACGATTGAAGATCCAGAGCGGCCAGCGAAAAACTTTGGCAAATATCTCGAGCGGGCGAGCGACAATTAGCGCGAGGGCTTCGGCGCGTTCGAGCGCGACCATTTTAGGCATCAATTCGCCGAGAACGATGTGCAGGAAGGTGATCGCGGCAAACGCGATAATGATGGCGAACACGTGAGCGACAGCGCCGGCGCGGCCTGCGGATGCGATGCTGGAAGCAATCGGTTGCAGCATCGCGGCGACCGTAGGTTCTCCAATCCATCCCAACGCCAGCGAAGCGATCGTAATTCCCAGTTGAGTTGCTGAAATGAAGGAGGTGGGGTCGCTGATCAAGCGCAGCCCAGCTTGTGCGCGCCGGCTGCCGGCAGCAGCTCGGGCTTCGAGCCGCGGGCGTCGCACCGATACCAGGGCGAATTCCGCCCCCACAAAGAACCCGTTAGCAGCTACGAAAAAAAGTACCGCGGCGAGCTTAGCGAGAACAATGATCAGAGTAGTTGAAGGCTGGGGGTCGCCCACCAAAAAGGCCTGGAAATAACTAGCAGGATCGTCCATTGCTTATTCGACAAAAGCGGGAGTTGCTTTGCGAGACATCATATCACGACGCTCGCCTGACATCATGGAGAGCGGAGATACGAGGCGGCCTTGGCGTCGGCGGATGATTGATTTTGTCGGGTTTCAATGGGCGCCGGCAGCGGCGACTCGCGGCCGACCATCGGCCCGGCGCTCGTGACGAGAGCAAGCCTGTACCAGCGCTTGATCGACGCGCGGCTCGATGTTGCATTCGGGCTGGCGGCAAACGGCAGCGAGTTCGGAAACCACCAGGTAGCGGGACCGCTCGAGCATCCTTTGCTCGCGAAACGAAAGCGGTTTGATATGGCTGAGATAATTAAGATGCTTGAGCACCTCGGCCACCTCAAAGATATTGCCAGTGCGCATCTTGTCGGAAAAATCTTTGAAACGATCTTTCCAGTCGTGAGCAGGCGTCGCAAAGTCTCCACCCAGGACTTTGAACAGCGACTCGCACTCGACGGAAGAGATCGGGCGACGCAATCCAACCTCAGACGCGTTGGAAACGGGAACCAGCACCAGGGAATTGGTTGCGGCCAGTCGAAGCGTGTAGAAGGGCAGCGCTATCGCGCCGATTTGCTTCTGTTCGATTTGTTCGATTGTACCGATACCATGATTGGGGTAAACAACTTTCTGGCCGACCTTGAAGCCTACCATTTCCACCTCCGACTAGTTTTGCGAGCACCAGGCAAGTCGCATGTTGCGCGGCTCATTGACAATAACGTTCTGCGAGATTGTGTTCGGGTTGTACTTGATCTGAACCGAGTCTAGCAAGCAACGTCGTTCAGCGTCAAGCTTTGCGACTGGAGTCAAATGTCACAAAAGCAATCGCTGGGCCATAACCGGATCATTTTCCATTTTCCATTTGATATTTTTCATTTCCCATTTGTCGCCCCGTTGGTGTCGCTTTCATGTGATTTCGTGGACCGTTCGTCATATTACCAAGCTAGCAGGTCATTCACGAAGTCACACGAACCAGGACCCGAGCAGATCCACGAATGACCAATGAAAAAGAGAAATGAGAGATAGAAAGTAGTTCTTTTACGGGACTGTAGGCGAAAACCCGTCTCCGCCTAACCGGTGTAGCTTTCATCCTGTTCGATCTTCGAAAGCACCCAATCAAATTCGCCCGAAGTGATCTTGCCGCCACAGAATTCGCAAATGCCTGTGGCGTTGACTTTCAGAGGAGCACCGCAGTTCGGGCAATTCAAATCGGCGCGCGCCGGAACGGGCTTGGCCTTGCTGTAACGAACGAACGTCCAGTACTCGCTCCACTGACGGAGGTTCTTGTTCGAACCCGCGACCACGCGACCATTCTTGTCGATCGTGTAGTCATAACCCTGCGCGAAGATCCGCAGCGTGATCGCGTTATAGAATGCGTCGACTTTGACCTTCACCGGCTGCATGGCAGTGATCTGGCATTGGTCGAGCGCGTTGCGCAGACCCTGCCGCTGGTAAGCGTCAATCCAGTAGCGATGCATTTGAAAGATATTGTCCGTCTCGTGCGGACGGGCGCGTTCCCAATTCAGCATTGACCAGGCGGCCTGCAGCTCGCTAAAGATCAGCCGCGCGCGCGCTTGAAAATCGGCCCAGGTAAACGACGGATTGTTTTGTTCAAAGACCGCGCGCACTGCGGGAAAATTGGGCTGCGTAATAGTGGGATTGAGCGTTCCCATTTCCGGCACGTTGGAAGTCAACAGCGGTCCCTTCGCTTCGCGACTGAGCGTGGCGATGCTGCGGACGTACCATTGAAATTCGCCGCTGTCGATCTTTGTGCCGCAGAACGCGCAGGCGCCGGCGGTGTCTTTCTGCAGGGCCGCGCCGCAACGGGGACAATGCAGCGCCGTCGCCTGCTCCGGCGTAGGCGACAACACGTCGCGTTTGCGTTCCAACTCCCAGCGCTCGCGGACGTAGTAGCTCATCTCGCCACGCGCGTCGCCTTCACGCGGAGTGAATTCCGTGTAGTTGGCGTCAAACTCAATGCTGATTCTCACCGTGGGGGTGTCCAGCCCGCGGACGGCTACGACCTGCATCGCGCCGACGATAATTCCTTCAACTGCTTTCAGGTTGGGCGGATTCAGTTGCAATAGAGATGCGCGCGCCTGTTCGCTCAGGTAAGGCGAAAGCTCATCCAGCGCCTTTGGACCGCGCCCGCGGGCGTTGTGGGCCCGCCCATAAAGCGCATAGCAAAAGTCCGTGAAGATGATTTCCGAAAAGTTCGGATCAAAGCGGCGCAATTGATTGAACGCGCGTTGAAAGCCCTGCTGTTGCGCCGAGGCAACCGGGTCGGGCGCGCTGATATTTGTAGAGGCAAAGCTCACCGGCTTGGTCGACGATCGCGCGAACCAATAGACAACGGCTCCGATGACAATGATGTCTACGGGAATACCAATCACCGGATGTTCGAAGGTCAGCCAAATCAACAACCGCACGACCAGATAGACGAGGGCCCCGGCCCCGCCGCCACCTCCGCCGCCACCACTACCGCCACCACCGCCATATCCCTGCCCGCCACCGACCCGCGCGAATGCGTCACTTGCCATCAGCACGCCGCCAATAACTATGAGGAACGCAAACAGGATTCGCCCCTTCAATCGGCAATTGGCAATCGGCAATCGGAAATGCGTCATTTCAGTTCGATTCGCGGGCCATCAGCTAACTCGTTGGGATTCTCGCCAGTGGGTGCGAGATGTTCTGCCAGCAGATTTCCGACGTCCCGTAGAGCCTTGATCAGAGTTTCAGGATCCGGCTGTCGGGCAATCTTCTTTAGCTCATATACGGCGTTGTTCCACTTCAACGGGGGCACGGCCTTCAAGACGCCGCGGTCGGCAAATACTTCCAAACGCCGTTCGAGCAGCGACAGATAAATCAGCAATCCATTCTCAGCCAGGGTATTCGCGATGCCTGCTTCGTAGAACATGGCCGCAGCCCCGGTCCGTGCTGCCTGGGCGCGAAACTTCCTTGTGGTCAGCAACCTCCTAATCCAGTCGCCCCGCGAAGAAACGAACCCGCCGGCCACAAACAGCGCCAACACATCGAACGGAATCCAAAAGACGTGAAAGTTAAAAGGTGAGAACAGGACAAAGAGCAAACCAACGAAGGCCACTAGTGCTCCGAACAAATAGTCAGCATGGCGGTAGCTACCGGACCGCCCGCGCACCACGATGACGAGCTCAGCGTCCGTGCATTTCTCGATATCGCGGATGGCTTTGGCCAATGCTGTGCTGGCCGTCTGATCGAATTTTTTGCGGCTCATCACTTGAAGAATGGCAAGTCTAACACAAGCCACAGGTACACAAAGAAAGAGTCCATTGGAACTGAACGCGAAATGCTATGCAGCTTTCTGTGTGTCTGTGGTTTCTCTGTGTCTCTGCGTCTCTGTGGCGAAAAAAGTTTCAAACATGCAAACGGCCCAGCAGATTTACTGGGCCGTTGCCAAACCGGACACATCAGGGTGACTTTCCTATTCACGAAACAGCTAATTAAAGCTGCTCAGCGCCTCAGGTTCGTTCTCGTAAACATCGAACACGGTGAGCAGCTTAGTGATCACCAGCAGGTCCTGAACCTTATCAGTGAGATTCAATAGTTTCATTTGCCCGCCGCCGCGACCGACGGTTGTGTAATTGGCAATCAACTCGCCGATGCCGCCCGAGTCGATGTATTTCACGCCCGCCAGATTCAGCAAAATCTTTTTGTTGCCACCGGCAACCAAACTTCGGATCGCCCCGCGCAATGCGGTGGCACTGTCGCCCATGCGAACCTGGCCGTCCAGATCCAAGATTGACACATCACCGGCCTGGCGCTGCTTGATGTTTAGTTCGGCCATTGCTGAAACCCTCCTGGTTTACCGTACGTCAAAAGTTTCTGCCTGGTTTCGAAGCTTTTGGGCTATTTGAAATTACTGAGCGCGTCAGCTTCCGTTTCGTACGCGTCAAAGACCGTCAACAACTTGGTGATCGTCAGCAAGTCGCGCAGCTTTTCTGTCAGGCTGAGCAGCTTGAGCTGTCCTTCCTGATTCTTGATCGCAGTGTAACTGGATACCAGCTCTCCGATCCCGCTGGAATCGATATAGCCAACACCTGCCAGATTGAGCAGAATGTTTTTCTTTCCTTCTTCCAGCAAGCGACGAATGGCGCTGCGTAAGGCAACGCTGCCTTCGCCTATGGTAATCCGGCCGTCCATGTCCAGGACGGTGATGTCGCCGGCTTGTCGCTCGCGGATATTAAGTTCTGCCATGATCGAGAGTTCTCCTCTTCCGGGTTTAGAACTTCTTTGTCATTCGCACCGTGGTGCCGCCTTCAGGACGCATTGACCACTGCACCTCATCCATAAAAGTACGCATCAGGAAAATGCCGCGCCCCGAAGTCTTCAGGATGTTTGCCGGATCGGTTGGGTCAGGAATGCTGGTTGGATCAAAGCCTTCGCCTTGATCCCTGACCTGGATCTCCAACTCGTGTCCCAGACAATTAAGCGTCACCTCAACCGTCTTTGCTTCGTCTTCTTTATTACCGTGCACCATAGCGTTAGTGATCGCTTCGCGCACGGCCATGTCAATTCCGAAAGCTGCTGCTTCTCCGACCCCGCAACTCTGAATGAAATCTGTTGCGGCGGCAGCGCCGTCTGCAACAGCCTCGATGTGGCTGGGCAAAACGAGTCGAGTCGTTTGTTCGGTCACAAAGGCGCGGCCTTTCTCGCCGGGAATCGCGGTTCGGCTGCTGCTTATAATAGCTTAACGGAAGACGGACGTGTAACACGCTCGCTGGTCGTGTGTCAAGAAGTCGCGTTCAGAGTGCGCGCTCTTGCGTACAGCAGTTCAGGCCCCGGAGGGGAATTGCGGAATTCTGAACTTCTCGACGCCACTTCCTGAGGTTAAGATGCTCTTCGTGATCATTAAGCCGGCCAAACGGATGCGCGGGTCGCTGGTATTGCCCGGCGACAAATCCATCTCTCATCGCGCGGCGATCATGGCCGCGCTAGCAGAAGGCAAATCGCGGCTTCAGAACTATTCGACGAGCGCCGACTGCTCTGCAACTCTCTCTTGTTTACAGCAGCTCGGCGTGCGCATCGAACCCACGGGCAAGGACGTACTGATTGACGGGTCCGGTGCTGATGGTTTGTTTGCGCCGGAGACGGCCCTTGATTGCGGCAATAGTGGCACCACCATGCGTCTGCTCGCCGGAGTTCTCGGCGGGCAGAGTTTCACGTCAATTATGACTGGAGACGAATCGCTGCGTTCGCGTCCGATGCAAAGAGTCGTTGAGCCCCTCAACATGATGGGAGCGCACGTCTCTTCGCAAGCGGGACGCGCGCCACTGCTGATAGAGGGCCGCCGTCCATTGCAGGCGATCGAATATGAATTACTGTTGGCCAGCGCGCAGGTCAAGTCTTGTATTCTGCTGGCCGGACTGTGCGCAGATGGACGAACTGAAGTTATTGAGAACGAAGTAACCCGCGATCATACTGAGCGAATGCTGCGCTGGTTCGATGTTCCGATTGAAACGGGCGCGGCCGAACGTGAAGGCGTGAACGCGAGGTTTGCCGCGGTTCAAGGCCCGGCGCGATTCAAGGCGCGGGACGTTTTGATTCCCGGCGATGTCTCTTCGGCGGCATATTTCATTGCCGCGTCAGCGTTGCTGCCAGGTTCGTATCTGGAAGTCAGAGACGTGGGCGTGAATCCAACCCGCGTAAGGTTTTTGCAGCAGTTGCGCGCGCTCGGTCTGGACGTAACCGTTACCGACTCGAAAGAGGAAAGCAATGAACCGATCGGGACGGTGCGCGTTCGGGGTTTGGACGCGCCGCGACCGTCTCGCGATCCTGAAGCGCCGTACAAGCTGGCAGGCTTGATAATCCCTCAGTTGATTGACGAACTGCCGCTCCTGGCGGTCGTCGGTTCGCAGATCGAAGGCGGAATAGAAATCCGTGACGCCAGGGAGCTGCGCGTAAAGGAATCGGATCGGATCGCGACCACGGCGATGAATCTTCGGGCCATGGGCGCAGAAGTTGAAGAGTTCGACGATGGTCTGCGTGTCGATGGCCCGACGCGCCTGCAGGGAGCGAGGATCGATCCGCGCGGCGATCATCGAATTGCGATGGCGTTTTCCGTCGCCGGATTATTTGCGAAAGGTGAAACTGAAATCGAAGACGCTGGTTGCGTGGCAATATCGTTTCCTGAGTTTTTTGAATTACTCGAATCCGTAGTTGAGCGATGACCCCGTGAAATCTGTTTGCGGCTCTGGCGCCTGATGTGCGGAAAGGCGATGCCTTTCCGACAGACCCCAAGGTTAGATTTCGGCGAGGCTGTCCCTCGCCGGGCGGGCCGGATGCCCCGCGCTCCTTTATGAATCGTCGTCGCATCGTCATCGTTGGTTTCATGGGCAGCGGTAAGACCACCGTCGCTGAGGCTCTCGCGCGTCAACTCGGATGCCAGGCTATTGATCTCGATTCATTCATTGCCGAACGCGCAGGCCGCTCACCCGCTGAAATCATCGCCCAGGACGGCGAGCCGGCATTTCGTCAAATCGAAACCGACGCATTGCTTGAAGTTTTAGAAAAGAAGGCGGTCCGGGTGATCGCCCTCGGCGGCGGGGCGTGGACGATTGCAGCCAATCGCGCGATGGTCGCGAAGCATGATTGCTTGAGCGTCTGGCTCGATGCGCCGTTTGAATTATGCTGGGAGAGAATCATTTCGGGGAAAGCTGTTCGGCCACTTGCGCCTGATCGCGCTACCGCAGCGAGGCTTCACGACGATCGCCGCGCGAGCTACGAACTGAGCGAACAACATTTGAAAGTTTCCAGCGAGAACTCGGCAAGGTCGCTGGCTGATGAGATCCTGAACGGGTAACTTGGAATCGATATGAAACGATCTGACGCTTCGAAAGTTGAGACCTCGAAGCCTCTCGCCGACGCGCATCGCTGGAAGCACCTGGCGCGCTGGCACGGCGAAGGCTTCTTTGTCTTGAAGACTGAAGACACCGCGGCTGTGCCGGTCCGTCTGTTCCTCACGCCTTCCCTTCTCGAATCTGCCGAAGACATTCTTTATCGCCAGATCGTCAACGCCACGCGCTTTCCCGGCGTGAAGATGGTCGTAATCACGCCCGACGTGCATTACGGTTATGGGGTCCCGGTTGGGTGCGTGCTGATCACTGATTATGAAAGCGGCGCAGTGGCGATGGGCCCGGTCGGCTATGACATTGGCTGCGGCATGATGAGCGCGAAATCCAAAGTGCCAGTCGAAGCCGCAACTCCTGAGAAGCGTCTGCAATTCAATCGCGCGGTGATGCAGCGAATTGAGATGGGCGCCGGCGGCAAGAGTCATCGGCTGCGTGACCTTTCAGAAAACGAATTCAACAATCTGGTGCGCGGCGGCGCGGAGTACTACGTCGCGAAGTATGGCGCCACCTTTGATCGCAGCCGCGCCGAGCGTCACCGCATTCCGGTCGATGATGATTGGGAAATTCCTATCGGCGGCAAAGGCAAACCAGAACGCGGCAGGCAGCAACTGGGAAGTCTCGGCGGCGGCAATCACTTCATCGAACTACAGCACGAAGTAAGCTCGGGCGAGTTATTCGTTCAAGTGCACACGGGCAGCCGAGGTTTCGGCCACGGTCTGGCGACAAACTATTTTGAGTTGGCGCGCGCCGAGCGGCATCAAATCAAAGATATCGACCTTGGCTATTTCACCCCTGACTCGAAACACTATTCTGATTATCTGAACGCAGTAGCCGCCGGCGGAAACTATGCGATTCTTAATCGCCTGATTATTTTCGAGCAGGTCGCCGAAGCCTTTCGCGAAACTTTCAATGCCGACCTTGAATTAATCTATGAGATTAGCCACAACCTGGTGCAGAAGGAGTGGCATCCGGAATTCGGCGATGTTTGGGTACATCGCAAGGGCGCGACCCGTGCGTTCCCCGCCGGCTATCCGCTTTTGCGCGGCACGATGTGGGAAGATACCGGCCATCCGATTTTGATTCCCGGCAGCAACAAAGATTTCAGTTACATCCTGCGTCCTTTACCTGGGGCCGTGAAGAGCGGCTTCTCAGTCAACCACGGAGCGGGCCGGCGTATGTCGCGGTCCCAGGCTGCTCGTACTTTGTCACAGCGAAAGATTGACGACGAGTATGCCGAGGCAGGCATCCTGGTCAACACCAACGGCCGTGTTCCTATCGACGAGTCCGCGCAGTGCTACAAATCCTCTGAGGAAGTAGTAAAGGCGGTCCTCGATGCCGGCCTGGCCGAGATTCGGCATCAGCTCTGGCCCGTTTCATCTTTGAAAGGAACCGAGGAAGGCCCGCGCTGGCGAAAGAAGAAAAAGCCGAGACCAAGTAATAGATCGACTGAACATTTTTAAGCTTGCGTTGCTCTGTGATCCTGGTTCGCGGCTTCTTGTTTTTGGGAAGGCTTCAGCGGTCATAACGATCCACTAAACCACACGAAACAAGGCCAAATCTTCGTGAGACTTCGTGTGATTTCGTGGATCGCTCTTCTTTGGCTTGCAGCTCGGGCGCGCTGGGTCACTGTGGTGCATTCAGTCTCAGCAGGAATTAACCACGGGGGGAGACAGACCCTTTCGCCACAGCCGCTTTTCCGCTAATCTTCTTCCCGTGGAAAAGTTTCGCATTCGCGGCGGCAATCCAATCAAAGGTCGCGTATCGATCAGCGGCGCCAAGAATTCCGCCCTGCCGTGTATGGCCGCGGCAATTCTCACACCCGAAACGATCACGCTGCACAACATTCCCTACGTTCGAGACATCATCACTCAAAGACGCCTTCTGGAAGACATCGGCGCGCACGTGCTGACTCCGGAACTACGCACACACAAGATATCAGCCGCGCATATCGAGATAATGGCCGCGCCGTATGAGTTGGTTAAGACGATGCGGGCCTCGGTGCTGGCGCTGGGACCTCTGCTCGCTCGCTTCGGTAAAGCGCGGGTTTCCCTGCCGGGCGGCTGCGCTATCGGCGCGCGCCCAATCGATTTGCATTTGGCGGGCTTTGCCAAACTCGGTGCCGAAGTTTTTCTCGAGGCCGGCGACGTCGTCGCCCGCGCACCGGAAGATGGGTTGGTGGGCGCCGAACTTCACTTTGACAAAATCTCGGTAACAGGAACTGAGAACGTGATGATGGCCGCGACGCTGGCGCGCGGGCGGACTACTATTAATAACGCCGCGCGGGAACCGGAAGTGAAGGATTTGGCAGAACTGCTCAACAAGATGGGTGCGCGGGTGCGTGGCGCAGGCACGCCCACGATCCAAATCGACGGGGTTGAAGGCCTGGGCGCCGCCCAGCACACAATCATCCCCGATCGAATCGAAACCGGAACGTTCATCGTGGCCGGAGCTATCACCAACGGCGAACTCGAAATCCGGGACTGTAATCCTGAACACTGTAATCGGATCATCGGCAAATTGCGCGAGGTCGGGGTTGAGATTGAAGAGGTCAATCAGAGCACGCTGCACGTGCGCCGCAGCCCGCGCGGATTGAGAGCGAGCGACCTGGTCACCGAACCCTATCCGCATTTTCCGACTGACATGCAGGCGCAATACATGACACTCATGACTCAAGCCCAGGGACGATCGGTAATCACCGAGACTATTTTCGAGAATCGCTTCATGCATGCTTCTGAACTTCAGCGTATGGGCGCCGTAATTCAGATTAGCCATGATCGGGCGATCGTCGACGGCCCCAGCAAACTGATTGGCGCGCGAGTGCAGGCTTCTGACTTGCGCGCGTCAGCCTCGCTGGTGCTGGCCGGACTGGTGGCCGACGGAGAGACCACGATCGATCGCGTCTATCACATCGACCGGGGTTATGAAAAGATCGAAACTAAGCTAAAGGAAGTTGGCGCGGACATTGTACGCATTCGTGAATCAGTAACCGCACCGCTACCTTCCGCTGAAGACGAATCGGCGGCGGCATAATTCAGACTCCAAGCCTAAGCTTGGGTTCCGCTCGAACCAACCTAAGGTTGAACTCTAAACTAGAACTCTGAACTCGAACTCTGAACTCAAGTTCAGTTCGAGACTCGGGTCTGTGTTATCATGCGCCTATGAGTGAGACGGATTGCCTTTTTTGCAAAATATTAGCCGGGACCGCACCGGCGGACGTGGTTTATCAGGATAATCGTTGTGTCGTCGTGCGCGACATTAACCCCCAGGCGCCGACGCACGTGCTGGTCATTCCGCGCGAGCATATGGATTCCCTCGACGACGCCGGACAAAAAGACGAGTCTTTGCTGGGTCATCTGCTGCGAGTGTCCGCGCGCGTAGCCTATGACCACGGGCTGACTGAAAACGGCGGATATCGGACAGTAATTAATTCGGGCAGCGGCGCCGGCCAATCTGTCTTTCACCTTCACGTGCACGTCCTCGGAGGACGCGAAATGACCTGGCCGCCAGGCTAGCGCGCTCCAATCAACACACGCAGCGGTACGAAGTAACTTTCCGTTAGCATCGGATTTGTTCGCTCGTGCGATCGGTTGAGCCGCCTACGCTGGAAGCAACTCAGCTTGTTTCAGCCGCGAACCGGCGCGCGCTCTCATCCATTCAATGATGTTGCCGACGTGGTCTAGCTCCTCGTCAGAGAGAGCCAGGGCTCCCCGGTTTACAAGTTCGCTATTGCCTGGCCCAACATCCGCGCCGGAGCGAACTGCCACAGGACAGAAATCCGTTTTCAGCGCCTCCGTAGCTCCAGCCCACGTTCCGCCTCTTTGGTAATCGCTCGAGACCACAACGGCATAATCGGCCGAGCCATAAATGATCTTGTTGCGGCCCATTGCAGCGCCAACCGAAAAACCATTGTCGGGACGGTAGGGCGTCAGCAACACCAAGCGGCCATCCGTTACGAACTCACGTACATCGGGCTGCCGAACAGTCCTGACGAGGCTGTCTGCGAGAACGCCGACGGCATAACCACCCGATGCCAGCGCCCCGTGCATCGCGAACCGATCTGTGCCTCGCGCGCCGCCTGACACGACGGCCACGGACTGCTGCGCGCACAAGGTCCCCAAACGCCGCGCAAACCTCTCTCCCCTTTCGTCGAGGTTGCGTGAGCCCACAATGGCAATCGCGGGTTTCTTGAGAATTTCCAAGTCTCCAGCGCCGAACAAAACGGGCGGTGCCTGATGCTTGAGAGCGTTCCGCAGGCGCGACGGATAAGCATCGTCCGCGCGGGTCAGACACCAGAAGCCGCTCACAGCCAGATGTTCCAATTCGAGTGCTATGCTTCCTCCCCGCGTAAGCAGATGAGCAATCCGATCTGCTTCGGCCGCAACGAGGCCCAGATGCTTAGCCAAATCTTTGGAGGATAACCGGAGCAATTCGCGCGGATATTTGATCTCTGAGTCGTGGATTTTTCGCGCCAGAGCATTCCATTCTCTTAAGGTGAGCGGCGCAGCGGCAGGCTCATCGCCATCGCTCAACCCAAGTTGCGAGCAGAGCATGACGATAACCGCACCGTCATCGCTCATTAATTCGCGTGCGTCGATCATGAATTACCTGTCGTCGCCTTGGCCAATGCAAAGGGAAATACTGAATAGTATTCGCGCGCCACAATTCCATTCTTCTGGAGCCAGGCGGAGACGCGACGCGTATCTGGAATCGTCAGGCAATAGACAATGCCGCTGCCGGGAAGCTTTGGGACGACGTGGGCTAACCAGGCCAGTCGCTCGCTCTGATCGCTCAGCTTGATGTTAAAAAGCTTCAACGAAGCACGAGTGAGCGGGCCGCGTTGCACTTGAAGGTTTGGGATTTGCGCCACGACATCCTGCACAACTCTGTCATTTGCGGTCGCTGTCGTGCAGACGACTGGAACGTTGGCCGGAAGAAATTGCAACACGCGAACAATGCGCCGGTAGTCAGGTCTAAAATCATGTCCCCAGTCCGATATGCAATGCGCTTCGTCAACGATGAAAAGACCAATGCTCTTCTGAAATCTCGGCAGCACCTGACTACGAAACTGCGCGTTCGCCAAGCGTTCTGGCGAAATCAGCAGGATATCGCAAGCATTGCGGGAAAGCGCAGCCTGCGCCTGTTTCCACTCGTCTCGGTTTTCACTATGAATCGTGACTGGCCGCAGGCCTATGTTCCGTGCCGCGTCGATCTGATTTCGCATCAGCGCGAGCAAAGGACTGATTAGCAGGGCGGGGCCTGCCCCGCCATCGCGCAGAATCTTGGTCGCGATAAAGTAAACGATGCTCTTGCCCCAACCTGTGCGCTGAACCACCATCACCCGCTGATTGCGCACAGCGACGGCCTCAATGGCTTCCCATTGGCCGTCGCGAAACGATTTTTCTTCACCGAGCATCTGCTGCAACAGCGACTCGCCTCTCATTCGGTCTATTGGATTTGGTAGTTGCATCCAACCAGCCTCTCGGCTCGTAGAGTCAAATTTGGGACTCATCTATCATGAATTCGCTCGATGTTTCCACCAACATATTCGAGTTTATCAGCGGCTCTCCTTAGAAGTCCGCGCTAGGTTACGAGTTAAGGCCGTCAGCAACTTAGTTAACATCGCTGAGAAAATATACCTCTGTTTCAAAATCTCTCTGTTTTGTTAGTAACAGACTTCTCATTGCCCGTGTAACAAAACAAAAGCGCGCGCCGATTATCGACGCGCGCCTCATTCTAACCTCCACAATCGGACAGCTATTCCCGAACACGACTACGATTTGTCGCCGGTGTTTCGGTCAATTTCACCGGCACGGTCATCTGCCGTCCGTCGCGATAGATCTCCACGTTGACTGTATCGCCGACCTGATGCTTGTCCAGCGCGCGATAGAGATCGTCGTTGTTACTAACTTTCTGACCGTCGAGCCCGACGATGATGTCACCGATCTCAACGTCGCCGTCTTCAGTTTGGACTATGCCGCGCAGTCCGGCCCGGGCTGCTCCACTGTCAGGTACCACATTTATGACTAGGGCTCCGGACGAAACCGGCAGCCGCACTTGATTCGAAAGCGATTCTACGGCCCGCGTAGTGACGCCCAGCTTAGGCCGTCGCACTTCACCGTTCTTTACGAGTTCAGGAACGACGCGCTTGGCGATATTAATCGGGATGGCAAATCCGACGCCCGCTGACGCTCCGGACGGCGATTCGATTTGGGAATTGATTCCGATCATGCGGCCATGCGAATCCAACAACGGTCCGCCCGAATTCCCCGGATTGATCGAGGCGTCGGTTTGAATCGCTCCTTCGATCTGCCGGCCATTCTGGGCGCGAATCGGTCGCTGCAAACCGCTGATCACTCCAGTGGTCAAGGTGCGATCGAGTCCGAAAGGATTTCCGATGGCCAGCACCTTCTGTCCCACGATCAGCTTGTCAGAGTCGCCCATCGGCACGATAGTCAAAGCCTCTTTTGGCGTCTCCAAGAGACGAATGACCGCCAGGTCCGTATCGGGATCGCGACCCACTACTTTGGCCGGATAGTTTTTCCCGCTTCCAAAACTCACCGTCAGCTTCTCTGCGTCAGCGATGACGTGATAGTTGGTGAGAATATCGCCCTGCTCATCGATGATTGAGCCTGAGCCGGCGCCCTCAACTGGCCGTGAAAACATGCCAAAAAAATCACGCACCGTGGTCGTCGACTGGATATAGACAACACCGGGCGCGGTCGCTCTGTAGACTTCAATGTTATTTTGCTCGTCCGTAGCAAGGGAAGGATCCGTGATGCTCGATGGCGGCGAAATCGAAGCCGAACCAAATGGCTGAAAATGTCCCGACAATTGTTGGAAGCCGGCAACCGCGACCGCGGCGAATAATGCGGAAGCTAAAGCAATAACCAGAATCTGGCGTCCTGAGAGTCTATACATGACTAATCAATCTCCTTCAAATTCCGAACCGTGGGTCACGAGTCAGATGCGTATGCCCTAGTTTACGGTTGTGCCACCGGCATTTGCAAAACGCGCGAAGGGTACCCAGGGTTCCGCGAAAGATAAAATCTGATTGTAACTTGCGGGTTGGAATCAACCGATTGCGGGGAAGCCAGACCGTTACTCAGGAGAAAAGGGTAAGCAGTGCGTGCGGGACGGTACTGAGGTAATGAACCATCGCCAGCGGCTCATGCCAGCCAAGAGCGGACATACCGGTCGCCGCGTGGACAAACATCAGAGCCACGTAGATCGTGAGCACCAATTGCATCCCGCGACGGGCCAAAGACAGATGCGAACAGCGATAAAGCGTATAGGCCGCGAAGGCTCCGACGGCGAGTTTGACGAGCAGAAAGGTGCCGTCGCCAATCGCCAGCAATTGGCTCATCAGGCCATTGCCTTCGGTGGCGACATTTGCATGAACCCAAATGAGTGTGAGTTGTGCGTCAAGCCAATTCAGCACAAAGAGAAGAAGACTTTTTCCGAGTGCGCCCATTTTCTGTGTAGTGCTTCTCTCCCTGGTGTCGAAAATTGTTGAACGTCGGTCCTGCGGAACTGCGAAACCTCCGAACCACTGGCCCGGAGGTTCCGCCGTCCGTACGGGAAGAAACGAGACTCGCTTCGTGCTATCCGAAGTAAACTTTCAATCGCAGACTTCTTCCGGCTAAATAAGCGCCGTTCGCCAAACAGAGTTCCGTTGGGATTGCGCCAAACAACGCGCACGTTCTCTTAGAATTTCAGCGACGGCTAATATACAGTGAACTCAGCGATCAAGCCAGATGACTGTCACAATCGAAGGTGCCATCCAGAAGGGCGCAGAGAGACTGCGTGAAGGGGCGGTTAACGAAGCGCGCCGCGAAGCTGGTTCCCTACTGGCCCATGTGCTTGGCCGCGACCGCGGTTTTGTCATCGCGCACGCCGGCGATTCCCTGGCGGAAGGGCGGTATCACGATTTCCAGCGCCTGATTTTGCGTCGAATGCGAGGCGAGCCGCTACAATACATCATCGGCCACAGAGAATTTTTTGAGCTCAATTTTGAAGTCTCACCAGACGTCTTGATTCCTCGCCCGGAAACAGAATTGATCGTGGAAGCGGCTTTGGAATTGTGCAGAGACGAGCCCGCGCCCTCTATTGGTGACATCGGTACGGGATCAGGCTGTATCGCGATCTCGGTGCTTCATGAACTGCCGGCGGCAGGAGCCGTGGCGACCGACATTTCGCCAGCCGCGCTTAAGGTGGCGCAAAGAAACGCCGAACGCCACGGCGTCCAGGGACGATTGACGTTGGTTGAATCTGATTGCTTCGCGGCTGTTAGCCTCACGAAACCATTTTCACTGATCGCGTCTAACCCGCCCTACGTCTCAGAAGCCGAACTCGAGCGCGTGCCGCGCGAAGTGCGCTTTGAACCACGCGCGGCTCTCGCCGGCGGGCCGGATGGTCTATCGATTATCAGGCGATTGCTGAGCGAGGGTCGGCCATTCATTCGCCCGAGAGGTCACCTGGTATTTGAAATTGGATTTGGTCAGAGCGAGCCGGTCGAGAAACTAATCGATCGCCGCGTTTGGAAACTGATCGAAATACGCAGGGACCTGCAGGGCATCCCGCGCACCTTCGTCCTGCAGGGGAAGTAATGGATTAGGGAATTGAAATACGCGGCTTTGGGTTAGTTGGTCGCCGGCACTTGTGGCGCGGGCCTGCGCCCCTCGCGATACTTGCCGTAGCCCTCTTTCAGCAGCCTGAGAATCGGTTTCCGGTTCCGGGCAAGTAGCATGGTCCAGACGCGAGCATTTCTTTGCGGGAAATAGATGCCGCGGAAAAACATGCGCATCACCAAATGCATGATTTGGTCATTGATCGGGTGATCATTTAACCAGGCCAGCGCCCGCTCGTTATTTTTCGGGCCATACGAAGTCATCCACGCCTTGTCCAACTCAATCTGGGCCTCGTCAATCGTCATCTTAAGCGGCGTGTGCGCCATTTTGTTGTGAGCAAAATTCATCCAGTGCTTCGGCCGCGTGAGCCGCCCTTCGGCTCCCAACTTCTTGTAGGTCGGTGTGCCAGGCAGCGGGACGAGAGGACTGAAAACGGGCATCCCCGGAGGCCACAGTGCTATTTGCTCCAGCGTTCGGTCAGCCACGCCGGGCGTGTCGTTGTCCAGACCGAAGATGAAAGCCGTAATCGCGTAGATATTGCGTTGGGCCAACCGATTGAGGACAGCGGCGTATTCGCCAGGCTTGTTGAAGCTCTTGTTCACATCGGCAAGATTGGCCGGGTCGATCGACTCCATGCCGATGAAAACCCACTTGCAACCTGACTCTTCCATGAGGTCGACGAGTTCCTCGTCGCGCAGAAGATTGGCGCTGATTTGCGCTATCCATGGCAATTGAGCGTCCGCCGCGATGATGTCGCGAAGCAGAGACTTGGTGCGCTTAATATTGATCGCAAAGTTGTCGTCGATAAAGAAGATTGAAATCTTGCCACGATCGTTCTCGGCGCGTTTTTTGAGCAGCAGTAACTCCTGGACCACACTTTCGTTGCTGCGAAAGCGAATGGAATCGCCAAAAAATCCTGTGACGGTGCAGAACTCGCATCCGTACGGACATCCGCGCCCCGATTCCATCGGAATAGTATTAAAGTAACTAACTCCCGATCCGTATTTTCCGGTGATGCGACGCACGATCTTGGGGACAAAGTTGAACTGCTCCAAATCAATAGTGTCCCAGGGAATTACCGGATAAGGCTGCAGGCTCGGCTTATGTTCTTTACCTGCTTCGTCAACGGGCTCGTATATTTCCTTGAGCTGTCCACGCGCGGCATCCTCAACGATCTTAGGCCAGGTCTCGTCGGCTTCGCCGAGGGCTACGGCGTCAGCGTGGCGTGGCCCGCCGTCGCGACCGAGAGCCTCGTCCGGCAGTTCCGTTACGTGTGGGCCCCCCATAACCACGGGCACACCAGTGCCGGCCCGGACCGCGTCAGCCACCCGATAGGCTTTCTGAACCATGCGGGTCATCGCTCCGATGCCAACTAAGCCAATGTTCTGATCTTTAATGAATTGCACCAACTCCTGATCGTTAAGCGGCTTCGCATTGCCGTCAATCAACAAGACTTCATGACCCGGTGGCGTGAGTGCTTTGAGCAAAAACATCCAGAGGTGAGGCATGAAGTTTCGTGTCACGCCATTATCAGGATTGTAGAGTAGAATTTTCATTGGCTGATCCCCAGAAGCTTGATTGATAGAATGTTAAAAAGAGCCTTTAGAAGATTCCCGATAATTCAACGGCAGCGGGGACGATGACAACTACCGCGAACCATTCAGGTATCAAGCAAGCTCTTCCGGCGCGAGCGGACTATATCACATGCGTACGAAAGCGTACAGAGGTCCTGCGTAATGGTAGTGGCGTAAACGTGTGTTGCTAGTCTCCGGGGCATCACGACCCGACTAGTAGCAACACACAATTACTCCAGTACCTGCGTAATGTCCACAACTCGACGTGCTCTAATTATTGAGCTTGGCACGACGAGCTACAGATGCTAGAATCCGCCCGTTAGTGTCAAGCATAGGTTATCCGTCTCCTTTTATTGCGTTAATATTCAACGGTTTAGTGGAGGCTCTCATTTGGGATCACCGTTAATCGTCCTGACGGCATCGTCCAGCGAGGCCAGCGAATGGCGGCATAGTATCTGGCAACAGATGCTTTCGGCAACCATTCCGGCAAAGCACGCCCACAAGTGGCGCAATCCGGAATTGTTGAATAACGAATCCTGGCCCGACGGGCGCGCGAAGTATGTGCCCAACGGACTGCGCATGGTGGAAACCTTATTGCTCCGGGAATACTCGGAGGATGACGTCGTCGTTTGTTATCTCGAGAATCTTGAGAAATTTATCGGGCCCGAGACCAAAGTCGTAGCCATACACGCACATAATCCGCTGGGTATCTCCTACGCGACCGATGTCTATTCAAAGATTGCGGGCAAGAACCTGATTCCGGTCAACGCGGCTGAGTTTCTCAAGATCGTCAAACACCCGGTTATCGAGAAGTACCGGCCAAAGATCGTGATTGGAGGTCCGGGCGCATGGCAACTCGAGCGCGCCGAACGCCTGGACGAATTCAACGTCGATTACCTGATCGACGGCGAGATCGAGAGAGTCTTCAGCGACCTATTCAAGCGCATGATGGCCGGCGATCCAACGCTTGAGCGGATCATCAAGTTGCCGAAGAAAACGCAACCGACGGTCGAAGAGATTCCCGTCGTGAAGCATCGCTCGACATTTGGCGTAGTTGAGATCACCCGAGGGTGCGGCCGCGGTTGTCAGTTCTGCGGGCCTGCAACAAAAGTAGGCCGCTCGTTTCCGCTTGAACACATCATGGAAAGCGCGCGCGTGAATGCCCGCGAGGGCGCGACCGAGATCATGCTCGCGACTGAGGACATGTTCCTGTACGAGCAGGAAGCTAACTTCGAAACAAATATCCCCGCGCTGGAAACGATGCTCCGCAGCGTCAAGAGCGTTCCCGGCATCGAGACGCTCCAGATGTCCCACATCACGATGGCGCCGGTGGTTAAGGATCCGACTGTCATTGAGCGTCTGACGCCGCTGATTGTTCCCTATTCGCACGTACAGCATAAGGAATCGACCGATCCGGATAACCGCATGACCGATCCGATTATCGGCCTGGAAACCGGAAGCTCACGGCTTTTCGACATCTTTATGAAGGGTAAGGCTTATCCGTATAAGGCAAGGCAGTGGCGCGACGTTGTGCTGAAGGGCATGGAAATCCTGAACAAGCACAATTGGTTCCCATTCTGCACTTTTATTATCGGGTTGCCGGGCGAGACGGACGAAGATACCAGAGAATCACTCAATTTGCTTTACGACTTGCGTGATGCGAAAGGAACGTTCGTTCCGACATTCTTCGTTCCGCTCGAAGACACTCGCATGGAACAGAAGGCCAGTGCAAAGCTCATTGAAATGACCGATCTGCAGTGGGAATTCTTCTACACGTGCTGGAAATATAACTTGCACTTCTGGAAAGGCACTAAGTCGACGATGAAATTTTCGCTGGGTGTTCCTTTCTACTACTACATGCTCGGCCGCAAGCTGTTCGGCAATGGCATCAAGTATCCGCTGTACCGTTTCGCCGGTGTACCTGACCGCTTTATGCGCAAGCATCTGTATCTTGACTTCACTGGCTATAAACGCAGTAAAGCGGTGATGACCGCGCCCGTTGGTGAAATACTTCCGGGATTCACGAGCGTCCGCGAGAAGGGCCTGAACATGATCGACGCCAGTCAGTTGCATGGGATCACTTCCGCCAGCAGTTTGAGCCCCAAGATTGTTCCAGCTGCAACCAGCTAAGCATTCCAGTCTTCCCCAGAACCAGATGCGGAATTGAATCTGAGGCCATTACTGTCTAGCAAACCAGCAGGCCGTCTTTACACATCGAGATGTAAGTTGGTGTCCCAAAGTACCCTATTGCTTTGACGGGCACAGTAGTTGTAGGATGCGCGTCTTGACTTCGTTTGATTGCGATTTAATGCCCATCATAACGAGGGACAGCACTTTGCACACCCGTACCGGTCCGCGCAAATGCTTGCGGAAAGTCGGAAAGGTCAATTCCAAACGTGGGGTATAATGCTCTACAGAATCGCGTTCGTAAGCAGGGCAACTAGAAGAGTTACTTCAGTTGCGATCTCAATCGGCGACGCCTGCGCGGGGCTTAATGCCATGGTTCCCGGCGCTAACGCATTGCCTTCTGTGTGAGGTGCGGGCAACGCGAGATTTGGCCCCTGCGTCTCGCCACCGTCGGCCAGAGCGACGACGGAAAGCGATACTACGAGCACGCTGGCTGCAACGAATCGAGCTAGTTTTGACATTCTTATGGTTCCTTCTTTTCGGGCGCGTTCACTGAGAACTTGCTTGCCAGTGATCGCCGGAGTGGATTGATCACGGGCATAATAGCACTGCTAGCAATTATTCTTGCGAAGTAACCCTCAGACGTTAAGAGGATAAGGAAGGGATTCCCGATGGAGACGAAAATCTTAAACAAGACTGCGGCAGCGGGGCACAGCGCTGCATTCGATGTGGCTACGAAATGTCGGATCGCGGAAGAATTAAGTACTAGAGGAGAATATGAAGCTGCGCGCTCGGCACTGGGGGAATTGTGGCCTGGGATTGGTAAGCCGCCGCAGATCGAAGGATTAGTGCCGGCGGATCAAGCCGAGGTGCTCCGGAGAGTGGGAGCGCTGTCAGGGTATCTGGGAAGTTCAGGCCAGGTTCCCGGAGCACAGGCATTCGCGAAAGATCTTATTACCAAGAGCATCCGTGCCTACGAAGCACTTGGGAATAGAGATAGAGTGGCCGAAGCCCAAAACGATCTCGCGGTCTGTTACTGGCGCGAAGGAGCGATGGACGAAGCACGGGTCTGGTTCCGCGAAGCGATTGCCGGTGCGACCGATTCTGCGATTGCGTTCAAGATCCTCTTGAACAGCACGACCGTCGAGATTTCCACGAATTGTCTAGCCGAAGGTCTCTCGCTTTTGGAGCGAGCAAGTCCATTGTTGGAGCTAATCAGCGACGAAGCCGAGATCGGCCGGTTCCACATGCAGAGAGCAGTGATTCTCAGACGAATGGGAGGAGCCGCAAACATTGATCGCGCGTTGATTGAAAACACCGCGGCGCGAGTGCATTTTGAACAGGCCAACCATAGGCGTTACTTTGCCAGAGTCGAGAACAATATTGGCTTTATCTTTTATGAGCTGGGTCGTTACGAAGAGGCATTAGAGCATTTGGATAATGCCCGGGCGGTCTTCATCGAAATCGATGATGTAGGCACGGCCGCTCAGGTTAACGAAACGCGTGCCCGGGTGTTCCTGGCCCAGGGTCGCTATCCAGAGGCCGAGAAGATCGCGTTCTCGGCGGCCTCCGTACTCGAAAGCGGTGGCGAATACTCCTTGCTGGCTGAAGCGCTCGAAGCCCAGGGGATCGCTCTTGCCCGCATGGGGCGCTACCAATCAGCACTCGGCTTGCTGAAGCGGTCCGCTCATATCGCAGAAACTGCCGGCGATCTTCACCTGGCCGGAAGAATGTTTCTTACCATTCTCGAAGAGCTCAAAAACTTTCTGCCCCACGGCGAAATTGGAGACGTGTACCGGGAAGCTGACGAACGACTGGGAAATCAGTTGGATCCGGAAAGTTCGTCGCGCCTTCGTGCCTGCGCTCGATTCGCTATGGCGAACGGGGCTGTCGCTAACGCTGAACCTTCGGGCGCTCGAGGCTCGTTTGAAGAAGAGGTCCACAAGCGTGAAAGCGAATTGATACGACATGCGCTCGACGAGGCCGGCGGGAGCGTCACTCGCGCGGCCAGGCTTCTCGGGCTTACGCACCAGGGTCTCTGCTACATCATCAATCATCGGCATCAGCAACTGCTCACTGCACGGGCACCGATTAGAGTTCGTCGCAAGTCAATAATTAGGAGAAGGTGAAAGCCTACCTGGCAACAACTGGCCAGACATGCATTCGCCAGAGGCTCCGCAGAGTGCGTTGCTATTGACAGAAGCTGAGCTGAAGTAGATTGCGCCCGTTCATTCAGTCCGATTCCGGATTGACAGACAACCGATCACCCATGCAAGATTCGGCCTAATGCTGTCGGCTAAAACATTGCAGCGTGGCGGGCCTGGAAAGAGCCGCTTCGTTGTTACGCGAATCTCAATGTTAGCGCTGGCTATTAGTGCGGGATTGGTCTCCTCGTGTGGCGGGCCGCTCTATCGAGTTAAGCCCGTCGCCGAACTTCGCTCGATGCCCGATTCGGCGGCGACTGCCAACCTCGGCTCAGTTACGTTCAGGGCGATGCCTTTGTTGAGCGACGAAGAGAGTCAGGAACTATTCGAAGCAAACTTGCAACTGGCTGGACTGCTTCCCGTGCGCATGGAAATTGTTCATAATAGCGGCGACGCGATTGAACTCAAGAGAGTCCGCTTGCGTTTACGCGATGCTGCCGGCGCTGAGTGGAAGTTTGTCTCTGCCAAACAGGCAATCGCGCGGATTCTTAAGGCAAACGACGTCTTTGCTTACAACCCGGCGTCGCGCAAAACGTTCGAGAAGGAGTTTCGCGCCTACGAACTGGATCTGAAATCGCCGCTAACCCCTACGGAGCGCCGGCGGCAAGGCCTCGTCATTTTTCTCTCGCCCAAAAAAGATCCGGTAGCTTCGCCGCACGGCCTGACGCTCGCGATTGAAGGCCTGGCTCAACCTGCCACGCTCAAGCTTAATTAGAAATTCCAGCCTTATCGGGTGAGTTCAAATTAGACTTTAGCATTCTCTTCGGTTACGCTCTCCCCCCTCAACGCTGAGTTCTTATGGTGAGGAGAAGCGCGCTTCCGCGCTCGAAACATCGCACATATCATTCTCTCGGAAAGGAATTATGATTATGACTCCGGAACGACAAGCAACAGGACAACCAACTCCAGCACTCTTGTTTGACACTATCAATGCCCACCAACGCACTGAGGCAATTAAGACTGCCATCGAATTGAACTTGTTCACCGCTATTGCCGAAGGCAAAACCACCGCACCGGAAATTGCCCAGGTGTGTCAGGCGTCGGAACGCGGAACGCGAATACTCTGTGACTACCTGGTCATCATTGGGTTTTTGACAAAAGAAAACGGGCAGTACGGACTGACGCCCGACAGTGCAATGTTTCTAAACAATCGTTCGCCGGCCTACATGGGCAGCGTGATTGACTTCATGCTCTCGCCGATGTTGACCGACAACTTCAAACGCCTGACGGACGCGGTGAAGAAAGGCGGCTCAGCCGCCGACGATGATGCAGTAGTCGCGCCAGACCATCCGGTCTGGGTAAAATTCGCGCGCGCGATGGCCCCGATGATGGCGATGCCTTCTCAATTGCTGGCCAGGCTTGCCGATCCTAATGCCAACCAGAAATTGAAAATTCTGGATATAGCCGCTGGTCACGGCCTTTTTGGTTTGGCTTTTGCGCGACAAAACCCACAGGCTGAGGTCACTGCCATCGACTGGCCGAACGTGCTGGAGGTGGCGAAAGAAAACGCACAGTCGGCCGGCGTATCTGATCGTTATCAAACCCGGCCAGGCAGCGCGTTCGATGTGGATTACGGCGAGGGCTATGACATCGTCCTGGTGACGAATTTCCTGCACCACTTTGACGTGCCCACTTGCGAAGCGTTGCTGCGCAAAGTCAGGGCATCACTGGCCGACGGTGGCCGGGCCGTAACTCTCGAGTTTGTGCCCAACGACGACCGGGTGACGCCGCCGCAGGCCGCGGCATTCAGCATGATGATGTTGGGCGCCACGCCGGGAGGTGATGCCTACACATTTGCTGAGCTTGAGCGAATGTTCAGCAACGCCGGCTTTACTCGCAGCGAGTTGCACGAACTACCGCCAACGATTCAACGAGTCGTCATCAGTCATAAATAGCCGGCCGAGAGGGTCCCGTATTGCGGCGCATCCACCCAAGAGTTGTAAAGACCCGAGTTCTATTGACGGCCAGTGTGCTGTTGTTTGCTTTTGGTGGCCTGGCACGGGGTGATGCGCGCTACTCCGAACTGCCAAACTTTCATCAGGTCAATGCGCAGGTCTATCGTGGCGGACAGCCGAAGCCGGGTGGTCTGGAGAAACTGAAAGCGATGGGGATCAGGACGATCTTGAATCTCCGCGGCGAGGACGATCATTCCCGGGCTGAGGGCGATGCGGCACGGAGACTCGGTCTACGCTATTACAGCATTTCGTTACCCGGTTTCTCACACCCGAAGGATGAAGAAGTTGATCGCGTGCTCGAAATCATTAATGCGCTCGAAAATCAGCCTGTCTTCGTTCACTGTCATCACGGAAAGGATCGCACCGGAACAATCATTGCGAGCTACCGCATTTCACACGATGGCTGGAACGCTGAACAAGCAAAGGCTGAGGCGAAGTGTTACGGCTTGAGTTGGGTGCAGTTTGGAATGAAGAACTACATCGATCACTACTACGCGCGCCAACAGCGGAAGCGGGATGGAAGACTGGTTAAGCGTCCAGTCGTCGAGTCAGCGTGAATCTCTAGTCAGAACGACGGTTCTGCCATAATCATCTACACATCGGGAATCTGCTGCAAGGAGCGCATCGTCGTCGTTATAAACGCGAGTAGGTCAATCCCGTCTGGCCCTGATATTTGCCGCCGCGATCTTTGTAGCTGACATCGCAGTCTTCATCTGATTCCAGAAAGACTACCTGGCCAATGCCTTCGTTAACATAGACACGCAACGGCAGGTCGGCGAGATTTGCGAGTTCCACCACCAGCCGCCCAACCCATCCCGCTTCCAATGGCGTGGTGTTAACGAGCAAACCGGCGCGGGCATAGGTCGACTTGCCCATCGCGATGCCGGTCACGTTCCGCGGCATCTGAAAAGTTTCGACCGTGACTCCCAGCGCGTATGAGTGCGGCGGCATCAGATAGTATTTCGAGCCGTCTTCGGTCGTCCGCAACGGCGGTTCCACCAGGCAATCTTCGTCAAACTGTTTAGGATCGATCTCGCGTCCATGAATCGGCGAGAATACGCGAAAGCCGTCGCCGGCCAGGCGCATGTCGTAACCGTAACTCGAGGCGCCGGCTGAAATGATGCGCCGGCCTTCAACTTCGCGGACCAACTTTGATTCGAACGGCTGAATGAGTTGTGCCTCTTCGGCCATGCGGCGAATCCAGCGATCTGATTTGACTGCCATTTGATGATTCCTGTCAGAACCACCTGCGGTAGCGGGTGGGTTGTTTGTACATTTGCGAGCGCGTCAGGATAAGCCGGTTTGGAGTGCGGCGGCAAGCGCGAAGGACAGCGTCTAATTCCACAGCCTGAGTCAAAATGTAGATTAGTGGATTCAAGTTTGAGGTGCATCGCTCGTAGACAATGTGAAAGGCGGTGGTACCGCGAAGCGGTTATTTCTCAAAGCCCAGGGTTGCTTCAACCCTGGGGACAAATGTAGACGTTTTCCAACCCGGAACGGGTTGCGCCCCTCGGACGCAACTGCGTTGCAGTTGCACCGGCTAATTCATTCGGTAACCCAGGGTAGCCGCAGCGGCAACCCTGGGCTCTGTGAACCAACCGCTTTGCGGTAAAGCAGTCGAGTGAGAAAGCCAAACCACGTATCTTTCAAGAACTTGCACTTCGAATTTGAATCCACAATTAAAACATTCAAATTCAATTCGGAGGCGCGAGCAATTTTCATTTTGCACTTTCCAATTTTCAATTTTCACTCTAGCCTTTGGACATGAAACTCGTCGTCCTCGGTTCCGGCACCTCGCTGCCGCATCCGCAGCGCGCGGCCGCCGGTTTCTGGTTGGAAACAGAAACAGGATCGCTCCTTTTGGATTGCGGCGCCGACACGGCCCACCGGATGGCGGCGGAAAATCTGGACTGGCCTAATCTTGACGCTGTCTGGATTAGCCACCTGCATCTGGACCATTGCGGCGGCCTGGCGTCGTTCTTGTTCGGCGCCAAACACGCCCCACAGACCAAAGGAAGAAGAAGGCCGCTGACTATTATTGGCTGCCAGGGAATCAGTAAGTTGCTGCGCGCGATTGACGGCGCGAACAGCTACGGGTTATTCGACCAGTCTTTCCCGGTCGAACTGCGAGAGATTTCAACCGACAATTCCCCCGAAGCTGACTTTGAGATTCTTCCCGACCTGCGCGGGCGCGTTTTCTCAACCAGGCATACGAACGAGAGTCTGGCGATTCGCCTGATGCATGAAAGCGGCGCCTCACTCGTCTATTCGTCAGACACCGGGTATGACGAACGCCTCGCAGCATTCGCGCGCGGCGTTGATCTGCTGATATTGGAATGTTCCTTCTGGCGTAATAAGCCGACGGCCAAACATCTCGAATTGGCAGAGGCGATGCGTCTCGCGCGTTTGGCTGAGCCACGCAAGGTAATCCTGACGCATCTTTATCTCGAATGGGACAGCATAGACCTTGAAAGCAAAGCCAAAGAATTGTGGCCGGGAGAGACGCTGGCCGCGCGCGATGGATTGCGAGTTGAGGTTTAAAACAAATGAGTCCCGTCCGCGTTAAGCGAGCGAGACTCTAAAGTCCGCGTCATTCACTTTTCGTAACCCGCTGGTTGGTGAGTACTGGGATGACTGCGAAAGAGAATGAAATGTGAATGGGGAACACAGAAGCCGCCTTGCGGCTTCAAGACCTTCATCCGGAACAGGTGATTTCAATACGACTCTTTCATGTTCCTTGATGGTCATTGTAATTTCATGCGTGGGTTAGGCGGCGCGTAGTTTCAAATTTAGTGGCACAATCTCGGAGAGGTTCGTCACATCAAGCAAAGCGAGAACTTTGCCCGTCTCATCCACAAACTCTACGATGCATCCGCCGGGGTGATGTTCATTACTTTCGAACACCTCCACAACGGTGCCGACATCGCCGCGCTTGAGGCCGGCTTCCGGTTTCTCAACCAATAGCGCCACAACTCCGAGATATTTGATTCCGTCCATCCTACTAGTCCTCACTTCACGTAGCAGCTTACCAACCGCGGGAAGTCCGTCCCATTTTCGATGATCCAGGCTGTTCGCACAATAGCCATTCGGTCGCGGAGAGTAAGTTTGGCATCAATCACATACTTTTGACCGAAGGGTACAGGCTCGCCTAGTGTCGCATCGCGCTCCCGAGCAATCCTGAGCAACTCAACGCGCAGCCATTCCGCGTCATCCAGCGTCAATCCCAAAGCTGCCCGAAACACTCTCGCCTTGTGCCTGCCGGATTCATGCTCAGGGTTCAGCGAATAGTCCCGCAGCTTTGCTATGTCAACGAATGCCTTCTCGGAATTTGGGAGTTTCATTGCAGCGTGGAAGAAATATTAGCAGCCCCGTCCAGTAATGCTTTTTGCAACCCCCATTCTTAGCTCTTTGCCCTTTTGCTCTTTGCTCTCCCATCCTCTGTGTCCTCTGTGGTGAGGTTTTTCCTTTTTCCTTTTTCCTTTTGCCCCTTTGCCCCGTAAAAAGATTGACAGCTAGCATGGCTAAGAATAGACTCTGGCCGCATTTAGCCAGCCATTTGCGACTCACTCAACCCGCTTACCGCAAAGGAGCGTGCCCCCATGAATCGAAAGTATCGAGCTCTTCTAATCGGAACGTTAAGTTTGATCTTGGTCGTGTTGGTTAATAGCTGCCAACCTTCGCCTCCCGGCAATACGAATGCTCCCAGTCCGACAGCCAGTCCCACGGCCAGCCCGATAGCTAGTCCGAACGCAAGCCCGGGGGCCACTCCCGATGCGGGGAAGACCGGCACGAGGGGGCCGCATTGCGACGATCCTCCACCCGCGAATCCTTCAAACTGCACGCCCCCTATCGATCAGCCGTTCGTCGTGGGATGTACCCTGCCAATCCCCGGCGGACAGAGTCATGACATCGATCTGCATTGTCCGAACGAAGGCTGTGCTACGAGAGAAAGGGACAAAGCCCAAAATAGGATCAAGAACAATCTTTGCTCGGTGGGACCTGCTATTCAGATCAGCACCACTTCCATCGATAAGCTACAGGCCTCTGTCGATCAGTTGGTTGCGCAACACAGCTTCAGTTACGGACAGTCACCTCCAGAGCCGGCTGATCGTGCAAAGTTGCATGACCTTTCCACCGTGGACGTGAATGGCAATGCGGTCCTGCTGGGCGAGGGCAAGCTGGTCACGTTCGAAGGTTTTGTGCTGGATGCCAAACACGATGACACCTACCTACAGGGCTCTGGTCCGCAGGGCTTCAAAGGCGAAGGCGTCAACTGCAAGAACTCACTCCTTGAATGGAATGACATTCATGTTGCGCTCACCGAGACCCCTGGGGCTGACGAATGTTCCAGCGTGACCGCCGAAATCATTCCGCACTTCAGGCCGGCCTTGTGGGAACGATTCGATTCCAACGCGTGCACTTCTCCGCACGTCACCAACCCGCTGCCGATCAAAAATTTGCGGGTCAGAATCACGGGCCAACTTTTCTTTGACGGCAGTCACACCGCCGGCGCGTGCGGGGTTGCACCGGGAGTAAATAGTTTTCAGCGCCGCTCAGTCTGGGAAGTCCACCCGGTTTACGCCATCGAGGTTTTCGATACCGCTAAGAACAAATTCGTCACGCTGGAAGAGTGGGCGCAGGGACTGTAGCGCAAGTTGTTAACTTGCGTGCGGAGAGTGCTGTTGCTTAAAGAAAAGGCGCGGCGGGTGAAGTCCTGTCGAGTGGTCAGAAACGCCGAGGTTCAGGCAGCGGTCAATTCTGCTTCCAGCGGCCTCTCTTTGGTGAAACGACTGACACCGAGAATGCTGAAGCCTATCACTCTTCCGTCAGAGTCCACGCGTTCCATGACGGCATCGTGCGCAGTTTCCTTCATGTAACCCGGAGCTTCCTTGAACTGAACTTCGAGATAGTCGGCTTCAGGATCGAACCAAATTTTCAGCTTATCGGCCATAAGTCTTCTCCAGCCCTCGGCTTGTTCATCAGATACGCCGTAACGACGAAGGCGTCGGCTGCCTCGTATTTAACCACGACACATAACCATTTGCCACCGATCAGTGTTTCAGCGCGGAAGTCGTAAAACAAGAGCACCTTAGGATCTGAACGTGAAGACCGTACCAACTGCGGCTTTGATAAGACGAGTTGGATTTCAGACTCCATGCCCTCGAGTTCTGGACGCTCCAATATATGCGCCAGTCTTTCATCTGTTAGGCGCACTTCACGGCCGAAGCAGTCGACGAGAATCCTCATGGCCGCCTTGTTTCAGAAGCAGTACTGGCTTCGACCTGGAAAAACAGGTCGAAACAGGTGACTGCAGAATTTTAGCAGCGACGTCTAGTAATGTTTTTTGCATCTGGTCTCAACCTCCTGCCTCCTGCTTCCTGCTGTTTGTCTCCTGCCTACGGCCTTCTACTTTTCCTTGTCCCTTCGCCGTAATTTGTGTATCGTTTACTGGCGGATTCCCCTCCCGCACCTCTCGCCCAACAACTCGATTTCAGAGTCTTAATTACGACAGGAGTTCCGAGTAATGAAACACTGCCCAAAATGCGATTTTACTTTTGCCGACTTTTATAACGTGTGCGAGTTTGACGGCGCTGAACTTGTTGACGATCCGGAGCGTCCGCCCTCATCTGTGAGAGCCTCGCCGCCGCCATCGCGCTTTCGGCGCGTCTTAAAGTCGCCGGTGTTCTTTACCGGCTTATTGGTGTTGGCCGTCCTGGCGAGCGCGCTGATGATTGGTTATTACGATTCAGTGAATCAGTCGAACTCGATCGCAGGGAATCAACCTTCGCAGAATTCGTCTGTCAGTCCAGTCCTTCCCACGCAGAGTTCAGTTCAGCCTCCAGCACAGATCAAAACGCCGGCTACTTCCTCGGGAGTGTCCGCCTTAAGCAATTCGAAGAGGACGGAAAAATCTTCCTCCACGTCGCGCTCCCCGTCGCGCTCGACGTTGAGCTCCAATGCGCGGCGGCCAACGATAGCTTCGCGCTCACGGGCGCGACTTCATTCACCAACCTCCGCAAGAAATCAGCCGGGCAAATCACAGACTGCGCTGCAAAGAGAATCCAAAGACACTGCCAATAAAAAGGAACCTAAACTTACGGCGATGCTGAAAACAACCTGGAACATTCTGAAAAAGCCGTTTAAGTTCTAGCGCACCCGACGTTCACGTCGATCGTGTCTTCTCCTTAGGCGCAAGTTGTTAACTTGCGTGCGGAGTGCGCCTTTACCAGTAAAGGGTGTTCAGAGTACCGACTTTAGTCGGGCTCATATTCAGGAGAAAGAACACAACTTTAGAACACTTCTACTTTTCCTTGTCCCTGCCCCGTAATTTGTGTATCGTTTACTCGCGGGTTCCCCTCCCGCACACCTCGCCCTACAACTCGATTTCAGAGTCTTACCCACGACAGGAGCCCGGCCTATGAAACGCTGCCCAAAATGCGACTTTAGTTTTGCGAACTTTCGCGAAGTTTGCGATTTCGACGGCACCGACCTGGTTGACGAACCGGAGACCCTTCCCGTTTCCCCAGGAGTTTCAGCGCTGGTGGCAGCCACCCAGTCACCATTTCTCCGCCTGGTAAAGTCTCCCGTTTTTTTAATAGTTTTGGTGCTGGCTGGTCTTAGCTCGAGCGCGCTGCTGATCGGTTATTACGATTCAGCAAGTCAGCCCAACTCGATTGCCGAAAGTCGGTCCTCGCCGGATTCCCCCGATTCCAACGCAAGTCAGGTTCCTCCAGCCGCCCCTCCTGCTCAGCCCCCAGATCGAATTAGGACGCCGGCCCCTTCCACCAGCCGCTCTGAGATCAGCAAACCGAAAGCAGCGAAAGATCTTTCTTCAGCGCGCGCGCGTTCAGTAACGGCTTCCCGCTCACGGGCGCGACTTCGTTCATCGCCCGCCATCAGGAATCAGCAGAGCAGCCCCGAGATTGCGCATCAGGGGCAACCGCTTCAGAGACAACCAAGAGCTAAGGCGCTTCAGAAAGAATCTAAAGACATCGCACTTCAGAGAGATTCGAAAGAGAATGCGAATCGTAAAGAATCCAAAGTTACCGCAATGGTGAAAACGACTTGGAAAATTCTCAAGAGACCGTTCAAGTTCTAGCGCATCGGACGCTCACATCGATCGTGTCTTCTCCTTAAGCGCAAGTTCTTACCTTGCGCTCGAAGTGCGCTTGTATGCTAAAGGGTGTTCAGAGTACCGACTTTAGTCGGGCTTTTACTCTAGGGGTGCAGAGTTTGTTCGGCCTGCGGTTGGCGAACACTAAGCGCAGGTAGATTCTTCTTCATCTTCTGAGCTTCGCAAGTTTCACCCAATCGCCTGGCGCGCGTTCGCAGTTCCAAAACTGCCAGCCATTAACATGGTGACCACAAATCGCTCGCCCTGCAGCCGAGGTTGAAGGATAGACAACTCGATTGAGTGTTACCTTTCCATCCTTTCGAAGCCGCGCCTTATAGAGCTTGCCCTTGTAAACTCTGCGTAAACGCAGCGCGCGGCCTCCCAGAATCTTCACCATGTTTCCGATCTTCCCTTTGGGAATCGGCTTGACCTTGACCTTGCTTGCCTTAATGGGTCTGCCGAGCATAGATCTCACTTCGCCCCGATAATGCTCACGGACATCCCGGCCTAAGCGACGCTTGAGATCCTCCGACTTGGCGAACTTACCCTTCTGATTATTGCCTTTGGGTTTGACGATGCGAAGAATGAGCGCTTCAAGTTCACGCAGATGACGGTCGCCAATTGTCAGATAAACACTAAATCGATCCCACGACGGCCCGTGCCGGTTTCGCATATGTGTCGCGAGACGCATACGTAGATTGCCGGCCAATCCGACGTAGTAGAGTCGGTCACCTCGATAGAGGGCGTAGACGCCCTGCCGCCCACGAACGTAATTCCGAATAATGTCCTGATGCCTTTCGAGAGCATCGCGTGAGATGTTTTCAAGATGCTGACAGACTAGAGGGGGAACGTTTAGCCATTGAATCTTCCTTTCCTTCCCAGAGGTCTCTAGGTCGTAACGCGCAATCCTTACAAATCATCTCGGGTCGTTCGATGATTTCTTTGAACTGCAATTGTCAGGCATTGTCATCTTCGGGGTCCGGCGGAGGTTCAAGGCCTCCGACATATCGATGAACAGCACCAAGAGCGGAAAGACTAGTGCCTGCAACGTGAAGGAGACCAGGAAAAATTCGATACTCTCCACCTGATACCGAGTCTTTGCGTATTCTACGTATTGGCGTAGAAGGCGGCATTGATTTCCCGAACCAGGCATCCGCGACGGCGGTATTGTCGGGCTGACCTCTAAAAAGAACGGTTAGACCCTGCTCCAGTTTGTTCAGTCGGGCGATTGTTCCTTCGACATCATCCTTCGCTTTGCGCATCGTTAACTCTCGAATCTCTGGTTCCATTGTTATTCGAAACACCGTAGACGTGTCTTCCACATCTTCGTCATCACTCTCTTCAAGATGCCAATGCACTGCGATTAGGAAGGGGGTTTCGCGGAAACGAAGGTGCAGGAAGTTTTGTGCTAAGGAAGCCGGCTCAGGATCTCCTCCAGCCTCAGCCTTGAAAGTTTCGCATAAAAGCTCGGAGGTAATATCTCGCGGTGACTGGTCTGAAATTGCAAAACGCATTTCGTAGAAAAACTTTAGCCGAAAGTCTTCGTTGATTACGTAGCGATAGAAACTAACGAGTCTCCCAGCCAAGTTTTCCCAATACGATTCCGGAAAAGCCCGGGACATAACTTGCTCAAAGAAAAACGCGGCGAGAGGCGCTGCCCCCATTATGATGAGACCAACAATCGGAGACTTCTGTTGAAACAACTCCTTGACTACCGCCAGACCTCCGACTAGCACGCCTAGAAAAATGCCAACCAGAGTTGCTGGAGCGCCAAATAACTTCTTCTTTAATGACATCGGCTATTCACGATTTGCACGGCTGGAGACTATCGAGTACTTGGATTATCGTGTCGAGTGCCGCCTCACGTGTCGTGGGATTCTCTATGAGCAAAGGTTGGAGTCCCATGAACTGGAGGCGACCATCCGAAAACACTTTTACCATCTGTTGACTACCGGTTATAGGAATCTCTACGCCGATGAATGTCTCGATTTGTTGAAACTCGGGGTACAGAGGATCACTTTGCATCGCAGTACCTCTAATTCGGCCTCGCCTAATTGCATCAGTGCGGCGAAAGTTCTGATCCCAGACATTGGTTCCAAAGCGCTGTCGCACACAGTAAAGATCATAGCCCACGGCACTAACTAGCTGCTGTTCATCATTAAGGGCGTCCTGCGTTAACGACTGTGCTACCAGAAGTCGATGCCCCGGATAAGTTCCACCTGGAAACCCAGCAAGAAAGCAAAACAGAGCGTAATTGCGGTGGCCTACCCACACACGAGTAAAATCCTCAACGACCTCTTCTGCTTCAATCCGCTCTAGGTAGCCGTTCTCGATCGACGTTGTAACCACCGTGGAAGGATGCCGCCGGCGAATCACAGCAGTTACCAGTCCCTGCAAGCGCCTGCTCGCCAGTTGCAGTCGTTCGACAAAGGGAGACCGTAACTCCTCAAATCTGTCTTCGCCGGAGAGCTGTCTTCTTATGTTCGTTCGAGTAATCTGAGTGGCAAATCGATCAGTGTTAATCGGACGTTGGTGAATTTGAGCCACCGTGATGGTTTGCATGAGGAATTCTCCATATGAGACTTCGTTTTGAAGGTTGCTTGAGCAGGTCTCAGTTGTTACAAACAACATGTGGGACTTTTTAGTCGAAGCTGCAGGAGGTTCGTAAGGCAGTTCGCGCCGTGTCTGGACTTGAATCGGCCCTTCCAACAGCTGGGGCAACGAAACGCTCCATCGTTCCTTTCCTGTCGCAATCTCACCCATCTTGTCATCGTCTCCTAACTCTGACAAGAGCAGGTTCGTCAGGTCATTGATTTTTGAGGCTTTTCCTTTTTTTCAGACCAACGGTCGGTATCCTTAACCTGATCACTTTGCAGTGCCCTGTAGACCTTGTTGAGAATGTGTTCGGAAGCCAGCTTGCGAAACTCGCTGTCGCTCATGAGTTTCGAGAAGATTTCCTCATTGCCATCCATTCGATCAATGACGAGCCCCTCAAACGCTTTCTCGAAAACATAACGAAAGTCATCTTTTGAATTATTCGCAGCAGCCTTTTGCAAGGTCTCGTTCTCTATGGCTTCTTCCTGAATCTGGTCAAAGAAGAGTTGGTCCGCCTGAGTGAAGCTGGTTCCAAAACGGTCATTGAGAATATCGATAAGTTCTGAGAGCCGAATCGTTTCGTCTTCCTCTCCAGTGCCAACATCTTCGGGCCCTTTTAGAGGCTGTCCTTGGCCAGTGGTTAGATCGATCCGGCCTTCGCTGATCTTCTGCAAGCGGTAGTACTGGAGCTCAATTTCATCTTCCAATTGATAAGCAGGTCCTGTTTCGCGCTTGGGCAGTTTTGTTAGCAGGAAGCGGATATACGTGTAGAGCTGTTCGAGATCTGAATCCTGATACGGAATCACTTGAGAAAGGAAGCTATACATATTTCGGAAGTTCACCAGCAACGTCTTCACTTCCTCACGCTTGTCTTCAGGGTGTTCTTTGAATCGTTCGACTGCTTGATCGAGAACTCCATTCATCTGCGCGTGATCATGAATAGTTTCCTTGCGCCGTGGCCGGAAGTAGATCGCACAAAAGGCTCTTACTTCCTCTTCAAAAACGAGCCCACTCTCGTCGATCTGATCCTGCAATCGATACAGATGATGCGCGTCCGTCAACGGCTCGGTCGGCGTATCTTCGTAATATGGTTTGAAAGCCTTGAAGATCTCTTCCGGCTTGTTTCGAAAGTCCAGAACAAAGGTATCTTCCTTGCCGACGCAGGTGCGGTTGAGCCTTGAAAGCGTTTGCACGGCCTGTAACCCGGTAAGCTTCCGATCGACATACATGGTGTGTAGCAGAGGCTGATCGTATCCGGTTTGATACTTTTCAGCGACGAGCAAGACCTGGTACTCGTACGTATCAAATTTCTCAGGAAGCTCGGTCTCTCTGATTCCGCCGTTCATCGAAACTTCGGTCCATGTCTTACCGGGGATTTTTGGATCTTCGACAATTCCTGAGAACGCGACCAAAGTCTTGATGTCCGTGTAGCCTTTCTCCGCGATGTACTTATCGAAATAAAGCTTGTAGCGAACCGCTTGCAAACGAGAGTCGGTTACGACCATCGCCTTCGCGCGCCCGCCGATCTTGTGTCTCACGTGGGTGCGGAAGTGCTCCACCATTACTTCAGTCTTAGTTGTAAGGTTATGCGGATGGGAAGTTAATATCCGGGCGAGCGCTAGAGCCGCCTTCTTCCGCTTGACGTGCACGTCTTCTTCCGTCGCCTGAACGATGCGGAAATAGGTTGTGTAGGTAATATAATTTTTCAGCACATCGAGAATGAATTTCTCCTCGATTGCCTGCCGCATCGTATAGAGATGAAACGGCGCTTCGCCAGCTGGGCCAGGCTCATCGAATACCTTCTTGGTTTTGTATTTCGGTGTTGCCGTGAAAGCGAAGAAACTGAGATTTGGCTGTCGCCCTCGCTTCAACATCTCGCGCACTACGCCGGCGAGCTGATCGGCGTCTTCGTCCTCGTCCAAATCGTGCTCGGCTGCGTACGCAGCAGCTTCCTTTTCGATCCTGTCGGCGCTGAGAACGCTCTTTAGCTCCATTGCACTCTCACCCGACTGGGAACTGTGAGCCTCATCGACGATTACCGCGAATCGTTTGTCCCTGGTCGAAATTGCGATGTCCGGATGAATCTCTTCTCTCAACTTTTCGAGTGTCTCAGCGATGAACGGAAACTTTTGCAACGTGGTAACGATGATTGGCGTCCCACTCGCTAACGCCTGTACCAGTTGGCGTGTGTCTTCGTCAATCTTCTTAACCACACCTTGCTTGTGCTCAAACTGATAAATCGTATTTTGCAATTGCTGATCGAGCACCCGGCGATCCGTTATCACAATCACCGAATCGAAAACCTTCTTATCCGCTTCGTCGTGCAAGGCTGAGAGCCGGTGGGCTATCCAGGCTATCGAGTTCGATTTTCCGGAGCCCGCCGAATGCTGCACCAAGTAGTTGCGGCCGGCGCCGTTTGTCCGCGCGTGAGTTACCAGCTTGCGCACGCAATCAAGCTGGTGATAACGCGGAAAGATCATCGTCTCTTTCGTGATCTTCTTGATGCCTTCGTCGGTGAGGATGCGTTTCTCCTCGACTTGCAGGTGCATGAACCGTCCGAGGATATCCAGAAAACTGTTACGCTGCCAGACCTCGCGCCAGAGATATGCGCTTCGATAACCGCCGTCCTGCGCCGGAGGATTGCCGGCATGTCCCTGATTGCCGAGATTAAAAGGCAGGAATTGAGTCTTATCACCGCTCAACCGCGTGGCCGTGAATACTTGATCCTGATCCACGGCAAAATGGACCAGCGTGCGTTTTTTGAAATCGAACAGCAGCTCTCTCTGGTCGCGGTCTTTCTTGTATTGACGCTTCGCATCCTCGACGCTCTGGCCTGACAGAGGGTTCTTCAATTCGGCGGTGGCGATGGGCAAGCCGTTGAGAAAAAGCATTAAATCGAGGCTATTAGAATTCTGCTCGCTGTAATAGAGCTGACGTGTGACGGTTAATGTGTTCTTTTCATAGAGCGCCAGCGTCTCTGGATTCAAGCGATTGCTGGGCGCAAAGAACGCCATGCGAAGCTTCTTTCCGTAACATTTAAAGCCCTGCCGCAGGACTTTGAGCGTTCCCTTGATCTCCAATTCCTTACCGAGATGATCGAGCACCACCTTGCTCGTGTCGGGGCCGTGAATTCCTTCCAGACTCTTCCAAACCTTGTCTTGAGTTGATTGAATGAATCCGAGCACAAGCGCGGGATCAAAGGCGCGCTGTTTGTCGTAACGGCCTGCGGCCTCGCCTTTGTTGTAATCGACGAAGGCATATCCGCCACGCTTGGTAAGTTCGTCAACAATGGCATCTTCGAGGCGGATTTCCGTGTGCTTCTTCATCAGTGATGTTTCGCGATGTTTCGTACGTCGATCTTGCCAGTGGTGGCCGCAGTAATAAGAGCGACGCGGTATTCAAGAAGTCTTTTGATGACACGTGTTGCTGCGATAAGTAGAGAGTCAATCCGGTTGAGCCTCTTATCTACAGCTTCTGCGATTGTTTTCTGCTCGTTATAGGTTGGTACCGCAACGATAAGGCTCTTCAGTTTGTCTTGGTCTATTGTTGCCATAGTTACTAGATTGGCGCGAGAAACGAAGTAGGCTCGAGCATAAGATGAATTAAGAAATAGGTTAAGAAACCTCGGGAAAATACGTTCAAGATCCGGACGACCTCGAACGATGTGACATTCAAAGACCGTCTTCTCACTCGGATCGAGAATCATCGCGGATTTTCCAATTCCCTCCAGTTTTAGTGAGGATCTAACAATGAAAAAATCACCGTGAACTGCTGAATAGCGTTCGATTTCATCTTGGGTGCACTCTAAACGCTCAAGATGGCTTTCCTCAATGAGATCATTGTGCACATATAAGTCAGAAACGTTAACAATTCTACTGCCGTCGCCCCAGAAAATTCTTTTCTTGAATAGGCCGTTCGTAACTCCCTCTCTCAAATTGAACTGAAGTTTCTCGCACTTCCAATGTTTCGGAACTTTACCGAGCCATTCCACGCCCGAATCACGCATCGGCACGGCCGCATCCAAGCCTTTTGTGACCGCTCTGGTGATGATCGCGATGCGTTGTTCCTTTAGCTTCTCTATCAATTCCTTCTTCTTCGCAATAAGTGCATCAATATGCGCTGTCTTGAGGTCAAGAAAATCAGCGATTTGTTTTTGTTCGGGTACAGGCGGGAATGCAATTCGTAGATTTTTAGTTCCCTGATAAGTGAGGCCGAATCTCGTGACTCCATTTGCCGCGAGGTAGAACTGATAGGCACTAAGCCGGGACGCGAGCGAATAAGACAAGTAACGTCCGCTAATCACTGACTCAAAGGGACGACAGATTGTCAGATGATAACCGCACACAAGATCATTTACTTTTTCCGCGACGAATGCCGGGATTCCAATATCATCAGGACTCTCAGAGTCTTTTGTGATCACAACATCGCCGGGCTGGAGAGAAAAGCGTTCAATTTCGGCTTCGCTGGCGCTCGCCTGCATGAAATCAATCTTTGCCGTAATTCTGTTGTTGTAATAAACGTCGGTGTAATTGCAAAGCTGAACTATCCTCTCGTTGACTTCCGATTTCTTATTGACGTTGCTTGTTCGCAGAAGCGTCACGTTGTGGATGCGGTCATACTTCCATGGCGCCGGTAGGTTATGGAAGGGACCCATTTCGGCGTCAGGCATCTGAGTGCTGTTCATCACACCACCTCCTTCAGCATCGCCATGATTTCTCTTTCCAAGGCCTCGATGTCAGCCTCGATTTCCTCAAGCGGACGTGGTGACTCATATTGATAGAAATGACGGTTGAAGGGGATTTCGTATCCGACCTTTGTCTTGACATGATCTATCCATGCATCCGGCCGATACGGCAGAACTTCTGCCCTTAGGTACGCTTCGCAATGCTCCAGCACCAGTTCGAGCAACGCGCTGTTGTCCACCTTGCCTTTGTTCTTCTTGCCCTCGTAATCCAACGGCAGCGGCAACGTGATGTCTTCCGGCAGCGGCACGTTCTCTGTGTCTCGCAGCTCCGGATCAGGCTCAAGATCGCCTTTCGAGTCGATGCAAGCTTCGGCCTCCGGGTCGCGTTCTCCCAGATTTCCGGGCGCGAGGAGCGCATCTTTTAGCTGCTTGTCGAAATCGATCCCGGCATCTTTGAAAGCCCGGCTCAATTTGTCCGCAAAGATCTTTCGATCTTTGACGACCTGGTCAAACCTCAGGTCACGCTTCAAACTCTCCAGCACTTTGAGGATCGCCGCTTGTGCTTCTTTGCCGAAGAGAATCTCTTCGGCGATTTTCTTTTTGTCTTTCCGTTTCTTTGAGATCGCCAGATTTACAAACGCGTTAGTCTTCGTGAATCGTCCAATGCGCTCGTCATCAACGATGAAGTTAAGCCGTAACGGGCGTTCAATAGTAATCTTCAAATAGCCGAACTCACGATTATCGAAAATCTTGCTGACAAAAATCTCTTTTGACTGATCGCGCTTCGGGTCAATGTTGGTTTCTATCTTGCCGACGTTCGTTGAGACGTTGTCTTTGAAATCGCCGTAAATCTTTGTTAGCACGTCGATGTGATTTGGCGCCCCGTCTGTGCCGTCGCCGATGCGCTTCCGCTTGTCACCGAGACTCTTTTTCATCTTCCAGGCAAACTCCGTCGCGTTGATAAGCTGCACCTTCCCTCGCCGCTTCGGCTGCTTGCGGTTCGTCACAATCCAGACATAGGTAAAAATACCCGTGTTGTAGAAGAGTTGATCGGGCAAGCCGATAACCGCTTCCAACATGTCGTTCTCGATAATCCAGCGGCGGATATTGCTCTCGCCACCTCCGGCATCGCCCGTGAAAAGCGGCGAGCCATTGAAGACGATGCCGATGCGCGAACCTTCGCCTCCTTTCCCGGGCGGGTTGTGCATCTTTGAGATCATGTGTAGCAGGAACAGCAAAGCTCCGTCATTGATACGCGGCAGGCCGGGACCGAAACGCCCGCTGAAGCCAAAATCGTTATGCTCTTTGGTGACATGATCCTTCTCTGGTTTCCATTCCACGCCGAAAGGTGGATTCGCCAGCATGTAGTGAAAGTCTTCGTCTGGATGGCCATCGCCGTCGACAAACCCTTCTTTTGCCTTGCCTGTGCCCAGAGTATCGCCAAACGCGATGTTCTTTACTTCTTCGCCTTTGATCAGAAGATCAGAGCCGCAGATCGCATACGACTCGGGATTGTATTCCTGGCCGAACAGCTCAACGTTGGCGCTCGGATTCAACCCAGTATCCCGGTCTTTGATTAGCTTCTCTGATTCCGAAAGCATCCCGCCGGTTCCTGCGGTTGGGTCATAGATTTTGATGACCTTACCGGGTTTGTAGATAAGATCATCGTGTGTAAAGAGGATATGAATAATTAGGCTGATTACCTCGCGCGGTGTGAAGTGGTCGCCTGCCTCTTCGTTTGCTTGTTCATTGAAGCGCCTGACGAGATCTTCAAAGATGTAGCCCATCTCGATATTCGGAATTCGATCGGGATGAAGATCGACATCGGTGAATTCCTTGATGACTTCAAAAAGTCGGTTTGCCTCATCAAGCTTTTCAATCTCTTCCTCGAATTTGAATTTCTCCAGAATCTTGCGCGCTTTCGTTGAGAAGCCTGAAATGAAGTTATTGAGATTTCGAGCTAATTGATTTGGGTCACCGAGCAATTTAGCGAAAGTGAATTTGCTCGTGTTATGGAAGGTAACGTCAAACTTCTTGTTGATGATTGCTTCAATGGTCTCACGGTCGTAATTCTTCTTGTTGGCCTTAAGCCTTTTGTGCATCGCAATGACTTCTTCTTTGGTCTCTTCGAGCACACAGTCAAGGCGGCGAAGCACGGTAAGCGGAATCATTACGCGCCGGTATTGTGGTGGCCGGTAAGGGCCGCGCAGTAGGTTTGCGATATTCCAAATTAGATCAGAGTGCCGCTTATATTTGTTTGATTGCTTCATGGCTGATTCGCGGGTATTGGTGTGCGCATTCCCACGACTACGAGTGTCACTCCTAATAGTACTGATAGAATCTCGGATGTCCTTTCGAGAACTTCGCGGCGTTCCCGAGGACGTGCGTCAAAGTCTAGCAATGCGGGACGGGCGACGGGTTCGTCTCCTCTTTTTTCGGACTCAAGTACGCGATCAACCAATGCAATTGTCTTATCAAACAATTGAACGGCGAATTCCTGATTAATCGGCCTCCACGTCTGTTGGGTAGTTCGGTAAAGGACGGGCAGATCTTTCCCGGTAAAAGAGGTCTCATGTACCTTTCTCTCCGAATGCTGAATCCAACCAAGCTGCCCATGTCGAAAAGTTATGTAGTGCTGCGCGCTGTCGTTAATATCATCGCATTCACTTACCGGGATCATTCGGGACTGATGTGCGATTTGATGCTGCAAGAAAGCTGAATTGAAATTGTCAATGCTATTGAACTCAGGCGCGACATAGTATGTATGAGGATTTGCTTGAGCCAGCGTTCTCAAACGCTGATGCTGGCGGTTGACATCCTTCTTGTGCAATGCCAGCCGATAATACGGACCGGGATACGTGCCGTCGTGTATGTAATTCGCGTTACCTCGGTAAAGGTAATCACTCAGTTTGAACTGGTAGTAGAAATCAATTCCATTCAAAGGTAGATGCGCGTCCCAACCGGCGTCATGCTCCTGCTGCAAACTAGGAAGTATTGGCGCAGCCACCAGGTTCCCCCAGTTAGCATGCGTTTGTTCATAAAGAAATGCGTAGCCAAACATGAATTCAGAGAGACCTACGACCGTCATAATAAGCTCCGTTGATCTTTCTAAATCGGCCCAAAAGAGCGTTCGGCGCCTCGCGTTCGGATGTTTGTTGTTGGTGGGCTTCCCAACGTTTCTTTCTTTTGCACCTTACCTAGCTTCAATTCCGGGATCATTTGCTGAATCGCTGAAAGAGAGCCTGCAGACCGGCTATTGACTGATCAAATTTCTGGTAAGTCTGAGACGGTGCTGAGGTGGGCCTATATTGCCTGAATGCAATGGATTTTGCCAACGGAAAACGTAGCTGAGAACGATTGATAAGTAGGCTTGAGGCGATTAGGGCAAAACGAAAGCGCGACGAAGCCGCCACCTCTGTTTTGGAGTGCGCTGACTTGTCTGCGCTTTGGTCGGCGCGACTAGTCGCGCCTTTTGAAAGCGGCGACGAGTCGCCGCACTCCAAAAAGGAAGCTGACCCGATATAGGCCCACAGGGAGCTCATTCCTCTGCCAGGGAAAGTTCCTGCCGAACACGAGTTTACAGGTATAGTTCTGGCTAAAACCTGGCTCTTAGCTTGTAAGGGGGCCTAAGGAAGTAAGGGGGACAAAGGGGAAGGTGACGGCCGTGAACGAGCTGCGTACTTTAGTTCTTAAAGCTACAGATTCCAATCTCACGCTCGCAGAGCGGCAGGCCGCTTTTGGCGAGCTGGTCAGGATTTTCCAGGATATGGCTTACGCTTGCGCGTATGCCAGGCTGGGTGATTTCTATCTGGCGCAAGACGTCGCCCAGGAGGCTTTCATCTCGGCCTGGCAGAGGCTTCAACAGCTTCGTCAACCCGAAGCTTTCCCACGGTGGTTCAGGCGCATAGTGTTGACCGAGTGTAATCGCCTGACCCGCGGGAAGCGCCTGCCAACGATCTCGCTTGACGAGGGCCTGAACCTCCGCGGTCCCCATGCTGATCCGCAAACGGCCATCGAAACAGACGAGCTGACGAGCCGAGTGTTTACGGCGATCAATAAGCTCTCATTGAACGAGCGAATGGTCATCGTTCTCTTCTATGTCCAGGAACACTCTCAAATCGACATCAGTGCATTCTTAGACGTCCCAACGACGACTGTCGCCAAGCGGCTCTATTCAGCGCGAGCGCGGCTGAGGGGCATGATGCTGGATAGCTTCAGGAAGGATCTCACCGCCCATCGTCCTTCACGTAACGTTACCTTCGCAGAAAAAGTCAGAGCCGGCATCTACGACGAATACGTCGGGGAATACAGGTTTGAGCTGCGCCCTGAGTTGGTGGTCACGATTAAGAGAGAAGGCGAGAAGCTGTTGAGTGAAGGAGGAGGACAACTAAACGAATTGTTTGCCAAAGGCAAGTCCAAAAGCCAACTGCTTACTAAAGAATTTGACGGCAGAGGGAAGTTTGTAAGAAACAAACAAGGATGCATCTCTCACCTTATCTACTATGAATTCGGTTCTGAAATGGGACTGGCGAAAAAGATTCGTTGACCTGTGCCGGGTAGTGTCCTGATTTCGATTTTCTCTGCGGCCCTCTGTGGAATCCTCCGTGTTCCTCTGCGGCTAGCTTTAATGTTTGGGCAATTAACCGCAGAGAAGAATCCGAGGTTTTGCAGAGGAACGCAGAGAACAACTTGAATTAGGACACTGCCCCTGTGCCCCTAACAATTAGAGGGAATAACCGTGACGAAAGTACGGATTGCTAAAGAGGTGGCCCTTTGGATAATCACGCTGTTTGTGGCGCTCGTCTGTCTGCGGACAGGTTGGCTAAAAGTGACAGGCAACGTCTTTTGGGTGCGGGACTTTCACCGATGGGGCTATCCCGACTGGTTTCGCATGGTGGTCGGGTTCGCGGAACTCACTGCGATGGCGCTGCTTCTGGTACCACGGTTCGCTAGTTACGGCGCGAGCTTGTTTGCTGCGGTAATGCTCGGCGCGATATTTACTCACTTCACGCATAACGAAACCAGCCGCTTGCCTTTTAATCTGATTCTTCTCACTCTTTCGCTGGTCCTCGCCTTCACGCGCCGGCCGGCCTTTCTAAAGAAGCGGAATCAGGGTTAACGGTGTTCTCGGGTTTCGTGGGAGCGATGCGGCTCGGCCGCAGCACATGGCGGAAAGGCTTCGTCTTTCGGGGTGCCCGAAAAAAGTTCTGAGGCTATGCCTCAGAATGGAGGCGCAGCCTCAAAAAAATTAACCAATCTCCACGGTAAGCCGCAGGCTTACCGCCATGTGCTGCGGCGAAGCCGCTAGAACCGCGCAAACGCAAGTTAACAATTTGCGCTACAGGCGCGACTAGTCGCGCCTTAACAAAAGCTGCGACGAGCCGCCGCCTCCATATCAATCAGCGGACCGTGACCGTCACATTATTCGCGGTGAGCGAGTTACCCGTGGCGCGCTGTAACTCAGCGATCGACTTATTGAGGTCGGTCTGGGCGCGCAGTTCGTTGCCGCGCGCAGTGGCCAGGGCCGTCTGGCGCTCCAGGACGAGAAAAACAGTTGATTGTCCCACGTCGAGTTTTCGCTTTTCACTTTCGTATTGTTGCTCTGCAGTTGAGCGAGCGATCGCGGCTGAACGCAAGCGCGCATCAGCGGTCCGCAAAGACTGCAGAGCGTTGCGCACTTCGACCTGAATCAGTTGCTCGAGCTGCTCGCGCTGGGTCGCGATGCGTTTTCCTTCTACCAGCGAGTGGCCAAGCTGTCCTGCGGCGGTGCGGTTGCGCAGAGGCAAGCTCACTGCTACCCCGACACGAAAGTTATTGAACTGATTCGAACCCAGGTTCGAAAGCGATTGCCAGTAGCCGCCAAATAAATCCGTTGGAATCGTCGCCGCCGGCGGAGCAGGAAGCGCTTGCAAACCGTTGAGCACCGACAACTCGTTGACACGCGCGCGCAACTGTTCGTTGCTGGCGCTCAAGGGATTGATCGTGGACGTTTGCGTGCCGGCGTTGCCGACCACTCCATAACTGCCCACCAGATCGATCTCCGGCTTTGTCTGATCGCGATAGAGTCTCTGATCCAACAGATTGATTTCGCGCGCCAGATCCGACTGTTTCAGTTCCTGCCGGTTCTCAGTTGCCGCTTTCATCGCGTCGGTAAGTGAAACCTCCGGCAAAGTGAGATCGACATCGTCAGTCGGGATCAGGGAAACGTTCCAAATCCTGGCCCGTTGGTTCTCAGCAATCAAATTCTTCAGATTGTTCTCAGCGCGATTGACGTCTTCGAGCGCGCTAAACTCCGCTTGCTCGAAATTCGCGACCTGAGTTTCCGCCGCCACGATGTCGATGGGCGCCAACGAACCCTCTGCCACCATGCGGCGATTGTGTTCCAGTTGCGTGCGCGAGTCGTTGAGCGAGTCGCGCTGAATCTGCAGGTTGCGCAGGGCGAAAACCAAATCCCAGTACGAGCGCTGCACATTCGTGATGACTTCGATCGCTCTTTGGCGAAACTGAACGTCGGTCAACGAGAGATTCTTTTTTGCTACTTCAATCTGTCGCCGCGGCAAATCAAACCGGAGACCGCGCACCAACGGCTGGGTGAAAGTAAAAGTAAGCGCGGTTGGGTATTGCGGATTGAGCGTTGAAAACACGCTGTTGCTGGTTTGCCGAACCGACGAGAAATCAACGCGATAGTTGCCGCCGAATTTCGGCGCCAACCCTTCCGCGCGCGCAGTTCCCGTGAAGTCAGACGTCTCTACCTTGGCCGCTCCGCTGAGGAAGCTGGTGGCCGGCGTCCGGATCCTTTCGTAGTAACTTTGCGCACTCAGCCGGGGATCGTACGCCCCGCGCGCAGACAGCAAATCATACTCAGCAATCTTGACAATATCGCGGGCGACTTCGATGTCTTTGTTGTTTCTGAGCGCCAGGGCGATCGCTTCGCGCAGCGTCAGCGGCTGTTGCTCGTTTGTATCCACGCCGACGCGACTGAGCGACGGCAGAGGCTTGCTTTCGTTCGCGCGATAATCAATCGAAATCGCCGGCACTTTCATGGATTGCTCCGGAGTAGGCGAGGGACTGGCGACAATGCCTGGCTGCTGCGCTCGCGCGTGCGGAGCAAACGCACATAGAGCTGTGATAGTTAGAATCAGATTTACCGCAGAGGACGCCGAGGTTCGCGCAGAGGTCACAGAGACAAACTTCCTTTGCGTTCCTCTGTGAAATCCTCTGCGCCGTCTGCGGTTCAAATTCCTCTCGTTAATCGAAATGACTGTCGAGTTTTCCATGATCTTAAATTGGTTCCTTCTCATCCGAACCATTACTGCCTTGATGTTAGTCCCAACAACGAAGCTGCCGCCGTCGCGGCGCGACGCCGCGCGCGACCCAAAACGCCAACTACTGCGGCGCCCATACGCGACCAGATCCGGCTGCGCGACACATCATCGAACAATGAATAGAACACCGGCACGGCCAGCAAGGTCAGCAGCAGACAGAGCGATTGCCCGCCGACTACCAGCACGCCAATCGAGCGGTTGGTGCCTGAGCCCGGGCCGCTGGAAATTATTAACGGCGTCATACCGGCAACCAGCGCGATTGTCGTCATGAGGATCGGCCGCAGCCGATCGCGGTTGGCCTGAATGATCGCCTCGTGCCGCTCCATGCCGTGCCGGCGCAATCCGTTCGTGTGATCGATTTGCAGGATCGCGTTCTTTTTCACCACGCCAAACAAAAGGAGTAAGCCGAGACCCGAAAAAATATTTACCGTTTGACCCGTGACCAACAGCGACAGAATGCCGAACGGAATTGCGAGCGGCAGCGTCAGCAGGATCGTGATCGGATGAATGAAAGATTCAAATTGCGCCGCCAACACCATGTACATAAAGACGAACGACAGCACGATGGCCAGCAGGAAATAGGTGCCCGTGCGCGTCAGTTCTTTTGAACGGCCGGCCAGCGAAGTGCGATAGGCGCTGTCCATGTTTTCCTGTCTGGCGAATTCGTTCAACTGATTAATCACTGTCGCCTGCGAGCCACCGGGTTTCGTGTTCGCTATTACCATTACCTGGCGCTGCCGGTTATATCGATCGATCGAAGACGGCCCGGTGCCTTCCTCGACCCGCACCAGATTGTCCAGGCTGACCCAGCCCAGCTTTTGCGAAGCCACCAGCATGCGCTTCAAACCTTCTGCGCTGGCGCGAAAATCCCCGATCGCACGCACACGCACATTGTATTGATCGGTGCCGGCGTTGAAGGTCGAAACTTTCTGTCCGGCGACCAGAGTGTTCAGCGACTGGGCCACGTCGCCGACGCGCACGCCCAAATCGGCCGCGCGTGCGCGATCGATGACTACGCGCAGCTCCGGCTTTCCCGTCACCAACGTCGAGTCCGCGTCAACTACGTCAGGGATGGTGTTGAGTTTGGCCAGGATGTCGCTGGAATACTTCGTTAGCTTGTCGAGATCGGGACCGCCAATGACGAATTGAATATCCGCGTTGCGAAAACCGCCGCCGGAAATCGCAGCCACCGGATTGACGCTGGTGCGTAACTGGCCGGGAAATTCCTTCAGATACTTGCCGACCACCTCAGAACGCGCGCGCAACATCAGATCCTGTTGCGACGCGGTGCGTTCCTCGATCGGCGCCAGCTTTACATAGATGCTGGCGAGGTTCACGACCTGCTGCTGCCCGGCGCCGATCGTTACCAGGGTGTCGGTGACGCCCGGCAGCTTGCGGATGTCGGCGGCGATGCGCTCGGTCAAGACCGTAGTCGCTGAGAGCGTGTTACCCTCCGGCGCGCGCACGTTGACTTCGAACTGTGACTGATCGTCGATCGGCAGAAAGTTCTTGCCCACGAACATGAACAGCGGCACGGTGCTGATGATCACTATGATCGAAAGCACGACGATCACCCAGCGGTGGGCCATCGACCATCGCAGCAGCCAGGTATACGTGCGATCGATCGGACGATAAAAGCGTGACTCTTTCGACGCGGCCTGGACGTATTTGTCTTTGAATTCGGCCAGCGAGGTCCGCTTTTCAGCATCGGGCGAGTCACTAGTTTCTTTGCCGGCCCCTTTCACGGGTTGCGATTTCTTTCTCTTGATCATCCGCGCCGCCAGTGTCGGCGTCAGCGTGAACGAGACCAGCAGCGAGACCGCGATCGCAAACGAAGCAGTAAAACCGAACGACGACATGAAGCGGCCGACAATGCCGGCCATAAATCCGACGGGCAGAAACACCGCCAGCAACGAAAGGGTCGTGGCAGTTACGGCCATGCCGATTTCGCGCGTGCCTTCGATGGCCGCCTGAAACGGCGGCATTCCTTTCTCTTCGATGAAGCGAAAAATATTCTCCAGCACCACCACCGCATCGTCGATCACGATGCCTACCATCAGCGTCAGCGCCAGCATGGTGATTTGGTTTAGCGTGAATCCCATCGCCGCCATTAACCCAAACGTGGCTATGATCGAAGTGGGAATGGCGATGGCCGCGATGAAAGTCGAACGGAAGCTCCAGAGAAAAACGAAAACCACAATCGCCGCCAAGATGCTGCCTTCGATCAAGTGCAGTTGAATCGCATCCAGCGCTGCCTTAATAAAGATTGTCTGGTCGCCGACGATTTGAGTTTTGACGTCGCGGGGCAAGCTCGGCTTCAGCTCTTCCAGGCGCGCCTTGACCGCGTCCGCAACCGCCACCGTGTTCTGTCCTGACTGCTTGGACACCACCAGCGTCACCGCCGGCTGGCCGTTCAGACGCGCTTCGGTGCGCTGTTCTTCGGCCCCGTCTTCGACGTATCCGATATCGCTGAGTTTGACCGCGTAAGGCCCGTGAGTGGCCACGACCAGATTGTTGAATTCCGCCGGGTTAGGAATTCGGCCCATGGTCCGCACTGTAAATTCCCGTTGGCCTGCTTCGACGCGGCCGCCCGGCAATTCCATGTTCTGGAGCTTGACCGCATTCGCCACATCAGCCGCCGACACATTGAACGCACGCATCTTGTCGGGATCGACCCACACTTCAATCTCGCGCAGGCGGCCGCCGACGATCTCGACGTTGCCCACGCCGCTAATCGGTTCAATCAGCCGCTTGATTTGCTTGTCGGCAATGTCCGTTACTTCGCGCAAAGAACGCGGGGCCGAGACTGCGATCCGCAGCACCGGAGTCGCATCCGTGTCGAGCTTTTGCACGATCGGAACTTCCGCCGTTTCCGGTAAATCATTGACGATCAGGTCGACTTTGTTGCGGACTTCCTGGGCCGCGACATCGGCGTTCTTCTCCAGCAGAAAAGTAATAAAGACCTGTGAGACGCCTTCGAGCGAAGTCGAACGCAATTCATCGATGCCGCTGACAGTGTTGACCGCACCTTCGATCTTGTCGGTGATCTCGGTCTCGACTTCCTGCGGAGACGCGCCGGGATTAATGACCGTTACGGTGATGGTCGGCAGGTCGATCTTGGGAAACAAATCGACGCCCAGCGATCGGTAAGAAAACAAGCCCACAACCGTGATGCTCAGGATGATCATGGTTGCGAACACCGGACGACGAACGCAAATTTCAGCAAGTTTTTGCATCTTGAACCCCCGTCAGTTGTCCGTCGTCAGTAGTTAGTTGCACGCTGAATCCGAAGAACAACTAACAACTGACAACTGACAACTGGCTACTGACAGTCTATTGCTTCACCGCTGCTCCATCACTCAACTGATCCACATTGCTCGTCGCCACTAGCTCGTCGGCCTTGACGCCGGTCTTGAGCTCTACCAGATCGCCTTCGGCCTGACCCGGTTGCACCAGGCGCTGTTCGGCGAAACCGTTTTTGATCACAAACACGTAGGTCGATCCTGAAATAGTTCGCAGGGCTCGCTGCGGCACCAGGATCGCCGGCTCGCTCTGCGGCAGCAGAATGCGTATGGTCGCGAACTGTCCGGGCTTCAATTCGGCGTTCGGATTCTGGACTTCTGCCTCCACCGTTAACGTGCGCGAGCTGGCGGTAACGCTGGGCGAAACCCGGGCGATGCGGCCGGCAAAATTGCGATCCGTGTACGCGGCGACGCTGACCGAAACACTCTCGCCGACGTGAATCTGGGTGATCGCCTGTTCCGGGATGTCGATGCGGACGCGCAGCGGATTCACACTGACGATGGTTGCGACCTTCTGCTGCGGCGAAACATATTCGCCCACGTCGGCCGGACGGTCTGAAACATATCCCGCCATCGGAGCGGCCACCACGGTGTAAGTCAGGTTCCGCTTTGCCAGCGAAACTTGCGTTTGCGCGGCGTTAACTGCGGCCTGAGAGTTAGCGACCGTAGCGTAATTCTGTTGCGCCTGATGGACCAGCGCCTGATGCTGCTCAGCCAACTGATCGCGTTGTGACTTCTGCTGGTCATAGGTGGCGCGCGAAATATCGCCGGTCTCTACCAACTTCTCATAGCGCCGCAAATTCTTCTCGGCGAGTTCGAGTGCAGAGCGCGCCGCTGCGACCTCGGGAACATTTTCCGGATTGAATTTCTGGCCCGGCCGCAAACCAATTTTGGCTTCGTTCTGGTGCAGCGTCGCGATCGCCTGCTCGAGTTGGGCCTGCGCTTGCTGCACCCTGAGGCGAAAATCTGCGTCGTCCAATTTGACGATCATCTGTCCGCGGCGTACGGAACTGCCGATGTCGACGCCCACCGCCACGACCTTGCCCGAGGTTTCAGCCGCCACATCGGTCTGCTCGTTCGGCGCCAGGCTGCCGCTGGCTTCAAAGTAGCGCGGCAGTTGCCGCACCACCGCGGGTGTGGTGGAAACCACGATCACCGCGGGAGTGGCGCCAGCCTGCGCCCCACTGCTGTTTGGTTGGCCCTTTGAGCGGCCACAACCGGCCAGACCTGCGCCGGCAACCGCGAACAATAAAACGTAAAGTGCGACCTTGATCGGTCCTGGAAGAGTCATCTACTCGATCTCTTTCTGCTTGATTTCTTTTTCATCGACTTCCTGACTTTATTCAAAAGCTGCGTAGTCGATGGAGTGGTCAGAACCTCGTTAATCATCCTCCTGGCCGATTTCGCTTTCGCCAACGACGGACGCGCGTTCTGATCGTCCGCGCGCGAGACACCGTGCAGAAGAATGTTCGCAAACTCGCGCGCCGCGGTTTTGTTTGAAATATTCAACAGGCTTCGTTTCCGATCCCACAGATTGTTGTTCAGGGAATGGTGCATGACCATGCCGATAAAGGCGCGCACGACCAGCGCGGGCTCGACGTCGACAATCGCGCCTTCGCGTTGCCGCGCGCGAATGTAGCCGCCCAGCGAGCGATAGATGCGACGCACGAATTTCTCCCAGAACATATGCGCCAGATCGTGTTCCTCCAGCGCTGAATGCAGCAGCAGCCTTTGAAATTCCGGATCGCAGTCATGATGCTCGAGCGCATCCAGCGCAAGTCCCTCAAAAACGGCGAAGTCATCCTTTCGCTCGATCGCCTCGGCGACGACCAGACGCGGATCTAATCCGTCGTGCAGACATGCTTTGTGATCGAGGATTGCGCTGTAGAGCTCTTCTTTGGTCGCGAAATGGCGAAAGACCATCGCTTCCGAAACGCCGGCAGCCAGGGCGATCTCTTTCGTCGTGGTGCCGACAAAGCCCCGCTGCGAAAACAAACGCATGGCCACGCGCAGAATTTGCAGCCGGCGCTCCTCGCCGGCCATACGGGCCCCATTACCCCCGCTGCGGTCCTGCTTCTTTTCGATTGATAAGCTCAGTGAATCACCCAATCCGTCTTCGAAGTAAGTACTCACTTACCATTGGTCAGCAAATAAAGTCAAGCAGGGCCCGGGGCAATTTTCCCGCAACCGAACCGGATGTTTGCTCGTATGGAACTGGCAGAGTTCGCAACGAAAGGCAGGAACCATAACAATGCCCGAAGCTATCGGAAACGGACAAGAAACGGCGTCCCAGGCGCCGATAATCTGGAGGGACGAATCGAAAATGTCAGAATTTGAACAAAATGCCCGCGAGTATGGCCGGAAAATTGCCGACGCGGCATCGCGTGCGAGCGATTACGTCGGCGAAAAGGTCAGCGTCGTCAGCGATAAGATTAAGGATTTGCAGGGCAAGGACTTCAACGAGATTGCCGACGAAGCGAAGGACTATGCGCGCCGGAAACCGGGCCACGCAATTCTGATTTCCGCGGCGGCAGGTTTGTTTCTGGGATTGGTGCTGCGAGGCATCCGGCGATAACTCGCTGAATGGCCGACCGACACGAATCAGCAGCACCGCCGTCTAGCCCGCTAATAGATGTCGAAGTTGTACTGCAGCTCGACGAAGGTTGATATGAAACGGCCATCCTTAGCGGCGGGTATGAAGTAAATCTTGTGGGCGACCTCGATGGCACTCTGGGCCAACTCCGGCAACCCTGAGACGACCTGAATGTTAGTTACCTTGCCTGACGCTGATAGTACTGCTCTCAAGACAACTCCCCCGCGCAGTCTCTGGCGCCGCTCATCTTCGGTGTACTGGGGTTCCGGCTTTATCAGGATCATCACTTTGCGCGAGACTTCATTTGGCATGACCTGCGAGTCGGAGTTGGGCGCCGAATCAGCATAAGTCGCCCCGGCGCCAATGTCCTTGCCGTTCGGCTTTTCGCTGATTTCAAGTGACTGCAGAAATTTTCCCACGGCTGGATCCGTCTCGTCTCTGCCAATGGCCACCTGGGCCAGCACTCGATTCTTGGTCTCGTACAGCCGCAGCACACCCGGGTAGGTGAAACTCTTCCGGTAATCGGATTTCGTGATCGCGTATTGCTGGCCCTTTGAGCTGCCATTGGAGATTTCGTGTCCGGCCGAGACTTCACTGTTGCGAAGCTCATTAACGCGCAACTGGGTGTCCAGAAAATAGTCGAGCGGTTTTTCATGATCGGGATTTTCAAAAGAGAGCAGGAAATAAACTACCCCATCGCCATACGCGGCATAGTTTCGAGCGCCCCGGACCGGCGCTGACCGGTATTGTCCTCTGTTCACGACCGAGGGCCATTCGGGAAGTAGTACTGAGAAACCGTCTTTGACACTTCGGAATCTTTCCCAATCCGGATTCGGCTGCGTCGCCGGACCAGGGGCGGCCAGGCCGCCGCTGAACAACGTCGCGAATAAGATCGATAGGAGCACCTTATGCAAAAACGTCCTCTACACTCCGCCCTTACGATTCAATATCTTCACAGACCCAGCTTGTCCATCCTCGCTGTTTCGTAATCACCGTCTTCCGCTGGATAGCGGAGTGACATGGGAATCTTGCCGGCCGCCTTGGCCAATGACCAGACAATACTCTCGCCGGCGGGAAGAATCTTTGGCTCGGCCTGAAACACCGGATCGTTGAAGGCTGCTTCCGCGTCAATTAGTTGCCAACCTTTGCTTTTGAACATTGCAATCAAGTCGCCCAGAAACAATCCATTCAGCAAATTGAAATGCGTCAGGATCGTGTGTTTGACGGGGCGGCCGAGCACACGCTTGCCAAGCGCGTCGTAATACTGCGCGCGGTCCCACATGTGCTCGAGATAGAAATCGCGGTAAGGCTTTGTGTCAGCGTTCGGATCTTTCTGCAAACGGACCTTCAGGCGCTGATCGACGATCCAATCAGAATTATCAATCGTCACGTGGCCGATGCGATAGTGGTGCAGCTTCAGAAAAGCGTGGACCTGATCGCGCCTGGCCGCCGTGTCGCCTTCCTTCAACAGCGGATAGCGAAACATTCGCCGAAACTGTTTGAAGTCTTTCAGCACCGCTTCAGCTCTTAGGATGTCGCGTTCGTATTCAGCGATCGTGATCCCGGAACTCAAAGAGCGATGCGAGTAGGTGTGGTTGCCGATGATGTGTCCGGCGTCATCCCACTTTCTCAGCATCGACTTGCCGCGTTCCTCTTCAGCGTTCTCACCGACGACGAACAAGGCAGCCTTGGCTCGCTGAGCGCCGAGCACGTCCAGAATTGCCCGGTTGCGGTCTTCAGCCGTCAGGTGCACCGCGTTGTGCCACGCAAAGTCATCCATCGTCACCGCGAATTGCGGCGGAGGTGCGACGCTTGAAAGGACGCTCTTATTCAGGCCGATCGCGACGGCGGTTACGCCTAGTGTCTTGGTGAATTCTCGTCTATTCATTTCATCTCCTTAAACATGTTGAGCCCCATCCCCTCGTTTCACTAATACCTTGGCAGCAGATTCAAAACGTTCAAGCCCAGGCCGACGTAGGATTGAATCTCCTGCGGAGAAAAGCGGTAACCGCCACGGAAAATAAAGAGTTGGTTCCCGCCGGCGTCGGTGCAGGTGCCCGCGTAATTTTCGTAAAAACTGAGCAGCCCATCATTGAAGGTCCGCCGGATCGCTGGCTCGTCCTGACCTCGGAGGATGTATCGACGAGAAAACTCAGGCCGCTGCCCAAAGTCGATGTCCTGATAACCGAAGGCCTGGAAAATCTTGTACAGAAACCCTTCAGGACGTAAGGAAAAGTAAGGAACCGCCAGAGTCGGTGGCTCGAGATAGACGACCGACTGATAATGCGTCTGACTGTTTCTGCCGTAACCGGTGACGTAGATGTAATCAAAAACGGCGGCCTTAACCCCGCTGGCTTCGCCGTACATCATGTTGCGGATGCGTTTGCTGTGACCTTGATTGAAGAGCGCAAAGCGATCGAGGCCGGGAATCATGTTCAGGGCGGCATCGGCCAGAAAGTTCCACCCGAGCTGGCCTGCGGCTAATTGCAACTGGCGGGTCCGCTCTTTTTCTTTCTGCTGCCGATAGACAACCAGAAAGATAACCAGACCGAAGACCAGTACGATGAAAAGGAAAGGAAGTAACGCCGCCAAACCGGACATTGTCACCCCTTGACCGCCAATGATTTTGATTCAGTGGGTCGGTGATCGTGGCCCGCGAATCTTGCGTGCAATTCACGGGCGGGACGCCCGTGCCACTCTTAACAGCCCCACCTTAGTCTCTGGCGCCGGCTCTCCTCAGAATCTCAACTACGTCCGGATGATTCTTGTTCGTGGCCAGGCTGACGGCGGTCGCGCCACTGACAGATTTGCGATTTACATCTGCCCCGCGGGAAATCAACAAGCGCACCGTCGGCACGTGTCCCTGAAAGGAAGCGATCATTACAGGCGTAATACCATTTTTGTTTGCCACATTTACGCTGGCGCTTCCCGTCAGTAAGGCGTCGACAACATCCACCTTTCCCGCCGCCGAGGCCAGAATCAACGCATTGTCTCCGTCTTTGTCGGCTTGATTGGGACTTGCTCCATTGGCCAGCAGCAGTTTCACGATGGCCGTATACCCCTGAACGGCCGGGCTAACAATGATCGGCGCGCCGGTATTGTCAGCCTCGTTGACGCGGGCACCCGCTCTCAACAGCGCCTGGGTCGCTTCCAGGTGTCCATTGCCGGCCGCAAAGTAGAGCGCGGAATAACCTTCCTTGTCACGCGCGTTAACAGGCACACCGGCGGCAACGTACTGAGGGATTAGATCAGCACGACCCTGGGCGGCTGCGCGCATCAGAACGGTGCGGCCCTTTTCGTCTGTCGCCAGGACCTCGTTGTTCGCCACGGGACGCGTATCGTTGCCTGAAGGCGAATTGCCTTGCGCCAGCCGGCGCAGGTCAGGGCGTCGTAAGCCGACATACTCGGGGGCAATTTGCGCCGCCCGCGCATCAGTCACGCGCGCTCGTGAATCGTCGCCCAGCGCGCGATAGACGTCGCCCAGCATCAGCCAGCCATCTTCATCTTCGCCGCTCTTTTGCGTGTACTCTTCCAGTTGCGTGCGGGCCTCCGCAAAACGCCCGTCAAGTATCAGCAAGCCGGCTCGATCCGGTGCATAGGTCGAGCCTAAATCTATAGCCCCCTTCCAGTGTTCGCGCGCGGCCGAAAAATTTTCAGTCATGTAGTAGATCAAACCTATATTTGAGTGTGGCGCGCCATCCTTATCATTCAGTTTGATCGCTTCCAGATATTGTTGCGCCGCGGGTGTCAATTGGCCGAGCTTCTGCAGCATGACTGCATAGTTGAAGCGCGCGGAAAAATCCTTCGGATCGATATCGATCGCTTTCTTGGCCTCGGCAGCGGCGTCGGTATAGCGACGCATTTCGCTGAGCACCCTCACCAACTCAAGATGCAAAACGATCAGCGGCTGCGGCGCCAGCGATACCGACTTACGATAAGCAGCTTCGGCGTCGGCGTAGCTGTGGCGCAGGTAATGAACATAGCCGAGCGCCAGATAGCCGTAATAGTTATCCGGTTGCACCGCCACCGCGCGCCGGCCCATCGCCAGTGCTTCGTCGAGGCGTTGCATTTCCGTATAAGTAAAAGCAAGACGTGCGTAAGGCTCGCTGTCGTTTTGGCTCAAGGCGGCTGCGCGCGCATAAGCTTTTTCAGCTTCGGGATATTTTTTCTGATGGTAATAGGTATGGCCGAGGCCGAGATAGGGTCGCGGATCTGACGGAGCCAACTTTGCCGCTAACTGATAGCCACGCTCAGCCGCGTCATAACGTTGCGCCTGGCGGGCATCATCGGCCAGGCTGAGGGCGTCATCAACCTGCGCCGAATTATTTGCTGCCGGCGGCCGCGTTCCGGGTCTGGGTTTCGGACCGCTCGGCGTGGTTCGGACAACCTTCTTTGGGGGGAGCTTCATCACCGCGCCGGCGGCGCCGCCAATGGTTCCGCCACCTGCTCCGGAGCCGCCGTGCTGGGCGTTTATGGTCGTGATCGAACCACAGACACTGATTGCGATGCTGATAAGGAGAGCCCGACGCAGGGACAAACTCGACATCTTCATTTGAAATCTGATTCCTCTCTTAATAGCGAGGCTTTCCGACTGGCAACTCGCTGGGAACACTCAGGGGAGACGCTGCTAGCATTGCAAACTTTATGCGTGCAGGCAAGTAAAACCTGGGGGAATGTGCTTACAGCGTCACCGCCTCGCGATACTCGCCCCACACGCCGCGCAGGCGATTGCTAATCTCGCCAACGGTAGCGAATGCTTCAACACAATCAAGGATGCGAGGCAGAACGTTTTCAGTTCCCTGCGCCGCTTCCTCGAGTTTCCGAAGCGCAGTTTCCACGGCTCGGGCGTCGCGCCGGGCCCGCAGCGCATGCAATCGTTCCACCTGGGTGTTTTCAATCGCGGGATCGACGCGCAGCGTCTTGACGGGGCGCTCCTCTTCATTCTGAAAGCGATTCACACCGACAACGACTGCTTCGTTTCGCTCGATTTCTTTCTGGTATTCATAAGCCGAGTTCTGGATCTCGCGCTGAATGTAACCCGACTCAATCGCGTGCAGCGTGCCGCCGATAGCGTCAATCTTGTCGAGGTAGTCGACAACGCGTTGCTCGATCTCAGTGGTCAGTTCTTCAATCGCGTACGAGCCGGCCAGCGGATCGACGGTATCGGCAACACCTGATTCGTAGGCGAGCACTTGTTGGGTGCGCAAGGCCAGGCGGGCCGTATCTTCAGTAGGCAAAGCCAGCGCTTCATCCATCGCGTTGGTGTGCAGAGATTGCGTGCCGCCCAGAACCGCGGCGAGTGCCTGAATCGTGGTCCGCACAACGTTCACTTCAGGCTGTTGCGCCGTCAGCGTCGAGCCGGCGGTCTGAGTGTGAAAGCGCAGCATCATCGATTTCGGATCGCGCGCATGAAAGCGCTCGCGCATAAGCCGCGCCCACAGGCGGCGCGCGGCGCGAAACTTAGCTATCTCTTCCAGCAGGTTGTTGTGCGCGTTGAAAAAGAAAGAGATGCGCGGCGCGAACTCGTCTATCTCCAGCCCTCTTTTCAAGGCTGACTCGACATAGGCGATTGCATCGGCAATTGTGAAGGCCACTTCCTGAACCGCGGTCGCGCCCGCTTCGCGAATGTGATAGCCACTAATCGAAATCGTGTTCCAGTTCGGGACCTCGCGCGCGCAAAATGCAAACGTGTCGGTAATCAGACGCAGCGAAGGTCCAGGCGGAAAAATATAAGTTCCGCGGGCAATATATTCTTTCAGAATGTCGTTCTGCAGCGTGCCACTTAATTTTTCAAAGCTCACACCCTGTCTCCGGGCAACGGCCAGATAAAGCGCCAGCAGAATCGCCGCGGTCGCGTTAATGGTCATTGAAGTCGAAACTTCTTCCAGAGGAATGCCATCGAACAAAGTCAGCATGTCTTCGAGCGAGTCTATGGCGACACCGACTTTGCCAACTTCGCCTGCGGCCAGAGGATCATCGGAATCCAAACCGATTTGAGTGGGAAGATCGAAAGCTACTGAAAGGCCGGTAGTTCCCTGCGACAGCAAATACTTGTAGCGCGCATTCGACTCTTCTGCGGACGCGTACCCGGCGTACTGGCGCATGGTCCACAAACGCCCGCGGTACATGTCTCGTCTGATGCCGCGAGTGAAGGGAAACGCACCTGGGTCGCCGAGGTCGCGATCGTATTCAATGCTTGCGGTATTTGACGGATTGAAATAAACCGGCAACTCAATGCCCGATGAAGTGTGGAAATGTTCGCGGCGCTCACGTTTGGCGCTCTTGATTTTGGTTGCCATCGGGTAATGCGGTGCGTCTCTTGCGCTGGTTTTTCCGAGCAGTCGAAGGCTAGCACACCGATTACCGCGGGGCAATTCTAGTTCGATCTGAGCGGCGGCCCTTCTTCATTAACACCGTGGCTTTAGCCCGGTGATTAATGAGCGGCCTTGGAAGGAAACCGTTCAAACGGTTTCCAATTGTGCCGGCTTCATATTTCACAGCGCTAAAGCGACGGTGCTAATAAGACTGATATGGAAAACAGCATTCCTATCTATCGCTCGCCGGTTTGACCGCATTGCTTCCGTGACTTAGCATCACGATGAATCAGTCATTATCGGGACCAAGAGAATCCAAGCCTTGGAAATGGACGAACACACAAAGAAGCTGGCGGAAGAAGTCGGCACGGCAATCAACGAGTCAGTTCAACGATCAGCCAGCGTGGCCGCCGCCATTGAGCGTCTGCGCGAGGCTGGCTTTGAAATGGAGCTGACGTTGAAACTGGAGATTGGCCTCAGGCCGCAGAGCGCCGAGGATGAATCGGGGACCGTGAGCCCGGGCTCTTTGGAATTGACGGATGAAGATTTGCGAGTGTTGCGATCGATGAAAATTAAGATCGAGCCAGAAGAATAATCCTGTGCGGAAACTATCGGTTTGAGTTTTGGATTCATTTTCCATTCGTCATTTGACATTTTTCATTTGTCATCCGCCATGAGGATTGTTTCGTGTGAGTTCGTGGATCGTTTGCTTGCCTAGAAAAAATCACTCGACGATCCACGAAATCACACTAACCTGGACTAGTTAGTATGCAGTAAATGGACCAATGAAAAATGTCAAATGACAAATGGAAAATGCTCTTCGCTCCTCTACTCCGGCTTCTCTTCACTGCCCGTAAGCACCTGTTGACGCAACGCCGCCGCTCCCATCAATCCCCCCATACCCATCGATTCGACAGCGCTGCTGGGTACCAGCATCAAAGCGCCCTTCTCTTTCAGACCCTCGTACAGCATGTTCATGGCGCGCAGGTGCAGCGCGGTTGGATTGTTCCGATAGGATTCCGATGCCTTATCGAACTGTGCGGCAATTTCAACTTCGGCCTGCGCCAGGATCACGCGCGCGGCTTTCTCACGAGTAGCCTGTGCTTCGCGTGACATGGCGTCCTGTAGCGCGGTGGGAATAATTACATCGCGCATTTCGACCGACTGGACCGTCACACCCCACGGATTCGAGCGCTCATCGATTAGCTTCTGCAATTCGTCTTCGATGCGCTCGCGTCCGCGCAGCAAATCACTCAGCGAAGTTCGCCCAATGATGTCGCGCAGAGCCGTCTGCGCCGCCCAACTAACCGCTGCCGGATAGTTCTGGACTTCAAGCGCTGCTTTTTCGGGATCGTAAACCATCCAGAACAGCACTGCGTCCACGTTGACCGGCACGGTATCACTGGTAAGCGTTTCTTCGGCCGCAAACGCAGTAGTGATCACGCGCTGATCGATCCAGGCGGATATCTGATCGACGAACGGCACGATCCAAAACAAACCAGGGCCGCGCAGACCGACGAACTTGCCCAGACGCAACACGACGGCGCGTTCCCATTGCCGCGCGATTTTAGGCGATTGCGCCAGCAGCAACCCGAGCAGCACTCCGAAGATCGCGCCGCCGGGATTCAGGGTCAAGAGCGTCGCCAGCGCTCCCACGGCCACGGGCGCGAGAAATGCCAGTACTGCAATAAAGTTCAACCGCGGCGCGCTGGGCACCGGCAGGTTGCTTCGATTATCGAGCAGTTGAATGTTAGCCATACGTCTTCATCTCCTTATTGCCTCTGTAGCGCAAGCTGCCAGCTTGCGTACTATCGTCACGGAGCACACCGCAAGTTAACAACTTGCGCTACTTCCGCCGTCTGCTTTCCAGATGTTCAATCACATCCTCAATTGAAAATCCCCGCGTGTGGGTTTCTGCAATGAAATGCTCTGCCAGCTCACGCAGATGCCGGTCACGGTCGCGCCGGCTGGCGGCCTCGTTCGGTCGCGCAGTGACAAAAGTTCCAACGCCTCTGCGTGTCTCAACCACGCCGGCACGTTCCAGTTCCGTGTAGACCTTCGCGACGGTATTAGCGTTTATGCGCAGTTCCACAGCCAACTGCCGGACCGTGGGCAACTGCTCGCCAATGCGCAGCTTTCCGGTGGCAATCGCAAACCGGATCGCCCGTTCTAGTTGCGCGTAAAGCGGCGTTGGATGATTGGCGTCTACCTGAAACATCGTTGCGCCATTGTACTACGACACTGGTACAAGTAAAGTTTCGAGGAAAAAGCAGCGGACGCTTCGCGGACCGGAGCCCGCTACTTTGCCTAACGCAGAATCCCTATGTTATCTTCTCCCTCTTTAAAACCCTTCCAGTTTTGGCCTGTAAGGCTTCGGCATTAACTTAAGAGGAGTTGACGGAAATAAATATGGCTACGCCTGATGGAAATGGTACGAACGGGCATGTCGGGCACGTGGTGCAGATTATTGGCCCGGTGGTCGACGTCGAGTTTACCGAGAATTATCTGCCGCCGATTTATGAGGCCCTGCGGATAACCTCCGAAGGCTTCGACGTGCCCGAACCAATCAATGTGATCGCGGAAGTGCAACAGCACCTGGGTGAAGGCCGCGTGCGCGCAGTGTCGATGCTGCCCACCGACGGCATGGTCCGCGGCATGAGAGCCATCGATACCGGCGGCCCCATCACCGTACCCGTAGGCGAAGGGACCCTCGGCCGGGTGATGAACGTGATCGGCGATCCGGTCGACAACCTCGGGGACATTCCGCATCAGCAACGTTATCCAATTCATCGTCACGCCCCGACTTTCGAAGAACAATCGACTGAGCTGAAAATGTTCGAAACTGGAATCAAGGTTATCGACTTGATTCAGCCGTTCGTGCTCGGCGGCAAGATTGGCCTTTTCGGTGGCGCCGGCGTGGGCAAGACAGTCATCGTGATGGAGCTCATCAATAACATCGCCAAGGCCCGGGCCGGGTTTTCAGTTTTCGCCGGTGTCGGCGAACGCACGCGCGAAGGCAACGACCTTCTGCGCGAGATGGTCGAATCCAAGGTCATCGACTTTGGCGAGTCGTTCTATAAGAACACGGAAGAGACCGGCGAGTTCGACATGACCAAGGTCGACATGAAGGCGATCGAGAAATCCAAGGTCGCGCTTATCTATGGCCAGATGACTGAGCCGCCGGGCGCGCGTCTGCGCGTAGCGCTTTCCGGTTTGACGGTCGCCGAATATTTCCGCGACCAGGGCCTGGACGTACTGCTCTTTATCGACAACATTTTCAGATTTACCCAGGCAGGTTCGGAAGTGTCGGCGCTGCTGGGCCGCATGCCTTCGGCCGTGGGCTATCAGCCTAACCTGGCTACTGAGATGGGCGAGATGCAGGAGCGCATTACTTCGACCAAGACCGGATCGATCACTTCGATTCAGGCAGTTTATGTACCGGCTGACGATTACACCGATCCGGCGCCGGCCACAACGTTCGCGCATCTTGATGCAGTCACGGCTTTGTCGCGTCAAATTGTGGAGTTAGGAATCTATCCGGCGGTTGATCCGCTGGCGTCGTCATCGCGCATTCTGGATCCGCGCATTATCGGCGAGGACCACTACAATACGGCGCAGAACGTGAAGTTGATCTTGCAGCGCTACAAGGACCTTCAGGACATTATCGCGATTCTGGGTCTCGACGAGCTTTCCGAAGAGGACAAGCTGGTCGTTTCGCGCGCGCGCAAGATTCAAAGGTTCTTTTCACAGCCGTTCCACGTCGCCTCGCAGTTCACTGGCCGTGAGGGCAAATACGTGAAACTCGAAGACACGATCAAGGGTTTCAAAGAGATCATCGAAGGCAAGCACGACAAGATCCCCGAGCAGGCTTTCTTCATGGCCGGCGGGATTGAAGAAGTCGTCGAGGCCGCGAAGAAATACGCATAGGATAAGGCAAGTCAAAAGGAAAAAGGTAAAAGGCAAAAAGTCGGTTAATCAGATTGAACTTTTTCCTTTTTACTTTTACCTTTTGCCTTCAAGGTTATGGCCGAACAACTGCAACTGGAAGTCGTCACTCCCGAGCGTCGCGTGCTCTCAGAGCAGGTGAACGCGGTCACCGTGCCCGGACGCGGCGGCGAGATGGGCATTCTTCCGGGCCACGCGCCCTTGATCTCCGAGCTGCGGACGGGCGTGCTCTCGTACATCGAAGACGGAACGACTTTCCAATTGCACGTCTCAGGCGGTTTCGTCGAGGTTAACGACGATCGTGTGTCGGTGCTGGCGGAGATTGCCGAACGTCCGGAAGAGATCGACGCTGCGCGCGCGCGCATGGCTCGCGAACATACCGAAAAGCAACTGAGTTCGTGGAGCGGGACAGAAGAAGACTTCGAAAAGGCGCGCGCCAAACTTGAACGTTCGATGGTGCGTTTGCAACTCGCCACCTCCACATCCCAACGTTAAGTGCTAATCCGCGAAGGACGAGATTGATCGGCAAAGGGAGACTTCTCTTTGCTGGGAGCGCGGACGTCCCGTTCGCATTAAGTGCGCAGCGCGAATATCGAGATCTCCAAAACAAATTGCGCGCGTTATGGCGCGGTGCGGACGGGACGTCCGCGCTCCCAGCCTAATTCGTTTCCGCACCTAGTCTAATCGCGTCTTGCATTTCGCGCACAGCTTGATCTAATCCTACAAAAACAGCATGCGAAATGATGCTGTGGCCGATGTTGAATTCTTCGATGTCATCGATCCGAGCAACTGCTTCAACGTTCCGTAACGTCAAACCGTGACCGGCGGCGACATGCAAACCATATTGAGCAGCCAGGGCGGCGCCTTCGCGCAGACGCCGCAGTTCCTGATTGGCGCGCACGGCGCCTTCGCCGTGAATTCCCTGCCCGCCTAGAGTCGCTTCAGCATAAGCGGCCGTGCACAGCTCGACCTGCTGTGCGTTGACTTCACGCGCGGCTTCGATTTGCTGGGGATCGGGATCGATGAACAGGCTGGCGACAATGCCTGAGTCGCGCAAGCGATTCACGGCCGCCCGCACAATGGCAATGTTGGGCCGCACGTTCAGACCCCCTTCAGTGGTAATCTCGCGTGGATTTTCCGGCACCAGTGACACGGCATCAGGTTTCACGTCGATGGCAATCTTCATCATCTCTTCGGTAGCGGCCATCTCAACATTCAAATAAGTCGTCACTGCCTGTCGCAGTACGGTCAGATCCGCGTCCTGAATGTGGCGGCGATCGCCGCGCAGATGAATGGTGATGCCGTCGGCCCCTGCCTGTTCACAAATCATGGCGGCGGCGACGACACTCGGCTCAGGTGCGCGGCGCGCCTGACGCACGGTGGCGACGTGATCGATATTGACGTTCAGTCGTGCTGTCATCTCTTGCTCCAGATTCAGGAAGAATAACCACAGAGGGCACAGAGAAAACAATTACAAAAGAGCTAGCCCTCTATTTTCCCAAACTACTTCTTGATTTTCTCTGGGTCCTCTGTGGTAAACGATTTCAAGCTTCAGCAGAGCGATACGGACTCGCCGAAAGTCCTTGCTTTATCTCGACCATCGCCGCCGTCCGCGCGGCGCTGATGGCCTCACTGTAAATTCCGCGGTCAACTTCGCGGCGGATCCGTCGCACTTCGTCAAACATGCGAAAGCTGTCGCGCATAACCGAAACCTTGCTGGCGGGATCGTGATCCCAGCGGACCGGGACTTCGCGCAGCCGCAGATGCGCCAGATAGGCGAGGTAAATCAATTCCACATCGAATCCAAAGCGATCAATCTGCGCCGCTTCGATCAAAGGCCGGCAGACGTTCATGCGAAAAGCTTTGAACCCGCATTGGGTGTCCCAAAACGGCAAACCTGTCGCCATCCGCACGATCAAATTGAAAACACGGCCGCCTTGTTCGCGACGCCAGGGCTGATGCACTCCAATCAGACTGCGATCGAGTGCGCGCGATCCGAAAGTCAAATCGCATTCACCGTTCAGAATCGGATCCACCAGCTTCGGTGCTTCGGTAATCGGCGTTGAAAGGTCAGCGTCTGAGAACAAGACGATATTAGCTTGCGCAGCCATTAAGCCCGTCCTCACTGCATGGCCTTTTCCGCGGTTCGGTTCATAACGAATTACCCGCAATGCCACGGTTGCGGAGTCCCTCAGGCTTTGTTCCGCGACAGCCGCGGTATCGTCGTCTGAACCGTCGTCCACAACGATCAATTCACTGGCATCGCGGCGCTGATCCAAGTACGAAACGATGGCGGGCAACGATGCGCCCAGCCGCTCGGCCTCGTTGAAAGCGGGAACCACGATGGATAACTTCGGCGCCATCTCTAATCTCAAATCAAAGCCATTCTCAATGAATACGGTTTGACGCACAAGCCGGTGACGACTCAAATCAGTCTTGTCTCTGCACAAACCTCTGCGTTCCTCCGGGTGGCGGTGAAATGCCTTAACAAAAGTATCACCGCAGAGATCCCGAGTACGCACAGAATTCGCAGAGAATTGAACGTGGGACCCTTCCCCTGCAGGCCCGCCTTCGGCGACCATCAATCGCTGTGTTATATTTTGAGCTTGAAGGCGCCGTCAAAGTCGGCATACGTTCCCGATGAATCGCAGCTTTTCAGCCGTCGCAGTTTTGGTAATCGTCACCGCCAGCCTCGCCGGCGGACTGCAAACGCGCACCAGCCGCCGGCGCGCCGCGAATGCCAACGCGGCCCGTGTCTCCCAAACTTCAGTCGAAGACAAATACGAAGCAGATAAGATCGAGAACGATTACCGCGAGGCGATTTCGACGGTCGAACAGAAATACGCCGGCGAGATCGACTATGAAAAGGCGACTCAGGCCGCCATCCAGGGAATGCTGTTCACCCTCGATCCGCATTCGGTTTACTTTCCCTCGGCAGAATTCAAGAAACTGAAAGAAGATCAGTCCTCGAGTTTCTATGGCATCGGCGTTCAGATTTTACGTCACGATGATGGCGTCTATGTTCAGTCGGTAGTAGAAGGCACCCCGGCCGCGCGCGCGGGCTTACGCTATGGGGACCGGATTCTGGAGGTTGACGGCAAAGACGCCCGCGACTGGTCCAGCGAAGAGGTTTCGAAAAATGTGCGCGGAGCGCGCGGCGAACCGGTGCAACTTAAAGTTGAGCGCGCCGGCGAGGAAGTTGCCGTCAATTTTAAGATCGTGCGCGACTCAGTCCCACTGCCTTCGATCCGAAACGCCTTCATGATTAGCAACGGCACCGGATACGTCGGCCTGGTCGGCGGTTTTCAGCACACGACCGATGACGAGCTGCGGGAATCCATTGCCACTCTGAGGAAGGACGGCATGCGCCAAATGATCCTCGACCTGCGGAATAATCCCGGCGGTCTGCTGGATCAGGCGATTGACGTTTCCAGCGAGTTTCTGCCGCGCGACAAGGTAATTGTGTCCGTTAAAGGCCGCAGCGAGTATCACGACCCCGCCGTCTACAAATCCGGTGGCAGCAATCCGGAAGATGTGCCGCTGGTGGTATTGATAAATCGGAACACTGCGTCCGCTTCGGAAATTGTGGCCGGGGCCATTCAGGACCACGGGCGCGGCCTGATAGTCGGAGAGACCAGCTTTGGCAAAGGATTGGTTCAGCACGTTTTTCAACTTCCGTTCAATACCGGATTGACGCTGACCACCGCGCGTTACTACACGCCTTATGGCCGCTCTTTACAGCGGGACTACTCGAGTGGCTCGCTTTACGACTACTACGTCCGTCACGATCAGAACGACAATCAACAACCGACCCAGCCGGGCCAGCCGTCTCCCAGTGAATCATTACCGCCGCGCGACTCTAACGCCCCGGCGTTTCGCACCGCGGCCGGCCGAGTCTTTTACGGCGGCGGCGGCATCACACCGGACATCGAAGCGCGTCCCTTGACAGCGACGCCCGCTCGGGCCCGCATCATCGAATCGGTGTTTTATTTCACGCGGACACTGGCTGCCGGCAAACTCCCGGGACTCGAGGCCTATCGGGTCGACAAAGTCGATTACGCTCGAAATCCGAAAGCGACTGACTATCCGATCAATGATCGAGTGCTCGAGGCCTTTCGTAACTATGTACGCAAAGATCAAGCGCAGCACTTGCAAACAGCTCAGCTTGACGCCGATTTGGATTTCGTAAAGCTCCGGCTGCGGCAGGAAATAATCACGGCGGCATTTGGCGCCGACGCCGGCCAACTAGTTTTGCTGGAAAGCGATCCGCAAACTTTGCGGGCCATCGGCGTTTTGCCGGACGCGAAACGCCTGGCCGAAAGTATCCGCAATGGAACTCCGGTGAGTCTCAATTTCAAGCCCGTACGACGCCCGTCGATGCTTCCCTTCCTCCCTGTGGTCGAAGAGCCAGACGAGATTCTCGTCTGAATCCAGTTCGTAGTCTCCTAATTTAGAATCAGAGCGCGACTGTTTGGTATGGGGTCGCCCAGGTGGGCCCTAATAGGCCTTGCTGCTGTAGGTCACCACATAATTCAAGAGCAGGAAAAGGGCGACGGTCGCGAGGGATATCGAAACTATCCATACGATCACTATCGGAAGAGTGAGAAGGCGCGTCCCGCAATGGCTACAGCGGGAATCGGAGTGGCGAACCCGGTCACTACATTTAGGGCAGTATTTCTTTTTTCGATACTTCATTGATTTGGCACGTTTTACGGGCTCGCTGACATCTTAGGGCGTACTCTCAAGCTCGTCTTTTCTGCTGCTGCCGTGCCTGAAAGACGCGATCCAGAATCGCGGCGCGGCAAATCAAACAAATTGCGTTGGCGGGCTTCCGGGCCGTCTTCGTTGTCTTCGCACCGCATAACAAACAGAAGACATCAGCCTGTCCTAATCCCTGACGTTCCGTGCGGCGCTGGAAGATAACCATCGTTTGTTTAAGCCTGCTTGTCTGCTAATCGTTCAGATTTCGAGAACGCTTCACCACACTCGCAAGAATAATGCCGCTCAAGAAAAGACCTCGACCAATGAAAAAGTCACGCGGCTGACTTCAAACAAGGCACTGTCTTCCCTTCGCGCGATTTGACTTTTCCCCGCGGTCGGAATAGAAGTGGCCCCGCTCCATCATTCCGTCATTCGAGGGAAACTATGAATCGCAGAACCTTCGTCCGTAGCAGTATGATCGGGGGAGTCGGGTTGGCAGGTCTTAGCGCTACCACTACAGTCAGGGAAGCTGCGGGCGTCAATGACTCCTCGGCCGTCTCGCCACCGCCGGCATTCGAACTTGATGAACTGTCTGTCAGCGAATTGCAGAGCGGCATGGCTGCCGGGAAATTTACGGCGCATTCCCTGGCCCGAAAATATCTCGATCGGATTGATGACGTCGACAAACACGGCCCGGAAACTAATGCGGTAATCGAGACAAACCCGGAGGCGCTGGCGATTGCCACCGAACTCGACCGCGAGCGCAAGGCCAAAAAAGTACGCGGCCCTCTGCATGGCATCCCTGTTCTAATTAAAGACAATATCGACACTCACGATCGGATGACGACTACCGCCGGCTCGCTGGCGCTGGGAGGGTCAATTCCGCTTCAGGATTCCTTCGTGGCCAAGAAGCTGCGCGACGCCGGCGCGGTCATTATGGGCAAGACAAACCTGAGCGAGTGGGCGAACTTTCGTTCCAGTCATTCCAGCAGCGGCTGGAGTGGACGCGGGGGACAGACGAAAAATCCTTACGTGCTCGATCGCAATCCATGCGGGTCGAGTTCCGGGACCGGTGCGGCTATTGCCGCGAACCTCGCGGCGATCGGCGTCGGCACGGAAACCGACGGCTCGGTTGTTTGTCCGTCAAGTGCAAACTCGCTGGTAGGCATTAAACCTACGGTGGGATTGATTAGTCGCGCGGGAATAATTCCCATCGCACACAGCCAGGACACGGCCGGCCCCATGGCCCGCAGCGTAACGGACGTGGCGTTGCTGCTCTCTGTGCTGGCCGGGATTGATGCGCGCGACGATGCAACTCGGGCGAGCAGCGGCAAATCATTTGCTGACTACAGCAAGTTTCTCGACGCGAATGGCTTGAAGGGCGCACGGATCGGCGTCCACCGGAAGGGATTCGGCTTCAGCGACGCTGTCGACAAGGTGATGAACGATTGCATTGACATCATCAAAAAGCGAGGGGCGATCGTGGTTGACCCGGCGGACATTCCGACTCAGGGCAAGTTTGACGATTCCGAATTGGAAGTGTTGCTTTATGAATTCAAGGCCGATCTAAATTCGTACCTGAGGTCGCTCGGCCCGCGCGCGCCGGTGAAATCTTTGAAAGAGATTATCGACTTTAACGAACAGTATCGTGATCGAGAGATGCCTTATTTTGGTCAGGACCTTTTTATCAAGGCCCAGGCGAAAGGACCTTTAACCGATAAGGCCTATCGCGATGCACTGGCCAAGAATCATCGCCTGTCGCGCAAGGAAGGCATCGACGCCGTGATGGATCGAAACAAGCTCGACGCGATGATCGCGCCGACCGGTGGCCCCGCATGGCCCACGGATTGGCTCAACGGCGATCACTTCACCGGCGGTTATTCGACCGCTTCGGCCGTTGCCGGTTACCCGCATATCACGGTGCCGGCAGGTTATGTATTTGGATTGCCGGTGGGAATTTCGTTCTTTGGCCGGCCATGGAGCGAGCCGGCCTTAATCAAGTTTGCTTACGCGTTTGAGCAAGCGACCAGGGCGCGCCGCCCACCACAGTTTTTGCCGACGGCAAAATTGAGATGAGCGGAGCGCAGGCATCCGTGCCTGGGAATTTATTACTACAGCGGCCCCCAATGCTTCACGGCCGAACTGTCCTCTGTACTTTTCAACAACTCGACCGCCGTGCTCTTGAGAATGGGATGAAGCAGGTGCGGCGCAATCTCCGCCAGCGGTTCGAGCACAAACCGGCGCTGGTGCAGGCGCGGATGCGGCAGGATCAAAAACTGTGTGTTCTTTTCGATGTCGCCATACAGCAGCAGATCGAGATCGATTGTGCGGGGTCCGTCTTTAGCTTCACGCGTCCGGCCCAGCACGAATTCGATCCTGAGCAAACGCGCCATTACCTGCTCTGGAGTGGGCAAAGGATTCCCAACCTCCACCACCATATTCAGGAACGACGGCTGCTTGATTTCGCTGACCGGCTCTGTTTCGTAAATTGAAGACAAACGAGACACGCAGAGCGCGGCCTCCATCATTCCGCGCACAGCGAGCAAAAGATTCCCGGCCCGATCGCCAAGATTCGAGCCGATGCTCACATAGGCTTTGACGTGATTACGATTTGTAAACATGAGTGAAGGATCTTAATCTCATTAGCACCTCGCTGAAGCGAGGTGTCTAATCGCCCCTGAAATGTCCGAAACCGTTTAAACGGTTTCCGTCTTGACCTGCCTCGTCAACCACCTCGCTGAAGCGAGGTGCTAATGAGATTATTGAAGTTCGCTCTCGCACGCTCCCAGCATCACCGCCCGCGCTATGCTACACTGACAAGCGCAAAAAGCGTTAAGGTCTTTCCCCAGCTCTTTCGATTCCAGCGATGCTGAATGCGCCTGCATTTCGCATCCGGGCGGGCTCGCCGGCCCCGTCATTACACAAATGGCTCGCAGAAGATTCCGCAGCAACCAACGGCACGAACCGGTCACCGAGCGCTCTTTTCAGGAGTACCTCTACACGACCGCCGCGCCCATGACGACGCGCACTGAGCTGATGCGGCTGGTTCGCGGCGGCGAAGACACCTTCCTCGAACTCAAAGTAAAGCTTTCCAATTCCGAACGGATCGCCCAGGAAATCGTCGCGCTGGCTAACACCGGCGGCGGCACAATCGTGTTCGGGGTCAACGACCAGATGCGGGTCGAAGGCATCGAAGACGGCGAGAATGTACAGGATGAATTGGTGCGCATCTGTCGCGAAGAGATTGTGCCGTCCATCGTTCCCTTCATTGATCGCATCGCTTTCGATAATGGCCGCCGCATCGTCGCCCTCGACGTCAACGGCAAGCGGCGTCCCTATCGCACGCGCGACGGACGCTTCTTCATTCGCATTGGCGCGGACAAGCGCGAAGCCTCGCCGGAAGAACTGGGGACGCTGCTGGATGAAAGCCAGCCGCTCTTATATGAAAGCCTGCCGGCGCTGGGCGCAAAAATTAATGATATAGACGAAGCATACCTGTGGAGTTTCGTACGCGAGTTCGAAGGGGGCGCATTTGACGGAGCCAGCGCCAGAAATTATCCCACTGGAGAGATACTCGAGCGACATCTCTTGCTGGCGACAAATAGCCGCGACGAAGTCGTACCAACTGTGGCCGGTCTTTTACTTTTTGGAAAGAACGAAAGCGTCGCCCGGCTGCTGCCGCGATCTTCATTGACCGCGACTAGATTTGGAGGCGACACACAACAGTCGCCCATCATTGAGCGGTTAGAATTATGCGGGAATCTGGCCACAATCTATGAAGCCAGTTTGCGTTTCATCAACCGCTATGCCGACCTGCTGGACGCACGACCTGCGCGAACCGGGATCGGTTCAGTCGAAGCTGCGCCGGTGCCGGCGCGCGCAAACTATCATCGCGCGGTGGCGGCGGAGGCGATCGCGAACGCCCTGGTACATCGCGATCTGGCTTTGCGGGATATTACTACTCGTCTTCATGTGTTCGACCACGCGATCGAGATCGTGAATCCCCGGCGCAGCGCCGGATTCGCGCCCACGGCTCTGAAAGCGGTCCGCTACGGGATTGCACAGCAACTAAATCCGCAGATCGCCGCGATCTTTGCCAGTCCCGCGTACGGATTACAGCTCGCGTCAGGTGGTCTGCCGACGCTGCTGCGCGAAGCGCGGCTGTTCTCCGGTCGCCTGCCCGACATCGCCGCCTTCAATGATGAGTTTCGTTTGCGCCTGCACGGAATTTGATTTCTCTGTGTTCTCTGTGACCTCTGTGGTAAAAACGCATATCCAACCACAGAGGACATAGAGAAAACCAAAACCAATGCCCAGACGTCTATCGCTAACGCTCGCTTTCCTTCTGTTCAGTGCTCTCTCCACCCAGTCTGACGCGCTTCTTAGTCCCCGCGGCGCAGTTGCCCAAAACAAAATCGTTCCCGCGCCCGAAGACGTGCTCGGGTTTCGCCCGGGCGACGATCGCAAACTCGCGAGCTGGGCTCAGGTCATTCAATACTTTCAAAAACTCGATGCTGCCAGTGAGCGGGTGAAGTTTGAAGAGATAGGCAAGTCGACGATGGGCGCGCCGTTTGTTTACGCCACGATCAGCGCCCCTGAAAATCTTAAGCGACTCGATGAATTCAAAGACATTCAAAGACAACTCGCCGACCCGCGCCTTCTGGGTTCGCCGGCAAATCCAGCGCTCGCCGATCGCAAAGCGCGCGCACTGATTGCCCGCGGCAAGACGATCGTAGCGATCACCTGCGGCATTCATTCGACGGAAGTCGGCTCGTATCTTTCCAGCATGCTAATCGCTTATCGTCTGGCTTCTTCTAACGAGCCAGAGATTCAGGAGATTCTGCGCAACACAATCATCCTGCTGGTGCCTTCCACGAATCCGGACGGCGTGGACATCATCAAGAAGTGGTATGACAAGACGCTGGGCACACCTTACGAAGGCACCGATCCGCCGGAGCTTTATCACAAGTACGTCGGCCACGATAACAATCGTGACTGGTACGCGTTCACGCAGGTCGAGACGCAACTGATGGTCGACAAGATTCTCAACGTCTGGCATCCGCAGATCGTCCACGACATTCATCAACAGGGCACGCTGGGGTCGCGTCTGTTTCTGCCGCCATACATGCAACCGGTCGAGCCGAATGTGCCGAAGCAGATCGTCGAAGGCTATACCGAACTCGGTAACTACATCGCAGCGAACATGCGCGCTGAAGGTTTCAAGGGCATCACCACGAATTCTACTTACGACGCCTGGACGCCCGCCCGCGCGTATTCGCATTATCACGGCGGTGTGCGCATTCTTTCGGAAACTGCCTCATGCAAAATAGCGACTCCGATCACGGTGAAGTTTGAAGAGCTGAGCTCGCGCGAAGGCTACGATCCAAAAAAAGAGTCCGCTAATTTTGGTCCGCTCTGGCGCGGAGGCGAATGGCATCTGCGCGACATCACCAACAACATGACCACTGCCGCGTTCTTTTTGCTGAAGCACGCCGCGCAAAATCGCGAACACTGGTTGCAGAGGTTTTATGAGATTGAGAAGGAAGCCGTGCGGACAAGGAAGCCAGGCGAGCTGTTCGCTATCATTATTCCAAAAGCAACACATCGAGCCGATGTGTTGTCGATCCTATATCGCGCAGGTGTTGAGATCGATGATCCACTTCCCTTTACGGCTACCGGAGTTAAGTACCCCGACGATACGGCCGTGATCAAGATGAGACAGCCTTACGGGGCTTTTGCCAAATCCGTGCTCGAGAGGCAACACTATCCGGATTTGAGAGATGCCGGCGGCCGACCGATCCCGCCCTACGACGTAACGGCCCACACGTTGTCCCTGTTGATGGGCATTGAGCCGGTATTTGTTTACCAGCCATTTGGATACAACGTGCCACCCGGGCGAGGCTTTGCCGGCTGTACTGGCGGTGGACCCGTTGAAAGGACTGTCGGACTGTACAAGTCGAACGTGGCGGCGATAGACGAGGGCTGGACTAGATGGGTTCTGGAACATGGTCGTCCGTTTTATGTTCTTTTGCATCAATCATCGATTCAAGACTCACAAGTTCGTTTCGGCTCTTTGGCTGCGCATTACGACGCCATCATCATCCCAGATCAGCCGCGCGCTGCGATCCTCAACGGTTACCGCAAGGGCGCGATGCCTCCCGAATACACCGGCGGCCTGGGCACCGAAGGCGTAAAGGCTCTGCGTGAGTTTGTTGAGCAGGGCGGGACGCTCATCTGTCTTAATCGCGCTTCGGATTTTGCGATCGAGCAGTTCAAGCTGCCGTTGCGCGACGTGGTGGATGGCTTGCCGCGCACTGATTTCTATGTGCCGGGATCGATCCTGCGCATCGAACTTGACACCTCCGATCCGATGACTCAGGGTATGCCGAAAGAATCGATCGCCTGGGTTGAAAACTCTCCCGTGTTTGAAATCAAGAGCGATCCCCTCGCGCTCTTGCGCGTGAAGATCATCGCCCGCTATCCGAAAGACAAAGACCCTCTGCTTTCAGGTTGGTTGTTGGGCGGCGATCGCATTAGGGGCAAAGCCGCACTCGTAGAAGTCGAGATTGGCAAAGGTCGTATCATCCTCTTCGGCTTTCGCCCGCAGTATCGCGGCCAATCCCTGGCGACCTATCCGCTGTTCTTCAACGCGATATCACTCAAGTAATCGCTGGGAGCGCGGACGTCCCCGTCCGCACAGCGCCGACAGGCGCTCATCGCTCTTAAAATCACCAAGAAGTAACTCAACTATCTGCTGGGAGCGCGGACGTCCCCGTCCGCACAGCGCCGACAGGCGCTCATCGCTCTTAAAATCACCAAGAAGTAACTCAACTATCTGCTGGGAGCGCGGACGTCCCCGTCCGCACAGCGCCGCAGCGATGCAACTTTTCTTGGATTGACTAATTTTCGCGCTGCGCGCTCAATGCGGACGAGACGTCCGCGCTCCCAGCAAAACGCATCGATGACTTCCATCAAGGCAACACTTCGACAAGAACTTAGCGATGCCGGTTGGCATAGTCGTGGCTATCTCCCGCACTTCGATGGCAGTGAGATTGCTCAGACAATCACGTTTCGCCTCGCAGACTCTCTGCCACAAACGGTCCTCGAAAGGTGGAAGAGCGAGCTCGCCGCCGATTCGTCAAATACGGACGCAGTTCTGCGACGGCGAATTGAACGCTACCTGGATCAAGGGCACGGAGGTCGCGCTCTGGGGAATGCGCGTGTCGCAACGATGGTTCAACAGTCACTACTGCATTTCGATGGCGAACGATATCGGCTTTCAGCATGGGTTGTCATGCCAAATCATGTCCACATACTCTTAACACCCGACGCTGAATGGTCTTTGTCGAGGATCATGAAAGACTTGAAATCATTCACCTCACATGAGGCCAATAGGATTCTGCGACAGACAGGACAATTTTGGATGGAAGACTATTTTGACCGTTACGTTCGCGATTTAGAGCATTTTGCTAATGCAATCTCTTATATCGAGAACAATCCAGTGAAGGCCGGTCTGTGCGAGAAAGCCAGCGATTGGAAGTTTAGCAGCGCCTGGTTTCGGGAACGGTCGTGAGCTATTGACGAATTTTCGCGCTGCGCGCTCAATGCGGACGAGACGTCCGCGCTCCCAGCTTTAAGGTTCGCGCTCCGAAACCGCGGCAACTGATGATCGAGTTTTCAAACTACCGCCAGCTCTTTTTTTACTCCCGCCCGCCCAAAATACTCTTCGGCGCGCGCCACGTCGCTCTTAATTTGAGCCTTCAGTTCATCGACGGAGTTGAATTTCTTTTCGTCGCGCAAGCGGTGAAGAAATCGCACGCGCACGACATCGCCGTATAAATCGCCGGACCAGTTCATGATGAACGTCTCGACCGAGCTGCCCGCCGCGCTTTCGAACGTGGGCCGGGTTCCAATGTTCGTTACGCTGCGTCGCCATTGGCCATCAATCAAAGTCGCAGTGACGTAAACGCCGCCGCGCGGGATAACGCGGTTCTGAGGTTGAAGGTTAGCAGTCGGAAATCCCAGCGTAGCCCCGCGCTCTGCACCGCGAACGACACGGCCCTCGACTCCGTAAGGCCGCCCCAACATGCGGCGCGCCAGGCTAACCTGGCCGTGATTTAATAGTTCGCGAATACGGCTCGAGCTGACCCGTCGTCCCCGCAAACGCACTTCAAGCACTTCGTCGGCGCGAAATCCCAGGCGATTGCTCTCTTGCCGCAGCAACTCTATGTTGCCTTCACGATTGTGTCCAAAGGCGAAACCGCGGCCGAGATAGACTTCTTTCGCATGCAGACGATCTACGACCACGTCGCTCAGGAAATCCTGCGCGTGAATCTGCGCGAAGCCTTCGTCAAAGTGAATAACGATGGTTTGTTCGATTCCCAGCACGCCGAGGGCTTCGATTTTCTGATCGAAAGTCTGCAGCAGCGGTGGCGCGGATTCGGGGTGCAGGACGGCCCGCGGGTGAGGTTCGAACGTGATCACCGTCGGCACGGCGCCGACCGAGCGCGCTCGCTCGACTACTGTCTGCATGATGAGCTGATGCCCCAGATGCAGACCGTCAAACACACCCAGGGTCAAGACTGTCGGGCGGGCGATCTCGGCGTTGTCGGTACCGTGAAACAGTCTCATAAACGTAAGGCAAAAGGAAAAAATAAAAAGGCAAAAAATGAAGACTCGCAGCTCCTCGAGTTTTGTTTTTGCCTTTTACCTTTTTACTTTTGCCTTCTCCTCGTTACTAATCACTCACCACAAGCCCATCGTATGCCCACTCAACGCCATCGGGCAGCAACGCAGAATCGCGGGCGTGCTTTACATCATGCGTGATATGCGTGAAATAGGTGCGCTTTGGCTTTAACTCGGCCACGTATTCCAGCGCGCGTGCCAGCCAAAGGTGCGTGGTGTGCGGCTTGATGCGCAGACAATCCAGCACCAGGACTTCCAAATCGCGCAGGCCTTCGATAGTCGCAGGCGGTATCTCGCTCAAATCTGTTGCGTAGGCAAAATCATTGAGGCGATAAGCGATGACCGGCAGTTTGCCGTGGATCACTTCCAGCGGCGTGACCTCCAGATCCCGAGCGAGGCAAAACGGCGCGCCGGCGACGACGGTGTGCGGCACGATCTGTGGCAGGCCGCCGCCGAAATGGGAAGGCTCAAAGACATATCTGAAAATGCGGCGAATGTCGACCCAGGCGCGCTCGTTCGCGTACAGACCCAAGGCGCCGTGGCGAAAGTTCAGCGGGCGGATGTCGTCGAGACCAAAGATGTGATCGGCGTGGCAATGCGTCACCAGGACTGCGTCGAGATGTTTCAAGCGATGTCGTAGCGCCTGCTGCCGAAAATCCGTCGACGTATCAATAATTATAGTTTGCCCGGCGTGTTCGATCAGGACCGATACGCGCAGACGCTTGTCGCGCGAGTCGTTAGAGGCGCACGTCTCGCAGTCGCAGGCGATCGAAGGAACTCCGGTTGATGTGCCGGTGCCTAAAAAGGTGAGTCGCATCGTAGTCGGTAATCAGTAATCATTTTCCATTTGTCATATATCATTTGTCATTTTCCATTCATTTGCCCTAAGTAGGAGAAGTTCCGCGCATTGAAACGGCAAATGAAAAATTTCAAATGAGAAATGGAAAATGAGACCGGCCCGCCGCCAAAGAAACTACTACTTTTCCCCGGTGATATCGCTGGCGCTGAATTTCGCCGGCGGAGGCGTCGGGGCGTTGGAGAAGGACACATACTGCATACGCAAATCGGCGAGCAAACCCTCGAGCACCTGCGCTTCCTGTGAATCGAGGTTGCCGCGAGTCTTGGTTTCCAGCATTCCCAGCACATCGATCCAGTGCTTGGCAGTTTTCAGATCGACACCGGTTTCACCCGTAACCGGATGCGGCATCATTCCCAAAGAAGCCGCGGCGTTTGAGGCGAGCGACATTATCAGGCTCAGGAAACTGGTCGGATCATCAAGCGGATCGCGGCCCGAGCGCGGTGATTCGCCTTCCGGCTCGGCAGCTGCCGCCGGCCTCGCCGAGGACTCGCGACGCGCCGATGTTTCCGGCGGCGGCGCGGTTGATGGAGTTACCGCAGGTTGCGATTGAGCAGATTCAGCTGCGGAAACTTTGGAAGAGTTGGACGCCTCTGCGGCCTCCTTCTCTTCGGGCGAAAGCTCGCGCGGAGTTCCATCCGGATTAAAGGGCCGGCGGTCTAATACTTTGATTACTGGTTGGTCGTCGTCCATTGCCGTTTGAAGAGTCTCGTGCTCATCCGACACCGTTCGGATTCTAGTGTACAAATTGAGAAAAGTTTATTAAGACGATCCGATCTTAGCACTCGCCTTCGTTGGATCGCAAAAGCAGGTTGCGCCCGCGGTGGATCGCGGACATCCTGTCCGACAGCGGGCGCAGCACGCTCAGTCTCGCCGAAGAATCGCTTTGAAAAAGTTCGCGCTGCGCGCTCAGGCGGACAGGATGTCCGCGCTCCGTTCATGTATGCTCTGTGAACTTGAACCGATGCTCGGGTTTCTGGACAATCAACCAGATGCCAAAAACATTTGCTGACCTTGTCACCTTGATGGACCGTCTGCGCTCGCCAGATGGTTGCCCGTGGGATCGCGAGCAAACATACGCCACCCTGGCGCCGATGCTCCTGGAAGAAGCATACGAAGCATTCGATGCGTTGGAAGAAGCCCGCAAAGGACGCCCCGAAGGACTGCGTGAAGAACTCGGCGATCTGCTGTTTCAGATCACGTTCTTTGCGCGGGTAGCGAAAGAGCGCGGGGAATTCAACATCGACGACGTGATCGAGCAAGTGCACGAGAAAATGGTGCGCCGTCATCCACACGTCTTTGGTGAGACGAAAGCCGGCGACTCGGCCGAGGTGCTGCGTAACTGGGAAGCGATCAAGGCCGAAGAGAAACGCGCCGCCCGCCAAGACGCAACCGAATCCGCGAACGTCTCGATACTTGACGGCGTCTCGACCAAAGCACCCGCGCTGATGGAGGCTCATCAAATCTCGACAAAGGTCGCGCGCGTTGGATTCGACTGGACCCAAATCAAGGACATCTTCGAGAAGTTACAGGAAGAAGTTGACGAGCTGCGGGCTGCGATCGAAACGCACGAGAACTCAAAAGACGAGGCCGATCACGCGCACGTCCGGGAAGAAATTGGTGACCTGCTATTCGTAGTGACCAACATCGCGCGACATCTTAATGTTGAGCCGGAAGCGGCGCTGAAATTGAGCAACAGAAAATTTCGGCGAAGGTTCAGTTACATCGAAGCCAGGCTGCGGGAGCAAAATCGCAAGTTCGATGAGACCAGGCTTGATCAGTTGGAAGAGCTTTGGCAGGAAGCAAAAAGACAGGGTTGATGGCGCAACTTACGGAATGCGGACATCCTTGTCCGCCTAAGCGCGCAGCGCGAACATGTTTGGTAATCAGACAACGATGTACTTAGCCGTGCCTGCGCACGCTGGGCAGGATGCCCACGCTCCATCTCGTGCTCGCGCCTTCACAGCTTAACAATCAATGACTCGAATTCATCGCGCGGCGACTCCGCCGGCGGCGCCCCGCCGCGGCCCTCAGCGTCTATAGCTTGTTCCGTCGAGAGAATTCCCGAGACGCGCATCTTGAACTCGTCCGGATTTGTGGCATTGTGAATGGCTTCTTCCAAACTGATTTGCCGCCGCTGGAATAGTTGAAACAGCGCCTGGTCGAAGGTCTGCATCGCGTACTGTGAAGCGCCGTTCGCGATCGCTTCGCGAATCAGATAGGTCTTTTCTTCGTTGATGATGTAATCGCGAATGAGCCCGGTCGAAACCATTACCTCAATGGCCGGAACGCGGCCTGAGCCTTTCGCGGCGCGCACCAGGCGCATTGAGATTACCGCTTTCAGAATGCCGGCCAATTGAATGCGGACGGACTTCTGTTGATGCGAAGGAAACGACGAGACGACGCGTGTAATCGTCTCTGTGGCGTCGAGCGTATGCAAAGTGGAAAGCACCAGGTGGCCCGTTTCCGCGGCGGTCAGGGCCGTTTCGATCGTTTCAAAGTCGCGCATCTCGCCGACCAGGATCACATCCGGATCCTGTCGCAACGCCCCGCGCAACGCTTCCGCGAACGAACGGGTGTCGACGTCAACTTCGCGTTGCGTGACGAATGCGTTCTTGTCCCGATGCAGAAATTCGATCGGGTCTTCAATGGTTACGATATGCCCGGATCGGGTCGAGTTGATCCGATCGATCATCGCCGCCAGGGTCGTTGACTTACCCGAACCGGTGGCGCCGGTCACCAGGATCAGGCCGCGCCGCTCTTCACAGATCCGATCGATCACCGGCGGCAGACCAAGTGCCGCTGTGTTCTTGCTTTGGTCCGGAATCACGCGCAGGACGATGCTCACGGTGCCGCGCTGCTGAAAAATATTGGCTCGAAATCGGCCCAGACCTTTGACACTGTAAGCGATGTCTACTTCGGAAACTTCCTTCAGTTTTTGTTTCTGCCGATTCGACATCATGGAAAACGCCATGTCCAGGGTGTCTTCGGGCGAGAGCCGGGCCGCGTCGGCGACCGGAAATAACTCTCCGCCAATGCGCATCACCGGGAAAGACCCAACCTTCAGGTGCAAATCGGATGCGAAGTGAGCGGTGGCGGTCACTAGCAGGTCGTCAATCTTAACTGGCATAGAAGATCTTTGCTGGAGGTACTCCAGTCCCCTTTTTGAAACAGATTTGAGAGGATTAGGGCAAGAACTGAGACTGTAAACCGCGTTCGGGCAAAACGCTGGATCAAAAACATCATACGTGCTGGCTCGAATCGCCGTCAATGGTTAGTTTCGTGGCACGCTCATCTTGCGCGTGGTTCACGGGCGGGAGGCCCGTGTCACTTCACCCCATCCGCCCGAATCCGCGCCAACTATTGCTGTTATGCCAGGTTACCGCTACGTCCTGGGCGCCAATCTCCGGCCACCAGTCGGCAAATTCTTCGCGCGAAATATAGAACGCCGTAGGCGCCAACAAATGGTCAAAGACGATCGTGTGTTGCTCGCGCCAGCCAAAGCCGGCGAGTGCCTTGAGGTAGTCGTTGTAGAAAAGATGACGTGCCAGCGAGGCTCCGCGCGGCGAACGGTTCAGTGGGCCATAAACCAGTTTGGTGGCCGCGAACACGATCGCGGTGGGAACTTTGGAAAGCTGTAACAGCAATCGCGGGTTCATGCGCGACGTCACGCGCTCGCGCAGCGGATTGACCCAACGCGTAATCCATTCGTTGTTCTCTGCTCCATAAACCCATGCCGAAATATGCCCGCCCGCCTTGATCTTCGACGCCAGCGATTTGAAGCCGCCGCGTGGGTCGGGCAAGTGATGCAAAACGCCTACGGAAAACGCGTAATCGAAAATAGGCGCCAGCGGCAGGTTATAGATGTCCGCCTGCACGATATGAGCGTTGGGAAGGTTGCGAGTCGCGGCAAAAGCGGGCTCGACTGCTCCGCTCAGGTCGATGCCAATCACGTCACGCGCGCCCCATTGCGCAGCCAGTTGCGTGTGGCGTCCTTTGCCACAACCTCCTTCGAGCACAACTTTGTCTTTGAAAAACTCAGGGGTGACCGGAGCTATCCAACCCAGAAACTGCTGCTCGTACTTTTCATCAAACTGGGTGAAGTGTTGCCACTGCCAGCCGAAGTTTGCGGCCGTGGCCGCCTTGTCTTCTTCGACTGTTTCGGGCGAAGCAAACCGCGGCACGCCGCGCACGATGGGCCAGGTGCGCGAGCATGCGTCACATGACAGTTGGCCCTCGATGATCTCATCGGCTTCGGTTGTGGCAACGGAAGACAGCGTAATCGCGCCGGCGCACGAGGGGCATGACAGATATTGAAGTAGTCTTTCTTTCACTCAGATCTTGAAGCGGACAGCGACCGCTAATATCGCACAGATGAGTTCCGAGGCAATAGTCGAGGGCGCCGAGAAAGGGTCGGTGTCATTCTTCTCTGCGCCTTCCGACTTTCTTCGCGCCTTTGCGTGAAATGCATTCGTGACGGTTCATCCTTCGCGCAACGGCACAAAGTAATACAAAGTCGCAACGAAATCCGAAGTCCGGCGCTCATGTTCGTGATATATTCTTGCCCGTTTCAAATCGAAAAGTATGATCGAGCCAGAGCCAGCTCGAAACACGCCGGTCCAGTGGGCCAAGGTCATCGACCACACTCGCTGTATCGGTTGTCACGCGTGCACGACGGCGTGCAAGTCTGAAAACGTCGTGCCCATCGGCGTCACGCGGACCTATGTCAAGCACGTCGACGTAGGCGTGTTTCCCCAAGTGCGCCGCGCGCACCAGGTGACGCGCTGTAATCAGTGCGCGCACGCGCCGTGCGTCACGGCTTGTCCCACGACGGCGATGTTCAAGCGCCCTGACGGCATAGTCGATTTCGACAAATCGATCTGCATCGGCTGCAAAGCCTGCATGGCCGCCTGTCCTTACGACGCCATCTTTATCAATCCCGAAGATCATTCGGCTGAGAAGTGCAACTTCTGCGCGCACCGCATCGATGTGGGACTGGAGCCGGCGTGCGTGGTCGTCTGTCCCACGCAGGCGATCCTGATTGGCGACATGAACGATCCCACGTCGTATGTCGGCCAGATCATCAATCGCGAAGCGGTCAACGTTCGCCGTCCTGAGAAGGAAACGCTGCCGAAGCTTTTCTATAAAGGAGCACATCAGGCTACGCTCGATCCACTGGCCGCGCGTCGTCCGGAAGCCGGACTGTTCATGTGGAGCGAGCAGCAGCAAGACAGCGAGCATGTCGTCTCAGGCAATCCGACTTACAACAATAGCTCGGCCGCCGCGTTGTTGAGTTACGACGTGGCGCATTCGATTCCCTGGGACTGGCGCGTGAGTTTGTACACCTGGACGAAAGGGATTGCGTCAGGAGTTTACCTGGTCGCAGTCTTGCTCATGCTGTTTGGTTTCACTGGCTTCGCCGATCCGATTTGGTATTGGTTGGCGCCGGTTATCTCTGGCGGGTTTCTGGCAATAACCGGTGGGCTCTTGCTCTGGGATCTTGAGCATCCCGCAAGGTTCTATCTTATTTTCACGAAACCACAGTGGCGGAGTTGGCTCGTCAAAGGCGCCTTCATCATTCTCGCTTACTCGATTGTTTTGGCGTTGCATTTCCTGGCCAGCGTCGTCATCGTCAGAAGCGCCGGGCCGGCTAACCACCCTCTCAACAGGTCGATGGTCCTCTGGTCGTTCTTCCAGTTTTGTTTGACGCTGGCCGGCTTGCCACTTTCAATTATGACCGCGGTCTACACGGCTTATCTCTTTGCCCAGGCCAAAGCGCGCGACCTGTGGCAGAACCCGTTATTGCCCCCACATCTTCTCGTACAAGCTTTGCTGCTCGGTTCTGCGGTTCTGCTGCCGTTCGCCCTGTGGTTCCAGCCTGGCCAAATGTTCGCGTCGCCGGTTCATCCTTTGTTATGGATTCTTGCGGTGACCAGCGTTGTTCATGTGCTGATGGTTTGGGGCGAGACTTCGCTGACGCATTCAACAGCGCATTCGCGTCTAGCAGTTTGGGAGATGATCTACGGACGTTATCGCTATTACTTTTGGCTAGGGCTGGTCATGAGCATTTTAGGCGGACTACTTCCGTGGCTCGTACTCTACAAGTCGCTGTCATTCGCGAACAGCTCTCCGGGACCTGCCATTGCCGTCGGAGTCGCCGGCGCACCATTCGCTTTGATTGGCTTACTGCTCCACGAGCACGCTTACGTGCAGGCGGGACAATCGGTGCCGCTGGCATGAGGTCAGGATGAACTGGTAACGAGATCGCAAAGCGATTGGCTTTTGCGTTCAAGTAAGTTGGGATAGAATCCGAGTCCCGCAAACATGTTCAGAGTGCTTAGCTTGTTTTAACCCAACAAGGGAGAAACCTCTATGAAGAACAAAGTGCATCTATCGATTCTGGTTATCCTGGGATTATTGGCGTTGAGTCTCGACATTTCGAGCCAGCCTCCCAAAGTAACTGCGCAGAACAACTCACACGATCCAACCTGGTGGAGCAAGTATGAATTCATCCGCGATAACGGCGGCGACGCCAGCCCGCTCAGCACGGCCTCGACAACAGTCAGCGGCAACGTGGATGTGTCGAACGAGTGCGGACCGCAAAGCGAGACCTTCATCACGATCAATCCGAACAAGCCGAAGATTCTGGCGGCGGGATCGAATGAAATTTTTCGGCTGCCCATGCGCGGATACTACTCGACCAACGGCGGCAGTAGTTGGGGCGGCGTAGATTTACCTTTGCCGCCGGCAAAGGGCGCAAACGGAACTGATTTTGGATCCGATCCGACGCTGGCTTTCGATACGCAAGGCAATGTCTTTTACGGCTATATCGTGGTGCTCTTCGGCGGAGTTAACTCGGCAAAAGGAAATGGCATTAACGGAACTGAAATGGCGGTCGCCAAATCGACTGATGGCGGCAAGACTTATCCCGGGGTCACCTTCTTCTCGTTTGAAAATGGGGAGAACCACTTCAACGACAAACCGATGATCACTGCTGATACCAACCCGGGCAGTGCGCTGCGAGATAACGTCTATATTGCCTGGGACGCCGCTTCCGGCGGATCGATTGGCGGTGGTGTACGAGTAGCCACGTCTTCGGATCACGGGGCTAGCTTCTCAATTACGCGCGCTGATGATCCGTCAGGTCCCGGCCGGTCGATTGGTGCTTCGCCGGCCGTCGGTCCAGATGGAGAATTGTACGTCGCCTGGAACGACTATGTCGCCAATGCGATTGTTTTCAACAGCTCGTATGACGCGGGCAGCAGCTGGGGCGTGCCGGTAACGATTTCTCGGAAGACGCTGCCGTTTGATATCGGCATTCCGGCCGAGTCGTTTCGCGGCGCGCTGGTTTATCCGTCGCTCGGAGTCGATCGTTCGAACGGGCCGCACCGCGGACGCATTTATTGTTCGTGGATGGACCTGACGGCGGCGAATGTCACGGACATCTTCATCTCGTATTCCGACAACAACGGGATGACCTGGTCAACCCCGACCCATGTTCCGGATCAGTTTGCTTCCAAGGTTGACCGTTTCAATCATTGGATGTCGATTGATCCGACCAACGGCGACGTTAACGTCGCGTTCTATGACACGCGCAACGACACGACCGGCTTTCGCTATCAGACAGATTACTACCTGGCAAGATCGACGGATGGCGGTATGACGTTTTCCGGCGCAGACATTCGCGTCAGCACCGTCAGCTCTAACGAACATGACTGCAATGGAATTTTTCCCTGTCAAGGAATTAACTACGGAAATCAGCAGGGCGACTATGAAGGGCTGGTGTCGTTCAACGGCGTCTCGTATCCAATTTGGACTGATAGCCGCAGTCAGCTCGCAGCCTCCAGCGGCTGCCGAAGGCCGTACCTGATGGAGGAAGTTTTTACGGCGACGGTGAAGTAGCGGTTAGAGTACGTCGTCTCTCCGTTGTGCTCCGCCACGGTGATGCGCGGCAACTCTGTGACTTGCCGTCAGGCGAGTCCATCCAAAAGGGTCTTGGACCCTCCGTCGGAGACCTGACAAATAGGTATGGAAGGGATGCGACTCGATCCGATACCACTACGAATCGGGATCCTGTAGTTGTTGGCTTGGAGTTTCAGCAAGGTGGTTGAGCGCACGGAATGGATTAAGCGTCAATTTTCTTTCGGGCTTCCGCTGGGGATGTACCCGAACGTTGTTGAGCGTGTTCGGGGAACTCCGGCACGGCTCGAAGATCTAACCCGTTCATTGTCTCAGGAAATGCTCACGCGGCGCGACGGCGATAAGTGGTCAATCCAGGAACAGGCCGGGCATCTGCTCGACCTTGAGCCTTTGGGAATGGGCCGCCTCGATGATTTCGAAGCGGGACGCGAAACACTTAGGGCCGCCGATATGGAGAATCGCAAGACGCACGAAGCGCATCACAACACGAACACGATCCAAAATATCCTCGCGGCGTTTCGCCAGAAGCGAATGGCGTTTGTTCAGCGACTTGATGATTACGATGAAGCCTTTGTCCAACGAACTGCACTGCATCCTCGGCTAAATATGCAGATTCGCGTTATCGATCTCGTGTTCTTCATCGCAGAGCACGACGATCACCACCTGGCGCGAATTTCCGAATTGATTCGTTTGTTTGCGAATTATGAGCGATAAGACTTTCTATCCCGGCCCTTCGCGTATTCATCTCGCGGCGTTTCCGCCCAAGGAGCGCTGGGATGATTGGACTGAGCTGGATTCCCAAGCTTGGCCGCGTCGTAAGGAGCGGCATTACTCACTAGTGCCGACGACCTGCTTTAACTGCGAGTCGGCGTGCGGCCTGCTTGCTTACATCGACAAAGACACAGGACAGATTCAGAAGTTCGAAGGCAATCCGGAGAACCCGGGAAGCCGCGGACGAAATTGCGCCAAAGGTCCGGCGACGCTCAATCAAATTACCGATCCCGATCGGATTCTTTATCCTCTGAAGCGCGCGGGCAAACGCGGTGAAGGCAAATGGGAACGCGTCAGTTGGGATGAAGTGCTCGATACTATCGCCGCGCGCATTCGCAAAGCGATCGTGGAAGATCGCCGCGACGAGATCATGTATCACGTCGGCCGTCCGGGTGAGGACGGATTCACTGAAAGGATTCTGGCGGCGTGGGGAGTCGACGGTCACAACTCGCACACGAACATTTGCTCGTCCGGCGCGCGGGAAGGCTATCAACTTTGGATGGGACTGGATCGACCCAGCCCTGATCATGCGAACGCGAAAGTGATCCTGCTGATCAGCGCGCACCTGGAATCGGGACATTACTTCAATCCGCACGCGCAGCGCGTAATGGACGGCAAGGCGAGCGGCGCCAAGCTGATCGTCTTTGACACCCGGCTTTCAAACACCGCGACGCACGCCGATCATTTCATCGCACCCTATCCCGGATCGGAAGCGGCCATCCTCTTATCAATCGCCAACTACCTTATTCAAAACAATCTTTACAACCGCGAATTCGTGCGTCGTTGGTGGAACTGGGAGGAATACTTAGAACAGAGGTCAGAGGTCGGGGGTCAGAGGTCAGACCCTGAAGGGCAGCCGCGTAGCGGCGAAATGTTTATAGCACCCGAACCCGACCAAGACGTGTTTCGCGAGCAGCGAAACGCGGAGCATTTCGCTGCTCGCGAAACAAATTCAAATACGGCTGACCAGTCTATAAACATTTCACGCCTACGGCGTGAAGAAGGTCGCGACTTCGAAGTTTTTGAGCGACTACTGAAGGAACTCTACGCGTCCTACACCTTCGACTTCGCGGCGAAAGAATCAGGTGTAGACGCGAAAGTACTTGAAGAGATCGCAAAGGTGGTTGCAACCGCGGGCACGCGCTTCTCGAGTCATAACTGGCGCAGCGCCACTTCAGGAATCAGCCATGGCTGGTCGGTGGCGCGTTGTCTCTTCATGCTCAACGCGCTGCTCGGCGCGGTCGCCACTGAAGGCGGCGTCTTTCCCAATGCGTGGAACAAGTTCGTTCCCAAGCCGATCCACACGCCGCCGCATCCAAAGATGTGGAACGAAAAAACCTGGCCGCGCGAATTTCCACTGGCAATGCACGAGATGTCTTTTCTGTTGCCGCACTTTCTAAAGGACGGGCGCGGTCGATTAGATACTTACTTCACGCGCGTCTATAACCCGGTATGGACAAACCCCGACGGCTTCTCATGGATTGAAGCATTGACTGACGAGACATTGGTCGGCTGCCATGTGGCGTTGACGCCGGTGTGGAACGAGACATCCTATTTTGCGGATTACATTCTACCGATGGGCCTGGGTCCGGAACGCCACGATATTCATTCATACGAAACGCATGACTCGCAATGGCTCGGCTTTCGGCAACCGGTGATGCGCGCGGCGCGCCAACGCGACGGCGAAGACATCAACGACACCCGCGAAGTAAATCCCGGCGAAGTCTGGGAAGAAAACGAATTCTGGATGGAGCTGACGTGGCGGATCGACCGCGACGGCTCTTTGGGCATTCGGCAATTTGTAGAATCCAAAAAGACGCCGGGCACGAGACTCAGTGTTGACGAATATTATGGCTGGATCTTTGAGAACTCAGTACCGGGGCTGCCTGAAAAAGCCGCTGCTGAAAAACTGCAGCCATTGGAATACATGCGCCGCTATGGCTCGTTTGAGATCGCGAAGAAGGTTGGCGCAATCCACGAACAGAACGTACCCAGCGAAGAGCTCGAGGATATTCGCGAAGATCATTTTGGCCGCGTATTCACTCGGGCCGCGAAACCCGCATCGCCGAACGTCGTGCCGGTCCCCAGCCCCGACGGCGATGAAGATGGCCGGCGACTCGCCGGCGTGAAAGTCGACGGTGAGATCAAGCGCGGATTTCCAACCCCGAGCGGCCGCCTGGAATTCTTTTCCCAGACACTCGCAGAGTGGGGATGGCATGAATACGCGATTCCGACTTACATCAAGAGTCACGTTCACCCCGACAATCTCGAACCCGATCAAACAATCTTGATTTCCACTTTTCGTCTGCCGATTCAGATTCACACGCGCAGTGCCAATGCGAAGTGGCTGAATGAGATTGCGCACACGAATCCGCTTTGGCTGCACACCAGCCACGCGGTGAAACTCGGGATCCGCACGGGAGATCTGGTGCGCGTGGAAACTGAGATTGGATATTTCGTCGTGCGCGCCTGGGTGACCGAAGGCATCAAGCCCGGAATCGTGGCGTGCAGCCATCACATGGGGCGATGGAAGACACACGAAAATGGACAGAAGCAATTAATGGCCACAGTCAAATTGGATCATGAAGGCAGCGAATGGGGACTGAGGCGCGAGGCGGGCGTGGGGCCGTATGAATCAAGTGACGCCGACACCTTGCGCATCTGGTGGAATGATGTCGGTGTGCATCAGAATCTGACTTTTCCCGTTCATCCGGATGCGATATCCGGGATGCATTGCTGGCACCAGGCCGTGCGCGTGCGCCCAGCCGAAAGCGCCGACAAGTATGGCGACATTCACGTTGATACCGCGAAGTCGCGTGAAGTTTATAGGAACTGGCTTCAGCAGACGCGGCCCGCCGATCAATACTCTCCCGACCGCACCCGCCGGCCGTACTGGATGCTGCGCCCATTGAAACCGGCCCGAGAGTTTTATCAACTACCCGCCGAAGACTAACGCTTGCTCACAAACAAATGATCCGTGCCTGAATTCCCGGACATCGTTGTCTACATCGAAGCGCTCGAGAAAAGAATCCTCGGTCACGTGCTCGAACGCGTACAACTTGGCTCGCCATTCTTATTGCGTAGCGCCGCCCTGCCGATTTCGATCGCCGAAGGAAACAGAGTTGTTGAGCTACGACGACTGGGCAAACGAATCTGCATCGGTTTGGAAGAAGATCTATGGCTCGTTCTCCATCTGATGATCGCGGGCCGTCTTCACTGGAAAGAGAATGTCATTGCCCGGCCTGCAAAAACCGCGCGCGCCTCGTCCAGGTACAAGGCGCAATTAGCTGCGTTTCAGTTCGATAACGGAACGCTATCGTTGACGGAAGCTGGTACGCAACGGCGCGCCTCGCTTCATTTAGTCGAAGGCGAAGCCGGTCTTCGCAATCTCGATCCCGGCGGCATTGAACTCTTCTCAACGAGTCGTGGGTCCAACCGCAAGCGAAGGCTCGATCAATTTGTCGACGTGAAAACATTTGCTGCGGTGCTCCGATCCGAGAACCACACCTTGAAACGCGCGCTCACTGATCCACGGCTATTCAGCGGCATCGGCAACGCTTATTCGGACGAAATTCTTTTTGCCGCTCAGCTTTCTCCCGTCAGACTGACGCAGAAGTTATCCGACGAAGAAGTTGAACGGCTGCACCGCGCGACGCGCGTCACGCTACTTAAGTGGGTTGAATCTCTCCGCGTTGAAACCGGTGACGCGTTTCCGGAAAGGGTTACTGCATTTCGCGAAGGAATGGCTGTGCACGGCCGTTTTCGGCAACCATGTGTCCGTTGTGGCGCAAAGGTTCAGCGCATTCGCTACGCGACGAACGAGACCAACTACTGTCCCAACTGCCAAACCGGCGGCAAGCTCCTGGCGGATCGCGCGCTCTCGCGTATCTTGCGCGAAGACTGGCCAAAGACTGCTGAGGAACTTGGATGACCAGTGCTTGCCGATATACCGGCACCGAGTGAGCAATTTCGCCGCGCATCGGTTCACCAGTTTTCCTCTGCGTGACCTCCGCGGCCTCTGCGTTTCTACGGTGGATAATAGCCTAAAGTACTCACCGCGGAGACGCAGAGAACGCAAAGGTGGCGCAGAGAATTTCAAATTAGGACACGCCAACCCGTAGAATCATTTGCTTCGAGTCGGCAATCTTTGATATGAGCTATAGGCGGCGGACCAAAGCAGAGCACTCGTTGACGTTTCCTGAGCCTGATTAGCTTTCAAAATCGCTGCTGAACCGGCGGGGGAGCAATTAGACACTTCAATGCATTTCAAGCAATTCTATCTTAACTGTCTGGCTCATGCTTCTTATCTCATCGGCTCAGATAGCGAAGCGGCGGTCGTCGATCCACAGCGCGACGTCGACCAGTACCTCGAAGAAGCCGCAGCAGAAAATCTAAAGATCAGGTACATCATCGAGACCCATTTGCACGCTGATTTTGTCAGCGGCCATCGCGAGCTGGCCGCGCGCACCGGCGCGCAAATTGTTTTTGGCGAGAAAGCGAAAGCCACAGTTCCGCATCAGGCCGTCAGAGACGGCGACGAGCTGATGATCGGCAAGGTGAAACTGCGCATCCTCGAAACTCCTGGTCACACTCCGGAAGGCATCAGTGTTTTGGTAATTAACACTGAAGTTTCAGATCAACCGCAAAAAGTTTTGACCGGCGACACGCTCTTCATCGGTGACGTGGGCCGGCCTGATCTGGCGGGCGCCAAAGGCTACACCAAGGAAATGATGGCCGCCATGTTGTACGACAGTCTGCACGAGAAACTCTTGCGGCTTGACGACGCGATCGAGGTTTATCCCGCGCATGGCGCCGGGTCGATGTGCGGACGAAATCTTTCGACCGAGACCTCTTCGACCATCGGCGAGCAGCGCAAATTTAATTACGCGCTGCAACCGATGACGAAAGATGAGTTCGTCAGAATCATGACAACCGATCTGCCGGAAGCGCCGGCCTACTTTTCAAAGGATGCCGAAATCAATCGCGGCGGCGCCGCAGCCTTGAATGGGCTATCGAAACCGTCGGCGTTGGCGCCGGCGGAAGTTTGCAAGCTCGCGGCCGAGGAGCACATCGTTCTCGACGTTAGACCTGCAGCAGACTTTGGCGCCGGCCATACTCCTGGAGCGCTGAACATCGGCCTGGGCGGGCAGTTTGCGTCGTGGGCCGGCTCACTGATTCCGCTAAGCGCGCCGATCGTGATTGTCGCCGAATCAGCACAGCAAGTTGCCGAGGCCCAGATTCGTCTGGCTCGCGTGGGACTGGAAAATGTGAAAGGTTATCTCGCCGGCGGTATGTCTGCGTGGAAAGATGCAGGTCAGGAAGTAGCGGTTGTGCCGCAGATTAGTGTCGCCGAGCTAAAAGAATTGATCGAGAAACGATCGAACCTTCAGATCGTCGACGTGCGCCGCCCAGCTGAATATGAAAGCGGACATGCTCCGCGCGCGATTACGGCGCCTTTGGCTAACCTGCGCGCGCTGTTACCCAAATTACGTCTGGACGTCACAAGACAAACCGCGCTAATTTGCGCCGGCGGCTATCGCTCTTCAGCCGCAACCAGCATCATGCAGCAACTCGGTTTCCATAAGGTGCTCAACGTAACGGGCGGCACCAAGGCCTGGATCGAAGCGGGTTATGAAGTCGAGATGCCGGATCAGACTGCGGTTGTGCATTGAACATGCTCTGTGACCCACGAACAGATTGTGCCCGGCTCGTCTCATTCTTAGCTCTCCTCTTTTTTGTTCCCCTGGTTTTCGCGCAAGAGCAAACTACTCAGACTAAGCAACTAATAAAAGTGAATGTCATCGTCACTGATCGCGGCCGGTCAGTCGCGGATGTCCGCAAGGAAGACCTGGAGGTGATCGAGGATGGCGTCCCGCAAACCGTCTCCTACTTTGCCAAAGACGAGCGGCCCGTTACCTGCGGCTTCGTGATCGACGCTTCCGGATCGGTGCGCCGGATATTAATGGGCCTGATCGATGCCGCCAAGACCGTGGTGAAAGGTCTCGACTCGCGCGACGAAGGCTTCGTGGCCCGGTTTGTGGGTCGCGATAATTTTAAAATGAAGCAGGAACTCACATCGGATCGCGAATCTCTTGAAGACGCTCTGGACGATATTTATATCGAGAGTGGACCGACGGCGCTGCTTGACGCGGTCGACAATTCTCTAAGGTACCTGGATGAGCAGCGGCCTACTGATGTGAACTCGCGCCGGCGCGTTCTGATCCTGGTCACCGATGGCGAAGATCGAGCCAGCCGACTGAATGATTCGAAAGCCATGCTGACCCGCTTGCGACAGAGCGACGTGCAGGTGTTTGTAATCGGCTTGACGAAGTTCTCGGGTTTACAATCTTCGGGAGGCAAAGCCACTGACCTCTTGAACGGGATGGCAGAGCAAACAGGTGGCCGCGCGTTGTTTCCCGATTCTGACTCCGGCTTGCCGGATGTTGCTTCGCAGATTGTTCGCGATATACACATGCAGTACATGATCGGTTATGACGCAGCCAACAGGTCCGTCGGGTCAGAACACAAAGTGCAGGTAAAGTGGATCGGGCAGGAACCGCCGAAACGAAAAGTTATCGCCCGTCCGAGCATTTGGAATAAATAGCAGACCACACCGACTCGCAAACTACCATGAAAAAATCAAAGACCTTAGTTCAGGCGCCGGGAAACAGACGCGATTTTCTATCCCTGGCCGGCAAAGGCCTCGGCCTCGCCGCACTTTCGTCATCGTCTGTCGGTTCGCTGCTCCGCAACATTCAGGCGGCCACAGGGACTGTCGCGCATCTCACGCCCGAGCAAGTAGCGATGGATGAAGATTTCTGGTTTGAAATTCAGAAGGCGTTCACCGTCACTCGCGGCATCATCAATCTGAACAATGGCGGTGTCTCGCCGAGTCCGCGCATCGTCACCGAAGCCCTGGTGCGTTACATCTGGCAGCAGGAAGACGCCACCGCCTACACGATGTGGCAGATTCTCGAGCCGCAGTCTGAGACGATTCGCACCGGGCTGGCGGAACTGTTCGGCTGTGACCGTGAAGAGATTGCTATCACCCGTAACGCCTCTGAATCTCTGGAAACATTGCTCCTAGGTCTTGATTTCAAGTCCGGCGATGAAATCCTGACGACGACGCAGGATTATGGCCGGATGCTGACAACTATCCGCCAGCGCGAACAGCGTGAAGGCGTGAAGCTGAACTTGATCAAGATTCCGATTCCACCAAAGAACCTTAGCGAAATTACCGGCGCGTTTGAGAGAGCGATCACGCCGCGCACGCGTCTAATTCAGATCGCCCACCAGATCAATATCACTGGACAGATCACGCCGGTCAAAGCCGTCTGTGAGATGGCGCGGGCCCGCGGCGTCGAAACCATCGTGGACGGCGCGCATTCGTTCGCCCAGTTTTATTTCAAGCAGCGGGATTTGAACTGTGACTACTTCGGCACTTCACTGCACAAGTGGCTGTACGCCCCGAAAGGCACCGGGCTGCTTTATGTGAAGCGGGACAAGATTGCGAAGGTGTGGCCGCTGTTTGCTGCTGAAGCGAAACAAAAGTCAGACATTCGCAAGTTCGAAGAGATCGGCACGCACTCAGCCGCGCCTAAGCTGGCTATCGGCGAGGCACTACTGTTTCACAACGGCATCGGCGGCCAGCGCAAAGAAGCGCGCCTGCGTTACCTTTCACGATATTGGATGGACCAACTGAAAGACCTGCCCAAAGTTCGCTTCAATACTTCTTTCGATCCGGCGCAGATGTGTGCCATCGCCAACGTGCAAATCGAAGGTTTGGATCAGGGAAAGATTGGCAGCTATCTGTTCAGCCAGCACCGCATCTTTACAACCCCAATCGTCCACGAAGAGTTCCAGGGCCTGCGCATTACCCCGAATCTATACACAACCCTGCCAGAACTTGATCGTTTCTGCGAAGTGATGAAGACGATTGCGCGACAGGGCCTTCCCGCCTAGGGGCCAAAGGCTCGTTGACACCACGGCGCTTTTCTCGTAGATTGCCGCCGCTACAAGCAGGGCGAATATCCTCGGCACCACTCACATGCCGCATCACGGCTTAAAGACAGCGAGCATCCCGTACATCGCTGCCAGATCGCCATTTCTTGTATGGGCAAGGAGTCCACGATGAAAACAAAGCGTATCGCTATAGGTTCGTTTGCAGTAGTGCTACTGGTGGCTGCGATCTCGGTGTTCGCACAGGTCAATCGTCCCTATCGTAACGGAACGGTTTGGAACATAGCGTTCATCCGCATGAAGCCCGGGATGGAGACCTCTTACATGAACTATCTCGCGGGGCAGTGGAAGGCTAATAACGAAGCGTCGAAAAAGGAAGGGATCATCCTTTCTTACAAGGTTATGTCGGTTGAAGGCCACACCCCCGGTGAATGGAACCTGATGCTCATGACCGAATATAAAGACCTGGCTACTATGGAAGCCAATGAGGACAAGGCCGACGCGTTGAGTCAAAAAATGATTGGCAACGACGAGAAGCAGATGCAGGGCTACAAGGACCGGTCTGAGATTCGTGAAGTGATGGGTGACCGGCTGGCCCGCGAAATCATCCTCGAACCCAAGACTCGTTGATTTTTTGATTTGTAGGTTTACACAAGTTACAAAATCAGAAGCCGGGCGCCGTTCTCAGTCATTTGAGAACGGCGCTTTTGGTAAACATCGACCCCAATTACCGTCGGTGTCGAAAAAGGTTCTTGACGGGCCTTCGCTGCGGCCTCCATAATCGTTCTCGCCACGGTGCGTTGCGCCGTTCGACATTTTGACCCTGCCCCCCATTAGCCAACTGACCCAGGATCGGAGGAAATTGAATCCTAGTGACTGAAGAACTTGAGAGCAGCTTGCGGCAAACCATCGAGACCTATCTGGGAGATCGTCTGCGCGCGATTGACGAACAGATTTCACGTTTGCAGAGCGAATTCAACGATGCCCTGGCGCGAATGCGAGAAAGCTCCGCGAATGAATCACTGGATTCGACGCCGGTATCCGCGGCCATCGCCGCGCATCTGCAAGCAGCTCGCGAACAAAAGCTGAGTGGAATCTCGGCGCCGGAATCGACCGGAACGGGACCGGACATCTCGGCTATCAAACGTGCAGTCGCCGAGATTGAAAAGCAACACACGCATGCCGACGTGCTGCGAGTCTTGCTAACGAGCGCGGTCCAGTTCGCCGATCGGGTCGCCATTTTTGTCATCAAGAACGAACAGGCGATGGGCTGGCAAGAGTGTGAGAGAGGCGACGCAACCAACCTCGAGTCGATACGCGGCGTCGCTCTACCGCTTAGCGCCGAAACGCTTTTGGGCCGAGCCATCAGTTCAGGTTCAGCGTGGTCGGGCGGATCGGGCGGTAATGCCGAAGACCAGCTTTTGGTCGATCAGCTTGGCGGCGAGCCGAAGAGTCTCGCAGCGGTGCCTTTGACCGTTAGGGGAAAAGTTGTGGCGGTGCTGTACGCCGATGCAGCCTCTTCTGACCCGACCGCGATCAACCTGGACGCGATCGAGCTGCTGTCTAGAGTTGCGGCAATGGCCATCAATCTGGCTTCGGCGCCGAAGACCGCGCCTGCGAAACGGGAACCCGAGCCCGCAGCAGCGCCGGTGAGTGCTGAAGCCGAAACTCCTGCTCCCGCGGCGACGCAACCGAGCAACACCGCAACAGTTTCTGAAACGCATTCCGGCTACCAACCGCACGACGAACCCGCGGCGCATGAAGTTTTCGCTCAACCCGTAGTCGAAGAAACGGTGGCTGAACCCGGCGTCGAAGAGATCGTCGCGGAACCGACAACCGAAGCAGCGGCCGAGTCCGAGATCGCAACACCAGTGGTCGAATATGCCGTGCAACCGATAGCTGAAGAAGCGAAAGGCGAATCTGAGGAGGAGTTTTCTTCTGAACCGCAAGAGCGGGTCGAGGTCGAATCAACACCGGCCCACGCGCCTATTGAAACTGAGCTGTCGCCCACTGTCGTGCCGAGTTTCGCTTCGAACTACGCTGCGCCGCTGGGTGCCGCTCGCCGCTACGGCGTCACCGAACCGGACCTGCCGATCGAAGTCGGCGAAGAAGAACGCCGCCTGCACAATGACGCCCGTCGCTTCGCGCGCCTGCTGGTGTCCGAAATCAAACTTTACAACGAGCAGAAAGTGAAGGAAGGGCGCAGCCAAAGCAACCTCTACGAACGCCTGCGCGAGGACATCGATCGTTCGCGTCAGATGTACGACAAGCGGGTCGCCCCTCCGGTGGCCGCGCGCCACGACTATTTTCATCAGGAGTTGGTTAACACGCTGGCCGAGGGCGACACCTCAAAGTTGGGCGCCGGCTATCCCGGCGCCACCGTCGCGATGACCCAATAAAGACGGTAAACCGCCGGGCACTAAACTCCAGGGGCACGCAGGTCGTGCCCTTTTTTCTTGGCGGCTTTGGCTCCGCGTCGCCGGCTTCCGGTTTGCGGCTTTACCGCGTTTGATCATAAAGTCACTCCACTCTCAAAAAAGACGGCGCGGCATTTTCTTCGACGCGGGAAGGGTGACAATGAACCGAACTCTGTCTGACAAAGCCACCTCGCAGATCGCCGAGAGGCTGCGCACGGCGAATCTTGCGGCCCTGGAAAACTATCCGGGCGAGACTGGCCGGCGGCAACCGGTGCACACGGTCTATGGCGGTGCACATCTTTTCAAAGCCGATTCGGCCGCGCGGTTGGGAAAAGTTGCCGAGCGCGCGCTCGCTGATAGTGCACCGGACTTTGTGATCTTCGCGCGCGCCCTGGGCTTGCCTCGATCTGATGAGCTGCCGGATGTCCTTGATTACGCGACCGGCTTGAAACAAAGGCTGGCAAATGAACCCGACAAGGTACGCGAAGAAAACCCGGCCGCCTGGCTCGCGCATGCGATCCATTCGCGGGTGCAGGAGAAGTTAAGCCGCGAGCCGGTAGAAGATTTTCGGATCGATTTCGAAGACGGCTACGGCAATCGGCCCGAAGCGGAAGAAGACGGCCACGCCGAGTCGGCCGCGGTTGAGGTCGCCAACGGAATCAGCGCCGGAACCTTGCCGCCGTTTATCGGAATTCGTATCAAGCCTTTCAATGAAGAGTTGCGCGCGCGGAGCATGCGAACACTGGATATCTTTGTCTCAACCGTCCTGGATCGGACGGGCGGCAAGTTGCCCGACAATTTCGTGGTCACGCTGCCAAAGATTACCAGCGCTGAGCAGGTCGTAGCGCTGGCGGATATTTTTGATCTGCTTGAAAAGCAAAGCGAGTTGGCCGCGGGTGCGTTGAAGATGGAAATGATGATCGAAACCACCCAATCGATCATCCGGAGCGATGGCAGGATCAATCTGCCGCTGCTCCTCCAGGCCGCGCGCGGCCGTTGCATCGCCGCGCATTTCGGGACCTACGACTACACTGCGAGTTGCAGCATCACCGCTGCGCATCAGCACATGATGCATCCCGCCTGTGACTTTGCGAAGCACATGATGCAGGTTTCATTTGCCGGCACCGGCATCTGGCTTTCAGACGGCGCGACCAACATTATGCCTGTGGCGCCGCATCGCCCGACCGAAGGGTACGCGCTGACGCAGGATCAGATTGATGAGAATCGCGTGGTCGTTCATCGCGCCTGGAAACTGCATTACGATCACATTCAGCACTCACTCATCGGCGGTTTCTATCAGGGATGGGATTTGCATCCGGCGCAACTGCCGACACGCTATGCGGCCGTGTATGCTTTCTTTCTCGAGAGTCTCGACGCGGCGTCGGAACGCCTGCGGAATTTTGTCGAGAAAGCGGCGAAGGCAACCCTTGTCGGTGATGTCTTTGACGATGCCGCTACGGGCCAGGGCCTGCTCAACTATTTTCTGCGCGCCGTAAACAGCGGGGCGTTGACAGAAGCCGAGGCGTTGCGGTTGTCGGGTCTGACGCTGGACGAATTGAGATCGGGTTCGTTCGTAAAGATTCTGAAGAATCGTCAGAGTCTATGAAAACGGAAAGGGATCAAAAATGAAATCGTGGAAGCAGACCGTTTCGTTATTGCTTGTCTTGGCGTTCCTGGTCGTTAGCACCGGGGCCCAGAAAAGGACATCAAGGCCGGCCCCCTCGTCTAATGTCACTGCGCTGGCTGCAAAGATTAATCGATTCGCGCCGACTGTATTGACGGCCAATACGGCGCGCCTGCCGGCGAAAGATCGCCAGGCGCTGCAGAAGATTATTGCCGCGGCCAAGTTGCTGGATCCGCTTTTTCTCAGGCAGGTCTGGTCAGGAAACGATGCCCTGAAGACAAAGCTCGAGGCCGACAAGAGTGTGTTGGGCCGGATGCGCCTGCATTACTTCCTGATTAACGATGGGCCGTGGTCGAGGCTGGACGAAAATGAACCATTCATTGATGGTGTGCCGGCCAAGCCTCCCCAGGGGAACTATTACCCCGACGACATGACGAAGGAGGAATTCAATTCCTGGATGAATACGTTGTCGGCGGCAGAAAAAGAAAAGGCTACGGGATACTTTTATACGATTCGCCGCGATGCCGACGGGAAACTGAAGACTGTGCCGTACAGCGAAGAGTATCGCGAGTTTCTCGAGCCCGCAGCGAAGCAGCTGCGAGAAGCTGCGGCGCTGACTTCCAATCCTACGTTAAGGGACTTCTTGAATAAGCGGGCGGCCGCCTTTGCTTCCAACGACTATTACGACAGTGATGTTGCCTGGATGGATCTGGATGCGCCGATCGACGTCACGATTGGCCCGTACGAAACCTACGAGGACGAACTGTTCGGCTATAAGGCCGCGTTCGAAGCTTACGTGACACTGCGCGACGAAGCTGAATCCGCCAAGCTCACCAAGTTCAGCCAGTACCTCCAGGAACTGGAAAATAATCTGCCCATCGATCCGAAGTATCGCAATCCGAAACTTGGCGCGGCCTCGCCGATTCGGGTGGTTAACGAAGTCTTCAGCTCGGGCGAAGGCAACAACGGCGTGCAGACGGCGGCCTTTAACTTGCCCAATGATGAACGCGTGGTAAAGGAAAAAGGCTCGAAGCGGATCATGTTAAAGAACGTGCAGGACGCGAAGTTCCAGAAGACTTTGATTCCGATTTCGCGTGTCGTGCTCACGACTGCACAGCAACGCGACCTGGCTTTTGACGCTTTCTTCACGCACATTCTCACGCATGAACTGATGCACGGTCTGGGTCCACACAACATCACGGTGAATGGCCAGCCGACGACGGTGCGGCTGCAACTGAAAGACAAATACTCTTCGATTGAAGAGGCCAAGGCGGATGTGACCGGACTCTGGGCGCTGCAATACCTGATCGATAAAGGCGTGGTCGCCAAAAGCATGCAGCGCACGCTTTACACCACTTATCTTGCCAGCATGTTCCGCTCAGTACGTTTTGGGATCACTGAATCGCACGGGCGCGGCGTCGCCATGCAGTTTAATTATTTCACCGACGAAGGCGCGATCAAGTTTGACGAGCGGACGGGCAAGTTCAGCGTGGATGAGTCGAAGATCCGGGGCGCGGTGCGCAAGCTGACGAATGAGCTACTGACGCTCGAAGCCGAAGGGTCCTACGATAAGGCGAAAGCAATTTTGGACAAGTACGCGGTGATTCGACCGCCCATGAAGAGCGCGCTGGATCGTTTGAAGAGCGTGCCGGTGGATATCGAACCGATCTTTCCATTGGCGAAGTAGTTTGGAGCGCGCCGGCAGAGCGAAGCGGCGACGGCGCTTCGGATTTCACGAGCGCATCAAAGCGGTGTCGCGCTGCGCTTGCCACCGCGCTCCGAATCAAAACAGGTTCCCCTGCGGCGACTCATCATCCGCCTCGACTGACTCACTCAGACGCGGATAGCTCTCAATCAACTTCGCCGGCCCGGGCACACGCTGCTCTTCCAACAGCGCCAACACTTCGAAAGCATTTACCAGGCTCTGTCCGCGGGCGTGATTGTTGGTAATCACAAAGGTTTGTTTTGCCTTCCCGGCAACTTCGCGGACACGTTCGACCCACGGCTCTAGCTCGTCGCGTGAATACAAGTAGTCATAGCGTTCCACGACATTCGCTTCTTCGCGAAACCAGTTCTGATAGTTTCGACCATGTAAGCGAATGTAGCCGATTGAAGAAGTGACTTCGGCGGATGGCTTAATCGAATCGGCGAAGAGCGGCTGATCGATATCGCATGAACCAACGTTGAGATCTTCGAGCGTTTGCAGAATTCGCGGGTTGTTCCAGGACTCGTGCCGGAGCTCGACGACCAGTGGATAATCCTTGAATCGTTCGACGAGTTGAGTCAGGTAACTCCTCTCCGCCCCCTCGTTTTTGAATGACCACGGAAACTGAATCAAGACAGCGCCGAGTTTGCCTGCTTCCGCCAACGGATCCATTCCTTCACGAAATGCCTTTTCATCTTCACTGGTCGCCTGCCCGCGTTTGTGGGTGAACACTTTGTTGAGCTTGGCCGTGAAAATGAAGTTTGGATTGTGTTCGATGCGCTGAAGCCAGGACCGCGCAGTTGACGGTGCGGGTGGATGATAGAAGCTGCTGTTGATTTCAGCAGTGTCGAAATACTTTGCGACCAGCGCCAGCGTGTCGAACTTTGTGCCGGCGCTTTCCGGATAGACTCGGCCGCGCCAGTCGGCATAGGACCAACCGGCGGGACCGATGTGAATATCTCTGCGAGCGCGCACGCTTCGAATTTTGTCCGAGCAGTTTGGATTTGTCGAACGCTTCACGAATCAGGACGCACTAGATCCCCGCGGTTTTGCCGCAGCACACGCGGAAAGCCTCTGGCTTTCCGGCCACGAACCTTTTCCCTTCTCCGAGGCTATGCCTCAGCTCTCGAGAAACGGAGGCAGAGCCTCCTGAAATTATTTAGAAAGGCTAAACGGTAAGCCGGAGGCGTACCGCCATGTGCTGCGGCAAAGCCGCAAAGATCACGGCGCTGTGCGGACGAGGACGTCCGCGCTCCCAGCATCAAATCGCGCCTGCCGCAGCAGGTTGAGATTTAGTCGTTTTCAGCAAAAAGTCTCGAAGCTGCGACGCAACCACGTCAAGAGAGAGACCAGAACCCGCGAGCATTCCATTCTGATCGGCAAACTTAGCCGCCGAAGCCAGTTCGGAATTATCCAGTCGCCAACTCCCGGCTGTGGTCTTCTCCAAATCATTAAGCCGATCCATGAGCGAACTGAAATCTCGCCGACTAATACCTGGCCGCACAACGGTTTCGGCCCAGGAGTAATAGGGATAGTCGATGCGATAGACCCAACCCCCGCCGAGCGGCGTTGCGATCATGAATAATTCACCGTTTGCATACTCTGAGATGGCCGTGAAAGGTGCGCCGTGACGCGTGGGCTTGAAACCCACGGAACTGAAAATTTCCGGCGCCAGAGTGACAATCGAAAGTTTAGTTTCCGCGTCCTCTTCAACTCGCGACCTACCTTTAGCAAAGCTTTCCAACGCGGTTGCGATCCGGTTCCACGAGTCGCCCCAAAGCGATTCGTAATCATTCGTGTGTGTCAGGACTCGTTCGACGTGTGGCAGAACCAATTCGTAAGCCCGCGCATCGTCGTCGACCGGTTCGCCCGCGAGTTGTCGCGCCAATGGCGACCCGGCCTGCTCATCAGTTGGCGATTCTGATCCTTGTATGACAATGCTGGCGCGCACACCTTCCTTCGTGCTTAGCTCGGAAAAGTCTCCAGCTTCGGCGGCAGCGATTAGTTTTTCACGCAGTTCCAGCGCGCGCTCGCCGGTTAAAACGGTCCAAACGGAAAGCACGCCGTCAGTATCGAAGTGGTTGTTGGTGACGAGGTCGATCCCGCGGGTTAACTCTTCACGGTTCGGTGCCGCGACCAGATTCAGAGCAATCTCAGTCGACGTGTCGGCCTTTACCGACGCGGGCGTTTCGTTTCCCTTCCAGTGCGAAAAATGAACCGCGTTGCCGACGGTGCCGTCGACGGAAAGTTTCGGCACGTTGGCTAGTGCATCGGTGTAGTACTCGAATCTCATGATAGTTTGTCTTGATGCTGATGACTGGGCGTCATGTTATGAGGCATTTGCCGGACTGCGGAATCTCTACGCCGTCGCACATTCTCGTTCGGAAAGTAACTTATAAACGGCGTCGATCAGCGCTTCGACATCTGGTTTGGGAATGTAGGCATCGGCGCCGGCGGCCATGGCTTCCTGACGATGAATTTCGTACGCGTCGCCGGTATAAAAGATACACGGCACGTCCGGACTGAATTGATTAAGGAGCCTGCATAGTTCCATCCCTGAGCCGTCCGGCAAGCGCTTATCCAGCACGTAAAGATCGAACTCGTGAGTCCTGGCCAGTTGCATCGCCTCTTTGACCGTGCGGGCGGTATGGACTTCGTAGTCTGAGTCAGACAGCAGCAGCCTAAACATCTCAGAACTATCTTCGTGATCGTCGACGTAAAGGATGCGGCATTTGATTTCGGACATGGGAACCTCCTCGTCGAGTGTCTTTCGCTAACAATTTTTACAAACAAACCGAACGAACGGATGAAGGAGAACGCGGATTATAATCCAGTTACCGGTCGCTGCGCCAGAGACCATAGATAATCTCCATCGCGAATGAAATGGAGACCAACCCTTCAAATGACAAGCTCCAGGTTCGCCGTCCATTTACGTGATCGTGATGAGACGGTCGCCAGAAGGCCACGTCTCAGCGGCGGATCAGAATCAATATACCCGCGACAATGCCAAGCACCGCCAGACCAGTAGTCATCGTGGAAGAGAGTTTGATGTTAAGTAGCGGCAGGAGCCCGGTGAGAATCAACCACAGACCCAGCAAGAGCATGCCCAGATTTTTGCCGGCTAAACTTGTTAATGCCATCGTTTTCTCCAATTTGATAGTTGCCCTCGTCCTTTGCGCAATCTCGAGCGTATCCGTGTTGAGTTTTCAATAAATGCATTCAGCCGCAAAGAGCGAGAACCGCAGAGTGGCGCCGAGAATCTTGAAATTCGGACGGCGCCGGCCCGTCTACATCTTCTTCATATCCATTTTCGCGTCCGGTTTCGCGGCAGGTTTCGCTACCGGAGTTCCCACGTGTAACAAGGCCAGCCACTTCCCGCCGCGGTTCGCCCAGATGGATGTGTGTCGTTCCGTGTCCCCCTTCGGATCCTTCGGCTTCACCAGGTAAGTTACCAGCGCCGCGTCGTTATCCAGCTTGCCTGCTTTCCACTCGCTGAGCTCAAACTGCGACGCGTCAAACTCGCTGACGCCCTTGACCGCACCCGCTTTGTCATAGGCGGCCGTCGTTTCCAGCTCGACAAATGTGGGATCCAGCAAAGCCGCGAAGCCGTCGTAGTTCTTGCTCTTGAACAGGTCCCAGACGATCTTTTCGTCGGCGATTGGATCGGCACCGGTCTGAGCGGGCGTGGCAACCGGACTCGCCGCGGTCTTTTCCGTTTTGCCTGGGCCCGGCGAAGATGCCGGCGCTGGCGGCATCGACTTCACCGGAGTCTGCTGGTAATAGAAAGCCAGCCATTTCCCATCACGGTTTACCCAGACAGCCGCTGATCGATAAGGACCTGGCGGAACGTCGGCGCCTTTGTCGGTGGCTTTGAGTGTCGTCTGATAGGTGAGAATCACGGCGTCATTATCGATTGGTATCATCTTCCAATCTGAGAACGTGGCGTCCGTGAGGTTAAAGTTCTTCACGTCGGCGACGATGCCGGCCTTGTCAAAGACTCCGTTGTCTGTGACCTCAAGGTAATCGCTGGCCAACATATTTCCAAACGCGTCATAGTCTTTCTTTTTCAGCGTGTCCCAGGCGGCTTTCTCTTTCGCGATGATGTCTGCCTCAGAGGGGGCCGCCGTCTTCGACATCGACATGTTCGCATTTGAGTTCGCGTTTGTGCTGGTTATTGGCTGATTGGTGCATGCCGCCGCAAGAATCAGAAAAGACAGAAACGAGACGAGCGCAAAAATCTTCTTCATGACCTGAGGCTCCTTCAATCGGAATTTAATAAAACGTGTGGGGTGCTTCTATGCCAAAAGGGGAGTGGAGTCAAGGGACAGGCTCGAATTGTCAAAACCCGAATCGATTCAGATTGCCACGCAAAGCCAAGAGCTTCGTTTGCCAAGCAAAACGCTAAACGGCATAATTGCCCAACCCCGGCAAGACCACCTAAAGAAAGACCCAAGCTTCTGGAGGACAAGATGATAACTCTCACCCGCACTCGGTTGATGATCATAGGTCTGGCCCTCGTGGCTGCGACCTGCATGTTCGGCGCGCGACAACAGGCCTCCACCACTCAGGCCCCGAGCCAGACGCCCGCACTCCCGCAGCAGATGCCCGTGGATCCGGAAATCACGATGGGCAAATTTGCGAATGGAATTCGCTACTACATCCGCGCCAATAAAAAACCGGAAAAGCGCGCGGAGCTGCGGCTCGTCGTCAAGGCCGGATCGATTTTGGAAGACGACGACCAACAGGGGCTGGCCCATTTGGTCGAGCATATGGCCTTTAACGGCACGCAACATTTTCCCAAGCAGGAGCTGGTGCAATTTATCGAGTCACTGGGCATGCGCTTCGGCGCGGACCTGAATGCCTATACGAGTTTTGACGAGACGGTCTATATGCTCACGGTCCCGACCGACAAGCCTGAGACGATTGATCGCGCGCTCCTAATCCTGGAAGACTGGGCGCACAACGTTTCCTTCGACGCAACCGAAATCGACAAAGAGCGCGGGGTGGTGATGGAAGAGTGGCGCCTGGGGCGGGGCGCCGGCTCGCGGATGCGTGACAAAGAATTTCCCATCATGTTCAAGGGCTCGCGCTACGCCGATCGACTGCCCATTGGCAAGCCGGAGATCATCCAGGGGGGCAAGCCCGAACGTTTGAAGAAGTTTTATACCGACTGGTACCGGCCCGATCTAATGGCTGTGGTCGCGGTCGGAGACTTCGACAAAGCAGCGATTGAGAAAATGATCACCGCCCACTTCGCATCGATTCCGGCGGCGACCAATCCGCGGCCGCGACTGACCTATGACATCCCGGACCATCCCGGCACCGTCTACGCAATTGCCTCGGACAAAGAAACTACTAACACAACCCTCGAGGTGTATAACATCCTGCCGGCTCGCGAGCAGGGATCGCTCACTGACTATCGGCAACGCACTGTTGACCGTCTTTTCTCCGGCATGCTCGGCGGCCGGTTTGCGGAGCTCGCGCAGAGGTCTGATGCCCCTTTCCTCTTTGCCGGCGGGGGACGCGGAAGTTTCCTGGCGCGCTCGAAGGAAAGCGCTTCGCTCTTCGCGCTGGTCAAGGAGGACGGTATCGAGCGAGGGTTGGATGCTTTGCTTGGCGAGGCGGAACGCGTAGCGCGTTTCGGATTCACCACGACAGAACTGGAGCGCCAAAAACAGAGCGTGCTGACGAACTATCAGCGCCTGGCCGTCGAAAAGGACAACACGCCGTCCGCCGACCGGGCCGGTGAATACATTCGAAACTTTCTCCAAAACGAGAGTCTGCCCAGCGCCGGCGACGAATACGCTATGCATCAGCGCCTCCTGCCGGAGATTACGCTCGACGAGGTCAATAAGCTTGCTAAGGAATGGTTTTCCGGCACGAACCGTCTGGTCGTAGTCAACGCTCCGCAGAAAGACGGCCTGGCGACCCCGGATGAGACGAAGCTGGCGGCCGTGATCAAGGCAGTGGCGGCGAAAGATCTGAAGCCCTACGTGGATACGGTCGGTAAGGCGGCGTTGCTCGAATCGGTCCCGGCGCCCGGCACGATCGCCAGGACCACAACGAATGAGGCCGCCGGAATCACCGAGTGGGAACTGTCCAATGGCGTGAAGGTGGTACTCAAACCCACAACGTTTAAGGCGGACGAGATTCTGCTTCGGGCGACCAGTCCCGGTGGTACGTCGCTGGCCGGCGACAAGGACTACATTCCGGCGAGCACCGCCACGCAAGTCATCACGGCCAGCGGTGTGGGTAAGTTCGACGCCATCAATCTGCGGAAGTACCTGACCGGAAAAGTTGCCTCAGCAAGTCCGTTTATCGGCGAGCTCGAAGAGGGGCTAACTGGGAGCAGTTCTCGTAAGGATCTCGAGACGATGTTTCAGCTCATCTATCTTAGATTCTTGCAGCCGAGAGCCGACGTGACCGCTTTCGGCGTGCAAGCGACGCAGACGAAAACCCTGTTAGCGAACCAGGCAGCAGTCCCCGAGTATGCATTTTTCGAGGCGCTTACGATGGCCAGGTATCAGAATCACATCAGGAGACGTCTGCCAACGCCGGCCTCGGTCGACGAGTGGAATCTGGACAAGTCGCTGGCCTTTTACAAGGACCGGTTCGCAGATGCCAGCGACTTCACCTTTGTCTTCGTGGGAACCTTTGATCTGGCGACAATGAAACCGCTGGTCGAGCGGTATCTGGGCGCGCTGCCGTCCATCCACCGGAAAGAGACATGGAAGGACGTCGGTGTGCGCACGCCGGTGGGCATCGTTGAGAAGAAAGTCGAGAAAGGCATCGAGCCTAAGAGCGAGGTAGCGATTGTCTTCAGCGGACCATTTGAGTGGAACCAAACGAACCGCGTCGCCATGCGAGCGATGACTGAGGTGCTACAGACGAGGCTGCTGGAAATCATTCGCGAGGAGTTGGGCGGGACCTACAGCATCACCGCCAACTCGAGTTATCAGAAGATCCCAAACTCAGTGTACTCGACCACGATTCAGTTCGGGTGCGCACCGCAACGCACAGACGATCTGATCAAGCGAGTCTTTCAGGAGATCGAAAAGTTTAAGACAGATGGCCCGACCGAGAAGCAGACCAACGACGAGAAGGAAGCATTGCTGCGAGACTTCGAGACCAACAGCAAACAGAACAACTATCTGCTGAGCCAGATTACGCTGAAGTATCAGATTGGCGAGGACCCCGCAGGTCTCTGGAAGATTCCGGAGTATTACCAGAAGCTCGATGGGGCCACGATTCAGCAGGCGGCGAAGACTTACCTCAACACGAAAAACTTCGTGGAGGTGACGCTGTTTCCCGAAAAGAAAACCCAGCCGTAAAACGGCCGGTCCAAAAACCCTGCGAGAAAGCCGCGTGAACGCGGCCGGACAACAATTCAATTAAGCTCTTCCCGCAACTTCGCCCGTCTGCGTGTTCACGCGGACGAGTTGACCCTCTTTGATAAAGAGCGGGACGCGCACGGCAAGGCCCGTCTCGAGCGTGGCCTGTTTGCTGGCGCCGCCCGCCGCCGTGTCACCACGCAAGCCCAACTCCGTTGACGTGACGGCGAGTTCGACGTACTGCGGGAGTTGCAGCGACACCGGCGCGCCATTGTATTTTAGTACTTGGAGCGAAACTCCTTCCTTAAGAAAGCCCCGATCGCTGTCCACCGCTTCCGCGGAAAAGACGAACTGCTCGTAACTCTTTTCGTCCATAAAATGAAAACCGTGCGCGTCGCTGTAAAGAAACGACGCGGGTACCAGCTCGACATCCGGCTCGGCAAACTTCTCAGTCGCACGAAAACTCTTTTCCGACACGGCGCCGGTCAGCAGTTGCCGCAACTTTGTGCGCACCATCGTGGCCGCGCCACGCGCAGTCGGCGACGCAAAGAAAACCTCCAGCACCACGTAAGGTTGCCCGTCAATTTCAACCAGTAGCTTTCGTTTTAGTTCGTTGGCGGTAATCAGCGCCATTGCGAATTCAGTCCTCCTGGGAGTCTTGCCAGCTCGATTCATCGGGCTTTCCCGCAGGGTTGCTAGACCAGCGCTTTTAGCGCGGGTTTCAGCGTGCCTGGTTTCGATTGGCGCAGGGGATTCTATCTGAGTTGGTGAAGACGAGGCTAGGGTAAGACTGGAGTGAGCGAGGGCGCGAAGAGGTCAGCGGCCAATTTTCCATTCAAGATCAACCGCCCGCTACCGCAGGCGGTTCTGACCGCTCTCGAAATCAATCAGCCAAATGGAATGCAACGCCGGCCTCGTCAGGAGGCAGAATCGGGTGGAAAGTCTTTCCGTAATTCGAAACGATCTTGTTCACATAGTTTTGGGTTTCCGGATAAGGCGGCACGCCCTGGTATTTGTCGACTGAGCCTTCGCCCGCGTTGTAGCCCGCCAGCGCCAGCTTTACGTCGCCATTGAATCTCTTCAGCAACCAGGCCAGATATTTTGTCCCTGCTTCCACATTGCAGGCCTGGTTAGCTGGATCGTCGCACTTGAATCTTTTGGCGGTTGCCGGCATTAGTTGCATCAAGCCGCGCGCGCCTACGGGTGAAACCGCTTTCGCATCGTAACGCGATTCCTGCTGAATGACGGCATGAATGAACCGCGGGTCAACGCCCTGGCGTTGGCCGGCGCGAAAAATGATCCAATCCAGATCACAGTCGCCAGAAACGGGAACATCCGAGGGAATTCTCTCGGTGTGTTGAATGGTGGCGGCAACAGCCACGGGCATCGATTCGGTATGGAAAAAGAGTGCCGGAAAATTCGTCAGACAAAAAAGAGAAGCTAAAGCGAAAGGCACAAACTTGGCAGAGCGCAAGTGAGGAAAACGGGGAAACTTCATTACGTGATTCTCCATGTGAGCGACGACCCCAGGGGTCATCAAAATTTCGTTAAAGCTTAGCTACGCATGGCCGAACCGATTTACAAAGAACATGAAAGAACTGTGCAATCGAAGACCGAGACTAAGATGGATTTTTCATTGTGATCGTTGCTCTTTTCGACGCTATGCCGCCATTCAATGTGACGTACGAAAGTGAAACAATTACGAAGAGAAATAAGCATTCGCTTGCGGATATGCACGCGCGGGGTCTATCGGGCTACCGCCATTTTTTATTTCTTCGATGCGATCCCCTGAACGAAGCCATTAATCATCGCAAGTGTCTGCTCAGGCTGATCAAGATGCGGACTGTGTCCGCAATCTTTCAGGATGACGGTCTCTGCAGGTCCTGCTATCCCTCCTTCGATGACCCCGATCTGAGCCGGTGTACCGTACTGATCATCTGCTCCCTGAATCAAGAGTACCGGCACGCGAATCCGCGGCAGGTACTCTTCGATATTCCACGATCGAAACTCTGGATTGAGCCAGACCTCATTCCATCCCCAGAAAGCGCCATCGACATTCTCTCCGTGATAACGTTGCAGACGTTGCCGCAAATTCCCGGTGCGATAGTCTTCGGCAATACGTCGGATGCTTTCAAGTCCCGGTTCTTCAACGAAGACATGCGGTGCGAGTAAGACTAAGCCGCTTATTCTCGCGTCTCCAATCCCACCGGCATGAATCAGCGCAATCGATCCGCCGTCGCTGTGCCCGACCAGAATTGTTTCGCGTATTTCAAACGCGTCCAGGACCTGCGGCAGTTCAATTAAGGCCTCGTCGTGCATGAATCGCACCGGACGCGGCAGCTTGCAGGGCCCAGATTTTCCATATCCCGCGCGGCTGTAGACGAGCGCGCCATATCCCGTCGCTGCGACGACCCGCTCTGCAAAGCCCTTCCACATCGCCACGCACCCGAGGCCTTCGTGAAGAAAGACGAGCGTCGGCGCTTCGTCAGGACGCGGCCCGTGCCATCCATATTCAAGTTGGTGATCTGCGACCTTGATTTGCAGCATTTGGACCGCGCGGGCGACTTCAGCAAGGAGGGTGCGAACTGGTCTCTCAGTCCAGCAGAATCTCGTCAATAAAGATCCAGGCGTCATTGCCCTGGCCGGGGTGCCAGGCGGGTATTTTTCCAAAGCTATGCGCCGTCACACGAAGGTACCGCGCAGTTTGCGGCGTGATCGTACTTATGAAGTCCTTAATGATGACGCCGTACTTCTGTTCCGGAACGTCGTTGGGTATCAAGCCAACGCGAACGAAATCACGACCGTTAAGGGAAAGCTCAAACTCAACTTCACGAGGCATCCAGATCCACGAGCCAACATCCTGCAAAAAACCGGCGCCTAATTTCGAGACGCTCTGAATTTTTCCCAGGTCGACGACCGCGACAAAATCCTTTCCCTGATAACCCTGCCACGCGCCGCCACTCCAGTTCGTCGTGCCCCGGATTCCATCAATTAGAGCAAAGTCTCCACCGCCCGTGTACTGTGAGCTGTATTTCGAAATCAAATTGATCGCCCAGTTGTGGGGAATCCTATGATACCGGGCAGTCGCTACAAGACTGCGCCGGCCATCGCCGGCGATGACCAGGGCCTTTATGGTTGTGCTGCGGTCGATAAAGAATGGCTTCGTGAAGCGGCGAGACGCAGGCGCAGGGTCTGAACTATCAGTGGTGTAATGAATGGTTGTGCGATACCTGCTGCGGTCCTGACCAGGAGCCCGCATGCTGATTCCGAGACGATCTTTGAACGTCCTGCTCGCGGCGATAATCACCGGCACCGGAACGATTGGCGGCCCATCGATTTTAGAAACAGGAACGTTCCCAACTCCGGAGCCCCAACGACTGTTCGGCTGCGCGCCCATTTTGAAAACCAGCTCGCCACCAGCCATTAAATCGCTGTGACTGAAATATGACTTGCGGTAAGGCTTCCCGTTGAGCGTTGCTGCTTGAATGTAAATGTTCCGTTCAGACACTCCGCGAGCTATTATCGCAAAGGACTTTCCATTCTCGAGATTGAATCGCACTTCGGGAAACAGCGGACTTCCGATCGCGTAGGTGGGCGAGCCGGGTGTGACCGGATAGAACCCGGCCGCGCTCAGTACATACCATGCCGACATCTGGCCGCAATCTTCATTACCAATCAAGCCATTAGGTTCAGCCTTGTAGAACCTATCCAGGATTTGCCGTACTCGAAACTGCGTCTTCCAGGGTTGACCGACATAGTTGTACAGGTACGCCATGTGGTGACTCGGCTCATTGCCATGGGCGTACTGGCCAATCAGACCGGTGATGTCCGCCTGCTCGCGGCCAGTGGTCCGGCTTTCCCCGGAAAAAAGTTCATCCAACTTGCGCGCGAATTTTTCCTTGCCGCCCATTAACTCAATTAAGCCGCTGATGTCCTGTGGCACAAAGAACGTGTACTGCCACGAGTTCGCTTCAGTGAAGTTGAAATCAACGTTGCGTGGATCGAATGGTTGCAACCAGCCGGTGTTCGTGCGCGGGCGCATAAAGCCGGACGCAGAATCAAAGAGATTCTTGTATGACTGGGCGCGGGCGATGTAGCGATTGTAAACGTCAATATGACCCAGCCGGCGGGCCATCTGCGCGATGCACCAATCGTCGTAAGCATATTCGAGGGTCTTTGAGACGGATTCCCTCTCGGCTTCCGAAGCGATGTAGCCATGGTCGGTGTAAGCGTCCAGGCCGAAGTGTCTTAACTCGGCGCTGTGCTTCATCGCGTCGAGAGCTTTCTCTTTATCAAAACCGTCGATACCTTTGGCGGCCGCATCGGCGATGACCGAGACAGCGTGATAGCCAATCATCGTATCGGTTTCATTCGCCGCCAGCTCCCACACCGGCAGGCGACCGCCCTGTTCGTATTGCGCGAGGAAGGTCCGAATAAAATCGATCGTGCGTTTTTGATCGATCACTGTGTAAAGCGGATGGGCCGCGCGAAACGTATCCCACAGTGAGAACACCGTGTAGTTATCATGACCTTCGCTGCGATGAATCTTGAAATCGCGCCCCAGGTATTGCCCGTCAACATCCATGAAAAGATTCGGCGCAATCATCGCGTGATAGAGCGCGGTGTAGAAATTTTCGCGTTGCACTTCAGCGCCGCCGGTTACTTGTATTTTGTTCAGCTCCGCGTTCCAGGCGCGCCACGCGTCGTTTCTAACTTTGTCAAAATCCCAGTGGTTAAGCTCGGCTGCCAGATTTTTGCGGGCGCCTTCGACGCTGACCGCTGAGAGGCCGACTTTCACCAGGATCGGAGCGCCGGACGAGGCGTCGAAAGTGAAAAACGCTTTCACGTTCTGGCCGCGCACCTCCCTCAGTCCTTCCATGACTTGATCGTTGCCGGCCACGCCCCAGAATGTGAAGGGCTGTGAGAACTCAGCCGCGAAGTAAACGACCTGGTTTCTGGCCCAGGCTTCAGACCTGCGCCAACCGACGACAGTTGTGCCCCCGGTAATTCGCAACCACGAGTCGACGACTTTGTCGCGGTGCGCCAGATCAAGAATGATGTTGGCGCCTTTGGTGGCCGGATAGGTGTAACGGTGCATTCCGGCGCGTTTCGTGGCTGTTAATTCGACAAGGATGTTTTCATCGTCCAGCCTGACTGAGTAATAGCCGGGCCGGGCAGTTTCGCTTTCATGACTGAACGTCGATGCATAGCCTTTTTCGGTCTTATCGCCATTCAAAGCGTTGAGGTAAACATCTCCGACCGTCGGCATCAGAAGAATATCGCCGTAGTCGGAAATGCCTGTGCCGCTCAGATGTGTGTGACTAAAACCGTAGATGATGTGATCTGAGTAATGATAGCCGGAACTGCCGTCCCACCCGGTCAAACGCGTGTCGGGGCTGAGCTGGACCATCCCGAAGGGCATTGTGGCTCCGGGAAACGTATGGCCATGTCCGGCCGTGCCGATAAAAGGATCGACGAACCTCGCTAAATCCATTTGAGCAGATGTTTGCGAAGGACTCTGCAATGGCAGGAGCAGAAGGAGGCTAAGGACATTAAAGATCTTCATCATGCCTGGCAAGAATTGATTTCGCGCATTCTATCTGACTTGTGGAATCAAAGCCAAAGATTTCCCCCCAGCAAAAATCTCGTCCACCAGCGCGACCCTTGCGTCTAAACGAATTGGCAAGGGGTTTCGCCACGAAAGAAAGCGCTGATTGAGTCACTACCGAATTGGCGCTTTCTCTCCTCCTGCCTCTTCGGAGGCGGACCCGAGACTTGCGCACAGCGCAAATTGGGACCGAATAAACTTCAGGAGGAATCGAAAGATGAAAACGTTAATTTTTCGTGGTTTGCTGTTGTCGATTGTGATCGCGACGTTAGGTGGAGTTGCGGCAGTCGCCGGCCCGAAGGGCAAAGACCTGCGTCGCGACCGGCGAGACATCAGGACCGACACGCGCGATATTCACCGCGACCGCCGGGACATTCGCAAGGACCGACAGGAACGCCGGGCTGATGTTCGTGACCTGCGCAACGACCGGAAAGAAGGCGCGTCCAAGCAGGAGTTGCGCCAGGACCGCAGAGACATAGCCAGCGACACGCGCGACGTTCGGACCGACCGGCGTGACCTGCGCAAAGACCGTCGCGATCGTAGGGCGGATGTTCGCGACTTTCGCGAAGACAAACGTGAGCCTCCTGAGTAATCGCAGACTATCGGCCCGCTTTGTTAAGGGGCCAACAAATCAGCGTGACTGAACTTTCAACCCGGAGGGGCTGATATCCGGATAACCTGCTTGGTCACGCTGCGGGGACGAGCGATGAGGCACGCTCGTCCCCATTTTTTTGAGCCCTCTCCCTCTGGGAGAGGGTTGGGAGAGGGTCTGAGCGAAGTTGCGACTTACATCCTTTTCCAGTGTGATATCAGAGGTCCGTTGCATTAAGCGATGCACAATCTTCCGGTCCGACCTTAACGGCTTCTACTACGCCCTCACCCCGACCCTCTCCCAGAGGGAGAGGGAGAAATCACAGTTAGGCTTCGCTTTGCCGGCGCACTCCAAATCGGCGTTTCTCATCTCCCTCACCTAGCTGCTAAACTAATTTCACCGACGGAGGTGATCGAGAAAGTGGCACTGGTTATCTACACCAAGCCTGGTTGTCCCTATTGCCAACAGGCGCGCGATTACTACGATTCAAAAGGCATCGCTTACACCGATTACGACGCGCAGAACGACCGCGCGCGGCGCGCCGAGATGTTCAGGTTTTCTGGTGACGATCCGACCGTTCCCTGCATTGTCGAAAACGGAAAGCTGGTGCAATCAGGGTGGGGCGATCCGCTTCGTGGTTGAACGGTGCATGATTGACGGGCCGTGGGCTTCGTCGAACAGAAACTTTCACGCTTCCGCTTCCGTAATCAGACCCGGGTTTGATTCTCGCCAGGAGGTTCGCATGAAACTGCACAGATTACTGCTCGCTTCGCTTTTCTCAATTTCAATGATTGCCTTTGTTAACGTCATGGCCCAGGATGGAAATAAATCGTCTATGTTCCAACCCCCGGTAACGGAAAAGAAACCAAAGATTACTGAGATCAACGGCGACCGGCTGGTCGACAATTATTTCTGGTTGCGCGAGAAGTCCAATCCCGCGGTGATCGCGCACCTCGAAGCCGAGAACGCTTACACCGCCGCCGTGATGAAGCCGACCGAGGGCTTGCAGGACCGGCTCTACAAGGAAATTCTCAGCCACATCAAACAGACCGACACCAATGTGCCGTATCGTTGGGGCGATTACTTCTACTATTCGCGTACGGTCGAAGGCCAGCAGTATCCGATCTTCTGTCGCAAGCACGGAAACCTGAATGCGCCTGAGCAGATTCTGCTCGACCTCAATGAACTGGCGAAAGGTCAAAAGTTCATGTCAGTCGGCTCGTTTGTGCCCAGCGATGACGGCCACCTGCTGGCGTATTCAACCGACAACACCGGCTACCGTCAGTACACACTGCACATTAAGAACCTGAGCACCGGCGAACTTTTGCCGGAGCGTATCGAGCGCGTCGATAACGTGACCTGGACCACCGACAACAAGACCATCTTTTATGTGACGGAAGACGCGGTGACCAAGCGCAACGACAAATTCTTCCGGCACGTCCTGGGAAGTGACAAGTACGACCTGGTTTATGAAGAGAAAGACGAGCTGTTCGACATCGGCGCCGCCCGATCCAGAGATAAAGCCCTGATCATGTTGGGCGCGTTCAGCAAGACCTCAACCGAGTTCCGTTACATTCCGGCTGACAATCCGAATGCCGAATGGAAGATCGTTTTGCCGCGCCAGGCCGATCATGAGTACGATATCGATCATCGTGGTAACCTTTTCTACATTCGTACGAACAAGGGTGCGAAAAACTTTCGCGTAGTCACCGCGCCTGTTTCCGATCCGGCGGAAAAGAACTGGAAAGAGTTTGTAGCTCACCGGCCCGCCGTGAAGATCGACGGCGTCGATCTATTCGCCGATCATGCAGTCCTGACTGAATGGGAAAACGGTCTGGAACAAATCGAGATTGTTAACTTCAAAAACAACCAGCGTCATCGGATCGTCTTTCCGGAGCCGGTGTACGCTTCCGGGCTGGGCGCGAATCGTGAATTCAACACGACCGTGCTGCGCTACAACTATCAGTCGCTGGTCACGCCTGGCTCTGTCTTTGATTACGACATGAACACGCGCAGGGCCACTCTAATGAAGCAGACCGAAGTGCCGGGTGGATTTGATAAAGCGAACTACAAATCTGAGCGCCTGTTTGCCACCGCCGCAGACGGAACGAAGATCCCGATGTCTGTGGTTTATCGACAGGGTACAAAGCTGGACGGTTCGGCGCCGATGCTGCTTTACGCCTATGGCTCGTATGGCATTCCCATCTCGCCGGGCTTTTCAGCCGGCCGCCTGGCGCTGCTCGATCGTGGTGTGATCTATGTCATTGCACACATTCGCGGCGGTGGAGAGTTGGGCGAGCCCTGGCGCGACGCTGGGCGCATGATGAAAAAGATGAATACTTTTACGGATTTCATCGCCTGCGCCGAGCATCTGGTCAAGCAGAAATACACCTCCAGCGATCGTTTGGTGATTCAGGGCGGCAGCGCCGGCGGTTTGTTGATGGGCGCGGTTACGAACATGCGGCCCGATCTTTTCAAAGCCGTCGTGGCGCAGGTGCCGTTCGTGGATGTGCTCAACACGATGCTGGATGCGTCATTGCCTTTGACGACCAGCGAATACATCGAATGGGGCAATCCCAACGAAAAAGCTGCCTACGAATACATGAAGCAGTATTCGCCTTATGACAATGTCGCGAAGAAGAATTATCCGGCAATGCTCGTCAAGGTTTCGCTGAACGACAGCCAGGTTCCCTATTGGGAAGGCACAAAGTTCGTAGCCAAGATTCGCGAGCTGAAGACCGATCACAATCCGCTGCTGCTGAAAGTGAACATGGGCGCGGGACATGGCGGCGCCTCGGGGCGCTATGACGCAATTCACGAAACCGCGTTCGATTACGCGTTCATGCTCTGGCAAATGGGCAAGACGAATTAGAGAGCTTCGACAGGATTAACCGGATTTACAAGATAGGCATTAAGAAGTTAACTGCTTCATTAATCCTGTAAATCTTGTGAATCCTGTCAATATCTCAAGTAGGACGCGATGCATAAGATCAATCTCGCCGAGAAGCTTTCGCTGATCAAGGACCACTGGAATCCGCGTATCATCGGTGAGCTCAACGGGCAGCACCTCAAGCTGGTAAAGTTTCAGGGACCGTTTACCTGGCATCACCATGAGAACGAAGACGAAATGTTTTTCGTGGTGAAAGGAAGATTTCGGATGGACTATCGCACAGACGACGGCGCACACGAAGAATGGGTTGAAGCCGGCGAGTTTATCGTCGTGCCGCGCGGTGTCGAGCACCGGCCCTTTGCTGAGGAAGAGGCAGAGGTTCTTTTGTTCGAACCCGCCTCGACATTGAACACCGGCAACGTCGAAAATGAATTCACCAGAAAGAATCTCCAGCAAATGTAGGAGCGCCGACCAATGGCCAACGAAGCACCATCAGTTGCCGATCTATTTCGCCGCGCACAGGCGATTCGGCGCGAGAGTCCCCAAACGGCTTACAAAGATGTGGCCAAGCAGTTGGTGCGTGAATACTCAGGCACTGCGTTCCCGCCGACTTACAATCTGACGATTCCGGAACAGGACGCGCGCGCGCCTGAGGAAGACTGGACAGCCGGACTGCCGCTGGTTTTGCGCGGCATTCAGCAAAAGGATTGGAACGACGTAGCACAGGGAATCGTACTGTCGTTGGAGCAAACTGAGAATTATGAACGGCAGCGGGGCCCCGAAGGCACCCGCGACAAATGGCACGATCGTTCGAAAGGCGTCGAGGAAGCTACCGCCAAAGGCATCGGCAAATGGATGCCGGAGGAGCTGATGAAAATGGCAGAGCGGAAATCGCCGAAGCGCGAGGGCTAGCACCTAAGAAGTGTAATTTTCCGCGAACTCTCGACTCGCCGATGCAAGCGCGCAACTCTTGTTGTGTTGGCAAAGGGAAAGCCTTAACGATCCACGAAACCACACGAAACAACGCGAACCTTTAGGGAGGCTTCGTGTGATTTCGTGGATCGGCTTTAGTTTTTCGCACGCGACTGTGCCCGCTGTGACGAAAGAGGAGCCCCAAACCTATGAGCGAACAATATGCTGAACTGATTACCGGCTTCCCTTTGTTTCAGGGATTTACGGTTCACGGAACCAAGCGTCTGCTCGACGCCGGTGAAATCAAAGAGCATGCGGCGGGCAGCATTCTGCTGAAAGAAGGCGACAACGCGACTTTTGTCCTGCTCGTGTTGACCGGCAAACTCGAGGTTTTTGTCGAGCGGGATGAAAAGGATCTGGTCCTCACCCAAACGAAACCAGGAAGTATTCTGGGCGAGTTGGCGGTGCTCTGCGGCATTCCGCGATCGGCTTCGGTGCGGGCCAAAGAAAGCTCGACCGTCTTGCAGTGGAGTGACGACGCGTTTCGCCGGCTGCTGCTTCGTGACCCTTCGCTGTCACAAAGAATCTTTCGCGAAGCCCTGCGGACGCTGGTCGAAAAAGAACGATCGCTGATCGACTCGTTCATCGACGCTCAGGACGAGGCAGACAAATCCTATTCTGCGGACACCTGATCAGAGGCATAGTTCGGAGTTTATGATGGCGATATCCAAAGGCAAGAGTGACAGTGGACAAGGCGGAAAGCGTGGCCATTCAAACATGGACCACTGGGAATTTACGGAAGAGATTAAGCGGGCGGCAAAGGAGCGAAGACGACTCGCGGCCAAGACTGAAATCAAACTCGGCAGAATTGAATTTGAGCGTGAACATCGAGCGAGCGATTCCCGGCCATCCTTGCAGGATGAATTCTCTTAACGTCAATCGAAGACCCTGAGTAACCAATTCAGCAAGCAAAGGAACCCAGAAAAATGGTGAACCCGGTCAAGGCCCGAAAGTTTCGGACACTCCTGGCGAAGATTGTCTGTCCGTCTTTGTTATTCGCCAGCTCGGTGTATCCAGGACAAAATCCTCGACCCCCAGTCAACTACGCCGACTTCGGCGCCTGCCCTTTCGAATGCTGTACTTACCGGCGTTGGAGCGTCGTCAAGGATACAGTGCTTTATAAGTCACGCTCCGAAAACTCAGGCGCGGCGTTTCGCGTGAGAAAGGGTGAACACGTGATTGGCTTGACCGGTGTCGTGATCACTTTGAAGCCGGGCAAGGCCGTAGTTAGGAAAGCGACAACAATTGGAATGGACAAGCGCAAGACTAAGGTGAAACCCGGCGACGTTCTCTACCTGCTACATTACGAAGGCGAAGGCATCTACAAGATTTGGTTCAACGGCAAGATTTACGAAAATGAAATGCCGACGTCTCCCGACTTGATTAGCAAAAAGCCAACAGGAAAAAGGCAGGAAAACATAGAAGTATTGAATGAACCTGAAACTGTTTGGTGGGTCAAGGTTAAGAACAGCCGAAACCAAATTGGTTGGAGCAAACAGGACCAGAACTTTGGTGACATGGACGCCTGTGGTTGAATTTGATCGAATTCAGGAACTAGTTTTTCAAAAATGAGTTTTCTTAACAGCCTAATCAAAGACCCTAAATATCAAACCAACGATCCGCGCCAGCCGGATGAAATCGGCGATCCTGAAATCATCATTAGTCCCGACACGCGGCGCGAACAGCGAATCCCGCCGGGGCAGTCAAGGACCAGGAAGTGGCCGGTGCTTGACGCGCATGGTGCGCCGGAAATCGACCTCGCCAACTGGAGGTTCGAAATCGACGGTCTGGTCGAGCGGAATCCAAGCTTCTCGTTGGACGAGTTCATGCAGCTTCCCGCGGTGAAGGTCTATGCCGACTTTCATTGCGTCACGCGCTGGTCGCGGCTGGACAATGTCTGGACCGGAGTCTCGACGCGCGAAATTGCCAGACTCGCCGGCGTCAAGCCGGAGGCGAAGTTCGTGCTGGCTCTGGCTTATGACTATGGTTGGACCGCGAACGTTCCCATCGAATACTTTCTGAAAGAGGATTCCCTGTTTGCTTACGCGCATGATGGCGGTCCAATTCCGACCGAACACGGCGGGCCGGTGCGTCTGATCATTCCGCAGCTCTACGCCTGGAAATCCGCGAAGTGGGTAAAGGGCGTGCGCTTTCTGGCCGAAGACCAGGCAGGCTTCTGGGAAGAAGGCGGCTACCATATGCGCGGCAATCCGTGGACGAGTGATGATGGGGAACGGTTTCGCTGGTCATGATTATCCGCAGATTACGCAGATTCCACAGAGAACGCGACTCAAGAACCGTCATACGGAATGATTAGTCCGCTTAAGGCGTTGCCATTTTCTATCTTGAATCTGCGAAATCTGCGTAATCTGCGGATGTGAAATCGTGGCTGAATCTCCAATACCCAAAGACGCGGCCGCCGTCATTCTGCTTCGTCCTAATACTGATCCAAACAATCCTGAAGTCTTCTGGGTGAAGCGCAGCACGAAGCTCGCTTTTCTCGGCGGCTTTCAAGCGTTTCCCGGGGGCCAGCGAGAAGCCAGCGACGCCGACGTTCCGGTTAACAACTGTGACGATGCAGAGCGAGCCGCGATGATCAGTTGCGCCGCCCGCGAGATATTTGAAGAAGTCGGCGTGCTGCTGGCCCGCGGTGCTGAAACGTTGACGGTCGGCCAACGTGCTTCGCTGCTCGACGATTTGGAATCAAAGCGAATGTCCTGGCCCGAACTACTTCAGCATTACGGCTTGCAGCTTGACGCGTCTGATTTCACCTTTGTCGGTCGTTGGGTGACTCCGCCCTTTGCACCGAGACGATTTGATACATGGTTTTTTCTGGTCAACTGCCCGCCAAAGCAGGAACCTCGCGTCACGGAAGATTCGGAACTGGAAAGCGGCGAATGGATTGCCGCCGGCGAAGCCTATGCGAAATGGAGGCGAAGTCAGGTGATCGTTGTGCCGCCCGTGCTACACGCGCTGAAGACGTTAGCCGGCGGCCTCACCAACGATCTGGTAGAGCGCTTTCTTTCCATTCCGCAAGCGCGTCGTGAACCAACGCGGCGGATCGAATTTCTTCCGCACTACCTTTGCTTTCCGGTACGCACACCGACCAAACCGCCAGCAACACATACGAACTGTTATCTGATTTACAGCTCAAGCGAAATTCTGGTGATCGATCCAGGATCTCCCTACGAAGATGAACAGCAGGCCCTGGCCAAATGCGCCGACGATCTAATCGCCGAAGGACGAATAGTGCGGGAAATCATTCTGACGCACGCTCATCCGGACCACGTCGCCGGCGTTGATGCTCTCAACGATCACCTGGCGACGGCGAAGGGCGCGCGCGTTCTCGTCGCAGCGCATCGTTTGACTGCGGACTCTCTGGGAAATCAGCTCAGTATCGATCGATGGATAGAAGATGGTGAGGTACTGGAACTGAAGGGCGAGCCTGAGATCAAACTGCGCGCGATGTTCACGCCCGGACATGCTCGCGGACATCTCTGCTTTTACGATGAACGAACAGGCGCGCTGATTTCCGGTGACAACATTGTCGGCTTCGGCTCGGTCCTGATCGACCCGGCGGACGGAAACATGCGCGACTATCTGGACTCGCTCGAGAGAATGCGAGCGCTGCCGAATCTCTCTGTCCTGTTCGGCGGACATGGTCCGGCGGTCGCTAATCCTTACGAGAAGATCGACGAGTACATCTCTCATCGCCGGCAACGCGAAGAATTGATCCTGGCGGCCGTGCGTGAAGGTGCTTCGAGTCCAAAAGAGATCGTCACGCGCGCCTACCTCGACGTTTCTCCCAAAGCGCATGCTATGGCTGAACGGGCGGTGCTTGCTCACCTGGAAAAACTAGCAGCGGATGGACTAGTCTCCCAGGGCCCCACCGGCGTATATCGCGCGAAAAACTCAGAGCCTTAAACGCAGAGGACGCGGAGCATTTCGCAAAGGTACGCAGAGGAAATCCTCAGAGTGCTTCGCTTTTCGCCCTTTGCGCTCTTTACGGTTAGAATCTTGTACATGGAACGAGCACGGACTTTAGGCGAACTCAAAGAGAGTGGTTACAGGCGCGTCTCAGTCAAAGACGAGCTGCGCGCAAATCTGGTTCGCAAACTGCGTGAAGGCGAGAAACTTTTTCCGGGCATCGTCGGCTATGATGAATCGGTCATTCCGCAATTAGTGAACGCGATTTTGTCGCGTCATAACCTGATCTTGCTTGGCCTGCGTGGCCAGGCCAAGAGCCGCATCATTCGCCAACTGACAAGGCTGCTCGACGAAGCAATTCCGATCCTGAAAGGCTCGGAAGTCAACGACGATCCCTTTCATCCGATTAGCGCTTACGGGCGACAGATGATTGAGTTGCATGGCGACTCAGCCCACATTGATTGGATCGGACGCGACGCGCGCTTTGTCGAGAAACTGGCCACTCCAGACGTGACGATTGCGGACATAATCGGCGATGTCGATCCGATTAAAGCCGCGAAGGGCGGACATCTGTTGAGCGACGAGCTGACGATTCACTACGGCCTGCTGCCGCGAGCGAATCGCGGGATCTTTGCGATTAATGAGCTGCCCGATCTGGCCGGCAAGATCCAGGTCGGACTCTTTAACATTATGCAGGAAGGTGACGTGCAGATTAAGGGCTATCCCGTGCGGTTGCCGCTCGATGTGATGCTGGTGTTCTCAGCGAATCCGGAAGACTACACCGCGCGCGGTAAAATTATTTCGCCCTTGAAGGATCGCATCGGCACGGAAATCATGACGCACTATCCTAAAGAGATCGAGTTGGGCGTGGAGATCACTCGGCAGGAAGCCTGGACCGCGCGCGACGGCTCCAAAGATCGCCTGCTGATTACGGACTTCATTCGTGAGACCATCGAGCAGATTGCTTTTGAAGCTCGCGATGATCAGCGCATCGACAAACATTCGGGCGTCTCGCAGCGTCTGCCGATCACGGTGATGGAGTCGGCGGTTTCAAACGCCGAGCGACGCGCTTTCACGACTGAAGAAGAACAGATCGTCCCACGTATCGCCGACATCTATGCGGCCATCCCGTCGATGACGGGTAAAATTGAATTGGAGTACGAAGGTGAACAAATTGGCGCTCATCGAATCGCGAAAGACCTGATCAAGCGCGCCGCCGGCGAGATTTTCGAAGGCTATTTCGTCGGCATCGACTTTGCCCACACCGTCGCGTGGTTTGATGATGGAAACAATTTAAGACTGGCGGATTCTGCGTCGGCCGAAGAGTGCATGCTGCTGCTTGAATCCGCGCCCGAACTGATCGACACGGCTTTGATCCCCTTCGATTTCAAACGCCAGGACAAAGCGCAGACGGTGGCAGCCTGCGAATTCGTGCTCGAAGGTCTCTACGCCGAAAACAAGATCAGCCGCAACGAAGAAGGCGGCTACACAGCGGTGACCAAGGCAAAGAAGGACCGGCGCGGGATGATCTATGATGATTTGACGGAAACGGGAAAATACAGTTAAGGAAATTAGCCGCAGATGAACGCGGATACACGCGGATTAAAGCATAAGCAATTGACGGAGACGATCATCGGCGTCTTCTTTGAAGTTTATAACGAACTCGGACATGGATTTTTGGAGTCTGTTTACGAGAGGGCTTTTGAAGTTGCCCTCACTTCGAAGGGCCTCGACGTTCGACGACAGATTCAGGTTCCCGTTTGGTTCCGAGGTCACAAGGTTGGTGACTTTGTTGCGGATGTCCTAGTCGACAGATCGGTGCTGTTGGAATTGAAAGCCGCGCGCACACTCGATTCGGCTCACGAAGCTCAGCTTCTTAATTATCTGCGAGCTACTGAGATTGAAGTTGGCCTATTATTCAACTTCGGTATCAAGCCTGAGTTCCGGCGACTCGCATTCGATAATTCGCGCAAGCAAGTTAAGCAACTTAACGAGATCTCCATTGCTGCGCTTCTAAAGCCGAATGAATAGAAGCAAATTGTGTGAATACTTTTTGTCTAATGCTCTTATCCGCGAACATCCGCGTTAATCCGCGGCTAATTAAATGAAATTCACTCGCTACTCAAAATTCAATGGCCTCGATGTCTTCGGGATCAATCTCGGCGACCTGATGGAGAGTCTTTCTGATTCCCTGCTCTCTTCCGGCTACGACGACGATTATTACTGGACGCGCCAACGGATGCCGCAGGACACTTCGCTTGATGCGCTGCGCCGGGCGTTGTTGCAAGCGCTGATGGATCAAGGCCTGCTTTCGCCGTCACAGATTCAGCAGATGCTCGACGAGAATGAAGGCAAGTATGAAGGCTCTCAGCTTCAGGAGACGCTGAATCAACTGATCGAACGTCTGGTCGAAGAAGGTTATCTGACGCTGCACGAAGAGCCGCTGAATTCAGAACAGCGGCGCGAAATGATGCGCGGTCAGGGCGAAGGGCAAATCGAAGATCCTCTGCCACGCAATATCAAATTTGAAGTTACCGAGAAGGGTTTGGATTTTCTTGGCTATAAGACGCTGCGCAATCTGCTGGGAAGTTTGGGCAAGAGTTCCCTTGGCCGTCACGATACGGCGCACCTGGCCACCGGAGTTGAAGCGGAAGCCGCCAGCAAGCCCTACGAGTTTGGCGACACGATTAATCTTGACGTAAACACGACGCTGCTATCGGCAATTCAGCGTGAAGGCCTGTCGGTTCCGCTCAACCTTGAATATAAGGACCTGCACGTACATCAGTGCGATTATCAATCGTCATGCGCCACGGTGGTGATGCTCGACTGCTCGCACTCGATGATTCTCTATGGTGAAGATCGCTTCACGCCGGCAAAGAAAGTGGCGCTGGCGCTCGGCCATCTCATTCGGACCCAGTATCCCGGCGACTCTTTGAAGATCGTGTTGTTTCATGATTCCGCCGAAGAACTCCCGCTGGCTAAGCTTGCGACCACACAGGTTGGTCCTTATCACACGAATACTGCGGAAGGCTTGCGTCTGGCGCGACGACTGCTGCAGGTCCAACGCAAGGACATGAAACAAATCGTGATGGTCACAGATGGGAAACCAACGGCCTGTTTTATTGAAGGAGCACAAGCATCAGCGTTTGCAGGCGCGGGCCGAACGCGACGAGATGCGGACGGGACGTCCCCGCTCCCAGCATCACGACGACTTTACAAGAACTCAATGGGCGGCGATCCGTGGGTGATGGATGCGACCTTTCGCGAGGTTCAGGCTTGTCGGAAAGCCGGCATCATGATCAATACCTTCATGCTGGCCAGCGATTACTATTTGGTTGAATTCGTCAAGGAAATGACGGCGATGACCAACGGCAAGGCTTACTTTGCCAACCCGACGAATCTTTCGCAGTTTGTCTTGATCGACTTTCTGCGCAGACGAAAGAGTCGCGTCAAATAGCTATTGCACCAGAAAGTAATAGCTCGCGACCTCTTTCTTTGATACATCCCTGGCATCGCTCAGCCGCACCCGATATTTTCCACCCTTCAACGAGCGCATGGGAACGTCGACCTCGATTTGCGGACCTTGGAGCCGATCAACAAGAAGCACAGACTGCCCGCCGATGGTCAGGACTTCAGCCCGGTGAGGAACTTTCTGATCGACAGTCACAGCCAGTTTCAGCCGCACGAAATCTCTCTCGCCGTTCGAGAGGGTTACCGTCGGTATCTTGACCGCATCGGGTGCAGTGGGAAACAGCGCAACGGTTTGAGGTGATTGGGTTGCTGAGTCATGAGGCGGCATCGGAGAAGGAGTCGACGGGTGCTCCGGACTTGAAATATTGGTTGGATGGTTCACCTCACGTGGGGCGCTGCGCGGAGTCGAGCGTTTGGGAATTATTCTGTTCGTAAGTCGCTCAGCCAGGCGCGGTCCCTTTACGACCAGTAGAACCGTTCCGAACAGTATCAGAACTATCAGAGCGCCAAAAGCAATTCTCCAAGCCGGCCGGTCTAAACCAAAGAAATGCCGGAGCCTCTTCGCGCCACGATCCGTTTCAGGTCGCGCCGCCCGCTCCATCGCTCCCGAAAATGAAAACCGATCGTGCAACAATTCCGAGACCCTGAGCCTTTGTCTACGATCGACCGTTACGAGAAACCTTTGTTCGAATGATTGCCGGTCAGATATAGTCAGGCGTCCGCAGGCATAGTCGTCAGCCAAATCGAGTTCGATGAGGCGCGCGCGCGCGTCCAAACCAACGTCAGACATCAATCGTTGTTCGAACAAAGGTTGTTCCGATGCGCTCAAGCTCCCCAGCAGGAAGCGGCGAATCATCTCGTCAAAGGGCCCATCAGAAACTGCGGGATTAAGAGGGTTGGCCATATCGGTCATCACAAACCTTCTGTCTGCAAACATTGCTCGATACACGCTTGCAGTTTTTCCCGGATTCGCAGCGCGCGCAATCTCAGAGTATTCAGGCTAACGCCGGAATCCGCCGCGAGTTGCTTGCGTAGATCGATCTTCGCCTTTTTGTCCGCGGCATAGTAGCGCTCGATCATGTGTCGTGAATTAGCCGTCAGTTTGTCCAGACATTTATCCAAACACAGGTGCGTCTTTTCCTTCACCTCAACATCATCGACAGCTTCGGGCGGCCTCGCCATCTTCGGCCGCTTCAAATACTCGTGATGCACGTTGTTCATGACCCCCAGAAAATATATGGCTTTGTCGCCGACGTAGGTGTCCCGGATATCAGCGACGCGGCGCGCGACACGGTCGATTGTTTCGTCCGCCAGCTCTTCCGGAACAGCACAGCCGCGGGATGCAAGAATCGCGATCAGCCGCCAACGAATCCGCTCATAAGACAGACCTGCGCCGTTGGGATCAGAATCGAGCCAGGTCAATAGTCGATCGAAATCCTCCTGCTTGAGCAACTGAAAGTTTTTGGCGGGCGACATGTCAGCAATCTGATGTCCGACCAACTTTGGGTGGCACGGGCGTCTCGCCCGTGAGATCACGCGCAAGATGTGCGTGCCACAACTCGTCGTTTTGATGACGAGGGCAACCCGTTCGAGTTGCCTTCGGAAAGTCGATTCGAGCTATTGCTTCGTCACATTGTCCAGGCTAACTGTTGTGTCCTTGCCGTCGCCCTGAATTCTCACGGTCACCTTTCCTGCTTTCTCATCCACGGCGACCACGGTGGCATCGACAGACGTTCCGTTGGCGGCGACCTTGACCTTATCACCCGTCTTGAGTTCGGCCTTGACCGTCGGACTGGGCTGCGGAGTGGCACTCGCAGCCGGAGTCGGGGCCTGGTTATTCGTGTTTGCCTTTGCGGGGCTGGTCGCGTTTGCGTTGTTGTCGGGCGTCGCGGACTCGCAAGCGGTTAGAGCCAGCGACAGAAGCATTACTGCGAAAATCTTCCTGGTCATAGTTTTTCCTCCATCACCCTCTTCTTAAGAGGTGCGTTCTTTCGTTCGTTCGCTGGGTGAATGGTATTGGCCGGCGAAACATTACATGACCAGCAGGAATTTTTTTCGCCTCTTAGCGCTCATAGCCGGCGGGCCGGCCGGCGACCTTTCTGATTCGAGCTTGACCGTCCCGCGCCCTCGGGCTGAAAATTGTTTCACCTTCAAACTGTTTCGGATCAAGCGAAGTGATCAGCGCGTAATCTACAAAGGAGCAGGCAAATGAAAACCAGAGCCAGTTTCGCCGGAGCACCGATCCATCCGATGTTAGTCCATTACCCGATAGCTTTGTGGACTACGTCGGTGGTCACGGACGTAATCTTTTATTTCCACCGAAACACAAGTCTGATTCTGATCTCAAAGTATCTGATCGCCGCGGGTATCGTGGGCGCGATTCTGGCCGCGATGCCCGGCCTGATCGACTGGCTCACGATTACCGAGCCGGCAGCGAAAAAGACCGGCACGCTACATATGATCTTGAATCTGTCCGCCCTGCTTTTGTTCGGCGTGAGTCTTTATCTGCGCATGAAAAACTATGGCGCGGCGGCAGTAGGCCATCATTTGCAGGTGCCGTTCGTTGTTTCCGTTGCCGGATTGGTGGATATGATGATCGCAGCCAGTCTGGGAGGCAAACTGGTCTACCAGCATCGGATGGGAGTCGACGAGGCAAGCTCGCCGGGCTCGCAACGATGAGTGTGCCGGGCGATAGTCAGATTTCGTCGATTCGTACCAGCCAAATCTGAAATTAGAAATTTGAGATTAGAATTTCAGCCGCTGTTGCGCTCGGCGTTGAAGTCGTAGATGAGATACATCTTCAACGCGCCTTCCTGAACTTCAGCCCGCACGTCTTTTACCTGGGCCTTTAAGGTGCCGCCGGTTGCCTGAATCGGCAGGGAAAGTGCGAGTTGGGATACGCGCAGCACTTCGAACGGGTTGAGCCGCTCATCTATTGTCTTGCGCACGAACGCAGTGACCAAACCGCTTACCAGTGATGAAGTGCCTTCCAAAACCACTTCCTCAATGTTCAAGCGGCCAAAGACCGTCTGCTTCGATTGGTCGTATGACAGGTCAACCGTCGCCCGCGCCGTCCCCTTGAACTGAATACACTGGGTGAGGATTCGATAGCTGCCGGTGAAGGCCAGGGGCGCGATAATTGTTCCGCCGGCGAATTGCACGCTCGTCTTGACGTTGCCGCCATCGGGATTGAGAACAACAACATCGTCGCACTGAGCGTCAAAGACCGCCGGCTGCACTCGAGCCTGCGGTTGGATCTGAGAGAGTTTGAGTTGCGGCGGACCAAGCTTTTGAAAGATTGTGGCCAGCAACGAGCCGAAAAACTTTTCGTCAATGGTTACCGTGACCGTCCCGGTAGTCGCCGCATTGGGATCGGGTGGTTTTAAGGGTGCACCCGGCAGGGTACGCGCTCGGGGCGCGCCCAGAAAATACGCGGTAGCTACCGCACCGAGCAGCAAACCTACGATCAGAATCAAGAGGTATCTGGTCATGGTTTGGTATCCGCCGGCGAAGGTGTGACGACTGCGGGCGAAGGCGACGCGCCGCTCTGCGAACCCTGGCTCGAGATCATCGCTTTGATGATGGCCGCCACCGCGTTGGTCAGCGCATCTATCTGCTGACGAATTTTTTCCGCGGCGACTTGTGCGTAACCCGCCGGCACCTCAAACAGCGACGCGGCAATGTCCGTCTTGATGTCCTTCATCTCGGCGACGACGCGCGCAGCTTTGACACCTTTCACATCGCCTGAGCTTTCCGCCAGCATTTCCGCTCGCAGCGGTAACCCGGTTTCCTTATCAACGTAAACGAAGGCCTCGGCTTTTACTTCACCGGCCTTGGTATTGGTGTTCGTTGATGCGCTGTAACGATATTTGTCAGCCGCGCGACCGTTTATCAAGCCTTCGCCGGCGAGTTCCACTCCTTTTCTGTTTTTTAGAGCTTCAACCAGTTGGCCCGGCGTCAGCAGCTTGTGCAACTGAATGCCCGTGGCGTCCTGCGACAGCTCGGCATATTGTTTTCGAGAAGGCAAAACTACGTAATGCCGGTTGTTGTGATCGAGATAGATCAGCGGCGAGCCATCCGGCAACTTGAACTCAACGCGTCGATCCTGGCCGCTGCGCGCAACCTGCACCGCGAGCGGCGGAATTCCTATGGCCTTATCGCCGCCTTCGGTTTCAAGGCTGAAGGTCAGGGTGGCGCTGTATTTATCAGGCTCGCGGGTGTTAATCGTCGGGCCGCGATCGGTACTTTCCGAATTCGCGTTCGCGCTGTTGACATTGGAATTTATTTTTGCTGAATTCGCGTTGGCATTTGTATTGACGTTTGTGTTCGCCGGTTGGCAGGCACTGCCCATTAGCAACACCAGGAGTCCCAGCACTAGTCCAAAAGGCTTCAGGCTAGAGTTTTGAGCAAGCATAGTTAACCTCGGGAAGCGCGTTCCGGCGCCGTCGATAATTCTTTAATCTTAAGAAGGGGGTAGAGAGTGAGGATATCATGCAAAGCCTCGATGAGAAAGATGGCGCGCATGAGAAGACATGATGAAGTCGCATTTGAAAGACTTCACCAAAAGTATTGCGTTGTCTTATCTCAGCTATGACATCTCACGGTTTTAGATTTTTCTTGCCTTGTTAAGTCCTTCCGGTGTATAAGGCCTTTGTTCTCGCACGAGGTTCAGCCTCTCGTATTTTTGAAAGGAGACTCACACAGATGCGATTCCTTAAGAGCTCTCTGAGATTCTTTGTGTTAACAAGCCTCGTGGTAACTGCGTTTGCCGTTTCTACGAGCAAGCCTGCACCCTCGCCACGAGACGGCAAACAACTAGCAGGGGATTCGGCGACCGCAGAGCGCTTGATGGCATGCCCCGAAGGGTATCCGGTCAACTGCGGAGATGGCTATTGCTGCAAACCTGGCCGGCTATGTTGCGGAGGTGGAAGCTGTTGTCCTGGGGATACACCGCATTTTTGTCCAACTTCAAACATGTGTTACAAATACTACACCGATGCCCAAAAGGATTGTGGGAGTGAGTACAAGGTTTGTGTGCGGCCATAAGCGATATTGACTCACTTAATGACTCACGACTAAATCTATCCTGGGTCAGCCAAGGGCGGCGAGACTCGCAGTCTCGCCGCTTTTATTTTTATCACCTGCTTTTGAATATTTGACACTTGCACCGGCTTACAGTAAAAGGCGTCTGTTGTTCGACTCTGCGACAAACCAGGTGACCCGATGAAACATCTTTTCCTAATCGCCGCGCTCGTGCTGGTAGTGGCCGCTTGCAATCTCAGCAGTAAGCTGAAGAGCACCAACAACTCAAATTCGTCGTCGTCGAGCGAGTCCACCACGAGCGGAGGCGAGCAGATCGAGCAGGCGAATCCCACCGCTGCCCAGAAAGCTGCGATCGCCAACGGCCAGGAAGTCAAATGGGACCAGCAGGGAATCACCTGGACAATGCCGGCGAGTTGGAACAAACAAGAAGTGCGCAACGAAACGTTCAGCTATGGGGGCGGGGGCGCGTTTCTCAGCGGCAATATATCGACGATGGATCCAAGCTTCCCCACCGATGTCAGCATCAAGGCCATGTATGAGAGCGCCAAGACGAGTCAGAAGATCGGCAAGTACGACGAAGTGAAATGGGTGGAAATTGATGGCCTCCGCGGCATTCAGTTCCGCGAGTCGAAACCTGAGATGGCCGACGATATTCGCCGTCTGGAATGGCAGGCCTATCGGAAATATGCGGGCCAGTCCCAGTTGGTCACCCTAATCCTCTCCACCAATGGTGCCAATTTTCCGAAGCATCAGGACGAGCTTTACGGAATTCTTTATTCGATGAAGATTGTGCACTAAGGTGAAAATACAAAGAGCAAAGGGGTAAGAGCCAAGGTAATCCTCTTGCTCTTTCGCCCTTTGCCCTTGCCGCTTTGCCCTCCGCCGCCTTCAGTCCTTCTTAATTACGTTCCGATGCACCCAAACGTTGGACTTCGCTTTGTCACGAGTTTCAAAGAACACGCTGCCGGAAGATTCGCGCGTAACCGTCTGCACCCGGGACGAAACGTCTTTCTCCTTCTCGGTTCCTTTCGAGTCATCAAGAAACCCTCTAACGGCATCCGCGGGCGGGGCTGAGAATTTCTCGCCGCGACGCAGCTCGGCTATCGCTTCAATGGCGCTGGCCTTCAAGAGCTTGGGCCAGAGTTTCTTAAACAGCACACTCGAAGCATAGATATCGGCGCTGTTGATTTTGCCGTTGATGGCAAAGACATAGCCGATGACGTCGGTCTTGCCATTAACGATTCCAGACAGCGCGTCGATGTAATTCTCAGCGGTCTTTTGCACTTCCTTATTTTCCAATGCGAGCTGAAAGCTGGTGGGCGATGCTTCGTTTTTGACGTCGCCGCCAACGTTGGCGCTGAGTTTATCCTGGGCCGCGGCCACTTCGCGCCACACGTCACCCTGCGATCCGCGCGCCTTTGCGGCCAGTTTCACTTCGCGACTGGCAACCACGTTCGAGGAAGAGTTAAACGTTGTAACCTCTTCATTTCCGCGACGGCTCCAGCGTCCATTCTCGACACAAAAGGCGGCGATCGGAATCTTGCCTGAATGCGGCGGCAGGATCAGATCGACCACCAGCATGCGATCCTGCTGGCCACCTTTGACGATGTCGCCTGACTGCACAAAGACCTCTTCGCTGGAAATATTCTCGATCGAGAGTTCGTTAACCGATCGCGTTTCGCGGACGATCACCTTCCTTTGGACCAGGGCTTCTTGCAGCGTTATGAAAGTCTGCCCCTTGATTTTGTCTTTCCCATGAATCAGGAACACCGTCAGGTTTCCCTGGGTGAACGGCCCTTCCAGGCGATATTCATCTTTCTCCTGCGGCTTTTGGCCCGCATGGCCACCCCAGGCACTGACTATCGCGAGCGGCGTCACTAACAGCAACACAAACCCGCTGATTAAACTAAACAAATTCGTCTTCATCACTTCTTCTCCTTCCAAGTTAGCTCGTTTGAGAACTTTGCCGTGCGCTAGCCTGGGGAGATCTCTCCCACACAGCGTAAAAGCTGAAACCCGTCACTCCGCGAGTAAAGCGTGTGCGGACTTTGTTGGTTTAGAACGGGGACAGCGAGGCTTCTTGCGCGGTTGCCGGGGAGGGGCCGATGAAACATTTCGCTCCGCCGGTCATAAGAGATAAAGGGTACCGGTGAGCTCTTCGACAATGGAGTCGCTGATCACCATTCCATGCGCGAGCTGAATGCGGTTCCGGACGGTCGTTTCTTCGAGGGGGTCAAGCCGGCTCCGTTAACGGAAAAAGTCGATCGCGGAGTTGACCAGAATGCTGGCGGTTCATTCACTCAGATAGTTGTTGACATCCCTTCTAGCTGGTACTAGTGTCGGCAAGTCGAACGGCGTCCCACGGCTCATCAGAGACTCTTGCGCGGCATTCACAGCCGGATGCGTTTCATTTCAACAGGTCCCGGTCTTCCGAGAACTCGATGAGAGATCGCCCCATCACGAGGACTTTGTTCGGCTGAGAAGCCGTATGCTCGGCTTCCGATCGTTCAAAGGCCGGTTCGCGGGAATCACAAATACAAGCGAGTTCTCGATAAGGAGGTAGTTGCTATGGGCAAGAAAGTAAAGTGGCTGGTCATGATTTATCTGTCCGGCAATAACAATCTGTCCGAAGAATGCGTGTTTGCCCTCACTGAGATGAGACGGGTCGGCTCAAACAAAGACGTAGCGGTGGTGGCGCAACTCGACTCCAGCGTTTACAGGAATCAGCCTCTGTTTATTGATAAAGATGAAACGCCAGGATCGACGAAGGTCGCCCTCGACAACGCTGTGATCCTGACGAAGCAAAAACGGAGCAAAGCCCCAAAGCGCAAGCCCGCCAGCTACGCGGACGAGATTCTCCAGTTTGTCGAAGAGTCCATGAACGATTATGAGGCCACCCACTACATGGTTGTTTTATCAGGACACGCCGGGGGGCCGGCGTATGATTTCCTGCGACGCACGGCCGGGGGCCGCACGGATAGTCTGAGCATGCCGGAGTTGGGCCGGTTGATTGAGCGCATCAACCATCTTCCGCAATTGGCCGGTAGCAAAATAGACATTCTCGGACTTGATAGTTGCCTGATGAGTACTGCCGAAGTGGCCTACATGGTGCAAAAGAATGTGAAGGTCATGATTGGTTCCGAGGGGTTCGAGCCGATGACCGGCTGGCCTTACAAGATCGTGCTGGAAGAAGTGCTTCGCCGAGGGCTGCGGCCTGATGGCGGTAACGACGACGAAGTAAAGGCTATGGCTCGGCGCGTAGTTTGTGATTACATCAAATACTACACGGACTATCAAGCGGCAGCCGTATCGGTCGATCAGGCGGCTTTTGACCTGAGTCAGACCGTCACCCTGAAACAGGCGCTCCGAGTTTTTTCTGATCGTCTGATCGATCGCCTCAACAACAGGGACACCGAAGTCAGGAAGGCTCTCGTGTTGGCGCACTGGGAAGCCCAACCGTATCTCAATGAGCAGTATGTTGACCTGTATGACTTCTGCGAGCGATTGCGACACTACTGCCCCACTCAATACACTGAGGTGCATAGCGCCTGCCAGAACATTATGAACGTCTTACGGGGCAGCGCAGCGGAGCGCGATCCTAAGCTGCCGGAAGAGCAGCACAACCCTGCGTTAGCTGATGACAAGTTTAGAGAGATCAAAGATGCTTTCGTCCTGCAGTCGTGCTACAGCGGGGTCACGGTGCAGTACTCCTATGGCGTCTCAATCTACTTTCCCTGGGCAGTGGATCCGGCAGAGCCCAAAAGACTCCAGAACTATGGAAGACTTTACCTGGCCGCAGACTCAAACTGGGGAGATTTCCTTATTGCTTACCTGCGAGAGACCAAGCGGGAAATGCGACCCGGCCGGGGAGAGCCAAGGTGTTTTGATGTGCAACAGACGAGTGGTCTCTTTAGTGCGAGCGTCACCGCTGCGAACGTTCGCAACAGCGGCAATGACCGAAACAGCGGCAACGATCGAAACAGCGGCAACGACCGGAATCTGGCTAACCAAATTGGCAGCATGCGAAACCCACCGACTGAGTTCGTTGAGTGCGTCTGCGACGACACTGAAGCACCGGGCGCCAGGAAGCGCGGTCAGACGGCAATCGCCTCAAGCTACGGTCGGCCAAAACGAGGTAAAAGAAAGTAAGAGAAGAGGAAGTTTTCAAGCTAAGATATTTTCACGGTAAGATATGAGCGAAGGGCCTGGTTTCCCGGTGCGCGCATGACGGGCCCTACGCGCCTCTCCACAGCATTCCCGGACGCAGACGGGAAATCCAACATTCAAACTCGGAGAGCGCTAATCGTCGCGTGCAATCACCGCCAGTGATTCCGCTGCGCTCATATCGAGACTCATGAATGTCGCTTAATCATTGCGTCAAACACAGCCTGGTCTCTCTGGCAATCGCTTTCGTATTGCTGGCACCGATGCTCGGAGGGCGCCCTCTGCCCGCCGCTGTCTTCGCGGAAGCAAACGAAACCGAAACCGACACGGAGGGCATTTCACTGTCCGTGTCGGACCGAGCCCGCCGGCGCGAACTCAAAAACGGCGAGGCCCATTCCTATTACGTAACCCTCCACGCGGGAGACTATCTCCGCGCCGTCGTCGAACAGCTGGGCATTGACGCTCGCGTGACGCTCTTCGCGCCTGATAATCGCGCGCTTGCCCAACGGAACTGCCGCGAGTTCGGGCCGTCGCCGACCTCGCTGATTGCCGACAGTGACGGCCGCTATCGGCTCGAAGTGCGCACGCTGGAGAGCCCCGACGCGCACGGCCAATACGATTTGAAGATTGAAGCGATCAGGCGCGCCACCCCAGAAGACAGACAGCGCCTCAGTGCCGAACAGATGGTGGCTGAAGGCGAACAACTGCTGAAAGAATGGAAAGCTGAGTCGAGCCGCAGGGCAATCGACAAGTTCAGGGATTCTTTAACACTTTGGCGGGCCGTCCGTGATCGGCGAGAAGAGGGCCGGACGCTGCGGCGGATTGGAGACGTGTACCAGCCTTTCTCTGAGTATCAAAACGCGCTACTGCTTTACCGGCAGGCGCTCGCGATCGATCGCGAAGCAAAGGACCGGGGCGAGGAGGTTGAAGCCCTGAACCAGATCAGTTCTGTTTACATCTTCCTGGGTGAGAATCAAAAGGCGCTGGAGGCCTGCACGCAAGCGCTGAAACTTAGCCAGGACACAGGTAATCGCCGTGGAGAAGCGGCCGCGCTAAGTAATATCGGCGAGGTGAACAATTGGTCGGGCGACCTGCAAAAGGCCCTCGGCTTTTATCGACGCTCCTTATCCAGCTGGCAGGCGATTAATGATCGTCGGGGGCAGGCTCAGACTTACACGTATCTGGGTTATACCTACTCAGATCTGGGTCAGGTCAAGGAAGCTCGCGAGGCCTATGATCGGGCCCTCTCTTTGTGGCAAGCCGCTAACGATCTGCGAGGCCGCGCGCTGACGCTCAGCGCTCTTGGACGCTTCCACTCTCGCGTCGGTGAGCGGCAGATAGCGCTCGACTTTTTTTCTCGCGCCATGCAACTCAGTCAACAAGTGGGCGACCCGATTGAAGAAGCGAGAACCTGTAGCGGCATCGCTTATATCTACAATGATACGGGTGAACCGCGACGGGCCCTTGAGTATTATGACCGCGCGTTGTCACTCTTTCGATTGGCGAAATATCCGAATGGCGAGGCCGGAGTACTTAATGACTATGCCGGAGTCTACTTTTCTTTGGGGGACTATCAGAAGGCCTTGGAGTATCTTCAGCAATCTGTCTCGATCTTCCGAAGTACGGGCAATCGTCGCATGGAGATCGTCGGACTGAGGGACATCGGCCGAGTCTTTGACGCGCAGGGTGATAAGGCCATGGCCCTGAGGACGTACCTGCGGGCCCGCTCCTTTTACCATTCGGAGAAAGGCTTGCGAGGCGAGGCCATCACGCTGAACCTTATTGGCGAGATCTACCAGGGACGAGGACAGTTGTCGAGGGCCCTCGATCATTACACCCAGGCCCTGGTCCTCTGCCGGCAGGCCGAGTATCGGCTCGGCGAAGGCGCGACCCAATACAACATCGCCCTTCTGGAACGCCAACGCGGTAACCTGACCGAGGCGCGCGACCGAATCGATGCGGCGCTGGGAGTGGTGGAATCCCTGCGGCGAAAAGTTACCAGTCAGGACCTGCGCGCTTCCTACTTCACAACTGTGCGCCAGCATTATGAACTGTACGTTGACATTCTGATGCGCCTGCAAAAGCAGGATCCCGGCCAACCGTTCGCGGCCACGGCTTTCGAGGTCAGTGAAAGAGCTCGCGCCCGTTCGCTGCTTGAGTCATTGAACGAAGCGCGTGCTGATCTACGGCAGGGCGTCGAACCGGCGCTGCTGGAGCGAGAGCGCAATCTGGAACAAGTAATCAACGCCCGGGCAGAGCGGCATGCGCAACTCATCGCCAGGCAAAATAAGTCTGAAGCTCAGACTATCGCTCGTGAACTTGACCAACTAACAACTGAATATGATGAAGTTAAGGCCCGGATCAAATCCACGAGCCCGCGCTATGCGGCACTGACCCAACCACAGCCTCTGGGTTTGAAAGAGATTCAGAAGCGTTTGCTTGATGATAACTCTTTGCTGTTGGAGTACATGCTCGGTGACGAGCGGAGTTATTTATGGGCGGTAACGCGCACTGAGATTTCGAGCTATGAATTGCCGCCACGAGCTCAAATCGAAGACGCCGCGCAAAAGTTCCGCAACCTGCTGACGGCACGCCAACCGATTGCGGGCGAGTCATTCGATCAACGTCAAGCCCAAATCAAGGAAGCCGACGATCATATCTGGCAAGCGGCGGCGTCCTTCAGTCAAATGATCCTCGGGCCGGTGCTCGGCAAACTCGGGACGAAACGATTGCTAATCGTACCCGACGGCGTACTGCAGTACATTCCTTTCCAGGCTTTGACGGTTCCGCCCGCGAACGCGATCAGTTCGGCACGACAGGCGAACACCTCCGCGACCGCAGGCGAGCAGATTCCCCTGATTGTGGATCATGAAATCGTCAACGAACCTTCCGCTTCCGCGCTGGCCCTGGTGCTGAGCGACACTTCGCAACGCCAGCCGGCGCCCAACAGCGTCGCCATATTTGCGAATCCGGTATTTGAAGTAGATGACCCCCGAGTTAAGTCATCCGGAGCAGCTCAAGCACAATCAGCCAATCCGACAGAGACGGGAAAAATCCAGGAGATCTTCCGTGATATAGGGTTTGGGGAAGGCAAGATTCCTGCGCTACCGGCTTCTCGAGAAGAAGCCGAAGCCATTATGGCGGTCGCTCCGTGGGGCACGGGAATGAAAGCCCTCGGCTTTGACGCCAATCGCGCTGCGATCACGAAACCTGAGCTGGCACAGTATCGAATCGTGCATTTCGCGACGCACGGCTTCATCGATTATCAGCATCCCGAACTGTCGGGACTCGTGCTCTCGCTCGTCGATCAGAATGGACGGCCGCAAGAAGGTTTTGTGCGCCTGCACGACATCTACAATCTAAAACTGTCCGCCGACCTGGTTGTGTTGAGCGCCTGTAATACGGGACTGGGAAAGGACGTTAAGGGCGAAGGCTTGATCGGCCTGACGCGTGGTTTCATGTACGCGGGCGCAGGGGGCGTCGCCGCTTCGTTGTGGAAGGTTGATGACGACGCTACGGCTGAATTAATGAAACACTTTTATGAAGGGATGTTTAAGCGAGGGCTCACTCCGGCGGCCGCTTTAAGAGAAGCGCAGCTAGGCATGTGGAAACAGAAGCGTTGGCGGGCGCCCTACTATTGGGCCGCGTTCGTCATCCAGGGTCAATACGACCAGCAAGAGATGACTGGCTTTCAACGTTCGCCGGCAAAGCCATTAGCGTTTGCGGCAGGTGTTGGGGTGACGCTCTTCCTGGTGGTGATTCTTCTCTTGAGGCGAAGACGGAAAAGGATTCTTTAGGTACAATACGGCGGGCCAGGCGATGCATGGATTAGCGCAGTATCGCCTTAATCCCGCAAACTCAATGAACAAAAACTGGGACTTGACTCGAGAATCCTTCGAAGCACTCTTAGCCTGGCTCGATCCAAATCGCGAAGTAGCAGGCCAAAAATACGAGAACATTCGCACTCGGCTGATCAAAATCTTCGCGTGCAGGGGTTGCTACGAACCCGAAGACCTTGCGGATGAGACGATTAATCGCGTCACCAACAAGCTTGAAGAGATCGAAGCTACCTTCATCGGCGAGCGCGCACGATATTTCTATGGCGTAGCAAACAAAGTGCGTCTCGAATATCTGCGGAAAAAACCCGTCCCACCTTTACCGATCGTGACAAACACGTCTGAAGAAGCAGAACTTCGATATCAATGCCTTGATCGATGCGCTGGCAAGCTTACGCCGCAAAATCGCGAACTGGTTTTTCAGTACTATCAAGAAGAAAAACGGGCCAAGATAGAACACCGCAAAGACCTGGCGAATCGCCTCGGAATAGCCGTCAACGCATTGCGCATCCGGGCGCACCGCATTCGCAAGTCCCTTCAGGATTGTGTCAGGGAATGCCTTGAGGAAGCGACCGCATGAAATGATATGCCCTAAAAGATCATCTAAGTTGGGGGCGGATTACAGGCATTGAAGTCACAAATGGAAACACAACAAGCGATCAGGCAATACTTGCTGGGCATTCTGCCGCAAGACCAGGCAGTAGAACTTGAAGAGCGGCTGCTTATCGATGGTGAACTTTACGAAGAGCTGCTAATTGCGGAAGATGAACTGGTTGATCAGTTTCTCAGCGGTGAGATGCCGGACGGGGAACGAGAGACGGTCGAAACGCATTTTCTTCGGGCGCCCGGCCGACAGGAGCATTTGCTTTTCGCTCGCGCGCTGAGAAAATATGTCTCCACCAATGGGCCGCAGGCCGTCAATAACTCCGGGGCCCAGCAGAAAACGGTAGATGAGAGAAGATCTTGGTTACCACGGTTGTTTCCGCGATATCCCGCCCTCGCCTTTTCGCTCGGCGGTGCTCTGGTGCTGATAATTGTTGGTGGAATCTGGTTGGCAAACAGAATTAGCAATCGACTTCACGAGCCTCAAACAGTTTGGGCGATTGAACTTACTCCCGGGCTGCAGAGGGATGAAGGTGGAATTAAGAGTTTTGCAATACCTGCCAACCTTGACGCGGTTCGCCTCCAACTCGATTTGCCCGAAGGTCAATACCAATCCTATGAAGCCATTGTCCTGGATGTCGATGGCCGCTCAGTGACGACCCGCAAAAACCTCAAGGCTCAATCGGCAAACGGCCACCAGATTGTCCTCTTGGACGTGGAGGCCGCCCTCTTAGCTCCGGGCGATTACCGGGTCAAGCTTAGTGGATTGTCCGCCAGCGGAAGCCTTGAGAGTTTAGGCAGCTATCCCTTCAAAGTCCTCAAGAAATAGCCGTCAACGCCGTTCCCATCAAACGAGAGAGTCTTCCCGATGTCCCCAATTTCAACTGGTAATCCTCGCCTCAAAAAACATTTGTTGGATTGGCTGTGAAACGTCTTGCCAGATCCTTGCATATAGCAGTAGACGAGGCCAGATAGGGTTGGAAGCTGTTAGGACTATCGCCTGGTCGGCGAAAGACTGAGAATCTCACCCCACACAGTTAGACGCAGTCCTCACGGAGCGGTGGATCGGAGGCGGTTGAAAAAACCGAATTCGGCCCGCCGCTTCATTTGTTTCGAACCTAATCGGGATGGGTCGTTGGGGCGTCGGCATGTGGGACAAAACATTGGCGGCAGCGCGCTTCATACATGCCTTCGCCCCCCACCGCGACACGCTCTTCAGATTCAAAGGTGCGTTGCGTATAGTTGGCTGGCTGGCCGCACTTCACGCAGATTGCGTGCGTCTTGGTGATGTATTCCGCGACTGCCAGGAGCTGCGGCATCGGCTCCCAGGGTTTGCCGGTATAATCCTGATCCAGTCCAGCGACGATCACGCGCAGGCCACGCTCGGCCAGTTCGTTGACGATTGCGATCAATTCGTTGTCAAAGAATTGCGCTTCATCAATCCCAACCACTTCGGTGTCCGGATCGACATTCGCGAGCACCTCGGCAGCGGTGCGAACATTCGTTGACTCATGCTTCATCTCAGAATGCGAGACGATGTGATTTTGCGAGAAGCGTTTGTCGATCTCAGGCTTGAACACCTGAACCTTTTGCCGTGCAATCTTAGCGCGACGAAGACGGCGAATCAGTTCTTCTGACTTGCCGGAAAACATCGACCCGGCAATTACTTCGATCCAGCCGGCACTCCGCCGCGCATGGCCCGAATGTTCGCTGCGGCCCTGGATATCCATTTCTTCGGGTTCATTAGTTCGAATCATTGTCGCCGTGGTGCTCATTGTTTCGATGTCTTCATTCTCTTTCCTATCAAATCAGGCACGTCGGGCATGCAGTCTAATTCATAGCGATTGATTTCCCAAAACCGCCGCCGCTGGGTGTTACGATCCGCACTCGATCGCCTGGTCGCAGATCCCAACTTCCTTTGGACGACAGTTCTTCCCTGCCGTCGCGACGAATGATAAGAGCGCGACCAACATCGCCATCCGCACCGCCCTGTAATCCATAAGGCGCGCGCTTTCTCCGATCAGATAGCAAGGACATGCGCGCCGGTGCGAGCGTTTCAATCTCCCGAATCGCGCCATCGCCGCCTTTGTATTTTCCTTTTCCACCTGATCCTTTGCGAATTCGATATTGCCGGACTCGCAGAGGGTAAGCGTATTCAAGCGCTTCGGCGGGCGTGTTCAAGCTGTTCGTCATATGTGTGTGCGTCGCGCTCATGCCATCCTGCCCGGGCCGCGCGCCCATTCCGCCCGCGACGGTTTCATAGTAAGAAAATTCAGCGCCGGTGCGCGGATCGAGCCCGCCGATGGTGAGGTTATTCATTGTTCCCTGGCTCGCCGCGGGAATCCGATCGGGAATAGCCTGGGCCAGGGCTTTGAAGACGACATCGACAATGCGCTGGGACGTTTCGACGTTTCCGCCCGCAACCGACGCTGGATGAGTTGCGTTGACGACAGTACCCCGCGGTGCGATCACTTCGATCGGTTCGATTAGGCCGGCGCTGGCCGGAACATCGCCGGGAATTAGACAGCGAAAGACGTACGAGACCGCCGACACGGTGATCGCTTCGACCGCATTCAGAGCGCCGGCAACCTGTGGTGAACTCCCGGTGAAATCTACCTGCGCACGATCGCCTTTGACGGTAACACGAACACGAATCGGTACTTCGTTGGCACTGATGCCGTCGTCATCAAGCGCGTCTTCGGCTTCATAACTCCCGTCCGGGATCGCTGCGATGACGTGGCGCATTACGCGGGCTGAGTACGAAATCAAGTGCAAAGCGTAATCGCTGGCTTCCTTCAGTCCTCGCCGTTCGACGATATCCAGCAGCCGCGTCGCTCCGGTTTTCAGCGAGCCGATCTGCGCTTCAAAATCGGCGCGTCTCTCCTGATTGCTGCGGACATTCGCGAGGATCAGCTTCATGACGTCCTCGCACATTTCTCCGCCCCGGACGATTCGAATAGGTGGAATACGGACGCCTTCGCCGTACACGTCGGTGGCCAGGCCCATCGAACCGGGTGTAGCGCCGCCAATGTCGGCATGGTGCGCGCGGTTCGCGACGTAGAACAGGGTTCGGGAGTCGGGGGCGAAGGGCCGGTGCTTTTTCTGTACTGACCTCCGACCTCTGACTCCTAACCCCTGCGCAAACACGCCCATCACCAGCGTCACGTCGGGCAGATGCGTCCCGCCCGCAAATGGATCGTTCAGCGCCACTACATCGCCCGGACCAATCTCAACTTCGCGCAGCGCGGCCGCCACGGCCATCGGCATGGAGCCGAGGTGCACGGGCATGTGATCGCCCTGCGCAATCACGCGGCCTGATGAGTCGAAAACCGCACAAGAATAATCGCGACGCTCTTTGATATTCGGCGAAAACGAAGTGCGCCGCAAAGCGATGCCCATCTCTTCGGCGACCGAAGTGTAGAGCGCGCGATAAATTTCCAGTGTGGTTGGATCGAACCGCTTCATTTCGTCGAACTCTCGGCCTGCTTAGCTGCGGCCACATAGCTTTGCGCGAGGGCAACAAATTGCTTCTGCTCGTCCGGTGATTTGAAGGCTCTGTTTCGAACAATGACCCCACCCGACCGGGTAAAAATGTCGACCGAGTCGTCGGTCACAAGGATCTCCTGGACTTTCTTCCACTCATAAGTGGTTTGGGTGGTTTTCTCTCTTACCATTATGGCGGACGGCAACAGCTCAACCTCACACGCAAAATCATTCTCATCACCGAGCTTCTCTCTGAAGAACCGGCGCATCCTCGCTTCGAATCTTCCCTGATACGTCCCCGCATAGTACAGTGCGCCAAAGACCGCCACCACAGTGCCCGCGACCAGGCCCACGAGCGACATCCGATAGAAGACAACAAAGAATACCAGCCCGCTGAATATTGCGGTGCCGATTAGGTTTTGCCAGTACCACGAGCGCGCGACTCTCGAGCGTTCTGTAAAACGCCGCGTAGAATCAACCAGATCTTCCTGCGTGTAATTGAACTGGACTTTCATTCACGTTCACACGTCAATCGATTTCCTTACCAGCATCGATTAAGAGGCTGCCGTGGCTGTCCACTCGCGCATTCACCCCTTCCGGAACCAGCGTCGTCGCCGAATACTCAGTCACAATGCAGGGTGCGCGCAGACGCGAACCTGATTTGACCTCCTCGCGATGATAAACCGCGGCACGAACCTTCTTTCCGGCAAAATATGTTTCGGTGAAACTGTGTGGCTGGGCGAGGTTCGTCGCGCGCGGCGCGCGGGCCGCACGTATCCTCAGCTTTTCCACCAGCCCACTCGACCGCACTCGCGCGCTCACAATCTCAACCACATTTTTCTCCTGCGCATACCCGTAGCGCGCGCGATGTGCTCGATGAAAGGCCGCCGCAACGTCGCCGCGCGGCTGCTTGATCTGCAGCTCAAACGATTGACCTTTGTACCGCACTGCCAAAGATCGTTCGTGATGCTGCTTCTTATCAGGAAAGCGCTCGGCGCGCAGGGTAGCCCGCGCCGAGCGTTCCAACTCGCGAAAGACGCCTTCCAGTTTCGACTCGACTCGGCGCGCGGCCTCGAGCATTACCGTGCGGCTTTGATCTTTTACCACGTCGGCGGTGACGACGCCCACCGCTGAGAGCGCGCCGGGTGATGAAGGCAACACTACGCGTGGAATGCCCAGCGCGCGCGCCAGCACCACCGCGTGCAAGCCGCCGGCGCCGCCAAACGGAATCAAGGTAAAGTCGCGCGGATCGTGACCGCGCTCGACTGAGATGTGCCGCAGCGCCCGCTCCATGTTCGTGTCAACAACTTCGAGGATTCCACGCGCCGCAGAAATTGCGCTCATCCGACGTCCGGCGGCCGCACTCATTTCATTCGCCAGTTGGTTAAGCGCATCGCGCGCTCGCGCTTCATTGAGTTTGAAATCACCGCCCAGCAAAGCTGTTCCCGGAAAGTGACCCAGCACCATGTGTGCATCGGTAACTGTGGGCAATAGCGATTGTCCATAACAGGCCGGACCCGGATCTGCCCCCGACGATTCCGGCCCAACGCGCAAAGATCCTCCTTCGTCCACGCGCGCAATCGATCCGCCGCCGGCGCCGACCGTGTGAATGTCCATCATGGGCACGGCGACCGGAACTCCGGCGACAATAGCTTCATTAGTGAGCCGCATCCCGTCAGAATCGCAGAGGGCCACGTCGGTCGATGTTCCGCCCATATCGAATGTGATGATGTTTGTGAAATCGGCTGCCTGCGCGGCACGCAACGCGCCGACGACGCCACCGGCCGGACCTGACAGAATCGTGCGCACCGGTTCACTCGCGGCGGCGGATGCGGAGATACTGCCGCCGGAAGATTGCATCACTCTCAAAGCAAAGCTGGATCTTTGGGCTTTGGACTTTGGACTTGGATCGCGGCTCGATGCCGGACCGGATTCTTCGCAACCGCCATTACTGAGTCTATTTAGATATCGTCCCATCAACGGCTGTAAATATGCGTTGATGACCACGGTGGCGGTGCGTTCATATTCGCGGTACTCGGGAAGGATTTGATGCGAGACTGAAAGCGGAACGCCGAGGACAGCGAGGGCCGCGGCGATCCGCTTTTCATGCTCGGGACGTACGAAGGAAAACAGCAGCGAGATGGCGATTGATTCCGGCTGCGCTTTCCGAAGCTTATCAACTAGCGCGGCGATCGTATCCTCGCCCAGTGTTTCGAGCACTTCGCCGGAAGCAGCGACGCGTTCACTCGCGCCGAACCTTAACTCGCTCGGAACCAGCGGCGGCGGTTTCACCGCGTTCAGATTGTAGAGCTCTGGTCGCGCCTGGCGGCCAATCTCAATCACATCTTCGAACCCTGCCGTGGTAACCAGAGCCGCGCGTGCGCCGCACCGCTGCAACAGCGCGTTAGTACCGACCGTGGTCCCATGCACTACCTCGACCGCGTTCAATCGTGCGCCGGTCTCGGCCACGATTCGCTTCAGGCCTTCACTAATTGCGCGCGAAGGATCGTCCGGTGTCGAAGCAAGTTTGAAGACGCGGAGTTCGCCATCAGCTTCAAAAACAAAATCAGTGAACGTGCCACCGGTGTCCACACCGATGCGTACGCTGCGCTGCCGTCTGTTGATTTTCTTTTTCACGTTGGAAGCAGATTTTTCTTGCAACTGTGGTGAACCAGTATCACACAGCTCTTATCGTTGACAAGAAGGTCGGGACTGGCCTATATAACCCACGCTCGTCGCTTGCGGAATGAATTGAGGTGACCCCGATGAGACTCACTAACTGCATGCTCGCATTTGCTTTGGTGTTGGCGTGCCTGATCGGCTGTAAGTCCGGCAGAACCTCAACCAGCACCGCCGGCAACAATGACGTGCCGAAGAACAGCAATAGTACGTCCAGCACGGCCAGCACCGCGCCGACTCCGGACATCGGCGGCAAATACAGTGTGTTAGGGAGCAACCACGGCGGGACGATCTATAAGGGCACGCTCGAGGTTATCAAGCGCGGCGACGTCTATCAATTTCGCTGGAATGCCGGCGAACAATACGATGGCGTGGGTGTCGCCAATGGCAACATCGTTGCCGTCGCGTTTGCCAGCGGTGCGAACGGCAAAGGTTGCGGAGTGATCGACTATACGATCCAGGGCGACGGGACGCTGGACGGCAAATGGGGTTACTGGGGCGTGAATGAAGCTGGAAGCGAAAGAGCGACGCGAACCAGTGGCTCGGGATTGGTCGGCGAGTATGACGCCACCGGCAAGAATCCCGATGGCAAAGAATATAAGGCCACGCTCACGGTCGAACCGGCGGTCAATCTTTACCGGTTCTTGTGGAGCAACAACACTGAGGGCTTAGGGATTAAGCGTGGCGACAACATCGCTGTGGGCATCGGCGGCGCCCGCTGCGGCTTCGTGACTTATGAGATTCAGTCAGACGGCACGCTGGATGGAATCTGGGCGGCTATGGAACTGAGAAGACAGGAACGGAAAAAGCTACGAAGCAGTAGAACAGCCACAGATGAATATGGATTCGCCAGATAAAAATGAAAACGGATCCAGCGTCTCAGTTAGCGTGAAGTCAGCAAATTTGCTTTGGTGATTTCTTATCCGTGCCAATCCGTGTTCATCTGTGGCCTATTAAGTCTTCTCCCAGCAGCCACTCTCATGCGATCGACGCGCCGCGTCGAGCACCAGTTGCGTTCGATAACCGTCCTCAAACGTCGCCGCGCCCTCCACCGTCGTTTGACCCGCGCGCAAAGCTTCGACGATCCGGCGCGAGAAAACCGTAAAACCCCGCGCCCAGCCACCGTCGCGCATTCCCGGCGCCAGTTCGCCGCGATCAACTTCAACTCTCTTCCATTCACCTGCACCGACTTTTGACTGCCAAAGTTCGCCGCTCTCTTCGATCATGAATGCTCCTTCAGATCCGAAGATCTCCAAACGGTGTTCGGGTTTTCCCGGTTCGACCAACGAGGTCGAGACGTTCCCCGTCGCTCCCTCAGTCAAATCACCATCGGCAAAACGCAGCAGCAGGTTCGCCTCGTCATCGGTCGTAACTTCGCGCACTGTGCCGCTTTCATCCTTGCGCTCGCGAATATGAGTGGCCAGATTGGCTGAGACGGCCAAAGCTTCCGCGTCCAGCAACCAGCGAAACCCGTCGACCACGTGTGATCCAATAGCTCCGAGGGCGCCGCCGCCTTGCTTCTTGTCCGACCACCAATTCCAGGGACGATTCGGATCAGCCCGCGAGTCAGAACCAAAGGTGAGCTTGGCATGTCGCACCTTGCCGATGTCGCCGCGCCGCAACAGCTCTCGCAGTTTCAGGCGCCCCGGCAGAAAACGAAGTTCATGGTCGATTAGCGCCAGCAGGCCCGCGTCGCGTGCCTTGTTCGTCATGCGCAAGGCTTCCTCGGCATCCATGGCCATGGGCTTTTCACACAGCACCGCTTTGCCGCGTTCCAGCGCGGCCAGAGTCATCTCGCAATGCGTCACCACCGGCGTGACTATGCTGACCAAATCAATGTCGTCGCGAGCGACGAGCGCGCGCCAATCATCTTCGACGCTCCGGATGTCGAATTCGCGCGCAACTTCCTCAGCGTGCTCGCGGTGGGCGCTGGAGATCGCTACTATCCGGGCGCCGTCGCAATTTTTGAAGCCGGGAATTTGCGTCGTGCGCGCAAACCCCGCCCCAACGATTCCAATGCGGATTGTTTTATCGGCCATGGACGGAATTATGGGCACCCGTAAACGGCGCTGTCCAGCCGGCGACTCTTTCCCTCTGGCTCAAGCCCGTGACCACGAATCGTCATAAGCCTGACGTCATGGAAGTTTGCCGAACTTGCCCTCGTCAAGCGGCGACTGGGATTATTCTCTTGCTGCGTTCGCTTTTGAAAATCTCGCCGGCCTCGGCAAACGCGCTTTCCAGCTTCTGCACTAGTTCCGCTACTTCATTTGAATTTCGAATGTTCGCTTGTTCGAGTTCTGCGCAAAGTTTAGCGACAAGATTGGCGCCCATGGTCAGGCTGCTGCCTTTCAGCGCGTGCGCAAGTTGTTTGAGTTGGTTTTGGCGCTTCTTCGCGACGGCGGCTTTGATCTCATTTACCTGCCCGGCTGCGTTCCCCAGATAAAGATCGATCAGTTCAATGACTAAATCAGAATCCACACTTCCTTCGTCATCTTCAAGTCTGGTGAGCACCGAAAGGTCTACGGCGCCCTCAGCAAGGCGGGCAGGGTCGTGAAGTTCAGGTTCGGCGACCGGGCCGGACGGTAAGGCGATTGCTGGCTTCTCTTCTGACCCGCTGGCAAAAGTTCTTCGCGTGGCGGTTGGCAGCTCAGTCGGCTTAGTTACAGCCGGTTTAGTTACAGTCGGCTTAGTTACAGCCGGTTTAGTTACAGCCGGTTTAGTTACAGCCGCGACACCCAGCATCATTCGCAGCATTTGCTCCAGTCGCTTCCTGGTAAACGGTTTCGGCAACAAGATTGTCGCCCCGGCCGCAAGCCCTTTCGCCAGCAGTTTGATATCAGACTCGGCGGTAATCAGCATCACGGGAATTCGCATGAGGCGTTTCTCAGTGCGCATGAAGCGAATCAAATCCGAGCCCTCCAGATACGGCATCGACATATCAAAGACGGCGCCGGCAAAATCGGCGTCGCCCTGCAAAAGGCGATAAGCATCGCGACCGTCATTCATCGACACTACACCATGACCCTCGCCCTCGAGGATCGATGTTAACCAGTGTCTGATCACGGGATCATCGTCGGCGATGAGAACTCGCGAGACAGTCTTGCCTTTGGATGAATTCATTTTGTCGTTCCTTTGATTGTGAAGTTTCAAGCTTCGGGGAACACGATCCCGATCGTGGGCCGATCCAGCTCGCTAACAACATATCAAACAACGTGCCGAGTGACGCCTTCAGGAATCAGATCTCCCGCTGAATGAACTTCGCGCCAGTTTTTCCAACAAACTGTGTTCCGGCACACTAGGTGCCGATATCACAAAGCCTGGTCCCTGGTCGGGACGAGTGGTGCACTACGCCGCACCTTGGCTGGCGAGTGACCTGTAATGCCTCGCCAGATCGACTGACTCCAGTCTCTACCCCGTCGCACCAAAGATCTTCACGAAAGAATCTTGTAATGAAGATTAAGCAGGCGATAACGCGGTCCCCTACCAACAGAAAGTAGCGAGCGAAATGGCTTCGAGTAGTGGACCTGGAACATCGTTCCCTCACTTACCATCCGTACTTTTTGAACTCCAAGGAGATTTGATGAAAGCTGCATTCCTGGTTACCGGAATAGTCTTGTTTATCTGCTGTGCCGAATTTCATTCAGCTAAGGGAAACGCACAAATACAAGGAGAGCTACTGAAGAAAGAACAAGTAGTGGCGAAAGAAAAGCCGATCGAGAAAGCGCTGGAAAGTACGGTCGGCAAACCAGAAGAGACTGCGGACACCAAGCCGAAAAAGATCTGGTCTTTCAAGCTCGGCGGCGAACTAACGAACTATTTCATATCCGAGTCGCACGCATTTTACGGCGACCATGAGCGCCACTGGTTCGAGACGAGTCTACGGCTGGACGGAACAGTTCGTTACCAACACTTCACCGCCGGAGTCAGCGGCCTCGGCATCAAGACTACAGGGCAGGACTCGTACGGCACGGCCACGATTCCAGCCGGAGCGCCGCCAGGCACAAAGACGCCCAGCGCATTTCCCAGTTTCTATCTCGACCAGGCTTACGTCTCACTCGACCGCATCGGCGGCCTCCCGCTCAAGGCGACACTCGGCAGACAGCACATCACCATCGGATCGCAATTTCTCATCGGCGACGGAGTCTACGACGGCTTTTCGAAGCAGACGCAGCAGGGCGTCTTTCACAGCCCGCGCAAAGGCTTCGACGCGTTCCGGGTCGAGTGGGATGTGAAGAAGACGCATTTCGATTCGTTCATCTACCGTGTTGATCCCACTTGGGACGGCGGCGGTGGGCACGATGGACTCCTCGGTGGCCTCGATGTCTCACACACTTTCGAGCAGACCAAAGGGACATACGCCGCCGGACTCTTTTACCGCTCATCCCGCTCTAATCTGGATAACGACATGGCGGTTGTCGACGTGCGCGGTGAACAACCCCTCAAAGTGATCAAGGGCCTGACTGCGAGCGGCGAATTCGCTATGGAGTTTGCCGGCAGATGCCGCAACGCCGCCTACTGCACGGCCATTGGCCAGAAGATGAACGAGCAATCATGGCATGCCGAAGTTGCCTATGAAGCGAAGCCCCGGCGCCTGCGTCCTTTCGTGGAGGCGGGCTACGTTTACTACTCGAAAGATTTCACGCCGATTGCGACCGGCTTCTCCGATTGGGGCAAATGGTATCTGGGAAACCAGATTGATTGGATCATCTTCGGGACGAACACAAAAATCATCCGCGCGCAGGCTGGTCTGTGGCCGACTCCGACAATCAAGCTGCGGGCGCTATTTCACAATACCAGGCAGGTCAAAAACACCGGCACCAGCACGGGCGGCAGCCTCGCCAACGAAGTGAGCTTCATCGGCGAGTGGTATCCGCGGGATGACCTCTGGTTCAACGTGAGCTTAGGCCATTCCAGACCGGGACCAGCCCTTACCCCTTCGGGCCTGGGCAACCCGTTCGCGTTTCTCAACTCGGGAGCCGCGCCCACGGGGACGAGAAATTCTTTGGACGTGGTGTTCGCTACGAGTTGGCGCTTCTAACAAATGGCTGCGGAGCAGGAGAGAGTGTCGTTGATGAGAAAAAAAATATTTATTGCCGTCGGGTTGGCGTTGTTTAGTCTCACGGCTGTCTGGCAATTGGCGTTAGTGCCGCGACTGACGGAGCGCATTCCGGCGGGCTGGCAATGGGGGACCAATTACATTGGCTATCAAACTTATCTTGATCCTAAGACCGGAAAGGTGCCTGAGAAGGATGTGCCCACGACTTATAGTCAAGCCATCAATATCGTCGCTAACTCACGTCAGCCCGGCTCTGTGGAGCTGGACGACAGATATTTAATTCACGACATTGCCAGCGGAAAAGTGACTTATGAGTATAACTACGTCGCGGCGGTCGACCCGCGAACCGGCGCGCACCTGAAGCCGGAGTACCGCGGCGACCATTTTTTGTTCCCGCGCAATGTTGAGCGAAAGACATATAACCTGCGTTTCTCTTATCTCAAGGGTATTCCCGTCGCTTTTCAAGGAGAAGAAGAGGTCACAGGTCTCGCTACCTATCTCTTCACCTATCGCGGACGCGGCGAGTACACGGAGTCTTACGCCGGGACAGCGGAATATCCGGGCGTTCAGGTGCTGCCGGGGCAGGAGATCAAGTGCGCTGACGATCAGTTTGTCTTCAAGGCGTGGGTCGAGCCGGTCACGGGAGAGATTATCAAGATAGAGGAGAACTGCCTTGCGAGTGACTATATCTATGAAATTGCGACCGGCAAACAGCTTGAAGCGGTTGACCGGTGGAGTGGTGAGACCGCTGGGAATGATGTCGTCAATCGGGTAGAGACAGTTAGTCGAGAACGCGCGAGCCTTCTTCGGACCACACGTTACATCCCGTCCGGCCTGTTTGTGGTCGGGTTGCTGTGCTTCGGGCTCGTTCTGCTTCCGAAAAAGGTCATTCGAAAATGAAGAGGATCAAACTAGACTCGTCGATTGCGACCAAGTGGTTGGCATTCCAGGTGGCCGGACTCAGTCTCATTCTGTTTGTCGTCGGCTTATATGAATATCGCATGATTCGCATGCACACCTACGACGACGTGAAGAATTCGGGTACCGAGGTCAACCTGCTTATAAAAGAGGTGTTGGCGGGCGGACTCGAACGCTTTAACAACCTCGAACCTACTGTCGTGCGCCTGGCGACGAAGGTTCCCAACATCGAACGGATCAGCATTACAGACCAATCGCACCACATCCTCGCCGATTCCACGACCGAGATGGTTGGGCAGGCGGTGGATGAGAGCAAGGTTCTCGCACTGCTGCAGGAGCAGGGTGAGGTTGTTTCCTTCTTTGAAACCGGCGGGAAGAAACTCATGCGGCTGAGTTACGCGATTGAGGGGAACTATGATCCGGTCCGTAAAAGCAACGTTATCGGTGTGCTGACGATGAACATGCACCTCTCGCATGGGGAGCAACTTATCACCGCTACGTTGAAACAGACGCTGTTGGTCATGGCAGGTCTGCTTTTCATGTTCTGGGCAGTCCAGTATGCGTTCATGAGACGCGGCTTCCTGCGTTGGCTGCGACTGCTGACGTCGGCTGCTGAGAGTTTCGGCAAGGGCGATTTCTCCGCACGCGCGCATGTCACGTCGAACGACGAACTTGGCCAATTGGCTGGCGTTTTCAACCGCATGGCAACCGAGGTCGAGCAGTCCGATGGGGCCTTGAAGATTGAAATCAGCGAGCGCAAACAGATTGAAGCAGCCATGCGGGAAAGCGAGGAGCGCTATCGCGACTTGTTTGACAACGCCCAGGACGCCATCTACGTCCACGATCTCAAAGGTACATACATATCAGCCAACCGCGCCGCGGAAAAGCTTTGTGGCTACAAACGCACAGAGATAGTCGGCAAAAATGTCATCGAGTTTATGGCTCCGGAACATGTCGAGCGCATCCGCGCGAACCTGGGCAGGAAGTTGGCCGGCGAGGGGCTGACCACCTACGAGCTCGAAATGCGGGCAAAGGACGGCCGGCGCGTGCCCGTCGAAGTTAACACCCGGCTGATCTATGAGAATGGTACTGCCGTGGCCGTGCAGGGGATGGCGCGCGACATCACCGAGCGCAAGCGCACGGAAATGGAACGCCAGGTAATCGCTGAAATAGTCCAGAGCGTTATCACGACAGCTAACCTTAATGAGTTGTTTAAGCTCGCTCACCAGGCAATCACTAAAATCCTTCCCGCAGAGAGTTGCTTCATCGCTCTTCATAGCCTGACTACTAACGTAATGCATTGTGAGTACTGGGTCGACCAGTTTGATCCTGCCCCGTTGCCGCGTCCCCTCGGTAAAGGCTTCAGCAGTTATATGCTGCGCACGGGCCAACCACTCCTGCTGACCAAAGAATTTAAGGACCAAATGTATGAGCGAGGCGAAGTCCAGAAGAGTGGAACCGACTCTCTTTCGTGGCTGGGCGTCCCATTGCGGACGCGTTCGCGCACCATCGGTGTCCTGGTCGTGCAGGACTACAAGCAAGAGCACGCTTACAACCAGCGCGATCTTGAATTTCTGTCCGCAGTCGGAGATCAGCTGGGCTTAGCTATCGAGCGCAAGCGAATCGAACAGGAACTCAAAGCAAACGAGATGAAGCTGACGGAAGCGCAACAGATCGCCAACCTGGGCAGTTGGGAATGGGATATCCAGGCGAATAAAGTGAGCTGGTCAGACGAGCTTTATCGTATTTACGGTCTCCAGCCACAAGAGTTCGACGTGACCTATGAAGCGTCTTTAACTCGTGTCCACCCGGACGACCGAAAGTTGGTGGAGAGTACAATCGAACAGATTCTTCACGATAAGGTACACCCCAATTTCGACTACCGGATTATCCGCCCGAATGGGACGGTACGGGTACTTCAGGCCAATGGCAGGGTAACTGACGATGATACTGGCCGCACCATCAAGGTAGTGGGAACCGTCCTGGACATCACTGAGCAGAAACGAACCGAAGATGATTTGGAACGGGCGCGCGATGCAGCGCAGGAATCAGTGCGGCTCAAATCAGAGTTTCTGGCCAACATGAGCCACGAGATTCGCACTCCGATGAATGGCGTGATCGGCATGACCGGGCTCCTACTCGACACTGACCTGAATGACGACCAGCGCGACTTTGCCGAGACCATTCGTTCCAGCGGCGACGCGTTGTTAACTATCATCAACGACATACTCGATTTTTCAAAAATTGAAGCCGGCAAACTTAGTTTCGATGTGGTTGATTTCGATTTACGCAACGCGGTTGAAGGAACTGTCGAGTTGTTGGCTGAGCGGGCCCGCGAGAAAAACATCGAGTTTGCTTCGTTCGTTCAGAGCGACGTTCCTACTGCGTTGCAGGGCGATCCGGGCAGGCTCAGGCAAGTGCTCACCAACCTCACCGGCAACGCCCTGAAGTTCACTGAGCAGGGCGAAGTTGTAGTGACTGCTGAGAAGGAAATAGAAAACGATAGCACCGTCATGATTCGTTTTTCAGTGAAGGACACCGGCATCGGAATCAGTGAAGAAACCCAGAAGAAGTTATTCCAGGCATTTACTCAGGCCGATGGTTCGACTACGCGCAAGTACGGTGGCACTGGTCTGGGCCTGTCCATCTCGAAACAACTGGTTGAACTGATGGGCGGGCAAATTGGAGTAATAAGCAGGCCCGGACAAGGCTCGACCTTCTGGTTCACGGCCAGTTTCGATAAACAGCCGGCGGCAGCCGATGAGCCCTCCCCTCAACTTGAAAGCCTGGAAAACGTGCGCGTCCTGATCGTTGACGATAATGCTTCCAATCGAAGGATCCTGTCGCACCAACTGAATTCATGGGGCATGGTTCATGACGAGGCCGAGTCGGGACTTCGGGCCCTGGAGTTGATGAAAGCCGCCGCCTCCCAAGGCAGGAATTATGATCTCGCCATTTTGGATTTCCTAATGCCCGCCATGGACGGTTTTGAGCTGGCTGAGGCTATCAACGCTGACTCGGACATTTCCCGAGTGCGGACGGTTCTGTTGACGTCGGCAGGAGAGCGAGGAGATGGCGTCCGTTCACGTAACGCAGGCATCTCGGCATATCTCAGCAAACCCGTGCGTCAGTCTCAACTGTTCGATTGTCTGATCTCCGTCATGAGCAAATCAGCCGACCAGGAAGAACCGGCCAGGCTCACCTCATCATCTCTGGTTACCAAACACACTCTGCAGGAGGCAAAGAACATTTCACCTAAACTTATTCTCCTGGCCGAAGACAACATCGTGAATCAGAAAGTGGCGACTCGACAGTTGCAGAAGCTGGGTTATCGCTGTGACGCCGTCGCCAACGGGCGCGAGGCCATCGAGGCCCTGAGCCGCATTCCTTACGACCTGGTGCTGATGGACTGTCAGATGCCGGAGATGGATGGTTATGAAGCCACCGGTGAGATACGACGAACAGAAGTTGAGCCAAGACACACACCCATTGTTGCTATGACCGCGCACGCTCTTGAAGGCGATCGCGAGAAGTGTATCGCCGCGGGAATGGATGACTACATCACGAAACCGGTACGACTGAAAGAATTGACCAGAGTGCTCAACGCTTTTCTGGGCAGCACAATAGAAGAGAATCGCGCGCCACCAATTGACGCATCGCCGGTCGACCTCGACCGCATGCACGGCGCGATGGGAGATGAACCAACTCAGTTTTCGGAGACCCTTAATCTGTATATGGAAACCATGTCAGAGAACCTTGGACAGTTGGAGGCCGCCCTGGCGTTGGGCGACTGCAACGAGATTGAATCGATTGCGCACAGTTGCGCCGGCACAAGCGCAGTCTGCGGCATGACAGGTGTGGTCGACCCTTTTCGCGAACTCGAAGTTGTGGCTCGCGAGGGCAATTTGACTAAAGCCTCGCGCGCTCTGGCCCAAGCCAAACAAGAGTTTGAGCGGCTGCAAACTTTTCTCAACGAACAGGTAAGACAAATTGACTAACTTGAGAAATATGAAGAACCCATACATCGAGGGCAACTCCCCGGTTTCCCCACACGAGAAACGATGAGAATCCTCATTGCAGAAGACGACCCGGTTTCACGCCGCATCCTCGACCTCAGGTTGAAGGCATGGGGGCACGAGGTCGTCATCACAAAAGACGGCGCGGAAGCATGGGCTGCGCTCCAGCGCAATGATGCTCCCCGTTTAGCCATTCTCGATTGGATGATGCCCGGTATGGATGGCGTTGAAGTCTGCCGTCGCCTTCGTCAAAGGCAGAGCACGACGCCCACCTACATCATTCTGTTGACGGCGAAGAGCAGCAAGGAAGATGTCGTAAAAGGACTCGATGCCGGAGCCAATGACTACATAATCAAGCCCTTCAACCTTCCAGAACTCCGCGCACGGGTGCAGGTGGGAGGGACAGTCGTCGAGCTGCAACAAAGGCTTGCCGAGCGCGTAATCGAACTTGAGGAAGCCCTGGCCCAGGTCAAACGGCTTCAAGGTATCGTGCCGATCTGCTCCTACTGCAAACACGTTCGCAACGATCAGAACTATTGGCAGCAGGTCGAGTCATTCGTCAGCGCACACTCGGAGGCACGGTTCAGTCATAGCGTCTGCCCGGCTTGTTATGAGGCCGTCGTCATGCCACAGCTTGCAGAACTGGAGATCGAGAAGCGGCTCTAGGAATAAGCACGTTCATTTGAAGTTGCTACTCGCGACGGCAATTTGAGTAGCGTCCCGATTCCAAATGTGATTTGGATCGGGATCGTACAACGTCCGGGCCTGTCCCGAGTCGAGCTTTGCTTCGTCAGCAGTCACCAACCAAACAGATTGTTTTTCACCCTCCTGGGCAACGTAGAGGATGAAGGCTCGATCGTTTGCGGCGACGGTGGCGGGAAGTTCGCCGGCGCCGAAAGTTGTTGGCCTAACAGCAACAGCCGCCGGACTGCCTGCCGGGACCGACCCGACCCTTTCATCATTGCGGAATCTCCAACGGACTTCATCAGTAATGAAACCGGTAGCGCATCTCAACGTAAATCTGTCGCGGCTCAGCGAAGTGCGTGCCGCCGAACGTATTGGCACTGTCCAGCAAGAATCGCCTGTTGGTCAGATTCACCGTTTGCAGTGCGACCAGCCAGTATTCTCCGAAGCCTTTGCCAAAAGAAACGTCGAACGTGGTATGGCCCGGTAAATGCCCGGGCCCGTCGCCATCGAGAAAGCCTGAGCCGTAGCGAACATTCCCGGAGACATAACTGCGTGACGGAAGATTGATCGTAAAGCCGGTGCTCAAGGTGTTGCGTTGGTCGTGATCGAGGAAGAACAGACCTTTGGGTGGAGAAAAATCTGTTAGTCCACCAGTGACCACGCCTTGTCCTTGCGCATGCTGGTGCGAGTAGGCGAGATAGAATTGACCGCGTTTAAAGAGTTGCGGTGAACGCGCCGTCAACTCAAAAGCGCGTATCCGCGCGCGCTCAATAGTCAACGGAAAGAAGATACTCGAGTTGCCGAGCGCGTCGTGATCGAAGAAGTTCTTCGCGGCACTATGGAAGTAGCCGGCGTCAATGTCCCAACCCTTGATCGGAAGCGTCACGCCGAATTGATATTCTTCGTCTCGCTCGCCCCGCAACGGAATGAAATCAACCCCCTGAGAGAGTGCGAATTGGAGCAATGGCCCGGATAGCGTTGAGAGCGGCGGGGCCTGATAAAAGCGTCCATAGAATCCATGCAGGATAATGTTCGCGTGTGGAATGCGAATGGCTAAGCCTGCGCGCGGACTTTTGGCGTTCTCAGTCAATGAGCCATGAAAGCGCGTGAATCGCAGACCGCCACTCAGCGTCAGCCACGATACTGGCTTGTACTGATCTTCAACGAAGAACGCGGCCAGGTTGCCGTTCGGATTCTCACGTTGCCGCAAGTTGACGGGATTGGCGTTGACATCAAGACCCTGCAAACTGAAGAAAGCAGAGTCGCGTTGCCAGAAGCCGTAGAAGCCGGCCGTCGCGTTGTCTTGCCGCGTGAGCGCGCTCAAGACGATTTGCGCGCCGCCGTATTGTGAACTGCGCTCGTCGCGCGCAAGCACAGGAGTGTCATTCGGCCCGCCTGCGAATGTTGCACGGTTGTAGTGATAGAAGGGTGAGACCGTCAGCAGCAACTTTGTATTGATGGTGCGCACCCACGAGAAATTGATGAAGGCGTCGCGTTCACGTTCGACATCACGAATGCCGGCATCCTGCGTATCCTGATCGTTCGGCACCTGAAAGAAATCTCGCCGCACTGCGGTTACCAACCGAAAGTGATCTTTCGGATTGGCGTTGAAGATGAGAGAGGCAAAGCCGCCGAAGCCGTTGCTTTGATCATGCAGCACTTGCCGCACCGGAGTCTCAAGGCCGTAGTCGCTTCGATTGCCACTAACGCTGGCATAGTAAGCAAAGCGCTTTGTGTGATCGCCAAAACTGAACTGGTCATTTGTCTGATTGAAGTTCCCGTAAGAAACAAGCAACTCCGCTTCGCGATCGCGTTCGAATCCGCTGCGCGGCACCACCTTAAACATCGCATAGGTGCGGTCGCCGTATTCAGCCGTGTAACTGCCGCGCTGGACTTCGAGGTAATCGATGTCTTTTGGATCGAATTGCGGTCCAACCGTATCGGCGATGTTGGTGTTGGGAACCGGAATCCCATCGACGAGCCATGTGACCTGATGACCACCGCGAATGTGAAGTTGATTGTGCGTGACCATCGCGCCGGGCACGTAGTCCGTGATCATTGCGAGGCTGTTCGTGCGACTCGCGCCGGGAGTTTGTGCAATCTGTTTGCGGCTGACGAGCGTGACCGGAGTAGTCGAGCCTGAGTCCACCTGTCCCGGTGTAGTCCTTACTTCGACCTGTTGCGACACAGGTGCAATCTTCAGTTGCACGCTCAAAGCAGTTGTGCGATCAGACAAGACGATCAGCGCCAATGTGGGTTTGCTGAAGCCGCTTGATTCAACTGTAACCGTGTACTCTCCGATCGGCACGGCGCGAAAAGAGAACGCACCGTCGCCATCGGTATCGGTCGTTCGCGAGAAGGACGACGTACGAGAAAGCAGGCTGACTTTTGCGACAACAACTGGACGTTGCTGCGGATCGACTACCGTCCCGCTCACGTCACCGAAGACAGAAGCTGAAACCGTTACCGCACAACAAAACAGCAGTAGAACACCGCAGGACATGGTGCGAATACTCTTCATCATTCCTCCTTGGTCGAGTCGCACACCAATCTGCACGTTAGACCATGCGCGGAAAGTGCGCGACAGCAGACGACTTCGCCAGACGCTGTCGTTTCAGCGGATACTTAAGGACGGCCTTATCGCCCTCAGTCGAATCTGTTTGTAGTTTATGTCAGGAAAACGAGAGCGGCGGCCCGCGCGGTGCGCACTGCCGGCACAACGCGTCGAGAATCCGAGATTTAAGATAAGCGAGATCGGCGAGCCGGATATCGAGTGGTCGAGGGCACTCAGGAAGCGAGCACGTCGCAGCATTGCGTTGCTGATTCGAATTAAAGCTGGACGAACAACCGCCGCACTCCGGCTGACAAGGCCTCGCCGGTGACACTTCCGACAGGCTCGTCTGATCAGTGTTGGTTCGCGAAATTGTCTGAGCCGGACGAACGCGTGCTGAACCTTTTGTTTCGATCCTGCGAGGAACGCCACAAAGATGCTCAGGTTGCGAGGCTATCCTGCCAACATGATGTGACGCCTTCCTGCGGCTGCTAAGGACTGCATGACAAGACCCATTCACGCACGAGCCGGCGGCGTGCGGCGCTCCGCCGGCGCAACAAGCGAGCTCGCACATCGACGCTGACCCTGACGCTGAAGTAATCAGCGGAACAGTGCTCGACAGGCACGCGATCAGCAGCATCAGGGCGAACATTGGTCTCGCCGTGCGAATCACTGTCGATCGAGTGGACCTGAATCGATTCATTGCGCGCATTCTGGCTGACGGCCAAAAAATCCGCAAGGCTTAAACCAGTATTTACCGAATCCGCGGCCGTCAAAGTCAGTTACGTTTTGCTACGTCTGAGCAGCCCATTCATTCCCGCTTGAATTTGCTGTTACCTTTGGCGGCAATCCTCTATCCTTGCACAGCTCTGAGCTAACCGGCTTACTGGTGCAAAGGCGGGTTGAGAAAAGATGAGGGGGAGTTTGCAAAACAAGCAACGTGGAATTGTAGTGATGGGTGTCACCGGTCTTCTGGCCGCTCTCGTCCTTCAGCTAACGCTGTCGGTATCGAGGGAATCGCCGACCTGGGACGAAGGCGATCACATTTTCGCCGGTTATCGGTCCTTGACACATTTGGACTTCGGTCTCAATCCCGAACATCCGCCAGTCGTAAAGATGCTCGCGGCGGCGCCGCTTCTGTCCATGCCGCTGAAGGTCCCTGAAGTTCGGAATCGTTTCTTCATGCACGAGGCCTTTTTGGATGGGAAGGACTTCCTTTTCGGCAACGATGCGGACGTCATAATGTTTCGCGCCCGGATGATGGCGTCGATCCTCACCGTCCTGCTGGCGCTGCTCGTGTTCCTGGCAGCCAGAGAGTTTTTCGGCACGGGCGCAGCCTTCATCGCCCTCACGCTGATCGTGTTTGAGCCGAATCTCCTGGCGCACGGAGCTCGCGTGACCACCGACGCCGGGCTCTC
>DASQAF010000041.1:0-1523 GCA_035635855.1 Pyrinomonadaceae bacterium
TAAGATTGCGCCGAAATCGATCTATTTCACCCGGGTTTAGCTCAAAGGTGCGAGAGGAATCGGTGAAGTGAAAGGAGTCAAGGACCATTCCGGCGGTATTCGCAAAGGCTTCGGCTTTGACGATGTTCATTCCCCAGCTAGTCAAGACGCCGGCGACTGTGGCGAACAAACCCGGCCGGTCCGCGGTCAGCAGCGTAAGACTGAGCGCGTGGGGAGCTGACATGAACTCCATTTGCACTGGCTCGATGCTCAGGCGTTGACATAAGGCAAAATGGTTCGCAATCTCTGCCGCTGAATGCACGCCCAAATATCGCCTGGGGAAACCCTCGAGAAAACGCTCGATTTTGCCCGACTCTTCGCATCCGGTTAACGCGCGCAGTTGCTCCAAAAGAGGTTCTTCGGCAGGGGCATGCAGCCGGTTGGAATCGAGGGAATGCGTCAGAAGATTCGACGTCGCAAGATAAAGCTGCAAAAGCATCTCGGCCCGCCATGGAGTCAGGGCTTCGGGATTCACAGCGTGAATATCAGCATAGGTAAGGAGACAAAGCCGCTGGAGGCGCTCGCGCGTCTCGACCACTGCCGCAAAGGAACGGACCGTTACAGGGTCGAATACATCCCGCCGCTGCATCGTGGCAGACATTTCCAAGTGCTGCTCGATGAGGAAGCGCACTTCGGCTTCATCCTCCGGTAAGAGCTGCAATCGCTGTGCGGCTGTTTTCAGAGCGTTTAAGCTGCCGGAAACGTGATTCTCCGCCGGCATTCCCTTACCCACGTCGTGAAGTAACAGGGACAAAACAAGTAGGTCGCGTCTTTCCGCGGTCTGCCACAGAGTGGAAAATGGCATGTCGCGCGCCTCGCTAGGTTCTGCCAGCGCCTGCAAGTGCTCGATAGTTCGCAATGAGTGTTCGTCAACCGTGTATCTATGATAGAAGTCGCGAATGACCAGTGAATCGATCAATGCAAACTCGGGCAGCACTTCCGTAAGTACCCCCAATCGTTGCATCGGCCGCAACGCCACGCCTGGATAATCCGAGCCCAAGATCTGTTGGAACTGCTTATAAGAGATTTCCTGATTTTTGGCCGGCAGTTCGGAATGATAAAGAATGTAGGACATTTTGCGTTCGGCATGTCGACAGATCTCCAATCCGGTCTGGGCGGCCTCAGTCAGAAGGGCGAGGACCGCAGCTCGATCGGAAAACGCCGTGGAGTCGAGGATGTCAAACTGACCGTTTCGGATGGCGTATGGTTTACCTGGGCTAAGTTCGATCTTTGGGGGCCGCCCCGCGAGGAGTAACTTCTGCCACAAACTATGCGCTGTGATCGATTGCAAGCTCAAGGAACGTTGGAGTTGGTGGTGTAGCGTCCGCGCATGTCTGTAGTAGATTCGCATCCACTCTGCTGCATTTCGTTTGGTGCCATCCTTGGCTCCCAAAGATTGGTCGGCGGCAATGGTCTGCAGCTCGTAGGTCAAGGTGTTGTCGTTTCTTCCGTTCTGGTAGTGAAGGAAACATCGCACCTGACTT
>DASQAF010000042.1:0-1539 GCA_035635855.1 Pyrinomonadaceae bacterium
CAGCTTGGGAGCGAATCTTCTCGTTACGCCGCAGGCCGATTCGCTGCCGCTCGAAATCGGCGGGGTCGACTATCGCCCTGCGAACGCTGGCGCGTACCTCCCCGAATCCGACCTGCCAAAACTCAAGACCATCTTCTGGCACAACAATATCGTCGGCTTCGCCCCGATTCTTGAAGTTCCAGTCGGTACCGCAATCCTTCCGAAGTCGATAAGTGGAGCCTTCGTTCCCTCACTTTCGACAACGCTAATTGGAACCTGGTCTCAGCATTCGATTTGGACTCCCGATCTCCAGACTCGTTTCGCAACTGGAATTGAAAAAACCAATCCTTGGTGGTCGGTCGAGGGGCGTTGGTTTTCCGAAGGCGCATCTGAATGCGTAATCGGTACCAATTACGCTCGGAAGACCGGCCGACAAATCGGAGATGCAATTTTGGTTGAAGACAGGGATAAGGGGCAGATTCTCGAAGTTACGGGGATACTTTCCTCTGGCGGCCCAGAAGATGATGGGATCGTCGCGCCAATCACGATTGCTCAGAAAATCTCGGACAAGCAGGGCCAGTATCGGAAGCTGTATGTTAGCGCGCTGACGAAGCCGGAAGACGATTTTGCACGGCGCGATCCGAAGACCATGAAACCAGATGAGTTCGAGCGCTGGTCCTGCAGCCCGTACGTCTCGTCCATCGCATATTCGATCCAGCAGGTCTTGCCGGGCGCGGATGTCCGCGTGATTCGCCGTGTGGCGGACGGCGAGGGGCAGGTCCTTACGCGTGTGCGCATGTTGCTTTGGCTGGTCACTGGGGCGGCGCTGCTGGCAGCCGCATTGGCTGTCGGCGCGTCGGCGGCAGCGTCTGTGATTGAACGGCGCACGGAAATTGGTTTGATGAAGGCGCTCGGTGCAGGTTCCGGCATGGTTGGCTTTCTGCTCGCGGCAGAACAGCTCTTGCTTGCGTTTGTCGGCGGCGGCATCGGCTACGCGCTTGGAATCACTCTGGCGCGCATATTAGGGCAGAAAATATTTGGTGCCGCACCGGAGCCTTCACTCATCGTCTTTTTTGTGGTAATCGCGCTTGCCGGCGGCGTCACGGTGCTCGGCAGCGCTTTACCGTTGCGCCGCGCTTCGCGTTACCAGCCGGCACCCATCCTGCGAGGCGAATGATGGCTGCCTACCGCACAGCTAATCGAGCCATGTTCTGGCGCATCCTCCGCCGGCTTCTCGGTGCCAACCGCGGCCGTCTGTTAGTCATTCTGCTCGCTCTCGGTGCGGGCGCTGCCGTCACGGCAGCCCTCCTTAATCTACAGGTTGACGCCAAACGCCGCCTCACAACTGAATTCCGCAGTTTCGGAGCAAACGTCATCATCGCGCCGGCTGGTACTAGTCACGGTTCAGGCTCGGCGACTATCTCTGAAACTCTGTTGGACCACTTTCCAAACCAAACATCCCTCAGTTCGATTCCTAGGGCAACGTTTCTCTATGCCATTGCAGATGTCACAGCTTTCAGTGGCGAAGGAACGGACGGCACCAAGCTCGGGACCGCACTT
>DASQAF010000043.1:0-1692 GCA_035635855.1 Pyrinomonadaceae bacterium
CGGCATGCCTGTCATCGCATCCATGGCATTGACGATCAGGTTCAGGACGACCTGTTGAAGTTGAATTGGATCGCCTTTAACGGGAAGTGGCGTCGATGAAATGAGACTGGTCAGGTTAACTTCCCGCGCAATCGCCAACGCCGAAAGAAACTGCATTGTCTCGCGGGCAACATCGTTGACGTCAATTTGCTTGAGCTCAAGTGGTACCTTCTTCAGGAGACTTCGCAATCGGTCAATGACTTGGGCGGCGCGCATATCGTCCCGGCGAATATCAGCAAGAATTTCTCCGATCTCTTGCAGATCGGGGGCCGGAGATTTAATCATGGATTCTGCCGTTTCGACGTTAGTTAGAATAGCGCCGAGCGGCTGATTGATTTCGTGCGCGATCGTTGCGGTGAGTTCGCCAGCCGTCGAAAAACGGTTTATGTGAGCCAGCTCCGCCGAGCGTTGCCGCGACTGAACTTCGGCATGGAAGCGCCGCCGACGCTCATGCATTAGAGTCGCAATCAGCCCACCCTGTAGCAACAGCACCGCGCATATCAACGCGATTTGCCAACGATAAAGTTCCCAAGGGGACGATGGTCGAAAGCGGACCTCACTGCCTGCCCGGAGTCGACTTTCGGGAATGCCCCAGCGCTTTAGCTCGCGCCAATCAAATTTTGCTGCCTCGTACGGCAGCACGGGGGTCCTGATCTCTCCAGCTTTTTCGCCTCCAAGTATCCGAGCGGCGACGGTGGCCGCAGTTCGAGATCCCTGTGAGACTGATGTCATTGGTCCGCCCACGATCTCGCCGTCAAAAAACGAGTCATCGTGGGAAAAGATGGGCGCATTGGCCGCAGCGTAGAGGCGCCTCAGGGCGAGCTCGCCTTCATGAACTGCGCCAGTTACATCGATCTGGGGTTGGGTCCAAAAGATTGCGCTGTGCTTTGGAAGCGACGCCGCGCGGGTCAAAATTTCTTCGAACGAAAGACCGTTCCAGAAGACCACGTTGACTCGACCTTTCAGTGGTTCGAGCTGACTCTCCATCTCCCTGACCCAGAATCGTTCGTTCGGGGAGTTTCCGATTACGACGGCGATGGTCCCAGTATCGGGTAATACTTGGAGTATATTTCCGAAGATGGCCGGGATATCGATCCAAACCGGCACCACGGCATCGTTGTCGGACAGCGCGGTTCGCTGAATCCGCCGCTCATCAATAGCCGCCAGCAGTGTTGGTGCAGTGGGAAACAGGTCCTTCCGGCGTCGCTGAACGAAAGCGGACGCTGGAGCGCCAAAAGCGACGATTAAGTCAGGCGGATCACTAGGGAAAAGTGCTTTCAAAAAGTCGGCGAACCGGCCCTCAGCATTATCGTTGTCGGAAGCAAGAGTGACCGGAAAGCTCTGAATGACAATCGGCCAGTTGGACTGCTGTTCCAGCTCTTGCCGGAAAGCTTTTGCATATTCGCTCCAAGGTTTGAAATTTTGCCCATTCGACTGCAGCACAAGAACACGTTTGAGATTGGCCGAAGCCGCGGGCAGTGAGGCTGAAACGACGATCCCTAGAGCGATAAGGCACTTCAATGCTGAGTTCACGAGCATTCCAGTTCAGGGAGCCATTGATGGTGGACGCGAGAAATGTTCTCAGTATGGCTGCCCGTTACGGATAACCATCCGCATCGATTTCACGCAGCAGCCATCGTTTCGCAGTACCGT
>DASQAF010000044.1:0-39395 GCA_035635855.1 Pyrinomonadaceae bacterium
CTACGGTAGCTGCGATGCAGAGGGTCAGACGCGAGCGAATCGCGCCAAGGACTATCTGGTAAATACGCGCGGCATCGATGGCAGCCGACTGACGGTAGTGGATGGTGGTTGTATGCCAGAGCTGAAGGTTGAGCTTTGGATTCGACCGTCAGGAGCCACGGAACCGGCAGCCGATACGGCCGGGTCAGTGTCGCCGTGTCCGGACTGCAAGAAGAAACCAACTCGGCGCGGCCGCGGACGCCGCCGAGGCGAGGAATAAGCCGAGGGCTACTCGCTTTCGTTTGCCGAAAGCTTACTTGACGCTCGCCACTCTTAAGAGTTGCGACCTTCTTCCGAATGCGGGCGGTGTCTTCCCAAAAGGAGACACCGCCCGCTTCGCTTTTCGAAAGTGCCTGCCCCGAAGACCCTCTTGCGCATCAAACCGAGTCCCGTTCGACAACGTTGCTGTCGAAAAGAATCTGGTAAACGGTTATAATGCTCCCGAGCACCGGTTCGGCATCGCATCGGGCATCTAACTTGGCATGAAAGAGATAGAACTGATGAAAAAAGTAGCGTTGCGCCTATGTATTCCTGGCTTGCTCATCGGCTTGATCTGGCAGTTTCAGAGTCCGGTGAGTGGCCATGGTGGCGATGCCTCGCCGAAGATTGGCTCCGCTGGAGCGCCTTATTCAACGGAGTGGCGGATTACCGGTCCTTCGGGCGGTGATGTGCGGGCCCTGGTTGTTGATCCGAGCGATCCTGATCGATTTTATTTTGGGACGCTCGATGGTCAGATGTACGTTTCTGCCGACGCCGGCCGTAACTGGCGTTTGCTGGTTAATTTTAATCGCCCACGTCTGTTCGTTGACCACATCATCGTTGATCCACGCAACTCAAAAGTGCTCTACGTGGCCACGCACCGGCATAAAGAGCCCGGAGGTTTTTTTAAGTCCGTCGATGGGGGACTGACCTGGCGAGAATCGCCTGAACTGAGGAATGAAGCCGTTCATTCTCTGGCGCAATCCGAACGCGATCCAAACGTGCTGATAGTTGGAACCTTCAACGGCATCTTTCGCTCCGCGGATTCGGGCGATACCTGGACGCCTTTACCGACGACGAATACTCCCGGACTGGTTCACGTGGAGTCTCTGGCCATTGATCCCCGGGATACGAACGTAATCTATGCCGGTACTTGGTATCTGCCTTACAAGTCGACCGACGGCGGCCACTCGTGGCGAATTATCAAGAACGGCATTATCGATGACTCGGACATTTTTGCGATCAATATCGATCCTCGCAATGCGAACCATATCATCGCGTCTGCCTGCAGCGGTATATACGAGAGCCGGGATGCGGGAGAAAGCTGGCACAAAGTGCAGGGCATCCCTTCGCAGTCCCGGCGCACACGGGCCATCCTGCAGCATCCTTCGATTGCGGGCCTGGTATTCGCCGGCACCACTGAGGGCTTCTGGCGTTCAGCGAGGGGTGGCGACAACAACTCGTGGATGGTGACTACGTCCCGGCAACTCGAGATCAATTCCATTACGGTTCATCCCAGTCGGCCGAACAACATCTATGTTGGGACGAACAACTATGGGGTTATGGTATCGATGGACGGCGGCAAGAACTTTGTGCCGAGTAACGGCGGCTTTAGCGGCCGTTTTGTAAATTCGATTTTGCCCGACCGCGAAAGTCCGAATCGGATCTATGCCACGACTATTAACACGACCACTGGAGGCGGCTTCTTCTTTGTCAGCAACGATGGCGGCGCTTCCTGGGTGCCTTCGATGCGCAATATGCCGCCGCGGCTGATTGGTTATACGATTCTTCAGGACGAACGTGACCCTACGGTCATTTATCTCGGAACAAATCTGGGCGTCTATCGTTCAGGGGACCGCGGAGGATCGTGGGCCCCAATTGCAGCACGCAAGCCTGACAAGCCTCCCGCAAGGAAGGGCCCTGCGCGACGGGGCAAAGTTCGCGGGACGGTTGCCCAGGGGCGATCAACCTCTCCTGCCCGCGGCGGTGCTGCCGGAACACAGCAGCAGCCAACTCCGTCAAACAGACCTCCTGCCGATGTTGTGCGGGTTGCACAGGAAGCGCTGGAACGCGCCGGCTACGAAATTGGAGTCGCAGATGGCCAGCTCGGTCCGCGCACCGTGGCCGCGATCAAGAGGTTCCAGACCGACAGATATCTTCCAGTGTCGGGCCAACTGGACGAAGCGACGATTGCCGCGCTGGGCGTCATTAACAAAGCCGGTTCGGGAATTACTGTTGCTCATCTGCCCACCCTTTCAGATCCGGTGAATGCTCTGGCCTCAATTTCTGATCGGACAGGGCAAGCGACGATTCTGGCGGCCACCAACAGCGGCCTCTATCGAACTTCCGATCCAATGCAGGGATGGGACCGCGTGCCTTATGGGCCCGGGTTTGACGTGCGCACCACCTGCATTTCGATCAGCAGTCAGAACCCTTCCGTGATTCTGATCGGCACAGCGAGTATGGGCGTGCTCATTTCACGTGACGCGGGACAAAGCTGGCAACAGGTAAGTGGCGTTCCAACCACTTCGCCGATCAACGTTATCGTTCAGGACCCGCAGCGCTCTTCGTTCATTTACGTCGGCACAAAACAGGCGTTTTATCTCTCGCATGACGGCGGTGATCGCTGGTCAAGACGAGGTGGAGATCTTCCTTTTGGAGATTTCACCAGCATCCTGATCAACCCGCGGAACACGAACGAAATATTTGCGGGCAACGCTTATCAAAACGGCGAGGTAGGCGGCGGCGTCTATCGTTCGAGCGATGCCGGCACCACCTGGGTCAGAATCGATGCGCGCGAACATCGGCTACCGAGTATCAGGGTCTGGGCTTTGGCCCTGGACCCGCACGACCAGAACACACTGTTCGTGGGTTCGCACTCGGCCGGTGTCTATGTTGTTCCGCGTGGCGCGGAAGCGTCGATGAATGGAGTTCGATAGAACTTTTCGGCGCGCAACTTTCACGGTTGAGGCGGTCAGTCGCCTTGACACTCAGTCATGCCGCCGTGTAAATTCCGAACCGATCCGGTCGAGCGGCCGGTGATAGTCGGACCAAGCGGGAGACTACGGGCACGGCGGAAATCGAAACCACAACATTCTTTTCCAACTCTCTAAGGCTCGCATCCTCTCATCTTTCAAATCCGACTCATCACCATCAAGCGAAACGGTCGCGAACGACGCCAGTTCTTAGCGTCGGCGACGGACGGGCGCGTTAACTGTGCGACGCGTCTAGTTAATACTAAGTAGGAGTTTGCATGTCCACCGAAGAAACCGAAACCAACGTCGGCCAGGCCGACACAGAACAACCATCGACCGATTCAGCGGCCGCGACCGGTGTCGCGCCCAGCCAATCCGTCGCCACCAGCGAAGATTCCGCCGCGGCTGTGGCCACTCAACGTGAGGCTGTTGCTTCTCAAACTGAGGAAGAGCCCGAAACGCGCACTGCGGACCAGGACTTTGGCCAACTGCTGGATCAGTTTGAGCAGGAACAGTCGAGTCTGCAGGAAGGCGAGGTTGTCCGCGGTACGGTAGTCGGCATAACTGAGCGCGGTGTGGTGATTGACTTCGGTTACAAATCCGAAGGCATCGTCAATCAAAACGAGTTCATGGAAGACGGGCAGATTACCGTCAAGCGGGGTGACGAAGTTGACGTGCTGGTCAAGAACATGGAGACCGGCGAAGGTTATCCACTGCTCTCGCGAGCCGACGCTGTTCGCCTCAGGGCCTGGGACGATCTCGAGAAGGCCTTTGAAGAAGGTACGCCCGTCAAGGGCCGCGTCGCCGAGCGCATCAAGGGTGGGCTCCGGGTCGACATTGATGGGATTGCGGCTTTCCTGCCGGGCTCGCAGGTCGATGTGCGGCCGGTGCGCAACCTCGATTCGCTGCGGGGCCGTGAGATCGAGGCGAAGGTCATCAAGCTCAACCGCAAGCGCTCGAATGTCGTTCTGTCACGTAAGGCGGTGCTCGAAGAGCGCAACGCCGATCGCAAGGGCAGCACCCTCGGCCAGATCGAAGAAGACATTATCGTCGAAGGGCAAATCAAGAATCTTACAGACTATGGCGCGTTCGTGGATCTGGGCGGAGTCGATGGGTTGCTGCACGTAACCGACATGTCGTGGGGACGACTGCAGAATCCGGCTGAGCTTTTCAATGTAGGCGATACCGTTCAGGTTAAAGTGCTGAGATTCGATCGCGCGCGCGAACGTGTTTCTCTCGGATACAAGCAGCTTTTGCCGGATCCCTGGGAAACTATCGACGAACGTTTTCCACCGGGTACGCGAATGAATGGTAAGGTCGCCAGCGTTACGGACTATGGCGCGTTTATTGAGTTGGAACCCGGAGTCGAAGGCCTGGTACATGTGTCTGAGATGAGCTGGTCCAAGCGCGTTAAGCATCCGAGTAAGCTCGTCGGCCCCGGCGATACGGTTGAAGTCGTCGTGCTCGGAATTGATCCCAAGGCCAGGCGCATCAGTTTGGGCATGAAGCAAGTGCAGGAAAATCCCTGGCGCACACTCGGCGAGCGCTACCAGGTAGGCGCGCGCGTTCATGGTCGGGTCCGCAATCTGACAGATTTTGGCGCGTTCATCGAGATCGAAGACGGCGTCGACGGACTGGTCCACGTCTCGGATATTTCCTGGTCGCGTAGAATCAAGCATCCCGGAGAGATTCTGAAAAAGGGACAGCAGGTCGACGCGGTAATTACGGGCATCGATCCCGAGAATCGACGGATGTCGCTGTCCATCAAGGACCTCGAGCCCAATTCGTGGAACGATTTTGTCGCCACTCATAAACCGGGCGACCTGATCAAGGGTAAGATTGCCCGCTTTGCCAGCTTTGGCGCGTTCGTAGAATTAGGAGATAACCTAGAAGGCTTATGTCACATTTCCGAACTCTCAGACGAGCGCGTTGCCAAGCCCGAAGACGCGGCCGAGTTGGGACAGGAGATCGAATTTCGCATTCTCCGCATCGATGCTGAGAACAAAAAGATTGGTTTGTCGGCTCGAGCCGCATCGCATGACGAGCCGATCACGGAACAGAAGATCTATACCTCAGAAGCGGGGGGCGGCATGGCCTCGCTCGCCGAACTGGCGGACTTTGGGATTACTGCCAAGAGCGCTGACGTTGACAGCAAGAGCGGTGACGACGACACCGAAACCTGAGAATGGATCCGTCTCGGGCTCTGGTTATCAAAACTGCCAATTGCGCCGGAAGCCGGGGCAGGAACACTTCGAAATCTGATCCGTTTATCTTTCTCTTTTCCTCGCCTGAGCGCTCATCGCTTATCGGCTGTAAGATATTGGCCGCACTACCTTTTTAGTATTGCCGTCTTTCCGCCATTCTGCTAATCTACCCCCCACGCGCCCTTATCTTTGCTGCTGACTGTTCTTGCAAAATTAGCTGTCCGGAATCGAACGAACGGCCTTTCTCTGAGCGAGGTGACTGCATGACTAAAGCTGATCTGGTCAATGACGTGGCTAACGCCGCTGAGCTGACCAAGAAAGATGCCGAGCGATTGGTTGAACTTGTTTTCGAAAGCATCATCGAGAGCTTGAATCAGGGCGAGAAGATCGAGTTGCGCGGCTTTGGCAGCTTTCGGGTGCGCGAGCGTGGCGCACGTCGTGGACGGAACCCGAAGACCGGTGAGCCCGTTAGCATTCCCGCCAAGCGTGTTCCCTATTTCAAAGCCGGCAAAGAACTCAAAGAGCTCATCAACGAGAATGCGCCAGAATAACTCCGGGCAGGGAACCAAAGCTTTCATGTCGACAAACCCTCTTCGCTTCAACTGACAGGATCGGACCTGGTGGAAAGACTCTGGAGTCCCTGGAGGAACGAATACATCTCCGCGACCGGAGGCGATATGTCCGACGGCGACCGCTGCATCTTCTGCGAAGCACAAAAGGACCCCGCGAATGACGAAAAGAACTTCGTGCTCTACCGCGGCTCGCGCAATTTCGTCATCCTCAATCTTTATCCCTACATCAGCGGCCACATGATGATCGCGCCCTACGCGCACATCGGCGAACTCGACGAGGCCGGCAAAGACGACAGCGACGAGATGATGGACCTGGTCAAGCGCAGTCAGGTTGCGCTGCGTGAGGTTTATCATCCACAGGGTTTCAATATTGGAATGAATCTTGGCCGAGCGGCCGGCGCCGGAATAGCGGACCACATACACATGCACATCATGCCGCGCTGGGCCGGCGATACAAACTTCATGAGCACGGTCGGCGAAACCCGCGTCCTGCCCGAAGATCTGCCCACCACCTATCAAAAACTTCGCCCAAAGTTCGTCTAGGCAATCCCTTGCTCGCCATGCGGTGCGGACGGTCTTACGCTTACGTGACCGGCCTGGCCGTCGTGGTCTGCTATTAGCGCTTAACTTTTGCGAGTAAACGCCTCGTCTTCGACTTCTCCGGCGGGGTTGATGGGAACGTCGGCAGCCTTTTCGTAGGTGACGCCGTGCGGTTCGATTGGGCCCACCCTAACGGTCGGGCTAGTGCCGATGTCACTCGCGGTCGGGACATTGAAGCCGGGATAGTCGATGCGGCTGTGGTAGATGGCGATCAGCGAGGCGACGATGGCCTCGCGAATTTCGGTTAACTCTCGCAGCGTCAGATTACATTCATCAAGTTGGCCATCGCTGACGACTGCGTCAAAAATTCTGACCACAATTGACCGGATGCTTTCAGGATCGGGATGCGCCAGCGAGCGTGCCGCGGCCTCGCCCGAGTCGGCCAACATCAGGACTGCGGCTTCCTTGAATTGCGGCTTGGGTCCTGGGTAACGAAAGTCTGCTTCGTTCACTTTCTCACCGTTCGCCGCTTGCTCTTCGGCCTTGCGGAGAAAGAAATGCAACGTGCGCGTGCCGTGATGCTGTGGAATAAAATCGGCGACCCGGTGTGGCAAGCCAATCTCTTTCGCGAGTCTCAATCCATAGGTAACGTGGCTGGTGATTATCTTGGCACTCTGTGCCGGGCGCAGGCGATCGTGGGGATTGCTTCCAGTCTGGTTCTCAACAAAGTAATCCGGCGCTGCCACCTTACCGATGTCGTGATACAGCGATCCGATGCGTGCCAGCAGGGCGTTGGCGCCGATGGCGCGACAAGCGTCTTCGGCAAGCTGGCCGACGGCATGGGAGTGTTGATTGGTGCCGGGCGCACGGATGGCGAGTTGGCTCAGCACCGGCAGATCGGCGTTGGAAAGCTCGAGCAGCCGAATGTCGGTGAGAATGCCGAACAGCGATTCGTTGATGGGGACTCCGCCAGCGGCGAAGATGATCGTTAGCAGACCTCCGCCGATGCCACAACCCGCGGCGACCAAAGCGGTCGATATCTTCGCGGGGTGTTGTGTGAAAACGAACAGCGCCAGCGCGGTAATGCAGTTGATGCCGGCGACGGCCAAACCAGCGAGGGTGACGGATTGGCGCTCGCGATAGCGCTTGATTCCATAGACCGCCGCGAAGCAGGAAATGAAGGCGTATACGGTCATATGCATTCCGGCGGGAGCGAGCAGGCCCGCGAATACCGACGCGATCGCGCCGGTGATCAGACCGAGCTGCTTATCTACCAGCATTGTGACCAGAAGCGAAGCGGCGGCAAATGGGATCGCATAGCTCCAGACGGCCGGGTTGTTCAGAGCGGGATGTGCGCTTTGGCCCGATAGGCCGATAGCTACCATGAACCCCAGGCGCATCAAAGCGGTTTCAACCATTACGGCTGAGCCCACCAGGGCAAAGGCGCGCCGTTTCGAAATCGACAGATCAAAAACTCCGGCGCGATAGTCAACAAATCGCCAGACGATTAGATAACTGGCCAGCACGAGCACCAGCAGACCGATTGAGCTGAGGCTTGGCTTCAAGGGCCAGCGGGCGAGCAGCAGGGTCGTGAATACGACAAGCGAAGTAAAACCGATGATTAGCTGGATCGTTGGAGAAAACCAACGAAACGGACGCAACAACATGCCCAGCACGGCATTGCGTGTCTGTGCAAGTCTGGAAGTAATTCGTGGACGGGGTCTCATTGAAGGTAATCGTCCTCAGCGGAGTGGACGATCGATAATGGCCCAGGCACTTCGCGGGCTGAGCTTTCGCCGGTCAGGCTTCGTGACAGACTCTGACCAATCTGTGTCAGCAGCGGCAACAAGGTATGCGGAAGCAGAGATGAAATATGCACGCAGTCGCCGGCGTCCCGGCAGCCGGCCGCGCGCTTCATGGCGCTCAGCGAGGCGTCGTCAAGTTTGTCGGCTTTATTAAAGACCAGCAGCCGCGGAATGCGATCGAATTCCAACTCAGCCAGAATCCGATCGACCGAAGCAATCTGTTGCTGCCAGCGCGGATTCGCGGCATCGACCAGGTGAATCAGCAGACGACTGCCGGCGATTTCTTCCAAGGTCGAACGGAAGGCGGCGAGCAAGTCCGGCGGCAGATTGCGAATGAAGCCGACCGTGTCGTTGATGATCACTTCCTGCTCACGCGGCAGACGCAAACGGCGCGTCGTCGGATCGAGCGTGGCGAACATGCGTTCTTCAGCGAGCACGTGACTGGATGTCAGCGCGTTGAGCAAGGTTGATTTGCCGGCGTTGGTGTAGCCCACAATCGAAATGATGGGCACCTGATGACGCTGACGCTCTTTGCGGCGTTGTTCGCGGCGCTTGCGCTGCGACGCCAGTTCATTCTCCAGGCGATGGATTCTATCGCGCACCCGGCGTCGATCGGTTTCCAGCTTTGTTTCACCCGGGCCGCGACCGCCGATGCCGCCGGCCAGTCGCGAAAAGGCTGAATTCTGTCCCAATACCAGCCGCGGCATGATGTACTTAAGTTGAGCCAGCTCGACTTGAATTTTGCCTTCGTGCGATTGAGCGCGCTGGGCAAAGATGTCCAGGATGAGCTGAGACCGATCGATTACTTTCAGATCGGTGGCTTCGGAAACGGAACGCACCTGCGCCGCCGAAAGTTCGCGATCGAAGATGATTGCGTCGGCGCCGAGCTGCATCGCGCTAATCAACAGTTCATCGAGCTTGCCTTTACCCAAAACCGTGCGCGGATCAATGGACGGCCGCCGCTGAATCATCTCGTCCTGAACAATCACGCCGGCCGAGTTTGCCAACTCGCGCAGTTCGGCCATTGAGTCTTCGGCGTCGGCGATATGGCCGGTAGAGACATTCACCAGAATGGCTCGATCGGCGTTTGACGCACGCCGCGAAGTGCGGCGGTTGCGCGCCATTTCTTCTTCCAGAGCATTAATCAAGTCAAGGAAATCTACATCGAGTTGTGACGGCGCGGCCGGATCAAGATAGGCGAAATGCTTCGCCTGGCCGTTCGTGCTCATCTCTGCCGGTGTCGATGGCAGCAAATGCGCGGCGCGCACGGCGCCCGGCAGGCCCGTCTGTTCGTCCACATCGATGGCGACCATCAGATCCAGTCGCAGCAGCGCGAGGTCGGTCAGGTCATCACGCGTCAGATCCTCTCCGCGCAAATGCGTGTGTACGCAGCGCAAACCGCGAAAGCGATCGCCTGCCACACGGACTCGCTTGAAGTCGGGGAGTTCGATCCGGCGCGCGTCGCCGACGATCACGAATTGGACGTGGCCCTGGCGGTCAATCAGTGCACCAATTTGCCGTCGTGTTTCATGCGAGAGTTCGCTGAGCTGTCGCGCAAATTCCGCAGTGACGATCTGGTGCGGAGGAATGCGACGCTGATAGAGTTTTTCAATCCGCCGCAGTTGATTTGGCTTTAGACCCTGAGTATTGCCGTGAAGACTTCTCATTCAGTGGACTGCGGGAAAGTATAGCATGAGCCTTTGAGCGTCCCGACATCGGCGCCGTGTTTGGCACGTCCGGCTAATCTGATAACCAGCGGTTTTAAAGCATAGTAGAGGTAATTGTGTGGACCTTAGAGTGCGCCAGGCAAGGGCGACGATGCTCTTATTCGGTTTGTCGTCTCTAATTCTTAGCCGGCTGAGTTCTAGTTGATTGGATAGCAGCTTCTGCGAAGCGAGAAACCAACTTGTAACCATTGCCATTGAAGTGCTCCCCATCTGAGGATAGCTCAGCCTTCATCATACCCTTCTCGTCCACAAGCTGATCGTAGTAGTCGAGAAGGATACATCCGTTTGCTACGCAATAGTTCTTTAGCCACTCATTGAGTTTCCGAATCCGATCTGGCTGCTCCAGCCGCGCGCTCCACTTTTGCGTCAGGTCATCGTTCACTGGAGGTACGGGGGCAAATATCACCTTAATATTGTGTTGCCGAGCCAGATCGACCATGGAAGCATAATTCTCTACCGTTTGCTCGAAAGGTAGTTTTCGTAAGTGAATTAGCACATCGTTCGAGCCTCCGAGGATAAGAACGACTCGTGGTTTGAGGTCGATTACGTCTTCTCGGAAGCGCACCAACATCTGGGCCGTCGTCTGTCCCCCGATACCTCGATTGACATAAGGCCTTCCGGGAAAGTATTCGTACAGCTGCCAACCGGCAATGTGCGAATCGCCAAAAAAGACGACGCGCTCTGGGTCGGGTGAGGCGATAAACCTGGCATTGTCTTCGTGATAGTGCCCGATTTCCGACCAGTCTTTCCACGGTTGAAGGGCAATAGTAACGAGGCTCGGGCGGGCAAGTAATATTATCGGAACGGACGCAATCACTAAGAAGAGTCCGATAACAACATAAATCCGTTTACTCATGCGCAGGGGCGACATAGACGCTCTCCGTTTCAAAGTCCACTGAATAGACGTACCGAGAAATGCTTCTGAAGTTAGCTAGGAACTGTGAAGTTAACTAGAAACTGGAGGCTTATATCACTAATCCAGAAGCTTAACAATGTCTTTGATGTCCCGAGCCGATCCGACACGCCAGCAGCCGATAGGTGGCAAGCAATGCAACAATATTGAAAATGCACTGGTACCTTCCAAAAGCCTTGTTAGACATCCGGTGTCTTCGCCGCTACCATGTGAAGTTCGGTTTGATGAACTTATGAGTAGATCAGGACATGTCACGCGAGTCGATCCCGCAGCCGGGATTTCCGGCGGAGAGGTGGCAATCGAGTACGGAGAACTCTCCCGCGATTTGGCAAGGAGGTTCGGCGTCCGTTTTGGCGAGGAACCGGCCCATATCGTGGCCGCGACTCAAGGGCGCGCTCTAACGCTGGTTCCGGAATTCACCGGCGGCTGCCAGGCTGAGGTTTCGATCTCAGTAGATGGCGAGCCGATATCAGTTGGCAAGTCGGTGAGTTTTCTGGCTGGAAAAAAGTTGGCCGGCGATCTCCATCCGGTAACCAATCCAACTTTTGACCCTGCCGACGGCGCACTCTTCGTCACGCGGTCGGGTTCGCGTGGAGAGCACGTGGCCATAACGCTCTTCAGGATCGCGCTGGATGGAACGGTGACTGAGTTTTCCGGGGACATCACGAATCCGACCAGCATAGCCTTTGATCGCGGCAGCCGCATGTTTGTCACCAGCCGGCTTGATGGCGCCGTCTATCGCGTGACGCAGGAAAAGGACGTCGTCGTGTTTGCCGGTGACTTGGGGATCGCCACTGGTTTGGCATTCAACCGGGAGGGGGACATGTTCGTCGGCGATCGCAGCGGAACGATCTTTCGCGTGAACGAGATCGGCGAAGCGAGACCCTGGGCTGAGATGGAACCGTCCGTGTCGGCCTATCACCTGGCATTCGGAGCAGACGATGCTCTCTATGTAACGGGCCCAACGGTGTCGAGTTTTGACGCGATCATGCGTTTCGACGAGGCGGGTCAGGCAAGCGAGTTCTATCGGGGCCTCGGCCGTCCCCAGGGTCTGGCTTTTGATCGCGAAGGGAATCTTTATGTCGCAGCTTCGCTGCGGGGACGGCGTGGCATCGTGCGGATTTCACCGGATGGTTTGAGCGCTGAGATTGTCGTGGCAGGGATGAATCTGGTGGGTCTGGCGTTCAGTGCGACGGGCGAGATGGTGGTGGCGACGAACGATGCAGTTTACAGTTTGCCGCTGGGAATTGAAGGGCTGTTACCCTAATGGATTGCGCCGCGTTCCGGAAGAATCAGCGCGAGAATCTTCAGCCCGCGAGCGCAAGAGTTCAGTCTTTGACTCTCGTAATACCTGATGTTACTTTCGCATTCGCGAGCGCACTCTCGATCTCAAATTCAGATCATCCGACAGTATAGTTCTGCACATGGGCAACATTGATAGCAGCGTGATCGGTCAGTTTATTCTGTACATGGTGGCGCTGATTTTTTCACTGTCGGTGCATGAATCGGCACACGCCTGGATGTCGAATCACTTTGGCGACGACCTGGCCAGACTACAAGGCCGCATCTCTCTAAACCCCGCAGTACATGTCGATCCGATCGGCACGTTGTTATTTCCGGCACTCTCGTTTTTCACCGGCGCGCCTTTGATCGGCTGGGCCAAGCCCACGCCGGTTAATCCCTTGCGCTGGCGGAACAAGCGCGTGGCGAATTTCTGGGTCTCAGCCGCAGGGGTCATTTGCAACTTCATTATCGCGATTGTGGCCGGGATCATAATCCGAATACTTCTTTCGGCGAACCTGATCGACCTGGGCATGGAGGGCTACCGTTTGATAGCGATTCCGCACACCAACTCGATAATAGCGGAGGGCGCCGCCCAGTTACTTACAACTTTCTTCATCTTGAATGTTGCGCTGGGCATCTTTAATCTGATTCCGATACCGCCACTTGATGGCAGCAAGGTCTTATCCAGCATCCTGCCGCCAAGTTTCGAGCCCGCGTTCGATGCGCTGGAGCGCTTTGGTTTTATCCTGTTAATTTTCGCGATGTTTACCGGTGTCTTCAGAATCATATTCAGCGTGGTGATGCCGATCGCGATTAAAATTCTTTTGATTGGCGCATGAATCGAATGAAACGAATATTCAGCGGGGCGCAGCCGACCGGTAACGTGCATTTGGGAAATTATCTCGGGGCGCTGCGGAACTGGGTGGCGCTCCAACATGAGTACGAGAGTTTCTTCTGCATCGTTAACCTGCATGCGGTCACCGTCCCGCAGAATCCGAAAGTGCTCGCCGAAAAAACCAGAGAACTGGCGCGCATCTATCTCGCAGTCGGTATCGACCCCGAAGTCTCGACGGTGTTTGTCCAGTCCGACGTTCCGGAACACACTGAGCTGACCTGGCTGCTAAACTGTATTACGCGGATGTCGGAACTTGAACGTATGACGCAGTTCAAAGAGAAGGCGCGCAAGCAGGAAGAAAATGTCAGCGTCGGCCTGTTTGATTATCCGGTGCTGATGGCCGCGGACATTCTGCTCTATCAAACCGAGTTGGTGCCGGTGGGAGAGGATCAGAAGCAGCACCTGGAGCTGACCCGCGACATCGCGATTCGCTTCAACCGGGATTATGGCGAGACTTTTCGCGTGCCTGAGCCTTTCATCCCGAAAGTCGGGGCGCGCATTATGTCTTTGGCCGATCCGACAAAGAAGATGTCAAAGTCTGATGAGGAAAGCGATGCCGGATGCGTCATGCTCCTGGACGACGCCGAGGCGGTGCGGCGCAAGTTCAAACGCGCGGTCACTGATTCGGGGACTGAGATTCGTTTCGATCCGGCGCGGCCGGCGATTAACAACCTGCTGACGATTTATCATTTGCTTACCGACAAAAGTTCTGAGGAGATTGAAGCGCACTTCAACGGCTCGGGCTATGCAAACCTTAAAGAGGAGCTGGCTGAAGTGACGATCGAGTTCCTGAGGCCTTTTCAGGAGCGCCTGCGCGCTATCGATGATGGTAAACTAGACGCGATTCTGGCAGAGGGAGCGTCGCGAGCGCAGACCATCGCGAAGACGACGCTCGATCAGGCGAAAGCGAATATGGGGTTGGTCGGGGCGAACCGTTGAGAGACTGATGGAAGATACTGCACAAACCGACAATCCGACTCCGGCAACCGCGGAAGCTTCGGCCGAAGCCGCGCCCACCATCAGCGTCGTCGGCGCCCATCCTGAGATCACTCCGGATGGCGACAGTGACCAGCTCAAGATTACCCTCGGTGAATTCGAAGGCCCGCTCGATTTGCTCCTTTACCTGATTCGCCAGGAACAGGTAAACATCTATGACATTCCGATCGCTCGCATTACCGATGAGTACCTGCGTTATCTGAATCTGATGCAGGAACTGGATCTAACCGTGGCCGGCGATTTCCTCGTGATGGCGGCGCAGTTGATCGAGATGAAGTCGCGGATGCTTTTGCCGCGGGATCCCCTGGCCGAAGCCGAGGAAGTGCTCGACCCGCGCGCTGATTTGGTGAATCGGCTGCTGGAGCACGAGAAATTCAAGGCCGCATCACAGATGCTCTGGTCGCGGGCCACGGTCGAACAGGCCGTCTTTACTCGCGCGGAAATTGAAACTGACTCCAACAATCCGGAAGTTGCCGTGGGCTTGTTTGATCTGCTCCGCGTCTTTCAGGAGATCCTCTCGCGTCATAAAGAAGAAGTGATGTTGGAGATCGAGCGCGAAGAGATCACGATGGCTGAGATGATTGAGCGCTTGCGAAACATGGTGCGATCTGTGGGCGAGCTCAATCTGGTAACTTTTTTCGAACGCGCGGGTTCGCGGAGGGGATTGGTTGTAGCATTTCTTTCGGTGCTGGAATTGGTGCGGATGAGTGAAATTTCCCTAGTTCAACGCGAGACGTTTGGCGAAATCATCGCCCGGGCGACTAATCCTGCGTAGAACCGGATCGCACATGAAAGGGCGGAAGAGATTGTAACAATGAGCAAAGCAGCAAAGGCAATGGACGTTGAGGAACTGTTTCAGCCGGATGACGGCGCCATCGAGGGCCACCGCGAAATCGGCGACACCGAACTGAAGGCAATCGCGGAAGCTTTGATCTTTGTGGCTGACGAACCGATCAGCCCCAAATCGATTGCCGATGTGCTTAAGCTGGATCGGGACGCAGTCGAAACAGCACTTACCGATCTGGCCGGGGAGTACGAGGCGCGCAACGGTGGCTTACAGCTGCGCGAGATAGCCGGCGGCTGGCAGATAGCCACGCGCGCCGAGCATCATGAACAGATTCGCGCTTACCTGAAATCCAGACCCAGCGCGAAATTGTCGCTGGCCTCGCTGGAAACGCTGGCGGTGATTGCCTACAAACAGCCGGTGACCGTGCCTGAGATCCTGGAGATTCGCGGGGTGCAATCCCCATCGGCGATTAAAACACTGCTCGACAAGCGCCTGATCGTGGCAAAAGGCCGAAAAGAAACCGTCGGGCGGCCGATGATGTACGGAACGTCAAAAGAGTTTTTGATTCAATTCGGATTGAAGGATCTCTCGGAGTTGCCAAGTATTGAAGACTTTCAGGACCTCGCCGGAGGCGAGTCCTGAAAAACAATAGGCAGTAGGCAGAAGGCAGAAGGCTGTAATAACGAGTTCCCGGTCTGCTGCGTTCTGCCTACTGCTTTCTGCCTTCTGGGATATGGAGCCACAGCGTCTACAAAAATTAATCGCCGCCGCGGGCATCGCTTCGCGCCGTCACGCCGAAGGACTTATCACTGCCGGCCAGGTGCAAGTCAATGGACAAGTCATCACTGAACTGGGAATAAAGGCTGATCCTGAAACCGATCACATCAAAGTCAAAGGGCGTTTGATCAATCCGCTACTTCAGCAACACGAGAAAGTTTACGTGCTCTTGAATAAGCCTAAAGGTTATTTGAGCAGCATGGCTGACCCGAAGGGCCGGCCGCTGGTCATCGATTTGATTCCTTCCTCGCTCGGCCGCCTGCACCCAGTGGGGCGTCTGGATTTCAACACCGAAGGCCTCATTCTGCTTACCAATGACGGCGCGCTGACAAACCTGGTGACGTCGGCAAAGAATCACATCCCAAAGGTTTATCAGGTGAAAGTAAAAGGTGTGCCGCCGGACAGCGCGATTAGCAGGTTACGTCGAGGCATCGATATCGCAGATGGTGAACGCACCGCGCCGGCTGAAGTCCGCGAGCTCCGGGCCACGGATACCAACGCCTGGTTCGAGGTGACGCTTTACGAAGGTCGCAATCAGCAAATTCGTCGCATGTTCGACGCCATTGGGCATTCGGTAACCAAACTGAGAAGGACGCGGATCGGGCCGGTGGACGACAGGAGTTTGAAGCCGGGTAAATGGCGCCGGTTGATGGAGAGTGAGATTCGAAGGTTCAAGAAGCCGAGCCCCGGACGTAAGCGCTCAGTGGGACGTGCGTCTCGCCCGTGAATCACGCGCAGGATGCGCGTGCCAAGTGCCGTCGCCGATCACGCTTTCAGACATCATTGGGTTACAATGTTATGTTCTCATAACGTCGCGACAGGCGTCCTTGCCTGTCGTTTGAGTGTAAGGCGATCACAGACTGACTGTCTCGGGCCACTTAGGATGGATTTCGAACTTACTGAAGAACAACAGCAGATGAAGATGAGCGTCCGCGAGTTCGCGGAAGCCGAGATCGCGCCGCATGTAATGGAATGGGACGAGGCGCAGCATTTCCCCATCGAGCTGAAACCTAAGCTGGCCGAACTCGGATTGTTGGGCGTACTTTTCCCTGAGGAATATGGCGGCGCCGGGCTCGGCTATGTGGAATACGCGACCGCGATTGAAGAACTGTCGCGCGTGGATGGATCGGTCGGGATTTCGGTGGCCGCGCACAACTCGCTCTGCTCGAATCACATTTATCAATACGGGACCGAAGCTCAAAAGAAAAAGTATCTGACGCCGTTGGCTTCCGGCGAGCACCTCGGCGCGTGGGGATTGACTGAACCGGGCGCCGGTTCAGACGCGTCTGGCACGCGCACCACTGCGGTTCGAAAAGATGGCGGCTGGGTTATTAACGGCACCAAGAATTTTATTACGCACGCGATTCACGCCGACACCTGCGTGGCCTTTGCCTTGAGTGATCGTGCGAAACATAGCAAGGGCATTACCGGCTTCATCTTTGAAAAGAGCATGGCGGGCTTTGCTCCGGCAAAGAAGGAAAACAAACTGGGTCTGCGCGCGTCAGAAACCGCAAGCGTGATATTCGAGGACTGCTTTGTGCCTGATGAAAATCGCGTGGGCGAAGAGGGGATGGGCTTTGTTAACGCGATGGAGATTCTGGACGGAGGCCGCATCTCGATTGCTGCCCTCGCGGTCGGCATTGCGCAGGGCGCGTACGAATCGGCGGTCCGCTATTCCGGGGAACGCGAACAATTCGGGAAACCGATTCGGGAGTTCCAGGCGATTCAATTCAAGCTGGCCGACATGGCCACCCAAATCGACGCTGCGCGGCTGTTGATGTACCGGGTGGCCTGGATGAAGGATGAGGGCAAGCGGACCACCAAAGAGTCTTCGATGGCCAAACTATTCGCTTCGGAAATGAGCGTCCGCGTGTGTGAAGAAGCAATTCAGATTCATGGCGGATATGGCTATACCAAAGATTACCCGGCCGAAAAGTTTTGGCGCGATTCAAAGCTTTGCACAATTGGCGAAGGAACTTCAGAGATTCAGCGAATCATTATCGCCAGAGAGATTCTGAAGCAGGCATGAGGCAGCGATGAGTAATCCGTCTCTGGTTGATCGTGTTGCGGCCGGCGAAACAAACGCGGTAGCGCGCGCGATTTCGAAGATCGAAGACGGGGCGCCGGGTGTGGCTGAGTTGATGAAGCAGCTGTTCCCGCGCACCGGCCGCGCGCTGATTATCGGGATCACCGGCGCGCCGGGAGCCGGTAAGTCTACTCTGGTTGATAAACTGGCGGCGTTTTACCGGAGGCAGGATGATCGAGTCGGCATTATTGCGGTCGATCCTACGAGCCCCTTTACCGGCGGTGCAATCCTGGGCGATCGGATAAGGATGCAAACGCTGTCCCTCGATAAAGGCGTTTTCATTCGTTCGATGGCCACGCGCGGCAATCTCGGCGGACTGGCGCGCGCCACTGTCGAAGCGGTAGCCATCCTGGACGCGGCCGGCTTTGAAAAAATCATCGTGGAAACTGTAGGCGTCGGCCAGGACGAAATTGAAATTGCGAAAGCGGCGGATGTTTGCGTGGTGGTGCTGGTGCCCGGAATGGGTGACGATGTCCAGACGATGAAGGCGGGCATCATGGAGATCGGCGACGTGCTGGTAATTAACAAGGCCGACCGCGAAGGTGTCCTGCGTACCGAAAAAGAGCTGGAGGCTTTGCTAACGTTCGCGACTCGGACCGATGAATGGCAGCCACCCATCGTCAAGACCGTGGCGATCGAAAGCAAGGGCATTGAGGACCTGGCCGCCGCCATCGATCGCTGCCGGGAGTTTGGAAAAGGGTCGTCCTCGAACGAGCGGCGCCAGGCGATTGCCCGCTGGCGAATCCTGGAGTTGCTGCGCGAGCGTCTGGTCTCGGAAGCACTTAAAGCGGATTCGGCATCGGAACGGCTCGATAGTTTGGCGGCGGAAGTCGCGACGAAGCAGCGCGATCCCTATTCGGCGGTTGAGGAACTAATGAAGGCATGAAGATCGATCACATCGGAATTGCGACGCGTGGAATCGACGAGGCCGCCAGGTTCTGGCGCGTCGCGCTGGGCGTAAGCGCCATCGAGACGGAAGAAGTAGCCGATCAAAAGGTTCGCGTCGCCATGCTGCCGATTGGCGAATCACGGATCGAGTTGCTCGAGGCAACCTCTGAGGACTCGCCGATTTCAAAGTTTATCGAAAAGCGCGGCCCCGGGATTCATCATCTGGCCGTTAACGTCGATAATATTCAAACCGCTTTGGCGCAGCTAAAACAAAACGGCGCGCGTTTAATTGATACTGAGCCGCGGCGCGGCGCGGGTGGTTGCCTTGTGGCTTTTGTTCATCCATCATCGACGGGTGGAGTGCTGCTCGAATTGGTGCAGAACCCCGACTGAATTACTTGATATGAAAGGAAGATTTAGCTTTGAACTCAACTACTAAAGCGTGGGTTGCGGCAGCAATCGGAATAGTTTTTTCCCTTGGACTTATAGTGTGGCAAGTGAAAGCCGGCCGGGCGACGCCGGTAAGTCTTAGCGCTGAAGATATGGCGACGATTGCTGCCGATCAGGGAGCACAGGGGCGGGCGCGCCTGTCGGCCAGCGATTCAGCCCGCAAAGACTTCGCGAAAAATCTCCGCGAGCTTCTGGCCGTGGCCGAAGAAGCGCGCTTGAAGGGATTCGCTTATAAACCCGAAATTCGAAGACAGCTCGAACTCACTCAGACGGTGATCATCGCCCAGAACTACTTCAAAACTGCGGGAAGTACGGCGGCGATTTCCGACGCGGACATCGACGCCTTTTTCAAAGAATCGGGTCAGGAAAACAGGTTCCAGGAATTCATTAATGAAATGAAGGCGCAGGACCCCACTGGTGCGCAACAGATTCCTGAAGAGCAGATGAAACAGGCGAAACATCAATGGGGCCAGGTGATGCTCGGAGAGCGACGTGGCATCGCCGCCGGGGTCGACAAGAAGCGGAACGTCGAACTACAGATCCTGCTGCAACAATCACGCCTGCTCGCCGAAGCTTACGCGCAGGAAAATTTGAATCCCGAGAAAAATCCAGGCATGAAGGCGACTGACGCGGAGATTGACGCGTACCTCAAGGCGCATCTCGAGGACCAGGTGCACGCGCGCCATATTCTGATCACTGCCGGAAAAGCGGAATCGCCCAACGCGCCAAGCCCTGTGCCTTCTGAGAGTGATAAGGCCCAGGCCCGCACCAAGGCTGAACAGGTCCTGAAGCGGGCTCGCGCCGGCGAGGATTTCGCGGCCCTGGCCAAACAGTTCTCGTCCGATCCAGGTAGCAAAGACAAAGGGGGCGATCTGGGCTGGTTTGCGGCCGGTCAAATGGTGCCGGAATTCGACAAGGCTGCTTTCGCTTTACAGCCCGGACAGATCAGCGACATCGTCGAGAGTCAATTTGGCTTTCACATAATCAAGGTCGAAGAGCGGCGCATGGGAGAGAAGGATCGTAATCAGGCACGCGAGACGATCGAACAGGAGAAAGGGAAGAAGTGGGTCGAGGATGTCGTCAAGCGCTCGCACGTTACGGTCGCGGACAATTACACGGTAACTGCGCCGGCCGCGCAGCCGCCCACTTCGCTTTTTGCTCCCGGAGGCCCGCCTGAGGGACCACCCGTGCCGCCTGAGGCAACTGACAAAAACCCAAAGCCCGCGACCGCGCCGAAAGGGACAAACAAAAAACGCTGAGAACGATGCAGTTTGGCGACTATCGCATTGAGGTCATTCCCGATTGTGAATTTCGTCTTGATGGCGGCGCAATGTTCGGCGTGGTGCCCCGCAATCTCTGGTCGAAAGCCTGTCCGCCTGACGAACAGAATCGCATTCGCATGAACATGAACTGTCTGTTCATCGACGCCGGCAGCGAACGAATTCTGATCGACACAGGCATTGGCGATAAGTGGTCGGAAAAGTATCGAGCCATGTATGGCATCGACCGCCGCGGTTCATTGGATGAATCGCTGCGCTCGATTGCCGGCCTGGGCGCCGATGACATTTCGATCGTCATCAATACGCATCTGCATTTCGATCACGCCGGTGGAAATACGATTTTCAATGAGTCAGGGGAAGCGGTCCCGGCTTTTCCAAACGCCCGCTACTTCGTCTCTCGGGCCGAGTACGAGCATGCCGAGAGTCCGTCTGAACGTGATCGGGCCAGTTATCTTCCTGAAAATTGGCAACCCTTGAAAGAAGCGGGCCGGCTGGAGTTGAAGGAGGCTGAGTACGAAGTGGTGCCGGGTCTACGGATGGAGACGCACGCCGGTCACAATCGTTCGATGCAATGCGCGCGGTTGGAGCGAGACGGAAAGACGCTTTTCGGATTTGCCGATCTGGTTCCGATGCGCGCCCATGTGCCGTTTGCCTGGATCATGGGTTTCGATCTTTATCCGGTAGAAACTTTGGAGGCGAAGAAGAAATTATTGCCGCAGGCGGCGCGGGAAGATTGGACCTGTCTGTTCTATCACGATCCGGATCAGCCTTTGGGGAAGATTGTGGAGGCGGACGGAAGATTACGGGTTAGTCACGCCAACGTTTAGCGGCTATCGCCCGCTTGGCCTGATCAATATTTTGCCACGGGCAATTGCCCTGCGCAAAACGTAGAGACAGAATTTAGATGACAGCGGCAAAGATTGGCATCATCGGCGGCAGCGGTCTTTATCAGATGCCGGAACTGACGGAGATCGACGAGATCGAGATTCAGACTCCGTTCGGCGATCCGTCTGACAAATTCATTCTTGGCACGCTCGAAAGTGAGCGGGTTGCCTTTCTACCGCGACATGGTCGTGCTCATCGCTTCACGCCGACGGAGGTTCCGTTTCGCGCAAACATATATGGAATGAAGTTGCTGGGAGTAGAGCGGATCCTTTCGGCTTCTGCGGTGGGATCGCTTCAGGAGAAATACGCCCCGCTGGACATGGTGATTCCCGATCAGTTCTTTGACCGCACTCGTGCGCGCGCCAGAGAGTCGACCTTCTTTGGCGAGGGCATCGTGGCTCACGTGGCGTTTGCGCATCCGGTGTGTAGCAGTCTCGGCGCTGTCCTGGCCGAATCCTGTCAGGCCGCCAATGTTAAGGCGCACCGCGGGGGCACCTACCTTTGTATGGAAGGCCCGGCCTTCTCTACGGTCGCCGAGTCGAACGTTTACCGATCGTGGGGCATGGACGTGATCGGGATGACTAATTTGCAGGAAGCCAAACTGGCGCGCGAGGCTGAAATTTGTTACGCCACGCTGGCGCTGGTTACGGATTACGATTGCTGGCATCCGGGACACGACGCGGTGACGGTGGAAACTGTAATTGAGTACCTGAACAAAAACGTGCGGAACGCGCAGACAATCATTCGCGAAGCCGTGAAAAGATTGACTGGAACGCCGCGCGAATGTAAATGCGGCGCGGCCTTGAAGAACGCGATCTTTACAGCGCCGGATTTGTGGCCTGAAGCAACCACGCGTAAGCTCGAAGCCATCATTGCAAAGTACCGAAAGTGAGTTTCGAGTCCCCAGTTTTGAGTGAATGGAGTATGACCATGAGAAAGTTCTATTTGATAGCGATAATCTTGGTGGCGGTATTGGCGTTGGCGCCCGCAATCGCTCGCGCACAGGGCGCGGCCAAGCAGGGTCCCGAGGTGATGCGGGATTCTGATCTGGAAAAGGATTCGCTGCACAACCTTGAGGTAGCCTGGAACTACTTCAAGTTGAAGAAAGCTTACGTAGCGGCGCTGCAACGCTGTGAAGAAATCATTGCGGGTAATCCAACCTTTTCGAAGATAGACAAGGCGCTGTTCATCGCCGGCGAAAGCAATCTCTATCTTTCGGCGGGTAAGGGAAAACAAAAAGCGTCACTCTACATACGGCACGAGGGTAACGAGAAGCGCACTTTGACTCCTGAACAGTTTCGCAGCGAAGCGCGCGATTACCTATCGCAATTGGTGAACGAATACCCTGACAGTCAATTCCGGAGCGAGGCGCTTGAGGACCTGAAGTCGCTTGGTGGTGCGAAGCCGAAAGAGAGTAAGCAGTAAGCAGAAGGCAGTAGGCAGGAGGCAGTAGGCAGGAGGCAGTAAGCAAAAAGGTTCTACTATTTCAAATTCAAGATTCGAAATTCGAAATTCGAAATTCGCAAGCCGAAATTACTTATGTCATTACTAGTCGTAGGTTCCGTAGCGTTTGATGCTGTCGAGACGCCGTTTGGCAAACGCGATCGCATGCTGGGAGGCGCAGCTTCTCACTTCTCGATCTCAGCCAGTTTCTTTACCGATGTCCGCGTGGTCGCCGTTGTGGGCGGCGACTTTGGCGCCGCCGAGCGTGAAGTGTTCGCACGTCACAACATCGATACCTCCGACCTGGAAGTCGTTCCCGATGGCCAGACGTTTCAATGGCACGGTCGCTATGAATACGATCTGAACGTCGCGCATACCCTGGATACTCAATTGAATGTTTTCGCCGGTTTCGAGCCGAAGCTTTCCGACGGTGCTAAACAGGCGCGCCTGGTCTTTCTTGGCAACATTCAGCCGGATTTGCAGCGCGGCGTCCGCGAGCAGGTTCCCGGCGCCGAGCTGGTGGCGCTGGACACGATGAACCTTTGGATTGACACGACGCGTGACTCGCTGCAAAAGACGATCGAAGTTGTCGACCTGGTGATAATCAACGACGCCGAAGCCAGGCAACTGTCAGACGAACCGAACCTGATAAAGGCGGCCCGCAAGATTCTGTCGTGGGGACCGAGTACGCTGATTGTGAAACGGGGCGAGTACGGCGCCGCGATGTTTACTAAGGATGGATACTTTGCGATACCCGCATATCCGCTGGAAGCGGTCTTCGATCCCACCGGCGCGGGCGATACCTTCGCGGGCGGGCTGATGGGCTATCTGGCGAGCCAGGAGAAACTGGACGAAGCTGCTTTGCGCCGAGCAATGATCTTCGGGTCGGTGATGGCCTCGTTCAACGTTGAAGAGTTCGGCACTGAACGTGTGCAACGGCTCACGAACGAAGAGATCAACCAGCGCTTCCGCGATTTCAAACGATTCACGCATTTCGAAGAGATTCCGTTCGAAAGAGTTTCAAGTCCCAGGTTTCAAGTTTCGAGTTAGGTGCGTTTGGACTTTGGAGTCCGCACAATGAAGCTTAGAATTCGAACTTGAGACTTGAAACCTGAAACTTGAGACTTAGCTATGTTTTGTCCAACCTGTGAAGCCGAATACGAAGCCGGGATCACTCGCTGCGCCGACGATGGAGCCGAACTGGTTGACCGCCTCTCGCCCGAAGCGGGCGCCACCGACGATAGCGAGGCGCGGTTTGTCATGCTCCATACAATGTCTTCACCCGCGGAAGCTGAGATGGTCAACGACATCCTCCGCCAGAACGGCATTCGTTGCCTGATCCAATCAGGCGGCGCCGACGCGTTCTCGCCGCTGCTTTCTCAGGTTTCGCCCGGTGGCGTACTGGTTGACGAGCGCGACTTTGACCGCGCCCTGGAGATTTACTCTTCGTTCTTCGGTGAAGACACCTCACCGCTGACCGGCCCGGCGTCGGAAGACGACGAAGACGACGGCGAATGAGTTTAGAGTTCAGTCTTTAGATTGTCGTTGGTAAATCTGCAAGTTAAAGCCTGAACTCTAAACGCCAGGTTCATGACCTCCTCAGAGCCAATCGTAGTCCTGATGACGGCGGCAAACGCCGAAGAAGCCGATCTAATTGCATCGATGCTCCTCGAGGCGCGGCTGGCAGCGTGCGTGCAAATTCTGCCGTCAATCAAATCGGTCTATCGTTGGAAAGGCGAGCTTGTCCGTGAGAATGAGGTTTTGTTGTCAGCAAAAACGACCCGCGAAAAGTTTGCGGAGCTGGACCGCGCCGTGCGCGCGATTCACAGTTACGAAACCCCTGAAATCTTAGCCTTGCCGATTGCTGCCATCTCGGATGCTTACCTTGAGTGGCTTCGAGGCGAGATGTGACGGCGCTTGCTTGCAGAGCGTCAGAGGCGACGCAAAACTTTCGCTCCTTTGGACCTAAGATCCTTTTAGAGAAGACCAACCTATAAACATCTCGCCGCTCTGCGGCCTTGGCAAAGGCCGTAAACCGGCTAGCCTTGAATCTTATCTATCCCGCTCCGGCTGCGGGAAATAATCTCGACAATTTGCGCGGGCGAGTCTGCGAGGTGCAGCAGCTTGAGATCGTGCTCTGAGATCTTGCCTTCACCCAGGACCGGCCCCCGAATCCAATCGAGCATACCGAACCAGTACTCTGAGCCATAGAGCACCACGGGGAAATTTCGGATCTTCCGTGTCTGAATCAAAGTGAGCGCTTCAAATAACTCATCGAACGTGCCAAAGCCACCGGGAAAAATGATGAACGCATCGCTGTACTTGACGAACATCATTTTGCGCACAAAGAAGTACTTGAATTTGAGCGAAAGCGTCAGGTAAGGATTCGCGCCCTGCTCGTGCGGCAGTTCGATGTTGCATCCGACTGACATCCCACCGGCTTCAAAAGCGCCGCGGTTGGCGGCTTCCATGATGCCGGGGCCGCCTCCGGTAATGACGGCGAATCCCGAACGGGCAAGCAAAGCGGCAGTTTCCCGGGCCGCCTGGTAAACCGGATCGTCGGGGTGAGTGCGGGCCGAACCGAACACAGCGACGCCGTTGGTAATTTGGGCCAGGTCTTCGAAGCCCTGCACGAACTCACCCATGATCCGGAACACGCGCCACGTGTCGGTGCGCAGAAATTCATCAGGGCGCGGCGTCTCGAGTAAACGCTCGTCCTGTGTTGCTCCAGGCGGCCGATTCTCGCTTTTTTCGTTATTCATTTGGTTCCTGAGTGGTATGGACTTTGGTCTGGGCTATTAAATCCCCATGATGTTATAGCCGCAATCGACATGGATCGTTTCGCCGGTGATGCCGGACGAAAGCGAGCTGCAAAGGAACAGCGCGGTGTCGGCAACCTCGCGCGCTTCAACATTACGATGCAAAGGGCAGCGTTCGGCGTGATGCTTCAGCATATTGCTCAGTCCCGACACGCCGCGGGCGGATAACGTCTGAATGGGTCCGGCGCTGATGGCGTTGACGCGAATGTTGCGCGGGCCCAGGTCGGCGGCCAAATAACGCACGCTGGATTCCAGCGCGGCTTTGGCGACACCCATGACGTTGTAACCCTGATAGACTTTCTCTGCGCCGTGAAATGTCATCGTCACGATGCTGCCGCCTGCGGTCATCAACGGCGCCGCGGCGCGGGCCAGTTGCGTCAGAGAGTAAGCGCTAATCTCCAGAGCAGTAACGAAAGCCTCACGATCCGTTTTCAAAAAATCGCCTTCGAGGGCCTCGCGCGGGGCGAATGCAATGCTGTGAATGACGAAGTCCAGCCGCCCAAATTCTTGCGCCAAGCGATTGAAGGTTTCATCAACCTCATCCTGTTTAGTGACATCGCAAGGCAGAACCAGCGAGTCCGGCATCGCTACGCTGGTGAGGCCTTCGACATTTTCTTTCAGACGGTCGCCCTGATAAGTAAAAGCCAGACGTGCACCAGCTCCGTGCACAGACTGCGCCGTGGCCCAGGCAATTGAGCGTTTGTTGGCAACACCGAAAATGATTCCGTTCTTCTCTTTAAGCATGCTTCCTACCTCTTGTCTTTCGATTTCTGAGAGCTGTCAATCCTCATTGCCCCAGGACGTTGCATTGCCGATCTCGCAATCAGAAAAACGGCGATCATGTTAAGCAAGCCACACGGGATAAAAAAATAATCAAGCGGATAGCCGATATGTGCAAGTGTCCACGCTGCGACGAACATAAGCAACATCGACCACGGGAACGACATAAGAAAGACCAAGGTCTCCCACGGCTCAGTCCCGCCGGTGACCAGGTCAAAATAGACTGCTAGTGTGAAGATTAATCCATAGCTTGCGGCAACCAGTGGGGGAACTCTCGATCTAAGAAGACTCACGTGCATGCCTGGTTTCCTATTCGCCAGGCACAATGATTAGCGTGCCCTCGAATTGTTCCCGGGCAGAGTTATACCTTACTTCCCACTTATCCAGCGAACCGGCCCGGCCGCGGTAATCAATCTCATACCTCCAAAAGCCCGGGCGCAGAGGTTTCTTGCTGAACAAATAATCAGCCCACGGCGTCATTCTGGTTGAGTGCTTGCTTCCTGCTACGACTTCCAACTTGATCGGATATTGAATGACTCGATCCTGCTTCTCGCTGTATCCGATTAGAGTAGTTTGTATTCCCATACAAGCCTCAGCCTCGAACAAAGCGAACTCAAAAGGCTTCCCGTCGCCATTGTAATCCTTCAACCACAGAATCGTCGGTCTGGCTTCAACGCCTTCGCGAACCGGGCCTTCGACGCGATAGTAGTTGCCTTTGCGAATCGCGTACGGCACATCAAAGCTGTCTCCGCCGTCTTCATATCTGCTGCTGACCTTGACGGTGCTCATAATGTTCATAGTTGCCAAGTTAACCAGCGACACCCGCGTCGGGCCGGAATAATGACTGCCCCTGGTTTGATCCGGACAGGAGTAAACTTCGTCAAGCGCGTACCCAGTCGGATTTTTCTTTGGATTGATCATCCAGAACACCAGTGTGCGATTCGGATGACTCGGCGAGAGAAGCTTTCGCATTTCGACGACGACAGCTCCTTTTGGCAGGCCGTTGATTTTCGATTGGCCAAGGCCTGCGGATTCAAAGCAGACAAACAAACTGATGGCGAGCAGAAGTGTCTTCATCCTGGTTTCTTTCCAGACCAAGCTGGGTCACATTTAGGTTAACGGCGCAAGTATCAGAGAAAGCTGGCAGAAAGAGCAAGTTGACGCTGGGAGCGCGGACGTCTCGTCCGCATTGAGCGCGCGGCGCGAACAAAAGCCGGAGCTTGCTTCGCAAGCTGTGCGGACGGGACGTCCGCGCTCCCAGCAGCACGTCGCTTCAATGCTTGAAGTGCCGCACGCCCGTAAAGACCATCGCCAGGCCATGCTCACCCGCGGCGGCAATTACTTCCTCATCGCGCACCGAACCGCCCGGTTGAATCACCGCCGTGATGCCATGCTTTGCAGCTTCGTCGATGCCGTCGCGGAAAGGGAAGAAAGCGTCCGATGCCAGGACGGATCCCTTAATCGGCAACTGCGCACGCATCGCTCCCAGCTTTACCGAATCCACGCGCGACATTTGTCCGGCGCCCACGCCGACGGTCTGCTTGTCTCTGGCATAGACGATGGCGTTCGACTTTGTATGTTTACAAACTGTCCAGGCGAAAAGCAGATCGTCGATCTCGGTTTCAGTGGGCGCGCGTTTGGTGACAACCTTCAAGTCTTCGCGTTTCATTTGATGTGTGTCGCGGGTCTGAACCAGCATGCCGCCAGAGATTTGCCTGTACTCAAGTCCTTCGCTTGTTAATGGCGCGCCGGCGCGCAACACGCGAAGATTCTTTTTCGTTCTCAAAACGTCAAGCGCTGCCGAGTCGTAATCGGGCGCAATGATAACCTCGATAAAGATTTCAGTGACCGCGCGGGCGGCGGTTTCGTCAACTCTGCGATTAAATGCGACGATGCCGCCAAAGGCCGAGGTTGGATCGCAGGCGAGCGCGCGGCGATAAGCTTCTTCGGCTGTTGCTCCCAACGCGACGCCCGCAGGATTAGTGTGCTTGATGACTGCGCACGCGAGTTGATCGAAATCGCTCACAAGCTGCCAGGCAGCGTCGGCATCGACGTAGTTGTTGAAGGACATTTCCTTACCGGAGAGGAGTTCGGCGTTTGCCACTCCCGATCCTAGTCCGGCTTCGTACAACGCAGCCTGTTGATGGGGATTCTCGCCATAACGCAAGTTGGCTTTCTTCTGCAACAGCAGGAAGCCGCGATCAGTCAACTCAGTCATTTGTTGGCTCAGGCGTTTGGCGATTTGGGTTGTCGTAAAGCTGGTACCACCTCCGCCGCCACCGGTCCCGATCCCGCCCCATCCGTGCTGCGTTCCTCCGATATCCACCAGGGAAGATGTAAAGTGACTGGAGATCATCATGTCGTATGTGGCCGTGCGAGAGAACGCCTGGCGCGCAAGTTTTAGACGGGTGGTTTTGGATAACGATCCATTGTGCCGCCTTATCTCGTCGATGATTGGTTCGTAGAAGTCAGCTGAAACGATCACAGCGACGTCTTTCCAGTTCTTGGCCGCCGAACGAATCATTGCCGGCCCGCCGATGTCGATCTGTTCGATTGCTTCTTCCAGCGTCGCGCCTTCGCGCGCGATTGTTTGCTCAAACGGATAAAGACTCACGACAACCATGTCGATTGGTTCGATGCCGTGTTCGCGCATTGCTGCCTGATGTTCAGGATTGTCTCGCCGAGCAAGTAAAGCCCCGTGAATCTTCGGATGCAGGGTCTTAATCCGTCCATCCATCATTTCCGGAAAGCCGGTCACGTCTGAAACATCGCGCACTTCGATTCCTGCCTCGCGCAATGCATTCGCAGTACCGCCGGTGCTGATAATTTCCACCCCGAACCTTTTCAGCTCGCGCGCGAATTCGACGATGCCGGTTTTGTCCGAGACACTTATCAGCGCCTGTTGGATTTTCACTAGACCCAGTTCGTTCGCTTTAGTCATGATCTTATGGTCTTAAGTCATAGCTCGCTCTCAACTGATTTACCTTAAGCTTACGCCGCCGGTTTGAGAGACTGGCTGTCACGAGATGTATTTGACCATTGCGCGCGGCGGCGCCCGGGTAAAAGCCGAGCACATATTGACCTTGTAAGTCAGACTCAATCGCCTGGAAGACGGGAGTGAGATCATAATGCGCTCGCGGGTTGAGTGCCGACCGAGCATCGCCAATTCTGAAATAGCGGCCGCCGGTTTGTTCGGCAAGTTCGCGGAAACCCTTTGATGGCGGTCGGGGCGCCAGCGCGCCGTTACGCGGCGAAAAGAGCGGAAAGTGAATGACGTAGAACGAGACGCCGCGCAGTCGCGCTGAATCAATGACGGTTTTGTAGGCGGTCGAACTCAGGGTGTCCAGCCCGTCGCTGATTAAGAGGACTATGCGGCGCTCAGTAGAGAATCCGCCGCTACCGTCGAAAACCCGAACTGCTGTCGCCGCGGCGTCGAAAATCGCCGTCCCGGTGTTCTCTTTCGGTTTATAGCTAAATGAGTCTTCAGCCCCTTCCGAGTTGGTAGTGAAGGGAACTGACAAGCGCACGAAATCGCCAAAATGCAGGACAGCGACGCGCGAGCCGCGTCCGAAACGCGAAAGGAGTGCAAGCGCTGCGCTCCGCTGCTGGCCGATAATATCGCGCGCGCTACCGGATGCGTCGATGGCGAAGAGTAAGGCGACGTGTTCCGCGCCGGACGCGAAGTATTCGATCTTCGTGGCGCGTCCGTCGTCGCTCAACACGAAATCATCCTGCTTCAAGTCCGCTATGCGATGTCCGCGCGCGTCAGTCACGGTGACAGGAATCGCGACCAGGTCCGTGCGCACGCGGATTACGTCGAGGGGCTCCTGGTCCTGGGCAGCCACGATAGACGAGAACATAAACAGGCTAATAGATGTAATTAGACAGAGAGTGAATCGCGGGCCGCGCTTTCTTTGCGGGTTATGCCAGGCCATGCTGCTCGATCAGGCTAAAAAAGAAAGCGCCCGAAGAGCAGGATGCTTAGGATGATGAGCACTGTGATGACGATGATCTTGACGAGACTCATTGCCGGTTCCTCAATTGGACAGAAAGACCCAAGTTGGGACGTAATTCTATTGTGGTTCGCACATTGGTGTCAATATTCGAATGGGCCAGCACGATGAGCTTCCTATCAAGCGGTTGGTCTGGTACTTTTCCAGAACACACCGATTTGCAGTCAATATCATGATCGCCCTTCTATTTGCATCACTTGCGATGTGTTCGACGCTGGTGGGCGGCTTTCTTGCCATCGCGGCTCGGCGCCGCATTCACCTTTTGATGGGCCTTGGAGCTGGCGTTCTTCTAGGGGCGGTGTTCTTCGATTTGTTGCCGGAATCATTGGCGGTGGCGCGCGAGCAAGGGTGGAGCGTCCGCGTGGTACTTGGCATCGTGGTTGTCGGCTTTCTCCTCTTTTATTTAACCGAACGTCTGCTCGTGTTGCATGCTTGTGCCGAAGAGGACTGCGACAACCAGGTACATCACCATCTCGGCCGCTTTAGTGCGGTCGGCTTGATTGCGCACAGCACACTGGATGGAGCAGCAATTGGGGCCGCCTCTCTGGTCAACTGGCGCACCGGACTTTTGGTAGCGCTGGCAGTCATCGTTCACGACACCAGCGATGGGCTGAACACCATTCTGCTGGTTACTCACGGCGAGAAAGCGCGGCGCAGTGACATCGTATTCCTGGTCGCTGACGCGTTGGCCCCCGTCGCGGGTGCGTTGCTTGCTTTGGTTCTCTTGCCGCCTCCGCGCGCGCTGATTGTCTTTCTGGGGTTCGCTTCGGGGTTTTTTCTCTACACAGCTACGAGCGATCTCTTGCCGGAGGCGCATCGGCGTTCGCCTAGCATTATGGTAGCGATGGCGACGATCTTCGGCATTCTGTTCATCGGCATAGCCGTGCATTTGATTGGGAGTTGAGATGAAGTCCGTAGAAGTAAAGATGCGAGGCCGTGGTAAAACCGGCCTCGCGCTAATCCGGCAGAGGCTAGAAAGTTACCCCTGCCTGGATCTGAAACGTGCGCGGCGCTACGAAATGCGTGCCGCTAAACGTCGAAAGAAAGTTGTAGAGAGCAACCTTATTGAAGATGTTAGTGCCGGTGAATCGCAAAGTAAGTTTCTTGTGCTCTGTAGCCAGCAGGTTGTCCGTCCCAACACTGAAATCGAAAAGATGACGCGGCGCAATACGCGGCGGATTAGTGTCGTCATTCTCAGTACCGTCGGCGGGAATACGTACACGCAAAGCCCCACGATGCGGGTCAGCGCAAGCGAGAATCGGAGATGTCGGCGTGGCGAAGGTGCTGCCGCAGAACAACCCGATCTGCGCTTGCTGGTCCGCCGTTAGACCAAGCGCCGAAGCAAAGTCCGGAACCGAGCCGGCAACCAGACCGCTATCGTAGCGCCAGGTGAAGTTGACGTACGGCGCGACCTTCTTCCACTTCTCGAACTGATACTGAACCTGCGTGGTTTGCTCGAGCTTTTGATCGTGATCAATTCTGAAGACGCCGGCCGGCAAATTGGAATTGAAGAATAGCCCGCCAGTCTCGGGTGGAAAGAACCGTGCCCGTGTGTGCCCGGCCACAATGAATGCCGACAGTCCTTTGTAGTTTGTCATGTTAAGACGCAGCGAAGCCCCGTCGACCTTCGACTTCTGCCACGAAATCGGAAAGGTGACGGACGTGTTAAAGAGCACGTTGAAGTCGTAGGCATTGTTGGTGCGCTTGATGAAGTAGTCGGCATCCAGCAGCAGATGTTTGCCGATCGCTTGTTGAAAACCGGCGTTGACCTGTGTACGAGCGCCGGGCCGCAACGGTAAATTACTGGTGTCGCCCAGGACGCCGTTGGCCAATCCACCTGCGCCGGTTACGCTCGAAAGGATCAGGTTTTCATTGTACGGACTTTCGAAGCTGCGCATGAAAGAGCCGCGCAGGACGGTGCCTGTGCTTTTGAGGTGATACGAGACGCCGAGACGGGGCTGCAAGAGGTTGCCTTTCGTAATCCCGTCGTAGTTGTCGAACCGAAGACCAACGGACACTGCTGCCTGGCCAAGAGTGAGGATGTCCTGAGCATAGAATGCTTCCTGCTTGATGTCTGTGTGGCCGCGGAAAGCGAACTGTTGGCCACCACGCGTCAGATCGAATGGCAACAGGCCGGGCAGGAAGTCCGGGCTTGCCGGATCGTTGAAATTAGGATCAGTAATTCCGAACTTGAAGGATTCGGTCAGGAATGTGTGCGAAAGCTGCACACCGAACTTGGCGTTATTTCTTCCCTTCACATAAGACAAGTCCGCTTTGACGCCGGCGTTATTCAAACGGCGCGACTGGCTGAAAGTCATTGTTTGATCGGAAAACGGATCGGGGCTGGCAAAGTATTTTACGTTATCGAGACGGTAATACGGATTAAGGGACAGCACGGTAGTCGCGCTGAAAATGTGAACATAACCCGGTGCGATGTTGAGACTATGAACAAGCTGACGTTGATCCTGCCCGAGGGCTTGCTGATCAAATTGATTTGGTGTCTGAAAACTGTTGCGAGCGAAAAACAGATTCAGGTGAAACGTGTCTTTGGAGTTTGGGCTGTAATCAATGCGATCAAAAATGCTGCCGGCCGAGCCTTTGTCATGCAGGACGGCGAACTCGGGCGTGTCAAGGAATCTCCGCGAGCGCTCGAAATTAAAAGTAATAAAGTTGCCGGCCTTGGCATTGCCGTAAGCCAACGAAGCATCCTGACCAATCGTGCCGAATGTTCCATAAGTCGTGCTGAATCCTCCGGTGGGCTTCTTTTGATTCAGACCTGACTTAGTTATCGCATTCACGACCAGGCTTGTTTTGTCGCCGTACTCGGCAGGTGTCGACCCGGTAATAATTTCCATCGACTGGATCGCATTGGGCGGCAGTTGAGTTGAGAAGGCTTTGCTCTGCTGATCAGAGACCGGCTGGTTATCGATTGAGTAGGATGTTTGCGCGTGATCCCCCAACGGGTGAAAGAATCCGTTGGAATCGGCGACGACGCCAGGAGCGGCGAGAGTCACCACATCACTCAAGCCCGATCCCACTGACCTGACGGGAAGTCGGGTAATCAGAGATTGATCGACATCGGTGTGTGTCGTCGAAGTGTTCTCGAGAGCCTGGGCAGTATCGGAAGTAATCGTGACGGTCTCACTGGCAGTGCTCACGGAAAGAGGAATCTTAACGCTGATCGGTACTGAGGTCCGGACAGCCAGGCTTTGCTGTTCAGACGAGAAGCCCGGCGCTGAAGCTTTGAGTTGGTAGTTATTGGGGGGAACATCACTAAAGCGAAATGCGCCCTCCGCGTCGGTAGTTGTGGTTCGCGTATATCCTGTGACCGCATTGGCGATGGTCACCGTTGCGTTGGGCACGACGGCGCTGTTGGGATCCGTCACGATCCCAGTCACCGTCCCTGCGTTGAGCGCCTGTGCCTTTGCGGAAATCGGTGCGACTGAGATTGCCGAACAAAAAATTAAGAATGCGAATGAGATCTGAACAATGCTTCTCTGAGCCTTCATGACTGTCTCCTATTCAAGGTTCTGATGCCAGGCGAAGCTCTCGGACGTAGACCCACGTGGGTTAATGGACGTCGCCGGCTTCGAACAGTGCGCAGTTCTCAAGAACTAGAAAGGTTGAACGCGCACCCTAACAGCGAGCGGTGGCTTAGAGAATTGAAGGAGGAGCGCGGCCGTGGCCGGTGGACCTGAATTCAGAGAGTTGTAAGAAGACCTGAGCTGTGGCCTTTGTTGCGTGCGTTTCGGGCGATCCTACGCCGGGCGTATGGCCTATTACGGTAGCGGAAAGATTTTGGTGGAGCTGACATATCAAGCACTCGGCGCCAGTTCTTGAGTTCGATGTGCCGTTCGTATTGCTTGAACTGATCTGAGTTGAAGTCGCTTCGTTAGCGGTCGGCGATTGCGCCGTGCTGGAAAGCGATTCACCGATTTTGGCCTTAGTACCGTGATGATGGCTAAATTCCGCCGTCGTGCCCCAGGCGAATGCAGCCAGCAGCAGAAGTGCCAGCAGGCGGGTTCGTTTCACTGGGTTACGGAAGAGCATTTGTGCTGGTTTAAGGATCACTGTTCTCAAAATATGATGCTAGACTAAACCTGTAGTTTAGTCACGCCCAAAGAGCATGTCAACCGATTCAATCCGCAGCATAAAAAAAGATTTGTCTTCGATTTCAAAGACAGTCCGGCTGGATCGCCGGAAGGCGCTTGCGTCTGTGCGTTCTTCTTCAGAGCGCTTGAAAAGCCCGATCGGAATCTGGCAAAGCCCGGCTTGGACGCTTGGCATCGTGGCTCTGCTGTGTTGCTTTACATCAATTGTCAGTGCCCAGCAGATGAGTGTTGTGATGCGGGTACAACCCGACGCGCCCGCGCGCGTGCTGATGGAGGGCGAGCGGGCTCCGACTACGGTTTGGTCATTTCGCGACAGCTATGCAGGCGTCCTTGGTCTTGGGGCTCGGGTCTCAGGCATGCAACTGTTCGACACGTCCGGGGCTGAAATTCAAACTCACAGGATTGCGCCGGGGCAGTTCGAAGCGGCCAGGCCCGCGTCGAGATTTCGGTATGAAGTGAATCTTGATCCGCCTGACCGGGCTTCCGATGCGGCATTTGTTTCGTGGCTGAATTCGGACCGTGGCCTCCTGATGTTGGCTGATTTGCTGCCGCTGCCCAACACATCGCCCGCGAAGAGCTCTCAGTCTGCTCTTGCGCGTGACAAGAGTAACCGTGACGATGACTTTGGCCAGGCAACAGTGCGTCTATCTCTTCCTACAGGATGGGCTGTCTATACAAACGGAAATGAATCCGGGCAAAGCGATTTTAGGATCTCGAACGTTGGCCGCTCGGTCTTTGCTGTTGGAAAGCATCTTCGCGCGTCGCGAACGACAATATCAAAGAACGCTTTAAATTTCGTTATGGACGGTGAATGGGCTTTCACCGACAGTGACGCATTGGAGATGGCGACTAAAGTGCTTAAGTCTCATCTGGATGTTTTCGGCGCCGGGCCGGGAAGACAAGTGATCTTGATCTTGTTTCCGTTTCCACAGACGGTCGCCGCGGATAAATGGAGCGCGGAGACGCGCGGCTCCTCGGTCACGCTCTTAATGGGAAGATTTCCGTCGAAGACCGCGGCGCTGGCGCAGTTAAGTGGGCCGCTGACTCACGAGTTGTTCCATCTTTGGGTGCCGAATGGGTTGGCCTTGGACGGCGATTACGATTGGTTCTATGAAGGCTTCACTGTTTACCAGGCCGCCCGTACGGCGGTGCGTCTGGACTTGCTGACCTTTCAGGAATTCCTCAGCGCCATCGCTCGCGCCTTTGACGCCTACACTAATGGCGCGGACCGTGACCGCTGGTCGCTGATCGAGGCTTCCCAAAGGCGTTGGACCACCGGCGGTTCTGTCGTTTATCAGAAAAGCATGCTGGTGGCATTTCTTTTCGACTTGAAACTGCTAAGTCAAAGTCGAGGCAAGCGCTCGCTCGACGATGTGTACCGCGAGCTCTTTCGTCGATATCGGCTAGTCGAATCTCCCTCGGTTCCAAGCACTCCTGAGGCCGGCGGAACTGCCGACGGGAATCAAGCCGTAGCGACACTAATGGAAAGCATCCCGGGCATGCAGGAGTTCGCGGGGTCCTTCATCCGTCGGGCTGCGGCCATTGACTTATCGTCTGAGTTGGCGACATTCGGTCTGCGGGTCGAACGACTTGGGCTGAGGACTCGAATCAGCGTCAGCGAAACTTTGACGCGTCGCCAGCGCGATTTGCTGCGCGAGTTGGGTTACAATGATTACGCGCGATCGCCGATACCGAGAAAGCATTGAGAAGCAGCAGATGAATCATCACGCGAGTTTTCCAGCCAGATTCACACTTGAAGAAATGAAAAGGGCTTCATTATTTGCCATGGCAGTGCTTTTACCGGTGTTGCTGTTGACCTCGTGCAGCACACTGGCAAGCCGGAGCAATACAGGCGTAGTGGTGACTCGAAGTGCACAGATTCGAAGTTCGACTGCGGTCGTCGCTGCCGACTTGCTGGAAGTAAACCGCGGCGATGTCGTCGATATTTTGGACTCAGCTGATATTCCCGACCCGAGCGACAACAGCCGCAAAGAACGTTGGTATCGTGTGCGGGCCCGTGATGAGGAAAAGATTGAAGGCTGGATTGAAGCGCGCAACATCATGCCGGACAAAGTTCTCGAGAATGCGCGCAAGCTGGCCGAAGAAGACAAGGGAATTCAGCGTCAAGCGACCGGACAGTTGCACGCCGGCTCGAATCTGCGGCTTACTCCTGACCGCAGCAATAACGAGAACATCATGATGCGCCTCGACAGCGGCTCAACTTTTGAAATCATTGGGTGGAAGCGGGTGCCGAAAGTGAAAGGCTCAGAGTCGAGCGAGAGCGACACGGCGCCCAAGCCGGGAAGCGCCAGCGCTGGAACAAACAAGGGAGCGCAGAGTGACGAAGAGAATCCGGAAGATCAAGAAACGACGGAACTCTGGTATAAGGTGCGGCTGTCTCCCGTGATATCACCGGCCCCTGAAGGATGGATTTTCGGGAAGCAGGTCGAATTAACCGTGCCCAGCGACATTATCTACTACCGTACGGGCCGCGAGTTCGTAGCGTGGCGCCGGCTGGACGATGACGCGAGCGACGAAGGCTCGGCAACAAAGACGAAAGATGTGGCTAAAGAATCTAGGCCCGGCAGTTGGGTGATTCTGGAAAGAAGTTCTTCAAAAGAACCGCACAAGTTGGACGAGCCGGATTTCGATCGTATTTATGTTCTCGGCTATGAAAAGCACGATCAGGATCACTATACGGCGTATCGCAGTCCCGACATTGAAGGATATCTGCCAATGCGCGTCGAAGGCCGGGGCGCAAGCAAAACCTTCACGGTGAGGGTTAAGGACGAAAGCGGCCAAATGAAGGAGATGCAGTACAGCCTGTATCGGGACGATCACGGGGTGATGCGCGTGACGCCGCCGGGTGAAGTCAAAGGCAGAAGGAAGAGATGACGAGGCGTAGGAATCTGTTGGCGCCGTCGCTTCGGTTGATTACGGTCTCTAGTTGGGAAGCAATGGTTTCGGGTGCACGATGCCGACTGTCTTGCGAATCGGACCTTATCGGTTCTTCTTCTATGCCGGTGATCGCGACGAACCAGAACATGTCCACATTGAGCGCGACGATAATGTTGCCAAGTTCTGGCTCGATCCGGTGAGATTGCAACGCAGTGGTGGTTTTGGCAGCAGTGAAATCAATCGCATTCAGAGGCTTGTCGAAGACAACAGAGAAGATTTGATTAGGAGTTGGAATGAGTACTTTAGTCGCTGAAGTCCGAGCACAGAAACTCGTCGTTACGGACGACAGCTTGATTGTCGATCTAAGCGATGGTCGCTCTATTACAGTGCCGCTGGCGTGGTATCCGCGGCTGGTTCACGGCACGCCCGAGGAAAAGAACAACTGGAGATGGATTGGGGTCCGAGAGGGAATTCACTGGCCCGATCTGGACGAAGACATTAGCGTCGAGAATCTAATCCTTGGCCAACCTTCCGGCGAAAGCCAGGACTCGTTTCGGCGCTGGCTGGAAAAGCGGACGGCTGGCTCGTGAGTGTCATCAGGATTCGGTAGGCTTTTTCAAATATTTTTTATGAAGAGTCGTTGCAAGTTGTCTACAAGTTGTCTAATTGAGGCCGGGTCCGCTTCGTCTGGCGGAAGCTCACAAGCCGTCGACATCCACTCCATTGTGTCCCAAACTTTCCACTTCTCGTCGCTGTCTATGTCAGCCGCAACTAGCAGCCTTGCTCTGCACGCCATTAAAGCAGCGTAACGGACTTCAGCGTCCGAGCGAAGGACTTCCGCAGCAAGCTCTTCTGCTTGCTTAAGCTGTTCTTCACCGTGGCCCGGAGATTTCCTTCCAAACAATCTGTTGGAAACCGCGGCGGCGAGCGTAGCAGCCTCGTCCTCCGATAACGTGTGCGCCCGTACGATTCCAGAAGCTTGATAGCTATAGCCATCTGGATCACATCTGTCTGTGAATACATTTCAGCTAGAGACTTTTGGAGCGAGCGTTTGAGTATCTTATTAAGTATGCTCACAGCTTCTATCGGTTCTTAGATTGCCAGCCAAGCTCGTTGGGCTTTAGCGGTTCCAAGATTAGGCCGATCGACATCATCGGTACATGCCAATTCTCGGGCACTTGTCTTTCAATCTGCTCAATCGCGTCATACACAGAAACCGCAAAAACCTGCGCAACAAACCACCGCGAGGCGTGGGAATCCTGTACGATAAGATCGAGGCGATACCATCCTTCATTCATGAGCGGAACGATGCATAACCCACCGTGTTAGAGCAAGCTGTTTCCGCTCCATTACATCTCGCCCTCTTTGAAGTCCGCCAATAAGTCGTTAAGACCAGGATATGGATTAAAGTCTTCATCCGAATGCGCGGCAACGAAACGTCTTATGCCGGTCTTAAGCGTTGCTTCTCTGGTCGGTCCCGAAACAGGTTGCAAACGGAATGGTGGGTTGAGATTCAGATCCGAATTGAGTTGCAGAAGCAATGCGTAAAGAATCGCACTCCGAGCGTCTGTGGTTGGAGGGCCTGTTTCGGGCTCCTGACGGTTATTTTTCCGAATGGTCTCAATCTGAGGTTTGAGGTCACAACATACTTTCTCAAACCATTCTTTTGTTATTTTGCTCATGATTGAGGGAACTACCACGACGGAAGGAATAAAGCTATCCTTTTCTTTGACGCAGTTGGATTTCAAATGAGGACACAAGCAGGACCAAACCGCGCTTGACACTCACGTAAGCTTCAGTTAATATCCCCGTTTGCTTGGGGCAAGTAAAAGCTGTCCGTATAGGCAATCCAAACGAAAATTTGGAAGTCGATGTTTGAAAACTAGATAGAGCGTGTCCGTCTCAAGACCTTTGAGAGTCAAAACGCGAGCGATAAAGCTCGCGTAGAAAACTCGAAAGAGTCATTATCGAGACTGAAACGAAAGAACCAGTAATAGATAATGTTCCAGAGAACAAATTCTAACGAGAGTTTGATCCTGGCTCAGAATCAACGCTGGCGGCGTGCCTCAGACATGCAAGTCGAACGCGAAAGCTCCCTTCGGGGAGCAAGTAGAGTGGCGCACGGGTGAGTAACACGTAGGTAATCTACCTTCGGATGGGGAATAACAACCGGAAACGGTTGCTAATACCGCATAATGCAGCGGCACCTAATGGTGACAGTTGTTAAAGCGGGGGATCGCAAGACCTC
>DASQAF010000045.1:0-2628 GCA_035635855.1 Pyrinomonadaceae bacterium
TGCGTCCAAACCGTTCCGCCGGTATTGAGATCGCGCATCTCGAGTTCCAGCGTGACTCTGGCCAATATTTGGGCGCCGGTCAGTTCCTTAAAATCATACAGGCGGCCACGAATCGCAAAATCGCCTTTCATATTGCTGCGCCGGTAATACACGGCGCGGTAGCGGCCCGATGCTCGCATTTGCCGCAGGAGGACTCCTTGGATTAACTCGGCGGGAGGTTCGGCCCACCGCTCAAACTCATAGGTGCCTAGTTGCTCGGCACCGTGGCCGTAGACGATGCGGTCCTCGCGATACAGATGGGACGTCATCAGTCCGCCTAAGAGCAGCGTCACTGGCACTGCATCTGCTTTCTCGACTGAAGCAGCATTGCTCGGAACCGTGAGCTGGTAGTACTTGCTGGGCCGCGCGGCCCCGCACCCGGCTAGAACTCCAACTAGCAGTGCCAGAGCACTGACCTGGAATTTTCGGGCTGCAACCCGAGCGGCTCTTTTTCGCTCCGCTAGCGTCCTTTCTGCCCATGACGTTTTCATTACATCTCGCGCCTGGATCATCGCGGTTCCCCTGTTTTGTGCTCGCGTGGCGTGCTCGACCGAATGAGGGTGTACGGCCGGGTCTTGATCGTGTTCGTAAATTCTTTGAGATTCTGGCTCACGTGACGCAGGTTCTCCAGCAATTCATCGATGTTCTCGGAGTTTACATCCAGCGTCTGATCGAGCTTGTCGGTCAGGTCCGTAATGGTTGTCAGCGACTTGCGCAGCTCGACGACCGACTGGCGAACGTCCGCGCGATTCTCTCCGATTAGGGAATCCACATGGCTTAAGGTTTCATGGGCCTGCGCTGAAGTTTTCCGCAAATCCTGGAGCAAGGGCTCGAGTTTTTCGGTCGCGGAGTTCAGATGTTGCACCGTCGCTTTCACCGGGGCCCGGTTTTCGGCGAGCATGCCGCGGGTCTCGGCAAGCGTGCCCGCAAGATTGGCGCGGTTCTGGTCGCCCATCAGGTCGTTGATTCGATCCACCGTCACTTTCAGCTCCGTGGCGCGATCATTGAGTGTCTTCAACAGCAGTTGTGCCTGCGGCGCGATGTCATTGATCCTTGCCGTCAATGCATTGAAGTCTACATAGGAATCGGACGGCAGAATCGAACCGGCCCCGGCGAGCGCGGCCTTATCGGATCCGGGAACAATTTCCAGATGGTTTTCTCCGAGCGGGCTCAGGCTCATGATTTTCACGTGGCTGTCCGTTTTCACGGGCAAGCCGGACTTGACGCTGAACGTAATTTCTATGCGCGAAGCATCCTTCGGATCAAGCTGCAATTTCTCCACCCGCCCCACCTTCGGCCCGCCCGCGTAACGAACAGTGGCGCCCGGCTCCAGCCCTCCGGCAAACGGGAAATAGGCCCGATACGTTGAAGCCGAACCGCCAAACGCGCCGCTAAGCACGAACACCGTCGCGACCAGCACGGCTCCCGCGATCAAGACGAACAATCCCACCATGGCCTGCTCGCTTTTCGTTCCCATCTCTTACCTCGCTCTTCGCCGCTCAAAAGCCCCGGCGGGGATTTTCTTCCGTCAGCATTTGCAGATAGTCCAATTCCTGCGAAACTTCCGGCTCGGCAATCCGGTCGAGAAACTGGCGGACGCGGGGATGCGTGCTCGAACGCATTTCCGCCGTCGTGCCGATCGCGACGACGTTGCCTTTGTCGATTAGCACCATGCGGTCCGCAATCAGAAACGCGCTCGCCAATTCGTGCGTGACCACCACGATCGTCATGTGAAAAGCTTTTTTCAAGTCCAGGATCAACTGATCCACGCCTGCAGCGATGATCGGGTCCAGCCCCGCCGACGGCTCGTCGAAAAAAAGAATCTCCGGGTCCATGGCCATGGCGCGAGCCACCGCGGCGCGTTTCTTCATCCCGCCGCTGAGCTGCGAAGGCATGTAGTTTTCAAATCCGGCCAGGCCGACTTGATCGAGCTTCAATCGCAAGATGATTTCGATGGTCGAATCTTCCAGCTTGGTATGCTCGCGAAGTGGCAGCGCAACATTTTCTCCAACCGACATCGAGCCGAACAGCGCTCCTCCTTGGAAAGACATTCCGACTTTCTTGCGGATTTCGTCCATCTCCGCAGCGGAGATGGCAGCGATATTCTTTCCCTTGAGCCAAATCTCGCCGGAAGTCGGGGTCTCCAAACCCACAAGCGTCCGTAGGAGCGTGCTTTTGCCAGAGCCCGAGCCCCCGAGAATCACCAGCGTCTCGCCGCGCTGCACATCAAAGCTGATGCCGTGCAGAATCTCGTGCTCGCCGTAGCTCACGCGAAGATTTCGCAGCGAGATCACCGCTTCGGACTGCCAGCCTGTATTTTCGCTCTGGTCCATGGCGCCAGTTCGAATCCTATCGTTCGCTCAAGAAGAAAAAGAGCGCGGTAAAAACGAGGTCTACCAGAATCACCAGAAAAATAGATACCACAACGGCGCGTGTTGTGGAGCGCCCCACTTGTTCCGCGCCGGCGCCCGTCGAGAGTCCTTCATGGCATCCAACGGCCGTGATCGTAATCCCGAACATGATGCTCTTGATCAGCCCGGACGCGATGTCCCTAAAGTACAGCGCGTCCAGCGAAGCAATGATGTACCG
>DASQAF010000046.1:0-123369 GCA_035635855.1 Pyrinomonadaceae bacterium
TCAGCTCTGGCAATATCTCCGAGCGACAGAGCCGCCAGCACGCCGCGGGCTTCTCGGCGGACGTGGTCATCGCGTGTGCCGCCGACGTTCAGATCGCCCTCTTTGAACTCGTTGGCGAGCACGAATACTTGACTAAGCTGGTTGCGATACATGGTTAAGAATTATTCTAAACTGGAAGTGAATCGGGGAAAACAATCAGAGTTGACCCTGAGTGGTCTGAAAACTCTGAAGTGAACCCCTCAAATTTTGGTTAAGCTGGTGTGGGTGCATCTCGATCTTGACCTATCAGCAATCCCGGTTCAACCTACCAAGAACCCGAAGGCGTAAAAGGAGAGAAATTCTGTGGACAGGCTAAGCCAACAGTCTTTCACTTGCAATAAAAACCAATAAGAGGATGGAAGGGAAATGATTCATCACGCAGTGTCAGTCGTGGGCTTCATGGTCTTCGCGGGAATCTCCTGGTTGCTTTCCAGTAATCGACGAAAGATTGCGTGGAGAACGATAGCGTGGGGAGTGGCTCTGCAACTTCTGATTGGTCTGATTATTTTTCGCCTGCCTGGTTCGCATCGAATCTTACTCTGGCTGAACGGCGCAGTGCTGGTCTTACTCAACGCGTCAAAGAGCGGTTCGGTGTTCTTGTTTGGACCACTTGCCGCAAGCCCCGGAGAGTCAGGATCCATCGGCTTCATCCTCGTCTTTCAAGTTCTTCCGGTGGTAATTTTCTTTGCGGCCTTTACGTCTATGCTCTATCACCTGCGAGTGCTGCAGATATTTGTGCGGCTCTTCGCCAGGCTCTTCCACCGAACGATGAAAATCAGCGGCGCAGAATCACTCTCCAGTGCTGCGAACATCTTTGTTGGAATTGAATCGGCGCTCGTCGTCCGACCGTATCTGGAAAAAATGACGCGCTCGGAGTTGTTGCTGGTATTGACCACCGGACTGGGAACGGTGGCATCAAGTACGCTCGGAGTCTATGTGGCGTTTCTAACCCCGGTCTTTCCAGAGATAGCAGGACACCTGATCTCGGCTTCTATCCTGGCGATTCCTGCTTGCGTGGTCGTAAGCAAGCTGCTGATTCCCGAAACCGAAACCCCGGAGACTCTCGCGGCCGTTCCTTCAGAAGACGAGTCGACCCGGTCGAAAAATCTGATAAGCGCAATTATCCAGGGAGCTATGGATGGGCTGAAGCTGGCGGCAGGAGTCTCGGCACTACTCATCGCGATTCTGGGAATCGTGGCGTTGGTCGACAAATTACTCGGCGCCGGCAGTTCGTGGTTGGGAATGAGCGAACCGCTTTCGTTTGTGAGAATCTTAAGTTGGGTTTTCTATCCCTTCGCGTTTCTGCTTGGAGTGCAATCGAGCGATGTACCAATAGCGGCTCGCTTGTTGGGCGAGCGAGTCATACTAACTGAGGTCTTCTCCTACAACCATCTCGCACAGTCAATCTCCGGCGGACAGATTACTGATCCTCGGACCGTGGTGATCCTGAGTTACGCGCTTTGCGGATTCGCACACGTGGCAGCGATGGCAATCTTTGTAGGGGGCACAGCGGCACTTGCTCCGTCGCGTCGCGACGATCTCGCCAGCCTCGGCTTACGAGCCTTGCTGGCTGCTACGCTGGCGACGCTGATGACTGGGTGTGTGGCGGGGATCTTCAGCAGCGGCGAAGGGGTGCTGCTCTTGGGGACAGGCTGAGTTAGACGCAACGAGTTCGCGGCGATTAGGCGGCCGGTCTCCTATTTGAACAACTGATTCGCCAAGATTGTTACCTCCCGCCGGCGTCTTTCGCGAGATGTTCTCGTTGAAACCATTCTCCGGATACCATTCTCACCACAAGTGACTCGATAGGAAGACCAAGTTAGACATGAGGCAGATAATTTCTTGAAATACCCGGACATAAAAATGGTAGGCGCGTGGGGACTTGAACCCCAGACCTCTGCCGTGTCGAGGCAGCGCTCTACCAACTGAGCTACGCGCCTAAAAAATCTTGATATTTGAGATTTCAAATCTGAAATCCGAAATCTCACTACAGCCCGCCGAGCGAAAGCCGAAAGTAACAAAACGGCTTATCGAGTGTCAAGCGAGTTGATTTCGCGGTGTTGGGATACTAGATTGTTGCTACGGAGCAAAGTATTAGAACACGCCGCATATCCTGAGAACATGCCAGATGGCTGCGCCAGCGAAGTATAACGCGGCGAGCGAAAACACTCCCACAATAGCGCGCTCGTTGGAAAACGTTCGTGAGCCATCCGTCGCGGTTGCGCCGTTTGTATAGAGTTTCATGACAGGCTTGTCTTTGCAGTTAATCAAACTCTCGATATCTTTGGCGCGCTGCATGTAGCTAATGTAATAGAGGCTCTGTCTGCGCACAGTGTTTCCAAGAAGAACTGCGTAGACGATCCCGGCGACCGATAGCGCTAACTTTACGGAGTGAGCCACCCCAGGCGCTGCGACGACGGCAACAAGTATGGTGGCGGTGGGAACGAAGATTGAGAGCGAGGTACGCGTCAGTTGTTCGGCATTGCGACACAGTGTTCCGGCCTCCTTATACTCTTTGAGCAAGATATCAATCTCTTCCATCGCGATAACCGATTATACGCGCCTAGATTGTTGCTGTCAGTAAATCCTCGATACTCCAAATCGTTTTTGTGATTCCCTGAGCCATGCAAGGCGTACATCGTAAGCTCTGGTGATACCGGCAAAGATTGTGATACGCGATTGCCAGCGCGATCATAGCACGATGGTTGCTTAACTTTTTGGAATAGCTCAACGTCAGTCTGGTAAATCTTCTCGCCATCATCCTCAGTTGAAGATTGAATCTTTCAACATGGCTCGTACTCACGCGATCCATATCAGGACGGCCAAAGATTTCCTTATTGCGAATAGCGGTCACGGCAGTAAAATGCGTGCCAAATACCTCACCGTCGCTGTCAAAGCCACTAGATTAGTGATATAAAGCGTGTCGTTCCTCGCTTCGTTTCTCAACGGCTACCCTTTAAGGAGTTCCAAATGCGAAAAGTGCTGGCCGCGTTTCTACTGGCTTTTGCTCTCTTGCTCTACACTCCCGCGATCACTTCTTGTCAAAGCGGCGGCGGGTCAACTGGCGGAGCGCAACACTCCGGCAATCCAAACGTGACAGTTTGGGTTAACCTTCCAACCAGCGTCTATCACTGCAAAGGTGACCGCTGGTATGGCACGACTAAAAAGGGCGAATACATGACCCAGAAAGAAGCCCAAGACAAGGGCAACCGCCCCGCCTACGGCAAGTATTGCGAGTAGTGATGAATCGAATGCAAACGTTTGGCATCGCGCTATGCCTCTGTCTTGGGTTCTGTCTATCAGCTTGCGGCTCACGTCAATCCAGCATCCCTGTAAACGCTCAGGCGTCGAAAGCAGCACCATCTCCGCGCTCAACCCCACCCGCAAGCTCAGCACCTGATGGCGACGAGTCCAGCCCCGAAGCCGATAACAATAACGGCGACGAGGAAGACTCTGATAACGACGCGAAGGAATTCCACGGCTATCGCTGTACGGATGACTGTAGCGGCCATGAGGCCGGATATGAGTGGGCAGAGGAACACGAGATTCACGATCCAGATGATTGTGGTGGTAAGTCTGAATCATTTATTGAAGGTTGCCGCGCGTGGGCAGAAGAAAATCCGGCAGACGAAAAAGACCCGGAAGACCCCTAGCCCTTTTCAGCCCAGTCATTGCCGTGCCACATCTCAATCCAGCAACAACCTAATATCCCAACACCGATTTCGCCGTGATGTCGGAACCCGCGAACATCCCCGGCTGAAGTCCGCGACACCGCAATGCTAACGTTTCAAGGAACTCGTAGGCGCTTCCGCGCGCTCCCACTCGTCCAGCAGCTCGGCCAGACGCGCTTCCCCTTGCTGATACTCATCATTCAGCTCTACCAGTCTGCTAATGTCACGGGCCACTTCCGGCTTAGTCATCTCTACGGACAATTCCGAAAGACGTTTTTCCAGAGCGGATATTTCTGCTTCCACCAGCTCAGGCTCGCGCGGCTTCTTGATGATTTTGACGCGAGATGAACTGCTTTCCGGTGTGCGTAGGGCCTTCCGCTTGCCGCGCTTTGATCTACGCGTTGACTCGCGTGGTGCTGCCTTCCCATCTCTCTTTGGGTCGGGCGCCGGCGCAGTTGGCGCGCGGTGCGACCTATCCGCTACCGCAGCTGGTACTGACATCTCTTTCAATCGCGCGGCTTTCCAATCGTGATATTCCGTATAGTCGCCGTTGTAGTGCTCGACGTTGCCGGCGCCATCCAGAGCCAGAATCTGCGTCGCCACGCGATCGAGGAAGTAGCGGTCATGACTGATGGTGATAATCGTCCCTTCATAGGCCGCGAGCGCTTCTTCCAGCGCTTCGCGCGAAGGGATGTCGAGATGGTTCGTCGGCTCGTCGAGGACCAGCACGTTAACGCCTGAGTAAATCAGCTTCGCTAACGCGAGTCTTCCCTTCTCTCCGCCGGAAAGATCTTGTACATGTTTGTAAACGTCATCGCCGACGAAAAGAAACTTTGCGAGAAAGGATCGCAGTTCACCGGCCGTCGCACTGGCTGGCGCCACGCGACGCAACTCCATGATTATATCGTTGCGATCGTCGAGGTCTTCGAGCTGTTGCGCATAGTAACCAGTCTGGACTTTCGAGCCCCAGCGCAATTCGCCGGACAATGCCGGAATCTTATTAAGGACAGTTTTGACGAAGGTAGTTTTCCCCGAGCCGTTCGGGCCAATCACGCCCAGACACTCGCCGCGTCTGAGAATCAACGAAATATCGCGGCCCAGAACTTTGTCCGTATAGCCGATGGTCGCTTCCGTCACCGTCAGGACGTGAGTGCCGGCACGTTCGATTTCCTGTAGGCGAAAATCGCCCGAGGCTTGATCGTTCCGCACGGCATCGACGCGTTCAAGGCGCTGAAGCATGGTGCGCCGGGATTTTGCCTGCTTCGTTTTTTGCCCGGCGAGGTTGCGACGGATAAAGTCTTCCGTCTTGGCAATCATTCTTTGCTGGTTATCGTAAGCGCGCTGCTGGATTTCGCGTTGCTCTTCGCGCTCAACCAGATACCTGGAATAGTTGCCAGTGTAGCTGGTCGCACGGCCATTCTCGATTTCAATGATGCGGTGGCAGGCACGGTCAAGAAAATACCGATCGTGCGAAATTATGACGAACCCCGAAGGGTAGCTTTGCAGAAATTCTTCCAGCCATTCTACCGCGCCCACGTCCAGATGGTTGGTGGGTTCGTCCAGCAAGAGTACGTCGGGCTCTGACAGCAGCAGGCAAGCCAAACCCAGACGATTTTGCTGGCCCCCGGAAAGCTTCTCAGTTTCCAGTTGCCAGGTGTCGCGATCGAAACCCAGCCCTTGCAGGATCGCCTCGGCTTTCGCGGAATATTCAAAGCCGCCTTCACGCTCAAACTCGTGTTGCAAATCACTGTAACGCGACAGAATTTTTTCCAGATCGTCGCCCGCGTCGGCCATGCGGTGCTCGAGGTCATGCATTTCGTGCTCAATTTGCTGCAAATGCCCAAAAGCCGCCAACGCAGATTCGTGCACAGTCGATCCCGCTTCGAAATGCACGTGCTGGGTTAACAGACCGAGTTTCAAGCCGCGGGCGCGCACGATCTCGCCACGGTCGGGCGTTTCTTCCAAATTCACGAGGCGAAAGATCGTCGTCTTGCCGGCGCCATTTCGTCCGACCAGTCCGACGTGTTCGCCCGGATTGATCTGGAGCGAGGCGCCCCGCAGGACGTCCTGCGCGCCGTAGGATTTGTAAACGTCGGAAAGCCGAAAAAGCATAGATGGTTAATATTTCTGAGCGCTTTGCTAGCGCCCGAAACTTGTTGTTTCAGAAGCCCGCCCGTGAGGAGAAGCTAGCAAGCCCTTGCTAACGCGCGGGCTTCTGACACGCCGTCCGACAAACCAAAACGGGTGCGAACCCAGGAATATCTGCTCGCACCCGCCGACTTGCGATTGACTGGTTTTAACTACCTCGCCGGCGACGAAGCCTTCGCCGGTGATGCACTTGCCTTGGCTGCAGGCGACGGACTTGCTGTAGTCGCCGCCGGGCTGCTGGACGGTTTTGCCGCGTTCGACGAAGCCGGCCGCAAGCCTACGTTGCTCGGGTTATTCAAAATGTCCGCGGCAAGGTTATTAACGATCTTTGCCTCTGACAAAGCGACCCTGACCAAAGCGTCGTTCAGAGTCTCCTTGCGCTGGTTGGTCAACGTCGTCGTGATCCGATGACGGACGGTCTCACCTTCCGGATATTGACCTTCGAGTGTCAGATTTTCCGTTTGCAGCCGCTTTTCCTTAAGCTTAAAGATATACCAACGACCGTTGGGATATTGTGGCGAGCTAAACTTTACCGGCGACGTGAAGCTACCCACCTGCATGGGGCCGAAGAGTTGGGCGACTACCTCCGGCGGAAAACCATTGCTCTTCAGATCGTCTTCGGTCGCAAGCCCAATGTCCCCGCCTTGAAGTAACGTGCGATCTTCGCTTTTCACGCGAGCGACCTCGGCGAAATCAGCCCCGGCTTTCAACTGCTGATAGATTGCATCGATCTTTGTCTTGGCGTCTGCTTCATTCTTTGCGTCGCCCTCTGGGCCCGCCACCCGTCCGCCATTATCAGCGGGATCAGCAACAATCATTGCCAAGGTAACTCCCCGGGCGTTAACAAACTGCGACTTGTTGGTATTGTAGTAGTCTTCGACCTCACGATCGCTGATCGTAATCTTGCCGGCATACTTGTCACCCAACGCAGTAACCGCCAGATCTTTTTTGGCTGTTTCATGCAGCTCTTCATTGGTCATGCCCGATTCCTTAAGTTGCCGATCGAACTCTTCCTGGGTTACCCCGCTCTGTTGCTTCCGCTGATTAATGGCACTGGTGATTTGTTCTTCAGTGGGCAGAAGCTTTTCCTGTTCCGCACGTTGATACAGGACTTCGCGCTGAATCAAATTGTCCAGCACCGTTAGGCGTGCCTGCGCCAAATCATGCGCGGAAAGCTCTGATTGTTTGCCCTGCATCTGTTGTTGAATTACCCGCTCAACCTCGGAAAGCATGATCTTCGTGCCGTTGACAGTCGCGGCCACAGTGTTGTCAGGGGTTGTATTGCTTCCGGAACCGCAGGCTGCGATCAGCAAGGCCCCCAGCACGACGGCCATCAGCGACAGGTTACGTTTATGTTTTCTCAGCACTTTCGTTTTGCTCCTTAAGATAGTCGATTGATGCGCGACGTTCGCAGGCCCGTTGCCTCAAGCTGAACGGATGATCGCGCCGGGCGGCCTTGACCGCCGATTGCCACGTTTGCTATAAGTCTTCGTTTCAAGAACGCGCGGCGATCCACACTGTGACGTCGCGCGCGTGTCGACAGGAGATCAGTAATCATGGCTAAGCGTTGTGAAGTTTGCGGCAAAGGCCCACAGTTTGGTAATAATGTCTCACATGCCAACAATCGGACACCGCGTGTTTTCAATCCTAATCTGCAATCAATCCGCGTCCAGTTGCCGCGGGGCGGCGTGCGCCGAATGAAAGTCTGCACGAGCTGCATCAAAGGCGGCAAAGTGGCGAAAGCCGCCTGATTTATTCGTACAACCTTCATCGAACTATTCGGCCGCCACTGCTATAGCTTCAATCTCAACCCTGGCATCTCGCGGTAGACGGGCCGCCTGAACTGTGGCCCGTGCCGGCGGCCGCTGCCCAAAAAATCTGCCATAGACTTCATTCATAACCGTGAAGTCATCCATGTCCACCAGGAAAACCGTCGTCTTGACGACCTGGTTCAAACTCAGCCCGGCAGCCTCAAATACGGCGGTAAGATTACGCAACACTTGTTCAGTCTGCTCGGCGATGCCGCCGGCTACAAATTCCCCCGTCGCCGGGTCGATTGGAATTTGACCTGACGCAAATACCAGACTTCCGGCGCGCACGGCTTGCGAATACGGTCCAATGGCCTGGGGGGCGCGGTCTGTGGCGATGATGTCCTTCACAGTAAGCAAAGACGAATTTTCGGAAGCTAAAACAAAACCTGTACTTTAACAGAAAGACGCACAAAATGGGAAACTCGACCGGGGCGGATTACTTCTCGTTCGGACGGACGCGGCTAAGCGGCGGCAAAAAAAACCGCTCGGTGGATCCCACACCGAGCGGTGAATCACAGGAGGTATCGAGTGTTATCGTATGCCGCCTGGTTCTCGCAGCCTTTGGCTCGAGATTGGCCGACTAATTGCGCGGCTCTTTGTGCGGCACCTCCGGAATAACCTCAACTTCTGAGATGGCGACTTTCGGACTGGGGTTGCTAAACAAGCCGGCGGCCGGCGTCAGATCCAGGTCAATTTTAATGCTTTGAATAAATCAGACACGAAATAACAAGACGGAAAGATCGAATAGATTATGTTTCGTCGAGCCGATGGTATAATCTCGCTCCGCTACTTCGTTTCGTATTCAAGTTTTTGAAAGGCAGTCAAACGGTTCAGGTATGAGCTCGACAGAAAAGCCTAACAGGAAACGCCTGCGCGTGGTGAGCAGTTCGTCGGACGAGATGATGTCTCAAGGAGCGGAATCAACTTCGACGGAGACAGACGCCTGTCCACATTGCTTTGGCACAGGAATGGAGGTTGTCCCCGGCGTGGGCGCGCGCCGCTGCCGCTGCCAGACACCCGATCATCGCACGCGTTTATTTCACGCCGCACGCATACCGCCGCGGTACCAGCATTGCACTATCCAGAACTACGTGACTGGTGACAATGAAACGTCAAAGTGGGTCGCCAAGATCGAGGCGGACCGGATCATTAACGATTTTCTGATCAGCGACGGCCGGGGCCTGCTTTTTGTCGGACCGGTGGGCGTCGGCAAGACCCATCTAGCCGTTGCTCTCTTGCAGGAACTGATCCAGCGCTATCAGGTGCGTGGTTTGTTCTATCAATTCGGGGCACTCCTGCGACGGATTCAGGATTCCTACAATCCGGTTTCCAAGAATTCCGAGCTCGCGGTGCTGGAGCCGGTTTTCGAGGCCGACGTGTTGGTGCTTGACGAGCTGGGGGCGTCAAAGCCGACCGACTGGGTGCGCGACACGATGATGCAAATCATCAATACGCGTTACAACGACAAGCGCCTGACGATCTTCACGACCAATTATTCGGACCTTCGCAAGAACGACAAAGACGGCGAAATTCTGGAAGACCGGATCGGAGTACCGCTCCGTTCGCGGCTTTACGAAATGTGCAAGACTGTAGTCATCGACGGCGAGGATTATCGTAAGCGCTCGCTGGCGCAAACTGTCTGATTGCGGAAACTGGTTTTTTGGAGTCGACTAGTCTGATTAGAAACAGGTTTGTTTAGGCCCGGGCAACTGCCGGATTGACCTGGCACGAAATACTTAAAGCGCGGTAATTTGCCTCTAAACGAGTCTCCGCATTTCTAACCGCTTTCAGGATTTTTTCTCTTGATAACGACTCTCGCACTCGCTCACGGTCGTTCGTGCCTGCTCAGCATCCTTCCATCCAACTATCCGCGTAGACTTTGCCTCCAATTCCTTGTAAACGGAAAAGAAGTGTTCGATCTCAAGCAGCAGATGCGGATATAGCCGAGCATAATCAACCACCTCCTTATAGAGCGGATTATTTGTGCCCACTGCCAGGATCTTTTCGTCTTTCTTGCCTTGATCCACCATCTCCAGCACGCCGATGGGACGCACTGTCATCACACAGCCTGTGAAACTGGGCGCATCGACGAGCACCAGCACATCGAGCGGATCGCCATCATCGCTGAGCGTGCTCGGAATGAACCCGTAATCGCCGGGATAGTGGACGGGAGAATAGAGATTTCGATCAAGTCGAAAGACGTGAAGGTGTTTGTCGTATTCGTATTTGTTCGTTTCGCCGCGAGCGATTTCAATCACCGCGTTTACTTCTTTGGGCGCGCCTTCGCCAATCGGTAACGCTAGATAGTTAGTCATGCGGACTTCAGAGTCGAACCTTTAGGTTGCCGTTTATGAAGCGCAGCTAAGGCTCAAACCAAAGGCAGATCAGAGCGTATGATGCGTGCCTGATCCGTTGGCGTCTTCAATCGCCGCCTGACACACAGCGTCATAGCGGGCTGTAGGCAGGGCTTCGAGGCGACGCTCGTCGATCGGTTTGCTGCAGCGAACGCAGATGCCATAGCCGCCCTCGTCCATTCTCAACAGCGCCTGATCGATGTCCGCGACCATCTGTGATTCCCGTTCACCCAGTTTTAGCGCGAGCTCTCCAATAACGTCACGCAAAGAGAGATCGGCGCTTTCCTTGGCGCCGTCGTCGGCTGCGTCGATGGCAGCCGCCTGGTCATCCCCCACATGTCGCGCATGCAGACGTAGCTCAGCTAACAGGAGCTGGCGAAAATGTTCAAGCCTGGATGAGTCCATACACTAATCGTTCGCACACTTTCGAAACTTAGTAAATCAAACCATTAGGGGAATTCGGGGATCAGGATTATAACTCGCGCCTTGGCGCAGCAAAAGCGCCGAGGTGCGAGGGTTCGCCCAGTGAACCACGCGCAGGATGTGCATGCCGAAACCAAATTGAACCAATGAAGGCATTAGCCGGCATCGCGCATCAGCGACCTTTCGGTCGGAACCTAAAGTCGGCACGGAATCACAAACACCTTTTAGGTTGCACGTTTGACTGGCGTTGTGTTTTCATCCTCTCGTTTTTCAGTCTACTGATCAGCACGATGGACCCAGCCACAATATTTGCTCTCGTGATCGCGGCGCTAATTCTTGTCGTGGCGTTGCTGTACTCGACTGTGGGCCATGCCGGGGCCTCGGGTTATCTGGCGGTGATGGCTCTGTTTGGAGCGAGCTATGGCATGACGCCCGCGGTGATGAAGCCGACGGCCCTGGTTTTGAATATTATCGTGGCAGCAGTTGGTACTATTCGTTTTTATCACGCAGGATTTTTTTCCTGGCGAACCTTTTGGCCATTTGCGGTCGCTTCAATCCCGGCGTCCTTTGTCGGCGGCAGCCTCAGTTTGCCGGTCCCCGTCTATAAATCGATCGTGGGCGTAGTACTCCTTTATAGCGCCGTGCGTCTGTTTTTTAGCGCCGGCACCGCGGACTCCCGACGGACAACCTTGGTTCCGATCTGGATTGCTCTGCTGCTGGGGGCGGCGATCGGATTACTGTCGGGACTGACGGGTGTCGGCGGCGGGATTTTTCTTAGTCCCATCCTGTTACTAGTGGGCTGGGCAAGAACTAAAGAGACTTCGGGCGTATCGGCGGCATTTATTCTGGTCAACTCAGTCGCCGGTCTACTCGGACACATTTCAGCCGTGTCTTACGTGCCGCCTGACATAACTTATTGGGCGCCGGCGGCCTTGATCGGCGGTTGGATCGGGACTGAGTTGGGTACGCGCTTTTTGCCCGTGACCGGCATTCGACGTTGGCTATCTGTGGTGTTGGTTCTGGCGGGATTGAAACTGGGCAGCGAAGTTATTCTGCTCCTGCTCCACAGATGAGTTCCGCGGCCAGCAGCGGAATCGTCAATTCGTGATGGCCGGTAATCGCATAACCACGACCGGCGCCATCGGCGTTTGGACGCCGCACGACATTGGTAAGCGGACGATAGGATTGAATGAAGTCGAAGTTAGCCGTGGTGATGTCACTTAGTGAGTGCCCGAGATTGCGAACCAGAGTCACGCACTTCAAAAAGACCTCCGGCAGAGTGACTGCCGAACCGATATTGAGGTAGACGCCGCCGCCATTCATCCGCCGCACAAGTTCAGCGAGCAATCGAAAGTCATTATGCGACGTGGCGCCCAGAGCCGCGCCGTCGGCGGTGGGATGAAAATGAGCAATGTCGCCGCCAATAGTCACGAAAGCGACGAAGGGCACGCGCGCTTTATAGGCAGCGCAGAGTACTGAAAGCTCTTCGTTTCCCGGCTCAGTCTTCAATAACTCACGGCCGACCGCTTCACCTAATCCAATCGAGTCGCTGTTGCCGGCGCTCGCGGCCTGGTTCAAAAGCTTTCCGGTTTCTTCAGCGCCTCCGAATACTCCTTCACCCAAGGTTGCATCCACGTCTTCTGAAGTCGAGCCCACCATCGCAATCTCAGCATCGTGGACCAGCACGGAACCATTGGCGGCGATCGCGGTCACCAGACCGCGATTCATCAGGTCAATGATGACCGGTCCCAGCCCGGTTTTAATTACGTGGCCGCCGATGCCCCAGATAATGGGTTTGCCTAACGTCCGGGCGCGTCGCATGCGCGAGGCCAACTCACGTAGATTCTGAACCGCGAGAATGTTTGGCAAAGACGCAAGATAATGCCGCAATGAAGAGCCTTCGGAAATCGGCGTGGCAAAGTCCTCGACGGTTACTTTGCTGGGACGCGAGGACAGCGGATAGGTAGTGACTTGATCAAGACTTATCGGCTGAAGCTCTTCGTAGATGGACATATGTTTGCGTCTTTGCGTGAAAGCACTAGACAGGACTGCCCGCGTTTCTAGCTCGCCACCGGAAACAACTCAGACTCGATCAGCTCGCAGACAATGTGACCGATCAAGTTGTGCGTCTCCTGAATCCGCTGGGTGTCGTCGCTGGGAACAATCAACGCAAGATCACAAAGAGAGCCAACGCGCCCACCATCACGGCCTAATAATCCTATTACCTTAATTCCCTGCTCTCGCGCCTGCCGACATGCGATGATAACGTTTGCTGACGTGCCGGAGGTGGAAATCGCCAGACACACATCGCCCTTTGTTCCCAGCGCTTCGATCTGTCTGGCGAAAATGTTTTCAAAGCCGGTGTCGTTAGCTACGCAAGTCAGCACGCCGCCATCGGTTGTCAGCGCTATCGCCGGCAGCCCGCGCCGCTGCTGCAAAAAACGATTGACCAGCTCGCCGGCAATGTGTTGCGCATCCGCGGCTGAACCGCCATTGCCAAACACCAATAACTTCCCATTGGCCTTGAAAGTAGCCGCGATTATTCCGGCCGCGCGCTGAACGTCGGCCGCGTGCGAGTCAAAGAAGCGACGCTTAACGTCGAGACTTTCGGCGACGATGGCTGAGATTCGATCTGTCACGATGGGTCTTTTGAAAGTTGCTCCAGGTCGGCAAGATCTTTGAGCCGGCCACTCGCCTTCTTGTTAATCTTCAAGTGACGCAGATTAATGAGACTGACAGGCACATCGTTCATCGTCGTTTCAAGTCTTTCGCGATAACACTCGTCGAACTCAACTCCCGATATCGAGGTCATAACTTCAATCCGCACGGGTTCGACTCCCATTCGAATAATCTTATCGGGTTGAAGGAACAAGTTCGTAGACAATCCAGTAACGTCAAAACCAAATTCGGCTAAAGCCTTCACAACCCGGTCCGCGTTGGCAGGCGCAGTCGCAATCCAGACATCAAGATCATAGGTAGCTCGCGGGTAGCCGTAGTATCCAACTACCCAGCCACCAATCAGGAGATATTCAACGCCGTGGGCGCGTAACAATCTCAAGAACTCTTTGTAGTCGTTCGCTAGCTCGAACTCCATAGTTGATTCGGCGTAGAAACTCCACATGGCTCACACGTTCCTCGGGCGTGCGTGAGAGCCAATAAGCTTTGTCAGCCGCGTCAGCTTCTGCAAATGAGGAAAAAACGGAGAAGGCTGAACGATCTATTCGCGGTTCTGACGTATCAATCTGTTTTGATTCGTCTTTCATTTGGATGGATGATTGTACCACGCGACATTCTGATCCGCGCTCAATAACAATCAGAGATATCACGCGACCTTCTTTGACTTGTTGTCCGGAACTGGGGGAGCCAGGGGTTCCGCACGTTTGCCGCCGTTGCGCTTCGCACTTCCATTCAGCAGCGGCTTGAGCACCTGGCCAGTATGCGAGCGGCGGACCGCGGCAACTTCTTCCGGCGTGCCACTGGCTACCACGCGGCCACCGTGTGCGCCACCTTCAGGCCCCAGATCGATGATGAAGTCGGCGCTCTTGATTACATCAAGGTTATGTTCGATAACGATCACCGTATTGCCGACACTCACCAGACGCTGCAGCACGTCCAGCAACTTGTGCACATCGGCAAAATGTAAACCAGTTGTCGGTTCGTCGAGGATGTAGATCGTTCGCCCGGTGGCGCGCTTGGAAAGCTCCTTTGCCAATTTGATGCGTTGGGCTTCGCCGCCGGAAAGTGTCGTGGCCGACTGTCCCAGCTTGATGTAACCAAGCCCGACATCAAGCAGAGTTTGTATCTTCGGCTTAATTTGCGGAATATTTTCCAGCAATGGCAAAGCATCTTCGACCGTAGAATCGAGAAGCTCCGCAATCGACTTTCCTTTATAAGTGACTGAGAGAGTCTCGCGATTGTAACGCGCGCCGCGGCAAACGTCGCACAGAACATACACGTCAGGCAGAAAATTCATTTCGATGCGCTTCAGTCCTTCGCCCTCGCAGGCTTCGCAGCGCCCGCCTTTTACGTTGAACGAGAAGCGACCGGGCTTGTAGCCTCGCTCGCGCGACTCAGGCAACATGGCGTAGAGCTCGCGCAGCGGCGTGAAGAGTCCGGTGTACGTTGCCGGATTCGACCGTGGTGTGCGGCCGATCGGCGATTGATCAATTTCGATCACCTTGTCGACATGTTCGAGTCCCTCAATCGCCCGGTGCGCGCCCGGCTCAGCAGGCGAATCATAAAGATTGCGCGCCAGCGCGGGATAAAGAATATCGGCCACCAGAGTGGATTTACCGGAACCCGAAACGCCCGTCACCACCGTCAACAAGCCCATCGGAAACGTAACATCGATCTCTTTCAAATTATTGTGGCGCGCGCCACGAACCGTGATCGTTTTCCCGTGGGGAGAACGACGGACACTGGGAACCGGAATTTTCCTTTCACCGCGAATATAGAGGCCGGTAATCGAATCGGGATTTTCGGCAACCGCTTGCGGCGTTCCCAGGGCCACCACCGCCCCGCCGTGCGTGCCGGCGCCGGGTCCGAGATCTACCACGTAATCAGCGCGCCGGATGGTTTCTTCGTCATGCTCAACCACCAGCACGGTGTTGCCAAGATCGCGGAGAGCCGAAAGCGTATCGAGCAAACGCCGGTTGTCGCGCGGGTGCAAGCCGATAGAAGGTTCGTCCAGAACGTAAAGAACGCCGCGCAGTTGAGATCCGATCTGCGTGGCTAGACGAATTCGCTGGCCCTCACCGCCAGACAAAGTTGCCGAAGGGCGATCCACCGTCAGGTATCCCAGGCCTACGGTTTCCAGAAAGCGCAGCCTCGCCTTGATCTCGCGCAGGACCAATCCGGCGATTTGTTCCTCGCGCTGTTCCAGCTTAATTTGATCGAAAGCTTCAATCGCATCTTCGATCGTCATCGACGTATATTCCGCAATCCCACGCCCGCCAATGCGCACCGCCAACGAGTCAGCGCGCAGGCGACGTCCGCCGCACTCGCCACAGATCGCCGGCGAAACCATCTCTTCCAACGCGATCCTGATTTTTTCCGATGGTGGATTGTCCAGCCGCTCGCGCAGCCACGGCAAAGCGCCCTGCCAGTAACTCTTGTATGAGTACAAACCCTGACAAAACTTAAGCTGCGGCGAAAGACCATTGAGAAAAGATGAACGGACTTCGCCCGGCAGCTTTTCAAACGGAGTGTTCGGATCAACCTTAAAATGAGCCATCACTGCCAGCAGAGCACTCCGCAGATACGCCGATCCGGACTTATCGGCCTGGCCCAAAAAACTCAGCCGTTCAGGAGCCTGATCGGCATCGCGGATCAACTTTGCCGCATCGACCTCGAGCACATTGCCGAGCCCATGACAGTGCCGGCAGGCGCCGTACGCCGAGTTGAACGAAAAAGAACGCGGCTCGAGCGGTGGCACGTTGATACCACAGTTCACGCACGCCATCTTTTCTGAATACAGTTTCTCTTCGCCATCAATCACCGACACCAGCACGGCGCCGTTCGTAAGTTTCAAGGCGGTGCGGATCGACTCGCCCAGCCGATCGTTGATGCCCGGCTTGATCAGTAAACGATCGATGACGGCTTCGATCGAGTGATTGCGGCGTTTGTCCAGGCGAATCTCTTCATCCAGCGAACGCAGCTCGCCGTCGATACGCGCCCGAATAAAACCATCGCGAGCGAGCTTGGCCAGCTCCTTCTTGAACTCGCCTTTGCGGCCGCGAACGATGGGGGCCAGGATCATTACCCGCTCGCCTTCAGGTAAAGCGAGCACGCTTTGCAGGATCTGATCGACGCTCTGCCGGGTGATTGCGGCGCCGCATTTATGGCAATGCGGCAAGCCTATGGACGAAAAAAGCAGCCGCAAATAATCATAGATTTCCGTGACCGTCCCGACCGTCGAGCGCGGACTGCGCGCTACTGTTTTTTGCTCGATCGAGATCGCCGGCGATAATCCTTCGACCGAATCGACGTCGGGTTTTTCCAGTTGATCCAGAAACTGCCGAGCGTAGGCAGACAGCGATTCGACATAGCGGCGCTGGCCTTCGGCATAGATCGTATCGAATGCCAGAGACGATTTGCCCGAGCCGGAAAGGCCGGTGATTACGGTCAATTTGTCGCGCGGGATATCGACGTCGATGTTTTTGAGGTTGTGCTGGCGAGCCCCTCGGACAGTGATGCGATCGATTGCCATAACCCTGGAAACTGAAAGATGCGACACAGAAGCGAATTCCGCGTGGCGTCGAACCAGCCATTTTAGCTGAGTGGTCGTGTGAACGACAAGGAAGGGTATTTGCTTTACACCTGTGACACGTCCGCGCTTGACAGTTAGGAGGCTCTTAGTCTAAGGTGCGTGTTTCGCAATAACGGGTGGTGGCAAGTTTTATCTTCCCTACCGCTCACAATCAACCGGACAATTGAATTACAGAAGTACTACTTCTTAGGAGTTTTATTTTGTCTAAGATGTTTACCACTGGTCGTTGCGACCTCACGAGCACCGGTGTGCCCAAACCTCAAGCTTCGGTAATGTCCAGGTTGCGCCACATTCGCCTTTCCAGACTCGTCCTCATCTTAATAGCGACGCTCTTTCCCCTTTCCGCCTCGGCACAGACTATTCAGTACACGCAGAACACGCCTGACCAGACGCTGCGCAGCGCGACGCGCGTCGATGGCAGGTTGCGATCATGCTCGATACGGGAGCCTCCGACGCGCTCACCGCGACCACCACGATGTCGTATGACGACGACCTGAATGTGATCGCCGCCAACCATTACGATTACGCCACCCTGAGCCAATCGAGCGCGCAAACCGCGGCCATCGGATCGATTTCCGCGGGTTCGCTGGTGCGTACCGAGGAAGCCACCTTCCTGGTCAACGATACGGGCATCAGTTCGACCACGCGGACGGCTTATCGCGATCGGAACCTGCTAAGCCTGCCTACGTCTGCGCGGGTGAAGAACGCTTCGGGAACGGTGGTAGCCCAATCGCAGAACAGCTATGACGAGACGAGTTCTTATCCGCTTTTGACCTACGGTTCAGTCGGCGGCTGGAGCGATCCTGGCACCAACTTGCGCGGTCTGCCTACGACCACCGGCGTGTGGCTGAGCGCGACCAGTTCTTACCTGCAAACACACGCGCAGTACGATCAGTGCGGGAACGTGAGAAGCACCTGGGACGCGAACGGCCACGAGTCACAGGTGGAATACTCAAGCACCTATGCGTACGCCTACCCGACCAACGCGACGACGGCCGTGCCCGATTCCAGCGGAGTACACGGGTCATCGACAGCGCTTACAGCGAGCGCCACTTATAACTCGAACACGGGCCTGATGACCTCGCTCACGGACGCTAACGGACAGACCACCAGTTACACCTATGACTCGATCAACCGGCCATCGACAATTACCCGGCCGAGCGGAGGCGGCTCGACCAGCTATGCCTACGGCGACACGCCGAGCAATCTCTACGTGCGGAGGCAAACGTCAATCGATTCATCGCGCGTGGTCGAGGTCTACCAGTACTATGACAAGCTGGGCCGCGCCGGCCGTTCGTTCCTGAATGAAGGCAGCACTTACTCGACCACCGACACCCAGTACGATTCGATGGGCCGGGTGTGGCGCGTCTCGAATCCTTATAGCACCACCAGCTTGAGTGATTCGGTGAATCCATCGGGCAATTGGACGACGACGGCTTACGATTATCTGGGACGAGTCACTTCCGTAACGACGCCGGACAGCGCCGTAGTCACGAGCGCCTACAGCGGCAGCACCTCTGCGCCGGTAGGGACAGTGCTGACGGTAACGGATCAGGCCGGCAAGTCACGCAAGAGCGTCACGGATGGCCTCGGTCGTTTGACCACGGTTTACGAAGACCCGGCAACGCTGAATTATTCGACCAGCTACAGCTATGACACGCTGAACGACCTTACGACGGTCACGCAAGGTAGCCAGACGCGCACTTTCGCTTATGACTCATTGAAGCGTCTGACTTCCGCCGCTAATCCCGAGAGCGGGACAGTGAGTTATCAGTATGACAGCAACGGCAATCTCACGAGCAAGACCGATGCGCGCAGCATCACGAGCAGCTTTACTTACGATGCACTGAACCGGGTGATCACCAGGAGCTACACGAATGATGGTGGCGTGACACCTCCGGTAAACTACTATTACGATAATGCCGGTTTGCCTTCGGGCACGCCGGCGAGCTTCAATCGCGGTTATGCCACCGGAAGATTAGTGGCGGTGACTTACGGATCGAACAGCAGCACAGGTGATTACTATAGCTTTGACGCCCTGGGACGTCAGACCATAAAGATTCAGCAGACCGGCGGGATCAACTATAAAGTCAGTGCTGTTTACGATCTTGCTGGCGCTGTCACCGGTGAAACCTATCCTTCCGGTCGCACCTTGACCTATGACTACGACAACGCGGGCCGGACTAACAACTTTACAGGCAATCTGGGTGACGACACACAGCGCACTTACTCGACCGGAATCAGTTACGCCGCGGGCGGTCAAATGGCCCAGGAACAGTTCGGCACGACAACGCCAGCTTACAATAAGCTCTTCTATAATAGTCGCGGCCAGTTGGCGGAGATTCTTGTCGGGACGGCAGGCAACGACTCGAATCGTGGCAAAATCGTCAACGACTATAGCAATCAATGTTCGGGCGCGCCGTGCAACGGCACGGACAACAACGGGAATCTGAGGAAGCAGACAGTGTACGCCCCGAACAACGAGCAGAACTCCAGTTCTACATCATGGTATCAACAGTACGACTATGACTCGCTGAACCGTTTGCAGCGGGTGCATGAATATACGGGCAACACGCAATTGGATTGGCAGCAGGAATTCGTCTATGACCGGTGGGGTAATCGCACTATCCATCAAGCCAATACCTTCGGCGCGAACATTCCCAAGCCGAACTTTGGCGTGGACACAAGCACGAATCGTTTGACTGCGCCCGCGGGTTACACAATGAGCTATGACTCGGCGGGTAATTTGACCAACGACACCTTTACTGGGGAAGGCATCCGCACTTACGATGCCGAGAACCGGATGAAGCAGGCGTGGGCGAACAACCAGTGGCAGACTTACACCTATGACGGCGACGGCCGGCGGGTAAAACGGATAGTCAACGGCACTGAGACGTGGCAGGTGTATGGGCTGGGCGGAGAGTTGTTGGCTGAATACGTCGCGAATGCAACCCCCGCGACTCCACAGAAAGAATATGGCTATCGCAACGGGCAATTATTGGTGACGGCTGACGCACCGCCGCCAGCGCCTAATGGCTATGCGTATCAGCGCAGCATTACCATCGATCACACCAAGGTTCCCAATACCGATCAGAGCAATTTTCCCGTGCTCATCAGCGGCACTTATTCGTATCTGGCTACCACCGCCCATGGCGGCAACGTGCAAAACACGAACGGCTATGATGTGATCTTCACGTCAGATTCAAGCTGCTCAACGAAGCTCAATCACGAAGTGGAAACTTTTAATGCCACCACCGGGGCGGTAAACTACTGGGTCAAGGTGCCAACGGTGTCTCACACCAGCGACACTAACATCTACATGTGTTACGGCAACTCCAACATCACTACCGACCAGTCAACCAAGACCGGCGTGTGGGACAGCAATTACAGAGCCGTGTGGCATTTGCCGAATGGGTCGACGCTGAATACGAATGACTCGACGTCAAACGCCAACAACACCACGAACGTAGGCAGCGTGGGCGCGACTACCGGACAGATTGACGGTGGTGGCAGCTTCAACGGCAGCTCTACCAAACTCAGCGCGGGTAATGCCTCCAGTCTCGATGGCTTTAGTTCATTCACACTGTCGGCATGGGTGAAGGCGAATTCACTTCCTACGGCGGCCCGAATTCTGACCAAGTGGGCGCCAGGGAATGATCGCTCGTGGATCCTGGCGACGGACTCGGCGGGTACTGAGTTAATCGTGGCGGTAGAGAATCCGGCTACGGCGAAGATGTCCTCCTGGAGTACCACCAATGCCAGCTTGAGCACCGGCACGTGGTATCACCTGGTGGCGACGTGGTCGCAGCCAAGCTCAATCAGTATCTATGTCAACGGCACGGCCAAGACGCTCTCGACCACACTCGATCAGGGAGTTACTGTCGCCGGCAGTTCGTCACTGAACGCTCTGATCGGCGGACAGGATGCCGGCTCCGGCTCTTACTGGAACGGGATAATCGACGAAGCACGGATCTCGAACACGGCGCGCTCAGCCGACTGGATCAAGACCGAATACAACAACCAAAGCTCGCCGTCTACGTTCTATACGGTTTCTTCCGCCAGCGGTGGCGCTCCTGCACAGCTTCACTGGTTGGTGACGGATCAACTCGGCACGCCGCGCATGATCTTCGATCAGACGGGTGCACTCGCCACTGTGAGTCGGCATGATTACCTGCCGTTCGGTGAGGAACTCGGTGCGGGGACTGGGGGCAGAACCACGACGCAGGGCTACACGAACAGCGACGGCGCGCGACAGAAGTTCACCCGCAAAGAACGCGACACTGAAACGGGACTCGACTTTTTCGAAGCACGGTACTATGCAAGTACGCAAGGACGCTTTACCAGTTCGGATCCCTTGTTTGTTGAACTTCAGCGCTTACCGTATCCACAAGCGTGGAATCTTTATGCCTACACGCGAAATAATCCGCTGAAGTTCGTCGATGACGACGGCATGGAAGTGAAAGTCGATTGCGGCGCTTCAGACGGCAAGAACTTCAAGCAGTGTGTTGAGCAGACGACGACTGACTTGAATAACCGCAAAGGCTCTCAATTCACAACCGAAATTAAAGACGGCAAATTAGGGGTTGTTGGCAATGTCGATGTGAGTAAGCTCTCTAAGTCCGAAGCCGAATTGTACAAAGCGATCACCGACACCAAGAATATTTCGACGCTGACCATCCAGATGCCGGGGATCGGTTCTGAGAACATCATGTTCGATCAATACACGGGGCGCGGTGCCAACACCGTCGATCGGGCCGACATGAACCAGCTTAATAAAGCTGATAAGAGCTTGTCGGGTGAGGCGATTGCGCATGCGGCAATTGAAGGCTATGTAGGTGTCGCCGAGGGTCTTGGCACGTATGAAGCGGCTCATAAGCGGGCCAATGAGTTCTTTGGTGACGTAAGAGTTGGAAGCATCGAAACCTTGCCACCAGGTGCAGCAACGGCAACTAGTGGAAGGACAATCTACGATTTTCAGAGAGTTGGGATTAAGGCAACTGTCGAGAAAATATTTATCACGCCTCAACCTGCGGAATCAGTTCCAGCCAACTGGGAAAGGATCAGAGGAAGCCTCCGCGTCATAGTTCCCGGTCAGGGTGAGAAGCCCAGTCAGGGGAAGAAGCCATGAAAGGAAATATCACGCTGATTAGCTTCGTGTTTATTGTTCTGGTCTTAACCTGCCCGGTGTTGAGTCAGGATCAGCCTAAGCCTAAAGAAACCGTTGGCGAAGGTGTTGTTGTCGCGTTCCAAAAAAAGATGCGATATCCAGTGAAGCCTTACACAAGAGGCCTCGGCACGTTTGCTGAGTTCTGGATTGTCCGAATGGATAAGTGGGAAGACGAGACGCGCAATGATAAGAAGTATCTATTGGTAGAGTTCAACCTCTATGAGCGTGGTCTTACCGACTGCGAGATCAATGCCAAGAAGCTGCAGTTTACGCTTCGAGAGCGCAGAGAGAATGAGCACACGGACTGCACGGGGTCGACCTTCAAGAGCAGCGACTCGAATGAAACAAGACCGGCAGAGCTTTCTGACTATGAGCGGACCAAGCCAGGAAAACTCGAGGAGTTGCCGCCGCTCAAGTCGCTGCCATGCCTAATTGCTGATAAGCCACCAATCGTGATCGAATAGAGCGGCAACGCTCGAACCGAGAACTTTATTCACAATGGCGTTTTCAGCGGGTAGATAAATCCGCAAGTGATGCAGTGGCGGTGGTTGAGTGAGATCTTTATCTGCCTTATGAAATCGATCAAATCTGATAAGGGACAAAGCTACTGATCAGCAAGGGGTTAGAGCGACGAAAGTGGTGGTCTGAGGATTGCTATCTTGTCTGCCCACTTTATGAGGGTGCTTTATTGCTTTATCAAACCGCAGAGACGCTGAATCTTTACCGTTGGGCGTGGTGCGCGATGAAAGGTTCGAGCAGGGCGGTGATCTTCTGTTGCTGAGAGCGCGGGAGCCGAGAGGCGGCTTCGAATAACTGCTTCATCTTACCGGTAGGACCCGCGCCGCGCTTCTTGGTTCCGTTAGTACCCACCAAATCATCCACCGATACATTGAGTGCCTGAGCCAGGCTGAGCAATTGGTCAGGACGCAGTGCGACGGGATGCCGCTCCCAGTAAGCATAGGCGCGCTGCATGGTCAAACCGGGGTCAGGCTTGCGACTTGCGATTCTGCTACCGCTTCGCTTCGTAATCATCCGAATGCAAACACCCACTCAAGTCTGGTCAAAGTCTTGGTATTCAAAAACTCAACTTGCTGATGCAAAATCCTTGCAGCCAGATGGCTTGACGCACGGATTAGCGACACGTAGCATGCGCGGGTCAGGCCCTCAGAGCCCGAATTAACGAGCAGTATCAGCGGGTTGAGAATCGCAAATCGCCGCCTGACCCCAGTTTTTCAATAGATCCTTCAGCAGGAACTAAGTACGCTTCTGCTTACGTGTACGACGGCGAAGATCATACGGAGAATGCTCCCGTGAAACCTGCTTCGGAAATCACTCAGAGAACCACATCTTGACACTCAATAATCGCGCGACCTAGACTGCGATTGCTGTGAATCTTCCTAATGCACTGACGCTTTCGCGAATCTTTATCGTGCCGCTGCTGGTCGTGGTGCTGCTAACGCCGGTGTCGGAAAATTGGCTGGGCGTGCCGAGTTATCTTCTGGGCGTGTCGATTTTTGTAGTGGCCGCCTTAACTGATTATTTCGATGGGAAAATTGCGCGCCGACGAAAGCAGGTGTCGAAGCTCGGGAAGTTGCTCGATCCTATCGCTGACAAGCTTTTGATCTCAGCCGCATTGATTTCACTGGTCGAAAACCACCTGGCGCCGGCCTGGGCAGTTGTGATCATAGTGGGCAGAGAGTTTGCCGTCACCGGATTGCGATCGATTGCGGCGACCGAAGGCGTCGTGATTTCCGCCTCGCGCATGGGTAAGTTCAAGATGGTGGCGCAGGTCGTGACCGTCGGACTCTTGATTCTGTCAATGTCCTCAGGAGGCGCGCCACACGTCTCGAATTTCGGCAAGCCGTTTCCGGCGATTCAGTTCTGGACCGTGCCTGAGTTGCGTGCCGCCTGGTCCCATCTGATCGGACCGGCCCATACCACCTGGAGCGACTGGCAGATACTGCTTTACACCGCAGGCCGGGCATTGCTTTGGGTAGTGGTGATTTCTGCAATGTTTTCGATGTACGGTTACTTTCGTGCATTCTTTGCGGGAGTTGTGCGGCGGGAACAACCAGGCGCCAAAACCGCTGCGACTGCCACTGCGGCCGTGCAGTATCACGAGCAATAGCAGGCTTGTGTCAGAAGCCCGCGCGTCAGTGAGGGCTCAAAGACAGTAAGCCGCGCGTCGCCCGCCCTGAAGAAGAGATGTGCGCGCTCCCGGCAAAAAAAGGCCTTCAAGCAGAATTGCTTGACGGCCTCTTTTGATCCTGAGCCCTCCTCACGGTCGGGCTTCTTGCACACCCCCACCGGGGCGGCATTAACTAGTTCTTATGGTTGTGGCGTAGGACTTGGTTGCGGTTGTCCTGCGCGCTTCAGGCTTGGCGGAGCCGGTTTGCTACTGTCCGGCTTCGGCGTGCCATTGGGCGCTGTCGTCGTCGAGTCATCCGGCGTCGGCACTCGTCGCTTCAGCGTCGGACGTCCCGGTGTTCCGTCGTCGCTCCCGGCAATCACACCGTTGGAAGTGACCCGGGCATTTGACAGTCGCAAGAGGCGGTTCTTTACGCGGTTAAACTCCGAAGAGCTAATGACGTATTCCTCGCGCTCGGGAAAACGGGCGGCCAGTGCGATCGCGGCGGCCCGGCGATCTGCCGGCGCTGGATGATCCATGAACATCTTGGAAATCGTGCCTGGCTTTTTCTTGTTCTTCGCTTCCAACTTCTCGAACATCGTAGCCATGGCGTTCGGATCGTAACCGGCAGCCCACATATATTGAACGCCAAGTCTGTCAGCTTCTGCTTCCGCGGCCCGGGTGAATTTTAAGACGCTCAGGCCTTCAAGTAACCCACCGCCGTTATAGAGCACATTGCTCAGAATCGGACCGCCCAGCAGGATCCCAGCCAGCAGGCCGATATTCATCGCGCGCATCTTGGCTTCGTTTTCCATAGCGTGGCGCGCACAAACGTGAGCAATCTCATGAGCCATCACGCCGGCCAACTCAGCTTCGTTGTCGGCGGCCAGGATGAGTCCCTTGTTGACATAGAAAAACCCGCCGGGCAGGGCGAAGGCGTTCACTTCATCCGAATCGATTACCTTGATTGTAAAAGGAACCTTGGCGTCTGAATGAAGGACGATATTCTGGCCGACGCGATTCACATATTCAGTAATGATGGGATCGTCGACGAACTTAGCTTCTTTGTCGACTTCCGCGGCCAACTGCCGCCCCAGGCGCACTTCCGACTCGATCCCCTTCGCTCCAATAATTCCGCCCGACCAGATGCCTTTATTAATATTGCGCTTCCCGATCATAGTCGGGTCTTCGCCGGTTGGAAGTGTTTTCTTGCTTGACGGTTGGCTGGCAGTTTGCTGCTGGTCAGCGCCCTGGGACTTTTGATCTTTCGGGGCGGTCTGCTGCGGCGCCGATTGCTTTTGACTTTGGGTTTGATCCTGCGCCTGCACCGGGCCGGCCAGGGCGGCAATACTTGTAAACCAGAGACTGACTCCCAGACCGATTGCGGTGACGGTGCGAGAGAAACAACTTTTCATTCTTGAACCTCCAACTTCCGAGGCCGGGAGACAAAGACCCTGCTTTTTCTCTCGGTGGGTCGCTACCACTTCAAGTGCGACCGCCTTTGTTCTTCGGGGGCAGCACCCGAGGCACCGGTACTGCTTTGAGTTAACGCACCGCTTTGATGCCGTCTTCACCGTCGAGGTTGCGCTACAGTCCGGGACTTTTGTTTCGCGCTGATCCGCTGATCAATGGGGGTGGAGTTACGACTTCTTTTGGCATTATAGACCAGCGCGGGAGAAAAGCCTATACGATTGCCGAACGTTTCGGCCGCATGTTACAGTCCTCACTTCAGACCAGCTTTTGTCGACCAGACGAGAGATCGTGCCGATGAACCAGTAACGGGATGGCCCGCTCACGGCGGACCATTTTCGGTTTTCCCCTAATGCGAAAAAGCCCAGAAAGACCGCGCCAGACGCCTCGGTCACAACCACCAAAAGCGCGCCCACGGAAAGAAAAGGAACTCGTTTCGATCATAGGCGCCGGCCGCATGGGGACCGCGCTTGGCCTGGCCCTGAAGGCAGCCGGCTACCGGGTTGACGTTGTCGTGGCCCAAAGACCCGATCATGCTCGCCGAGCAGCCAAAGCGATCGGCGGCGGCACACTTGGCCTCTCCGCGAAGCAGTTGAGTCGTCTCAATCAAACTCAGCTGGACCGCCTCAGTAACTCTTCCTTGGTCTTAATCACGACACCCGACGACGCGATCGCCGAGGTCGCCGGCCGGGTCACGATGATTTTCAAATCGGAGAGAGCCGGAAAGGCGCGGAGCCGCCGCATCGCGATGCACACCAGCGGCGCCCTTTCCTCTGAGGTTCTGCGGCCCCTGCAAAGCGCCGGTTTTGCTACCGGGTCGCTTCATCCATTAGTTTCCATCAGCGATTCCCGCTCGGGAGCAAAATCGTTCGGGCGGGCATTCTTTTCCGTCGAAGGCGATCCGGCGGCTGTGCGCCTGGCAAAATCGATCATCCGCGATTTCGGTGGCCAGGCCCTTACGATTAAGGCGCGCCACAAATCCCTGTATCACGCCGCGGCAGTGATGGCGTCACCGCATCTGGTCGCCCTCTACGATATTGCCCAGGAGATGCTCGCTCACTGCGGGTTTACGCCAGGCCGCGCCCGGCAAGTGCTCCTGCCCTTGATGGAAAGCACCGTTGCAAATCTTTCGAAACAGAATCCGGCAAACGCACTCACCGGCACTTTCAAGCGCGGCGACGTTGCGACCGTGCGTCGGCACCTTGCGGCTATGGAATCCGAAGGGTTGCGCAATGCGCTGGCGGCTTATCGATTGCTGGGAAAGCGATCCATCGACCTGGCGCGGAAGGCCGGAGTGAAGAAATCCGAATTGGATCAGATTGAAAGACTGATTGAAAAGTTTGCGAGTCTTACGGCTTGACCACCTTGGGTTCAACCTTCGCGGGCTTGCGCGGCGGCGGCGAGTTTTGCAAACACCATTCGGCGAGCGCCATCATGGTCATCGCGCGCAGGGACTTATCGACAAAATTAGCTGCCAGATTTTGCGCACCCTCGAAATCAACCTTGCCAACTTCGCGAAAGCCGTTTTCGGGATTGAAACTGGGCGTCTGCAAGGTTGCATAGCTCCCGAATGCCTTCCCCTCAATCTTTCTGCCGGCCTGATCCGACGAGAAATCCGGAGAGGCGATGTGATTGATAACTTTTACCGCGTCGCCCAGTACTGCGATTGAGCGGTTTGCTTCAATCCTGGTGTAAAGAAATGCGACTCCCAACAGCGCGCGGGCCTTCACTTCGGTATCGGGCGCCTTGGCTGCCGCGTTAAGCACTTCCTCGAGCAACTCCCTGGCTTCGCTGTCGTTTCGGGTTCGCTTGATCAGCTCCTCGGCTATCTTTAGATAGAGATAGGCCCGCTGATCCAACTCGTCCACCTTACTCGCAAGCCGTTTGGCCTCCGCGAACTTTTTGTCCTTAGTAGCCTTCTGGGTGCGCTCGAAATAGAGCCAACTAAGTATCTGGGCGCGCAGGCCCGTATCGCTAATCTTGTCAGCGGCGCTCACGACGTGTTCCAGCGTTTCGTTTGCGGAAGCATGCATGACAGCAATTGCCAGCGTGGCTTCACGAATCGCCGGGTCCTGCTGTCGCTCGGCATCTTCGATCATTTCGTCAAAAGATTTTTGCGGACGTTCCATCACCGTGTTGTTGACTCTTCGCTGATCCGTTTGACTCAACATCGCAAACATGGATTCGCGTGCCTGCCGGGCTGCTTCTGCCAGGTCAGGGAGCGAGCCGTTAATCTGCGGGCCCAGTCGGGTCAGCGCCAGCCACATCTGACCGCTCTCTGAAAGGCGGCCGCGGTCTCCGGCTGGATTGACCACCGGGTTCTGGATCATCTGCTCAGCGCGCCGCAAGAGTGTCTCGACAAATGATCTTTGCAAAGCCGGCCTGGGAGTAAAGTTGCGCGGCACCCCGTACGCTGTGTACATCGGCATCTCTCCCACATCTCCACTGGCGCCAAACGGGTACGAGGACAAATAAAGAAAGCGCTCCATAGGAACACTAAGGTAGGCCGTGAGCGCTTCCCGATAAAATTGGTCTGCGCCCGCCGCGTTGATTTCGGCAAGACGATAAAGAAAGATCGGAAGAAACATCGTAGGTGGATAGCGCAAGCTGGCCCCGGCAAAACGCAGCGCCGCCGGCTGATCCGAAGTCAAGAGCGCCGAGGCAGCAGCCAGGAGCTTCTCGGCAGTTCTGGCATCACGCTCGACGTCCTTCGTAGCTTTCTCTTCCGCTTCTTTAGCTTCTTCCTCCCGGATCTGATCAGAAAGTTTGCGCGCCCAGGCGGGGTCGCGCTTGGCGATTGCCCCGATTACCCGGTAACGCTGGTCAGCAACTTGCACGATGAGGTGACCTTGCAGGCTCGGTTCGTCGCCCTTCTCTTTATAGTTCCGCGTTGCCAGATCGAATGCCTCTCTAAGAGCTGCCCGGGCCTTATCTTGCCGATAAGGCCACAGCAGATCTGCCGCCCGAATCAAAACCGAGATCCGCTTCACCTCGTCATCAATCAGTCTGCTGGCCTCGATCTGCTGGTGAATCACGTTGAGAGCATCATCGCGCTGACATACCGGCGACGGCTTGGGTTCCTGGTTCTGGGCCCTGGCGGGCCATGCAGTTAAGGAAAGCGAAGAGCAAAACAGGATAGAGATGATGAAGCGCGGAAAGGTTTTCATTGAGGATTACTCCGGGGTCTTATCAGTTCCTGATTCCACGAAGCCTTACTTTTTCCTCTCTATTGTTCCCAATTGTTCCCAATTGGAGGGCAAAAGCAAGCTTCACCCGCCACATCATCTCCAGTTCTATCTATCCTGCAGTTGTAAATTTTCACTTGGATGGCGAAAAACTTGGAACCGACGCCCAGGGTCCGGCGTCTGTACGTTCAACCCCAGAGCAATTTGTTAACAACTGGTGCGCCCGACCGTCTTAATGAACAAACGAATCTTAGGGAGTCATAAGATGAGCACAGCAAAAGCCGCAATCATCGAGTCATTATCGAAACCCAAGCTTCGAGGCCTGCCGTCCCGAGCCCGAAAGGCGCCAGCTACCGAGCGACTGGAAAAGATTAAGGAGATGGCTGCCGCACTACTGGATGAGGCCGAATCACTCGACCACGAGAACGCGCTGGCTGAGGCCTCAGTGACGGTCAACAATCTGACTAACAAGACCGCAGTTGATTTCCATGAAGAGGTGCGGCGGTTTGAGATGCGCCTGATCAGTCGAGCTCTGGAACTAACCGGAGGTAACCAGGCCCGGGCCGCGCGACTGTTGAGATTGGGAGCGACGACGCTCAACTATAAAATCAAGGTCTACGAGTTACGCTAATGTCCCTGGTCAGTTCGCCGCGCGCTTTCGGGAGCTGCTTAGTTTACGGCCTCTGACCCCTCGTTCTCCGGAGCGATCAATTGCTGGTCCGATACGGTCAGCACACGTTCGTCGAACAGACTTGAATCGATCAAAGTCTGCACCAGGTACTCACCAGCCACCGGAAACGTCACATTCACGAAAAAACTTATATTGTCAGCCGACCCGTGCGTAATATCGAAGCGGGCCGGCTGTGAAACCACCAGGGCCTGCTGACGGTCGGGCATCAGGATGCGCACTTCGGAAAGATGGGCGCCCTCTCCGCGCCAGTGATTAACCACCGCTAATTTGGGCAGCCAGACGGGCAACTGCGGCACGACGATATTCTGAAAGACTCCCATGTATGAGAGCTTGTTGCCCAGCTCCAAACGAACGTCATCGCAGAAGAGCGTGTAGACCAGTTCGATTTTCGTTTCCGGTGAAGTATCCATAATCTCCTTAGATGCGGGCCCTGGCCGCGCACTCGGCGGACAAGTCCGCCCGCTAAATGATTCACGCTATCCTAACATCTTTTTGAAAGCCGCCTCATCGATGACTTTCACACCCAATTGATTCGCCTTATCCAGCTTCGATCCGGGTTCAGCCCCGGAGACCACGAAAGCCGTCTTCTTGCTCACGGAGGACGTGACGCGGCCGCCGCGGCCTTCGATTAACGCTCGGGCTTCGTCCCGCGTCAGACCGGGCAGCGTGCCCGTCAACACGAATTGTTTGCCTGCGAATTTTTCGTCGGTCTGGCCGCGTTTCTGCTTCTCGGCTTCCGTCCGCACGCCCGCGCTAGTCAATCGTTTGCACAGTTCCTTGTTTCCAGGATCGTTGAACCAATCGTGGATACTCTGCGCCATTGTCAGTCCGATCTCGTGCACGTCGTCCAATTCTTCCACGCTGGCCTGCCCAAGCCTGTCCAATGATCCGAAGTGACCGGCCAGAATTCCCGCGGTGCGTTCGCCAACATGCCGTATGCCGAGGCCGTAAATCAAATGCCAGAGGTCGCGCGCCTTGCTGGCTTCGACTTGAGCCAGCACATTCGACGCAGACTTTTCCGCCATGCGTTCAAGTTTAGCGAGATCGTCAAGTTTCAAGCGATAGAGATCGGCTACGTCGCTCACCATCTTTTTTGCGATCAGTTGCTCTGCCAGGGCTGAGCCCAGTCCTTCAATCCGCATGGCCCGTCGGGAAGCGAAATGCAGCAAGCGCCCAATCAACTGAGCCGGACAATCAGCTGCGATGCAACGCGAAACCGCTTCGCCCTCCGGCCGCGACACCAGGCCGCCGCACACCGGACACACGGTCGGCGGGAGAAACGGTGTTTCCTTGCCGGTGCGTTTCGATTCAACGACCTTAACGACTTTGGGAATGACGTCGCCGCCTCTTTCAATCAGCACCCAATCGCCAATGAGCAAACCCAGACGCTCGATCTCGTCTTCGTTATGCAGCGTCGAACGCGACACGGTCACGCCGCCGAGCTGCACCGGCTCGAGCATCGCCACCGGCGTCAGCGCTCCCGTGCGTCCGACCTGCACAACAATGTCGTTCACTTTCGTCGTCGCCTGGCGCGCCGCGTACTTGTAAGCGATTGCCCAGCGCGGAGCCTTACCTGTCGCGCCAAACTTATCCTGCAGAGCGGTGGAGTTAACTTTGACCACGACGCCATCGATTTCATAACCCAGCTCATCACGCTCGGCTTCCATCGCATTGCAAAAGTCGATTACTTCCTCGATGGTCTTGCACAACGCCCGGTGTTTGTTTACGCGAAAGCCGGCGCGTTCCGCCCAATTGAGCGCCTCCCAATGTGTCGCGAAGGGTTTGCTCTCGCCGGAGAGCACGTCGTAGGCGAACATATCCAGTCTGCGCTTCGCGACCATGGCCGGATCGAGTTGGCGAATCGCGCCCGACGCGGCATTGCGCGGATTGGCAAAGCGCGACTCGCCTTCCTCTTCCCGCTCGGCATTGATCTTTTCAAAGACCTTGCGAGCCAGATAAGCCTCGCCGCGCACTTCAATCTCGCGTCCGACTTTGCCTATCTTCTCCAATTTCAATGGTACGCTACGGATCGTGCGCACGTTCGAAGTCACATCTTCACCGCGAAACCCGTCGCCCCTTGTAACGCCGCGCACAAACAGTCCATCTTCATAATGAAGCGAAAGCGAAAGCCCATCGATCTTTAATTCTGCGACGTAATCGGGCGACTCACCGCCGGCGAGTTTGCGGCAACGTTCGTCAAACGCGCGCAATTCTTCGATGCTGTAGCTGTTGTCGAGCGACAGCATTGGACGCCGGTGAACGAACTCTGCAAACCCTTCGGCCGGCCGGCCGCTGACGCGCTGGGTGGGACTGTCCGGAGTGACGAATTCGGGATGGGCCGTTTCCAGGTCGCGCAGCTTCTCGATCAGCTCGTCATATTCGCGATCGGAAATTTCCGGCTCTTGCTCAAGATAATACAGGTCGTCGTGGTGGCGAATTTCTTCGCGCAGCGCATTGATTGTCTTTGCGATTGATTTTGGTTTTGGCAAGTCTGAATTTTATTCCGAAACAAATCGCCACAGAGAGACAGAGGTTCAGAGAAAGAAAGCGAAGCAACCATCTATTCGGTTTCAAATTTGTCTCGGCTTTCCGTCCTCTGTGTCTCCGTGCCTCTGTGGCTAATCTCGATAAAATAGGTAGCGCGGTCGCGCCTGATCGCGCTGGAAAGCACGGCACACCAGGCCCTCTCCCAACGCCTTCAAGAAATCTTCCCTCACCCGCAACTGTTCACGCTTCCCGGCTTCCGGGTCCGACTTCAACAGTTCAGAAAAGTTGGCGGGAATCTCGATTACGTGATCGGCGGCGCCGAGCGGGTACTCCAGTCCGGCCGCCAATGATTTAACGCGCGGTGAGTTCAGGTCCCAATTCGCAAACAGACGATCGCTGTCCATCCCGCTGATCCCAGACGCCTTTTCCGCCGGATTAGTGACATAGTCGGTGCCATAAAAGTTGACTGCGTACTCGCGGACCACCACACCCAGGCGATTCAAGTTGAAATGCGCGTTGCGCGCGCGCATCGGCTCGAAGGTCCACTTGATAAGATCACGACCTTCCGACAAAGCGCGGATTCGTTGGGCCCACTTTAAGCGTGCGCCGACGCCGCGATTCTGATAATCAGCAGCCACGGCCATCATGTGCGAGTAGCCAAAGATGACATCACCGGACACCGCGGCCAGGTGGTGCACAAAGCCCACCAGTGTTCCTTTGACAAACGCGCCCAGCGTCCAGCCGCCGGCCATGCGCGAAACAATCAAGTGACGCCGTGGCGATATTTCCAGGTCGGGAAGTCCGAATACTTCGCGCTGCAAGCGGATGCACGAGTCATACTCATCGATGGTCTCTACTTCACGAATTTCGGGAAGTTCATTCTGTGGCGCGCTAGTCGCGTTGTTCAGCATAGGTACGAGCAGTAGGGCAAGCTGCCGGCTTGCCCGCGACCCAACAACTTGGCGCTCCCCTCTAAAAAAAGAGAGCAGACCAACTGAAATTCTCTTTTCGGAAGACAGCGGAATAATATCACGGCGATTTGGGCGCGCGCGATCAGTGAGGTCTCAGGAAGATCCCTTTAGCGGAACGACCGCCGGAAGCTGAATCAGGATTCGCAAACCTCGCGGAGCGCGCGTCTGCCAACTCAACGTCGCGCTGATCAGATCGATATTGTGTCTGGCGATCGCCAAACCAAGTTCGCTATCCCCAAATCTTCGGTCGGTCGGGTCCCACTCTCCGACTTCGACGCTTTCGGCCAGCGGTTCCCCTTCGTCTTCAATCGTGATCAGAAACCCCTGCTCTGCTTTTTCGGCCACGATCGTGACCAGAGCGCCTTCGGGGCTCCGATTGATCGCATATGACAAGAAGCTATACAGTGCCTGCCGCAGCTTCCCGCGGTCAGAAATGATCGGCGCCAAGCCGGGCTTCGGCTCAGACTGAAGTCGCGTTTTTTGCTTCTGAGCCTGTCGCGCTACCGAGGCGCACGACTCTCGCAAGATATCTTCGAGAGAAAATTCTTCTGGCTGCACTTCAGACTGGCCACCTTCCAACCGCGACAGGTCCGCGAGTTGATTGAAATTCAACTGCAGTTGCTGGGCTGAGTTCTGAATTCTTTCACAGAAGTTACGCTGCGCTTCAGTCAGCTCTTCCTGGCTCAACATGATTTCGGCAAATCCGAGAATTGAAGTCAGCGGCGTGCGCAGCTCGTGGGCCAGCCGCGCCAGAAACGCTGAGCGATATTCAGCGAGCAACTTTAGTTTCCGGTTCTCTTCTCTAAGGGCTACGGTCTTCAACCTCAGCCCATCGACGGTCGATTCCTGATCTCTGCGCTCGTCGCTTTCCGCCGCCCGCAGGTCGTTTGATTTGGAAGTGCGCGCTGAATTCATTTGATGAGCGGGATTAATCAAAAGGGGGAAACCTGGGAACCTGAGGAAAATTATCAAAAACTTCGGCGTTACTCAAGATGCCTCGTTGGATGGCACTAATGCAAGGAAGCGGATATGAGATCTGAAACAGGAGATTATCTCAGCCGCGTTGACGCGGCTTTCCCGCAGGATTAAAGCTGTCGATGGAAAAGCCTAGTTCTCTTTCCAAATCCAAAGAAATCTGACCAGATCTTTTTTCATCATCTTGCGCGCGGCTTCGAATTCGCCGTCGCCGCTGCTGTAGAGAAGTCTACCGCCGCTGTCCAAAATTGCCACGGCGGGCACGCCTTTATCCAGAGGGATCCTGTATAGCTTGGTTAGATCCAGATTCTTGTCGCCTTCGCCGATGTCGACGTGCACCAGCAGAAAACTCTGTTTGCTGATCTTTCCGGCCGCGCCTTCGTGCAGTGCGCGGTCGAGCACGTGACAGTCATAGCACCAGTTGCCGCCGAAGATCAGCAGCACTCGTTTCTTTTCAATGGTCGCACGTTTCAGCGCCTCATCGATCTCTTTCTTCGCGTCGGCATCTTTGGGATAGAGATCCTTCTTTGCGGCGACCGGCTCCAAAACCCCATCGTCATGTTGCCTTGTGGGTGTTTGGCCGACAGCAACAAACGTTAATAGCAGTACTGCAAAAAGAACCGCGACTGGTTGGAGAAAAGTTTTCATAATATGGAACGTCTCGAGTGTGTTGGCGGAGCATTAGCCCGACCGTCAAAGAGGGCTCAATCGATCGAGCGCGGTTGGTTGAACACCAACGAGGATCATTCACCGTCGCGCTTCGCAAATGATTGAGATTAATCTGAGCCCTCCCTTACGGTCGGGCTAGTGCCCCGATTACGATCGCTTATGTATAATGCTTCGACTCCACTACGTCAATTAGAGGATTCGCTAATTCATTGATCGATGCCGAAGCGCACTGACATTCACAAAATCCTGATTATCGGCTCCGGGCCCATTGTCATCGGCCAGGCCTGTGAGTTCGACTACTCGGGCACTCAGGCATGCAAAGCCCTGCGACAGGAAGGCTATGAAGTCGTCCTCGTCAATTCAAATCCCGCCACGATCATGACTGATCCAGAGACGGCGGATCGAACCTACATTGAACCGCTCACGGTCGAATCTGTCTCAGCAATAATCAGGCGAGAGCGTCCAGATGCCTTATTGCCAACAGTTGGCGGCCAGACAGCGCTGAATCTTGCGATCGCTTTGGCCGACTCGGGCATCCTGGAAGAATGCGGCGTCGAAATGATCGGCGCCAAACGCGAAGCCATCAAAGTGGCTGAGGATCGCTTGCTCTTCAAACAAGCGATGGATGAAGCCGGCATGCAAATGCCGCGCGGTGGCTTTGCAAAGTCCTGGGCAGAAGCCGAAGTGATCGTGCAAGAGACCGGCTATCCAGCGATCATTCGCCCCTCGTTTACTCTGGGCGGAACCGGGGCCGGGACCGCGTTTAATCCGGAAGAGTTTGAAGAGATGGTGCGCCACGGACTGGCGGCTTCGCCGATTCATGAAGTTCTGATCGAAGAATCGATCCTCGGCTGGAAGGAATTCGAGCTGGAAGTGATGCGCGATATCGCCGACAACGTCGTCATCATCTGCTCAATTGAGAATTTTGATCCCATGGGCGTCCACACGGGCGATTCGATCACGGTGGCCCCGGCGCAAACGCTGACCGATCGTGAATATCAACGGATGCGCGACATGGCGATCAAGATCATTCGCAAGGTCGGCGTGGAAACCGGTGGCTCGAACATACAGTTTGCCGTCAATCCGGACAACGGCGAGATTCGGGTCATTGAAATGAACCCGCGCGTTTCGCGTTCTTCGGCGCTGGCTTCAAAAGCCACTGGATTTCCTATCGCCAAGATCGCAGCCAAGCTGGCCGTTGGCTACACGCTGGACGAGATTCCCAACGACATTACGAAGAAGACACCGGCCTCGTTCGAACCGACGATCGACTACGTAGTTACCAAGATTCCCAAATGGAACTTTGAAAAGTTTCGCGAAGCCGAGGACGTGCTCGGCACCCAAATGAAATCCGTCGGCGAAGTGATGGCCATTGGCCGCACTTTCAAAGAGTCGCTCTTCAAAGGCCTGCGTTCATTGGAAGCAGTGAAGCCCCTGCGTCTGGAAGACGTCTCGAACGACGAGCTGCAAAGAAAGCTGGCACGGCCTAACTCGCAGCGCTTCTCGTACATCACCTACGCGCTCGAACACGGCTGGACGATTGATGAGATTTATCGTCTGTCGCGCATCGATCCATGGTTTCTGGATCAGCTCAAGCAGGTGATGGAAATCCAGGAGCAAATTCAAGGCAAGACGCTGGAAGATATTCCCCTGGAAACGTTACGGGCCTTCAAAGAAGCGGCGCTTTCGGATCGCCGGCTCGCCTATCTGACCCGGCGAACCGAGGACGAAGTCCGGGCTTATCGTAAGAAGCTGGGACTCGTTCCGGTCTATAAACGCGTCGATACCTGCGGCGCAGAGTTTGAATCTTATACGCCTTATCTTTACTCGACTTATGAAGAAGAAGACGAAGCACAGCCGACGGATCGCCGGAAGATCATGATTCTCGGTTCCGGCCCGAATCGCATCGGTCAGGGAATTGAATTCGACTATTGCTGTTGCCATGCGTCGTTCGCGCTGCATGAGGCGGGCTATGAAACCATCATGGTTAACTGTAATCCGGAAACTGTCTCGACTGACTATGACACTTCGGATCGACTTTACTTTGAACCGCTGACCTTCGAAGACGTGATGAACATCGTCGATGTCGAGCAGCCAACCGGCGTGATCGTCCAATTCGGCGGGCAGACACCTTTGAATCTCGCGATGCGTCTGCATGGGGCGGGTGTTCCGATTATCGGCACTTCTCCGGACTCAATCGATCTGGCGGAAGATCGAAAGCGCTTCGGCGCCCTGCTCAACGAACTGGGCATTCCCCAGCCGGAAAACGGTACGGCGATTTCGATTGAGGGCGCGCGAGAGATTGCCGAGCGCATCGGATATCCGGTGCTGGTTCGGCCCAGTTACGTGCTGGGCGGCCGGGCGATGGTGATTGTCTATGATGAAGAGAGTCTGGATCAATACATGCGCATGGCAGTTGATTTCTCGCATGACCGCCCGGTTCTAATCGACAAGTTTCTCGAGCAAGCGGCTGAGTTCGACGTCGATGCCTTGGCTGACGACAGCGCCTGCGTCATCGCCGGCATCCAGGAACACATCGAAGAGGCCGGCATTCATTCAGGCGATTCGTCATGCGTTCTGCCGCCGGTGCGGATCGCCGAAGAGCACCTCGAGACCATGCGGCATTACACGCGTAAGCTGGCAAGCGCTTTGTCCGTCAGCGGCTTGATGAACATTCAGTTCGCGATTAAGGACGATCGCGTTTATGTGCTCGAGGTCAATCCGCGGGCTTCGCGCACCGTGCCGTTTGTTTCCAAAGCGACCGGCATCCCGCTGGCTCGGATTGGCGCCCTGGTAATGGCCGGCCGGAAGCTAAAGGACTTTGATTTGCCTGGCGAGTTGAGCGTCGATCGCTTCTATATCAAGTCGCCGGTCTTTCCGTTTGCAAAGTTTCCCGGTGTCGATCCGATTCTGAGTCCCGAGATGCACTCAACCGGTGAGGTCATGGGCATCGGCGAGAGTTTTGGCGAAGCCTATGGTAAAGCGATGACTGCCGCCGGACTCGGTCTGCCGCAAAAAGGTACCGCCTTCATCAGCGTAAACGAAGCGGACAAAGGCCAGGCTGTCCTGCTGGCGCGGAGGCTGACGCGTCTGGGTTTCAACCTGATGGCCACTCAAGGAACTGCAGCGCGCCTGCGCGAGGTCGGCCTGGAAGTGGCGAACGTCTTCAAGGTGAACGAAGGTCGTCCCAACGTCGTCGACCATATCAAGCAGGGTGAGATCGCTCTGATCATCAACACGCCACTGGGCCGCGCTTCGCATTACGACGAACAGGCAATTCGGCGCGCCGCTTTGCAGTACAACGTGCCGTGCGTGACGACGATGACCGGCGCGCAGGCTCTGGTTGAAGCATTGGCTTCGCGCGCGGACGATAAAGAGATTGGCGTGTACGCGCTACAGGATTTGCACGCGGTCAGCGTGTCAGCCCGATAGGATTCTCTGTGTCCTCTGTGCTCTCAGTGGTTGAATTATTATTCCAGCATATTTCACCACGGAGGACACCGAGCGCACTGAGTAAGAGCAAAAGAAATTTGGAAATCAACAGCTCAGAAGCAATCGCAAGCATTCTCGACGAATGTCGCACGATCGCGGTCGTGGGCTTGTCTTCCAAGCCTACGCGGCCTTCACACGGCGTGGCGGGTTACATGCAGCGCGCCGGCTATCGCATCATTCCGGTCAATCCCAACGAGGTCGAAGTGCTGGGGGAGGTCGCTTATGCTTCACTGTCAGAAGTCAGCCGGAAAATCGATCTGATTGATGTCTTCCGGCGATCTGAAGAAGCCGGCGCGGTTGTCGATCAGGCAATCGCCGTCGGCGCGAAAGCAGTTTGGTTACAGGAAGGCGTCATCGACAACGCCGCTGCGCAGCGCGCTCTGGATGCTGGATTACTCGTCGTAATGGATCGTTGCTGGCTGAAGGAACATGCGAGACGTAAGGTTTAGCGGGCGGACTTCTCCCCATCCATTTGAGCGTACAAGTGCGCCCGTTGGGAGTCGGAAAAATCTTTAACCGCGATCCACGAAATAACACTAAGCAATGCCAAGGTGCCCCAAGTCGATTTATTTTTCGTGTGATTTCGTGGATCGCCGTTGCCGCTCTTAACCGGCTCTACTGTCTTTTTCAGCAACCTGCTAGACTCACTTTCTTTCTCATGCCGATACTGATTCGCACAGTAGTAATCACCTCCAGCGACGCTTGTTCAGTTGGCGAGCGCGAAGATACGTCTGGCGAAACGCTGGTGCATCTTTTAGTTGAACTCGGCGCGGAAATCGTCGCCAAGGAAATCGTCAACGACGATCTCGATCCTTTGGCTGACATGATGCGCTCGTATGCTGATCGTAACGACGTGAACCTGATCGTGACGACAGGCGGGACGGGCTTTGGCCCGCGCGACAACACGCCGGAAGCGACTCGGCGCGTGATTGAACGCGAAGCCCCGGGCCTGGCTGAAGCAATGCGCGGCCAGACTTTGAAGAACACGCCGATGGCGATGATCTCGCGTGGTGTCTGTGGAATCAGATCGGGAACGCTGATCGTAAATCTTCCAGGTTCGCCGAAAGGCGTGCGTGAGAGCTTTGAGATCATCAAGCCGGTTCTGTCTCATGCGATTGCCTTGCTCGAAGGTACAGCGTCTCATTGAGCGAATGATGGGATTCCCAGTGAAGCAAAAGGAGATGATTTCGAACTCGAATCTGTCACTCCTAACCGGTGGCTATCTCTCATGGTTCCGTAACTGAGCCCTCTCTCGCGCTCGGGGCTACTGCCTCGCTCTCCGATCGTTCGTTGCGCGGACTCTAACTCAACTCTTCATTGACATTGATCTCTCGCGGCACTTAATATTTTCGCGTTAACGATATTTCGCAAGCAGTCTCTCGACCAGTTAGGCTTTCAGTCAGTAACGACATGCTGCTCTTACAAGCAACTACCACGACTGCGCACACCGTTGGTGGACCAGGCACGGCGTATTTGCCGGTGATGGTATTTTTTGTGTTTGCGATTGCCTTCCCTGTTCTCCCGATCGTCCTCGGCCGCTTTCTGCGGCCATGGAAATATGGGAAAGACAAAATGCGGCCGTACGAGTGCGGCATCGATCCGGAAAGCGGAGCGCACGATCGCTTCACGGTGCGTTACTACATCGTGGCGATGCTGTTTCTGATCTTCGACGTCGAGACAATCTTTCTGCTGCCGTGGGCGATCATCTTTATGGGTGACGATTTTTCTTTCACCAAGTTTGCCCTGATCGAGATGTTTGTCTTCATAGGAATTCTGGTGGTGGGCTATTACTACGCCTGGCGCAAGGGCGCTTTAGAGTGGGCCTGATGGAATTTCGAATTGGGAATTGCGGATTGCGAATTTTCAAAAGCAAACCGCTTTTCAATTCGCAATTCGAAATCCGAATTTCGCAATTTCTAATATGTCTGAACACAACGAAGGCTTTGTCTTAACCACGGTCGATTCGATCACGAATTTCGTGCGGCGCAGCATCGCCGCGAAAGCGATGGATATCGGCGCGCCGGTAGTTAACTGGGCGCGCAAGTCGGCGCTGTGGCCCATGACCTTCGGCCTGGCTTGCTGCGCAATCGAGATGATGGCGACGGGCGCCGGGCGGTTTGATATCGATCGATTTGGCGCCGGAGTTTTTCGTCCCAGTCCGCGGCAGAGTGACCTGATTATCATCGCCGGCACAGTTACCCTGAAGATGGGGCCGGTTGTGAGGCGCGTCTACGATCAGATGCCGGAACCAAAATGGGCAATCGCCATGGGCGCCTGTGCCTCGACCGGCGGTCCTTTTGATTCCTACTCAACCATGCAGGGCGTCGACCGCACGATCCCTGTAGATGTTTATATTCCCGGTTGTCCGCCGCGACCTGAAGCTTTGCTTTACGGGCTGATGCGCTTGCAGGACATCATCATGCGCGAAGCTCCGTCAGCTTACATCTTTGAGTCGGACGGCACCGCCCGGCGGCTGCGATCATTCGAGAATGCCGAACCGCCTCAACTTATTGGCGAAGCGGATGATAAAGCAGCGGCCATTGTCTAATTTCCGAACTCTGTTGTTCGACCGCGTTCGCTTTCTTCGTTCCCTGTAACCTTCCTTCTTTCCCTTTAGATAGAGACTCTGGCAGCCGCAGCGACATCATCCTATAGCGCGCGAGGTGGCAACCTCACCCAAAACCCGGTTATCATAGACACCGTAACACCCCCCGGGAATTTCGACTTTGTTTTGAAGTGCTACTGAGCACTGATTAGGAGAAGTCTCATGAAATCGAATCAGGCAAACAAGATCATGGTCGCGCTTTTGGTTCTGCTGGCGATCCCGTTGACGCTCAGCGCCCAGACCAGAAAACCGCGGCTGAGGCGGCCGGCGCCGAGGACGGTTACGCCGGTATTGGTACCGGTCGCAACCAACCTTAAAATTCGCCTTAACGATACGCTGTCGAGTAAGGATTCGCGGGCAGGAGATAAATTCACGGCCACGGTGATCGATCCAGTTCGCTTTAATGAAGCCACGGTCCGCGGCCATATTCGTTCGATCACTAAGTCGGGTAAGGTCACGGGACGGACGACGATGAATTTGGCGTTCGACTCGATTGAATTGACTGACGGCCGCCACGGAATCCTGCACGGGTATGTGACAAAGGTTTACGGATCAGATTCGGCCAAGGCTGACGAAGAAGGAGGCGTGCAATCCAAGAGCCGAGGCAACCAGACGCTGAAGCGTAGCGGCATCGGGGCCACGGCCGGCGCCATCATCGGCGGCATTGCCGGTGGCGGCAAAGGCGCAGCCATCGGGCTGATTCTTGGAGGTGCGGGCGGCGCGGGCTCGCTGGCCATCAACGGCAGCAAAGAGTTGCGCCTGGAATCAGGAACAGAAATGCTGGTGCACGTGACGCGTTAACGATTACTTGCGATGTGCCAGGCCCGAACTTCGCACTCTTCGACATATTGAGGTCAAGGGCCTTTCCCGACCTCCAGGCGGCGCGGCCGCCTTTTTTTTGTTCCGAACATGGAAGAAAATCCAGTCTCTTCGCGTCCAATGGATCGATGGTCAACCAAATGGCCGCGATCAGGGAGCAGCCGGAGTTGAAGGAAACGATTGACCGGAGTGTAATCGTCGCCTGCCAACATGGCGATAGGGACGCGCTGCGCTTGCTGTTTGAAGAGTACAAGAATCGCGTGTATTCAATCGCTCTTTACTCGCTGAGTTGTGATGAAGCCGCGGCCGCCGATGTTACGCAACAGGTCTTTCTAAAGTTGATCTCGCGTATCGGGCAGTTCCGCGGTGACGCGGAATTCTCAACCTGGCTATATCGTCTGGTGGTCAACACTTGCACGGATGAGCGGCGAAAGCAGAAGCGGTGGGTTCCTTTCGCGGAGTCGAGTTTGATGACGAAAAATCAAAGTGGCGTTGCGCAAGCAACGCCCTATGCGCAAAAAGAACTGGCAGAGCATGTGCAAGCCGCGATTGCGGACCTCACGCCGAAACTTCGTTTGCCGATTTTGCTCAAGTACATCGAAGGATTTTCATATGAAGAGATCGCCAGCACTCTCGGATGTAAGAAAGGAACGGTGGCATCGCGTCTAAATCGCGGCCACAAGGCGCTCGCTCGGCGTCTTGAATGGTTGCGAGGGCAGTTCGTTGCCGGAGCGTAAGAACATGTTTAGCACGCACGTTACCCGAAACTTGTCAGCTTATTTTCATGAGGAGCTTTCGACCGAAGAAAGCCGCCAGGTCGCGGAGCATTTGATCGGATGCACTCGCTGCCGCCGGGAATTTGAACAGGTCAAGTTTGGAGTAAGCTGGGCAGAACAACTGCCGCTCGTGCCCGCGCCTGATTCGTTGTGGCAAGAAGTTGAAACACTATTGAATCGCCCGATACCACCCAGGAAGAACCGATGGAATGTCATTTCTTTTGTGACGCAGCCTCGCTTTGCGATACCTGCATTGGCCGCTGTGGTCCTGGTCGTTGGTCTCGTCGCGTTGCGCCGGCATTATGCAGAACCGTTAACGTCGTGGAATGTTGCTCGTCTTGACGGCGCCCCACGCATCGACGCTGCGCCTGTTATCGACAAAGGAAAACTCGCCGTCGGACAGTGGCTTGAGACGGACAGCAGTTCACGGGCTCAGATCGATGTTGCCAGCATCGGGCGGGTCGAAGTTGACCCGAACACGCGCATTCGATTGGTCGAATCAAAACCGACCGAGCATCGTCTGGAGTTGGCTCGCGGTCGCATGAGCGCGCACATCTCCGCACCACCGAAACTTTTCTTCGTGAACACACCCTCCGGCGTGGCTGAGGACCTGGGCTGCGCTTACACGCTCGAAGTCGATGAGGCGGGCAGGAGCCTGTTACACGTGACGGTCGGTTGGGTTTCCCTTCAGTTAAGAGATCGCGAATCGGTTGTGCCTGCGGGCGCTGCGTGTGCTACCTGGCCGGGCATTGGCCCCGGCACGCCTTACTTCGAAGATGCTTCTGAAGTCTTCCGAACCGCCCTGGCTAAATTCGATTTCGAGCCGAGCGATACGCAATGGTCGAAAATGGCATCACTTGATCTCGTCCTTCTGAATGCGCGGCCGCGCGATGTGATGACGCTTTGGTATTTGTTGTCGCGTGTCGATGGAAACAATCGCGCGCGGGTGTACGAGCGCATGGTTGAGTTGGCGCCGCCTCCGGAAGGCACGACGCGTCACGGAGTCCTGCAACTAAACCAGGAGATGCTTAACCGATGGAAAAATTCGATCGGATTCAAATGACGGATGCCCAAAAGGTGCAATTCACTTTTCCAAAGGCATAATTGTGAAACCTATCCTGACTACTGCGCTGACTATTTTTCTTTTATCAATAGCTTCGTCTTCATCGTTTTCTAATTCGAGAATGGGTCCAACCATCTCCTACCGAATTCGTGTCGACCCGGCCGATCTATCAGGCTTTACTGTCGAAATGCGAGTTCAGGTGACGGGCAACACGGTTCGTATCGCAATGGCTTCGCATCCGGAATACGACGATCGTTATTGGCGATACATTGAGAACCTTACTGCCGAATCGCATGGCGCAGCCTTGAAAGTCACGCATGAGGAAGATGCGCTGTGGCGTATCGACGACGCGGCAGGCGCGGAGTTGATAGTCAGGTATCGCATTCACCTGCCGCCCCAAACCGCGTCAATCCGCGCAGCGTGGAAACCATTTCTCTCGCAAACGGGTGGCCTCATCGGCGATCTCCACTCATTCACATACGTTGTGGGCGCTGAGTCAGCGCCGGCGCGCGTCACACTTGATCTCCCGAGCGGTTGGGCAATTGCCTCCGGGCTCGACGCCACTAATGATCCGAACACACTCGCGGCATCGTCTGGTGAATTGCTACTCGATTCGCCAATCGTTATCGGACAATTTCAACGCTGGGATTTCGTGGTCAGCGGTGTCCCGCATCATGTCGTATATTTGACGCAACCGAACGCTACTACCTTCGACACTGCGTCGTTTATCGCCGGGGTACAAAAGCTCGTGAGTGAGGCCCGCAAAATCTTCGGAAGGCCGCCCTACCGCAGTTACACCTTTCTCTATCAGGACGGAGCCCAAGGTGCACTAGAGCATCTCAATTCCGTCACCATTGGCGCGAGGAGTCAGAATCTCGCGCAGGGGCTTACAGGCGTCTTCGATACGACGGCCCACGAATACTTTCACACCTGGAATTTAATGCACGTGCGGCCGGTTGAGCGCGTCGGGGTTAGGTATCGTCCCGCGGAACCTACCGGCGAACTGTGGTGGAGTGAAGGGGTCACCATCTACTTTAGTGACATGCTGCTGAGGCGCGCACAGCTTCCCACGTTTGACCCAACCCGGGTGGTGCACCTCGAGCACTACATGGCCGTTTACCTTGCTACGCCGGGCTATTCACGTATCTCGGCTGAACGCGTGAGCCGGGCGGCTGAGGATCCATTCGGGCTTGGTGATGATTCTGTCAGCACGCATCTTCAGGGTAACCTGCTCGGCACGATGCTGGATCTGATGATCCGACAGACGACGCACGGCCAGCGCTCATTGGACGACGTGATGCGTAAATTGAGCGAAAGATTCACACCACAGCGCGGCATCAACGGTCGTGACATCGAGCGCACGGTGCACGAAATCTGCCGCTGCGACGCCCACACGTTCTTCGAAGCATACGTGCGAGGCGCGCGGGCCATAGAATTTGATCGCTACCTGAACATGATAGGTTTGCGCGCGCAGGTTACCTGGGCGCCCGCGCTCAACAGTGATGGAAAGCCGGAGCCGGATCTGCGAATCTTTGCCTTTAGTCCATCAGGAGATTCGTCACTAAGACTTCGACTTACTAATCCTACCAGCGTATGGGGACGCGCGGGTTTGCACACTGGTGATCGCGTAGTTTCAGTTGATGGCCATCCGATTGCAACCTCGACGGATTTCAGATCGTGGCTTGGCAAAATCCACCTCGGCGACACAGCGCGATTGGAAGTTATGCGCAATGGTGTTGTATCGACGTTGGCGGTTCAAATCACCGGTTACGATCGTCCGACGGTTAAGATTGACGAAATCGCCGACGCAACAGTCGAGCAACGAAGTCTCAGAGAGCGATGGCTGGCAGCCACTCCGTAATCGTCGGCTACTTATGCGTGAGTTCATCTTATTCTTTTTGATATCCGGCCTTGGTTTAGGCTGTCTTGTGAGGTCGGGAGGTCTACCTGCAAAAGTGGCGACGCAGAGATTAAACATCCGCGTCGGCGCCTCTCCAAGTTGTGTAGTCATCGCTGACCTTAACCGAGACGGCAAACTTGATCTCGCGGTCGCCAATTCCGGAAGCAAGAACGTTACGATTCTGTTAGGGAATGGTAAAGGGGACTTCACGCAAGCGCCGGCCTCGCCTTTCGCCGCAGGAGATAATCCGAATGACATTGCAGTGGGCGACGTAAACGGCGACGGTAACCTCGATCTGGCTCTCGCGAATCATGACACAAACTACCTGACCGTTTTAAACGGCGACGGTAAAGGCAATTTCCGTCCCGCACCCGGCTCGCCATTCACGGTTCAAAGCAAGCCGCATCCTCACGGAATTGTAGTAGCTGACTTCAATGGTGATGGGAAACTCGATCTGGCGACTGACGATTGGCAGAACAACCGCATCACCGTGGTCTTCAATAACGGGACGGGTGGCTTTCTCTCTCCTGGCGTTTCCTTTGCTGTTGGCAAGATGCCGTATTACAAACTGCGCGCGGCCGATCTGAACAAAGACGGCAGAGCAGATCTGGTCACCACTAATTTCGAAGGCGGAAATGTGACGATCCTCCTCGCCAACGGCAAAGGCGCATTCAAAGAACCGAAAGGATCTCCATTTGAATCGAATAAACAACCGTTCGGAGTTGCCATCGGCGACTTGAACGGCGATGGAAATCCCGACCTGGCGGTGGCACATTACTCGGGACACATCACCGACACGAGCGGCGACCGCATGTCGATTCTGCTGGGAGCGGGCGACGGAACATTCCGGCTGGCATGGTCGCAGTTAGTGCCTGGCAAAGCCCCGACAAGTGCGGCAATTGGAGACATCAATGGCGACGGCATCGCGGATGTAGTGTTTGGTAATTATGGGGACGCCAGCGTGTCAGTCGTTCTCGGAAGCCGGCGCGAATTCCTGCTTGCACTCGATTCGCCGCTTAAGGTCGGCAGTAAGCCCTCAGGCATCGCGGTTGGCGATTTGAATGGCGATGGCAAAGCTGACATCGTTACCGCTAACGAGGAGAGCAACGACATTTCGGTTTTGCTGACAAAGTAAGCGGGCGCGAAACCAAGGGCCCCGGCTGATTTTCCTGTTAGTATGCGAGTCACAGTGACGTCTCTGAGATGGAAGGCGCGGGCCCTTGCTCCATCTTCCTTTGCGAGAGCGTCGGGGTGAGGGCTTAAGATTGAACTCAAACCGAGAGGGAGTTTCGAAGTCGTAAGCGTCAACGGCAAAGACAGCAAACATGAAAAAAATACTTCGAGTCTTGAAATGGATCGCCGTTGTCCTGATCGTTGTTTTTCTCGTCATCCAATTTGTGCGCCCCGCGAGGACGAACCCACCGGTCGACGAATCGCAGACTATCTTTGCACGCACCCAAATGACGCCACAAGTCGCCGCCATCTTTGAGCGCTCCTGTCGTGATTGTCATTCCAACAAGACCGTCTGGCCCTGGTACACGAACGTGGCCCCAATATCCTGGTGGCTCTCGAATCACGTGAACGAAGGCCGCCAAAACTTAAACCTGTCTGAATGGGGCCGCCTCCCTCCGGATCGACAGGACAGAAAGCTGCGTCAAATTTGCGATGAAGTTTCTGACGGTGTAATGCCGTTGAGTTCCTACGTCCCAATGCACCCACAAGCGAAGCTGTCCGCTGAGGACAAGAAGACACTCTGTGATTGGACCGAAGCAGAACGCGCGCGAGTATCTGGCCAGACGAAATAAACTCGTAGGCTGGCGCGCGTACTCACGCTCGGACGCCTTTGCTCTTCTTCGAGTCGCACACTACCTTCAATTCGATGGTGTCTTATAATTCAGTTTGTCTCTGCGTAGTCTCGGCGACCTTTGCGTCTCTGCGATCAACAATGGGTTCAAATACAACCACCGCAGAGACGCCGAGCGCGTAGAGGAGGCGCAGATAACTTGAAATCAAGACACTACCTTCAATTCCGGTAGTGGGGTAAGAGTCTCATTTACCCCACTACCTCAATTCCAGCCAACTTGTCATTTGCTAGTGCGGAATGACAGAATTCTCCCTTTCCTGTCTTCGGTGGGATGTATTTCACAACGTTCTCAGTCCAACTGGAATTAATAAGGGCTGAACTATGTGTTGCGGCTGAGACTTCTTCAAAATCACTAAAGTGGAGACCACGATGAAAGCATTTCGCTCGTTAGTTGGACCCGCAGTGCGATGGTCCCTGACTGTTGCGTTGGTAAGCATTTTTTCTTGTGCGACGCTGGCACAGACGCCGACTTCGACCGCGACACCAGCGCCGGCGAGACGGGCGCAACGCCCTTTTCCACCCACGCAATACATTCCGGCCCACGACTATGATCAGCGGAACATCAAGCTCGACTTGCACTTCGACTGGGAGCACGAACAGGCTATCGGCACCGCGACGATCACCCTCGCTCCCCTGGTGAAAGACTTACGCCAGATAGACTTTGACGCTGCCTATATGACCGTTTCGTCAGCGGCACTTTCCTCCGGGGGCACGCTCAATTTCGCGTACGACGAAACCAGGGAAAAGCTGTCAGTGACGCTGGATCGTCCGTATCAGCCGCTCGAGGAACTCACCGTCATCATCTCGTATCACACGAATCAACCGCCGCTGGACAAGCGTTCTAATCTGGGCGGCGGCGGACTTAATTTTATCAAGCCGCGGCCGGACGATCCGACCAGGCCGCGGCAAATATGGTCTCAGGGCGAGGCGGAATTCAATCATCTGTGGTTCCCCTGCTTTGACCATCCGAGCGACTTTGCGACTTCGGAAATGGTGGCGACGGTTGAAAAACCTCTCAGCGTGATCTCGAACGGCAAGCTGGTTGAGGTGAAAGAGAATTCCGACGGGACCCGCACGTTTGATTGGAAAATCGATGAACCACACGCAACCTATCTGACGTCGATTATCGTCGGCGACTTTGTGCCTGTCACAGGCGAGTACGACGGCATTCCGATCATCACCAACGTCTATAGTAATGAAGTCCAGGAAGGAAAAGTCACGGCCGCTCGCCTGCCGGAAATGGTTCGGTTCTTCTCGGAAAAGACCGGAGTTAAATATCCATACGCCAAGTATGCTCAAACAACCGTCCGCGATTTCGGCGGCGGGATGGAAAACATCAGCGCGACTACGCAGACCGATAACATGATTCACGACGCGCGCACCGAATTGGACGCGACCAGCGACGGGCTGCAATCTCACGAACTGGCCCATCAATGGTTCGGCGACCTGATAACTTGCCGGCACTGGTCGGACATCTGGCTGAACGAGAGCTTTGCTACTTATTTTCAGGCGATGTGGGACGAACATAGCCTGGGCCACGACGATTTTTTGTATCTCGACGTCCGGGCTAACAAGGAAAGTTACTATGAGACTTGGGCGCGGGGTCAACGACGGCCGATCGTCACCAAAAACTACTCAGACCCGGACGCAGTTTTCGATACTTATGCCTATCCGCGCGGCGGCGCGGTGCTACACATGCTGCGCACGATTCTGGGCGAAGACAACTGGTGGCGATCGATTAATCATTACCTGACCAAGTACGCACATCAGCCGGTTGAAACCGAGCAGTTTCGGATCGCCATCGAGGAGACCACCGGCCAACCGATGGATTGGTTCTTCGAGCAATGGGTTTACAAGATGGGCCATCCCATTTTTCGCGTCACCCAGGATTATGACCCGGCCAAAAAGTCTCTCACGTTGACGGTCACGCAGGAGCAGCGTCCCGATCCTGAATCGCAATATCCACAGGTCACCTATTTTCAAACTCCGATTGATATCGAGATTGTCACTGCCTCCGGCACTCGCATCGAACGCGTGCAGATCGCGGCGAAGGAAGAACAGACATTCACGTTGGCAGTCGATTCGGAACCCCTGCTCGTCAACTTCGACTACGGGGACCCGCTCATCAAAGAGCTAATTTTCAACAAGACTACCGGTCAGTTGGTATATCAGTTAGCTCATGATCAGGATGTACTGGGCCGGATCTGGGCGCAGAAGCAACTCGCTGCTCGGATGAATGACACTAAAACTGCGAGTGGCGATCGCCAATCAATTGTCAAAGCTATCAAAGACGCTGCCACGAACGATCAGTTTTGGGGAACGCGGTTGGAAGCGGTGACCAGTCTGACTGGTTCAAAGGAGGCAAAGGATGCGCTGCTAACCTCAACCGGGGACAAGAATGCACGCGTGCGCGCCCGCGCTGTCAGCGCACTGGCCGCAACGAAAGATCCGAGCCTCGCGACTGTCTACCAGCAATTTCTCAATGACCCAAGTTACGCTGTGATCCGTGCGGCCGCATTTGCGTTTGGAGAAACCAAGAATCCATCCGCCTACAACGAATTGACCAGGCTGACAGATGTTCCTTCATGGCGCGAGACAATCAGGGCCTCGGCTTTGAGCGGGCTGGAAGCGCTGGGTGACAAGCGGGCGCTGGAACTCGGCTTCAAGTACTCAGCCACCGGGAACCCAAACGGGGTGCGCGCTTCGGCCCTCGGCCTACTGGGTGCGACCGGTAAAGATGATCCGCGGACCTTTGCTATCATCACAGCTACATTCAACGAGGGCTTTGAACGACGAAATTTTGCGCTGATGTTCGGCGCGGCTGATGCGCTGGTCGGCCTCGGTGATGAACGCGGGCTCGCTGTATTTGAGGAGATGAGCAAAAAGGCGGCGGCTTCTCAACGAATTGTCTCGGGACTCTCGGCTTTCGAGGGCCGGCTGCGTGCCAAGTTGGCGCCGGCCCGGTCAAATCGTTAACTATCACGGCGGAAAATTGTAGTTGGGACTAAATCCCAGGGACCGCGAGAGGCCTACGTGCGGCAACCGTACGCCCGGGAGTGCCGTTTTCCGTCATTCTGATAACTTAGGGCTTGAGTTGAACCGCATCGTCCTGTTATAGTCCTATCTGAAAGCGCACTTGGCTGTACGGTGCGCGCAACCCCCTGAATGCCTTCTCGCTCCTCGAGGGAAACCGTTAAATGCCTGAAAGAGAAATTGGTGAGAAAGGCCAAGCTCATTCACCGGAAGCAGCCGGAACAGCGCCGGCACCCGCTTCAAAAACCTCGCTTCTGATCATTGAAGATGACGACAACATTTCGACTGCCATCGAGGAGTATTTCTCGCGGGCAGGTTATGTCGTAAATGCGGCGCCGGACGGAATAGCCGGAATCGATGCGGCTGTAAAATCCCGACCCGACGTTGTTGTCCTCGATCTGATGCTGCCCAGGATGGACGGACTTGCCGTCTGTAAGGAACTGCGGCAAAAGAATCCTCAGATGCCTATTCTCATGCTCACCGCGAAAGACGATGTAGTCGATAAAGTGCTCGGCCTCGAAATGGGCGCCGACGATTACATCACTAAGCCATTCAGCTTGCGCGAACTCGAAGCCCGAATCAAATCGGTGCTGCGACGAACGCGGGCCGCCGTGGCTAGCGGCGACGGAAAAGATGAAACGCCAATCGTGCGGGGAACCTTACGCATCGATCCCGTCACGCGTGAAGTAACGATCGCCGACCGCCACGTGGAGTTGACACCCAAAGAGTTCGATTTGTTGCGGTTGTTTGCCGGAAACCCGGGACGGGTTTTCCCGCGCAAGTACCTGCTCGAAAAAATCTGGGACTACTCCTACGAAGGCTATGACCGGACGATCGATTCGCACATCAACCGCTTACGTGCGAAGGTCGAAGAAAACCCTGACAACCCTCAACTCGTGCTGACAGTTTGGGGCATCGGATATAAATTCACCGACGCCGAATAGAAAACCACTCCTCGCCTTCTCACCGGGCCCGCTGCATCCGGAAATCCTTAGACTTCTTCGGAACGAATCTCAGGCAATCACGCCCCATGTTCAATAAGAGGTTTCAAAGAATGGTGAAAGTTATGCCAAATAAGAATTCAAACTCCGCTTTCCCCACTGGACAGCGCGTACTGGTCGCCGCGCTGGCGTCTGCGTTCTTACTTGTAAGCGCCGGCTCTGCCTATGCCGCCGAGGAAGACGCCTCTTCAGATGGAATCCTGTCAACGATCTTCTCGGCGTACGGCATTGCCGTGATGGTGGTTGTCGCGTTGGTTGCCCTGCTCGTTTTTAAGAAGGTCAAAGGCGCCCACAAAGAACGCGTCGCAGCGTCCCAACCGCATCGGCGAAACTCTCGTGGGGAGTACACCCCTTCGGGCACGACCTCCCCGACGCCTAGGGAACCCGCGATGATTGAGGAGCGGCGTGCGCAATCGTTGCAACCGGCGCAACAGTGGGAGAAGCCGGGCGCGGTTGAGCCTTCGGTATTCGGCGCCTTTCGCATTGATCAGGAAGTCGGCAAGCTGGTCCTGGGCAAGCCTCACCGCATGGATGTGATGGCGTCGCGGGCCGCTGACGATCGGCGCGCCATCGAGGCTTCCCTGGTTAAGGCGATGGAATCGTCAGACAGTAGTGAAGAGGGCCGGCGCCGAGCGCGCACGGCTTTGGAAGAGTACGGTTTTATCGCGCGCCAAAGTGCGACGATGTTAATGGGCCGCGATGCCTGGGAACGGTCATCTGCCGCGCGTATGCTCGGACAAATCGGGTCAGAGGCGTCGCTGTCATATTTGATCGAAGCCCTGCACGATCCGGATACCGTCGTCCGTAATCAGGCCATCTCGAGTTTGGGCGCTCTGAAAATGCCGGCGGCGATCGGTGCGCTGTTGGACATTGCCCGACGGCACCCTGATATCCCCGCCTCGCTTTTGAGCGAGACCCTCAGCTCGTGCTCAGTCGAGAGTCTGGGGTATTTGGATTTGTCTTCAACCGAACCCGTTCTGCTCGCTGACGGCTCTAACGCTGAGGAAGTTGCGCACGAATCGTTTGTGAACTTTGAAGATTTGCCGGCGGGGACCGAAGACGAGGCGCTGGCCGCCCTACTGGCCCAGTTGGATAGTCCGGAAGAGGAAGTGCGCACGCAGGTGGCGCAGCAACTCGGATCGCATCCGATGCAGCGTTCGGTGTCGGCACTTTCGACGCTGGCTCTCAGTGACCCTGACTCTGGTGTCCGGGCCGCGGCGGTTGTGAGTCTGGGTTCGATAGATCACGAATCCGTATTCGCGCCGGTGTTGATTGCGCTTTCTGATGAAACTCGAGAAGTGCGGGCGGCTGCGGCTCGAACCTTGACCAGCCTTCACTTCGATCGTGCGGAAGCATACGTGCGAGTGATGGAGAAAGCCGAGCCGGAAACCTTACTGGATGTGGCGCGAGCCTGCATCAAGATCGGTATCGTTTCGCAGACGGCCGATCGCCTCGCCAGCGAAGATCGACGCCAGGCCTATGAAGCATTTTCACTCTTCTCTCTGTTGGCCAGGGCGAACGAAACCGATCCCATTCTGGAGACGATTCGAAACCATCAAGACACTGAGGTGCGTTTATGCGCCGTCCGCGTTTTGAGCGTCGCGGGCAAACCCGACGTGGTTCCGAAGCTGCGCGAGTTGGTGGCGGTCGAAGGAATGCCTGAAAAGGTCCGCACCGCTATGCTGGAAGTGCTGTACAAACTTGACCAGAAGCAAACAGCTTTTGAGTTGACTCCAAGTGACAATGACGCACTGACGTTGCATAATTCTCTATAGCGTTTCGGAAGGTTTCTCGTTAGGGTTGCCCCAATGATGAAGACGAAGAACCCATCGCCCCACTGTGCCAGACTCTCGTTAACGCTTCTGAGATACGGCACAGTCCTCGCGCTTAGCGCCATGCTGGTTGCCGCGCAAAGCCGGATTATTCGGCCCCCGACGCAAAGCAACGCTGCCGGTCCGTCAAAGCGGCCTCATGTCGCCACTCTGCGGGCTAGTGATTCACCGGACGGTTCGCGCGTGTCACTCTCTTCAGATCAATCGCTGAACAACTATGAAGCCTATCGTCGTGGCGACCGCTTCTATGTGAGAATTCCAGCCGCGGATGTGCCCAGGGCCGAAGCAACCCGCGGCCGTGGTTTTGCCGATGTGAAGGCCCAGCGCAGCGGAGACAGCACGGTGGTTTCCTTTCGGCTACAGCCGGGAGCTACGGCACACGTCGAACAGCACTCAAACCGGCTCGAGGTTGTGTTCACGATGCCGGGTGGAAACACCAGCACGAACGCCGGGCGCGACACGACGCGGCGGCAATCGAACCCTGATTCGGCCGTAAACCGGAAAGCGAACGCCAACAAACCGAGTTCTTCAAATTCATCGAGCGCGTTGAGGAACGCAAACACGTCAGCGAACCGAAACGCAAATCGGGCGGCAACGCGAGGCCCCGTTCCTTCTAATAATAATACCGCGAGCAAGTCCGCCTCGCTCATAGCGCCGTCGACAAATGCCGGATCAAAACCAGGAGCGACACCGGTCGCGACTCCGAAACCAGATCCCTCGACTAAGCCGATCACGACGACCGCTCAGAAAACAGCATCAGCAACGCCTGCGTCTCAACCGACGCCCGCGCCGCAGGTGCAAACCCGGGGAACTTTTTTGGGACGGATGAAAGAGCGAGTTAATTACTGGATCCTGCTGGCTCAATTGAATCCCATTCCGGTGGCCATCGGCGCCGGCGTCCTCTTACTTATCATCGCGCTGCTTATTCTTCAGCGCCGCCGTGCCCGGGAAACGCGGCGCGCGCGTCCCAGCCGAACCGAATCGCGTAAGACGAAGCCTGGCGTTGACGGCGCTACCAGCGTTCAGTCAACGGCCTCAAAACCTGAATCAAGTTTACCCGCGTCGGTTCCAGCGACCGCCGCGGCTGCAGCACCGGCCGTAGTCGCGGCAAGCTCCAAAGAAGAGCGTGCCGAACCGAAAGCCCCCAAGCCGCCGGCGACCGCAGTGCCTGATTCCGCGGACGTCGCCCGTCGCCAGCGGATTGCGCGCGTGGCGGAAGAGATTAAGAACGTGATGGCGGGCGGCGATTATGATGAAAGCGTAATTGGTTCTGATGATCGCGACACCCGCCAATTGGTTGGGGCAGAATTGCTGGCCGCGCTTGTCGGTCGCAACGTGCCGCGTCGCCAGCGCGCCCGCGCAGCTTTCATGAAACATGGTTACTTTGACGATGCGACCCACGATCTACGCACTGCTGAATCTCCCAACGAACGCGCCGCAGCCGCGCGCCGGCTCAGCTTTGTTCACGAAAGCGAGGCCACGCCGCACCTGATCGGAGCGCTGGACGATCCTTCTCCTGACGTGCGGCGCGCCGCCGTTGAAGCCCTGATGGATTTGCGAGATCCGGCAGCCATTGGCCCGTTGAACTCTTTGATGCAAACTGAGAATGATCGAAAAGTACCGCGCACTCTGATTAAGCATGCGATTGATGCCTGCGCCACCAGCACGCCTGCGGAATACTCGACCCCTCCGAGTTCGCCTGTTGCTTCCCAAAAGCTTCCTGAACCTTCTTCTCTGCCGGTAGATTCTGAACGAGAGGTAATCGAACTATGACAGCTCACGAATTGCTTGCTCAGCTCCGCGAAAAAGGCGTCGAGGTGAAAACCTCAGGCGAGGATCGCCTGGTCATCGATGCGCCGCGCGGCACCATCACTGACGAGTTGCGCAGCGCCCTCGCCGCGCACAAAGCCGAACTGATGCAGATTCTCAAAGCTGAGCAGGCAGAGAGCAAGCCGGTCGTCCTTGATAGTGAAGTTGCGGCGTCGCCTCTAAGTGCACCATCGATTTCCGAACAGCCACGCGCAAAGGTCCCACCCCCGGATGAAAGTGTGTTGGTCGCCGCCAGCACCGCCGAAGAAATCAATCAGCTGCAGACCGAGCTAATGCGGCTGCGCACGGAAGAAGAGGCCCGCCGCGCTGAAGTCGAGGCCGCCAGACTCGCGGCCGAGCACGCTCTGCGAGCTGAGCAGGAGCGTTGGCGTCGGGCGGAAGAAGAGGGTGCGCGGCGACGCGCTGAGCAGGAAAAGAAACGAATCGAAGCCGAGGCGCGGGAAGGGGCCAAAGAAGAAAATCGCCGTCAGATCGCCGAACGCGAATTGGCGCGCGCTCAAGAGGAACTAATACGCATGCGCGCCATGGAGGAAACGCGCCGCGCCGAAGTTGAGGCACAGATGCGAGAGGCCGGCCAGGCGCACGAAGCCGAATTGAACGCGCTTCGCCTGGCGGAACAGGAGCCCGCGCGTCGACGAGCCGAAGAAGAGCGACGCTATCTGGAAACAGAAGGCCGTAAGAAGGCCCAGGAAGACGAACTGCGCCGGCGCGCGGAGATGAGATTCAGGGCCGTCGAAGAAGAGATTGAGCGGGTGCAGGCCCGCGAAGCCGCACGCATCAGGGCTGCAGGAGAATCGCAGCGTTTGGCGGAAGAAGCCGCGCGGCGCCGGGCCGAAGAAGAAGCTCGTCGTCACGCCGAAGATGTAGCTCGCCGGCGCGCCGAAGAGGAAGCGCTGCTACGCGCGCAGATCGAAGCTGAAATGCGCGCCGAGGCAGAAGAACGACGCAAGGTCGAAGAAGAAAGTCGCCGACGTGCCGAAGGAGAGGCCCGTCGTCGGGCGGAAGAGGAAGCCCAGCGAATCGCCGCCGAGGCTGCTCGACGTCAGGCCGAAGAAGAAGCTCGCCACCAGGCGGAGGAGGAAACGCGGCGCCGCGCTGCGGAAGAGGATCGCCTACGCGCCGAAGAAGAAGCGCGCCGTCAGGCAGAGGAGCAGGCCCGACTAAGAGCCGAAGCCGAGTTAAGAATGAAGGCCGAAGCGGAAGCGCGCCAGCGCGCCGAGCTTGAGGCTCGCATTCGTGCCGAAATTGAGGCGAAGATTCGCGCCGAAGAGGCAGAGCGCCTGGCAGCGGAAGACGCTCGCGGCCGTGCTGAGCAGTTGCGAATTGTGGCGGATGAATCCGCTAAGGCCGAAGCGCAACGCGAATCTTCATTCGAGATTGGACGCGGCGAAGTTGATGAAAACCGTCCGGCGGAATCAGACACCGACGGTGTGACTGACATCGTTGAGTGGTTCGACGTCGGCATGCAAAGCCGCGATCAGGTTCGAGAGATCGACCTGGCAGCGCCGCTGACTTTACCTGAAGATCAGTTCGGCATCATGCAGGACGATGCCGCCGGCGAGTTCCAACCCGTAAGCGTGCCGGAAACTAATGCCCCGTTTGGAGCGCCGGGGATCGCTCCCGGGATGCTGAGGCAACTGGAAAGTGAGTACCCGGCTGAGCGTGCGGCCGGCGTCAGTAATCTTCCGCAGTTGGGCGGCGAAGAAGCCTTTCAACAGATCAGTGCGGCCTTTGACGACCAGTCGGCCGAGGTCCGTAGCGCCGCCGCGCTCGCGATGTTTGAATTCCAGGAGGATCGCGCCGCCGTTTTCACGCGTGCGCTGCGTGAGGCGTCACCGGAACGCCGTCGCAGGATTGGCTCGGCAATCGCTTCGTCCGGACTTGCCGCGCAAGCGATCAGAAATCTTACCGGAGAAAGCCGGGACAAGACTTACGACGCGTTTTCGTTATTGTTTCTCATGTCCAAAGCGGGCGAGACTCAGTCGTTGATGCGCGCAATCGAAGAGGATCCAAACATTGAAGTACGCCTTGCAGTAGTAAAGCTGCTGGCACTCAGCGGCCAGCCGGACGTCCTGACCGCATTTCGCCGCATGGCCGTGCGCGGAAGCTTGCCGCCGGAAGTGCGTTCGGCAGTGATGGAAGCCATCTATCAAATTACCAGCCAGACGCCGGAGGAAACGCCTTCGATGGCGTAGGCTGTATGGTGCAGTAGCCCGACCATGAGGGCGGGCGCATCATTTCTATCTAGGATCATCGAAATTGAACTGCGTCACAAGCGCACGATGCATGATTATTTCGGCAGCATTGTCGAGTAGAATCAAACCCAGCCTGTATCCCAGCAGAGACCGACTCAGCAAATGGGCTTTTGCCGCCTCTACCTGTTCGTAGATGAGTCTGATACGGATCACAAAACGTGCAGTCAATCAGCTCTGTCTATGCATTCACGCGACTTCCTTCACGTAACGCACAACGGGCACGGTTATTGTTTTTCGCTTGGGCAAGCGCCTGAGGTTTTGGATCAGAGTTGCTAGTTGCCGTCCGACATCGGCTTTGACGATCTTCTCGCCGCACTGAGGACAGACCCCCGCTGGAACCGATTCAACAACTATTAATTTTCCCTTGAGCCAGAAGTCCTGATTGATTCTCTTTTCTTTCATCTGCTCACCGCAGACGTGGCATTTTCCATAATCGTAAGTTGATTTGTTATTGCTCATGGTCTCACTCCAGCGCATACGCGGTTATGAACAGCAGTTTGCCAATCTCTTTGATTCGACAAATGACAGCCGCCTCTCGTTCATCGGTGGTCGTTCCAACTATCTCGTATCGAGCTCCTCGAGGGTCGCCTGTGAATCGTCGGCGGATGCTGCCGGTGGCAACTACGCTTTCGATATCAACAAACAGCAAATCGTCGTTCGCCATCTCTTAAAAGAAGTGCGGAATCGCGAACTCATATTCGTCATCCCGCACCTTCTCTCGAATGACATCTATGATAGCCAGCGGTTATCTGCCCCCTATTCATCGTAAAACTACTTCCCCGACTATAGGTTTGCCCATACGGCATCTTTCTCGATTGTATTCCAGTCGTTGCTCAGTGCAGACTCGCTGAGCAGAGGGCCATTGAATGAGCCGTCATGGGACTGCTCGCGGAGAAACCGCGCGAAGTTGTAAACCTCGCGCTGAAGATTCTCAGGTAGACTGGCGACCTCCTTCTTTCAATTAGCTCCTCAGTGCTCATGGTGATCCAGTTTAGTCCAAGTCAGCCTTTGGCGTAAATGTAACGATCTTTATCAAGATACACACTCCCTCCTGCACGTTTGGCTAAAGACCATCCAGCATTTACTATTGCTGGTTATGCCTTTCACGCTTAAATCAGACTATCAGCCCTGTGGCGACCAGCCAGAGGCTATCGACGCTCTGGTGCGGGGCCTTAGTGATGGTTCGAGAGATCAGGTGCTGCTCGGTATCACCGGCAGTGGCAAAACGTTCACCATTGCCAGTGTCATTGACCGCACGCAGCGGCCGACACTGGTAATCGCTCATAACAAGACGCTGGCCGCGCAGCTTTATCAGGAATTCAAAACGCTGTTCCCGGAGAACTCAGTCGAGTATTTCGTTTCGTACTATGACTATTACCAGCCGGAGGCGTACGTCCCCGCATCGGACACTTATATAGAAAAAGACGCGATCGTTAACGAGGAGATCGACCGGCTGCGCATGTCAGCTACCCGCGCGCTATTCGAACGCCGCGATGTGATCGTCGTCGCCAGCGTGTCTTGCATCTATGGCCTCGGCGATCCGGATGCTTACTACGGCATGCTGGTTTTTCTTGAACCAGGCATGCGCATCGCGCGCGACACCCTGCTGCAACGGCTGGTCGAATTGCAGTACGAGCGCAACGACGTCGATTTCAAACGCGGCAGCTTTCGCGTGCGCGGTGATGTGGTCGAGATCTATCCGAGCTATCAGGACGAGGCTTACCGCGTCGAGTTGTGGGGCGACGAGATCGATTCCATCTCAACCATCGATCCCCTGCTGGGCGAAGTCACCCAACGTCACACCACCCGGCTGCCGATTTATCCGAAGTCGCATTACGTCATGCCGCGCAGCACGCTCAAACGAGCGATCAAATCCATTCGTGAAGAGCTGGATTGGTGGGAACCGAAGTTAATCGAAGAAGGCAAGCTGGTCGAAGCCCAACGGCTGCATCAGCGCACGATGTTCGACATGGAGATGATGAAAGAGATGGGCTTCTGTCGCGGCATCGAAAACTATTCGCGGCACCTGACCGGGAAAAAGCCGGGCGAGCCGCCGCCGACCCTGCTCGATTATTTGCCCCGCGACACCCTGGTAGTCATAGATGAATCGCATCAGACGATCCCGCAGGTGCGCGGGATGTTTTTCGGCGATCAGTCGCGCAAGCGTACGCTGGTAGAATACGGATTTCGTTTGCCGTCCGCGCTCGACAATCGGCCGTTGAATTTTGACGAATTTGAAGAGCGAGTGGCGCAAAGAATCTATGTCTCGGCCACGCCGGGCCCTTACGAGCTGACGAAATCCAGCGGCGAAGTAGTCGAACAGATCATCCGGCCGACAGGACTGATGGATCCGGAAGTCGAAATCCAGCCGGTCAAAGGCCAAATCGATCACCTGCTCGGTGAATGCCGTGCCCGGGCGGAGCGGAAAGAGCGCGTGCTGGTGACCACTCTCACCAAGAAGATGGCAGAGGACTTGACGGAATATTTCACGGAAGTCGACGTGCGCGTGCGTTATCTTCATTCCGACATCGAGACGCTCGAGCGCATTAAGATCTTGCGCGACCTGCGGCGGGGCGAGTTTGATGTACTGGTCGGGATCAACTTGCTGCGCGAAGGCCTTGATTTGCCGGAAGTTTCCCTGGTGGCGATCCTTGATGCCGACAAAGAAGGCTTCCTGCGTTCCGAATCATCTCTGATTCAGACGATCGGACGGGCGGCGCGCAACGCCCGCGGGAAAGCGATTCTGTATGCCGACCGCGTGACGGATTCAATGAAGCGCGCGATTGACGAGACCAGGCGACGACGGGCGTTGCAGGAAGTCTACAACCGCGAGCATGGCATCACGCCCAGGACTATTATCAAACCGATTGAGGCGACTCTGGTGACCGCGGCCGAAGCCGACTATTTCAAAGTGCCTTTGGAGCTGGAAGACATCGAAGGCTACAGTGCTGCGCAAATTGAAGAGACGATTGCGCGGTTGGATTTTGAAATGCGCGAGCATGCGAAGAAATTCGAGTTTGAAAAGGCCGCGGAACTGCGCGACCGGATCAAGTATCTACGCGAACGCGAGCTCGTAGTGGCATAGGAGAAGGTGGAATCATTTATGAGCGATCGGGTGTTCGGATCTTGTTGTTCTGATCTCATTGATGCAATGACAAGTCCGCCTAATTCTTTCTTTAGAGTCGAAGAAAACGGTGTGCTGTACCTGACAATTGGCTATATGCCAACTGCTCAGGGCTCCGCTTGGTTTGATCAAGCGGTTCTCTTTTGTCCCTTCTGTGGTTCGCAGCTTCAGGATCGCGACGAAATCCGGAGGCAGGCGAGGTCCGCCGATGCGGTGAGTTAGTTGCAATGCTAACTAAAGCTAGCCCAGACGAGATTCAAGACTTCCTTTCCGACGCGAGCTATGTTCAAGGCGGCCATGCAACCAGCGTCGTCTTCCCTGAAAGCGCCGAAGAGGTCGCCGACATTCTCGTCCAGGCAGTACGAGAGCAAACTCCGGTCACCGTCTCTGGCGCCGGCACTGGCACTGTAGCCGGTCGTGTTCCATTCGGTGGCATTGTGCTCGCAACTGACAGGCTGAATCGGATCGGCCCGATCGTTCGGGATGACAATGGCAGCGCGCGAGCTACCGCGGAAGCCGGCGTGATCCTGCGCGACCTTCAGCAGGCAGCCGATTCAAAGGGACTGCTATACCCGCCAGATCCAACGGAGCGTGGATGCTTTCTAGGTGGGAACGTGGCCACCAATGCTTCCGGTGCGAGAACCTTCAAATATGGGCCGACGCGAAATTATGTTGAACGTCTGAAGATTGCTTTGCCTGCTGGTGAAGTAATCGATCTCAGGCGCGGCGAGCTGCACGCGGGTACGGATGGACGACTCGCAATTTCCCTTCCGTCCGGGCGGGTGATCGAAGCTCAGTTACCTTCCTATCAAATGCCTCAGGTGCGCAAACACGCGTCCGGCTATTACGTCGCGCCGGGTATGGACGTAATAGATCTGTTCATCGGCAGCGAAGGAACACTGGGAGTGATAGTTGAAATCGAAGTCAGGCTCCTGCCGAAACCTGAAGGCCTTTTGAGTGGAGTTGTCTTCTTCGATTCAGAAGAGAAATTACTTGCGTTCGTGCGCGAAGCGCGAAAGAGATCTCTTAACAATCGTGTCAGAAGCCCGACCGTAAGGGAGGGCAACGCCGATGGACTCGACGCTCGCGCGCTGGAGTACTTTGATTCCGAGTCGCTGGGATTTTTGCGTCAGAAGTACGAAACAGTTCCAGCCGATGCCACCGGCGCAATTTTCTTCGAACAAGAAACCACACCGTCAACGGAAGATCCGTTGATGACTGAGTGGATGTCTCTGCTTGACGATCACAACGCGCTGAGCGAGCAATCGTGGTTTGCGACTAACGAGCAGGATCAGGCCAAACTGCGCGAGTTCCGTCACGCGCTGCCGGTGCTGATGAACGAATGGTTCGCGCGCCACCACCAGAAGAAAGTTTCAACCGACATGGCCGTGCCTGACGAAGCGTTTGCGGGGATGCTGCGCTTTTATCAGGAGTTTCTGCGGGGCGGTGATCTCAGATACACAATCTTTGGCCACATCGGCGACAATCACGTGCACGTAAACATTCTTCCGCGCAATGATGTCGAAGCCGAAAGGGCCTGGGAGATTTATCGAAAATTCATTCGTCGGGCCGTCGAGGTGGGCGGCACAATCTCTGCCGAACACGGCATTGGCAAGCTGAAGCGCGAATATTTGCTTGAGCTTTACGGCGAAAAGCATTTGAAAGAGATGGCGGATTTGAAGAGCGCTTTCGATCCGGCGGGAATTCTGGGAAGAGGAAACATGTTTTCTGAGTAGTTGTCAGTAGTCAATGGTCCGTAGTACGGTTTCCGAGATTACGACTAACAACTGACAACTAACCACTAACCACTAACTAATGTTTCGTTTCACTACTGCCGGCGAATCACATGGTCGCGCTTTGGTCGCGATAGTCGAAGGTCTGCCCGCCGGTATGCCGGTCGACGTCGAGCAAATTAATCATGAGCTCAAGCAAAGACAAAAGGGCTATGGCCGCGGCGCGCGGATGAAGATCGAGCAAGACCGGGTCGAAGTTCTCAGCGGGATTCGGCACGGATTAACGCTCGGCTCGCCGCTGGCGCTGATGATTGAAAACAAGGACTGGCCCAACTGGAACGACGTAATGTCCGCGGAGCCCCGCGACTTGCCACCTGAGAAATCGCGCCGCGTCAAACGCCCTCGTCCGGGTCATGCCGATCTGGCCGGCGGTTTGAAATACGATGCGCGCGATCTGCGTAACGTGCTGGAGCGCGCTTCGGCGCGTGAGACCGCGGCGCGGGTCGCCTGCGGCGCTCTGGCCAAACAACTGCTCGCAAACTTTGGCATCGAGATTCGCAGCCACGTGATTCAGCTTGGTGGAATTCCCGAACAACCACTGGAACTTACTTTCGATCAAATCGCTGCCATTCCGGAAGATGCTCCGCTGCATTGTGCGGACGGCCAAGTTCAGCAACGCATGATCGAGTTGATCGATCGAAAGAAAAGTGAGGGCGACACCCTCGGCGGCATCTTTGAAGTAGTGGCGCGTGGCGTTGTCCCCGGTCTCGGATCGCACACTGCCTGGGACCTGAAGCTCGATGGCCGACTCGCGCAGGCCGTGATGTCGATTCCCGCGGTGAAGGCGGTGGCGATCGGCGCCGGTGCTGAGGCCAGTTCCCTTCCCGGCTCGGAAGTTCACGACGAAATCGGCTACAACGAAGAGACGAAGGAGTTTATTCGTGCCAGCAATCGCGCCGGTGGATTGGAAGGCGGCGTTACCAACGGCGAAGAAATAAGAGTTCGCGCTCATCTGAAACCTATTTCGACTTTACGCCGGGCCTTGCGCTCAGTGGATATCGATACAAAACAGGAAGAGCGCGCGGCGTTCGAGCGCTCGGATATTACCGTCGTTCCCGCTGGCGGTGTAATTGGCGAAGCGATGGTCGCCCTCGTCCTGGCTAACGCAATGCGGGATAAGTTTGGCGGCGACAGCCTGGGCGAGATGAAGCGCAACTTTGAAGGCTATCGCGAACAGTTGCGCGGGTACTGATCACACAAAGAGCGGAGGCAAGCCCCTTCCCAACCATGAGGTAGACCCACTTGAGATCTTTCGGTCCTGATTGAAAGGCTTTCAATGCCGGCGATAAAAGAACCGACTCAAGAGTCTCAGGGTCAGGAAGGGCGGCTTGCCCCCGCTCGCTTTCGCCCATAAAATCAGATAAGCAGACTGGCTCGTTGGAAAGAAATAAGGATGTCTTTACTGAAAATCGTTACCTGGCCGAACCCGATTCTCGACGCGCCGGGGGCTCCGGTCACCAAATTTGACGACGATCTGAAAAAGCTCGTCAACAATATGTTTGAGACCATGTATGCCGCCCCAGGTGTCGGACTGGCCGCCGTGCAGGTAGGCGTGCCCAAGCGTCTGTTCGTGATGGACTGCTCGGGAGGCAAAGATCCTTCGCAGCGCGTCGTGATGATCAATCCGGAAGTCGTCAGTATGGAAGGCAAACAGGACGGCGACGAAGGCTGTCTTTCGTTTCCCGGAATTTTCTTCAACGTTCAGCGCAACCTGCGGGCAATCGTGCGCGCCCATGACGTCAACGGCCAGGAGTTCGAGCTGGACGGTACGGAACTGACGGCGCGTTGTATGTTGCACGAAACGGATCACTGTGACGGGATCGTCTTCCTGGACAAGATGACGCCGCTCAAGCGCGAGATCGTCAAGCGCAGGATTAAGAAACTGCAGAAGGCCGGCGAGTGGCCTGCTTGATCTCCGGCGCAGCGGCCAAGCCTCTATAGAATTGTGTCAGAAGCCCGACCGTGAGGGAGGGCAACCGACGATTGCCAGCCCTTGCTGACGCGCGGGCTTCCGAAACGCAGATCCACAATTACCACGGAGTAATCATGCCAACCGAATTTCGTAACGAACCATTAACTGATTTCAGCAAAGAAGAAAGCGCGCAGGCGATGCGCGCTGCTATTGAGAAAGTAAAAGCGCAATTGGGTGACGAATACCCGTTGGTGATTGGCGGCGAACGCATCAAGACCGGCAGCACGCTTGAGAGCATCAACCCTGCAAATCGCTCGCAAGTGGTCGGAAAGTTTCATAAGGCCAATAAAGAACTCGCCGAACGCGCGGTTGAAGCTGCTGATGAAGCTTTTCAGTCCTGGCGCAACGTGCCGGCCGCAGAGCGCGCACAATTATTGTTTCGGGTGGCCGAAATGATGCGCGCACGCAAACACGAGTTCTCAGCCTGGATGATTTACGAAGTCGCCAAGTCATGGCCCGAGGCCGACGGCGACACAGCCGAAGCCATCGACTTTCTCGAGTTCTATGCCCGCGAGATGCTGCGATATGCCGCCAAACAACCGCTGACTCAACTCGCCGGTGAGGACAACCACCTCGAATACATTCCCCTTGGAGTCGGCGCGGTGATTCCGCCGTGGAATTTTCCTTTGGCGATCATGGCCGGCATGACAGCCGCGGCAATTGTTACCGGCAACACAGTCGTACTGAAGCCTTCTTCGGACGCGCCGGCGATCGCCTACAAGTTTTTTGAACTACTGGAAGAAGCCGGCCTATCGGCGGGCGTGGTCAACTTCATGACCGGCTCAGGCGCAGAGGTCGGTGACGTGGTCGTCGATCATCCGAAGACGCGCTTCATTGCCTTTACCGGTTCAAAGGAAGTTGGTCTGCGTATCAACGAACGCGCGGCGAAGACCCAGCCCGGACAGCTCTGGATCAAACGCGTCGTCGCGGAGATGGGTGGCAAAGACGCGATCATCGTGGCCGATGACGCTAATCTGGATGAAGCTGCCACCGGTGTCGTGCAATCGGCGTTCGGATTTCAGGGTCAGAAGTGTTCAGCGTGTTCGCGCGCCATCATCGACGCGCGCATTTACGATCCGATGATCGAGAAGATTGCCGAGCTTACGGCGAAGATCAAAGTCGGCAATCCGACGGAAACCGGCACCACGATGAGCGCGGTCATTAACGAAAAAGCATTCAAGACGATCAACGGATACGTGGAAAAAGGGAAAGTCGAAGGCGGTCGCGTGATTGCCGGTGGTGGCTCAGACGGCGAACAGGGTTTCTTCATTGAACCAACCGTGATCGCCGACGTGAAACCGGGCGCGACGATCGAGCAGGAAGAAATCTTTGGCCCCGTGCTCGCCGTGATCAAAGCAAACGATTATGACGACGCCCTGCGAATTGCGAACGACACCCAGTTCGGTTTGACCGGCGCGGTTTATTCGACCGACGAAACAAAGCTCGAGCGGGCGCGGCGAGAGTTCCACGTCGGCAATCTCTATCTGAATCGCAAGTGCACCGGCGCACTGGTCGGTGTGCATCCGTTTGGCGGCTTTAACATGTCCGGAACGGATTCAAAAGCCGGCGGCCGCGATTATCTGCTCCTCTTCATGCAGGCGAAGGTTTCGTCAGAGAAGATGGGCGCGACAACCAGTAAGCGTGCTGAAGCCGGCACCGCGGTGTGAAAGAGTTGAGAAGGAGCGGGGGCAAGCCCGCCTTCCTAACCTTAAGCTGCTTTGTCTTGAACGCTGTTTCGCGATTGAACGGCCTTCAAGTTCCCTAGTGCGCAGCGGAGTTGGTTGACCTCTCAGGTTGGGAAGAGTGGCTTGCCCCCGCTCTTCCTCTTCGGCGAGCTCTCGCAGTAAAGTAACTCCCCAGCATGCGACTCATCTTCATGGGCACACCTGAATCCGCAGTGCCGTCTCTGCGGCGTCTGCTCGACGATGGTCACGAGATCGTTGCCGTCTGGACCCAGCCTGACAAGCCGGCAGGTCGCGGTAATAAACTGCACCAATCGCCAGTCAAAGAGTTTGCCCTGCAACACAATCTAAACGTCCATCAACCCGCAAAGATCAAGACACCGGAGGCGCAACAGTTATTCGCTTCGCACGACGCTGATGCTGCCATCGTGGTCGCCTACGGAAGAATTCTGCCGGCAAACTTTCTTAGCACGCCACGCAATGGTTGCGTCAACGTTCATTTTTCACTGCTGCCGAAGTTTCGCGGCGCGGCCCCGGTGAACTGGGCGATCGTCAACGGCGAAAAAGAAACCGGCGTGACGACGATGAAAATAGTGGAAGAGTTGGACGCCGGCCCGATCCTGCTGCAACGAGCTACCGAGATTCGCGAACAAGAAGCCGCGCCCGCACTAATGTCGCGGCTGGCTGACCTGGGCGCTGAACTTATCAGTGAAACGCTAAAGCGCTTCGATGCCCTCGCGCCCCAGCCGCAGACGGATGATGCGGCGACCTTTGCGCCGATGCTTAAACGCGCCGACGGTTTGATTGACTGGTCGCTGGATGCTTACGCCATCGAGCGGCGCGTGCTGGGATTTCAACCCTGGCCGAATGCCTTCACAACTTTCCGGTCGCAGCGGCTGATAATTCGGGAAGCCGCCCCGGAATGGATCGAACAGCTCAGGTTCAAACCGGGCCAGATCATTGAAGCCCGGGGCGATCGGCTGCTGATAGCGTGCGGCGAGGCGACGGCGTTGCGCATTTCAGAGCTTCAGATGGAAGGCAGCCGCCGCGTTACTGCGCGCGATTTTCTGAACGGCACCCACATTAAAGTCGGCGAATTACTGGGTGCAGACTGACTCCGCCCAATCGAAAAGAACATGTCAGGTAAACTCGTCACCCCTGCCGAACTTGAGCGCACAGATCCGACTAAGGTGTGGTGGGTCGAGTTTCTACGATGGGTTGCGCTGGCGGTCTTTATCGCGCTTCCCTTCTTCGCCTTCTTCTTTCAGGCGTTCGCCGGCCGCGTCGTCTGGACAATCGTCGTGGCGGCGCTGCCACTCTTCATCGTACTGGTCGGTTATCATCGCTGGCGGCTGATTTGTCCGCTGGCATTCTTTGCGCAGATTCCTGTGCGGTTGCGCAGACCCGGCACCAGACGCGCCTCTCAGTGGTCGGAAACCCATTACTATTTCATCGCCTTTGCCGTCTTCTGCTTCTCACTCTGGCTGCGCCTGATTGCGACAAACGGCGACGGACATGCGATCACAATCTTCTTCGTCCTTCTTTCCCTGGCCGCGCTGATAATCGGCGCGGTTTACACCGGCAAGAGCTGGTGCAACTACATCTGTCCGGTCTCTTTCATCGAAAAGATTTACACCGAACCACTCAGTCTGCCGGAGACTGAGAATTCGCAATGTGAGAAGTGCTCGGCCTGCAAGAAATTCTGTCCCGACATTAACGAAGAAAATGGATACTGGAAAGAGATTGCTCTGCGCTCGAAGCGAGCGGTTTATTTCGCTTTTCCCGGTCTCGTCTTCGCGTTCTATTTTTACTATTACCTGCAAGCCGGAACGTGGGACTACTACTTCGGCGGGCGTTGGACAAACGAACCCGGACTTATTCGCTCGGCTTTTCTGCCGGGGCACGATGCCGCCACTGCCGGATTCTTTTTTCTTCCGGCCGCGCCTCGGGCTCTGGCTGCCGCAATCACTCTGCTCGCCTTCGCCCTCGCAAGTTACCTGCTCTTCTCGACGTTTGAACGTGCAATCGTAAACTGGCTTCACCGGCGTGAAGGCGCCAGCAACCGGAATAGCGCTCGACATATCACCTTCAGCATCGCAGCGTTTACGGCTTTTGTTATCTTCTACAGCTTTGCCGGCCAGCCGTCGCTCAGAAAACTCACTTTCATTCCGGCGCCGCAATTGGTGAGCATCATCGTTGTTGTCACCGCCACGCTCTTTCTCATTAAACGCCTGCCACGAACGCCCCAGAACTTTGCGGAAGAGACACTGGCGCGCAGCATCATCAGGCGCTGGCAGTGGACGGACATCAAACCCCCAAAGGATTTGCGCGAAGCTTTTCTGATTCACACGATCCGTTCGCGCGACAGCGTGCGCGAATCGGCAAAGGTGCTCGAAGTCTATAAAGACTCTGTGCGCGAAGCTCTGGCCAACGGGTTCGTCACCCGCGAAGAGGTCCATTTGCTCGAACACCTGCGCAATCAATTGAAGATTAAGAAATCGGATCACGAAGAGATCATGGCCTCGCTGGCCGATGAAGAGCGGGCCCTCTTGAGTGATCCGTCGAAACAGATCAGCGCCGAGAAGCGTTTGCAGCTCACGACCTATTTACACGCGCTGAGGCGATACTTCGAAAGAGTGCTCGCCGCCGACGGCAACCCCGACGACAAGTTCATCATGCGCTTACGCTCTGAATATGCGGTGAGCAGAAAGGAACACATGGCCGTGCTGGATGAACTCCTGGGCGGCGACAGTGGCATGGCGGCCCGACTGGCTGAGGCGCTACGCACCATCGAACGCGCGGAATTCACGATTAAAGCGCTCGAGTTGAGCCCTTCCCCGACGCACGATTTTTTGGCAGACATCCTGCACCGCCGGCATGCGCGGGCCGTCGACAGCCTGATGCGCGGACTGAGTTTTTCTCTCCCGGACGAGAAGACCACAACTCTTCGTCTGGCTCTCAATAGCTCTGATCAGGAATTCCGCGAATCCATGATCGAGCAACTCCGAACGATCCTCTCACCGAAAATCGCCGAGCGGCTCATCACCGCCTATCGCGAGACTGTGCTGGTCGAGAGCTCAATGCCGACGCTTACGGACATGTTGGCTGCGCGCTTGCAGAGCGTTGACCCGTACGTGCGCGCGGTCGCTCTCTTCGCCCTCGCTGAACGCGGCGCGGCGAGCGATCGCGTGCTGGAAGTAATGTTGAGGGACGAACATGAGGTTGTGCGTGAGACTGCTCGTCATTTGCAGCAGCGAGCACGCTCGTCGGGCGATCACGCAACCCTCATGATTGTCGAGAAGATGATTGCACTGCGGGGGGCGCCCATATTCGCAACGCTGGCGCCAGAGGGCCTGGCCGAACTGGCGCGCACCAGCCGCGAAGACGAGTTCGCGCCCGGAGCAGAGATTTGTGCGGAGGGCGAGCCGGGCGAAGAAGTGTTCATCCTGCTGGCCGGAGAGATTGAAGTCCTGGGCAAAGATGGCGCTGGCGAAAAAATCGTAAGCAGAGAAAAGAAGGGCGGTTTCATCGGCGAGTTGGCCGTGCTTGATCCTGCGCCTCGTTCAGCAAAGTTGCGGGCCGGCCAAACAGGAGTGCGCGTGTTGCGCCTCGACGGCGAAGCTTTTCGCGATGCGGTCGACGCTGAACCGTCAATCGCGTCCCAGGTCATTCGCACCCTGGCGCAGCGGCTGCGCCGCAAGTCGAGCGATTAGAAGCTTCGTTGTCAGCGACCTGATGGGTCAGTGTTAGAATCCGCGGAGGGTATAATCCGCGGTACGGCGTACTTTAGGCCACACCGTGTGGTCTAATACGCTGTTATCCGCCTAATCACTTTCAAGCCTGGGAGCGTTGAATTGAGTACTTCACCTTGCAAATTCTGCGGGCATCCAGTCTCCTCCATTGCAACCGAGTGCGATCAATGCGGTGCTGGAACGCCTTACGGTCTGTGGCTAGAGGAAGATCAAAAACTATCGCGCCCTATTTTAATTAAATGTCCCGCGTGCGATTCGGATGTTTCTAATCAAGCGGTCGCGTGCCCGCGATGCGGTCAGCCAATGCGAACGGAAAACCGTCAATCGTCACCGGCGCAAACAACTCAACCACGGCAGCTTATACCGAAGCAAAAGTCTAAACACAATCCATTGGCGATTGGATGTTTGGCAATCATTGGCCTCGTCGCAGCTTGCGCTATTTTCACGAACATCATGAATAGCGGCGGGTCCCGAAACTCAGGGACCCAAAATTCTTCTTCCACTCCATTGTCGGTTACCAGCCAGCCCGCGAACACTAGCTCAAGTCAACCCTCAGCGCCGCAAAGAAACAACTCCGACGACATTCAGAAATACAGGACCATCATGAAAACCGTCGACCGCAATGGAGACATAGTTACCAATGTTGCTCAGGGTCGCATGGAGGGCGAGGTAAGAATTACCGTTTCGAATTTATGGCATTACCAACCATACCAAGTCCGCCTTCAAACAGCGCAGAATTTTTGGAGTGCTTGGGCCAATACGCATTCGCCGAACGATCCAGACAAGGCTAGAATACGAATTGTGGATCTCAATGGTAACGAGGTCGGTGGCTCTCGCGTTTGGGCCGGTTCGCTGATTTGGGTAGACGATTAATAGTGTCTTAACAGGCAACGGATAACAAATCGTTGGACGGGAGCGCGGGTCGCGTGTTCCTTAATTTGACTGATCAATTCGAAGCTGTTGCTAGTCGGCGCACCCGTCAACTCTGCCGTTAGCCCGCAGCAACGGAGTCAACAATGAACGTAGAGGTTCAAGCAAGAAAGAGTAGACGCGAGACGGTCATCGAAAATGCCATTATCGCGCGGCCCGATCTAGTAGGATTCCCAGGCGCGCTGGCGATCCGGAACTTTCGCCTTGCGGATTCGTCCGGCGCGGTAGACGTCGTCCTCATTCCGCAAGGTGGGCCAGTTCGCTTGGTGCTCGTGGAAGCGAAGTCGGCGAGTGCAGCAGACGCCGGATGTAAGGTTGTCGGTCAACTGCTCATGTATTATGCCGGCGCCCTTACGTTCGGATTGGACGGCGTCGAGTTACTTCGGAAGTTCGCCCAGAATTTCCAAGATGACGCGCTTAGCATTCCAAGAATCTCTCCCCAGAAGGTCATAGATAAGGTATTAGGCGCTCGCCATCCCAACACCCACTGCTTCGAACTACTCACGACGGGCATCCATCTAACTCCCAAGGAGGTGGCGCTATTCGTAGCGCTGAACGATAAACCTCATCATGTACTCTTGCCCCTGCTTCGGATGTTGCGTGAGTCTCATGCACTTCCTATTGGATTAGTAGTTGTACGAGGCGGTGAGCCCGAACTCGTGCTGTCAGCGGGCTAAGAAATCGTTGGACCGGAGCGCGGATAGCCTCTTTCTCAACTTGCTCGTAAGATTTCGAAGGTTGGATGTAATCGCCGCGCTCGTCAACTCAACCGTTATGCGCTTACGATACTGTGTCTCGGAAGTTCTTCTATGCGAAAACGAACCTTAGGTAGCGTCTGTTTCATTCTCGCGCTTGTCCTTGTTGTCGCACCCAAATGGCTGGCGAGCTCGCAGGGAATCCATCTGCCGTTCGTTGGCTTCGTTTCTCCGATGATCGCCTCGTTCATTCTCGTGCCTCTCTTGCTAATTCCCTTGACCGCAATCAATCAACGGATTCTTGCTTGGCGCAAAGCGCACGGCAGAGATATCGAGGCCGAAGAGAAACATGAATTTGACGACGCCGACATTATCAGTCTGCGCCCACGGCAATCGCATGAACATTCGTCGACCTATCGACGGTGGGATCGTGATAATTGAAACGCGCCGAACAAATCGTTCGGTCGCGCTGGTACAGAACCGGGAGCGGTAGCGACCGGGTCAAAGACTCAACGTGGCGTATTTGGTTCGGTATTTCTGTCGCTCGCTAAAGCGGGCTCGGGATCTTTTAGGGACGTGAACCCCGGGTTACGCTCGCTGCGCTCGCTTACCCGGGGCTACTATCTGCCGCCGCTCCGCGGCTCGTTGAGTGCCGCTTACTTGGTTGAGTTTACGATCGGGCTACGCTCGCTGCGCTCGTGCGGAGCCCACAATGTGGGCGGCATATTAGTAGCCCACAGCGCGAGCTGTGGGTAACCGGCGCCAATGGGACCGAAAGCTCGCAAAGCGAGCGACATATCCAAAATCGAATCGCGGCGAGAAAATATGTCGCCCCTCCGGGGCTCACCGTCGTATCCTCGCGATTTACACACAGCTGGCGCTGTGGCCTACAAATATTTCGTTGGCTCCGCCAACTGGTTGACCTGGGATCTCCGTAATCTGTGTAGTCTGCGGATTAGCGACCGATCACTCCGTTTGTTGAATCTGGCATCCCACCTTCGATCCCAATGGCTCTTTATGCTCGCAGGTTGGCGTGTCTTGTCTGGCGAGGCGTAATGTATATCACGCAATAGCTGCAACAGTTCAGGTAGGCGTTAATTCGGCGCTTTGCTTCTTAATTTTTCAATCCACGCGGAATTCTCTTCCATCGTCGCTCGAAATGCTTCACGTGGCGCGACTGTTTCGACATGCATGTTGTCGTCGGTGTTGATGACCGCGCCCGCGACGGCCGGGCCAAGCTGAGTTTCGTCCGTTACAAACCAGCCTCGCACGTCTTCAATGTTTCTGATTCCAACTCGCGCCAGGTCCGCCGCCACCCGCGGATTACTAATTCGCTCAGCGACGTGATCCAGATTCAGTGGTTGGCGACTGCCGAGCAGAATCAAGTCTTTCCCCTTTGTGTCGCCGCGCACGCGGAAAACAAGCACGTGCGGGAAAACCTCATGAAAAGTCGCCAGCACTGAACGCAGGCTCTCGGTCGAAAGTTGATACATCTGCAGCCATTGCACGAAAACTCCATCGTCGCGCAGGCGTTCCTTTCCTAACGAAAAGAACTCGCTCGTGAATAAATTCGCCACGCCGGGCACCCAGGGGTGGCTTGGTTCGCTGATGATAATGTCGTAGCGCGCCGGATTTGTGCGCAGGTAGGTGCGCGCGTCGTCTAAAATTATGTGCAGACGCGGATCGGCCAGCGGCTTGTTGTTGACGTGCTCGAAGTAACGTGAAGAAGCAACCGCAGCGGGCTCAATCTCGACACAGTCAACTGAATTCATTGGCCATCGCAAGACGGATCCGGCCGTGACGCCGGTCGCAAATCCTACGATCAGCGCGTTGTTCAAACGCGGAGCGGTCAGCACCCCGAGTTGGCCGAGCATCACCTGCGTAGGCATATCCGCGCCGTCCGAAGCGTTCGTGCGCCCGTTAATGGCGACCGAGGTGATGCCCCAATCGCGACGAACTGAAACTGTTGCAGTGCGACCCTCCTGAAACATCAGGAGCTGGTGGTTCTCAGGACGGTCGTTGCCAACTTCCTCCGGAACGTCGCCGCGCGCCTTTGCCAGCACTCGCACATAACCGTCGTAGGCCCCTGCCGACAGGGCGTTCAAGTTCAGACGCGGCCAGACGACAAAGGTTGCGATGACCAGTACTGCGGTGGCGCCGATCGCCAGACTGCGCACGAGCGCGCGATCGGAGACGGGTCGCCGTGGCTGGTAAGCAATTCCGGCGACGACCAGACACAAAGACGTGATGCAGAAAATTGTGAAGCGGGTCGTCGTTCCCGGAATCAGAAGAAAGGCAGTGGCGACAGACCCGGCAATTGCGCCGAGTGTGTTCGTCGCATAGCTCAGTCCGACTAAACGCGAAGTTGAGCTGGCCGCACCTGCATGGACTTCGCTTAACGACGCCGGCGTGGACTGCTCTGCCCACTTCAAAACCATCGGCATGACCATACCCATCAGCACGGCTGGGATCAGAATCAACAGGGCGACGACGACAATTTGCAGTGTCAGCAAGCCAGTCCACGAATTGATTCCGAGTCGAAAACCAGCGTTAACCAGCAGGGCGGGCGCTGCGTTGGCGATGCGAATGCTCACAAACAGACTCACCGCAGTCAGAACCTCGACCACGAAAATCATTCGTCGCAATGCGCGTGTATCCGGACTTTTTCTGCCGCTTACGAAATAGGCGCCCAACGAGAGACCCGTCAGAAACAGCGCCAGAACGATGCTGAACGCATAGGTGCTCGAGCCGATAATCATCGCCAACAGCCGCGACCACACGACCTGCATGCTGATCGTCACAAAGCCGGATGTGACGGCACAGAATAACCAGAACACCGAACTCGTCGCGACGTTATCGCTCGCCGGCGGATCGAATGGTTCCTCGACAGCTTCACTTTCCAGATTCGCAAAGCCGCGATCTCTTGCTTCCAACAGCAGCGCCCCGAGACCGATGAATAAATTTATCAGGGCGGCGATCCAAATCGTCAGACTTACTCCGACGGTTGGCAGCAGGACAAAGCCGGCCGCGATCGTTCCGGCGATCGCTCCGACCAGATTCAAAGTATAGAGAGACGTGACCGAGATTGTTCGCCGCGTTGACGCTTTGACTGCCTTCGCCAGGATCGGCAGGGTCGCGCCCATCAGGGTGGTGGGAATGATGAGCACGACTGACGCCAGCACAAACCTCGACAGGGCGGATCCATAGAATCCGGGATGCAAATTCTGCCAGGCTCCCGCCCAAACTTCGGCATAGACGCGATCGACCCAACGAAACAAAAGCGGCACTGCGAGCGCATAGACGCCGATGACGATCTCGATTAGCGCATAGACGCGCACAGGGCGATTGATGCGCGGCGCGAATCTGGCGGCCAGGGCGCTACCCAACGCCAGCCCGCCCATGAACGCAGCCAGGACGGCGCTAATCGCGAGCGTCGTAACGCCAAAAACCAGTCCCAGCATTCGCGCCCACAGCACTTCGTAAATCAAGCCGGTGGCGCCTGACAGCAGGAAACAGACGGCCACCAATCTGAGCGTCCGGGGTGAATAGTTTTTAGCTGGAGTCAGGATTGAGGCGCCGTTCGCGGTCATGCGGATTCCGGTTTGTCTCCTCGTCGAGCGGCCAGGCTAGCGATTCACAGATAGATCACATACGAGCGACGCCAAATGTTGGGCGGGATCGATCCGCGCGCGGCGGTCGTTAAAACTACCAGATAATTTCCGTCGGCTGAGTGTTGTGGCAAGGCTACCGCTGCCAGCAAGTCGCGCGGCCAGGAATCAATGTTCGGCTCTCGCGTCGGCCCCACCAGCGCCAGCCGCCGCAGACACGCATATAGATGCTCCTGTCCGGTGCCGAACCGGCCGCGCTCGTCGCCCAACATCAGCCGCACTTCCGCGCGCTCGTCAATAAAGTGCTTCACCAGTGAAGCCGCCTGCACCACGCCGCTTTCAAAGCGAATGCGAAAATTCTCTTCGTCAATATCGTCCGTGAGTCTGGTGTCGAGCACGATAGTGATGCGTCGCTCGTCTTCGGCTGTAAATTCGCGCACCGTCAGCCGGCGGGCGCGCGCCGTAGCTTTCCAGTCGATATGCCGCAACTCATCGCGGGGTTGATAATCGCGGAGCAGGAGCAAATCATGCCCGGCCCCGCGTCGCAGCGAAATAGTCTGTCCGGTATGTAGCGGAAGCAGGTTCAGTTCGTCCGTGACCGGCTCGGGCTTTGGATAAACCACTATGTCGACGTTACGCGCGCTCAACCGCCGCCGGTGACGAAAGAAGCCGAAGGGGAAGCGGGTCGAAAGCTCGAATCCATTTACCAGCACGTGGCCACGTTTCGAAAACAGTTGTTCGATACTCTGTTCACCGGCGGCGCGGTGCGGCACATAAATAAAGTAGCCCAGCGTGCGGCGCTTGAAATTCGCGCGCTTTAGTCTCTTTCCCCGCGTTCGGGGCTGGTCCGGCATCTGGGTTTCAATCAGAATCGAAAATGATGGCAGTAAGCGTTTGCTGTTACGCAGCGTCAATAAAACTTCGGCCGGCTCGCCGGCAAAGATGTGATCCGGAAAGCGCGCTGAGACGTTGAGGTCGCGCAAAGTCGCCCGCGCCGCTGCCCAGGAAACAAATAACGTAGACAGCATGATCGAGAAGACGAGGAACAAGAGGTTGTTTCCGGTGTTCCAGGCCGCGAACGCGACTATCACCAGAATGACGGCGAAGACCACACCGCCCGTGGTTACATCGACTGGAAACCCGCGCGACACTTCGGCAAACGCCGAACGGGCCAGGGGCGGCACCACCAGAATTGTTATTAATAAAACGAAAACCAGCGAGGCAATCGCCCCGATCCCGGCCAGGCTGGGTTCTCCGAGACGGCGCGACAGCAAAGTAAGGAGCGCCGTTACCAACCCCGCCAGCACCAGCAGCGTGCCCAGGATCGCGTTGCGCCACCGCGAGAATTTCGAATTGCGGATTGCGGATTTCGAATTTCTAATCTCTGATTTGCGCGCGATTGTGTTATTCACTTGCTTTCCTACAATTCGCAATCCGAAATTCGAAATTCGCGATGTCTAGAGCGGGACACTGATCGTCTTCATGATTTCCTGCAACACGGCTTCAGCTTCTTCACTGCGACGCATGGCAGAGGAATAGCGGGAACTGACCGTAAGCCGGTGGGCAAAAACAGGAATGACGAGGCGCTTGATGTCATCGGGAATGCAGTAAGTTCGTTCTTCCGTGAGCGCGAGTGCCTGAGCGGCGCGAAACAAAGATAGCGTCCCGCGCGGACTGACTCCGAGATCGAGCATCTCAGACGACCGGGTGGCGGAAACAATTCGCATCAGGTAGTCGACGATCGCATCGTCAACGGACACTTCGCTGACGGCTTCCTGTAGTTCCGACACTTCCGCTGCGCTCATCACGGGTTGAATATCATCCAGCGGTTCGGCGTGTTCGCGATCGCGCAGAATCTGTTTTTCGTCCGCAGCGCCGGGATAGCCAATTCGCAAACGGAGCATGAATCGATCCAGTTGCGATTCCGGAAGCGGATAGGTGCCGTGATGTTCGATCGGATTCTGCGTCGCTAATACGATGAACGGCGCGGGCAACGCGTGGGTGATGCCTTCAACCGTTACCTGCCGCTCGGCCATGGCCTCGAGCAATGCAGACTGGGTCTTGGGTGTCGTGCGATTGATTTCGTCAGCCAGCACGACGTTGGCGAAGATGGGCCCGGGTTTCCATTCGAAATGCGAAGCGTGCTGGTTGTATATCGAAAGCCCGATCACGTCGGACGGCAGCAGGTCTGAAGTGAATTGAATTCGCTGAAACGAACAATCCAGCGCCCGCGCCAGCGCGTGGGCCAGCGTGGTTTTGCCGACGCCCGGCACGTCTTCAACCAGCAGATGCCCGCCGGCCAGCAGGGTGACGATCGCCAGGCGCACGGCCTCTGCCTTACCGCGAATCACGCCTTCGACCGCCTTTTGCAAAAGCTCAATTCTCTCCGCCGAAGTGCGGGCAAAGGCGTCTGTTTCGGTGCCGGCTGTACGCAGTTGTCTCATTTGTTCACAGTGCTCGACTGCATTCTACATGCTAAGGGCCGCGCTCGCCATATGAGTCAAAGCCTGCAGCGATGAACTTTTCCAACATTTCGGCTAGGCCAGCGTTCAGAGTACCGACTTTAGTCGGGTTTTCATCAAGCAGGAGAAAGCCTAACTGAAGTTGGTACTCTAAACTCCTCAGGGGTCGCGGGCGTGAATCCTGTCTGGCGCGGGCATTTCGGCTGTAGTAAGATTTGAACCCGGGAGGGGCACTTCTTTCGGAACTGCTCTCGCGTCGCGTCGTTTTAAAGCAAAGGAAGATTATGAGTAGGACTTATCAAAACAAATCCCAGCGCGGATTCACACTCATCGAGCTGATGATTGTGATCGCAATTATCGGCATACTGATCGGTGCAGCAACGCTGGGCTGGCGGGCCGCCGTACGCTCAGGCAACGAGGCGGCCACTCTGCAGGCGATGAAGACGATTGCCACCGTGGAAATCCAATATTACAACTCGCACAATCGGACCTTTGGAACATTCGAGCAACTTACCAAGGACGGATTTGACTCGCGGTTCGCGGGAAATCCTCCCGCCGTAGATGGTTTTATCTTTACGTTGAAAGTGACGCCAAAGACCACCAGTCAGCAGACAACCTATACCTTGAATGCGGACCCGCAACAGTCCGAAGGGCTCGGGGCTACCGGCAAGAACCACTTCTATATGGACAACAGCGGTGGAGAGATTCATGTAAATGCCGACCAGCCGGCCGGTCCAGGCGATCCATTGCCCGGCGGCTGATGGCCTTCAGGCTCCAGTCACAGCTGATTGGTTTTCTCTTCGCAACACTTCTTCGATCTGAATACAGGCCGCTTCCGTACGGTGTTCCGACTCTACGGTCCGGCCAATTTCCACAGCGCGTACGCGGTATTTATTCCTCGCCAAGAACGATGAACCAGAGAAGGGCGTGCAGTAGTGCCCCAGGCGACGATCGGCAAAGGAATTCCGAAACTACGTCCTTTAAACTGAGAAGATGTTCCGCGACTTTGCGTTGGACACAAGGACACTCTTATTGTAATCATTGGTCGGCGCCAGCGACTTCGTAATTTGGAGGGCAACTGTATGAAGCTCACAACCAGTTTGATTCTCTTCTTCTTAGCGCTGCTATTCACATCCGTTATCGTGGCGCAGGACAGCACCAGCGCCGCTGACACGGCGGCCAAACTACGTCTTCAGTTAATCGAGGTGCAAACAAAGGAAGCAGAGTTGCGAGCTCGTCTGCAGCAGCTCGATGAAGATCTAAAGCGGGAAAACATCGAGCGGGCCCTCGCCGGCATTGGTTCAACTCACCCGGAAGAGTTGCGTGAGCACCGGCGACGCCAATTGATGATCGAAAAGAACGGCGTGTTGGCGCAGCTGAAAACACTTGAGGCCAGCAAAGCAAGTTTGGAATCCGCAATCGCCACTGCCGAGGCCCGGGCCTATCAACAAAGCGCCGAGCCATCACCGGGAGTTTCTAATCGATTTGTGATGACCCAGCTCGTTAGTTCTCGCTGGCTGCTAATAGCGACCTTGAGTGCTGTCATTATTTTGATAGGCGGCGTGGTAGTTTTCTTTGTGCGCCGGACATAGGAAATCCAAAAGACTGTCGGGCCGCACCTAACGTAGAAGCCTCAGCTTAAATCGATCATATTCCAACCGCAGTCTGCCAGCATACGATTATCGTCCGGATACCCACCTCCGGCAGTCCCTAATTAATGAGGACAGCAGATTGAATCAGGGTCGCAATCCAATCTTACCAATCAATTCGGTGTAACGAGGATCGTTGCGCAGGCTGTCGTACGCCGGTTCGATCTTGAACTGTAAAGTAGAAGGGTCACGCGCTTCGAAAGTCTTTTCGAACCAGGCGAAAGCCTCGTCCTTTTGTCCCAGCCGCACATACAGATTTGCGAATTGAAAGGGTTCTACCTGACCGGTCTTCGCTCTGGTCTTCAAGGCTTCTAGCCGCTTACGGAGAAAACCCTGCCATCCGGATGCTCTGAAAGCCTCGCGAAACTCCTCGGTTACTTCAGGTGACACACCGCTTAGGCTTAGAGACTTTAGATATGCATCAACGGCTTCCGGATACATCCGTTTCTGTTCGTATATCGTGTAGAGAGAAAAATAGGAGCTCTCATCATTTGGCTCAACCGCAATAATGTTTTGAAACTGCTGGATGGCCTGATCATACTGCCGCGAATAATAAAACAGTCGACCCCTGCCAACGTTGATGGTGAGTGAGCTGGGATCCAATTCTCGCGCCTTCTCCATCTCAGCCGTTGCTTCGTCGAAACGTCCTGCCGACATCAGAAACCAACCGTAGGCTTGCCGTATCCAGGCGACATTCGGATTCAACTCAACCGCCTTCTTGAACTCCGTCTCGGCACCGGTCCAATCATATTCATATTGATACTTCAGCTCGGCCAATGCGTTGTGCGCTTGCGCCAGGCTGTCATCAATCTTCAACGCCACCATTATGTTGGGTCGAGCTTTCGTTTCCGCCTCCGGCATCGAGAGCTTGCGATGACCGCTCAGCATGATGTAGCAATCGGCTACCCCAATGTGAGCCAGCGCGAAATTCGGATCTCTTTCTAAAGCCTGGTTGTAGTCGGCCAGACTCTGCTCAATCCAGTTCTGCCGTCTGCCGTTCCAGAGGAGTTGGGCTCGCAAATAAAACTGGTAGGCTTCCGGGTTGTCGGTGAGATGCTTAGCTAATTGTTCTTTTTCCTGCCTGCTCAATTGCAGCATTAGGGCGGTAGTTATTCGTTCGGTAATGGAGTCCTGCACCTTGAAAATGTCTGTGAAATTCTCATCAAACTGTTCTGACCAGACCAGCCTGCCATCGCGAACGTTAATCAATCGCACTGTCACTCTAACTCGCTCGCCCACCTTCTGAATGGTGCCATCTAACACCGCATCGGCTTGCAGCTCCTGACCCGCCTTAACAGGATCTTGCTGAAGGTCGGTATATTTGCGCACCGCACTCATCGGGCGCACGACCACTTGCTTGAGATTGCTAAGTCGCGTGATCAGTGTTTCAGCCATTCCCATCTCAAGAGATTCATCTCCACTCTCGGCGCTCAAGGGCTTAAGAGGCAGGACGGCAATTGATCGAATTGGCGAGGGTGTAGTGTCCGCCGGCCTTTGACGAAACAGTAACCAGCCGGCCAGAGCCGAAATTGCGACCAAGCCGGCAGCCAAAAAGGCCAGCGCTGTTCTTGAGACAACGAAACGCGGCGAAGGTACCTGCGGCAGTTGTACCGTTGCCTTGATATACGGGATTTGATGGTTCGACTCTTCTGCGACTTCGCCGATGAAGCGATAGCCCCGCTTGGGTACCGTTTCGATATATCTTGGAGCATTTGCGTCGTCATCGAGCGCCTGACGGATTTCCTTAATAATCTTCGTCAGAGCGTTGTCAGTAACGACGGTATCTCCCCAAACTTGATCGAAGAGTTCCCTCTTGTCGACCACGCGTCCAGGTTGCCGCAGCAAAACAACGAGCACGTCAAAGGCACGCGGCGTAAGCGTCAGGAGCACGCCCGCTTTGCGGACGCGAAAGTTCTCGCAATCAACTGTGACGTCGTCAAAAGAAAACACGTTATGGTTCACGCTCGAGAAGGCCCGAAGTGCTCAAAAGGTACGAGTGTTTCTCACTAAATCCAGAAGGTCACACCAAAGTTACCGTCAAGTCACACATCCGTCATTACAAAACGCGGCTTCGTAACTACATTCAGGCGGCCACGGCGACCAAGCCGACAAATTCGAACCAGGAGGCAGTTATGAGAAGAACAGCATTGCGAATCTGTCTGATGATGGCTTTAGCTATTTCGATGGCCGGCGCGAGCCCGGCGCAAGAGGTCGCAAATGAGAAGCAAGCCCAGAGTTACAACGCTCAAGCTGTAAGTCAATTGAATAGCGGAAGGACTGAAGCAGCTATTGAACTTCTTAACCGAGCGATTCATTTGCGTCCGGACTTCGCGACTGCCTATTACAACCTTGGCACCGCCTTCCACTTGCTGGACCAGTCGGAGAATGCCGTCACCGCACTGCAGAAGGCTATCAAGCTTTGTCCCTCGTCTGCCGAAGCCTACAACCAACTGGGCGTCGTTTATGCCGGCGCGGCGCAGTACGAAAAAGCGATAGCGGCATTCGAGCAAGCCATCATTCAAAACCCCGATGACTCGATCGCTCGTTACAATCTTGGCTGCACCTATATCCGTTTGAAGGATTTCAAGGCAGCGATCGTCGCGCTTGACCGAGCAATTCAACTGCAACCGAGCAATGTGGAAGCGCGGATCAATCTCGGCTTTGCCTATAGCCGGCTGAAACGTTATCCGGCAGCTATTAACGAAATGCGGCAAGCTGTGAGGCTTAAGCCGCGGGATGTCGAGGCACAATTCTTCTTAGGAACCCTGTACTTACTGGTGAAAGAGAGACAATCTGCTTTGGCGCAATACCAGGCAGTCAAATCCCTGAACCCACAATTGGCTCAAAAACTGTATGACGCGATCTATCGGCATCGAATCGTAACCGTTGCCGGGCTGAATGAATTCCAGCGGTAACTTCGAGCAGGCCGCCTTGCACGCCAACTTCATGCCCGGCGAATGACTGCCGGCAGAAGACAACGGCTACCTAAGCGCAATTTACAAGGCGCAAGAGTTGAAGGTGGAGGTGGGCGGCGGCGGACCCGATCTGCTACCTTACCGGCGCGGCCAACAATCCGTCACCCACCGAACGTGAGGACGGCGCGGAACCGCACCTTGCCACTGTGCATTTGCTCGTAGGCTTCCGCGACGTGATCGAGCGGATACTTTTCGATCATCGGATGCACGCCTGTCAATGCACTGAATTCCATCGTGTCCTGCGAATCCATCGCTGTGCCGGAGTACCAACCGGCGACCGAGCGTCTCCCACTGATAAGAGACATCATGCTGATTGTTAGCGGCTCAGCCGGTGCGGCCGGCACCAGAAGCTTGCCGCTGGGCGACAATCCGTCAACCAATGCCGAAATGGCTTGTGCGTTCGGCGCGGTCGCCAGAATTACGCGGGCGCCGCCAAGCTTTTGCAGCTCAGTCACTGGGTCGTCAGCGATAGAATCGATGTAATGATGCGCGCCCAGCTTTCGCGCCAGCGGCTCCTTGTCGTTTCCTCGGTTGATCGCGACTGTCTCGAAACCCATCTGCCGCGCGTACTGAACTCCGAGATGGCCCAGTCCGCCGATGCCGTGCACTGCGACGACCTCTCCGGCGCGCGCACCGAAATTGCGCAGCGCGTTGTAGACCGTAACGCCCGCACACATGAAGGGTCCCGCTTCCTCCGCCGGCAGTTCATCGGGAATCCCGGCCAGAGCCGTCGCCGGTGCGATCATGTACTCGGCGTACCCACCATCGAAGTCGATGCCCGTGACCTTTCGATTAACGCACATGGCGAAGTCTCCTCGCCGGCACTGTTCGCACACGAAACAATGTCCACCATGCCAGCCGACACCAACGCGTTGACCTGCCGTCCACGCTGTGACGTTGTCGCCGATCGCATCAATCCGTCCCGCCACTTCATGGCCCGGCACACGTGGATACTGAAGTCCCGGCCAGAGACCTTCTTTGACAAGCACGTCGCTGTGGCAAATACCGCACGCCTCAACTTTCACGCGGACTTGCCCAGCGTCCGGCTCAGCGATATCGCGCTCTCTCAACTCCCAGTCTCCACCCGGTTTGCTTATCTGCGCTGCTTTCATTTTCGTACTCATAAATGTTCCTTTCTTTTGCTGCCCTCGTTTCGGCAATCGCGAGCCTTCGAACACCATCATATGCCGGTCATTCGTCCATCGTGACATAAAGAGTTGCTGATGCCGAGCGCCTCCGTTTGCTTATCCGTTAAGCCGACCAAATAAGCGTCCACATCGACGACAGCTTTGGCAAAGGCTTCCGGAGCTTCCTGAGGCAGATTGTGCCCGACCGCCCTTGATGATCCGGTGCGCGTGGGAGTACGAGGTGTTCTTTAGGCTTTACGATAAAAAGATTTGTTGTGTACACTGCCTTAACAGTTAGCCATGCCCGCTTGGCTCAGCAATTGGGCGCATTCGTCCAAATCGCTAAACTAAAAGAATTATCGGATCGCTGAAAATGCGTTGGGGACTTTTCGGGGACGTCATCTGTTTTCAAGATTGCACATATTATTAACACGGGCTCGATAGCCCATGGTGAGAGGCATACAAGCAAAGCCGCTTGCTGAAAACAACGTGCAATGAGCATCAACCGCATTCTATCGGAGCTACTGCTAATGGCGACCCGAGGGATCATCGAAACTAGCCCAAGATTTCTGATCTAAAGTTCTTGCAAAACTGTAAGACTTCAACTATCTTCTAGCACATTCATAACGGTTATTTCCGTTGATAGACCGGTATTAGAATTCCCCCAAGCTCGCTGTAGACGCCTCACGCACGCTAGAAGCACGACGTAGAGTGCAGAGCCATTCGAGTGACGGAGTATTTGAATCAGGACGAGGGTTCTTATCTCTGAGTTGAAAAGCTAGAAGGCAATCATCAGCACGTACAGGTAGCTAAACATCTTTCACGTAAGTTGAAGAGTACCTACGACTGGAGGTGGCCCCTTTGCCTGAGCAAAAGGACAGAACGAATGCTTTGTCAGTCGTCATCTGGGCGCTCCTTGCCCTACTGATACTCGTAATCTTCGTCGCGATTTTTCCTGGCTTTCCGAATTCACCGCCGGTGCGGGCGCAGTCGATCACCGGGCCGACTTCCCAGGCGCAGTCCACCGAACCCAACACCTACGCGCAGTCCACCCAGACAGTTGTTCGGAAAACCACGGTCGGCGATAAGTGTGTTTCGTGCCACCGGCCTTATGTGAATTCCTTCGGTCTCGAAGTTCACGGCAAAACTGCGAAATTCTTGAACGACTCGCGCGCAACGACGTGCGAAGCCTGCCACGGCAATGGCGAAAAACACATTCAAAACAGAGAAAAGCGAATCGCAGCCGAGGACATAGATAATCCCACTGAACTGAAGAACCCAGAGGAGAGAAGAAGGGCAAACGCAGCGTGCCTTCAATGTCACTCTGGCGATCGTGGTCATTTTAACTGGCAAGGCGGCCAGCACGACCGAAGCGACATGAGTTGTATGTCGTGCCACAACGTGCACCACACCAAATTCGCCCAGTGGGCATTGGCCTCGCGCGATCGAGCCATAGTGGATGGGCCGACATTCGATTCGATGGAGATGAAATTCCCCGAGAAGATGTTGGCCACCTTTACTGTAGAAGAAACCTGTCTCCGCTGCCACACCGAACAGCGGAAAGCTCTGTTCCAACGCTCCACCCATCTGTTCCGCACCGAGCTTCGTAACATGAAGGTCGGCTGCACTTCCTGCCACAATCCTCATGGCGGTGAGGGCGGGAAGATGCTCGTGAATCATACCGTCAATAATGTGTGTTACACCTGCCATGCCGAAAAACGGGGTCCGTTTCTCTGGGACCATCCGCCGGTCCGCGAGGATTGCATGAACTGTCATGCGCCGCATGGTTCGAACAATAACAAGCTTCTGACTGCTCGCGTTGGTCTGTTATGCCAGCAGTGCCATATTCATATGTTGCCGCGCCACTCGACCACCGCCGGAAAACCTCTGGACATTTGGTCCATAAATCGCGGCTGTGCCAATTGCCATTCCCAGGTCCATGGCTCGAATCATCCTGGTGGTAGAACCTTTGGACGCTAGGAGGAGCAGATGAGAATCCAACCAGACAGACTCAAACTGATTCTTCGCGCCGAGTTCGTTTTCATCGCGTGCGTGATCTCGGCGCTCCTGTCCACGCCTCACGCCTGGGGCCAGACGCCGGAGAAGGACAAGACAAAACCAAAGACAGAAACTCCCAAGGTCTACGCAACGATCGAAGTCGGCGCCCAGGTTCGTGACGTCCACGGAGATCATCCCGCTAAGTTCCAGGAAGTGCGAGATGTTCCAAAAGGGTTCTTTATCCAGAAATTGAGGCTGGATTACAATTCAGCCGATTCTCCCTACTTTCTTTCAGCGAGAGGATTGGAGATTCTCCAGCGTGACCAGCGTTTCACGGTGGACGCGGGGAGGTTTGGAAAATATCGAACACAATTTATGTGGGACCAGATCCCTCATTCCTTCGGCACCGGAAGATCCTTCCTGGTGAACACTGCGCCCGGGTTGTATCAAGTCAGCCCTACGCTGCGAGCGCGCCTGCAGGCCCTCACAACCCCGGAAGCGCGCATACTTCCGAACTCCGTATTGTCTGACACCGTTCGCCAGGAGCTGCTGACTGCGCCCGTCACCGATGTGCGGCTCCGCCGAGATCAAGCTCTATTCAGGCAGAGTTACCAGCTCTCGGATAAGATCGAGTTACACGCCCAGGTTAGCTGGCTGCGCAATCGCGGGACGCGCCCCATGTCCGCAGGCACATTCGTCCGGCGACCCGTTCCGGGGAACGGCCTCGCAGATATCGGAGGCGCCTGGGAGGGGATCGGACAAGAGTTTCTGGAGCCCATCGAGCATCGGACGACCGATCTCAACGTAGGAGCGCAGTTTCGCGGCAAACGATGGAGTGCCGGCGTTGACTACGATCTTTCGCTCTTTCGCAACCGTATCGGGTCAGTGATCTTCGAAAACCCTTTTCGCGTGACTGACGAGGAGGGATGTCTTCCTAATCCGGCGAATCCGCTCGCCCCAACATGCGGCGCTTCCAACAGATTTCGGATGGTTCGGTGGCAGACCGACCTGCCTCCAAACAACGATTCTCACACCGTCACTTTTTGGGCCAAACTGGACCTGACGTCGCAAACTCAAATGCGCGGCCTTTTCTCGCTGGCCTACTGGACACAGAATGACGATTTCGTCCCCTGGACACTTAACACAGCCATCGTGCCCAGGCACTGGGACGCGGCCTCTCCGGTCACAAATCCCACTGACGTAAGTCAGCTTCCGGCGCGTAGTCTGAACGGGAAAATGCGAAACATCAACCAGGAGTATGCCCTGGTGAACCGCAGTAAAAACTTCCGCTTCCAGGCTCAGTACCGTTCGCAGTCCCTGGACACTCAAACAAGCCCCATTTTCTTCCCGGGATATGCCGCGTTCGGCGATTCGACGTGGCGCGCGCCGGCGACAGATTTCTACAACTTGCCCATCGAGAACCTCGATTGGGATTTTAGACACCAGAATGTTGAAGCCGGCTTTCAATGGGATGTTCTGACGCAAGAGCGCATGGCCGATGGCCAAACTTCCGCGGCCAGCCGCATGAGAAAGGTGAATCTGACCTGGAAGATGGATTATGAGTGGGAGATCTGGAACCGCAAGTTTCGGGATGTGAACCGTAACAATGACCACAGCATTAGAGGCAGGCTGGATTTTGGTGTCAATCTTTCAGGAGGTGGAACAAACGGTGGCGCAACCAAAGACGTTGAGCCAAAACCCCTCACGACCCTCCAACTTAAAGCAGACTACCGTTACTCGAACCGACGCGTGCAGGCGTACAACACTCAGCCATTGTCCTTTAATGCTAATTTGGCCGGTTCTCCCCCGGGTGGTGTCACATCGGGGTGGGAAATCACGCGATTCACGGTAATGAACGTAGGCGTCCCGATGGAATTCAATCTTCTGCGCCGGTATGACGAGTCGGATCGAACCCAAAACGACGGAAGTCTTTCGCTAGAGTTGTTGAAGGGTCCGAGAACGAATTTCTCAGCTTCTTATCGCTACCTGGGGGACGAGTACAACAAGAGTCTTTACGGGCTTCTCTTCAATCGCTCCTCGTTTGTCGATGCCGAGTTCTCGCACGCATTCGAGAACGGAAGTTTCTTTTATGCCAACTATTCACGAGAGACGAACCGCTTTGCGTATCGGGACCTTGCGCATCTCCTGCCCAACCCGCCCGCTCCCCCAGGCACTATCGTTCAGGGCACTCTTTCTCAATACCCGATCGCCAATACCTGGGAGCGCACCAGCCGAAGCAGCCTGGACAGTTTTCAATTCGGCATCAACGCAGCGCCCCAGGAAGGAAAGTGGCAGTTTGATCTTTCTTATGCGCTTTCCTTTGCCCGCGACCGAATCAGTACCGTAAACCCTTTCACCGTTCGCCCAGATTCGGTCCTTCATGCGGGGGTGAATCCCTATCCCGATACCGTGATACGGCGCCAGGATGTGAATATCGCGATTACGCGCCGCATAAACGAGAGTTTCGAGATAGGCGGACGTTATTGGTATGAACCATACAAGCAGGATGACTTCGCCTTCAACGTTCTCCAGCCCTACGCGCATGGAAGTCTCACCAGCGAGACTCCGAAATATCTTTTCCAGGATGCGCGTTATGGTAGTTATCACGCGAACGTAGCGACCGTTTTTGTGCGCTACACGTTCTGACAAAGTCGGTTTGATTAAGCCGACCCAACGGCAAGAGAGCCTCCTCGGCAACCCTTCAGTCTGCCGCCAGTGAACTGGCCTCACAGCTTTGGCGGATTGATTCGAGCGATCCACTAGACCAAAATAGGAATCGTTATGCCCCGCGAAATCACACATCACGGCAAAATTCTCGAAGCCATCGGTAACAGCGGCATCATTTCTGAGTTAGTTGAGACACACGAAGGCCATCTCGAATACGAGTTGGACGTCGAACTAGTTGTTTACGGGCGTGACTATGCCGGTAAGAAGGTCGGCCCCTATGCGCATCTGTTTATCTATGAGCCCGGCGAAGAGATCATCCATCAGGGTCAATGGAGAGGCAACACCTTTTACGTTCTGGTTGATGGCCGGCTTGACGTCTACGTTAAGGATGAACATGGGGTAAGCAGCAAGCGCGGCGAGATTCAACCCCAAAATAGTTTCGGCGAGATGTCTTTGCTCTCCGGACAACCGACCAACGCTACTGTGATTGTATCGCCTGAACGGGAAGCGAAGGTCCTCGAAATCCAACGCCCAGCGCTGCGCCTACTCCGAAGGTTCAAGCAGTTCGGTCACCGGCTCGAAGAGGATTATCGTGGGCACGGCCTCGACCGCACGCTTTTAGAGGTGCAAGAGGCCACCCAAAACTCTTTTAGTTCTGAGTTGCTTGAAAAGTTTACGGCTGCTGCCCGGTTCACGGTCTACGCCAAAGACCACATCCTTTTTCAGGAAGGAGATCCGATTGACAAGCTCATTTTCATTAACAGCGGCTGGGTGCGGCGTGTGCGTGACCTTGCGTCGAGTCCGACTCGGATGCAAAACGTCGCTTCCGGTCCACTGATAGCCGACATGGTGACGGAATTGAGTCAGGAGGTGGGCTTGGATTTCCTGGGCGCGGGTAACTGGCTCGGGCTTGACGCTATCTTTCGCAAAGCGGAAACCGGATGGAGTTATACGACGACAATAATGGCCCGCACGGAGGTGTTGGAAATTGCTATCTCGGATCTCCGATCCAATCCTGAGCTAGTCACTATGATAGCGGACCATTTTCCGCAATTCTCAGAAGTCGATGATAAACCGCCGGAACCGCCGTTAGATAAGAGAAGCATCGCGGCTACCGGAAAAGAGATAGCCACCGGGATTGTCGATGGCACAAACCTGCTGGTTATGGATATGGATCTATGTATTCGTTGCGGCAATTGCTCGCTGGCATGTCATAAGGTGCACGGGCAATCAAGGCTCATGCGACACGGTATCCATATTGCCCGCCCGGTCAAACCAAAAGGACGCTCAATACAACATTTGTTGATGCCATCGGTGTGCCTGCATTGCCAGGACCCTGAATGTCTGACTGGATGTCCGACGGGCGCCATCGCGCGTCTTCCCAAAGGGCAGATCGACATTCATCGGGACACATGTATTGGCTGTGGCGACTGCGCAACGCAATGTCCATACAACGCCATCTCGATGGTCCCGAAGAAGTCGCCCGTAGTCCCCTCGTTAGGATTTCTCGGCACCCTCAAAAGCTGGCTCAGTTTGGCTCCTCGAGCGAAACCTCCCGAAGTCACAGCAACGCAGGATTTGCTGGCGATAAAGTGTAACCTGTGCGAAAACACATCGCTCAATCCGAAGGGAACAAAAAAGAAGCCGGCGTACTCATGTCAGGAAAACTGCCCAACGGGCGCACTCGTGCGCGTCAACCCTCGCGAGTACTTCAGCGAAGCAAAGAATGCCATCGGAATTGTTTTCAAAGACCGGACACACGCAATTGGACGCAACATACACAAGCGCGACACCCCTGCGTTGATCCTTCATGCAATCGGCGCGTTCGTAATCATCACCATAGCGTCCTGGGCGTTGTGGGCGGCGCGCCGGTATGGGCTGGATGGACATTTCGCGGGGACCTGGCTGACTGTGCGCTGGAGTACGGGTTTGATCGGCCTACTCAGTATCCTCGCTGTTGTCAGCTACCCGGCACGCAAACAATTTTACACTCGGCGAGTTGGTCCACTTCGTTACTGGAAGTTGGCACATGTCTATCTGGGACTGACCGCAGGTATTGTGCTCCTAATACACGGTGGGCGTGACTCGGGCGGCCTGCTGACGTCACTGTTGATGGTCTCGTTCGATGTGACAATCGTAGCGGGACTCTTCGGAATCAGTTGCTACTTCATTGTGCCCCGGATTATGACAAGTATTGAGGGAGATCCCCTGCTAATCGAAGATCTGCGTGATCGCCGTCAGGAGTTACGCGAAACACTCGCTTTGATTGATACCAGCGATCCTGAGCTGCGCCATCTGATCAAGGTAAAAATGCGCAAGCGCTTCTTCTCGTTCCGTTATCTCTTAAGACAATACATTCGGCGCGAAGAACTGACCAGAACACTGGCCGAGGCGCGCGAGGAATTTAGCGAGGATGCCAAGGCCTTGAGCGATCCGAAGGCGCGCCGCTCGTTGATGGAGGCAGTTGAAGCAACTGCCACCCTTCGCCGTGTCGACTCGCTCATCTACCTCCATCAACTGCTCAAACTCTGGCTGGCGCCGCACGTCGTGTCAGCGTCAATCATGCTGGCACTGTTGTCCTTGCATATCATTCAGGTGGTGCTGTTCACTGTCCGGTAACTGATATGAGTGCGGTAAACCAAACCACCTTCATCATCGCGCGCGAAGACAACGCGCAAGAGCCGAAGACTATCGTCAGGCAGGGATTGCGGATTGGGCGGGCACCCGATTCCGACATCTGGCTCAATCATCCGACGGTCTCTCGGCTTCATGCCGGCGTAAATGAGATTGGAGGGTATTTCTACATTGTTAACCTTAGCGCATCGAGCGCGACGGCGCTAAACGGCCGGATTATTCCTTTCAATGAAGCAGCGGCGCTGACCGCCGGCGATGAAATCCAAATCGGTCCCTACTTTCTCAACATCGAGGAGACTGATGCGACTCTCAGGATCAGAATTGTGGTTCAGTTTGCACTAGCAGTGGGCGAACGAGAACCACGCCACAAAGCGGAGGCCTATAAGAAACAATTAGCTACGCCGGGTCGAATCGCTCCCACGTCTGAAATTTCCAGTTCGCTCAAGATATGGTGGGATGACAAGCGCACGCGGGAAAGGGCAGGCCGCCTGTCGCCTTTACATCCGCAAACCCCTCCCCGTGTCGGCAAGATTCGATTTAATTGGAAGCCCACGCGAGATCTCGTTCGCCCTTGGCCTTTCGCAATTTTTATCTGGGCTGTCATCGTTATTGGAACGCTTTCAGCGGTTGCAGCGGTCAAATACAAGATCGCATTCGCTCCCGAGCCAATCTCCGCCCCTCATACGGCGACAACTTTCACGTTGATACCGGCAATTGCGAAACAAACTAATGCCGGTTCCTGCACTTCCTGCCACGCTCTCGGAATCAGCGTGGCAAACAAGGCAAAGATGAGCGCAAACTGTGCTGCTTGTCATCAGACCGAAGCTTTTGCGCCAACTATCATTCGGGCGCATCGCGAAGCGGGCCTCACCTGCGTCACTTGTCATGAAGAACATCGAGGAAAGGGTTTCAAGCCAATGAACACTGCGCTGGAGTCCTGCGCGAAATGCCATAACGACGACAACAAGAATCATTACAACGGCAAGGCCGTTCACACTCCTCACGGAGGAACTTTCGGTTATCCGGTGGTTAATGGAGTTTGGGTCTGGAAGGGTTTGGACGCAGAGGAATTGGAAGCGAAGCCTGAAATAGCGGCTCTGTTGAAAAATAACCGGGCCAATCCAAACGACGTGCAGGAGTGGCGCAACGCGCAATTCCACCTTATCCACGTCCAGCGCGTTCGCGTTGTCCCCGGCGTTAAAGGATTTGAGGATCCGGACACCGGGGATCAAGTATTGTCGTGCAGTAGTTGTCACGAGTCTCGTTACACGGGGGTCAACATCAATCGAACATCTCCACGCCGCACCTGCGAGCGATGTCACAACGCCCAATTCTTCGAAGGACCGTCAGCCGCTACAAGATTCGAAGCGCCGAGTTGCACGTCCTGTCATGTCCAGCACATCAAGGACACGCACTGGGCATCTTCTCTGCGTATAGCTGAAGTAAAAATGCCCGCGGGGCCCGAGACTGTGAAGTAGGGTTAGCGCAAATGAAAAAGTCGCAACTACTCATCATCCTGACCCTGCTGGCGCTGTTGGTGACGATCAATCAGCTCTTCACAGAGGCTTCTTCATTAAGAAGATATCTGGGCGGCCTACCCTGGTACGGATGGGCTGGTATCAGCGTTTTCCTCGCCCTCGCCGGAATAGTGTTTGCGCTTCGCGATGCGCACCGAGCGCGCCGACTGCTTGAAGAGCCAATTGAAAAACACTTTGACCAAAAGGTGCAAAGGGTTCAGCTATCGAAGGAATTACTGAAAAAGTACGACCGCGATGGACCGGACTATCCGCATCCGGTAGTAATCGCGGATCAATGTATCGGCTGCCAGGCGTGCGTTGACGCCTGTCCTCATAATGTATTGGCTATGGTCGGCAGGATCGCCGCCGCTGTGAGGCGCGCCGACTGCATGGAAGATACGGCCTGCCAAGTGGCCTGTCCGGTCGATGCCTGCATAGTTGTAAACACGACTAAGATCATCAAACCTCGGCCTGTTCCCAAACGCGACAAGAAAACCTTTATGACGAACGTACCCGGCTGTTACCTCATCGGCGACGTCTCCGGCACTCCTTTGATAAAAAACGCCGCCAACGAGGGTGCGGATGTCATCAAGCAAATTGCGCAAGAGCTACAGAGTGTCACCCCCGAACCGAAGGCCGAATTTGATGTCGCCATAATCGGCATAGGGCCGGCAGGATTGTCCGCAGCGGTTGTAGCCAGGCAACAGAATCTGAAATACATCGGCATCGAGCAAGACAAAGTGCTCTCGACCATTGACGCCTACCCGAAGGAGAAGTACATCTTCTTTAGTCCGAAAAAGATGGAACCGCGCGGCGCCATCGCGATAGCGGGTGCAGGTGATCAGCGCGAGAATATTCTCGAATCGTGGCTCCTGACGATGAGAAATAGCGGAGTAACGATTAATGAAGGAGAGAGATGCAACGCTGTCGAACGCGCCGATGACGGTGACTACTTTGCCGTCCAAACTGAAAGGAGAGATAAGCCGGAGCCATTCACCTATAAGGCGCGCCGTGTCGTCCTTGCCCTCGGCAATCGTGGTGCGCCGATGAAGCTCAGAGTGCCGGGCGAGGAGATTAAGATCTCGCGCAACGGCCGGACCGAAGACAAAGTTATGTATATGCTGTCTAAGCCGGATGACTTCAAACGGAGGAAGATGCTGGTCGTCGGCGGTGGCAACTCAGCAGTGGAGGCCTCGGTAGACCTGGTCGCTCGGCGTCACCTGGATCAAATCGCGTTTCGACCACCCGAAGAGATTAACGAGGTCACTCTGGTTGTCCGTAGCGGGTTTACGAATGACATAAAATTCGGTAACAAGCTAAAACTCTACCATTGCATCGACGAAGGCAAGATTAAGGTCCACTGGGACACGGGCGTCAAAGAAGTTCGCGACGGTGAAGTGGTTTTGATGGACAGGGACACACAAGAGGTGAAGGCCACAGTCGCGAACGACTATGTCCTGGCGTTAATCGGCGCCGACCGCCCCACGAACTTTTTGAAATCAATCGGAATCACAATCCCCGAAAGTTAGTGACGCTGGTGGAGATCCCAGAATTACAGGCTAAGTCTTCTTCACATGACAATCGGCGCATCCTTGCGGGCCCTTTAGCTTTGGATCTCTTTTCGTGGCAGCCATATGGCACGAGATGCATTTAACATGATAAGCGACGCGGTTGGTCAAAATTGCTTCTCCCTTAGCATCCTCTGGTTCGCTCCCCTTAACATACTTGACCCTCTTAGGAGACCCCTCCTCAGCCTGAAAGTGGCAATGCCGACACGAATTCACAGCCTGCGCGCCTGGGGTTTCTAATAGCTTGGCCGTGAGCACCGCACTCCGCTCGGATTTGGTGAGGTAAGGGTGTTCAGCTACCGGCATTGGCTGTTCAGTGTGATGACAGTAAACGCAAGCGGTCGGAGTCTTGCCATCAAGCGTATGCAGCGGGTCCGTATTGTGTTTTGTGTGATCGAAGGCAGCTTCGGGCTTAAGCTCGAGATAGATAGGATCTTTACTGTCTTTCGAGAAGATAATCGGTTTATCCGGTTGCGTCGCGCTTGATTCGGGAATCGTCTTTCCAGCCGTGTCCACAGCGTGCGGCGGATTCTGGCCATCAAACGAAGATACTGTGCTGTAGCCAACAGCGATTGAGAGACAGCCAAGCGCTATGACAAGAAGAAAGAGAGATCTTGTTTTCATCCGATTTGCCCTCCCCAAAAGTGGCCTCGACGATATCCAACTGGGGGAAAGTTTCAATCTATACGCATGAAGTTTCGACGGCTCATTCTGTAACTTTCATCCGCGCCGCGAATATAGTAAGCGCGACCAACTGTTGTCAAACATTTTGGCGCACGATCCAGTAACCTCAATCTGCATTGCTGTCTTAGGATTTGAATGTCGGGCCTTTGTGGCAGCGCTTGCAATTAACAAACTCGGGCTTCCCATCCCCGAAAGCGCGTTGACCATTGTGACAAGTCAGGCAACTCCTCGCGCGAGCATTGAACCGATGTAGCGCAGGCGCGATAGAGCTAACCTGTCTCGCTTGTGGCAATCCACGGCCCAGCACGTTGTGGCAACTCTCACAACTCAAACGCTCGCGCGAGCCATGCTCTGCATGACTGAAACCTACACGATAAGAGCGAGTTGCGGTCGAAGTCGGCGAGTAACGCCCCAGACGGCTCTCGTGGCATGAACCACACGAAGAAAAATTACTCGCCTGCTTTCCCTGAGCATGACAGTCATAACAGACTCGGTGAGCATCAAGACGCGCTGGAATGCTCTCAGCAACACCGCCGCGCGCAAGACTATGGCAGAAGGCACAACCTCTTTCAGGTCGGGCGGATTCAATTCCTTGCAAATGCTGCGCGTGATCGAACTTCGCATCAAAGCTGAGCAGCCGCGAAAAGCTCTTAGGAGGCGCCTTTGATGAGCTAAGATCCGTCTCGTTATGGCAGATCGTGCAAATTGGATTGCTGGTCGAAGAACTGTTAGCCGCAGTGAACTGGACCAGATGGCATCCCGTACAGTCTTTATGTTTGGGGAAGCTCGGTTCCAGGGCGCCGTTTGCACGATGACAGGACGCGCAATTCTTCGGCCCCATCAGAGCAGCATGTTCTCCGGGACTTGAGTGCAAGAATTTGGAATAATCCGGCGCGGATGGAAACGGGGTTGATTTCAAAGAATCGAGGAGTACGCTGGTTTTGAATTGATTCGATATTGCGGTTGCACGTATGTCATCAAAGATTGGAAGTAGAGCACAAATCGATAAGAGGATTCCCGCGGCTAGAATGAGCTGACGCTTTCTCACGCCTGCCATGAGCAGAGGAGTGACCGTAGCGTACTTCTTTCTGAGGCGCGCCTCTCTCATTCTTTGCATCGCTCGCCGACCTTAGGAAAATCTCCCGTCAGGTACTTATCTTCGTCCAATCTATAATGGCTACATGGCGGCGGAGCACTGCCGATTAGGGTCGTGTGGCAACCGCTGCAGGTATTCTTGCCTTCTTTGGACGCGGGATCATTGTTTCTTACTTGTTTACTATCTTCGTCTTCAGCTTCCATCTCCGCGAAAATCTTCGGCTTTTCACTCTTGTGACATTTAAGGCAGGACACAATCGATACGTCCCCTATATTAAGAGTCGTTGTCTCTACGATGTTCGCGTGACAACTTGTGCAACTTGCAACGTGCTCCTTTCTCTCGTGCCGAAACTTGAGTGAGACGCGCCTGGGCCAGTCGTGCGGCCAGTCCTTGAACCACGGCGCCCTGATTGGCAAGAGCAAGAAGCTTTTCTTTTGCGCAAAATCCTTCTGCGTGAGATGACACCCGCTGCAGTTGTTCTTGCTGGGCTTCTTTGCCTCGTCAGTTGTTTGCCAGTGACAGCCAAAACAGGAGGAGTGGGCTGAAGGAGGACGGTTAGGCAAATCCGGAGAGATCTTAAACGTTCCCGCCGCTGGAGTAAGAGTTTTTTCATCGCCGCCAATCAAAAACGCTACAGGTGTCCGTTCGTCCGTGTGGTGGCAATCTGTACAACCTACTTGCTTCAAATCGGCTACTTTCGTCAGATCGCTGATCACCTGGCGATGCTTCTCGTGTGGGAAATAACCCGGAAGCTGCCTGAACGTAAGATTGATCTGTTCTGGGAACGGACTGACTTCACGCACGGTCAGGCGCGGGCTTGAGCGCGTGTGACAGACTGTGCAGATAGTGGGAGCCGCGCCACTGAAGAACTGTGGCGGCGTTTCGCGGTGACATTCGAGGCACGAGTTGTGATAAGGGTAACCCTTGATGCTTGGCTTCGTCGTGGCAGCTATTTCATCGGGAGCTTCACGCAAAGGGATCGTGTGACATTCCGAGCAAATCAGCTTTGTCTTGGGCTCACGATGGGTTTCATGCTTGAAGTTGGAATCGAGGAGCGGCTTTCTCGTTTGAGTGTTGGCTTTCGGACGGGTCTTCCTTTGGGGACCGTGCGCCTGGGCTTCTACCAACTGGGTCGAGGACAACTGGTGCGAGGAGAAAAGAATAATCGCGAGTGTGCCGAGGATTGCGAGAGCAATCAGACGGCCTCCGATTTTGCCGTTGCAAGGTTCGCTCTGACTCAACCGCGTTGTCCTTTCTCTGGAACGCGCGATTTGATCGTGATGACGGTGATACCTTACTAATCTCGGTTAGTTCTTTCAAGCTTTCTGTTTAGATGAATTATCCCTGTCCAGTCAGAACGTGAAATCGCGAGTCAGTTTGATCTGAAGGCTATATGAAGGCCGTTCAAGTCCCCCGCCAGTACTCTGATTGTAGATGATGAAGAAATCACTGTTGGGCCTGTAGATGTAGCGAAGCCGCACGTTGATAACAGAGAGGCGAGCCGCAGAGTTCAGTTGGATTAGCGCGGACGTGAGCAGCTTGCGTGAGAAATTGTAGTTTAATCTGCCGGCAAAAAGACTCGTGGTGAAGTTTCCCTCAGGCAAACGCACTTTGTTGTAACTCTCAGTTAGACCGACGAGCACGTGAGGGTTTGGCCTCCAGGTTATTCCTCCTGAAGTTTCGTATCTCTTGCCGTTGTAGAAATCTCCCCATTTCTCTCGCACATTCAAAACGATAGGCTTGCTTTGGTCACTCGTAAACGACACCTGTGGGCGGTTGAAGTGATAAGTGCCTCTCGGAATGGTAATTCCCGGACGAATCTGAAACGGTTCCGTAAGCACGTCCGTTACGTCTTCGATGGGACGAAAGAAAAAGTCTGACGAGTTCTTGAATTGCGTGTCCCAGGATAGCTCGATTTGCTTTGTTGATAGTTTGCCCGCGCGATCCGTGTAGTATTCAATCTGCGTCTCAAACTCCATCTGCTGCACGTGCGGAATAAACTTCGGCCTTGGCTTGTAAGCAAATTGTCCAAAGTATTGATGAATAGCGTTGCGTTCGATGAACCCAACTTCGGGATTAAACTTGGCACCCACGTCTTCATAGACAGTGATGAAGCGATAGAGATCGTTTTCAAAGATTGATTCAAGACGCGATGAGCCGGCGCTGGAGCGAATGCCGGTCGTCGCTGAGCCCATCCAGAACGCCTTTACCTTGTAGTGGTCGGTAAGATTGAATTCAGCATCTGCGCCACCTACGCGATTGTAGCTTGCGCTGCCTACGTTGGTGGCGCCCTGACGATTGACGAGGATCGCCCCTATATATGATCGTTTGAGAATGTCACGCTTCACCCGGAGAACTGAGAAATGTTGACGCGGAATGCCGAGACCTGTCGAAGTCTCTCCCAGCTTGCGCGTTTGCACCTGTAGGAATCCGATGTTGTAGGGACCGACTTTGCCCGTGACTTTCACACCGTAATCGATCGGCACGGGCTGGCCTCGATCCGTCAGACCAATGCGCCGCGTGAAGAAAGCCTGGTTTTCGCCCTGCCTGCCAAAGAGGAAGATGCCAGCGTTCTCAAGAAAGAAATCGCGCTTCTCGGGAAAGAATACGGAGAATCGCGAGAGGTTGACGATCTGATCGTCTACTTCGGCTTGGCCAAAGTCAGGATTGACGGTGAATTCGGCCGTCAGCGATGGGGTAATCCCAAGCTTTGCGACTTCGATTCCAAAATTGCCGCGCACACCGGCATCTAATCCGTTCTTGCCGATTAGCGGTACACCCTCGCGCCACTCGCCAGAAGCGTAAGGCTTAATCTCGCGTAGCCGCCGACGGCGAATCTCTTCCACTCCGCTCAACTCGCCTGCCTGGGAAATACGTTCGAGGCCGAACGACCGCTGCCAACTAGTCCAAAGGTTCTCTTCATTCTTGCGACGAATCATGCGGGATATATTGAAACCCCACGATTCAATACCTTCTTTGAAGCGAAGCGTAGTTAGTGGAATCTCGATTTCGACCGTGTAGCCTTTGTCATCGATTCGACCAGCGGAGATCCACGAGCCATTCCAGGTAACGTTGATGTCCCGACCCTCATCAGTGATGAGAGCGTCTTGTTGTGTGCCGAGCGGATTGACTATGAAACGAAAGGCATTGCGGCGATCGTGATAAGTGTCGAGCACGATTGCGATAGTATCATCATTGGAAAAGTCGGCATCACGTACGAGTTCGCGAGCATTGATGTGTGCGGCGTCGGAGTCGAGCGCACGAATACCGACGTAGATGTTCTTATTGTCAAAAAGCACGCGCACCTCGGTGCCTTCGGAAGCAGCAGCGCCCTCAGTGGGCTGTTGCTGAAGGAAATCAGTCGCCGGTTGGGCCAATAACCAAGCGGGTTCATCGAGAAGACCATCAATCTTGATTACATCAGTAACACGCCCGGCCTGAATTCGTCGCCCTCCGGTTTTCTTTTGCGGTATTTGGGCGGGCGTAGCCGACAAGGACTGCGTTTTATCGCTGGCCTGCTGAGCTTGGGCGGCGATGGCGAGCAGAGTAATGCTGAGCGCAAGCATCAGCGCCCGGAAGCGTTTCAATCTATTATCGAAACGCCTCGATGCTGTTGTCATAGCTGCTTATCAGAAGGTAGCGCTATTCTGAGAATGGGTTTCCCACCAACGTTTTGTAGCGGGAAGTAGACGCGATGCGTGCGGCTATCAACGGCAACGCTGTGGGCATTGGGAGCAAAGAATCCTTGACCAACTTTCTCCAGGTTGCGGCCACGCTCGTCGAAGATCGTTATGATGCCGCTCTCAGCGGAAATGTAAAGACGACCAAACGCCTTATCAAGAGCGAGCACGTCCGGATCTGCGCCAACCGAGTAAATCGCGGTCATTTTCTTCGCTTCAAGATCAAAGACCGCTAACTTCGCATTGCCTTCGCACGCAACGAATGCCAACCGGTGTTCACTGTCGATAAGGAGACCGTGGCTTTCACTGCAACCAGGCAGAGGATGACGACCGATTACCTGATCCTTGTTCGGATCGATCTCCGCCAGCTCATTCTGACCATGCACGGTTACAAAGATATGTTCCGAGACTGAGTCATACTGCGTGTTTCCCGCGCCTCCGCCAAGGGCAATCGTCGTTACTACCTGATTGGTTTTGGCGTCGATCACTGTGTCCGTCTTACCGTGCAGATCTGAGACGTAAATCTTGTTGGCCTTACTTGCGTAAGCAACACCGTCCGGGTAATCGCCGGCAGGCACGCGCGCGACAATCGTGAGGTTCTGATCGTCGATGACCGCTAATTCGTTTGTGCCTGTTGCGGAAGCATAAACACGATGAAGCTCGGGCACGGCCAGCACTCCATGAACGCGCCTCAAATCCTTCACATCACCGACAATCGTCTGTTTGTTGACATCAAACACGGTCATCAAATCAGAACCTAAGTGCGCGATGTAAAGCCTGCCGTTGTCGCTGTCGAGACTTTGATAATCGAGGCGCGTCGTGCCGCCGGTCAGTGGCACATCGCTCAGAGTCCGCAAGGGAAGGTTAGCCGGGAGCGCAGCCGCACTATCACCATCTGTCTTTGATACCGAGGCCGAAGGTGATGCTGAGGCGGCATCCGATTGTCTTGGGCCTTGTTGTGCTGAACAAGCGAGAACGAACATTGCCACGCCTGTGATTGGTAGAAACCATCTTGACGACGATGAACTCAATGATCCTTCTCTTCGATTCGGCACGCTTTGGATTACTTGATTCATAATCGCATATTCCTTCACTTGCTGAACGCGGTAACGGTCGTTACAATCTAATTCCCCTGTTACTTCTGCGTCAATGGCTAAGAACTCGGCACAAAAGCTGGAGTGGATTCTACTGATCCATCAATTGCCGCCCAAGCCCACAAACCTGCGCGTGCGCATTTGGCGCAAGCTGCAGAAGCTGGGCGCGGTAGCAATCAAGAACTCTGTCTATGTGCTTCCGGCCAACGAAAAAACTCACGAAGATTTTCAGTGGTTGAAGCAGGAGATCGAATCTGCGGGTGGCGAAGCTACCGTCTTTCAAGCCGCATCCGTCGAAGGCGCGACTGACGAAGAAATCAGAGCGGCTTTTCGCAAAGCGCGTGATGAGGAATTTGCCGTCATTGCGGCAGAACTCGACGGACTGTCTGGCGCGGTCAGTCAACAGACTCGGGGAAAGCATCTCTCCGTCGGACGACTGGCTAAGCACGAATCCGAATTGGATAAGCTGCACTCGCAACTGGAAAGCATCATCGCTAACGATTTCTTCAACGCCGACAAGCGCACACCTGCGCTCGCTGCTTACGAGCGTTGCCAGAAAGCCATTCGTGCCGCGCACGGTCAGCCCGCGAAGGCGTCACGCTCCCTCAAGGGATCAGGAACGCTGGGCACGGCAAAGTACCAGGGTCGTCGTTGGATGACTCGGCGCAACCTGCACATCGACCGGCTCGCGTCGGCTTGGTTAATCAAACAGTTTATCGACAAACGCCCGCGCTTTTATTTTGTGGCGGAGGGCGAGACCGTAGAAGGCGCGATCGCCTTTGACATGTATGGCGCTGAATTCACGCATCATGGTGAGGATTGCACCTTTGAAACGTTGCTGAAGCGATTCGGCTTGAGCGATAGCAAAGGTCTGCGGGAGATTGCCGAGATTGTTCATGACATAGATCTGAAGGATGACAAGTTCCACCGGCTTGAAGCTGCGGGCCTTAACGCGGTGGTGAACGCTTTGAGCGCAGCGTTGCGAAACGATCGCAAGTTGCTGCAACAAACGGGCGTCATCTTTGACGGTCTCCACTCATTATTGAGTGCGACAGAACCGCTAAGGCAAAGCACAAAATCAAAGCGGACCAAGCCCTCCAGAAAGAAGTGAATCGTAGCGAGATGGAAGAGTAATCAAGTGGCCGAGATTAAGAGTAAGGAGAGAGCAGCCGATGATGGTCATCAGATGCCTTCGTGGCGCGAAGTGTTCCTGTACTTTCTTTTTCTCGGCTTCGTGAATGTTGGTGGACCGGTAGCGCAGATCACGATGATGTACAACCACATGGTCGAGCGACGGCGATGGCTTACGGAAGATCGCTTCGTGAAGATCATGTCCTTCTGTCACATGCTGCCTGGTCCCGAAGCACTTCAATTAGCGATCTATGTTGGCTATTTGAAACGCAAGTTATGGGGAGGAATTCTGGCGGGTCTTACCTTCATTCTGCCCGGCGCAATCGTGATGATCATTTTGAGCTGGCTGTACGTTAAGTATGGCAAGCTGCCGCCAGTCAATAACGCCCTCTACGTCCTCAAGCCGGCAGTCCTTGGCATAATCGCCGCCGGCATCATCAAACTCGGGCGGGCGGCGATTCGGAACATCTTTCTCGCACTCCTGCTGGTCGGAGCATTTCTAGGAATGCGTTTCGGGGGAATCAACTTCCTTTTGATTCTGGTCATAGCTGGTGCTTTGAATTTATTGATCGAGGAAGGTTGGCCACGGCTGAAGAAAGGAGCAGTTACCCTTCCGGTCACAATTGGAGCATTCGCGCTATTGCTTCCGTTTATTGATTCGCGCTTGTTCCAGATCGCCTGGTTGTTTCTTAAGACCGGTTTGTTCAGTTTTGGCGGCGCGTATGCATCGCTTGTATTCGTGCAGCGCGGCGCAGTCGCGCAGTATCACTGGCTGACGGATGGTCAATTGCTGGACGGAGTGGCGATGAGCGTGGCGACGCCTGGGCCATTCATGCTGTTCACCACTTTTGCGGGCTATCTCGCTGGTGGAATTTCTGGAGCAGTGCTCGCAACGTTCTTCGTCTTCTTACCGTCGTTCGTCTTTGTCATCGGCGGCACTCACTATATTGAAAAGGTTCGCGACAATCGCAGTATTCAGGCATTCCTTGCGGGCGTCAGCGCCGCAGTAGTTGGCGTGATCGCGGTTGTTTCTCTCGATCTAATTCCCGAAGCAATCGTTGGTTGGCCAAGTCTCGCCATCGCGGTCATTGCTTTTCTGCTGATCGTTTGGTTGAAGCGGGATGTTGCTTTGGTGGCAGTCGGCGCGATGGCCGGCGGAGTTATTTATTCACTTGTACGAGCGTTTACCTAGCCGAATCGGGCACGATCTTAGATGCCAAAGAAGGACATTGGAGGTCCTCAATGAAGTGGGTTACTCGCCAACGAATTCAAGTCAATCGAACTGCAACCTGCTGGCTCATTCAGCGGTTCCTTGACCCTACGCCAGAGTTTGTTTTTGTACCGGCGGAGAATGTGGCTTCAGTTCAGGCGGAGACTGGAGCGACGGGTTTCGACGCTCCGGGCGCGACTTACGCGCACCAGAACGAGCAGGGTTTATGTTCTTTTGCGGCGCTGGTGCGTGAGCGGTTGGCGCATGATTCCGTTCTTTTGGAAATGGCCGACATCGTGCAGGCGGCGGACATCAAAGACGAGTTGGACAACCATCCGGCGGCTCGCGGACTACAGTTGATCAGCCGCGGATTTCCCCTTTTGACGAAGAATGATTATGAGACCGCAGAGCGTGCCGCATTCATTTATGACGCGCTTTACGCAAGCATTAAGCAAGACCAAGCCCCTAAGTAAACAACCAGGAATAAAGGACTAGATTGAGAAGAAAGGCAGGAGTGGAGATGAAAAGAGACAGAAACATGCTGGGTCGGGTATTGGGCCATATATCTCTCGCGCGTAAAACGAGAAGAGTTGTTCTGTGCCTCGTCGCGTTTGCAGTTGCGACCTTGTTTGTATTGGTGGCATGCTCTGCGCCTCAGAACCAGTCGGGACAATCGAACAATCAGCAACAAGCTAGCGCAATAGATTGGAAGCCGGTCGAGCAGGCGTTGGGTAAAGCGGGCTCGATGCAACCGGGAGACGTTTACAAAGTCAGTCTGCCGCGCAGCGATCTAAAGGTCGTCGTAAGCGGCGTCGAACTCAAGCCCGCGCTCGCTCTTGGTTCGTGGGTAGCTTTCAAGAAGACTGGCGATATGACCACTGTGATGGGCGATTTGGTGCTAACCGAAGATGAAGTGACGCCAGTCATGACCAAACTTGAAGAAGGCGGAATCGAACCAACGGCTTTGCACAACCATGTGCTGCATGAAACGCCACGCGTGATGTACATGCACATTCATGCGATGGGTGACGCCGTTAAGATCGCCAAGGCCATCCATGATGCGCTCGCGTTGAGCAAGACTCCTTTTGCTGCGCCCGCTGCCGCTGCTCCGACTCAGGACCTCAGAATTGATACGAAGCAAATCGATCAGATCATGGGGCAGAGCGGAAAAGTAAATGGCGGCGTCTATCAATTCAGCGTACCGCGCGCTGAAAAAATCATGGACAATGACATGGAGGTTCCACCTGCGATGGGCGTAGCACAGGCGATCAATTTTCAGCCGACTGGTGGTGGTAAGGCCGCCATCACGGGAGACTTTGTTTTGATCGCCAGCGAAGTGAATCGAGTGATCAAGGCACTGCGCGATAATGGCATCCAGGTGACTGCAGTGCACAGCCACATGCTCGTCGAATCACCGCGCTTGTTCTTCATGCACTTCTGGGCAAATGACGATGCATTGAAGCTGGCACGGGGCATTCGCGCCGCGCTGGATAAGACCAACTTCGCAAAGGGCTGAGTGGAGTGTGTACGGTTTCGCCGGACTTAGGATCCGTTGGAATGAATGTTTGATTTGCTCTACCACTGGCGCAAGCGGGCAGATCATTTAAGATGCGCACATTCACAGCGAGATTTGCGGTCTTATACCTTCGTCAATGACAAGTCCTTCAGCGAATAGCGCTCAACTGAAATCCTTAAGACCTACCTCCACCCAAAGGTAACAAGGCAGTTTACTTCTAACCAACGCATGAACCGTTGGGGACTTCTTGGGGACTTTTTCGGGAACGACGGGAATACAGGGAACAGAGGGAACGAATTCTGTGTCGGTTAAACCACTGTCCTTTCAGTAACTATCGGTATAGGATAAACTTACGGTAAATGTACGCCCGCTTGGCTCAGCAATAGAGCAATCACCCCTAGATTGCGTGGATAAAGAACTTACGAAACCGCCCCTTGGCCCGTTGCGGACATTGTGCGGACTTTTTCTAGGGAGTATCCAACCTCACTAACTAAAGCACTTACCTATACTAACAAACCGCAATTTAGCAGGATGCAGCAACTTTGGACCCCATACATGTTGCCGTCTCAAACCGACGCTCTACCAGAAGGGCTATATGCAAAAAGATCCTTCTCGCCATTGACCACACCAACTCTTAAACAGGAGCGTCCAAGAAAAAAACACGCTCCCAAATTCACGGTTTTCAGACCTCGAATTTGACTCAAAAATCCGGTCGTAACTCCCGAGCCCCTGCCCCCAGAATCTTCATTCAGCCCTGATCGTTTGATCGTTCACTTCTTCAATCACAACTCACCTATAATCCTAACTATGGCGAAGTACTCCCGTACAAAGATTCTCCGCCTCGAAGTTCAAAAGCGGCTCGCTGCTCTTAACAGAGTCAACCTAAAGCAGATCAGCGATCGGGACGTTGAAAGACAGGTGAGAAGTCTTTTGGGCATTGGGTATGTGACCAGTCCCCTGTACTTGAACAAGCCTACCGTTTACCGGGTCAGAGCAAATCGGAATGTCGAGTGCTTCAATAATGTTCAGGAGTTATGGTATCCGAAGCCCGAATTTGTTTTGCGTCGAGGCCGATGCAATGAAGCTAACACTCCGGTATTGTACTGCGCCGACTCTGACATGACAGCAATCATTGAGATCCGTCCTGAGGTTGGCGATCTGCTAACCGTTCTTGAAATCTCTCTAAGAGATGCGAAGTTGCAGCCACTTGTTATGACGGTCGGGATTCATGAATTTACCGCAAGGAGCAATCCCAAATACGGCGGCACTCCCCCAGACCAAGACGAGGCCCACCAGCTCTTTCTTAAAAGTGAGGGTCTGGTTGAAACAAATCCAATGTTGGATCAATACCTCACTGAAGTTTTCATGCAAGTTGTAGGTGAAGACAACGAGGACGCATACAAGCTAACTGCCGCAATCGCTCGAATAATGTTCGATCAAGACGAATTCTTCTACAAAGATGGAACACCAGCCCCGAAGCCGGATGTCCACGGTTTGGCGTATCCGAGCATAAGAGCGGACAAACTTGGAGCCAACGTCGCGTTTACCACGAGCGCGGCCGACAAACTTTATCAACCAGTATGCGCGACATTAGTCCGAGTGGAGAACAAGGTCGATGATACTCACTACACAGTAGGAATACTGAAGCAGTCCAAATCGATCGCGAAAGACGGCACTATCGAGTGGATGGTTCCTAAGCCGGAGGAAGTCAGACTAACGGCATCCGCGAACTGAACAGCTGGTTGAAACGTTACTTAACCGGCAACATCTCCAATCCCGCACCCTTTATCCACCGTGAAGGGTCGTTGTCATCATCGGCGGATAACGAAAAGGTGATATTGCTGGGTCCGCGTCGTCGTTGAGCGTGATGATGACCGCATCGTCATCTGAGTCGGCATTTCCTTTTTGAAACTCGACATCCGTAATCAAGGCCCCATTTCTTAGGCTAAGCGTAAACGGGTTAGGCCCTCTCGCCGGGAAAGGATCTACCGGAACGAAGCCATAACGCTCTGCGAACTCGTCGTAAGTCATTCGCCCTGCCAAGAGTTCGAGAAGAATTCTCGCTGAAATAACCACTCTCTTCGCGTTTCCTTGGAATTGCTGGTTCTGCATCGCGATGTATCCTCCCTCGTGTGGGTATCTGCCTTTGACTCGGTTTAGAGCATTAAAGGCATCTACCTTTGGAGCCGGGAAAAACTGAATCACTTCATTCAGACAATTGAGATAATCGGCTTCTTGATCGCTCAACGCTGTATTTGGATAGATTTTTGACGCGACTTGAATAGGAGCTCCTGCCTCGTGCGAAGCCTTCTTCAAAATAAAAGTAAGCACGAAGCTGATCTTGGGATTATGCTGAAGAAAATACGAAATCACTTCGTCGACAGAATGCGTCGAGAAATGCGGCAGGCTGTGAAAGGGCGTAAATCCTCCGTCGCAAATGATAATACCCAGGCTGCCTTCGAACTTTGAATCAATTACTTGTGCAGCCTTGTCCTCTAAGGCCGTGAAGAGAGGGTTTTGTGTCAGATGGTTTATCCGCCGTTATTCGAGGTGGCCTCCTCCGGCAAACATTTGTTTGGGATCATAAGTAATCGTCAGATCGATATCCTCGGTTTGCCGTCTTACATGAAGGACATGCGATGAGTCAGGCACCCCTTCGATGTCTGAGAGAAACCGATCAAACTCATGATCAAACACGATTTCTGAAAACTTCGCGACGCCGGGCAATCTTAATTTCGTCTTCGTACCACCTCTATACAAAATCGCCTGAGTTGAGTCCTCGGGATCGATGTAATATTGCCCTTTTTGGATTTCTCGATAGTTCCCTTCAACGTCAAGACGAAAAGATAAAGCCCTCAGCCCTCGTCTCTGTATGCGTTCCATCAGCTCATCAAAGAGTAAACCAAACGGGTTGGCTGCCTTAAATCCCTTGTCGGACACAGTTCTTATATCAGCGACGAAACGAACCTGTGGGTGGGCTCGGCATTCGAAGTAAAGATCTGGCTTTCTGGTCCCGCCGAAGGATTGCTCATGTTTCACCTGGCCAATTTTGCTAAAGATGTTAAGAAGTAAGAGTTCCCAATCCGGATTCAGCGTCAAAGTCTCGGGAATTGCATTCAAATCATCTACGAGTTTTCTTATCTGTCGTCTTGATATGGCGGCAGCTGTCTCATCGATTAGCCGTTGGGTTGTTCGTCTACCAAATATAGCCATTGCGATTCTGCGAGTCGGGCTGCCGCAACTCAAAACTTATACAAACAGTTCATTGATCAATTCGGCGCACAGTTGGAGCACCGTTATTCCCTGGCCGTGCATTGTGGTGCTGCCATGGGCTAAATCATTCCGCATACGCGAGAGGGCTACGGATAATTCAATTGGAGGACCGAGTCCGTTGTCTAGTTTGCGGTTATTGAAAACTTTGTCGATTAGATGTTTGAAAGGAGTCTTCTTATCGTTGATTTTCGTTCTTACTGCCATCTCAAGTGACGCAAAAAGCGTGCATTGCAGCGACCACATTGAATGAGTAGACAAACCAAGAATACAGAGCCAAGTTCTTCGCAGTCTCAAAATGACTTCGTACGTCATCAGGAACGTTTGCATGCAGAAGCAAGGGCTCGATAAGCGAATAAAGCGAATCTATTCTTGTTTCTGAGACGGTTCCGGTGGCCGTGTCCAGATCAACCCGGCCTCTGTAGCGAATGTCTGGGTGACAGACTTCGGAGAGTGGCTTCAATTTCTCGATCTCAATCTTCTAATCGTCCGCTGTTTTAGGCTCTGCATTAAGATCAAGGTCTTCGAGGTGTAGTTCACTATGGATGACATCCCAAGCATCTTTGGGAAGTAGTTCTTTTAAGCAGGATAGAGTAAAAGCTTCCGAAAGGCTCAGCATGCTCCGACTCAGCTTATCCATTGCGAGCCAGACCGGTTGGCCCTCAGCGTTTCTAAACAATCCCAGCGGCAGGAGTCTGGGCTTGTGCTTACCGCGAACTCTGCCGGCCATGATGACGTTCTCTGTTCCGACGGCGGCTATATAGTGCAGCGCTGATGGGTGATAGAAGTTCTTTCTACGTTCAGATGAGTTAGCCCAATCTACAATCGCATTCGGATCGAGAACACGCTCAGGTCTTCGACGGTTCTGCAACGGTGCAATTCGGTCGATAAACTCTCGCTTCTTATCTTCGTCCAGGTAGAAAATTGCATAACCCCATCGCCCTAGTCGCCCAGGTTTCAGTCTGGCAGCACCGCTGAAGTTAACGAGAATGTCGTCGCGAAGTTTGTCTTTGAATGTTCCTAGCAGTCTGAGAAAGTTTCGCTCTGGTATCACTGCAATTTCACGGTGACTCTCAGTTCCGCCCGGACCGCGGTCCTTCAAATGAACATCAATTGACTTACTTGGATTATTCCATGAAAGCGTCAAATGTGGAGTGTCGCTGCGATCGTTTCGGAAGAGCATGAGTTTAGTGTTGCGATCTTGACGCAGTTCCACTGTAAGTTTTGGAACCCTCAATCTACCTTTGACTGCTTTCGACATGACGCATTTGATAAACTTAAACGCTCGAATGGCTAAAGACCACTCCGCACTTCGCATTGTTCGCCATATTAAACACTCGATCGAGATTGTCAGCATCCCATTCAGCGATGATTTGGAGTTGCGTCCGCAGCCGTTTCGCGTCGCAGCCACGAACGCGCCAGCCGCCATTCGCGCTCAACTGTGCCGAGCGACACATCCAACATCTCCGCAACCTCAGACTCTGTAAATCCGCCAAAGTAGCGATACTCGACGACCTTAGCTTTTCGTTCGTCCACTTCGGCTAACTTGTTCAGAGCGGCGTCGAGGACTAATAACTCTTCGGATTGCTCCGTCGACAGTCGTAGCGCTACTGAGGTATCGACGCGCTCAGGCCGTTTTCCCCGTTTGGCCGCCAACTGTGTTCGGGCATGTTCGACAAGTATCTGGCGCATTCGTTTGGCTACGATCGAGTAAAAATGGCTGCGACTATCCCAAGTAATGTTGTCAGCCTCTATGAACCGAATTAATGCCTCATTGATAAGCGCTGTTGTTTGGAGCGTATGGCCCACCCGTTCCCCACTCATGTAAGAGTGGGCGAGTCGACGTAGTTCACGATCGACCAAAGGCATCAATCTTTCCAGAGCTCCGTCATCGCCTCTGTTCCAGGCTTGAAGCAACTCAGTGATTTCGGGCGTCTTTGTCACCTGTCTGATTGACCTGCAACCTAGCTGTGTGCTCGAAGTCAGCCCAGAATGGGCTAATTATCTACTCGATAGTAACCGGACTTCACTTCCCGTCAAAAAGGCGAAAGCAAGAGTTAAGGGTTTTCTACTCAGATTTCGCCTTAACAAGCAGGGGACGCTTCCTGGGCAGTAAGAATGAGGAGGCCTAGGAACACGTAATAGCCCCAACAGTCAGCACCAAAAAATAGAACCCAAGGGGTACAAAACCAGAAGGAGAACTAAATGAAACGACTACTATTGACCGCTTTCCTGTTCGTCGTTTTTGCCGCGCCCGCGTTTGCTCAGCAATCGCAATACTTAGGCAGGCTATCGACGAATCCCTACGACCCGGCCTCGGTATCGAATTCCTACGGCGTTTACGGGAGCCCTTACTCAGCGACCTCGATCAACAACCCGTACAGCGTTTATGGGAGTCCATACAGCACTTACAGCGCGACCAACCCCTACACCACGAACGCGCCGCGACTCTATGCCTCGGATGGTACGTATCTCGGTCGGCTCTCAGCCAACCCTTATGACCCGGAGTCCACGTCGAATCCCTACGGCGTTTACGGCAGCAAGTATTCGGCGACCTCGATTAACAACCGGTACGGACAATACGGCAATCCCTATTCGGCACAGGCACCGATTATTATTGGCGGAGAAACGAACCGGACTCGGATCCGAGTGCGCTATTAGCGCCTGTTACCGTCAACTGTTTTTGGTGTGATGGTGCACGGCTGACCGCCTCCAGTGTGTTGCGAGTGTTGCGCAAAGGTGGTTAGCCGCGTGGCATCAAGTAATAGCCCGAACAATGACTGACACTTACAGGAGGAAAATAGGATGGGTAAAGGAAAACTAATGCTGGTTGGATTGCTGCTGCTCACAATAGGGGTGTCCGTGAATGCGCAAAGGCCACGCTGGATTTTCGTAGCGACTACTAGCGACGAGGCGACGCGCTTTTACTGGCGAGCCGACACACTCGTGCGATCGGGGACATTCGTGAGGGTCTGGGAACAGAGTGTCAACGAAGACGGGAAAATGACTGTCCTCTCACAATATGATTGCGAGCGTGGAAGAAACAGAGTCTTGCAGGTAACGTCGTATACAAGCGACGGCAACGTCGACCAGTCTATTGATTTACCGGGTAGGTGGTCGTACGTCGTGCCAGACTCCGTCGGCGAAATTCTGCTCCGCCGCGCCTGTACCGTGCCGAGTCGTCCGCTTGTAGTTAGTCAGTAGTTGTACCATAGCGAGCTTGTTACCGAAGGAAGGCCGAAGTTCAGCAGACGCTCTGACAAACACTGCGGAATTGGGGGGGTCATCTTCCCAACTTATTGTCAAATGGTGTCTTATGTCTATAAGATTCCGGTCAGAATCCTAGTTTTGAATGAGTTCTTCGGAAAGAAGAATGGCTTGTAACACTTAAAAAGAAGCTCAGCTCTATCGAGTAGGGATCTTTTCTCAGATAACGGACGCTCGATAAAGGAGAATCATTAAATGGACTCTGAGCGTTGGCATCGGTTAGGAGAGATTTATCACTCGGCCGTTCCGTTGAGCCGATCGGAGCGTGCTGCCTATGTGACAAGTGCTTGCTCCGGCGATTCAGAACTGCAGGAGGAGGTTGAATCGCTTCTTCATGCTGACGACTCATCAGGGGGATTCCTCGAGGCTGCTGTCTTCGACTTAGGCCTGAAGATTCTCTCGGACGATGGCCTCACGAGCCACGAGACAGACGCAATTATCGAGAATCGAGGTCCCGATGAACTTTTGGGCAAAACGCTTGATGAGCGATACCTAATCGAACGACAACTTGGCCACGGCGGAGTGGGCAAAGTATATCTCGCTCGCGATCTCAAACTTCACAACAAGCACGTTGTAGTTAAGGTTCTGCTTGAAAAGTCGTTGAAGAATGAGTGGGTTGCGCTGAAATTTCGGCAAGAGAAAGAGGCTCTTGCCCGCATAGACCACCCCGGAGTTGTTGGTATTGTTGACACCGGAGAGTTGGAGGATGGGGAACCTTACATCGTGATGCAATACGTCGACGGTATCTCTATCCGTGAGGCGATAAAAGCACAACCAGAGGGAATGGATCTCGATCGTGCGGCGTCGATAATCAAGCAAGCCGGGTCAGCTCTAAGCGCTGTACATGAACGAAATATTTATCATCGCGATCTAAAGCCTGAAAACATCATGCTTCAACGCGTGGGCCATGGCGAAGAGCAAGTCAAGATTCTGGACTTCGGCGTAGCAAAGGTTAAGGAATCACTTATCGCTTCGAGTACCGTGACCGACGCGACTTCGGCAGGGACCATTTCCTATATGTCGCCGGAACAACTGCGCCTCCAGAAGGTGTCGGCGGCAAGCGATATCTATTCGTTAGGAGTGATCGCATACGAGATCGTCACCGGGCGGCGACCATTCAAAGCGCAGACTGCCGCGCACTTAGCTGAGATGCAGAGGGAAGGGATTCGAGTGAAACCGATGGATTTGTGTCCGCTGTTATCGCCGGAAGCGGAACAGATCATCCTAAAAGCACTCACTTTTGAACCGCAAGACCGTTACCAAAACGCGGCAGAGTTTGGCAACGCGTTGGCGCACGCTCTGATTAATGAACAAGAGTCTGTTACGGTACCTGGAAGATCTGCTGACTCATCTTCAGAGATGCCACTGGAAACGATTGCGACTCCCTTCGAACCAGCCGTCGGCCACAGCTCGCCGCGGATGGTTTCTTCAACGCCCGTGGACCTGAAAGAGGAAAAGCGCGGCTGGCCCAAGATTGCCGCTGCACTAGCTTTCATTGCGATTCTATTGGCTGGCGGACTAATTGTTATCAAGCGACAGTCTCTATTCGGAAACAATCCGACTACAGGTGGTGGCAATATGGCGGAGCGGTCGCTAGCTTATTGGCTCACTGTACAAAAAATGCGTGACGGAAAGCCTTATCAAGAACCGTTTCAATCTTCCGGTCAAGAGGTTTTCGAGAACGGCTACAAGTTTCGTCTAAACATGTCGAGCCCGCAAGCTGGTTATCTCTACGTATTTAATGAAGGCGCGCCTGAAAGTGACAATACAAGTCTCACAGTAATCTATCCGACGCCATTAACTAACAACGGCTCTGCGAAACTTGACCCAAACCAGAATATACAGACGAACTGGAATACGTTTGCGGGCCGGATCGGCACCGAACAGTTCTGGATCACCTGGTCGGCGTCGCCAGTAGCCGAATTGGAAGCCGCGCGGGATACAGCTTTCAAGAACAAAGAAGGAGCGCTTACCGATGCCGCCATGGTACGAACCGTTAAAGAGTTCTTGACTAAGCATTCCGATCGAAAGCCCGAAACCACGAAGGACTCAGCGAAACAACGGACTAACATGCGGGCGAATGGCGACGTGCTCGTCAAGCTTGTCGAGCTGGAGCACCGATGAGATCGAAGACGTCTTGACATGCTAAAAGCAAACGCAGGTCGATTCTTAGGAGGCTGAGCGAAATGTCTTCAGAATGCGGTAAACGTAAAGTGGTTAATCATGCCAGCGGGTTGCGTGCTTGGGTGGTTTTGTTTTTCCTAGTAATTTGGGTCATGGTTCAGCCCTCCGCTTTTGCCAATCCTCCGCAGGACACTCAGCGAAAGATCGTCTCAGACGACTTCACAAAGAATCGGCAGGAGGCAGCATCAACTACTTCTAGCAGTAAGACATCGCAGGGACGAGCATCAAACAGGACAACACCAAGACCACGCCGCACTTACCGGCTCGCCTCTTCGTCAGTAACGAGGCCGCGGCCGACAACTCATGCTCCTAGCGTGGTGCAGTTAGGCATCACTATCTGGAGACTGCGTCCTGCTACCGCAAATGACACAGGTGCCAGGGTGCTGGTCAGAGAGAAGGGGACATCGTCGGAGTGGGTGCCCGAACGCGTAGAGGCCGACACTACATTTCGAGAAGGCGATCGCGTGCGTTTAAGTATCGAATCACCACGCGCGGGATACCTCTATGTTGTCGATCGCGATCTTTTCGCTGACGGGACTGCCGGCGCTGCGATGTTAATTTATCCTTGGGCTGACATGCATGGTGGCGATAATCAAATGCGCCCCGGCAAGCTGGTTGACATTCCGGCTCAGGAAGACGACCCATGCTACTTCACCGCCCGACCAAGTAGCCCGGATCAAGTCGGCGAGATTTTGACAGTCATCGTCACCACGTCGCGGCTCGACTTGCCGATCTCAGACAAGCCCCTACAAATTCCGAATGTGCAAATTGCTAACTGGGAAAAGACATGGGGCGGCCAAAGCGAGCGCTTTGAACTGGAAGGCGGCGCCGGTGAAGCGTGGACTAAACAGGAACAGCAAGCCGCTGCGCACAAGGAGACGAGACAACTGACGCGCGACGATCCTGTGCCGCAGACGATATACCGCGTGTCCACGGCCGATAACAAGGCATTACTCGTGAACGTTCGGGTCCGATATGCGAAATAGTCACGAGCGTTAACGTAGTCAGCGATGTTCAGCATTCCCAGAAATGCATAAGGAAGCTAAGGTGTCCAAAGACAATGGTCACGAAAGTGCAGTGCCGGTGCGATATGGGAAGTAAGCAGCTTAGTCTGAGCGACCTGCTCGCCCTTCTAGTCCGTCGTCTTGTTCGTAGGAGTGTCGTAGTCGGTCTTCTTATCTCCCTAACTATGATCGCCTTGATATCAGTAAGTGGCCAGTCACCATCAGGAGTTCCAGACAGGGACAGGCGGAACCTTGAGTTGATAGATTCACTCTTACATCGGTCCTACGAATTTACCCAGCAAGGAAAATATGACGAAGCATTGCCACTTGCAGAAAGGGCACTGGCAACCGCTAGGGAACTATCCACACAAAAAGATTACGCGTTCAGTTCGTGTTTTTATCAACTGGCGATTGTATATCAGGGGAAGAGTGAATTACCTCGGGCTGAGGATCTGTACAAGCAGTCGATAAGTCTTGCCGAACAAAGCGCGAACGAAGGGATGATTGCTGCCTCATCGCAAGGCTTGGCTGATTTGTACTTCAAACAAAAAGCTAAAGAAAAAGCTAAACCCCTATACGAGAGAGCACTATCGATTTGGGAGAAACTAGGTGGACATGATTATGAAGGCGCCATCGCCGCATTAAACCGACTCGCCCAGATCGCGCTCACTGATGGGAGGCTCGACGAAGCGGAGGCCTTCATTCGGCGCGCTATAGAGTCAACGGAGAAGACACTCGGGATGGCGCACGTCGACGTGGCGAGGTTTCTGACGACGCTGGTTGAGGTCTTAATCAAAAAAAGGAAATACGAACTCGCGGACAAAGAGATTCAACGTTTCAGAAGCATCCTTGAAAACTCACCCGATTTAGAAGCTCGTTCTCACCTCGCGGGTGCCCTTTCATACTTCTCAGGGCTCTGTTCAGATCAAGGTCAATACGACTTGGCAGTCACTCTGTGCCAGCGAGGTCTTGCCGTAGCTGAGAAGGAAAGAAGACCGCGGTATCCGGATCAGGGGATGTTCTTATTGCAGCTCGCTAAAATCTACGAGGCGAGCGGTGACTATGAAAAAGCCGAGGCCTCTTACAGGAGCGCCATTCAAGCTGCGGAACAATCTCGCGGCCCGACCCATCCAGACACGGCAGGCGAAATCAATCTCCTAGCGGAGATGTATGGTCGAAAGGCGGACTATGACAAGTCAGAGCCGTTATATCTGCGCACGTTAAAGATATTCGAACAATCACCCAGCTCTAAACAGAATCTAGCTTACACGTTAGGACAGCTCGGATGGCTACACTTACAAAAGGGTGAGTACGATAAGGCTGAACCCTTCTTTCAACGAGCGGTGGAGGTCTCCGAGAAAGCCTTAGGCGCGGATAGTCCCGTTTACGCTATCCACCTCAACGGGTTGGCATTTCTTTGTTACCGGATCAAAGACTACTCGCGAGCAGAGTCTCTATACCTTCGTTCACTGGCAATCACGGACAAGTTGGCTGGCCGCGATCAGGTAGATTCAGTCACAGCCCTTATGGGCCTTGGTGATGTCTTTTCAGCAAGAGGTGAGTATGAACGGGCGGAGTCGTTTCATCGACGCGCTTTGGAGATAAGAGAGAAAGCACTTGGGCCAAAACACCCCGACGTGACTTTCCCGCTTGATAGTCTCGCGTCGATATATGTCGCGCAGCGTGAATATGGCAAAGCTGAACCGCTTTTCCAACGTGCCCTTGAAATCCGGCAAGATAAGTTCGGCTCAGACAACATACAGATTGTTCCATCACTTAATAACCTCGCTAGTGTCTATCGCTCAATCGGGGATTACCCAAAAGCAAGACGGCTGTACGAACGTGCCTTGTCGATCAATGAAAAGGCGCTCGGACCCAAGCACCGCTATGTGAGCTTTTCGTTGAACAGCCTGGGAAGTGTGTTGCTAGACACAGGCGAGTATGAGGCGGCTGAAAAGCTGCTCAAACGATCGCTCTCAATTGCTGAGAATTTAGGCGGGAAAGAGAATTCGGACATTGGGTTCCCTCTAACTTTGCTTGCTCTTGTTTATCGCGCGACCGGAGACTTCGAAAAGGCAGAGACGCTTAACAAGCGCGCTCTCAGCATTGATGAAAAAGCTTACGGCAGCGACGACACTTCGGTTGCCCAAGATCTGCACAATCTCGCGTTGATCTACACGGCTCAAGAAAAGTTTGCGATGGCTGAGCCGCTTTTCCTCCGAGCCCTCAAAATCGAAGAGAGGGCTAATGGCGCAAACAATCCCGAGTTGGCTGGAACCCTTTTGAGCATTGCGTATTTTTACGGAGCCAAAGGAGACATCCCAAAAGCGGTTTCTACTCTCACTCGAGGAACTGAAATCAGCGAAGGGACCATCAATAGCATCCTCACGAATTCCACCGGTACAGATGAGCAGAAGCGCGCCTATATGGCAATGGACGAAATTGGGTTCGAGACCAAGGGAGCTGTCGCTCTTCATATGCAGTTCGCTCCAAATGACATTCAAGCCGCGCGTCTTGCGCTAACGACTATCCTGCGCAGAAAGGGTCGCGTCTTAGACGCCGTTAGTGACAGCATCCAGATTCTTCGCCGCCATCTCGGACCAGAAGACTCAAATCTGTTACAACAACTGGCCAGCGCTCGCTCTCGGGTAGCTAATCTTAGCCTCAATGGACCAGGCAATACGTCGCGAGAAACGTACGGAGCCAACTTATCGAGCGCTCAATCCGAGGCAGACCGAATTGAGTCCCGCATAACGTCCCGTAGCGCGGAATTTCGCGCAGCGATCAACCCAGTGACAATCGAGCAGGTACAATCAGCCATACCGTCGGATGCGGTTTTGATTGAGATTGTGTCCTATCAACCGTTCAACCCAAGCTACCGGACCAATAAAGAAATGTGGGGCGCGCCGAAGTACGCGGCGTACGGGCTCACGCACGAGGGTGTGCTCAGTTGGGTTGATCTCGGCGAGGCTCGATCCATTGACACCGATGTCAATAGGCTCCGTACTGCGCTCCAAGATCCTACCAGGACAGATGTGAAAGTTACCGCACGAAGGCTCTATGACAAGCTTATGCGTCCCATGGTGAGATTGATTGGCAGCGCGCATCGGCTACTTCTCTCTACCGATGGAGAGTTGAGTCTCATTCCTTTTGGCACCCTCGTTGACGATAAAGACCACTATCTGGTTGAGAACTTTTCATTGACATACCTTACGAGTGGTCGAGACCTATTGCGGATGCAGGTGACTGCTTCTAGCAGACAGGCGCCACTCGTGATCGGGGACCCTCAATACGATGCGATTTTGAGTAAGAGCCCATCTCAAGAACCAAACGCCGGTAGCCGAGGTCTCGGGTTGTCGACTGGCAGCTTCCGCCCCTTGCCCGGAACAGGCGAGGAAGTGCGCGCTCTGAACACTGTGCTGAAAGGCGCGACCCTGCTTACAGGTTCCCTGGCAACAAAGACCGCGCTCAAACAAGTCAGGGGGCCCAGCATCGTTCATATCGCTACTCATGGATTCTTTCTTGCGGATCAGATACAGCAACCGGGACTCGGAAGGCTAAGCCGCCAGCTGGTTAAGGAATCTGGTTCCATCCAACAAGGGCCGACAATATCAAATCCACTCCTTCGGTCCGGTTTGGCTCTCGCGGGCGCGAATAACTGGCGATCGGCCGCAGACGATAACGGTATTTTGACGGCACTTGAAGCGTCAGGACTGGATCTCTGGGGCACCAAACTGGTCGTACTTTCCGCATGTGAAACCGGCGTCGGCGAGATAAGAGTTGGAGATGGCGTTTATGGTTTGCGAAGGGCACTCGTGATCGCTGGGGCTGAAAGTCAGGTGATGAGTCTGTGGTCTGTAAGCGATACGGCAACGCGTGACCTAATGATCGATTACTACACGCGATTACAAAAGGGTGAAGGACGCGGCGAGGCTCTGCGCAATGCCCAACTCGATATGCTCAAAAGTACTGACCGCAGCCATCCGTACTACTGGGCCAGTTTCATTCAATTGGGAGACTGGAGAAGAATAGATCCCGGCGAAGGAACCCCTTCGCCTCAAAGGTGAGGTATCTTGCCCGAGACAATAAGGCGAAGTTTGGCCAAGTAGAAAAAACGCTGAATTGCGATTTAGTGCTGCCTTCGCTCCAATTAGATATTGAAACTTGAAATCCGGGCCGAATATCGCACTTACAAGGTTATGCGGAATCGACTTATCAAATCCAGCAAGCCCAGTCTGAGGTTCGCATAAGGTCCACTTGAATGGTATCCGATGGCGCAGCGTGAACCTCGTTCTTGGCCGAGCGCGTCTATGAAACGGACGTCTGTATCGGGAAGATTTTGATGTGCCGTCGTCCCTTAATTTGCAATATTGCCCTCTCAAAAGCATGAAAACGATTGGCCATCTAAGAAAAGCGATTCTCTTGGTTCTGACGCTGACACTCATTCCGCTCGTGGGTATTGGGGCTAAGGAGCAGCAAAAGCAAGAGATCTCAGATGCCGATAAAACAGTCGTCCAGTTGCTACAACAGGCACAAGAACTCCAAGCCAAAAACGATCTCGACGGAGCCATAGCCTTTGTCGAGCGCGCCTTGGCCATTGCTGAGAGTAAGTTGGGAGAGTCTCACATTTCCGTAGCCGCTTCGCTCAAGCTGCTTGGGGATCTTAAGTACGCGAAGCAAGACTATGTAGCAGCGAAACTATTCTACCTTCGCGCCGTAACGGTTGCCGAAAAGGCAGTGGGTCAGCAAAGCCCAAGTGTCGCGGGCGTACTTGTCTACTTAACCAGGGTGTACATGGAAACCAAAGATTTCGCGCGCGCCCAGGAATCCTTGCAACGTATATTGTTAATAAGAGAGGCCACTCTGGGGCTCGAGGCTCCAGAAGTCGCTGACGTACTGCAAATTTTGGGCGTAGTGTATAGAGAACAAGGAGCTAACAAACAAGCTGATTCAGCTTTTGAGCGTTCTCTTGCCATACGGCAAAAGATCTTCGGACCCAAAAACCCATTGATCGCGGTGTCACTGCATTACCTTGCTGGGCAAAGGCAAGGTGAGGGCGATTACTCAGCGGCGGAAAGGCTATATAACCGAGAATTAGCAATCAATCGAGAAGCTCTGGGACCCCAGAGCCGTGAGGTAGCCGATACACTCTCATCAATAGCTAATCTGTATTTGGGAATGGGCGATTACGCCAAGGCGGAGTCGCTCTGGGTTGACGCGCGTTCAATCCTTGAAAAACGGGGTCCAGAAACTCCTGAAGTCGCGAACGTTGTTCACAGTCTTGCGGGTCTATATTTCAAGACAGGTGACTACGTTCAAGCCGAGCGGCTGTATCAAGAAGCTCTAACTATTAGACAGAAAACATTAAACGCTGAAGATCCAGAAATCACCGAGTCATTGCAATCCCTTGCCGAACTTTATTTATCAAAGGGTGACTCCGTGCGCGCCGTAGATCTCTACCTCAGAGCAGCGGGAACTTATGAGAAACACTTGAAGAAAATGGGTGTTGGCATTAACCAGACCGCCGCGACGGCGTTTGACCTTAATAGAATCGCGTATTGGCTGGCTTTGTTAGGCCGCTATTCTGATGCTGAGAGGTCCTATAAAACCGCGATACTTCTCTTCGAAAAGGCTTATGGGCCAGACAGCCGCACTGTAGCGATTGCACTAAATGACCTCGCATATTTTTATCACAATAGAGGGCAGATGGAACTTGCGCGACCGCTTTACGAGCGCGCGATCGACATCGCAGAAAAAGCACTCGGCCCACAGCACGCCCTTATTGCGACAATCCTCGACAACTACGGACGACTTAAGATTCAAACTGGCGACTATGACCAAGCGGAGCGCATCCTTCAGCGTGCTCTCTCAATCCGGGAACAAGCCTTTGGGCCAAACCACTTAGACGTTGCCGAAAGTCTTTTCAATCTAGCAACACTCTCCCTGGCACGCAGTGACATAAAGAGATGCTTGGACTACACACGGCGTCATGATGAGATTCTTGAACACAATATCAACCTGATCTTGACGAGCGGATCTGAAGAGCAGAAGCACCTGTACCTGAGGCAACTCTCAACAAATACGGATTTCACGATATCGCTTCACATCAAGGCGGCTCCGATGGAGCAGGTCGCAGCTATCATGGCCTTAACGGTTATCTTGGAGAGAAAGGGTCGTGCGCTCGACGCAATCAGTGAGAGCATGACTACGCTGCGAGATCACTTGACTGCGGAGAATCGCTTGTTGCTTGACCGATTGGTGGCCGCTCGCTCTCGCCTTGCTGCTCTCATCTTCAGGCAATCCGGCCGACAATTATCGAATGAGGAAACGGCTGAAGTTGCGAGACTTGAAGACGAAGCAGGGCGTCTGGAGGCAGACGTTAGCGCCAGAAGCTCCGAGTTCCGAATCCACATACAACGGCCGTCGCTTAGTCGCGTTAGCGAAGCGATTCCAGATGCCGCGGCATTGGTGGAAATCGCTTTGTACCAGCCTTACGACGCCAAGCTTCACTCTTTTGGGCCACCTCACTATGTCGCATATGTGCTCACCAATGACGGCACAATTAAATCCGCGGAACTGGGCGACGCGGCAGTCATTCACGCTACCATATCGCGCTGGCGCGATGCGTTGAAAGACAGTACTGGCAATGACCATAAGCAGATTGCTCGACAGTTGGACGAGAGAGTAATGAGGCCAATTCGGGGGCTTCTTGGAACCATTCACCACGTCTTGATTTCGCCAGATGGTATGCTGAACCTAGTACCATTTGAAGCTCTGGTGGATGAAAAGAACAATTATTTGATCGAGAGCTATACCTTTACATATCTGACCAGTGGGCGTGATCTGTTGCGTCTGAAAGAGACGGCCCCCAACAGGCAGGACGCTGTAATTATTGCTGATCCACTCTTCAATCTGGACAGGAACCAGAGTACTTCGCAGTCGCACATCGGTTCAACACCTCGCTCAGTTGACTTCACCAAAGTTAGTTATGCCCCACTCCCAAGGACCGCCCAAGAAGCTGACGCGATTCATGCAATTATGCCTAGCTCAAAAGTTCTGACTGGCAGACAAGCAACAGAATCAGCCCTAAAGCAGGTGAGAGCACCGCTGATTCTTCATGTTGCTACGCACGGCTTCTTTCTTTCAGACCAGAAGGAACCGGTCATCAACGCGAGTCGTCAACTGGTAAGGGAGGATACGACGCAGTCAGCTCCACCTATTCAGAACCCTTTGCTCCGCTCAGGAATCGTTCTAGCTGGCGCCAGTCAGCTTGAGGATGGTGAAGGTGGCGATGGCATATTGACGGCCTTGGAGGTCGCAGGCCTCGATCTATGGGGTACCAAGCTCGTCGTGTTTTCAGCATGTGACACTGGCCTCGGCGACGTTGAGGATGGAGAAGGTGTATATGGTCTTCGTAGGGCATTGGTAATAGCCGGCGCTGCGAGCCAGGTCACAAGTTTGTGGCAAGTTGACGACGTGGCAACACGCGACCTGATGGTTAATTACTACACCCGCTTGCAAAGAGGCGAAGGACGTGGAGAAGCTCTGCGTAATGCGCAACTCAACATGCTCAAAAGTAGTGACCGCAGCCATCCGTACTACTGGGCCAGCTTCATTCAGCTAGGCGACTGGAGAAAGTTGGATATCACGAGATAAAAATGCGTTTCTCAAATGAGAGGTCAAAAAACCGCAACTGAAGGAAATCGAGAAATTTCGCACATTGAACAATCGCCAACCGAGGATTTTCGGTGTCTCAGAAGCCGCTCAAAAACCTCAATTTGCGTTGACGACTTATTGACAGGGTTCGTTATGTTGTGGGCTAAATCGTCAACATGCTTGCTGTCCCCGTGCTTGCTATTGCCGGCAACTCGCCACTCGCCCCGCGATGACAATTGCCGTTTCATTTGGCATCTCACGTGAAGAGAGCCATACTGTTGATAGACAATTGATCGCTTGCTTGGCCCATGCGTGAGGCGGCACAACATCACAACTGATGAGTGCCGCGAGGGAGTCAAAATCGTATGACTTCCCGGCGGCAACAGAACATGAGGCCAAGCTAAAACGAATTCGTTTTAGCGGTCGATCTCGCAAAAAGGCTTCATTGCCATCAGGAGGACAATCCTGATGGGAAAAAGCCCACGAGCAAAGCCAGCTCGTCTGACAGAAAAACTTCTCCAGATCCGCACGTCTCTTGGACTCTCACAGAATCAGATAATCCGCCGCCTGGGCCTGCGCGAAGAACTCTTTCAAGCCAGCATCTCCGGTTATGAACTTGGCACGCGTGAGCCACCGCTCCCCATCCTTTTGAAGTATGCGGAGGTCGCAGGCGTGTGTATGGACGTGCTTATTAATGACAAGTTGGATCTGCCCGAGAAGCTGCCGAGCGTTCCAGATCACAAGGAGTCCGCTCGCGCATCGGCCTCTCGGGTACGGCGAAAGCGGTAATTGACCGCACACACGACTCCTTGAATCAGTCACCGCTCTGTTGCCGAAGCAAGCATTGGCACAGCGCAGCCCAGAGGTGATCATGACTGCAACCGCAAAACCCTACGCGGTTAACAATCGGATTCTGTCTGCCCTGCCTCATGAAGAATATCAGCGCCTCCAGCCCCACTTGGAGCTGGTCCACCTCTCCACGCGCAGAACCCTCTCTGAGGCCGGCGATCTTATCCGGCACACCTATTTTCTCAACAGCGGCATGGGGTCGTTGCTCGCCGTTACTCAAGGTGGTGCGACCGTCGAGATCGCGATGGTCGGCAACGAAGGGATGTTGGGTATCCCCGTGGTGCTCGGAGCTCGCAAAGCACCTTACCGAATTATGATCCAGATGCCTGGCGATGCGATGAGAATCAAAGCGGACGTGCTCCGAGCCCAGTTGAAGCGAGGCGCCGAGTTGCAAGACTTACTACTCGGCTACACCCACGCGCTGATTACTCAGATCTCGCAATCAGCCGTCTGTAATCGCTTCCACACAATGGAAAAGCGACTCTGCCGCTGGCTCTTGATAGCCCACGACCGCGTGGATGGAGACACTTTTCATCTTACCCAGGAAATCATCTCCTATATGATGGGCGCTCCACGCACTGGCGTCACGATGGCTGCTGGCACTCTTCAGGACGCAGGGTTGATCCGCTACAAGCGCGGCAAAATTACCATTATTGATAGGAACGGTCTCGAAGAAACTGCCTGTGAGTGCTACCGCATCGTGGCAGAAACTCTCGATCATTTTCTCCCAGCTTGAAACTGATCTCTCAGCTATGTCTGGTTACAGACTGAGTCTCGTTAGAGACCGACAGTCTCTTCTTCGCTCGTGTATTCTGCTATGTTTTGCCGTGCTCTCGTTTATTGTTCTGCTCGTGCCAGCTTCAGAAAAACGCTCATGACTAGGAGAACCTCCCACCACAAAGCCTACCCGCTGTCTATAGCCATTTAGCGAAAATCCGCAATTACGGACTACATAAAACGCCTCCGACACGGGCAAGAGAGTCGGCCCGAAAAGACCGAATTATGCAGAGAGCCACATCGAACACTGGGAGGATTACAGGGGAAGTATGAAAGACTCGGATTTAAGCGTGTCGCTCGGCGATGGACCAGATCAGAGTATGCAGCGAGGACAAAATGGAAGCCCGAGTCCTAACACTATTCTTGTCATAAACAACCTGCCGGACCAACTGCAGTTACTGAGCTCTACGCTCAGAAACGCCGGCTACGACGTCCTCGAGGCTGCAAACCCCAAGGCTGCGCTTAGACTGGCTGCCAACGAAAGACCCGACCTGATCATCAACGACTTCTCCATGTCGGAGACCGACGGCATCGAGCTCTCTCGCCGTCTGCGCGCCCGACCGGATCTGGCCAGCACCCCAATTTTGCTCCTGAGTCACTTTCGCGGCGACACCTCGAACGCCGTCGCAGGAATCGAAGACGGTGCCGACCATTTTATCCAAGGCCCCTACGACCAACTCAAACTCATCGCCAGGGTCGGCCAACTGATCGAACGCAAACGCACCCAAGAAGCCCTGCGCCGCAGTGAAGAACGCTATCGTGAGCTCTTCGACAATGCAAACGACATCGTATACACGCACGATCTCGAAGGTCATTACACGTCACTAAACAAAAAAGGACAGCAGATAACCGGCTACACTTGTGAAGAAGC
>DASQAF010000047.1:0-3597 GCA_035635855.1 Pyrinomonadaceae bacterium
TGCGCTCGAAACCATGGCGATCGATCCAATCCATTTTTTGGTGACACCGAAGTTCGTTGCCATGATGATCATGCTGCCGTGCCTTACGATTTGGGCAAACTCGATGGGCATCCTCGGCGGCGCTCTTTTTGGCGTGGCCCAAGCGGGTTTCACTGTGCAACGGTACGTTATTGCTTCGCTGGACGCGCTGTTCTTGAGGGACATCGCGTCCGGGCTGATCAAGAGCGTCATGTTCGGAATTACCATCACGGCCGTTGGATGCCATGAAGGACTCTCGACGGGCGCCGGCGCGGAGCAAGTAGGACGCTCCACAACACGCGCCGTAGTTGTTTCCATTTTTCTGGTGATCCTGGTAGACCTCGTCTTTACCGCGCTCTTTTTCTTTTTGAGCGAACGATAGGATTCGAACTGGCGCCATGGACCAGAACGAAAACACGGTTTGGCAGTCCGAAGCGATGATCTCGCTGCGGAATCTTCGCGTGAGCTACGGCGAGCGGGAAATTCTGCATGGCATCAGCTTTGACGTGATGCGCGGCGAGACTCTGGTCATTCTCGGCGGATCGGGCTCAGGCAAGAGCACGCTCCTTCGGACGCTGGTGGGTCTGGAAAGCCCGACTTCCGGTGAGATTTGGCTTAAGGGAAAGAATATCGCTGCCATCTCCGCCGCAGAGATGGACGAAATCCGCAAGAAAGTTGGGATGTCCTTCCAGGGCGGCGCGCTGTTCGGCTCGATGTCGGTAGGAGAAAATGTTGCGTTGCCGCTTCGCGAGCACACCAAACTGGAAGACTCCACCATCGAAATTATCTTGCGATTGAAGCTCGATCAGGTGGGATTGGCCGGATTCGAAAACTACATGCCTTCGCAGCTCAGCGGCGGGATGAAGAAGCGCGCCGCCGTGGCACGCGCCATGGCCATGGATCCGGAAATTCTTTTTTTCGACGAGCCTTCGGCGGGGCTGGACCCGATCATCGCTGCGGGCGTGGACCAGTTGATTCTCGACTTGAAGAAAGCCTTCCACATGACCATCGTCGTGGTCACGCACGAATTGGCGAGCGCATTTCTGATCGCGGACCGCATGGTGCTCATCGACAAAGGAAATGTCATCGCGATCGGTACCACGGCGGAATTGCGTTCGAGCACCCATCCCCGCGTGCGCCAGTTTCTTGACCGCATTGCCGAGCCGGAAGTTTCGCAGGAATTGGACTATCTGCAAATGCTGACGGAAGAGAATCCCCGCCGGGGCTTTTGAGCGGCGAAAAGTGAGGTGAGTGATGGGAGCGAAACGCGAGCAGGCCATGGTGGGATTGTTCGTTTTGATCGCGGGAGCCGTGCTGGTTGCTACTGTGTTCGTGCTTAGCGGGGCGTTCGGCGGTTCGTCTTCCTCGTACCGCGCCTATTTCCCGTTCGCCGGAGGGCTGGAGCCGGGCGCAACCGTGCGTTACGCGGGCGGCCCCAAAGTGGGGCGCGTGGAGAAGTTGCAGCTCGATCCGAAGGATTCTTCGCGCATCGAAATCACGTTCAGCGTAAAGTCCGGTTTGCCCGTGAAAACGGACAGCCACGTGAAAATCATGAGCCTCAGCCCGCTCGGCGACAATCATTTGGAACTCGTTCCGGGAAGCGAAAAGGCGGCACTCGCGCCGGCCGGCACAGTTCTGCCGGCTGAGCCCTACATTGATTTCAATGCGCTGACGGCAAGGATTAATGATATAGCTCCCCAGGCACAACAACTTCTGAGAACGCTCAATGATCGCGCCACGGAGCTGAAAGTGACCGTGGATCGCGTGAATGACCTGATTAACGACCGGAATCGTGCCAACCTTGCGGGCACGCTCGCCGAGACCCGCGGCATGATCACCGAAAACCGCCCGCCAGTGAAAGCCACTGTACAAAACTTAAATTCCGCCAGCCAGAAGCTAGGGCCTTTGCTCGAGGACCTGCGTAAGACCTCAGCCGAAGCCAATAAGGCGTTGGACCACGTTGATACGATGATCGGAGAGAATCGTGCGGACGTTCGCCAGGCGGTCGTCGAACTGCGCAAGTCGCTCACGACGATCACCGACCTGACCGGCAGACTCGACCAAACGCTCGATGTAAATTCGGAGAACATCGATGAATTGCTCGAGAACCTGCGTCACGTGAGCCAGAATCTCAAGGAATTTACGAACACGATCAAGACCCGACCGTACACCCTCATTCGGTCGAGCGCTCCACGCGAGCACAAAACGGGAGAACCACGATGATCCAGGCGCGAGGTGCAATCAAAACGTCATGCGCAGGAAGGGCGCTTGCGGAGCGAAAAAGAGTCGTTCGGGTTGCAGCCAACAAAATTCTAACCACTGCCCTCGTGCTGGTGATTGCATTTCTAACCGGTTGCGGTGCCGCGCGGCCAAGCAAATATTACCAGCTCACGGTTCCGGCCAATGCTCCATCAGTCGAAAATGCAGATGCGGTGCCAGTGACGCTGCTCTTGGCCGGGCTGATGACGTCCCATCTGTATCGCGAAGACCGCATCGTCTACGGCAATGGCCCCGAACAGTTAGGCACCTATGAGTTTGAACGATGGGCCGAACCTCCGGCCGAATTGATCCAAGGAGTCCTCCTGCGGCAATTGCGAGCATCGGGCCGCTACCGTGCCGTTTATTACCGGCGCAGCAATATGAAGGGTGATTTTGCTCTTCGTGGGCGGCTGTACGATTTCAAGGAACTTACCGGATCCCAGATCTCAGCCAGAGTGACGCTGGACCTCGAGATGCGCGACCTTAATACCGGTGGAACGGTATGGACGCACTATTACACGCACGATGAGCCAGTAAATGGAAAAGACGTGCCCGCTGTGGTTGCGGCACTCGATCGAAATGTTCAAAGAGCGGTGACTGAAGTAGTGGCGGGTCTCGACCAGTACTTCGCGTCTCATCCTGTGAAGTGATCGGCGATCCGGGATGCCTCGCGCGGGCGCTGCGGCCGGTTGTACCTGAGCCCACATTCGCTGCGGGCCCCGCTGGCCCCGCTCATGAAAAATAAAGGAACTGCAAAGCCGTGACGAACACTGGATTCCACCGCTTCGCGGTAGACCTCTTTTTGTCCTGAGACTTGGGGCACGGACATCAATCCAGGTCGCGAGGGCGGCTCCGTGAGTCTCGGCGGCTGCACATACGGGTTAGCTGAATAGAATTTCAGGCTAAAATTTATGGCGCGTTTGCGTCGGGCCGCCTAAGCCACCTAATATGATATTCGCCCACGCCATCCGGCAGGAGCAGGACTATTTATGAAGAAACAGTTGTTATGTTCAGGATTGATATGGTCCTCGGTGGCGCTGATCACGCTTTCGAGCGGCCACGCGAACTTCGCGGCGGGCACTCCGGCGACGGACGACACTGCGGTTCTCGTTGGCGCGGGCGATATCGCGGATTGCCGGGATCTCTCCGGCGCAGAAGCCACGGCAAAATTGCTGGATAAAGTCCCCGGCACTGTCATGGCCGACGGCGATCTCGCGTATCCCGACGGCACCAAAGAGAATTTCGCTTGTTACGACAAGACCTGGGGCCGCGCCAAATCACGCACCAGACCTGCTCCGGGCAATCACGATTTTCATACTT
>DASQAF010000048.1:0-30418 GCA_035635855.1 Pyrinomonadaceae bacterium
GGCCCGCGACATTGAGAAGCCTTTTCTGATGCCGGTCGAAGACATTTTCACGATCCAGGGCCGGGGCACAGTGGCGACGGGCAGAGTGGAGCGGGGCAAGGTGAAGGTTAACGAGACGGTAGAGGTGGTGGGCATCCGGCCGACGCTGAAGACGGTAGTGACAGGCGTGGAGATGTTCAAGAAGCTTTTGGATGAAGGCGTAGCGGGCGACAACGTCGGGCTACTGTTGCGCGGAGTGGAGCGCAAGGACATTGAACGGGGGCAGGTAATCTCGAAGCCGGGTTCGATTACGCCGCACACGAAGTTCAAGGCAGAAGCGTACGTGCTGACGAAGGAAGAAGGTGGGCGGCACACGCCGTTCTTTACGGGGTATCGGCCGCAGTTTTACTTCCGGACCACCGATGTGACCGGGGTGGCGAATCTGCCTACCGGAGTAGAGATGGTGATGCCTGGCGATAACGTGGAGATGAACATCGAGCTGATCGCGCCGATTGCGATGGAGAAAGGTTTGCGCTTCGCGATTCGGGAAGGCGGGAGAACGGTGGGCGCCGGGACGGTCAGCGAAGTGGTGGAATAAGACCTCTAGGACGTACAGAATCTATGCTGAACGAAAAAATAAGAATCAGGCTCAAAGCCTATGATCATCGCGTATTGGATCAGTCGACGACTGAGATCGTCGAGACTGCGAAGCGCACTGGCGCGCGTGTGGCCGGGCCGATTCCGCTGCCGACCGTCAAGAATAAATGGACGGTTTTGCGCTCGCCGCACGTCGATAAGAAATCGCGCGAGCAGTTTGAGATCAGAACGCATAAGCGCCTGATGGATATTCTCGATCCTACTCCGCAGACGGTCGATGCGTTGATGAAGCTCGACCTGCCCGCGGGCGTGGACGTTGAGATTAAGGCTTTTGGCAAAAGCTAGGATTTATTCATTGACTCATTGAAACATTGATTCATTGAACCGAAACCAATGATCTAATGGCCAAATGAATCAATGATTTAGTGAATCAATTACTGAAATGATTAACGGAATCATCGGCAAGAAAGTTGGGATGACGCAGTTGTTTGCGCCGGATGGAACGGTTACTCCGGTAACGGTCATCAAGGCCGGACCTTGCGTCGTCGTCCAGAAGAAAACTGCCGGCGGCCGCGACGGTTACGACGCCGTCCAGGTTGGCCTGGTTGAAGAGCGCCCCGTCAGGCTGAAGAACGTTAATAAACCGATGCGCGGGCACTTTGAAAAGACCGGCGGTGGTGTTCCACCGACGCGGGTGCTGAAAGAGTTTCGTCTGGAAACTTCGGACGACAGCACGAATGTCGGCGACAAGATCCTGGTGGATCAGTTTGCGGACGGCGACATCGTCGACGTTGTTGGTAAATCAAAGGGCCGTGGGTTCGCGGGCACCATCAAACGTCATAATTTCAATCGCGGTCCTGAATCGCACGGCTCGATGAATGTGCGCGCTCCTGGATCGATCGGCGCTTCGGCTTATCCGTCGCGGGTCGTCAAAGGCATGCGCTCTTCCGGGCACATGGGCGATGTGCGCGTAACGATCAAGCGGCTGACAGTGGCCCGCGTGGACGCTGAGAACAATCTATTGATGATCCGCGGCGCGGTGCCCGGTCCCAATGGCAGCGTCCTGGTAGTTAAGAAAGCAGCCAGACAAGCCAAGAAGTAGGCGCAGGTTAAGACAGACCCCCGGGGGGTCTCTTGTTCGAAACGGAGGTTCCGTTATGCCAACAGTCAAAGTGCTGGATCTGACAAGCAAAGAAGTTGGCGAGATCGAGTTGGTTGACGCCGTTTTCGGCGTCGCCCTCAACGAGCCATTGATTCATGAGGCTGTGCGCAGCTTTATGGCGAACCGGCGCGCCGGTACGTCGGCTACGAAAACGCGCGGTGACGTCTCGGGCTCGGGCCGCAAATTGTGGAAGCAGAAAGGCACAGGTCGGGCCCGAATTGCCAGTTTGCGTTCGCCATTGTGGAAGGGCGGCGGCAATGTTCACGGACCGCAGCCACGCGACTGGTCGTACAACCTGCCCAAGAAAATGAGAAAGCGCGCGATGTGCTCGGCCATCTCTGAGCGCTTGCGCGAAGGCAATCTGATTATCGTTGACGAGTGGAAGTTCGATCAGCCAAAGACCAGAGACTTCATTAACACGCTCGGCAGCTTAAAACTGAGCGGCAGGACATTGATCGTCGATTCGCTGAAGAACACGAAACTTATGCTGGCTTCGCGCAATGTGCAGACCGCCAAGGTGGTTAATAGCTATGGAGTGAATATCTACGATCTGGTGAATCACCAGACGGTGGTGCTCACGCCCAGGACCGTCGAAGAGCTGACCGGAATTTTGCAGCCGCGAGCGAAGGACGACGAAGAGCATTTTCGCTCGCACTCAAATGAGGGCGAAAGAGAGCGACCACCGCGACGAATACCGAGGGATAGAGGAGCGTCGGCGTAAACATGCGAACTGTTTGGGACGTTATCAAGTCACCGGTGATTACCGAGAAGGCTTTGGTGGCCAAAGAAGAGACCCAGGACCGGCGTCAGTTGTTGACGTTTCGGGTGGATCGTCACGCGACCAAGCCGGAAATCAAGAGTGCGGTCGAGACGATTTTTCAGGTGAAGGTCGACGAGGTTCGCACGGCTAATTTTCTCGGCAAGATGGCGCGGCGCGGACGTCATGAAGGGCGCAAGCCTTCGTGGAAAAAAGCTTATGTGACTCTGAAGCCGGGCGAGAAGCCGGTTGATTACGGAGAAGCGATCTAGGAATTGATTCATTGAATCATTGTCTCAATGAATCAATGAACAAATGAGTCAATAGCTATGGGAATAAAGAAACTGACACCGACATCACCGGCTCGTCGCTATCAGACTTATCTGACACGCGACGAGTTAACTGCGGGCGCGGTACCCGAAAAGTCTCTGTTGGAACCGAAAATACGCATTTCGGGACGCAACAATGACGGGCGGATCACAGTGCGCCGCCGTGGCGGTGGCCATAAGCGCTTCTATCGCGTGATCGATTTCAAGCGTAACAAAGACGGCGTGCCAGGACGCGTGACGCAGATCGAATACGATCCGAATCGCTCTTCGAACATAGCTCTGGTCACCTACCTCGACGGCGAGAAGCGCTACATTATCGCGCCGGTTGGTTTGGAAGTCGGCAAAACGATCACCAGCGGCGAGGAAGCGGACATTCTGCCGGGCAATACGCTGCCGATTCGGAACATCCCGCTGGGCACGCAGATTCACAACATTGAACTGCGGCCGGGCAAAGGCGGCCAGATGGCCCGCGCGGCCGGCTCGTTCGCGCAGTTGTTGTCCAAAGAAGGTCTATATGCACAGTTGCGCATGCCTTCGGGCGAAATTCGACGCGTCCCGGTCGAGTGCCGGGCTACGGTGGGACAGGTCGGGAACGTCGAGCATGAAAACGTTTCGCTGGGTAAAGCGGGACGTACGCGCTGGCGTGGTATCAGACCGCACGTGCGCGGCGTGGCGATGAATCCCGTGGACCACCCGCACGGCGGCGGCGAGGGCAAGACGTCCGGCGGACGCAATCCGGTAACGCCCTGGGGCCAGCCGACGCGCGGATACAAGACGCGCCGGAACAAGCGTACGAAGAAGATGATCGTCAGAGATCGGAGAGTCAAATAATTGATTCATTTAGTCATTGATTCAATGAGTCAATGAATGAATGACCCAATCGTTGAGCGAAGCGAAACACTATGCCACGTTCAGTAAAAAAAGGCGCCTGGGTCGATAAAGGCATCCAAAAAGTTGTCGAGCGAATCCGTGCGGGTTCGCAGCGGCCACAGGTGATTCGCACCTGGTCGCGCCGCTCTACGATCACGCCCGATATGGTGGGCTTAACATTTGGCGTGCACAACGGAAAGCGCCACATCCCGATTTACGTTACTGAGAACATGGTCGGGCACAAGCTGGGTGAGTTTTCGCCTACGCGAATGTTCAAGGGTCATTCGGGAACGAAGGCTGAGAAGTCAGAGAAGACTGCGAAGTTTGCGCCGTCAGGCGGCAGTTCAGCTCCGGCCGCTCCCTCTCCCGCAGCTTAAAGAAAAGATATAGGAACCTGTAAGAACCTATAAGACTTATGGACGCAAGAGCAAGTGCAAAATATCTTCGCGGATCGGCGCAAAAGGCGCGACTGGTCATCGATATGATCCGCGGCAAGAATGTTAACCAGGCGCTGGCCATTCTGCGCTACTCGAATAAGCGCGCCGCGTTGGGCATTGAAAAGTGCGTTAAGTCGGCGATCGCCAACGCCAACGAGGCGGCCGAGAAAGCGAACATCGCCGTCGATCCGGACGAGCTTTGGCTGAAAGCCGCATATGTGGATCGCGGCCCGACAAAGAATCGCCGGCGCATGCGGCCCGCGCCGCAAGGCCGTGCGTATCGCGAGCGACGCCACTTTTGTCACGTGACTGTTCTGGTTTCCAGCGATCTACCGGGTGACGGAGCGAAGATTGACGGCCAGCCTGCGTCGGCCACGCCGGCGGTGAGTAAGCGGGCTAAACGCGGCGGAGCCGCGGCGGCGCCCAGGGCCAAGCGGGTCGCTTCAAAGAGCGAGGCTGCCGCAGGTTCTGAAGCGAAATCCGGGGCGGCGAAAGAAGCCAAGGGCGAGAAGAAAGCAAGCAAGGCGGGATCGAAGTTGAGCAAGGTTTTGCGACGAAAGAAAGACGGAAAATAAATGGGCCAAAAAGTTCATCCATACGGTTTTCGCCTTGGTTATAACAAGGACTGGCATTCGCACTGGTTTGCGAAGAAGCAGTTTGGCGACTTTCTGATCGAAGATCTGAAACTGAAAGCCGAGCTGAAGCGTCGCTTTACAGGCGCCGGTGTTTCGCACGTCGATGTCGAGCGTGCGGCGAATCGTCTGAAGATCATTATCTATACGTCGCGACCCGGCATCATCATCGGCCGCAAGGGATCCGAGATCGATAAGCTGAAAGGTGATATCTCTTCGCGCACCGGCCGCGAGGTTCTGGTTTCCATCCAGGAGATTCATAAACCGGAGTTGAATGCTCAGTTGCAGGCGGAAAAGATTGCGGCCCAGCTCGAAAAGCGAATCGCTTTTCGCCGCGCCATGCGCAAAGCCGTGGAAGAGTCACTGCGTTTTGGCGCCCAGGGCATCAAGGTGAAAGTCAGCGGCCGGCTTAACGGCGCTGAGATTGCGCGCAGTGAGTGGCATCTGCAGGGCCAGTTGCCTTTGCATACTCTGCGATCGGATGTCGATTATGGTTTCGCCGAAGCGCATACGACGTTCGGCGTGATTGGGGTCAAGGTTTGGATCTATCGCGGCATCATTCTGGATCCCAATGCGGCAATGGCCCGCGGCACCGGCACGGATCCGATTAACGATACGCGGCCAGGTCAGCGCGAAGGCCGAGCACGCCCAGCACGCGCCCGGAGAGAGAGACCAGAAAGGCCGGAAAGATAAGACGCTATGTTGATGCCGAAAAAAGTTAAGCATCGCAAGCAGATGCGCGGTCGTATGAAGGGCCTCGCGACTCGCGGGAGTGCGATTAGTTTCGGCGAGTACGGGCTGAAAACGCTGGAGGCGGCCTGGATTACCGATCGGCAAATCGAAGCTGCGCGCATTGCGATGACGCGTCACATCAAACGCGGTGGAAAAATTTGGATTCGGATGTTTCCCGATAAGCCGGTGACCAAGAAGCCCGCGGAAACTCGCATGGGTAAGGGAAAGGGCGCGCCCGAGTACTGGGTCGCCGTGGTCAAGCCGGGCAGGATCCTTTACGAAATCGAAGGCGTCGACGAAAAGACCGCCCGCGAAGCAATGAAGCTCGCGTCGCAAAAACTGCCGGTTAAGACGAAGTTCGTTACCCGGGCCGAGCAGGAGGGGGGCGCAATTTAGTTTGAGGGTTCAAGCTTAAGGTTTCCAGTAGGCCTAAACTGAAACTTGTAACTTGTAACTCAAGACGGCGAACGAAGAGAGCCATGAAGAGACGAGAAGAAGTCGACAAATATCGGGACATGCATGACGACGATCTGCACGCTGAAGTCGCGCGTTTGAAGGAATCGTTGTTTCGCTTGAACTTTAAGCTGGCGCTGGGCGAAGTCGACGCGATCAAGAAAATGCGCCTGGAAAGAAAATCGCTCGCTCGGATTCGCACGATGGTACGCGAGCGCGAGATTCAGGCTGGAAAATAACCCGGCGTTCGTTGCGGGAATAGATCAGAAACGTGAGTAACTAATGTTTAGACGGAAAAAGAAGGAAGAAGAAATTGTTGAGCCGGTGCCGGCGACTGAAGCCGCCTCTGAGAGCGCACCTGAGCAGGCGCCAGCGACGGATGCTTCGTTGAGTCAGGCCGACTCGGAAGCTCCTGCGGCTGAAACCAAACCCGCGTCTGTGGAAGCGCCTGCGGGCTCCGAAGGCGTCGCAGCTAAGACCGCAGGGAAACGCGCGACGAGCGGGCGGGGCAATCGCGTTCAGAAAATTGGCATCGTGACCTCAGACAAGATGCAGAAAACGGTTTTGGTGCGGGTCGACCGCACGGTGCTGCATCAGAAGTATCGCCGTTATGTTAAGCGAAGGTCGAAGTTCATGGCGCATGACGACTTGGGTTCGACGACGGGCGACCGCGTCCGCATCGTGGAAACGCGACCACTGTCGGCGCGCAAGCGTTGGCGCGTGGTCGAGATTGTGCAGAAGGCAGCGAAATGATTTTTTCATTGATTCAATGAGGCATTGGATCAATGAGCCAATTGGGTTTCAATCATGATTCAAATGCAGACCTCTCTGGAGGTCGCTGACAATTCAGGGGCGCGGCGCGTCGAGATGATCATGGGCATCGGCGGCTCGACCGGGGCGATTGCCAGTCTCGGCGATCGGATCAAGGTAACGGTCAAAGAGGCCTCGCCCGACGGCGCTATTAAGAAGGGCACCGTGCAGGATGCCGTGATCGTGCGGACGCGCAAAGAAGTGCGGCGTCGCGACGGCACTTATATTCGGTTCGATCAGAACGCGGCCGTGCTGATTAAAGAAGACGGAACGCCGATCGGCACGCGCGTCTTCGGCCCGGTTGCGCGCGAGTTGCGCGACAAGAATTATATGAAGATTGTTTCGCTGGCGCCGGAGGTTATTTGAAGTGGCGCAAGTTGTGGATCTGCGCCGGAGGTAAAGGGAATTGAGAGCAACGAAGCGAACAAAGATTCGAAAGAACGACCAGGTAGTTCTGATGGCCGGCCGCGACAAGGGAAAGCGGGGTCGGGTGCTGGCAGTTGCTCCGGCGCGGGGCAAAGTTAAGGTCGAGGGCTCTGGAATGATCAAGCGACACCAGAAGCCGGCCGGCAATCGCGGCGGCGGGATTATCGAGAAGGAAGCGTGGGTGGACATCTCAAATGTGCAGATCGTCGACCCTCAGTCGGGCAAGCCTTCGCGCGTTAGCTACAAAGTCGACGCTGAGGGAAGCAAGACGCGGGTGGCTACGGCCAGCGGACATTTGTTGGAGAAGTAAAGATTGAATCATTGAAAGATTGAATCATTGAGTCAATGAAACAATGAGCTAATACTGAATAATGGCCAGACTAAAAGAGCGTTATCAAAAAGAGGTTGCCCCGGCAATCGCCAGGGAATTCGGCATCAAGAATCCGATGGCGGTGCCGCGCCTCGACAAGATTGTCGTCAATATGGGGATGGGCGAGGCGATCGCGAATGCCAAGGTCCTGGACACCGCGGTCGAGGAGCTGAAAGCTATCGTGGGACAGAAGCCGGTGATCACGAAAGCCAAGAAATCGATCGCCAGTTTCAAGTTGCGACAGGGCATGCCGATTGGCGTCATGGTCACACTGCGCGGCGAGCATATGTATGAATTCTTCGATCGTTTGGTTTCCGTAGCGCTGCCCCGCGTCAGAGACTTTCGCGGGGTCTCGCCCAAAGCTTTTGACGGCCGCGGTAACTACACCATCGGAATTCGCGAGCAGTTGATCTTCCCCGAAGTCGATTTTAATAAGGTTGATAAGACGCGGGGAATGAATATTTCGATAGTCACGACGGCGCGCGACGACGACCAGGCGCGCGCGCTGTTAAAGGCGCTGGGCATGCCGTTCAGGCAATGAAACAGAGGTCAGAGGCCGGAGATCAGAGGTCAGATACTCGGCTAATCAAAATCTGACATTTGATCTCTGACCTCTGATATCTGAATTGTTATGGCAAAGAAATCATTAATCGCGAAAGCGAATCGCAAGCCGAAGTTTTCGTCACGCGGGTACACGCGTTGCAAAAGGTGCGGCCGCCCGCGCGCTTATCTGCGCAAGTTCCATCTTTGCCGGATTTGCTTTCGTGAGTTGGCACTGGCGGGACAAATTCCCGGCGTGGTGAAATCCAGTTGGTAAGAATTGGCAATCGAAAATGGAGTTAAGGAATGACTGATCCTATTGCCGACATGTTGGCGCGAATCCGGAATGCGGTCTCGGCCAAACACTCGCGCGTCGATATTCCGGCGTCCAAGCTGAAGCTCGAGATCGCGCGCATCCTCAAAGAGGAAGGCTACATCAATAACTTCGTCGTTAAGGGCGAAGGTGTAAAGAAGATTGTGCGCATCTTTCTGCGATACGACGCTCGCGGCACTTCCTCGATTACCTATCTGGCGCGCGTTTCGCGCCCCGGACGGCGGGTGTACGTCGGCTCGCATCAGATCCCGCGTGTGCTGGGCGGCTATGGCATAAACATTGTCTCTACGTCGCGGGGATTGATGAGTGGAAAAACCGCGCGGCGCGAAAACGTCGGCGGAGAATTGCTGGCGGAAGTCTACTAAGAAATTGAACCATTGAATCATTGATCCATTGACTCAATGATTCAATGAAAGAATGGATCAATGATTAATTATGTCTCGCATTGGTAAGAAACCTATTACGATTCCCAAAGGGGTGACCGTCGCGATCCATGGCGGCGAGTTGGAGGTAAAGGGCGCGAAGGGCGTGCTCAAGACGCCGATTCCCGATGGGGTCACTTTCAAAGTGGAAGGCGAGGAGTTGATTGCGGAGCGCGCTTCGGATGAGCAGGCGGCCCTCCATGGCCTGGCGCGCGCGCTGGCCAACAACGCGATTCAGGGAGTCACTCAGGGCTTCACCAAACAGATGGATGTGGTCGGCGTTGGTTACAAGGCCGACGTGCAGGGCCGCAAGGTCGTCTTCGCTCTCGGGTATTCGCATCCGATCGAGTTTCCTTTGCCCGAGGGAGTCGAAGCAAAAGCTGAGCGTCTGACTACCAAGGGAAGTATTCAGCAATATCAGACGACCTTGACGGTTTCCGGAATCGATAAGCAGAAACTCGGCCAGGTATGCGCAGAGATGCATAAGCTGAGAAAGCCTGATGCGTACAAAGGCAAAGGCGTGCGCTATGCCGACGTGCCGATAAAGTTGAAGCCGGGCAAAACGGGAAAGTAACATTTGCGATTTTTGATTGCCGATTTCCGATCGTTCTCTTAGCGCCGGTCAAATCCGCAATCGGCAATTGGCAATGAATTAGAGATGGCTAACAGAAACAGACCAGAAGTTCGCACTGCTGTTCACCGGCGCATTCGACGCAAGGTTCGCGGCACGACTGAAAGGCCGCGGCTGGCCGTTTACCGCAGCTTGAACCATATCTACGCCCAGATAATCGACGATGAAAAGTCCCGGACTTTGGCGTCTGCTTCGACGACTGAAAAGACCTTGCGGGCAAAGACCGGCGGCAATATTGACGCCGCCAAACGCGTGGGACAGGCAATTGCTGAACGCGCGTTGGCTGCGGGCGTCGAGCAGGTCGTGTTCGATCGCGGCGGCTATCTTTACCACGGCCGCGTCAAAGCTTTGACTGATGCGGCGCGCGCAGGGGGTCTTAACAAAGGCGAAGCCGCGAAAGCTGAAGCCGCGGCGGAGCCGGTTGCTGAAGAAACCGCAGCCGCCGAAGCGAAGCCCGAAAAACCTCCCAAGGCAAAGCCTAAGAAAAAACCGAGCGCGAAAGAAGAGTCGAGCGCGAAAGAAGGGTAATGAGACAACCAAAACAAAGAATATTGGCGCAAGGGCTGGACCTGAAGGATCAGGTGATTTCGATTAATCGCGTCACCAAGGTCGTGAAGGGTGGCAAGAACCTGTCCTTTGCGGCGTTGGTGGTCGTCGGTGACGAATCCGGTCACGTCGGTTTTGGTACCGGAAAGGCGCGCGAAGTTCCCCTGGCGATCAAGAAAGGCGTCGAGGCGGCCAAGAAAAACCTCATTCGAGTACCTTTGATCGAAAACACTCTGCCCCACGAACTCATAGGGAAATTCGGAGCCGGGCGCGTATTGTTAAAGCCCGCTTCTCCGGGTACCGGCGTGATTGCCGGTGGCGCTGTGCGCGCGGTGATGCGGGCGGCTGGGGTGCACGACGTCCGCACCAAGGTCCTGGGCTCGACTAATCCGCACAACGTCGTCCGCGCGACGTTTGACGGGTTGTTGAAGATGAAGGATCCATTTGAGGTTGCCCGTCTGCGCGGCAAACAAGTAGAAGAACTTTAATCGTATGGCGGCGAAGAAAAAGACAACGAAGGACGAGACCCCGGCGACGATTCGCATTCAGTACTATCGGAGCACGATTGCGTGCCCTGAGAAACAGAAAGAGATCGTTCGCAGCCTGGGCTTGCGAAAGCTTAATCAGATCGTCGAGCGTCCCGACACGCCGTCCATGCGCGGCGCAGTCGAGAAGTTGCCGCATCTGATTCGGATCATTGAATAAGAGGGAGAAGATCATTTTCCATTTGTCATTTGACATCTTTCATTGACCATTGTGTTCTGGTTCGGGAATGGCAAATGATAAATTTCAAATAACAAATGGAAAATGGCTTTTGATAACGAATGGCACTGAGTCTTAACAATCTTCACCCGGCGAAAGGCTCGACGCATAGAAAGAAACGCGTCGGGCGTGGCCCAGGTTCGGGTCTGGGTAAAACCTCGGGTCGCGGCGAGAAGGGTCAAAAATCCCGCTCCGGATATTCTTCGAAGATTGGTTTCGAAGGCGGCCAGATGCCTCTGCACAGACGTCTGCCCAAACGCGGGTTTACGAATATCTTCAAGAAGAAGTGGCTCGAAGTGAGCCTCGAGGCGCTGGAGAAACATTTCGCCGCTGACGATGAAATTACGCCGGAAGTGCTGCACCGCCGAGGCATTATCAAGAAAGCGAAGCATGACATTGTCGTACTCGGCAACGGCGAGGTTTCCAAATCGCTGAAAGTGTCGGCCCATCGGTTTACCAAAAGCGCTCGCGAGAAAATCGAAAAGGCCGGCGGCGCCGTTACGGTAATTGAATAGGCTCAAGCGCACGGTCCGTATCTTGTACTTTGACCTTGGTGCTTTGAAGCGTCGCGCAGCTTGCACTTAACTTCAAAGTACCAGGAACAAAGTTCAAAGCTCACTTTTTATGGAAAAATTCCTAGCCGCGGTTCGCAACATGTTCCAGGTGCCTGATCTGCGCCGGCGGATCCTATTCACCCTGGGCATTCTGGCCATCTATCGACTGGGAGGGCACATCTCGGCGCCCGGGATTAACAAGGCCCAGCTGGATCGCGTTTGGCACGACGTCAGTGGCACGCTGCTCGGCGTGCTTGATCTGTTTTCCGGCGGGAACTTTCGGCTGATCTCAGTTTTTGCATTAGGAGTCACTCCCTACATCACTTCGTCGATCATCCTGCAACTGATGACGGTGGTCTCGCCGCAGTTGAAGAAACTGCAGGAAGAAGGCGAGATGGGCCGGCAGAAGATCAATCAATGGACGCGGTATCTAACCGTCGGCCTCGCCGGTTTGCAGACTTCATTTGTCGCTCACTGGTTGCAGATCAACGGCGTGGGCGCGCCCGGATGGGGATTTTTCCTGACCACCGTGCTGACGTTGACGACGGGCACCATGTTCGTGATGTGGCTGGGTGAACAAATCACCGATCGCGGCGTGGGCAACGGAATCTCGCTGTTGATCTTTGCCGGCATAGTGATCGGTTTACCGCGCGGGGTGCAGCAGGTCATGGGCCGCGTTAGCGGCGGCGACACGCTGGAGATTCTGGGCGTGATTGCCATGGTGGTGGCGCTGGTGGCCATCATCGCGTTCATCGTATTTGTCGAAGCCGCCCGGCGTAAGATTCCGGTCAGTTATGCCAAGCGCCACGTAGGCCGGCAGTTGGTGGGCGGACAACAAACGACCATGCCGCTAAAGCTGAACATGGGCGGCGTGATCCCGGTGATCTTTGCCTCGTCGGTTTTGTCGATGCCGCAGAGTTTGTTTTCAGCTTTTCCGCCCAAGAACCCGGCCAACTGGTACGGGAAGATCTTCGGCTTTTTTCAACTGTTTCACGCCAGCGATCCCTATTACGAGCTGATCTTCCTGTCGCTGATTATTTTCTTCACGTTCTTCTATGTGTCGATCGTCTTCAACGTCGAAGAAGTTGCCGACAATCTTCGCAAGCACGGCGGGTTTATGCCGGGGATTCGGCCAGGCCGGGCGACGGCTGAGTATCTGAACACGATCCTGACGCGACTGACCACGGTTGGCGCAATCTATCTGGCGATGGTCGCCTTTTTCCCACAGTTCATGCTGAGCGGATTTAAAGTGGCACGGTTACCTTTGATCGGGACCTGGTTGGATTCGTTCGTCAGCACCACCCCGGGTTTTTCCTGGATCCCCACGGGCATGGGTTATCAGTTTTATTTCGGCGGCACCTCGCTGCTGATCCTGGTGGGTGTGGCGATGGATACCGTGGCGCAGATCGAAGCCCAGTTGGTGATGCGCAACTATGAGGGATTTCTTGGGTCCGGCAGTAGACTGCGTGGACGTCGGGCCTGAACCGCATTGATTCATTGATTCATTTAGTCATTTAGCGATTGAATCAATGAACAAATGGATCAATGTCAAAAATCATATTGTTGATGGGCGCGCCGGGTGCCGGCAAGGGCACGCAGGCGCGTTTGCTGCAAGAGCGTCTGCATTTGCCGCAGATTTCTACCGGCGATATGTTTCGCGCTCTGGCGCAAACTCAGAGCCCGCTTGCTGAAGAGGTGCGCGCGATTCAGCAGAGAGGGGAGTTGATCCCCGATGAACTGGTGATTCGGGTGGTCGAGGATCGCACTGCGCAAGACGATTGTCGGAACGGATACATTCTCGATGGGTTCCCTCGCACCGCGGCCCAGGCGGAGATGCTTGAGCAACTCGCCGGCCGGCAGCACAAGAAGCTGAGCGCAATACTCATCGATGTTCCTTTGGAACTGCTGGAAAAGCGGATGACCGGCCGGCGTAGTTGTCCTATCTGTGGAGAGATTTACAACGTGTACTTCAGACCGCCAAAGTTTGATAGCCGGTGCGACTTTCATCCTGAGGCTCGGTTGACGCAGCGCGCCGACGACAAGTCTGAGAACGTGCGAGTGCGATTAGATACCTACAATCGTGAGACCGAGCCCCTGCTTGATTTCTATCAGCGCACCGGGAGGCTGCACCGAGTGCAGGGAACTAAATCGCCGGAAGAAATCTACCGTGAGATTGAGCGGATAGTGAACACCGATGGAAGTTTGCAGCGCGAGCCATGATTATTGGGAAGTCACAAAAAGAGATCGACAAGATGCGGGCGGCGGGCCAGCTCGTGGGGCGTGTATTACAATCGCTTCGAGCAATGGTCGAGCCGGACATGACCACCCTGGAAGTCAATGACGCGGCTGAGAAGATGATCCGCGATGCCGGGGCGTATCCGACTTTCAAAGGCTACAACGGATTTCCCTATTCAATTTGTGCTTCAGTTAACGAGCAGGTGGTGCATGGCTTTCCCTCGACTTACAAGTTGCAGGAGGGCGACATTTTCTCGATTGATGTTGGGGTGACGCTCGAAGGGTTCGTGGGCGACACCGCCGCGACGATCCCGGTGGGCACTGCCAGTGAAGATCGTTTAAAGCTAATTCGGGTTACCGAAGAATGTCTGCAGTTAGCGATTGAGCAATGCCGAGTTGGAAATCACGTCGGTGACATAGGTGCAGTAGTGCAGTCGCACGCCGAAGCCCACGGATATTCGGTGGTGCGCGACTATGTTGGCCACGGAATCGGGCGCCGCATGCATGAGGATCCGCAAATCCCGAATTATGGAAAGCCCGGCAAGGGTCCAAAAATCAAGCGGGGTTATGTTTTTGCGGTTGAGCCCATGATAAATATAGGGTCGCACTATACAAAAACGCTGCCAGACGGCTGGACCGTAGTCACGCTGGATGGCCAGCCGAGCGCGCACGCCGAGCATACAATCGCGATCACGGAAGCAGGTCCGGAGGTTCTGACGCGGGTGAGGGCCCGGAACCTGGCAGGGAGCCAGGTAGTCGCAGTCTCGTAAAGGGTTTTCACGTGGCTTGGCAATTGCTTTAGCGCATGTTACTATCCAAAGTTTGCCAGTAAAGGCAGGATAGCGCTCTGTGGCGTATGGCGAAGGAAGAGGCGATAGAGGTCATGGCCAAAGTCCTCGAGACGCTGCCCAACGCAATGTTTCGGGTTGAACTCGAGGAGAACCAGCATCAGGTGCTGGCGCATATCTCTGGCAAGATGCGGAAGCACTTCATCAGAATTCTTCCGGGGGATCGAGTTTTGGTTGAGTTGTCGCCCTACGATCTGAATCGCGGTCGCATAACTTACCGGTATAAGTGAGATCGAGGGTGTCCAATGAAGGTACGTTCGTCCGTCAAAAAGATTTGTGATAAGTGCAAGGTGATTCACCGCAAGGGTGTGGTGCGCGTAATTTGCACCAACCCAAAACACAAGCAGAGACAAAAATGAAAAGGCTTCCATTCGCCATTGCTGGTTTGCAGAGTTCGCGGTCGCTGATGGTTTCGGAGGATAAGAACTAAATGGCCCGTGTCGCAGGTGTCGATCTGCCGCCCCACAAGCGCGCTGAGATCGGACTTACTTATATTTATGGAATCGGCAGATCTCGATCTGCGTCGATTCTCAAGGAAGCACGGGTCGGACTCGATACTCGCGTTAAGGATCTTAGCGAGGACGACCTGGGCCGCATTCGTGCGGTGATCGAGGAACAGGGCGAGATCGAAGGCGACTTGCGCAAGCGCGTGCAGATGGACATCAAGCGCTTGATGGACATCGGCGCTTATCGTGGGTTGCGGCACCGTCGCGGATTGCCGGTGCGCGGACAGCGCACGCACACAAACGCGCGCACCCGCAAGGGACCGCGTCGCGCTACGATCGCCAAGAAGAAAGCTCCGGGCAAGAAATAGGGCTTAGCGGCAACTGATAGCTGACAGCTTAAGAAAATGGCAAAAGCAACAACGGCTGGTAAGAAAAAAGTCTTTCGCAAGAAAGAGAAGAAGAACATCCCTGTCGGGATCGCTTACATTGCGGCGTCGTTCAATAACACGATGATTTCGATCACCGATCTTGAGGGTAACCTGATTGCGCAATCATCGTCTGGCGCGCGCGGGTTTCGCGGCTCTCGCAAGGGCACGCCGTTCGCTGCCCAGCAGGCGGCCTACGAGGCGGCTAAGCGGGCCACGGAAGCCGGCATGCAGCAATGCGAAGTGCGCGTCAAGGGCCCGGGCGGCGGTCGCGAATCAGCCATCCGCGCCATTAATAATGCCGGTATTCGCGTGACGACAATCCGCGATATCACGCCGATTCCGCATAACGGATGTCGGCCACCGAAGCGACGCAGAGTTTAGTCATTGCCGATTTCAAATTGGCAATTGGCAATTGGAAATTGAAAATGTATTGACCTAAAGGATGAAGGGCTCCGAATCTGAATCTCAGATTCCAAATTCAAGATTCAAGATCGCGGCCTGTAAACTTTTCCGTCTGTAGTTAGACTGGAGGCAAAAACGATTGGCTAGGTATAGAGATGCGGTGTGCCGGCTGTGCCGCCGCGAAGGCGCAAAACTTTTCCTCAAAGGGGACCGTTGCTACAAACCTTCCTGTCCGATTGAAAAGCGCGGCACTCAGCCGCCCGGACAGCACGGTAACTCCATGCGGCGCGGCAAGGCGCTGGCCGGCTATGGGCAGCAACTGCGTGAAAAGCAGAAGGTCAAACGGATCTACTTTATTCTCGAGGGACAATTCCGAAATTACTTCGAACGAGCCGCACGCCAGAAAGGGATCACGGGCGAAAACCTTTTATTCCTGCTGGAGCGCCGACTGGATAACGCCGTCTATCGTGCGGGTTTCTCAACTTCACGGCGCCAGGCGCGCCAGCTCGTCAATCACGGTCACGTGCTGGTGAACGATCGAAAGGTGGATATACCTTCGTATCAGGTAAAGCCGGCGGACGTGATTTCGGTGAAAGACGAGAGTCGTAAGAACGTTCATGTCGAGGGCGCCTGGCAGACGGCAGCTGGACGCGGCCGGCCGGCGTGGATCTCAGCGGCCGCAGGTGCGGAAATGAGCGCGACGGTGACGGGATTACCGACTCGGGAAGATGTCGATCGCTCAATTAATGAGCAATTAATTGTGGAGCTTTATAGCAAATAATATTGGCGCGTCCCGGAACGCGCGACCGCGAGGCGCGCTTCCGGACTGCACAACTTCTCCTCAAAAATTCTGACGGTACGTTATGGATCAAAACAATCTCTGGACAGGTTTTCAAATGCCGCGCCGCCTGGCGGCCGACGGCGAAACGTTGACGGATCGCTATGGACGCTTCTCAGCCCAGCCCTTCGAGCGCGGCTTTGGCACGACCATAGGCAATTCACTGCGGCGAGCATTGCTTTCTTCGATTGAGGGCGCCGCGATCACCGCGGTGAAGATCGAAAGCGTCGAACACGAGTTCTCTTCAATCAAGGGAGTTGTCGAAGATGCTACCGACGTCATCCTGAATCTCAAGCAGGTGCCTTTCAAACTGCACGGCAACGAGCCCAAGACGCTGACGATTTCAAAGGTCGGCCCCGTCGAAGTCACGGCCGGCGATATTCAGGGCGATGGCGACGTCGAAGTACTCGATCCCGGCCTGCATATTGCCACCCTCAGCGACGGCGGCACGCTCAATATCGAGATGCGACTTAAACGCGGGCGCGGATACGTGTCTGCTGATCGAAACTTTGACGAAGATCTTTCGCTCGGCTACATCCCGATCGATTCAGTGCACACGCCGGTCAAGAAGGTTAATTATTCGGTCGATGCCGCCCGTCTTGGTCAGAACACCGAGTACGACAAGCTCTCGATCGAAGTCTGGACGGACGGCTCAGTCAAACCGGACGACGCGATTGGCCTGGCGGCAAAGTTGATCAAGGATCACATGGCGATCTTCATCAACTTTGAAGAAGACACTGAGGATTACAGCTATCAGCAAGCGGAGCGGCCGCCCCTGCCGCGGAACGATCAACTGGATCGGTCGGTGGATGAACTGGAACTTTCCGTGCGTTCGTATAACTGTCTGAAGAATGCCGGCATTAAGACCATCCGCGATCTGGTACAGAGGTCTGAGCGCGAGATGCTGGCCACCAAGAACTTTGGCAAGAAATCTCTGGGGGAAATTCGCGACATTCTTCGCGGCATGGGACTCGACTTCGGAGTTCAGTTTGACGAGCAGGGCAATCCTATTCCCGGCACCGGCGGCGGCGAGATTGAAGAAGGCGGCGAAGATGAATTCGAAGCCGCAGTTCAGTAGTCGCGCAATAGGACGAACAGATCATGCGACATCTTAAAGCTCATCGAAAATTAGGTCGGACCACAGAGCATCGCATCTCGATGTTACGTAACCTGGCCACCTCGTTGATCAATTCGCGCGAAGACCGCATCGTTACCACGCTGCCGAAGGCGAAAGAGCTGCGTCCTTTCGTTGAGCGCGCGATCACTCTGTCCCGTCGCGCGGCCAGTTTGGAAGGAAATGGTTCCGACGCCGCCGGAGTTCATCTGCGGCGCCAGGCCGCGTCTTTCTTTCATGCCGGAAACTACCGGCGGGCGCTAACTACACGAAGAGGTCAAACGCCAGCGCCACGCACGGCTGGAGTCGCTGCCTTGCGGCGGTTGTTTGACGAATTGGGAAAGCGCTTCCAGGATCGTCCCGGCGGATACACGCGGATAATAAAAATGGGCCGGCGCAGCGGTGACGGCGCGGAGCTGGCGATCATCGAGCTGGTCGATAACCCACGCGAGAAGGAAGCATTGGAAGCCGCGCGCAAACGAACCAAGGGGCCGGCGAAGAAAAAGGGAGCTGAGACGAAAGCCGGCGCCGCTGGTTCAAAGAAGGAAGAACAGAGCGACAGCGAGAAATAGTTTGAGGCTTGCAGGACAGCTCCGGTCGGCTATTATGGTCGACACCGGAGCTCTTGCTTTATAGCGCAATCCGAAAACCGGCTGCGGCAGCCACAGCCGGGAAGGAGTCTTGACCGGAAGCATCTTATGGGAACCGGAGCCAAGAAAGCGATGAGCGAGAAAGAGCACAATCAGTCTGAGGTGGTCCCGTCCGCGCCAGTAGAGCCGGCGGACGAGGGTGGGCTTCGTGGTCGCGCTCGACGCCGGTCCCGAAATACGCCAAGGCACCTCGAAGCTTCGATCAATATGACCGAGCTGCGGGAACTTATCGATCTGATTACTGAGAATGGCTTAACGAATTTTGAGCTCGAGCGCGAAGGCTTCCGCGTAAAAGTTGGTCGCGGGGTTGCCGCCGAGGAACCCCCCGCGCTGGCGTCGGCATCTCCTGGTGTGGAAAAACAGATTACCGCAGGCGGGGCTGGACAGACGGGCGGCGCCGTTCAAAGCGTTCCCTCAATAAATCCGCCTCACCCTGGCGCCCATGCCGAAGAGGCGGCGTCGGCAGACGAAGGTCTGCACATTATCACGTCGCCTATCGTCGGCACCTTCTATCGCGCGGCCTCTCCAACCGCCGAAGGCTTTGTGCGTATCGGTAGCCAGGTCGACCCGGACACCGTCGTGTGTATTATCGAAGCCATGAAATTGATGAACGAGATTAAGGCAGAGACCAACGGCGAGGTCGCTAAAATTTATGTCGAGAACGGCCAGGCGGTGGAATATGGGCAGCCGCTTTTCGGAATCAAGCGGTGATTTTGTAATTTCAAATTTCAAATTTGAGATTTGAAACAATCAATTGCCGATTTCCACAAACGCCCGCCGTGACGCTAATTGGAAATTGAAAATCGGCAATAGCAAATTGTTGATGAGCTTATGGCTAACAGTCCACGACGGTTCCGCAAGATCCTGATCGCTAATCGCGGCGAGATCGCATGCAGAATCATCTGGACCTGCAAAGAGATGGGCATTCGCACGGTGGCCGTCCACAGCGACGTCGATCGCGACTCTTTGCACGTGCGGTTCGCTGACGAGTCGGCCTGCATCGGCCCGGCGCCCTCCGCGCAAAGCTACCTGAACATTCCCGCCATCATCAGCGCCGCGGAAATCTTCAATGTCGACGCAATTCATCCGGGTTATGGCTTTCTGGCTGAGTCCGCGTACTTCGCTGAGATTTGCGAGGCCTGCAACATCAAGTTCATCGGCCCACGGCCCGGCGTCATTCAGTTGATGGGCGAGAAAGTCGAAGCCCGGAGGGCGATGCAGGCAGCCGGCATTCCCATAGTACCCGGTAGTCCGAACGCATTGGACTCTGAAGAGGAAGCCCTGAAGATAGCGCGGGAGATCGGCTTTCCGGTGATCGTTAAGGCCTCTGCGGGCGGTGGTGGACGCGGCATGCGCGTGGTACGCGCTGAAAGCGAATTAGGGCTGGCGCTGGAAACGGCTTCGACCGAAGCCGCCGCGGCTTTCAAGAACGGCGATGTCTATCTCGAACGTTTCGTCGAGCGCCCGCGCCACATCGAAATTCAGGTTCTGGCCGACGAGTATGGCGAGTGCGTCCATCTGGGAGAGCGCGAGTGCTCGATCCAGCGGCGACATCAGAAGTTGCTTGAGGAAGCCCCCTCGCCGGTGATGACTCCGGAACTGCGTCAGGAAATGGGCGACGCGGCCGTCGCGGCCTGCAAGTCGATTGGTTATTCGAGCGCCGGCACGATCGAGTTCTTGCTTGACGAGGACAATCGCTACTACTTTATGGAAATGAACACGCGCATTCAGGTTGAGCATCCGGTAACCGAGATGGTGACCCTGACTGATATTGTGCGTACTCAGATTCGCATCGCGGAAGGAGAGCCTCTCGGCTATAACCAGGACGACGTCATTATCGTGGGGCACGCTATTGAGTGCCGCATCAATGCCGAGAGTCCGGACACTTTTATACCGTCGCCCGGCACTATTACGACTTTCAATCTTCCCGGCGGACCGGGTGTGCGGGTAGACACCTACGTCTATCCCGGTTATCGCGTGCCGCCGTTTTATGACTCGATGATCGCCAAAGTGATCGTGCACGCGCGCACGCGTGACCTGGCGATTGCCCGCATGCGGCGCGCGCTGGATGCGATGGTTATCGAGGGAATCAAAACGACGATTCCGCTTCACTTGAAGATCATGGACAACCCGGATTTCCAGGCCGGAAACATCTCCACCCGTTTCATGGAGGACTTTCTGGCTGAAAACGGCGCGAAACGGAGGCCCGAGATTGAAACACCGGAGGCCTCTGCCGCGTTGACTGGAGCCTCTGCGTAAATTTATAATACTCGACTTTTCGGTGGTGAGTTGGGCTCACTAACAGGTGCAGAAAGATTATGTCGTTCGCAATCGTTAGAGCAGGTGGAAAACAGTTTCGCGTCGAACAGGGCGCCACGTTGCGCATTCCTTCCCTGAAGCAGGAAGTTGGCGCCTCGGTAGAGCTCGAAGTGCTGGCCACAACCGACGACAAGCAAACCAGCGTGGGCGCTCCTGCAGTCGCAGGAGTCAAGGTGACCGCGACCGTCGTCGAACATGGTCGCGCTGCAAAGATAATCGTGTTCAAGAAGAAGCGGCGTAAGCATTACAAGCGCACCAAAGGTCACCGTCAGGGATTCACCACCTTGAAAATTGAATCCATTGGTTGATTGACTCAATGAGCAAATGATCCAATGGATCAATAGAGAGGGTTTTTATGGCACATAAGAAAGGCGTAGGTTCGTCGCGTAACGGCCGGGATTCGAATTCCCAACGCCTCGGCCTGAAGAAGTTCGGCGGCCAGCATGTGTTGGGTGGCAACATCCTGGCGCGGCAGCGCGGGACAAAGTGGAAACCAGGCAAGAACGTCGGCCGCGGCAAAGACGACACTCTGTTTGCGATGATTGACGGCGTCGTCAAATTTGAAGACAAAGGGCGGTCAGGAAAGTTCATTAGCGTGTATCCAGAGGCGGCAGCCGTTACGGCGGCATCTTAGAAAGCAAAATTGTTTTCGAGTTTTTCAATTTAATGCGACGCCCGCGCCGAATGTCAGCTCAGCGGGGCGCGCATTCTTATTTTCAGGATGTTCATTGATCGCGTAAAAATTCGGATCCAGGGAGGCCACGGCGGCAACGGCGTGACCGCCTTTCGGCGCGAGAAATTCGTCCCGCGCGGCGGGCCGTCGGGTGGTGATGGCGGTCGCGGTGGCGACGTCTGGCTGGTGGCCGATGGATCGCTGAACACGCTTTTGCACTTGCGCTATAACCCTTTGCATGTAGCCCACCGCGGTATGCACGGCGAAGGCAGCAATTGTTCCGGCAAAGAAGGCGCAGATGCGATTGTGCACGTTCCGGTCGGGACGCAGGTCTTTGATCCAAGCAGAAACGAATTGCTGTTTGATTGTGATGAAGATGGCCGGCGCTGGCTGGCCGCCCGGGGCGGCCGGGGAGGATTCGGGAACGCGCACTTTGCTACCTCGACGAATCGCGCTCCGCGCTATCACCAGGAGGGCAGTCCGGGCGAGGAATTTGAATTACAACTCGAACTCAAGTTATTAGCGGACGTTGGACTGGTCGGTTATCCCAACGCGGGTAAGTCAACTTTTATTTCGACGGTTTCCGCAGCGCGGCCAAAAGTGGCCGACTATCCGTTCACTACGCTGGAACCGCACCTGGGGGTCGTCGACATGGGAGACTTTCGCACTTTTGTCGTGGCCGATATTCCCGGATTGATCGAAGGCGCGCATGAAGGACATGGGCTGGGAGATCGTTTCCTGCGACATATCGAACGCACCAAATTGCTGCTGCATCTGGTCGATGTTTCTTCGGTATCCGGTCGTGACCCGGTGAGCGATTACGACGTCATCAATAGAGAGTTGGCCGCTTATGATCCCGGACTTGCATCGCGTCCACAGATCGTGGTGGCGACAAAGATCGATGCCCTGGACGAGCCTGACAGGCTTGAGCGCTTGCGCGAGCACGCAGCCGTCGATGAAAGACAGTTCTTTGCGATTTCTTCCGTCACCGGCGCGGGAGTGCGCGAGCTTATGATATCGGTCGCGCGCGAAGTCGAGCAGATTCGAGAGCGCTCGCCGAAACGGCCGGCACGCCAAACGGAAGATGACTTAGAGTTCAACCTTCAGGTTGCTGACTCGGCAGGTAGCAAGCTAAAGCTTGAACTCTAAATTTCGGTCAGCGAAGTACGCGACGTTCCTGGTTACGTGATGGCTTTGCGGCGCGCAGCTATTTACGGTGGCACGTTCGATCCGGTTCATAACGGCCACATCGAAGTGGCGAGCCGGATTCTGGAGTTGTTTGAACTTGATGAAGTGATCTTTGTGCCCGCGTGCGTGCCGCCGCATAAGCGAGGGGCGGGCATCACCTCGGCGTTTCATCGCTTTGCGATGTTGGCACTGGCGACTCAGCATGATGCGCGTCTGCGCCTTTCGACTATTGAGCTGGATGCGCCTGACCGGCCCTACGCCGTTGATACTGTGGAGCGAATGCAGCGTGCAATGGGCTCGAGCCAGCGGTTGTTCTTCCTGATTGGCGCGGATTCGTGGGCCGAAATTACGACCTGGCACGAGTGGCAGAAGCTTTTGAAAATGTGCGACCTGGTTGTAGTCACGCGGCCTGGCTATGATTTGAACCGGACAATCCCGGCAGAGGTCGCCGCCGTTGTCGACACCCGCGGCCTGCGCAGGGAGGAGATCGCGGAGCTGCTGAAGGCAGATGGCGGCTCGCGAGTTTTTCTAACCGATGCAGCGATGATCGATGTGGCCGCGAGGACTATCCGCGCCGCGGCGCGATCCAGTGCGATGGAACAACTAGGGGCAAGCGTGCCAGCCGAAGTCGCTGGTTATATCGAAAAATACGAACTGTACCAGAACTAAATGAGCCAGAAGTTGAAAGAGAAATCGTTGAGTCGGGGAGCGCAGGCGGCGTCGTCTGGTGCACGCACCGGCAAATACAGCGGCGACTTATCAGAATTCGATGAGCGTATTCGTAGGTCCCTGCATGCCGCGGCCGAGAAGAAGGCTTTGGAGCCTACGGTGCTGGACCTGCGGGAGATTGCCAGCTTCACGGACTTTTTCGTGATTACGACCGGGACGAATCGGCGGCAGGTGCAGGCCATCAGCGACGAAGTGGTCGAACAGTTGAAACGCGCGGGCACGCGCGCCGCCCGGGTTGAAGGTTATCAAACCGCCGAATGGATCCTGATCGATTACGGCGATTTCGTCGTGCATGTGTTCGATGAAAAGGCGCGCCGGTTTTACGATCTTGAGCGCCTGTGGCGCGAAGCGAAGCGCGTGGACATTTCACCTGAGCAACTTGGATCTTTGAGAACAGAATAGTGATCGAAATTGTGGCGTTGTCAGATGCGATGCGCGAGGCGGTCGGCCTCGCCGATCGCGTCGCCACCACCGACGCCAACGTCCTGGTGACCGGAGAATCAGGAGTGGGCAAGGACGCGCTGGCAGCGTTCATTCATTCCCGTTCGCCGCGGACCGGGCACCCGCTGGTAACGATTGATTGCGCCACGCTGCCCGCGGACCTGCTTGAGGCTGAGTTGTTTGGTTACGAGCGCGGTGCTTTCACCGGTGCATCTGAAGCCAAGCCGGGACGGCTCGATGCCGCGCATCGGGGCACTCTGGTGCTTAACGAAATTGCCCATCTCTCGCTGGACGCGCAGGCGAAGCTGTTGCGCGTGATCGAGAATCGGGAATTCGAACGACTGGGCGGGCGCCGTACAATCGAAGTCGACGCGAGATTGATCGCCCTGACGAATGCCGACCTTAAGAACGCGGTTGAGCGGCGAGCTTTTCGTGACGACCTGTTTTATCGGTTGAATGTCGTGCAGATTCGGGTGCCGCCATTGCGTGATCGGCGTAAGGATTTAGAGACGCTTAGCAGCACGTTTGCCGAAGGCTACGCAGCGAAACACGGCCGGGCAGCGAAAAGAGTATCGGCTGAGGCCAAGCGTTTTCTGCTGGCGTACGATTTCCCCGGCAACGTTCGCGAGCTGGCAAACATCATTGAGCGCGCGGTAATCGTTTCTGCGGGCGAGCAGATTGAAGCCGAAGATTTGCCGGAGAGCATGCGCGTTGCCGCGGGCCGACTCGAACGAAAAGATCGGCGCCCGACACTCCTGGAAGTAGAAGACGACTATATTCGAGAAACCCTGGCGGCTGTCAAAGGAAATAAGGCTGAAGCGGCGCGCATTCTCGGCATCAGCCGCAAGAACCTTTACGAACGGCTGGCACGAATGGAAACGCCTGAGGTCAGAGATCAGACGTCAGAGATCGGAAATCAGAACTGAGAGGTCACGAATGCAGGCGACGGAGAATGGTTTTCAGACTGGAGTGAGAACACGAGCGGACTTTCTGATCTCCGATCTCTGACTTCTGATCTCTGGCTTATGCGCATTCGCTTCATTTGGCCGGGCAAGACGAAAGACGAGCACTTGCGCGCGCTGATCGCGGAATATTTGAAACGGCTGACGCGATTTGTGCGTTGCGAAGTGATTGAAACCCGCGAGGGCCCTGGCCCGGAGCGCGCCGGCGTCGAGAAGGAGTCGCACCGGCTCCTTGCGGCGATTCCCACGGGGAGCGTGGCGGTTCTGCTCGACGTCAAAGGGCGTGAATGGAGTTCGCCGGAGCTGGCGGATGAAGTTAGCCGTTGGGAGAACGATGCGGTCAAAGAAGTGGCGGTCGTGATTGGGGGGCCGGATGGAATTAGCGACGAACTTTCGGAGCGCGCCCAGAAGCGCTGGCGACTGTCGCGGCTGACGATGACGCATGAAATGGCCCGGATGGTGGCCGTCGAACAGCTCTATCGCGCATACACGATCAAACGTGGGTTGCCTTATCAGAAGTGAAAAGAGAGCGGAGGATCGAAAAGATAGAAATGGACAAGCGGAAATCAAAAACTTACCGAGACAAATTACTGGCTCGACGTGAAGGTTTGGTGGGCCAGGTGCAGGCGGCCGAGGCCTACAGCCGGGAACGCGACGCGGAAGCGACGCAGGATCCGGCCGACATGGCTGCCAACGCGTACACGAAAGAACTGATGATGTCGATGTCGACCAATGACCGGCAACTGCTGGAGTTAATCGATGCTGCGCTGTATCGCATCGAGGACGGGCAGTATGGGAAGTGTGTTCATTGTGGCCAGCCGATTTTGGATAAGCGGCTCGAGGCCGTGCCGTGGGCCAGACATTGTCTGCGTTGCCAGGACTTGAACGAGCGCGGACTGCTGCATCGGGAGGAAGAATAAATTTTAGTTGAGTCGTTCTCGCGTTTCTTTGCGGCGAAAAGAATGACGATCATTCATGGAAAACATCTTCTGAGATCCGAAGTTTGAGATTTGAGATCGAAGTTGTGATAATCCGAGGCCTCCCGGGAAACCGGGAGGCCGGTTTTGTTTTCCCCTCCCACTGGAGGGCGCTGTTCTCACGCCGAAGGCGTGAAATGTAATAGCCGTGGGCAGCGCCCACGGATCACGACCCAGGGCAGCGCATCGACCCTGAAGGGGTCGAATAAATTGCGCCCCTTCATTCGAGCCTTTCAGGGTCGCGATTCTTTCCACGGTTCTGATCCGGTGGCGTCGCCACCGGCTATTCAATTCGTGCGGTGCGCGGGCGAGAATACAGTTCACCAGGGGTCTTATCAGATGAAAATCGCGACCACCACAATAGCCAGCCACGCATACGACGCTGCCCTCGCGCTCGTCTATCCGCAGGCCTGCGCGGTCTGCGGCGCGAGCGTCGAGTCGCGCCACGACGGCGTCGCCTGCGAGATGTGTTGGAACGCGACCCATCTGTTTAGGGAAGATGACACGTTGTGCTGGAAGTGCGGACTCTTTACTGCGGCTTCGATTGCCGATGACAAGCGCGAGCGTGTTCGCTGCGGCCAGTGCGACGACGATCCGTTTACTGCGGCACGTGCCTGCGGATTCTATGAAGGAGCGCTCCGTGCTTCGATCATAGAGTTAAAGCGCCAGCCACGTGTCGCGCAACGGCTCGCGCGTTTGATGTTTGATACGTTACAGCGCCAGCCTGTAAATAGCGCCGACTTGATCGTTCCCGTTCCGCTTCATCCTGATCGCGAACGCGAACGCGGCTTTAATCAGGCCGCTTTGCTCGCCCGCGAACTTGCGCGCCTGAGTGGTCTGCCGCTCGACGAACACAGTGTCATCCGTTCTGTTCATACTGAACGCCATCGCGCCGGCATGGACTCAAAGGCCCGCCGCGACAGCGTCAACGACGCCTTCGCCGTCCGCCATCCTGATTCAATCGCCGGCAGGCGAGTGCTGCTGATTGACGATGTGTTCACCACGGGCGCCACTGTTTCCGCGTGCGCGGCTGTGCTGAAGGACGCGGGTGCCGACGGAGTGTTTGTGCTTACAATCGCCCGGGCTTAAGCGGGGCAGTACCCGACCGTGAGGGAAGGCTCAGTGCAGAGCCGGGAGCAGTAGCGACCGGATCAAAGCCTCATCTTGAGTGGTAGCATCCCGTAGCTATCACTCCGGGTTCTGTATCGGACTCTCACTCATTGGGCGCAAACACTTCGGGGGCGTCGCGATTCACAATTCGGATTTAACTGACGTAAAATTACCCAAAATTATTATCAAGGAGGGAAAGTTGATGAAAGCAAATGTAAATGAGATCGCCGCGGATGTTTATCGCATCTCTACGTTTCATCCTGAGTACGGAATCCAATTTAATCAATTTCTGATCAAGGACGATGAGCCGTTCATGATGCACACCGGATTCAAAAAGATGTTTCCTATCACGCTGGAGGGCGTGGCCAGGGTGATCGATCCAAAGCAACTGCGCTGGATTGGCTTCAGTCACTTTGAATCGGATGAATGCGGGGCGTTGAATGACTTCCTTGGCGTGGCCCCGAACGCGCAAGCCGTTTGCAGCATGGTGGGGGCAATGGTGACTGTAACCGACTTCGCAGATCGCGCGCCGCGTGCCCTGAATGATAACGAGATACTGGAAATTGGCAGCCGCCGGCTGCGATTTCTGGCGACGCCGCATGTGCCTCATGCCTGGGACGCGGGTTTGTTCTTCGAGGAAACCGATCGTACGTTCCTTTGCTCAGATCTTTTCTTTCACCCGACCGATACCGAGCCATTGATCGAGTCGGACGTGGTCGGACGGGCCCGGGACTCAATCCTGGGCGGTCTTTCAGGTCCGTTGGCCAAAGACATGCCGTACACGCCGTACACGGACAGCACTCTGCAGAGACTGGCCGCATTGGAGCCGCAAACTCTGGCCGTCATGCACGGCTCTTCATACCGGGGCGACGGCCGCAAGGCCATTCTGGAACTCGCAGAAGTGATTCGAGAAACTCTTGGAGAGCCAGGACAGGGATGATAGCAAGGGACCATAACTGATCACAGATCGTCCTCTCACGATAAACCGGGGCAGTATCCCGAGCGTAAGAGAGGACGTCCTTTCTTCGCGAAGCGCAAAACCTGTGGAGTGTTTCCAATTCCAATTCATGTCTATAATCTTTCAACCGTCTTATGCAACGAAAGTTTATTCAGATCGCCGGCATAATTTGGACTCTGGTATACGCCAGCATCATTGTCTGGATCTATGCTACCGAGCCGCGCTCGTTTAAGGAAGTAGCGACGAACTCACAAGTCGCGGCCGGGATCTACGAAATCAATCAGGAAAGATTTAATAGCGGCCTGGCACTTTTTCGTCGCGATCAATTTCGCGCGGCGCGTGACCAGTGGGCCGGCGCCGATCCGGCGCAGAGAGATCCGCGCACACAGTTCTATATCGCCTATGCCTCCTACCGAGAGGGCTGGGGTCGCGTCTATTACGACGATGCGCTCTTCAAGCAAGGGCTGGAGGCAGTCAATCGGGCCATCAGTCTGGCGCCAAACGGCACGCTGATAGTTGATGATCCGGATCTGCAAATGCATACTGCCGCCGAATTGAAGACGGAGCTGGAACAGGGAACCGAAACGAGTTGGAAAGATCTCAATCCATTGAAGCTTTTTCGCAAGCGAAAATGACGAACTACGCGGAGAGAAATCGAGCGCTGGTTCACTTCATCGTAATGCCGACTATTCTGCTTACGGTGGGATTGCTCGGTGGACTGCGAATAGACGCTCAAACCCGACAGTTTGTATTTCTTGCACCGCCGTTGGTGACGCTGATGTTGGCGATTCTTTTAGGATCGCTTTTTGTGCGCGCCGGCGCCATCGACCTGCATCGCTGGCTCGCTATCGAACAACCAATGCTGACAAACGTCGCGCATTTGCTGACCCTAATGGCGCTTTTCTTTGCTTCAGCTCAGGCATTCAATTCGGTATTGCCGGAAAGCGGTCTGCTGCACTGGATGTTCTCTTTCTTCTTTCTTTGGACGTTGTGGACCAATCAGTTTTCAGCGTTCGACGCGCGGCGTTTGTTGAAAAGTCTAATTGTTCTGTTTGGAACGGCGTTCGTGCTCAAGCACTTGCTCGTCTCTGGCCTCTACGCTCCCGAAGGAGGGTGGTTTAAGCGGATTGCCGCAGCGCTGCTGCAGGGCATTGCCGTTGACGTCCCGGCGTTTGCGCCGGTTACCGGATACGTCTCGTTCTTCGCGCTGGCACTCTATGTCGTGGGTCTGCTGCTAATGGCGCCCGTTCCTGTACAGCCCGGCGGATCCTTAGTTAATACGCCAGCTGTCAGAGAAGGTGCTTTAGCCGAGTCTTCGGATCAAACCTCTGAGTGAATCGATCGCGCGCCGCGTCAGCGCCACAGCTGCCTTCGCTGCGCTCCATCGCCTTGAAATCGAGCCTTGCCGATCTTCCGGTCGTACAGTTCAACATCGTAGTGGTCCCCTGTGATGACCGTTTGTCTGTTGCCTATCACAACGATAGAATCCTGACACCATGACGCAACTCCGAACCCTTTACCCGCCAATCGAACCCTACGACACCGGCCGCCTCAAGGTCTCAGGCATCCACGAGATTTATTACGAGCAGTGCGGCAATCCTAATGGTAAGCCGGCAGTGTTTTTGCACGGCGGACCGGGCGGAGGGATCACGCCTGAGTATCGGCAGTTTCATGACCCAGCCGCTTACCGCATCGTGCTCTTCGATCAGAGGGGTTCCGGACAAAGCACGCCGCATGCTTCGCTGGAAGACAATACGACTTGGGATCTGGTTTCAGATATTGAGAAGCTGCGCGAGCATCTCGGCATCGGGAAGTGGCAGGTGTTTGGTGGTTCGTGGGGCAGCACGTTGTCGCTCGCTTATGCCGAAACGCACCCCAGTCGGGCGACTGAACTCGTGCTGCGCGGAATTTTTCTCTGCCGGCCGAAAGAGATCAAATGGTTCTATCAGGAAGGCGCCAGCTGGATTTTCCCGGACGTGTGGGAGGAGTTTCTGAAAGTGATCCCGTTGAGCGAGCGCCACGATATGGTGAGCGCTTACTATCGCCGGCTCACCAGCGATGACGAGAAGGTTCAAGTCGCAGCGGCGCGCGCCTGGAGTATCTGGGAAGGAAGCACCTCAAAACTTCTCTTTGATTACGAATCGATCGAGAGATTCGCCGATCCGGAATTCGCGATGGCTTTTGCGCGGATCGAGTGTCACTACTTCATGAACAACTGTTTCTTCCCAACTGAAAATTATCTGATCGAGAACGTGGGCAAGATTCGTCACATTCCCGGAGTGATCGTCCAGGGACGCTACGACGTTGTCTGTCCAATCATCAGCGCGTGGGACCTGCATCGCGCCTGGCCGGAAGCTGACTTGCACATTACGCCTGACGCCGGACACTCGATCATGGAGCCGGGGAATCTGAGCGCGCTGGTCGAAGCGACGGATCGGTTTCGAGAGTAGCCAGCTTGCACCGGGAGCGCCCTCGCCCGCACCGCGCCGCAAGGCGCGCAGTTTTTGCACCTGACGGATCCTTGTCCAGAGCGATTTTCGCGCTTCGCGCTCACTGCGGGCGAGGGCGCCCGCGCTCCCAGCAAGCGGAGTCTCTTTTCATCGATCGAGACCCATGCGAAAGAGCCAATCTTTTGACACTTTCCGCCGGGCTCGCGTAATATCACAATCTCTATGAACGCGCGTGTGCTAGTTCTGAATGCTTCTTTCGAGCCCATCAACGTGTGCACTGAGCGGCGCGCGGTGGTGATGATCTTTA
>DASQAF010000049.1:0-393055 GCA_035635855.1 Pyrinomonadaceae bacterium
AGCTGCGCGAGCATCTCGGCATCGAGAAGTGGCAGGTGTTTGGTGGCTCGTGGGGCAGCACCTTGTCGCTCGCTTATGCTGAAAAGAATCCCGAACGTGCGACTGAACTGGTGCTGCGCGGAATCTTTCTCTGCCGGCCACGAGAGATTAGGTGGTTCTATCAGGAAGGCGCCAGTTGGATCTTTGCCGACGTGTGGGAAGAATACCTTAAGGTCATTCCGGAGGATGAGCGCAGCGATATGGTAAGCGCTTACTATCGTCGACTGACGAGTGATGACGAACAGGTGGAAGTCGAAGCGGCGCGCGCCTGGTCGATATGGGAAGGAAGCACTTCAAAGATTTTCTTTGACTATGAAGCGATCGAGAGATTCGCCGACCCGCAGTTCGCGCTCGCTTTTGCGCGCATCGAATGCCATTACTTCATGAACAACTGCTTTTTCCCTACCGACAACTACCTGATTGAGAACGTTGAGAAAATTCGTCACATTCCCGGTGTCATTGTGCAGGGGCGATACGATGTGGTCTGTCCAATGACCAGCGCCTGGGACCTCCATCGCGCCTGGCCCGAAGCCCAACTCCATATCACGCCCGATGCGGGCCACTCGATCATGGAACCGGGAAACCTGAGCGCGCTGGTCGAGGCGACGGACCGGTTTCGATAGAAACACTCACCGCAGAGACGCCGAGCACGCAGAGGCGGCGCAGAGAACTTGATGTTTAGGACATTGCCGGCGAGAAGGAGATCGAGCGCCTTACGACTGGACGCTGCTATAATCTAAACCGCGCACGCGAACTCGAAGATCACTTTCTTGACTGATGAAGACCTGCCCGATATGCAATCGTGTCTATCACGACGAGACGCTCAGATTCTGTCGCAATGACGGCTCGCAATTGGTGCGCACGACCAGCGACGACCTGCCCACTGGTCTGCTGCGCCCGCCCGCGTCCGATTCACTGCAGAGTCCGACTCGTCCTTTTGGTGCTTCGACTTCGCTTTCATCGCCGTTAAGACGCAGTCGTTCATCGCGCAAGGCCATTGATTCACTCGCCGTCCTGCCGTTCACCAATGCCGGCGCCGGCCCGGACATGGAATATTTCAGCGACGGCATCACCGAAAGTATCATCAATGCGCTTTCAAGACTTCCCAAACTGCGGGTAATAGCCCGCAGCATTGTCTTTCGCTACAAAGGACGCGATCTGGATCCGCTGCAGGCCGGCGACGAACTGGCCGTCCGAGCGATCCTCACGGGCAGAGTGCGTCAGTCAAACGACAGTCTGATGATTGGTACAGAGCTGATCGATGTGGCGAACGGTGCGCAGTTGTGGGGTGAGCACTACAACCGAAAAATGTCCGACGTGTTCGAGGTGCAGGAAGAAATTGCCAAGGTGATAACCGAGCGCCTGCGTCTGAAGCTCGCCGTCAAAGACAAGAAGCAACTGGTAAAGCGTCACACCGAAGACCCGGAAGCCTACCAGGCTTATCTGAAAGGCCGTTACTTCTGGGACCAGCGCACGAAAGGCGGAATGGGGCGCGCAATTCAATATTTCCAGCAAGCTATCGAGATCGATCCGGCCTACGCTGTGGCGTATTCGGGGCTGGCCGATTGCTTCAATGCGCTCGGTTGGTTTCGGGCCGCGCCGGCGAAGGAAGTTTTCCCCAAGGCGAAAGCCGCAGCGATGAAAGCGCTCGAGATTGATGACAAGCTCAGCGAAGCGCATACGTCTTTGGCCTACGAAAAATTCCTGCACGAGTGGGACTGGAAAGGCGCGGAACGCGGGTTCAAGCGGGCCATCAAACTCAATCCAAAATATGCAACGGCCCGGCAGTGGTATTCAGTTTATCTTTGGGCGATGGGTCGTTTCGATGAAGCCATCGCGCAATCGCAAAAGGCTGTGGAGCTGGATCCGCTCTCGCGCGCCAACAATCTGACGTTGGGAATGGCGTTTTACTTCGCTCGCCAATTTGAGCAGTCAGCACAGCAGCTCAGGAAAACTCTCGAGATAGAACCACGCTTCTTTCCGGCCCGGGTGAGTCTGAGCCTCGCGTACGAACAACTCGGTCGATTTGAAGAAGCGGTGGCCGAGGCTGAGGCCGCCCGGGCGGTTGAGGATGTGCCGCTGGTAGTCGCGCAGCTGGGAGGCGCGTACGCGCTTGCCGGCCGCAAAGAGGAAGCGCGCGCCATCATCGATACTCTTGCGGCGCAAGCACAAGAACGCTATATCTCGCCGTTCGAAATCGCCACCGTGTACGCGGATTTGGATGAGACTGATTTGGCGCTCGAGTGGTTTGAGAAAGCTTTGGCAGAGCGGGCGAGTTGGATGGTCTTTCTCAACACCACGCCCAAATTCGATCGCTTGCGGGCGGCGCCAGGCTACTCAGCCCTGCTCAAACGCATCGGATTTGACTGAGGCTTGTTTGGAGTACCGCCTTTAGGCGGCTCGGTTTCAACAACCCAATCTCTCCGCCTGAAGGCGGCACTCCAAACCTGGAGGCTGAACGCCGGAGCCTTTGTTTTGACACCTTCCGGCGGGCTCGCGTAATATCACCACGATTATGAACGCGCGTGTCCTGGTCCTAAACGCTTCCTTTGAACCCATCAACGTGTGCACTGAGCGGCGCGCGGTGGTGATGATCTTTAAGGGCGTAGCGCGCATGGAAGAGCACAACGGGCACATGCTACATTCCCAGAAAGTTACGCTGCACGCCCCTTCAGTGATTCGCCTGACTGAGTACCGGCATATTCCGTTCGAGCGGCGCTCGCTCTCCCGCAAGAACATCCTGCTGCGCGATCATTCGTGCTGTCAGTATTGCGGCAAGCAGTTCGCGCCGTCTGAACTTACTTTGGATCACGTGGTGCCGCGTTCGCGTGGTGGAGAGTCGGCCTGGGACAATCTGGTGGCCTCCTGCAAGCGCTGCAATCATCGCAAGGGCAATCGCACGCCGGAAGAATCAGGGATGCATCTGCTGCGCCGGCCAAGGGGATTCTCGTTGCACGTCAATCGACAGATTATGCGGTATCTTGGCCGCGCCGATGAAACCTGGCGAAAGTATCTTTTCTACGAGTCGGATGGCGGCAGCGACCTGTGCGTGCGCGCCTGAGCTTGGGTTTGAAGACAGAAGGAGAGTGGCTATGAGTGTTCTGCTGTTCGCAATTGAGAGTCCCACGATCATTATTCTGGTCGTCGCCGCGATCTTTCTGTTGTTCGGTGGCAGCAAACTACCCCAACTGGCAAAAGCTCTGGGCCAGAGCAAGAAAGCCTTCAAAGATGGAATGGACGATGCTGACCGGGACGAGAAGCTGAAGTCTGAAGCGCGCAGCTCGCTGTCCTCAGTCGACGACGAGGCGCTGTTTGAAGAAGCGCGGCGCCGCGCGCAACAAATGCGAGCCGATGAAACCAAAAAGATTGAGCATTAATCCGGGGAGCAGAAAAAACTAAGAGCGCCGTAGGCGCGAGATGTTTATAGATAGAACGCAATTCCTTGATCGTTATCGGCGCGAAAGTTTTCACTTTCGCGCCTGCGTTGTCTTAGCATCGGAGGATATCAGCTAAGCCCTCCCTCACGGTCGGGGCTAGTGCCCCGCTTTACTGCACCGGGCTCTTCTTTCCCACTACCAGAGTCGCCTTTAGAGTCAGCGCAAACTCGCCGTTGTGACGCTCTTCATCGATGATCTTCGCCAGTTCCTGCATAACTCTTTCGCGGGAGACTTCCGGCACCGGCGCCAGCCAATTCTTCAGCAGAAAATCCGTGATTAGAGGAGAGTTGAAGAACTGCTCGCCGGATTCGTAATCGAATTCTTCAATCGCCGTCCATGAAACGACATCCTCCAGGCCGGCCTTTCCGGCCCAGGCCTCGACTTCCGCGACTGTCGGCAGGCCGGTGATCAGGTTTTCTACCTGGTTGCTGTGATCTTCCAGGCCGGCGTTTTGCAAAGCCTCCCAATATATCGAAAAGAATTCGCCAAAGCTCGAATATGTCGGCAGCCACCAGGCGATCGTGGCACCGGAACCAGCCACGCGCACCATTTCTGTGAGCCAACTCTTCCACTCGGTCGGCGCCGCCAGGGAAGCGTCGCCCAGCACCAGGTCGAACTGATTGTCGGCGAATGAAAGTGCGTTCGGTCGCTCGCGCTGAAACTCAGTCCCTTCGCGAAACGCCACCGCCTTGGCGCGGGCGAGTTCAAGGCCCTCGTCATTTGCGTCTACACACATGAGTCTAAGCTTCTCGCCGGCGCGTTCCTGTAAGGCCAGCGCGTGGCCGCCGGTTCCCGCCGCGACGTAAAGCGCGCGCCCTTCCTTAGGCGCTTCGACATGCTCATCAACCAACGCCGCGAATCGCTCGCCCCAATCGGTGGCGACGTAGAGGTCCTGGAGAAAGGCGAGTTCTTTTTGTGATTTAGCTTCCATAATTTTCACCACAAAGGACACAGAGGAAATCACCAGACGGTAGGCTATTAAATCTCTTTATCTTCCTCTGTGGCGTCTGTGGTTTGATCTTCCTCGAAGTAAACTTTTCCTTTCAACTTCTCAGGCAAACACGACATCTCTTCCTTCGCTGACGCATCGCTGTGGACATAGCGATATTCCTTTCCGTAGCCGAGATGCTTCATCAGCGGCGTCGGTGCGTTGCGCAAGTGCAAAGGCACCGGCTCGCGCGCGGTTTCGACCGCGTCGCCATGCGCCGCCGAATAGGCACGCAGCACCGCGTTCGATTTTGGCGCGCGGGCCAAATAAATCGTGGCCTGCGTCAAAGGAAACAGTGCTTCAGGCAAACCAATTAGCTGCGTGATTTCGGCCGCCGCGGCCGCCTGAACCATGGCTTGCGGGTCGGCGAGACCGATGTCTTCGGAAGCCAGAATACAAAGCCGGCGCACTATGAACACCGGGTCGGCGCCGCCTTCGATCATTCGCGCGAGCCAGTAAAGCGCCGCGTTCACATCTGAATTGCGCAGCGATTTGATGAGCGCCGAAGCCAGGTTGTAATGCTCTTCGCCGCCTTTATCATACGCAAACTGCGCGCGGCCTAACGCTTCTATCAGTGTTTCGCTGGTAATCCGTCTGGCGCCCTGCCCGTCCGGTTCAGTTACGGTGACCGCGGCGTCCAGCGCCGCCAGGGCCATCCGCGCGTCGCCGCCCGCGGAATGCGCCAGCCGGGTAATAAGTTCCTCGGAAATCTGCGGAGTGAAACTTGCGAGTCCGCGCTCTTCATCGGTCAAAGCGCGTCGCACGATCGTCGCCACTTCATGTTCGTCGAGCGGATTCAGCACCAGCACACGACTGCGCGAAAGCAGGGCGCTGATTACTTCGAACGAAGGATTTTCAGTCGTGGCGCCAACCAACGTGACGGTCCCATCTTCGACGGCAGGCAGCAGCGCGTCCTGCTGGGCTTTGTTGAAGCGATGAATTTCGTCAATGAAAAGAATAGTGCGGCGCCCACGGCGACGATCCAGTCGCGCCTCGGCAATAGCGGCACGCAAATCCTTCACGCCGGAAAAAACTGCCGACAGGGCGACAAATCGCGCCGCAGTCTTCTCTGCCAGCAGACGTCCCAAGGTCGTCTTGCCGGTTCCGGGTGGCCCCCATAAGATTAGCGATGGCAGCGTCCCGCCACCTTCAATCAAACGCCGGAGGACGCGGCCTTCGCCCACCAAATGTTGCTGCCCCACGAACTCAGCCAGGGTCCGGGGCCGCATGCGATCAGCCAGTGGCGCCGCCGTTGACGAGCCTGTTAGGGTCATGTCGACGTCGGACATCTCTGGAAACAGAGTTGTAGAGCTTCGATCCTGCATTACTTTTTTATCAGCCTATCACAACCTCAAAGCCGAGGCACCCTGGCAATCCTGGGAATCACAGCGTAAAGGTTGGTAGCCGGATCACCGTGAGTTTTTGATGAGAAATCCCATTACCGGAGATGTGGGCGCCTGCGTTCTGATTAACAAGTTGGTCCTGTCCATCCGAAAAACGTTTGGCCGGTGATGAACGATGACGGATAATGCAGCGAATTCGATTCACTGATTGGAGGTTCCAGCCATGCCACGTTTAGGATCAATGTCTCGTCGCAGATTCGCGCACTTGTTTGGCGCCGGCGCAGCGTACACTTTTGCCCAGCCACAAATTTCATTCGCCGCCCCGTTGTTGTCGGGACGGCCGAGTGCTACCGCAAATGCGACTGTAGTGCGTTTGAGTTCCAACGAGAATCCTTATGGGCCGTCTCCGATGGCGCTCAAAGCGATGGCCGACGCTTTCAGCCTCGCGTGGCGCTATCCTGACGAACACACGGACTTATTGATTGAGTCTTTGGCAAAAATAAATGGCGTGAATCGCGATCAGATCTTACTGGGCGATGGCTCAGGTGAAATTTTGAAACTTTGCGCCGCGGCATTTACGGGCCCGTTAACCGCACGCAATGATCGGACTGTCACCCTGGCCAGGCCCACGCGCGGTGGCGCGCTTGAGTTTCGGCCCGGCCGCGGAAAACTGGTCGTTGCCGATCCGACCTTCGAAGCCATCCTCAACCACGCGAACATTAATCAGGCGGAAGTCGTTAAGGTTCCGCTGGCCAGTAGTTTTGGTCACGACCTCCCGAAAATGCTCGCGGCGGCCGGCGAAGGTTTGATCTATATCTGCAACCCGAACAATCCGACGGCCAGCATCACTCCGAAGAACGAGGTCCGCGACCTCATCGCGAAGACCCCTCGGCAAACAACGATTCTGGTGGACGAGGCTTACTTTCATTACGCGGACAGTCCGGATTATGAAACTGTAATTCCGCTCATCAAGGATTATCCCAACCTGATAGTGGCGCGGACCTTTTCAAAGATTTACGGCATGGCCGGGTTGCGCCTCGGTTATTGTATGGCGCAACCGGAAACGATTCAGCGGCTTCGTCCGCATCAAACGTGGGACAGCGTGAATATCATGGCGCTGGCGGCGGGCATTGCCAGTCTCAGAGATTCCGATCAGGTCGCGAACGGGCGCCGGATAAATAGTCAAACCAAAATCTTCTTAAGCGGGGAATTGGAAGCCATGGGCTACAAACATGTTCCTTCGCAGGCGAACTTTATTATGATCGATGTGAAGCGGCCGGTGCGTCCAATGATCCAGGCGTTGGCTCAGCGCGGTGTTCAGGTCGGCCGAGTCTTTCCAGCCTTGCCGAATCACATGCGTGTAACCATCGGTAAGAAACCAGAGATGGAAACCTTCCTGGCGGCCTTCCGTCGGGTAGTAGGAACAGCTTAAAAGATCATACCCTGAGCTCCGATATGATTTCAGCGCAAACCGCACGACGTGCTGTGTGGCGACCACTGTGGCAACTTCCTCGCCGCTTTGATTTGATTGTCTCACTCACCAGACGCGAATTGGCGGCCCGCTATCGCGGATCGGTGCTCGGGATTCTCTGGGCGCTACTGACGCCGGTGGTGATGATCGCAATTTTCACGATCATCTTTGCCGGGATCTTCAAAGCGAGATTCGGCAACAACAATTCTCAGTGGGACTATGCGCTCTATCTTTTCTGCGGGCTGCTGCCCTGGAACGCGTTTCAGGAATCGCTGCAGCTTTCTTCGAATACGATCGTGGCGCATGCAAATCTGGTTAAGCGCGTCGTCTTCCCGCTTGAGACACTACCCGTCGCTCAGTCGCTCGCGGCCGTCGCAAATCAAATGTTTGGGACGGTCGCCCTTATCGTTGCCGCGGCCTTTCTTCGACATGAAGTGCACGCGACAATCCTGTTCCTTCCGCTGCTCGTAATTCCGCAAATAGTTGCCACGCTGGGCGGGGCCTGGCTGCTGGCATCACTCGGCGTTTTTGTGCGCGACATCGTGCAGGGCATCACGCTGGTCTTGATGGCCTGGATGTATCTGACGCCGATAATCTACCCGGAGTCGCTGGTTCCCGAACGTTATCGGGCGATTCTCAATCTGAACCCTTTTACGCCGCTGGTTCGCAACTATCGGCGGATTCTGCTCGAAGGAAGCGCCCCGGATTGGAGGGGCCTGGCGTATTTCACCGCCTTTGGACTAGCAAGTTTTCTCTTTGGATACTGGTGGTTTGCCCGCACCAGAAAGAACTTTGCTGACGTTATCTAGCGCACTTCTCTCCAGAGTGGTGTTGGCCCGGCTTTTTTATCGAAAAACGTCGTTGACACCCCGTTTTGTGCGTGTTAGCGTAGAAGGGCCGCTGAACTTCGAGGCGGCTTCGGCAGGCTAAACCCAGGTTTTCCTCAGAGGTGTTAAGCACCCAACCTCGCCCTAATCATTTCCAGTCCAAGAGTTTCGCAAACATGACGTTCGATAAGGTAAAGACTCTGCGCGCGGCCGAGAGATACCTCGAGTTGGGGAAGATCCCGGCGGCGATAAAGGAATACTGCAAAATCGTCGAGAGTGAACCTGACGATCTCACCACGCTCAACATGCTCGGTGACCTGTACGTCCGCGCCGGCAATCCGGCAGCGGCAATCTCGTATTTCCACCGTATCGCCGAACACTATCGTGATCAGGATTTCGGTTTGAAGGCGATCGCGATGTACAAGAAGATCGACCGCCTGAAGCCCCGCGATATAGAAATTTCACTCAACCTGGCCGACCTGTACGCGAAGCAGGATCTCGTCGTCGAAGCGCGCGCCCATTATTTGTTGGTAGCAGAAGCTCATAGCCGCGGCGGCGCGACGAAAGAGGGCCTCGACGTGCTCGGCAAGATCGCCGACCTCGATCCGCAGAATACTTCGATTAGGATCAAGCTGGCCGAAGGCTATCTTAAGGAAGGAATGAATGCCGAAGCAGCAGCTTGCTTTGCTGAAGCAGGCGAGCACTTACTGGCACGCGGTGCGTTTGACGACGCGCTGCATTCATTTAACAGGGCGCTGGAGACCGATCCATCTGATCGGACTTGTTTGAAAGGCCTGCTCGCTGCCCACAGCGCGCGCGGCACCGCGGATGAAGCCGCGGAAGTCATCGAACGCGTTGCGGCAAATAATCCGGACGATGTCGAGTTGCTCTCTATGCTGGCGAGTGCTCAGCTCGAAAACGAAGACGCGGCTAGAGCTGAACAAGCGATCAGCGCTCTGGTAGCAAAAGAATCGTCAGCTTATCTGCGTTTCGTCGAGGTGGCTCGTTTATACCTGAAAGCCGACAAGGTTGAGGATGCAGTGCGCGTGGTTGGCGGAATTGCAGAACAGATGCTGGCGGAGCGCGAAGAGAATCAACTGTATGAGCTGGTAAACGAACTGCTGACCTGCGACTCTGACAACGTTCAGGCGTTACGGTTACTCGTCCGCGCGTATTGGTGGCAGCGTGACACTGAGAATTTGAAAGCCGCGCTCGAGCGACTCGCCGAATCCGCTGAGGCTGCTGGTCTGGCACAGGATGAACGATATGCACTCACCCAGTTGACGCGATTGGTGCCGGATCAGGCGCATCATGTTGAGCGTCTCGAGCAGCTAGGGGGAGCCGAAGAAGAAGCGGCCGGCGAAGATATGCCGGAAATTGAAACCGTGACGCAACCTGTATTGGACGAGCCGGCTCCAGTGGTTGAAGAGCAGGTCGAGTTCGAGCCGCCGACAGTGTCAACGCCAACCGCTGAGGCTGAGTTCGAATGGAATTCCATGCCGGACATGACTGAGCCGTGGACTGGACCGAGCCGCGAGATGGAAATCGAGCGGGGCTTCACTTTCGAAACTGTCGTTGCCGAAGAGTTGCCCGCTCCTCCGGCGGCCGAAATCGCCGGAAGTGCATCAGCAGAACCAACCGCCGCTGTCGATACCGTTGACCAGGAGCGAAAGGACGACCTGCGGCGACAGGAACTCGAAAGCGTAGATTTCTATATCGCTCAGGGTTACCTGGACATCGCCCTGGACACACTGGATTTATTGGAGCGTCAATTCGGCGCCCACCTTGATATCGATTCACGCCGGCAGCAACTCCTGAACCCGGACGAATCTGCTACGCCGCTAACGAACGTGGCTGAGGTGACCCTGGATGACAACGGCGAGGTCCAGTTCGAAAACGAATTCGAAATGACACCATCGCCAGTCCCGACGGTGAAAAAGGTCGTCGCGCCGCCGCCGCAACAAATCAACTCAGATGTTCCGGGAATCGACCCTGGTTTGGCTGAAGTGTTCGAGGAGTATCGCGCCTCAGCAGAGAGCGACGTCAATGCTGCAGGGAACGGAGACTACGAAACTCATTACAATCTGGGTCTCGCGTATCAGGAGATGGATTTGTTCGAAGAAGCGCTGGAAGAATTTCAAACTGCCCTGGGTATGGTCGAGGCGGGCGACGGGACGCCGCGCTACTTGCAATGTTGCAATCTCCTGGGCCATTGTTTCCTTCAGAAGGGCGTGCCGCAGCTCGCCGTAACGTGGTTTAATAAGGGCTTGAAAGCGCCCGGCACATCCGAAGACGAGCGCCAGGCCTTGCGCTTCGACCTGGGTGCAGCATACGAAGAAGTGGGCGACCTGGAACGGGCCATAGAGATTTTTACTGAGGTCTACGGAATCAATGTTTCTTATCGTGGTGTGAACGAGCGATTGCGAGTTCTGCAGGCGCGCGCCGGTGGGGATAATGGCAAAGCAGCGCCGGATTCTAAACGAAACCAGAACCAGCCACAGCACGTACACTAAGTCTCGACTTGATTTCAGTTCTTTTCTGCGGAGTTAACGCAGAGAGTAACTCAAACCGAGACACTATCGGATTCGCTTTTGATTTGACCAAACGCGCGTGGGCTGACAAGCTCAGGGGCGAACACTGTTTTATTTTTTGAGGTGCAGGGACGAATGTCTTCGCGGCTCTCAGTCATTTTTTACATCGTTCTGTGTTTTGAGATCGGCATCGTACTGACGGTGCTGCCTTGGGTGCCGCACGGCTGGTGGGGTCTGAGCGACTGGGGCAACAATTATTTTCTATGGCTGGCCGCCCACAAAACCGGTGCCGGCCTCCAACGTGTAGTTGCGTCCGGCTGGGTGCGCGGGGCAGTGTCCGGAATTGGAATCGTAAACATCGCGATGGGCGTTTGGGAGTCGCTCCATTTCCGCCAGACAGTCAGGGCGCTCGACTCAGGCTCGCCTCCTGTGGAAAGCTCGGCGCAGAAGCCTCAGCAGCGGGTGACTATCGACGATGCTCAACCTGTCAAAACCGATCCTTTATCTGATTACCCGCGGCGCAACCGATGAAACGACGACGACGGAAAGTGCTGAGTTTCATCAGCTACTCGGGCAATTCTCAGCCGCTATCACCGCCGGAATTCAACTGATCCAAATAAGAGAGAAGAGGCTAACTTCGCGAGTTCTTTTCGAGCTCACGTCGCGCGCCGCCATCATCACTCAGGGAACCGCGACGCGCGTGCTGGTCAACGACCGCGCGGATATCGCTGCCGGCGCGGGCGCGGATGGCGTACACCTGACGACGCAGTCGCTTGAAGCAGCAGTTGTTCGTCAAGCCTTTGGCGAGAGAATTCTCATCGGATCGTCAACGCACTCGGTTGGAGAAGCGCGGAGGGCCAGGGATGCCGGTGCAGATTTCATTGTCTTTGGACCTGTCTTCGAGTCGCCTTCAAAAAGGGAATACGGCCCTCCGGTCGGGCTTCAGGCGCTATCAAATGTCGTGGGTGAGGTAGCGCCGTTTCCGGTGATCGCGCTCGGTGGCATTACGACAGACAACGCCGTCCAATGTTTGTGTGCTGGAGCTAGCGGTATCGCGGGCATTAGTTTATTCGGTGAACCGGAGAGTCTGGCCATAGTCGCGACGGTGATCAAGCAATCTGTGAAAGGAGTCGCAAGTTGAAAAGCAAATTCAAGAGTCGGACATCGTGGCGCGAAAAACTCGAGAAGCCCCAGGAGGCTAAGCTGGTTGAGGTGCCGCCGAAGATGTCGAGGTTTGGCACGGGGATGATGCTGATTCCGACGCCAAAGCTGGTGGATGATCTCATTCGCAAGGTACCGAAAGGTAAACTGCTTACAGTTGGTGAAATGCGCAAGAAACTCGCCGCAGATTTCGCGGCTGATGTAACCTGTCCGCTGACGACCGGCATCTTTGTGCGCATCGCCGCAGAGGCTGCGGAAGAAGATCGCTTGAACAACCGGCAGAAGATCACGCCTTACTGGCGCGTTATCAAAGACGACGGCAGCCTCAATCCAAAATTCCCCGGCGGCGTTGCCCAACAGACTCGTTACCTTCGATCCGAGGGTTTCCTGGTCAGTCCGAGCGGCAAGAAACCGCCGATGGTGAAGGAATTTGAACGAAAGCTATTCAAGCTGAAGTAAATGATTCGACTTCCTCTTCAGCAGGAAATGACGGGCGACCAACAAAACGACCTGCCGGTAGTACTCACGGTGGCCGGGTTTGATCCTTCCGGCGGCGCGGGAATAATCGCTGATATTAAGACCTTCGTTTCATTCGGTCGCACGCCGACGGCCGCGATTACTTCGCTGACCTTTCAAAACTCGGAAGGCGTGTTTGGCGCGACGCACGAGAGCGCCGCGTCCCTGCGCGCCCAGATTCTGCCTATAGTCGAGGAGTTTCGGGTAGCGGCCGTCAAGACAGGCATGTTACCAACACGCGAAATCGTTCTTGAGGTTGCGCGACTGATCAGCGAAGCTGATCTGCCGGCGCCCGTTGTCGATCCCGTCCTGCGATCCACCTCGGGTTACGAATTAATGGAAGCAGATGCGATAGATGTGCTGATCGACGAACTGATGCCTTTAGCTCGTTTGATCACTCCGAATATTCCTGAGGCCGAAAAGTTAACGGACTTACGCATTGAGGACGAAGCAGGAATGCGCGCTGCGGCGTGCAAGCTGCGCCAAATGGGCGCGCGCGCCGTGCTAATCAAAGGTGGACACTTGCACCAGAGGTCAGAGGTCAGCGATCAGAGGTCAGAGGTCAGAGGTCAGAAGTCGGAGCAGGGATTTCAGGCGATCGATGTGCTGGATGACGAGGGCCAGGTGACGGTCTTTCGCGGCGAGTGGATCGATGCGCCGCCAGTACGCGGCACGGGCTGTATGTTGTCAGCGGCAATCGCAGCCTGCCTGGCTCAGGGCGTGGAGTTAACAGAGTCAGTAAAACTCGCGAAGCAATTTGTCGCGAATGCGATCCGCAATGCTTCCAGGTTGGCCGCGGACCCTTGATTCATTTCTTATTTGACCTAATTAGGGACTTCTCACTGGCCATGTGGATATGCTTCGGGCTTGGTTCGTGTGGTTTCGTGGATCGTTTGTCCATCGCATCATTCACGCACTGTCCACGAAATCACACGAAAGCGACACGAAACAAAACCGACAATGGCAAATGAAACATGTCCAATGAGAAATGAAAAATGATCCGGTCGAACTTTCCGCCCCGGACCCATCATTCTTCAATCGTTACCTTTTCCATCTTCACCTCTGACACCGGTCGATCGTCGCGGCCGGTCTCGGAAGTAGCGATGGCATTGACGACATCTTGTCCTGCGGTTACGCGGCCGAAGATCGTGTAACTCGGCGGCAGCGGATAATCGACGTGCATGATAAAAAATTGCGATCCATTGGTGTTTGGTCCGGCGTTAGCCATCGCCACCGTGCCCGCTTTGTAGCCGCGCTTATAAACGTCTGAGGTCGGATTAATCTCGTCCGCGAATTTTCCGCCCCATGCGGATTGTCCACCGCGGCCGGTGCCGTCTGGGTCGCCTCCCTGAATCATGAAGCCTTTTATGCAGCGATGAAAAATCACGCCGTCGTAATAACCTCGTTCGGCCAGCAAGCGAAAATTCTCGGTCGTCTTCGGCGCTTCGTCTTCCAGCAGTTCGAACTTGATTGTGCCTTTGTTTGTTTGAACCACCGCCGTTCGATTTGGCATCTCGTCTGTTTCTCCTCAACGTTTAAATGTTAGATTGCAAGCTTAACCTTAGAAAGCGCAAAGTGCACGTAGCGAGCGGTTTCAGAAGCCCGAGCGTCAGCGAGGGCCACTCCCGCGAGGACACCTGCGCCGCTTCCTACGCTCATCGATAGATGATCGATGCCATAGTTGCCCACCCTGACGGTCGGGCTTCTGACACCGTAGTAGCGCAGTATTCACACTCCACCTGACGGATTCCCTCCCGAACGGCTATCATCTGGCTGCCGATCGTTAGGAAGAAAGCCGGCAAAACTCCGAAAGGAATCTTCAATCAAACACAAATGAATGTTACCCATTTGGAATGCGCGGCGTGCGGCACGAGGCATGAGGCACGACGGTTGCACAACCTTTGCACGCAATGCGGAAAGCCTCTGCTGGTTCGGTATGATCTGAAACGCGCGGCGGCTGCTTTGACAAAGGAAAGTTTGCGCGACCGAGGTCCTGACTTATGGCGTTATCGCGAAGTATTACCAGTCGAACACGACGAGAACATCGTCAGCCTGGGCGAGGGCTTTACGCCGCTCGTGCACGCGTCGCGGCTTGGCGCGCAACTCGGGTTCGAAGAGCTGTACATCAAGGACGAAGGCCAGAACCCGACTCAGAGTTTCAAAGCGCGGGGCATGGCGGCAGCAGTCTCGATGGCCAAAGAGTTGGGCGCGCAGAAGCTGGCAGTGCCTTCGGCGGGGAATGCGGCGGGAGCGCTGGCGGCATACGCGGCACGGGCGGGAATGGAGGCACACATCTTCATGCCGCGCGATACGCCGCGAGCCAACGTGATCGAATGCGAACAGACGGGCGCGCAGGTGACTTTGATGGACGGCTTGATTACGGATTGCGGCGCGGAAGTCAGTCGGCGGAAAGAGGCCGAGGGGTGGTTCGACGTTTCGACTTTGAAAGAGCCGTATCGTATCGAAGGCAAGAAGACGATGGGCTATGAGTTGGCTGAGCAATTCGATTGGGAGCTGCCTGACGTGATCATCTATCCGACCGGCGGCGGCACGGGATTAATTGGTATGTGGAAAGCGTTCGATGAAATGGAGCAGATGGGCTGGATTGGTTCGCAGCGGCCGCGCATGGTTACCGTGCAAGCCGCCGGCTGTGCGCCCATCGTGCGGGCGTTCGAGGAAGGGAAGCGCTTTGCTGATGAGTTTCGCAATGCCCATACCACCGCGTCGGGTTTGCGCGTCCCCAAAGCCATTGGCGACTTTATGATCATCGACGCGCTGCGAGCTTCCGGCGGGATGGCTGTTGCGGTTACAGATGAAGAGTTGATCGAGGCTACAAAAGAGATTGGTGCCGCAGAGGGAATCTTTTGCGCGCCCGAAGGCGCCGCCTGTCTGCCGGCGCTGAGGAGGTTGATGACTGACGGGACGGTGAAATCGAATGATCGCGTGGTGCTGTTCAATACGGGCAGCGGCGTGAAATACGTGGAGAGTTTTTCCAGCTAGGACGGCGAACTACGGGAAGGAGCGACGATGATAAGGAAGCTACTGACGTTTACCCTCGCGACATGGCTCATCAGTCTCGGCTGCGTGACATCTATCTCTGCTCAAACGGCCAAAGAGGCCCAGCGTCTTGCCAAAGTGAAGCACGCTGTCAATAAGATTGGCATTGATGAAGACGCCAGGGTCAGCTTACAGGACGGAACCATACTAAAAGGCCGTATCGCTGAGATCGGCGGAGATTACTTTGTCCTGGTTGAAAAGAAGACTGCGAATTCTAACCGAATCAGCTTTGCCCAGGTGAAGCAAGTCAAATCCGTTGTCGACAATCCCCTGGGCGATCCCGCGGTAGTGCTGGGACTTGCTTTGATTCCGACGATTCTCGGTTTGGCAGTTCTGGCAAAGGGACATTGACGGAAAGTTAGCTATTTGGCTTGTGACTGCTGTGTTAGCGATCGGACTGATTTTCGGTAGATTAGATTAACGAGGAGTACATCCAGTGAAGTCCATCTTGCTTGTCTTTGCATTACTAGTGGCTTTGTTTTTGCCGGCAGCGATTTTTGCACAAACGGCGCCGCCCTGGCTCACGGAAACGGAACGCGCGAAATTCGAAACGCTGCGCATCGCCGGCTCGGAAGCGCTTTTCAATCTCGACTATGAATCGGCGCGCAAGAGCTTCAAAGAAATGGCCGTAGCTTTTCCGAATTATCCGGCCGGGTCTCAGTTTCTGGCTGACAGTCTGTGGGTGGAAACGCTCTATCAGACGCGGCGTTTGCAGTCTTCGCTTTACGGCAGCGACGATACGTTCTATTCGACCAGCGACGACAAAGCCGATCCCAAAATAGTCGAGCAGTTTCGCAATTTGACCCGCCAGGCGCGGCAGTTGGCAGAAGCGCGGCTGAAGCAATTTCCACGCGATCCTGAGGCGCTATATTTTCTAGGAGCGACCGAGGGCTTGAAGGCATCGTTTGAAGAGGCGGTCGAGCGTCGGCACTTCGCGGCGCTGAAGGACGGGTCCGACGCGGTCGATCGCCATCGCGAAGTGATCAAGCTCGATCCGAACTATCATGACGCGGAGATAACGATCGGTTTGTATGATTACACGGTGGGCGCGCTGCCGCTGCCGGTAAAGCTGATTGCCGGAGTCGCCGGCTTTCGCGGGTCGAAAAAGCGCGGCCTGGCTACATTGGAACGGGTTGCGAGAGAAGGCCATTGGGTCCATGACGAAGCGAAGACCCTGCTGATCGTTTTGTACACGCGTGAGAAGCGATACGCTGACGCCGCCGCGCTGGCGCGTGAGCTGGCCGCAAAGTATCCGCCCAATTATCTCTATCGCCTGGAAGCTGCCGACGCCCTGGTTTTGCAGGCGGCGCTGGAACGCGAAACCAACCACAACACGACGACGACCGCTGCGGAGACGGAAGCCTTTGCCACGTTCGAATCGCTTTTGCGCGATAAGGCCGTGCGCAACACGGCGGCGCGCGCTTTCGATCTGATTCATTTCAAGTACGGTGAAGCACTGATGACCGCCGGGCAATATGATCGCGCGGCTAAGGAGTTTATGGCTTCGGCCGAGGTGCCCGGCGCGCAGCAGGGTCTGGCGACGATGGCGCATCTATACGCGGCGCGGGCGCTGGACTTGGCGGGCAAGCGCAACGACGCCGTTACGCAATATCGCGCTGTGCTGGCGCGTCCGAATGTTTACGATGCGCACGACCAGGCGCAGGCTGGATTGAAAGAAGCGTTTAAGAGGAAGCTGAGCTAGGGCTGGGAGCGCGGACGTCTCGTCCGCACTGCGCGCGAATCGCGAAAAGATCGTGTCCCTTTGTGGATATCATTGAGCGTGCTACGCACGCTGGGCGGACGGGACGTCCGCGCTCCCGGCATTACCGGCGCTCCATTTTATTCCTGACCCGTTCGGTTTCTTTCTCAAATACAAACGCCAGCGTCTTATAGATCAGTTTTGCGCACAGAAACGCCGAAGCATTCTGTCCCTCGACATAGGAGTACTCAGTTAAATCCATGCCGACTACGTTGCGTTTTTTGGCGAGCGTTTTGATAAGGCCGATCGTTTCGTACCAGCCCAACCCGCCCGGTTCCGGCGTGCCGGTCGCCGAAACCAGAGACGGATCGAGTCCGTCGATGTCGATTGTCAGATAAACATTTTCGCTCAGGCCATCAACCGCTTCATCCCACCAATCGTCGCGCCCGACGATATCTTTCGCCCAAAAGATTCGGGTCGGCAATTGGTCAAGATCACGAGCTTCGTCCACGGAGATCGAGCGTATCCCGACCTGAACCGCCGGAATCCGCATGTCTTTTACGACGCGTGCCATGATCGAGGCGTGTGAGTAGGGAGTGCCGTCATAAGTGTCCCGCAAATCCGCGTGCGCGTCGATTTGTAAGATTGAAAGGTTCGAATACTTTTCCGCGTGAGCCCGAATCACCGGAGCACTGACCGAATGTTCGCCACCTATCATGGTGACGAACTTTTCGCTGGCGACCAGTTCCTTCGCGCGATCGTATAGAGACAACATCATCCGCTCAGGTGGATCCAGCGATGACGATTCGTCGAGTGTATGAATGCCCAGCTTGTAGACTTCGGCGTCGGTCTCTTCGTCATAGAGTTCCATGTTGCGCGAGGCATCGATGATCGCCTGCGCGCCCTGGCCCGTGCCGCTGCCGTAGGAAACCGTACCTTCGTAAGCGATCGGCCAAACCAGAATGCGTGATTTGTCGAAGCTGGAAAATTCTTCTTCGGCAATACCGCCGAAGTTCATGGGCAGGAAAGCGGATTCGCTCATGCGTTGGAGTTTAGCGAAGGTGGAAGCGAGAAGCCAACGGAATTTCGCCGCGGATTAACGTGGATCTTCACGGATAAGACGGACAACCAGCCATTAAAAGGCGCAAAAGCACAGTTAGATATAAGCGATCCTATTTGCGCCTTTTCGCGGCTTGTTCTTATCCGCGTCCATTCGCGGCTAATTATCAAGGCACTTCGATCATCAACTCTCGACCCATGAAAGTGAAGTTGGGTCGCCGGCGCCCTTTCATGTACTTGGCCGCGGTCTGTGAGAGGGCGGTGATGATGATGGGCAGCGCGATCGTCGCGTCGCAGTTAACGTAGGCCGTTAGCGCCCCGCGGCCAAGTTTGCCGAACACCAGTGATTCGTCGAAGGCCACGGCGCTGGATCGTCCGCCAGGATGCGGAGCGTCCGCCGCGATTTGAATTGCGTATTTGTGGCCGTGCACCTGTTGTTTGAAGATATGTGCGGACATTTCCGTCTGGCGAATGAAACTCTTGGTGATGCCGCCGCCCAGATTGATTACTCCCGACACACGCGCGCGCAAAGCAATCTGCGCCAGATCCAAAACGTCCTGCACGACGTCGAACTGAAAGTTGTTTTTCTTCTCGAACCTTGATCCGGCGATGCCGACAGCGATACCGCTGTCGGTAATTCCCGGACAGAAAACCGGCACCCGTGATTTGTAAGCCGCGGTGAGCACGCCGTCCTCGGCGGCAATCTCCGCCAGCTCGCGGCCCAGCAGATGCAGGAACTCGCGCGTCGAATACGGACGCGACTGATCCAACTGGCTGGCAAAACCTCCGACCCACTCTTCGGCTTCGTGATACTCCTCTTCGCTGGCTAAAAGGTCCCACATGCGATTGATCTGCGCCGACTCAAGTTCGGCATCTGTCATGTTCGGGTGGGCCTGAAAATGATGTCGACCGAGCGTCTCGTGCAAATCATGAAAGATTACCGAGCCGGACAAGACCAGGCAGTCGACGAAACGGTTCTTGACGACATAGGCCAGCAGCCGTCGCATGCCGGCCGGGATCAGGGCTCCTGACGCCGAGACTGTGATGGTGGTGTTGTCACCCAGCATGTCCAGCCAGATGCGATGCGCTTCAGCCAGTTGCCGGCCGCCGAACCCGGTGCCTTCCATTTTTTCCAGCAACCCGGCCACCGAGCGGTCGCGATCAACCTGCACGGGGCGGGTGGGGATAGTCAGGTATTTGCTGGGTTTGGGTTTTCGCTGTGTAACCATAAGCTCGTTCTAACCTTCTTTCAAATAGTCCGACAAACTTCAGTTTGTCGTGTTTCGCGCCAGGCGTTCGGCTAATCAGCGACAAACTAAAGTTTGTCGAGCGCTAATAATCATGACGACGACGACCCCGCGTGCGGTTACCATTAACTGCCACGTAGGTGTAAGCGTCATAACGCGATTCGTAAAAGTTAACCAACTCGGCGCCTTCGGCCTCGCTTAGTTCGCTGTCCTTGATGCGCTGCGCGACCTGCCGGCGAAATCCATCATGCAGCAAGCTGCGCTCGTAACGCGCTCGCGCCGCCGCCTCGCCCACGGTCGTGCCGCGAATAACTTTCTTAATCAGATAGCCTTCTTCGTCGATGTGGATCTGCGCTTCGTTCGGCGTGCCGAAAAGGTTGTGATTGTTGCCCATCACCTCCTGATAAGCACCGACCAGCATGAAGGCGAGATAGTAAGTCTCGTCCGGATCGATCTTGTGGAGTTCCAACACATGCTTAACGTCATGCAGGTCGACGAACCTGTCGATCACACCGTCGGAATCGCAGGTGATGTCGCAGAGCGTGGCGAACTCAGTAGGCGGTTTATTCAAGTGCTGGATAGGCACGATCGGGAACAACTGATCGAGCGCCCAGTGATCGGGGACGGACTTGAATACTGAGAAGTTGGCCAGATACTTGGCGCACAAAAGCTTCCGCAGGTCGCCAAACTCTTCCGGGACATATTTGGATTGCTGAGCATAACGGTCGGCGCGCTCGCACACATCCCAGAACAAAACTTCGCCTTTGGCTCGATCTTCCAGCGAAATAAGGCCCAGGTTGAAAAGCGTGAAGAGTTCTTCGCGATGCTCCAGAGCATCGTGATAGTACTCGCGATAATTCTTAATCGTGATCGTCTCGCGCAGGTCGCTCAGTTCGATTACAACCTGGGGATCGTCCTCTTCGATCTCGATCGGGGTGATGTCTTCGACGACTGTTTCGATCTCTTCCAGGACATTGGTTACGAGGATGGCGTGATACGCCGACAGAAAGCGGCCGGATTCCTGGATGATAGTCGGATGCGGGACATTTTCATCCTCGCACACCTGCTTGATTGTGTAGATAACGTCGTTGGCGAATTCCTGTGCGTTATAGTTGGCCGACGAATCAAACGCCGTCTTTGAACCGTCGTAATCGACGGCCATGCCGCCGCCGACGTCGAGCAGGTCGACCGGCATTTTCATCTGGAAGATCTTGGCATAGACGCGCGCGGCTTCCTTCATAGCGTTTTTGATCCGCTTGATGTCAGTTAGTTGCGAGCCGATGTGAAAATGGAGCAGCCGCAACATGTCGGTGCGGCCGGCTTCTTTCAAGCGATTGATTACTTCCAGCAGCTCGGTCGTGGTCAGGCCGAACTTTGCCGCTTCACCGCCTGATTTTTCCCAACGACCCGAGCCCTTTGAATAAAGCTTGACGCGCATGCCAATCATCGGCATGTTGCCTTCATGGCTTTCGGCAATCCGCAGGATATGATCCAGCTCGCTCAGTTTCTCGATCACGATGACGACGCGCTTGCCTGACTTTGCGCTGGTATAAGCCAGCTCGATAAACTCTTCGTCTTTGAAACCATTCAGCACTAACAAGCTGTCAGGCGATTGTTCCAGAGCCATCGCCGCGTACAGTTCGGCTTTCGATCCGGCTTCCAGTCCAAAGTCGTAACGCGATCCTTCGCGTAAATATTCTTCGACTACGGTTCGTTGCTGATTGACCTTCATCGGATAGACGCACATGTGGGCGCCCTGGTATTCAAATTCGCGGATAGACTTGCTGAAAGCTCTTTGCAGTTTACGGACCTGGGCGGCGACGAGTTGCGGGAACCGCAGCAGCACCGGAGTGCTGATACCGCGGCCCGCCAGGTCTTCGATGATCTCTTTGAGATCCGCCGCGCGAGGATCGCCCTCGGCCGGACGGACGATCAGATTGCCTTTGCGATTTACGTCAAAGTAACCAGCGCCCCAGTTCTGAATCCCATAGGTTTCGACGGTCTGTTCAATGGCAGTGGTCAACTAGCGGTCTCCTGGTATGCTTTCCAACAAGCGTAAACCCGCCACTGCAACCGGTTGCGTGGCTGCTTCATTCCGGTCGAATAGCGGATGTTCTTGGGATGGAACCTTAATCGCAGAATGTAACAGAAAACGCGGGGTCGGTCTATCACTTTTTTGTGCCGAAAAACGGGGGCCAAAGCTGCTAGATCCTTGGAGTTTAGCTGTTTAGGCGATCCATCCAAGCCTCCGCAGGCGGGGATTTGTGAAGAGCGAGGGCGGTAAAGGCCCTGCTGTTTTCAGAGCGATCCTCGATGGCCCGGCCCAAACTCAAAGCCAGAATTAAGCAGGGCCTCCGGAGGTGGAAAGTTGGGGCAGACGACTAACGGCGAGCCAGGTAGATGTTTTTCTGCCGAAATTACCTTGACATCGTTTCTGTGGCGACTATAATGCCGGTTTTTGCTGCGCGCTGTTCGATGACGTTTTTGCGCTCCGCTGACCGCCCGTTACACCACAAGGCTTCGCACCAATTACGCTTAGGGGCGAAGGTCAACCACATCACTCACTTTTTTTCGACAGGAGACTAAATGAACGCTAAAACTGTGTTGAAGTATGCCTCGGAAGAGGGTGCCAAGTTTGTTTCAGTCCGGTTCACCGATCTGCCGGGCTCATGGCAACACCTGACCTTTCCCATCGGCGAACTAAACGAGGGTTCGTTTGAAGATGGGTTTGGCTTTGACGCCTCGTCGATTCGTGGCTGGGCGGCGATTCACGAATCAGACATGCTGCTGGTTCCCGACGCGAACGCCTCTGTCTGGATGGATCCTTTTTCCAACGAGCCGACACTTTGTCTGGTGGCGACGGCGGTCGATCCGCTTTCGCGCCAGGGCTATACGTTTGATCCGCGCAATGTGGCTGTTCGCGCGGAGAGTTATCTCAAAAGCACCGGCATCGCCGACGTCGCCAACTTTGGACCTGAAGCCGAGTTCTTCGTTTTTGATAGCGCGCGCTTCCATAACGAGCAGTACGGCGCGGGCTATGAAATCGACTCGGACGAAGGACACTGGAATAGTGGGCGCGACTCGAGCGATTCGCAGGGCGTCAACCTGGGCCATCGCATTCGGCCGAAGGAAGGTTACGTGCCCGTGCCCCCGACTGACACTTTGAGCGATCTGCGTTCCGAGATTTCCCTGACGCTGGCGAAATGCGGCATCACCGTCGAATGTCATCACCACGAAGTCGCGACTGCCGGACAATGCGAAATTGATTTTCGCTATTCCACGCTGCTGGGCACCGCCGACAATCTGCAAATATTCAAATACGTCGTCAAGAACACCGCCTACGAACACGGCAAGACCGCGACGTTTATGCCTAAGCCTCTGTTCGGCGACAACGGCTCGGGCATGCACTGCCATCAGTCTTTGTGGAACGGTGATAAGCCGCTGTTCGCCGGCGACGGCTACGCCGGATTATCAGAAACGGCACTGCACTATATCGGCGGGCTGTTACGGCATGCGCCCGCGATTGTGGCGTTTGCGGCGCCGACGACTAACAGCTACAAGCGTCTGGTGCCCGGGTTCGAAGCCCCCGTCAATCTTGCCTATTCAGCCCGCAATCGTTCGGCGGCGATTCGTATTCCGATGTTCTCGACTAATCCCAAGCTGAAGCGCCTGGAGTTTCGGCCGCCTGATCCGTCCTGCAATCCCTATCTGGCGTTTTCCGCGATGCTGTTGGCTGGAATCGATGGCATTCAGAATCGGATCGATCCCGGCGCCCCGCTGGATAAGGACATCTACGACCTTTCGCCCGAGGAACTTAAGGACGTACCGAGCCTGCCGGGTTCGCTTGACGATTCGCTGGATGCTCTGGAAAACGACCATGAGTTTCTGCTGAAGGGCGACGTGTTCACTCCGCAGCTGATCGAACGTTGGCTGGATTACAAGCGTGAGCGCGAGATTCAGCCGCTGCGGCTGCGCCCGCATCCGCTCGAGTTCTCGATGTACTACGACGTGTGATCTTGCGGTGGTGACGCTGGGGAGCGCGGACGTCCCGTCCGCACAGCGTGCGCAGCATGCTCTAATTGCGCTCAAAAATACGTTTTCGCGCTTCGCGCTCAGTGCGGACGGGACGTCCGCGCTCCCGGCAACAACAAGTCTTTTCCATCTAAGATCTGCGTTACTTCAACCTCCGCTACCTCGCCTCGTCCTCGCTCGCCGCGTAATATATCCTCGTGTCAGCTCCTGATGAAATGGTCGAGCATCTGCTGCGTCAATTACCGGACTCGCGCACAGCGCGACTGCTCTTTGCTCGTCTTACAGAAACCAATAACTCTCTGGCGCGATTGTTTCAGCGTGAGCCGGGACTCATGTCAGATGTGCTGAGCCTGGCCGCGTGGAGCCCGCTGCTGGCAACTACGCTGGAGCAGAACCCCGGCTACGTGACCTGGCTGCAACGTGAGCGCGTGAACACACGCGTGCGCACTCATGAAGAGCTCGCCGAATCGCTCGGGCGCTTTTCGCTGATGAATTCGCAGCTCGATCCGCACGTCATGCTGGCGCGCTTTCGGCGCCGCGAACTGCTGCGCACTTACCTGCACGACATCCGCCACGCCCGCACGATCGTGGAAACGACTGAGGAGTTGTCGAACCTGGCCGACACGGTCCTTGAATATGCTTTGAACCGTTCACGGCAGGCACTGGACAATCGTTTTGGTCCGCCCCAAACCACCGACGCTCGCGGTCGCATTTCGAGCGCAGAGTTTTGTATCGTGGCGCTGGGCAAGCTCGGTTCCCGGGAACTGAATTATGCCTCGGATATCGATCTGGTATTTCTCTTTTCGGACGAAGGCGTCACTTCCGGCGGCGGGTCGCGAGGGCAGATTACCAACAGAGAGTACTTCGTCAAACTGGGCGAATCACTTTTGCGCCTGGTGAGCGAGCCGACGGGCGAAGGCGCCGCGTATCGCATCGATGTGCGCTTACGGCCTCACGGGCGCGACGGCGCGCTGGCATCCGCGTTGGACGAGGCCGTCCGCTACTACGAACGAACCGCCCAGGATTGGGAACTGCAGGCGCTGATTCGCGCGCGTTCGGCTGCCGGCTCACATCGCCTTTATCAGCGTTTTGCCGGACGGGTAATCGATCGCGTTTTCCGCGCCGACATCAGCGTCACCGCGGCGCTAATGAACGTGCGGACGGCCAAGGAAAAGATTGATACTCAGCGAGAGCGTGGCGAGAAAGGTTTCAACGTCAAGCTTGGTCGCGGCGGCATTCGCGAAATCGAGTTCATCGCGCAAGCGCTGCAAGTTGCCTTTGGCGGCCGCGATCCATGGCTGCGTGCGGCGCACACCTTGATCAGCCTCGGCCGTCTGGCCGATCGCGGATTGATTACCGAACGCGAGCACTCGCAACTTTCCAGTGCTTACCATTTTTGGCGAGCCGTCGAGCACCGTCTGCAAATGGAGCACGGCCTGCAGACACATTCGCTGCCGACGAATTCAGAGCGCCGCGCTTTGGTCGCGTTGCGCATGGATGTTTCCGGTGAGGACGCGCTGGCTGATTTTGAAATCGCGCTGGCCACGCATGCGACAAACGTTCGTGAGGCGTTCGATCGCCTCTTTGGGCCGGCCGACATCGCTCTTCCGGATAACCGGACAGTATCGTCGGCCGTTAATGCAGTCGCGGATCCTGATGCAGCTGCGGCGCGGCTGGCCGCGTCGATATTCGTGAAGCACCTCGCGATTCCCGACAAACCCCGGCCGGCCGTCGCTGAACTCACCAGAACCTTGCGAACTGCTGCCAGCCGGTCGCTGAATTCTCATCGAGCACTATCCTCTCTGGCGCGCGTCGCTAGTTCGCTGGATAAGGAGAGCGAACCAGAGACTATTACTGAGAGTGAGATCGATTCTTTGGTGCGACTTTGCGGCGCGTCAGAAGTTTTCGGCGAGATGATCGCCGGCCGGACAGTCCTCATCCATGCCCTGGCCAAAGATCGCGCGAGGGAACAGAAGCGCGACAAGGTGTTCGAACTTCGCACCGACCTTACCGGTCAGCAGGACTTTGGCGCGGAGTTGGACGCCCTGCGGCGTAAGTGGTCGGGTCTGCTGATCGAGATCGGCGCCGCCGACGCGGCCGGCGACCTGACGCTTCCGGACGTAAACCGCCTGCTGACGGAACTGGCGGTCGCGGCAATTGATGGGGCGCTCCTGATTGCACGACGTGAGTTTGGCCGGCGCTTTGAAAGTCTGGCGACCGAACCCCGTCTGGCGGTGCTCGGTCTGGGCCGGCTGGGAAGTGGCGGGATGGATTACGGATCCGATCTGGATGTCGTAATCGTCTACGACTCAGCCGGGCCTGCGCCCGTTGCCGGACTGACTCATGAAGAGTCTTACGCGCGCCTTGGCGAATTGATGATTACGGCGCTGTCCAGCATTACGCGCGAGGGCTATTGCTATCGTGTCGACCTGCGCCTGCGTCCCGATGGACGCAAAGGCAACCTGGTCACGGGCTCGGAAGCGTTTATTTCTTATTTGGAAAAGCGGGCCGGCCTTTGGGAATGGCTGGCCTATGTAAAATTGCGGGCCGTCGCCGGCGAGTTGGAGCTTGGCCGCGCGATCGAAGCCGCGGCGCGCAAATTGATTCATGAAATGGCGCATCAGAGTAATCACCAACAACTACGCGCTGAGGCGCATCGGGTCCGCGATCGTCTGGAGAAGGAAAAGACGCCCCGGCGCCTTGCCGGCACGAATATCAAGCACGGCGCCGGCGGCATGCTCGACGTTTATTTTGCCGCTCGTTACTTGCAGTTGCGCGACAATGTACCGGATGATGAACAGGACCGGACCACAGCGGCGACGCTGCGACGGTTGCGGAACGCCGGTTGTTTGAATGAAACGGATTATCTCGCCCTGGATGAGGGCTACGCGCTGCTGCGATCAGTCGACCATCAACTGCGTTTGATCGTAGGCCGGTCGGCGCGTCTTCCTTTGCCGGAGCACCCTGCGTTTCGCGACATCGCGCAACGGCTTGGTTACGACTCCGCAAAGTTAACAGAGAAAGTTACCTTGCGCATGGGTGACATTCGCAAAGCGTACGAGCGCATCATGACGCCTGAGGCAGTTACCAATGGAGTTTAGCAATCAATGTCCGCGCTGCGGCTCCGGGCGCCTGCGTGAGTGGAGCGAACTGAACGACGAAGATCGCGAGTTGGTGCGGCGCCTGCCGGCGTCCGCCGAGTATTCCCTTGAGGAACGCAAGACCACCCATCGCTGGTGTAAAAGGTGTTGGTACGAAAGTACCTCCGGAACAACCACTTTGGCGTAAGAGTTAGAAGCCATTTCAAAGCGGTCAAATCTGACAACTGACTACTGACCTCCGAGTTTCTGGCCTCTTTGCTTTCATAAAATGTTTCGCGTTAAGTCTTCCTTCAAAACCGAACTCGAAATCAAAGCGCCCATGAGTGCGGTGCACGCGTTTTTTTCCGACTTCACCAATTTCGCTGACATGCTTGCCGGCGTTGAGAGCGTACGTCGCGAATCGGGCGGCGTGGCGCGTTGGACAATTTCGACCGACACTCCCGTGGGTCGCGTGCGCATGTCCCTGCCGGTGCAGGACACCTCTCCGCAGGCAAATCTGATTGAGTGGTCGCCGGCGGTGAATGAGAGAGAAAACCTGATGCGCTACTCGCTAAGGTTTGAAGAACGAAAAGGAACAACGCTGGTGCGCGTCTCTCAACAGGTCGAGCTGCGTCGCAAGCGCGCCTGGGATTTGCATCCGGGCGTAGGCTTGATGGGCGAGGCGCGACTCAGTTCGGCTTTACAGCGGCGCATCAACGAAGCGATTAAGGATTTTCTGGCGCGCGTAAAAGAAAAACTGGAAGGTCGGAAACACTGAAGAGCGATCCACGAAATCAGACGAAATGACCTGAAATAGACTCTTCTTAGTGCTGCTTAGTGAAATTTCGTGGATCGTAATTTCATCAACCGCTATACAGTCTGGCGACCGTCGATCAACGCCGGCGTAATGCGGTAGAGGGCAATATCAACCGCGCGCCCCCAGGTATCCAGTTGGGTGTCGCTGATCGCGGGCGTAAGTGAAGGATTGCGTTCGGTGATTAGTTTCATCGCGCGCTGCATTTCTTCGCTGTTGGCGATTCGCACGGCTTCACCAATAACCATGACACTGCGCCAGTGAGTGCTGTCCGTGACTTCTTCGACCTGGAGGCAAACTTTCGGGTTCGCCGCAATGAATTGAGTTTTCATTCCTTCAGTCGTAAAAAAATAGAGCTCCTTTCCGTCGTACGCATAGTTCATAGGCAAGACGTACGGGCGGCCATCGCGCGCGCAACCCAGGTGGGCAAAGCTTTGTCTCTGCAGCAGCGCATGCATCTCAGTCGGCGCCATGTCTTCAACTTTTAGCATAGTCGCATCATATACCTCTGGCTGACGGTCACCCAAGTGCTCAACCTGGTAGTGTCCTACATCTTTGATTGCATTTCTTTCCGCTTGGGCCAAAAGGCGATCCACGAACTCACACGAAACACAGCTGGTCCCATTTCGTGTGTTTTCGTGGATCGTCGTTAATTGCGGGCGAGGGCGCTCGCGTTCCCAAAAGCAAACGGGCCATTCAATGAACAATGAACGGCCCGCCGTCGCTTTCTCAGGCGAACGAGGATCCCATCAGAGCATGTCGCCCCGAGCATGCTGAGCACGGCCTTCGCGGTTTTTGCCGCTTCTCCGATCAGGTACAATCCCGGCTTTGCGAGTTTGGGCAAATGATGATTAAATCCCGCCTCGGAATTCAAACAAAATTATGATTCAAAGCAAAAGGATTCTTATGATCAGAGCGATCTTTCTATTCATCACGGTCTTTCTTTCCGCGCCCGGGCTGTTAGCGTCTGGTCGGGCCCACGCCGCGATTCAAGAGCCCACGTTGACGAAACAAGAAAAAGCGATATTCGATCAGATCCGTCATCTTCGCGATCTATCCGATGACCTTAGAGCACGTACATCCAAACAGCTCGCGCTTGATATTCGACGGTTGACGGGGGCGCCCCATAAGCTCGACCTCGCTTTCGCGCTGGCCGGCCTGTCCACGGAAGGAGATCTTGGCCACGATACTTTGCAAGAGGTGGCCACGACACTGGCTGACGCGCTGCGCGACGATCCTGCTCCGATGATGGGCAACGAACCCGCTCCTCCTTATCTCGTACTCGCACAGCTGGTTCGTTATGAACAAGTGAAAGTCTCCCTCGACAGTCCGCAGTTGGCGGCTGCGGCTGCGAAGCTTACTGAGGACGACGAGAGCCGCCAACACGCCGACTTCACTTTGACTGATTTGCAGGGAAAGAGTTGGACGCTGAAAGCCCTGCGCGGCAAAGTTGTGCTGGTTAACTTCTGGGCCACCTGGTGCCAGCCCTGCCGCAGGGAAATGCCCGACCTCGAAGCTCTTTACAAGCGATTCAAAGATCAGGGACTTGTGATTCTCGGCATCTCTGATGAAGAGTCTGCGAAAGTGAAAGAGCTGCTTGCCGAGCAAAAAGTTACTTATCCCGTGTTGCTCGATCCCGGACGCAAAGTGAATGAGCTGTTTCGAATCGAAGGAATACCGAAGAATTTTGTCTACGATCGCGATGGCAAGCTAGTTGCCCAGTCCATCGACATGCGAACGCAGAAACAATTTCTGGCGATGCTGGCCCAGGCAGGATTGCATTGAGAGTGGTTTCCGTGTTCTCCGTGTCTCCATGGCTAGTTTTTGCGCGGCAGGAATTAGCACCACTGAGGCACGGAGATCACGGAGAAGATCAAAGGAACTCCTGGGGAACACGATGCTGAGACGTTCGCTGTTGAACCTATCCGTGAGTGACGCCAGAATTTTCAGAGACATTATGAAACCAAATCGCTTAGCTAATCTTGCAATCCTCTCGTTGTTGCTTGCCTTGTCCGCGCTTACTGCATTTGCTCAACCGGGGCAAATGACGCAGAAAGAACGTGAACTCGCTGACTATATCAAGGGCCATTACACCAAGCGCGAAGTCTATATTCCGATGCGCGATGGGGTGAAACTCTTTACCGCCATCTATGAGCCGAAGGATACGAAACACAAGTATCCGATCATGTTCGACCGCACGTGCTACAGCATCGCGCCTTATGGCCCGGACAAGTTCAAGACCCTGCTCGGGCCCGACGAACTGTTCGCGCGCGAAGGCTACATCTTCGTTTATCAGGACGTGCGCGGGCGTTACATGAGCGAAGGCGAGTACGAAGACGTGCGGCCTTACATTCCCAATAAGACCGGCAAGCAGATCGATGAGACCAGCGACACCTATGACACGGTCGATTGGCTGGTCAAGAACGTGGCGAACAACAACGGCCGCGTGGGTGTCTACGGCATTTCGTATCCGGGTTTTTACACCTCAATGGCCGGGATCGACTCGCATCCGGCCGTGAAAGCAATTTCCCCGCAGGCGCCGGTTTCCGACTGGTTTCACGGCGACGACATGCATCACAACGGCGCGTTATTTCTCGCTCAGAACTTCAATTTCTTTGCCTACTTTGGCCAGCAGCGGACCGCCCCGACCGGAACCAATGATTATGTGAAGCCATTTCCATGGGGAACGCCCGATGGCTACAAGTTTTATGTGCAGATGGGCGGACTAAAAAACTCCGGCGATCTTTACGAGCAGAAACTCGGCATGCGCATGAAGTTCTGGGAGCAGATGATGCTCCACCCGAACTATGACCAGTTCTGGAAAGAACGCAACATCCTGCCGAACCTAAAGAACATCCATGCCGCGGTGATGACAGTCGGCGGTTGGTACGACGATGAAGATCTATTCGGCGCGCTTGAAACCTACCGCCACATCGAGCGTCAGAATCCGGGCATCTACAACGTGCTGGTAATGGGACCGTGGTTTCATGGCGGCTGGGCTCGATCCGATGGCGAATGGCTCGGCACTGCTTACTTTGGAAGCAAGACCGGCCTCTACTATCGCGAGCATTTCGAGCTGCCGTTCTTTAATCACTTCTTGAAAGACAAAGGCGAGATCCCCGAAATCAAGGAAGTGAATGTGTTCGACACCGGCGCGAACACTTGGCGAGACGTGCCCAACTGGTCGCCGACAAGTTCGAATGACACCGCGCTTTACCTGCAACCCGGCGGCAAACTCTCATTAGTTAAGCCGAGTCCTTCCCGTGGCGCGCCATATGACGAGTATGTCAGCGACCCGATGAATCCGGTCCCCTACACGCAAAAGATTACGCTCAACTATCCGCGCGACTTCATGACTGAGGATCAGCGCTTTGCCGCCGCGCGTCCGGATGTGCTCACTTACCAGACTGAACCTTTGACTGAAGATCTCACCGTGGCGGGCAATATCAAGCCTGAGCTTTTCATTTCTTCCAGCGGCACCGATTCCGATTTCGTAGTCAAACTGGTCGACGTCTTTCCCGATGATTACCAGTATGCCCAAACCGGTAACAAACTGCCCAACGGCGATCCGGAAAGAGTAAAACCCCCGGGTGATTCGGCCGCTTGTGTCTTCAAACCAGGTGGCTATGAAATGCTTCTGCGGGGCGAGCCGTTCCCGGCGCGCTTTCGCAATAGCTTTGAAAAACCTGTTCCACTGAGTCCGAACACGGCCACGAAAATTTCCTTTGTGATGCCGGGCGTCGTGCACACGTTCAAGCGAGGCCATCGCATCATGGTGCAAATCCAGAGCACCTGGTTCCCACTGGTGGCGCGCAACCCGCAAAGGTTCATGCCGAATTACAAGCTGGGCGGCAACACAGACTTTCACAAAGCCACCGAGCGCGTCTATCATTCGAGCGCGAATCCATCGCGGATTGTCTTGCCGGTGTGGAAGAGATTGATATGACGTGACGTGCGATTAGACTCCGCAATCCAGATTGGCCCTGTGGTAAACTTGTTCTGATGATTTAAGAAGGAGTTTTCTAAGTATGTGGACGCAAGTAACACACGGTCAGATAGTCGACGACATCATGGCGGATATCGGTCGCGAACTGAACGTCGAGTTTCAACAACCTTCGATTGCTATGTTTCTCCATTATCGGGACGGAGAATGGTTGTATGACGAACACGGTTCGCGACTCGATACGAAGGTCAGTCGCTGGGGAACCGGCGCGAAGCGAATTGTTAAAGGTCCAACTTGGGACGAGACGGAGAATGCATATCGGGAGCGGCTCAACAGAGAGCTCCGCGAAGCGGTAAATGAACTAATGCTCGCTAAGGCGAACGATTGACGAAAGTATTTTGGAATACGTTCGAGCTAGAGTAATAATCGTTCGGCCCGCGAATACATCCAATACTGTTGAAATGTTAGAATCACTCACATGACCAGACGAGTCCTAATTTATCCAGGTGAAGACGGCTACGTCGTGGCGGAAGTGCCCAGCCTGCCCGGCTGCATAAGCCAGGGAAAGTCGCGTGAAGAAGCATTAGAGAATGTTCGTGAAGCAATCTCTCTCCACGAAGATGTGCTGCGCGAGCGTGGCGAACCGGTACCGGATGACCACGTCGAGCTGGTTGAGGTAGCCGCGTGAGCAAGCTGCCGGTTGTTTCTGGCGCTGCATGCGTCAGGGCGCTCGGTAAGGTAGGCTTTATTGTTTATCGTCAGCGCGGCAGTCACATCACAATGGTGCGGAAGACTCCGCCCTCCCAAACTACAATTCCTAATCACAAAGAACTCGACCGCGGAACTTTGCGGGCGATTATTCGGCAAGCTGGTCTAACGTCGACGAGTTCATCGCGCTCATCTAGATTCAAATCTCAGCCAACCCTCTCTCTTCATGACAAACCGATGACAAAAAAACCTTTCCCGCAGTGACAATTCCATGACAAATGGCGTTTTGGGTTTTCTACAATGTACGCGTGCTGGACCAACTGGCCATCGTCAACCTTCGTCACGACGCCAGGGAAAACTTTCCTGTGGCGCTGAACGGTCTCGAATGGAAGACCTGTCTGCGCCGCGTGCTGTTTCTAAATCGCGCCGAGAGTAACGCGCTGATCAAAGCCGCCGCGGACCGTAAGCAACTCCCCGCCGCTGTCGAAATCTACGAAGGAGAAGCTGCGCCAAAGTTTCTGCTGGAAGTGATTTGCGGTCTGAATTCACCCCTGGTGGGCGAGACCGCGGTGATGGGGCAGTTCAGAGAGTTTCTCGCACAGGCCAGATTCCCCGACACGTCGTGGGGAAACTATCTTCGTCAGCTAACTTCAAATCTGCTTGCGGACGCCAAGCGCGTGCGCCACGATCACTTGCAGGGGTTGGGCAGCCAGTCCTATGGCAGCCTGGTGCGCCAGCACGTAAAAGAACTGCCGATGATTTCCGTGCTCGGCGCCGGCCAGTTGGCGCGCGAGATTCTTCCTTGGCTGATCGGCAAAACCAAGGTACGCGTGTTCTATCGCAATTTGGACCACGCCAGGGAATTGCTCAACGACTATCCGGAAATTGAGCTGGTTAAGTTTTCCATGGCCGCCGCGGACAGAGAGCAACAGGAGACAGGATTGGTAATTGCCGCGCCGCTGTCAGCCGCCCAGGTCGAGAACTGGGTGAGACAGCAAAGCTGGGGCTTTTCAAAGTGCCTGGATCTTCGCGGCGAAGCAGAAACCGATCCGCTCAGCTTTCCATTCCCGGTCATCGAGCTGTCGGAGCTGTTCGACGCGCTGCGTAATGATAGGCAAAAGTTGGAAGGCCGCGTCGCTGCAGCGCGCGCGGAAATCAACCTGCTGTCCCAACGCCAGATGCATCAAGCCCAATTCCGGCCGTTCGGATGGGAAGACTTATGCGCCTGACGATTGCGTCGCGGCGCAGTGAACTCGCCCGCATTCAGGCCTATCAAGTCGGTGACGCGCTGCAAACGATCCATCCTCAACTCGAAATCAAGTATTCCTTCCACGAATCCCTCGGCGATCGAAATCAAAACGACCCGCTCTGGCAAATGCCTGAGAAGGGTGTCTTCACCCAGGACTTTCGTGAAGGGCTGCTCAAAGGCGATTTCGATCTGGTTGTGCATTCCTGGAAAGACCTCGCCATCGATGACGACCTGAAAACTGAGATCGTGGCAACGCTGCCGCGAGCGGATGCACGTGATCTGCTGCTGGTGCGCGCGGATCGTTGGCCGGAAGTTGAACGCACGGGCAGGATGTCGATTCTGACTTCGTCGCCGCGGCGCGCCTATAACCTCGATTCATTTCTGCGCGGCGCCTTACCAGCCAAGCTCACTGATCTCAATTTCATAGATGTGCGCGGCAATGTCCCGACGCGCGTGCGTAAACTCTTTCAGACCGAAGTTGAAGGACTGATTGTCGCCAAGGCTGCGCTTGATCGGTTGCTCGAAGCGAAACAAGAAGAATTTACGGCGACCCGGGCAGAGCTCCGCAGTGCCCTATCACGATGCCGCTGGATGGTCTTGCCCTTGAGTGCGAATCCGGCAGCGTCCGCGCAAGGGGCGCTGGCCATTGAGATTGTTCGCCAGCGGAACGATGTGCGCGAGTTGGTAGCGCCGATCAATTGCGCGGACACGTTCGCCGCAGTGGTTCGCGAGCGCGAAATTCTGCGAAGCTATGGCGGCGGCTGCCATCAGAAAATTGGCGTCACCGTTCTCAGTCGGCCGTTTGGCGAGATTACATCTCTGCGCGGATTGACTGACGACGGAAAGACATTGAATGGCTGGGCGTTGCAGCCATCGCTGCCGCGTCCGCCGAGAGTTTCGAAAGAAAGGATGTGGCCGCTGGGTTCGTCAGACGCTGATTGGTTCACGCGCGAGAATCTCCCGATCGAACCCGGTGGCGATGCAACCGCGCTCTGGCTTGCTAAAGCCGACGCTTTGCCGAATGATTGGCAGGTTAGAGCCGAGCAGATTGTTTGGGTCAGCGGCATACAAACCTGGAAGCGTTTGGCCCAGCGCGGCGTCTGGGTTAATGGCAGCGCCGAAAGCCTGGGTGAGCACGAGCCGCAAAGAATCGAAACCATCGCCGGGTCAGATTTGAAGTGGCAGAAGCTTACGCATTCTGAGAGTGATACGGATAACTCGATGCCGGTCGTGGCGACCTATCGGCTGATTCCCAAAGACGGAAACCCTGATTTGGCAGGCAAGAACTACTTCTTTTGGAAAAGCGGATCGAGCTTCAAATACGCACTGTCGCGTAACCCTTGGTTAAGAGAGATGACGCATTTTTGCGGGCCGGGCAACACCCAACGCGCGCTACAAAAGCAGGGAATTGAGCCGTTAGTCTTTCTCGATCACGCGCAATGGCTGGAGGAGATGTCCTTATAATGAAACGTTTGATGCGCCTGCGAGCGTCGCAGCATCTGCGCGATCTGTGCGCGGAAACTGAATTCAACCGCGCGCAGTTGATTCAACCTTTCTTTGTGGTGGAAGGGCTGCAAAGCGAAGAGCCAATTCCCGGGCTGCGTGGTACTGTGCGCCACAATGTTTCGTCCTGCTTGAAGCAAATCGAAAAGGATCTCGCCGATGGCGTGACGCAGTTTCTGCTGTTTCCCGTGCCGGCTGAGAAAAAGGAAAAAGGTTTTGCGCACAGCTCAACCAATAAGACTATCTCTGAAATTCGGCGGCAGTTCGGCAACAGTCTCTGCTTGTGGGTTGATACGTGCCTCTGTTCCTACACCACGCACGGCCATTGCGCGGTGTTGGATGAAAAGGGTATCAAGCTCGAAGACACCCTGAACGAGTTGGCGAAATCCGCAGTCGCTTTCGCCGAAGCCGGCGCCGACGGCATCAGTCCCAGCGACATGATGGACGGCCGCGTAGCGCGGATTCGCGCCGCGCTTGATGAAAAAGGTTTCGAGCTTGTGCCGGTCATGAGCTACAGCACAAAGTTCGCCAGCAACTTCTATGGTCCGTTTCGCAATGCCGCCGATTCGGCGCCGCAGTTTGGCGATCGACGTCACTATCAACTCGACGTGCGTAATCGCAGTGATGCACTGGCGGCCAGCCGTCGCTGTGCTGAAGAAGGTGCGGACCTGCTGATGGTCAAGCCGGGGCTGACTTCGCTGGACTTGATCCGACCAATCAATGAACAGACCGGACGACAGGTCGGCGCTTATCAGGTGAGCGGTGAATATGCGGGCCTGGCGTTGTTGGCCGATCAAGGACTGATCAAATTTGATGAAGCCTTGCTGGAAACCTGGCACGTTTTCAAGCGCGCGGGCGCGCAATACATAATCACCTACGGCGCGCGCTATGCGCGGCAGTTAGGCATCGGGAGATAAAGAATCGGGCACTAGCCCGACCGTTAGGGAGGGCTCAAGGTGTTGCTTTAAAAAATAATGAGCCCTCGCTTACGCGCGGGCTAGCGCCCCGAAACTTAATGCCGATTCTTATGGCTTCACAACCAACATTAGCCGCCGAAGATCTCTCACGCGCATATTTTGCGCGCGCGTCGCGCGTTTCGCCCGGCGGCGTCCACAGTCCCGTGCGCGCGTTCAAAGGAGTCGGGGGTACGCCAATCTTTTTTCGCAGCGCCCAGGGCGCAACAATGACCTCGGTCGGAGGGCGCGAATACATAGACTTTTGTCAGAGCTTTGGGCCGCTGATGCTCGGTCACCGCGACCCGGATGTTATGCCGGCCGTCGAGGAAATGATCTCGACTGCCTGGAGTTTCGGCGCCTGTGAGCCCTATTCACTCGAGCTGGCGGAATGGATTACGTCGCGGCTTCCGTGGGTCGAGATGCTGCGCTTTGTCTCTTCCGGAACCGAAGCGGTGATGAGCGCGCTGCGGGTAGCGCGGGCCGCAACCGAAAGAAACAAAATCCTTAAGTTCGAAGGTTGCTATCACGGCCATTCCGATTCTTTGCTGGTAAAAGCGGGCAGCGGTTTGGCGGGTGCTTCGGCGAGTTCGAGCGCCGGGGTCTCGGCGAACGTCGCCAGCGAAGCTCTGGTTGCGCCACTGGACGACGAGGATGCAGTAAGAAGAATTTTTGCTGAGCATGGCAACGAGATCGCCGCCGTGATCCTGGAGCCGCTGCCGGCTAATTACGGTCTGCTGATTCAGCGTCGAGAGTTTATCGAAGAAACGGTCAGACTTGCACACGCGCATGGCAGCCTGGTGATTTTTGACGAAGTGATCTCAGGATTTCGGGTCGCGCTGGGCGGAATGGCGGAGGTCCTGGAAATACGCCCTGATCTGGTGACGTATGGCAAGGTGATTGGCGGCGGTTTCCCGGTCGCGTGTTATGGCGGGCGCGGGGACTTGATGGAACTGGTTGCGCCTGTCGGTCCGGTCTACCAGGCGGGAACGTTGAGCGCCAACCCGGTCGGAATGCGCGCCGGACTCGCTACGCTGCAAAAAATTGAGGGCGTCGATGCGTACCACCAACTGGAAGAACGCACGGCCAGGTTCTGTGATGAGTTGAACTCTGAACTCTCGCGTCGTAGTCTGCCGTTCCAATTGACGAGAACGGCATCGATTTTCTGGTTGCACTCGCGGACGGACGACACAATTCGCCGAATCGATCAGATTCCCGCTCATCATGCCGGAGTGTTCGCGGGCGTCTTTCATGCCGCATTAATGCGCGGCGTCTACCTGTCGCCGAGCGGCTATGAAGTGAATTTCATGTCGCTGGCGCACTCGGATGAATTGCTGGAGCGCGCGGGGAAAGCAATACTCGCAGCAATTGGGGAATCTATAGATCCTATGGGTCAAATAAGACCTATTTAGCTGGCAGGCCGGAATACTATGAAAAAGAAGCGCAGTCGACTTGCCATTGTCCTGGTTGGTTTGTGGGTCGCGTTTACTGTGACGCTCGCCGGCTGGTGGCTGGTGTTCGGGCTGCGCCAACTCGATCTAATCAAGCGTCTGAGTCTTGAAGGCGCCCCTGATCTGCATCGGTATTATCAGATGCTGCTGTGGGAAGGCGGAGTGCTGATCGCCTCGTTGATCGGTGGGGGATTGGCACTATTCTACTACGCGCAGCGCGAGCAAAAACGGCACGCGCAGGTCGAAGAATTTTTCGCGGCCTTTACTCACGATGCCAAAACCTCACTGGCGAGTCTGCGTTTGCAGACCGAGGCTCTGCGGGAAGACCTTGCCAATACCGGGCCCAGCGCTTTGCTGGATCGGCTGTTGAGCGACACCCTGCGACTGCAATTGCAACTGGAGAATTCGCTGTTTTTGGCTAACCTAAGTGGCGGCAAACTTTTTATTGAGCCGATAAAGTTGAGCGATAGAATCGACGCCCTCCGGCATCATTGGCCCGACCTGGAAATCACTCAGGCCGGCGACGGCATCGTCACCGCTGACGCGCGGGCGCTGGAAAGCGTGCTGACAAATCTGGTCCACAATTCAGTAACACACGGCCGCGCCACCCGCGTTGACGTTGAGATTGATAACAGCGACGCGGGTAGTTTGCATGTGCGCTTGAGCGATAACGGCAGCGGATTCGAGGGCGACTTTCGTCAGCTCGGCGGCAAGCCCCTGGTCAGGCACACGCGCCACAGCGGCAGCGGCGTGGGACTTTACATTGTGCGCCAGCTGGCGCGGCGGATGAATGGCGCAATTGGTTTTAGTCGTGGCAGCGACGGCGGATTCGTGGCCGAACTAAAGTTTCCGCGGGCGCCGGTTGCGGAAGGAAAACGCGGAACGGAGCGAGCGGCGTATGAAGCGACTGCTGCTGGTAGAAGATGATCGTTCGCTGGGCGCTACGCTGTGTGAACGTTTAGAGCGCGAAAACTATGAGGTTTCGTGGGCTGAAACGAAACAACTCGCGCTGAAGAGGCTCGGCGAAGGGCTTTGGGATCTGGTGATTCTCGATATCGGTTTGCCTGATGGCTCGGGTTTTGAGCTGGCTCGGCAAATCAAACAGAGCAGTTCTTTGCCAGTCATGTTCATGACGGCGCTCAGCACTGCGGAACATCGGCTGGAGGGTTTTGAAATTGGCGCGGAAGAGTTTATCCCCAAGCCGTTTCATTTGCAGGAGCTGCTCCTGCGCGTCAAGCATGTGCTTGAGAACCATCCGGTGCACCGGCAGGTTACCTGCAATGGGCGAGTGATCGAGCTGGACAATCGAGTGATCGTGCAGCCGGATGGACAGCGCGAGCATCCCGCGGCGCGCGATTTTGAATTGCTGCAACTGTTGATTACCAGCAGTCCGCGCGTCGTCAGCCGCAACCAGATTCTCGACGTGTTGTGGGGGGAAGACAAGTTTCTCAATCAACGCACGGTGGACAACATGATCGTCCGGCTGCGGCAAATGATAGGAGATACCAACAGCACGTGCATACGCTCCGTGCGCGGCATTGGCTATCAATGGTGTGGCGATGAAGAGTAGTTTTGGAGTGCGCCGGCAGAGCGAACCGGGGTCCCCAGCCGGGCAGCCCGGCTGGGGTGGTCGTAGCGACGACGGCGCTGTGGATTGTAGAGTAAATTTTAATCGGTTTTATTGTCATAACTTATGCAAACGAGGCACGACATGCTCGAAGCGTCATCGATAGCGCCGTCGTCGCTTCGCTCTGCCGGCGCACTCCAAATTGGCAACGAGCGCTTTCAAAACGCTCTGGCGCGGCGCCCGCAGTCCGTTCCGCCGATCTGGATGATGCGCCAGGCAGGCCGTTATCACTGGCATTACCAGGGGCTGCGTCAAAAGCACTCGTTCATGGATCTATGTAAGCAGCCGGAGTTGGCGGCACAAGTCGCCCTGGGCCCGGTAATGGATTTTGATTTCGACGCCGCGATTCTTTTCAGCGATCTGCTGTTTCCGCTTGAAGCGTTAGGCATGGGTTTGGAATACACGGACTACGGGCCTCAGCTTGGATGGAACCTTAATGAGAAGTCCATCTCACGCCTGCGTACTATGGACGACGCCTGGCCGCGTTTACTGTTTCAAGGCGAAGCCATGCGCGCCACGCGCGATCGTCTGCCTGATGATCGCAGCCTCCTGGGTTTTGTAGGCGGCCCCTGGACGCTTTTCGTGTACGCGGTTGAGGGTTCGCATAAAGGATCACTAGCCGCCTCAAAGAGTTTGCTCTCATTGTTTCCCGGATTTTGCGAAGTGATGGTCCCGTTGCTTGTTCGAAACATCGAGCTGCAGCTCAGTAATGGCGCTGAGTTGGTGATGATCTTTGACACGGCTGCCGGCGAGTTACCGCCCGAAGTCTTCCGGACGATGGTTGTGCCTCGGCTTCAAGAGATGACGCGAAAGGAACCGTCGCGAATAGGTTATTACTCAAAGGCCACGCAGCCGGCGCATCTTTATCACTCGTTTTTTACCGGGGGTGAGCTCGGCGGCGTGGGAGTCGATTATCGCTGGGAGATTGGCGAAGCGCTGAATATGTTTCCCAAAGGTTTTGTCCAGGGCAACTTTGATCCGGGTCTTTTGCTTTGTGAGCAGGATGAGTTCAAACAGCGACTCATTCGTTATCTGGAACCGCTGAAGGAGCACGAGCGCGCAGGTTGGGTTTGCGGGTTGGGCCACGGCGTTTTGCCGGGCACGCCGGAAGAGAACGTGCGGCTTTTTGTTAATACAGTTAGAGAGGTATTGCAGTGACTGACCTTTTTGCCAAGTACGACGTCCCGGCGCCGCGCTATACGAGCTATCCGACCGTCCCGTTTTGGACTGATTCGCCGACCACTAAGCAGTGGCTGGAAGAGTTAAGCAAAGCGTTCGAGGACGAATCCACGACCTGGTCGCTCTATTTCCACTTGCCGTTCTGCGAATCACTTTGCACGTTCTGCGCTTGTAACACCGTGATTACACGCGACCACGGGCGCGAAGAAAATTACCTTGGTCTGCTGTCAGGGGAGTGGGACCTTTATTGCGACCGGGTGCCCGCGTTGCGCGACCGTCCGCTGCTGGGTTTGCATCTCGGCGGTGGCACGCCGACGTTTTTCTCGGCGACCAATCTTGAACGAATCTTGAAGCCAATTCTGGGCGCCACGCGGACAGACACTAATCGGTTTGAAGCTTCCGTCGAAGTTCATCCGGGGCACACGACGCGCGAACAATTGGTCGTGCTGCGGCAGCTTGGGTTCACGCGCATCTCAATCGGCGTTCAGGATTTTGATCCTGAGGTGCAAAGGCTCGTCAATCGTCATCAGCCCTACGAAGTCACGAAATCTATCACGGACATTGCCCGTGAACTTGGCTACACGTCGGTCAATTACGATTTGATTTATGGCCTGCCGCGCCAAAACACTGATCGTTTCCGCGACACAATTGAGAAGGCGATCGAATTGCGGCCCGATCGAATCGCGCTCTACAGCTTTGCTCGAGTGCCCTGGATCAAGCCGGCACAACGGAGTTACAAGGACGAAGATTTGCCGGTGGCCGGCGATAAGCGCGCCCTTTACGAAATGGCGCGCGAGATGCTCTCGACGGTGGGTTACGTGGAAATTGGAATGGATCACTTTGCCCTGCCCCAGGATGGAATGGCGAAAGCGCAGCGCAAAGGAACTTTGCATCGTAACTTTCAGGGTTACACCGAGAGGCGGACAAGCGTGCTGCTCGGGCTGGGCGTAAGCGCGATTTCAGAAACGCCGACATGCTTTCATCAGAACGAAAAAGCGTTTCCGGTTTACGAACGGCGCGTGCAGCAAGGCGAGATTCCGACTTTGCGTGGTCATTTGTTGTCGGAAGAGGACCGCCGATTGCGCGAGCAGATTCTTACTTTCATGACCAGCTTTGCGGTTGACTTGCGGCCTGAGCAGAGCAGTGACGCGGAAGTTTTTCTGGAGCCGCTGATTAACGATGGCCTGGTCGAATTGAATAGAGAGAAGTTGATCCTGACAGAGCGCGGAAGACCCTTTCTGCGCAATGCCTGCATGTTCTTCGATCAGCGTTTGCGCCGGCAGGAACCGAGGGCCCAGGTCTTCTCGCAGGCGCTCTGACTCAGCTTTTCGACGCATTCCAGCCATCGAGCGCACTCCATGCAAACCATCAAAGTCGTCGGCGCCGGTTTCTCAGGCTTGGTCACTGCGTATTTCCTCACCAAACAACGCTTCAAAGTGCAGGTTTACGAGCAGAGCTCCCGTGCCGGTGGATTGATTAAGACAATTCGCACGCCGCACGGATTGATCGAGACCGCAGCCAACGGGCTACTTAATTCCGCGCGGTTGGAAGCGATGTGCGCCGACATCGAAGTTCCGCTGCTGGCAACACGGCGCGACGGTCGCAAGCGATTCATTTTTCGCGGCCGCCCGAAACAGATTCCGCTGGTCCTCTCAGAGATGCTGAACGTTGGTTTGCGATCCTTCCGCAACTTAAACAGGTTGCGACCACGGCAATTCGAAACAATCGGCGAGTGGGGCAGCCGCGTAGTTGGGAGGGGCGCAACAGATTATCTGCTAACGCCGGCGCTGGGTGGCATTTATGCGGGCGATCCCCAGCGGATGAGCGCGAGTTTGATATTTGGGCGCGCCGTACTTCCGGATCACCTGCACACAAATCGCCCGCAGCGAGCAAAGATCCACGGCACGGTTGCGCCGCCGAACGGCATGCAGCAATTGATTGACGGTCTCTACGATTATCTCAACCGTGCCGGCGTCGAGTTTCTATTCAACCAGCCCGCGGCCAAAGAAGATTGCCCTACCGTTGTTTGTCTTTCCGCTTCGTCTGCCTCAGATTACCTCGCCGGGTTTGCTCCCGAAGTCAGTCAGGCATTAGCCACGGTTGAGATGCTCTCGATTGTGACGGTAACTAGTTTCTACGCGCCGGAAGCTGGTCGGCTGAAAGGCTTTGGATGTCTGTTTCCTCAGGATCAGGGCTTTCGCGCGCGCGGCGTGCTTTTCAATGATTGCATTTTTGATGGACGAGGCCCGGCGCACTCCGAGACCTGGATTTTTGGTGGCGCGCTCGATCCTGAAGTCATGAATCTAAACGACGAGAAGTTTGCTGAATTGATCGCTGGGGAACGCGAAAGACTCTACGGTGCTAACGATGAGCTGGTGAATTTGCACATAACTCGCTGGCCGAATGCGCTCCCGCACTACACCATCGATTTGGAGCGGATCCTGATCACTCTACCACCGCCACCGCCGAACATCGCGCTCGTGGGAAACTATCTGGGGCGGATTGGTCTGGCAAAACTTCTGGAGCGCGCGGCACTTGTTGCGGACGACTTTGGAAAGACGCACGAGGCCACGGACCAATCTTTAGGGAGGGCTCACAATTGAGCCAGACCGGCGTGCTGCTCATTAATCTTGGTACTCCCGACGCGCCCACTCCGGAAGCGGTGGGTCGATATCTGCGCGAGTTCCTGATGGACGGTTTTGTGATTGACGTACCGAGACCTTTGCGCTGGTTTCTCGTCAACGTCATGATCGTGCCGCGGCGCAAGACGCAATCGGCGAAAGCATATCAGAAGGTGCAGTTGCCCGAAGGCTCACCTCTATTGGTTTACACGCGTGATTTTGCAGAGAAAGTCGCCGCCCAACTTGCCGGCGGGAACGATCGATACGTAGTCGAATACGCGATGCGCTATGGCAACCCTTCGATTAAGAGTGCGCTCGAGCGGTTGGGCGCTCGCGATGTAGCGCGAATAATCGTGCTGCCTCTCTATCCGCAATATGCTGAATCCAGTTTCGAGACCGCCGTAGTGGAAACGAAAAAACGCGCGGCAGAGATGCGTCTTGCAGATCGTCTCGTGTTCTTTCCGCCTTTCTATAACCGCCCCGAATTTATCAACGCGTATGCCAATCATATCGCCGAGACCGTCAAAGGAGAGGCGATTGACCATTTCGTATTCAGTTTTCATAGTTTGCCGGTGCGTCATCTGAGACGCTTGGATCGGAGCGGCGAGCACTGCTCAATCAGGTCGGATTGTTGTGATGAAATTAGCGCCGTCAACAAAAACTGTTATCGCGCGCAATGCATGTTCACAGCCCGCGCGATGGCGGAACACCTCGGCTTGAACGAAGACGCGTATTCGGTTTCGTTTCAGTCGCGTCTGGGACGCGCGGAATGGATCGGGCCCCAGACTGAAGACCTGTTGCGCGCGTTGGCCGCGAAGGGCGTAAAGCGCGTGGCGGTCGCGTGCCCGTCGTTTGTGGCTGATTGTCTGGAAACCGTCGAGGAGATCGCACTGCGGGCGCGCAACGTTTTCATTCAGGCGGGCGGAGAAGAGTTGCGACTGATTCCTTCGCTGAATTCGGAGCCAGTCTGGGTGGCGACGGTGGGGAACTGGATCCGCGAGGTTGGCGAATAATGGTGAGAGTAAAAGAACCGTCCCCATCGAGGTGACCAGTGTTGAAGGATACACCGTCTACTGGAAATTCCAAGACCGCCACGAAATCAAATTAGGTTCATTCGTAATGGATGAAGACACAAAACTCCCTCCAGAGTTTTCTAAACATCCGGAGGGTAAGTGGGTTTTCATTTACTGTGATGAACACAAAATCATCTATGATATTGATAGTCTGGTCCATATTGTGAGGGATTAATTTTTAGATTAGAAGCCCTTTGGGGGCTTCGGGCTGCAACTCCTAAAGAGTTGCTAACCTAGACTGAGAATCGACCTTTACCTAAGTCTACCAAGCTGATATAAACGCGCAAGCTCACTTATCCACAGGAGGCTAAAGTGCCGAACGGTTATCCCTCAATTAACCCATCACATACTGAAATCGGTTTTAGATGTCCGTTTTGTAAATCACCTAAAGGTGTCTTCAGGTTCAACAAAATATCGACTGGTGGTTGGATAGTGTTCTTTGGGCTTTTGCTCGTTTGTTTTCCACTGTGTTGGATTGGTCTATTTATGACGGAGCAACACACGCGTTGTCGTGATTGTGCTATGCAGCTAACCTAATGAGAAATAAGCCCTTGTAGAAAAATCTAACTGGCAAGATAATGTTTCGCAATGAATTGGCCCCTATTAGTAAGTATTGTGATACCAATAATGACGCTCTTGATTGGCGCTTTATTGAACAGATTTCTTGAGCGAAAAGCAAAATTAATCACTTATCTAGGCCATGCGTCAGTCTTCGAGGTTCATCCGACACCTGGGACCACTCAGTACATTCATACTCATAGCATCGTAGTAAGTAATGCAGGCGGTAAGGCGGCAAACAACGTTCGAATAAGTCATCGTCAGCTACCGGACTACTATATACATCCAGCAGTTCCCCATCGAGTTGAAGATATTCCCCAGGGCGGGAAAGACATTGTGATTCCCGTAATGGTTCCCGGTCAGCAAATTACCGTATCTTATCTTTATGCTCCGCCAGTAACTTGGAATCTCATAAACGAAGGGACGAGAAGCGATGAAGGGTTTGCGCACGTTCAGAACGTCATACAGACACGCCAGTTTTCACAGAAAACTAATTACTTCTTTGCTTATCTCATGATTGCTGGTTGCATAGCAACGCTGTATCTCTTAATACTTTTATTCATCAAGATTTTGTCGTTGATACGTTAGCGCTGCTTTACATTTCTTCCTCTTAACTAAGTCAACTGTCTAACGGAAATGAGTCCTCATGGACCCAAAGACATTTATACAAAGCATGACAATTTGGAACTGGCTCGCACTGATAGCTTTTGCCTTTTTCCCGTAAGTGCGCTGAACGCATTTTTCGACCTACGTTCTCGTTATCTCGACTGGCAGGGCCCACAAAGCAAAATAAAGTTTAGGAAACGATTGCGCCAATTATCTAAGCAGTTGTCACTCATAGACCAGTATCGGAAAGAGCCACACATATTTGCTCTAAGGCTGCTAGATGATGCTTCATCCAAAGGTCGTCTTCTTAGTAACGCCCTTTAGGTAGATTCGTTCTTTAACAAACAGCTCGAAGTAAGAAAGCATAAAGGCTTAACCTCCGAGGCCAGTGGGTCAACTCATTGACCCTAACCTAACCTCTGAAAAGCTAAGCCCTATATCACCAATTATTTGGTGAGCCGAGCAGGACTCGAACCTGCGACCCACTGGTTAAAAGCCAGTTGCTCTACCGACTGAGCTATCGGCCCACTATCAAGAATGCCGGACGCATTAGTCTAAGGTTTCAAGTTTCAAGTTTCAACTCCAGGACTCTCAATTTCTTTGCTCTGCGCCGTCTTTGCGTTCTCTGCGTCTCGGCGGTGAGTGTATTCTCCCACTATTCACCGCAGAGGCGCAGAGAACACAGAGATCACGCAGAGAAAAGACTTGAACTTACTTCTCCAGCCATCTGCCGACGTTTGAGTCCTTCACAATAATCGTCTGCGAACGTTCGGGCCCCGTCGATACCAGACCGATCTCGACGCCGATTTGTTCCGAAAGAAAGTCGACATAGCGGCGCGCGTTTGCCGGCAACGCATCCATCTCAGTCGTTCCCAGCGTCGAAGTTTTCCAGCCGGGCAGCGTTGCGAAAATCGGCTCGACCCGGCGTAAATCCTGCGAAACAGACGGCAGGGAATCGCACCGCTGGCCATCCAGGTTGTAACCAATGCAGACTTTGATCTCGTCCAAGGTGTCGAGCACATCGAGCTTAGTCAAGGCCACGGAAGTGAATCCATTGATCTCGGCCGCGTAGCGTGTGGCAAACGCATCGAACCACCCACAGCGACGCGGTCGTCCCGTTGAAGCACCGTACTCGCGACCACGCTCGCGAATCATCTGACCCAATTCTGCTTCGCCTTCCAACATTTCCGTCGGAAACGGCCCTTCGCCGACGCGCGTCGTGTACGTGCGCACGATGCCCAGAACTCCAGTCAAGTGTCGCGGCGCGAGACCGGTGCCGATCAATGCTCCGCCAATCACGGTGCTCGATGAAGTGACGAACGGGTACGTTCCATGATCCACGTCGAGCAAAGTCGCCTGCGCGCCTTCCAACAAAATTGAATCACCGCGAGCTGCCGCCTGATTGAGAAAATGTGTGGTGTCGCAAAGAAACGGCGCCAGGCGCTCGACCATCGAGGTTGTCTCATCAAAGATTGTTTTCGCGTCCAGGGGCTGTCCGCCATAGGCGACAATGATTCGGTTGGCGTCTTCCAGGTTGCGTTCAATGCGCGAGCGCAGCACTTCGGAAACCAGCGCATCGGCTACGCGAATTCCGCGGCGGCCCGCCTTGTCTTCATAAGCCGGGCCGATGCCGCGCAGCGTCGTACCGACCTTTTCATTACCGAGTCGTTCCTCGCTGGTGTGATCCAAAGCCCGATGATAAGGAAGGATCAAGTGCGCGCGTGAGCTGACCTTGACGCGCTCGGGCGTGACGCTGATTCCCTGAGCCATAAGCCGGTCGGCTTCCTCAAAGAACGCTTTCGGATCGATCACCATGCCGTTGCCGAGCACGCAGGTCTTACCTTCATGCACGACTCCGGAAGGCAGCAGATGCAGGACGAAGGACCGATCGCCAATCTGCACTGAGTGGCCGGCGTTGTGTCCGCCCTGATAGCGCGCGACGACGTCGAAACGCTCGGCCAGGAGGTCGACGATCTTACCTTTGCCTTCATCGCCCCACTGGGCGCCGATAACTGCGATAACCATGAATCGAAAATCAGAGGTCGGAGATCAGAGATCGGAAATCAGACACAAAACAGGCGCGGCTGTGTAACTAACACCAAACCGCGCCCGCTTCTATATTCAAACTATGCCGCGGTTGCTGCGCTCACATGCTTATCCAGCATGCGTGAGATTGCCTGTTCAGAAGTGGCGCCCACAACGCGTTCCTCTTCTTTTCCATTTTTGAAAAGAATCAAAGTCGGAATTCCCTTGATTCCAAAGCGCTGCGAAACGGAAGGGTTGTTGTCAACATTCAGTTTGACGACGCGCGCCGTAGCGGCATATTTCTCGGCGACGGCTTCGACCGTGGGGGCCAGCATGCGGCAGGGCGCGCACCACTCAGCCCAAAAGTCGACCAGCACCGGCCGGTCTGATTTCAATACATCACTTTCAAAAGTGCCATCACTGGTTTCTCGTACATTCTCACTCATTTGAATAGACTCCTTGATTTGTTACTGACGATTTCATTCCAACGACGGGAAGCTGGTTCAAACCGAAGCGTCCTCGGTGACCTCTCGATAAAGCTGCAGATATTTCTTTGCGGCGGCTGACCAGGAATTATCCGTCTCCATCCCGTTACGCTGTATCTTTGCCCAAATATCGGGTTGAGTATAAAAGTAAATCGCTTCTCGTATTTTTTCAAGCAGCGCCGAAGCAGAATAAGGGCCGAACTTGAAACCATTGCCTTTACCGGTCGAAACGTCGAAACTTTCGACCGTGTCGTCCAGCCCACCGGTCGCGCGCACCACCGGCACGGTACCGTATCGCATGCTGTACATTTGATTCAGCCCGCACGGCTCGTACAGCGAAGGCATCAGGAACATGTCAGCGCCGGCTTCGATCTGGTGGGCCAGCGGTTCGCCGGCATAGCCCTTGAAAATGCCGACGAGCTGAGGCGCGTGATCGTGCCAACTCTGGAGGAAGTCTTCATATTCGCGCGCACCGGCTCCCAGGGCGATAAAGAAAGCGCCGGTGTCGAGAATGCCGCGCGCCGCCTTTCTGATCAAGTCATAACCCTTCTGGCTTACCAGACGCGAAATGATCCCAATGATGGGCCGCTCAGGCTCGTGGGGAAGCCCAAACCGCCGCAGCAGATCGAGTTTGCACTCGCGCTTTCCGCTTAAGTCATCGGCGGAAAATTTAGCGGCGATATCCGTGTCGGTTTCCGGATTCCAGACGTCATAGTCGACGCCATTGACGATCCCCACCAGGCGGTCGCTGCGAGCCCGCATCAGCCAATCGAGTCCATAACCCTGCTCCGGCGTCTGAATCTCGCGGGCATATCGCGGGCTCACCGTCGACAAGACATCTGCGGCGACGATACCGGCCTTCAAAGCCGAAGCCGCGCCCTGCAGCATGAAGTCGCTCGCGTAGTCGTTGAACCCCAGCCACCACAAATCCGACGGTCTGAACGCGCCCTGATAGGCCAGGTTATGAATCGAAAAGACAATCCTGGTGTTGGCAAAGAACTCTTCGTGGCCGCGCCGGGCGCGCATCTCGACCGCGGCAAACCCGGTCGGCCAGTCGTTACAGTGCAGGATGTCCGGCGCGGCGCCCAGCCGACTGAGCAAAGCGATCGACGCCCGGCAAAAAAAAGCGAAGCGCTCGAAATCGTTTACCTCGCCATAGATCTTACCGCGAGCGAAATAATGCGGCGCGTCGATTAGGTAAGTGGGGGCCTTCAGCGCGTCGCTCTGCCAGACGCGAATGCGCGCGAGCTTGCCCCGCCAATCGACTTCGAGATCGTCAATGAACGGGCCGCCGAGGGCTGTCCGGTCAATCTGATCATAGAGCGGGATGATGAGGAAAGAATCCGCGCCCTCCGCATGGAGGGCCTTGGTCAGCGCTCCGGAAACATCAGCCAGACCGCCGGTTTTGGCGAAGGGAACTGCTTCAGATGAAAGGATGGCTACGCGCAAGGGCTGGCCGGCACTTTGATCTTCGGTCTTTGAACTTTGGTCTCCAGCTGACAATCGATCACCCCGGAAAAAGAGTCCAAGTACAAAGAGCCAAATACAAAGTACCGTCGCTTAGGTTTGCATCGACGCCAGAAACTCAGCGTTCGATTTTGTCTTCTCGAGTCTTTCGAGCACTACTTCCATCTGCTCGGTAGGTGAAAGCGGATTCAGCACCCGGCGCATCACCCATACGCGGCTGAGGTCTTCCTTGCTGATTAGCAATTCTTCCTTGCGCGTTCCCGATCTCTGCAAGTCGATCGCGGGGAAGAGTCGCTTGTCGCTGAGCCGGCGGTCGAGATGGATTTCGGAGTTGCCGGTGCCCTTGAACTCTTCGAAGATCACGTCGTCCATGCGCGACCCGGTATCGATTAGTGCAGTCGCGATAATGGTTAGCGAACCGCCTTCTTCAATGTTGCGCGCGGCGCCAAAGAAGCGCTTAGGACGCTGCAAGGCATTGGAATCGATACCGCCGGAGAGAATTTTGCCGCTGGGCGGAACCACTGCATTGTGTGCGCGAGCCAGGCGCGTGATCGAATCCAGCAGGATAACCACGTCGCGTTTATGTTCGACCAAACGCTTGGCCTTCTCGATCACCATGTCAGCTACCTGAACGTGGCGTGTGGGTGGCTCGTCAAAAGTCGATGAGATTACTTCGCCCTGAACCGAACGCTGCATGTCGGTCACTTCTTCCGGCCGTTCATCAATCAACAGCACAATCAGCGTCGTTTCTGGATGATTCTGCGTGATCGAATTGGCGATGGCTTGCAACAGCATGGTTTTGCCCGTGCGCGGGGGCGAGACGATCAGGGCGCGCTGGCCTTTGCCCAGTGGCGTGACGAGATCGATGACCCGTGCCGAGAGGTTCTCAGGACCGACTTCCATCTTGAGCATCTCGTCGGGATAGAGCGGCGTCAGGTTGTCAAAGAAAACCTTCTCGCGCGCCATGTCCGGCGATTCGAAGTTGATCGCTTCGACCTTGATCAGCGCAAAGTAGCGCTCGCCCTCTTTCGGCGGTCGAATCTGGCCGCTGATGGTATCACCGGTGCGCAAGTCAAACTTGCGAATCTGTGACGGCGAGACATAAATGTCGTCCGGACCGGGCAGGTAGTTGTATTCCGGCGCCCGCAGAAATCCAAAACCATCCGGCAAGGTCTCCAGCACGCCTTCGGAAAAGATCAATCCACTCTTTTCAGTCTGGGCCGCGAGCACCTTAAAGATTAGTTCTTGCTTGCGCATGCCCGTGGCGCCGGGCACATCCATGCCTTTGGCCACCTGAGTAAGCGCGGAGATCGACATCTCCTTCAGATCGGATAGATTGAAGACATCCGGATTTCCGTCTCTGCTTGCTGAGATTTCGGGCGGCGCTTCAGCCGTGGCTACCCCGCCGCCGTTCTCGCCATTACTGCCGTTGTTCGTACGTCTTTTGTTTGCCATATCAGTTCTTTCGTGCGCGGACACGTTTCAGCCGCGCGTTGGTTTCAAAATTTACAATCCTGTCAATTGATTTCAACGGAGCCGGTCAAAGGGAATGTCTCCTCGCGGCTTATGTCTGGAAGCTCATGTGGGGGCTTCCTGCCGCGACGACTGAATTCTCACCAAACCTGACCGCCAACAGTTCGGAATCCAAGAGATCGTTTGTCGCTTTGGTTGGATGCCGGCTGGGACGGTATGTGTGGTCCAGGGTCAGCTCTTTACCTTCAGTCAAGGTCGGACGAATTACCTGCTCTTACTCTTCCGTTTCGCGATATTTGTTTATTGGACTTCTAATTCTAAACGAAACCCGAAAAAGCGCAAGGACTAACCTGCCCAAACTGGTGAAACGGTCCCTGATTTAATCTAGCCTTTCAAAGACTTTTCAATTGCGCTCCACACTTCGGGTCGTCCACGTTTAGTCGTTGCTGAGTAAGTCAAAACCCGATCGATATTGAGTGCGCGCTCGATGCCGACGATATTCTTTCGCAATTCATTGTTCGAGAGCTTGTCGGATTTCGTGGCGATGATCAAGTGCGGCCTTTGTTGATGCTCAAGCCACTCGTGAAGCTGCAAGTCCTGTTTCGAGGGTCCGTGACGCGAATCAACGATGTGAATTGATAGCACAAGCTGCTCACGTTTGGCAAGATAGTTCTCAGCAGCGGCGCCCCACTCGGCTTTCATTGTCCTGGGCGCGCGAGCATATCCATAGCCGGGCAGGTCAACAAACCGAAACTTCCCATTAATCAGATAAAAGTTGAGCGCCCGCGTCCGTCCCGGCGTTGACGATGTCCGCGCCAGCCCACGAACCCCCAGCAGGGAATTGATTAAGCTCGATTTGCCTACGTTTGACCGGCCCAGAAAAGCAATCTCAGGCTTGCCATCTCCGGGCCAGTCAATTTCGGCAAAGGCGCTCTTAACGAATTCAGCGCTGATTACCTGCATTCCGCAATTCAGTTGAGCGCCTTTGGTCGGCGGTTCGCACCGGAACAGTCGTTTCCCGCTTTTTTACGACGTGGCGCCGGCGGCCTGAGCCTTGGCGACGCGCTCGGCCATCATTCCCTGAATCATCTTGATCCGCTCGCGGATGCCCGCCAGGATTTGCTCATTGTCTGGAACACGCCTGACGAGCGTCTCGAAATGCTTGAGCATTTCCGGCTGGCTCCACTGTTGCCGCAGTTCGGCGAGGATTGGCTCGATCTTGGCGAAGACGAAAAGGTGCTCGCCGTTCGCGTCGTTGAACATCTGTTCGTCAATCGCGCCGTTATTAACCAGCGACGCGGCCATGTCCCAGTACGAGATAACCATACGGACGTACGAGCTTTGCTCGCTCATCATGGCTTCCATGTATTCGGCGGTAGTGGTTGGGTTGAAAGAGAAGAACCAGTTCCGTGCTTCGCGCATCACCGGTTCGCGGCGGAGGTCATAGAGTTTCAGAATCAGATCGGCGTCTGCTTGTTTGCCCATGTTCATTGCTCCTGTTGGATGAAAGGATAGTTTACCGGAACACACGCACACGCCCAGTGTGAGTGCGGCGATTTCCGAACGGAAGTTTGAAAACTGAAATCCTGGCCGGCGACGTTACTGCTCTGCGGGGGTTTGTAAACCCTGCGGAGGCGGTTCGGTCGTCCAGATTGGCGGAGCCTCAGCTTCAACGCCGACTGCTGTCTCGGGTGGCTGCTCTTCGAGCGCCAGGGCGATGACCTCGTCGATCGTTTCGACCAGGTTGATGGTCAGCACCTTGCGAACTTCTTCCGGGACTTCGGGCAGATCCTTCTCGTTGTCCTTGGGCATGATAATCGTGTCAATGCCAAAGCGATGCGCCGCCAGCAGTTTTTCCTTTATTCCGCCGATTGGCAGAACTCGCCCGCGCAGAGTAATCTCTCCGGTCATGGCGACATTCTTGCGCACGGGCACGCGCATCAGTGCTGAAGCCATTGCCGCAGCCATCGTAATTCCAGCCGAAGGTCCGTCTTTCGGAATTGCGCCCTCGGGAATATGAACGTGCAAGTCGCGTTTACGAATGAAATCGAGGTTGATGCTCAGGCGTTCAGCGCGCGCTTTAATACAGGTCAAGGCCGCCTGTGCCGATTCCTGCATCACGTCGCCAAGTTTACCGGTCAGCGTCACGGTTCCGCGGCCCTTGGTTAGCGTGGCCTCGATCTGAAGCACCTCGCCACCGACTTCGGTCCAGGCCAAGCCGGTCGCCAGACCAATTTCGCTTTCGGCCGCAACTCCTTGCTGACGGAACTTGATCGGGCCCAGCATTTCCTGCACCCTATCGGCGCCCACCACATCTTTAAAGTCCGCGGCCACGCTCTCGCCCACAAATTTCCGCGCGATTTTGCGGCAGCACGAGCCAATCTCGCGCTCGAGATTGCGCACGCCCGCCTCGCGTGTGTAGTGGCGAATGATTTCCAGTATGCCTTCGTCTGTGAACTCGAATTGTTCCGTCTTCAGACCGTTGGCCTCCGCTTGCTTCAGCACCAGATGGCGTTTGGCGATCTCGAGCTTCTCGCGCTCGGTATAACCGGACAGACGCAGCACCTCCAGGCGATCCTGTAGCGCCGGCGGAATGGTATGCAGCACGTTCGCCGTGGCGATAAAGAAGACTTTCGACAGATCGTATTCGACGTCCAGATAGTGATCCTGGAACATATGGTTCTGTTCCGGATCGAGCACTTCGAGCAAAGCCGCGCTCGGGTCGCCGCGAAAATCCGTGCCCAGCTTATCGACTTCGTCGAGCAGCAACACCGGGTTGACGGTGCCGGCCTTTTTCATCATCTGAATAATCTGGCCGGGTAAAGCGCCGATGTAAGTGCGTCGATGGCCGCGAATCTCGGCTTCATCGCGCACACCACCCAGACTGAGCCGGACAAACTTGCGACCGGTCGCTCGCGCAATCGATTTTCCGAGACTGGTTTTTCCGACTCCCGGCGGACCGACGAAGCAAAGGATCGATCCCTTCGGGTTCTTGACCAACTGCCTTACGGCCAGATATTCCAGGATGCGGTCCTTAATTTTTTCCAAACTGTAGTGATCTTCGTTCAGCACCTCTTCCGCCTTCGTGAGGTCCCGAATCTCCTTCGACTTCTGTTTCCAGGGCACGCTAATCAGCCAATCAATATAGGTACGCGAGACAGTGCCTTCGGCCGACATCGGCGGCATGGCCTCCAGCCGGTGCAATTCCTGAAGGGCCTTTTCCTTGGCCTCTTCGGTCATGCCGGCTTCTTCAATCTTTTTCTTCAGCTCATCCAGCTCAGCGCGCTCGTCCTTGCGGCCCAGCTCTTTATGAATGGCCTTGATCTGTTCGTTGAGGTAGTACTCTTTCTGCGCTTTTTCCATCTGGCGCTTTACGCGTGTCTGGATCGTGCGATCAAGCTGCCGCTTCTCCAGTTCAATCTCGAGGATTTCAATCAAACGAGCCAGACGGGCCTGGGCTGAGAAAAGCTCAAGCAGCCCCTGTTTGTCTTCGACCGAAATTCGCAGTTGCGAAGCGAGCGCATCAGCCATGTGTGACGGATCGGCATTGCGCATCGCGGTCTGCAAAGCATCCGGCTGCACGTCGGGCGCCAGACGCAGATGCTGTTCGACCAGTTGGGCAATCTTCTGCGTCAGCGCATCGGTGCGCACGCCTTCTTCGTTGACCACTGGCGCGCGCCGCACCATCGCGGTGAAAGCGCCGTCGTTATTTTCGACTCGAATCGTGGTGGCACGTTCGCGGCCTTCGACCACCACCTTGATCTGGCCGTTCTCTTGTCGCTGTGATTGCAGGATGCGGGCGATCGTGCCGACTCCGTAAATCTGTTCAGGTGACGGCTCGTCAACGGTGGCATCATGCTGCGTGGACAAAAAGATTGTACGATCAGAGGCGAGCGCCATCTCCAGCGCCCTTACCGACCCGGGCCGGCCAATCTTGAACGCGACTTTGGTAAACGGAAAGATTACGACGTCGCGAATGGGCACCATCGGATAACGGGCAATGTCGGCTGGGGTGCGGTCTGAATATTCTTCCATGATTGTTTATTGCTGAAGTGAAAACCCTGAGACGGAAACTCCTGAGAAACTGGAAACGGGGCTCCTAGATTAAACGACGAATTCGGGTGCTCTTGCAAATTGTCACGGGCGGCCGTCGTCGTTGTGAATAAGGGCGAGTCGCTCTGGTCGCCTCGCCCCTTTTCCAACTACGGTGATTGTAAACTATTTGGAGCGAACCCGCTACTCGTCGTTTTACCGCAAAGCCTGCTCAAGGACCGTCAATTGGCACCTATGCGGCCGCATCATCCACGCCCGCCAGGCCTTCGCCCGGTATGGCACGGTGGCGGTCGACCATTTCACTGGTAATGACGAATTCCTTGATCCGTTTTTGCGAAGGCAGCGTGTACATGGCTTCGAGTAGCAGCTCTTCGAGGATCATCATTAAGCCGCGAGCTCCGACTTTGCGTTGCAGTGCCTGGCCGGCCACGGCGTGAAGTGCGTCGTCGGTGAATCGTAACTTGACACTGTCAAAGTCAAACTTCTTCTGATACTGCTTGACCAGAGCGTTCTTGGGTTCGGTGAGAATCTTGATCAGCGCTGCCTCGTCGAGCTCGTGCAGTATGCCGCAGACGGGCAAGCGGCCCACAAATTCAGGGATGAGTCCATAGCGGATCAAATCTTCGGGCTGCACGTGGGCGAGCGCGTCAGCCTGACGTTGCGCGCCGGACTTTACTTCAGCGTGGAAACCGAGCGACTTATTGCGCAAACGGCGCTCGACTACCTTTTCCAATCCGACGAAGGCTCCGCCACAGATAAACAGGATATTAGTTGTGTCGACCGGAAAGAATTCCTGATGCGGATGCTTGCGCCCACCCTGCGGCGGGACGTTGGCGATCGTGCCTTCCAGGATCTTCAAGAGCGCCTGCTGTACGCCCTCGCCGGACACGTCGCGAGTAATCGAAGGGTTCTCATCCTTGCGGCAGATCTTGTCGATCTCGTCAATATAAATGATCCCTTGCTGCGCGCGTTCGACGTCGCCGTTCGAAGCCTGCAAAAGTTTCAGGATGATGTTCTCGACGTCTTCGCCGACATAGCCGGCTTCGGTCAAGGTAGTCGCATCGACGATGGTAAAAGGAACGCTGAGCATTCGCGCCAGCGTCTGTGCCAGCAGAGTTTTGCCAGTGCCGGTTGGTCCGATGAGCACGATGTTCGATTTTTGAATCTCAACATCAGCGCGGCGGCGAGCCAGCTCGATTCTCTTGTAGTGTTGATAGACTGCGACCGCCAGTTGCTTCTTTGTTTCTTCCTGGCCGATTACGTACTCGTCAAGAAACGCCTTGATCTCGCCGGGCTTTGGCAAAGGCGGTCGCGACGCCACCGACTCAGCTTGCTGGTCGTCGCTAATGATCTCGTTACAGATGTCGATACATTCATTGCAGATGTAAACCGTCGGTCCGGCAATGAGTTTCTTGACTTCGTTCTGCGATTTGCCGCAGAAGGAACATCGTAGGGTGTCGTCAGTTCGTCTTACCATGTCTGGGGAACTCCCGTCTGAGACTTTTAGAGTTAGTTCAGGTTTGACGTCGGGACCAGCGTGTCGTTGACTTCACTATTCGCCAGGAGATGATTGAAGCGGCGGACACATTCATTACAAATGAACAAGCTCTTGCTTTTGGTCAGTCGCGCCCTGGCGGTGTGGGGAGCACCGGCAACGATATCAGTAACTTCGCCGCGCGACTTTCCACAGAACGAGCAAGAAACTCCACGGGCTTTCATCCTGGCAATCATCTCTATAGGCCAACTTGTTAAGTTGGCGACTCCTCGCAAGTTAACAACTTGCCCTGGATAGCAAACGTGCGCTACCGCTACTCACGGTGCGCGATCACCTCGTCTATTAAACCATATTCCTTGGCCTGAGCGGCAGACAAATATCGATCGCGTTCAACATCGAGCTCAATTTGTTCCATGCTCTGGCCCGTGTGTCTGGCAAGGATTTCTGAGGTCAGCTCGCGAATACGGATTAGTTCTTCGGCGTGGATGCGCACGTCGGTGGCCTGGCCCTGCATTCCGCCGGACGGTTGATGAATAAGGATACGTGAGTTGGGCAGCGCAAAGCGCTTGCCCTTGGCTCCGGCCGTCAACAAAAGCGCCCCCATCGAAGCGCACATGCCCACGCAGATTGTGGTCACGTCGGGCCGGATGAACTGCATCGTGTCGTAGATGGCCAGACCGGCAGTGACTGAGCCGCCGGGTGAATTGATATAGACGTTAATATCCTTTTCAGGATCTTCGGCTTCGAGGAAAAGCAACTGCGCCACGATCAGATTGGCGATCTGATCGTCAATCGGCGTACCGAGAAAGATAATATTGTCTTTGAGAAGTCTTGAGTAGATATCAAACGCCCGCTCGCCACGCGACGTTTGCTCTACGACCATTGGAATTAGGGCCATGCTGCTTAAGCCTCGATTGAAACTTGCCACAGAGTCACAGGGACGCAGAGAAAACTATCATCAAAAATAGAAAGGCCAGAGTGAGAACATGGAAAAGCCGAATTCCTTTTCAACTTTGCTCTGAACTCTGTGCCTCTGTATCTCGGTGGCCTTCGTCTTCTTTCCACTCTTCATCAGTTACGCGTGCATTGGCGACCAAAACGTCGAGCGCTTTGCGGTTGCGCAACCTGCCAGCGATGCTACGTTCGCCTCCTTGCTTTGTCAAGATAGCACGCACTTGTTCCGGCGTTTGTCGCGAAGCCGCAGCGACAGCATTAATCTCGTCGTCGATTTCCTGATCGCCGACTTCGATGTTTTCTTCGTCCGCGATGCGCTCGAGCAGGAGCGAGCCGCGCAGATCGTACCCGGCTTGCTCTTTCAAAGAGTCGCGGGCCTTGTCCCAATCAAGCTGAGGATTGCGCGGGTCGATGCCCTGGCCGATCATGTCGCGCACGACCGATTCAAACCGATGTTCAGTCTGGTGCTGGATTAATCGCTCAGGCAATTCAAACTCATGCGCCGCAACCAGCTTTCGGATCAAATCAGCGCGCAGTCTGCCTTCGGCTTCGTTCTTTGCCTGAGCTTCGAGATCCTCGCGAATCTTTGTACGCAACTCAGCCAGCGAGCCGACTTCATCACCCAGACTCCGAGCCCACTCGTCATCAAGTTCCGGTAATTCCTTAATGCGCACGGCGCTGACCTTGACGGTGTACTCGATGTTTTTTCCAGCCAAACCCTTCGAGCTGAAATCCGCCGGATAGCTGACAGGGAAAGTCTTCTCATCATCTGCCTTTGCTTCCAGCAGATTATTGGTGATTTCCGCCACCACGCCCTCGCCGCCCAAAACAACATCGACGTCCTCAACATTAATCGGTTCCGCGTCCAGATCGTCGAGAAACTTGCCGTGAAAGCTGGCGGTCACGGTGTCTCCTAATTGCGCCCCGCGATCCTCGACCGGCTCGAGCGACGCCGAGTTTTCGCGCAACGATTCAATCACCCGATCCACGTCTTCGTCCGCAATCGGACGCGTGCGCCGAGCTATCTCCAGTCCTTTATAGTCGCCGAGTTTGATCTCCGGCAGGACTTCGACATTAACGTTGAAGGAAATTGGTTTCTGGCCGAGCTCGCTGAGTCCTTCGGTGTTTTCCAGGTTAAGTTCCGGCTCGCCCAGAGGTTCCAACTTGTGCTCTTCGATCGCCTTTTGTACCGCATCAGGAAGCAACTCGCGCAGCAATTCACTGCGAATCTGATCCTTGAACCGCGTGCGCACAACCGCGCGCGGTGCGTGGCCCGGTCGAAAGCCCGGCACGTTCGCGGCCTTTGCATAGCGATCGCTGATCGAATCGTAAGCGGCGCGGACAGCTTCCGGCTCAATCTCGATGTCTATTTGTTTCCGCGTAGGCGATAATTCTTTGATTTCAGTTTTCATAAAAGGAAAAAGTTCAGAGTTCAACCTTCAGGTTGCAGCTTTCGATTGCACAAGCTAAAGCTTGAACTCTGAACTTGGTTACTGCTTACTGTTCTTTGGTGCGAAAGGGGGGACTCGAACCCCCACACCTTTCGGTACCAGATCCTAAGTCTGGCGCGTCTGCCAATTCCGCCACTTTCGCAGCTCAATCAAACCGAGGCGAGAATAGCACACACTTCAAACCCGGTGCATCCGACGCTTGAAGGGATTCACTCGATCGCTAAGCTGATCAACTGCGCTTGTGGTGGCGCGAAGACAAGAGGTGCACGACAAGATAGATGGGGACACTGGCCGCCAGAATAGCCAGGGCAAACAGACTGTGCAGTTTGTCGCTTATCACAGCGCCAATCAGAAAGGCGATTGAGCCAAGCAAAACTATCCCCGTAGTCCACGGGTATCCCCAGGCGCGATATGGCCGCGGCAGATCAGGTTCGCGCCACCGCAGCACAATCACCGAGATATAGGCCATCGCATAATTCGCTACAAAGAAGAACGCGAGCGCCGCCAGCACCTGCTCGAAACTCCTGAAAATGAAAAGCAGCGCTACCACGGTGCTAATCAGTAGCGTGACAGTTGGCGTGCCGCCTTTGTTGACTCTGGCAGCGCGCCGCGCGAAAAGCTCGTCACAGCTCATCGCATAAAGAATTCGCGGCGACGTTAGGGTATAGGCATTGATCGTGCTCAGGAGCGAAAGAATCGCCAGGACACGAATTGTCTTGTCGCCATAGGCGCCAAAAATCTCTTTAGCAACTGCCCCCGCCGCAAAATTCTCTCCGGCGAGTCGCGACATGGGCAGCACGTAAACGTAGGCAAGGTTAACGACGAGATAGATTGCGATCACCAGAAGGACGCCGCCAAACATAGAACGGACCACGTCGCGTTTGGGATTGCGGACTTCTTCTCCGAAATAAATCACCCCGTACCATCCATCATAAGTGTAAAGAACTCCCTGCAAGGCGATTATTAGTGCGCCAAAAAGGGCGAAGCCATGCGGCACCGCCAACGGCGTTCCGCCGTCCGCCTTGCCCGCGAAGACGAAAGCCGCGATCGCGATTACGACGAAAATCAACGTCTTCAGCAGACTGGTTAGATTTTGGGTAAAGCTTCCCCAGCGAATGCCGCGCCACTGCAAAGCGGCAAAGAAGAGTACAACTACCAGAGCAATTGATTTGTCGCGACCCGCCAGCCCGGGAATTAACACCGCGGTGTATTCGCCGACGACCATTGCGATTACGGCCAGCGTGCCGCAGGTTGAGAGCCAGTCGCTCCAACCCACAACGAATCCCGGATAGTTTCCCATGGCCCGGTGAACGAAAACATACCAACCGCCGGAGCGGGGAATCATTGCGCCCAACTCAGCCACGGAAACCGTGCCCAGCAACGCATAGACTCCGCCGAGGATCCATACACCGAGGTAGAGCGTTGGCGTCGGAAGTTGCGTCGCGACTTCGCCGGGCGTGCGCAGGATGCCCATGCCAATTGTGCCGCCGATGGTGACGGCCAGACCAAAGCCGACGCCGAGCACCTGCAGCAGGGCGCCTTTCTGAAACGATGATTGTTGATTGTGTGGTTGTGAAGGTTGGCTGGGGCCGCTCGATTTACCAGGACTCACGCGGCCGAGTTTAACTGGGATGGAGCCTTATGCCAACTTGGCTTCGAGTTGGTCAATTCGCTCTTCAGCCTCGCCGATGCTTAAACGATTTTCAAGCTGAATCATTTGTATTTGATCGAGTCGCCTGGTTAACTCGCGTCTGAACTCCTTCATTTCGCTTTTGACCCCGCCCACCTCGCCTTTCGAGTTGCCCACTTCGGTTTGGAGGCTAATGACTGTGGAGTTGAGACCGGTGACTTCGGTTTGGAGACTGCTGACTGCAGTTTGAAGACTGGTTACCGCGCCGTCGAGATTATTAACTTTCGTGTCCAGGCCGACAACTTTGCGAGTGAGTTCGCCGACTTCCACACGCGTTTCGAGGATTTCATTCAAGGCTCTCTCCCAAATCGGCTTAGTATCGTGAGAACGTGACTCGAGTTTCTCAAGCCGCGCGTCGACAGCATCGAAGCGTGCGTCGGCAGCATCGAACCGCGCGAACACTCGCTCTTCGAAGGACTTCTTACCGGAAAGATTCTTGGTTGGTTCTTCGTTCATTTTCAGGCTTAAATTATCGGCCTGATCGAAATAACTATCAAGGAGAAAAAGTCTTAACTATCCAGCTGTTCACGTCTGGAACTTTAACTAGCTTAGCAATTCCAAGCTGCCATCTGAAGGGCGCGACTAAAGCGTTCGAGTCACTTTCGATAAAGATCTCGGCGCGTCAGGATCGAGGCCCTTCGCTTCCGCCAGCAGCGCGGCGAACAGTTGGGCAGGGATGATATAGGGTATGGGCGCCAGGAACTCATCAATCTCGCGCGGCATGATGATCGAGCGGGTGCACATCGCCGCCGCCTCGATGTCACCGGTGATCGCCAAAGTATCGGCGCGGAGTTCACTGAGGCGACCAATTAGATCTTTCGTGCCTTTCAGCATGACGCCCGGCGGCGCGAACAAAATGACCGGGAAGTGACGTTCAATCATTGCCACAGGACCGTGCAGAAAATCAGCCGATGAAAATCGTTCGGCGACCACGTAGCAGGTTTCCATCAACTTGAGGGCGAACTCGTAGGCATTAGCGTAGGCGAGTCCGCGACCCACGACCACGCAGTTCTCCATGAACACATAGCGTTGGACGAGTTCCAGGATCGCGGGTTTCTGTTCCAACGCCCGGGCAGCAAAGTCCGGAACAACCTCGAAATCAATCGTGCGACCATCTTTCACGAGCGCAGCAGACAACATGTAAAAAAGAATCATCTGCCCAGTGAAGGTTTTGGTGGCGGCAACTGATCTTTCATGTCCCCCGTGCATCAAGAGCGTCTCGTCGACCAGGCCGACCATTGAAGACGCCGGCTCGTTGGTAATCCCAATTGTGAAGGCGCCGCACTCGCGGGCGTTCTCCATTACTCGATTGATGTCTTCGCCTTCACCCGACTGCGAAACGCCAACGACCAGCGCGCGCTTAAGATTCAGCTTTGCCTGATAGAGAGTGTGAACCGACGGCGCCGAAAGCGAGACGGGAATGCCGGTCGTAATCTCGAGCAGATAGCGGCCAAAGAGCGCGGCATTGTCCGAACTGCCGCGCGCTACCAGAACAATAAGATCAAGATCGCGCTGTCTGAGCGATGCGCCGAGTCGCGCAATCTTCACGCGCTCTTCCGTGATCGTTTTCTTCAGCGCCGCGGGTTGCTCGGCGATTTCCTGGAGCATTAAGGACACGTTGTTTTCATCCGATTGCTTAGCCGCGGTCTAACACGCGCTGGGGCCGGGCGATAACCGACCCTGAACGACAACACCATAGCGCGCCATTGTATTCCCCCTTGGTTTCAGGTAAATAGGTCATCCGTTGCCGGCTAACCGCCGACAGAAATTATGGCGACCATAAGCGCTGTCAACTCGATGAAAACCACTCTAACACGAACCTTACTGTGGCGGCTGACGATTGTTTGCTTCGTTGCCCTGGCGTCGGCGACTACGCGCGCCCAGTCGACGGCAGTACAGATCATACCGCAACCCAAACAGTTAAGCCTGACGCCAGAGTTGTTTCACCTCAATCGTGACACGCGCCTGGTTATGGCTGACGCGCGATCAGAAGAGGATCGTTTTGCGGCGCAGGATTTCATCGACGATATGAAAGACACCGCGTCGGTGGCGCTCAGTATCGGAAAAAGCAAAGGACGCGGCGCGATCCTGATTGGCCGATTAGACTTGCCGCAGATCCACCAGGCTTTGAAACAATTCGGCGGCGCTCCGAATACGAAGTTAGCTGACGAGGGCTACGTTCTGTTCGCCGGCCCGAACCAGGTGATAGTCGCCGGGCAGACCGCCGCTGGAACTTTCTATGGATTGCAAACACTGAAACAACTTGTGCGTGGCGAGGCGACGACGGCCTTTATTCCCGGCGTGAAGATTGTCGACTGGCCCACGATGCATTGGCGCGCGCTGTCCGATGACATCAGTCGCGGACCCGTGCCCACCGTTGATTATATAAAACGACAGATTCGCACTGACGCATTTTTCAAGCTCAACATGCACTCCTTTTATATGGAGCATACGTTTGCCAGCAAGTCTCATCCGTTGATCGGACCGCCGGGAGGATCGCTGACGCCCGACGAGATTCGCGAGTTGGTCGCGTACGCGCAACGCTTTCATGTCGAGTTGGTTCCCGAACAGCAAACGTTTGGTCATCTTCATAAAGCGCTCAGGCTCGAAAAGTATGCGGAGCTGGCTGAGACTCCCTACGGTGATGTGCTCTCGCCACAACAAGAGGGAAGCTACAAACTGATTGCTGACTGGTACGGCGAGTTGAACGAACTATTTCCCGGACGCTTCTTTCATATCGGGGCCGACGAAACTTTTGAACTTGGCGAAGGCCAGAGCAGGGAGGCCGCCAGAACGAGTGGAGTCGGTGCGATTTATTTCGAACATCTCAATCGCGTGCGCAATGTCTTGAAGCCTTACAACCGGCGCCTGATGTTCTGGGGCGATATCGCCCTGCATCATCCCGATCTGATCGGCAACATTCCCAAAGATATGATCGTGATGAACTGGCAATACGGCGTCCGCGATGACTTTGCAGACTCAATCAACCCATTCAAGTTTGCCGGTCTGGAACAGTTTGTTTGCCCTGGCGCTCAAAACTGGAACCAGGTTTTCCCCAATCTTGATGCGGCCACAACGAACATCCTGAATTTTGTGCGCGATGGCCAAAAGGCCGGCGCGATCGGAATGATGAATACAACCTGGGATGACGATGGCGAGTCTTTGTTCGAAATGGCCTGGTACCCCATCCTGCTTGGGGCGGCGGCCTCCTGGCAGGAGGGAACCGTAGACGTTGATAAGTTCGATCACGATTTCGATTGGGCGTTCTTTCGTCACGACGGCGATCAGTTTGTGAAGGCGGAACGGGCCCTGGGCAGCGTAAACGCAGTACTTGGGGTGGGCCCCACCGACGAGTTGTTCTGGCGCGACCCTTTCACTACTCAGTTTCAGAATCAAGCGCGCAATCAGGCAGACCGCACCCGGAAGATGCGCCTGATGGTCGAAGACGTAGCCGAATCGTTGTCGCGCAACGAGAGCCGCGCCCGACGCAACGGTTCGGCTATCGCGGCCATGAAGTTCGCGGCACAGCGATTCGATCATCTGGGACGGCGGATGGAGGTGATGCGGCGGTTCAGTGAACAGTACTGGGATGCATATCTAAGTTTGGGCGATAGGGCGAAAGCGAGGAAGCTGCGTTATTACAGCGGCGCCATTTACAACAACCTGCGCGAGATGGCTGAAGAGCTCTCCATCCTAAAAGAGAATTACCGGCGTCAATGGCTGGCAGAAAACAGGCCTTATTGGCTGGACAGTGTTTCCGCTCGCTACGATCAAATGATATCGATTTGGCTGGCGAAGAGTCGCGCCACTGGTGAAGCGCTCCAGAAGTACGAAATTACTTCGACGCTGCCGAATCCGGAAGAGTTTGGCTTGGGCACCAGACCCGGAATGCCGATTCAGGACCGGTAGTGTATCCGCAGATTACGCCGATTAGAGACAATGATAGAGTTGGGCCGAACGGTGTGGCTGCTGTATCGGAAGAAAATAGTTATCAAGATTTGAAAAGAAGGGTGTCAGAAGCCCGCGCGTTAGCAAGGGCACCTCAGGAGAGTAGCCCTCCCTGACGGTCGGGCTTCTGACACAATCCAAAACATTAACCGCCGCGCTTCAAAAGGAGAAGACACATGGCGACTTACATTACGCTGCTCAGTTGGACTGAGCAGGGCATGGCAAAGATTAAGGCGAGCTCAAAACGGCTCGACGACGGAAGAAAAGCCTTTAAAAAGGCCGGCTGTGAGCTGAAGGATGTTTATCTCACGATGGGCCCTTACGATCTCGTGTGTGTCATCGAAGCGCCCGACAGCGAGACCGCGGCCAAAGCGATCTTGTCACTTGGTGCGGCCGGGAACGTGCGAACGTTGACGTTGCCGGCGTTCACGGAAGACGAGTATCGAAGGATCATCGGCTCGCTGTAGCTGGCGGCTTCGCCGCTCCCAGTAAGGAAAGGCTCTGCCTTTCCGGCCAAGCTCCTTCCGCAAAAACGTGAGAGGCTACGCCTCGAACTGAGGCGCGCAGCCTCATTGGAAATCAAAGAGGTGCGACGGTAACGCGAAGCCTTACCGCAGTGTGCTGCGGCAAAGCCGCGCCTGAAAAATCCTAATGGCGGTATCCCGGCCCACGCAGCACTCGCCCGGCGAGCGCCGGTGTGCGCCGGCCCTGATCAACTTCGATCTGCCCGTTAACGACTACGAAGTTGATCCCCACGGGATATTGATTCGGCTCTTCAAAAGTCGCGCGGTCGATTACCGTCTTCGGATCGAAGATAGTGATGTCGGCGAAGTATCCTTCGCGCAGTAACCCGCGGTTCCTTAGACCCACGTTCGACGCAGGCAGGCCCGTCATCTTGCGAATCGCAAATTCCAGCGGCATCAGGTGCTGGTCGCGAACATAGCGTCCCAGAATTCGCGGATACGTGCCCCAGCCGCGCGGATGTGATTTCGATCCCGCCAGCGGTCCGTCCGTCGCGCGCGCCCCGCTATCAGTGCAGATGCTGACGAAGGGAGATTTGAGCGCGGCCTGCATATCGCTTTCCTGCATCATGAAAAAGATCGCCCCTGTCTGGCCGTGGTCGGCAATGATGAAATCGAGGAGCGCGTCGAGCGGATCCTTGTTTTGTGCGGCAGCAATTTCTGAAAGACGCTTGCCTTGCCATGTCTCGAGGTCGCGATTCGTAACAGAGCCAATCAGAATGCCGCTCGGCCCGCCGCTGCCGAGATAGATGTTCTCCCAATCCCTGGCATCAGTTGTTATTTCTCTTTTTAGCCGCGCGCGCGTTTGCGGATCTTTCAGCCGCGCAATCATCCGATCGGTTCCACCTTCCAGCGCCCAGGGCGGCAAGCAAGCGCTCAGAGACGTACTGCCGGCAACATAGGGATAGACGTTAGCGGTGATCTTCAGACCCTGTCGCCGCGCGGCCTCAATGCGGCGCAGCATCTCAGGCATGCGGCCCCAGTTCTTTTTGTAAGCAGTCTTAAAATGCCAGATTTCCGCCGGGATATTTGCGCGCCGCGCAATCTCGAAAACTTCTTTCATCGAATCGTCAATCGCGTTCGCTTCGCTGCGCTGGTGAGTGATGTAGATGCCGCCGTACTGATGGGCTACTTTTGCCAGCTCGACAATCTCATCGGTCTTCGCAAAACGCGCCGGCACATATTGCAGCGAAGTCGAGACTCCCAGCGCTCCATCTTTCATGGCATCGGCCACCAGCTTTCTCATCTGTTCCAATTCCGCGGGAGTTGGAGGGCGGTCATCATAGCCGATCACGTATTCGCGAATCTGCGTAGCCCCGACAAAGGTGCCGAGGTTTACACCGGAGCCTTGTTTTTCCAAACGATTGAAATACTGTCCCAGGGTTTGCCAATCAACAGTGAGTTTGTAACGCCGGTTGAAGTCCTCCTGCTCTTTGAGAATCCGATCGTTGAGCGGCGCGATAGATTCGCCTTCACCGGTGATCTCGGTCGTGACACCCATCATGACTTTGCTCATCGCGCGCGGGTCAATTAACAGGAAAGACTCCGACTGACCCAACATGTCGATAAAGCCGGGCGCGACTATCTGTCCGCGGGCGTCGATGGTTCGTTTTGCCCGCGCTCCCCCGAGGTTGCCCACGCGGGCTATGCGGTCGCCTTTGATAGCGACGTCGGCATTGAATGCCGGCCTTCCGGACCCATCAATCACGCGGCCGTTCTGGATTATCAGATCATAGTCTGAGGCCTTGCTTAATACCGAAGTGACCGCCCCCATTGTCGATAGGGTTAGCGTCAAAGCAAGTGCAATTCTGCCGTTCATACTTTTATGCACCTCGAGTAGGTATTAGGACATGGCATCGTAAGCGTAACCCGAAATTCTGTCCAGACTCAGCTTGTCATGTCCAGCAAGAATCATAATTGAAAACGCTTCGGCTTTGGCGTAGTATGCGCCTCGATTAAGGATCCTTTGCGTAAGGGATGACCGCGCTCACAGAAATCCTGCAGCATCGTCATCTCAATCTCTTAGAACAACGCTGAATCAACGGTGATGATCGGCCAGGTAGTTTCGCATTATCGTATTCTCGAACGCCTTGGAAAGGGTGGAATGGGCGAAGTCTACCTGGCTGAAGACACAAACCTGGGCCGTCGTGTGGCGATCAAGTTTCCGGTGCTTACCTCAAATGAACACGATTTCCGCGCCCGGTTTCTCCGCGAGGCGAGGGCCATTTCCGAACTGAGCAATCCGCATATTGCCACCCTCTACGACTATGGCGAGACGACCGACGGACATCCCTTCCTGGTGATGGAATTGGTCCAGGGAGATACGCTGGCCAGGCTGATGCGCAAAGGCGAGCTGACCTTGCCGCTGGCGTTGCAGATCATAGAAGACGTTGCCTCGGCGCTGACCGACGCGCACGCCCGAGGCATAGTTCATCGTGACATCAAGCCACAAAACATCATGGTCAACGACCGGGGTCAGGTCAAAGTACTCGACTTCGGCCTCGCCAAACAGCTCAACGAGGATACGACTACCGCTTCTGAGCCGGAGGCGCGCACGCTGCTCAATGTGCACACGCGAAGCGGGGCCATGGTCGGTACGCCGGCCTTCTTGTCTCCGGAGCAGGCGATGGGCGGCAGCGTAGATGCTCGCAGCGATCTCTTTGCGCTGGGTGGGGTGTTCTACGAATGCGTCACGGGCCAGCCGGCTTTCCCGGGATCGAACCTGATCGAGATTGCGGCCAACGTGATTCACGTTGAGCCTCCGCCTCCTTCAACAGTTAATCCTGCTCTGCCGGCGGAGCTGGATGCTGTGGTCCTGCGAGCACTCGCGAAGAAGGTTGAGAAAAGATACCAGTCGGCGGAGGAACTGATCTCAGATGTGCGTGCAGTTCGGAGCGGGTTGCACGATGATCTGAGCAATACCCTGATCCAACCGCGGTCGACGATACCGCCCGCCCGGCACACGACGCTCACCAATCTCTCACAGATGTTGCGTCGCCCGCGCGTGCCCGTCTGGTACGTGATTGTCGGCCTGCTGTTCCTGATTATTGTGACGGGGATTATCTGGCGGTGGCGGCGACCTTCGCTTCATGTACCGCCCGCGGATGCTCAGAACTGGTACGAAATAGGAACGAACGCGTTGCGGGACGGGGCGTTCTTTCAAGCGAGCAAAGCCCTCGAGCGAGCTATTGCGATTGACGATAAGTATGTTCTGGCACATGCGCGTCTGGCTGAGGCTTTGGTTGAGTTGGATTACACGGACCGCGCAAAGGACGAGTTGTTGCGAGTTACTTCGCTTGCCAGCGACCGTTCAGTCCTGCCAAAAACCGACGGGCTGTATGTCGATGCAATTTCCGCTATCGTGCGCCGCGACTTTCACTCCGCCATCGACTCGTATGCCGCCATCGTGAATCAGTCTTCTGATTCTGAGAAGCCGCGAGCGCTGGTCGACCTGGGCCGCGCTTACGAGAAGAGCGATGACATTAAGAAGGCCACCGAGAGCTACAGAGAAGCGACTACGCGAAACCCGCAGTATGCCAGCGGCTTCCTGCGGCTGGGAATTCTTTATGGCAGGCAGCGGGATCTTCCCAACGCTCTGGCCTCGTTTGACAAGGCCGAAGCTATCTACCAGGCCGCCGGTAATATCGAGGGACGAACCGAAGTGGCCTTTCAACGGGGCGCTTTGTTTAATCAGCTTGAGAAGCTCGCCGAAGCCAGGACGCAGTTGCAACAGGCGCTCAGTTTAGCCGCGGCCAGCGACAACACGTCGCAAAAAATCAAGAGTCTGCTGCAATTAAGTTTAACGGCGGTCGATGCCGCGGAAACGGCACACGCTACGGAGTACGCACAACAAGCGGTCGAGCTGGCCCAGAGAAACGGAATGGAAAATCTGAGCGCTCAAGGTCTGATCGAGCTGGGATACAGTTTTCTGGTTCGGGGCGAATACCGTGATGCGGAAAAGTACTTTCTGCAGGCGTTGGAAGCGGCGCAAAGGGCCAAAGCTCGCGGCAATGAAGCAAGGGCGCTCAGTGCGATGGCCAGTTTGCGCCAGCAGCAACACAAACCCGACGAAGTAATTCGATACCTCGGGCCCGCGCTCGCGTTTTATCAGCAGGGCGGCTATCGATCATCTACCGCTTCCTGCCTGGCGCTACTGGCGCGCGCAAATCTACAGAAGGGTGATTACGAGGCGGCCGAAAAGGCGCAGGAACAGTTGCTGCAATTTGCGCGGCAGCTGGATGATCAATCAATGATCGCGTTGGCGCTTTCGGAGCGCGCCTCGGCCCTGGCGCGCGAAGAAAAGTTTACTGAATCGTTGGACTATTTTTCGCAGGCATTCCAGATTTACAACTCGCAGGGAATTCAGCGCAGCGTCGGTTACAATCTGACGGCTCGCGCTGATGTACTGAGCTATCTGGGCCGATACAATGAAGTACAACCGCTTCTGGATCAGGCGGCGGCCATCGCGGACAAGCCGGGAGGCGAACTGAAACGGCTCTCGCTGGAAGTCAAACTTGTGGCCGCGAAAATTTCGTTGAGTCAGGAACGTTTCCCGGATGCGAGAGATAAGGTTGAAAAACTAATGGCCACCGCCGGCGAGCAATTTCCGGAAATTTCGTTGAATGGAAAACTGGTTCTTGGTCTGGCTCAGGCATACGGCGGCGCCGCGCCAACCGGAAAAGCAAAGTGTGCTGAGGCCGTGGACCTGGCGAAACAGTTGAACGACCCCTGGGAATTGGCGAAAGCGCAACTGGCGCTGGCCGAGACGATGCTTCTCGGCGGCGATTCACCAGGTGCGGTGAGCAATGCGATGGAGGCGCGGGATGTTTTTGCCCGGTTCGGTCAACAAGCATCCGAGTGGCGAGCACTCGCGGTGGCGGCCATTGCCAGCGGAAAGGTGGGCGATAAGACCAAGGCGCGGGAGTATGCTTTGCGGGCCAATGAATCGGCGTCCACATTGGAACAGCGCTGGGGTAACGAAAACTGGAACACTTTTCTGGGTCGTCCGGATGTTCAGCGATTTCGAAAACAGCTCGAACGAGTTATGAGTTAATTGCTGCGGGCCTTTGGTTATTCGCTTCGACATTTCTCAGGCATTTTAGAAATTGGTTCTTTGACGAGTACGGACTAAATCCGCCTCGTTTACGAGTCCTCAACCCCCGAACATAAGGAGAGAAAGATGCAAAGAGTACACTTAGTATTAATCGCGCTCGCGACGATTTGCCTGATGGCCCTGGCAGCGTTCGCGCTGGCGAATCGCGCCCTCCATCCAGCCCCCGGTGACGATGTGATCATCATCAAGGGTGGCTCTTTAGAGGTCCAATGTCCGTCAAATCAGGACCGGGCATGCCTGGGTATTGCCGATATCACGACGGGGAAGTACAAACATACAAAAGGCAATGCCCACATCATGCAGATTGTCGTCAAAGACAGCACCGGCAAGCAACTGTTCAGTAAGACTTTTAATTCAGGGCAGCAACCTTCGATCGAAGTTACTTACAAGTAGTCGCGCCCCGAAAAGTGAACGCGCGGGGAAACCTGACCCCCCCTCTGCGTGAAGAATGCATTCGGACGACCTTCTCTTTTTGAGTGGGCCGATGTTTTTACGCGGTCTTCATTACGCGGCGTTGCTCTGGTTGTGAATCAGGTTTCGCGAATACCGCGGCCGGTTTCTCTCTGATAGAATTTACGCGAAGCAGGCCAGACGTCTGAAAGCTTGATCCAACCATCCGCGCAACCAGTGACAGCCAACGAAGTCGCCACAGCAATCGGCGCACAATTAATTGGCGATGGTAACGTTCCGATCACGGACGTGACGCACGACTCGCGTCAAGCGGGGCGCGGAAGTTTGTTCGTCGCCGTGCGGGGCGAACTGTTCGACGCCCACAAGTTCGTTCCTCAGGTGATCGAACAAGGTGCGGTTGCGATTCTGTCAGAACTCGAACCTCCCGCTGAATCTCAGTCAGCGAAAGGTTTTCCCGCCGCCGCGCGGCTTCAGGTCGACAACGTCCGCCGCGCCATGGCACTGGCCGCCGCCGAAATTCATCACCATCCTTCGCGCGACCTGCAATTGGTTGGCATCACGGGCACCAATGGCAAGACGACCACAGCTTATCTGGTGGCTTCCATTCCGGAAGCCGCCGGCGAGCCGGTCGCGATGACGGGCACCGTCGAATATCGACTTGGCAAAGAGAGAAAGAAAGCCGGGCGCACCACGCCCGAAGCGACGGACATGCAGCGTCTGCTGCGCCAGGCGATCGAGATTGGCTGCCGGACGGCAGTCATGGAATGTTCTTCGCAGGCGATGGATTTTCATCGATGCGACGAATTGGAGTATGCGGTGGCCGTCTTTTCAAACTTAACCCGCGACCATCTCGACTATCACAAGACGATGGAGAATTACTGGTACGCAAAGCAGCGTCTGTTCGACGGCCGCCTGGGATCGAAGCCGAGAACGTCAGTCATCAATGTAGACGATCCTTACGGAGTTGAGCTGGCGAATCGTCTGGAGAAGGAAAGCCTGCGCGTGGTTCGCTACGCGGTAAAGGCCGAGGCGGATATTACTGCTCGCGAACCCGAATTCTCACTGGCCGGTATGCGCTTTCGCCTGCGCACGCCGGCGGGCGAGCGTGAATTTCATTCGCCTCTGGTCGGACCACCGCATATCTACAACACGCTGGCAGCGGTCGGAAGCGGACTGGCGCTTGGCTACAGCCTGGATGTGATTACGAATGCGTTGGCCACGTGCACTGGTGCGCCGGGACGTTTTGAACGAGTGCCGCACGATGGCGATTTTGCGGTCGTCGTGGATTACGCGCACAGCGATGATGCGTTGCTGAACGTTCTACGCACCGCCCGCGAAGTGACCAAAGGAAGGGTCATCACTGTCTTTGGGTGCGGCGGTGATCGCGACGCGTCGAAGCGCGCGCCCATGGGCGAAGCCGCGGGCTCACTCAGCGATGTAGTAATTCTTACTTCAGACAATCCGCGTACTGAAGATCCGAACCGGATTCTGGAGGACGCGGAAGCCGGTATTGTGAAATCCGGAAAGCCTTACGAAAAAATTGCCGATCGCCGCGAAGCGATCCATCACGCAATCGAACAAGCCCGCACCGATGATTTGGTTTTGATCGCCGGCAAGGGTCACGAGGACTATCAAATCATCGGCCGCGAGACCTTTCACTTCGACGACAAGGAAGTAGCGCGCGAGGCTCTGGCCGATAACCGCTCGCAGTAGCCAGGGGATTCCGGAACGGGGCGTTAGCCCGCGCGTAAGCAAGGGCACCTGACCTGAGCCCTCCCTTACGGTCGGGCTAGTGCCCCGTTTTCACGACCAGCTTAAGACCTGTTGCATGCCTACCGAATCGACATCAACTAACCACGGCGAGGGCCTGCAGCGCGGCATACGCAAATGGGACCTGGTTGCGGTCGCTATCAACGGAATCATCGGCGCCGGCATTTTTGGATTGCCCGCTAAGGTTTACGCGCTCATCGGTACCTATAGCCTGATCGCCTTTGTCGCTTGCGCGGTTGTCGTCATCCTGATCATTCTCTGTTTCGCGGAAGTCAGCAGCCGATTTGATGAAACTGGCGGGCCATACCGTTACGCTCGCGAAGCGTTCGGACCAGCGGTGGGGTTCGAAGTTGGTTGGCTGAGTTGGCTGGCACGGCTGACAGCTTTCGCCGCGAACTGCAATCTGATGGTTAGCTATCTCGGGTTTTTCTGGCCGGCCGCAAATACACCACTGGGACGCGCAGTCATCATCGTGGGGGTGGTTGTCGCCCTGGCCGCGGTCAATATCATCGGCGTGCGGCATGCAGCAATTACCAGCGACCTGTTCACGATTGGCAAGCTGGTTCCCATGCTCATCTTCATCGTTGCTGGCCTCTTTTTTCTGAATCCGCACGCGTTTGTTTTCGGCCCGAGCCCAACGGCCGGAGCTTTCTCACAGTCGGTGCTGTTGCTTATATATGCATTTACCGGGTTCGAGATGGCCGTGATTCCGGCGGGCGAGATTCGTAACCCGCAGCGAAACCTGCCGCGAGCCTTGCTCATAGCCAGCGCGGTTGTCGCCGTCGTATACGTTTTCATTCAAGTGGTTTGCATTGGAACTTTGCCGGAGTTGGCAGCTTCATCAAAACCGCTCGCCGATGCCGCACAGAAGTTTCTGGGAACTGCGGGCGCCGCAATAATCTCCGCGGGCGCGATTATTTCGATCGCCGGGAACCTGAATATTCTGGTGCTCTCGGGGTCGCGCATTCCGTTTGCCATCGCCGAGCACAAACAATTGCCGTCATTTCTCGCGCGCGTTCATCGACGCTCCTTTACCCCGCACTTCTCAATCTTAGTTACGGCTTCGTTGATGATGGTCCTGACGCTTAAGAGTTCGTTTGTTGCGGCGTTGACGATTAGCGCAATTGCGCGGCTGGTAACATACGCGGTCACCTGCGCCGCGCTGCCCGTGCTGCGACGGCGGTCAGACGCGCCAAAGGCCATGTTCAGACTTCCGGGCGGGCCGGTCATCGCGATTGCCGCGCTTCTGCTGGCGGCATGGCTGCTGGCGAACAGCACGGTGAAAGAGGCAATTCAAGCAACGATCGTGGCGGTCATAGGGTTGCTGATATATGCGGGTTACCGGCTCTACCGAGCCCGACTTTCATAAACCACACGCCCGTCCATGATGGTCAGTACGATCTTCACTCTCTCGATCTCTTTGGGTTCAATTTTAAAGATGTCGCGCGACAACATGACGATATCTGCCAGGTTGCCCGGAGTGATTGTGCCCTTCTCGTTTTCCTGGAATTCGGCAATGGCTGAGCCGACAGTGTAAGCACGCACGGCTTCTTCAACCGAAATCTTTTGCTCCGGTATCCAGCCATTCGGGTTCTTCCCGTCCAGAGTCCGGCGCGTTACCGCGGCATAAATCGTGAGCAATGGATCAAGTGGCGCGACGGTCCAATCCGTGCCGAACGCCAACGTGGCGCCGGAATCCAACAATGAACGAAACGCATATGTCGTTTTCGTCCGTTCCGGGCCGATTCGCTTCTCAGCCCAGCGCCCATCGTCAATCGCGTGATACGGCTGCATCGAGGCAATGACGTGGTCGCGAGCGAAACGCGGAATGTCCTGCGGACGAAGATGCTGGGCGTGCTCAATTCGAAACCGCCGGTCGCGGTCACCATTTTCTTTTTCTACTCGCTCATAAATCGAGAGAATGATGTCGTTCGCACGATCACCGATCGCATGAATCATTACCTGCAAGCCGGCGCGATCGGCGCCGCGCACTCGCTTCAGCATTGCTCCATCTGGAAACATCTCATCACTCGGGATGCCGCTGGTATTCGGAGCGTCTCGATACGGCTCAAAGAACAAAGCGGTCGTCGATCCAAGGCTGCCATCCGCAAAACCCTTCAGGCCGCCCGTGCGCAGCATCGCGCTGCCAAAATGCGCGCGCACGCCTGTCTGCGCCAGTTGCTCCCAACGCGGCAAGGGCCACGCACCGTATATACGTGTCTTCAATTCAGAGCGATCGAGCAGAGTTTGATACACACTGACATCAACCCCGGCGGACATATCCTGCACGCTGGTCACTCCCAGACTCGCCGCATGATTCGTCGCAGCGCGCGCGGCCGTAAGTTTTTCTTCGAAGGTTGGCGCGGGGATGACTTTCCAGACAAAACTCTGCGCCGCATCTTTCAGGATGCCGCTAGGTTCACCGGTCGCGGGATCGCGCACAATGACTCCACCGTCCGGATCTTTTGTCGAGCGAGTAACGCTTGCGAGATTCAACGCCAGACTGTTTGCCAGCGCCATGTGACCGTCAAGGCGATTAACGAAAACCGGATTGTTCGGCGTGTATCGATCAATCAGCTCTCTGGTTGGAAGTTTTGCGTCGGGCCAGCGTTCATGATCCCAATCGCCACCGGTAATCCAACTTCCCTTCGGGAATTTCGCTGCAAAATCGCGAAGTCGTTCCGCGAATTCCTGCGGCGTGTTCGCACTCCGCAAATCGACGCTGGCCAGTTGAAAGCCGCCGGATAAGAAATGAACGTGCGCATCGTTGAATCCCGGCAGAACCAGTTGGCCTCGCGCGTCAATTACGCGCGTGGATTCGCCGGCAAGTCTCTGGATTTCATTATTGGCGCCGACGGCAACTATTCTATTTCCGTTGATCGCCAGTGCCTGCGCCGTGGGCTGGGCGGCGTTCATGGTGTGAACACTGGCGTTAAGAATGATTAGGGTTGGAGATGCTTGTTGATTGTTGGATCGGCTTTGAAAGCCCATAGTCATCAATAGACCGGCGATAGTCAGAGACAAAATGCTTACGACGCGCACAGATAGACGACTACTCCATATAATCGCAAAGTAGCGAGCGTTGGCGGCGAATCATAATAGCCTTCATCTCGGAAGATTGACCAGCTCATTTATTCTCCCAAGAACCGCTTCAGCCAAAATATCAGTTTCTTCGGGACGATGGTTGGTGGCCTCCAGTAAAGGTTTTGATGCGGCATGCGCATCTTGCGGGTGATCCACGAGCGGGACGCTCGTGCCAAAAATTTCATCGTCGAGTTTGGAGGGGGTTGAAGACCGTAGTGTATCATTGTCGCGAACATATCTGATCAATGGATAAGGTAGTTTTAAATCTTCGCGCAATCGTGGGGCGCCGGAATGTTCTGGCCGAGCCTGAAGAGTTGCTCGTCTATGAATGCGACGGCTTGCCGCAGCACAAGCATCCGCCGCGCGCCGTCGTCTTTCCCAATTCAACTGAAGAAGTGTCGGAAGTACTGAAACTGCTGGCGCGCGAAGAAGTGAGTTTCGCGCCGCGAGGCGCCGGCACAGGGCTTTCCGGCGGTGCCCTGGCGATTAACCAGGGAGTTGTGATTGAACTGGCGCGCATGCGGAAGATCCTGAAAATCGATCGAGAGAATCGCCTGGCGGTCGTCCAGACGGGACTGGTCAATGCGCATCTCTCGCGCGCGGTCGCGCCCTTCGGTCTCTACTATGTTCCCGATCCGTCCAGCCAGCCGTCCTGCACCATCGGCGGCAACATCGCCGAAAATGCCGGCGGAATTCATTGCTTGAAATACGGCACGACCACCGACCATGCCATCGGCGCGCGAGTCGTCCTGTCTGATGGCTCAATTGTCGATCTCGGTGGTGGGGTGCCGGGATACGATCTACTCGGCGTCTTTGTTGGTTCCGAAGGAACGTTCGGTATTGCGACAGAAGCGACAGTGAAACTGGCGCCGATTCCGCCAGCCGTGCGCACGCTGCTGGCTGACTTTATCGACGTGGATGATGCGAGCCGCGCAGTGTCGGCGATCATCGCTGCGGGAATGTTGCCCGCAGCCCTGGAGATGATGGACAACGCGATCATCCGCGCGGTTGAGAAAAGCGTCTTTGCGGCTGGATTGCCAATTGACGCCCAGGCTGTGTTGCTGGTCGAACTGGATGGTATTGAGACCGGCCTTGACGACGATGCCGAAAAGGCCGCGTCGATTCTGTGTGAACACGGTGCGCGTTCCGTACGCTCCGCCACGGACGAGAATGAAAGAAAAAAACTATGGGCCGCGCGCAAAGGAGCGTTCGGCGCGGTCGGCCGTTTGTCGCCTGACGTGATGATTCAGGATGCGGTCGTGCCGCGCTCGCGTCTGCCTGAAGTGCTCGCCGAAACCTATCGCATCAGCGCACACTATCAACTGCAACTGGCCAACGTATTTCACGCCGGCGACGGCAATCTCCATCCGCTAATTTGTTTTGACCTCAGGCGCGGCGACGATCTGGAACGCGTGCGTCAGGCCGGCCGCGAGATTATGGAGACCTGCGTGCGCGCCGGCGGCTCAATTACCGGCGAGCATGGTGTCGGCCTGGATAAGAGCAGTTACCTGCCGCTGATTTTTAGCGAAGACGATATGGAGGCAATGCTGCAAGTGCGCGCGGCGTTCGATCCGTCGGGGCTCTGCAATCCGGGAAAAATCATTCCGATGCCGCGGGGCTGTGGCGAGGCGCGAGCGGTGGCGACTCATGCTTTGTCAGCACCGGGAGCGGTAGCGACCGGGTCGCTGGGATCCTCGCCCTCCATTCGACCCCAGCAAGATCAATCTCCCAAAAGTGCGACAACCTTAAGTTTGTCGAACACTCCCCGCGATCGAGCCGCAGAGAAACAGGCTTTAATCACCACGAAACTGAACGAGGCGCGGATTGCGCGAGAGTTGGCACGCATTGTCGGCGATCAAAGTGTTCGGCGGCTGGCTGACGTGAATTCTGCAAACCTTGCGCAGTCAGAATGGTTTGCCAGCGCGCGCGCTCTTGAAATAGCGCCACTGACAGGGGAACAGGCTGCCGAGGTAATGAAGATCTCAGCGCGAGAAGGATTAACTGTGGTGCCAATGGGAAGCGGAGGCTGGTTGCAAGCCGGCAATCCGATGAGCCGTGCGGATCTGATTCTGAGCACGCGTCGCATGAAAACCGTGATTCGTCATGAACCTGCGGACCTGGTGGCCACCGCGGAAGCAGGTTTGACGCTGGCTGAATTTCAGAAGCATCTGTCGCAGGCGGGCCAATGGCTGCCCCTCGATCCTCCCGATGACGGGCGTGTCACGCTGGGAGGAATTGTTGCCACTGGTCTGGGCGGCGCGCACAGTTTCGGTTTTGGGACACCGCGGTCCTATGTGATCGGGATGCGCGTGGTGCTGGCCGACGGACGTGTGGTCAAAGCGGGCGGGAACGTCGTCAAGAACGTGGCCGGATACGATCTCTGCAAACTGTTTACGGGAAGTTATGGAGCGCTCGGCCTGATCACCGAAATTACTTTCAAGCTGCGGCCGTTACCGGCTGAGACCAGAACAGTAGTTGCTTCCGGGCCATTGGTTTCTCTTGCCGCGACCGGCCGGCAGATCTCCGCGGACATGTTTCCGGTTGCCGTTGAGTTGCTCTCCTCGCGAATGGCAAGCAGGTTGGAAATCGAAGCGAAGTCGCAGCAATGCGGGTTGCTGGTGCGATTCGCGGGCTCGGCAAGAGCCGTCGTTTCACAGACCGCCCATGCCCTTAAGCTTTTGCGCAATGATCAAAATAATCGGTGTTACGCTCTTGATGAAGACGAGGCCCTGTGGCAGAAGCTGAGCGCGGTCCCCATGCGGACTTCCGACAATTTGGGCTGGCGCGTGAGCCTGCGGCCCGGCGATCTCGCTACGTTTCTAGATGAGATCGTGGCGTTGGAGAAAGATGAGACCTCGCATGTCTCACTAAGTTGGCACGCTGGTCTCGGCGATGGCCGGCTGCGCGCAATCGCCCGTGCCCCGGTGTACCATCGCGAAGCTGTGCGCGCGCTTGAACGGTTGCGCGGGAAAGCGGAAACTCTGGGCGGTAAGCTGGTGCTCGAGACGGCCCCGCTGGAGATTAGAAACGAGTTTGACGCCTGGGGCGACTTTGGATCGACGACAGAACTGATGAGGCGAGTAAAGAGTCAACTTGATCCACAGAATCTGTTTTCGCCCGGACGATTTATCGTCGAGCCTTAGAAGCGTGTTTTCCCTTGCGACTTGGCGTTTTTCGGAGAGACTGTTCACGCCAGGGCGCAAAGCCGCAAAGACAATCGCGACGCCTGAATGATGGCTGGATCATAGCCTGGAGATAAGAAATGAGAACCAAACTATTTTCGCCAATGCGTTTGCTTCTACCTGTCGGTTTGATTGCCGTCATTGTCTCGACGCAAATTGCGCCGGTAAACATTATCGTTGTCGCTGCTTCGCGCGAACCCGTACGCGCTCGCCACGGCATCGTCGCTTCGACAAACGAAATCGCTTCTCAGGTGGGCGTGGACATCATGAAGCGCGGCGGCAATGCGGTTGACGCGGCGATCGCGGTGGCCTTTGCTTTGGCCGTTACGCATCCAGCAGCCGGCAACCTGGGCGGCGGCGGTTTCATGATGATCCGTTTGAAAGACGGACGCACGACGGCGATCGATTATCGTGAGATGGCGCCGGCGGCCGCGACGCGAAATGTCTATCTGGACAAAAACGGCAACGTAATCGAAGGCGAAGGCGGGCCGCTCGAAGGTTATCGCGCCGCTGGAGTTCCCGGCACGGTGCGCGGGATGGAATTGGCGCTGAAGAAGTACGGTTCAGGCAGATTGAGCTGGACGCAGTTGATTGAACCGGCGCGGCGCCTGGCTGCGAACGGCTTTACGGTGTCCAACTCGTTTGCGCGAGGATTGCGCGGCAATCGCGAATATCTTTCCCAGTACGCGGAGACGAAACGCATCTATCTCAACAACGGAAAGTTTTACGACGAAGGTGACTTGTTTGTGCAACCCGATCTCGCAGCGACTTTCTTGCGTTTGCAGCAGCGTGGCCCAAATGAATTCTACGAAGGACAAACCGCCCAGTTGATAGCCGCTGACATGAAGCGGCATAACGGCCTGATGACGCTGGATGATCTGCACGGGTATGTCGCGAAAGAGCGCCAGCCCCTGCGGGGCAACTATCGCGGCTACGAAGTTGTCTCGATGCCGCCTCCTTCATCGGGCGGCGCCGTGCTGATCGAGATGCTGAACATTCTGGAAGGCTATGATCTGAAAAAGATGGATTGGGCGTCCTCTGATCGTTATCACCTGATGACTGAAGCCATGCGCCGCGCCTTTGCCGACCGGGCTGAATACATGGGCGACTCAGATTTTGTGAAAGTTCCGGTGGCGGGTTTAGTAGATAAAAAATACGCGGCCCAGTTGCGCCAGACCATCAATCCGGAACGCGCTTCGTCGAGCGAACAAGTGAAGGCCGGCAAACCTTTGGGCTACGAATCTGAAGAGACTACGCACTTCACAGTCGTCGACGCCGAAGGCAACGCGGTCGCGAACACCTACACGTTGAATAATTCGTTTGGCTCAGCGGCGGTTGCGAAGGGGACCGGCCTGTTGCTGAACGATGAGATGGATGATTTCGCAGCCAAGCCGGGGACTCCGAATCTCTACGGTCTTATCCAGGGCGAGCGCAACGCCGTCGCTCCGCGCAAGCGGCCTTTGTCGGCGATGACACCTACTTTTGTATTGCGCAAAGACGGCAGCCTTTGGTTTACGGTCGGCAGTCCGGGTGGACCAACGATTATCAATACTGTGCTGTGTGTGATTACCAACGTGATCGATTACGACATGAACATCCAGCAGGCTATCGACGCTCCGCGCATTCATCATCAATGGCTGCCAGATGAACTGGTCTTCGAACCTTACGGATTATCGGGAGATACGCAAAGTGCTTTGATCGCTCGCGGCCACAAACTCGCCAAGCCGCGTTATCTCGGCGACGCCGAAGGGATCATGATTGAAGAGAAGACGGGTGTGCGTTTAGGAGCGACTGATCCGAGAAGGAGTGATGGGTTGGCGGTCGGGTATTGAAGCGTGTTGGATTGAAGGTCAATTGTGAGAGTGACATTCTTCACCGCTGTGATCAATGTGCAGATTGGTAGCATTTCCGGGCGTGGTGATGAAATCTTTAAGGGGCTATACATAACGACGGACAGGGGTATTATTTCAGGCCTTGTGACTCCCCGAAGTCGCAGCCGCTTTGGGGCAACTCGAATACGAGTTTCTCCGAGACGCTCCCGCCCTTATATATTCCCGCGAAGAGGTCGAGGGTGACTTCGATTGGTCTGATTACCTTCGTAGGAGGCTCTTTGAGGTAAAGACTCTCTTTAATGTGATGTGGTTATTTAAGGACAATGCAGCCAATAGTGAATTGGGCTTTTTGACCTATGCGTTTGGGTTCACGCAACAAACTCACAGCAATGCAGTATCGATTATTTACGATATGGCGGACGGATCGCGTCCAGTGGTGAGTTTCTCTCGAAACGATCTTAGAGAAGTTCGGCAATATTACCGAGCTTGGATCGGTGAGGTCGAAATCCCGACCCCCTACGGTTTACTGGATTCCTCTGGAATCACGAGGACAATGCGGGCGTTTTATTGGATTCAAGCGGGTCGATCTGCACCTAGTCTTGGGCAGAGAATTGCCTGCTTCTGCATGGCGATGGAGAGTCTCCTCGCCACTAGTTCGTCCGAACTGGCACATCAACTTGCGGAACGGATGGCAGTATTCTTGTCAGACCGGCTCGATGGACGGGAGAGTGTCTATCGAAAAGTAAAGCAATGCTACGCTCTCAGGTCGAGAGTTGTTCATGGCGACGTTCTGAAGCATTCGAAGGTGAGTGAGTTAGTAGAGGCATCATTGGCATGCGACGAACTCCTCCGGCAAGCCATACGCAAGGCGGTTCAGGACGAACGCGCTCGAAAAGCCTTAGAGAGCGCCAATGAGACCTTGGACCGATATTTCCTCGATGCACTCTTCTCGACTTCTTAGATCTCAACGAGCCAGCGAAGCTGGCGGCAGAATGTAGCCCAGGGCAAGCGTAGCGGAACGAAGTGGAGCGGAGCGCCGCCTTGGGTAATCCCCCGAATAAATACTCCAAGCCCGCTTTAGCGGGCGAAAGATTCTGCCGCCCGCTAAAGCGGGCTTGATAATGAAATGGGACGTGAACCCAGGGTTTCGCTCGCTGCGCTCGCTCACCCTGGGCTAAATTCTGCCGCCAGCTTCGCTGGCTCGCTGAGTCTGCAAACTCGGTAGTTCGAAACTAAAGAATTTCGTCTTGAAAGAATGGAAACTGTCTAATACTAAACGATCAACCGGTGTCGCCACTAAACATCAACGCGGTCGGCCGCAAACGCCAGGCAGGCTTTGATGTCTTCAGCAGTAAGGTCAGGGAAATCTGCCAGAATTTCTTCTTCGCTCATGCCGCCGGCGAGGTATTCCAGCACGTCCGTTACAGTCATTCGCGTTCCGCGAATCGTGGGTTTGCCGCTGCGCTTACCGGGTTCGATGGTGATGATCTTGCTATAATCCATGTGGGAATGATAACAAAACGAATTGATCTTGCAAGACAAACCAATCAACTCGGCGCCGGCGGCAAGGATTGGCCTTAAGACATGAAATTCAGCGAACTAATCAGGCTTCTCGAGAAGAACGGTTTTCATTTGCTGAAAGAGAAGGGCTCGATTCGTTACTATGCGAAGCCAGGATACGACAGGCTGGTCAGAGTTGATTTTCATGGCGCAAAGGAAGTTCCCATGGGCACATGTCATGCTATTCTTAAGGCAGCTGGAATTAAGGAAAGGACCTAATATCAATGATTGATCTTAAATACTCGCTGATTATCGAGGCCACCTCAGATCCCAACTTCTTCGGATTCTATTCGCCAGATCTCGAGGGCTTCACTGGCGTGGGGCACTCAGTCGAGGATTGTCTTTACAAGGCGAAATGGGGAATGGAAGAGCACGTTGCCCTTCTGGTTGATCAGAAGTTGCCCGTCCCTGAGACGAATGCCAATCCAACCGTAGTTGTTCAGAATGAAGCAGAGTTGGCACCAGCCGCCTAGCTTCACTCCAGAAGTATGGCCGCCGCCCAACCATCCATACTCGCGACTGTTCTCTCAACAGAAGAAGAAAAGATTCTCGCCTGCGTTCACTGCGGTCTCTGTCTGGAAGCTTGCCCGACCTACGTTGCCACCGGAGATGAGAACGACAGCCCGCGCGGGCGCATTTACCTGATGCGCGCGGTTGAAGAAGGACGCCTCTCAGTCGGATCGCTAACGTTTGAAAGGCATATCGATCGCTGCCTCGGTTGCCGCGCGTGTGAAGCGGCATGTCCGGCCGGTGTTGAATACGGCCAACTGCTGGAAGCCGCGCGGGCGGACATCCTGAGCGGCCCGACCAAGCCGACCGGCGTTTACCGGGTGCTGAAATTTGTGCTGCGCCATGTCTGGATGAAGCCGAAACGATTGCAGGCAGCGTTCGCGCTGGGCCGCTTCCTGCGCGACATCGGATTAGCGCGGCTGTTGCTGCGCACCGGAATCGCGAGGGCAATTAATCGGCAGTTTGAATTCGCGTTGGCCCTGCTTGACGGATCGTCGCGGGCAAAGGTGGGCCTGGTGCCCGCGAACCGTCCGCAAGATGCGGGCACGCCCATGAAAGATGCGAGCGCTCCTATGAAAAAGAGCCAGACTGCGCTGCTCTTCAAAGCCTGTGTTACTGAAGGATTGTTTCAACGCGTAAACGACGCCACTGCGCGAGTGTTGAAAGTGAATGGCTGCGCGGTGCAGAACGGAGCGAATCAGGTTTGTTGTGGAGCCTTGCACGCACATGCCGGCGACCTCGAAGGTGCGCGCGTGCTGGCGCGTCAAAACATCGACGCCTTCGACGCTAATCGAGACAGCGCGATTGTTACCAACGCCGGTGGCTGTGGCGCGATGCTGGCCTCATACGCGCACTTGCTGGCCGACGACGAACGATACAAAGATCGCGCGCGTGATTTCAGCGCCCGCGTGCGCGACGTGGGCCAACAACTGAAAGCCGTCGGTTTTCGCAACGGCGCGGCGATAGGATTCGAGCGCACAACTTACGATGCGTCATGTCATCTGCTTCACGGGCAGCACGCGGCGGACGAATCTCTGCAGATGCTTTGGGCCATTCCGCATTTGAATCTCGCACTTTTGAGCGGCAGCGATGTCTGTTGTGGCGGCGCTGGAGTTTACAACTTGCTCGAACCGGAATTGTCTGAGCAGATCCTGGAAGAGAAACTCAGAAACATTGAACAATCGGGAGCAAGTGTCCTGGCTACCGGCAACGCCGGTTGTCACATGCAGATCGCCGCCGGCGCCCGCCTGGCCGGCTTAAAACTGCAGGTCTGTCACCCCGTTGAGTTGCTTGACGAATCGTATCAGCGCGCGGGATTCTACGGCGCATTGTGACAAATAGCACCAAAAAGAAGAGGGCGAAATATTTTGATATCTTCGCGCGCGATATGCCACACCCAACCTGCTTTGCGGTCTCTTTAGATTAACAACCTGGTTCGAACTCATTAGTTTGTTAAAGCTTCTCCAATCTTGTATCTGCCTTTGCTTGATAACCGCTGCCGTAGCGGCGCAGTCAGGCGCTGTCGATGAGCCACAGCTTGAAGCGGTGCGAGCACATTATGAAAAGGCACAAGCTTACGAACGCACAAATGACTGGCTAGCGGCTGAGCAGGAATGGCGACTTGTCATCAAACTGGCCCCAAAGGATGCGCGCGCCTGGGTGAATCTGGGGGTGGCTCTCAACCGGCAAAATAAGTCCCGTGAAGCTATTGATGCCTGGACGCAAGCGACCACGATTGATCCGAAGCTGGCCGGTGCGCATTTCAATTTGGGTTTGGCGCTCGTGCGCAGTAACGAGTTTGCGGCCGCGATCAATCCGCTCAAGGCTTCATTGATGCTTGAGCCCGACAACGACGCGGCGCGACGCGCGTTGGCGTTAGCGCTGGTCGGCCTCGAACGATTTCCGGAAGCATCGCGCGAGATAGCTCGCTTGCTGGCGCGTAGCCCGCGCGATGCGACTCTGCTGGAGATGGCCGCGCCGTGTTTCATGCGGCAACGCAGGTACGCCGAAGCGACGATTGTGCTCAAGCGACGTCTGGATTTGGGCAGCGAGACCAGCCAACTCTGGGCGCAATATGGCGACGCTTTGGACGGCGCTAGCCGAACCATCGAAGCTCTCGAAGCGTACAAGCGGGCCGTAGCACTCGCGCCTGATTCCACCGTCACCCGCTATGGCCTCGGCTATCTCTATTGGAAACTGTATCGCTATGACGAAGCTGAACGCGAACTGACAGAGGTCCTGCGCCGAGACCCGAAAGATGCGCGCGCTGCCTTTACGCTCGGCGATCTCTATCTTACAAAGGGCGATGCCAAACGGGCGCTGCCGTTTCTCGAGATGGCGGCGCAGGATTATCCGGCTGAGTTTGACACGAGATTCGCCCTGGGCCGAGCGCTGTTGCTCATCGGTGAAAGCAAACGCGGGATTGAGGAATTGCGCGCCGCAGTCAAGCTGGATGATTCCATCTCAGACGGGCACTTTCAACTTGGCCGGGCCTTAATGCAGGCGGGCTTAAGTGATGAAGGGAAGCGCGAATTGGATCGAGCGCGGAAATTACAAGAGGCCACGCGCGACGCCGAACGAAAAAGATTTGGTAAGAAACCTTAACTGCGAGTCCGGCGCTCAGATCGCGTTCGCCCGCCCTGTTTGGATTATCGTTGAACTTTACGTTTTTCTGTTTGTGTTGACGAATCGAATGCGACGCGACCATTGACCAGGGTCAGCCGCACTTTGCCATCATTGTCCAACGCGACCAGGTCAGCGCGTTTTCCTACTTCGATCGAGCCACAATCCCCATCGATTCCAAGTAAGCGGGCCGGGTTTAATGAAGCCATACGCGCGACTTCTGAGTCAGAACTGCCAAGGGAGCGCATCATTCGCGCTGCATCCAGCATGGTGATAACAGAACCGGCAATGCTTCCGCGAGAGTTCCGTGTGCGACCGTCTTTCACAGCAATTTTCTCGCCCCAGATCTGATATTCACCGTCGCCTAAACCGGCGGGCGCGATCGCATCACTGATCAACGACAACCGTGCCGGAGTCTTGCACCGCAAGAGAAGTTTCAGCACCAGCAGATCCAGATGAACTCCGTCAGCGATTATGTCAACGCTGACGTTGTCGCGCAGCAGTCCCCAGCAGACCGGTCCCGGCGCGCGATGATGCAAGGGCGGCATCGCATTCATGAAGTGAGTCATGTGATGGGCGCCGGCGTCGCTCGCTTGGTCCAGGATGTCGGGCGTGGCGCGCGTGTGCCCGATGGAAACGATCCATCCGCGCCGCCGAAGCTCACTTACCAGTTCAAGTCCTCCGTCAATTTCGGGCGCGACTGTGATCAGAAACTTTGCGTTGGCATTTTCGATGACAGGTAGATTCTCTAAATTCCCAGGTTCTCCGTACGTTTGAAAATGTGAAGTCCGAAGCGCGCCACACTGGGCGCTGTTGATAAAAGGGCCTTCGTAATGGAGACCAAGCCCGCGGGCGGCGGGCGCGCGGTCGTTACTGTCCATCATGAACTTCTCTATCGCCGCGCAGGCGCGCTGATAATCTTCGAGCGGCGCTGGCACCAGGGTAGGCAGCCATCCCGTGATTCCGTTCTGCGCCAGAAAGAGTGCCACGCGATAGAGATCGTCTGCGTCGGCTTCCATAGTATCGACGCCCACGGCCCCGTGAATGTGAATGTCTATGAAGCCGGGAAAAAGTGTCAGGCCTGTAAGATCGATCATCCGCCCAACGCCCCCCGGAATCGTTTGCCCCTGCTCAACAATAGCCCGGATGCGCCCACCATCAATTAATAAGCCGGCATTTTCCACGGCGCGATCCGAAACAGCCAGACGCGCGCCGCGCAGTATTAACCCGTTTTCAGACTGTCTGTCGTCAGTCATGGCCGATATTTAATCACAGCTTAAGCTCCAAAAGCGCTTACGCCCGCGAAAGGCCGAAACCTTGCGCGGGCATAGTCGCGAAAAGATCGGAGCGATCTTCAGAAATACATCTTCAAGCCAAACTGGAATTCGCGCGGGTTGCGGGTCGAACCGGGTCTGCCGGTAGTTGACGTGCAAACTGCGATTCCGCCCGGCACGCACGGCGAAGCACCTAGAACGTTACCGTTGGCCGACTCGAGGAAAAACTGCGTGTGGTTGAAGACGTTGAAGGACTCGAAGCGAAACTGGAAGTAACGCGCTTTCTCAGTGTTCCAGTAGAAGTTCTTGATCAAAGAAAGATTAGTCTGGTTACGACCCGGCAGGTGGAAGATTGCGCGGCCCGCGTTTCCATAGGTTCCCAGCGCGGGATTCGCGAACGCCGTCGGATCGTAAAGGAAAGGCAGTCCAGTTACCGGATCAGTCGTCCCGGCCAAACCCGCCGTCGGGTTGCCGACCAATTGAGATCGGTTTCCGTTTCGCCCACTGTTGGTGGTGGAAGCCAGTACGCGCGAAATCGGCGGACCGGATTCAATGTTCGTGATGCCGGAGATCTGCCAGCCTGCCAATACCGTTTTCACGAACGGATTACTGTTCTTCTGGAAGAACGGCATCTCCCAAATGTAACTGGCTGAGAAAATATGCGGCCGCGAGGTGCGCGCTTCGGCATATTCGATTCGCAGATCATATTGATTCTGCGGTGCATCCACACCGTCCCGATCGTTCGTGAAGTTGGTCAGATTCTTGCTGAAGGTGTAAGCCAGGCTAACCGTGCTGCCGCGCGCGAACCTCCAATTGAGCGATGAGAGCAAGCCGTGATAACGCGAGATGGCCGCTGTCTCTTTAAAGGTGATCGTGCCATAACCTCGATACGGTCGAATAGCGTTGACGTTAGTCGAGGCCGTCGGGTTGCGTACCGTATCCAGGACCCATGCATTTGTTTCCGCGGGACCGACAAAGTTTATATTGCGCTGGTCGTGCAGGTGGTCGCCTTTGGTGCCCACGTAACTGACATCCAGCACGGCGTTTTTAAAAATCTCGCGTTGCATGCCGACTGACCACTGCTGAATCTCCGGCGTCACGATGTGCGGATCAATGCCCCCGAGCGCGCGTATTGGCAGGTTGCCCAGCGCGCCACCTGCTGGGGTAGCCAGCGTGATACCCGCGCCGCTGAAACTGGCGTTATTACTGAACGGCGGATTTGAGAATGTCGGGTCTTCATAAAGGAACGTCGCGATCTGGTCGTAATAAAAGCCATAACCGAGACGAAAAACTGTCTTGCCGCTTTCGCCAAGCAGGCGGCGTCCCAAACCGTTTTTGTAATTAGGACTCCAGGCGAGACCGAACCGAGGACTGAAGTTATTTTTATCGCTCGGCACGATCGTTTTGCCAAACGGCGAACCAGCGCCGGCCACCGCTATTCCATTCAATTCGTTGCCGGTGCCGCGAATCAGCGAGCCGCAGAGCGCATCCGCGCAGGTGGGCGCGTTTGCAAGTGAGTAAAGCAGCGGGTCGAAAGCTGTGAGCACGTTGTGGCTATCAGTTGCCGGAACGAAATATTGATAGCGCACGCCATAATCCAATGTCAGGTTGGGACGAATCTTCCAGGTATCCTGAGCAAAGAACTCACGCCGGCCCAGGTGCTCAGAGACGGTAATGTCGAATTGGTTTTCGTTGTACGTGTTGGCGCGACCCAACATATAGCTGGCAAGCGCCACGCCGGTTTGAGTCAGGGCAACACCCGTGGTTGAAGTCCCACGCGATTCGGTAGTAGTAAAAGCAAACGACCCCTGAGTCAGGTTGTTGGCGTTTTCATTCTTGCCTTCAAAGGCCCATTCACCGCCAAATTTGAAGATGTGGTTACCACTCGTCCTGGTCACAACGTCGCGAAATACCTGACTACGATAACGAATAGCGAACTTTTGAAGTGAGCCGACTGAAGTAATGCCGGTTATGGTGATTGACGGGATGGCGTTGCTGTTGTTCTCTGGGAAGACCTCGGGGATGTTCAGGCCCGGATAATCGGAACGACGGCCGCGGCCGACTAACTGCGAGCCGATAAAGTTTTGCGAGAAGTTATAGCTTGCCTCGTTAACCATCGTGGGTGAGATGATGGTCGTATAATTTATCGCCAACAGTTGGCCGGGAATGCGGGTGTCAGTCGTGGCAATATTCGGCAGATTGATGTTCTGGAAGAGACCGCCCGTTTCCTGGGTCACGTTCAGGTCATGGGTGTAGCGTCCAAAGATGCGATTGTTGTCATTAAAGATATGATCAATCCGAATCACTTCCTGGCGAGTGTTCTGCAGATTGACGGGGCTGAAAGTAAAAGTGTTGCTGCCGCTGTTTGGCAGAGGCCAAACCGGCAACAACGCGATTGCCTGCGGGCTAAGATCAGCGGCCGGAATGATGTTGCCTGGATAGGCACGGCCGACCGCATTAAAGATCATCCCTACGCGAGCCTGGGTCGTACCGCCACCGGTGTCAGTTACCAAAAACGGTGTCGTTGTACAGGTGCCCACGCCCGGCGTGGTGCACTGCGCGTTGGCCGTGGTGCGGAAGAGCGGCAAGCCAAGGCTTGAAGAGAAATCGCCGGCGCGCTGTGCTGATGTCGGAACGGTTGCGGTGCTCGCGGTTGTGGCGCGGCGGATGCGGCGGGCTTCTTCCGAGAAGAAGAAGAAAGTCTTGTTCTTTGCTTTGTAAATCGATGGCCCGCCTTCGCCAAACTTGGGAAGAGTCACCGGCCCGCTGAATGTGCCGCCAAAATTGTTGTAGCGCAGCTTCGGCACCGGCGCGCGCGGTTTCCCGTCCGTGCCGCGTCCGAGCCGGTTGTTGAAGAACGAGTTGGCATTGAAGCGATCATTACGGACGAATTCATAGCCCGAAAAGTGGTAGTCATTACTGCCGCTACGCGTCACCATCGTCACCGTGCCGCTGCCGGAACGTCCGACTTCAGCCGTGTAGTTCGAACTTAAGACCTTGAACTCCTTGATCGAGTCAATCGTCGGGGTTGATAGCAGCGTGATATTTGAGCCGCCATCCGTGTTGTTGACGCCGTCCACAAAGTAATTGACTCCATTGCGGCGCATGCCGTTGATTGAAATACTGGTGCGGTTGCTCAACCCTAGCGCAGTTTCATCCGCAAGGTCGGAACTAACTCCTGGTACAAGTTCTGTAAGTTTCATAAAGTCGCGATTATTGAGCGGCAACTCACGCACTTGCGCGCCAGAGATCAGTGCCTGACCTGTCGGGCTCTCTTGCAGGAGCGGCGCCTCATCGGTCACGAGGACGGTTTGAGTTATGTCGCCCGCCTCCAGCACGACATCAATGCCCCGGCGATCCTTAGCGTTGAGCGTGACCGTTTGCACGTAACGCTTGAAGTTCGTTTGCTGGACAGTGACAGTGTAGCTGCCGGGAATCAGAGGAGTGACGACATAGTTGCCATCTTCATTCGTCTGTACGCGGCGCTCGGAATTTGTGTCCTTGTTGGTGACGACCACGCTAGCGTTCTGAATGACCGCGCCGGTCGAGTCGGTCACTTGCCCGGTGATGGACGCGGCGGTTTCTTCCTGGGCCAGCCCGGCGGTCGTAAAAGCAAAGCCGAGAGCGATCGCTACAAACACAACGCGCAGAAACTGAAGGTGATGTCTCATGATGGTTCCTCTTTACCGGAAGATGATTAAGACCATTGTCGGACCGCTGGTGACGGCCACTCCAAAAATCGCGGGAAGGACGCCAATTCTATTAGGCGAGGACTTACAATCAAAGCTAAAAGATTTTATCAGTCCGATAAACTCACTTGATGGGACCAGCAGCATCTTACTACTGGCTGTCTAACCCCGCTAGCTTTTTTCAGAATAATGGATTCGTCGTTCACATTTTCGGACGAGTCAGTGCTCGGGAAAGCGCATCATCATTTGACACGCTAGTCCAAGCGGCTGCCTAGTAAAGAATTAACAGGCAAATCTAGTAACTTCGCTCTCCCGGACTCGAGCGTCTTAGTATTTGACAGCGAAGATCATTTCTCACAGGCAAATGCCGTGCGGCATTAAAGTTTTCGGCGGCGATCCTTGCGCGCTGGTCGGGGCGGCACACTTGTCAGTGGCACTCACGAATTGCTGATGGGGTGAGCAGCATTACGCTCAACTTGGCCTGAGTTCACTTCCAGCTACAGGAATATGACACGCCCTGCGACTTTGCTATTTCAGTAAAACGGTCCTCGTAGGGTTTAGCGTATTCCTCTACCGACCGTTTGATTCGGTTGAAGAGTTTGCAGTGAAAGCGTTCCCTGGCAACTCTGTCCCTGAGAAAAAGCATTGCGTTCGCTTCTCCCCAGTACTCACGATCCTCCCAAATCTCGACCGGATTGCCGCCCATCTGTCGCGCCAGCTCGACCAGCCGGGGATCGTTAACGTTGTATCCATTACTAAGAAAAATCTTATTGTAGATTGGGGCCAGCCTGACTTGCAGGGCATATAACGCCTTATCAGTGGTGGCTATCTTAATGACGTGACCGAATTCGTGAGCAATCTTGGTTGCGGCCAGCACGTTTCCGCTAAGAACCTTCGACGATTGATACGGTTCGAGCGCATTCATTACCGGGTAATAGACCTGAGTGGGAAAGCCTTCGTCAATGCGACCGCCGAGCGTGATGGTCGCAGCAACAAGTTCGCCGGCATCGTTCCATCTGTATTTGCCGGTTCCGGCGCCGTGCTCGTTACCGGAAACTATGGTAATGGTAAGCACGAAACGTTGGTGGCGAGAGTACAGTTCCCACTGCGCGCGGCCAATCTCAGTAGAAAGAAACTCGTCTTTCCATTCTTTGTATCGGGCCTTATATCTATTGTCGATCAGTTCCCGGATGCCGTTGCTGTCAGAATTCGGAACGACAGCATAGCCGGTGCGCGTGTAAGCAGCCGGTGTGGGCTGGGTAAGATCTTTCGCCGAACTCTGCGCGGCGAGCTGCGGCGACGACCCAAGCCACAGAACAACGACCAATAGAGACAAAGAAGAGATGCGCAATAGTTTCACGGTTGTGTCCTCCTCGAATCGAACGATCCTGAGACGTCAGGGGCAAAGCACTTACGGCAAAATACAAATCAGAAGGGCGGCGTCCGTTCCAGTTAAGTACCTGATGGGAAAGTTTGTTAGGTCGCGATCACTTTAGCGCCGGCTAATATACTCCAAAGAGCGACCAAAACACACCGAATTTGCGGCGGCTGTGCGAGAGGGACAAGTCAACGAGGTCAACTGCAACTCAGGAAGGAAACGACTCGTAACTATTGGTAAAGCAGAAAGCGCGCCCGCGCGCGCCGGAAATTCTCCAGCGCGGTTGCCCACGAGCGGGTGATCTCGTCGGCCGAGTCTCCGCGCTTCAGCCGTTCCAATGCGTCGGTGTTGACGAGCAGGTGCGAGTAGCCGTCAACTTTCCAATAGGTGGGAAACAGACTATGCAGGGCGACCGCGATCTCGATACCGGTACGGACCGATTGAAATCTGGAGCGGTCAGTGATCACGATATTGACGCCGCTGCATTCTTCGTTCTTGAAAACCGACGAGCCCGGAGTAAAACGCATGGGGACGAAACGCACACCGGCGATGTTGCGCGCATTAAGATCACTCGCCAGTTTCTGACCGTCGAGCCACGGAGCACCGATAATTTCAAACGGCGTGTTTGTGCCGCGACCCACTGAAAGATTGGTCGTTTCCAGCAAACCGATACCGGGATAGAGCGCGGCTTCCGTAAGACTGCGCATGTTTGGCGATGGATTGACCCAGGTCAGATTGGTGGCGTCAAACCACATCGCGCGCCGCCAGTTTTCCATCTTGATCACGCGTACCTCGGCCCCCAGGTGACGTTCTTCGTTGAACAGCCGGGCCAGCTCTCCAACCGTCATTCCGTGGCGTACCGGAATTGTGTGATAAGCCGTAAACGAAAGTTTGTCGATATCAGCGACGGGGCCTTCAATCTCCCTACCGTTAATGGGATTGGGCCGATCGAGAACAATGATGGGAAGTTTTGCCTTCGCCGCTTCTTCGATTACATAACCCAAAGTCGAGATGTAGGTATAGAAGCGCGCGCCCACATCCTGGATGTCAAAAACCAACGCGTCGAGATCTTTCAACTGTTCGGGTTTTGGCCGGCGCAACTCGCCGTAAAGCGAGTAGATTGACAGACCAGTCTGCTCGTCTTTGGTGTCGGAGACTTTTTCGTCAGCTAATCCGCGAATGCCATGCTCAGGAGAGAACAGCGCCACGACTTTCACTCCGGGCGCTTTGAAGAGAACATCGATCGTGGAACGCCCGGCGCGATCGCGTCCCGTCTGGTTCGTGATCAAGCCCAGGCGGAGACCCGCGAGTTGTTTGAAGCCGTCGCGTTCCAAAACATCGATACCGTTTATGACCTGCGCGTCGGGCGACGGGATTGCGCCCGCCCGCGAGTTGTTTGAATCCAAATGCGCCACGCTTGCCAGCAGGTCGGCGGCCGTGCGCGCTGATTCCTCCCGGGTCTGGGCGACAGTGGTGTCCATGATCGAACTGGCGACGATTGACGCGACCCGGCCGCGCAAGGGCCCGACATCGCCTTTGCCATCCGGATGGACGCGATTGCTCAAGAAAATTATGAACGTATCCGAAGCCGGATCGATCCACATCGACGTGCCGGTGAATCCGGTATGACCAAACGAGCCGAGCGGGAACAGGTCGCCTTTGTTGGTTGAGAAACTCGTGGCAATGTCCCATCCCAATCCGCGCGCGGCGCCCGTTTCGCTGACGGCATGCGGTCGCGTCATCGTGGCCACGGTCATCGGGCCCAAAATTCGCGCGCCATTGTAAACGCCGCCATTCAAAATCATCTGGCAGAAGATTGCTAGATCGTCAGCCGTGGAAAACAAGCCCGCATGGCCGGCCACTCCGCCCATGCGAAACGCAGTCGGATCGTGAACCTGGCCGCGCAGCCATTGTTCGCCTTCCGCTCCCGCGTTCGCGTCGCTATCGCCGAGATAGTTCATCTGGCCGCGGCGTCTTTCAGTGGGGGCGATTCGCGATAAGAGTTTTGCGTCCGGGCGAAAGCCGGTGTCGCGCATCCCCAGCGGCGCAAAAATATTTTTCCGCGCAAACTCGTCCAGCGTCTGACCACTGACCCGATGAACCACCTCGCCCAGCGCGATATAGTTGATGTCGCTATAAACGAAGCGAGCGTCGGGTTGATTGCGCAAAGGCTCGTGATACAAACGCTTCAGGGCTTCCTCGTATCCTATCCATCGCTCTCTTAAATCGAAATCAGGAGCGAAACCAGCCATGTGAGTCAGCAGTTGCTCGATCGTGATCGCGTCGCGGCCTTCGCCTTTCATCTCCGGAATAAACTGAACTACGGGATCGGCGAGACGGACTTTGCCTTGCTCAATTAGCATCATGATGCTGGTGGAGGTGGCGACGATTTTGGTCAAACTGGCGAGGTCAAAGATCGTGTCTGCGGTCATTGCTTCACGCTGCGGTTCAACCGCGCGCGCGCCGTACGCCTTGCGCCAAACCACGCGCCCATGTCGGCCGACGACGACGACCGCGCCCGGCAATTCCTTCTTTTCAATTGAAGCCTCGATCGCGGCATTCATCCGAGAGAGACGCTCGGCGGATATGCCGGCGGAGGCTGGCGCAGTTTGCGGAAGCTGCGCCGCAATGCCTTGCGCCAGCAGAACTATCAGCGCGATGGAGAGCCTGATTTGGCGGCTGATCATTTTGGGGCGCGGGCTTTCAATTGAATTCCCGCGCCCCGAGGATACAAACCTGGCAGCGATATTGGCAATCTTCCGGTGATATCTATCTGGGCCAACAACGCCCGCGCGGTGGCTTCCTGCAAGCTCGGCATGTCCCCGTACGCGACGAGATAAGTTTGTAACTTTGGAAAACTTAAAAGCACATAAGGATTGCCGAAACTGATCCCTATCAAAGGGGCGTGGCGATCGATCAATTCGTTCAGAGCTTTCATTCCCGGTTCGGGCAGGGCTACGCTGCGGGCTTGCCCCGTGCGCACGCGGCCGTACATCGAAACAAACACCAAATCAGCGTGGCCGGCGCCCTCGATCGCTTTTCTCACTTCTGCTTCAGAAGACCGATCGTCAAGGACGATCGTTTCGATTTTTTGTCCTCCCCGGGCCATTGCGGCTATGAATGGTTGCGCTACCAAAGCGCGATCGTCGCCATTGGTAATCGCCAGATTGAAGATGCGTTGAGCCGGTGACACCTTTAGCGGCAAAAGATTCGCGTCGTTTCGCACCAGAGTAATTGTGTGTTCGGCGATCTCGTTTGCCAGGTGAAACGCATCTTTGCCGGCAACCGCGCGGTCGATTTCGTCCAGGGAGGTGATACGTTGTTGTGAAAGCCCGAGGTCATACTTCGCCGCCAGAACCTTGCGCGCGGATTCTTCGATGCGTTGCTCGCTCAATCTTCCTTTCTTTACCGCGTCGCGCACGCCGCGAAAGGCCGCATCAGGATCTGCGGGTTTCAAAAGCATATCAGCGCCGGCTTCGAGCGCGCGCACCGAAGCCTCTTCCTGGGTAAAGTAAAGCGTCAAGCCGCTCATGCTCATCGCGTCGGTCACGATCAGTCCATCAAAGTGCAGTTCGCGCCGAAGGATGCCGTTCATCACGGGCGAAAGCGTTGTCGGCATCGTGCCGTTCTGAACGACGATCTCGGCGCCGTCTTCAGTCTCAACGGGTTTCTGCTTTACATCGCGAGGCAACGGAGTGATCGCGGTGCTGTCGATCAACGGCAAGCCGATGTGTCCGGTCATTACCGAGCCGACGCCGGCATCGACTGCGGCGCGAAACGGAACGAACTCTACCGAATCAAGACGCGCGCGGGTGACATCGATTTCCGGCAGCCCACGATGTGAGTCAGTGGCCGTGTCACCATGCCCGGGAAAGTGTTTGGCAGTGGCCATTACGCCGCCGTGTTGCGCCCCTTCGACAAAAGCGGCAACGAAGCGGCCGACCTGAACCGGATCCTCGCCGTACGAGCGCACATTTATAACCGGGTTGGCCGCATTGTTGTTCACGTCGGCAACGGGCGCATAAATCTGCTGAATGCCCAGGGCGCGCGCCTCTCGGGCAGTCAACTCGCCTGCCTGCCGCGCGTAATCCGGATTTCCGGTGGCCGCGATCGCCATGTTCCAGGGAAAGTTAACCGTGTCGTCAAAACGCATTCCTGCGCCGGCTTCGAGGTCCGCGGAAATCAACAGCGGATATTTCGCCAACGCTTGCATGCGATTGACCAGCACCACAGATTCGTACACCGGTCCGCGAAACAGAATGATTCCGCCCACGTGATTATCTACAACCTGATGACGCAAAGCATTGAACGCTTCGCTGTCCTGGTTGAGGAAAGTTGCGTTGATGCCGACTGAGATCAATTGCCCGATCTTTTCATCCAGCGACATTTTGCCAAGTTGCTGGGTGGCCCACTTCAGGGCCTCGGGCGACGCTTGTCGTCGAAAGGGCTTGATTTTCGCCGCGGCTATCGAGGGTCGGGGCGCGAAATCCAACCCGGCGGTGTTGGCTTCGGCGCGCGCGCGGACTGACGGCATCGAGATCAGAACCAAAGCCAGCACTATGGCGAGGGTCATCAGTCCGCGGCGAGAATTGATCGTCGAGATCATTCGATGCTTTTTCTCCTAGTCGGTAAGTTCGCCCATCGTCTCTGTGGGCGACAATTCATCGCGACGGCTCTTCGGCGCGGGCGCAAATGCGAAGCTGGCCAGCCACGCCACCACCAGCGTAACGACGCTGCCGATAAAGACATACCACGTCCAGGCGATGTTCGTCCCAAACCGGACATAGAGCATCGCAACGCTGCTGGCCAACATCCCGATCAAAGCCGGCGGTTGGCTCACGCGTCGCAGAAAAGTGCCGACCAGAAATACACCCAGCACCGGACCGTTGATTAAGGACGCGACCGACAGTGCTTGATCCAGTGCGGATCTGTTTTGGTGACGGACGACCAGAGCTACAGCAATCTGAACAACGCCCCACAGCAGCGTCAACCAGTGTGACACTTTCAGATAGTGCTTGTCGCTGAGCCGTTGCCGGAACGGTTTGTAGAGATCGTTCACGACCGTGGCGGCGATCGAATTCAACGAAGACGACATCGCCGCGGCAAAAATTGCGGCCACCACCAGTCCGGAGAGTCCGGTGGGCAGATGGCGAGTAATGAAATCAGGAAAAACTCGATCCCCGCCCGTAAACGGGTACGCCGCCGTTGCCGAGGCGGCAAACGCGGCGTCAGAAAAACATCGATCGGTTAATAGCGGCTGAAACTTTGCGCAGGCTTCCACAGCCTTGTTGTAAAGCGGATCGGTGTAGGGGTGATAGAACGCAAAGAGCAGGACCCCGATAAACAGGAAGCCGATGAATTGTCCCAAAACGATCGCACCGCTGGTGAGCAGGGCCGTCGCCGCCCGGCGCGGCCGATCGGTGCAAAGGTAACGCTGCACCAGGTATTGATCGGTGCCGTGAGTACTCATGGTGAGAAAGCACCCGCCAATCAGCCCGGCCCAAAAAGTAAAGGTTTTGGTGAAGTCAAAAGAAAAATCAAAGACGGAGAACTTGTGGTATTGCGAGGCGGTCGCGACGGCCGCGCTGAACCCGCCATCGATCGAAGTGGTCAGGATCACCGCGGCGGCAATCGCGCCGGCGATGTAAATCCCCAGTTGCACCACCTCGACCCAGATGACCGCTTCCATGCCGCCAAAGTAGGTAAAGACAATCATGGCCACGCCGATGAGCACGACCGAGGCGATGGTGATCGTCTCAGCATTCGCGGCCGGCTGAAACGAAGTGTAGACGGCGGCCAATACGATCGCGGTCAACAACAGCCTGATGCCATCCGCGATGTTGCGCATCACGACGAAAAGCGAGGCCGCCAGCATCTTGATCTTTCCGCCAAAGCGCCGATCAAGTAGCTGGTAAACAGTCAGCAGCTCTCCGCGAAAGTAGGATGGAATAAACAGCAGCGCGATTACTACTCGGCCCAGCAGATAACCAAAAACCAGCTGCAGGAATTGAAAGTTACCGCCGCGCGCAAAGGCAATCCCCGGAATCGAAATGAAAGTGATCGTGGAAGTTTCAGTTGCGACGATCGAGAAAGCGACCGCCCACCAGGGCACCGAACGATCGCCGAGAAAATAATCCGCTGTTGTCTTTTGCCGGCGACCAAACCACGTCCCAAACAGGACGATGCCGATCAGGTAGCCGAAGATGATTGCCAGATCGAGGGCCTTCATGCTTTGCGTCTCTACATCATCATTGCTTTTTCCGGAGAGCCTCAACGGCCTTCAAGACGACTCCGGAGGAATCTGCCAGGGCTCGCTTTGCTGCCGCCGGCTCGCATCTCGTGATCGCGATCACCAGCGCGACCGGCAAATTTCCTTCAGCAGTGTCGAGCGTCTCATTCGCAGACTTCTCGTCTACTCCTGACTCGGCGATCAGTATCCTGATCGCGCGCGCGCGCAGCTTGACGTTGCGGGTCTGCACATTCGTCATTCGATTCCCGGTAACATAGCCGAGCCGGATCATGGTCGCGGTCGATATCATATTGAGCACTAACTTTTGCGCTGTTCCAGCCTTCAAACGCGTCGAGCCGGCGATCACTTCGGGACCGACGACAGGCACGATGCTGACTTCGGCGGCGCCGGTGATCGGAGAGTCGGGAGCGCAGGTAATCGCCACGGTAAAAGCGCCCAGCCCTCGCGCATGCTTGACGGCTCCGACCGTGTAAGGCGTGCGCCCAGAGGCGGCGATGCCAACCAGTACATCTTGCTTAGTTAAGCCGCGAGCGTCCAAATCGCGCGCGCCGGCTGACACGTCGTCCTCAGAAGCTTCGACAGCGCGATAACAGGCTTCGTAGCCGCCGGCGATGATTCCCTGAATCACTTCCGGCGCGACACCAAATGTTGGAGGAATCTCAGCAGCGTCGAGGACCCCAAGTCTTCCCGAGGTTCCGGTGCCAAGATAAAAAAGCCGGCCGCCCACGCGCAGTCGTTCGACGATGATCTCAACAGCTCGGGTCACGGCGGTCAAGACCTGTGCAACAGCGTCCGCCACCCGCGCGTCTTCTTCGTTCATCAGTCGCAGAATTTCTTCAGTTGTCAGCGAACTGATTTCGGCCGTGCGCGGATTTTCCTGTTCAGTTAACGGGGTCGGCTCGGCGGCTTCTGACATGATTGAGAAAGGGAAGGTTGAAAATCCTGCTCCTTCGCGCTTGCGGACGGCCAAGCTTCATACTGCCAGCGGCAACCTATGTAGTTGCTCTTGCGCCATTCGCCCGGCGGCGAACGTGGGAGAAAACCGGGGCTCCGCAATGAACGCCTTCCTGGCAACTCGGGCAATCTCTTCCCGCAACGGCGCAATTACTAACTCCCCCGCGCTGAAAACGCCGCCGACAAAAGAAACCTGGAAACGCTCTCCCTCCATCTTCAGTTTACGAATGACGGAGACCGCGGTCTTGCCCAGTTCTCTCCCGGCTTCAGTCAAAATATTACGGCCTACGGTATCTCCGGCCCGGGCGGCATCAATCACGTGCTTGCTGAATCCAGCGATCCGATCGTTGGTCATCGTCGGCGCGTAAATAGCGGTGGACAGATCCTCCGGGGCGTTCACCTGAAAATAATTGCAAGCCGCAGCCGCCAAAGCGGTCTTTGGTCCGCGCTCGTCCGTAGCATGGGCGACCGCCTGTAGTGCGCGCCGCGCGATCCAGGATCCGCTTCCTTCGTCCCCGGCAACCGGGCCCCAACCTCCTGCATAAACTCGCTTGCCCTGCCGGTTGACTCCGCACGCGACTGATCCGGTGCCCGAAATCACGACGACTCCCGGCGCTCCGTCAGTGGCACCGTAAAGGGCCATGTCGGCGTCCGGCCACAGCTCGATGTTCTCGATACCGAGTGTTTCGACCAGCACTTCGCGCATTCGAGTCCTGATGTCTTTGCGTCGGACTCCAGCAAGCCCGATTCCGGCGGCGATAATGTCGTCGCGCTGCACCAGAGCGGCCGCGCAGGCCTTGTCGATAGCCTCGCGGATGGCGGCCGCTCCGTTGGCGACACCGACACGCAGTGGATTTGATGGTCCCGCAGTGCCTTCGCCCAATACCCGATTTCCATCAAGAATCGCCGCACGAGTGCGCGTCCCGCCTCCGTCTACTCCGACCACGAGTTTGCGCAGGGTGCTGAGTCGCCGCGGCAGAATGCCGATCGAGATTTGCGATGGGGCCATGGATTTTCGATGCCAGGCAGACCTATAAAGATTTCTATTCTAGGAACGGCCCAGCTATAATGGAAACTAAAAGATCTTATTCATGTAATAATCCCTGTTGATGTAGTATCGGACCATGGACATTCGCCAGATAAAAGCTTTCGTGGCAATTGCTGAAACGGGCACATTCACGGCCGGCGCCGTGCGCGTCCATGTGACGCAGGCCGCGATCAGCATGCAAATCAGACAACTGGAAACCGAAACTGGCGCCAAGCTTTTCATCCGGGCGCCCCGACGAGTGATTCTGACGGAAGCGGGCGAGAAGTTGCTCGAGCGCGCTTACGTCATCCTGCGTGAGCATGACGCCGCGCTGGAAGAACTCGCCGCCCTTACCGGGGCCCATCGGGGCCGTTTGCGGATCGGCAGCGCTTCGGCGATGGTCAGCGCCGATCCCTTGCCGCAAATTCTCAGAGAATTGCGCAAGTCGCATCCGGGCGTGGAAACCTCAGTGGCTTCGGGCACCAGCGAGTCGTTGGTGCGGCAGGTGCTCGCAGGTGAGCTGGACGCCGTCTTTGTGTCGCTGCCGGTGGAAGCACGGGGAGTGCAGACCGAAATCTTGAGCGAGGACTCTTTGGTCGCGATTGCTTCGCCAAGACATACGTTGGCAAAGCAGAAAGTAGTTAGTGCCTATGCGCTGGCCGGCGAGAAGCTGATCCTCGGAGAGCGTGGCGGAAACACGCGACGGCTGATCGACCAATTTTTTGCGCATGCCGGTGTGACTTTGAAAGTGGCGATGGAATTGAGCCGGCTGGCGGCCATCAAACGCATGGTCGAAGAAGAGATGGGTGTGGGTATAGTGCCGTTGCAATCCGTGCGTGAAGAGGTTGCGAGGGGAACTCTGGTGCGCTGGTGGATCGAGGGCGCGCAAATCAACTGGCAGCTCGGTATCGCTCGGCTGGTTGGCGGCTATGAATCACCAATCCACCAGACGTTCTTGCAGCTTTGCCGCAAACATTTTGGAAACGACGCCGCGAGCCCCGCGGCAAAACAGACCGCAAAACCGAAAAACAGGCAGAAGAAGAAAGCCGCCAGCCGCTAGTTGCGGGCACTAGCCCGACCGTGAGGAAGGGCTCACTATTAACCCACGCATCGTTCGACCGCCATCGATGCATGTGTCGAAACTTCGGCTCATTTTCATCCGCGCGTCTCATTCAATCCGGCAATCAACCTCTCAATATCCTGTTCGTCATTAAAGAAATGCGTGGCCACGCGGAGGCCCTCCGGCTTTTCCGTCACCACAACGCCGCGACGGAAGAGGCCGCGCACGACTTCGCCGGGCTTTTCGACTTGCACGAGTGTTTCTGCTGAGCGCGCCGTTTCGTTTTGCAGCGGTGAAAGAACATTCCAACCGTTTTCCGTCAGACTTGAGGTAAGCAGGCCATTCAATTCCTGCGCGCGGGCCTGGATGTTGGCAATGCCAACTTCATCGATCAAATCGACGGCGGCACCTAACGAAAATATGCCAGCAAAGTGCGGGCAACCAAGCTCTACCCGCGCAGCCGCGTCGTGACGCGGACGAAACTCGTCGTTGCGCATTTCGAAAGGCTCCTCAACGCTCAGCCAACCAAGCGAACGCGGCAACGAACGCTGTTGCAGCTCGCGACTCAGGTAAACAAAGCCCGAACCGTATCCGGCGAGCATCCATTTATGTCCCGTCGCGCACAGCGCATCAATCTTCATTCGCTGCACGTCAATTTCGAATACGCCGGCTGACTGGCTGGCGTTAATGACCAGCGCATGGTGGCCTTTGATGTTTCCGAGGGCTTCAGCATCGATCCGGAAACCGTTCGAGAATTGCACATGACTTAGGGCGATGATTCCCGTGTCGTGCGTCATGGCGCTGAGCACGTCGTTGATGCGCACTTGCTCTTCGATCGCGGGCAGCAAATGAACGGGAATCCGGCGATTCATCCACGGCAAAGTCGTCACCGGAAACTCGAGCTCGCTCGATATAACTTCGCCGCGATCTTCCAGAGCATCGACGATCACGTTCATGCCTGACGAAGTGTTTGTCGTAAGACCGATCTCGTCCGGCTCGGCGTTGATGAACCGCGCAATCTTCAGTCTGATTGCTTCACGATCGGCGAGCCAACGATTCCAATGGACATCGCCATCGCGCATCATCTTTTCGTAATAGCCCGCCGCAGCTTCGAAAGACGCACGCGACACTGGCCCGGCCGCGGCGCTGTTGAGATAAGCGAGGCGCTCAGTTACCGGAAATTGTTTGCGGATTGCTTCCCAGTTGATCATGATGTGACAAATAAGATACACGATTATCGAAACCCAGCGGAAGAGGCTTCGAAATCTTCAAGATGCGATACAATCGCCGCCTGGTATCGTGACCTAAACGATGGCGAACAACATAAGTAGGACTCAGATTGATAAACTGGGTGACCGGCTCAGAAAGGGTGATATCACCGAAGCCGATCTACGGCTGCTCGATGAATATCGGCGATCGTTCACTGAGGCTTATGACTTTGTAGTCATAGCTATTCGAAACGAGCTTGGGCTCGAGCCGACGGGAAGACCTGCAAAATCGACTACCTCCATTTCCGAGAAGCTGCTTAGAGAGAGCATTCGACTGACTCAGGTCCAGGACATAGCAGGCTGTAGATTGATTGCCAGGGAGATCATAGACCAAGATAAAGTAGTAAACTCTCTAAGACGACTATTTAAAAATCAAGTGGTCGTTGACCGACGCAACCAACCAAGTCATGGTTATCGAGCTGTACACGTAATTGTTCGGTATGGTGAGAAATTGGTTGAAATACAAGTACGCACTGCTTTGCAGCACGCATGGGCGGAATTATCGGAAAAACTCTCGGACTTGGTGGATCCTGCAATTAAGTATGGTGGGGGAGATCCGAAGAATCAAGAGGTTCTGACAGAATATTCTGACCTAATTGCTGACGAAGAGGCATTAGAGTCAGAGTTAATGCGCGATAGGAATAACTTGTCAGCTTTGCTCTCGCGGGATAATCTTTCAAAGGAAGAGCAAGACGCAGTATTGGCATCCAGGAGAAAAACCGAACAGACGGAACGGAGTGTTATATCGATCAGGGAGCGGATGCTTGGAATGCTTCGAAACGCTATCGATAAACTACCAACAAGGAAACAATAGATCGAAATGCTTTTTCTAATCGAATATGATCGTGGCCGCGGCGATATCGTAACCTTTAGATCGTTTCCCGATTCGGAACGAGAAGCTGCTGGGAACTCTCGGCTCGAATTAGAACTCGAACTTAGCCGTCAGGGCCAAGAACGTGAAGTCGTGCTTTTGGAAGCTGCGAGTGAAGAAGCCCTGCGGTTAACTCATCGCCGCTATTTCGAGAATCTCTCCGAACTCGTTAAGGCCTCCTGATTTTATTTTCGCCGTCCAGCCTCCGGCGCTTCAAACCACATCGTCGCCAGTGGCGGCAGACAGATCTCAGCGGAATAATCGAGTCCATGCGCCGGAACCTCTTCAGCCTTGATACTCTTCACGACTCCAAATCCGCCGCCACAATATTTTTCATGATCGGTGTTGATTAGTTGCTTGTAAGTTCCCGGCCCCGGTAAACCTAGACGATGGCCTTCGCGCACGACGGGTGAAAAGTTTCCCACGAAAATAATTTCTTGCCCGGTTGAAGGCGAAATGCGACGAAACGCGAGCACATTCTCAGCGGCGTTATCCACTTCGATCCATTGAAAGCCGATCGGGTCGCTGTCAGCTTCCCACAGCGCGTCGTGCTTCCGATAAAGCTTGTTCAGATCCTGAATCAGCTTCTGCACGCCTTTATGCACCGGTGTTTTCAGCAAATGCCAGTCGAGACTCTCGGTCTCGTTCCATTCGCGCCACTGGCCAAACTCGCCTCCCATGAATAGAAGTTTTTTGCCAGGGTGCGCCCACATATAACCGTACAGCGCGCGCAGGTTTGCAAACTTTTGCCACTGGTCGCCGGGCATCTTGTTCAGCAGCGCGCCTTTCATGTGCACCACTTCGTCGTGAGAGAAGGGAAGGATAAAGTTCTCGCTCCACGCGTACAGCAAACCAAACGTAAGCGAGTTGTGATTGCCGGCGCGAAAGAACGGATCGGTTTGAAAATACTTCAGCGTGTCGTGCATCCAGCCCATGTTCCACTTGAAATCAAAGCCGAGCCCGCCGGCGTAGACCGGATGACTCACGGCCGGCCACGCAGTCGATTCTTCCGCGATCATCAACGTGCCGGGACACTCGCGATGAACAACTTCGTTCAGCTCCTTTAAGAAGGAAATGGCCTCCAGGTTTTCGCGTCCGCCAAACTCATTCGGCACCCACTCGCCTTCTTTGCGGCTGTAGTCGAGATAGAGCATAGAGGCGACCGCATCGACGCGCAGCGCATCGAGATGAAACTCGCGCAGCCAGTAAAGCGCATTGGCGATCAGGAAGTTGCGCACCTCGTTACGGCCATAGTTGAAAATGTACGTGCCCCAATCGGGATGCTCGCCTTTGCGCGGATCAAGGTGTTCGTAAAGCGCCGTGCCGTCAAACCGAGCCAGGGCGAATGCGTCTTTGGGAAAATGCGCCGGCACCCAATCCATGATCACGCCGATGCCGTTTTGATGAAGATGATCGACGAGAAAGCGAAAATCGTCCGGCGTGCCGTAACGCGAAGACGGAGCGAAGTAAGCGCTGACCTGATAACCCCATGACGGCCCGTAAGGATGCTCTTTAAGCGGCAGGAACTCGACGTGCGTGAATCCGTTCTTGACCGCGTAGTCGGCCAGCAACGGCGCCATTTCGCGGTAGGTCAAAGGGCGATTGTCTTGTTCCGTGATACGCCGCCAGGAGCCGAAATGCACTTCATAGATCGACAGTGCTTCGCGCCACGGCTGTCGTTTCTTTCGTTGAGCCAGCCACGCGCGATCGTGAAACTTGTAATTTGATTTGAAGACGATGGAAGAAGTCTGCGGAGGGACTTCCATCATCGACGCGTACGGGTCGGCTTTGAGAAATGTCAGCAGTCCGTTCGTGATCTCGTACTTGTAGAGCTCGCCGGCTTTGAGACTGGGAATGAACAACTCCCACACGCCCGAATTGCCTAGCCGGCGCATCGGATGCTTCCGGCCATCCCAACCGTTGAAGTTGCCCGCCACGCCGACGTGATCCGCGCTTGGGGCCCACACAGCAAACGCAACTCCGCGCTTGCCTTCATGCGTAATTACACGGGCGCCGAGCTTTTCATAGATGCGTTCGTGCCGGCCTTCGTTGAAGAGATGTAAATCGATGTCGCCAAGCGTTGGAGAGAATTCGTGGAGAGACTTATGGGCCGACATATCCCTGCTTACGCGCGCGCTTTCGACAGTCTGCGCCTTTGCGCCTTTGTTGGAAGGTCTGGTCCCGGGGGCAGCATTGGCGATTTTGCCGGCGACCGCCCTGCTCTTTCTCTGTTTGGATTTTTCCTTGTCCACCGTTGCTCTTTACGAAACGCGCTACTGGAATGCTGGGAGCGCGGACGCCCTCGTCCGCACAGCGCGCAAAGCGCGCTCAGTCTGTCGCCCGCTAAAGCGGGCTCGCAAATCAAGCGGCGCGTGATCCCCGGGTTCCGCTGCGCTCCACCCGGGGCTAAACTCTGCCGTCTGCTCCGCAGACTCGTTGAGTGGCAACGTCGCCAAAGATTCCAAGCTACGGGTGGGAACCTAGCTACGTCACCAACACTCCCTCGTTCGCGCGGTTAGGTTTCAGTGGTTCAACGAACCGTCGATAGATGTCTGCGCCTGTTCCCATCTCAGGCCGATTGCTTTTCGCCTGCGCGAGAATCTCCAGAAAACGTTCGCGCACTGGTGGCAATCTCAACTGCGCCATTAAATCGATCGCCCGGCCAGCGTACTTCAAAATCTGAATAGTTTCGATTCCGGAGATATCGTTAAAGAACCAGCCGCAACTCGTGTACATCAGCAACAGCATCCGTTGCAGTTCAAGATAGGTGAGCGCGCGCCACAGTTCATCCATCGCTAACAGACGTCCGGCGTGATTGCGAAGAAATTGCTCGCGCAACTGATCGGGATCGAGCACTAGCGCAATGCTGTCATCGCGTGCCTGCCATGGATCCAGGAACAACTTTCCGCGCGTGGCTTCAAAGTGTGCCACGTTCTCGTCGCGCAAAAAGTCCAGAGCCTCTCTCAAAGGCGCGCGCCACTGTTGGTTCCATCCCGGCTCTCCTCCGGTGTGACAACCACAATCGCGAATCCAACGACCCACACCGTGCGGACAACTCCAGGAAGTTCCTTCGCCTTGCGGGCCATTGTTAATTTCAACTTCGTATGCCGGAGGATGCTCGTCAAGATACTTCGCGTAGTTCGTGATCCGAAAGCCGCGGGCCGGCGCCTCAACTTCCAGCGCATGCGCCAGGCATACGTCGCCAAACTTGAAATGGTGGCCGTAAGTCTCGCCGTCAGTCGCGACGTTGACCAACTCGCGGGCGCTCAGCGACGCGAATCGGTCGACAAACTCACGGCTCGACTCTAAAAGATTCTCAAAGGCAATTGCCCGCGATATCGGTCCGTCATAAAAGAAAATCGCGATCGATCGGCCGGAGCCATCGCGGTGAGAATAGCGATAGGCGACAGTGGTGTCGATGCTTTGCTCGTCGACATCACGCCACATGTCTGAGTTAATCGCCCGTATTCGCGCGGCCTGATGCGGCGCCAGAATGACAAATCTCATTCCTTCATCAATCAGCGCGCCGAGTACTTGATCATTACACGCTGTCTCCGGCAGCCATAAAGCTTCCGGTTCACGCCCGAAGCGTTGGCGAAAGTCGGCTGTGCCCCAGCGGATTTGCGTGCGCCGATCGAGTTCGTTGCAAAGGGGCAGAATCGCGTGGCCATAGGCCTGGGCGATGGCATTGCCGTGTCCCCCACGCAGGGATGCGCTGAGACGATCCGCATCGAGTATGCGCTGGTAGGTCTCACTGTGATTTCGCTCCAGCCAGCTCAGCAGAGTCGGACCAAAGTTGAAACTAATATTTGCGTAGTTGTTGACGATGCGTCTTTCACCGGTCGCGGGATCGACAATCGAGGCGAATGCGTTGGGGCCATAACACTCGGAATGAATGCGCTCGTTCCAATCGTGAAAGGGCGCGGCGCTGGGCTCAGCCTCAACGATTCCAGTCCATGGGTTTTCGCGCGGTGGTTGATAGAAATGGCCGTGGATGATTAAGTTGCGCATTAGCCAATCAAAGCACAGAGCCACGAAAAAGCTCAAAAGGTAGAAGAGAGAAAAGAGCAATGCAAAAAAGGAACTAAAATCTCTTGTGCCTTCTGCGCCTCTTCGTGGCTTGTCAGTCTCGATTGCTGCCGACTATGGCTCGCGCTTCCGTAACGCGTCGAGGGCGGCGCGAATCTCGCCGTTGTTAGGGCGCTCGCGGTAATTCTTCTCGATCCTGGCCCACGCCACGCGGCCTTTCTTATCGATCAGATAGACGGCCGGATGCGGGATCCCTTCCAGGCTTTGTCCCTTGTAAGCCAGATCACGCAAACCATAAGCATCGATGACGCGACTGTCCCAATCAGACAAAAGTGGGAAGGCGATCGTACCCTTGCCGTCCGCGGCAATCTTCTCGGCCATCTTTCGGCTGTCAGCATGATTGTCTACGCTGATGCCGTACAGCCGCGCCGGTTCATTTGCTTTCAAGAGCGAGCGCAATTCGGCTAACTGCCGAACACAGTAGGGTCACCAATGGCCGCGATAGAAAACCAGCACCACCGGCGCCTGTCCGCGGGCCGCTGAAAGAGTAACCGTGCGCCATTGATCGTTTTCGACCCGGAAATCTTCGAGAGTAAAATCCGGAGCCGATTCACCGGCTTCCAACGGGGTCGTGCGCGGGGACGATTGAGCCCGTTCAGCTTGGGCGATGCCTGAAGAAACGCTCAGCAGCAAAACGAAGAATAAGAGCGAAAGGCGATTCATAAATTGTTGGTTAATCTTTTCGTGGCGCCTCGATCGAGGGCGCAGGTGGATTGCTTTCTGCAAGCTTGGCCGACGCGCTAGGTTTTTCTCCGCCCATACATGTCAAAACCCACCGCGGTGACCAGCACTCCGCCTTTGACAACGTACTGCGCCCAGTTCTCAACATTCAGCAGCGACATGCCGTTATCCAGGCTAGCCAGAATAAGCGCGCCGAGCACTGCGCCAAAGACGGTGCCGCGACCACCCATCAGACTGGTGCCGCCGATGACGCATGAAGCAATGGCATCCAACTCCATTAATGTGCCGGCGTCCGGTGAAGCACTACCGACGCGAGCAGTGTGCAGAATCGATGCGAGTCCCGCCAGGGCGCCCATCACACAAAAGGCCGCCAGTATGTAGCGCTTGAGATTTATTCCGGAGAGTCGTGCCGCATCGCGGTTTCCACCAATCGCGTAGAGATAGCGGCCAAAGGTCGTGTTGGCAGTTAGAAACGCACCGGCGATGGCGACGGCCAGCAGAAAGATTACCGGAATCGGTATGCCGCCGGCCTTATTCATCAGAAAAATGAAAGCGACGATGACAACCGACGGAATCAGAATCCGAGCGGCCATCGCGCCGGCGCTGAACGCCGCCAGACCGTGCCTTAGGCGTGCGCGGCTGCGCCGAATATTTGTCAAAACAATTGCCACGATAGCCACCGCGGCCAGGCCGAAACCTATGCGCGGATCGATGAAGTCGCGGCCCAGGGAACGAAAGAAGGGAAGTTCGATGGGAATAGTCGCGCCCTTAGTCAGCCTCAGAATCACGCCGCGCCAGGCCTGGAGACCGCCGAGGGTGACAATGAACGCGGGAATGTTCGCATAAGCCACCAGCGTTCCCTGTAACGCTCCGATGAGCAAGCCGACTATGATCGCGGACAGGAGCGCAGGAACCAATCCGTATCCTTGCGTCAGCGCAGCGACGCCTCCTGCCAGCCCGACCACGGCGCCTACCGATAGATCGATGTTGCCGGACACAATCACCATCAGCATCCCCACGGCCAGCACGCCGGTGACCGCCATTTGCTGCAGCAGCTTGGAAAAATTTGTCGCGCCCAGGAACAGTCCGTAGGGATGGTGTTGATCGATCGTGGCCCATTGAAAGAAGAGCCAGATCACGATCAGCGCCGCCAGCATGGTGTAAGCGCGTAGCGCTGAGGTGCGAAGTTTGAAACGGCCTGTACGTGAAGTTTCAGTCATAACGAATCCTATGCAGCTTGCCGCGCATGGCCCGTGGCGCATGACATTACTGCTTCAGGCGTCGCTTCCTTGCGAGTGAATTCGCCAGTGATGCGGCCCTCGTGTAGAACGATCACCCGATCTGATAGCCCCAGAACTTCAGGCAGCTCAGATGAAACCAAAACAATCGCGAGGCCGGTTTCGGCCAACTTGTTAATCTGGGCGTAGATTTCCTGCTTGGCGCCGACATCGATGCCGCGGGTCGGCTCGTCAAGGAACAGGACGCGCGGACTCGTCAACAACCATTTTGCCAGCACGACTTTTTGTTGGTTACCGCCGGAAAGTGTGCCCGCAATCGTGAACACCGACGTAGACTTAATTCGCAGGTCGCGCGAAGCGCGCTGGCTCGCCGCGGCCTCAGCGTCTTCGTTGGTAAAAAAGCGTCCCGACAGCCGGCGCAACCCAGCCAGCGTCATATTCTTCAGAATCGTCTGCTCGAGTATCAGACCATAGCGCTTGCGATCTTCAGTCACGAAGCCAATGCCATGTTTGATCGCATCATACGGATGGTTAATTTGCACGGGCTTACCACCGACCAAAATTTCCGCAGACTTGCGCCCTGGATGCGCGCCAAAAATGGCCATTAACAATTCGCTGCGGCCTGAGCCCATCAAACCGGCGATTCCCAGCACTTCGCCCTTGCGAGCTGTGAATCCGACTCGTTCGACGAGCAGCTTACCTGGCACTCCCGGATCTTCGACCGTGATGTTGCGCGCCTCAAAGACCACTTCGCCGTGTTTGTGCGTCGCCTCCGGAAAGATCTGTCCCACCTCGCGCCCCACCATGCGCGCAATTACTCGCGGCTCGTCCAGCGATGGGGTGGCGTCCGTGCCCACCGTTCGGCCGTCACGCAAGACGGTGAGACGATCGCTAATGCTAAAGACTTCTTCCAGCTTGTGCGAGATGTAGATCATTGCCACCCCGCGCGCGCGCAACTTGTTCAGGATGCCAAAGAGTGTTTCGACTTCCGTATCAGTCAGCGCCGCGGTCGGTTCGTCCAGCACCAGAATGCGCGGTTCTTGTGAGAGTGCTTTGGCAATTTCAACCAACTGCTGCTGTCCAATACCCAGGTGTCCCACCGGAGTGCGTAGATCAATTTCCAAATGCAGATCGGCTAAGAGTTTTTGGACGCGACCGTAAAGCTGCTCCCAGTTGATCACGCCGAAACGGCGTGGCTCGCGACCAAGAAAGATATTCTCGGCAACGCTCAACTCCTTAACCAGCGACAGCTCCTGATAAATGACGGAGATGCCCGCTTGCTCAGCCTCGCGAATATTTGCAAAGCGCCGTTCGGCGCCCTCGAGCATGATTTCGCCACCGTACTCCGGATAAGGATAGACGCCGGCGAGAATCTTCATCAGCGTCGATTTGCCGGCGCCATTTTCGCCAACCAGCGCATGAATCTCGCCCTCGTGGAGATCAAAGCTCACCCCGTCCAGGGCTTTAACGCCCGGAAAGGTCTTCGTAATATTTCGCATCTCCAGAAGGAGGTTAGTCATGCTGAGCATTTCCAACGCAGAGGTCGCGAAGGTTTCCGCAGAGGATGCTGAGGAAGTCCACAATCTTTGCGTTCATCTGCGAACTCCTCTGCTCCCTCTGCGTGTTGTAATCCTGCTGATTGCTCTCGGTTCTCCCTGTCAACCAGTCCCGAGGCGGACGCTATTGTTTAGGCCACTGATCCTTCGGCACATTCTTATAAACATCCTCGAGCTTGTGATAGCCGTCCTTGATAACGGTGTCCATCACGTTGCTCTTGTCGACCACGATCGGCTCTTGCAGGATGGACGGTACATCAATCTTGCCATTGTTAACCTTGTCTTTGGCTTCCACCTTTTCTTTGTGCGCCAGCTTGATGGCTGAATCCACGGCGCTATAGGCCAGCGGCTTAATCGGTTTGTAGATCGTCATTGTCTGTTTGCCATCGACAATGCGCTGCACCGCGTCGAGAGCCGCGTCTTGCCCCGTCACCAGGACTTTTCCGACAAGCTGCGGTGGCAGAGCGGAGATCGCCCCGCCCGCCGTTCCGTCATTCGAAGCCACTATTGCCTGGATATCATTGTTGGTCTTGGTGAGGGCATCCTCGGTGATGCGCAGCGCTTCTTCGGCTTTCCATTCCCTTGCGAACTGATCGGAAATGATTTTTATGTCGCCGCGATCGATAGCGGGTTTCAGGATATTCATCTGACCTTCGCGCAACAGCAGAGCGTTGTTGTCGGTCGGCGAGCCGCCGATCAAAACATAGTTTCCCTTCGGCCGGTGGTCGAGCGCGTACTGCGCCTGCATTTGTCCCATCTTCAAAACCTGGTGCGAGACATAGAGGTCAACATCCGAATTACGAATCAGACGGTCATAGCTAATTACCGGCACGCCCTGCCGGTGGGCGGCTTCGACAATTGACGCTGCGATCTGGCCATTGTGGGGCGCGACGATCAGGACATCCACGCCTTTGGTCAAAAGGTTGTCGCACTGCTTTGTCTGCACCGCGTCGTCGCCATTGGCCACCTGGACCTCGCACTCGGCGCCGACTTCTTTGCAGCGCTGTTCGACCAAAGCTTTATCACGCTGCCAACGCTCTTCTTTCAGGGTGTCCATTGAGAAGCCTATGCGCACCGGGCCGCCTTTTGGCGAACTCCCAGCTCCGCCCTGATTGGGACCTTTTACGCAGGCCGACAAGAGAACTGTCGCCAGTAACGAAAATGGAATTAGTCTCGTGACAAGTTTCATCGCATGATTCCTTCCGTCATTTTTGAGATCGTCACGCGGTGCTACCCGCACCCGACCGTGACTTCTGATTGCCGTTGGATTTGGACCGGCCTCATAATAGCGATGAACGATGAAAGCTGCCAGTGTAAAAACGCGGTTTGCGCCGCACGGCTATGGGGGAATCGCGATCATCCTGGGCGCCGAGGCCCTGCTGTTCGCCGGGAACCAGTTCGTGGGTCATTGGTTCACCCCGATCGTCTGGACCGGCTACATTCTTTTCATTGACGCGTTGGTTTACAAATTCAAAGGCCGTTCGCCATTGATGAGCGATCGGCTTGAGTTTTTGATCGTCGCCATCGTTTCCATCGCCGGCTGGTGGTTGTTCGAGTTTTATAACGCGCCGCGGTTTTGGAATTCTAATCTGGAGTTGTGGTGGCATTATCACAACCTGGAACCGAATCTGTTGCTGCGCCGGGCCGGTTATGATTGGGCTTTTGCCACCATTTTCCCGGCGATGTTCGAAACGGCTGAGCTTTTCACCGTCACAGTCTTCAAACCACGGCCGGCCCGTCTGACAATCAGGTTTCCGCAGCCACTGCTGATCGCTTTGTCTTTGATCGGCGCGATCGGGGTAATCGTGCCGCTCGTTTTTCCCTCGGAATGGTTTGCGCCGGTGGTCTGGCTGTCCTTCATATTATTGTTGGATCCAATCAACGCTTGGCGTGGGTCGCCATCGATTGCCGGCGACCTTGCGCGTGGCGATTGGCGCCGCTTGTGGTCTCTGCTCGCGGGCGGTTTTCTTTGTGGATTATTGTGGGAATTCTGGAACTACTGGGCTCTCTCAAAGTGGACTTACACTGTCCCTTACTTTGGAAATACTAAGATCTTCGAAATGCCGGTACTCGGTTATCTTGGCTTCCCGCCGTTTGCAGTCGAATGCTGGGTGATGTACATCTTTCTTAGATCGTTACCGAAGCGGGCCGTGCGCGAAGCCGACGGCGAAATATTTTTGCGTTCTTAGGGACTCTATTCGGTGCAGAGAAAAACAAAGAGCTGGATCAAGCGGCTGGGTTTCTGGGGATTCGTTTTCTTCCTCGTTAAGGGATTGCTATGGCTGATCATTCCTGCTTTGATCGCGATTCTGGTTACCGACTAAACGTTTCGCATTTGTTTGACACGAGATCAGCGACTAACTAGAATACGCGCCACCCCAGAACACGGAGGACAACAGAGTGAAGATTCGAATTAATCGGAAAAGTGTCGAATCGATGACCAGACAGCTAACGGATCAACTGGGAAGTTTGATCAGCAGTGGCGCCCTCGCCGTTGGCAGTCTGTTACCCAGTGAACGCACGCTGGCCAAGACGCTCGGCGTGGCGCGAAATGTAGTTCGCGGAAGTTACGAATACCTCGAGAAAGCTGGAGTCGTTCAGCGCGAAGGAAGAAAAGGACGACGCGTGCGGGCAGCGACTTCACGAAAGCGAACTACGGCCGCCAAGTCCGCCAAAAAAACTGCGAAAAAGGCGGCGAAAAAACGCTAGCCGTAGTTTAGACCTCGCGAGCTGCTTCGTTATCGACCGGCCACTTCGGAGTCTCAGGTGACTCTTAGCGCTGCCTCATCACCAAGCGCGAGTATCTCTCGCCGAATGGCTGCTCGCTCAGCCAGTAAACGCACGAACGATCGTCGACGGGTGACGAACAGAGCCAGCGCCAGAAAACTTCCCACAAAACGATCCAGCTCTTCAAAGAAACGAATGGCGACGTATCCGCATAATGGGATCAATAACAGCGCCGCCAGGCCGGCAAGCCAACCAGCCACGACCCACAAGACCGCGGCTGCGGCGATCCATGTCAAAGGAAAGAGAAGCATCGCCGAGATTATCTTGAATGTCGAGACCACGTCCTGTTCATCCCGAGCCAGGTGCCGGGACAGGTAGCCGCCCAAATAATATGCGGGATAGTGGACCAGCGCGCCCAGCAATGCGAAGGGCGCAAGCACTGCGCAAGTTACCACCTGCCCGACCAGTTTGACGATGGTGTGGACCGCCGTAGGGGGCAGCGAGAGTTCGAAAGGATCGACACCCGCCTGCTTCAACTCGTGCTCAAAGCGCGCGATGCGTGACTCAATGGAAGCGATCCGCTGCGGCGCGCGAGCACGGTAAAACGCATAGCCTTCCAGAAACCGCTGGCGCAGCTCCAGCGTGCGACTGAGACGCTGTTTTTCATCGCCGGCTTCTTCGGCAGAGAAGATTCGTTCGGCGCGGTCGATCAACGCCAGCGCCTCTTCCTGTTCGGCATGCAGCATTACCTCACGCAAGGCTTTCTCGATCTGATCTGAAAGTTCGCGCACGGCTTCGCGGGGCGGCGCCCCATCGGATTCGAGCGCAACGCGGGTCACCGGCAACGGCTCGCCAAAATGAACCAGCGCCGAGCTGCGGAACATCGTTTTCTCAGTGTAGTAGAGACCGACGGGCACGATCTGCAGATCGAGCGCCTCGCCCGACGAAACCGCGCCCAGCGCGATGCGTGCCGCGCCGGTCTTCAAGGCTTTCAAACGGGGCTCGTCATGCGAGACGCCTTCCGGAAAAATTCCAATCGTGCCGCCTCGGGCCAGCAGCTTGCGAGCCGCGGCGAACGTTTCCAGATTGCGCGAGACATCTTCGCCCTTATCCTGTCGCCGATAAGCCGGCAGCGAATCCAGCGCGCGGACGAAATAACCGATCACCGGCATGCGAAAGAGTGGGGCCTTGGCCAGAAAAGACACTCGACGCGGAGCTAGGCACAACGGAAACACCGGATCGACGAGCGCGTTTTGATGGTTGAGCACAAAGATAAGAGGACTTTCCGCGGGAACGTTTTCCAGGCCAGAGACTTCGATATGACGGAAATAGACGCGCAGAGCAAGCTTTAGAACCGCGCAAATGATTCGTCTGGTCATGCTGGTCTGGTGTCAGAAGCCCGACCGTGAGGAAGGGCCTCTGGCGATAGTGGCCCTCCCTGACGGTCGGGCTTCTGACACTAATCCCGTGCCCGGCATTCCATCTGAAAATGGGTTCCGGTTTCGCTGGTGCGCACAAACCCCAGCCGCTCAAACAAATTTACCGCCCGGCTAAATCTGATGACCTGCAGACGTAGAGGTTTGTTGGCCTGTCGAGCTTCTTCCTGGAGTCTTTTTATTAGAAAAGTTCCCACGCCGGCGCCGCGGTGCCCGGGCAAAAGGGCGACGTCGATGCAGCGAATTTCGTGTTCGCGCCGCTCGACGATCAATCGACCGGCGGGTTCGCCCTCAATTAGAATAATCTCGTCCAACGCTTGCTGGTAATCGGTCTGATTAAAAAGCTGCTGAGCTTCGTGCTGCATGCTGAGGAACTCGCTGATACGATCCTCGTCCCAGCCCAGCCCGCGCAGATCGTCACCGCGGCTGCTCTGATAAAGTTCAAGCAGAAAGTCCTTGTCGAGATCTGTTACGGGTCGCAAGCTGATCGAGTCTCCGCCGGACACTTCATTCATAGGCGTGGATTCTAATCGAATAGCTCAGTGTTTGGATACATCAAATCGCAGGTCGGCAGATCGCCAACGCGGCACGGAAGTGCGATAATGCACGCGCTTTCCCAAACAACTTAATCGATCCGGAGAGGTTATTTTATGAAACGCTTCTTTGTCGTCTCAGTCATCAGTTTGCTTGCCTTCGCGTCGTTCGCGTCGGCGCAGGAACGGCGGTTCACCATTGACGATCTGCTGAAAGTTCGCCGCGTCAGCGATCCGCAGGTGTCGCCGAAAGGCGATCTGGTGGCGTTCACGATCACGGACGTGGACAAGATGACCAACAAGAGCACGACCCAGATTTATCTGGTGCCGCTGGGTGGCGGAGAGACGCGTCAACTGACCAATGATGAACATTCGTCTTCGTCTCCGCGCTGGTCGCCGGATGGCGAGAGGCTGGCGTTTATTTCTGCGCGAGATGGTGAATCTCAGATTTGGACGATCGATGTCTCCAGCGGCGCGCTGAAAAAGATCACGAGTATTTCGACCGGCGCAGGCGATCCCGTCTGGTCGCCGGACAGCAAGTGGCTGGCGTTTGCTTCCGACATTTATCCGGAATGCCGAGATGACGCCTGCAACAAAAAACGCGCGGATGAAGTCGCTCAGAGCAAAGTGAAAGCCCACGTGGCTGAGCGCCTGCTCTATCGTCATTGGAAGGCCTGGAAGGACGGCATGCGCACTCACGTGTTCGTCGTTTCGTCCGCCGGTGGTGAAGCGCGAGATTTGACTCCCGGCGATTACGACGCTCCGCCATTCAGTCTGGGCGGGCCAACGGACTATGCATTCTCACCTGACTCAAAAGAACTTGCGTTTGTCAGCAACCACGACAAAGTCGAAGCCATTTCGACAAACGCGGACGTCTGGATCGTTTCTGTCCGAGGAGGCGCGGCACGCAATATCACGGCCGCAAATCATGGCTATGATGGCTCGCCGCAGTTTTCACCGGATGGCCGCTACCTCGCTTATCGCTCGCAAGTTACGCCCGGCTTCGAGAGCGATCGTTTCCGGCTGGTGCTTTATGATCGAAAAACCAACCGTGCCCGGTCAGTGACGGAAACGCTGGATTCCTGGGTGGACGAGTTCGGGTTTACGCCCGACAGTCAGACAATTTATTTGACAGCCGAAGAGCGCGGCAAAGAACCAATCTATTCCGTTTCAGTTAGTGGCGGGCCCGTGAAAAAGGTCATAGCCGAAGGCGCGAACGGCGAAATTCATCTCACTGGGGACGCTCGGACACTTGTTTTCTCGCGCAGCAGCATGACGAAGCCCAGCGAGATTTTTCGCGCGAATTCGGATGGCAGCGGCGTCACTGCCTTAACGACAACGAACGATGCTTTTCTTTCGTCGTTCAGTCTCAAGCCCGCCGAAGAAGTGACCTGGACCGGCGCGATGGGAACTAAAGTCGCCGGTTGGATCGTCAAGCCGGCCAACTTCAACGCGAAAAAGAAATGGCCGTTGGCAGTTCTGATTCATGGCGGGCCTCAGGGAGCCTGGAATGATAACTGGGGTTATCGCTGGAATCCGCAGATTTTTGCCAACGCCGGTTATGTCGTCTTTATGCCGAATCCGCGCGGCTCAACCGGTTACGGGCAACAGTTCCTGAACGAAATCTCCGGCGACTGGGGCGGCAAGGTGTTCATCGATATCAAGAACGGTGTGGCGCAAACCGCCGCGTTGCCTTACATCGATCGCAATCGGATCGGGGCGGCCGGCGCCAGTTACGGCGGCTATATGATCGACTGGATCGAAGGGCACAACAACGATCCGCGGTTCCAATTCAAAGTGCTGGTATCGCACGACGGCGTTTACAATCTCACCAGCATGTATGGCGCCACCGAAGAGCTTTGGTTTCCTGAATGGGAATTCAAAGGCACCCCCTGGACTAACAAGGCGATGTACGAGCGCTGGTCGCCGCACAATTTCGTCCAGAACTTCAAGACTCCCATTCTGGTCATTACCAACACGCTCGACTATCGCGTGCCGGAAACGGAAGGCTTGCAAATGTTCACCGCCGCACAACGTATGGGCGTCGAATCAAAGCTGGTTGATTTTCCCGATGAAGGTCATTGGGTGCAGAAGCCTGCGAACTCGGCCTTTTGGTATCACTCGGTGCTCGCGTGGCTGGACAAGCATTTGAAGTAGCGCAAGTTGTTAACTTGCTGCATTCGCAAATTAACAATTTGCACTACAGAGTTGGAGGTCTTCTCATGCCCACTTGGCTTAAAGCATTGCTCGCCGTCGCGCTGATAATCGTCGTGCTCGTGGTCGGAGTTATCGTGGCCGGTGTGGTCTGGTGGGGCCGAAATAAGGACAAGCTGATCGGCCGCGCCAAAGAGGTCATGACCGAAGGCCGTGAGTTCGGCCGCAATACGGACAATCAGGGTTGCGTCGATGAATCCGTATCCCGATATAAGAAAGATCCCGGGATCGGCTCGGTAATTTCAGATAGCATTTTTACGCGTGCCTGTCTCGAGGCCAGCCATCCGACTCCCGGCTTTTGTGCTGACGTCCCAAAGCAAACTGAATTCGTAAAGACCGCACAGTGGCGAATCGAGCAATGCCGCAAGGTGGATCTTTCGAAAGACAGTAACTGCCAAAATCTCTTCACTCCTATCCAGCAGTTTTGCGACGAGCGGGCGCGCAAACCAGGAGGCGCCAACTCAAATAGTTACTGAGCTTTGAGTCTTTAGGAATTGCCGAGCCTCAGGAAGAGCCCTTGTTGCATTATGCGGAAGCAATCGCGGTGGATATCTGGTCAATCGATCCACGCTCCGCGCCATGGAGCCACGTTCCGTAACAGCGAAATGTGATCAGATAACCCAGGGGCCAGGTTCGATCTTGAAACTCAATGTGGTCCGACTTACTCATAATGTGTGGAAAGTTAATGTTGCCCTCCCTTACGGTCGGGCTTCTGACACGCGTTGCGCCACCACGTAAAGCTCATCCGAACCCAGGACAAACGGTTCACTTTTCAGCGAGCCGTAAAGATTCAAGACCGCGAAGCCGGCTCGCTCCAACATACGTCTGATTTCCGCGGCCGTGTAAATCCAATGCTTGGCTTTCCGACTTTCAGTCTTTCCATCGCGCTGAAAAATGTATTCAGAGTCGACGCAACTTGCTTCGGCCAGATACTGCTCGTTTATAGTCAGCAAAATGTCTTCAATCTGATGTGAAGCGTGCGCTTCGAACTTTGGGATCAACGATTCGGCGGCCATTCCTGTCTCAATCACAAATCGCGCGCCCGGCTTCAATGCCCGAGCGATGCCGTTCAGAAATTTCTCCATGTCGGCATAGGCGAGAAAGCCAAAACTGTTTCCGAAACAGTAAGCGCCGTCATAGATCACTTCGCCTTTTATGCGTCGCATATCGCCGAGTAAAAATTGTGGCCCGGGCGTCCCGCCGGGGTTAGTCGCAGCCCGAGCTTCTTCAACAAACTCCTCCGAAATATCCACTCCCGTCACTCGATAGCCACACCGCGCCAACTCGAAAGACAGCCTTCCGTTTCCGCACGGCACATCAAGCAAATGCGACCCCGGTTCACACTGCAGCAGGTTAACAAGAAAATCACTTTCAGCTTTCGTCTGTTCGGCCCGGATGGCTTTTCGCCACAGGTCGAGCGCGACGCCGTGAAAGAAGTCTTCGTACCAGTTGGTGGGGATGGTCATGGGTAACAGGTACAGAACCGGGAGCGGTAGCGACCGGATGCAATCATCAAGCAGCGAATTACCAAATCTCCGTTGCGCGTATCTTCAAAGTTGAGCTTTGGATCCGGTCGCTACCGCTCCCGGTTCTGTACCATCTCACTCTGCCCGCTCCATTGGTGGCAGCACCGCGACAAAGTCATCCGCAAAACGTCGAGCGTAATCATCAAGTAACTCGGTCACTCGCTCGCGTTTCCCAGCGCGGACGATCAAACCGGCGTGGTGTTTTTTCTTTACGCGATAGACAATCTCACGATCGTCATAAGCCGAAGTGTCCGGATATTCCTGGCGCGCCAGCGAGAGGATGATGCCGGCATACTCTTTTCGGGGCCGCACTCGCTTGCGCGGATTAGCCCCGTCCACTTCCAGCCGGGCCCATTCTTGCCACAGATTAATTCCCGACGCGGCCTCTAAAACGTCGGCGATGTAAGCGCCACCCACACGCGACGCGATTTCCAGAAAATAGAATTCGCCGTCAGCTTCGCTCTTGATGAATTCGGCATGCGTCGCGCCGGTCTGCATGCCCATCGCCCTGATCAGACGACGATTGATGTCCAGCAGCTTGCGCTGATCGTCCGATCCGTATTCAATCGTCTGCGAGATATAAGCGCCGCCGCCGTGCGCCACCTGTAACGGTGGCCGGCCATATTTGTTAACGCCGGCGAAAACGACCTTGCCATTTTCGACCAGAGAATCGACGTGAAAAACTTCGCCGGAAATGAATTGAGAGATTAAGTAATAGGAAGCCCGTTCGCGCAGCGCGTCTCGCTGGTTCATTTCTTCGAGCAGCGGCCAGACTTCTTCGGCGCTTGCCAATTTCCGAATGCCGATGGCCGAAACGTCCGAGCGCGGTTTCAGTACCCACGGCGGCGGAACTCGGCCGAGATACTCTCTGATGTCCTGATGGTTGATTGCCGGCACGAACTCAGGGACTCTAATTCCGTGATCGCGCGCTTTGACGCTCATTGCCAGTTTGTCGCGAAATGTCTTGGCGGTCACGCTGTTCATTCCCGGAACGCAAAGATGTTCCCGTGCCAGAGCGGCGATCACTACATCAAATTCTTCCAGCGCAACGATGCGGTCGGGCTTCGCGGTGCTCGCGATATGAGTAACCAGGTCGAGGAACAGTTCCACCGGCGCATCGTTGGGAACGGCAAAGAGATCGGCGAGCACATCACGCGGCCACTCTTCCTCGAGCATTTTTTCTTTCGTGATCAGAATCACGCGACAACCGCGTTCGTAACATTCACGCATGAAATCACCGCCTTTGAAAAAGGTGGCGAAGCAGACTACGTTGAGCGGTTCTGGGCGAGCCTCAACCATGATGGCTAAAAAAAGGTTGGCGCCAATATACAACTTTGCTGCCTTTTGGTCAGCAGAATCGTGTACACTGGCCGCTCCCTTTAGAGTGTTGTTTGGAGTACCGCCTTCAGGCGGGATCGTTCCGAGACCAAAATCTACCGCTTAAAAAAGCGGAACTCCGAACTAACACGTGCGGCGCTGGTCGCTGCATACCCAAAATCGATAATGATCTTTCGCGGACCATATGACGATGTGACGATTCCTGAAGTTTCGCTCACCGACTTCATTCTCAAATCGAATCCCGAACTCAAAGGCAAACGGGCCCTGATTGACGGCCCGACGGGTCGCAGTTTGACCTACGGTCAATTGGAAGACGCGGTGCGGCGCACGGCAGCGAGCCTGGCGAAAAAAGGATTCAAGAAAGGCGACGTCTTCGGAATCTTCAGTACGAATTGTCCGGAATACGCTGTTGCCTTTCATGCCGTCGCCATGCTCGGCGGCATCAACACCACCTTGAATCCGCTGTACACAGCTGAAGAAGCAGCGCATCAACTGAGAGACGCGGGCGCGAAGTTTCTGGTGGCGCCACCGCTGTTTATAGAAAAGGCCCGCGCCGCCGCGCAGCAATCAAAAATTGAAGAGCTCTTCGTTTTTGGCGAAGCAGATGACGCCACCCCCTTCGGTTCTTTGCTGGACAGCGACGGCGACGTTCCCCACGTCGAAATCAATCCGCGCGAAGACCTGGTGGTCCTGCCCTACTCCAGCGGCACGACGGGATTGCCGAAAGGCGTGATGCTTACGCACTACAACCTGATCGCCAACCTGCGTCAGATGGACGGGCTCGAATATTTTCACCAGGACGACACGCTGCTGTGCGTGTTGCCGCTCTTTCACATCTATGGTCTGGTCGTGGTGCTGAATATGGGCCTGCATCTGGGCGCGACGATCGTGATGATGCCGCGCTTTGACCTGGACCAGTTTTTGGGCTTGATTCAAAAGTATCGCGTGACGCTGTCGCACATCGTTCCGCCCATCGTGCTGCAATTGGCAAAGAACCCGGTTATTGAGAAGTACGATCTGTCGAGTTTGAAAATCATTTTTTCCGGCGCCGCGCCCCTGGGTGAAGAGCTGTCACGCGAATGCATTCAACGAATCGGTTGCAGTATTCGCCAGGGCTACGGTATGACTGAAACCAGCCCGGTGACCCACAGCAGTCCCGCGGATCCGGTGAAGATGAAGCACGGCTCGGTAGGTCCGCCGGCCCCGAACACTGAGTGCAAGTTAGTTGATCCCGCCACCGGTGTGGAGCTGGGCCCTAATCAGGAAGGCGAGCTGTGCGTGCGCGGTCCGCAAATCATGAAAGGCTATCTAAATAATCCGGAAGCCACCGCGCGCACAGTCGACGAGGGCCGCTGGTTGCACACGGGCGACATCGGTTATGCCGACAACGAAGGCCATTTCTACATCGTCGATCGCGTGAAAGAGCTGATCAAGTACAAAGGTTTTCAGGTAGCGCCGGCGGAATTGGAGGCAGTCCTGCTCACTCATCCGGCGATCGCCGACGCCGCGGTGATTCCGTGCCGCGACGACGAAGCCGGCGAAGTGCCCAAAGCATTCGTAGTCTTGAAAGGCGAAGCGAGCGCCGAAGGGATAATGGATTTCATTGCCGCGCGCGTGGCGCCGCACAAGAAAATTCGCGAAGTTGAATTCATTGAGCAGATTCCCAAGTCGCTTTCGGGTAAGATTCTGCGGCGCGTTTTGATTGAGAAGGAACGCGCGCAGGCCGCGTCCGACAAACTTTGAATTGTCATATTGCGGTTTAGCAGCGGGCGGTAGCCCGACTCTAAACAAGTCCGTTGGTGAAAACGTCTTAGAACCGAGGTCATATATGAGCACTCAAGTTGCACCTGACAAAATCTCGCGCGCTGTGCGCGCTTATTTTCTGGCCATCAGGGCGATGGATCCCGAAGCGATTGCCAACACCTTTGCCGAAGACGGCACGACCTACGATCCAGTCAGCTCGCCGGGAATCACGGGTCGTAACGGCATCCGCGAATTCTTCGAATCAATCTACAAGAACTTCGAAAGCGTCGGGTTGACTGAAGATTCCGTCTTCGTCGCCGGCAATGGTGCGGCCGTTAAGTGGACGGGCCACGGCACCAGCACGAACGGCGGCGAGGTCAAGTTCGAAGGCATCGATCTTTTTGAAGTGAACGACGACGGCAAGATTCAGACTATCCATGCCTACTGGAACCCGGCGGAGATGATTGCGCAGTTGTGATCTTGAGTTGCCTCTCTGTGTTCCTCTGTGGTGTGTGTTTCGATAAATTCACCACAGACACAGAGCTACCCAGAGAATACACGGAGAAAAATGTCGGCACAGATCATTACCGCGGCCCCCGCATGGACGATTCCAGGATTTCTCGAAGCCCGCGCCAACAACCATCTCTTCATCAGCGGCGTGGATGCGACCGCGCTTTCATACCGGCACGGAACTCCACTGTTTGTCTTCTCTGAGCCCCGGATTCGCGCCAACATTGCACGCTTGCAAGCCGCCGCAAAACAAGTCGACAGACCAATAAAGTTTTGCTACGCGTCGAAGGCTAATTCGAACATGGCCGTGCTAAAGGTGGTTCTCGACGCGGGCATTGATATCGAAGTCAACAGTGGCGGCGAACTTTACAAGGCGCTGCGGGTCGGCTTCAAACCCGGCCAGATCATTTTCAACGGCACCAGTAAAACCGAAGAGGAGCTGGATGAAGCAGTGCGCGCGGGAATCTATTCGATCAACGTGGATTCGATTTACGAGATCGAACTGGTTGAAGACGCCGTGCGCCGGGCTCGTGCCGCCCTCAATAACGGGTTGCCGCCCGCGCGAATCGCCCTGCGCCTGGTTCCGGAGATCGGTACGCGCTCACATCTTGGTTTGCAGACTGCCTTATTGACTTCAAAGTTCGGCATTTCTTCTTCGGAAGTGCTCGCAGCGTTTCATCGGGGCTTGCAGAATCCCGAGCTGATTCACGTCTGTGGCATACACATTCACGTGGGTTCGCAGACGCCTGACGTTGAGCCTTTCGCCGAGGCTTTCAAGAGCATGTGGAACCATCTGATGACGATTCATCGCGAGACGGGCCACACGCTCGAACATATCAATCTCGGCGGCGGCATTCCGGTGAACTACCTGCGCGACCGCTCACAGGCGGATCAATTGCCTGAACACGAGCGCGACATGCTGGGCGCTAACCTCGAACCGTCGGCGGTCCTGGCTGAAGCCTTACGCGTAGCGCGCGAGTCGGCGCGAGATGCAGAAGCCGAGCACCTGCTCGATCGCGTGACGATTCTCCTGGAACCCGGGCGCAGCGTGATCGCCGATGCGGGCGTCGTGCTGACCAGAGTGCGCAACATCAAACGCCGGCCAGAGACGAATGACGTGTGGTTGCTGACGGATGCGGGCTATAACATTCTGCTTTCAATGAATAATTACAAGTGGTACTACCATCTGATTTCGGCATCGCGAGCATGCGAGCCGGTAGAGTCCGAATACAAAGTCGCTGGCCCGCTTTGCGATTCAGGCGATGTCTATTTCGATATTGAACGGCACGGAAGACTGCCTGACTATCGCTTGCTGCCGCGCGATGCACAGCCGGGCGAGGTTTTGGCGCTGCTCAATTCAGGGGCTTATTCATTGGCGCAAATGTTTCCTTACAACGGTCGGCCGCTGCCGGCGGCCGTCATGGTGCGAGAGGATGGAAAAGCTGATGTGATTCGCCAGCGCGACACGTACGACGATCTGCTAGCGAATGATGTTTGGTAAGGGGGGATTCAAGATTCCAGATTCCAAATTGCAGATTCAAGAATCAAGATTCAGGATTCAAGACTTCAGGTTCCGAGGATCCCGAAATGAGCCTCGCGACGTTGGAATGTAGACCTTTGGAATCTTGAATTTTGAATCTTGAATTCTCCATGTGATTGTATGCAGCATGACCGATCGGCTTTTACTGTACGGTTTGCCGCTTCCAGAAAGAAAGGCAATATCCAAGCCCAAGACGTGTGAGATAATGCGCGGCCATCATGCGTTACAAACGATTCGAAGACCTCCCGGTTTGGAATGCGGCGATTGATCTTGCCATCGCTATTTATTCGCTCACGTCGCGACCGGAATTCAACTCCCGGTACAGTCTCAGGGATCAGATCGAGCGAGCATCCGTCTCGGTGTCGAACAACATCGCTGAGGGATTTGAGCGCGGCACGAACAACGAATTGCTAGCCTTTCTTTACATCGCTCGCGGGTCGGCAGGAGAAGTTCGATCGATGCTTTGTCTCATGGAGAGGCTTCCCTTTGGCCAGCCATTGCATAGTGAAATCGAAGAACTCAAGCAAAAAGCCGAGAGTTGCTCGCGTCAATTGAAGGCCTGGGCGCAATCACTCCAGGATTCCGACTTCAGGGGCGAACGCCACGTTAACCAAAAGACGAAACGGGTAGAACAAGCGGCGCAAGACCGCGAGGAATTTCTGAAAGAGCTTTCAGAAATCAGACAGAAGGGCGCGTCTGGCTCAGTCGGCAAGTCCGGCAATTGAATTTTGAATTGTTCTTTCGAGCTCTTATTAAAGGAGTGGACGTCAAAAACTCAAATGGACATCGAGAGCTGGTTCGCGGCCTGACCTTGATCGCCGCCATGTCGGTCGTGGTCGGTAACGTGATTGGTACCGGTGTGTTCCTGAAAGCGCGGGTGATGACCTGCAACGTCGGGACGCCGGGAAAAGTGCTGGCTGTCTATGTCCTCGCCGGATTACTTTCGCTCGCCGGCGCCCTCAGTTATGCAGAGCTGGCGGCGATGATGCCCCGCGCGGGTGGCGAATACGTCTTCATGCGCGAAGCCTATGGCCGCCCCTGGGGATTTCTGTTTGGTTGGATGTCTTTCTTCATCGGCAAAGCGGGATCGCAGGCGGCCCTGGGTGTTCAATTCGCGTTGTTCCTGAACACCATGATTCGCGGACGCCTCGAAGGCCAATTCTTTTCGGCGAACCTGTTCGGCCATTCGATTCCGTTTGGCAAAATTCAAATAGTCGCGTTGGCTTCGATATTTATCGTGACCGGCATCAACTGTCTGGCCGTGAAGTTCAGTGGCGGCGTGGCGGCGGTGCTTTCGGGAATCAAGATCGCGCTGGTGCTGGTCGTCGGTATCGGCGCCTTTCTATTGGCGCAGGGGGCTGACTGGTCGCACCTGACAATGGCTAACGTCGGGGGGCTTTGCGAAAAGGTCAGCCCCGCAGCCCGCTATGGATTTGGTGGTTTCATTGCCGCGATGCTGGGAGCACTTTGGGCATATGATGGTTGGAACAACGTCACCCTGGTGGCCGGCGAGGTTCAGAATCCGAAGCGCAATCTGCCCCGCGCGCTAATCGGCGGCATGCTTCTGATCATGGCGCTCTATCTGTTTGTGAACTTATCTTACTTCTACGTAATGTCGCCGACTGACATCGCCAGCGTCTCGACCGCCTCGTCCGTGGCCACCGAAGTCGCGCAAAGATTTCTTGGCCCGCTGGCGATAACTTTCATTGCCGCCGCGTTGCTCTCTTCAACTTTCGGCACGCTGCATACTTCGATCCTGACCGGAGCGCGAGTTCCTTACGCGATGGCGCGAGATGGTTTGTTCCTGCGCAGCCTGTCCAGGGTCTCGCCGCGCACGCGCGTGCCGACCGGCGCGCTGATTGTTCAGGCAGTTTGGGCCTGCATTCTCGTGATTGCGTTTTCGTCGTCGTTCGATACTTTGACCGACTACGCGATCTTCGGTCTGTGGATTTTCTATGGACTGGTGACAGCGGCAGTGTTTATTCTGCGTCGCAAGATGCCGGACGCCGAGCGGCCCTATCGCGCCTGGGGGTATCCAGTGGTGCCGGTTCTTTTTCTGCTAGCCACCGCGTTGATTCTGGGAATGACTCTCTGGGGTGTGCGCGACGATGCTGGTGCCGGCGCGAGCCTGATTATTAACGGTCATCTGCTGACAGGGTTCGGAGTGCTGGCGCGCAATCCTCCGCTGGCGGGAATTGGTTTGATCGCGCTGGGGCTGCCGATTTATTGGATTTGGTCGCGAGTGAATCCACCGACGACGGGGTCGTGACCGACCGTAGGGGAGAGCGTAATTAAGAAATTTGAAAACGCAGAGGACGCTGAGGGTTCCGCAAGAGTCCGCAGAGGAAAGCTTTTCTTTGCGTTCCTCTGCGAAAACCTCAGCGCCCTCTGCGTTTAGATTTTGTCGTTGATCGGACGCAAACTATATGAATCGAATAATACACTTTCTCCTCTTCTCAGCCGTTCTTCTTTCTTCGTTTTCCTCGCCCGCCCAACAAAGGCAGGCGGCTATAAAGCCAACAACGCTCCAGCAACTCGTCAACGAAGCCGCGCACACCGCGCTGACAAAATTCGCCGATAAGAAGCTGACTGAGAAGGAACTCTCGATCACCTTGATCGATCTGCGCGACCCGCAGCATCCGTCCGTCGCGAGTTTCCGCGGGAACGAGCGTGTCTATCCGGCCAGCGTGGTGAAGCTGTTCTATTTAGTCGCCGTCCATCGTTGGCTGGAAGACAAAAAGATTCAGGAGACGGCCGAACTAAAGCGCGCGGCGCGCGACATGATCGTTGATTCGTCAAACGAAGCCACGCAGTACATCGTCGACGTGCTGACGCACACAACTGGAGGTTTCGAATTGCCGCCGAAAGAAATGAAAGATTGGCAGAATAAGCGCGACGCCGTGAACCGGTATTTTTCTTCGCTCGGCTTTACCAATATCAACACGAACCAAAAAACATTTTGCGAAGATGCGTATGGCCGGGAAAAAATTTCGCGAGGGCCCAACGGCGAGAACCGTAACAAACTGACCACCGACGCTACGGCGCGTTTGCTGTCTGAGATTGTTACCGGGCAAGCGGTGACCTCGGCGCGTAGTGCACAGATGATGGAACTCTTGAAACGCGATTTCTCAGGCACTTCAAAAGACAACGACGACCAGGGGCACGGCTTTACCGGCATCGCTCTACAGGGAATGACCGGAGTGAAGCTCTGGTCGAAGGCGGGCTGGACCAGCACGACCCGCCACGATGCCGCCTACATCGAATTGCCGAACGGCGCGAAATTCGTCCTGGTAACTTTCACTACCGATCATGCAAACGAGCGCGAGATCATTCCGACGGTGGCGCGGGTGGTGCTGGATGGGATTGGATCAGTGAAGTAAGGAAGTCTCCGCGATCGGGAAATGGTGAGGAGCTCCGGAGGAGCGTGATGTTTATAGCCCCAATCGCCGCCGTAAGTGATTCGAGCTCCTTTAGGAGCGAAACATTCTTACCTTGCGCTCCTAAAGGAGCTGACGGATATTAGCGATCGGCAACTATAAACATCGCGCACCTAACGGTGCTTAGGAAATGGTCGCGGATCTATCCAGACATCACGGTCCAATCACCGAGCTTTTCAAATGGCCGGCACGCACGCTTGATGACTGGAATCGATATCGGCTCACAGAAGAACAGATCGATTTCTTCCACGCCTATGGTTATCTCGCCGGTCTTCGCCTACTCAACGATGAACAGATCAAGATACTCCGCGCTGAGCTGGCGGATCTAATCGATCCGGCTCATCCTGGTCACGATCTGTTCTATGAATTTCATTCCAACGAATCGACTGATCCATCGACGGTGCTGTTCCATTCATTGGGAGCGTGGCGCATCTCTCCCGGGTTTCATGACTTGCTTTGGAATCCGGCTTTCCTGATGCCCGCGTCGCAACTGCTCGGTGGTGCGGTGCGCTTCTGGCACGATCAACTCTTCTGCAAACCTGCTCATCACGGCGGCGTCGTGGCCTGGCATCAGGATTATTCCTACTGGACCCGCACCCGGCCAATGGCTCATCTGTCGTGCTGGATTGGTCTGGATGACTCCACGACTGAGAATGGTTGCGTGCATTACGTGCCCGGCAGCCACAAATGGAATCTACTGCCGATTACGGGTCTGGCGAACGATATGAGTTCGATCGAGAGCGTGCTTACCGATGAGCAGAATTCACAGTTCAAGCCGGTTCCTATTGAATTGAAGAAAGGCGAGTGCTCGTTTCATCATCCATTGATGGTGCACGGTTCCTTCGCGAATGTGAGCGACCGTCCGCGGCGCGGCGCGGTCATCAATGTTTTTCGTGATGGTGTGTGTTCGGCTGCGAACGATCCGCTGCTGGCGGGCGTGCCGCCTATTCCCGCGGGAGAAAAAATGCAAGGACAATTCTTTCCGCTATTGTTCGATCCGGAAGGCTTGTTACAGAACCGGGAGCGGTAGCGAGGGGGATGCTGCCACTCAACATGAGTTTATGATCAGCCGTCAGTGAAGCGGACACCTGGTACAGAACCGCTTGCGGTAGCAGGCGGGTAAAGATTCAACTAAGGAGTCTTTTGATTCATCGGCTCCGATTCTCGAGCCAAGCGGGTTGAGCCCTTAACCCGCTCGCTACCGCGAGCGGTTCTGTACCATTTCTGCCTCTGCGTCCTTTGCGAAAACCTCCGCGTACTCTGCGTTAGATACACTTGGCAATTTACATAACGATACCGAAAAGCTCTCGCAGCATCTCTTCATATTCTTCCTGAGTTGCCGCTGTGCGCTCGTGACGTTCCCCCGGTTCAGTCGTAATTAAACGCATATCGCTTAGGCTAATTCGTCCCTGCGGAGTAAGCAGCGAGCAGATGCGCGCCTGAGTAAAGTGCGACAGGGGTGATGTCTGGTGATACTCGCACATCTCCGCATAATCCGGATACTGATATGGGTCCAGCGTGAAGCGATACTGCGCCTTCCAATCATTGCCGTTGTCTGCACGCTGTACAATCAGGCGCTCGTCATCAGCTACGATCCGATATGCGCGGTCGCCCTGCACCTGGACATCGCGTTCATTAAGCCGAAGTGGCTCGACGAACGAATCGCCAAAGCCAACATCAGCCAGCCAACGCTCCTCGATCGTTATCATCAGCGCCATGTGATCAAAGTCCCGGCTAAATTCACCTTCCGCATTGGCCACCTGCGCCGAGAGCATGGCAACTTCGAATCCCAGGGCCCGCAGCAACGCTGCAAACAGACCGTTGAGCTCGTAGCAGAAGCCTCCCCGACGCCGATTTACAATCTTCTGAAACAAGGCTTCGTCCTCGAGCACGATTGGTTCCCGCGCGTGAATACTTAGATTCTCGAATGGCACGGTTAGCAAGTGAGCAACTTGCAGCTGCCGCAGAGTCTCGGCAGTTGGCGCCAGGGGCCCTCGATAGTCGATTCGGTTTAGATAAGCCTGAATGTCCATTTACTTTGCCCCAAAGGTGAGTGTCAGAAGCCCGACCGTGAGGGAGGGCTTGTTACGATTTACGCCTCTCGGAACTTTCCGAGAGCAGCAGAAGTCTAACCCATTACCAGGAGGACAACCGTCATGGCCAATCGCGAATTTGCTCATACGCCATCAGCCAACGCTTCCGATTCTCAAGCCAAGCCAAACATCAACGTAACTCCGCTGATAGATGTTTTGCTGGTAATGCTGATCATTTTCATGGTGCTCTCGCCGTTGAAGCCGGCCCGTTTTCTGACCAAGGTTCCATCGAAACCGACAACCGACATCCCTCTGAATCCAAACGACAAGACTCTTTTAGTTACGATCAAGACAGATCGAACCTTAATGCTCAACGGTCTGAACGATATGGGCTCGGTGAATGATCCGAGCAAGTTAAGCGCGACGCTTTTCGATCTCTTTGAAAAGCGCCAGCAGAATCATGTTTATCGTGACGAGTTGCGCGATCGGATTGACTTACCCGAAAGCGTCCGCGTGGAGCGGACGGTCTTCATAAAAGCGCCGCGAGCCATTCCTTACCTTGAAGTCATGCGCGTCCTTGACGGCATCAAAGGCGCCGGCGCCGGTCCGGTAGGCTTGCAGATCGACGATCTAAACTGAGCGTTGAAGCGTAGATTACCGCTGCGGCGGTATGTAAACACTCGGTTGCGGCCGCGGCATGTAAACGCCGGGCTGCTGCGCCATGAATGCCGCCTCATAATTGTATCCACAGAACCCGCAGAGGCGGGCATGCTCCTGCGTCCTGTTTCCGCAATTGGGGCATCGCTTCAAAGGGGACAAGCTGGCCATAACTATCAAGGTAATAATCAAACCCAGCGGGTGGATCGCGAACCACATCCAGTGAGGCGATCTGTTCTTGCGGATGGCGATCTTTACTCCCAGGACGATCAGGCCGATATAGATCGCCAGCACCGCGACCAAAATCACGAGGGCGAATACCAATCCAACGGCATCTTCGGGCTTCATTTCTTTTGCTCCTTACTTTCCCGCGCGAGTGCTTACCTGTTCATGAGTTGGTCGAACGGATCTGTCCGGTTCTTCTAACGACTTCCGGCCGGTTTGTCAATGGGCATTTTGCCCTCTGAGAACTTGTAACGATGGTTCCTTTTTGAAAGTTTCTGTGAGTTGGTTTCACCCCGTTAGGGGTGAGATGTTTATAGCTCGCGGAACAAACCCCTCCGGGCCCCGTTCGGAGGAGCGGATGGTGGCGGGAATAGTAAAGCTCTGGTTGAATTCCGCTCCTCCGAACGGAGTCGTTTCTGAGTTTCGCTCCAACCTATAAACATCCCACTCCTAACGGAGTGAACGGCGCAATTCAACCTGAAAGCTGAAACGATACTGGTGGAGTTTGCAATCAGCCCGGAACGCAGCCCCCGCGTTGCCAGGAAAGTACTTGTTACAGAACCGCGAGCGGTAGCGACCGGATCCAAGCACTCAACCGAGTCCTACAGGTCTTCTGACGGCGAAATTATCGACCGCAGGTTGAATGCAGCATCCGGTCGCTACCGCTCGCGGTTCTGTAACGACTCGCCGATTCTGCGTAATGGCATCAACTAAATGAAACTGAACCAGTACTCCTAAAACTTGAAACTTCAAACCCGAACCGCTATCCTGTGTTTCACTGATAGGACAGGATTGCAAGCATGCGCTACATCGAGAATCCACCGAATCCCTGGCTGACACATTCCATTGATTGGCTCGGCGAGCCACCCGCGGCCAGGATCGAGATCTTTGAAGAGACTGAAACGCGCTCGATCATCAGCAGCAACGACAGCCCCGATGTGGCGTTCGACCATTCCATCAATTGCTATCGCGGCTGCCCGCACGGTTGCACCTATTGTTTCAGCCGGCCGACGCATGAATATCTTGGTTACGGAGCGGGTACGGATTTTGAACGCAAGATCATCGTGAAGGTAAAGGCGCCGGAGCTTCTGCGTCATGAATTGTTCAAGCCTTCGTGGAAAGGCGACGAGATCGTCTTTTCGTTTACCTCAGACCCGTACATTCCTTTGGAAGCGAACTACAAATTGACGCGCCGCTGCCTGGAAGTCTGCGCTGAATTTCGCAATCCGGTTGGCATCGTTACCAAGTCCGCGCTCGTTCGTCGTGACGTTGATGTTCTGCAAAGGCTGGCCCACGAAGCCAGCGTGACTGTCTTCTTCTCAATTCCGTTTGCCGATTACGACATCGCGCGCGCGTTGGAACCCTTCGCGCCGTCGCCGAATGCGAGGTTCGAGGCCATGAAAACTTTATCCGAGGCCGGCATCGACGTCGGAATTGGAATTGCCCCGACTGTGCCTGGCTTGACGAGCGACATTCCCGAACTCCTACAGCGCGCGAAAGACTGCGGCGCCAACCGAGCGTTCATCAACATGCTGCGCCTGCCCGGCAGCGTCGCGCCTTATTTCGAAAAACGCCTGCGCGAAAAACTCCCTACCAAAGCCGATCGCGTTTTGAATCGCATTCGCGATGCGCGTGGCGGCAAACTGAACTCGAGTGTCTTTGGCGAGCGCATGCGCGGCAAAGGCCAGTACTGGAGCGCGCAGGAAAAATTGTTCGAGGTTTATACCCGGCGACTCGGCTTCAACGAGCATCGCGTCGGCAGCGAGCGCCACACGCGCCCAAGCACCTTCCGCCGCCCGACGGCGCAGGGATCGTTGTTTGGGTGAAGTGGCACAGACTTCAATCTGTGTGCTTTGGAGCGCAGGCATCCGGATCGCGGACAGGGCTGTCTGCATTCTGGATGTGACGTAGTGCCGGCTCGGCTGTTTCCGGCTTCGCTTTAAGAAGGGTGGGCCTAACCTTGACCCTCTTTGCTGTTGCGCCTTTACCTAGCGCGCCGACTTGATTGCAAAGACTATATGACATCTCACCGTGGGTTTCGCGTTCACTTAGAAAGCATTGACAACAGAGAAAGGTGAGACTAATCTCCGGCACAGATTGGCGTCAGTGACAACTATGGGTTTGGTTTTTCAACTGCTGGTGAACGGTCTTATCGCAGGCTCTCTTTACGCTCTGGTTGGACTTGGTTTTGCTCTAGAATATCGGGCGACTAAGTTTTTCAATTTTAGCTTCGCGGCTGTATTCGCCGTGGGGGCGTATAGCTGTTGGGCAATAATAAAACTCTTCAACCTTGAATCCGAAAGTGTGGTTTCTTTGCCTTTTGTCGTAGCCGCCGCGGGTGGTGTAATAGCAGCCTCTTTACTGGGATGGTTGTTGGAAGTCATTTTCTACGGTCCTTTACGTCAGCGCCTCGCTACGCCACTTATACTATTGCTTGCGTCACTAGGTATATTCGTAATTGTACAGAACACGATTTCGCTGCTGGCAGGAGACGATGTTAAAGTCATCAGGCCCGGTCAAGTCATGCCCGGGTTGTTCTTTACTCTCCTATTTGGCGCTACTGTATCTCTTACTAAAGTCCAACTCGGAGCTTTTCTTACCGCTCTCGGTCTCGGCTTGGTATTGAGTCTAATCTTGAAATTCTCATCCTGGGGTAAAAAGTTCCGTGCTGTAGCGAATGATACTCAGTTGGCTAACATCTTTGGGATAAATACGAATCGAATCCACGCCAGCGTTCATGCAATCGGCGGCGCGCTTGCCGGGGTGGCCGCCATTTGGATGGCGTTGGACACGGACTTAACTCCGCTCCTGGGTTTTCGAGTTCTAGTAGTGTCGATGGCGGCAATGGTTATAGGCGGGGTTCGGAGCTTGCCCGGAGTTGTACTCGGTGCGATGATAATTGGACTCTTCCAAAACCTTGTCGCTATCCAACTGGATACCAAGTGGCAAGACACAGGCGTGTTTTTGTTGCTGTTGGCGTTTTTACTCTTTAGACCCCAGGGGCTTCTGGGTGCAAAGTTTAGAAGCACATAGTTGCAACTTCAAATAAGCGGCTATCATCTGAATTTTGGGGTTTTTGCATGCAGAGACGGAAAACGGTTTTTGATCAGGTAATACGGACTAAGGAGACTGACTTAAATGGGCCACTCGGCGAAAAAGATAGATCCTTTGTTTCATTCCCCACGCAATGTATGGAATGACCAAGGGCAGCTAATCGGAACATACTTCCCAACAGCCCAAGTCATTCGACTAACGGAAGGCGACTTGGTTCAGGTTGACCCTTCCGGCAAGGTCCGGAAATCGAATGGGAAAGTCGAACTGTTGGACAGACAAACTTTTGTGCTGAAACCTGCGTCACGCGAAAACTAGGAGATTCATCGGTGGGTCCTGAACATGTTCCTTTTTCATATTCACGTTGACGCGGCTTGGGTTTCGCCGGAATTTGAAACCTTTCTCAAGCAGGAACTTGGTTTTTTTCGCACTGATTTCGTCGGAGCAGATGGTGGCAAGACCGAGCCTTTGAATCACTTGACTCTAAAGACTCGAGATGCTCAAGTCTTCCGTGGTGCCTTTGCACAAGTCGTAACCTACGCGCAATCACACAGAGCTATGGCTGGTTATGTTGAGGGCGAGGTCATTACTTTTGACAAGGACTTTGATTGGTCGCCACACGATCCCAATGTTCCTACTCCTTTCAAACTTGAGATGACGTCCTTGCCTCCTAAAACCTTTCGGGAAAGCGAATTCCATCTAACACTTTGCCCGGAGCGCTCTGACCCTCGTTTGTTGCAGAGGCTGACGGAGATGGGACTATTGATGATTTACATGCCGAAGACTTGGGGTGTTGCATTGGTTTTTACAGCTCAAGGCAACCGCAATTTGATTCGGTCTCTCACTCTCAATCTCGCAGCCTTTCTAGAAAAGGCGGGGGGAGCGGTGATGGGTAGTCTAAAGGAAGAGCGCGTAGCTAAGTGGTGGACTAGTGATAAGGCAATCAAGTTCCCGCCTGTGGTACGAGCTGCTCAATGGATGAATCGAAAAGAGTTTCATGCTCGAACCTTGAGGAGGTAGCTATGAAGACGCTGCGGTGTTTAGTATGGTCTGGTTTTTTCTGTCTGATGGTGTTTGCTCTCGCCTTCAGCAGTTGCCGAAATGGCAGGCAAAGTACGTTCAAGATTGGCGCGATTCTTCCGCTGAGCGGCCAGCCCGCTCAGTATGGCAAGTGGATACAGGAAGGGCTAGAACTGGCTAAAGAGGAAATCAACGTCAAAGGCGGAATCAATGGGCGACCGCTCGAAATCATTTACGAAGACGATCAAGCCAATCCAAAACTGGCGGCCAGTGCGATGCAAAAGTTAGCGAATGTGGACAAGGTTCCGGTCGTATTCGGCTCATGGTCTTCATCGTCGGTACTTGCCCAAGCTCCAATTGCCGAAGCATCTCATGTGATCATAATGGCGGAAGCAGTGTCGCCGAAGATTCGTGACGCTGGCGACTACACTTTTCGCATTCAGCCGGACGGCAGTCTCTATATGAAGGCTCTTGCACCTTACGCTTACGATGACTTGAAATTGAGAAAGATTGCGACCCTTTATGTGAACAATGATTTTGGGGTCGACTTGGCCGCAGTTTTCAAAAGAGAGTTCACTGCCCTTGGTGGATCAATCGTTTCAGAGAACGGATTTCAACAAGGGCAGACAGACTTGCGGACGCAAATCACACTTGCCGCGCAATCGAAGCCGGACGCGATTTTCGTTCCTGCTTACACTGAAATCGGTCAGATCCTCAAACAATCTCGTGAGATGGGTCTAAATCAGCGTTTCTTAGCCGCCGCGACGTTTGAGAACCCCGACATTTTGCAGATTGCTAGAGATACGGCTAACGGAGTGTACTACCCGCACCACTTCGACCCAGCTTCCACCGATCCGCGTGTCCAGGAGTATCAGAAAAAATACACTCAACGATTTGGACACCCTTCAGAAGGCTTTGCGGTTTTGGCTTATGACGGTTTGAAAATCATCGAGGGTGCATTAACTAAATGCGGGAATGATACGAGTTGCATCAAGAGCTATTTGTACGCCACTCACGACTACCAAGGCGTTACAGGAACAACTAGCTTCGATGAAAAGGGAGACGTAGTAAAGCCCATTCTCATTAAGACTGTTCAGTCCGGCGCGTTCGTGCGCGCTCCGGCAAAAGCAATGAGTGCTACGGCGAAGTAAGATCGCTCATAGACTTGGTAATCGAATTGCCTCCTCAATCTAGGCAAAGCCATGCGACCCAAACTTGATCATTATCGTCACCATCGCTGGGCAATTCGAAAGTTGCGGAATCCGAAGGTTATTGTATGGACATCTATAGTCGTCATTGCTGTTTCTGCTTTGCTCATTCTCTCTTATCTAGTCCTGCACATCATTTACTGGAAGTCCATGACAGCCACACCGCCAGCTGGTATTCGCCTTATCGTTATTCTGGCAAACATGCTTTTTGGGTTGGCAAGTACCCTGGGCTTCATTCTTGCGATTTGGATACTTGGGGACATTAACCCTGAAAGATTCACCACCGTACAAGAACTTCTTCGTCATTGTATAGAGTTATTCGACGACGCCAACAAAAATAGTTGTGACGTGAAATTGCTGATTTTATTTCCAAACCCAGGCCAGTTTGATGAGATCTTCAAGCAGTTTGATAGGACTTTCAAATCGCAAAGTGAGTACTCTTTCTCTGATCTGAAACAAAAACTTGAGTACTGTCTTAGAAATGAAAACGTAAACATTGAAATTGTGTGCTTTCAGGGAGATACGACATCTGCCGATTCGACGTTACGCAAATTCCTAGAAGAGTTTTATAAATCAGAATCTCCGGATATTAGTCCGCAAATACTTGAAAAACAGGGGAACATTGAAGGGTATTGCGGGCCCGTGAAAAACTTTATAGATGTGTATTTAACAAGTGACACCGGTCGTCTGATTTTAGAACCTATCAATCCGGGTTGGTTTGAGAAAATGGCAACTGGCGAACCAATGATAGTAATTGGGTACGCAAAGAGCGAAGCATTCTTAGGAGCGATTACGTTCAAGGATAGATTCAAATTCGAAGGTTTTGATTTTGAGGGGAATGTTGGGACGATAGAACCGCTGTACGAGTCAATGAAAGCGAAGTACATGGCAGCACCCATTTCTGAACCCTCTCCACAAAACACGAACCCTTAAAATGACCTATCTGTTGCACATTCTTAGTCTGATAGGCATCTTCAGCATTTGCGCAGCTGGGGCGAACATCGTGACAGGGTATGCCGGGTTGGTGTCAATCGCTCAGGCGGCGTTCTTTGGTGTTGGTGCATACACTACGGCTTTAGTGGCGATTGACCTGAATGCGCCATTTCCTTTCGGCCTGGTTGCCGCGATGACGACAGCCGCCGTTGCTGCCATGTTGTTGGCGGCATTGTCTCTGCGGCTGGGACATGACTATTTTGTGATTGCTACAATCGGCTTTCAGTTGATCGTCTGGTCGGTTTTAAACAACTGGCAATCGGTCACACGCGGAGCGTTTGGGATTCCGGGCATTCCGCCGCTGTCGCTCATGGGCTTTGCGATCAGAAGTCAATGGGCAGTCACGCTTTTGATTTTGGTATCCGCGGCAGCAGTGTTCTGGGTTTGTCACAGACTGGTGAACTCTCCTTATGGAAGAGTGTTGAAATCCATCAGGGAAGATGAACCTTTCGCTCAGACACTCGGCAAGAATACGCTCTCCTTCAAAATTTCTGCCTTCGCCGTCTGCGGCGCTTTAGCCGGAGTCGCTGGATGCCTCTACGCGCATTTCTCGGCCTTCATCGACCCGACGAGTTTTACGATTTCTGAGAGTGTTTTTATCTTGTCAATAGTCATCATCGGCGGGGCTGGCAATGTGTGGGGGCCCGCTGCCGGGGCCGTCGTGCTAGTAGCGCTGCCGGAAATCTTACGGTTCGTCGGTCTGCCAAGCGTAGTCGCAGCTAACGTGCGTCAGATTCTTTACGGGACACTCTTGCTAGTTATGTTGATGGTGCGGCCTCGCGGTCTAATAGGTAAATACAATTTGGGACGCTGAACTTATTTGATAAGGCGGTGAAGGTGCTGCGGTGTACAGGTCTAACAAAGTCTTTTGGCGGCGTACAGGTTCTTAAAGACTTTAGTATTGGTTTCACCAACAAGGATATTGCCCGAGTTGGAATCATTGGTCCTAACGGAGCAGGCAAAACCACACTTTTCAACATCTTGACAGGGTTTCTCCGTCCTGATACTGGCAGATGCTTTTTCGGTAACCACGAGATAACTCACCTCTCACCTTATCAAATCGCACAATTAGGAGTTGTTCGCACTTTTCAGGACCTCCGTCTCATTCTTCAAATTCCAGTTTTGGAAAATGTCCTCCTTGGTCGTCCGCGTCAGCACGGAGAGAAGCTATTAAGGGCAATCTCACGGTTCAGCGTGGCAAAAGAAGAAACTCAAAATCGCAAAGACGCAATGCTGCTTCTAGAGTTCGTCGGACTTGAAAGCAAGGCTAAAGTCTTGGCGGGCGAGCTTTCTTATGGGCAGCAGAAACTTTTGGCGCTAGCTTGTTGTTTGGCGACAGGAGCACAAGTGTTACTGCTGGATGAGCCGGTAGCTGGAGTTCACCCTAAAATGGCTTTACGCATTCTTGATCTCCTGCGGCAACTTCACACCGAAGGAAAACTTGTAATATTCATCGAGCATGATATTTCGGCGATCCGTCACGCGGCCGACGAAGTTATTGTAATGGACAACGGGCAGCTTATCGCTAGGGGCAAACCCAACGAGGTATTGGAACGGCCAGAGATCATGGAGGCGTACCTTGCCTGATACCTTCGCCTTGCTCAAAATAAACACCGTCATTACTGGCTACGGAAAGAAACTGATCGTGGGCGGTGTTACGCTTGAGGTTAATTCAGGAGAAATCGTGGCCCTCATCGGTCACAATGGCGCTGGGAAGTCGACGTTGCTCAAATCCGTCTTTGGCTTAATTCCAATTTGGGAAGGAGAAATTGTTTTTGATGGCAAAGTTGTGCCAGCACCAACTCCTTGCCGCATGATTCAAGAGGGCGTTGCTTACGTTCCGCAAGGAAATCAGGTCTTTACTGAGCTGACAGTCCAAGAGAATTTAGAGTTAGGGGGGCACGCTCTGCCCGACAGGAGAAGTTTGAATAATGGAATTGAAAAGTCTCTTGCTCTGTTTCCTTCGCTCAAGGTGAAGCTACGTCAGTTAGCCGGAAATCTTTCTGGAGGTGAGAAGCAAATGCTGGCGTTAGCTAGCGCCTTGGTTTTGTCGCCCCGTTTACTCTTGCTTGATGAGCCATCCCTGGGATTAGCGGCTCCCCTCATCTCGGCGGCCTTTGGCCACATACAGCAAATCAGTCGTGACTTTGGTATCTCCGTTCTGATCGTTGAGCAAAAGGTACGCGAAGTCCTCAAAATCGCTCAAAGAATTTACGTCCTGCGAAACGGCGCTATTTCTTTTGTTGGAGTTGCGGATGCGCTCAACGACGCAAAATTACGCGAGGTTTATTTATGAAATGACGTGTTTCTCTAGTACCCAACCACATTCCTTGCCAAGGGAAGTTGTAGCCAACCCCCACCCCTCACTAAAGACACCGCGCGCAACTTCTCTAATAATACTCACACCGGAAGGCATCAGGCGTAAGCAAGTGAGCAGTAGGCACAGCGCCACGGGCGCACACTTCCTTAGCCCCAAGGGAGCGCGGCGATGCTGATCAGACAGGTCATTCGTGATCGTGAGCCTTTCTCGATGAAAGCAACGTCATCCGTCAGTGAGGCGCCGCAGTTCATGACGTTCTGGTTCATTCTCGTTCCCTAGCAGTCCTAATACCGCCAACTCTTCAAATCCGCGCCCGGTGGCGCACTCTTTATTATTCGGTCGACGATCTTGGGGGCGTAGAACTGATGGTAGCGGAGTCTCGAGATTGCATTCGGGCGGGTGTGGTCGCCGTTCCAGCAGTGCTCGGCGCGGCATTCGTAATCGACTTCGCCGCCGTAGAAAGGGTTCTTAGTTGTCTTGAGAAAATCATCGACCAGGTGCACGGCATTATTCAGAAAGTAGTTGTCCGCCTCGCCGACGTAGAGGTGGATCTTGCCTTCCAGCTTCGGACCAATCTTTGCCCAGTCGCGCTTCATGATGTAGCCGAGGTCGTAGTGTTCGCGCCAATACGCCGCCACTGACTTATCAATCTTGCCAGTCGCTTTGTCCCAGATCGGTTTGGGGTAACCGTCCGCGCCAACGGGTGAATAAACGGCCTGCCAGATGTCCCACTGTCCGCCGGAACGACTGTTCGTCCCCAGCACAAGTTCCATTTGGTTGAGGTCTTCCACCGTGGCGGCCAGCTCGCCAAGATAATTGCGTTTGCTTGGGCGCGGCACGCGTTTCCACTTCGCATCGGCGTAGTAGGCGTTCTCGTGTTCGTAGATGTTCACCACCGTGAAGGCGCGAAAATCGATCGGGTCGGGACATGCGGCCCACGCGCCGTTGTATTCATCCGGATAGAAAAGTTGCACGGCCAAAGCTTCCCAACCGCCGGTCGAGCCTCCATAAAGAAATCGCGCCCAGCCTTTGCCGAGAGCGCGAAATTGTTTTTCGATTTTCGGAATCAGCTCATAGGTGATTGCGTCGCCATACGGGCCGAGATTGGCGGAGTTCACGGCGTATGAATCGTCATAGTAAGGATTCGCGTGCTGAATCTCGACGACCAGAAAGCGTGGGAAGTTGGCGCTCGTCCATTCCTGATAAAACTTGTAAGCCTGTTCCTGTTCGATGCGGTTATAGCCTTCGAGGTGGAAGCGTTCGCTGTACTCCGGTTTCAGGTTGGGATCAGGCGGCGTCTCGCGCCAGCCGCCGATGTCTTCGGGGAAATGTCCGTGAAAGATGACCAGCGGATAACGCGCGTCGGGGTGCGTATCGAAGCCTTCGGGCAAGAGCACGTGCGCGCCGAGATACATCGGGCGGCCCCAGAATTCCGTCAGTAGCTTGCTCTGAATGCGAATGTGTTTGACGTAACGCGTATCTTTCGGCGGTGCTATTGGTGGTATTGCTTGATCCAATGACAACTGGATGGCCTCACCGGTATCGCCGCTGATTTTAATCTTGCGCGGCGTGCTGTAAAGATTGCCGGGCGCACGGCTCCATTGCTGGCCTTCGCCGCGATCCGACGGCAGTTTGACGGTGTGTCCGTCTTTGCGATGGAAAGTCTCATAGCGATGCAGGAGAGCCTGCACCCAATATTCGCCTGCTGGAACCTGTGCCAAGCTGCGTAAGGGATAGCCAGGCGCGGTTGCGTCAAAGATCGCCGGCTGTCCAGGTTTCAATCCGTCAACGTCGACGCCGAATACCTGTTGCGTGCTCAGGTCTTCACTGATCTGAAGGCGCGGCTCTTTTGAGTTGTCGGTGGAGATTAGTAAGAGCAGACGGCCATCGAGTGGTTCTTTGCTCGCGCTCTCAGGAAAGGAGATAGTAAAGCGAGGTCCGGCTGGTGATGTCGCTTCCATGTGTGCTCCTGATGGAAAGAGTAGAATTGCCAAAAACGGAATTGTAGTGAGCAAGGCCAACAGCCACGTTCTCTTCAGTCTGGATCGATTCATTGAACGGTCTCCAGAAGAAAACTCTGCGCGTCCTCCGCGCCCTCGGCGTCTCTGCGGTGAGCTTTTCGCGGTTAAGATTCACCGCAGAGCCCGCAGAGATTACGCAGAGAAAAAAGAAACTCCCGGGTGAGGGAATTTAGCAGATAGCATTCGATCCAACCAGTTCGCTGGGCGAACCAACGAAGAGCAAGACCTAAACGCAGAGGACGCGGAGGTTTTCGCAAAGGTCCGCAGAGGAAAACGCAGACGATCCACGAAACAACACGAAGCGGTAAATCGGGTCTTGTTAGTGCATTTTCGTGTGTTTTCGTGGACGCTTTTGCTAAGCTTTAGGAAACCAAACCCGATTCGTCGTTATCTAACATCTTAGGTTGACTGAGGCGACCCAGGAGGGGTAAAAGGGTTATCAGACTGTCCCCTTATGTTTATTCCGTTAAGGCAATTGTGGTGGTTAGCCGCCGGCGGCGGCGCGGCCGCGGGTTATGGCGCGCGTTACATGAAAGCGCGCATCAATTTCGCCCTCGCTGAGCGGCGGCGACAGCGAACCCCGGATCCGACCGGTGAACTGCTGCGGCTGCAAACCCTCTATGGTTACAATCCGCATTCTTTAGTCAGCATCGCGCCCGGGGCGCTGCTTTGGTCTACTCCGGACATCGACGGCGCAGTTATTTACAGCGAGTTCGGCAGCGTCTGGCTGGCAGCCGGCGATCCTTTGGCGTCACGCGAAGACATGGCTGAGTTGGCGCGACAGTTCGCGGCCTTCGCCAATAAAAAGGGGAGAGTTGCTGCTTTCGTTCCCGCCACCACTGAGTTGGCTAAGCTGGTTTCGTCCAGACAATTCACACCCGTGAAAGTCGGCGCCTCTCCATACTTTGATCTAAAGGCCTGGAATCCGCGCGGCGACAGTGCAAAGAAACTCCGTGCCGGCGTGAACCAGGCGCGCCGGGCCGGCGTGAAGGTCGAAGTTGTTTCGACGGTTAACGAAAAGTTGAAGGCCGAGACTGCCAGGCTTTGCCTCCGCTGGCTTGGTACTCGTCGCGCGGGCATCACATTTGGCTGGTTGGTAGCTCTCGATCCTTTTCTGCATTCTGACCACAAAAAGTATTTCGCTGCGCGCGTTGATGGCGAATTGGTCGGCTTTCTCGCTGCCAGTCCAATACCCACGCGCAAAGCCTGGTATCTGGAAGACGTCCTGCGCTTGCCCGACGCGCCGCAGGGCACGGCGACGCTTTTGGTCTTTGAAGCTTTGATGGCTTTGAAAGCGGAAGGAGTTCCGCTGGCGACCTTGGGCACTGCGCCACTCGCCACCGAAGGAACCGAGGATATTGCCTGCGGCGAGCATCCCATGATTGAACGCACGTTTCGGGCGGCTTCGCGCAAGCTGGGCGCATTCTATAACTTCGATGGCTTGCGTCGCTTCAAGGGAAAGTTCGTCCCCAGTTGGTGGGAGAGCGAATACATCCTGAGTCAGCCCGGCGTCACGATTCCCCCGCGAGTGGGCCACGCGATCGTGCGCGCGTTGGTACCAGGTGGTCTCACGCAACTCCTCACGCGTCAGGTCCTGCGCATTGCTCGTGAAAACGTAACCAAAACCCTCAGCCCTTCGTCTAAGGTTGTGAATAGAACGCAGCCCCCGAAATTGACGAGCTAGAGCTTACGCGGCTCGGTTTAGGAGCCAAATGTTTTATAGCAACTGGATTCGCCATTAAGATCAAAGCTCCTTTACGAGCGAAATCTCATGCGGATTAGGTTTCCCCCTGAATCGAAGCGAATGATCCTGTCTGTGCGTATCAGTCCTTCTCTGTGTCCTCTGTGGTGAATTGCTTCTTTGAGTGAAAGATTGTTTCGATGAGGGTCACCGGCCGACTCAAGCAAGCCTACATCGCGTCGCGCGTTGCTCATGTCTATGCTCAGGCCCAATCGAAATTTGTCACGGTCGACGGCGCGCGCCTGCACTTTGTAATCAAAGGCGCCGGCCGGCCAGTGATATTGATTCACGGCAATCCCGGTTCTTGTCAGGACTGGGCCAGACTCTACACCCCAATCTCTTCACGTTATCAGGCCATCGCTTTTGATCGACCGGGTCACGGACACAGCGATCGGCCCAATCACCGCGACATCACCGTTGATATTCAGGCGCAGATGCTTCATACCGCGCTGAGAGAGCTTCAGATCGAACGACCGATCCTGGTTGGGCATTCCTGGGGAGGCGCGCTGGCGCTTGCCTACGCGCTGGAATTCCCGGATGACTTGTCGGGCCTGGTGCTCCTGGCCCCGGCAGTTTACGAGAGCGACGACGGAGTTTCATTTCTGAGCAAGCTGCCGGGCTTTCCGATCATCGGGGACATCGTCAATTTTTTGTTTACGCCTCTGATTGGTCCCTGGTTGGTAAGAACGGATGTGACGAAAGCCTTCGCGCCCGATCCGATCCCAAAAAATTATCTGCGGCACGTGCTTTCGGAATGGACGCGGCCAAAGAAAGTGAAATGGTATTCCATCGATGACGCTTTGCTGAACGAGAGCTTGCCAAAATTAAGTCTGCGCTATGCTGAACTCATCAAATCGAACCATCGCGAATCGGATTCGTTCGATTCATCGCGAGCCGATTCTGTGAGCGAGAGGTCACGTTTGCGTGTGCCGGTTTCGATCGTCACCGGCGACTCGGACCTGATCGTGCCGGCAATAGAGAATGCGCATCGCTTGTACAAAGCCCTGCCCCACTCCGAATTGGTCGTGCTGGAGAAGACCGGGCACCAGATTCCCTTTACCCGGCCGGATGCGGTGGTAGATGCGATCGACCAGGTGGCGGCAAAGGCGGCGCATTAGCCCGCGGAACAGTAACTTACCGGGCACTAGCCCGACCGTAAGGGAGGGCTCTCAATTTTCTTCCCGCTCATCTCCCAGGGAGAGCGAGAAAATGCGAGCAGCGCGCACATGCTTTTTCGGAAGCCCCTGCGGATATGAGAGCGTGGAGTGGCGAACGAGCCACCGCGCAAAACCTTCTGGCTACTAAACCACGTTGACATCTCTGAAAGGAGACACATGCTCATAAAGAAAATCATAGGACTTATCCTGCTGATGATCTTCAGCGTCGGCAGTTTGGCATTCGCTGGCACTCCCGGACAAAACAATAATCGCGACCGGAATGATCGCAACCGGATGGAACGCCACAAGAATGGTAATGGGAACTGGCGCTGGCGGCACCGCCATCGCCGTCGTCATCGACGCGGACGGAGAATGTAACAATCAGATCCGGCTAATAGGCAATAGGGTGAGCGCGGCGTTTTTGTCATGCTCACCTTTTTTCGAGTAGTCGGGCCTCTTCCTTACTAAGTCAACGTTCCCTCTTCCTTACCACGCGTGACTCTCATATAATAGCTACTACTCGAACAACTTAATCGACCAGGAGGCGCGGCGATGCTGATCAGAGATGTCATTCGTGATCGAGAGCCTTATTCGATGAAAGCTACGGCGTCCGTGATGGAAGCGGCGGAGTTTATGGCTGGCAGGCGAATCGGCGCCGTGTGTGTGCTCGATGAGGAAGGGAGGTTGATGGGCGTCTTCTCTGAACGCGACCTGTTGAATCGCGTGGTCGTGCCTAAGCACGATCCGGCGTCGTTGAAACTAGGCGATGTGACCAGTCCGCTGCGCGCGGTGATTCGTTGTGACGAGACTCCGCATCAGGCCCTGGAACGAATGGAGCAGATCGGCAGCCGGCATCTGCCGGTCGTCGATGGTGAGAAGTGGGTCGGGATGCTTTCTATGCGCGACCTGCTGCGCGTGGAACTGGGAGAGCAGGGGGATGAATTAAGGTTGTTGCATGAGTATATACAACAGTAAACAGTGGGCAGTGAGCACTGGGGAGTCGGAACCATTTTCCATTCATCATTTTCCATCTCACATTTGCCATTTCCGACCAGAGCGGGAGCTCAATGGCGACGGATAAATGGAACCTGACAAATGACAAATGACAAATGGAAAATAACGCAGTCGCACCGCAATCGCGATGACAGGTCATTAGCGCTCCTGGCGACTTCTTTGATCACACTAGTCGCTTTGGCATGCAGTCATCCGCCGCCGGGTCGCGGCGCCGGAGAAGTTGAAACCTCTCCGCAAACCATGAGCAGTTTCAAAGTTGAAACTGTCATTCCGAACCTCGAGGTTGTCTGGTCGATAGTCTGGGCGCCGGATGGCCGGATGATTTTCACTGAGCGGCCCGGCCGGGTGCGCGTCTATGAAAATGGGAAGTTGCGCCCGACGCCGCTGTTTACAGTTCCTGATGTTGAGCCGAAAGGCGAGAGCGGATTGATGAGCGTCGCGCTTCATCCGCAGTTTGCTTCAAATCATTTCCTTTATCTTTCTTACGCTTACAACTCTGGCGGCACGCAGGTCCGCGTCGTGCGTTATCGGGAGACGCCAAGTGGCTTTACCGATCGCCAAGTGATTATTGAGGGCATTCCCGCAGCGCAGTTTCATGCCGGCTGCCGCCTGCGCTTTGGGCCGGACGGCAAGCTCTATATCACGACCGGCGATGCGACCAACCGCGAGTTGGCGCAGAAGCTGGATTCGCTGGCGGGAAAAATTCTGCGGCTGAACGATGATGGCACCGTGCCAACTGATAATCCGTTCGTCGGCAAAGCGAATGCGCGGCCGGAGATTTGGGCTTATGGAAGCCGCAACTCGCAGGGTATCGATTTTCAGCCCGGCTCAAATCTGTTGTTCGAGACTGAGCATGGGCCGAGCGGTTTCGACGGACCCGGCGGCGGCGATGAGGTGAACATCATCGAGCGCGGCAAGAATTATGGCTGGCCGGTGATTCATCATCGCGCGACGCAGGCTGGGATGGAGTCGCCGTTGTTGGAGTACACACCGGCGTGCGCGCCCGCGAGTGGAATGTTCTATCGCGGCTCGGCGCTGCCGGCGTTCAAAGGAAACTTTTTCTTTGGGTGTTTGCGTGGCGAAAGAATAATCCGCGTGACCCTGGACGGTCGTCGAGTAGTAAGTCAGGAGAATCTGTTGGAAGGAAAGTACGGCCGCATTCGTGACATCGCCGAAGGGCCGGATGGATTGATCTACTTCTCGACGTCCAATCGCGATGGACGAGGGCAACCGGCGAGTGATGACGATCGGATCCTGCGGATGGCGCCGGTGTCGGCGGTGAAGTGATAGGCGCGAGATCCTGCTGGTGAGGATGGTTTTGGCTGATTATGGAGTTTACGTCGCCAGCCGAGCTCCGAAGATCGTTACCACCTTCATACAACGCGTTTCCGTTCCCGAATTGTTGACAGAACTGCTATCAATGCATACCTTAGGCGTCAGGTTTTAACAGTACGACTTCCCATCACCACTAAGAGGAGGGTGCCTCAATGACCATCCTGCAGCAATACCAGCTTTGGATCGGGCTCGGGTTCGTAATCGTATTGGTCACATTCTCGATTGTTGCTTTCTTCAAAGCCAAGACCCTAACCCCTGACCAGCGTGCAATTCTTAAGTTCCTCTGCGCTCTGTGTGCAGGCTTTGCCGGTGCCCTGATTTCGGGGGATGCGCTGGTTAGAATAGAAGGCAGTGTTAATGCGGGCACCAAGTACAGCGTAATGGGCTCAATCGGCTTCGGGCTCTTTTTCGTCGTTTGGTTTTTCTTCCCGAAAGTGGTTGGATTTCCACCAGGGTTCAATTTTACTTTGCCGCTTGGTTGGACCTTTAGGCAAACCGTAGATACTTTTGCAAACAACGACGGCGCAGTACCTAATTACGAGGGATTCGACGAGAGAGAACTGGATGCTCCACTTAAGGCTTGGCACCTCAAGACAACCGATACGAGTGATGCGATTCGTAAGTTGCGTTCGATCACTGAGAATCCAAACGCAATTCGAAAATATGATGTAACGTTTGATGATTCAACGTATAACCTGAAGATTCGAACTTAAGCGCCTGCGAAGGAGGTTCTTGTCAATGAACGGAAATCAAAACGAGTGTGAATGTCCAAACCCACCGGGCGGTCGGCTTGTGTGCGAGGCAGGCCAGTTGGCGATCTGCAGAGTTAAGGACGGAGAGATTCAACCCAAGTGTGTCAATCCCCCGTCGCAGTTTCGACGCACTGATCGTCTGACTGTTTCTGACAAAACAGCATTTTACAATTGGGCACTTAGCCAGATCACTGGCCAGCCACGCCCCTCAACAGAATCCTTAGGTTATCAGGATCTGAAAATACTCGAGACTGGGTTCTACCATGATGAAACAAGGGGGATTGAAGTAACTTTCCGACTTCCTAGACCTTTCGAAGATGATTTCGTAGTGGCCGGTGAGCGTCAAGGCGGCGGCGCTGCACCTGCGGCTGAGGCCGTCTCCTAATTGTTCAAATTTTTTGGGCGAGTACTGCCGAACGCGACCATCCGATCGCGTGAAATGGCGGGAAGCGATAGTGGCTGGCGAGCTGAAAATAGCGACCGGTAACCTCGTCAACATCTTGCAGCGGATGAGACTTGAACCGGAAAAGCATCTCCAGAAGGGTCGTAACCGGCGAAGGACGCATCGGCAACTGAAGTAGATAACCACCCGGCGCCGTCACCCGCCCGAGTTCGCTCAGCCCTTCATCAAGCGAAACGTACTCCAACACCCCGCTGGTCACAATCAAATCGAAAGCGTCGTCGGCAAATGGTAAGGCGAGGATATTGCCGCGCGTAAATCGCACTGGTTGCTGGCGTGGATTGTTTTTGTTGACGTACCTCTTGGCGGTGGCCATCGACGAGGCCGAGAGATCGAGTGCTGTTAGTGTCACCGGAACCTTCAGCGTTCTTAGCATCGCCAGGGTCAACGTCCCCGTGCCGCATCCGGCATCCAGAATTCGGGCGTTGGGAAAGACCGGCAACGGATGATCCTCGAAATATTGATCGAGCGACCGGCCATAGCCGTTGAGTTTGAAAGTAAGATCATAAAACCGTTCGATGCGATCATAAAACGAGCCGGGGCGCGTGTTGCTCTTGGTTGCAGTTAAGACGTATTCAGCCATTCAATCCTCGCGTATTCCCAGCCTCGGCACTTTGGTCGCAGCCGTTTGGCTCGGGTCTCATAATGGAAATAAGAAAGCGCCGCCATTCTAGCGCGCCGAACCGGATTTACCCAAACTGAGATTTTGGCGGGGGGTGTTTCTTTTTGGTGCGTTCAGAGTGCCAATTTCAGTTGAGTTCTTTCTTATTTAATAAAAGCCCGACTAAAGTCGGTACTCTGAACACCGTTTATCCAAGTAAAGACCTGCCCGAAAAAAGTCGAAACTCCGCAGGCTGGCCCTGCAAGAACCCGCGCGCCTGGCCGTTCTGCAAGCGGTGAACTCCGAAATTCTATTAGCAGGGAGAATAACGATGTGGAAAAAGCTTTTGCCCGCAGTCGGGTTAACGTTGCTGGTGGTGGTGGCTGTGGTCGCGCACAGGTATGGCGCGCAAAGCGTGGAAGCAGTCGCTGACGATCGCGAGTCCGACGCCGAAGCTCTATACCCGGAACCTGTCGTCGCAGAGAACGGATTCTCAGTCGAAGTAATCGTCGACGGCCGGCCGACAGGTGAATACGAGGCCCGCGGGCGGCGTTACGTGGAAGCCCTCGAGAATGCTGAGTATGAGCTGCGCATTCACAATCCACTGGGCACGCGCGTAGCGGTGGCGTTGGCGGTCGACGGATTGAATACGATCGATGCGCGTCATACCAGCGCCTGGGACGCACACAAGTGGGTGATTGAGCCATATGGAACAATTCATGTTCGCGGCTGGCAGATGAGCTCGGAAAACGCGCGCCGCTTTTACTTCACGACTGAGCGTGATTCTTACGGAGCCAAACTCGGCCAGACCGCGAACCTCGGCGTGATCTCGGCGGTGTTCTTTCGCGAGCGCAAACCGTTTACGATCATGCCGGTAGTGCCCCGGCCGCCCAAGGAGGACGGTCGGATCCGAAGCGATAGAACGTCGCCGGAATCCGGCACCTCGGGACAATCGAGCCAAACCGACAACCGGTCCGTGGAAAAGTCACGCACTGAAGCTTACCCGCCGCCGGATGATGAATCGGCAGCGACTGGCATTGGCCGCTCAGTCCGCAACGACGTGCAATGGATCAAGATGGATTTGGATTCGCGGCCCGCGGGCGAGGTGACGATTCGCTACGAATATCGTGCGACGTTGGTGCGTCTGGGAATAATCCCGCGCGAGTACCGGCGACCGGACGTACTGGATCGTCGCGAACGCGCAAAAGGGTTCGAGCCGAAATACTGTCCCGAGCCATAGCGGTTAGTTCTGGGCGTAACTGCAGAAAGCGGATTTCCCATTTTTCATTGGACATTTTGCATTGGCCATTTGTTGGCCTTGTCCGTGTCGTTTAGTGTGATTTCGTGGACAGTTCGTCATACGCCAGCGAGCGAACGATCCACGAAGCAAGCCCGTAGCAGACCGCGATAACAAATGAAAACTGTCAAATGACAATTCGAAAATGATCTTATCGTCGCTTTAGATCGCTCGTATAGAGTTGGCGGTAGGCGCGGTAGAAGGCCATCACTTTGTAGACGTAGTTCTTTGATTCGGTGAATCCGACTTCGGCGGTAAAGACGCCTGCGTCCCTTTGGTTTGAGCGCGCCAGCCAACGCGCGACGTTATCTTCGCCGCCATTATACGAAGCGGCGATGGCCTCGGATAATCCGCCGAACATGTTTGAGAGTTGCCCCAGATATTCTGAGCCAATGGCGATTGCCACGTCGGGCCGGTAAAGCGAATCTTCGGTCACGCGATTGACGCCGGCACGCTTCGCATATTTTTCGGCCGCATCAATGGTGAGCTGCAAGAGTCCCCGCGCGGCCGATGGCGATTTCGCGTTGGGCTTGAATTGGCTCTCCTGCTTCATGATCGATAACACCAGACGCGGGTCGAGCCCGCGTTTCTTTGCCTCACTAACAATTTGAAAACGATAAGGAGCCGGATAACCGGTGGCAGCGTTGGCGATCGAAGCTTGCACCGTCTGGTTTCGTTCGGCAGCACGCTGGCGCGCCGTCGCATCCCCAGTCGCCACCAACCTGGCCGTCGCCATCCCCCCATAATATGAATTGAGTCTGTCGGGAATCATCAGAAAGGTGCGAATCGCTTCCTGAGTGCGGCCCGCCTGGTCGAGGGCATGCGCTTTCAGGTAAAGCACTTCGTCTGCGTTAGTGTTCGTGCCGCTGGGAACAGGCTTGCTCAGTAGTTCATCGGCGCTTTGCACTGCGTGCTGCCAGTCGCCCAGAGCCACATCCAATCTCAGCCGCGCGAATAGCGCGTTTACATCTATCGGGGTCCCGGGAAAGCGTTCGCGCGTGCGGTTAACCCAGACGATTGCTTCCTGTGGCCGGCCGGCCTCTCGCAACCCGTCGATGATGTTCAGATAAGCAGTGTCGATGCGCTCACCGTTCGGATACTTTTCCAGATACTCGGCATAACGCGCCGCTGCTTCCGCGCCCCGGCCCATGCGCAGCAGCGACGATGCCGAGAAGTTCAGGCCTTCGCGGCCTTCCTTTGTTTGCGGATAGTCGCGAGCGAGCCGGTCATAAACCTGGCGCGCATCTTCGTAACGTCGCTCCTGATATAAGGTGCGGCCGATGCCGTAAAGCGCCGCGGGAACGTTTGCGTCGTTGGGATAATTGTCGACCAGCGCTTGCCAGTGTTCGCGCGCGGCGGCAAAAGCTCGATTGGCCAGATAGATTCCGGCCCGGCGCATGTGCTCCGCCGGTGTTACCTGGGCGAACCCTCCCTTCGCCGTGCGGTCGGCGCGGTCGCTGGCGCGCACTGCGTTCAGCGAAGCATCGGTGGCGGTTTGGGCAGAGGCAAGGGAAGCGCACGCCAGCAGCAGACCGGAGCAGATTAGTTGGGATCGCCACGACTGCCTAGGCCTGCTCATTCGTCTGATCTTCTTCCTCAATTTCATAACTCGTGACGATTTCAGCGGCGCCACGCAGAGTCGCGGCCACGCTACAGTATTTCTGATCTGAAAGCTCAATTGCACGAGCCACAGCCGACGCTGCCAAACGACGCCCACGCAGAATGTGTTTGACCTCCAGGCGGGTATAGCTGCGCGGAAACTCTGACCGACGCTCGCCCCTTACTTCGATGCGGTAATTGGTAACTTCCTGACGTTGCTTTTTCAGGATCGAAATCACGTCCACACCGGTACAGCTTCCCAAAGCGATTAGCAAAAGCTCCATCGGGGTGGCCGCCCGGGAGCGAGCCGAGTCGGTTTCGATTGCCTGGGCATGTCCTGACGGGGTAATGCCGACGAACAGGTCATCGCCGGCAAAGTGAATGTTAGCGGTGGTTCCTTTCTCAGCCATTCGTGGTGAGTACCTGAAATTCAACGAAAGAATAACATGGTCGTTTTCAAAACGCAGGGCGACCGATGTTAATACTCTTCGCTGTAATGAAATTGTTAGGACGAGTTTCTCTTCGCATCGGGCTTATGGCGGCAACCCCTGGCGGTGGCCGCGGAATCCCAGTTATGTCCCCTTCACAACCCATTTTGAACCTCGGCCGTTGGGCTCTCCCGGTTACCGCCGGCGTTTGGCCCGCGAGTTGATTGCCAACGCATCCGGGGAGGCGGTGTGCGAACAAGACATTGAGCAAGGACTGGAGGAAGGAACAATGAGAAAACGTTATTTCGCCACAGTAATGCCGATTGTTTGTCTGATATTGGTCAGCCTGTCGGCTCAGGCGCAGCGCCGCGTTTACCGCGGTCCGAATCAATCGGTGCGGCAGTTGATCCTGCGCATCGAGAATCGTTCGAATCTTTTCCGCAACAGCGTGCAGGTATGGAGTGAGCGCAACACTGCCCAGACCTACGGCAGTAACGAGGATATCAACCTGTTGGTGCGCGACTTTGACGATAGCGTGCGTCGTCTGCATGCTCGGTTTGACCAGCGCCAGGCGGCGGCGACGGACGTACAGGACGTTTTGAATCGCGCAGCGCGCGTGGATGACTTCGCACGTCGTACCACTTTGGACGCGCGCTCGCGGAACTATTGGTCGAGCATGCGAGTCGATCTGAATCAACTTGCCAATAGCTACAACGTCAGTTGGCCCCAAAGCGGTGGGGTCTATCCGCCTTCTGGCAATCCGGTAGTGAGCCAGTTCACAGGAACCTATCGGATTGATGTTTCGCGCAGTGACGACGCCCAGCGGGCGGCCGATCAGGCGACACGGGATCTGGCGCCCAGCGATCGACGACGGATCCGCGATTCATTGGTGCAGCGTTTGGATTCACCGGATCAGATTGCCATCGATGTACACGGCCGCACAGTAACGCTGGCGTCGACACGCGCTCCGCAGATTTCTTTCGAGGCTGATGGGCGCGAGCGGGTTGAAACTGCTCAGAACGGACGCATGATTCGTTCGCGCGCCACCCTGACTGCCAACCAATTGTCGGTTAGCTCTACCGGTGACACCGGCAACGAGTTCACCGTGACCTTTGATCCGATTGACAGTGGACGCCGAATGAATGTTATGCGCCGAGTCTACGTTACGGGACTGTCGCGGCCGATCGTAGTGCAGAGCATGTACGAGAAGTTTTCCGACGTCGCTCAGTTTAGCATCTACAATCCGCAGAATTATCCGACATCCACCAGCGGCTTCGTGGTGCCGGATGGTGATCGAGTCGTGGCTGTTCTGGATGACAGCTTGTCCACCCGAACCGCTGTAGTCGGCGACCGCTTTACTTTGCGAGTTAACGAACCGGCGGAGTTCTCAGGAGCCACTATTGAAGGGCACGTCTCGCACGTCGAGCGCAGTGGACGTCTGACCGGGCGGTCGGTGATGACGCTTGATTTTGACAGCATTCGCCTGCGTGACGGCCGCAGCTATCGCTTTGCGGGACTCGTTGAAGGCGTGCGCTCAGCGAATGGCGAGATCGTGCGCGTCGACAGCGAAGGCACCGTGCGCGATGAAAGCCAGACCAATAAAACCGGCCAGCGCGCGGCCATGGGGACAGCGGTAGGCGCGATCATCGGTGCAATCGCGGGTGGTGGAAAAGGAGCAGCGATCGGAGCCATCCTTGGCGCCGGTGGCGGAGCCGGCTCAGTTTACGTCCAGGGACGAAACGATCTCGAACTGGGAAGAGGGACTGAGATCGTTATTCGGGCGGGCGCTCCGGTTAATCGACCGCGATAGGGCTTTAGATTCCCACGCGAAAGGGGAGGCGATCATTATGCGGTGTTTGCGAACCTAAGATGCGCAAGGCCTTTGGGGCCTTCCATCATAGAGTCGATAATTTCCCAAAAACAATGGCGAGGCCTGCACCCTCGCCATTGTTCGATCCGGGGAAACACTTTTCGCACCTCTAACAGCAAAGCGGAAGAGAAATTCAAGGCGCAAGTTCCTTACGCAACTCCCGTTCAGCGTCTTCTCGCAGCTCTTGTTCAGCGCGCGCGTTCTCCAGCCCCAGCGGCAGGTGCTTCCTTCCCTGATCCAGCCGCTGAAGCATGTAATTAGTCTCAGCCCAACCCGCCCCTCTGCTGGCGGCGGCTTCGATCATCTGCAAGCGCGCCTCGGCTTCGGCGCGACGCGAAGCCGCCTCCTGTTTGACGACTTCGAGCCGGGCTCGATCGCGGCCCAACTCTTCGATCAAAATAGCGGTGTCCGGAGCATTAAGATATCGCGCGCGATTGATGCGTCTTTCGACCAGCAATAAGCTGCGTCGCGAGTTTGCAGACAATCGGGAGGCATTCAGACGCAGGGCGAGGGTCTCGCGATAAGCATCAGCAAGCAGCGGCTGGTTTTTTTCCATCTCGCGCAGAGCGCGTCGTTCGCCGCCGGTAAGCTCCGGCAGAAAGTATTCAACTTCATCGGCAGTTATTCCGTCCGACGCGAGATGGTCGCGTAGCTTGCCTGCCCATCGACGGCGAAGGAAGAGCAGGGTTAGGCTCAAAATGATCGCGGCGATCACCGAGAAGGGGATTGAGCTAAGAGCGAGAACCAGAAAAATAGTAGAAGCCCCGGTCAATAAATATGCGAGCAGGAGGACGGCCGGTGGAATGACTGTCACACCAGCCAGGGCCAACCACGGAGCGGTTCGCCAAATCTGCGCCATTCTGCGTTCGCGGTCGGTCAGTTTTCCAGACTGATCGTTCGCGCTCATGATCAGGATGGGATCTTGATCTGCCATGGGATTATTGCCAGGTTTCGGCAACGGGAATGATACTCGTGTGTGCTACCCACGCCAACCCCCGCTCAATGAGGGGCGAGAGTTCGCTTTGGCTTCAGGTATCCTTGTAATATCATCGGCTGTAATAGGATTCCGAATGACTGAGGTCAGCGTTATCGAGACAACTGTTCCGGCATCTAACGATTATGAACAAAGCGGCAAAGCTTAGGACCCTTCTCCTCGTCAGCCTTGTTTCTCTGTCGTTGCATGGACAGGTGGCCCATGGGCAAGGCGAACGCGATGGGTCTGGCCGGTCGCGGGGTCCGGCAAAGCCCGTCACCGTACCCGTAACTGTTCGCGTGCGCGAGTCTAAACGGGAAGCTGAAATGCGGACCGTCAATTTCCTGCTGCGCGAGGACGGCGAGATGCAGACCATTCTTTCGGTCCGCGGCCCGACAGACAACCCGTTAACACTGGCGATCTTAATTCAGGACGATCTGGTTTCTTCGGTAGCGAGCGAAACCCGCGGAATCGCGGATTTCATTCGTCACTTGCCGGTGGGCTCGCGGATCATGGTTGGTTACATTCGTTCCGGCAGCCTCGAAGTTCGGCGTAAGTTTACCAACGACCTGGAAAAAGCGGCGACTAGCGTGAGGGTTCCGCTGGGAACGGCGAGTGCCGGACCCTTCAACCCGTTCGTTGAGATTATCGAAGCGCTGCGCCGGTTTGATGCGCAGCCTCTTGGTCGTCGCGCGATTATTGTGGTTTCGGACGGACTCGATGTCTCGCGGGGACTCGATAGTGCTTCTCCAGGCCAGAGCCTCGATTTGCAGCGCGCAATTACCGAAGCGCAACGCCGTGGCGTAGCGATATATTCGATTTACGTTCCGGCGGCTGGGGCAATCGGGAACCAATTGCTGAGTGCTAACGGTCAGGGGTGTCTGGAAAAATTGTCGACGGAGACTGGCGGGCAGGCTTTCTTTCAGGGCACGGGAGCACCGGTGAGCTTCGGTCCTTTTCTAAAACAGATTGATCAGTCGCTGAGCCGACAAATCGCGCTCACCTATCTTTCAACGCACACCACCAAAGGCTTCCACAAGCTGGACATCAAGCCGCTCGATCGCGATGTCGAGATACGGCATCCGGCGGGCTATAGCCGCTAAGCCGGGCAATGTTCCTCTGAATCGCTGCCTGCCGCCGGCGCATTTCTTTTATCTGCATTTGCAAATCCAGCAGGTGCAAATCAAGCATCAACCGCAGGTCGTTATTCAGCTTCAGACCTTTTTCAAAATCCCTCTGTGCTTCCCTGTCCTGTCCCTGGGTCTGATGAGCCAGCCCGCGTTCGGCATAGACGAGCGGGTTGCGGTCATCAAGCGAAATACTCTTATCAAAGTCAGCGATCGCGAATTTCGGATTGCCCTCAATTAGAAACGCTCGGCCCCGTTTGAAATAAGCTTCCGCGTCGTTCGGATCGATCTTGATTGCGCGATCAAAGTCAGCGAGCGCGCCGTCCAGATCCAGGCGATTTGATCTTGCATAACCACGATTCAGATAGGCCTCGGTAATGTCGCGGTTGTTCGCGGCCAGTTGTGGGGACAGGTCGCAGACTATTTCATAGTCGGAAATGGCAGCGTCCAGATCGCCGCTGGCGCGTTTCGCTTTGCCGCGATTCAGGTAGGCCTCGGCCAGCTTCGGATCGACATTTAGCGCGCGATCAAACTCGACAATGGCGCCGGCGATGTCGCCTTTACCAAAACGTTCGATACCATGCTTAACGTACTTCTTCGCCGATTGGGAATGTTGAGCGAAAGCAGTGAGCGGGAAAACCAAGAGACCAGGAATCGCAATAAACAAAAGGCGCTTCATGGTTACCTCCGTATCCGGAGAGCGGCAACAAATCTCCGCGATTATTACTGCACCGTGGCCGGTAAAAGCGAGCCTCGTCGGTCGCTCGCCACTGCCCAGCCATCACCTATCTTAGCAATCATTCCATGGAAGTGAATGTCGGTGCCGGACAAAACCAATAGTACGTCGCCGGCATGATACCTCGGGTCGTCAAGGGCGAACCTGATCATGGTCGCCTGTCCGTTTTCGTGTTCTATCGTCTCAAAGGAAAAGTTGTCCGCCTCGACCGTGTAGGTCTGCGCGTGGGTTGCTGTTCTTTGTTCGTCTGGCATTTTTGTTAATTGATCCTGGGGCGGCTAGTCGGGCTCGAACCGACGACCTCCTGATCCACAATCAGGCGTTCTAACCTACTGAACTATAGCCGCCAGAAGAAACCTCTATGAATAGTTCATTTCAATTTTAGTTCCGCACTGAGTGTTTACACTACTCATCGGATTTGTTCAAGTTTCGGCTTTGATTAACAGACGGTTGATCGGGCGCGTCGCGTCAAAATCGAGAGTAATCTGTAATATCCACCGCGACCTGACAGGGTGAGAAACTGCTTTGGATGTATGTATTCGAATGCTTGAGTGGTGCCCCCGGCAGGACTCGAACCTGCGGCCCTCTGCTTAGAAGGCAGATGCTCTATCCACTGAGCTACGGGAGCCCAAGCTTGTGCGCCTGGCGATGTTAGCATGACCCGAAGGGCGCCTCAAAAAAAGGGTTCTTCATAAAAACAAAGAGGCCGCCAGAGTATGCTCTGGCGGCCTTACCCGATGGGAAATTTATGCTTGGAATTATGCCGCGCGGGTGATTTCCGCGGCTTCGGCATAGACACGCCTTCCGTTGAGAGCGTCGTCGATGATCTCTCTCACGGCGGAAATGTCGGGGTTAACGTCCATCCGATCACATGCGGCTAGATGGCGAATGATACCTTCGGTAGCAATTTCCATCACAGTGCCGGCCAACTTCGAAAAGCGCCGCGCTTGAATGTGGTCGATTCTTTGAAGCCGCTCAGCCAGCGGCAGGCCCTTGTCAAGATTCACGTTTGATTCTCTCTCCTTATCAATTAACTCGCGTACGATTCCGGTTTAGTAACTATAGATGCGTCCTGAACGTTCACAGGATGCAAACACGTTGCACTTTTGGGAGATTTTGCAGAGCTCCAGCCAGAGAGGGGGCAATAGAAAACTTAAACTGTCTCAGCAAAACCGGATACTATAGCATGACTTTTGCAGCGGAGCCAGAGAAACTTTCGGAATTTGTTCGTAACAAATCTAACCAGTACCAAGTCTACGACCAGCCAACTTGGTCGGTGCGCTACCACACATTAATGAGGATTTTTCGAGCCGAAAATGAGGTTATGGCCGAACTTAGGGCGGGCTACGTTTCGTTGAACCCTGTTGTCTGCGAGCTTTGGGCCTGGGAAGAAAAGCGAAAAAGCGCCGGCCGTGTCTCAAACAGAGACACTTCGCCGACGCTCCAAGCCTTTTCGCGAAGCAGTCTGAGAAGCAGGCCGCCTGCTTATTTTCTGGGAAGGACAGAATCCTTCATCGCTTTTCCAACGCGGAATTTCAGCGTTGTTTTCGCGGGGATCTGAATTGTTTCCCCAGTGGCCGGGTTGCGGCCTTCGCGCGCTTTCCGCTCTGAGCGAACGAGTTTCCCGAAGCCTGGGAGGACAAACTCCCCGTTACCCTTAACTTCGGAAGTTGCCAGGTTAGCCAGATCTTCGAAAAGTTGTTTCACTTGGGCACGCTTCATTCCAGTTCGTTCCGCGAAATAATTAATAACGTCCGACTGGGTCATGCGCTTCTTACCTGTTGCCGTGCTGGTCGCCATGTGTGGTGTACCACCTCCAAAAAGTCAACAAAATGGGAAAACTGTCGCAGCCACATATACCACAGACAAGCTATAAAGTCTGCTAAAATCCGCGTTTTTCGGCCATTTCCCAAAAATATTTTCTTCGGGTCGGTCCTTGTTAGTCACGATAGAAGGGTGAGTTGGTCACATACCGGTGCCCTCGTAGGCTGTTTCCCAGCCAGACAACTTGTTCCAGGCGGCGCTTCTCAACTGGGAAGAGGATCTGGCGAAACGCGAAACAGGACGAAATTCTTCGAAACAAAGAGACCAGTCAAAGTCACAAGGTTGGATTACTTCGAGTAAACGCCACCGGAAGAACTGTCGAGCGCCGGGCGGGGAGCTTCGCAGAGTTGGTCGGGGCGAGAGGATTCGAACCTCCGACCTCTCGGTCCCAAACCGAGCGCACTACCAGGCTGTGCTACGCCCCGTACTTCCTGCGGCAATGTCCTTAAGGGACCGGACATTCTAGCGACCGCCAGAAGTGCTGGTCAAGGCGCGCAAGTAATCGAGTGCTCCCCGCAGTGCGCGCGCTCTATGACTGATTCGATTCCTAACCGACGGTGCGAGCTCCGCAAAGGTTGACGTATAACCGGCGGGAATAAAAACCGGATCATAGCCAAAGCCACGCTGGCCGTGCGACGCCAGGTCGATCTGTCCCTCGCACGTTCCCGTCGAAACATTCAGAATCGAGCCTTCACTGCTGGCAATAGCGATCGCACAAACAAATCGAGCCGTTCGGTTTTCTACTGCTACGCCACAGAGTTCAGCCAAGAGCTTGTCTATCCGCGCAGCGTCTGAAGCAGCTTCGCCCGCATAGCGGGCCGACAGCACACCCGGAGCGCCGCCGAGCGCGTCAACTTCCAAGCCGGAATCATCAGCCAAGGTTAAAATATGACCTTGCGTGGCGTATCCGGATGCTTTCAACGAAGCGTTCTCAACGAATGTTAAGCCGGTTTCCGCAACGGTCTGAATTATTGGAAAGTCATCGAGTCCGAGCAAACCCAAAGGCAAATCAGCCAGCAACTGACGAAGCTCCTGGAGCTTGCCTTCGTTCCGCGTCGCGACCAGCAGGGAAGGCTCAGGAGTCACCGCGCGGTCTCCGGTGTTAGCGCTACAACGAGGGAACCAACCAGCCCGAAGGATGAGCGCGAGGTCCATTCAAGGCCGCCATCTTTCAACATGGTTACGCTAACAGCATAAGGCAGGGATCGAACCGCCTGGTTTACCGCCGTTGCGTTCATTGAAAACGTTGGTCTCTCCTGCTGAGAAAACAGCTCAACAAAGGAAATGGCTGCATGCTGATCGTTGGTGAAAGTAATGGCAGTCAACGGCAGTGAAGAGTCAATCAGTCGCTCTGCGGTGCGAAAAGCGTCCACAGAACCCAGCGATTGAGATTGTGCTCTCGCTTGAAGACAACGACGAACCGCTTCAGCCTGGCCGGAGAGAAAGTGGTTGTCGGCAAGGCTCATCGCCCAATGATCCGAACTTGAAATCATCATCTCGAAGTCGCCGACCGTTTCGGTTGCGGGTCGCGGTCCGAGACGTTTTTGGGCCAACTTCCGCAGACTCTGTCTGTCGAGCGCTTCGGCAAGCAGCACGGAAGGAGAAGTGTCATCCGACCTGATGGTCTCCAGGTGTGGGCCCACCGCATGCACGAAGGCATCCGGATCGTCGATTCCGTAAGGCTTGAGCAAGGTGCGCAACATCGGCCGCGCAGCTATCGCCCCGACAAGATCAGCATGGGAGGAGACGGCAGCGTTCAAATCTCGCCATAAACCCTCGACGTCCCGAAAATGATAAAGCGAAATCGAATGGGTATCTGGTGGCACAAACGGAATATCGTCCAACGCAAATCGATCCAAAGGAGTAAACGTGGTACGAAGCCTATCTGCCAGTCCTTCGACCAGGGTGACGGCACAACGATCCTCGACCATACCGTCAACGAATCTTGAACTCCAGCCCACGCCCTCGGCCAGATTTCCGACGGTATCGGCAAAGATTCGCGAAACCGTAATGGCGTCGGCCGACGAACCGCCGCGATAAAGGGCGAACGCTTGTAGGAGTGCTTTAACTCCCGCCTTGGACACGAAACCAAAGACAGAGGCATTCGAAGCCCCGAGGCCTGTGCGCAAGTCGTTGAATCGTTTCTCAGCAACAAGCGCCCCACGCTTGCCACGACGCGTTGCGATGCAGTTGAGCACCGAGGCTTCGTCGTTGCCTACTACGGCGGCTGTGTCAACGAAGGCCACGCTGAGGTGCCGGGAAGAATCAGCAGACACCCATTCGCTGAGATCGACACCATCAATTTGCTTGTGTATTAGTTGTGGTTGACCGTAATTGCGACGGGCGAATTCTTCAAAATGTTTTTCCAATACGGGTCGCATTCGCCTGGGTGTCGTATGGGTCTCGATCACCAGTACCGCGAGCGGCTTAATGTTAAGCGTCGGACCGACCTCGCTCACTTCTGCTCCGGTGAACACAACGGCAATTTGGGACCGTGCCAGGACTATGGTGTCGGCCGAACCGATTCCAGCCCACCTGGCAATTCGAATCAGCCAACGGTTTGGTAAAAGGTTCGGACGGGCGCCGACCAAACCTGCAAGTGATTTCCACGCTGTCGTCCCTTCAACTCCGACCGCCAACTCAGATAAATCATCGGCTTCAAGATAAGCCAAACAGTCTGAGGGGGCATAGACCGCCATGTCAGTCCGCATCGGCCGGTTCCAATAAAACCATCCGACGACCAGTGCGCTAATCACGGTGATCAGCGAGAGTTTTGCACGACGGTGTTTGATCAACGCAGGCATCCTAGACTGTGTGGGCAGCCTGGGCAAATGCTCACCATCTGCTCTCGAGCCTAAGTTGCGGGATTTTGCTGAGTTCAACAAAGTGCAGTAATGCCAACCTCCCTCATCTGTAGCCTTCAAAAGACCAAGGTCGACGAATGGCTGAATGTTTCTCAATCAAGAATGAAAAGCGAGGTAACCCTTCACAAGACTCACGTTTAAATATTACAAAATGCTGTTGACAGTTGTTGTCCTGGTGTTGTAGCTTGGGATCGGCGGTCGAAGCCCGCGGGCGCACCTTATGGGAGCCCAGTTCTTTTTCAGCCTCAGCCGCGTCTGCTCACGACGGTCAAACCAGTCGAAAATCGCCCCACCCTTCGCAATAAGGCGAAGACTCCAAAAAAACATTACTGGGAAATAATCAATGAAGAAAAGCTATTCCTACCGGAACAGACTAGTGCGCGCGGGATTGTCCCGCGCCCGTCGCGCCCGCGCTCGTGTGCGGCGCCAGCGCCTGCTCATGTTCAAGATTGCGAGGTCCCATTCATGATGTGGAAGCGTACTAACAGAAGCATGGTCGGCGTTGATATCGGTTCGAGTTCCGTCAAGGCCGTCGAACTGCAAGGAAAAAACGGTGACTTTCAACTGGTAAGTCTCGGGTACGAAGGCTTGCCGGCTGATTCAGTCGTTGACGGTCAGATCATGGAGTTGAACGCGGTTTCAAGTGCCATTGGAAATATTTTCAATGAGCACAAAATCAAAACCACAAAGGTGGCCGCTGGTGTCAACGGGCACTCGGTGATTGTAAAGAACATCGTGTTGCCCCAGATGAGTGAAGAAGAACTTCAGGAGTCGTTCTCGTGGCACGCCGAAGAGCACATCCCCTTTGACATCTCAGACGTCAATCTTGACTACCACGTGACCGATAATACTCCGGATGCGATTCATGTGCTGCTGGCTGCTTGCAAGCGAGACAAGATTGCGAATCTAAAGCAGGCGATTCAACTCGCCGGCAAACAACCTGCGGTGATCGACGTTGATGCTTTTGCACTCCAGAATTGTTACGAGCTCAACTATGACCCGCAACCCGGCCAGGTCGTGGCGTTGCTGAATATCGGCGCGTCTACTACCAATATTAATATTTTGAACGGCAACAGATCGGTCTTCACCAGAGACGCGACATTCGGCGGCAATCAATACACTTCGCTGCTGCAGAAAGAACTCGGGTTGACCTTTGATCAAGCGGAGCAGGTTAAGCGTGGCTTACCGCTGCCGGATAGCGTCGAGCCCCGTGACATCGAGCCAATCCTCGACACGGTGTCCGATATTCTGGCTCTTGAAATCCAGAAGACGATGGACTTTTATCGCGCCACAGTCGAAGACGGCGAAGAGGCGGTTCAGCAAATCCTGGTTTCGGGCGGCGGTTCAAAGCTAAAGGGACTGGTTGAATTTCTGGCGACGCGCTTTGAAATCCCTGTCGAAGTCTTCGACCCGTTTCGCAAAATTCGAGTCGATTCGCGCGGTTTTGATCCCGACTATATGCGCGAGATTGTGCCTGAGATGGCCATTGCGGTCGGACTGGCGCTGAGAGGAGTTGACGCCCAGTGATCAAAATAAACCTTTTGGAATCGGTAACGGATCGTTCTGCCGGCGTTGCGTTTGTTGAAGACAAGGTCTCGAGTACGCGCACACAGACCTTCTTGCTGGCTTTGACGGTGATGGCCTTGCTGGTCCTTGGCGTCGGTTACGACTATGTAAGCGCTACCGCCCAACATGCGGCTGCGACCAAAGAGTTGGAAAACCAACGGCGCATTAACGACCAAATGAACGTGGTCAAGCGCGAGCAGGCGGACCTGGAAAAGAAGATCGCGGACATTAACTTCCGCATTGACGCGATTCAAAAACTGCGTGGTTCGCAGCAAGGACCAGGCGCGGTACTGGCTGAGATCAAGGCTCGCTTTGACAGCATTCCCGGTCTGTATCTAAGGAGCGTGGAACAGAAAGATACTGAACTGGTCATTAAAGGCGAGTCTCCCAACGAAGCGACGGTGACCCGCTTTGGCCAGAGCATGGAATTTTCTTCAGGGATGTTTACCAACTTGAACATCGAGACGCAGAAAGAAGTAGCGCAGGCCGTCAAAGGCCCGGGCACCACCGCATCGGCGGTGGCAAAAGATCCGACAGCGCCTCAGCCCGAGGTTGTCACGTTCACCATAAAGTGCAATTTCGCTAATAACAGCCTCCAGCCACCCAGCACGAATGTGGCCACCGCGGTTCCCTCCAGTCACACTGCGAAAAACTAGACGCTGGTCGAAAACAAACTTCGCCTCAGAGGCGACAGGAAAACACTATGAAGATCGGAAATCTAAACGACATTCCCTGGTACGCCAGGCTACTTATTTTCGTGGCGATGGCCGGGGCCGTCTATGCCGGCTTCTGGTACTTTGTTACCAGCGGTACTCGCAAAGAGACCAAGGGCTTGCAGGAACAGATTAGCGTGCTGCAGAAGGCCAACACCGAGGCTCAGATTGCCTCGCAAAGGCTGAACGAGTTTCGCACCGCCTACAAAAATAAGCAGGAGCAACTGGAAGAGCTGCGCGCTTTACTACCCGAGCAACGTGAATTGACGAAGGTCCTGGAAGGCATTCAGGATCGCGCGCGCATGGCCGGTCTCTCATTGCGAAAGTTCACGCCGAAAGACGACGTCCAGCAGGACTTCTACAGCGGCAAGCGTATCGACGTGTCGGTGCAAAGTTCGTTTGCCGGCCTGCGATCGTTCTTTGATCAGATGGCCCACTATCAACGGATCGTCTCGATTACAAACTTTGAAATCAAGCAGTTGGACAAGCAGGCGACTAACAAAACAGTCGAGGCCCGCTTTGATCTGACCGCTTATTACGTGTCGAGCGAAAAGCTGCAGAAGCAGGCAGCGACTCAATCAGGCACAAAGCCCGCTGCGCAAACAGCCCCGACTACTCAGGCAGCGCCGCCAGCCACTGCGCCCGGCAAATAGACAGGCTTCAATAAACCGAATTGATCAGGAAGAAGACAATGGACTACAAAAACGCAATTCGTAACTTGCTTACCGCGGCCGCCATTCTGGGCGCGATCGCTGTGGCCTCAGTAATGACTGCGGCCCAGGGAAAGGTCCCAGCCAAAAAGCCGGTCGCCGCGGAAAGAAAATCGGGCCGCGATCCTTTCAAGAAGTACGAGCCCCTCGTTAAGACAGCCAAGGCTACCTCAAAGCTGGAGCCGCCCACAATTCAAGTGCGAATCGATCGTTACCGCGCTCAGAAAATGGCGGCCGCAGCCGCGCACGTCGCGCCGCCCAAGCCGACGACCGCTTTGCTGCTGAGCGAAATGCAGGTGACTGGAATCTTTCGCACGCCACGCGGTTGGGCTGCGATGGTTGAAGCGACTCCGATCAAACTCTCCTACGTGATCTATCCCGGCGAAACTTTTTTTGATGGCCAACTTGTGGCTATCGAAGAGTCCCGTCTGGTTTTTCGCCGCGACATAGTATGGGCTGACGGACGGCGTGAGAAGGCAGTCGAAATCAAAGCGCTGCGTCAGCCGAGCACCGTAGACGCCATGACCTCTGCCAAGACTCCCACCAACACTCCGGCTCCCGAGTCTGAAAAGCCAGCCGTGCCGGAAAAGCAATAACCACGATTTTTACTGGCCCGACGCCTCGCGCGCAATTTCGCGGACGAAAGGCTCGATGCGTGAACGATTGACCAATGCGTCTTACAGCAAAGGCTTTGTTCACTTTTGACAATCAGACTGAACTGCCGCTTAGTGCGGCGCGCGTTTTGAATGTTCGTTATCAGGCATTTCGAGCGAGCGCGTGGCGGAAGTTCAGTCACGTCCCTTAGGAGGGAATAATGCCTAAGCAGTCTCATAAATCGGTAGCCGTTCGAACCTGCGCGCTTGCGTGCATCGTCGGACTGTCGCTCAACACGTTTGCCATCGCCGGGTTAGCCACGGGATTGCGTGGATCCGCCAGGACCACTTCCGAAGCGCTCGCGCTGGAATTGAAGCCTGAGCCGTCGCCAACGCCCGCCAAGCCGGGCATGTCGCCGGCAAAGGACAACATGGCGACTCAGGCTAATCAAGGCCGCCAGTATGGGCAGTCCGGATTTGTCGGCGAGCCGATCAATCTGAATGTCGTCAATGCTGACATCCGCGACATCCTGAACTACATCACCGAACAGTACGGAATCAACTTTGTCATCGATAGTTCGGTAGGTGCAGTGCCGGTGACCGTTAATGTCCAGGATGTTCCGTGGAATTACGCGTTAGACGCGATTCTGCGCGCCAACAAGTTGGGCGTTGATGTTAACGGCAATATTCTGCGCATCTCAACCAGTGAAACCCTGGCCAAAGAATCCGAGACACAGCGGGTGATCAAGGATTCACAGTTGAGCAACGCTCCGCTGGTCACCGAATTCATTCGGTTAAATTATGCGCGCGCGTCGGGCACGTTAGCCCAGGCAGCCGGTTCCACCGGCGGGTTTGCCGGAGGCTCGACCAACCTGAGCTTCAGTGGTGGAGCAGGCGGCGATGCAACGGGCGGCGGCGGTGATCAGGGATTGCTCCCGATCATTAAGCGACGTCTTTCGCGTATGGGTTCGGTAGAAGTTGAGGGTCGCAGCAACACGCTGATCATCACGGACGTGAAAGAGAATATTGAAGCTATTCGACAGTTAGTAGCGATTCTGGATCAGCCGGAACCGCAGGTCGAGATCGAAACGCGCATTGTAATTGCGCAACATAACTTTAGCCGCGACCTGGGCGCACAGCTCGCGCTCACCGTCGGCAGCGCCCGCGGCGCACAGGGTTCGTTCAGCTCAATCCCACAGCCCTCCGCCTCCTCGGTTCAACCACAGACCACTGGGCCCGTACCGCCGAGGCAGGACGCATTTCATGATTCCAACACTGGTAGGTTCATGGGCCCGTTCCAGCCAAACGGCTCACTCGGCGCGATTGCCAATACAGTCATTGGTCTGACGACCGGCATGCTTGGTTCAGCTCAGATTAGCGCCTTGATTACTGCAGCTGAAACCCGCGGCGAAGCCAAAACTGTGGCGACCCCACGCATCACTGCGCTGAACAATCGTCCAGCCCAGATCGAGAGCGGCTCGCAGATTCCAGTGCAGACAACTCAGGCTGCCGGCGGAACTGCGGTCGTAACGACAACTTTCGTGTCCGTGCCTCTGCGTCTATCCATTACTCCCCAAATCACGGATGCCGGAACGGTTGTTCTGCGCGTGACGATCGAAAACAACACTGTGAACGCTGGTATTGCCGTCGGTGGCGTTCCCGGCATTGACACTCAGCGCATGCAGTCTGAGGTAATGGTGCCCGACGGCGGCACGACCGTAATGGGCGGAGTGCTTGCGGATGTTGAGAGTACTACCAAACAACGCACCCCGGGCATTGCCAGCATTCCGATCCTTGGCAACATGTTCAAGCGGAAGCAGGTTTCGAGGAACTCTACCGAAATTCTGTTCTTCATCACGCCACACATCTATCGGCCTGACTACTTCGGTCGTCCGACTTCGACAGTACCGGCAACGGGTCCGCGCTCGACCAACATCCCGCAGCCTGTACCGCTTGGCAATCCACAGACGAACACGCCGACGCCGACTGAGTTGCAACAGCAGGATCGGAATCCGCAGCAAAATCAACCGCCTCAGCCGAACGTCCTGGGCTCTCCGAGCAATCCGGCGAACAACCCGGCCGGCACGGCTCGGCCCGGCGCGGTAAGTGGTCAACGTCCGTAGCTGGGAGCGCGGGCTTCCAGCCGGCAGTTGTCAGAACCATCTGCGTTGGTTAGATCGACGGCCATGTTCAAAGAAACGCTTCAATCCATCGTTGCCAAAACCGACGGCAGCCTCGGCGCCCTGATCATGGGCGCCGATGGCTTGTCTGTCGAAAGGTTCTTCAACGACGACGGTGAAGAAGCGAACCTCGACGTCGCGGCCGCCGAATTCACTTCATTGATTCGCAGTGCCAGCAAGTCCGGCAACGAACTGGATCTGGGCGAGCTGCGCGAGCTGGTGGTCTCTCTGGGCAAAGTCACTTTCGCAATGCGGCTCTTCAACAAAGACTATTTCGTCGTACTGGCCCTGAAGCCTGAAAGCAACCTCGGCCGCGGACGATATGAATTGAGAAAAGCAGAGCTGCTCTTAGCGAAAGAATTCGCCCTCTAGGCGGAGCGCGGATATCTTGTCTGCATAATCCGGCGCAGCTCAGAGTCCTCTTGGAACGTCCTAAAGATTTGATTCTTCAGAAACGACAAGTGATCATGACACGCGTCTCAAGAATTCTTACCATCGCCACAGCTGTGCTGTGCCTGCCTTTGCTCGCCAGCGCCGCGACACTCCAGGCCAAAGTCGTCCAGGTCGAGTCAGGTAATAGCTTGGTTGTCAGCAATATCAATCGCCCTCTGCGGATTAGGCTCAAAGCCGTCGTGCCTCCGGAAAGCGGACAGGCCTTTAGTGAAGCCGCTCGCGATCATCTGAAGGCGCTGGTGCTCGACAAACCAGTTTTTGTTGAATACACGCATCTTGCCGGCGGATATCTCGAAGCGAAAGTCATACTCAACGGAGTTGATATTGGATCGCAAATGCTTCGCGACGGAGTAGCCTGGTACGATCGTTCCAGTAGTTATGAATTGAGCGAAAGCGATCGCGCTTTTTATGTGCAATGTGAACAAGCTGCGCGCAACGAAAAGCGCGGCCTCTGGCAGGATCCTGCTGCGGTTGCTCCCTGGGAATTTCGCCAGGCGCAACTGGCCAAACTCCAGGCAACAGTAAGTTCGCCGTCGCTTCAATCGTCAAAGCGCCGCACTGCCTCGGCGCGCTCGACTGGATTATCGAATAGTGACCTGTTGGGCGGAATGGTGGCCCCAGGCGCGATTGCGGGGAATCCAAGCTTCAGACAGATCTCACCGAACAGCGCTCCCGGCGAGTGGATCAGTTATCAGCCGGCGAGCCGGCGCTTCTCAGTGCGAGTGCCAGGCAACAGCAACGAATACGAATACCCCGTGCTCGACAGCGATAAAAAGATCGTCAACATCAACTACGTTACGGGCAGTGACGACAGCTCGTTTTACGTAGTCATGTGGACCCGCGGAGCGAACGATGGTAACACCGACGCGTCCGTCGCGGCCGAAACTATCAGCGGGCTTCTGGACGGGATCAATAAAAATCTTGAGCGAATGGGACTGAGCCTGCGCGTGACCGCCGGTCCGGGCCGCGACCTGAAGCTGGGTGATTTCAGTGGGAAGCAATACAGGTTAAGCCTGGGCTCACTCTCGGCGTTCGTCCGCGTCTTTTCAAAACAACTTGCCGATCAGCGTGAAGTCTTCATGGTCGGAGCATTCGCCGGCCCCGGAGCTGAACCTTCCGTCCAGTTTTTGAATTCTTTTAAGCTGAGAGCAAATCAATAAGGACTCTGCGCGGCCGGCGCGAGTCGCCGCCGAACGCCTTCGGCTAAATTTTGGAACGGTTCCTGACGAGGATTTGTCGGGAGCCGTTTTTTGGTTTTAGGTTTGCGGTCTTCAGACCGGGTGGCGGCGCGTCAATCCACGGCTTCGCCGGCTTGGGCACTCTCCCCTTACTGTTGGAGCAGGGCTGTTCGCGCCGCGCGCTCAATGCGCACAAGGATGGCCGCGCTCCCCGCTCACCCGGTTCCTGGCGGCATCTTCACGCTCGGCATGCCGCGCATGATGATTCTTTGTCGGCGCGCGACGCGTTTGGGATTTACTTGTGGGTTAAAGATTGTGCGCGGGTTTGGGATCATCGCGGAGAGGAACGCGGCTTCACGCGCGTTGAGGTTCGCGGCCGGCTTGTGAAAGTAATATTGCGAAGCGGCCTCGGCGCCATAGATGCCATCGCCCCACTCGATCACGTTTAAATAAAGTTCCAGGATGCGGCGCTTTGAAAGTTCGCGTTCCATGAAGTAAGTAATGATAGCCTCCTGGCCCTTGCGCATAAACGAGCGCTCGCTGGAGAGATAAAGGTTCTTGGCGAGTTGCTGAGAGATTGTCGATGCGCCGCGTTTGAAGTCCGGCATATTCGGCAGCCACGAATCGTTCTCGCCTTCCTGCTTCGCTTCCTTCTCGGCGTCTTTTTGCGCCTTCTCATACGCCCGCTGAATCGCTTCATAGTCAAAGCCGTGATGGGTGGCAAAGTTAGTGTCTTCGCCGGCGAGCACTGCGCGCTGAAGCTGCGGCGAGATTTTTTCCAGAGGCATCCAGATTTGTACCCGCTTGGGCTCAGCGCCTTTGGCGCGAAACTCCAGGTTGCGCGCTTCAATCATCGAAGTTGTCGCCGGGTTCTGTTCGCTCAACGCCGAGGCGCGCGGCAGCGTCGCCGCCTCAAAGCCGAGGCCGCCCAGCATGATGCCGCTAAGTGCGTAAAAGGTGAGTCTGATTCCGCGCCACATTTCGAAGCAAGATGTTAGAGCCTCAGCACCGAAGTCTCAAGTCACGTCCACAGATTACGCAGATGTCAGAGATTCAGACACAACTTTCGTTCATTCGTGTTGCGCAGCGGTCAATAGCCACCCTCGCGCTCACCGCCCGGCTTTCACGGCCTAATTTGTTCTGTGAAATCTGTGTAATCTGCGGACAGGTATTGAAATATCCGCGCTTTTGGTAGTTTTCCTTAATCACCAGATGAAGAAGTGCGCGCGGCAGAATTGCCTCGCCGTCGCTTCGGAAGATAGGAGCAAAATGATCGGACGTACCACGGCGTCTTTGCTGGCAATTCTGCCTTTATTCGTTTGTGCTAACGCACTGAGAGCTCAATCGCCCGAACCGCAGCGCCAGGCGCCGGTCTTGCGTTCTTCCAGTGTCTATTCGAACGATCAACCCCAAATCCCAAATCAGAAACAGTCAGCCGAAATCGATGAAGGCAGCGTGGTGCGTGTCAGCACCAGCCTGATTACTGTTCCGGCGGTCGTAATGGATCGCAACGGGCGCTACATCGGCAACCTGCGCAAAGAGGATTTCAAGATCTATGAGGACGGGATCGAACAGAACCTCGCATACTTTGCTTCGGTCGAGAAGCCCTTCACCGTCGCGTTGATGCTGGACGTCAGTGGCTCGACCCAGTCTCAGCTTTCACAAATCCGTGAGGCCGCCAACACGTTTGTCAGCCGCCTGCGTTATAACGATCGGATGATGGCGGTCACCTTCGATGGGAAGATTAACGTTCTTACGGAGCCCACGAGTGTCAGCGACATTCGACGCACGAAGCTTCACATTCCCAACGTAACCGACGGCACCGTGCTTTATGACGCGGTTGATTTTGTTTTGAAGCGGATGGCCGGGATTTCCGGACGGAAAGCAATCGTGCTGATGACCGACGGCGTCGATCAAAGCAGCATCGCGACTTTTAAGAGCACCGTCAGCGACATTGCCGAACAGGACGTGCTGATCTACACCGTGCAATACAATACGCTCCCGCAACTGGCCGAGCGGCTGAGCCAAATTAAGAATGAAAAGGCGAGACGCAAGGTCCAGGAACGACTGATGAAAGGATATGCGTTAAGCGAGCCCTACCTGCGTACGCTGGCTGAAAAGACCGGTGGTCGCTTTTATCGCGCGGACGATCTGCGCGATATCGGTCCAGCTTTCGAAGCGATCACCTCTGAACTTGGCGTGCAATACAGCCTGGGCTACTATCCGAAAGGGAATTCGAGCACCACCACCCAGCGCGCGATCAAAGTCCGGGTGCGTTATCCTAATTTAGTTGTGCGGGCTCGCGACAGCTACACGACCGCGCCGACAGTCGCGCAACGGGACAACGGGAACTAGTACCCTCTCTCAATCATTAGCCACATATCTACGCGGATTAGGACGGATCGGAAAAGAGCTAACCATCGTTATCTCTCGTTGTCCGCGTGTATCTGTGTGAATCCGTAGCTCCTCCGTTCCTAATAGTGAATCAAACTTCCTTCGCGTTTGGCACGCCGCACCGCTCGATCGAATACCCACAGAGAGAACGGAAGCAACACCGCCAGGAAAACCACCAGAGTTAGAAATGGCTCGCGCACCTGGGCAAAGCCCTCGCCTTCAATCAGCACTCGCCTGATGCCTTCGAGGCCGTAGGTGGGCGGCAAAATGCGCGAAATACCCGCAACCCCAGGGCCCGCGTATTGGTTGATAAGCTGCGTCGGGAAAAAAACGCCCGAGAAGAGTGCTGAGCCGGCCCCGAGAAAAACTCCAAACGGATCGCCTCGCTTGAAAACCATCGCGAAGCTGGCCGACAGAATTCCCAGGCATGAGAGTACAACGGTAGTCAGTAACAGAAACCCGAGCGCCAGCAGAAAACTGCCGCGATAGTGCACGTCAAAGAACAGCCACCCGAAGAACAAATAAAGAAACGAAAAGAAAGTTGCCTGCACAAAATCCCAGGCCGAGCTGGCGACGATGATCGTAGGCACGCTGATCGGCGTCATCAGCACACTCTCCAATGTCCCCTGCACCTGCTCCTGGCGAATCGCATTCGCCAGACTGGAAAATCCGGTCATGAAATAATTAAGTACGGCCAGCCCGGTGAGCCACGCAGCCAGCGGATCGCGCCACTGCGTAAAGCGCGGGTCGGTGAAGCCGGTAAAAATTCTCGAGATAAAAAACAGCGTAGTGACGATGATTAGAATTGAGAGGATGCGCAGAAAGAATTGCATACGGTAACTGAGCTCGAGGCGCCAGTCGCGCGCGAGGAAAGCCCAGATGCGCCGGAGAAATAGAATCATTGAGCTAATCATCGAGATGGCTAACCGCACTGTGCCGTGGCAGAGCCGCAACAATCAGACTGTTATTCCCTGGTGTCGGGATCTTTTTCGTATCTCTCGAGCACATCGAGGAGCGTAGGTCGCTCAATCTCCACCGATCGAATCACGGCCCCGCTTTGCTGCAAAACGCGCAGCACGCTGTCGAGCGTTTCGTCCCCAGCTTCTCTTGAAAACTTGAGCAGCCATTGCGATCCACCGGACCTCCGCTCGAGAGTAAAGAAACGATCGCTGAAACTCTGGCGCAGCGCATGTTCGGCATCCGCAACCGCGAGCGATGTAAACTCAACTAGTACTTCTTCCTGTTGCGTGTGCGTCGCGCGCAGGTTCGCGGGCGAATCGATGGCTCTGATCTCGCCTTTACTTATGATCGCGACGCGGTCGCATAACTCTTCGACTTCGGCAAGGTTGTGCGAAGTCAAAAAAATCGTGACTCGCTGATCTTTATCCTGGGCCAGTGACCGAATCGTCTCTCGCATGCGGGCCGCCGCAATTGGATCGAGCGAGCGGGTTGGTTCGTCCAGCAGCAGCACCGGCGGGTTGGCCAGCATCGCGCGCGCGACCGCCAGGCGCTGCTTGTTACCCGTCGAGAGCTCCGCAAAACGACGGCGCGCGAGTTCATCGAACTCGAAGAGTTGAAAGAGTTCCTGGATTCTGCGTCGGGCGTCAGATCCACTGAGGCCATAGAGCCGGGCAAAAAAGAGCAGGTTCTCCTCTGCGGTAAGCCGCCAATAGAAACTTCTTTCCTCGGCGCCGGCCAGGCCGACGTTCCGGCGAACTCTCTCGTCATCGCGCACGGTGTCGTGGCCGTTAACCGTAGCTGAACCTTCTGTCGGTTGAATCAATGTGGCGATGATTTTGGTGAGCGTAGTCTTGCCGGCGCCATTTGGTCCGATGAGACCGAAGATCTCGCCGGCGCGAATATTGAACGAGACATCACGCAGTGCTTCGACCGGCGGTTTGAATTTGCGACGGAGAAGTTTCTTCAGCCGCAGAAACGGGACAGGGTAGGTTTTGGAGACGCCATTGACCGAGACTGCGTCAGAAGCGAGCTTTGATTCAAGGGTAATGTTCTTCAATTGTTCCTGGCAGAGGTTCTTTTTCGTGGATTTCGTGGATCGAATTCTTGCCGACTGGAGCGATAAAATTGAACGCCAGCACGGTGAGCGCGATAGCGAGACCGGGAAAAATCAACTCGTGAGGGTAGGCTTGCAGTGTCGAAAGGCCGCGCGCCTCTTCGATCATCACACCCCATATTATTTCTTCTTAACGGCAGAATTTCCCTTGTCCTTTGTATCTGGCTTGGCTCCTTTGTTCAGTAAAACCTGAGCAATGTCCATTCTGCGTTTCGCAGCTGCGAGAGTGAATGCGGTATGTCCCTGATCGTCTCGCGCGCTCAGGTCAGCGCCATGGTCGAGAAGCAACTTGACAGTAACCAGATCGCCGCTGGTTACCGCCCACATCAATGCAGTCTTGCCTGTCTGGTCTTTTGCGTTCGGATTAATTCCTTCAGCCAGTGATTTTCCTACCGCAGCACTGTCGCCTTTTTCCGCGCTCCTCATAAAAGCCTCTTCAGCAGCAGTCAGATCGCGCTTTTGTTCTAATGGCTTATCGGCGGGCAATTGGTATTCAGTGGGGTCTCCACTGCTTGCAATCCACTTCCGGGCGCTAAGAATCAACTGAGTAACGATCACACAGCTGAAGATGACCAGGGCAATTGTTTTTGCGCGATTCATGGGACTCCTGAGTTACGCTCTCACGTAGCCGATAGCTGACTCTGAGAGCCGATGCCCATCTGTTTGCTCATTTGTACCTTGCTCAATCGTATCCAATCCTTAATCACATAGGTTCTGTAACCCTTCTGGCCTTTGTTCAGCTGACAACGCCGACCGAAAGAATAGCCGGCTGCTAGCGGTCATCGAGTTCTCCTAAGGATGTTTAACTCCTGTCTATGAACCCCAGGAGATTTCCTGACAGGTCCTGACGACTTCCGTTTCTTAAGAAGTCTACTGAGTCAATCAAATCACCGCTATTTGCCGCGTTTCTTGGATTCGTCAAGCTGTTCTTGGAGGCTTTGGTGTCTTCGCCGGTAGAAATCTTCGGTACCTTCGTCTCCCATCCCATCGCGTAGCCCTCGGGTAGTATAATGTTCTTGAGTTCCCTGAATCGCTCCCGCCTCAGCCTCGGCACCTTCCGAACTCAATAGCGGCTGCACTTCACCGATTCCGGGAGCGGTGACTGGGTCAAGAACCACGCCTGTAAACCAGTCCCACACCGCCTGTGCACCAGTCGATGCTCGGTCCAACCATGTGGGTTTTGTCGGCCCCGGAGGACTTACTGCGGCACCAGTAGGTATTGCACCTGCCGTTGCTGCTGCTGCCAAGCCGCTATCACCTTGAAAGCAACAAGCCGGATCCAAACAAGTGGCAAATGCTTTCTTGGTCGCAAGTAGCACAAGGAATACCACCGCGATCATTCGAACTGCGACGGCGACTTGGGGCGGCAGTGTGATCGGCGCGCCCTCAATCCGTTCGCTCTCTCGATCCTCAAGCGAACCGAAAAGGCCCTCTGGCAAAAACGTGAACAGAAAAAACAGTCCGAGGCCAAGACAGACCAATTCTACGCCGAACTGTCCCGGTACACCGTTCCTTGCAGCCGACAACGCGGGCACGGTGAGTACCGCTTGGGTTACCAAGTACGTAGCCACTACGGCTACCGCCAGCCGTAAGAGAGCCGGATACCGACGCACGAATTGCTGCCACTTCATCCACAGTGAACCCTTCGGCAGAACATACGCTCGCACCAGTAGAAATACGGCGATGCACACAAAGACGACCGCGCCCAGGTTGAATGAATCCACAAAGCCGGACATTAGCAATGTGATCAGTAGCGCGCTGATAACCGCTGCTTTCCAAGCGGGCACGCGCAACGGTTCCAGCAACTGCGCGGTCAGTCTGAGGGCACGGCTAGCCACGGCTTCTCTCTTCTCTAAGATGGCGCTTAGAATCTGACGGACAATCACGGCGGCCACCCCTGAGATCATTAACCATTGTGCGGTTACGTCGTGGAAATAGCCGACCGTCACTTGCGCCGGCCGTCCCGGCCAACTCCACATAACTCTGAAGACCATGGGCGCAAAGAAGGTCCATTCCCACAGGAGCAATGCCTGTACGACTGCCATCAAACCGGCCTTCAGTATCTTCCATTCGCGGACGCGTCGATCACTTGCGAAGACCAGGATCTTTGTTGTCAGAATTGGCGTGACTGTGAGAGTAAAAAAGAGAAGGTAGCTGACCAGTTGCGGAACGCGGAGGTAAAAGAACCTCGCTACGGCTAAGTCCGTCATTAAGAAATTAGGCGGGCCCGCCCAGAAAAAATCACCCAACGCGTATCCGAGAACGAGGGTTAGGCCAAGATTCGCACTCAAAGAGCCGAGCACTACTCCAACGACGAGTAGATACGGCATTTGGGCGAACGCCACTGCTGGATCTGCGCTCATATGCTGATCCCAGATCGTAATTGGACTCCAATGGGTGCCGCCCTCGATGAAGCCAAAGAGGAACACGGCAACGGTTAGGATTGATGTGATTCGCGGCCAGGCCGTCAGGTAGATTCCATCCGACCATGCGGCCCACAACAAAGTTGAGTAGCGCCGAAGCTTGCCTGGAATTTCCACCCACCAAAATTCGACCGCTCGAGTCAACCACGATGGATTGGTAATATCCGATTGCTTTTGGGTTTCTGTGGTGCCCTGAGGAACTGGAGTTGATGACATTCTAACCTCCTCGTTAGGTCGTAGCCGGGCCCCCGAGGTCGCCTGTTGATCTGAGCCGCGGCAAAGTCCCCTCACAATCAAATGGCGAGTCCAACAGCCGCCTCTCTACGCGGCGGATAACGAGAAGAAAGTTTGGCTAGAACGTGACTGGGGCCTTGCTCCAGAGGCGTGGTTGCCTAAGTTAACCGGCTCGGTATCCGCAGTTCGATGCTGATCAAAGGTAGACCAGCCTTCCACTTCCTTGTAACCGAAGGTTCGTTACCCATTCAGAGGGAGATCTCTGACCAGATTCCAAGGTCGAAAGCTAAGTTTGTCTCAAGAACAGCCGGGAGTATACAGATGCTAATGAGAATTTCAAATCGATTCCCTGACCGGAATCAGTATTGGATCAAACTCCCTCCACGCTTGGCGCGTCGCACCGCGCGGCCGAAAACCCACAGAGAGAAGGGAAGTGATGGGGCATCAACGCCGGCGCTGTCGTGGATCCAGATATTCGCGCAGTCCATCACCGATAAAGTTGAAAGCGAGCACCGTGAGCGCGATTGCCAGGCCGGGAAAGATCAGCGCATGCGGCGCAGCTTGCAGAGTTGAGAGGTCGCGCGCGTCTTCGATCATCACGCCCCAGGACGGTGTGGGCGGCGAAATTCCGACGCCTAAAAATGAAAGCGATGCTTCAGACAAAACCGCGCCGGCCATCCCCAAACTGGCTTGCACAATCAAAGGCTGAATCGCGTTCGGCAAAATATGCGTGAAGAGAATCCGCATATTGCTTGCACCGAGGGCGCGAGCCGCTTGGACAAAATCGTATTCACGGACTTTCAAGACCTGTGCGCGGATTACGCGGGCGTAGCCCACCCAACCGACGATGCACAGCGCCAGCAAAATTTTAAATAACCCTCCGCCGAAAAGTTCCGTTAGTCGAATTTCAACCAAATATTGGGAAAGAGTGTGTAAGCCCAAAAACTTTGACAAGATAATTTCCAGCAAGTAGTCGATCCGAGATTCTAAATATCCGAGCATTTGCTGCTCGTTAACAAAAGCCACCAACGCGATCGCCAGCAGTAACCCAGGGAATGCAAGGAACACGTTGAAGACATATCCCGAAAGGAAGCGATCGACCCAACTTCCATAATAACCGGCAACAGCGCCAATCAATGTTCCCACCAAAGCTGATACCGCGACCACGATAATGCCGACCTCAAGCGATATACGCGCGCCGAAGACGACTCGCGAAAAAATGTCGCGTCCGGTGGAATCAGTTCCAAACCAGTGCGCGGCCGAAGGGCCTATGTACCTGACGGCAAGATTCGTCGTGCCTACGTCGTGGGTCGCGATCCAGGGCGCGAATATCGCCACCAGCACGAAGACCACGACGATCACGATGCCGATAATTGAGAGACGACTCATCGTAAGAAGAGAACTTAGAGCTAGGGCTTAGAGCTTAGCAAAGACACAAGGCACTAAAATCTAAGCTCTAAGCCGGTGTTTGCTAAGAGACTCGAATCCTCGGATCCAACCAACGATAAACGACATCCGTCAAAGTATTCGCCAGGATGTAGGTGGTGCTGATAGTCAACACGCACCCTTGCACGACGCTGTAGTCGCGCTTGCCGATTCCGTCTTCGACCAGCAACAGGCCAAGACCCGGCCAGCCAAAAATCTTCTCAGTAATGATCGCGCCGGCCAGCAACACGCCGAGTTGCAGACCCAAAACGGTGACTACCGGAATCAGGCCGTTCTTTAAGACATGCTTGTAGACGACTGTTCTTTCGCTCAAACCTTTGGCGCGGGCGGTACGCACGTAACCTTCGCTCAATTCCTCGATCACCGACGAGCGCACCATCCTGGTTAGGATTGCTGAAAGCGCCGCTCCCAGGGTAAACGCAGGCAGAATGATGCTTTGCCACCCTTCAAGGCCATAACCTGGGAGCCACTGAAGTTTAACCGCGAAGAGATAAACCAGCAGCGGGCCGATAACGAAACCAGGCAGACTTATGCCTACCAGAGCGATGACTGACAATGAATTGTCGATTAAGGTGCCGCGATTCTTTCCGGCGATCACGCCCAGAGGGATTGCGATGCACACCGCAATAAGCATTGCCACGATGGCGAGTTCGATTGTGGCTGGATATCTTTCTAGAATCAGATCGACGACCGGGCGGTCGGTGCGAAAAGAAGTTCCCAAATCGCCATGCAGAATCGCGACCCAGTAATCGTCATAGCGATTGCTCAGGCCGTACCAGCGAAAGTGTCGCTGGCTATTTTCATCTCTGGGAAAGCCAAACAAGAACGCAGGACGATCCAGGCCATGCTTTGCTCTGAACTGCGCCAACTGTTCCGGGGTCGCCTGCTCGCCGAGCACGGCAATCGCCGGATCGCCCGGCACCAATTCGATCAGAATCGTAACCAGAGAAACGACAGTCCAGACTACGAGGACGAGCAAGCCCGCGCGGCGGATTATTCCAAACAGTTTGTGCTTCATCTCGCGACGTGCGAAATCCGAATGCAGGACCGAGCGCGGATGATAACAGATTGATATGAAGCGGGGCTATAGGAGGGAACCTGAAGATGGCGGCGTATCTGGCGCGTGATCCGCGGGCGAGGAGGCCGTGCCACCTTAGCCATAAAAAACGAAACGTAGCCCGGATGGGACCCACTTTCCCCGAATTCAGGTTGCGGCCCCGACAACCGCGTCCCAAGTAGGTTAAGCAAGCCCCACGGACTACGCTGTTTGGTCGCTGCCGCGAAGGCTGCAACCAATCTTTTAGCGCAAGATGTCATCTTGCGCGTAAACCGAATGCGCAAGATAAAATCTTGCGCTACATTCGCCGGCCGGTGTGCAAGGCGGCCACACCGCCGGTTAGATTTTCAAAGGCGACTTCGTCAAAACCTGCGTCACGCATCAACGCTGCCAACGCTGCCTGATCCGGAAAACCAGAAACCGAAGCAGGAAGATACTCGTAGGCGCTGCGGGAACCACTGATGATCCCTCCAATGCGCGGCAGCAGCCGCGTACTATAGGTCGCCATCAGCGCCCGTAAACCCCGCACAGTGGGTTTCGAAAATTCCAGAATCACGGCCCACCCTTGTGGCTTTAGCACTCGCCGCAGTTCTTTCAATCCACCTTCGACGCTGGAAAGATTTCTCAGTCCGAAGGCAATCGTGACTGCGTCGAACGCGCCATCGTCAAACGGAAGCCGCAGGGCGTCGCCTTCGACAAAGGAAAGTTGGCGATTCTTTTTCGCTGCCAGTTCCAGCATCGGCCGGCAGAAATCAACCGCCACCACCTGTGCGCCCGTGTTTTCAAATAACGCGATACTCAAATCTCCAGTGCCGCAGGCCACATCAAGAACTTTCGCACCAGCAGGCAGTAATGGTCGCAACTTACGCGTTACCGCTCGCCGCCAACGCTTGTCGATGTTAGCCGACAGCAGATGGTTCAGCAGATCATAGCGCGGTGATATTCGCGCGAACATATCGCGCACCCGCCGAGCGTGGTCATCTGCCGAATCTTTCTTGCCGGAATCAGTTAAGCCCATGGCGGTAGGGGAATGGTTGCAAGGTGCTTGCGATAGGTTTGTAAATCTGTCAGGGCCTTTTTGTTGGCACGACACGATCGATTGCTGGCTTGATAAGGGCTTTTTCGTTTTGCAGTTCGACACTTGAGCCCAGGCTGGTTTTGAGTTGCTCAGCATCGCCGACCGCGACAGCGGCCATAGAAGCATCCTTAAACAGTCTAATTGCAACGTGCTGAACATCGGCGGCTGTTATGCTTTTGATTGAGGTTATTTGAGTACTGAGCGAGGGTAACTTGTACGTTTCGATGTCCAGCCAGTAATCAGCGATCCTTTCGATCTGGGGGGTCAGCTCAGATAAGGCCTCGCTACGCGTCGTCTCGAGTTCAGTGTTCGATGGCTGACTGCTTACTAATGAATTCATTACATAGCGGACCGCCGTGTTGATTCGAGGCGCGCCTCCTGCCGACGCCCGTGCGCCAAAGACAAAGATGCCAGGCAGAACATGCGCGTCGTGCCTGACCATAATTGAATTTGGGAGAGCTTCGGGCAACGCTGCCTGTAGTCGTGCTTGCATGATGCGCGAGAGGATCGACATCGCAGCATAGTCACGATCCGAACGCGCCAGCCCGCGTATTGCTAATCGAACCTCAGCAGTTGTTGCGCCCGACTGATTGACGACCAGCACCCGGGCATCGGGCGGTGAGGGTTGGCGGAACGTTGCCGGGACCGTGCGATCACTCTTTTGCCACGGACCAATTAGCTGTCGGAGGGTGCGCATCACGCGCGGTTTCGCAACCCCCCCGATTACTACCAGCGTGCCGTTGTCAGCGGTCAGAAAGCGCTCGCGAGCCAGCATCAGATCCGCGCGTTCTATTTTCGACAGACTTTCGAAGCTACCGCCAGGCGAACGCCCATACGGAAAGTTGCCAAACAGACGCGCTGCGATCGCCCGATCCGCTATATTGGCCGCGCTCGGTTTCTCTGAAAGCTGCTTGATTCGGGCTTCGCGAACGCGGGCGACATTTTCAGGGGTCAATTGTGTCGTTACGAGCGCGCTGCGCAACAGCTCCACAATCCGCTCGAATTCGCTGGCCTTGCCAGAGACGAGGACATCAATCCCGTCATAGTTGGTCGAAACCGCAAGCTGGCCGCCTAGTTGTTCGGTAACGTACTCGCGAGTTGCGGGATCCGGGAAAAGCACGTCACCGAGCAGGGCCATCGTGCCCTCCTTACCGGCCAAATCAAAGGCTGCACCGCTGTTTATCCGCAGTTTCACCAGGACGTTGGGATCGCCGGGCCGCTGCCAGAACACTACTTTCAGGCCATTCAGGAGTTGTTCCTGCTCGGGCTCAGCGAAGGTCTGCGCGCCGGCTCGGACACAAAAAGCTGAAACCAGCAACAGGCAGATCGAGTAATGAAAATAAGAGTGGCGCGTAATTCGCTTAATCATGTGAAACCGTGCTGTAGCTGGAATGCCTCGGTGGATCTGTGTCAGGTTAAATTCCGTTCAAGCCCCGGATGCGGCCAACGTCCGTTGGGATGCGGAAAAAAAGAGTTTAGATGTCGTGCAGAAAGGCGTCAACCTGAGGGGCTTTCGCGGCATCAAAGCCCTGTGACCGAAGGGCTCAAGGCGCACAATTCAGGGTGCTCAAACCAGGCTGAACGATAGTATAATCGAGGGCGGCGAAGAAAGTTCCGACCGCCACAAAAAATTTCCGTAACTTCCTGACGATTAGTAGTAATAAGCAGTAGGAAGCAAGTTCCTACAGGATCGAGCGCTTTGATTGGCGGATCAGATAACAGATGAGCGATTGCTGGAGCAGGCAGCAAACGGAGATTCAGCAGCCTTTCAGATCCTGTATGAACGTTACCGCGATCCGATCTTTAGATTTGCGTACCGGCTGCTGGGCTCCGTCGAGGCCGCCGAAGATGTGGCGCACGATTGCTTCCTGAGTTTGATAAACGATCCGAAGCGGTTCGATTCGACCAGGGCCTCGTTACGGACGTACATGTATGCGGCGGCCCGTAATCTCGCAGCAAAGCGATATAACAGTTTCGCGCGCGAGACAGAGATTGAAGGACTGGCGGAAGAGCCCCGCATCGCCGAGCGTCATCAGCCCATCCGGCTGGTGCTAGATGATGAGCTCGCCGGGGAAGTTGAAAGAGCAATAGCAAGTTTGCCTCCTTTACAGCGCGAGGCATTGGTTCTTTTCGAGTATGAAGATCTTTCATTGGCTGAGATCGCCGCCATCGTGGGGGCCGACTCAGGCGCGGTGAAGGCGAGACTGTTTCGGGCCCGGGCAAAGCTCAGAGTAAGGCTTGAGCAATATTTCCGAATCGGCCCCGAAACTGCTACAGTGAAGCGGGCGTGAGCCGTAGGTTACGCGCCTGCATGAGCAACAGGACTTTGTAATATGAGTGATTTTGACGCCAAGTTCATGCAGGACGAAGACCTGCGCAATTTGCTTCGACAATGGAGCGTTCCCGACGTTCCCGGTTCTTTGGACAACCGTGTCGCCGCGAGTTATCAGCAGATAACAAGCAGTCCGGCGGCGTTATCGAATTCAGCAGTTCATTCCCAACGGGATAGCGAGGTAGTAGCGATGAAATTTTGCAGTACATGCCAGGAACAGTTTGCCGACCGATTCAGTTTTTGCCCGGTCGACGGATCTCCGCTCGAAGCGGCCTCGGCACCACCGGTTATTACACCGGCCAGCGATATCGAAACGTCATATCCGGTAGCGGAGCAGGCGGCCTATGTGAGCAGCGCGCCGGAACCGGCGAAGGTTGAGACTCCCGCGGCGCCCGCTCCGGCCTTTGCCGCAGCCGCGAATGTCGGCGAGTTTCATCTGACGATCCTGGAAGACACCGGCCTGGTTTCTCGCCTCGCGGGTGAATTGGGCAATGTGGCCCACAACTATCAATTGACCTGGCCTGAGTTCAAGCGCGACCCGTTTGGGTTCGTCAAGCGCTCAGCGCAGGGATACGGACAGATAGTCGGACGGTTCTTTCGCAGTCGTGATGTAGTGATCGCGTCTTTGATCTCTGTGGTAGCGCTGGCAGCCGTAATTGCCATGATTTTCTTGCTCGATCGTACCCAAACAGCGGGCCCCTCGCGCAAGGGCATCATCGTCGTGGCGCTGATCGGTTTCTGTGGGCTACTCGGTGTCTTCGCTACTTGGCTAAGTCGTGATCGCGGCGCCGCGGTAATGGGCGCTCGGCCATCGGATTCTCGTAATGTGCTCTCTGGAATAGTGACGGCCTTCGCGGTGCTCTTAGCCGTGGTAGGTGGCGCGTTCTTGCTGGACAGGCATCAGCAGGCGAAAGCCGCTGCAAAGAACGATGAGGACGTCGAACTCACTCAAATGATTACGGACATTCCCAACGAGCAGCCGACGCCTGACGAAGGCACGGCCGGAATGGCCAAAGGCAACGGCGGCGGCAGCAAGCCTAAACAAGAGAAGGCCGGTGGCGGAGGTGGTGGCGGTCGTGAAGAAAAGACCGATGCTTCATTTGGCAAGCTTCCTCAGGCTGATTTGCGAATCCCGCAAGTTGTCGCGCCTGATCCGCATCCGCCCGTGATTAAGAATCCATCTCTGCCAATGCCGGCGACGCTTGATGCCGATCCGGTTCTGTTCCCGCCTGACACCCGTCAGCTTGCTTACGGCGATCCTAAGTCGAAGTCGACAACGCCGTCCTCCGGACCGGGCACTGGCAATGGTATTGGCAGCGGCACCGGCGGCGGCGTCGGTCCCGGTTCGGGCGGTGGTTACGGCCCGGGCAATGGAGGTAATACCGGTGGCGGCGAGCGACGCGAAGGTGGCGGCGGTCCCGGCGGCGGTGGTGGCGGTACCGACTACAGCAAGATCTTCAGTGGCAAGGACGTGAACTCCAAGGCCCGCGTGCTGGAGAAACCGGAGCCGACTTATACCGAAGCGGCGCGCAAGAACCAGATTACCGGTACCGTCGTACTGAGGGCGGTTTTCTCATCGAGCGGATCAGTCACTAATATTCACGCAGTTTCGGGATTGCCTGACGGCTTGACTGAGCGAGCCATCGCCGCAGCCAGGCAGATTAGGTTCGTGCCGGCGACTAAGGACGGCCATCCGGTTTCGATGTGGATGGAGCTGCAATACAACTTCAATCTGTACTGACGGATAGTTTCAATCTAAAGGATTAGAGGCGGGCCGCGGCCCGCCTCTTTTTTGTGGCGCACGTTAACAACTTGCGCTACAGCCGCTCTGCCACTTTCCGAATTCTCTTCACACCTTCCGCCAAACGATCCAACGACGTCGCGTAAGAGATGCGAATGAACCCCTCCGCACCAAAACCTGCGCCGTCCGTCACCACGGTCTGCTCCTTCTCCAATAGCTCGTTCGCGAACTCGCCTGATGTTCGACCAGTTCTCTTCAAACATCCGCGCAAATCCGGAAAAGCGTAGAAGGCTCCCTCCGGTACCGGACAACGAAGTCCCGGAATGTCGTTCAAAGCCGCCAGCAACCATTCGCGCCGGCGTGTGTATTCCGCGAGCATTGTAGCCACGGAATCCTGTGGCCCATTCAATGCTTCAGTGGCTGCAGCCTGGGCGATTGAGGTGGTGTTGCTGGTCGAATGGCCCTGCACCTTCAACATAGCGCGGGTCCAATCAGCGTTGGTCAGCGAATAACCTACCCGCCAACCGGTCATGGCGTAGGTTTTGGAAAACGATCCGGCGATGCACAGACGGCGCCGCACTTCCGGACGCAAAACTGCTGCGCTAAAAACTTCCGCAGGCGGATATACAAAGCGCAAATAGCATTCGTCAGAGATTGCGTACAGGTCGCGTTCGGCGACGATTTCCATGATCCGTTCGAATTCGGCGGGCGGGATCACCCGGCCGGACGGATTGGAAGGCGAGTTCAAAATAATTAGCCGAGTGCGCGGCGTAATCGCTTCGCGAACCATGTCCGCCGTGAGGACGAAATCATTCTCTTCAGTTTCGATGAACACCGACTGGCCGCGGGCGAACGTTACAATTTCCGGAAACGTCACCCAGTAAGGCTTCGGCAGCAGGACTTCGTCGCCCGGATTTATCAAAGAGACGACCGCATTGAAAACTGCTTGTTTTCCTCCGGCGGTAGCCATTACTTCGTTGGGCTCGTAGCCGGCCCCAAACTCGCGCTGATAAAAACCGATAATTGCTTTTTGGAGCTCGCGCGTTCCCGCCGTGGGAGTGTACTTCGTCTTCCCGGCACGCATCGCTTCGGCCGCGGCGTCTTTGATATTTTGCGGCGTATCAAAATCCGGCTCACCCGCGCCGAGGTCAACCACATCAACACCGGCGGCGCGCATGGCCTCGGCGGCCTGCATCGCCGCCAGCGTTGACGACGCTTTCATTTGCCCTACATTGTCGGAAATTGGAAACGGCGCCACGGTTGGTTTGGTCATCATTTTGAGATCTCTAATGTCAAATGTGGAATCGACGAGAGCTTAGACTTTAGCACTTAGAGCTCAGAGAGAAACCAGGTTATAACTAAGAACACGTACTCAGTTCTAAGGACTAAGACCTAAGCTCCGCTCTTCCTTCGCATCCGCTCTTCCACCAGCGGCGGCACCAGGTCGCTAATATGAGCGCCGAGCTGAAAAATTTCCTTTACCAGACGCGAACTGACGTAAGAATATTCTTCTGCCGGCATCATGAATACGGTCTCGAGGTCAGGCCGCAGTCGCCGGTTCATCAACGCCATCTGTAGTTCATATTCGTAATCAGAGATGGCTCGGATGCCCCGCACGATCGCATTGGCCCTGCGCTCGGCGGCGTACTGCACCATCAATCCTCCGAAGCTTTCCACCGTCACGAGGCAATCGCGGCGGTCAATCTCCTTCAGCACCTCAGTCAGGATTTCGCAGCGCTCTTCGATGGTAAAGAAAGCCTCCTTCTCAGGATTAACCAGCACAGCCACGATAATCTCGTCGAAGAGTTTGCAGCCTCGCTGGATAATATCCAGATGGCCGTTGGTGACCGGGTCGAACGAACCAGGGTAGATGGCGCGGCGCATGAACTGTGATGGTAAATGGTAAATCGTAATTGGTAAATAGGAAATGAACTTGGCAGCGCCCTGTTGGGAACGTCGTTACAGAACCGGGAGCGGTAGCGACCGGATCATACGATCAAGTTTGCGATTGACAGTTTTCGTGAAGTAGACCTCAAGGACGCGGTTGAGTCCCGGGTCCGGTCGCTACCGCTCGCGGCTCCGTAACCTCGTTTCTTGACACTGTTGGCCGGCAATGTTTCAATAGGCTTTGTAAAAACGTGGTGAGTTAAGGCGACTTGCGGCCACGTAAAATAATCCGCTAAACAGCTCGGCGAGTCTTTCAACCGCTACAGCAAAAGGTTCGATGAGGCCCCGCGTTGTTACAGCGCGGGGCCTTCTCATTGCCGATTTTTGATTGCCGATTTCCGATTGAACTAGAATCGTAACTCGGTGATATAGATCGGCAATTGGCAATCGGAAATCGGAAATGTCCAGTTTTCTCGAAACATTAAAAGAACGCATCGTCGTCTTTGACGGCGCGATGGGAACCAATTTGCAGGTCCAGAACCTGACCTTGGATGATTTCGGCGGTCTGCGCTTCGAAGGCTGCAACGAAAATCTCCTGATTACCAGGCCCGACGCCGTAGAGAACGTCCATGCCGCATTTCTCGACATTGGCTGTGATGTGATCGAAACCAACTCTTTCAATGGCACGCCGGTCGACTTTGCCGAGTACGACATGGCCGACCAGGCTTATGACATGAACGTCAGGGCCGCCAGTTTGGCAAAACGCATCGCGTCCGACTATTCAACCAAAGACAAGCCCCGCTGGGTCGCGGGTTCGATGGGCCCGGGACGCAAGCTGCCGACGCTGGGCCACATCAGGTTTCTTGATTTAAAGGCTGCTTATGCGGAACAGGTGCGCGGACTGCTCGATGGAGGCGCGGATCTCCTGATCGTCGAAACGTGCCAGGACCTGTTGCAGACAAAAGCGGCGCTGTCCGCAATCTTCGAAGACTTCAAAAAGAATGGCCGGCACGTGCCCGTGATTGCGCAGGTCACGATCGAAGTGTTTGGCACAATGCTCAACGGCACAGAGATTGGCGCCGCATTGACGGCGCTCGCGCCTTTTCCGATTGACGTTATCGGCATGAACTGCGGCACCGGACCGCGCCACATGACCGAGAGCATTCGTTACCTTTGTGAGAACGCACCCCTGCCGGTTTCGGTTCTGCCCAACGCCGGACTGCCTTCAGTTGTCGAAGGCAAGATGCATTACGACGAGACGCCGGAAACGTTTGCCGCCCAAATCGTTCACTTCGCCAACGACTTTGGCGTCAACATCGTGGGTGGCTGTTGCGGCACCACACCCGCCCACCTAAAACTTGTTGTCGAAGCCATGCAAGGCATCACGCCAAAGGCGCGCGACAACAAACTCGTGCCGGCAGCGTCGTCCATCTATTTCCAACAGCCTTACGTGCAAGATGCGTCGTTCCTGATCGTGGGCGAGCGCGTCAACGCCAGCGGCTCAAAGAAAATGCGCGACCTGCTCAATGTCGAAGACTGGGACGGCCTGGTCTCGCTGGCCAAAGAGCAGGAACGCGAAGGCGCGCACATCCTTGATGTGAACGTAGACTTTGTGGGGCGCAATGGCGAAGCCGACATGCACGAGTTGGCTTCGCGCCTGGTCACCAGCATCAAGCTGCCGCTGATGTTCGATTCCACTGAGTGGGAGAAAATGGAAGCAGGCCTGCAACACGCGGGCGGTAAGAGCATTCTCAACTCGACTAACTATGAAGACGGCGAGCCCCGTTTTGCGAAGGTGATCGACCTGGCCAAGCGCTACGGCGCCAGTGTGGTCATCGGCACCATCGACGAGGAAGGAATGGCGCGTACCGCGGAAGGAAAGTTCAAGATCGCGAAGCGCGCTTACGAACAGGCCACCGATGAGCTCGGGCTTCCGGCATCTGACATTTTCTTTGATCCGCTGGCACTGCCGATCTCAACCGGCATTGAAGAGGACCGCCGTAATGCACTGGAGACAATTGAAGGCATCAAGCGCATCAAGGCGGAGTTGCCAGGCTGCTTTACCATCCTCGGCGTGTCGAACATTTCGTTCGGCCTCAACCCCGCATCGCGCGTGGTCCTCAACTCTGTCTTTCTGCACGACGCAGTGGAAGCTGGCCTAGATGCGGCGATTGTGAACGCTAGCAAGATCGAGCCTTTGAATCGCATTGGCGAACAGGAACTCAAAGTGGCGCGCGATCTGATCTATGACCGGCGTGAGTTCGACGGGGATGTCTGTACCTACGATCCGCTGACGCAGTTCACCACGCTGTTCGAGAACGTAAAAACAAAGAGCGCGAAGAAGGCAAGCAAAGGCGAAACAGTCGAAGAGCGGCTAAAGAACCACATTATTGATGGTGAGAAGATCGGCCTTGAAAACGAGTTGACGACTGCTCTCAAAACATATTCTGCGCTCGACATTATCAACAACATCTTGCTCGAAGGCATGAAAGTGGTCGGCGATCTATTCGGCAGCGGGCAGATGCAGCTTCCTTTTGTATTGCAGTCCGCCGAAGCGATGAAAGCTGCCGTGCGTTTCCTCGAGCCGTTCATGGAAAAGAAGGGTGGGGCGACCGCTAAGGGCACGATGGTCCTGGCGACCGTCAAAGGCGACGTGCACGACATTGGCAAGAACCTGGTCGACATTATTCTGACGAATAACGGCTATCGCGTGATCAACCTCGGCATCAAGCAGACCATCGACACGATTTTGAATGCTTACGAAGAACACAAAGCCGACGCCATCGGCATGAGCGGTTTGCTGGTAAAGTCCACGCTGATCATGAAAGACAATCTGGAAGTCATGAACGAGCGCGGCGTTGAGGTCCCCGTCGTTCTGGGCGGAGCAGCGTTGACGCGCCGTTATGTTGAAGACGACCTGAAGTCGCTCTATAAAGGCACGTTGTTTTATGCCCGCGATGCGTTCGCCGGACTGCATACGATGGACAAACTGATGTCGGGTGACGGGCACGTCGAAGAAGAGCATGCCAAAGCTGCGGTTGCGGCGGCGGGTGAAAACGGCGATCGCGGTGAAGAGGCCGAAGATCTGATTGGTGAAGAAGCAAAGCGCGGCATTCGAAAGTCTGCGAGACCGCGAGGTGTGACAAGAAGTTCCGGCGATACCACGCACACCGTACGTTCAGATGTGCGCACGGATGTGGCAATTCCACAGCCGCCTTTCTTTGGCTCGTGCGTCATTCGCGACATTCCGCTGGAAGATGTTTTCGCGTACGTTAACGAAACCGCTCTGTTCAAGGGGCAGTGGCAGTTCAAGCAGGGAAGAACCTCGGCGGAAGAATATCAGGCCCTGGTCGCGTCTAAGGTGCGGCCGGTTTATGAAGAACTGAAGGAGCGCTCTGTGCGTGAAGGGCTGCTGGTGCCGCGCGTAGTTTACGGTTACTTTCCGGCCCAATCAGCGGGAAACGATTTGATCGTTTACGACGGCGACGCGAGGACCGAGCGCGCGCGTTTTACTTTTCCGCGACAACCGGCAGGGAAGCGGCTTTGCCTGGCCGATTACTTCGCGTCCGTCGATTCAGGCCGCATGGATATCGTCGCGTTTGACCTGGTGACGGTTGGCCGGCGGGCCAGCGAATATTCGCAGGAGCTTTTCAAGCGAGACAACTACGCCGACTATCTCTATTTCCACGGGCTTAGCGTCGAAAGCGCCGAAGCGCTGGCGGAGTACTGGCACAAACATATTCGTCAGGAATTGAGCATCGCTGATTCTGATGCGAAGAATCTTAATGAACTGTTTCGCCAGGGTTATCAAGGCTCCCGGTTCAGTTTTGGCTATCCGGCGTGTCCGAGTCTCGAAGACCAGTTGAAGCTTTTCGAACTGCTCGACCCGGCGCGCATCGACGTTGAGTTGAGTGAAGAATTTCAGCTTGAGCCGGAACAGTCGACTTCGGCGATCGTGATCCATCATCCGGAAGCAAGGTACTTTTCGATTGAGTGAGATCCCGCCTGCGTGTAGCGGCAGCGCTTGTCCCTGCCCGCAATCCCGTTTAAGTTAGTAATATCAAAACCATGCCCGACGAGGTCTTAATGCGTTCGGAGATTCTACGGGCAGAGACAGGCCCTGCCCTTACAGACGTGCTTGTGCCCACGGCGGAAGAACTTGCCGTCCTTTCCCCCTTCGAGCGTTTCGCCTTCCGCGTTACACACCGCATGAATCTGGGCCGCTGGAAACGCTTCTGGACCTGGTGTCAGAGTTTCTTCGGGGCGGGCTGGATTCAGCTTTCGGCTTACAACCTGATGCGCGTGTATGGCCTCGAGAACATCGAAGCCGTCGATCATGATCGTCCGATCCTGTTGGTCGCGAATCATCGATCGTTCTTCGACATGTACACGGTCTCGACCGTCTTGTTTCGTCGCACACCCTGGCGCAAGCAGCTTTTCTTTCCGGTGCGCGGCCGCTTCTTTTATCAATCACTCGCTGGCATGTTTGTAAATCTGGTGATGGGCTGGTGGTCGATGTATCCGCCGTTCTTTATTACCGGCGAAGATCCGCTGCCGGCCAAACGTCCGTTTGATAAATACTCGATGCGGCGCCTGGCCCAGCTTTGCCGTGAAGGCGCCGGCAACGTGATCGGTTTTCATCCCGAGGGTACGCGTAACAAAGGCGCCGATCCATATTCCTATCTTCGTCCGCAACCCGGCGTCGGCAAACTGATCAAGGACGCGAACCCGCAGGTGGTTCCGGTTTTCATTGCTGGCCTGGGTAATAAGTTAGCGAAACAGGTTTTAGGAAACTGGTTTGGCGGCGACAAGATTCGAATTCATTTTGGCAAGCAACTGGATTTGTCAGAGTTCATGGCGAAAAAAGATCGGGTGCGAACCTATAAGGAAATCGCTGATTTTGTGATGAGCAAGATTGCGGAACTTGGCGAAGCTGATCGGGAATTGTATGCAGACGGAGAAAAATCTTAACGCAGAGGGCGCAAAGGATTACGCAAAGAACGCAGAGGAAAAAACCTTTGCGTTCCCTGCGAATAACTCTGCGTCCTTTGCGTTTATCTTCGTTCAGAACAAACTCAACTCATGACGTTACCACTGGTTATCGTTAACCCCGCTGCCGCCGATGGCGCTACGCGCGATGCCTGGCCAAAGATCGCCAGCGACCTGCGCACGCATTTTGGCGCATTCTCGGTTGCTTTCACGGAAGCAGCTGGGCACGGGCGCCAACTGGCGGCGGAAGCCGCAAAGCAGGGAGTGAAACTGATCATTGCCTGCGGTGGCGACGGTACGATCTCGGAAGTTGTGAATGGAATCCTCGAATCCAATGAGTCAACCGAACTCGGTGTGCTACCGAGTGGTACGGGCGGCGATTTCCGGCGCACTCTGCGCATGCCTAACAATGTCGCTGCCGCTGCGCGCGCGTTAAGTAACGGTCGCACGCGCACGATCGACGCCGGTCGGGTGACTTTTGTTAATGATAGCGGCGAGCGCGAGACGCGCTTCTTTATCAACGTAGCCAGTTTCGGCATGAGTACGGCGGTGCTCGACAAAACGGCCAGCGGCGAAGCTAAGAAATGGATTCCTGGCTTTGCTCCGCGTAAACTCAGCAGCAAACTCTCTTACGCTGCGGCGACCGTGCAGACGACGCTTTCATCTACGCCTACGGAAGTTCACGTGCAGCTTGACGAGTTACCGGAGCGGCGTTTGCGCGTGGCCGAGTTCTGCGTGGCCAATGCGCGTTATTACGGCGGGGCCATGAAGATCGCTCCCGACGCGAAACTCGACGATGGCGAATTCGATATCATCACGATTGGTGACGCCAGCGCGTTTCGAATTCTCGCCAACTCGCCGCGACTTTATTTTGGCGCCCACCTGCGGATGAACGAAGTAACCCACGCGCTCGCCAAACAGGTCGTCGCGCGACCAGTCAAAACGGATGAGGAAGTGCGAGTCGAACTCGATGGCGAAGTAGTCGGTCGCTTACCCGCGACCTTTCAGATCATGCCGCTGGCATTGCGCGTGCGGTGTCCGTGAGAGGTGGTAGGGTCTTAGTCTGATTTACTCTCTGCGCAAGCTCCGCGTTCTCTGCGTCTCGGCGGTGGGTCCTGGCGCGAAAAGCTTACCGCAGAGGTCGCAGAGAAGAGCTGAGCTAAGCTAAGAGACTTCTTAGGAGCAAATCGGTGGCAAAGCGAAGTCAAAAGTCCGCTCGAGGCTGGTTAAGGTACGAGCGAAGACACGATGAGCTTGCGCCCCGGTCGGTTTTCGTCAAGCGGATCATCGCCTCGCTGGCCATCGCTCTTTGCCTGATCATGGTCGCTCTGTTCATTGGGATATGCGGCTATCACCTTCTCGCCGGCTTCGGCTGGATTGATTCTTTGCTTGAAGCGTCGATGATTCTGGGCGGCATGGGGCCGGTGAATCAGTTACCGACTGAGGCCGCGAAAGTCTTCGCCTCAATTTATGCCCTGTTCAGCGGCTTGATCCTGATCGCGCTGATGGGAATTATTCTTTCGCCGGTAGTCCATCGCATCATGCACAAGTTTCATGTGGATGAAAAAGATGTTAATAAAGGTCGGTGACTGCGAACGGAGTTCGATTTATTCCCTCTCCCCTGGGAGAGGGTAAGGGTGAGGGCTTGAGCGCTGCTAGCCCCTCAACCCCAACCCTTCTCCCAAAGGGAGAAGGGAGGAAGAACATCGTGCAAGCTGTAAGCTTGCGATTGACTAATTGCAATAAACTCAATCCGTTAGCTCGCACATCCCTAAGGAGGTTCCTCATGTCAGAACAAAACACCCTGGCAGAAAACAAAGCTCTGATTCGCCGTTGGTTCGAAGAGGTCTGGAACAAGGGTCGTGCCGATGCCATCGCAGAGATGATGGCTGAAGACGCCGTCGCGCATGGACTCTCAGACGACGCCGCGAAACCCTTGCGTGGGCCGCAAGGCTTTCTGCCTTTTCATGCGCAGTTTCGCGAAGCCTTTCCCAACATCGAAGTCGTCGTCGAAGATACGATTGCCGAAGGCGATAAGGTCGCGGCGCGTTGCTCAGTTAGAGGTAAGCATGTGGGCGACAGCCTGGGATTCAAGGCTACTGGAGCTCAAGCTGAATTCGACGGCATCACTATCGTCAAAGTCAAAGACGGCAAGATAGTGGAAGCCTGGAACAACTTTGATTTTATGAAGATGTACAAGCAACTGGGGGCGATTTGATCGGCAAATCGTGTCCTCCTCCTGTGGATCTGCTCGCGCTTTCCGCGTTCGCTAGTTACTGCCTGGCAGGCGGCTTGGCGGAGCGATCCAGTGGCAACCGCTTGAGATCGATCACTTCCAGCTCGTTGGAATTGTAGTTGGCCACGAACAAAGTCTGGCCGTCCGGCGAGTGCCCGAACTCGCGGGGGAAAGCGCCCGCGGGCACGCTTCCCAGAATCGCCGCTTGACCAGCGCCGACGTTTGCGGCATCAATCACGGTCAACGTCTGCCGCGCAGTTCTGTTGCTGGAAAAGCGGTTTGAATTACTGACGAAGACCAGCTTTCCTTCATTGGCTACGGCGACTCCGACCGGAGCCGTTCCTACTGGAACCTGACCGACGCGCGCGTGCGCAACATCAGTTCGCAGCGCCGTCGCATCAAAGGCCATCAGCGCATTGCTGTTTCGCGCCGTGACGAAGACGCGCTCCCCAGTGGGAGAGATCGCCATTCGCACCGGACTGCAGCCGGCCGGTACTTTTGAAATCACCGAGCTTGCGGGGTCGGTTTTCGCGCGCGTTACGTCGACGACGATGATCGCCCCTTCGGGATATTGAGGCTTCGCCGTGGCCGGATCCTGCCCTTCCGGCTTACACGCAATCGGCCAGTTGAATGATTTCGGCGCGCCCTGACTCGTGGTGTACAGCCAGCGATCATCGGGAGAAAATGTAAGAGCGATCGGAGCGGTGCCCACGGAGATCTTCCCCACTTTCGCGCTGTCTTTGAAGCCCTCCGAGCGGGCCTTTTCCAAATTGATCACCGTAATGGTTTCAGTGTTCTCGTCACTGACAAACAGGAACCTGTCGTCGGCAGTCACGTTGACATAGACGCTGCCGGAAAAATCTCCATCGCTGATATAACCCAGAATTGGGTCGCCAATACCGGCGGTCATCCGCATCACGTCCAGAAAAACAACGTAGTCATCATCGGCAACGATTAACAGTTTGCCGTCGTGAGTCATCACCATCCCGGTTGGGCCCGCTTCGATGGGAAAGACTTTCTTCAGGATGATCTGCCCGTCCATCCGACTCAACATCGCCACGCCGTTTGCGGATTTCGGATTTGAGCTGGTGACCGACACAAAAAGCCAGCAACCGTCCTTGCTGGATATGGTGCTGAATGGATGACCGGGCAGTGGCACGTACGAGATCGGATCCTTCGGGGCCGCGTTGCAACGTGAAGCGCGTTTGGCGTCAGCGGTTTGAGCGAACGTGGTCGCAGTTAAGAGTAAGACAATGCCACCGATCTTGAGCAAGACAAATAGGCTCATCGTCATCCGCTTTCCGAGATTCATATGCGGCGCCTCCCTTTGAGCAACGAAGGTTTTTCGGCCAGGTTAATCCCGGCACTACAGGATTATTTGACTAACGCACTCCACCCAGAAAATTCTCGCGCACATAATGCACCGTGTCGTTGAGCGTGTCGCCGGGATCGCGCGGTGTGAAGCCGAGTTCGCGGCGGGCTTTATTGTGATTGAAGTACCAAAAGTACTCGGCCATTTCGATGGTGTCGGCTTCCAGCGGCGACGTCAGGTTCCATTGCCGAAACAGCGAATCGATCACATGCGCGCCGGTGATCGCGAACTTTGAAGGGAAGGCCAGGCGTGGTGAGGCGACCTTAGTCAGACGTTCGAGTCGATCGAAAAACTTCACAAAGGTCCAGTTCACCGCGCCCAGCAAATAGCGTTCGCCATGCCGGCCTTTCTGCATCGCCACCCGAAAAGCCTGTGCCGTGTCCCGCACATCGACAAAGTTCAAACCGCCGTTGGGCACGGCGCTAATTTTCCGAGCCAGGAAATCCAACACAACTTTCGTCGAGCTCAGACGATCATCTCCCGGCCCCAACAGTAAGCTCGGATTCATGATCACCAGACGCAATCCTTTTCCGCTGAAACGTTCGAGGGCGGCCATCTCCTGGTAGGCCTTGCTGGCGTAATAAGGCCAGCGTGCGATGATGTCCAGGGGCGGATTATACGTTTCGTCGGGAACGACATCGCCTTTCTCAGTTACCGCAATCGTACCGCTGCTAGAGGCGAGCACCATCGTGTGTGCGCCCGCCTTGCGCGCGGCGTCACACAACAGACGAGTGCCCTCAACGTGAAGTCTGTACATTTCGCGGGCGTCGTCTTTCTCGCGCGAGACCTTCCCCGCCAGGTGATAGATTTCGGTGACACCTTCGACGGCGCGGGCTACATCATCAGCGTTCAGGACTGAGCCGGCGACGGTGTCGACGCCGAGATCGGCCAGCCATTCCGGCGTCGAATTTGCCATCACGCGCAAATCCTTAACGCCCGATTCAACCAGTTGGCGGACCAGATGCGCGCCGAGAAAGCCTGTGCCGCCGGTAATCAAGGTTGTCGGCGGGACTTTCTTAACAATGGCCGCGTGCTTTTTCGTGCTCTTCCGGGGCACGATCTGCGCAGTGCGTCTCTTTGGCGTAGTCTTCTTTGGCATTCAGTTATTAATCCGCAGATTTCGCAGATTTCAAAGACTTAGAAAATACAAAACGGCGAGTTCCAAACTTCGTCACAGTGAATTGAATAAGAGACCTATACCTTTAGAGGCCAGGCACGATCCACGAACTCACACGAAACTGCTTGAAATCAACTGAATAGTTCGTGTGATTTCGTGGATCACTCTGCCTCATCTGTGAAATCTGCGTAATCTACGGATGGTTAAGCCTTCACCGTCGCGAACTCTTCTTCGTCGGCTTCGATTCGCGAACGGCCGCTGCGGCGTTCTTCTTTCCATTGCTGCCTGACTGCCTCGACGTCGAAAGGCTCGCCGGTGCGATCGCGCAGGTTGACGATGTCGTGGCGAACGCGCTCGGCTATCAACCGATAGGCTTCTGCTCTGGCCAGTCCTTGCGTCATCTCTTCGAGTTCCTCAATCGTCAACAGGCGTCCGACGCGCGCGCCCACGTCCCGGCTCTTGAGAATCGTCGAGCCTTTAGGAAAAGCTTCATAGGTGCCGCGCAGATAGACCGGCAGGATGCCGACCCGCGAAGCCAGCGCCAGGTATCCAATCACCGGTTTGAAGTCAGCCATGACTCCAGTCATCGAACGCGTTCCTTCGGGAAAGATCAGCGCGTTGTAACCGCGATCCAAATACGACCGCGCGTGCCTGAGTGATTGCCGGAGTGAACCACTGCGCTCCATCGGTACCAGGTTGGTAAAGTTTTCCATGTAAGCGCGTTTGTATTTGGTGTCAAAGAAATAGTCCGCCGCCGCCAGCGCCACCAAATCCTGGCCCGCGTCTCCCAGGGCCATCTTCACCAAACCCATATCGAGATGAGACGAGTGATTCGCCGCGACGATGAAGTTCGTGTGATAGGGAATATTAGTCTGGCCTTCGTACTTTGTGCGCAGTAGACGTTCATAGAGCGTGCGCTGCGCCAGGTCGAGGGTCTTATTCCCAATCGTCCGCAGAAATTCAGGAACACGAATTTCATCGTCGCCTTTTTCAGCTTCCAGTTTTAGTCGCCCGGTGTCGCGTTTGGGTCCCGTTGCCGCCTGCCGGTTAACAACAGTCAGGAGTTCGCGCACGTCCTGAACCTCGTTAAGACGCTCGGGCGCCGTCAGCGATCCGCCGGCGTTCTCGATCGCCGTGGCCAGTTCGACAAACATCAAACTGTCAAATCCGAGATCAGCCAGTCGCGTATTAATCGCTACTTCATCCTTTGCACGATTCGACACTGTCGCGACTATGTCGAGCAGCCACATAGCTTCGCCGGTCATTGCCTCGACGGAATCTGATTGTTCAGAGCGCTCACCATCTTCAATCTGCTGAATCAGGTTCAGCACTTCGCGGCGCTTGACCTTGCGCGTGGCGGTGCGCGGCAATTCTTCGTCCGTGAAATGCATTACCTTGACGCGCTTGTAATAAGGCAACTGGGCCGAAACTTCGCGGAAGTGTTCTTCGATCTTCCTGCGCAACTCAGCGCGAGAGAGCGCGATGTCGTATTCGGGATCTGGCACCACGATGCAAGCGACTTTCTCGCCAATGCCGTCGGGCAAACCAATCACGCTCAGCTCTTTAATGTAAGGCGAGTCCTGATAAACCTCTTCGACTTCGTCCGGATAAACATTTTTGCCGTTCGTGTCGACTATTATTTCCTTTGACCGCCCGACCAGATAAAGATTGCCTTCGTCGTCGATGCGGCCAAGATCGCCGGTGTAAAGCCAGCGATCGACCAGCGCCTCTCGCGTCGCTTCCTCGTTGCCGAAATAGCCAAGCATTACGTTCGGTCCGCGCGCGATCACTTCACCGACTCCGCTCAGGTCGGGATCGGAGATGCGCACCTCGACTCCGGGCAGAGACTTGCCGACAGTGCCGGCTAGCATGCGGTTCTCTGGACGCGTCACCGTCAACACGGGCGACGCTTCAGTCAAACCATAGCCTTCGAGAATGGTGAAGCCGAGGCCCTGAAAATCGCGCTGCACTTTGTCATTCAGCGCCGAGCCGCCGCTGATGAAATAACGGATGCGGCCACCCATGCCTTCGTGAATCGGATAGAAGAGCAGTTGGCCAAAGTTCAGCGGAGTCTGGTCACGCAGCCAGGCGTTAAACTTCATCAGCAGGTCCGCAGTTTCACCGACCCACTTGCCGCGTTCGTGCAGACGATTCTTGATTCGTCGATGCAGCAATTCCCAAAGGGCCGGCACGCCGACCATGCCGGTGACGTGACCGTTCTTGATCGCCTTCACGAGGTGTTCGCTGGTCAGCTCAGGCAGATAAGTGATCTGTGCGCCGCGACTAAGTGGAGTAAGAAAGCCGGTCGAGAACTCAAACGTATGGTGCAGCGGCAAGACCGAAAGCACGCCGTCGCTCGTGTCCATATCAAAGACCGACGACAGCATCGAGACCATGCTGGTCAAATTGCGATGCGACAGCATCACGCCTTTCGGACGGCCGGTCGTGCCTGAAGTGAAGATCAGCGAAGCGACCGATTGCGCCGTTACGCGCTGCGGCAGCAGTGCAATGCGCTCCTCTTCAGTTTTCTCGTCAGGCAGTTCAAAGACTTCTTCGAACTTCCAGAGCTTCACGGTGTCAAGTCCGGCGGCCTTTAATTTCTCCGGCAGATCGGAATGTTCTTCCATCAGCTTGCTGCTGATCACGATGCCTGCAGCTTCACCCGCGCGGGCAAAGTTCACCACTTCTTTGGCTGTACTTTCGGGATCGACAGGAATACAGGTCGCGCCGGCCTTGAGTACTCCGAAGTAGGTCATACCCCACTCAGGCGCGTTGTGACTAAACAGCATCACGCGATTGCCGGAACCGATCTGGTGGCTGGCAAAGAATGCCGCGGCGCGGGTCGCCAGCTCCCGAAGATCGGCATACGTATATTGCTCTTTTCGCCCGTCGCGTTCGATGCGCATTGCCACGCGCGTCGCGTGGCGCTTGGTCGTCGTCTCAAACAGCTCAACCAGATCGCGATACGTATAGATGCGCTTGGGCTGCGCCCGCATGTCTTCTTCGAGGGTGGGCAGCACCCACTTCTTCAGTCCCGGCAGGTGAATGTTCAGCCAGTAGTCATACCAATCGAAGGCCTCGGGATTCCAGGTCAGCAGTTGCTGCTCGTCCTCGCGAATGCGCGCAAAGAGCGCGCGCACGTTGTCCGAGCGAAAGACGTAAGCATTTTCAGAAGTGAAGGGAAGAAACATTTCGAATGCTTCTTTCGCTTCGCGCGTCTCTTCTTCAACACGGTCGACGGTCTGCTTCATGCGGTTGATGACGCCTTCATAACGCCCGCCGCCCCAGCGCGGTCGCGCCCGATCCAGCAGGCTTGAGGCTCGCTTCGCTGCCTTGTTCATCATCGGCAGCGAGGTTGATTCGAAACGCTCCGGAGTCACTCGAAAAGGCTCGAAGCGGGCTGATATTTCGCGGAACAAACGCAGCCCGTCTTTCTTTTCCAGCTCCTGCTGCCGCCTGAACAATCCCACCAGCGAGATAATCCGCTCCATATTGTTGGGATTCACCTCGCCGGTGGCTGCCTGGTGAACCAGCTTCGGTTCTTCGACGCAGGCCTGGGCTGCGACGGCGAGCATCACCGCAGACACCTGATCTACGGGCGTAATGTCGAGGATCAATTTTTCGTTGGCTGGGATCTGGCGCTGGCCTTTCAAGGCCATAAAGACGATTGGCGCAGTCGTCGTGAAACCTTCGTTCCATCCGGGGAAGGGATAACTCCTGGCGGATTCTACAATGCTGGGGCGGACTATGCTGCGCACGATTCCGGTCTCAGCGGCGACCAGTTGTTCGCCCAGCGCCTTGGCGTAGGTGTAGATGTTCGGCCAGCCCCAGAACTTCGCGCGTTCGATACCCAACTCCGTCAGACGATTGCGGGTCCAGACTTTTCGTTCGCGCGCGACGGCCAGACCCAACGCGTCCGGATCGTCGGCGTCACGCATCTCTTCATTCAGGCGCTTGCGGGCCTGCTCGCGAAACTGCGCCACTCTCATCGCGTCTTTGGCTTCTTCGCGGGCGCGCTCGGACATTTTCGCGCAATCCTGAATTTCCTGCTCGACAGAGAATTCAACGCCTTTGAGTTCATTCTTGCGCGGGAAGTAGCCGATCACGTCGTCGTTCTCCCAGACTGCACCGGAACGGTTGCCGGCGACGAAACAGGTCGAGATGTGAATCAGGCACGGCCGTTTCATGCGCTTGGCGAAGGCAATTACGTTCTGCGTTCCGACAACATTGGTGCGCAATCCGCTCTCGAGAGTCGGGTTGAAAGTTACGTTACCCGCAGAGTTGATGACGACATCCAGATCATCGGCAAGCGCTCCGGCTTCTTCTTCGCTGAAACCAAGATTCTTTTCGGCAATATCGCCGCCGACAATTGCGACCTTGTCGCGGATAAAGCCTTCCAGGGCGTCGCCATATCGCTCGCGCAGCGGATCGAAAGGCGGCGCGCTGATTACATTGTTCCAGAAGCGAGTCTCAGACTCTTCCTGCGAGCGCGCGCGAACCGTGACATAGACTTTCCCGATATTGGGAAAGCGATGCAGCAGCATGCTCAACGTTACTTTGCCGACAAAGCCGGTGCCGCCGATCAGAAAAATTCTGCGGCCCTGATAAATCTCGGTTGGTGAAAGCTTGTTCGTCATGATCGGATAAACTCTCAGCCGCATCTGCGGATTTCGCAGGCCCTCTTTCCGCCACGGTGCTTAAGCAGGTCCGCGATTGCCGTATGATTTCTGTTGATGGCGATGTCGAGCGCCGTGCCGCCGTCGCCGATTGCGTTTACATCGGCGCCGCGCAGCAGCAGCTCTTTTACGGCAGCCAACTGGCCGTTAAAGACCGCTTCGGTAAGGGCCGTGTCGCCGAATTGTTCGCGCGCATTGACGTCCGCCCCCTGATCCAGCAAATAGCGCACGACTTCGAGGCGCCCTTCACCGGCAGCGAGATAGAGCGGCAGACAACAGTTGCCGCGCGCGTTTACGTTGGCCCCCGCGAAATGAAGCAGTTGCATACGATGGAGATTCCCGTCTATCGCAGCCTGAGCGAAATAACTCTGTCGCTGCGCTTTGAATTGCGGCCGGCTGTTCACGATCGCCAGTGAGAATCCGAGCGTGCTGACAAAGGCAATCGCCCGCGTAATGATCAAATTTGCGGTCTCTCTGCTCATCGACTCTGTGCTACTACTCCATGTCAGCGATGCCGATCATGGGCTGATGCAGCATCGTGATCTCGGCGGAATTGCCCATGTAATTGCGGGCCATCGCGATGGCTTCCGTCAGGTTGTCAGCGCGCTCCCAGCCGAGCATTGCAGGTACATGCGCGTTTTCGGCGCCGGCCGCAATCACCTTGCCCACGTGCTGGCGTCCGTTCTCGCCCCAGTACCACATGAAAAACGGATGCGCCCCGTGATAGGCGTTACCGCGGCGATACATTTCTACGTAGCTCGGATTGTTGGCGAACTCGCGTTCATACTTATCGCGCAGGTAGAAAGCATCGCGCGATTCCGGCAACAGACGATTGAAGAACTCGATGTAGCTGGGATGGAAATCGTGATCGAACTGGTCATAGCACGGATGGTGGATGATCAGCACTCCACCCTTCTTTAATAGCGGCTTGTTCCGGTAGAAATTAAAGTGATAGCCGAGGCCCATCACCTGCACGAGCAAAGGATTCAGGATCGAATACACGTTGTAGGGAGAAATGTCCGGAATGCCGGTAATCAGAATGTCGCATTGGCCGCGAACAGGAATGGCGTATTGCTGAAAGCCCTTCTCGATGATCTTTTCATGCACCGGCTCCGTCTTGCCCGCGAAACAGGCAGTCATCTCGTATTGGGAGGGCCGCGAGTGCAACAACTTGCGCCTTGCGGCGCGCGGCAGTTTGCTCATCGTGTAGCGCATGGCTTCGAATTTCATTCGATCAAAGGCGCTGAAGTCGTCTTCATTCTTCAGGAGAAAATCCATGTCGCCTTTGTACATGCGGTTGTTGATGGCGGTTTCGATGTGAAAGACGTTCAGATGCTCGTCGACGATCTTGCCCAGGCGCCCACACTTGTTACTCAACTCCGACCGCGCGGGATCCATATAACTGTCGGAATCGCGTATGGTTTGCGGTTCGTGATGCGCGCGCAGCGATTCATAATCACAGAGGCCGACGGCGACTGACTTGTGCCCCCCATCCATCGGCACAAAATTGATGTTGCAGTAAATCAGTAAGTCGCTTTCCGCCGCCCGGCGGTTCAACACCAGTGGCTCTTTGTGGCGTGTCTCGCCGAGCTTGATCAGGCCTTCCTTCCATTCGGCGTCGTGGTTGTAGTATCGATCAGGATAAAAATCGTCATAGATCTTCTGTCCGACCATGCGCTTCATTTCCCACGGCGTCATCTTTCGGTGCAGGGAATTGGCGATGATGATGTGCACGTCGTCGACGCCGTGCCCGGCCAGCATGCCCAGCACGATTTCCAGCACGGTCTGGCGAATGTCGGGCGTGGCCATGGGCGGTAAAGGCAGACTGATGTCGTCAACGGCAATCGTGACCTTCATCCCCGGCTCGAGCTGGGAAAAAAGCGGATCGCACCCCAGCGGGTGATTCAGCGCATAGCGAATCGCCGCCTCGCGATTGGGCAGCCCTTTGACCGGCGGATTGGGATAAATCACGCGAGTACCGACGGGCAGGTCTTCGAGGATAAAGTCTTCGCCCGAAGGCATGATGCGCGGTGCGCTGTCGCTGTCGATGTAAACGATCGACTCGTGTGTCTTTCTTCTTAGCTGCAAAGCCATGGTTTCAGTTTCCAGGTTTCATGCTTCAAGCTAGGGTTTCGAACTTCAAACCTTAAACTTGAAACCTGAAACTATTTCAGATTTAGAATCGGCCAATCGTGATGCAATGCCGTCTGCCGCAAACGAAGGTCCGGATTCACGGCCGCCGGATGTCCGACGATCGAAAGCATCGGCAGATCGCTAATGCTGTCTGAGTAAGCAAACGATTCGCTCAGGCTAATGCCCTCGCGCTCGGCAAACGTCCTTATCCAGGAAGCCTTCGTCGCCGCTGCCAGTACCGGCGGCAACAGACGACCCGTTGCCACGCCTTTTACAAATTCGAGACGGTTTGCCACGTAGTCGGTAATCCCCAGGTAGTTCATCAGCTGCTCTACCGAGAAATCCAGGGCGCCGGTAACCACGACCTGGCGCAAACCCAGGCTGCGCGACTTCTCAATTAGTTCAAAGGCACCTGGAAAGACCGCGGGTTTGAGCACCTTCACAAACAACTCGTCGGCAAAGAATCGCATCCGATCCTCGGTCTCGCCTTTGTACCGTTTGAAAAAAAGATCGTTGAAGACTTTTCGGCTATACTGATCGCTGACCGCGAACAACGGGACGCTCAACAGGGTGGCGGCACTCTTGGTGAAACTCCGGATCAGATTGGGCTGATTGCGCGCGTAGAAACCAAGCGTATGAACCAGGTTGGTGCTAACCAGAGTTCCCTCGAGATCATAGAATGCTGCCGCCGCCACCTAGGTCCTCCACTGTTTTTCCGGTTTCGAGGGCGCCACTATACCTTATCCAAGGAGAATTCCAAAGGGCAATTTAACTGTGTATGAATAGACCAGACAATATAGGGCAGGAGAGAGCCTGCATCGCAGGAAAAGGCCGAAATATCGGACTTTTGTTGATTGTGTTGTTACTGCCAATTCTCGCCGGGGCCTGCCGAAAAGCGGTTTCAGAGGCTGAGGTACGGGGCACTGGAAAGCCGGCCGCTGAGGCGATTGCCGAAGCAGACCAGCTCTACACCGGGCGGTCGGATCTGACGAAGGTGCGGCAGGCGCTGGTTGCGCTTCGCCAGTCCCAGGCAAACGATCCGACGAACTATGAACTGGCCTGGCGGCTGGCGAAGTTTAGTTACTATCTTGGTTCACACACTCCGGAATCCACCGAAAAAGAGAAGTCGTTTCACGATGGAATTGCGGCGGGCAAGCTAGCGGTGCGGTTGCAGGACGGAAAACCGGAGGGTCACTTTTGGCTGGGCGCGAACTACGGAGGCAACGCTCAGCTAAGCGTGCTGGCAGGGTTGTCAGATTTCGAAGACATCAGGCATGAGATGGAAACAGTCCTCAAGCTGGATGAGGGATACCAGTCGGGCAGCGCCTACATGGCCCTGGGCCAGTTGTATCTGGAAGCACCCAGAGTTCTCGGCGGAGACTCGCAGAAGGGGGTTGAGTACCTCGAAAAGGGGGCTCGCTTGGGCCCGAACAACGCGTTGTTGCGCTGGCACCTGGCTGCGGCTTACGTTGAACTTCACCGGAATGATGACGCGCGCAAACAGATCGACTACCTGCTGGCTATGAAACCAGCGCCGGGCTACGAGCCCGAGTATGAAGAAGCGGTCGCCGAAGTCCGAAAGTTGCAAGAAAAACTTAAGCAGGAAAGCCGATAGAACGTTATCAGGCAAAGGAACGAGAGCGACAGCAGCCAGGGAAGTGCTCTGAGAATTAAGGTTTGCCGGTCGCTTTCTTCAACTCTTCGAGGGTACGCTTATGCTCTTCGAGTTTTTTTCCAGCCTCTGCCAGCTTGCCCTCAGATGTTAGCCGCTGATACTCCTGAAACTCCTGTATCGCCCGATTAACTAATTGCTGCACGTTTGGCGCGCCCGCTACTGGCGGCGATGGTGACGGCGAAGGGGACGGCTTGGGCGAGGCGCCCGGTTGTGGCTTCGGCTGCTCGCCTTTAGTTTCTACCGGAGCTTTGGCGGCTTCGCCAAAAAGACTGTTAAGGGCTTCCTCAAAACTTGCGCCATAGCCCAGACGGTCCTGCGTGGCCAGCACCACCAGACGCAATTCGGGCATGGGGCTGCTTTCGGCCCTGAGATAGATTGGCTCTACGTACAGTAGCGACCGGCCGAGCGGAATCACCAGCAGATGGCCGCGAACCACGCGCGAGCCTTGCTGATTCCAAAGACTGAACTGCGCTGAAAGCTGCGCATTTTGATCGATGCGGGCTTCAATTTGTAGCGGGCCATCAATCAGACGGGATTTGGGAAAGTCATAAACCAGCAGCTTGCCATAGTTATCACCGTCACATCGACCGGCCATCCAGCCAATCATGTTATTTCGGTTAGCCGGCGTGAACGGCAGGATCAGCGCAAATTCAGTTTTGATTTGTTCGCCGGGGAGTTGCATGAGGACATAGTAAGGCTCGATTGCCTGAACCTGCTTCTTGTCCTGATCATCCAGAACAACTTGCGTAGCCACGCTCCAGACATCTTCTTGTTGAAACAGCACTTTGGGGTTTTGGGTATGGTAAAGGCTAAAGACTTCGCCCTGTACGCGGAGCAACGTTTCCGGATAGCGGATGTGTCCACGGAGATCCGCCGGCATCTGGTTAGCCTCCAGAAACAAACCGGGGAAGATTCCACGATATGCGGCAATCAAAGGATCGTTGGGATCGAAAACGTAAAAGCGAGTCGTGCCGTTGTAAGCGTCGATTACCACCTTGACGCTGTTGCGAATGTAGTTGATCTCGTTGGTTTCGACTTTGTGGTGACGCGAATAGGGATAGGTGGAAGACTCAGTAAAGGCGTCGATCATCCAGTAGAGTCCGCCGTCATTGCCGGTAACAATGTAGGGGTCGCGATCGTAAATCAGAAAGGGCGCAATGCCGTCGACTATCTCTCTGATGTTGCGGTGGATCATTAATCGGCTGTCGGCCGAAACATCATCAGAAAAGGGGAGCTTAGCCAGATCGCTGACAGCCCAGGCAAGTAGCAATCGCCGCAAACCGCCGCCGATGCGGATCCCGCCGATGCCTTCATAACTGGTATAGGTGTTTGATTCGCCCTGTGGAAAATCAAACTCTTTCTGCCGCGTCTTTACATAGACGTCGCTGTTGGTCTCTTGTCCAAAATAAATCTGCGGGCGCGTGACTTTTATCTCCGGCGCGGCTGATTCAATCGGCATGTTCGAGAGAATGAATCGCGGCATGCCTTCAGGCGTGAATCCGTTAGAGGTATTCATCGTCACGCCATAGCCGTGAGTGTAAATCAGCCGCTCGTTGATCCAGTTGCGCGAGGCCGCCGGCAGCTTAGTAAGGTTCAACTCGCGCGCGGCAATCATCACCTGCCGGCCCTGGGCGCCGATCGGATAACGATCTACGTCGACGTCCGGAAAGTCATAATAGGTGCGAATTGCCTGGATTTGCTTGAGGGTGTCCTGCAGCGCGCGCCAGTCCCAAAGTCGAATGTTGTCGAGCGTGACGCGGTTATTCTGCAAATCGAAAGCTTCAACCGAGCTTTCGGCTTCGAAATTTCGCTGCTCGATACGGTCGACCGCGAAGGCCCGCCGCGTCCAAACGATATTATGTTCGATGTATGGCGTTTCGCGGCCCAGTTCGTTGGGCTTGACGATGAAGGTGGTGACATACCACGGAACTATCACCCCCGCAATTATGTAAACAAGCACCGGAATGGCGACCCCAGCGATCAAGATTCGTAGGCGGCGAAGAAGGAAAGCGTTAAGTACCGCGATTAGCGCCGCGAGGATCAGCGAACCTGCCACCCAAACGTAACCGGGAAGCAGGTAGTTCGCTTCCATATAGGTGACTCCGGAAAAAGTTTGATGGTCGTCCCAAAGATAGGGATAGCGCGAAAGTAAAAACCGCCAGGCGGAAATCAACAACAATGCAGCCAGAGCGCAGGAAACAGCGGCGACGCTGGTGCGACGCGCGCGGGCAAAAACGCCGGTGCGGGCCAGTCCCTGTTGCGTAACCGCCAGCAGCGCGTAGACGATCGTGGCGCACAAAATGATAATTGCAAGATAAAGAAGCCAGCCGCTGACGGCGTCATATACCGGAAGCGTAAACAAATAGAAGGCGACTGGCTTATTAAAGATGGGATCGGTTAGCTCTGTCGGCACGCGATGAAAATAGAGAGCGAAGGTGCGCCAGATTTCGCGCATGCTCAAACCGAATACCAGGCCCGCCAGAGCGGCCACAACCCAGGCTGCGGGTTTCAGTACGCGTGACGGCGAAAAGTTAACCGGTTGCTGGTTGACCAGGATGGTACGGCGATCCAGAGCGAATTGGGCAAACGCCCACTCGACCAACCAGAATCCGCCTCGCAGGATCAAAACGGTAAGCACAAAGAAGATCGCGAACAGCTCGACCTTCAGCTTAAACATGTACCAGTAGACCGAAGAATAACCGAGCGAGCCAAACCAAAGCGCGGAGATGTAAATCGACAACCCACGAGAAGCGACGAAAAGCAGAACGAGTATGGCCAGGAGAATGAACCATCGCCAACGTTTGCGGCGCGGTCTGATGCGGCCGACGTCGATGATCTCGCCGTGCGGATCCAAGGAAATGGGCTGGCTCATGCGCGCCTAGCATACGCCGAAAGCGTCAAGGGTCAAAGACTATTCGCCGGCCTGGCTCGTCCAAAAGGAAGGGAACACCGATGCGACAAAGAAGCCGCTTTTCCCGGCAAAAAAAGAGATTGAACCCGTTGGCCTTGCGTTGCGCGCAATGATAGACTCGTCACGCATTTTGATCTAAAGAGTCCAACTGATGCTTTCACCAGAGACAATCCTTCAGGCGCGTTACCGAATTGTTCACCAACTCGGGCAAGGCGGCATGGGCGCGGTTTACGAGGCGGTGGACGAACGGCTCGACACCATCGTGGCCCTGAAAGAAACGCTTTTTACTGGCGAACGGTTACGCAAGCAGTTTGAACGCGAGGCCCGCCTGCTCGCGCGTCTACATCACCAGGCGCTGCCCCGTGTCAGCGATCATTTCAACGAAGGCGACGGGCAATTCCTGGTAATGCAGTACATCGCCGGCGACGATCTTTTCGAAATGCTGATGCGCAGAAAGGCTCCTTTCCCGCAGGAGGAAGTGTTGTTGTGGGCCGATCAACTTTGCGACGCACTCGACTATTTGCACACGCAAAACCCACAGATCATCCATCGCGATATCAAACCGCAGAATCTGAAAATGACCGCGCGGGGGCAGGTGGTGCTGCTCGATTTCGGCCTGGCAAAAGGATCGGCCGGTCAAATGTCGGTGGTCACAACTTCGGCCAGCATCTTTGGCTATACGCCCAACTACGCGCCACTGGAACAGGTTCAGGGGCTGGGAACAGACCCGCGCAGCGACATCTATGCGCTGGCCGCGACGCTCTATCACTTGCTTACCAACGTTAAGCCGCCGGACGCGCTCAGTCGCGCCGGGGCCGTCGTCAACGGCCAGCCGGATCCGCTGATTCCGGCCAATGAGGTAGCCACGGTGAGCGGAGCCGTCGCCGCGGTGCTTGGCAAAGGCATGTCGCAAAAGCGAGATGATCGCTACACCTCAGCGGTCGACATGCGCGAGGCTTTGCGACTTGCTGCGGTTCAGCAGCCGGGTGACGCGGCGACAATTATCGGAGCTGAGGGCGCTGCGCCGGCTAATGCAAAGACGGTCCTGCTCGATCAGAGGACTAAGGTTGCCGGCTCTCCCACCGGACCCGCAGCCAGCGAAGCGCAGACTCTGCTGGCCGGCGATGCTACCAGCGTTCGCGCCGCGAACTCGTCGAGCGAAACGGCCACCGTTGTGCGACCAGCGGGCAACGGCAACCGCACGAAAGTATGGCTGGGAGCCGCGATTTTGTTGGTGGTGCTGGCCGGTGGTGCGGGCGGCTTTTACATTTATAAGGCGAGAAAGCAAGCGCAGCAGCAAGTCGCAACGCCGACAACGCAAGCGCCCACTCAGTCAGTGGAATCGAATCAAACCGGAACTACGGCGACCGGGCCGACTCAGACAGAGTCGACCAAGCCTGCCGACACCAAGGTCGACAAACCAAAAGTCGATACCAGTCAGCGCGCGGCTACGTCAAAGCAAACCGGCGACAAGAAGGCCGAAGTCAACAAGCCCGCGCAAAACCAGCCGAGCCAGCAAACAGCCGGAGTACATGAGCGCGATCGAAATCAGGATCGTCCTAACCCTAATCCAAACGTGAGCCCGCCGCAGATTCCGCCCGTCGATCCTGCGCGTAATCCGCCGGGCACCGGCCATCCGCCCGGAACTAATCAAACGCCGGGCGTGCGGACGTTTCCGAACGGCGTGCGCGTAGTGACTCAGCCGGATGGCACCCGCATCATGATCTTCCCTAACGGCACGACGCGGGTGATTCCGCCGGGTGAAAGACCCAATCGTAGACGCCGCCCCTGACGGCCACCGTGCCAAATAATTCTCGAGAGTTTTTGAATTGTTCGACCCTATTCTGCAAAAATCACGATTCAGCCAGTAAGCTTCAGGAGTTTGAGAGATGATTAGAAGATTCAGCATCGTTTCGGCGTCTGTGATGACGCTGGGCATTTTACTTTCAGTACTTGCACTACCTCTGGTTCCCGTTCGGGCGGTGTCAGGAGAGACAACGGTACCTCCGGTGATTCGCATTACGCCGCCGGCGCCGGTGTTCGACGACGCCAAGCGCCTGGAAGAACTCGCGGCTCGCCGCAAACGGGTCGCCGAGGCAATCGGCCCGAAAGGGCTGCTGATAATGTTCAGTGCTGAACCTCGCGTCTATACCAACGACGTCGATTACCAATTTCGCCAGGAAAACAATCTTTATTACCTCACCAATTTGAACCAGAAGCGCGCGACGCTGGTGCTGACGCCGGGCAATGCGCAGTTGCCTGAGGTTCTGTTTCTGCCACGGCGCAATGCGGCTGCTGAAACATGGACAGGACACATGTACAGCGCGGCAGAAGCGGCAAAGCTTTCCGGCATCAGGGAAATCTGGGAAGCCGGCGAGTTCACGCCTTTTGTGAATGCGCTGCGCAAACACGAGGCTTACCGGCCAAAGCCTGAGAATATTCTGATGTCGCTCGCGACTGTCAGCGCTGGCGGTTTGGAAAACCTCTATAGCGCGGCGGCGAGCAACCAGGCCTCGCTTTACCTGCTCCAGTTTCCTCCCGAAGGAGAAAGTCGCGAGTATCGGCAGGAGCAACGTTTCGCGGCCACCTGGACCAAAGAGTCGGGTTTCATGATCCAGAACGCTTCGCCGATCTTTGCCCAGATGCGCGTGCGCAAGTCGCCGATGGAACTTCAGCTGATGCAGCACGCGATCGATATCAGCATCGAAGCGCATCAACGCGCGGAGGCGTTTGCCTCGCAGGCAAAGTGGGAATACGAAGTCGACGCGCAGGTGGCTTACACCTTCAAGCTACGCAACGCGGACAACTGGGGTTATCCGGACATTGTCGGTTGCGGACCCAACGCCACGACTCTGCATTACGAAGAGTCTCAGGGCCCTGTGAAATCGGGTGAGCTTATGTTGATGGACGTCGGAGCCGAGTACGGTCACTACTCGGCGGACGTGACGCGCACGTTTCCTGTCAGCGGTAAGTTCAGCAAAGAGCAGGCAGAGGTTTACCAGATCGTTTATGACGCCCAGGAAGCCGGCGCGAAAGTTATCAAGCCCGGCGCGACGTTATCGCAGGTCCACAACGCCGCGACCGAAGTGATCAAGGACGGCTTGTTACGGCTGGGCTTGATTACAGATCGCACTTCGGAATGGCAATACCGCATCTGGTTCATGCATGGTACGTCGCACTGGTTGGGGATGAATGTGCACGACGTCGGCGGGGGTGCGCAGTTCCAGCCCGGCATGGTCTTTACCAACGAACCGGGAATCTATGTTCGCCCCGATGCGCTGGACAATTTGCCTAAGACGGCGGATTACGAAAAATTCATCGCCGCGGTGCGGCCGGCCTTTGAGAAATACAAAGGCATCGGGGTGCGCATCGAAGATGACATGCTGGTTACTGAGGACGGTGTGAAGTGGATGACCGGAGCGCTGCCGCGCTCGATTCCCGATATTGAAACCTTTATTGCAAAAGCGAGGAGCTAGAACCTGCGATAATATTTTGAAGGCTTCAAGCTGTCATGGTTCTAACTCACTGCTGAGAATCTTTTGCTTCGGTTTCCAGAGCTTTGAAGAACCGCGCCGCCATCATTTTCGCGGCGCCCTCGATCATTCGCTGGCCTATGCCGGCAATTGCTCCGCCGACCTGCATCTCGCCGGTGTACCTGATTAGCGTGGCGCCGCCCGTATCTTCCAAATCGAAATCTCCCGAACCTTTTAAGAACCCAGGACCGCCCTTGCCGTCGACGACGATCCGGTAATGCTCGTGGGCGCGCATATCTTCCAGGTGGACATTGCCTTTAAAGGTGCCCTTAATCGCGCCAATGCCGGCCTTGATGGTCACGGCGTAGGAATCATCGCCAGTTTTTTCGAGTGACTCGCAGCCGGGAATACAACGTTGCAAAACTTGCGGATCAGTTAGCGCGGCGTACACGCGTTCGCGCGGTGCGTGGAGTTCCTGTGTACCTTCGATTCTCATTTAGAATTTAGAAGACAATCCGCAGATTGCCCAGATTACACAGATAAGGAATTAGACAGTAATGGAGTTGTGTAACAGGCCGGCGCGCGACAACTCTTTTTCAGAAGTTCTTGCTTATCTGCGAAATCTGCGGATGTGTTTATCCCGCACGTTTGATTGCGGTCGAGATTGCACGTCTCACATAAACCTCGGCGAGATGACGGCGATAGTCCGCTGACGCGAAGAGATCGCCATTCGCATCCACCCCGTCAGTGGCACGCGATGCCGCGCTCGCGATCGTTTGTTCGTCCAGTTTTGAGCCGTTCAACTCTGCTTCCGCGGCTGCCGCTCGATACGCTTTAGAAGAGACGCCGGTAATGCCGATGTTCGCCTTCTGACAACCACCATTGCCATCCAAAGAGAGGTTTGCTGCGACCCCCACCACGGCGAAGCCGGAGGCGGGATGATGCATCTTGGCGTAGGCCTGGCCCGTGCGGCCTTGTGGCTTGTTTATGCGAATCTCGCGCAGAATCTCGCCGGGCTCTAATGCCGTGGTCAAAAGGTCGACAAAGAAATCATCCGCCTTGATCGTACGCTCGCCGCTTTTGCTGGCGGCGACCATCTCAGCGTTCAGCGCAATTATCGCGGCCGGCCAGTCGCCGGCTGGATCGGAGTGAGCGAGACTGCCGCCAATGGTTCCCTTATTACGCACCTGCACGTCCCCAATGGCCGCGGCACACTCCGGCAGCAGCGGACAGATCTGCTTCAGCAAGTCTGAGGACTCGATTTGATAATGGGTGGTCATCGCGCCGATGCGGATCTGGCCCCCGTCTTCACGCACATAGGCGAGATCGCTGATGCGCCCGAGGTCTATGAGCAAAGGCGGCTGCGCTAAACGCAGCTTCATCGCCGGAATCAAGCTGTGTCCGCCGGCAAGAATTTTGGCGTCTTCGTTTTGCGCCAGCAACGAAAGCGCTTCGTCCAGCGTTTTGGCGCGAACGTAATCGAATTGTGCTGCAAACATGATGTCTCCTTTGCTGGGAGCGCGGACGTCCCGCCCGCATTGAGCGCATTAGCGCGAATAAGTGATTCGTTAAACCTCAGCTTAGAGGGTTGCGCGCTCAAGCCAGGAAACGCGCCTCTCGGCGCGTGTGCGGACGGGACGTCCGCGCTCCCAGCTAAGCGTTGATTAATTTCCAAACCGCTTCCGGTCTGACCGGCATGTCCAGATGCTTCACTCCGTACGGCGATAGCGCATCGACGATGGCATTGACGATCGCGGGCGTCGCGCCAATCGTGCCTGCTTCACCTACTCCTTTGACGCCCAGTGGATTCACGGGCGAAGGTGTTTCAGTGCGATCGAGTTCGAACCAGGGTAGCTGAGCAGCTCTAGGTATCGCATAGTCCATTAACTCGCCGGTGATGAGTTGGCCTTGATCGTCATAGACGACTTCTTCGTAAAGCGCCTGCCCGATTGCCTGCACGATGCCGCCATGTATCTGGCCGTCGACGAGCAGGGGATTGATCACCTTGCCGCAGTCATCGACGGCGACATAACGCAGGAACTTCGTCTCGCCCGTGTCCTTGTCGATTTCAACGACGCAGATGTGCGTGCCGAACGGAAAGGTGAAGTTCTTCGGTTCGAAAAAGTATGTCGCTGACAAACCCGGCTCAGTGTCCGGAGGCAGTTCCTTTGCTATGTGTGCCGCCAGAGCGATTTCCTGAATTGTCAGGTTTGTTCTGCCCTCAGTGTGCGGTTCCGGCAACGCTCGCGCCGGTGCTTCACCAACTGCCACGATCGGTTCGGAGATCGGGATTGTAGCTGCAGCCGCGGCCGGCAAATAATATCGTCCGCCTTCGAAGGCGAGTCGCGAAGCATCAGCCTGCAGAATGTGGGCGGCGATTTTCGCGGCCTTCTCTTTCAGTTTTTGGATTGCGATCAGCATTGCGGTCCCGCCGACGGCGGTCGCGCGGCTGCCAAATGTGCCGATGCCGTACTGAACGACTCCGGTGTCGCCGTGAATAACGGTCACGTCATTGAGATCCACGCCCAGTTCGTCCGCCGCGATTTGAGCGAATGAAGTCTCCTGACCTTGTCCATGCGGTGAGGCTCCGGTCATCACCGTCACTTTGCCGGTTGGTTCGATCCGCACGGTGGCGCTTTCCCAACCACCGGCCGGCATGGCTTGCGAAGGACCAAGTGCGCAAATTTCGACGTAGCTCGACATGCCGATACCGATCAGCCTCCCTTCAGCCCGTGCCTTCTTTTGTTCGTCGCGCAGTTTCTGATAGCCCGAGATATCGAGCGCTTTGCTTAACGCCCCTTCATAATCTCCGCTGTCGTAATCCAGGCCCGTCGCGGTGTGAAAGGGAAATTCATTGGCTGCGGGAAAGTTCTTGCGGCGCACCTCGACAGGATCCTTTTTCAATTCAGCCGCCACTATGTCCATCGCCCGTTCGACCACGTAGGTCGCCTCCGGCCGGCCGGCGCCACGATAGGCATCGGTGGACATCTTGTTGGTAAAGACGCCGGTGACATTCATTTGAATCGCCGGAATCTTGTACGCTCCGGACAGCATCAGGCCCGTCAGGGTCGGAATCGCCGGCGTCAGCAACTGATGATAAGCGCCGAGATCGGCGAAGACGTTGTAACGCAGCCCGGTTAGCGTGCCGTCGTTTTTGCAACCGACCTCGACAGTGCCGACTTGTGCCCGTCCATGAATCGTGGCCTGCACATTTTCGCGCCGTGTCTCGATCCATTTAACAGGTTTGCCAAGCTGCATTGAAATCCAACCAAGCAAAGCTTCTTCCGCATAGACATTTAGTTTCGAGCCGAAGCCGCCGCCGACTTCCGGCGTGATCACGCGCAGCTTGTTTTCCGGAATTCCGATCATCAGAGCGAGTTGTGTTCGCAGCAAGTGAGGAATCTGTGTCGATGACCAGACAGTTAGTTCTTCTTCACCGGGAAAATACCGAGCCAGCACGCCGCGCGGCTCCATGGCGATTGGCGCCAGACGCTGATGAACCATCTTCTGAGTGACGATCCGGTCCGCTGAGGTCATCGCCACTTCGATATCGCCTTCGCCGGACGTCAGTTTGTAAGCGATGTTGTCGCCAAAGCTTTCATGGATTACGGTTCCGCCTGCCGCCGCCTGTTCGACATCGACGACCGCGGGCAGTTCTTCGTAATCAACCGAGATCAGATCAACTGCATCCGCGGCGGCGTAGCGATCCTTCGCCACTATGGCGGCGATGGGGTGCCCGACGAACAGAGCTTTGCCGGTCGCGAGCACGCGGTAATCGGGAACCTTCAAATCGGGAAGGGCGCCCGCGCAAGGAACGGGGCCAACCGCCTTGGCGATGTCCTTCCCCGTGTAAACCGCGACGACTCCCGGCGCTTTCAACGCCTCGCTCGCATCGATGCCGTTGATGCGTGCGTGCGCGTACATCGAACGCACGAAGGCGACGTGTAACGTGTCGGGCAAGCGGATGTCATCGACGTAATGCGCCAGCCCCTTAATGAGTCGCGGGTCTTCAGTTCGCTTGATTCTTTGTCCGACGTATTTGCTCATGTTCTTCTCCGGAAACGGTCGGATTTGTTGGTCTTTGATCTTTGATTCAAACGCGTGACCTGCATCAACAAAACATCGAAGACCAAAGATCAAAGATCAAATCCAATCAAAGTCCTGCCTTTTTTTTCGCCGCATACTCGACCGCCTCAACGATATGTTGATACCCGGTGCAGCGGCAGAGATTTCCTTCCAGGCCGTGACGGATTTCGTCGCGGGAGGGATTCGGATTGCGATCGACGATCTGGGTGCCGGTCATGATCATTCCGGGCGTGCAGTAACCGCACTGCAAACCGTGCTTCTCCCAGAAGCCTTCCTGCATCGGATGCAGGTTGCCGTTGGCGGCCAGCCCTTCGATAGTGGTGATATTTGCGCCATCTGCCTGCACCGCGAACATTGTGCAGGACTTCACGGCCTGGCCGTCGACTAGCACGGTGCAGGCCCCGCAAATCGAAGTCTCGCACCCGACGTGCGTACCTGTCAGCGCCAACACCTCGCGCAAATAATGTACGAGCAAAAGCCTCGGTTCGACCTCATAGTGATGGTCGACACCATTCACATTGATACTGATAGCCTGTTTCATAAGCTACCTCTTTCATCTCAAAAATGTCTGGAAGGCGTTAGTTTGCGTGAGGTTTTCTATGCCAGTTTGAGCTGAAAGTCAATAACAGGAAGAAAGCCGCTTGCGATGATGAGGGGGTAAATTGAGGGAAAAAGAAAGAGCGTGCCGAGAGTGACGCCGGCACGCCCTTGATAGTACTACGCTGATGCTTTCGCTATTTTCTACTCTGCTCGATTTCCCTTTCAGCCCGCTTCTTCGCGTCTTTGGCTTCATGGGAACTCAGCCCTAGATTCTGCAGAGTCTGCCCGATGCTCTTGCCATTTGCTAAGCCGGCCAAAATCGCGTCTCGGGTGATGTTCGGATGGTCGGCGCCCAGGTTGTGAGCCAGGCGCGTAGCCGCAACGAACTGGCCAAAGGTTAGATTTGGATTTTTGAGCAAAGCTGATTGATAACCAGCCCGCAGGGCGTTAGCGTTGACATGCAGTGTGTTAGCCATTCCCGGGTGCTTCGTTAATTCCCGATTAGCATTGCTGAGGTTCTCGCGCGCGATGCGCGCGCGTTCACGCCCGTCATCCGAACGACCATTTGATCGGTCTGAGGCGTTAACGCGCTCAGAGTCCGCACGTCCGTTAGATGCGTCGGAAGATCGTCCGCGCCCGCGCTCAACATCAATTCCGGTGGGCTGGCCCATGCCCGATGCTCCGCGGCCGCCGCCGCCACCGCCACCGCCGCCATGGCCTTTACCTTGTGCTGCCACGCTTACTGTCACCGCCATCGCGAAGGTGATTGCCACCACGACCGCGCCGGCTGTTGTGATGATTCTGCTTCTCATTATTCTTCCTCCAGGTTTGGATTGCTGTTTGGTGGTTTCGTCCTCCGAGGAAAGAGCAGCAAGTGATATTAGGACGCTTTAAGTCGAACGAACCATTTTAGTAGACACGTTGCCCGCCAATCCTCGCGGAATCCTTCCAGTTTGCTTGCAGGCGGGTTATGAAACTGGCGTGGCAGTGAGATCCAAGCTCAGTTGTTGCCCAACTCTACACCGTCGCTTTATGAATCTGTCTTTTCAGGCGATGGATGCGCCGGCGCACGGCCTTGAGTTGCGCGTGATCGTGCGCGGCCAGAGCCCCAGTGCGCCGCTCTTTCAATTCCTTAATGCGCGATTTGATTGTGGCCTTATCGATACCCACAACCTCGTGATGCGCGTGCATCTCGATATTCAGAGCTTTGCAGATTGCCACTATCAAGTGCTCTTTGTTTAGCTGCGTATAGCCCTGAACGGCTTCGTGCTCGATTTCCTTGGCGATATCGCGCAATTCCGCCAGCGTCTTGTGCTTCAGTTCTTGATGTGTGTATGCCATTGTCTCTGTCCTCAAAGAAAAAGATAATACGTTCGTTGTAAGTTTACTTAACTGAGATATCACGTCGAGGCCGCGTATGTCGAGTCAGACTACAAAACGAATCATCAAGATTGTGATCCGGGTCATTGCCCTGCTGCTGGTCCTGCTGATCGGCGGCGTGGTCCTTGACCTCTACTATCCGCGCACTATAAAGATGCGCGAATTCGATCCGGACGAAGTCGCCCGTCTGGAAACAGCCATGTGGCGCTCGTACTATGAAAAGGAGCAAGTGCGCCTTTTTAATCAGTTAACGGAGTTGTTGCGCACTCAATACCATATGACGCTGGTCAGGTCGAATCAGGTTGCATACTATGCGGCGAATGCGGCCTTTGTTTTCAAGAAGGGAAGGGAACGTCAGGATTACGAGAAAGCCCTGCCCGATCTAATTAAGTTTTACGGCGAGATTCGAAAGCTGAGCGACATTCCTTTCGATGTCGATCGGGTGGCGCGGCTCGAGTTGGAATGGTGGATTATTCATCGCCAGCGCACCGAACATAAACCCGAAGATCTGGAAAAGGCGCTGGCTGAATTGCAGGCAGAGATCTATCGCGTGCCGCTTGAGCGGACGACGGAACACGGCCGTCTGCGGGCAGAGGCGATGACCATTCGCGATACCAAAGCTGAAGCCGGCGGAGTTTCCGAAGCAGATTGGGCCAGGATCAACGAACTGCTGAAAGAGTCGTGGCGTTCGCTGGTGAAGGCTGTGAAAGCATAGTTTCTTTGCCAACGACGGAATATCCCATCAGCCGGTTGCCCGTTGCCGAGTAGAACATTCCGGCAACTAGCTCGCCGTCGCCGGATTAAGCGATGCCAGCAGCGCGGTCAAGGCGTCCAGATCGACTGGCTTTACCAGATGATGATCAAAGCCGGCCTGCTTCGAACGCCGCCGGTCGACGGCTTCTCCCCAACCGGTTACCGCGATAATAACTGCTTGCTTACCCCAGGGCTGTTCTCTAATCTTGCGCGCGGCGTCATATCCATTTAGTGTCGGCAGCCCAATGTCCAGGAGCACGACCCGTGGTTGAAATTCATTCGCAACGTCAACTGCGGTCTGGCCATCGTGCACAACCCTTACCTCATTGCCCACCAGTTCCAGCAACAGTCCTAAACTGTCGGCAGAGTCGTGATTGTCGTCCACAACCAGAATGCGAACGGGCGCCGGTTTATGAGGCAGTGCTTCACGCGCCGGCTTCACTGACTTAACTTCAGCCGGCAATTGATCAAACATAGGCAGGGCAACAATGAACTCGCTGCCCTTACCGGGACCATCACTGCGAACCGTGATCGTTCCGCCGTGCATCTGCACCAGACGTCTAACCAGGGTCAAACCAATGCCCAATCCACCCGGTGACCCGCTCATCGCACGGTCAGCCTGGGTGAACATCTCAAAGATGCGCGGCAGCACCTCAGGTGTAATTCCCATTCCGGTGTCGCGTACGCTGACGACGGCCTTAGTTCCTTCCTTTGCCGCTGTCAACCAAATGCGGCCGCCGCGCTCAGTGTACTTCGCGGCGTTGTTAAGTAGATTCGAAACAACCTGGGCCAGTCGCACCAGGTCGCCATCCAGATAAATCGGTTTGTCGGAGATTTCGAAAATGAGTTCGTGACCGCGTTGTTCAATCAACGGCTGGCTGGTTTCCACTGCGGCGTTCAAAACATTGCGCAACTCGATCCGTTCTTTTCGCAGCTCGAGTTTGTTGCTGGTGATGCGCGCGATGTCCAGTAGATCGTCAATCAGCCGCGTCATTTGCCGCGTCTGCCGATCGATTACATCCAAAGCCGATTGCGACTCTGGTGTGGGCTTGGCTTTAAGCTGCAGAATCTTCACCGCAGCGCGAATCGGCGCCAGAGGGTTGCGCAACTCGTGCGCCAGCGTGGCCAGAAATTCATTCTTCGAACGGTCGGCTTCCTTAAGAGCATCCTCAGCGCGCTTACGATCGCTGATGTCCACCAGCACGTTCACGGCGCCGATTAAGGTGCCCGTCTCATCGCTGATCGGATTGGCATACGCCAGCGTTGTGCACCGTTGTCCGTCCGGACGCTCGATGATGATTTCGTTGCCGTTGTACTCCAGGCAGTTCTTCAGGGCCAGCGCCATCCAGCATTGATCATGCGAGATTGGTGAGCCGTCCATTGCATACAACTTGAACGAGCCGCAGAAACGATCTGCGGGATCGTTTAGGCTGGGTGATCGTCCCCAAAGCTGCACCGCATGCTGGTTGTAATAGGTTATCAGGCCATTGGGATCGCAGGTATATGCGCCGGCTGGCAGCTTTTCCAGCAACCCGCGAAAACGGAGCTCGCTATTAAGGGTGAGCGGTCCGGATGGCAGTCCCTGACGTACCTTTAGCATCGTCTGATCCAACATGGCATCTTCCTTTCGCTGGCCACGGGCAAACGGGATCGGGTCATTGGTAATCGGGGGTTGGGTCAAAGTCAAATGGGGATAGAAGTTATTGTACTCAACGCGAGAATAGAAGCAACTGGGAAGAGACTGACGAACTCGGGCTAAGGTTACATTTTTGTTGCCGCATCATCGCAGACATGTCACCACGGGGGAACCGGCATTTTCCTGATCCCCGAGCAAAGCTGTATGGTTGGGATTCGAAGAAATATGTTCAGCCGGTAGTTCACGACTTATGGAGTGATCGCTATGAAGAAACTATTCCGAGAAGCAATGCACCTACTCCTGATTGTGTTGGGAGTGTTTTCGGCTGCCTTTGGATTGAAGGGATTTCTCTTGTCCAGCCGGTTCATCGATGGCGGCGTCACCGGTGTGTCCATGCTGCTCTCTAACGTGCTCGGCTGGCCGCTTTCAATTCTGATTTTGGCAATCAATCTTCCTTTTATAGCGCTCGGCTATCGGCAGATAGGCCGCGCTTTCGCTATCAGGAGCACGGTGGCAATTGCCGGTCTGTCTCTTTGCCTGGCCTTCGTCAAATTCCCCGACGTCACTCCCGACAAACTTTTGACGGCTGTCTTTGGCGGCTTCTTCCTGGGCGCGGGCATCGGTCTGGCGATCCGGGGCGGGGCCGTTTTGGATGGCACTGAGATCGCGGCGCTTCTGGTCAGCAAGAGCAGTTATCTCTTAAAGGTAGGCGATGTGATTCTGTTGCTAAACATTCTCATCTTTTCAGCCGCTGCTTTCTTTCTCGGTATCGAGCCGGCGCTGTATTCAATGCTGACCTACTTTGCGGCTTCGAAGACGGTGGACTTTCTTATTCATGGAGTTGAAGAGTACACGGCAATCACAATTGTGTCGGACAAAAGCGAAGAGATCCGGCAGGCAATCATCAGCGACCTGGGGCGCGGCGTGACGATCTATAAAGGTCGCGGCGGTCTCAGCGACGCTGAGCAGGACATCCTGTTCAGCGTAGTCACGCGTCTGGAGATTGGCCGAGTCACGACCGCAGCCAAGAGCTTTGATACAGACGCCTTCATCGTGATTCATCCGCTGGCCGCCGCCGAAGGAGGCGTGGTCAAGCGTCTGGCGTTGCATTCATGAATTGTGTCAGAAGCCCGACTGTCAGGGAGGGGAGCCTGAGCCGATTTCTACAGAAAGCTTGTTGGCGACTCCCTGGTCTGCGTGTCCCAAACAAGTTCGACTGAGTTCCATTCGTTTAGCCACAGGCCCAGCACGCGCACGTTGAGATGGTGCGAAAGAACCACACTCACACCGTCAAGAATCTGCTCGATGTGCTCTGCTTTGTCGGCATCATTGGCCGCACAGTCATGATGGCCGGTCACCGCCACCACAGGCGAATAGTGATGGCGAACAGAAAAACGGGTCCGCCGAATAATATCTTCGATCAAGTGCGCCGGTCCGCTGCTGAGGACCTTGTCCGGTCCCGGTTCTGTGACCAGATCGACGTGGTGCACGTTCGTGTTCAACTTCATCCAATCAGAGATTGGTTGCTGCACGCGGCCGTCGATACAGGTGATCGCAGTGGCAAATTTGTCTCGAGGCATGCTGACGATTTTATCCGAATGTCACAAAGATTCGTGAGTGCATTCAAGTGTGGGAGGGACAGGGATGAAATAGACTTTGCGTCTTTGCGCCTTTGCGTGAAACTTAAAAGTGGCGAACCATAGCAACGCACGCTAAGGCGCAAAGTCGCAAAGAGAGGCGCGCAACCAGTAACCAGGTAAACTCTGAAAACACTGAATCCGTCATTCATAACTCAACGCATCAACCGCATCCTGGCGGGCGGCACGTAGCGCTGGGTAAAGCGCGCCGATCGAGCCGCCAATCAAGCCGACCACCAGCGAGATGGCGATCCATTTCACCTCGACGTCAACCACCAGCGTGGTTGAACGAATCACGAAAAACCGCACCAGCAGTGTTAACAAAACACCCGCAAAGACGCCCAGCACGCTGACGAAAATTGCTTCCTGTTCAATCACCCAGGCAATCGAACGCTTTGACATACCAAGGGATTTGAGTATGCCGATTTGTCGCGTACGCTCAGTGACGGTGGTGTACATGGCGAGCAGGATTACCAGCGTGCTGATGGTGGCGGCAACGCCGACAACGACATTGAGAAAAATATTAAAGACTGGCACGCTGGACATGTAAAGCTCAGGCAATTCGCGGGTGAGAATTATTTGATCGTCGGGATATTTTTCTTTGATGCGCGCCGCCAATTCCTCCTGCTTCGCGGGATCGATAGCGGCAACCAGAATCGTGTTACAGCGATTTTCGCTGCCCACCTGATCCTGGATCGTAGCGAGCGGAATTTTCATGCGGCCGCCGCCGGGCGGTTCGTACACGCCAACCAGGCGGAAAGGCCGTTCGTAAATCTCAATCGTCGATCCCACCGCTACGTTCCGCTCCTTTTGCCAGGCTGAATCGACAATAACTTCGTCGCCTTTCTGCAGTTCTCGGCCTTCTTTGATCGTTAATCCATTCAGGGCCGCGTATTGGTCATACGGAATTCCTTCAATCAAACGCGATCCCATGCCGGAATCGCTCTTGTCCAGGTTCTGGCCGATGGGCACGGCCGCGCGCACGCCTTCGATGCGCGCCAGTTCGGTCGCATGAGCGACAGGGATGGAAAATGTCTGTCCTTCGCTGAGTCCTATCATTCCGGGCGGCCGCACCATTATCTGGGCGCCGATGTTTGCTTCGCGTTTGCCGCGTTCGCGCAGCATGCCGTGGGCCAGACCCACAGTGAAGACGACCAGCAAGACGCCGACGGCAATGCCGGCAACGCTGACGGCGGTGCGCGCGGGTCGATGCGCGAGGTTTGAAAGTACGAGGCTGTCCATAAGTTTCCTTAGACGCGGGCTGCGATCGAGCACGCGCGCCCACATGTTGGGCAACGTGCGCCAGGTGATAACGAAAACACCGATGACGGTCCAGAAGATGATGGCGGCTTTGCGCACGATGGCCAGGGCCACGCCAATCGCCGTGGTATAGCCGAGAGTCCGCAAAATTATGCCGTTGCCGGTTTCATAGACGCCGATAGTCCCCGGCACAAAACCAAACGCGAAGTTAATGACTTTGGTAAGCGATTCGATGATGTAAGCAGCGGCGACCTGTGGCTCTAAGCCGAGCAGCTTCAAGGTGACATAAACTTCCAGAACGCTGGCCGCATGCGACGTCAGGTCAAGTCCAATCATCGAAAAGAAAGCCGCGCGCCTCCGCTTGTAAAAGCCATAGACGGTCAGTTCGACGCGATAGATGTGATGGCGTCGTGTGCGCAAAAACTTTGGTCGAAAACCGCGCCGGCCAAGGCTGTCTATAAGTTTGGTAAGCAGGGTGACGCGTTTCCGTGTTGCCAGCGCCGCGGCCAGAAGACCGAGGAACGCCACCACAGCAATCAGGATGAGCACCTCTTTGGCCACCGGCGGCACAGGGTAAGCGAAGAGCATCAGGCACGCGCCGCCAAAAATTATCAGTACTACTGAAAGGTTATAGAGGAGATTGTCGACGACGAGCGCCGGGACACCGTGGACCAGCGGCACGCGTTTGCGCAGCATTGCTACCTTCGTAGCTTCGCCCAACAGAGGACCGGCGAACGTCAGGAAGCTCATCGACTCGCCGCCCAGTCGGGCCGCAAACGCCTGAAAGAACGTAAAACGACGGTGTTCCGGCGAAACGGACAGACTCATGGCAATCGTGCGCAGCACGTGCCGCAGTCCGTTGAGGGCCACGACAAAGAAGAAGCCAAAACCGACGCGTCCGAGAGCGGTAAAAATTGTCTGGACTCCGACCTTGCGAATCACCCAGACCAACAGCAGCGCGCCCAGGACGAAAGCCGCGCCCTGTGCCCACGCGACAGTACGTTTCGCATGCGAAGGCTTTGTCACTGAGTGCGCCTCGGGTGTTTCAGTGAGCGCGCGGTCATCGAAATGTTTCTCTGTTGTACTCAAAATCTACTGCTCTGCTTCAAGAACTGCTCGGACACCAAGGTGAGTCCGAAACGAAACGCAAAGGACGCAAAGTCCTTCGCAAATGGGTGGCAATGAAACGCCGGGCGTTTCTGTTCGATGGCCCACCCACCCAGATGATCAGAAATCTATCGCTGCCCCGGGGTCGCCGCCGCCTTTCCAAAGTTCTGTCCGGCTATCTCTGCAATTACTCGTCCCGGAAATTTTTGAAAGCCACGCCTGGCCAGGGACTCTACCGGCATGTTGTCGCTCTGAAGATATCCAGTCAACGCCAGCACGGTCGGCGTTACACTCAGGCTGTCGTACGGTTCAGACACAGCCAGCCCGCGCGGAATGCCCGTGCGCTCTCCTCCGGCGAACATCAAAGTCGAATGCGTCGATATGCGGAAGACCGATCCGTGGTTGCCGCCGGGATTAAATCCACGCACGTCAAAGTTCCAATGGTTGTTGGCGACAATCAACATGTCGGTTTCCACCAGCGCCCGCTGCCGCCGGCGAAACCGGTGTAAAAGCCGATCGTCCGCCGAAAGGCCGGCCGCGTTTACATCAGTCCCCGGCGTGGGGAATTGCATGAACTGTTCGTGCAGCCCAATGAACCCATTAGAGTATTGTGTCTTGTGCAGCGCGCGCAACCATTCCAGGTCCGTATGCCACTCGCTGAGCCAGGCGACGCGGCCCGCCAGAGGCACATCAAGGCGCGCATCTTCCAGCATTCGCAGCGGCAGACCAGCCTGCCACTCGATGCGATCGAAGCGGATTACACCCTTTTGGTCCTGGACAAGTTTCGCGATCGGTAAATATCTGAGGCGTAATTGGCCCTCACTCTCAGCGCGAGCCAGGATCAATGCCTGTCGATCGGGACCGCCGTACAGCCACACTACGTCGTCATCTGGTCTTAAGTCAGCAGTTTCAAGCGCCGGCGCAATCGATTCGCGCGGAATCCGCGTGGCCAGGAAGTCTACCGGATGATTTGAAACTCCCGGCTGCACATTGTTGCGCACTCTCTGCTCAGAAATGAGATCGAAGTAATTAAGCCTCACAAAACTGCGTTCGAGATCGAGCGCGCCGTCGCTTTGCAAAACCAGGCCGTCGCGCCCCAGGCCCGCAATATAGTTTTGCAGATCGTAAATGGTGTTGAGCGGGCCCATCGCCTTTTTCGGAATCAACTTTTCGATCTCCAGCTTGTCTGGGGCAAAGCTTTCGCGTCGCAACGAAAGCAAAGCACGCATAATGGACATATAGGTGCTGTAGTCCTTTTCCATCTCGGCCCACTGCCTCGCCAGCACGCAAATACGCCGCGCATTGTCATCGCGGCCCATTTCGCGATCGGCGAGCGTGAATTTTTTCGGCTGCGACTCGCACAGCGCTCGCTGCTTTTGAATTGCCTGGCGGTGAGCCACCATTTCCTCCTTCATCTGATCCAGATCGCTTTGCCATCGCGTTCGGACATCGTCCAGAGTAGTAAAGAAGGAGTTGGTGGCAGCGCTTCGCAACTGCGGTGAAAGATCCTTGCGCTGAAGTTGCTGCAGCAACATCTGCAGGACATTCAGCTCGCGGTTACGAAGATGCAACCCGGCTCGCTCATTCCCGTCGAAATCAAGCAGGGCGGTGGGGTAATCCGTACTCTGTCCTGCTAAATAATAGGATTGCGAGGTGGTCGTGGTGATGGGCGGCACGAACGGATTGATGCCTTTCAGGGCGTACTCCAACAGCAGACGGCGCTTGGTGATGACGTGATGTCCGCCGCCGCCGGCACTTCCCAGCAGCTTGACCAGATTGAAGCCCTGGCTAATCACGCGCTCGTCGGAATTGAAGCCATGATCGGAAACCACAATCAGTGCGGTTTCTGAAGCCATTGGGCTCTTTTGAATAGCAGTCCACAGCCTGCCCAGCATAACGTCGAGCTCGCGCAGTGCGACCAGATGCGATTCGCGGTCATTGTTGTGATGCGCCACGTGGTCAAAGGATCCGGTCCACATATCCAGATAGCGAACCCGCGGATCGTTTAGCTTCTCAATCATTTCGTGCAGTATTTGATCGTACACCACGTTACGAATCTCAAATCCGGTGATGAACTCGCCGGCCAACTGGACCGGATTCTTGAGAAAATGTGCCTGGCCGGCACGTTGCAGCATCGCGAGCTGTGAGCCTCGCTCGTAGACTTGACCACCGGGCAGGCGTTCATAGTTGTCATAGGCGTCAACCAGGAGCGGGACGCCGATCGAATCCAGGACTTCAGTGCCGGGCATATCGACGTTCCCGCGCAGGGCCTGTTTGAAGTAGAAAGGAATAAAGTTGAGATAGTCGTAAGTGCGCAGAATGTCGCGGTCGAATTCTACGTTGCCTTTGATTTGCAGATGCTGTCCGGTATCGAGAAGCGACCATGACGGCGCAGAGAGACTCATGCCGCGCACGTAAAAGTTCGTGAGGCGAGTGCCGTTGTTAAAGAAGATATAGTCAAACCAGGGAAGCTGGCTCTTGCCGGTAAGCGGATCAGACTCGTGCGCAAAACGCTCAACCAGTTCATAAGGCAGACCGTCGACCTTGACGATGACGACGCGTTTCGTTTGGGCCTGCGTGGTGTATTGCGAAGCGAGAGCGAAGACCAACGTTATGAGAAAAAACTTAAACGCAGAGAGCGCAGAGGTCTTCGCAAAGGTCGCAGAGGAAAGCCCTCTCGGCGTGCCTCCGCGAACTCCTCGGCGTCCTCTGCGGTTTATTACCTTTTTAGCAGTCACACGCTCTGACGTCTTCACGGTTGACCCACCTGATTTAGCACGGATCTTACTTCAGCGGGCTTCATCCGCGTATCTTCGGTTACAGTCTTGCGCAGGCGCTGCGCGATTTCCGCCCGCCATTCTGACCTTGGTTGTTCGTCCCGATAGATGTGCAACAGTTCGTTCTTCGCCGTCTTGCCATTGATTGTGGAGAGAGCGTCCAGGCACAACCGGCGAACTTCCGCGTCGTTGGTGCGCTGGAAGATCGCAGCTGCTGCGCGCGCGGCCGAGCCGTCCGCTCCAGCGCCGTGGTCAGCCAGAAACTGCAGAGAGTGCTTCACCGTCTTCAGGTCCCACACAACCTCAGTCTGCGGCGATGACTTTGCCACCGCCCGCAGGAATTGCGTGTGACTGTCCCGGCGACGAGCCAGCTCCATCCGCGCTGACAGATCCGGGGTGGCAGTCTCGCGATGAACATAGCGACCGAACGTCAATATATTTCCGAGACTGAAGAAAAATCGTGCCACCGGACCGTGCTCCAACGACACTATCTCGGCGCGACGATCACGTTCAATCCTGGCGGACAAACCGTCAGGCCGCCCGGCGAAAGCGATCAGCGATTCGTATTGCTGGCGCGCCAGCTGAACCTCAGTCTGATTGTCGTTGTTGAGCGGATTGACGGAAACATCGTCCAGACGTTTTTCAATCTCATCTCGCAGTTTCGGCTCGATAGACGGATTGAACGATAAGAGCAGTTTCATTTCCGAATAGCTGGTCAATCGCGTGGGCTGGTTCAAATCCATGCCGCGCCGGCCCGTCACCCAGTCGTAGACTGTCCGGCCCAGAAAGTACGGCACATTTCCGAAACTCGATAACGAGAAAATGTTTTTGGTGACATCGCGCAGCATCCGCCGCGACACTTCACGGCGCTTGGGGTTCAGGCTGTCGCGAAAGTCGACCAGCAGGGCCGGAATCTTTGGGTGATCCAATCCATACAGCGCCAGCGGAATCATCTCAATCGGGCGCACGTCTGGCTCTGACATGTTGGCCGGCCGGCTATCGTGATCGAAGTAGCGCAGTCGCGAATAACCGGTCCAGTTGCGCAGCGCTTTGTCGCTCCACGGGTTCGCGATGTTCAAAAAGCGAGAGTTGAAATGCCGTCCTGACTGGGCGGTCAGGTCCGCCCGAGAGATCCAAAGCAGCGCGTGGGTCGCGGTTCCGTTGGGCATCGTCAGAGGTTCGAAATAGAGTCCTTCGTCCTCGGCTCGTTGCCGCAGCATTTCCCAATTGTGACCTATGTCGTCGATTGATTTGGTCAATCCCTTATCAACCGTATCGCGAAAATTGTCAGGTCCGAGAAAGCCACCGAACGTCTTGCGCGAAAGAATCAGCCGCGCGCGCACCTCGAGCATTTCGCCGATCGTGAAAGCCGGCGACCGCTCCGGTAGCAGTGGCGCGGTCGCGTCAGCGATTACTTCATTATTGGGGAATGGAGATTCGCCGCTGCCGGCCTGCCGTCGGGCCAGCAGTTCGCTTCCATCGCGCGCGCGCCGGCGTAAGGTTTCATAGTTCGACAGGATCGCCAGCGCTTGCGTTACATGGGCGCTGCGATAGTCGGAAGCGTTGGTTCTATAGCTGCGGCTGGCGGCCTGCAGCGGAATACCATAGCTGTCCAGAAAAATATTTTGCAGTCCGGCCCAAAAGAATTTATTCCACGTCTGCCGGCCGGTATTCGCCAAGTCGAGGATGGGCTTTGGCGGTCCCGGCGAGGCTTGCGTTTTGTTTCCGACGCTCTGATATAGAAATGGAACGGCCGAGGCGATGCGCTTAACCAGAGTCGGTTCCGTGTAGGTCAACATCCAGACGTAACGAAGCCGGTCATTTTCCGGATCGTTGTCCCCCAGCGTGTCGCGCGCAACGCTCACCAGCGGAACTTCCGGCGCAGGAAGACTGCCGCTGCGCATCCCATCCAGACGACCGAAAATGGTAAGCAGTTCTGCGCCGCCGGCCACCGGCATTCGTTCCACCCGAAACTGAGCCGAAGGTGCACTGGTTACATCTGTCGGGGAATCATCGGCCCGAGATTCGGTGGCGGACTTCCCGCCAACTTTGACGCCTTCTGCAACCGCCGGGAGCTGGCCTTCGGTTAGATCTCCAGTACGTTCAGCATCAATCCTTCGGCTTGGAATGAGAGGTTTGGTGGCCAGTTGATCGGACGACTGCGCCGCAACTGCAAGACCGAAAATCGAGAGGCTCATCAATACCAGGAGCAGGTGAAGAGTGACCCTCAGCGCAACTCGATTGTTCATCGAAACGGGGCGATTTGTTTCCATGCTTGTACAAAAACGCTCCATCGGGAGCGATGTTCCGGCAGGTTTTCGCGCTATGACGGCATTAACCGTTGGTTTTGCATTACGGTCGAGAACTGAGAGCAACGAACGTGCCAGCTAGCTGTCGGCATCACCGCGAATTTGTGTTACTGGCATTCGCGGCTTCTTTTTGCTCGGCCTCCGGCGTCGCGGGAGCTGTCCACCCGGATTTCTCAAGTAGAGTGACTGCGTACCGAATGGGCACGCCAAAGTTTGACGCCGCATTTTCGGTAAAGATTGCGAAGGTCACGCCTATCACGCGGGCCGAAGGGCCAAACAGAGGTCCGCCGGACCCGCCTTCACCCGTGCGCGCATCATAGACGACTCGCCGCGCTTCCAGATCGGTAATGTTGCCCTGCGTTGTCAATGGCTGGACCAGCTTCTTCTCGGCCAGGTAACCGAGCATCGAATCAAGCGAACCATACCGTTGTTGAATCCAGCGAGCTTCGCTCTCGTCCAACAGCGCCAGCAAACGATCCGGACCCGAAGGATAACCCATCGTCACAACAATCTTGCCGACTGCCACAGAACCCGAATCTTTTTCCAGCGGCAGCACGGGAAGCTTAGGGGGCAGATCTTTCGCATCAATCACGCACACAGCCACATCTTCACGCTGCGCCGCTTGTTTGTATTTCAAAACGATGGGTTGAGTATTGTTCGGAAAGAAGGCCACCAACTTTTTTAGGCGCGGCTGGCCCTTCACGCTGCTGTTCAAGCTCTGTGCGCGCTCATCGGTCAGCCACGGCTGGGCGACGTGGCGATTCGTCAGCACAAAGCCGTCGCCGACGTGAAAGCCGGTGCCGACGAACTCGTACTCGGCAATGGCGCCACGGCCCTCCGGAGTCAGCGCCGGTGTTTCAGTGCCGTTTTGAATTGTGCTTCCCGAATCAGTCGATTGCGTCTCGGGATAGCGCAGTGGCCGTCCAGTGCCGGCTTCGACGAACATATACGAGCCCGCAATCAGACAGACTCCGCCGCCATAGTTAACGCGCAGCATTTCACCCAGCGAGATAGTGTTCTGAATCCTGCGGTTAGACTCGACCACTTCACCCAGTTGGTCGTTCGCGTGCTGCAACTGCTGCTGTTGGAGAGCGAGTTGGGCTTGCTGGTTGGCGATGATCCCACGGCTGCGTCTGGTTTCGTTAAAGAGGCCGAAGCCGATGTAGAGCGCGCCTACTACCGCAGCAATAAGAATCGCGAAGGTAATTATCTTTGTCGAAGGATTAATCTCGCGCACCAGTTCGCGGGTGAACTCGCGGAGAAAAATCTTGGCATCGTCACGGCGCGCAGTCGCCGACGCCTCCATCGCGGCTTGCTCGATGAAGGGCGCTACGTGCGCGCCTCCGCGCCGGCCGGGAACCAGGGCCGCACTCGAAGCGATCGGAAAGAAATGTATCGAAGGACCGGAGGGTCCGATCCAAATTTCGTCTCCGTCGTTAATCCCTTTATTGGATTTTACCGGCCGGCCGTTGAACTTTATCTCGACGTTTGGATCCAAACTCGCGATGCGGTAAACGCCATTCAATCGGGCCAGTTCGATGACCGGCCCGTTCGAAGTCGCTGCGGCGCCCTGGAGCGCGCGGATCTTCACGTCGCAATCCTCGCTCGCGCCGATGGTAATGCGATCCAGCATCACCACTTCAGTCGACCGATCATTGAGCGACGAGATGTGTATTACCAGCCCGTTGGTGTTCTGTTCCGCCATTTTCCGGGGTTACAGTCCTTGTGCGTAACATCAAATAAGGCGCCCGCCGTCCGTCACCGCTGAGCGTTGCGGTCGGTCAAGCGGTCGCCAGTTCGAAAGCAATCTTACAATGAATTCAGTGGCGAGCAAAGACTGTGGCAGTTTCCCGGTCGCTAATTAATACGGTTGTACCGTGCTAGCATAGAAAGCTCATGGCAGAACCGAAATTCATTGAGAGTATGGACGAGTTATGCGAACTGGCGCCCGTCACCACCGCGCCCATCCGGCATCACGTTTTTGTCTGTACCGGCAAATCCTGTTCGGCCGTGGGCAGCGCGGAAGTGCGAGAGGCCTTTGAACACGAACTAAAATCGCGCGGCATTTTGTTTGGCAAAGAAGCGAAGGGGAAAAATCCCAAAGGTAGCATCGTGGTGACCGAATGCGCCTCGGTTGGTTTTTGCGCGATCGGCGCGGCCGTGATGGTTTATCCCGATGGCGTCTGGTATGCGCAGGTGCGCGCGGCGGACGTTCCCGAGATCATCGAGCAGCACCTGCTGAATGGCCGGATCGTCGAGCGGCTGGCGCTGCTGAAAGTTCCGGCAAAGGGGCTGACAGAACAATCATCAACCAACGCCGATTGGGAAGCGTAGTGGATTACGGGCGGACATCCTGTCCGCCTGAGCGCGTTAGCGCGAACCTCTTCAAAGCGATTTCCTCGGTGAGACGCAGCGTGTTTCGCCCGCTGTCGGACAGGATGTCCGCGATCCGCTTTGACAGGCAAATCACTTTATTGAAATCGTCAACGTGTACGAACCGTTCCCGCGCGTGCCGCCGACTACGATTACGTAATCATTATCAGCGGGCAGTTCGCCTGACCAATTAGTCGCATCGTCCTCTTCGCCGGCGCCTTCCAGCGATTCCTGCTCGCCTGAAAAATAGATCTCAAAGGCTGCGTTATCCTCGCGCGACGTAATCTTCACAGACATCGTCTGACCTCTTTTCGCGCTTACGTAATATCGGTCGCGATCGCCGCGAATTACCGCGCCGTGGATCGTCGCCGACGAGGTGCCCCGAGCAAAGCGGACCTTTTGTTTCACTCCCTGCGCAAAGGTTAAGCTGAGCGCCAACGCGCAAATGAAGACTGCCGCAACAAACTGTCGAACGAATCGCGCTGAGCGGGACTCTTTATACATTAGAAGTGTCCTCCTGATTCGCGAAATAACAGTTAGGGCTCGCCCCCGGGCTAGCCAAACGTGTAAGGCGGCAGCTCTCTGATCGCACCCTGAGAGAACATCCACGGAGGCATTTCGTACTTGATGCGGTTGATCTGGTTCGGCTGAACCATCACGTTGATCGCGTTGGCTCCGCAGGTTGACATGAATAGGTACCGGAAGAAAATTCTGATGTTGTGCTGACCCGGCGGCAATTGAAAATTATGAGTGCCCCAGGGCCTCTGCGTCGCCATGCCATCAATGACGATGGTAGGTGTACAGAGGTAAAGAAAAAACGATAAGGGAAAGAAGCTGGTGTCGATCTCTATTCCGGTCCAGGGTTGCTGAGCCGCCATTGTTCGTTCTCCTTTTGGTTTTAGCTCGAGCGACGTCCCGCCGGGTTAGCGGGCATTCTGCCCGCTCCGTCACTCGCCAAGCTAACGAAGCAGTTCTAAACAACTTGTCAGATGAGTTCTTAGAATTCGACGAACTCTTCAGGGTAGTGCGTTAGATCAAGCCGCTCTTCGTCTGGGACGGGTCTGATGCCCCATTGTTGCATTGCCAGGGCGCCGAAGAGGATCTCGATGGGCTTGCCGTCTTCATCTTTGCCGATTTCATCTATTACCAGCGCATGAGCTGAAATTGGGTGGCCTTCAATTTCGGCTTCGAGAATCGCCGACGTGTTCGTTTCTTTCACTTCACCACCGAGCGCAGCACGGAACGGGCGCGGCATCGATGAAGTGCTCAGAATTTTTGCGACCGAAGGAATTACATAACTATTCCGCGCGCCGGTATCGAACAGCGTCCAGCACTTTTGGCCGTCAACTTTGATCGTTTGTCTGATTCCTCCCATGGCCGAAGTAATTGTGGTTCGTGAAGGGCCTGGCGGTCAAGAAAAGTCATGCTTAGGATTTCAGAGTTTGTTCGGCGATGCGAACGGTCAGCGCAAACCGGTTGACGATTCGATCCAGTCGACCGTTGCGGAGGAGCGCGACGTAGGGTTCGCGGTACCCAATCAAGATCTGCCGAAGCAAATGAGAATCACTTATGCCGCACCAGTCGATCGAGTCCGTTGAGAGCTGCTCGCCTGCCTGGGACAGCCAGTCCCCCAAAAGCTGCGCGCTCACTTTCCCCTTAGACTCTAGTTCCGAAAACTCTAGTTCCGATTTCCCCTCGAATGTATGGGCGGCCCAACTATGTACGATGTTCTCGACGCGCCCACCCGGCGCCGTGACCGCCGGCCACTGACCATTCAACTCAGCGTAGACTTCCGCGAACGTTGGAAAAGCCTTGGCAATCGCCTTTCGCAATACGGCTGGCGTGCACAGGCCTAGAAATCTTCGTTGGATACCAAGCCCGACAAACGCAAATGCCTGAATGGTTGAGTAGTCGTCGGCGAGGGCCGCGAGAAGGTAGAGACGCGTGGACCACCAGTAATCGCCATTTCTGAGATTGATCTCAACAATCTCCGTCTCGCCGCGAACAATTGCGTTCCGAATCTGATCAATGATGTGTTTCTCGCCGGAAAAGTACTGCCTTCCGGTAATCGCAGCTACCAGTTCGGCGTTGGTTTGCACCGAGGACTCCGCCAGCGACACCTCCAGACCAAACGCCTTCACGCTCGTCAGCCTGTGCCAAAGCAGCGCCATAGCGAGCGGAGCGGCGACTAACAATACAATCGTCGTGACCGTAGCATCCCGCAGAGCGGGCCAACGGCTTTTCACGAAAAGGATCGATAGGCCAAAGATCGCAACGACAAGATAGCCCGCTACTGCCACCGGGGCCGCTCGTCGAAATACGCGTATGACCAGCGCCCCCGCAGATATGATGAAGCCTTTAAGCCATTCGATAGCCATGAAATTCGTGTCCTTGATTTCTTAACGCCAGTATCGCTTTGCGAACCCGTTATCGCAGACGGTATTCGGCTCCAAGACGGCAATTATTCAGCGATGGCTTGCGCGGTCTGAACCGGTTTCCATCGCAGCACAGGTTTGCGCGCCGCCGCCGCTTCGTCCAGGCGGCCGATGCGGGTTGTGTGCGGCGCGTTCAAGACCAAATCAGGATCTTCGAAGGCTTCACGCGCGATGGAACGCATGGCCTCGATGAATTGATCCAACTCGTGGCGGCCGACCGACTCAGTCGGCTCGATCAACATCGCGCCCGAGACGATCAAGGGAAAGTAGATCGTCATTGGATGAAAGCCGTAATCGATCAAGCGCTTGGCGATGTCGAGCGTGTGCACGCCCTTGCGGGCCTGTCGTTTGTCGGTAAAGACGACTTCGTGCATCGGCGGCGCGTCGAAAGGTTTTTCATAGTCTGAAATCAGACCGTGCGCGATATAGCGCGCGTTCAAAACGGCCGCTTCAGTGGCTTCGCGCAAACCGTCGTGACCGTGCGTCAGAACGTAAGCCAGCGCGCGCAGCATCATGCCATAGTTGCCGAAGAATGCCTTTACGCGTCCGATCGATTGTGGTTGATTGAAGTCGAGCTTGAAGACAGAGCCATCACGAGCGGGGACGCCCGTGCCACTTTCGGTTCTGACAATTCGCGGCACGGGCAGGAATGGTTCGAGCTCTTTTGTGCAGCAGCAGGGTCCGGAACCCGGGCCGCCGCCCCCGTGCGGGGTAGAAAAGGTTTTGTGCAGATTCAGATGAATAACATCGACGCCCATGTCGCCCGGTCTCGCCACGCCGACCAGCGCGTTCATGTTGGCGCCGTCCATGTAAACCAAGCCACCGGCTTCGTGCACGATGCGGCAAATCTTTTGGATGTTCCTCTCGAACAGGCCGAGCGTATTTGGGTTCGTCAACATCAAGCCGGCCACGTCTCCATGAGCGCAAAGCTCGCGGAGGTGATCGAGATCAGTCAGGCCCTCAGGCGTTGACCGAATTGTCCTGACGGTGAAGCCGGACAAATGAGCCGATGCGGGATTGGTTCCGTGAGCAGAATCGGGAATCAGCATCGTGCGCCGTTTTGCCGACGCTTCTTTACCGTCGCGCGCGTCAATGAACGCGCGAATGATCATGACGCCGGTCATCTCGCCGTGAGCGCCCGCCGCGGGTTGCAGAGAAATACCGGGCAAGCCAGTTATTTCCGCGAGGTGTTGCTGAAGTTCATAGATGACTTCCAAAGCGCCTTGCGCCTCACCTTCAGAGGCGAGCGGATGAAGATTCGCAAAGCCGGCGATGCGCGCGACCTTTTCGTTCAGGCGCGAGTTGTATTTCATGGTGCACGAGCCGAGTGGATAGAGGCCGAGGTCGATCGAATAATTCCAGGTCGAGATACGCGTGAAATGGCGCACAACATCCACCTCAGTGACTTCCGGCATGCCGGCAAGATCATCGTCGCGTTGAAGCTGACGCGGAATAATTTCATCCAGGGCGCTCTCTTCGACGTCCAACGGCGGCAAACTGAATCCGGCGCGGCCGGGGTGCGATCGTTCAAAGATGAGCGACTCGTTATGGCTGATGTGTGTGGTTACTTTCGGATTCATTGGCTCATTGCCTCATTGACTCATTGAATCAATGAACAAATGAATCAATGACTCAATGAATGAAGTCCTTCGACCAGCGCGTCGATCTGCTCGCGAGTATTCGTTTCGGTGACGCAGACCAGAAAATCATTTGGCCGGCTCGAATCAAAGCGTGACAAGGCAATCCCGCCGTCGATGCCTTTTTCGCGCGCGAGGCTGTCCAGCAACTGCGAGGCTTCGACCGGCCCGCGCACCACGAATTCGTCGAAGAACGGAGCAGAGAAGGGAAGCGTAAAGCCTTCGATCTTCGCAATCTCGCGCGCGGCATAATGCGCTTTCTGCGCGCACTGACTGGCAACCTGTTGCACGCCGCGGCGGCCCATCGTTTCCAGATAGACAGTCGCCGCGAGCGCAATCAATCCTTCATTCGTACAGATGTTCGAGGTGGCTCTTTCACGGCGGATGTGTTGTTCGCGGGTAGCCAGAGTCAAAACGTAACCGCGCCGGCCCTGCTTATCGTAAGCTTCACCTACCAGACGGCCGGGAATTTGGCGGGCGTATTTGTCGCGCGTCGCGAACAAACCGACATAAGGCCCGCCGTATGAAAGCGGCACGCCGAACGATTGGCCTTCGGCGACGACGATGTCGGCGCCACAGGCGCCCGGCGAACGCAGCAGCCCGAATGACATTGCTTCGGTCACCGCGACAATCAACAGCGCGCCTTTCGCGTGTGCTTTCTCGCTTAGTGCTTTTACGTCTTCGATGCAACCGAAAAAGTTCGGGGACTGCACGACGATGGCCGCGGTCTGATCGTCGATCGAGTCGAACGCGCTGTTCGGTGTCTGTCCGCTGGTCGAATCAAACGGAGCGTGATGTAGTTCGATTCCCGCGTGCTGCACGTAGGTGTGCGCTACCTCGAGATACTGTGGGTGCACGGCCGACGAAGCAATGACCTTTGAACGTTTAGTGACGCGCTCGGCCATCAGCACCGCTTCCGCCATCGCCGTCGAGCCGTCATACATAGAGGCATTTGCTATATCCATGCCGGTCAACTGACAGACCAGGGTTTGAAACTCAAAGATGGCTTGCAGGGTTCCCTGGGAAATTTCGGGCTGATAGGGCGTATAAGCGGTGAAAAACTCTGAGCGCGAAATCAGATGATCGACGATGGTCGGCACGTAATGCGCGTAAGCTCCGCCGCCCAGAAAGCTGATGCGGCTGGCCGCCGCGTTGCGCGCCGCCGTCTGTTCGAACTTCGCCAGCAACTCCAGTTCTGACAGAGCCGCCGGAACTTTCAGGTCCTGGCGGAGACGCAAATCCTCGGGAATGGAATCGAAAAGATTTTCAATTGATGCGACGCCGATCTGGCGCAGCATCTCGGCGCGTTCATCGGGCGAGTTGGGAATGTAACGCAAGGCTATTCACTCTCAGCTTTCGTAAAGTCTTCATATTCAGCGGCGGTTAAAAGGCTGTCGACTTCGGCGGGACTCTTCATCTTGATCTTGATCATCCAGCCTTCGCCGTACGGATCCTTGTTGACTTTCTCAGGCTCGTCAGTGAACGCATCATTGAACTCGGTTACTGCTCCTGACACGGGCGTGAAAAGTTCTGAGACGGCTTTCACGGATTCCACCGAGCCAAATGATTCGTTAGCGGCGAACTCCTCGCCCACCTTGGGCAACTCGACATAAACGACATCACCGAGTTGATCCTGCGCGTGATCCGTGATGCCGATCACGGCCGTGTCCGCTTCGACGCGCACCCATTCGTGGTCTTTGCTGTAGTGAAGATTTTCTGGAACGTTTGCCATGATGCTCCTAAAAGATTTTAGATTTTCGATTGCTGATTTGTGATTTCGATCTTTGTTTATAACCCAACCGTTTGCACGCGTCCAATCACAAATCAGAAATCAAAAATCAAATATCTCAGTTATTTCGCTCGCTTGTAAAACGGCAAGCCCACGATTTCCGCACTAACCAGCCGGCCGCGCACATCGATTTCGATTGACCTTCCTGCGTTTGCAAATTCTACCGGCACGTAGGCCATGCCGATGTTCTTCTTCAGGAACGGCGCCGGGCTCCCGGAGGTGACGCGACCAACGCGCCGGCCGTCAATCAGAACTTCCTGGCCGTCACGCGCAATGCCGCGATCGGTGACTTCAAATCCAATCAGTTTACGTTTGATGCCTTCCTCTTTTTGTTTCTGCAATCGCTCGCGGCCGATAAACTCACCTTTGTTGAGTTTACAAATCCAGCCGAGGTTGGCTTCCAGCAGCGTCGTCGTCTCGTCAATCTCGTGGCCGTAGAGGCACATCCCCGCTTCCAGTCGCAGCGTGTTGCGCGCGGCCAGACCGCACGGCAGTACGCCACATTCTTCGCCGTACTTTCCGGCGTCAAGAATCTTGTTCCAGAGTTGTTCACCCTTTTCTGAAGCCGCGTATACTTCGAAGCCGTCTTCGCCGGTGTATCCCGTGCGGGAGATAATCGCCGGCACGCCATCAACTTCATCTTCGGTAAAGTGATAGTACTTGATCTCATCAAGTGGAACGGCGGTGATCTGCTGCAAGATTGAAAGCGCATCAGGACCCTGCACGGCAATCTGAGAGTAGTCGGCGCTCCGGTTTTGCAGTTCGACGTTTTCCCCACGGTGATGCGAGCTAATCCAGTCCCAGTCTTTGTCCGTGGTGCCGGCGTTCACGACCAACAGCAGGTGATCATGGGCAAAGCGGTAGACCAGCAGATCGTCGATAACGGTGCCTTCCGTAGTCGTTAGGGTCGAGTATTGGGCCTGGCCATCGATGAGTTTCGACGTATCGTTGGAGACGAGGCTGTTGACGAACGAAATCGCGTCAGTTCCCCGCACATCGATCTCGCCCATGTGCGAAACGTCGAACAGACCGGCGTGCGTGCGCGTGCGTAGATGCTCGCTGACCGTCCCCGCGGGATATTGCACGGGCATGTCCCAACCGCCGAATTCGACCATGCGGCCACCAAGTTGGCGATGCGCATCGTTCAGGGCAGTCTTTTTGAGTTGGAGCGCAGGTGCAGTCACGCGTGTTCTCAGGCCTTGGATCCAAGCCTACCGAATGATCAATTTGATGGAGAACGGTAAATCGAAAACCTAACATGCGACCCAGAGTGCGTCAAGCGACTACCGGTTCGTCTGAGTAACGCGAGCATACGCTCTGATCTACAAAGGAAAACATATCGAGCATCAATCGCCAGATCCTACGCAGTCCGAATTTAATGTTTTGAAAGAGTCCCAATAAAGAAAACCGGAGGCGGGACGAAAGTGTCCTGCCTCCGGTTGTAGAACTTTGACGTTTGTCTGTGTGCGCCGGATATCACTGAGTGCGGCGGAAAAGCGCGCTGATGTTTAAGTGTGGCGAAAACAAAGAGGCGCGCAGCGTCATATTAGTATTCATGAACGCCTAAGACGCGAGGGCCAGTGAGGTCTTCCGCCTTCCGTCTGGCATTCGAATCGTTTTGCACGGTTGAGTTACCACCGCCGTTCGTGTTGAAAGTTGGGCCGAGAAAACCACCGGAACCATTCTTACTAAAGCGAGCCACTGCTATCGCGCCGAAAATATTACCGTTACCGCCGCCGTCCCGATTCACCGAGCCGTCGCCCAGCACCAGAATCAATCCGGTAAAACTGGGATTACCATTCATCTCAAGATTTCCAGTGATAATCAATAATCCGGCGCCGCCATCCAGGGTGCAATCGCCATCCACAAAGGTAAACGCCGGCGCAGCATCACTGCCTGAGTAGCCGCTGAACGATGTGAAGTAGCGACCCTGCATGATCGCGTTCGCCTTCTGGTCCGCGAGGAACGCCCGCGCTTCGTCCGCTGTCTGAAGCCAAGAGGGCAGGGACGACATACTAATCGTGGCAGCAATCGGATTAGTAACCGTGTTTTTGTTGGCGGCAGCAACCTCTATGGTAGTGTCTGAAGCTAGAGTCGCACCGAACGCAGGCAAGTCGCCATGGCCGGCCCGATCAACTCCCGAATATTCCTTGGCAGCACTATTGCCAGTTGTGAAATTAATCGGGGTCCCATCATCTGCACTACGCAAACAAATCACACAAGGCGGGTTATAGTCGAAATTTGAGCTCCTGACAATAAGCTCCAACCTCTTAACAGCGTTCTTTGGTCCATATCCAGTAACACGAAGGAGGAGTCGGGACGGCTCGCCTGAAGCAACGGGTGTGTTATCGGGATCGCTGACATCTACGCCATAGGCCAGGCCCGTCATAGGAATATAGCCCGCAGTGAGCGGTACCCGATCGGGGTTGGTCCCGCTGTAATTTAACCAGCCTGAAAGCCGGGCCCTGGTGCTGGTATCGGTGGACAGATTCGACGTCGACAGCGTCACTGCGTTGCGGAAGTTGATCTTCGTCCCAGCGGGCATCGAGGCATTAGGTGCGATATTTCCGCGTATGACATTCAACGTGCTCTCTAGGCCGGCTTCAGCGCTATAGTAGGCCTGCATCTCAGCGGTTGAATCAATCGCGGTCCTCGATGCCGTACCGGTGACCAAAATCAACACGCCGCCAGCTGCGAGCAGCAAAGTCGAAATAAATAACACCGTGATCAGCGCGGCTCCGCGCTCGCCATTCTTTGTCTGCAAAGTGTTGTCTGCAATTTTGGGATACATCAAAGGATCTCCAGCATCAGTAAATGGTCAGATTCGAATTACGTAGCGCGACATCAGAAACCAAAAGCACTTGCGTCTTGGGCTGATAACCTGGACTTCCGGGAGCGCCGACTGCGCTCTGACTAACACAGACTGCTATAACCACATACTTGGCCAGAGTGGGATTATTGAGTGCAGCGACTGACGGAGACGAGATATCACACCCGTCCAAGCTGTTGGTGCTGTACGTAACCTTCTGGTCGAAGTAGTGAATGTGAAGACTGTCGAGGCGATTCGCGAGCACGGTCGAACCTCCGCCGTAAGCATCGTAACGAGCAAGCAGGTTAGTGTTACCAGCGTCATACACAAAATATTTCACGTCTTCGCCGGCATCATCGCTGGAGGGGCCGATTTCGTTCTGAGGGCCCGAGCCAACACCACCTCCTGTGTACCAGGGATTGGCCGTTGTATTAAATCTGTTGAGGTTCGAACGAATTCTGAGAGTGCTGTTGCCGTTTGCATCGGTAACAGAGTCAGCGGCGACGATTCCATTATCGGTGAGATTGAAGCCGGCTTCCGCAATCTCGCGCGACATGATATTCAGGGCGCGTTGGGCGTCAGCCAATGCGTCAACCTTTTCATTCGCGCGAGTGCGAATATTCATCGACTGTGCCAGCAGCCTACCGGCGACGGCCGTAATCAAGATGGTAATCGCCATGGCAATTATCAACTCGATTAGCGAAAATCCCGCTTGTCTTTTTCTCGATGAGTTGTTCATGAACTGACCTTCCTTATGGGGCGCGGTTGGGGCCCGTTGTGCGCGCCGTTCGTTGCCACACCAAACTAACCGAGCCAAATACCGAGGTAACGTTTCTGGCCCATGTCGCGCCGTCGCTGTCCGGCGTGACTCGGACCGTGACAGTTTTTGTGGTCGCCTGCCCGTTTACAACGTTAGAGTCGGTTATGGTGGTGAGGACGGTGTAGCTGCGGCTCGCACGCGTGAGCGTGGTCGATGTTCCTCCGGTCGCCGCCAGACTGGCATCAGTGAAATCAACGTTGCGTAATTGCTCTATCTTTTGCTGAGCGACTCCCATGGCCAGCTCGCGATCGCCAGCGCTTACAGTATTTCTTACCGCGAAAAAGAAGAGCGAGGCAGCGCCCAAGCCGACAACCGCCATTAACACCAGCGCGATAGCCGTCTCCAGGATAGAAAAGCCTGCTTCTTCTCGGTGTCTGTGCTCGTTGGACTTCAAGGGTTTCTTTCCTTCTTTCATGTTTCCTTCCACAAATTCCTTATGGAACGGTGACAGTTACGGTTTGTGAACCGCACCCCGAAGAGATTGTGACACTGCCACTTTGCTTTTTGACCGTAATCGTGAAGCTTGTCGAGGTTGTTCCAGTAACGCTCATTGAAGCTGGCGACACTTGTATCTGGCCGCTATTGCTCGAAGTCGCGGTGATGGTTGCACTGCCACTGTTGTTGTTGAGGTGGGCGCTGACGGTTCCCGAGCCGTTTTGCGCAATCGTGATCGAAGTCGGACTAACAGAAATCGAGCACGGTACCGGCGTCGGACTGGGCGTCGGACTAGGCGTCGGCGTGGGCGTCGGACTAGGCGTTGGCGTCGGTGTCGGCGTCGGTGTCGGTGTTGGCGTCGGTGTCGGAGTGGGTGATGCCGAAGGTGTCGGCGTCGGCGTCGGCGTCGGCGTCGGAGTGGGTGATGCCGAAGGTGAGGGCGAAGGTGACGGCGAAGCGTTAGGCGTTGGCGACGGATCAGGTATTACGCTGCCACCAGAGCCAGTAAGAACCACGTTTGGAATCCAGGCATCCAAAAAGATCTCAGCGTCGAGGGTGACGTCTCCGGAACCGGTAATGTTAACGTTCGCAGATTTGGTTGCGCCCGCTACTACATTGGTAAATCCTACCGACGTCTCAATCGGGGTCCGCCCGCGCCAGTCAAAGGGAATCGTGCGCGGCATATTTATGGTGACGCCGCTTTCCGTCGAAAAGTTCTGGGTCGTTACGGTCCCTGAGCCCGTGAAATCCATCGTGACGGAATATGTGGTTGAGTTAACTTGCTGGATGCTGGTTTGGCCGTGCCGCCGCACTGCGTCGGAGCGCGCCCGCTCGACATAAGACGCAAACAACCGGGCCGAATTCGTACGCCGAAGGTGCCCACGCGCCGAAATAATGCCCATGAACGCGAAGGTGCTGACGGTGACGACCACGGCGATCGTGATTAACAGTTGAATAGTGGTAAAACCGAATTGGTTGTTTGGCGTCTGAGTATTCATATGCATATGTTTCCGTTGGGCGCTTAATACGGGTTCAAGGGTGACCCGCCGGACTGACTGAGCAAAGACGATGCCAGCGAGGATTCTCTAATGAATAGCGAGGTCCTCGCATGAATGAAGGCCGCTTCCAACAAGACGTTGTTACCTTGAGTGACAGCCGAGAGAATCAAGGTTCCCATCTTTCCCGGCCCAGCCTGGTGGCTCTTGAGGGCTCTAGGCATCAGCCCCACCTTAGCCGCCGGCTAAAATCTAGCCGCACGTCTAATCTTTTTGTTATAGTGATTTGAGCCTCATCTGCGGCACCATCCGCCGGGAGATTCAAGATCGAGTCGACCGATGACCAATTGAAGCGCTCGGTTCCGCCTGAAGGACACGAGGTCCTGCCTTCGTCGATTCCACTCATTCACGATTGTCGGAGGGAATCACCTTGGCGCTGCGTCATGCAAACGCTCCTGACTTTGAAGCTCACCTTTGATAGAGAGATAAGATGGCCAGAATTAATGACCTCCTCAGGCAGATGAAGCAGCAGGGAGCTTCTGACTTACACCTGACTTCCGGTTCGGCGCCTTACATGCGGATCCATGGCGACATGGTCAAGCTGAATTACAAGAGCGTGAACGCTGAAACCTGCCGAAGCCTGATTTACGAAATCCTGACTGAAAAGCAGAAAGATCTCTTCACGGAGAACTGGGATCTCGATTTGAGTTATCCGCTCGGTGGAGTGGGCCGTTTTCGCGTTAACGTGTTTATGCAAAGAAACGGAATCTCCGCCGTCTTTCGGCTGATACCGGAAAACATCAAGACCATCAGCGAACTCGATCTTCCCGAACAGCTTGCCGACCTCATCGACGTGTCCGAAGGTTTGATTCTGGTTACTGGTCCCACCGGCTCAGGCAAAAGCACGACGCTGGCGTCGCTGATTCACACCATCAACAAGGAACAGCAGGCGCACATCATTACCATCGAAGATCCGATTGAGTTCGTTCACAAGAATCACCGCTGCCTGATCAGTCAGAGAGAAGTCGCCAGTCACACAAAGTCTTTTAGCGGGGCCTTGCGCGCGACCCTGCGCGAAGATCCTGACATCATTCTGGTCGGAGAGATGCGCGACCTGGAAACAATTCAATTGGCCATAACGGCCGCAGAGACCGGGCATCTTGTCTTTGCGACGTTGCACACGAACAGCGCCATCAAGACCATCGATCGGGTGATTGATGTCTTTCCGGAAGGCCAACAGACTCAAATTCGAGTGATGTTATCTGAGAGCTTACGAGGCGTGGTGGCCCAGACGTTACTGCCGCGGCCCGATCGTCAGGGACGCGTCCCGGTCGTCGAGGTTCTGGTGAATGTCCCGGCGGTGGCGAATCTGATTCGCGAAAGCAAAACGCATCAGATTGCGTCGGCTATGCAAACCGGCCGAGCCCACGGCATGATGACCTTCGAAGCCGCCGCCCACGATCTGATTGAGAAAGGTTTGATCTCCTTAGAGGACGGCATGAGTTTCCTGCGTCGCCGAAGCGCCGGGAGACACTTGACCGGTTCCGGCAGCGGAAGTACCGGAATGAGGTTGGCAAACGGTCCGGCAAGTTAGTCGAATCGTGCACTTCACGTCTATCTGCCGGCACGGCCTCACGACATGCACCGCGCGAACAACTTATTCAAAACGGGTATTCTCTGATTGCTTACTGCTTGTCGGCGAGTTGCGCCACCACGCGCTGCCAGGCGCCGCGGAAGGGATAGCAATAAATCAACACGATTGCGGCCACGCCTCCGGCCCGAAGCATGTTCGTCCAATCGGCCGTGAGAATCGTAATGACAAAACCCATCAGCGCGATGGCTCCGCCGATGGCCGCGACTTGAATCGTCGTGTCCTGCAACGTTTTCAATAGAGCTGAAACGCCCTTGACCGCGGCAATATCTGTCAAACGCATCGCGGCGAATTTCGTGCGTCTGATGACGAAAGCCCCCAGCCCGAACACCAGAATGGCAATCCATAAGCCCCCGACGATCGAACGGTCGCCGGCTCGTGGGATTGAGTTTGAGGTAAAGAAGGCGATGACCACCAGCACAACATCAAGGACGAGGAAGGCGACGACGACCATAGATGCCTTGCGATATCGTCGCGATAACTCGTCATGCACGTTCTGAGAATTCGACGTCATGCGGCTCAGAATCAGCTTCGGGGGAAGTCAATCGCTCAGGGTTTCGGCGTCGGCGTTTGGGTCGAGCGCGGGCGCGTGCCTGGTGTGGCATCGGGCAACGTGTTGGTCGAGTTGGGCTGAATAGTGATGCCCAGCTTTTTCTTATCGGGAGTGCTTTCGGGCGTCGAAGTTGGCTGCGGTGGGTTAGCCGGCGCCCGCGGCGCACTTCGCTGAGTTACCGGTTGCACACCCTCCGGGAGGGTGCCGTTGTTGGCGATGGCCTTGTCTATTAGATCGTTACCTTCACCGTGCCGGGTAATCAGAATTCCGTCGCGGCTGGTGGTGACATTTGCAGTGCCGCTGATTTGCTGCATCATGTTCTGCATGAATGTGGGCTTCTCGCAGGCAACCGGCAAAGTCTTCTTGATCGGATCAGGATCGGGAATCGCGGCGCCAATAATGTTCAATTGCTCTTTCGCCTTTTCCACGTACTCGCTATTCGGAAAGTCGCGCACCAATCGCTGATAAAGCTTCGCGGCTTCGTCGGGTTCTTCCTCTTCCTTGTAAGTCGTAGCCCAACGCCAGAGCACTTCGTCCATCAGACAGAAGTTCGGGTATTTCTCGACGATTTCTTTGAGGCGGTCCTGCGCGCCCTTGAGTCCTGCCTTGTTATGAACATAACGAGTGTCATAGTAGAACCTGGCGATGCCCAGATTGTGCATCGCCAAATTGTCCTGGACTTCGCGCAGTCGCACTTCAGCCTCCGGCCTAAGCCTGGTCTGGGGACACTGCTGCAACATCACTTTCAGGCGCTGTTCGGCTTTGCGCGCGTGCGAAATGTCGCGATCCGAAAGCCCCATTTGCCGCATTTCGGTCTCGGCGACTTTCAACATCGCGTCGCAAGTTAGCGAATCCGTGGGAAAGAACGTCAGCCAGTCCTGATAAGCCTGTCCTGCCTGAATCAGCGAGCTGGTGGTCCCTTCCAGATAGAAGGAATCGGCGATCGCCAGTTTAGCCATGGGTAAGTAAGGAGAATCAGGATAGGTAGTGATAATGGTGGTAAACAGCAGCCGTCCGGTTTCGTGATCTCCTTTTCGCACCTGCCTGGTGGCCTCGAGGAAAAGCGCGCGATCGCGACCGGGGGCCACCGAACCCGTTAGCTCGGAATACTTGTCCTGGCTCTTCCCGGGCAGCAAACCAAATAAGCGACGCTTGCCCTTTTGCGGTTTCGGTTGATAGGTCGAGGAGTTTTCGGTGCCAGAGGTCCGCGCTCCTGCCGTTGCCTGCAGCACGCTTTCAACGCGGGTATTCAATTCGGCAACCGAGGTTTCCAATGCGTCCACCTTTGAGCTGTCATATTTTTCCGCTCGGTCTTCCTTGCCCCGCAGGTCGCTGAGCTCGCTCTGGATAGACCCAACTTCCTTTTCCAGGTTACGAAGACGAGTGCGTGGATCGTCCGGGTTCTTTTCTTTGTCGCCCGTGTCTTTGGCGTTCAGTCCGGCAATCGCGCTATCCAGAGAACGACGCATTGCCTCCAGCTTCGAACGCATCACGTCCATACGCTGAATGGTTGATAATCCGGTTTGCGCCTGACTTCCCGGGCCTTGCGCAGCTGCAAACGCCGCGCTTGAGAGGGCTACCACACAAATCACAGAAACAAACGCAATCACGCGCAGGCCGCGAGCGCTAACCGATCGCACTAAGGAAAAAGACATCGAAAACCTCCAAAAACAAATCGAGTGCTTCAGATTTTAGACTACCGCCTGGTGATCTCCTAGCGGCTCGGAATATGGAAATTAGTAATTCGACACCCGGTCAGACCCACAACACCGTCGCCTCGCGCAGCTCTCTGAGAGCCACGGCCGGGTCGGGCGCGCCAAAGATCGCGGATCCCGAAACGATTATCTCTGCTCCAGCGCCGGCAACCTCAGCGACGTTGTCGCTATCAATGCCGCCGTCTATTTCGATGCGGGTCTTCAATCCGCGCTCATCCAGCATCTTTCGCAAGCGGCGAACCTTGTCGAGGGAGTTCGGAATGAACTCCTGGCCGCCAAAACCCGGGTTGACTGACATCACCAAAACGTAATCCGCGAACTTGATTGCTTCATCCAAAGCCGACAGCGGCGTGGCCGGGTTGACCGCGATGCCTGCTTGCGCTCCCGCAGCCCTGATCGAGCTCAAAGTGCGATGAGCGTGCGGGTCAGCCTCGATGTGAATCGAGACCATTTTTGCTCCCGCTTGTACAAATTGCTCGGCGTATCGGCCCGGCTCGACAATCATCAGATGCGCGTCAATGGGTAGTCGGGTTGCACGAGAGATTGCTTTCACTACCGGTAATCCTATTGTGAGGTTGGGCACAAAGCGCCCGTCCATGACGTCGACGTGCAGCAACGAGGCGCCGGCGCGCTCGACAATCTTGATCTGTTCGCCCAGGCAACTGAAGTCCGCGGAAAGAATGGATGGGGCAATTTCAATCATGGAGTTTTCAGTCTAAACACGCGATACAACTCGCAATCCTCAATCAGCTACGGAGTCGGAGCTGTGACCGGCGCCCGGCGATTGCTGTTTGTGTTGGTATTACTTCGATTCGCGTTCCCCTTCGGGGGAGTATTCGCATTCTGATTGCCGGCCGCCGGAGTTCCCGTGGGATTCGCATTCGCGTTGACGGTCCGGGGGCGGTTAGCATTCCGATTCTGGTTCGTCGGGCGATTGCTGTTGTCGTTCAAGTTATCGTTCGCGTTCTTGTTAGCCGGCTTTCGCTTTGACTTGTTGTCGTTGGCGTTAGCATTCGCACTGGTTGAGTTACTGTTTTCCGGCTTACTCGCAGAGTCGCTATTAGTATTGGACGTGGTCGTACTGGAACTCTCGCCTTCTTTCGTGGGGCGGCTGATGTCCACGGCCACGGTTTGTCCAACCTTGACGATCTCTCCGGCATGGGGAAGCTGAATCAAAACCGTATCGGGTTTTGCCTCGCTGGTTGGGCGCGTGGCGCGCACGCGAAAATTCAACCCGGCAGAGCTGATCGTGCTCTCTGCTGCCGCCCGGTCTTTGCCGACAATATCTGGTACCCGCGTCTCGGAACTGCGCAGCGAGAGATAAATCGCCCCGAGGAGGCCGAGGGTAAAAGCCACGGCAATGCCAATTACGATCGCGATTCGTTTTAGCGCCATCAGCGCTTGCTTGGTAAAAGACACGATGAATCTGGTTAACCGCGGCGCAAAACGATCGGGGAGAACATCAAGCGCGCAGTCTAGCACCCGCGCGCAAACAGCCGCAACCAAAGCGACGTTACACCCGGCGCCGGAACGCCATAATAAAAAACCCATCCACGTCGTGACGATGTGGCCAGGTCCGAATCGCGCCGGCATCGGTTAGCAGATCATGCGAGAGCGCGAGCGGCGCCGGCTGGAAATCCTTGTGGCTTTCGATAAAGTCCCGAACCACGGCTTCGTTTTCGTCGGGCTCAGCCGCACAGGTCGAATATAGAATCAGACCGCCGCGCCGAACCATTGCGGCCGCGTTCGCCAGAATCCGTTTCTGTTTTGACGCCAGTTCGGCAATATCGAGAGGCTTGAGCCGCCAGCGAATCTCCGGATTGTGCCGCAGCGTTCCGGTGCCTGAGCATGGTGCATCAACCAGCACTCGATCAAACAAAGCGTCGGCAAAAGGCAAACGAAGCGTGGCGTCGTGGACGACAAGCCGAATGAGATCCGCACCCTGGATCTTAGCCAGATCGCGCAAAGTACGAACCCGGTGCTCATGGACGTCCCCGGCGACGATCATTGCCTGTGGCTGCAGCGCGGCGATATGCGTCGTCTTGCTGCCGGGCGCCGCGGAAACATCAAGCACGCGATCACCCGCTCTTGCTCCGAGAAGATGGGCGACCAGTTGCGAAGCCTCGTCCTGAAAATAGATGAGGCCGTCGCCTGAGAGTTTCCGCAAGATTGCGCCGGCGTTTGCCCGTCCGGAATCGCGAGCCGTACCGGGTGAACTCACTCGCCAGGCGTCAGGCGCAACCCGAGAGCGCGACACCTGTGCGCCGGCAGCTTCCAGCTCTCCGATAATCTGCGCTGAAGGGTTTTCACCCTTGAGCGCTTTCGTCGTCAAACGAAAAGCAACCGGTGCCGCTGCGTTATTTGCTAGTGCCAAGGCTGCCGTTTCGGCCAGGCCAAACGCATCGACCCAGCGTTGAATTAACCACTGCGGATGCGACGTTTCAATCGCCAGCTTCTCAACCGGGTCGGCCACGTCTGTTGCCGGATCATAGTCTGGCTCGCGCGTGGCGCGGCGCAGAACGGCGTTGATCAAACTGGCGGCGGATCTCACTCTGGCCGCTCGCACGAGATTAACTGATTCATTTACGGCTGCGGAGGGGGGAATGCGCCCGAGGAACCTGAGCTGATACAAGCCGATTCGCAACGCCACTCTCACTGGCAAATCGAGGCTCTCAATCCGTCGACTGGCGAAGTGCTGAAGCGCAGTATCAAGCCACAGCCGGCGGCGCAAGACGCCGAGCACCAACTCGTGACATAGTGCCCGGTCATCAGCTCGTAATTCCTCGGCCATCGCCACCAACAGGGACGAGGCATAAGCATCTTCCATCTCAACCCGCCGCAAAATTTCAAACGCAGCACGACGGGCCGGTGAAGGTCGCGTTGCTGAAGGCTGTTTTTGGGCAGGGGACACGAAGTGACGTTACTGCATTGGACAGGCTTGTACGGCGCACAATTGCCAACCGTTTTCACGCTTTGAATAGATGAGGATGACCTTATACTGACCTGACAGTTCGCGCCCGTGATAAAGCCAGGTCGCTGAATCCCGCGCTGCCAGTACGGCCGTGCTCCCGAACACCCTAACGCTAAGCTGCTCGCGAGTGATGTGCTCGATCTTGAGATCGCCGGAAGTAACATCGGCGATGAACTGGGCTTTATCATCACCTTCCAGCGGATAGGTAAAAATGAAATCGTCGGCCATGACGCGGTTTAGGGTTTCACCATCGCCGCGCACCACTGCTTTTACCCATTCGTCGTTAAGCTGACGCAGATGTTGCTCGACTTCGATTGTTCCCTGTTGGGCCTTCGTTGATTCATTCATGGCAGGACCTGGTTTGATTCGCGGGACATCAAGCTTCTACGCCAGATCGCGGCTTTGAGTCAACACATCCAGTCGATATCTGCAAAATAATAGGCAGAGCAGAGGAAGTCCGACAATAGGACTCGATTTCGGTACGGATGTCGTCTAAGCCGACACGATATGGGATGAAAGTTAGTCGAGTTCGATTAATTCACAATGGAAATGGGCGTGGCATGTTCATTGCCAATAGTAGCCGCGGAGGGAAGAGAACATGAAATTTATCAATGCAAAAAATATTGGAGGGTCACTCCTGGGACTTCTGTTGTTGTTCGGTACGTTAGTGCTGTCGAGCGCAACGGCCCAGGCTCAGTATTGGCCTAACCAGGATCAATATCGACGGCAGCGTGATTACGAACGTGCGCAGCGAGAGCGCCAGCGGCAAATCGAGCGCCAACGCCGCGAGCAGGAACAGAACGGCAACTGGAATAACGGCACTTGGAACAATGGTACCTGGAATGATCCGTATTATCGTAACCAGGATCCGTACTACCGCAACCAGGGCCGCCGCGGACGCAACGAGGATAATTATGGCAACTATGGCGGTTCTTACGAGCTTCGCCAGACGGCGCTGAACGCCGGCTACAACGAAGGCCTCAAAGCGGGCCGTAACGACCGGCGAAATGGTCGATTCAATCCGCAGGGTAGCGGCGCCTATCGGAGCGCGACTAAGGATTACAACTCGCGCTATGGAGATCGCTACGCCTATCAAACGTACTTCCGACAAGCCTTCATAAATGGGTACTCGGACGGCTACAACTACGGATACTAAGTTGCCAGTCAGATAACTGGCTGCGACCGTAGCCAGCTGGTTTAAAGGCGGGATGGAAGACCGATGGTTTTCCTTCCCGCCTTTTTTTGCCTAATTGAACAACCGCTACGTCTACCTTCGCAGGAAACAGCGATCGCCAGATCGCGGAATCACCCCACCAATCGCCCTTTATTAGACAGTACAGACAAACATTTGAGATTTGACTTCACTGGGTACAACTATGCCTAAAAAGATTCTGGTTATCGAAGATGACGATGTGGCGCGCGAGTTAATGGGTATGGCGCTGTTGAAGCGTGGTTACCAGGTCACGCTAGCCGAAAACGGAGTCGAGGGTTACGACACAGCCCTTTTTCTGAAACCGGACTTGATCGTGACCGACATTCGCATGCCGGCGGCCGACGGGATTCACGTTGTCAGACGTGTACGCGACACCCCAACGCTGGAAACAACTCCGATTCTGATAACGACCGCGTTTGGCGACGGCAGCGCTACTTTCTCTCTGCAGTTGGGCGCCAATGCGTTTGAGCCAAAGCCGCTGGATCCGCACAGCTTCCTGAGCACCGTCGAGCGCCTGTTAGCCGATCGCGACACGCAAAAAGTGGCGTAGCAAAATCACCGGGATCAAAGTGCCGACTCGCCCCAGCGACTCTTTACGCCCAGGCAATATCTCTCGCACAGAATCCGCCCTAGCTCCGCCGTCCTTGTATGAGTCTGCGGCGCAAGTCTTACCTGTCTATTCGTCTTTCTGAATTCGAGGCTGGTTAACACTTTTTCCTGAAATTCCGTCTAATTCAGGAACAAATTGCCCGGTGGGCCGTTATTAACGGAGACGTGGGTCAGTCAGTTTTGACTTGAATCAGAAAGAGTCCGAAGTATTCGCGCCCCAAGGTTAGTCCCTATGAAGAGAGTGCCTCTTCTTCTGGTAGCTATCGTTGTAGCCGTAGCCTCCGCGTTTTCTCAACCCGCCTTACCAAAAGCTACGCCATCGGTTTCTCCAAAATCGGAAACGTCCTCGCCAAAACCAACCATCGTTCTGCCGCCTGAAAAAACTCAGCCCGTTCGCGTGCCGCGTTTTGATAAACCACCCGTTATCGACGGAAAGCTTGATGATGAGATCTGGAAGCAGGCGGCCTTGCTGAAAGATTTCTACCAGATTCAACCCGGCGACAACATCGCGCCTTCAAAGCCGACCGAGGTCATGCTGGGCTATGATTCAAAATTTCTCTACGTCGCTTTTCATTGTTATGACGAGCCGGACAAGGTGCGCGCCACGATTCCCAAGCGCGACAACATCTGGAACGACGACTACGTCGGAATTTTGTTCGACACCTTCAACGATGGCCGCAAAGCTTACGAGTTCGATTTCAGCCCTTTGGGCATTCAGGCCGACGGCATCTGGACTGATGGCCAGGGCGAAGACTTTAATCCTGACATCGTGATGGAATCGAAAGGCATCGTCACCCAGGACGGTTGGACGGTCGAAGTAGCAATTCCCTTCAAGTCGCTCCGTTACATTGCGGGCAAAGACAAGCTTTGGGGGGCGCATTTCTGGCGTCGCATCAAGCGCTTCAATAACGAACTCAGTATGTGGATGCCGATTAGCCGCGATGTCTCAAGTTGGCTGGCCCAGGAAGGTCACCTCTCCGGTCTGGAAGGAATTTCAACTGAACGTACATTGGAATTAATTCCGAGTCTGACTTTGTCCGAAACGGGAAAGCGAAAGGCGACGCTTTCCCCGGCGCAACTTGGCGCGGGACTGCTGGATCCGGGAAGGATGGTTAACGAGCCAGTCAAATTCGATCCGGGCCTGACTGGCAAATACAGCATCACGCCAAATGTGACGCTCGACTTCGCGATCAACCCCGACTTTGCCCAGGTCGAGTCCGACCAGCTGGTCGTGACGGCGAACCAGCGCTTTCCGATCTTCTTTCCAGAGAAGCGTCCCTTTTTTCTGGAAGGCGTCGACATCTTCAACACGCAAATCGCGGCGGTGCATACGCGGGCCATCATCGACCCGGATTTCGCCGTTAAGCTCACCGGAAAAATTGATCGAAATACATTCGGTTTGCTGCTGGCCTCAGATAACGGCCCGGGAAATTTCAGTCCCGAAGAGCGCGTAACAGCAAATCCGAGATTCATTGACAAGAATGCTTCGGTCGGAATCCTGCGTCTAAAACACGACATCGGTAAGAAAGATTCTTTCATTGGACTTCTGGGCACCTACTACAGATTTGTCGACCGCTATAACGAGTTGGGAGGATTCGATTCCCGCTTTCGCATTAATAAACAGACGACGTTTAGCGCGCAGGCGCTGGTGACCCGTTCGCGCAGGCCTTTCTTCTATCCGGATCAGGGCCTGACGCTTGATCGCCGTGAGAATGGCTTTATCTACGCGACCGATTACAACATGAGTGGCCGCCACTTTGGTTACGATTATTCGACCGTGGGCCGCACCCGCTATTATCGCGCCGACGTCGGCTTCAATCGCCGCACCAACACCAACAATCACAATTTGTTCGTGCGCTATAACTCGGAACCCAAACCCAAGGCCAGGTTAGTCTCATGGCGCGTCTATAATGCGTTTGGCATTAATTTCGATTGGCACTTGCACTCACAGGTCTACAACAACGAATCGCAAATTCAATTTAATTTTCCACGCCAGACAACGGTCGGAGTGGGTTTTGATAAAGGTTACGAGCGGGTTTTCGAGGAAGAGTTCGGGGTAAAGCGCAAAGCCGGGTCGAACTGCGAGTTAACCAACACCTGTACTTTCTGGGGTGGAGACAACGAACGTTCAGCTTACAACGGAGGCGCGTATATTTTTGCCGCCTCGACGCTCACCAAGAAAATCAACTTCTCTGTTTTTGCGAACCGTTCGTACGGCAACCTTGACTTCGATTTTGGCGCCGGCCCGCGTTATCCCCGGGTAAGTATTCCCGCGGTGGCCGCGCGCAACGCTCAGGCCGCCGGGTTGTGCAATGGCCCCGCCCCGCCGGCGGTGTGCAACGCGCCGCGGGACCCAGGGCCGGGTTCGTTTTTTCACATTGATGGCAACGTCACTTATCAGCCTTCGACCCCCTTGAGTATCTCTCTGAATTTCACCAAAGAAAGACTCAGGCGATACGACACTCAACTGCTCGCGTTTGACGAAAACATAATTTCGCTGCGCAGCACGTACCAGTTCACCAGATTTGTCTTTGCCCGCGGCCGCATCGACTTTGATTCGCTCGCCTCAAATATCAAGGGCCAGTTTCTCTTTGGTTGGACGCCGAATCCGGGAACAGCTCTCTATATCGGATACAACGACGATCTCAATCGCAACGGTTTCAATCCGTTCAGCGGGCAACTTGAACCGGGCTTTCGCCGAAACGGACGCACAGTCTTCATCAAAATGTCCTACTTGTTTCGCAAGAGTTTTGGATAAGAAACGACGACATGACCCGCAACGGCTTCAGTCCGTTCAGTGGCCAACTCGAGCCGGGATTCCGCCGCAATGGCCGGACCTTCTTCATCAAGATGTCATATCTTTTCCGGCGCAGCTTTGGCGGCTGACACAGCAAAAAGAATTAGCGCGACCATCAGCCCTGGCGCCGCTTCATCGCCTCAACGATGAACGCCTGCACGTCATCACCAAACGGCTCCGGCATCGACGCCGGCCAGTTGGCTCGGTCTGTGTACATTTTGTTGAGGCCTGCCTGGATTTCGCTATTACCGCCAGTGAATTCTTTGATCAATTCCGACCAGCGATCTGCCAATGCCTGTGACTTCTCACTCCCGGGATCTTCGCCGGCTTTCACTGCCGCATCGACTTCCTTGATCAGCGTCGCCCAATCGCGTTGCGCCTGCTCGATGACCTCGGCCGGAATCGTGGCCGCGCGTTTCGCGATTTCCTGCTGTGCTTCCGGTGAGTAGTATTTCTTACTCCAATCCACATCGTGCTGCATATTGATCACCTCGATAATTCTTGCGAACGCTTCCCACCCGGACTCTTCGCTGGTGGCGATTACATACTCCGCTCGCTGAATTGCTTGTATCGCGAGTCCCAACCGGCTCCGCCTTTCTTCAATTGCTTCGCGCTGGTGGCGGAGCGCTGTCGCCAGATCAAATGAACCACGGTTGAGAATGTTCTTAATTTCTTTCAGAGAGAAACCGATGAACTTCAGGGTGACAATTTGCTCAAGCCGCGCGAAATCGCGTTCACCGTAAAGGCGATAGCCGGCGCGCGTGTATCGACTTGGCTTCAGCAGACCGAGACGGTCGTAATGATGAAGTGTGCGCACCGTCACGCCCGTCAGGTCGGCGAATTCGCGAGCCCGGAACACCTTTCCACTACTGTTGGTCATCACAAACCTCTGACTCGAATTGATGCTAAACTCTAACGCAGCGTCAGACGCAAGCGGCCTATTCTGGTGCCGCGAAACCCCTTTTTTGGCTCGGCTCTTATCGGTCATCGTAACTGATTCGCGCGGTACGACGTATAATGAGTCTGAGTAGCTAAACTACGCCGTCGCCCGGCCATTATCAAAAATGCTCCTGTCGAATAAACAACAGCAGCTAAAATTTCTCGTGTTCTGCCTTGCCGCAGCGTTTGTGGTGGCCGCGTCGGCGTGCAAAAGTGACTATCCCAGTTCGGGAAAGGCCGCGAGCGCTGACAGCAAAGCCCAACCGCGTCAGGTAAAGACGGTCAAAGTCATGGAGACGCCGGTTGGTCAAGCGGTGACCGTGAACGGGACGCTCGCGGCTTTCGACCAGGCCACGATCAGCGTCAAAGTCCCGGGCCGTCTACAGACAATCAGCGTCGACCTCGGCAGCATCGTGCGTAAAGGCCAGGCGATCGCCCAACTCGAACAGACTGATTACAAGTTGCGCGTGCAGCAAGCCGAAGCCGGCCTGGCTCAGGCCCGCGCGCGTTTGGGATTGTCGCCTGACGGGGCGAACGATAGCGTGACCGCGGAGCAAACTGGAACAGTCAGACAGGCGAAGGCTGTGCTCGATGACGCCAAATCAAAAAGGGATCGCGCCGCCAGGCTCGTTCAGCAGGGAGTAGTCCCACGCGCGGAATTTGAGAGCGTCGACTCAGAATACAAAGTTGCCCTCAGTCGCTATCAGGATGCCCTGGAGGAGATACGCAACCGCCAGGGCTTGCTGGCGCAGAGACGTTCAGAGGTGGCTTTGGCCAGACAGCAACTCGCCGATACCACGGTGTATGCGCCGATGACCGGAGTGGTGCAGGAAAAGAAATCGAGTGTCGGCGAATACCTCGCCGCTGGCGCCCCGGTGGTAACCGTCGTGCGCATCGATCCACTGCGGTTGCGCGTCGAAGTTCCCGAGCGCGAGTCGCATAATATTCGCAACGGCCAGAGTGTGCGCGTCACAGTCGAGGGCGACCCGGAGGTTTACCTGGGTTTCATCAAGCGACTCAGCCCGACAATCAGTGAACAAAATCGCGTGCTGGCGGTAGAGGCTGATGTAGCAAACAACGGCAAGCTGAAGCCGGGGGCGTTTGTGCACGCCGAAATTATTACGGATCAAACCGCCACTGCGGTCACCGTTCCCGCCAAAGCCATAGTGACCTTTGCGGGAATCGAGAAAGTAATCGTCGTTGAGAATGGCAAGGCACTTGAAAAGCCGGTGACGACCGGCCGGCGAGGTCCGGATTGGGTCGAGATAAAGGCCGGGGTGAATGTGGGACAGACCGTGATCGTCGATCCGGGGAATTTACAATCAGGGCAGGCCGTCACTGAATTTTAGATTTTGGAGTGCGGCGGCAAGCGTAGCGCGACGCCGCTTTGGATGAGAGCTTAGCGGGGGAAAAGTAAAGCGCCGTCGCCGCTTCGCTCTGCCGGCGCACTCCACAAATTTCTTCATGCAAAAACTAGCCGAAATTTGTATTCGCCGTCCGGTCTTTGCCGCGATGATCGTTTTGTCGCTGGTCGTGGTCGGCGCGGCCAGCTATTTCAAGCTCGGCGTCGATCGTTTTCCTTCGGTAGATCTCCCAACGGTGGCCGTCCGCACAAATCTGCCGGGAGCCTCGCCGGAAGAGATGGAGACCCTCGTCTCGCAGCCGATCGAAGAAGTCGTAAATACAGTCGAGGGCATCGACAATCTGCGATCAGTCTCAGGCCAGGGAAATTCGTTCGTGATTGCGACCTTTTCCCTGAACCGCGACATCGACACGGCCGCGCAGGACGTGCGGGATCGGGTGGCGACGGTGGTGCGGGACTTGCCGCCGGACACGAGACCGCCGGTTATCTCAAAATTCAACAACGACAGCACGCCCGTCCTGACGGTGGCGCTTTCCGGCCAGCGATCGATTCGTGAACTTACGGAATATGCCGACAAGACGGTCCGCGTGCAGCTCGAACGTGCCGGGGGCGTCGGCGAAGTAAATATAGTCGGCGGTTTGCAGCGCGCCATCAATGTCTGGATCGATTCGCAGCGCCTGGCGGCTTACAAGATTCCGATCACCGCCGTGCGCAACGCGCTGCAACGCCAGAACTCAGACGTGCCAGGCGGAAATGTCGAAACCGGGCAGCGCGAGTTGGTCCTGCGCACCCTGGGCCGTTACACCGACCCGCGCGAGATGGAAGATCTCGTGGTTGCCAACATTAACGGCGCCCCGATCAAGTTACGCGACATCGGCCGCGTCGAAGACGGGACCAAAGAGCAACGGTCAGTGGCCCGTTTGAACGGCGTGCCCACTGTTACGCTCGAGATTCGGCGTCAATCCGGAGCCAATACCGTCGAAGTAATTCACAACGTGAAGACGGAGCTGGCCAAAGTAGCTACGCAACTGCCCCCTGACATTAAGCTCGAGGTGATTCGCGATCAGGAGCGCTACATCTCTGCGGCGCTCCACGAAATAACGCGTCACCTGGTGCTGGGCAGCATTCTCGCCAGCCTGGTCGTGTTGCTCTTCATGCGTTCGTGGCGGTCGACTTTGATTGCCGCGATCGCGATTCCATGCTCAGTCATCTCGACCTTTGCGATGATGCGGGCGCTGAACTTTACCCTGAACAGCGTGACCATGCTGGCGCTGGTGTTGATGGTCGGCGTGGTGATCGACGATGCCATCGTGGTGTTGGAGAACATTTTCCGGTTTGTTGAAGAGAAGCGCATCACGCCGATGCGGGCAGCCAAAGAAGCCACCGCCGACATCGGGCTGGCGGTAATGGCCACAACTTTTTCGCTGGTAGTCATCTTTCTGCCCGTCTCTTTCATGTCTTCGATCTCGGGCCGCTTTCTTTTCCAGTTCGGCATCACCGCAGCCGTAGCGGTGTTGGTTTCGCTGCTGGTTTCCTTCACCCTGACGCCGATGATGAGCGCGCGTCTGTTGCGCACCAAAGATGCCGCCGCCGGCCATTCATCCGGCCACTTGCACTCGCACCACGATACGGTTTCAACCGCAACGTCACGCCGGGGCTTTTATGCGTTCATCGATCGGTCCTACACGTGGTTGCTGCGGCTGGCGATGCGCCGCCGTGTTGTGGTGGCGGTTATCGCTATTGCCGTCGCCCTCTCCAGCATTCCGCTCTATGGCGTTGTGAAGCAGGAATACATTCCCACCAACGTCGATGAAGCCGAATTTGAAGTTGGCGTCAACGGGCCGGAAGGAACCAATCTCGGGGCGATGGACGAATCGATGCGCGCGATAGAAAAAGATCTCCTGTCGACGCCGGGCGTGCGTTTGATTCTCGCTTCAGCGGGTGGTTCGTTTCTGGGCGCGGTTAACCAGGGCAGTGTTTACGTTCGCATTGCCCCACACGACGAGCGGGTATTTTCGTTGACGAAGCTCTGGACTTCGATCAAGAGCGGTCATCCGCTCGCGGCATTTCGCGGCAACTATACGCAGCGCGACGTAATGCAGGAAGTGCGCCGGCGGATGCAAAAATATGCGCCGCTGCGCTTTCGGGTCAGCAACGCGCCGAGTTTCAATATCGGTGGCGGCAATACGGACATCGATTTTGTATTTCGCGGGCCTGAGCTGCAAATGCTGGCGAAATACGCCGAGACTTTACGGGATAAGACAAGGGAACTGGGCGGCATCGTCGACGCTGATACCACTTTGAAACTAGACAAGCCCGAGTTGCGCGTGCACATCAATCGCGAGCGCGCGGCCGATCTGGGTGTCGACACTTCCGATATCTCAACCGCCATGCGCCTGATGGTCGGCGGCGACGAGCAGGTGACGCGCTTTCGCGACGCCTCAGTAAACCAGGACTATGACGTGCAGCTTCGTTTGACGGAAGAAGATCGAAAGGACGCCGCCACGATCTCGCGTTTGTACGTTCCGTCGTCGCGGGCGGGTCAGGTGCGTGTAGACAGCCTGGTGGATATTAAGGAAGAGATTAGCCCATCGCGAATCGATCGTCTCGACCGGCAGCGACAGGCATCGATGCGCGCCGGCGTCGCGCCCGGTTATGCTTTGGCTGATCGGCTGGATGCTTTGCGGAAAGCTGCGGCCGGGATGAATCTACCGGCGGCTTATTCGACTACCGTCGCCGGCCGGGGCCGCGAACTGGAAAAGACCTTCGTCGAATTCCTCTGGGCATTTCTGCTTTCGATCATCTTCATGTACATGATTCTGGCTTCGCAGTTCGAGAGTACGGTACATCCGCTCACGATCCTGCTCAGTCTGCCACTGTCAGTTCCGTTTGCTTTACTTTCACTCTGGCTGTTGAGCGACACGCTAAATCTTTATTCCGCGCTGGGAATTCTGGTGCTCTTCGGCGTGGTGAAAAAGAACGCGATTCTGCAAATTGATCACATGAACAACCTGCGCACGCTCGGCATGGAGCGGGACGCGGCGATCGTCCAGGGCAATCGCGATCGCCTGCGGCCAATTCTGATGACGACCCTGGCGCTGATCGCCGGCATGCTGCCGCTGGCGCTGGGCACCGGCCCGGGCGCGGAAGAACGGCGATCGATTGCCATTGTGGTTATCGGCGGACAGTCACTTTCGTTGTTGCTGACTTTAATCGCGACACCGGTTGCCTATTCGTTGCTGGATGATTTGAGATCGACGGCAAGATGGCGCCGCTGGGCCGGGGCCGCCGGGAGATTGACCTCGCCGGTAACCGGCATGGTGCGCAGGTTGGCGCCGACGCGACGCGGCGAGGTTCAGTCGTCTGAGAATCAGACGGCCGATGAACGTCAGTCAGTGGCGCCAGCGACAGAGAGCTCGCCGGCCGCCAGCACTTCCAAGAAAAAGATTCCACTGCCGGCTGGTGGGGGAGAATGATCAGACTTTCCATGATTCTTCCTTTCAAGCAAAGCGCCCGAGGCGCGAAATCGATTTCAATTCCAGACACACACGTGGATCGCGGACATCCTGTCCGCCAGTCCGCGTTCCATCTTGTCGACTATTGACAAGCACGTACGCTGCAAATACTTTTAGCTCGCGAATTCCTTGTCTGAGTCAAAAGGAGAAGAATATGCCGCATAATTCCAGCCTGCGAAATCGCGTCGGTTTCTTTTTGGCTTTGCTCTTCATGTTAGGAGCCCTCCTCGCCTGCAGTTCCGGCGCTGCTAAGAAATGCACTGCAACGCTGACGTATGAAGGAAAGACATTTACCGGCGAAGACACTTCCGAAGACAAAGCTACCCGCAACGCATGTAACAAATATTGTCGCGAGGCCGATCCGGGCTATGAAGCCATGTATGGAGTCTGGTTGGATTCACCAGCAGGAAAAGCCGCCGGGCGCCCTTCGAAAGAAGAGGCAATCTTCAAAGACAAGAAGTTGATGGATTATGTGACCGTCACCTGCGCGAACGAATGTCTCGCGAAGATCAAAGACGGAAAGGCCAAGGCCGAGACGAAATGTGACTAAGGCATTTTAACTCTACTGGATCCGAAACGTAGCCATGTCTGCGAGAGAGTCGCCGATGATGGCGTATTCGCCCGGCACCAACGGTTGGACCGGGCGGATTTGCATGTAGTTTACGAAGAGATATCTATTCTTGCCGGCTTCGACGCGCAACCGTTCCAACAAACGATATTCCAACCTCACATTATCGATTTCGAATGGCGCGTAACCTTTGCGTCCCTTCAAAACAGATATCGTGAGTTGGCGTAATGACTTTTTGCGCGTCAGGCGAACCAGCTGATGCGGAGGCGGGTCCCATTTATCCGCGACGAACACATAAAAGCGAGGGTCGTTGCTCCTGAGCATAGTTTCTGCCGTCGGACTTTTCAGATCCACGCGCGTAACCCTGTCCTTTTCGGCCGGAACAAATACATTCAGCGAAGTCATCCCGGGCTCGAATGGCAACGGTAGGAGCTTGTTTTCCGCACTCAGATAATAGACTCGCGTCAGATCATTGGGAAGATCCGGATAAGACTTGTCCGGTAAAAACTCCGCAGTCTTCGAACTAATAGCCGAGGTAAATAGAGCCGCGCAAAACGCAAGAGAAACGATATTGAGGGATCTTCTCAAGGGTCTGGTGACTCTGGTGCTGAGTTGCCTCCAATCCCGGTCCGATTTGCCGCAGCGCTGCTACTCAAAGACTTTGTCCACCGGCACGATAGTTACATCCGCCGGTTTCACGACAATTTTGTAAGCCTCGATCGCCTTATCCTCGTCGGTTATCTCTTTCGGCTTCGGGGCATTGTAAGTAATCGGCGAAGGTTTGTTAGTGACGATGGCGTCGCGCAAGCCGGCCGCATCCTTCGTCACGATGGCAATCTGCATCGAGTTCGATTTCAAATACTGCCGGATAGCGCGGTTGACATCATCCAGAGTCAGCTTCGCGAGTTGCTCGCGCACGTAGGCAGGAAAATCGGCGATGTGATAGTAGCGGCTATCGAGCGCGTACCCGAGTTGCGCATCCTGCGTCGCCGTCAGCACGTTCACGTACTTTGACAAAAATTCGCGGGTTGATTCGAAGGCCTCTTTCGACATTCCTTCACGCATCAGCTTGTCGTACTCATAAAGCGCGGCGCGCAAAACGAAATGGCCGTTCTGGGGCTCGACCGGGCGAATCCAGATCTGAAAGATTTGTTGCCGGCGGCCAAGATTGGGATCGGGCTGAAACTGAAACATGCCGCGGGGAAAGTATTCGACATAGGAATAGTCGCCATAGTTCAGACCGCGCGCTTCGCGCAGACGTTGGTAAAGATAGCTGTTACTCGAACGATGCTGGCCGAAGTAGGAAGCGACGACCGCCAGCGCCGGCCAGTCTTTGTCAGCCCGTGTGACGCTGATCGGAAAGCCCAGCGAGATTCCGGTCGAACGAGTCTCGCGTTGCACAATTTGGATTTTCGTTCCCGGAAGTTGCGTTGGTGGATCGATCCTGACGGCGCCGGGTTTGCCCGCCGGCAGTTTTTCGAAATCCGTCTGTACCACCTTGGGAAAAATCTCGGGATAGCCGCCCGCCAGCCCGATCACCAGGTTCGCGCGCGTGTAATTACTCTGATAAAAATCGCGCACGTCTGTGAGCGTCGTTTTCTCGAGTGCGCCCACTGCGCCGATGTTCTGATGCCCGTAAGGATGTGTGCCCGGGTAAATCATCGTGTAGAGCACTTCCTTCCCCAGTTCCTCGTCATTGCCGCCCCGCAGAGAGTTCTTCAGATAATTGATCGCTTCTTCTTTCAAGCGCGCGAAATCGTCTTCGCGAAATCCGGGATCAAGCAGCATCTCGCGAATTAGCGAATAGTACTTGTTAAGATTGTCGACATGCGTGGTGCCAGAGAAGACCGTCATTTCTTTGTCGACCTGCCATGAGAAAGAAGTGGCCAGCGGATACATGGCGTCGGTAATCTCGGAATAGGTTTTAGTGCGTGAACCGCCTTCGGCCAGCATTGCCGCCGTCAGCGAAGCCAAACCTTCTTTGCCTTTCGGATCAGCGGCCGATCCTCTCATGAACAGAATTCGAAACGAGACCAAGGGCGAACGGTTGGGTAACAGGACGGCGTTGTTATCAGCGGAGTTCATATTTGGAGTGCGGCAACTTGTCGCCGCTTTTGATTTCAGGGTAGCGTTGCCGGTGACGATTGCCATGACGACTAACGCCACGATAACCGCCGGGATCGTTCTTCGAATCATCATTTCGTCACCTCCTTCTTCGTGCTGAGCGTGACGATGCTGCGATGGTTGTCGACGAAATACTTCCCCGCCATATCGCGAATGTCCTTCGGGGTGATCGTGTCGTACAGTGCAAACAATTTGTCGATCGTCTCGGGTGTCCGTCGCAAGCCGATATAGCCGGCCAGCGAACTTGCAATCGCCTCTGAGCTGTTCATCGCTAAAGCGAATTCGTACCGCAGACGCGAACGGGTCGAATCAAGCTTCGCTTGTGGGATCGAGTCGGTCGCGTAACGTTTGTAAGTCTCGAGGATTTGCTGTCGGACGTAATCCGTGTCTTTTACGTCTTTTACTTTCGCGGCCACCAGGAACAATTCAGGATCGGCGCGGTCTTCAAAGGTGTAGGAAAGCGAGTCGAGCTTTTGCTCTTTGAGCACCAGTTTTTGGTAGAGATCAGAATTCTCGCCGAAGGCAATCGGCGCGAGCAGATCCAACGCGGCCTTGTCTTTCCTGTCCTCTGAATAGGCCGGACCGCGGAACGCGACATAGATCAGCGGCAGCGTGTCGGACGGCCAATCAACATGGCCTTCGCGCGGTGCGGTCTGGTCCGGTTCGGCCGGAATGTTGGGAACATAGCTACCGCGCTTCCAGTCGCCGAAATACTTCTTGACCATCGCTAGCGCCTCGTCGCGCTTAACATCTCCGACCAGCACTATGGTCGTGTATTCGGGCCGATAGTAACGGCCATAGAATTGCAAACTGTAGTCGTACTGATTCGGGAAGTCTTCAATGTCTTCGATAAACCCCATCGTGGTGTGCGAGTAGGTGTGGCGCTGGTAAGCAGTGGCGCGCAGCACCTCGTAGGCCTTCTCTTCAGGATCGGCGCTGTTCTTGTTGAACTCGCCCAGCACGGCTTTCGTTTCGGTCTTGAAGGCGTCGGGAGCGTACTTCAAACGCTGAAAACGATCGGCCTCCAACTCGAGAATCTTGTCCAGATCGTCCTCGGAAAAGACTTCATGATAGACGGTGCGATCGTCGGTCGTGTACGCATTTGCATCCGCGCCGGCTTTTTTCAGAATCGCATCCCGTTCCTGTCCGCTATAGTGCTCGCTGCCGCGAAACATCAGGTGCTCGAACAGGTGGGCATAGCCGCTCTTGCCTTTCTCGATCTCGTTGCGCGAACCCGTTTGCACGACGATATAGAGAGCGACCAGGTTCGGATAATCCGTCGGCACCGTAATCAGCCGCAGATCATTAGGCAGGTTGTCTATTGTGTAGTCGTAGGCGAATGCTTTGCGTGATTGCTGCGCCAGAGCCAGCAGCGGCAGACAGAAAACCAGCGATGCAATGATGAGCAATTTCATAGAACGAAGCCAGGCTCCTTACTGATATTTTGCGGAGAGAAGTCGAGTATACACGAGTTGAAAACGAGACGCAGCCGGGCAAACACGAACCGGAAGCGAATCATTTCTCGTCTTTGCAGGGATTGAACTCACCTTCCAGAATCTGAACTTTCTTCGGACTAACGGTTGGCTTAAGCATCGGTGGGTAGGCGTCGTTCGGCATGATGTACAACTCTACCTTGAACTCGTCCTGATAGCCCGCGTCAACGGCGATGATCTCGTCTGGCTTGGCCTGACGCAACCTGACTAGATAGTCTTTCGCGCAGTCAGCGACTTTCTTCGCTTCCTGGACATGGGCCGATCGGCCTGCGTAGACCAGGATGAAGCCACGAAAGATGGATTTGTCCTGGTTCGATTCACGTAGTTGTTGAGCGAAGACATCAAGCCTGGAATTGGCGTCTGCATTTGAGGATTTGCTGCCGTATGAATCGAATGGGTGCTGCAGAAACCGGTTCAGCTGTGCGCCTTCCGGAACCGGAGCCGCGTATTTGTACGCCCCGCACGAGAGCTTTTTCTCGTCTGCTGCGGAACCAGTAAAAGTAACCGCCTGGATTAGCCCCTCGCGGGTCGTGTACTGGACCCCTTCCTCGGCATCCAGATAGTCGATCTGCGTTTTCTCGATCCCATAGATCTGCTCGAAGGTTCTGCCTTTAGGCAGGGCATCGGCGAGGTTGATTTCTCTGTTTGATGAAACCCGAATTTCAACGACTGTATTCAGCGGGATGTTCCATCCACCAGGTAAGCCCTCTTCACAGGCGCCCGAAGAATAGGTAATGGTAGCGATCTCATCTTCGAACCGGTACCCAAAGTCCTCAACGGTGGGCGGGCCCAGGAGGCGCTCGACTTCAGCGCGGGTCGAATGTAAAGGGACGATTCCTCTCCAGGCTTTAGCGGCGGCGGTCTGAGATATGAACAGAAGGACGCCGGCTACCAGCGCTAATTGTGTCGCGACTCTAAAATTCAAATTTGATCTCACTTCGCTTGGAGCAACTCTTCGGGGGTCTCTTCCGGCAGTTTCAGTACACTCTCCCAACCTGAATTATCCGCCCGCATCTGCGCTGTCAATTCGTCGCGCAGTTTGGTCAAGCGGTCGCTCAAGCTGCACGGATAATTTCGCAGATCAGGGAAGCGTTTCATTTGATCCGAAACGAAGAGCTTCTGCTTTTCGATGGAGGGAATGGGAGAGTGCTGGCCGTTTTCCCAGAACGGCAGTAACAAACTTTCGACAGACGCGGCGCCGGGGATTTCGACCTCTTCCTCTTCCAGGCCGGTTACATCACCGACATAGTTTCCGTCAGCGTCGCTGCCTCGAAAGACCTGCATGCAACCGGGTAGCGTTGTCTTGTCGAGCGAGTTCGAATCCTTCAGAGTCGGGCGGCCGTCAATCATGCAGGCTTTGAAGATAACGCCGGCAACGTTCTTAACTTCGCTCGAGAGTTTGGTCCCGACACCAAAGCCGGCGGCCTCCGGAAACTCTTTGACGATGCGTTGGACCTTCTCGACATCCAGATCGCCGGTAAGATTAGGCCGGAGTCCAAACAACCCGTTGGCTTCAAAAAAGCGGAGGCACCATTTGCCCAGTTCGGACAGGTCGCCGGAATCGACGCGGAATCCTTTGAAAGCTTTGCGCCGCGCTTCAGTCGAGGTGGCGGCCATCGCGGCGTGCACCGCGCCCATATACACGTCTATGGTGTCCAGCAACAACGTAGTGCCGTTGGGATTGGCGTCCAACCAGCGTTCGAACGCGACCTGCTCGAAATGCTTGGGCTGGCCGGTCCTCGGTTCTATTTCCGGGTCGTATAGGTATTCGAGATAAGCCTGTTGCCAGTAATGTGCTTCGGTGCCGACCGCGGGAATATCCAGACGGTGCGCGGCTTCCATGTTCGACGTATCGTTAAAGCCGCCGATGAACGCATAGGTCGCAATGTCCACCGCCCGTTCGATGTCGCCGTTGCGCCGCAGCGAAAAATCCGACAGCCACCGCGACCCCGCCGCCATCCGAAACTGCATCGCCACGCTGGCGGTGGTCATCGGCAAGTCAAAGGCATGTTCGAACTTGATTTCCTGGGCCTGGGTCAAACCGAATCTGCCGGTGATGTCCGCGATTGGTTGCTGCGGAAACATGATGGTTCCGGGACGAACCGTGCGGATGCGTCCCGCAAACTGAATATCTTCTATCGCTTTGGCGAAACGTTGCAGTCCGCCGCGATCCTGTTCCAGAAAGCGCAGCCGCGGTCGATCTATTTGGCTGTCCACCAGTAAACGCACGAGCCGCTCGTGTCCGAGCACCGGCGCGAACGGGAGCTTGCGCTGAGTGCAATAGAAGGTGGCCGTCATTTCGCTCAGCGGCTTTCCATGCACGCGCGTTACGTCCTTGTAGGACGCATCGCCCATTGCGGCGTGATATCGGTCAAAGTTCAGCGTACCCATAGCGCGGAAATGATATCACGGCCGGTCAGAGAGGGCCGAGAACCGAGGCTTTCCCAGCTTGGCGCAGAGGGTCGTCAGGAGTATCCTTTGATTCTCTCCTGAAAGACTTGCCGGACACCCCCCGGACGGCAGCAATAGCTAACCCCAAATAACTAACACCTGATCACGGGTGAATATGAGCGAACTGAAAGGAGTTCATGACGTGAAGCGAACGAACGTTCTTCTGAGATTTGGTTTGGCGTTGATTATTTGTCTGGGAACTTTTGCCGCGGTGAGCCCCGCCTCTGGCCGTGGGAACCGGTGTACCGACAGATGCGCTGACGTGTACCGTGTGAAAAAAGATGCGTGCCGGCTGATACCGTTCAAGAATGAACGTAAGATCTGCGAACGACGGGCCAAAGAAGCCAAAAATGATTGCAAGCATCGATGTCGGTAGTCAGTGAGCAGCGAGCAGTGAGCAATTTACTCTCCCGCTCCGGTCGCTTTCTTCACGCTGCCGACGATTTCGGCTCCGGCATTACTCATTTCTTCGATCGCTTTCGCGCCGTCGTTTGGATCTAAGTTAACGGCGCGCATGTCGTCGGCCAGCGCCTTTACTTCAAAGCCTTCGCGCAGTGCATCGAGCACCGTGTGCTTGACGCAATAGTCCGTGGCTAAACCGCCCACCCAAACTTGTTCCACTTCCTCTTCGCGCAGCAAGCGCGCCAGGTCGGTGCCGTCAAATCCGGAATAGCCGTCCGCACTTTCATCTATGCCTTTCGAAATAATTGTGATGCGTGGATCGTCGAGCAGGTCCGGATGAAACTCGGCTCCGTGTGTTCCAGCAACACAGTGCACGGGCCAGGTGCCACCGTACGTGGCGAAGTGTTTTGTCCTGGCTGTGTGCCAATCGCGAGTCTTGAAAACAGATTCTCCACGATCGAGGAACTCGTTCATCAACTTGTTGAGTGGCGCCACGACTTTGTCCCCGTCCGCCACTGCCAGGGATCCGCCAGGGCAGAAATCGTTCTGCACATCGACTACGATCAAAGCTTTCTTTTTTGCGTTGGACATATATGACCCTCGAAAATACAGCCCTCGAAAAGTGTTTAGAGTCGGGCTACTGCCGACCAAGCGGGCGGTAACCCGCTTCTAAACAGAAATCAAATTCACCTGACTTAGATTAGCTCCAGGGCAGAAGTGCTGCAACGCCCCAGGGAAAAATTCATTGACATTGGCTGTGATTCTAGATAGAAGCATTTTCGCCGTAGAGGATTTCCCACCAGAAAGAGTGACTGGGCGCGGCTCCCAAAGGGAGAGGGAGTTAATCCGCTTTCTAGCGCATGGACCGGCTTTTAAGCTCTACAAAACGAATCTCTGAGAGGTGCCCGCATGTTAAGAACCACCAGGACCCTGCTTGTGATCGCGTTTGTCCTTTCCGTCTTCGCTTTGGGCCATGCCCAGCAACCGAACACTGACGCGTTGCGGTATCGCTACATCGGCCCGGTCGGCAATCGGGTGACCTCGGTTGCCGGCGTGCCGGGCCAACCTTACGTCTACTATGCGGGGGCGGCGTCGGGCGGCATTTTCAAAACCATCGACGGGGGCATTCATTGGGACCCGATCTTCGACAGCCAGCCCGTATCGTCGATCGGATCGCTGGCGGTGGCGCCTTCCGATCCCAACATTGTGTGGGCAGGCACCGGCGAGGCCTGGATTCGCAGTCACATCTCAGTAGGGCAGGGAATTTACAAATCGACTGATGCGGGCAAGACCTGGAAGTTGATGGGACTGGAGAAGACCGGACGCATCGGCCACCTCGCAATCGATCCCAGGAATCCCGACATTGTTCTGGCGTGCGCGCTTGGTCATGCTTACGGACCACAGCAGGAGCGCGGCGTCTTTCGCACGGCCAACGGCGGGGCTACGTGGGAGCGCGTGCTGTTCACCGATGAGAACTGCGGTTGTTCAGACATCGTGATGGACCCGAAAAATCCGCGAATTCTGTTTGCCGGCATGTGGCCGTTGGAGATTCACACCTGGGGCAGGGAGAGCGGCGGACCGGGCAGCGGCCTGTTCATGTCGCGCGACGGTGGCGCAACCTGGAAAAAGCTAACCGGTCATGGCCTGCCCACGCATACCACCGGAAAGTTCGCGCTCGCGATCGCTCCGTCGAATTCGAATCGCGTCTATGCGCTGATTGAAACCGGCGACGGCGTGCCCTACAAAGGACAGGAGACAGATCGCGGAAAGCTCTGGCGATCAGACGATGGTGGCGAGAACTGGCGGCTGGTTAGTTACGATCGCAATCTCGGCGGGCGCACGCATTACTATTTTCGCGTAGCCGTCTCTCCTGATAATGAGAACGAAGCTTATTTTCTCACCGCAGCCTATACCGTTTCGCTTGATGGCGGCGAAACTACGCGCGCAGGCGCGGGCTTTGGCACCAGTCCCGGCGGCGACAACCACGACATTTGGATCGATCCGACTGATCCGAATCGCATGGCAGTGGCTAATGACGGCGGCGTGAGTCTTTCGGTGACCCGCGGCCGGACCTGGCAGAGAATTCAATTGCCGATTGCCCAGATTTATCATGTCACGACCGACAATCGCATTCCTTACTACGTCTATGGCAACAAGCAGGACGGTCCTTCGTATCGCGGCCCGAGCCGCACCGGCGGGGGTGGCGGCGGCGGTGGATTTGGTGGCGGCATTCCGCGCAGCGCCTGGATTGGCGTCGCCGGCGGCGAAAGCGGTTGGGCCACGCCCGATCCGGTCGATAACAACATTATCTGGTCCAGCGCTTCCGGCTCCGGCAGTGTCGGTGGCATTGTCGAGCGATTCGATCTGCGCACCGGCCAGTCACGCAATGTCGAAGTGTGGCCCGATCAGGTTAACGGATCGACGGCCGCCGATCTGAAATATCGTTTTGTCTGGACCGCGCCGCTGACGATCTCGCCGCACGATCATAATAAGATTTACATTGGGAGTCAGTTCGTGCACGTCACCACCGACGGCGGTAATAGCTGGCAGGTAATAAGTCCCGATCTAACTTCAAACGATAAGAGCCGGCAGACATTCTCCGGTGGCCTGACCGGCGACAACATTGGCGTCGAGTACGCGCCCGTCGTCTTTGCTATAGCCGAGTCGCCCAAGGAAGCAGGAGTTATCTGGGCTGGTACGAATGATGGCATCGTTCAGATTACCCGCGACGGTGGAAAGAACTGGACTAACGTTACCAGGAACATTCCCAACATACTTCCGTGGGGAACGGTTAGTAACATCGAGGCTTCGCGTTACAACGCGGGCGCCGCATACATCACCGTCGACGGCCATCAGGTGAACAATCGCGATCCGTTTATCTACAAAACAACTGACTACGGCAAGACCTGGAAAGCGATCACGGACGGCATCCCACACACAATGCTGAGTTATGCGCATTGCGTGCGCGAAGATCCCGTGCGTCAGGGCTTGCTGTATGTTGGCACTGAAGGCGGGCTGTTCGTTTCCTACGACGATGGCGCCAACTGGCAGCCGCTGCAGAACAATCTGCCGCACGCGCCGGTTTACTGGATTACCATTCAGGAGCAATTCAACGACATGGTCATCGCGACCTACGGGCGCGGCTTTTGGATTCACGATGACCTAACGCCTTTGCAGCAATGGACCTCTGAGATCCAAAATGCGGCCGCGCACCTCTTCACTCCCCGCGCGGCCTATCGCTTCCGCGGCCTGACGGTGCCGTATTCGTCTTTAGACGATCCTACGGCGGGACAGAACCCACCTTACGGCGCATCGATCAACTACTATTTGAAGACGGCGCCGAAAACCGAGCCCTCGATCAAGATCGTCGACGCCGAGGGCAAGACGGTGCGCGCGATTAATGGCACGCGCACCGCAGGATTGAATCGCGTTTGGTGGGACCTGCGCACAGAGCAATCAAAAGAAATACGGCTGCGGACCGCGCCGGCTTACGCGCCCGAGATACGAATGAACGCCGAAGGCTGGCGGCCTTTGCCCGAAGGCGGCAGGATGGCGATACTGGTGCCGCCAGGAACTTACACCGTGAAGCTTTCGGTCGACGGCCAGGAGTTCAATCAGTCACTTACGGTCCTGAAGGATCCAAATGCCGGCGGCGATGACGCCGACATTCAGAAGCAGATGGCCATGCTCTCTGACCTGCGCAAGGATCTGGAGGTGGCAGCCGACATGGTCAATCAAATCGAGTTAATTCGCGCCCAACTGGGAACTCTCAAGCCTCTTTTACGTGGCGCCGATCTGGTGAGACTCGCCGACGAGCTCGAAAAGAAATTAACCGACATCGAAGACAATTTGATTCAAAGAAAGATCACCGGCCAGGGCCAGGACACCGTGCGCTTTCCGCCGAAGCTCATCAGCAAGCTGAATTATTTGGCGAACGGCGTCAGCAGCGGCGACTTTCAGCCCAATACGCAGCAGCAGGAAGTTCACGCAATGTTCAAGTCACAACTTGCCAACCTGCGCAAGCAGTTTGACGAAACCGTGAGTCGCGATTTGGGAGATTTTAATCGCCTGCTGCGCGATCGAAATATTCCCAACGTGATTGCGGGTGGTCAGGAATTGCATGTCAGAAGCCCGACCGTCAGGGAGGGCCAGCGGTTGCAGCCTGAAAGGCTGCGAGAAAGTAGCCGGTGGTCGAAGACCACCGGACCGTAATTTAGGAGGATTCATCTGCACCCTGAAAGGGTGCGAGATTCTGGCACCCCTTCAGGGTGCGAAATGAGAATGCCTCGTGACCGGAGGTCTTCGCTACGCTACGACCTCCGGCTACTTTCTCGCAACCCTCCGGGTTGCCCGATTCAACGAGCACCTCGGGGCAGAGTGAGCCCAACCTTAGCTGACGCAATGCGACACTCTCGCGCCAATAACCACCCCGGTCCGATCGGAGTTAATGAAACTACAGGAGTCGTTCTTATATGAATCGTAAATCAAACCAATTCTCTATTCTGCTTTTTCTAGCCGCACTCTTAATCGCAATGCCGATGGCCGGCTTTGCGCAGGGACAGAAGACCTCGAAATCTCGCAAGAACCCCCCAGCGAAACAGCAGTCGCCGCCTGAACCCGTTAAGCCGGACGCGGACAAGAAGACTGAACAAGGCGACGCGAAAAAACCTGACGAAGAAAAGCCCGATGACGAGAACAAGCCTCGCGACCCGATGTCCACCGCGACTTTCAACGGACTGCGTCTGCGCTCGATTGGCCCGGCGTTTACCTCGGGCCGTGTGGTCGGCCTCGCTGTCGATCCCAACAATCCTTCGCATTACTTTGTGGCGGCAGCATCGGGTGGCGTCTGGAAAACTCTGAACGCCGGCACGACCTGGACGCCGGTCTTCGATCGCGAGGGTTCGTATTCAATTGGCTGCATTGTGCTGGATCCAAAGAACCCGCTCACGGTTTGGGTGGGCACGGGCGAGAACAACAGCCAGCGCAGTGTCTCGTACGGCAACGGCGTCTATCGCTCGGACGATGGCGGCAAGACCTGGAAGAACGTCGGTCTCAAAACTTCAGAACACATCGGACGCATAGCCATCGATCCAAAGGATTCAAACATCGTCTATGTCGCGGCGCAGGGGCCGCTGTGGGGTCCCGGTGGAGAGCGCGGTCTTTACAAAACAACGGACGGCGGTAAGACGTGGAAACAAATTCTCAAGATTAGCGAGAACACCGGTGTCACTGATGTTGTGATCGATCCGCAGAATCCCGAGACGCTTTACGCGGCGGCTTATCAGCGACGGCGCCACATGTGGACCTTGATTGATGGCGGGCCGGAAAGCGCGCTTTACAAATCAACCGATGCCGGCGCCACCTGGAACAGATTACGTGCAGGATTGCCCACCACTGAGTTGGGCCGCATTGGTTTGGCGATTTCACCGGCCGATCCGAATGTGATTTACGCGACGATCGAAGCCGCCGATCGAAAAGGAGGAATTTTCCGCTCGAGCGATCGCGGCGGTAGTTGGGAGAGACGGAACGAGTTTGACGCCGGCGCCATGTACTACTCGCGGATTGTCGCCGACCCAAAGAATGTCGATCGCGTCTACGTGATGAATGTTTTTCTCATGGTCTCAGATGATGGCGGCAAAACCTTGCGGCGACTCGGGGAAAAATCCAAGCACGTAGACAATCACGAGATCTGGATCGACACGAACAATGCGGATCATTATCTGGTCGGCTGCGACGGCGGCGTTTATGAAAGTTATGACCGCGGCGCGAACTGGGACTTCAAACGAAATCTGCCGGTAACCCAGTTCTATGATGTGACCGCCGACAACGCCAAGCCCTTCTATAACGTCTATGGCGGTGCGCAGGACAATTTCGCATTCGGCGGGCCGTCGCGCACCCGCAATGCGTCGGGCATCGTCAACAGTGATTGGTTTGTTACCCAGGGCGGCGACGGCTTTCGCACCCAGGTCGATCCCGAAGATCCCAACACTATTTATGCTGAGCTGCAGAACGGTAATATTATTCGCTACGACAAACGCACGGGCGAGCGTATGGGTATCCAACCGCAGACGGGCCGCGGTGAAGATCCTCTGCGCTGGAATTGGGATTCGCCCTTCATCATCAGTCCGCATTCACGCACGCGCCTTTACTTTGCCGCCGACACACTTTTCCGCAGCGACGATCGCGGTGACAGTTGGCAGGTCGTAAGTGGCCAACTTTCGCGCGGCCTGGATCGCGACCGGCTCGCCGTGATGGGCAAGATCTGGAGTATCGATGCGGTGGCCAAAAATGCTTCGACTGCTTTCTTTGGCAACGCCTCGGCGCTGGCCGAATCACCAATGAAAGAAGGTTTGATCTATATCGGCACCGACGATGGATTGCTTCAGATAACCGAAGATGGAGGGAAAAACTGGCGGCGAGTTGAAAAGCCTCTCGACGTTCCTGAATTGGCTTACGTGAGTCGCATCGTCGCGTCGAATCACGAAGCAAACACTGTCTATGTGGCTTTCGAAAACCGGCAGAATGCCGACTTCAAACCTTACCTGTTGAAAAGCACGGACGCCGGGCGGACCTGGACTTCGATTAAGAGCAATCTGCCGGCGAATCATCCGGTCTGGGCCATAGCTGAAGATCACGTCAATCCGAATCTGCTTTTCGTCGGCACAGAATTCGGCCTCTTCTTCACCGTAGATGGTGGACAGAAATGGGTGCAACTGAAAGGCGGTCTGCCGACGATTCAGGTGCGCGATCTAACTATTCAAAAACGCGAGAACGATCTGGTGGTCGGCACTTTCGGTCGCGGGATTTACATTCTTGATAACTACGCCGCGCTGCGCTCGCTGACGCCGGAGTTGCTCAAACAGGACGCCCTGTTGTTCCCTGTGAAAGACGCTTTGATGTACATCCAAGCGCAGCCCATCGGTGGGCGCGGGAAGAGCTTTCAGGGCGAGTCGTTTTACACGGCTGAGAACCCGCCCTTCGGCGCTACGTTCACTTACTATCTGAAGGACGCGCTGAAAACCAAAAAAGAGAAGCGCCAGGAAGCTGAGAAAGATGCGAGCAAGAAAGGCGCTGTGCTTTCGATTCCGAACCGTTCCGATCTTTCGGCGGAAGAAGAAGAGGAGGCGCCGGCGATTATCTTCACCGTGACTGATGCAAACGGTCACGTCGTGCGCCGGCTGACCGGGCCGATTACTGCGGGCGTCCAGCGCATCGCGTGGGACCTGCGTTCTCCGGCTGCGTCCTTGCCGCCGCCGCCAAATCCCGAAACCGAAGATCCTTTCAATGAGGGCCCGGTCGGACCTTTGGTCATGCCCGGCACTTACAAAGTTTCAGTTGCCCGGCGCGTTGACGGCGTGATCACACCGTTCGGGCAACCGCAGGAGTTTCACGTAATTGTCGAGGGCCAGGAGAATATGTCGGCCGCGGATCGCGCGGCGCTGGTCGAATTTCAGCAGAAGGTCGCACGGCTGCAACGTGCGGTGACTGGCGCGTTGGAAGCTGCCAACGCGCTCAAGCCGCGCCTGGCTGCGATCAGACGGGCGCTTTTGGAAACACCTTCAGCCGGCGAAACGTTGCTGGCCGATGCTACGACGCTGGACAAGCGCACGAATGACATTCTGCGGGCCTTACGTGGAGACAATGCTCTGCGCGCGCGCAACATGAATCTGCCGCCGTCGATCGGCGAACGGGTCGCGGACATCGTTGGCGGCCAGCGAATGTCGACCTCTCGCCCGACACAGACGCAGATGAATCAATACGCGGCGGCGGCGCAGGACTTTGAGACTACCCTGGCGCAACTGCGTCAACTGATCGAAGGCGATCTGTTGAGACTGGAGAAGCAGATGGAAGCCGCCGGCGCACCCTGGACGCCGGGACGAATTCCGGAATGGAAACCGGAGCCGTAAGAAGGCAGAAGGCAGGACGCAGGAAGGTAGGCGGCACGGGCTTTCCCGCATGGGTTTTCAGACGCGGCGTTTTTACGGTTGGGGCAAGAACGATCCACGAACTCACACGAAATCGAAAACTTCGTGTGTTTTCGTGGATCGTCCGTTTGCCTGGCTTGAATTAGGAGACCATTATTGAGTTTGTGCTGCCACCAACTGCCGCTTATGCTCTAAGGTTTCCAGGGGTGGAATGCAATTGAGGCGAGCCAGATGAAGTGGGCAACGAAACGACGTGCTCGCACGCTGCTCGTCTCGGTCGCAATCGTCGCGGCGATCGCAACACTCGTGGCGCGGCTGAGCAGAATGTCGAAAGACGGCCGGCCCAAGGTAGTCACCCGGTCAGAGTCCCGAACACCCGTCGCGTCGCCAACGGAGCATTTGCCGGTTCAGGCACAAACTAATTCTACGGACGTTCAGCCGACTCCGCCCGCAATCGCTTCGCCGGCGGCCAACACTAGTCCGACTGTTCCAGGGCTGACGTCGCCTTCGCCGGCCAGACTAATCATTCCCGTTGCCGGGGTGCGGCCTGAGCAGTTGCGCGATACTTTTTCTGAAGCGCGCTCTGAAGGACGCGTTCACGATGCGATTGATATACCCGCTGCGCGAGGAACTCCCGTCGTTGCTGCGGCCGACGGACCGATCGTAAAACTTTTTCAGAGCGAACGCGGGGGCATAACGATTTATCAACTGAGTACTGATGGTAGGTTCGTCTACTACTACGCACACCTCGATCGATATGCGGAAGGTCTGGCCGAAGGTCATTTCGCCAAACAAGGGGAAACGATTGCGTACGTTGGCGATAGTGGAAACGCAGGCCCGGGAAATTATCATCTGCATTTCTCAATTGCAGAAATTTCTAATCCCAAAGACTTCTGGCACGGCGTTAACATCAATCCCTATCCACTGCTGCGTAAATAAGACGTATCGGTCCCAACGGATCAGGGCGAATATGAACGAAAGTTCTCAACGCACCGTTCGCTTATCGTCCAACGCAATTGAATCTTTGGGCGGCGTGCGTCGCGTTCTTGCTTTGCGCCTTGCGGATTTTCTTCCTGCCTTTGCGTGAGATTGGTTTGCACGCTAATGTTTCACGCAAAAGCGCAGAGAAAAACCTGAGCAGCAAAGATGATCTGACGTCACGGCACACACCTTGCCAAACAAAACCGCCAAGAAACAAAGGAGAGTACCAAGAATGCGACGGTATCTGATATCAGCTCTTTTCATGGCGGCTTGCATACTCGCGACGGGGTGCGTTACAGAGCCGGCGAACCGGGCCAATAGCAACACGAATGTCGCGGCTTTGCCCACGGCGACGGCAACTAGCTCGCCCACGCCGGTCAGCGAAAAGACTTCGAAGACTCAGGCGCTGACTCTGCCGGTGCTCGACGCGTTTTTAGCTAACGGTTCTTTTTCGGGCCTGCTCAAGAGTCGTTTGCAACTTACGGATGAGCAAATCGCGAAGCTGAAGGAGGCAGCTCATTCAGACACAGCCAAACTCAGCGAAGCGAATGCCGGCACATCACCCGGAGAGACGGCCAGTGCGCGTGCCACCGCGAAAGAAACGATCACGAAGATAATCGGCGCTGAAAAAGCGGAGCAACTCGAAGCCTTGATAGCAGAGCAGTGGAGTAGTGACAACGAAAGCGCCGCGGATAAGACTGCCACTCAATCAGTGTCAAATGACAGCCTGATCGCTAACAAGGTCCCGGGCGATTCGCGGGTGGTGGTGAATGCGCCTGCCTACCGGATGGACGTCTTTGAAAATGGCCGGCTGATCAAATCTTACAAGATCGGAATCGGATATCCTCAGTTTCCTCTCCCCACCGGCCTCCGCAAGGCGCGCACAATTATTTTCAATCCGACCTGGACACCGCCTGATGAACCGTGGGTCGCAAAGATGAAAAACGTTAGTGCCGGCGAAAAAATTGAAGCAGGCAGCAAGTTGAACCCGCTCGGTCCCGTCAAGATTCCCATCGGCGGTCCATCACTGATTCACGGCGGCAAGCCGCCGGCGAAAATCGGCACTTTTGCCTCTCATGGTTGTGTGGGACTAACGACGCCCCAGGTGCACGACTTTGCGAAGCTGCTGGCTCAACTTGGCGGTGCGCATTTGACCGACACTGATATTGCCGCATTCGAACGCAACAAAACGGAAACGAAGGAAGTGAAACTGACGAAAGCAGTCCCGGTCGAACTGCGGTATGAAACGATTGTGGTCGAGGATGGCAAGCTGCACATCTATCGCGACGTTTACGATCAGGAAGCAAACACCGAAGAAAACTTGAGGGCCGTGCTCGACGCAAACGGAATTCAACTCGATTCACTAACCGAGGACGTTCGAGCAGAAATCCTGGATGCTTTGGCCCAGATGTCCGGTTCCAGCCTTGCCCAGGCCGCGCCATCGCCGAAGGGAACGCCAATTAGTACCAAAGGCCCAAATGCTTCGCCGACCGTATCCCAAAAGAAATCGCCCGCGACAAAAACAATGCCTCGTGCAGCGAAGAATCAGAAAGAGATCGTGATCGAAATCGCAGAGTTGAAAGGCAAAGGCTATCCGCCGCCCGTGGATCTGGATACTGGGGTGGGACGAAAGAGTAAGTGACGGCTAACCGGGATTGGCCGAAAAGATTGAACGGAGCCACTGCAGGTCTTCAAGCAGCGTTCGAAACCCGACCGAACGGGAGCCGCGGGAAATGGAAAGCAGTGCTTACAACGAACAAGAAAACGCCTCTCCGAGTCGTGCGGGACCCGGAGAGGCGTCAAGTGGGGCGAGAGAACTTGTGGTGGTCTAAATCAAGATCCTCTCGTTACCCTCACAAGCGAACATCATCAACGGCAAACCAACGGCGTGGCAGTCACCGTGAACTGCAATGGCCCGAGGCTGACGTTGACAACTTTAATTACGTACATGCCGCTCTGGTTTACCGTCGAGTTGAGCACCGCGACGCCGTTCGAAGCATCTACGGTTTGCACCGCCACTCCCGAAGGATTCACCAGCACAAGCTTATACGGAACATTCAGGCTCGATTCGGCGACGACGGATATTTCCTGCGCGCCCGCAGGCACCGTGAAGCCGCTGCTCGAGGTTTGCCCAGCCGAGACACCGCCTGACTGGTTCGTCGTAGTTCCTGGCCCGGTAGTGGGTTGCGTGGCGGTCACCGAGTTCTGCAAACAGAAACTGTCAATGTAGACGACACCCGTTAGGTTCTTAACCTCGAGCTTGTGCGCGCCCGGTGACAGGCCACCGAATTGCACGTTGTAGTCAGGTTTGAACTCCGGCGCCTGAGTCGAGCCCGAGCTGCCGGCGTAATTGATTGTTTGCTTGAACACACCATCAAGATAAACATCGGCGCTACCGCCTTTCGTACTCTTGGCGAACGAATACGTGATCGAGCCCGTGTTGCCCGACGGAACGCTAAAGTCCAGATTCGCGAAATGCGATGGACTATTGCCCTGGTGATAACGGAAGTGACCGCCGCTCGCGCTCGCATAGTTGATCAAATGCCAACCATTCGAGTAAGCGATGTTGGCGCCGTCATCTTCGATACACGACGGCGGCTGCGGTGTTGGTGTAGGCGAAGGTGTGGGACTGGCATCTTCGACTTCAACGTGGAACTGCGCCGTGTTCGAGCTGACTTTGCCACGCGAATCGGTAACGACGAGCCGGACGATGTATTCGCCCTTATCAATAAACGTGTGGCTAATCGTCGGCGCGCTCTGAGTAACATCGTCGCCGCCATCTCCGAAGTTGAAGGTGTAGCTCGCGATGCTGTCAATCGAGTCAGCGTCGTACGATCCGGTGCCACTGAAATTCACCGTCAATGGCTTCACACCATGGTCTGTGTCGGCGGTGATTACCGCAACCGGCGCAGTATTCGGCAAACACAACGTGGCGCTCCGAAGTGTATAGCTGCCTGGACCCGTACTGTCGGGGATCGTCTCGTTGGTACCTCCCGTGCCGGGTAAAGCCGAAGGCACGGTCGCTCGGACGCTGCCGAGCATGTTGTTGATGAGATCCCCAGGACCGGGATTATTTATGAGCGATTTGGAAATAATCAGCGTGATCGTGCCGTTTGCCTCGACCTTACTCGCGCCGTCCAGTGACCCTTTAGTCGTGAACACGCGCGATGCGCCTTGCGGAACGCTGGTGACGCCCCAGGTGAAGGCCGGCGCAGCGCCATCACTTGTCACCATTGAAACGAAGTAGTCTTCCGACGCGCCTCCGGTAACGTCGGTTGGCGGAGTTTGCTGAATTCCGCCTTTGCTTACTCCGAAACGCACCGCCCAGCGCCAGCCCGGTGGAATCGTTTTCAGATCCGCCACCTTCATCGTGAAGACCAATTTGCCCGAAAGATTCTCCGGCTCAGCCATCGAGACGGACGTGATGTCGTGGGACGGTTGGGTGTCGCTCGCGTCTCCTGCCGGATCGAAGATCGCTGTCACACCAGGCGCCTGGCAAGCGCCGGTTGCCTCTCTGCGAGGTTCGACAACAAGACCGACGGAATTGCTGGATGCACCTTCCCCGACCCCATTCACCGCTGTGATGCGGTAGGTGTAAGTGTTTACCAGCGAATCGACAGTACGATCGTTGTAGCTCGTGGCTTTTCCACTCGCCTGTCCAATGAGTTTCTCCGCACCGGAACTACCGCGGCGATAAATGTCATAAGCAGCGATGGCGGAGCCACCGTTATCAGGAGGATTCCAGGTCAGGTACGAAGCCATGTCGTCGCGGAAGCCTGTGAGATAAGGACTCTTCGGCACCACGGGCTCAGGCATATCGTATTGAGCAAACAACCCTTTGCCGCCCGACTGACGAGCAATTGATGCTTTCGCCGTGTAGGAGTTTGGCCCTCCGGTCTCGCATCCATCAATGCAACCATCGGCAAATGCGAACAGAACGCGGCCTTTTTCATCCACCGTTGCGTCGTTGAAGTCCAGCAGGTTGCGACAAGGATTGTTGCCGCCTTCGTTCCAGATGCACGCTTCTCGCTGAACGGGTCCTTTCGGTGTCGCATTCACAGTCGTCCAGGTGTGGCCGCCGTCATAGGTGTGCGCGACAAAGCCATACCATGTGCCTTTGAAATCTGCTGCCTCATGGTTGCCGCTCGTCGTCGTGCCGATGAAAGCGACAGCTGCGCGATTAGCATCGCCGGCGACTGCGGACGCGAACACCGCGTTCTTGACTCCCACACTAGTGCCTACATCGACCGGTGCGTCCCATGTGATGCCGCGGTCTCTACTCACCGCAACGTAGACATGATTGTCTCCAGCTTCCGACGCGGGTATTGTGCCCGGCTGTTTTCCGGTGTAGGCAAAATAGATCGTATTCGAGGTACCACCTGGCTCAGGCGGATCCTTGCTGGCAGCGACTGATGGATCCAGGATTCCAGCGACCGGGGGCAGACTGCCAGTCACTTGACGAATAGTCCAAGTCGTTCCGGCGTCAGTGGACACAATAACTCCCTGCTTGCCACCGCAACTGTAATTAGGTACGTACACCGTGCCATCAGGCGCGACTTTCACATGCCCGTGAATGCCGCCGCAGGCTGTCATCCCGTTGACCGATACCGCGGTGTATAGCGGCACCGCCTTGCCGAAGTTCAATCCGCCATCGTCGCTGCGTGAGCAATACGCCGTTAGCCCTGCCTGAGCGCAGTAGTAAACAGCGCTGCCTTTGTTAACTGGATTCGCAAGCGCGGACAGCAGGGATGGATATGGACCGCCGCCAACAGTTTGGTGGTCGTAACTACCATCCGGTGGGTTGAGTTGAGCCGGTATCCAACTGGCCCCGTCGTCATCGCTGTACGCCATCAGACTGTTCAAGCCAATCAACGTAAGCCCATTGCCGGTCGCCGAGTAAACCTGGGTTACGTCGTTAAGTTGCGAAACGAAGGTGCGGCCAGTGCCTTGATCGGTAAACAGAATCGGATCGAGAGACCTCGTCCTGGTGGTTAGGAAAGAAACATCTTTCCAATCAGCGGGGCCCGCTTCAGGAATAGATCCCAGCGGCATAATATTTTCCGGGAACGTAACTTGAAGCGTCTGCAAGCCGGCGATGTACATCGCGCGCTTGGTGTCCGGGTGGTAACCAATGGTCGGCTCGCCAGCGCCTTCTCCCAAGGACGTGCCGGCTGCGTAGTTGTAATAGCGCGGCACGTAGGGAATTACAGGCGTTGGCGCCGGCGTTGGCGTCGGCGATGGCGGCGGCGGCGAAGCGTTCGACAGCGTCTCGATGGTCAGTGTCCCCGAGTAAGGTTGAGGATCCGGCCCGCTTACAAATCCGCAAGCGACGATCTTGTACGCACCCCCTGCCAGGTTATTGCCGATGACAGTCTCGCTGGGCGTGCCACCATCGCTGGATGCGAGCGTGCTCCCGTCAGGCTTAAGGACCGTCAGGATTTCATCGTTGCCTGCATCCGGCCAGGTAATCTTGAAAGTGAATTTCGCGTTAAGCGAGTTGTATATGCCGGTTGGAACGCTTACCGTCGAAACGTGCTGGTCAACAGCAGGAGTATCGGCAAGCTTGGAGCAATCGCTCGACCCATTTACAAGCGGCGGGATTGACCCGCTCCAGTTGATTACCACCTTCTGGCCGGTGCTCGAGGGCACAGCGATGTTGCTCGTAGGCGGGTTGGATGCGATCGTCGTTGTGATTGCAGTAACTATTAGGCAGGCGACTGTGACCAGAATGATCTTCATTCGGAAACTCAGCGACCTAATGCACGGCTTTAGCGAGTGTTGAGACATGAGATGTCTCCTCTGAAGTCCAGAGCCGCAGCCAAAAAGAGCAAGGATTGTTGTTGTGAGATTTCGTAGGCTTAATTTGGTGCGCAGATTTCGCATTCCGGTCCTCCTCATCGTCCAAGGCCAACTTTTCGGTTTTCAACGGGTGACACGTTACTGACGCAGGGTTGAGGAATCCTTGAGGAATTCTTGAATGGACTTAGAGGGAATTTTCTCCGGGTTGTCGGACAATACTGACGAATCAAGCACTCTACGACCGCTAAGTAATTGAGAGGTTTAGAAAAATTGCAGCGCCACAGCCGGATCAATCTTAATTAGCGGGAACTTCAAGCCGCTGGAACGACGCGGCTTGGGAATTTACCTTTAAAATGCAATACAAATGTCGCTAACTGAAGTGGCCCCGTCGGCGCTTTATCACGCGAGGAATTATTGAATGAAGAGTGGGTTATGATGCTGCGGTTTCGACGCGCACAGTTCGTGGGAAAAGATCAATGACCTTATTAGCTGGTTTTCAGCATCAGGACGTGCCACTCCTTTTGGGCGATTTCATGATTTTAGCCGGCCCTCAAGCATACACGCGAAAAAAAGTTCACCTTATTAGTTCCAATTTGGCGGTTGGCTGGACCGGCCATGTATTCCTCGCCAAGCCAATATTGCGCGATTTGTATAGAATGTTTAATGGCACCCGCGTCTCTCAACAGGAATTAGAAAACTTTCTTACCGGTTATCCGATACCAAACCCTAGCTCTATGTTAGTTCATCTAGTCGGTTGGATTGCCGATGATGAGCCTCGGTGCTTCCTCTGGAATAGTTCATTTCCTTCACAGTTATTCTACGAGCCTTACCATGTCGATGGTTCGGGAAGCAATGCATTTGAGAATGTGCTCAAATCAGAAGAGCATTTTGCAATTCAGGGTCCACCTCCGTCGAACATAGACGAAGCGATCTATTTTGCTCTCTTCAAAGCAACGGCTCTTATGAGCGATGAAGTCCTATCCAAAGCCAATCGAAAAATCGGATTTGGTTATGGTTATGAACTCCTGTACTTGGACGGTAATGAGTTCAAGTTCGTCGATGATGTTCTTTACTCGACCTGGGAATTTTATTATGACTTGAATTCGAAGGGAGGTAATGTTCGCTTTTATCCGACCGTTTATAAGTACCGTAGTTTCGATTATTATTCCGTCATCCAAACCTACAGTTTTCGTAGCAAAACGACTGAATTTAATATCGTAACTCCGGTTTTTGATGACATGCCGAATGTTTTTTCCAAAATACCGGGCGTTGATGTCGCGAAAGGAGTGGGGTTCCCGCTCACCTCTAGATGGTATTGCTTATATTTCCGCTTTCAGGCTTCAGACAACACACGTGCAACAGGTTCACTAGTGTTCCCCGTTGCCCAGCCTAACTCCCCCTTTCATATTGACAAAGTCGACGGGAAAGAAAGCTTATATTTCAAGTTCGATTTTCTCCAGACACTTTATAGATTATTTAAGTAGAGAGCTGCCGCTTTTCATTTGAGATATCCTACGGCAACAGACGCTTCTCGATTCGTCGCAGAGGTTACAACTTGCGCGGGATGAAGGTTTAGTAGCATCTTCTTTTTGAATGTCTGACATGTCTGACAGTTTCTCGCAAATTGCTTCAAGCCTGGCCTCAATCGCCAGGGGTTTTTACATTCGCGGCTGGTTAGTAGGTACGAGCGGGAACCTGAGTGCCGTTGTGGATCGTGAACCGCTACGTCTTGCCATGAGTCCAAGCGGCGTAGACAAAGGCGAGCTGGTCGCTGAGCAGATTCTAATGATTGATGAGGACGCTCGAGTGATCAGTGACCACCGCACCAAACCATCAGACGAAAGCCCTCTGCACCTCCGGATAGTAAAAGAACTCGGCGCAGGCGCAGTCGTTCACACTCATTCAATATGGAACACCATCCTTTCTAATCTTTATGCCGCAGAGGGCGGCATCGCGATTGAAGGCTACGAGATGCTAAAGGGACTCCAGGGTGTTAGCACGCACAAACACCGCGAGTGGTTGCCGATTATCGAGAACTCCCAGGACATGTTGGCGCTCGCCGACAGCATCGGTGATACTCTCGGGAAGCACAAGGACGCGCACGGTTTCCTACTGCGGCGTCATGGCCTCTATTCCTGGGGGAATGATCTGCCGCAAGCAAAACGGCACGTCGAAATTCTTGAGTTCCTGCTTGAGGCGGTGGGTCGCACACTTTTGATCAAAGGCATGGAATAATAGTTGGAGAGTTGACGATGGCCCTGGTAACGATCCTCGATGAAGAGAAGACGATAACTGAGCGAACAGCGATCGCCTCATATCTGAATAGGTGTGGCATAGATTACGAGCAGTGGACACCAGCTCATCCAGTCGCCGTCGATGCATCCGCGGAACAAATCCTCAAGGCGTATTCCGGGGAGATCGACAAGTTAAAAGCTCGCGGCGGCTATATCACCGCTGACGTAATTGATGTTAGTCCTGACACGCCCGGGCTGGATGAAATGCTGGCGAAGTTTAATCGTGAGCACTGGCATGACGAAGACGAGGTGCGATTCATTATCGCGGGTCACGGAGTGTTCCATATTCACCCCAGGACGGGTGGGGTAATCAGCGTAGAGGTCGAGACGGGAGATCTTATTCGCGTTCCGCGCGGTACCTGGCACTGGTTCAATCTTTGCGCCGATCGGCGGATTCGAGCCATCCGTTTGTTCCAGGACAAGGCTGGTTGGACGCCGCAATACACCGAAAGTGGCGTTGATGAAAATTTTCTACCGGTCTGCTTCGGTCTTTCCCATCTTTCGCTCAATGCCCATAGCAACCTGTAATTCGTGAGCATCGCTTAAAAATGCGGTCATGACTTCAAGTCTCTTAACGACGGATATTCGCGCAATCTTGCTCGATATCGAAGGCACCACTACACCCATTGCGTTTGTTCACGAAGTCCTGTTTGCTTATGCGCGATCACACGTAACGAAATATCTGCTGGAACATTCAAGTTCAGCGGAGGTAGTTGCCGACCTCGCGAGACTGCGCGACGAGCACGCCGTCGATATGAAGCAGAACTTGCAACCACCAGCGCTCGTCGCCGGGCCGCGCGATGCTGAGATCGATTCTATCGTCGTCTATATTAATTGGCTGATGGATCGCGATCGCAAGTCGACGGGCTTGAAATCCTTGCAAGGCAAGATTTGGAAACAGGGTTATGTTGACGGAACTCTGAAGTCACAGATCTTTGCGGATGTTGCGCCGGCTCTTGAGCGTTGGCGCCGCGCAGGTTTGAAAATCAGCATCTTCTCATCCGGCAGCGCGCTAGCTCAGAAGCTTCTCTTTGCGCACACCGAAGCAGGCGATCTCACCGGATTTATTAGCAACTATTTCGACACCACAGTTGGATCGAAGACTGATGTTCAGAGCTATCGCCAGATCGCAGCGGCTTTGGATCTGGCAGCAAGTGAGGTGCTTTTCATTTCAGACGTAGTCGCCGAACTTGCCGCGGCAACCGGCGCCCACATGCAGACACGTCTGTGCGTAAGGCCCGGCAACCACCCCCAAAGTCTCCCAGCGCGCTATCAGATCATTCAGAGCTTTGACGAGGTGTCAGTAGAGCATTGACTGAAACGGCGCTTCTGAAATCATCGCGTTGCGAGCATCTAGAGAGACCAAACCAGGAGTAGGGTGATGAACGCCACCTCTGTTCATAATTTTCGCGGAATTTGCTTTTATGGAATACGACATCAACATGTGTGCAGGGGAAGCGCGGACTTGGGGAATTTTTCTCTGGGTTATCGGACAAGACTAACGAGCGGGAGCTCCAGAAAAAATCGCCTCTCCGAGTCTCACATCCTCGGAGAGGCTTTCAAGTGGGGCGAGAGAGACGCTTCGAAACGCAGCGACTCCTCGCTTCCTAATTCAGCAGTTACACCGTCACCGATTTAGTCAGCGGATTGTCAGTGAATTGCAGAAGTTGAACTGTCGTCACACCCAGGGATGGTCGGCAGTGATCCACTCTTGTTACTGCTGCCACTCGGAGCCATCCCCGCCGGGAAATTGAATTTCATCTAGTCCTCCCGATTTTCACCGTTTTATCAGTTGCGAAGTTAAGCTGTTCAGCAGCGGGTTGTAAGTGATCTGGAAGACCAGATTCGTGACGGTGCTGGTGGTAGTCGAGCTGGAACTGGAAGGGCTGGTGCCGCTTCCAGACGGACTGCTGCTCGATGAACCACCGGCCGCAGCGCGGTCAAGGTTACCGATGACGTTGAAGGTCACGGTGAAGGCCTCGTTGCGCGGATTATTGAATCGCAGGTTCCGCGCGGCGGAGGTTTCGTTCGCAGTCAGAGCGTTATCAGCGCCAAGTTTGGTGCTGTAATCCCAGATTGCGCCGGCGCCAGTCTTACCGTTATCGGCATTGGCGACGGTTACCGTGCCGCTGGCCGAAGTAATGCTGGCCACCTCCAGGCGCATCGGTGCGAGAATGCTCACCGACGAAATGTTCTTCATGCTGACGTCGTAAGAACTTACGCCCAGCGATGAACGTGGATTGGCGGTGACGAGGCTGACCATCGAACTCACCGATTGCTCGATGGTGGCGCTGACTGTGTAAGCCGCTGAAACAACCGGCGACGGATCGCTGCCATTGATTCGTTGACGTACGTAAGCGGTGTGCGCGCCCGAAACGAGATCTGAGCCACTCAACTGCAGCGACCAGGTGTTGGCGTTGACGACATCGCCCAGTGCTGCCAATCGCGGTGCCGTGAAGTTCGGATCGTCGATCGAGATTTCGACCACGCCGTTGAATTGCGGCGCGCCGTCTCCGAGGGTGTAAGTCAACGCACCGGCGGCATCGACTTGAATTGGCAGACTGCTCGGGTTGGGCGCAGTTGTTCCAGCCGAAGGCGCGAGCGGCCCACGCTCCGTCATGGTGTAGCCCGTGACACTGGTGAAGACCGTGCCGTTCGCCGGATTGCCCAGGAGCGACTTCGGTATTTTCATCGTGATTGTTCCGGGCGTAGCGGCGTTTATCGATCCTTGCACCGATAGCCAATTCGCCGCGTCCGGGTTGTACGTGATGTATTTCTTCGACGTGCTCGAATTGATCGATCCGAGCGTGCCGGTCAGATATCGCGCCACAGTTCCGCGAACTTCAGCGCCGACCCAGTAGACGTTGTTGCCTGAGTGCATCTGCGTCAGATAAAGCACGCCGTCGCCGCCCGATAGCGCCGGTGCTGCGGCCAACGCAGTCGCCGAAAGATCGGCGAGTTGCATCGTTACCGTCACGGACGTGGAGTCATCGCTCAGCGATACCGACTTCAGATCGAGTGCCGGGATGTTGCTGCCAATGGCCGCGCCGTGATCCGGGAACTTCGCGTCAGCGGCATCGTCACGATCGAAGTTCTTCGGCGTGAGCGTCTGCGTGCCGCTCAGCGTCATTGAAGTTGTCCTGATCGTGTCGCCGGAAGCAGGCTGCGAAATTGTGACGTTGCCGCCAGAGCCTGTAAGCGATCCGACCGAAGCAAACAGACTGGCGCCGCCGGTCTGCCGCGCAATCATCACGTAAGGCGCGGGCAACTGGTTGGTGCTGTCGTTGTAGGTGATGTAGGCGGCTCCCGTTGAGTCAATATCGATCGACGGGAACTCAGCAAAGCTGCGATCGCGCGGCGTGCCGGTCAAGGTGGCGATGTCACAGTTCAATCCATTCAGGCAGATCTCGCCGGTATGAATCGTGTTCTCGTTGACCTTGTTGGTGGTGAAAGCAGGATTGCCACTCAACGCGTCGAGTGTCTGGGCCATGTGAATGTCCCATCGCGCTTGCGCGTTGTTGCCGCCGAACGTGTGATACCAAATGATATCCACGCGTCCCGGATCACCCGCCACGATCCACGGCATGATGTTCATGCCCGTCATATCCGCCGGATTGACTTGGGCCGGTGCCGTCCAATGATCGCCGCGATCACTGGAAGCGGCCATCTTGATCTTCGAGCCGTCAGACCAAACGACGTACAGGTTGCCGGCTTTGTCGATCGAGAGCACCGGGAATACCGTCGCGACACTTCCGCTGCCGGGGGTTGGGATCGTCAAATCGTCGACGATGTATTGCGGCGTGGCGCTTTGAGCAAACGCCGTGTCGGCAATGCGATATAGCTTGAGCGCGCTGCCCGAGTAGTGGATTTGATACAACAGAATCGCATCCTTCTGCGTTCCGTTGACGGTGATGGTGCGCTTCGTCTTGTCGACTTCGAGCGGGCCTGACTGGCTGCCGATATTGCCGAGAATTTGCGCGTGCCAGGTGCTGCCGGCGTCGGTCGTCTTGGAGATATGAAAGTCGCCGCTGCCAACTGCGACCAGCAAATTCCGCACAGTTGAATAGGCAATACCATCGCCGAAAGCTGCCACCCATTGGCGATCGTCTTGCGCGCCTTCCGGATCTTCGCCCTGGCCGATGCAAACCAGCGGATTGTTCTTGGTCAGCGGGAACGTGTTCCCGTTGTCTTCGGAAACTGCCGCCGTCGTACACGCCGCCGACAGGTCGACGTAATAGAGACGGTTCCTGTCGTCAAAGTCCATGTGCGTATCGCCGCCACCAGGACCGGTAACTGCGTCGCGCACGATCGGCGTGCCCAGCGGAATGAACGTGCGACCGTGATCGGATGACTTCCAGAGCAAGCTCACCGTCGTGCTGAAGCCGAACGGCGACGACACGAAGATGTTGTCCTGCTTATCGACGCGGATGAACGGCTCGCCACCCACCGCTGAAAAATCAGCGAGCGTGTTGTGGCCGAACGTTGCCGCTGGTGGCGGCGGTCCCGGCGTCGGGGTCGGCGTAGGCGTCGGAGTCGGCGTCGGAGTTGGCGTCGGTGTCGGCGTCGGAGTTGGAGTTGGAGTTGGCGTCGGTGTTGGAGTTGGCTCTGCGCCTTCGACCTCAACCATGAGGTGAGCAGTATTCGAACTCACCTTGCCACGTGAATCCGTGACTACCAACTTGACGTCGTACTCGCCGCCCTCAGTGAACGTGTGCACCATCACGGGCGCGGTTTGCGTCACGTCGTCGCCGCCGTCGTTAAAGTTAAAGGTATAGCTGGCTATAGTGTCGATTGAGTCGGGATCATTCGACGTGCTGCCGTCGAATTGCACGGTCAGTGGCTTCTCACCATGATCGACGTCGGCGGTCAAATGCGCCACCGGCGCCGTGTTGAGCAAGCACAGATTGTCCGCACGTAGCGTGTAGCTACCGCCGCCGGTGCTGTCGGGAATGGTTTCGTTAGTGCCGCCAGTGCCCGGCAAAGCCGAAGGCACAGTCGCGCGCACGCTGCCGAGCATGCCGGTAATGGCGTCGCCCGGCCCTGGATTGTTGATGAGCGACTTAGGCATCACCAGGGTTATCGTTCCGTCTGCGTTTGCATTACTGGCTGGATCGAGAGTGCCCTTGGTTGTGAACACGCGCGCCGCGTTTTGCGGGACGCTGGTCACGCCCCAGGTAAATGTCGGCGCAGCGCCGTCCGATGTCACCATCGATACGAAGTAATCTTCCGACACACCGCCACTAAAATCAGTCGGCGGCCGCTGAAGAGTTCCACCCTTGGTTACCCCGAAACGAACCGCCCACCGCCAGCCGGGCGGAACGGTCGAAAGGTTTCCAACTTTAATTATGAATTGAATCTTGCTGGCTGCGCCGGTGACGTCGTTGTCTTTCAGCTCAGCCATCTTCACGGCTTGAATATCATGCTGTGCGAGACCATCGCTGGCATCGCCGGCGGGATCGTTAATCGCCGTGACTGCTGGTTTCAGACTGCACGCGCCCGTAAATTCGATGCGATCGCCAACATTCAATGACACCGTATTGCTGGGTTGGCTGGCGCCCATTCCGTTGACCGCGACGATCTTGTAAGTGTACGGCTGGACGTTTGGATTGCCTGAGCGATCGACATAGTTCGAATCGCTGCCGTTTGTTTCGCCAATCAGAACTTCGTTACCCGGCGCGGTGCCGCGATAAATCTTGTAAGACGTAATCGCCGTGCCGCCATTGTCGGGAGCGATCCAGCTTAAGTACGAAGCGAGATCGTCGCGTTGCCCAGTGAGCCATGCGCGCTGCGGCAGAGCCGGTTCAGGCGTATCGAATTGCGAGTAGACCCCGCGACCACCTGACTGTCGAGCGACGCTCGCTTTCGCGCTGTAAGTGTTTGCGCCGCCAGTTTCGCAGCCGTCGATGCAACCGTCGGCGTACGCGAACAACACCTGACCCTTTTCGTTGGCGGTCGCGTCGGTGAAGTCGAGCAGGTTGCGGCACGGATTGTTTCCGCCGCCGTTCCAGATACACGACTCGCGTTGCACTGGTCCGTTCGGAGTTCCGTTGACGGTTGTCCAGGTTTGGCCGCCATCGTATGTATGCGCGACAAACCCGTACCAGGTTCCCTTGAAGTTCGCGGCCTGGTGATCGCCGCCGGTAGTAGTGCCGAGGAAGCCGACCGCCGCGCGATCAGAATCGCCCGCAACGGCTGCCGGGAAGACGGCATTCTTAATTCCCAGACTGGCGCCGATGTCGAACGGTGTGCTCCACGTTAGTCCGCGATCTTTCGAGGCTGCTACGAACGCATGATTGTCGGCTGGATTTCCACCCGGGACCGGAGCGGTCCAGGCGAAGTACACCGTGTTCGATACCGCGGGCGCGACCGGCGCGTCCTTGCTGATGGCAATAGACGGATCGAGCACGCCGGACGAGAGCAAACTTCCGGTAATGGTGCGCACGGTCCACGTAGTACCTGCATCAGTGGATACGGCAACCGCTTGCTTGCCGCCGCATTGGCCGTTCGGCAGATAAACAGTGCCGTCGGGTGCTACTTTCACGTGACCGTGAATCGATTGCAGGCATTGCGCTCCGTTCACTCCGGCAGCGTCAGCGTAAACCGGAACGGACTTCCCGAAATTCAATCCACCATCATCGCTGCGTGAACACCAGGCCACGCCGGTGATTGCGAATGCATAACCAGATTGTCCGCAATAGTAGATGGCGGACCCTTTGTTGACCGGATTGCTTAACGCCGACAGCGCCGCTGGATACGGTCCGGCGCCCACGGTCTGATGATCGAAACTGCCGTCCGGCGCGTTGAGCTGTGCCGGCGTCCAGTCGATGCCGTCGTTGTCGCTGTAAGCCATCAGACTGTTTAGCCCGACATACGCCGGAGCGGTTTGCGTGACTGTATTCAACTGCGAGACGAACGTGCGCCCGGTTCGTTGGTCGGTAAAGAGAATTGGATCGGCCGACCGATGTGAAGTCAGAATGTATGAAACATCGTTCCATTGCGCGGGCGCGGCTTCCGGCGTCGAGCCCGGCGTGCCGATGTCACCCGGGAAAGTGATCTTCAACGTTTGCAACCCAGCGATGTACATCCCGCGTCGCGAACCCACGTTGAATCCGATCGAAGGCTCGCCCGCGTTCTCGCCCACGGCGCTCGGCGCGACGTATGTGTAATAGCGGGGCGCGCTGTTCGGGCCAGGCGTCGGCGTCGCCGTCGGCGTCGGGGTCGGGGTCGCGGTTGGACTGGGCGAAGGCGACGGACTCGGTGACGGAGTTGGTGTCGCTGTCGGGGTCGGCGTTGCGCCGCCGCACGTTGGATCGTATTGGGCGAACATGCGCTTGCCGGTCAATTGACGCGCGATCCCTGCTTTCGCGGTGAAGTCGTTAGCCGAGGTTCCGGCAATACAGCCGGCGGTGATGCAACCATCTTCGTAGCCGACAAGCACGCGACCTTCCTTATCGATCGCCGCATCAAAGAAGTCGAGCAGGTTACGACAAGTGCCACTGTCGCAAATGCCGCCGCGCTGAATTGGATCGCCCGGCGTTGCATTAAACGTCGTCCAGGTCTGGCCACCGTCATAAGTGGTGGCCACGTAGAGGTACCAAACGCCGTTGAACCCCGGTTGATTGAAATCGCTGCCACCGGTGGTCGTGCCAAAGAAAGCCATCGCAGCGCGATCTCCGTCGCCGGCAACGACTGCAGGGAATATGCTGTTCTTAATTCCCAACTGGGCGCCAACGTCAGTGTCGTTGATCCAGCTCTGGCCTTTGTCTTTCGATACCGCGACGCGCGCGTGACCATCACCATTTTGATAACCAAAGTAAACGGTGCCATCGGTAGCAATGCCGACGGATGGATCGCCCTTTGGCCCCTCGGTCGAGTTGGTAACCTGACGGATTGTCCAGGTGATGCCGTTGTTCTCTGAGACGACAACGCCTTGCGTGCCGCCGCAGATCGCATCTGGAACATAGACCGTTCCATCCCTGGGCGAGACCTTCAGGTGTCCATGCAGCCCGCCGCAGCCGCTAAACACGAACAGCGGTACGCCCGGACCGAACGTAACGCCGCCGTCAACGCTCAGCGCGCATTCAGCCATGCCGGTACCGCCGGAATCCAGGCCTTGCTGCGAGCAGTAATAGACCGCGTTTTTGTAAACGGCGCCCGGAGGAATCGGGGCCGCATACGGGCCGCCGCCGAAGGTCTGGTGATCGATTGTCGTCTGCACCCCCGAGCCCTGACTGGGAAGGAAAGTGCGGCCATCGTCGTTAGTGATCTCGGTGGTTGAGCCCGCGGGCGTCAGAGCAATTAGCTGGCTGAAGAACGTGCGGCCCGTTTCATGATCGGTGAAAAGAATCGGATCGCCGTAGAGTCTCGGAGCGCCCACGATCGGCATCGCCGCGGTGTGTTCCCAAGTCGCGGTTGGTGCTGCGGGATTCGTATCGTTGAATGTCACGCGCAGTCCCATAATGTTAGGGTTGGTCGGATCGAATCCGGGATCGCCGAACCCGCCGAACGACATCACCGTGCCGCCATTCGGCGTGCCGTTGAAGACTTGTTCGGTGTTCCAGTTGACTCCGATCGAGGGTTCACCCCAATCGTCGCCAAATCCCTGCGGCCCCAAATGAACCGAGAACGTCGTGTCGCAAGCTCCGGGAGTCGGTCCAGGCGTTGGCGATCCTGAAGGCGTCGGCGTTGTTGTCGGAGTGGGCGTCGGTGTGCCGCCACCGTTTTGGCACGAAGCGTTGCCGACCAGCGTGTAGCTGCCGCTGCCGGCGGTCTGATCCGGCGCGATGCTTTCGCCATTGCCGGCCGCGCCGATCAGCAATGAAGTTGTGGCCTGGATGGCGCTAAGGTTTGTCCCCGCGGCAGACAGGTCCGCATCGAAAACGTGAGTGCTGTTCAGATCGCTAAAGCTCAACGGCGAGTTGGTGGATAGGTTGATCGTGATCGTTCCATCAGCCGTATAACTGCCCGTCACGTTCGGGCAGCTATTTGCGAAACACTGTCCAATGTCGAAATCGGTCGAAGGATCGTGATAGCCATAACCGTACGAAACCACCGTCGGCAGGTCGGAAGTATTCATCGTCACGAACATCTGCTGCGGCGTTCCCGCCGTGTCGCGCGCCGTGAAATTAATTTGCCAGGTCGAGTTTGGCTGAACGGTGCCGCTGAGGTCCGCGACCTTCATCGTGAAAACCAGTGAATGCGAACCCGCGATCACAAAGGGCTCAGCGATGCTGATTTTCTGAACGTCGAGTTGCCCGTTGGCAGCCGGCGCGCCCAGTTGATCTCCCGCTGGATCGTTCTGCACTGTCAGGCCGGGAACCACACAAGCATTCTCCGTTTGGCCTGGCGTCGGTGTCGGCGTCGGCGTGGGATCGCCGCCGCAGCTCGCATTGCCGACCAACGTGTAAGTCACGCCGCCACTGTTCGGGGCGAGGTCGTGTGTGGGTGTTGCTCCACCCGCGGCGCCGGCTCCGACGAGTGTCTGCGTTCGCCCAAAAATTCCGGTCAGAGTCGCGCCTGCATGGAGACTGCCGACTTTGCTGTTGGCAATCAGGATTGTGATCGTCTTGTTCTGAACAGAGATAGCGCCGCTGTCAGCATTGCCCACCGTCGTCGTGATCGTTCCTGACGTCCCATAGTTGTATTGCATTCCTGCCGTCGCATCGTTGAATGCGCCGACAAAGTAAGATGTGCCGCCATAGGTGAAAAAAACGCGCCACATTCCATTTGGCGGCAGCGTGGACAAATCATTAATGCGCAATGTGAACGCGATTCGCTCCACCCCATCTGTTTGCGCGGGCTCACCAATCAAGACTTCAGTGATGTCTTGCGCCGGAGTGCCGGGCACGGTGGGCACACTGCCCGTGCCGGTGTCGCCCGACGCGTCCGAAGCTACGCTCACGCCGGGCAGCACGCATGCGTTTCCAGCCAGCGCCGGAATCGCAGTCGTAATCACCGGCGACCATTGCTTCGCCGGTGAGCTGTCCACCAACACGACAGCCGCCACGCTGGCCAATAGACAAAAGCCTGCGATCAGACCTCGCCGGAATCGCAGGACAGTTGAAGCAAAATTGATCAGGAATGCTTTGCTGAACATTTCTCAATCTCCTTTATTGGCCTGCGATCCGCCGTCAAATCATTTAGGCATCCGCATTAATCATTTCGGACTAATCAACTGAACAGTGACCGAATTCAACAAGGGGTTGTACGTCAGTTGGTAAACCAGATTGGTCGCGCTGCTGATTGACGGCGACGAACTGGTTGGACTACTCGCGCCACTGGCGCCGCTCGTGCCATTGCTTGAAGCTCCGGTCGGTGAACAACAACTCGGGCCCGTGTAAGGCAAACTGCCGATGACGTTGAAAGTAACGGTGAACGTCTCGTTGTTTGGGTTGCGGAATTTCAACAGACGCGTGCCTGAGACTTCCGCCGAGGAAAGCAGATTGTCGTCGCCAACAAGGTTGCTGTAACCCCAGTTCGCACCTGCTCCTGACAGCGAGTTATCAGCGTTTGCCACGGTGACCCGGCCCGAGGCTGAGCTGATTTGAGCCACCTCAGCGCGTAACGGAGTGAAGATCGTCTGCGTCGACGAGTCCTTGATTGCGAGATTGAACGAGCTGATGCCGGAAGCCGACGCCGGATTGCTTACTTGCAAAGCGACCAGCGAATTTACGTTTTGCTCGACAGGCCCTCTTGGATCAAATGCCGAGAAGAGACCCAGACCATTTGACTGCCGAGCGATGGTGGCCCAAACCGATTTCGTAGTGTTAGCCGGATTGGTCGCGCACGCTCCGGTGCAGCCATCGGCGAACCCCACGAGAACGCGACCCTGCGCGTCCATCGTCATATCCATAAAGTCGAGCAAGTTGCGGCACGGGTTAGTGCCGCCACCCAGCCAGATGCACCCGCGCTGTACCGGATCGTTTGTCGCTTTGACAGTCGTCCACGTTCTGCCGCCGTCGTATGTGTGTGCCACATACAAATCCCACACGCCATCAAAGCTTGCATCCTGAAAAGGACCCGCTTTCGGGCTGCCATGAAAAGCAAAGGCGGCGCGGTTCGGGTCGCCCGCGACGACGTCTGCAAACGCCCCGTTTTGAATCCCGAACGGCGCCCCAACGTCGATGAACGTGGCCGTGCCGCGATCGGAATTCCAAGTATCCCAAGTCGCTCCTTTATCATGTGAGACGGCAATTTTCGGATGGCCGTCGCCGTCAACGAACCCGTAATAGATGGTGCCATCGGTAGCGATTCCAATAGATGGATCGCTCTCGCCGGTCGCGGTGTTTGGAACAGTTCGAATCGTCCAGTTAATGCCATTGTCGGTGGAGACCGCCAAACCGTGACGGCCGCCGCAACCTCTGTTGGGCAGATACACTGTGCCGTCGTTCGGCGCTACCTTGAGGTGGCCATGGAGTCCGCCGCATTCAGTAGTCCATGTCAGGATTGCTGGGCCATAGGTCAGACCGCCATCGAGACTAAGCGCACAATTCGCCGGCCCCAGAGCCTGAGCGCAGTACCAGACTCCGTTGGGGTAAGGTGCCGGCAAGCTGGGATCGCGCGTTAAAGGTGGAGCGAGCGGACCGCCGCCAATAGTCTCGTGGTCAACACCCGATACGACGCCGGAACCCTGAGTGGGAACAAAAAGGTTGCCGTCATCGTCGGTGTATTCGACCGTCGCGAAGGGCGTGAGACCTTCCTCCTGACCGGCGAACGTGCGGCCAGTCTGCGGGTCAGTGAAAAGAATTGGATCGGCGGCCACTCGCGGCGAAGTGGCAATGTGCTGATTCCCGCTGACGTTGGTCCACCTTGCGGTGGCCGGAGTAACCTGGTCGTTGAAGTTATTTATGCGATATGTCTTGAGAGTGCCGCCGCCGGCAAACATCACATTGCCTGTTTTCCAATTCACTCCGATCGAAGGCTCGCCAAAGCCGGTCGTGCACGTTTGCCCAACCGGGCACGGAAAATTTGTGTAGCCAACGGTCGCCGTTCCCTGAGGAGCCGAGCCGCTCGGAGGTTGTGGCAAGAGCTTGGCAGTAGCGGCGTAGCTGTTTCCGTCTGAACCTACTACGGGCGTAAACGGAAACGCGGCGATCCTGTAAGTTCCCGCGGGAGGATTGAACAACGTCACGATTTCTGCCGCGTAAACACCGTTGCCGGAGCTGGTTCGGTATTTGCCATCCGGATTGTAAATCTCCATGTCCCAGTCGCCCTGTGGCTGGAGCCGAATTTCCACAATGTAGGGGCCATAGGCGACGGACGGCGGATTAATCGTAATAGCGAAGTTGTCACAGGCGCTCGCGTTGGCTCCGGCGCATCTCGGCGAATTCAACAGGTCAGGATTGGCGGGCATGATTGCCCCCGTCCAACTAATCTGCGGATTGGCTTCCGAAACTGTGCCTACAGCCGGGTTTGCGCCGCGCGTGATCGGAATGATCAAAATCGAAACGACAGCCACCAACAAACAAAGCGGCGTGGCCACCGCAAGTCTGGACCGCTTGACCGTTGAAATCGCGCCTGCGTTTAGCCTGCTGAACATTTTCCGAGTCTCCTTTTTAGCTTTAGCAAATGATGTCTAGCTTGCTTTCCATTACTATCGGTTGCCGTAATCGTCGGCGAACAGAAAACAGCCCAAAAGGCTTTTGCCAGGCAGATATTCTCTGCCTGGCTAAGTTGTGCCCTCCGCTATTTCAGGCTGATGAGTTGCGCGGTTACTGTCTTGGTAAGTGGATTAGCCGTGAAGCGCATCACCGCTGTGATCTTGGTGAGGGGCGCGAGATTGCCCGGTGCGCCGCTGCCCGCCGGCGGAGGTTGTGCGCCGGCTGGGGCCGATGAACTCGAGCTGGATGACCCGCCGGTGCCCACGTACGCGGTCGCGACAACGTCCCAGATGAACATCTCAAACGCGCTGTCCTGAAAGCGTATCGTTCGCGAGCCTGTGGTCTCGCCGCTTGAGAATATCTGGTCCGAGCCCAACTTTTGTGAGAAGCCGAACAAGGCCGCATTCGCCGGACTCGTGCCGGTCTTTCCGTTGTCAGCATTGATCACCCTCACCGTGCCGGATGCGGATTGAATACCGACGACATTAAAGTCCACAAACGGCACGTAGGTCTGGGTTGAGTTGTTAATCAGGTTCACATCCTGCTGCCAGACACCACTGACGAGCGAGACATTGGAGAGCGGGTAACTAACCTGGCTGGTGATGTCAACCTTCGTTCTCTGACTCACCACAATTTTGGTCGAGCTGCTGGCGGCGGTGACATACTGTCCAATCTGCCCGGCGGTCAGGCCCCGCACGCGATAGAAGTATTGGCCGTCCGCTTGATTGCTGACCGCGTAACTGGTCGTTCCGGCGCCGAGGTCGGCAACGAAATCCCAGTTCTGATTGTCAGTTGATTTCTCGAGCTCAAATCCCTGCTCACCACCCTTCGGTGTCCACTGCACGTTGAACGACCCGTCAAAGTCGACGTTGTCGCCCGCCGCGTTTGTAAAGTCGCCGGGAATGGCTTGCATTGTGGGCGCCGGCGGGCCTGAGAAGAGACTGCCGACAATCGTGTACTGCACGGGGCCATTGGCAAAGCCGACGACACGGTACTTGTAGTCACCGGCTTGCGAGATCGAGGTGCTGAACTGTTCGGGTCCTCCGGAGATGGCCGAATGCGTGACTTCCTTGCCGTCCGGTCCGTAGAGATAGAAGTCCAGGTCTTCTACATTCTGTGCCGTGTAATCGAGCCGCGCGTCGATGCGATAGACACCGGCGGCGACTGTGAACGTGTGATCAATATAAGTCGCGCCGCTGCGGAGTTGCAGTCCCGAATCGCCTGCGGGCAGGATTCCGGAAAAGTTCTGCGGAGCCACGACCGGACTGGCCGGCAGCGATGGCGTCGGCCGCAGATAGAAAGGCATGCGGAGTCTTTCGCCGCTGCCTGATCGCGTCGCGGTTACGTACCACTGCATCTGCATCTGTCGCACGTTGAAATTAACAGTGTTGCAGTTTGTTACGTTCGCTTCAGAGATATTCGGATCCCGAATCAGGTTCCCGTCGACCGAAGTCGTGACGGTGAAGGTCGCGGTCCCGTTGGCGGGAACGCTGACGCTGGTGTTGCTCAACGAACTAGCCACGCCCGTCTGTTGCAGGTCTCGATTGTTGACGATGTTCAGGTTATAGGTTCCGCCCTGGCCGGACACGTCCTTTATCGTCACGGTCACCGGTTGGGGGTAAGTGACGCGGCTGTTAATGACCGGCACGGCACCGTAAGAATAACTGCCAAGGATCGTTGGCGTGCTGACGCCGTCGCCGGAAACTCCCATCAGTCCTTTGGTGTTCACGGCAGCATAAACGTCGATCAGGCCGCCGCCCTGATCATTGATGGATTCAGAGTTCGGGCCGTCAGGCTTTGCCTGGTTCGCTTCGTCGCGCATGTTGGTTGAAGTGTTGATGAGCGCCGTGCGAATCATGTCGGGGTTCCAACCGAGGTGAGACTGCTTAACCAGCGCCGCTGCGCCAGTCGTGTGCGGTGTGGCCATTGAGGTACCACTGATCGCGCCATAATTGCTCTGCGCCAGCAGGCCCAGCAAACTCGCCGGCGGCATGGCCGCCAGGATGTTCGCGCCCGGCGCGGACACGTCCGGCTTCACCTGTCCATAGCCTTGCACGGGACCGCGCGAACTGAAATCTGCCGTGTCGCCAACAAATGGAATATGCCAATCATTGTTTATGCGAAGCGGAAAACTCGAAAGTGCACCGTTAGTTTGAGCAGGCATTGCACTGATCAGTCTGTCAGCATCTGCGAGCGGGATATTTGCCGCGGGAATTGAACACTTGACCGCAGTCGGGCTCGTGACCTTGCTCTTAAGGAGGACGCCGACCGCACCTGCATTCACCGCCTGATTGCAGATGTCGGCGAAGGTCGCAGAGACGAGACCGGAATCGTTGATCAGCGCGATGCGTCCGCTGACGCTCGCCGGCCAGACGATCAGCGGGTTGTCTACTAACGCGTAATACTGCGCCATGGCGCTGGCAGGTGGCATGGGTGTCCCCGCCTGTGAATACACCTTAATGCGGTCGATGCATGACTGCGCTGCAAAACTCGAGGCTGGCGTTACGACGCCAGTGGTACTCTGCGGAAACGCTGAGCTGTCAAGCGCGTCAACTGACCAGTTGAAATGTGAACCCGGATCAGTATCGGCAGCAACGGCGATCACGCGGCTGCCGGCGGCCGGCGCGCCCAGGGTCGATTCGCCCGGGCCGGAATTGCCGGCGGCAGCGACAACGGTGGTGCCGAGTTTGACTGCATTGTCCGAAGCAATGGCGCTCGGTTCATCCGGCCCGCCGCCACCACCGAGACTCATGTTAATGACGTGGGCTTTCGGCTTCGGAAAACCTGTAACGGTGAAGGGAGAGACTGAGTCCTCGATCGCCATCACGATGTTGGAGGTGTCGCAGCCCGCGACTGCTACGCCAGCTCCGGCATAGATCGTAGAACCGGCATCGCTGCACACTTTGTAGGACATAAGCTTGGCTTGCGGAGCTACACCATGTATCGCCACGTCATCGGCCGTCAGTGGTAGGCCGTCGGGGCCGGGTGCTTTGGCGAGATAACCGGCGGCGGTTGACGCGACGTGAGTGCCGTGGCCGAATCCGTCTTCTACGCCAATGTCAGCCAGCGGCAGAGAGTAGACAACTTTCTGATTCGTGCGCACGTTAGCCGAGTCGGGCGGCGCGACGCCCAGTCGGGGCGGAGTCGCATCGCCGCCAAACATCGGATGCGTCCAGTCGATACCCGTGTCGATGATGGAAATGTAAATGCCCTGACCTTCGTAACCTTCGTTGAAGGTGTCGAACTGCGTCAGCTCTGGATACTGTCCGTAGACTTCGGGAGCGCGAATATAAGGGACGCTCTTGTCGAGGGTGGTGAAGACGCGTGTGTTCGGGTGCACGTCTTTGACCTGCGACATTGCTTTGATAGCCGGGATTGCTGAGGCGGGCACCGTCAGCGCCATGCCGTCATAGACCAGCGTGTAGCGCATATCGATCTTGACGTTGCCGACCGTCACGGATTGCAACTGAAACACCTGACCGCTGGCCTTCAGATCAGTGAGGAATTTGTCCTGCGCCGCCGCGAGGCCCTTGCGATAGGCTTGCATCTGATCGTCTGAGATCACGTTGCCTTGCTGGCTTGCTTTCGCGGCGTAGACCGCGCCGGGGTCATCGCGAAGTTCGACGATGACGGAAACGGTACCAGTGTTGAGGCCTGCGCGAGAGATAAAGAACGGCATGGCGAGCAAACTTGCGGCGATTGCGGCGCCGGCGACGAATCTTAGTAGACGAGACATGTGAACCTCCTCAGCGTTTTCAAATGAAATCGGGTAACGGAACGATGCGGAGGTTACGGAATCGGCCTTGAGAAATTCTTGAGTAATGCTTGAGAACGGACTTGAGGATTAGCGGCAAGACAAATGCAATCGTTTTGAAAGTCTTCGTGGTCCTCTTTGAATGAAGTCGAACTAAAGAAAACGTGGCACCTTAGAACTTCTGTAAGGCGCCACCCAGATGTTTACCTAAGCTGAAAAGCCGGCATCATATGTACCATGCCAGCACTCGCTCGCAGACTTCGAACAGGATATTCAATTGCGGCGAGAGTGGTCCTCCTTGCGGTGTTCCTTCCCTCGGGCCTGCCGGCGGCCCGTTCGACATCTGCGACACTAGCGGAGTCGCGACTAACGGAGTCGCGACTGACCAGACTTGCACTGGCCCAAGGCTGAGATTTACAACCTTGATGATGTAGATGCCGCTTTGCGTTATCGGTGCCTCGAGAATCGCAACTCCCGATGAACTGTTCACGGTCTGCACCACGGTTCCCGAGGGGTTGATCAGCGCCAACTGAATCGGCACAGCTACATTCGACTCAACCGCAATCGAGATTGCTTGCGTGCCCGCTGGTAGCGTGATGCTGCTTAGCAGCGTTTGTCCCGCCGACTGCGTAGCCAGCGACTCGGAGGTACTTCCCGGATACGCCGCCGGTGTGCCGGATAAAGTCGCAATCCCATCAATACAGAAGCCGTCAATATAGACCGCATCCTTAATGGGCCTAATCTCCAGCGTGTGGTCGCCCATCATCGTAATCGGGAAGCTCTTAGAGGCAGAGGCGCCGAATACAGGTGAACGATTCGTGCCTGCCGAGCCGTTGTAACTAACCGTGCCCATATCCTGGTTATCCAAGAAAACTTCAGCGCTCCCACCTTTCGGACTGGTGGCATAGAAGTAAGTGATCGACGTTTGCGTGGCGTCGCTGTGGAAAGTTAAGACGGCGTTGTGTTTGTTGTTGCCGCCTTCGTTAAGCCGGAAGTGACCGGCACTGGCGCTTGAGTTATTGATCAAGTGCCAGCCGTTGGAGTACGCGATGTGTGGGTTGTCGTCCTCGACGGTCGTGCCACCGCAAGGCAACGGATTGGGCGTTGGCGTCGGTGCCGGCGTCGGTGTTGGCGCCGCACAAGCTGCGGCCGAGATCGTACCGAGCGTGAAATCAAACGAGCGCGTCGAGTCCGCTTCGGCGTAGACGTCGGCTGCGACGTTGTCGCGTCCGCCGCTAAAGGCGGTGACGTTGTAAAGCGTGTTGCCGATCGACCGGTTGGGAAGGAACGCGTTGAGCGCCAGGTCGATGCAGATCGTGTTGCCGCTGATTGAGCCACTCACCATCGGCGAGATTAGACTACTGATTTCGGCAGGATACTGCATGACCTTGCAGTTGCCCGGCGTGGTCGTGGTGCAGCCGGCCGGTGGCCCGTCCCGGGTCGGACTGCCGGCAAAGAAGATCGGCGGGGCTCCGCCAATCGATTCGGCGCCAACGTAGAAGACGCGGTAAACATCCGTCGTGTTCGTGTCGTCTCTCGACAGCGCCTGGAAGCGCGTGATCCAGAATGCGTTCGCCTTGCCGGTTGGTGGCAGCAGGCTGCTGAGGCTGTTCAGGGTCATGCGGACCCGCAACCTGTTGGGGGCCGTCTGATTCACCGCGACGCTCGTCAAGTCGAGTTGCGGGAAGTTCGCGCCTGCGCCGGTAGGCGAGTAGTGCGGCACCTGCGCATCGCCGGTCGGGTCAAACACCGGACTTGCCGGGGTCGGCTTACTCAATGTCGTGCCGATCGGGGTAGGCCCCGTGAGCTGTCGTGCCAGGAAGAGATGAGCGCCGTGATACTGGCTCGACACATCGTTATAGACGATCTGGATGGCGCCGTCCGAGGCGAGATCCACCGAGAGGAAGTCGGCCATCACACGGTCGCCGCTTGATAGAGTGCAGCCAATGCCGCCGTTGCAGATCTGGCCATAGTGCATCGGCTTCTCCGTGAACCGATTCTGCTCGAATGTGGGACTGGGCGTGTTCGCGTTCCGGATCAGTGCCACATATCCAAACCACGGGAATGCGGTCGCTCCAGAGGGATTGCTGCCGAAGTTCGGCATGTTGTCGCTGAGCGTGGACGAGTCGTTGCCGAGCCACACTGCGACGAGGTTTCCGGCTGACCCAGCCTCGGCCCATGCAAACACGTTGGACTTCGCAGGCGGGGTGTTGACCTTAACTGTCGGCTGCCAGGTGTTGCCCTGGTCAGTCGAATAGGCGTAGTAGAGGTTGTGGTCGCCGGGATCGCTCCAGACCACATAGACGTTTCCAGCGCTATCTACCGAGAGGGGCGGGAAGAGGTTGCTGACCGAGCCGCCCGGTGAATTCGGCAGGACGTGCGTCATGAACGTGATCCCGGTGCGTTGGATAGGGTTCACATGGCCGACTATGACCTCGACGTGGTTCCCCGCCTGGCACGGATAGTAGAGGTTGCGATTGACGGGGTCGAAGACAAGCTCGCCGCAGTTGCCTCCCCCCGTGTAGGCCGGATCCGTCGTGTTCACGTTGGAGTTCGTAAAGACCAGGCCACCCATCAAGTCGGCAGTTCCCGTCGAACCGGCCGAGCTGAGGATCCAGTGCCCCGTCCCGACGCCGTGGAAGGCGTAGAACACGGTGTTGTCGGCGGAACCAGCCGCTCCGATCGTGTGATTCGATCCATTGTCGACGGCGAGCCACTGGCGGTCGGTGCCCGTAAGCGGAGCATCGGCGGGACCGCGGGCACAAGCGGGGTTCTTCTTCCAGTTATTACCGTTGTCGTTGCTCACCGAGCAGTCGAGCTGTTCTAGCGCTCCCTCGAGATCCCCGAAATACGTGAAGCCCTGATCGTCGATGGCGATGGTCGAATCGCCGCCGCCCGGCGGAGAATTAGGCCTCACTGCAGTGGGGCTGACGACGTTGAACTGATCTCCGCCGTCGACCGAGCGGTGGATGAACGACTGCGTCGTGCTGAAGCCCCAGGGACCGGTCTCCCAGTAATTACCGTCCTTGTCAAGGTGCAGGAGCGGCTCGCCTTCAGTCCGCTGGAAGTCGACCACGTTCGACGGACCAAAGGTCATCCCGCCGGTCGTATAATTTGGCGGCGTCGTTACGAACGCGGAGGTAGTGATTGTTAGTGTGCCCGTGTAGGGCTGAGGCTGGGCGTTGGCGAAGCCGCAGGCGATGATTTTGTACGTGTCCCCGCCGAGGTTCTTCGCGGCCACGGTCTCGCTCGGGCTACCGCCGTCGCTCGAGCCGACCGAGGTCCCGCTGGAACCGATGACGGTCAGGATCTCGTCGCTGATGTTGATATTGACCACGGGCGTCCAGGTGATCTTGAACGTGAATTGGGCGTCGAGCGTGCTGTAGATGCCCGCGGGGACGTTAACGGTGGAATTGTGCTGATCGACGGCCGGGGTGTCAGCGAGCGCGGCACAGTTGCTCGTCGCGTTGCTGCCGGGCGGGATCGTCCCGGTCCAGGTGACGAAGACCGTCTGGCCGATGGTCGAGGGCACGGTAATGCTGTCCGTACCTGGAGTAGATGCCGCAACCGTCCGCACCAGAGAAGAGCGCGTGAACGTCGCTATGATTGCTGCCATTGTAACGCAGGCGAGCGCAGCCAGAATAATTTTCATCCGCAAACTCAGCGCGGTAGTGCGGGGCTTTAGCGAATCTCGCAACATGACATGTCTCCTTTATACCGCTATACCGCGATAGGTAAACTTCCCCGGGACTGTCGTTCGTCCAGTGAGTTCAGGCCACCAATGCCGGGAACGGACCTTACTTGACTGTTACGCTGCCTGTGCTGGCGGATTTCATCGCTTTATACTCCTGATTACGGCGAACCATTCGTTGGTACAGGGTCGCGCCGAACGGTGCTGCCTGGCCTTCGCTAGATCAATTCGATCCTCCGATTTCACTCTTACAGCTAAGAGCCTGAATATCGCCCCAAGAGGGCACCGGGTGGCACCGCCCCAGAAGGCAGTGCCACCCGAACCCAACGGTTACCGCTGAACAAACGGGGTTGCCGCAGTCCAGATGTTGACTGGTCCAACTCCGACGTTGACCAAGTGGATCACGTACTGGCCCGAGGTGGAAACAGGCATGCTCACGCTGGCGATGCCGTTGGAGGAGGAGTTCACGGTACCTAGCACCTTGCCGCTCGGATCAATTACAACGAGCGTGTACGGCACGTTGACATTGGCCTCTGCCGCGACCGAGAAGCCCAGCGCGTTCGAGGGCACCATGACGTTCTGCGGCAGCGACTGCCCGATGGCCAGGGCGCTGGTGTTGGTCATGGTCGTCCCCGGCCCACCGGTGGCCGTGGTGCTCGATGTGCCGTTGGTGATGCAGAACTCGTCCACGTAGGCGGGCCCGTTCAGGTTGACGAGTTCGAAGGTGTGCGTGCCCTTGCCGGCGAGCTGGTATGTGACCGAGACGCCCAACGCCGGGTCGCGCATCTGGCCCGACCCGCCCAGGTAGTTGATAGTCGGGTTGGTCGTGGGGGCATGGCCGTCAATGAGCACCTGGGCCGTGCCACCCTTGGAGCTCGTGGCGTAAAAGTACTGCAGCGACCCCGTGTTTCTCTCCAAGTTGAACGTGAACGTCAGGGCGTGCTGTACGTCCTTACCAGTGTCCAAGTGGAAGTGGCCGGCCGAGGCGTTCGAGGCTTTGACGGTGTGCCAGCCGTTGTCGTACACGATGCGTGGGTCGTCATCTTCGAGGCACTGCGGCGGTGTCGGCCCGCAAGAATCGTTGCCGACGATGGTGTAGCTGCCTGTCGGAGCGAGGCTGCCCGGCATGTTGTCAGGCGTGAGCGTAGCCCCAACCAGATTGACGGCAATCCTTGTCAGGAATCCGGTGAGATTTTGTCCAACTATTGGATTACCGATGGCGCTTCTCGGCACCACGATAGTGATCGTTCCGTCGGCGTTGAAGTTGCTGGCCGCATCGGCTGCCGTAAAGGGCCCTGCCGTGGGCCCAACTTGAAAGATAGGCGTGGTCGTGGCGCCGTCCACTGGCGAATTGGTCATCCGTACGGTGTAGTTGGTGCCGTTCGGAGCATTGAAAGTCACCGGCCAGCGAGTGTCAGGAGGCACCGTCGCAAGGCTTTGCATCTTCAGAGTGAAGACCACCTTGTCTGGCGCGAAAGCAAACGGTTCAGAGATTCGGAGGCTCTGGACGTCGTGAGCCGCTACCATGTCTATCTCATCGTTGGGAGGATCGGTCAGGATCGTAAGACCCGGCTGATCGCAAGCATTTTCCACGACGACCACGAAGGGTACCGGGTGGAACGAGTGGCAGTATGGTCCTTCACCAATGGCGTTCACTGCCGTGACGATGTAGGAATTCGCGGAGTTGAACGTCGTATCGGTGTAGCTGTTCTTGCTCCCTGGTATGGTCGCGAGAAGAGTGAACGGGCCGGTTAATGGCCCGCGGGAAATCTTGTAGGCCGTAATCGGCGAGCCGCCGTCGTCCGGCGCTGGCCACGATAAACTAGCCACTGTGTTTGTGCTATTGGCGCTTCCCGTAACCAATGGCGCACCGGGAATCGCCGGCTCGATCGGATCGTTCGCTGCAAACATCCGTTTGCCGCCGGTCTGGCGCGCGATGGTGCCCTTCGCTGTGAAGTCATTGCCGGCCGTGCCGGCAATGCAACCGGCGGTGACGCAGCCGTCCGTGTAACCAATCACCACGCGGCCTTCCTTATCAATGGTCGCGTCGAAAAAGTCGAGGTGGTTGCGGCAGGCTCCGCTGCCGCAGATTCCGCCGCGCTGGATCGGATCGCCTGGCGTGACGTTCTGTGTACTCCAGGTTACGCCGCCGTCGAAGGTGCTGGCAACGTAGAGAAACCACTCACCGGGGAAGCCCGGGGTATTCCAGTTGTTGCCACCAGTGACGGTGCCGTAGAAGGCAAATGATGCGCGATTTGGATCGCCGGCCACGACGGCGGCAAATCCCGTATTCAAGAGTGGCCCGCCGCCGATGACCGTCGTACCAACATCAAAAGGAACTGACCACGTCAGGCCTTTGTCATGCGACACTGCGATGCGCGGATGACCGTCGCCCGACTGAAACCCCTCGTAGATTGTTTTGCTGTCGCTGGCCACAGCAACCGATCCGTCGTGCGCGCTCTTTGTGGTCGATCCGGGAATCTTTCGAATGCTCCACGTAATGCCATTATCTTCGGAAACGATGACCGCCTGATTGCCATCCACGTGGCCTACCAAGTCCGTTCCTCCGCACGCGTTGTTGGGCACGTAAGCGGTCCCGTCGGGCGCGACTTTGAGATGGCCGTGCAACCCACCACAGTCGACAGTCGTATACATGACTGTCGCGGGGCCGAATGTAAGTCCGCCGTCATCGCTGCGTCCGCACCGAGCATCCGCGACGCTTTGCGAGCAGTAGTAGACCGCGTTCGGATACAGCGGAGTGCCGCCTGTAAGAGGTGGCGCGAATGGGCCGCCGCCGATCGTCTGGTGGTCGACGTCCGATGGGAGACTTGATCCTTCACTCGGCGTGAACGAGTCGCCGTCGTTATCGGTAATGTCGGTCGTGCTGCCTGCCGGCGTGAGTCCCTCGAGTTGCGACACGAACGTGCGGCCAGTCTGATGATCCGTGAATAGAATCGGGTCTCCGAAAACTCGCGGAGTGTTCGCCGTCAAGAGTGGCTTCGACTCCCAAAGTACACCTGCAGGTGAGGAGCAGTCATCGAAAGTGTTTCGCCAGAGAGAGGGCGAAAATCCGCCGAAGAGCAAGGTGGCGCCGCCATTCGGTAGGGACGCATTAAGACTGTTGCTGAATGTCTTTTCACTCTTCCAATTGGAACCAATGGATGGCTCGCCCACGCTGTCAGCGATGCCCTTTGGCGACACGTAATTAAAAAATCTTGGCACGCCAGGACCCGAGCCACTGAGGCCGGGGCTGGGGCTGGGGACACTGGAACCCGCCAGCAATTCTATTTTTACATGGACGGTTTCTTGAGTCGGCGTGAACGGCACGACCTTCACGGAGAATTTCTGACTGCCATCTGCCAGGGGGCTGATGGTCGCGATCTCAGGGTTCGCGCTGCTCGCCGATTGGTAATCCGCCTGCTTGCTACCGCTCGTGTTACCGACGGTACCTTTGAAGATGTAGAGGTCATAGTCCGAGGCGCCGCTGCCGGTATCAACCCAGCTCAGCGTGACCTTGACCGAGGCGTTTGGATTCGCGGCGTGGTAACCCGCGGGCAGCGTCACCGTCAGCGCGAAATTATCGCAGGGCTGGGTGGAACCATTGCATTCCGGACCACTGTCCAGTTGGGGAATCGGCGTGGCATTGGCAACGTTAAACGGCCCGGCGTCGTAAAATAAGGGACCAGACACGTCGGTCAGGGTTCCTGACGATGGGTTTGCGGCGGAACCAGGCATCGTCGCCACAATCACGCCAACCACCAGACAGATTAGGGCAGCGAAAAGAACTTTCGTTCGTAAATTCATCAGCTTAAAATGCCTTGCTCTTGTATTTCCGATTAAGCCGAACTGGGCCTTACTGAACAACATGGTGAACCTCCTCGGTGTGTCAAAGGAGAACTCAGAGCCTGGACTACAACGGGTGACAGGCTACGGAAAGAGGCTTGAGGAATTCTTGAGTAATTCTTGAGAAAGGGCCTGGAGAATTGGGAGCAACAAAAATGCCATCGATTTGAAAGCTGATTACTTTTAATTCGAGTTTGCTTTTTAGTTGCGTGGAAAGAAGAGCTACACGGCAGAAAGCATCGGCTGCGTCGTTCTTCAGCAGTTACTTGAGCCGTCGTTCGACCGGCGACCTTGTACCCTGCTGTTGCCGGCAGCGCACAAGGCGATGAAGCCAAAGCTCCATTTACCGCACCACGGTCGGCGTGGCGGCGGTCCAGACTTGCACCGGACCAAGACTCACATTCACTACCTTGATGGTATAGAGCCCTCCTTGCGTTACCGGCGCGCTGAGCACAGCCACACCGTTCGTCGAGTCCACGGTCTTCAGCGTCAGTCCCGAAGGATTAACCAGCAATAGTTTGATCGGCAGCCCTCCGCTCGCTTCAGCCAATACCGAAATCTCATTCGCGTTGGACGGTACCGTGAGACTGCTGGCAGATTGTTGTCCGGCAGTCACTGAGCTGGAATTGCTACTCGTCTGTCCGGGCCCGGTGGCAGGTTGCGAGTTCGAGATCGCGCTTTGCACACAGATGTTGTCCAGGTAGACAGTATCCGCCAGGTTACGCAACTCGAACTTGTGTTGTCCTGGTGAAAGGCCGGCGTAGTTGACTGAGTAAGCTATCCCGCCGCTCTTGAATTCGGGATCGCGCATTCCGCCGTTCAGGCCCTTGTAGCTGATCATGCCTTTGGAGACACCATCGATAAAGACCTCGGCCGAACCGCCCTTCGTGCTCTTCGCATAGGTGTAAGTGATGGTTCCGGTCTGTCCAGCCGGCACGTCGACTGTCAGGCTGGCGAACTCTGTCGTGTTCTTCCCGTTATGCAGCCGGAAATGACCGGCGCTGGCGTTACTGTTGCTAATCAGGTGCCAGCCGCCCGAATAAGCGATGTGCGCGTCGTCATCCTCGTAACAAACAGAGACCGGCGGCGGTGGCGCATTCGCGGTAATGCCAACCGTGGCAGTATTGCTCTCAAAGCCGCTTGAGTCTTTCACCTTCAGGCTAGCGTTGTAACTGCCAACCTGGTTGTAGGTGTGACTTATCTTCGAATTGCTTTGCGAGACCGGTGACGATCCATCGCCGAAATCAAAGGTGTAGGTGAGCACGTCACCCGGATCCGGATCGGTGGAACACGAGCCATCAAAGTTGACGTTGAGTGGTGCAAAGCCTGAGGTGGGATTCGCGGTCAGAATAGCTGTCGGCGGAGTGTCAATCGTGTACTGCGTGCCGCCGCGCGTTGAGTCAGACTTGAAGTTGTTACCCTGCGCGGTGGTAAAAGCACTACCGCGCAGACCAGCGAACGCAGAACCTGGCCCCAGAGTTGGACGACCCGCGGCGGAAAGGATCGCATTCAACTTGCTGACCGAGACTTTGATCGTGATCGAGTTTCCGGCGGCGCTTAATGAGCCACTGTCAGGCACACCTCTGTCCGTATAAGTGATGCCGCCAGTGCTGAGTCGTTGGGCGGTCCCGTAAGCGTAGGTGATGGCACCAAGGGCATCGGTGGTCGCCTTGAGATAGAACTGATCGCCGCGATCTGACAAGCCGAAGCTGTACAAACCGTTCGGACTTATCCGTGTATCCGGTGCATTGGCCGTAAGGTTCATGCGCCAGGTTGAGTTCGGCGGCGTGCTCGAAAGGTCTGAAACCTTCATCGTTGCCGAGATTACGGGCCCATTGTTGCCGGGCTCAGTCGCATATCTGATTGAAAGGATGTCAACCGGATCATTGATGGGAGTCACAATCAATCCGCCCAGTTGGCTGTTGCCACCCTGCCGCATGTCTTGCGGCCAATCAACTACCTGCGGCGCGTCGGCAGGCGGTGCGGGAGCCGGCGCCGGCAGACCGCTGCCTTCAACCGGCGCAGGCACGTTGCCGCCTTTGACGCTTGGGCCTGCAATCTGACGAGCCACGTAGGTGTGCCCGTCAAAGTCGTTGTGATCATCCGTGAAGGCGACCACCGCGGCGCCGGCTGGGTCAAACGCAATCTGGAAGTAGTCAAGCAGATTGCGGTTCGCGGAACCGAGCAGACCGCCGAGCGAGATGTTGCTTCCATGGATGAAGTGATCGCTGATCTCAACCTGTCGGAAAGTTGGATTTGGATCGGTGGCGTTCAAGCTTTGTGCAAAGAAGGCCTTCCAGTTGGCATTGTCATTGTTGGTTTCTTCGGATGTACCGTACCAAACGACGCCAATGGAACCCTGCACCGGTCCCGTCTCCAACCACGGCAGCAGGTTCGTATGCGCATCGGGTCCATCGCTGACCCGGATAGCGTTACTCCAGCTATTGCCTTTGTCTTTGGAGTACTTGATGTAGATATCCAGACCATCCGAGTAGGCAACATAAACTGTTCCCAGGTGGTTACCGGCTGCGTCTTTGTCGTCCGCCGCCTTGATCACAAAGAACAGGTTGCCAACGCCGTCAGCGACGTGATGAACGGTATAACTGAGCGGCGGCAGTCCGGCCACGGTCGGAATACCGACAGCGATGGCGCCGCTGCTTCCGCTGATGTAAACCGTGCCGTCAGTCTGATCGACGTCAATCGAGCCAACTTGTCCAATTGCGCCGGCGGTGATGGCCGGCCCGTAAGTCAGACCGCCATCCTCCGAGCGCTGAATCTGTGTAACGGCCGGAGCCAGTGTGCGGTACAACAGATAGACCTTGTCCTTGCCATAGAACTCGAGCCATTGCCGGTCATCACCGGGCGCGCCGCCGGTAACGTTGCCGATCGGGTTCTTAACGAAGCTCTGCCCCCGATCATTCGAACGCGCGGTTGAAATATTGGCCGCAACCAGGCTCGTGAACGCTAGATAAGGCGCACTGCCCGGACTGGATTCATCAAAGCCCACGGCTAGATCCACGTCACCGCCGCCGTCAGCTCCAACCTCCAATGATGCGTCAGGCGAGAATTGATCCGGCTGACCGCGATAGATCGGGTTGCGCATCAGCGGATCGTAGGTTGGACTGTTGGGTTGCAGGTCAAAGTACCAAAGATCGACGCCTGCGGGCACGCCGCGAATGCCCGCGACGTAAGCGTTGCCAAATTTGTCAACGCGCAGGCTCGGTTCGCCATCGCGTCCGGCAACGGGCGCTTTCAGCGGTACGTTCGCACTAAAGCCGATGCCGCCCTTCAAGTAATCCGCCGGCGCGGTTCCCGGTCGAGGCACTTGCGTACAAGCGCCTGGTTTGCCGACCATGGTGTAATCCGCAGCGTTCGTGGAATCGAGGTTAAGAAATGCACCGGTACCAGCGGCTCCGGCGAATATCTGGTTCGCGCCGCTAATTGCCGTGACCTTTCCGCCGGCAACTGGGTTACCCACGCGTCTCTTATTCAGAAGTATCTGAATCGTTCCGTCTGTCGAGTACGTGCCGAAATCGGGAGCGCCAGCTGTGGACACAGTGCTGCCGTTCTGTATGCCGTACTCAAATGTGACGGCGGAACTCGAGTTTGAGTTCATCGAGACAAAGTAGGCCTGCGGGCCAACCGTGAATCGCGTTCTCCAGACAGCGTTTGGTGGAATCGAATTGAGGTTTGCCACCTTCATCGTGAAGGCGAGCTGATCGAAACCTGAGTAATCGTAGTTCTCCGCGACAGAGACGGAGGTTATATCGAGCTGTGGGTCAGCAGTTCCGCCCGTCTGATCGTTTGCCGGATCAGGAATTACCAGCGCAGTTGTCTGGCATGCATCGGGCGTTGGAGTAGGCGTAGGTGTGGGTGTTGGAGTCGGTGTTGGACCACCGCCGTCAAAGGCTGCAAACAGTCCACGGCCGCCTGATTGCCGCGCGATTGAAGCTTTGGCTTTGTAATCGTTGGACTTGTAATCATTGGGGCCGGCGTTTATGCAAGTCGGTGTAATACAGCCGTCCGCATATGCCACTAGCACACGGCCCTGCCGATCGACGCTCGCGTCAATGAAGTCAAGCAGGTTGCGGTCGTTGGGTGTGTGACCGCAGATGACCGTGCCGGAGTTGCAGATTGAACCACGCTGCACCGGATCATTTGGCGTGGCGTCTACTGTGGTCCATGTCTGGCCGCCGTCATAAGTGTAGGCGGCATACAAATGCCAGACGCCCTGGAAGCCGGTTCCTGCTGAAGGATTCGTCGGATCCTGATAGTAGCCGCCAGTCGGAGTTCCCAGGAAAGCAAACGCGGCGCGATTGTCATCACCCGCGACTACTGCCGGGAACGTTGCGTTCTTGATTCCAAAGGGAGTGCCGACATCCTGGCTCGGGCTCCAGACAATTTTGTGATTAGTCTTGTCCAGATGGCCGACAACCATCGAAGGCGCGCCGTTACTATTCGCATAGCCATAGTAGATGGTGCCGTTCGCGCCAATTCCGATCGATGGATCGACGATGCCCGGCGCCGGATTGCTATCGGGAATCAGTTGCGGTTGTGACCAAGTGACGCCGTTGTCTTCAGAGAAGACCAGAGCCTGTCGCGCGGTTGCGGTCGGAAAGTTCCCGATCGTTTGCGCGCCGGCGGACGAGCAATCGCTATCGGGCACATAGGCAGTTCCATCGGGCGCTACCTTTACGTGTCCGTGAATGCCAAAACAACTAACGGTGTAGATTGGAATCGCCGGACCAAAGGTTAAACCGCCATCGAGACTGAGCGCGCATGAAGCCGCCTGCGTTCCATATTGTGAACAGTAATAGACGCCGTTCGGATACGCCGCGCCGGTAGTCAATGGCGCATGCAGCGGCCCGCCGCCAATCGTTTGGTGATCGATGCCCGCTGGGAAGCCACAGCCCTGACTCGGTACCCAGGTATCGCCGTCATTGAACGGAGATGCCGTATCGGTATACGCAGCCTTGCTACACGCGCCCGCCAGTTGCGATGTAAAGGTGCGACCCGTTTGACGATCGGTAAATAGGATCGGATCCAGTGAGCCGGGGGCGTTGGGCGCGCTCTTGCTCTCCCAAAGCGCCTGGGCCGGAGACGCGCCGTCATTAAAGGTGACGCGCAACATCTGAGTACCTGATTGATACATCGCGCGGCCCTGCGGATTCTGCGCGGTCGCCAGGGCCACGCCAATCGAAGGCTCGCCCGAGCTGTTGCCTAAGCCGGAAGGTGACTGGAAATTCTGGAATGTCGGCGTGCTGATTCCGCCTTGCGCAGCGGGCCCGACTTTTTGTTCCAGAGTGGCTTTGCCGGTGTAGCTATCACCGAGCGGAATCGTGGGCGAAACCCGCAATAGGTATTTTCCAGACACAGCCGCGATCGTGACCACGTCGGGATTAACCGCGAAGAAGTTTGCCGCCTGCAGTTTTCCGAGCGAGCCGTCACCATTCAGCGTATAGACGAACAGGTCGAATTGCGCGGCCGGATTCGTCCAGTTGACCTGGACCTTTACATAGTTGTGATCGTCATAACCAACCGGCACGTCCACGTTCAAGACTGTATCGCTGCACGGCAGTGCCGCATTACACGTCGGCACGCCATCAACTTGATCAGTTGGATTCGGATTAACGAACGGCCCACCGCTAAAAGTGACCGGTGCGCTGCCGACAGATAGAGTCGGCGCCGGAGTTGGCGTCGGAGTTGGCGTTGGTGTGGGCGTCGGCGTTGGGGTCGGTGTCGGCGTCGGGGTTGGAGTTGGCGATGAAGACCCGCAAGCAGAATTGTTGTTAACCGTGTACGACTCTTTGAAGCTGAGATCGCTTGGCATTTGGTCGATGAGCTCGGTAGCTACATTCGCCGCTGTTTGGGACACGCCTGAAAGGAATCCAGCGATGGTGCTGCCGGGACTCAGGCCGAGGTCGCTGGCCTTAACAACGATCACTACCTGGTTGAACGGTGCTGCATAGCTGCTGCTCGCTTCCGCAGGTCCAACCACGGTATCGACGAAGCGGCCATCTACGTCGCCGACGCTGTTAGCGCCCGGAATATAAATCTCAAACGTGGGCGTGGGACCATTCCAGGTCATGTGCACGCCGCGATAGTGAAATTGTGCGGTCGATGTTGGATCGGTTGGTTCTGGTCCCGGTATCTTCATCACCGCATACCATGATGATCCCGGCGGCTGTACCAACTGACCCGCGTCCGTGTTGATGGTGAACATCAACTTGGGCACACCGTCCATGGCGAAAGGTTGCGCGACTTGTAGGGAAAGCAGATCCGTTCCCGGAGGCGCCGGACCAAAGAGACCCAGGACCGCATGATTGTCGCCTGCCGGGTCCGTCAGTTTAGTTAGACCAGGCGCCTTGCAAATGTCTTCGGGCGTTGGCAGCGGAGTGACCGTCAAGTCGATCTCGTTGCTTTGATCACCGGTGCCAGCAGCGTTGATCGCTTTAACGACATAGTAGTAGTGAGCAACGGAGGGATCCGCGGTCGTATCGTTGAAGCTCGTCTTGGCGATTCCGGTCTGACCAAGCAGCACCTCATTGCCAGGCGCAGTCCCGCGAAAGATCTGATAGTTGACAATATCTGCGCCCCGGTTGTCCGGCGCCTTCCAGGTCAAATGCGCAGCCAGAGGATCGCGTACGCCGGAAAGGCAAGCGGGTTTCGGAGCAGTCGCACTCGTCGTGTCCGCCGTGCCATCCATGAAAGCGAACAAACTCTTCCCCCCGGACTGCCGGGCCACACGCATGTTCGCGGTGAAGTCATTTGGTCCCGTGCCTGCAATACATTTTTCGCTCACGCAGCCGTCGCTGTAGCCATAAAGCACGCGGCCTCTGTTGTCCACCGTAATCTCGTTGAAGTCGAGCAGGTTGCGATCGTCATGGCCGCCGCCCTGCTGCCAGACTCCCGTCATACTCTGAACGGGATCATTCGGCGTGGCGTTTACGGTGGTCCAGGTCGCACCGCCGTCGTAGGTCGTGGCTATGAACACATACCACTTGCCAGGAAAACTATTTGCTTGATAGTCGCCGTTTACGTTGGTGCCAAGAAAACCTATTGCGGCACGGCCAGAGCTGCCGCCAACCGCTTCGATCTCCACTGCGTTCTTTATGCCGTGAAATGCGCCGAGGTCGAAATCATTGGTCCAGGTCACACCGTGATCGTGACTGACTTTCACGTGGGCGTGACCCTCGGGAGGATCGCCGGCCGCGACCGGCTGATTGTTCACGTAGGCGTAGTAAACCGTGTTGTCAGAGTCGATGGCGATCGAAGGATCGGCGCCTTCCTGCTGCGAGACGCTGCCGGTGACAATGAACTCTTTCCAGGTCACGCCCGCATCAGTGCTTACTGCGCCACCCTGCACGCCGCCGCAGTGGTTGACCGGCAGCCACACACTGCCATCCGGCGCAACTCGAACGTGACCATGCAGGCCGTGGCATTGCGTTAGACCGTTGCCCTGGTATGCCAACACACCCGGACCATAGCTATCGCCGAGCGTATCACTGCGCTGGCAAGCGGCAGGTCCCACTATGGCCTGCGAGCAGTAGTAGACAGCCTGACCTTGATTTGCCTGATTCCCCAGCGGATTAGGCAGTCCCGCCACCTTCGGATATGGTCCGGAACCGAGGGTTTCGTGATCTGCGCCTCCGTTCGGCGGAGAAAAACCGCCTTCTACCCACACGTCGCCATCAGTGTCGGTGTAGGCATAAACCGCGTTCGCGCCGGCAGTGGAATTCGAAATAAGCGTGCGCCCGGTCCTTTGATCCGTCCAGAGAATTGGGTCGACACCGATGTTCGTACTGTTAGCAGATTTATCTTCCCAAAGTCCTTCGCAGCATTCGGGCTTGGCAGGCGTTTGAGCGTCCCCCGGCGTCAGCCGCCACACAGGACCGATATTCATCAGCATGATGCGGCCCGTGTGCGGGTTAAAACCGATATTGAATTCACCCTGACTGGTTTCGGCCGAAGATCCCGAAGGCGCAACGAAAGTTTGATAGCGCGGGATACCCGGTGTGGTCGGGTCTGCAGTGCCAAAGAGTGGAGATCCCGGAGGGCCAGAGCCGGGTAACAACTCGATTCTTACGTGCACTACTTCCTGAGTAGGAATGAAGGGAACTATCTTGACTGAAAACTCGTGAGTGCCATCTTGCAAAGGATTGACGACGGCAACTTCGGGATTAGTGCCACTTGTCCCTTGATGATCTGCCGGTTGATTGCCGCCCAGATCTCCAACAACTCCGTTATAAACATAAAGATCATAGTCTGATTGGCGGCTCCCGCTGTCGGTCCACGACATCGTGAGTTTAATGCCTGAGTTAGGATGTGCCGCGACATACCCGCTGGTCAATGACACGGTCAGTGCATAATTATCGCAAGGGAAAGCGTTATTGTTACAACGTGGCCCGGTATCAAGCTGGCCCAAACCAACCGGTGATTGATTCGGGACGTTGAACGGACCCGCGTCGTAGGTCAGCACGGGATTGGCTTCAGAGAGAATTCCGCCCGAGGGTGTCGCAGCTGAGCTGTGCATCGTGGCCACAATCAAAGCAGCCGCAAGACAGGCAATAACGGCAAGTAGGATTGCTGTTCTAAGATAGCGTGAGCTTGATCCAGTAAGTAAATGTCGGGGCATAACGGTCCCTCCTGTAAGTATTTTCAAAAAGGATCACTGAGATCACTCAGACTTCCACGATGACTACTAGCACTCTACGTAGTCGGACTTGAGGAATTCTTGAGTCAGCGCTTAAAGAGGAGGGCGATGATCAAGAACAACAGAAATGCAATTGATTTGAAAGCGTGCGACAGCTTTCCGCGATCCTATCTCGATTGCGAACGTGAAGGGAATTAGGTTTAGAGGAGGGACTTGCCCCGCCAACGCTGGACAAGTCCGGCGTCTAAAACAGGGCGCAGGAACCTGAGGTGAGGAAGGACTCTGCTTGGATACGATGCCGCTTAGACAGGCACCAGAGTAGACTCGGTTTCTTCTCTCAGCTTCTCGGCTTGATAGTGAGTAGTGAGGCCGTCGATGATTTGATCGAGCGCGCCATCCATGACGAGATTCAATTGGTGGATAGTTAGCCCGATGCGATGATCGGTGACGCGATTATCTTTGAAGTTGTAAGTGCGGATCTTTTCAGAGCGGTCACCGCTCCCGACCATTGAGCGACGCTCGCTAGCCTCGGCTTCGTGCTGTTTCTGCTCTTCAAGTTCCTGCAAACGCGCGCGCAGAACGCGCATGGCTTTCTCGCGATTCTTGATCTGCGACTTCTCGTCCTGCATTGAAACCACGACATTGGTGGGCAGATGTGTGATGCGCACCGCTGAGTAAGTGGTGTTGACGGATTGGCCGCCGGGGCCGGAAGAGCAAAACGTATCGATGCGCAGGTCCTTGGCATCGATCTTCACGTCGACCTCCTCGGCTTCAGGCAGGACTGCGACGGTGATGGCTGAGGTGTGAATGCGGCCGCTGGCTTCGGTTTGCGGCACGCGCTGGACGCGGTGCACTCCGGATTCATGCTTGAGCTTTGAATAAACCTTGTCGCCTTCGATCAGCGCCACCGCTTCTTTAATCCCGCCAATTCCGGTTTCCGAAGCGTCGAGAATCTCCATCTTCCAGCGCTGCCGCTCGGCGTAACGCGCGTACATGCGCAGAATATCGGCGGCGAACAACGACGCTTCGTCACCGCCGGTCCCGGCGCGGATTTCCAGGATTACGTTCTTTTCATCGTTGGGATCCTGCGGGATCAAAAGGAGCTTGAGATCGGTATCGGCCTGCTCGAGCTGTGCCTGTAAAGCTTCGATCTCGACGCGAGCGAGTTCGCGCATCTCCTCGTCTTCGGTCTGCGCCATTAACTCGCGCGCGCCGGTAAGTTCTTCGTTCAGGGTCTTCCAGGACCGGTATTTCGCGACAACTTCGCCCAGGCTGCGATGCTGCTTGGCAGCCTTTCCGTACGCCGAAGGGTTGGACAACAGCTTCGGGGAAGAGAGTTCGTTGGTCAACTCTTCGTAGCGGGTTTCAATTTGTGCGAGTTTATCCAACATGATATTTCTGAGTTCTGTTTAGAGTTGGCACTTGTGCCAACTTGGCCGGACAAGTCCCGCCTCTAAACGGATCGTTTACGATAACGGCGCCAGCTCAGCCTGACTTGGCGTTGGCTCCAGCTTTAAACTTTCCTTCAAGGCTTCGATCGCAACTTCCAACTGCGAATCGTCAGGTTCTTTCGTCGTCACGTTTTGCAGCCAGACGCCCGGGCGCGTAATCATCTTAAAGAAGGCTCCGCTTTCTTTCCGTGCCGACAGGCGAATGATTTCATACGAAATTCCCGCCACGACTGGAATCAAAGCGAGGCGCACCAAAAAATTGAAGAGCAGCGAATCGAACTTGATTACGGAAAATAAAATAATCGACACCAACATCACGACCATCAGAAAGCTTGTGCCGCAACGCGGATGCTGCCGCGGCTGAGGGCGGGCGTTGGCGACCGTCAGATCGAGCCCTTTCTCCCACGTGAATACGGTCTTGTGTTCGGCGCCGTGATATTCAAAGACACGCCGAATGTCCTTGAGCAAAGAAAAACTGACGATCATGATCAGGAAAAACGACATGCGGATCAGGCCGTCGATCAAATTAAACCCAATCGATGGCCGCACCGGATGCAGATACCCGCGCACAGAGTTCCAAGTGCGTGTGTACCACGGATCTTCTTGGAGCGCAGGCTTCCCAGCCTGCGGTGCGCCGGCATCTTTGCCGGCGGTTACCCGGTCGCTAGCGCTCCCGGTTCCGACAACCGCCGCCGGTGTCGCCCAACCCGCGGCGATGAAGAGCGCGTTCGTCAATAATAGCGGCGCAGCGATGAAAAGCAGCACGTTGAAAACCAGAGCGAAAACGATCGAGCTGGCTGCTGCCGCCGTGCCGCCTTTCTTCAGCTCGTCTTTGGAACGTTTCTTTGTCGGCAGCGGAAACAGACCCGGTACGGCCCCGGTTAATCCGGCAAAGTCACCTTCGCCCTCAATCACCGCAGGGGTCAAAGCAACCTTCACTTCGGACGCCTGAGCCACTTCGACTTCAGCGAACGCTTCACTCGCCGAATAGTTCAATGCCTTAATGCCCAGGCCCATCGACTGCAAAAGGACGGCGCCGCCTCGCAATATGGGCAGCTTCAATATTGGAGCTTTGTCGCTCCACTTCGGCAGCCGCGCCGCCGTGTTGACGATGGTGCCGTCGGCTTTACGCACCGCGATCGCATAGGCGTTCGGAGTACGCATCATCACGCCTTCGATTACCGCCTGGCCGCCAACGATTAAATCTCTTTCGTTAGTGCTCACTTTTGTTTCCTTGCTGAGCCCTCCCTGACGGTCGGGCTTCTGACAATACTTACAACAATGCCGGCGATTTGGAGCTGGCCGCCTTGCTTTGATGCAAATGTAGCGGCCAGCGTCGAACGCCGGCATCCTACTTTCGGTTAATGGCTAATGTCGCAGTCGCATTTAACTAAAATCGCGCCGAATGTCACATCAAGCCGCTTCGGTTTCGGCCGGGGCCTTCTTGCCATAGCGCCGGTTGAATCGATCGACGCGGCCGGCGGTATCGACCAGCTTCTGCTTGCCTGTAAAGAACGGATGGCAGGCCGAACAAATTTCCACGTGTAACTCGCCTTTACGCGTCGAACGCGTCTTAAAAGTCTCGCCGCAGGCGCAAGTCACCGTGATTTCATGGTACTCAGGATGAATTCCGGGTTTCATTTCTTTCTCACCTTATACAGTTGTCATTTAGTCGCCGTCATCAAACAACCAATGATACGGTCGTAAATCTGCGCCGTCAAGCCAAGGGTTCCCATGGGAATAGGCCGGGCCGTTTCGAAGATCGTCGGACGATTCGTGCGCGCAAACGTCGCAATAAGAGTGAATTGACAACGGCTTAAATCGCATGCTACAAGTCACTTGTCCGACCTGTTCTACAATTAGCATTACACGTGAGCGTGTCGTTTGAAATATCGCGCCCGTGGCAAGAGCCAGAGCGTCCTAACTCAGAGTGTATTAGCTGAGCGTTATGGCCGAGGAAAGTAAACCGCCCGAACCGGGTTCACAGCCTAACACTTCGTCAGAACAGCGCGAGCAGGATCAAGCGCGCGCTGCAAACCCTTCGTCACTCAGCGCCGACGCGGAAAAGGACGCGCAGGTTGAAGCCGCCAAAGCGCGCGTCGCAGCGGCAAAGGATCAAGCGCAAAAGGCCGCTGCTCCGGCTCCCGGCGCGCCCAAAGCTCCCGTAAAAAAGAAAGAAGAAGGCCCGAAACCAACTGACGCTTCCGGACATCCGCTGGTCAGGAGGTTACGCGATAAGGTCGACGGCGCCGTTATCGAAGCGACAGAGTTTCTCGGCCAGCTGTCAATTCGCATCGAGCGTTTGCATATTGTCAAAGTGTGTGACGCTTTGAAGCGCGATGAGGACATACCTTTCAACTATTTGTCCGATCTGACCTGTGTGCATTATCCGGATCACCGAGAGGCGCCGTTCGAAATTGTTTACAATTTGTATTCGATTCCGAAAAATGAACGAGTCCGTCTGAAAGTTGACGTTAACGGCGAAGGCGTTGACAGTGTGACCAGCGTTTGGCCGGCGGCCGATTGGCTGGAACGCGAAGTTTACGATCTGTTTGGGGTGGTGTTTCGCAACCATCCCGATTTGCGCCGGATCCTTTTACCGCCGGATTGGGAAGGCCATCCGTTACGCAAAGATTATCCGCTGGAGTTTGTCGAGAATAGATGGACGGAAGCGCACCTGCCGGAGTTCACCGACGTGCAAAAGGAACAGTTGGAACAACGCCGCGCCTATGGTCTGGAGATTTTGTCCGTGCCGCAGGAGCGCGAAGTGCGTGAGCTGTTTAAAGGTGGAAAAGAAGTAATGCCTAAGGACAAGTAATGCTGTCAGTAGTCAGTTGTTAGTGGTTAGTTGCAACTAACAATTCCAACTGACAACTGACAACTGACAACTGACATGAGTCCCAAAGAAATCGCGGCCCATTACGAAGCGAAAGTTTTTGACTCGCCAGAGGCGGCGACGACCGCCGGGTTTGCTTTGACGGAAACACACACGCCGCGAAATGTCTGGAACAAAGCGAGTGCGGCTCAATCACTGCTCTTGAAACTGCGCGACAAGAAGGAAAAAGGCGAAGCGAAAGAAATCGGACTCGTGATCGAACCATGGAGCGTGACGGGTTGCTACGTTCCTAATGAGGTAGCAACCAACAGCTAACTTCTGAAACTCCCTCTCCCTTTGGGAGAGGGCTGGGGAGAGGGATTGAGACGCCGCACTAAGACCCTCACCCTAACCCTCTCCCAAAGGGAGAGGGAACAAGCGCCGTAAAGAAGAGATGCATCAAGTAGAAATCGCCACAACTCAGCGAACGCTGCTCGACAGCCCTGAGATGACTCTCAATATGGGGCCGCAGCATCCGTCTACGCACGGCGTGCTGCGCGTGATCCTGAAGCTGGACGGTGAGACGGTGATCGATCTTGATTGCGATATCGGCTACTTGCATCGCGGCATGGAGAAGATTGCCGAAAACCGCATGTACGCGATGATCGCGCCTTACTGGGATCGTCTGGATTACATCGCGGCAGTTTCGAATGGTTTGGTTTGGGTCGAAACCGTCGAACAGATGATGGGCCTCGATGTGCCGCGTCGGGCGCACTACATACGGACAATTCTGACTGAATTGAATCGGATTGCCTCGCACCTGCTCTGGTTGGGCACGCATGCTCTGGATATCGGAGCGGTGACGGTGCTGCTGTGGGCATTTCGCGAACGCGAAGAGATCCTGAAGATTTTCGAGCGCCAGTTTGGCGCGCGCCTGACCTGCCACGCGTGGCGCATCGGCGGCATGCCCAACGACGCCTACGACGATTTCGAAGCGGACGTGCGCCGGTTCATCGGTAACATTTCCGGACGCCTCGACGAGTACGAAACAGTACTTTCCGAAAACCGAATCTGGTTGAGTCGGACTGTTGGCATCGGCGTAATCTCGGGTGAAGAGGCGATCGCGATTGGATTATCGGGACCGTCGCTGCGTGGTTCTGGTGTAGCCTGGGACGTTCGCAAGGCCCGGCCGTACGCCGCCTACGCCGACATGGATTTTGATGTGCCGCTGGGAGAGAACGGTGACACGTACGATCGCTACCTGGTGCGCATGGAAGAAATGCGACAGTCGCGTCGCATTGTCCAGCAGGCCATCGACAACTTGCCCGACGGCCCGGTGAATGCGAAAGTCCCGAAACTGATCAAGCCGCCAGTCGGCGATTACTATCATTCCATCGAAGGACCAAAAGGCGAGATTGGTTGCTACCTGGTTTCCGACGGCACCCAGCAACCCTGGCGCGTCCGCGTTCGCCCTCCGTGCTTTATCAATCTACAGGCGCTGAAACGATTGAGCATCGGACATCTCGTAGCGGACGTCGTGGCGATCATTGGGACGCTGGATATTGTCTTGGGAGAGATCGATAGATGAACTCCGTGCTCTCTATGCCTCGGTGGTGAATCTTTCCGAACGATAACATCACCACTGAGACACGGAGGACACGGAGAAGAAAGAGCTTATGGCGATTATCGCTCTATTAGCACCACTCAACTTTGTCGACAGCCTGCTGCTCAAGTTTTTCAGCGAGCAGACGGTGAATTATGTTATCTGGCCCTTCATACAAGTCGGCGCAGTAGTGACCATCACGGCGCTGTGGGTTGCTTATGCGACTTATCTGGAAAGAAAAATCTCGGCGTTCATTCAAGCGCGTCTCGGCCCGATGCGCGTCGGTCCATGGGGACTGCTGCAACCGATTGCTGATGGTTTGAAGTTGCTCGTCAAAGAAGATTTCATTCCCGAGAATGCGGACCGCTGGGTCTTTTTCCTCGCACCTTATATTGCCGTGGTCGCGGCGTTCATCGTGATGGCCGTCGTCCCGTTCGGACCGGACTGGGCCGTAATCACCGACGTAAATATCGGAGTGCTGTTTGTGCTCGCGGTCTCGAGCGTGGGCGTGCTCGCAACGATTCTCGCCGGGTGGTCGTCGAATTCTAAGTATGCTTTGCTGGGAGCGCTCCGCTCGAGCGCCCAGATGGTTTCATATGAAGTCTCGATGGGATTGGCGATTATCGGTGCGCTGATGTTTGCGCGCACGCTTTCGCTCTCAGGGATAGTCGGAGCCCAGGCATCGGATTCAATCTGGTTTCTGCTGTATCAGCCGATTGGGTTCGTGATCTTTTTGATCAGCGGGATCGCCGAAAACAATCGCGCCCCTTTTGACTTGCCGGAAGCAGAATCCGAACTGGTCGCCGGCTTTCACACAGAGTACTCAGGCTTTCGCTGGTCGCTTTTTTTCATGGCCGAGTACGCCGCGATGGTGGTGGTGACGGCCGTGGCCACGACGCTCTATCTCGGCGGCTGGTACTTTCCGTTCGTGTATCGCCTGACTGAGGCAAACGGTTATCACAATGCTTATGTGGTCGTCAGCTTGATCGTCTTTTTGGCGAAGGCCGGCCTCTTGCTTTACCTGTATTTCTGGTTGCGCTGGACGCTGCCGCGCTTTCGCTATGATCAGTTGATGGATCTTGGTTGGAAGTGGATGCTGCCGGCTGCGCTCATCAACATCGTCATGTCGGCAATCGCGGTTTTCAGTTTACAGGCGCTCGACGGCTGGCGCGGAATACGCACTATCGAGTCGCTGACCGGAGGGTTGAATCTGACGGCGGCCGGAAAGGGAATCGCCATCGCTATCGGCGTAGCAAACTTGTTTTTGACGGCGGCAATTCTGTCAATGATTAACTGGCGCTCGCGCGATTTCAATTTGAAAAAGCAGCGCAGCAAGATTCGTCTGGTGAATTTGCCGCAAGGAAAGCCGGCCGTGGCGCCGGTGAATCCGGTAGAGATTGTGTCAGAAGCCCGACCGTGAGGGAGGGCAACCTGGCCCTTGCTTACGCGCGGGCTTCTGACACGTCGATTGCAAAACTGAAGTTTGAAACCTAAGATCTCGATATGCCATTAGTTCCAGTTCCCAAACCGACGTTCGCGCAGAAGCTGAAACGCTTCTTCATGATCGATCTATTAAGAGGACTCGGCCTGACGTTGAAGTTCAACGTGGGCGCCCTGACCGACAGGGATTCGGTAGCCGGGAAGGGCATCTACACCGAACAGTATCCAAAAGTTCGTCCCGATGTAGCGCCGCGCTTTCATGGCGCGCCTCGTCTGAACATGGATCCTGAGACGCACGATACGCTCTGCATCGCGTGTAACCTTTGCGCGCTGGCCTGTCCGGAAGATTGCATCGACGTTATTCCCATGGACGTTGAGGTAGTGGTGGCCGGCAAGCCGCGCCGCAAAAAAGTGCTGGACGAATTCATTTTCGATACTTCGCGCTGCATGTTCTGCGCGCTCTGTCAGGAGGCCTGTCCGACTTACTGTCTCGAGTTGACGCAGGATTTCGAGTTGGCCACCTACTCGCGCGCGGGCTTTGTCTGGAACCGCGAGATGCTCGAGCAGGGCAGGGAAACAGTTAAATACGAGGCGTAACGGTTTGGATTCCAAGATCATTTTCCATTTTCCATTTGACATTTCTCATTTTTCATTTTGAAGAACTCGCCAGCGGTTTCTGGCACGTTGACCAATCGAAATGGCAAATGAAAGATGTCAAATGGAAAATGGAAAATGATCTTTGACGACGCCAAAGACCAAAGATCATGACTCTTTCAGGCTGGGAATCAGTCTTCTTCTGGATATTCTCGATCGCTGCGATTCTGGCGGGCCTTTTGACCGTCATGGCGCGTAACGCGGTGCACTCTGCCCTCTTCCTGATCTCATCGTTGGTTTCGGTGGCGGCGCTGTTCATCCTGCTGGGCGCTGAATTCATCGCCGGCGTGCAGATTCTGGTCTACGTCGGTGGCGTGATGGTTTTGTTCCTGTTCGTCATCATGCTGGTTAACGTCGGCGCCGAAGAAGAAGGCCGCTCCGCGATTTTCAATCGGCCGCCCCAAGTCACTGCCGCGATGGTGTTCCTGGGATTACTGGCCCTGGTGCTGGTCCTTTACGTGATACCCAAAGGGGCGGAAAAGCTTAAGAATCCGGAAAGGCAAACGCAGGCCGCCATAGCCAGGGAAGCAAGAGAGCAGAGCCTGGAAACCGGCGCGACCGGCGTGAGTCGAATTACCAAAGAGACGGAACGCGTCGGGAAGAGTTTGTACACTTACGCTTCGCTGCCTTTTGAAATCGCCAGCCTGCTGCTGCTGGTAGCAATTATCGGTTCAGTAATGCTGGCGCGCACTTTGAAGCAGGAGATTGCCGCCGACGATGTCGATCCTGAAGTGTCGCAAGCGGCTGACCCGAACGTGACCGGGATAGCCGAATAGCGCGCCAGGTGTGGAGTGCGCCGGCAGAGCGAAGCGGCGACGGCGCTTTGGGTGCTCGATGGAGCTTGCACAACTTGAAATAAAGCGGTGTCGCGCTTCGCTTGCCACCGCACTCCAAAATAAACATTTCGCCGCTACGCGGCTAAACCGGAAACGATGATTCATCTTTCACCAATGCTTGTGGTGCTTTTTCAGGAGTCTTCGACCGGGCGTGCCGCCATCGCTCTAGAAGGCGTCAAGCATCCCGATCTCTCAAAGTTTCTGGTGATCGCCGCGATCCTTTTTATTATCGGCGTCGCCGGCGTGCTGACACGACGCAACATCATCGTGATCTTCATGTCGATTGAATTGATTCTGAACGCGGCAAATTTGAACTTCATCGCATTCTCGCGCTACCTGCAGGACAGCGGGGGTGGAAACGCCCTGGCGGGCCAGGTGTTCACGGTTTTCATAATCGTCGTGGCCGCGGCCGAGGCGGCCATTGGTCTCGGCATCGTGATCGCGCTCTATCGCAACCGCGAAACGATCTGGATCGATGAGATCGATTTGATGAAATGGTAAGGAGTCAGTTGTTAGTTGTCAGTTGTCAGTTGCAAAGGCGTATGCCAAGAACCGACTCGACGTTCCACAGCGAACAACTGACCACTGACGCGTTTTATGTATAAATTCATCTGGCTAGTCCCATTGCTGCCGCTCGCCGGCGCCGCGATAAACGGCATCTTCGGCCGGTGGTTTCGCTTTCCTGAAAAATTGGTGGGCGGAATTGCCGTGGCTACGGTGGCGCTGTCCTTTTTGATTAGCGTCGCGGCGATCTATTCTTACGGTTTTAGCGGCAACGCCCTTTGGCCCAATCCTTACGTTTCGACTCAGACAGCTTTTACGTGGATTCCCGGTGGTGCCGTCAGAACCACAATGGGAGAGTCGACCCAGGGGCCGGAAACGACCATCTCGATCGTGAACCAGCAGGTCACCATCGGATCGAATCGCAGTTCGCTGCTTAACATTGAATGGAGCTATCAACTCGATCCGCTCTCGGCAATTTTCATGCTCATCGTCACCGGCGTGGGCCTGTGCATCTTTGTCTTCGCCACCGGTTACATGCACGGCGACCCCGGCTTTTATCGGTTCTTCGCGTACATGGGCCTCTTCATGTTTTCCATGCTGGTGCTGGTGATGGGCTCGAACTTTGTGATGATGTTTGTGGGCTGGGAAGGCGTCGGTCTGTGCTCTTACCTGCTGATCGGCTATTACTTCAACCGTGAAGAAGCCGCGAATGCCTCGCGCAAGGCTTTCATTACGAATCGCATCGGCGATTTTGGTTTCATCCTGGCCATCTTTGCCGTAATCGCGACGTTCGGTTCGGCGCAATACACCAGCGTCATCCAAAAGGCAGCCGGCTATCCGGTCGAAGCGCTCGGCCACTGGGGACTGATGTCGTGGATCGCCCTGGGCCTGATGATTGGCGCCTGCGGAAAGTCTGCGCAGTTTCCTCTGCACGTCTGGCTGCCCGACGCGATGGCCGGGCCCACGCCCGTGTCGGCGTTGATTCACGCGGCGACGATGGTCACGGCAGGCTTGTATATGCTGACGCGGACGAACGTCATCTTTCAACATTCGCAGACGATGATGTTGGTGGTCGCGGTAATCGGCGCGTTCACCGCGATCTTTGCCGCCACAATTGGCATCACGCAAAACGACATCAAGAAAGTTCTGGCTTACTCGACCGTGTCACAGTTGGGTTTCATGTTTCTGGCTTGCGGCGTAGGCGCGTTCGTCATCGGCATCTTTCACGTGATGACGCACGCCTTCTTTAAAGCCCTGATGTTCCTCGGAGCGGGCAGCGTGATTCACGGCGTGCATCACGAGCAGGACATGCGGCGCATGGGCGGCTTACGGAAGTACATGCCCTACACGTACCTCACGTTTCTGGCCGGCTGGCTGGCGATTTGCGGCATCATTCCGTTCAGTGGTTTCTGGTCGAAAGACGAGATTCTCTGGCGCACGGCTTCGACAAATTACATCCCGCTGGGTTGGTTGTTATGGATCGTGGCCACGATTGCCGCGACGTGCACCGCATTTTATATGACGCGGCTGATGGCGATGACCTTCTGGGGCAAAGAGAATTTTCGCAAAGCGCACACGCACGCACCCGAACATGAAGTTCACGACAAGGATCACAAAACGCCTCTGGGCCACGTGCACGAGCCGCACGAATCGCCCAAATCAATGTGGGTGCCGTTGGTCGTGCTCGCGATCCTTGCGACGATCGGTGGATTCGTTGGCATTAGCACCGCCTTCACCGGAGGCAAACACGTCGGCGGGCGAATGAATATTGTTAATTGGATGGATCCGATTATCTGGAATCCTTCGACCAAGGAATTCGGTAATGAGCCGGTAACCATTCATGTCCGAAGAGATGTGCTCGAGCAATCCAGTAATAACCCCGGATTCAATCTGGCCCATGCGATTGAAGGCAAGCTCGGCAGTGAAACCGCCACCGAGTGGGTGTTCATTATCATTTCGCTCATCGTCGCCGGCATCGGTATGGGCCTGGGCTTCCTCTTCTATATAAAGGACACGCGGCTGCCTGACACCTGGGCGGCGCGTCTGGGCCCGCTGTATCGCGCCAGCTACAACAAATACTGGATTGATGAATTTTATGGCTGGGCTTTTACGCGGCCCACGATGGATTTGGCGCGTGTTGTCTTTGGCTTTGACTCGAAAGTTGTTGACGGCGCCGTCAACGGTACGGCTTGGCTGACGCGTTTGTCGAGCCGGCTCACCGGCGGCACCGACAAGTATTTTGTCGATGGGCTGGTAAATGCTATAGCCGGTTTCGTTATTCGTCTGATGTCCCCGATCGTGCGCGCAGCCCAAACCGGATTCACCTCGAACTATGCGTTGGTGATGGTAATCGGGCTGCTGGTCGCCGTGGCCGTGTTCTTCGGAAAAGATGTGATGTTGGCGGTGAAGAGCGTGTTTGGTTTCGCCTGGTGATTTTGGACGCATGACAAAATCGGTGTCACATGACCGTCGTCAGGAAAGCCTCGAAGCCAAAGCCGTTTGGTTTCAGTCGTTATCTCTTGAAGAGAGGATGGATGTATTCGTGGCTTTTACGAATCTGATTCTGGAGAATAACCCGAACATCGTAAAAGAGAAATATGTTAGACCAGCTTCAGAGCGTATTCGCGTCATTTCAAAGGAATGATGTTAAGTACCTCGTAATTGGTGGAATCGCCGCCGTGTTGTACGGCGTGCCGCGAGCCACCTTTGATCTGGATGTGCTTATCGAACCGTCAGAAGAAAACGCTAGCCGTTTATTGAACGCCATGATGGAGGCTGGACTCGGCACTGCATCACTTACCAGTTCTGACGATCTGCTCTCGACGGAGATTACGATTTTTACTGACCGTATTCGATTGGATGTTCTAACGTCAACACCGGGAATCGTCTTCGCGAAAGCGTGGCAACACAGAGTAGTATGAATTACAAAGGACAATCATTAGAAGTAGTTTCACTCGCTGACCTGATCGCGTCTGAGCGCGCCTCTGGACGCGATGTGGATCTGGAAGACGTCCGTATCCTGGAATCAAAGAACGTGAACTCAACTCGCGAGGACTGACGTGTTTACTAATAACATTCTCTCAATTGTGACCTGGCTGCCGGCCCTGGGCGCGGTTTTGATCCTCGCTCTATTCAAAAAAGAGCAGACCAGCATCAAGAAATTCGCGACCGCCTGGTTGGTGCTGGATCTTGTCGCGTCGCTGTGGTTGTTCGGATATGACCGCGGTGTTGGGGGCATGCAGTTCCTCGAAGATCGCCAATGGATTCCGGTCATCGGCGCGCGCTATCAGATGGGCGCGGACGGTGTCTCAGTCTTGCTGATCGTGTTGACGACGTTCCTCGGCGTGCTGGCGGCGTTGTCCTCATGGAAGTACATCGCCAAACGCGAGAAGGAATACTACATCCTGTTGCTCTTATTGCAGACCATGGTCCTGGGTGTCTTTTCGTCGATGGATCTGTTTCTGTTTTATCTGTTCTTTGAAGTGTCGCTGGTCCCGATGTATTTCCTGATCGGAGTTTGGGGCGGAGAGAACCGGCTGTACGCAGCTATCAAGTTCTTTCTCTACACCCTGGTTGGTTCGACTGTCATGCTGCTGGGTGTTTTGAAGATGTATTTCCTGACGCAGGACTTGGGACTAACCAAACAGATTACTCAAGCGACCGTTGATTTGCTCGCCGGCAACGCGAAAGCCAGCGCGATGGTGGCGAACACCTTGCAACAGGCGGCCCAACATGGGACCGGTAATTTCAGCATTCTTTACATGCAGGCGATTGGTTCAGTCCTGCCTCTGGGGACACTACAGGTGCTTCTGTTCTTCGCCTTTGCGCTCGGCTTCGCGATCAAGGTACCGATGTTTCCGTTCCACACGTGGCTGCCCGACGCGCACGTGGAAGCGCCCACGGCCGGATCGGTCATCCTCGCGGGTATTCTGCTGAAGCTGGGCACGTACGGTTTTTATCGATTCAATTTGCCGATGTTTCCCAAGGCTTCCGCTGATGAAAGTTTCTTTTTCAGTGGTACAGGGCATCAGTTCGGCGTTCGCAGCCTGATGGTCTTTCTGGCCATCGTTTCGATCATCTATGGCGCGCTGGCCGCGATGTATTTCGTGGTGAAGAAGGATGGTGACGTAAAGAAGCTGGTCGCCTACTCGTCTGTCTCATCGATGGGTATGGTGATGCTGGGATTGTTTGCCCTGAATCCCAACGGCCTGAACGGCGCGGTAATGCAGATGATCAATCATGGAATCTACTCTGGCGCGTTGTTCCTGCTGGTGGGAATAATCTACGAGCGAAGGCACACCCGCAAGGTTTCTGAGTTCGGCGGATTGTCACACGTCATGCCCGGTTACGCCGCGGTCTTTCTAGCCATGGCGATGACCGCGATTGGCCTGCCCCTGCTGGCGGTTTTCATTTCCGAATTTCTGGCAATGCGGGGTGCGTTCGAAGCGAATCCATCATGGGCGGGTTGGGCCGGACTGGGAATAATTCTCAACGCCGGTTACATGCTGTGGCTTTACCAGCGAATGTTTTTTGGCGAAATCAACAATGAAAAGAACAAGCTGCTGCCTGATCTAAGCGTGCGCGAGTGGGCGTACATGCTGCCGCTCGTAATCATGTCTTTCTGGATTGGCATCTACCCGGGACCTTTCCTTCGTTACATCGAAAAACCGGTTAACGCAATCGTCAGACAAGTACGTCCGAACTATGTGATACCGGCTGAACCGGTAACACCGATTCAGGCGCAGAAGTAGCAAAGAGCAAAGAGCCAGGCGCAAAGCAAATGTTTTTATTCCTACAAACAAGTGCGCTGTTGAATGTGCGCGATCTGCAATTGATTGCTCCGGAACTAATCCTGACAGTCGTGGCTTGTCTGGCGCTGGTGATGGAAGTCATTCTGCCTTACAAGTTCAGCAAGTGGACCGCGTGGTTCTCGCTTGTCGGAATCGCTCTCGCACTGATCTCTCTGGGCGCTCAGTTTGTGGGTATGGGCGGTTCGTTCAATCTGTCCGCCTTGCAGAGCATCACGCCGGTTGACGGCTTCTACAACATGGTTCGCATCGATGGCTTTGCCCTGGTCTTCAAAGCCATCTTTCTGATTGCCGCGGCCCTCACCGTGGCCATCTCAGCCCGCTATCTGGACATCGAGCGTGAACAACATGGAGAGTACTATGCGCTGATCCTGTTTGCCACCGTAGGCATGATGTTCCTCGGCAGCGGCTCTGATCTGATCTCGCTCTACATCGCGCTCGAGTTGATGGCCGTGACCTTTTATGTGCTGGTTGCGTTCACCAAGCGACAGAAGCGTTCAAACGAAGCGGGGATGAAATATTTCCTGCTGGGCGCGTTTTCATCCGGCATTCTGCTGTATGGAATGTCTTTGCTTTACGGGATCGCGGGCTCGACTAATCTGAGCGAGATCGGACGCGGGGTAGCCAGCGCCGGTTCTGAACTGCGCCCGATGTTGCTGCTCGGAATGATTGCGCTGGCGGCCGGGCTGTTCTTCAAGATTGCGGCCGTGCCATTTCACATGTGGGCGCCGGACGCCTATGAAGGCGCACCGACATCGGTTACCGCTTTTCTCTCGACCGGATCAAAGGCAGCCAGCTTCGCCTTGTATGCGCGCATCTTTTTCGTGGCCCTCGGACCGATGCAGATTGATTGGGCGCCGCTGCTGGGAGTGGTCGCAGCGTTGACGATCGTCGTTGGCAACTGGGCGGCGGTTACCCAGGAAAACTCAAAGCGCCTGCTCGCCTATTCTTCAATTTCAAACGCCGGTTACCTGTTGCTGGGACTGATCGCGAACAACACTTACGGCAACATCGGCTTGGTGATCTATCTGTTCGTCTACACGCTCATGAACATGGGCGCTTTTGGAGTGGTGATCAGCCTGCGGCGCCGCGGCATCATTGGCGATAACGTCGACGACATGACCGGGCTGGCCCAGAAAGCGCCGGGCATGGCCGCGATGATGGGAATTTTTATGCTCTCGCTGGGTGGTCTACCGGGCACCGGCGGATTCATCGGCAAATACTTTCTGCTCTGGGGCCTGCTGGTGCGCGGCGATGCCGAGCACAAATCGTGGTATTACTGGCTGGCCGGCTGGGCTGTCATCAACATCGTCGTCTCGTTTTATTACTACATTAGATTTATCCGGGTGATGTATCTGGGCGATCGAGTCGCCGATGCTGAGCCGCTGACGATGTCGCCCGCATTGCGAACGGCGCTGGTCGTGTCCCTGATCGGAATCCTCTTCATTGGCGTATATCCGCAGCCATTCATCGTCCTGGCACAGAAACTCTTTCCTTCGCAAAGCGCCGGCCCGACAACTGCAAACGCAGCGCCCTCGACCAATCCCGAGGGTACAAAGTAATCTGGAAACATGAATCCAGCTCTACCCGGAGAAGAATTAATCGAAGCAGGGGTCATAGATCTCCGCGAACAACGCGAAACTGTGGCTGCGTTGTTGGTAGCGATTGGAGCGCCGCGCCTCCGCCGGTTAGAAGTCCAACTGCCCGATGTCCTGCCCGACGATCCCGAGCGTCGTCTCTACGAGCTCCTTGCCCGGGATGAACCTGATTCCGCACACTCACGTTACAATGCTTTGATTCGCAGACTGGTGAGTTACGAACGGGCAGCGGAATGCGTGAGCCGGTAACAGCCGAAAGACTACAAGAATTCATGAGAGCGCTTGCCGGCGTCGCCAAAGCGGTCGGTCGGGTTTACCTTGTGGGCGGGGCGACATCGGTCCTGTTGGGATGGCGTTCGTCGACAGTTGATGTCGACTTAAAGTTTGTTCCCGAGACCGACGAGGTCCTTCGAAGCTTGCCTGCACTGAAAGAGCGTCTGCAAATAAACATCGAACTTGCTTCACCGGGCGACTTTATCCCGGAACTGCCAGGATGGCAGGACAGAAGCCGCTTTGTGCAGCAAGAAGGAAAACTGTCCTTCTATCACTATGACTTTTACGCCCAGGCGCTCGCCAAAATTGAGCGAGGGCATAGCAAAGACCTTCAGGATGTTCATCAGTTGTTAGCAAACGGACTGGTCGAGCCCGAACGGTTGCTCAATTTCTTTTCCACTATCGAGGATCAAATTTATAACTATCCTGATTTGGACGCTCAGTCATTTCGGCGGGCTGTCGAGCGCGTAGTTGAACGAGCAAAGCTTGAATCCAGCCAGTAATTCAGAGAAATTAGGGTTCCTGCTGTTACTACATTCCGAAAATGTTAATGCTCCATGCGTCCGCCCTCCTGCTCTTCTATTTCCTCGCCGCGATCTCCATCTGGCTCGGCTTCATTTCTCTGCGTGGTGGGGTCCGCTTCGTTCGCTACCTGCAAGCAGAGTTAGGGAAAGACTATCCTGAGTTCACACCTTTCGTTTCCTTGTTTGTTCCCTGTCGCGGATTGGATGAAGGACTGAGAGAGAACATCGAGGCAATTTTCGAGCAGGATTATCCGTCATTCGAGATCGTCTTTGTGAGCGATAGCCGGGACGATCCGGCGCTCCGGGTTATTGATGAGGCGCGGCGATCCTTTACAAAGGAATCGGGGCCAACTATACAGGTGGTCATTGCCGGGCCGGCGACCGATAGCGGCCAGAAAGTTCACAACCTGCGCGTCGCGGTCAGCCACGCTGATCGGCAGAGTGAAATGTTCGTCTTTGTCGACACAGATGCGCGGCCCTCTGCGCACTGGCTACGATCACTGGTGGCGCCGCTGCGGGATCAAAGCATAGGGGCGACGACCGGCTATCGCTGGTTTGTTCCGATCAAAGGCGGCTTAGCCTCACACTTACGCGCGGTTTGGAATTCTTCGATTGCTTCAGCGCTGGGTGCTGCTGAGAAGAAAAACTTTTGTTGGGGAGGCTCGACAGCGATCCGGCGCGCAACGTTTCACAACTGCAGCGTACTCGAGAATTGGCGCGGCACAGTTTCAGATGACTTTGCTTTGACGCGTGCTCTGCACGAAGCTGACCTACCAATCAAGTTTATTCCGCAATGCCTGACGCCTTCATTCGAAGATTGCAGATGGCGCGAGTTGGTCGAATTCACCAACCGGCAAATGAAGATTACGCGCGCTTACGCCGCGCACCTTTGGAAGGGGGTTCTGTTCGGGAGCGCGATTTTCGTGCTCGTGTTCTTCGGTGGAATTGCGCTGGTGGTCGCGCGTGCCCTCCTGGGATTGTCATTCGCAACGCCGCTATTGGTCCTGCTGATTATCTTCGCGATGGGCGCGATGAAGGCGCACTTGCGTCTACGCGCGGTGGCGCTGGCAATTAACGATCGGCGAATTAGATTTTTGGGAACTACTTTAGCTCACCTCTTGCTCTGGCCATTCGCTTCGCTGCTTTATCTCTGCAATGCTCTGGCGGCCGCGTTTTCACGTCGGATCACCTGGCGTGGAATCAGCTATGAATTGAAATCAGCTGGTGAAACTGTCATCATTCGCGGCGAGAAGTAACATAGACTTTAGTCTGTGAGTTCCGGTGACCTCAACACAGACCTGCAGTCTATGCCACTAAAGCCATGTCGAATAGGGCCATTCAACTAGTGCAACTGCTGCGCTCCACGAAACGCGAGAAACGTCTCGGCACGGTGATCCTGTTTGTTACCTCGCGCTGCAATTCTTTCTGCCGCACCTGTTTCTATCATGCAGAGCTGAATCGTCCCGGCGACATGACCTTCGAGCAGATCGAGAAAGTCTCGCGCACCATGCCACCGATTACCGACCTCTGGCTATCCGGCGGCGAGCCGACTTTGCGACACGACGCCTCGGAAATCATCGGCTTGTTCGTCCGGAACAATGGTGTGCGGCGTTTGATTATTCCTACTAATGGCTTGGTGAGGTCCCGGGTTTACGAGATTGTCGATCAGGCGCTGGGCGCGCATCCGGATCTCGATCTCTATCTGAACATCGCACTGGATGGTTACGGCAAAACTCATGATCGGATTCGGGGTGTGCCGGGTCATTGGGAGAAGACCCTTGACTGCATCACCACGCTTTATCCCTTGAAAGAGAAATATCGCGACCGGCTGCGGCTGAACGCGAACACGGTGGTGTGCGCCGACAATTACACCGAGATTGAGAAGCTCGCTGAGTTCATGTGGAGTAAATTTCGGCTTGATGGCCAGTACTTCAATATAGTGCGCGGCGAAACTCTGGTAGGCGATGAGATCAAGCAAGTGCCGGCCGACTCGCTGCCGCGGATGTATACGTACGTTTCGCAACTTACCAAACGCTATGGCGATCGGATGTTCGCAGACGACGACGCGCTCAAACGCTTTGCCAAAAACGTCGCTTACGTCGGCACAATCACGACGCATTATCGAACCCAACAAGCCAACTTCGCGCAGTCGATGGCCTGGCCCTTTGCCTGCACTGCCGGCGAAACGATCGCGGTCATCGATTATAACGGCGACGTCCGCGCGTGCGAGTTGCGCGCTAAGTTCGCCACGCTTGCCGATTATGATTACGACTTTGGAGCGCTCTGGGAGGCGCAGGAACGACACAACGAACTCGGCGCGATTGACGGTGGCAAAGCCTGCTGGTGTACGCACGTCTGCTTTATTCATGACTCGATGCGTCATTCGCAAAAGGCTTTGCTCTACGAGGGTCCGAAGAATTATCTGACGCGCGGAACATGGTAACTGCTCACGAGCTTTGCGCGAAGTACGACCAGGTTTCGCTGAACTGACGCTCTCCTTGCTACCGTGAACTCCGAAGACAAAGAAGAGATCAATCGCAAGTCCGGTCTTGCCTATGCCGCGGCTTTCTCTCTATTTGCCTGTGTGATCGCCGGAATGATCCTCGGCTGGATCCTGGATCGCTGGTTGGGAACCAAGCCCTGGTTATTGGTGCTTGGACTAGTACTCGGCGCCGCCGCCGGTTTTTATGAGTTCATTCGTACCAGTTCTAAACTATCTTAAAGGTTACACCGAGCGGCCCACTTGATCGGTCAAAAAGCATCAACCAAAATCCCGTCTACTTCGTCTAAAAAACTGTTGACCGCGCGCCCGCCCGCCCGTATATTGTTTTTTGAACCTGGGTAAACTGCCCGGTGGCCCCTCCACCAACTTGCATTGGTAAAGCCTCATTTCGTCGTTTTGTTCGGATTGCCTTTGACCGAAGAGAGCCAACCCCTATGAGTAAATGTGCCTTTGCTTTACGCAAGCGCTTCGGGGCAGTGCTGCGCGCAAGTTTTACGGCGCTCGTCTGTGGCGCATTCATTAATGCTTTCGGCGCGCAAACCAGCCCATTGCTTTTCAGTGTCTCTGATACTTCGACTCGAGCCGTCGCGCTCGAAACCGTATCGCTCACGGCCGAGCCGTTTTCCCTAAACGCGGGAGCCCTCTTAAACCCAAACGACCCACGAACGCGCATCTCCTTGTTCTGCATGAACCTGGATCTGCTGGCAGGAGAGACGGCAAATGCATTGACTGCTGATGCTGAAGATGCCGGTCACGTTCACTATTCGTTAAAGGTTGAATACGTGGCGCAGGTGCCGGGCTTCGAAGGCATTTACATGGTGGTGGTGCGGCTCAATGATTCCATGACCGGAAACCTGGGAGATGTGTTAATCCGCTTAAATCTTCACGGGTTGGGGAGCAATCGGGTGCGAATCGGCATCGGCCAGATCGGCGGGGGGCTCGCAGACGATAATCCCGGAGTCGGAACGCCAGCGCCGCAGACCCCGCCCGCCGCGGTCACGCCGTTGACAGTCGCACAGTACCAGGCGCAGTTCAGCAGTCCTTCGTTCCCCTCAGATCAGGATCGCGGCAGATTTCTTGAGCAAGCAACCTGGGGTCCGAGTGATGCAGATCTGACTCATTTGCAGCAGGTGGGGATTCAGGCCTATCTGAACGAGCAGTTCAATGCGGCGCCTTCCGGCTATCCCAATCTGACGCTTTATCCCACTGATCCAAATAGCGTCATCGGAGGTTGTGATGCAACTTGCGTACGCGACAACTACACGCTTTACCAGTTGCAGAAACAATTTTTCCAAAACGCTCTCACGGGCCAGGATCAGCTAAGAACACGAGTGGCCTTCGCACTTCATCAGATGATTCCAATTGCCGGCCGTGATCTAAACAACAACGAAGCGAGTTGGACGGCTCCTTACCTGCGAATGATGGATGCCAACGCTTTTGGAAACTTTCGCAACGTGCTGTTTCAGGTCACGCTCAATCCAGCGATGGGAAACTATCTTGACATGGCGGGTAACTCGCGTGTGGCTCCGAACGAAAATTACGCGCGCGAAGTCATGCAGCTGTTTTCAATCGGCGTGGATACTCTGAATCAAGACGGCACCCCCGTGCTGGACGCCCAGGGCAATCGGGTGCCCAGCTACAGTGAGTCCACCATTCAGAATCTGGCGGGGGTTTTTACCGGCTGGCGGATTACGACTACGAGCGTGCCGGTTTCGGCCACAGCAGTTCCCGACTACATCACCCCAATGTCGCTGTCAAACAACGGAGGGAGCTACAACGCCACTCTGAACAGCTACAATGGAGTCTTTGACACAGCGCCCAAGACTTTGCTGAATGGCCTGAATCTGGCTGCCGCTGCTCCAGGTCTCACCCTCGCTCAGTTACAACAGTACAAGGTGAACGAGCTAAACGCGGCAATTGACAACCTATTCAACCATCCAAATACGGGACCATATCTCTGCACCCAACTGATTCACCAGTTGGTAACCAGCAATCCGAGTGGCGCCTATGTCGGCCGTTGCTCGGCGGCGTTTGCGAATAACGGCTCGGGCGTTCGCGGAGACATGAAAGCAATCATCACCGCGATCCTTCTGGATCCCGAAGCGCGCGGCGACGCCAAGACCGATCCGAACTATGGTCATCTACGCGAGCCGGTATTACTGATCACCAACCTGCTCCGTACCTTCAACGCCACCAGCGATTTCGTTCTGGCCAGTTCACCCTTTAGCTTCACCAACGATTTGGGTCAGGACATGTTCAATCCACCGACAGTGTTCAGCTATTACCCGGCGGACTTTTCAGTCGCGGGCACCAACCTTTTTGGCCCTGAGTTCGGCTTGCTTGATACTTCGACGACCTACCGGCGAGCAAACTTCGTAAACACGCTCTTCCTTGCCAATAGCGGTAATGGAATCCCCATTAGTTCTCCGAATCGGCCAACCGGCACGCAGGTCAATTACTCCGCCTACCAGGCTTTGGCTGCGAATCCGAGCCAACTGGTGGATGCGCTGAATGCCAGCATGATGCACGGCACTATGTCGCAATCGATCAAGAACGGCATTGTGGCGGCGGTGACCCCGATAGCAGGCTCTGATCCCGCCGGGCGTACCCGCACGGCTATCTATCTCGTTGCGACCTCGTCGCAGTATCAGGTGGAGAGATAACAAATGACACAGTCACGTAGAAGATTCCTGCGAGATACCGCATGCGGCCTGACCGCGGCGGCCATGGTTTCGAGTGTGGATAGTCTCAATCTCGTTAATGCGATGATGCCGCCTGCGGCGAGTGACTATCGGGCGCTAGTTTGCATCTTTCTTTCCGGCGGCAGCGATTGCAACAACATGATAATTCCGTTCGACGACTATAACGGAGGGTACAGCACGGCGCGTACTCCTTCGGGTCTGGCTATTCCCCAGTCAGCGCTGACGGCCACGAAGATTACGCCCTCAAATACCAGTAGTGTTGCTTTCGCGCTGCACCCAAACCTTTCTCCTGAAGCTAACAACGCTGGAGTTGGCAAGGGCCTGCTCGATGTTTGGAACGCCGGCAAGCTCGCCGTGCTCTGCAACTATGGCAGCCTCGTCCAACCCATCACCAAGGCCCAGTATCAGGCGAACATCGGCCGTCCGTACCAACTGTTCTCGCACTCTGATCAAGTTGCTCAGCAACAGACCTCGATCTCCAATACGGTTGGCCAGACGGGATGGGGCGGACGAATCGCCGACAAGACCGGCTCGCTGAACGGGCCGGTGGCCCTGCCCATGAATATCTCGGTGGCGGGCACGAGTCTGTTCAACATCGGAATTACCAGCCGGCAACTGGCTATCTCATCAAATGGAACTCTCGCGAACGTATTGGTACTTAATTGGAGTGGGCCAAGCTCGGCAAATCCAAATACCGCAGGCAGCAGCTACCGCCAACTGCTCGGGTTCGACCAGGATGCGTTCCTGATAAAAGGTGTGAGCGATACCACAAATCAGGCCTTGACCGCGGACTCATCACTCAATCAGCCTGATCCGACCATCCCTACTTCTCCCAACACGACAGTCTTTCCAAACACCTCAATCGGAAATCAACTGAAGCAGGTTGCCAAGTTGATCAAGCTCAAGGATGCGGTCGGCATCACCATGAAGCGCCAAATTTTCTTCTGCACGCTCGGTGGATTTGATACGCACACGAACGAGACCGGAAGCAATCCGACGAATCCGGCCGGCGGCGGAGCCAATTCGGGAAGTCAGGGCTCGCTGATGACGCAACTGAGCCAGGCGATGCGGGCTTTCTATGATGAGATGGTGGCGCAGGGCAATAGCAACAGCGTGACAACGTTCACCTTGTCCGACTTTGGTCGCACGCTTCAACCTTCGGGTTCAGGCTCGGCGACGGTTGGCTCGGATCATGCGTGGGGCAGCCATGCATTTATCATGGGCGGTGCGGTCCTCGGCAATAAGTTCTATGGCAGTTTCAGGCCCGATGGTACCGGGACTCCATATGGTTATCCGACGCTGGCGCTCAGCGGTCCCGACGATACAGACAACCGCGGGCGCTGGATTCCGACGACGGCTGTGGATCAGTATGCGGCCACGCTGGCAAGATGGTACGGATTGGATCCTTTGGACATCCCGGTTGTATTCCCGAACCTTTCAAAGTTTGCGACCGGAAATCTTGGCTTCCTGGCGTAAGCCTTTAGAAGATTGGGCCAGGTGTTTGCAGTTTAGAAAATCAGCCCGGCATGCTGAAACAAGTAGACCGCCCCAGCGTGCCGGGCGTCTTGTTTTTGAGGTGTTCAGAATACCAACTCCAGTCGGGCCTTGGTTGACTAAGAAGACCCAACTAAAGTTGATACTCTAAACGCACTGTTAAGGCAGGAGTCGCGCAACGATGCCGAGAAGAGTTCTTCGTCATCAAACCCTCTTACGCTGCGGCTTACTGTTCGTATTCCTCGGGCTGTGTCTCCTCGCGGCAGTTTCTTCTTGGTCCAGCGGGAGCCGCGATGTTCCATCTCAGGTGCGGACTTCCTATCCGGGATCTCCAGCTAACAGACTTGCAGAATCGCCCGCCGCGGCAAAGGCTGCGCTTATGAATTTGCCGCTCAGTTTCGAAGAACTCGAGAACAAGCGACAGTTTCTCGTTCGTGGTGGCGATTACAGAATGCTTTTGTCTTCCACCGGCGCAAGCATCGCGGTCAAGAGCCGGGATCGCGCAAGATTACTTCGCATGACACTGCAGGGCGCAAACCCGGCCAGCGAATCTTCGGTCCTCGAACCGCTAGAAGGAAAACGTAATTATCTTCTGGGTAACAATCCGGCAAAGTGGAGGCTCAACGTACCAACTTATTCGAGAGTTCGTTTTGACGAAGTTTATCCGGGAATCAGCGTGATCTATTACGGGCGAGAAGGTCGTTTGGAATACGATTTCCAGGTTGCGCCCGGCGCCGATCATCGGCTGATCAAGTTTGCTTTCAATCGTGAGTTACGGCCGCGGCTGACTGCTGAAGGCGAACTCGTTTTGCGCTTCAACGGTGGTGAGCTGCGCCAGCCGGCCCCGATCATTTATCAGGAGATCGGCGGCACCCGACAGCTTGTCGCTGGACGCTACGTCCTACTAAATCGCGAAGTATCATTCGAGGTGGGAGTTTATGACAAGACCCGGCCGCTGATAATCGATCCGACCCTGGTCTACTCGACGTATCTGGGCGGCAGCGGCGACGATTTGGGCGCCAGCATCGCGGTCGATAGCAGTAATAACGTTTATGTGGCCGGCACCACCAGCTCGACAAACTTCCCCACGCAGAATCCGGCCTTCTCAGCCAAAGCCGGATTGAGTGACATTCTTGTTACCAAGATAAATGCGGCCGGGAACGCGATCATTTATTCAACCTACATCGGCGGTCTTGGCAATGATCGGGGCAGCGGCATTGCCGTCGATGCCGGCGGAAATGCCTTTGTTGCGGGACGGGTCGATTCAGCCTCGACCGACTTTCCGACCACTGCGGGCGCTTTAGCGACTATCTATCGTGGCGGCGACTTTGATGGGGTTGTATTCAAGCTGAACCCTCAGGGCAATGCGTTGATTTATTCGACCTATCTGGGTGGGGAAGAGAACGATTCGGCTGAAGGTGTAGCGGTCGATGCTGTTGGCAATGCCTACGTGGTTGGCGGCACCAGGTCGATCGGTTTTCCCACTACCGTCACCGCATACCAACCTGCCGGCGGAGGCGACACAGACGGTTATCTGGTAAAGCTCAATCCGAGTGGCAGCAGCTTACTCTACGGAACAATGCTCGGCGGGAGCGGGACTGATCGGTCCAGCGCAGTCGCGATAGATTCAAGCGGCAACGCTTATGTTGCGGGCTTTACAGCTTCGCAGGACTTTCCTACCGTCAACGCGTTTCAGAACTCTCCCGCCGGCAGTGTCGATGCCTTTGTCGCGAAAATCGATACCAATCGCAGCGGCGCGCCATCGCTGGTTTTCTCGAGCTATCTTGGTGGCACCAGCGATGACAAGGCTTACGGCATCGCGATCGACAGCGCTGGCAGCAACGTATACCTGGTCGGACAAACCTCTTCGAACAATTTTCCGCTCTTGAATCCGGCCCAGGCCGTCTATGGCGGATCGTTCGATGCTTTTGTGGCAAAGGTTTCGAGCACCGGAACTAAAGTCTTCGCAACTTATCTCGGTGGCAGTGGCGATGATCGCGGAACCGGTATCGCGGTCAACTCTGCAGGCGCGGCTTACATTACCGGATTCACTTCCTCGACGAATTTTCCCACCGTGACTGCTCTGCAAATCGCTAATGCAGGAGGCTTTGATGCTTTTGTAGCAAAGTTGAATCCCGCTGGAAGCGGTCTGCTTTATTCAACTTATCTTGGCGGCAGTGCAAACGAAAACACGGTTAGCGCGGTGACCGCGACTAATCCCATCGCGCTGGACTCATCGAGCAATGCTTACATCACGGGCTACACTTCATCGACGAACTTTCCCGTCGGGTCGCCAATGCAAACCGCCAACAGTGGCAGCCAGGACGTCTTCATAGCAAAGATTTCAGACGCTTCGTCGGCCAGCGACTATTCGCTTTCGGTGACACCGAACTCGCGCACTGTGAGCCCTGGCGGCGGAACAACCTATACGGTGACCGCGACACCTGCTGGAGGGTTTACCGGAACGATTTCGCTAAGCGTCAGCGGAATCTCCAGCGACTCGACTTCGAGCTTTAGCCCGCCCACAATCGCGATCAATGATGCCTCGGCCAAATCCTCCACATTGACTATCACCACCACGGGCGCGACGCCGCCGGGAACTTATTCCGTCACCGTTACTACCACCAGCGGAAACCTGCAGCATTCAGCTTCGGTTCAACTAATCGTCTCGGGGATCGGGAGCGCGAATCTGGCGCTGACAAAAACTGCCTCGCCAAATCCGGCGACCTCTCTGGCGAGCATGACTTATCGCCTCACGGTAACGAACAATGGCGCTTCGCCGGCAACGAACGTAACGGTGACTGACAATTTGCCTGCGGGCGTTAACTTCAGCTCAGCGACGCCGACTCAAGGCACTTGCATGGGCACAACTACCATTACCTGCAATCTGGGATCGCTGGCGAATGGCGCATTCGCGGTCATCAACATAATCGTCATTCCTCAGGCGCCGGGACAATTGGCGAATTCCGCGAATGTCATGGCCGCTGAATCCGACCCGAACATGAGCGACAATTCAGTCACCATCCAAACGACGGTCAACGCGCCTTCGAGTGGGCCGGTGATGCTCGACCCGAATCTTTCGGTGAAGACAGTTGTCAACGGCTTGTCACAGCCGACGAGCATGGCCTTCATCGGCAACAACGATTTCCTGGTGCTGGAGAAAAATACGGGCAAGGTGCAGCGGGTTATTAACGGAGTAATTCAAAATCCTGCGACGCTTGATCTTGCCGTTAACAGCGCATCCGAACGAGGCGCACTTGGAATTGCACTGCACCCTAACTTTGCTGCCAATGGGTTCGTTTATCTCTATTGGACTGAGAGCAGCACCGGAGTTGATTCGACGACTGTTGCCGAAGTTCCGGTGCTCGGCAATCGCGTGGATCGCTATATCTGGAACGGGTCAGCCCTGATTTTCGATCGGAACCTGATCAAGCTGCGCGCATATCAGGCCGATGCGAATCAACAGTTGCGCGGTAATCACAATGGCGGAATTCTACGCTTCGGTCCGGACGGTAAGCTCTACATCATGATGGGAGACAATGGCCGCCGCGGGTTCTTGCAGAACAATCAACTCGGCCCGGTGCCCGACGATCAGTACGGGGGACCAGAACCGGACAACAATCATCTCACCGGCTTTATCCTGAGACTTAATGATGACGGCACGACCCCGGTGGACAATCCTTTCTTTAACGCGTCGACACCGTTGACCGGCGAGGCTGCGGCTAATATCAAGAAGCTCTATGCGTACGGCGTGCGTAACGGATTCGGCATGGGCTTCGATCCGCTTTCCGGAAATCTTTGGGACCAGGAAAACGGCGACGATTCGTTCGACGAGATGAATCGAATCACTGCGGGTTCAAACAACGGATGGATACAGATGATGGGCCCAAGCAGTCGCGTTAGTCAGTTCAAACAGATCGAAACCACATACGGGGCAGGTGATCTGCAACAAGTTCGTTGGCCGCCTTCTTTGATCGCTGACACGCCCGCCGCTGCGCTCGCGGGACTCTATATGTTGCCGGGTGCGCATTACAACGATCCGGAATTCAGTTGGAAGTACGCCATCCCCGCTTCACCCTTGGGATTTGTTCGGGGCAGGGGATTGGGCCCTCAGTTCGAAGGTGACATGTTTGTGGGCGCGGCCCGAACCTTTCTGGCCGGTGGCTTTCTCTTCCGCTTCAAGCTGACGCCTGATCGACTGCACTTTGCATTCACTGATCCGCGGCTCAACGACTTGGTGGCGGACAATCTTGATAAGTTCGACATCACTGAGAGCGAGAGTCTGCTGATAGGACGTGATTTCGGAATCACCACCGACATCACTACCGGGCCGAATGGCAATCTCTTTGTCGTCTCAAACACCAATGGCGCGGTGTACGAGATCTCTGGCAAGCAATCCACGCTCTTTACAGCCAACTTGAGCGGCGCGCAAGAGACGCCACCAAACAATTCAACTGCTAGCGGCACTGCTACTTTGCTTCTTAGCCCCGACGAGCAGACTGCTCTGGTTGCGCTAAACTTCGGCGGGCTTTCGAGCGCTGAAACCGCGGCGCACATTCATGGGCCAGCCGCACCCGGAGCCGCGGGGTCAGTTCTGTTTCCCCTGCCAAACGGAAACGTCACTGATTTTCTGATCACCCTGTCCCCCGCCGAGGTGCAAAACCTGAAGGACGGCTTGCTGTACATCAACGTTCATAGCAGCAACTTTTTGAATGGTGAGATTCGCGGTCAGTTCCTGGGCGGGGCGAGTGCAAGCAGTTTTCAATTCAACGCGGCGAGTTCGTACGTGCCAGAGACTGGTGGAAGCGCCTTAATTACCGTCACGCGTTTGGGCAACACTTCGGCTCCGGCAACCGTCGATTATGCGACGAGTGACGGAACGGCGGTCAGTCCCTCTGACTACCAAGCGACTTCGGGCACTCTTCATTTTGCCGCGGGTGAAACCTTCAAGACCTTTTATGTTCCCATCGTCGACGACCTCTTTGTTGAAGGCAACGAAACCATCCAGCTGAGTTTGAGCAATCCGGCTGGGGGCGCATTTCTCGGCAGTCCGAATACTGCCACGCTGAGTATCGTCGACAATGATGTAGTCACGCCTTCGCCGCCTCAGTTAATCCTCGAAGAATCAGGCCCTGATCCTAACGAGGCAGCAGCATTTGATTCACTGCTCTTTCTAAGAGATCCCTTCCATGTTCAGAATGTCGCCGGCTGGCTCGATCTCGGTCCTGATCGAAATACGCGGGTGCTTGTTTTCGCTGCAAACCTGAAACTCAACCTGGGCGAAACGGCTTCTGCCGTTGTGGTTCATCTGATCGACAACAGTAACCAGAGCTACGACGTGACCGCCGAAGACGTGCGGGTAGTAACTAACTTTGATTTGGCGCAGGTGACTTTCCGCCTGCCGAACGATCTGGCTGCCGGCTCCTGTATGGTGACCGTGAAAGCACATGGCCAGGCTAGCAATACCGGGATTATCGGGATAGTTCCTTAGGATTTCGATGGGATTCAGTTGACCATTTGTCCGCTTACCACTTCCTTCAAAAGCGTTTGATCGGGGTCAACTTGAATTGAGACTGGCCCGCTCCTGGTGCGAAGGTGCGCCGTCGCGATCTTGCCGTTTGGCTGAATTGTAATTCGTGTCTTCTCGCTACCGTTGGTGATTTCAATGGGCACCGGATCGAGAAAAGCTTCTCCGTCCTGCGTTTGTTTCAAGAGGATCGTTAAGTCATTTCCACCGCCGGGGAGTTCGGCGGCTCCCGAAGTCAATTCATAAATCGGATGACCAGCGCCATAAACCCACCGCGCAAAAAACTCGCGCAGATTTTTTCCGGAAGAATTCTCTAAAGCCTTGCGCAGATCTTCGGTTGTTGCATTATCATCGCGATGCGCGTTGTAGTAGTTGCGCAAACCGCGGAAGAAGACTTCGTTACCCAAACGCGTGCGCAACATGTGTAGCACCCATGCTCCTTTTTCATAATTGTTTTCATTGAGCAGCTTCATCAGGTCCTGGGTCTCAGTGTCATGGATGGGCGCCTTGCGTTGTTTCTCGTAAGCAAAGTAACGTTCCGCCGCGCCACGCATGTAATCACGAAAGGCATTCTGGCCGTCGTACTTTTCAATGAAGAGGCCGGCGAAATAGGTGGCGAAACCTTCGCTCAACCAGAGATCCGCCCAGGTTGATTCCGTCACGGAATCGCCAAACCATTGGTGGGCGATTTCGTGGGCCACCACGCTCTCAATGCGCTCGGGAATACCAAAACGCGCGCTCATCTTCTCGTTGCTGCGAAGGTCGAACAGCGTATTTGAGAACACAATCGCGCTGGAGTTTTCCATTCCGCCAAAACGTGTCGCGGCCACAATCAACGCCAGCTTCTCGTACGGATAAGGAGCAATCGTTTCGCTAAAAAAGGCGACGGCCGGCCCGCCGGCAGAAAACCCTTTGGGGGCATAGGCGCGATCCTTTTGGGGAACATAGTAAGAGAGCGGCGTCACCGTTGGCCCGGTGGCATCGATCTTTGCTCCTTCGTTAACCGCAATCACCATGCAATAGGCCGGGATCGGTTTCGTTTCCTCGTATGTCCAGCTCGTAGTAGCCGCGCTTTTCTTCATTGTCAGGAATCTTCCGTTGGCCACCACCACTTCCCGAGAAGGCGCGGCCACCGTGAACGAAACCGTGGCCTTCGCGGAAGGATGATCGAGACAGGGAATCCATTGGTGCACCCGGTTCGGCCAGTTGTCGCCGGTCGCCGATTGTTTGCCGTCGCGGTCCCTGGCGAAAATCAGGCCGTCTTTCGGTCGGCCGTGATAGGTCACCGTGACTTTCAGCCGGTCGCCTCTTTTGGCGGTCCGCGCCAGCATGACATTGAGTTGCTCGGCTGTTCGATCAAAACGAACTGGAGAGCCTGAGACCGAGACCGAATCGATTGGCATCTCGCCAAAGTCGAGATCGATCCTCGACGCACTAGCCGCCAGAACTTCCAGGTCAATTTCTGTTCGCGCCGAAGAGATCTCAGTAAGTTGCTCGTTAAGAGAGATTCTCACGTTGTAATGGAGCGGCTTCCAGGTGGTAATGGTCCGCTCCCGGCGTTGACCCGGAACGAACGTCGCGAATAAGACAACAAGCGCGAGGAGAAAAAGAAGCCGTTGCAATTTCTGCGAAGTGTGTTTCGGCTTGATCATCAAATTGCCCGTTTCAAAGGTGTCCGTCAGCGAATTCCCAGCATTAACAACGCCGACCGATCTGAAACTTTTCCATCGCTTTCCAGCCAATGCTGGTAAGCCGCGCGCTCGCTGTCGCTAACCGGACGGTTGCCCAGGCGTGCTGCCGGCGTTCGCTCGAATGCGCGCGTAGTCAACGCCATGTGATCTTTCCGAATGTGAAGCGAAGCCGCGTCGCCCAGCGCGCGCTCCGCGGATTCGACGTCCGGAAACAATTCTTCATAAGCCATCAAGTGCCACGTTGTCTCTGCTTCGCGTTCATCGATGGCAATCACACGCAGCAAGCCAAATCCGCTCTCAAGTTGAAAGATTAGATCGTCGCCTGCGGCAAATGGCTGTGCCATAGCCTTCAGAAAATATCAGCATCTTGGGCAGACGCCTAGTTGAAAGAGCTTTGCGTCTTGGCGCCTTTGCGTGCGAAATGTTCGCGCCAAGTCGCAAAGGCGCAAAGATCGATCAACTTCCATTGAAAATCTACGCTCGCAAACTTACAATGCCGAACCAGCTTGGACCGACTCAACGAGAAAAAAGAGTACTATGCAATTCTCGGCGCCAGCGAAGACGCTTCGCCGCGCGAGATTGAGCGTCTTTACAAGCGTCTCGCGCACCAACGGCACCCGGACCGCGGCGGTAACGAAGAAGAAATGAAGGCGCTGAATGAAGCGTATCAGGTGCTGCGTGACGACGTAACGCGAAGCAAGTACGATTCGCAGCGCCAACATGTGAACGTCAAAGTCGGCGCGGTCGCAGTGGCGGCGGCCGCTCGTGACGTCGGAGTTTCCGGACAGTTACTGAGCGCGCTCCTTTGTCTGCTGCTTGGTCTCATGTTGCTATTGCTGGTGCGCTTTAATGGTTTGTGGTTTCTTTGGCCGCTCTCAATCCTGGCCTTGGGAGTGATCTTGTTTGGCGTCTTGATCGCGCATTCAGCGATGACTAATGCGCGCGAGTCCTTTGCCGCCACGCATCCCGCTCGCCGTTTTCGCGCAGCGCAGGAGATCGCCTTCTGGTCATTTGTCCTGGGCGGAGGCTATGGGGTTTATCTCATCCTGACGACGATCTGACCGTTGACGCAGAAGAAGGGAACAGTTGATGGTGATTGGACTTGATCTGCTGTTCCTGGAAGTGAACAACCTCGAGGAATCGTTAGCGTTCTATCATGATCGGCTGGGGTGTGAAATCGAATCGCATCATCCTCAGGCTGAACCTCCTATGGCATCTGTGAGTGTTGGTCCTCTACGCATTAACCTGGTCCAGCAGCTCGAGACCATGCTCAAGCGCGGACGTGGTGTGCACTTTGTTTTGAGTGTTAGCGACGTGGACGAGTTTCATAAAGCATTAAAGAGCGGGGGCGTAGAAGTGAGTGAGCCGCGGGACGAAGGTTGGGGTGGAAGGTTTGTGAGTCTGCGGGACCCGGACGGTTACCAGCTATTTTTTGTGACGTGGGACAATCTGAAGCGCGAGCGATAAGAAAGGTAATGGCTCGCGCCACGACATCAAGGAGCTTCCAAATGAACTATCAGCATGTCGAAAATCTGCTAATACGTTTTCGCGGTCAGCTCGTGAATATCAAGACCATTTCCGGCGGAGTTTATGAAGGCGTCATCACCGATGTTACGAATGATTACGTCGCGCTAAAGGTCAAGAACGGCGACGGCCAGAGCGATCAGGTGATCGTTTTGCTGCACAGCATTGAGTCCGTTTTACCGCAGGGAAAGTGATAGGATCCATCATAAAAAATGATTCAAAAAGAGGGGTGATTTGGAGCACTCCGAAGGTCAAAAAAAATATTTAAGTTTCGGTTGCATCTTGAGGGCGACTTGTGCATAATCATGCCGCGCCCGCCTCCCCGGTGGGCGAAGTGGTCGCGTGGGGTGAGGACACGTGGCCTTAGGGTGGGGCTTGTGGGAGGGCCCCGCCCGCTTTTCTTTTTAGGCCAGGTTTTTCATCGAAGGTGACGCCGCCTCACAATGAACAACGCGGTCGGGCGGCAGTTGACTTTCAAAGGAAGTGGCTTAATATACGGCACGGACGACGAGCCCCCGGGTTTTCGGCTAAGATAACGGAGCAGCAATCGCCATTAGGGTACGTTCCGCCACAGTCGGCGCTTTCAAAGCTGCACACTGTGGCATTTTTTCGCGCTTGGACTGCTGAAGGGCTGGTTGCCTTAACGAAAAGATGGCCTCATTAAAGCGTCTGCTGGTCGGCAGTCCGATCAGAACAGCACGCTTAGCACACGAGCGACTGACCAAGAAGACTGCCCTGGCGATCTTCGCTTCGGACGCACTGTCGTCCACTGCATACGCAACTGAACAGATCCTTCTCGTCCTGGCTGCGGCATACATAGCAGGTCAGACGAACGCTTTCAGTTACGTCCTGCCCATCTCGATCGCGATCAGCGTTCTGTTGATAATAGTTGCGATCAGTTACCGGCAAACTATTCAGGCATACCCTTCCGGGGGCGGCGCGTTTATTGTGGCCAAGGAAAACCTGGGCACTTTGCCGGGATTAATAGCGGGCGCTTCGTTACTGGTTGATTACATCTTGACCGTATCGGTCTCAATTGCGGCGGGAGTTGAGGCAATTACCTCAGCGATGGTGGGGACTCGTTTCGCCGGACTGCATAATCACAGGGTTTGGCTGTGTCTCTTCTTTATAGCTTTTATCACCGTCGCCAACCTGCGCGGTGTTCGCGAAGCGGGTACTCTGTTCGCTGCGCCGAGTTACGCGTTTATCGTAAGTTTCATATTCCTGATAGCGTACGGGCTCTTTCGTTATTACATGAATCCGGCGATCGCCGGCGCGCCAAATGACGTCGACCTGAAAATTGCCGAAGGTTATCACCCGCAGCCTCTGCATCTCTTGCTTCTGCTCGGCGCATTTGCTAACGGCTGCGCCGCCCTGACCGGAATAGAAGCGATATCCAATGGCGTTCAGGCATTCAAACAGCCCGAATCGAAGAATGCAGCCACGACGCTTTCATGGATGGCTGCCCTTCTGATTACGATGTTTATGGGGGCGAGTTTGTTAGCGCACCTCTTCAATATTCATCCTTCGGAACATGAAACGGTGATTTCGAAGATCGCTCGCATTGTTTTCACCGGACACTTCGGTTGGTTTTATTATGTAGTGCAGGCGACTACGGCGGCGATCCTCGTTCTGGCTGCCAATACCTCCTTCGCTGGTTTTCCGCGGCTTTCATCGCTGCTGGCGCGCGACCGCTTCCTCCCGCGACAACTCGCAAACCTTGGGGATCGTCTCGTTTTTTCCAACGGCATTGTCTTGCTGGCCATCTTTTCTGGCCTCTTAGTCTGGGCGTTTAATGGTGACACCAGCCGGCTGATTCCTTTGTACGCTGTGGGAGTCTTTCTTTCGTTCACGCTATCGCAGGCCGGAATGGTAATTCATTGGCGGCGCGAGGGACAGGCGTTGCGTGCTATGCGCGCAGCAGCTCAAGCTGCGGGACCGGCTGGGGTTGCCGGAGCGAAAGCATCGGCGAGTAAGGAAAATAAGCTGATCGGAAAAATCGACGCCCATCGACTGGCCGGCGCTGAGCCGAAATCCCTGGCAGAGATAGCACAACTCGAGAAGAAATCTCACTGGAAAAAAGCGCTGGTAATAAATGGTATTGGCGCCGTGTCCACCTTTGTAGTCCTGATGGTTTTTATCGTGACCAAGTTCATGCACGGCGCCTGGATCGTGGTGGTGCTGATTCCTTTTCTGGTGATGATGTTTCTCAGAATTCATCGTCATTACTCTCAGGTTGCACAACAACTTTCTACCGAAGGGCTGGCAGGATTGCGGCCGATTCATCACGAAGTAATTGTGCCGATATCCGGAATTCATCGCGGCGTAATCGCGGCACTTGAGTATGCCAAGTCAATTGCTCCGCATCACGTCACGGCGGTTTACGTTAACCTCGATGACGAGACTACGCAGAAGTTGCGGGAAAAGTGGGAACAATGGGGTTCGGGAGTTAATCTGGTGGTGGTCGCATCGCCGTATCGTTCGTTACTGCGTCCGTTGCTTAATTATGTGGATCGTGTAAAGCGAAGTTCACACGGCGAAGTGGTTACCATCGTATTGCCTGAGTTTGTGCCGGCAAAATGGTGGCAGAACCTGCTGCACAATCAAAACACGCTTTTTTTGAAAGGGGCTCTGCTCTTCAAGAAAGGCGTCGTGGTCACGAATGTGCCCTATCATCTGGAGCACTAATACCGGCAGGTTTCAAGTGCAAGTTTCCGGCCCGGCCGGATCTATGCGGTGGCGGTCATCGTGCGCGCCGCAAGGAAACAAGATCGGCAATAGACTGGCCGACCCTGGGAGGGATAAAAAGGAACAGTAGTTTGCTCGCCGCATTGGGCGCAGGTCACGGTCACTTCTACACGTTGCTTGACTCCGGAAACCTGAGCGGCCGATATTGCCGCCAGGCGATCGTTTTTGGCCTGCTTACAGGGCTTGCAGCGCTTTGGTTCGTTCTTCAAACCCTTGTCGTGGAAAAACACTTGTTCGCCGCTGGTCCAAACAAAAGGCTCGCCGCAATCGACGCAAGTGATAGATCGGTCCTGAAAATCAGACGACTGCTCGCCAGCTTCATATCCATTGCTGTCTGGCATTTTGGGTCCCTCCCGTGTACTTGTGACGCCAAAGGGCAGGCGCGTAGCTTCAGAACGCTGTACGAGGAGGCCGCGAGAAACTAAACTAACGCTGGTTCGCTGGTGCAATTCAAGGTAAGCACAAGACGCCGGCCACAGCGGGTGCACTTATATGACTCTGATTAACTGGTGTCAAGTTTTTTTCCGCAAAACTTCCATCGAATTGTTCGAACTATTTCAATCGTAGTCTTTCGCTAATCGAAGGCTTCATTAGCTACAGAGTACACAATCACCTTTGAAAATGAAGATTCTGGTAATCGGATCCGGCGGCCGCGAACACGCTCTGATTTGGGCATTGCAAAGAAATGCCACTCGGCAACTGGAATTGTTCTGCGCTCCCGGTAATGCCGGGATAGCTCAGATCGCCAGGTGCGTTCCCATCGGTGCTGACGATGTGTCGACCCTGGCGGCGTTCGCCGGAGAATCAGGAATTGATCTAACTATGGTTGGGCCCGAAGCACCGCTGGCCGCCGGCATCGTCGATGAGTTTAAGGGCCGGGGCTTGCGCATTGTGGGGCCGGGAAGGGCGGCGGCGCGTTTGGAGTCCAGCAAGGCTTTCGCGAAAGACTTTATGCGTCGCCATGAAATCCCCACTGCCAGGTACCGCATAGCATCTTCCGCCAGGGAAGCCGTCGAGATTTTGCAGGGTGGCGAGTTCGGCAGCGAAGACAGTCCGGTGGTGGTCAAGGCGGACGGCCTTGCCGGGGGGAAAGGCGTGATCGTTGCGGAGACTCGCGCGGCGGCTGTGCAGGGTGTAGATGATTTGCAAAGCGGCCCGATTGGGAGCAAAGCAGCTCGCCGAATTGTGATCGAGGAAGTCCTATCGGGTCGAGAAGTATCTCTGTTGCTTTTTTCGGACGGTAAAGATTTTCGGCTGATGCCAGCCGCGCGCGATCACAAACGCGTCGGCGAAGGCGACACCGGTCCGAATACCGGTGGCATGGGCTCGATTACCGATGCGAGTGTGTTGGATGACGCAACGCGTGATCGCATTGTCCGCGAGATTGTAGAGCCGACGCTTCAGGGATGTCGGGAGGAAGGCTTTCCGTTTCGCGGCATCCTGTTCATTGGCTTGATGCTCACAAACGTTGGGCCACAGGTGCTCGAGTACAATGTGCGCTTCGGCGATCCGGAAACTCAGGCGATCCTTGTACGATTGAATAGCGACCTCTCAGACATCCTCCAGGCGATCGACGAAACACGCTTGGGGGACATTGATATTGATTGGTCTCAGGATTCGTCGGCGTGCGTCGTTCTGGCTGCGCCAGGTTATCCCGCAAAACCGGAGACCGGGGCGCTCATTCGGGGTCTCGCTTCCGCCGAACAGCACGAAGGCGTTGCTGTCTTTCACGCGGCCACCGCGCGTAACGAAAACGGAGAATGGCTAACTGCGGGCGGGCGGGTACTCGGGATCACTGCTACTGGTGAGAACCTCAATCTGGCTTTATCGCGCTGCTACGAGGCGGTCGACGATATCAGCTGGGACGGCATGCATTATCGTCGCGACATTGGGCGTCCCAGGGCGCCGGGCGTGACAGCAGGAAGCTAGCTCGCCGCCGGTCCGCGCAGTTTTCGGCCTACGGCCGTCCATCGACTGCTTACTTGCCCTCCGTTCTCTGCTATACTCACCTCCAAAATTAGTTGAAAATGCAACCGTATGGGCCGGTGTTACGTACAATTCGACGGCCGGCATTATCAACGACCACTGTGAATCTGACCTGATCTTCGAATCTATATTGGCCGGAGGATGAAATGGGACTGTGGACTAGGATAAAGCGTTCGATGCGCGCGCTTTTTGGCGGAATCGTTGAGAAGACCGAGGATCCGGAACTGATACTCCAACAGACGATTCGCGACATGCGCGACCGCATCCCCGACCTCAATAACTCTGTGGCGCAGGTCATGGCCACCGAAAAGCTTTTGGCGAAGAATAAGGAGCGGTTGGAGACCCAGGTCGTCGACCTTGATTCGAAGATTAAGGCCTCGGTAAAGATGGGCCGCGATGACATTGCCACGGCCTACATCGGCCAGCTGCAGCAGGCGCAGGTTGACCTGCAGAAAACCGGACACCAGCTTGAGCACGCGAACCTGGCATCCAAGCAGGCGCTGAAGGCGCGCGACAATTATGTGTTGCAGATGCAGAAGCGCAGTGCCGAGGCAATGCAGCTCATCAATCAGTCGAAGCAGGCCAGACTGCAAGAGCAGTTGGCGCAAACAATGGAAGCATTCAATCTCGGCGACGACGCATCGACGTTCAACGAGATGCGCGACAAGATAGATCGCCGGGCCGCTGCCGCGGAAGCAAAGATGCAGCTTGGCTCCGCCTCAGTCGACAACCAGATGCAGGAGATCGAGCGCGAGGCGATGGACATGCAACTGCAGGACAAACTGCTCGACTACAAGCGCCAGATGGGTCTTTTGCCGGCTGCAACCGAGAGTTCGGCGCCGCAGGCCCTGCCCGCGCAGGGCGAAACCTCATCGCAATGACGAGGGGTGTGTTTGACAGTCCCACCGTTTTCGGCCGCACGAGTTTGCGGCCGGGCCGCCTGAAGGTGGAACTCAAAGCATCCAATTTCGGTAAAGCCGTTCGAACAATCATCAGACACGTTTCGTAAGATAGATGGACCTGCCCAAAATCGACTTTCGGTATCTGAAAGAGGCATTCAAAGAGCCGATCAACTTTTGGGGCATGGCCGGCTTTGCCGTGGCGGCTGCTTACATGCAGGATATTACGCCACTGGTGGCTGCGCTGGCCGCTGAAGCTGTCTATCTGGTTACGGTGCCTGCTACACCTTTTTATCGTCGTTTGGTTGAGCGCCGCGACAAAGAACGCGCCCGCAAGCTGCGCGATGCCCAACGCGAAACCGTAATTAAGAGTTTTGATCCTCGCGAGCGCGAGGCGGTTGAATACCTTCGCTGGATGAGGAACCAGATTTATTCCAACTACAGGAAATTCACCACCAGCAAACAAATTCCCGCCAATCTGCAAACCTTGGATCAGCGTTGGGAAGACTTTGTCGATCTGCTCGATGTCTATCGCCGTCGCAAGCATCATCTGCGATCCATCAACCGCCAGGCCGTCCAGAATCAACTGAAGCAGGCTGAGCACGCGATCCAAACTTCCAGCGACGATCGCGCCAAGCGAGTGCAACAGGCGAATGCGGAAATTCTTAAACGGCGCGTCGCAGCTTTCACCGATCTCGAACGTTCCGTCCGCCTGGTTGAAGGACAGTTACAGTCGATCGAAAACTTTTTTGGTTTGGTTAATGATCAGGTAGTGACGTTGCCGACGCCCGAGCGAGTCTCTGCTTTGCATTTCGAAGAGCTGAGCGACTCGATTGCCATGACGCGGCAGATGCTGGAAGAGACTGCCGATACTTTCGGCATGCTCGACCATCAAAATCGCGAGCTCGATCTACTCCTTTCCAGCGGTTCCTCCGGTAAATAGTCAGTGCCTAGGGGCAGTAGCCCGACCGTAAGGAAGGGCGTGATCCAACGGCCCGCCCTGCTCGTCTCTAAAGTCACAAAAAATCCATCGCAAAGAGTTTGCATATCGTTCGCTTCTGGCCGTGATCGCTGACTCCAAATCTCCCGCTCACGGTACCTTTAACGGGCTGATTTCCGGCCACTTAGCTCTTAAAGTAGCGCCTCAGGAAACACACTCTATCGTGTTGAAAAAAAAAGTAACCACAACATATTGACTTCTTGAGTCAAGAGGTTTATAGTGCCTTCTGCTCGGAGTGAGGCGGCTGGCGAGAGCGGGTCACGGGGTTCCAATCCCGACTCGGCAAGGTTTTTTGACTTCGCAAAACTGACCGTAGTTATCCGCAATACAACTTAGGTTTTTGAAGCGGCGATCACGCATCGTCGATGGCTTTTATTCCCCAAAATCGGCTCGCGTGCGGTCCCTGCGCGGGAAAGGTAAAATAGATGAACACGGCTGGCGGTGTGAAGATGACGAAGGTGTCCGCAAATGAAATCGCCCAACCGATCGCTTCCCCCGAGCGTAAGCCTGAGCGTGAGATCGCGCCGCTTGGTTTGAACGCCAAACGTGTTATCTCCAAACGCTACTCGCTGAAAGATGGACGCGGCGATTCATTGGAAGAATGGTCGGACATCGTCGCGCGCGTGGTCGCGCACGTCTCAGTAGCTGAGGCCGATCCGGAAAAGCGAGATGAGTTCTTTAGCGCCATGTCCGATATCATGTTGGCGCGTGAGTTCGTTCCCAACACGCCCTGTCTCGTGAATGCGGGCAAGCCCAACGGCCAACTGGCCGCCTGCTTTGTGCTCGATGTGCCTGACTCGATCGCCGGCATTATGAAGACGGCCACCGACGCCGCGATCATTCATCAGACCGGCGGCGGCACCGGCTTCACTTTTGAAAAGCTGCGACCGAGTGGCGCCATGGTTAGTACGACCCACGGCGTAGCCAGCGGCCCGGTGTCCTTCATGAACATCTTCAACACGACCACCGACACGGTAAAACAGGGTGGCGTGCGTCGCGGCGCGAACATGGGCATGATGCGCGTTACGCATCCGGATATTCTGCGTTTCATTCACGCCAAAAACGATCAGCACTCGCTGACTAACTTTAATATCTCGGTAAACGTTACCGACAAGTTCCTCGAGGCGGTCGATCACAACGAATGGTATCAACTCGATTTCGACGGCGAGGCCTGGAACGATCCGATTTTCGATCCGGTCACCGGGCGCGATTACGTCGTGTATCGGCGGCCAGATGGCTCGACGATCACGTTCCGCGATAAGGAGACGTTCGAAACCGCTGATCTTTCCGATGCGTTGATTGAAGAGCCGCCTGTCCCGGGCATGGCCTATGCGCCGGACATCTGGAACCGCATCATAGCCAGCGCCCATCGTTACGCTGAGCCGGGCATTGCCTTCATCGACGAGGTCAATCGCCACAATCACATGATGAGTTCGATGGGGCCGATTATGGCCAGCAATCCCTGCGGCGAACAATTCCTGCATTTTGCGAACTCGTGCAACCTCGGCTCGATCGACGTGGCCAAGTTTTACGATCGCGAAAATCGTCTGGATTGGGACCGTCTGCGCGAGGTCACGCACATGTGCACGCGTTTCCTCGATAACGTCATCGACACCTGCTCCTGGCCGCTGCCGGAAATAAACGACGTGGTGAAACGTACCCGGCCCCTGGGCCTGGGCATCATGGGTTTTGCCGACCTGTGTCTGAATCTGAAGATCACTTACGGCTCACCTGCTTCAATCGATTTAATGGATGAAGTAATGGGATTCGTTCGCCGCGAGGCCTGGAATGAAAGTCTGCGGCTGGGCGCAGAGCGCGGTGTGTTCCCGGAACACGAACCCAACCGCGAAGCCTATGCGGATTTTCTCTACAACGAAATTGGCATCTCTCGTGAAGTTTCGCTCACCCCGCGTAACTATGAGGTAACGACGATTGCTCCTACGGGCACGATTTCCCTGGTCGCAGAAACGTCGTCGGGTGTGGAACCGAACTTCTCATGGGCGTACGTGCGCAAGGACACTCTCGGCACCCGCACGTACGTTCACACTCTAGCCGCACAAGCGCTGGGTATCGACGTCGATCAGACCGATCCGGATTCAATCGACGCGGCCGCCGCCTATGTGGTCGAGCATGAACACGAATTGCCGTCTTATTTCATCTCCGCGATGTCCATCAGCGCAGAGCAGCATGTGCATGTCTTGGCCGCCGCTCAACGCAACGTCGATAACAGCGTCTCGAAAACCTGCAACGGTGCAGTCAACGACACGGTCGAGTCGGTCGATCATCTCTATCGCCTGGCGCAACAGCTTGGCTGTAAAGCCGTGAGTTACTATCGCGACGGCTCGCGCGAAAACCAGGTGCTCACTTCGATGAAGCAGGAACCAAAGCCTGAGACCGGAACGGTGGTCACGACTACAACTGTGGTCGAAGCGATCGAAGAACCGGCACCCGGCCACGGGTCAGAAGCCCGCGCGTCAGCAAGGGCTGAGTCTGAGAATGAGGCCGCAGCCAGACGCTTGGAAGAAGCAGAGGCAGCGGCCAGGCGACAGGGAGCGATCAGGCTTGAGCGTCCACGCGAACTGGTCGGCGCGACCTGGCGCATTCCTTTTGACGGACAGAACCTCTATGTCACCGTCAATCACGACAACCTGATGATTCAGGAAGTCTTTGCCACCGGTCCCATCAGTGGCGGGGTAGGCATGCTGGCTTCAAAGATGCTGCGCGGCGGATTCGACGCGGCCGAAGTCGCTTACAGCTTGAACAAAGTCACGGGCACGCACGCCGTATGGTTCAACGAGCGCCTGCTGACTTCGCCCGAACAAGCCGTGGCCGAATGCATCATGATCACCAACCGCCGCTTGAAAGGCCATCCCGATTCTGCACGGGCCCTCGGCAAACAGGCGCAAGGCTCAGGTGTGGGCACTCAGAACGTAGTCGGTGCGATCATGTCCACAATGATTGGCGTCTGCCCCGAATGCCGCGGGCAACTAGAACACGCGAGTGGGTGCGACTTCTGTCGGGATTGTGGTTATAGCAAGTGTAAGTAGCGCTAACAACAGAATGCGCAGTTTATGAGATTGACCTCTCTGGAGAATAACGATTATTCTCCAGTCGCTGGCACGACGCCCAATCTCTCGACTATGCCAACGAAAAACAAATCCATTCAATACGAAAAGGTTGAGAATCTCCGGTTCGATCCAGAAAATCCCCGATTTCCAACAACGCTGAACGGGGAGGATGAGGACGAAGTACTGGGGTGGATGCTGAAAGATGCCACGATCGTCGAGTTGATGGGATCTATCGGGGAGAAGGGATATTTTCCGGGAGAGCCACTCCTAGTTGTGCCGGCTAAGAAGACTGGGATGTATTACGTAGTAGAAGGGAACCGACGACTTTGTGCGGTCAAACTTCTACTTAAACCCAATCTTGCTCCCACGAAAAAGAAGTCTGTCCAGATTGCAAGCACAGAGGCTAAGCACCGTCCTCAAGATCTACCTGTGCTCGTTTATGACAGCCGCGACGAGATCCTTGACTACTTAGGATACCGTCATATCACTGGGATAAAGGAATGGGACGCGCTGGCGAAAGCGAAATATCTTGAGCAGTTATTTGAACGCGATCGAAAGGGGAAGTTATCCGACCGATTTAAGCGGTTAGCGAAGGGCATAGGTAGTAAGCCAAACTATGTAGCTCGCCTCCTAACCGGACTACATGTTTTTGATGAAATAGCAGAAAGCGACTTCTTCGACATTGAGGAATTAGACGAAGACTCAGTGGATTTCTCGATCCTTGTCACGGCATTGAGTTACAAAGAACTTACTGCTTTTCTGGGATTAAAAGCCTCAGACGATCCTGAACTGCCTGGATTGAACAAGAAAAGATTAAGAGAATTGACGCAGTGGCTCTTCGAAAAGATTGATGGCAAGCGGACGCGCTTGGGTGAGTCGAGAGAGCTAAAGAAGCTAAACGCGGTCGTACAGAGTCCCAAAGCTCTTGCGGCGTTCAGACGAGGTTCCGATCTTAGCGACGCCGCCTTATTGACCGGCGAACCCACTGGCGTCTTTAGGACCGCCGTCAATACATCGAAAACGCAGCTGCAAACGGCACGCGACTACAGCCATTTGGTTGAAGGCTTGACCACGGCTGATAGTGATGTGCTGGTTGAGATCCAAGGATTAGCTCGCGATTTGAAAATAGTCGTGGACAGCAAAGTAAGAGATGCCGGTTAACCGCTAGCGCTTATGCCGGTCATATCCTCATCATTTGTAAAACTGCAACGACTGCCTCGTCATGCGTTATTTGACGCGCACATATGGGTGGACTACATCGAACTGCTTTGTTTGTTTGGGTTGGACAAAGAAATTTCTAAGGCTGATTTTCTTCGGCACTACAAGAAGAGGCAGGACATTGGTGAAGCGCCGCCAAGCGAGCCTGCGGAAACTGAATTGGCGGTTGAATCAGTCGAGGGGGAAGAGTTTGACGACCTTGCACCTGCCGAACAGCGGGACCGCATGGAATTGAAAGTCGACGATTGGTTTCGACACTTGAGTTACCGATCCGGCGCATTCGATGATTTTTATCCCTTTCTGCTATCAGACGATCAGGACGTTCTGACGGTGAAGACTTCTCTGACTCTCCGCCATCAGTTGTATGTCTTCTTTCTTTTGTCCTCAAATCTTGCCTACTTCGGTCAGCATCAATCGAAACTCACGAGAAATTTTGAGGTGCTGAGCGCGGAAGTGGCTAAAACCTTTTTGCCCAACTCCGCTGAGGTGCACGTGTTCGGAGCAGGTCACAACGGTCGATATACCGGTAGTCTATGGAGAAAGATCGAAAGGCTAGCCAATGACCTGAAGGAGATGCCCTTGGTTAAGGCCACTGACTTTTCACCACACGACTCCGGCGACAAAGGTCTCGATATCGTCGCATGGGTGCCAATTGAAGATTCTATGCCGAACTTTCCGCTAATGTTTGGTCAATGCGCCTGCACACTCGACGATTGGGTGCAGAAGCAATCGTCATCTGCGGCCGATGCTTGGCGGAATACAATCCAGCTATCCAACGCGCCCGGCAACATCGCCTTCATTCCGTTCTGTCTGCGAAGACCAGATGGTTCTTGGCACAGGCGTCAAGATATTCATCAAACGATCTTGGTTGACCGTCTTCGCTTCATCTCTTTGTTGCGTGGAAAGTATTCCAGCCTGAAAGAGCAGTTCTCTGACGAAGGCATTCTCAAGATGTTGAGCCAAGAAGCCGCGATTGCGTAAACCAGTGCCCGCGAAAACCATCACAGCTATTTCATTGTTCTCGGGGTGCGGCGGTTTTGATTGGGGTGCCGCTCGGGCAGGAGTCGAAATTCTTTGGGCGAACGATATCGATGAACATGCAGCTGCGGCATATCAGTTGGTACTTCCCAACGTGACCTTCGTTCTGGACGACGTAAGGAACATCTCTGCGTTTCCGAGCGCGGATTTATTAATTGGCTGTTACCCATGTACTGGACTAAGCCTTGCGGCTCGTCGTCGTTGGAAACAGAATGCAACGAGAAATTTGGATGAGGCAGAGGGTAATTTTCTCTATTGGAGCTTTCTGCGAGCACTCAAACAGGTCAGGCCCAGATACTTCATTGTTGAGAATGTCGTGGGCATGGTAACCGCGGGCAACGGCTGGTTCTTCGATGAGCAGATCAGGAAATTTAGTGGGGCAGGTTACAGGGTGGCCTATGCAATCCTGAACGCTGGTGATTACGGCGTCGCACAATCTCGCAAACGAGTATTCATTGTCGGACTGCGCAAAGACATTAAGGATTTTGTATATACATTTCCTCTAACCACCCACGGGCCGAAACGTCAGGTTCCCTATGTTACGCTAAGAGATGTCCTCGGGGATATGACGACGCTCCCAGATGATTCTTACTATGATGGATCATTTCACGGTCACTATTTAACGCGCAATCGAAAGCGCGGTTGGGATCAATTGAGTTACACGATAGTTGCTAACGGTCACCACACACCTCTACACCCGTCTGGATCTCCGATGACATTCGTTAGAAAAGATACGTGGCAGCTGCAAGGAGATATCAACCGACGGTTATCCTGGCGCGAATGCGCGGTCATTCAAGGGTTGCCGAGCAATGCTATTCCTTCGGGAGATCTCTTCGACAAGTATAGGGTGATCGGTAGCGCCGTTCCTCCGCTTTTTGGCGAGCGACTCATTGATCCAATAATTCAGTATGAGGAAAGCATCTAAGATAAGTTCGAATAGAATCGTTTCAGGAAAAAAGTCCCCCAGCTTCACCCGCTTGCGCTCATCCTCTGCGGAAGCCAGCCGACATCTCGCTGCGATCAAGTCTACTTCAAAGGCAGAATGCTTACTTCGTAGCACGCTTTGGCGCCGCGGTCTCCGATTTCGAAAAAATGTAAACACATTGCCCGGAAAGCCTGACATCGTCTTTTCGAAGGAACATCTTGCCGTGTTTTGTGATGGAGATTTTTGGCATGGAAGAAATTGGAGGCGAAGCAAGAAACGTTTACTAGTCGGGCCGAACGCGGAATATTGGGTAGCCAAGATTCTTCGGAACAAGCAGCGTGATCGGACGAATCAGAAACTATTGGAGAAGATGGGATGGCGTGTTCTGAGGTTCTGGGAAACGGATATTCTGCTCGATCATCACAAGATCGCTGATAGTATTCTTGAACATCTCCCGCGATGAACCGATTGATTGTCCTGTTCAGCGAAGGCCATGCCTTTACTCACTGCAAGTATTGACTTTTGGCATTTCAGCGAATATCTTGCTGGTCGTTTCAAGAAGGGCTGAATTCCCACGGGCCTCTGCTCAATGCACACTCGCCAATCCAGCCTATCTCAATTGTCCCTCGAAGAGGACTGTCCGCGACATGGTTCGACAAGGTTCCCTTACCATAAGTGAGTTTCTAGAATATCTGGCTCCAGGCATTTGGACGTCAGTCGATCTGCTAAGTTGGCCGCCCGATGTCTTTGCGCTGGTAGCCGCATTACTTCAAAAGTCGGGCGCGTATACCAATCTCGTCAGGGAATGGCAGCTAGATCGAGGGCGTGTTTGGTGCGATGACGTTGCGAAGATCGGGAAGGCTTGGCGCAATAGTTCAACCTCCAAAAAGGAGCTTCCAAATCAAGTGTCCCGCATGTGGGGCGTTGTCACCGCGTCGTGCGAAATTGAAATGAATTCCATCTGCACTAACGACGAACTCTGCTCTGCGCTGTTTCACTTGATAGCATCATCTGACGAAGCTAGTCACGGGGCAGGGATACCGCCGATCGACGATACTTTCGAAGAGATTGCTCGAGACTTTTTGGACGAAAGAGCCACGCTTTGCAAACTTATCAACCCGTCCCGATTGCGAGTGCTGCCAAAACTCCACACTCCACAGAGCGGTATCACCATCCGCTCATTAACTCACCATTTGGCATTATGTCCTGCCAGCGAAGTCCAGCCTCTGTGGAATATTCTGCCAAAAGACATAACCTCAGAAGAACTGAACTTGTTGGTTTTGCCGTGGCCAACAGTTGTCGATACCAACCAGTTCAGGCCAACCGGTACGAGTAGACTGGGTTCCATGCCCAAACAGATGCAATTCTTCTCGTACGAGCCGCGACTTGAAGAAGAGTTTCTCAAGCGCTTGCAGTCAACAATCAACAACGCGCAACTACTTGTTGAAGACCACATTCATGGCGTGATTTTCCCAGAGTTGTCATTGACGAAAGCAAACCACGATATTGCTCGGGATGAGGTGCTTAAGCGTTCGGCGTTCTTAATTTCGGGAGTCCACGAGAATCCATTAACCGAACGAGACTATGCACGGAATTATGTGGCCTTAGACGTCCCGGTCGGAGAACATTGTATTCCGCTTACTCAGGACAAGCACCATCGTTGGCTTCTCAACCATGATCAAATCCTTCAGTATGAATTACAAGATAGTCTTGATGCGGATAACTCCTGGTGGGAAAACACGGAGATTCCGGAGAGGAAGTTGGTCTTCGTTTCCATGCGGCCCTGGTTGACTCTTTGTGTGCTCATCTGTGAGGATCTGGCGCGACAGGATCCAGTTTCCGATATAGTTCGAGCTGTTGGTCCAAACTTGGTAGTTGCATTGCTGATGGACGGTCCTCAACTCACACATCGATGGGCCGCCCGTTACGCGACTGTCCTCGCGGATGACCCGGGATCTTCGGTACTCACCGTGACCAGTCTCGGAATGGCAGAGCGCAGCAGAGCATTGGATGATCTCGGTAATCCGAATCCACCTCGGTCGCGTGTCGTAGCCTTATGGAAGGATGGCGTTAAGGGTACTCAACCAATAGAACTGCCAGGCAAGGCTGAAGGAGTAATTCTGAGATTGAAGGTAGAGTCTCGAGAGGAGTTCTCTGCCGATGGTCGCGGCGATCTGAAAAAAACAAGATATCCGGTTCTGGTGGAGAAGTTGTACTGTTAGCACACTATTTAATCAATTGACGGAAACAGGGTGAGATGGTATAAGAACCAAGGGCAAAATGGGCTTCAGCCCCGTCGACAGAGGCTATTCAGGAGGGTTGGTTAATGAAAGAATTAGAGGCTTCGGACGCGTCAATGCTGGCGCGAATAGCCGAAACTATTGAAATTCGACAGATTTCGACCGGGGAATTGCGAGTCTTAACAGATAGACTACAAACCCCCGAGGCCAAAACAATTGCCCGCGCAATCGTTAATCCAGAGGCACCTGGAATACAAAGCGACATCCAAGCGACCGCCGAAGCTTTTCGACACTGGGCAGGAACGAACACAGTCTGAATTCGCCAGATCGATCCAGTGCTTCGTTGTCCCCCAAAACGTCTCACTAGTTGGAACTCAAACCGATTATCTCTATGGCCCGCTTTCGCGGGCTTTTGTTTTCAATATTCATCGTCAACCCAGCCTTGAAAAGGCTGGGCTATTTTCATTCGTCCGCTGACACAGACGATCGCGCCGTGCTCCCTGTCTCATGTTGAATCTATGATCGGGTCGCTACCGCTCCCGGTTCTGTAGCCGCACCGTTTACAGAACCTGACTTACATTTCAATCACGCATAAAGACCGACAGCTACGGCACGGAAGAGAAACAAGATCGCTTGCGCTTGCGTTTAACTTGTAAGGAGAAACAATGCCTTACAATCAAACTACGACTCTGCAAACAATCAAGCTCGAAACAATCATGCCTCGAACAAATTCATCGGAAGAAGCGACATCACAAACAAGTGCAGCACGATCAACCGCCCACCAAATAACGTTGGCCCGCACAAGCAGACGCACGGGAACAAATCGCTTTATTGCTTTATGTTCGGCACTAGCGCTGATTCTTATCCTGACAAGCCCGGCAATCGCCCAAAACAATCCAGAGTTGGCCAAGCTCATCACAACCGGGCAACAGCAATTGGCAGCGGCGCGCACGGCTAATACTGAAGAAGGATATCGTTTAGCGGAGACGACATTTGAACGGGCGGTGCAGCTCGATGCGAAAGCAGCGATGGCCCGTGTTTATCTCGGACTTGCGCGAATGGAATTATCAGGATGGATTGCCAGACAGGGACGCTTTGGTCCTTCCGGCGAAGTGATGAATAAGGCGATTGCCGACCTGGATGCTGCAGTCGTGCTCGGTCCTGACAATTTGCAGGTGCGAATGTTGCGCGGATCCAGCTATGCGGAGTTTCCGAGCTTTCTAAACAAAGGCACTCTGGCGCGTGAAGACCTGGAGGTCGTCGTGCATCATCCGACATTCGCGTCGCAAAGCAGTGACCTGCGGGCGCGCGTCTATTTCACGCTCGGTCGCGTATATGCGGCGGCCGGAGAAGTTGAAAAAGCCCGAGCCTCATGGAAGGCGGCAGTAGCTGCAAACCCACAGGGCCGCGACGGCCAGGCAGCGCAACGCGAGTTGGACAAACTTGCTACGCCCGTTGTGGCTACAGATGTCGCAGGGCGCCGAATGCCGGATCGCTTTCCTCGGATACCTTTGGAAACGTCTCCGATTATGGTGGCAGCTACGGTCACGTTTCCCGACCATCAAGGGGACTGGGAGCGCGCATCTCTGCCGGATTCCATCAAGGCCTTTCTTGCGAAACTGGAAAAGCAGCCGGGCTTGCTCGGCGTACACGCGCTGTCGAGCGTTGACCACCGGGGCATGCTCGTGATCCTGACGTGGTGGGAGAATAAGCAGGCGCTCAACAATTGGTTCTACAGCGAAGCTCACCAGGGAATTATTAGTCAGTTCTACGGCAACCGTCCGCTGGCATCCGGCGCCGCCGCGCCAAACACTCCCGTCGGCGGAATGGGACAAGTCGGTATTGAGTTGTTCACGGCACTGCCGGGAGGAATGAAGTTTGGTGGTGGGCTGACTCCATCACGAGCTGAGAAGCATTGAAGATCGTGGATTGCGTCTGCTGATCCCACAACCCATTTGAGTACCAACGTAAACATTAATTCGATTAACACGTCTATAAAGTAGTCGCTCTTTCCAAAGATCAAGACGGTGAAGTTAGAAGGTGTAGTAAATGTTTCTGCCCAAGGTTCTGCCCAAGGTATTGAGGCTGCTGACAGTTTCCGCGATCGTCTTTCTCTCTCTCAATATAGGTTTAGCGCAACAGAAATTAGGTGACTTGAAGATCGTTCCTTACGTATTCGAGAGTTCAAAGAAGGAAAGAGTTGATGCTGAGTTGGGGCGGCTACTCGTCCCTGAGAATCGTAGTAACCCTCAGAGCAAACTGATCGAACTCGCCTTTGTCAGATTCAAAAGCACTTCACAGCATCCCGGTTCACCAATCATTTATCTCTCCGGCGGGCCCGGAAATTCGGGAATCCAGCAGGCGCAAGGCAGCCGCTTCCCCCTTTTTATGGCGATGCGCCAGATTGCGGATGTGATCGCCCTCGACCAACGCGGCACGGGAATGTCTAAGCCAAATCTGACTTGCAGTCAACCATTGGATTTTCCTCTCGACGAGCCGCTGACTCGCGATTCGCTGCTTCGCATCTACAAAGAACAATCGCGCGCCTGCGCGCAACGCTGGCAATCTGAAGGTGTAGATTTGCGCGGCTATAACACGAACGAGAGTGCGGATGATTTGGAATCCCTGCGCATCGCCATCGGCGCGCCGAAGATTAGTCTTTGGGGAATCAGCTATGGAACGCATTTGGGTTTAGCGGCCATTCGCCGGCACGGCCAAAACATTGACCGCGCGATCCTGGCGGGCATCGAAGGTCCCGACCATACAGACAAACTGCCGAGCAACTATCGCAAGCATCTTGAAATGGTTAATCAACTCGTGAAAGCGGATGCAGATCTGAGTAAGACAATTCCTGATTTCATGGGACTGGTGAACAGCGTCATTGCGAGGCTTGATAAAGAGCCGGCGGTTATTGAAGTAAAGGACCCGTCGACCAGACAGACGGTCAAGGTTATCATCTCTGGTTTCCTGTTCCGGCAACTGCTCGATAATCTGTACGGCACCGACACGCTTCCATACTCTCCTTACATTTTCTTCTCGGCTTCGAAGGGCGATTATTCGATCATCACTTATCTGCTGTTTCAAAGCCGATCAAGTATAGGTTCGGCGATGGCGTTCATGATGGATTGTTCGTCAGGCGTCTCTCGCGCTCGTTACCGCAGAGAGCAGCGCGAGAATGGGGATTTGCTATTCAGTGATATCAACTTTCCGTTCATGGAGGTTTGCGAGGCCTGGGGCAATCCGGATCTGGGAAAGACTTTTCGATCGCCTATCAAATCGAAAGTGCCCGTGCTCTTTATCAGCGGCACGCTCGACGCAAAAACGCCGCCCAGTAACGCCAAAGAGATCAAGCGGGGTTTTCCCAAAGGGTTGCACCTCATTATTGATGGCGCCACGCATAGCGACCCTTTGTTTCTTTCTTCTCCGAAGATTAAGGACGCGATGCTGGAGTTTATGAACGGCGGCAGAGTGTCAACCACAAGAATTACTCTGCCACCAATGAAGTTTGTTATGCGCAACCCATTGGAGACGCGGTAGGGCGCAGGAGGCGGAGTCCGCTGACGCGGACGGCGCCATCCCTAACGGTTGGGGCTACTGACACTCATTTGCGTGGCGCGCTCGATGCGGACAGTGACTGTCCGCGCTCGCAGCAAGAAATCGACGCTCCCACCTGTTACAATCGTTACGACTAAAATCAACTCAATCATCGAGGGAGATAACAGTCATGGCAAAACGCACAGCGAGCGCGGTTTGGGAAGGTACGCTCAGAGAAGGCAAGGGCACGGTCAAATTAGGCAGCGGGGCATTCACAGGTCAATACTCTTTTGCCTCAAGATTTGAAGAAGGCACCGGCACGAACCCGGAAGAGTTGATCGGCGCAGCGCACGCCGGATGCTTTTCGATGGCCCTGGCGGCCGGCTTGACGAAGGCCGGGCTTAAGCCAACGCGCATCAGCACGACGGCGAATGTCAGTCTTGAAAAGGTTGGCGAAGGTTTCAAGATCACGACGATCGAACTCAACACTGAAGGCGAAGTGCCCGGTATCGACGAGAAGACGTTTCTCGAGCAGGCGGAAACGGCGAAGAAGAATTGTCCGGTGTCACAGGCCCTGGCGGGGACCGAGATCAAGCTGAACGCGAAGTTGGTTCGGAGCGCGGCAGGCGCCTAAACAGCCGTTTTCAGTTCAAATCTAACGCAGAGGGCGCCGAGGTTTTTCGCAAAGGTACGCAGAGGAAATCTTTTGCGTCATGGGGATGTCCGCGCTCCAGAGGATTAGCCACCCGCTACCGCGGGCGGTACTGACATCATTATGGCCGATCCGCACGCAGGATGCTTGCGCTCCTCAGAGCCTATTTCCCAAGCGAAATATATATCCTGAGGTTGACTTATGGTGCTCGTTAACGTAGGGTGGTTGTCGAACCGAGTCCAGCTTACTCTGCTCTCAGCTCCTCTGGCATCTTCCAGATCACCTGATAATTCACAGCTCACTTACTAAACATAAACATCTGTCGATCAGTCTGAAGCCATTGTCCCGACCGTTTCTGCCGAATGAGCAGAGTGGCGGTTGTGTACGAGCTGCGAGCATCGGAGGGCAACTTTCAGGTTGCGGCTTCAGGACCCAAGCTAAAGCCTGAACTCGAAAACGATAACCAAGGAGATTGAGGTAATTATGAAGACAAATATCACCCCATTACATGACCGCGTGATTGTGAAGCGCATTGACGAAGGCGAACAGATTCGCGGCGGCATCATCATCCCCGACAGCGCGAAAGAAAAGCCGCAGGAAGGCGAAGTAATCGCGGCCGGCGAGGGAAAATACAAGGAAGACGGAACGCGCCAACCTCTGGATGTTAAGCGGGGCGACCGGGTCCTCTTTGGCAAGTACAGCAGCTCGGAAATCAAAATCGACGGCGAAGAGCTGTTGATTATGCGCGAGGACGAGATTCTCGGAATCATCACACGCGCTGGTGCTGCTGCCGGTGGGAAGAAGAGCAAATAGGTTCACGCAACTTTTAAGCTGCGTTAGAACCAGAACGCAAATTAACAATTTGCGCTACCACAGCAGACTAACAGTTTGCGTTTCAACTTTTGAATTGGAGAAAAGATAAAAATTATGGCAAAGCAAATTACACATGGCGAAGAATCTCGGGCGGCGATTCTGCGGGGCGTTAACCAACTCGCCGACGCGGTGAAAATCACGCTCGGTCCGAAAGGACGCAACGTCGTTCTCGGTAAGACATATGGCAGCCCGACAATCACTAAAGACGGCGTGACCGTGGCGAAAGAGATTGAGCTTAAAGATCCGACGGAGAACATGGGCGCGCAGATGGTGCGCGAAGTGGCCTCCAAAACCAGCGACGTCGCCGGCGATGGCACCACCACGGCCACCGTTTTGGCGCAGGCGATTTACCGCGAGGGCGTGAAGACCGTCGCCGCGGGCGCAAATCCCATGGCCTTGAAGCGCGGCATCGACAAAGCAGTTGAGCGTGCGACTGCGGCAATCAAGAAACTGGCCAAGCCGGTCGCCGGCGACATGATTGCGCAGGTCGGCACCATCTCCGCAAACGGTGACGCCACCATTGGCGCGCTGATCGCCGAAGCGATGAAAAAGGTCGGCAAGGACGGCGTAATTACCGTCGAAGATGCCAAGACGATGGAGACGGACCTGGAATTTGTCGAAGGGATGCAGTTCGATCGCGGCTATCTGTCGCCTTATTTCATTACCGACGCCGAAAAGATGGAAGCCGTCCTCCAGAATCCAGTCATTCTTTTGAGCGAAAAGAAAATATCTTCGATGAGAGACTTGCTGCCCATTCTGGAACAGATCGCGAAGGTGGGCAAGCCGATTCTAATAATCGCGGAAGACGTTGAAGGGGAAGCCCTGGCAACTCTGGTCGTTAACAAACTGCGCGGCACGATCAACGTGGCGGCAGTCAAGGCCCCGGGCTTTGGCGATCGACGCAAGGAGATGCTGCAGGATATCGCGATTCTGACCGGGGCCAAGGTCATCAGTGAAGACCTCGGGATTAAACTCGAGAACGTCACGGTCGAAGACCTGGGAAGCGCCAAGAAGGTGACGATCAATAAAGACAACACGATCATCATCGACGGGGCCGGCAACACGGACGACTTAAAGGCTCGCGTCAAAACGCTCAAGGCCCAGATTGAAGACAGCTCGTCAGACTATGATCGCGAGAAACTGCAAGAGCGTCTCGCGAAACTCGTCGGCGGCGTAGCAGTGATCCGAGTGGGTGCAGCTACGGAAACTGAACTTAAAGAGAAAAAGGCGCGCGTTGAAGACGCGATGAATGCGACCCGCGCAGCCGTTGAAGAAGGCATAGTAGCCGGCGGCGGCGTGGCCTTGATTCGCGCGGCGAAGGCTTTGGACAAGTTTAAAATCTTCGATGCTGATAATGAGAACGAATCCACGGGCGATCCGGACGAGCAGATTGGCGTCAACATCGTGAAGCGAGCGCTGGAAGAGCCTCTGCGTCAGATCGTACAGAATGCCGGCCAGGAAGGCGCGGTGATAGTAGAGAAAGTCCGCGCTAACAAAGACCCCAACTTCGGCTATAACGCCGAAACCGAAACTTTCGAGGACCTTGTGGCCGCGGGGATAATTGATCCCGCGAAAGTCACGCGTTGCGCGTTGCAAAACGCCGCATCGATTGCGGGCTTAATGCTAACAACTGAGGCCCTCATTTCTGAGCTACAGGAAGATGATAAGCCACGGGCAATGCCCGGCGGCATGGATATGTAATCCCAACGTCCTTTAGCAAATTGGGAAGCTACCATGTCAGGCATGCAGCTTCTGTTGACTCGCCAAAGAGAAGTCTCTTGGGGTGGGACCCCATCAGGGGGAAAAGGTAAGAAACTATGAGTATGAAACTTTATGTCGGTAATCTCTCGTTTGACACGTCGAGCAACGAGCTGCAAACACTGTTCGCGCAAGCGGGCACAGTCGAAAGCGTATCCTTGATTGAAGATCGCGAAACCGGTCGCTCACGCGGCTTCGGTTTTGTCGAGATGCAAACCAAGGAAGAAGGCGCTGCTGCTATCGCGCAGTTCAATGGTAAAGACCTGGGCGGACGTGCGCTGAAGGTTAACGAAGCCAAGCCCCGCGAAGATCGCGGCAATGGCGGCGGTCGCAACGGCGGCTCGCGTTACTAAGTAGAAGTGTATTGCTTCTCACGAGCCTCCGGTGGAAATTTCGCCGGGGGCTTTGTTTTTGTCTTCATCAACCGATCCATAACCCAGGAAACTATCACCCGCGGACGCTGATTGCGGCGGGCGCGGGCCAGTGATATAAGACTTACCAGAAAGCAAGCACTTTAAGGAGACGCAGTGAGTGGTGAATTTAGTTTCACTTTCTGGCGACGATTTTCCACAAGGAGAGAGACATGGGAGAACGATATAAAGCAACACTGGAACAGAAGATCAAGGAATTTGGTGGCAGCAATTTGCGCGTCTTCATAAATGCCGAGGGAGTCAATCCGCACTACAAGCAACACCTCGAAGATACTTTCCGGGAGGCCGGCGTCCGCTTTGTTTCCAGCCGCGCCGAAGCAAATTTTGTTTTCGATGGCGATTGTGAGCCGAATTATTTACCGGGCCAGATCGTCGCTTTCTTTACCAACGGCAACCTCGCTTTTGCCGGCGGGTTTTAGTCGAGTTGTAATAGTCCAAACCGTTTTAGAGCGGTCGCCGGGGCGTTCGGCGCCGCTTATTCCCTCGTCTCCTCACGTCACGCTATCGCCGTGATAACCCTCCATGCTCAACGTATGGCACGATAGGTGCTCTATAGCGAATGGAATTTCAGAATGGCCTGTATGAGAGCGTATTCACTGTGCAAAAGTGTGTACGATTAGGACGGAGGAAAGTATGAAAAGGATTCTATCGAGCCTGTTGATAGTGCTAATACTGGTGTTTTCGGCCGGGCCGATCGCGTCGTCGCAAACCAGACGGCATCGCCGCCATAGCCGGACTTTTTGGCAAAAGCATCGCGACAAACTTACCGTTGCGGGGACGACGGTCGCCGGCGCCGCTATTGGCGGGGCGGCGAAAGGCAAGAAGGGCGCACTTATCGGCGCTGGTGTCGGGGCCGGAAGCGGGGCCATCTACACCTATAAGATTCGGAAGCGTCACCGACATCGCCGGTATTAACGACGACTACAATTGCGCTTTGGGGCGGGCGGCTCTTTTTGAGTCAAGTGCAATAAGGTCGCAAACAGATCTTATGCCGATGTTCATCATCGGCATAAGTCTCAACAAAACCATAAAGGCCTCTAAAGCGTCTAACTTGGTAGGCGAGCAAGGAGGTCTATTATGAGACGAAAATATTTACGCAGGATCGGGGGGTTGATTCTGGCGTTGTTGGTGCTCCCCGGAGTTGCAGCTTTGTCGAGCACGACGGCGCAGGCTCAGCGACGAATCGTAGTCGTCCGGCCGTACCGACCAATCTACCGGCGGTTTTATAATCCCTGGTGGGGATACGGGCCATGGGGTTACGACCCATACTCCGACTATTACAGCCGTTATGGTCACTATGTCTTTAGAAGTTCAGAGTCCGCTTTTAATCAGGGTTACAAGGACGGAATAAAGACGGGTGAGGGTGACGTCAAACATCGTCGCAGCTACGACCCGCAAAGGTCGCATTACTTCCAGGAGGCTGGGTTCGGTAATTTTGGAGAGGTTTACCGGCAGGGCTTTGTCCGAGGATACGCTGACAGTTATCGATCCTAGGTTGCCATTCCGAAGTTGATTGACCCGCTGATCTTGATTCAGCAATGCCGCGATGAGAGTCGCGGCATTTTTGTGTTTCCGCAGACCCGTTGTTCAAAGGACAATTTCCGCGAACAATTGTTCGCTGATCGACGTACTCGGTTTGGCTTTGCTCCCGGTACAAACAGGCCGATAATAACCGCGAAAGGAAGCGAGCATGTTCTGTCCCCAGTGCGGAAATGAATCGACGACGGGCCAGCATTACTGCAGGTCTTGCGGCTCTAATCTTAAAGTCATCGGGAAGGCAGTTTCACTCAGCGATGCCATCTCGAAAACCGACGGCGTGCCCGCGAAGATCAAAGAGATCATGAGCAACATCAAGATCGCTCATGTCACGGAAGAAGTTTCGCGGGCGATGGATAAGATGCACAGCGAGATCGCCCGCAGCACGGTTGAGCACCACCGCGAGTCTCCGTGGAAAAAAGAAAAAACCCCTGCGGAGCGGCGCGAACGTCATCTGGTAAAAGGCGCAGTGAAGCTGTTTGGGGGCGGTGGCCTGACAATCTTTTTATATTTTCTTGCTCATGCGCTGGTGCTTAAGTTACCGCCGGATTTCCTGGCCAGGATTCCGTTCGAGGTAGATCCCGTCGTGCACGTGTTGTGGTTGATTGGTTTGATTCCTATGCTTTCAGGCCTCGGCCACATCATCGCCGGCCTCACCGTCAGACCCGAACCTGCAAAACAAATCGAGTTTCCCGAGCAATCGCCGTTAAGGCCGTTAAGGATTGACCCGGTCGCAGCAGAGACTGTTCCGTACGAGTCGAAACAAACGACGACCACGCGAGAGGCGCCTCCAAGCGTCACCGATCGGACTACTAACATCCTTGAGCGAGATCCCACGCACCGAACCAGCGAAGGATTCTAAACACAGCATTAACGAGTAGCATAAAACTCTCGCACGCCCGCCAAAGATATTCGATCACGTTCGGAGAAAGGGTTTATAATGAGCTCAATCAACCCTGACTCTTCCCGAGCGCCGGGAGCAACATTGTTCCCGGTACGGCACCTTAAGGAGGCCGCAACATGAGATACAAGTTCGCAAAAGCCAAACTCGTTGTAGTGACCTTAGCCTCTGTGCTTTCAGTCGGCGCAGCGGCAGCCACAATCTCAAACGCGCAGGAAGATCGAAAACCACAGGTTGAGAGCCCAAGGAATGAGAGTCCGCCAAGCGCCCCAGCTCCTTCTGCGCCCTCAAGTCCTTCAAGCCCACCAAGTGAATCGCCTCGCAGTACCGAGCTGAGTCGTAGCAATGACAGCGGCAACAGCAGTCGCGGCAACGATAACGGCAACAGCAGTCGAAGTAATGATAGCCGTAACATTAGTCGGAGCAACGATAGCGGCAGCAGCCGCAGCCGCGATGTTGGTGGAGGCGATTCAACTCGAGGAAACCGGGACGAGGGTGCGGGTCGTACAGGAGGGAGTGACAGTCGAAGGTCCGTAAGCGACAGTAGCGGGTCCCAAACCGGTGGAACTTTTGAGGGAGATGGTAGCGGGAACCGGCGCGATCGGATCAGAGACGAAAGTTCTCCAGTAACAACCTCTGGCGACCGACACGGCAATCGTGATCGAACTGGGGACGGCGATCGCGACAAAGACCGGAACAAGGATCGGGATAAGGACCGTGATAAGGATAAAGATCGCGACCGCGACAAGGACCGGAACAAGGATCGGGATAAGGACCGCGATAAGAATAAAGATCGCGACCGCGACAAGGACCGGAACAAGGATCGGGATAAGGACCGCGATCGGGATAGGCATCGCGACCGCGACAAAGACCGCGACAAGGATCGCGATAAGGACCGCGACAAGGATCGCGACAAGGATCGCGACAAAGACCGCGACCGTGGCCGGCACCGAGACCGCGATCGATATCGCGACTACGGGTCGATCACTGTTTATCAATCTGAGACCTATGGCAACTACGGTTATAGTCGGAGTGCGTACGACCAGGGCTACGAAGATGGTTTGTACACGGGCGCCAACGACGCTCGCCGAGGACAGAGCTATGACCCCTGGCGTTCTCACTTTTTCGGCAGAGGCACCGGTGGCTACAATTCACAGTTTGGAAGTCGCGACGTTTATCAGCAGGCATACCGTGACGGCTTCCTGGCTGGCTATCAGGAGGGCTACCAGAATTGGCAGCGCTATTTTGCCGGAGGCTATCTCCACCGATAGAACTCGTAATCGGGTACATGCCATGGGAAAAGCCGCGGCGTTGTGCGGTGTTGTAACGAGGCGCTCGCCGGACGTCACTCAACGCATATCCGACTTGGTGCACACGATATCGTTTGTAGGCGAGCTCGTCACAATAGATTTTGCTTCCAACTTGAGTTGGACAACTCGTCTTGATTCATCGGCATAGCAATTGCCAATCGCGCGAGCGGAGGGTTTAGACATGAAATCAAACAATCTCAGGAACACGATCGGGAGAATCTTGGTGGCCTTGGCATTTCTGGTGAGCGTGGGACTGGCGGCGAGCACTGCGGTGCAGGCCCAGTGGCAGGATCGCGACCAGGATCGCCGGGATCGTGACCGGGACTATCGCCGGAACCGTGACCGGGACTATCGGCGCGATCAGGATCGCGATTACCGTCGGAATGATCAGTACGGCCGTAACGGTGGTTATGGCAATGGCGGTTATGGCAACGGCGGTTACGGCAACGGCGGTTATGGTGGTTACGGTAACGGCAACCAAGTGGCGCTGAACCAGGGTTTTCAGGACGGGCTCTACACCGGTTCCAGCGATGCACAACGAGGGCAGAACTACGACCCGCAAAGATCTCACTTTTACCGAAACGGACATAGCGACAACGGCGGCTACGGAAGCTACGGCAGGTATGGCAACAACTACCAGTATCAGCAGGCCTACCGCAGTGGTTTCCTGCGGGGCTATGACCAGGGTTTCCAGCGCTATGGCGGTTACAACAACAATCGTCGTAATAACAGGAACTACGGCCGGTTTCCGTTTCCCTGGTAATGAGTCGTAGTTGAATTTTAGGCTGGCGGTCTCCAGACTGAGCCTACGCCCTGACAAACCGAGCGGTGTCGCTGACTTTCGTCGGCGACGTCGCTCATTTTCTGTCTGGGAACCGCATCGCTTTCTGCCTCGATCAATCCCGCTGAGGCAAACCAATGTCCTCGCCAGACTCGCCTACTCATCGTCCCTTGTGGTATCTAGTAATTTCCAAAATCACAGATTGGGGATTTCCGGGCGAACTTTTTCCCGCCCGTTTGTATATGAACCAAATAGAAGAAAGCAGGAGGAAGGCGATGGAGATAAAGCTCTTGAGGACCATTGTGCTGGCGATGATTGCCGGACTCGCTCTGGTTGGTGGCGTCTCAGCTCAGGAGATGAGCGCGCATCATCATCCGGGTACAGGCAATTCTGATAACGCGAATCCAGAAACCATTCAGGACTGGGCCAAAGAACGTTTGGCAAAAGTCGCCGCGGCATCGCGAGTGGGTGACCGTCAAAAATGGGAATCGCGAAGTCAATGCCTTTGTCGTCTATCCCCAGGTCAATAAGAAAGCGACCGCTGTCGTCGTGATCCACGAGATTTTCGGGATGAGCGACTGGGTGCAGCAACTCACCGACGAGTTGGCCGAAGCCGGCTATATCGCGATCGCGCCCGACCTGTTGTCCGGCATGGGGCCAAAGGGCGGCGGGACAAGTGATTTCGACGCCAACAGCGTGCGCCAGGCGATTCAAAAACTGCCGCCCGATCAGATTACTGCCGATTTGAATGCCGTGGCTGATTATGTGTCGAAACTCCCGGCCGCGAATGGCAAGGTCGCGGTCGCCGGATTCTGTTGGGGTGGCACCGAAACGTTTCGCTTTGCGACCAATCGCCCCAGCCTGAAGGCTGCGTTTGTTTTCTACGGCACTTCGCCATGGACGAAAGAAAATACAGTAGACAAAGATGCCCTGGCGCGCATTAAGGCTCCCGTGTATGGCTTCTATGCCGACAACGACATGCGCGTAAATGCCACAGTGCCTCCGGCCGTCGAAGCGATGAAAGAACTCAACAAGACTTACGAGCCGGTGACTTATCAAGGCGCGGGGCACGGTTTCATGCGCGCCGGTGAGCCGAACGCACCTGAGCCAAAGGCGCCGGTTGCCAAGGGCGATGAAGCAGCCGACAAAAAGGCAGTTGACGATTATCAGAAGGCGTTGGCAGCTTACAAGGCAAATCGTAAAGCCCGCGATGAGGCGTGGGTTCGGTGGAAGGCAATAGTCGCAAAGCTCTAAGTTCTTGCGGAGATCAATGAAGAAGAGACTGACGCTTGGTTTGGTCGTGATCGCTCTGATGATCGCGACCCGATCCTTCTGTCCTGAACAAGTTAGCAGCGCGCCGAAAGCCGAGGATGACTTTCAACTCGTTAAAGTCGCGGATGGAATTTACGCGGCGATTGCCAGGCCGGGAGGTTTGGCATCGGGAAATGCCGGCTTTGTCATTGGCGATGAAGGCGTTTTGATTTTTGATACATTTCTAACTCCGGCAGCGATCGAAGAGCTCATCGGCGCGATCGAAACGCAAACCAAACTCCCCATTAAGTACGCCGTCAACAGCCACTATCACCTCGACCACACTGGTGGAAATCAAGTGTTGTTGGCCCGCGGCGTTCCCATCATCGCACACGATAACGTCTCGCAATGGCAGACGACCAGGAACCGGCGCTTTCTGCCGGCACCGGAAGAATTGCAAAAGCGGCGTGCGGATGCGGCGAAACAGTTGAGCGAAACTTCACCGGATCAAACCGAGAAGCGGACGCAGTTAGAGCGCCAGATTCGCCGGCTCGACGCCATGCTGACCATCAAGCTAACGAATCCGACCCTGACGTTCGGCTCCGGTGTCATGCATCTCTATTTGGGAAAACGCGAGGTTGTGTTGTTCACCCTGCCCGGTCATACAGGGGGAGACGTGTTCGCGTACGTGCCCGACGCTAAGGTGGTCTTCACCGGCGATCTCGGCTGGTCGAAGACGCTTCCCAACCTGGTCGACGCAACCGTGAATGATTGGGTCCCCACGCTTGATAAGATCCTGAATCAATATCCCATGGCGAAGTTTATTCCAGGCCATGGCAATGTCGCCGAAGCGCGGGAGATTAAGGATTTCAGGGACTATCTTGACGACCTGCGCACGCGAGTGAGGCAGGGAATCGCGAATGGCTTGACTATTGATCAGGCGAAGGAGCAGTTGAAACTTCCCGAGAAGTACAAAACTTTCGCGTTTCAGAACTTCGCGACTCCGAACGTCGAGGATATGTATAAGGAGTTGAAGGGTACGAAGCAGATGAACTAGGGCGGCAGTAATTCCGGGGTTGGAGGCGCGCTGCCTTAACTCGCTTAATTTCCGTTCAGCAGGCTTTCGCTTTCGGCTCTGATGGTGCCGTAGCAGTCGCAGGAAACTTTCTCTAAACCCCTGCGATTGAGGACAGTGACATGCCCGCGACTGTAGCTGATTAACTTCTCCCTTTGCAGATGGCCGGCGACTTTGTTAACACCCTCACGGCGCACGCCCAACATATTGGACATAAACTCCTGCGTCAGCCGAAACTCGTCTGACCCGATGCGGTCATGGGTCATCAATAGCCAGCGCGCGAGCCGAGAGTTCAGTGTGTGGAAACGATTGCACGCAGACGACAGAGACATCTGGGTCAATAATGAATGGGTGTAGAGGTGTAACAGGCGGTGCAATGAGTTAACCTGGTTCGATTCATCCCGCAGGACCGCGGACTTCATTCTTACGGCTGCGCCGGCTCCTTGCACCAGTGCGAGCGTGCTTGACGTATCCACGCCCATAAAGACAGCAACGCCGGTCATCCCTTCGTTTCCGATCATGCCAACTTCCAACGTGGCATGATGATTCTCTGCCGCAAGCAAAGACACCACAGAATCACTGGGAAAGTAGACATGCCGAATCTTCTGGCCGGGTTCGTAGATGACTTCGGCGAAATTCAGAGTCACCGGCTCCAACTCAGGCAGCAGGCGTTGATATTCCTTCGTCGGTAAAGCGGCGAGTAGCCGGTTGGCGACCAGAGGCGTTTGTCTTACAGATTGCACGGCAATTCCCTTTGTTTCAGTCGCGCCATAAAACGAGAATTCTTCACCCAGGGGCCGAAAATGTGTCTCATGTCCGATGGATCCGAGCATCGCGAACCGACGCTTCCTGATAATACGAAGAATACAACCCGGGCGAAGTCAGGTCTGTGCGCCAACGCACATAGATTCACACAGTAGGAGCTAAATTTGTTCTTGAGTGTTCGGGATTCCGGGACGAAGCTCTACGCGCGGCTGGTTTCTTCCTGGGCGGCCATCAGCTTAACCTTCTTTAGTTCAGTTCGCTTAATGCCAAAAAATGTGGCCATCTCGACAATCTGCCTGGGGCTGACGAAATCATCAGGGTTTGAGCAAAAGCCGGCGATGCTCGGCCCAAACTCGCGGCAACTCATTCCCTTTGGAATAGTAAGGCCCAGTTCACACCTACTATCTTTCCGATAATGCAGACAGAAATCACAGATTATCATGACGGACTCTCTTCATCCGGCTTTTGCTGATGCAGGATTGAGATACCAGAGTATCACATAACAGGTTGGCTAATGCCCGACTGGTATCCGCTGAAACCGGGTCTTGCCTTCGGTATCGTGCCAGGAAATATCAAGCACGTAGGGGTTAACCTGGCCCTCTTTGACCGTGAGTCTTTGCAACTGATCGTTATCAGTGCCGACCGGCTTGCCGTTGATCCAGGTGCGATGAGGTATGACGGCTCGCTCTTTTGGCTGAATAGATTTAAGGGCTTCAAACTTAATGTGAGCTTGTGAAGGACCTGCGCCTTGCGACGCGTCATCCTTTAAGAAAATGGTTAGGATTTCGACGGATTTGAGAGTTTGTTCGGTTGCGTTCGTCAACTGCAACGCGATCTCTGAGCCGGCGCCGATAAATTCAAAGGTCAGGGGTTTGGCAGTGTTGCTTATCATGGTGCGGGCGAGTCGGTCACACCGGCGAGCTTGATTGCTTTGGCCAGGCGGAGCGTTTGCAGCAGGCGGATTCCCCACCAATTCAGATCCATTTCGTACCACGCCAGTCCGTGACGCGCGGCGCTGGGATGCGCGTGATGATTATTGTGCCAGCCTTCACCAAAGGTCAGCAGCGCCACCCACCAGTTGTTTCTCGAATCGTCACGAGTAGCAAACCGGCGTTTGCCCCACACGTGTGACGCAGAGTTAACCATCCAGGTCGCGTGCAGATTCAGAGTTACCCGCAGGAATACACCCAACATCAAATAGGGCCAGCCGCCAAGCAAAAGCAAAGCTAATCCCAGGACGGTCAGCGGCAACCAGTAAAGGCGATTAAGCCAGACGTGAAATTTGTCCTTCAGCAGGTCGGGAGCGTAACGTCCGAGCGTCGCCTTGTCATGACGCTGTGCGGTGCCGCTCAAAATCCAACCCATATGCGCCCACCAGCGGCCATCGCGCGGCGTGTGGGGATCTAATCCCGGCGAGTCGGAATGCGCGTGATGAATGCGATGAGTCACGACCCAGTAGATGGGGCCCCCTTCAAGAGAGAGCGTTCCGAAAAGGGTCAAAATATATTCGACCATCTTTGGGGTTTTGAAGCCGCGATGCGTCAAGAGTCGGTGAAAGCCCATACCCACTCCCAGGCTCGCGGACATCCACCAGAGCACAATCGCGACCACGAGGGCTTGCCATTTAAAGGTGAAAAGTGCCGCCACTGCGCCAATATGAAAGAGCGCCATGAACACCGTCGTGTTCCAGCTGATACCCCTGCGTTCCGTCGCTATGATTTCCTTTTGCATTCGATCCTTTAGAGATTTGTTCTGCATTCTACCTTGAAGGTTAAGACGCCGGAGCCCCTTTTTGACCGCCCTTGCGTTTCTCCTGCCGCCATTCTCTGATCCATTTCCCGAAGACTGTAGCAGAGTCACTAACTCTTTCCTGTGTTGGGTCATCGCTCGGCGAGTCTTCGGTAACCAATTCTGCTTGCCGTTCGCGGTCGGTTGGCGTAACGACTTTGATCCGAGGTTTTGTTGTCATCTTAGGTGAACCCGAGTTGCTCGTCCCATCCATAATTAGATTACGCCGATGCCAATTGCGATTAAGCCTGGGAGCTAATCTACTTTTGAAGTGGAATTTAACAGCAAGACTTAAACAGATATGTATAACATGGAAAAGAAAAAGATGTCTGTGTGGTAACACACATACGCGAGAATTGGGGTAACGGCCGAGTCCGTTACCCGAGCAAGCGAGTGTGTTCGTCTTTGACCACCTGATAACATTCACAGACACGGGCCAGGAGTTGCGCGCGATCGAGAATGATAATGTGACCGCGCACATAACTGATCATTCCCATCTCTTGCAATCGCTGCGCAGCCATGGTGACACCTTCCCGCCTAACTCCCAGCATGTTGGAGATAAATTCGTGGGTCATCTGCAATTCATCCGAGTCCGCCCGATCGTGGGTCATTAATAACCAGCGACAGAGTCTTTGCTCGACCGAATGCAACCGATTGCAGACGGCTGTTTGCGAAATTTGAGTAATCAGTGCCAGTGTATAGCGCAACAGCAGGTGCTGGAATTCGGCGCCACGTTTGAATTCATCCAGCATTGCCTTGGCTTTCATTTTAAAGGCGCCGCCCCCACCCTGCACCATAGCCCGGTTCGGCGTGGTCTCGCCACCCATGAATAGGGAGATTCCGACTACGCCCTCGTTGCCGACCAGCCCCATCTCAGCCGTCGAGCCATCAAGCATGGTGTAAAGCAAAGAAATGTGCGAGGTCGTCGGGAAGTAAACATGCCGCATGTGTCCGCCGGATTCATAGACAACTTCGCCCAGGGCAAAAGCGATCGGCTCGAGATGCGGAGCCAGGCGTTCATATGGCTCAGGCGGCAGAGCTGCAAGCAGCCGGTTTCCCGATGTTTCACCAGCCTGGAGCATTGATTGAACTCTCCGGTTATTTGGGCGAGGCAGAAAAACTCGTTTATCCGCCTTTCGGAATCGCAATGGGCAATGCAATAATAACACGATATGTGTGGTAGCGCACAGAAAGGTTCGCTCACGTCGTCTATTCTGGCGTGGCGTAACCCAAACTCGGATCACTTGAGCGGAAGGAAAATAGGAACCGATGAAGGTCTTGCTTGTTTACCCGGAGTTTCCGGACACTTACTGGAGTTTTCGCCACGCGCTTTCGTTTATCGGTAAGCGCTCAGCCTTTCCGCCTCTTGGTCTATTAACGGTCTCCGCAATGCTCCCGGCTTCATGGGAGCGACGCGTGGTCGATATGAATGTGCGCTCGCTGAAGCCGTCCGATATTGAATGGGCGGATATGGTGTTCGCTACTGCCATGCTGATCCAGAAGGACTCTTTGCGCGAAGTGGTCGATCGCTGCAAAGCCAAGGGTAAGCGGGTCGCCATCGGGGGCCCGTATGTGACCACGACTCTGGATCTGGTTGACGCGGACCATGTGTTTTTGGGTGAGGCTGAAACGACACTGCCTGAATTCATCGATGATCTGGCACACGGCGAGCCAAAGCGAACTTATCAGGCGGCTGAAAGGCCTCCGCTCTCTATCACCCCCGTTCCGGATTTCCATTTGGCCGAGCTCAAGCGCTACAGCTCTATGTCCGTGCAATACTCGCGCGGCTGTCCTTTTAACTGCGAGTTTTGCGACATCATCGAGATTTACGGCCGGGTCCCCCGGACGAAAAGCAATTCGCAGATGCTCAACGAGCTCGACGCGCTGCGGCGTGTTGGATGGCGCGGCCCGGTTTTCATTGTGGACGATAACTTCATCGGCAATAAGAAAAACGTGAGAAAACTTCTGCCTGAGCTGGCCGACTGGCAGGAGCGCCACGGCCATCCCTTTGAACTGTTTACCGAGGCCAGCGTGAATCTCGCTGACGATGACGCGTTGCTCAAGGATATGCAGCGCGCCGGCTTCTATCGGGTCTTTCTCGGAATTGAAACGCCGGACGCAGCGAGTCTCAAAGAAGCTCAGAAGACACAGAACCGCGGCGATCTGGTCGAATCAGTCAAGAAAATTCAAAGCTATGGGATGGAAGTGATGGCCGGCTTTATTGTCGGCTTTGATAATGATCCCGAAGACATCTTTGAGCGCCAAATAAACTTTATTCGCAAGAGCGCGATCCCTTTGGCAATGGTTGGGTTGCTTAACGCGTTACCCGATACACAACTCTGGCGGCGGCTGGAACGCGAAGGCCGGCTGCTGACCGAGGGCGACGGGAACAACACCAATTGCTCACTGAATTTTGTACCGAAGATGGATCCTGCGCGGCTTGTCGAAGGTTACAAATCGATCATGAGAACCATCTACAGCCCGGCTGAATATTACCAGCGTGCTCTTGATTGTCTTGGTTGGGTGCGGCACACAGTCCTGCCGACCAAGACTCGCCGGACCTTGACCGGTAACAACGTGGCAACCTTAGTGCGAATCATTCTCAAGCTGGGGATCCGCGACGGCGAACGGGTCGAGTTCTGGCGTTTCATGAGTCACGTGCTCAGAGACCATCGCGCGAAGTTCGAAGAAGCCATGTCCTTTGCCGTCACCGGCTATCATTTTCGGAAGTTGACCGAAGCGTTTTGCGAGTAGCCAGAATAAGTCCTCAGGCAGCGCGGGCTTGTGATCTTTTTTCCTGGTTTTCGGAGAAGTCCGAGCCTGCGAGCAAACCAGCGATCCTACCCCAGTCTACCTTGACCGAAAGCCGCGAACTGAGTGAGTAACATTGGTATCAAAGCACGCCAGGTCGGAAGCATCACGATTCTGGATGCGGATGGCAAAGGGCGAATCGGTCTGAGGTTTGGCGGCAGTACAGTTCCATTACCAAAAGCCGTTCAGTCGCTGCTTGACGAGGGCCGCAATCAGATTGTTTTGAATCTGGCAGGTGTCGTCTACATAGATGCCGGTGGCCTGGGCGAACTGGTTTCGACTTACGTTACCGTCAACGAATATGGTGGTCGAATCAAGCTGCTTAATCTAACGGAAGTGCTTCGTGAACTGATGAAGACCACCAAGCTGTTGTCCATCTTCGATGTGTACAACAGCGAGTCTGAAGCCATGGACAGCTTTGAAGAACGCGAGCCTGCGCCTCGTTCAGACAGCGCAGTGTCTTAGCTCCGGATGTCTTAACCTCGAGTTTCTCAAATAGATAAGGAGATTAAGTGAGCAAAGTGTTTGGTATGCAGCGAGCTAACGGCGACTGGTTCGCGTTAGCGGATCATAAAAGTTTTCGCGTGCCGCTGTTTCGCAGCAGCATTGACGCAATGCAGGCGCGGGCATTCAATCCGGAGATGATGCTGTTCAAGCCGGTCCTGTTGGATGGAAGCGCGCTGAAGGACCTGGCCGCCGAAGAGAATGGGGACGCTGCCCACTTCTGGCTGGTCGATGATTTTCAGGTCGACCTGAAGCGAGGCCATCGGCTTCAATACGGCCAGCTCACGGCCCTCTGCCACGAAGCGACGGGTACCGAAACGAAACTCAGACCCGTCTAAGATTCGCTCAAATAACTTCTAAAGGCACAGCCACGCGGCTCGCATCTTTTCCTGACGACGGATGCGGGCCGTTTTGTTTTTCGTGGGCCCGCGATTTATAAGTAGCGATGAATGCCTGAGGACAAATCATCGAGTCGATCACCGAAAATAGGAACCAGAGAGCGCCAGACCGCTTTCTCCTCACTACGGCATCGCGATTTCCGTCTGCTGTGGATGGGGCAGATCGTTTCAGTCACCGGCTCGCAGATGCAGATGGTGGCGATCAACTGGCACATCTATCTGCTAACGCACTCAGCGCTGGCTCTCGGCCTGGTTGGCTTGTTTCGTGCGGGTCCCATCATCTTGTGCTCACTGGTGGGCGGCGTTGTAGCCGACGTCATCGATCGCCGGCGATTGATGATCGCCACGCAAACGGTGATGCTGACTTCCAGCGCAATCCTGGCGCTGGCTACGTTCAGCGGACTGCAACATGTCTGGCCGATCTATCTGCTGACGGCCATTGCTTCGGCCGCCTGGGCGTTCGATACGCCCGCACGACAGGCATTGGTGCCGGCGCTGGTCCCGCCCAAAGATTTTCCCAACGCCGTCAGTCTGGGCATGTTGATGTTTCAAGTCGGAATGATCGTCGGCCCGGCGTTGGCGGGATTCCTGTTGGCCAGCCGTGGCCCCGGATTGGTCTACGCGATAAACGCCGCCTCGTTCGTCGCGGTGATCCTGGGCTTGGCGCTGATGCGGGTTCGAGGCCGGCCGGGGTTTGAGGACGGCAAGGAACCTCGCGTCAGTGTTGAAGCCCTGATGGAAGGGCTCCGATTCGTCTGGCGGACTCCGATCATCGTGCAGACGATGACGCTGGACTTTGTCGCCACGTTTTTCGCTTCGGCAAATCAGTTGCTGCCGATCTTTGCCAAAGACATTTTGCAAGTGGGTGCGCGCGGTCTCGGATTTCTCGCCTCGGCGCCGGCGGTCGGAGCTGTCTTTGCCGGGCTGGTAATGGCGCGTATGGGAATTCTGAAGAAGCAGGGCATGATCGTTATTGTGTCCGTCGGGATCTTTGGCGCGGCGACGATTGCCTTCGGTCTATCCCGCGTCTTTTGGTTTTCACTTGCGATGTTGGCCATCACCGGCGCGGCTGATACGGTCAGCACTATTCTGCGCCAGACAATTCGGCAACTTGCTACCCCGAACAATTTGCGCGGACGCATGACTTCGGTCAATATGATCTTTTTCATGGGTGGGCCGCAGTTGGGCGAGCTTGAAGCGGGCACGGTTGCGGCGCTGGTCGGCGCGCCGTTATCGGTATTGACCGGCGGCATCGGTTGTCTGCTCGCTGCTGGCGTTGCGATCGTCGCGGCGAAAAATCTGCGGCGTTATGAGGGAAGCAGTACGTCAAGTAAAGGTTAAGTCAGTAATTTTTCACGATCGCGCTGGGAAGGTGTCCGACAACCGACATCGAAACCTGAACTATTCGTGATGCCAGATTGGAAAACAATCGAAACGACGACGCATCAGGACCACGTCATCGCGCACGTGATTGGCGCGACCGTTCTGGGCTGGGTTGTGGCCGGAGAGGCCGCGCATCTGCTCCTGGACATCGGATTTCTTTGGACCGTCTATCTGGATGGCGAGATGAATCTCCTGCCCCAGGGTGTAGCGATTCCCGAACTGGATGCCGACGAATTGAGTAGCGCCGACAAGGCTGAACTCTCTTTTGATGCCGAGTTGTTATTAAACGAAGGTCCGGATGCAGCGGGTTTGAAGCGTTTCACGTCGGCGCCGGTCGAATGTCTCATAAACGCCGTAGACGTTCTGGCCTCGAATTCAGGCCGCCGCATATTGGTTCGCGGCGAGGTCGGGAATCTCGAGGTTGAAACTTCTTTCGAGACTACTCAAGTAAACGTCCAAGCCAAAGCGTTCCAGATTATGTGAAGGCGCCAAATGAATATGAATCCCGCGACTGAACTTTAGAGCTGAGTCAGACGAAATCCCGGTCTTCGGTTTTGATGGAGTGTTGCGACCTTTTCGTGAAATCCAACTTCGGCTATGTTGACACTATGATCAAACCTATTCTTTCCGCGTTAGCACTTCTCCTCCTGTCTGCCGCGACGCAAGCCGTTCCGCAAACCATGCGGCTCGACTACTACCACACCGGTGACGCGAAGCAGGAAATGTTCAGTGTCGATCGAGTGGTCATCGAACCGCTGCCCTGGCCCGGCGATCTGAGCAAAGCAATCGATGGCACTAACCTGGGCAAGTACTTTTTCGAAGTGCGCGATCAGAAGAGCAAACGGGCCCTTTACTCACGCGGATTCGCTTCGATTTACGGCGAGTGGGAAACGACGGACGAAGCCAAAACGATGCTGCGCACCTTCAGCGAATCTTTGCGTTTTCCGGCGCCGGAGGCTCCGTTTGAGATCGTTTTGAAAAAGCGTGATGTGAAGAATTACTGGCGTGATATTTGGTCAACCAGCATCGATCCCAGGGACATCTTCATCGATCGTTCGACTCCACGAGCCCCGGCGACTTTGATTCCGATTCAGAAGATGGGTGAGCCGGCGACGAAAGTGGATCTGCTGCTGCTCGGCGATGGCTACACAGCACGCGAGACGAAAAAGTTTGTGGCTGATGCTCGCCGCCTGGTGGCCGTCTTGTTTGCAACCTCGCCTTTTAAAGAGCACGCATCGGATTTCAATGTGTGGGGGCTTTGTCCCCCGGCCGCTCAATCGGGAATTTCGCGGCCTTCCACCGGCGTCTATCGCGACTCTCTGGCGACTTACGACGCGTTTGGCTCTGAACGCTACGTGCTGTCATTCGACAACCGGGCGCTACGCAAAGTCGCGCAGTTTGCTCCTTACGAGTTTATCGAAATACTCGCCAACGGTCGGACGTACGGTGGCGGCGGAATTTTCAATCTTTACAGCACCGTGGCCGTAGATAACGCTTTCGCGAACTATGTTTTCGTGCACGAGTTTGGCCATCACTTTGCTGGCTTGGCAGACGAGTACTACACCTCCGCTGTTTCATACGCGCCGGCGACGGAGCGGATCGAACCCTGGGAGCCTAACGCGACGGCGATGCTCGATCCAGCCAATCTCAAATGGAAGGAACTGGTTTCTCCTGACACTCCAATACCCACGCCCTGGAACAAAGACGAGTTTGAAAAGTACTCGCGCGAAATTCAAAAGCGGCGCGCTGAAATCCGCAAGCAGAAACTTCCTGAGAGCGTGATGGAAGCACTCTTTCGCGAAGAGCTGCAACACGAACAGTCGATGTTCCATAGAGAGAAGTACTACGGACGTGTCGGCGCGTTCGAAGGTTCCATCTATGAAGCGAAGGGTTACTACCGGCCCGAGATTGACTGCATCATGTTCACGCGGACTAATCACTTCTGCGCCGTGTGCCGGCGGGCGATTGAGAGGATTGTTGGGTTGTATTCACGGCGAAGTTGAGTGTCAGAAGCCCGACCGTCAGATAGGGCCCGTAACCAAACACGATCCCGTCAAGGGAAACTAACTAAATGCCCGATCCCGCAAAAGAGATTATCAAAGCCGCCAAGAATGGTCAGGCGGCCAGGCTGAGAGAACTGCTGGCCGGCGATCCCGCGTTGATCGATGCGCGCGATAAGGATGGTTCGACGCCTCTTCATTGCGCGACCTGGAAGGGCCAGCAGGAAGTGGTAGCTCTGCTCATCAAAGCCGGCGCCGACGTGAATGCACACAACAACAATGATCACTGGGGCACGACGCCTTTGCACGCGGCGGCGCATGCCAATCAAGCTGCCATTGCTCAATTGCTGATCGATCACGGCGCGGACCTCAAGGCACAGGATAGGGAAGGCCGGACACCGATGTTCCATACAACTTTTCATAAGGCCAAAGCGGTGGCGAAGTTGCTTGAGGGCTATGCTAGCGAGTAGCTTCACTACAACGCAGAGGATGCACACATGGGTTCCAGACTCTTCAGGCTGATCTTATGCGGGCTGATCGTTAGCCAGGTTGCGTTTGCTCAGTCTGCGGCGAAGCCTCAACGTCCACCGGAGATTGCTCGCAGTGCCAGGTTCCGCAGTCTTGACGGCAAGTCGGCCATCAAACTGGAGGATTATCGCGGCAAGGTTTTGGTTCTGGGCCTCTGGGCGAGTTGGTGTTCACCCTGCCGGACTCTGATTTCTGTCCTGGAGGACCTACACAAGGATTTTGCCGATCGCGGGGTGGTGGTCGTCGCGCTCTCAACTGAAGACCCGCAAACAGCGGGCGCTGACGTGCGACGATTCCTGGATATTTCCGGCCCCACATATAAGACGGGCTGGATCAGCAAAATATCAGGGGACAAATTGTTGGCGGGTCAGGACGTACTTCCTCAGACCTTCATCATTAAGGATGGCGTCATTTTAAAGAGATTCATCGGTTGGGATCCGCGCCGGACAACTGATCGACTGCGCGAAGCCCTGGAGGAAAATGTCGGTAAGAAACCCATCGGGAGCTCATTTGGCCGACTCAGGCTGAGATTGGTTTCGAAAACAGTTGCTGAGAACGATTTGTGGGCTGCGAATAATTTAAGTCGAGGAGCGAGACAATGAGATTCAAACCGACCTGCATCTTAATGCTGATGGTATTGACTCTGGCCAATGCTGCTTATGCTAAGACTGGTTCAAGCCGGGAAAGAGTTATTACCGAAGTGACGCGGTATGGCGGCAAGGTTGAATTCGATGAAGCAAGGAAAGATAAGCCGATTATCAAGATCGACCCGGTCAAAGGATTTGATGGCGGCTCGATCTCGATGCTCACCGTTAAGATCGGTTGACGGTTTAGTGATACCGCGCCTCTGCTCTTACAAGTTGCCAACGGTCCTGCCGCTTCTCGTAGTTGTTCTGGTAAAGGTAGCTATTATTGAATCGCGTCTTTCCCAGCCGGCCAATCGTATACGCGCGACCACTGACCACCGCCCTGGTTAAGTCCTTGTTCATTTCGACCTTCGGATCGGGAACGGTTACCGAGTCATAGCGCACCTGCCCTGTGCGATAGGCTGTCAGCGTCTGCTCCTTATTGAACGACCAGCCCAGGTCATTTGTATACCGGTAGTCGTCGGCCAGCAGGCGATCTATCGCGGCGACGTCGCTCTGCACCATTGAAACAGCAAGTGTAGAATGGATCTGCTCGAGTTTCCTGATCTCCTGCTCCATCGCGGAGCGAGGGTCGTTGTTAGGCGAGCCGGTGGCACTAACGGGAGTATTGTTTGAGCGACTTGGATCGACGGCGGCAGCTTTATCACTCCGGCCAAGAAAAAGCATCACCGATCCGGCCGCGCCGACGATTCCCAGAAGGAGTATTACTGCCAACGCAAAGAGCCAGGGTGGGACACCATGTTTGGCCGGAGCAACTGAGTGTGTGGGGCGCGCGTTGATCCTCAAGGTAGCCTGCGGATCATCCATTGGAGAAAGAACTGTGCCGTCTGCCAGACAATACTCGAGTGAGTCCGAATACTTTCGTTGACAATTGGCGCAAATTTTCATGGGTGCGGTCAGAATCCAAGGAAAACTCTCCGCATCGTTTCGCCAGGCGGGAGCAGGTTGGACAGCCCAATTGTGACTTATCGCCGCACGAGGTGAACCGAAGCCTCAGCGCTCGCCGGCGCGAGCGGCATGACCGGAACTGTTAGATTGGTCTTCACCGTCTTCGTCGCGCCGCCGCGGATGAGGGTCCGTAGCTCGCCGCCGCGGAATCGTATCGCCAGAGCGGCGCTCGTCGCGCATCTGGGCGGTCAGTCCGCGGATGCCATGCTTGTCCAGCAGATGGCGCAGCGAACGCACGGACATCTTCAAAAGATTCGCGGCGTTTGTCTGGTTACCATCCGTGCGCTGCAAAGCTTCGAGGACGTAAGTCTTCTCCAGTTGATCGAGGTGCGCCGTTAGATCGATTCCGTCCGCCGGTAGTTCCAGCTCAGACGCAATCCGCGCCGGATTGTAATTGGTGATTTGCTCGGGCAAGCGCTCAGGCTGGATCGTGTCGGTTTTCTCCAAAGCCACGGCACGTTCTATTGTGTGTTCCAACTCGCGCACGTTGCCCGGCCAGTAATAATTTTCCAGCAGCCGCAATGCCTGATCGTTAAGCGACAAACTGCGCCCCTGCTGGGTGCAGAACTTTTGAATAAAGTGTTCGGTAAGTTCGCTAATATCCGATCCGCGTTCTCGCAAGGGCGGCAGTTCCATCGGAATCACTGAGACGCGATAGAACAAGTCCTCGCGGAAGGTTCCTTCCTTTACCAGGGCCGAGAGATCGCGGTTAGTGGCGGCAATGACTCGGCTGTTGACTTCAGACTCTTCATGAGCGCCGACGGGCCGCACCTTGCGCTCCTGCAACACGCGCAACAGCTTTACCTGCATCGCCGGCGACATTTCTCCGATCTCATCAAGAAAGATCGTGCCCTGATCAGCCGCCTCAAACAATCCTTTTCGGTTTGCGGTGGCGCCCGTAAACGAGCCTTTGACGTAGCCGAATAATTCTGACTCAAGCAGGGTTTCAGTAAACGCTCCACAGTTAACCGACACAAAAGGTTTCTGCGCGCGCGGACTGAGATCGTGAATCGCGCGCGCTACGAGTTCCTTGCCGGTGCCCGATTCGCCGGTGATCAGCACGGTCGATTGGACCTGAGCCACTGTCTCGATCATTTGATAGACAGCCTGCATCCGATCGGATTGGCCGATGATGTTGCTGAGCCTGCCGCGGGCGCGCTGGCCTTTGATCAGCGCTTCGTTCTCGTCCTGCAGCGCCTGCTTCTCGCGGACGATCGAGATCTTCTGGAGAGCACGAGCCACTTTTTCTTTCAGCAGCTCGTTATCAAAGGGCTTGTGAACGAAATCGAACGCACCCATCAGAAACGCTTCATGCGCGGTTTCTTCGTTGGCAAAGGCGGTCATCATAATGACTTCGATACTGGGTTGCAGCTCGCGCGCGGCACGCAAGAGCTCGATGCCGCCCATATCAGGCATCTTCACATCGGAAATAATGACGTCGGCAGGTTGCTTGCGAAGCAGGGTCATCGCCTGACGACCGTTCTCAGCAACGCGGATCGCGTGGCCGTCGCGCTGGAACAGGTGCGTCAGGAATTGGCGCATGCTTAATTCGTCATCGACGATTAGAAGGTTGGCCATAAGTTCGGTTAAGAATTATTTTCCATTCATCATTTGACATTTTTCATTTGTCATCTATTTCGGCTGCGCGCCGTTTTGAGGGAAGCAGTGGAGATTTTGCAGAGCTCAGAATTCTCGTTGATGATATCAGTTAGTAGTTCCGTTTTCAGAATTTGACTTCGTTCAATGACGCGCAGCCAGATCGATGTTTCGTTAAGCTCCTTAAGAACAATGCGGACTTTGTGAACGAAGTCGGCCGTGCTCTCTGCGCCTCGTGCTTCACCATAGTTGGGCGCCGGCGAAGTTTCCGATCGCAGAATCTGTCCAGCGACATGCCGTCCTGCCGCTGTTTTGGGTAACCTCGCCGAAAGCTTGACTATCCGAACCGCAAAATCAACAAGGCGATCCTCCAGTTCATCAGCTTGCGACTGAGGCGCTTTAGCTCTCGCTGTCCCTTCTTGCACGGCGTTCCTCCTTCAAGACCGGAAAGCACTAAAGAAGACGACCAAATGAAAAATGTCAAATGACAAATGGAAAATGATTGCTCGCTCTAACTGCTGGTCGGCAGCTCGATCGTAATCGTGGTTCCTGCTCCCTGCCGGCTGCGCAGGTTAATTGTACCATTATGATCCCGAATAATTTGATAGACAATTGACAGGCCCAGGCCGGTGCCGCCCGTGGTTGAAGTGAACGGCTCGAAAAGACGTTCAACCTGTTCCGGCGTCATGCCCCGGCCGCTATCGGTAAACGAAAGACGCCAACGATTGCCGTCAACCTCGCTCAAGCCAATCCGAAACGTGCCCCCGTCCGGCATTGCCTGCAAAGCATTGCGCGCCACGTTCCAACAGACCTGCTTTAGTTGCTCGGCATCACCGGTAACAATCGCCGGCCGGTTTGGCAGATCTTCCTCGAGCAAGTGACGGTCACTTAGCTCAGCGCTATTGCGCATCAGTTTCAAGGTCTCGCGCACGAGGGCGCACACATCGACATTCTGCAGCTCCGCCGGCCGCGGCCGTGCGTAATTCAAATAGTCGGCGACTATCTTGTTCAGTCGATCAGATTCGCGGAGGATAATCTCCATCAACTGGGCCTGTTCCGAATCGCCATCCATCTCTGCCCGCAGCATCTGAATTGAGCCGCGCATGGCTGCCAGAGGATTTCTGATTTCATGCGCGATCGACGCGGCCAGGCGCCCGACCGCAGCCAGGCGATCCTGTCGCCGCGAGGTTTCTTCCAGGGCGCGGACGTCCGTCAGATCCTGGAAGGTAATCACCATGCCGCTGGTCTCGCCCTCTTCGGTAAAAAGCGGCGCGATGCTGAACCCGAGCCGCAGCGCCAAACCGTTTGGCGTCAGGCAATCCGCCTGAAAGCGTGGGCTGACTTTGCCGGTGGCGGCTGCGTTCATCGAGGCGGTAATCTGCCGGGTCATGTCGCCAAAAAAGATCGACGCATCATGGCCGCGGACGTCTTCAGGTTTGTAACCGGTGATCTCTTCGGCAGCGGCGTTGAAGGTGTAAATGCGGCCCTGAAGATCCGTCGTGATCACTCCTGATCGAATGGATTCCACAATGCGCTCGTGCAGGGCGCGCAGATCGGCGAGCGAACGCGCCGTGGCGGCAAGCTGAACATCCGACCTCGTCTGACGGTCGGTAAGTTTGGCCGCCAGCAACCCCACGACGAGAAAGGAAATATCTGAGAGTCCAACCGATTGAATCGCGTTCGCCAGCGAATCTCCGGTAGCGCGGGCAGCAATCGGTCCCAGCCCGTTGATGGCAATCAGCACACCGGCGTTGAACGCGGCGGCGCTGCCAACTGAAGTGACCATTGCCCCGCGCGGGCCGATGAAAAGGCTGGCGACTGAAATGACGACGATGTAAAGCGCAGTGTACGGAGAATGAATGTCGCCGGTTGACCAAACCAGCCAGGTGACAATCAACACGTCAAGAAAAAATTGAATCTGCGCCTGCGCCCGAAAGTTTTTCCAAAGCAAATGTGCGGCGCTGTAGAGAATTGTCAGCAGCGCAACGCTGAGAAGTATCGGCGCGACGCCGCTGAGCGAGTTGGTGAAGCTGCTGTCGAGCGCGCTTTTCTTCCAGAAGACTCCGATCAGGAGCAGCAGTACCACGGCTGCCGCGCGACCCAGAATCAGCCACCAAAGCCTCTGGCCCAGTGGTGATGGAGGCGATGGATTCGCGGGGTCGTTCAGCATCTCCGGAAGCGTATCACAAAATGATCAGCAGTTGACCGAAAGACTGTGGCGGAAGGAGGTGTCGACAGAAATTCAGCCAACCCTGTCGATCGTCAGCGTAATCAGATTGACTTCAGTTCGTGTTAGCGAAAAGATACGAGGCCGGCAGTGAACCGCGGGGCAAAACGGAAGCATCCGCGACGCTTAAATTGATAAGGCAAGAGTCCCGGATCTGATCGGTGAGTCTATGTTCAAATACGGCCAACTACTGCGCGCTTGCGTCTTCGGCTGCGGCGCGCCGACTCGAATAAGTGATCAGAGGAAGTTTCAATCAAGATGAAGCATTCTTCTTTTCACCCGCCAGTGCTGATTATCGCCGCGGTGTTGTTTGCCATCGCGCTTGACCCTGTGTCAGGCCACGGCCAATCGAAGGAAGCGAGCAAGCCTGGCGCTGACGCCGCCAAGCGCAACGCTTTGCTCAGCACCTCGCTCGTCTGGACGTTTGGGAGCAAGCAGCAACACGGCTGGTATATCTACACGCCGTTAGTCAAGCAACTCATCAACACAAAGCAGGACAGCGCCAGCGTCCAGTTTGCGCGGGCCGTTGCGCGTTGGCAGGCGAAATCTGCGCTCAAGCCCAGCGGGGTGATTGATGAAGAGACACTCTACGCGATGATCAAGACGTGGCAGGACGCGCGTTTGAAAGATCGATCCGTGGCGACACCGGACCAGCTATTGACTGCACCACTGTCTGATTTCTATGACCCGACGCGCGCCGAAGAACTCAGGCAAGTCGAGCGCCGGACGTACGCGGCTTACAAGCGCATGGTGGCCGCCGCAGTTGGCGACCGTTCGCTCGGTCTTGATCATAAGGGAAGTGAACTCACGTCCGGCGAGAAATACTTAAAAATCATTTCGGCCTTTCGCTCGCGTGAATATCAGGAAAAACTGCGCCGAGAGGCGCCCAACTCGGGAAGCGCCGGGCTCGCCGTTAATAGTCCCCATTTCACTGGTCGCGCCCTCGACCTCTATGTTGGCGGCGAAGCGGTTGATACGCGCGATGCAAACCGCGCCCTGCAAGTACAGACACGCGTTTACCAATGGCTGGTGCGTAACGCCGGCCGCTTCGGCTTCCGCCCTTACTGCTACGAGCCTTGGCACTGGGAATATGTTAAGTAAGTAGGGTAGTAGGCGGATAGAAAGCAGGAGACGGATTTTCCATGTCCCATTTGTCATTTTTCATTTGCCATTATGATGAGTACGTTTTACTTCGTGTGACTTCGTGGATCGTTTGCCTGTGCTGAGAAACGAAGAACGATCCACGAAGTCACACGAACGTATACGAACAAAACGGAACGGCGAATGACCAATGAAAGATGTCAAATTGAGAAATGGAAAATGAGTCTACCGACCTCTGGCCCGCGGCGCTGCTCTGGGGATTAGGGGCAGCACGTGTCCATCTTCCATTGCCTGCCCCTCAGCGATGCTGCGTACTTCGACCACGAACTGTGTGTGTCGCGTCACCTTTGAGAATATCTGTTTAAAAGTTTTGTCACTAAGGTTTGACGCGTCGACATTCGCGGCCTGAAGTTCTGCCCGCAGCTTCGCCGGCCGGTTTGTTCCGCGCGCGTACACGTCCGGATAAACGTGAAGGACACCCTGCTCGACGACGAGCGTGTCGTAGTTGATGTCTACGGGCACTGGTTCGTCGAGGTTCACGACGAGTGTGCGTAAGCCACGTTTCGCTGCTTCGATGCGCTTGGGTGAGACGGGCACGTTTCGCGCAGCGACGATTTTCTCGGCCAGATCGTAAATGTCCCAGCGCAGCATTCGTACACAGCCGTGTGAAACCAGATTGCCGAGATCACTCGGCTTCGCAGCCTGATGAATCAGGTAACGATCGCCCAGGGGGATTTTCATTTTGCCGAGCGGGTTGCGTGGATCGCTGGCTTTGATCACTTCGCCGGGGCTCACGCCCTTAATTCCCAGCACCCAATCGCTGGCCGGCGGTATCCACGCTGGATTCCAAATCAGCTCGTTCACTTCCCGATCGCCGATATAGAGTGGGTGTTCCTTCATTCCTACGCCGACATAGTAAGACTTCACTTCTTTTCCGTTTTGCCAGAGCGTCAGGCGAAACGAAGGCACATTTAGAGTGAGACGTATATCAGGTTGGTTAGCCGCAAAATCGGCCGTCTCGATTCGTCCGCCCGTCAACGTGTCTGAACGCTCCGACTTATTGCGATTGTCGGCCATCTGCGGTGAGGGGGTCGTTTGTGACGAAGCTGTTTGCCAGCCCATCGCTATCGTGCAAATCAAAACGAGAAGCACAGAGTGTCTTCTATACATGAAGGCAAATCGGTTGCAGTTCGAACAAAACATGAGCACGACGTCCGCTTAACTGTTGGGGATGAAAACAAGTCTAAAGGAAAGCGGCAGGCCCAGTAATTCAAGGGGCACCTGCCGCAAGTCATTGAAAATAATGGTGAGCCGAGCAGGGCTCGAACCTGCGACCCGCTGATTAAGAGTCAGCTGCTCTACCAACTGAGCTATCGGCCCACTAACCTGGAGTCAAACACAATCAGTCAGGAATTTGTCTTTCCAACATCCAGTCAACTGATATATCGTGCGGGCGAAAATATACCATAGGCCTTTCTTACAAAAAAGTGTGGCCAGAACTGGGTAGTGTCGTAAATCTGTAGGGCATCACTCCGTGGGCGCCCCGATCGGGCGGAAGACGGGCCGCCCACGGAGTGACGCACCTACAATTCTTGCAAGTTAGGACAAATGTTTCTTTGAACGATCTGAGGTAGTAGATCAGTTTGGAGTTTCAAGTCGTGGCTCTGCTTCAACTCTTATTGGTAGCGCGGGCGGAGCAACGCGAAGCGGTCTCATTAGCACCGCGGCTTCAGCCCGGTAATAGCGAGCCGGAATTGACCGGGAACCGTTTCTAACGGTTTTTGTTGGCAGCAGGATCACGAG